>NZ_QPKJ02000003.1 GCF_003344625.1 Solirubrobacter deserti | reverse complement strand
GACCGCGCCCACGCCCGAGCCGGCCGCCGAAGCCCCGGTCGAGACCGCGCCCACGCCCGAGCCGGCCGCCGAAGCCCCGGTCGAGACCGCGCCCACGCCCGAGCCGGCCGCCGCAGCCCCGACCGCCGAGGCTCCGGTCGAGACGGCGCCCGCGCCCGAGCCGGCCGCCGAAGCCCCGGTCGAGACAGCGCCGACGCCCGAGCCGGCCGCCGAAGCCCCCGCCGAGACCGCGTCCACGCCCGACCCGGCCGCCGAGGCCCCGGCCGCCGAGGCTCCGGTCGAGACCGCCCCGGCCCCCGAGCCGGCCGATGAAGCCCCGGCCGCCGAGTCCCCCGCCGAGACCGCGCCCACGCCCGAGCCGGCCGCCGAAGCCCCGGTTGAGACCGCCCCCGAGCCCGAGCCGGCCGCGGAGACGCCGGCCCCCGCCGCCGAGGCTCCCGCCGCCGCGCCGGTCGGCTAATCAACTCGGTCCGTGAGGTCAGGCGCCCGCCGTGTCGGCGGCGGGCGCCGCTCGCGACCCGAGCGCGCGCGACGCACCTCGCTCCACGGGCGAGGTTCGTCACCGCTCCGCCGCGCGGCGCACCCTCGGCGCGGGTGTTCGCGGCGCCTCGGCGGTCATCGTCGCGAGCAACCGCAACGCGCGTTCGCTGGCGCTGCCCGGCTCGGCGTGGTAGACGACGAGCTGCTGGCCGGCGGCGCCGTTGACCGTCAGGGTCTCGTAGGTCACCGTCAGCTCGCCCACGAGCGGGTGGCGCATGACCTTCTCGCCGCTGGTCTTGGCACGCACCTCGTGGCGGGCCCACAGGCGCCGGAAGTGGGCGCTCTTCAAGGAGAGCTCGCCGACGAGCTCGAACAGGGCGGGGTCGTCGGTGTCGGCGCCGGCGGAGGCGCGCAGCGAGGCGACGGTCTCGTCCGCGACCTTGTCGAAGTGCGGGTACAGCTCGCGGCTCTCCGGGTCCAGGAAGAGCGTGCGGACCATGTTGCCGCCAGCGGCGCACACCGGGTTCAACGCGCCGGCGAGCCGGTTGGCGGCCAGCACGTCCATGCGGCGGCCGATGACGAACGCGGGCGAGTTCGGCCAGGCGTCCATCATCCGCAGCAGGCCCGGCCGGACGCGCTCCACGCGGGGTCGCGCGCGGCGGCGGGGACCGTCGCGGCGGGCGAGGTCGTGGAGGTGCGCAGTGGCGTCGTCGTCGAGCTGGAGGGCGCGGGCCAGGGCCTCGAGCACCTGCTCGGACGGGTGGCGGTCGCGGCCCTGCTCGAGCCGCACGTAGAGTCCGCGCTCACGCCGGCCAGCAGCGCCAGCTCCTCGCGGCGCAGGCCGGGAACGCGGCGGCGGGCGCCGGGCTCGAGCCCGACGTCCTCGGGCCGGACCAGCTCGCGCCTCGCTCGCAGGAAGTCGCCGATGCGGTTCTCCGACACGGCTTCGAACCTAGCGCGCTCCACGCCGGCGAGGGTGGCCCTGGCACTACCAGGGTCGCCGGGGCTCTGGCTAAGCGGCGGGCGCGGCAGCACCTTGATCGCCATGACCAAGTCACTTGAAGGCCGCATCGCCGTCGTCACCGGAGCCAGCAGCGGGATCGGCGCCGCCACCGCGCAGCGCTTCGTCCAGGCGGGCGCGAAGGTCGCCGCCGTCGCACGCCGCGCGGACCGGCTCGAGCAGCTCGACGGCGCGCTCGCCGTCACCGCCGACCTGTCGGACCCGCAGGCGGCGCAGCGCGTCGCGGACACGGTCCACGAGCAGCTCGGCCGCGTGGACCTCGTCGTCGCCAACGCGGGCGTGATGCTCGGCGCGCCGTTCGAGGAGGCCGAGGAGGACGAGTTCGAGCGGATGATCGACCTCAACTTCCGCGGTTTGGTACGGACCGGCCGGGTGTTCGCCGACGACCTGCTCGCCGCCGCCGCGGAAGGTGGGCGGGCGGACCTGATCCACGTCGGCTCGGTGGCCAGCCACCTCTTGTTCCCGAACTGGGCCGTGTACGGCGCGACCAAGGCCGCCGTCGCCCAGCTCACCCGCAACCTGCGCGCCGAGTACGGCCCGCGGGGCGTGCGCGTGAAGACGGTCGAGCCGGGCATCGTGACGACCGAGCTCGGCGCCGACATGAGCCACCCGGCCGGCATCGCCGAGCTCGAGCGGCTGCGCGAGATGAAGACGCTCGAAGCGGGCGACATCGCCGAGGCGATCCTCTACGCGGCGGCCGCGCCCGCGCACGTCAACCTCGCCGAGCTGGTCGTCGTGCCTACCGCCCAGGGCTGAGAATCGCGTCCACGGCCTCGCCGAGGTTCGCGGCCGAAGCGCGCGCCCTCGCCGCCTCGGGCCACGCCGCCTGGACGATCCCCCACGGCCCGCGGCGCAGGTGCACGGCGAACATGCCGGCCGCCGCGGCGGGCACGACGTCGTTGTCCACGCGGTCGCCGATGTACGCGATCTCCTCCGCCGGGAACCCCAGCTCGTAGGCGAGCCGCTCGAAGAACGCCGGCGACGGCTTGGACACGCCCCAGTCGGTCGAGGTGGCGATGAAGTCGCGCGGGCCGATCACGATCGCGCCCAGCGCGGCTTCCGCGCCCGACGGCTGGTTGCCCGCGACCCCCACGCGCAGGCCGGCCGCGCGCAGCCGGTCCAGCGCCGCCTCGGCGTCCGGGTAGACGTCGTAGAGCTCCTCGTGGCGCGGGATGCCGAGCGCCTCGCGCTCCGCCAACGCCTGGCCGAGGTCGAACCCCGGCTTGCACAGCTCCAGCGCGTGCACGTGCGGCGCCCGTAGCTCGATCGTCGCCCCGATCGCCGCGAACAGCTCCTGCTTGGTGACGCCGACCCACTCGGCCCACACGCCCCACGCGCGCTCCTCGCTGAGCAGCGTCTCGCCGAAGTCGAACACGGCGGCCCGGATCACAGCGCGTTGCGCGTCTCCTCGTCGCCCTGAGCGGCCTCCTCCGACGTCCAGT
This sequence comes from Solirubrobacter deserti, assembly GCF_003344625.1. Lineage (GTDB taxonomy): Bacteria > Actinomycetota > Thermoleophilia > Solirubrobacterales > Solirubrobacteraceae > Solirubrobacter > Solirubrobacter deserti. Next base: position 944,833 of record NZ_QPKJ02000003.1, on the reverse strand, counting down.
GCCAGGCGACGCCCGCGTCGATCTCGAACCGCGGGCTCGCGTGGTCCTGGATGGACTCCACGTCCACGCGGACCACGGCGATGCGTTCGAGCTCGCGCTCCACGGTCGCGCGGCCGTGCACGGTGATCGAGAGGCCCTGGGCGAGAATGGTCACGGCACAGCGCGCGTCCTCGCGCAGCCGCGCCAGCGACTCCCGCCGTAGGGCGAGCGCGAACGCCAGCTCGCGCGGGCCGCGCCGGACGGCCGTCGAGACCGGGATGGCGTGCGGCGCTCCCGACCCGGTCGACAGCACCGTGACCGTCTTCTCCGGCCAGTCCGGGAGCGCTTGCATCACTTCTTGCGGTTGAGCTCGCGCTCCAGCAGCTTGTTGGCCCTCTCGAGCTGCTCGTCCGTCGCCTTGTCCACCGACTTGACCCCGACCTCGCGGTTCACCCACGCGTTGACCTTGCTGTGAGGCTCATTGTCGCGCCGCGCGATCAGCGCCACCAGGTTGTGGCGTTCCGCGCGCAGCCGCTCGCGACGCTCGAACGAGGTCTCCGGCTCCGGCGGCGCGGCGGCCACCATCGGCGTACGCGTGAAGGCGGCCAGCGCAGGTGAGATCTCCGGCTCGGGGTCGGCGAACAGCTGCAGCGCCTCGCCGGGCTTCGTGGTCTGCAGCACCTCGTCGTCGCGCCGGGCGCTCGACCACAGCGCCTTGAACGGCTCCTTGGTCTCGGACCGCTCGCCGCGCTCGACCTCCTCGCCGCTCTTGGACTCGAAGACCAGCGCGTGGTTGCGCTCCTCCTCGATCGCGATCGCGAGCCGCTTCAGGCGCGGGTCCGACGGCAGGAACACGTGCGCCATCTGGTCCTTGGGCTCGGGCGTGCGGCGGATGAAGCGCCCGATCACCTGGCGGAAGAACAGCTCGGTACGCGAGTTGGTCGCGTAGACGCCGACGCGCAGGCGCGGGACGTCCACGCCCTCGGAGACCATCAGCACGCTCACGAGCCACGGTTCGCTGCCCGCGGAGAAGCGCGCGATCCGCTGTGACGCGTCCGCCGCGTCCGAGTGCACGACGTCCGGCCGCTCGCCCGTGATCCGCGCCAGCCGGCCTGCGAGCTTGTCCGCGTGCTCCTTGTCCATCGCGACCACGAGCCCGCCCGCGTTCGGATGGTCGCCCGCACGGATCTTCAGCAGCTCGTCGTTCGCGTCGCGCAGCACGTGCGTGATCCAGTCGCCGTCGGCGTCCAGCGCCGTGCGCAGCCGGCGCGCGGCCTCCGGCGCGGGCAGCACGACGTCGAACCCGGCCCGCCGGACCTTCCCGTCGCTGACCCACTCCATCTCGCCGCCGTAGGTGTGGAACGTGACTGGGCGGCAGACGTTGTCGATCAGCGCCTGCGTGTACCCGTAGTCGTAGTCGGCGGAGGAGACGCCCTCGTCGTCGTACGTGACCCAGGGGATCGGCGAGTTGTCCGAGCGGAACGGCGTGCCCGAGAGCAGCAGCCGGAAGCGCGCGTCCCGGAACGCGTTCACCGTGGACTGCCCCCACGAGGCGTCCTCGCCCATGTGGTGCGGCTCGTCCGCGATCAGCAGCGTCGGCCGCTCCGCGCAGCGCCGCCGGTGGACCTCGCTCCCCGCCGCGACGGTCGCGTAGGTGACGCTGATCCCGTGCCGGTCCCGCGGCTCCGGCCCCGCGCTGTTGGGCCGGTTGGGCTCGAGCTTGATCCCGTAGCGCGCCGCGTCCAGCGCCCACTGGCGGCAGATGTGCGTGGTCGGCGCGACCACCGCCACACGCGAGACGCGCCCCTCCGACAGCATCCGGTGCGCGACGTGCAGGCCGAACGTCGTCTTCCCGGCGGCGGGCGTCGCGGACGCCAGGAACGCTTCGTTGGAGCTTTCGAATACCTGCGCGGCCGCGGCCTGCTGCCACTTGCGCAACGGTCGGGTGGTGGGCCAGGACGGCAGGGAGCGGCTCGCCACAGGGCGAGGGGGAGCGTCGATCTCGTACGTCACGGGAGGCGCCACGATAGGGGCCGCGTCGGACGGCGATCGCGCGGATTTTCGCTACGAGCGGGAGTTGCGCGCCACCATGGAACCGTGCAGCGACGTTGGGGCAAGGGCGTGCCGATCGCGCAACGAGGCCCGGGCTGGACGTACCGCCCGGACGACGCTCCGCCGAGCGTCTACGGCCCCCACCAGCCAGGCATCGTCACGCCGCACCTGACGCACGCGCTCCTCACCGCGTACGACCTGGACGGCGCCGACCCGCGGGAGGTCCTCGAGCACTGGACGAAGGAGGCCGAGACCCGGCACGCCCAGGGCCAGACGGTGACGCTCGGCCTCGGCCCGGCCGTGTTGCCGAGCCCGCGCCTGAAGCCGCTTCCCCACTTCCACGGCGACGCCCTCGACCCGCGTCGCTGCGGCGGCGACCTCGCCGTCCTGATCCAGGCCGACGACCCGCCCGAGCCGCTCGAAGGCCTCAGGCCACGCTGGCAGCGGCGCGGCGCCCGCCGCGGAAGAGGCGCGCTCGGATTCCACGACGGCACGCTCAACCTTAAGCGCCCGCGGGACTTCGACCGGCACGTGTGGGTGACGGGCAACGACCACACCGGCATGGTCGGCGGCACGTATCTGGTCGTCCGCGACATCCACGTCCAGCCGACTTGGCACACGCTCAAAGACGGCGAGCAGGAGCAGATCATCGGCCGCGACAAGCGCACGGGGGCGCCGCTCACCGGCACGCGCCTCTTCGACGCGCCGATCCTCGACCAGCTTCCGCCCGACGCCCACATCCGCGTCGCCGCGCCGCGCACCGCCCACGTCGCGATCCTGCGGCGCGGCTACGACACGCCCGAGGGTCTGCTGTTCCTCGCGTTCATGGCTGACCCGCGGCGCCAGTTCACGCCGCTCATGCAGCGGCTCGCCGAGCACGACGCGCTGCACGCCCACACGCAGCACCGCGGCAGCGCCATCTTCGCCATCCCGCCGGGCGCGCAGCGCAACTCATTCATCGCGCAACCACTCCTCGACTAACCTTTCGTAGGTGTCGCTCCAAGTCACCCATTTCTCCGACCCCGGCTGCCCGTGGGCCTGGTCGGCCTCTCCCGCCCTCGCCGCGCTGAAGTGGCGCTACGGCGACCAGCTCGAATGGCGCCACGTCATGATCGGCCTCACTGAGGCCGGCTCCGTCTATGAGGAGCGCGGCTACACGGGGCCCGGCCAGGCGCGCGGGTTCCGGAACTTCCGCTGGCGCGGGATGCCGTTCTCCACCGAGCCGCGCGAGCGCGTGCACGGGACGTGGCCGATGTGCCGCGTCGTCGTCGCCACGCGCCGGCTGAACCCGGACCGTGAGTACGCCGTGTTCCGCGCGCTGCAGCTCGCGCAGTTCACCTCCAACCTCTTCCTGGAGGACTACGGCGCGCTGCGGGCCGCGATCGACTGGGTGCCCGGGATCGACCCCGACGCGATCATCGCCGCCGCGCAGGCCCCGGAGACCGAGACCCTCTTCGAACAGGACAAGGACGAGGCGCGCACCGCCGCCGGCTCGCCCACCGAGTTCCAGGACAAGCACGCCAACACCGACGGCCGCGTTCGCTACACCGCGCCGAGCCTGAAGCTCTCCAACGGCTCCACGACGCTCGAGGCGGGCGGCTACCAGTCGTTCGAGGCCTACGACGTCCTGGTGGCGAACCTGGACACGAGCCTCACCCGTCGCGCCCCCGCGACCGACGTCGTCGAGGTCCTGAAGGCGTTCCCGGACGGCCTGACCACCGCCGAGGTGGCCATGGTGTGCGCCGAGGACAAGTTCCCGCCCAAGCCGGACGAGGTCGAGGACGCGCTGATCACCGCCGCCGGCGACGGCCTGGCCTCGCGCGTGGCATTCGGCCACGACGCGCTCTGGATCGCCGCCTAGCACGAGCGGGCCCCGGCGCGCACGCCGGGGCCCACCCTCACCCGTCTACGGGTTGGTCGTCGAGAGCGTGAAGGTCAACGTCTTGGCGTACGTGCCCGTACGCAGCGCGTCGTTGGCCTTGACCGGCTGCTTGAAGCCGACCGTCACCTCGTCGTTGGAGACCGGGTTGTCCCAGCTCAGCAGGGACGTCGCTGCGCTGCCGAGCGGCGCGTACACGTCGCTCGAGGTCGCGCCGCGAACGGCGTTGACCTGCAGCTTCTCCGGCATCACGAACGCGCCGTTGACCAGGTGGCCGGCGGCGGTCGTGCTCGGGTCGGCGACGCTCAGCGTCGCGTCGCCGGCGGTCGACGTGACCTTGGCGTCCGTCGAGGCGTAGTAGTCCTTCTGCATGCCCGGCGTGAACGGCTCGAAGTCCGCCGTGCCGAGGTTCAGCGCCAGCGTCGCCGGGACGGTGCCGCCCACGGTGTCGCCCGCACCGAACGCGCAGGTCGTCGACATGGTCTTCGACGGGTCGCTCTCCGACGTGGCCGTGAGGGTGACCGAGCCGTTGGCCGGGGCGCCCGCGACCTTGTCGATGTAGACCGGGACGTCGACCGACTGGCCGAACTCGGCCGTGGCCAGCGCGTTCTTGAGGTGCGCGGTCCAGCCGGTGGTGTTCGAGGTCGCGGTCAGGCGGTAGATATCGCTGTTGAAGTACTTGGCGACTTCCGCCGTCGGGTGCACGCCGGCCGGCAGATCGGCCGCGGTGCCCGTGTTCTTGAGCGAGAACGTGCAGGTCGGCAGGCCCTCGGCCGTGCCCTTGGTCGCCGGCGAGAGCGACACGCCGCGCGTCTGCGGGCCGGTCCCGGCCAGCGAGCGGATCCCGATCTTGTAGCGGTTGACGCCCTCCGCATCCACGCGCTTGTCGAGGATGTAGAAGTGCAGCTGGTTGTTGGAGGCCTTGAACTCGTACTCGGAGCCGGAGTTCACGCCCGCGTGGAAGGTGCCGTCGTTGGTCTGGCGCTCGTCGCCGAGCGTGGCCTTGACCACGGTCCCGTCGGCCTTGACGTAGTCGACCTGGTTGATGTCCTGCGGGTTGGCGTCGATGTACCAGGTCTGGCAGTTGAAGTTCGGCGAGCCGCAGGACGAGCTCTGCGTCTTGTTCTTGCCGATCAGCACGCCGGAGCCGCCCGTGAAGGAGTCCGAGCCGATCTGCTGGACGACCTCGACGGTGTAGTCGTCGAAGCCCGGGGTGATCCGCTCCTGGCCGTTCTGGATCGTGTACCAGGGCCCCTCGCACATCGGGTTCTCCTGGTAGCGGCACACCGGGTTCTTGTCGCCGCCGTCGTTGAGCACGACGCGCACGCCCGCGAGGTCGTCGCCCGGCGCGACCTCACGCGCCTTGACCTCGGCCACCATCGTGCCGGTTTGGGCCAGGCCGCCGCGGTTAAGCGTCAGCACGTCGTCGGGCGCGACGAAGTTGAGCTTCTGCTTGTTGCGGATGCCGTGCTGCGCGCCGAGCGCGGCGCCCTGCGTCGGCGGGATCATCCAGCGGGTGTGCTGACCGCCCGGACCGTTGAACGAGCCGCGGCTCATCATGTCCCACATGCCGCCCGCGGTGCGCTGCGGGACCGCCTGGAACGGGTTGTTGTAGTTGTCCGGCAGGCCCAGGTTGTGCGAGAGCTCGTGCGCGAACACCGCCATACCCGAGGACTCGGCCTCGGTGGAGACGTTCTGGTTCGCGGAGGGCCAGATGTTGGAGGCGGCCGCCCACGAGGTCCACGGGATGTAGCGCGTCGAGGCCCAGTTGCCGCGCGCGTGCAGCGGATCGATGTGCTTGGGCCCGAACGGGTCGGTCACGGCCTCGGGGCCGGTGAAGCGCATCTCGCCGAACTCCTGCCACGTCGCGCTCTCGTCCTGGCCGGCCGAGACGAAGTAGGCGTTGTCGAACGTCGCGCGCGTGGCCGCCGGGACGTTCTGCTCCCACGCCGTGCGCGCCGCCGTGAAGTAGTCGAACTCGGCACGGCCCTGCGTCTGCCCGGGCAGGAACGACGAGTAGCAGCGCTCGGCCGGGTCGTTGGTCGGGTTCGGGCAGTCGGCGGGCTGCTGGAAGCCGCTGCCGAGGTGGTACTGGTAGGACTTCTTGGGCAGCTTGAACGGGCCGAACGGCACGAGCTCGACGCCGTACTTGCCGTAGGAGTTCTCCATCCAGTACCGGTTGATGGTCTGGAAGTTGTTCAGCGCCGAAGGCGTGTTGAAGAAGTCGCCGTAGAACTTCGGCACCTCGGCGCGCGGGATGCTGTGCGCGAGCGCGGAAGGCGTGCCATAGATGGTGGAGCCCGCCGGCTCGGAGATCGTGAACGACTTGTCGGGATAGTCGAACATGAGCAGCGCGACGCGCCACTTCTTGACCGTCGGCTGGATGCTCGGGTCCGCGTAGTTCGGGCCCGGGAGCGGCTTGTAGTCGGCCCACGTCAGGTTGTCCTGAAAGGACCACTTCTGCGGGTCCAGCGGCGCAGGCGGCGCCGCGGTCGCGGGCGAAGCCGCAACCACCGTCGCCGCGGCCACCGCCGCGGCGAGCATTGCTTTCTTGATCAACTGCCCCTCCACTCAGGACGGCCGCGGCACCGTCCCTCCGGAACCCTCACCCCATACCCGTGACCGCGGAACACTGGCGGCCTCGCATGCTCTTTAAGGGCGCTTGAGAAGTCAATGGGCGTGGATGCAAATCCACGCCGGTAAGGTCAGGCAGGTGCCGGTTCAGCCGACGAAGCGCCGCATCCCGGTGAGCTCGAAGACGCGGGCGACCGGCCCGTGCCCCTCGAGCATCGAGAACGGCACGCCGTGCAGCTGCGCGCGCGCCTCGAGCCGCACGGCGAGGCGCAGCCCGGAGACGTCCATGAAGCGCAGCTCGCGCAGATCCAGCACGACGGGACCGTGGCCGTCGTGCAGGACGGCGTCCATCCGGCCCTCCAGCGAGGGGACCGTGGAGCAGTCCAGCTCGCCGTGCACTTCTACGAGCGTGGTCTCGCCGACGTGCTTCTCTGCAGTCCTCAAGCCTTCGATGCCGGACAAGGTAGCGCGGTGCGAAGGGTCTCCGTAGGTCCCGGAGCCCGCATCCATCGCACGGCGCGGATCGAGGTCGCGCGCGGCGCGCGCGTGGTCCTCGGGCCGGGCGTCGAGATCGGACCCGAAGCGCGGATCTCGGCGCACGCCGGGACGGTCAAGGTCGGCGCGGGCGCGCGCGTGGGCGAGCGCGCCGTGGTCGTCTCCCACGCGGGCGTGGAGATCGGCGAGGGAGCGCTGATCGGCGACTGGGCGGCGATCGAGGGCTCGGCGCCGACGTTCGCCGACGTCGAGCGGCCGGTCAACGCCCAGCCGCAGTTCAAGGCGCTCGTGCGCGTGGGCGCGCGCGCGAGGATCGGCATGCACGCCGTGCTCTGCGCGGGGGCGGACATCCCCGCGGGGGCGACGGTGGAGCCCTACGCCGTCGTGCGCGACGCGACGAGCCGCTCGTAGACCGCAGCCGTCTGGCGCGCGACGTCGGCCCAGTCGAAGCGCAGCACGTGCTCGCTCGCCTCCGCGACGAGCCGGTCGCGCAGCTCGTCGTCGGTGAGCAGCTGCTGGGCCATGCGCTCCAGCGAGCGCACGGACGAGGCGCGGAAGCGTAGCCCGGCACGCCGTCCGCGCGGGACGACCTCGCGCAGCCCGCCCGTGTCGGCGACGATCGTCGGGCAGCCGCTCGCCATCGCCTCCAGCGCGACCAGCCCGAACGGCTCGTAGATCGACGGCACCAGGCACAGGTCCGCGATCCGGTAGAGCGAGTGCAGCACATCGTCGCCCGTCCAGCCGATGAACGTGCCGTGCTCCATCAGCCCGAGCCGCTCGGCCTGCTCCTTGAGCTCGGCCTCCGCCGTGCCGGAGCCGGCGATCAGGAAGCGGACCTTGCCGACCCGCCGGATCAGGCCCGGGAGCGCGTCCAGCGCGAGGTGGAAGCCCTTCTCGTGGACGAGCCGGCCGACGAGGATCACGAGCTTCTCGTCCGGCGCGGCGAACATCGCGCGCAGGCGCGGAAGGTCGGAGACCGGTTGCAGGTCGGTCGGGTCGATGCCGTTCGGGATCGCGGTGACCTTGGTGCGCGGCACGCCGTAGATCTCCGCCACCTGCGCGCGCATGAACGCCGAGCAGGTGATCAGGCGGTCGGCACCCCGCGCCATGCGCTTCTCGACGCCGTGGATGTAGGACTGCGGGTGCTTGTTCACCCAGCCCTGGTGGCGGCCGTACTCGGTGGCGTGGATGGTGACCAGCCACGGGATGCGGCGCCTGCGCGCGAGCTGCCGGGCCGCGGCGGCGACCAGCCAGTCGTGCGAGTGGACGAGATCGGACCCGCTGCCGAGCTCGGCGCCCGCGGCCAGCATGTCCTCGTTCATGCGGTCGACCCAGGCGATGAACGCGTCCAAGTCGTCCTTGGGGAACTCGGGCTCGCGCACGCGGTGCACGTGCACCCCGTGACGTTCCTCATGCTCGGCCAGCCGACCCCCGCCGCGCGTGACGACGTGCACCTCGTGCCCGTCGCGCACCAGCTGCTCGGACAACTTGCGCACGTGGCGCGCGAGGCCGCCCTCCACGATGGGTGGGTATTCCCAGGAGAGGGTGAGAATCCGCACTAGTCGTGGAGACTAGCCGGGAACTGCTGGAGGACCCACTCGGCCGAGAGCGGCTCTCGCCGGTAGTTGCGGCCGCCGACGAGCACGTAGTCGCGGGTCCGCAGGTCCATCGGCAGGTCGCGCTCGATCGGGTACCAGTCGTTGTGCTGCTGGATGAGCTCGTTGAGCTCGTCGAAGCGGGCGCGCTGTGCGAACTCCGTCCAGCGCTGCGCGAACGCGGCCTCGTCGCCTTCGGACTCCTCGCGCAGGTGCTTGTGGGCGCGCGCGAAGCGCCGCCTCTGGTGGGCGATCGCATTGTCGATTTCGGCGATCCGCTCCATCCAGCGGGGCTTGACGCCCGCCTTCAGGTAGGACTCGACCGAGCGTTGCGACAGCCGGGCACGGCTCGAGATCGGCTTTCCCAGCCCGGTCGCGGCGTCGAGATCCTTTTTGACCAGGCGTTCCGCGGCACTGCGGTCCATCGCGTTCCATTGTACGAGCGCGCGGGTACGAGCGTGCGCACCATGAAGCGGATCATTGCGGCGTTCTTCATCGTTGGCGCGTTCCCCTCCGCAGCGTCGGCGCAGGAGCTGACGGTGTACTCGAGCCTGCCCTTGAGCGGTGCCTCGCGTGTGCAGACCACGGCGGTCAACGACGGCGCCCGCCGGGCGCTGCGCGAGGCCGGCGGGACCGCCGCGGGCAAGCCGGTGCGGCTCACGACGCTCAACAACGCGACGGCCCGCGCCGGCTCGTGGACCGTCGGCCGCACGCGCGCGAACGCCCGGCGCGCCGCCCGCGACGCGTCCACCGTCGCCTACATCGGCGAGTTCAACTCCGGCGGGAGCAAGCTCTCGATCCCGATCCTCAACCGGGCCGGCATCCCGCAGGTGAGCCCGTCGAACACCTACAACGGCCTGACGACGCCGATCGAGCGCGGCGAGCCGGGCAAGTACTACCCCACGGGCGTCCGCACCTACTTCCGCATCGTGCCCAACGACCACGTGCAGGCCGCCGCGCTGGTCACCGCCATGCGCGACCGCGGGTGCAAGGCGCTCGGGCTCGTGCACGACGGCGAGGTGTATGGCCAGGGCATGAACGCGGACGTCGTCGCCACCGCGGCGCGGCTCGGCCTGCCTGTCGTCGCCAACCGCCGCATCAGCCGCGGCGCCCCGACGGCGATCCGCCGCGCGAAGGCCGACTGCATGGCCTACACCGGCATCACCGCCAACGGCGCCGTGCGGCTGTTCCGCTCCAGCGCGCTGCGCGGGATGCAGCTGTTCGGCTCCGACGGCGTCGCCGAGTCCGGCTTCGTCGACCCGCTGCCGCGCAGCGTCGAGCGCCGCACGTTCGTCACCGTCGCGACCGTGCCCCCGCCCGCCGCTTTCGGGAACCGCGACCCGTACTACGTGTACGGCTACGAGGCGATGAAGCTGATCCTCGACGGGCTCAACGCGAGCGGCGGCACACGCGCCGGGCTGCTCGGCTGGCTGCCGACCGTCCAGAACCGCCAGAGCGTGCTCGGCACCTATGGGTTCGACGCCAACGGCGACACGACCCTGCGCACGTACGGGCTCTACTCGGTCGGCCGCAACTCGCTGCGCTACGAGGCCACGATCACGGCCGCGTAGCGCGCCTTGACGCCCGCGCGCGCCATGGATTAGCGTCGCGCGTCGATGCCGAGACGGATCTCGCTGCTGCTCGCGCTCGCCGGCCTGGCGGGCGCGGCTCCCGCCCACGCCGCTCGGCCCGCCTTCGGCCCCGCGCTCCCGCCGCTCGGCATCGAGCCGGGCGCCGTGGCGATCGTCGACCTCAACCGCGACGGGCGCCAGGACCTGGTGGCCGCGCGCGTGAGCGGCGTGACCGTGCACCTCGCCCAGGCCGACGGCACCTACGACAGCGCCGGCCCGTATGTCACCGGTGGGACATCCGCGCCGAACACGGTCCGGGTCGCCGAGCTGACCGGCGACGGTCGTCCCGACCTGGTCGTGTGGGCTCACCACGAGCTGCACGCGCTGCACGCGCAGCCCGGCGGCGGCTTCGTGTCCGCCCTGGTCGCCGCGCCGCCGGACGAGCCCGTGGTGGCCGACACGGACGGCGACGGCCGGGCCGAGCTGCTGTACGCGCAGGACACGGTGCGCGTCGGCGAGGCGCAGCCGGACGGCAGCTACGCGTGGGAGCAGCTCCTCACCGCCGCGGACGCGGAGAAGCTGGCCGCGGGCGACATCGACGGCGACGGCCACACGGACCTGATCGCGTTCCACGCGCAGGGCTCGGCGTCATTGCTGCCGGGGACGCCCAGCGGGCTCGGGCCGCCTCGCACGTGGGCGTACCCCGTGGCCCCGGGCGACGAGACGATGCTCCGCGACATCGACGCCGACGGCCGCGGCGACCTCGTGTTGCGCCGCGGCCGGTTGTTGCTCGTGCGGCACGGCCGCCCCGGCCCCGACTTCGGGCCGGAGGTGAGCCACGACCTCGGCGGCACGGGCGGGCGGCTGCTGATCGCCGATCTCAACGGCGACGGCCGCCTGGATGTCGGGACGAAGACGGCCGACGCGGTCACCGTCCTTCCCGGCGTGCTCGGCGGCGAGCTCGGTGCGCCCGTGAACCATCCGCTGCTGGACGGCGTGGTGCAGGGCTTCGGCGACCTCGACGGCGACGTCCGCCCCGACGCCCTGATCAGCCGCGCAGACGGGCTCCACGTGCTCCCCAACCGGACGCAGCTCGTCACGCTCGCCCCGCCGGTGGTGCGCGACGACCAGGTGACGGTCACGCACGCGCTGGCGGGCTTCCCGGCGGCGGTCCACTCGCTCGAGCTGCACGTGAAGGGTCCGCAGGACGCCGACTTCGTGCGCCGCAGCACCGTCTTCCCCCCGCGCAGCGGCACGACGACCTTCACCGTGGCCGGGGACGGCGACGTGCGGATCAAGGCGGTGGCGGTCGGCTGGGACGGCGAGCCGCTCGTCACGTCGGAGCCGCAGGAGGTGACCACCCGCGTGGATCCGGCGACGACGTTCGCCGTCCAGGCCTTCAGCTTCGGTGAGCACGTCCTGGGCAGCGAGGCGCAGCGGCCGCTGACGATCACCAACACCGGCGTGTTCGCGCTGCGCGGCCTCAGCGTGCAGCTCCAGCCCGCGGGCGACTTCACGCTCGTCGGCGGACCGTGCCCGGCGCGGATCGCGCCCGGAGCGGCGTGCACGCTCAGCGTCCGCTATCGCGCCACGACGGTCGCGCGCAGCGAGGCAACTGTGCACGTCACGGGGAACGGGCCGCCGCAGCAGGCCACGATCAGCGCGACCGGCCTGCATCCACCGCCCACGGCGACGCCGAACCCCACGGTCGAGCCCCAGCCGACGGTCGACCCGACGCCGGCGGTCACCCCGGCCGCCACCGCTGGCCCGCAGCCGACGCCGACGCCCACGCCGCGCCCGTCCTCGCGCCGGACGGCGGACCCGAAGCCGGGCCAGGCCCGGCTCGCCTACGACATGCAGACCCCGACCCGGACGAGCACGCGGCTGCTGCGGCTGCGGCTGGAGCGCGTCCAGGCCGGCTCGACCATCTCCGTGCGTTGCGCCCGGGGCTGTCCGGCCCGCTCCTTCACCAAGCGCAACGCCCGCGGCACGGTCTCGCTCGGCCGGTTCGCGACGCGCGCGCTGAAGGTCGGCACGACGATCAAGATCACGATCACCGAGCCGGGCGCCGCCCAGCCCGTCCTCGTGACGATCGTGATCCGCTCGCAGCGCGAGCCGAAGGTGACGATGAAGCTAGTCGAGTTCTAGAAGCAACAGCCCGTCGCGGCTGAAGACCTCGGTCCACGCGCCGTCCGGGCGCGGCAGCTCGCCTTCCCCACGCAGCCGCGCGGCCACGAAGACCTCGCCGCCGCGGGTGAACGCGACCACGTCCTCGCCCGCCTCGACCGGCTCGTACGCGCCCGCGAACGCCTCGGCGCGCCGCGCACGCAACGCGAGCGCGGAGCGGATCAGCTCGAGCTTCGCCGGCGGCGTCTCGCTCGCCAGCGCCGCGCGGCGCTCGTCCCAGTCGACCGGCCGGCGGTTGTCGGGGTCGACCAGCGACAGGCACAGCAGCTCGTCGCCCTGGTAGATGTCGGGCACGCCCGGAACGGTCAGCTTGAGCGCCAGCTGGCCCAGCGCGGCGCGGTCGCCGGCCTCGGCCACCTGCTCCTGGAACGGAAGGAACGTGCGCAGGAAGTCGCGGTGCGTGAGCAGCGCGCGGGCGAACTGCTGGACCGCCGCCTCGTGCTCGGAGTCGACCTCCACCCAGGTCGTGTGCTGCTTGGCCTCGCGCATCGCCTTCTCGAGGTACTGCTCCAGGCGCTCCTCGGAGATCGGCCACACGCCCAGCAGCGTCTGGAAGATGAACAGCTGCTCGACCGGGGTCGGCGCGCCGCCGGACGTCAAAGAGCGGCAGACCGACAGCCAGTTCTGCACGTGCGAGGCGAACTCATCCGCCATCCCCGCCAGCGCGCCGATCCGCGCGCGCACGTCGCCGGAGCGCTTGGTGTCGTGCGTCTGGGTGACCAGGAGGTTGTTCGGGAAGCGCGCGGCCCGCTCCGCGTTGCCGCGGTGGAAGTCCGAGACACTCACGTTGAAGCGCGACGGGTCGCCGCCGACGTCGTTGAGCGCCAGCAGCCGCGCGTAGCGGTAGAACGCCGTGTCCTCGACGCCCTTGGCCATCACGGGCGGCGTCGTCTGCTGGAAGCGCGTCACGAACGCCTCCCAGCCCGGCACCTCGAGCAGCAGCTTCGAGGCCAGCGACGCGGGCAGCCCGGCCTCGGCGACCGCGTGCCGGTCCTCGTCGGTCACCTTCCCCGACCACGGCTCCACGTAGGTCCGGTACACCGGCAGCGAGGCGAGCGCGCGCTCGAGCCCGGCCACGCGCTCCGGCGCCTCGCGCAGCAGCCGCTCGACCTCCGGCGCGAACGCCGTCCGCGCCTGCTCGAGCTTGGCCTCGAACGCGAGCTCACCGAAGCGGCGGTCGTCCCCGCTCACTTCCACCCACAGGTCCGTGAGCGGCGCCTCGCCGGCCGGGTCGACGAACAGCGCGGCGACGTCGTTGAGGAACTCGTAGCCGACGGTCCCCTCGATCGGCCAGTCGCGCAGCGGCTCGCCCGGGTCGAGGATCTTCTCCACCCACACGTGCTCGGCGCCGCCCTCGCGCAGCCGCTCCAGGTACCCGGCGGGGTCGGCGAGCCCGTCCGGGTGGTCGATCCGCAGCCCGTCGACAACGCCGTCGCGGACCAGCTGCAGCGCCAGCCGGTGCGTCTCCTCGAACACCTCCGGGTCCTCTTGGCGGACCGCCGCGAGGTGGTCGATGTCGAAGAAGCGCCGGTGCCGGCCCGTCTGCTCGTCGATGTCGAAGAACTTGGTCTTGAGCTCCGGATCGCTCCAGTAGCGGTTCTTCTCGTCCGTCGCCATGTGGTTCGGGACGATGTCGAGGATCACGCCCAGCCCGTGCTCGCGCGCGGCCTCGACCAGGGCCATGAACTCGGCCTCGCCGCCCAGCTCGTTCGAGATCGAGCCCGGATCGACGACGTCGTAGCCGTGCATCGAGCCCTCGCGAGCCTGGAACGACGGCGGCAGGTACACGTGCGAGACGCCGAGCTCCGCCAGGTACGGGACGAGCTCGCGCGCGGCGGCGAACCCGAAGTCGCCGGCGAGCTGCAGTCGGTAGGTCGCGCGCAGCTCGGTCACGGCTGCTCCCGGCGCAGGAGCACGAGCGAGTGGTGGACCAGGTCCAGATCGACCCCGGCGTCCAGCGACTCGTCACCGGGCTCGACCTCGGGCCGCGACGTGTCCAGCACGACCGTCCACGCGTCCCCGAACTGGCCGTCCGGCAGCGTGAAGACCGTGTCCTGGTGCCCGCCGTTGAACAGCAGCAGGAACGACTCGTCGAGCACCTGGCGCCCGCGCAGGTCCGGCGAAGCGATCTCCTCGCCGTTGAGGAACAGGCCGACCACCGGCGGGGAGCCGCCCCAGTCCTCGGACTTCATCAGCTCGCCGTCGGCGCGGAACCAGGCCGCGTCGGGCAGGCCGGAGCCCTCCACCTCGCGCCCGAACAGGAACTCCCGCCGGCGGAACACCGCGTGTGCGCGCCGCAGCGCGATCACCTTCTTGGAGAACGCCAGCAGGTCGGCGTTCTTCTCGATCAGCGTCCAGTCGAACCAGGAGATCTCCGAGTCCTGGCACCAGCCGTTGTTGTTGCCGCCCTGGGTGCGCCCGAACTCGTCGCCGCCGAGCATCATCGGCGTGCCCTGGGAGAGCATCAGCGTGGCCAGGAAGTTGCGCTGCTGGCGCTCGCGCAGCGCGTTGATCTCGGGATCGTCGGTGTCGCCCTCGACGCCGTGGTTCCAGGACCGGTTGTCGTCGGTCCCGTCCCGGTTGTCCTCCTTGTTGGCCTCATTGTGCTTCTCGTTGTAGGAGACCAGGTCGCGCAGCGTGAAACCGTCGTGGGCGGTGATGAAGTTGATCGACGCGAACGGGTGGCGGCCGTCGTCCTGGTAGAGGTCGCTGGAGCCGGTCAGGCGGTTCGCGAACTCGCCGACGTGCGCCTCGCCGCGCCAGAAGTCACGCATCGTGTCGCGGTAGATGCCGTTCCACTCCGACCACAGCACCGGGAAGTTACCGACCTGGTAGCCGCCCGGGCCGACGTCCCACGGCTCGGCGATCAGCTTCACCTGTGAAAGCACCGGGTCCTGGTGGATGACGTCGAAGAACGCGCTCAGGCGGTCCACGTCGTAGAGCTCACGGGCCAGGGCGCTGGCCAGATCGAAGCGGAAGCCGTCCACGTGGCAGTCGATCACCCAGTAGCGCAGCGAGTCCATGATCAGCCGCAGCACGCTCGGGTGCATGACGTTGAGCGTGTTGCCCGTGCCCGTGTAGTCCATGTAGTGGCGCAGGTCGTCGGGCACGAGCCGGTAGTAGGCGGCGTTGTCGACGCCGCGGAACGAGAGCATCGGCCCGAGGTGGTTGCCCTCGGCGGTGTGGTTGTAGACCACGTCGAGGATGACCTCGATGCCCGCCTTGTGCAGCGCCTTGACCATGCCCTTGAACTCGCGCACCTCTTGCCCCGCCTTGCCGGTGGCGGCGTAGGTGGAGTGCGGCGCGAGGAAGCCGATCGTCGAGTAGCCCCAGTAGTTGGTCAGGCCACGGTCGGCGAGGAAGGACTCGTCGGCGATGTGGTGGACGGGCAGCAGCTCGATCGCGGTCACGCCGAGGTCCTTCAGGTAACCCACGGCGGCGTCGGACGCCAGGCCGGCGTAGGTGCCGCGCAGGTCCTCGCGCACGTCCGGGTGCTGCATCGTGAAGCCCTTGACGTGGGTCTCGTAGATCACCGAGTCCGCGAGCGGCGTGTTCGGCGGGCGGTCGTCCTGCCAGTCGAAGCGCGGGTCGATCACCACGCACTTCGGGATCGCGGCCGCGTCGTCGGTGTCGTCCGGGGTGAGGTCGTCGTCCTCGCCGCCCTGCGGGTCGTACGGGTGCACGTTGCCCTTGTCGAACAGGATCGGGCCCTCGATCGACTTCGCGTACGGGTCCATCAGCAGCTTGGCCGGGTTGAAGCGATGGCCGGACTGCGGGTCGTACGGGCCGTGCACGCGGTAGCCGTAGCGCTGGCCGGGGTGCACGCCCGGCAGGTAGCAGTGCCAGTTGAACGACGTGCGCTCGGTCATCTCCACGCACGTCTCCGCGTCGCTGGAATCGAACAGACACAGGACGACGCGCTCGGCGTGCTCGGAGAAGATCGAGAAGTTGGTGCCTTCGCCGTCCCAGGTGGGACCGAGCGGGAAGGGCGCTCCGGGCCAGACCTCCATCAGCGGACCAGCG
The DNA here is from genome assembly GCF_003344625.1 of Solirubrobacter deserti. Taxonomy (GTDB): domain Bacteria; phylum Actinomycetota; class Thermoleophilia; order Solirubrobacterales; family Solirubrobacteraceae; genus Solirubrobacter; species Solirubrobacter deserti. Next base: position 928,478 of record NZ_QPKJ02000003.1, on the reverse strand, counting down.
CTCCGGACAACGGCGGGAGGACGACGAATCCTGGTTCGAGCGTGGGCTCGTGGGTGGCTAGCACTAGTTCCTCGGTCTGCTCTCGGGGCACATGCACGGTCGCGCGGGCGAAGTTCGCCAGCAGCGTGTAGTCACCGCGCTTGACGGCGAGCCAGCCGGCCCGCTCGTCAAAGGTCACGTCTTCGACATCGCCCGCGGGCAGCTCGCGCCGGACGCGCAGCAGCTCGCGGTGCAGCTCCAGCAGGCCCGCGGGCTCGCCTTCGCGCGTCAGCTTGGAACGCTGGAAGGTCTCCGGGTCCTGCGGGTCGGGCACCTCCTCGCCGGCGAACGCGGCGAAGGAGGCGAACTCGCGCCGGCGCCCCTCGCGCGTGGCGTCGGCGATCTCCGGGTCGATGTGGTCCGTGAAGAACTGGAACGGCGCCCGCTCGCCGTATTCCTCGCCCTGGAAGAGCATCGGCGTGAAGGGTGACAAAAGCGTGCAGAACGCCGCGAGCGGGCGCGTCTCCACGGGCAGGCGGTCGCCGAACGCGCGGTTGCCGACCTGGTCGTGATCGGCGGAGAAGACGACGAAGTGCTCCGGGCCCACATCGAAGGCCGGCGCCCCGAAGCGGCGCTTGCGGAACGTCGAGTAGTTGCCGTCGTGGACGTGCGGGCGCCGGAAGGCCTTGGCGAGGAGCTCCATCGAGTCGAACTCCTCATACCAGCCCTGCGTCTCGCCCGTGAGCAGGACGCGCAGCGCGTGGTGGAAGTCGTCCGCCCAGGCGGCGTCGCAGCCGTAGCCGCCGAGCTCCGGGACGCGCATGACCTTCGGGTCGTTCATGCCGGACTCGGCGATCACGAGCGCGCCCGGGTTGATCGCATGCACGCGGCGGGTGACCTCGGCCACGAGGTGCTCGGGGCTGGAGTCCACGATGGCGTGGATCGCGTCCAGGCGCAGGCCGTCGAAGTGGAAGTCGCGGATCCACTGCTCCGCGCTCTGGCACACCCACTCGCGGACGGCGTCGGAGTGCTCGCCGTCGACGTTGAGGGAAGCGCCCCAGGGCGTCTCGTGCTTGTGCGTGAAGTACGGGCCGTAGGCGAGCACGGCCTTGTTGCCGGAGGCGCCGATGTGGTTGTAGACGACGTCCAGGATCACGGCCAGGCCCGCGGCGTGCGCGGCGTCGATCAGCTTCTGCAGCTGTTCCGGGCCGCCGTAGGAGGACTGGGCGGCGCTCAAGTAGACGCCGTCGTAGCTCCAGCCGCGCGCGCCCGGGAACTCGGCCACGGGCATCAGCTCGAGCACGGTCACGCCCAGCTCGGCCAGGCCCTGCAGGTACGGGATCGCGCCCGCGAACGTCCCCTCGGGCGAGAACGTGCCCACGTGCAGCTCGTAGATGACGGCGTCGTGCAGTCCGGGCGTGCGGAACGCGTTGTCGGTCCACTCGAACGCCTCCGGGTCCAAGACGCGCGACGGGCCGCGCAGGCCCTGTGGCTGCCAGCGCGAGCACGGGTCCGGCAGCGGCTCGCCGTCGATCACGTACTCGTAGTCCGTACCGGCGGGGACGTCCAGGACGGCCTCGTAGATGCCGTGCCCGACCAGGTCGAGCGCGTGATCGGCACCGGCCGCACGCAGCAGGACCTCGGTCGGGTCCGGCGCCCAGACGCGGAACTCCGTGCGGCCGTGGCGGCCCGGGAACGCGCCGAGCCGGCGCAGGAAGGGGTAGTCGGCGCTCACGCCAGCGAGCCGATCCGTCCGGTCAACAGGTCGATGAAGCGGTCCGCGTCGACGTCGACGGCGACGTGCGCGTTGGCGGGGCGGTCCGTGCGGCGCAGCTGGTCGACGACGGTCCGCCCGCGGCAGGGGCCTTGGGTGACGTCGAGCTCGACGCTGAGCTGCGCGGTGCGCAGGATCTGGGGGTCGATCACGTGGGCGACGGCGAGGGCATCGTGCACTGGGGTGTCGTCATGCCCATAGACCTCGAGATGGAACCGTCGGTAGAACGCGTGCAGATCGGCGACGACCGCGCCCGCGCGGCCGGTGGAGCGCAGTTGCTCCGCGCGCGCCGCGCTCAGCATGGCCCGATGCGTGACGTCGAGGCCGATCATCGTCACGTCGGCGTCGGACTCGAAGACGCGCTTGGCCGCCTCCGGGTCGCACCAGATATTGAACTCCGCGCTGGGCGTGACGTTGCCGAGCCCGATCGCACCGCCCATGACGACGATGTCCTCGATGCTCTCGACCAGCTCGGGGTACATCGCGATCAGCAGCGCGACGTTCGTCAGCGGGCCGACGGCGACGATCGTCAGCGGACGCTCGCGCAGCTCGCGCGCCATCAGCTCGACCGCGTGCAGCGGCTCCGGCGCGCGTGACGGCGGCGGGAGGTCGGGACCGTCGAGACCCGTCTCGCCGTGCACTTCATCGGCCACGCGGGCCGTGTCGTGCACGAGCGGGCGGTCGGCACCCGCGGCGACCGGGATGTGGTCGGCCTCGGCGACGTCGAGGACACGGATGGCGTTCGCCGTGACCTTGTCGAGCGTCTGGTTCCCGGCCACGGTCGTGACCGCCACGACCTCCAGCTCTTCGCTCGCGAGCGCGAGCAGCAGGGCCATCGCGTCGTCGTGGCCCGGGTCGCAATCGATGATGACCGGCGTCTTCGGCATGGCGCATCATTCAAGCGGGCCGCGTGTTCACACGCCTGCCATGCAGATCGCCGCCCTTCTCGTCAGCGCCCTTTTCGCCGCGCAGGCCGCCCCGACCGCGTCCACCGGCGCGGCGGAGTCCGTGACCACGGGCTCGGCCGCGCTCACCGGCGTCGTGAACCCGAACGGAGCGGCGACGACCTACCGCTTCGAGTACGGGACCTCGACCTCCTACGGCCTGACCACGCCCGACGTGGACGCCGGCAGCGGCAGCGCCGACGTCCCCGCCCGGGCGCAGCTCAGCGGGTTGTCGGCGAACACCACCTACCACTACCGGATCGTGGCCAACCAGGCCGGCGGCACCCCCGTGACCGGTGGGGACCGCACCTTCCGCACCGCGAGCGCGCCTTCGCTGCCGTCGATGTCCAGCCGTGCCGCCACGGCCGTGACCGGCACCACGGCCACGCTCAACGCGGGCGTGAACCCGCGCGGGCTGGCGACGAACGTCTACTTCGAGTACGGGACCTCGACGTCCTACGGCACCCGCACGCCGCCGCAGGCGATCGGCGCGGGCACCTCGACCGTCTCGGTGAGCGCCGCGATCGGCGGCCTGCGGCCGAACACCCGCTACAACTTCCGCGCCGTGGCCACGAGCGCCGCCGGCGTGGCGCGCACGAGCAACCGCACGTTCACGACGCCGCGCGTGCCGACCGGCGTCGCGATCACGCCGTCGACCGTCCGGCCGACCTGGGGCAGCGGCCTCACGATCACCGGCACGGTGAGCGGCTCCGGCACGACACCGGTCGCCGTGGAGAAGCTCGACTTCCCGTTCCAGGGCGCCTGGATTCCCGTTGCGACGGCCAACTCCAGCAGCTCGGGCGCCTTCACCCTGACCGTCCCGCCGCTGTTCGCCACCACGCGCCTGCGCGTCGCCACACGCACCCCGAACGTGGTCACCAGCGGCGTCTCCACCATCAACGTGGCCGTCAAAGTGGGGCTGAAGACGAGCCGTGTCTCCACCCGCCGTACCCGGGTGACGGGCACGATCTGGCCATCGGTGCCCAGTGGCCGGGCCTCGCTCCAGCGCCAGTCGCGGAGCGGTCGCTGGATCCCGGTGACGCGGACGAACGTGTCCGCGCTGTCCGGCGACCGCTCCCGCTACACCTTCACGTTCACGCGCTCGCGCAGCCGCACCATGAACTACCGCGTCGTCGTGAACCCGCGCGACAACGGCCTGCACGTGTCCGGTACGAGCCGCGTCGTCAGCGTGAAGCGCGCGCGTCCTTGATGTCGTGCAGCCGGCGGTCGAGGGCGCGCAACAGCGTGGCGCGGTCCTCGCCGTCGGTGGGATGGACGGCGGCGACGACGGTGAGTGAGACCGGGCCGTCGCCGGCGTCCACGCGCAGACCGGCGGCGCGCAGGGTCTCGCTGAGCCGCTCGGCGGTCTCGGCGCCCGCGCCCGGGGCCACGAGCGCGAACTCGTCGCCGCCGATGCGGGCCAGGCAATCACCGGAGCGCACCGCGGCCGAGGCGTGCGCGGCCAGCTCGCGCAGGACGCGGTCGCCCGTGGTGTGGCCGAAGCGGTCGTTGATCTGCTTGAAGTAGTCGATGTCGACCAGCGCGGCGGTGAACGTACGGTCGTCCGCGAAGGCGGCGTCCAGCGCCTCGTCGAATGCGCGCCGGTTCGCGAGCCCGGTCAGCGGGTCCACGCGCGCGATCCGGTGCTGGTGGCGCTCCGCCGCGACCAGGCGGCGCTTGAGGAACTGGATCGTGGCGACCAGGCCGACGTAGGCGACCGCGTACGAGATCGTGCGGTGCACGAGCATGTGGCCCTGGTCACCGGCCAGCAGCGGGGAGGCGTAGGTGAGGATCTCGACGGCGCCGAGCGGGACCGCGTAGCGCAGCGGGAAGAAGTAGGCGACGTAGAGCATCGGCAGCACGAGCACCGGGCCGAGGTAGGCGTCGGCGCCACCCGTGACGTAGAGGGCCGTCGCGACGAGCGGCTGGCAGGCCACGACCGTGATCGCGTGGCCTTCGATGGAGACCCTGTGCCAGGGGATCAGCCGCGTGATGCAGGCGACGGAGTAGGCCGCCGTGAAGCCGGCGAGGCCCCAGAACAGCGCGTCATGACCGTCGGGTGCGCCGGGCACGAAGCGGCACACCACCGCGACGACCGTCGCGGCGAGCCAGAGCAGCCCGGAGACCGGACCCATGAGGCGGCGTTCTTCTTCCACACCTCGTTACATCGGCCCGGTGCCCGCCGTCTTGACGCGCCCGCGCTCCCGCGCCCGCCCGTCGTACCCGGAATCCTTGGCCGTGGGCCGTTTGCTGGCGGAAAGCGTTCTCCACACGGAGGGCCGCGTGGTGTCGCAGGCAGCGACACCACCGCGCAGATCACCCCATCAGTCCGCGTCTTCGGGCACCAGCCAGATGGCGCCGAGCGGCGGGAGCGTGACGTCGGCGCTGAACGGCTGGCCGTGCCAGCCCTCGCCCTTGGCCTCGATGCCGCCCATGTTGCCGACGCCCGAACCGCCGTAGACCGTCGCGTCGGTGTTGAGGAGCTCCTTCCAGCGACCCGGCCGCGGCAGCCCGATGCGGTAGTTCTCGCGCGGCACCGGCGAGAAGTTGCCGACGAACATGGCCACCCGCTCGGAGTCCTTGGTCCGGCGCGCGAACGCGATCACGTTGTCGTCGGCCGCGTTGGCCTCGGTCCACCAAAAGCCGGTGCCGTCGAAGTCCATCTCCCACAGCGCCGGTTCGGCCTTGTAGGCCTTGTTGAGGTCGCGCACGAGCGACTGGATGCCGCTGTGCTCGGGGTTCTCGAGCAGGTGCCAGTCCAGCGAGCGCTCCTCGCTCCACTCGGCCTCCTGCGCGAACTCCTGGCCCATGAACAGCAGCTTCTTGCCGGGGTGCGCCCACATGTAGGCGTACAGCGAGCGCAGGTTCGCGAGCTTCTGCCAGCGGTCGCCCGGCATCTTGGTCAGCAGCGAGCCCTTGCCGTGCACGACCTCGTCGTGCGAGAGCGGCAGGATGAAGTTCTCCGTGAACGCGTAGACCAGGCTGAAGGTCAGCTCGTGGTGGTGGTAGCGGCGGTAGATCGGGTCGTTCTGGAAGTACGACAGCGTGTCGTGCATCCAGCCCATGTTCCACTTGAAGCCGAACCCGAGCCCGCCCAGGTACGTGGGCCGTGAGACGCCCGGCCACGCCGTGGACTCCTCGGCGGCGGAGATCACGCCGGGCTCGCGCGCGTGCACGACCTCGTTGAACTCCTTCAGGAACTGGACGGCCTCGAGGTCCTCGTTGCCGCCGTACTCGTTCGGCACCCACTGACCCTCTTCGCGCGAGTAGTCGAGGTAGAGCATCGACGCGACGGCGTCCACCCGGATCCCGTCGGCGTGGAACTCCTCGAGCCAGAACAGCGCGTTGGACACGAGGAAGTTGCGGACCTCGTGGCGGCCGTAGTTGAAGACGAGGGTGCCCCAGTCCGGGTGCGCGCCGCGGCGAGGGTCGGCGTGCTCGTAGAGCGCCGTGCCGTCGAAGCGGGCGAGGGCGAAGTCGTCGCGCGGGAAGTGGGCCGGGACCCAGTCGAGGATCACGCCGATCCCGTTCTGGTGCACGCGGTCGACGAACTCGCGGAAGTCGTCGGGCGAGCCGTGGCGCGGCGTGGGCGCGAAGTAGCCCGTCACCTGATAGCCCCACGAGCCGCTGAACGGGTGCGCCATCACCGGCAGCAGCTCGATGTGGGTGAAGCCCATGTCCTTCGCGTACGCCGACAGCTCGTCGGCCAACTCCAGGTAGTTGAGCGAGCGGTTGCCCTCGAGCGGGTTCAGCCGCCACGAGCCCAGATGGACCTCGTAGATCGACATCGGGCCCTCTTGCGCGTTGGACTCCCGCCGCGCCTTCAGCCACTCGTCATCCGCCCACTCGTGTTTGGGATCGTGGACGACCGACGCCGTCTTGGGCGGGACCTCGGTCTCGAACGCGACCGGATCGGCCTTCAGGCGGATCTCGCCGTCCTGGGCGAGGATCTCGTACTTGTACTTGGCGCCGGGGCCGACGCCGGGCAGGAACAGCTCCCAGATACCGGAGGAGCCGAGCGACCGCATCGGGTGGATGCGGCCGTCCCAGTAGTTGAAGTCGCCCACCACGGACACGGCGCGCGCGGAGGGCGCCCAGACCGCGAACGCGGTGCCGGTGACGCCGTCGACCTCGGTCACGTGCGCGCCCAGGCGCTCCCACAACTCCTGGTGGCGGCCCTCGCCCAGCAGGTGGACGTCGAGCTCGCCGATCGTCGGCAGGAAGCGGTAGGGGTCCTCGACCGTGACGGTCCCGGACTCGCCGTAGTCGACCTCGAGCTTGTACTCGAGCGGCAGGTTCACGCCCTTCAGGTGGCCCTCGAAGACGCCGCCGGGGTGCACGCACTCCAGGGTCTCGTGGGTTCCGTCCGGAACGACCACCTCGACCTTGGCCGCGGCCGGGCGGAAGGTGCGGATGACCACGCCCGAGCCGTTGTCGGGGTGGGCACCGAGATATCCGTGGGGGTTCGCGTGCTGGCGGGAGACGAGCTGGTCGGCTTCACTCATGGTCGCTCGGTTGCCTTCCCTGTACGGCGGGCTCGCAAGCCCGAAGTTGGCCGTCGGCGCGCGAGTCTACGCTCCGGCGGCCTCCCACCACCGTCTGAGCGCGCCCGGGTCGCGGACGGCGTTGGTGTAGCAGTGGGTCTCACCGAGCCGCACGTGCGGGAACGGCAGCGTGTCGACCCAGCGCAGGTTGACTCCGCGCCCCTTGAGGGCATGGGCGATGGCGGCCTTGAAGACGTCCTTTCCGCCGCGCTCGGGGCCGTGCGGGTCCGCGGCCAGGAACGTCCGATTGCCGACGGCCACCCCGTTGACGGGGTTGCCGGTGGCGGCGTAGAGCCCGCCGTCGCCCGGGCCGAACAGCACCGGGAAGCGGACGACGTCGGCGTCGAGCTCGGTCTTCAGCCGCGCCGCGAGCGCGTCCAGCCCGGGCGCCATCGTGCGGCTGCCGCGGGCGACGCCGCGCTCCAGCCGCTCGCCCTTGGGCACGAGTTTCAGCGCCCCGCCCGGGTCGGCCACGGCGAGCACCCAGCCCTTGCCGGTGGTCGTCGGGATGACCGCCACGATCTCGTCGACGTGGCCGACCGCGAGCGCGGAGGTGTCGATCTCCACCACGGGCTGCTGGCCCTGGGCGGCCAGGAACTTCGACCACGCGTCGCCGGGGTCGCTGCCGACGAGCAGCTTGCCGAGCGGCGCGCCGGGCGCCGGCGGCGTCGGCTCGAGGTCGCCCGTGGCGTCGTAGTCACCCGCCACCACGCCCTTGTCGCGGCCGCGCAGCTCCTGGTACGGCCACGCCGCGCCGGCGGCGAGCCGGCCGGTCAGGCGCGGGCTCTGGACGCCGGGCGCGAGCACGGACACGCGGATCGACCCGCGCGGCGTGGCCGCGATGCCGGTCTCGAACGCGTCTTGGGCGAACACCGCGCCCTCGAAGTCGCGCACGGGCGCGGCCTTCTGCAGCGTCTTCTTGTAGGCGCGGGCGAAGCGCTGCCACGCGCGCTCGCCGTCGCCGGCGGCCTCGATCTCCTGCTCCGCGAAGCGCTTGAGGCCCTCAGGGTCCTGGCGGTAGCGCTTGAGCGAGGGCAGGCCCTTGAGCACCTCGGCCGGCTTGGTCTTCATCTCGCGCCGGATGCGCGCCCACACCGACTTGGCCTCGTCGATGCGCGCCCGCACCTCCTTCTCGGTGGGCGCGCGGCGGGCGTAGAGCGTCTGCGGCGCCTGCCGGGCGTCGGGGAACAGGACGGGCGCGACCTCGCCGGTGAGCGTGTTCGTGGCCGTCTCCCCGCCGCTCGCGACCGTGAGCGTGAAGGCCGCGCCGCCGGTGCCGGGCGCGCGGGCGACGTCCAGCCCTTCGATCCCGAGCTCGACGCCGGCGCGCAGTTCGGCGGCGGTCAGCGTGCCCGCGAACTGCGCACCGTCGCGCATCAGGCGCGCGTTGCCGGCGACGGTCACGGTGGCCGTCGCGTCGTCGGGTGCCTGCGGCCACGCGGCGACCCGCAGCGGGGTCAGGTCGGCCGCGTCCTCGGGGCCATTGACGACCGTGTCGGCCGCGTCGTGGCACTTCGCCGGCTCGTCCGGGGCGAAGCCGGTCTTGACCAGCTGGGCGAGCGGGCCGGCGCAGCGGCCGGAGTCGTCGTCGACGTTGGGAAGGAAGCGCAGCGGCGCGTCGGCCTGCAGGTCGGCGACGGGCGCTGCTTTCCTGAAGAGGGACTGTCCCTCTTTAGCAACAGCTGTCGCGTTTGCGGTCGTTGCGAGCACCAGCAACGCGGTCATGGGCAGGATTCGCATCGCTGCCCTATGCCGCGGCTCAGCGGCGTGTGACGGTCAATCTCGCGTAGCTGTAGGTCGTGCTCGGCTCGGGGATCGCCTGCGGGTCGCGCGAGAGCCGGATCGCGCGCTCGCGGGGCGCGCCCTCACACTCGTAGCGCTTTGCCAGCCGGCAGCGGCTCGTGGTCTCGATCACGATCCGGCGCGCGTCGAGGGTGCGCAGCAGCGGCTGGAAGTCGCCACGCCGCGTGTCCTCGCGGTACGCACGGCAGATGGGGCCCGTGCGGCCGCACGTCACCGGTGCGCCGCCGTCGACCGTGATCGTGACCGTCAGCGGGCCGGTGCTGCGGTAGCCGCCCCGGCCCGCGGGGCGCTCGCCCACGCGGATGCCGGTGCGGTTGTACGCGTTCGCGCTCCGGGTCTCCGTGACGCCGAACTCGGCGCCCCGTGCGCGCAGTGCCCGCGCGAGCTGCGCCGGGCCCACACCCTCGCCGGGACGGAACCGGCACAGCTCCCCGCGCGCAGTCCGCGTGCAGGGGATGCGCTCACCCTCGACGGTCACGGTGCGCTCGTCGCCCGAGAAGGGCGACTCGACGAGGCCGGTGCCGACGGCGGCCGTGCCGAACGTGAGCGTGACGAACCCCGAGACGACGAGGACACGCGGCCAGCGGCGGCGGCGCGCACGCCGGCGGGCCGCGGCGGCCAGGTCCTCGCGCAGCAGCGCGAGCTCGGGCGGGAGCGGGGTCATACGCGGCCCTCCATCTCGGTTCGCAGCGATTTCAGGCCGCGCGACACGCGCGAGCGGGCGGCCTGCTCGGAGACGGCGAGCCGCAGCGCGATCTCGTCGTAGCCGAGCCCTTCGAGCACCCGCAGCGCGATCGCCTCGCGCTGCTCGGGCGGGAGCCGGTTGAGCGCCGCGTGCAGCAGCCGCCCGGCGCCCTCGACCGCGAGCCGCTCCGCCACCTCCTCGGCGTGGTCCTCGACCCACGGCGTGAGCCGCATGCCGAGCTTGCGCCGCGCGGACACGTCGACCTTCTGCCGCCGCCAGTAGCGGTGCAGGAGGTTGGACGCGATGCCGAACAGCCACGGCCCGGCGGACCCGTCCGTCTCGTCGCGGAAGCGCCCGGCGTGACGCAGCGCCTGCGCGAACGTCTCCGCCGTGAGGTCGGTTGCCACCACCGCGTCGCCGCAGCGCGCCGCCAACCACGCCTGCACGTCCGCCGCCCAGCGGTCGTAGACCGCCACGAAGGCGTCGGGGTCGCGCTTGGAGCGGCGCAGCAGCTCGGCGTCGGTCGGGCTCACAGGGCCCTATGCCGCACGCCGAGCGTCTGTGTCACTCGGTTTCGAGCAGGCGCACGATCCCGGCGACCGGGATCGCGACCCAGTCCGGCCGGTTGTTGAGCTCGTAGCGCAGCTCGTACACGGCCTTCTCGAGCTCGAACACCGCCAGCAGCTGCTCCGTGGCCTGCTGCCCGGGCGGCAGCAAGCTGTTGTCCACGGCCCGGTGGTAGCCGGCCAGGAAGCGCTCACGCGCACGTTCCTCCCAGTCGGCCGGCGCCTCACGACCGCGCAGCAGGTGGGACCCCGCGGTGGCATAGGAGAACGACCGCAGCATCCCCGCCACGTCGCGCAGCGGCGAGCGCTTGAGCCGCCGCTCCGGCAACGGCCGGGCCGGCTCACCCTCGAAGTCGAGCACCTTCCAACCTTGCGCCGAGTACATCGTCTGGCCCAGGTGCAGGTCGCCGTGGGTGCGGATCACGCGCCCGCCGACCGTCGCGTGCGCGAGCAGCGAGAGCTTCTCGCGCACGTCCTGGCCACGGCCCGCGATCGGGGCGGTCGCCTCGCTGTCGGGCAGGTCGAGGAAGACGCGCTCGATCTGCTCGTCGACGTCGGCGTACAGGATCGAGAGCGACTCCGCGGACGGCTCGACGGGCGCGAAGTCCGGATCGGAGTTGTCGGAGCCGAGCGCGCTGTGCAGCTCGCCGATCACGACGCCGAGCGCCTCGATCTTGCCCAGCAGCCCGTCCGGGTCGCTCGCGAGCTCGTCCAGCGTCATCTCCCAGCCGTCCTTCGCGCCGGCCAGGAACTCCTGCAGGATCCCGAGCGTCGCGGACACGTGGCGGCCGTCGACCTCGTACCAGCCGTGCAACGCCGCGATGTGCGGGAACTCGCGCGCCGAGAGGAAGCGCAGCAGCTCGAGCTCGGGGTTCACGCCCGGCTCGATCCTGCGGATCGCCTTCATGATCAGCTGGTCGCCGAACACGATCGAGGTGTTGGACTGCTCGACGCCGACGGGGCGGACGTGGAAGCTGTCGTCGGGCGCGTGGTCCGCGGTCCAGCGGAAGGCGAAGTCGCCGGCATCACGGTTGGCCGCCATCGCCCGCAGCAGCTCGCGACCCGTCTCGGGATCCGCCAGTGCGTCGTAGACGGCCTGGCCGCCCTTCTCGAAGATCGGCTCGCCGTCCCCGCTCGGGCGTAGAGCCAGCGGCACCTGGTAGGTCTCGTGCGTGCCGACCGGGAAGCGCGCCTCGATCAGCGCCAGCACGAGCTGCTCGGACAGCGCGACCGAGTCGACGACCTCCACGCCCGACACCTCACGCGTCTTGGACGCGAACCAGCGCTGGGCGACGACCCAGTCGTTGAGCACCTGTTCGTCGATGAAGGTGAGGTCGCTGGTCATTCCGGCTCATCCTTCACCAGTTGGAACCAATAGAAACCGCGCGGGGCGAGCGTGAGCAGGTACGGCAGCTCGCCGATGCGCGGGAAGCGCGAGCGGCCGAAGATCTCAGTCGGATGGCGGCCTTTGTGGGCCGACAGGTCCAGCTCCACGGCCTGGGCCGAGCGGGCGAGGTTGTGGACGCAGAGCATCACGTCCTCCTCGTAGGTGCGGATGTGGGCGAAGATCCTCGGGTTCGACGGCTGCAGCGGCTCGTAGGTGCCCAGGCCGAAGACGGGGTGCTCCTTGCGCAGGGCGACGAAGCGCCGCAGCCAGCGCAGCAGCGAGTACGGCGTGCGCATCTGGGCCTCGACGTTGACGGCCTGGAAGCCGTACACCGGGTCCATCAGCGGGGGCGCGTAGAGCTGCGCGAAGTCCGCGCGCGAGAAGCCGCCGTTGCGGTCGCCGCTCCACTGCATCGGAGTGCGGACGCCGTCGCGGTCGCCCAGATAGACGTTGTCGCCCATCATGATCTCGTCGCCGTAGTACAGGACGGGCGAGCCCGGCAGGCTGAAGAGGATCGCGTGCAGCAGCTCGATCTCGTCGCGGCCGCCCTCGAGCAGCGGCGCGAGCCGGCGCCGGATGCCGACGTTGATCTTCATGCGCGGGTCCTTGGCGTACTCCGCGTACATGTAGTCGCGTTCCTCGTCGGTCACCATCTCGAGCGTGAGCTCGTCGTGGTTGCGCAGGAACAGCCCCCACTGGCAGTTGTCCGGGATGTCGGGCGTCTGGGCCAGGATCTCGTAGATCGGGTTGGCCTCCTCGCGGCGCACCGCCATGAACATGCGCGGCATCACCGGGAAGTGGAACGCCATGTGGCACTCGTCGCCGTCGCCGAAGTACTCGACGACGTCGGCCGGCCACTGGTTGGCCTCGGCCAGCAGGACGCGGTCCGGGTAGAGCCGGTCGACCTCCTCGCGCACCCGCTTGAGGTACTGGTGCGTCTCCGGGAGGTTCTCGCCGTTGGTGCCGTCGCGCTCGTACAAATACGGGACGGCGTCCAGGCGGAAGCCGTCCATGCCCAGGTCCAGCCAGAAGCGCAGGACCTCGAGCATCGCCTCCTGCACCTCGGGGTTGTCGAAGTTCAGGTCGGGTTGATGGGAGAAGAAGCGGTGCCAGTAGTAGGCGCCGGCCTCGTCGTCCCAGCTCCAGTTGGAGGACTCGGTGTCGGTGAAGATGATCCGCGCCTCGCTGTAGCGGGTGGGATCGTCGGACCACACGTACCAGTCGCGCTTGGGGGAGTCCGGGCTCGAGCGCGACTCCTGGAACCACGGGTGGTCGGAGGACGTGTGGTTCATCACCAGGTCGGCGATCACGCGGATCCCGCGCTGGTGCGCCGCCTCGATGAAGTCACGGACGTCGTCGACCGTGCCGTAGTCCGGCTGGATCTGGAAGAAGTCGCTGATGTCGTAGCCGCCGTCCCTGAGCGGAGAGCGGAAGAACGGCAGCAACCAGATGCAGTCGACGCCGAGCCACTGCAGGTAGTCGAGCTTCTCGGTCAGGCCGCGGAAGTCGCCGGAACCGTCGCCGTTGGCGTCGAAGAACGCGCGGGTGTGGATCTCGTAGAAGACCGCGGTCTTGAACCACAGCGGCTGGGCCTCGAACCACTGGCCGGGATCGTTACGGGACACTGGGGTCACGGTTGCACCGAACGCGATCCTGGCAAACCTGGCCTGCATCTGTCGGTCAGCTCAAAGGTGGACGAGTCCGTCCGAGTACGGGGGCATGGCCCCTACACGACTCGCCGCGATCGCGCTCGCGACCGGCGCGAGCCTCGTCGGCGCGTCGTCCGCGCACGCCGCCGTCGCCAACTCCCACACCAACGGCATCTACACGGTGCAGGTCAACTCCAACGGGCAGTTCGGCGCCGTCACCGGCGCCAACCACCCGGACGGAGCCGGCAAGTACCTGACCTACGGCGGCTACGGCGCCCGCAACCTGGTCCACTCATACACGACCGACGCCGACTATGTGCTCGCCGCTCAGGCGAGCTCGCCGTACGCGGTCACCGTCTCGGCGATCCCGAACGGCGTGCGCCAGAGCTTCGCCGTCACCGGCGCGGACTCGCTCGGCGTCGAGCAGGACGCGGTGGTCACCGGCACGACCGCCGCGGACTCGTCCGTGACCTTCACGCTGCGCCTCACCAACACCGGCGGGTCGCCGCTCAAGCTGGGCGCGCGGACCACGATCGACTTCCTGCTCAACACCGACGACGGGCCGGTCTTCACGCCGGCCGGTGGCAGCGCGGTGGGCACGGGCGGCGCGCGTTTCCTCGACCCGACGTTCCCGACCTTCACCCTCGAGGACAACGACCAGGGCGCACCGACCCTGCGCGCGAGCTGGACGGCCAACCTCCCGGGCGGCATCTCGCCCGACATGCTCGACGTCGCCGACTACGGCTCGGCCCCCGCGACCCCGTTCATCCCCGTGCTCGCCGGCGCCACCCTTGACAGCGACAACGAGGTCCGCTGGACCTGGGGCCGCGATCTCGCCCACGCGCTCACGCTCGATCCGGGCGAGGTACGCGAGCTGGCGATCAAGTCCACGCTGGCCTCCGCCGCCGCGCCGGTCAACACCGTCGCGCCGAGCGTCGCGGGCACGGCCGAAGTCGGGCACACGCTGACCGGGACCCCCGGCACGTGGACCGCGCCGCCGCTGACGAGCTACGGCTACGCCTGGCTGCGGTGTGACGGGGCGGGCGCGAACTGCTCGCCGATCGCGGGCGCGAACGCGCTGACCTATACGGCGACCGCCGGCGACCTCGGCTCCACGCTCCGTCTGCGCGAGACCGCCGCCGGCGTGGATGCGGACTCCGCCGCGACGGCCGTCGTCAGCGCCGCTCCCACCCCGACCCCGACCCCGACCCCGCCGGCGCCCACCCCCACGCCCGAGCCGCCCGCGCCGACCCCGACGCCCACGCCCGAGCCGCCCGCGCCGACCCCGACGGCCACGCCGGAGCCGCCCGCGCCGGTCGTCACGCCGACCCCGGTCGCGCCGCCGAAGTTCACGGTCAGCGTCGGCGACGCGGGTGACACGGCCAAGACCGCGACGGTCGCCGCTTCCGCCGGTGGCGTGGACGTCGGCTGCAAGGTCACGGGCACGGTCCTGAAGTCCTGCAAGGTCGACCTGTACGCCGAGGCGCGCCGCGGCGTCGCGACGGCCGCGAGCGTCGTGCTGATCGGCACCGGCACGGCCGCGCCGGACAAGGCCACGGGCGCCCTCGAGGTCCGCGTCGAGCTCAACGCCACGGGTCGCGCGCTGCTGCGCCGCTCCCCGCGCGGGCTCGCGATCCAGGTGAAGATCACCGGCCGCCCGAGCACGGGCGCGGCGTTCGAGGCGACCCGCAGCGCGCGGCTCGTCCCGGGTGACACGTCGTCCGTGGCGGCGCGCTTCGCGATCGACAGCGCGAAGCTCACCGCCGCCACCAAGCGCTCGCTGGCCACGCTCGCCCAGCAGGCGAAGGGCGCCAAGCGCGTCACCTGCGTCGGGCACACCGAGCCGTCGCTCTCCGGCGCGCGCTATGACCGCAAGCTCGGGATCGAGCGGGCCAAGGTCGTCTGCGCCTTCCTCAAGACACGCGGCGTGAAGGCGACCTTCAAGACGGCCTCCAAGGGCGCGACCGCGCCGGCGGCGAGCAACGCGACCCCGATGGGCCGCGCGCTCAACCGTCGCGTCGTCGTACAGCTCGTGCGCTAAAGCACCTTGAACAGGTGGAACTGCTTCCCGACCACGTGCGGGTTCAGTTCCACGTAGTTCTGGCCGATCCGCCAGTCGTAGTGGTTGCCGGTGAACTGATCCTCGACCACGAAGACCGGCGGTAGGCCGAGGAGCGCCGGGATCGTGACCAGCCCGGACTGCTGGTTGTGGGGGTCCAGGTTCGTGACCGTGATGATCGTGTTCCCGGGCTCCTGCTTGGCGTAGGCGAAGATCTGGTCGTTCTGCGCGTCCAGCCAGAAGACGTTGCTCAGGTGCTGCAGGGCGACGTTCTCGTGCCGGATCTCGTTGAGCCGGCGCATCATCGGCAACAGCGGGCCGTCGAGCTTGCGGTCCTTGATCTCGTACTTCTCGGAGTTCAGGTACTCCTCGCTGCCCTCACGGACCGGCACGTTCTCGAAGTGCTCGTAGCCGGAGTAGATGCCGTAGCTCGGCGACAGCGTGCCGGCGAGGACGAGGCGGGTGACGAACGCGGGCGGCCCGCCGTGCACGAGATAGGCGTGCAGGATGTCCGGCGTGACCGGGAAGAAGTTCGGCCGGAAGTACTCCTTCTCCTCACCCCAGGCGAGCTCGTTGAAGTACTCGAGCATCTCGTGGCGCGAGTTCTTCCACGTGAAGTACGTGTAGCCCTGGGTGAAGCCGAGCTTGGCCAGCTCGCGCATCACGGCGCGGCGCGTGAAGGCCTCGCTCAGGAAGACCACGTCGCGGTCGACCTTGTGGACCTCCTTGATGATGTACTCCCAGAACGCGAACGGCTTCGTGTGCGGGTTGTCCACGCGGTAGCACTTGATGCCCACGTCCACCCAGTGCAGGAAGACGTCGCGCCACGCCTCCCACAGCGACTGCCAGTCCTCGCTGTCCCAGTTGAAGTTGTAGATGTCCTGGTAGCGCTTGGGCGGGTTCTCGGCGTACTTGAGCGTGCCGTCCGGGCGCTGCTGGAACCACTCGGGGTGCTCGGTGAGCCACGGGTGGTCGGCGGAGGCGTTGAGCGCGATGTCGAGCGCGACGTCCATGCCGTGCTTGTGCGCGGTGGCGCACAGGTCGCGGACGTCCTGCTCGGTGCCCAGCTCGGGGTGGACGGCGAAGTGACCGCCCTCCTTGCCGCCGATCGCGTACGGGCTGCCGGGGTCGTCCGGGCCGGCGACGAGCGAGTTGTTGCGGCCCTTGCGCTTGTTGACGCCGATCGGGTGGAACGGCAGCAGGTACAGGACGTCGAAGCCGAGGTCGGCGATGTCGGGCACGATCGCCTCGACGGCCTTGAAGCCGCCCCAGCTGCGCGGGAACAGCTCGTACCAGGCGGAGAAGCGGGCGCGGACCCGGTCGACCTCGACGACGATCGGCTTCTCGAGGCTGGCCGCGCCCTCGCGCTCCTGGGCCTCCTCCATGGCCTGGAAGAGCTCCGGGCCGAGCGCGACGTCGAACTTCTGATGGATCTCGGCGTCGGACTCGAGGACGCCGATCGCGTACTCGATGCTCGACTTGGCCTCATCCTTCGCCTTCTCCAGCGCGCGCTTGAGGAAGATCACCCCCTCGGACAGCTCGGACGTCAGGTCCTCGTCGAGGTCCGCGGCCACCTTGCGGCGCAGCTCGTCGTGCCAGGTGGCCCAGCGGTCGGTCCACGCCTCCACCGTCCACTGCCAGGTGCCGGGCGTCTCGACGGTGAACTCCGCCGCCCAGCGGACCCCGGAGACGTGCGCGTCGACCGCGCGCATCTCCGTCTCCAGCCAGCGCCGACCGCCCGGCGCCTTGTATTTCACGACGGCCTTGATCTTCTCGTGTCCGTCGCGGAAGACGTCGGCGGAAACGGCGACCGTGTCGCCTACGGTGCGCTTGACGGCGTACCGCCCGTTGTCGAGGACCGGCGCCGGCTTTGCGATCCTGATCCGGCGCGGGCGTTCACTGCGCTTCGGTGCGGGCATCTCAGTCGCGGAGTATCCGACAAGGCGATCACATGAACCTTCCTCGTACATCCGGGGTGCTGCTGCACCCGACCTCACTGCCGTCCGGACGTCTCGGTCCGGAGGCCTTCGCCTGGGTCGACTGGCTGGCTGCAGCCGGTCAGACGTGGTGGCAGATGCTGCCGCTGTCCCCGCCCGACAAGCACGGCTCGCCGTACAAGAGCGCGTCCGCGTTCGCCGCCTCACCCGCGTTGCTCGCCGAGCCCGACGCGCCCGTCA
Organism: Solirubrobacter deserti; assembly: GCF_003344625.1. Taxonomy (GTDB): domain Bacteria; phylum Actinomycetota; class Thermoleophilia; order Solirubrobacterales; family Solirubrobacteraceae; genus Solirubrobacter; species Solirubrobacter deserti. Next base: position 910,911 of record NZ_QPKJ02000003.1, on the reverse strand, counting down.
CCGACGCCGAGCGGGACGCGTTCCGCGCCAAGGCCTCGGACTGGATCGAGGACTGGATCGCGTTCGCGGGCGAGTCCGCGTTGGACGATCAGGTCCGCTTCGACCGCGAGTGGGCCGAGCTTCGCCGCTATGCCGCTGACCGTGGCGTCCGTCTGATCGGCGACGTCCCGATCTACGTCGCGCCCGATTCCGCCGACGAGCGCGCCCACCCCGAGATCTTCAAGCCCGGCTTCGTCGCGGGCGTCCCGCCGGACGCCTTCACCGAGGACGGCCAGCTCTGGGGCAACCCGGTCTACGACTGGCCGGCGCTGCAGCGGCGCGGCTACTCGTGGTGGATCGCACGGCTGCGGAGGATCTTCGAGCTCTTCGACCTCGTGCGGATCGACCACTTCCGTGCCTTCACCGCCTACTGGGCGGTGCCGGAGGACTCGCCGGTCGCGTCGGCGGGCACCTGGAAGCGCGGCCCGGGCGCCGCGCCGCTGCTCGCCGCCCGCGAGGCGCTGGGCGGGCTGCCGGTGATCGCGGAGGACCTCGGCGTGATCACGCCGCCGGTCAAGGCGCTGCGGGAGTCGCTGGGCCTGCCGGGCATGGCCGTGCTGCAGTTCGGCTTCACGCCGGGTGAGCGCGACACCCAGCACGTGTGCTCGAACCACGAGGAGAACCAGGTCGTCTACACCGGCACGCACGACAACGACACGATCCGCGGGTGGTACGACGGCCTCGGCCCCGAGCAGCTCGCGCTGGTGCAGGAGGCGTGGGACGAGTACGGGATCTCCGAGGACGAGCCGCACTGGGGAATGATCCGGTTGGCGCTCGCCTCCCCGGCCCGGCTGGCGATGGTGCAGCTGCAGGACGTGCTCGGGCTCGGCAACGAGGGACGCATGAACCAGCCGGGCACCGCGGGCGGGTGGGGCTGGAAGCTCGACGAGCTCCCGTCTGCGGATCTGGCGCGGCGGCTCCGCGCCGCGACGGAGGCCGCCGGCCGATCGGTCAGTTGACCCCCGTATAGGTGGTCAAGTGACCGATCAGCGCTCGTGGACGAGCGGCGCCTGCCACGCGGTGGCCGGGTCCTCCCGGATCACGACGTCGCACACGATCGCGGAGATGTTGTCCCGCGCGCCCGACTCGAGCGCGAGCGCGATCAGCCGGTCCGCGCACTCGCCGCGGTCGGCGTGGCGGAGCAGCAGCTCTCGCAGGGTGTCGAAGTCGACCACGTCGGACAGGCCGTCCGAGCACAGCAGCAGGCGGTCGCCGAACATCGCGGGCAGCAGTTGGGTGGACGGGCGGCGCTCCGGGTCGCCGTCCAGGGCGTGCATGACGACGTTGCGGGCCGGGTGGCGCCTGGCCTGCTCGGGCGTGAGGTGGCCGGCGTCGATCAGGTCCTGGACGAGGCTGTCGTCGCGCGACAGCTGCGTGAACTCGCCGGCGCGCAACAGGTAGGTGCGCGAGTCGCCGATGTTGGCGATCACGTAGGTGCCGTCGTTGGACAGGGCGACCGCGGTCAGGGTCGTGCTCATGCCCTGCATCTGGGGGCGGGCGCCGGCCATGAAGCCGATCGACTCGTTGCCCATCGTGATCGCGTTCTCGAGGGCGGCGTCGAGCGGAATGTCCAGCCGGCTCGTGTCGAAGTGGGCGAGGGAGTTGACGATCCGCTGGCTCGCGACCTCACCGGCCGCGGCGCCGCCGACGCCGTCCGCGACCGCCGCGAGCTTCGAGCTCGTGTAGACGGCATCTTCGTTGTTCGCCCGTCGCCCGATGTCATTACGGGCGGCGCATTCGAGCGCCAAGGCCGGCATGGCGGCATCGTAACCCTGCCGGCGTCAGTTGTCAGCGCGCCTTTAGAACGGGTCGTTGTCGAGCGGGAAGAAGACGGGCGCGGGCTCGGACTCGCCGCCGGGGAACGAGCGGTAGCCCATCAGCCCGAAGCGGATGCCGCCGAGGCCGCCGCGCGGGACCCGCACGCGCGCCGTGTAGCGGCCGCGGTCGCCCTTGCCGTAGGCGCGGGTCGGCGCGCCGGAGCCCTTGCTGCGCAGCCGCACGAACAGCTCACCGGCGTCGAACGGCCGGCCGCTGTCGCGGATGTAGAGGCGCCACTTGACCGTGATCTCGCTGCCGGCCCGGGCGTTCAGGTCGAGGCGGCTCTCGAGGCGCGCCCGGACGCCCTCCTTCGCAGTCGCGGCGGGCGCGAAGAGCAGCAGCGCGAGGATGGTCGCGGCGATGACCCGCATACCGCTTGTACACCGCGCGACGGATTCGGTTCCCGCAACCGTGCGGTTGCGGTACGATCGCGCCGTGAACGTCCTCGCGCTGTACGACATCCACGGCAACATCGACGCGCTCGAGGCCGTGCTGGCGGCCGCGCCGGACTTCGACCTGGTGCTCGTCGGCGGCGACGCGGTCCCGGGCCCGTTCGCCGCCGCGACGCTCGACCGGCTCGCGCAGCTGCCCACGCGCTGGGTGCGCGGGAACGGCGAGCGCGAGACGGCGAACGCGCCCGCGGCTCCGGCGCCCGAAGACCTGGCCGCCGTGACCGCGCGGCGCAGCGCCGACGAGCTCGGCGACCGCGCGCAGCCGCTCGGCGAGCTCCCGCTCACGACCGAGATCGACGGCGTCCTCTACTGCCACGCCACGCCGCGCAGTGACGAGGAGATGCTCACGCGCATCAGCCCGGACGAGCGCTACGCCGAGGCGCTGGCCGGAGCCGGGCCGCTGGTGGTCGCCGGCCACACGCACCAGCAGCACGACCGCACCGTCGGCGGCACACGCTTCATCAACGCCGGCAGCGTCGGTCTCCCGTACGAGGGCGACGGCGCCGCGCGCTGGCTGTGGGTCGCGGACGGCGTTCCCGAGCTGCGGGGCACCGCGTACGACGCGGCTGCGGCGGGCCGGCGGATGCGAGCGATCTGGCCGGACGTGATATCGGTGGACGCGGCGCTCGTGGAGCCCGTCGCACCCGACGAGATCACTGCGATCTTCGAGCAGCGCGCTCGACCAGCGACTTAGGCGCGATCTCGGCGTACGCGTCCTCGATCGCGCCCGCGATCTCGTTCCAGTCGAGCCCGCTGTCCAGGTTCACGCCGATCCAGCCGCGGTGGCCGACGTACGGCGGCCGGAAGTAGTGGCGAGGCTCGCCGGCGACGAGCGTCTCCTGCATCCCTTCCGGCGCGGCGCACCAGAGCGCGAGCCGCCCGTCGTGGTGGTGGTTGTCGTGGAAGGAGACGAACGTCTTCTTGTCGCGCACGAACCACGTCGGATGGCCGTGGCTGAGCCGCTCCGTCACCTCGGGGAGCGCCAGGCAGATCTCGCGGACGCGGTCGAGCTCCGAGCTCACGAACCGGCAGTCTGCCAGTAACGCCTGAGGTCGGAGATGCTCGCGAGGCCGAGCCGGCTCGCGGTGTCGGTCTTGGTCACGAATACGTTGCGGTCCTGCGCGCGGGAGGCGCGCAGCGGCTCGACGTCGATGCGGGCGAGCGTCCGACGCAGGCCCGCCCGCAGCCGCTCCGGCTTCGTCCCGACCAGGTAGCGCAGCAGCGAGCCGCTATAGGCCGGATACAGGTCGATCTGGTCCCGGCGCAGCTTGCGCACGGCCTCGGGGCGCAGCCCGCCGACGGCGCGCACGACGACGCGGAAGCCGCCCGCGCGCAGCGCCTCGGCGTACAGGTGCGCGAGCGTCTCGTTCTCGTCGAACGCCATGTAGCCGACGACGATCCGCTTGCCGGGGCGCCGCGCGGCGCTTCCGCCCAGGCCGTTCGCGTCGATGAACTCGCCGCCCACCGCCTCCGGCATGCGGCCGTCGATGACGTGCTGGTTGAGCCCGCGCAGCGCGAGCGTCGTGAGCACTGCGGACGCCGCGTTCAGCCGCCGGCGCAGCGCTCGCGCGGCGCGCGCGCCGTAATCGCGCAGCAGCTGGCGGCGGATGACCGGGACGACGTGGTCGTCGTAGATCATCGAGCGGTCGTCGCGCAGCGTGACGATGTCGGGCCGGGACACCTGCGGGTTGGACGAGAACGCGATCGCCACCTCGGCGCGGCCGTCGTCGAGCGCGGAGATGCCGGCGTCGGCGACGGTCAGCGGAACCAACACTGAACGCACGTCAAGTCCGTATACGGACCGCAGGCCCACCGCGCAGCCCGAGTTGGTGAGGCAGTCGGCGGGCGCTGCGAGGCGCACCTGCTGCGCCTGCGCGGGCGTGGAGCAGAGCCAGATCCCGAACGCGACGAGCAATACCGAGCACCGCATGCCCCAACCCTAAACGGTTGACATAGTGAACATCTAGATGGGTAGGCTCGCGCTGAGCAGGAGGTGCCCCATTCCCGGCCGGACCGCAAGCTTGGTTGTTGCCTTCGCGCTCGCGACTGCTCCGGCGTCGGCCGCCCCGACCGACGCGCTGCAGGGCGAGCAGTGGGCCGTCGCACCCGGAACCGTCTTCGACCTCCCGGGCGCCTGGGCGCTGGCCGCAGGCGCCGGGGTGACCGTCGCGGTCGTGGACTCCGGCACCCGCCTCGACCACGCCGACCTCGCCCCGAACGCGTGGACGAACTTCGCCGAGGTACCGGGCAACAACGTCGACGACGACGCCAACGGCTATGTCGACGACGTCCACGGCGTCGACCTCACGACCAAGGGCGCCGCGCAGGACCTCCACGACGGATACGGGCACGGCACGCACGTGGCCGGGACGATCGCGGCGGCCGCGAACGGGCGCGGCGTGGTCGGCGTGGCCTACCGGGCGAAGATCATGACCGTCAAGGTCCTGGACGACCAGGGCGGCGGGACCACCGGCGGCGTCGCCGAGGGCATCCGCTACGCAGCGGCGATGGGCGCGCGGATCATCAACCTCAGCCTCGAGGGCAACGTCGACGACCCGCGCATGCGCACCGCGATCGAAGCCGCCGCGGCCGCGAACGCGCTGATCGTGTGCTCGGCCGGCAACAGCGGCGTCAACGTCGACCAGCAGCCCGTCTACCCGGTCGCCATCCCCGCCTCGAACGTGGTCGGCGTCGCCGCGACCGAGCCCGACCAGGGCCGTTCGCTGCCCGACTTCTCCAACTACGGCCGCCTGACCGTCCCCGTCGCCGCTCCCGGCGTCGAGGTGATCTCGACCTCCAAGTCGGGCGGCTACGAATTCAAGTCCGGCACGTCGATGGCGGCGCCGCACGTGGCGGGCGTCGCCGCGCTGATGGCGTCGGTCGCGCCCCACCTGCCGGCGGCGGAGCTGCGCGCGCAGCTGCTCCAGCACGCCACGCGCGGGTCCGTCCCGGTCAGCGCGGGCTACGTCGACGCGCTCGGCGCGGTGCTCGCCGCCAGTGGAACCGCGAGCTACGACCGCAGCCAGCCGCCGTCGCTGCGCGTGCTGAGCGCGACCCGCAAGGGCCGCACGACCCAGGCCCAGCTCGCCGTGCTCGGCGCGGCCGGAAGCGTCGCCCGCATCGAGCTGCGCCTCGACGGCCGCCGCGTCGCCCAGCTGCGCGGCGGCCGCACGGTGCTCAACGTGCGCCTGCGCAATCGCGCCGGCCGCCGCCTCGCGGTCTACGCCCTCGCCGCCGACGGCCGCCGCCTGTCCCGGGCCAGCGCCCGCGTCCGGACGCTGCGCTCCGGCAAGCGCCACGTGGGCACGGGCGGCGGGATCGGAGGCGCGGTATGGGTGGGCTGAGCGGCGCGAGCGGCGCGGCCCCCTCGCCCGGCCCGGCCCGCGGCCGCGGCGCCGCCCTCAAACGTGCGCGCCGGCTGCTGGGTGCGGCGACGGTTGCATCTCTCCTCCTCACGCCGTCGCCGGCGCCCGGCGCGGCGCGCACGATCACGATGAGCGGGGCGAGCCCGGCGCAGGCCGTCGTGGCCGACCTCGCCTACTTCTACCGGCGCGAGCGAGCCGACGCGCCGCGGTTCTCGCTCGTGGGCGGCGGGACCGGCATCGGGATCGCGGACGCGGCGCGCGGAATCGTCGACGCGGGCCTGTCGGGGCGTGGGCTCGAGCCCGGGGACCCGCCCGGGCTCACGTTCACGCCGCTCGCGCGGTCGGCGATCTGCCTGGTCACGAACCCGGCCAACCGCGTGCCCAACCTCACGCGCGCGCAGCTGCAGCCGCTCGTCTCCGGCGCGACGACGAGCTGGGCGCAGATCGCCGGCGCGCCGCGCCGGGACGCGATCGAGCGGGTCACCTTCGACGTCACCTCCGCGGCCCGCAACGTGTTCCTGACGACGTTCGTCGACCTCGCGACGCCGCTCGCGCCCGCCACCACCTACACCGCCTCGGCCCAGGTCCGCGACCACATCGCCGCGACCCCGGCCGCCTTCGGGTACGTCGACCTCGAGTTCGCGCGCCGCCTGCACGCCGTGCCCTATGAGGGCGTCCCGTGCACGCGCGCGACCGTGGCCGACGGCTCCTATCCCGCGCGGCGCACGCTCGGGTTCGTCACGCGCGGGCGCCCGGCCGGCGCGCTCGCCCGGTTCCTCGCCTGGATCAGGACGGACGCCACGGCCCGGCGCGTCATCGCGTCCCGCTACGTGGTCCCGTAGCTACGCTCAGTGGCCGCGTATGGCCGCCCCGCCCACAGAGCACGAGATCCTCGACGTCAACCGCCGCTACCACGACGTGGCGGCCGAGACGTACGACTCCAAGTGGGGCATCTCCTTCGGCGAGATCGGCCACCAGCAGGTGCTCGGCAAGCTGGCGAAGCTGCTGGGCCCGAACCCCGGGCCGTTCGCGCACTCGCTCGAGATCGGCGCCGGCACCGGGTACTTCAGCCTCAACCTGCTGCAGACCGGCGTGATCGAGCAGGCCACCTGCACGGACATCAGCCCGGGCATGCTCGCCACGCTCGAGCACAACGCGCACGAGCTCGGCCTCGAGGTCGAGACCGCGGCGTGCGACGCGACGCAACTCCCGTTCGAGGATGCGTCCTTCGACCTCGTCCTGGGTCACGCCGTCCTGCACCATCTGCCGGACCTCGACCAGGCGTTCCGCGAGTTCCACCGCGTCCTGAAACCGGGCGGCACGCTGTTCTTCGCCGGCGAGCCGTCCCGCCAGGGCGACAAGCTCGCCGCGATCCCGAAGCGGGCCGCGGTCAAGGCCGCCCCGCTGTGGCGCCGCGCGGTCAAGGCGCGCCCCGCGCCGCAGCACCAGGGCGCCGACGAGGACGAACACGCGCTGGAGGCCGTCGTCGACGTACACGCCTTCGTCCCGGCCGACCTCAAGCGGCACGCGGCCGCCGGCGGCTTCACCGACGTCGAGGTCCGCGGCGAGGAGCTGCTCGCGAACTGGTTCGGCTGGTTCAACCGCACGCTCGAGGCGAGCGCCGAGCCCAAGGACGTCCCGTGGGGCTGGATCCAGTACGCCTACAAGGGCTACATCCTGCTCCAGCGCGTGGACCGCTCGCTGCTCGAGCCCCGCCTGCCGCCGCAGCTGTTCTACAACCTCATGCTCGCGGCCCGCAAACGCGCGTGACGCCACCCGACCAGCACCCGCCCGGCCCGTTCGACATGCTGCGCGACCGGCGGGCGCTGGCGGACACCGCGCTGGCGCCGCTGGCGTTCGTGATCGTCTACACGATCACCAAGGAGGTCAACCTGGCGGCGGCCGTGGCGGTCGGCATCGGGATCGCCCTGTTCGTCGAGCGGCTCGTGCGCCGCAAGTCGGTGATGAACGCCGTCGGCGGCCTGCTCGGCACCGGCCTGGCCGCATTCATCGCCGTCCGCAGCGGCCAGGCCGAGGGCTACTTCGTCCCGAAGATGCTCCAGCAGCTCGGGCTGTGCGTGATCTTCGCCGGCTCGGCACTGATCCGGCGCCCGCTCGCGGGCTTCATCGTCGCGACGCTCTACCGCGCCGAGCCGGGGTGGCCGCAGCAGCCCGCCGTGCGCCGCGTGATGACCGAGTACACCCTCGCCTGGGCCGCGCTGTTCGGCCTGCGCGCCGCCATCTACGCCTACCTGATCTACATCGGCAACGTCGAGGCGCTCGGCGTCGCGTCGATCGCGATGGGCCTGCCCGCATTCGGCCTGCTGCTGTTCATCGGCTACCGCTACGTCCCGAAGCGGCTCGAACAGCTCGGCGCACCCGACCCGCGGCACCCGAAGCCCGAGCCAGCCCCTTGAGCGTCCGGTACACGTAGCTCCAGTCGCCCTGCAGCGTGCGCAGCCGCGTGCGCTCGCTTGGCGCGATCAGGGCCGAGGGCCGCACGCGCACGGCCATCCCGTCCGCCGCGAGCACCGCCAGCGCACGCTCGGCGATCGCCACCTGACCGAACGCCGTCGGGTGCACGCGGTCGGCCATCACGTGGTTGCGCGCGCCGAAGTCGCGTAGGTCGAGCACGAGCGCGCCAACGTCCGCGGCCACGCGCAGGATCGCCGCGTTGCCGGCCGCGATCCCGCCCGCGCGCGGAAGTCCGAGCCCGTCCGGGATCGTCACCACCAACACCCGCTCGCACCGCTGCGCGAGGAACGTAGCGACCGACGCGTACGCGGCCTCGAACGCCGCCGCGTCGAAGCCGGGCACCCGCACGTCGTTGACGCCCGCGTACAGACAGCCGACCGCGTACCGGGCTTCAGGCAGCGCCGTGCGCTCCAGGAACGCCGGCACCTGCATGTCCGCGACGTCCCCGACCCGCGCGCCGTCGACGGCGTAGCCCGTGTACGGCAGCCCGAGCCCGCGGGCCGTCCACAGCGCCCACGACTGCAGCGCGACGCCCCACTGCAGCTCCCCGCCACCGTTGGTGATCGAGTCGCCGAAGGCGAGAACGCCCGCGTTCACTTCACCTTGAACTGCGCGCTCTTGGTCAGCCGACCGACGGTGGCGGTCACCCGGTAGCTGCCGCGCGAGAGCTTCTTCCCCTTGGCGGCGCGCAGCGTGAGGCTCTTGAGGCTGATCGACGCCGTGACCGACTTCGTGGTCACCCGGCGCCACTTGCGCCCGATCTTGCGCTCGACCTTGAGCGCCACCTTCGCCGTGCGCGAGAGCCGGATGGTGACCTTGACGGCCTTGCTGCGCGTCGGCTCGGCCTTCAGGACGGTGATCTGCAGCCCCGGGTCGGGCACGACCGTCGGCGCCGGCGTCGGGGTTGGCACGGGCGTCGGCGTGCCCGGGTTCACGTTGCCGTCGTCGTCATCGGGCGGCCGGGGCGTGGGGGTGGGCGTGGGCTGGACGATGACCGGGCAACCGTCCGCGGTCAGCGCAGACTGCAGCGGGCACGCGTCGTCCATGTCCGGGAGCTGGTCGCCGTCCGTGTTGGGGCCGCGCTCGGTCGGATCGCACCCGTCGCCGAGGCCGTCGCGGTCCGTGTCGGCCTGGTTCGCGTTGGCGAACCGCGGGCAGTTGTCCAGGCGGTCGACCTTCCCGTCCTTGTCGGTGTCGGGGCAGCCGCGGTCCGCGAGCGTGCCGGGCTCGTTGGGGCAGTCCTCCTCGGCGCCGCGGACCTCGTCGTGGTCGGGGTCGCAGCTCTGCCACGCCTTGCTCGCGGGCGGCCGGCCGAGCCGCGCCTGGGAGCCGAGCGAGCGGGCGGCGTTGAGCCGGCGGCCGCTGACCGAGATCGGGTCCAGCTCGGTGTGCCAGTCGCCGCCGTCGAGCAGCAGCTCCTTGAGCTTGGCGGGCCCTTCGAAGGTGAGCGGATCCACCGCCTCGATCAGCGCCCCCGCGGCGGCGACGAGCGGCGCCGCCATCGAGGTGCCGGGCCGGACGGCGTACGCGGACCCGCCCTCAGCCCCGCGCGCCGTCGAGGAGATGGCCAGGCCCGGGGCGAACAGATCCACGGAGGTCGCGCCGACGTTGCCCCAGCACACCGGCGCGTCGGTGTAGACGCCGCCCGGCACGCTGGTGACCGGGTCCCCCGTCATGCCGACGCAGACGACGTTCGGCGCCTCGCTCGAGCAGGGGTACACCTGACGGCCGGGCACGTCGTTGTCGTTGCCGTGGTTGCCGGCGGCGACGACGAAGAGCGTGTCGGGCGAGTCCGCGAACGCGGCCTCGAGCTCCTCGGCGGTCTTCTCCTGCTCGGAGACCGGGAGCAGTGGATCAGTCGCCAACGACACGACCGCGATCGGCAGGTCGGCCGCCCCGGCGTACCGGATGGCGGCCGTGATGGCGCGGCGGGTGGCGCTGCCGCAGTGGTTGACGGCACGGATCGGGCGGACCCGCGCCTCCGGCGCCAGCCCGGACAGCTTGCGCACCGCGATGTTCCCCGTCGCGTCCGGGTCGCCGCCCTGCGCGACGATCAGGCCCGCGATCAGCGTCCCGTGATCGGCCGTGAGGGTCGGCGCGGCGGCGCCGCACTCCTCACCGGGCAGCACGACGTTCTCCTCGGTGTCGATGCGCCCGGCGAACTTGCTGTGGCCGGCGAAGATCCGCTGATCGATGACGCCGACGGTGACGTCCGCGCCCATCGAGATGTCCCACGCCTCGGCGGCGTCGACGTCGGCGTCGTTGGTGACGAGCAGCGGCCACGTGATGTCCGGGCCCGTCGGCGTGGGCACGGGCGTCGGCGTCACCGTGGGCACGGGTTCCCCCTGCGCGGCGGCCACCCCCGGCAGCAGGCAGCAGACGGCGGCGAGCAGCACCATCGCGCACGCGAGACCCGATCGCGAATGCGTCACCCTCGTATCATCGGCCATTGCGTGGGGGCCTTGAGTGAACACTTAAGGGAAGAAAGTTGGCCGGTGCTGACAAGTGCCGCCATCGGGACATGGAGCGGCGGCCGCTTCATGCACTTCGGTGAACCCGTCGACGACGACCGGCTCGCTGCCCTCCTGCGCCCTGGTCAGGGTATCGCGACCGTCATCTCGGCGGACGCTTATGGCGCAGGGGAGGCCGATCGTCTGCTAGGGCGGGCGCTTGCCGGAGTTTCGCGCCCTGAATACACCCTCGTCGGGGCGATCGGGCACGACTTCTACGAGGGCGAGCGCGAAGGCGCCAAGGGCTTCCCGCGCTTCACCGATCCGCGGCTGCGCGGCCCGGAGCAGTACGCCGAATATGTCCGAATGGCGACAGAGCGCAGCCTCGAGCGCTGCGGCGTGGACGCCTTCGACGTGTTGCTCCTGCACAACCCCGACCACATCGGCTACACGAGCGAAGCCGTGTGGGACGCGTTGGAGGCGGTGCGCGCGGACGGGCTGACGCGTTCGCTGGGTGTCGCGCCCGGGCCCGCCAACGGCTTCACGCTCGACGTCATCGACTGCCTGGAGCGCTTCGGCGACCGCATCGACTGGGCGATGGTGATCCTGAACCCGATGGAGCCGTGGCCGGGCGAGCTCGTGCTGGGCGCGGCCGAGCGTCACGGCGTCAAGCTCATCACCCGCGTCGTCGACTACGGCGGGCTCTTCCACGACGACGTCCTCCCGGGCCACGCCTTCCCGCGCTACGACCACCGCGGCTTCCGGCCCGCAGGCTGGGTCGAGGCCGGGCGCGAGAAGCTCGAGCGGATGCGCCCGATCGCGGAAAAGCACGGGCTGACGCCGCTGCAGCTCGCCTGTCACTGGAACCTCGCGCACGCGCCGGTGCACGTCGTGGCGCCGACGCTGATCGAGGAGCCCGGCAGCTCGAAGACCATCGAGGACAAGCGGGCCGAGCTGGCGGCGGTCACGGGCCCGTCCGTGCTGAGCGCCGAGGAGGTCGCCGAGCTGCGCGCGATCGGCGACAACACGGGCTCGATGCTGCTCAAGGGCGCGACGCCCGACTTCGAGGGCGACGAGCCGCTGCCCGACCGCTGGGCGATCTCCCCGCATCTGGCCGAGCTGGCGGGCCGGTGGGGCATCGAACCCGCCCGCGACCTGGCAAAAGCGGCTTAAGGAAGCGCTCGCCCGGGCCGATGACCCAGGCGAGATGATCCGCCTCAACACCATCGGCGCCGCCGTCTTCGCGCTCGCAACCCTCGCGCTACCGACGTTCGCACTGCCGCAGGCGGACAAGGACAAGCTCACCCATCTCGACACGCGCGGCCAGCTGCAGGACGTCAACCTCGCCGAGGTCGTCGTGACCGCCCAGGCCGCGGCCGACGGCGGCGACGGCCTTCCGACCGCGTGGTGCGGCGAGGACCGCACGAGCGACAACACGGCCAACGCCGTCACGCCCCCGAGCAAGCCGCAGTTCAAGGTCGTGTACGCCTTCGCGGCCGACCGCCCGAACCGCTTCGCCGGCTGGCGCGACGCGATCCAGGCCAACGTCGCGATCGTCCAGCGCTTCCTCAGCGCCCAGGGCGGCGGCACCAAGGCCATCCGCTTCGACATGGGCACCAGCTGCGGGGCGGGCTACGTGGACATCCAGATCGTCCCGCTGCCCGGCACGCGCGCCCAGTACGCCGACAACTTCGGCGCGATCTCCGGCGCCGTCCAGCGCGCGCTCGGCACCGCCGGCGGCCCGCGCAACGCGATCGTGATCGCCGACGGCCTCGCCGGCGGCACACAGGAGTACGGCCTGGGAGAGACGATCATGGGCGCCTCCGGGGAGAAGCCGGGCAGCGCGAACGTCCACAACCGCGGCGGGCTCACCTCCATCCTCTTCTCCCGTGACGGCGCGGCGGCGCCCGGCGCCGCGCGCTGGGGCTGGTGGCCCGAGGGCTTCCTGCACGAGATGACGCACAACCTGGGCGCCGTCCAGTGGGGCGCGCCGCACTCGACGCAGCCGCGCGGCGGCTCGGCGCCGAACTACGGCCACTGCTGGCAGGGCGCCGACGTCATGTGCTACGTCGAGGACGCGGGCGCCGCGCACGCGATGCAGGTCGACTGCTCCGGCATCCCGGGCGCGATCGCGCAGAACTACGACTGCGGCCGCGACGACTACTTCAACCCGGCTCCGGCACCCGGCAGCTACCTGGCGACGCACTGGAACACCTACGAGTCCGTCTTCCTCGCCCCGTGCGGTGAGATCGCCCCGGCGTGCGGCGGCGGCGCGAACTGGGTGCCGCAGAGCCCGGCCGCGACGTCCCCGCCGACGGTCTCCGGCGCCACCCGCCGCGGCTCGACGCTCAACGCGGGCGCCGGCGCCTGGACCAACGGCCCGACCCGCTTCCAGTACCAGTGGCAGCGCCTCGCCGTCGCCGGCTGGGAGGACATCGACGCCGAGACCGACCCGACGTACACCGTCACCAGCGACGATCTCGGCCGCCGCCTGCGCGTGACCGTCGTCGCCACCAACCCGGACGGCTCGGCCGCGGCCGCGTCGAACCCGACGTCCCCGGTCGGCGCCGCGGGCGTCAACCGGGCCGCCTCGAAGACGTCCAAGAAGACCAAGAAGAAGACGTCGGTCAAGGCCAAGACCTCGACCAAGAAGAAGAAGGCGTCGGCCAAGAAGGCTTCCAAGAACAAGTCGAAGGCCAAGACGAAGACGAAGCGCTCGAAGCGGTAACAATTGCAGGGATGGCCGACTCCCTGCGCGGCAAGCTGATCCTCGCGTCGCCGGTCCTGAAGGACCCGAACTTCGTGCGCACCGTCGTGCTCATCGCCGAGCACACGGACGAGGGAGCGATGGGCCTGGTGCTCAACCGGCCGACCGGCTCGACGGTCGGCGACGCCGTCCCCGACCTCGCCTGGCTCGCGGGGGACGAGGAGCCGGTCTACGTCGGCGGGCCGGTCGCCGAGACCGCCGTGATCGTGCTGGCGGAGTTCGACCGGCCGGAGCTGGCGGGCGCGCTCGTGGACACCGACCTCGGCTTCATCGGCGCCGACGCGGACGATCCCGAGCACCTGAGCGGCGCGATCCGGCGCGCGCGGGTGTTCGCGGGGCACGCCGGCTGGGGCCCCGGCCAGCTCGAGGACGAGCTCGCCGAGGAGGCGTGGATCATCGAGCCGCCGACGCGCGACGAGATCTTCACCGCCGACCCCGACGAGCTGTGGGCGGCCGTCCTGCGCCGCAAGGGCCACCGCTACGCGCTGCTGTCGACGATGCCCGAGGACCCGTCACTGAACTGAGCGGGCGATCGCGAGCGCGCGGTCGCGGTCGCGGACGCCCTCGATCCGCAGCAGCAGCCCGTCGCGCCGCTCCACCAGCAGCGTGCTGCCCGCGATGCGCTGGTCCTCGAAGCCGAAGCCGGCCTCGGACTGGTACGCGAACCCGTGTGCGCCGGCGATCCAGAACGCCGTCGCGCCGTCGACGATCAGCCGCGTCACCGTCGCGCCCGTGCCGACCGTCTTGTCGATGAACGGCGACGCCTGCGCGCGGAACGTCTGGACGAGGACCGGCCCGTCATAGACCAGCGTGGCGGCGCGCGTGCCGTCCGGGAGCGTCGTCGCGTACACGCCGGGCTCGCCGAGCCCGCGCGGTTGCAGGACGGGGACGCCAAGGCGCTCGATCGTCGAGGGCAGGCCGAGGTTGAGCGAGGCGCCCGGCGTCGCGTTCGGCTCTGCGCGCCGGATCTCGACCGACTCGATCCCCAGCCAGTCGAACACCGTCGAGCGCGCCTCCGGCACCGCGAGGGTCCCGCCGGCGAGGGCGAGGAGCGCCGCCGCGGCGACGGCGGCCGGGCGGCGGCGCCACGCGCGGCGAGCGCGTGGCCGCGGCTCCGCCGCGAGGCGCGGCGTCACGGCGGCCGCCAGGTCGGGCGTGACGGGCCAGTCCACGTCGAGCTCGCGCAGGGCGTGTTCGAGGTCCGGCTTCACAGCTCCACCTTCAGGCGTTCGAGCGCACGTGAGGTGCGCGACTTCACGGTGCCCTTGCGCACGCCGAGCGCGGCGGCGGTCTCGGCCTCGGAGAGCTCGAGCAGGAAGCGGCAGCCGAGCACGAGCCGGTCGTCCTCGCGCAGGCGGCCGAGCGCTCCCAGCAGCGCCGCGCGGGACTCGGTCGCCAGCACGGTGGCCTCGGCCGACACGTCCTCGCGTGGCGGCTCCGCCCGCAGCTCCAGCGCCGTCCGGCGTCCCGCCGAGCGGCGCCGGTTGCGCGCCTCGTTGGCGACGATCGTCAGCAGCCACGGCCGCCACGGCTCACCCGCGCGGAAGCGCGGCAGTGCCCGCCACGCCTTGATGAACGCGTCCTGGGCGGCTTCCTCGGCGTCGGCGGCGTTGAGCGTGATGAGCATGGCGGTCCGGAAGGCGATGTCCTGGTGCGCACGGACGAGCGACGCGTACGCGTCGCCGTCACCCTCGGAGGCGAGGGCGATGAGCTCGCTCTCCGTGAGCGCTCGAGCCACCGCCCTCTTCTACACCCGCCGCCGCCGACGGGTTCCCGGACTCAGTCTTTGAGGCGGTAGCCCGCGCCGCGGACCGTCTCGAGCTGCGTGACGCCGAACGGGCGGTCGATCTTGTCGCGCAGGTAGCGGACGTAGACGTCGACGATGTTCGAGCGGTTCTCGTAGTCGTAGTCCCACGCGTGCTCGAGCAGCTGGTAGCGCGAGAGGACCTCGCCCGGGTGACGCATGAACGTCTCCAGCAGCTGGAACTCCTTGGCGCTCAGGTTCACCTCGGTGTCCTCGCGCCAGACGCGGCGCGCGGCCGGGTCGAGCTTGAGCGTGCCGACCTCGAGCACCGCCGGGCGCTCCACGGGGCCGCGACGGGCGAGCGCGCGCAGGCGGGCGAGCAGCTCGGCGAACGAGAACGGCTTGGTGAGGTAGTCGTCGGCGCCGCCGTCCAGGCCGGCGACACGGTCCTCGACGCTGTCACGCGCGGTGAGCATGATCACCGGCGACCAGATGCCCTCCTGACGCAGGCGACGGCACGTCTCGAAGCCGTCCATGCCCGGGAGCATCACGTCGAGCACGATCGCGTCGTACCCGGTGGAACCGGCCATCCACAGGGCATCCTCGCCCTTGATGGCCACGTCGGCCGCCAGCCCTTCCGAGCGCAGACCGCGCCGGATCAGGCTCGCCATCTTGATCTCGTCCTCGACCACCAGCACTCTCATGGCTCCCACCATGATCGCGCACAATGAGTCAAAGATGAGGAAGCGACAGCCACACGTCCGCGCCTGACTCGCGGTTGGCCGCGTGGGCGCTGCCACCGTGCGCGGTCGCGATCGCCGCCACGATCGCCAGCCCCAGCCCGGTGCCGCCGCGGGTGCGGGCCTCGTCGGCGCGGGTGAAGCGCTCGAACGCGCGCGGCAGGAAGTCGGGCGGGAACCCGGGCCCCTCGTCGCGCACGTGCAGCTCGACGCACCCGTTCACGCGCCGCGCGCTCAGGTGGACGGTGCCCTGCCCGTGGTGGAGCGCGTTGTCGACGAGGTTCGCGAGCGCCTGCTCCATCCGGGCCGGGTCGGCTTCGAGCGCCACGCCGGGTGAGGGGTCGGGCGCGAGCGGGCGGCCCTCGGCGCGCGCCCGCGTGCGGAAGCGGCCGGCGACCCGCGCGAGCAGCTCGCCGGCGTCGATCGGCTCAGGCCGGACGGGCAGCCGGCCCTGGTCGGAGCGGGCGATCACGAGCAGGTCCTCGGCGAGCCGCGAAAGCCGCTCGGACTCCTCGGCGGCCGAGCGCAGCGCGTCCTGGAGCTCCTCGATCGTGTGCTCGCCCCGCAGCGCGAGCTCGAGCTCCGTGCGCAGGATCGCCAGCGGCGTGCGCAGCTCGTGCGAGGCGTCGCTCACGAACGCCCGCTCGCGCTTGAACGCAACCTCGAGGCGGTCGAGCATCTCGTTGAGCGTGCGGCCCAGCCGGCCGACCTCGTCGTTGGCGGACGGCACCGGCAGCCGCTCGCTGGTCTGCGCGGCCGTGATCTCGGCCGCGTGCCGGCGCATCCGCTCGACCGGGCGCAGCGCCGCGGCGGCGAGCGCGTAGCCGATCGCGGACGCGATCAGCAGCGCCAGCGGGCCGCCGACCAGCAGCCGCGCGTGCAGCGCGTCGAGCGCGCGCTCGCGCTGGGCGAGCGGCTCGCCGACGACGAGGATCGCCGGCCGGCCCGAGCTGGCCACGGGCCGGGCGAGCAGGCGCAGGTCCGTCCCGCCGCGCCGGTGCTCGACGAACACGTCGCCGCGCGCCGCGCGCCGGATCTCGGCGCCGCTGATCAACGGCGCCGGGCCCGCGCCGCTCGTCGTGTCCAGCACCACGCCGAGCGTCGTCAGCTTCTGCGCGTACGGCTCGCCCGTGCTCTCGAGCAGGCCGCCGTCGATCACGGCGGCGGCATCGCGGGCGCGCGCGTTGAGCCCGTCGTCGATCGTCGAGTCCAGGTTCTGCGCCACCAGCAGGCTGAGCGCGACGCCCGCGATCGCGAGCAGCACGGCCATCACGCCGGTGTACGCGAGCGTGAGCTGGAAGCGCAGCGGCATCCGGCTCATGGGCGGACCATCCGGGCAGCCGCTGACGCGGCGCCGTCGGCGGCCGCTTCAAGCATCGCTGCGCGGATGCTCATGCGAGCCAGCGGCCGGTCTCGTCGGCCCAGCGCAGCGCTTCCAGGTAGGCCTCGGCCAGCTCGCCCGGCTCGGCGCCGTCCGCCGGGAAGCGGCCCTGCTCGTAGCGCAGCACGGTGCCCAGGATGCGCCCGCGCCGCCCCTCGTGGCGCAGCAACGCGCCCGTGATCTCGTCCGACAGCGGCAGCGCCCCGAGCACCTCCTCCATCGGCGCGTCCAGCAGCGCGTCCGCGACCGACAGCAGCCCGACGGTGAACAGCCCGTCGCGGTCGTCCTCGTCGGCTCCCGCGCCGAGCAGCTCGCACATCCGCGCGCGCAGCAGCGCGAGCGCCACCACCTGGTCGGGCGCCTCGGCGGCGCCCGCCAGCGCGACCACCGTGGCCCAGCGCCGCACGGCCTTGGTCCCCAGCAGCGTGAGCGCCTCGCGCACGCTGTCGATCTTGCGCGGCAGCGCGAAGTAGGCCGAGTTGACGTGACGCAGCAGCGCGAGGCTCAAGCCCACGTCGGCGCCGATGATGCGCTCGAGGTCCTCGAAGGAGGGGTCCGCGGCCGTCAGCTCACCGAGCGCCTGCAGCGACGCGAGCGCGCCCGTGCCCGGCCCGTCGCCCCCACGGGGACGCGCGAAGAAGTCGCCCTGGAAGTGGCTGAAGCCGAGCACGCGGCAGCGCGTGAACTCGTCCGCGTCGCCGACGTGCGTGGCGACCAGCTCCAGGCCGCGCTCGGCGGGCTCGGCGATCAGGGCCTGCAACTCGTCGTCACTGCGCCCGTCCGCGCGCACCTTGACCGACGCGCAGTGCTCGAGCAGCGCGGTCGGACCGTCGTAGCCGTCGAGCGCGAGCGTGAACCCCGCCTCCCGCAGCGCCCGCGCGCGCTCGACCGGCGTGTCGGGCGCGAGCTGGAGCGTCGCGGCCAGCGCGGGCGGGACGTCGCCGTCCACGGCCAGCCACAGCGCGCGCCCGGCCGCGAGCGCGACGAGCTCGCCCGGCGGGAAGGACGCCAGTACGTCGCCGTCCCCGACGAGCTCGTAGCCCACGACCTGCCGCCGCCCGTCCACGATCGGCCGGCGCACGATCGCGACGCGCGCCGGGACCGCCTCCGTGAGGTCGCGGTCGATCCCGAGCCAGCCCGCGTCCGTGCGCACCGAGCGCGTGTCCACGGTGCGCTCGCCGCGTTTGACGACGCCCGCCCACCCGAGCGACTCGAGCCGCGTGCCGACCGGCAGCTCACGTGCGTTGGAGTACGTGATCACACCGTCGGCGTCCGCGGTCCACAGCCAGTCCGGCGCCCGCTCGACGCGCTCACGGAACGGCTCGAGCTCCACCACCTCGCGCTCGCGCCGCAGCAGCTCGGCCACCAGCCGTGCGCGCTCGGTCTCCGCCGCCTCCGCGCGGCGGCGCTCACGCCGCAGCCCGAGCGCCGCGAGCACCACCACGACGACGAGCACTCCCGCCAGGACGGCCGCGACGATCACCACCGGATCGTCGCACCTGCACCGGTCAGCCCGGCACGATGCGGGCGCGTAGCTGCGTGCCGGCGAGCTCGACCGCGAGCGTCGGACCCGGGTTCGGGTTCGCGCTCTGCGGCCGCGGGTGCACGATCCCCGTGCGCCGTGCGCCCCGCACCGTCACGGTGTAGCCGCGACCGATCGCGAACGTGCCCGGCCGCAGCTCACGGATGCGCGTCTGGCGGCCCCAGCTGGGGAACGTCACGACGCCGCCGCGCGCCCGCGCGGTCCAGCGCGCCTCGATCCGCGTCGGCGTGAAGCGGTACTCGACCGTCCCGGCCTCGGCCTCGCCGCGCACGCGCAGGTCGCGGAACGGGCCGGCGAACGCGCGCAGCGGCTCCAGGCGGGCGGCGGCCGCCGCGGCGCCGCCGGGCGCGCGGACCAGGCGCAGCGGCGCGGCCGCGCCCGGCGTGGCCTCGCGGCGCCCGTACTGGGTGCGCAGCCCGCCCACGCGTAGGCCGAAGCCGGCGTTGCCCGTCCCGCCGAGCGTGCCGATCACGTCGCCGCCCGGGCCGAGCAGGCGCGCCAGGTCCAGGCCGCCGTACGGGAACGCCTCGTGGTTGACGGCGACGATCGCGGTGCTGTAGCGCGGGGTGGTGACGGCGAGCCGACCCGTGTCGGGGTCGAAGCTGTAGAGCGCGGGCGGCCGCTGTGCGCGCCGGTCGGCGAGGCCGGCGTCGATCGCGCGCACGGCGTTGGCGGCGTGGCGGGCGGCGGCGAGGTAGGCGTTCCCGCGGTTTTGCGGGACGACGTCGAGCCCGTGCGCCAGGGCGTCCGGAATCCGGTCCGCGCGCTCGACGAGCGCGACGTACTGCACCAGCCCGCGGTCGAGCAGCCACTTGGCCCAGCGGCCCCAGCGCGCGCTCGGCTGCAGCTCCCGTGCGCTCGCGATCCCGATCAGCGCGGTCTGCGCGAGCCCCGTCTTCTTGCGCTGGTGCCAGCGCTGGAAGCTCAGGCCGGTGTCCCAATTGAGCTCGCCGGCGTGGGTCCAGTAGCCGCTCAGCGCGCGCCGCACCCACTCGCGCAGCAGCGGCAGATCCTCGGGCCGCGGCATCCCGGCTGCGCGGGCGCGTGGGTACGCGCGCGAGAAGGCCAGGACGATGTTCGCGTACTCCGCGGAGTCGAAGTTCATCGCCTCGCGCACCGCGCCCTCGGGCAGGTAGTGGAAGCGCAGGCCGGCGCCGAAATTGCCCGGCTGTCCGGCGCGGGGACGTGCGCCGCGCGTGAAGCGCGCGAGGTGCCGGCCCAGTGCGGTGGCCAGCTCGCGGTCGCGGCCGTTGACCACGGCGTCGGCGGTGGCGAAGGTCGCGTGCCAGTTGAACTGGTTGAGCAGCAGCGCCGGCCAGCGCCCGCGCGGGCCGCGTGCCACCCGCGCCACCGCGCGCTGGATCCGCCGCACGAGCGCCGCCTCCAGCCGGAGCGCCGCGCGGGCCTCGTAGGCCGCCTGCAGCGCCTCGATCGTCTCGGCCTGGAAGACCTCGTGGCGGTGGCGGTTGTCCGGGCCGGCCTGGAAGCCAAGGGCCGGGTGCCAGATCGGCTGCGCCGTCAGGAAGCGCACGAGCGCGACCGCGCGCGCGTCGTTGCGCGCAGGCCCGCGGTGACGTAGGCGTGCCGCGCCACTATGGACGAGCAGCAGGTCCGCGTTGACGTTGGTCACGGTGCCGCTGCCGGCGCGGTAATACCCGCGCCGCGCGTCCCACAGCGAGCCGAGGCGGGCCGTGAGGGCATCCGCCACGGCGAGGTAGCCGGCACGGTCGAGCCCGCTCCCCGGCTGCACCGCGGCCGCGTGCGGCGTCGCGGTCAAGGCGCTCGCGGTCGTGCTGGGCGAGGCGTTCGGGGTGATCGGCGGACCGCCGCGCAGGGCGCAGCCGGTCAGGATCGGCAGGGTGCAGGCGGCGACGATCCACCGCGTACGCGTGGCCGGCATTGAGAACCTCCGAGGAAGCGGTCGGGTGGGTTCCCGCCCGCACCTCGCAGGCTCCCGCCCGGGCCGGCCGCCGGCCACGGTTCCCGGGTGGCGATCGAGCGCACCCGGGTGCAGGCGTGTCCACCCCTAGGTGGCACCCCCGCGCCACGGCGTTGCCGGACACTGCCCGTATGGGCGCACCCGCTCCGTTCCTGGTCTACCGCGATCCCACCGGCCGGCGGCGGCTGGTCGAGCTCGGCGCGGCAACCGTGAAGGTCACGATCGGGCGCCGCGCCGGCTGCGAGGTCAATCTCCCGTGGGACCCGGAGGTCTCACGCGTGCACGCGGAGCTCGTCCGGCTCGGCCCGGAATGGGTCCTGCAGGACGACGGGCTCTCGCACAACGGGACATTCGTCAACGGCGAGCGCGTGCACGGCCGGCGCCGGCTCGTCGCGGGCGACGCGATCACCGTGGGCGCGACGGTGATCGAGCTGTGCGGACACGACCCCACGGCCGCGCGCACGCGGGACGCGGCCACGGCGGCCGCCGCGGTGAAGCTCACCCCCGCGCAGCAGCGCGTGCTCGACGCCCTGGGGCGGCCACTGCGCAGCGACCCGCACACCGCGCCGGCGAGCAATCAGGCGATCGCCGCCGAGCTCTCGCTCTCGGTGGACACGGTCAAGGGCACGCTGTCGGCGCTCTACGAGCGGTTCGACCTCACCGCGCTGGCGCAGAACGAGAAGCGCGCCGCGCTCGCGCGCCTCAGCGGTAGTCGATCCGCGTGACCGTGTTGTCGCCCAGCGCGGTCACCCACACCGAGCCGTCGCTCGCCGCGAGCGCGATCGGGTTCAGGCCGACCGGGATCGGGTCCTGCGTGGGGCGCAGCCCGTCCGGGTCGAGCACGAGCACGGACTGGTCGTTGCGGCTGGACACGAACAGGTGACCGCCGGCGACGACGGCCGTCGTCGGAGCGCGTCCCGCGGCCGCGGTGAACGGCCCCTTGCCGTCCATACCGAAGCGGGCGATCGCGTCCTCCTCGGCCATCACCAGCCAGACCGCGTCGGCGCCGTAGCTCATCGAACGGACCGGCCCGGACACCGGAACGACATCGATGAACTGGCCGGTCTCGGGATCGAGGCGTGCGAGCTGGTTGGCGTCGCGTTTGACGATCCACGGTCCCTGCGGGCTCAGGGCGAGCGGGCCGACGCCCTCCGCGACCGTGATCGTCTGCTCGAGCGCGCCCGTCGCGCGGTCGTAGCGCTGCACGAAGCCGGGAACCCCGGCGAGCGAGCTGGTCGCGACCCACACGTCGCGACTGTCCGCCGCCAGCCGCCGCGGACCGGCCGCGACCCGCACGCTCCAGCGCTGCACGCCCGTCTCGGCGTCGAGCCGGATCAGCCGGCGATCGGTTCCGAGCGTCACGAAGACGCTGTCGCCGTGGCCGACGATCGCGGTGGCGTCGAGGCCGACCTTCGGGTGCTGCCCGCGCTCGCGGTTGGTCCGCGCGTCGATGCGGGTCAGGAAGGCCGAGTACGGGCTCATGACCCACAGATCGCCGCGCGCGTAGGCGATCCCGGTCGGCCGGGTGCTCACGTTCTCGATCGTCGCCGCGGTGCGCACGTCCGGTCCCGTCGGCGTCGCCGCGGGCGACCGCGTCGGCGTGGCGGTCGAGGTGGCCGCGCTGCCCGGCGGGTCCCCGCCACTGGTCGCCAACGCGACGCCCGTCGCCGCCGCGGCCGCGAGGACCGCCGCGGCCGCGAGCCAGGGCCGCAGCCGACGGCGGGTCGCGCGGCGCGTCACCGGGGTCGCGTCCGCCCACGGCGCGCCGCCACCGGACCCGCGGGCGCCGCCGGCAGCGGACCGACGCGCTGCGAGCCAGCGGCGGCGCGCACCGCCCTCGCCCGTCGCCGGCACGGGCCGGGCCGTGCGCGTGGAGGCCTCGGCGGCGATGCCGGGCTCGGTCTGCGCCTCGCCGGGTGCCGCCGCGCCCCGGGCCACCATCCGCTCCGGCTCGGCCGCGGCGCGGCCCCGGACCGCGGCGCGGGCCGCGCGCCCCAGGTCGCCGGCCGACGGATAGCGCTCCCCGGGCACCTTCGCCATCGCCCGTGCCACGACGCCGTCGAACGAGCGCCGCAGCCCGCGCCGCAGCGCCGACGGCTGCGGTGGCGGCGCCGACAGCTGCGCCCACAGCTTGGCCTCGTCGCCTTCGCGCTCGAACGGCACGCGCCCGGTGAGCGCGTAGTGCAGCACGCCGCCGAGCGCGTACACGTCCGCGCGCGCGTCGATCCGCCCGCCGCGGATCTGCTCGGGCGCGACGTAGTCGAGCGTCCCGACCCACTGGCCCGTGCGCGTGCCGCCGGTCCGCGTGAGGACCGCCTTGGCGAGCCCGAAGTCGGTCAGGTAGACGTGCTCCTCGTCGTCGACGAGCAGGTTCGCCGGCTTGACGTCGCGGTGCACGAAGCCGGCGCGGTGGATGGCGTCCAGCGCGGCGCCCGCCTGGACGACGATCTCCGCGGCGGCGTCCGGCTCGAGCGGCCCGCGGCGCCGCACGAGCGAGCGCAGGTCCTCCCCTCCGACGAGCCGCATCGCGATGTAGGCGACGCCGTCGGCTTCACCCGCGTCGTAGACCGGGATGACGTTCGCGTGGTCCACGCTCGCGGCGGCGCGCGCCTCGGCCAGGAACCGCTCGCGCACCTGCGGGTCGTCGAGCAGCTCGGGCGCGATCACCTTCAACGCCGCGACGCGGTCCAGCCCGGTCTGGCGGGCGGCGTAGACCACGCCCATGCCGCCGCGCCCGATCAGCGCCTCGATCCGGTAGCCCGCGACCACCATGCCCGGCGCGAGATCGCCCATTTGCGCTGTATAGCCGAACCGGAACGGCATTTGAACCCCCGCGCCCGCCGCTGCGTATCGCGCGCCGAGGACCGGAACACGACGCTCTTGCCAAGGACCCCCCTCCTGACACAGGGCGTCACCTTCTCCCGCGGCCCGGCCAGGAGGGCCGGGCCGCCGGGAGGGAGCGCCGTATCCTGATCGCCCATCTCCGCGCTCCCCATCATCTACGTCACCGGTCACCGCAACCCGGACACGGACTCGATCGCGTCCGCCGTCGGCTACGCGGAGCTCATGGGCCGCGTGGATCCGCGCAACCGCTACGTCCCCGTCCGGCTCGGCGAGCTCAACACGCAGACGCGCTGGGTGCTCGAGCAGGCGCGCGCGCCCGAGCCCGAGTTCCTGCCGCACGTGATGCTGCGCGTCCGCGACGTCATGCGCGAGGACTTCCCGCAGGCCGACAGCTCCGAGCCGATCCGCGAGGTCGGCCGGCTGATGGCCCGCCAGGACCTCGACCTGGTCCCGATCGTCAACCCGGACGGCGCGCTCGCCGGCGTGATGACCGAGCGGGCGCTCGCTCGCCGGTACATCCGCGAGTCGCGTGAGCCGTCCGAGCTGGACGCGCCCACGAGCGTGAGCGCGATCGTCAAGGTGCTGCAGGGCGAGGTGCTCGCGGGCGGCGACGACGAGGTCGCGGGCCAGATCTGGTGCATGGCGATGGACATCGGCGCGCTGCCGTCGGAGATCGGCCCGGGCGACGTGGCCGTGGTCGGCAACCGCAAGGCGGCGCAGCACGCGGCGATCGAGCTCGGCGTCGGCCTGCTCGTGGTGTCCAACGGCGTCGCGCCGGAGCCGGAGACGGTCGCGCTGGCGACCGAGCGCGGCGTGCCGCTCGTGACCTCGCCGCTGGACAGCTACGTCACCGCGCGCATGATCACGCTGTCGGCGCCGTGCCGCGCGCTGATGGACCCGCAGCCGCTGACCGTGCGGCCCGACGACCTGCTCTCGGACGTCGCCGACGAGGTCAAGGAGGTCCACTACCGCGCGGCCGTCGCGGTGGACGGAGGCCGCAAGCCGATCGGGCTCGTCACGCGCACCGACCTCGTGAGCCCGCAGCCCCGGCGCGTGCTGCTCGTCGACCACGCCGAGCAGGCGCAGAGCGTGCTGGGCGTCGAGCAGGCCGAGATCGTCGAGATCCTCGACCACCATCACATCGGGTCGATCGAGACCACCGTGCCGGTGCGCGCGACGTTCGACCCCGTCGGCTCCACCTCGACGCTGGTGATCGAGCGCTTCCGCCAGAACGGGATGGAGCCGAGCGGCTCGTCCGCGCGGATGCTGCTCGGGGCGATCATGTCGGACACGGTCATCCTCAACTCGCCGACCACCACCGAGCGCGACTGGGCGGCCGTCGAGTATCTCGGGCGCGTGTTGGCGATCGACCCGATGGCCTTCGGGCGCGAGATGTTCGAGAGAACGTCGGACCTCGAGGGCGTGGACGCGGACTCGATCGTGTCGCGCGACCTCAAGGAGTACGAGCTCCCGGGCGGACAGACGATCGGGATCGCGCAGGTCGAGACGGTCGGCCAGGGCGTCGAGTCGCGCAAGGCGGAGCTGCTCGCGGCGATGGACAAGGTCCGCGAGCGCAGCGGCTTCGCGGTCTACGCGCTGATGGTCACGGACATCATGGCCAAGGACACCGACCTGTACGTGAGCGGCGACGCCGGCCCGCTGGAGAGCGCGTTCGCCACCGAGGCCGTCGACAACGTGATCCCGCTGCCGGGTGTGATGAGCCGCAAGAAGCAGGTCGCACCAAAGGTGCTTGCGGCACTCTGATGGGGGTACCTTTGCCAGATGGCCCTCAGAAAGCAGAAGAGCCGGAAGCAGCAGGTCGCTGAGCTTGCTGTCGACTACCTGAAGATCAAGACCGCCACCAAGGCGGCTCGCGGCGGCGCCAAGGGCGCCAAGAAGGCCGCGAAGGGCACCGCGGTCTACAAGGTCGCGAAGAAGACGCCGATCGTGAAGCGCATTCCGGTCGTCGTCGGTGCCGGTGTGGCCGCGCTCGTGGCGACCAAGGTCGTCAAGGGCCGCGGCGGCGGCCAGCCCACCCCCGCGTGATCATCCCGGCCCCGGCCGTGCTCGAGGCGCGGCCGGGTGAGCCGGTCGCGCTGCCCGGCGACCTCGACTGCGCCCGCTCGGACGGGCCCGCGGAGAGCTACTCGCTTTCGGTGTCCGCCGACGGCGTGACCTTCAGCGCCGCCGACGACGCCGGTGAGGCACGCGGCCGCGCGACGCTGCGTCAACTCGGGGAGACGTCGGGTCCGCTGTCCATCCAGGACGCGCCCCGCTCCGCGTGGCGCGGCGTGATGCTCGACGTCGCCCGCCACTTCTTCGGCGTCGACGAGGTGCTGCGACTGCTCGACCTCGCCGCGCTCTACAAGCTCAACGTCCTGCACCTGCACCTGACCGACGACCAGGGCTGGCGGATCGAGGTGCCGGAGTGGCCGCGGCTGACCGCGGTGGGTGCCGAGACGGCGGTCGGCGGCGGCGCCGGCGGGTTCTTCACGCGCGCGGACTACGACCGGATCGTCGCGCACGCGGCGACGCACTCGATCACGGTCGTGCCCGAGGTCGACGTCCCCGGCCACGTCAACGCCGCGCTGCGCGCCTACCCGGAGCTGTGGGGGCGCGACGCGCCCGAGCCCTTCACCACCTGGAGCAGCCCGGGCGTGTCGCTGGACGTGCGGTCGGAGATCGTCCTGCGCTGGCTCGGCGACGTCGTGCGGGCGATTCCGGGTGAGCACTTCCACCTCGGCGGCGACGAGGTCGAAGGGCTCGCGCACGAGGACTATGTGCGTTTCATGTGGGACGCGTGCTCGCTCGTGCTCGAGCAGGGCAAGACGCCGATCGTGTGGGAGGAGGCCGGTGTGGCCAAGCTCCCGCAGGGCACGATCGTCCAGCACTGGTCCGACGCCAAGCCGGCCAAGGCCGCGGCCGACCAGGGCCTGCCGCTCATCATGTCGCCCGCGCCGCACACCTATCTGGACCAGAAGTACGACGACGACACCCGGCTCGGCCTGACCTGGGCCGGCGCCGTCGACGTCCGCGACGCCTACGATTGGGACCCGGAGACGGTGATCGACGGCGCCGACGTGATCGGCGTCGAGGCCGCGCTGTGGACCGAGACGATCGAGACCCGCGCCGACATCGACGCGATGGTCTTCCCGCGGCTGCTCGCGACGGCCGAGGTCGGCTGGACGCGGCACCGCTCGTGGGAGGACTTCCGGACCCGCCTCGCGCGCCACGGTGAGCTGCTCGACGGGCTCGGCGTCGGCTTCCACCGATCAACGCAAGTCGAGTGGTCTAAGAGCTAGGCGATCGGGGCATAGAGCCAACGCGCCCATGCCCCGGATCGCCCCCCTCCTCTGCTTCGCCGCCTTCCTGTGCGCCGCTCCCGCGGCCGCCTCGCCGGGCTCCGCCCCCGTCCCGTTCCCCTCCGCCCACGGGGTCGCCGACGCCCTGATCGACGGCGACACGGCCTACCTCGCCGGCTCCATGCACGAGCTCGGCCGGCCGAGCGGCTCGCTCACGTTCCTGGACGCCAGCGGCGCCGTGCGCCGCGACTTCCCGGACATCACCAGCGACGGTGCCGGCGGGGGCCTGGACTTCGAGGACGACATCCCGGGACTCAGCGTCCGCGCGCTCGAGCCCGACGGCGAGGGCGGGTTCTACGTCGGCGGCGAGTTCGACCGCGTGCTCGGACAGCGCCGGGTGAACTTCGTCCACCTGCGCGCGGACGGGACGATCGACCCGGTCTTCCGCGCGCAGGCGTCCGGGCTCGTGATGGAGATCGAGAAGCGCGGCGACGTGCTGTACGTCGGCGGGACGTTCAGCGTGATCGGCGGGAAGGCCAAGAGCGGGCTCGCCAAGCTGGACGCGCGCACGGGCGAGGTGCTCGACTGGGGCCCGCCCGGCGGGATCGGGCAGGTCGAGAGCCTGTCGATCTCCGGTGACCGGATGTTCGTCGCCGGCGCCTTCGACTCGCCGCGCCGCGGCGCCGCCGCGCTCGATCTCGCGACCGGGCGCGTGCTCGACTGGGACGCGGAGCTGGAGGAATCCGTGCACATCCAGGCCATCGCGGCCCGCGGTACGCAGGTCTACCTCGGCGGCTCGTTCGGCTGGGTGCGCAACCAGGAGCGCTCCGGCCCGGTGATGCTGAGCACGGACGACTCGGCGACGCTCTCGCCGCGGCAGTTCCGCGCCGGCGAGGTGTCGCAGATCGAGCTCGGGCCGCAGGCCGTGGTCATGCTCGGCGAGTCCTCTGAGGACGACGACGTCAAGCTGCGCGCGTTCGATCTCGCGACGGGCCAGCGGCTGCCGTGGTTCGGCGACGTCGCGGCCGACGCGCACGGGATCACCTCCGAGGGCGACACGCTGTACGTGGCCACGGGCGGCTCGATCGTCGCCTTCGACCTGCGCACCGGCGCGCGGGCGCCCTACACCAGCAGCGTTGCGGGCGGGACCGTGCTGGCCGCCGGTGGCGGGGCGCTCGCCACGTCCGGTGGCGGGCTGCGGGACACCACCGCACGCGTGGGCGCCGCGGCGCTGGACCTGCGCACGGGCGCCGTGCTCCCCTTCGACGCGAAGCTTGCCGGCACCGTCCGGGAGGACGTTCCGGGAGCGTGGTTCCCGGCGCACTACGGCACGTGGGCGCGGGCGGTCGAGAAGGCCGGCGACACCGTGTACATCGGGGGTGCGTTCGCGACCGTCGGCGGGCAACCGCAGACCTACCTGGCGGCGGTCGACGCCGTCACGGGCGCGTGGCGTCCCGGGTTCCCGTCCGCACGGGGCGGACCGGTCACCGCGCTGGCACTCAGCGGGTCCACGCTGTTCGTCGCCGGCCACTTCGCCCGGCTCGGCGAGCGCACGGTCACCAAGCTCGGCGCGATCGACGTGACGACGGGGCAGGTCCTCGACTGGGCGCCTTCGTTCGCCGAGAACTGCCCGATCAACGCGCTGGAGGTCGTCGGGTCCAAGCTGTACGTGGCCGCGTGCGAGCTGCGCGCGTACGACACCGCCACCCGGGCTGCGCTGCCCGTCTCCGCGCAGCCGGAGATGACCGTGTACGCGCTCGAGCCGGACGGTCTCGGCGGCGTCTGGGTCGGCGGGTTCCCGTACTGGGACCGGGACTCGCCGCTGCGCCACATCGACGCCAACGGGCTCAACGTGCCGTACCCCGTCGTCGACGGGGCCGTGCACGAGATCGAGGCCGCGGGCTCCGAGCTGTTCCTCGCGGGCGCCTTCAGCGAGCTGGCCGGGGAGCCGCGCTGGAGCCTCGGGTCGATCGACCTGTCGACCGGCCGCGCGACCCGCTTCCGGCCCGAGCCGGCCACGGACTGGGGGATGGGGAACACGCTGACGACGGTCGAGACGCTGCCGGACGGCGGCCTGCTGATCGGCGGGAACTTCCGCTTCACGTCGCTGCGCGGCGTGAGCGGGCTGGCGCGGTTCGCCCCCGGTGGGGATCCGAGCCCCCCGACCCCGCGCGGCGAGGCGCCGGTCATCGTCGGCGAGGCCGCCACCGGCTCCGTGCAGCGCGTCTACGGCGGTGACTTCGCGGGCTCGCCGGTGACGATCGACGCGCACTGGCACCGCTGCTCGGGTTCCACGTGCACGGACATCGGGCACGTGGGCTGGACCTACTCGCTGACCGACGCCGACGCGGGGTATCGCATGCGCGTCGCCCTCGTCGCCCAGAACGACGCGGGCGCGTCCGAGCGGCTCTACAGCTCACCCGGTCCCGTCGCCCTCGGCCCGAAGCCGTTCGCGATCCACCCCGCCTACCCGTACCTGTACGGCGTGCCGCGCGTGGGCCACACGATCACGGTGCAGGACGGGCTGTGGGAGCCCGCGCCGACCTCCACGCGCTACGAGTGGCGGCGCTGCCACTATGAGACGGGCTGCAGGCTGATCCCGGGCGCGACCGGCCGCGCCTACACCGCGACCAGCGCGGACGTCAGCCACGAGCTCGTCGCCACCGTCTATGCGATCAACGCCGCCGGCGAGCGCGGCTCCTCCACCCACGAGCAGGTCGGCCCGATCCTCGAGGGCCCGCCCAGCGGCCAGAACTACGGCAAGACGCCGGCGACCCCGATCGGCGACCAGGTCGGCGAGTTCATGCACGGCGACCGTCACGTCAGCACCGAGCGCGCCACCGGGCGGATCGGCTGGCTGCGCTGCGACACGGCGGGCGAGAACTGCACGCGGCTCGCGAACGAGATGCAGGCGTACCGGCTCACCCCGGCCGACCAGGGCCACCGGATGCGCCAGACGCTGACGGTCTACACCCCCGCCGGCGCGTCGGCGGAGAGCATCTCGGACGCCGGCCCGGTGATCGGTCCCGGCCCCGCGCCGACGCCGACCCCGACGCCCAACCCGGACCCGTCGGTGACGCCCGTCCCGACGCCGCCGGCGAACTCGTGGTCGACCGGGACCGCGACGCCGGTCCCGACCACGACGCCCGATCCGGACCCGACCACGACGCCCGATCCGGACCCGACCACGACACCCGGCCCGGACGCGAGCACGACGCCGGAGCCCGGCCCGACGGCCTCCCCGGACCCGGACCCGACGCCCTCGCCGGACCCGACCCCCTCGCCCGGCGCCGGCGACGCGTCGCCCCCGCCCGCGGGCACGGCGCCGTCCCCTCGCGCCGCCGCGGACCCGTCGCCGCGCGCCACCGCGCCCGCGCCGGTCGCCGCGACCCTCCTGCGGGACGGCCGCGTGCGGCTACGTTCGGACGCCCGCCGCACCGTGATCGTGCGCATCCGCGACAAGAAGACCAAGCGGGTCGTCGCCCGCCGCACCGTCAAGGTCGTCAAGGGCACCAAGACCGTGCGCGTCGGCAAAGCGCGCAAGGACGTATACGTCGAGGTGGCGGTGCGCTAACGCCCGCGCAACGCACGCACGGCGCGGAACTCGGCGATGTCCGCGCCGTCGCCGAACCGGTCGGGGCGGGCCAGCTCGCGGGGCGTGAAGAGCTCGTCGGCGCCGTCGATGCGCAGCGCCTTGCGGTGCGGGCGCGAGCTCACGACCTCGTCGAGCTCGGCGCCGCGGAACAGCAGGGCGACGCCGTCGTCGGCCGCGTAGCCGGGCGGGATCGTGCCGTCGGCGATCGCCGCCCGGAACACCGGCAACCGTGCGGGTTCGCCGTCCATGTGCACCGACAGCGACCCGGGCAGGAAGCCGAGCCCGGGCGACGGGGCGGGCGAGCCCAGCGACGAGGTCACGCCCCACTCGAACCAGCACATCGCGCCCGCGCTCAGCCCGGCCAGGATCACGCCCGACTCCCAGCACTCGCGCAGGATCTTGTCCAGCCCGAGCGCGCGCCAGACCGCGAGCAGCCCGAGCATCGAGCCGCCGCCGACGTAGACGATGTCCTGCTCCATCAGCGTCTCGCGCAGTGGGATCGGGCGCGAGCCCAGGCGGAACAAGGAGATGTGCATCGGCTCGCAGGCCCGCGCGCCGAAGGTGGCGTGAAACTGCCGGATCTGCGCCTCGCCGTCGCCGGAGGCGGTGGGGAGCAGGCAGATCTTCGGCACCTTCGCGCTCGCCAGCCCGAGCACGTAGTCGTCGAGGGCGGGGTTCTCCGGCTCCATCGTGAAGCCGCCCCCGCCCATCGCGAGGATCGTGGGACGCCGCTCAGGCGGCTGCGAGCTCGAGCTTGGGGCGCTCGCCGAGATAGGTGGCCTCCAGCGGATGCTCGACGACGTCCTCGCCCGCGACCTCGACCCGGTACGCGCGAGCGTTCGGGCGCGAGAGGACCACGCGGTGCAGGTCGTCGCCGATGAAGTGCAGGGCGGCCCCGTCCGAGGCCGCGTATCCGCCGGGCATGCCTTCCCGCAGCGCCTGGTGGTAGGCCGGGCGCCGGTCGGACTCCTCCTCGTAGTGCACCGCGTTCGAGTGCGAGAGGAAGCCGAGGCCCTGGTACGGCTTCGCGTCATGGTGGTAGGCCGTCAGGCCTGAGTCAAACCAACAGAGCGATCCGGCGGACACGCCGACAAGGATGACACCCGCCTGCCAGGCGGCGCGCAGATCCTCGTCGATGCCGTGGGCGCGCCAGACGCCGAGCAGCGACAGGATCGACCCGCCGCCGACGTAGATCAGGTCCTGCTTGAGCAGGTGCTCGCGCACGGCTCCCGGGCCGCAGTCACGCCGGAACAGGGAGATGTGCGACGGATCGCAGATCTCGCTCGAGAAGTGCCTGTAGAAGCGCACGACGTAGTGGTCGGCGTCCCCGGACGCCGAGGGAAAGAAGCAGACCTTCGGCTTCTTGCGACGGCACAGTCCGAGGACGTACTCGTCGAGCAGGGGGTTGTTGGGCTCCATGGAGAAGCCGCCTCCCCCATAGGCCACGATCTGCGGTGGACGTCCGCGCCTCATGGCACCGAATGTACGGGCGCGGCGGCGGCTCAACCACGACCGCTCGTACAACGTTCGCCCTCCAAGTCTGGACCGCGGGGTGGAACACGCGAAGGCCCGGCGTGGGCACGCTGGTGCGTATGGCGACGGCACCCGAATGGGCGACATGGCGGACCAACCCCGACTTCGATCCCTGGACGGTGGGCGTCGAGGAAGAGGTGATGCTGCTCGAGCCGGACGGCTCGCCCGCGTGGCGCTCTGAGGACGTGCTGGCCGTGATGCCGGACGAGCTCGCCGAGCACGCCCGCGGTGAGACGCACGGGCTCGCGCTCGAGCTCGCGACCAAGCCGCACGCCACGGTGAGCGACGCGGCCGCCGAGCTGCGCTCGATGCGCGCCGCGCTGGCCGCGACCGTGCGGCCGCTCGGCCTGCGCGCCGCGGTCGCCGGCATGCACCCGCTGGTCAAGGCCGAGGACGTCGAGGTCTCGCCGGGCGCGCGCTACCAGTTCCTGCACCGCTCGCTGCGCGAGCTCGCGCGGCGGGAGCCGACGTTCGCGCTGCACGTGCACGTCGCCGTGCCCGACGCCGAGCTCGCCACGCGCGCCCTGAACGGCATGCGCGCGCACATCCCCGTACTGCTGGCGCTGTCGGCCAACTCGCCGTTCACCCGCGGGCTCGACAGCGGGCTCGCGTCGGCCCGCACGCCGGTGTTCCAGGCCTTCCCGCGCACCGGCATCCCGCGCGAGTTCGCCGACTACCGCGACTACGTGGAGTCGATCGACGTCCTGATCCGCTGCGGCGCGATCCCCGAGCCGACCTTCATCTGGTGGGACGTGCGCCTCCAGCCCCGGCTCGGCACGCTCGAGGTGCGGATCATGGACGCGCAGACGCGCATCCGCGACACGGCCGCGCTCGTCGCGCTCGTGCAGTGCCTGGTGCGCTGCGAGGCGCTGGGCACGTGCGCCGAGCCCGAGCTCGCGCACGCGCCCGAGGTGCTCGACGAGAACCGCTTCCTCGCCGCCCGCGACGGCATCGAGGCCCAGCTGCTGGACCCGCACCGCAACCGCTGCGTGCCCGCCTCCGGGCGCCTGGCGACGCTCGTGGACGCGTGCTGGCCACACGCCCGCGAGCTCGGCTGCGAGCGCGAGCTGCAGCTGCTGGCCCACCTCGCGGGCGACCCGGGCGCGCCCCGCCAGCGCGCGATCGCCGGCGAGAGCGCCGGCCTGCGCGGCCTGTTGCACACGCTGCAGGCCGAGTTCTCGCCGCCGCGCCCGCGCCTCGCGCTCGCCGCCTAGATGCGCGTCTGACCCGTTAACGGAGAACGGGGCCCGGTCGGGGCCCCGTTGTCCTTGCCTATCGCTGTCCACTCCGGCGTTGAGATGCGGAGTCCCCGGTCAGGTTGTCCAGGCCTGACCGGGGAGGTTCCGCCACCGAAATCCGAGTCCCTGGGAGGAGAAGCCGGGACCCGGAGTGTGTGTGCAGCACCCTTTCTCCTGGTGAGGATTCAACCGCCCTAGCCCGTTCGGGACTACCGACCACCTGTCGGAAGCGAACCGACTGTGGGTCGGTCATCATGCGCTCATCCTCGCCCGTCCGGCATCGCTCACGGCCGCCGTGGCCGTCCTCGCTGTCGCCGGGTGCGGCGGTGATGGTGGCGCCGCGCGCGCGTGCCCGCCCGCCATCGACGGGCAGCCCGAACGCCGGCCGCCCGCCGAGCTCGCGTTCCCGCCGGGCGCGCACGTGTACGTGAGCGAAGGGCCGTTCGGCAAGACGGAGCGCTTCTACGCGGTCGTCGACGGCGCCGTGGACGACCTGGAGACGATGCGCGACACCGCCACCCAGGCCCTGCTCGACGCGGGCTACAAGCTGCTCACCAAGGACGCCGAGCCGCCGATCGAGGCCGAGGGCCACGTCCAGGGCAAGCAGATGGTCAGCGTGCAGGTCACCGAGCTGTGCGACGGCAAGCTGCGGCTGCGCTACACGGTCTCCTGACGTGAGCGGTGACACTCGCCTGGCGGCTCGCGTCGCAGCGAGCACTCGCCCGAAGGGCGCGCACCGGCGCGCCCGGAGGGGCACGACGTGAGCGGCGCCGTCGCGCTCCAGACGCTGATCGCCGGCCTGGCGACGGGCGCCGCCTACGGCCTGATCGCGCTCGGTTTCACGCTCGTGCACCGCCTCACGGCCGTGATCGCGTTCGCGCACGGCGACATCGTGGTCGGAGCGGTGTTCGTCGCGGTGCTCGCCGTCGTCGGGAGCACGCCCGCGGCGATCGGCCTGGGCCTCGGCTCGGCCGTCGCGTTCGTCGCGCTCGCACTGGCCGCCGGCGCGCTGCTCTCCGTCGCCGTGTACGTCGCCGCGATCCGGCCGTTCCGCGCCCGGGCCCGGATCGGCCGCGCCGGCGACGTGATCGGCTGGGCCGCGGGCTCGCTGGCGGCCGCGCTGCTGATCCGCGAACTCGCCGGCCTGCCGTTCACCCAGCAGGCGTACGCCATCCCGGACCCGCTCGGCACGGCCGGCACGCTCGGCCTCGGCGGCGGCGTGTTCGTCGAGGGCCGCGCGCTGATCGTGCTCGCCATCGGGCTCGCCGCCGGGATCGCGGTCGAGCGCGCGCTGGCCGTGACGGGCGCGGGCGCCGTCGTGCGGGCGGTCAGCGAGGACCCGGGCGCCGCCGCGCTGCTGGGCGTCCCGACCGAGCGCGTGATCCTGCTCGCGTTCGCCTTCGCCGGCGCGCTCGCGGGCCTGGCCGGCGTCCTGATCGCCCCGGACGCCGCGCTCGGTCCCGCCGACGGTGCGCTGCTCGGCCTCAAGGGCGTCGCCGCGGCCCTGATCGGCGGACTCGCCTCGCTGCGCCTGGCCCTCGCCGGCGGGCTTGCCCTCGGCGTGCTCGAGGCGTTCGCCGTGACCGAGCTCGGCGGCGGCTGGGGCGACGTCGTCGCGCTCACGCTCCTCGTGCTCCTGGCGGCCCGTAGATGAGCCCACGCCGGTCCCACCGCAGCGGGGCCCACGGGCGCGGCGCCGAGCCGCCCGTGCCGGGAGCGCGCGACCCCCGTCTCCGCGGAACATCCCCCTTTTCCGGCGAAGCCGGTTCCGCGGGACGGGGGTCGCGCGCTCCCGGCCACCACGGCGCCCCTCGCCGAGCCCACGCAGGACGACCTCGATGACCGACATCGTCTTCGACCTCTACCTGCTCGCGGCCGCGCTCGGCCTCGTCCCGGTCGTCGCGTTCGCGGGCCTCCCCGTCCTCTCCCAGAGCGCCTTCCTCGCGGTGGGAGCGATCGGCGCGATGCAGCTCGAGCGCGCGGGCCTCCCGATCGGCAGCGCGCTGATCCTCTCCATCGCCGGCGGCGCGGCGCTCGGCGCGCTGACCGGCTGGCTGGTGGCGAAGGCGCCCGCGCCGCGGGTGGCGCTCGCGACCTGGGGCCTCGCCTGGCTCGCCGCCGCGATCCTGGTCGCCGCCCCCGACCTCTCGGGCGGCACGCAGGGCCTCACGCGCCCCGCGCTCGACCGCGTCGCGACCCCGCTGTTCGAGCTCACGCTCACGCCGACCGTCCACCTGGTCACCGCGCTGGTCCTCGTCGCCGCCGCGCTCGTCATCAGCGAGCGCATCCGGCGCGGCCCGATCGGCCGCGACGCGCTCGCGCTGCGCGAGGACCGCGAGGTCGCGGCCGAGCTCGGCGTCCCGATCACGCACCACATCGTCACGCTGTTCGCGCTCGCCGCGGCGTTCGGGGCGGCCGGCGGCGCCGGGTTCACGCTGCTGATCGGCGTCGCGGCGCCCGCGGACCTGTCCCCGCTGCTCGCGCTGCAGCTGTTCGCCGCGGTGATCGTCGGCGGCGGCGCGCCGATCGCCGGCCCGCTGCTCGCGCTGCTCGTGCTCGCGGGCGTCCCGCGCGCCGCTTCCCTGCTGGCCGAGACCGGCCTCTCGACCGACGCCGCCAACGGCGTGATGACCGCGGCCGCGCTCGTCGCCTGCCTGTGGCTGCGACCGCACGTGGCGGCGCGCATCCGCCGCCGGCCGCCGCGGCCGGTCCCGCCCGGCCCGCAACCCGAGCCGACCACGGCGAGCTTCACCGCGCAGCAGGTCACGGACCCGCTCGGCATCCTCAAGGGCGTCGACGTCGCACTCGCGAGCGGCGAGCTGCACGCGCTCGTCGGCCCGAACGGCAGCGGCAAGACGACGCTCCTGCGCACCCTGGCCGCCCGCGACGAGCGCGTCGCGCGCACGTTCCAGCGCCCCGCGCCGCTCACGCCGCTCACGCCCTACGAGCAGGTGCTGCTCGCCCGCCGCGACGATCCGCTGCCGATCCTGGAGCTCACCGAGCTCGCCGACCGCGCCCACGCCACCGACCTCGGCCCGGGCGAGGAGCGCCTGCTGCAGATCGCGCGCACGGTCGCGACGGGCAAGCCGATCCTGCTGCTCGACGAGCCCGCCGCGGGCATGACCGCCGCGGAGCGGGAGGCCCTGCTGCGCGTGCTCGCCCGCTTGAAGGCGCTCGACCGGGCCGTGCTCGTCGTCGAGCACGACCTCGACCTGCTCAGCGGCGTCGCCGACAAGGTCACGCGCCTCGACGCCGGCCGGGTGCGCGCGTGACGTTCACCGTCCGGGACGTCGACGGGCTCAGCTTCTCCGTCACAGACGGCGAGATCGTCGAGGTCACCCACCTCCCGCCGGCGCTCGCGGGTCTCGAACGCACGACCGGCTCGATCACGCTCGACGGCGTCGAGCTGGCCAACGCCCAGCCCGACCGGATCGCCGCGCTCGGGATCTCGTTCGTCCCCGCGGGCCGGCGCGTGTTCGGCGACCTCACCGTCGAGGAGAACCTCACGCTCGGCGCCTACCGCGCCCGCCGCGACAAGCCGCTCGTCGCGCAGCGCCGCGAGCGCGTCTACGCACGCTTCCCGTGGCTCGCGAGCCGCCCGAAGCAGCTCGCCCGCACGCTCTCGGGCGGCGAGCAGCAGCTGCTCGTGGTCGCCCGCGGCCTGATGAGCGACCCGCGCGTGCTGGCGCTCGAGGAGCCGTCCGCCGGGCTCGCCGACGACGCCGTCGAAGCCCTCCGCCAGGCCCTCCAGGCCCTCGACGCCGCGATCGTCCTGGCCGACAACCGCCTCAGTGGGATAGCCCGAGCCGCCAGCGCTTGACGACGAACCACTGCGCCACGCCCAGCGCGAGGCAGCCGAGGAACCCGAGCAGCATCATCGCGCTGGCGTAGCCGTAGCGCAGCAGCTCGAAGCCCATGTCGAAGGAGTAGATCGGCAGCAGCAGCGTCGCGCGGTCTGGGCCGCCGTCGGTCAGCAGGTAGGTGGCGGTGAACGTCGCCTGCAGCGACACCGCGACGTCCCGCGTCGCCAGCAGCGCGAGCACCGGCGCCATCAGCGGGAGCGTCACCGCGCGCAGCACGTACCAGGGCCGCGCCCCCTCGAGCCGCGCCACGTCATACAGCTCCTCCGGCAGCTCCTGCCGCGCCGCGAGCGCGACGATGAACGCCTCGCCGACCGTGAACGCCAGCATCAGGATGATCGCGAAGAACGCCGCCCAGCCGCTGGAGAACCACGACACGGGCGCGATCCCGACCAGCCCGAGCAGCCAGTTCAGCGGCCCGTAGACGGGGTTGAGCAGGAAGATCCAGACCGCCGCCCAGGCCGCGTCGGGCACCACCGACGGCAGGAACGCCGCCGTGCGCCCCGCCCGCACCCGGAACAACAGCAGCGCCAGCCCGACCGCTACGAACAGCCGCAGCGGCACCGCGATCGCCACGAAGAGCGCCGAGCGCCACAGCACCTCGTGGAAGAGCTCGTCGCCGGCGAGCTCGGCGAAGTTCCCGAAGCCGATGAAGCGCGACTCGGTGAGCAGGTCCGCGTCATAGAGCGACAGCGAGAGCGAGTACAGCGCGGGCGCGATGAACAGCAGCAGCGCGCCGAGCGCGTACGGCGCGAACATCAGCGCGAGCTGGCGCTTCTCGCTCACAGCGCGCGCCCCGTCTCGCGGTCGAACCAGCGCACGCGCGCCTCCGGCACCTCCACCGCCACCCGCTCGCCGACCGCGGGCGCCGCCCCGCCCGCCCGCACGGCGACGAGATCCTCCCCGCGCCGCAGGTGCCAGAGCACGTCAGCCCCCACGCGCTCGGCCAGCTCGAACACGTACTCGCCGCCCGGATCGACCCGCGCCGCCGCGTCCTCGGCCCGGAAGCCGCACAGCCCGCGCTCACCCGGCACGAGGTTCATCGGCGGCGTCCCCACGAACCGCGCCACCCACGCGCTCGCGGGCCGCTCCCACACCTCGTCGGGCGTCCCGAGCTGCTCGAGCCGCCCGTCCCGCAGCACCGCCACGCGGTGCCCCAGCGCGAGCGCCTCCACCTGATCGTGCGTGACGTGCAGCGTCGTCACGCCCGTGCGCTCCTGCACGCGCCGGATCTCCCCCCGCGTCGAGACCCGCAGCTGCGCGTCCAGGTTCGACAGCGGCTCGTCGAGCAGCAGCACGCGCGGCCGCGCCGCCAGCGCCCGCGCCAGTGCCACCCGCTGGCGCTCACCGCCCGACAGCTCGCCCGGCCGCCGGTCCAGCAACGCCGAGAGCCCGAGCGCCTCCGCGGTCGATGCCACCGCCTGCGTCGACTCGCCGCGCGCCCGCAGCCCGAACGCGATGTTGCGCTCCACGGTCATGTGCGGGAACAACGCGAACGACTGGAAGACCATCGCGACACCGCGCCGTGCCGGGGCGAGCCGGGACACGTCCTCGCCCCCGATCAGCACCCGTCCGGCGGCGATCTCCTCCAGCCCCGCGATCGCCCGCAGCAGCGTCGACTTCCCGGACCCGGAGGCGCCGAGCACCGCGACGAGCTCGCCCGGCTCCAGCGCCAGGGAGAGCTCGCGCAGCGCGTCGACGCCGCCGTAGCGGACCGAGAGCCCTTCGACGCTCAGAATTTGCCGTCGGTCTCCTGGGCGATGCGCTCGATCCCCTCGTCGATGCTGAGCCGCCCGTAGAACATCTCGTTGAGCGCGTCGTCGGTCAGGCCCTCGACCTCGCTCCAGTTCTTGGTCACCGGCAGCTGGTGCATCTGGCTGAGCGCGTCGATGAAGACCTTGGAACTGGCCGGCGGGTCGGTCGGCGCCAGGAACAGCGGCGACTCCGCGACGGCCTTGATCGACGGCACGCTGCGCCCGCTCGCGGCCAGCACCTCCTGGCCCTTGGCGTTGAGCGCGTACTCGACCCACTTCCAGGCCGCGTCGGCGTTGTCGTGCTTGGAGAGGCAGAACCCGTCGGAGTGCAGGACGCTGGCCGGCTCCTGGTCGACCGGGAACGGCGCGACGTCCCATTCGAAGTCCGTGATCTGGCGCATCACCGGCACGTCGCGGCGCGAAGACAGGAACATCGCGACCTTGCCCTCCATGAAGCGGTCCTCGACGCTCTGCGCGTCGGCCTCGTCGGCGCTCGGCGACCAGCCGTTGCGCTGCAGCGCGATCACGTTCTCCAGGCCGCGCCGGCCCTCCGGCGTGTCGAACAGGAACTTGGTCGGCTTGACCGGGTCGTCGACGAGCTCGCCGCCCGCGGACCAGATCCACGGGCCGACGCGGATTGTGCTCAGGTCGAGCCCGACGCCGTGCTTGCCGTCGCCGGTCAGCCGCTCGGCGACCTTCGCGAACTCCTCGTAGCTCCACTGGTCCTTCGGCGGCTCGATGCCCGCCGCCTCGAACCAGTCGACGTTGTAGTAGACGACGAGCGAGGAGGCGTTCTGCGGGATGCACTGCAGCGTGCCCTCGTACTCGAAGGCCTGCATCGGGATGTCATAGAAGTCCTCCCGCTCGAGCTCGTCGGAGCGCTCCAGGCGCGGGCCGGCGGCGTCGATCACGCCGCGGGCGGCGAACCCGCCCAGGTAGCGGTAGTTGAGCAGGAACACCTCGGGCTGCTTGCCCGCGGAGAACGACGTGGTGAGCTTGGCCAGGTGCACGTCGCGCTCGGGCACCTCGACGACGTTCACCGTGTTGCCGGTGTCCGTCCTGTACTGGGCCGCGAGCTCCTTGTAGACGCGCGTCTCCTCCGGGTCCCCCGTCACCTGGAACGTGATCGCGGGCAGCGCCTGGTCGGCCTGCTGTGCGGCCGGAGGACCCTCGTCCTCGCCACATGCCATCAGGCCGAGCCCCAAGCTCAGCATCAGGACGACGCCCCTCAACGTCGAACCCATCCCGCCCTCCTCGTGTTGTCCAGCACGGCCCTCTGTGCGAGCGCGAACGCGAGCGCCGGTGGCACGGTCGCCACCACCGCGCCCGCCAGCAGGACGGGCGCGTCCGTGGGACCGAGTTGCCGCAGGCTGCTCAACCCCAGCGGAAGCGTCGCTTTCGCTTCGTCATAGAGATACAGGAGCGGCTCGATCAGGTTGCCCCAATGGGCCACGAACGAGAGTGCAGTGATGGCCAACAGGGTGCGTTTTGTCAGCGGGACGACAATCCGCCACCACACCTTCAGCGGTCCGAGGCCGGCGAGGCGCGCGGCGTCGATCAGGTCGCGCGGCAGGCCGCGGGCACTCCAGTACGCGAGCAGCACGAGCAGCGGCGACGTACCGATCAGCGCGGGCGCGATCAGCGGGACATAGGTGTCCAGCACGCCGAGCTCACGGAAGATCGCAAAGCGCGGGACCCACAGCGCGGACACCGGGATCGTGAGCGTGACGAGCGTGAAGCCGACCGCGAGCGCGTGGGCGCGCCGCCCCATGCGGGTCATCGCGAAACCCGCGAGCGAAGCGCACACGACGCTCAGCGGCACCGCGATCGCGACCACCGTGAGCGAGTTCAGCAGTTGGCGGCCGAGCGGCACCAGGTCGAACGCGCGCTCGAACGCGGCGAGCGACGGCTGCACCCGCAGCAGCTCGAGCCCGACCGGCGCCGGCTCGCCGGGCGGGTGCAGGGCGCCCAGGACCATCACCGCGAGCGGCACGGAGAGCAGCGCGACGACCAGCGCCGCCGCGAACGAGCGCGCCTTCGGCATCCGCGGAGCCTACGCGGCGGGCAGGCGCAGCACGCGATCACCGCGCGGTGGTCGCTGCGGCGGATGTCCACCACGGTGACCTGCTCCACGCGCACGCGCCGGTCGACGAGGATGTGGTCGATCGTGATCGGCAGCGTGCCGCGGTGGGCGGTCGCGCGGCCCGACGGCCAGGTGTGCGTCCAGCCCTTCCCGACGGCGTCCGCGGCGTCGATGTAGCCGCGGTCGAGCAGCGCGCGGAACTCGGGATGGTCGAAGGTGGCGTTGAAGTCACCGGCGAGGATGCGCACGTCGCCGCGCCCGTCCGAGCCCGGCAGCGCCGCGAGCGCACGGCGCCACTGCGGCTCGGCGGCGCGCGTGACCGGCGGGCGCGGGTGCACGGACTTGATCCGCACGGGCGGCGCGCCGCCGTTGAGCAGCACCGCCTCCGGCTGGAGGTCGCCGCCCGCCGAGCCGAGCGGGCGCCGGGAGAGCAGCCCGCTGCCCGCGGCGCCGGCGTGGGGCAGCAGGATCTGGTGCGGGAACTGCTTGGCGCCGCGCGCCTGCAGCCGCGCCGCGAGCTTGGGCCGCAGCTCCTGCACCGCGAGCACGTCCACATCGTGCTCGCGCGCCGTGCGCAACACGTCGTCGGCGTTCGCGTGCCCGAGCCACAGGTTCGACGTCATCACCACCAGCCGCGGGCCGTCCGCCTCCGGTCGCGGTCCGGCCACCGCGCGCGGCACCATCGTCGCGCCGAGCGCCAACGCCGCGACCGCGGCGACGATCGCCACGCCCTTGCGCCGCAGGATCAGCGCGAGCACGACCGGCAGCGGCGACGTCAGCGCCGCGTAGGGCGTGAACGCGATCGCGGCGACCAGCGGGTACGGCAGTTCCACGCCCGCCAGGCGCAGCGCGGCCCACCCCACCCAGGGCAACGCGGAGAGCACGGCGATCCACGTACGCACCCTCCCCAACCTAAAGGGGGACAGTCCCCTTTAGGTCAAACCTGCACCAAATCCGCACATTCCGGGGTGGCGCACTTCCTAAAGAGGGACAGTCCCTCTTTAAGTTCGGAACCTCTCGGGCGCGGTGGGCGTAGACGGGACATGCACCGTCTACTCATCGCAGTTGCACTGGCCGCCTCGCTGGTCGCCGCGCCGAGCGCGTTCGCCGGAGGCTGGGCCACGGTGGGGCTGGACTCGACGCCCGCGGGCGTGGAGCCGGGACAGCCGTGGAACGTCAACCTCACCGTGCTCCAGCACGGGCGGACGCCGCTGGAGGACGTGCAGCCGACGCTGACGATCCGCCAGGGCGGCAGCGAGCAGACATTCGC
The DNA here is from genome assembly GCF_003344625.1 of Solirubrobacter deserti. GTDB lineage: Bacteria > Actinomycetota > Thermoleophilia > Solirubrobacterales > Solirubrobacteraceae > Solirubrobacter > Solirubrobacter deserti. The sequence goes on along the minus strand of NZ_QPKJ02000003.1, from coordinate 868,719 downwards.
CGCGCGCGCGACCGACAAGCCCGGCGTCTATGCCGTCAGCGTGACGTTCCCGCGCGGCGGCGAGTGGATGTACGAGGTCAACGACGGCTTCATCACCGGGCAGCCGCACACGTTCCCGGCCGTGCGGATCGGCGACCCGGCGAGCGCCCCCGCCGCGAGCACGACCGCGGCCGACGACAGTGGGCCGAACTGGACCTACCTGGGGCTCGGCGCCCTCGCGTTCCTGCTCGCCGCACTGATCCTCGTGGGCGCCCGGCTGCGCCACCGCCACGAACCGCAGGCGGCGTGAGAGCCACCACCCTCGCCGCCGGTGGGCTCGCCTGCGCGGGGGCGGCGATGACGATCGCCGCCTTCGCCGCGGGCGGGGACGACCCCGCGCCGACCGCCGCGCGGGCGACCCCCGCGCGCGACGGCCTGAGCGTCTTCGTCGCGCAGGGCTGCGGCTCGTGCCACACGTTCGAGCCCGCGAACTCCAGCGCACCGATCGGTCCGGACCTGGAGGTGGCGCTGGTCGGCAAATCGCGCGACGACGTCAAGCGGGCGATCGTCGCGCCGCCGCGCAACGGCCCGATGCCGGAGGACTTCGCCACCCGCATCAGCCCGCCCGAGCTCGAGCAACTCGTCACGTTCCTGCTTTCCGCACAATAGGTGGGGTGATCGACCATGTGACGATCCGCGTCGCGGACTACGAGGCGTCCAAGCGCTTCTACGACACCGTCCTGCCCGTGCTCGGCAAGGAGCGCCACGACGACCCCGAGTACCTGGAGTGGGGCGACCTCTCGATCGTGCCCGACGACAAGCCGCCGGCGCAGAACCTCCACATCGCGTTCTACGCGCCGACGCACGCGCTCGTCGACGCGTTCCACGGCACCGGCGTGAAGGCGGGCTACCAGGACGACGGCGCGCCCGGCCCGCGCCCCGAATACGGCGACGACTACTACGGCGGCTTCCTGCGCGACCCGAACGGCAACAGCGTCGAGGCGGTCCACACCAGCCGCACCCGCGAGCCGGGTGCGCTCGACCACATGTGGTTCCGCACCCAGGACGTCGCCGCGGTCAAGCGCTTCTACCTCGCGCTCGGCATGGAGATCGGCGTCGACCGGCCCGACCACGTCCAGATCCTCGCCGCGAACGCGAACTTCTCCTACGTCACGGGCGAGCCGGTCACCGAGCACGTGCACCTCGCGTTCGACGTCGACACCAACGACGCCGTCGACGCCTGGCACGCGCGGGCGGTCGCGGCGGGCTACCAAGACAACGGCGCGCCCGGAGAGCGCGCCGCCTACCACCCCGGCTACTACGGGGCGTTCGTCCTCGATCCCGACGGCCACAACATCGAGGCCGTCTGCCACAACCGGCCCTGAAGCGCGGGTCCCGGGGGGCGGCAGCCCCCCGGTCAGTGTCCGTGCGAATCGGCGGCCAGCGCCGCCAGCACCTCGCTCGAGTAGTGGTCGCTGGCCTGCGCGAACGCGACGCGGTCCTGCACGTGCGCGCCGAAGCGCGTCTTCTCGAACGTCGCGCCCATGCCCAGCAGCACGCGCTTGGAGCCGAGCTCGCGGGCACGCACGACGGCGTGGCGCAGCGCCTGCCGGTACGCGCCGTGTGAGCGCACGTACGCGTAGTCGAGCCCGACGATCATCGGCGCGTAGTGGCGCGGGCCGACGAAGTGCGCGCCGAACGCGACGACCTCGCCGGCCTCCTTCAGCGTCAGCGTCATCAGCTCCCACGACGGGTGCGCGAGCATGTCGCGCAGGAAGCGCTTGGGGAGCGGGAAGGAGTTCAGGTCGCGGCCCTTCGCCTGCACCGCCAGATAGAGCTCGTACAGGTGGTCGAGCTCGGCGTCGCTCACCGCGCGGCCACCGGCGGTCAGCCACTCGACCGCGTAGGCGTCGTCGAACGGCAGCACCGCCTTGCGCTGGTGCACGCGCGCCTTCGGCGACAGCTGCGCGAGCCACGCCTCGTCGCCGCCGGCCACGGGCTCGTAGACGAGCGACTGCGGCAGCGACGTCCGGACGTAGCCGCGCTCGCGGACCGCCTCGGCCAGCTCCACGTCGGCCGTGTGCAGGTCGCGGAAGACGATCGTCCCCGCGCCCGCGGCCCGCGCGTCCTCACCCACGGCCGCCATCAGCAGGTCGAGCGCACCCTTCCAGTCCGCGTTGCGGTGCAGGTACAGGTGGTCGCCCTCGGTCAGCAGCGAGCCCATCGCGAACGTCGTCGACGTCAGGTAGTACGGGTCCTGCGCGCGCCGCTCCTCGACCAGCTCGGACACGGCGGCCGAGGCCATCATGTCGTCCTTCCACAGCGCGGCGGTGAAGAACGTCGCGAGCACGGCCCTGCCGCTGCGGTCGCGCACCACGTAGTAGTGGAACGCCCACTCGTCCTCCGGCCGCGCGCCCGGGCCGCCGAACGCGTCCTCGAGGAACTTCAGGCCGTCGACGGTGAACGTGCCGCGCTCACCCAGCAGCGAGTTCCACTCGGCCTCGTCGAGCGCGGTCGCGCGGGTGTGGTGCTCGATGGTGAGCGCCGGCCCGTGCTCGCCGACGATCTTCGCGTGGCGGCGCTTGGCCGCCTCGCCGGCGCGCTCGAGCGCGGCCGGGACGTGCTTGGCGAGCGAGGCGACGAGGCCGCGGATGTCCTCGGACGTGTGGTGCAGGGTGATCGTCATGCGCACGCCGGCATGCTTCATCGGCACCGCCGGGAACGTGCCCAGGTTCGTGTAGTAGCCGTCGGCGAGGATCTCCTTGATCACGTCGTGCGCGACCACCGGCAGCCCGAGCGGCACGTAGCGGATCGGCGTCACGTCGGTCGTCGCCAGCGGGATGCCGAACTCCTCGCACAGCGACGTGAACAGCGCCACGCGCTCGCGCAGGGCGCCCTGCATCCGCGGCAGCTCGTCGGAGAGGTGGATCTTCGCGGACTCGATCGCGGCGCCGAGCAGCGGCGGCTGGATCGGGCCCGAGAACATCATCGGGCCGCCCGCGGTCTTCACGCGGCGGCGCAGCTCCGCGTCCGGGAACACGATCGCCCCGCCCGCGGCGGCGTAGGACTTGTTCAGCGAGCAGGCGGCGATCACGCGCTCGTGGCCGCCGAGGACGTCGAGCGCCGGGCCGCGGCCGTGCTGTCCGGCCCAGCCGACGCCGTGCGAGTCGTCGACGTAGAGCCACAGCTGCGGGTACTTGTCCAGCAACGCGCGCAACTCGGCGAAGGGCGCGAGGTCGGCGAACATGGAGTAGACGCCGTCGGCCATGTACCAGATGCGGTCGTGGTCCTTGGACAGCCGCTGGATCATCGCCTCCAGCCGCTCCATGTTGTTGTGGCGGACCAGGTCGACGTGCGCGCCCTTCACGCGCAGCTGGTTGGCGGCCATCTGCACGGAGGCGTGGACCTGGTGGTCGAGCAGGACGGCGTCGGTGGAGTCCACGAGCACGGGAAGCACCGAGAGATGTCCGAGCGACGTGGTCGGCGTGACGAGCACGTGCCCGCCGAACAGCTCGCTCAGCAACGCCTCCAGCTCGATGTACTGCGGCGAGGACAGGTAGCCGCGCGAGCTCGAGAACTGGGTCCCGTAGCGCAGCACGGCGTCGATGGTCGCCTGCTGGAGGCGCGGGTCGAGCTCGAGCCCCAGGTAGCTGCAGGAGCCGAAGCTGACGACTGACCGGCCGTTCAGCGAGATCGTGCGCCCGTCCAGCGGCGCGTCGTCGTCGGGTGTGAGCTGCAGCAGACCCTTGCCCGCAGCCTCGGTGAGCACTTCATCAAGAATCGCCAGGCGCTCTTCAGCAGTCGGCACGTAATCCCCCCACGGATCGGAACGGTTCACGTGCCCATCGACGAACTACTCCGAAAACTTGAATCTTTCGGTCCCCCGCGGAATCGGTGGTCGCCCTAAAGACCTCGGTCATCCGTCCGATGGCTTGGAATAGGTGATCCGACCTGTCTCCATCCCGCTGCCGCAGACGCCGTTCGCACGCTTCCGCCTGCTGTTCCTCGGCTTCGCGGTCGCGGGCGCGCTGCTGGCGGCCGTCGCGATCCCGGGCGGCGAGGCGAGCCCGGTCTCCAAGCTGGCCGGCATCGTGCTGGCGGTTGCGCTGGCGGTCTACTGGATCGTCGGGTACCGGCGCGGCACGTTCTCGCTCGCGCTGGAGCCCGTCGAGGCCTACGCCGTCTTCGTCGTCCTGCACGCCGCGCCGGGCGACCCGTTCCTGCCGCTGCTGGGCGTGCTGTTCCGCAGCCTCTACGGCGGCTTCGCGCGCGCCGTCGCGCGCTGGGCGCTGTGGATGGCCGCGCTGTTGGCGGCGCACGCCGGCCGCGGGCACGAGCAGTTCGAGGCCGACCTCGCCCGCGTCGCGGCCGTGGCGCTCGCCCCGGTGCTGGCCCAGGCGCTGCTCGTCGCGCTCAAGACGTCGGAGACCATCCAGCGCCGCCTGAACTCGATCGTCCAGAACTCCACCGACGTCGTGACCATCGTCGGCGCCGACCATCGCGTGCGCTGGCAGGCGGAGTCGATCCGCGGCGTGCTCGGCCACGCGCCGGACGCGATCGTCGGGACCCGCGTGCACGAGCTGGTCCATCCCGAGGACCGCAGCGCGCTCGACGCCTACTTCACCGACGCCGAAGGCAAGCCGGAGCACCGCCGCAGCCTCACGCTGCGCCTCGCGCACGGCGCCGGCGGGCACCGCCACTTCGACGTCGTCGCCGCCAACCGCCTGCACGACCCGAGCGTCGAGGGCTTCGTGCTCAACATGCGCGACGCGACCGACCGCCGCGAGCTCGAGGACGAGCTGCGCGCGCTCGCCGCCCAGCGCGAGCACGACGCGCTGCACGACCCGCTCACGGGCCTCGCCAACCGCCGCAAGCTGTTCGCCCGCCTCGAGGACACCACGACCGCCGCGCGCGCCGCCAAGACCAAGCTGGCGCTGCTGCTGATCGACCTCGACCACTTCAAGGAGCTCAACGACACGCTCGGCCACCATGCCGGCGACCGGCTGCTGCGCGAGATCGGCCCCCGCCTGGAGGCGTGCGCGCCTGAGGCCGAGCTCGTGGCCCGCGTCGGCGGTGACGAGTTCGCCGTGCTGATGCCGCTCGACACCGCCGTCGAGGCGGCCGAGGTGATGGCCACCAAGCTCGGCGCTGCGATCGAGGAGCCGTTCCGCTTCCAGGGCATGACGATGCTCGTGCGCGCGAGCGTCGGCATCGCGATGTTCCCCGAGCACGGCCGCGACGTCGAGTCGCTCATGCAGCGCGCCGACATCGCCATGTACTCGGCCAAGAGCCGCGGCGTCGGCTACGAGGTCTACAGCGCGTCCCGCGACGGCCACTCCCGTGCGCGGCTGGCGCTGATCGGCGAGCTGCCCGAGGCGATCGAGTCCGGCCAGATCGTCGTGCACTACCAGCCCAAGTTCGACCTCCAGACCGGCGTGATCCGCGGGGCCGAGGCGCTCGTGCGCTGGGAGCACCCGCAGTTCGGCCTGCTCGGCCCGGGCGCGTTCCTGCCGCTCGCCGAGCAGACCGGCCTGATGCGCCCGCTCACGCTGCGCGTGCTCGACGACGCGCTGGCCCAGTGCTCGCGCTGGCTGGCCGCCGGGCTCTCGTTGCCGGTCGCCGTCAACCTCGGCGCGCCGAACCTGCTCGACCTCGGCCTGCCGGTCGACGTCAAGGCCCTGCTCGAGAAGTGGGAGCTCGACCCCTCGATGCTCCAGCTGGAGATCACCGAGACGATCGTCGCCGCCGACCCGGTGCGCGTGATCGAGATCATGAACAAGCTCGGCGAGCTCGGCATCGAGCTCTCGCTCGACGACTTCGGCACCGGCTCGTCCTCGCTGGCCTACCTGCGTGAGCTGCCGGTCCAGGAGCTCAAGATCGACAAGTCCTTCGTGCTGGGCATGGACGAGGATCCGGAGGCCGCGACGATCGTGCAGACGATCGTCGACCTCGCCCACAACCTCGGCCTGCGCGCCGTGGGCGAGGGCATCGAGACCGACGAGGCCTACCGCCTGCTCGCCGAGAGCGGGTGCGACTTCGGCCAGGGCTTCCTGATGGGCCGCCCGATGCCGGCCGGCGAGCTGGCCGAGCTGGCGCTCAAGACACCGGTCAAATAGCCCGGCGGCCGCCGGATATAGTCGCGCTGTGCCGCCTTCATCGCGCATGGCCGACCTCGCCGACTGGACCGTCGAGCTCACCACGGGCACCGAGCACTTCGAGGCGGGCGAGATCGCGCTGCGGGTGCGCCACGGCGGCTCGGTCGAGGTCGACCACCGCCGCGCGGGCGACCATCGCCGCTACACCGGCTTGCTGGACGCCGACGAGCTGGCGCGCTTCGCGGAGGCGATGCGCGAGACGGGAATCGACACGCTCGTCAGCACGCGGACCGAATGGGCGACGGGCGAGGACACGTTGCGGGTCGAGGTCCGCGACGGCGACGCGCCCGTGCATCGGGCCGAGATCCCCGCCGGCGAGCGCTTCGACGACGAGCGCGTCGGGCGCGTGCTGCGGGCCTACGACGAGGTCGTCGAGCGGGTCACCGAGGGCCGGCTGCCGTACGGGCCGGCGGCCTACTGAAAGCGCTCGCGCGCTTGACCGCGGTGGTGATCTCGAAGAGGGTTGATCCATGGGAACCCTCGACCCTCGACCGTCGACGGACACGACGCCGGAGGTCGAGCGCGCGCGTCCCGCAGAGACCGTCGAGGCCCTGCCCGCGACGCTCACCCCCGCCCGCGCGCCGGCCGGGCCGGCGGAGCTGCTGGCGGAGACCGACGCCGACTCCCGCGCCGAGGTCGTAGGAGCGCTCCAGCGCACGGCCGGCAACGCTCGCGTGACGCGCATGCTCGCCGCCTCGCGTACCGTCGCCCGCACGCCGAGCACCGCCTCCTTCCGCATCAGCGAGCCCCGGGTCGGCGGCGGAACGTACGGAAGCCACGCCGGCTTCGACGTCGAGGTCGTCGGGTCCGAGATCGTCGTGACGCAGAAGGTCCGGCTCGTCCCGGACGCGGACGTCACGCCCGAGGAGCTGGCGGCGACGCAGACCGCGGCCGAGACCGCGTTCGTCTCGCTGTGGGACAACCGCTTCATCCTCACGGACACGGCCAGCGGCGAGCAGCTGTCCATGCGCCTGCGCGTGCAGTTCTCGGCCTCGGGCGGCAACAACACGGTCCGGTTGCACAAGGGCCAGGGCCGGATGGACTCGGGGAACTGGTTCACCGGCGCCGTGTCCAACCCCGTCCGGTACGCGCACGAGCTCTCGCACCTGATGGGGCTGCTCGACGAGTACGTGGACACGACCGCCGTCAACCGCCGGACCGCGACCTCGCCCGGCGTTCACACCGACCATTCGATCATGGGCGACTACCCGAACGAGGGCGTCGCCGCCGCCGAGGTCAAGCTGCGCCACGGGCAGAAGGTCGCCGACGAGGCGGGGCGGGCCCTGTCACCGAGGCGCGTGCTCACGGCGTCGTTCACGGGCCAGGCGCAAGGGGAACGCCTGGTGCGCTGGCGGGGCATCCGGGACGCGGCCGCACCGGGCACGCCGGAGCGGACGCAGGCGGCCGCGGAGGTCACCGCGATCGAGGCCGACATGCTGATCCCGCAGCTGTCCGCCACGGCGGGCGTCCCTTACACGCCGACGCCCTAGGCGCCGGGCTTGATCACCATCAGGAACACGGCCGCCAGCACGAGCAGACCGGTGAGCGCGCCCATGCTGCCCTCGCGCTGCGCTTCCTTCTGATACTCGGGCGAGAGCTGGGTGGCGCCGGACGCCAGCTCGGACTCGACCATCGCCGCGAGCTTGCGGTCGGTCTTGGCGAAGTACGCGCCCTGCAGGCCGCCGAGCACGAACACGATCACGAACGTCGCGCTGATCCACGGCTCGCCGAACGAGAGGTCGCCGTCGATCACCTGGATGATGCCCGTGAGCAGGATGATCCCGAGCGCCGGGCTGGCGAGCTTGGTCACCACCTCGAGGTTGAGGCGGTGCATGAACAGCAGGTGCCGCGGATCCTTCATCCGCAGGGCGAGCGGGAACGCGATCGAGAGCGCGAACGTCGCCCCGAGGCCGACGATCGCCGCGCTGATGTGGATGAACAGCGAGATCGTGTACAGGTTCAAGGCGGCAATCACGCGCGGGACATTACGCCTAGGGCCGGACCGAGCTCAAGCGGAGCGTCGATGATCGCGTCGGCGCCCGCCGCCTGGAGCTCCTCGCGAGCGCCGATGCCCCACGTCACGCCGATGCACGGGATGCCGTTGGCGTGCGCGCCCTCGACGTCGAACCGGCGGTCGCCGATCATGACGGCGTCGGTGGTTTCGAGGAGGGCCAGCGCACGCGTGATCGTCTCGGCCTTGGTCTCGCCGCGGGCGTCCAGCTCCGGCCCGGCCACGACGGTGAAGTGCTCACGCAGGCCCAGCGCCGTGAGCAGCGGCTCGGCGAAGTGGCGGGGCTTGGAGGTCGCCACGGCCTTCGGCTCGTCGATCGCCGCCAGCGCCGCGGGGATGCCGGGCGCGACGGTCGTGTCGGTGAGCGAGATCGTCGCGTAGTGCCCGCGGTAGGCGGCGATCAGCGCGTCCACGCGCGGGTCCTCGGGGGTGGTCACGAGCAGCTCGGAGAAGCCGAGCTTGAGCGGCGGGCCGATGCACGGGAGCAGCGCCTCGCGCGGGTACGCCGGGAGCTCGAGGTCACGCAGTGCGAGCGTCATGGAGTTCAGGAACGCGGCGCGCGAGTCCACCAGCACGCCGTCCAGATCGAAGAGGACCGCCATCCCCAGCATCCTCTCAGGCTCCTCTCGGACGGCTCTCGGCGGGCGGGCCGAGCCTTGTCGCATGCCCTCTGCGCAACCGCTCCTCGCCGCCCGCGCGCACCACACCTGCTGGACCCGTCGACGGGCGAGCCGGCGTTCACGGGCGTCGTGCAGGCGACGGCGCTCGCGCCGACGGCGGTCGAGGCCGAGTGGCGCGCCAAGGCCGCGCTGCTGAGCGCCGACGCGTCCTGGCTGGCCGTCCACGGCGGCCTCGTCGTGTTCGACGACGGCCACCACGAGCTGGTCCCGGCGATGCAGCGGCAGGAACCCAGCCTCCATGGGTCGAAGGTCCAAACAGCGCTCGCAGGGCTCATGCCCGCGGGCCGCGCGCCCGATACGGGCTGAGCTCGCTCGGAGCTCGTCGCACTTCGCACGCACCCGATTCGCGCCGGCGGTCGATTCGCCGGCGCGGGGGTGCCTTTCCTAAAGAGGGACTGTCCCGCTTTAAGTTTGTGGCAAGGCACGGGCAAGGTCGAGGCAAAGCGGACTGCGCAGTCTCGGCCGCATGTTGCGCCTCTCACTGCTGACCGCCGCGTTGACCCTCGCCGTCGCCACGCCCGCCCTGGCCGATTCGATTGCCTACGTGCAGGGCGGGAACGTCTTCCTGGCCACGCCCGACGGGTCGCGCACGGTGCAGATCACGTCGACCGGCACATACGCGTCGGTGTCCCAGGCCGATGACGGCACGATGATCGCGCTGGCGCCGGGCGAGCGGCTGCACAAGCTCTCCCGCGACGGCAAGGTGCTGGCCGACTTCCTCACGCCGATCAGCGACGGCGCGCCGAACGCCGGCCCGGTCAATCGCTTCCACGGCCCGCTCAATCCGCAGCTCTCGCCGGACGGCACCAAGGTCGCGTACGAGTGGTTCAACGACTCCTACGAGAACGTGCCGGGGTGCAGCGCGACGAGCGTCCCGTCCTGCCACGTCTACACCCAGCGCCAGGGCGTCGCGATCTCCAACGCGGACGGCTACACCGGCGTCGAGGCGTACCCGCTGCTCACGGGCTGGATCTATCCGAGCTGGCTGACCAACGACACGCTGGTGCGGTCGTTCTCGGGCCAGATCTTCAACGACGACGCCGTCCTCACCACCCTCAGCGGCACGGTCGACCCGTGGTTCTTCGACGACCAGCAGGGCTTCGGCGTGGACGCCGTCGAGCTCTCCCGCGACCTGAGCACGGTGATCGGCATCGCCGGCGGCGAGGACGAGAAGCTGCGCGTGTACCGCACCACGATGTCCCCGTTCGGCGCACCCGACTGGGACCACACGCCGTTCACGAACAAGGTCAACCAACGCGTCGCCGAGCGCTGCTATGAGCTCGGCGGCGGCAAGTTCGAGAGCACGAGCCTCGCGCCGAGCGGCAAGGCGTTTGCCTACGGCACCGCGCAGGGTGTCTTCGTCACGAGCATCCCGGACAACTGCGCCTCCGGCGGCCCGGGCACGCTGCTGGCGCCCGGCGCGAAGAGCCCGGACTGGGGCCCGGCCGACGTCCCCGCCACCAGCCCGATCACGGCGACGCCGCCGACCCAGACCTCCGGCGGCGGCGCGCCCACCAAGTCTGAGCGCAAGCCGACGCTCAAGCTCGCCCGCCGCAAGGGCGGCCTGCGCGCCACGCTCATCACCGGCGCGCCCGGCAAGGCCACGTTCAAGCTCACCCCCGGCACGAAGAGGTCCGTCACCGTCGGCAAGCGCGGCCAGGTCTCCGTCGACTTCAAGGTCTCCAAGGGCAAGCGCGTCACCGTCAAGGCGACGTTCGGCGGCCAGTCCGTGTCCGCGAAGCTGCGAGTGTGACGATCAGCGCGCCGGTGACCGACCCGCACAGGCTGAGCGTCAAGTCGCCGAGCGTGTCCCGGTAGGCCGTCGCCTCCTCCGGACCGCCGCGGATGAACGTGAAGAACTCGGCGAGCTCCCACAGGATGTGCGTCACCGCGCCGAACCCGAGCACGAGCCCGAACAGCGCCCAGCGCGGGACGGGCGGCGCGAACTCGGCCAGCGCGAGCCCGAACGCCGTCGTCCACGGGATCCAGTTGAGGTAGTGCATGGCGTCGTCGAACCACTCGACGGCGCCGTACAGATCCAGCGCGTTCCCGGCCGTGTCGAGCAGGAACGGCGCGAGCAGGCACAGGTCGATCGCGTGCGGATAGGGCCGACGCGGCCGCAACACGAGCCAGATCAGCGGCAGCAGGACGGCCGAGATCCCGAACGTGAACAGCCGCGTCGTCATCGCCTTGCCCGCGAACTGCGGCAGGTCCGGCCGGACGATCGCGAACAGCAGCAGCCCGATCAGCGCGACCTTCGCCGCCAGGTTGAGCGCGCGCAGCACGAGCGTACGTTACGCGGGGATGCCGTCGACCGCGAGCACGCGGTTGCCGTAGCGCTTGTCCTCGGTGACGTCGCGGCCCATCCACGCCGGGGCCTCGAACGCGAGCGCCGTGGCCTCGTCCGGGAACTCGACCTCGGCGGTGACCAGGCCGTCGAGCTCGCCCTCGTAGACGTCGACCTCCGCGACCAGGTCCCCGTCGAGCGGCACGAAGTAGCGCGTCTTGACCACGCGGCGGTCGCCGGTCAGCGGCCACAGCGCGTCGAAGTGGGCGGGCTCGATCTCCCACTCCTCCTCGCCGCGCACGAGACCCATGCCGGTCTTGACCGTCATCACCGAGACCGTGCCGTCCTTGCGGCGCACGCGCACCTCCGCGCCGGCCGGGTCGATGGCGAGGTAGCCCTGCTCGAAGTGCTGTGAATCGTGGGACGCCAGCCCGTCCGGCGGCGCCTCCAGCACGAATTTGCGCTCGATCTCCATCAGACGAGTGTCACATCCCGGTCGGGATCTCGATCCGCACCGCGGTGCCGCCGGGACGGCTCTCCAGCACAAAGGATCCACCGAGCGCCGCCGCCCGGTCCGAGACGCTCTCGAGCCCGCCGCCGGCGCGCACCACGGCACCGCCGACGCCGTCGTCGCGCACCTCGACGATCAGCGCCCCGCCGCGGTCGTCGGCGTGCAGCCAGCACTCGTTCGCGCGCGCGTGCCGCTGCGCGTTGGCCAGCGCCTCGCACACCATCAGGTACGCCGTGGTCTCGATCACGGCCGAGTGACGGCGCCCAGGCAACGCGCGCAGGTTCACGGGCACGCGCGAACGCGCCGCGACCGCCTGCAGCGCCGCCGCCAGCCCGCGCTCGGACAGCACAGCCGGATGCAGACCGCGCGCGAGCTCGGACAGCTCCGCACTGGCCTCCATCGCGTCCGCGAGCGCGTCGCGCAGGACCTCCGCCTCCGCGCTGGCCGGGTCGGTGCGCCCGAGCCCGACGCGCAGCTTGAGCGCGAGCGCCACCACGTGCTGGTGCGCGCCCTCGTGCAGGAGCCGCTCGAGCCGGCGCCGCGTCTCGTCCCCGGCCTCCAGCAGGCGCGTGCGGGAGGCGGCCAGCTCCGCGCGCCGGCGGTCGTTGACGATCGCCTGGGCGACGAGTTCCGCCAGGCCGACGAGCTTGGCCTCGTGGCCCGCGGGCAGCGCGTCCTCCTCCGGCGCGGTGCCGACGAGCGCGCCCCACGGCTCGCCGTCGATCAGGATCGGGGTGGCCGTCGAGACGCTCATCCCCATCGAACGCATCACCGCGGGCAGCTCCCCGCGGGCGCGGTCGTAGCTGGAGACGCGCGCGGGCGCACGGGCCGCGCGCGCCCGGCCGAGCGCGCTCTCGGTGCGGTCGAAGTCGAGCTCGGCGTTGACCGGCAGCATGCGTGAACCGCCCGCGCGGTAGACGCCGACGACGACCGCGCGGCCGTCGTCGATGTAGCGCATCACGCCCGTGGCGTCGATCCCGAGCAGCTGCGCCGCCTCGCGGGAGACCTGCTCGAAGAACGCGTCGAGCGGCGTCTCGCGCGCGACCAGCAGCGCGACGCGCAACTGCACCGACCGCTCGTCGATGACCTCGACTCCCATTGCGCGGTCAGTGTCTCACTCCGCGAGGGCGACCAACAAGTCCTCGAGCGCGTCGCGTGGGAGCTCGGGGAGCCGGCGCTCGAGCACGTCGGCGACGGAGGCGTGCTCGGCGACGAGCGCGCGCGCCTCGTTCTTGGTCATCGGCGTGCGCGCGATGATCGCCTCGCGCCACGCGTTGGCGAGCTTGGAGCGGGAGCGGTCGGCGATCGCCCTCAGCAGCGTGCCCTCGACGAGCGTGAACGTGTCGCCCTCACGCGTGTAGAGCGCCGACAGGTCCGGGAGGTCGGTCGCGCCGCGGAGCACGACCGTGCGCGCGGGGGCCGCGAGCAGTACGCGCACGGCGAGCGCCGGATGGGCGGAGACGTCGACCTCCAGCCGCTCACGGCGAGCGCCGCCCAGGTCGGGGAGCTCCGGCGCGGCCGACTCCAGCGACGCCTTGCCGCCGCTGTAGATGCGCGCCGAGGCGCGGCCCTTCTTGTCCGCCGCCGCCCACGTGCGGCGCGTCGGGCGCGTCACATACAGCGAGCTCGCGCTGCCGATCGCCTCCGCGCCGACGTAGCGGTTGAACTGCGGGTACAGCGCCTCGATCAGCAGCCGCAGCTCGTGGATCGCCTCCTGCACGCCGTACCCGAGCGCGGCCTGCGCCTCGCCATACCCGTAGGCGAGCAGCACGCGCGCGTCGTCGTCCGGGCGCAGCATCTGCAGTGCCCGCGCGGCGAACAGCTGGATGCCCTCGGGCGTGTACGGCGGGTCGGTGAACGCGAGGTCGCCCGCCTCGCGCAGGGACGCCGGCGGGCCGAGCCGCAGGTCGGCGAAGGCGGTCTGGACATTCAACCCCTCGTCTCGCGCCACGCGCCGGATCACCGCCAACACGCGCTCGTCGATGTCCACGACGGTCACCTTCACCCCGGGCGAGACCGTGGCCACCGCCAGCGACGTGAGGTCCCGGTCGCCGACGCAGATCAGGTGCGCGCCGTCGAGCCAGTACGTGTCGTGCAGGAACTCGGCGCGCCGGACCGCCGTGTCGGCGGTGGCGCCGACGTGGTCGAGGTCACGGTCGGGCGCCGGGAGCCGCGCCTGCCACTCCGCCACGTGCTCGGCCGACAGGGGGCGGCGCTTGTCCGGCGGCGGATCCTGCGCCGGCTCGCGCAGCGCCTCCTGGACGGTACGCCGCGACAGCCCGGTGGCGGCGACGAGCTCCGCGATCGTCTCCGTGTCGCGCCGGGCCACCGCGAGCCGGTGGAACGTACGCGCGTGGATGCTCACAACCCAGGAGGATGACGGGCGACGAAGCCCGCGGAGCTGCGCATCTCCGACGTCCAGCGCGTGCCGCCGCCCGAGAGCGCGCTGGTGTCGTAGCGGCGCCCGTCGACGACCATGTAGGCGTGGCCGGCGTTGGCGTAGATCGTCACGCGCTTGCCCGGCCCGGGTTCGCCCCAGCTCATGAAGCCGGTCGAGTCGAGCGCGCCGTCGAGCAGGCCCGCCGCGGCGAGCGCGTAGGAGATCGAGCCCGAGCAGTCGTAGCCGGACGAGTTGCCGCCGTGGCCGCCGCCGTACACGTACGGCGTCGTCGCGATCTCGTTCGCGGCCGCGACGATCCGGCCGACGACGTCGCCGCCCGGGGTGGGGTTCGAGCCGCCCCCCGACGCGCGCGGCGCCTGCTGGGTCGCGGTGCGCGCGGCCTGGGCGCGGCGCGCGGCCGCCCGCTGACGCCGCTCGATCGCGGCGATCCGGCCCTGCACGGAGGCGAGCTGCGCCGCCGTGCCGTTGCGCCGCTGCAGCTGGCGCGCCTCGCGGTTGAGCAGCGCGGTGCGCAGCGCGTCGGCCCGGTCGCGGTCGTGCTCCGCGCTCTTCGCCAGCTCCGCGTAGGTTCCGCGCAGCTGCTTGAGCTCGGAGGTCATGCCCTGCACCTTCTCGCGCGCGTCCCGCAGGTCGCCGTACACGGACGCGTTGCGCCGCGCGATCCGGCGCAGGTACTCGAAGCGCGCCACCAGGTCCGAGAACCCGTCGGCGTTAAGGACGACCGTCACGAACGAAGGCTTGCCGTCCATGTAGCTCTGGCGCAGGTTCTCGGCCAGCAGCGTCTGCGCTTCGTCCTGCTTGCGCTCCAGGCGCGTGAGGCGCACGCGCGTGCGCACGAGCTCGTCCTGCGTGCGGTCGAGCTGCTCGCGGCGGCGGCTGAGCTTGTCGTTGAGCCGCGTGAGGCGCGCGTTGGCGTCCGCGAGCCCTTCGCGCGTGTCGGCGATCCGCGCCTCCTCGGCCGCGACCGCGGCGCGCAGCCGCGAAGCGCGGTCCCGCAGCGATTCCTGCCCGTGCGCGGGCACCGTCCCAGCAACCACGGCAGCGAGCACCGCAAGCGGCAGGACGCGACGAATACGACTCATGCGGCCGACGACCCTAGCCCGCGCAACTCCTCCTTCCTGCAAGCCATCGTGCAAGGGGGTGCGGCTGTCCCCCCTGTGGTCGGCGAGAACCACACTTCCGGACGCCTGCCTGCCGCCTCGGAATCAAGGCCTCATAAAGCGATGATTCCTAGCGTCATGAACCCCTCGCTGATCCATCTGAGCCTCGCCGCCGCACACCAGGACGACATCAAGCGTCGTCGCCTCTTCCGGTGAACCCCATGACCCTCATCACGCACGCTCCCCGCCGCCCCGCCTCCCACGCGTTCGCCGTCCCGGTCGTGCGCGAGGTGCCGCGCCCGGCCGCGTCGCCCGCCATCAACTGCTGGTGACCAGGCGCAGCGACCCGACGTACTCGGGTTGCCTGCGCAGGTCGCCGTGGCGGGCGTCCCACGCGCCGCTCGCGAGCTCCTCGGCCAGGGCGGTCAGGCCGGGCCCGACGTCCACCCCGGTCTTCTCCCACGCCGACTGCGCCGCCCGCACCTCCGGGTCCAGGAACGCCTCCGGCCGCCCGTAGAACGCCTCGATGAAGCCGTCCTGGCAGTCCAGCGGGATCGGCACGGCCTGCACACGGTCCCCCAGCGCGCCGAGCGGGGGAAAGCGCGGCCGCTCGGCCTCCAGCAGCGCGGGCACGTACTCGGCGAGCCAGAAGTCGAGCAGCGCGTCGGGATCGAAGGTGAGGATCACCACCGGCCCGCGCGCGACGCGCCGCAGCTCGCTCACGCCGCGCCGCACGTCCGCCCACTGGTGGACGGTGATCATCGCCATCGCGGCGTCGAAGCTGTCGTCGTCGAACGGCAGCGCCT
This sequence comes from Solirubrobacter deserti, assembly GCF_003344625.1. Taxonomy (GTDB): domain Bacteria; phylum Actinomycetota; class Thermoleophilia; order Solirubrobacterales; family Solirubrobacteraceae; genus Solirubrobacter; species Solirubrobacter deserti. The sequence continues at coordinate 852,789 of NZ_QPKJ02000003.1, read as the reverse complement.
CGGCGACGGCGTTCACCGCGGGCCGCTCGGACGGGCGCTGCGCGCGCATCGCCGCCGACGGCTCGACCGCCACGACGTAGCGGTCCTCCGGCTCGTACGAGCCGGCGCCCGCGCCCACGTTCAGCACCGTCCGCGCGTCGCCGAGCGCCGCGTGCACGTGCGCCGCGATCCGCGGGTCCGTGCGGCGCCGGCGCGCGTAGCCCGCGCCGGCGCGCTCGTAGTCGAAGTCGCCCGCGGGCGTCAGGCGTCCCGCCACTTGACCAGCTCGCGCAGTGGGCTCAGGTCGTAGCCGTCGCCTTCCCCGCCGATGCCGACGATGAAGTGCGTCACGCCGACCTCCGCCAGCGCCTCGGCGTCGGCGACGTCGCCCACGCCCCAGGTGCGCTCAATGTCAGCCGGGTCGCGGCCTTCGTTGGCGCAGTGCTCGAGCAGGATCTCGTTCTTGCGCCGGTAGGCCTCGGCGTCGCCGAACGAGTGCCACATGTCGCCGTACTGGGCGACGAGCTTGAGCGTCACCTTCGGGCCGCTGCCGCCGATCAGGATCGGGAGCTTGCCGAGCGGCGGCGGGTTGAGCTTGCCGAGCCGGTCCTTGATCCGCGGCATCGCCTTGCGCAGCTCGCGCAGGCGGTCGGGCGCCTCGCCGAACTCGTAGCCGTACTCGTCATAGTCGCGTTTGAACCAGCCCGCGCCGATGCCGAGGATCGCGCGCCCGCCGGAGATGTGGTCGATCGTCCGGTGCGCGTCGGCCAGGAGCTCCGGGTTGCGGTAGGAGTTGCAGATCACCAGCGCGCCGACCTGCGCGCGCTCGGTCACCTGCGCCATCGCCGCCAGCGACGTGATCCCCTCAAAGTGCAGCCCGTCCGGCTCGCCCGTGAGCGGAAAGAAGTGGTCCCAGGTGAAGATCGTGTCGGCGCCCAGCGCGTCCGCCTCTTGCCAGGCCCGGCGCATGGCGTCGAAGCTCGCGTGCTGCGGCTGCACCTGGACACCCACGCGGAAGGAAGTCATGTTCCCGCAGGCTATCCAGGGACAATGCCCGCGATGAGGAGGATTCTCATGCTGGTCACGGTCGCCCTCGCGCTGGTCGCGTGCGGTGAGGGCGAGCCGATGCCGGACCGCGACGTGGACACGCTCACGCGCTGGTCGGCGGCGTACAAACCGGTCGCGGCCGACATGCTCGCCACCAGCGAGGCGCTCGCCGACGACCAGCTCGACGCGGCCGGCACGGCGCTCACGCGCGTGAAGCCGAAGCTCGGCGCCGCCGAGGCGCAGGTGCGCGCGCTGCAGTCGCCGGCGGTGCGCGAGACGCTCACGGACTACATGCGCATCACGCGCCGCACGATCACGGCCTTCGACGCGTTCCTGGCGCACCTGCGCACGAACCCGGACGACCGTCGGGCGCGCATTCGCGTGCAGAGCGAGCTGCGCGACGCCAACCAGGAGCTCTTCGACGCCGACTCCAAGATCCGCGACCGGATCTTCGACCACGCCGACGAGGCGCAGGAGCAGCGGCTCGACCAGGTGATCCCGCTGCCCGCCGTCGCCTAGTCGTCACACTTCGCGCGGCTGGCTCGTCCACTGCATATGAACATCGCGATCGTGGGTGGAACCGGAACCGTCGGCGCCGCAGCGGCGCGCGCGCTGACCGAGCGCGGGCACGCCGTCCGCGTGCTCTCCCGGCACGCGCCGGAGTACCCCGTCGACCTCGTCACGGGCGAAGGGCTCGAACGCGCCCTCGCCGGCGCGGACGTGGTCATCGACGCCGCGGGCGGCACCCGCAAGGTGCTCGTCGACGGCACCCAGCGGCTGCTGCGCGCCGAGCGGGCGGCGGGCGTCCAGCACCACATCGGCGTGTCGATCGTCGGCATCGACCGCGTCGGTGGTCCGTACTACAAGCTCAAACTCGAGCAGGAGGCCGCGATCCGCGACGGCGGCGTGCCGTGGACGATCCTGCGCGCGACGCAGTTCCACCCGTTCGTGGCGGCGATCTTCGCCAAGAGCGCAAAGCTCGGCGTCGTCCCGTCCCTGGGCGCGCCGATGCAGCCCGTCGACCCGCGCGAGGTCGGCCGGACGCTCGCCGTGGCGGCCGAGGCCGCGCCGACGTTCACCATCGCCGAGTTCACCGGCCCGGAGGTCGTGAGCGTGCGTGAGCTGGCCAAGCGCTGGCGGACCGCGACCGGCTCGCACGCCGTCCCGCTTCCGCTCCCCGCCTCCCGCGCGCTGCGCGCCGGCGGCCTGACGAGCGCGACCGCGCCGCACGGCACGGTGACGTTCGACGACTACCTGGCGGCCGCGTGACGTCGGCCGACCGGTTCGAGGCGCTGCGCCCGCGGCTGCTGCGGATCGCGTACGGCCAGCTCGGCAGCCTCGCCGAGGCCGAGGACGTGCTGCAGGACGCATGGCTGCGGCTGCAGCGCGTCGACGCGGACCAGGTCCGCGACCTCGAGGCGTGGCTGATCACCACGGTCTCGCGTCTCGCCCTCGACGCCCTCAAGTCCGCGCGCGTGCGACGCGAGGCCTACGTCGGGCCGTGGCTGCCCGAGCCGATCGTGTCCGCCGATCCCGGCCCGGAGGAGGTCGCCGTGCGCGGCGAAGACGTGAGCCTCGCGCTGCTCGTGGTGCTCGAGTCGCTGTCGGCGCCCGAGCGCGCGGCGTTCGTGCTCCACGACGTGTTCGGCTACTCGTTCAACGAGGTCGCGAGCGCGCTCGGCGTCTCGTCCGGGGCTGCCCGCCAGCAGGCGTCGCGGGCGCGCAAGGCGGTCGAGGCGCGCCGCCCGCGCTTCCCGGCCACGCCCGCGCAGCAGCGCGAGATCATCCACGCCTTCACGAGCGCCGCGCAGGAGGGCGACATGGACGCCCTGCTCGGTGTGCTGCACCCGGATGTCGTGCTCACCAGCGACGGCGGCGGGATCGTGAACGCGGCGCGCAAGCCGATCGAGGGCGCCGAGCGCGTCGCGAAGGCCATCACTGCGCTCGGCCGGGGCGCCGAGATGGAGCTGGTCGACATCAACGGCCTGCCCGGCCTCGCCGGCCACGGCCGCGACGGCATCCACTCCGTCGTGAGCTTCACGGTCGACGCCGGACGCATCACCCGGATCGACTTCCAGCGCAACCCGGAGAAGCTGCGATGACCCTCGCCCTGCGCATCTCGCTCGCGGCCGTCGCCGTGTCCGCGCTCCTGCCCGGCCTGGAGGGGACGCTCGGCCCGAGCTCGTTCTACGCCTCGTTCCCGCTCGGCCGCGGCTGGGTCGAGTTGCTGCCGCCGTACAACGAGCACCTGATCCGTGACGTCGGCGGCTTCTATCTCGCGTTCGCGATCCTGTTCGCGTGGGCGGCGGTCACGCTCGCCCGGGCGCTGATCGTCCCGCTGTGCGTCGCATGGACCGCCTCGGCGGCGCTCCACGCGTACTTCCACATCACGCATCTGGACGGCTTCTCGACCGGCGACGCGATCGCCCAGACGACGGGCCTGCTCGCCGTCGTCGCGTTTCCGATCCTCGCGCTCGTGTTGATAGCGACAAACGTCGAACCGCGCGAGCGCGCTTTCCGCACGTAGGCGCTCGCCCCGCGCGGCCACCGGTGAAAGGGTGGCGCGCAATGAAGCGCTTTCTCGCCGCCGCCCTCCTGCCGGCCGTGTCCGCGCCCGCCGCGTACGCCGGCCCGGTCAACCTCGCGTCGCCCGGGCTGGTGCCCGTCACGGTGACCGATCCCGGCGCCACGATCGCCGGGGTCCCGCCCGAGCGGGCCGGGCTCGACGAGGGCGAGGTGATCGCCCACTACGACAAGCAGAAGCTGATGCGCGCGGGTGCGCTGCACGAGGACACGACGCGGCTCGTCGCCTCCGACGGGTCGGTCGAGCCGGTGGAGCCGAACGTCGTGCTCGAAGTCAAGCTCGCCGACCGCAGTCGCCTGCGCGGCGATCTCGACCCGCTCGTGGTCGGCGTCGACCTCGACGAGCTGGACGCGCGAGCACGCGCGCAGACCGGCAAGCCGATCCCCGACCTGGGTGCCTGGCACCAGCTCAGGCTGCCGGCCGGCACCGACCCCGACGCGACGATCACGGACCTGCTGGCCTCGGGCCAGGTCACGGAGGCCTACGTCGCGCCCGACGCGGCGCCGCCGCCGCAGCAGACGAACCCGACGCCCGACTTCACCGCGTTGCAGGGCTACAACCGGCCCGCGCCGGCCGGCGTCGACGCCGACTTCTCGCTGCAGGACCCGCGCACGCGCGGGGCGGGCGTGACGATCGCCGACCTCGAGTACTACTGGACGGCCGAGCACGAGGACCTGCAGCTGGACCCGATCGCGACCGACCTGGGCAAGACGACCTACGTCCAGTACCGCAACTTCGCCGACGAGCACGGCACGGCCGTGTTCGGGGAGATGGTGGCCAAGGACAACGGGTTCGGCGTCACCGGCGGCGTGCCGGACGCGACGATGCGCGGCATCTCGCCCCAGCGCAACAACAACGGGCGCCTGCAGTACAGCGTCTCCGGCGCGCTCACCTACGTCGCGCAGTTCCTGAAGGCGGGCGACGTGGTGCTGATCGAGCAGCAGACGGTCGGGCCCGCCGGCGGCACGGCGTACGTGCCGGTGGAGTGGAACCAGGCGAACTTCGACGCGATCAAGGCGCTGTCGAACCTCGGGATCGTCGTGATGGAGACCGGCGGCAACGGCGGCCAGGACCTCGACGGGGCGAACATGCTCGGCCGCTTCGACCGCAGCGTGCGGGACTCCGGCGCGATCATCGGCGGCGCCGGCAGCTCCACCACGCGCGCCGCGCTCAACTTCTCCTCGCACGGCACGCGGGTGGACCTGCAGGGCTGGGGCCAGAACATCACCACCACGGGCAGCGGCGGGAACCTGTTCGGCGGCACCGCGCCGGAGATGCTCACCCGCCGCTACACGCGGTCGTTCAGCGGCACGTCCGGCGCCGGCCCGATCGTCGTCAACGCGATCGTGGCCGTGCAGTCGTACCTGAAGGCCACAGCCCAGGCGCCCTACACGAGCGCCCAGCTGCGCGACCTGCTGCGCCGCACCGGCACGCCCCAGACCGGCACGCGCCTGGTCGGGCCGCTGCCGGACATCCGGGCGGCGCTGCGGGAGATCGAGGTCGACGCGCCGAACGTCACCGCCTCGTTCACTCCCGCCGCCGTCAACGGCTGGCACCACAACCCGACCGTCACGCTGACCGCGGACGACGGGTGGGGCGTGGGCGTCGAGGCGAACTCGATCGAGTACCGCCTGGACGGCGGCGCCTGGACGCCCTACACGGCTCCGTTCCAGGTGCTCGAGCCGAACGGCCACACGCTCGAGCTGCGCGCGACCGACCTCCGTGGCAACACGAAGGTCCACACGACGACGTTCAACGTCTACGACCTCGAGACGCCCGTCGACAGCACCGTCGGCGGCACCGTCGCGCCGACGCTCGCGCTCACGCTGGGCGATTCGGCCCGCTTCGAGCCGTTCGTGCCCGGCGTGCCGAACGTCTACACGGCGCAGACGACCGCGAACGTCATCAGCACGGCGGGGAGCGCCGAGCTGACGGTCTCGGACCCGGGCCATCTGGCCAACGGGCCCTTCCAGCTGCCGCAGCCGCTGCAGGTGGAGCTGACACCGGCCGCCTGGACCGGCCCGGTGTCCAACGCCGCTACGACGATCGCGTTCAAGCAGGCGATCGGCGCCGGCGACGCCCTGTGCACCGGCAGCTACAGCCGGACGCTGACATTCACGCTGTCGACATCGACGCCCTAGGCGTCACGAGACAGGACCAGCGACCCGCCGAGGAGGGCGGAGACGGCCAGCAAAAAGATCACACCGGTCATAGGTGCGCTCCTTTCAGTTGTGGGAGGAGCGCGCCCGCGGCTCTTGTTTCAGGGGAGCGAGCCGCGGGCGCTTCGGTTTGGGGAGGAGAGTCAACTTGGAGCCAACTTGCATCCAAGATGTCTCCTACCATAGCTGGTTCGGTTGCCGTGTCGATAGTCCCTTCGTCCACTGATGCTGTACCGGCCGTCCAAAGCGCGGCGCAGCGCGCCTACGCCCATGTGAAGGAACGGTTGCTCGACGGCCGCTTCCCCGGCGGGACGCTCCTGAGCGAGAACGCGCTCGCGCGCGAGCTCGGGATCAGCCGCACGCCGCTGCGGCAGGCGTTCGGGCAGCTGGAGGCCGAAGGGCTCGTCGAGCTCTATCCCCGGCGCGGCGCGCTGGTCGTGCCGATCTCCGCCTCCGAGGCGGACGACGTCCACGAGGCGCGCGAGCTGATCGAGTGCCACTGCGCCCGCCGCGCGGCGGAGACCGGCGGCGAGGAGCTGACCGCCCAGCTCGAGGAGGCGATCGCCGCGCAGGAGCGCGCGCTCAGCTCCGCCGGCGCCGGCTTCGCCCAGGCCGACCGGCGCTTCCACCGCGCGATCATCGCCGCCGCGGGGAACGTCCTGCTCGCCCGCTCCTACGACGCACTGGCCGACCGCCACCAGAGGATCGCCGCCACGACCGTCGCCCGCGACCCGTCCCGGATCGAGCGGTTCATCGTCGAGCACCGCGCGATCACCGAGGCGCTCGCGAACGGCGAGGGCGAGAAGGCCGCCGAGCTGCTGCGCACGCACCTGGGCGGCGCGCGCGCCCTCGCGCGCCGTCGCGCGTAGTTTCCACCCTCGTTTCAGCCCTGTTTTCGGGGTATAGTTGGCGGCGATGGCGCAGCTGCTCGATCCCGCGTTGATCGAACGCGAGGGCACCACCGCTCCGATCTCGGAGATCGCGCGCTTCCTCTCCGACCACCTGGGCGCGCAGGCCACGGCGTACGTGGCGGGCGTCAAGGGCGCGGCGCAGGTCGCCAAGTGGATCGAGGGTGGCACGCCGCCGAAGGGCCAGATGACGCGGCTCAGGCTGCGCGACGCCTACCGCGCCGCGCGGCTGCTGGTCACCGCCTACGACGAAGCGACCGCCGAGGCCTGGTTCTTCGGCTCCAACTCGCGCCTGGACGACGAGGCGCCGGCCTGGGTGCTGCGCCACGCGCGCTCGCTCGACGATCTGCGCATGGTCGTGCCCGCCGCCAAGGCCTTCGCGCGCGCTCGCGCGTGAAGAGCGAGCGCGTGTGGCGGGTCGGGCACGCCGACGCGCCGCTGGACTACACGCCCTACGAGTTCTGCTCCTGGCAGCACCGCTTCGACGACCCGATGCGCGAGTACCGGACCATCTACGGCTCCGAGCACAAGCTCACGGCGCTGCGCGAGGTGCTCGCCGATCTGCGCCCGAACGTCAAGGCGCGGGCCGACTTCGCGCAGTTCCAGCTCGCGCAGGGCGTCCCGGTGGAGGCGCTGCGGGTGCCGGGCCGCGCCGTGACGGCCGCGTGGCGGCGCTCGCACCAGCTCGCGCCCGCGCGCGTCGAGCACGAAGGCGAGCTCGTCGACATCGACGATCCCGCGCTGCGCGAGAAGCTCGCCACCCGCCACGCCCGGCTGCTCGCCGAGCACGGCATGACCCAGCTCAACATCTCGGAGATCCGCTCCAAGATCCGCGTCGTCTCGCAGACGATCGCGCGCGACCTCTACATGCGCGGGGCGGCCGGCATCTGGTTTCGCTCCAACCTGGACGACGGGCCGTGCATCGCGTTGATGGAGGGTCGGGCGCGGTTCGCCGCGGACGGCGAACCGCTCCCATTGACCGAGCCCCTGCCGGAGCTCGGCCGCGTGTGCGAGGAGTACAACCTCGCGCTGGACTCCTAGCCGGCGACCCCCGGGCCGCTGAAGGACACCCAGTTGACCGAGCCCCAGCCGATGTAGGGGACGATCGGCCCGCCGGGCAGCGCCTTGAACACGAAGTACAGGCGCTTGGAGCCCTCGTAGTCGAGCGGGGCGCTGAACGTCTGCCACGTGTTGAGGTCACCCGTGGACTTCAGGCGCACCTTGGTCAGCACCGGGCCGGTCGGGCTGCCGTCACGCACCTCGACGTCCGCGAGCTCCGTGCCGGTCGGGGTCACCGGGATGATCGGCGGGAACGAGCCCGGGCCGGCGAACCGGATGTTGACCTGCTTGTCCATGTGGCTGAGATTCACGGACCGGTTGAGCGCGAACCAGTCGCCGTCGTCCAGGCCGTTGCGCATCTGGCCGCCGCCGGGGTCGGACTCGGTCGACGCGCCGACCGACGTGCCCTCGTGCTCCTGCACGTACTCGACCTGCTGGCGGCGCACCTGGACCACGTTCTGGTCGGTGGCCGACAGTGCGGGCTGGCCGTTGGCACCCTGGTCGGCGTAGGTCGCGGAGATGCCGCCCGCGATGTAGCCGCCGTGCGAGGCGTCCTCGGCCAGCGTCTGCAGCGTGCCCGAGCAGCCGGTCTTGGCCTCCTCGGCGTGGCCGTGCGTGTCGTGCACGAGCACGAACGTCGTGACCACCTTCGAGCAGTCGATCGGCCCGTCCTCGGGGTCGGAGACCGTGACCGTGTACGGGATCCGGTCACCCCACTCGAAGAAGTCGCCCTCGAGCGGCGTCGTGATCTCGATGCTCGGCGCGGTGTTGCCCACGACGATCTGCAGCGTCTTGGTGTCCGTCTTCTCCGCCGAGTCGGTCACGGTCAGCTTGGCCGTGTAGACGCCGTTGGTGGTGTAGACGTGCGTCGGGTTCGGGTCGGTCGAGTCGACCGTGCCGTTGCCGTCGAAGTCCCAGGCGAACCGGATCGAGTCCCCCGGGTCCGGGTCCCGCGAGCCCTCGCTGGAGAACTGCACGCTGAGCGGCGTGACGCCGTTGCTCATGCTCGCGTTCATCGTGGCCTGCGGCGCGCGCTGGCCCTTGACGTACTCCCACCGGTACAGGCCGGCGTCCGGGTTGGCCTGGAAGAAGCCGTCGCCGTAGGTGAGCAGGTAGAAGGACCCGTCGGCGCCGAAGTGCATGTCCATCGGGTTGTCGCACTCGAACGGGAGCTTGGACGTGCTCGAGAGCGCGACGCCGCAGTCGAGCATGCGGTTGATCTTGAAGATCCGGTCCTTGGAATCGAGCCGGACCTCGCGCAGCGTGTCGACGTTGAACTCACCCAGGACGAACGCGCCGTCGTAGTAGGGCGGGAACTTCGTCGTATTCGGATTGGCGTCGTCGTAGCGGTACGGCGCCGCGCCGTGCGGGGCCACGCCTGTGGTGTAGAGCTCCGGGAACCGCTGCGGGCAGGTGCCGCCCGAGCCGTCGTAGGAGGCCAGGCACGGCGTGCCCAGCGCCGGGGTGGCGTTGTCGCGGAACGAGTACCAGATGTCGGGCTGCGTGATCGGCGGGACCTTCGGCGAGCCGGGCGCGGTGGCCGGGTCCAGGTTCGCGCCCGTGTTCCAGCGCGAGGTGTTGTCCGGGCCCTTGTCCGGGTTGCCGCACTCGTACTGGGTCGGCGTGGCGTCCAGCGGCTTGGACGTGTTGAAGTTCCAGCGGTAGTACGGGAGCTCGGGCGCGACGCACAGCGGCCAGCCGTAGTTGGCGGGCTCGCGCACGATCTCGACGCGGCCGGTGCCGGCCGGGCCGCGGAACGTCTCCGGCGTGGCGGCGTCCGGCGAGTAGTCGGTGACGTAGGCGACGTCGTTGTGGTCGACCTGGATCCGGAACGGGTTGCGGAAGCCCATCGCGTAGATCTCGGGACGGGTCTTGCCCGCGCTGTCCTGCGACTCCGGGAACAGGTTCCCTGAAGGGCTGGAGTAGCTGCCGTCGTCGGAGACCTTGATGCGCAGGACCTTGCCGCGCAGGTCGTTGGTGTTGCCGGAGGTGCGGCGGGCGTCGGCGTAGGGGGCCTGGAACCAGTCGCCCTCCTGCGTGGTGGTGACGGTGGCGCCGGTGGCCGTCAGCGGGGCGACGTTGGTCTCCGCGTACTGGCCGTCGAACTGGATCGAGGCGTTGGCCGCGGTGCCGGTGACGATCACGTCGCCCGCGTCGATCGTCGAGAGCGCCTCGAGCGCGGCCTTGATCGCGGCCGCGTTGGCGTTGGCGGCGATCTCCGCCGTCGTCTGGCCGTTGAAGGTCAGCCTGAACGGGGCGGTGGCGCGGACCGTCTGCGTCTCGTCGGTCTTCTGGTCGTTGTGCGGGGAGAAGCCGCCCGAGTTGCCCGCGCCCGACGGCGTGTCGTCGCCCGTGACCAGCCACAGGTTGCCCGCGGTGTCGAAGTCGATGTCGCCGCCGACGTGGCAGCACGCGCCGCGGTTGTTGTCGACGCGCATGATTCTCTGCTCGGAGCTCAGATCGAGCGTCGGGTTGGCGCCGTCGACGAACTTGAAGCGGCTGAGCTGGAAGTACCCGACGTACGGGTCCCACGCGCGCAGGTTCGGCGCGGTGGTGGGCGCCGAGTCGTTCGGCGGGGTCGTGATCGTCTTGGTGGTGCCGTTGGACTGCTTGACGTTCTCGACCGTCTTGGGCGAGTAGTAGAGGTAGACCCAGTGGTTGGCGGCGAAGTCGTTGTCGATCGCCGGGCCGTACAGGCCGTCCTCGCTGTTGGTGTAGACGTCCAGCGTGCCGATGACCTTGGACGTGCCGTCCTTCGGGTCGTGCAGGCGCAGCTGACCGCCGCGCGCGGTCTGCAGGACGCGGCCGTCGGGCAGCGTCTCCATGCCGATCGGCTCGTTGAGGTTCGGGTTGGCCGAGATCTTGGTCTGCTGGTAGTTCGCGAGCACGGTCGCGCCGCAGTCGCTGTAGACCGGGTCGGCCTCGCCGGCGGTCCACTGGATCGCGCCCGCGAGGTGCTTGCGCGCGCGGGCGTCGGTCAGGTCGCCGTCGGCGCCGATGTTCGTGTAGAAGGACCGGCCGCCCTCGTAGTCCTTGCACCACGCGACCGGGTGGTCGGCGAGCTCGGTCATCGTGCCGCCGCTGTAGGTGGTCTCGTCGACGGTGGCGAGCACGTGCGCGACGCCGCGGACGTTCTCGGTGAAGTTGTAGAAGCGATCGCTGCGGGTCCAGTACTCGGGCAGCGAGCGGCTCGCGAGGTGGACGCGGTCGGCGACCTTGACCGTCGCGCTGGCCGCGGCGACGGGCGCGCCGTCGGCGCGCGTGCCGAGCAGCTCGGTCAGGTAGTCCCACTCCGGTTCGGACTCGATCGCGGAGCCGACCGCGAAGAAGCCGCCGCCGGCCTTGTAGTAGGCGCCGAACGCAGCTTCCTGCGCGGCGTTGAGCGGCGCGCCGATGTCGCCGAGGAAGACGACGGCGCGGTACTGCTTGAGCTTGTCCTCGGTGAAGACGGTGGCGTCGGCGGTGTGGTGGACGCGGAAGCCGCCGTCACCCGCGACGGCGTTGAGGGCGTCGAGGCCGCTCTGGTAGGCGGCCGCGGCCGCGGTGCCGGTGAAGACGAGGACGTCGAAGACTGGGCCGTCGGAGGTGCCCGGCTGCGGGAGCGGGGTCGCCGTGGCCGTGGCCGTTGCGGTGGGGGTCGCCGTCGCCGTGGCGGTGGCGGTCGGGGTGGCGGTGACTTCCCCGGTCGCCGTCGCCGTCGCCGTGGCGGTCGCGACCGGCGTCGCGGTGGCGGCCGGCGTGCCCGGGGTCGCCGTCGGCGTCGGCGCGGGCACCGGGTTCGTCTGCGGCCCGCCCACCGCGAGCCTGAGCTTGCGGCTCGCGTAGCGGCAAGAATCAGCGCCGGTGCCGATCTTCGCGCACGTGCGCACGAGGTACGTGCCGTCCTTGAGCACCGCGGGCAGCGTGAGCTTGAGGCGATAGCCGGCGGTCCGACCCGCCTTGATGGTGCCCGTCGACTTCGACGAGAGCCTGATCGCCGTGGCCGACTTGGCCGTCTGCAGCGTCACGGTGACGCGCGCCTTCGCGCTCTTGCGCGTGCGGTTGGTGATCTGGCCGCTCAGCGTGAGCTCCTCGCCCGGCGCGAGCGCGGTCGGCGGCGGCGAGCTGACCGAGCGCAGCTTCGCGGTGGTCGCGGCCGCCTGTGCGCCCTGCGCGCTGACCCCGGCCGCGGCGGCGCATGCCAACAGGCACGCGAATGACTTCGTGAGTCGCACGACCCACATCTCCTCTCCCAGTGGACATCCACGGGCCGGTGGCGACCGATCCGCGTCGAGGCGGCGCAGCCTACTTACCTGTAGGTCGTTCCGTCAACTGACGCACGCAGGTTCTTACAGTCCCCGCCCGAAGCGGTTCTATGGCTACGGTGAAGGGCCGCCATGGCCCGCACGCCGAGCTACACCACCCCCGAAGGCCGCGCCACCCGCGACCGCATCATCGAGGCCGCGATGCACGCGTTCGCGGCGCGCGGCTTCCGCGGCACCGCGATCGACGCCGTGGCCGCGGAGGCCGGCGTGACCCGTCAGGGCCTGCTGCACCACTTCCCCTCCAAGGTCCAGCTGCTCGTCGCCGTCCTCGAGCAGCGCGACGAGGAGGACAAGGCGCTCGCGGAGACCGTCGCTGAGACCGACGCGGGCTTCGCCGCCGTCCTCGACGCGGTCATGCGCCACACGGCCAAGCCCGAGCGCGAGCACCTCGGCCGGCTCTTCACGATCCTCTCGGCGGAGAGCATCGACGCTGACCACCCGGCGCACGAGCACTTCCGCAGGCGCTACCGCGCTGCCCGCGAGGGCTTCGCGGAGTGGATCGCTCAAGCCCAGGCCGAGGGCGCAATGGTCGACACGATCGCGCCCGAGCAACTCGCCGCGGTGCTCGTCGCCGTCATGGACGGCCTGCAGATGCAGCAGCACCTCGACGAGCAGCCGCTGCACATCGAGGACACGTTCGCCGCGTTCCTCCGCGGGCTCAGGCCCTAGAGCGCGGCGGAACGGTCACCGCGTCATCGTCCTGCACGGCTCGGACTGCTCGGCCTCACCCGGGTTCGCGGGCCGGCCGGCGAAGAAGACGAAGCGACCCGTATGCGGCTCGTCGGCGAAGTCCGACGCGACGCGGATGGTCGTGGCCGTGTACTCGACCTCGTCGAGCCGCACCGTGTCGCGCGGCTCCGGCAGCGTGACCGGGAGCTCGGCGACGCAGACCCAGGTGCCGGCGATCTCGGCCGGCACCGGCACCACCCGGACCTCGGCGGCGATTCCGGCCGCTTGCAGCTCGCGGGTCATCTTGTCCGAGCCGGCGGCGGCGTCCACGATCCGGAGCTCGACCCATGCCCCGGCGCGCTCGATCGCGAGTGCGGACGCGGTCGGCTGGCGCGCGCCCGGGGCCAGCACGAGCGCCGCCGCGAGGGTCAGAGCGACGCCGCCCGAGGCCGCGACGCGGCGGCGGCGCCGGCGGCGGCGGCGGTGGGCGATTCCCGCCACCAGCTCGTGGCGCATGACGTCGATGAGCGGACGCTCGATCATTGCTCCTCCAGGCTCCTGGCCAGTCGTCTCAAGCCACGCGTGACGCGGACGCGCGCCGCTCCCGTGCTGCACCCGAGCTGCTCGGCGACCTCGTCGTAGGACAACTCCTCGACGATGCGCAACGTCAGCGCCTGCGCCGTCTCGGGCGGCAGGGCGGCCATGGCGGCGCTGATCGCGGCCCGTGCGACGTCGAGATCGGCGAGCTCTTCGATCCGCTCCAGCGACGCGTCGTCGTACTCGCTCTTGGCGATCCCGAGGCGACGGCGCGCCCGGTCGTCGACGCGTCGCCGGCGCGCGAACCGCCCCAGCTCGTGGCGGGCGATGCCGAACAGCCACGCGACGGCGGGTGCGCCGGTATCGCGGTAGCTGCGCCGGGAGGCGAAGGCCTTCGCGAAGGTCTCGGACGTCAGGTCCGCCGCCAGCACCGGGTCTCCGGTCCGGCGCATGAACCACGCCAGCAGCGCTGCGGCGTAGCGGTCGTAGAACACGCCGAACGCCTCTGGATCCCGCGCGGCGGCCCGCAACAGCTGTGCATCGCTGGCGTCCATGGCTACTCATGCCTCAGGCCGCCACGACCGTTACACCGGCGCTAGTCCTCCTGCAGCAGGACCAGCCCCGTGGTGTCCTTCTCGTAGGCGAGCTTGCCGCGACCGCGCCCTTCGACCGGGCTGCCCTCCCGCACCCAGTACTCGAAGCCACCGATCATCTCCTTGACCTCGCGCCCGGCGGCGAGCAGCTTCTGAGCGCCCTTGGTGGCGGCGTTGCATGCCGGACCCCAGCAGTAGGTGACCAGCAGCCCGTCGGGCAGCTCGGCGATCGTGGCGTCGGTCATCTCGGCGTGCGGCAGGTTGATCGCCCCGGGCAGGTGCGCCTTGGCGTACGCGTTGCGGGCGCGGCAGTCGATCAGCGTGTAGTCCACCCGCCCCTCCGCCAGGTCGGCCGCGATGTCCGCCGGGTCGGTCTCGTAGGCGAGGCGCTGGTCGAAGAACGCCCTGGCGGCGTCGAGGTCGCCGACGGGCACGGCGCTGACGCGGGACGGTGGCGTGGCGGTGGTCATGCGTGATCCTTGCTGTCGAAGGTCTTGCGGAAGGCGTCCTTGACGGCCACACGGCCGTCGCGGAACACGAAGCGGTCGCAACCGCGGACGGTCTGCGTCGCCCCGGTCGCGTCGGTGTACACGTACTCCCAGGCGGCGAAGCCGCGGTCGCCGACGACGAAGCTCTCGCCGGCGCGGTTCTCGGCCTCGGCGTCGTAGGCCAGCAGCTGCTCGAAGCCCGCGCGGACCGCCGCGCGCCCGCGGAACGTCGTGCCCGGTTCGGGACCGACGGACGCGGCGTACACGCAATCGTCGGTGACGAGCGCCATCAGCGCGTCGACGTCCTTGGCCAGCCACGCCGCCGAGAACCGCGCGAGCAGTTCGGCGTTGCTCACGCCGCCCGCCGTTCGAGCTCGAGCAGGCGGCGTTTGCGCTCCATGCCGCCGCCGAAGCCGGTGAGGCCGCCGTCGGCCGCGACCACCCGGTGGCACGGGACGATGATCGAGATCGGATTGCGGGCGTTGGCGCTGCCGACCGCGCGGGCACCGTACGGCCGGCCCAACCGCTCGGCCAGCTCGCCGTAGGTGCGCGTGTGACCGTACGGAATGGCGCGCAACTCGTCCCACACCGTGCGCTGGAACGGTGTGCCGACCGCCGCGAGCGGCACGTCGAACGTGGTCCGCTCGCCGGCGAAGTACTCGGCCAGCTGCGCGCGCACCGTCTGGAACGGCGCGCCGGCACGGGTCCAGAAGCCGTCAGGCCGAGGCCCGCCGCGATGCTCGTGGAAGTACAGCCCGGTCAAGCGCCAGCTGCGGTCCGTCGTCAGCAGCAACGGACCGACCGGGCTCGGGGCGTAGTCGAACCACACGCGCGGCACGGCCGCTCACCCGACGAGCGCATGGTCCGCCCGGTCGATCAGCGCCTCGGCCTGCGTCCCCGCGATGGGCTGACCCTCGCGGATCCAGTACTCCATCCCGCCGATCATCTCCTTGACCTGCCGCCCCTCAGCCGTCAGAGCGCGCGCAGCCTTGTGCGCGCCGTTGCAGCCCGGCCCCCAGCAGTAGACGACGAGCAGGCCTTCCGGCAACGCGGCGGCGACCGTCGCGTCGATCTCGCCCGAGGGAGCGTTGAGGGCGCCCGGGACGTGCGCGCGCTCGTAGCTGGCGCGCCCGCGCACGTCGACGACCGTGTAGTCGGCGATCTCTTCGGCGAGGTCGGCGGCGACGTCCGCGCAGTCCGTCTCCACGCTCAGGCGGTCGACGAAGTGGCGGTGGGCGATCTCGGGCGGCGCGGGAGCGATCTGGGAGACGCGCGAGGCGCGCTGGGCGATGGTCGACATACGTGGATTCTCTGGCGGCGGGGGGTCCTGCGCCAGAGCGAAACCGGCCGGATCCCGCGTGGTTCGCGCCTACGCGGAACGCCGGCGCTCGCGGAACGCCCGCCGGTACGCCGACGGCGAGGTCCGCATGATCCGCGCGAAGTGGTGGCGGTACGTGGCCGTGTGCGTGAAGCCGACCAACGTGCCGACGTGATCCACGGGGTGCGTCGTGGACTCCAGTAGCGCCAGGCTGGCCGCCACCCGCTGCTCGATCAGCCATCGCAGCGGGCTCGTGCCGGTCGCCTGGGCGAAGCGACGCGTGAAGGTCCTCGGCGACATGAACGCGCGCCGGGCGAGGTCCTCGACGCGGATCGGCTCGCCGAGATGGGCGAGCGCCCACTCCATCGCCTCGCGCAGCAGGTCGTCGGCGTCCGCCGCACCCACCGGCCGTTCGATGAACTGCGCCTGTCCGCCGTCGCGGTGCGGCGCGATCACGAGCCGGCGGGCGACGACGTTGGCCACCGCGCTGCCGTGGTCGTTGCGCACCACGTGCAGGCAGGCGTCGATCCCCGCCGCGCTGCCGGCCGAGGTGACGACGTCCCCGCAGTCCACGTACAGGACGTCGGAGTTCACGCGCAGGCGCCGGAACCGCTGCGCCAGCGCGTCGGCGTACCGCCAGTGCGTCGCGACCGTGCGGCCGTCCAACACACCGGCCTGAGCGAGCAGGAACGCGCCCGAGCAGATCGAGACCAGCCGTGCGCCGCCCGCGTGCGCCGCCCGCACCGCCGCCAGCACGGCCGGCGACGCCTCGCGATCGGGCGGCCAGGCCGGCACGATCACGGTGTCGCTGCTCGCGAGACGTTCAAGGCCGTGCTCGGCGGACAGGCGCAGACCGCCGATGCTGCCGAGCGGCGTGCCGGCGCGCTCGGCCACGACCGACAGCTCGTACCACCACGCGACGTCCAGCTCGGGCCGCGCGAGGCCGAAGACCTCGGTCACGATCCCGAGCTCGAACGGCGCCATGCCGTCGTGCACGAGCACGCTCACGCGATGCGCGGCCGGTGGGTCGGACACAGGGTGCAGCGCCTGTCGTCGAAAGCTCACGCCGGCAGTATCGACCCGCGGCAGGGTGGCATTCGAGACACGGTGCGTCGATTTTCGGCCAACTCATCGATCGCTCGACTTCGAGCGCCGCGCCTGGCTCACCCACGTGGCTCGACGGCCGCGCTCCGGACCCCGCGTGGGGGTTTCGCCCCTCAGCCGGTCAGCTCAGCGCGCGATCGGCGGGCGGGCCCGGTCCAGCGCCGGTAGGCGACATCCGCCTCGTGGATGCCCGGGACCAAGAACTCCGGCGCGGCGCGCGATCGCGTCCAGCGCGAGCCGATGAACACCGAGTCGCGGTGCTCCCACCCGGAGGCCGCGAGCCCGACGATGCGCCCGAACAGCTCGAGCGCGTCGCCGGTGCTCCACACCCACACGGTGAGGGCGTCGGGCGGGTCGATGCGGTACGCGACGTCGTCGACCTCGGGCAGCGCCGACAAGCGCTGCGTCACCGAGCCGGCGAGCGCGGCGAGCGCCTCCGGCTCCGAGGCGTCGGTGACGAGCCACAGCAGCACGTCGTCGCGCCACTCGCCGCCGGGCCGCGGGTCGACGCTCTCGAGCGTCGCCCGTCACGCGCACCAGCCGCACGCGCTCCTCGTAGTCGAACCGTGGCGGACGCTCGCCGGACACGACGCCTGAGCGTAGGCGGCCTCCGACGGCGAGCGACTATCCGTCGACGCCCAGGATCCACGTCACGCCGAAGCGATCGGTGAGCATCCCGAAGCCGGCGCTCCAGGCCGAGGCCGCGAGCGGCTCGACGATCGTCGCCCCGGCGGAGAGCGCGTCCCAGTGGCCCTGCACCTCGTCGAGGGTCTCGCCGCTGACGGAGACGAAGAACGGCTGGTCGGTGAGCGTGACGCCGTTCTCACGCCGGGTCGCGTTGTCCCGCGCGCCGCCGCCGCGGCCCGGGATGTCGTAGGCCATCACCCGGAACCCGCTGTCGCTCGCGACCTCGCCGAACACGACGTTGCCGGCGCCGGGCGCGTCCTCGGGCATGCCGAAGTCGCCGTAGGTCCGGATGACGGGCTGACCGCCGAACACGGACGCGTAGAACTCCAGCGCCGCGCGGGCGTCGCCGGTGAAGTTGAGGTGCGTCGTCGTCTTGATGCTCATGGTTCGACTCTCGCACCCGTATAGGACCGTTCCGGTCCTATACGTGGAATAGTTTCGTGGCGGTGTCGACGACCACCTCACGTCTCCTCACGTTGCTGTCCCTGCTGCAGACCGGGCGCGAGTGGCCGGGCGCCGTGCTCGCCGAGCGGCTGGAGATCACCCACCGCACCGTCCGTCGCGACATCGACCGGTTGCGCGCGATGGGCTACAGCATCGGCGCCACGTTGGGGCCGGACGGCGGCTACCGGCTGCAGGCGGGCAGCGAGCTCCCGCCGCTGCTGTTCGACGACGAGCAGGTCGTCGCACTGGCGGTCGCACTCCAGGCCGCCACCGCCACGGGGGCGGGCATCGCGGAAGCGGCCCTCCGGGCGCTCACCACCGTCCGGCAGATCATGCCGTCGCGCCTGCGGCACCGGCTCGACGCGTTGTCGTTCACCACCCTTGCCAACCCGGCGGCGGTGGCGCCCGACGTGCTGATCGCGGTGTCGGCCGCGACCCGCGCCCGCGAGGTGCTGCGCTTCGACTACGCGAGCCACTCCGGCGAGGACACGGCGCTGCGCACGGTGCAGCCGCACCACCTCGTCACCGCCCAGGGCCGCTGGTACCTGGTCGCGTGGGACCTCGACCGCGACGACTGGCGGATCTTCCGCGCCGACCGCATGACCCCGCGGGCCCACACCGGCCCGCGCTTCGCGGCGCGCGAGCTCCCCGCCGGCGACGTCGCCGAGTTCGTGGCCGCGCGGTTCAAGGGCGCCGATCAGGCCGACCGCTGGCCCTGCACCGGCAGGGCCATCCTCCACCGCCCGGCCACCGAGGTGCGGCCGTTCGCCGCCGACGGCACGGTCGAGCCGCTCGGCCCCGACCGCTGCGTCCTGGAAGCCGGCTCGTGGTCCTGGATCGGGCTGGCTGCCTCGCTCAACCGCTTCGACACCGACATCGAGGTCATCGGCCCGTCCGAGCTCACGCACGCCTTCGCTCAGCTGGCGGCCCGCAACGCCGCGACGGCAGCGCGCCCCAAGACGACGAAAGCCCCGGCGACCGGGGCTTTCGAGAGGAGCCGTCACCCGGACTCGAACCGGGGACCCCTTCATTACGAGTGAAGTGCTCTACCAGCTGAGCTATGACGGCACGCGGGAACGCAGGGTAGCGAAGGCGCAACTACATTTGGGCCCGTGTTGAAGTTCGTCGCGCTTGCGGTGGCTGTGACGGTCGCCGGGCCGGGCTACAGCGAGACCATCGAGGAGCGGGAGATCGCGGGGAACCGGCTCGCGACGCTGATCGAGCGCCACTGGGTCGAGGGCGAGGCCCGCGAGCGTGGGATCGTCGAGACCGAGACCGACCCCGATCTGCGGCACGAGCTGCTGCAGGCCGCGATCAACGCGCAGATCGCCGAGCCGGCCGCGAAGTCCGTCACGCCCGAGCAGGTGAAGGCGTACGTGGACGCGAACCCCCAGTCCAGCCCCGAGCGGCGCACGGTGCGGTACCTCGCGACGAACAACCGCCGCGCGGCGCGAGCGGCGCTGACCAAGCTCCGGCGCGGTGCGAGCTTCTCCTCGCTCGGCGGGGAGGTCCGCGAGTTCGACCGCACCGACACGCACGCCGTGGGCCGGGCGATCTTCCGCGCGCGCCCCAACCGGCTCACGCGCTACGGGCGGGCCGTGTTCAAGGTCATCCGGCACGCGCCGGCCCGGCCGCTGCCGCGCGCGCAGCAGGAGGCGACCGCCTGGGAGCGGCTGGCGACCGAGGCGCAGGAGCGTGCGCTGGCGGACTTCCGCGTCCAATTTACCGCAAAGTGGCGCGAAAGGACGACGTGCGCGCCCGGCTACGTCTCCGTTGAGCATTGCGGCACACCGCCGAGTGGCCAGGGAGCGCCCTGAACCCAAGTACAGGGCGGCAAACTCATACATACGCCGAACTTCCCCGGTGCCCGTTGCTGAACAATTCGGCGCGGCCTAAGGTCGGTCACGACAACCGTTTTGTCGGGCGATCGGATGCGCCCGCAGTCGATGGATCGAAGGAGCAACTTGACGTATGCGGTGGCCACGGATGGTCCTCCGCCCCACGATGAGCGGGGGGCGGGCGTGAGCGATCGCTTTCAGCGTTTCCGCATTCCGGCGCTGCCGACGGTGCTGTTCGCGGACGCGTCCGAGGACTACCGCTCGATGGCGCGGGACGCGCTGCTCGAGGGCCGCAGCGTCACGGACATGCGCACGGTCGGCGACGGCAATGCGCTGCTCGCCTACCTCCAGCGCGCAGGAGCCACCGAAGGGGCGGTGACCCCGGTCCCGAGCCTGATCGTGATCGACGCCGCGCTGCCGGGCACGCCGCCCGGCAAGGAGGCGGTCGCGGCGATCAAGGCGGACCCGCGCACCAAGCGCATCCCGCTGGTCGTGCTCGGCGACACCGACGACCCGGAGATCGTCGGCGCCTGGTACGACGCGGGCGCCAACACCTACATCGTCAAGCCCGTCACATTCCTCGCGCTCGTGCGTCTGATGAAGGTGTTCACCGCGTACTGGTTGGACACGGCGGAGCTGCCGCCGGGCGGCGAGTAGATGCGCGTCCTGGCCGTCGCGGCCGACGACGCGCACCACGCCCCGATCTGCGCCCTGCTCAAGCACGCGCAGATCGACCACGTCCACACCGCCGACGAGGCGCACACCGCCGTCGCCGCGAACGCCTACGACGTGATCCTCGTCGACCGCGAGATCGCGCCGCCGGGAGCGGACGGGCTCACGCTCGCGACCGAGCTGGTCGGCACGCCGGCGCCAGTCATCGTCCTCAGCCACCACATCGACAAGCCGGCCGACGCGCGCGCCGCCGAAGCCGGGATCGCGGATTTCCTGCACATCGCGGGCCTGAGCACGGACCGGCTCGAGCACTCGGTCCGCTACGCGCTCACCCACCAGCGCGCGCTGGACAGGCTGAAGGCGTCCGAGGAGCGCAGCGCGCTCGCGCACGAGGGCTCCGGCGACGGTCTCTGGGACTGGGACGTGACGGCCGACCGCGTCCACTACTCCCCGCGCTGGAAGGCGCTGCTCGGCTACCGCGACTGCGAGATCGGCGAGCAGCGGGGCGAGTGGCTCGGCCGCGTGCATCCCGACGACCGCGCGCCGCTCACGCAGGCGCTAGACGCGTTCGTCAGCGGCGCCGCCGAGCGGTTCGAGTTCGAGCACCGCGTCCAGCACCGCGACTCCACCTACCGCTGGATGCTCTCGCGCGCGACCGCCGTCCGCGACAGCGCCCGCAAGGCCACGCGGGTCGTCGGCACGATCACGGACACGACCGACCGGCGCGAGTCCGAGCGTCGCCTCCAGCACGACGCGCTCCACGACGCGCTCACCGGCCTGCCCAACCGCGTGCTGTTCCTGGACCGCCTGGACCAGTCGATCCGCCGCGCGCAGCGCCGTCACCCCGCGACCTGCGCCGCCGTCCTCTTCCTGGACCTGGACCGCTTCAAGGTCATCAACGACAGCCTCGGCCACGCCTCCGGCGACCAGCTGCTGCAGAAGGTCGCACGCCGGCTGGAGGCGGCGCTGCGGCCCAACGACACCGTCGCCCGCCTGTCGGGCGACGAGTTCACGCTCCTGCTCGACGACGTCTCGGACCCGCGCGAGGCCACCGTGATCGCGGAACGGGTGCTGCAGAGCCTGAAGGCGCCGTTCGTGATCGACAACCGGGAGCTGTTCATCGACTCCTCGATCGGGATCGCGCTCGCCACCGCGAAGTCCTCGCCCGAGCAGGTGATGCGTGACGCCGACGTCGCCATGTACC
This sequence comes from Solirubrobacter deserti, assembly GCF_003344625.1. Lineage (GTDB taxonomy): Bacteria > Actinomycetota > Thermoleophilia > Solirubrobacterales > Solirubrobacteraceae > Solirubrobacter > Solirubrobacter deserti. Next base: position 831,195 of record NZ_QPKJ02000003.1, on the reverse strand, counting down.
GCGCCAAGGCCGACGGCAAGGGCCGCCACGCCGTGTTCGACGCGGCCATGCACCAGCAGGTGATGCGCCGCCTCGATCTGGAGGGCGATCTGCGGCGGGCGGTCGAGACCAACGCGCTGGAGGTCGTCTACCAGCCGATCACCCAGGCCGCGACCGGCCGCGTCGTCGGCTTCGAGGCCTCCTGCCGCTGGCCGACCGGCGAGCCCGCGGAGGTGCTGGCGATGGCGGACGAGACCGGGCTCTCGATCCCGCTCGGCCGCCAGGTGCTCGAGACCGCGTGCGCCCAGCTCGCGCAGTGGCGGCTGCTGCCGCGCGGCGCGGGCCTGACGATCGGCGTCAACGTCTCCGCCCGCCAGCTGTCCGAGCCCGGCTTCATCGCCATGCTCGACGAGATCCTGCGCACCACGCACCTGGACCCGCGCGCGCTCAGGCTCGAGGTGAGCGAGCACGACCTCTCCCGCGGCCGCGCCGACGACGCCACTCGCCGCGTGCTCGACCAGGCGCTGGAGCAGCTCTCAGTGCGCACGCACATCGACGACTTCGGCACCGGCGCGTCGCCGCTGCGGCTCCTGCACCGCTTCCCGGGCGACGCGATCAAGGTCTCGCGCGCCCTCGTGGCCGGCATCGGGATGGACGCCGGCGCGTTCGAGATCGTGCGGGCCGTCGTGGGCCTCGCGCACAACCTCGGGCTCGAGGTGATCGCGGACGGCGTCGAGAAGCGCGAGCAGCTCGACTACCTGAAGGTGCTGGGCTGCGAGTTCGCCCAGGGCTTCCACATCTCCGCACCGCTCAGCGCCGGCGAGGCGCGAGCGATGCTGGAGAGTGGTGTGCTCGCCTAGCGACGCTTGCTACCGGCGCTGCTCCTCGCGGGGGCTCTCCGCGGCGACGTTGTCGCGGTCGAAGCGCGCGGGGCGGTTGTTCTGGTCCTCGATCGCCTGGTCCCGGCGACCCTGGTCGTAGTCGTCGCGGTTGCCGTCACGGCCGGTGATGGCCTCGCGGCGGTCGTCGACGCCGTTGCCGTCGCGGTCGTGCGACCCCGACATCGCGGACGTGCCCGCGAACTTGTCGCGCTCGTGGTCGTCGATCAGCTCGTCGTCGGCCATGCCCTTCTCGTGCAGGCCGGCGCGCTCCTGGTGGAGCTCGGCCTGGGCGCGCTGGGCTTCGGCTTCCTTCTGGGCGATGCGCGCGCGCTGCTCGGCCTGACTGGCCTCTCGTTCGCGCTGATCGGCCTCAGAACGATGCTCGTTCGCCACGCGCTCACGCCGCTGCTGGAGCTCGCGCTCGCGCTTCTGGATCTGCGCCTTGCGCCGCATGCGGGGGAGCAGGAACGCCACGATGGCGATGACGATTAGTGCCGCGACGACGATCGCGATAATGGCACCGGTGGTCATCGGGGACCTCCTTCCATCTCTTGAACGGGGTTGATGTCAGGGTTCCCGTCCATGCCCGACCACGAAACCGCGCCCACGTTCGATCTCCAGTCGCATTCGACGTATTCGGACGGTGCGCTCCCGCCTGCGGAGGTCGTCGACGCCGCGCGGGACGCGGGCGTGCGCGTGCTCGCGCTCACCGATCACGACACGGTCGACGGCGTCGAGGAGGCCCTGTCAGCGGCAGCTGACGTTCGCGTCATCCCGGCGGTCGAGCTGTCCTCCGTGCACGGCGAGCACGAGGACCTGCACATCCTCGGCTACGGCCTCGACCACACCGACGCGACCCTGCTCGCGACGCTCGCGGACTTCCGGCAGGACCGCATCCGCCGCATCCACGCGATGGCCGAGAAGCTGCGCGCGCTCGGCTTCACCATCGATCCCAAGCGGCTCGAGCACGACTCCCCCGGCCGTCCGCACCTGGCCAAGGCGCTGCTGGAGGACAACGACCTGAACCTCACCAAGGACGAGGTGTTCGCGCAGTACCTCGTGCCGGGCACGCCGACCTACGTCGGCCGCTCGCGGCCGACGGTCGAGCAGGCGATCGAGGTCATCCACGCCGCCGGCGGGCTCGCCGTGTGGGCGCACCCGTACTGGGACGTGGAGCACGCGGAAGCCACGCTGCGTGCGTTCGCCGCGGCCGGGATGGACGGCGTCGAGGCCTTCTACGCCACCCACACCGAGGAGCAGACCCGCCGGCTGCACGTGCTCGCGCGCGAGCTGGGCCTGATCACGACCGGGTCAGCTGACTTTCACGGGCCGGCGCACGAGCACTTCAATCGCTTTCGCGCCTTCAGCCTGCACGGCCTGGAACCCGACCTCGGCCGCCTCGGCCTGGATTGACGCCACCATCGACGCGCACGAGCCGCAGCCCGTGCCGGCCTTCCGGGCGCGCCCGGCCTGGATCTCGGACCGGGTGACGTTGTGGCAGGCGCACACGATCGGGTCGACCACCTCGCCGGCGAGCGCGGGCGGGTCGCCGAGCACGATCTGGCCGACGCGCTCGGCGCCGCGGAAGACCTCGCGCCGGTAGTAGCCCGCGCGGGTGTCGAGCGCGATCACCTCGTCGTCGGCGTCGAGGTCGCCGCTGCAGAAGAGGTCGATGCCGGCCACCTTGAGCTTGGTGGACACCGGCCCGGGCACGTAGGCCGCCGGTTTGCCGGCGATGTCGGCGCCGGCGGCCCGCGCCATCGCGAGCGCGGGCGCGACCAGGCCGACGGTCACGCCGCGGTGCTCGGCGCACTCGCCGACGGCCCAGACGCCCGGGACGCTGGTGCGCAGCGAGTCGTCGACGAGCACGCCGCGGCCGACCTGGAGCCCGATGCGCTTCGCCAGGTCGACCTCGGGCGTGACGCCCGCGGCGACGATCACGAAGTCGGCGTCGATGATCTCACCGGTCGAGAGCTCGACCCGATCGGCATGGATCGCGGTCGTGGTGCGGTCGCAGAGGACGTCGATGCCCTGCCCGCGCAGCGCGCGCTCGAGCATGCGGCCCGCGGTGCGGTCGAGCTGGCGTTCCATCAGGCGGTCCGCGAGGTGCACGACGGCCACGGCGATTCCGCGGTTGGCGACCGCGCGCGCGGCCTCGAGCCCGAGCAGGCCGCCGCCGATCACCACGGCGCGGCGGGCGCCGTTCGCGCGGCCGCGGATGGTGCGGACGTCGTAGCGCGTGCGGAACGGCGTCGCCCGCTCGATGCCGTCGATCGGCGGCAGGAAGGCGCGCGAGCCCGTCGCGAGCACGAGCGAGTCGTAGGCGAGCTGCGAGCCGTCGGCGAGCGTGGCGACCTTCAGCGACGTGTCGACGTCGAGGACCGCGGCGCAGAACGCGACCTCGCGGTCCAGGTACCAGCGCTTGGGATGCAGCGGGAGGTCGGTGGCGGGCTTGAGGCCGGCGAGGTGGTCGCTGAGCGCGACGCGGTCGTAGGGCTCGCCGCGCTCGTCGGACGCGAGCGTGATGCGCGCGTCGCCGTGCTCGAGGATCGCCTCGGCGGTCGCGACGCCCGAGTGGCCGGCGCCGACGATCAGCACGTGCTGCGCGCGCTTGCGCTTGCGGGCGGTGACGGGCTCGACGCGGATCGCGGTCGCCTTCAGGCCGGGCTGGCGGGACACGGGGTCGGTGCTCGAGTGCGTGAGGTCGTTGACGCCGCCGTGGCCCGCGGGCGCGTGCAGCGCGCCCCAGTGGAAGGGCGCGAACGCCGTGCCGGGACGCAGGGTCTCGTCGAGGCGGACCTTCAGCGTCACGGCGCCGCGGCGCGAGGTCACGCGCGCGAGCTGGCCGTCCTTGAGCCACGCGCGCTTGGCGTCCTCCGGGTGCAGCTCGAGGAACGGCTCCGGCTCGGCGGCGACCAGGTCGGGCGCCTTCGCCGTGCGGGTCATCGTGTGCCACTGGCTCGCGATCCGGCCCGTGGTGAGCACGAGCGGGAAGTCGGCGTCCGGCGGGTCGGCGGGATGGCCGGGCTGCGCGGCGGCGAGCTTCGGCTTGCCGGTGTCGCTCGGGAAGCGACCGTCGGTGTACAGGCGCGCGGTGCCCGGGTCCTGCGCGCTCCGACAGGGCCACTGGATGGAGCCGGACTGGAGGCGGGCGTGCGAGACGCCCGACTGGTCGCACGGGCGGCCCTTGGTCAGCGCCGCGAACTCGTCGTAGACCTCGGCCGCGTCGTTCCACCCGAAGCCGTCGAAGCCCATCCGCTGCGCGAGCGCCGCGAAGATCCGCCAGTCGGCGCGCGCCTGGCCCGGCGGGTCGATCGCGGCGCGCATGAGCTGGATGCGACGCTCGGAGTTCACGCTCGTGCCCGCCTTCTCCGGCCATTGCGCGGACGGCAGCAGCACGTGCGCGAGTGCTCCCGTCTCGGTCGGGTGGTAGGCGTCCTGGACGATCACGAGCTCGGCGTTCCGCAGCGCGTTGCGTACGCGCTCGGCGTCCGGCATGGAGACCGCCGGGTTGGTCGCGACGACCCAGACGACCTTCACGCGCCCGTCCTCCAGCGCCTCGAACAGGTCGGTCGCGGGCAGCCCCGGCTTGGGATCGATGGAGCCGGTGGGCAGCCCCCAGTGCGCCTCGACCTCCGCGCGGTGGTCCTCCCGCACGACCTTGCGGTAGCCCGGCAGCAGGTGCGCGAGCCCGCCCGTCTCGCGCCCGCCCATCGCGTTCGGCTGGCCCGTGAGCGAGAACGGGCCCGCGCCCGGGCGGCCGATCTGGCCCGTCACGACGCACAGGTTCAGCAGCGCGCGGTTGATCGCGACGCCCTCGACGGACTGGTTGGCGCCCATCGACCACATCGCCAACGAGGCCTCCGAGTCGGCGAACGCGCGGGCGGCGCGCTCGATCGCGACCGCCGGAACGCCGCACACGTCGGCGGCGCGCGCCGCGTCCCACTCACCCGCGAGCTCGTGGGGAGCGACCATGGCGTTCAGCAGCGCGAGGTCGGTGCCCGGCCGGATCTGCAGGTGCAGGTCGGCGACGGCGGCGCTGTCGGTGCGGCGCGGGTCGACGACGATCAGCGTCGCCCCGGCCTCCTGCGCGGCGCGGATGCGGCCCCACAGGATCGGGTGGCAGGCGCTCGTGTTGGACCCCAGCAGGAGGATCGTGCTCGCCAGCTCGATGTCGTCGTAGGCCGGCGGTGGACCGTCGGCGCCGAACGTCGCGTCGTAGGCGGCGACGGCGCTCGACATGCACAGGCGCGAGTTGGAATCGACGTTGTTGGTCCCCAGGTGGCCCTTGGCGAGCTTGCTGACCGCGTAGTAGTCCTCGGTCAGCAGCTGGCCGGAGATGTAGAACGCGATCTCCTCCGGCCGGTACCGCTGCAGGCGCACGGCGACGTGCCCGAGCGCCTCGTCCCACGACGCGTCGCGGAAGCGCTCGTCCTGCGACGCGCGCAGCAGCGGCGTCAGCGCCCGGTCGCCGGAGCGGGAGGCCTCCGGCAGCGCGAGCGGCTTGCGGCAGGTACGGCCGCGGTTGACCGGGTGCTCCTCATCGCCGCGGACAGCGGTCAGCCGGCCGTCGCGAACCTCCGCGACGAGCCCGCAGCCGACGCCGCAGTATGGGCACCCGGTCTTGATCACACCGGCGCCTCGGCGGTCGCGCCCCAGCCGCGGCGCCAGGCGACGCGCACGACGTTGACGCCGATGAAGGCGACGAAGACGACGGCGGCCGCGAGCGAGAGGCCCGCGCCGTAGCCGCCGAACGAGTCGTGCAGCGAACCGAGCGCGATCGGGAGCATGAAGCCGCCCAGGCCGCCGGCCGCGCCGACCAGGCCCGTGACGACGCCGATGCGCGCGTGGAAGCGCAGGCCGACGAGCTGGAACGTCGCGCCGTTGCCGAGGCCGAGGAAGGCCATGACGATCGGGAAGCCGATGCCCGCCCACAGCAGCGACGGCATCGTCGAGAGCGCGAGCAGCAGCGGCGCGGCGACGCCGTAGACGACGGTGAGCACGCGCGTGCCGCCCAGGCGGTCGGCGAGGTGGCCGCCGAAGGGCCGCACGAACGAGCCGGCGGCGCCGCCGATCGCGGCCAGCGAGGCGGCGTCGACCTTGCTCAGCCCGTACTCGTCGTGGAAGAAGATCGGCAGGAAGCTCGAGAGGCCGACGAAGCCGCCGAACGTGACGGCGTACAGCGCGCACAGCTTCCAGGTGTCGCTCTCGCCCAGCATCTCCGCGAACGCTCCGAGCGTGAGGCGGCGCGCCGGCGCGGGCGGTTCCTTCGCCAGCAGGCGGAAGCCGATCAGCACGAGGCCGACGGGGATCAGCGCGAGGCCCATCACGCCGTGCCAGCCGACCTGCTCGGCCAGGCGCGGCGCGAGCAGCGCGCACGCGACCGTGCCGGAGTTGCCGGCGCCCGCGATGCCCATCGCGAGGCCCTGGTACTGCGGCGGGTACCAGCGCGAGGCCAGCGGCAGCGAGATCGCGAACGACGCGCCCGCGACGCCCAGCAGCACGCCGACGCCGAGCAGCTCGTTCATCGAGTTCGCGCCGAGCCAGCCCCACAGCAGCGGGAGCACGACGATCGACATCGAGAGCGTGCCGATCCGGCGCGGGCCGAAGCGGTCGGCGAGCACGCCGAAGGTGACGCGGCAGACGGCCGCCGACAGCAGCGGGGTGGCGACCAGCACGCCCTTCTCGGCGGCGGTCAGCCCGAGGTCCTCGGCGATGTACGCGCCGAGCGCGCCCAGGATCACCCAGATCATGAACGAGACGTCGAAATGGAGGAGGGCGGCGACCAGCGAAGGCGTGTGGCCCGCGCGCCTGAATTCACGCATGCGCATGACCCGGGAGATCGGCCGATCGGCTGACATCTTCAGCCGCTGGGTAGTACGAGCGGCGCAGCCGCTTGAAGCCAGGAGGACGCTCGTGTCGATCAAGGACCCCAAGGCGATCACGGAGGCCGGAACGGCCACCGGCGTCAAGAAAGCCAAGCTCGCGCCCAACAAGGCGCTGGTCGCCGGCTTCCTGGCCGGGGCCTACATCGGCTTCGGCGGACTACTGGCCATCACGGTCTCCTCGGGGCTGGATCCCGAGCGCTGGGGCACGCTGCCGACGCTCTTCACGGGCGCCGTCTTCACGGTCGGCCTGATGCTCGTCGTCGTCGCCGGCTCCGAGCTGCTGACCGGCAACATGGCGCTCGTCCCGCTGGCGCTGTTCCGCGGCAAGATCAAGCTCAAGGACCTGATCGGCAACTTCACCTGGGTGCTGCTCGGCAACCTGATCGGCGCGTTGTTCGTGGCCTACTTCCTCGGCGTGCAGTCCGGGGTGCTGACGGCGGAGCTGCCGTTCGCCAGGCTCAGCGGGATCGCCCACGCCAAGGGCATCGAGGAAACCGAGTGGCAGATCTTCCTGCGCGCGCTGGGCTGCAACTGGCTCGTCTGCCTCGCCGTGTGGATGGCGCTCGCCGCCGACGACGTCGCGGGCAAGATCCTCGCCATCTTCTTCCCGATCATGGCCTTCGTGGCAATGGGCTTCGACCACGTCATCGCGAACATGTTCTTCCTGCCGGCTGCGATGTTCGCGGGCGTCGCGGACCTCACGTGGTGGGACGTGATGCACAACTGGATCTTCGCCTTCCTCGGCAACCTCGTCGGCGCGGCGGTGTTCGTCGCGGGCTCCTACTACTACCTCTACGGGCGCGACGAAGGGGAGGCCAAGCCGGGCGACACGCCGACCAACGGCCGTTTCGGGCGCGCCGAGGCGCGGGAGCGGGTAGCCCCGTAGCCATGCCGGAGGATCCGCTCGCGCCGTTGGTCGCGGACTACGCCCGCTACCGGGCGGACGAGCGGATCCGCCTCGCCGACTACGAGACCGCGGACACCGACGACCTCACGCGCGATGAGGCGCGCTCCGAGCTCGCATCGCTCGTGGAGCGGATCGCGGACCTGCAGGCGCGGTTGTACGCGGAGGAGTCGCGGGCAGTGCTCGTGGTGCTGCAGGGCATCGACGCGGCGGGCAAGGACTCCACGGTCAAGCACGTGTTCAGCGGCACCAACCCGCAGGGCGTGCGCGTGTACACGTTCAAGGAGCCGACGCCCGAGGAGGCCGCGCACGACTTCCTGTGGCGCTACCACCAAGACGCGCCCGCGCTGGGCATGATCCACGTCTTCAACCGCTCGCACTACGAGGACGTGCTGGTCGTGCGGGTCAAGGAGCTCGTCGAGGAGGAGCGCTGGCGCTCGCGCTACGACTCGATCAACGACTTCGAGCGGGTGCTCGCGCGCGAGCGCTGCGTGGTCGTGAAGTTCTTCCTGCACATCTCCAAGGACGCGCAGCTCGAGCGCTTCCGCGAGCGGCTCGAGCGCGAGGACAAGCACTACAAGTTCTCGGCCAACGACGTGCGCGAGCGGCGCAACTGGGACGCCTACCAGCAGGCGTATGAGGACGCCGTCAACGCGACTTCCACGCCGTGGGCACCGTGGTACATCGTGCCGTCGGATCACAAGTGGTACCGGAACCTGGGGGTCGCGCGGATCGTATGCGCGACGCTGGAGGCGATGGGCCCGCGCTGGCCGCAGCCCGACGAGGACCTGGAGGCCTACGCGCTCGATGCGCTTGAGGAGAACGTCTCTTCCAAGCGGTAGGCGAGTGCCTCGCAGGCGAGCTCCTCCGAGACGTTGAGGATCAGGCGGGCGCGCGTGTCCTCCACGAGCTCCTGCGCCTGCCTGAGGTTCGGCTTGCCGGCGTCCTGCTGCAGCGTGCCGAGCCGATCGGAGTGGAACACCAGCTCCGGCGCGCCCGCCTCCAGCACGGCGAGGTCGCGGTACCAGAGGCCGGCGAGCTGCAACGCGTGGTCGAGCGCCTGCGTGGCCGCCCGCCGGTCCGCCCGGCGCGCGCGCTCGGTGAACTCGGTCTCCTTGCGCTTGTGCTCCTTCTTGGGCAGGAACTGGAGCTCCTCGGCGAGCTGGCGCTCGACCTGCTGCTTGGCGTCCGCCCCGGCCTGCTTGGCGCGGTCGAGGAGCGCGCGCCAGGGGCGCTCCGCGACGGCGTTGTTGAGCGGCGCGCGGGCGAAGCTCTCGGCCGCGGCGCGCAGCTTCATGCCGTCACCGGTGGCGAGCCGGACGGCCTTCTCGCCGTCCCCGAGGCTCAGCCGCGCCGCGGCCTGGGCCGTGTCCGGCGCGAATCCCTGGTGCTCGAGCCGCTCGGCGAGCTGCGCGGTCGTCGGCGGGTCGAACCGCACCGTCTGGCAGCGCGACGCGATCGTCGGCAGCACCTGCGTCGGCCGGTCGGTGAGCAGGATCAGGACGACGTAGGACGGGGGCTCCTCCAGCGTCTTGAGCAACGCGTTGGCGGCCTCGTCGTTCATCACGTCCACGCGCTCGAGCACGAAGATCCGGTGCCGCGCCTCGAACGGCGTGTGCGCCGCGGCGCCGACGACCGCGTCCGCGACGTCCTTGCGCAGCATCTCGTGCGCGCCGCTCGGGATCACCCACGTGAGGTCGGGATGGCTGCCGTGCTCGGCGCGCACCTTGACGTTCTCGGGGTCACGCGCGTCGCGCGCGAGCAGCTCGCCCGCGAACGCGCGGGCGATCTCGCGCTTGCCGCTGCCGGCTGGGCCGTGGAACAGGTACGCGTGCGCGGGCGCGTCGCGGAGCGCCGCGCCCAGGACGGCCTGGGCGTGGGGGTGATGGTCCAGCGCGAGCACGCCGGTGATCGTAGCCGCGCCCTCCGCGGGAAACTCGCGCCGGGCGCGAGCTTCCCGCACGCTGCGGATCAGGCGAGCACGGCCTGGCCGTCGACGCCGTCGCGGCCGACGCTCGTGCCCGGCAGCGCATGTTCGTCTGAGCGACACTACGCCCGCCGGGGTGTGCGAGGCAAGGGTGCCGCCCGACCCACCCGTCACACTGGCTCGCGTGCTCATCACGGTCGAAGGCCTCGACGGCGCGGGCAAGACGACGCTCATCTCGGGGCTGACCGAGACGCTCGACGCCGTCGTGCTGCGCGAGCCGGGCGGCGTCGAGCTGTCCGAGCGGATCCGCGAGCTCGTCAAGGACCCGGCGTTCGACGTGGATCCGCGCGCGGAGGCGCTCCTGTACGCGGCCGCGCGCGCGCAGCTGGTCGCCGAGAAGCTGCGCCCGTTGCTGGAGGGCGGCGCGACCGTGATCCTGGACCGCTTCGTGGACTCCAGCCTCGCCTACCAGGGCGGTGGCCGCGAGCTCGGGGTGGCCGAGATCCGCGCGCTCAACGCGTTCGGAACGGGCGACCTGCAGCCGGACAGGACGCTGCTGCTGCGCGTCGATCCGGCGGTCGGGTTGGGGCGGATCGCCGGCCGGGAGGCGGATCGCCTCGAGCTCGCGGGGGGAGAGTTCTTCGCGCGCGTGGCTAAGACCTACGACGAGCTGGCCGCGGCCGACCCCGCGCGGTTCGTCGTCCTCGATGCCTCCGAACCGCCCGATACCGTCCTCCAAGCCGCCCTCGCCGCCCTGACATGAACGAAGCTCTCTCGCTCCTCGCCGACGTCTTCGACGATCCGATCAACAACGCCTGGGCGCTCGAAGAGCTCCGCGGCCAGTGGCGCGACCTCGAACCCGAGGAGCGCGAAGCGCTGACGCCGCTGGCCAAGCTCGCCGCCCAGCGCGTCGCGGCCGCCAAGGAAGCGCCGCCGTCCGAGCCGGCGGCCCCGGCCGGGCCCGAGCCCGAGCTGGCCGCCCCGGCCGACGAGGCCTCGCTGCGCGCCGCCCTGCGGTTCGGGGTCTCCACGGACTGACCATGCACGAGGCGCTGGGCCTGCTCGCCGACGTCTTCGAGGCTCCCGCCGCGAACGCGGCGATGCTCGACGACCTGCGCGCCCGTTGGCGCGACCTCACACCGGAGGAACGCGAAGCGCTGACGCCGCTGGCGCAGCTCGCCGCCCGGCGCGTGGCCGCCGCGCGCGAAGGCGAGGCCGCGCCGCACGCCGCCCCCGGCGACTCGCCGCCCGCCCCCACGTCGTCCCCGCGTCCCGGCGCGCCACGCGGCCCCCTCTCGGACTCGTCCCCCGAGGCGTTGCTCGAGCTCGTCGGCCTCTCCACCTTCCGGCCCGGTCAGCGGGAGGCGGTGCAGGCGGCGCTCGACGGGCGCGATGCGCTGGTGGTCATGCCGACCGGTGGCGGCAAGAGCCTCTGCTACCAGCTGCCCGCGCTCGCGACCACGGACCTGACGGTCGTCGTCTCGCCGCTGATCGCCCTCATGCGCGACCAGTGCGCGCGGCTCACCGACCTCGGGCACCCCGCCGTGATGCTCGCGTCCGGCGAGGACAACCAGGCCGCGCTGCACGCGATCCGGGACGGCCACGCGCAGGTCGCCTTCGCCGCGCCGGAGCGGTTCGCCAGCCCGGCGTTCCGCCAAGCGCTCACCGCGCGCCGGCTCGCGCTGTTCGTCGTCGACGAGGCGCACTGCGTGTCCGAGTGGGGCCACGACTTCCGCCCGGACTACCTGCGCCTGGCCGCGATCATCGCCGAGCTCGGCCACCCGCCGACGATGGCGTGCACGGCGACCGCGACGCCGAAGGTCGCCGAGGAGATCGTCGCGCGGCTCGGGCTAAGGGAGCCCGAGCGCGTGCGCTCCGGCTTCGACCGCCCGAACCTGTCCTTCGACGTCCTCCCGTTCGACGGCGAGGGCTCGGTGGCGCGCAAGCGCGCGACGCTCCTCGCCGGCGTGCAGATGCCCGAGAACCGCCCGGCGGTCGTCTACTGCGGCACGCGCAAGTCCACGGAGGAGATCGCCGCGCTGCTCAACGCGCCCGCCTACCACGCGGGCATGGCCGCGGAGGCGCGCACCCGCGTGCAGGACGCGTTCATGCGCGGCGAGACCGACGTCGTCGTCGCCACCAACGCGTTCGGCATGGGCGTCGACAAGGCCGACGTGCGCTCGGTCTGGCACTGGGCGCTCCCCAGCAGCCTCGAGGCCTACTACCAGGAGGCGGGCCGAGCCGGGCGCGACGGCGCGCCCGCGCGGGCGGTGCTGCTCGCCTCCCGCTCGGACCTCGGCCGCCTCGTGCGCTTCATCCAGGAGGCGGAGGTCACGGTCGAGCAGGTCGTTGGCTTCATCAACAGCGTGCGCGGCGAGACGGAGGTCGACCCCACGCCGGACCGCGACCGCATCCTGCTCGCCGTCGCCGAACGCGCCGGCGCGCTCACGCTCAGCCCGGGCCAGGGCGGCCGCGTCCACATCACCGTCAGCGAACGCGGGATCGACCGCGGCCGGATCGCCCAGCTGTGCCGCGCCGCCAAGGACCGCCGCTGGCAGGCCTACCGTACGATCGAGCACTACAGCGCCACCGGCGACCGCTGCCGCCGCCGCCAGCTCCTGGACCACTTCGGCGACGACTCGCCCGCCGCGCCGACCGGCCGCTGCTGCGACGTCCACGACCCGCCGGACTGGCTGCCGCCGATCACCACGGCCAAGGCCAAGAAGAAGCTCGTGACCGAGGACGACGGCCCGCCCGTCGACGACCGCGAGCTGCAGACCCTCAAGGAGTGGCGCCGCGAACGCGCGGACGGCAAGCCCGCCTACACGGTCGCGACCGACGCGACCCTGCGCGAGGTCATCCGCCAGCAGCCGCGCACCAGCGACGACCTGCTGCAGATCAAGGGCATCGGCCAGTCCTTCGTGGACAAGCACGCCGACTCACTGCTGGAGCTGTTGGCTCAGTAGCCGTCCGGGTGGGCGGCGTGCCACGCCCACGCGTCCCGGATCATGTCCTCGAGCGTCTTCTCCGGCGCCCACCCGAGCCCCACGCGCGCCCGCGCGTTGGACGCGACCAGCCGCGGCGGATCGCCCGCCCGCCGCTCCTGCTCGATCGCCACGATCTCGCGCCCGGTCACCGCGCGCGCCGTCTCGATCACCTCGCGCACGGAGTACCCGCGCTCGGAACCGAGGTTGTAGATGTCGTGGCGCCCTTCCACCGCCTTGTCGACGGCCAGCGCGTGCGCCACGGCGAGGTCGTCGACGTGGATGTAGTCGCGCACGGCGGTGCCGTCCGGCGTCGGGTAGTCGGTGCCGAAGATCCCGACGCTCTCGCGCTTGCCCGCGGCGGCCTGCAGCACGAGCGGGATCAGGTGCGTCTCGGGCTCGTGGTCCTCGCCCAGCTCGCCGCTCGCCCCGGCCACGTTGAAGTAGCGCAGCGACACCGCGGCCAGCCCGTGCGCGCGCGCCTCGTCCGTGAGCATCCGGTCGATCGCGAGCTTGGAGTTCCCGTAGGTGTTCACGGGCATGTTCGGCGTGTCCTCGGTGATGAGCTCGACGTCGGGCTCGCCGTAGGTGGCCGCGGTCGAGGAGAAGACGATCCGCTTGACCTCGGCCGCGCGCATCGCGTCCAGCAGGTTCAGCGCGCCCACCACGTTGCCGCGCCAGTACTTCTCCGGCACCTGCTGGGACTCGCCGACCAGCGACAGCGCCGCGAAGTGCAGCACGCCGTCGAACCCGCGCGCGACCGCCTCGCTGGTCGCCTCGGCGTCCAGCAGGTCCACTTCGACGAAGTCCGCGCCCGCGGGCACCGCGGCGCGGTGGCCCTTGTAGAGCGAGTCCAGCACGGTCACGTCGTCGCCGCGCGCGACGAGGTGCTGGGCGACGATCGACCCGATGTAGCCGGCTCCGCCGGTGACGAGGAGGCGCATTGCTGTCGAGACTAGCTACGCGGCGGCCACGACCTCCAGCTCTATCAGCCACCGCTCAGACAACGTGGCGACCACGAGCGCCGTCGTCGGCACGAGCCGCCCGCCCAGCGCCGCGACGCGCGCCGCGGCGTTCTCCTGCGCGTACGCCGCGTCCCGCAGGTAGCTCGTGACCCGCACGATGTGGTCGACGGTCATCCCGTGGCCCGCGAGGATCTCCCGCACGTTGCCCCACACGAGCTGCAGTTGCTCGGCGAGCGTCGCGCCGGGCTCGCCGTGCTCGTCGAGGCCCATCGTCCCGGACACGAAGAGCCAGCGCTGTGGCGCGGGGACTTCGAGGGCGTGGACATAGTCGCTGGTAGGTGCGTACATGCGTCCAGCGTTGCGATCGGCGAGTCAGATGTGCAACGATCGATGCATAGCTGCACTTCTCGACGACAAAGATTGCGCGATCCTCGCGCTCCTGCAGGAACAAGGCGACCTCCCGAACCTCGAGCTCGCCCGCCGCGTGAACCTGTCGCCCGCGGCCACCTCGCGGCGTGTCACGCGCCTGCGCGCCGAGGGCGTGATCGAGGCCGTCCGCGCCGTCGTGACACCGGACGCCGTCGGCCTCCCGCTGCAGGCGTTCGTGCTCGTCACGCTCGCCGACCACAGCGCCGAAGCCGACGCACGCTTCGCCCGCGCCGTCGCCGACCTGCCCGGCGTCCTGCGCGCGGACGCCATCACCGGCGACCAGGACGCACTCGTGCACGTCGCCGCCGCGACGCCGCAGGACCTGCACCGGCTGGTGCTCGCCCTCAAGCGCGCCGGCGCGGCACGAGCCCTTACCATGCTGCGCCTGCAAGCGATCAAGCCGCCTTCGCCGGTCCCCGTCGCATGAGACTCGCCGCCCTCGCCATCGCCGGCTGCCCGATCTTCCCGGCCTCCAGCCCGTGGAACCAGCGTGTCGACGACGCGCCCGTCCACCCGCGCTCGGACGCGATGGTGCGCGCGATCGGCCTCGACGACCCGGTGCACCCGGACTTCGGTTCCGGTGGCATCGGCATCCCGTTCCAGGTCGTCGGCGAGCGCCAGCGTCGCTCGAAGGTCAGCTTCCAGTACGCCAGCGAGTCCGACCGCGGCCCCTACCCGATCCCGCGCCGCCCGAGGATCGAGCGCGGCAGCGACCGTCACCTGCTGCTGGTGCAACGCGGGAGCTGCCGCTTGTTCGAGCTGTTCGCGGCCGAGCGGCGAGAAGGTGCGTGGCACGCGGGAAGCGGCGCGATCTTCAACCTGCGCTCGAACAGGCTGCGCCCCGAGGGTTGGACGAGCGCCGACGCCGCCGGCCTGCCGATCCTGCCCGGCCTCGCCCGCTACGACGAGGTCGCGCGCGGCGAGATCCGCCACGCGCTGCGCTTCACCGTCCAGCGCACCCGCCGCGCGTTCGTGTTCCCTGCGCGCCACTACGCGTCGTCGCTCACCGACCCGGACCTGCCGGCGATGGGCCAGCGCCTGCGCCTGAAGGCGAGCGTCGACGTGAGCGGGATGCCGCGCCAGGCGCGCGTGGTCGCGACCGCGCTCCAGCGCTACGGGATGCTGCTCGCCGACAACGGCTCGGACTGGTTCATCAGCGGCGCGCCCGACCCGCGCTGGGACAACGACGCCCTGCGCGCGCTCAAGCGCCTGAAGGGCAGCGACTTCGAGGTCGTCAGCGAAGCTGCTCGATGACCTTGGCGATCCGCCGCGCGCGGGTCTCGGGTCGCTTGGCGTCGTGCAGCCCGAACAGGATCGAGTAGCGGTCCTGGCTCTTGAGCGCGGCGAACGCGTCCGCGACGCCCGCGGCGTCCAGCGCGGCCGTCAGATCCTCCGGGACCTCGATCCGCGAGGCCGGCGCGTAGGCGGCGTCCCAGCGCCCGTCGGCCTTGGCGGCGTCGATCTCGGCCTGCCCCGGCGGCCGCATCCGCCCCGCGGCGATCAGCTCGCCGCAGCGCGCCACGTTGATCTGCGACCACTTCGAGCGGGCCCGCCGCGGCGTGAACTTCTGCAGGTAGTGCGTGTCGTCGAGCCCTTTGCGCTGCCCGTCGATCCAGCCGAAGCACAGAGCAACTTCGATCGCTTCCACGAAGTCGACCGTTGGTAGCCCTGTGTGCTTCTTCGGGAACCGCAGCCAGACGCCGTCCACGACCGCGTGGTTGGCCTCCAGCCAGCTCTCCCACGCCGCGCGGGACTCGAAGCCGCGTTCCTCCATGCGCGCCGGATCGTACACTCGGACGGCGATGCCCCTGCGCCTGATCCCGGCGCTGGTGGCCGCGCTGGCGCTCCTGCCCGCCGCCGCCTCCGCCCAGGAGCCGACCGCGACGCCCGGCCCGCCCAACAACGCGTCGGGCGCCGTCAAGCTCATCTACGAGGACTACCGCCGCGACGGCAAGATCGACGTCTGCGAGCACGACCGCGCCGATCTGCAGGACGCCGTGGACACGATCGAGCCCGACTTCGACACGGACTACCCCGACTTCCGCGAGGCGGTCGAGGCCGGCATCACGCGTCACGACAACGGGCGCTGCGACGGGTCCCAGCAGGAGGAGCCGACGGCTACGGCCACAGCGACGGCCTCGCCCTCCGCGACGCCGGACGACGGCCTGCTGCCCGAGCCCGAGCAGGACAGCGGCGGCACCGACGAGGGCGCGCTCCCGCCGACCGACGACGGCACGCTCCCGCCTGAGGACGGGACGCTGCCGCCCGAGGACGGCGCCGTGACGCCCGCGCCGACGCCCGTGCCCTCGGCGATCCCGCCCGTCGCGCAGGCCGCTCCGGCCACGCCGACGCCGATCCCGACACCCGCCACCGTCTCGACCAAGGCGGACTCCGGAAGGCTCCTGATTCCGGCCGTTCTGGTTGCACTCGCAATTGTTGGCGCGCTTGCGCTCGCTTTCTTCGGCCGCGACTCGGCGGCCATGCGCGAGGCCACCTTCCGAACCCGCGCAACGTGGGCGGATTTCACCGACTGGCTGCGCCTCGGGCGATAAGCGGTTTAAGCCCGAAAGAGCGGGCATTCTACGGCTGCCCGCACCCCCTCCCACGGTACAATTTCTCTGCAAACGCAGGATTTTCGCGCTCACTCTCGTAGGCGCCGCGCGGTCTGGATTCCGTCCGGACCAAGGTGCATAGTCCACCGCCCGCAAGAGTTGAAGTCCCTGCCCGAGGGAGATGGCAAGCACCATGGAAAAGACGTCGCCGCAAACCACGCTCACGCAGACCACACGCGCCCCTGAGGCGCTGAGCGTGCGGCGGCTGTTCACGCGGCCGGGCGTGCATCCGTACGACGCGGTGGAGTGGGAGCTGCGCACCGCCGCCGTCGGCTCGTTCCGCCAGGACGACGTCGAGTTCCCGAAGGCCTGGTCGCAGAACTCCACGAACATCGTCGCCCAGAAGTACTTCCGCGGTCAGCTGACGTCACCGACGCGTGAGCGCTCGGTCAAGCAGATGATCTCCCGCGTCGCGGGGACGATCGCCGACTGGGGCCGTGAGCGCGGCTACTTCGCCTCCGAGGAGGACGGCGACACCTTCGAGGCCGAGCTGACGCACATCCTCCTGCACCAGATCGCGGCGTTCAACTCGCCCGTCTGGTTCAACGTGGGCTTCGAGGAGTCCCCGCAGTGCTCGGCCTGCTTCATCCTCTCGGTCGAGGACACGATGGACTCGATCCTCGACTGGAACACGCGCGAGGGCCGGATCTTCCGCGGTGGTTCGGGCTCGGGCATCAACCTCTCGAACATCCGAGGCTCCAACGAGCCGCTGTCCAAGGGCGGCACCGCGTCCGGCCCCGTGTCGTTCATGCGCGGCGCGGACTCGTGGGCGGGCACGATCAAGTCCGGCGGCAAGACGCGCCGCGCGGCCAAGATGGTCGTGCTGGACGTCGACCACCCGGACATCCGCGAGTTCATCTGGTGCAAGGCCAAGGAAGAGGACAAGGCCGCCGCGCTGCGGGATGCCGGGTTCGACATGTCGATCGACGGCGACGGCTTCCACTCGATCCAGTACCAGAACGCCAACAACTCGGTCCGTGTCACGGACGAGTTCATGCAGGCCGTCGAGGACGACGCGGACTGGCACCTGATCGCGCGCACCACGGGTGAGCCGATCGGCGAGCCGATCAAGGCGCGTGAGCTGATGCGCGAGATCGCCGAGGCCGCGTGGCGCTGCGCCGATCCGGGAGTCCAGTACGACACGACGATCAACCAGTGGCACACGTCGCCGAACTCGGGGCGCATCAACGCGTCCAACCCGTGCTCCGAGTACATGCACGTCGACGACTCGGCGTGCAACCTGGCCTCGCTGAACCTGATGAAGTTCCGCCGGCCGGACGGCACGTTCGACACCGAGGCCTTCCAGCACGCCGTGGACATCGTGTTCCTGGCGCAGGAGATCGTCGTCTCGCCGTCGAGCTACCCGACCGAGGAGATCGGCAAGAACGCGCGCGCGTTCCGCCAGCTCGGCCTCGGCTACGCGAACCTGGGCGCGTTCCTGATGGCCAACGGCTTCGCCTACGACTCCGACGAGGGTCGCGGCGCCGCCGCCGCCATCACCGCGCTGATGACGGGCCGCGCCTACGCGCAGTCGGCCAAGATCGCCGCCGCGATGGGCCCGTACGACCGCTACGCGGAGAACCGCGAGGCGCACAACAACGTCATGCGCATGCACCGCGACGCGTCGTACGCGGTGCCGGACTCCGCCGTGGGCGACACGCAGCTGCTGGCCGCCGCACGCGAGACGTGGAACGAGGCCGTCGCGCTCGGCGAGCTCTACGGCTACCGCAACGCGCAGGCCACGGTGCTCGCGCCCACGGGCACGATCTCGTTCCTGATGGACTGCGACACGACGGGCATCGAGCCGGACTTCTCGCTCGTCAAGTACAAGGAGCTCGTCGGCGGCGGGACGATGATCATCGCCAACCGCACGGTGCCGATGGCGCTGCGCACGCTGGGCTACGGCGAGGCCGCGATCGAGCAGATCGAGGCCTACGTCGCCGAGCACGGCACGATCATCGGCGCGCCGGGGCTCGCGGCCGAGCACCTGGACATCTTCGACGTCGCCGTCGGCCAGCGTCCGATCTCGCCCGCCGGCCACGTGAAGATGATGGGCGCAGTCCAGCCGTTCCTGTCGGGCGCGATCTCCAAGACGGTCAACATGCCGCAGGACTCCTCGGTGGAGGACATCGCGGAGGCCTACATCCAGGCCTGGAAGCTCGGCGTCAAGGCGCTGGCCATCTACCGCGACGGCTCCAAGACCGCCCAGGCGCTGCGCACCGACGCCCAGGACACCAAGGAGCTCCCGGCCAAGGCCGAGGCGGCCATCGAGGCGGGCGAGGAGATCTTCACGCAGTCCGAGGTCGACGAGCTGGTGGCGGTCGCGGTCAAGAAGGCCGTGGACAAGGCACTCGCGCGCGAGGACGAGCCGCTGCGCAAGCGCATGCCGCGTGAGCGCAAGTCGCTCACCCACAAGTTCTCGCTCGGCGGCCACGAGGGCTACATCACGGCCGGCATGTACGAGGACGGCTCGGTCGGCGAGATCTTCCTGACGGACATCGGCAAGGAGGGCTCGACCCTCCGCGGCATGATGAACTCGTTCGCGACGGCGATCTCGATCTCGCTCCAGTACGGCGTGCCGCTGGAGACGCTGGTCCGCAAGTTCGCCTACATGCGCTTCGAGCCGGAGGGGATCACCACCAACCCGGAGATCCCGTTCGCCAAGTCGATGCCGGACTACATCATGCGCTGGCTGGCGTCGCGCTTCCTGGACGCCGACACGCAGGAGGAGCTCGGCATCCTCACGCAGGAGGTCCGCGCGAAGGCGACCGCCCAGAACGCGGCGCCGTCGAGCGACACCGCCGGCCCGGCCAACGGCAACGGCCACAGCCACGCGGCCCCGGCCCCGGCCCCGGCGCCGGCCCTGCCCGCCGCGCCCGTGCAGCCCGCGGCGGCCGCGCTGACGGACACGCCGCCGGTCGTCCCGGTGCGCATGATCGGCCTGGACCTCGGCCCGGCCTGCAACAACTGCGGCGGCATGATGCAGCGCACCGGCTCGTGCTACACGTGCTCGAGCTGCGGCAACAACACCGGCTGCGGCTGAGTCTCACCCACACCTCATGAGTCGAAGGGCCGCCTCCGCGCGGCCCTTCGTCGTTCAGGGGGCGCGGCAGGGGTTCCCGGGTGGTTGCCGCGCCGCGCGCACGAGACGGTCGATGCTCCCGACCAAAGGCTCGCGATGCCTCGCCTCACCCCGCACCTTCCCACTCGCCGCACGACCCGCCACGCCGGCCCTCTCGCCGGCTCCACGCTGCCGGCGCGCCCGCCCGCCGCCGCCCGCACGGCCGGCCACGCCGGCCCGCTCGCCGCCGCCACCCTCCCGGCGCGCGCCCGCGGCGCCGCCGTCCTCGCCGCGCCCGCGCTCGCGGCCCTTGCGCTGCTCGCGCCCGCGCCCGCGTCCGCGCAGGCCCCGCCGGTCACCTGCGACACGCAGGGCGCGGTGGGCACGGCGTAGGCGCCCGGGGTCAACTGCCGCACGGTCGAGCCCGACGGTCACCCGCGGCGCTTTCTCGCCTACCTCCCGCAGACGGCGCCCGTGACCGGCGCCCGGCGGCCCGTCGTGTTCATGTTCCACGGCAGCAGCGGCACCGGCGAGCAGTTCTTCCACTCGTCGGGGTGGCGCGAGATGGCCGATCAGACGGGCCTGGTGGCGGTGTTCCCGACCGGGCTGCGCTACCGCGTGCTGGAGACCGGCCGGCTGACGACCAAGTGGAACGACTTCAGCCTCGCGGCGGAGATCGACACGAACGAGCTCCCGCCCGGATCGGACGCGGGCGCGCCCGTCCCCGCGGACGACGTGTCCTTCGTGGACGCGATGGTGGCCGACCTGCAGGGCGGGCTGCCGATCGACGGCCGGCGGGTGTACGCGGCCGGGTTCTCGAACGGCGCGGGCTTCGCGGCGCGGCTCTCCGTCGATCGCGCCGAGCAGCTGGCCGCGGCGGCCTACTCGGGCGGCGGCGGCATGCCCGCGGGCGCGGCGCCGGCTCGGCCGGTGCCGACGCTCCTGTCACTCGGGACTGACGACCCCAAGGTCATCGACAACGTCGACCCCACGCTGCCCGCGTTGCCGCTCGACCCGGCGCTCATCCTCACCACGCCCGCGCTGAGCGACTTCTTCGGGCTCTACCACGCGGCGTTCGGGCTCGACCCGGCGTTGTACGGCGCGATCGCCGATCCGGGCGTGTCGACCCTGCGCTGGCCGGCGAGCGGCCTCGGAGCGAACGGTGCGCTGCTCAAGCTCGTGATGCTCGAGGGTCTCCGGCACCGGTACCCGGACACCGCGGCGGCCGAGTCCTGGCACTTCTTCGCCGAGCACCGCGCTTCCGCATAGCGCAGGCGCCGGACCGAACACTTGTCCAGCTTCCCGGCTTTCCCCTCATAACTGTCAAAAGTATGGTTGTGGTCCGCTCGAAGACCGGTACTATCGCCCTCGCGCAGTCGATTGTGAGTGCGTAGTCGACCGTCGAGGGGGAGAATCTCGAATGCAGTCAGGTTGGGAGCGCCGGAGCGGCGTGTCCACCATCACCAAGTGGCTTGCACTTCTGTGCGGCCTCGTCGCGCTCCTGGGCGCGTCCGCACCGCTCGCGCACGCGCAGCAGACCGAGCAGGGCGTCACGCAGCGGATCTTCCAGCTGGGCGCCGCGCCCAGTGAGCTCTGCCCGATCAAGCCGGCCCAGACGCCGAACTTCGACGAGCTCAAGCCCACCATCGACTGGGAGGGCGACGCGGCGTTCGGCGGCTTCACCGACAACTTCGTCGTCCACGCGATCGCGACGCTGACCGTCCCGACCGCCGGCAGCTACACGTTCCGCCTGCGCAGCGACGACGGCTCTGAGCTGTTCATCGGCGAGACGAAGGTCGTCGACAACGACGGGCTCCACGGTGCCGAGGACCAGGACGGCACGATCCAGCTGACCGCGGGCACCCACGCCCTGCGCATCAACTTCTTCGAGGCCGGCGGCGGCCAGGAGCTGCGCCTGAGCTGGCGCAAGCCCGGCGACAGCGGCTTCACCATCGTCCCGAACTCCGCGCTGACGACCGACCGCTCCGTGCGCGTCACCTCCCCGGGCACCAAGCAGTGCGAGGGCCAGAACGACACGCCGGGTGACGGCCTGCCGCTCGACAGCGTCAACCCCGCCTACGACCTCGTCAACTTCCGTCCGGCCGACTTCGAGCCGAAGGTCACGGGCCTGGAGTGGATGGGCGACGACCTGCTCGTGCTGACGTGGGGTGACGACGACGGCGACCCGACCAGCATCACCGAGGCCGGCGAGATCTGGAAGCTCTCCGGCGTCAAGACCGCGGCCAACCCGTCCACCGTCACGCGCACCAAGATCGCCGAGGGCCTGCGTGAGCCGCAGGGCCTCAAGATCGTCGACGGCGCGATCTACGTCTCGGAGAAGCACCAGCTCACCAAGCTGGCCGACGCCGACTCCAACGGCACGTTCGAGACCGAGACCAAGGTCGCCTCGTACCCGTTCGACGGCAACTTCCACGAGTTCGGGTTCGGCCTCCTGTACAAGGACGGCTTCTTCTACGTGAACCTGTCCGTGTCGATCAACCTCGGCGGCGCGACCACGATCCCGCAGGGCTCACAGGATCGCGGCACGCACATCAAGATCAGCAAGGACACGGGCGCGATCGAGTACGTCGCGGGCGGCCTGCGCACCCCGCACGGCATCGGCTGGGGTCCCGACAACGAGATCTTCGTCACCGACAACCAGGGCGCGTGGCTGCCGGCCAACAAGCTGCTCCACATCAAGCCGGGCGCGTTCTACAACCACTTCACCACCGAGGCCGACGGCACTCCGGGCCGCTTCGACAACCAGAAGCCGACCCCGCCGGCGCTGTGGCTGCCGCAGAACGAGATCGCCAACTCACCGAGCCAGCCGCTGCTGATCCCGGACGGCCCGTTCGCCGGTCAGATGTACATCGCCGACGTCACCTACGGCGGCATCCAGCGCGCGTTCCTCGAGAAGGTCGAGGGTGAGTACCAGGGCGCGTACTTCCGCCACACGCAGGGCCTGGAGGCGGGTCTGACCCGCATGCTCCTGCAGGAGGACGGCTCGATCATCGTCGGCGGCCTGCACGGCGGCGGCAACTGGGGCCAGAACGGCAAGAAGACCTTCGGCCTCCAGAAGCTGCGCCCGAACGGCACGCAGACGTTCGACATGCAGAAGATGGAGCTCGTCGACGGCGACTTCAAGATCACGTACACCAAGCCGCTGTCGGACGCCACCGCGGCCAACCTCGCCTCCAAGTACACGGTGAAGTCGTGGGGCTACGCGCCGACCGCGCAGTACGGCGGCCCGAAGATCGGCGAGAAGAACCTGACCGTGACGGGCGCGACGCTGTCCGCCGACAAGAAGGTCGTCACGCTCGACATCGCCGGCCTGGAGCCCAACAAGGTCGTCTACGTCCGCTCGCCGCGTCCGTTCGCCGCGGCTGACGGCACCGAGATCCTCAGCACCGAGGCCTGGTACACGCTCAACAAGCTGCCGGGCTACGTCGCTCCGGTCAGCGAGGGCTTCTTCGAGCTCGAAGAAGGCGTGATGGCCGGTGGCGCGAAGTTCGACACCGAGCACGCGGGCTTCACCGGCAACGGCTTCGTCTCCGGCATCCAGACCAAGGGCTCCTCCTCGGTCAAGATCGAGATGAACGCGGGCAAGGCCGGCGACTACCGGATGGCGCTGCACTACGCCAACGGCCCGAACCCGTTCGCGGGCCCGAAGAAGATGACGCTGATCGTCAACGGCACCAGCCGCCAGATCACGCTGCCTTCGACCGGCACGTGGAAGACGTGGGGCTACTACCTCGACACGGTCGCCCTCAAGGCGGGCGTGAATGAGGTCGAGCTCCTGTACGGCGCCGACGACGACGGCAACGTCAACCTCGACAACGTGCGGTTCGCGCCCGCGGGCACGACGCGCCACGAGGCCGAGGCGGGGACGCTGGCCGGCGGTGCCAACGCCCAGACCGAGCACGCCGGTTACAGCGGCCTCGGCTACGTGGGCGGCTATCAGAACCTGGGCGCCAGCACGACGTTCAAGGTCAGCGCGCTGGCCGACGGTGAGGCCGACGTCAAGATCGGCTACGCCAACGGGCCGCACCCGGCTCCGGGCACCAAGCGTCTGAGCCTGTACGTCAACGGCGTGTTCGTCAAGAAGGTCGCCTTCCCGAGCACGGGCCAGTGGAACCAGTACGGCTCGCTGACCGACAAGTGGGTCCTGAAGGCCGGCAGCAACGACGTCATGCTCAAGTACGACCAGGGCGACGAGGCGAACGTCAACCTCGACTACCTCGACGTCACGCAGAACGAGCCGATCTCGTGCGAGCCGCAGGCCGCCAACGACACGTTCGACGGCACCACGCTCAACCGCTGCCGCTGGACGACGATCCTCAACCCGGATCCCGCCGGCTACTCCGTCGCCGACGGCAAGCTCCAGATCAAGGCGCAGGCCGGCGACATCACCGGCGGCACGGTGAGCGCGAAGAACATCATCCTGCAGCCGGGCCCGACCGACGGCAGCTGGGCCGCGACGACCAAGATCTCGATCGACGGCAACAAGGAGTACACGCAGGGCGGCATCGTCGCCTACGCGGGCACCAACGCCTGGGCCAAGGTCGTCGTCATGCGGCGCCCGAACGGCACGTGGACGACCGAGCTCGGCCGCCAGAGCGGCTACGCCAACTCGGACATCCCTGCGAACGCCCAGAAGGCCATCACGCTCCAGATGTACGCGCGCGACGGCCAGCTCCGCGGCCGCTGGTCGATCAACGACGGCCAGACCTGGACGGAGATCGGTGACGGGTTCACCACCTCCGGCCTGGGCTCGCCGAGCATCGGCCTGTCCGCCTACAACGGCACCGGCAGCGAGACCGCCACGTTCGAGCACTTCACGGTCGGCGAGCCGCCTGAGGCCCCGCCGGTCCCGCCGTGCGAGACGCTGTACACGCCGGAAGCGGGCTACGAGATGCTGCTCGACGGCTCCGACGCCATGCTCACCGACAAGTGGCAGTACTCGGGCTCCGGGCGCTTCGTCCGCGAGGGCTGCACGTTCAAGTCCGTCGGCGGGTTCGGCCTGATGTACACCAAGAAGGACTACGACGCGCCCTACTCGCTCAAGCTCGACTGGATGATGCCCGGGGACGACAACTCCGGCATCTTCGTGGGCTTCCCCGACACGGGGGCGAACACGGTCGACACCTCGATCCAGCAGGGTGAGGAGATCCAGATCGACCCGACGGACAACCCCGCTCAGACCACCGGCGCGATCTACCTCGAGCAGGCGGCCGACGCGGCGGCCCGCGACGCGGTGCTCAAGCCGGCCGGCCAGTGGAACTCGTACGAGATCCAGGTCAAGGAGGACCGCATCATCGTGATCCTCAACGGCGTGAAGATCAACGAGTGGGTCGACGACGACGCCGTGTCGGATCTCAAGCAGGGCCGCATCGGCCTGCAGATGCACGGCAACGGCGACGACGTGTTCTTCCGCAACGTGCGCGTCGGCAAGCTCGGCACGAGCGTGTCGGAGGACGTGACGATCGGCAGCGACGTGGCGCCCACGCTGTCCCTGCAGCTCCCCGCTCCGACGACCAACTGGACGTTCCTTCCGAACGTGGAGAAGACCTACGAGGCCACCACGGAGGCCAAGGTCACCAGCACCGCCGGGGACGCGACCCTGAGCGTCTCGCCCTCGCCGGCGTTCCTGTCCAACGGCGCGTACACGCTGTCGGAGCCGCTGCAGGTGTCGATGTCGAAGACGACGTGGACCGGCCCGGTGTCGAACGACCCGGTGGCGATCACGTTCAAGCAGCACATCGGCGCCAACCAGCCGCTGCGCACGGGCAACTACACGAAGACGCTGACGTTCACGTTGGCGACGACGAACCCGTAGTCAGCCCCCACCCGTAACGTCGAAGGGCCGCCATCTGGCGGCCCTTCGTCGTTTAAGTCGCGCGCCCGGTCATGTTGGTGCCACGGGAGCAAGTGCTCTGCCAATTGAGCTACAAGCGGACGTGATCCGCCTGGTGGGACTCGAACCCACAACCCCTCCGTTATGAGCGGTAACCCGCGAGCGATCGGCCCGGGCGCGTCGCTCACCGTAGAGCACTGCGCCGCGCCCGATTGACGGGGTCCGGGTTCGAGTCCCGATACCTCACCATCCTCAAGGAAGGCGTACCGCCCGGACCTCGAGGCCGGCGAACCGCCCGTCGCGGACGTACATCCAACGTCGGACCAAGCAGCACCGTTCGAGGGAGTTGGCCGGACGATTCGGTCCGTACGTTGGCGCGGTGCGCCGAGTTCTCCTCACCATCCTCGCGGGCGTCGCGCTCGCCGTCTGCGCGGCCGCTCCGGCCTCGGCCGTCGAGCTGCGCGTGTCGTCGAGCGTCTCCGGCTCGGGTTCGATCACCGACTTCGCGCCGTGCGCGGCGCCCGCGCACCGGCCGAACGGCGCGTTGACCGCGTGTGGGACCGCGGCGCTGTCCACCCCGCCGCAGATTCCGGCGCTCAGGCAGATGCGCGCGGTCCCGCAGAGCGCCGGACGGTGGGTCTTCGACCACTGGGAGGGCTGCCCGAACCCGGTCGGCGAGGTCTGCCAGATCAGCATCGTGCACCAGGGCACGGTCAACTACGCCATCACCGCCGTGTTCCGCGACATGGGCGGGCCGCTGCTCAGCCAGCCCGCGGCGACGTACTCGACGACCGACGACCGCACCGTGACGATGACGTGGACGGCGGATGAGCCCGCCGCGGGGTTCACCTGCTCGGTCGACCAGGCGCCGTTCAGCGCCTGCGGGAACGGCACGCAGACGGTGACGGTGGGGGAGGGCAACCACACGTTCCGCGTGCGCGGCACCGACCTCTCCGGCAACGAAGGGGACATCAGCGCCGAGCGGACGTTCCGCATCATCGACACCGCGCTGCTCGAGCAGCCGGCCGCGTTCTCGAGCGTCAAGCAGCCGTCGTTCACCTTCAGCTCGCTCACCGGTGTGGACTTCGACTGCTCGCTCGACGCCCAGCCGTTCACCGCCTGCGGCAAGAAGGGCCCGGACGGCCGAGTGAAGCTCACGCTCGCGCAGCCGCTGGCGGACGGCAAGCACACGCTCCGCGTGCGGGCGCGCGACAGCGGCGAGTTCGATCGCGTGCCGGCCACCTACTCGTGGACGGTCGACACGGTCGCGCCGACCGTGGCGCTGTACCCGACCTCCGGCCCGGGTGAGGGCGCGCTGCAGGCGGTCAACCGCGAGACGTTCACCTTCGCGGCCAACGAGGACGCCACGCTCGAGTGCCGCCTCGACGCGGCGCCCTTCGCGCCGTGCGCGACCGGCTTCGTGGCCGAGCGCCTGGCCGCGGGCCCGCACCGGTTCGAGGTGCGCGCGACCGACCGCGCCGGCAACGTCGGCGCCGCCGCCGCCCGCACCTGGTCCGTCGCGGCCTCCGACAGCGACAGCGACGGCTTCAACGCGCTGATCGACTGCAACGACGGCGACCCGGCGATCCGGCCCGGCGCGATCGAGGCGCCCGACAACGCCGTCGACGAGAACTGCGACGGCATCGTCGGGGCCACGCCGCCGCCCGCGCCGACACCCGCGCCGCCCGTCCTGCAGAGCGCCGATACGGAGCAGGTCGTCGTGACGCTGGCGTTCTTCGCCCACGCGACCAAGAAGACGACCAAGCTCTCGACGCTGCAGGTCAAGAACGTGCCGCTCGGCGCCACGGTCACGGTGACGTGCGCGGGCAAGGCGTGCCCGAAGGGCCTCAAGGGCAAGGGCTTCACGAAGAAGAACGCGTTCGGCACGGTGTCGCTGAAGCCGTTCATCGCCAAGCCGTTCCGGGTCGGCGACGCGATCACCGTCACGGTCTCCAAGCCGGGCGCGATCAACGCGGTCAAGGTGCTCACCGTGCGCGCGGCCAAGAAGCCGCAGATCGCGACGCGCTGCCTGCCGCCGGGCGCCGCGAAGCCCGTCGCCTGCTAGTTGGTCGGCTGCACGCGCCCGGTGGAGAAGCCTTCGCCGGGCACGTAGCGGACCGGCACCGAGAGCTGCTCGCCGGAGTCGAGATCGGCGATGCAGTTGATCTCGACCGCCGCGAGGTCCCAGTTGATGCGCGGCCGGACCGGGCAGGACACGTCCCGCACGGGCTGGCCGTCGCCGATCGCCTCGCGCACGCGCTGCTCGGCGCCGGCGACGTCGAAGTCGCGGACGGCGTCCCGCAGCCGCTCGGCGTCGCGTGCGCCTTCTCGGGCCTGGTCGACGTTGTCGCGGATTTCGGCCGCGTCCTCGCCGCACCCGACGAGGGCGACGGCGCAGAGGGCGATGACGGGCAGGGCGATGAGCTTCACGGTCACCACCGTATGAGGCGAACATGAACCGATCCTCACGGTGCGAGCCGGCGAGCGAACGCCAGCAACTCCGCCCGCTGCGCGCCAGACGCCGCGTCGTAGAGCGCGAGCAGCTCGTCGCGACCGCGATCCCACAGCGCAGCGGGCACCGCGTCCCACTCCGCGCCCTCGTCGACCCGCGCGGCGAGCAGCGCTTCGAATTCGGCCCGGTTCGAACCCAGGGCCTGCAGCATCACGTCGAGCTTGGCCTTGGAGGGCGTGCGGGTCGCCGACTCGCACTGCGCGAGGTAGACGGCCGAGACCTGTCCCTGCGCGCGCGCCGCGACCTGCGCTCGCGACAGGCCCGCGCGTGTGCGCAGCTGACGCAGTGCTGCCGGGAGCCCCGGGTGCTCGTAGCGGTCGATCGGATAGCGGGCCAACGCCTCAACGACTATAGCATTACTAGATTGATGCTATAGTCGCCGACATGGCTCGCCTCGACGTCGAAGTCCGCAACGACTCGCTGCACATCGGCGAGCGCTTCTCGGTGTCCTTCATCCGGACGCTGCGCATCCCCGACGACGGGCGGACCTACCCGCTGCCGGCCGGGCTCGGCCGGTTCCCCGTCGCGCGCATCCAGGATCACCGCGACCGCGTGCCCGCCGAGTGGCGCGAGCACGGCGGCGTGATGATCCCGATGTACCAGCGCGAGGCGCTGTGGCTGAACTTCGGCGGCGCGCACCACAAGCCGAACGCGGTGAAGGTCGGCGTGGGCAAGGTCGACGCCCTCACCGGCGCACCGTTCACGATGGCGCTCGACGGCGCGCGCCAGAACTACCTGGTGGCGCCGCAGCAGCCGTGGCTGGACGGCATCAACGCCGGCGACGGCATGATCCGCCAGTTCGTCGCCATGCCGCTGGGCAGCGGCTACACCGTCGAGGGCCAGGTCACGGGCGAGGAGCGCTTCGGCGGCATCCAGCTCGTCTGCTTCGAGCCCAAGCCGGGCCGGTTCCCGGAGCCGCCGCCGGTGACCTACGCGGCCGCCGCCGAGATGGCGGGCGCGCCCGCCGCGGCGCCGGCGGCCGACGTGCGCCAGCGGGCCGGCGGCGTTCGCCGGGGCACGGAGATGGGCCTGGGCGCCGGCGGACGCATGCAGCAGAAGCTCTACGAGGACCCGTTCGGCGTCGACGCCTGGGACGCGGACACGTTCGGCCGCTGCTTCATCCACATCGTCAACAGCGAGACCTGGCGCGAGATCACCGGCGAGCCCGTGCCGCCCACGCCGGTCACGGCGGACGCGTACAAGGCCCACGGCCACCCCTGGTTCGGGCTCTACGACGAGCATCTCACCGACATCCCCGCGTCCGACACGCTCGGGGCCGTCAAGAGCGTCGGCGAGCTCGACGCGGGCAAGGTGACCGACGGCACGTGGTAGACCAGGTGCGATGAGCCTGACCCGCCCCGTCGAGCACGACGGGATCTCCGACGAGGTCGCGATCGAGGAGCCGCTCGAGATCCGCGTCGACGGCGCGCCGCTGGCCGTGACGATGCGCACCCCCGGCCACGACGAGGAGCTGGCGCTCGGCTTCCTGTACGGCGAGGGCCTGATCGACGGGCCGCGGGAAGCCGGGCCGACGGCGGACTTCGCCGGAAACATCGTCGAGGTGGCCGGGCCGCTGACGCGCGACCCCGCGGCGCGCTCGTTCTACACGACGTCCTCGTGCGGCGTGTGCGGGAAGGGCGCGCTGGAGGAGGTCGCCGTGCACGCGGCGCCGCTGCCGGCCGGTCCGGTGATCGCCCGCCCGCTGCTCGCCGACCTCCCGGAGCGGCTGCGCCAGCCGGGGTTCGAGCGCACGGGCGGGCTCCACGCGACGGGCCTGTTCTCACCCGCGGGCGAGCTGCTGGCCGTGCGCGAGGACGTCGGGCGCCACAACGCGATGGACAAGGTGATCGGCCGCACGCTGCTGGACGGCGGCCTTCCGCTGCACGGACGCGTGCTGTGCGTGAGCGGGCGGCTGTCGTTCGAGCTGGTGCAGAAGGCGGCCGTGGCCGGGGCGCCGATCCTGGTCGGCGTCGGCGCCCCCACCTCGCTCGCGATCGCGCTCGCGGCCGATCGCGGGCTCACGCTCGCGGGCTTCGCGCGTCGCGGCGGCGTGAACGTCTACACGGGCGAGGAGCGCGTCAGCTCTTAGGCGCGTAGCGGTGGTGGAGCGTGAGCGGGTTGCCGTCCGGATCGGCGAAGAAGGCCTGGTGGCAGACGCCCGAGTCGAGGATGTCGCCGCGGAACTGCACGCCGGCCTCCTCGAGCCGCTTGCGCGTGGCGGCGACGTCATCGACCTGCAGCGCGACCATCGTGCTGCTCGGCGTCCACTCGTAGCCGAACGCGTCGGGCTGCATCACGGCGAGCGTGAGGTTGCCGGCCTGAAACTCGGTGCCCGGCATATTGCCCCACCTCTTCAGGAACGGCAGCCCGAGCGTCTCGCCGTAGAACTTCACGGCCGCATCGTGGTCCTTGGTCTGGATGGCGACGAAATCCACGCCGGTGATGTCGGTCATGCGCGTAAGACTGCACGACCGCGGCCGATTCATCGCTGCACGTACTCGGGCGGGACCGAGTCCACCAGCCAGACGCCGTTGGCGCTGACGAAGAACTCGTGGCCGGCGCGCGCCATCGCGCCTGCCGCGACCGTCAGCACGACGGGCTGGCCGTGACGCATACCGACGCGGCGGGCGGTCTCCTCGTCGGGGGAGAGGTGCACGTGGTGGCGTGACCGGCGTTCCAGCCCGGTGGCCAGTATCGAGTCCACGGAGCCCGCGCCGGTGCCGTGGAAGAGCTCCTCGGGCGGAGCGGTCGGCGTCAGCTGCAGGTCGACCTCGACGCTGTGGCCCTGGTTGGCGCGGATCATCGCGCCGCTCTCGTCGAACGCGAAGCGCTGCTTGTCGCTGCGCCCGACGACCTCGCGCAGCTCCTCGGCGGTGAGCGCGAAGTTGCGCTTCGCGCAGGCCTGCAGGAGGTCGTCGACGGCGACCCAGCCGCCCGGGCCGAGCGTCAGGCCCAGGCCGGCCGGGTCGTGCCGAAGGTGCTTGGACAGGTACTTCGAGACTTTGGTGCGGCGCTTGTCATCCATGCGCCTTGAAGCGTCGCAGGCGCAGCGCGTTGATGACGACGCTCACGCTCGAGAACGCCATCGCGGCGCCCGCGATCACCGGGTTGAGCAGCCCGACCGCGGCCAGCGGGATCGCGGCGACGTTGTAGCCGAACGCCCACACGAGGTTCTGCTTGATCGTGCGCAGCGTCGCCCGTGAGAGCCGGATCGCGTCCGGAGCGGCCCGCAGGTCGCCGCTCACGAGCGTCAGGTCCGAGGCCTCGATCGCGACGTCCGTGCCCGTGCCGATCGCCAGGCCGAGGTCGGCCTGAGCCAGCGCGGGCGCGTCGTTGACGCCGTCGCCGACCATCGCCACCACGCGCCCCTCGGCCTGCAGGCGCTTGACCACGTCGGCCTTGTCGGCCGGCATGACCTCGGCGATGACTTCGTCGATCCCGACCTCGGCGGCCACGGCGCGCGCGGTCGCCTCGTTGTCGCCCGTCAGCAGGACCGGCCGCAGCCCGAGCGCGCGCAGCTCCGCGACCGCCTGCTGTGAGCTGGGCTTGACGGTGTCCGCGACGGTGAAGACGGCGACGGGCGTGCCGTCGATCGCGCCGACGACCGCGGTGCGGGGCCCGGCGGCACGGATCGCCTCAGTCAGGACGGGCGGCAGCGTGTCGAACATCGCGGGGCGGCCGGCGGCGACCTTGCGGCCCTCGACGACGCCCTCGACGCCCAGCCCTTCGCGGTTGGCGAAGGCGACGATGCCCGCGTCCGAGTTCGCGGCAGCGGCGATCGCGCGGCCGACCGGGTGCTCGGAGGCGCCCTCGAGCGCACCGATCAAGCGCAGCGCCTCTTCTCGCTCGATGCCTTCCACGGTCACGTCGACGACCGTCATCCGGCCGGTGGTCACCGTGCCGGTCTTGTCGAGCACGATCGTGTCGACGCGGCGGGTGGACTCGAGCACCTCCGGCCCCTTGATCAGCAGGCCGAGCTGCGCGCCGCGGCCCGTCCCGACCATCAGGGCGACCGGCGTGGCCAGTCCGAGCGCGCACGGGCAGGCGATGATGAGCACGGCGACGGCGGCCGTGAACGCGAACGTCGCGCTCTCGCCCGTGCCGATCCAGAACCCCAGCGTCGCGACCGCCAGCGCGATCACGACGGGGACGAAGACGCCCGCGACGCGGTCCGCGAGCCGCTGCACCGGCGCCTTGCCGGTCTGCGCCTCGGTCACCAGCCGCGCGATCTGCGACAGCGCCGTGTCAGACCCCACGCGGGAAGCGCGCACGACCAGCCGGCCGCCGACGTTGACGGTCGCACCCACGACGTCGTCACCAGGTGAGATTTCGACGGGCACGGACTCGCCGGTGAGCAGCGCCATGTCGACGGCGGAGTGCCCTTCGACCACGACGCCGTCCGTCGCGATCTTCTCGCCCGGGCGGACGAGGAAGTCGTCGCCCACCTTGAGCGCCTCCACCGGCACGACGCGCCCGTCGGCCAGCGAGACCTCCTTGGCGCCCAGCTCGAGCAGCGCCTTCAGCGCGGACCCGGCACGGCGCTTGGCGCGCGCCTCGAAGTAACGCCCGGCGAGGATGAACGTCGTCACCACCGCGGCGGTCTCGAGGTAGATGTGGTCGGCGCCCTCTCCCTGCTGCGGCACGAGGTCGAACGCCATCTTCATCCCGGCCATGCCGGCCTCGCCGAACACGAGCGCGTACAGCGACCACAGCCATGCGGCGAGCGTGCCGACGCTGATCAGCGTGTCCATCGTCGCCGTCGCGTGGCGCACGTTCAGCCACGCCGCGCGGTGGAACGGCCACGCGCCCCACAGCACCACCGGCGAAGCGGCCGTCAGCGCCAGCCACTGCCAGTTGTCGAACTGCAGCGCCGGGATCATGGAGACCAGCAGCACCGGCAGCGAGAGCACGGCGCTGAGGATCAGCCGCTGGCGCAGCGGCGCGAGCTCGTCGGTGGTCTCCTGCGCCGGCTCGTCCGCCGGCAGCGACGCGTGGTAACCCGCGGCCTCGACCGCGCCGATCAGCGCGTCGGGCGCGACCGCGGCCGGGTCGTACTCCACGGTCGCCTTCTCGGTCGCGTAGTTGACCGAGGCGTTGACGCCCTCGAGCTTGTTGAGCTTGCGCTCGATGCGGTTCGCGCACGACGCGCACGTCATGCCGGTGATGGGCAGCTCGATCTGGCTCATCGCGTGAACTCCGCCGTGTGGACGCGGCCCTCGTGCTGGAACTGGAGGTACAGGCGGTAGCGCGTGCCCGCCTCCAGATCGGCCTCGAAGCGCACGCCGTCGTCCTCGGGGTGCACGTGCAGGAACGCGAGGTCGCCCTCGCGCAGCGCGACCAGGTGCCCGCCGGCGCCCAGGTACTCCTCAGTCTGTACCGGCTGCCCGTCGCGCGTGATGTCGAAGGCGAGCTCGCCGCCGTCCGCGCGCAGCTGCACCCGATACCCCGCGACCGTATCGGCGGCCGACGGGTCCGGGAACGGGGCGTACTTCGCCGCGCCGTCGACGGTCAGGTCCGATGCGAGCGTGTAGGCCTTGCCTTCGTGCTTGAAGTCCGCGAACACGCGGTACGCGCCCGGCTCGTCGAGCTCCAGCGGCGTCCGCCACGCGCCGTCCTCACGCAGCTCGGGATGCAGGTGCTGGAAGCCGGTGCCGTCGCGGCGCACGACGATCAGGTGCATGCGGCGCTCGTGCTCGATCTCGAACTCGCGCACCGGGCGCCCGTCCTCGACGATCGAGAACACGAGCTCCGGCGCCTGCTGCTCGACGCGCAGTGACAGCCCGCCCTCGCTGACCGCCAGGCCGCGGATCGGGTCGGCGGCCTCGTGGCCCCCGGCCTCGGCGTCATCGGCGCCGTGGCCCTCGGCCATACCCCCGTCGGGTACGCCGACCGGCGCGGCGCCGTGCAGGTCCTCGCGCTCGGCCTCGGCGCGCGCGCCCTCGCGGTCCGGCCCGATGCCGGCGCCCGCGGCGACGGCCACGCCGAACACGAGCACGAGCGCCGCCGCAAAGCCGGCGAGCTTGAGCGGCGTACTCACGCCGCAACCGCGTCGTAGCCGGCCTCGTCGATCGCGGCCACGACGGCCGCGTCGTCGACGCCCGTGCCGCTCACGCGCACGAGCTTCGTCTCGAGGTCGACGTCGACCGAGCTGACGCCCGCCACGCGGCCCACTTCACCGCTCACGGCGACCACGCAGTGGTTGCAGCTCATGCCTTCGACGCGATAGATGAGATTGTCCTGGTTCATGGCCAACGTCCTTCCGTCTCGATCCTCACGATACCACCCTGGGGTATCGGCGGCTGAGACGGAAGAATAAACCCCCTAGGGGTATATGTGGTACGGCTGACCGTACCGTTTCCTAAAGAGGGACAGTCCCTCTTTAGGAAAACGTTCGCTCCGTCAGGCGCGTTCGATGTGCATGGCGTGGGCGAGCGTGCCGCCCAGCACGTGCTCGCGCTCGCCGAAGCGCACGGTCAGCGGGCCGTCGAAGGGCTGGCGCTCGACCACCTCGAGCTCGTCGCCCAGCGCCACGCCGCGCTCGTCCAGGTAGCGCAGCATCGCGGGATCGGAGTCGCTGACGCGCACGAACACGCCCCGGTCGCCCGGCTCCAGCGCCGACAGCCGGGTGGACTCGTCCTCGGCGATCTCCAGGTCCACGGACGGGATCGGGTCCCCGTGCGGGTCGTGGGTCGGGTGGCCGAGCTTGGCGGCGATCTTGGCCTCCAGGTACTCGGACAGCACGTGCTCGAGCGCCTCGGCCTCCTCGTGCACGCGGTCCCACGGCACGCCGAGGTGCTCGGCCAGGTAGGTTTCGAGCAGGCGGTGGTGGCGCATGATCTCCAGCGCGACCCGCTCGCCGTCGGGCGTGAGTGCGACGCCCTTGTAGCGGATGTGCCGCACCAGCCCGCGCTCGTCGAGCTTCTTGACCATCGCCGACACCGACGCGGGCGTCACGCCCAGCCGGTCGGCGAGCGCGT
This sequence comes from Solirubrobacter deserti, assembly GCF_003344625.1. GTDB lineage: Bacteria > Actinomycetota > Thermoleophilia > Solirubrobacterales > Solirubrobacteraceae > Solirubrobacter > Solirubrobacter deserti. Next base: position 796,222 of record NZ_QPKJ02000003.1, on the reverse strand, counting down.
TCGTGGTCGCGACGCCGTCGCCCTGCCGGCAGAGCGAATAGATCGCCTTCGCATAGTCCTCGATGGCTTCGGACGGCCGCGACCCCATGCCCCTAGGATGGCGGATCTCATGCTCGCCAGCGTCCTGCTCGCCTCCGCGTCGATCTTCCACGGCACCCCCGCCGAACTGCCGGCGTTCGTGTCACTGAGCCAGGGCGGCCACTTCTGTGGCGGCAGCCTGATCGCCCCCGATCGGGTGCTCACGGCGGCGCACTGCGTCCAGGGCGCGCGGCCCGGGAGCTTCCGCGTGATCGTCGGCGGGCGCGCTCGCGCGTGGCGCGGGACCTACTTCTCCGAGCGCTACCGGGTCATCCCGAGCCCGGTCGCGCCCGAGGACGTCAACGCGTCGGCCGCCGTCCGCGACGTGGCCGTGATCGTGCTGCGCCGGCCGGTCACCGACGTCGCGCCGCTGCCGCTGGCCACCACGGCGCCCGCCGACGGCGAGGCGACGGTCACGATCGGGCGCGGCATGACCGGCCCCGCGAGCGACGTGTCCGACGCGCCCCGCTCCGCCAACCAGCAGGTCCTGCCCGCCGCCACCTGCAAGGGCTACTTCAAGCGGCTGCTGGCGCCCTCGCTGCACCTGTGCACGCAGGACCCGACGGCCAACAAGGCCCAGGCCTGCCCCGGCGACAGCGGCAGCCCGGTGCTGGTGACGCGCGAAGGCGTGCTCCAGCAGGCGGGCGTCGTCAGCTGGGGCGGCGAGACGCAGCGGCGCCTGTGCGGAGAGGGCCCGGCCGACGTCGCCGAGCGGGTGCTCCCGCACCTCGCGCTGCTGACCGGCCCACTGCCCGAGCGCCTCGCGCCGTACGCGATCCGCACGCCGCGCGTCACGCCCGCCGGCCGCTGCGACCGCGGCCGCTGGGGCCCGGCGGGAGCGAAGGTCCGCGCCCGCTGGACCGGCCGCGGCAGCCAGCGCACGTGCGTCATCACGGCCCGCACGGCCGGCGGCTGGTCGGACTACAGCGCGCGGTGAATCCGCACGCGGCCGCCGCCGACGGCCTTCGCGTCGTACATGGCGCGATCGGCCGCCGCGAGTGTGTCGGCACCGACGGGCGCGATCCCGATGGAGGCCGTCACGCCGCGCTCGACGCCGTCGAACTCGAAGCGGCGCGCGGCGATCAGCGCGAGCAGGTCCGCGCCCACGCTCGCAGCCTCGTCCATCGGGCAGCGCGGGAGCAGCACGGCGAACTCGTCGCCACCGAGACGGGCGAGCACGTCGTCGCGGCGTAGGCGCCCGCCGACCACGCCCGCGATCCCGCGCAGGACCTCGTCGCCGGCCTCGTGACCGTGGACGTCGTTGATGTCCTTGAAGCCGTCGAGGTCGAGCAGCAGCAGCGCGCCCGCCGGGCAGCGCGACAGCTCGGCGTCGAACGCACGCCGGTTGAGCGCGTCGGTCAGCGGGTCGCGCGAGGCGAGCCGGCGCAGCTCGGTGATGTCCTGGAACTGGCCGACCCAGCACAGCGGGCGTCCGTACTCGTCGCGTACGAACGTGAGGTTCGCGAACGTCCACACGATCTCGCCGTCCGGGCGCACGTAGCGCTTCTCGCACTGCCAGCTGTGCATCTCCCCGCGCAGGATCCGCCACGCGGCGTCGACGTCCGCGGCACGGTCGTCCTCGTGCGTGAACTCCTGGTCGCGCACGCCGAGCACCTCCTCGGCCGGGCGACCCAGCAGCGCGCACATCGCCGGGTTCAGCCGCACGACCTGCCCGTCCGCGTTGAACAGCGCCATGCCGATCGGCATGTGGTCAAAGGCGGCTTCCAGCGACGTCGTGATCTGCGTGTCGAGCTCGCGCAAGACGCACAAGACGCCGCCGCCTTCGAGCACGCGCACGCTCGCGTCCAGGCCGAACGGCACGCCGTCCGCGCGCACGCCCTCCAGCGGCACCGCCGCGACGTGCGCGCCCGCCGCGAGCCCCTCGACCGCCGCCCACAGCCGCGCCGGGTCGGTGACGAGATCCGCCAGCGAGCGGCCGACCGGCGTGCAGCGGAACAGCTCGTCGGCCGGCGGGCTGGACACGAGCACGAGCCCACCCGGCGCGAGTACGACGGCGGCCTCGGGCAGCAGCGCGAGCGACGGCAGCGGCGATGGGGGCACGGCGAGCATGGAGCCTTCCGGGTGATCGGCTTGGCTGCGGCGTACTTGAGCTGGGTAGCCTCGGCCTCGATGCTCAGCCTCGTCCGCCGCCTGCCGCTGTTCAAGGTCATCGCGATCCTGCAGCTCGCGCTGCTCGCCCGCCGTCATCTTGGCGCGCTCACTCCTCCCGAGCGCCGCCGCGCTGCTCAGCTGGTGCGGCGCGCGCACAAGCTCACGCCCGCCGAACGGCACGAGCTGATCGGGCTGGCGGGCAAGCTCGAGCCCCGGGCGTTCGCCGGCGCGGCCGCGGACAGGCTGTCCCCGGTCCCGCTGCCGCGCCGGATCACCGGACGCGGAGCGAAGCGGACGCCTGCGCGGTTGCGCTGAGCGACACCGCCAGCTTGTAGCTGCCGCGCTTGAGGGTCTTGCCGGTCGGCAGCCGGCGCGTGAGCGTGAAGTGGTTGCCGCCGCCCTGGCCCTTGCGCGTCCAGGTGGCGACGCGCTTGCCCTTGGCCGTGACGGTGAAGCGCACCGTGGCGGGCAGGTTGAGCTGGAACGACACGCGCAGCCTGCCGCTGGCGCGCTTGAGCGTGCCGGCGACCGCGAGTCCGCTCAGCCGCGGCGCCATCGTGACGGGCGGCGCGTCGGCGCCCGGGCTCGCGGGCGGAGCGGGCGCGGCCGGCGCCGGGTCCGCCGGAGCGACGGGTGTCTCGGGCGCCGGGGAGACGGGGGCCTCGGGCGTCGGAACGGCTTCGGACGGAGCGGGCTCGGCCGGCGGCGCCACGGGCGCGACCGTCGCCGGCGCGGTGGGCAGCGTGCCGGTGATCGCGGCGACCGCGGCCGGCGCGTTGAGGCGGCCCGCGGTCAGCGACTTGCCGGTGAAGGAGGGAGCGGCGTCGACCGAGCCCAGGAGCGCCCACTTGAGCTGGGCGGCCGTCGCCGACGGGTTGGCGGCGAGCGCCAGCGCGGCTGCGCCGGCGACGTGGGGCGAAGCCATCGAGGTGCCGTTCATCGACTCGTAGCGGTTGCCCGGCACGGTCGAGCGCACGCCCACGCCGGGGGCGGCGATGTCGACGGTCTGCGCGCCGTAGTTGGAGAAGGAGGCGATCCGGTCGCGGCTGTCGTTGGCCGCCACGCAGACGATGTTCGCCTGCGGCAGCGCGCACGGGTAGCTCGCGGTGGTGCGATTGTCGTTGTCCTGGCCCGCGTTGCCGGCCGCGACGACGTAGAGGGTGTTCGGGTGCGACCCGATCACGGTCTCCAGCACGCGCGCGTAGCCGCCGCCGAGCGACGCGTTGACGATCTTCAGGCCCTGGTCGCCCGCGTAGTCGAACGCGGCGGCGATGTCGCTCATGTAGCCGTTGCCGTCGTTGCCGAGCGCGCGCAGCGGGACGATCTTGGCCGCCGGAGCGACGCCGATCACGCCGAGGCCGTTGCGGCCGCGCGCGGCGATCGTGCCGGCGACGTGCGTGCCGTGGCCGTGCCCGTCCTGCGCGACGGCGTCGCGCGAGACGAAGTCGTAGCCGCCGACGACCTGGCCGGCGAGGTCCTCGTGGGTGCCGTCGACACCGGTGTCGACGACGCCGACGCGCACGTCGGCGCCCTCGGTGCGCGCCCACACGTCGACGGCGAAGATGTTGCGCAGGCCCCACAGGGCGCTGAAGAGCAGGTCGTCCGGGGCGACGAGCGCCGAGATCGAGACGACGCTGTCGGGCTCGGCGAAGACCACGTCCTCGTCGGCGCGCAGTTCGGCGAGCGCCCCGGCGACGTCGCCGTCGCGCGGCTCGACCAGTTCCGTGTGCTCGATGCCGAGCGGCTTGACGAGCGCGACGTCGGCGTCCTGGCGGACCTCCGCGGCGGTCGTGCCGGGCTCGCGGGTCACGATGATGTCGCCCTCAGCGGCGTGGGCGGTGGCGGGTGCGGCCAAAAGCAGCGCAAGGAGGGCGAGCGGGAAGCGCATCAAGAGGTCTTTCGGCATCCGCCGGACGCGACTTGAGCGATCCCGAGGATGTGCGGGTGCGCACACATACCGGCCTATAAATTTATAGGCGGGTAACCCTAGAGGCATGAGCACCGCCGAAACCCTGCGCGCCCTGCTCGACGGCCCCCACACGGCGACCCGCGAGCGGGTGCGGTGGTGGCTGTCGCAGCCGGGCAACGAACCCGCCGACGACCTGCCGATCGAGGAACACCGCGCTCGCGTGCTCGAGTGGACCAAGGAGCTCGCGTCCGAGGGCGACACCGCGATCGGCTATCCCGTCGAGTACGGCGGCAAGAACGATCCGGGTGCGGGTGTGACCGCGTTCGAGACGCTCGCGATGGGCGACCTGTCCCTGCTGGTCAAGTGCGGCGTCCAGTTCGGCCTGTTCGGCGGCGCGATCCTGCACCTCGGCACCGAGAAGCACCACGCGCGCTACCTACGCGACGTCGGCGCGATGGACCTGCCCGGGTGCTACGCGATGACGGAGACCGGCCACGGCTCCAACGTGCAGGCGCTGCGCACGACCGCGACCTACGATCCGCAGACGCAGGAGTTCGTCGTCAACACGCCCGACGACGACGCGCGCAAGGACTACATCGGCAACGCCGCCCGCGACGGCCGGCTGGCGGTCGTCTTCGCACAGCTGATCACCGGCGGCGAGGAGCGCGGCGTGCACGCGCTGCTCGTCCCCATCCGTGACGAGGACGGCGAGCCGTGCGACGGCGTGCGGATCGAGGACTGCGGCGCCAAGCTCGGCCTCAACGGCGTCGACAACGGCCGCCTGTGGTTCGACAACGTCCGCGTCCCGCGCGAGAACCTGCTCGACAAGCTCGCGCAGGTGCACGCGGACGGCACCTACTTCAGCCCGATCGAGAACCCGACCCGGCGCTTCTTCACGATGCTCGGGACCCTGATTCAGGGCCGCATCAGCGTCGGCGGCGCGTCCATCAGCGCGTCCAAGGTCGCGCTGACGATCGCGGTCCGGCGCGCGCTGGAGCGGCGCCAGTTCGGCCCGCCCGGCGGCGACGAGGAAGCGCTGCTGATGGACTACCGCACGCACCAGCGGCGCCTGCTGGTGCCGCTGGCCAAGACGTACGCGCTGTCGTTCACGCAGCTGCGCCTGGTCGAGGACCTGCACGCGGTGTTCACCAACGAGGACGCGCCCGAGCGCGAGCGCCGTGAGCTGGAGACGCTGGCCGCGGGCGTGAAGGCGATCGCGACCTGGCACGCGACGGACACGATCCAGGGCTGCCGCGAGGCGTGCGGCGGCGCGGGCTATCTGCGCTCCAGCCGCTTCGCGTCGCTGAAGGCCGACACGGACGTGTTCACGACCTTCGAGGGCGACAACACGATCCTGCTGCAGCTCGCGGCCAAGAACCTGCTCACGGACTACAAGGACGCGTTCGGGGAGCTCGACAAGCTCGGCATGGCGCAGTTCGTGGCCGGCCAGGCGCTGAGCGTGCTGAGCGAGCGCGTGCCGCTGCGCAAGCTTGCCGACTCGCTGCTCCCCGGCCGCGACGACGACGCCGACCTGCTCGCCCACAAGACGCAGCTGGACCTGTTCCGCTGGCGCCACGAGCACCTGCTCGCCGGCGCGGCGCGGCGGCTGAAGGGCGGCATCGACGCCAAGCGCGACCCGTTCGACGTCCTCGTGGACACGCAGGACCACGTGCTCGACGTCGCCCGCTCGTGGGTGGATCTCGTGATCCTCGAGTCGTTCGTCGAGGCGGCGAAGGGCAACGCGCTGCTGAGCAAGCTGTGCACGCTCTACGCGTTGTCGGTGATCGAGGCCGAGCGCGGCTACTTCCAGGAGCACGGCCGGCTGTCGGCGACGCGTTCGAAGGGCGTCGTGAAGGCCGTCAACACGCTGTGCGGCGAGCTGCGCCCGCACGTGCGCGACCTCGTCGACGCGTTCGGCGTGCCGGAGACCGCGCTCGGCGACGCGCGCTTGGTGGCCGACGAGCAGGAGCAAGTTCCGGCATGAGAACGCGTCTGCCCCGCGCCGAGCGGGAGCAGCAGACGCTCGACCAGGCGCGTGCGCTGTTCGCGGCGCACGGGTACGCGGCCGTGACGATGGACCAGGTCGCGGCCGCGGTCGGCGTCACCAAGCCGCTGCTCTACAACTACTTCGGCAACAAGGAACAGCTGTTCCTGGCCTGCATGAAGCCCGCCGCGGACGCCCTGACCGAGCACGTCGTGTCCGCGGTCTCGAACGCCTCCGACGCCGCCGAGGCGCTGCGCGACGGCATCCACGCCTTCTTCGGCTTCCTGGACGCGGACCGCGACGCCTGGCTGATGCTGCACGACGACTCGCTGCCGTCGGGCGGCGAGATCGCCGCGCGCGTGACCGAGTACCGCGACGGGATGGAGGCGATGGTCACGGCCGCGCTGGCGTCGCGCACGGAGAGCCGCGCGGTGGAGCCGTTGTCGGTGGCGATCTTCGGCGCCGCCGAAGCCTTGGGCCGCTGGTGGCTGCGCACGGGCGCGATGAGCGCCGAGCGCACCGCCGAGCTGCTGATTCGCACGATCGAACCCGGACTGAAGAGGACACGATGAACACACGCCGCGTCGCCATCGTCGGCGGCAACCGGATCCCGTTCGCGCGCGCGAACGGTCCCTACGCGCACGCGTCCGACCAGGACATGCTCACCGCGACGCTGGACGGGCTCGTCGAGCGCTTCGGGCTCGAGGGCGAGCGGGTCGACGAGGTGGTCGCGGGCGCCGTGCTCAAGCACGCGCGCGATCGCGACCTCACGCGCGAGGCCGTGCTCGGCTCCAAGCTGGCGCCCGAGACCGCCGCCTACGACATCCAGCAGGCGTGCGGCACGGGGCTGGAGACCGTGATCGCGGTCGCGAACAAGATCGCGTTGGGCCAGATCGACGTGGGGATCGCCGGCGGCGTGGACACCGCGTCCGACGCGCCGATCGCCGTCAACGAGGACCTGCGGCAGGTGCTGCTCGACCTCAACCGCGCGAAGTCGCTGCCTTCGCGCGCGCGGACCTTGACGCGGCTGCGGCCGGGCCAGGTGGTTCCGGAGATCCCGCGGAACTCCGAGCCGCGCACCGGGCTCTCCATGGGCGAGCACACGGCCGTGATGGCGCGCGACTGGGGCGTCACCCGTGAGGAGCAGGACGAGCTCGCGGCGGCCTCGCACCAGAAGCTCGCGGCCGCGTACGACCGTGGCTTCTTCGGCGATCTGCTCACGCCGTACCTGGGGCTCGAGCGCGATCAGAACCTGCGGCCCGATTCGTCGGTGGAGAAGCTGGCGAAGCTCAAGCCGGTGTTCGGCGGTGAGGACGGGACCATGACCGCGGGCAACTCGACGCCGCTCTCGGACGGCGCCTCTGCGGTGCTGCTGGCGAGCGAGGCGTGGGCCGCGGCCCGTGGGTTGCCGGTGCTGGCGTACTTCGTGGACGCGCAGACGGCGGCCGTCGACCACGTGCACAAGGGCGAAGGGCTGCTGATGGCGCCGGCCTACGCGATGCCGCGGATGCTCGGCCGCAACGACCTGGCGTTCGACGACTTCGACCTCTTCGAGATCCACGAGGCGTTCGCGGCGCAGGTCGCGGCGACGCGGCGGGCGTGGCGCGACCCGGTGTTCGCGCGCGAGCGGCTCGGGCTGGATGCGCCGCTGGGCGAGATCCCGGACGATCGGTTGAACGTCAACGGTGGGTCTCTGGCCGCGGGCCATCCGTTCGCCGCGACGGGCGGGCGGATCGTGGCCGCGCTGGCCAAGGCGCTCAACGAGAAGGGCTCCGGCCGCGGCGTGATCTCGATCTGCGCGGCGGGCGGCCAGGGTGTCGTCGCGATCCTGGAGAAGTAGGCGATGGCCGATCTCTACACGCAGCTGATGCGGATGCCGGTCACCTCGACGGTCGGCAAGCGGATCGGGCTCCCGCAGCCCGTGGAGCTCGACCGCGGGTCGTCCGCGGTGGGCGGCCGGGTGCTGCTCGGCGGCGCCGGGCGGCTCGCCGAGGCCGCCGCGCGCGTGCTGGCCGAGTTGCGCGCGGACAGCGCCACCGCGCTGGACGACCCGGTGCGCGAGCTGGCGGCACGGGCCGGGCTCGACGCGGCCGTGTTCAATCCCGCCGCGCCCGCGGACCACCGGTTCAAGGCGCTCGTGTTCGACGCGACGGGGATCTCGACGTCCGCGGAGCTCGTCGAGCTGCAGCGGTTCTTTCATCCGACCGTCGGGCGGCTGCAGCGGTCCGGCCGTGTGGTCGTGCTCGGCGGCGAGCGACGGGCGCTGGAGGGCTTCACGCGCTCGCTGGGCAAGGAGCTCGGGCCGCGCGGCGTGACCGTGAACCTGGTGCACGTCGAGGAGGGCGCCGAAGAGCGCATCGGGGCGACGCTGAAGTTCCTGCTCACGCCCCGGTCCGCGTACGTCTCCGGCCAGGTCATCCGTGTCGGGACCAACAAGCACAAGCCGGTCGCGGGCCGGACCGCCCTGGTGACGGGCGGCTCGCGGGGAATCGGCGCGGCGATCGCGGACGTCCTCGAGCGCGAGGGCGCGCACGTGGTGCGCCTGGACCTGGCCGACGCGGAGCTCGAGCTGGACATCACGACTCCGGACGCGCCGGAGCGGCTGGCTGAGCGCTTCGCGGACGGGCTCGACATCCTCGTCCACAACGCGGGCGTGACCAAGGACCGCACGCTGGCGAAGATGCCCGAGGATCGCTGGCAGTCGCTGATGGAGGTCAACCTGCTCGCGCCCGAGCGGATCACCGAGGCGCTGGTGCCCGTGCTGCGCGACGAGGGCCGGATCGTCTGCGTGTCCTCGCTCAGCGCGATCGCCGGCAACGCGGGGCAGACGAACTACGCGACGTCGAAGGCGGGACTGCTCGACCTCGTGACGGACATCGAGCTCGACCGCGGCATCACGATCAACGCCGTCGCGCCCGGGTTCATCGAGACCAAGATGACCGCCGCGATGCCGGTCGGCGTGCGCGAGGTGGGGCGCCGCCTGAACTCGCTGCGCCAGGGCGGGCTGCCGGTCGACGTGGCCGAGACCGTCGCGTGGCTCGCGGGCTCGGGCGTGGACCGCAACGTCGTCCGCGTGTGCGGCCAGTCGCTGCTGGGGGCCTGATGCTGACGACCCTGCGTGCCGCCCTTCCGGGCCGCGGCTCCGGTCTACCGAGCGACGTGCTCACGCGCGAGCTCACGGTGGACGCCGACCACCTCGCCGACTACGCGCACCTGTGCGGCTTCACGCTGCGCGACGAGCTCCCGCCGACCTACCCGCACGTGCTCGCGTTCCCGCTGCACATGACGCTGCTCGCGCGCGCCCCCTTCAGCGCCGTCGGCGTCGTCCACATCGCGAACCGGATCGTGCAGCAGCGCCCGTTGCTGCTGGGCGAGCCGCTGTCCTTGACCGCGCGAGTGGAGGGCTTCGAGCCGCACCGCCGCGGCCGCACCTTCGATTTCGTCACCGAGGCCCGCGTGCGCGACGAGCTCGTCTGGCAGGGCTTCTCCACGAACCTCAAGCGCGGCGGCGGCGACGAGTCCGCCCCCAAGCCGCCGGCCTTCGAGGAGCCGCCCGTGACCGCCCAGTGGCGCGTCGCGGACGACCTCGGCCGCCGCTACGCGTCCGTGTCCGGCGACCACAACCCGATCCACCTGCACGCGCTCAGCGCCAAGGCCCTGGGGTTCCCGCGCGCGATCGCCCACGGCATGTGGACGAAGGCGCGCTGCCTCGCCTCGCTGCGGCTCCCGGACGCGTTCGCGGTCGAGGTGCGCTTCAAGCAGCCGATCCTGCTGCCCTCGAAGGTCTCCTTCGGTGAGGCCGAGGACCGGTTCGCCGTCCACGGCCACCTGGAGGGTGAGCTGACGCCGATCTAGACGGGCGTGAGCTCCGTCAGGGGCGTCGAGAAGCCGACCAGGCCGATCGGCGCCCCCAGCCCGTTCTCGATCGTCGTGTTGCGCACGCGCGCGTCGAAGTGGGTGGCGTTGCGGCGGCGGACCGAGAAGCGGCCCTCCCAGGCGCCGTGGCCGCGGACCGTCGACATGATCGTCTGGGCGGCGGACTCGTCGGTCGGGTGGACCGTGAGCTCGGTGATGGGGCGGCCGAGGACCTCGGCGGCCGACCAGCCGTAGAGCCGATCCGCCGCGTCGTTCCAGTAGGACACCGTGCCGTGCAGATCGGTGGCGATGACCGCGGAGCGGGTGGTCGGCCGGCCGGCGCCGTCGGTGCCCTCGCCGACGCCGGGCAGGTGCTCGTGCCAGCCGAGGCGGTAGGCCAGGCCACGGACCTGGGGGCAGGCGTTGACGACCTCGACGGTCGCGCCCGCCAGTTGCGCGCGGACCGCGACGCGGGTGAGGGCCTCGAGGCCGTGCGCGTCGGCGAACAGCAGGCCGGCGAGGTCCAAGACGAAGGTGCAACCGGCGCGGGCGTGGGCGAGGGCGGACCGGAGCTCAGCGCGGATGGCTGTGACGCCGGCCAGGTCGAGCTCCCTGTAGAGCGTGATGTGCACGCGGCGTCCGTCGTCGAGGCGGCGCACACCGGCTTCGGGCTGGCCGCGGCCGAGCAGGGCGCGGGCCTCGTCGTGCGTGCCGACGGAGGGCGGTGTGGCGCCGTGCGTGAGGGCGAACGCGACGGCGCAGGCATCCGGCATGACGAGCGCACAGCGCCGCCCGTCCTGCCCGATCAGCCGCTGGGCGTCGACGAGCTCGCGGATCGCCGCCGGCGGAAGCGCCTCTCGGTCGCCGAGCAGGATGACGAGGCCGCGGGAGGAGCGCAGCGACAGGGCGCGCAGGCCGAACGCCAACGCGTCGGCGAGCCCGGTGTCCGAGCGGAGGCGGAGGTCGAGGACATCTTCACGGCGCAACACACGCTCATTACCCCGCTTCATGAGCGTCTGGGCGCCGAACTGCGAAGCCGGGCGGACACGACTCCAGCCCGCGGAGGTCGAGCGTGACCGCGTCGCCGCGCGCGCGGGCGCTGCGCACCTCGTGCTCGATGGCCTCCAGCGCGGACGGGTCGGCGACGCCCGAGACGGTGATCTCAGTGCGCGCCAGCGCGGGCCAAGAGCGGACCATCAGCTCCCACGTACGATCGGCGAGCGCGCCGGGGTGCGGGGGCTCGTCGTCGAGCGCCCCCGGACCCGCACGCGTTCGCTGGGCGCCCCAAAAGCGAGCGAACCGGCGCATGTCAACACTACGGGACTGCTCATCATCGGGATGCCGTCGCCTCCACCTGACATGCCCGCGGTGCGTTCAGCGACCGGGAGGCTCGTGGTTTGCGAGCTTCTTATTAACGCGCGAAGGACGGCTTAGCGACCGCGAAGGAAGCGCTCAGGGGCCGGGACGACCATGCTGAGCATGAAGCTTGTGAAGCCCCTCCTCCCCCTCGCCGCCGCGGCGGTGATCGGCGGTGGCGCGGGCGCCGTCGCTACCACCGCACTGCACGACGACTCCCCCTCCGTCCAGACCGTCACGAACACGCGGCCGGTGGCCGCCACCGCCACCGCAACGGGGACCGCCCTGTCCCCGCACGACGTCTACCAGGCCTCCAAGGACTCGGTCGCCTACATCACGACCGGCTCGGGCACGGGCTCGGGCTTCGTGATCTCCAGCGACGGCTACATCGTCACCAACGCGCACGTGATCGAGGGCGCGAACGGCCAGATCAAGGCCAAGGTCGGCGACGGCAAGACGCTCAACGCCGAGCTCGTCGGCGAGGACGCCTCGACCGACCTGGCGCTGCTGAAGGTCAGCGCCAGCAACCTGAAGGCGCTCGAACTCGCTGATTCGAGCTCGGTCGAGGTCGGCGACGACGCGTACGCCATCGGCAACCCCTTCGGCCTGGACCGCACGCTCACGGTCGGCGTGGTGAGCGCGCTGCAGCGCGAGATCTCCTCGCCCAACGGCTTCTCGATCGACGACGTCATCCAGACCGACGCGGCGATCAATCCCGGCAACTCGGGCGGCCCGCTGTTCAACGCCCAGGGCCAGGTGATCGGCGTCAACTCGCAGATCGAGTCCACGGGCTCGACGGCGAGCGGGCAGGCCGGCAACGTCGGCATCGGCTTCGCGATCCCGTCCAACACGGTCAAGTCGGTGGTCGACCAGCTGCGCGCGAGCGGCAAGGTCAGCCACGCCTACCTCGGCGTGCAGACCGGTGACGCCAACGGCGCCGGCGCACAGGTCGGCACGGTCACGGCGGGCGGCCCCGCCGCGGAGGCCGGACTGCAGCAGGGCGACGTGATCACCGAGCTCGGCGGCAAGAGCGTCGACGACTCGAGCGCGCTGTCCTCGCTCGTCGACGACCACAAGGCCGGCGACTCGGTCGAGCTGAAGATCACGCGCAACGGCGAGCAGCAGACGCTCACGGTCAAGCTCGGCGAGCGCCCGACGACGACCCAGACGCAGACCCAGGAGCAGCCCCAGCAGCCTGAGGTGCCCGGCTTCGGCGGCGGCTGGTAGCCCGCCGTCGTGGGAGGAGCTGGAGGGCCGGCCGTCGTGCCGGCCCTTCGGCGTTAAGCCGCCGCGGCGATCCGGACCTCGGCGGCGCCCTCGATCATCGTCTGCGCGATCAGCTCGAAGGCCTCGCTCCACGCGCGCGTGTACTCAGGCATCCACGCGTCGCCGGCCACTTCGGCCATCGCGCCGATCAGGACGCTGCCCACGATCGGGTAGTGCGCGGAGCGTGCGCCATAGGCAACGTGGCGGGCGCCGAGCTCGCGCAGCGTCGGGACGATCGCCTCCAGGTTGCGCAGGCTGCGGCGCAGCAGCACGAGCGCGGACAGCAGCATCTGGCGCTGGCGGGCCATGTCGGTGTCGGCGAACAGCGGGACGACCGCGGGCGCGGTCGCGAACAGGTCGGCGTAGAAGCGCTCCACGAGCTCGTCGCCGCGCGGGGCGACAAGGTCGAAGCTGATCTCGAGGGCATGCAGGTCCATGCCGTCGAGCTTCCGGGAGCGCGCGCCTCGGCGATAGGGAGGTGCCCGCCCAGCCGTGTGGCGGACAACCGCCACGGGCGGAGCGCCGCGCCCGTGTCGGCGGGCGCGGCCCCGCCATTGAGAGGAGGAAGCGGCCCGTGCATGATCAACCATCTCGCGCGCCGATGGAAGTGCTCGCCGGCACCGTCGCGCCGCCCCGCAATTCCCCGGTTTGTGCGTGGTTCGTGCGCTGACCGGCGAGTCGCCGAGTCAGTCGCTCGCGGTCTCGCCCGGCACGCCGCTGCTCGCCCCGGCGTCCTCGTCCTGCCCGATCGTGCGGCGCTTGCCCGGCTTTAGGTCGTCCGGCGTGCCGCTGTCGGGGCCGCTGCTCGACGCGTCGCCCTGCGCGTCGTGCTCGATGTCCGGATCGGGGTTGCGCAGGGCGTCCGCGGGATCGTCTCCCGCCTTGCCGCCGCTGTGGCTGCCGCCGACGTCGGTCGAACGACCCGACGTGCCCGTTCCGATGTTGTCGTCGTCGCGTCCCATGCCGTCGGTCTGCTCATCGCGGACCGGCGGTGAAACACCGGCGCGCTAGCGGGCGAAGCGGTCCAGCACCGTCGTGACGACGGGCTCGTTGCAGTCGGCGCAGGTGCGGTCGAGCAGCGCGGCCGGGCGCGAGAGCGACATGCCGGAGACGCCGCAGGCCGGGCAGTGGAAGACCGTCTCGACGAAGCCGGCCGCGAGCAGGGACTGGGTGGCGTCGGCCATCCGTTCAACCTAGCGCGGTCGCGGTGCGTATACCCCGGCAATCCGGCCAGCTAGGATCCCGGACGAAGCTTGTAAAGGTACCTTGACGAGAGGTTCGGCATGGCCGTTGTACGACTCGGGGCAGTGATCATCGCGGTGTTCGCAGGTGCGGTCGCGATCGCGCAGGCGCAGACGCCGCAGGCGTCGATCGACATCGCGGTCACCGACAACCTCTTCACGCCCGGGAGCTCCACGCTGGCGCTCAACGGCAAGCTGAAGTTCTCCTACGAGCAGGGCAACGAAGCTCACAACGTGCGCTTCGAGCGTGACGGCGTCGTCTGCACACAGACCGCGGGTGACGGCGCCGGACCCACGGGCCGCGTCCTGCCGGCCACGTCCGAGGACGTCGGCTGGGCCGGGGAGTGCACGTTCTCCCAGCCCGGCGTGTACCAGTTCGTGTGCGACGACCACGTCACGATGACGGGCAAGGTCACGGTCGCGAACGCCGACGGCTCTCTGCCGTCCACGAGCACGCCCACTCCGACCCCGACGGCCACGGTCCCGGCCGGCGGCGCGAACCCGCCCGCGGGCGGCGGCCCCACCGACACGACCGGCCCGGCGCCCGGCGCCGCCACCGCGCCCACGCTCACGGTCGCCGCCTCCCAGCGCGGCCAGGCCGTCGCAGGCTCGATCAAGGGCGGCTCGGCGGGCGCCGCGGTGACCGTGGAGACGCTCGCGGCGCTGAAGGCGAGGGCCAAGCCGACGCGCGTCGGCCGCGCGACCTACTCCGTCGCCGCCGGCGCGACGAAGAAGTTCAGCCTCGCCCTCAACGCGAAGGGCAAGGCCGCGCTCAACCGGCTCGGCCGCCTGAAGGTCACGGTCCGCTTCACCGTGGAGGGCACCACGACGACCCGCACCGTCACGCTGCGCCCGGCGGCCAGGAGCAAGGCGTCGATCGCGCGCAAGCGCGTCACGGTCAACGTCGGCGACAACGTCTTCACCCCGAAGACGGCCACCGTCGCCCGCGGCGGCACGGTGACCTGGCGCTGGGTCGGCAAGCACGGCCACGACGTCGTCGGCTCAGGCTTCAAGTCCAAGGTCATGACCAAGGGCACCTTCAAGCGCACGTTCACCAAGAACGGCACCGTCAGCTACGCGTGCACGCTGCACCGGGGCATGACGGGCACCATCCGCGTCCGGTAGCGCCCCGCCCGCGTCAACCGGCGCCTCTGGTAGAACGGGCGCCGTGACGAGCCGGCTCTGGATCTTCACGCCGGTCTACTTCGACGTGCCGTCGTTTCTGATCCTGCGCGAGCGGCTCGCGCAGCACGGTGCGCGGATCGTCGTGGCCGACGACAGCGCCGGGCGTGATCCGGCCATCGCGGCGCTGCACGAGCTCGACGACGTCGACGTCGTCGAGCCGCCGTTCAACCTCGGCCATCAGCGGGCGCTCGTCTACGCCATCCGCACCATGGCGCCCGAGATCCGGGACGAAGACGTGATCGTGACGCTGGACGCCGACGGCGAGGACAAGCCCGAGGATCTCCCGCGCCTGATCGACGAGCTGCGCGCGGAGACGAGCGAACGCGCGATCGTGATGGCCCGCCGCACGTCGCGCTCGGAGCCGCCGCTGTTCCGGGTCGGCTACTTCTTCTTCAAGCTCGGCTTCCGGCTGCTCACCGGCGTGGTGGTGCGCACGGGCAACTTCGCCGCATACCGCGGGTGGGTGGCCCGCCATCTGCTCTCGCACCCGCAATTCGACCTCAGCTACTCCGCGGCGCTGATCGCGCTCAACCTGCCGGTCGCCTATGTCCCGTGCGCGCGCGGGGAGCGCTACGCGGGCCGCTCGAAGATGGGCTACAGCAAGCTGCTGCTGCACGGGCTCTCGATGCTGATGCCGTTCACCGACCGGATCGTGCTCCGCGCCCTGATCACGTTCACGGTGACGCTCGCGCTCACGGCGCTGGCCGCGTTCAGCGTGATCCTGGTCAAGCTCTTCACCGACGAGGCCATTCCGGGCTGGGCGACGTACACGCTGCTGCTGATGATCGTGCTGTCCTTCACCGCGATGGGGAACCTCGTGCTGCTGTTCTCGGTGTTCGCCCAGAACCGGGCGATCTCGCTCGCCCAGCTGGAGCGAAGACCGTGAGCGACGCGCTCGAGTCCCACCTGCACCGCCAGCTCGAGCAGTCGCGCGAGTTCTTCTGGCAGCGCGTGCGCTGGCGCGCCGTACGCGAGTTCCTGCCGGCCGGCGGGCCGTTCACGTTCGTGGACGTCGGCGCCGGCATCGGTCTGGCGGGCCACTACCTGCGCGAGGACCGCCCGCAGGCGCAGTACCGGTTCGTGGAGCCGCTGGAGTCGCTGGTCACGCACCTGGAGGCCGAGTTCGGCCGCGAGGCCAACCTCAACGCGGCCGCCCACTACGACGGCGCGGGCTACCTCGCGCTGCTCGACGTGCTCGAGCACCAGGAGAACGACTTCACGTTCATGGCCGAGCTCGCGGCCAGGATGGACCCGGGCGCGACGATCGTGGTCACCGTGCCGGCGCTGCCGTCGCTGTGGTCGGGCTGGGACACGGCACTGGGGCACTACCGGCGCTACAGGAAGAACACGCTGCGGGCGCCGATCGAGGCCGCCGGCCTGCGCGTGCAGGAGCTCTCGTACCTGTTCCCGGAGATGATCCCGGCGGGCCTTCTGCGCAAGCGCCGGCGGGCCGCGGACGTCGATCAGTCGGCGGAGTTCCCGGACCTGCCGCCGCTGGTCAACCAGGCCTTCATCGCGTTGGGCTCGGCGACCTCCGCCGCGCGCAAGGTCTGGCCGGCGGGGACGTCGGTGATCGGCGTCGCGGTCAAGCCCTGACCAGGAGCTGCTCGCGCGGGACGGCGGCCGCGGCGGCGCGGTGGAGCGCGTCCAGCGGGAGCGGCACGTCGGAGCCGAAGAGCACGACGTTCCCGGGCGCGCGCTCGCGCAGCACGCCGGGCGGCGCGACCCACGCCACGTGCGTGAACGCGTCCCGCAGGAGCGCGTCGTGGAGCTTGACCTCCTCCAGCGGCGGGATGTCGATCACGTTGAGCGCGTAGACGCCGGCGGGACGCAGGACGCGTCGCACCTGGGCGGCGAACGCCGGCGTGGAAAGCGGCGCGGGCACGTGCGGCCCGTCGAACGCGTCCCCGATCACCAGGTCGGCGGAGCGGTCGGGCCGGGCCCGGATGAGCTCGGCGGCGTCCCCGACCTTCACGCGCAGGCGCGGGAAGTGGCGCAGGCCGAGGTGCTCGCGGGCCAGCGCCACGACCCCCGGGTCGATCTCCCAGACGAGCTGCCGTGAGCGCGGCCGCGTGACCTCGACATAGCGCGGGAGCGCGCACGCCCCGCCGCCGACGTGGAACACGTCGATCGCGGAGCCGGACGGGCGGAAGGCGTCGATCAGATCCGCGATCCGCCGCATGTAGGCGAACACGAGCCGTCGCGGGTCGTCGAGATCGACCACGCCCGCCTCGCGCCCGTCGAGGAACAGCGTCCGCGCGGACGCCTCGGCGACGATCTCCGCCTGGGCGAACTCGGTGCGCACCGCGACGGGCGCCGGCGCCGGCCGTCCTCGTCGCTCCCGCCCTCGCCGCTTCATCGCCGCCACACGCTAGCCTCGCTGCCCCTATGCGAGTCCTCGTCACCGGGGGAGCCGGCTACATCGGTTCGATCGCCGCGCGCCAGCTTCGGGACCGCGGCGACGACGTGACCGTGCTCGACTCGCTCTACCGCGGCCACCGCGGCGCGATCCCGGACGGCGTGCGCTTCGAGCCGGTCGACCTGCTCGACCTAGAGGCGACCACCCGCGTGCTCACCGCCGGCTTCGACGGCGTCCTGCACTTCGCCGCGCTCGCCCTCGTCGCCGAGTCCGTGGCCGAGCCCCAGCGCTACCACCGCGGCAACGTCGTCTCCACGCTCAACCTGCTCGACGCGATGCGCGCCGCCGGCGTGCGCCGCCTCGTCGCCTCCTCGACCTGCGCGACCTACGGCGAGCCCGCCCACGTCCCGATCACCGAGGACACGCCGCCCGCGCCGGTCAACGCCTACGGCAACTCCAAGCTCGCCATGGATCGCATGCTGGCCGACGAGGCGCGCGCCCACGGCCTGGGCGCGATCTCGCTGCGCTACTTCAACGTCGCGGGCGCGAGCGGCGACCTCGGCGAGGACCACGAGCCCGAGACCCACCTGATCCCGCTCGTGCTGTGGGCCGCCTCCGGCCGCCGCGGCAGCGTCGAGATCCACGGCACCGACTACCCGACGCCCGACGGGAGCGCGGTCCGCGACTACGTCCACGTCGAGGACCTCGGGCGCGCGCACCTGCTCGCGCTGGACCGCGCCGAGCCGGGCCGGCACGAGATCATCAACCTGGGCTCGGGGCGTGGCTACTCGGTGCGCGAGGTCGTGGCGGCGGCGAAGACCGTGACGGGGGTGGACTTCACCGTGCTCGAGGGGCCGCGGCGGGCCGGTGACCCGCCGAACCTGGTGGCGGCCATCGAACGCGCCCGGGAGCGGCTGGGGTGGGAACCGACGAAGTCGCTGGAGGACATGGTCCGCGACGCATGGGAGTGGTTCCAGGCCCACCCGCGCGGCTACGCGGACTAGCGCGGCGCCAGCTCGGACGAGTCCGTGATCTGGAGCTTCTTGCGGGCGCGCTCGTAGAAGCCCTGCGCGTGCAGGCGCAGGATGCGGGCCGGGTGGTCGGCGAGCGAGAACTCGATGCAGTCGCCGTCCGTGAGCTCGGCCACGCGCTGGCCGTCCGCTTCGAGCAGCAGCGGGGCGGACCGCTCGAGCACGTGCACGCGCAGCCGCTCCTCCGGGTGCAGGAACACGGCACGGTCGAAGGCCGCGTGCGGCGCGACCGGCGTCACCAGCAGACCACGGTGGCGCGGCGAGACGATCGGCCCGCCGGCCGCGAAGGAGTAGGCGGTGGAGCCGGTGGGCGTCGCGATCACGAGCGCGTCCGCGGTGTAGCGCGCGAAGATCTCACCCTCGACCTCGACGGCCAGGGCCGCGGGGCCGTTGCCGGGAATGCGCGTGAGGGCGGAGTCGTTGAACGAGCTGATCCGCATCGGGAAGCAGGTGCCGCTGACGGTCATCACGGCGCGCTCCTCGAGCCAGTGCTCGCCACGGTCGATGCGGTCGAGCGCCATGGCGAGCTCGTCGAGGTTGACCTCGGCCAGGAAGGCGAGCCGCCCGAGATTGACGCCCAGCACGGGGACGTCCTCCGCGGTGGCGAGCTTGAGCGCGCGCAGGATCGTGCCGTCGCCGCCGAGGCCGATCACCAGGCCGGCGTCGACCGCGAGCTCGTGCTCGGGGACGGTCCGGACGCCGTCGGGCACGAGGTCACGCGCCTCCACCAGCGTGCGCACCTCCATCCCGTGGCCATCGGCCCAGCGCACGACACAGCCCATGTGCTCGCGGCTGTCGCGGCGCGGGTGCACCACGACGCCGATGGCGGAGCCCTTCACGACTCGTCGCGGTGGACGGTGTCGGGGGCGAACGCGGGCAGGCAGACGGCGAGGTACTCCGCGCCCTCGGGGGTGGAGTAGCGGATCCACTCCCCGGCGCGGGTCAGCACGGCCTGGCCGGCGGGCACGGACAAGGTGCCGCCCTCGTGCTCGACTTCGATGCGGCCGTTGAGGACGACGGTGTACTCGTCGAAGTCGGGACGCTGCCCCGGCTCGACCCAGCCGGCGGGCGAGCGCATGTGCGCGACGCTCACCCGGGCCTCGCCGGTGTTCACCCGGCCGACGTACTCGTCGATCAGCTTCGGCTTGGTGCCCGCCGCCTCGACGCGCGACGGTCCCTCGATCAACTCGGGCATGAAGCGAGCAGTCTAGGCTGATCGGCGATGAGCGCGACCGACGAGTTCCTGATCAACAACCAGGCGTACGCGATCCGCTTCGACAGCGGGCATCTGCCGACGCCTCCGCGCAAGCAGGTCGCGGTGGTCACGTGCATGGACTCGCGCATGGACATCTTCGCCATCCTCGGCCTCAGCAACGGCGAGGCGCACATCATCCGCAACGCCGGCGGCGTCGTCACCGACGACGTGATCCGCTCGCTCGCGATCTCCCAGCGCAAGCTCAACACGCGCGAGATCCTCGTGATCAACCACACCGAGTGCGGAATGCTCACCTTCACCGACGACGAGTTCCGCGAGAACCTGCGGCAGGAGACCGGGATGAAGCCGCCGTGGTCCCCCGAGTCGTTCTCCGACCTCGACGCCGAGGTCCGCAACTCGCTCAATCGCATCCGCAACAGCGCGTTCATCCCGCACAAGAACGCGCGCGGGTTCGTCTACGACGTGAACACGGGCCGCCTGCGCGAGGTCGCCTGAACCGTGAACTCCGTCACGACCGCCCGCGCGACTGCCCAGGCGCGCGCCCAGCGCGCGTGGGAGCACCCGCGCACGCCGTGGCTGGTGCTCGCCGCGCTCAGCGTGCTGGCCTTCGTGACGATCCGGCGCGCCGCCGACGGCCTGTTCTTCTTCGGCGACGAGTGGGCGTTCCTGCTGCACCGGCGCGGGGTCTCGCTCGAGACGTTCTTCGCGCCGCACAACGAGCACCCCTCGGCCGTCCCCGTCTTCGCCTACAAGGCGCAGCTCGCCGTCTTCGGGATGACGAGCGTCACGCCGTTCCAGGTGCTGGTCGCGCTCATGCACATCGCCACGGGGATCGTCGTGTTCCTGTACGCCCGGCGGCGTGTCGGCGCGCACCTGGCCCTGGTCCCAGCCGCGCTGATGATCTTCCTCGGCGCCGCCTGGGAGGACGTGATGTGGCCGTTCCAGATCGGGTTCATCGGCTCGGTGCTGTTCGGGATCGTGGCGCTACTGGCCCTCGACGACCGGCGCGACTGGCTGGCCTGCGCCGCGCTGGTGCTGTCCACCATGTCGAGCGGGCTCGGGCTTCCGTTCCTCGGCATCGCGCTGATCGAGATCCTGTGGGACGAGCGGCGCTGGCGCCGCGTGTGGGTGATCGTCGTGCCGGCGCTGCTGGTCGCGGTCAGCCTGTTCGGCTACGGCGGCGGGGACCATGGCTCGCTGACCAGCCCGTCGGCGGCGGTGCGCTGGGGAGTCGACATGGTCGCGGCCGGCTTCGGCGGCTTCGGCGCCCTCGGGATCGATTGGGGCCGTCCGCTGATGCTCGCGGCGGGGATCGCGTTCGTCCTCGGCGTGCGCAGCGGGCGCGTCGCGGTCGGTCCGCGACTGGTCGCGCTCCTCCTCGGGCTGGCGGCCTGCGCGATGTTGATCGGCTCCGGCCGCGCGGGCCTTCAGCAGGCGCCAGACACGTCGCGCTACGTGCACATCAGCGCCGCGCTGCTGCTCCTGATCGCCGTGACGGCCCTCGGCCGGACCGCCGTCACGCGCTCGGGCGGCCTGGCGATCGCCGCCGTCACGGCGCTGGCGTGCTTCGCCTCGCTCAGCGTTTTCAAGGACGGCCCGTTCAACCACCGGGTCAACGCCGAGCCGCTGAAGATGCAGCTCGCGGCGCTCGAGCTGCGGCGCAACGAGGTCGCGCCCGGAGTGCAGGTCGGCGCGCCCGCCCTCGGCATCAGGGCGGTCTCCTACTTCAGCGCCACGGACAAGTTCGGCTCGCCCGCGCCGACGCTGGACGAGGTGCGGGCCGCGCCCGACGAGGCCCGCCAGGTCTTCGACGGGACCCTGGCCGGTCTCGACCAGCTCGCCCTGACGCCGGCGACCGGGGGCGCCGGCGGCACCTGCTCGACGACGGCGCCGGGGCAGGAAGCCGAGCTCGCGCCCGGCGCGCGCTACCGCTTCACGGCCACGGGCGCGGGCGCCCTCAAGCTCCGTCGCCTGGCCACGACCGTCCAGGCGGATGCGACGCCGTGGGCGTTGCCGGACGGCACGCCGCTCGAGCTGGCGCTGACAGGCGACGCGCTGCCCGAGCCGTGGCGCGCCGCGATCACCGGTGCGTCCGTGCGGGTGTGCCGCGTCGGCTAGCTAGCCGTGAACCGGAAGCCGCCGCTCGCCCTGGAGGCGGCGGCGCGCCGCGCTCAGTCCGCCGTAGCGCGTGACGAGCACGATCAGGCCGACGACCGTGGCCGGCACGAAGTACATGAAGCGGCTGAGGATCAGGATCCCGGACGCCGCGCCGCCGGTGATGCCGGCGGTCTTGAGCCCGAGGATCATCGCCCAGTCGTAGGTGCCGGCGAAGCCGGGCGCTGCCGGGATCGCCGCCGCGAGTGAGGCCAGGACGATGATCAGGACACCGTCCAGCACGCTCAGCGACAGCCCGATCGACTGCACGATGACGATGAGGTTGAGCCCTTCGACCACCCAGATCAGGATCGACAGCCCCACGAGCGGGAGCCCGGACGGGTGGGCGAACAGGCGCAGGCCGCGCGCGACGGGCCGGATCGTCGCGGCGAAGCGCTCGAACCGCCCGCTGCGGCGCAGGCGCAGGTAGACGAACAGGGCCGCGAAGCCCGCCAGGATCACCGCCCCGAACAACGCCGCTGTGCCCGGGCCGGTCGGCGAGTCGGCCAGGCCGAAGGAGAGCACGATGAACATGCCGGCGAGCACGACGGCGTCGAGCAGCCGCTCGGCCACCACCGAACCGAGGATCTCGCGCTTGCGCGAGGCCGAGCGCGTGCCGAGGATCGCGATCTTCAGCACTTCCCCGCCGCGGGCGGGGAGCACGTTGTTGCCCATGTACGCGACCGCGGTGAGCGCCAGCGCGTCCGTCCGCTTGTGGTCGACGTCCGCGAGCACCATCACCCGGTGCCAGCGGTAGCCGCGGAGCGCCAGCGCGCCGAGGCTGAGCCCGAGCGAGAGCGCCAGCCAGCTGAAGCCGGCGGCGCTGTCGGGCAGCTGTGGTGCGGGTTGATGGACCATCCAGTAGACGACCGCCGCCAGCGCCACGACGGATACCGCTGGGCCCAGCCAGCGCCGCAGCAGCGTCACCCGATCACCCGCGACGCGGGGAGCGGGCGTGGGCGGCGTGGCGCAAGCGTCGCGGACGGCCCCCTTCCTCCCCGGCCGCGATCCGCGCGGGGCGCTCGATGACGCTCCCGGCCGGGCGGCGGTAGTCGCCGCGGCTGAGGTGCAACTCGAGGAAGACGTAGAGCACGATGAACAGGTAGCGGCTGCCCATCTCCTCGAGGTTGAGCTTGGACTCGCCCGCCGCGCGGTTCGTCCACGACGTCGGGACGACCGCGAAGCTGAAGCCGCGCGTGACCGCCTTCAGCGGGAGCTCGACCGTGAGGTTGAAGTGGTGCGAGAGCAGCGGCTGGACGTGCTCGATGACCTCGCGCCGGTAGCCCTTGAACGCGTTCGTGGTGTCCCCGTAGCCGTGGCGGAACAGCATCCGGATGCCCTGGTTGACGACCCGGTTGATGAGCAGCTTCAGCCGCGGGTAGTCGCGCACGACGGCGCCGGGCATGAAGCGCGAGCCAAATGCGCAGTCGTAGCCGGCCTCGAGCACGCGGTAGTAGAGGACCACGTCGCGCGGATCGTCGGAGCCGTCGGCCATCACGATCACGACCGCGTCGCCCTCGAAGCGCTCCAGCCCGTAGCGGACCGCGAACCCGAACCCGTGCGGCCCGTCGTTGCGCACGCAGCGCACGCGCCCGCCCACGGCCTCGACCACCGCACCGGTGCCGTCGCTGGAGCCGTCGTCCACGACGAGAATCTCGTAGTCGTCGATGTGGCGCTCGAGCACGTCGATCAGGCCGCGCAGCGTCGGCTCGATCACGAGCGCCTCGTTGTGAGCCGGGATGACGACGGACAGCTTCACGCCGCGGCGGTGCTCCAGCGCTCGACGTTGGCGTCGTGGATCTCCTGCAGCGTGGACTCGAGGTCGTAGCTCTGCCGCCACTCGGGGTAGTCAGCCTCGAACGCGCTCACGTCGCTGATCCACCAGCGGTGGTCGCCCATCCGCGCCTGGTCGGAGTAGGTCCAGTTGAGCGTGTTGCCCGAGATGCGCTCGCAGGCGGCGATCGCCTCGCGCATCGAGCAGCTGTGCCCGCGGCCGCCGCCGAGGTTGTAGACCGCCCCGGCCTTCGGCGCGTTGTGGAAGGCCTCCATCGCGGCGCTCACGTCGTTGGTGTGGATGTTGTCGCGGACCTGCTTGCCGTCGTAGCCGAAGACCGTGTACGGGTCGCCGGAGACGGTGCATTTCATGAGGTAGCTGAGGAAGCCGTGCAGTTGCGTGCCCGCGTGCTGCGGGCCCGTCAGGCAGCCGCCGCGGAAGCACACGGTGGGCATGTCGAAGTAGCGGCCGTACTCCTGGACCATCAGGTCCGCCGCCGCCTTGGACACGCCGAACAGCGAGTGCATGCACCCATCGATCGACATCGACGTGTCGATGCCGTTGAAGTAGCGGTGATCCTCGGGCAGCTCGAGCCGCTCGCCGGCGTCGATCAACGGCAGGCGGTTCGGCGTGTCGCCGTAGACCTTGTTCGTCGAGGTGAAGATGAACGTCGCCTCGGGCCGGACCTTGCGCGTGGCCTCGAGCAGGCTCATCGTGCCGTTGGCGTTGACGCCGAAGTCGGTCGGCGGGTCCGAGGCCGCCCAGTCGTGGCTGGGCTGGGCGGCGGTGTGAATGACCGCGGCCAGGTCGGACCCGATGCCTTCGAACAACCGCAGCACGCCCTCGGCGTCGCGAATGTCGAGTTCCACGTTGCGGAACTCGGCCTTGAACTGCTCCTGCAGGCGCGTGGTGGTGCGGGCGGTCGAGGCGTCCGAGCCGAAGAAGCGAGCACGCATGTCGTTCTCGATGCCGACCACGTCGTGGCCCGCCTGGACGAAATGCACCACTGCCTCCGACCCGATAAGCCCCCCGGAACCGGTGACGATCACGGTGGACATCCCTATCCGAGTCTACGAGGCGGTCAGCGCGGAAACGACCAGCGCCTCGTGCTCGCGCACCCACCGGGCGATGTCCTCGAGCGTCTGTGCGGCGCTGCGGCGCGGGCGCCAGTCCGTCAGGGCGTACAGGCGGGACGCGTCCGTCAGGTAGATGCGGACGTCGCCGGGGCGGTCGGAGTCGGCGACCCCCACCGGCACCGTGTTCCCCGTGAGCTCCCGGCAGAGCGCGGTGGTCTCGGCCAGGCTGAGCGAGATCTCGCGCCCGCCGCCGACGTTCACGAGCCGGCCCGCCCACTCGTCCGGCGCGCTCAGCTGCAGGTCGATCAGGTCCACGACGTCGTCGACGTGGATGAGGTCGCGGACCTGCTTGCCGACGCCGCCGTAGCCGATGTAGCTCAGCGGTCGCTGCGTCTGGTGGGCGAGCACCCAGTACGTGAAGACGCCCTGGTCGACCTTGCCCATCTGCCAGGGGCCGGCGATCACGCCGCAACGGTTGATCACCGTCGGGATCCCGAGCACGGCGGCGTAGTCCGTGACCAGGTGCTCGGCGGCGAGCTTGGTGGCGCCGTACAGCGTCCGCGGTCCCTCGAGCGGAAAGTCCTCCGCGACGCCGGGCGAGTCCGTGAGCTCGAACCGGGTTTCCACCTCGTGGTACGGCAGCGCGTCCAGCGCCCCGTAGGGGTATACACGCGAGGTCGAGATGAAGACGACCTGTGCGCTGTCGCGCCGCGCCAGCTCGAGGCAGTGATAGGCGCCGAACAGGTTCGACTGCACGAGGTAGTCCGGTGCGTCGTGCACGCCCGCGAGCGCGCTGGGCTCGGCGGAGCACTCGACGATCGCGTCGACCTTGGGCAGCGCCTGCACGTCGCCCGGCGAGCGCACGTCGCCGTGCACGAACCGCACGCCGGCGGCCCGCAGCCGTGGCAGGTTGAGCTCCGAACCGCGGCGC
This sequence comes from Solirubrobacter deserti, assembly GCF_003344625.1. Classification (GTDB taxonomy): domain Bacteria; phylum Actinomycetota; class Thermoleophilia; order Solirubrobacterales; family Solirubrobacteraceae; genus Solirubrobacter; species Solirubrobacter deserti. The sequence goes on along the minus strand of NZ_QPKJ02000003.1, from coordinate 770,695 downwards.
TTGAGATTGTCGAACGCGACGATCTCCCACTCGGGGTGTCGTTCGGCGAGCCCGACGCAGAGGTTCGCGCCCACGAACCCGCTGCCGCCGGTGATCACGACGCGGTTGGCCACCCGCCTAGACTCGCACGCTTCGCCGCGTCATCGCGGCGTGGAGACGGCCGCCAACTCCGCGGGTGCCGGTTCGCGCGCCGGCGCGTGGGCCGGGACCCGGATTCGCCCGGCCGCGGAGGCGGCGACGAGGATCGCGATCCAGGTGACGGTCGCCAGCACGACGTGGACCCACACGATCCCCGCGGGCAGGTGCAGCTGCCACTGCACGATGCCGACCGCGCCCTGGCAGGCAATCAACAGGCACACCACGGTCATCGCCCGCATCAGCAGCGGGTCCTTGTCGCGCCGGCGGACGATGAACCACACCGCCACGGCCGCCAGCCCGAGCACCGTGCCCGTCGTGGAGTGACGCTCGATCGCCCAGCTGAGCGTCTCGCCGGGTCCGTGCCAGGTGATGCGCTCGACGACGTCGCCGGTGCCCGCGCCGCCCGCGTGCGGGCCGGACGCGGTCACGATCGTGCCGCCCGTCAGCGACGCGAAGCCCAATGGCAGCAGCGCACGCACCGACCACACGCTCAGGCGGTCGCGCGCCGGCGGCCGCGCGCCCGGCTCGAACGTCGCCCGCCACGCCAGCGCGACGTTCGCGACCAGCAGCAGCATCGACAGCAGGAAGTGCATGATCACCCAGCCCGGTGCCAGGTCGAAGATGACCGTGAAGCCGCCCCACACGGCCTGCGCGGCGACGCCGAGCGGCAGCGTGAGCGCGATCAGCAGCAGGTCGCGCCGGAACGGACGCCGGCGCCACGCCATCCACACCGCGAGCAGGCACGGCAGCGCGACGACGCTGGTCATCAGCCGGTTGCCGAACTCGATCATCGAGTGCGTGCTGAGCTCGGGCGTGAGGCTTGCGCCGTCGCAGCGCGGCCAGTCCGGGCAACCGAGCCCCGACCCTGTCACGCGCACGGCCGCCCCGCTGAACACGATGATCGCGCACACCGCGAGCGCCGTGTATGCGACGTAGCGGAACTCGCGCGGCGTGAAGGTACGGCGGAGAACCTGCATCAGAGCGTTCATTCTGCCAGGGGCGCCACGGCCGTCGAGCCCTGCTGCCGGGCGTCAGCCGCGCGCGGAGACCTGCACCAACTCGGGCGCGGGCTCGGCATCGGTCACGGCTTGCGCACCTGCGGCACGCGCTTCCGCCCGGCGGGCGATGACGGGCGTCGTGGCGGCGAACAGAATCTCGATCGCAATCTGCACGAGCCGCACGACGATCGCCACGGCGATCGCGATCGCGGTCGGCATGACCGGCGCCAGCGCGGCCGCGAGGCCCGCCTCGCGCGCGCCGAGGCCGCCCGGGAGCACGAACGCCAACACGGAAACCGCGAAGCCGACGGCGAACGCGCCCGCGACCTGCGGCAGCGCGGAGACGCCCACCGGATAGAGGGCCTCGGCGAGCGCAAACAGCGCCAGCCCGGCGAGGACGAACGAGAGCGCGTACGCGGCCCAGAGGCCGACCAGCACACGCTCAGGCAGCAGCCGCTCGAGCGGGTCGCGCCCGATCCGGCGCAGCAACTTCGCACTCACCGGCCCAAAGATCTTCGGATGCAGGGCGACGACCGCCAGTAGCGGGATCGCGACGGCGAGCCAGCGCGTGGCGTGCCCCTCGAGCTCCGGCAACTCGACGACAAAGTAGCCCGCGACGACGAGCGCGCCCGCCAGGGCAAGCGCGGCCTCATAAACAAGGCTCGCAAGACAACGGCGCTTCGGGATCCCGTAGCGCTCGGACATCGCGATCCGCATTGTTGGCATCAACATGCTCGTCGGCACGTAGCGCGCGAGGGCGGACGTGCACCAAATCGCTCGGGCACGCTTGGGCTCGAGATGCAGATCCAGCCGCAGCAACGACCGGCGCCAGAGCGCGGCGTGCATGACCTGCAGCGCCGCGAAGCCGAGCACGGCCGCCAGGAACCAGCCGAGCTCGAAGCGCAGCCCGTCCGTCTCCAGCTTGCCGATCTCACCGCGCAGCGCGAGCCCCGCGCAGAGGAGCACAACAAGCACCAACATGACCTTCAGCGCCGGCTTGACTCCACGACGACGAAGGAGGCTGCGGACGAGATGGACGTCCCCTGGCATCCGGCGCCATCCTAGCGATCCAGATGCCCTGCGCCGCACCGCTTCCCACGAGCTGGAGCGCCACCGGACCGCGAAGACTTCCCCGATCGAGCTTCAGGTCCGTTGATATGCTGGCGCCGCGCGACGCCCTCCTGAGCCTCTGGTTCGAGGGCTCGGCGCTCTCGCATGGGAACCTCTGCTGCCAGCATCGGTGCGGCGATCCGCCGCACGGTCATCGATCAGTCCCGGCGCGCACACGTCGGCCACATCGGCTCCGCGCTCTCGGTGTCCGATCTGCTCGCCGTGCTCTTCGGCACGACGATGAACGGCACTCCGGACGATCCGGACCGCGACCGCTTCGTCCTGTCGAAGGGTCACGCCGCGCTCGCGCTCTACGCCGCGCTGCACGAGGCCGGTCACCTGAGCGCTGAAGATCTCGACACCTACTGCGCCGACGGCAGTCCGCTCGGCTGCCACCCGGAGCACCCGGTGCCGGGCATCGACTTCTCGACGGGCTCGCTCGGCCAGGGCCTCTCGCTCGCTGCGGGCGCGGCGCTCGCCGCGCGAATGCAGCGGTCCAAGCGCCGTTCCTTCGCGGTGCTGAGCGACGCCGAGCTCAATGAAGGCTCGATCTGGGAGGCCGTGATGTTCGCCGCCCACCACAAGTTGTCCAATCTGGTCGCGATCGTCGACGTCAACGGCCAGCAGGCGCTCGGTTACACGCGCGACGTGATCGACCTGCATCCGCTCGCAGACCGCTTCGGCGCGTTCGGCTGGGACGTGCACGAGGTCGATGGCCACGACACGGAGACGCTCGAGCGCACCATCGCCGGCCTCGATGTCGAGCAGGGCCCGCCGCACGTGCTGCTGGCCAACACTACCTTCGGCTACGGCGTGGACTTCATGGAGTCCAAGATCGAGTGGCACTACTGGCCACTGGACGAACACCAGTACGCGTCGGCCGTCGAGCAGTTGGAGGCCGCGCGATGAGGCCGCAGTTCGCCCAGGGCATCCTGCAGCTCGCCGAGCGCGACGATCGCGTCGCGCTGCTCACCGGCGATCTCGGATTCACCGTGCTCGAGCCGTTCGCGGAGCGCTTCCCGGACCGCTTTTTCAACGTCGGCGTCGCGGAGCAGAACATGATCGGCGTCGCGACCGGCCTGGCCGAGGCCGGCATGGTGCCGTTCGCGTACTCGATCGCCACGTTCGCCTCTCTGCGCCCGTACGAGTTCATCCGCAACGGGCCGGCGCTGCACCAGCTGCCGGTCCGGATCGTGGGCGTCGGCGGCGGCCTCGACTACGGCCACAACGGCGTCTCGCACTACGCGCTCGAGGACGTCGGCGTGATGCGCCTCCAGCCCGGCGTGACGATCGTCGTCCCGGCCGACCCGGCGCAGGCCGCGGCGGCGCTGGAGGCCACGGCCGATCTCGACCGCCCGGTGTACTTCCGCGTCGGCAAAGAGGCCCAAGGCATCCCGGGCCTCGAAGGCCGCTTCGAGCTCGGGCGCGCCGCGCTCATCGGCAGCGGCCGTGACGTCGCGCTGATCGCGCTCGGCCCGATGGCACGCCAGGCAACCGAAGCCGCCGACCGCCTCAACGAGGCCGACATCGGCGCCACCGTGGCCGTGATCTCGTCGCTCAACCCGTCCCCCGAGGAAGACCTCGCGGAGTTGCTGGCGGACATCCGGTTGGCGGTGACGATCGAGTCGCACTACGTCAACGGCGGCATCGGCACGTTCACGGCCGAGGTGATCGCCGAGCACGGCCTGGACTCCCGCCTCATCCGCTGCGGTGTGCGGGACATGCCGCGCGGCGTGACGGGAACCGTCGGCTACCTCAACGAGGAGCACGGCCTCTCGGCAGAGCGCATCGCCGAGACCGTTCAGATCGCGCTCCAGCCCTCCGGCAGGTGAGCGCGCCGAACCTCTCCATCGTCCTCCCGGTCTACAACCAGGAGGATCACATCCGCGGCGTCGTCGAGGGGTACACGACGATGCTCGACCGGCTCGGCGGCACGTACGAGCTGATGCTGGTCACGAACGGCTGCCGGGACAACTCGGTCGCGATCTGCCAGGAGCTGACCGCGGACCACGAGGGCGTCAAGACGATCGACCTCGGTGCGCAGGGCGGCTGGGGCAAGGCTGTCCGTGCGGGCCTGCGCGAGGTCACCGGCGAGACGATCGGCTACACGAACACCGCCCGCACGTCGCCGGAGATCCTCGCGTTGTGCGCCTCGTACTCGCGCGCGTTCCCGAACGTCGTGGTCAAGGCCAATCGCAAGATCCGCGACAACTGGCGCCGCCGTGCGGGCTCGCTGGTATACAACCTCGAGGTCCGCGCGCTGTTCGACCTGCCGGTGTGGGACATCAACGGCACGCCGAAGATCTTCCCGCGCTCGTTCGCCCGCCTGCTCGATCTCGAGCGCGAGGACGACCTGATCGACGCGGAGTTCAACGTCATCTGCCGCCGCGAGGGGTACCCGATCGTCGAGGTGCCCGTGCTCAGCACGCAGCGCCACGGCGGGACGTCCACGACCAACTACGCCTCCGGGGTGCGTATGTACCGCGGGGCGCTCGAGCTGCGCCGCCGGTACGGGAAGATGCCATGACCCCGACCGCGACCGAGCTGGAACCGCGCTGGGCGGAGCACGGCGCCGCGTGGCGCGATCCCGCCGAGGTCGTGTCGGGATGGGAGGGCATCGGCAGCGTCGACCCGGACCTGCTCAAGAGCCGCGCCGACCGCGCGTTCTGGGAGCTGCTCGACCGCCTCGAGTTGACGCTGATCGTCACGCGCGAGTACGAGCACCTGGTGGTCGCCCTCAGCGTTGAGGAAGGCAAGCCGGTGCAGTCGCACCTGCGGCTTCCTCACCCGTCGGGGCTGGCGGTCGACCATGAGCGCGGGATCGTGCACGTCGCCGCGACGCGCAACCCGAACCAGATCTTCGACCTGGAGCCCGTTTGCGGCGCGCTCCCACGGGCGGACATGCCGTACCCCGGCGAGCTGACCGGCCGTCCGCTGCTGCCCGCTCGCTCGCGCTTCTTGCCCGGTGCGCTGTACATCCACGATCTCGCGCTCGTCGGCGGCAAGCTGCACGCGAACTCCGTCGGGCAGAACGCCGTCGTCGAGCTGCTCGAGCACGGCGGACACCGGCTCGCGTGGTGGCCGGGCAGCGTCGAACGCGAAGGCAAGCCGGACATCGGGCGCAACTACCTGCAGCTGAACTCGATCGCGGCCGGACCAGACCTCGAGGGCAGCTTCTTCTCGGCCTCCCAGGCGGCGCCTTCCCAGCGCCGCCCGGGGCACAAGAACTGGCCGGTGGACGGGCGCGGCGTGATCTTCAGCGGCGCCACCCGCGAGCCGGTCGCGAGCGGCCTCACCCGCCCGCACTCCGCCCGGCTTCACGAGGGCGCGGTGTGGGTGGACAACAGCGGCTACGGCGAGCTCTGCCGCCTGGAGGGCGAGCAGTTCACCACCGTCGCGCAGCTGCCCGGCTGGACGCGCGGGCTCGCCTTCGCGGAGGGCATCGCGTTCGTCGCGTCCTCGCGGGTGATCCCCCGCTTTCGACAGTACGCCCCGGGGCTGGACGTCGATCGCAGCGTGTGCGGGCTGCACGCGGTGGACCTTGCCTCGGGCCAGATCGTGGGCAGCGTCCGCTGGCCCTACGGTAATCAGATCTTCGCCGTTGAGGCGTTGCCGCGCGACTTCACGCTCGGCTTCCCGTTCCGGTCAGCGCGTCCCGCGCCCGACCGCACGCGACGGCTCTTCTACGCCTTCGACTTCCAAGGAGAACAACGATGAGTGACTTCAAGCTGCTGATGCTCGGCGCGATGTACGAAAACGGGGGCAACACGACCCACCGCTTCCTCGACGGCCATCCTCAGCTCTACGTCTACCCCTTCGAGTCGCAGCCCGGTTCGCGGCACGTCCAGGACGGGTTCACCTCGATGTTCCCCGTCAAGTACCGCTGGCCCGAGTTCCTGCTCGACGCCACGCCGGCGCAGGATTACCACGCGATCATCGACGAAGAGGGCAAGGTGCGCTCGCGCACGCCGCACGTGTCGAAGTTCCGCCACGAGCCGTTCGACATGAACGACGATGAGCGGCGCGACATCTACCTCTCGATCATCGAGAAGACCGGGCGCTCGCGCGCGAACAACGTGGCGGCGTTCTTCGAGGCCACGCACAAGGCGTGGAAGGACAACGTCCAGACGGGCGAGGAGGAGTTCTACGTCGGCTACTCGCCGATCATCGTGATCGACGCCGAGAAGATCCTCTCGGACATGCCGAACGCGCACTTCCTGCACGTGGTCCGCAACCCGTGGTCCGCGTACGCCGACACCAAGAAGCGCCCGGTGCCGCTGCCCCTGCGCGAGTACATCCTGCGCTGGAACGTCAACCAGAACGCCGCGCTGGCCGCCAAGCGCGCCTTCCCCGAGCGCATGCACATCGTGCGCGCCGAGGACGTCATGGCGGACTCCGTGGGCACGCTGACGACCCAGGTCCTGGAGCCGATGGGCCTGCGCTCGGCCGACTCGCTCGCCGTTCCGTCCTGGAACAGCAAGGAGCTGACCGAGGTCTACCCGTGGGGCACGATCCGCACGGCGACGCCGGAAGCGAACCTGGCGACGGCCAACGAGCTCTCCGACGACGAGCAGACCCAGGTCCGCAACATCGCCCACGACCTGCTCGCGCCGCTCGGCTACGAGAGCTTCCTCGAAGACGGCCAGGCCTCAGAGCCGGTCGCGCTGACCGTCTAGGAGCGGGCGATCCGCGCGCTCGTCACCGGCGCCGGCGGTTTCGTCGGCGCCACTCTCGTCCGGCGGCTGCTGGCCGAGGGCCACGAGGTCCACGCGACCGGCCGCCCCGGGGGGCAGCCGTGGCGGCTGGAAGACGTGCGCGCGGACATCGAGCTCCACGAGGTCGACCTGGCGGATGCCGAGGCCATCGCCCGCCTCGTCGGGCGCGCGCGGCCGGACTGGGTGTTTCACCTGGCCGCGCACGGCGCGTACTCGTGGCAGACCGAGACGCAGCCGATCCTCGCGGTCAACGTGCTCGGGACGGCGGCGCTGCTCGACGCCGCGCTCGACGCGGGAGCGCAGGCGTTCATCCACGCCGGTTCGTCCTCGGAGTACGGCCTCAAGGACCATCCGCCGGTCGAGGACGAGGCGCTCGCGCCCAACAGCACGTACGCGGTCGGCAAGGCCGCGGCCACGCACTACTGCAGCTTCGTCGGCCAGCGTGCAGTCGCGCGGGTGGCGACGCTGCGGCTCTATTCGATCTACGGCCCCTGGGAAGACCCGGGGCGCCTGATGCCGACGCTGGCCGTCCGCGGCCTGCGCGGGGAGCTGCCGCCGCTGGTGGCGCCCGAGACCGCGCGCGACTTCGTGCACGTCGACGACGCCTGTGACGCGTTCGTCCGGGCCGCGCAGGCGCCGGACCTCGAACCCGGGGTCGTGCTGAACCTCGGCAGCGGCCGGCAGACCACGCTGCGCGAGATCGTCGCGATCGCGCGCGAGGTGCTCGCCATCGAAGCCGAGCCGCAGTGGGGCTCGACCGCGGCGCGTAGTTGGGACACGAGCGTGTGGGTCTCCGACCCCCGGCGGATCGAGACCGCGCTCGGCTGGCGCGCCTCCACGGACCTGCGGGAAGGCTTCCGCGATCTGGCCGACTGGCTTGCCTCAGACCCCGATCGGCTGGCTCGCTACGCGTCGGTCGCGCGGCGCTGAGGCGTCGCTAGCCTGCCAGCCATGTCCACGACCGCGTCGACCTCGGTTTCCGATGGAGCGCCCACGCCGTCTCGGGCGCGCGGCCGCCGACTGCGTCTCGGCCTCGGTCGTGAGGACCGGCCGTTCCTGATCCTCCTGGCCGTCGCCGCCGTCATCCGCGCGGCGACGATGCCCTTGTACTTCCCGGCCGTGATGACGTCGATGGACTCGCCTCGGTTCGCGCGCGTCAACCCGGAGCCGATCTTCGGCGACCAGTGGCAGCCAGCCGGGTATGCGGCAGTCCTGAAGGCGCTGCGGGTCGTCACGGATGAGGTGTGGTTCACGATCGCGGTCCAGCACCTGATGGGGCTCGTCATCGGCGTCGTCGTCTATCTCGTGGCCCGCCGGCTGGGCGCTTCCCCCGTGCCGGCGACCGCCGCGGCGGCCGCCGCGCTGTTGTCCGGCGACGTGCTGTACATCGAGCACTGGTTCATGTCGGACGTGCTCTTCCTCCACGTCATCATTCTCACCCTCGCGAGCGCCGTCTTCGGCCTCGTGCCGCGCGTTGACCGGCGCTGGCTGCTGGCGGCCGGGTGCTTCGGCGCCGCGGCGACGCTCACCCGGGTCGTGGGCTTCGTCGCCATCCCGGTCGTCATCGTCTTCGCGGCCGTCTGGGTGGGCGGGCCGTGGCGGCAGCGACTGCGGACCACCGGCGCCGTGGTCGCCGGGGCCGCGCTCATCTTCGGCGGATACTTCCTCGCGTACGCGATCAAGGACGGGCCCCACAGCGGCCTGACCGCGATGGGCGGATGGCAGCTCTACGCCCGGGTCGCCCCGTTCGCCGACTGCTCGCGCTTCGAGCCGCCCAAGGGGACGCGCGCGCTGTGTGAGGACACCGACCCGGCCAAGCGCCCCGGGGTCTTCTACTACACGTGGGAGCCCAGCTCGATCGCCCGCCAGGCGTATCCGGACCAGAACCCCGAGACGAGCGCCATCGTCGGCCGCTTCGCCCAGCAGGCGATCCTCCACCAGCCCGGCGACTACGCGCTCGCTGTCGGGACCGACCTGCTGCGGTACCTGGAGCCGAGCGCGGGCATTCAGCGCGGCTACTCCGGGCAGCCGCGTGAGCTGAACTCGTTCGGATGGCGCAACGCGGACGTCGAGCGGGTGGTCACGAACGGACTAGAGCCCAAGTACGACGGCACACGCGTGCATGCCCCGGGCGCGAGGACGCTGGGTGTTTATCAGCAGTTGTTCCGTGTCGACCGGCTGGCGCTGGTCACCGCGCTGATTCTCGCTATCTTCGGCGCCTTGCTGCTGCGTGGGCCGATCCGCATGGGCGTCCTGCTGTTCGGCCTCATGAGCCTGGCGCTCTACGTCGCGCCGACGATGACGCTGTCCTACGACTTCCGCTACGGGATCCCTCCCGGGATCCTGCTCTGGACCAGCGGCGTGCTCGCGACCGCCGGGCTGCTGCAGCGCCGCTCCAGAAAACCGGCACCGGCACCCGCGGCGTAGCAGGTCAGGACCGGCGCTGAAGGAAGCCCTCGGGGTGACAGGTCACCCCGTAGAGCTCAAGATCACGGCGGACCTCGAACTCGCTTCCTGCCGGCGTGGCGAGCCAGTCACGCAGTGCCGGCAGGACGCCGCGTGGCCATCCCTCGAGCCGCAAAGCCTCGACGTCCACGCACCCGTCTTCGACGACCATGTAGCCGCCGGGGCGGACCAGCGGCGCGTAGAGCTCGAGCGCCGCGCGGGTCGTGTCGTAGACGTGCGCGGAGTCCTCGATGATGAGGACCGAGCGACCGCGCACGAGGTGCGTGACCTGTGCCGCCAAGGCTGGATCGCGGACGTCTCCCTCGAGCAGGGTGATCGTCTTCGACCAGCCCGGGTCCGCCTGCTCGAGCGCCGGAAGCGCCAGGCTCGTGTCGAGCTCCACCCCGATCACCTCGGGCGCCTGCACGCGGCCGTAGGCAGTCAGCGTGGCGAGCCGGTCGCGGAACCACAGGCTACTGGCGCCGAACTGCACCCCTAGTTCAACGACGACTTCCGGGGCGGCGAGCCAGAGCAGGTGCTCGTAGACACGCAGGTCCTCCGGGAACTTACTCAGGTTGACTCCCGCGTAAGAGTCCTGCGTGTGCTGCTGGGCGCGCCGGACCCAGTAGTCGCGCAGCTCGCCCGCTTCGAGATCGACGGCGACCTGTGGGGGCAGCTTGCCGCTCACGCGGCGCCGGTCTTCCGGCCGGCGACGACCACGCGGTCCACCGCGACGTACTGCGGGTTGTGGTCGGGTTCCGCTTTCAGGATCTTGACGTCGTCAACGCCGGCCACCTGCAGCGCCTGCAGCAGCGCCGCCTGGTTGGGAACGAGCGAGATGACCCCGCCGAAGGCGGACAACGGCGTGTGCTCCTGCTCCTCGGCCGGCTCGAGCCTCGCCGCCCACGAAGCGGGCTCGTGCAGCACCCAGCCCGTGACGCCCCAGCCGTGCTCGATCGGCTCCGCCTGCCGCGTGAGCTGTGACTCCACCACGACGAGCGCGCCAGGCTTGGCCAGTGACGCCGCCACTCGCAGCGCGCCGATGGGATTCTCCAGGTGGTAGATCAACCCGAGGACGAGCACGACGTCGAACTGCCCGATCTCGGCGGGGTCCACGTCGTAGACGCTCGCGGTGCGCACCTGCAGCGCCTCAGGTGAGATCGAGAAGTGGTCGCGCAGGAGCTCGGCGCGGCGCGTGTCGATCTCGCGCACGTCGAGAGCCAGTACCGAGTCGGCGCCCCAGGCCAGCGCCCGGTGCGAGAAGTAGCCCTCGTGCGCGCCCAGATCGACCACACGGCCGCCGGAGGCCAGCGCCTCGCGCATGAGCGGCTCGATCAGCGCCTCCCGCGTGGCATGTACGCTGGGCAGCTCCGGGTGCATCGCTTCCACCTGCACCTGGTCGGTCAGCGCCCAGGGGTACATGAACCCGACGTCGCCGTCGAGCTCCGCCTGGAGCGCTTCCGAGATCTGCGTAGGCCGGTCCTGCTTGCCTTTGCGCCATGGGAGACGTGGCATCGCGTGCAACCTAGCGGCTCATGATGGTGGGCGCGGCCTCGGCGATGACCGACTTGGCCTCGGCGCCCGAGACGTTCGTCACCGTCAGCATCGAATGCCCGGTCTGCCGGTAGCGGGCCACGACGGACGGCACGAAGACGCCGTAGTGCTCGCGCTCGGCCATGCGCACCCAGAGGTCGAAGTCCTCCCAGCCGTAGAGGCGCCGATCGCGCCGGTAGCCGCCCATCTCGCGCAACCGGGCCGTCCGGATCATCGCCATCGCGTCGATGTAGTTGCCAGTGCGGAACCGGGTCGGGTTCCAGCCGTAGATGTTGAGCAGCCCGACGGGCTCTTCGTCACGGAACCGCTCGGCGGAGCCGTACGCGTAGGCCGCTTCCGGGTCGTGCTCGAGCGCGGCAAGCAGCGCCGTGAACGTCTCCGGCAGGATCTCGTTGTCCGCGTCCAGCACGAAGCAGAACTCGCCACGGGCGAGCGCCAGCACGCTGTTGCGCGCGTCGGCGAGACCGCGGTTCACCGGGTGGCGGAGCAGCAGCACCGGCGCGGTGTCGTGCTCGCGCACCCACGCGTCGGCGGCCGCCAGCGACCCGTCCGTGGACCCGTCGTCGACGACCAGGATCTCCCACGAACGTTCGCGCGAGCGGAGCACCGAGTCCAGCGCGCCGCGGATGTGCGATTCGTAGTTGAACAGCGTCACGAGGACGCTCACCTTGGGCCGCGCGCCGAGCCAACCTTGCGAGCGCCGGTGGACCACGACGTTCGGCCGTGCGCGCCCCTCGACCCGCTGCGTGAGCTTCTCCAGCGACCGGCGCGCGTCCATCAGGTCCAGCCGCAGCGCCTTCAGCACGCCGCGCTCCGGCGCCTCGTCGGGCGTGCCCGGCACGAGCTGCGCGAGCACCGCGTCGTGCTCGGCCTCGGTCCGCGAAGGTTGGGTGAAGAACGGGTGCTGCGCGTTGGGCAGCGGACGCTCGTCGAGCTCCCGCGCGGCGGCGATCAGCTTGTCCGCCGCGGCGCGCATCGGAAGCTGGTCACGCAGAGTCTCATAGGCCGCGGTCTGGATCTCCCAGCGCCGGTGGCCGTTGAGCAGCAGGTGCTCCGCGAGGTGGCCGAGCGTCTCGGGCGCGCCGGACAGGAAGTGCTCGCCGGGCACGAGCGGCTCGTAGTCCACCGAGGACTCGGTCACCACCACGCAGCCGTTGGCCATCGCCTGCACGATCCGCAGCCACTCGAAGTACGGCGTGTCGCCCTGGTGGATGTTGATGAGCACCTTGCTGCGGTTGAGCAGGTTCCACTTCTCGTCCTCGGCGACGTACGTCTCGGACGCCTTGAAGTTCGGCCGCGAGTTGTCGGACAGCACGAAGCGGCAGCGCCGATCGCGCAGCGGGCGGGCGGCCTGCGCAAGGTGCACGAGGCGCTTCTGGCTCTCGGCGCCCATGAACAGGACGTCGATGTCGCGCTCGACGTCGGGCGACAGCCGGTCCCACGCGCCCGTGTGGCCGAGTTGCAGGTGCTCGGCCTCGATGCCGTGCTCGCCGAACGCCCGGACACCGAGCCGGTTGATGTCAAAGACACGGCCGGCCCGCGGGGCGAAGTGCACGTTCCAGTCGAAGAAGGGCGTGTTGGGCTGCTCACCGCAGATGTACATCGTGCGAGCGAGCACCTCGTCGGCCGGCCCGATCCGGCCGTGCATGAGCGTGAAGTACTCATGCGGCGGGATCACCGCATAGACGAGCCCGGGGCGCGGCGCAGGGAAGTCTCCCCAGTGGAGACTGGTCGCGACGCCGGCCGCCTCGATCTCGTACCGGAGGGCGTCCTGCAGCTCGGCGAAGAAGTGGTTCTGCCTCGGAGCGAGGACGAAGGCGACCTCCAACATGGCGCGCATCTTAGGATGTGAGCCATGACGGTCGACTTGGCAGATTTCGTCAACGGCACGCCGGGGCGATTCGTGCCGGCCCAGATGCGAGGAGAGCTCGTCGAGGTCCAGCACCTCGCCCGCTACGCGTGGGCCACCGCGCTGGCACCCGGGCGCCGCGTGCTCGACGCGGGCTGCGGCCTGGGCTACGGCGCGGCGATGCTGGCCGACGCCGGGGCCGAGTCGGTCACCGCGGTCGACGTCGCCGCCGAGATCGTCGACGTCGCGCGCGACCAGGCCGGGGACCACGTCACCTTCGAGGTCGCGGACCTGCGGTCGCTGCCGTTCGGCGATGCCGCGTTCGACCTCGTGGTCTGCTTCGAGGTCATCGAGCACATCGAAGAGCAGGAGACCGCACTCGACGAGCTGCGCCGCGTGCTCGCTCCCGGCGGCGTGCTGGTGGTCTCGTCGCCGAACCCGGACGTCAATGTGCCGGGCAATCCGCACCATGTGCGTGAGCTCACGCCGGGCGACCTCGAGTCGCTGCTCGGCGCGCGCTGGAACGCGGTGCAGATCCTGCAGCAGTACGACTTCGAGGCGTCCGTGGTGCTCACGGCCGACGCCGTCGCCGACGGCGCGCGCGTGGCCCCCGCCGAGGTGCGCAAGCTCGCGGCCGGCAACGCCGGCAGGCAGCCGTATTCGATCGCGATCGCCGGCGACTCGGTGCCGGAGGTCGGCAACCTCGTCATGCTCACCTCGTCGTTCGAGGTCCGTGACTGGGTCGAGCGCTTCGACGCCCAGCAGAGCATGCTGCAGGAGCAGGCCGACTTCCTGGCCGCGACGCAGCGCAAGCAGCTCGACATCGACGACCTGCGCAAGCGCCTGGTCGAGGCCGAGACGGCGTTGGCCGAGGTCCCGACGTTGCACCAGCGCGTGCGCACCGCCGAGTCCGCCTTGCACGACCTCGCCGGGCGCCTCGAGGAGGAAGCAGCGCGGGCCGAGCGCGCGCAGCGCGTCGTCCACGACCTTCAGACGTCCATCAGCTGGCGACTGACCCAGCCACTTCGACGCGCCAAGCGACTGCTCGGCCGCTAGACAGGAACTTGCGAATGCCCGACTCCACGAACACGACGATCCTGGCCAGCGCAGTCGCGAGCGACCCGCAGTGGCAGATGCACATGGGCGAGCGCTTCGCGCTCGAAGGCATCCTCGCCACCCTCAAGCCGAAGCTCGCGATCGAGATCGGCCGCGCCGAGGGCGGAAGCCTGCGCCGGATCGCCACCCACAGCGGTCACGTGCACTCGTTCGACCTGGTGCCCGAGCCCGACGCACTGCGCGACGAGCTCGACAACGTGACCTTCCACACGGGTGACTCCAGCGTGCAGGTCCCCGAGTTCCTGGCCTCCCTTGCGGAGGCTGGCGAGAACGTCGACTTCGTGCTCGTGGACGGCGACCACTCCTCCGAGGGCGTCAAGCGCGATGCGCTCGCGCTGCTCGAGTCCCCCGCGTGCCGCAACACGACGATCGTGTTCCACGACGCCGCGAACGACGACGTCCGTCGCGGGCTCGACGAGGTCGACTTCGCCTCGCACCCCAACGTCGCGCTGTCGATGCTGGACTTCGTGGCCGGCTTCCTCGTCGAGAAGGGCCCGTACGCGATGCACATCTGGAACGGCCTCGGCGTCGTCGTGCTCGACAACGGGGAGCGCGAGGGCGACGTGATCGTCGAGGCGTGGCGTTTCGACGCGTCCGACGTCCTGCGGCGCGCCCGCGCGTCGATGACCGCTCCGCCGGCCGCCGCAGCCCCGCCGGCCGCGCCCGCGCATGCCCCCGAGGCGACTCCCGTCCCGGCCCCTGAGGCCAAGAGCCGCTTGCGCGTGGCCGCACTCGCAGGCGGTGCCGCAGTGGCTGCGCTGGCCGCCGGTTTCACCGCCGGCAAGCGTCGCTGAAGCACCTTTGACGCGACTCAGGGCTCATCCGGCCGTTGCTACGGTCAATGTTCGTGCCGACGGCCGCTGAGACCCTCGATCCTGCGCACGCGGCCGCTCGCACGCGCGAGCCGGCCATCGTCGTCGATCACCTCCAGAAGACCTTCAGGCTTCCGCACCGGAGGTACTCGACGCTCAAGGAGCGCGTGCTGCATCCGTTCAGCAGCAGCACGTACGACGAGCTGCACGCGGTGCACGACGCGACGTTCTCGGTCGCCCAGGGCGAGTTCTTCGGCATCGTCGGCCGCAACGGCTCGGGTAAGAGCAGCCTGCTCAAGTGCCTCGCCGGGATCTACAACGCCGACTCGGGTTCGGTCGCGATCGCGGGCCGGATCTCGCCCTTCATCGAGCTCGGCGTGGGCTTCAATCCCGAGCTGACCGCGCGCGACAACGCGATGGTGAACGCGATCATGCTCGGGTTGAGCCGCAAGCAGGCCCGTGAGCGCTTCGACTCGATCATCGAGTTCGCAGAGCTCGAGGAGTTCATGGACCTGCCGCTGAAGAACTACTCCAGCGGCATGGTCGTCCGGCTCGCGTTCGCCGTCACCGTGCAGGTCGACGCCGAGGTGCTGCTGATCGACGAGGTACTCGCGGTCGGGGACGCCGCGTTCCAGGCCAAGTGCTTCGACCAGTTCCACCGCCTCAAGGCCGAGGGCAAGACGATCGTGTTCGTCACCCACGACATGAGCGCGATCCAGCGCTTCTGCGACCGCGCGATGCTGGTCGAGCGCGGGAAGATCATGTCGATCGACAGCCCGTCGGTGATCGCCCGCGCCTACAACGAGCTCAACTTCGGACAGATCCTGTCCGAAGGCGCCGGCCCGCGGATGATCCCGGACGTCGCCGAGATCAAGGAGGCGTGGTTCGAGGACGCGGACGGCAAGCGCGTCACCGCGCTCGAGCACGGCGCACGCATGGCGATGGCAATGGAAGTGCGGTTCCACCAGGCCGCCGAGGACCCGTGGTTCTCGCTGCACGTGCGCAACCCCGCTCGCCACGTCGTCTTCTCCACCGGCAGCACCCTGCACCTGACGACGACCGGCGCGTTCACGGCCGGGGAGACGGTCGTGGTCCGGGTCGAGCTCGAGAACTGGTTCTCGCCCGGGGAGTACACGATGACGCCGACCATCGCGGCCTCCGGCGGCACCGACGTGCTGGACGTGCGCGAGGATCTCGCCACGCTCGACGTCCACGGGCGCCCGCTCGGCGGCGTGGTCGACATCCCGCACACCTTCGAGGTCCACCGCTCGTGAGCGTCAGCACCCCGCACGTCGTCCAGCGTCCGTCGGTCATCGGCTCGGACTTCAAGCGCTTCTTCGCGCTCGCCTGGACGCTCGCCGTCACGGACTGGAAGCTGCGCTTCTACGGCTCCGCGCTCGGTTACGCGTGGACGCTCGCGCGGCCGTTCCTGTTCTTCGGCGTCATCTACTTCGTGTTCACGGAGATCGTCGGGCTCAATAAGGACGTGCCGAACTACGGCATCGTGATCCTGTTCTCGCTCGTGCTCTTCAACTTCTTCGGAGAGGCCACGGGCGGCTGCGTGTCGTGCCTGGTGGTGCGCGAGAGCCTGCTGCGCAAGGTGCGGTTCCCGCGGCTCGTCATCCCCACAAGCGTGATCCTCGTGGCGCTGTTCAACCTCGGGATGACACTGATCGCGGTGGTCATCTTCGGCGCGTTCTCGGGCGTGTATCCGAAGTGGAGCTGGTTCGAGCTGATCCCGATCATCGTCGCGTTCACGATGTTCGCGGCCGGCGTCGGCCTGCTGCTGTCGGCGCTGTTCGTGCGCTTCCGCGACGTCGAGCCGATCTGGGACGTTTTCACCCAGATGCTGTTCTACGCGTCCCCGCTGCTCTACGTGGCGTCGAACGTGCCGGAGAAGTACCTGGACCTGTACATGCTCAACCCGATCGCGACCCTGTTGACCGCGACCCGTCACGTGGCGGTCGATCCGAATGCGCCCGAGCCGTGGGACCTCGTCTCGTCGCCGGAGCTGCTGCTGATCCCCGCGGCGCTTGTGGTGGGGCTGCTCGTGCTCGGCGCCTGGGTGTTCAGTCGCGAAGCGCCGAAGATCGCGGAGAACCTATGAGTAAGACGACAACCGACTGGCAGGCCCGGGCGGAGGCCGCCGAGGCGCGCGTCGCCGAGCTCACCGCCGAGCGCGCCCGCCTCTGGGAAGAGAACAACCGCCTGCGCACCGAGCGGCGCGAGATCGAGTACTACGAGCGCCTCGCGACGCAGATGCAGACGTCGCTGTCGTGGCAGATCACGTCGCCGCTGCGCACCGCCAAGGTCCTCAACGCCAAGGTCCGCCGCAAGCTCGAGCAGCGCCGCGAGAGCTGATGACGCCGGTCATCACGGTCGCGATCCCCGTCTACAACGGGGCGCGCTATCTCGACGAGGTGCTGAGCGCGGTGCGGGCGCAGCGGGTCGACGCCGAGGTCGAGCTGCTGATCATGGATTCGGGCTCGACCGACGGGTCGCTCGAGCTGGCGGAGCGCTACGGCGCGACGATCCACCGCCTCCCCAAGGGCGAGTTCTCGCACGGTGGCACGCGCAACCGGATGGTCGAGCTGGCGCGCGGCGAGTACGTGGTGTTCATCACCCAGGACGCGACGCCCGCGCACGACGGCTGGCTGGCGGCCGTGCTGGAGGGCTTCCAGCAGGCGGACGACGTCGCGCTGGTGTTCGGCCCGCACGACGCGCGCCCGGACGCCTCGCACATGATCAAGTGCGAGATGGAGCGCCACTTCGCCACGTTCGGCGACGGCATCACGCTGCAGCGCCTCGGGCGCTCCGCGCGTGAGATCGCCGACTATCGGGCGTTCCCCGGCCGGCTGAGCTTCTTCTCCGACGTCAACGGCGCCGTGGCCAAGTGGGCCTGGCGGCAGATCCCGTACCGCACGGTTCCGTATGCGGAGGACCAGCTGCTCGGGCGCGAGATGATCGAGGCGGGCTTCGCGAAGGCCTACCACCCGGAGATGCGCGTGCTGCACTCGCACGACTATCCGCCGGCCCAGTTCTTCCGCCGCTACTTCGACGAGTTCCGCTCGCTGCGGGAGGTGCTCGACCACGTGGAGGTCGCGCACCCGGTGCGCACGCCGATGACGGTCCGGGGCCTCGTCGGCCACGACAAGCGCTGGCTGCAGCGACAGGGGGTGAGCGGCCGCGCGTTGGTCAAGCCGCTCGCCGTCTCCGCGCGCCACCACGCGCTGCGCCAGGCGGGCGCGATCGTGGGCACGCGCGCCGACCGGGTGCCGCGCCCGCTGCGCAAGGCGCTCTCGCTGGAGGGCCGCGACTCGTTCACGCCGTTCGACGTGCCCGAGAGCCCGCTGCTGGCGACGACCACGCAGCCCGACGCCAAGCCGGTCGAGCTCACCTCGAACTGGGACTGGGCGTTCGCGAAGGACTTCTATCCGCTGCGCCAGGCCGAACGCGTGCCCCACTCCGGCGACGCGACCGGTCCGTGGACGGTCGCGTGGGTGCTGCCGCCGTGGCGCGTCGGCTCGGGCGGGCACACGACGATCTTCCGGCTGATCCGCCAGCTCGAGCTGCGCGGGCACCGCAACGCGATCTTCGTGCTGGACACGCACGGCCACGTGCGCGACCGCGGGTCGGTGCTGCGCACGGAGATCCGCGAGCGCTTCGTGCCGGGCGTGGAGGCCGAGGTGTTCGTCGGGCTCGACGACTTCGACTCCGCCGACGTGGCGGTGGCCACGGGGTGGCAGACCGCGGGCGCGGTGCGCGACCTCCCCAACTGCCGCGAGAAGGCCTACCTCGTGCAGGACCACGAGCCGGAGTTCTACGCCACTTCCGCGCAGGCGATCTGGGCGGAGGACAGCTATCGCATGGGCCTGCGCTGCATCGCCTTCTCCACCTGGATGGCCGACGTGCTCCGGGACCGCTACGGGCTCGATGCGCGCTGGTTCGAGTGCGGCACCGACCTCGACGTGTTCCAGTTCGCCGGCCCCGAGGGCCGCGACAACGAGATCATCCCGGTCTACGCGCGGCGCGAGACCGAGCGCCGGGCGGTCGATCTGGCGATGGCCGGGCTCGCGGTGCTGGCCGAGCGGCGCCCGACCATCCGCCCGGTGTTGTTCGGGTCGCGCCAGAAGAGCAAGCTGCCCTTCCCGGCCGAGGACCTCGGCGTCGTCGCACCCCAGCGCCTGGCCGAGCTCTATCGCCAGTCGGCCGCCGGGATCGTGTTCTCACTCACGACGCACTCCCTGGTCGCGCAGGAGATGATGGCCAGCGGGCTGCCGCTCGTCGAGCTCGAGGGCGAGAACGTCGGCTCCGCGCTCGGCGCGAGCGGCGAGCGCGCGATGCTCGCGGCGCGGCGCCCGGACGCGATCGCGGATGCGCTCGAGCACCTGCTCGATCACCGCGAACAGGCGGCGGCGATGGCCCGCCGGGCACGCGCCTTCGTGGAGGAGCACACCTGGGACCGGGCGGGCGATCAGATCGAGTCGGCGTTGCGCGAGTTCCTGAGCACGCCCCTGCACTGATGCGCCGCGTCCCGGCGCCGCTTGCCGCCCTGATGACGACCGCCCTGCTGCTGGCGGTCACGTGGGCGGCGTTCACCCCCGCGTTCCAGGCGCCGGACGAGCAGTCGCACTTCGCGTACACGCAGTTCTTCGCCGAGACGGGCGATCTCCCCGGCGACCCCGGGAAGCCGATCTACTCCAGCGAGCACATCCACGCCGCGCAGGCGGCCGGCTCGGACTATGTGATGGCGCAGCCGTTCATGCGCCCCGAGTGGAGCGAGCGGCGGCTGCGCGTGTGGCAGGACGGACATGCGCGCGAGCCGCGCGACGACGGCGGCGGCCCGCACTCCGCGGCCGGCTACCCGCCCGCGTCCTACGCGTGGGAGGCGATCGGCTACCGGCTCGCGGGCGGCGACTTCTTCGACCGGCTGACCGCTGCCCGCATCTTCTCCGCGCTGTGGCTGCCGGTGACCGTGCTCGGCGCGTGGCTGCTCGCCGGGGAGCTGTTCGGCCGTCGCCGCGAGCTGCAGGTCGCCGCGGCGGCGGTGCCGGCGCTGCTGCCGATGTTCGCGTTCGTCTCCGGGTCGGTGAGCCCGGACGGGATGATGTACGCGCTCTGGTCGCTGGTGCTGTGGCTCGGGGTCAAGGCGCTGCGTACCGGCCTCACGCCGGCGCGGGCGTTCGTCCTGGTCGCGCTCGTCGGCGCGGCCTGCCTGACGAAGGCGACGAGCTACGCGTTGCTCGCGCCCGCGGCGCTCGTGCTCGGGGTCGGGTTGTGGCGCTCGTCGCGCCGGCTCCCCGTCGCGGGCGCGGCCGTGGCGGCCATCGCGGTGTGGGTCGCGCTCGCTGCGCTGGTGGGGCGCGCGGTGGGTGGCGACATCGTCGTCAGCGCGACCGGCACGCGCCCCGGCGTCCGTGGGTTCGGCTCCTACCTGTGGGACTTCTACGTCCCTCGGTCGCTGGACGACTACCCGCCGTTCGACACCTTCCTCGTCGGCAGCTGGGCCGCGTTCGGGTGGCTGGAGGTCCGGTTCGACCGCGGGCTCTACCTCCTCGCGGCCGCCGCAGTCCTGCTCGTGCTCGGCGGCGCCGGCTTCGCGCTGTGGCGGACGCGCTCCCGTGTCGACCCGTGGACGGCGGCGTTCGTGGCGCTCGCCGTGCTCGCGCTGCTGGGCGGGCTGCACTGGACGGACTACCGCCTGAGCCTGAGCGAGCAGCCGTTCATGCAGGGCCGCTACCTGCTGCCGGTGGGGGCGCTGATGGGCGCCGCCGCCGCCGGGGCGCTGACGCTCGTGCCCGCGGTGCGCCGCTCGACCGCACTCACCGCCGGCCTGGCGTTCCTGTTCGCGGTGCACGTCGCCTCGATCGGCCTCCTCCTGGACCGCTTCTATGCGTAGGACGTTCGCGATCCTGTTCGTGGTCGGCGTGGCCGTGGCACTGGCGTCGCTGCTGCGCCAGACGCGGCTCGAGTACGTCGCGGGCGCGCCACCGCAACTGCGCGTGGTCGACCTGCGACCAGGTCAGCAGCTCTGCCAGGGTCCGATCGACCTCCCGGAGGGCGCGCGCGTCGAGCGCGTGTCGCTGCGCGCCACGGGCGCGCTCACGATCACGGTGCGCGACGACCGCGACGCCGTGCTCGGCCGGGGCAGCACGCGGGCGGCGGGCGGCGACCTGATCGCGCCGGTCGGGGCCGTGGCCTCGCCGCGGCCGGTGCGGGTCTGCGTGGAGGGCGAGGGATCGCTGTGGGGCGCGCCCGCCACCGCGTCCTCGTTCGCCACGACCCTGGACGGGACGGACGTGATCTATGACCTGGCGCTGCGGCTCGAGCGCTCGCACAGCACCCGCCTGATCGCCGCGCTGCCGCGGGTCTCCGCGCGCGCCGCGGTATTCAACGCGGGCGGGCCGTGGCTGTACGCCCTGCTCGGGCTCGCGCTGCTGGCCGGCGTGCCGGCGCTGCTGGCCTACGCGGCCACGCGCTCGACCCAGTCCCACTCGCCCGAGCACAGCGACGAGACGTCCTGAGGCGCGACGGTCACGAGCGCCTCGGCCGCGACGAGCTCGAAGACCACGCGCCCGACGACCCCTGGCCGTGAGTCCCCGGGCCGCAGCGACCCGCCCGGGCGGAACAGCCGCACGACGTGCGACCCGGCGTCGACCTCGATCTCACCGACGCCCAACCAGCTGCCCGCGGTGTTGACGCCGCTCGCCGACCCGATCAGCTTGCCGTCGAGGTGCACGGTGAGCGGCCGCTCCGCTCCGCCACGCACCCACACGCGGTAGCGACCGCCGCGAGCGAAGTCGACCGGCCCTTCGATCCGGCCCTGGCCGCCCGGGATGAGCACGTCGTCCGCCTCGGCGGTGATGTCCCAGCCGATCGGGACGCCGACTTCGAGCGGGTCGAGCTCGGCGGACGTGCGCGCCGGGGCGGCGACCAACCGCTGCGCGGGGCCGAGGCGGTCCGCGAGCGAGCGCACCGCCGCGCAGGAGGGGCGCGCCGCCTGCTGCTGGTCCGTGCCGAGCGACAGGTGCTCCAGCGGCCGCGGAGCGTCCGCGTCCTTGCGCCACAGCTCGTAGTACGCGTTGCCGTACACGCGCGAGAAGTTGCTCGGCGGGCGCGACGTCTCCGGGCCGCGCCGCAGCAGCAGCCCGTCCCAGGACTCCACGTAGGCGGGCTTCAGCTGGTCGGAGTCGAAGCTGCGCCCGAAGATCGGCTCCGGCCGGGTCAACGCGACGGGCTCGGGTGAGTAGGCCTCCGGCCCGACGTTGAGCTGGATGTCGCGCCCGAAGTACTTGGCGTACTCCTCCCACTCCAGCGACAACCAGCGCCCGCCGCCGGTGTGCTCGACGGCGTCCTCGAGCGCCGTGAAGCGGTCCGTCGGCGCGAGCTGGGTGGTGCGGTAGGCGAGCGCGTCGGAGCCCAACAGGCCGGCGACGAGCACGAGCCCGGCGAGCACGCCGGCCACACGCACCTTGCCCAGCAGCCACCACACGCCGAGCGCGGCGGTGAAGACCGCCATCGGCGAGAGCACGACGAGCAGCTTCGCGTGCCCGTACGGGGACAGCCGCGGCTCGGCCACCAGCGCCACCGCAACCGCCGGGACGAGCACGAGCAGCGCCGCCCAGCGGCGCTCGCGCAGCTCGCTGAAGACGCCGGCGACCACCAGCAGGCCCGCGACGATCAGCGCCGCGATCGTGAGCACCTCGAACGGCGTCCCGGGCTCGAGCGGGTACCGGTAGTCGTCGCGCAGCCACACGCCGAGCGCCTGATAGAGCGGCAGCGGACGCACGAGGTAGCCGAGCACCGCGGTGGAGTCGTCGGTCGCGGCCCCGAACTGGTCGCTGGCCGTCTGCCCGAACGCGATCGTGTCCTGCAGGAACGGCGCGATGGCGACCAGGAACACGGCGCCCGCGACCGCCGCGGCGAGCACGATCGCGCGCGGCGAGACGCGGGGGCCGCGCTCCGCGCCCAGCGCCGCGACGAGCAGCACGCCCGCGAACACGGCCGCGTAGGCCGCGGCCGCCGTGGAGATGATCGCGATCGCGGCGGCCAGCGGCAGTGCCGCGAGCGCGACCGGACCGGGGGCGAGCCGGTCGTCCAACGCGACGCGCCCGATCGCGGCCGCGGTGACCAGACAGCCGACCACCGCCGCCTCCTTGAAGCCGCCGTGCAGCGCGTAGTTGTACGCGAGCCCGGAGCCGACCGCGAGCACGGCGGCGGCGATCGCCGCCCAGGCGGGCAGCCGGCGCGCCCGCGCGAGCTCGGTGAAGGCCATCGCCGTGACGCCGGCCAGAAAGGCGATGAACGGCTGGTAGAGCGCGGGCAGCGCGACCGGCAAGATCCAGTTCAGCGTCGCCAGCAGCCCGTGGATGCCGAGCGGATACGACACGTTCAGCGTGCCGTTGACGACCGAGACCGCGGTCGACGGCGGCGCGGAGCTCAGCGAGTCGCCCGTGTCGATCAGCCGGTCGACCATCAGCCAGTTGAGCGCCGGGTCGTTGACGAAGTTGTACCCCGCCCACGTCCAGTGCCCGGTGGCCAGCACCGGGGCGAGATAGAGCACGTACGCGAGCAGCCCGGCGAGCGCGGCGGGTGTCCGCACCGGACGCAGCCAGCCGCGGCGCCCGAACCACAGCCCCAGCGCGACCAGCACGAGCGCGACGGCGGCGGCGACGGAGCCCGGTAGGCCGAGCAGAAAGACGGGTAGCACGACCAGCACGAGGATCCACGCGCCGAGGCCGACGAGCACGCCGTCGGGAAGCTCGGTGCGTGCCACGCGCTCAGCGAGCAGGCCGACGGCGCCGGCCATCAGAAGCAGGATGATCGGCGCGATCACCCAGCTGGTGAAGGTCGTCATGGGCGAGCCACGTTAGCGGCGGCCTCCGGGCGCCGACCGGGCGTCTCGCTAGCCTGTGGCACGGCCGCACGCCCGCAACTCTCTCCCGTGCCGGCCGTTCCAACGCTCAATGCCCCGCAACCTGGCCATCGTTCCCGCCTACAACGAGCAGGGCGCCATCGGCGCCACGGTGCTCGACATCCGGGAGCACGCACCTGACTTCGACGTGCTGGTGGTCGACGACGGCTCGACGGACGACACGGCCGCCCTCGCCCGGGCCGCCGGCGCGAGCGTCCTGGTGCTGCCGTTCAACCTCGGCATCGGCGGGGCGGTGCAGGCCGGCTACAAGTACGCGCTGGAGCGCGACTACGACGTCGCCGTGCAGGTGGACGGCGACGGCCAGCACGACGCGCGCAACATCGGCGACCTGCTCGCCTACCTGCACACGCACCCGGAGCTCGGCCTGGTCACGGGCTCGCGCTTCATCGACGGTGAGGAGGAGCTGGGCTACCGGTCGTCGGCCACGCGCCGCCTGGGCATCCGCTTCTTCGCCCGCGTGCTGTCGACCATCGTCGGCCGCCGCGTGACCGACCCCACCTCGGGCTTTCGGATGGTGCGCCGCCGCGGCATCGAGCTGTTCGCCCGCGACTACCCGCACGACTACCCCGAGGTCGAAGCGGTGCTGCTGCTGCACTTCCACAAGCTCAAGGGCGCGGAGGTGCCGGTCCGGATGCGTCCGCGCACGACCGGGGTCTCGTCGATCAACGCCAGCCGCTCGATCTACTACATGGTCAAGGTGCTGCTCGCGATCTTCGTCGGCCTGCTGCGGGCCCGGCCGGTGGTCGAGGCCGGCGATCCGGCGCCGGTCGCCGCCCAGCAGACGCTCTGATGGACAACCGGATCCAGATCGTCGCCATCTTCGCCACCGCGCTGCAGTTCGCGGTGGTGTTCGAGCTCGTCCGGCGGCGGCGGCTGATGGAGCGCTACGCGCTGCTGTGGATGCTGTCGGCCGCGATCATGCTCGGCCTGTCCATCTGGCGCGGCGCGCTCGAGGAACTCGCCCAGCTGATCGGCATCGCGTACGCGCCGTCTGCGCTGTTCGTGATCGCGTTCGGGTTCGTCCTGCTGCTGTTGCTCCACTTCTCGCTGGCGATCTCCCGGCTGGCCGACGAGAACAAGCTGCTGGCCCAGCGCGTCGGGCTGCTGCAGCAACGCGTCGACGAGTTGAACACGGAAGCCGCTCCCGAGCTCGAGCCGGCCGGCCGTCGGTCCTGAGGCGCGTGGCGCACGCGCCCGCAGTGGCGACCGTGATCGTCGCCTACGAGTCGTCGGCCGAGCTGCCGGGCACGCTGGCCGCGTTGCGCGCCCAGCTCGAGCCCGGGGACGAGCTCGTCGTCGTCGACAACGCGTCGTCGGACGCCAGCGGCGCCGTCGCGCGCGCGGCCGGGGCGACCGTGCTCGAGCTCGAGCGCAACGTCGGGTTCGCGGGCGGCTGCCAGGCCGGCGCGGGCGCCACCTCGGCGCCGCTGCTGTTCTTCCTGAACCCGGACTGCGTGCCCGCGCCCGGCGCGCTCGCGGCTCTGCGCGCCGCCGCGGCCGAGCGGCCGGACTGGGGCGCGTGGCAGGCGCTCGTCACGCTCGAGGGCGGCGAGCAGGTCAACACCTCCGGTGGCGTGACGCACTGGCTCGGGATGGGCTGGGCCGGCCAGGTCGGCGCGCCGGTCGCCGCGGCCGGCGAAGCGCTGCGCGACGTCTCGTTCGCGTCCGGGGCGGCGCTCGCCGTGCGTCGTGAGGCCTGGGAGGCGGTCGGCGGGTTCGATCCGGAGTACTTCATGTACAGCGAGGACCTGGATCTCTCGCTGCGGCTCCGGCTGGCGGGCTGGGGCGTCGGCATCGCACCCGCGGCGCGCGTGGAGCACGCGTACGACTTCGACAAGGGCGCCTACAAGTGGTTCCTGCTCGAGCGCAACCGCTGGTGGACGGTGCTCGGCGCGTATCCCACGCGGCTGCTGGTCCCGCTGCTGCCGGCGCTGCTCGGCGCGGAGCTCGCGCTGCTCGTGGTGGCGGCGCGCGGCGGCTGGCTGCGCGAGAAGCTGCGCGCACAGGCCGCTGTGCTGCGGTCGCTGCCGTGGGCGCTGCGGCGGCGGCGCCGCGTGCAGGCGCAGCGCCGCGTGCCGGTGCGCGTGTTCGCCGGCGGCCTGAGCGCCACCCTGGACTCCCCCTTCCTCGGCCCGGTGGCCGAGCTGGCGCCGGTCCGCACGCTGCAGGCCGCGTACTGGGGACTCGTGCGAAGGCTCGTGCGTGTCTGAGTCGATCACGCAGACGGATCCGAGCCCGTCCCGGCGCCGGCGCGTGCCGGGGGCGCTGGCCGCACTGCTCGCCGCGACGGCGATCCTGGGCGTCGCCTGGGCGCTGATCCTGCCCGGGTGGCAGGCGCCCGACGAGAACTCGCACTACGGCTACGTGCAGTCGCTCGTGGACGGTCCCGGGCTGCCCGGCGAGCCGGACCGGCCGCTGTTCGCGACCGAGCAGAGCCGCGCGGCGGACGCTGTCAACGCCGACCAGACCGCCGCTTCGCTGGTCACCCGGCCCGAATGGAGCCGCACCGCCTTCGAGCGCTGGCGCGAGGCCGAGCGCGAGCTGCCGGACGCGCAACGCTCGGACGGCGGCGGCCAGAACGCCGCGCGCTCGAACCCGCCGCTGGCCTACCTGCTCTACGCCGCGCCGTACGCCGCGGCCGGGGGCGGCGGCGTGTTCGACCGGCTGGTGTGGATGCGGATCGTGGGCGTCGTGTGGCTGCTGGTGACCGTGGCCGCCACGTGGGCGCTCGCGGGCGAGGTCTTCGGGCGGCGGCCGCTGTTCCAGCTCGCCGCCGCCGCGCTGCCGGCGCTCGCGCCCATGCCGACGTTCATCAGCGCGTCGGTGACGCCCGACGGCCTGCTGTTCGCGCTCTGGACCGTCGCGCTGTGGCTGGGGGTGCGGATGCTCCGGCGCGGCCTCACCGTCCGCTCCGGCGTCGCGTTCATGGCGGTCGTGGGACTCGCGTGCTGGGTGAAGGCCACCAGCTACGCGCTCGTGCCGGGCGCGCTGCTCGCGTTCGCGATCGCCGCGTGGCGCGTGCCCGGCGGACGGGCGCGGGTCGCGCTGCCCGGGCTCGCGGCGCTCGTCGCCGTGGTCGGCGGCTGGCTGGTGACGGCGCGCATCCTCGCCCGTCCGGCTTCCCAGCAGCTGACCAGCGCGGCGACCGCCTCCGGGCTGGACGTGCGCGAGCTGGGCTCGTACCTGTGGCAGTTCTATCTGCCGAAACTGTGGTTCATGCAGGACTTCTTCCCGTCGGTGCCGATGGGGCTGCCCGTGGTCGACGTGATCCTCAACGGGGCGTGGGCGCGCTTCGGCTGGCTCGAGATCGAGTTCCCCGGCTGGGTCTACTGGGCGCTGACGGTCCTCACGCTCGCGGTGGCGGTCGCGGCGGCGGTCGCCGTCTGGCGAGCCCGGACGACGCTGGACCGCGGCGTGCTGGCGTTCCTCGCGCTGGTCGCGTTGACGCTCGTCGCGGGGCTGCACTGGCAGGAGTACCAGCTCAAGCTCTCGTCCGGCGCGCCGTTCATGCAGGGCCGCTATGTGCTGCCGCTGATCGGGATCGCGGGGCTGGCGTCCGCCGCGGCGCTGCGGCTCGTGTCGGCACGGCTGCGGGGCCTGACGTTGGCGGGGATGGTCGGCGGCCTGTTCGCGCTGCAGGCGTTCTCGCTCGCCCTGACGCTGGAGCGGTTCTATGCGTAGGCCGGCGGCGGTACTCGCGGCGCTGTGCGTGTTGGTGGCCCTCGCGCTGGTGGCGGTCGGCCTGACGCAGCGCTCTTCGCTGGCGTTCACGCTCGGCGTGGCGCCGGCCGTTCCGGCGGCCGAGATCGCCGCGGGGCAGACCGTGTGCCAGACGGCGATCGCGGTGCCGGAGCGGTTCGATCGCGTCGCGGTCTGGCTCAAGCCCTCCGGAGGCGGTGGGCCCGCGCTGGAGGCGCTGGTGCGCGACCGCACCTCCGGCCTGCCGGTGATCGCGCGCGGGACGCTCCCGGCGGGCTACCGCGAGGGCGAGCGCGCGATCCCCGTCGACGCGGTGCCCGCGGGCCGCGACGTCGACGTCTGCCTGCGCAATCGCGGGACCGGCCGCGTGCAGCTGGTCGGCAA
The DNA here is from genome assembly GCF_003344625.1 of Solirubrobacter deserti. Taxonomy (GTDB): domain Bacteria; phylum Actinomycetota; class Thermoleophilia; order Solirubrobacterales; family Solirubrobacteraceae; genus Solirubrobacter; species Solirubrobacter deserti. The sequence continues at coordinate 742,940 of NZ_QPKJ02000003.1, read as the reverse complement.
CGCCGATGCGGCCTCCCGCCCGACGACGGCATACGTCGAGGGCAATCCCACGCTGACCGACATCACGCTGGTGTTCGAGCGCTCGCCCCGGTCGCTGCTCGCCCAGGCCGGCGCGATCGCGGACCGTGCGAGCCTGTTCAAGCTGAGCTGGATCGGCGGCTGGGCACTGTGGGTGGTGGCGGCGCTCGTCCTGCTCGCCGTCCCGGCGCTGCTCGTCCGCGCGCTGCGGGGGGTGCAGTGACGTGGAGCTGAGCGTCGTGCTGGTCAACTACAACGGGGCGGACTGCCTGCCCGCGACGCTGGCCGCGCTGGCCGCGCACACCCGCTCCGAGCACGAGGTGATCGTCGTCGACTCCGCCTCCACGGACGGCTCCTGGGAGGGCTTGGACGGCGTCCGCGTGCTGCGCTTCGAGCAGAACGTCGGCTTCGCCGCGGGCTGCAACCGCGGCGCCGAGGCGGCACGGGCGCCGTACGTCGCGTTCGTGAACTTCGACGCGAGCGTCGAGGACGGCTGGGACGAGCCCCTGCTGGCGCTGCTGCGCGCCGACGCCGGCGTGGCGGTCGCCACCGGCCTGCTCGTCTCGCCCGACGGGGCGACGCTCGAAGCCGTCGGCCTGGAGATCGCGCCCAACACGGCGACCTACGGCCGGATGGAGGGCCTGCCACGCTCGGCCGCCCCCGCCGGCCCGGTCGAGGTCGTCGCCGCGTCCGGCGCGCTGACCGTCGTGCGCCGCGACGAGTTCCTCGCGCTCGGCGGCTTCGACGAGCTGATCTGGATGTACGGCGAGGAAGCCGACTACGCGCTGCGCCTCGAGGGCCGGACCGTCCTGCATCCGGGCAGCGCGATCCGCCATGAGATCGGCCACGCCTCCGGGCCCCGCCAGTCCGAGACGCGCCTGTACTGGCCGGCGCGCAACCGCCTGATCAACGCCGCGCGCCACCTCCCGCCCGCGGCGCTCGCGCTGTCGGTGGCGTCCTCGCTCGCGTTCGACGTCGTGTCGGCGGCGCAGGTGCGCGAGGCCTGGGCCGTGCGCGCGCTCGCGCGCGGCTGGCGCGACGGGCTGCGGTTGATGCCGCGCGTCCGCCGCGAGCGTACGGCGGAGCAGCGCGCGCGGGCGGCGGCGAAGCTCGTCCCGCTGCGCACCGCGGTCCGCGAGCAGCGCCGCCTGGAGCGGCTGCGCGCATGACCTTCAACCCCGCCGCGCCGCGCCGCGGCGTGCCCGCCTGCGAGGTGCGCGCGTGACGCGCGTCGTGGTCATCTCGGCCGAGCCCGTCGGAGAGTCGATGCTCGGGTCCGCGATCCGGGCGTACGAGCTCGCACGCGCGCTCGCGCCGCACGGCGAGGTGCGGCTCGCAGCGCCTGAGGGGGGTGACGGCACGGCCGACCTCGAGTTCGCGCGCCACGACGCGCGGGCGCTGCGGCCGCTGCTCGAGCGCGCGGACTTCGTCATCACGCAACCACCGTGGCCACACGTGATGGCCGAGCTGCGGCGGTCGCCCGCGCGGCTGGTGTTCGACCTCTACGACCCCGAGCCGCTCGAGAACCTCGAGCTGCTCGCGGGGCGGCGGGCGCTGCTGCGGCGCGGCGTGGCGACGCTTACGCTCGACCGGTTCATGGCGGCGCTGCGCGCGGGCGAGCACTTCCTGTGCGCGTCCGAGAGCCAGCGGGCGCTCTACATCGGCATGCTGCTGGGCGAGCGGCTGCTGCCACCGCGGGCCTACGACGCCGACCCCACGCTGCGCTCGCGGCTCTCGGTCGTCCCGTTCGGCGTCTCGGACACGCCGCCGGGCACGCCCAGCCCCGGGCCGCGCGAGCTGCTCGACCTCGACGGCGAGCTCGTGCTCTGGAACGGCGGCCTGTGGCCGTGGCTGGACGCGCCGACGGCGATCCGGGCCGTGACGGCGCTCGACCGCGACGCCACGCTGCTGTTCATGGGCGGAGGCCGCGCGCTGGAGGAGGCGCGCGCCGTGGCCGGCGACCATCCGCGCGTGGTCTTCAACGCGGGCTGGGTGCCCTACGAGCGCCGCGCGGCGTGGCTCAACCAGGCCGACTGCGCGATCTCGACGCACCGCGACCACCTCGAGACCCGGTTCGCGTTCCGGACGCGCCTGCTGGACTGCTTCTGGGCGGGCCTGCCGATCGTGGCCACCAGCGGCGACGATCTCGCGGCGCGCGTCGAACAGGACGACCTCGGCGCGACGGCGCCGCCCGGCGACGTCGCGGCCACCGCCGCCGCGCTCGAGCGCGTGCTCGACCGCGGCCGCGACGCGTACGGCCCGGCGCTCGCCGCCACCGCCGAGCAGTTCCGCTGGTCGCGCGTCGTCGCGCCGCTCGTGGCCTGGCTGCAGGACCCTCCGCCGCGCCGCGCCCGCTCCCTGCCGCCGCAGCCGCGTGACGTCGCGTTCCGCGCCGCGCTGCGCGTGCTCGGGAGGTGGCCGTCGCTGTGAGCCGCGGCCTGTCGCGCAACGTCGCGGCCAACATGGTCAACGCCGGCGCGACGATCCTGTCGTCGGTGCTGACGGTGCCGATCGTGCTGCACTTCGTCGGGCTCGACGGGTTCGGCGTCTGGACGCTGGCGCAGACGGCGCTCGTGTACGTCGCGACGGCGGAGACCGGGTTCGGGCCGGCGGTGCAGCGGTACGTCTCGGTGGCGCGCGGCGCCGGGACGCTCCACGAGGCCACCCGCGTGGTGTGGTCGGCGGCGGTGTTCTATGTCCTGCTGGGCGCCGTGATCGCGGTCGCGACGGTGCTCGCGGCACCGACCATCGTGGACCTGTTCGACGTGCCGGGCGAGCTGCGCGCGGACGCGATCGCGATGTTCGAGCTCGTCGGCCCGGTGATGCTGCTGACGCTGCTCGTGTCCGGTCTGGCCAACGTCCAGCAGGGCATGGAGCGGTTCATCAGCGGCACCGTCGCCACGGCGGTCTCGGTGCTCGTCTTCCTCTCCGTCGGGGCGGCGCTGCTCGCCGCGGGACGCGGCCTGCGAGGCCTGGCGGAAGCGGCGCTCGCGCAGTTCGCGGTCGCGTTCGTCATGCGCTCCTGGATGGTCCGAGACGTGCTCACCGCCGGCCGTCCTGCTCTGGTCACGCGCGCCCAGGCTCGCGAGCTGATCAGCTTCTCCGCGCGCATGCAGGTCAACGTCATCTCCACGCTCGTGAACTCGCAGACCGACAAACTCGTCGTCGGGCTCATCTCGAACACCGCGACGATGGGCGCCGTCGGCATCGCGTCCCAGCTCGCGGAGGCGATGCGCTTTCTCGTCGGCGCGTCGCTCGGCCCGTTCGTCTCACGCTTCTCGACGCTGCACGGCCAGCGGGCCGAAGAGCAGCTGGCGCGCCTGTACCACCGCATCGCGGGCGTGTGGTTGCGCATGTGCGCGGGCCTGACGTTGATCGCGCTCGTGATCATGGTTCCGCTCGTGGACGCGTGGCTCGGCGATGAGGCCGGCGACACGGCGCTCTACGCACTGCCGCTGACGGCTGCCTACGGCGTGAACCTGATGGCCGGCGTCGCGTTCGCGTACCTGCGCGCGGTCGGCAAGCCGGGCGCGGAAGCGGGCCTCGGCGGGATCGTGATCATCCTCAACGTCGTGCTGACCGTCACCCTCGGCGTGCTCTTCGGCCCGTTCGGCGTCGTCTTCGCCACGCTCGCGGCCTACGTGGCGGGCACGATCTGGTTCTTCGCGCGGATCCCCGGGTTGATCCCGCCCGACCCCGGCACGGAGCGACCGTCGTCGGCCAAGGTCGCCGCGGCGGGCGTCGCCTCCGCCGTGCTCGCCGGTGGCTGGGCGCTGCTCATGGCCGCGCTGCTGCCGACGGGCTACGCGCTGGTCCCGCTGCTCGCCGGAGCGGGCCTCGCCTTCGCCGGCTTCGTGGCGGTCGCGGCCGGCGGCGTGCGCGGGCTGGTGCCGCGATGAGGGTCGAGATCGTCATCCCGAACTGGAACGGCCGCGACCTGCTGGCCGCGGTGCTCCCGACCCTGGCGGACCAGACGTTCGGCGACCAGCTCATCCGCGTGGTCGACAACGGCTCGACCGACGGCAGCGTCGAGTACCTGCAGGCCGAGTGGCCCGGCGTCGAGATCGTCGCCTTCGACACCAACCGCGGCTTCGCGCCGGCGGTCAACGCGGGACTGCGGGCCGGCGAGAGCGAGTACGTCGCGCTCGTCAACAACGACATGGAGCTCGAGCCGCAGTGGCTGGAGCGGCTCGTCGCCGCCCTCGACGCACATCCGGACGCGGGCGCCGCCACCCCCAAGCAGCGCTCGGCGAAGGACCGTTCGCGGCTCGACGGCGCCGGGGACGCGCTGCTCAGGACCGGCGCCCCCACGCGCCGCGGCTTCAACCAGCCCGACACGGGCCAGTACGACACGCCCGAGCGCGTGTTCAGCGCCTGCGGCGGCGCGGGTCTGTTCCGGCGCGCGGCCCTCCAAGACGTCGGCCTGCTCGACGAGAGCTTCTTCGCCTACCTCGAGGACGCCGACTGGGGCTTTCGCGCGCAGCTGCGCGGTTGGACGACGGTCTACGTGCCGGATGCGGTGGCCTACCACCACGGCGGCGCGACGACGGGCCGCGTCCCCGGCCGCGAGCGCTACCTGATCGCCCGCAATCACATCGCGTTCCTGCTCAAGAACTACCCGACGCCGTGGCTGCTGCGCTCGTCGCCGTTGATCGTCGCCGGCCTCGGCCACATGCTGCTGACCGCGGCCCGCGAGGGCCAGGGCCGGATCGTCGCGCGCGGCTGGCGCGCGGCCGTGCGGCGCCTTCCCGCTACGCTGCGCGACCGCCGTGCGATCCAGGCGCGGCGCGCAGTCGCCCTGCCCGCGCTCGAAGCCGCGGTGTTCGGCCGCCCCACCGTGAACGGCACGCTGATGAAGAGACTGATCGAAGGCCTGTGGCTCGAGCGCGCCATCCAGGCGGCCCTGCGCGCGACCGGCCTGGGCGGCGTGCCGCCCGCGCCCGCGACCACGCCGGTCGGCCCGCCCACGCGCTACGACGTGGGCCCCTTCACGCTCGACGCCGCGCTGCGCTACAGCGCCGTGATCGACCTGCTCTCCGACCACTTCCACCCGCAGGTCAAGATCCTCGAGGTCGGCTCCGGCGCCGGCGGCATCACCGAGTTCATGCCGTTCCCGGTCACCGGCCTGGACGCCGCGTTCGACCGCACGGAGGGCAACGCGACCCCGTACCTGACCCGCGTCCAGGGCCGTGCCCAGGCCATGCCGTTCGCGGACGACGAGTTCGACCTCGCGATCTCGGTCGAGGTCTTCGAGCACATCCCGCAGGACGCGCGCGCCGCCGCGCTCGCGGAGATGGTGCGGGTGACCAGGCCGGGCGGGCGCATCATCGTCACGTTCCCGTCGGGCGAGGCCGCGAGACGGTGCGACCTGCGGCTCAACGAGGCCTACGAGGCCCGCTACGGCCAGCCGCACCCGTGGGTCATCGAGCACATCGAGGAAGGCGTGCCCGACACCGAGGCGATGCGCGCCGTGCTCGCCGAGCAGGTCGGCCCCGGCGGCACGGTGACGGTGCACCGGCACGCGAACGAGCGCGCGTGGCTGTTCCAGCAGCTGGTCTACAGCGCACGCGAGAAGTTCCTCCTCACGTTCGCCCTCGGCCTGCACTTCAAGCCCGGCGCGCGGCTCGTCTTCCGCGCGCTGCGTGGTCGCAACGCCGAGCCGGCGTACCGGACGATCCTCGTCGCCGATCTCGCGCCGCGGGACTCCCGCTAGCCTGCTGCCCTCGAGTGACTGCAAGGCCTGATGCGAAAACGATCCGGGGTGACCGATACTTTTCGGCGCGGGTCCCGTTGTGGATCTTGACTGATGCCGATCGCTGACAACATCGCGCTCGCCGTCCCCGAGACGCGCGAAGCTCCTCCCCGCCCACCGACCCAGCCGCTGCTCGGCGTCCCGGTCGCGCTGACGGACTACGAGCGCACGCTCGACTGGATCGACGAGGCGGTCGCGGCTCGTTCGCGGGAATACATCTGCGTCGCCGCCGTGCACACGGTGATGGCCAGCCAGGAAGACCCGCAGCTGCGCCAGGCGGTGCTCGGTGCGAGCTTCACCGTCCCGGACGGCCAGCCGCTGGTGTGGGCGTTGAAGGCGCTCGGCCACGAGCTGGGCGACCGCGTGTACGGACCGACGCTGATGGACGAGGCCTGCGCCCGCGCGGCTCGCACCGGCCTGAAGATGTACCTGTACGGCGGCCGCAACCAGGGCGCGCTGGCCCAGCTCACGCGCACCCTGCGGCTGCGCCACCCGGGCCTGAAGATCGTCGGCGGCTACGCGCCGCCGTTCCGCGCACTCACGCAAGCCGAGGAGGAGCATGTCGCGCGCGACATCAACCGCTCCGGCGCGGACGTCGTGTGGGTGGGCATCGGCGTGCCCAAGCAGGAGAAGTGGATGGCGCGGATGCGCCCGCGGCTGACGGCGCCCGTGCTGGTCGGCGTCGGCGCGGCGTTCGACTTCCACGCCGGCCTGGTGCCGCAGGCCCCGCCGCGCATGCAGCGGCTCGGCCTGGAGTGGCTGTTCCGCCTGATGCAGGAACCGCGGCGCCTGTGGAAGCGCTACGCGCGCTACAACCCGCTCTTCGTGCTCGGCTTCGCGCGTCAGTACGTGCGCCACCGGACGGGGCGCTGAAGCTCCTCGCGCTCACCGCGCTCCTGCTGTTGGCGCTGGCGGTCCCAGCGCGCGCTGACGTCTACGACGACAACCCGGCCACGGCTTCACGCGGGCCGGGCGACGCGTGGATCTTCGCCCGGGGCGCCGACGGCACGATCCTCGAGCGTCACCTGAGCAACGGCGCCTGGACGGACTGGTCCTCGATCGGTGGCCAGCCGAGCTCCGGCCCGGCCGCCGTCGCGGCGGGCGGGAACATCCACGTCTTCGTGCGTGGGGCCGAAGGCGCGTTGTGGGAGAAGGTCTTCTCCGCGGGCGCGTGGTCGAACTGGGTGTCGCTGGGCGGATATCTCACGTCCGCACCCGGCGCGACGGTCCGCCGCGGGGTCGAGTCGATCGACGTCGCCGTGCGCGCCGGCGACAACTCGATCGTGATGCGCTCGCGCAATCCCGGCGGGCCGTGGCAGGACTGGGAGTACCGCGGCGGCCACGCGACGTCCGCTCCCGCCCTGGACTCGTGGTCGCCGGATCAGCTCAACGTCTGGACTCGCGCACCACAGGGCTCGCTCGGCGTGATCACCTGGGACGACGGCGCGTGGACGTCCTGGCAGGACCTCGGCGGCGCGTTCCACGGGGCACCCGCCGCCGTCTCGCGCATGCCCAACGTCCAGAACGTCTACGTGCGAGCGACCGACAGCACGCTCGCGGTGCGCTCGTGGTCGCTGACCGGCCACTGGACCCCGTGGGTGCAGTTCGACCCGCGCCCCGTGACGTCCTCGCCGGCCGCGGCGGCGGACGGCCCGCACCACGAGTGGGTCGTCGCCCGCGGCGGCACCGGCCTGTTGTACCGCGAGTGGCGCGGAAGCTGGTCGGCGTGGACCGACATGGGGCCGGTCGCCGTGCCCGCGCCTCCTCCGCCCCCGCCCGCGAGCCCGCCGGCGCCCTCGGGCGACGTGAACCTGCAGACCGGCCTCGGCTGTACGCCCGTGGGCGGCCAGGTGCGCGTGCGCATCGCCGTCCGTCAGACCAAGCAGCGTGTGGTGCGGATCGTGTTCTTCACCAAGGGCAAGGGCCGCGAGGTGCGCACGGACCGCAAGGCGCCGTTCGACGTGCGCCTGAAGGTCAATCGCCCGGCCGGGAAGTCGGGTCGGATCTACGCGCGCATCTACTACCGCACGAGCGCGAAGGGCAAGCTGCGCCGCAAGACCGTGACCGACCGCTACACGGTCTGCCGCTAGCCTCCAAGGTCGCCTATGCGCTATGACGTCTCCGTCATCGGACTCGGCCGGATCGGCCTCCCGCTCGCCCTGTCCTTCGCCGACAGCGGCCTCTCGGTGCTCGGCGTGGACACCGATCAGAACCGCCTGCAGGCCATCCGCGAGCGGCGCATGCCGTTCAAGGAGCCCGGCACCGACGAGCTGATCGCGCGGGTGCAGCTGGACGCCACGAGCCACGCCGCCGAGGCCGCGCAGGCCCGGGCGATCGTGCTCACGCTCGGCACGCCCGCGATGTCGCACATCGAGATCGACATCCGCGACATCCGCACCGTGCTGGACGACCTGCTGCCGCACCTGGTCGAGGACCAGCTGATCGTGCTGCGCTCGACGGTCGCCCCGGGCACGACCGAGTTCGTCGCGGGCTACCTCGAGAAGCACCGCAGCTTCACCGTCGGCGAGAACCTGTTCGTCGCCCACGTGCCCGAGCGGATCGCGGCCGACAAGTTCATGGAGGAGATCCACTCGCTGCCGTGCATCGTCGGCGGCGTCGGCGAGGCCTCCGGTGAGCGCGCGGGCCAGCTGTTCGAGCCGCTCGGCGCGCCGATCGTGCAGACGTCGCCCGTGCAGGCCGAGCTGGCGAAGATCTGGACCAACATCCTGCGCTACGCGACGTTCGCGCTGCCGAACCTGCTGATGATGGACTGCGAGCGCCATGGCGCGAACGTGTTCGACGTCATCGAGCTGATCAACCGCGACTATCCGCGCGGCGGGATCAAGATGCCCGGGCTCACGGCCGGCACGTGCCTGCGCAAGGACTTCGCCTTCAGCGAGGAGCGCTCGAGCGCGCCGGGCATGCTGCTCGCCGTCTCGCGCGTCCACGAGACCGTGCCGCTGTTCCTCGTCGACGGCGTCAAGCGCCGGCTCGCCGGCACGCTGCGTGAGAAGCGCGTCGCCGTGCTCGGGCTGGCGTTCAAGGCCGACACCGACGACGAGCGCGACAGCCTCTCCCACAAGCTGATCCGCCTGCTCGAGCGCGAGCTGGCCGACGTCTCCGTCCACGACCCGATCGTCGCGACGCCCACGAGCTCGTTCGAGGACGCCGTCACCGGCGCGGACGTCGTGGTGGTCGCGACCAACCACAGCGCGTACTCGACGCCGCAGGCCCTGCGGACGATCGCCGAGCTCGCGCCCGAGGCGTTGATCGTGGACCCGTGGAACGCGCTCGGCACGGCGCAGGTGTTCGCCTACGTCGCCGAAGTCGCCGCGCTGAGGGCATGAGCATCTGCGAAGCGATGCTTGAAGCGACCGCCAACTCGCGCCCTGGCGCGAGTCGCGGTGGTCGCCCATGAGCTCGAAGGGCTGGGCGGCCTTCGCCGCCATGTCGCTGATCTGGGGCGTGCCCTACCTGTTCATCAAGGTCGCCGTCGACGACGGCGTCTCGCCCGTGTTCCTGTCCTTCGTGCGCGTGGCGATGGCCTCCGCCGTGCTGCTGCTGTTGGCGTGGCGCGCGGGTGTGCTGGCCCAGCTGCGCGGACGCTGGACGTGGGTGGCGGCGTACGCGGTGATCGAGATCACGCTGCCGTTCCCGCTGATCGCCGCGGGCGAGCAGTACGTCTCGTCCTCGCTGACGGCGATCCTGATCGCGTCCGTGCCGCTGATCGTTGCGCTGCTGGCCATCCGCTTCGACGCCGCCGAGAAGGCCACGGGCCTGCGCCTCGTCGGGCTGCTGATCGGGTTCACCGGCGTGATCGTGCTCGTCGGCATCGACGTCGCCGGCAACGCCGACGAGCTGCTCGGCACGGCGCTGATCCTGATCGCCTCGTGCGGCTACGCCGCGGCGCCGATGATCCTCAAGCGCAAGCTCGCGGGCGTGGACGCGCGGGCCGCAATGGGCGCCAGCCTGCTGATCGCTTCCGGCCTGCTGCTGGTCCCGGCCATCTTCACCGCGCCGTCCGAGACGCCGACGGGCGACGCGATCGCTTCGCTGATCGTGCTCGGCCTCGTGTGCACGGCGCTCGCGCTGGTCGTCTTCCAGTTCCTGATCCTCGAGGTCGGGCCGGGGCGCGCGCTGGTCATCACGTACTTGAACCCGGTCGTCGCGGTCGCCCTCGGCGTCCTGATCCTCGACGAGAGCCTCGGAGCGGGCGCCGTCGCGGGCCTGCTGCTGATCCTCGCCGGGTCCTGGCTTTCTACTGACGGTCGCATGCCGCCCGGGCTGCGACGCACACGGGCGGTCCCAGCATGAGCAGAGTCCTGGTCACCGGCGGCGCGGGCACGATCGGCGCCGCGGTCGTGCGGCGCCTGGTCCGCGACCCCGACTTCGAGGTCCGTGTCTCCGACCAGCGCGACGCGCCGACGTGGATGCGCGAGGCGTGCGAGGTCCACCGCGGCGATCTGCGCGACGTCGAGGAGGCGCGCAAGGCCATCCGCGGCTGCACGCACGTCATCCACCTGGCGGCGATCGTCGGCGGGATCGCGAACTTCCACAAGCTCCCGTACACGCTCACCGAGGTCAACAACGCGCTCTACAACGGCGTCTTCCGCGCCGCGCTGGACGAGGGCGTGGAGCGCTTCACGTACGTCTCGAGCTCGATGGTGTTCGAGAACGCGACGCAGTACCCGACGCGCGAGGACTACCTGCCCGAGTGCCCGGTGCCGACGTCCGCGTACGGCTTCTCCAAGCTCACGGGCGAGATCTACTGCCTCGCCGCGCACGCCGAGCACGGGCTCCCGTACACCATCTGCCGCCCGTTCAACGCCTACGGGCCGGGCGAGATGCCCGAGAACGAGCCCGGGATCGCGCACGCCGTCCCGGACCTGATCCGCAAGTCGCTGCAGCGCCTGCACCCGCTGCCGATCTTCGGCACGGGCGAGCACACGCGCACGCTGACGCACGTCGACGACATCGCCGACGGCATCGTCACCGCGACGGGTCACCCGGACGGGCTCAACGAGGACTTCAACATCTCGGCGTCCGAGGAGATGACCGTCGCCGAGATCGCGAAGCTGTGCTGGCGGCTGTCGGGCAACGACCCGGAGGCGCTCGAGTTCGAGCACCTCCCGAGCTTCGAGGTCGACGTCGTGCGGCGCTGGCCGTCCGTCGAGAAGGCCGAGCGCGTGCTGGGCTGGAAGGCGAAGATCGGGGTCGAGGAGGGCATCGCGCAGACCGTCGAGTGGCTGCGGGCCCAGGAGGCCTGAGCTGCCCAGCGCGCTGATCACCGGCATCACCGGCCAGGACGGCTCCTACCTGGCCGAGCTGCTGCTCGAGAAGGGCTACGACGTCCACGGCATGGTGCGGCGCGCTTCGACCGAGAAGTTCGACCGGCTCGAGCACCTGCGCGACCGCATCACGTTCCATCAGGCCGACCTGCTCGACCAGCGCTCGCTGGTGGACGCGCTGCGCGCCGCCAAGCCGGACGAGGTCTACAACCTCGCCGCGATGTCGTTCGTGGCCGTCTCCTGGATCCAGCCCACGCTGACGGCCGAGTTCACGGGCGTGGGCGTGACGCGGATGCTGGAGGCGGTGCGCGAGACGTGCCCCGAGGCGCGCTTCTACCAGGCGTCGAGCTCGGAGATGTTCGGGAAGGTGCTCGAGACGCCGCAGACCGAGCGCACGCCGTTCTACCCGCGCTCGCCGTACGGGGTGGCGAAGGTCTACGGGCACCACATCACGGTCAACTACCGCGAGTCCTACGACCTGTTCGCGACGTCCGGGATCCTGTTCAACCACGAGTCGCCGCGCCGCGGGCTGGAGTTCGTGACGCGCAAGATCACCTGGCACGCCGCGGCGATCAAGCACGGCCGGCGGGACAAGCTGCAGCTCGGCAACCTCGACGCGCGCCGCGACTGGGGCTACGCGAAGGACTACGTCGAGGCGATGTGGCTGATGCTCCAGCACGACCGGCCGGACGACTTCGTGATCGCGACGGGCGAGATGCACACCGTGCGTGACTGCGTGCAGGTCGCCTTCGACGAGGTCGGGCTGGAGTGGGAGCGCTACGTCGAGATCGACGACTCCCTCAAGCGCCCGGCCGAAGTCGATCTGCTCGTCGGCGACGCCGGCAAGGCCAAGCAGCTGCTGGGCTGGGAGCCGACGACGAACTTCGAGCAGCTGATCCGCCTGATGGCCCGCGCGGATCTCGACCTGCTCGCCAAGTAGGCTGAGTGGGCGTGAAGATCGGAATCGTCGGACTCGGTTACGTCGGTCTGCCGCTGGCGGTCGCCTTCGCGGAGGCGGGCTGCGACGTCATCGGCGTGGACATCTCACCCGAGCGCGTGGCCGCCATGCGTGAGGGCCGCTCGCACGTCGAGGACATCCCGGACGCGCGGCTGCAGCTCGTGTCGGATCTGTGCACGTTCACGACCCGCTACGTCGAGCTGCACGAGGCGGACGCGATCCTGGTGTGCGTCCCGACGCCGCTCACGCGCAACCGCGAGCCGGACCTCGGGCCGCTGCTGAGCTCGGCGCGGGCGCTGGCGGGCGTGATCCGGCGCGGCCAGACGGTGATCCTGGAGTCCACGACGTTCCCGGGCACCACGCGCGAGCACATGGTGCCGCTGCTCGAGGAGTCCGGACTGCAGGCGGGCGCGGACTTCGCGCTCGCGTTCTCGCCCGAGCGCGTGGACCCGGGCCGCACCGACTACACGCTGCGCACGACGCCGAAGGTCGTCGGCGGGCTCACGCCGGCGTGCACGGAGGCGGCGGTCGCGATCTACGAGAAGGTCTGCGATCAGGTCGTGCGCGTCTCCACGCCCGAGGTCGCGGAGCTCTCCAAGCTGCTCGAGAACATCTTCCGCTCGGTGAACATCGCGCTCGTGAACGAGATGGCGATGCTCGCCGACCGCATGGGGATCGACATCTGGGAGGTCGTCGAAGCGGCCTCCACCAAGCCGTACGGCTTCATGCCGTTCCAGCCCGGGCCCGGCATGGGCGGGCACTGCCTGCCCGTCGATCCGTTCTACCTCACCTGGAAGGCGCGTGAGTACGACCTCTCGACGGAGTTCATCGAGCTCGCGGGCAAGGTCAACCAGCAGATGCCCTACTTCTGCCTGGAGAAGGCCGAGCGGGCGTTGAACGACGTCGGCAAGCCGGTGCGCGGGTCGCGGATTGTCGTGCTCGGTGTGGCCTACAAGGCGGGCGTGGGCGACATCCGCGAGTCGCCCGCGCTGAAGATCATCCGGCTGCTGCGCGAGCGCGGCGCCGACCTCGCCTATCACGACCCGCACGTGCCCGAGCTGCCCGACTTCGGGCTGCGCAACTCGGAGCTGTCGGTCGTCGACGGGGCGGATCTGGCGCTGATCGTCACCGCGCACCCGTCGGTGGACCACGCGGACGTCGCCGCACGGGCGCAGCTGACGATGGACCTGCGCGGCGTGACGCGCTCACTGGGCGCGAACGCGTTGCAGCTCTAGCGGCGGACGACCGTCTCGCAGTTCTTCACGCGATCCGTCCGGTCGACGACGGCGCGATCCCGGCCCGTGCCACAGTCGATCGTGTCGCGGGTCCGGTCGCGGGCGTGGACGAGGTCGTTCCCGCGGCCGGCGTCGATGGCGTCGCGACCGGCGCCGCCGTCGATCTCGTCCTGCCCGGTGCCGGCGAAGATCCGGTCGTCGCCGCCGTCGCCGAGCAGCTGGTCGGGGCCCTTGGTGCCGATCAGCTCGTCGGCGCGGTCGGTGCCCGCGATCTCCGTCCAGCCGCCCGTCTTCAGGCACAGCGTGGTGTCGCGGTCGGCCGGGCGGCAGTCGACCTTGTCCGCGAGCGCCGGGGTCGTGGCCGTGAGCGCCACGACGGCGGGCAGCGCCAGATAGCGCAACTTCATGTGTTCCTCCTTGACGACGTCTGACGCGGCGCGTTCCTTCGCGCCGTACCGCTAGCCCTGCTTGTACGCGTTATACGACGGCTTCTTCTCGCCGTCGCTGTCCATCAGACCAGTGAACGGCGCGCCGAGCTCATCCCGCAGCTTGCGGTAGGAGAGCGCGGCGACGTCGCTGTCGGACTTGACGAGGCGGAACGCGGTCTTGATCCAGTTCGCCTGCGCGGCCATCGTGAGCCGGAACGAGCCGCCCTCCGACGTGGGCAGCGACACCGGTCCGAGCCACAGCTTGTGGTCGCCGGCCTTGCGCTTGAGCGCGTTCAGCGTCGACTTCGTCGGCGCCTTGCGGGCCGTCGGGTCCGTGCCGAAGTAGTCCATCCGGGCTTGTTTGCCGTTGCTGAGCTCCAGGCGCGTGTTGCCGTTGCCGCCGATGACCTTGTTGGACTTCGACGCGGCCTTCAGCGCGGCGTACGCGTCGTCGAGCATGCGCGGGTAGTCCTTGGCCGGCGAGACCTTGCCGTCGCCGATCGCCCACGTGCGCACGGCCTTGTAGCGCTTGGCCGCCGCGGTCACGAAGTCCTTGAAGTCGCTCGCGCTGGCCCAGTCAGGCCGGCCCGTGATCGACAGCGCAACCTTGATGCCGTTGTTGGAGCCCTCAGAGATCGCGGTGTCGATCTCGTCCGACCACTCGTAGCTCGCGTCCTCCGGGTCCTTGGCGTCCAATGGCTCCAGCACGCCGACCTTGTCCCACTCGAGCAGCATCTGGTAGGTGCCGACCCCGAGGTCCTTGTAGACCGGGAACTGCGACTCCCCGTCGATCTCGATCGGGCCCCAGATCGCCTTCTTCTGGCTCTTGGCCGCCTGCGCGGAGGCAGGAGCGAGCAGGACGGTGAGGCACAGCAGCAGGAAGGGCAGCGCGCGGCGGATCATGCGCATTTCAATACCTCGCGGGGGTGGAAGTTGCGCCATAGACGCTGCGGAGTTGTTCGGCGACGAACGCGGGGGCGCTGCGGGCCTTCGCGCCCGCGAGCGCGCGCTCGCCCGCGGCCTGGTCCTGCCACAGGGCTTGCAGGCGGTCGGCGAGGGCGGCGACATCACCCGCCGGGTACAGCCCTTCCTCGGGGACGGCTTCCTTGAGCCCGCCCGAAGCGGCCGCGACGGTCGGCACGGCGGCGGCCATCGATTCCAGCGCCGCCAGCGGGAGGATCTCGGCGTAGCGGCTCGGCACCACGGCGACCGCCGCGCGACGGCGCAGCACCTGCAACTCCGCGGGTGGGACGTGGCCCAGGAACGTCGCGCCGCCCCGGGCCTCGAGCTCGTGTCGTTGCGGGCCGTCGCCGGCGATCACGAGGGGAAGGTTGACGCGCCGGCACGCGTGGATGACGTCCTCGAACCCTTTTTCCGGTGTGAGACGCCCCGCCGCGAGCACGAACTCGCCGTGCTGGGCCGTCGAGTGGTCCACGAACTCGCGCTGGACGGAGCCCAGCACGCGCGCCTTGCCCCGCAGCGGCGCGCCGAGTTCCTGGAGGCGTTGCAGCGCGAACGTGCTCGGTACGAGGATCTCGTCGGCGGCGCCGGTCAGGCGCTTCTGGTGCAGCGCGAGGCCGGCCGCATAGGCCGCGGACTCGGCGCGCGACCCGCCCCGGCAGTTGAGCCTGACGCCGGGGAGCGTGTTGCGCCCGTGGCAGCGCGTGCAGTCCTCGCCGCGCGTGAAGCACGTCGCCTGCGCGCACACCAGCCGGTAGTTGTGCAGGTGCAGCACGACCCGGGCGCCAGCCTGCCTGGCCGCGGCCAGCGCGCGCCAGCCGAAAGTGGGATTGACGTTGTGCGCGTGCACGACCCGCGCGTTCGTGCGCTTGACTGCGTCCGCCACCTCCTGCGGGTTCAGGCCGCCTCTGAGCAGGCCGAGCGCCGCGTCGCGCGCGCCGACGCGGGACGAGTCGCGCTCGAGCACCTCCGCGTCCTCGTGCAGGTGCTCGCGGATCAGCCACTGCAGGTCCGCGACCGCCCGCTCCTCCCCGCCGACGTGGCGGTACCGGTGGTGCAGGAGCAAGATCACGCGCGGCAAGGCTAGCCCGATTCGAACGGGGCCCGCGCGGGGTAGGTCGACTGGATGAGCCTCCCTACCGTGCGTGAGCCCTACCGGCGGGTGGCGCGGTCGCCACTGGAAGCCGGGCTGGCCGAGGCCGAGGCGCGCGTGCTCGAGGAACTGGCCGCCGAGGGCGAGTGGGTCAAGCGCGCCGTCGCCGCCGCCACGGCGTGCGACACCGCCGCGGCCGAGCAGCTGAGTGCAGAGCACGAGCAGCTCGAGCGCTGCCACACCGCGGTGCACGACCGCCTGCTGTCCGTGCTGGCACTGCAGGCGCCGGTGGCCGGCGATCTGCGGCTCGCGATCGCGCTGCTGCACGTCAACGAGCGGCTCGAGCGCATCGGCGCGCAGTGCGCGAACATCGGCACGATGTGCACGGCGCTGCCCCCGGGCGTGCGGCCCTCGGAGACGCAGCTGCAGTGCTTCGGCAAGATGGCGGAGCTGGCCCAGGAGCAGCTCAGCGACGCGCGCACGGTGTTCGCCGAGCGCGACATCGACGGCGCCCGTCGGATGCTCGAGCATGACCGGCAGATCAACGAGGCCAACCGGCGCTGCTTCGCGATCGCCGTCCACGCCAACTGCGCCGACGAGCGGACCCGCGAGGTCGCTTTCATGGTCGCGATGATGGCCCGCGCGCTCGAGCGCATCGGCGACAACGCCGTCGACATCGCCCGCCAGGCGGCGTTCGTCGCGACGGGCCGGTTCGCTCCGGCCGCCTAATCTCTCGGCGCGAATGGCGCCGCCCGCATCGATCGTCTTCCCCACCCGCAACCGCCGCGACTATCTCGCCGTGGCGCTGCGCTCCGTGGCTCCGCAGGCGGCCGCGCACGAGGCCGAGATCGTGGTGGTCGAGGACGACGCCGAGGACGCCCCCACCCGCGCCCTCGTCGAACAGCACGGCGGCCGCTACGTGGCGCTCGGGGCACCGCGCGGCATCAACGTCGCCCGCAACGCCTGCGTCACTCACTCCACGGGCGAGCTGATCTGCTTCCTGGACGACGACGTCGAGGTCTGGCCCGGCTGGCTCTCCGCGCTGCTGGCCGCCACCGGGCACGAGGCGCTCGGCGGGCCGATCCGCCCGCGCATCGAGGGGACGAACCTGCACGCGTGCGGGCGCGAGCCGCTGCCCGTGACCGCCCTCGACCTCGGTCCCGAGGACCGCGAGGCCGAGTTCGTGTGGGGCGCGAACCTCGCGCTGCGCCGGAGCGCGCTCGAGCGCATCGGGCCGTTCGATGAGCGGCTGGGCGGCGCGGGGGACGAGGAGGACTGGCAGCGGCGCCTGCGCGCGGCGGGCGGAAGCGTCGGCTACGTGGCGGCGGCCGGCGTCGACCACCGCCGCGCCGGGCGGGACGCGACGCTGCGGGCGCTGTCGCGCGCCAACTTCTACCGCGGCCGTGCGGCGCGCCGGTACGACGTGTTCAAGCGCGCGGAGCCGTCGCTCGCGGCCGAGCTGCGCACGCTCGGGGGCTGCGTGTTCCACATCGTGCGGCGGCGCTGCGGGGTGGGCGTGACGCTCACCGCGCTCACGCTCGGACGGCTCGTGGAGGCGCTGGACCCGGGGCCCGCGCCGCCGAGCGCGACGGATCCCGACTACCTGTCCGGCCGTTCCGGCACGCTCGGCCGGCGCACCGCGCTCGTCGGCGCGCTCAAGGACGCGGCGGCCGCGCTGCGCGCCCGGCCCGCGCCGTGGCTCGCCGCGCGCCGGCTGCCGCGGCGGCGGGTGCACGTGGTCGGCGTCGCGCGGCCGGAGCACCTGCGGACGGTCGCGCGGCTGCGGCGCGAGCTCGCGCGCTCCCGCCACGACGTCGCGCTCCACCTCTCCCCGCCCGCCCCCGGCGCCGGCAAGTGGGCCAACGTGAACGCCGCGCTCGCGGCGGCACCGATCGGGGACGCGGACTGGCTGCTGATCGTCGACGACGACGTCCGGCTGCCGCGCGGCTTCCTCGACCGCTTCCTCGCGCTGGCCGAGGGCTGCGGCTTCGAGCTGGCCCAGCCCGCGCACGCGTTCGCCTCCCACGCCGCGTGGGACGTGACGCGCCGCCGCCCCGGCGTGCTCGCGCGCCGCACGCGGTTCGTCGAGATCGGCCCCGTCACGGCGCTCTCCGCGCGCGCCGCCCGCGAGCTGCTGCCGTTCCCCGACCTGCGCATGGGCTGGGGCCTCGACGCCCGCTGGAGCGCGATCGCCGCCGAGCGCGAGTGGCCGATCGGCATCGTCGACGCCACCCCTGTCCGCCACCTGCGCCCCGTGGCGGCGTCGTACCCGCGGGACGAGGCGATCGCCGAGGCGGAGGCCTTCCTCGACGGCCGCGCCTACGTCACGCGCACGCAGGCCGGCGAGACCGTGGCGGAGTACCGGCGCGTATGAGGACGCGCCGAGAAGCGGCGGGGCTCGCCGGCGCGGCGTCCCCGCG
Organism: Solirubrobacter deserti; assembly: GCF_003344625.1. GTDB lineage: Bacteria > Actinomycetota > Thermoleophilia > Solirubrobacterales > Solirubrobacteraceae > Solirubrobacter > Solirubrobacter deserti. The sequence goes on along the minus strand of NZ_QPKJ02000003.1, from coordinate 724,788 downwards.
GAGCGGCGCCTGATGCGCGTGCTCGTCGTCGCCGAGTACTACCCGCGCGTCGCGGACCCGGCGCTCGGCGTGTGGGCGCACCGCCAGGCGCTCGCGGCGCGGGACGCGGGCGCGGACGTCGAGGTCGTCGTCCTGCACCGGCCCGTGCCGTCGAAGGCGGCGCTGAAGGCCCGCGACGCCCGCCGGCTGATCGCGCCGCTCAAGCAGCCGTTGCGCACGACGATGGACGGCATCCGCGTGACGTACGCGCCGTTCGTGGCGCCGCCGCGCCCGCGCTCGTACCCGGCCTGGGGCGCGTGGGCCGCCCCTTCGCTCCGGCTCGCCGTGCAGGGCCGCCGGTTCGACCTCGTGCACGCGCACTACGCCGCTCCCGCGGGTGACGCGGTGCGGCGCCTGGGCCTCCCGACCGTCGTCAGCGTCCACGGCGGGGACGTGCTCGGCGTGGCCACGAAGTGGTCCAAGGGCCGAGCCGTGGTGGAGCGCTCGCTGCGCGCCGCCCGCCTCGTCCTGGCCAACTCCACCGGCATCGCGGACATCAGCCGCGACCTCGGGGCGCAGGACGTCCGGGTCGTCCATCTCGGCACGGACGTCCCGCCGCGGACCACGACCGGCAGCGACCTCGTCACGGTCGGCAACCTCGTCGCCCGCAAGCGCCACGCCGACGTCATCCGCGCACTGCCGCCGGACGCGCGCTACGTGATCATCGGCGACGGCCCGGAGCGCGCGAACCTCCAGCAGCTCGCCCGCGGCAAGGACGTCGTGTTCCGCGGCGCGCTCGCACCCGACCAGGCGCTGCAGGAGGCCCGCAAGGCCGGCGTCTTCGTCCTGCCCAGCACCGAGGAGGCGTTCGGCGTGGCCTACATCGAGGCGATGGCCGCCGGCCTGCCCGCGATCGGGACCCGCGGCGAACCCGGTCCGGAGGAGATCGCGCGCTGCGGCGGCGGGATGACGCTGGCCGGCCCGGGCGAGCTCGAGCACGCGATCCGCGACACGCTCGCCAACCGCGCCGCCCTGGGGCGAGCGGCGCGAGCGAACGTCGAAGCGAACTTCACCTGGCGCCAGTGCGGCGAGGCCACCGTCGCCGCCTACGAGGACGCGCTGCGATGAAGCCCGTCCTGTTCGTCACCAACCACGCGCCGCCGTTCCGCGTCGGCGCCTTCCAGACCCTGCACGAGCGCGAGAACGTGCACTTCGCGCTGATCGGCGGCGGCGTGCGCCACGGCGGCGGAGGAACGCAGACCGCGCTCCCCTTCCCGACGCTGCACCCGCCCCAGCGAGCCGTCGCGCGCCTCGCCGCCTCCGGCCGCTACCGCGCGGTGATCGCGGGCCTCTCCGGCCGGACGGCGCTGCCGGCGGCCTACGCCGGCGCCCGCGCCGGCCGCGTCCCGTTCGTGTTGTGGGCGACGATCTGGGCGCACCCGCGCACCCCCGCGCACGCGCTCTCCTACCTCCCGCTGCGCCACATCTACCGCAACGCCGACGCGATCGCGACCTACGGCCCGCACGTGAGCGCCTACGTCCGCACCAAGCTCCCGAAGGGCCCGGTGTTCGAGGCGCCACAGGCCGTCGACACGGCGTTCTGGGAAGCGCCCGCGGAGCCCGACCGCCGCGGCGACTTCCAGCTGCTGTTCGCCGGCCGGCCCGCGCCGGAGAAGGGCTTCGAGATCCTCCAGCAGGCCGCTGACGTCGGCACGCTGGTGGTCGCCCACGACCGCTCGCCCGAGCAACTCCGCAACCTCTACGCCGGGAGCGACGTCTTAGTAGTGCCGTCGCTCCCCACGCGTGACTTTCTCGAGCCGTGGGGGCTCGTCGTCAACGAAGCCTTCCACCAAGGAGTTCCCGTGATCGCGACCGACGCCGTCGGGGCCGCCGCAGGCGGACTCGTGCGCCATGAGCAGACCGGACTCGTCGTCCCGGCGGGTGACGTGCGCGCGCTGCGCGCCGCCATCCACCGTCTGAAGGACGACGCGGCGCTGCGCCGAACCCTCGGGGAGAACGCCAAGCATGAGGTCGCCGCGTACACCTACGACGCCTGGGCGCAGGGAATGTCCCGCGCTCTGGCCGCCTGCTAGCGTGAACTTGCCAATGCGACGGACCATCTTCTTGGCCTTGCTCGCGGCGCTGCTCCTCGTCCCCTCGGTCGCTTCCGCGCAGGGAACCGAAGACATCCTGCGCGACTGCGCGGACGACGGAATCCTCCAGGGCGACTATTCCGCCTCTGAGATGCGCGCCGCCCGCAACGACATGCCCGCCGAGCTCGAGGAGTACTCGGACTGCGGTGACGTGCTCTCGCGCGAGATCTCCGCGAAGACGGCGTCGACCAAGGACCCGAGCAGCGGCGACAACAGCTCCGGGGGCGGCGGGTTGTCCGACAGCACCGGCGGCACGGGCGGCACGACGAACTCGGGTCCGGCACCCGCTGCTTCCGCCACGCCTTCGGGGCGCGACCCGGGCATCGTCATCGGCCCCTCGACGCCGGAGGACTTCAAGGCCATCGACCGCGCCAACCTCGAGGGCCGCGAGCCCGTGGAGGTCAACGGCCGCCCGATCTCGCCGGCGGCGAGCGTCGGCCGCAACGATCTGCCGGGCACGGTGATCGTCGTCCTCGCGCTGCTGGTGGCCGCAGCGATCGCGATGGCCGTGCCCTTCGCCCGACGCCGTGTCCTCACTCGCTCGTCGCCGTCGTAGACGCTACGTAGCGACCCGGGGCGCGCTGCGGAGCCGGCTGCAGGCGCTGGACCTTCCGGAACCGCCGCGGTCGGGGCATCCGCTGACGATCGCGATCGTGATCGCCATCGTGGCGACGGCGTTCGCTTCGCGCGGCGGCTCACAGCTCGAGCGCACCACGTGGACCCAGATCGGGATCATGCTCGCGGGCGCGACGCTGTTCGCGCTCGCGCTGCTGGCGCCGCGCGTGTCGGGCGCGCCGGCGCGCTTCCGCGGCGCCGTGGCCCTCGCCTCGTTCGCGCTGCTGGCGGTGTACACGACGGCGTCGATCACGTGGTCGCTGATGCCGAACGACTCGTGGATCGAGGCGATGCGCACGCTCACGTATCTGGCGGCGTTCGCGGGCGCGCTCGCGGTCGGGCGCCTCGCGCCGGGTCGCTGGAGCGCGGTCCTGTACGGCATCGCGTGCGGCGCCGTGGCGCTGTCGCTTTGGTCGCTGCTGTCGAAGGTCTTCCCGGGCCTGCTCGCGCCGAACGACTCGTTCGCGCGCCTGCGCCCACCCTCGGACTACTGGAACAGCGTCGGGTTGACCGCCGCGCTCGGCATCCCGCCCTTGCTGTGGCTGGCCGCGCGCCGTTCCGGCCACGCCGCGTTCAACGTGCTCGCGTGGCCGGGGCTCGGCATCGCCGTGACCGCACTGCTGATGGCCTACAGCCGCGGAGCGCTGCTCGCGCTCGCGATCGGGCTCGCGCTGTGGTTCGCGTTCGTGCCGCTGCGGCTGCGCGGCGTGGTCGCGCTCGCCGGCGTGGTGCTGACCGTCCTGCCGCTGTTCGTGTGGGCGTCCTCCCAGGACGGCCTCACGCGCGACGGCGCGGAGCTCGCGTTGCGCATCGACTCCGGGCAGGCGCTCGGCGCGCTGCTGCTGCTGTTGCTCGTCACCACGACGATCGCCGGGCTCGCGGTCGGCTTCCTGTCCGCGGTCCACCCCCCCGGCGCTCGGACGCGCGCTCGCGCAGCCCGCACGCTCGTCGCCGCGCTGCTCGCCGTCCCGGTCGTCGTGATCATCATGCTGGCGAACGCGTCGGGCGGCCTCGGCGGTCAGCTGTCCAAGGCGTGGAAGCAGGCCACCGACCCGGCCGTGTCCGCGCCGACGAACTCGCCGACGCGCCTCACCGAGACCTCCTCCGGGCGCGCCCGCTACTGGCGCGAGGCGTCCAAGATCCACGCGCAGGCGCCCTGGCTGGGCACGGGAGCCGGTTCCTACGGGACGCTACGGCTGCGCTACCGGGTGGACGAGCGCCGGGTCGAGCACGCGCACGGCTACATCCCGCAGACGATGTCCGACCTCGGCTGGATCGGGCTCGGGCTGTCGCTGCTCGCCGCCGGCGCGTGGCTGGTGACGGCGGCGCGGGCGAGCGGTCTGCGCCGCAAGGACCGGGACCTGCACTGGGACGCGCAGCGCGTGGGCGTCGCGACGCTGGCGGTGGTCGTGATCGTCTTCGGCGTGCATTCCGCCGTCGACTGGACGTGGTTCGTGCCCGCGAACGCGCTCACCGCGTTGATCTGCGCCGGCTTCGTGGTCTCGCTGCCCACGCTGCGTGAGCGCTTCGGCGCCCCCGAGCCCGAGCCCGCCCGCGCCCCGCTGCGGGCGCGTGCCGCCGTGGCCGCGTTGGTGGTGGTGATCGCGCTGGTCGCGTCCTGGAGCGCGCTGCAACCGATCCGCGCGTTGAACGCGCAGGACGCGGCGCTCGCGCGGGTGGAGCAGGGCCAGCTCCCGCAGGCGGCGGCGATCGCCCGCATCGCCCATCAGCGCAACCCACTGGCGGTGGATCCGCTCTTCGAGCTGGCCGCGATCGAGCAGGCGCGCGGGAACCGTGAGGCGGCGCTGCGCGCCCTTGGCGACGCGATCGAGCTTGAGCCCGCCAACGTGGAGACGTGGCGCCGGCTGGGCCAGACGCGGCTCTCGATGGGCGACGCGCGCGGGGCCCTGAGCGCGTTCCAGGTGGCGTTCTTCCTCGATCCGCGGCACCGGCGCAGCTGGTCGGACGTGGTCGTCGCCTCCCGCACGATCGCGGGCACGCCCTAGGTCCGCGTCGCGCGGGCGACCAGGAACGGGCCGTCGCGGCCGACGCTCGCCTCGAAGCCGGCGAACTCGAGCGCGGCGGTCAGCGAGCGGCGCGTGAAGAAGCGCACGTGCTGGCCGAGCGGGTCGAAGTGGGTCTCGAAGCGCGTGAGCGCGACCATCGCCGCCTGCACGCGGCCGTGGTACGGGACGGTGATCAGCGCGCGGCCGCCGCGGCGCAGCACGCGCCGGAGCTCGTTGAGCGTGGCGCCGACGTCCGGGATGTGCTCGAGCGTCTCCGAGCACCAGACCAGGTCGAACTCGCCGTGGCCGACGGGCAGCGTGTCCTCGGCGACCCGCACGTCCGCGCCGGGCACGTTGGCGCGGGCACGCCGCGCGGCCTCCTCGGCGATCTCGACGCCGACCGCGTCGTCCAGCAGCGCCAGGAAGCGGCCCGCCCCGCAGCCCAGGTCGAGCACGCGGTCGCCGGGCCGGACCTCCGCGAGCAGGAGCCGCTTGCGGCGCTCCCACTCGTACGGCTCGGGGTCCTGCGGCGCGTCGGCCCAGAACGCCTCGTAGAACTCACGCATCAACAGCCATTGGAGCGCACCCCGGAAGCGCGCGCCTGCGCGCGGCCGAGGTTCAGGCCGGCGAGGCCGTCCGAGCGCGGGACGTCCGGCACGCACCTCATGCCCTTCAACGCGGGGATCGCGTCGGCGGAGAGGTAGCCGAGGTAGTCCGCGTCGACCTTGCCCGTGCGCTCGAAGCGATCCACGTTCCACTGCGCGATCCGGCGATCCGGGTCGGCCAGCGCGAACGCCAGGAACGTCGCGAGCGTGAGCGTGAGCGCCGCGCGCGGCAGCCACTGCGCGCCGCGGGCGAGCAGGACCAGCACGAACAGCGCGCCCAGCCACAGCAGGATCGCGTGCGCGACGAACCGCAGCCGCGTGAACCCGTACGCCTCCTCGTAGAGGCCGAGCCGCTTGAGCGCCGACGCCAGCACCACCAGCGTGAGCAGGCACAGCGCGGCGAGGAGCACGCGCAACAGCGTGCCCCCGTCACGCGCCCAGCGGCCCGCCGCGGCGACCACCGCGAGCGTGAGCGCCGCGACCACCAGCAGCTGCGCGAAGCCGGAGCGCGCGTACTCGGCGTAGGTCAAGCCGGCGGTCTGGAGCACGTGGCGGTCGCCCGCGAACAGCGTCGCGAACTGCAGCGCCGCGAAGCCGCCCAGCAGCGCGACGAGCGCGCCGAGCGGCAGCGTCCACTCGGCCCGGCCGAGCGTGCGCCGGACCGCGACCGCCTGCGGCCGGTACGGCGCCACGGCGACGTACAGCAGCGCGCCACCGAGGGCCACGAACGCGGCGATCACGAACGCACGCGTGACCGGCAGGTCGAAGCCCGGCGCGACCGTGTCCAGGATCTCCGCGAACGCCATGTCCGCGCTGGCCAGCAGCGGCACGAACACGGCCAGCACGAGCGCGGTCAGCACCGCGCCGCGCGCCGCCGGGCCGAACCCCGCGCCGCGGCCCGCGCTGAGCACGGCGAGCACCGGCCCGAGCGGCAGCCGCGCCCACACGGCGCCCAGCCCGGCCCACAGCTCACCCCAGCGCCGCCCGTCCGCCGCGGCCAGCGACGCCGCCGCCACGGCGACGAGCATGCACGGCACGACGACCCAGGTCGCCGCCCGCAACACCGGCACGAGCGCCAGCGCGGCCGCGAGCGTCCACCACACGAGCGTCCAGCGGTCGCGCACGTCCGGCGCCGGACGCGTCCGCAGATCCGCGGTGGGCACGACCGCCATCCGCTTGACGCGCGCGACGATCACGCCCATCGCCAGCAGCACGAGGCTCAACCCGAGCCCGAGCGGTGAGCCCACGACGATCGCGCCGGCCCCGACCGCGACGGCGATCACGGCCCGCGCCGAAGCCGCCGGCACGGCGTCGCGCGCGGCGACGAACCGGCTCGGCGGCGACCACGCCGGCCGCGACGCCTCGGCGCCGACCGCCACGGTCGGCGGGTGCGCCGGCGGCGGATCGATCCACTCGCTCATCGCGGCAGCTCCACGACGACGCGGCAGCCGTTGGGCTCGCGCTCGCGTACGGCGATCGTGCCGCCGTGCGCGTCGACGATCCAGCGGGCGATCGCCAGGCCCAGGCCGGTGCCGCCGTCGCGGGCCGCGCGGGCCGCGTCGACGCGGTGGAATCGCTCGAACACTCGCTCCGCCTCCTCGGGTGGGATGCCGGGGCCTTCGTCGGCCACTTCGATCGTGGTCACGCCGTCGGTCGCGGCGTGGGCGCTCAACCAGACGCGGCCGTCCTGTGGGGAGTGGCGGACCGCGTTGTCGAGCAGGTTCGAGACCACCTGGTGCAGGCGCTCGGAGTCGCCCAGCGCGCGCAGGTCGCCGGGCTGGACGTCCACGCGCAGCCACACGGGGCGCGACATGAAGGCCTCGCCGATCTCGCACTCGCGGGTCGCCTGCTCGAGCAGCGGCCGCACCGGGAACGGCGCGGGGCGCAGCGCCAGCGCGCCGCTCTCCAGCCGCGAGAGGTCCAGCAGCTGCTCGACCAGGCGGCCCAGCCGCTCCGTCTGCACGAGCGCCGTCCGCAGCGCGGCCGGGTCGACCGGCTCGACGCCGTCCACCAGGTTCTCCAGCAGCGCCTGCAGCGCGCCGATCGGCGTGCGCAGCTCGTGCGAGACGTTCGCCACCAGGTCCCGCCGCATGCGATCGACGTCGGCCAGCTCGGCGGCCATCGCGTTGAACGCGCGCGCCAGCTCGCCGACCTCGTCGCGCGAGCTCGCGGTCACGCGCCGGCCGTAGTCGCCGCGGGCCATCGCCGAGGCCGCGGCCGCCATCTCGCGCAGCGGCGAGGTCATCCCGCGGGCGAGGAACTGCACGATCGCGAGCGCGATCACGGCGGCGGCCAGTGTCCGGATCTCCAGCCCCAGGCCCAGCTTGAGCCCGGCGATGAGCACGAGCACGGTGCCGGCGACCGTGGCGACGATCACGACGCCGAGCTTGACCTTGATCGAGCTCAGGCGGTCGAGCGGCCTCACGCCGGGGCCTCCAGCGCGTAGCCGACGCCGTGGACGGTACGCACGAGGTCGGAGCCCAGCTTGCGCCGCAGCCCGCGGACGTGCGAGTCCACGGTCCGCTGGCCGGAGCCGTCGCGCCAGCCCCAGACGTCCGCGAGCAGCTGCTCGCGCGAGAAGACGGCGCCGGGCCGCGCCGCCAGCAGGGCGAGCAGGTCGAACTCGGTCGGCGTGAGGTGCACGACGTCGCCGTCCAGACGCACCAGCCGCGCCGCCGGGTCGATCTCCAGGCCGCCGAGCCGCAGCGCGTCGCCGGGCGGCGCGGGCCGGCGCTCCACGCGCCGCAGCAGCGCGCGCACGCGCGCGACGAGCTCGCGCGGCGAGAACGGCTTGGTCATGTAGTCGTCCGCGCCCACCGCGAGGCCCACGAGCAGGTCGGATTCCTCACCGCGCGCGGTCAGCATCAGCACGGGCACGGGCCGGTCGCGCTGTACACGCCGGCACACCTCGAGCCCGTCCAGCCCGGGCAGCATCAGATCGAGCACGACCAGGTCGGGCCGGACGCGCTCGCACAGCGCGACGCCGGCGTGCCCGTCGTGCGCGACCTCCACGGAGAAGCCCTCCGCGCGCAGCCGCGCGGCGACCGCGCCCGCGATGACCTCCTCGTCCTCGATCACGCAGATCAGCGCCCCGTTCACGCCGGGCAGTGTGTCACCGCCCTGTGCGAACGGTCAGGGGATGTTGTGGCGATTTCGTGCAGGCTGGCCGAACGGACGATCGGTCCGTCCGCCGAGCCCATCTACATTGCCTCGCCCATGCCGTTCGCTCGCCTTGCCGCGCTGTGCGCCGTCGCTCTCGTCCTGTTCCCCGCCGCCGCGGCGAACGCCGCGATCACGCGCGGCTGGATGCGCGCCGGGGACATGATCACCCCGCGCTCGATGCACGTGGCCGTGGCGCTCGACCGCGACCGGGTGCTCGTAACGGGCGGCATGCCGGACGGCGGAGGCACGATGCGCGCGGCCGAGATCTACGACGTGCGCACCAACGTGTGGACGGCCGCCGCGCCGATGAACGTGCCGCGCCGCGAGCACGCGCTCGCGCGGCTCGGCAACGGCCAGGTGCTCGCCGTGGGCGGGACCGAGGACCCGGGCACGTCGGCCGAGCTCTACGACCCGGCCACCAACCGCTGGGAGATCGTCAGCTCGACGCACGAGCCGCGCTACCAGCCCAAGCTGCTCACGCTGCCGGACGGCCGCGCGATCGTGATCGGCGGCCTCGGCTACGACTCGGCCGAGATCTTCGATCCGCAGACGCGCACCTGGTCGTGGCCGATGAGCGTCTACGGCGGCGGTGGGCGCGGGGCTGCCGCCAGCCTGGCGGACGGGCGCGTGCTGTTGACCGGCGGCGCGTTCGAGTTCCTCGGCTTCACCGGCGCGACCGCGGTGTTCGACGGCGCCCGCACCGCCTGGACGCCCGCCGCCGAGGCGCAGGTGCTCCGCGAAGGGCACCAGCTGGCCGCGCTGCCGGACGGCACCCTGTTCGCCAGCGGCGGGACCGCGCTCGACATGGACGCCATGCCGCCGTGGGCTCCGAGCAGCCGGACCGAGGTCTACGACCCGCGCACCAACACGTGGACCGAGCGCGCGCCGTTCCCGGCGCTGCGGATGGGGTCCACGACCACGGCGCTGGCGGACGGCACGGTGCTGATCGTCGGCGGTCGTGGCGGGTTCGACCACTACCCGTACGACGAGGCGCTGCTCTACCACCCGGCGACCAACACGTACACGTCCGCCGGGACGCCGGCCCAGCACGACGACCACACCGCCACGGCGTTGCCGGACGGCCGCGTGCTGGTCGCGGGCAGCTACGACAAGAGCGACGACTCGGTCAAGGCCTTCGCGAGCCTGTGGACGCCGACCACCACGCTCGCGGCCGACCCGGCGCTCGCGTTCGGCGACGTCACGGTCGGGACCGGCGCCGATGGCGTCGTGCAGATCACCAACACCGGCACGCTTCCGCTGATCGTCGAGGACCTCGCGCTCGGCGGCGCGCACCCGGGCGACTTCCGCCTGGACCGCACGCGCTGCATGGCCGCGCCCGGCGCCACCTGCGCCGTCGGCGTGCACGTCGAAGCGGCCACGACCGGCGCGCGCAGCGCCACGCTCTCGTTCGCGTCCAACACCGCGGCCGGCAGGCACGTCGTGGCGCTGCAGGCCCGCGGCGTTCCGGCGCCGGCGCAGCCGCAACCCGGGCCGGGCCCCGCGTCCGACGCGGACGGCGACGGCGTCGCCGACGGCAGCGACCGCTGCGGGCAGCTGCGCGGCCCGCTCGCGCGGATGGGCTGCCCGGCCGGGCTGCTCGCCGACCCGTCGATCGCCTACCGGCGCGTGAAGGGCGGTATCCGCGTCGTCGCCTACCACGTGAAGGCCACCACGGGCGCCCGCATCGTGGTCAGGTGCTCGAAGGGGTGCAAGCCGACCACGACCACCGGCAAGGGCGCCAAGCGCGTCCGCATCAGCCGCCTGGATCGCCGGCGGCTGGCCAACGGCACCAAGATCACGGTGACGGTCTCGCTCGCAGGCCGGCTCGCGACCACCGTGACCGACAGCGTCGTCCGCGGCCGTCGCGTCGAGGGCCGCCCGACCTGCGCGCCGGTCGCCTGCTGACGGTGGCCGAACGGCCGAGTGCCCGCCCGGCGCACGCCATCTACAGTGGCGCGACCGTGCTCGCCGTTCGCTTGATCGCCGTCTGCCTGGCGCTGCTCTGCGCGTCCGCCGCGCCCGCGAGCGCCACGGTCAAGCCGGGCTGGGCGCCGACCGGCGAGCTGCACTTCGCGCGCGACGGCCACAGCGCGATCCTGCTGGATGACGGGCGCGTGCTCGTCGCGGGCGGCTCGGGCGACTCCGTCTCCATGTCGAGCGCCGAGCTCTTCGATCCAGCCACGGGCCGCTGGACGCCGACCGGGTCGCTCCATACCGGGCGCAGCTTCGCCTCGATGGTCAAGCTCAAGGACGGGCGGGTCCTCATCCACGGCGGCGGGGGTGACGCGTACGCGCTGCCGAACGCCGAGATCTACGACCCGAGGACGGGAGCGTGGACCAAGGCCGGCTCGATGTCCATCGGGCGCGCGTGGGGGACGTCGGCCCTCCTGCCGGACGGCAGGGTGCTCGTCGCCGGCGGGATCGACTGGAATCGCCAGTACAGCACGCTCGCCGAGGTCTTCGATCCCGCCACGCGCGAGTGGACGTACGCCGGCGAGCTCGGCGACCCCGTGTCCGCCCCGGTCGCCTCCACGCTGCCGGACGGCCGCGTGATCGTCACCGGTGGCACGCGGCCCGACGGCGCCACGGGGGCGACCTACCGGTACAACGGCGGCACATCATGGACGCCGATGGCGCCCATGCGCCAGCGCCGCTCGCTGCACGTGCTGACGCCGCTGGCCGACGGGCGGCTGCTCGCCACCGCCGGAACCGGCGACATGCAGGGTTCGGGCACGACCGAGATCTACGACCCGCGCACGAACGCGTGGACGTGGGCCGCGGCCACGCGCAACCCGTTCGCCTCCTCGGCGGCGGTCGCGCTCGGCGGCGGCTTCGTGCTGATGACCGGCACGGAGGACGTCTCCGCGGACGAGCCAGGCCTGCTTCCCTCGGCGCAGGTCTACGACCCCGTCAGGGACGTCTGGACGGCGACCGAGGTTCCCGATCCGCGCGCGAGCTACTTCTCGGCGACGCGGCTGGCGGACGGACGCGTGCTGATCGCCGGCGGCCTCGACGCGCGGACGTACTCACCCGTGACGACCGCCGAGATCTGGACCCCGACGACGACGCTCGCCACGGAGCCGGCGGTGACGTTCGGCGACGCCACCGTGCAAGTGGGCGTGAGCGGCGTCGTGCAGCTCACGAACACCGGCGGCCTACCCCTCTTCATCGGCGACCTCACGCTCGGCGGCGCCCATCCCGACGATTTCAGCGCCAACGGCGACCGCTGCCGAGGCGGAATCGCGCCCGGCGCGACCTGCGCGCTCGACGTCCGCTTCACGCCCTCTCAGGTCGGGGTCCGCGCCGCGACGCTGACCGTCTCGGCCAACACCCGGGGCGCCGGCCCCGTCGTCCTGCTCGGCGGACGAGGCGTCACGCCGGCGCTCGGCCCGATCGTGAGCCCCGGTCCGGCGCCTGGCGTGCCGGCGACCGATACGGACGCGGACGGCGTGGTCGACAGCGCCGACCTCTGCCCGGCCACCAAGGGCGCGACCCGCCGTGCGGGCTGCCCGACGGGCCTGCTGGCCGACCCCTCGATCGCGTACAAGCGGGTCAAGGGCGGGATCGAGGTCGTCGCCTACTACGTGAAGGCGACGACTGACGCGACCGTCATCGTGCGCTGCTCGAAGGGCTGCAGGCCGACGACGACCAAGGGGCGAGGAGCGCGCCGCGTCCGCGTCAGCCGCCTGAACGGCAAGCGGCTGGCCAACGGCACCAAGATCACGGTCACGGTCTCCCTGCCCGGTCGCCTGACCACCACCGTGACCGATAGCATCGCTCGCGGCCGCCGCGTCGAAGGCCGTCCCCGTTGCGTCCCCGTCGGATGCTGATTCGCCTCACGCTCGCCTTCCTGCTGGCGCTCGCCGCGCCCGCGCACGCGGGGATCACCCTCGGTTGGGCACCCGCGGCGCCGATGAGCGTCACGCGCACGCACTTCCAGGGCGTCGCGCTCGACGACGGGCGGCTGATGGTCGCCGGCGGCAGCGGCGGCACCGTGAAGGCGTCGGTCGAGTTCTACGACCCGCTGACCGATCGCTGGTCGCCCGGCCCGCCGATGTCTGAGCCGCGGACCTCGCACGCGATGACGAAGCTGACCGACGGGCGCGTGCTCGTCGCGGGCGGGTTCCTCTCGGCGACGGCGGAGATCTACGACCCCCGGACGAACGCGTGGACACCGGTGCGCAACCTCGCGGGGCAGCGGCGCACCGGGACGCTGGTCCCGCTCGCTGGCGGTCGCGCGCTGCTCGCCGGCGGGTCCCTCCCCGGGAACGCCGGTTCAGTCGAGCTCTTCGACCCGCTCTTCAACGGCTGGACGAGCATCCCGACGGGGCTGCCCGCGGACCGCCGCTTCATCGGCGCCGCCGCGCTGCCGAACAACGGCGTGCTCGTCGGCCCGGAGCTGACGTTGGATCAGGACGGTCAAGAACTGCCGCTCCAGCGCAACTGGACGTTCAGCCACCCAGCGAACACGTGGTCCGGACCGAGGCCGATGCACGTCGCGCGGATCTACCCGTCGCTGACGGCGCTCGCCGACGGCCGCGTGCTCGCCGCCGGCGGCAGCGGTGATCTGCGCAGCGAGATCTACGACCCGGCGACGGGCACGTGGACGCTCGCCGCCGCGACGCCCGGGCCGATCGTGCAGCCGATCTCGACGCTGCTGGCGAACGGTCAGGTCATGCTCACGAACGGCAACGGCAGCGGCAACGACGTCTTCTTCTACTCGCCGGCGACCAACACGTGGTCCGGCGGGCGCGCGTTCACCCGCGGCGTCGCCTACCACTCGCTCACGCGGCTGCACGACGGCCGGGTGCTGCTCGCGGGCGGCAACCTCGGCAGCGAGACGCTGCTGTGGACACCGACCGCGACGCTGAGCACCGACCGCGCGGTGACGTTCGAGGAGCGCGCCGAGGGCACCACGGGCGTCGCGGACATCGTCGTCACCAACACGTCGGCCGAGCCGCTGGTCACGGCCGACCATGCGCTGAGCGGCGGCGAGGCGGGAGACTTCGCCGTCGACGCGGCGCGCTGTCGCAGCGTCGCGCCCGGCGCGAGCTGTCGTATGGACGTGCGCTTCACACCCAGGGGCGGCGGCGTCCGCGGAGCGACGCTGTCGTTCGCGGCCAACACGACGACCGGGACCTACAGCGTCGCGCTGAGCGGCCGCGGAATCGCCGGGCCGCCCGCGCCACCGGCACCGATCCCGGCCGGACAGCGCGACGACGACGGGGACGGCCTGCCCAACGAAGCCGACGCCTGCGCCGGCAGCGCTGGGCCGCGCGCGCGCCGCGGCTGCCCGACCGGGCTGCTCGCCGACCCGTCGATCCGCTACCAGCGGCTCAAGAACGGCATCAAGGTCGTGGCCTACTACGTCAAGGCCACGACCGGCGCGCGCATCACGGTCACGTGCACGCGCAACGCCTGCCGGCGCGCGACCGCCACCGGCAAGGGCGCGCGGCCCGTGCGCATCAAGGCGCTCAACGGCAAGCGCCTGCGCAACGGCACGCGGATCAACGTCACGGTCGCGCTGCCGGGCCGCCTCACGACACCGTCACGGACCGCGTCGCCAAGAACCGCCGCAGCGAGGGCCGCCCGCGCTGCACGCCCGTAGGCTGCTAGGCGTGAAGCTCACCCTGATCCGCAACGCGACCCTGCGGGTGGAGGTCGCCGGCCACACGCTGCTCGTCGATCCCCAGCTGGACCCGGCGGGCGCGCGCGAAGCCGTCCCGGACACGCCGAACCCGCGCCGCAACCCGCTCGTCGAGCTCCCGCAGCCCGCGGAGGCGGTCGTCGCCGGCGTGGACGCCGTCCTGCTCACCCACGTGCACCAGGACCACTGGGACACGACGGCGCGCGAGCTGGTGCCACACGACCTGCCGATCTTCTGCCAGCCGCACGACACCGAGCGCCTGCACGCGGACGGGTTCGTCGACGCGCGGCCCGTGCACGCGGACGCCACGCTCGGCGAGCTGCTGATCGCCCGCACGGACGGGCAGCACGGCACGGGTGAGATCGGGGCGGCGATGGGCCCCGTGTCGGGCTTCGTGCTCCATGCTCCGGGCGAGCGGAGCGTCTACATCGCCGGCGACACGATCCTCTGCCCGGAGGTGCTGGCGGCCGTCGACGAGCACCGCCCCGGCACGATCGTGGTCAACGCGAGCGGTGCCCGCTTCAACACCGGGGACCCGATCGTGATGACCAGCGACGACGTCGTGGAGCTCGCCCACCGCGTCCCAGCGGTCCAGATCGTCGCCGTCCACCTCGACGCGATCGCGCACGCCACCGAGACGCGCGCGGACCTGCGCGCACGGCTGCGGGCCGAAGGGCTCACGGAACGGGTGCTGGTCCCGGAGGACGGCGCGCTAGTAGGCGCCCCGGCGCAGTAGCACGGCCGGGATCGTCTTGAGCAGGATCGCGAGGTCGAGCCCGACCGACCAGCGCTCGAGATAGAGGAAGTCGAGCCGCACCAGATCGTCGAAGTCCAGCTCCGAGCGCCCCGAGATCTGCCACAGGCCGGTCATGCCGGGCGTGACGAGGTAGCGCTTCTTGTGCCAGTCGTCGAGCTTGTCGAAGTCGCGCTGCGGGAGCGGGCGCGGGCCGACGAGCGACATCTCGCCGCGCAACACGTTCACCAGCTGCGGGAGCTCGTCGAGCGAGTAGCGGCGCAGGAAGCGCCCCACGGGCGTCAGGCGCGGGTCGCGCTTGATCTTGAACAGCGCGCCGCTCGCCTCGTTGAGCGACTCCAGGTCGGCCTGGCGCTGATCGGCGTCCGAGTACATCGTCCGGAACTTCAGGCACGCGAACGCGGCCCCGCCGATGCCGGGACGGTAGGAGCGGTAGATCACCGGGCCGCGCGACGACAGCCGGACGAGCAGCCCGAGGACGGCCAGCACGGGCGAGAGCAGCCCCAGCAGCAGCAGCGACACGAACACGTCGAACGAGCGCTTGATGAAGTAGTCGATGCCGTCGAAGACCGGCGGCCGCAGCTCGAACAGCGGCACCGATGTGCCCGGGACGAGCTCCGCGCGCTGGACGAGGATCTCCATCGTCGACGGCGCCACGCGCACGGTCACGCCGCGCTGGTGGCAGGTGTCCACGAGCTCGACGGCGCGCTCCTCCGGGAAGTCCGGGTCGGCGATGATCACTTCCTGCACGCGGTAGACGTCCAGCACGTCGGCGACGTCCTCGATCCGGCCCAGCGAGCGCAGGCCGTTGTCCGGCCGCGGCGTGAGGGAGATGAAGCCGACCATCTCGACGGGGACGTGCACCTCGTCGCGCAGCGCGTGCGCGACGTCCTCGATGTGGCGGCCGGAGCCGACGAGCACCGCGCGCCGGCGGTAGCCCGCCGCGCGCAGGATCATGCCCGTGACCTTCTCGTACATCCACCGCGCCGAGCCGAGGATGATCACGGCGAAGACCAGCGTGCCGTAGAAGATGTAGTAGCTGTTGTAGTCCTCGCTGCCGTTGACCAGCGCGAAGATCAGCGACACGACCGTCACCTGGAACAGCGACGAGACGATCCGTGCGATGCCCGGTCGCTGCGCGCGCTCGGCGTACAGGCCGGAGCGGGCGAACAGCAGGACCGTGACCAGATAGGCGAAGGCGATCGTCTCGCGCGCCTCGTGCAGGGACGCGTCCCACGCCCATTCGCCGTCGCGCACGACGGCCTTGACCATCAGCGCGACGACCAGCGCGGCGTACAGGCACGCGAAGTCCAGGGCGAGCAGCGAGACCACGCGCGACGCCTTGCGGAGCGTCTCCATCCGCAACAGGAAGGAGAGCAGCGGCGGGCGCTTGCGGCGCACGTCCACCGGTGGCAGCACCATCGTCTGCGGCGCGCGGGTGTGCGCGCGCGTCTCGGGGGTCTTGGTCTGGGTGTCGGCCACTGGCTTCGGTACTTCAACGCGCGACTCCGAGGGGAGTCGCGCGCATTCTCGCGGCTAGGCCGGCAGAGCGCCGGTCAGCGCGCCGGTCCCGGCCGCGTCCAGCGTCCGCTGGAGGCCATCGCGCAGGGTCACGGTCGGCTCCCAGCCAAGCAGCTCCCGTGCGAGCGTGATGTCCGGCTGGCGCACCTGCGGGTCGTCGGTCGGCAGCGCCTCGAACACGATCTCCGAGCGCGAGCCGGTCACTTCGATCACCGTCTTGGCCAGCTCCAGCAGCGTGAACTCGTGCGGGTTGCCGATGTTCACGGGCTGATGGACGCCGGACTCCGAGAGCCGGATGATGCCGTCGATCAGATCGTCGACGTAGCAGAACGAGCGGGTCTGCTGGCCGGTGCCGAACACGGTGATCGGCTTGTCCTGCAGCGCCTGGCGCAGGAAGGTCGGGATCGCCCGGCCGTCGTGCGGGCGCATGCGCGGGCCGTACGTGTTGAAGATGCGCACGATCGCGGTGTCCACGCCCTGCTGACGGTGGTAGGCCATCGTCAGCGCCTCGGCGTAGCGCTTGGCCTCGTCGTAGACGCCGCGCGGGCCGATCGGGTTCACGTGGCCCCAGTAGGACTCGGGCTGCGGATGCACCTGCGGGTCGCCGTAGACCTCGGACGTCGACGCCGTCAGGAAGCGGGCGCGATGCAGCTTCGCCAGGCCGAGCGCGTGATGCGTGCCGTAGGAGCCGACCTTCAACGTGTGCAGCGGGAGCCGCAGGTAGTCGATCGGGCTCGCCGGGCTGGCGAAGTGGAACACGAAGTCGACCGGCTCGTCGACGAAGAACGGCTCCGTGACGTCCTTGTGCATGAACACGAAGTCCGGTCCACGCAGATGCTTGATGTTGGCGAGCGACCCGGTGTCGAAGTTGTCGACGCAGATCACTCGGTGACCCCGTGCCAACAACGCATCGCACAAGTGCGATCCGAGAAAGCCGCTGCCACCGGTTACGAGGCAGGTGGCCATGGGCTGCCAGGATAGCCAGCCGGCTACCCGCGCGCCGCCTTGAGCACTTTCTTGCTCACGTCGATGCTCAACACGTAGTTGCCGTTCGGCAACCGTTCCGCGAGTCCTTGGTTGGACAGCCGCTTGCACACGACCGGGCACTTCTTGCACCGCGGCCGGCTCTTGCAGCACTTGCCCTTGACCTTCACGAGCTTGGGTCCGTCCGGCTTGGTCTTCGACTTCTTCTTCGCCAAGGGGTCGTCGGTATAGCATCCGCGCTTAATGGCCGCCGACGCCTTTGTCAAGCTCCTGAACGAGCAGATCGCGCACGAGTACGCCGCACACCAGCAGTACGTCGCCTGCGCCGTCCACTACGACGCCGAGACGCTCCCGCAGCTCGCGCGCTTCTTCTACGCGCAGGCGCTGGAGGAGCGCGACCACGCGATGATGATGGTCCAGTACCTGATCGACGCGGACGCCGACGTCGTGATCCCGGGCGTGCTGGCGCCCCAGGTGCGCTTCGCCGACATCGTCGAGCCCGTCGCGCTGGCGCTCGCGCAGGAGAAGCGCGTGACCGAGCAGATCAACGCGCTCGCCGGCTGCGCCCGCGCCGAGGGCGACTACACCAGCGAGCAGTTCATGCAGTGGTTCATCAAGGAGCAGGTCGAGGAGGTCGCCACGATGAGCGACCTGCTGCGCGTCGTCGAGCGCTCCAAGGACGACCCGATGGACATCGAGAACTTCATGGCCCGCGAGATGGCCGACTCCGAGGGCGCCGACCCGACCGCGCCGGCGGCCGCGGGCGCCGGCGGTTGATCCGCTCGCTGGCGCTGCGCGACGCCGCCGCCGAGCTGTGGGAGGCGTCCCTGACGCATCCGTTCGTGCGCGGGATCGGCGACGGGACGTTGGACGAGCGCGTCTTCCAGTGGTACGTCCGGCAGGACTACCGGTTCCTCATCGACTACGGGCGGCTGCTGTCGCTGGGCGCCGCCCGGGCGCCGCGGCTCTCGTGGATGCGGCGCTTCGCGGCGT
This sequence comes from Solirubrobacter deserti, assembly GCF_003344625.1. Classification (GTDB taxonomy): domain Bacteria; phylum Actinomycetota; class Thermoleophilia; order Solirubrobacterales; family Solirubrobacteraceae; genus Solirubrobacter; species Solirubrobacter deserti. Next base: position 706,369 of record NZ_QPKJ02000003.1, on the reverse strand, counting down.
TGTCGCTGGCGGTGCTGGAGACCGAGATGGAGCTGCACCGCTCGTTCGCCGCCCGCTGGGATGTGCACGACCTGGAGGCGACGGTGGTCGAGCCCGCGACCGCCGCCTACTGCGACTTCCTCCTGCGCGTCGCGTCCTTGGGCGACTTCGCCGAGCTGGTCGCGGCGGTCGCGCCGTGCATGTGGGGCTATGCGGAGATCGGGACGGCGTTGGCGTCGTCGGCGACGTCGGCGCGGTACGGCGAATGGATCGAGATGTACGCGAGCGAGGAGTTCGGGGAGCTCGCGGCGTGGTCGCGCGAGCTGCTGGACGAGGTCGAAGGCGACTTGGACCGGATGCGCGAGGCGTTCGTGGCCTCATCGCGGCACGAGCTCGCGTTCTGGGAAGCCGCCTGGCAGTCCGCGGCCGCGTGACACCGCGGGCGATTCGCTCGGGCTCGTGTCGCGCAGGGGGGTGCCGCAGTCTCCTTCCGCTCAGCGAAAGCTCCCTGCTGCACCCCTCACCACGGCCGGCGCTCCCGGCCTGAAAGGGCGTGTGCGTGAGCGCCCAGGCGTTCACGCAGTCCGGGAACCGGACCTCACTGGGCCGTAAGCGCGCGCCCCGCCCGGGTGGGTGCGCTCGCCGTTGACGTTGCGTTCAACCACGCCGCTGCCGCAGCACGCGGACGTCGCCGCGGCGCAGCGTCAGTCCCTCGCGGTCGAACGCCTCCAGCAGCGCTTGCGCGTACTTGCGCGAGGTCTGCAGCTCGTCGCGCAGGCCGGCCAGCGTGATCTCGTCCATCGCGACCACGCGCTCGCGGACGGCCGCGAGCGCGTCGACGTGGATGTGCATGGTCGGCCCGAGCCGCACGGCGCGGCCGTGCTCGCGCAGCGCCGCCAGCGACTCCGCGTCCTCGTCGGGCGGCGGCTCGTGGGCGGCGGCGAGCAGCGCTGCCTCGAGCGCGAGCGCCCGGGGGCCGAGCGGCGCGCGCTGCGGCGCGGGCGCGGGCTCGGCCGGAGGCGCCTCGGGTTCCGGCTCGCCGCGCTCGAGCCGGGTGAGCCGGGCGAGCAGGTCGCGGCTCGGCCCGTGGCGACGCGGGGCCGGATCGAGCACGACACCGCCGCCGAGCGTGTCCGGCGGCGCCAGTGACCGGATCACGAGCCGGTCGCCCGCCGCGGGCACGATCGGCTCCTCCAGCCGCAGCTGGAAGAAGCGGCCGCCGAGCTCGACGAGCCGCGCCGCGGACTCGCGCGTGCCGTGATGGACGGCGACGCGCGCGCCGCCGTCGGGCCGCGCGTCGGGCGTAGCCCAGGTGAGCGCGACGTCGACGCGATACGTCGCCTCCAGGGTCTCGCCGACCACGATCACGTCCCCGCGCGCGACTTCGTCGCGGCCGAGAACCAGGTTCAGGGCGACGCGCTGGCCCGCCTCGGCGCGCTCCACCGGCTCGTCGTGGACCTCGACGCCGCGGACCCGCGCGTCGCGGTCCGCCGGGAGCACGGTCACGTGGTCGCCGCGCGCCACCGTGCCGGACCACAGCGTGCCCGTGACGACGGTGCCGGCGCCCTTGATCGTGAAGGCGCGGTCCACGTGCAGCCTCGCCGGGCCGTCCGAGACCCGCGTCGCGACCCGCTCCGCCGCGCGGGCCACCGCCGCGCGCAGCTCGTCCAGGCCCGCACCCGTGCGCGAGGACACGGGCACGCGCTCGGCACCCGGCAGCAGCTCGGCGGCCTCCGCGGCGGCTCGCGCGGGGTCAGCGAGGTCGGACTTGGTGATCGCCACCACCCCGACGGACACACCGAGCGCGGCCAGCACGGCGGCGTGCTCGCGCGTCTGGGGCATCACGCCGTCGTCGGCCGCGACGACCATCAGGTAGAGGTCGATGCCGGTCGCCCCCGCGACCATCGTGCGCACGAAGCGCTCGTGGCCCGGCACGTCCACCACGGACACCCTCCCGCCGGGCAGGGCCAGCGGCGCGTAGCCGAGCGCGATCGAGATGCCACGGGCCTGCTCCTCGGGCAGGCGGTCGGTGTCGACGCCGGTCAGCGCGCGTACGAGCGCGGTCTTGCCGTGGTCGATGTGGCCCGCGGTCCCGAGCGTGAGCGGCATGCTGGAATGAGCCTGACATGCGGGACTTCGACGAAGTGGCGCGCGCGATCGCGGGCATTCCGTTCATGTCGCCCGCGCAGGGACGGCTGGTCTACGAGCACGTCCAGCGCACCGACGCGCGCGACGTGCTCGAGCTCGGCACCGCGCACGGCGTCGGCGCGGCGTACATGGCGGCGGCCGGCGCGAACGTCACCACGGTCGACTTCGCCGGAGCGCACTACGACCCGAGCCCGGAGGAGACCGCGCGCCGCGCCGGCGTGGAGCTGACCGTCGTGCGCGAGTTCTCCTCGTACACGTGGTGGCTGAAGACCCAGGTCGAGGAGCGCTCGGACGCGCACGGCAACGTCACGCCCGCGTACGACTTCGTCTACCTGGACGGCGCGAAGAACTGGACGATCGACGGCCTCGCCGTGATCCTGATCGAGAAACTGCTGCGGCCCGGCGGCTGGCTCCTGATGGACGACCTGCACTGGACCTACGCGCAGGACCCGCACCGCGACGCCACCGACGGAATCGTCCACCGCGAGCTCTCCGAGCCCGAGCGCACCGAACCGCACCTGCGCGCCGTGTTCGACCTGATCGTCGCCCAGCACCCGAGCTTCACGGAGCTGCGCCGCGAGGACGAATGGTGGGGCTGGGCGCGCAAGCACCCCGGCGCGCCGCGGACCTACAGCGTCACCACCTCGCGGCCGCTCAGCGCGCTGATCACCAACACGGCGCGCAAGGCGGCTAGGAAAGCGCGCCGCCGTGTGGCATCCTTGCGCTAGATGACCGCGCGCGCCTCACGAGTACGAGTACTCCCCGCCGCGCTTCTCATCGTCCTCTGACGCACCCTCGCGTCGCCCTCATCCAACTCCCAGGAGTCCACATGCTTCTCGTCGTACTCGCCTCCGTCCGGCACACCCTCGTTCATACACAGCGCGCATGCGCGGCGCCGACTCCCTGATCCGCGCGCTCGAGGGCGCGGGCGTCGACACCATCTTCGGGGTTCCCGGCGGCGCGGCGCTGCCCGTCTATGACGCCCTGTTCGACAGCTCCATCCGCCACGTCCTGATGCGCCACGAGCAGGGCGCGGGCCACGCCGCCGAGGGCTACGCGCGCGCGTCCGGCAAGCCCGGCGTCGCCCTCGGAACGTCCGGCCCAGGGGCGACGAACCTCGTCACCGCGATCGCCGACGCGCAGATGGACAGCGTCCCCACGTTGTTCATCACGGGCCAGGTGAAGACGACGCTCAGAGGCACGAACGCCTTCCAGGAGGCGGACGTGATCGGCATCACGCAGCCGATCGTCAAGCACTCGATCGCGATCGAGCGCGCCGACGACATCGCCCAGGCCGTCCAGGACGCGCTCCACATCGCGACCAGCGGCCGCCCCGGGCCGGTCCTTATCGACCTGCCCAACGACATCGCCACGGCGCCCGCGCGCGCGGACACCGGCGACACCCAACTCCTCGGCTACCGCCCGTGCCCGCGCCCGAACGGCCATCAGGTGCGGATCGCGGCCGAGGCCCTGGCGGTCGCCCGCCGTCCCGTGCTCTACGCCGGCGGCGGCGTCGTCAACGCGGGCGCCGCCCAGCAGCTGCGGGACTTCGCGCTCCTCACGGCCGCGCCCGTCACGACCACGCTGATGGCGCTCGGCGCGTTCCCCGCGTCCGATCCCGCCTGGCTCGGGATGCTCGGGATGCACGGCACGCGGGTCGCGAACTGGGCGATGGACGAGGCCGACCTGATCGTCGCCATCGGCGCCCGCTTCGACGACCGCGTGACCGGCGCGGTCGACGAGTTCGCGCCGCACGCGAAGATCGTCCACATAGACATCGACCCAAGCGAGATCGGCAAGATCGTCGACGTCCATGTCCCGCTCGTGGGCGACGCCAAGCTCGTGCTGGAGGCGCTCACCCGCGCCTACGAGAAGCTCGACCCCGACCCTGCCCGGCTCGCGGCCTGGTGGTCACGGATCCGCGGCTGGCAGGCCGACCATCCGGCTCGTACCCCCGATCCCGAGCCCGGCTGCGTGGACCCCGAGGACGCGCTCGACCAGCTGAGCGCCGCCCTCGGCGACGCGATCGTCACCACCGACGTCGGCCAGCACCAGATGTGGGCCGCCAACCGCCTCAAGTTCGAGAACCCGCGTCAGTGGATCACGAGCGGCGGGCTCGGCACCATGGGCTTCGGTCTGCCGGCCGCGCTCGGCGCCAAGGCCGCGCATCCGGACAAGCCGGTCGTCTGCGTGTCCGGCGAGGGCTCGTTCCTGATGAACGTGCAGGAGCTCGCGACCGCCGTCGAGGAGGACCTGCCGGTGAAGGTCGTCCTGCTCGACAACGCCTGCCTCGGGATGGTCCGCCAGCAGCAGGACCTGTTCTGGAACGGCCGGCGGTCCGCGGTGAACCTCGGCGCGAGCCCCGACTGGGAGCTGCTGGCCCGCGCGTTCGGCGTGAACGTCCGCTCGATCGGCGACGGCGACGAGGTCCCCGACGCCCTGGCCGAGACGCTCGAGGAGGACGGTCCGTCGCTCCTGCACGTGCGGATCGCGCCGGAGGCGAACTGCCTACCGATGTTCAAGCCCGGCGGCGCCGCCCGGGAGATGATCGGCTAGCAGACGCACGACCGTCTCCAGCTCGTCCGGCGCCAGCGTGCGGGGGTCGAGCAGGAGGCGGTCGTCCTCGATCCGGCCGACCAGCGGCGGGTCACCGCGCCGCAGGGCCTCTGCCAACGAGGCGTCCGGGAGCGCGACCACCGGCCCGGGCAGCTCCACCAGCGGCAGCGCGCCGCCGCCGACCCGCGCCGTCGACTCGATCACCTCCGCGCCGGGAATCCGCTCCGCGAGCCACTCGGCGCGCGCCCGCAGGTCGGTCGCATTGAGCATCGCCAGCACCGGAATGTCCTCGGGCGCGTCGCGGTGCAGCCGCAACGTCGCTTCCAGCGCGGCCAGCGACAGCTTGTCGATCCGCAGCGCCCGCGCGAGGGGATGCCGCCGCGCCGCGTCGACCGCCTCGGCGCGCCCCACCAGCAACCCGGCCTGCGGCCCGCCCAGCAACTTGTCGCCGGAGAACACGACGAGCGCAGCGCCCGCCGCGACCGATCGCCGCACCGGCGGCTCGTCGTGGACCGGGTCGAGCGCACCGGAGCCGACGTCGTCGATCACGGGCACGCCGAGCTCGCACAGCGCCTCGATCCCGACGTCCTCGACGAACCCGAGCTGGCGGAAGTTCGACCGGTGCACCCGCAGCACCGCGCCCGTCTCCGGCCCGATCGCGTCCGCGTAGTCGCTCAGCCGCGTGCGGTTCGTCGTCCCCACCTCGACGAGCCGCGCACCTGCCTGCGCGATCACGTCCGGTACCCGGAAGCCGCCGCCGATCTCCACCAGCTGCCCGCGCGAGACGACGATCTCGCGCCCGCCGATCGCCGCCACCGCCAGCAGCGCCGCGCCGGCGCCGTTGTTGACCGCGAACCCGGCCTCCGCGCCGGTCAGCTCGCGCAGCAGCGGTTCGACGTGCACGTGCCGGGAGCCGCGCCCGCCGTCCTCCCACTCGAGGTTCGAGTAGCCCTCCGCGGCCGCGAGCACCGCGTCCCGGGCCGCGGGCGCGAGCGGCGCGCGGCCCAGGTTGGTGTGGACGATGACGCCGGTGGCGTTCAACACCCGCCGCAGCGACGGGCGCCCCGACGCCGCGGCCCACTCGCGCGCCCGCGCCCCGAGATCCACCTCGTCCGCCGCGCCCGCGAGCAGCTGCGCGCGCCGCTCGGCGAGGACGGCCCGCGCCGCCGCGACCGCGACCGCCCGCGGCGCGTCGACCGCGGCCGCGAGCGCGTCCACCGGTGGCAGGTCACGCAAGCTCATGCGATCGGAGCGTAACCTGCCCCGTATGGCCATCGAGGACAAGGATCTCTCGGTCGCGCCGGTCGTCGGGCCCGATGATCCGCGCCGGTTCACCGATTCGGGCATCGAGGTCAAGACGCTCTACACGAGCGAGGACCTGCCCGAGCGCCTGGACCTCGGCAAGCCCGGCGAGTTCCCGTACACGCGCGGGGTGCACGCGGAGATGTACCGCAAGCGCACGTGGACGATGCGCCAGTACGCCGGCTACGCGTCGGCCAAGGAGTCCAACGAGCGCTACAAGTACCTGCTCGCGCACGGCGGCTCCGGCCTCTCGATGGCCTTCGACCTGCCCACGCAGCTCGGCCTGGACTCCGACGATCCGCGCTCGCTCGGTGAGGTCGGCCGCACCGGCGTCGCGATCGACACGCTCGAGGACATGCGCACCGCGTTCGATGGGATCCCGCTCGACGAGGTCAGCACCAGCATGACCATCAACGCGCCCGCCGCGGTCCTGCTGCTGCTCTACGAGCTCGTCGCGGAGGAGCAGGGCGTCGACTCCACCAAGCTCCGCGGCACGGTCCAGAACGACATCCTCAAGGAGTACATCGCCCGCGGGAACTTCATCTTCCCGCCCGAGCCGTCGATGCGGCTGACCACGGACCTGTTCGCCTACTGCAAGCAGCACATCCCGAAGTGGAACACGGTCAGCATCTCCGGCTACCACTTCCGCGAGAAGGGCGCGTCCGCCGTCCAGGAGGTCGCGTTCACGCTCGCATCCGGGATGGCGTACGTGCAGGCCGCGATCGACGCCGGCCTCGCCGTCGACGACTTCGCCCCCCGCCTCGCGTTCTTCTTCAACGGCCACAACAACGTCTTCCAGGAAGTGGCGAAGTTCCGCGCCGCGCGCAACATGTGGGCGCACGCGATGAAGGAGCGCTTCGGCGCGCAGGACCCGAAGAGCCTGATGCTGCGCTTCCACACGCAGACCGGCGGCGTGACGCTCACGGCCCAGCAGCCGCTCAACAACGTCGTGCGCGTCGCGCTGCAGGGCTTCGCGGCGGTCTGCGGCGGCACCCAGTCGTTGCACACCAACGGCTTCGACGAGGCGCTCGCGCTCCCGTCCGAGCGCGCCGCCAAGCTCGCGCTGCGCACCCAGCAGGTGATCGCCTACGAGTCCGGCGCCACCGACACCGTCGACCCGTTCGCCGGCTCCTACTACGTCGAGGCGCTCACGGCCGAGATCGAGCAGCGCGCCTGGGCGCTGATCGACAAGGTCGACGAGCAGGGCGGCTCCGTGAACGCGATCGCCTACATCAAGAACGAGATCGAGGAGTCCGCGTTCGGCTATCACGAGCGCTACCGGACCAAGCAGGACATCGTCGTCGGCGTCAACGAGTTCGTCGAGGACACCGCCGAGGTCGAGGAGATCCTGTCCGTCGACCCCGCGTCCGAGCAGGCCCAGGTCGAGCGCCTGAAGGCGTTCAAGGCCGCCCGCGACAACGAAGCCACCCAGCACCGGCTCGGCGAGCTGCGCACCGCCGCCAAGGGCACCGACAACCTGCTGCCCCCGATCCGCGCCGCGCTCAAGGACGGCGCGTCCGTCGGGGAGGTCTGCGGCACCCTGCGCGAGGTCTTCGGGGAGTATCAACCCGAGATGTAGTCAACTGGCGCATCCTGACGCGCCGTCACTTAGCGTTTCACGGCGTGAAACGCCTGTTCGCCGCCGCCCTGCTGTTCTTCGCCATCGCCTCGCCCGCTTCCGCGGAGCTGACCGTCACGACGACCGAGACCCAGGCGGGTGATCCGTCGAATGTCACGATCGACGCGCGGTTCACGGCATCGCCGTCCCGCGTCGACCTCAGCCTGCCGCCCGGCCTGGTCGGCAATCCGAACGTGCCCGGCAAGACCAAGTGCCCGGTGGCGACGTTCCGGGCGGGCGCCTGCCCCGGCACGTCGGACGTCGGCGACGCGTCGGCGACGAGCGGGCTCTTCACGCTCACGGGCAACGTGTACAACCTTGTGCCCGAGCCCGGCGAGCCGGCGCGGCTGGGGATCGCGATCGAGTTGCTGGGACTGTTTCCGCTCGTGCGCAACGAGGCGTCCATCTCGCTGCGGCCGGACGGCGGGCTGAGCTCGACGATCGCGTCGCTCGAGACCGGCGGGCTCAACCTCAACCGGCTCTCCATCACGCTCGACGACTCGTTCATGACGCTGCCGACCTCGTGCGGCACCCACGTGATCACGCTCAACGGCGAGAGCGACACGTTCGCGACCGACGGCTGCGAGAACGTGCCCTTCACGCCGTCCGTGGCCGCCGCGCTGCAGACGACGCAGCGCGCGGTCCCGAGCGGCGCGACCGTCACGCTCAACCTCCCCGAGGGCGACTCGCACGTCAAGCGCGCCGAGATCGTGCTGCCCGAGGGCACGACGCTCTCGCCGGGCGTCGCGAACGGGCTCGCGGGCTGCTCGGACGCGCAGTTCGCCGGCGAAGGCTGCCCGGCGGCGGCGCAGGTCGGCGAGGTGAGCTTCGTCACGCCGCTGCTCGGCACGCTCGGCGGCCGGGTGTACTTCGGCGACGGCTTCCGGCTCTACGTCGTGGTGGACGGGCCGGGCGTGCAGGTCAAGCTCGCCGGCGACGTCAAGCTCAACCCGGCCAACGGCCAGATCACGACGGTCTTCGACAACCTGCCGCAGGTGCCGTTCACCGCGTTCGCGCTGTCGTTCGCGGGCGGCGCGAAGGCCGTGCTCAACAACCCGAGCACGTGCGGCGAGAAGACGCTCAGCGCGACGCTCACGCCGTGGAGCGGGACGGCGCCGAAGCACGCGACGGCGAGCTTCACGATCGACCAGGGCTGCGCGCTGCCGGCGTTCGCGCCCGGGCTGCAGGTCTCCGCGGCCTCGACCGCCGCGGGCCGCCCGGCCGGCTCGGTCACGATGACGATCACGCGCCCCGACGGCGCCGAGGACCTCTCGCGCGTCACCGCCGACCTCCCGCCGGGCCTGGCGGGCTCGCTGAAGGGCCTCCCGCCCGGCACGCGCGTGGGCAGCGTGAGCGCCACCGCGGGCGCGGGTGAGGCGCCGGTCGCGCTGTCGGGCGACGTCTTCCTCACCGGCCCGCAGGACGGCGGCCTGGCCGGCTTCCAGATGGTGATCCCGGGGAAGGTCGGCCCGGTCGACCTCGGCACGGTGACCGTCAACGCGTCGATCAAGCTGCGCCCGGACGGCGGCCTGACCGTCACGACGACGCCGCTGCCGCGGCTGGTCGGCGGCGTGCCCGTCTCGATCCGCTCGTTCGCGCTCACGCTCGACCGGCCGGGCTTCATCCTCAACGCGTCCTCGTGCGCCGAACAGGCCGTCAACGCGACGCTCGAGGGCGTCGGCGGGACCGTCGCCAAGGTCTCCGCGCCCTATCACGCGACGGACTGCGCCGGGCTGGCGTTCGCGCCCAAGCTCGAGGCGACGCTCGGCGCGCGCGGCAAGACGAAGGTCGGCGCGTTCCCGCCGCTGAAGGCGGTGATCACCGTGCCTCCCGGACAGTCGTCGACCGCCGTGGCCGACGTTGCGCTGCCGCAGATGCTCGGGCTGGACCTCAAGAAGCTCGCGAAGGCCTGCAGCGGAGCGCAGTTCCAGGCCGGCAGCTGCCCCGGCAGCGCGCGGATCGGTTCCGCCGTGGCCACGACGCCGCTGCTCGACAGCCCGCTGATGAGCCCGGTGACGCTCGCCTCGCCCGCGCTGGGCGAGCTGCCGGGGCTCGCGCTGCAGCTGAGCGGCATCGTCACGCTGCCGCTGTTCGGCAAGGTCGCGCCGCCCGTCGGGACCAAGGGCCGGATCGCGAACTCGTTCGCGGGCATCCCGGACGTGCCGCTGGAGCGGTTCGAGCTCACGTTCACGGGTGGGACCAACTCGCCGCTGCGGCTCAACAAGGACGCGTGCCGCGGCCCGCGCCAGCTCGTGATCGGCAAGCTCACGGGCCACAACGGCGCGGTCGCGAACCTGTCCGTGAAGCCGAAGATCGTCGGCTGCGCGCCGACCGTCACGCTGCGCCGCCGGGGCGGCAAGCTGCGCGCCACGGCCAAGCCGGGCCGCGACGGGGCGAAGGTCCGCTCCGTCAAGGTCGGGAAGAAGACCAAGAAGGGCTACCGGGTCACCGTCAAGGACGCGGCCAAGGAGACGTGGAAGCTGGTCGTTAAAGTCCGCCGGTAATGCGCCAGAAGGCCCCCGAGACGTTCGCGGAACGCCTTGCCCAGCTCCAGGAGCTGCGCGAGGCGGTCGTGGACCATGCGTCCGAGAAGGCGGTCGAGAAGCAGCACGCGAAGGGCAAGTACACGGCCCGTGAGCGGATCGAGAAGCTGCTCGACCCCGGCTCCTTCCAGGAGCTCGACACCTACGTCCGCCACCGCACCACGGACTTCGACATGCAGAGGAACCGTCCGTGGGGCGACGCCGTGGTGACCGGCCACGGCACGATCGACGGGCGCCGCGTGTGCGTCTTCTCGCAGGACTTCACGGTCTTCGGGGGCTCGCTGGGCGAGGTGATGGCCGAGAAGATCGGCAAGGTCATGGACCTGGCCGAGAAGATCGGCTGCCCGGTGATCGGCATCAACGACTCGGGCGGTGCGCGCATCCAGGAGGGCGTCGTCTCCCTGGCCGGCTACGCCGACGTCTTCTACCGCAACGTGCGCGCTTCGGGCGTGATCCCGCAGATCTCGCTGATCATGGGCCCGTGCGCGGGCGGCGCCGTCTACTCCCCGGCGATCACCGACTTCATCTTCATGGTGAAGGAGACCTCGCACATGTTCATCACCGGCCCCGACGTGATCAAGACGGTCACGGGCGAGGAGGTCGGCTTCGAGGACCTCGGCGGCGCGATGTCGCACGCGTCGAAGTCCGGCGTCGCGCAGTTCGTCTCCGACGACGAGGACGCATGCCTCGAGGATGCGCGCTACCTGCTCGGCTTTCTCCCGCAGAACAACCTCGAGACGACGCCGCGGGTGGAGCCGACCGACGACCCCGACCGGATGGACGAGGCGCTCGACGCGATCGTCCCGGACAGCGCGAACAAGCCCTACGACATCCGCGACGCGATCCGCCTGATCGTCGACGACGAGGAGTTCTACGAAGTCCACGAGCATTACGCGCAGAACATCGTGTGCGGGTTCTCGCGGCTCAACGGCCACGCGATCGGCGTCGTCGGCAACCAGCCCAAGGCGATGGCGGGCGTGCTGGACATCGACGCGTCGAGCAAGGCTGCGCGCTTCGTGCGCTTCTGCGACGCGTTCAACCTGCCGCTGCTGACGTTCGTCGACGTCCCGGGCTTCCTCCCCGGCACCTCGCAGGAGTGGGGCGGGATCATCCGCCACGGCGCCAAGCTGCTCTACGCCTACGCCGAAGCGACCGTGCCCAAGCTCACCGTCATCACGCGCAAGGCGTACGGCGGCGCGTACGACGTCATGGCGTCCAAGCACCTGCGCGCGGACTTCAACTTCGCCTGGCCGACGGCCGAGATCGCCGTCATGGGGCCCGAGGGCGCCGTGAACATCATCCACCGCCGCGACATCGCCTCCTCCCCGACGCCCGAGGAGCGGCGCAAGAAGCTGATCGACGACTACAAGGCGCGCTTTGCCAACCCCTACACGGCGGCCGAGCGCGGGTACGTGGACGACGTGATCATCCCGCACGAGACGCGCCCCAAGCTCATCGCCTCGCTGGAGGCGTTGCTGACCAAGCGTGAGGCCGGGCCCAAGCGCAAGCACGGCAACATCCCGCTGTAGATGCTCGTCGAGGGCCGCCACGTCCGCCAGACCGGCAGCCCGGGCCGGTATGCGGTCGTCCGACTGCGCGTGGAGGCGGGCGCCGGCTTCGAGTTCGTCGACGAGACCGCGCCGGGCTTCCCGCCTGAGTTCGTCGCCGCCACCCGCCGGGGAGTGGAGGCGACGCTCGGCTCGCTCACGGACATCCGCGTCACGCTCGTGGAGGCGAAAGACCACCTCGTGGACTCGTCCGAGCGCGACTTCGAGATCGCCGCCGAGCAGGCGATCTCGAAGGCGCTGGAACTCTAGATGTAACGGGGTTCAGGTCTTCGGCGTGAACCGGAGGATCGACCACCCGTCCGCGGTCTCCTTGACAACGAGCCGCCGGTTCTCCTCGACGCGCAGGGTCCGGTCCTCGGCGCTCCCGCGCGGGAACGAGAGGATCCACGTCGGGTGGCCATCGACGTCGCTGCCGTCCCGCCGGTACTGCGCCCGCAGCCGCCCCGGGTCGCCGCCCGACAGCGTCCGCACGGCCGTCCGGCAGATCTCCGCGAACGAGATGCCCGCCAGCGCCTGCAGGTCGAGGTCGTTGTCGCCGTTGAACGGCCAGTAGGGCGCGCCTTCGCCGCCGTCGGGGCTCGCCAGTCCCTGGGCGAGCCGCCCCTCCGGGAACAGCGCGAGCAGGTTCGCGAGCTCGGCCTCGCGGGTCGGCGGCGGATTCTCGGCGGAGTGGACAGTCGGGTCGTACGGGTCCGGTTCACCCGTATAGTCCTCGATCGAGTAGAACCCGAACAGGCTGCTCTGGGCCTCCGGGACGAACAGGCGGATCTGCTGTTGCAGGCCTTCGACCACCCGGCCGTAGTCGCAGCCGAGCAGGCGGTCGTTGAACCCGTCGACGATGAACCGCGCGAGGCCCTCGCCGTCAGCGGCCCGCCGGTCGGGAGCACCGGCGGCGGCGCTCGGGGCCTTGGCGCTCGGCGTCTCACCACCGCAGGCGGCGAACAGCACGGCGAGCGCGAGCACGACGAAGTGACGCGTCATGGCTCAGCCTCGGACGCGCGGGGAGCGGACTTGCAGGCACCGGCCCGCCGGCGTCACGAGCACCGGCGCCACGACATACGCTCGCTTACCGGACCGCCGCCCTTGGGAGAAGCGGAACTGCCCCGTCCGACTCACCCGGGTCGTCGCGAGCAGCTTCGGCCGGCGTCCCTCGCGATACAGGCGCACGCCGCGGCGTGTGACGCAGGCCGCGGCCGCCGAGCTCAACCGGCCGGCGAAGCCCTTCCCGCGCCGGACGAGGGTCACCGAACTGCGGTAGTCGGCCTGCCCGTCACAGTTCTCGTCCACGGGATTGTCGAGCACCTCGTCGGCACTCGCCGCGCACGAGGCGACGACTTGTCCGGACGGCGCGACGACCAGCCGCCGGACCACGGACCCCATACCCCCCAGCGCCGTGGTTCCCGAGTCGCTGAAGACGAGCAACTCGTCCTGCGTGAGGCCGAAGGTCCAGGAGCTCTCCGCGCCCGACTTGAGGACCTCCAGCGTCAGCCGCTGAGGCTCCACGAGGTGGCCGAGGTCGACCGACGCGCCGGCCGGGTCGGTGAGCCGCGCGATCTCGGTCCCGTCGACTGACGCTCGGACGGTTCCGGATCCGCTGAACCCGAGCACGTGGCCGGGGCTCTCGGGCGTCACCGCGTCGGCGGGATCGATCCGGATCGAGTACTTGCAGCGCGTGATGTCGGGCGTCGTGACGATGTAGAACTTGCGCCGCCCGGCCGTGCTGTAGCGCAGGTGCGAGACGACGCCGTTCTCTTGGTCGCGCACCTCGCTGACGATCCGGTCGCGTGAGTCGCGCAGGGTGAAGTGGATCGACTGGCTCGACAGGTTGGGCTGGGGCGAGCACTCGAAGACCTGGAGCTGGATGTCCAGCTGCCGCGCGCCGGACGAGTAGAACGCGTACCAGTCGACGTCGTTCTCGGTCTCGCGAGCGGCGAGCACCGTCGTTCCGCCAGGCAACGGCCCGGCCGCGGCCCCGAGCGTCTCGTTCGGCTCGTACGGTCCGTCGGCCGCGGCGGGCGCGGCGGTGAAGAGGGCCAACGCGAGCGCGACGACCCCGACGCGCAGCCGCGCCGTCGTCGCACCGTGCAGAGTCCTCACAATGGCGTGCAAGGTCGTCACCCCTTCCGTGGGCGAAGGTCTTGGGTCAACTCGAGGCGCACACCCTCGGGGCCGGCGCTGCCGCGCAGGGGATCGTGAGCGTGCTGGCGGCGCAGCCTACTCCGGCTCCGGACGGCGCGGTTGTGAGATCCCACAAAGGCGGTCTATCGTCCGCCGATGGACTCCACGCGCGAGAGGATCGTCGAGAGCGCCCTCGCGGTCGTCGACCAGATGACCTTCGGCGAGCTGCTGGCGGCGTTGACGCCGGAGCGCCTGGCCGAGGACGCCCGCTGGTCGCCGGGGACCGTGCGCTACCAGTTCCGCGCCGCGGAGGGCTCGCTGTCGTTCGATCGCGGGCGGCTCGCGGACGCGCTGCTCGACCGCTTCTGCGAGCGCTCACGGCTCGAGGCGCAGGCGTCCGTGGCCGGCTACGTCGCCGCCGCCGAACAGCTCGGCGCCGGGGATCTCGACAGCGTCGCCGCCGCGATCGAGAGCAACATGGCCGCCTTCCGGCCGGGTTCGGCCGGTACCGAGGCCACCGCCGGCGAGCGCGTACACCTGCTCGCGCTCGCCATGTGCGACGCCGAACCCGCCGTCGCCGCGCGGCTACGCGGGTTGCAGCAGGACGTGCTCGACATCTTCGCCCCGGTGTACGACGCGCTGCTCGCCGCGACCGGCCGCCGTCCGGCACCGGGCTTCACGCCGCGCGAGCTGGCCGTCGTGGTCAACGCGTTCCTGGAAGGGCTGCTGCTCGTGCACCGTTACGACACCAGCCTCGACCCGGCCGTCGCCGCCCGGGCCGTGCTGCGCGCGTTCTGGGCGCTGACCGTCCCGGACGAGCCCTAGACGAACTTCGGCGCGACCTCGGTCAACGACTGGTCGAGGATCTCGAGCGCACGGCGCAGCTCGTCGTCGGTGATCGTGAGCGCGGGCGCGATCCGGAACGTGCCCGACAGCTCGGGCAGGTTGACGATGTTCAGGTGCAGGCCGAGCTCCAGGCAGCGGTCCATGACGGCCGTGCCGAGCGCCGGCGAGCTCTCCTTGGTCTCGCGGTCGAGCACGATCTCCAGGCCCTGCATGAGCCCGCGCCCGCGCACGTCGCCGACGACGGCGTGGCGGTCCTGCAGCTCGCGCAGCCCGGCCGCGAGCAGCTCGCCCTTGGCCGCCACGGCCGCGCCGACGCCGTCGTGCTCGAGCACGTCCAGGACGGTGTTGCCGACGGAGGCGACGAGCGGGTCGCTGATGTGCGTCGTGTAGAAGAGGAACTTGCGCTCGAAGGCGGCGGCCTCGATCTCGTCAGTGGTGACGACCGCGGCCAGCGGCAGGCCCGCGCCGAGCGTCTTGGACATCGTGATGATGTCGGGCACGACACCGTCGCGCTCGAAGCCGTAGCGATCGCCCGTGCGGTACAGCGCGGTCTGCGCCTCGTCGAAGATCAGCAGCATCCCGCGCGCGTCGCAGTGCTCGCGCAGCGCGGCGAAGTAGCCGGGCGGCGGGACGAGGATGCCGCCGCTGGACAGGATCGGCTCCACGATGCAGGCCGCGAGCGCGCCCGTGGACTGGGCGTCGATGAGCTGGAAGCCGAGGTCCAGCTGGCGGCGCCAGTCGAGCTCGCCGTCGGCCGTCTCGATGTCCGGGCGGTAGGTGTCCGGCGTCGGCAGGACGAAGTTGCCGACGTTGGCGGGGCCGTAGCCCTTGCGGCCGGCGCTGTAGGTCGCGTTCTGCGCGCCGCCCGTCATGCCGTGCCAGGAGCGGCTGAACGCCACGATCTCGTGGCGGCCCGTGACGAGCTTGGCCATCCGGATCGCGGCCTCGTTGGACTCCGCGCCCGTCGTGAGCAGCATGGTCTTGGTCAACGGGTCCGGCAGCGACTCCGCCAGCCGCCGCGAGAGGTCGACGACCGGCCGCGAGAGCATGCCGCTGAACAGGTGGTCGAGCGTGCCGACCGCCTCGCGCACCGTCGCGACGATCGCCGGGTGCGAGTGGCCGAGGATCGCGCTCATCTGACCCGACGTGAAGTCGATCAGCTCCCGGCCGTCGGCCGTGTAGAGCGTGCTGCCCTCAGCGCGCTCGACGATCACCGGCACGAAGGTCGGGTTGTAACGGACGACGTGACGGTCGACGTCGGACCAGAACGCCGGGTCCAGCCCGGTCTCGGCAAGCACGCTCATGTACCGCAAGCTAGCTCGACCGACCGTGCAGGTCCAGCGACATTTTCTGCTCTGGCTGTAAAGTTGTGCTTCACAGTGCTCGACCCACGCCGCCTGCGCCTGCTGATCCAGCTCGAGAGCCTCGGAACGGTCCGGGCGGTGGCGAGCGCCGCCTCCATGAGTCCGTCGGCGGTGTCCCAGCAGCTCGCGGCGCTGGAGCGCGAAAGCGGCGCGGCCCTGCTGGAGCGGCACGGGCGCACGGTCGCGCTGACCGACACGGGCGTCGCGCTGGCCGGCCACGCTCGGCTGATCCTCGAGCGCATCGAGGCGGCCGAGGAGGCGTTGCGCGCGCTGCGTGACGCACCCGCCGGCAGCGTCCGCGTGTCCGCGTTCACGAGCGCGATGCGCGGCTTCGTGATCGACGCCGCGGCCGAGGTCGCCCGCGTGCACCCGGGCATCAGCGTCCAGCTCGCCGAGCTCGAGCCGGCCGAGAACGTGCCCGCGCTCGAACGCGGCGAGGTCGACCTCGCGATCGTGGCCGATTTCGGCGACGGCACGTTCCCACATACCCCGCAACTGCGGTCGGTGCCGCTCGCGCAAGACGAGCTGCAGGCCGTGCTACCGCCGGGCACGCCGTTCAGCGGCGCGCTGGCCGACCTCCGCGAGCATCCGTGGCTGCTGGACGGCACCGAGCTCGAGGGCCACATCATCCGCCGCTGCCGGCAGGCGGGCTTCGAGCCGCGCTTCGCCGGCCGCCTGTTCAGCCACGAAGCGCTGCTCTACGCCGTCCAGCGCGGGCTGGGCGTGACGGTCCTGCCGTCGTTCGTGCTCGCCCCGGCGGGAGCGGTCGAGCGCCGCTCGCTCGACCCCGTCGCCCGCCGGGACTTGCTCGTCCTGCACCGCGAAGAGGCGCTCACGCGGCGCTCGGTCGCCCTCGTCCTGGACGTCCTCACGGCTTCAGCGGCCGCCGCACGATCCTCGGGTCCTTCTTGCGCTTGCCGATCGTGAGCGTCGCCACCGACCCGGTCGCGCCCGCCTTGGTGATCCGCACCTCGATCTTCGCCCCGGTGCGCAGCTTGCGCTTCTTCCCGAACAGGCTCGTCAGCGACCGGTTGCCCGCCTTCACGTTGCGGTAGGTCTTCGACTTGAGCGGGCAGCCCTTCTTCTTGCCGCCGGCGCACGTGATGCGGACCGTCTCACCGCCTTCGAGGTCGGTGATGCGGATGCGGGTGAGCACGGTGCGCGCGCCGGTGAAGCCCCAGCTGAAGCTCGCGCGCGCCTTGAGCACCTTCTCGACCGGCGGGGGCGGCGGCGGGGCGGGCGTCGTAAAGGTGAAGTCGCCGCTGGGCGCGGCCTCGCCCTCTTCATTGATCGCACGCACACGGGCGTGATATGTCGTCCCGGCCGCGAGTCCGCTGAGCGTCGCGCCGACTGGGAACGGCCCGACGCCGCTCGCCGCGACGGTGACCGCGCTGCCGTACGCGGTGGTCGGTCCGTACTCGAAGGTGACCGTGGTGGCGTTCCCGCGCGCGTCGACCGTCGCCGAGACGTTGGCGCTCGTCGTGGCGGTCGCCACGCCGCCAGCCGCCCCGACGCGCGGCGCGCTGCTGACGAAGCGCCGCACCCGCCCGGAGTCCAGGTCGGTGAAGTAGAGGTCGCCGTCCGGCCCGGCGACGATGTCCCAGGGCTTGCCGCCCGCCGGGAAGGACTTGAACGTCCCGTCGGCGGACACGCGGACGAGGTTGCCGCTCTCGCTTCCGGCGGCGTACACGCGACCGTCAGGCGCGGCGACGATGCCGAACGGCGCGGTGACGGAGCCGCCGAACGTCTGGGCCGCGCCGCCGTTCTGCGTCGCGGGGAAGCGGGCGACGCCGCTGCCCCCGAATTGGGACACCCACACGTTGCCCTGTCCGTCCACCGTCACGCCGTCGGGCGAACCGGGCACGCCCACTGCCGTCTCGAAGGCGCCGAGCGCAAGCGAGTAACGCAGGACGCGGTCGTTGAAGAAGTCGGGCGCGAAGAGCTTGCCGCCGCTGACCGCGAGGTCGAACACCGCGTTCGGCGTCGTGTTCTTCACCTGGCCGGCGCCGTTGGCGTCCACGGACCCGATGTACGAGTCGCCGCCGCACGTGCCGGGCTGCGTGAAGTACATCCGTCCGTTGCCGCCGTCGGCGATCCCGACCGGGCCGCAGCCCGCACCGCCCGTGTTGGTCGGGATCAGCTGCGGTGCCGGAGCGGCCTGCGTCGTGTCGAACCGGGCCAGCTGGTTGGCGCCGGTCACCGACACCCAGACCGTCCCGTTGGGCCCGGCCGCGATCGACGTCGGGCGCGCGCCCACGGCCCAGCGTCCGGTGATCTGCCCCGCGGGCGTCATCCGCGCGACCGAGTTGCCGAACTCCTCGGAGACCCAGAAGTTCCCGTCCGGCCCGAGCGCGATCCCGTTCGTCCCGGTCGTGAACCCGCTGAAGTCCTGGATGACGGCCGCGCCCGCCGGAGCCGGAAGCGCGACGAGCGTGAGAAGAATCCCGAGCAGTAGGCGGCGACGCATGTGCCGACCGTACTCCTCTAGTGGCGGTCGCGGTGCATCTCTTTCACGACCGCGCCGATCACGACCGCCGCGAGCAGCCCGATCACGACGACGTTCTTGGCGCGGTTGACCCACTGCAGCCAGTCGGGGACGTCGATGTCCGGCAGCGACAGGTCGACCGACGGGAGGTCGACGAACCGCAGCGCGACATTGAGCAACACGATCAGGGCGATGACGGCGACGACCTTGGCGGCACTGGACATGCCCCGATCATCGGCGTCTCGCGGGCCGTGAACATCCGGCCGCAGTCGACTTGCACTTCGACCAAAGTCGGTACGCTCGCGCCCATGCTGACCCGTCGCCAGCTCGTCCGGCGCGGCGCCGCCGGCGCTGCCGTCCTGCTGCTCCCGCCGGCCACCGCCCGCGCCGCCGTCCTGCGCGACGGACGCTTCCGCCAGGGCGTCCTGTCCGGGGACCCGACGCCGGACGGGATCACGTTGCTGACGCTGCTCGACGACGCCGAGGGGCGCGGCCAGGTGCGGCTCGAGGTCGCGCGCGACGCCGCCTTCCGCCGCGTGGTGGCCTCGCGCAACATCACCACGAGCGCGCGCGACGGCTACTCCGTGAAGGCGCGGATCAGGGGCCTGGACCCGCACGAGCGCTACTTCTACCGCTTCGAGACCCGCACGACCCAGTCCCCCGTCGGCCGCTTCCAGACCGCGCTGCCGGAGGACTCCAACGAGACGGTCAAGTTCGCGTTCTTCAGCTGCGCGGACTACACGCACGGCTACTACAACGCCTACGAGCTGATGGCGCGCGAGGACGTCGATTTCGTCGTCAACCTCGGCGACTACATCTACGCCGAGGCCTATCACCGCCGGGGCCAGACCGGCGTCCGCAACGACCCCATCGGCGAGGCCCGGTCGCTCGACGACTACCGCGACAAGTACGCGCTCTACCGCTCCGACAAGGCGCTGCGCGACGTGCACGCGAAGTTCCCGATGATCGCCACCTGGGACGACCATGAGGTGATCGACAACTACGCCGGCAGCGCGCCCGCCGGCGGGCTGCCCGCGGGGAAGTACAACACCGCCCGCAAGAACGCCGGCTACAAGGCGTACTTCGAGGCGATGCCGTTCTTCGCGTCCGGCCGCAGCCGCATCTACCGCGGCCTGCGCTTCGGCAACACCGTCGACATGATCATGCTCGACCAGCGCCAGTACCGCGACGACCAGCCGTGCAACGACGCCGTCGCGGTCCCGTGCGCCGGCTACGACGCTCCGCGCGCGTACCTCGGTCGCGCACAGATGGACTGGGTCAAGCAGCGCCTGGCTTCCTCCCCCGCCGCGTGGAAGGTCATCGGCAACGAGACGATGATGATGAACGCCGAGCTGCTCGGCGGCGCGTACTACACGTTCGACTCCTGGCAGGGCTACAGCAACGAGCGTGAGGAACTGCTCGAGCACATCCGCTCCCGCGCGATCCAGGACGTCGTGTTCGTCACGGGCGACATCCACACGTTCATCGCCGGCGACGTGCGTACGCAGCGCCAGCGCGGCGAGTCGGTGGCGCTGGAGTTCGTCGGCGGCTCGATCACGTCGCAGTCGTTCGGGGAGACCGACCTGCCGGTCGGCGGCGGGCAGACGCTGCCGGGCAACGACGCCAACCCGAACACGCCGCAGGCGATCATCGACACGCTGCGCGGCCTGAACCCGTGGGTCGACCAGGCCGACTTCGACCACCACGGCTACGGGCTCGTCGAGGCCAGCCCGACCAAGTTCGATGTCAGCTTCAAGCGCGTGCAGACGATCAAGCGCCGCTCGCGCGCGACGCTCCCGTCCACCGGCTTCACCTACTCGGTGGCGCGCGGGCAGAAGTCGATCAAGGGCGTCAACGGCCCGCCGGCATGAGCGCTCCGTCACCGGAGGAGGCGGCGGCGGTGATCGCCGCGATCCAGCAGTTCGAGGTCGACACCGCCCCGCCGCCCTCAGGGGAGGGGAAACCCGCGGTGGTCAGCCCGTGGGTCAGGGCGGCGAGGCTTGAGGGTGTCGATCGTGAGCCGGAGTGGGTGTTCCGGCAGTGAAGTCGGGAGAAACCGGCCGGCGCGGCGGCCCCATTTGCCGGCCGGCCGGTTCCCATATGGACCGCTACTCAAAAGGCCCCAGGATGAGAGCGGCGTACTGTCTGGAACGCGGCCTCTCGCGCAGACTTGCGGCAAAAAGTGGACGCGTCACATCGCTTACAGGGCGGGCGTCCAGGCGTAGCGCTCGAGGAACGGCGGGCGCAGCACGGTGACGCTCGTGTTGGCCGGCCCGGCGACCATCCGCGGGTTCACGCCGGTCACGTACGAGAGCGCGGCGCGGACCACGCCGCCGTGGCAGATCACCAGCCAGTCGCCGCCCGCGGCCACCAGCTCGTCGACCGCGCCGCCGACCCGCGCCTCGAACTGCGCCCACGACTCCCCGTCCGGCGCCCGCAGCGGCCCGCCCCGCCACGCGGCCTCGGTCCCGGTCGGCAGCTCCGCCAGCGAGCGCCCGGACCACTCGCCGACGAAGATCTCGCGCCAGCGCTCGTCACGCGGCGCGTCCGGATAGCCGAGCAGTGCCGCGGTCTCGCTCGCGCGCTGCAGGTCGCTCGTCACGACCTGCTCGAAGCGCGGCAGAAAAGGGCGCAACGCCTCCGCGTCGGCACGGCCGGTCTGCGACAGCGGCGGGTCGGCCTGACCCTGCAGCCGGGCCTGGGCGTTGTAGGTCGACTGGCCGTGGCGGACCAGGACGAGGCGGGGAGGGGTTAGCATGGCGCGCCCCATGTTTACTAGGGTCCTGGTCGCGAACCGCGGGGAGATCGCGGTGCGAGTCATCCGCGCGCTCGACGAGCTCGGGATCGAGTCCGTGGCGGTCTACTCCGAGGCCGATCGCGAGGCGCAGCACGTCCAGCGCGCCACGCACGCCTACCTGCTCGGCCCGGGTCCCGCGGCCGAGTCCTACCTCAACGTCGACAAGCTGCTCGAGGTGATCGAGGAGTCCGGCGCCGAGGCCGTGCACCCCGGCTACGGCTTCCTGGCCGAGAACGCCGCGTTCGCGCGCCGGCTGGAGGAGGCGGGCGTGACGTTCATCGGCCCGCCCGCGAGCGCGATCGAGGCGATGGGCTCCAAGACCAAGGCGCGCGAGCTGATGCAGGACGCCGGCGTGCCGATCGTGCCGGGCACCACCGACCCGGTCGAGTCGCTCGAAGACGCTGAACGCATCGCCGAGGACATCGGCTATCCGGTCGCGGTCAAGGCCGCGGGCGGCGGAGGCGGCAAGGGCTTCCGCGTCGCGCTGGAGCCGGACAAGCTCAAGGACGCGTTCGAGGGCGCGGCGCGCGAGGGCGAGAAGTTCTTCTCGGACGCGACCGTCTACCTGGAGCGCTACCTGCCGGACCCGCGCCACGTCGAGGTGCAGGTGCTGGCCGACGGGCACGGCAACGTCGTCCACCTGGGCGAGCGCGACTGCTCGATCCAGCGCCGCCACCAGAAGCTGATCGAGGAGTCCCCGGCACCGCTCGTCGACGCCGAGCTGCGCGCGCGGATCGGCGAGATCGCGGTCGAGGCCGCACGCGCGGTCGACTACCGCGGCGCGGGCACGATCGAGGGCCTGCTCTCCGACGAGGGCGAGTACTTCTTCCTGGAGATGAACACGCGCGTGCAGGTCGAGCACTGCGTGACCGAGGAGGTCACGGGCGTGGACATCGTGCGCGAGCAGATCCTCGTCGCCGCCGGCGAGCCGCTGAGCTTCGGCCAGGACGACATCCGCTGGCACGGCCACGCGATCGAGTGCCGCATCAACGCCGAGGACGCGGCGCGCAACTTTGCGCCCGCGCCGGGCACGGTCACGCACTACCGGGAGCCGTCCGGCCCGGGCGTGCGCGTGGACTCCGGTGTGCTGTCCGGCTCCGAGATCACGCCGCTGTACGACCCGATGGTGGCGAAGCTGATCGTGTGGGACGCCGACCGCGAGCGCGCCACGCGCCGCATGGCCCGCGCGCTGAAGGAGTTCGAGATCGAGGGCGTGCGCACGCTGATCCCGTTCCACAAGGCGATCATGGCCTCCGAGCAGTGGGCCAAGGGCGAGACGTGCCGGGACCTGATCGAGGACAAGGAGTGGCTGAAGACGCTGGCGGCGCCCAAGCCGGAGCCGGCCGCCGAGGAGGCGGAGGTCGTCGCCCGCGACTACGTCGTCGAGGTGTCCGGCAAGCGCTTCCAGGTCACCGTCCACGGCGAGGCGGCCGCGAGCAACGGCGCCGCGCCCAAGGCCGCTCCGAAGAAGCGCGAGCGCAAGGGGTCCAGCGGCGGTGGGGGCGGCGGCGACACGCTCGCCTCGCCCATGCAGGGCAACGTCTTCAAGGTGCTCGTCGAGCCGGGGGCGCAGGTCGAGGCGGGCGCGCTGATCTGCATCATCGAGGCGATGAAGATGGAGAACGAGATCACGGCCCACAAGGCCGGGACGATCGCCGAGCTGCCGATCTCCGAGGGCGCCGCGGTCAAGTCCGGCGACACGCTGGCGGTGATCAAGGATGCCTGACCTGCTGAGCGAGGCCATCGAGTGGCTGAAGATCCCCTCGGTCTCCACCGGCGAGCGTGACGAGGCCGCGCTGCGGGAGGCCGCCGAGTGGGCCGCGAAACGCGTGACGGACGCGGGCGGCACCGTCGAGCTGGTGGACACGGCGGGCGGCGCCCCGCTCGTCGTCGGCGAGCTGCGCTCCTCCCGCGAGGACGCGCCGACCGTCCTCATCTACGGCCACTACGACGTCCAGGACCCAGGCGACCTCGCGCTGTGGGACTCGGCCCCGTTCGAGCCGACCGAGCGCGACGGCCGCCTGTACGCCCGCGGCGCGACCGACGACAAGGGCAACTTCCTGCCGCTGCTGCACGTCGCCTGCGAGCTGGCCCGCGCCAACGAGCTCGGCGTGCACGTGCGCGTGCTGATCGAGGGCGCCGAGGAGACCGGCTCCGACGACGTCGGCGCCTGGGTGCGCGCCGACGAGCGCGGCGCCGACGCGGCGGTCGTGTTCGACGCGGGCATGGTCGACCCCGACACGCCGGCGCTCGCGGTCGCCACGCGCGGCATGGTCTTCGCGCACATCGAGGTCCGGACCGGCACGCAGACCGCGCACTCGGGCATCTACGGTGGCGCGGCGCTGAACGCCTTCCACGCGCTGCACCGCGCGCTGGGCGCGGTGCTCGCAGGCGCCGACGGCCGGCTGCCCGAGCCGCTGCGCGTCGGCATCCGGCCGCCCACGCCGGCCGAGGTGGAGACGTGGGCGACGCTGCCCGACGGCGAGGGCGAGCTGGCCAACGTCGGCGCCCGCCCGGCCGACGCCACCGCCGCGGCCGAGTTCTACGTCCGCACGACCGCGGAGCCGTCGCTGGACGTGCACCGGATCGAGGGCGGGCAGGCGCGCACGATCGTCGTGCCGGTCGCGTCGGCCGATCTGTCGGTGCGGGTCGTCGGCGGGCAGGACCCGGACGAGATCGCCGCCAACCTCGAGCACCTGCTGCGCGAGGCGCTGCCCGAGGGCGCGGAGCTGCTGTTCTCGGCCGACACGGCGCGCCCGAGCGCGTTCGATCCCGAGGACCCGGTCCTGCGGGCGGCGCGGCGAGCGTTCGAGCGCAGCACCGGCAAGGCGCCCGCGCTCGTGCGCGAGGGCGGGACGATCCCGGTCCTGGCTGACTTCTCCGCCCGCGGCATCCCGACGATCGTCTCCGGCTTCAGCCTCCCGGACGACGCGCTGCACGCGCCCAACGAGTCCTACCGGCTCATCGCGCTCGAGCACGGCGCGGCGGCCGCGCGGGCGCTCTACGAGGAGCTCGCGAAGCTGCGGTGAACGAGCTGATCGCGGAGCTGCGCGCGCTGCCCAAGGCTCAGCGCAGCGCCGCGGCGCTCCTGCTCAACCCGAAGTTCCAGGAGGCCGTGCGGCTCGCGTCGGCGACCGGCGACGAGGAGCTGTTCGCGCTCGTGCGCGGCGAGCGGATGCGGGCGTGCGTCGCGCTCGAGGCGCTCGCGCAGCGCGACGGTGAGGAAGGCTCGCTGCTGCTGCTCGCCCCGGCCGCGCGCGGCGCGTTCGCGTGCTTTCTGCTCCGCGCGCTCGACCGCCGCGCCGGTCACGGGCTCGTGCAGCGGCTTCTGCTGGCCGTCGGCGAGGGGTGGCTGAAGCCCGCGCCGCTCGCGGACCTGCGGGCGCTCGTGCTGCGCCGCGGCGAGCCGGTCGACCTCAGTCCGGCGGGCGACAACCGCGTCGACGAGCTGCTCACGCTGGTGGACAAGCTCGGTGACGCGCTCGACCCCCAGGTGAGGGCCGACCTCGTGCGCCGCAAGCGGCTGCAGGAGCTGGCCGGGAACCTCGGCGGCGCCGGCCGGCTGCACCGCGGCGAGGCGGCGCGCACGCTGGACGCGGGGGTCGTCGGCGACGACGCTTTGGGGCGCGACCTCGACGCGCTCCGGCGAGCGATCGGCGCCGACCGCTCGGTGCTGGTCGTCGGCGAGCCCGGCTCGGGCCGGACCGTGCGGATGCGCGCGCTCGGCGCGGACCTCGCGCGCGAGCGCGGCTGGGCGGTCTACGAGGCGAGTGCGACCGAGCTCAACGCCGGCCAGACGTTCATCGGCGAGCTCGAGGAACAGGTGCTGCGGATCGTCAAGGCGCTCGACGATGCGCCGGTGCTGTGGATCGTGCCGCGCTTCGAGGAGCTGCTGTGGACGGGCACGCACCGCCACAGCCGCACGGGCATCCTCGACATGCTGCTGCAGGGGATGGGGGGCGCGCGCCTGCGGATCGTGGGCGAGGTCGACCCGGCCGGCTACGAGCGGCTGCTGCGCGAGCGACCGGCCGTGCGGACCGCGTTCGAGCCGCTGCGCGTCGAGCCCGCGGACGAGTCCGCCGCGCGCGAGCTGGTCCGCGCCGTGGCGCCCGACGCGGCGGTGGCCGACGAGGCGCTCGCGCTCGCGCGCCACTTCCTGCCGGGCGCGCTGCCCGGGTCGGTGCTGTCGCTGCTGGAGGCGACGCGCCAGCGCGCCGGCGACGCGTACGGCATCAACGACGTGCTCGAGAGCGTCGCTGAACGCTCCGGCATGCCGCTGGCGATGCTCGACGACCGCTCGCGGCTGGACGTGGACGCGGTGCGGCGCTTCTTCAGCGCGCGCGTCGTCGGCCAGCCCGAGGCGGTCGAGCTGATGGTGGAGCGGATCGCGTTGCTCAAGGCGGGGCTGACGGACCCGACGCGGCCGCTCGCCGTGCTGCTGTTCGTCGGCCCGACCGGTACCGGCAAGACCGAGATCGCCAAGGCGCTGGCCGAGTACCTGTTCGGCTCAGGCGACCGGATGATCCGGATCGACCTGTCCGAGTACCAGAACCCCGGCAGCGCGCAGCGGCTGCTGGGCAGCGGCGAGCCCGAGGACGCGTCGCTGGTGGCCTCGATCCGCAAGCAGCCGTTCTCGGTCGTCCTGCTCGACGAGTTCGAGAAGGCCGACCACGGCGTCTTCGACCTGTTCCTGCAGGTGTTCGACGACGGGCGGCTGAGCGATCCGCACGGCGCGCCCGCCGACTTCCGGCACGCCGTGATCATCATGACCTCCAATCTGGGGGCCACGATCCCGACGGGTGCCGGGATCGGGTTCTCGCCCGCCCAGGGCGGGTTCGTCGCGCGCAGCGTCGAGCAGGCGGTGACCAAGACGTTCCGCCGCGAGTTCGTCAACCGGATCGATCGCACGGTCGTCTTCCGGCCGCTGTCGCGGCCCGTGATGCGCGAGATCCTGGCGGCCGAGCTCGAGTCCGTGTTGGCCCGGCGCGGGCTGCGCTCGCGCCAGTGGGCGGTGGAGTTCGACGACTCCGCGCTGGAGTTCCTGCTGAGCGAGGGCTTTACGCCGGACCTCGGCGCCCGGCCGCTCAAGCGCGCGGTCGAGCGCCACTTCCTGACGCCGCTCGCGCTGGCCATCGCGGGCCACGACGTGCCCAGCGGCGACCAGTTCCTGTTCGTCCGCGCGGGGCGCGACGGGCTCAAGGTGACCTTCGAGGACCCGGACGCGCCGTCGGAGGTCGTGCCGACGCCCGCCGAGACCACGCTGAAGACGCTCGCGCGCGAGGGCGGACCGGGGCTCGAGCTGCTGGAGGCGACGTTCGCGAACGTCAGCGAGCGGCTGGCGCGCGAGGTCGAGACCAAGGACGCGCTGCTGGCGCAGATGGCCGAGCCGGGGTTCTGGGAGGACGACGGGCGGGGCGTCGTGCTCGCCGGGATCGAGCTGCGCGACCGCATGGAATCCGGCCTGCGCTCCGCCGCGTCGCTGCTCAACCGCGTCCGCAGTGCGCGGCAGCCGCCGGCCGCGATCGTCCGCCGCGCCGCCCAGCGGCTGCTGCTGCTCGGCGAGGCGCTCGACGCGCTGGCCGCGGGCGAGCCCGCCGACGCCGGGCTCAGGGTCGACGGCGACCCGGAGTTCGCGCCGCGGATCGTCGCCATGTACCGGGCCTGGGCGCACGAGCGCGGCATGCGGCTCGAGGTCGTCTCCGAGCAGCCGTTCGAAGCGACCGTCTCCGGCTTCGGCGCGCTGCGGGTGCTTGCCCCCGAGGACGGCATGCACGTGCTGGAGGTCCCGGACGGCAAGGGCGGCTATGAGCGCCGGCGCGTGCGCGTTCGGGTCGTCGGCGCGCCGGAGGAGGGCCGCTCGACGATCGTCCGCCGCTACCGCGAGCGCCCGACGCCACTCGTGCGCGACGCCATCCGCGGCTGGCGGACGGGCCGCCTGGACGCCGTCCTCGCAGGCGGCTTCGACCTCGTCGAGTAGTCCGCACCCCGACGGGAGCGGCTGCCCGCACCCCGGCAAAGATCAGGGACGAGCTCCCGATGTAACGGCGCGCGTGCGCCGGACCATGCCGTCCCATGCGAATCAGCCTTCCCACCCTCGCCCTGGTCGGCGTGCTGGCCGTCGGGATCTCCGGCGCCGCGGTCGCCGCCCCGCCGCGCGAGGACACCGGAACCTCCTCCGCCTCCAAGGCCCTCACCGCCAGCCAGGCCGGCACGCACGACGGGCTGCCCAAGACCGTCGCGAAGATCGCGCTGCCGGCCGACGGCGCCTTCACCGTCTCCGCCAAGGCGACCCTGATGAGCAAGACGTCGCAGCAGGAGCTGGCGGCGTGCGATCTCGTCATCAAGCGCATCGGCAGCCAGACCAAGCTCGACAGCGGGAGTTGGATCGGCAACGCCAGCACGCTGGCGCTGCAGGCCACCGCGACCACGGACGCCACCGGCGCCTCGCTCGAGCTCGTGTGCGGCGGCGACATCTCCAGCAAGGGCGACTTCACGCTGTCGAACGCCAGGCTGACGGCCCTCCAGGTCGGCTCGGTGGAGGTGCAGTCGTGATCCGCGTCCGCCACCTCGCTCTCGCGGGCGTACTCGCCCTCGGCCTGACCGGCGGCGCCGTCGCGGCGATCCCGTCGGCCGACGGCGCGATCACCGCGTGCATGACGACCGCCGACGGCAGGCTGCGAATCGTGGACGGCGAGCAGGAGGTGGGCCGCTCCTGCCTGCCGGGCGAGAAGCCGCTCAGCTGGAACCAGACCGGGCCACCCGGCCCCGCCGGCCCGTCGTTCGCTCGCATCATCGAGCACCCCGGCGCGTTCATCGGCGAGCACGCAGGGCACGACAAGCATGTCGGCATCCTCACGCTGGCGCCGAACACCCACCACGTGGTGACGGTCAGCGCCCGGGCGGACCGACCCGAAGCCCATCACCTGAACACGATCGGCGCGAGCTGCGCGGTTTACGCCGCGCCGACCGGCAACGGCGGCGGGTGGGGCGACAAGGTGGCCTCCGACAAAGCCTGGTGGACCGGCGGAGACGACACCCCGCAGCGCCTACTGATGCGTGGCTACATCACGACGACCCAGTGGACCACGGTCAGGGTCGTCTGCCACGCCGACGCGCAGTCCGGGTACGGCGGGCCCAAGGACTTCACGCAGGTCAGCCAGGTGCAGTTCGAAGCGCTGCAGATCGGCGGCTACAGCCGCAAGGTCACCCAGTAGAGCGCGAGCGCGGCGAGCGCCAGCATCACCGGCACGACGAGCAGCGCGCCGGTGATGCTGGTGGCGTCCGCGAGCGCGCCGATCGTCAGCGGCGCCAGCAGGACGGCGGTCGAGCCGGCCAGCACGGCGCGGCCTGACGCGAGCGCCGCGCGGTCGGGCGCGAGCGCGACGGTCACGGCGAGCGCGAACGGGAACAGGTTCCCGAGCCCGACGCCGATCACGAACAGCCCGGCGAACACCTGCGCCGGGTTCGTCGCAGGCCACAGGACCGCGAAGCCCAGCGCGGCCACCACGAGCGCCGCCGCGAGCAGGCGGGGCGGCGGATGCCGGCGCGCGAGCGCGCTCCCGGTCACGCGGCCGGCGAGCACGCCGCCGAAGTAGCCGAACATGAGTGCGACGGCGGTGTCAGCGGAGACGTCGGCGGCTTCCTCGGCGAAGCTCGCGCCCCAGGCGGTGAGGCACCACTCGGCCGCGACCGTGCAGAACATCATCGTCGCCGCCACGGCGAACGCCGCGCCCAGCCGGCCGTGATCGGCGCGAGCCGCCGGAGCGGTCGTGATCGGCACCGCGCGGGCGGCGGCGAACAGCGCCACCGGCGCGAGGAAGCTGGCCAGCAGCGCGGCGCGCCAGTCCAGCAGCGCGATCGCGCCGACGAGCAGCACGTACGCGGCGCTCGCGCAGACGTTGGCCTCCGTCAGGGCGATCGCCCGCTGCTCGCCGTGGTGGTCGGCGAGCAGCGCCTGGTCGGTCGCGAGCAGCAGGCCGCCGCCGTAGCCGGCGACGAGCAGCGAGCCGATCGTGACCGCCACGACCGGCCCCGCGACGAGGCCCGCGACGCCGAGCATCATCACCGCGACGGAGCCCCAGAGCAGCGCGCGGCGGCCGAGCGCGGCCTCCAGCCGCGGCGCGGACAACCCCGCGAGGGTGCTGCCCGCCGCGAACGCGGCCACGTGCAGCCCGCCGGTCGTGTAGCCGATGTCGAGCTCGTCCCGCAGGTACGGGACGACGAGGCCCGGCGCGGCCTGCAGGAACGCGAACCAGGCCAGCAGCGCGTACGCGACCCAGGTCAGGCGGTCGCGCCGGAAGCTCACGGACCGCCGCGCGTGAAGCGCCCGCGGCCACGGCACAGCTCGAGCGCGTACTCCGGCGCGTCGACGGTCGGCCCGTCGTCGAACCGGACCCGCCAGCGGCGCTGGATCCAGCCCGCCTGCCCGACGACCAGACCCTTGGCGCCCTGCGCGACGCCCTCGGGCAAGGCTTGGTTGGCCATCACCCGCGCGCCCACGTCGATCGTCTCGAGGTGCGTGTCCACTGTTGGCTGTAACGCGCCCGGGGCGCAGAGATTGCGGTCATTCACGCGACTGCCGCCAGCGCGTCGGCGAGCTGCTTGCGGGAGCGTACGCCGAGCTTGGAAAACGCGCGGCCGAGGTGCGTCTCGACCGTCTTCTCGGTGACGAACAACGCCTGCGCGATCTCGCGGTTGGTGAGCCCGTCGGCCGCCATCTCGGTGACCCGGCGCTCGGACGGCGTGAGGTCGTCGCGGCTCGCGGCGGCGCTGCGGCGCGGACGCGCGCCCGTGGCGAGCAGCTCGCGGTGGGCCTGCTCGACGAGCCGGCTCGCGCCGCAGCGCAGCGCGAGCTCCTGACCGCCGCGCAGGTGGTCGCGCGCGGCGTCGCGGCGACCGGCGCGCACGAGCGCGCGGCCGAGGTCCACGCGGGCGCGTGCCAGCTCGAGCGTGCCCTGACTCGCCTCGAGGCTGGTGACGGCGTCGGTGAGCAGCTCGATGCGCCGTTCGCCCGACTCGGCGAGCGCCGCGGCGCGGAGCGCGACGCCGATCGCCCGCGGCGCGCCGATCCGCCGGGCGAGCTGGAGCTCGGCGTCGGCCAGCGCGCGGCCCTGCTCCAGCCGGCCGAGCGCCAGGCAGACCTCGGCGGCGCTCGAGCGCCACGCGATGATCTGCGGCGTCCCCACGCCCCACAGCTGCTCGCGCGCGCCGCACGCCAGCAGCTCCTCCAGCCCGCCTTCGGAGTCCCCGAGCTGCGCGCGCAGCCAGCCGCGGGCGTGGATCGCCTGGCTGTAGGGGAGGTCCTCGGTGGGCTGGGTGGCGAAGAAGTCGTCGGCGAGCGCGAGCAGCTCGTGGTCGGCCTCCCCGCGTTCGAGCCGGGTGAAGACGAGCGCGTTGAGCGCGCACGCGAGATAGCCCTGCGAGCCGTGGACGTCGTTGCGCAGGTCGAGCGCCGCGGTGGCGTCGGCCTCGGCCTCCGACAGGCGGCCGCACCGGTAGTACAGGAGGCTGCGCAGGCTCGAGGCGGCCGCGAAGCCGACGCTGGAGCCGCGCCGCCGGGCGTCCGAGACGGCCTGGTCGTAGGCGCGCTCGGCCTCCTCGTAGCCCTCGGAGAACATCAGCGCGCCCGCGGCGCTGATGAACACGTGCCCGCCCGCGCTCACGTCGGTCGGCTGCTCGGGCCCGAGCGCCTTGCGCGCGAGCTCGGCGGAGCGCTCGCACGGGCCCGCGGCGATCACGGTCTCGAACGCGCTCGCCATCAGATGCAGGCGGTCGAGCTGGGTGGCGGCGCGCTCCGGCGCCTCGAGCGCGGCGATCTCGGCGGCCAGCAGCGGCCGCGCCGAGAGCGAGATGTAGCCCGAGGAGACGAGCTCGAGCTCGAGCTCCTCCGCGAGCGGGCCGTGGTCGAGCTCGGCCAGCGCCTGGCGCAGCACGTCGACCGCGGCCGGCGAGTCGCCGCGGAACTTCAGCGCACGGGCGAGCCCGACGGCGATCTGGCCGCGCTCGTGCGCGTCGGCGGCGAGCTCCATCGCGGCGCGGAAGTGCTCGACGGCGTCCGGGCGGCCGGACTGCGCCTCGGCGCGGGCGAGCTCGTGCAGGACCGCGGCCTGCGTCTCTGCGGGCGGTGGCTCCTCGAGCGCCCGCTGCAGGCAGGCGAGCGCGGCTGCGGGGTCGCCGAGGATCAACGCGCGCTGCGCGGCGGCGCGCAGCGCCTGCACCGCCCACGCGTCACCCCGCGGGGCGGTGAGCGCGAGGTGCGACGCGATCTCCTCGGGCGCAGCGCCACGCTCGGCGAGCAGGCGCGCCGCCCGGTGGTGACCGTCGCGGCGCACGCCCGCGGGCAGGTCGTGGTAGATCGCGGCCAGCACGATCGGGTGCACGAAGCCGAGCCGGTCGTCCTCGTCGCGGGTGATGACGTCGGCGCGGCAGAGCGCGTCCAGCGCGGTCTCGGCGGCGACCGGATCGAGGCCGGCGAGCTGCGCCGCGAGCGGCGGGCGCGCGCCCTCGCCGAGGATCGCGATCGCCCGGGCGAGCGCGGGCGCGTCGGACGGAAGCCGCTGGAGGCGCTGCAGGACGACGGTGCTGATCGCCTCGGGGCCGAGCGCGCGCACCGCGGCGGCCTCGGCGTCGGTGGCCCGCAGGCGCTTGTGCGTGACCTCGTGCAAGAGCTCGGACACGAGGAACGGGTTGCCGCCGGTGGTCTCGTGGCAGGCGCGGCAGAAGCCGTCGGCGGCGTGATCGTCGACGGCCTTGCGCACCCACTCGCGGACGGCGTCGCCGCTCAGCGCCGTGGGGCGGAGCACGCGCGTGGCCGGGTCGGTCACGATCGCGCGCAGCACGTCGGACTCCTGCTCCGCGCGCGGGCGCGTGCCGACGAGCAGCGCGACCGGGAGATCCTCGAGCCGGCGCAGAAGGAAGCCGAGGAAGCTGAGGCTCGGCTCGTCCGCCCACTGCGCGTCGTCGACGCAGACGACGAGCGGCTGCTCCGCGGCCAGGTTCGCGCACAGCCAGTAGAGCCCGTGCAGGCGCGCGTAGGAGGACTCGTCGGCGTTGTCGGCGAGGTCGAAGATCGGCTTGGCGAGGCTCGCCGCGCCCGCGAAGTGGCGCTCCTCAGCGGCGGCGCGCTCGAACAGCTGGCGTACAACGCCGAACGGGAACGTGCGCTCGAGCTCCGAGCCGCGCGCGTGCAGGATCAGCATCCCGGCGTCGCGGCCCTGCGCGCGCGCCGCGGTCAGCAGGCTCGTCTTGCCGATCCCGCCCGGCCCCTCGACCGCGATCGCGTGGCCCGTGCCCGCGCGGGCACGGGCCAGGACCCGGTCGAGCTCCGCCAGGTCGTCCTCGCGTTCGAGCAGCTCGCGCACGTTGTGCGCATCCTAAGCGTGTCAGCGGTTGGCGTTGGCGGCGCCCAGCGCGGCGACGATCGCCAGGCAGATCAGGGTGATGTGCTTGAGCATGCCGTCGATGGTCCGGGAGCGGGCCGCCGGCGGCTTCAGGCGGCACCCTGATCCGGGCCCTTAGAGCGCGTGGGCGAGCGCCGCGACGGCGCCCGGGACCGCCGCCTGCGGCAGCCGTCCGTAGCCGATGACCAGCGCAGGCTCGTCGCGGGCGGTGAGCCGGTAGGCGTTCAGGCCGTTGACGCGCACGCGGCGCTCGGCGAGGCGGCGCACGACCGCGTCCTCGTCCGTGCCGGCCGGGAGCCGCAGCAGCAGATGGAGCCCGGCGGCGACCCCGTCGATCCGGCAGCCGGGCAGCCGCTCGGTCAGCGCGGCGACCAGCGCGTCGCGGCGTTCCCGGTACTCGCGCCGCGTACGCCGCAGGTGCCGGTCGACCTCGCCGGTCGCGAGCAACCGCGCGTACGCGCGGGCGTTGATCGCCGGCCCGCCGCTGTCGACGGCCCAGCGCTCGGTGGCGATGGCGTGCGTGAGCTCCGGCGGCGCGAGCACCCACCCGAGCCGCAGCGCGGGCGCGAGCGTCTTCGACGCGGTGCCGAGATACACGACCCGGTCCGGCGCGAGCCGCTGCAGCGTGCCCACGGGCGCGCGGTCGTAGCGATACTCGCTGTCGTAGTCGTCCTCGAGCACGATGCCGCCCCACGCCAGCAGCGCCCGCCGGCGCTCGGGGCTGAGGACCGCGCCCGTCGGGAACTGGTGCGCGGGCGTGACGAGCACGGCGTCCGCGTCGAGCCGGCTCGGGTCGATCCCGTGCTCGTCGACCGGCACGGGGACGACGTCCAACCCGGCCGACCGGATCGTCCCCCAGGCGTCGTCGAGCGACGGGTCCTCAACCGCCACCCGCGTCGCGCCGCGATGCGCGAGCGCCCGGCACGCCAGCCACAACCCCTGCGTGTAGCCCGACGTGATGACGAGGTCCTCAGCGTTCGCCGCCGCGCCGCGCACGCGCACGAGGTACGCGGCCAACTCGGCCCGCAGCTCGTCGTCCCCACGCGGGTCGCCGTAGTCGAGCGCCGCGTCCGGCATGTCCGCGAGCGCCCGCCGCAGCGCCGCCGCCCACGCCCGCCGTGGGAACGCCGACAGATCGGGCGCCGTCGCACGCAGATCCACCCGGGCCGCCGGAGCACCCACGTTTCCTAAAGAGGGACTGTCCCCCTTTAGGAAAACACCCGTCGGTGTCCCCGGCGGACGCCCGCCACCCGGGTCGTTTCCTAAAGAGGGACTGTCCCTCTTTATGTTCGCCGGCTCGGTTCGGACGACGGGCGCGGCGCCGTGGCGGACCTCGATCCAGCCCTCGGCGGCGAGCTGGGCGTAGGCCTCGCTGACGACGCCCCGGGACACGTGCAGCGCCTCGGCGAGCACGCGTGAGGCGGGCAGGCGCGTGCCCGGCGGAGCACCGCCGCCGGCGATCGCGGCGCGGATCGCGGTCTCCAGCTGAGCGCGCAGCGGCTCGGGCGAGGCGCGGTCGAGCGCAGCGAAGAGCTCCAAAGTGGCACGGTTCGTCGACATCGAAGTGGCTCTGTTGGTCGAGCCACTCGGACGGTACCGTCTCGAGCATGAGCGACATGCCGGAGCTGCGCACGGGCCCGCCGTGGGCCATGGAGGAGATGATCTACGCCGAGCCGGGGTTGGTGGAGCCGATCCTGACCTCGTCCGCCGCGCTCGAAGCCGCCGAGTCGATCCGCGAGGGCGGACCCGTCGTCATCGTCGGCTGCGGCACGTCCGAGCATGCGGCCATGGCCGGCGCGGCGTTGATCGAGGGGGCGACGGCGCGCGACGCCTTCGAGGCCTCGCTCGACCCGCAGGCCGGCGGCGTCTGCATCGCGATCTCGCACGAGGCGGGCACGGCCGCGACGCTCGCCGCCATGCACGCGGCCGCCGCCAACGGCGCCCGCACGATCCTCATCACCGCCAAGCCCGACGAGATCGTGCCCTCCTCGGCCGCCACCGCCACGACCGGCGGCGACACCGTCACCGCGCCCGACATCGTCTTCGCGACGCCGCTCGTGGACACGTCGTGGTGTCACACCGTCGGCTATGTGTCGCCGCTGCTGGCGCTCACCGCGATCGCCGGCGCCGCCGACGCCGCCACCTGCGCCCGCGTGCTCACCGACACGCTCGAGCACCGCGCCCGCTTCACCGACGCGGCCAAGCAGCTCGCGTCCGCCGAGCGGCTGGTCATCACCGGCAGCGGCGTGGACGAGATCACCGCGCGCGAGCTCGCCCTCAAGATCGAAGAGGGCCTGCACGTCCCGTGCACCCCGCTCGGCGTCGAGAAGGTCCTGCACGGCCACCTCCCGGCCGCCGACGCCACCACCGGCATCATCGTCATCCGCGTCGACCCGAGCGCCGCGGCCAAGCGCGACGCGCGCGCCGACGACGTCCGCCGCGCCGTCGCCGAGCTCGGCATGCCGACCGTCACGGTCGACGCGCTGCCCGAAGGCCACCCGCTGCTCGCGGGCGCGATCGCGCTGCAGCTGCTGACGCTCGAGCTCGTCCACCAGGCGGGCACCAACCCCGACCTGATCCGCCGCGAGCAGCCGACCTACAAGGCCGCCGCGGACGCCGCCAGTACATGAGGTCCAGACCCTCTCGGCGCCCGAGTGCGAGCCCTTCGGGCGAGTACTCGCAGCGACGCGAGCCGCCAGCCGAGCGTCGCCCGTGAGCGGCGCGCCCGCCGCGCTGCTGGCGTCCCTGCTCTGGGGCACGGCCGACTTCCTCGCCGGGCGGGCCAGCCGCGTCCACCCCGCGGTGCTCGTCGCGCTCGTCGGCCAGGCGGCCGGGCTGGTCGCGCTCACGATCATCCTGGCGATCCGCGGCGTCGACTCGGGCGCGTTCCTGCCGGGAGCGCTGTCGGGCGTCGTGGGCTCGGTCGCGATCCTGTGCTTCTACCGCTCGCTCGCGCTCGGGACGATGTCCGTGATCGCGCCGATCGTGGCCACGTCGAGCATCGTCCCGGTGGTCGCGGGCGTCGTGTTCGACGGCGAGCGCCCCGGGGCGCTGCAGTGGGTCGGCATGGCGCTCGCGCTGGCCGGCGTGATCCTCGCCAGCCGGGAGCCCGCGCACACGACCGCGATCGACCCGCGCCGGGCGATCCAGCTCGCGCTGATCGCGGCCGTCTTCATCGGCCTCGCGCTGATCTGCCTCGACGCGGCCGCCGAGCACGACGCGCTCGGCGGCGTCGCGGCGGCACGGGTCGTCGGCGTCGTGGTGCTCGGCGCGCTCGCCTGGCGCACCGCCGCCCGCGCGCCGCTCTCCGAGCTCCCGAAGCTCGGCGGGATCGGCCTGCTCGACACGGGAGCGAACACCGCGTTCGCGATCGCCACCACCGGCGGCCTGCTCAGCCTCGTCTCGGTCCTCGGCGGCCTGTTCCCGGTCGTGACCGTCGCGCTGGCCTATCTGATCCTGCACGAGCGGCTCGTGCCGGTTCAGCGGGTCGGCGTCGCGCTCGCCCTCGCGGGCGTCCCGCTCATATCCGTGTGAGGTTCTTCTCGTGGATCGCGCGCTGGGCCTTGGTCCGCCGCGCCAGCGGCAGCGACGCTTCCGGCAGGCCTTCGAGATAGGCCCGGTCCTCGCGCAGGATCGCGAGCGCGCGCTGCGCGTCGATCGGGCCGCCGTGGCCCGGGACGACGTGCTCGGCCTCGATCACGAGCTCCTCGAGCCGGTTGAGCGTCGCCAGGTAGGCGGACACGGAGCCGCCCTCGGAGATCATCGGGATCTCGACCGGTGACAGGTAGTCGCCGGGGATGAGCACGCGCGCCCACGGGACCCAGACCGCCATGCCGTCCACGGTGTGCCCGTCGGCGGGATGGACCTCGAGCGTCTGCTCGCCGATGTCGATGTAGCCCGGCGTGTCCAGCCGCTGCGCGCCCGGCAGGGACAGCGGGGAAGGGCGCACCACATACATCTCGTCGTCGAAGTCGCGCAGCTTGCGCTGGGCCGCGCCCGGCTCGTTGATCAGCCGCGCGGCGGTCGACTCGGCGGCGCCCAGCGGCGCCTCCGGGAACGCGTAGCGGCCGAGCAGGTGGTCCCAGTCGGCGTGCGTGGCCAGCACCCCGACGACGTTGAACTGCGACTGCGCGGCGATCCCGGGCAGGATCTCCAGCTCGTCCGGGAACACGGGCGAGTCCACCAGGAACGCCTCGCCGCCGTTGCGCACCAACACGCTCGCGGTCGCGAACGCGCGGGAGGTGACGGCGATGACGTCCTCGTGAAGGGCGACTGCTCTCAAGCGACGCCGAGCAGCTTCGCCGCTTCGAGCAGCGTCTTGACCTCGGCCGTCGGCTTCTTCTGCGACGCGTCGAGGGTCTCCTTGTTGCGGTTGACCCAGATCACGGGGACCTTGGCCTTCAGGCACGGCTCCACGTCGTAGTAGTACGACGAGGTGACGTGCACCCAGCCCTTCTTGGTGCCGATGCGACGCTCGGCCTCCTTGAAGTGCGCGGGGTCCGGCTTGTAGGAGCGGACCTGCTGCGCCGTGACCACGAGGTCGAAGTCCGTCTTGAAGTAGCGCCGGGTCTCACCGAGCAGCTTGTCGTCGATGTTCGAGATCAGGCCGAGCTCGAACTTCTTGGCGAAGCGGTCGAGCTGGGTCCTGGTCTCCTTGAACGGCGGCCAGCGGGACACCGAGGCCGGGAGGAAGCCGGAGCGAGACGGCTCCAGCGGCCAGCCGAGCTGGCGTGAGATCTGGACGGCGGTCCGGCGAAGGACCTCCGCGTACAGCTCGTACGAGCCGCCCTTGATCTCCTGCTGGGTCTCGAGGAAGAGCGGCACGAGCTCCTCCTTCGACAGCGTGTAGCCGTCCTTCTCCGCCTCCTTGGCAAACGCGTCGTACACCCCGGTCTCCCAGTCGATCAGGGTGCCGTAGACATCGAAGGTGACGAAGGTGACTTCTTTAGGGAGGGGCATCGCGGCCGTGCATGATGACATTTCCATTCGCGCGAGCCGGGAGTAACCTGTTCTGCAGGAGAAATAGGTGCTCACGCTCGGCCTCCTGCTCGTGCTCGCGGGCGCCGCGCTCGCGGCGGCGGAAGCCCACGTGCCGAGCCACGGCGCGCTGGGCGCGAGCGCCGTGCTCGCCCTCGCCACCGGTGTCGCGCTGCTGCTCTCCGCCGCCGGCTCGGCCACGCTGGTCGCCGCCTCCGCCGGCCTCGGCGTCGGCCTCGCGGGGGCGGTCGCGCTCGCGCTGATCGTGCGCAAGGCGCTCGCCACGCGCCGCATGCGCGCGTCCAACAGCCTGATCGGCCGGGTGGGCGTGGCGCGCGGCACGGACGCCGTGTTCGTGGACGGCGGGCTGTGGCGCGCCCGCGGTTGGGGTCTCGACGGCGATCCGCCGCTCGCGCGCGGCCTGCCGGTGGTCGTCGAGAACGTGAACGGCCTGACGCTGATCGTGCGCCCGGCCGAGGAGTGGGAGGTGGCCCCGTGATCGAGGCGCTGTTGGTGACCGTCGTGTGCGTGTTGGCGATGCTGCTCGTGCTGGCGGCGGCGTCGGTGCGTGTGCTGCGCGAGTACGAGCGCGCGGTCGTGTTCCGGCTCGGGCGGGTGATCGACACCAAGGGCCCGGGCCTGGTCCTGCTCGTGCCCGCGATCGACCGGATGGTGCGCATCTCGCTGCGCACCGTGACGCTGAACGTCCCGCCGCAGGACGTCATCACCCACGACAACGTCCCGGTGCGCGTGGACGCCGTCGTCTACTTCCGCGTCGTCGACCCCAAGTG
Organism: Solirubrobacter deserti; assembly: GCF_003344625.1. GTDB lineage: Bacteria > Actinomycetota > Thermoleophilia > Solirubrobacterales > Solirubrobacteraceae > Solirubrobacter > Solirubrobacter deserti. The sequence goes on along the minus strand of NZ_QPKJ02000003.1, from coordinate 667,878 downwards.
CGCCGTCGTCCAGGTCGAGAGCTTCCTGAAGGCGACGTCCCAGATCGCGCAGACGACATTGCGGTCTGTGCTGGGCAAGGCCGACCTCGACTCGCTGCTCGCCGAGCGCGAGACGCTCAACGAGGAGCTGCAGAAGATCATCGACGAGCAGACCGAGCCGTGGGGCGTGAAGGTGACCACGGTCGAGATCAAGGACGTCGGCATCCCCCCGGCGATGCAGCACGCCATGGCCCGCCAGGCGCAGGCCGAGCGCGAGCGGCGCGCGAAGATCATCAACGCCGAGGGCGAGTTCCAGGCCGCGGCGCGACTGGGCGAGGCCGCGGACGTGATCTCGAAGAACCCGACGACGATCCAACTGCGCTACCTGCAGACGATCAGCGAGATCGGCAAGGACAACTCGACGGTCGTGTTCCCGCTGCCGATGGACCTCATCAAGCCGCTGCTGGAGGCCGGCCGGCCGGAGCTGCCGCGCGGCAACGAAGCCTCACCACTTGTGAACGGACAGCCATCGGAGCACGCGCGCTCGTAACATTCGGCGCGCACAATGGACCTACTCGAATATCAGGGCAAGCAGCTGTTCGCCCGCCATGGGGTGCCGGTGCCCAGCGGCGCCCCCGCCACCACCGTCGAGGAGGCCGTCGCGGCGGCCGACGAGATCGGGTATCCCTGCGTCGTCAAGGCGCAGGTGCAGATCGGCGGCCGCGGGAAGGCCGGCGGCATCAAGGTGGCGCAGAACCGCCAAGAGGCCGAGGAGCACGCGAAGAACATCCTCGGGATGGACATCCGCGGGCACACGGTGCACGAGGTGTGGATCGAGGCGGCGTCCGAGATCGCGGCGGAGTACTACGCGAGCATCGTCTTCGACCGCAGTGCCAAGCGCCCGCTGGTCATGCTCTCCACCCAGGGCGGCATGGACATCGAGGAGGTGGCGGAGAAGGACCCGAAGGCCATCGCGCGCCTGCACGTGGACCCGCTGCTCGGCTTCCAGGACTTCCACGCGCGCCGGCTCGCGTACGAGGCCGGCGTGGACGCCGACGTCGTCCGCCCGCTCGGCGCGCTGCTGACCAAGCTCTACACCGCCTTCGTCGAGGAGGAGGCGATGCTGGTCGAGGTCAACCCGCTGATCGTGACCGCCGACCGCAACGTCGCCGCGCTGGACGCGAAGGTCACGCTCGACGGCAACAGCCTCTTCCGCCACCCGGACAACGCCGCGCTGCGCAACACGGCGGCCGAGGACGAGCAGGAGCGGATGGCGCGCGAGCGCGGGCTCACGTTCGTCAAGCTCGACGGCAACGTCGGCATCCTCGGCAACGGCGCCGGCCTCGTGATGTCGACGCTCGACGTCGTCGACCAGGCCGGCGGCCAGCCCGCGAACTTCCTCGACGCGGGCGGCGGATCGAAGGCCGAGGCGATCACGCAGGCCGTCGAAGTCATCCTCTCCAACCCGAACGTCACCGCCGTCCTGTTCAACATCTTCGGCGGCATCACGCGCTGCGACGAGGTCGCGCGCGGGCTGATCGAGGCGTTCGACCAGATCAAGCCGACCGTGCCGTTCGTGGTCCGCCTCGACGGCACCAACGACAAGGAGGGCCGGCAGCTGCTCGCCGACGCGAACCTCCCCAATGTCCATACGGAGGCGACGATGCTCGGCGCCGCGAAGAAGGTCGTGGAGCTGGCTGGCTGATGGCGATCCTGGTCACCAACGACACGAAGCTGTGCGTCTCCGGCATCACCGGCCGTGAGGGCACCTTCCACACGCTCAACAACCGCAACTACGGGACGAACGTCGTCTCCGGCGTCACGCCCGGCAAGGGCGGCCAGGACGTCGAGGGCATCCCGGTGTTCAACACGTTCCACGACGCGGTCAGCGAGACCGGCGCGAACACGGCGATGATCTTCGTCCCGCCGCGTTTCGCCGCCGACTCGATCCTCGAGGCCGAGGACGCCGGCATCAGCCTGATCATCGCGATCACCGAGGGCATCCCCGCCCACGACGAGCTGCGCGTCTACAACCACCTCGCCAAGAACCCGAACGTGCGCCTGGTCGGCCCGAACTGCCCGGGCATCCTGTCGCCGGGCAAGGCCAACGTCGGCATCATCCCGGCCGCGTTCTTCTCCGAGGGCAACGTCGGCGTCGTGAGCCGCTCCGGCACGCTGACCTACCAGATCGGCAACGAGCTGGCCCAGGCCGGCTTCGGCAACTCGAGCATCGTCGGCATCGGCGGCGACCCGGTCCCCGGGTCGAGCTTCATCGACATCATCGCCGAGTTCGAGGCCGATCCCGAGACCGAGCTGATCGTGATGGCGGGCGAGATCGGCGGCTCCGCCGAGGAGGAGGCGGCCGAGTTCATCAAGGCCAACGTCTCCAAGCCGGTCGTCGCCTACATCGCGGGGTTCACCGCACCGCCCGGTAAGACGATGGGCCACGCCGGCGCGATCGTCTCCGGCACCGCCGGCACCGCCAAGGCCAAGCAGGAGGCGCTGGAGGCCAACGGCGTCCGCGTCGGCCGCACGCCCACCGAAGTCGCGCAGATCGCGGCCGAGATCGCAGGCTCGCTGAAGTCGGCGTAGAACCACCTGGCGCGGCGGGGGCGCATCCTTTGCCCCCGCCACGCGTTGTAACCGCCCGGTGGGGCTGCCGCCCCCCCGAGACCCCCCCGCTCCACGATGCCCCGCTTCCTTCTCGCCCTCGCCCTCCTGCTCGCCCTTCCCGCGCCCGCGTTCGCCGCTGCCGGTGACCCGGACACGGACTTCGGCCGGCGCGGAACGGTGACGCTGAAGGCCACCGACGCCGACGCGGTCGGCTTCGCGGTCAAGGTCATCTCCGGCAACCGCGTGCTCGCGGGCGGGTCCGCGGCGGGCCAGCTGGTCGTGCTCAAGCTGCGCGCGTCCGGCTCGCTGGACAGCACGTTCGGCACGCGCGGGCAGGTCGTCCCGGCGCTGCCGGGCACGTCGCTGGACGGCGTGAAGGGCATCGAGACCGTGCGGGACGGGCGCGTCGTCGCGTCCGGCACGTTGCGGCTCGCAGACGGCTCGACGCGCTTCGTGACGCTGCGGCTGCTGCCGAGCGGTGAGATCGACCCGAGCTACGGCGCCGGCCAGGGGTACGTGCTCAGCGGCCCGAACGACGCCGTCCTGCACGCGATGACGATGAACCGCGACGGCGTCGTCTACCTCGGGGGCGAGAGCAACGGCGCGCCGTTCATCATGCGCCTGCTCGGCGACGGCACGGTCGACCCCGCCTTCGCCAACCCCGCGCTCGGCCTGACCGGCCGCGTGACGGGCCTGCTGATCCGCCCCGACGGCACGCTCACCTACACGGTCGCCACCGGCGCCGCGGCCTTCACCGTCGTGCGCCTGAACGCCGCCGGCACGCTCGACCCCGCCTGGGGCGGCACCGGCGTCGTCACCCACGTGCTCAGTTCCGGCACCGGGCCGGACGTCGGCGCGATGGCCGTGCGCCAGGGCTCGGCCACCACGACGCTCGTCGCCGGCACGGACACCACCGCCGCCGGCACCGCCCGCGGCGCCGTCGTCCGCCTGAATGCCGACGGTTCACTCGACACGGCGTTCGGCTCCGACGGCATCACGCGGATCTCCCGCTCGGGCCGCGACCTCCACGTCACGTCGATGGTGCGCGACCGCTCCGGCCGCATCCTCGTCGCCGGCACCGGCCGCACGCCCGACTCGCTGCTCGTCCGCCTGCGCGCCAACGGCGCCCGCGACGCGCGCTTCGGCAACGGCGGCCTCACCTTCCCCGTGCTCGGCGCCCCGCCCGGCGGCACGCCCGTCTTCACGCGCTTGGACGCGATCGACGTCGCGGGCAGCAAGGCCGTCGTCGTCGGCTCCGCGGCCGGCCCGGGCCGGCTCGTCCGCAGCATCAACGGCACCACTTACACGGGCCGCTTCGCGCTCACCGTGACGCGATTCGACTGACCCGCTCGTGCAGCCACGGCACGTGCGGCTCGTGCTCGGGCTTCATCAGCACTGAGCGCAGCACGCGCGCGCCGTCGGCGTCGAGCTCGACGTCCGGATGCGCGGCGGCGAACGCGTCACGGCCGATCCGCAGCGTGGAGAGGAACACCGGATCCTCCTCCGTCATGCCGGCCTGCAGCACCTGCTCACTCGCCGCGTCGATCTCCGACGCGCGCGACCGCGTCGGGAAGTAGGTGAGGATGTCGAGCTCGGGCTCGCGGTGGAGCGTGAGCGCGTCCGAGCCGCGGATCAGCTCCGCCCACGCGCGCGCGGCGCGCACGCCCGCGGAGAGGATCGGCGCGAGGTCGAGCGAGCGCAGCGTCAGCCACAGCGCCGCCGCCGCGGCGCCCGCGCGCGAGCACTCCAGCGAGATCTCGCCCAGGTGCAGCTCGGCCGAGGTGAAGTACGTGTACGGCGAGTCGTGCTTGTACAGGCGCCCGACGCCCGGGTCGCGGAACAGGATCGCGCCGCACCCGTAGGGCTGCAGCCCGTGTTTGTGCGGGTCCACCACCACGCTGTCCGCGCGCGCGATGGCGCGGAACGGCTCTCCGTCGATCAGCCCGGAATCGGCCAGCAGCGCGAAGAAGCCGCCGTAGGCCGCGTCGACGTGCACGCGCACGCCGTACTGCTCGCGGAACGTGACGGCGCGGGCGACGTCGTCCAGCGTGCCGGTCCCGGTCGTCCCCGCCGTCACCACCACGGTGCCCACGCGCCCCTCGCGGCACAGCGCCTCGACCGCGTCCAGGTCGATCCGTCCCTGCACGTCCGCGGGCGCCTCCAGCCCGGTCACGCCCAGCACGGCGCACATGCGCGAGTGCGTGTAGTGCGCGTTCGCCCCGTACACCACCGCCTTGCCCGGGTGCAGCTCACGCGCCACCCACAGCGCTTCGAGGTTCGCGATCGTGCCCGAGGAGGTGAGGTGCCCGAGCGTGTCGTCCGGGAAGCCGAACATGCGCGCCAGCCACGCGACCACCTCGACCTCCATCGCGGACGTCGCCGGCCCGCCGTCCAGCGCATGGTTGTTGGCGTTCACGTGCAGCGCCGCGGTGTAGGCAGCGATGGCCACGGGGTGCGGCGGCTTGAGCATCTGCCCCGCGTAGCGCGGGTGATGGAACGGATAGCTCGTCCCCATGCGCTCGACGAACTCGCCCCAGGCGGCCTCGAACCGCGCGGCGTCGGGCTGCAGGGCGGGATGCGACGGAGCCGGCTCCCGCCAGCTCGTGACAGCGTCGCGGGCACGATCGAGAAAATCCACGGTGCGAAAAATATCCGCGAGGGGGGAAGGTCCGTCACATCACGCCCGCTCGCCTCGTGACGCCGACATGACCCGCATCCTCCCCACCCTCCTGCTGACCACCACCCTGGCCGTCGGCGGCGTCACGCCCGCCGTCGCGGCGGACAAGACCGGCGTCCGAGCGGTCTGCGCCGAGTCCACCTACGTCATGCACAAGCCCGGCAAGACCGTGACCGGCACCCTGTTCAAGGACCAGAAGATCCGCGTGACCCGCTACAGCCCTTCCGGCCGGTGGGCCTATGGCGACGCCCGCGGCAACGCGAAGCGCAAGGGTTGGGTCAAGACCGCCGATCTCTGCCGGTAGGCTCCGCCGGTGAACCCCGCTCTGCGCCTGCGCTCGGACGACCACCTGGTCCGGCTGTTCCGCGCGGGGCGGGAGGACGCCTTCGAGGCGATCCACGACCGCCACGCGCGGCGCCTGCACGCCGCCGCCGCCCGCGCGCTGCGCACCCACGGGGGCGACCCGGAGGGCATCGTCCAGGAGGCGTTCATCCGCGCCCACCGGGCGCTCCGCGGTGAGCGCGCGCCGGCGGAGCTCAAGCCGTGGCTGCACCGCATCGTGCGCAACCTCTGCATCGACGAGCTGCGGCGCACGCGAGCCGTCTCGCTCGACGATGACGACGACGAGATCCAGGTGCCGGCGGGCGAGGACGTCTACTCGACGCTCAGCCGCCGCCACGAGTTGCGCGGCCTGATCGACGACCTCGCGGACCTGCCCGAGCAGCAGCGCGCCGCCCTGCTCATGCGCGAGCTCGACGGGCTGACCCACGACGAGGTCGCGAGCGTGCTCGAGATCACACCCCAGGCATCACGCCAGCTCGTCATGCGCGCCCGCACCAGGCTCAACGCCGCCGCTGAGGCGCGCGACGCCGCCTGCGGCGACATCCGCGACGACCTGCTTGTCGCGCACGACGAGAAGCGCCGGCCGTCCGAGCACGCGCTGCGCCACGTCCGCGGGTGCTCCGCGTGCGCCGAGTTCCGCGCGAACCTGAAGGCCACGCGCAGCCGCCTGCGCGTGCTGGTCCCGCCGATCGGCTTCGGCCCGCTCGGAGGTCTGTTGTCCGGCCTCGGCGGTGGCGGCGGCGTCGCCACCAAGGTCGTGGCCGGAGGCTGCTGCGCGGTGCTCGCCGCGGGCGGCGCGACGGCCTGGGTCGCCGGCCAGACCGAGGTCGTGCGCGACCGCGCTCCGGCCGCGGAGGGCGGCGGCCGGGCCCTCATCGGCACACCGATCCGCAAGGGCAGCGCCCTGCCGCCCGACGTGGCGATCGCGAAGCTGACGGTCGAGCTGCCCGCGCGACAGCGCACGTTCAAGCGGCTCAGCGCCCGCGTGAGCTGCCCCGCCGGGATGGTGGCCGCCGGGCTCGCCCAGCCGCGCACGCAGGACGGCAAGCTCGCGCTCGAGCACCTCGCGATGTACCAGATCTCCAAGGCCGACCACCGCCGTCTCGCCCGCGGCCGACCGTCGCGCACGACGGAGATCGAGTACGCGGCCCAGCGCCGGGACGCACCGCTCGTGATCAGCGTCGGCACGCTCTGTAAACGCCGCTAGGCTCCACGCCTATGGCCACGATCTCCTTCGCCCGTGGGGCGCCGTCGCTCGACATCGTCGACGTGGAGGGCCTCAAAGAGGCCTCCCGACTCGCCTTCGAGAACGACCCCGCCGGGACGACGGCGTACGGGACGAGCGTGGGCTACGTGCCGCTGCGCGAGTGGATCGCCGAGCAGCACGGCGTGGCCGTCGAGCAGGTGCTCGTCACCAACGGCTCGATGCAGGCCGACGCGTTCCTGTTCGAGTTGCTCGTGCAGCAGGGCGACGCGGTGATCGTCGAGAACCCGACCTACGACCGCACGCTGCTGAACCTGCGCGGCCGCGGCGCGGACGTGCGCATGGTCGACCTCGAGCCCGACGGCATCAGCATCGACGCGCTCAAGACGGTGCTCGGCGAGGCCGTGCACCCGAAGCTCGCCCACATCATCCCGAACTTCCAGAACCCCGCGGGCTACACGCTCTCGGCCGAGAAGCGCACGGCGCTGCTGGAGCTCGCGGTCGAGCACGACTTCACGATCTTCGAGGACGACCCGTACGTGGCGATCCGCTTCGAGGGCGAGTCGATCCCGACCATGCTCAGCCAGGACGACGCCGGCCGCGTCGTCTACGCGTCCTCGTTCAGCAAGACCGTCTGCCCGGGCATCCGCGTCGGCTACCTCGTCGGGCCGCAGGCCGTGATCAAGCAGATCCAGACGCTCGCCACCAACACCTACATCTCGCCGAACATGGTCGCGCAGTCGATCGTGAACCAGTTCGCACGCTCCGGGCGGATGGACGGCGCGATCGAGACGGTCAAGACGAACCTGAAGGCGCGCAAGGACGCGGTCGTGAACGCGCTCCAGCGGGAGATCCCCGACGCGACGTTCGCCAACCCGTCCGGCGGCTACTTCATGTGGGTCGAGCTGCCCGAGGGCGTCGACGTGGCCGAGCTCGAGAAGGCCGCGGCCCAGCGCGAGGTCCAGTTCGTCAAGGGCACCGACTTCGGCGGCGGCCCGAACACACTCCGCCTCGCCTACTCGGGCGTCACGCCGGAGCAGATCGATGAGGGCATCACCAAGCTCGCCGAGGCGCTCAAGAGCCTTGGAGTCGCAGCTTCATAGGTACGGCGACGACCCCTCGCAGTACGGCGTGCTGTACGGCGAGGGGCCGGTCGCGGTGGTCATCCACGGCGGCTTCTGGAAGGCCCAGTACGGGCTGGACCTGATGGACGACCTGTGCGCCGACCTGGCCGCGCGCGGGTGGGCGGCGTGGAACATCGAGTACCGCCGGCTCGGCAACGGCGGCGGCGTGCCGGAGACGCTCGACGACGTCTGCGCCGCGATCGAGTTCCTCGAGCACCTGCCCGTGGACCGCAGCCGCGTCGTGACGATCGGCCACAGCGCCGGCGGGCACCTGGCGGCCTACGCGGCCACGCGCGTGCGGGTGACCGGCGTCGTCTCCCAGGCCGGCGTGCTCGACCTGGCCCGGGCGCGCGAGCTGCGATTGTCGGACGGCGTCGTGGATCGCTTCCTGGGCGAGCACCCGACGTCGGTGGCCTCGCCGATCGAGCGCCTGCCGCTCGGCGTCCCCACGCTGCTCACCCACGGCGGGAAGGACGACATCGTGCCCGTGGAGATCTCACAGCGCTTCGCCGCCGCCTCCGGCGCAGCGCTGATCGTCGAGCCCGACGAGGACCACTTCGGCCACATCGACCCGGACAACCCGCTCTGGAAGGCGGTGCTGGCATGGCTGTGACGCGCGCCGACGCCCTCGCGCTGGACGCGAAGGACCCACTCGCGGCGTTCCGCGAGCGCTTCGTGATCGAGGACGAGCACAGGCTCTACCTCGACGGCAACTCGCTCGGCCGGCTGCCGAAGGGCACGCGTGAGCGGCTGCACCGGGTCATCGACGAGTGGGGCTCGGAGCTCGTCGGCGGCTGGCACGACTGGATCGACGCGCCCACCCGCACGGGCGACGCGCTCGCGGAAGTGATCGGCGCCGACCCCGGCACGGTGCTCGTCGCCGACAGCGTCACGGTCAACCTGTTCAAGCTCGTCAACGCGATCCTGGAGACGCAGCCCCATCTCCGAAAGCTGGCGACCGACCAGGACAACTTCCCCACGGACCGCTACGTGCTCGAGGGCATCGCCCGCGCCCGCGGCCTCGAGCTGGAGATCTTCGACGTCGACCCGCTGCTGGGCCCGCAGCCGTCCGACGTGCCGGAAGACGCGCTCACGGTGCTCTCGCACGTCGCCTACCGCAGCGGGGCGCTCGCCGACATGGCCGCGTTCCCGGACACGGTGATCTGGGACCTCAGCCACTCGGCCGGCGCGCTGCCCGTGGACCTGCGCGCGATCCGCTACGCCGTCGGCTGCACCTACAAGTACCTCAACGCCGGCCCGGGCGCGACGGGCTTCCTCTACGCGCGCGACCCCGACGCGCTGGTCACGCCGATCCAGGGCTGGTTCGGCCAGGCGCGCCAGTTCGAGATGGAGCGCCCGTACGAGCCCGCGCCCGGCATCACGCGCTTTCTCGCCGGCACGCCACCGATCCTCGTCCTCGCCGCGGTGGAGGAGGGCGCGCGGATCACCGCCGAGGCCGGTATCGAGGCCATCCGCGAGAAGTCGATCGCGCAGACCGAGTTGCTGATCGCGCTGCACGACCAGTGGCTGCAGGCGCTCGGCTTCACGCTCGGGACGCCGCGCGAGCCGCATCTGCGCGGCTCGCACGTCTCCCTCCGGCACGAGGAGGCCTGGCCGATCTGCAAGGCGCTGATCGAGCGCGCCGACGTCATCCCGGACTTCCGCGGCCCGGACTCCGTCCGGCTCGGCATCGCCCCGCTCTACACCCGCTTCGTCGACGTCTACGACGCGCTCGAACGCCTGCGGGACCTCGTCGAGCGCGGGGTGCACCGCGAGATCGACGTGGCCGTCTCGCGCGTGACCTAGGCCGACATGGCCTCTTCGGTGCGGCGCTGCAGCTCGGCCTCGTCCATGTCCTCGATGTGCGTGCAGATCATCCAGCGGTGGCCGTACGGGTCGCGCAGCGAACACGCGCGGTCGCCGTGGAAGGTGTCGTTGGGCGGCGTGACGGACGTCGCGCCCGCCGCCACCGCCCGGTCGTGCAGCGCGTCGCAGTCCTCGGTGTAGATCATCAGCGCCACCGGGACGGGCTCGTCACCCTTGGGCGCGACGGAGCCGTACTCCGGGAAGGCGTCGGAGACGCCGACGATCGAGGTGCCGATCTGCAGCTCGGAGTGCATGAGCTTGCCGCCCATCACGAGCTTGAGCCGGACCTGCGCGCCGAACGCGCGCTCGTAGAAGTCCAGCGCCTCGACGCCGCCTTCGACGGTGAGCTGGGGCGTGACGGTGTGAAATCCCTCGGGAATCGGCTTGACGGTCATTCCACGACCGTAGGCGCCGCTCAGCCGGCCGTATTGTAAGAACGCGCCAGGGCGTCCACGGCTGCCTGGCGCACGCCCTCGTCGAGGTCGGCGACGAGCCGGTCCCCCAGCGCGTCCGCCTGCCGCAACGCCTCGGTGCCGGCCTCCGTCAAAGTGACGACCGACCGTCGCCGGTCGGTCTCCGAGCGCTGACGGGCGACCATGCCGCGCCGTTCGAGCTCGTCGATCACCGGCACGATCTGCGCGGGCAACAGGCCGCAGAGCCCCGCGAGCTCCTGCTGGGAGGGCGGCGCGTCCTCGCTCAGCACCGCGAGGACGATGTACTGGCGCCCGCTCAGCCCGATCGCGGCCAGCGGGTCCTCGGCGCGGGCCATGATCTCGTTGCCCAGCTTCACGAGCAGCAGGGCCGACCGGCTGAGGGTTCCGCGGGACAGCATGTCCTCGCAGGGTAGAGTCTCGGAAAAATGATTCATGACTTGAATCATTCATCGTAGCGGCGTAAGGTGCGCCGCATGAACGTTCACGAAGAGAATGATTCACGCGCAAAATGGCTTGCACTCGCCGTGCTGGCCATCGCCCAATTCATGGTCGTCCTGGACGTGACGATCGTCAATGTCGCGCTCCCGGCCATCCAGACCGACCTCGGGTTCAGCGCCGAAGGGCTGCAGTGGGTGGTCAACGGCTACACGCTCGCGTTCGGCGGCCTCCTGCTGCTGGGCGGGCGGATGAGCGACATCCTCGGTCGCCGGCGCTTGTTCCTGATCGGGCTCGGGCTCTTCACGGCCGCCTCGCTGGCCGGCGGTTTCGCCACCTCCGACGGCCTGTTGATCGCCGCTCGCGCGGTCCAGGGGGTCGGCGCCGCCCTGCTGTCCCCGGCGGCGCTCGCGCTGCTCACGGTCACGTTCCCCGCCGGCCGTGAACGCAACATCGCGCTCGGCGTGTGGGGCGCGCTCGCCGGCATCGGCGGCACGCTCGGCGTGGTCGCCGGCGGCGTGCTGGTCGACTCGCTCGGCTGGGAGTGGATCTTCTTCGTCAACGTGCCGGTCGCCGCGCTGGCGATCGCGGCCACGCCGATGTTCATCACCGAGAGCCGGCGCGTGCAGGCGGACTCGAGCTTCGACGTCGCCGGCGCCGTGCTCGGCACCCTCGGCCTGCTCGCGGTGGTGGGCGGGGTCATCCGTACGGAGGCCGCGGGCTGGGGATCCGCGGAGGTGCTGAGCCTGTTCGCCGCGGGCATCGCGCTGCTCGCGGGGTTCGTCGCGGTCGAGGCGCGCGCCAAGGACCCGCTCGTCCCGCTGCGCCTGTTCCGCGTGCGCGGCCTGAGCGTCTCCGCGATCGCGCTCGCGCTCAACGGCGGCGCGTTCCTCGGCATGTTCTTCCTCACCGCGCTGTTCCTGCAGCAGGTGCACGGCGACTCCGCGCTGGAGGCCGGCGCGCACTTCGTCCCGATGGGCATCGCGGCCATCGCCTCCGCCGTCGTCGGCGCGCAGCTCGTCACCCGCTTCGGCACGCGCTCGGCCTACCTGGGCGGGACGACGGTCGGCGCCGTGGGCCTGCTCCTGCTCAGCCAGGCGGGCGCCGACTCCAGCTACGCGGGCGCGCTGCTGCCCGGCCTGATCGTCTTCGGCCTCGGCCTGCCGCTCGTCGGCGTGGCCAACCAGATCGCCGCCGTCGCCGAGGTCCCGCACGAGGACGCGGGCGCGGCGTCGGGCGTCATCACCGCCGCGTTCCAGGTCGGCGGTGCGATCGGCCTCGCGCTCATCTCCACGGCCGCCACCACCCGCACCGGCGACGCGCTCGCGGCCGGCGCCGCCCAGGCCGACGCGCTGGCGCAGGGGTTCGAGCGCGGGATGATGATCGCCGCGGGGCTGGCGATCGCGAACCTCGTCGTGGGCCTCATCCGCGCGCCCCGTATCCAGCCCGACGCGGCGATGGTGGCGGAAGCTAGCGTCTGAGTTACATTCGGAACGTGCTCAACGTGGATCGGCGCGGCATCGTGAACCCGGAGGAGGCGGGTCGCCACTACCGCCTCACCCGGGTGCCGCCGTCCGCCGACCTCGCCCACCTGGTCGAGCGCCACTGGATGGTCGAGTGGGACCTGGACGAGCCGTACACGGCGCAGATCGTCACCCACCCGAGCGTCAACATCGCCTTTCAGGACCCGCCGACGATCCACGGCGTCTTCACCGGCCGCTTCGACCGCGAGCTGACCGGGTCAGGCCGCGTGATCGCGACCAAGTTCCGCCCCGGCGGGTTCCACGCCTTCCACCCCGTCCCCGCGCACACGCTGACGAACCAGGTCATCCTCGCCGACACCGTCTTCAGCCGCCCGCGGCCGCGAACGTTCGCCGAGATCGAAGACGTGCTGCGCGCGCACGGCTGGACCGACGACCCGCGCATCGACGAGATCGTCGCGCTCCACAGCGCGATGCTGGACGACCCGGCGATCACCCGGGTCGAGCACCTGTGCGCGCACGCCGGCTACTCCAAGCGCACGCTCCAACGGCTGTTCCGCGAGTACGTCGGCGTCACGCCGAAGTGGGTGCTCGACCGCATCCGCCTGCACGAAGCCGCCGAGCGGATGGCGGACGGCGAAGCGGACTGGGCAAGCCTGGCGCTCGACCTCGGCTTCTTCGACCAGGCGCACTTCATCAAGGCGTTCAAGGCGGTCGTCGGCCGCTCGCCCGCCGCCTACAGCGCGGCTTCGACCGTGGGGAAGGTCGGGTAGGTCTTGTCGAGCCCCGTGATCTTCAGCATGCGGGCGATCGAGGAGTCCGGCGCGATCACGAGCCTGAGCGACAGCTGGCGCGACCGCAGCTCGTCCCCGAGCGAGAACATCAGGTTGATGCCGGCGCTGTCCAGGTAGGTCGTGGGCGTGAGGTCCACGACCAGCACCGACGACTGGTTGGTCACCAGTCCGCGCACCGCGGCGCCGACCTCGGCGACGTTGGAGGCATCGATCTCGCCCGTCACGACGGCGACCGGGAAGTCGCCGTGCCATTCGACGTCCACGCGCGCAAGCTCGCTCACGCCGCCTCCCGCCCCAGCGTCCGCCGCAGCTCCACGCGTGTGCCCTCCTCGTCCTGGGTTACGTCCACCGATTCCATCAAGGCCCGCATCATCGAGATTCCGCGCCCGCGATGCGTTCCGCGTGGCTCGCGCCAGCTTCCGCGGTCACGGATCTGGAAGCAGATCTGCCCGTTCTCGCAGCTCCCGATGACCTCGTAAGTGGCGTCCCCGGGCGCGTACGCGTGCTCGACGGCGTTCGCGGCGGCCTCCTGCACGGACACGATGATGTCGTAGATCTCGTCCTCGGCCGCACCCCAGCGCCCCAGCCAGCGGCGCAGCAACGGGCGCATGGTCGGCAGCGTGTCGGCCGTTGCGGGCCATGTGGTGCGCAGCGTGTCCGGCAGCAGCTCCAGCCGGGCGCCGAGCACGGCGACGTCGTCGTCGGCCGCCGTGCCCCGCACCGCGCCCTCGGCGATGTTGAGGCACAGATCGCTGAGGTCGTCGGAGACCTCCACCAGCGCGCGCAGCCGTTCGAGCCCCGCCTCCACGCCCTCGCCGCGGACCTCCACGGCGCCGTCGGTCGCGAGCAGCAGGACGCTTCCGGCCGGGAACTCGAACGTCGCCTCGGGGAACGTCGCCGCGACGGACACGCCCAGCGGCGGGCCACCCTCGACCGCCAGCACGACCGTCTCGCCGGCGGGACCGCGCATGATCGGCGGCAGGTGACCCGCGCTCACGAGCGTCGCCCGCTCGCGCTCGAGGTCGACCACCGCGTAGGACAGCGTGGTCATCTCGTGCTGGCCGAGCGTGAGCAGCAGCCGGTTGAGCCGGTCGACGACGCCGGCGGGTGGGTGCCCATCGAGCGCGTAGGCGCGCAGGCCGGTGCGCATCTGGGCCATCATGGCCGCGGCGCCGATGCCGTGGCCCATCACGTCGCCGACCACGAGCGCGATCGCGCCGCGGCCGAGTGTGAACGCGTCGTACCAGTCGCCGCCGATGCCGCCGCGCCGCACGGCGGGGCGGTAGCGCGCGGCGAGCTCCAGGCCGGGCACGCTCGGCAGCTCTTCCGGCACGAGGCTGCGCTGCAGCATCTCCACCACGCCGCGCTGGTGGAAGGAGCGCGCGCGCTCGATCGCGGTCGCGGCGCGGTCGGCCGCCAGCTGCAGCAGGTCGGCGTCGGCGCTGTCGAACATCCGCGGCGTGAGCGTGCCGACGTGCAACACGCCGATCACGACGTCGGCGACGAACAGCGGGACGCCGAGCATCGAGCGGATGCGCTTCTCGCGCAGGATCGGGTTGAGGATGTCGGCGTGGTCGACGTCCTCGATGAAGATCGCGCGCCGCTCCGCCGCGATCCGGCCCGCGAAGCCGCCGCCGACCGGGATCCGGACCCCCTGCTCGACCTCCTCCTCGATGCCCTTGGCGGCGGTCGCGACGAGCCACTCGCCGCTCTCGTCGAGCAGCAGGAACGCGGCCGTGTCGGTGCCCAGGATCTCGGCGATCCGCTCCAGCAGCTCGTTGAGCAGCTGGTCCAGCGGCAGATAGGCGAGCGCGACGTCGGCGACGCGCTGAAGAGCCCGCAGCTTGTGCAGTTCGTCGTGCTGGGACGGCACCGCCCGGAGACTTTACGGGGAGAAGACCAGCACGATGTACACGAAGAACACGAGCAGGTGCACGGCGCCCTCGAGCACGGTCGTGCGCGGGCCGGAGAAGGTGACCACGCTGAGCAGCAACGTGAGCGCGACGAGCACCATCCCGGTCGGGTCGAGCCCGAGGATGACCTGCTCGCCCGTGATCAGGCCGATCGTCAGGACGGCGGGAAGCGTGAGGCCGAGCGTGGACAGGCAGGCGCCGAGGCAGAGGTTCACCGTCCGCTGCAGCTGGTTCTTGCGGGCCGCCTTGAGCGCACTGATGCCCTCGGGCGTGAACACGATCAGCGCGATCAGCACGCCGCTGAGCGCGATCGGCGCCCCCAGCGCCTTGATCTCGGCCGTGACGACCTTGTCCAGGCTCTTGGACAGCAGCACGATCGGAAGCGCCGCGGCGAGCAGCAGCGCCACCCACTTGGCGATCGTGCGCGCGTTGAGCTCCTCGGGCTCGTGCTCGTCGGACGCGCCGTGCATGAACAGGTCGCGGTGCCGGCCGGTCTGGATGCGCAGGAAGAAGACGTAGAGGACGATCGTCGCCGCCGCGAACAGGACCGCCTGCGTCGTCGACAGCGTCGGCGCGTCGGTCGAGGTGGTGACCGACGGCAGGATCAGCGCGATTACGCCCAGCGGAATGATCACGCTCAGGAACGCGGACGCGCCCGGGAGGCTGTAGTCCTGCTCGTGGTGCTTGAGGCCGCCGATCACGAGCGACAGGCCGATCACGCCGTTGAGCACGATCATCATCACCGCGAACATCGTGTCCCGGCCGACGGTGGGCGCGTCGCCGCCGAGCATCACCGCGCTGATCAGCATCACCTCGATGCCGACGATGCTCAGCGTCAGGATCAGCGTGCCGAACGGCTCGCCGAGCATCTCCGCCAGGTGGTCGGCGGCGACGATCACGCCGTACGCGCACCACAGGATCACGGCCAGCAGCCAGACCAGGAACAGCGTCGCGATCGGGACCGAGTCCAAGTTGGACTTCGAGAGCAGGTCGTCCCCGAAGAGCTGGAAGGCGATGACGGTGCCCCAGCCGGCGATCAGATGCTTCATGCGAGCTCGCCGAACGTCGCGGCCACGATGTCCCAGTCGCTCGTCGGCTCCGTGTCCTCGGTCGGGCGCGGGACGAACGCCGTGCGCAGGCCGACCGCGCGCGCCGCGGCCAGGTCGTCGTTGTGCGCGGCGACCATGCAGACCTCGTCGTACGGGAGGCCGAGCGCGTCGGCGCTGGCCCGGTACACGCGCGGGTCGGGCTTGTACGCGCGCGCGATCTCGGCGCCGAGGATGGCGTCCCACGGCAGCTTCGCGTACTTGGCGAGGTTCACGGACTGGGCGATGTGGCCGTTCGAGCAGGGCGCGATGATGTGGGTCTCCTTGAGGGCGGTGAGGCCGGCGACGACGTCCGGCCACGGGTCGAGCCGGTGCCAGGCGCGGACGAGCGTCTCGCGGTAGCGGTTGGGAAGATCGCTACCCAGCTCCCTCAAGACCTGGTCAAGCCCGATCCGGTGCAGCACGTCGAGGTTCACCCACGGGCGCGCGCCGCTGCGCACGGTCTCCAGCTGCGGCTGGTACTGCGCCCGCCACAGGTCCGCCGCCTGTTCCGGGAGCCCGAACCGCGCGCAGTGCCGGATCATGCTGCCGCGCCAGTCGACCGTCGTGCCGAACACGTCGAAGATCAGCGCCTTCACAAGCTGCATACTGACGCGTGATGGATGCGCGGCTGCTGACGGGTGCGGACTTCTGGTCGCTGCGGGAGGCGCCGGAGCTGGGCCTGCGGCGGCTCGTGGTGTCCGACGGCCCGGCGGGTGTGCGGGGAGAGACCTGGGATGAGCGCTCCCCGTCCGCGAACGTGCCGGCGCCGACCGCTCTGGCGGCGACGTGGGACGTCGCGCGGGTGGAGCGCGTCGCGCGGCTGCTCGCGTTCGAGTGCCGCCGCAAGGGCGTGGACGTGCTGCTCGCGCCGACCGTCAATCTGCATCGCACGCCGTACGGCGGACGCCATTTCGAGTGCTTCTCCGAGGACCCGTACCTGACGGCGGCGCTGGGCGTCGCCTTCGTGCGCGGGCTGCAGCAGGAGGGCGTCGGCGCGACCGTCAAGCACTTCGTCGCCAATGACAGCGAGACCGAGCGCTTCACGCTGGACGCCCACGTCGACGAGCGCGTGCTGCGCGAGCTGTACCTGCTGCCGTTCGAGCTGATCGTGGCCGCCGACCCGTGGGCGATCATGGCCGCCTACAACCGCGTGAACGGGACGACGATGACCGAGTCGCCGCTGATCGCGGACGTGCTGCGCGGCGAGTGGGGCTACGCCGGCGTCGTGATGTCCGACTGGGGCGCGACCCGCAGCGCCGACGCGCTGGTCGACCTCGCGATGCCCGGCCCGGACTCGCCGCTGGATCCGCCCGACGTGGACGTGCGCGTCGGGCGCCTCGTCGAGCTCGCGCGACGGACCTCGAAGCATGAGGCCACGCCCTGGTCCGAGGCCGAGATCGCCACCGAGCTGCGCGCGGCCGCGGCCGCCGGCTTCGTGCTCGCGCGCAACCACGGCGCGCTGCTCCCCCTCACCGGCAGCTCGCTGCGCCGCGTCGCCGTGATTGGCCCGAACGCGCGCGAGGCGCGGACGCTCGGCGGCGGAAGCGCGACCGTCTACCCCACGTACGCGGTCTCGCCGCTCGACGGCCTGCGCGCCGCGCTCCCGCACGCGGAGGTCACGTACGCGCCAGGGGTCAAGGCGCACACGCGGCTGCCGGTGGCGAAGGTGTCCGTCACGCTGAACGGCACCGAGCAGCGCGAGACCGGCGAGTTCATCTGGTTCGGCGAGCCGCGCACGGTGGAGCTGCGGACCACGATCACGGCCGAGGTCGCGGGCGAGCACGTGATCGGCGTGTCGGGCGCGGGCCGCTTCACCCTCACGCTCGACGGCGAGATCGCGTTCGACGAGACGCTCGCGCTCGGCGACGACGCCGACCCCGGCGAGCTGCTGTTCGCGCCGCCCCAGCACGGCGTGCCGGTCAGGCTCGCCGCCAACCAGGCCGTCGACGTGGCGCTGCGCGCGGAGGGCGTGACGTCCTTCCAGCTCAACCACGACCCGCCGTTCCCGGACACGGCGATGGACGACGCCGTCGCGCTCGCGCGTGACGCGGACCTGGTCGTGCTCGTCGTCGGCACCACCGCGGAGGTCGAGAGCGAGGGCTTCGACCGATCCTCGCTCGCGCTGCCGGGCGCGCAGGACGAGCTCGTCGCGCGCGTGACCGACGCCAATCCCAAGACGGTCGTGGTCGTCAACGCGGGCGCGCCCGTGCTGATGCCATGGATCCAGCAGGCACCCGCCGTCCTGCTCACCTGGTTCGCAGGCCAGGAGGCCGGCAACGCGATCGCCGACGTCATCCTCGGCGCCGCCGAGCCGGGCGGCCGGCTGCCCACCACCTGGCCCGCGACCGAGGAAGGTCTGCCGCGCGTGCAGCCGGTCGACGGCGTGCTCGAGTACACCGAGGGCCTGAAGGTCGGCTACCGGGGAGACGCCGAGCCGCTGTTCCCGTTCGGCCACGGCCTCGGCTACACGAGCTGGCAGTACCTCGCGATGGACGGCACCCGAGTACGCCTGGCCAACACCGGCACCCGCCGCGGCCGCGAGGTCGTCCAGGTCTACGCCTCCCGCCCCGACAGCGCGATCGAACGCCCGTCGCGCTGGCTCGCCGGCTTCGCGGTCGTCGAGGCCGACGCCGGCGAGGAGGTCATCGTCGAAGTCCCGCTCTCCCCGCGCGCCTTCGACCACTGGGCCGACGGCGCGTGGCAGCGCGAGCCCGGCGCGTTCGTCCTCGAAGCCGGCCGCTCGGTCGCGGACCTGAAGCTGTCGAGCCCGTGGAGCTGAGACAGCTCGAGTACTTCGCCGCGGTCGCGCGCCACCGGCACTTCACGCGCGCGGCGGAGGCGCTCTACGTCACCCAGCCGGCGCTCTCGCAGCAGGTGCGCCGGCTCGAGGCCGAGCTCGGGCTGCAGCTGTTCCGGCGCACGTCCAGGGGTGTCGAGCTGACCGCCGCGGGCGAGGACCTGCTGGCACACGCCGAGCGCATCCTCGGCGAGGTCGCTCAGGCGCGCGCCGACATGGACCGCCACACGGGCGCCTCCCGCGGCGTCGTCCGGGTCGCCACGACCGCCGCCGACGCGCCGCGGTTGCCCGCCGCCCTGGCCGCGTTCCACCACGAGCACCCGCACATCCAGATCGCGCTGCGACAGGGATCGGCCGCCGAGCTGGTCGCGCTGACGCAGGCCGGCACCGTCGACGTGGCCGTGCTCGCCCTGACCGGGACGCCGCCCGGCGTGACGGTCGCGCCGCTCACGGACGAGCCGCTGCGCGCCGCACTGCCCGTCGACGACGAGCTCGCGGGCACGACCATCGCGCTCGAGGAGCTGCGCGGCCGCCCGTTCATCCTCGCCGAGCCGGGCACCGCGCTGCGCGACACGGTCCTGCAGGCGACCCAGCGCGCCGGCTTCAGTCCGCTGCCGCTGTTCGAGGTCGGCGACCCGGCGACGGTCCGCTTCCTGGTCAAGGAAGGGCTCGGCGTGGGGCTCGTGCCGGCGAGCTGGCTGGAGCGGCCCGGCCCGGTCGTCGGTGCGGCGGATCTGCGCGACCCGCCGCGTCACCGGCTGTCGCTGCTCACGCCCTCGGCGGGCGCCTCACCGGCCGGCCGGCTGCTGCTCGAGCGCCTCGCGGAGCTCTGACTCCAGGCGCTTGCGTGGGCGCGCGCCCACGAGGTTGGCGATCGGCGCACCGCCGCGGAACAGCATGAAGGTGGGCATGCCGAGCACGCCGTACTCGACCGCCAGCTCCTGCTCGGCGTCGACATCGACGCTGACGATCTTCAGATCGTCGCGCTCGCCCGCCATGTCTTCGAGGATCGGCGACATCACGCGGCACGGTGGGCACCACGTCGCCCAGAAGTCGACGAGGACGGGCTTGTCCGCCTCCAGGACCTCGGCGGTGAAGGTGTCAGTGGTCACGGGGTTCAAGGCCATGCTCGAACCATGGCCCCGCACCCCGGACTTCCCAAGTCGGATCCGTTATCAGCGCCCGTAGCGTTCCTTACCGAGCACGAGCTGCTCGGGAAGGGCGATGCGCGGCGGCGGTGACGGATCGGCGAGCACCGAGACGGTCTCGGCCACGGAACGCGTCAACGAGCCCTCGCGCCCGTCGAGCACGAATGTCACCTGCTCGTCGTCGACCGCGGTGATCTCGCCCGCGTGCCCCGGCTCCAGGCCCTCGGCCTTGAACAGGTGCAGCAGGTCCTCGGCCTCGTTCTCGAAGCGCAGGATCGTGATCTTGGCGCCGACCTCGCAGTCCCCGAGCGGGACGCCCTCGATGCGGGTCCCCGGCTCGATCGGATGGCCGTGTGGGCACGTCTTCGCGTCCCCGATCGCGGCCATCATGCGCGCCTCGAGGTTCGGGGACATCGCATGCTCGAGCCGCTCGGCCTCCTCGTGCACGTCGTCCCACGGGATCTTGAGCACGTCGGTGAGGAAGCGCTCGATCAGCCGGTGGCGGCGCACGACCTGCTGCGCCTGCTCGAGCCCGTCGTCGGTGAACGAGATCGACTTGTCGGCTCCGCGCGTGATGTAGCCGTCGCGCTCCAGGCGTCCGACCATCTCGTGCACGGTGGGCGCGGACAGCTGCATGGCACGCGCGACGTTCGCGCCCGTCATCGGCAGGCCCGCCTCGTGGAGCCAGAAGATGGTCTGGAGATATTCCTCTTCGGCAACGGTCGCGTCGGCCATGCCGTTGATCGTATCCGCCTCAGGCGAGCGCCTTCTCCGCCAGTTCCATGAAGGCGCGTGTGGAGGGGGACAGACGAGCATTCCGGCGCGTGATGAACGCGTAGGTCTCGAACAGAGGCGGATCGAACGCCACCTGGTGCAGCTTGCGGGCACGCAACATCGAGGGCAAGCCGACGGTGTCGCCGAGCCCCCGTGCCGCCAGGTCGAAGGCCGCGGTCATGTATTCGACCTCGATCACCGGCTCGACCCGCACGCCGGCCACCTGCGCCCGCTCCCGCAGCTGCACGCGGGTCGGGTCCTGCGCCGCCCAACGGGCGTCATACAGGATCAACGGCGCGTCCGCGAGCCGCTCGATCGTGATCGGCTCGCGCGTGCGCTCGGGGTCGGCGGACATGTAGAACAGCTCCTCGCTGCGGGCCGGCCGCACCTCCAGCCCGCGGTCCTCGATCGGCAGGATCACGAGGCCGGCCTCCAGATGCCCGTCGCGCACCGCGTCGGCCACCTCGGCCGAGTTCTGGCCGATCGCCCGCACGCGGACGTCCGGGTACTTGGCCCGGAAGCGCGCGATCAGCCCGACCAGGACGGAGTGGTGGGCGCCGCCGAAGAACCCGAACGCGACCGTCCCGCTCACGAGCGTGCGGACCTCGCGCACCGACTCGACCGCCTCCTGCGCCTCGGCCAACACCCGCTCCGCGTGCGGCACGAACAGCCGCCCGGCGTCCGTGAGCTCGACCCCGCGCCCGGCCCGCATGAACAGCGGGACGCCGAGCTCCGCCTCCAGCCGGCGGATCTGCTCCGACATGCTCGGCTGCGCCATCGTCAGCGCGTGTGCAGCCGCCGAGAAGCTCTTGTGCTCGGCCGCGGCGAGAAAGTACTCGAGCTGTTCCAGTCTCATAGGTGATCCCTATGTATCCCAGAGTCAATCAAGCCTACAACAATGGGGCACAAGGTCCGATACTAGGGGCATGATCGCTCTCGCTCTCATCGCCGCCTTCGCGGTGGGTGCGGTTTTCGCGGCCGAGGATCGCCCCGGTTTCCGCGAGACCTCCCCGCTGTCCTAAGTAAGGTTCGCAGCGCCCATGGCGCTGCCACTCAAGCCACCTCTGCTCCCCCAGCTCGCTCGTCCGGCCAAGAAGCTGCCGGTCGGTGAAGGCTGGGCGTACGAGCCCAAATGGGACGGATTCCGCGCCATCGCCTTCGTGGATGGCGCGGACGTCTACCTGCAGTCGCGCAGCGGGAAGCCGCTGCGCCGCTACTTCCCCGAGCTCGCCTTCCCCGCCGGGCGCTACGTCCTCGACGGTGAGATCGTGCTCTTCGACGCCGACGGGCGCCAGGACTTCGACGCGCTCGGCCAGCGCATCCATCCGGCCGAGTCGCGCATCGCCATGCTCGCCGAGCAGACGCCGACGACGTTCGTCGCCTTCGACCTGCTGGCGCACGACGACGAGTCGCTGCTCGCCCTCCCGCAGCGGGAGCGCCGCGATCGGCTGGTCGCGTTCATCTCCGACCCGCTCCAGCTCTGCGACTCCACCACCGACCCGGCGGCGGCCGAGCTGTGGCTGGACGACCGCGAGGGCGTGATCGCCAAGAAGCAGGACGCGGTCTACAAGCCCGGCGAGCGCGTCGGGATGTCGAAGATCAAGCGCGTGCGGACGATCGACGCCGTCGTCCAGGGCTGGCGGCCCGGCAAGGAGGAGGGCACGGTCGGCTCGCTCATCCTCGGGCTCTACGACGACGACGGCAATCTGCAGACCGTCGGCCACACCTCCGGCATCAGCCGCGCCGAGAAGCGCACGCTGCCCGCCAAGCTCAAGCCGTACGAGACCGGCGAGCGCGGCCAGGGGGACCCGTCACGCTGGGACAACGCGCGCGAGCTGGAATGGATCGCGCTGCGGCCCGAGCTCGTGATCGAGATCACCTTCGACCACACCTCCAACGACCGCATCCGCCACGGCACCAAGCTCGTGCGCTGGCGTGACGACAAGCGCCCGCAGGAGTGCTCGATGGCGCAGCTGCGCACCTAGCTACGCGTCCGAGCGCAGCACCGACTCGGTGACCTGGCGCCGCCGCACGCGGGCGATCGCGCGCCGCCACGCCGAGTCGCGGACCGCCGGCGGAGGCACCGTGGTGCGCACGCGGGCGACCCACTCGTCCAGCGGAAGCTCGCCCGAGATCAGGCCGTGCAGGGCGGCCGTGACCGGCGCGTCGACGTGGGCGCGGCGCAGCGCGGTGGCGAGCAGCGGGACCATGTCCAGCGCCTCGACCGCCTGGCCGATGCGCGCCGGGATCTCGGACGCGGGCACGCCCTGGCCGAGCAGCTCACCCGCGCGCCGGTTGCGCGACTGCGGCGCGAGCGCGGTGCCGACGAGGTCACCCGTGCCGGCGAGGCCGATCATCGACTCGGGCTTGCCGCCCTGGCGCTCGGCGTAGCGCCACACCTCGGCGAAGATGTGGCCCGCGGCGGCGCCGGCGGCGTTCAGGCCCTGGCCCTCGGTCGCGCCCGCAGCCAGCGCGGCCGCGTTCTTCGCGATGCCGCTCAGCTCCACGCCGACCGGGTCGTTGGACTGCTCGCACACGACGCCCGCGCGCATGAACACCTGTGCCACCGCGGCCGAGACCTGCACGTTGGTCGAGGCGGCGACGAGGGCCGCGCCCTCGGTGACCATCTCGCGCGCGTGGGCGGGACCGCCGAGGCAGCCGACCCGGTCCACGCCGCACACCTGGTTGAGCAGCGTTGTCGGGGCCAGTCCGTCCGGCGGGACGAGGCCCTTGGCCATCGAGATCACGGGCGTGCGCGCGGGCAGCCCGCTGCGGTTGAGGTTCTCGATGACCTGCGCGATGCCCTTGGACGGCACGCCGAGGAAAACGTAGTCCGCGCGCGAGAGGCCCGCCGACATGGGCTCCACGCGCAGCTCGCGTGGCAGCGGGACCTCGGGCAGGTACGCGACGTTCTCGCGGTCCTCCTCGAGCCGGGCGGCCTGCTCGGCGGAGCGGGTCTGCAGCGTCGTCTTGAAGCCGCCGCGCGCGAGCAGCACGGCGACCGCCGTGCCGAAGGAACCGGCGCCGATGACGATCGCGCGTCGTGATCCGGGCGTGGGGAGATTGATCTGGGGCCGGGCCGGCACAGGGAGACGTACCCTGCTGACGCGGCGTCGTTACCGACCCACCCGCCTGGATTCATATTGGCTCACAGGCGCTCGGATTTCCAGGGGGCTGGCTCCCGGATCACTCACGAACCGGGGCGTACGCTACCGATATGTCGCTAGCTGCCAGCGCGGGCATCGAGGTCGAGGGTCTGGTCCGCGAGTTCAAGAACGGCCCACGGGCCGTGGACGGCATCCACCTGCGGGTGGCGCCGGGGGAGATCTACGGCTTCCTCGGGCCGAACGGGGCGGGCAAGTCCACGACCGTGCTCATGCTCACCACGTTGCTGCCGCCCACGGACGGGACGGCGCGCGTCGCCGGCCACGACATCCGGCGCGAAGGTGCGGCCGTGCGCGCCGCGATCGGCGCCGCGCTGCAGGAGGCCGCGCTGGACCCGTTGCTCACGGGCCAGGACCACATGCGGCTGCAGACGACGCTCCAGGGAATCCCGAAGGGCGAGCGCCGCGCGCGCGGCGACGAGCTGCTCGAGCGCGTGGGGCTGATGGACGCCGCGGACCGCAAGGTCGGCGGCTACTCGGGCGGCATGAAGCGCCGGCTCGATCTCGCGCTCGCGCTCGTGCACCGCCCGCGCGTGTTGTTCCTGGACGAGCCGACGACCGGCCTGGACCCGAGCTCCCGCGCGGATCTGTGGGACGAGGTCGCCCGCCTCGCCCGCGAGGACGGCACGACCGTCTTCCTCACCACGCAGTACCTCGAGGAGGCCGACGTGCTCGCCGATCGCGTCGGCATCATCGACAAGGGCGGGATCGTCGCCGAGGGCACGCCGGAGGCGCTGAAGGCCGAGATCGGGCGCCCGTCCGTCGAGGCCACGCCCGCCGACCGCGCCGACCGCGACGCCGTCGCCGGCGTGCTCAGCCGCTTCGGGTCGGCCGTCCCCGCTCCGCCCGGGGCCGCGGCCGTCCGCCTCGAATCCGGCGAGAACCTCGCCGAGGTCGTGCGCGCGCTCGACGCCGCCGACCTCGCGGTCGCCGATCTGCAGCTGCACCAGCCGTCGCTGGACGACGTGTTCCTGGCCAAGACGGGCCGCAAGCTGGACCCTCCGGCGAGCGAGGAGCCGGCCGCCGTATGAACGAGCTGGCACTTCAGACCTACGAGATGGCTCGCCGCTCGGTGGTGAAGGTCCTGCGCCAGCCGGCGCTCGTGATCCCGCCGATCCTGTTCCCGCTGATCATGATGGGCATCAACGTGAGCGGGCTCGACGCCGCCACGGAGATCCCCGGCTTCCCGACCGACAGCTACCTGGACTTCGCGATCGCGTTCCCGATGATCCAGGGCGCGCTGTTCGCCTCCATCAACGCGGGCAGCTCGGTCGCGCGCGACGTCGAGACCGGGTTCCTGAACCGGCTCGCGCTGACGCCGATGCAGCGCGCCGCGATGCTGCTCGGCCTGTTCACCGGCGAGATGCTGATCGCGTTCGTCAGCACGCTGATCTATCTCGCCGTGGGGTTCGCGGCCGGGCTGCACTTCGCGTCGGGCTTCGCCGGGGTGCTCGTCCTGCTCGCCCTGTCGCTGTTGATCGCGCTCGCGTTCGCCGGGCTGGGCGCGTTCATCGGGCTGCGGACGGGCTCGCCGGAGGCGGTGCAGGGCGTCTTCCCGCTGCTGTTCGTGTTCCTGTTCCTCTCCTCGGGCTCGCTTCCGCGGGACCTGATCGAGCACGACTGGTTCCGGATCGTCGCCACCTGGAACCCGGTCTCCTACCTGTTCGAGGGCCTGCGGTCGCTGATCATCTTCGGCTGGCAGGCACGGGAGCTGGCGCTCGGGTTCGGCTTTGCGGCGGCGATCGCGGTGCTCGGCGTCTTCGGCGCGACGACCGCGCTCCGCACCCGGGTGGCGGTGCGCTGATGCGGCGCTTCCTCGACGTGGCGTACGGCATCGCCTACCGCTCGACCAAGAAGGTCGCCACCAACCCGCAGCTGCTGCTCCCGTCGCTGATCTTCCCGCTGTTCTTCTTCGTCGCGTTCGCCGGCGGGCTGTCGAGCGTCGGGGACGTGCCCGGCTTCGACTTCCCGTCGGGCTACACGGCGTTCCAGTTCGTGTTCGTGCTGCTGCAGGCCTCCGCGTTCGGCGGCGTGTTCACCGGGTTCGGTATCGCCTCGGACTTCGAGAACGGCTTCTCGCGGCGGCTGATGCTGGCCGCGCCGAACCGGCTCGGCATCCTCGCCGGCTACACGCTCGGGGCGACGATCCGGGCGGCTGTCGTCGGCGTGCTGCTGTTCGTCGTCGCGCTGGCCAGCGGCATGCAGATCGACGGCAACGGCGTCGACCTGTTCGGCCTGGTCGTGCTCGCGCTGCTGGTGAACTTCACGGCCGCGATGTGGTCCGCGGGCGTCGCCATGCGCATCCGCTCGATCCAGGCCGGACCCGCGATGCAGCTGCCCGTATTCCTGATCCTGTTTCTCGCGCCGGTCTACGTGCCGCTCGACCTGCTCGCGGGCTGGATCGAGGCGGTCGCGCACCTGAACCCGATCACGCCGCTGATCGAGGGCGGGCGCGACCTGATCTCGGGTGGCGACTTCCAGCCCCTGCTCGTGTTCGGGGTCGCGATCGGACTCGGCGCGCTGTTTCTGGCGTGGGCGGTGCGCGGCGTCGCCTCGGCGGAACGGGCGGGCGGCTAGCCCGTCTTCACCGTCGGGCGCTTGCTCGCCCGGATCGTGAGCGTCTTGATGGCGGCCAGGTTGCCGGGGCGGGAGACCACCACGCGGACCTTCGTCCCGGCCCGCAGCCGCTTGCGCACGACCCGGTCGAGCGAAGCCGTGCCCCGCGCCCGCTTCTTGACCGAGTAGGACTTGCGCGAGCAGCCCTTCCGGCACGTCGCCTTGACCGTCGCGCCCGCCGGGACACCCTTGACCTGCAGCCGCGTGATCCGCGTCCAGCGGCCCTTGACGCTGTAGTCGTAGGAGAGCGTCACCACGAGCCGCGTCTTCGGCGTCGGCGCGGGCGGTGCGGGCGGAGGCGGCGGGGGTGCGGGAGGAGCGGGCGGAGCCGGCTCCGGCACCGGGCCGAACGCGGTCCCGATCGAGGTCGTGCACGAGATCCCGGGGTCCGCACCACCGCCGATCGTGCGGCAGTAGTCGGCGCGGCCGTCGCCGTTGTGGTCGACCCAGGCGCGTGTGTCCGCGTAGCCCACGTCGGTCGGGCCGGAGACGATCGTCGGGCCGAGGCCGGCCGGCGTCCACAGCGTGCAGAACAGCTGCGCGTTGGTGGCGCTGGGCGCGACCGGCCGGCAGAAGTCGCGGTCGCCGTCGGCGTCGAAGTCCACCCAGGCCGTGCCGGCCGTGTCTCCCCACTCGATCCGGGCGGACGTGAAGTTGGCGCCGTCGAAGCCCGTGGGCGTGGCCAGCGTGCAGCGGATGTAGGTGTCCGGCGGCGCGCCGCCGACACGGCGGCAGTAGTCGGCGCGCCGGTCGCCGTCGACGTCCACGAAGGCGCGACCGTCCGGATAGCCGACGTCGTCGGTGGCGCTGACGATCGTCCCGCCGAACCCGCTGCCGGTCGAGAGCGTGCACGCCAGCGTGCCCGACGCCACACGGCACAGGTCGGCGCGCCCGTCGGCATTGAAGTCCACCCATGCGCGTCCCGCGAGGTCCCCGACGGCGAGCACGGCCGAGCCGAACCCGGGCCCGAAGCCCGGCTCCCACGCCGAGCACAGCGCACGGTCGGCGGTCAACCGGCAGTAGTCGCGCTTGCCGTCGCCGGTGACGTCCGCGAGCGCGGCGGTGTTCGTCTCGCCCCAGGTGAGCAGCTGCGAGGCGCCGACGAACGTGAAGGCGGTGGACAGCGTGCAGGCGAAGCCTTCTCGGCCCGCGTCACCGACGCGGCGGCAGTAGTCCGCGCCGCCGTTGCCGTCGACGTCCCCCCACAGGCGGTCGTCCAGGTAGCCCGGGTCGGCGGGCTCGCCCGTGACCGTGGTGCCGAAGCCCCGGCCGGTCGCGAGCGTGCACAACGGCCGGGAGGCGGCGTCGAGGCGGCAGTAGTCCGCCTTGCCGTCCGCATTGAAGTCCACCCAGGCCCGGCCGCGCTCCTGGCCCCAGTCGAGCGGGCCGGAACGGTAGGTGCCGGTGTCCTGCGCCTGGGCGGCGGGCACGGCGAGCAGGGCGAGGAGAAGGCCGGTGACGGCCACGCGTACGACGAACAGCACGCGCGACAGCTTGGACGGAGTGTGGGGTTCCGTCAACGCTTCACCTTCCGGTCACACGGTCGGGCCAGCCGTCGAACAGGCTGGCGCGCCATGAAGAAGACATTGGCCCTCGGGCTGCTGGCCCTCGCCTGCATCGCTCCGGCGCAGGCTTCGGCGGTCCAGCTGAACATCGCGCACCGAGGCGCTTCCGACGCCCGTCCGGAGCACACGTTCGCCGCGTACGACCACGCCCTCACCCTGGGTGCGGACTACATCGAGCAGGACCTCCAGATCACGAGCGACGGCGTGCTCGTCGTCATGCACGACGAGACGCTCACGCGCACGGTGCGCGGGCCGGCCGAGAACTGCACCGGTCGCGTCGACTCCAAGACGCTCGCGCAGCTGAAGACGTGCAGCGCGGGCGACTGGGGCAAGTTCGCCGGCGGCGCATACGTGAGCGAGAAGATCCCGACGATGGAAGAGGTCTTCCAGCGCTACGGCAAGACGGTCAACTACTACATCGAGACCAAGCAGCCGGAGCCGGGCGAGAACATGGAGGCCAAGCTGCTGGCGCTCCTGGACAAGTACGACCTGCGCGAGTCCGCCGTCACGGACTGGCAGGTGCTGATCCAGTCCTTCGACGCCAACTCGCTCAAGACCATCCACGCGATGGACCCGCGTCTGCCGCTCGTCTTCCTCGGTTCGCTGAACCCGACCAGCATCCAGGCGGTGCGTGAGTACGGCGTCGGCATCGGCCCGTCGTTCGGCGGTGTGACCAAGGCGAACGTCGATCTCGCGCACGCCGCGTGCTTGAACGTGCACCCGTACACGGTCAACACCACCGCGGACATCCAGCGGATGCTCGAGCTCGGCGTCGACGGCATGTTCACCAACTTCGCCGACCGCCTCGAGACGCTGCTCGGCGCCAAGGCCGCCCCGGGCCTGACGGGCGCGTCGATCGCCGCCGCCGAAACGCGCCGCTGCCGCGGTGAGCAGAAGGACGTCCCGGCGCAGGTCGGCGGCTCCGTGCCCGCCACGCTGTCGCTAACGATGGGCGCCCCGGCCAGCTTCGAGCCGTTCATCCCGGGCGTCGAGCGGGTCTACACCGCCGGCACGACCGCCAAGGTCATCTCGACCGCGGGCGACGCGTCGCTGACGGTGAGCGAGCCCGGCCACCTGACCAACGGCGCCTTCACGCTGGCCTCGCCGCTCGGCGTGACGATCGCCCCGAACGCCTGGTCGGGCCCGGTCTCCAACGCCGACGCCGCGATCACCTTCACCCAGCCGATCGGCCGGACGGAGCCGCTGCGCACCGGCACCTACGCCAAGACGCTGACCTTCACGCTGTCGACCACGAACCCGTAGTCACGCCTCGCCACTGGCGAGCGCCTCGCCGAGGCGCTCGCCGGCCGCTTCCAGCTCCTCGAGGTTCGTCGCCTCCTGAACCATCTGCAGGTCGATCATCCGCTTGCCGAAGCCGTCGAGCTCGTCGCGGCCGACGATCGCGTGCAGCGGCACGCCCGCCTGGCGCGTCCGCGTGCCGATCTCGCCCACGAGCTTGCCCTGCAGCGTCTGCTGGTCGAGCTTGCCCTCGCCGGTCACGACCGCCCGCGCGGCGCGCATGCGGCCGTCGAAGCCGAGCGCGTCGAGCACGAAGGAGGCGCCCGGTTCGATCGCCGCGCCGTACTTCGCCCACAGGCCGCCGCTGAGGCCGCCCGCGGCGCCGGTCATCGGCACGCCGCGCGGGTCCTTCGGGAGCGTCTGAGCGAGCTCGTGCAGCCGCGCCTCCAACCGGGCGACCATGTCGGGGTCAGCGCCCTTCTGGGGCCCGAAGACCTTCGGCGCGTCCTCCCACACCGTCCGCACGTCCGTGAGGATCACGATCTTGGCCCTGCCGATCCCGCCGGCGGCCTCGATCGCCTCGATCGCGCCCGCGCCGCCGTCGGTCGTCGCGCTTCCGCCCACCGCCACCAGGATCACCGCCGCCCCGGCCTGCGCCGCCGCCGCGATCAGCTCCCCGGTGCCGTAGGTCGTCGCGGCCCACGCGTCTTTGTTGTCGCCGACGAGCGCGAGCCCGGACGCCATCGCCATCTCGACGATCGCCGTCCCGCCGTCCTCGATGAGCCCGAACCCGGTCTTCACCGGCGCCCCGAGCGGCCCGGTGACCGTGCGGGCGATCAGCTCCCCGCCCAGCTGCGGCAGCAGCGCGTCCAGCGTGCCGTCGCCCCCGTCGGCCACGGGACACAGGTCGGGCGGCATCAGCCCGGCCTTCTCGAGCCCGCGCCCGATCGCCGCCGCGACCTGCGCGGCATTGAACGTGCCCTTGAACTTGTCGGGCGCAACGAGAACAGGACGCTCAGGAACGACGCTCATCCCAACAACCTAAAGGGGTCAGACCCCTTTAGGTTGTGCAGCGACGAACTCGCGGTAGACCTGAACCGGATCGCCGCCGGCCTGGGCGAGTACGAGAGCAGGCGTGGAGCGTCGAGCCAGGCCGGGTAGTCCGCCGTGACGATGGCGTTGAAGCTGCTCCAGGGCCACGCGTCGGGTGCGGCGCAGAACCCGGCCTCGACCGGGTTCCGAGCGATGTAGGCGGCGGTGATCCACAGTTGTGGGTCCGTGAACACGCTTGTCGAGCCGTAACGCGCGCCGAAGACGTGACCGGCCGCCTCATGGCGGAGGTTGAACGCCTGCGCATACGTGCCCTGCAGGCGCTGCATACCGCGACCGAGGTTCGGTTGCGGAGTCTCGATCATCAGATGCATGTGGTTGCCCATCAAGCAATACGCCAAGCAACGCCACGCCATCCGGTTCGTGACGCGAGCGAGGAGCGACAGGTAGCGGCGACGATCGAGGTCGTCTAGGAAGATCTGTTGTTTCGCCGCACCGCGCGCGTACACGTGGTGAATCCCTCCGGCCAACTCGGGACGCAACGAACGAGGCATGCCCGCTGTAGGCGGTCGGCGGCTCGTTCTCGCCCCGCCCTCAACCTAAAGGGGTCAGACCCGTTGATGTTGCTTTAGGTTGGGTCGGCCGGGAGGGTGAGGGTGAACTCGGCGCCGCCACCCGGGGCGTTGGCGGCGTGGACACTGCCGCCGTGCTGCTCGGCGACCTGGCGGACGATCGCCAGGCCGAGGCCGGAGCCGGGGCGCCCGCGGGAGGAGGCGCCGCGGTAGAAGCGGTCGAAGAGGTGCGGGAGGTCGGCGGGGTCGATGCCGGTGCCGTGGTCGCGCACGCGGACGCCGTCCGGGCCGGCGTGGACCTCGACGAGGCCACCCGGTGGAGAGTGCTTGGCGGCGTTGTCGAGCAGATTGTTGACGGCGCGAGCGAGGCGCTCGCGGGTGCCGTCGAGCACGGCGGGTTCGACGGTGGCGTCGAACTCGATGCCCGGGGCGTGGCGGCGGGCGCGGACGACGGCGTCGCGGACGAGCTCGTCCAGGCGCACGTCCTCGCGCTCACGCGTGGGTTCGTCGCCGCGGGCGAGCTCGATCAGGTCGGCGACGAGCATGCCGAGCTCGGTGGTCTGCTCCTCGACGTCGGCCAGCAGGCGGGCGCGCTCGTCCGCCGGGAGGGAGTCCGACTCGGCCAGCACCTCGATGTTCGTGCGCAGGGAGGTGATGGGGGTGCGCAGCTCGTGCGAGGCGTCGGCGACGAGCTGGCGCTGGGCGGCGACGCTGCCCTCGAGCGTGGCGAGCATCGCGTTGAAGTGCTGGGCCAGCTCGCCGACCTCGTCCTGGGTCTCGACGTCGATCCGGCGCCCCAGGTCCTCGGTGGCCGCGATGTGGCGGGCGGCGTCGGTTACGTGCACGATCGGGGCGACGACGTTGCGCGAGACCAGCCGGCCCAGCGCCACCGCGAGCGCGATCCCGCCCAGGACCACGAAGACCAGGATCAGGCGCAGCCGCGCGAGCACCGAGTCGGCGGGCTCCAGCGAGCGCCCGAACTGGACGGCCAGCCCGTCGCCGGCCGGGACCGTGAGCACGCGCGTGTGCGTGCCGGCGACGTCCGCGTCGGCGAAGAACGGCTCGGCGACGCCCGCGGCCACGTCGCGCGCGCGGTC
Organism: Solirubrobacter deserti; assembly: GCF_003344625.1. Classification (GTDB taxonomy): domain Bacteria; phylum Actinomycetota; class Thermoleophilia; order Solirubrobacterales; family Solirubrobacteraceae; genus Solirubrobacter; species Solirubrobacter deserti. The sequence continues at coordinate 635,906 of NZ_QPKJ02000003.1, read as the reverse complement.
CTGCACCGGGATCTCGACCAGCTCGGTGCCGATCGGGCGCACCAGCTCGTCGGCGTCGATCAGCTGGATGAACGGCGTCGGCCCGCCGAAGCGCGCCGCCAACGGCCGGAAGCGACCGCCGGGGCCGCCGGGGCCGAAGGGCCCGCCACGACCCTCGCCGAACCCTTGCGGGAACGGGATCAGCCGCTGCTCCTCGAGCGCCCGGTCGACCTCGCCGCGGATCGAGCCGCGCACGGCCAGATACGCCACCAGCGCGGCCAGCGCGACCGCCACCGCCACCGCGATCGCCACGGCCACCGTCATCCGACGGCGCAACGGCAGCCCGGACATCACTTCAGTCCCGCAGCACGTAGCCCACGCCGCGGACCGTGTGCAGCAGGCGCGGTTCCCCGCCCTCCTCGGTCTTGCGGCGCAGATAGCCCATGTACACGCCGAGCGAGTTCGAGGAGGAGCCGAAGTCGTAGCCCCACACCCGCTCGAAGATCTGCGAGCGCGTGAGCACCTGCTTCGGGTGTTCCATGAACAGCGCCAGCAACTGGAACTCGGTCCGCGACAGCTCCAGGACCCGCGCGCCCCGCCGCGCCTCCCACGCGCCCCGGTCCAGGACCAGATCCGCGAAGCGCAGGACCGAGCCGTCGTCCTCGGCGCCGGGGTCCGCCCGCCGCAGCAGCGCGCGCAGCCGCGCCTTGAGCTCCTTCAGAGCGAAGGGCTTGACCAGGTAGTCGTCGGCGCCCGCGTCCAGCCCGGCTACGCGGTCGTCCACCGCGTCCCGGGCCGTGAGCATCAGCACGGGCGTCCGGTCCCCCGCGTCGCGCAGCCGCCGGCAGACCTCCAGCCCGTCCACGCCCGGCATCGCGACGTCGAGGATCACCGCATCCTGGCGCGTGTCCGCGAGCCGGTCCAGCGCCTGGCGCCCGTCCTCGGCGAGCGTCACCTCGTACCCGTCCAACCGCAGCGCACGGTCCAGCGCGCTCCGCACGGCGGGTTCATCGTCGACGATCAGAACGCGGGTCATCGGGCCACCAAGGTCAGTTCTCAACGTAAGAATCACAGAAGAGAAGGCGATCTTTAGGAAGTCGCGCTCTCATGCGTGGGCTATGCGCTCCTTCGTGTCCTTTCTGGCGGGCGCGATCGCGGTCGGTGCCGTGGTCGCGCTCCTGGCCGTCGGCGGCGTCATCGACGACGACGCGTCCACGTCCTCCTCCTCGGCGGCCGCGCCGTCGCCTCCCACTGCGAACAACGACTCCGACAACGACGACGAGGGCGGCGGCAGCGCGCCCGCCGACATCTCCGAGCTCTACAAGCGGGTCTCGCCCGGCGTGGTGTTCGTGCAGGCCGGCCAGACGGGCACGGGCTCGGGCTTCGTCTACAGCGACGAGGGCCACATCGTCACGAACGACCACGTCGTCGAGGGCTCCACGCAGTTCCAGGTCGTCATCGGCGGCGATCCCAATCCGATCCCCGCGCGGCTGATGGGCCAGGATCCCTCCAGCGACCTCGCGGTGCTCAAGGTCGACCCGGGCGCCGTCAAGGGCGGGCTCAAGCCGCTCGAGCTCGGCGACTCGACCACGCTCGAGCCAGGCGACCAGGCGATCGCGATCGGCTCCCCGTTCGGCCTCGAGGGCACCGTGACGACGGGCATCATCTCGAGCCTCGGCCGCACGATCGACTCGCCGAACTGCTACCCGATCGCCGACGCCGTCCAGACCGACGCGGCCATCAACCCCGGCAACTCCGGCGGCCCGCTGCTCGACGGCAACGGCCGCGTGATCGGCGTCAACAGCCAGATCCGGTCCGGGTCCGGCTCCAACAGCGGCGTCGGCTTCGCCGTCCCGGTCTCGACCGTCAAGTTCGTCGTGCCGCTGATCCAGAACGGCGGCAAGGTCGAGCGCGCCTACCTCGGCGTCCGCAACGGCACCCCGCCCGCGCGTGACGGCGCGATCGTCGACTCCGTCGTCCCGAACGGACCCGCCGCCCAGGGCGGCCTGCTGCCGGGCGACAAGATCACCAAGATCGACAACAAGGACATCAAGTCCTCCGAGGACGTCTCCTCGGCGGTCACCGCCCGCAAGCCCGGTGAACAGGCCAAAGTGGTGGTCAAGCGCGGCGGCCAGGAACGTACCCTGACCATCCAGCTCGGCACGCGACCCGAGACCCAGGCGACGGCGAACTGCCGCTAGGAGATTCCCAGTGACCCACGAGGACCGACGGCTCCACGCGCTCGACTCACGGCAGGAGCCGAACCCGTCGCGTGACGCGCACGACGCGCTGGAGACGGCGCTGTTCGAGATCAAGCGGGTGATCGTCGGCCAGGAGGCGATGCTGGAGCGCGTGCTGGTCGCGCTGCTCGCCGGCGGCCACGTCCTGCTGGAGGGCGTCCCGGGCCTGGCCAAGACGCTGACCGTCAAGACCGTCGCGGACGTGCTCGGCGGCTCCTTCAAGCGGCTGCAGTTCACGCCCGACTTGGTCCCGGCGGACCTCGTCGGCACGCGCATCTACCGTCCGGACAGCGGCGGCTTCGACACCGAGCTCGGCCCGGTCTTCTGCAACTTCCTGCTCGCGGACGAGATCAACCGCGCGCCCGCCAAGGTGCAGAGCGCGCTGCTCGAGGTCATGCAGGAGCGCCAGGTCACGATCGGCCACGACACGCACACCGTTCCCGCGCCGTTCCTGGTCCTCGCGACGCAGAACCCGATCGAGTCCGAGGGCACCTACCCGCTGCCCGAGGCGCAGGTCGACCGCTTCATGTTCAAGCTCGTGGTCGACTACCCGACGCACCGCGACGAGGTGAGCGTCGTCGAGCGCAGCCTCGAGACGACCACCCACGCCCGCCAGGTCCTCACCCCCGAGAAGCTGTCCGAGCACCAGCGCGCCGCCGGCACGGTCTACGTCGACCGGCGCGTGATGGAGTACGCGGTCGCGCTGACCACGGCCACGCGCGACCCGGGCGAGGAGAACTGGGTGGAGTTCGGCGCCTCGCCGCGCGGCTCGATCAACCTCATTCACGCCGGCCGGGCGCTCGCGCTGCTGCGCGGCCGCGACTACATGCTGCCGGTGGACGTGCGCGACCTCGCCCGCGACGTCCTGCGCCACCGGATCGTGCTCACCTACGAAGCCCTCGCGGCCGGGGTCGACTCCGACCGCGTCCTCGACGACGTCCTCGAGCGCGTGCCCATGCCCCGCATCGAGCTCGCGCAGGAGCGCCCCTTCTACGGCGCATGACGTTCCAGGCGCCGCTCCTGCTGCTCCTGCTGGCGCTGGTCCCGCTGGTCGCGGTGATCTACGCACTGATGCAGCGGCGGCGGCGCAAGTACGCCGTCACGTTCACCAACGTCTCGGTCCTGGCCGCGGTCGCGGGCCGCTCCTACACGCGCCACGTCCCGGCGGTGTTCGCGCTGCTGGCGTTCGCCGCGCTGCTGGTCGCGCTCGCCCGGCCGGAGCGCACGGTCGACGCCGAGCGGCGCGAGGCCAACGTCCTGCTCGTCTTCGACACCAGCGGCTCGATGCTCGCCACCGACGTCGCGCCGAACCGCCTGTCCGCCGCCCAGCTGGCCGGGACCACGTTCGTGGACGCGGTGCCGGACGAGTTCCGGATCGGCGTGATCGGCTTCGGCTCCACCGCGCAGCAGCTGAGCGAGCCGACCACCGACCACCTGCGCGTGAAGGCGACGATCGAGTCGCTCCAGGTCGCGGGCGCGACCGCGATGGGCGACGCGCTCAAGCTCGCGTTCAACTCCGCCCGCGTGCCCGTGCCGGACGGCCTCGGCGGGTCGCGGCGCCTGCCGGGCGCGATCGTCCTGCTCGGCGACGGCGCGAGCACCCGCGGGGACGACCCGATCGACGTCGTGCAGGACTCCAAGAAGTTCAAGATCCCGGTCTACACCGTCGCGCTCGGCACCCAGGACGGCACGCTCACGCACACCGACCCGAACACGGGCGCGACGACCACCGACCGCGTCCCGCCGGACCGGTTGACGCTGCAGGACATCGCGCGCGACACGGGCGGCCAGTTCTTCGCCACCGCCGACGCGAACCGGCTCGCCGCCGTGTACCGCAACATCGGCACGCGGCTCACCAGGACCAAGGAGAAGCAGCAGGTGACGTCCGCGTTCGCGGGCGGCGCGCTGGTCCTGCTGCTGCTCGGCGCCGGCTTCGGCCTCGCGCGGGGAGCGCGACTGCCATGAGGTCGGCGACGACTCGCGCTGCGCGCTCGCGTCGCTGGGAGCAATCGCCTAGAGGGCGATTCTCCCGGGGTGAGGTGATCCCGTGCGACTGGTGACCGACGAGCGCCCGCCGCACAAGCCCGGGCCCGGGCCGGTCCCGCCCGCGGTCCTGCGTTCACTTGACCTCGCGGTGATGAAGCGGATCGAGAGCCTGATCCCCGGCGAGCACCTGACGCCGCAGACCGGCCAGGGCACCGAGCTGGCGATGATCCGCCCCTACCACCCGGGCGACGACGTCCGCCACCTGGACTGGAACGCGACCGCGCGGCTGCAGGAGCCGTACGTCCGCGTGCACGTGGGCGAGCGCGCGCTGACCTCCTGGCTGGTGCTCGACGTGTCCGCGTCGATGCAGTTCGGCACCGCGGATCGCCGCAAGGCGGACGTCGCGGAGGGCGTCGCGCTCGCGATCGGCCACGTCGCCACCCGGCGCGGGAACCGGCTCGGCGTGATGGGCGTCGGCGCCGGGGACACGCGCATCATCCGACCGCGCCAGGGTCGTTACGGGCTGCTCGGCCTGCTGGCGGAGCTGCGCCGCGACGGCGGAGCGCCCGACGGCGCGACGCTCGGCCAGGCGCTCAAGGGCGCGGCCGCGATCGGCCGGCAGCGCGGGTTGGTCGTGATCGTGAGCGACTTCCGCGGCGACCGCGACTGGGCCGCGCCGCTGCAGGAGCTGCGCGCGCGCCACGGCGTGCTGTGCGTGGAGATCGTCGACCCGCGCGAGCAGGAGCTCGTTCCGGCCGGCGACCTGTGGCTGGTGGACCCGGAGACGGGCCGCCAGGTGCACGTGGATACGCGCCGGCGCAAGATCCGCCAGCGCTTCGCGGCGGCCGCCGCGGCCGAGCGCGACGAGGTCCGCACAGCGATCCGCCGCGCCGGCGCCGACCACCTCGTGCTGTCCACCGCCGGCGACTGGCTGCGCGTGCTCGCCGGGCATCTGCGCCGCAGCGAGGCCGCCCTGAAGGCGGGAAACCCGGGCCGGACGGCCGCGGTCAACCGGGCGGCGGGACGATGAGCGCCGCCGTCCGCGCGCCGCGCCTCGCTGCGCCCGCCCACCGGGAGACGCGGCCGTGAGCTTCGCCGAACCGATCCTGCTCGCCGGGTTCATCCTGATCCCGCTGGCGCTGCTGGCCTACGGGTCCCTGCAGCGGCGCCGCACACGCGAGTCCGCCGCCTGGGCCAACCCGGCGCTGCTGCCGAACCTCGTCGCCGGCCGGCCCGGCTGGCGCCGCCACCTCCCGCCGCTGCTGCTCCTGCTCGCGCTGGCGGTGCTGGTCGTCGCCCTCGCGCGCCCGCAGCGCACCGTCGCCGCGCCGCAGCGCGCGGCGAACATCATCATGGTCACGGACATCAGCGGCTCGATGAACGCCACGGACGTGAACCCGGACCGCCTGACCGCCGCCGTGGACGCGGCCAAGACGCTCACCGAGCGCGTGCCGTCGACGTTCCGGCTCGGCCTCGTGACGTTCTCCGACTATGCCGAGCAGCGCGTCGCGCCGACCACCGACCGCGCGCAGATGAAGGGCGCGCTGGACCAGCTCGTGGCCGAGGGCGGCACCGCGATGGGCGACGGGCTCGAGCGCGGCCTCGCCGCCGCCCGCACGCCCGTGCCCGACGCCGCCGGCACCGGCGTCCGCCGCCTGCCGTCGGTCATCGTCCTGCTCTCGGACGGCAAGAACACGTCCGGCGCGCGCGACCCGATCGAGGTCGCCGTCGAGGCCGGCCGCGCGCGCATCCCGATCTACGCCATCGCGCTCGGCACGCCCGCCGGCGAGGTCGAGCTGCGCGACTCGTTCGGCCTGCTGCAGCGCGTCCAGGTCCCGCCGGACACCGAGACGCTCAAGGAGATCGCGCGCGTCTCCGGCGGCCGCCAGTACGAGGCCGCCCAGGCGGACAAGGTCAAGGAGATCTACGCCAACTTGGGCACGCGGCTGTCGTCGCGCTCCGAGAAGGAAGAGGTCACCGCGTTCTTCGCCGGAGGCGCGATCTTCCTGCTCATCGCCGCCGGCGGGCTCTCGCTGCGCTGGTTCGGACGCCTGATCTAGGTCACCCGCTGACCTAAATCGAACATACGATCCGTGTATGTTCGAACTCGTGGCGCACGATCTGCACACGGTGATGACGCAGGTGCGGGAGCGGACGTTCGCGCTCGTGGCGCACCTCGACGAGGACCGGCTGAACGAGACGACCAGCCCGATCATGAGCCCGTTGAGCTGGGATCTCGGGCACATGGCGGCGTATGAGGACCTGTGGCTCAACCACCGCGTCGGCGGGCGCGAGCTGCTGCGGGAGGACCTGGCGGCGCTCTACGACGCGTTCGAGACGCCCCGGGCGGTGCGCGGCGATCTCGAGTTCCTGCGCGGGGAGCCGCTGCGCGAGTACATGGCCGAGGTCCGCGCGCGGGCGCTCGAGGCGCCGGTGCGCGACGGCGGTGAGCTGCACGAGCTCGTGATCCGGCACGAGCTCCAGCACACGGAGACGATGCTGCAGGCGATGGTCCTCGCGGGCATCGCGCCTCCGTCGTTCACCGGCCCGCCGGCCGTGGACGGGAGCGGGCTCGAGACGGTCGAGATCGAGGAGGGCCCGTTCGAGCTGGGCTCCGGCAGCGAGGGCTTCGCGTACGACAACGAGCGCCCGCGCCACACGGCCTCCACCGGCCGCTACACGATCGGGCGTACGCCGGTCACCAACGCCACCTGGCAGGCGTGGGCCGACAACGGCGGCTACACCGAGCGCGCGTTCTGGTCGGACGCGGGCTGGGCCTGGCGCACCGAGCAGGGGATCGACTCGCACCCCGGCGGGCCGCGCAACGCCCCCGTCATGCACGTCACCTACTTCGAGGCCGAGGCGTTCGCCCGTGCCCACGACGCGCGCCTGCCCACCGAGGTCGAGTGGGAGAAGGCGGCGCCGCGGCTGGAGGGCGTCGGGGCCGTGTGGGAGTGGACGTCGAGCCACTTCACCGGCTACCCCGGCTTCAAGGCCCATCCGTACCGCGAGTACTCCGAAGTGTTCTTCGGCGACCACTATCGGGTGCTGCGCGGCGGTTCGTGCGCGACGCATCCGCGGGTCGCGTCAAATCAGTTCCGCAACTGGGACCTCCCCGAACGCCGGCAGCTGTTCGCCGGAGTGAGGATCGCGCGATGAAGACGGCGTTCAAGGACATCCAGATCGTGTCGCGGCTCGGCGCGGACGAACGCACGCTCGCGTTCGACGTGCTGGACGGGCTGACGCGGCCGTTCAAGGAGATCCCGCCCAAGCACTTCTACGACACCGAGGGCTCGCGCCTGTTCGAGGCGATCACCAAGCTCCCGGAGTACTACCCGACGCGCACGGAGCGCTCGATCCTCGAGGCCGAGGCGGCGAACATCGTCGACATGACCGGCATGGCCGAGCTCGTGGAGCTCGGCAGCGGTGTCCCGACCAAGACGCTGTTGCTGCTGGACGCGATGCGCGACGCGGGGACGCTGGACCGCTACATGCCGTTCGACGTCAGCGAGGTCGTCCTGCGCGAGTCGGCCGAGATGCTGGTGGAGCGCTACCCCGGCGTGCGCGTGTTCGGCGTGGTGGGCGACTTCGAGCGCCACCTGGACGCGCTCCCGCCCGCCGAGGGCCCGCGCGTGATCGCGTTCCTGGGCGGCACGATCGGCAACTTCCCGCCCGGCTCGCGCCGCCGCTTCCTGCGCGGGCTGGCCCGCGCGTTGCGGCCGCAGGACGCGCTCCTGCTCGGCACGGACCTCGTGAAGGACCCTGCGGTGCTGGAGGCGGCCTACAACGACAGCGCGGGCGTCACCGCCGCGTTCAACCGCAACATGCTCGCCGTGATCAATCGCGAGCTGGACGCGGACTTCGACCTCGAGGCGTTCGAGCACGTCGCGTTCTACGACCGCGAGCAGGAGTGGATCGAGATGCGCCTGCGGGCGCTGCGGCCGATGGTGGTCAACGTGCGCAAGCTCGACCGCGCCGTGCACTTCGCCAACCGCGAGGAGCTGCGGACCGAGATCAGTTGCAAGTTCACGCCACGGCGCCTGGAAGCGGACCTGGCGGCCGCCGGCCTGCGCTCGCGCGCGTTCCTGACCGACCCGGAGGACCTGTTCGCGCTCAGCGTCGCTGCGCCAGTTCGCTGATCACGGCCTGGTAGAGCAGGTCCTCCTCCTCCTCGGCGACGCGCACGAACGGGCCGCGGATCTCGAGCTCGAGCGGGCCCACCCACACCGTCCCGACGGGTGCGCCCGCGAGCGCCGCGCCGACGCCGATGCACTGCTCGCGTTGCAGGCCGAGCGCGCGCATGACGAACGCGACCGAGCCGTCCTCGGTCGCCACGTCGTGCCGCTCGCCGCCGACCTCGACGGAGTCCTCGTCGTTGGCGAGCGCGAAGACCTGCACGTCGGCGCGGGCGCAGGCCTCGAGCGCCATGTCGTTGAGCCGCGAGCCCGGGTCGACGATGTCCGGGTCGTAGAAGACGCAGCGCAGCGAGGCCGGCATGCGCCCGAATCTAGCTCACACGTCGGAGATGGGACCCCCGCCGCCGCCACCGGTGTCGTCGGGGCCGCACGTGCGCAGCGCGGGCGAGTGGAGGGCGGCATTGACGAGGCCCTCGCCGCCCTTGCCGACGCGCATCTGCGAGCCGCGCAGGAACGCGGGCGGGTTCGGGTCGACCGGACCGCCGTTGACGGTGTAGCCGCCGCGGTGCGAGTTCTCGGCCTCGTTGCAGACGTCGGTCGCGTGGGCGGGCGCGGGAAGAGCGGCGAGGGCGCAGACCGCGCCGAGCGCGGACAGGGTGAGCTTGCTGGGCATGAGGGCGGTATCGACCGCTCCGGCCGCCCGGGCGATCGGGTCTACGCCCCACCGAGCAGCTCGACGATGCGGCCGAGGCCCGCCGGCCGGCCCGGGACCGGCCCGAGCTGATGGTGGCCGACGTAGAACCCGTACGCCAGCCACGCGCGCGAGTCGGCCTCCTCTTCCTCGCAGCCCAGCTCGAGGAAGAGGGTGCGCAAGAACGCGATCCGCGAAGCGACCACGCGGGCGAACACGGGCGCCACCAGCGGATCGTCGGCCGCCTTGGCCAGCGCGACCTCGATCGGGTCCGCGGGCGGCTCGTACACGCGCGCGAAGAGCGCGCGCAGCCGCGCCTGCGGGTCGCGCACCGCCTCGCCCTCCGGGATCAGCTCGGTCGTGTTCTCGCGCTCCCACAGCAGCAGCGCGGCCTGGACGAGCTCGTCGCGATCTTTGAAGTGCCAGTAGAAGCTGCCGCGGGTGGCGCCGACGGCCTTGGTCAGGCGGTCGACGGCCACGCCGGCGACGCCGCTCTCGGCCATCGCGACGAGCGCGGCGCGGGTCCAGTCCTCACGGGTTGCGATGGCCCGTACAGTACTGTACGGTCCGTTCCGTACACCACTGTATGGAGGTGACGGCATGCGGCTTCCCGACGGCACGCACTTCTCCCACCCGTGGCGCATCCACGCGCTCGCGGCGGACTTCGACCTCGAGGACGTCTGGGCGCTCCCGACGCCCGGACGCAAGGAGAACTTCCCGCGGCTCGTCGAGCAGTTCGTCTCCCGTGGCGAGCCTGGCGACTTCCCGGTCGCGTTCCGGGCGCTGTTCGCGCTGCGCTGGCAGCTGGGGAAGCTGTTCGGCTGGGACCAGGAGGGCGGCGGGACCGACGGGCGCGTGCCGTCACTGCGCGAGCGGCTCCCGCCCGATCTGCGCGACGGGCCGCGCGGGCCGGACATCACCGCCGTGCCGGGCCGCGACGAGCCGCAGCGAGCGGTGTTCGACTCGGTCTACCTGACCGGCGACGAGTGGGTGGCCGAGCTCGCCAACAAGACGGTCCACGGGCTGCTGCACATCGGCTGGGTGGAGAGCGACGACGGCCACAACGCCCAGATGGCGGTGCTGGTCAAGCCAGCGGGCTGGTTCGGACGCGCCTATCTGGCGGCCATCAAACCGTTCCGGCTCGCGATCGTTTACCCCATGTTGCTGGAAACGATCGGCCGGCAGTGGCAGACGGGCCTAGGATCGAAGGGTGGGGGTCGTTCGTGATCATGAGCCGTGGGACGGCTTGCTCAGCTCCGGCCGGATCGACGACCGGCTGGTGCGGCAGGCGATGCAGCACGAGCGTCAGGGGACGATGGTCCCGATTCCCGCCGATCTGCACCCGGACGTCGTCGCCGCCCTGAAGCGGCGCGGCGTCGACTTCCTGTGGGGCCACCAGGCCGAGGCGCTGGACGCCGCGTTCGCGGGGCCGACGATCGTCACCACGGGCACGGCGTCCGGCAAGTCGCTGTGCTTCCAGCTGCCGACGCTGCAGACGCTCGCGACCGCCCCGATGGCGCGGGCGCTGTACCTGTACCCGTCCAAGGCGCTCGCACAGGACCAGGCGCGGGCGCTGCACGCGTTCAACTTCAAGCGGCTGCTGCCGGCGATCTACGACGGCGACACCCCGCGCGAGCACCGGGCCGAGCTGCGCCGGCGCGCGAACCTGATCCTCACCAACCCGGACATGCTGCACGTCGGCATCCTCCCGAACCACCGCCAGTGGGAGCGGTTCTTCAGCGGGCTGGCGGTGGTCGTGATCGACGAGGCGCACGTGTACCGCGGCGTCTTCGGCTCCCACGTCGCGAACGTGATCCGGCGGCTGCGGCGGATCTGCGAGTTCTACGGGACGGCGCCGCGGTTCCTGCTCGCGAGCGCGACCGTGGCCAACCCGGGCGAGCTGGCCACGCGGCTCACCGGGCTCGACGGCATGCAGGTGGTCGATCGCGACGGCTCACCCGGCACGCGGCGCACGATCGCGATGTGGAACCCGCCCGTGGTCGACGAGGAGACGGCGCGCCGGCGTTCGGCCCTGTCCGAGGCCGCGGACCTGCTCGTGAGCCTCGCGATCGAGGGCGCGCGGACGATCGTGTTCATGAAGTCGCGCAAGGGCATCGAGCTGATGGCCAAGTTCGCCGATGTGGAGTTGCGCAAGCGCGGCCACCCGGAGCTCGCGGAGCGGATCGCGCCCTACCGCGCGGGCTACACGCCCGCGCAGCGGCGCGAGCTGGAGCGGCGGCTGATGGACGGCGAGCTGATCGGCGTGGTGGCCACGGACGCGCTGGAGCTCGGCATCGACATCGGCGCGCTGGACGCCGCGATCTGCGTGACGTTCCCGGGGACGGTGGCGTCGCTGAAGCAGATGTGGGGGCGCGCGGGGCGGCGCGGGCGCGGGCTCGCCGTATACGTGGCGGGTGAGGACGCGCTCGACCAGTTCTTCTGCCGGCACCCGGACGAGTTCCTCGAGCGGCCGGTCGAGGCGGCGATCCTCGATCCCCACAACGAGCAGCTGTTCGCCGGGCACCTGGTGTGCGCCGCGCACGAGGGCGCGCTCTCGCACGAGGACGAGCCGATCTTCGGACCGGAGTGGAAGGAGGCCGCGCAGGTGCTGGTCGGCCAGGGCGTGCTGCGTGCGCGGCCGGACGGAACGTTCGTTCCCCGGCACGCGGACCAGTACCCGGCGGGCGACGTGTCGCTGCGGTCCGCCGGGCTCGATCCCGTGTCCGTGATCGACGGCGGGACCGGCGAGGTGATCGGCACGGTCGACGCCGGGCCGGCGCCCTCGACGGTCCACCAGGGCGCCGTGTACCTGCACGGCGGGCGGTCGTTCGAGGTCGCGGCCCTGCAGCTCGAGGACCGGCGCGCGTTCGTGCGGCCGTTCGACGGCAACTGGTACACGCAGCCCAAGCGCGAGACCGACACGCGGATCGAGGAGGTGCTGGCGACGCGCACCGTGCTCGGCGTTCGGTTGTCCTTCGGGCGCGTGGTGGTGAGCGAGCAGGTGCTGGCCTACCAGCGGCGGCGGCTGAACGATCACGAGGCGATGGACCTCATTCCTCTGGACCTCCCGCAGACGTCGTTCGCGACGCAGGCGCTCTGGTACGAGCTGTCAGATGACGACGTGGGGACGCTGCACGCGGCCGAGCACGCCCAGATCGCGGTCCTGCCGCTGCTGGCGATGTGCGACCGCTGGGACATCGGCGGGCTCTCGACGAACTTCCACCCGCAGACGGGCGGGCCGACGATCTTCATCTACGACGGCCACCCCGGCGGGATCGGGATCTCGCGGCGCGGCTACGAGGCGTTCGAGCGCCTGGTGGGCGACGCCTTCCGGCTCGTGAGCGAGTGCCCGTGCGAGTCGGGGTGCCCGTCCTGCGTGCAGTCCCCCAAGTGCGGGAACCTGAACGAGCCGCTGTCGAAAGCCGGCTCGGCCGCGTTGATGCGGCGCATGCTGGGCGCGTGAGAACACCCTCACGGCGCTCTCACAGGTGGCTTAGTGCCCGCCGGGAGGGTCCCGGGCATGACCTCCGCCGCGCTGCTGCTCTCCCTCGCCGCCCTGGACCCGACGGTCGCCGCGGTCAACGCCGAACGTGCCCGTCGTGCATTGCCGCCGCTCGCGTCGAGCGTGGTGCTCGAGCGGTCCTCGGACCGGTTCGCGGACCGGCTGGCGCGGAGCGGGCGGTTCGCGCACGATGCGCGTATCCGTGTCGACGGCGGGCGCTTCAGCGCGCTCGGTGAAGCACTCGCGCGCGGCGACGGGTTGTCGCCGGCGGACGCGGTTCGAGCCTGGATGGACTCCCCGCCGCACCGGCGGCTCGTGCTCTCACCGCGGTACACGCACGTCGGCGCCGGTGCCGCCCGCGCGGGCGGGACGACGATCCGCGTGCTGCACCTAGCCCGCTGAAGCCGCCCAGGCCTGCAGCTCGGGGAGCGGGTCGACCGGCGCGGACGCCGCGGACGCACGCCAGCCGTTGACCCAGATCTCGAAGTGCAGGTGCGGGCCGCTCGAGCCGCCCGTGTTGCCCACGTTCGCGATCCGCTGCCCGGCGGTGACCAACTGGTCCTTGGCGACGACGGTGGAGTTCTCCTGCAGGTGCATGAAGACGTAGTGGCGGCCATCGACGCCCGCGATCACGACGTAGTAGCCCGCGCCGCTGGCCTGATAGGCGACGTGCTGGACCGTGCCGGCGACCGGCGTGGCCACCGGCGTGCCCTCCGCCGCGGCAAGATCCTGGCCCTGGTGCGTGTGCCCGACGCGGCCGACGCCGAACTTCGACTGCTCGCCCCCGAACGTGTACGGGCCCTGCACGGGGAAGATCTTCGAGCCGACGGACGTCGTCAGCGCCGCGGGCGGCGTCGGCGGCGCCTTGGGCGCGACCGTCAGCGTCTGCCGGAAGTACTGCTTGCTGTTTCGGACCGTCACCACGAGCCGCGCCGTGTACCGGCCGGGCGTGAGCGTCGCCGTCCACGTCGCCTTCACCGCGCCGCTCCCGCTCACCCGCCCGAGCTTCGCGCGCACGGCGGGCTTGCCGGGCGCGATCAGGTCGACACGCGTGAGCGCCTTCGGCGTCGCATTGAACGCGAACGTCACCGCCGCCCCCTCGGTCACCACGTGCGGCGTGGCCGTGAAGCCGCGCGCCGTCGGGGCCGCCGTCCCGCCGCTCTGGGCGTGGGCGGCAGGCGCGATTAGCAGGGCGATGGCTGCGGCAAGAACGACGATCACAGGCCCTATTTCGGCATGTGATCAATCTTTCGTAAATCACTGCAGGAGATCCTGCGAGGCTGTCGACGGCGCGGTCTTCCCCTGCGCCCGTCACGACGCGCTAGCCTAAGCGCCCGCGGCGAGATAGCTCAGTTGGTAGAGCACACGACTGAAAATCGTGGTGTCCCCGGTTCGAGTCCGGGTCTCGCCATCGCCGAAACCGCCTGCCAGCAGGCGGTTTTCTCGTTCTGAGGGCGGTTCTCCGAGCCCGGGGGTTTGGGCACAAGAACCGCCGGAGGCCGGGAACCTGTGCCTAAATGGCCGTGAATCTCCGGTCATTCGGCTCATCGAGTCCCATCCAGCAGTCGCTCGATCCCGGCATCGCCGACGTCCTCGGCGGTCATGACGGCCTCGCCGAGCAGGTACTCCACCAGGCGCTTGATCCGAGGCCGGATCTCCGAGCGCGAGGCCTGCATGTAGTAGCGCTGCATCGTGGTCATGTCGCGTGGCCGATCTGTGCCTGCACCCACGACGGGCTGCGGCCGGCCCGGGCCGACAAGGTCACGAACGCGCGGCGCAGCGTGTGCGGCGTGATCGCGGGCGGCCGCTCAGCGGCCGCTACGTGTCGTTTGTCGAGCGCGAGAAGATCCGCGATCCTGAAGGCGCAAGGCGTCGGGATCCGCGAAACCGCCCGGTGGCTCGGCAGGTCGCCTTCGACGATCTCGTGGGAGTTGCGGCGCAATGCCGCGACGCGCTGCGGCCGGCTCGAGAACCGGGCCTCGGTGGCGCAGTGGAAGGCCGAGCTGATCGCGCGGCGCCCCAAGACGGCCAAGCTGGTCCCAACGAGCGTTTGCGCGAGTACGTGCAGGAGCGCTTGGCCGGAGCGGTCCGTCGAGCCGACGGGACACCCGCGAGTGGGCCGGAGACACCGGCATGGAAGGGCCGCAACAAGCCCCGTCGTCAGGACCGCCAGTAAGTGATGCGTGGAGCCCGCAGCAGATCTCTGAAACGGCCCAAGCTTGAGTTCCCGGATGATCGAGCATGCGGATCTCGCACGAGGCGATCGATCAGGCGCTCTACGTGCAAAGCCACGGCGCGCTCCGTCGAGAGCTGGTGACCTGCCTGAGCCTGGGGTTGCGCATCTCGCGCTCTTCCTAGACGCCAAGATCGAGAAGGTCGCGACGGCGGCCGGGTGGTGAACAAGGCGTTGGTGATCGCGCACGGCGTCCACGAGACCGGCCGCCGCGAATCCTCTCGATCGATGTCGGCGAGGACGTGACCGAGGCGTTCTGACCAGCTTGCTGCGCGGGCTGGTCGCTCGCGGCCCTGGTCGGCGTCCAGCTCGCCATCAGCGACGCCCGCGCCGGCCTGAAGGCCGCGATCGCCAAGGTCCTCGGCTGCGCCTGGCAGCGCTGCACCGTCCATTTCCTCCAGGACTGCTTCGGGCCGGCGCGCAAGGATCAGCATGGCGCGCTCGGCGCGCTGAGCCGCCTGATCTTTGCCGCCGACAGCCTCACCGAGGCCCGCGATCGGCTCTCGGAAGCGGTCGCCCACCTTGACGGCCTCCTACACCACGTCCCGGGACTTGACTCTGGGGCGTTTGACCGGGCCCGGTGTACGAGGTGGCACGTCAGTCGATTCCATTCCATCCGGCACGTCAGCGCCTGACGTGCACCGGCGTGCCGGCCGGCACCCGCGTGGCGAGCCAGCGGACATCGCGGTTATTGACGCGCATGCAGCCGTGCGAGCGGGCACTGCCGAGCGGGTCGCGCAGGCTGGCGCCGGACCGGCCGTGGATCGCGACCCGTCCCGGGCCGCCGCCGTAGCTCTCGAGGACGTTCGAGAGGCTGGTCAGGGACAGCACCCATGGACCGACGAATACCCGGGGGTTCGGCTGGCGGTTGCGCTCGTAGATGGCGGCGAGCCCGAGCGGGGTCGGCGTCGCCCGGGCGCCGATGACCGCGCGGAACGAGCGTACGCGCTTGCCGTCGCGGTAGACGGTGACGCGCCGCGTGCGCAGGCGGACCGTGATCCAGTAGCGGCTGCGGCCGAGCGCGACGCGGTCGCGCGGGACCCACCCGGTGGAGCCGTTCGGGCGGGTCGGCAGCAGCACCTTCACCCAGTCCTGCCCCTCGAACGTCGCCCCCTCGAGCACCAGCAGCGCCTGCGGCTGCGCCGACCACGAGGTCGTCGTCCCCAGCCGGCGGCCGGACTTCGCGGCGCGCAGGTCATGGCGAGCGAACGCGGGCGCGACGAGTCGCGCGACGGTCGAGCCGTTCGCGCGGGACGGCGCGGCGACCGTGAACGGCGTCGGCGTCGGCGTCGGCGTCGGCGCTTGCGCATGGGCGGGCGTGGGGCCTGTCACGGCGATCGCGCCCACCGCTACGAGCGCGCGCGCGTGGCGCCGAAGCGTCAGTCGCCCGGGTCCCTCGCCTGTGAGTCGTGGACGTCGCATGGCTGTCTGCATCCGGGACGCGCCCCCGGGGTGGCCAGCCTAGTCAGCACGAGGCCGTCGCTGGTAAGCGTCACCGCCGGAATCACTCTTTGGTCGTAGTCACGCGTATGTGAACGCACAGCGACCCCCGGTGGTCGGATACGACCTTGGGATGAAAGACGGGCTCTGCCATGCGGCAGAGACTCACACCGCATATGGTCTGCGATCGGCACGACGGCCCGTCGGAAGAGTCCTCCGGCGCGCTGGCGCGCCGCTTCGGCCGGCACGACCAGGTCATCAGCTGTCAGTGACCGAGCTGTCGTGAGGTCATTCCGCAACCTCCACTCACAGTAAGTCAACACCAGCCGGGCTGAGACGCCCGCTGATCCGCGCGTGTCACTTCACGCGTGGAGGATGCCAGTGCCCATACGGGAGGGACACGCATGTTCGAAGCACGCTCATCCAGTGACGACCCGGACGCCCGCGGGCCGGGTGCGCGCTTCCGGCGCTCCAGGGGCCGGGTACGTGCTGCTGTGGTGACGGCCTTGGCGCTGGCGACGATGGCGGTGGCCGCCCCGTCGGCGTCGGCCCAGGCGAGCGCGTGGTCGTGCGACGCGTTCGGCTACCTGTTCCAGACGCCCACCGCCGGGACGAACGAGATCTATCGGGTCGACCTCGCCAGCGGTCAGCAGACCAAGCTGGTCGATCTTGCACATCCGGTCAACGCCGTCGGGTTCAACCAGCTCGACGGCTTCTACTACGGCCGGCAGAACAACGAGGACGACCCGGCCACCCCGACGTTGTCGATCGTGCGCGTCCACAGCGACGGCAGCGTCGACGACCTCGGATCGCCCACCGGGCCGGGCGGCACCATCCCCGCCACCGAGGGTCACCACGTCGGCGACGTGGGCCCCGATGGCCACTATTGGGTGGCCAACACCGTCAACTGGTACGAAGTCGACCTGACGACCCCGACCCCGAGCGTGTTGCGGTCGGGCACGTTCACGTGGGACCCGGGCTTGCAGCCGGGCGGCATGGCCGACTGGGCGTTCGTCAATGGCTCGTTGCACGCGCTCGTCAGCGCGACGGTGCCGACCGGGCCCACGCATCTCGCGCGCTTCGATCCGGCCACCGGCCGCGTGATCGACCTGGGGCCCGTCGGGTTCTCGGGCGGCGGCATCGGCGCCGTCTTCGTCGACGCCTCCGGGTACCTCTACGGAAGCCAGAACGCGAACGGCAACGTCTACCGCGTCGACACGACCACGCGTGCCACGATCCTCGCCTCCACGGGACAGCCGTCGGGAGGCAACGACGGCGGGCGGTGCGCGAGCGCGCCGGTGCCGACCATCACGGTGACCAAGACGGTCAACGGCCGGGTGCGGCCGGCCGACCAGTTCGTCGTCGGGCTGGTCGAGGACACGGGGCGGGCGCTGGACTCGGCGACGACGTCCGGCACCGCGACGACGGCGTCGACGACCAACTGGCCGGTGAGCCAGGGCAGGACGTACACGATCACCGACGCGATGGCTCCCGGCTCGCCGACGCCGCTGGGCGAGTACCAGAGCTCGCTCGCGTGCAAGGACTCCAACGGCAACCCGGTGGCCACGGGCGGCACCGGGCCAACGTGGACGCTGACAGTCGCGAGCGCGACCTACTACACGTGCAACGTCATGAACTCGGCCATGGCGGACGTGGTGCTCGAGAAGCGCGCGACGTCGTCGCCGATCGTCCCGGGCGAGGACGTGACGTTCTCCCTGAGGGTGACCAACAACGGCCCCAGCACGGCGGTCAACGAGACGATCACCGACAAGCTGCCGGCCGAGGTCACGTTCACCTCGGCGAGCCCGGGCTGCAACGAGGCGAGCGGTACGGTGACGTGTGCGGTCGGCGATCTCGCGGTCGGCGCGTCGAAGACCTTCACGATCACCGGCCAGGTCGCGAGCTCGCTCACCAGCTGCCTGCGCAACACCGCGACGACGGCCGGGGCGACCCTGGACCCGAACACGAGCAACAACAGCTCGACGATCTGCGTCCCGATCGTGGCCCGGTCGGCGGTGTCGATGACCAAGACCGCTTCGACGCAGACCGTGCCCGCCGGCGGTGGACAGGTCATGTACACGCTCGTGGTTCGCAACAACGGGCCGAGCGACGATCCCGACGTGAAGGTGACCGACCCGCTCCCGGCCGGGCTGACGCTCGTCGCGGCGGAGGCCAGCCAGGGGTCGTGCACCACGGCCAACAACCGCGTCGCGTGCGATCTCGGCGCGCTCCGCAACGGCGGCTCGGCGCAGGTGCTGGTGACCACCAACACCACGGCGGCGCCCGGGTGCATCACCAACACGGCACAGGCGCAGGGCTCGCGCAGCGATCCGGCGGCAGACGACAACCGCGCGTCGGCCGTGGTCTGCGTGCCAGCGGTGCCAGCCGCGCCGGCGCCCGAGGCCTTCGACCTGGCGGTCGACAAGCGTGCCGGCCTCGCGCGGCCGCTCGTCGGCCAGCGGCTCACGTACCGGGTCGTGGTCCGCAACAACGGCCCGGGCGCGGCCCCGGCGGCCGAGGTCACCGACACGCTCAACTCCCCGGCGACCCTGGTGTCCGCGCGCACGACCCAGGGCACCTGCACGCAACAACTGCCCGTGAGCTGTCAGCTGGGCCGGATCGAGCCGGGCAAGAGCGTCACGGTGACGATGATCATCGCGCCGCTCAAGAGCGGCCGGGTGCGCAACGCTGCCAGCGCGACGAGCTGCTGCGGGACCGACTCGACGCCGGGCAACAACATGGACACGGCAGACGTCGACGTCCAGAAGGTGCCGCTGCGGCTGACCAAGGTGGCCAGCCGGGCCTCCGTCCAGGCGGGATCGACGTTGAGCTACCGCATCCGCGTCAGCAACCCGTCCAAGGGCGTGGCCCGCAACGTGGAGGTCTGCGACCGCCTGCCGTCGGGCCTGACCTTCGTCAGCTCGTCGCCGCGCGCGCGGCGCAGCGGGAGCCAGCGGTGCTGGACGGTCACCTCGCTCGCCGCCGGCAAGAGCCGCACGTTCCGGGTGACGGTGCGCGCGGCCAAGGGCGCCAGCGGCCGCAAGGTCAACCGCGCGACGGTCAGCTCGTCCGACGTCAAGCCCGCCACGGCCAGGCGGTCGGTGCGGGTGGTCAACCCCTCCCCGGGGGTGACCGGGTAGCTCCCTCCCCACCACCAGGGTGCGGCGCCGCCGGGCGGCGCCGCACCCAGCGGGAGCAGTCGACCGACTGAACGCCATGGGCCAACGCAACGAACCCGCTCGGGTGCGAGGGAACGAACCGCTCACCCCGCGCGAGCTCGAGACCCTCGCGCTGTTGGCGGCCGGCAACACCACCCCCGACATCGCGCGCCAGCTGGGGGTCACGCCGGGCACGATCAAGACGCACCTGACGAACATGTACAGGAAGATCGGGGTCCGGAACCGCATCCAGGCCACCCGCTACTACCTCGAGCACTGCACGAGCCACCCGCTGCGGCCGCCGCCCGCGCGGCACGCCGACGAGACGTCGCCGCTGATCGAACGGCAGATCCGCGAGCTCGAGGCGCGCCTCGACGAGCTCGCTCCGGCGACGGCCGAAGCCGAGCGCCTGCAACACGCGCTGAAGGCGCTGCGCGGCATCGAATCGTGAGGACACGGTCGAGGGCGGCGGGTCTCCTACCCGCCGTCTCCGACTTTCGGATGAGTTCGCCCTGCCATGCTTGCGTGGACGGGCCGGCGTAGGAGACGCTCGCGTCCAGAATCTCGGGGCACGAACCTTTCGGGGGTAGGGGTGAGCAGGGAGGACGTCTTGCTGGGCTTGGCCGTCGACGCGCTGCATGCGCTCATTCCGGCCTCGCTGGTCGTTGCCCTCGCGGTCGACGAGTCCGGGACCCTTGATCGCGAGGTCGCAAGCCGTGGCCGTTCGGAGCACGCCGCCCCGGCCGAGCGCCTCGCGGAACTGCTGCGGCGGCTGGAGCCGGTCGACCCGTTCAGCCCGCGCCGCGCTCAGGACCGTCGCGACGTCGTGCTGTCGGTGGCCGAGATCGGCGGGACCACGCGCTTCTTCAACTCGATCTACGGACGGCGCCTGCTCGACAACGGGTACGGATACCCGGCGTTCCTCTACCTGCGGCGCGACCGGCGGATCGTCGCGGCCATCGGGCTGTTCCGCGAGGCGGGCATGCCGCCGTTCGAGCCCGCGAACTTGCTGCTGCTCAGGCGTCTGTCGCTGCTGCTCGAGCAGTCGTTGCTCGTCGGCGCCGCAGAGGCGGTGGCGGCCGACCCGCTGGCCGCGCGCGAGCCGGTCGACGCCCTGACCCGCCGGGAACGCCAGGTCGCCGCGCTGGTCGCGAGCGGGTCCAGCAACGCGGACATTGCGCAGGCGCTGGCGATGAGCCAGGCGACCGTCAAGACTCACCTGACGAAGATCTACGCCAAGGTCGGCGTGCGGACGAGAACGCAGCTGGCCGTGGTCCTGGGCGCCGCGCCGACGGTGGCGAGCGCATGAGCGGCCTGCGACTTAGGGTTGATCCTCGCGGCCGACGGCACACGGGCGCGTCGCCGGCGGCGACGATGCGCCGCATGCCGCTCGCACTGGTGTTCGCCGTCGTCGCCGTTTTCGCGTTCTCCGCCGCCCCAGCGCACGCGCAGATCCTCGTGCGCCCGGCCTACAACTGCCCGCCGGAGACGCTCGAGCGCCCGTTCGCGCCGTGGGCGGACGACGCGAACTACGTGCTCGTCGGCGACGGTGGCTTCGAGGGCGGAGCCAGCGGCTGGCAGCGGTCGCGCGCCATCGTGGTCGAGGGCAACCAGCCCCTCAACAAGCGCGCGGCGACGGACGCGCACGCCCTGGAGCTGGCGCCGGGAGGGACCGCGAAGTCGCCGGAGATCTGCGTGGGACTCCACCACCCGTCGCTGCGCTTCTTCGTCCGCAAGACGGGATCGCCGTTGGGCTCGCTCGCGGTCGAGGTCGTGGTGACGACGGTCCTCGGCCTGCGAATCGGTCTGCCCGTGGGCCTGCTGGTGAGCTCCGGGGGCGGCTGGGCTCCATCACCGCCCATGCCGGTGCTGGCGAACCTGCTGGCGCTCGGCGGACGTACGCGGGTCGCGCTGCGCTTCACGTCGCTGGGCTTGAGCACATGGGAGATTGACGATGTCTACGTCGACCCCTACAGCAAGGGCTGAGGGCGGTGTCGAGGAGCTGCTTGCGCGGTCGCGCCCCGACCGCCCGCGTGGGCTGAGCGAACGCGAGCTGCGGGTCGAGCTCGCGCTCGCGGCGCTCGTCGCGGGCGGAGCGCTGGCCGCCGCGGTCGCCCTGCCGTCGGCGCGCTCGCTGGACGTCGGCTCGCTCGTCGCGGGCGTGTTCGCGTTCGCGGTCTGCACGCACGTGCGGCTGTATGTCGGTGGCGGGTCCGCGCTCGCCACGCAGCTCGTCTTCGTCCCGCTGCTGTTCCTGCTGCCGCTCGGGCTGGTGCCACTGGTCGTCGTCGTGGCGCTGGTATGCGGCGCGCTCCCGGAGGTGCTAGCGGGGCGGCAGTCCCCCAGCCGGCTGCTCACCGCGGTCGGCGACGCGGGGTACGCGTTCGCGCCGGTGGTGGTGCTCAGCGCCGCGGGCGAGCCGGACGCGGCCACCGGCCAGTGGGCGGTGCTCGCCGCGGCGTTCGCGGCGCAGATCGCGCTCGACTGCGTCCTGTCCGTCGGACGCGAGTGGCTCGGTCGCGGCATCCGCCCTTCGCTCCAGCTGCGGGTCATGCTCACCGTCTACGCGGTCGACGCGACGCTCGTGCCCGCCGGACTCGTGACCGCGACGGCCGCCGCCCACGAGCCGCTCGGCGTGCTCGCGACCCTGCCCCTGGCCCTGCTGCTGGCGGCGCTCGCACGCGACCGGACCCAGCGGGTGAACGCCGCGCTCGACCGGCTCGACGAGGTCGAGCGCGAGCGCGAGCGCGTACGGGTGGCCATCCACCGCACGGCACGATCGCTCGGCTACAGCCTCGACCGCGACGCGATGCTCGAGGTCGCGCTCGGGACCGCCGTCGACGCCGTCGCCGGCACGGCCGGCCGGGCGCGACTTGCCGGCGCGCTGGAGTCGTCCGTCTTCGAGGCGGTGCCCGCGCGCTCGGGCGACGCCGACTCGGAGGCGCTGCTCTCGGTCGAGCGGGCGGCGCTCGCCGGGGACGCGACCGCGTCGAGCGACGACCACGGGTTGTGGGCGATCGGGCGTCCGCTGCTGGCGTCGCGAGATCCCGTGATCCTCGGCGCGCTCGCGGTCTGCCGGACGAGCGGGCCGTTCTCGCGCGAGCAGAGCGAGCTGCTCGCGTATCTCGCGGCGCAGACCGCCGCGTCGATCGAAGCCATCGACCTGCACGAGCGGCTCCGGAACCCCGATCTGCAGGACGAGCTGACCGGGCTGGCCAACCACCGGCGCTTCCGCGACCTGCTGCATGCGGACGTCCAGCGGGCGTGCGCCTCCGGGCGGCCGCTCAGCGTGCTCGTGGTCGAGCTGGATGACCTTCGCCGGCTCAACGCCGAGCACGGCTTCGCGGCCGGCGACGAGGCGCTGCTCGTCGCGGCCGCGGTGATGCGCGCGCACACGGGCGCGGACGCCGCGCGGATCGGAGCCGGGACGCTCGCCGCGGTGCTCACCGGCGCCGACCTCGACGCCTGCGCCGCGGCCGGACGCGAGGTTCAGGCCGCGCTCCTGCAGCGCGGGCTGAGCGCGAGCGTCGGCGTCGCCGACGCCTCCCGCAGGCTCACGACGCCGGAAGCGCTGATCGCCGGCGCCGAGGCCGCCTGCCGTCAAGCGCGCGCCGCCGGGGAGGGCCGGCTCGCCGCGTTCCGCGGCCCGTACGCCTGACGACGGTCACGCCCGCGGGCCGAGCAGAATCGCGAGCTGGGTCCGGTTGCGCACCCCGAGCTTGGCGTAGATCTGCGTCACGTGGGTCTTCACGGTCGGAAGACTCATGTACAGCGCCCGCGAGATCTCCGCGTTGGTCGAGCCCCCGGCCACGAGCTGGGCGACCTCCGCTTCGCGCGGCGTGAGGCTCGCCAGGAGCAGCGCCTCGTGGCGGTCCGACGCCACCGCCGGCTCGCGCGCCTCGACGTAGACGTGCTCGACCAGGGGCTGGAGCCGTCGCAGCAGCAGCCGCTCGCGGGGATCGAACGCCGGTGCCTCGGCCGTGCGCATCAGCGTGATGGCGCCGACGATCGCGCCGGACGCGCGGACGTAGAGCGCGAGCTGGTCGTCGACGCCGTACCGCGCCAGGAAGCGTCCGTACGACGAGTCGGCGAGCGCTTCCCGGGGGAGCACGTCGTCGAGGTGCAGCACGGGGGCGCTGACGTCGGCGACGCGGCTGGCGGCGAACGGATCGACGAAGTCCGGGCTGCGGTGGCGCTCGGCCCACTCGTCCGGCAGCTGGGCCAGCGCGGGCGGCGGCGGCGTGAACACCCCATCGCCGACGCGTAGCCGCCGCGTGACGACGTAGAAGATGGCGACCGCGGCGGGGACCACCGTGACGACGACCCGCAGGGCCGAGGCCATCAGCTGCAGCAGTCCGTCGCCTGGGGGCGTGAGGTCGACCGGTGTGAGCACCGGCGCAGATCCACGCGCTGCCTCGCTCGGCCGCCTCCGCATCGCGCCGAGTATGAGCCGTGCGCCGTCGACGTGGCCTACGACGTTGGGATGATCTTCCCGCCCTGAGCCACCGGGCGTGCGCTGCCGGACCAGGTCCGGCGCCGAAGATCATCCCAAGGTCGTAGCCGTAAGGCCGGAGATGGCGTCCCCGAAGGTGTACGCTCGCCGGGCTGACATGGGCAAGGGCTGGTTGAGCTACGCGTCGGCCGCCGCGGTGGGAGTGTGCCTGACCCTGCCGGCGGTCGTCCACGCCAAGACGTACTCGGTGTGGTCGTGTCGCGGGCCGGCGGGCGAGCCGCTGAGCGCCGCGGCGTGGACGTCGACGACGGTGAACGCGGCGGCGGGCGACGTGACCTTCGCCGACACCTGCGCCCAGGGCGGCGCGCTGAGCGTCTCGCTGGCGCCAGGCCGGGAGTTCAGCAGCGCCGTCGTCGGGATGGCGGCGTTGTCCGCTCCGCCCGGGACGCGGATCGCCGGCTACCGGCTGTGGCGCTCGCTGGCGGTCGCGCCGCCGCAGTTCCTGCGCAGCTTCGACTACGGCGCCGCGGTGGCGGAGAGCGCCGGCGGTGCGGCGGTGCCGTACGGCTGCAGCACGTGGACATGCACGGCCGCCGGGGATCCGGGTGACCCGCTCGCGCCGGCCAACGAAGTCACGCAGCGTCGGGCGCCGCTCGACGCGGTGCGGTTGCAGGTCTCGTGCGAGCGGTCGTGGTGCCAGCGACCGGACCGCACGCCGGCGCAGGCCGCGCTGTACCGCGCGCAGGTGACCCTCGAAGACCTGGAGCCGCCGGCGGCTCCGACGGTGTCGGGCCAGCTCGTGGACGGGCCGGTGGCGCCTGGCGCGGCGGTCTTGACGGTCTCCGCGTGGGACCGGGGCGGCGGCGTGGAGTCGGTGTCTCTCTCGATTGACGGCAGGCCGGCGCAGACCGCGTCCACGGGGTGCCGCGAGCCGTACGTGACCGCCGTTCCGTGTCCGACCTCCGTGGCCGAGCACTTCCGCGTCGATGCCGGCGCGCTCACCGCCGGGCACCACACCGCGTCCGGGACCGTCGCCGACGCGGCGGGCAACGTCACCGGCTGGGGACCCGTCGAGTTCGAGGTGCGGGCCCCGACCGTGGCCGATCCGCGCCCCGTGCCCGTGACGCCGCCCGCCGTGCTGGCGGCACCTGCGCCCGGGCCGGCGCAGGCGCTCCGAGCGGCCGAGCTGCGGCTGGCGCGGCGATCGATCGTCCACGGCGCCGGGGCCACAGCGCACGTGACCGGGACGTTGCGGACGCCGCGGGGCGCACCGCTCGCCGGCGCCCGGCTCGAGGTGACCTCGCTCGACCTCGGCGTCGACGACCCCGAGCCGCGCCCGCTCGCGCGGGTCACGACCGACCAGCGCGGACGCTTCACCGTGCCCGCCCGTGGTGACGGCGCGCGGCGCATCACCGTTGCGTTCGTCCCCGCCGCCGGGAGCGCGCCGGCCGCAAGCGCGTCCGTGACGGTCCGGACGCGTCTGCGGCTCAGCGCCGAGCCGCACCCCGGCTCGCTGGTGAAGGGGCGCACGCTCACGTTGCAAGGACGGCTGCGCGGCGCGGGGCCGTCGGCCCGCGGCGCGATCG
Organism: Solirubrobacter deserti; assembly: GCF_003344625.1. Taxonomy (GTDB): domain Bacteria; phylum Actinomycetota; class Thermoleophilia; order Solirubrobacterales; family Solirubrobacteraceae; genus Solirubrobacter; species Solirubrobacter deserti. The sequence continues at coordinate 610,502 of NZ_QPKJ02000003.1, read as the reverse complement.
TACGCGTCGAGTCGATCGTCAACGGACGCTGGGCGCCGGTCGGCGTCGCCCGCGCCCGCGCAGACGGCCGGTACCGCTGGCGCTACCGGTTCGTCCACCTGACGCGCGACACGACGTTCTCGTTCCGGACGGTGGTCGAGTCCACGCCCGGGTGGCCGTGGCCGGTCGTGCGCAGCGAGCGCCAGCTCGTCGACGTCGACATCCGATGACCGCGCTTGCCGAGTCGCGGTATCGGCGCCAGCGCGCCGACGCGATCGTCGCGCAGGACTACGAGCGGCTCAAGCCCGAGGTCCTCAGCACGCTGCGGGGCAAGCTCGCCGCGCGCGGCCTTCGCCTCGACGACGCGGACCTTGAAGCGTCCTACAACCAGGCCTGGCATGGCGTGTACACGCGGCTTGCGGCCGGCGAGCCGATCGCGAACCGCGCCGGGCTGGTGATCACGATCGCCGAGCGGCGTGCCCTCGACGAGGTGCGCGCGTTGCACCCGGACCGTCGTGCGGCCGTCGACGACGTCGAGCTGCCGATGGTGGAGCCCGACCTCGCCGAGCGGCTTGACGACCATGTCCGGCTCGGCCAGTTCGTCGAAGGGCTGCGTGAGCGGCTGACGGTGCGCGAGCAGCAGGCCGCGGCGCTCTGCTACGTGCACGCCTACACGCGCCGGGACGCCGCCCGGGTGCTCGGTGTGAGCCCGCGGCGGATGGAGAAGCTGATGGACGGCGTGTCGAAGAAGCTCGGCGATCTGCTCGGCGAGATCGAGCGCGGCGAGTGGTGCGATCGAAGGGAGTCGCTCATCAGGGCCTATGCGCTTGGCCTGCTCGACACCGGCGGGGAGCGACGCCGCCTCGCGGCGCAGCACCTCGAGGACTGCTCGGCCTGCCGGTACCGCGTGCTGCGCATGCGCGGGCTCGCCGCCGTGACCCCGCCCGCCGCGGCGGTGGTTGCCGCGCTGTCCGCCGGAGGGAGCGGGGCGTCGACCGGGCCGCGAGACCGCACGCGTCTCGCGCGGCGCGCTCGCCAGGCCGGGCTGGCGGCGGCGACCGCCGGCGCGGTGGCCGTGACGGCGTTCGCCGGCGTCCGGCTCTTCGATCGGCCGCCCGGCCACAGCGCGCCGGAGCCTCCGGGCGCGGCCGTGACCAGCGGCACGCCGGGTGCCGGTGCCGGCCAGGCCGCCGCGGACCGCCGCGGACTGACGCGGCCCGCGATCTCCCCGCCAGCGGGTGCGCCCTCCACCGGCGAGAAGCGGGCGACGCGATCCGGCGAAGCGGCCGAACACGACAGGGCGCGGCCCGGTCGGGCAGCCCGCGCGCGGACCGCATCACGCGCGGCCTCGGAGGCGCGCCGGGCCAAGCGTCAACGCCGCAACGCGGCGCGCTCGCGCGCCGCGCGGCAGCGGGCCGCGGCGCCGACGGCGACGGCCCCGCCCGCCGTCGTGCCGTCGCCTACCGCCCCGCCCGCTGTCGCGCCGTCGGCCACGCCCCGGCCCGGCGTCGCTTCACCCGCGGCGCCGCCGAGCCGGGCGCCGCGGGACCGCGACGGCGCGGGCGAGTTCGAGTTGCGCTGACCCGGCTCACCCGTCACCTGCGCGCGTACCGCGCAAGAAGGTCACGAGCTCGGTGCGCGAGCGCAGGCCGAGCTTCGCCAAGACCTGGTTCATGTGCGTCTTGACCGTGGGAATGCTCACGAACAGCGCACGCGCGATCTCGGCGTTGGTGGCGCCGGCCGCGGCGAGCCGGGCCACCTCGATCTGGCGCGGCGTCAGGCCGGAGGCGAGCAGCGGCTCCGTCGCCGCCGGCTCGACCGCGCGCCCGCCGTAGGCCAGCGCAAGCTCGAGGAACGGCTGCACGCGACGCAGCAGCACGCTCTCCGCCTGCGTCAACGGCGGATCGTCGCGGCGGCGAAAGAGCAGCATCGCACCGGCGATCCTCCCGCCGTCGCGGAAGAACACCGACACTTGGGTGCCCACGCCGTGGGCGGCCAGGAACGCGCCGTATGACGACCGCGCGAGGGCGTCCTGGCCGCCGACGTCCGCCGGGCCGACGACCGTTGCCGCGCCGCGGTTCCAGCGCGAGGGCGCGAACGGGTCGAACGTCCGGGCCCGGCTCAAGTACTCGGGACGCAGCCGCGTGAGGTCGAGTCGTCCTTGCGGGCCGTCGACCTTTGCGACCACCGGCCCGGCGGTGAACAGCTCCAGACGCCGGTCCACCGGCGACAGGACGGCTGCTGCCGGCACCACAGTCGTGATCCAGTCCAGTGCGTACCACGCGAGCCGCTCGTCGTCGCCCCAGGCGTCGCCGCCGAGCCGCCGCGAGTAGCCACTGCAGTAGCGGTCGGCGCTCTTAGGCGACGCGATCACGCCGACGAGGTGGCGCGTCGTTGGCGTCGAGCGGGTTCAGGGTGCTGCGCCTGGTGTGGCAATGACGTCCTCCGCGACGGGGTTTGCGGTGCACCCCTTCGTCGGATCGGACGGCGTTTCACCCCCCCACGAGTTTGCGCTCGGCCGGGTGGCGCTCGTTGCGGCGGCCACGGCACGGGCGGCCGCGACCGGCAGCCGGTCAGGTCGTCGCCAAGGGCGGCTCGGCGGCGACGGCGGACGCCTCGGGGTCCACCGGCGCCGCGCCGGTGAACAGGTACCCGTGCAGCAGCGCGCCGCCGACCGCGCCGACGATCGGCGCGACGATGAACAGCCACAGCTGCTCCAGCGCCCACCCCCCGACGAATACGGCCGGTCCGAGGCTGCGCGCAGGGTTGACCGACGTGTTGTCGATCGGGATGCCGACGAGGTGGATCAGCGTGAGCACGAGGCCGATCGGGATGCCGGCGAACGCGACGTTGGCCATCCGATCGGTCGCCGAGAGGACCGTGAACACCAGCAGTCCGGTGAGCACGATCTCGGCGAGCAACGCCGCAAGGAGCGGATAGTTGGACGGTGAGTGGTCGCCGAAGCCGTTCGCGCCGAAGCCTTGCTCGGAAAGGTCGTAGGCGCTGTCAGGAGCCTTGACGATGATGAGCAGCAGCAGCGCCGCGGCGACGGCTCCGAGCACCTGCCCGACGAAGTAGCCGACCGTCTCGCGCCAGGTGATGCGGCGAGAGACGGCGAGGCCGATCGTCACCGCCGGGTTGATGTGGCAGCCGGAGATCGGGCCGATCGCGTACGCCATAGCCAGCAGCGATAGACCGAAGGCGAAGGCGACGCCGAGTGCGCCGATCACCTCCCCGGCGATCACAGCAGAGCCCACGCCGCCAAAGACGAGGACGAACGTGCCGACGAACTCGGCGGCAGTGATACGGCGCGGGTGCATCGAGTCTCCTGTGGGGTCGTATCCGGCCGGCAGTGCGCCGACGTCCCGGAACCCTCCCTTCGCCTGCTCGCGCGCACAAGCGCTGCCCGGCCACATCCACCGAAGGTCGCACTCGGCCCGGCCGGCCCGACGCCTGGTCCGTCGGTCTGCGACCTCGGGTGGAGCTTCAGCCTCGGCGCTTGCCCGGCCGGCGGACCGCGATGAGACTTCGCCGCCTCGGAGATGCCGACATCGACCCGCAGGCGCGACACACGAACCGCTCGCCCGCGCAGGCGCCACACCTGGGATCCGGGGTTCGTCGCCGGCATCGTGCTGACGTACCTCGTCGTCGTCGCCGGGTTTTTCGGCTGCGGCTACCTCCTGGCTCGCCTCTTGCTCTAGCACCGAACCCGATGCGGGCACCGGTTCACCGCGTCACCGGGCTTGACGGAATCTGTGTGCGGTGAGCGGCGTGCTGCATGCCGCCTTTGCGCGCGCGAAACAGCATGCGCCGGCCCGGACGGCGCACATCACGCTCGCGGCGGGCGAGGCGCCGTGCGCGATCCTGATGCTCGGGAGCCCTGATCCCGCCCGCAGGGTCGAGTGGATCGCGGACGAGCTCGCCGCCGCCCACGGGGCGAGCGTTCCGCACACGATCAGCGACGGCTCCGCAGTCTACGGCGACGTGCAGGCGATGCGCGTCCCCGCGCCCTTTCCCGTTCGGCCGCGCGTGAAGCCGGCCTCGCTACGCTCAACCGCATGATCAGGGTCGACTTCGCAATCGCCGGCTGATGGGGCGCTTGGACAAGCTGCTCGGCCGCCGCGAGCAGATCGACTGGGAGCAGCTGCGCCGGGTCGTGCTCCGGCGCGACGACGCCTACGAGGGCTTCGAGCGCGAGAGCTTCGGCGACGAGGTCCCGCAGGATGTCGCGGAGCGCGGTCGTGAGCTGCTGGCCGCGGACGACATCGACGGCGTCCGTGAGCTGCTGATCGACCTCTCGCGCCAGGGCAACGACAACTACGACTACGTCGCGCTCGGCGATCAGCGCGGCGGGTGGTGGGAGTTCCGGGGCTTCGACGTCGCCGACAAGAAGGGCAAGTCCGCGCTGCTGCACCGCAGCCTGCACGACCTCGACGACCGCCTCAGCCCGCACGGGCTGTTCTGGAACCACGAGGACGCGCAGGCGTTCATGCAGGCCGCCAAGGGCGTGGCGATCGTCCCGGTGTTCCGGTTCCGGCGCTCGGGTCTCGCGGCCGGGCAGTCCGTCTGGTACTCGATCGGCAACGAGCACAACCCCGGCAACCCGTTCGGGCGCATCGAGCTGATCATCGACGAGGACAACCACGCGAAGCTCGAGCTGCACTTCGTGGGCGCCAGCTCGGAGTGGACGGGCGACGTCGCCCCCGGGCTGACCGACGAGATCAAGGCGGCGTTCGCTCGCGGGGGCTTTCCGCACCGCCCGCGGCACATGCTGCCCGCGGGCGCGACGGTGCGCGAGGTGGAGCTCGTGGTCGACGACAAGCCCGACTACCTGATGATCTACGACCGGCTCGGCATGGAGGTCGACGGCTACAAGGACGGGTTCGCGATGCTCGAGGCGATCGCGGTCCAGCTCAGCGAAGGCGCCTACAAGGGCGGCGAGGACTCGCTGCCCCCGTCGGTGTCGAACATCCAGCGCACCCGGTGAGCGAAGCGGCCCGCTGGTACCGACCTGACGGGCTCAGCGGCGTCGAGGCGCTGCACGCGAACTTCGAGCGCCACGCGTACCGCCCGCACAGCCACCCGACGTGGACGATCGCGGTGATGGAGCGCGGCGCGGCGGCCTTCCAGGTCGACGCGCGCCGGGAGCGGGCCGACGACGGCGAGTGCTTCGTGCTGGAACCCGAGGCCGTGCACACGGGCGTGCCGGCGGTGCCCGAGGGCTGGGCGTACAAGGTGCTCTACCTGGAGCCGGAGCTGCTGTCGGCGTGGGACGAGCAGGACGCGGCCGCGCCGCGCGCCGCCCGCTGGGTCGTGTTCAAGGACGCGGCGCTCCGGGCCGCGATGCTGCGCGCGCACCGCGCGCTGGCCGAGGAGCCGGCGGGCCTGCAGCGCGACGAGGCCGTCCTGCAGGCGGTCGAGACGCTCAAGCCGCACCTGCGGCCCGGCCCGCCGCCGGCGCGCGACCGCGTCGAACACGCCGCCGTCCGGCGCGCCGTGCAGCACCTGCGCGAACGCTGGGACGAGCCCGTCCCGCTGGCCGAGCTCGCGCGCGTCGCGCAGCTGAGCCGGTTCGAGCTCGTGCGGCGCTTCACCGCGCAGGTCGGCCTGCCGCCGCACGCGTTCCAGACCGACCTGCGCGTCAAGGCCGCCCGCGACCTCCTCACCCGCGGGCACACGCCCGCGCAGGTCGCGCTCACCTGCGGCTTCGCCGACCAGGCGCACCTCACGCGCACGTTCCGGCGCACGGTCGGGATCACGCCCGCCCGCTACGCGAGCGCAAGAACGTTCAAGACGGCCGCGTCCTGAGGCGCGAAGCTGCCCAGCCGATGGGCGTCACCGACTTTCCGACCAAGATCGCCGTCGTCGTGCGCGACGACCTCGCCACCTGGCAGCGGCTCAACGTCACCGCGTTCCTGATGAGCGGGATCATCGCCACGGGCAACGAGCAGACCGTCGGGCCGAACTATGAGGACGCGGACGGCGTCCAGTACCTCCCGATGCTGCGCCAGCCCGTGCTCGTGTTCGAGGGCAGCGCCGACGCGCTGACCAAGACCCACCGGCGCGCGCTGGAGCGTGAGGCCGACATGGCGATCTACACGCGCGAGCTGTTCAGCACCGGCCACGACGACGACAACCGCGCCGCGGTCAAGGCCGTCGCCACCGACGACCTCGACCTCGTCGGCGTCGCGATCCGTGCGCCGCACCGCCAGGCCGATCAGATCCTGCGCGGCCTCAAGCGGCACCCATAGCCGCGACGGACACCGGCTGCCACTCGCGCCAGGTCTCCAGCCGCTCGGCGTAGGCGGCCTCGGCCTGCGGCAACGAGCCGCGCCCGAGGAAGATCCGCCGCGGCGGCTCCTGCGCGTCGACGACCTTGAGGATCGCCTCGCGCGTCGCGCGCGGGTCGCCGAGCTCCCACACCAGGTTCTCGGGGCGCACGGGGTCGTACGCGGGGATGCGCGCGCTCTGCACGCCGGCGTCGAGCCAGCCCGTCCCGAACGGGCCGGGTTCGACCAGCGTGACCTTGATGCCGAGCCCGGCGACCTCCTGCGCGAGCGACTCGGTGAGCCCTTCCACCGCCCACTTGGACGCGTGGTAGGCGCCGATGCCGGGGTACGCGATGATGCCGCCCTCGCTCGTGTTCTGGAGGATGTGGCCGGCGCCCTGGGCGCGCATGATCGGCAGTGCCGCCTGCGTCACCCACAGCGTCCCGTAGAAGTTCGTCTCCATCTGCGCGCGCACCTCGGCCTCGGTGAGCTCCTCGACCATGCCGAAGTGCCCGTAGCCGGCGTTGTTGACGACAACGTCGAGCGACCCGAACGTGTCGGCCGCCTCCTGGACGACCGCGAACGCGCGCTCGCGGTCGGTGACGTCGAGCTCGAGCGCGAGCAGGCGCTCAGCGTGCTGGTCGCGCAGATCGTCGAGCCGCTCGAGCCCGCTGCGTCCCGTGGCCGCGACGCGATCGCCGCGCTCGAGGGCCGCTTCGGTCCATTCGCGGCCGAGTCCCGCCGCCGCTCCGGTGATCAACCAAGTCTTCATGCCTTCGACCGTACGACCGATCTGCTATCGAACAAGCGATGATCTCGCATCGAAGCCATCGCAAACGCGCATGGCTGAGCTGACCCTTGTCGGGATGCGGATCGTCCGCGAGGTGGCGGCCCGCGGCTCGCTCACCGGCGCCGCCCGCGCGCTCGGATACACGCAGTCCGCGATCTCGCGCCAGGTCGCGCTGATGGAGGCGGCGGCCGGCGCGCCGCTGTTCGAGCGTCTGCCGCGCGGCGTGCGGCCCACCGCCCGCGGCCGCGCACTGCTCGCGCACCTCCACCCGATCCTCGACCGCGTCGACGCCGCCGCGCTCGCGCTCACCCAGCTCGAGGAGACGCTCACGGACCGGCTCACGCTCGGCGCGTTCCCGACCGCGCTGAGCACGCTCGTCCCCCGGGCGCTGAAGCGCATGCAGCAAGAGCACCCGGCGATCAGCGTCCGCCTGCGCGAGGGCGGGAGCGCGGCGCAGCTGCGGCGGCTGCGGGCCGAGCGCGTCGACGTCGCGGTGATCGCGGCCGGCGCCAGCGCCGAGTACGACCTCGAAGGCCTCACCCACGACGCGCTCTACCGCGGCGCGATGATGCTCGTCGTGGGCGCCCAGCACCCGTTCGCCGGCCGCTCGTGGGTGAACGTCGGCGACCTCTACGGCCAGACGTGGATCGTCGGCGAGGCCACCGCCGAAGGCCCGCAGTTCGGTGTGTGGCCGACGCTGCAGGAGGACGCGACCGTCGCCTACGCGCTGCGCGACTGGCCGGCGCGCCTCGGCCTGGTGGCCGCCGGGCTCGGCGTCGCGGTCATCCCTTCACTGCTCGCGGACGCGCTCCCGCCCGGCCTGCACGCGATCAACGTCGACGACCCGCGCCCGGTGCGGCGCGAGGTTCTGGCCGTCACCCGCCCGGACCGCTCCGCGGCGACCCAGGCGCTCGTCGACGCGCTGGCTCAGGCGAGCCGGCGCTGAAGATCCTGGACGGCCGCGACCCATTCCGGATCGAGCGTGCCGTCCTCGCCCACAGGTCGTACAGCTCGGACTCCTCGGCGATCCAGTCCGCCGCGGTGTCGTTCTCGAAGTTGCCGGCTCCCCAGGCGCCCACGGGCCTAGATTGCGTCGATCGCCTCGCGCGCAAACGACCGCAGCGCCGACAGCCGCTCGTGCGGGCGCAGGGAGCGCGCGTATTCGTGCGCGTCGGCCTCGCCCGTGATGCGGAGCAGCTTCTTGGTGCGCGCGGTCGCCGAGTGGTGCAGGAACGCGCCGAGCACGAACGCGTCCACCTCGGCGTCCGACGGGCCGTCCCGGAACTCCGGGGTGGGCGTCGGCTCGCCGCCGGACTCCTCCGTCCAGTCCTCGTCGCGCTCCTCGCGCGGGACCGGCTTGGACGCCTCGCGCCGCGCGGCGTCCAAGCGGGCCGAGACCTCCTCGTAGTTCTCCGGCGGCGGCGGGACGTAGCCCGCGCCGAACTTCAGCTCGGTCGCGCTGATGTCCCCGGCGGTGTGCGCCTCCACGAGCTCCTGCGCCTTGGCCTCGGTCACGGCCCCGCGCGCGACCTGGCGGCGCACGAAGTCGGCCGTCGTGAACGACAGGTCCCCGCGCTCGACGCGAGCGAGGATCGTGTCCGGCAGCTCGAGCAGCTTCAGCGACTTGCGCGTCCAGTCCACGGGCGCGCCCACGATCCGCGACACCTCTGCGGCGGTGAGCGACTCGTCCTCCTTCATGATCAGCCGCACGGCACGGGCGAACTGGACGGGCTCGGGCTTGCTCTGGTGGAAGTTCTCGGCGAACTGCATCGTCAGCGCCTCACGCGTGGAGACGCCGTCGACGAGCGTGAAGCGCCACTCCCGCGGCTCTTCCGCCTGGTCGAGCAGCTTCATGGCCGCGAACCGGCGCTGGCCGGCGAGCAGCTCGTACGGCTGCTCTTCGTCCTCGGTCGCGCGCACGAGCGGCGGGTGCAGGAGCCCGGTCTCGCGGATCGAGACCGCGAGCTCGTGGATGGCCTCCAGCGGACCCGTGCGCATGTTCGTCATCGTGCGCACCTGCGCGAGCGGCGCCGTGATGGCGCTGTGCGCCTTGGTCGCGGTCTCGTCCAGGGGCGGGCGGCGAAGGTCCTCGCGGCGCGACTCCTCCTCCGCCTCGCGCATCTGCGCGACCTGTTCCTCGGCCTCTTGAAGCTTGTCGACTGACATCGGACGCGCCAGATAAGCAGACGCGCCGGAGGGAACTCAGCGCCTCACGACGACTCGTGCGGTCTTTCCGGCCACCCCGTCCGCGCGCAGCCCGACGACCGTCACGCGGCCCGTCACGCCCTTGGCCACGCCCGGCACCCGCAGCCGGCGCGTGCGCCCGGAGACGCGCTCCACCAACCCGATCCCGTTGGAGAGCTGCACGCGCACCTCCTGCCGCGCGGCGCCGCGCCCCGGCACCCACGTCAGCCGCAGCGCGCCCGCCCGCTTGGCCGCCTTCAGCCGCCGCGCGATACCCGGCTTCGCGGGCCGCGGCAGCGTGAACGAGCCGAGCGTGAACTGGTCGGAAGCCAGCCCGTCGAGCTCGCCGACGGCGATGACCGTCCGCCGGCCGCCGCGCACCGCCGCCGGCTTCCAGCGCAGCGTCCCGGACGCCCCGCGCGCCACGCCCAGGCGCCGGAACACGCCGTCGCCCTGCTCGTAGAAGCTCACGACCTGGCCGGAGCCGCCGGACTGCTTCCAGCGCAGCTCGCCGCGCTCGACCCGGCCCGTCACCTTCAGGGCCGGCGCGTCGCGCGCCACCTGCACGCCCGTCACGCCCGGCGAGCCCGGCGCGAGTTCCAGCGCCCACGCGCCCGCGGGCGGCCGCGCGATCATGAACGTCTGGCGCTTGAGGGCGGGCTCGCCGACCGACACGCCCGTGGCCGAGCTCACCACGCCCGACGCCGCGCCCGCGTACCGGAGCCCGTTCGGCCCGACCAGCGTCACGACCGGCACGCCGGCATCGCCCGTGACGATCACGTTGAGCTGCCTGAGGCCCGCGCCGACCTGGATCGGTCCGCCCGCTTGCGCCGCCTGCGCCACCTCGTACGGCTTCGTCTTGCACAGCAGCGGCTTGAGGTCGGGCAGTGCGTCGCCCCAGAAGATCCCGGCGCCCGCGCTGATGGGCGGGAACTTGAAGTCGGCGCAGGCGGCCATGCCCTTGGAGGAGACGACCGCGGTCGCGCTCGCCGACAGCGCGCCCAGGCACGCGCGGCCTTCGCCCTTGGCGTTCATCTTCAAGCCGCCGGACACGTCCACGAAGCCCTTGACCGAAGCCTCCGCGCCCGCGATCCCGCCGTCGCAGGACCCGATCTTCGCGTCCGCGCCGAAGTCGATCACGCCCTTGTGCGTGTACTGGAAGAAGCCGCCGCCGACCCGCGTCCCCAGCACGTACACGGGTCCCTCCGCCCGCAGGGAGAACGGCGAGGCCAGGCGCAGCTTGAGGATCCCGAAGTCGTCATAGGGGCGCCCGACGCTGATGATCGGCGTGTCGGTCGGCGACGCACCGCCCGCGACGATCACCTTCCCGGTGATCTGCAGCGGCTTGACCTCCAGGTCGAGCCCGGCGTAGCGCAGGTACACGAGCGGCGGGTACAGCTCCCGCCCGGGCGCGTCGAACTTGGCCGCGATCGCGAGCTTGTCCAGCGTCCCGTTCACGAGCCGGATCTCGCCCTCGAAGTCGGTCCCGGACCCCTCGAGCACGGAGGGCTGGAACTTGAGCTTGCCGGTCCACGTGGGCGGGTCGCTCGTGTACTCCAGGTCGAGGTCGTGGAAGCCGAGCCCGAGCTCGTCGATGTGCGACTTCAGGCCCTGCAGCTGCAGCCCGGTGAAGTTGTCCGAGCGGAAGTCCAGCTGCGCGGTGACGCCGTCGAAGGGCGCGGGCAGGCGCAGGAAACCGGTCAGCAACGCCTTGCCGTCGGTGAGCTTGAGCGTCGCGTCGCCCGTGATCTTCAGGCCGAGCAGCTCGCCGCCGAAGCCGCCGGCGTCGAGATCGATCGCGCCGCCGGGCCGCGTCCACGTGCCCGAGGCCGGGAACGTCCAGTCGAGCTTGGCCTTGCCCAGCTTGATCACGCCCATCGCGACCGACGCGCTCGAGACGGCGAGCGTTCGCTTGGCGGTGTCGACCGTGACGGTCTTGCCGCCCGGGTCGACGGTGATCCCGTTGACCAGGAACGGCTGCGTCGTCGTCAGCTTCGAGCCCGTCGTCTTCTTGAAGCAGCCCGTGGCGAGCAGCTTCGCGACGCCGAGCGCCGGCTGCTTGACGCACGACGGGTCCACCGGCGGCGGCTGGACGGGTGGCGGCGGCGTGTCGGGCGGCGGCGGATCGGGCGGGAAGGCGCTGCCCGGCCCGCCGATCGCGCCGAGCCAGACCTCGTCGTCGTCGGTCGAGCCGTCGCCGGCGTCACGCGTCCACGCCGCCACGCCGGCCCCTCCGGACCCCGCCGCGAGCGCCGGCACCGCGTTCGACATGCCCTGGTCGAGCACGATGCCGTTCTTCGGCCACGCCTCGCCGGTCGCGGACGCGCTGTAGACGAGCGCCGCGGAGGCGGCACCGCGGTACTTCGGGCTGCCCGAGCGCCACAGCGCGTGCACGTTGGACGCGCTGTCCAGAAACGCCCACACGTCACGCGTCTCGTCGTCCTCGTTGACGACGACCGGCGCGCCGAACGCGTCGGACGCATGGTCGTAGCGACGCACGTTGATCCGCCAGTCCGTGCCCGCGACGTACTGGTAGGAGACCAGCGCGGGCGCGGCGAGGGCATTGGCGGCGAGGTCGATCGTCGGGCCGACGTCACCGAGCGTCTTGGCCGCCCGCCAGTTCGCGACGTTGCGCACGTCGCCCGCGCCGCTGTGGGACTGGTAGGCGGTGATCCCGGTGCCCGTGCTGCGGGAGACGACGACCGGCGAGGCCGTGGTCGCGAGCCCGACGTCGGCCTCGTAGGAGCCCGGGACGATCAGGTCCACCGCACCCTGGCTGACGCCCGGCGAGTTCGTGGTGCCGAACGTCAACCGCGCGCCGGTCGGTGTGCCGACCTGGGTGAGCCAACCGACCTGGAACTCGCCCGGCCCGAAGATCGTGCCCTGGTGCGAGTTTCCCGGGACGGTGTTGGTGATCCGCTTCGGCGCCGCCCACGTCCCGCCGCTGAGCACGACGTCCCACAGGCCCGGCGTGCCGAAGTCGCCGCCCGCGAACCAGACCGAGACGAGCACGTGCACCGCGCCGGCCGGCGCACGCACGATGTCGATGTCGCCGCCCGCGCTCGACCACGTGCGCGTCGCGGCGCACGCCTCCGTCCCCGGGGCGACCCGGCAGTACGTGATCGTGTTGCCGCTGCGCCAGAGGACATGCGCGGTCCCGTCGGGGTCCGCGACCGCGTGCACGTTGCCGCCCGTGCCGACGCGCGTCTTGGCCCCGGCCACGCCGCACCAGACCAGCAGCAGCACCATGCACGCGATCAGGCTCCGCAAAGCGAAGCGGACTGTACTCCTTAAGCGCGCGCCGCTCGCCAGAACGTGTAGACGGCCGTGTACGGGACCTCGGCGACCTTGCCGGCGGTCGCCGCCGTGCACTTGGACGCGGCCGGCGCGACGCCGCCCGTGGTCGCCAGGCGCTGGATGTAGGACGTCTTGCCGAGGTGGCCCGGCGCCGTGGGGGTGGCCTTCAGCAGCAGGTGCGGGATCGCGCCCACGGGGCTCGGCTCCTCGGCCACCTTCGCCCCGACGACCGTGCTGCCGTCGCGAGCCTCCCACGTCGGGCCGGCGTAGTGGTCGATGCGGCCGTTGAGGCTGTAGACCGTCGCACGCGGGCCGGTGAAGGCCCAGGCCGTGCCGTCGCACTTGTAGGTCTGCACACCGAGCGCGAACCCGGCGTCGAACGGCACATGACCGGCCGGCGGGTTCACGTCGGACTGGGCCGCGGCGGGGGCGGCCAGGGCGAGGGTCAGCAGAGCTGCGGTGGGGAGGATGCGCATGGCGGGGCAGCTTGGAGGCTGCGCCCGCCCGTGTCACTCGGGTCGACGCCCTTAACTTTCGTTCTCGATCACCGAGAGGATGTTCCCGGCGGGATCGCGGAACCACGCGATCGGCGGGCCGGCGTTGCGCGCGATCCCGCGCTCGTCCTGCTCGAAGCCGTCGTAGATCTCCATGTCCACGCCGCGCTCGAGCAGCTCGTCGACCGTCGCCTCGATGTCGTCGACCCCGAAGTTGAGGATCGTGTAGGTGGCCGGCTCGTGGTTCGGCTTGGGATAGATGAGCGTGTCGCGCCCGCCGGCGAGGTGCAGGATCAGCATCCCGTTGTCCTCGCTGGTCTCGATGCCGAGCGTGTCGGCATAGAACGCGCGCGCGGCCTCGATGTCGGGGGCCGAGAAGCCGCTGAAGGCCTTCGTGTCCTTGAACATGTGGATTAAGACCGTGCCACGTCCGGCAATTCATCGGGCAGCCCGAAGGCGCTGAAGAGCGAGGAGTCGAAGGTGGTGATCTCGGCGATCTCGCCGTCGGCGACCCGGAGCACGTCGAACTTGAACGCGCGGAAGACCGTGTCGCCCGGGCGGCGCAGGTAGGAGGCGGCGCAGGGCATCCGGTTCGCGCGCGTCTCCACCAGCCGCCACTCGCCCATCTCGCGCGCGCTGGCGATCAGCGGGCGCAGCGCCTGCCGGCCCACGTACTCGCCCGGGTTCGGCGGCATCGTGACCCGGATGTCCTCGCGCATGAGCTGTGCCGCGGCCTCGTAGTCGCCGCTCTCGTGGTGCTCGATGAACCCGCGCAGCAGCTGCTGCTCGGGCTCGCTGAGCTCGACGCGCGCCTCCGGGCGCTCGGGCAGCCGCTCCTTGAGCGTCGCCCGCGCCCGCTGCAGCGCGCTGTTGGCCGCCTGCACGCTCAGGTCGAGGATCTCGGCCGTCTCCGCCGCCGACCACTCGAGCACGTCGCGCAGCACCAGCACCGCGCGCTGGCGCGCCGGCAACAGCTGGATGACGGCCATGTACGTGAGCTCGATCGTCTCGCGCGCGACGACGACCGCGTCCGGCTCGTGCTCGCTGGGCGCGACCTCGTCCAGCAGCCGGTCCGGGTACGGCTGCAGCCACGGGATCTCGCCCTGCGCGGGTGCGCGCCGCTTCTTCGCGCGCAGGGCGTCCAGGCACGTGTTGGTGGCGATCTTGTACAGCCACGCGCGCAGGCCTTCACCGCCGGAAAAGCCCTCGCGCGCCTTCCACGCGCGCAGGAAGGCGTCCTGGAGCGCGTCCTCGGCCTCTTCGAAGGAGCCGAGCATCCGGTAACAGTGCACGTGCAGCTCACGCCGGTGGGCGTCGAGCGCGCGGTTGAACGTGATCTCGTCGAGGCTCATGGCGGTCAAACGACGTGACCGCCGGAAACTAACCGGTCGGCGTCGCCGTCGCCGCCGGCGTCTCGACCGGTGCCGGAGGCGTCGGCGTCGGCTCGGGCGGCGGCGGCGTCGCGGCCGGGGGAGCGGGCGTGGGGGTCGCGACGGGCGTGGGGGCCGGCGTCGGGGTCCGCTTGGGCTTGACGACGCCCGGCCCGGACTCGCCGCTGCCCGCCATCACGACCTGCGGCCGCTTCTTGTGCCGCATCCACTCGGGCACCTGCTGCCGGTCGGCCTTCTTCTTCTTCTTCGCCGCGGCCGTCGGGTTCGCCGTCGGCGTCCACACCGGGGTCGCCTGCGCCACGACGACCGTCGCGGTCGGCGTGGGCGTCGCCCTGGGCTTGGCGCGCTTCTTCTTCTTGGCGAGCTTCGCCTTCATCGGCGTCGGCGTCGCGGTCTGGACCACCAGCGGCACCGCGACCGTCACCGTCGGCGCCGCCACCGCGCCCGTGCCGACCGCGGTCAGGCACGCGGCCGTGCACATCTTCGCAGCGGTCGCGTGCATCTCCCACGCGGGGTTGAACGCGATCAGGTCGCGCAACTTGTCGCGGATGCCCGCCGTGCGCACGATCAGGCCGAACGGGATCAGCAGCGCCACGCGGCGGCGGCGCCGGATCGCGCGGTGCGCCCGCGCGCAGGCACGGCAGCCGTCGAGGTGCAGCGTCACCGTGCCCGAGAGCCGCACGCCGCGCAGCGCCGCCGCCTCCATCTCCAGGCGCACGTCGCCGCAGTCCATGTCCGCCGCCGCGAGCCGGTGCGTGAGCGTACGGCGCGAGCGGGCCACCAGCGACTTGGCCGTGTCGGCGCCGACGTCGAGCGCGTGCCCGATCTCTTCCAGCGAGCGCCCCTCGAGCGCGCTGAGCTTCAGCGCGGTGCGCTGGCGCTCGGGCAGCTCGCACATCGCGCTCACCACGCGGTCGAGCTCGTGCGCCTGCATCGCGCGCGCCTCGGGATCGTCGGACACCTTCGCCGCGACGCCCGCGTCGAGCGGCAGCGCGTCGCGCTCGCGCCGGGCGATGTCCAGCGCTCGCCGCCACGCGATCGTGGACAGCCACGCGCGCACGTCGGCCGGGCGCGTGCCGGCGATCAGCGCCCGGTGCGCGGCGAGCAGCGCCTCCTGCACCGCATCCTCGGCCAGCTCAGGCCGGAAGCGCCGCGCGACGTAGCGCAGCAGTGGTTTCTGGTGGCGTTCCACGAGCTCGTCGAAAGCCCGCTCGTCGCCGCCGCCCGCGCGTTCGGCGAGCCGTCGGTCGTGCTCACGGTCGTCTGACATCCACACGGCTGACGCTCGATCTCAGGAGATGTGTCGCAGGTTCGGAAAACTTTTGATGACGCGACACCGGGCGGCGGCGCGACCGACGTGGAAGGTATGCGAATCCCCACTCTCTCCGCCATCGCGCTAGCCGCACTTCTCGCCACCGGCGGCGTCGCCGAAGCCCAGGTCGCCGGCGGCGGCGCCGGCGCACCGTCGGTCTCCCCCGTGACCGACTTCCCGCTCGTGAAGGTCGACGCCAAGGTCTTCGATGCTGCCGGCACCACGGTCAAGACGCTCGCCTGCGAGTGGACCGAGCCCGAGGACGACGACATGCCGTGCATCAAGTTCCAGGGCGACCCGCAGACGGCGTTCGCGACCATCGAGGAAGCCGGCGGTGTCAGCGCCGAGAAGACGACCACCCTCGAGGACGGCAGCACCACGAGCGTCTACTCCAAGCGGGCCGACGGCACCTGGCTGATCCGCACGCGCGGCACGGTCGGCGGCAAGGACATGCACTTCGGCCAGGTCTGCACCGCCGACGGCCAGAAGTGCCAGATGTGGGACGTGGAGGGCGCCAAGTTCGCCCGCAAGTCCGTCCGCGCCGCCGCCGCCAAGCTCAAGAGCGGCAAGATCGACAACTCCCGCAAAGGCCGCTAGCCCCGGGGGTCACGCCCGGCCGCGCATGACGCGCGGCCGGGTGCCGGTGGCTCTAGCTCGCCGCCGCGACGACCGTCGGCGTCACGCCGGTCATGCCGCGCGCGTTCGGATGGAACGGGGCGGCGGCGTTGCCCGGCACGAGCGGCTCCAGCCAGCGCGTGCCCGAGCCCTTGCACGCGTCCTTGCCCAGGCTCGCCGTGTAGGTGTCCGCGAGCCGCACACCCGGCCCGTACTCGCGGTTGGCCTCGGTGACCTGGCGGGCGATCATCGCGTTGAGCTCGAGCTGGATGCCGCGCACGTACGGCACGTCGGCCCAGGCCAGCGGCACCTGCGGCCAGCAGCCCGAGCCGCTCGAAGGCAGGATCGCCTCGTAGTTGAGCACCACGATCCGCGCCCGGTCGAGGCTGCGCGCCTTGATGTCGCGCAGGACGGCCGCGACCTTCGGCGCGGTCTCCCCGATCCGCCGGCGCAGCTCGTCCACCCCGTTGCGCACGTAGCGGTCCTGGCACGGGCGGCCGAACGGGTTCGCCGTCTGGCAGTTGGTCAGGATCTCGGTGAAGCCGATGTCGTTGCCGCCGATCTGCAGCGAGACCACCCGCGTGTCAGCGGCGATCGCGTCCAGCTGCGGCGGGTTGGTCCCGGCGTACGTCTCCTGGGAGGTCGTCATCTCGGCGGTCTCGGCGCCGCTGCACGAGACGTCCCGGAGCGACACGCCGAGCTGTGCGGACGCCTGCCGTGCGTAGTTGCGCGTGGAGCGCAGGCAGCCGAGCGGGTTGAGCGTCTGACTGGGGATCAGCGGCCCGGCGGCGAACGAGTCACCGAGGCCGACCCAGTAGGCCGCGTTGGCGGACGCCGGGGCGACCGCGAGGGCTCCGATCGTCGCGGCGACGGCCGCGAACGCGCGCAAAGTGTGCACGACACCTCCCAGTGGTGGACCGCTGCGAGGTTCCTCCGCTGGTGACGACCTGTCAAATTGCAAGTGAGTGCTCGCCCTGATCACCTCGGTGCTCGCGGCCGCGGTCCCGCAGCCGACGATCGTGCAGAAGCCGATCCCCTTCCCCCGCGCGCGCAAGGAGCAGATGGCCGCGTACGCGCGCCGCCACTACGGCATCGACTCCTACCGGCTGCGCGACCCGAAGGTGATCGTCCAGCACTACACGGTCACCTCCACCTTCCAGCAGACCTACAACACCTTCGCGCCCAACCGCCCGGACCCGGAGCTCAAGGAGCTGCCGGGCACGTGCGCGCACTACGTGATCGACCGCGACGGCACGATCTACCAGCTCGTCCCGCGCTCGATCATGTGCCGCCACACGGTGGGCCTGAACTACACGTCGTTCGGGATCGAGCACGTCGGGATGAGCGACGGCGACGTGATGGGCAACCAGCGCCAGCTGGCGGCCTCGCTGCGGCTCACGCGCTGGCTGCGCTGCCGCTACGGCATCGAGACCAAGAACGTGATCGGCCACAACGAGAACCGCTCGTCGCCGTTCCACAAGGAGAACGTCGAGCGGCTGCGGACGCAGACGCACGGGGATTTCACCCGCGCGACGATGCAGAGATATCGCGCCCGGATGCTCGACTGTTGAGTATGTTGACCGCATGCGAGCTCTCGCGGCGGTCACCCTCGTCCTGACCATCGCGTTCGCGGACGTCGCCGGCGCTGCCACGAAGCGACCGCGCCTGAAGGCGTTCGCCTCGTGCACGCAGCTCGTCGACTACGCGCGCGCGGGCGCCGAGCGCACGGGCGGCGGAGTGGGGGTGACGGGCCGCGCGGCGCCGATGCCGGTCGATGTCGTCACCACGCCGCCGATCCGGCCGCCGGCCGAGCGCGTCACCTCAGCGCCGCCGGCCGCGGCTCCCGTGTCGGGCGAGAGCGACTCGGGTGCGGCCGTCGGGGGCGCCGTCCCGGAGTTCTCCGGCACCAACGTGCAGGAGATCGGCGTCGACGAGCCGGACATCCTCAAGACGGACGGCCGCCGGGTGTTCGCGGTGACCGACCGCACGCTGCGGGTGATCGACGTCGAGAGCGGGACGGTCACCGGCACGCTGACGCTGGAGGGCCACGGCCACCAGCTGCTGCTGCGCGGCGATCGCGTGCTGGCGATCGCGGCCAAGAGCGGGGATTCCGGGCCGCAGGAGCGCCTCGACGCGCAGTTCCCGCCGGGGGAGCAGGCGACGATCGTCACCGAGCTCGACGTCAGCGCCGCGCCGAAGGTCCTGCGCACGATGGAGGTCCCCGGCCGCTTCGTCGACGCGCGCCAGAACGGCGCGGTCGCCCGGCTCGTGTTCGAGGGCGCGCCGGCGGCGGTCGAGGACCCGGCGGAAGCCAGCGTGCGCGACTTCCTCGGCCGCACGACGCTCAAGAGCAACCTCTCGGGCAAGACGTTCCGCCGCAACCTCACGCCGTGCGACGCCGTCTCGCACCCGCGCCGGTTCTCCGGCCTCGGCGTGCTCGCGATCCTCACGGTCGACCTGGATCGCGGCATGTACTCGCTGGACCGCGACGGCGTGATGGCGAGCGCGCAGGTCGTCTACGGCTCCGCCGGCTCGCTGTACGTCGCCAGCCACCGCTACGTGCGCGGGCTGGAGACCGGCGGCGAGGTGCCCGAGGGCATGCAGACCGAGATCCACCGCTTCGACATCACCGACCCGACGAAGACGGTCTACCGGGCGACGGGCGTCGTGCCCGGCTTCATCCTGAACAACTACGCGCTCTCCGAGCACGAAGGCAAGCTGCGCGTCGCCTCGACCGAGGAGCCCAGCTGGGCGCCCGGCTCCCAGCAGGAGAGCCAGAGCACGGTGACCGTGCTCGACCAGCAGGGCGCCCGCCTCGTCCGGATCGGCTCGGTGACCGGCCTCGGCAAGGGCGAGCGCATCTACGCCGTGCGCTTCATGGGCGAGCAGGGCTACGTCGTCACCTTCCGGCAGATCGACCCGCTCTACACGCTCGATCTGCGCGACCCGAAGGCGCCGAAGGTCGTCGGCGAGCTCAAGATCCCGGGCTACTCCGCGTACCTGCACCCGGTCGGCGAGGGCCGGTTGCTGGGCGTCGGCCGCGAAGGCGAGGCCGTGCAGGCGTCGCTGTTCGACGTCTCCAACCCCGCCGCGCCGGCGCGGCTCGCGGTGCTCCCGTTCGGCTCCGGCTCCACGCCGGTCGAGAACGAACCGCACGCCTTCACCTACTGGGCGCCCGCGAACCTGGCCGTGATGCCGGTCGAGAGCTACGGCGAGGCGCCGTTCACCGGCGCGGCCGCGATCAAGATCGGACCGACGTCGCTGGTCGAGCAGGGCCGGCTCGAGCATGAGACGCCCGAGCGCGGCCAGGTGCCGATCCAGCGCTCGTTCGTCATCGGCGACCGCCTCTACACGCTGTCCTACCTCGGCGTGCTCTCGAGCGACATCGCGACGCTCGGCGCCGTCAAGTACACGGCCTTTTAGAGTCCGCCGGGCAATGTGCGGTGCGCCCGATGTGGTGCAGCCGTGGATGTGCCGCAGCGCGCGTGCCGGTATTGCCCGGCGGGCTCGCTTAAAGAGGGGCGCCGCGGCGCCCGGAGGAGAGGGAGTTCCGGGCGCCGCGGCGTTGAGGGTTGTCCACGCCCAGGAGAGGGGTTAGGGCGTGTACGCCGTCGTGGCCAGGAGGGTCGGGAGGGTGTCGGCCACGACGTTGATCACGAGAGCCATGTTGGAGCCCTTTCTCAAGGAAGCGGTAAGTCGACCCTCAAATGTCCTTAAGGGCTTCCCCAGCCGCTCATTAAGCGACCGGGGTGCGGCTAGCTCGAGTATCAAGACGGAACGGTTGCGTTTCGTATCAACGCGGCGTATCGTCGTCGTTATGAAACGGAACAGTCTCGATTCGTTGAACCCGCGCCGCTGGTGGACGCTGGCGGTCCTGTGCTTGTCGCTGCTGGTGATCGGGCTCGACAACACGATCCTCAACGTCGCGCTGCCCACGCTCCAGCGCGACCTGGACGCGACCTCCTCGCAGCTGCAATGGATCGTCGACGTCTACATGCTCGTCTTCGCCGGCGTGCTGCTCACCGCCGGCTCGCTCGGCGACCGCTTCGGCCGCAAGCGCGCGCTCACGCTCGGCCTGATCGTCTTCGGCGCCGGTTCACTCGGCTCCGCGCTGGCCACCTCGCCGGACCTGTTGATCGTGATGCGGGCGATCATGGGCGTCGGCGGCGCGTTCATCATGCCGTCCACGCTCTCGATCCTCGTCGCCACGTTCCCCGCGCACGAGCGCGCGAAGGCGATCGGCATCTGGGCCGGGGTCTCCGGCCTGGGCATCGCGATCGGTCCGGTGGCGGGCGGCTGGCTGATCGAGCGCGCCGACTGGGCGTGGATCTTCCTCGTCAACGTCCCGATCGTGCTCGGCGCGCTCGTCGCGGGCCGCTGGCTGGTGCCCGAGAGCCGTGACGAGAGTGCGCCGCGCCTGGACCTGCGCGGCTTCACACTCTCCTTCGCCGCGCTCACGACGCTGATCTGGGGCCTGATCGAGGCGCCCGCGCGCGGCTGGACCGACGGCCTCGTGCTCGGCGCCTTCGCGGTCGCGCTCGCGGTCGGCGCCGCGTTCGTGGCGTGGGAGCGCCGCGCGCCGGCCCCGATGCTCGACGTCGCGCTCTTCCGCAATCCGCGCTTCACCGCGTCCAGCGCCGCCATCTCGCTCGCGTTCTTCGCGCTGTTCGGGATGATCTTCTTCCTGACGCAGTACATGCAGCTGGTCAAGGGCTACGACGCGCTCGACGCCGGCATCAAGACGCTGCCGGTCGCCGCGGGGCTCGTGTTCGCCGGGCCGTCCTCGACCAAGCTCGCGGAGCGGATCGGTCTGCGTGCCGTGGTCCCGCTCGGGCTCGTGTTCGTCGCGGCCGGCATGTTCCTGATCTCGCTGGCCGACGCGAGCTCCTCCTACGGGCTGATCGCGGCCGCGCTGGTGCTGCTCGGCTACGGCATCGGGACGGCGATGGCGCCCGCGACCGACGCGATCATGAGCGTGCTGCCCGAGGCCAAGATGAGCGTCGGATCGGCGATCAACGACACCACGCGCGTGGCGGGCGGCTCGCTGGGTGTCGCAGTGCTCGGCTCGCTGCTGGCCAGCGGCTACCGTGGAGACATGGAGTCTGCTCCCGAGGTGGCGCGCGACTCGCTCGCGGGCGCGCTCGCGACGGGCAACCCGCAGTTGATCGCAGCCGGCCAGAACGCGTTCATGGACGCGATGCAGACCGCAACGCTCGTCGCCGTGGGCGTCGCGCTCGCCGGCGCGCTGGTCGCGGCCGTGTTCCTGCCGCGTGAGCGCCGCGGCCGGGTCGGCGAGGTCGTGCCGGCTTGAGCGACGTCGAGACGCGCCCTCCGGGAAGGCCTCGCTCCGCCGAGGCGGACGAGGCCATCCTGCAGGCCGCGCTCGAGCTGCTGGCCGAGGACGGCTATCGCGCGCTGACGATGGAGCGCGTGCGGGAGCGCTCCGGCGTCGGCAAGGCGACGATCTACCGCCGCTACGGCTCCAAGGAGGAGCTCGTGCGCGCGGCGATCGCGCACCTGAACTCGGACATCCCGCTGCCCGACGACACGGGCTCGCTGCAGGGCGACTTCGCCGCCACGGCGCAGAACGTGCTCGCGGGAGCGGCGCGTACGGGCGCGCTCTCGCTGATGCCGCGGCTGCTCTCGGAAGTGGTCGGCGAGCCGGAGATGCACGCGCTGTTCCACGAGCACCTGGTCGAGCCGCGCCGGCGTGTGGTGCGGGGGATCGTCGAGCGGGCGAAGGCGCGCGGGGAGATTCGCGCCGACGTGGACACCGAGGTCGCGGTCGACCTGATGGTCGGCCCGTTCATCTACCGCCTGATCATCTGCGGGGGGCACGAAGAAGGGCTCGGCGACCCCGTCGAGCTGCTCGGAACGGTGATGGCCGGGCTCAGCCCACGGGCTTGATCTCGACTCGGCCGCCGTGGCCGACGCCGAGCGTGTACCGGCCCGCGAGCAGCGCCAGCAGCTCCTCGCCCACGAGCTCCCGCCGCCAGCCGCGCAGCGTGCGGACGTCCGGCTCGGGCTGGTTGCGGCGGGCGGCGACGACGATCGGCGAGAGGTCCGCGCGCGCCGCGATCAGCTCGTAGGCCAGCCCGGCCTCCTGCGCGCGTGAGCGCACCAGCGACTCGGCGAGCGCGATCGTCGGCCCGTCGACGGCCTCGGTGGGCGAGCGGTCGCCCTCCTCGAGCTGGATCGGCTCGGCCTCCTTGCCGGCCGCGATGGCCGCGATCAGGTCGTCCCCGCGCCGGCGCACGACGTCGGGTGTGATGCCGCGGATCTGGGCCAGGTCGCGGCGGCCGGACGGTTGGCGCTTGGCCAGCTCGACCACGGTCGGGTCGCGTACGACGGCGCCGACCGGGCGGTCCTCGGCCGCGGCCGTCCGCTCACGCCAGCCCGCGATCGCCTGCGCGACCGCGCGCTCGCGCGGGTCCAGCCCGCTCACGCGCGGGAGCCGGCGCCAGACCTCCAGCGGGTCGCGCTCGTCGGTGGCCTCCGCGATGGCGACGCACTCCTCGCGAGCCCAATCCAGCCGGCCGCGCTCGGTCAACCGGGCCTGGATGTTGTCGGCCAGCGGCATCAGATGCTCGACGTCCCCGCGCGCGTACGCGATCTGCTCGTCGGTCAGCGGCCGCGCGTCCCAGCGCGTGAAGCTCGCCGTCTTGGGCAGGCGGATGCGCAGGACGTCGTGGAGCAGGCCGTTGTAGCCGGCCTGGGCGGAGAACCCGGCGAAGCCCGCGGCGACCTGGGTGTCGAAGACGTTGGTGAACGTCGTCTTCCACTCGCGTCGCAGGATCGCAACATCCTGGCGCCCGGCATGGAGCACGATCTCGATCGCCGGGTCGGCGAGCACCGCGGCCAAGGGCGCCGGGTTGAAGGTCGAGGTCAGCGGGTCGAGCACTTCGACGTGCTCACCCACCACGATCTGCACGAGGCAGAGCAGCGGCCGATAGCGGCCCTCGGGCATGAACTCCGTGTCCAGTCCCAGCCGTCCTTCCGCCTTCGCCATGTCGGCGAGGCGGTCCACCTCCGTCTGCGTCTGCTGCATGCTGGCGCGACCCTACCCGGCCCCGCGGAGCGTGTGTGTCAGTTTCCGATCAACACCGGGGAGCCCACCGGCACCCGGTCATAGAGGTCGATCACGTCCGGGACGGTCATGCGAATGCAGCCGTGCGAGGCGCGCGAGCCGATCGAGCCCGGGGCACCCGTGCCGTGGATGCCCACGCCGCCGACGATGCCCATCCAGCGCGCCTTCAGGGGATTCTCGGCCGAGCCGCCCGGCACGACCTCGTTGCGGTACGCGCCGGCCCACGGCGAGTCAGGCGCCGTCCAGGCCGGGTTGACGGCCTTGTTGGCGATCGTGTAGCGGCCCGTCGGCGTCGAATAACCTGGCGCGCCGACAGCCACCCCGTAGGTCTTGGAGAGCTTCAGGTTCTTGAACAGGCGCAGCTTGAAGTTCCCGCGGTCGATCGTGAGGATCGTCCCGTAGGCCTTGGCCAGGCTGCCGGTCGTGATCTTCGGCTTGACGGCCACGGGCTCCGGGCGCAGCTTGCGGTTGGCGGCCGGGTCGCTCAGCGTCGCGATGACCGCCGCCTCGAGCGCCTTCTTGTCGACCGTGCGCCCGTCGCGGTGCTCGATCCGGTCGATCTTCGTGAGCTTGATGTCCACGCGCGCGTCCCGCGGGGCGGTCGCGATGCCCTTCTCGACCTTGTCGACGTAGGTCCGGACCTTGGCCACCTTGAACTTCACGTACAGCGGCACGTTGACCGGGGCGCCGGCGGCGGTGCGGCCGGCATTGAGCGCGCGCCGCGCCGTCTTTGCCGCGTCGAACTTGAAGTCCACGTCCTTCGTGCGCAGCAGGAAGCGCCGCCCGGCGACGCGCGTGGACAGCGGGCTGTTGATCGTGGTCGTGAACGTGAACGCGATCCGGTTGGCGGCCTCGGGCAGCGTCAGGTTCGACACGTCGATGCCGGCGGCGGTGACGCCGGCCGGGATGCGCGGCTCTTGCGCCGACGCCGTCGGAGCGAGCAGAAGGAACGAGGCGAAGGTCAGCAGCAGAGCACGGCGCATGGCGGGAAAGCCTAGCCGTCCCCGAAACGCTGCAACTTATCTGCCGAACGGCAGCAGGAGCTCGACCAGACGGCCGGTGGCCTCGAGCTGCGGCTGGTGGCCGCAACCCTCGATCAGCTCCACCTGCGTGGTGGGCAGCGAGTCCAGCGCCATGCGGGCGTCGCTGTGCGGCAGCATGCGGTCGTAGGCGCCCCACACGAGCAGCACCGGGCAGCGGATGCCGACCAGGTCGAACGGCGCGTTGAGCAGCTCAGGCGCGAGCTCGCGCCCGGACTCCAGCAGTGCGGCGACGTCCGCCCGCGTGTCGCCGCTGCGCCCGAAGGCGTCCACGACGGCGCGCTGCGCGTCGCTGAAGGCCAGCGGCCGGTGCGCGCCCTTGTGGGCCCGGCGCACGATCTCGCCCGGCACGGGCACCGGCAGCGAGAGCAGCCGGCGGACGATCGGGTCCTCCTCGATCGGGTCAAACCAGGACGGCACCTCGAGCCCGTCCGGGGAGACCGGGACGACGCCCGCCAGCTTGAGCTCGCCCGGGTGCTCGGCCAGGCGCAGCGCCAGGCAGCCACCGAGCGATGCGCCCGCGATCACGACGGGCTCGCTTCCGGCCCAGGCCGTGACGAGCTCGGCGGCGAACGCGTCCAGCTGCGGGAGCACGGCGCCGGGCTCGAGCGGCGTCGCCTCGCCGAAGCCGGGGAGGTCGACGGCGATCGCGCGCCGCCCGCGCGCGGCGAGCGCGCTCAGCAGCGGGCGCCAGGTGTCGGCGGAGTGGTTCCAGCCGTGCAGCAGGACGATGCCGGGGCCTTCCCCCGCCACCTCGAGCGCGCGCGTGACATGACCGGCCAACTCAACGCGGTGTTCGATGACGGAGGACATGTCCAGAGGCATACCCGCTCATCGGCACTCGATGACACGCCGTCAAAGCATGTGATCTATGTTGGACGAAATGAGCGAAGCGGACGAGCCTGCCGCCCCGCCCGCCTCGCTGCTGGAGCGACTGCGGGCCGACCCGGTCCGTGCCCCGGAACACGTGGCGCTGGCGGCCGCCGACGCGTTCGGCCCGCCCGCCGCCACCTGGGCGCATCGCCAGCGCAACGTCATGGGCCTGCACCCGATCGCGATGGGAGAGATGGCGCGCAAACGCCATGCCAATCTGGCTTCGGCGGAGGGTGCCGCGGCCGGAATCGGCGGAATCGTCACGATCGTCCCGGACCTGGTCGCGCTCGCCTGGCTGCAGTCGCGCATGGTCTTCTTCATCGCGGGCGCGTACGGGTGGGACCCGCGCGACCCGATGCGTCCGGCCGAGCTGCTGGCGCTCACCGGGCTCTACAGCGATCCTGCGGGTGCGCGGCGGGCGCTGGACGGCGCGGCAGAGGTGAGCGTCGCCGAGCACTGGGTCGGCTCCAAGCTCCAGCGCGACGAGGCGCTCGCGTCCAAGCTGCTGAAGATGGTCGGCAAGAGCGGGGCCAAGAAGGTCGCGGGCAAGCTCATCCCCGGCTTCGCGATCGCCTTCAGCGCCGTGTCCAACCGGCGCGACACGAACCGCCTGGGCAAGCGCGCCGTCGACTTCTATGGGCAGTCCGTCAGACCGGAACTGCCGCCCCGTTGATCGCGGCCGAGGCGTCGTCGCACAGGAACGCGACGGTCCTCGCGATGCGCTCCGGCGGGATGAGCTTGTGGTGCTGCTCGGCCGGCATCGACTCGCGGTTGGCCGGTGTGTCGATCATCGTCGGGAGGATGACGTTGGCGCGGACGTTCTCCGCCTCCTTGGCGACGGCCTGCGTGAACGCGATCACGGCCGCCTTGCTCGCGGAGTAGCCCGCGGAGCCCTTGAACGGGTTCAGCGCGGTCGCGGAGCTCGTGCACACGATCGCGCCGCCGCTGGCCTTCAGGCGCGGGAGCGCGGCCTGGGTGACCAGGTAGGTCGGGCGCAGGTTGAGCGTGAACATGCGCTCGAAGTCCTGCAGCGGCGTCGTCTCCACCGGCTGCCCGGCCGCGAACCCGCCGACCAGGTTCACCACCGCCTTCAGCGGATCCTGCGCGGTGCGGAGCGTGCGGGCGACGTCGTCGGGGTCGGTGAGGTCGGCGACGACCGTGGTGACGTGCTCACCGAGATCCGTCTCGGTCGTGACCGGGACGACCACGTCCCAGCCGTCCTCGACGAGCGCGGCGACCACCGAGCGGCCGAGGCCGCCGGCGCCTCCGGTGACAAGCGCGGTGCGTGCGGGCATGGGGCGCGATGGTATTTCGTCCGACCGTGGACCTAGGGTTCACCGCACAGTGCGTGTCCGCGACCTCACACCCGGCCAGGAGATCGACCAGGTCCTGATGGTTCGGGCGAGCGACGCGCGACGCGTGGTCTTGGGCGACCGGACGGGAACGCTGGAGGCGGCGCCCTGCCCGATCGCGGCCGGTTCCTGCGTGCGCGTGGAGGGCACTGTGGAGCCGCGCGGGCGCCTGCACGTGCGCTCGGTGCGGGACGCGGAGGCCGGCGAGTACGACCTGGACGACCTGCTGGACGGTCCGCGCATCCCCGTGGACCGGATGGAGGCCGACCTGCGCACGCTGATCGGCACGATCCAGTGCGTCCACCTGCGCGCGCTGCTGGAAGCCGTGTTCGGGCCGGGCACGGAGACCTGGGAGCGCTTCCGCGAGGCCCCGGCCGCCAAGCGCTTTCACCAGGCCTACCGGCACGGGCTGCTCGAGCACTCGTTGACGGTCGCGCAGGGCGTGTCCGCGATCAGCGCGACCTTCGGCGGCGTGGACCGCGACGTCGCCGTCACCGGCGCGCTGCTGCACGACATCGGCAAGCTCGACGCCTACACGAGCGACCCGCTGGCCATCGACATGACCGACCTGGGCAAGCTCCAGGGCGAGATCCCGCTCGGCTACTACCGCGTGCGCCGGATCATCGAGGACCTGCCGGACTTCCCGTCTGAGCTCGCCGTCGCCGTGCTCCACATCATCCTCAGCCACCACGGCCAGCTCGAGCACGGCTCGCCGGTCGTCCCGTGCACGCGCGAGGCGACGCTCGTGCACATGCTCGACAACCTCGGCGGCCGGCTCGGCTCGTTCGACCGGCTCGAGAAGGAGCTCCCCGAGGGCTCCGCGTGGTCGGGCTACGACCGCGCGCTCGGCGGCGGCGCCTGGTTCGCCTCGCGCGCTGCCTGAGGGTTTGGTGAGCCCTCTATAGAATTCCGATCTCGCTCGAGTCGCCGACCATGAAGCGGTAGGCGCGCGGCTGGGACTGGCCGCGGCTGATCGTCACGTCGCGACCGAGCAGGCTGGACTCCATGCGGCCCTGGAGGCCGGAGACCGAGGAGTTCTCGAGCAGGATCGAGTGCTCGACCTCGGACGAGTCGATCGTGCAGTGGCGACCGACCGCGGTGTACGGGCCGACGTAGGCGTCCACCAGCCGGGCGCCGGCGCCGATGATCGCGGGGCCGCGGACCGTGCTGCGCTCGAGCACGGCGCCCGCCTCGACGACCACGCGGCCCTCGATCTGGGAGTCGATCAGCTCGCCGTCGACCTTCTGGATGACGGTCTCGAGGATCAAGCGGTTGGCCTCGAGCATGTCCGCGAGGCGGCCGGTGTCCTTCCACCAGCCACGGACGACGTGCGACTCGACCGGCGCGCCGGCGTCGACGAGCCACTGGATCGCGTCGGTGATCTCGAGCTCGCCGCGGCCGGACGGCTGGATCGACTTCGCGGCCTCGTGGATGCGCGGCGTGAACATGTACACGCCGACGAGCGCGAGATCGGTCGCGGGCTCGGCCGGCTTCTCGACCAGGCGTGTGACGCCGCCGGTCGCGTCGAGCTCCGCGACGCCGTAGTTCTGCGGGTCCGGCACCTTCGTGAGCAGGATCAGCGCCTCGGGCTGGTTCGTGCGGAAGTTCGCGACGAGCTCCTCGATCCCGCCCTGCAGCAGGTTGTCGCCGAGGTACATGACGAACGGGTCGGTGCCGAGGAACGGCTCCGCGGTCAGCACCGCGTGCGCGAGCCCCAGCGGCTCGGACTGCGGGATGTACGTGATCTCGACGCCGAACTGCGAGCCGTCGCCGGCGGTCGCGCGGATCTCATCGCCGGTCTCCGGCGCGATGATGATCCCGACCTCGCGAATGCCCGCGGCCGCCATCGCCTCGATCCCGTAGAACAGGACCGGCTTGTTCGCGACGGGAACGAGCTGCTTCGCCGACGTGTAGGTGATCGGGCGCAGGCGCGTGCCTTTGCCGCCCGAGAGGATCAGGCCTTTGAGCTGCTCCATGGCAGCGGCAGGCTAGCGTGGCGGACCGTCTGGACGGCGCCCCAGACCACCAGGGCGAGCAGCGGCGTGAGCGCGAGCCGGTAGTCCAGATGGACCGAGACCAGGAGCCCGATCGCCGCCTGGCCGACGATCGCGGCCCCGAAGCCACCGATGTTCACCATGCCGGACGCGCTGCCTCCGCCCTCCCGCGCGAGCGTGAAGGCGAGCATCGAGCCGGCGCCCGCGAAGCCCGACAGGGCGAGCACCGCGGCGATCAGCGCCAGCGGCGGATGGCCGCCGGGCCAGCCGAGCATCGTCGCCAGGCCGGCCGCCGTCGTGACGGCGATGGCCGCGGCGAGCGTCGGGACGGCGTGCGGGATGCGGCCCGCGACCGCGCCGAGCACCGGCGCGGAGACGCCGAAGGTGATCACCGCGGCCGCCAGCATCGCCGCGGCCGTGCCGGGCGCGACGCCCTGCCCCTCGACGAGGTACGGGTACGCCCACAGGCCCGTGAGCGTGACGAACGGGGCGTTGAGCGCGAAGTGCACCCACAACCCGTGCCGGGTGGCCGGTGACCGCCACGCCTTGCGCAGCGCGGGCACGATCGGCGGGTGCTCCGGCGCGACCGTCCGGATGCGCTCGGCGAGCGTCGTCGGGACCGGCGCGGGCTCCGGGTCCCGCGGGCGGTCCTGGATGCGGCTGACGGCGAGGTAGGCGAGCGCGGCGGTGAGGACGCCGCTGGCGGCGAACGTCGGCGTCCAGCCAAGTCCCGAGAGCGCGGCGGAGAGCGGCGCGGTGGAGAGCAGCTGGCCGAACGCGCCGCACGCGGCCGTCAGCGCCGCGGCGAGCGCGTAGCGGCGCGGCGGCAGCCAGTGCGCCGCGACCCGCAGGACGTTGAGGAACATGCAGGCGTCCCCGATGCCGACCAGCGCTCGGCCCGCGATCGCGGGCCCGATCGACGGGCTGACCGCGAACAGCAGTTCCCCGACGCCCATCGCCACCAGGCCCAGCGTGAGGCTCCGGCGCGGGCCGATGCGGTCGGCGAGCAGGCCCGCCGGGATCTGCATCGCGAGGTAGAAGCCGAGCTGCACGGTCGACAGCAGCGCGATCGTCCCCGCGGCCACGCCGAACCGCTCCGCCGCGTCCAGCGACGCGACGCCCAGGCTCATCCGATGGAAGATCGCAACGAGATAGAACGCCGCGGCCAAGGCCCACATCCGCCACGCCGTCGTCATGCGCGCGCATGGTATCCAACATGTATGCATGATGTGTGCGAGTCGGACACATAGGCTTCACATGTGTCCGCCTCCGAGCGCGCCTACCAGGACGTCAAGGCCCGCATCCTCGACGGCTCGCTGCCCGGCGGAGACCTGATCAGCGAGGGCGAGATCGCGGAAGCGCTGGGCATGAGCCGTACGCCGGTGCGCGCCGCCTTCGGCCAGCTCGAGGCCGAGGGCCTGCTCCGGCTCTACCCGAAGCGCGGCGCGCTGGTGGTGCCGGTCTCGGCATCAGAGACCGAGGCCGTGATGGAGACGCGCTGGGTGATCGAGCGCTACGCGATCGAGCGCGTGATCGAGCGCCCGGGCGACGTGCCGGCGCGGCTGGCCGAGTCGGTCGCGACGCAGGAGGGGCTCGAGGGCGCGGACTTCGTCGAGGCCGACCGCGCGTTCCACCGCACGCTGGTCGCGGGGACCGGCAACGAGATCCTGTTGGGCCTCTACGACTCGCTGCGCGACCGCCAGCGCCGGATGGCGCACGCGACGGCTCGCCGAGCGGAGATCCGCGAGCGCACGATGCGCGAGCACGGCGAATTGGCGGACGCGATCGCCGCGGGCAACAGCGCGCTCGCGCTGCAGACGTTGCGGCTGCACCTCGACAACGCGCTCGACACCATCCGGGGCCGCTGACGCGCGAGCGTTCAGAAACCCGGCGAGAGCGCGGGTGAGTGAACGCTCGCGTGGCTAGCCGGCGAGCTTGCGGTGGTCGAACGAGGCCACTGACTCGACGCGGAACCGCAGGGCCACCCGCTTGGCGGCCACGCGATCCGACACCGGCGACCCGTCCCCGTACCGCGCGGACAACCCGTTCCCGACCTCGGCGATCACCGAGGCGTCACGCACGATCTCCGCGCGCGCCTTGATCATCACGCCCCGCAGCTCGTGGTACTCGGACCCGGCCTCGACCTGCAGCGTGCACCGCTCGTCCCGCTCGAGGTTGCGCACCTTCTGCGACTTGCCGTAGGTCCAGCCCCAGCACTCGCCGTCTCGGACCACATACCACAGCGGCATCAGGTGCGGCCACCCGTCCTGCCCCAGCGTCGCCACCGTCAGCACCCGTTCGGACGCCAAGAACGCGAGCACCTCGTCCGAGGACATCGCGATCTCGGCGCGGCGGGAGCTCACGTCGCGCGGGCGATCAGGCCTTCGGCGGCCACCAGGACCGCCTCGCGGGCGTCGGCGGGCTCGAGCACGACGGCGTCGCCCGCTTCCTTCAAGACCTCGCGGACGAGGAAGTCCAGGCCCTTGAACGTGATCTCGACGACGATCTCGCCGCCCTCGAGCTCGGTCAGGACGTCGCGGCGCTCGCGCGCCCAGCGGGCCTGCTCGGCGTTGATCTTCACACGGGCAGAGCGCGAGCCGCCGATCCGGCCCGTGCGCGGCCAGCCGCCGATGTCCGCGGCGGGGTTCAGGCCCTCACGCGGCTCGAAGGTCCGCTCCTCGACCTGCGCGGACTTGATGCGGTCCAGCCGGAAGTGGCGCAGCGACTCGTTCTTGAGGTCCCAGGCGGCCACGTACCAGCCCTCGCGCGAGTTGATGAGCGCGTAGGGCTCGACCGAGCGCTCGCTGTAGCGATCCGACGACGGGGTCCAGTACTCGAGCTGGAGCAGCCGGTTGTCGTGCATCGCGCGCTCGACGGTGTGCATGATCCCCTCGTCCACGCGCGGCGAGACGATGTGCAGCCCTTCCTCCACGGGGTCGAAGCCGAGCGCGTCGACGACCTTCTGACGCGCGCTCTGCAGGTCCGCGTGCACGACCTTCAGATGGTCGATGGCGGCGACCAGCGCGTTGCCCTCGATCGGGAGCAGCCGCGCGGGGCGGTCGAACGTGTCCGAGTAGGGCTCGACGTCCACCTCGATCTCGCCGGTGGGCGTCACCTCGGCGTAGATCACGTACGCGCCGCCACCGAAGTTCACGACGTTGAGCACCGCGATGTCCTCGCGCAGCTCCTGCGGGGAGACCTGGATCTGGTCGCACACGTCGCTCACCAGCAGCGTGTCGCGCTTGCGGCCCGCCGCGATCAGCACCGTGGCCAGCGTGACGAGCCGGGCAAAGCGCTCCGGGCGGATCGCCGCCTCGCTGCGCCCGCGGCCGTTGCTCTCGGCCGGCGGCGGCGCGGGCGCGGCGGGAGCCGCCACGACGGGTTCGGGCTCGCCGCGGTGCGCCTCGATGATGCGGTCCACGCGCGTGCGCGTCTCGTCCACCAACGCGGGCGGGCCGAGGATGCGCAGGCCGTACTCGAGCGCCCACGAGATCAGCAGCCGGTCGCTTCGGTAGGGCGTCTTGAAGACGTTGCCCTCGAACTCGCCGTACTCGCCGAACTGGCGCTGCACGTACCAGACCAGGTCCTCCGGGATCTCGACCTCGGCGACGCCGACCGGCTCGCCGAGCTGCCACGGGATCCGGTTCGCGTACCCGCGCGGGTCGAAGTCCTCCGGGCGCTGGAAGTCGTGCTCGGCCTTGGTCGCGTACGCCACCTTCCCGCGGATGCGCGAGAGCCGGAACACGCGCACGTCCTTGCGCTCGTGCGAGTAGCCGACCAGGTAGAACTGGCCGCCCTCGAACAGCAGGTGGTACGGGTCGACCTTGCGCGACTCGGTCGTGTCCCGCTCCATCGTGTGGTACTCGAACTCGATCCGCTTGCGACGGTAGATCGCGGTATCGATCTTCGCCAGCCGGGCGCTGACCTCACCGCCGCCGGCCGACGCCGTGATGCCGAGCCCGATCGTCTGGCGCGAGTCGCTGCCCAGCGGGGACGGGCGGCCCCACGTGATCTGCTGCAGCGCGAGCCGCAACGGCTCGGCGTAGGCGAACTCGCCGTCGAGCAGCGTGAGCGCCGTCTGCAGCGCGGCGCGCTCGGCGTCCGTGAACGCGATCGGCGGCAGGTGGAAGGCCTCGGGCGCGAGCGAGTAGTTCTCCTGCTCGGAGAAGCCGTCCGCGGGCTTGTCCACACTGAGGTGGATCCCGAGCGCGTCGAGCTCGGCGCGGTCCGCATAGAAACGTCGCGCGAAGGCGTCCTCGGTCATGTCCGAGTAGCCCTCCACGTCGCGCCGGATCTCCGTAGCCGTGACCGGTCGCCGCTCCGCCATCAAATACGAGATCAGCGACAGCTGGCGGATGAGCTTTTCCGTGTCCTTCGCCAAACTGCGCCACACCTTAGAGTGAGGCGCGAAGACGTATGCTGGCTTCCCGCGCTCTTTGCGCATTTCCGCATGCCGCTTCGCCTTGTGCTGATCGAGGATCACCAGGCCCTCCGTGAGGGCCTCGAGTTGCTGCTCGATCGCGCGGGCATCGACGTGGTGGCCTCGTCGGGCACCGCCGCCGAGGGCCGCGAGCTGATCGAGCGCCACAACCCGGACGTGGCGCTGGTGGACATCCGGCTCGGCGAGGAGTCCGGCATCGACCTCACCGCGCAGCTGATCGATGCCGACCCTGAGCGGCGCGTCGTGCTCTACACGGGCTCGAGCGAGATCGAACTGCTGATCAGCGGCCTGGACTCCGGCGCGCGCGGCTACGCGCTCAAGGACGGCACGCAGGAGGAGCTCACGACCGCGCTGCGCACGGTCGCCGACGGCGGCACGTACGTGGACCCGCGCCTGCATCCCGCCCTGCTGTCCCAGCGCGCGACGCAGAAGCAGAAGAGCCTGTCCAAGCGCGAGCGCGAGATCATGGACCTGCTCGCACAAGGCCTGACCGGTGAGCAAGTGGCGGAGCGGCTGTTCCTCTCACCTGAGACGATCAAGACCCACATCCGCAACGCCATGAACAAGCTGGAAGCCAACACGCGCGTCCACGCCATCGCGATCGCGCTCCGTGAGGGCTTCATTTGAGCGACGAGGACCTGGTGCTGGACGCCGAGGCGCGCCGCCGCCTCCGCCACGACCTGCGCACGCCGCTGACGATCGTCGCCGGTTTCGCGGAGGTGCTCGCCGGCGAGCGCAACATCTCTGAAGCCGACCGGCGCGAGTTCGCGCAGCGCATCCAGGACGCGGCGAACGAGCTCCGCGTGCTGCTGGACGACGTGCTCGAAGATTGACCGAGGGCGCTGCCGCCCCCTCGAGACTCCCCCCGCTCAGGCCGCGAGCTTCTGCCGCTGGCGCTCGGGCGTGATCTCGACCACGTTCCAGGCCAGCTTCATGCGCCGCATCGCGCGGATCACCCAGCCCGTCGGGTCCAGGTTGCGCTCCCACCACTTCAGGCCGTGGAAGGCCGAGCGCGGGAACGTGTGGTGGTTGTGGTGCCAGGACTCGCCCATCGAGAGCAGCGAGAGCCAGGCGACGTTGGTCGAGTGATCGTCGACGTCGAAGCGCCGGCGGCCGAAGAAGTGGCAGACCGAGTTGATCGACCACGTCACGTGGTGGACGAGGAAGATCCGCACGGGGCCACCCCACAGCGCGGCTTCGAACGCGCCGCGCCAGCTGCCGGTGAGCGCGAGGCCGAGCAGCCCCGGAACCGCGATCCCGACCAGCACCCAGAAGCCGAACGTCTTGTGGATGAGTTGCATGCCGCGGTCCTCGTAGAGGTCGCGCGCGTACTTGCTGTGCTCGCTCGTCCCGGAGTGGTCGAACAGCCAGCCCATGTGCGCGTACCAGAGGCCGGAGACCGCGCCCTTGAGGCCGTCGCCGTGGCCGTGGGGCGAGTGCGGGTCGCCCTCCTGGTCGGTGTGCGCGTGGTGCTTGCGGTGGTCGGCCACCCAGTTCATGACCGGGCCTTCGACCGCCACCGACCCGAGCGCGGCCAGGAAATATTCGACCGGTTTGTAGGTCGCGAACGAACGGTGCGTGAACAGCCGGTGGAACCCGAGCGTGACGCCCATGATCGTCACGACGTACATGAACGCCATGACCGCCAGCGACGTCCAGTCGACCAGCTTGTCCCACAGCAGGACGATCGCGACGATCACGCCGACAAACGGCAGGACGACGCCCGCCAGGTTCAGTACTCGATGGGTCCACGTCACAGTGGCAAGGTCTACCCGCCGGAGGGCCCTCGCTTCATGACCGGTCGCCACACTTACCGTCGCCCTTTTCTGTAGCCTCGTGACAAATGGCGACGCTCACCCCGCCGTCGGCGGACGCGCTGCGTGCGACGCTGCCCGATCTCGCGGACGACATCATCGCCGCGATCGCCCGTGAGGTGCCGGATTACGCCCGCGCGATGGAGGGCCGCTTCGGCGAGGTCGTGCGCTTCGGGGTCGAGGTCGCGCTCAACCGGTTCGTCGACGTGCTGGGCGGCGCGGCGCCCATTTCCGAGTCAAGCGCGCGTGACACGTACGTCCGGCTCGGCGCGGGCGAGTACCGGGCGGGCCGGACGCTCGACGCGCTGCTCGCCGCCTACCGCGTGGGCGCGAAGCGGGCGTGGCGGCGCTTCGTCGAGGCCGGCACGCGCGCGGGCTTCGCGCCCGACGCGCTGTACGACCTCGGCGAGGCGATGTTCGCCTACATCGACGAGATCTCCGCCGAGAGCGCCGCGGGCTTCGCGGAGGCGCAGTCGGAGGCGGCCGGCGAGTCGCAGCGAAGGCGCAGGGCGCTGGTGCGGCTGCTCGCCCAGGAGCCGCCCGCGGCCGAGGAGACCGTCCGCACGGCCGCGCAATCCGCGGGCTGGGCGCTCCCCCGCCGCGTGGCCGCGGTGGTGGTCGGCGAGGCCGAGCAGCCCGAGGCGACCGACGAGCTCGACAGCATGGCGGCGAGATTGGCGCGGCGGCTGGGCCCGGGCGCGGTGGGCGCGGCGGTCGGCGGACTCGCCGTGGTCATGCTCCCCGACCCGGAAGGTCCGGGGCGGAGAAGGACGCTGGAGACCGCGCTGGACGGGGCGCTGGCCGCGCTCGGCCCGGCGGTCGCGTGGCCGGAGGCGGCGACGTCGCTGCGCCGCGCCGCGGCGGCGTACCGGCTGGCCGCGCAGGGCCGGATCGGGGCTCTGCCCGCCGGGGCGGGCGGAGAAGGCGGCGCGGCGGGCGGACGCGGCGGCGGAGCGGGTCCGGCGCGAAGGGCGGCCGGGCGCGGCGGCGCCGCACCGGACGCGGCGGGTCCGGCGCGCGGGGCGGCCGGGCGCGGCGGCGCCGCACCCGCCGGTCAGGGCGTGACCTCCGCGGACGCGGGGTCTTCGTCTTCGCTCATCGTCGCCGTCGAGCACCTCCCCGCGCTGCTGCTGGCGGCCGAGCCGGCGCTCGCCGCGGACCTCGCGCGGTCGCGGCTCGCGCCGCTCGACGCGCTCGGGGACGGGCCGCGGGAACGGCTGGTGGAGACGCTCAGGGCGTGGCTGGACCGACCCGGGCAGGTGCAGGCCGTCGCCGCCGAGCTGGACGTGCACCCACAGACCGTGCGGTACCGGCTCAAGCAGCTGCGGGAGCTGTTCGGCGCGCGTTTGGAGGACCCGGAGGCGCGCTTCGAACTCGCGCTCGCGCTGCGGGCCGCGGACGGAGTCCGCTACACCTAGCGCCCATGCGCCTACTCGTCACCGGGGCCGCCGGCATGCTCGGCACGGACGTCGTCGCGGCCGCGGCCGTGCGGCACGAGGTCGTCGCGCTCGCCAGGGCCGACCTCGACATCACCGACGCCGAAGCGGTCCGCGCGGCCTTCCACGACACGCGGCCGGACGCGGTGATCAACTGCGCCGCCTACACGAACGTCGACGGCGCCGAGAGCGACGAGGAAACCGCCACGCGCATCAACGGCGACGGCGCCGGGCACCTCGCCGCGGCCGCCGCGGAGGTCCAGGCGCACATCGTGCACGTCTCGACCGACTACGTCTTCGCAGGCGACGCGACCGAGCCCTATCCGGAGGACGCGCCCGTCGGGCCGATCGGCGCCTACGGCCGCTCCAAGCTCGAGGGCGAGGTCAAGGTGGCGCAGGCCGCGCCGGCTTCCCACAGCATCGTCCGCACGGCGTGGGTCTTCGGGCCGCACGGCAAGAACTTCGTCGACACCATGCTCCGGCTCGGCGCCCAGCGCGAGGAGCTGTCGGTGGTCGACGACCAGCTCGGCTGCCCGACCTTCACCGGCCACCTGGCGCAGGCGCTGATCGAGGTCGCCGAGACGCGCCCGAACGGCATCCTGCACGTCGCCGGCGGCGGCCGGTGCACGTGGCGCGACCTCGCCGTGGCGACGTTCGCGGCCGCGGGCATGAACGTCACGGTCCACCCCACCACCACGGCCGCGTTCGGTGCCCCCGCACCGCGCCCCGCCTACTCTGTCCTCGGCTCCACCCGCTCGGACGCGCCCGCCTTGCCGTCGTGGCAGGAGGGCCTCAACGCCCATTTGACCCTCAGGGAGGTACTCGCGTCGTGAAGTTGCTTGCGACCGGCGCCGCCGGCTTCATCGGCGCGAACTTCGTCCACTACACGATGCGCAACCACCCGGAGTACGAGGTGGTCGTGCTGGACGCCCTCACCTACGCGGGCAACCGCGAGTCGCTCAAGCCGGTCGAGAACGAGATCGAGTTCGTCCAGGGCGACATCTGCGACGCGGCGCTCGTGGACCGCCTGGTCGCCGAGTGCGACACCGTCGTGCACTTCGCGGCGGAGTCGCACGTGGACAACTCGCTGCACGACCCGGCGCCGTTCGTGCAGACGAACCTGATCGGCACGTACACGATCCTCGAGGCGATCCGCAACCACGGCGCCCGCCTGCATCACATCTCGACGGACGAGGTGTTCGGCGACCTGGACCTCGAAGGCGACGACCAGTTCACCGAGCAGACGCCGTACGACCCATCGAGCCCGTACTCGGCGACCAAGGCCGGCAGCGACCTGCTGGTCCGCGCCTGGGCGCGCTCGTTCGGCATCCACGCGACGATCTCCAACTGCGCGAACAACTACGGCCCGTACCAGCACGTCGAGAAGTTCATCCCGCGCCAGATCACCAACGTCTTCACCGGCGCGCGCCCGAAGCTCTACGGCCAGGGCGAGAACGTGCGCGAATGGACGCACGTCGACGACCACAACGAGGCCGTCCACCTGATCCTGTCCAAGGGCGCGCCGGGCGAGACGTACCTGATCGGCTCCGGCGACGAGCGCAACAACAAGGCGATCCTCGAGCTCACGCTGGAGCTGCTGGGCGAGCCCGCCGACGCGTACGACCACGTCCCGGACCGCCCGGGCCACGACCTGCGCTACTCCAACGACTCCACGAAGATCCGCACCCAGCTCGGGTGGGAGCCCAAGTACGGCGACTTCCGC
The DNA here is from genome assembly GCF_003344625.1 of Solirubrobacter deserti. Lineage (GTDB taxonomy): Bacteria > Actinomycetota > Thermoleophilia > Solirubrobacterales > Solirubrobacteraceae > Solirubrobacter > Solirubrobacter deserti. The sequence continues at coordinate 572,411 of NZ_QPKJ02000003.1, read as the reverse complement.
GCCGGCCTGCAGGCGACGATCGACTGGTACCGCGAGAACGAGTGGTGGTGGGGCCCGCAGAAGGCCGCCACCGAGGCGCGGTACTCCCAGCTCGGACGCTAAGAGGTGCCGAGGGCGGTGGCGCGCCACTCGCCGCGGTCCTTCACGAACGTGAAGGTCGCGGTGTTCTTGGCGTCCTCGCCCTGACGGACCGTCGCGGTCGCCGTCGTGCCGTTGACGTCGACCTTGACCACCTGCAGGTCGAAGTCGCTCGCGTCGCGGATCGCGCGGTCCATCTCGGACACGCAGTCGCCGTCCGCGGCGCGGATGTCGCGCAGCAGCTGCGGCGCGAGGATGTCGGCGCAGATCGTCCGCGCGTCGCGCGCGCGGCCCGCGGCGGCGAGATTGTCGACGACCTGCGCGACCTCCGCCTGGTCACCCGTGAACCTGCTCTCCTGGGTCTCCCCGGCAGCGCCGCACCCGCCGGCGAGCAGGGCGATGACGGGCAGGGCGATCACAGCGCGGCGCATACGCCCAAGAGCCTAGCCGGAGCTAGGATCGATCCGTCCCATGGCCGCCTTGGAAGCGCTCAACGAGGCGGTCGTCGACTGCCGCCGCTGTGACCGGCTCGTCGAGTGGCGCGAGCAGGTGGCGCGCGAGAAACGGGCCGCGTACCGGGACTGGACCTACTGGGGCCGCCCGATGCCGGGCTTCGGCGACCCCGCCGCCCGCATCCTCATCCTCGGCCTCGCGCCCGCGGCGCACGGCGGCAATCGCACGGGCCGGATCTTCACCGGCGACCGCTCGGGCGACTTCCTGTTCGCCGGCCTGCACCGGGTCGGGCTCGCCAACCAGGCCGAGTCGATCCACAAAGACGACGGCCTCGAGCTGCGCGGCGCGTACATGGTCGCCGCGGTGCGCTGCGCACCGCCCGCCAACCTCCCCACGCCGGAGGAGCGCGCGAACTGCAGCGAGTGGCTGGAGCGCGAGGTCGTGCTGCTGCCGGACGTGCACGTCGTGCTCTGCCTCGGCGGGTTCGCGTGGGAGAGCGCGCTGCGCCTGCGGGCCACGCTGAGCCGCACGCCGACGCCGCGGCCCAAGCCGAAGTTCGGCCACGGCGTGGTCGCCGACGGCGAGCCGTGGCCGCTGCTCGGCTGCTTCCACCCCAGCCAGCAGAACACGTTCACGGGCAAGCTCACGCCCGCCATGCTCGACGAGGTCCTGCAGCAGGCGAAGGACCTCGCCTGGGGCAGATGAGGCGCTACCTCGAGATCCTGCGCTCGCCCTACGTGGGCGTGCTGGTCGCGTCCTCGCTGTTCAGCCGCCTGCCGATCGGCATCAACGCGCTCGCCATCGTCCTCTACCTGCGCGAGCAGACGGGCTCGTTCGCGGTCGCGGGCGCGGTGTCGGGCACGCTCTCGCTGGGTTCCGCGCTGGGCGCGCCGCTGCAGGGCCGCTTCGTCGATCAGCTGGGGGCGCGCCGGGTCCTGTTGCCCGTCGCGGTGATCCACGCCGTCAGCCTCGGGGCGATCGTCGGCCTGGCCGAGCTCAGCGCCCCCACCGCGATCCTGCTGCTGTGCGGGTTCGTCGCCGGGTTCGCGGTCCCGCCGACTTCTTCGGTGCTGCGGTCGATGTGGACCGAGCTCGTCGAGCCGCGCCTGCACCAGGCCGCCTACGCGCTCGACAGCACCATGATCGAGCTGATCTTCATCTCGGGTCCCCTGCTGACCGCGCTGATTGCCGCGATCTTCTCGCCCGCGGGCGCGCTGATCGTCTCGGCCGTGGCGGTCGTCGTCGGCACGGCGATCTTCACCGCGCTCCCGCCCACGCGCCACGTCGAGAGTGACGGGGACCGCCCGGTACGCGGCCTGCTGGGCGCCCTCGCCTCGCCCGGTGTGCGCACGCTGGTCATCACGTCGTTCCCGACCGGCGTCGGCCTCGGGATGCTCGAGGTCGGCATCCCGGCCTTCAGCCGCGCCGAGGGCGCCGCGGCGACCGCCGGTGTGCTGCTCGCGGTGTGGTCCTTCGGCAGCCTGGTGGGCGGCCTCGCCTACGGGATGCTCCCGCGCCGGTCGCTGCACCGCACCCACATCATCCTCACGGCGGTGATCCCGCTCACGCTGCTGCCGCCCGCGCTCGCGCCGAACGTGTGGGCGATGGCGGTGCTGGTGATCCCGGCCGGCTGCGCGATCGCCCCGCTGCTCGCGACCCGCAACGAGCTCGTCGGCGGTGTGGCCCCGCCCGGGATGCGGACGGAGGCCTACACCTGGCCGATCACGTCCTTCGTGGGCGGGATCGCGGCCGGCGCGGCGCTCTCGGGCGCGCTGGTGGAAGGGCCGGGCTGGCAGACGGCGTTCCTGATCGCGGCCGCGATCTCGGCCACGGGCACCGTCGCGGCCCTGATCGGCCGGCACACGCTCGTGCCCGCCCGGGCATGAGCACGGTCGCGCAGGCCGTCGGGCTGTTCGTGGTCACGAACCTCGACGACCTCGCGCTGCTGGCGGTGCTCGTCGCGAGCGGCGTCTCGTTCGCCCGGCTCGTCGCGGGCCAGTACCTCGCGTGGGCGGCGATCGCGGTGCTCGCGGCGGGCGTGGTGGCGGTCGTGCCCGAGGACGCGCTGCGCTGGCTGGGGCTGCTGCCGATCGTGATCGGCGTCAAGGAGCTGCTCGAGCGTGAGGAGGAGCAAGCGCCGCTCGGCACGCCCAGCCTGGCCGCGATCGCGTTCGCCGGCGGCATCGACGACGTCGGCGTGCTGCCGCCGGTGTTCGCGGCCGCCGACACCGCGGTGTTCGTCGCCGTGTTCGCGGCGCTGATCGTGCCGTGGTGCCTGCTGGCCCGCTGGATCGCGACGCGCCCGCCCGTCGCGGCCGCGATCGAGCGGCTCGGCCGCTACGCCGTGCCCGTCGCGCTGATCGCGGTCGGCGTGGCCGTTTTGATCTAGACGTCAGGGGCACCGCGTAGTGTTCTTCGGTCCATGACGGATCCACTCGCTCAGTTCACACCTCAGGTTCGCGAGTGGTTCGGCCGGGCCTTCGCGGGGCCGACGGAGGCGCAGGCGCAGGCGTGGCCCGCGATCGCGACCGGGGAGCACGTGCTGATCTCCGCGCCGACCGGCTCGGGCAAGACGCTCGCGGCGTTCCTGTACGGCCTGGACCGCTTCGTCGCGAACCCGACGCACGAGCAGACGCGGCTCGTCTACGTCTCGCCGCTGAAGGCCCTGAGCTACGACGTGGAGAAGAACCTGCGCGCGCCGCTGCGCGGGATCGGGGCGGACCTGAACGTCGCCATCCGCACGGGCGACACGCCGCAGAAGGAGCGGCGGGACATGGTCAAGCACCCGCCCGACGTGCTGATCACCACGCCCGAGTCGCTGTACCTGATGCTCACGAGCGGCGCCCGCGCGATCTTCGAGGGCACGGAGACCGTGATCCTGGACGAGATCCACGCCGTCGCGCAGACCAAGCGCGGCGCGCACCTGGCGATCACGCTGGAGCGGCTGGTCGAGCAGGCGGACCGCGACGTACAGCGCGTCGGCCTGTCCGCGACGCAGAACCCGCTGGAGGAGGTCGGCCGCTTCATGGTCGGCCCCAAGCGCACGGCCACGATCGTGGACACCGGCGTGCGCAAGCCGCTGGACCTGAAGATCCACGTGCCGGTGGAGTCGATGGTGGAGCCGGAGACGATGGACATGGACCTGGACCCGTTCGCGGGCCAGGAGGCCACGCGCAAGTCGATCTGGCCGGCGATCTACCCCGAGCTGCTCAAGCTCGTGCGCGAACACACCTCGACGCTGATCTTCGTCAACAACCGGCGCGCGGCCGAGCGGCTCGCACTGCGGTTGAACGAGATCGCCGAGGAGAACATCGCGAGAGCCCACCACGGCAGCCTCGCCCGCGAGGAGCGGCTGATCGTCGAGGAGCAGCTGAAGGCCGGCGAGCTGCCGTGCCTGGTCGCGACCTCCTCCCTCGAGCTCGGCATCGACATGGGCGCCGTGGACCTCGTCCTGCAGGTGGAGTCGCCCAAGTCCGTCACCGCCGGCCTGCAGCGCATCGGCCGCGCCGGCCACAACGTCGGGGACACGTCGAAGGGCCGCATCTTCCCGAAGTTCCGGGCTGACCTGCTGGAGTGCGCCGTGGTCGCCCAGCGCATGCGCGAGGGCAAGATCGAGACGACCGTCGTCCCGCGCAACCCGCTGGACGTGCTCGCGCAGCAGATCGTCGCGATCGCCGCGACCGACGAGGACACGCCGATCGCGGTCGACCAGCTCGCGGCGATGCTCGCCCGCACGTACACGTACGCGGAGCTCTCGCGCCAGCAGCTCGAGAACGTGCTGGACATGCTGGACGGGCGCTATCCGTCCGAGGAGTTCGGCGAGTTGCGCCCGCGCATCGTGTGGGACCGCGTGAACGGGACGATCCGCCCGCGCAAGGGCTCGCGGGCGCTGGCGATCACGAACGCGGGCACCATTCCGGACCGCGGCCTGTACTCGGTCAACCTCCCGGACGGCCGCCGCGTCGGCGAGCTCGACGAGGAGATGGTCTACGAGGCGCGGCCGGGCCAGACGTTCCTGCTCGGCGCCTCGTCCTGGCGGATCGAGGAGATCACGCGCGACCGCGTGATCGTCACGCCCGCCCCGGGCGTCCCGGGCGCGGTGCCGTTCTGGAAGGGCGACGGGCTCGGCCGCCCGCGCGAGCTGGGCGAGGCGATCGGCGCCTTCGCGCGCTGGGCCGTCGACGAGGACCCGTCCACGCTGGCCGAGAGCCACCACCTGGACGAGAAGGCGGCCGTCAACCTCGTGCAGTTCCTGCGCGAGCAGCAGGAGGCGACGCGGGTCATCCCGTCCGACCGCACGATCGTCGTCGAGCGCTTCCGGGACGAGATCGGCGACTGGCGCGTGTGCGTGCTCTCGCCGTTCGGCGGCCGCGTGCACGCCGCCTGGGGCCTCGCCTTGAGTGCCCGCATCCGCGAGGTCTACGGCCTCGAGTCGGACGCGATCTGGTCCGACGACGGCATCATCGTCCACCTCCCCGACGCCGACGAGCCGCCGGACGAGGAGCTGATGCTGATCGACCCGGACGAGCTCGAGGACCTGGTGGTCGGCGAGCTGGGCGGGAGCGCCCTGTTCGGCGCGCGGTTCCGCGAGAACGCCGGCCGCGCGTTGCTGATCCCGCGCGCCTACCCGGGCCGGCGCACGCCGCTGTGGCAGCAGCGCCTGAAGTCCCAGTCGCTGCTGGAGGTCGCGCGCCGTTACGCGCAGTTCCCGATCGTGCTGGAGACCTACCGCGAGGTCCTGCGCGACGTGCTCGACCTGCCCGGCCTGCAGGAGCTGCTGACCAAGCTGCACCGGCGCGAGCTGTCGCTGGTGACGGTGGAGACCGAGACCGCCTCCCCGTTCGCCTCCAGCCTGCTGTTCGACTACGTCGCCACGTACATGTACGAGGGCGACCAGCCGAACGCCGAGCGGCGCGCCGCCGCGCTGGCGCTGGACCGCGAGCTGCTGCGCGAGCTGCTCGGCCAGGAGGAGCTGCGCGAGCTGATCGACCCGGGCGCCCTGGAGACGGTCGAGGCCGACCTGCAACGGCTGTCCGAGCGCACCCGGGCCGACTCCGTGGACGCGCTGCACGACGTGCTGCGCCGCGTCGGCGACGTCACGCTCGAGGAGGCGATCGCGCGCGGCGGCACGGAGGCGTGGCTGGAGCAGCTCAAGGGCGAGCGGCGGGTCGCAAAGCTGCGCGTCGGCGGCGAACAGCGCTGGGTGGCGGCCGAGGACGCCGGGCTCTACCGGGACGCGCTCGGCGCCGTCCCGCCTTCCGGCCTGCCCGAGGCCTTCATCGCCGACGTCCCGGACGCGATGGACCGGCTGGTGCGCCGCTACGCGCGCACGCACGGGCCGTTCGAGACTGTCGCGCTGCGCGAGCGCTACGGGCTGGACTTCACGCCCGTGCTCGAGCGGCTGGAGTCCGCGGGCGACCTCGTGCGCGGCGAGCTGCGGCCCGGCGGCACCACGCGTGAGTGGTGCGATCCCGAGGTGCTGCGGCGGCTGCGTCGCGCCTCCCTGGCCGCGCTGCGCGCCGAGATCGAGCCCGCGGACCAGCGCGCCTACGCCCGCTTTCAGGCCTCCTGGCAGGGGGTGGACCGCCACCCGCCGGCCGGCGCCGGGATCGACCGGCTGCGCGAGGTGCTCGTCCCGCTGCAGGGCTTGCCGCTGCCGCTCGAGGTGTGGGAACGGGACGTGTTGCCGCGCCGCACCGGCGCCTACTCGCCGAACTGGCTGGATCAGCTGTGCGCGTCCGGTGAGGTCGTGTGGGTCGGCGCGGGCGCGTTGGGCCGCCGCTCCGGCCGCGTGGCGCTGTACTTCCGCGACGACGCGCCGCTGATCGGCCCGCCGCCGAAGGCCGCCGATGCGCCGACCGAGCCGATCCACACCGCGATCCGTGAGCGCCTCGCCGCCGGCCCGTGCTTCTTCACCGACCTGCTGACCGACGTCGCCGGCTTCACGACGGAGGAGCTGCAGAACGGGCTGTGGGACCTCGTGTGGGCGGGCGAGGCGACCAACGACGCGTTCGCGCCCCTGCGCTCGCCGAAGCTCACCGCGGCGACCCCGCAGTGGTCGCAGCGCGCCCGGGCCGAGCGCAAGCGCACGTTCGGATCGCGGCGGCGGGGCGGCGCGCAGCCGGCCGTCCAGGGCCGCTGGTCGCTCACGCCGCCGCTGTTCCGGGCCGGCGACGAGGACCCGTCCGCGCGCCGGCGGACACAGGCCGAGCTGCTGCTGGAGCGCTACGGCATCGTCACCCGCGAGCAGGTGCTGGCCGAGGGCATCCCGGGCGGCTTCTCCAGCCTCTACGACTCCCTCGCCGCGCTGGAGACGATCGGCGTCGCCCGCCGCGGGTACTTCGTCGAAGGGCTGGGCGGCGCGCAGTTCGCGCTTCCGGGCGCCGTCGAGCGCCTGCGCGCGCAGAAGGACGACGACGCCGCCCCGCCGATCCTGCTCGCCGCCACCGACCCGGCCCAGCCGTACGGCGCGGCCCTGAAGTGGCCGGACTCGCCGCGTCGTCCCGCCCGCCAGGCCGGCGCCTACGTCATCCTGGCCGGCGCCGAGCCCGTGCTGTTCGTCGAGCGCGGCGGCAAGGGCCTGCAGGTCCTCGTGGACGCTGACGACCCGCGCGTGGAGCCGTCGCTGGCCGCGCTCGCCGAAGCGGTCAAACGCGGCCGCATCAAGCGGCTCGCGCTGGAGAAGGTCGACGGCGAGCCCGTGGTCGGCTCCCCGTGGGAGGAGCCGCTGCTCGAGCTCGGCTTCCGTGCCGGCCCGCGCAAGCTGACGCTCACGACTTGAGCGGCCGTCTACGCTCGCAGCGGCGTGATCCGCAGGGTGATGATCGACACGATGGTGTTCGACGCGCTGCACGACGACCCGGATGGGCGAGACGCCGTGCTGACGGCGATCCGCGAGGGCGCGCTGGAGCTGCTCACGACCCACGTGCAGGAGGACCAGGTGGCGGCGATCCGCGACGCGGTGCGCCGAAAGGCGCTGCAGCGGCTGCCGCGGACGGTCGTTCCCTCCTCCGTCGTGGTCGAAGGTGTGACACGCACGGGCCGTGCGCGGGTGAAGCCGGACAGCCAGTACGCACGTATGCGTGATGTGCGGCATTTCCAGGACTCGCTGATCGCGGACGCGACCGCCGCGCGCGCCGACCTGCTCGTGACGGACGACCGACGGCTGGCGCGCGAGGCGTACGAGGCGGGCAACGACGTGTGGTCCAGCGCCGAGCTGCTCGAGTGGGCGACACGCCGTGCCTGAGGGCGACACGATCCACTACGCGGCGAACAAGATCCGCCCCGTGCTGCAGGGACACGTGCCGGATTCGATCGAGACGCCGCACCCGCGCTTCGGGCGCGACCGCTGGCCGCAGAAGCTCGCGGGCAGCGCGGTGCGCTCCGTCGACGCGCACGGCAAGAACCTGTTCATCCGCTTCGACAACGGGCTGACGATCCACAGCCACCTGCGGATGACGGGCAGGTGGCGCACCCGGCCCGGGGACTGGCGCACGCCGCGCAACACGTGGCTGATCCTGCGCCACGGGAACATGCTCGTCGCGCAGATCAACGGCCCGGTGCTCGAGCTGATGACCGACAGCCGAACGCGCTTCGACCGGCGACTGGCGATGCTCGGCCCGGACATCCTCGCGCCCGAGCTCGACGAGGCCGGCATCCTGCGGCGCCTGCGCGAGGACGACCCGACGCGGCCGATCGGCGACGCGCTGCTCGACCAGCGGATCCTCGCCGGGATCGGGAACCTGTGGAAGGTCGAGGGCTGCTTCGCGGCCGAGATCGACCCGTGGCGGCGCACGGGCGACGTCTCCGACGAGGAGGTGCTGCGCATCCTGCGCCTGACGCGCCCGCGGATGCAGCGCTCGGCGCGCGACGGGATGCAGGACCGCTTCAAGCTCGTCTACGGCACGGTCGGCCAGGACTGCCCGCGCTGCGGGAAGTTGTCAAAGATCCGTTCCCGCGGGCAGGGCGACGACAACCGCATTACATACTGGTGTCCACGATGTCAGCGCTGAGACGGATCGGCCACAAGGGCGCCGACCTCATCGTTCCGGGCAACACGCCCGCCTCGTTCGACGCCGCGCTCGAGCACGGCGTGGACATGATCGAGTTCGACGTGCTCGAGCACGAGGGTCGCCTGCTGCTGGCCCACGACTACGCGCACGTGGACGGCGCGCCGACGCTCGAGGAGGGCCTCGCGCACCTGGCGAGCAGCGCCTTCGAGGGGATCGAGCTCGACGTGGATCTCAAGCTCCCGGGCTATGAGCAGCGCGCCGTCGAGCTGCTGCGCGAGTACGACCTCGTCGAGCGGACGCTGATCTCGACGATGTGGATGCGCTCGCTGATCGTCCTGCGCGCGCTGGAGCCGCGTCTGCGGCTGGGCTGGAGCGTGCCGCGCCTGAAGTCCGACCCCACGCAGTCGTGGGTCACCAAGCTGCCCGCCTACGCGGGCGCAGCCTGGGTGCGCACCAAGCTGCCGGGGGCGGCGCGGGCGCACATCGGCGCCGGCCGCTGCGACGCGATCATGTCCCACTGGCGGCTCGTCACGCCGCGCCTGGTGCGGGCGATCAAGGAAGCGGGCGGCGAGCTCTACGTGTGGACCGTCGACGACGGGCCGCGCATCAGCAAGCTGGAGCGGCTGGGCGTGACGGGCGTCATCACGAACGACCCGAGGTTGTTCACAGCAAGCACGTAGCCGCTGAGTAGCCGACCGGGTCGGAGCCGGCCTTGGTGGGGTGCCCGGCCTCGGTCGCGGCCTCCTGCTCGCGCGGGAGCGTGTTGCCGCGGCGGGTGCGGAACTTCACCACGCCGCGCAGCGTCACCGGCGTGGTGCGCTTGGCGAACGTGAAGCTCCAGCCGTACTCGAGCGGCACGCCCTTGGCGATGCCGACGTTGCGCCAGCCCGAGTCGGCGTCCTCGACGTCCTCCCACGTGCCGTCCGCGAGCCGGTACTGGACGCGGAAGCGCATGGAGAGCCGCGCACCCTTCGGTGTGCCGGGCATCGACGCGCGGATGCCGATCGCGTCAGGCTGCTTGGCCGTGTCGCAGACGTTGACCGTGGCCCACAGCTCCGCCGGTTCCCGCGCGATCGCAGCAGCGGGCAACAGCACCAGGACAGCGAGAGCGACCACCACCACGCGCAGCATCGGGCGAAGGAATCTAGCGCGGCTGTGATGGATCCCGGAGAGGTTCGTAGTGAGGGTGTGACGGCCACCACCGCGACCGTGCCCACGACGGCGGAGCGCGCGCTGAACTTCGACGCGCTGTACCGCGAGTCACGGGATGATGTCTTCGCCTACGCCGCGACGCTTCTGCGTGACAGCGCGGCCGCCGAGGACGTGACCGCAATGGCGTTCGAGCGCGCCTACCGCAAGCGCTCACGCTTCGACGCCCGCCGCGGCTCACCGCGCGCGTGGCTGTTCGGCATCGCCCGCAACGCGGCCCTGGACGAGCTGCGCCGGCGCAAGCGCGCGGCGACGGCCGAGATCCCCGGGCCGCTGGAAGAGCCGAGCCCGGACGAGGCGGCCGAGCTGGCGGCGGCGCGCGACGCCGTCCGCGCCGCGCTCTCGACGCTCGCTGCGCGCGACCGCGAGGTGATCGCGCTCAAGTACCACGCCGACCTCTCCAACGCCGAGATCGCCGAAGTCCTCGGCGTGAGCGCCACGAACGCCGGCACGCTCCTGCACCGCGCCATGACCAAGCTCCGGGAGGCCGTCGATGCCTGATCTCGAGACCCTCCTGCGGGACGTCAAGCCTGAGCCCGACCCCGCCTGGACGCTCAAGCTCGACACCCGGGTGGCCAACCGTTTCCCCCAGCCGCCGTCACGGTTCAAGCGGCGCATGATCACGATCGGCGAGCACATGGTCGCGATCGTGGCGTCCCTGGCCGTGGCGGGCGTGATGGCCGTGGTCGTGATCGCCGGGCTTTCCGGCGGCGGCGGCGATGAAGAAGAGCCCGCGTCGGGCGGGAGCGGCGAGGTCGCGGCGATGGCCCCGACCGAGCCGAACTCGATGTCGGAGGACTCGTCGGGCGCGTCGAGCGCCGCGCAGCCCGAGTCCAAGCGCTCCGTCGTGCCCGCGACGGTCGCGCCGCAGGACCGCGCGGTCAAGACCAACGCGTCGCTCACCCTCTCCACGACACCCGACCGGGTCCCGGCCTTGGCCGATCGGGTGATCGCGACCGTCGACTCCCTCGGCGGCTTCGTGCAGAGCTCGCAGGTGGAGCAGCCCAGCGAGCGCACGGCGAGCGCGACCCTCGCCCTGCGGATCCCGTCCGCCCGGCTCGACGACGGCCTGGCGCGCATCTCCAAGCTGGCGCACGTGAAGGCGCGCTCGCAGCAGACGGAGGACCTCACGGACATGCGCGAGGTGCTCGAGTCGCGGGTCCGCGACGCGCGGGCCGACCGCGAGGGGCTGCGCAACCGTCTCGCCAAGGCGACGACCGACAAGGACCGCCAGCGGCTGCGCGCCGCGCTCGACCGCGCCTCCCGCCGCGTCACCCAGGCGCAGCGCGAGGTGAACGAGCTCGGCGCGGAGGTCAGCTATGCGACGGTCGACCTGTCGATCGAGGGCGAGCGCCGCCGCGGCGCGGCGGCCGCGCCCGGCGACCGCTGGACGCCGGGCGACGCGATCGGGGACGCCGTACGTGTGCTGGAGGTGATCGCGGGCGTGGCGCTGATCGCGCTGGCGATCATCTTGCCGATCGCCGCGATCGCGCTCCTGGCCGTGTTCGCGGGCCGGATCTTCACCCGCAGACGGCGCGAGCGGGCCCTCGAGGTGGCATAAGTTCCGCCGGGGGTGGTAGACCCCCGGTGAACGTGACCGGCAGCACACTCCCAACCGCAGAGCTTCTCGCCCGGGTCCCGGTGTTCGTCTCGCTGGGACCCGACGACCTCGCGCTCGTCGCCGAGGTCTCGCACCCGCGCCGCTTCGGCGCGGGTGAGGTCGTCTTCCGCGAGGGGGACGAGTCCAACACCTGTTACGTCGTGCGGTCCGGCCACGCGCGGGCCGTGCGCGAGCACGCCGACGGGCGCCAGATCGCGCTCGCCACCTTCGGCCCCGGCGACATCTTCGGCGAGCTCGCGATGTTCGACGACGAGCGCCGCAGCGCCACGGTGGAGACGATCGATGCCGTCGAGGCGCTCGCGATCCTCGGCCCGGACATGCGCCGGCTGATGCTGCGCCGGCCGCAGCTGGCGGTGGCACTCGCCGGATCGCTGGCGCGCCGCCTGCGCGCCACCAATGAGCGCCTGGCCTCGCAGTCGTTCCAGACCGTGCAGTCGCGCGTGGCGAGCGTGATCGCGCAGCTGGTGCAGCAGGCGGTGGCCGAGGGCGCGCCCGAGGGCGACGTCCAGATCACGGCCACGCAGGCCGATCTCGCGATGCTCGCGGGCTCCTCCCGTGAGTCCGCGTCCCGGTTCCTGGCGACGCTCGAACGGGCAGGCGTGATCTCTCAGGGACGTGGCCGGCTGGTCGTCCACGAACCCGACGCGCTGCGCAACTATGTCTACTGAGCGCGAGACGTCCTACGGCGGTGTGGTCCTGCGCGGGGAGGAACTCCTCGTCATCACACCCGCCGGCAAGCGCGTCACCGGGTTGCCCAAGGGCGGGATGGAGGACGGCGAGACGCCCGAGGAGGTCGCGGCGCGCGAGGTGCGCGAGGAGACCGGCGTGGTCGCGAACGTGCTCGAGCCGCTCGGGGATGTTCGCTACACCTACCGTCGGGGTGGTCGGCGGGTGCGCAAGACCGTCCACTTCTTCCTGTGCGAGTACGTCGGAGGCTCCACGAGCGACCACGACCACGAGGTCGACGACGCCCGCTGGATCGCGCTCGAGAGCGCCCCGGACACGCTCTCGTACCCCGGCGAGCGGGCGCTGATCGGGCGCCTGCTGTCCAAGAAGGCTTCTTGACGCTAGTCTGCCGCGTCGTGCAGGTCCTCAACTTCTACTCCACGGTGTTCGCCGACCAGATGAAGCGCGGTCGCAAGACCGCCACCATCCGCCTCGGCGACAAGCGGCACAAGTACCGCAAGAACCAGGTCGTGCTCGTCACCGTCGGCTACCAGTACTCGCCGCGCGAGAAGCTGTTCCACGCCGTCATCGACAACGTGGAGGTCAAGCGGGTCAAGGACCTCTCGCCGCGCGACATCGAGCACGACAACCCCGAGTTCCGCCGGACGGAAGAGCTCGTCCACTTCCTCAAGCAGATCTATGATCGCGAGGTCGCCCTGGATGACACGGTCACGGTCGTGCGCTTCTCACAGATCGTCGAGAACCCGCCGGACTTCCAGGATCGCCTCCGCGGCGTGGGCGGCGCTCAGAACTAGCCTTCTCGCGCTCGCTCTGGCCCCGGCCACGGCGAGCGCCTGCGTCTGCATCCCCGGCCATCCGGCCATGTCGCTCGCCGGGGCGCAGAACGCGGTGGTCGGCGTCGTCGAGTCGCGCACGGCGGCGGCGGGCGCCCTCGAATACTCCGTGCGCGTCGAGCGTGCGCTGAAGGGATCGCCGGGCGAGCGCGTCACGCTGCGCAGCGCCTTCACCTCCTGCCAGGTCCAGCTGACGGTCGGCGCGCGCGTCGGGCTGCTCTATGACGCCGGCGGCGAGATCTTCGCGTGCAGCACGTCGGACCCGGAGACGCTGATCGCGGCGAGCGAGCTGCCTGCCCCGAGCGGCACCGCGCGGCTGGTGGCCGCGGTCACCGGCGTGCGCGGCACGGACACGGTCCAGCTCGGGGCCGACGGGCGGGTCGCGGGCTACGGCGTCGCCCAGGGGCAGGTGCTCGCGCAAAGCCGCTGCGCGACGGACGGCGTCGTGCAGGCCCTCCGCGGCGCGGACGGCCGGGTGCGCCTGGCGAGGACGTCCGCGGGCGGCTTCTCGGGGTCCACCGCGGTGCCGGTCCGGGACGCGGTCGCGGTGGGGTGCACCGGGCAGGGCGACCGGCTGTGGGCGGTCGGCCGGCGCGACGGCGAGATGGTGCTGCTCTCCGTGCGCCACGGGCGCGTCCGGGAGCGCATGCACCGCCGCGCCGACGCCGCCGCGATCGTCGGCTCGCGCGCGTACTTCGCCCACGGCCGCCTGGTCCGGATCGTTCCGCTCACCGGCGGGAGGCTGCGCTCGGCCCGGATCAGGGGCGAGTTCACGTCGATCTCCGGCTACGGCCACCGCGTCGCCGGGCGCCTGCGGGACGGCCGCTCGGCGGTGCTCGACGTCCGCTCGGGGAAGCTCGTCACCGGCGCGGGCGGACGGCTCACGTGGCTCGACGACGATCGGCTGCTCGGCGCGGACGGCGTCTACGACACGCGCCTGCGGCGGCTGCGCGCCGTCTCGACGCGCGGCGCACTGGTCGGCGTGGACGACGGCGCCGCGTTCTTCAGCGACGGCGACGTGCTCTACCGGCTCGCGCCGGGAGCCAGGCGAGCCACGCGCTTCGCCCAACTCCCGGGCTCCGTCACGTCAGTCGTGACGGCGCCTCGGGCGTTCGCGTCGCGCGCGTCTTGGCACTCCTGTGAAGAGAGTGCCAAGCAGCCCTTGACGACCTGAAATTTCGTCGTATCATGCACCTCCGCTGGCACTCTCTCCCTGAGAGTGCCAACAGATTCAACAGGCACCCATCTGAGTGGAGGTCACTCAATGAAGCTGAAGCCGCTGGGCGATCGTTTGATCGTCAAGGCCGTCGAGGAGGAAGCGACCACCGCTTCCGGCATCGTTCTTCCTGACACCGCCAAGGAGAAGCCCCAGAAGGGCAAGGTCCTTGCCGTCGGCGACGGGAAGCTCGACGACAACGGCCAGCGCCAGCCCCTCGACGTCGTCGAGGGTGACGAGGTCCTGTACTCGAAGTACGGCGGCACCGAGATCACGGTCGACGGCGAGGACCTGCTGGTCCTGCGCGAGTCCGACGTCCTCGCCAAGGTCGCCGGCTAACGGCTTTTCAAGGAGACCTGAAGACACATGGCTCACAAGGAACTCAAGTACGACGTCGAGGCCCGCAAGGCCCTCGAGCTCGGTGTTGACGCGGTCGCCAACGCCGTCAAGGTGACCCTCGGCCCGCGTGGCCGCTACGTCGTCCTGGACAAGAAGTTCGGTGCTCCCACGATCACGAACGACGGTGTGACCATCGCGCGTGAGATCGAGGTCGAGGACGTCTTCCAGAACCAGGGCGCCCAGCTCGTCCGCGAGGTCGCCACGGCGACCAACGACGTCGCCGGCGACGGCACGACGACGGCGACGGTGCTCGCCCAGGCGATCGTCCGCCAGGGACTGAAGAACGTCGCTGCCGGCGCCAACCCGCTCGGTCTCAAGAAGGGCATCGAGATCGCCGTCGATCAGGTCGTCGAGCACATCCGCTCGCAGGCCAAGGAGATCTCCGGCAAGGACCAGATCGCCCGCGTCGCCACCATCTCGGCCGGTGACGAGGAGATCGGCGACGTCATCGCCGACGCGATCGACAAGGTCGGCAAGGACGGCGTCGTGAACGTCGAGGAGGGCCAGACGTTCGGCATGGACCTCGAGTTCACCGAGGGCATGCAGTTCGACAAGGGCTACATCTCGCCCTACATGGCGACCGACCAGGAGCGCATGGAGGGTGTCCTCGAGGACCCCTACATCCTCATCGCCAACCAGAAGATCGGCTCCGTCCGTGACCTCCTGCCCGTCCTGGAGCAGGTCATCCAGTCCGGCCGCCCGCTGCTGATCATCGCCGAGGACGTCGAGGGCGAGGCTCTGGCCACGCTGATCGTCAACAAGCTCCGCGGCACGTTCACGGGCGTCGCCGTCAAGGCGCCGGGCTTCGGCGATCGCCGCAAGCGCATGCTCGAGGACATCGCGATCCTCACCGGCGGCGAGGTCATCACCGAGGAGATGGGCCTCAAGCTCGAGAACACGCAGCTCTCGCAGCTCGGTCGCGCCCGCCGCGTCGTCGTCGCCAAGGACAACACGACGATCGTCGACGGCGCCGGCGATGCGGACGCCATCAAGGGCCGCATCAACCAGATCAAGGGCGAGGTCGAGAACACCGACTCCGACTTCGATCGCGAGAAGCTGCAGGAGCGCCTCGCCAAGCTCTCCGGCGGTGTCGCCGTCGTCAAGGTCGGCGCGGCCACCGAGACGGAGATGAAGGAGAAGAAGCACCGCGTCGAGGACGCCCTGCAGGCGACCCGCGCGGCGCTCGAAGAGGGCATCGTCCCGGGCGGCGGCATCGCGCTCGTCGAGGCGGCTGCGGCCATCAACGTCGACGCCACCGGCATCGACGACGAGAAGACCGGCCTGCGCATCGTCCTGCGCGCGCTCGAGGAGCCGCTCCGCCAGATCGCGGAGAACGCCGGCTTCGAGGGCTCGGTCGTCGTCAACGAGGTCCGTCGCGCCGAGGCCGGCATCGGCCTCAACGCCGCGACCGGCGAGTACGTCGACCTGGTCGGCGCGGGCGTCATCGACCCCGCCATGGTCACGCGCTCCGCGCTGCAGAACGCGGCCTCCATCGCCAAGAACATCCTCACCACCGAGGCGATCGTCGCCGAGGTCCCGGAGAAGGACGGCGCCGGCGGCGGCATGGGCGGCGGCATGCCCGACATGGGCGGCATGATGTAAACCAGCCTCACGGCTGAAGCTCTTCGGGGCCCCGGGAGGGGCCCCGTTGCGTTTAAGGGGGCGGCGAACCGACGGCCGGCCGCCGGTTATCCGCCTCGCCGGCTCCGGGCGGCTCGGCGATGCTGCGGCACATGGACGATCTTCGCCCCCGCGTGCGGGAACTCGAGCAGCTGGTGGACCACCTCTACGCGACGCTGAACGTCGCCCGACCCGCCCCGGACACGAGCGTGAGCCCTGAGGTGCGCGCGCTCGTCGCCGGCGGCAAGACGCTGCACGCGATCAAGATCTACCGCGAGGAGACGGGCTGCGACCTCGTGACGGCCAAGACCGTCATCGAGTCGCTGACGTGAGGTGCCAGCCGCCGCACACGGAGCACTGGTACGGCCGGGTCGCCGCGGCGCGGCCCGGAATTGCGTTCATCAGGGCGATCGAGCGCGCCTCCGCCTCGCTCGCGTAGCGCTCCTTCGTCTCGCATGAGGCGCGCTGCGCGGGTGGCGGCCGGAAGACGACCGGCTCAGGACCCGGTGCGCGGCGGTTGCGACGCGGCACGGCTCAGCGTCCGAGCCAGTTCACGTGCAGCGCGCCGCGCTCGTCGAGGGAGGCGTCCACGCGCCAGACCTCGCTCAGACGCTCGCGCGTGAGCACCTCGTCGGGCTTGCCGGTGGCGGCGGTGCGGCCGTCGGCCATGACGACCACGGTATCGGCGATCGCCGCGGCCAGGGCGAGGTCGTGGACGACGAGGATCACGGACAGGCCGTCGTCGGCCAGCCGGCGCAGCAGCCGGGCGACGATCGCGGTGGCGCCGAGGTCCAGGTGCGAGGTCGGCTCGTCGGCGATCAACACGGGCGCCTCCTGGGCGAGCCCGACCGCGATCTGGACGCGCTGGAGCTCGCCCCCGGACAGCGTCGTCAACCGGCGCTCGGCGAACTCGAGCGTGCCGGTGCGCTCCAGCGCGTGCTCGACGGCCTCACGATCGTGCCGGGTCGGGCGCGCGAAGGCCTTGATGTGCGGGGAACGGCCGAGCTCGACGGCCTCGCGGACGGTCACGCCCGCGGGCACGGGCGCGCGCTGGGGGACGAAGGCGCGCAGGCGCGCGATCTTGCGGCCCTTGAGCTCGCCGAGCGGGATGCCGCCCCAGCAGACGTCGCCCTGCTCCATGGGCTGCAGACCGGAGACCGCGCGCGAGAACGTGGATTTGCCCGCGCCGTTGGGCCCGACGACCGCGAGCAGTTCTCCCGCGTGGACGCTCATCGAGGCGCCGTGCAGGATCGGCGTGTCGCCGATCTTGACGTGCACGTCGCGCGCGACGAGGCGCGGCTCGCTCACACCGCCTCCCGAAGCAGCCACAGGAACAGCGGGACGCCGATCACGACCATCAGCGGGCCGACGGGCAGCTCGATCGGCGCCAGCACGACCCTCGCGAGCGTGTCCGCGGCGACCAGCAGCGCGGCCCCGCAGAGCGCGCTCGCGGGCAGGACGAACCGGTGCGAGGCTGTCCCGCCGGCCAGCCGCACGAGGTGCGGGATGACGAGCCCGAGGAACCCGAGCAGGCCGGCGATCGCCGCCGCACTCGAGGCCAGCAGCGCCGCGGCGGCCGCGGCGGCCAACCGCACGAGCCGGGGACGACCGCCCAGGGACGCGGCCACGTCGTCGCCGAGCGCGAGCCGGTCCAGCGGCCGTGCCAGGAACACCGCCATCAGGAAGCCGACGAGAAAGTAGGGCCACACGACGCTCAGCGAGGACCAGCCGTCCGAGCTCAGGCCGCCCGCGAGCCAGAACACCGCGGACTGGACGCGGTCGCTGAAGGCGACCATCAGCGACGTCGTGGCCGCGCCGAACAGCGCGGTGATCGCGATGCCGGCCAGGATGACGCGGCCGATCGACCCCGCGTGCGCGCCCGACCAGCCGATCGCGAACACGATCGCGGCGGCGGTGATGCCGAACACGAGCGCCCCCACGGGCAGCAGCGCGATCGCGCTCGGGAACGCCAGCAGGGTGAGCATCGCGCCGAAGCCGGCGCCGCCCGTCACGCCGATCACGTCCGGCGAAGCCAGCGGGTTGGCGAGCGAGCCTTGGAGCAGCGCGCCCGCGACCCCCAGGGCCGCGCCGACCACCAGCGCCGAGATCGTCCGCGGCAGCCGCAGCTCGACGATGATTTGCCGCAGCGGCCCTTCCTCGGCCTGGCCGGTCAGTGCCTCCCAGATGTTGGCCAGGGGCACGTGCACCGCCCCGAGCGCCATCGACGCCGCGGCGGCGGCGACGAGGGCGACGGTGGCGGTGAGGACGACGGACGAGCGCCGGACGGTCACCTAGTAGTTCTTCAGGAACTTGGCGCGGACGCTGCGGATCGTCGCCGCGACGCCCGGGTACGGCTGCAGCAGCTGGTTGCCCGTGGCGACGTACACGCGGTTGTTCTTGACCGCGCGCGTGTTGCGCCAGTTCGGGTTCGAGCGGTAGTACTGCGCGAGCCGGTTGATCGCGCCCGGGTTGCCGTGCGGGACGGCGATGATGATGTCCGGGTTGCGCTGGACGACGATCTCGTCCGAGATGCGGGCGATGCCGCTCGGCGCGCGCAGGCCCTGCGTGAGCAGCTGGCCGCCGGCCTTGGCGACGACGTCGCCGCCCCAGGAGTTGGCGAGCATCGCGTACGGCGTGCGGCCGACGCCGAGGATCACGAGCACGCGCGGGCGGCGCTTGATGCCCTGCTGGGCGGCGCGAACGTCGTTCTCGATCTTGGTGGCGAGGGCGTTGGCGGCGCGGGTGCGGCCGAGGATCTTGCCGATCGCGCGCGTCTCGTGCCCGACGGCGGCGATGCTCGACGGGTCGGACTCGTAGACCTTCATGCCGAGCCGGCGCATGGCGGGCGTGCCACGCTGCCACGTCTTGCTCGAGAGCACGATGCTGGCGTTGTAGGTGGCCAGTTGCTCCATGTTCGGGCCGAGCGGGTGCGAGAGCGGGATCACCGGCACGTTGCGGAGCGACGCGAGGTACTGATCGGTGCCTCCGAGGGTCTGCCCGACCACGACGGGGCGGACGCCGAGGCGCGTGATGGTGGAGGCCGAGAAGGGGGTCAGCGCGGCGACGCGGGGAGCGGCCTGCGCGGGAGCGGCGTAGACGAGGAGCGCCAGGAGGATGGCGGCGACTAGGCGGATCATGGCGGGCGATTAGGCTACCCTAAGTTGGTGTGTTAGGGTCCCTTTCCGTCCACCACGGTCGGAATTGGACCCATGTCACCGTCTCGCCCCGTCTTCGCCGTTGCCGTCGCGCTCCTCGCGGTTGCGCCGAGCCCTGCCACCGCCCAGTCGACGGCGCCCAAGATCGAGCTCTCCGCCGCAGGGAAGCGCGCGCTGAAGCCGCTCACGCTGTCCACCGGCACCCTGACGGTGACCAACGCGTCGGTCACCGCAGCGGCACGGGTCGCCGTCAACGGCACGCTGCGCTTCAAGGCGGGCAAGCGCTCGGCCAACGCCACCGCGCTCAGCCTCACCGTCGGGCGCACCTCCTCGTACGTCGCCGCGCGCCTCGGTAGGAAGAACCTCCGGCTGCTCGCGGTCAAGCCGACGCGGCCCCCACAGCTCGACGCCGCGCGCGGCGCTGTCAGCCTCGCCGGCGCCCGCATCGCGCTCACCCCGGCCGCGGCGAAGGCGCTGCGCACCGCGCTCAAGCTCGAGCGCACGCCGTCGACGAAGACGCTCGGCACGCTGAGCGTCGCCTACGCGCCCACGCCGATCGAGGGCGGCTCGCCGCTGCCGGCGCCCGCGCCGGGCCCCAGCGTGCCCCCGGCCGCGACGGCAACGCCCACGCCGTCCGCCACGGCCACGCCGACGCCGGAGACCTCCACCGAGCGCCCGCCCTGCGACGCCGCTCGCTTCACCGCCGCGCCGGCCGGCAGCGTCGACTGGCTCAGCTGCGACCTTCCCGGCACGCGTGACCTCTTCAGCTGGACGCGCTACGTCCTCACGTCGAACCTCCCGGTGTGCTCGACCGAGGCGTCGTCGATCGTGGCGTCCGGCGGCGCCGCACGGCTGCTGGCGACGCACGCCTTCGATCACCGGTTCCCGGTCGAGTCGGTCTCACCCGACGGACGCACGCTGCAGCTGCGCGGGACGATCACCTACGCGAAGCCCTCGCTCGGCATCAACGAGGTGATCCGGGACCTGCGGATCGTCTTCGCCGCCGACGGGCAGAGCGGCGAGATCTTCGCCAGCGGCCTCAGCGCCCCGCGTCAGGACACGTGCGGCACGCCGTCCGACGCCTACACGGGCGAGAAGGTCATGGACTTCACCGCCACGCGGAGCAACGGCTACGTGCGGCTTCACGCCACGGTCGCGGCGGGCAACCAGCGCCTCGGCGGCGGCCAGTACGAGCCCGGCCGGCCGTGGGGCTCGTTCACCTTCCCCGAGCGTTGACCCTGATCCAGTGAAAGGACTCCGATGATCACCATCAACCGCCGCCTCGCCGGTCCGGCCCTGGCCGGCGCGCTGCTCACCGCGGCCGCGCCCGCGAGCGCCGCCGACTTCACCGTCACCGGCGGCCGCCTCGACTGGACGATGGCGAACCAGTTCGACAGCACGACCGACAACACCCGCACGTGGCTTGGGTACGCGACGCAGACGACCGGCGGCTTCCCGCCCAACGGCCGCATCGAGGCGACCGCGCCGGCGACCCTGACGAACCCCGTCGGCGCGTCGATCCCCGGGCTCAACGGCACCGCGACGCCGACCCCGGCGCGCGGCGTCAATGAGCGCTACAAGCTCACCTACCCCGCCTCCGCCACCGGCAGCACGTTCAGCACCACCAGCGGCGGCAAGCTCTCCGCCACCGTCGAGCTGACCGGCAAGTTCACCTTCATCATCCACGAGGGCCGCAACTTCAAGCCAGGCACGATCGTCGATCCGGTCATCACGATCGACGGCGCGACCGGCACGCTGCGCAGCTCGGGCACGAAGATCGCGCCCGCGGTGACGAGCTACGACCGCAACGACGTCCAGTTCAACCTCGACCTGAGCGACGCGACCGTCAGCAAGCGCCCGGATGGCTCGCACGCGATCACGAACATCGTCCCGGTCAGCACCGCCCAGTCGATCCTCTCGGGCTTCGGGGCCAACTCGCGCCTGTACGGCACGATGGCGCTGACCGTCGCCGCCGACGAGATCCTCACCGCCGCCGCTCCCGCCAAGGACGGCGCGACCGGCCCGGCCGGTCCCGCGGGCCCGGCCGGCAAGGACGGCCGTGACGCCGAGCTGCGCGTGATCCGCCTCTCCAGGGCCGCGTTCGCGACCAAGGCCGAGGTGCACGTGCGCCTGATCGACCCCGCCACGAAGAAGACGGTCGCCCGTGGCACCGTCGAGCGCCGCACGCTGCGCCTCAGCGTCCTGCAGGGCACGACGCTCAAGGGCGGCACCTACACGCTGCAGCGCACGGCCAAGAAGGCCACGGGCAAGCGCACCGCGACGATCTCCTTCAAGTAGCCCGCGACAACTTGGCGACAGGTGTCTTGATCTTCGGGACACCTGTCGCTAACGTCCCCGAGCGTCGTGACCGCCTTCCCCGTTGATCACATCGCTCCGGCCGACGTCCTCACGGTCGCGGAGCCGCTCGAGCCCGTCGCTCCCACCACCACGCGCACCCCGGCCGAGGAAGCGCGCACGCTCGTCGCCCAGGGCAAGATGGCCGCCCTGGCCACCAGCAGCGAGGACGGCACGCCGTGGGCGTCCGCCGTGCTCTACGCCGCGCTCCCGGACGGCACGCCGATCCTGTGCCTGTCCACGCTCGCCGAGCACGGCCGCAACCTCACGCGTGAGCCGCGCGCGTCGTTGATGGTCGGCGAGGCCGAGCCCGTCGGTGACCCACTCGACAGCGGCCGCGTCACGCTCGCCGGCCACGCCGAGGCGCTCGTCGACGGCACGCCGGAGCACGAGGCCGCCGTCGCCGCGTACAAGCAGGCGTCGCCCGCGTCCGGCCTGTACGGTGGCTTCGGCGACTTCACCTACTACGCGCTGCGCATCGAGCGCGTGCGCTGGGTGGGAGGCTACGGCCGCATGGACTCCACGGACGCCGACACCTACCACGCCGCCGAGCCCGACCCGGTCGCCCCGGGCGCCGCGTACGCGATCAAGCACCTCAACTCCGACCACGCGCACAACCTGCTGGACATGGCGCGCGCCCTCGGCGGCCACCCGGACGCGACCGAGGCCAAGTGCGTGCGGATCGACCGCTACGGCCTGGACCTGCACGTGCAGACGCCGCGTGGCTTCACCGAGACGCGGATCGCGTTCGCCGAGGCGGCGAACAAGCCGGGCGACCTGCGGGGCGCCACGGTCGAGCTGGCCCGCCGCGCCCGCGGCGAAGCCTGACGCCTTCGCGCCCCCGAGCGGTTCGGGGGCGCCACCCGCACGTCTAGCATTCCTCGAATGCCGCAGATCGACGCGCCCACCGTCGCCGAGCACCGCGCGCAGCAGCGCGAGGCGCTCCTCGACGCCGCCGAGCAGATCCTGCTCGAGGAGGGCCACGCGGCGCTCACGTTCGGCCGCCTCGGTGACCGCACCGGGCTCGCGCGCAACTCGATCTACCGCTACTTCGGCTCCCGCGACGACCTGATTGCGGCGCTGTGCGAGCGCGACATGCCGCGCTGGCTGCAGGACCTGCGCGCCGCCATGGACGCCGCCGACGACGCGGACGGCCGCATCGAGGCGTTCGTCGCGACGCAGCTACGGCTCGTGGTCGCCGGCGCGCACCGGCTCGCCCAGCTGCTCGGTGACGCGCCGCTCGGCCCGGCGGTCCGCGCCCGCATCAACGCGCTCGCCTACCGTCCCGCGGCGCTGCTGGTGGACGAGCTCAAGCTCCAGGGCGATCCGGACGCCGAGCTCGCCGCCCAGCTCGTCCAGGGCGTCGTGAACGCGGGCGTCCGGCTGCTGCACACCTCCTCGATCCACGAGGTCGAGCCGCTGACCGTCTCCCTCGCCCAGACGCTCGTGCGGTCCCGCGCCACGCGGTGACCGGCTTCGCGGACCTGCCCGCGCGCATCGACGCGCTCGCCGCCGAGCACGACCAGCTCGCCGTCGTGCTGCTGGACGCGTTCGGCTGGGCGTTCGTGCAGCGCCACGGCGACCACCCGCTCCTGCGCCGGCTCGAGATCACGCCGGCGTCCTCCCAGTTCCCGTCGACGACGACCGCGCACCTGACGACGCTCTACAGCGGCCTGCCCGTGACCGAGCACGGCCTGTACGAGTGGCGCTGCTACGAGCCGCTGGTCGGGGACGTGATCCGGCCGCTGCGGTTCGCGCTCGGGGCCTCCAACGACCCGCTGCCGATCACCCCGCAGGAGCTGTTCCCGTGGCCGAGCCGGTGCGCGGGCGCGACGGTGCTGCAGCCGGCGCCGATCGCGGACACGCCGTACGGCTCGGCGGCGTTCGCGGGCGCCACGGTGCGCGGTTTCGACACGTTTGAGGAGGCGGTCGGGCTGCTCGGCGAGCTGCCGGGGGTCACCTACCTGTACTGGGACGCGATCGACGCCACCGGCCACCGCGAGGGACCGTCGAGCGAGGCGTTCGTGCAGCAGTCCCTGCGCGCACTCGACGCGCTGGCAAAAGTGCGCACGCCCATGCTCGTCACCGCCGATCACGGGCAGCTCGACGTGCACACCACCGACCATCTGGACCTGTTCTGGTCCGAGCTGCCGCGCCACCTCACCCGCCCGCCGGCCGGTTCGGCGCGCGACCTCTTCCTGCACGTGGACGACCCCGAGCTGGTGATCACGGAGCTGTCCGCGCGGCTCGAGCACCGCGCGCAGGTGCGGCGGGCCGACGAGCTCTTCGACCACATCGGCCCACGCCTGCGCGAGCGCCTGGCCGACGTGTGCGTGCTGCCTGCGCCCGGCCGGATGGCGGCGCTGACCGGCTTCCCGAGCGCGGAGCAGCGCTTCAAGGGCCATCACGGCGGGCTCACGCCGGAGGAGTCGCAGACCTGGATCGGCTTCCAGGCATGATCTGACGCATGGAGACCGGCGTCAGCTTCGCGAAACTCGACCCCGACACCGAAGAGCGCTTCTTCTCGCTGCGGCGCGAGCTCGGGGTCACCACGTTCGGCATCAACCAGATCCGGCTGCGCCCCGGCCAGCGCGGGCGCATCCACCGCCACTTCCACCAGGAGGAGGTCTTCCTGGTGCTCAGCGGGACCCTCACGCTCGGCATCGACGGGTCCGAGCGCGAGCTCACGCAGGGCGAGCTCGTCCGCGTCGCGCCGGAGGTCCGGCGCCAGCTGCTCAACCGCGGCACCGAGGACTGCCTGCTGCTGGCGCTCGGCAGCGCCAATGAGCACGTCGGCCGCGACGGCGAGGCCTACGAGTCGTGGGACGCCGAGACCGGCGCCCCACCGCAGCAGGTGCCGCTACCCAGCGATCTCTGAGCGCACGGCCTCGAAGGCCGCGATCGCGCGGTCGATGTCCTCGGTCGAGTGCGCGGCCGACATCTGCGTGCGGATGCGGGCCTGCTCGCGCGGGACGACCGGGAACGAGAACGCGATCACGTACACGCCGCGCTCGAGCATCGCGTCCGCGGTGCGGCCGGCGAGCACCGCGTCGCCGTACATGACCGGCACGATCGGGTGGTCACCGGGCAGGATGTCGAAGCCGAGCTCGGTCATGCGGGAGCGGAAGCGCTCCGTGTTGGCGCGCAGCTGGGCCCGCAGCTCCCCGCCGCTCTCCAGCAGCTCGAACGCCTTCAGCGACGCGGCGACGATCGGCGGCGCGAGCGTGTTGGAGAACAGGTACGGGCGCGAGCGCTGGCGCAGCAGCGCGACGATCTCGGCCCGCGCGGACGTGTAGCCGCCGGACGCGCCGCCGAGCGCCTTGCCGAGCGTGCCGGTGATGATGTCCACGCGGTCCATCACGCCCTTGAGCTCGGGCGTGCCGCGCCCGCCCTCGCCGACGAAGCCGACGGCATGGGAGTCGTCGACCATGACCATCGCGTCGTACGTCTCAGCCAGGTCGCAGATCTCATCGAGCTTGGCGACGTAACCGTCCATGGAGAAGACGCCGTCGGTGGCGATCAAGCGGCGCCGGGCGCCCGCCGTCTCCTTGAGCTTGGCCTCCAGCTCGTCCATGTCCGAGTTCGCGTAGCGGTGGCGCTGGGCCTTGCAGAGCCGGATGCCGTCGATGATCGAGGCGTGGTTGAGCGCGTCGGAGATGACGGCGTCCTCGGGCCCGAGCAGCGTCTCGAACAGGCCGCCGTTGGCGTCGAAGCAGGAGCCGTAGAGGATCGTGTCCTCCATCCCGAGGAAGCCGGAGATCTTGGCCTCCAGCTCCTTGTGGATCTCCTGGGTGCCGCAGATGAAGCGCACGGACGCCATCCCGAAGCCCCAGCGGTCCAGCGCCTCCTGGGCGGCCGCGACCAGCGCGGGGTGATCCGCGAGCCCGAGGTAGTTGTTTGCGCAGAGGTTCAGGACCTCGCCGCCCTCCACGGCCACATTGGCCTGCTGCGGGGACTGGATCACCCGCTCGGCCTTGAACAGGCCCGCCGAGCGGATCTCGTCCAGCTCGCCCGCCAACTGCTCACGCACGGAATACATCAGTCCCTCCAGTGCAGGATGACCTTGCCCGCCTCGCCGCCCGCCGCCGTGGCGAACGCCTCCTCGTGGTCCTCGGCCGCGAAGTGGTGCGTGATCACGGGCGAGATGTCGAGCCCACTCTGGACCATCACCGTCATCGCGTACCACGTCTCGTACATCTCGCGGCCGTAGATGCCCTTGATCGTGAGCATGTTGAACACGACCTGGTTCCAGTCGATCGCGAATTCCTCGGGCGGGATGCCGAGCAGCGCGATCCGGCCGCCGTGCGCCATGTTGGCGATCATGTCGCGCAGCGCGCTGGCGTTGCCCGACATCTCCAGGCCGACGTCGAAGCCCTCCTCCATGTGCAGCTCGGCCTGCACGTCGGCGAGCTTCTCCGAGCGCACGTCGACGGCGCGCGTGACGCCCATCCGGCGCGCCAGCTCGAGTCGGTGCGGGTTGACGTCGGTGATGACGACGTGGCGCGCGCCCGCGTGCCGGACGACGGCCGCGGCCATCTGCCCGATCGGGCCGGCGCCCGTGATCAGCACGTCCTCGCCCAGGACCGGGAACGCGAGCGCGGTGTGGACGGCGTTGCCGAAGGGGTCGAAGATCGACGCGACGTCACGGCTGATGTTCTTGCCGTGATGCCAGACGTTGGTCATCGGCAGCGCGATGTACTCCGCGAACGCGCCGGTCCGCGACACGCCGATTCCCTCGGTGTGCGCGCACAGGTGCCGCCGGCCCGCCATGCAGTTGCGACAGCGCCCGCAGACCAGGTGGCCCTCACCGCTGACGAGGTCGCCGGGCGCGAAGCCCGTGACGTTGTCGCCGACCGCGACCACGTCGCCCACGAACTCGTGGCCGATCACGAGCCCGACCGGGATCGTTCTCTGGGCCCAGGCGTCCCAGTTGGAGATGTGCAGGTCGGTGCCGCAGATGCCGGTGCGGTCGACGCGGATCAGCACGTCGTTGATGCCGATCTCGGGCTCGGGGACGTCCTGGAGCCACAGACCGGGCTCGGCGTGGGCTTTCACGAGTGCGCGCATAGAGCCCGCCGCAGGCTAGTAGGTAGGGTGCCGAGGGGTGGACACCGCGTTCGCTTCGGCCGTGGAGATCTCTGCGCTCGTGCGCAGCGGGGAGGCCAGCGCGCGGGAGGTGACCGAGGCCGCCCTGCGCCGGATCGAGGCGCTCGACCCCGCACTGAACGCGTTCGTGGCGGTCGACGGCGAGCGCGCCCTGGCCGACGCCGACAAGGTGCAGCCTGGCGACGCGCAGCCGTTCGCGGGCGTGCCGATCGCGGTCAAGGGCAACGTTTCGGTCGAGGGCTTCCCGCTCACCTTCGGGTCCCGGTTCGTCGAGGGCCTCCGGGCCGCCCAGGACGCGTTCCTCGTATCACGCCTGCGCGAGGCCGGATTCGTGATCGTGGGGACGACGAACCTGCCCGAGTTCGCGATCCTGCCGACGACCGAGCCGCGCTTCGGCGGCCCGACGCGCAACCCGTGGGAGCTGGACCGCACGCCGGGCGGGTCGAGCGGCGGGTCGGCGGCGGCCGTCGCGGCCGGGATGGTGCCGCTGGCGCACGGCAACGACGGCGGCGGCTCGCTTCGCATCCCCGCGGCGTGCTGCGGGCTGGTGGGACTGAAGCCGAGCCGCGGGCGCATCTCGGTCGGCCCGGCGATGGGCGACTCGTTCCTCGCCTGCCACGGCGTCCTCACGCGCACCGTCGCCGACACCGCGCACGCGCTCGACGTGCTCAACGGCTACGAGGTGGGTGACGCGACCTGGGCGCCGCGCCCCGCCGAGCCGTACGCCACGGCCCTGCGGCGCGACCCCGGGCGGCTGCGCGTGGCCGTCACCGCGGCGAACTCGCTCGGCGTCGAGCCGCCGGCCGACGCGCTGGACGGCGTCCGGCGTGGCGCGGAGATCCTGCAGGGCCTCGGCCATGAGGTGGAGGAGGTCGCCCCGCCGTTCCCGCCCGCCGAGGTGCTCGACGCGTTCATCAACGTCTTTGGGCCGATGATCGCGCTCGGCATCGAGATGCTCGTGCGCATGAAGGGCCGCGAGCCGGAGGCGGACGAGATCGAGCCGCTGTCACGCGCGGTGCTCGAGCGGGCGCGCAACACGCCGGCCGTCACCTACCTGAGCACGCTCGCGGAGCTCCAGGCGCTCGCCCGCCGGATCGTCGGGTTCTTCGCCGACTACGACGTGCTCGTCACGCCGGCCTTGGGCGCCCGGCCGCTGTTGATCGGCGAGTGCCACGGCTACGGTGAGGACCCGATGGGCGACCTGGCGCGCTCCGGGCTGTTCACGCCGTACACGTCGCTGTTCAACGTGACGGGCCAGCCCGCGATCTCCGTGCCGGTCGGGCTGGGCGCGGACGGGCTGCCGGTCGGCATCCAGATCGTCGGGCGCCCGCTGGCCGAGGACCGGCTGCTGCAGCTGGCTCGGCAGCTCGAATACGCCAGCCCTTGGGCACACCTGCGCCCAGAAGATCCGCGAGGCGATCTCTAAGCGCTGTCGCTTGGCGCCGACGAAGTCGGTTGCCGCGATCTTGCGCCCAGGACCGCCGGCATCCGCCGCGGCGTGACGCCGAGGGCCTCGGCGTCGGCGGTGCCGCGGGCGCTGAGCATCTCGACGGCGAGCAGCTGCGCCTCGTCCCAGGTGATCAGGGACGTCGGGCCGGCGAGCGTCTCCTCGGCGCGCAGCGCGGCCCGCAGGCCGACCAGCGGGAGCGGCAGCGCGCGGCGGCGCCGGCCGGCGGCCGCGAGCACGAGCCGGACGATCTCGCGCTGCGTGAGCGTCTCCGGACCGGCGAGCTCGAAGCGCCGCTGTCCCTCGGGTGACTGCAGGGCGGCGAGCACCGCGTCCGCCATGTCCTCGGCCCAGATCGGCTGGGTGCGCGCGATGCCACGGCCGACGAGCGGGACCGCGGGCAGGTAGCCGAGCCGCTCGATCCACAGCAGGTGCGGGTCGCCGGGCGTGTAGATGAGCGAGTGGGCGAGCGTCGTCGTCGGGATGTCGGCGGCTTCGATGGCGGCCGCGGCGAGCGCCTTCGCGCGGTGCATCCGCATCGGGTGGTGCGGCGTCGCGCCAAGCGGCGTGATCCACACGAAGTGGCGCGCCCCCGCTCGCTCAGCCGCACGCAGCAGGCGGAACGAGGCGAGGCCGTTGAGCTCCTCGACCGTCGCGCGGGCCTGGTCGCGCGCGCCGCCCGCCAGGTGCACGACGGTGTCCACGCCGCGCAGCGCATGGCGCCACGAAGCCGGATCGGCCAGATCTCCGATCGACAATTGCACCCTTACCCGCTCGGGGCCCAGGCGGCGCGGATCGCGCACCAGACACCGCACTGGCACGCGGTTTGCGACCAGTCGGCGCAGGACGGCGTGGCCCAGAAGTCCGGTAGCTCCCGTCAGGAGAAGCACAGTCGATCACCAGCCTATGCGACCATGGGGCCATGGCCTACGTGATCGCCGAGCCCTGTGTGGGAACCAAGGACAACTCCTGCGTCGAGGTCTGCCCCGTCGACTGCATCCACCCGACGCCCGACGAGCCGGACTACGACAAGGTCGAACAGCTCTACATCGACCCGGACGAGTGCATCGACTGCGACGCCTGCGTCGAAGCGTGCCCGGTCGACGCGTGCTTCGCTGAAGACCAGCTGCCCGACGAGTGGGCGCAGTTCGCGGAGCGCAACGCGGCCTACTTCGCAGGAAAGTAGGCCGCGACCTCGCTAGGTCCGTTATCCGGCCATGGGGAGTGACATCCCGACCGGCTGGGGCGGCCCGGTCTGGACGACTTCCAGCACCGGGAGGGAAACGGGCTTGGCGGGCGCCATCGCGATGAGCCCGCGGGCCGTGTGGCGGATCGCCTGCGCGGCCGCGTCGTCGGGATCGACGGCGACGAGCGGGATGCCGGCGTCCGCGTGGGCGCGCAGCGGCATCGTCAGCGGGACCTGGCCGAGCAGCGGCACGTCGAGCTCGTCGGCCAGGGTCTGGCCGCCGCCCTCGCCGAAGATCGGGTAGTGGTCACCGCCCGGCGCGGTGAAGCCGGACATGTTCTCGACGACGGCCGAGATCTCCAGGTTGACCTTGTCGGCCATCTGGGCGGAGCGGCGCGCGACCTTCTGCGCGACGTCCTGCGGCGTCGTGACGATCATGAACGTGGCCTGCGGGAGCAGCTGGCTGAGCGTCATCGACACGTCGCCGGTGCCCGGCGGCAGGTCGATCAGCAGGTAGTCGAGCTCGCCCCAGGCGACGTCGTCGAGGAACTGCGTGAGCGCCTTGTGGAGCATCGGGCCGCGCCACACGACCGCCTCGTCCTCCTTGAGGAAGAAGCCGATCGAGATGACCTTGATGCCGTGCGACTCGAGCGGGAGGATCTTGCGCTCGGCGTTCACGGACGGGCGCTGGCCGCCGAGGCCGAGCATGCGCGGGATGCTGTAGCCCCACACGTCCGCGTCCAGGACGCCGACCTTCTTGCCCTCGGCGTGCAGCGCCGCGGCGAGGTTGACGGTCAGCGTGGACTTGCCCACGCCGCCCTTGCCGGAGCCGACGCACACCACGTTCGCGACCTGCGCGAGCGCGCCCGCGGGCAGGCCGGAGTTGCGGCCCAGCGTGCGCTGGAGGCCCTGCTTCTCGGCGTCAGTGAGCACGTCGAACCCGACGTTGACCGCCGTGACGCCTTCGAGCGCGTTGACGGCGTTGGTCACGCCGGACTGGAAATGGCCTTTGATCGGGCAGCCGGGGGTCGTCAACGAGACCGTGACGTTCACGGCACCGGTCTCGGCGATGTCGATCGAGCGGACCATCCCGAGCGTGACGATGTCTTTGTGCAGCTCGGGGTCGATGACGACCTTGAGCGCCTCGAGGATCTGGTCTCTCGTGGGCATACCCCTATTGTCGCAGGCGCCTTATGCGGCGGCGAGCGGCCGTCGGCCATCAAGGCGCGCGAGGATCTGCGCGCGGCGGGCGAGCGCCTGCTCGCGCGTGAGCCCGAGCGTCGTCGCCACCTCTTCCTCGGCCACCCCGTGCACGAGCATGCCGAGCACCGCGAGCTCCGGCGCTTCGAGCCGCGCGCCGAGCGCCCGCAGCGCTCGCGGGTCCACCGTGGGGCGGACCTCGCCGCGCAGGACGGCGGTCAGGACGTGGGGTGGCGCGGACTTGGCGAGCACGGCCGAGGCGCCGGCGATCGCTGCCCGGACGGCGAGGCCGTCGTTGGCGAACGCGCTATAGATCACGACCCGCGGCGGCATGGGCAGCGCGCGCGTGCGCAGGCACAGGCTCAGGCCGTCGTCGTCCGGCAGGTGCAGGTCCAGGAGCGCGATGTCCGGGCGCAGGTCGGCGATCGCCTCGAAGCCTTCGCGCGCCGTCGCGGCGGACGCGACGACGCGCAGGCCCTCACCCTCCTCGAGCAAGCCGATCAGACCGGAGCGGACCGCCGGGTGGTCGTCGACGATCACGAGCTCCAGCATGGTTCCGATGGTGCTGGAGGCCGGGCCGGAGCGCCATCCGGGACGCCCCCCATTTGCGCCCTATGGCTCCACCAGCCCGCGCCGGATGGCGTAGCGGACGAGCTCCACACGGTCGCGCATGCCGAGCTTGGCGAGGATGTTCGTGCGGTGGCGCTCCACCGTCTTCTCGCTCAGGACCAGCTCGCCGGCGATCTCACGCGTGGTGCGCGCCTCGGCGATCAGCTTGACGATCTCGACCTCGCGCGGGGTGAGCGGGTCGTCGGGCGGCGTGTCACCGCGGCGGGCGCGCTCGACGAAGTCCCGCATGAGCGCGCGGACGGCGCCGGGGTACAGGAACGGCTCGCCGCGCATCGTGGCGCGGCAGGCCTCGACCAGGTCGCGGTCGGCGACGGACTTGAGCACGTAGCCGGACGCGCCCGACCGCAGCGCCTCGAACAGGTACTGCTCGTTGTCGTGCATCGAGAGGATCAGGACCCGGAGGCCCTCGCGGCGGGATGTGAGCTCCCTGGCCGCCTGCAGACCCGTCATGCGCGGCATCGAGATGTCCAGCACGGCGAGGTCGACGTCGTCGCGCAGGCCGCGCTCGACCGCTTCGGCGCCGTCCCCGACCTCGGCGACGACCCGCAGGTCCGGCTCGCCCTCGAGCACGAGGCGCAGGCCGCGGCGGACGACCGCGTGGTCGTCGGCGAGCATGATGCGGGTCTGGGTCATGGCTCCGGCAGCTCCAACGTGATGCGCGCTCCGCCCAGCGGGCTCGCGGAGAGCTTGAGCGCGCCGCCGACGAGCACCGCCCGCTCGCGCATCCCGCGGATGCCGCTGCCGTCGTGCGCGTTCGGCGGCAGGCCGGAGCCGTCGTCTCCGACCTCCAGGAGCGGACGGCCACCCTGGAGGTGCAGCTTCACCTCGGCGTGCCTGGCGCCCGAGTGGCGGGCGACGTTCGTCAGCGCCTCCTGCGCGACGCGGTAGAGCACGAGCTCCTCGTCCGGGTTGAAGGCGAGGCCAGGCTGCACCTGCACGTCGACCGACAGCTCGCTGTGCTCGGCGACGCGCTCGCCCAGCACGAGCAGCGCGCTCGCGAGGCCGAGGTCGTCGAGCGCCTCCGGACGCAGCCGCCGCGCGATCCGACGCACCTCTTCGAGGCTCTCGCGCGCGGTCTCCTGCGCTTCGACCACCGCGGGACGCGCGGTGTCGTCGACGTCGCGCGCGACGCGGCCGAGCTGCAGCACCACGCCCGTGAGCGACTGGCCGACGCCGTCGTGGAGCTCCTGCGCGACCCTGAGCCGCTCGCCCTCCTGGGCCGCGAGCGCCCGCGCGACGCTCTCCCGGCGCTCGGCCTCGAGCCGGTCGAGCATCTCGTTGAACGCGTCCGCGAGCTCGGTCGCCTCCGAGTCCCCGCCCGCGACCTGCAGCCGCCGGCCCGGCTCGAGCGGATCGATCCGCCGCGCGAAGGCGGTCAGCTCCCGCAGCGGCCCGAGCGCGCGTCGCAGCAGCAGCAGGTTGAAGGCGAGCATGACGACGAGCCCGCCGGCGAAGATCGCCAGCTCGCGGACGGCGACGTCATCCGTGGCGGGCGCGAAGATCAGCGCCGTGATCACGCACGCGGCCGCCAGCACCGCGGCGTTGCCGATGGCCACCCGCCAGAACAGCGCCGGACCGCGAGACCGTGAAGACACGGCACTCAGTCTGACCACTACCGAGGAGACGGAGTCGGGCGCCACCGGCACGCTAACCGAAGCGTGCTCGAGGGGGTCTGGCCGCGGGCACGCCGCCAGTGAAACGGCCAGCGATGCCGGTGGGCCCTACGTCCATGTCGCGGGACGGATACTCACACCGCCGGCTGGCGTTCGGTATGGGGGACACCCCGTATCTGAGCCCGGGGCGCCCCGCTAAACGCTCGCTAAGCCGCCCCGGCGTTCAGGCCGGCGAAGCGGCCGCCCTCGACCGATTCCTTTGCCACCGGGGCGGGGTCTACCCCCCATGACCACGTCCACTGATCCGAACCGCGTCCACTGGGAAGCGACCGCCCGCGACGAGCCGACCGACTGGGCGGGGCTCGCAACCGAGCCCGACGGCATCGACGAGGAGTGGGTCGATGCTCCGGCCGGGCTCTGGCTGCGGCCGCCTGACGCCCCGGCCGGGGTCGTGACCCTGGCCATCCACGGCGGCGGCTTCGTCAGCGGCTCGGCCGCGACTCACCGGCGGATGTTCGGCCACCTGGCGCGCGCCTCGGGCGCGGCGACCTTCGTGGTCGAGTACGGGCTCGTGCCCGACCACGTGTTCCCCAGTCAGCTCGACAGCGTGACGGTCGCCTATCAGTGGCTGCTCGACCGCGGAGCGTCGCGGGTTGCGGTCGCGGGTGACTCGTGTGGCGCGGGACTGGCGCTGGCGCTCGCGCTGCGCGCCCGCGCCACCGGTGTTGCGCTGCCTGCGTCGCTGTTGTTGATCTCGGCCTGGACCGACCTGGAAGCGACCGGCGGCTCATACGACAGCGGCCGCGACCCGTTCTTCACCCGCGAGGTCGTGCGGGCGCTGAGTGCCGGCTACCTGGCCGGTGCCGACCCGCACGACCCACTCGCCGCGCCCGCCCACGCCGACGTCCACGGCCTGCCGGCGACGTATCTTCAGGTCGGTGCCGACGAGGCGCTGCTCGATGACAGCAGGCAACTGGCGAGCCGGATGCGAGCCGCGGGGGTCGACGTCCGCCTCGATGCGTTCGCCGGCCAGCTGCATTCCTTCCAGATGGCCGCGGGCCGCACCGACGTGGCGAACGATGCGATCGGGAGGGGCGGGTCGTGGCTGCGCTCGACGCTGATGGCGTGAAGCGGTTCGAGAGCGCGTCCGCTGAGCTGCGCAGCGAGCTGCTCGCGCACTGCTATCGGATGCTCGGGTCCTGGGACGACGCCGAGGATGCCGTGCAGGAGACCTATCTGCGTGGCTACCGGGCCTGGGACGGCTTCCAGGAGCGCGCCTCGGTGCGCACCTGGCTCTATCGGATCGCCACCAACGTCTGCCTCAACGCCGCGCGGGACCGCTCCCGCCGCGCGCTGCCGTCCGGGATCGGAGCCCCGGACGATCGCCCCGGCGATCCCCCGGACGTCCTGGCGCAGGAGCACTGGATCCAGCCGTTCGCCGGCGATCGCGCCGACCTGCGACTCGCGCTCATCGCCGGGATGCAGACGCTGCCGGCGCCGCAGCGCGCCGCGCTGCTGTTGCGGGACGTGCTCGGATTCTCGGCCGCCGATGCCGCCGCGATGCTCGAGACGTCGGTGCCGGCCGTCAAAAGCCGCCTGCAACGTGCCCGGGCGAGCCTTGCCGACGCCGCGCTCGTCCCAGACGACATCGTCGAGCCCAGCGCCCCCGAGGCGCGACGACTGCTCGACACCTATATCCGGGCCTTCGAGACCGCCGACGTCCATGCGCTGACGGCCGTGCTGCGCGCCGACGCGACCCTCGAGCTGGTGCCGACTCGATCCTGGTTCGCCGGCAAGGTCGCCTGCGGTCGCGTCCTCGCCGACGCGGTCGGCGACCCCGGCGACTGGCGTATGGACCGCACTGTGGCGAACGGTCAGCCGGCGGTCGCCGCGTCCCTGCACGGGCAGCCCTTCGGCCTCGCGGTGCTCGACGTGCGCCGGGACGCGATCGCCGGCATCACGGTGTTCGGCGACCCCGCGCTGGTCGAGCGGTTCACGAACGGACGGAGCCGCAGCGGTTAAACACCACCGCCGCCCCACAAGGGGACGGCGGCTGAGGGAGGAGAGGGTGCTACCACCCACTGGTGGACCCAGTGAGTCCCGCCGACGGAATATGAGGTCGGCAGGCTTACCCGCGGATCGCGACCCTCTCCGGAGCGCGAGGCGGGGGAAGTTCGTTACACCAGCGCGGTGACGCGCTCCTTGGCGATCGTGCCGACGCGCGACACGGTGGAGATGCCGAGCTGGGCGACGCCCTCGACGCGCGAGGAGACGCCGGCGATCTGCTCCGTCACGACGTTGCCGCGACGGTCGGCGTCGCGCTCGACCGCGTTGCGGTTGCGGCGGACGGTGCGCTCGAGGCGGGTGCGCGCCTTCTTGACGTCGCGCTCGAGGTTGTTGCGGGCCTTGAGGCCGCGGCGCTCGTAGCGGCCCTGCAGCTTGTTGAGCTCGCGCTCGGTCTTCTTGCGGGTGCCGAGCGTGTCGACGACCGTGCCGGCGGCGCCGACGATGCGGTCGCGCGCCTCGAGCGTGGCGCCGACGTACGTGAGCGCAGCGCGCTCGGCGAGCGACTTGCCCTGCTCGGCCGTGACGCGAGCGGCGCGCGCCTGGGCCGAAGCGGCCTCGCGCGTCTCGTTGGCGGCCTGCGTGCGGACGCGACGACCGGTGGTGCGCGACGGCGTGGTGGCCGTGGTGCGGCGCGCCGCGGGCTTGCGCTTCGCGGCGGCCTTGCGCTTCGCGGCGGCCTTGCGCTTGGCAGCAGCCGGCTTCTTCGCGGAAGTCGTCGAGTTGGAAGTGGTGTTGGTGTTCTCGGCCATGTGGCTCGTTCCCCCTGCCCTACAGGTTCAGGTTCTGGTTCTTTAGGTTCTGTTCGCCTCGGTCGCTCCCGGCGAACATATGTACGTAAACCCGAGACCCCTGTCGGTTACAGCGGTAGGAGTGTTTGTAGCAGCAGCTGGGATCCCAGCTGTAAACGTCCCGTAAAAGCGGAGTTCAGAACGCAGGTTCGACGCGCTCGGTGCGGGCCAGCCAGCCCACTGCGTCGTCGAGCTCGGCCACGCTGGGCATGGCCTCCGGCGCGCTCCAAACCCGGTTCAGGCCGTCGATTCCGGCCCGCGCGACCACCGCGTCGCAGAACGCCTTGCCCTGCTCGTACTGGCGCAGCTTGAGATCCATGCCGATCAGCCGCTCGAGGATCTTCAGCAGCCCGGAGCGATCCCGGCGGCGGCGCTGCAGTGCGGAGCGCAAGGCGGGCAGATCGTCGAGGACGTCCGCGCCGACGGCGTCCATCACGTGCTCGGCGTAGCCCTCCAGCACGGCCATGAACGCCTGCACGCGGTCCAACGTCTCGCGCTTGTCCGCGCCGACCATGACGGTCGCGAGCCCGTCCTCGCGCACACGCTCGAACGCGGCGCGCAGATCTGTGAGGTCGGGCACACGCAGCAGCGAGCGCGGGTCCATCT
The DNA here is from genome assembly GCF_003344625.1 of Solirubrobacter deserti. Classification (GTDB taxonomy): domain Bacteria; phylum Actinomycetota; class Thermoleophilia; order Solirubrobacterales; family Solirubrobacteraceae; genus Solirubrobacter; species Solirubrobacter deserti. Next base: position 536,130 of record NZ_QPKJ02000003.1, on the reverse strand, counting down.
CCAACGCACCGAGCAGTTCGCGCAGCATCGACGCCAGGTGCTCGCGCAGCCACGGGACGCCGCCGAACTGCAGCGCGTGCGTCATCTCGTGCAGCGCGACCCAGCGCAACAGCTGGTCGGCCGGCGCGTCCAGCGAGGTCGCGGCCTGCGCGAGGTTCGGTGCGACGAACAGCAGCCGCGCGGGCTTGTCCGGCTCCAGCACCGGGAACTCGTACTGCCCGAGCACGCGTCCGGCCAAGAAGCCGCTGATCGCGCCCGCCTCGACCGCCATCACGCTCCCCGCGATCACGCCCAGCGGCCCGAGCTTGCCGCCGATCCGCCCGACGGCCGGCTCCATCACGATCTGCAGCGAGGCGAGGTTCGCGTCGATCCAGGCCGGCCGCTCGACCGCCTCGGCCGGCGGCGTGGCAGGCGCGACGAGGCCGGTGTAGGCGGAGACGAGGCGCTCCGCCTCGGCGGCGGGCTCGGCCAGTTGCTCGAACGGCTCCGGGTTGCCGGCGGGCTGCATGTTGGCGACGCCGCGGGCCACGGTCCCGGCGAGCTTCCAGTCGATCACCCAGTCCAGGATGCCACGCCCCAGGAGCCGCCCGGCCGAGACGGGCGCGGCGGCCGCCCGCCGCGTGCGGGCGGCGACAAGTGCGGCCGGGCTAGGGCCAGGCGGGAACCCGCCGCACGCCGGCGAGGCCCTCGTCCGTGCGCGCCGCGATCACGGGCGAGCGCGGCTCGAGGTCCAGCGGCGCGGCCAGCGGGTCGTCGAACGCGATGAACTCGACGCGGCCGCCCGCCTCGCGCACGATCAGCTGCGCCGCGGCGGCGTCCACGGCGCGACAGCGCTTGAGCGACGCCATCGCGTCGAAGCGCCCCGCCGCGACCTGGCACAGGGACACCGCGATCGCGCCGATCGCGCGCAGCCGGTGCGCGGTCTCGGCCAGCGCGTCGGCGGACTGGACGACCCAGCGCGGGTCCGCGGACTCGATGCCGAGCACCTCGAGCTTGCCCTCGCTCGTGCGCCGCTCGCCGAGCGAGCAGTCCAGCTCCACACCGTCCAGCCGGGCGCCGCCGCCGCGCGTGGCGACCCATTCCTCGTCGGGCCCGAAGTCCTGTACGAACCCGAACACGACGTCAGCCATCGTGGACCCTTCGCTGACCGCGACCGACAGCGCGAAGTGCGGCAGGCCGCGCTTGGCGTTGACCGAGCCGTCGATCGGGTCGATGACCACGAGCCGGTCCGGGTCGCCGAAGTCGACGATGCCGGCTTCCTCGCTGACGGCCGTGAAGCGCGCACCCGCGTCGTGCAGCTTCTGCAGCTCGGCGAACACGACGTCCTCGGCGATCTGGTCGATCTCCAGGGTCTTGTCACCGCCCTCGCCGCGCGTACCCGTCTCGATCACGCGTTCGGCGATCGTCGGCTTGTCGGCGAGCATTGCCCGGATCGCGTCGGCGGATCGCCGACACGCTCCAAGCCAGTCAGGGGCAGAGTCGGCGGCCATGCGCGCCTATCCTACGGCGGTGCCCACGCTGCTCGTGCCGACCTCCGCCCAGCGCGAGGCCGTCGAGCACTCCGGCGGCCCGCTGCTCGTGCTCGGCGGCGCGGGGACGGGCAAGACGACCACGCTCGTCGAGCGCTTCGACCACCTGGCGCAGGACGTTCCGCCTGAGACGCTGCTCGCGCTGACGCTGCACCCCGACCCGCTGCGCGAGCGTCTCGAGGAGCGCCTGACGGTCCCGTACGAGGAGCTCACGGTCACCACGTTCGGCGGCCTGTGCGCGCGGCTGCTGCGCGACGAGGCGCTGGAGGCGGGCATCGACCCGTTCGCGACGCCCGTCAGCGCCGCCGACCGGCTCGCGATGCTGCTCGAGCACATCGACCGCCTCCCGCTGCGCCACCACGACCTGCGCGGCAACCCGAGCGCGACGCTCGGCGAGATCGTCCGCCGCATCGACCACCTCAAGGAGGAGCTGGTCTCCGGCGCGGACTACGCGGCCTGGGCCGCCCGCCTGCCCGAGGACCCGCACGGCGCGCGCGAGCGCGAGTTCGCCGCGCTCTACGCCGCCCACGACGGCCTGCTGCAGGACGCCGGCGCGCTGGACGCCGGCGACCTCGTCCTGATCGCCTTCCGCGTCCTGCGCGAGAAGCCGCACGTGCGCGCCCGGATGGCCAGCCGCTACCGCCACGTGCTGGTGGACGAGCTGCAGGACGCGAGCTTCGCCCAGGGCCTGCTCCTGCGCCTGCTCGTCGCCGAGCACGGCGGGATCAGCGCGTTCGCCGACGACGACCAGGCCATCCACCGGTATCGCGGCGCCGCCACCAAGAACATCCGCGACTTCCGGGCCGAGTGGCCGCATGCGACGCTCGTCCGGCTGGACACGTCCCAGCGCTCCGCCCAGCGGATCGTCACCGCCGCCGAGGCCGTGGTCGCGCCGATCGAGGACCGCCTGGCCAAGCAGACGACCGCGCGCGCCGAAGGCGGGGAGGTCGCGTTCTGGAGCTGCGCTTCCGAGCGAGCGCAGGCCCAGGCGGTCGCGGCGGACGTCGAGCGCCTGATCGCCCGCGGCGCGGCCGCGCCGGAGGACATCTGCGTGCTCGTGCGCTCCGTGCGCGCGGAGGGGCAGGCGGTCGCCGTCGCGTTCGAGGAGCGGGCCGTCCCGTACCACCTGAGCGGCGCGGCGGCGTTCTTCCAGCGCGCCGAGATCCGCGACCTGCTCGCCTGGCTCCGCCTGCTCGTGGACCCGGGCGACGCCGGCGCCGTCGTGCGCGCACTCGCCCGCCCGCCGGTGGAGCTGCGCGCGGTCGACCTCGCCCGCGTCACCCAGATCGCGCGCCGCCGCAAGCTGGACATGGTGGCCGCGCTGAGCGCCGCGCTCGAGTCCCCGCAGATCCCGCCCGAGGCGCGCGACCGCATCCAGGTCTTCCTCAAGCTCTACCGCTCGGCCGCCGGCGCGATCGACACCACCCGCCCGGACCTCTACGTGCACCGGCTGGTGGAGCGCCTCGGGCTCCGCCGCCAGCTGCTGTTCGCGGCCACCACCGAGGTCGTCGAGCGCCTGCGCAACCTCGCGCGCTTCGCCGAGATCGCGGCGCAGTACGTGCGTCGCGCGCCGCAGGCCACGGCGCGGGAGTTCGCGCGCTCGATCGCCGCCGTCGCCGACGCCGGCCTGCGCGAGGAGGAGGCCGCGGGCGCCGAGTCCGCGCGCGGCGTGCGCGTGATGACGATGCACGACGCCAAGGGCCACGAGTTCGAGCACGTCTACGTTCTCGGCCTGATGAGCGCGCGCATGCCCGGCCCGCGCCGCCAGACGCTGGAGCCGATCCCCGACGCGCTGCTCAAGGAGGCCGTGCCGAAGGCCTCGCGGGAGGCGCACGCCGCGGGCATGCGGCGGCTGCTGCACGTCGCGATGACCCGCGCGCGCACTCGCCTCGTCCTCGCCTACCCCGAGAAGACCGACCGCGGCGCCGCGCAGCAGCCGTCCCCGTACGCCGAGGAAGCGCGTGCCGCAGTGCAAGGCGAGTGGGAGCCGCGCGAGGAGGAGCTGTTCGGGCCCGCCGAGACGCTGCAGTCGACGTTCCGGCTGCTGCGCGACGAGCTGCTGACGACCGTCGCCCAGGTCGGCGGCCGGCTCGGCGAGCTGCGCTTCGACACCGACCTCGACGTCTCCCACGCCGTCGTCCGCTACCTCGAGCTGCTCAAGCTCTCCGCTCTGCTCGAACGCACGCGCTCGGGCGAGCTGTCGGTCGAGGAGGCGCTGCCGGACATCAACGCCCGCCTGCTGCAGGCCTCCACGTCCGAGCAGCGCGAGATCTTCGAGACCAGCGCGCTGGACGAGTACCTGCTGGACGCCGAGCGCGACGAGCGGGCTCGCGCGCGGGCGGTCGCGGCCCGCAACGAGCCGTCGCTGGAGACCTTCCTCCCCCGGCGCGGCGACGGCCTGCTGCTGTCGGCCACGGACATCGAGACCTATCGAACGTGCCCGCTCAAGTACAAGTTCGCGCGCGTGTTCCGGATTCCGAGCGAGCCGACGATGAATCAGCGCTTCGGCATCCTCGTCCACCAGGTGCTCGAGCGCTACCACGGCGCCACCAACGCCGGGCTGCCGGAGATGCTCGGCCTGCTGGAGGCGGGGTGGCGCCGCGGCGGCTTCGGCGACTCCGAGGAGGAGCGCCAGTTCCGCGCCAAGGCGACGTCCGCGCTCGTGCGCTACCACGACCGCTTCAAGGAGGAGGACGGCCAGCCGGTCTGGTTCGAGCGCTCCTTCCAGTTCCGCATGGGCAAGCACCTGCTGCGCGGGCGCGTGGACCGCGTGGACCGGCTGCCGGACGGCGGCTACGAGCTGATCGACTACAAGACCGGCCGCCCGAAGACGCCCGCCCAGCTGCGCGAGGACGTCCAGCTCTCGCTCTACGCCGTCGGCGCGCGGGAGTCGTGGGAGCTCGAGGCCGCCTCGCAGACCTACTACTACGTGCTCGACGACGAGAAGGTCGCCGTCGAACGTGACGAGGAGGACCGCGACTGGATCACCGAGACGGTGATGACGGTCGCCGACGGGATCGAGTCACAGGGCTTCGAGCCGACGCCCTCGTGGAGCGCCTGCTCGATGTGCGACTACCGGATCGCCTGCCCCGCTGCGGAGCGCTAACCGGGCTGGTCGCCGCGCTGGCGCAGGAAGCGCTGGAACTCGCGCGCGATCACGTCGCCCGACGGCAGTGAGCCGGGATCGGGGCGGCCGGACTCCTCGTCCGCGGCCCGCTCCAGCCGCTCCACGAACGCCTGCACGTCCGGGTCCAGCTCGACGGCGCGGGAGACCTGCTGCTCGTACTCACCAGCCGCGTCCTCGAGGTCGGTCGCGTCCACCGTCACGCCCACCAGGGACTCGAGCCGGCGCAGCAGCGCCAGCGCGCCCTTCGGGTTCGGCGCGACCGCCACGTAGTGCGGCACGGCCGCCCACAGCGAGGCGGCGGGCAGGCCGGCTTCCGTGAACGCCTGGTGCAGCACGCCGACGATGCCCGTCGGCCCCTCGTAGGTGGGCGGCGTCAGCGCAAGCCGCTCCACCAGGCCGGGGTCGGACGCGTGCGCGGTGACCGAGACGGGGCGCGAGTGCGGCACGTCGGCCAGCAGCGCGCCGAGCATCACGGCCATCTGCACGCCGAGCGCCTCGGCCAGATCGACGACGGTGCGGCTGAAGGTGCGCCACCGGAACGCGGGCTCGGGGCCGGACAGCAGGATCAGGTCACGCGGCGCCCGCGGGATGCGGACGGCGTGGATCTCGAACTCCGGCCAGTCGATCGTCCGCGTGACGCCGTCGACCAGGCGCACCGTCGGGCGGGTGGTCTGAAAGTCGACGAACTCCTCGGGATCGATCGACGCGAAGGACTCGGCGCCCAGGCTGCTCGCCACGAAGGTGAGCGCGGACGTCGCGGACTCGCCCGCGTCGTTCCAGCCTTTGAAGGCGCACACGAGGGCCGGGGCCCGAAGGCCATCAGGACGGGACTCCCAGCGCAGCGGCTGCATGAGACTCACGGTACCGCGTCAGTATTGGCTGCCATCACGACGACCATCGCGACACTGAGGGCGGGAGATCCCGTCGACGCCATCTTTGCGTGCTCTCGCAAGGATCGGCTGACCGCGCGTTCCGGTTCGCCGTACCTGGCGCTCGAGTTCCGCGACAAGACGGGCACGATCCCGGGCCGCGCGTTCCGCGACGCCGACGTGCTCTCCGGCCGCTTCGAGAAGGGCGATCTCGTCCGCGTCGAGGGCCGCGTCGAACGCTTCCGCGACGAGCTTCAGCTCGAGGTGCGGCAGATCACGCGCGCCGACGCGTCCGACCCCGCCGCGTTCCTGCCCGTCGCCTACCGCAACCTGGACGAGCTCGACGGCTTTCTCGAGCACCTCGCCCGCGAGGTCCACGACCCCGCGTACAGCGCGCTGTTGCAGCGCATGCTCGACGACGCCGCCCTGCGCGCCGAGTGGCGCCGGGCGCCGTGCACCCGCGGCGGCCACCACGCCTACCTCGGAGGGCTGCTCGAGCACACCGTCGCGGTCGCGACGCTCGCGCAGGAGGCCTGCACGCTGCACCCGCGCCTGAACTCGGACCTCCTGATCACGGCCGCGCTCGTGCACGACATCGGCAAGACGCGCGAGTTCACCTACGGCGCGGAGATCGGCCTCTCCGACGAGGGACGGCTGCTCGGCCACATCGTCCTCGCGCAACAGCTCCTCGACCGCTACGAGCTGCCCGACGACCGCCGGCTCGCGCTCATGCACTGCGTGCTGACCCACCACGGCGCGGACACCGCGCCCGGGCGCCGCTTCGGCTCGGCCGAGGCGCTCGCCCTGTACCGGCTGAACGCGCTCGACGCCTCCGTGAAGGGCGCGCTGGAGCACGGACTCCCGTAAGACGCGCAACTGCTAGGTTGCGCATATGAAGCTGCTCGTCCTCGGCGGCACCGTCTTCCTCGGCCGCCACGTCGTCAACGAAGCCCTGGCGCGCGGCCACGAGGTCACGATCTACAGCCGCGGCCTGCACGGCACGCCGCACCCGGACGTCGAGCAGGTCATCGGCGACCGCGCCGACGTGACGCCCCTGCGCGGCCGCGCCTGGGACGCCGCGATCGACACGTCCGGCATGACGCCCGCCCAGCTGCGCGGCTCGGCGAGCCTCGACCTCGGCCACTACGTGTTCGTCTCCAGCTGCAACGTGTACCCGGACTGGCCCGAGCGGCCGGTCGACGAGGACTCCAGGACCTGGCAGGACGGCGAGGGCTACGGGCAGGACAAGGCCGCGTCCGAGCGGGTCGGCAGCGAGGCGATGGACGGGCGCTTCGCCACCGTGCGCGCGGGCCTGATCGTCGGCCGCCACGACAACATCTTCCGCCTGCCGTGGTGGGTGCGCCGGATCGCGCAGGGCGGCCGCGTGCCAGCGCCCGGTGCCCCGGACCGGCCGATCCAGATCATCGACGCGCGCGACCTCGCCGCGTTCTGCCTGCGCCTCGCGGAGGAGCGGACCAGCGGCGCGTTCAACGGCACGGGCCCGATCGGCCAGACGACCTGGGGCGAGCTGCTGGCCGCGGCCGGGGACGCCGAGCTGGTCTGGATCCCCGACGAGCAGTTGGTCGAGGCGAAGGTCCAGGAGTGGACGGAGCTCCCGATGTGGTTGCCGGCGGACGCGTATCCGGGGACTTGGCGCATCGGCACAGCGAACGCGCAGGCCGCCGGCCTCACCACGCGACCCGTCGCGGACACCGTCGAAGACATCCGGGAATGGCTCCAGACCGGCGGTGAACGCGAGATCGGCGACTACCGCGCCGAGCTGCGCCCGCCGGACATGAGCTCCGAGCGAGAGGCTGCGCTGCTCCAGCTCGTGTGATAGCTATTCGGGTTCCCTAATTCGGAGCCCAACCGCATGTCGCGCATCACCCTCGTGGCGCTCACCCTGCTCGCACTCGTCGCCAGCGCGTGCGGAGGGGAAGACGAGCCCGCCCCGGCCGCGGCGACCCCCGCCGCAACTGAAACCGCCGCAGACCTCGGCGCCATCAAGACCTACCTGCTCGATCACACCGATCGGCTGGTGAGCTCGGTCGAGCAGCTCCAGCGGGACGCGCAGGCCTACCACGACCTGGCCGAAGCCGCCGACTTCGATTACGCGCAGCTGCTCGACAGCGAGCGCGAGGCGGTCGCCGGCGCCGTCAAGAAGGTCCAGGACGGCCACATCAAGGCCAACCCGGACTACGAGGAGATGGAGGGCGTCGTCGCGGGCGTGCCCGAGCTCGCCGACTACGACGTGATCATCGACGCCGGCGGGGACGCGTCCGACCCGGAGAACGCGGTGCCGTTCTCCTTCAAGACCGAGGACGGCCGCGAGTTCAAGCAGCCCGGCAACTTCTTCGCGCTCGTGGAGACGTCCGCGTTCGGCACCGAGCCCAAGTTCCAGGCCAAGGGCGTCGAGCCCGACCTCGACGGCGACGGCCAGGTCAGCTTCCCGGAGGCGCTGCCCGACGCGCAGTTCCTGCTCGCCGCGACCACCGAGTTCGTCAAGTACGCGAAGGAGCTCGACGCGGCCGCGGAGGCGTGGCAGCCCAAGCTCGAAGACGCGTTCACGGCCGTCGTCGTGATGACCCCGACGATGTCGGAGTACTTCGACGCCTGGAAGAACTCGCGCTTCATCGCGGGCAACCAGGCCGAGGAGAAGGCCTTCGTGGCCACCTCGCGGCTGTCGGACATCCGCGACATCCTCGGCGGCATCGTCCTCATCTACGACAACCTCAAGCCGTCCGTGGAGGCGACCGACCCGGACGGCGCCGCCCAGACCGCGAGCCAGCTCGCCGAGCTGCACGACTTCGCCGAGCGCCTGCTCACCGAGGAGCAGGGCGGCAAGCGGTTCACGGCCGAGGACGCCGACACGCTCGGCTCGGAGGCCCAGCGCCGCGCGGAGGCGATCGCGGGCCAGGTGTCCCAGCAGGCCGGCAAGCTGAACCTCCAGCTGGAGTCCTGAGGTGCGGCTCGCGCTGGCCCTCCTGGCGGCGCTGATCCTGGCCCCGGCCGCGCACGCGGCCGAGCCCTGGAAGGCCGCGGGCACGATCAACGACGGCCTCTTCGCCGCCCAGACCGAGCTCGTGCTGTCCGGCCCGGACACGGCGGCCAAGGCCGTCAACCGGGCCCGCGGGGCGTACGGCGGGACGCTGGCGGCGGCGATCGAGCGCGCGGACCCGGACGCCGACGAAGCGATCACCGAGCACCTCCGCGCGGCCGCCAGGGCGGCCCGGCGCGACGACGCCACCGCGCTCGCCGCGGCCCGCGGCGCCGTGCGCGCCGCCGTGCTGCGCGGCGCCTACGCCGTCACCACCCAGGCCACCGCCCGCGGGGACGCCGCCACCGCCCGCCGCTGGCTGCTGCTGCGCGAGTTCCGCACCGCGACCCGCTTCACGCGCCCGGGCGCCCAGGCGACGCTCGCGCTCGACCAGCTCGCGCGCGGGAAGATCGACGGCCGGACCGCCAACCAGGCCGTCACCAAGGACCTGCTGGACGCCTACCAGGCGCGCCTGCGCGAGCTGCTCGCCGACGTGCGCCGCGGCATCGAGCAGGACCTGCCCGCGCGCCGCGCCGAGGCCGCCGAGCAGGCCGCCTGGTACTTCTCGATCCTCGCGACCCGCTACGAGCAGGACCGCGGAGCGGCAGCCCGCCGCGCGGCCGAAGCCGCGTTCGCCGGCCTGCCGGACACGCTCGACCGCGCCGAGGCGGCGCTCGTCGGCTTCACCGCCGCGCCCTTCACGCCGCAGGAGGCGGCCCGGCGCGCCCAGCAGCTGCTGCAGTTCCTCGAGCTCGTCCCGGTCGAGTACGGCCGCGGCGTCAAGGACACCAACGTCACGCGCGACTTCGAGATCCAGGAGGCCGTCGCCTTCCGGACGGGCGCCGTGGGCGCGTTCGCCGACCTGCGCGACCAGCTCGCCAAGCGCGACCCGGCGCGCACGAAGGTCGCCGCCGACGCGATCGGCGAGCTCGGCAAGCTCGTCGAGCAGGCGAACCGCAGCAAGACCGGTGTGCCCACCCACGAGCAGGTCGAGCGGGTGGAGCTGCGCGCCGAGACCGCGCTCAAGGCCGCGATGCCGAAGGCCTGGACCGAGGAGACCGACGAGTCCGACTACGACCTGATCGCGCTCACGCTGGACCGCATGGAGGCCGCCGTCGGCGCCGGCCAGTACCGGCAGGCCGAGCAGGCGCGGCTGGAGGCGTACGCGTTCTTCGAGTTCGGGCCCGAGCGCCGGCTGCGCTCGTTCGACCCGGGCCTGGCGCTCGACGTCGAGGGCCTGATCTGGTTCGGCGCCGCCGGCCAGGACGGCCTCGCGACCCAGATCGCCGAGCGCGCGCCGCGGCGCGCGATCCGCGAGACGCGGCTGGCGCTGGACACCAAGCTGGCCGACTCCGCCGCCACGCTCGGCGACTCGGCCAACAAGGCCACCGTCGTGACCAACAGCGCGATCATCGTCTTCCGCGAGGGGCTGGAGGGCGTGCTGATCCTGGCCGCGATCACGGCTTCGATGGTCGGGATGCGGCGCCGGCTGCGGCGGCCCGTGTTCATCGGCGCGCTCGCGGGGCTCGGCGTCTCGATCGTCACCTGGATCCTCGCCCAGACGCTCCTGCAGTCGCTGGAGCGCTACGGCGAGAAGCTCGAGGCCGTCGTCGGCCTGGTCGCGATCGGCGTCCTGCTGCTGATCACGAACTGGTTCTTCCACAAGGTCTACTGGTCGGAGTGGATCGCCAAGTTCCACCGCCAGCGCAAGCGCTACGAGAAGCTCGAGCGCCAGGGCTTCATCTCCGCGCAGGCGATCGGCCTGTTCGTGCTCGGGCTGACGAGCGTCTACCGCGAGGGCTTCGAGACCGTGCTGTTCCTGCAGTCACTGCAGCTGAGCGCCGGCACGGCGGCCGTGGTCGAGGGCGCGAGCCTCGGCCTGGCCTTGACGTTCGCCGTGGGCGGCGTGACGTTCTTCCTCCAGCGCAAGCTGCCCTACAAGAAGATGCTGATCGTCACCGGCGTCTTCATCGGATTCGTGCTCGTGGTGATGGTCGGCCAGACGGCGCGCACCATGCAGGGCACGGGCTGGATCCCGATCACGCCGATCGACGTCTCGCTCCCCTACTGGCCCGGCCTATGGCTGGGCGTGTACCCGACGGTGGAGACGATCGGCGCGCAGCTGGCCGCTGCCGCGTTCGTGATCGGCTCCTACTTCCTGGCGCAGGAGATGAAGGTCAAGCGGCCACGGCGGCGGTCAATGCGCCAGCGCGCGGGCGGGACGAGCGAGCCGGAGCGGACGGCGGTAACGCCGGACGGGCAGGCGGCGGTGGGCGGCGATGGGCAGCGTGAGCCCGTGCTTGGCGGCGACCCGGCCGATCAGGTCCGCGTCGAGTGAGCCGTGGCGCTCGAGGACCAGCTCGGAGCCGTCGAAGCTCACGATCGACGTCGAGCACGGGCGGTGGTGCGGGTAGCGGCGCCGGTTCGCCCGCTCGTTGCGGTGGCCGATGAAGACCACGTCGTCGCGGTGACCGAACTCCCTTGCGATCTCGCCGATCGCGTAGTGGGTCTCGTGCTTGTTGGCGTTCGCGCTGGTGATGTAGAGGATGTCCTCGCCGATCAGGTCGAGCACCTCGCCGACCAGCGCGTTGGACGGGCAGGCGTCGCCCGGCGTGATCAGCTGGACGGTGCCGCCCACGGTCAGGTGCGCGGGGATGTGCGCGGCGGCGGGGCCGCGGAAGCCGATCGGGCCGAGCGCCTGCAGGTCGGCCATCGTGCCCATCAGCGCGCTCCACGGCAGCTGGACCGCGTCCCAGTCGAAGACGCGGTTCGCGCGCTCGGGCGTGGTCGTGACGCTGCCCACCTGGTCGCGCGGGCGGCCCTTGAGCGCGTTCATCGCGCGCAGTGAGGCCAGCTCGGGCCGGGCGGCGAGCGCGCAGAAGTTGCCGAAGGCGTAGAAGAGCGCGAAGCCCTCGGCCGTGGCCTGCGCGGCGCGGGTGCGGTCGGCGAGGGAGGCGATGTCGAGGATCGGCTGCATGTGGGAGCCGTTGTCCCACATGCAGCTTGGCCTCTTCTTGGAACTACGGGTTCGTCGTCGCCAAGGTGAACTAGCCTGCGCGGCGGAGCGGCCCGGGGCTGGTGCCCCAGCGGGTCTTCAAAACCCGTGGGCCGGTGTAGCCCATCGGTGGGTCGGTTCGATTCCGGCGCCGCTCCGCTGAGCCGCACACGGTTCGCCATCGGCCGGGCCGGCGGCGTGAGCCGGGCTGTCCTTCAGGTGACGGTCGATTCAAGCGACGTGGTGCCGGCGTCGATTGGCCGGGGTGCCGGTCCCCATCGCCTTGGGGTGTGCCGGCTGCCCCCCAGCCAGAACAGGACCATCTGAATGCGCCTCTTGGTCGTCAGCACGCTCGCGGCAGTCTGCGTCCTCGCGTTCGGCAGCCCGGCTGCCTACGCCGACGGCTCGCCGGACATCTCCGCCGACGTCTCCTCGTCCGTCGTGCTCTACGGCAACCAGCCGCACGTGACGGTGACGGCCGCCAACCCGCCAGGGACGTACGGCTACAACCTCAGCTTCCGCGTCGTGCTTCCAGCCGGCGTCACCTATGCCGGCGGCGCCTCCGTGGCCCCGCGCGAGATCATCGGCCAACCCGCGGCCGGCCAGCGAACGCTGATCTTCGAGAACGTGTCCGACCTCTCCCCGGGCTCGTCGCGCGAGCTGGGCTTCGACGTGGCGTACTCGAACGCGGCGTATGACGCGGGCGACGCGTTCGCCGTCACCGCGCAGGCGTTCCTCAACAGCGATCCGCGTTACGTGCCGAAGTTCACCGCCACCGGCACGCCGAACGGCCCCTCGGCGACGAGCTACACCGGCTACACGCCCCCGGCGTCAGGGACGCAGTCGCTGAAGGCGATCGAGGTCCGCAAGAGCGAGCCGTCGCCCGAGGGCGAGATCCTGCGCGGCGTCCACGACCATCAGACCGTCTACACGTTGACCGTCGCCAACAACGGCGTGCGACCGACGACCGGCACGGTGCTCGAGGACTACCTGCCGGCCGGCCTGGAGTTCCTCGGCTGCGGCGGTCCGGGCGCCGATCACACCACCGACGCGCCGACCAACCCCGGGTCGGCCGAGGAGTATCCCGGCGCAGGCCCGATCACCGTCCCTGCGCTCGGCGGCTGCACCGCACCGCTGTCGGTCGCGACCGAGACCGTCGATCCCGACGGTCCCGTGGGACCGCTCCCGAACGGCGTCTACACGCACGTCACGTGGTCTGTCGGCACGCTCGCGGCGGGCGGAAGCCAGGACTTCACGTACCGCGCCGCAGTCCCGATGCGCGCGAACACCATGACCTTCTCCGGCAGCCAGCCGGCCGCCGCCTCGCTTGGACAGGCGACGAACCTCGACAACAACTCGGGACCGGAAGTGACCGACGAGACCGCGCTGCGCAACCACGCGACCGTCACCGGCACCTACCAGGGCACGACGCCCCGCACCGTCTCGGATGCGACCACGCTGACGCGCACCGCGGAGGACTGGGTCGTCCGCAAGTCCGGCGACTCCAGCGGCCTGGCACAGGGCGCGCTCACCAACTGGACGCTCACCTTCGAGACGGGGGAGTACAAGTTCGCCGACGACGCCACGGTGACCGACACGCTGCCGAACGGCCTCTGCCCGCTCGACGCGACGAACCGCACGTCGAGCAACCACGCCAGCGACGGCGAGTGCGATCCGGTCGTGGGCCGAACCCCATCCGCGCCGTACACGTCCGCCACCGAGAACGCCGACGGTACGTGGACCCTGGTGTGGGACAAGAGCACGTTCGCGGCGCTGGCCCACACCGACGTCAACGACACGTTCACGCTGACGTTCCCGACCCGCACGCGACAGCGCTACCAGTCGAACTTCCTGCCGACGACGCCGATCCTCACTCGCGACGCGATCACCAACACCGTGGCCACGAGCGCCTCCGGCTTCGCGCGCTGCCTGGGCCCCGGCAACGCCGACTGTGCCGGCGGCGGGACGCGCATCGCCCACGACGGCGTCGACGGCAGCCCGATCCCGGACGCCAGCTCCGCGGGCCAGGTTGCCGGTGACCCGACGATCGACAAGCGCGTCGCGGCGTCGGGCACCGACTGCCAGCTCGCCAGCTACGTCACGACCGTGCCGCACTACCACCCGGGCGACCGGATCTGCTGGAAGCTCCGCGTGGAGTTCCCGGGCGCGCTGGACACTTCGCCGCAGGCGGTGGCGGACTACCTGCCGGCCGGCGTCAGCTACGAGGCCGGCAGTGAGGCGGTGACCGCCGACAACACCGTCACCGCCACGGTGGACGAGACCCGCGCGGCCGACGGGCTGCTCACGTGGACCGTCGCCGGCGGCACCGTCCCGACCGGTAGCCGCGTGTTCGAGCGCGTCATCTCGACGATCGCCCAGCCGCCCGGGACCGCCGTCAACGGCGACGTCGTCGGCAACCTCCTGAAGTTCTCCTCGCTCAACACCGCCTCCGTGTCGGTGCCGCTGCGCGACCAGGCCGACTATGTGCTCGACACGCCGGTGGTCGGGCTCACGAAGGGCGTCGAGCGGATCGTCCGCGGCGCGACCACGGTCAACGGCCCCAACGGGCCCAACGTCGACAACCGCACCGTCAAGGGCGGCGACGAGGTCACCTACCGCGTCGACGTCTCCAACACCGGGGCGCAGGACGCGCTCGACGTCGAGGTCTGGGACCTGCTGCCGGCCGAGTACCCGTGCCCGGCCGCCGTCGCCGCGATCAGCGATTCCGGGGCGTGCGGCGCCGCGGACCGCGTCGAGTGGACCATCCCCACGCTCGCCGCGGGCGCGACCAAGACGCTGACGTACACCGCCACGGTGCCCGACGACATCGGCCCCGGACGCGCGCTCGACAACGCGGCGGGCGTGCGCGGCTTCCAGGGCGCGACGAACCTCGGCACCCGCTTCGACTATCGCCCGGCGAGCAACATCGACGGCGCGGCGACGCCCGCCAACGCGCCCGCCGCCGACGACGGCAGCCGCGTCACCGCGGCCGACGCCACCGTCACCAAGACGCACACCACGAGCGTCACCGAGGGCGGGAACACCGCGGCGCAGGCGACGATCGGCGAGGACATCACCTACACGGTCACGGCCACGGTCCCGGAGGGGTCCGAGCTCGGCGGCGCGGTCGCGCTGACGGACACGGTCGACTCGACCACCCGCCAGCCGTATGTGAGCGGCACGGCGACCGCGACCTTCAACGGCGGCGCACTGCCTGTCGGGTTCACGCTCGACACCAGCGGGACCGTGCCGCGCGTGGTCTTCCCGAACGACTACGCCAACGCTCCCGGCTCCGGTGATGATGTCGTCGTGCTGGTGTTCACCACCCGCGTGGCGGACGTGGCGGGCAACACCGCGGCGTCCGGGAACCTCACCAACCAGGCGGCGCTCACCTGGACCGACCCGGTCGACGGCGCGCAGACGCGCAACTCGACGACCGTCTCCACGCAGGTCGTCGAGCCGCTGATCACGCAGGCCAAGACCGACGACAAGAACCCGGCGCGCGTCGAGCCCGACGACATCGTCACCTACACGGTCACGACGACGAACTCGGCTGCCGCTCGCACCTCGACCGCGCACGACGTCGTCATCAGCGACGCCGTCCCGGTCGGCCTGACGCCGATCGCCGTCGCGCCGGGCAACGCCGCGCTCGCCGACGGCGCGACCGTGCCCGGCACCGGCGGGGCCGTGTGGGACGCAGACACGCGCACCATCGTCAAGACGGTGGCCACGATCGCCCCCGGCGGCTCCTCCGCCTTCAGCTACCGCGCGCGGGTCGACAACCCCGCGATCGGCGGCTCCAGCCTGACCAACACGGTCAGCGCCACGGCCGCCAGCCTGGGATCGGCCGCGACCGGCCGGCGCACCAGCGGTACGCGGTACGCGGCGAACGCCAACGACACGATCCAGATCGGCGGGGCGACGGTGACCAAGAGCGGCTTGCCGACGACCGCGACGATCGGCGCGCCGGTGACCTACACCGTGCGCGTCACGATCCCCGCCGGCATCTCGCTCTACGACGTCACGGTGACCGACGTGGTCCCCGACTCGATCGACGTCGACGGCTACGGCGCCGAGACGTGCGTGAGCGGCTGCCCGCTGGTCAACACGATCGGCCGGTACACGCCCGTGGTCAACGGCAACGGCACGACGACGATCGCCTGGGATCTGGGTGACCTCGCCAGCCCGTTGGCGGTGGCGCAGGTGATCGACCTCAGCTACAGCGGGCACGTGCGCGCCACGCACCGCAACGGCGGCGCCAACGTCGTCGCCGCCCAGACCGCGGTCAACTCCGTCACGGTCGCGAGCAACCGCAGCAACCTCGACGGCGCGTTCTCCCCCGCGACGATCCCGACCGGGTTCGACGACACGTCCACGCCGGCGACGTCGACCACCACCGTGGTCGAGCCGGCCGTGACCGTCGACAAGGTGGTCAAGGTCGCCGCCGGTGCGTTCACCGACGGGCCGGCCACGGCGCAGTCCGACGACGGCCTCACCTACCGCGTGGTCGTCCGCAACACCGGCACCGCGCCGGCGCTCGACGTCACCGTCACCGACCTGCCGGACGCTGAGCTGACGGGGATCGTGCCGACGGCCCAGGCCGGCGTGACGGTCACCGACGGCTGGAGCGCCGCCGATCGCGACCTGACCTGGCAGATCGCCGGCCCGATCGCGCCCGGCGCCGACGTCACCCTCACCTACACGGCCGCGCTCGTGAGCGCGAGCACCCTCAGCGACGGGCAGGCGATCGACAACACCGCGGCCGTGCCGCACTACTTCGGTGTGCCGGCCGCGACCCGCGGCGCCAATCCGGGCACCGTCTACCGCGATTACACCGACGGCGGCTCCGACACCACGAGCGTGGTGGTCGACTTCCCGACCTTCGCCGTGGTCAAGACGACCGGCGCGGGCGGGTTCCCCGACACCGGCAACGCCGAGGTCGGTCAGCCGTTCGCCTGGCGGGTCGTCGTCACCAACACCTCGACCACCGCGACCGCGACCGACGTGCACGTGACGGACACGCTGCCGGACAACTGGAGCTACGTGACCGGCTCGGCCAACCTGTCCGAGCCGTCCATCGCCGGGTCCACGCTGGACTGGACGATCGCGTCGCTCGCGCCCGGCGCCAGCGCCACCATCACCTACTCCGCTCGGCCGCTGCTCGCCGCGGCGACGTCGCCCGGCCTCGGCGCGGGTGCGCACGTCAACGGCGCGCGCGTCACCGCCGCCGAGGACGAGGCCGGCAACGCGGGCAACGCGGACGGGCCGTACGAGAGCACGCCCGATACCGCCACGGCCACGCTGCGCGTGCCGACGTTGACGCTCGCCAAGACGCCGGACCACGGCGCGGCGACCGCCGGCGACGCGTCGTCGTTCACGCTCACGATCACGAACACCGGCGCGGTCACCGCGCGCGACCTGGACATCTCCGACGTGCTCCCCGCGGGCCTGGCCTACACCGGCGGGGCCGCCACGGCGAGCCCCGCCGGGGGCTTCTCGGAGACGTCGCGGGCCGCCGGTCCCGGCGCGGGCGAGACGACGGTCCACTGGCGCGTCGCCACGCTCGCCGCCGGCGCCTCCGTCACCGTCACCGTCCCGGTGGCCGTCGACAGCGGGCTGACCGCCGGCACCACGCTCACCAACACCGCGAGCGTGGAGTCGGACGAGACGCCGGGCCCGGTCAGCGACACGGGCTCGCTCGACGTCACGACCGGGACGGACGTCTCGATCGCCAAGTCCGGCGCGGCGACCTACACGCCGGGAGCGAACTACACCTGGCATCTGCGCGTGCGCAACCACGGGCCGTCCAGCGCCCGCGCGGCCGCGGTCTCCGACACGCTGCCCGCGGGCACGACGTTCGTCTCCGCCGACGCGCCCTGCGTGCACGCCGGCGGCACGGTCACCTGCACTCCGGGCACGCTCGCGGTCGGCGCGGACGTCACCTATGACGTCGTCGTCGCGGTCGACCCGGCGCTGACGGTGCCCACGCTGAGCAACACGGCGACGGTCTCGACCACCACACCGGACGCGGACCCGAGCAACGACAGCTCGACGTTCGGGCCCACGGTGGCGCCGCTGGCCGACGTCTCGGTCACCAAGACCGCGAGCCCGAGCGCTCCGCTGGAGGGCTACGGCACCAGCTTCACGCTCACGGTCCACAACGCCGGGCCGTCCGTCGCCCGGGCCGTCACGCTCACCGACGTGCTGCCGGCGGAGCTCCCGTTCGCCTCGGTGGACAACGGCGGTTGCGCGCACGCCGCCGGGACCGTCTCATGCGCGCTCGGCGACCTCGCCCCCGGAGCCGACGTGGTGATCCGAGTGGCGGTGAGCACCGGCATCCTCGGGACGTTCACCAACACGGCCACGGTGGCCACGACCACGCCCGAGCCGCCTGGCGGCGGAGCGCCGAACAGCGCGCAGGCGGACGTCACCGTGCGCCCGATCGCCGACCTCGCGCTCGCCAAGACGGCACCGCCGACCGTCGCGGCGGGCGGCGCGTTGACCTGGCAGCTGACGGTCACCAACCACGGCCCCAGGGACGCGACCGGCGTCACCATCTCCGACCCGTTGCCCGCCGGGACGACGTTCAGCTCTGCCGATCCCGGCTGCGGCATCGCCGCGGGCGTGGTGACGTGCGCGGTCGGGGCGCTGGCGAACGGCGCCTCCGCGAGCCGCTCCGTGACCGTGACCGTGCCGCATGCGCTGGCTGGGACGACGGTGCTGAACACCGCGACCGTGCGCGCTGATCAGGGCGATGACGACCCGAGCGACGACACCGCGACCGCCACGACTCAGGTCGGGCCTTCGGCGAACCTGGCGATCGTGAAGTCCGGCCCCGCCGCCGTCGAGGCGGGTGGGACCGTCGCGTGGACGCTCGCGGTCTCCAACGCCGGCCCGTCGACCGCGACCGCTGTGCGCGTCATCGACACGCTGCCGTCCGGGGTCGAGCTGGTCGGCGCGACGCCGACGCAGGGCAGCTGCGCCGCGGCGGGCGGGACCGTCGAGTGCTCGCTCGCGACGCTGCCCAGCGGCGCGGCCGTGCAGATCCAAGTCGTCGCGCGCGTCCCCGCCGCGCTGGAGGGAGCGACCCTCGTCAACCGGGCGTCGGTCGCAGGCGAGCAACCCGACCCGAACCCTGCGGACGACGCGTCGTCGTCGACGACCCGCGTCGACCCGCCCGCACGCACCGGTTTCGACCTCGCGCTCGTGAAGGCGGTCGCCGGCTCCGCGAAGCCGCAGCTCGGCGCGCCGTTGCGGTACACGCTGACGGTGAGCAACGCCGGGCCGGCGACGGCCACGGCGGTCAAGCTCGTGGACACGCTGCCGGGCTCGGTCGAGTACGCGTCCGCGGCGTTGCCGGGCGGCAAGTGCGCCGAGCGCGCCGGCGTCGTGACGTGCACGCTCGGCGCGCTGGCGCCCGGAGCGACCGCGCAGGCGACGGTGACGGTGCGACCGGTCCGTGGCGGCACGGTCCGCAACACCGCGACGGTGAGCTCGGCGATGGCCGACCGCGATCCGGCCAACGACCGGTCGACCGCGACGGTCGAGGTCGAGGAGCAGCCGGCCGCCCTGAGCATCGTCAAGACGGCGGTCACCAAGGGCGTCGTGGCGGCCGGCGGCCGCATCCGGCTGAAGATCCGCGTCAAGAACACCAGCCCGCACGCCGCGGCCGACGTGATCGTGTGCGATGACCCGGGCACCACGACGTACGTCAAGACGGCTGGGGCGCGCTTCCGGAACGGTCGCGCCTGCTGGACCGTCGGCGTGCTGGCCGCGGGCGCGTCGCGGACGTACACGGTCACCGTCCGCGTGAACCGCCGGACCTCAGCCGGCACGCTGCGTGCGGGCGCGACGGTGAAGGCGGGGAACGCCCGGACGAGGCGTGACGCAGCGAAGATCCGCGTGAAGCCCGGAGCGGCTGCGGGCCGAGGAGCCGGCGGTGTCACCGGGTAGCGCGCGGGCGGCGCGGCTCGTCGCCGCGCCGCTGATCGCGGCCGCGGTCGCGGCCGGCGGGACGCTCACCCCGCCGGCCGCGGCAGCGGCGAGCACGCCCGACGAGGTGCGCGGGCCCACCCCACGACGGGCGTGGACCGCCCGCGTGATGGTCCCCACCGCCGTGCGGGCGCGTCCCGACGTGCGCGCGCGCCGGACGGGGCGGGTGGACACGGTCGCCGCCTGGAACGGAGGCAGCGTCGAGCTGCTCGTGCTCGCCGCCCGGACCGACGCGCGGGGGCGTCGCTGGATCAAGGTGCGCCTCCCGGAACGGCCGAACACCCGGTCGGGCTGGATGCGGGCCGACTTCGCCCGCCTCTCCACCGTGCGCTGGCGAGTGGTGATCGATCTGCGCGACCGCCGCGCGCGGGCCTATCACGACGGGCACCTCAAGCGCT
The DNA here is from genome assembly GCF_003344625.1 of Solirubrobacter deserti. Lineage (GTDB taxonomy): Bacteria > Actinomycetota > Thermoleophilia > Solirubrobacterales > Solirubrobacteraceae > Solirubrobacter > Solirubrobacter deserti. Next base: position 516,183 of record NZ_QPKJ02000003.1, on the reverse strand, counting down.
CGTGGCCGGTTGTCGTCGGCAAGCGTGCGACGCCGACGCCGCGCGGGCGCTTCGCCGTCTATGAGCGCGTCCGCCAACCCGCCGGGTCTGAGCTCGGGCCCTACGCGCTTCACCTCACCGCACACTCGAAGACCCTCCGCAACTACGGCGGCGGCCCAGGCCGGATCGCGCTCCACGGCCGTGCCGGCGCGCTGCTCTCGGACCCGCTCGGGTCGGCGGCCTCCCATGGATGCGTCCGGATGAACAACCGCGTGCTGCAGTGGCTGGCACGACGGGCGGCCCCAGGAACGCCCGTGGAAATTCGCTGAACCCGCATTGTCAGACAACTGTCACTTTTGCAGTCGAGCGTGCAGAAGGACATGAGCGCTTGATTAGATTTCCGCGCGCTCGCGACGTAATTCGCGCGCGGAGGAGAGTTATTGTTCGCGCCGCTTCGCGGCGCCGGCGAAAGGCATGCCGTATGCGTTTTTGTCGGACCGGTCTAGGGGTCCTGGCCCTGGCCTGTGCGTTCTCGGGAGTGGGGGCGAGCGGGGCCGCGGCCCAGACGAACCCGAAGGTGCTCATCTACTCGGGCACCGTCGCCCATCGTCACAGCGAGGCGATCAACGCGGGCATCGGCCCGATCCGTGACGCGCTCACGGCCGCGGGGATCGCGAGCGACTGGGAGGACTGCAACGGCTACGGCACCGCGGCCGGGCAGTGCCAGCACCCCGACAAGAACCCGCGGATCTTCACGCCCGCGAACCTCGAGCAGTACGACGCGCTGTTCATGTTCAACGCCGGCGGCGACGACGGCCGCTCCGGCGCCGCCGGCCCGCTGTGGTCCGGTGCTGACCGTGACGCGATCCGCGGCTTCACCAACGCCGGCGGCGGCATCGTCGCCAACCACCTGGCGACCGACATCGGCGCGGGCGAGCCGAGCTGGGACTGGTGGGACGGGATGGGCGACAGCGCCATCGGCTCCACCATGCCGGGCCACCCCGCCGCGCCGCAGACCGCGAACGTGCGCGTGGCCGACCGCAACCACGTCGCCACCAAGGGGCTGCCCGAGGAGTTCGCGATCGCGGACGAGTTCTACATGTTCCATCGCAGCGTGCGCGGGACCCATCACGTGGTCGCGACGCTCGACGAGAACACGCCCGGCTTCAACCCGGGCCAGTTCGCGATGGGGCAGGACCATCCCGTCGCCTGGTGCCGGGACTACGACGGCGGCCGCGTGTTCGCGACCTCGCTCGGGCACTACGGCAACCTCTACACGCCGGTCAACGGCCAGCCCAGCAACCTGGTGAAGCTGCTCACCGGCGGCGTCCAGTGGGCGGCGGGCCTCGCGGGCAACGACAACGACTGCCGCGGCACGGTGTGGAACAACTTCCGCCGGACCACGCTCGCCAACGACCTCAACGGCCCTGTGAGCCTCGACGTCGCCTCCGACGGGCGCGTGTTCTGGACCGAGATCGGTGCGCCCGGCCACAACTCCAGCGGTCGCGTGCGCGTGTACGACCCCGAGACGCAGCAGACGTCCCTGGTCGCGACGATCCAGACCCGGGCCGACGCGCTCGGCGCGTCCGAGGACGGCGTGCTCGGCATGTCGCTGGACCCGAACTTCGACGAGAACAACTACTTCTACGTCTACTACTCGCCGCGCGGCGAGGGCGAGAACTGGCCCAACACGGGGGCCGGCATGGTGCTCGGCCACAACGTGATCTCGCGCTTCGAGCTCAACGAGGCCGGCACCGCCGTCATCGACGAGCAGGAGATCATCCGCATCCCGAAGGTCAAGGTCGCGCCTGACGGCGACGGCGGCCCGCAGGGCGCGACGACCAACTGGCCCGCGCACACCGGCGGCGCCGGCATGGACTTCGACCCGCAGGGCAACCTCGTGGTCGGCGTCGGCGACGACGTCAACCCGTACGACGCCAACCGCAACTGGACGCCGATCGACCAGCGCTACGAGCACCGCTACGACGCGCGCAACACCGCGGCCAACACGAACGACCTGCGCGGCAAGATCCTGCGCATCAAGCCGCGCCCGAACGCGGACGGCGCGCCCGGCGTCGGCACGACCTACGACATCCCGGCCGGCAACATGTTCCCGCCCGGGACCGAGAAGACCAAGCCCGAGATCTACGCGATGGGCTTCCGCAACCCGTTCACCGTGCACGCCGACCCGGAGCGGCCGGGCGTCGTGGTCGTGGGCGAGTACGGCCCGGACTCGGGCACCAACAACCCGAACCGCGGCCCGGCCGGCATCATCGAGTGGAACCACATCACCAAGCCGGGCTTCTACGGCTGGCCGTTCTGCACCGGCGACAACTCGACGGCCAACACGTACTTCCGCTTCACCTACCCGAGCGGCCCGACGGGCGCGCAGTTCGACTGCTCGCTCGAGCAGATCCCGAACGAGTCGACCTACAACACCGGCCTGAGCACGATCCCGGGCCCGGCGATCAAGGCCACGATCTGGCACAAGCGCGACGGGACGACGTCGCCGCGCTTCGGCATCCCGACCGCGACCGGCTCGCAGGAGCCCAACTCCGGCCCGATCTACCGCTACGACCCGGACAACCCGTCCGAGACTAAGTGGCCGCAGTACTTCGACGGCAGCTGGATCGTCTACAACCGCTCGATGAACTGGTGGACGGAGGCGAAGCTCAAGTCCGACGACACGCTGCTGGGCGCCAACCCGTTCATCGCGCCGAGCTCGCTCGGCTCCGGCCCGGCGTCGTACGCGCTCGGCACGCGCTTCGGCCCTGACGGCGCGCTGTACCTGGCCTCCTGGCCGGGCGGCGGCCGCGGCGACCAGGCCGGGAGCGGCCAGCTGATGCGCGTCGACTATGTCGGCGACCTCGAGGACACCGAGGGCCCCGTCGTGACCGCCACGGTCGAAGGGCGGACCGCGCCGGGCAACCGCTACGTCGGCAACGCCACGGTGCGGCTCAACTCGCAGGACGCGGGCGTCTCCGGCACGGCGCAGATCGAGTACCGCGTGGACGGCGGCGAGTGGCAGACCAGCCGCAACACCACCGGCGGAGACCCGTACAGCGTGTCGATCCCGCTGGACGGCGCAGGGACCTACGGCATCGAGTACCGCGCCGCCGACCGGGAGGGCAACGCCTCCGACACCGGGCGCGTCGACGTCGTCGTCATCCCGGCCGCCTCCTGCACGTTCAGCAAGTCCGACGAGTTCACCGGGTCGACGATCGCGCCGCGCTGGACGCTGCGCAGCGGGCCCAACAACCCGATCACGCAGAGCGGCGGCAGCCTGGTGCTGCCCGTGGTGTGGGAGCTCGACGGCACCGCGACCGGGCCGCTGTCCTTCGCCGGCCAGCCGCTGCCGTCCGGCGACTGGTCGATGACCACGCGGGTGACGATCGACAACACGATGCAGTGGCAGAGCGCCGGCCTGTACCTGTGGCAGAGCGACAACAACTTCATCAAGTTCGGGATCACCTTCCAGGCCACCGGGCGCACCTTCGAGATGACGTCCGACAACCCGCCCAACGGCACGCGCGAGTTCAGCGCGAACGAGAGCGCCGCCGGCTACGGCACGACGGTGTGGCTGCGCCTGTACCGCCAGGGCAACACCATCCGCGGCCAGTACGCCAAGGACGTCAACGGCCGTCCGGGCGAGTGGGTCAACCACTCGGGCTCGCGGCCCGTCAACACCACGCCGCCGCGTGAGGGCGCCGGCGTGCTGGGCGGCCCCTACGCGGGCGGCCAGCAGAACGCGCCGTGGAACCTGACGGCCGCGTTCGACCACGTCCACTACACGCCGGACACCGCCGAGTGCGTCGGTGACCTGGACGCCCCGACCACGTCGGCGACCGTCAACGGCGCGGCGCCGGTGGAGACCTACACGGGCCCGGTGGACGTCGCGCTGTCGGCGACCGACGGCAGCGGCGGCGGCGTCGCCTCGATCGAGTACCGGATGGGTGCGACCGGAGCGTGGACCAAGAAGGACAACACGGGCAGCGCCTCGCCGTTCGTCGTCGAGCTGGACGTGGCCGACGCGGGCGCGCACCGGATCCAGTACCGCGCCACCGACAAGGCGGGCAACGTGGGCGCGATCAAGGAGCTCGCGTTCACGATCGAGGACCAGGACGTCAACGACGTCTACGCCTCCGACGCCGGAAACAAGACGACGTGGGTGCCGGACGCGATCCGCGTGACCCAGGGCGAGACGGTCACGTGGCACTTCGACAGCGTCGCCCAGGGCGGCCAGGCCAGCACGCCGCACAACGTCTACGTCGTGCGGCCCGGTGACGACCCGCTCACCAAGGGCTTCCTGGTCAGCGACCTCGTAGTCCCGGCAGGCGGTCCGCCGGCGAGCTACGCGTTCAACCAGCGGGGCACGTGGACGTTCTACTGCAGCTTCCACTCCTACCCGAACGGCTCCGGCGGCTGGACGGGCATGGTCGGCACGGTCGAGGTCTCGGCCGGGCAGGGCGACGAGACGGCGCCGACGACCACCGCCACCGTGACCGGTGACGGGACGCCGGCGGCGACGGTGCGGCTGTCGGCGGACGATGCGGCGAGCGGCGTCGCGCACATCGACTACGCCGTCAACGGCGAGCTGCCGGAGGACGGCAGCGCGGGGCCGGGCGTGACCCGGCTCACCAACGCCGGGACGACCAACCCGTTCGTGGGCGAGTTCCGACTCACCACGCCCGGCACGTACACGGTCCGCTACCGCGCGACCGACCGTGAAGGCAACCGCGAGGCGGTCAAGACCCAGACGGTCACCGTCACCGACACCCCGAGCGGCGAGCCCGTCGAGAAGCCGGTCACCGTCCGGGCGCAGGTGCCGAAGATGCTCGCGCTGGATCTGGACGCGACGGCCGATCTCGGCTCGTTCCTGCCGGGCACCACCGCCACGTACTCGGCGACCCTGACCGGCAAGGTGACCTCCTCGGAGGCGGCGTCCGCGCTCACGGTCCACGACCCGAGCCCGAACGCCACCGGCAAGCTGGTCAACGGCTCCTACGCGCTCCCGCAGCCGCTGCAGCTGCGCGGCGCGGACGGTGCCTTCGCCCCGCTCACGGGTCAGCCGCTGTCGCTGGTGCGGTTCACGACCGCTGTCGGCTCGCGGCCGATCAGCGTCGACCTGCGGCAGTCGATCGCCGAGACCGACTCCGTGCTGGCCGGCGCCTACAGCAAGACGCTGGTGTTCACGCTGTCGGCCACGACGCCCTGACGCGGACGAGCGCCGGCCCGACCTGCTCGGGCCGGCGCTGCCGCCGCGGTTGCGCGGCGCCGGTTCGCCGGAATAGATTCGCCGGAGCAACTCTGTGCGGGGCACAGGACGACCGAGGCGGTAATGGGACGCGATGGCATGAGGCGGACGCGGGACCGGCGACGGGAACCGGACGAGTCACCGGAGGAGCCGGGGCCGCGCTCGCACGCCGCGACGGTGCTGGCGCTGCAGCGGTCGGCGGGCAATCGCGCGGTTCAGCGCATGCTCGGTGAGCGCGACGTGTCCGCAGCCGGACACGGAACGCTGGCGCGGATGCCGAAGGGCGGCACGGTCGAGGAGCTCGAGGAAGACGTCGAGGAGGAGATCGACGAGGAGGCCGCCGAGTACCTCTACGACCCCACGCGCAACCCGCACACGCTCGGGCAGTACCTGCCGCAGCGGATCCAGGGGCCCGAGAGCACGGCCAAGCACGAAGCCGAGGCCAAGGCCCGCGCGGAGGCGGAGACCAAGGCCAAGGACGCCGAGGAGCGCAAGGCCAAGCTCGAGGAGGAGGCGAAGGCGGCGCAGGAGCTCAAGGCCAAGGAGGAGGCCGACCGCAAGGCCAGGGAGCAAGCGGCCCTGCAGGCCAAGCTGGAGGCCGAGGCGCTGGCCAAGGCGGCCGCGGAGGCCAAGGCCCGTGAGGAGGCGGAGCGCAAGGACAAGGAGGAAGCCGAGCGCAAGGCCAAGGAGACCGCGGACGCCGAGGCGAAGGCCAAGCTGGAGGCCGAGGCCAGGGCCAAGGCGCAAGCCGAGGCCAAGGCGAAGGCCGAAGCGGCGGCGAAGGCCAAGGCGGAAGCGCAGGCGAAGGCCAAGTCGGAGGCCGAGGCGAAGGCCGTCGCGGAGCTGGAGGCGAAGAAGACGGCGATCCGCGACAAGCTCCGCGCGCAACTGCAGGAGCTCGTCAAGGGCGCGCTCGTCGATCAGTGGGCCAAGCTGACGCCGGTCCAGCAGGAGGACCTCGTCCAGTTCGTCCTCAACCACCGGCAGCCGTCGATGGCCTACGTCGAGGCCAAGAACCGGGCGACGCCGCTGATCCGGGCGGTCGTCAGACAGGAGCAGGAGATGCTGCTCCGGGACGACAAGACCCTGCTCAAGGAAGCCGTGGCCGGAATGGGCCTCAGCGCCGAGATCCAGGAGATCTTCAACAAGGCCATCGATCTGCACCGCAAGAGCGACGACTCCTACGGACAGATGATCGACAAGGGCTTCTCCGTCCCGACGATCGTCCAGGCCTGCCGTCAGTGGGGGCTGATCGGTCGCCGCCGCGTGCGCGGCGACACCGTCGACAACCAGCTCAAGATCATGAGCAACCTGCACTCACCCGGCTATCAGCACGACACGATCGAGTTCAAGCAGCGGGGCACGCACGACGAGCGCACCCGGAACCTGATCGCGATGGTCGACGGCGTGAAGTCCAACGTGCACCTGCACCCGACGGGCGAGTGGCGCCGCAAGCGCTGACGCGTCGGGGCGCGCCTAGCGGCGGAGCGTGACCGTCTGCGCGGTGGCCTTGCTGCCGGCCACGGTGACGTGCAGGGTGAGCGACAGCTTCTTCAGCCGGCGCAGAGCGGACTTCGCCTGGGCGTTGAGCGGGATCGACACGGTCACGCGCGCGCCCGCGTTCACGGTGCGGGTGACGCGGCCGACGCGCAGGCGCTTGGCCTTGCCCTTGGCGCGCAGGTCGGTGCGCCTGGCCTGCGCCTCGACCGTGACGGTGGTGCGTTCGGAGCCGCCCGTGAGGACGATCCGCAACGACTTGCGCTGGCTCTTGGTCGCGCTCCACCGCAGGCCCGACTTGCCGGCCACGATCATCGTGGAGTCGGACCCGCCACCGCCGTTGGTGGTGTCGGTGCCGGGTCCGCCGGGGAGGCCGGGCACGTAGGTGGCGGTCGGCGTCGGCGTCGGCGTCGGCGTGTTGTCGGGCGGGACGTAGCCGTTCGCGTCGGCGACCCGCACGACGCCGTGGATGGTGCCGTTCTCGTCGCTGCCGAAGTGGTAGACGCCGGGCGCCGGGAAGTGGCACTGGACGACCCAGCCGGGACCCTCGGGGTCCGGCGGCACGATCCGGCCGCGGGTGCCGGTGCCGGCGCCGGCGACCTGCGCACACTCCGGCCCGACCCGCTCGAGGTTTACGTTGTGCTTCGCCGCCCCCTGGGGGTACTCGAAGCGCACGGTCCCGCCGAGCGCGATCGTGACGTCGTTGCTGTCGGTTCCGACGGCGGTCGCGCGCGTGTCCGTGATGACGAAGCGCGCGCTGGTCGGGTGTTGGGCGGACGCCGAGGCGACGAGACCGGCACCCAGGGCAACGGCGGTCGCGGCGAGAAGACCGAGACGGTTGAGCACACCGGCGACCCTATGGGGGCGGCGCCGGCGAGTTTGTGAACGTTATGTGAGCGCGGACAGAAGTCCGGCCGTGAGCGGGAACAGCGGCTCGGGCGGGCTCAGCGGGTCGATCCACCGAAATTCGCCGAACTTGTCCGGCTCGAGCACGCGTGGCTCGGGGTCGGTGACGTCCACCAGCACGCCGGCGACCAGCCAGCCGTGGTCGAGCACGGCGGCGTAGGTGCGCGCGGCCCCGGCGATGATCCCCGTCTCCTCGGCGAGCTCGCGCCGCGCGCACGCCTCGACCGTCTCGCCCGGATCGAGCTTGCCACCCGGGATCGCGAGGGGGCGCCCCTGCTCTGCGAGCCGGCGCCCGACGAGGACGTGGCCGTCCGGGCGGCGGACGACGACGCCGACGCCGACCCGTGTCTCAGTGGAAGTCATGTCATCGAGTTTCGCGCGCCGGCCGTAGGGACCGATGTGACGATCCAGTCCTCACCGCGCCAGCTCGCCGACGAGCCCTTCGTCTCCCTGACGACCTTCCGCCGCTCCGGAGAGGGCGTCTCCACGCCCGTCTGGGTGATCGCCGACCCGGACGGCGACGGCGTGGTCGTCATGACCCCCCACGACAGCGGCAAGGTCAAGCGTGTGCGGCGCGACCCGCGGGTCACGCTGCGTCCGTGCGGCCGCTTCGGCGGCGTCGACGACGACGCGCCGGTGGTCGAGGGGACGGCCCGCGTCGGCGTCTACGACCAGCGGCTCGAACAGGCCTTCAAGGACGCCTACGGCGCCGAGTACCGCGTGATCATGGGCGTCGAGCGCCTCACGGGCGGCGGCCGCAAGGACCGCGTGGCCCTGCACATCAGCTGAGCTCGGCGCGCAACTCGGAGAAGCACGCGCGCATGTGCTCCGGGAGCGGGACGGCCGGGTCGCTCAGCCAGCGGTCGACCGCTTCGGCGTAGCACGCGATGCCCAAGCGGCCCAGCGCACCGGGCTCCCCGCGCCGCCGGAGGGCAGCGTGGCCGCGATGGCGCGCGGGGAGAGTCACGTCACCGGCTCCGGCGCGGGTCGCACCCGGTACGCGGGCTCCAAGCTGCTCGTGACCGCGCTGACGCTCGCGTTGGCGCGAACGCGGCCGGACTCGAACGTCTGCGCGATCGACCCGGGGCTGATGCCGGCGAGCGGCCTCGCACGCGAGTACCCCGCCGCCGCTCGGCGGATCTCGGGCCTGCTGACGCCGCTGATCACGCGACTGCCGTTCGCCTCCACGCCGGAACGCTCAGGCTCGGTGCTCGCGCGGCTCCTACTCGAGGCCGAGGCGCCGTCGGGCACGGTGCTCGACCATCGCGGGCGCCCGGCGCGCTTGTCCGGACGCGCGCGGGACCGCGAGTTCGAGGACGAGGTCATCAACGAGTTGAGCCGCCTCGTGGGCGGCTCGTCACTCCTCGGTGTCGGCACGACCGCAGCGGAGCTGTAGCGAGTTGGCGCGTTGCCACTCTCAGACAACGCTGAGGCTTCTCATACACAAACCTGACGGTCGGTGAGGAGGCTGGGTGCATGTCGACCATCGCCCTTCGCCCGCCCACCCAGCTCGCCGGCCGTCTGTACGCCGCGAACGCCTCCCCGGGGGGCGCCTGGACGCTGCACGTCCTCAGCGACGCCGGCAGCGAGATCCTGCTCACCGCCGCCACCGAACGTGAACTGGCCGAGGCGATGCTCCGCGACGCCTTCCCGGGCCACCTCGTCCGCCCCGACCTCATCGACGCCCTCGTCGCCGAGTGGGACCCGCCGGACGGCGGCTTCGTCCTCCCCGCCGACCTGATCGCCGGCTGGTCGCTCCGCTGGGCCCTCGACCGAACCTAAACCAACATTAACGGGTCTGACCCCTTTAGCTTCGACGTCGCAGTGGATAGGCGGTTTTGCAGGCGTTTCCACCTAAAGGGGTCTGACCCCTTTATGTTGGGCGGGTGCTGGAGACGTTGAGGACGTGGGCGGTGCAGGACTCGCCGCCCGGGGCGGCGATCACGGCGCTCGTGGCCCGTGGGGACGTGGAGGTCGGCGCGCTCGACCGGGCGATCTACGAGGAGCGGACGGTGGTCGCGCTCTACAACGCGCGGTCGGCGACGGCGGTCGTGCCCGCGGACGAGGTGGCCGCGTACGCGACCGCGCAGCTGCCCGCCGACGAATCCGAGTACAGCCAGCTCGTCAGGAACGCGGTCGGCGAGCAGCAAGGCGGCGTCGAGCTCGCGACGGAGGCGATCAGCGACGCCCTCGACGGGCGCGCGCTGAGCCGAGACGACCTGCACGAGCAGCTGCGGCAGCGGCTGCCCGGGGCGCTGCTGCCGTGGTGCGAGGGCTGCCAGAGCCACCACGCGCGGCGCGGGCTGCTGATCATGGCCGGGTTGCGCGGGAAGCTGTGCATCTCTGGCCGAGTCGGGCGCCAACCGGAGTTCGCCCGCACGGACCAGCTGATCAGGTGGAACGCGCCCGCGGACGCGGGCGCTGAGCTCGTCGAGCGCTACCGCAACCTCTACGGCGACTCCAGCGCCGCTGACTTCGCGGAGTGGTCCGGGCTCGCCCGCCCGCACGCCAAGCGCCTGTGGGAGTCGACGGACGCGAAGGGCGGCGGCGAGCGCCTCGACGGGGTCCGCCTGCTCGGCCCCGGCGACCCGCAGCTGCAGCGCCGCGACCGCGAGGCGTTCGTGCCCGATCCGGCCTGGCGCAAGCAGGTCTGGAAGGCGATCGGCGGAGCGGGCGTGATCACGCAGGACGGTGCGGTCGTCGGGCTCTGGCGGGCGCGCAAGAAGGGCAAGACGCTCGAGCTCACGGTCGAAGGCGACGCGCCCGACGTGCGTGAGCCGGCCGAGCGCCTGGCGCCCCACCGCGGGTGCACGGCGGTGAAGCTGCGCTAGTGCGCCGCGTCGCGCTCATCGCGTCGGCGTCCGGCAACGGCAAGACGACGCTCGGGCGCGCGCTGGCGGCGCGCCTCGACGTGCCGTTCGTCGAGCTCGACGCGATCGTGCACGGCCCGAACTGGACCGAGATCTCCGACGACGGCCTGCGCGCCGCGCTGGAGCCGATCCTCCCGCGGCCCGGCTGGGTGATCGACGGCGCCTACGAGCACAAGATCGGTGACCTGGTGGTCAGCGCCGCCGACACGATCGTGTGGCTGGACCTGCCGCTGCGCGTGTGGCTGCCGCGCCTGCTCCGGCGCACCTACCGTCGGATCGCCCACGAAGAGCCGATCTTCAACGACAACCGCGAGTCCTGGCGCACCGCGCTCGCCGGCCGCGACGCGCTGGTCCCGTACGCGCTCCGCAGCCACTTCGCACGCCGCCGCGAGTGGCCGCGACGCTACGCGGGACTCAACGTCGTGCGGCTGCGCACCCCGGACGAGGTCGACGCCTGGTTGTCGTCGGTCTGATGCACGACGCGCCCACCGACCACCGTCAACCACACCGGGTTGTCCGGGAGCTGGGCCGCCGGCAGCTCCACGGGGTCCACCGCCAACCCCGTCAGGTCGGCGCGCATCCCCTCGCGGATGCGCCCGGCCACGAGTGACTCGCCCGCGACGAGCGCCGGCACGGTCGTGTAGCCCGCCAGCGCCTCCTCCGCCGTCAGCGCCTGGTCCGGCCGCACGGCCAGCGCCTCCGGGGTGGAGGGCACGCGCCGCAGCTGGGCGGCCGCCAGCCCGAGCCGCGGGTCGGCGTCGGCCACGGGCCAGTCCGAGCCGAGCGTGAGCACGGCGCCCGCGTCGAGCAGGTCGCGCATCCGGAACGCGCGCGCGGCCCGCTCGGGCCCCAGCCGCTCGTTCCAGTTGCCGGACCCGTCGCCGCGCAGCGCGGCCAGGTGCACGGGCTGCATCGACGCCACCACGCCCGCGCGTGGGATCGACTGCACGAGGTCGTCCGGGATCGCTTCCAGGTGCTCGAGCCGGTGCCGGACGCCGGGCGCTGCGCCCGCGCGGAGGTAGGCGCCGAGCGTGAAGCGCGCGGCGGCGTCGCCGATCGTGTGCGTGGCGAGCTGGAATCCGGCGTCGGCAAACCGCTTCATCACGTCCGCCATCCGCTCGGGGTCGGGCCAGAACGGCGTGATGCCCTCGCCGTGCGTGTCGGGCGCCTCCAGCCACGCGGTGCCGGCGTCGATCACGCCGTCGGCGAAGAACTTGGCCACCCCTCCCGTCCACAGCTCGCCGCGCGCGTCACGCGTGCCGAGCAGGAGCTCGATGTGGCGGTCGGACATGTCGGGCTGGATCCAGTGCGGGACGCGCAGCCGCAGGGACAGCTCGCCCGTCCCCTCGAGGTCGCGCAGCAGCTCGTGCGTGGCGAGGTCGCCGTCCATCACGTGCGCGCCCGTGAGCCCGAGCGCGTTCAACCGGCGCAGGTTCTCGACGTGCCGCGCGCGCAGATCGGGCCAGCGCAGGCGCGGCGCCGCGCGCAGCACCAAGTCGTGCGCGGCGCCCTCGCGCAGCTCGCCCGTGGGCACGCCGTCCTCGTCCACGACCACCGCGGAGTTGTCGGAGAACGTCTCGGTGCCGGTGACCTGCGCGTACCGCAGCGCGGTCGGCGTGGCCAGCGCGGTGTGCATGTCCATCATGCGCACGAACACCGCCACCCCGGGGAGCGCGTCCTCCAGCTGCGCCGGGGTCGGCGCAGCGTCGTAGTCGAGCCCCCAGCCGAACAGCCACCCGCGCTGCGGCTTGCCCGCCCGCAGCGCGGTCAGCGTGTCCGCGGGCGTCCTGCACGCGCTCAGGTCCACGCCGCGCGCGAGCTCCGCGCCCCAGAACGGGTGCAGGTGCGAGTCCACCAGCCCGGGGACGAGCGCCGCGCCGCGCGCGTCGATCACGTGGGTCTTGGCGTCGCACGCCGCGCGCACATCGTCACCGAGCGCGACGATCAGGCCGTCCTTCATCGCGACCGCGTGCGTGAACGGCCGCTCCGGATCCAGCGTCCGGACCCAGGCCTCGATGATCGCCAGATCAGCGGGCATCCGGCCGCGCCACAACGAGATAGACCAGCCCGACCAGCGTGATCGCCGCGACCACCATCGGGGCCGCCCACACCTGGTACCACGGCGCGTCCAGCGGCGCCAGCGAAGCGCGCGGCCAGGCGATGTTGATCGTCTCGAACGCGAGCCAGACGACGGCGAGCACGTTCAACAGCATGCCGCGTCGCGACAAGACGCCCTGCGTGCGCGCGTACAGCGCCGCGACCGCGATCAGCAGGAAGGCGACGAAGATCGCGGCCGTGCCGAACGTGATCAGTGAGCCGATCGCGGTCGCCTCCAGGCCGAGCAGCAGGCCCGCCCACGCGACGATCGTGGTCGCGACGATGCCGCCGATCGGCGCCTGGCGGCGGTCGACCGTGCGCAGGAGCTTCGAGCCGGGGAGCACGCCGTCGCGGGCCATCGAGTAGATGCCGCGCGCTGTGCCGCCCTGCGCCGCCATCCCGCACGCGATGAACGCCAGCAGCACCACGGCCGCGAACGGCTTGCTCGCCCAGCCGCCGAACGAGGCGACGACCGCCGTGGAGACCGGATCGAGGTCCTTGCCCGCCGCCACATCCGCCGGGTTCGGGTGCGCCAGCGTGGTCGCAAACGCGTTGAGGATCACGAGCGCGCCGACGCTCAGCAGCGCGATCCAGACCGCACGCGGGACGTGCTTGGCCGCGCCCTTGGTCTCCTCCGCCGCCGCGACCGTCGCGTCGAAGCCGATGAACGCCCAGCCGCCGACGGCCAGCGCGGCCAGCAGCGCGGCGAACGTCGAGCCGCCGCTCAGCGCCTCCGTCCCGAAGGAGTCGAACAGGACGGCGAAGTCCTGCTCGCGGAACACCAGCAGCAGCGCGAGCCCGACGCCGATCGACGCGATCGCCTCCGCGCCGACGCCCAGCCGCAGCGCGCCCTTGAGCGCGTCCACGCCGAACGCGTTGATCACCGAGCACACGAGCACGAGCACCGCGCCGGTGATCACGATCGCGGCGGGCGTCGCGGTGATGCCGAGCAGCGTCAACGCCCACGGCGCGCCCAGATAGGCGATCGTCGTGTTCGCGACCGCGTAGGCGCACAGCGCCACCCAGCCGTTGAACCAGCCGTAGCGCGGGCCGACGAGCCGGCGGCTCCACTGGTACGCGCCGTTGGCGAGCGGGAACTTGCCGGCCAGCTCGGCGTAGACGCTCATCAGCAGACACTGCCCAGCCAGCGCCACGGGCAACACCCACACCCACGCTGCGCCGGCCACGACCATGCCGATGAGCGCCACGGCGTACAGCCCGACGACCGGCGAGATCGTCGCGAAGCCCATCGCGACGGAGTCGAAGATGCCCATCCCACGCTTGAGCTCCTGCTCGTAGCCGAGCTCGTTCAAGCGTTGCGCATCCCCTTCCTTGGGCACATCGAACGGCTCAGTCACGGTCGTCATCGCTGCCATCGTCGCTCCTTTGGGAAAACTAGCGGCGCTAGTCTGAACTAACGCTGCTAGTTTTGTCAAGGTGGCTCGCCCCCCGAAGCCGATCCTCAGCCGCCGCGGCATCGCGGAGGAGGCGCTGCGCCTCGTGGAGGAGGAGGGCATCGAGCACCTGACGACGCGCAAGCTCGCCAAGCGGCTGGGCGTCGAAGGACCCTCGCTCTACAACCACATCGCCAATCGCGACGACCTCCTCGACGAGATGCACGGGATCGTCGACGAGACCGTCGATCCGTCGGCGCTCGACCACGAGGATTGGCGCGTCGGGCTGGTCGAGTTCGCCCGCTCCTACCGGCGCGCGTTCAGCGTGCGGCCCGAGCTGGTCGCGATCATCGCCAGCCGGCCCGTCCGCCACACCGTCGCCCTGCGCGCCTACGACGACATGTTCGCCCGCTTCGCGCGCTTCGGCTGGGAGCCGCGCTACGCCGCGACGGTGATGGCCGCGATCGACTACCTCGTGCTGGGCTCGGCGATCGAGACCTTCAAGGGCGGCTTCGACCGCCCGGCCGCCGACTACGAGGACGACTTCCCGCACCTCGCGGCCGCGCTGCACGCGACGGAGGGCGGCGACATCGACGACCTCGGCTTCGAGCTCGGCCTGCAGGCGCTGATCGCCAAGGTGGAGGCCGACACCACCTCAGGGTGAGGGGAACGCCGTCCGGCGGCGGCCAGGATCAATCCATGATCCGCCCCGCCGTTTTGACCCTCGCCCTGTTCGCCCTGCTCGCCCCGGCCGCCCAGGCGGCGCCCAAGAGCTGCACCCGCGAAGGCGGCAGGCTGCTCGCCGCGTCCGGCTCCGTGCGCGTGGTCGCCGTCAAGGAGAAGCGGCAGCGCTCCGACACGCGCCGCGAGCGCATCTACGGCTGCTGGACGTCCACCGGGCGCCGCTTCACGCTCTTCCAGGCGCGCGACGCCGGCCTGGACTCGATCGAACGCGACCGCTTCGAGATCGTCGACGGCCGCTATATCGGCGCGATCCGCCACTTCGAGGGCGGCGCGAGCGAGTCGCGCATCGCCGGCACCTGGGACGCCCAGAAGGCCAAGGCCGTGTTCAACACCAAGCCGTGCGACGGCGTGTCGGCCGGCGACTTCGGCGGTGTCATCGACGCCGTGTTCTTCCGCAATGGCGGGATCGCGTACACGTGCTGGCAGCGGTCGCGGATCGTCGACGGCAAGGGCGACCGCGCGCTCGAGCCGGACGGCACGCAGGTGACGAACCTGGCCATCTCCCGCAACTCCCACTGGTTCGGCGAGCGCCTGTACTACACGGTCAACGAGACGCTCGTCAAGGCGCTCACGCTCTAGGAGAGCGCCGCCGCCAGCTTGTGGTGGCGCAGCTTCTCGGGCGGCTCGCCGTGCAGCAGCCAGTTGCCGTCCTCGCGGCGGCTGACCTTGCCCGCCTTGCTCAGCGCGCCCATCGCCGTCGTCACCGACGGTCGGTGGGCGCCGACGATGCTCGCCAGTCGCTCGTGGGAGAGCGGCAGCGGCACGAGGATCCCGTCGGGTGTGACCTTCCCCCAACGCTCCGCGAGGTGCCAGAGCGTGAGCAGCAGCCGGTCCTCGACCCGGTTGTGGTGCGCGATCGCGAGCGCGACCGCCAGGTGGTGCGCGCGCCGCGTGCCGCGGTTGAAGAGCTCGACGCCGAGCTGCGGCCACGGGTTGATGCGGGTGACGAGGGCGTGGTCGAGCACGGCGAGCTTGGTCGGCTCGAGCACCTCCCAACCGACCTCGGCGTGCACGTGTGAGCCGGCGTCGTCCCAGCTCCACGGCCGCATCACGTCGCACGGCCCGATCAGCTCGATGCAGTGGCGCCCGAGCACGTCAACCTCGCGCGACAGCAGGCCTTCCACGATCAAGAACCCGCGGTGGTGAACGTCCGGCTCGAGCGCGTCCGCGACGTTCCACTCGCCGGGCGAGAGGCGCTGCACGCGGGTGAGTGCCTGGTGGCGCGCGCGTTCGAGCCCGGCGTCGTCGAGCTGCTCGGCGAGGTCGGGGTCGGCGTCGACGATCGAGATGGTCGAGTCGCTCACGCCGGTGTAGTACCCGACCGCGCGGCGCGCACACAGAACACGTGCGCGCCGCGCGGCGGGAGACGGGAGGAGGTGCTCACCCAGGGTTTCGGTCGCCCGCCGCCGGAGGGTGACGGGTGCCACCCCCTGGCGGGGGGTAGGGTTTCCGCGCCATGGGGGAGGTGCTGCGACTCGAGGATCCGGACGGCGCGTACTCCGCGGTGCGGCTCTCCAGCGACCTGCACCTGACGGACGAGCAGCGGACGTTCACGCGCGACGGCGAGGCCTGGGTGCTCGACGTCGAGCTGGCGGACGTGCAGCGGCTCGAGTACAAGCTCGAGGTCGACCACGCCGGCGGCGGGACCGAGCACATCCTCGACCCGGGGACCGAGAAGCGCGCACCGGGCGCGTTCGGCGACAAGTCCGTGCTCGAGCGGGCCGGCTACGAGGCGCCCGCGTGGCTGGAGGCCGAGCCGGCCCCCGGGCGCTACGACGACGCGGAGGTCCGTGGGCGCGGGCTGGGCTCGAACGTCGCGGTGCGCGTGTGGTCGCCCGAGGAGTACCCGCCGGGCACGCCCGCGCGGCTGCTGCTGGCCAACGACGGCCCGGAGTACGACCAGCTCTCCCGCCTCACCCACTACGCGGGCGTGATGCAGGCCAAAGGGACGCTCCCGCCGTTCCGGGTCGCGCTGCTGCAGCCGGGTGACCGCGACAACTGGTACTCGGCGAGCGCGGTTTACAGCCGCGTGCTCGACGGCGACATCCTGCCCCAGCTGCGCGGCGCCTTCGGCCTGATCGGCGCGCCGGTGGGCATGGGCGCGAGCCTCGGCGCGCTCGCGATGCTGGCCGCCCAGCGCCGCTTCCCACGCGCGTTCGCCGGCCTGTTCCTGCAGTCCGGCTCCTACTTCATGCCGCGCTATGACCGCCATGAGAGCGGCTTCTCCCGCTATACGCGCATCACCCGCTTCGTCCGCGACACGGGCCGCGGCGGCGAGTACGCGTTCCCCGTGCCCGTGACGCTCACGGTCGGCGCGGCCGAGGAGAACGCGGACAACAACCGCGCGATGGCCCGCGCGCTCGAGGAGCAGGGATACGAGGTGTCTCTCGTCGAGGTCCCGGATATGCACAACTACGTCGGCTGGCGTGACGCCTTCGACCCGCACCTGACCGAACTGCTCAAGCGCGCCTGGACCCCGCGATGAACCACGCCCACCACGAGCTGTACTCGCCCGCGATCGGCACGGCCGGCACGGTCGCGGTGTTCGGGCACTACGGGCGGGCGGTGCTGGTGTTCCCGTCCGAGGGCGGCAAGGCCTACGACTGGCGCGACAACGGGATGCTCGGCGCGGTCGGCGAGCTGATCGACGGGGGGCGCGTGAAGCTCTACTGCGTCGACTCCTTCGACTCCGGGTCATGGTCGAACCGCAATCTCTCCTTGGAGGAGCGCGCGCGCGAGCACGGCCGCTACGAGTCCTGGATCCTCGAGCAGGTCGTGCCGTTCATCCAGCACGACACGGGCGGGGACATCGTCACCACGGGGGCCAGCCTCGGCGCCTTCCACGCGGTCAACTTCGCCTTCAAGCGCGCCGACCTGTTCCCGCTCGCGATCGCGATGAGCGGCAACTACGACCCGTCGAGCTGGAGCGCGTGGGGCGAGCGCGGGGAGCAGACGTACTTCAACAACCCGATCGACTACGTCGGGCACCTCGGCGGCGACCACCTCGAGTGGCTGCGGTCCCGCTTGAGCCTGCTGCTGATCTGCGGCCAAGGCCAGTGGGAGGACACGACCGGATCGCTGGACTCCACGCGGCGGCTGGCCGGCCTGCTCGCCGAGAAGGGAATCCGCCACGAGCTCGACCTGTGGGGGCATGACGTGCCCCACGACTGGCACTCCTGGCGCGCGCAACTGGCCCACCACCTCCCGAGGTTCTGCTGATGTCTTCGCATCTGATCGGCCTGCTGCTCGGCACCGAGGAGGACTGGCCGCGCGCCTTCGAGACGCTGCTCGAGCGCGTCGGCCCGGTCAAGCACGGGGACTCGACGCACCACCTGCGCTCCGAGCGGATCACGATCGAGCCTTTCGACCTGCGCGACAAGCCCCGCTACGACCTCGTCGTCGACCGGCTCGCGTGGTGGTACTTCGTCCCGCGCGAGTGGCTGAAGAAGGTCGCGCTGATGGACGACGTGTACCTGCTCAACTCGCCGTTCACGTTCCAGGCGATGGAGAAGCACGCGGCCTACTGCGCGATGATCCGGCTCGGGCTCAAGGTGCCGCAGACGGTGCTGGTGCCGCACAAGAACCCACCCGAGAACACGCGCTTCGAGTACACGGCGGCCAAGTACAACCGGCCGTTCGACCTCGGCGCGATCGCGCAGAACATCGGCTATCCGCTGTTCATGAAGCCCTACGACGGTGGCCAGTGGGTCGGCGTCACGCGGATCAAGTCGCACGAGCAGCTGATGGAGGCCTACGACGAGTCCGGCGAGCGGCTGATGCACCTGCAGGAGTCGATCGAGGGGTTCGACAAGTTCGCGCGATCGTTGAGCATCGGCGCCGAGACGATGGTCATGGACTTCCAGCCCGACCAGCCGATGCACAACCGCTACGCGATCTCGCACGACTTCCTCGCGCCGGAGACGGGCGAGGAGATCATCACGATCTCGCGGCTGATCAACGCGTTCTTCCGCTGGGAGTTCAACTCGTGCGAGACGCTCGTGCGCGGGACCGAGGCGCACCCGATCGACTACGCCAACGCCTCCCCGGACGTCGCGCTCACCTCGCTGCACTACTACTTCCCGTGGGCGATCTCCGCGCTGCTGAAGTGGACGATCTTCTGCACGGTGACCGGGCGCGAGTCGCGCGTAGTGGACATGGACACGCGCCGCTACTTCGAGATCGGCGACCGCGAGGACCTCTCCTATCGCGAGAAGCTCGCCGCGTACCGCAAGCTCGCCGACGAGTACTTCCAGGTCGAGGAGTACGCCGAGTTCTGCGGGACGGCGCTCAAGCACGTGGACGAGCTGATGCTGGACTGGGTGGCCTCGAGCGACTTCGACGCGCTGCTCGTGCGGCTCGTGCGCGAGACCTATCCCGCGCACGAGCAGGAGCAGTTCCTCGACCTGTTCCGCGGGCGCATCGGGCTGTGGGTGCGCGAGCGCGGGCGCGACCCGCAGCACGCATGAAAGGCTGGGTCGCGGGGCCCCAGCTGCGCGATGACCTCGCCGAGCCGACCGGGAACGTGGTCGCCGTGCGGGCGACGTCGGTCAACAACGTCGACCGCTTCACCGACGGGGTCCTGGGGCACGACTTCGCGGGCGTGACCGAGGACGGCGCCGAGGTGTTCGGCTTCGTGTGGGGCGGCGCGTGGGCCGAGCGGATCTCCGCGGGCGACTTCGTCGCGCCCAAGCCGAAGTCGCTCAGCATGGCCGAGGCCGGGGCCGCGCCGGTCGCGGGGCTGTTCGCGCTCGTCTACGTCGAGTCACTCGGGCTGCGCGCGGGCGAGAGCGTGCTGATCCTGGGCGCCAACGGCGGCGCCGGCTCGTTCGCCGTCCAGCTGTGCGCGGCGGCGGGCGCGACGGTGATCGCTCCGGGGCTGGCGATCGACGAGGCGTTCCTCAAGGGCCTGGGCGCGTCCGCGGTCGTGCCGCGCGGCGAGCGCCCGGAGACCGACCACGTGATCGACTTCGTCACGCCTGCGCCCGGCATCCGCGCCGCGTCCGGGTCGATGGCCCGGCTGGCGGAGGTGATCGACGCGCACTCGATCCGCGTCCCGATCTGCGAGGCGTTCAACTTCGGCGAGGTCCCCGACGCGCTGGCTGCGTTCGGCGACCACAAGCAGGGGAAGCTCTCGATCATGTAAGGCGTGGCGCGCTCGCGACAGACAGGGGGTGTGAACGATCCGCACGCGTTCCGCGTGATCTACGAGACCCACCACGCCGCCGTCTGCGCGTACTTCGCGCGCCGGGCGCCGCGGGACGAGGTCGAGGATCTCGCGGCCGAGACCTTCGTCGTCGCGTGGCGCAAGCTGCCGCGGCGGCTCGAGCACCCGCTGCCGTGGCTGTACGCCGTGGCGGGCAAGGTGCTCGCCAACCATCGCCGGAAGGCGGCACGCCGCGGCGCGTTCGCGCCCGACCCCGCGACGGGCGATCCCGCGGAGCGTTTCGGCTCCGACCGCGGCCTGGCCGACGCCTTCGCGCGGCTGAGCGAACGCGAGCGTGAAGCGATCCGGCTCGTCGCCTGGGAAGGGCTGTCGAGCGCCGACGCCGCCCGCGCCGCCGGCTGCAGCACCGCCACCTTCGCCGTCCGCCTCTCCCGGGCGCGCAAGAAGCTCGCCGACCAACTCGAACCCGACCTCGTCCCGGAGGCGATCTGACCATGGACCCCGTGCTTGACCGCGTTCGCGCCGCGAACCCCGCCTCCGAGGACGAGTTCGCCGGCCGCGCGAACTTCGACGCGCTGTCGCTTCCGCCGCGCCGGCGCCGCAAGCGCTGGCTCACGCTGCCCGCCGTCGGCGCGGTGGTCGCCGCGCTGGTCGTCCTCCCCACCTCCGCCCCGCAGGCCACCGAGGTCCTCGAGCACGCCGTGAACGCGGTCGAGGTCGACGGCGGCGGCATCCTCTACGCCCGCTCGAAGGCGCAGTGGGGGCCGACGGACGCCCCGCCGACCGGGACGCAGTCACGGCAGGTGTGGGTGCAGGGCGGAACCGCCATGCGCTGGCTCGAGGACGGCGGCAACGAGGAGGTCTACCGCCAGGGCGAGGGCACGACGCGCCGCGACCCCGCCGGCAAGGTCACCGAGCACCCGGAGATGCAGATGGTGCCGACGGAGATCTTCCGCGTGCAGGGACTGCTCGACCGCGCGCGCAACGTGGGCCTGGAGGAGACCGACGACGCGTACGTGCTGCGCTGGAACGAGAAGTCGGGTCCGCCGCACTGGCCGAGGATCGAGATGACGCTGTGGGTCGACAAGGACACGTACGCGCCCCTGCGCTTCACCGACCACTCGTGGGGCAAGGACGTCAAGGGCGAGCCGTTCGACCACACCTACCGCGAGGAGATCCTCGAGTTCAAGACGCTGCCCGACACGCCGGAGAACCGACGCCTGCTGCAGCTGGGATAGTCGACATATGTTCGATCACCTGAGCGATATGTAATCCCTGTTCGTTGAACTAGGCTCCTCCGGATTGGCAACACCCGGTGAGGAGACCAGGGATGGGAATTCGTTTCAGGGCCTGCGCTGTCGCGCTGGCCATCGGTGGGCTCGCGGGCTGCGGCGAGTCGTCCGCAGACCGTGAGAGGATCGCGGAGCTTGAGGCACGCGTCGACGCGGCCGAGAGCCAGGCCGCTACTTCCTCGGCGGAGGCCGGCACCTCCGTGGACACCGAGACCGACGCCGCTGCGGAGGAGGTCACGGACGAGGTGATCGAGGAGGAACCGGCCGAAGCGCAGGCCTCGGGCGACGGCGACTGCATCCGGGTCCCGAACGTCGTGGGCAAGGACCACCAGCTCGCTCAGGACACGATGCAGGCGGCCGGCCTCTACTACCTCGACGAACGCGACGCGACCGGGCAGGGCCGGATGCTGATGCTCGACCGTAACTGGACCACGGTCAAGCAGCGCCCGAAGGCCGGCAAGTGCGTGCCCGAGGACACCGAGATCCTGCTGTCCGCCGTCAAGGACGGCGAGCGATGAAGGCGTTGCTGAAGTGGGGGCTCGCCGGCCTGGTCTGTCTGGGGATCCTCGGAGCCGTCTTCGGAGAGGACGAGCAGACCGGCGAGCCGCAGGGCGCTGCCGCCGTGTCGGCCGCCACGGCCACCCCGGAGCCCGAATCCGTCGCAAGTGCCGAACCGACACCGACGCCCAAGCCGCAGGTCAGCATCTCGGTGACGGGTCCCTCCAGCGCTCGCCGTGACAACGTGACGCTCAGGGGCACGGTCGATCCGGCCAACGCCCGCGTGCGCATCAAGGGGAAGTCGGTCAAGGTCCGCCGCGGCAAGTGGACGGCGCCGATCACCCTGTCCAAGCGCGGCGAGAACTCGTTCCGCGTCGTCGCGACTCGCAAGGGATTCGTGAAGGCCACGGAGACGGCCGTCATCACCCGCAAGCTCTCGACCGCCGAGAAGGCGGCAGCCCGCCGGGAGAAGGCACGGCGCCGCGCGATGCGGAGAGCGCTGGAGTCGGCGGAGAGCTACCTGGAGACGATGCCGTTCTCCAAGCAGGGCCTGTACGAGCAGTTGACGTCCGAGTACGGCGCCGGCTTCACGGCGGCCGAAGCGCAATATGCGGTCGATCACGTGAAAGCGGACTGGAAGCGGGAAGCCGTCGAGGCCGCGGAGAGCTATCTCGAGACGATGCCGATGTCCCGGCAGGCACTGATCGAGCAGCTCACTTCCGAGTACGGGTCCGGCTTCACGTACGACCAGGCGGTCTACGCGGTGGACAAGGTGTATTGAGCCGACGCCCCCGGACCAGACCTGTCACACTAGTTGCCTAAGCAACGACTTGTGAACGGAGCGCACGATCATGGCCAGCATCACCGTCGGCACGCAGAACTCCACTGACGTCGTCCTCAACTACGAGGATCAGGGCGAAGGCCAGCCCGTCGTCCTGATCCACGGCTACCCGCTCGACGGGGACAGCTGGGAGAAGCAGCGCGTGGTGCTGCTGGACGCCGGCTACCGCGTGATCACCTACGACCGGCGCGGGTTCGGCGGCTCGTCGAAGGTGGCGGGCGGCTACGAGTACGACACGTTCGCCGCGGACCTGGACGCGCTGCTCACGCAGCTCGACCTGCGCGACGTGATCCTCGTCGGCTTCTCGATGGGTACCGGGGAGCTGGCGCGCTACGTCGCCAACTACGGCGGCGAGCGCGTCGCGAAGCTCGCGTTCCTGGCTTCGCTGGAGCCGTTCTTGCTGCAGACCGACGACAACGCCGAGGGCGTGCCGCAGGACGTCTTCGACGGGATTGCGGCGGCCGCGAAGAACGACCGCTACGCGTGGTTCACACAGTTCTACAACGACTTCTACAACCTCGACGAGACGCTCGGCAGCCGCATCTCCGAGGAAGTCGTGCGCGCGAACTGGAACACCGCCACGCGCAGCGCGCCGGTGGCGGCCTACGCCGTCGTCCCGGCCTGGCTGGAGGACTTCCGCGGCGACGTGGAGGCCGTCCGCGAGGCGGGCAAGCCGACGCTGATCCTGCACGGCAGCGGCGACCGCATCCTGCCGATCGACGCCACCGGGCGCCGGTTCGCCAAGCTCGTGCCGGACGCGAAGTACGTCGAGCTCGAAGGCGCCCCGCACGGCCTGCTGTGGACGCATGCGGATGACGTGAACACCGCGCTGCTCGACTTCCTCAAGTCCTAGCGCTCCCGGACCGCCGGTCCAGCGCTCGCCCGAGCGCTTGTGACCGGCGGTCCGTGTCCACGGCCGCGCGGCGCCCGTAGCTTCGCGGCCCATGAACGCAGCGCTGCATACAGAGTCGGATGCGGTGGCTCGGCTGGCCGCGGCGCGGCCGCTGGTGGTCGACGTCGTGCCGGCCTCTGAGGTCTCCGCCCACCACGCCGCGGGCGGTGTGACGCACGCCGGACCGCCGATCGAGCCCGAGCGCATGTGCGCGCCGATGCGCGCCGCGCTGGGCAGCGCGCTGTGGCTGGAAGGCGTCGCGGAGACGCCGGCGGCCGCGATCAAGCTCGTGGAGGACGGCCAGGTCCCGCTCAGCACGAACCACGACGCGGGCGGCGTGGGGCCGATGGCCGGCGTCGTGAACCCGAGCATGCCGGTGTGGGTGGCGCGCGACGACGCCACGGGCAAGGTCGCGTGGTGCCCGCTCAACGAGGGCTCGGGCGCGGTGCTGCGCTACGGCGCGGACGGCCCCGAGGTGCTGGAGCGCCTCGTCTGGATGAGGGACGTGCTCGCGCCGGAGCTGCGAACGGCGCTCGACCGCGCGCCGCTCGACCTCTTCGACCTTCATGTGCGCTCGCTTGCGCTCGGGGACGAGGCCCACCACCGCACGGAGGCCGGCACCGCGCTGACGCTCGAGGCGCTCGGCATCGAGCACCCCGAGGTGCGGGCGTTCATCGCCGGCAACGGCCAGTTCTTCCTGAACCTGGCGATGGTCTTCGCCAAGCTCGCGCTCGACTGCGCCGCGGACGTGTCGGGCTCGCCGGTCCTCACCGCGATCGCCCGCAACGGCGTCGAGGTCGGCATCCGCGTCTCGGGCCTCGGCGACCGCTGGTTCGTCGGCCCCGCCGCGCTGCCCGCCCCGGCGAAGCTCTTCGACGGGTATTCACCCGCCGACATGAACCCGGACCTCGGCGACTCGGCGATCGTCGAGACGTACGGGTTGGGTGCGCTGGCCGTCGCCGCTTCGCCGCTCTCGGCCCCTTCGGTCGGTCTGGACCCGAAGGTGATCGACGAGATCGACACCGGACTGCGGGCGATCGCGGCCGGCGAGTCCCCCGAGATCCGCTTCCCCGACGGCCGCGCGGCGATCCTCGGCGTCGACGCGCGCAAGGTCGCCGCGACCCGCATCTCACCGCCCGTGCACACCGGGATTGCCCACAAGCGGCCCGGCATCGGGCAGATCGGCGGCGGCATCACGCACCCGCCGCTGCAGGCCTTCGACCTCGCGGTGGCCGCGCTTGACGCGCGCTGAGTCCGTGCACCGCGCGCTGCGGGCCGCGCTGCTCGCGGGCGAGTTCCCGTACGGGCAGCGGCTCGTCGAGGAGCAGCTCGCCGAGCGCTACGAGACGAGCCGCACGCCCGTGCGGGAGGCGCTGCGCCGGCTCGAGGGCGACGGCCACGTCGTACGCGACCGCACCGGCGGCGTGCGGCCGAACGCGCCGCGGGTGAGCGCGATGCGCGAGCTGTACGCCGTGCGGACCGTGCTCGAGGACCTCGCGGTGCGCACGGCGGAGCGCGACAAGGTGGACGCGCTCTACGAGGAGTGGCTGGAACTGCGCGCCGAGCGCGACGAGTCGCCGGACTTCGTGTACGCCGACGAGGCGTTCCACGAGGGCCTTGCCCACGCGTCGGGCAACAGCGCGACGGAGCGCTACCTGCGCGACATCAACGAGCGCATCCGCGTGATCCGCATCCACGACTTCACGACCGTGGACCGGATCGTGACGACCGTCGGGGAGCACCTGGAAATCCTGGACGCGCTGCGGGCGGGCCGGACGGACGCCGCCGCGGCGCTGATGCGCGTGCACATCGAACGCAGTGCCGAAGTCGTCGAGCGCCGGGTGGGCGAGCTCCTCGCGCGCATGTTCGAGGAGGACCGCCCGTGAGCAGTGTCGCGACCAACGCCTTCGCCGCCGCCCGGGAGCGGCTGGCCGCGCAGATGACCGACCCGCCCGAGAAGCGGCCGGCCTACGACGTCTTCGGCCCGCCCACCGCGCCGCTGCCCGGGCTGGGCGGGACGCCGAGGATCGGGACCGGCCGCTCCAGCGTGGAGCGGGTCGAAGCGGCGCTCGAACGGATCGCGCAGGACGAGTGGACGGCGTTCGTCCACGTGGACGCCGAGCGGGCGCTCGCGGAGGCACGAGCGCGCGACGCCGAGCCGCCCCGCGGGCCGCTCCACGGCATCCCGGTCTCCGTCAAGGACGTCATCCACGTCGCCGGGATGCCGACGCGCTGCGGCTCCGACGCCTTTCATCAGATGCCGGAGGTCGATGCCGCCGCGGTGGACCTGTGGCGCGCGGCGGGCGCGGTGGTCCTGGGCAAGACGAGCACGCACGAGTTCGCGCTCGGCGTCACGAGCCCACAGGCGCGCAACCCGCACGACCCCACGCGCATCCCGGGCGGGTCCAGCGGCGGCAGCGCGATCGCGGTCGCGACCGGGATGGGGCTCGTCTCGCTCGGCACCGACACGCGCGCGTCGATCCGCGTGCCCGCCGCGCTGTGCGGCGTGGTCGGCCTGAAGCCGACGTACGGCACCGTATCCACGCGGGGCGTCGTGCCGCTGAGCTGGACGATGGACCACGTCGCGGTGATGGCTCCCGCGGCCGAGGACGCCGCGCTCGCGCTCGACGCGCTGCGGCCCGAGGCGCCCGCGATCGCCCCGGCCGCGGGCTCGCGGACCGAGCACCTGCGCGTCGGGCTGGCGACCGCCGCCTGGGAAGGGGCCGAGACCGCCGTGGACGCGGCGATCGCCCGCCAGATCGAGAAGCTTCAAGGCCTCGTGGCGTCCGTCCGCGAGACCGATCGTCCCACCGCCGCCGACTTCGGCGGCGCCAACGCGATGGGGTTGCTCGTCTCGCGCTGCGAGGCCGCGACGTTCCACCGCGCCGCCGGGCTGGACCGCTCGCTGTACTGGGCGGAGGTCCGTGACCAGCTGGACGCCGCGGACGGCGTGCCCGCCACGGACTACATCGACGCGCAGCGTTACCGCGCCGCGCTGAGGGAGGAGATGCTCGCGGTGTTCCGTGAGCACCACGTACTCGCCACGCCGACGTCGCCCGTCCTGGCGCCGCCGGTCGAGCAGGCCGACGAGTACCTCACGATCCTGTCGCGCAACGCGATCCTGTGGAGCTTCGTCGGGTTCCCGGCGATCTCCGTGCCGTGCCGCACCGACGGGTTGCCCGTCGGCCTGCAGCTGGTGGCCGGTCCCGGTGGGGAGGCGCTGCTGATCGCGCTCGCGACCGCCCTCACGAAAGAAGGGGAAGGCGCATGACGGTTGCGGCGCAGGCACTGCCAGGACCATTCGAGTTCGCTCCCGGGACCACGGCGCTCGTCGTGATCGACATGCAACGGGACTTCCTGGAGCCCGGCGGCTTCGGGTCGATGCTCGGCAACGACGTGTCGCTGCTTCAGGCCGCGGTCGAGCCGCTGCAACGCGTGCTGGCCGCCGCCCGCGACCTCGGGATGACGGTCATCCACACGCGCGAGGGGCACCGGCCGGACATGGCCGACTGCCCGCCGGCGAAGTTCGCGCGCGGCGAGTTCATCGGCACGGATTCGCCCAAGGGGCGGATCCTGATCCGCGGCGAGTACGGGCACGACTTCGTCGACGAGCTCGCCCCCGCGCCCGGGGAGATCGTGCTCGACAAGCCGGGGAAGGGGTCGTTCTACGCCACCGACCTCGAGCTGATGCTGCGCAACCGCGGCATCACGTCGCTGATCGTCACCGGCGTCACCACCGAGGTCTGCGTGCACACGACCGTGCGCGAGGCCAACGACCGCGGCTTCGAGTGCCTCGTGCTCGAGGACTGCTGCGGCTCCTACTTCCCCGAGTTCCACGAGGTCGCGCTGCGGATGATCTCCGCCCAGGGCGGCATCTTCGGCTGGGTGGGCTCGTCCGCTGACCTGCTTGCCGCCTTGCCGATCGGAGCTCGCGCATGACCCTCCCGTTCTGGACCCGAGGCGACCTCAACGCCTTCTTCGGGCTCGGCATCAACATGCTCGTCAACGTGCTGGTGCTGGCGGGCCTGTGCATCGGCGTGGTCAACATGGCGCCCGATGACGTCTACCGCGTCGTGCTGCCCGCGCTCGGCATCGAGCTGCTGGTGGGCAACCTCTTCTACTTCTACCTCGCCCGCCGGCTGGCGATGAAGGAGCAGCGCACGGACGTGACGGCGCTGCCCTACGGCCCGAGCGTCCCGCACATGTTCATCGTGACGCTGGTGATCATGCTGCCGACCTACCTGGCCACCCAGAACGCGATCGCGGCGTGGACCGCCGGCCTCGCGTGGGCCTTCATCATCGGCGTGATCATCCTCATCGGCGCGTTCGTCGGGCCCGCGATCCGGCACCTGACGCCGCGCGCCGCCATGCTCGGCACGCTCGCGGGCATCTCGCTCGCGTTCATCTCGATGCGGCCGGGCGCCCAGATGTGGGGCGCGCTGTGGATCGCGCTGCCCGTGTTCATGATCATCATCGCCGGCTTCATCGCGGGCGTGCGGCTGCCGAAGAACTTCCCGATCGGGTTGGCGGCGCTGCTCGTCGGCTCCGCGATCGGCTGGATCGGCGGGTACATGGAGCCCGCCGCGGTCACCGACTCGGTCAAGGCGATCGCGCTCGGCGTCCCGTCGCTGAACGTCGACCTGCTGCTGGACGGCCTCGAGGGCATCTCGCCGCTGCTCGCGACCGCGATCCCGCTCGGCATCTACAACTTCACCGAGGCGATGAGCAACGTGGAGTCGGCCGCCGCCGCGGGCGACAACTACAACCTGCGCCACGTGCTGCTCGCCGACGGCACGGGCGCCGTCGTGGGCGCCGCGCTCGGCTCGCCGTTCCCGCCCGCCGTCTACATCGGCCACCCGGGCTGGAAGGCCGCCGGCGGGCGCATCTCCTACTCGCTCGCGAGTGGCGTGCTGATCTTCCTGCTGTGCGCGTTCGGGCTGTTCCCGCTGCTCGCCGCGCTGCTGCCGATCCCCGCGATCGTGCCGATCCTGCTCTTCATCGGCCTCGTCATCGGCTCGCAGGCGTTCGTCGCGGTGCCCAAGGCGCACTACGCGGCGGTCGTGCTGGCCGCGATCCCGTCGCTGGCGCAGTGGGGCTCCGGGATGGTCCACGACGCGCTGCTGGCCGCGGGCACGAGCGTGCAGGAGGTGGGCGACGAGGCGCTGGCCGCGGGCGGCGTGCTCTATGGCGGGCTGGCGACGATCGGCGCCGGCTCGGTGCTGGTCGGCATGGTGCTCGGCACGATCGCGGTGTTCGTGATCGACCGGCGCTTCATCCACGC
Source organism: Solirubrobacter deserti (assembly GCF_003344625.1). GTDB lineage: Bacteria > Actinomycetota > Thermoleophilia > Solirubrobacterales > Solirubrobacteraceae > Solirubrobacter > Solirubrobacter deserti. The sequence goes on along the minus strand of NZ_QPKJ02000003.1, from coordinate 487,474 downwards.
GGCGGCGGCGTGCGGCGTCGGTGCGGTCCTCACGCTGATCGGGCTCATCCACTCCGAGGAGGTCGACGTGTTCTCGAACCCGCGGCTCGCGCTCGGCTACGCGCTCGCGGGTGTGGTGTGCCTCGCGTACTCGCTGCTCAAGCTCCCGCCGCGCGAGCCGGATCTCAGTGACCCGATGGATCTCGAGGTCACCGCCGAGCAGAACCGGTTCGTGCGCGAGGACGAGAAGGTGGCTGTCCCTGCCTGAAGTCTGGGGCTGTCCCCAATGGCAATCGCGCAAGGGGGCGGTAGCTTTGAGACATGAGCTCCGCCGCCCTCGCCGACCTTGACATCGGGCCCAAGCCCAGCCGCAAGGAACGTGCGGCGCAGACCGTCAACGCGGCCCTGCGCGGGGGTGTCCTCGCCGGGGCCGTCGCCGGGATCGCGTGGCTGCTGGCCGTCGCCCTCAGCGGCAGCGTGTTCTTCCTGCTGGTCGTGGCGACCGTGCTCGCGGCCGTCCTCACCGTCTGGCGTGGCGCCAAGGCGCCCATGCGCGTCTGGGGCCTGCTCGCCATCGCCTGGGCGCTGATCATCGCCGAACGCGCGATCGTCAACGACAACGGCGGCCTGATCGTCGCCGGTGCCGCGTGGCTCGGCGTCGTCATGGGCGCCCGCAGCGCGGGCATCGCCAAGAAGTCGCTGGTCCTGCTGCTCTATCCGCTGCTCTCGCTCGCCGTCGTGATCGGCGCCGGTGAAAGCGTGATGGACCCGTGGGGCCTCTCCTGGCTGTGGGTGCTCGCCGTGATCGGCCCCGTGCTCGGCGCGCGCACCGTCCTGAACCCTTCTCCCCGGGAAAGCAAGCCCTCCTGATGCAGATCATCGTCAACTACCGCGTCGACCCGAAGGTCGCCGCGGCGCTCCTTCCTGCCCAGTTCCGGCCGCGGATCGTCAACGGCCACGCCGTCGGCGGCCTGCTCGTGCGCGGCGACACCGTCGAGTACCGGATCGCCGTCGAGTCCGGCGCGTACCTGCTCAACAGCGAGTCCGGGCCGCTCGTGGCCGAGGAGAAGCCGAGCCAGGTCTACGCCTCCTTCGCGGGCGAGGAGACCGTCGACGTCTCCGTCCGGCCCGCGCGCGCCTGGCGCAGCGGCCTGTTCGGCGACGCCTCGTCGGCCGCCCGCTTCGCCGGCGCGGTCGCCGCGGTGCCCGTCGCCATCGACTGGGTCCGCTCGAGCTTCTTCACGCGCCTCGGCGCGAGCGCGGACTGCGCGCTGCTGACCGCGTAGCGCCCTCGTAGACTGCTCGCGCGTGTTCACGCGCGACCGCGCACCCGCCGCGATCCTCGCGCTGATCCTGCTCGTCGCCTTCGGGCTGCGCGTGTGGAGTCTCGGGCACGGCCTGCCCTACGCGTACAACCTGGACGAGCGGGCGCATTTCGTGCCGCACGCGGTGTCGATGACGACCGGGGACCTGAACCCGGGCTACTTCATCAATCCGCCGCTTCTTACGTACATCCTCGCCGCGTGGTTCAGCGTGATCCACCTCGGCGGGGTGGAGCAGTGGTTCGCCGACGACGCCGGCGCGGTGTTCCTGGCCGGCCGCTGGATCAGCGTGTTCTTCGGCGTCGGGACGGTCGCGGCGACGTACTTCGCGGCGAAGGCGTGGTTCGACCGGCGGGCCGGACTGGTCGCGGCCGCGATCATCGCGGTCGCGTTCCTGCCCGTCTTCTACTCGCGGCTCGCGCTCAACGACGGGCCCGGGATGCTGCCGTGCGCGCTGGCGATGTGGGCGAGCGCGGTGGTGCTGCGCACCGGGTCGACGAAGGCGCTGCTCGCGGGCGGCGCGTGCGTCGGGCTCGCCGCGTCCTTCAAGTACTCCGACGGCGCCGTGGTCGTCGCGCTGGTCGCCGCCGCGCTGCTCTCCCCGCTCTCCTTCAAGCAGGCGTTCAAGGGCCTGCTGCTCGCCGGGCTGATCGCGATCGCGGCCGTGATCGTCACCAACCCGTACCTGTTCGCGGACTGGGACACGTTCATCTCCGACCTCGACCGCCAGCGCAAGTTCGCGGCCGGCGGGGCGCTGCTCGGCCAGCCCGAGCGCAACGGCTGGTGGTACTACCTGACCTCCAGCACCTGGTCGCTGGGCCTCATCCCCGGCCTGCTGGCGGTGGCCGGCGGCGTCGTGCTGCTGGTGCGCAAGCGCTACAGGGAAGCGGCGGTCCTGGGCGGGCTGATCGTCCTCTACTGGCTGTACATGGGCAGCCAGAGCCGCTTCTACGCGCGCTGGATGCTGCCGCTGTTCCCCGCGCTCGCGATCCTCGCCGCGTACGCCGTCACGCAGATCCGCCAGAAGGTCGTCTTCGGCGCGGTCGTCGCGCTCGCGCTCGCGCCCAGCCTCTACACCACCGTCCGCAACGCGATCGTGCTCGGCCGTGAGGACACCCGCACCGAGACGCGCGACTGGCTCGTGGCCAACGTCCCGCAGGGCACGAAGGTGAGCTTCGAGCCGATCGCGCCGACCGAGTGGTACGGCTCCACCCCGGGCGGCGGCGCGAAGGCGGACCCCACCCAGCAGTGGCAGCGCTTCAACCGCAACGACGCGATCATCGAGGAGCTCGCCGCCGAGCACGGCGGCGCCCGGCGCACGGCGAACTTCCAGAACTACGAGCGCACGCTCACGCCCAAGCTGGTCGACATCTACCGGCGCGAGGGCGTGTGCTGGGTCGTCACCGGCTCGACGCAGTACGGCCGCGCGCAGGCCGAGCCGCAGCGCGCGCCGCAGGCGGCCAAGTACTACGCCGCGCTGCGCGCTCAGGCCGACGTCGTCTTCCGCACCGACCCGACCGACGGCGACCTGCCGCGCTACCAGGTCGACAAGTCGTTCAACTACGTCGAGTCCGAGTTCAAGCGCCCGGGGCCGGAGATGATCGTCTACCGGCTGAGGAACTGCCGTTAGGTTACCCTAACTCGGCGTGTACACCACTGGCACGCTGCTGCGCAGGACCGAGGTCTCGCCGCACATGCTGCGGCTCACGTTCGCCGTTCCGGGCTGCCGGCCCACCGAACGCCCCGACGACTGGCTGATGCTGTTCTTCGGCGAGCCGGGCGACCACTCGCTGCGCCGCAACTACACGGTGCGCGCCGTGCGGCCGGAGGTCGAGGAGCTCGACATCGACTTCGCGCTGCACGAGGGCGGGCTCGCCGCGACCTGGGCCCGCACCGCCGAGCCGGGCGACGAGCTCGTGTGGAGCGCCGCCGAGGGCGGCTACGTGCTCCCCGAGGACGCCGAGTGGCAGCTGCTCGTCGGGGACCTCACGGCGCTGCCGGCGATCGGACGGATGCTCGCGCAAGCGCGGCCGGGCGTGCAGACGACCGTCGTGCTCGAGATCGAGGACCCGGCCGATCGCCAGGACTGGGAGACCGACGCCGACGTGCGCTGGCTGCACGGGACGTGCTGCCTGAACGAGATCGTCCGCACGTTCCCCGAACCGGACGGGCCGGGCTACATCTGGATGGCGGGCCAGACGCAGATCGTCCGCGACGCCCGCCGGTACCTGCGCCACGAACGCGGCGTCGACAAGGCGCGCTACTCGCTCACGGGCTACTGGATGCCGCGCAGCGAGGAATGGCTGGAACGCTACAAGCCGCACGCCGAGGAGCTGAGCGCGATCTGGGAACGCGGCGAGGCCGAAGGGCTCGACGAGGAGGAGCTGATGGACGAGTACGAGGCGGCGCTGGAGCGCGCGGGGTTGTAAAAACCGCGCAACCGTCGACGGCTCCGCGTGTTCCAGTCCCTCGTGCGGACCCTCATCGCTCTGTCGCTGCTCCTCATCGCTGCGCCCGTGGCCCACGGGCGCGTCGTTGTCGTCGCCACCAGCACCGATCAGGTGCAATTGATCGACACGCGCACGGCCCAGCCCGCGCCGTACCGCGTCCCCGGCCGGGCCACCGCGGTGGCGGCCACGCCGGACGGCTCGCGCGCGCTGATTGCGACGGGCCGGATCGTCACGATCCTGGACCTGAACACACGCGGCGTGAACGGCGTCGCGCAGTTGCAGGGCACACCGGCCGCGCTGGCGGTCTCGCCCGACGGCGCGCGGGCGTTCGCGGCGCGGCGCGGCGGGCTCGAGGTGATCGACCTGGCGACCGCGCAGCGCGTCGGCCTGCGCGCGCTCGCGGGCGAGCCGATCGACCTCGTGGTCACGTCCACGCGCGCGGTCGTGGTGCAGCGCGGCGGGAAGGTCGCGGTGCTCGATCTGGACACGGGCCGGCTCGTCCGGCGCCTCACGCTGCGCGGCGCGGCGGGCGTCGCGCTCGCCCAGGGGCAGGCGTGGGTCTCGGCCACCGAGCCCCAGCGGGGCAAGCGCAAGCCGCAGGCACGCCTCGTGCGCGTGAACCCGCTGACGGGCGGCGTGACCGGCTCGGTCGCGCTGCGCACGGACGGTGGCGGCGGCGTCGCCGTATCTCCCGACGGCCTGCGCGCGGTCGTGGCGCCGGGCGCGAAGCTGCGCGGCGTGCACCGCAAGGCCGCGCTCGTCGACCTGGCCAAGCGCCGCGTGCTCGCGCGGCCCGCCACGGGCGGCGGTCCGGGCCGAGCCGCATACGCCAACGACGGCGCCCGCGTGTACGTGTCCGACCGCCGCGCCAAGACCGTCGTCGTGCTGTCGCCGTTCTCCGGCGTGCGCCTGAAGACGGTCCGCCTCGCCGGCGCCCCCGGCTCGCTCGTCGTCCAGCCCGGTCTCGCCTCCCTGGCGGGCACCGAGGCCAACGACGTCCTCAACGGCACGCGCGGCGCCGACCTGCTCCGCGGGCTCGGCGGCGACGACCTGCTGCGCGGCCAGCGCGGCGACGACCAGCTGTTCGGCGACCTCGGCAACGACACGCTCTCCGGCTCTTCCGGCAACGACACGCTCGACGGCGGCGAGGGCAACGACACCGCCTACGGCGACACCGGCCAGGACCAGCTCACGCTCGGCGGCGGGGACGACACCGCCCAGGGCGGGCTCTCCAACGACGTGATCGAGGGTGGCCCCGGCAACGACAAGATGGACGGCGGCGACGCCGACGACACCCTGCGCGGCGGCGAGGGCGACGACATCATCGGCGAGAAGGGCCTCGGCAACGACAAGCTGCTCGAGGGCGGCCCGGGCAACGACCTGCTCGACGGCGGCCGCGGCAACGACCACCTGCTCGACGGCGGGCCGGGCAACGACCAGCTCTACGGCCAGAACGGCGCCGACAAGCTCGACGGCGGTGAGGGCGACGACACCCTGGTCGGCGGCCGCGCGGGCGACCAGTTGCACGGCCGCGAGGGCAACGACACCGTCCAGGGCAACGCCGGCCGCGACAACATCACGGGCCAGCTCGGCGACGACACGCTCGACGGCGGCGGCGACGACGACCGCATCTCCGGCTACGACGGCGAGGACACGCTGGTCGGCGGCCACGGCGCCGACGAGGTCTTCGGCGGCGACGACGACGACACGATCCGCGTGGCCGATGACAGCGCCGACTTCGTCTTCTGCGGCCGCGGCGACGACACCGTCTACGTCGAGGACACCGCGCCCACGCGCGACCAGCTCGACTCGTGCGAGACCGTCGTGCAGATCCAGCCCGAGCCGTCCACCGACGAGCCGCCGCCCTCCGTCGTGCGCGGCGGCATCGGCGACGACAACCTGATCGGCACCGAAGGCCCGGACTCCGTCTTCGGCTCGATCGGCAACGACACCCTGAACGGCCTCGGCGGCGACGACTACGTCGACGGCGAGCACCAGGACGACATCGTCGCCGGCGGCCCGGGCAACGACCAGGTGTACGGCCGCTACGGCAACGACCAGGTCCACGGCAACGACGGCAACGACCAGATCGAGGGCGGCTTCGGCTCCGACTACGTCGACGGCGGCCCCGGCGACGACCAGATCTCCGGCACCCAGGACCCCGACATCGTCCAGGGCGGCCCGGGCAACGACCGCATCGACGCCGTCGACGGCGCGATCGACCGCATCGACTGCGGCGACGGCCAGGACGTCGTGGCGGTCGACCCGAACGACGTCATCGTCGGGGGGTGCGAGGACATCCGCCGCTGATCCGATACGTCAGGGACAACGGCACGCCGACCTGCACCTCCCCCGTGTAGGTCAAGCCCCGGTGGGCGCGTGCCGATGAACCCGGGCGTGGCTCCCTCCTCCCGCACCGAAGCCCGGCTCGCCGGGCTTGCCGCCGTCGTCAGCGCCGGTGCAGCGGCCCTGACGGTGGCCCGCTCCTCCACGCGGCGTCCGCCGGCGGACGCCGCGCTGGTCGGCTTGATCGAGCGCGTCGCCGACGCCACGAGCCGCGCCGCGTCGGTCGACGAGGCGCTGATGGCGTGCGTCGAGCAGATCTGCCGCTGGACGGGCTGGCCGGTCGGACACGTGTACTTCGCCGAATCCGACGGCGTGCTCCCCACCCAGCTCTGGTACCTCAGCGACGCGGCGCGCTTCCGGCGCTTCCGCGAGTTGACGGAGCGCACGTCGCTCGCCCGCGGCGTCGGCCTGCCCGGGCGTGTGCTCGAGAGCGGGCGCGCGGAGTGGATCGTCGACGTCACCTGCGACGCCAACTTCCCCCGCCACGCCGTCGCGGCCGAGGTCGGCCTGCGTGGCGGCCTGGCGTTCCCGGTCCCGATCGGTGACGCGTGCTTCGCCGTGATCGAATGCTTCTCGCTGTCGGCCGTCACGCCCGACGACCGCCTGCTCGAGGTCGCCGCCCACATCGGGCGCCAGCTGGGCCGGGTGATCGCCGGCATGCGGATGGAGCAGGCGCTGCGCGAGTCCGAGAGCCGCTTCCGGTCGGTCGCCGAGACGGCCAACGACGCGATCATCGCCGCCGACGAGCGCGGCCTGGTCCTGTCCTGGAACCCCGCCGCCGAGCGCATGTTCGGCTACAGCGACCGCGAGGTCATCGGCCGGCCGCTGTCGCTGATCATGCCCGAGCGCTTCCGCGCGATGCACGACGCCGGCATCCGCCGTGTGGTCGAGAACCCGGAGAACTCGCGCATCCTCGGCAAGACGGTCGAGGTCGTCGGCCTGCGCGCGGACGGCGGCGAGTTCCCGATCGAGCTCTCACTCGCGACCTGGACGAGCGAGGGCGACCGCTTCTTCAGCGGCATCATCCGCGACATCGCCGCCCGCAAGCAGGCCGAGGACCAGGCGCGGGCGCTGGAGAACGCGCCGGACCCGATCGTCAAGGTCGACGCCACCCGGCGGATCGTGCTGGCCAACGCGCGCACGGAGCAGCTGTTCGGCTACCGCCGCTCGGAGCTCGTCGGCCGCACCGTCGAGGAGCTGTTCGCCAGCCACTCCGCGCACCGCGCCCGTGACCTGTTCCACGCCGCCGGCAGCGGCACGGAGACGATGCAGGAGTACGGCGTCGAGCTCACGGGCCGGCGCAAGGACGGCAGCGAGTTCCCGATCGACGTCACGCTCAGCCGCGGGAACGGGGACAACGGGGTCGTCGTCACCAGCATCCTGCGCGACGTGACCGAGCGCACGCGCTTCGAGGCGCAGTTGCGCCACCTCGCCGACCACGACCACCTGACCGGGCTCTTCAACCGCCGTCGCTTCGAGCGCGAGCTCGCCGAGCACATCCCGCACGCCGAGCGCCGCCGGCATCCCGGCGCGGTCCTGCTGCTGGACCTCGACCGCTTCAAGTACGTCAACGACACCCACGGCCACAGCGCCGGTGACGACGTCGTGCGCACGATGGGCCGCGCGCTGGCGGCCTGCATCGGCGCCGGCGACGTGATCGCCCGGCTCGGCGGCGACGAGTTCGCCGTGCTGCTGCGGGACGCCGACCGCGGCGCCGCCGAGGACGCCGCCGCGCGCATCGTGCAGGCGATCGCGGGGCAGTCGGCGACCGTCGACGGGCTCATCGTCTCCATCACCGCGAGCGTCGGCGTCGCGCTGTTCGGCAACGGCGCCACGCCGGCCGACGACTTCCTGGCCGCGGCCGACATGGCGATGTACGTCGCCAAGGAGGCCGGAGGCAACCGCCACCACATCTTCGACGACGCGGACGACCGCGTCGCGGGCATGCAGACGCGGCTGGCCCAGGCCGCCCAGATCCGCCGTGCGCTGGCGGAGGACCGCTTCGTCCTGTACTGGCAGCCGATCATCGAGATCGCCACGGGCACCGCGACCCACCACGAGCTGCTGCTGCGCATGCTCGGCGAGGACGGCCGGGTCATCCCACCCGCCGCGTTCATCGAGACCGCGGAGCGCTTCGGCCTCATCCAGGAGCTCGACCGCTGGGTCGTGCGCAACGCGATCGGGCTGCTCGTCGACGACCACGACGCCGAGCACCGGCTCGAGGTCAACCTCTCGGGCGCGTCCATCGGCGATCCCGAACTGCCGCTGCTGATCGAGCGCGAGCTGGCCGCCACGGGCGTGGACCCCGGCCGCCTGGTGTTCGAGATCACCGAGACCGCGGCCATCGCCAACATGGACCAGGCGCGCGCCTTCGCCGAGCGCCTGACGCGTCTGGGCTGCCGCTTCGCGCTCGACGACTTCGGTGCCGGGTTCTCCAGCTTCTACTACCTCAAGCACCTGCCGCTCGACTACCTGAAAATCGACGGCGACTTCATCCGCAACCTCGCGCACAGCCCGACCGACCAGCTCGTCGTGAAGTCGATGGTCGACATCGCCCGCGGGATGGGCATGAAGACGATCGCCGAGTTCGTCGAGGACGACGAGACGCTCGACGCGCTGCGCCGTCACGGCATCGACTACTCCCAGGGCTACCTGCACGGACGCCCCGAGCCGGTGCGCGCCGCGGCCGTGACCTAGTCGGACGTCTGTCGAGTTTCGCGCAAACGCGGTTTGCCGTGGCACCATGACTGTTGACGCGGTCGACAAGGGGTCGCCCGCGACACACGAGACGAAACAAGGCAACCCCGCCGTGAGGCGGGTTCGCAAAGCCAGAGGCCTTCTGTAGGTGAAGGCGGCTCAGCTACCGGCTCGGAGACTGCATCGGAATCTGTCAAGGAGGACAGATGTCGGTCTATCCGACCATCAAACTTGCTGCAAGCACCGTTGTGCTCGCGGCCGGCGCTTGCGCGCTGGCTCCGGGCGCCGCCCTCGCGACCTACGGCTACACGGACGTCTCCGGCAACCCGTCGTGCGCGAGCCTTGGCTCCAGCTTCCGCCAGCTCAAGATCGAGCCCGTCGTGCAGGGCCGGACCGCGTTCAACGACGGCAAGCTCAGCGGCTCGATCACCGTCAGCGACACGCGCTTCGACTGGTCCGCCAACCAGGGCGTCGACGCGGTGATCGTCAAGGGCGGCCCGGGCGCGCGGATCTATCGCACCGGGTCCGAGACGACGCGCGGGACCGGCCTGAGCGCGCCGAAGAACCCGGCTACCTGGCGGCCGTACGGGCTGAGCCACATCACGTTCTGCTACGACCTGCCGAAGACGCCGGACTGGTGCCCGACGCCCACGCCGACGCCGAGCCCGACGCCCAGCCCGAGCCCGACGCCCAGCCCGAGCCCGACGCCGAGCCCCTCGCCGTCGCCGAGCCCCAGCCCGTCGCCGTCGCCCAGCCCGAGCCCTTCACCGTCGCCCAGCCCGAGCCCGTCGCCCTCGCCGAGCCCCAGCCCGAGCCCGTCGCCCTCGCCCAGCCCGAGCCCGTCGCCGGACCCGACCCCGTCCCCGACGCCTGACTCGACGCCGGCCCCCACGCCGACGCCCGGCTCGGCCCCGGCGCCCACCTCCGCGCCGGCAACGGCCGCTCCGGCACAGGGCGCCGTCCTCGGGGCGACGCAGGTCGTGGCCCGTGCGCGCATGGCGAGCCCGAGCCGCTGCGTCTCCCGGTCGTTCCAGCAGGTGGTGCGTGGCACGGGCATCCGCCGCGTGACGGTCACCGTCAACGGGCGCCGCGTGGCGCGGCTCAACGGCACGCGCAGCACGTACGCCGTGCGCATCGACCCGCGGGCGCACGCCACGGGCACGCTGCGCATCGCGGCGCGCGTCGAGTACGTCGCCGCGAGCGGCAAGCGGGCCCAGACGCTGCGGGCGACGGTCCTGCGCTGCAGCGAGAGCCGCACCGCCGCGCGACCGCGGTTCGCGGGGTAGCCGAACGATGAGCCGCTCATCCGCCCTCGTCGCCGTGGTCGTCGCGCTCGTCGCGCCCGCCACGGCGACGGCCGCGGTCCGCGCACCCGGCGCCGCCGGCCCGCTGGGCGACGAGCGGCTCTCCAACGAGACGACGGTCACCCGCTGGGCGCATCCCGCCGCGCGGGCGACCGTCCGCTCGGCGCCGCGCGCCTCCGCCGCGGCCGTCGACCACCTGCGCTTCTGGACCGAGCACGAGAGCCCTGAGGTCTACCTCGCGCTCGAGAGCCGCCGCGTGGACGGGCGGCCGTGGGTGCGCATCCGCCTTCCCGGCCGTCCGAATGGCCGGACGGGGTGGGTGCCGGCGAGCGCGCTCGGGCGGCTCAACGTCGTCCGGACGCAGCTCGTGGTCAACCGGCGGACCCTCCGCGCGACGCTCTACCAGGACGGCTGGGCGATCTGGCGCGCGCCGGTCGGCGTCGGCGCGCCGGCCACACCCACGCCGGCCGGGCGCTTCTGGGTGCGTGAGCGCCTGCGCGGCAACGGCGGCGTCTACGGACCGTGGGCGTTCGGGACCAGCGGCTACTCGAGCATGCGCGACTGGTGGTTCGGCGGCGTCGTCGGCATCCACGGCACGAACGAGCCCGGGTTGATCCCCGGCCGCCCGTCGCACGGCTGCATCCGCGTGCGCAACGCGGACCTGGTCCGCCTCGTCAAGCGGATGCCGATCGGAACCCCGATCCGCATCCGCTGAGCCGGCTCACTTGGTGAAGCGGAAGCGGAACAGCGCGGCGACGGCGCCGAAGCCGTCCTTCCACGTGATCTTCTTGCCCTCGGCGTAGGAGCGGCCGTAGTAGGAGATCGGCACCTCGTAGAGGCGCAGCTCCGGGCCGATGCGCAGGATCTTCGCGGTCAGCTCCGGCTCGATCTGGAAGTCGTTGGACACCAGCTTCAGGCCGCGCACGAGGTCGCCGCGGAAGGCCTTGTAGCCGACCTCCATGTCGGAGATCGTCGTGTTGTAGAGCACGTTCGACAGCAGGGTGAGGAAGCGGTTGCCGGCGTAGTGCCAGAACAGGTGCGCGCGCTGCGGGTGCGCGCCGCCGCGCAGGCGGGTGCCGAAGACGGCGTCGGCCTTGCCGGTCAGCAGCGGGTCGATCAGCGCGGGGATGTCCGACGGGGAGTACTCGAGGTCGGCGTCCTGGATGAGCAGGATGTCGCCGGTGGACTCGTCGATGCCGCGACGCACCGCGGCGCCCTTGCCGAGGTTGCGCGGCTGCGAGAAGACGATCACCTGCGAGTGCGTGGCCGCCAGGCGGGCGAGCTCGGCGGCCGAGCCGTCCGTGGAGCCGTCGTCGACCAGCAGGATCTCCAGGCGCAGGTTGAGCTCGAGCAGCTCGTCGACGACCTGCGCGACCGTCTTCTCCTCGTTGTAGACGGGGACGACGACGCTGACCAGCGGCCGCCCCGCGCCGTTGGTGGCGTCAGTCACGGCGCGCCATGCTAGCCACTTCGCGGTGCGTGCAGGTCTCGTCGCGCTCGACGAGATAGCGATCGTCCTGCGGGTAGAAGACCGCGGTCTCGTAGTTCTCGCCCGCGAACGCGCGGATCGAGTCGACCGAGTCCCAGAACGAGAGCGTGACGAACTCCGTCAGCTCACCGAGCTCGCGCGTGAGCATGTACGCGCCCTGGTTGCCGGGCGTCGCCGCGTAGGCCTTCATGCCCGTCTCGTCGATGTAGGCCGCGTAGGCCTCCGCGTCCGCGGTCTTCACGGCCCCGCGCCACGTGCGCGCGATCACAGCTGCACCACCTCCGCGTTGGCGGACCAGCCGCCCTCGTAGGCCCGCACCTCGCCGTCGGCGACGTGCACGATCCGGTCGGCGATCCGGTCCAGGAAGTAGCGGTCGTGGGAGACTGCGATGACCGTGCCGTCATAGCGCTCCAGCGCGCCTTCGAGCGCTTCGATGGAGTCGACGTCGAGATGGTTGGTGGGCTCGTCGAGCACCAGGCAGTTCGGCGCGTCCTGCATCAGGCACAGGAAAGCAAGCCGCGTGCGCTCGCCGCCGCTCAGGCTGCCAACCGGCCGGCGGGTCTGCTCGTAGTCGAACAGGAAGCCCATCAGCAGCCGCACGGCCGCGTCCTCGGCGAGCGAGCGTCCGGCGCGCAGCGCGTCGAGCACCGTGGCGTCGTCCGCCAGCGAGCCCGCAGCCTGCGACAGGTACCCGAGCGTGATGCCGTCGCCGGCCCAGCGGGTCCCGGTCCACGGCTCCAGCTCCTCCGTGAGCACGCGCAGCAGCGTCGTCTTGCCGCCGCCGTTGGGCCCGACGACGCCGACCCGCTCGCCGCGCATGACGACCAGCTCGACGTCCAGCAGCACCGGGTCGTCGCCGTAGCCGACGTCCACGCCCTCCAGCGCCAGCACGCGCTGGCCGCCGCGCTGGCCGGACCGCAGCGCGAGCGCCATCTTGCGCCGCTCGAAGACGGGCCGGTCGACCTTCTCCATGCGGTCGATCTGCATCTGCTTGACGCGCGCCTGCTTGGCCATCCGCTCGTTGACGCGGATGTGAGCCCAGTGCCGGAAGCGCCGCACCGCCTCCTCGAGCCGGGCGATCTCCTTCTGCTGGGTCACGTACACCTGCCGCTGACGTTCGAGCTCGAGCTCGCGCGCGACCACGTAGGCGGAGTAGTTGCCGGGCCAGATGCGGATCGTGCCGTGGTCGAGCTCGGCGATCTCGGCGACGGTGGCGTCGAGCAGGTGGCGGTCGTGGGAGATCATCACGACGGCGCCGTCGAAGTCGTCCAGCAACGCGCCGAAGCGCTCGCGGCGAGCCATGTCCAGGTGCGCCTCCGGCTCGTCCAGCAGCAGGACGTCGGGCCGGCGCGCGAGGCACGCGGCGAGCGCGACGAGCTTGCGCTGGCCGCCGGAGAGCTCGCTCGTGGGCATCTCGAGCAGCCGCCCGTCGATCCCGAGCGCGCGCAGGTGCCCGAGCGCCTCGCCCTCGGCGCGATCGCCGCCGGCGTCCGTCCAGCGCGCGAGGACGCGCTCGTGGTGCGCCAGCGCGCGGGCCATGGCGTCCAGGTCGGAAGCAAGGTGGGGGTCGGAGAGCTTGCGCTCGGCCGCCCGCAGCTCGCGGTCCAGCTCGGCCAGCTCCGGCCGCGCGGCGCGCACGGTGGCGAGCGGCGTGCGCTCGTCACCGTCGACGATCTGCGGCAGCTGGGCGAGCACGAGGCCGCGCCGGCGCGTGACGGTCCCGGCGTCGGCGTCGTCGAGCCCCGCGAGGATGCGCAGCAGCGTCGACTTGCCGCCGCCGTTGGGCCCGAGGATGCCGATCCGCGAGCCGCGCTCGACGTCGAGGTCGGCGCCGCGCAGGATGCTGCGGCCGCCGAAGGACTTCTTCACGCCACGGGCGACAAGCAACGACATGCCGGATAGCGTCACGTCCAGCCGGGTACGCGGCAATCGAGCCAGCCGCACCCGTTCCCACCAGATGCCCGCCCCCCCGATCCACGTCGGCCCCGAGCCGAAGGACCACCTCGTTCGCGCCGTCGAGGACGGTGGCGGGCGCGTCGTCGGCCTCGAGGAGGCCGAGGGCGTGATCTGGGCCGGCGGTCCCGACTTCCCCGAGTTCCCGGAGCGGGTGCGCTGGGTCCAGCTGCCGGCAGCGGGCGTCGAGTCGTGGATGGATGCTGTCCGGGCGCAGCCGCGCATCCAGTTCACGAGCGCGGCGGGCGCGTACGCGACGCAGGTCGCCGAGCACGCGCTCGCGCTGCTGCTCGCGGGCGTGCGCGGGATCGTCGGCTACGCGCGTACGCAGACCTGGTCGCCGGGCGGTGACCGCGTGCTGGAGGGCACGACCGTCGCGGTCGTCGGCGCGGGCGGGATCGGGCGCGAGCTGATCAAGATGCTCGAGCCGCACGACGTCGAGGTGATCGCCGTGACCCGCTCCGGCCGCGGGGACACGTGGTCCGTCGACCGCCTGCCCGAGGTGTGGGCCAAGGCCGACCACTTCGTGATCGGCGCGCCCGCGACCGACGGCACGCGCCACCTGGTGGGCGCCGAGGAGCTCGCGCAGATGAAGCCGCACGCGTGGATCGTCAACATCGCCCGCGGATCGCTGATCGACCCAGACGCGCTCGTGGACGCGCTGCGCGAGGAGCGCATCGGCGGCGCGGCGCTCGACGTCACCGACCCCGAGCCGCTGCCCGACGACCACCCGCTGTGGCGCGAGCCGCGGGCGCTGATCACGCCGCACGTCGCAAACCCGCCCGAGACGATGGAGCGCGACCTCGCCAAGCGGGTCACCGAGAACGTGCGCCGGTTCGGTGCGGGCGAGGACCTGCTCGCGCCTATCGAGCGCGATCGCGGCTACTGACCCAGCGCTCGCGAGCCTCGTCGATCAGCCGCTCCGCCACGTCGCGGTCCTCGAAGCCGTGCAGCTCGACGCTGCGGCCCTCGGGCTCCTTGTAGATCGAGAAGAAGTGCTCGATCTCGCCGCGCAGCTGGCGCGGGATGCTGTCGAGGGACTCGTAGTCCGCCCACGCGGGGTCCTCGTGCGGCACGCAGACGACCTTGTCGTCGCGCCCGCCGTCGGCGGTGAGCCGCAGGACGGCGATCGGCCGCACGTCGACGCGACACCCCGGGAACGTCGGCTTGTCGACGAGCATGATTGCGTCCAGCGCGTCCCCGTCCTCGCCCTCCGTGTCGGGGAAGAAGCCGTAGTCGGCCGGGTAGGTCACGCTCGAGAACAGGAAGCGGTCCAGCTTGATGCCGCCGAGGTCGGCGTCGTACTCGTACTTGTTGCGCGAGCCCTTGGGGATCTCGATGAAGCACAGGACCGCCGACACGCGCGGGAGACTACCCCGATGCTGAAAGAGTTTCGCGAGTTCATCCTGCGCGGCAACGTCGTCGACCTCGCCGTGGCCGTCGCGATCGGCACGGCCTTCACCGCGGTCGTGAACGGCTTCGTCTCGAGCTTCATCACCCCGCTCGTCGCCGCGATCGCCGGCAAGGAGCGTTTCGCGGGACTCCTGTTCACGATCAACGGCTCCGAGTTCACGTACGGCGCGTTCCTGAACACGCTGCTCACGTTCCTGATCACGGCGGCCGTCGTCTTCTTCCTCATCGTCAAGCCGATGAACCTGTTCCTGCAGAGGCGCAAGGAAGACGACGAAGCCGCGGAGCCCGCGGCACCGGCCGAGGACGTCCGGCTGCTCACGGAGATCCGCGACCTGCTCGCCGCGCAGTCTCGGTGAAGGCGTCCTGGCTTCTGGCCATCGGCACGGTAGACCGCGCGACGACGCGCAGGCCGTGGCACCTTCGCGGACGTGATTCACGGCGTCCTGCGGGTCGCGCGCGCCGGCGACCACAGCGAGCTGCTGGTCGCCGCGTTGCGGACGACGCTGGACGCGAAGACGTAGCGCATACTGGGTGGGTGCCCTCCGACGCCGCCACGCTGGAAGAGAAGCTGCGACCCCTGCGCGAAGCGCCCGAGCGCTCGGCCGTGCTCCTCGACGTCGACGGCGTGCTGGCGCCGATCGTCGAGCAGCCCGACGACGCGCACATGCCCGAGACGACGCGCCGGCCGCTGATCGAGGTGGCGCGCCGCTACGGCGTCGTGGCCTGCGTGTCCGGGCGCCGCGCGTCGGACGCGCGCCGGATCGTCTCGCTCGGCTCGATCGCCTACCTCGGCTCGCACGGGTCCGAGGTGCTGCGGCCCGGCTCGATCGCGCCGGAGATGGACCGCGAGCTGGAGGCGTGGACGCGCCGCGTGCAGACGTTCGCGCACGACGCCTACGGCGAGAAGCTGCGCCGGCTGCGGGTGCGGTTGGAGGACAAGGAGGCGATCGCCGCGCTGCACTGGCGCGGGACGCCCGATGAGGAGGACTCGCGGCTCGCGATCGAGGAGGTCGCCGAGCGCGCCGAGGAGGCGGGCTTCGTGACCCATTGGGGCCGCAAGGTGCTGGAGATCCGGCCGCCGGTGCGGATCGACAAGGGCGCCGGAATCGTCAACCTGCTCAGCTCCACGGACCTGGCCGCGGCGGTCTACGTCGGCGACGACGTCACCGACCTGGACGCCTTCCGCGGTCTGACCGAGCTGCAGGAGCGCGACCGGCTGGGCTACGCGTTGCGCGTCGGCGTGCGCTCGGACGAGACGCCGCCGCAGCTCGAGGAGGAGGCCGACACGTTGGTCGAAGGCACGGACGGCGTCCGCGATCTGCTCAGGGCGCTGCTCCTGTAAGTGCGGTTCGGCGACTTCCTCAAAGCCACCGTCCTGCTGAGCGCCGCGTCGGCGACGTTGCTCGCCGCGCTGACCGTCATCGGCATCTCCAACTCGCTCGACCAGACGCCCGCGATCGTGTGCGCGGTGTGGTGGGTGCTGGCGACGCTCATCGGCACCGTCATGGGTTCGCAGCCGGAGACCACCGAGCAGATCGCGCGGTTGCTCGCCGGCGCCCGCCACCAGCAGGGGCTCCCAGAACTGCATCCGGCGCGGACGATCTTCAACCGCTTGTGGCCGCTGCTGCTGGCGACCCTGGCGGCCGGCGCGCTGTCCGTGTTCCTGCCCCAGGTGGGCGGGATCGCGGCCGGCTTCGCGATCATCTGGGCGCTCGCGTGGCGCCGGCAGGAGGCCGCGGTGGCCGCGATCGAGGAGCGCGACGGCGCTCGCTTCTACGTCGACAAGACGTCGCCGCTGAGCGCCATCCGGCTCGTCCGCACCCCGGGCTTCAGCGGCGACTACCTGCGCGTCTGAGCCTCCGCCTCCACCTCGACGGTCCAGCGGGGATCGAGCAGCGAGTGGACCACGAGCATCGTCGAGGCCGGCCGCACCTCACCGAAGACCTCGCCGTGCGCCTTCTGGGCGCCGTCAGGGTCGGCATCGGGCGTCAGGTAGGTGCGCGTGCGCACGACGTCGTCCACGGTCGCGCCCGCCTCGTTGAGCGCCTTCGCGACGATCTCCCACGCGCGCAGCGCCTGCTCGTAGGTGCTCTCGGGGCAGCCGCCGTCGGGCATGACCGGGCCGGTGCCGGAGACGAGCACGCGGTCGCCCTCGCGCACGGCGCGCGAGAAGCCGATCACCGGCTCGTACGGCGAACCGGACGCGATCAGCCGCCGTCCCGTGGACCGCAGGGTCTCCAGCGCCCGCTCGAGGTCCCCCTCCTTGACCAGGATGTAGTCCGTGTCGTAGGTCGAGATGGCGAAGATCGAGATGCCGGCGGCCGCCAGCGGCGTCGCGAGCCGCGCCAGCACGCCCGTCTCGGAGAACGGGATCGGGCCAGGCACGACCATCGCCTTCCACCCGTCCTCGACCGTCACGTCCGGCGGCACGGCGTCCTGCCCGCACACGATCGACAGCTCGTCCGGCGTGCGCGTGATGGACATGAAGCCCTCGTGCAGCTCGAGCGCCCAGGACGGCACGCGGTCGGACGGCGGGAGGCGGCAGACGGAGTAGGTCCCTTCGAGCACGTTCATGTGCCCGCCAGAATGCCAGGCTGATGGCCCGAGCCGACGTCCTGATCGTCTCCCTGGGCGGCACCGCGGGCCTGCGCGAGGCCGACGCGGAGCTCGCCGCCTCCCTGCGCCGCGCCGGCGCGCGGGTGGAGGTCGCGTCCACCCCGCGCCCGCCCGAGCTGCGCACGTTCGCCGCCATCGAGCTCGCGTGGGCGCTGAACGCGCGCCGCGCCGCGGTCCTCGCGATCCGTGAGCACCGCCCGCACGCGGTGCTGTACTCGAGCAGCACCGCCGCTCTGCTCGGCCCCGTGCCGGGCGCGATCCGCTTCGACGCCCCTGCCGCCGGCAACCGCCCGGGCCGCCACGGGATCTGGCAGCGTCCGGTCGAGGCGCGGCGCTTCCAGGCGGCGCCGCTGCTCGTCCCGTGGAGCGAGGGTGGCCTGGCCGAGGCGCCGACCCCGCGCGCGGGCGCCGTGATCGTGCCCGTGCCGGTCGAGCCGAGCGGTCCGCCGGAGACCAAGGACATCGCTGCGATCACCTACGGCGCGAACCCGGAGAAGAAGGGCCTGGACCGCGTCCTGGCCGCGTGGGCGCGCGACGCGCGCCCCGGAGAGGAGCTCGTGGTGGCGGGGCTCGACGAGGCGCGGGGCCGCGCGTGGCTGGCGCGAGCCGCCGAGCAGGTCTCTGGCCGCGGCCGCGCGACCCCCCTCCTCGCGGAACATCCCCCTTCCTCGGGCGAAGCCCGGTTCCGCGAGAGGGGGGTCGCGCGGCTGCGGCCCACCACGGCGCTCGAGCAGGTGCGGTTCACCGGGATGATCCCGCGCACCGAGTACCGGGCGCTGCTGCGGCGCGCGCGGGTGTTCGTCACCGCCCCGCGGCGCGAGGACTACGGGATCGCGCAGCTCGAGGCGCTCGCGGACGGCTGCGTGCTCGTCACCAACACGGCGCCCGGCCCGTACGCGGCGCTACCGATCGCGCGCGCGCTCGACCCGCGCCTCGTCGGAGACCGGCTCGACATCCGCACCGCGCTCGACGACCCGCGGCCGGGCGGCCGCGCGGCGGTCGCACCCTTCACGCGCGCCGCGGTCGATCAGGTCGTCGCGGAGGAGCTCCTGCCGCGCTTGCGCAGCTGAAGGAACTCGTCGAGCGGGCGCGTGTTCGCGACCTGGGCGGCCGTGAGCCAGGCGCGGCGGGCGGTCGCGACGCCGTAGCGCAGGTTCGCGAGCGTCTCGGCGCCGTGGGCGTCGGAGTCGATCAGGATCGTCACCCCTGCGGCCGCGGCGGCGCGCGCGTAGACGTCGTTCATGTCGCGCCGGTCCGGCGCGGAGTTGATCTCGATCATGGTCCCGTTGGCGGCGGCCGCCTCGATCACGCGTGCCATGTCGATCGAGTAGGGCGGGCGGGTCTCGATCTTGCGGCCGGTCGGGTGACCGATCGCGTCCAGCCACGGATGATTGATCGCGGTGAGCATGCGCTCGGTCATCGCGCTCTCGTCCATCCCGAACGAGGTGTGGATGGAGCCGATCACCCAATCCAGACGCTCCAGCAGCTCGTCCGGGTAGTCGAGCGTGCCGTCCGGGAGGATGTTGGACTCCGTGCCCGCGAGCACGCGGAAGCCGTCGAGCCGCTCGTTGAGCGCCGCGATCTCGTCGATGCGCGCCTCGAGCTGCTCGGGCGTGACGTGGTTGCCGAACCCGTGCGAGGCCGAGTGGTCGGTGATCGCCAGGTACTCGTAGCCGCGCGCCTGGGCCGCCGCGACCATCTCCTCCAGCGTGTTGCGCCCGTCCGACAGCGTCGTGTGGCAGTGCAGGTCGCCGCGCATGTCGTCGAGCGTGATCAGCTGCGGGAGCTCGCCCTTGAGCGCCGCGTCGAGCTCGCCGCGCCCCTCGCGCAGCTCCGGCGGGATCCACGGCAGGCCCAGCCGCTCGTAGACCTCCTCCTCGGTCGCGCAGCGCGTCGTCTCGCCGGTCTCGTCGTCGAGCACGCCGTACTCGGAGATGTGCAGACCGCGGCGGACCATCGCCTCGCGCAGCTGCACGTTGTGCGCCTTCGAGCCCGTGAAGTGCTGCAGGACGTTGCCGAACTGGTCCGGCGCGACGACCTTCAGGTCCACCTTCATGCCCGAGTGGGTGACGGCGCGCGCGCCGGCCTCGCCGCTCTGGGACACCGACTCGACGATCTCCAGCCCGGCCAGCGTGTCGACCAGCGCCTTCGCGTCGCTCGCGGTGGCGATGATGTCGATGTCCTTGACCGAGTCGCCCCAGCGGCGCGCGGAGCCCGCGACCTCGACCTGGTCGGAGGCCGGGTGCGCGCGCAGCGCCTCCGCGATCTCCAGCGCGATCGGCAGCGCGCGGGACAGCACGACGCGCGGCTCGGGCTCGCCGCCGCGCTCCTCGTGCGCGGCCAGCGCCTTGAGCAAATTTTCCTCGCCCTTGGGCCCGAAGCCCTTGACCTTGCGCACCTCGCCCTGCTCGGCGAGCGCGCGCAGGCCCTCGAGCGTGTCGACGCCGAGCGCGTCGTGGAGCTGGCGCGCCCGCTTGGCCCCGAAGCCCGGCAGCTTGGTCATCTCCACCAGACCGGCCGGGAACTTGGCGCGTAGCTTGACCGCGGACGGGATGTCGCCCGTCTCGTCGAGCGCGCGCAGCTTCTCCTCGAGCGTCTTGCCGATTCCCGGCACGCTCGTGACCTTGCCCTCGCGGGTGAGGCCCATGATCGAGACGGAGGAGTCGCGCACGGCCTTGGCCGCCGTGCGGTAGGCGATGACGCGGTAGGACACGGCCCCGTCGAGCTCGTACAGGTCGCCCAGCTCGTCCAGTGCCGCAGCGATCTCGGCGTTGGTCTTCATGCGTGTCTGTACCCTACGCGCCCTGTGATGGACGGCTCCGTCTGGGTGATCCTGCCGACCTACGACGAAGCCGACAACCTGGAGGCGGTCGTCGGCGGGATCCGCGCGGCCATGCCCGCCGCCCGCGTGCTCGTCGTGGACGACAACTCGCCCGACGGAACCGGGCGACTGGCGGATCAGATGGCGAGCGCGGACGCGGCGCTGCACGTGCTGCACCGCGCCGGCAAGTCCGGGCTCGGCCGCGCGTACATGGCGGGTTTCGAGCACGCGCTGGCGCATGGTGCGGGCTACGTGGTGGAGATGGACGCCGACCTCTCGCACGACCCCGCGGACCTGCCCCGGCTCGTCGCGCCCGCCGTCGACGGCGCCGACCTCGTGCTCGGCTCGCGCTACACGAGCGGCGGCGGGATCGAGAACTGGGGCCTGGACCGGCGCGTGCTCTCGCGGCTCGGCTGCGGCTACGCGCGTCGCGTGCTGTCGGTGCCCGTGCGCGACCTCACGGGCGGCTTCAAGTGCTTCCGGGCGAGCGCGCTGCAGGCCATCGACGCCGGCAGCGCGGGCGCGCACGGGTACGCGTTCCAGGTGGAGCTCACCTACCGCGTGCTCTCGCTCGGCCTGCGCGTGGTCGAGGTCCCGATCCGCTTCCGCGAGCGCCGGCTCGGCGAGTCCAAGATGTCCGCGCGCATCGCGTTGGAGGCGGCGTGGCGGGTTCCGGCGCTGCGGTTCGGGCCGCGACGATGGTATCCGCCACTGGAGATCGAGCCCCGATCTGCCGATCCACTCGTCAATGAAGGCTGAGGAGCTCGCCCTCGTCCAGGGCTGGCCGCATACCCGCGCCACGTTGCGCCGCTGGAACGCCGCTCCATGGCGGCTGCTGCTGGCGTGGTCGCTGGGCTCGCTGCTGGTGACGGCGCTGCTGCTCGCCGCGACTTGGTACGTCGCCGACACGGCCCGGCTCGACGCCACGGCGTACAGCTACCCCGGCTTCACGCGGCCGGCGACCGTCGCGGACTTCTTCATCGTCCTGCAGCGCAACTTCACGGTGCTGGCCCTGCACGCGCTCGCGTGCGTGGGCGGCTTCATGGCGGGCTGGGTGCGGCCGGGTGAGCGCATGACCCGCACGCAGCGGCACGCGGCGCCGCTCGCGGTCATATTCATCACCGCCGCGACGCTCTTCTCGCTGCTCACGCAGGCCAACGCACTCGGGCACGGCGCCGCCGACCTGGCCGCGAGCCTCGGCGTGGAGCCGCACACGCTGCTGCTGCGCCTGCTTCCGCACGCGCTGCCGGAGCTGTTCGCGGTCTTCCTGCCGCTGGCCGCGTGGACGGTCGCGAGCCGCCGCGGCGCATGGGATGAGCTGCTGGCGGCAACAATCGCTACGACGGCGATCGCCGTGCCGCTGGTGCTGCTCGCGGCCACCATCGAGACCTGGGTCACGCCGCTATACTTTTTATAGCGACCCGAGACTTCCCGGAGGACCACTTCAATGGCAGCCAACATCACCGACGTTTCCGACACCAACTTCCAGGCTGAGGTCCTCGAGAACGACCAGCCGGTGCTGGTGGACTTCTGGGCGCCGTGGTGCGGGCCGTGCCGCATGGTCGCTCCCGCGCTCGAGCAGATCGCGTCCGAGCGTGACGACCTGCGCATCGTCAAGCTCAACACCGACGAGAACCAGCAGACCGCGGTCCAGTACCAGGTGCTCGCGATCCCGACGATGATCCTGTTCAAGAACGGGCAGGAAGTGAAGCGCATCCAGGGCGCCAAGCCCAAGAAGGCCATCGAGGCCGACCTGGAGCCCGCGCTGGCCTAGCGGACGGGGCGGCGCTTCCGCCCCGGCTGGAACTAACGTGCCCCAGCGGTGAGCGACGGCTGGAGCATTCATCTGTGTGGCGAGCTCCGCGTGGAGCTCGCCGGCGAACGTCGTGAAGCGCAGCTGCGGGGCCACCAGGGCCGGATGCTGTTCGCGTACCTCGTCCTGCACCGCGACCGCGTCGTGCACCGCGACGAGCTGGTCGAGGCCCTGTGGACCGACGACGCCGCGCCGCCGTCCAAGTCGGCCCTCGCCCCGGTGCTGTCGCGCGTGCGCCGGGCGATCGCCCCGGCGACCATCGAAGGCCGCGAGACCGTGCGCCTGCAGTTCCCGGTGCCGGTCTGGATCGACGTCGAGGCCGCGCTCGTCGCTGCGCCGCGCGAGGCCCTGGCGCTCACCGAGGAGCGCCTGCTGCCGCAGTACGATGCGCCCTGGCTGCGATCCCCGCGCGAAGCGCTCGAGGAGGCGCGGGTGCGGGCGCTCGAGGCGCTGGCCCGTGCCGGCGACGAGCAGGCAGGCCGTGCCGCGGTGGCCCTGTCCCCCTTCCGCGAGTCAGCGTACGCCGCGCTCATCGAGGCGCTCCTCGTGCGCGGGAACCGCGCGGAAGGGCTGCGCCGCTACGACGAGCTCCGGGTGCGGCTGCGGGAAGAGCTCGGCACCACGCCCGGGCCGGAGCTCCGCACGCTGCATGAGCGGCTGCTCGCTCGGCCCACGGCTGCGCCGGCGACGCGTCCGGCCGGACTCGTCGAGCGGGAGGGGGAACTCGCCGCGATCGGCGACGCGCTGGGACGCCTGGCCGCCGGCCTGGGCGGCGTGCTCGCGATCGAGGGGCCCGCCGGGATCGGCAAGACGCGGCTGCTCACGGCGACGCGAGAGCGTGCGCT
Source organism: Solirubrobacter deserti (assembly GCF_003344625.1). Lineage (GTDB taxonomy): Bacteria > Actinomycetota > Thermoleophilia > Solirubrobacterales > Solirubrobacteraceae > Solirubrobacter > Solirubrobacter deserti. The sequence continues at coordinate 464,426 of NZ_QPKJ02000003.1, read as the reverse complement.
CGCCGCGGGGGCGACCGTCCTCGACGCGCGCGCCGGGGTGCTCGAGCGCGAGTACGGCTTTGGCGTCGTCCGCCAGCTCTTCGAGGCGGTCGCCGCCGGCGACCCGCCGCCGGCTCCGGCGCACGCCGTCTTCGGCGGCGAAGGCGTCGCCCACGGCCAGAGCGTGTTCGCCGTGCTGGCGGCGCTGTTCCAGTACACAGCAGGGCTCGCCACGCGCGGGCCGCTCGTGCTGTGCGTGGACGACCTGCAGTGGAGCGACACGGCGTCGTTGCGGTTCGTCGCCTATCTCGCGCGGCGGATCACAAGCCTTCCGGTGCTCGTGGTCGCCGCGATTCGCACGGGCGAGCCCGACGTCGACGAGCTGCTGCTGGCAGAGGTCGAGCAGGATCCGGCGACGGTCGCCATCCGCCCGCGCCCGCTGAGCGCGAAAGGGACCGCCGACCTCGTCGCCGACGTGCTCGGCGGTGCGGACGCGGCGGTCGCCGCCGCCTGCCTGGAGGTCACGGGCGGCAACCCCCTGCTGCTGCGCGAGCTGTTGACCGCGCTCGCCGGCGAGCCGGGCACCCCCGACGTCGCGTCCGTGCGCGCGATCGGGCCGCGGGCGGTGTCGAAGACCGTGCGGCTGCGGCTCGCCCGGCTGCCGTGGGGCGCCGGCGACGTCGCGCGTGCGATCGCGACCCTCGGCGAGCACCCTCACGTGGGCGAGGTCGCCGCGCTGGCGGGAACGGGAGAAGACACGGCGGCCGAAGGCATCGCGGCGCTCACCCGCGCCGAGATCCTGCGCGGCGACGGACCGCTCGGGTTCGTGCACCCGCTCGTGCGCGATGCCGTCTACCTCGAGTTCCCCGCGGCTCGCCGCGAGCTCGAGCACGCACGGGCTGCCCGGCTGCTCGCCGAGCTGGGCGCCGCGCCCGAGCGGGTGGCGGCGCAGCTGATGCTGGCGGCGCCGCGCGGCGACGCCTGGGTGGTCGAGCGGCTGCGCGAAGCGGCGCGGATCGCGGTCGAGCGTGGAGCGCCCGAAGCGGCGCTCGCGCTGCTTCAGCGGGCGGTGGCCGAGATGCCCACGCCGGACGGATGCGCCGAGCTGATGCTGGAGCTGGGCGCAGCGGCCGAGTTCGTCCGCGGCGAGCCGGCCGCCGACGCGCTGCGCGAGGCGCACGCCACGCTCACCGACCCGCGCGAGCGCGCCCTGGCCGCGCTCCTGCTCGCGCGCACGCTGCTGTTCATGGAGCACCCGGCCGAGGCCGTCACCGTCGTCGACGCCGCGCGGGCAGAGCTCGGAGCCGAGCAGGCCGATCTCGACCTGGCGCTGCGCGCGATCCGGATCGTCGGCGTGTTCTTTGGCGTCGCCGACCAGGCGTCCCTGGCCGAGCTCGGAGCCTGGCGCGCCGGCCCCCGCACCCACGGGCCCGGTGCCAAGACGTTGACGTCGGCGACCGCGCTCGCCGTGGCGCTGCTGCTGGGTGACGCGCAGGAGGCGGTGGCGCTCGCTCGCGAGTCGCTCGCCGGCGACGAGATGCCGCTCTTCGACCGCGGAATCTTCACCGTCCAGGCCGCCACGGTGCTGGCCCTGCACGAACCAGCCTCCGCCGAGCCCGTGTGGCAACGCATCCGCGCCCTATCGGCGCGCCGAGGCTCCGTCCTGGACGCCATCGGCGTCGACCTGTGGGGCGGGTTCGCCGCGCTGTGGACCGGTGACCTGCCACGCGCGATCGAATTGCTCGAGCGAGCCATCGAGGGCGAGTCGTTGTTCGGCAGCGCGGGCAACGCGCACATGGCCTACTCCTCGGCGCTGCTCGCGCTGGCCTGGCACGAGCGCGGCGAGCGCGACCGGGCGTGGGCGGCCCTGCGCCACGTCGGTGAGGGCCGCTCGGGACCGTCGGACGGCGAGCGTTTCTGGATGATCAGCCATGCGGAGCTGCTGCTCGCGGACGGCCAAACGGCGCAAGCCCGCTCGATCGCCCACGCGCTCGCCGCGACGCGTCCCGCCGAGCTGCACCCGCTGTGGGGACCGTGGCGCGGTCTGCTCGCGCGGGCCGCGGCGGCAGAAGGGGATCGGCAGACGGCGTCACGGCTCGCGGCCGAGGAGCTCGCGCTCGCACGCCGGCGCGCCGCGCCATGGGTGGTGGGGCGTAGCCTGCGCCAGCTCGGCGAGGTCACCGGGGATCAGGACGCGCTGCACGAGGCGGTGAGGATGCTCGACGGAACATCCGCGCGCCTCGAGCGCGCGAAGGCGTACGCGGCGCTCGGCCGGCGGGAGCGGGCGCTCGACCTCGCGCGCGCGTGCGGCGCGGACGCGCTCGCGTCGTGGCTGGAGGCCACGGCGGGCCGCGGGGGACCGGGAAAGTGAGAGCCGGCGGTCAGGCGACGACTTCGAACGTCGGCTCCGTGAAGCCGGCGTTCTCGATCAACCGGTAGGTGCCGAGCGGCGCGTCCGCCGGCACCCTGACCGTCTTCGCGTACTTCTCGCCCGGCGGGATCATCACCGCGTACATCGGGAACAGCAGCTGCCACGGCGCCGGCGCCCACGTGCCGTCCGGGCGCTGGTGCTCGAGCGCGTAGCTCGCACCACCGGTGATGCACGTGTCGCTGGTGTTCACGATCGTGTACGGCAGCTGCTCGCCGCGCCTGACGGTGGGCGCGCCGAGGCGCACCTCGACCGCCGGGGACGTCGCGTGCATGCAGTCGATCGGGAACACGGGCGGCGCGCTCGGCGGCGGTGCGGCCGGGGACGAGACCGGGGTGTCGGGCGCGACGACCGTGAGCGTGCGCGTGCGCCGCTCCACCCGCACCTGATAGGTGCCCGCGCGTGGCAGCGTCGTCCACAGCGCGCCGCGCTCGAGCGTGCGGCGCTTGACGACGGCCATCACCTTCCCCTTCGCCGTCGTCCGGACGACGGCGACCCGCACGGCCCGCTCGGCCTTGACGGCCACCCGGATCTGGTCGCCCGGCGCGTAGGTGCGCTGATCCGGCCACGTCACGTCGACGCTCGCCGCGTGTGCAGGCATCCCCGCCGCCAGCAGGACGACGACGGTGATGAGCGTGGCGCGCATGCGCTCAGTATGGCGCGACGACCTCGAACGTCGCCGTCTGGAAATCCACCACCCGGTAGGTCCCGGGCGCGAAGTCGGCCGGAACCTGGACGCCCTTGTCGAACGTGCCGAGCGGCGGGACGATGAACCCCACCATCGTGAAGGCGTACGGCAGCTCCGCGGATGCCCAGGTGCCGTCCGGTTGCCGGCGTTCCAGCGTGAAAGCGGAACCGGTGTGCATGTGGCACGTCGAGCTCAGGTTGACGAGTTGGTAGGGCAACCGGCCGCCAGGCGCCACGGTCGTCGCCTGCAACCGCAGCTCGACGCTCGTCGACGGCTCCGCGCAGTCCGGAGCCTGCGGCGTCGCTGCGGCGGGGGCCGGCGGCGTGGCCGGTGCGGGTGCGGACGGCGTGCTGATCGTGCTCGAGTAGCGACGGCCCGCGACCGTGATCCGCAGCTCGTACCGCGCGTCAGCGGCGGTCGGCACCGTCACGGTGAAGGTGCCGTTGCGCAGCGTCTTGCGGGCCAGCAGCACGCGCTTGGCGCCCGGCGTGGCCGAGAGGAACGCGAGCTGCGCGCGGCGCTTGTCGGAACGGACCTTGACGGAGAGCTCGCCGCCCGGCGAGACCTCGCTCTGCTTGGGCCAGCTGATCTTGACGCCCGCCACCGACTTAGGCGGCGCCTTGGCCTCCGCGACCGCCGGGACGGCGATGAGAAGCGCCGCCGCGGCGGCGAACACAGTACGCATGTGGCCAGTATTGCGGCCCACCCGCGCAGGAGAACCTAAATATTCGTCCGCTACGCGCGCTCGACGACGATGTGCAGCGGACGGCCCTCGATCTTCACCGGTTCGACGGCGCCCGCGCCGTTGAACTCCGCCGAGAGTGCCAGCGTCTCGCGCTTGACGTATTCCTCGTGCTCGCGGGCGGCGGCCAGCAGTTCCTCGTCGCCGCCGAGGCCGAGGTGGATGCGGTCCTCGACCTGCAGGCCGGCGGACTTGCGGGCATTCTGGATCGCGTGGACGATCTCGCGCGCGAGGCCCTCGCGGCGCAGCTCGTCGTCGAGCTCGAGCTCCAGCGCGACGGCGTGCGAGCCCTCGCGCTCGAGCTGGTAGCCCTCGAGCGGGCTCATCGCCAGCATCAGATCGTCGGCGCCGAGCTCGTGGTCGTGCCCGTCGACGTTGATCGCGACCGTCGTGCCGCCGCGCAGCGCCGTCGCGACGTGCGCGGGATCGAGCGCCGCCACGGCGGACGCGACGAGCTTCATGTGCTTGCCGAAGCGCGGGCCGAGCGCGCGGTAGTTCGGCTTGACCTCGTAGGAGCCGAGCTCGTCGGCCTGGGAGACGTAGCGCAGCGCCTTGACGTTGAGCTCGTCCAGCGCGAGGTCCTGCAGGCGCTCGATCGCCTCACGCTCGGCGCCCGAGGCCACCACGACCGCGGCGCGCAGCGGCTGGCGCACCTTCAGCTTGGCCTGGCCGCGGGCGGCGAGGCCGAGGCGGACGGTCTCGCGCACGGTCGCCATCGCGAACTCCAGCGCCTCGTCGCGCTCGCCCGGCTCGGGCCAGTCGGTGAGGTGGACGCTCGGCTCGGAGCCGTCGAGGTTGTCATAGATCTCGTCGGCGATGAACGGCGTGAACGGCGCCAGCAGCTGCGTGACGGTGACGAGGGCGCGGCGCAGCGTGGCGAACGCGGCCGGGTCGCCGTCCCAGAAGCGCCGGCGCGAGCGGCGCACGTACCAGTTCGAGAGGTCGTCGACGAAGGCCTGGATCGTCTGGCCGGCGCGCGTGGCGTCGTAGTGCTCGAGCCGGTCGGTGACGGTCTCGACCGTGGCGGCGAGACGCGAGAGCACCCAGCGGTCCAGGTCGTTGGCGGGCGGGACGTCCTCGCGGGCGACGTCGTTGACGTTCGCGTACAGCACGTAGAAGCCGTACGTGTTCCAGAGCTGGAGCAGGAACTGGCGCAGCGACTCGCCGACCGTGTCCGTGTTGAAGTTGTAGCCCTCCCACGGCAGCTTCGTGGCCAGGAAGTACCAGCGGAAGGCGTCCGCGCCGTGGCGGTCGATGACGTCCCACGGCACCACGATGTTGCCGAGGGACTTGGACATCTTCTTGCCGGTCTCGTCGGCGATGTGGCCGAGGCTCAGGCACGTCTCGTAGCTGGAGCGGTCGAACAGCAGCGTGCTGATCGCCAGCAGGGAGTAGAACCAGCCGCGCGTCTGGTCGATGCCCTCGCAGATGTAGTGCGCGGGGAACTGCTCCTCGAACTTCTCCTGGTTCTCGAACGGCGCGTGCCACTGGGCGAACGGCATCGAGCCCGAGTCGAACCAGACGTCGATCACCTCGGGGACGCGACGCAACGGCTCGCCACCGGTGGGCGACGGGATCTCCACGTCGTCGACGAACGGGCGGTGCGGGTCGTCCAGTTCGACGCCGGACAGCTCCTTGAGCTCCGCGAACGAGCCGACGCAGACCGTCTCGCCGGCCTCGTTGCGCCAGATCGGCAGCGGCGTACCCCAGTAGCGCTCACGCGACAGCGCCCAGTCCACGTTGTTCTCCAGCCAGCGACCCATGCGCCCGGACTTGATGTGCTCCGGGTGCCAATCGACGCTCTCGTTGGCCGCGAGCAGGCGGTCGCGCAGCTGCGAGGTCTTGATGTACCAGGACGGCTTGGCGTAGTAGAGCAGCGGCGTGCCGCAGCGCCAGCAGTGCGGATAGGCGTGGAAGAGCTTCTCCGCGCGGAACAGACGGCCGCGGGAGCGCAGGTCCTCGATCAGGTCGTCGTCCGCTTCCTTGACGAAGCGCCCCTCGTACGGGCCGATGCGCTCGTCGTAGGTGCCGTCGGCGCGCACGGGGTTGATGACGGCCAGGCCCTGCTCGGCGCCGAGCCGGAAGTCGTCCTCGCCGAACGCGATCGCGGTGTGGACGATGCCGGTGCCGTCTTCGGCGGACACGAAGTCCGCGGGCAGCACGGTGTGGCCCTTCTCGCCGTACTCGGACGCGGGGATGTACGGGAACGGCGGCTCGTAGCCGGCGCCGACCATGTCCGCGCCCTTGAAGCGGTCCACGACCTGCGCTTCCTCGCCGATCACCCTCGTGACGAGCGCCTCGGCGAGGACCTCGCCATTGGCGGTGCGCACGTAGGTGAGCTCGGGGTCGACGGCGACGGCGGCGTTGGAGACCAGCGTCCAGGGCGTGGTGGTCCAGACGAGCAGCTCGTCGCCCTCGCGCAGCACGCCGTGCGGCTGGTTGATCGGGTAGCGGACGAAGACGCTCGGGTCCTCGACGTCCTCGTAGCCCTGGCTGACTTCGTGGGAGGACAGCGCCGTGCCGTCCTTCGGGCAGTACGGGACGACCTTGAAGCCTTCGTAGAGCAGGTCCTTCTGCCACAGCTGGCCGAGCGCCCACCAGACCGACTCGATGTAGTCGGTGTCCAGCGTGCGGTACGGGTCGTCCAGATCGACCCAGTAGCCGATCCGCTCGGTCAGCTTCGTCCAGTCCTCGAGGTACTCGAAGACCGACTCACGGCACTTCGCGTTGAACTCCGCGATGCCGTACTCCTCGATCTGCTTCTTGTTGTCGATGCCGAGCTGCTGCTGGACGGCGATCTCGACCGGCAGGCCGTGGCAGTCCCAGCCGCCCTTGCGGTACGAGTAGAAGCCGCGCATGGTCTTGAAGCGCGGGAAGATGTCCTTGAACACGCGCGCCAGCACGTGGTGGGACCCGGGCTTGCCGTTGGCGGTCGGCGGGCCCTCGTAGAAGACGTACGGCGGCGCGCCCTCGCGACGCTTGAGCGACTCGTTGTAGACGTCCAGCTCGCGCCAGCGCTCGAGGACCTTCTCCTCGAGCTCGGGGAAGGACACGTTCTCGGGCAGGGGACGATGGGGCGGCACTGGTGTGAGAGTCTAGGCCGCGCGGTAGGTTCGAACCCGTGACGATGGGACGAGGGATCGCGCTGGTCGGTGGCGGGCTGCTGCTGTTCCTGGCGCTGCTCGCCGGGCTGGTGTACTTCACGCGCGACGAGGACAACTTCCAGTCCGACAACCTGCTGGCCGAGCAGTTCACGCTGGAGGTCGCGCGGCTCTCGCAGGAGGGCGGCGGCGAGCTGTCGCTGCGGTCGTTCGCGAACTTCCCGTGGGACCGCGGCCTGCTCGTGCTCCCCGACACGCCGCGCGAGGAGATCTCGCGCCGGCTCGGGCAGGAGTGGACCGGGATCGACACCGTCGACCGGGACCTGTTGATCTTCGTGCGCCGCGGGGAGGTCGTGCGCTTCTTCGACTACCGCGGGCTGGCGCGCTTCGAGGGGTTCCAGCGGCCGATCGACGACTTGCCCGACGTGTTGCGAATCGAGCCCGGATTGGTGGTGAGGCCTGGATGAGTGCCCTGTCGGACCTGGATCTGTCGCTGACGCTGTCGAAGGCCGAAGAAGCCGAGCAGCTCGAGGCCGCCCAGGAGCGGCTGTTGACCCTGCGGCTCCAGCTGGGCGGCCAGACCGCCGACTCGGTGGGTCCGCCCCTCTGCGTCCTGTTCGAGGGCTGGGACGCGTCCGGCAAGGGCGGCGCGATCAAGCGGCTCGTCGACCACCTGGACCCGCGGCATGTGCGCGTGAAGCAGTACGCCGCGCCGACGCCCGACGAGAAGCGCCACCAGTATCTGCTGCGCTTCAGCGACGCGTTGCCGGGCCGAGGTGGGATGGCCGTGCTCGACCGCTCCTGGTACGGGCGGGTGCTGGTGGAGCGCGTCGAGGGCTTCGCCCGCCAGGACGAGTGGCAGCGGGCCTATCGCGAGATCAACGACTTCGAGCGCGCGCTGTGCGACGACGGGATGATTCTCGTCAAGGTCTTCCTGCACATCTCCGACGCCGAGCAGCTCAAGCGCTTCAAGGCGCGCGAGCAGGACCCGCTGAAGGCCTGGAAGCTGACCGACGAGGACTGGCGCAATCGCGGCAAACGCGCCGAGTACGAGGCCGCGGTCGAGGAGATGGTCTCGCGGACGTCCAGCGAGTGGGCGCCGTGGTCGCTGATCCCCGCCGACTCGAAGCGCTACGCGCGCGTCGCCGTCCTCAAGACGGTGATCGCGGCGGTGGAGGCGCGGCTCGCCTAGCGCCGGTGGGCCTTGCGGGCCTGCTTCTGCGCCTTGGTCTTCGCGCGCATCTTCTTCTTGGCGGCCGCGGTGTGCGGCTTGCGGGCGCCGGTGGCGGGCTCGTCGAGCGCCGGGCCGGCGGCCACGACCTTCGGCGCCGCGCTGCGGGCGTCGCGCATGATGAAGAAGCCCATGATCCCGAAGCCGACGATCAGCGCGCCGCCGATGATGGCGATCAGCGCGAGGCTCGTCTCGCCGTTGTCGGAGGCGATCGGGGTCGGCGTGGGCGTCGCCGTCGGCTCGGCCGCCGGCAGCGGCCCGAAGGCGCCCGATTGGGCTCCCGCCGGTGCGGCGAAGGCGAGGACGAGCGCAGTTGAGATGAGGGCGATGCTTCGCGTCATGGGCGCCGACAGGGTAGTCAAGCGGGCGCGCCTGTCAACGCCCAATGTGACCCGAGGAACCTTCCGCCGCACGTAACTAGACGAACGGCGATCAACGCGGCCAGTCCCCACCAGACGCCGACGATGCCCCAGTCGTTGTGCAGCGTGAGCAGCACGATCGGGATGTAGACGGCGGCCGCCGCCAGCATCCCCCACATCAGGAAGCGCGTGTCGCCGGCGCCGATCAGGATGCCGTCGAGCGCGAACACCGCGCCGTTGAACGGCATCGTGAGGGCGAAGATCCACCAGATCTGCTCGGCCTGGTCGATCACCGCCGGGTCGTCGGTGAACAGGCCCGGGACCGTGCCGCCGAGCCCGAGCAGGATCAGGCCGAAGCACCCGCCGATCAGCACCGACCACCCGATCATGCGCGTGGCGGCCGCTCGTGCCCCGTCCGGGTCGGAGGCGCCGAGCATCCGGCCGACCATCACCTGGCCGGCGATCGCGACCGCGTCGAGCACGAGCGCGAGGAACACCCACAGCTGGAACGCGATCTGATGCGCGCCCAGCGACGCCGCCCCGATCCGCGCAAGCACCGCGCTGCCGACCAGGAACGAGCCCGTCAGCGCGGTCGTCCGCACCGCGATCTCGGACCCGATCCGCATCAGCGGCCGCATCTTGTCCGGGTGCGGACGCTCCAGCCCTGCCCGGTACTGGACCACGAAGAACCCCGCGGCCATCCCGAACTGGGCGATCACCGTGCCCCACGCCGAGCCCGCGAGGCCCCACCCGAACCCGTACACGAACAGCAGCTCGAGCACGACGTTGGTCGCGTGGGCGGCGACCAGGATGTACAGCGGCGTCTTGAGATCGCCCATCCCGCGCAGGAAGCCCTGCGCCGCCGAGGCCAGCATGAACAGCGGCGCGCCGAGCGCGGCGATCCGCAGGTAGGTCACCGCCCCGTCCTTGACCTCGCCCTCCCCGCCCATGAGGCTCACCACGGCAGGCGCTGTGAGCTCGAGGACCGCGAACAGGACGAGCCCGATCGCGAGGGCGAGCCACAGCGCCTGCGATCCGAGCCCGGCGGCGGCGGCGTTGCGTCCGGCGCCGTGCAGGCGGGCGACCTGCGCGGTCGTGCCGTAGGTGAGGAAGTTGAAGATCGTGAACGCCGTGCTCAGGACCGTGGCCGCGATCGCGAGCGAGGCGAGCTGCGTCGTGCCGAGATGCCCGACGATCGCCGTGTCCACGAGGACGTACAGCGGCTCGGACGCGAGCGCGCCGAGCGCGGGCAGGCCGAGCAGGAGGATCTCACGGTCGTACTTGGACCGCAGCTTCATCGGTTCAGCACCGCCTGGATGATCGGCGCGTAGCCCGTGCAGCGGCACAGGTTGCCCGCCAGCGCGACTTTGAGCTCGTCCTCGGTGGGCTCCGGGTGCTCGGCGAGGTACGCGTCGAGGGTGAGCAGGAAGCCCGCCGTGCAGAACCCGCACTGCAGCGCGTGATGCTGGTGGAAGGCGAGTTTGAGCTCGGTCGCCTCCAGGCCCTCGATCGTCGTGATGTGCGCCTGGTCGACCTGGATCGCGAACGTCAGGCACGCCCGCACGGGCTCACCGTCGAGCTGGACCGTGCACGCGCCGCACGCCCCGTGCTCGCACCCGACCTTGGTCCCGGTGAGCCCGAGCTCGTGGCGCAGGAAGTCCGACAGGAGCGTGCGCGGCTCGACCTCGGCCTCGTGGAGCCGGCCGTTGACGCGTACGGAGATGCGCGCAGGGCGGGCCGGCGAGGCCGCGTGGGGGGCCAGAGCGTCGCCGGGGGCGGGCGCGGGCGGCGAGTCCGGGGCGGGCGCGGGCGCGGGCGCCGTGCCGAAGCCCGGGCGGTCGAGGTCGGGCGGCGGGTCGCCGAAGCCGCTCATGCGCGGCCCGCCTCGACGAGGGCGCGGCGGGTGAGCTCGGTCACGAGGGCACGCGGGTGGTCGCCGTCGACGAGGTCGGCCGCCAGCGCGGCGGCCTCGGCGGCGCTCGCGCCGTCCAGCAGCGCGCGTTCGGCGGCCGTGGCGCGGCCCGCGCCGAGGATCGCGATCGCCGCGTGTTCCTCGGCCAGCACGACGGCCGCCGCCGCTTCGGCGAACGAGCCGTGCGTGCGGGCGTGCTCGGCGAACGCGGTCTTGGCTCCCGGTGGGAGTGGCGGGATCACGATGCCGGTGAGGAGCTCGCCCGGGCCGAGGGTGGGCGGGCCGGTCCGAGTCGCGGAGACGGTGTCCCGCACCGTCCGCTCCACGAGCGTGCGGGCCATGGTCTCGTAGCGGGCGTCCAGCGCGGTGAGCGCGCAGACGAGCTCGGCGCGCGGGTCGGCGTGCGCGACGGAGCCGCCGACCGTTCCGCGCGAGCGGGTCGCCGGGTGGCCGACGTGGCGCACGGCCTGGGCCAGCAACGGCCAGTGAGCGGCGACGATCCGCGAGCGTTCGAGCGTTGCCTGACGCACCGTCGCGTCGATGCGCAGCACGCCGTCCGTGCGGCGGATCAGGCCGACGATCGGGGTGACGTCCACGAGCCGGGCGGGCCGCACGAGCCGCAGGTTGAGCAGCGGTACGAGGCTCTGGCCGCCCGCGAGCACGCGAGCGCCGTCGGTGAGCGCCTCCAGCGCCGCGTCCCACGAGTCCACGGCGACGTACTCGAACGGCGCCGGCTTCACCCGCGCCTCCGCGTCGCCAGCCACGCCAGGCCGGCCGCCGCGACGCCGGCCGCCACGAGCCGGGCGCGGCTGGGCGCGGCGGGCGCCTCGTCCTCGACGACCTCGGCGTCGAAGGCGCGGAGCTCGACCGCGAACTCGGACCGCGGCTCGAAGCCGCGCGGGTCGACGGCGCGCGGGCGCCGGACGTCATGGCTGGTGCCGTTGCGGCGGTAGACGGCGAAGCCGTCGTCGTCGTCCACCTCTTCGAGCCGATTGAGGTTGCCGTCGTCGTCGCGCCATTGCCGCTGGGCGAGGAGGTCGTCCCACTTCATCGCAACGCCTCCCACACGCGCTGGGCCGTGTAGGGCGGGTCGAGGTGGCGGCCGATCGCGGCGGCGAGTGCGTTGGCGATCGCGGGCGGAGCGCCGATCGTGCCGCTCTCACCGATGCCCTTGACGCCGAGCGGGTTCAGCGGCGACGGGGACTCGACGAACGCCGTCGCGAACTCCGGGATCTCGGCCGCGGTGGGCAGCGCGTAGTCGAGCAGGGAGGCGCTGACCGGTTGCCCGGACGCGTCGTGCACGACCTCCTCGCTCAGCATCGCGCCGAGGCCCTGGACCGCGCCGCCGATCACCTGCCCTTCGGCGAGCCGCGGGTGCAGGATGCGGCCGGCGTCGTCGACGGCGACCAGCCGTCGCAGCCGCACCTCCCCCGTCGCGCGCACGACCTCGACGACCGCCGCGTACGCGCCGGAGGTGAAGACCTGGTCGGACTCGAAGCGCGCGACGCCCGGCCCACCGGCCAGCAGGTCGTCAGCCGCGGCCACCACGGCGTTGCCGCCCATCGTCGCCGTGCGGCTGGCGAACGAGCCCACGCCCTGCGCGAGCGCGTCGCTGTCGCCGGTGATCACGCGCACCATGGCCGGATCGACGCCGAGCCGCTCCGCCGCGAGCTGCGCGAACAGCGTCTCGTGGCCTTGGCCGGACGGCACCGAGCCGGCGCGCACGACGACCTCGTCGCCCTCCCGGGTCACGGACGCGTGCTCGTGCAGCCCGCCGGAGCGCTCGACCGCGAGCGCGAAGCCGACGCCGACGAGCACGCCCGGTTCCTGCGGCTCAACGTCGCCGATCAAGTCGACCGCGCGGTCCAGGCACGCCTCGAAGGCGCCCGAGTCGTACGTCCACCCGAGCGCGGTCCGGTGCGGGAACGACCGCACGAGGTTCCTCCGCCGCAGCGCCAGCGGGTCCAGCCCGAGCCGGCGGGCGGCCTCGTCCAGCGCGGTCTCGATCAGGTAGCTGGCCTCGGGGCGGCCGGCGCCGCGGTAGGGCGCGGTCGGGACCTTGTGGGTGCGCGCGCCGGTGACGATCACCTCGACGGCCGGGATGTCGTAGCCCCCGGCGAGCAGCATCGCCGTCGTGTGCGGCGGCATCGGCGTGCTCGGCAGCAGGTAGGCCCCGAGGTCCGCGAGCACGCGGCCGCGCAGCGCCAGGATGCGACCTTCGTCGTCGAAACCGAGCTCCACCCAGCCACGGACCCCGCGTCCCTGCGGCGCCGACAGGAAGTTCTCGTAGCGATCCTCGGTCCAGCGCACCGGCCGCCCGAGTCGGGACGCCGCGAACGCCACCAGCGGCGTCTCCACCGGCAGCGTCCCCTTCGAGCCGAACGCACCGCCGACATCCGGGACGATCACGCGGATCGACGCCTCGTCGCGCCCCAGGCTCTGCGCGAGCTGCGCGCGCGGCCGGTGCGCGCTCTGCGAGGACGACCACACCGTGAGCCGTCCGTCCTCCTCGACCGCGAGCGCCCCGCGCGGCTCCATCGGCACGGCCGCCAGCCGCGGGATCACCCGCTCGGTCCGGACCACGTGCGCCGCCCGCGCGAACGCACCCGCGACGTCCCCCTCGCGCTTCTCCCAGCGCGCCATGGTGTCGCCGGCGCGCGGGTCGACCACCGCCGGCAGCGGCTCGTACTCCACCTCGACCGACTCGGCCAGATCCTCCGCGGCCGCGCGGCTCTCGGCCACGACCGCCGCGACCGGCTGCCCGACGTACCGCACCACGCCGTCCGCGAGCACCGGGTGCGGCACCGGCTCCACCGTGAGCCCGGGCGGCGGCACGATCTGCGCCGGCGCGACGTGCCCGGCGACATCGGCCGCGGTGAAGATGAAGGCGCCTGACCCCTTCAGGTTCAAGCGGGCGTGGGCGTGCGGCGAGCGCACGAACGCCATGTGCAGCGCGCCCGGCAGCGGCACGTCGTCGAGGAACTGACCCCGCCCGGCGAGCAGGCGCGCGTCCTCGCGACGAAGGGTGCTGGCGACTCCCACGCCCGGCGAGGTTAACTGTCGCCGCGGTGAAGCTGCGGCTGTACCACCATCCCGACGCCGCGGATCGCGCACCGCGAGGCCGGGACGTGCTCGCCGGCTTCCTCGCCGACACGTGCGGCCCCGGCCCGCGCTCGCCGGCGACGGCGTGGGCGCGCAGCTCGCGCTGCGCTGACCGCGTTGTGCGCCTAGAACACGCTGTAGGCGCGGGCGACCTGCCGGAAGCGCGGCGTCTCGAACAGCAGGCCGAGCAGCGCGTCCTGCAGCTGCTCGCCGGCGCGGCGTGCGTCCATGAACGTGGACGAGCGCTTGGCGTCTTCGCGGCGCAGGCTCTTCAGGTGTGCGCGGCACTCGGGGTCGCCGATGATTTCCAGGAAGTGGTCGTAGGCGCCCAGTGCGCGGGCGCCCGAATCGGCCGCGCCCGCGACGAGAAAGGCGTAGGCGAGGCGATCGGTCGCCGGTGCGCTGAACTGCTCGAACAGGAAGCGGGCCATGTCCGCCCGGCCGAAGGACTCGCACAGCAGCAGCGGCAGCAGGCCCGAAGCGAACAGCACCTTGCGCGAGTTGCGCAGCTTGGCGTTGCGCAGCCCCCAGCCCGAGCCGCCGCGCTCGCGCTCCTTGCCCGCGAAGTCGACGCAGATCGTGCGCCAGTAGCGGACGACGTCGTTGAGGAAGAAGCGCGGGACGGTCCGGTCCCGCACCCACTCGTTGACGTAGCCGCCGATCAACTCCCGCCGCACGCGGTCATACACGTCCGCGCCCGTCAGCGGCTGGGACTCGAGCAGCAGCAGGATCCGGCGCGTCAGGTTCTTGTTGTCGTCGCGGTCGAGCCCGATCCGGTCGATCAGGTGCCGCCAGCTTGCGGCCCGGCCGAACACGCCCTCGACGCCCGGCTCGACCCCGAGCGCGCGCGTGATCTCCGCCGTCCGCGACAGGCCGACCGTCTCGTCCTCGACCAGCAGCAGCCAGTCGTCGTCGGAGCCCTCGACCACCTCGTGCCGTCCCCACGAGCCCATCAGGCACAGCGCGCTGCCCGCCGGCAGCGCGATCTCGGCCACCGCCGCGCGGCGGCCCTCCAGTTCGGCCGCCGTCCTGGCGCGGGCGGCGGCCAGGTTGGGGAACTGCGCGCCCGTGTGGCGCCCGAGCTCCCTCAGCGCCTCGCCCGCGGCGAGGTCCGCCTTCAACTCACACGGCCTCGAGAATCCAGGGCACGTCCACGCAGCGCTCGAGCACTTCGCAGAACAGCTCCTCGTGCGCGGCCGTGAGCGGCACGTGCTCGCACGCGGCCGTCACCGAGCTGACGTGTACGTGGGTGAGCCGCAGCCGGAACGCGTCCAGCAGCTCGTGACCCAGCGCCATCGTCGGATCCAGCGACCAGACGTGCGCGACATCGAGGCAGAACCCGGCCTCCGGCAGCCGCTCGAACATCGCTCGAAGCTCCGCCACCGTCGTGCCCGCGCCCTTGCGCGCGTCCATGTTTTCAATGACGGCGCGGCGCCCCAGCGCGCGGTAGGCCGAGGGATCGGCCAGCGTGTCCGGGTGCAGGACGATCGCGTCCACCACCGGCGGCAGCTCGGACAGCGCGGCGGCCAGCGCACGGTCGCCCAACTCGAGGTGCTTGGTTGGCGCATGCACGCTGACGAAGCGGAACGGCAGCCACGGATCCTCGTCCAGGAAGGCCGCCAGACCCGGCAGCTCACGCTCGCTCAGCGCCGCCAGCTCCACCGCCGCACCTGAGAAGTCCCGCGCGGCCTCCACGAGCGCCGGCCAGTCCCCGCGCTGCTCGTGCAGCGCGCCCGTCGACAAGCCCGCACGCAGGTGGTTCGCCACCACTCCACGCGCGGAGGGCAAGGCGTACGGCGCGACCAGGGACGTCATTCCCAACACCCTACGGGTGCCCGCGGACGGACACCGGGCAAGCGCGGGCACATGTGATCGCTACCGTTTTCCTCACGATGTATGAGCTGGATCGCCCCGTCAGCTGCTCGATCGGCCGCGCGATGGACATCCTCGGAGAGCGCTGGACGTTCCTCATCCTGCGCGAGGCGTTCTACGGCGTGCGCCGGTTCAGCGACATGCAGCGCAATCTCGGGATCGCGCGCAACATCCTGTCCACCCGCCTGCAGACGCTCGTCGCGCACGGCATCCTCGAGCGCCGCCTCTACCAGGAGGAGCCGCCGCGCCACGACTACCGCCTGACCGAGGCGGGCCGTGATCTGTACCCCGCGATCGTCGCGCTGATGCGCTGGGGCGACCGCCACCTCTCTGGCGAGTGCCCGCCGGTCGTGCTGCGCCACAACACGTGCGGCCACGAGGCGGACCCGCTGCTCGTGTGCTCGCACTGCCACGAGGAGCTGGACCCGCACGAGGTCACGCCCGAGCGCAACGTGGACGTCGCCAGCGTGTGATGCGCCGGGCGCATCGGGCGTAGTGAGGTCGAGATGATCGACCTCCCGCCTCCCAGCGTCCACGTCCCCGACCTGCGCGGCCTGACCGTCGCGGAGGCCTCGGCGCAGCTGCGTACCGCCGGCCTACGGCCCGAGAGCGGGCTGCGCCTCGAATGGCGTGACGGCCGGTTCCGGCCCGCGGCGGCCGGGCGCGTCGCCAGCCAGTCGATCAAGCCCGGGGCGCGCGTGTCCCGCGGGGTGACGGTCACGGTCGGCACGACCGGGCCAAAGCTCGACGTCGAGACGTTCGGCCGGATCGGCTTCGAGCGCGGCCGGATCGCGCTCGGCGACCTCAGCCGCGCCTGCGTGCGCTACGACCACGCCACGATCGGGCCGACGCGCAACGGCGCGCGCCCGATCACGCTGTGGGGGATGCGTGTCAAGGGCTGCGCGCCCGCCCGCCGGGTCGAGCTGCAACCGCCCGCGGGCTGGACGATCCACACCAACGCGGTGCCGGTCGTTGCGCCTTCACGGCCCGACCCGAAGCGGACCGCCGACCCCCGGCGCGCGCCCCGGGAGGGCATGATGCTGATGCCGGACCGGCGCAGCGTGCTCGTCCAGTTCAGCCGCGACGCGTGCCACGGGGTGATGAAGGCATCCGTGACGGTGCGCAGCCGAACGATCACGCCGCGCGTCACGCTCGGCGCTCGCCCCGGCTACAAGGGCGTGTGCATCGCGCGCCTGGACCACGACAGCGTCCTGATCCGGCTGCCCCGTCCCGCTCCGCTCGGCGTGAAGTTCAGCTAGCCGCCGAACACCGTCCGCGCGACCTCCTCGGCCATGCGCGGGTCGGCCGAACCGGCCTGAACGAGGTGACAGGCCTTGAAGCCCATGACGATCCGCCCGCCGTTCTCCGGCGCGAGCCGCGCGACGGCGCGGCCGTCGATCTCACCGCGGCTGACGACGTCCCCCGGCGCCGCGCGCTCGCCCACGGCGTCGAGGTCCTCTTCCTCCCCGTCCGGGACCCGGACGGCGGCGAGGTAACCCGTCACGCGCGAGCCCGTGCGGCGCACCTCGCGGGCGTCGTCGGCCAACGAGCGCTGCGCCACGTAGCGGTAGCCCGCCGGCGGGTCGCCGTAGAGCTCGGGCGGGGCGACGCAGCGCTCCCCGTCGAGCAGCCGTTCGCCGGCGCCGGCCGCGAGGGCGAGCACGACGACGCCGGCGATCAGCATCCACGGCCGCACTAGGGCTTGGGGTCCTCCTTCGCCACGGGCCCGGCGCCGTTGCCCTTGACGTTGGTCGCGCGCGTGCGGGCGAGCGCGCCCTGCGCCATCTCCAGCGCCGGGCCGGCCTGCCCGATCACCTGCGCGATGATCTCGCTGATGCCCTGGGCGCCGTTGAGCACGGTCAGGTTGTCGACATGCTTGAAGGACTCGGAGGCGGCGCGCACGATGTCCGGAAGCTGCTCGGCGATCTGCTGGCCGATGACGGCGTCAGCTTCCTTCTCGAGCGCCTCCGCGCGCTTGGCGATCGCCTCGGCCTCGGCCAGGCCCTTGGCCCGGATCGACGCGCCCTCGGCCTCGCCGCGGGCCTTGGTCGCTTCCGCCTCGGCCACGCCGCGCTGGGTCGTGACGCGCGCCTCGGAGGCGCCGATCTGCTCGATCTGCTTGGCCTTGGCCACCGCCGCGAGCTCGACCTCGCGCGCCTGCGCCTCCGCGATCGAGATGCGCGCGGCGCGCTCGGCCTCGGCCTGCACCTGCTTCTCGTAGGCCGAGGCGTCGGCCGGCTTGCGGATCTGCGTGTTCAGGCGCTTCTCCTCGCGCTCGGCCTCGAGCTCGGCCACCGCGGTCTCCTGCACGACGACCTGCTTGCGCGCCTCGGCGTCCGCCAGCGGGCCGGCCTGGGCGGACTGCGCGGCCTGCTTGTCGATCTCGGCCTGGTAGGCGGCGCGCTTGATCTCGCTGTCGCGCCGGGCGGCGGCCTTCAGCGCCTCCGCCTCCTGCTCGCGCTCGGTCGCCTCGCGGTCGGCGGCGGCCTGCGCGATGCGCGCCTGCATCTTGACCTCCGCCGCCCGCGGCTCGCCGAGCGCGCGGATGTAGCCCGTCGGGTCGATGATCTCCTGGATCTGCAGCGAGTCGATGACGAGGCCGAGCTTCTGCATCTCGTCGGCGGACGCGTCCCGCGTGGACTGCGCGAGCTCGTTGCGGTTGGCGATCAGGTCCTCGACCGACATCGAGCCGATGATCGAGCGCAGGTGGCCGTGGAAGACCTCGCGGACGAGGTCGTGCATCTGGCCCGACTGGGCCTCGAGGAAGCGCACGCCGGCGTTGGTGATCGACGCCTCGTCGTCCCCGACCTTGAAGATCGCGACGCCGCGGACGCCGACCGGGATCTTCTGCGAGTCCACGCCCTCCACCTCCAGCAGCGCCTTGTCGGCCTGCATGCCGAGGTACTGGGCCTTCTGCAGGACGGGCACGACGAATGCGCCGCCGCCCGTGATGATCTTGAAGATCCGGTCGCCGACGGCGCGGCCCTTGACGCCGAGCCCGGTGACGATCAGCGCCTCGTCGGCCGCCGGGACCCTCCACAGCACTTTGAAGAGGATCGCGAAAATCAGCGGCACGAGCACCACTGCGGCGATGATCACGATGAGCGTGGGAGACACGTCAGGACTCCTGGTTGAGGGGGGTGACGACCACGAGCCGGGGTGGCACGTAGTCGACGACGACGATCTCCGTGTAAGGGGCGACCGTCCCGTTGTCGGCATCGCGCGCGAGGAACGCTTCCACGCCTCCGCGGATCGAGACCATGACCTCGCCCGTGCGGCCCGGGGCGATCCCTCCCGTGGAGGTCACCCGGCCGTGGGCCCCGACTGGCGAATGTGGCATGGTCAAAGCAGCGCTAGCGTAAGGGTTCGCAACCGGTTGATGACGCGGAGGAGCCCATGAGCGTGCAGGACACCCCGACGGAGCTGTGGGGCGGCGAGACCACCAAGGCTGTCGCGAACTTCCCCGTTTCGGGAGAACGCGTCCCGTTGCCGGTCGTGCGCTGGCTCGGCCGCATCAAGGGCAACGCCGCCCGCGTGAACGCGGAGCTCGGTCTGCTCGACCAGGAGCTGGCGGACAAGATCGCGGCCGCCGGGGACGAGATCGCGCAGGGCAAGCACGATGACCAGTTCCCGGTCGACGTCTTCCAGACGGGCTCCGGCACGAGCTCGAACATGAACGCCAACGAGGTCATCGCGACGCTCTCGGGCGCGCACCGCAACGACCACGTGAACATGGGGCAGAGCTCCAACGACGTGTTCCCGTCCGCCGTGCACCTCGCCGCGCTGGACGAGGCGACGAACACGCTGCTCCCCGCGCTGCAGCAGCTGGAGGATTCCTTCGCCGCCAAGGCCGAGGCGTTCAAGGACCTCGTCAAATCCGGCCGCACGCACCTGATGGACGCCGTCCCGGTCACGCTCGGCCAGGAGTTCTCGGGCTACGCGGCGCAGATCCGCCTCGGTCGCAAGCGCGTCGAGAACGCGCTGCCCCAGGTCGCGCAGATCCCGCTCGGCGGCACCGCCACGGGCACCGGCCTGAACACGCATCCCGACTTCGCGGCCAAGGTCCGCGAGAAGCTCTCAGCGGAGACGGGGCTCACCATCTCCGCTCCTGAGGACCCGTTCGAGGCCCAGGGCAACCGCGACGCGCTCGTCGAGCTGTCCGGCGCGCTGAAGGTGATCGCGGTGTCGCTCACCAAGATCGCCGGCGACCTCGCGCTGATGGGCTCGGGCCCGCGCGTCGGCATCGGCGAGATCTTCCTGCCCGAGCTGCAGAAGGGCTCCTCGATCATGCCGGGCAAGGTCAACCCGGTCATCCCGGAGGTCGTGCTGCAGGTGTCGGCGCAGGTGATCGGCAACGACACCGCGATCACGATCGGCGGTCTGCAGGGCCAGTTCGAGCTCAACGTCCGGATCCCGCTGATCGCCCGCAACCTGCTGCAGTCGATCCACCTGCTCTCGACGACGTCGAAAATCTTCGCGGAGAAGTGCGTCGACGGGATCGAGCCCAACCACGCGGGGCTCGAGGCCTCCGCGGAGGGCACGCTCGCCGTCGCCACCGCGCTGAACCCGTTCATCGGCTACGACAAGGCCGCCGACATCGTCAAGGACGCCGCGGAGAACGGCGGCACCCTGCGCGAGGTCGCGCGCAAGCACGGCGTGGACGAGGAGACCCTGGACAAGGCGCTCAACCTGCGCAAGATCGCCGCCGGGTCCTCCGCTGAGTGAGCTAGCCGCGATCGACGCGTTCCTCGACGCGGCGCCGCGCAGCGCGGCCCGCGTCGAGGAGGTGGGCCCGTTCACGCTGTTCGTCTCGCGCGCGCCGTGGCCGTACTACGCGCGGCCGCGCGTGGGTGAGGGCGAGCAGACGTTCACCCGCGAGGACGTCGCGGCCGTCCGTGCCCGCCAGGCGGAGCTGCGCGTGCCGCACATGTTCGAGTGGGTGCACGAGACGGCCCCGACGCTGCGCGACGCGGTCGACGCGGAGGTGATCGAGGTGCCGCTGCTGGTCCTGGACCGCGCGGCGTGGCGGCCGCTTGAGGCACCCGAGAGCATGGGCCTGCGCCTGCTCGACGCCGACGACGCAGCGCTCGCCGCCGCGCTCGGCGTCGAGCAGGTCGGCTTCGCCGCGGCCGGCACCGCGCCCGGCCCGCAGGCGATCACCGAGCGCGACGCCGCCGCGCGCGAGCAGGACGCCGCCCGGCTCGACTACCTGCGCGAGCGCTTCCGCCGCGGGACGAGCGTGACCGCCGTGGCCGAGAACGAGTCCGGCCCGGTCGCGGTCGGGACGCTGCGGCCGGTGGACGCGGTGGCGGAGATCGTCGGCGTGGCGACGCTTCCGGCGGTCCGCCGACAGGGCCTGGGCGGCGCGGTCACCGCGTTCCTGGTCGAGCACGCGCTCGACCGCGGCATCGAGACCGTGTTCCTCAGCGCCGCCGACGATGACGTCGCGCGCGTGTACGAGCGCCTCGGCTTCCGCCGCTGCGGCACGGCCTGCTTCGTGCACTGATGCTCGAGCGGATCGAGGCCTACTACGACGCGGTGCCGCGCAGCGCCGCACGGGCGGAGGAGATCGGGCCGTTCACGCTGTTCGTGCCGACCGGCGCGTGGCCGTACTACGCGCGGCCGCGGCTCGGGCTGGAGCACGCGTTCACCGGCGCCGAGGTCGAGGCCGTCCGCGCGCGGCAGCGCGAGCTCGGCGTGCCCGAGGCGTTCGAGTGGGTGCACGACACGACGCCGTCGCTGCTCGCCGTGATGCCCTTGGACGTGATGCAGGCACCGCTGATGGTGCTGCGCGGCGCCGTTCCTGCCGCCGCGCCGGAGGGCGTGACCGTCCGCATGATCGAGGCGGACGATCCGCTGCTGAGCGCCGCCGTCGCGGCCCAGGACCGCGGCTTCGGCGGATCGGGCGAGGACGTCGGGGACCGCGTGGACTTCCTGCGCGAGCGCCTGGCGAGCGGCATCACGCGGATGGCGATCGCGACCATCGGCGAGGACGTCGTGGCGGTCGGCCAGCACCAGCCCGTCGCGGACGTGACCGAGATCGTCGGCGTCGCCACCGTCCCCGAAGCGCGCCGGCGCGGGATCGCGGGCGCGCTCACGGCGCGGCTCGTCGAGGACGCCGCGGCGGACATCGTCTTCCTCTCGGCTGGCGAGGACGCCGCCCGCGTCTACGCCCGGCTGGGCTTCGAGCGCCACGGAACGGCGTGCATCGCCGGGTGATCGAGCGGCCCGCGCTCGCGGGCGTCCTCGGCGCGCTGACGATCGCGTTCAGCGCCATCCTCGTCGACCTCGCCGACGTCTCGCCCGTCTCCGCCGCGCTGTGGCGCTGCGCCTACGCGCTCCCGCCGCTGGGGCTGATCGCCTGGTACGAGCATCGCCGGTACGGTCCGCGCACGCCGCGTGAGCGCTGGCTGGCAGCCGCCGCGGGCGCGCTGTTCGCCGTCGACATCGTCGTCTGGCACTACGCGATCGAGGACGTCGGCGCCGGCCTGGCGACCGTGCTCGGCAACCTGCAGGTCGTGATCGTGCCGTTCGTCGCGCTGGCGGTCCTCGGCGAGAAGGTCCCGAAGTCGATCCTGCTGGCGCTGCCCCCGGTCTGCCTGGGCGTGGTGCTGGTCAGCGGCGCCCTGGAGGAGGGCGCATACGGCGCCAACCCGGCGCGCGGCGCGCTGCTGGGCGTCGCGACCGGGATCGCCTACGCCGCGTTCCTGCTCGTCCAGCGCCAGGGCTCGATGGATCTGCGCCGGCCCGGCGGGGCACTGTTCGACATGTCGGTGGTGGCCACGGTCTGCTCGCTCGCCCTCGGGCTCGTGATCGGCACCGACGACCTCGCGCCCGTGTGGCCCAGCGCGGGCTGGCTGATCCTGCTCGCGCTGACGTCGCAGTTCCTGGGCTGGATGCTGATCACGGTGTCGCTGCCGCGCCTGCCGGCGGCGGTCACCTCGCTGATCCTCACGATTCAGCCGATCGGGTCGGTCGCGCTGGGCGCGGCGCTGCTCTCGCAGGAGCCGTCCGCGCTGCAGCTCGTCGGCTGCGCGCTGATCCTCACCGGCTTGCTCGGCGCCGCGATGCGGCGTGAACGCGCGGCCGCGTCCGTATAGTCCGGCTGCGTGAACCCGCAGCTCGCCGCTCAAGCCGAGGCCGAACGCCGCCGCCGCGAGGCCTTCCTGCTCCTGTGCGCTACGGGTTCTTCCTGATCGAGCGCGTCCCGCGGGAGTGGGTCGAGCTCCCGGACGGGTCCACCGTCGAGGCGCCGATCGGCGAGGGCGAGGCCCGCATCAAGGCGTGGTGGGAGGCCAACCACGCGACGCCGCCGGAGGCCGCGCCCGAGGACCAGGCCGAGTGGGACGCGCGCTTGGAAGCCTTCCGGGCCGCGACCACGATCGACGAGGTCGAGGGCACTCGCGGCTTCTCGACCGAGCCGGTGAAGATCACGCGGATCACGTTCCCCGACGGCCACGTCGACGAGCGCGCGCTGGGCGGGACGCCGGAGGAGAAGATCCGGCGCCGCTTCACGGCCGAGAACCCGCCGCCGGGCGGCTCGCCCGTCCGCCTCGAGTACGACGCGTGGCGCGCGGCCTCGGGCCTGCAGCCGCAGACGGTGACGGGCTGGGCCGCCGAGCTCGTCGACGGCACGGAGCGCACCGACGTCGAGATCCGCGCCCACCGCTGGACCCAGGGCTTTCCCGCGGCCGAGGTGGCCGAGGCGCTCAACCGCTTCGCGGCCGACGGCTGGCGCGTGCTGCACGTGTCCGAGGACCGCGGCCTCTACAGCGGCCCGCACGCGCAGTCCGACGCCTTCGTGACCCGCGCGCGGTACCTGTTAGGGCGAGAGCCGGCGTGAGTGCCAGGCGCCGTCGGCGCCGCGCGTGAACGCCTCGCGGTCGTGCAGCCGGTTCGGCCGGCCCTCCCAGAACTCGATCGCCCCGGGGCGCAGCAGGAAGCCGCCCCAGTGCGGCGGGCGCGGCACGGTCTCCGGATAGGAGGTATCGAGCTCGGCGAGGCGCGTCTCGAGCCACTCGCGGTCCGGGATCGCCTCGCTCTGCCGGGACGCCCAGGCGCCGAGCTGCGAGCCGCGTGAGCGGGTGGCGAAGTACGCGTCGGACTCCTCCTCGCTCAGCCGCTCGACCGGGCCTTCCAGACGTACCTGGCGCTGCAGGGGCTTCCACAGCACCGCGAGCGCCGCGCGCGGGTTCGCGGACAGCTCGCGGCCCTTGCGGGACTCGTAGTTGGTGAAGAACTCGACGCCGCGCTCGTCGATGCCCTTGAGCAGGACGAAGCGCACGGACGGGACGCCGTCCGCGTTCGCGGTCGCGAGCGCCATGGCCTCGGGCTCGGTGACGCCCGCGGCCACGGCGTGCTCGTACCACTCCTTGAACTGTGTGAGCGGATCGCTCACAGGCTCATGGCCACGTACTTGACCTCGAGGTACTCGTTGATGCCCTCGGGCCCGCCCTCACGGCCGAAGCCGGACGCCTTGACGCCGCCGAACGGCGCGCTCGCATTGGAGACCATGCCCTGGTTGAGGCCGACCATGCCGGTCTGCAGCCGCTCGCACACGCGGAACGCGCGCTTGAGGTCCTGGGTGTACACGTAGGCCACGAGCCCGTACTCCGTGTCGTTCGCCGCCGTGATGGCGTCGTCTTCGCTGTCGAACCCGATTACGGGCGCGACCGGCCCGAAGATCTCTTCCTTGAGCAGGCGCGAGTCGGGCGCCACGTCGCTGAGCACGGTCGGGTCGAAGAAGTAGCCGGCGCCCTCGCGCGGGCCGCCGCCCACCAGGGCCTTCGCCCCCCGGCCGGTGGCGTCGCTCACGAGCTCGGCGACCTTGTCGCGCTGGTCGGCGTCGATCAGCGGGCCGACCTTGACGTCCTCCTCGGTCCCGCGCCCGACCTTCATCTCGCCCAGCTTGTCGGCCAGCTTGTGCGCGAACTCGTCCGCCACCGGCGCCGCCACGTGGAAGCGGTTCGCGGCCGTGCAGGCCTCGCCGATGTTGCGCATCTTGGCGATCACGGCGCCCTCGACGGCGGCGTCGAGGTCCGCGTCCTCGAACACCAGGAACGGCGCGTTGCCGCCGAGCTCCATCGACGTGCGCAGCAGGCCCTGCGCCGACTGCTCCACCAGCATGCGGCCGACCTCCGTCGAGCCCGTGAAGGTGAGCTTGCGCAGACGCGGATCACCGATGATCGGCTTGGAAACGTCCGAGGACTTGCTCGACGTGACGACGTTCAGCACCCCCTTCGGGAGCCCGGCCTCCTCGAAGATCTTCGCCAGCGCCAGCATGCTCAGCGGCGTCTGCTGCGCGGGCTTGATCACCATCGTGCAGCCCGCGGCGATCGCCGGGCCGATCTTGCGCGTGCCCATCGCGGCCGGGAAGTTCCACGGCGTGATCGCGTAGCACGGGCCGACGGGCTGCTTCATCGTGATCAGCCGCCCGGCGCCGTTGGGCGCGGTCGCGTAGCGGCCCTCGATCCGCACCGCCTCCTCGGAGAACCAGCGCAGGAACTCCGCCGCGTACGTGATCTCGGCCTTGGACTCGGCGACTGGCTTGCCCATCTCCAGCGTCATCACGAGCGCGAGGTCATCGGCGTTCGCGGTCATCGCCTCGAACGCGCGGCGCAGGATCTCACCCCGCTCGCGCGGCGGGTGCGCGGCCCACTCCTCCTGCACGGCGCAGCAGGCGTCCAGCGCGGCCTTCGCGTCATCGGGCGTCGCGTCGGCGACCGCGGCGATGCTAGAGCCGGTCGACGGGTCCTCGACGTCGAGCGTCGCACCGCCCGACGCGTCCCGCCATTCGCCGCCGATGAACAGGCCCGTCGGCACCGCGTCGACCGCGGTCTTCTCACGCGTTGCGCTCATGCCGCCACCGTCTCCGTTCCGAGCTCCTCCGAGATGGACACGTCGAGCGAGTAGTCGATCGGGACCACGATCAGGCTCGGGAGCTCGAGCGACAGCGCGTGCCGCAGGCGTGAGCCGAAGTCCTCGACGGACTCGCAGCGCCAGGCCGGCATGCCGAAGGCGTCCGCCAGCTTGACGAAATCCGGGTTGGTGAAGTCGGTCCCGAAGTGGCGGCCGAACTTCTTGTCCTGCTTCCACACGATCGAGCCGAACTGGGCGTTCTCCCAGATGATGTTCACGATCGGGGTCTTGAGCCGCACGGCGGTCTCGAGCTCCTGCACGTTCATCAGGAAGCCGCCGTCGCCGTTGACCGTCACGACGTTGCGGCCCGGGTGCACGAGCTTGGCCGCGATCGCCGTCGGCAGCGCGATCCCCATGCCGGCCAGGCCGTTCGCGATCAGCACCGTGTTGGGCTCGTGCGCGGGGAACATGCGCGCGATCCACAGCTTGTGCAGGCCGACGTCGGAGATCAGCATGTCGTGGCGGCCGAGCGCCTGGCGGATCTCCCACAGCGCGCGCGGCGGCTGCATCGGGAACGCGTCGTCGTGCTTGGCGGCCTCGAAGCGGCCGAGGACGATGTCGTCCAGGCGTGAGGTCCGCGTGGTGCGCGGCTCGTGCCGCAGCTCCTCGGTCAGCCGCGAGAGGATGTGGTAGAGGTCGCCGACGAGGTCGATCTGGGTGATGAAGTGCTCGTCGACCTCGGACGGGACGCTGTCGATGCAGACGATCTGCTTGTCGCGCTTGGGGTTCCAGTTGCTCGGCGCGTGCTCGACGAGGTCGTAGCCGATCGTGATCACGACGTCGGCGTCCTCGAAGCCCGCGAGCGCGTAGTCGCGTGACTGCAGCCCGACGGTCCCGCGCGCGCCTGAGTCCTCGTAGTCGAGCGCGCCCTTGCCCATGAACGTCTCTGCGACGCCGATCCCGGTGGCGCGCGCGAACTCGCGCAGGGCGTTGGCGGCGCCCGCGCGCGCCACGCCGTTGCCGGCCAGCGCGATCGGGTTGGCGGCGTTGCGGATGAGCTCGGCGGCGGCGAGCACGTCCCCGGCGCTCGGTTCCAGACGCCGGTCGCGGCCACCGCTGGGCAGCGGGACGGCGTCCACTTCGCCGGCCATCACGTCCTCGGGCAGCTCGATGTGGGTCGCGCCGGGCTTGGCCTCCTGCGCGACCTTGAACGCCTTGCGGACGACCTCCGGGATCACCTCCGGCGCGTTCAGGCGCGTGTTCCACTTGGTGATCGGCTTGAACATCGAGACGATGTCGATGTGCTGGTGGGACTCCTTGTGCATGCGCTGGAGGTCCGCCTGGCCCGTCAGCGCCACGAGCGGGGAGCGGTCCAGGAACGCGTCCGCGATCGCGGTGGTCAGGTTGGTCGCGCCGGGGCCGAGCGTGCCGAGGCAGACGCCGGCGCGCTGGGTGAGGCGCCCGTACATGTCGGCCATGTAGGCGCCGCCCTGCTCGTGCCGCACGGGCACGAACTTGATGGAGGAGTCGTGCAAGGACTCATTCAGGTCCAATGTCTCCTCGCCGGGGATGCCGAAGACGTACTCGACGCCCTCCGCCTCCAGGCACTCCACGAACAGGTCCGATGCCTTGCGTGAACTCACGGTTGCGCAACTCCTATCCACGGGGTGTGTCGGGCTAACTTAGATGCGCCCGTCGAACTCTATGCCCAGATTCCTTCTCGCCACGCTGGCCGCGTCGTTGGTGCTCTCCGCCCCCGCCGCCGCGCAGACCACGTTCACGATCAAGGGCGCCGGCTTCGGCCACGGCGTCGGGATGAGCCAGTACGGCGCGCTCGGCTACGCCCAGAACGGCTGGGACGCCGCCCGCATCCTCGGCCACTACTACACCGGCACCTCGCTCGGCACCACGGATCCCACCCAGAAGGTCCGCGTGCTGCTCGTCCCCTCGACGTCGTCCGCGCGCATCTCGGGCGCGCGCCAGGCCGGCTCGCGCAGGCTCGATCCGACGAAGACCTACGTCGTCCGGCGGCGCGGGCTCTCGCAGGTCGAGCTGCTGTCGGGAGGGCGGCGGTTCGCGACGTTCACCGCGCCGCTGCAGATCGCGGGCGAGGGTGGCGTGACGACGCTCGGCGGCCACGGCTCCTACCGGGGCGTGATGGAGTTCAAGCCCGGCAACTTCAGCGGCATGACGGTGACCAACGTGGTGGCGCTCGATGACTACCTGCAGGGCGTCGTGCCCGCGGAGTCGCCGGCCTCCTGGCCCGCCGAGGCGCTGCGCGCGCAGGCCATCGCGGCGCGCACGTACGCCATCACCACCGCCAAGAGCGAGGACTTCGACCACTACGCGGACACGCGCTCGCAGGTCTACAAGGGCGTCGGGATCGAGCAGCCGTCGACCAACGCGGCCGTCGCCGACACCCGCGGGCAGATCGTCACCTATCAGGGCCAGCCCGTCGTCACCTACTTCTTCTCCACCTCGGGCGGTCGCACGGAGTCGGTCGAGAACACATCGCTGGGCAACGAGCCCAAGCCGTGGCTGAAGTCGGTCGAGGACGAGTTCGACAACGTCTCACCGCGTCACCGCTGGACGACGCGGCCGTCGATGGCGAGCGCGAAGAAGAAGCTCGGCGGGCTCGTGAAGGGCTCGTTCAAGGGCATCCGCGTGACCAAGCGCGGGGAGTCGCCGCGGATCGTCTCCGCCGAGGTCGTGGGCTCGCGCGGCGTCTCGGTGACCGACGGCGCGACGCTGCGGGCGCGGCTCGGCCTGTTCGACTCGTGGGCGTACTTCACGTCGATCAGCGGCTCCGAGGACGAGCCGACCGAGGACGAGGCGGGCGGCACGGCCGCGCCGCCCGGCTTCGGCGCGTTCATCCGGCCGATCGGCGTGCTGCGCGGGTCCGTGATCAGCGAGTCGCGGAACGTGAAGGTCCAGGCGCTCCGTGACGGGCGCTGGGTCACCGTCGGCTCGACGAAGGTGCGGCGCGGCAAGTACCGCTGGGCGGCCGTCACGCCGGGGACCTACCGCGCCGTCGTGGACGGCGCGAACGGTCCTGCAGTCAACATCCGCTGAGCACTGCGTGAGCCCTTGACATGGGGTTCGCGGATCACTTAGGTAGGCACCGTCAATGGAGGATGGTGCCCCGGTGCGATGGATTGCCACAGCGGCCGCAGCGCTGGCCGCGATGACGTCGAGCGCGGCCGCGGCGGCGCCCGGCGATCTGGACCGGACGTTCGGCGTCGACGGAACCGCGCTGCTGCGCTCCTGGGAGGGGCACCCAGGCCGCTCCGGCGCGGTCGCGGTCCACGACGACGGCCGGGTGGTCGTCACCGGGCAGAGCGGACGCGGCGACGTCGTCGTCGCTCGCTACACCACCAGCGGCGAGCTCGATGCCTCGTTCTCGGACGACGGCCTCACCACCCTCACCCTCGGGACGCCCAGGGACACGGGTCGCGGCATCGCGATCGCCCCCGACGGACGCATCCTGGTCGCGGCGAGCGGAGAATGCGTCAGTGCGGTCGTCCGGCTCACAGCGAGCGGCGCACCCGACAGCACGTTCGACGGCGACGGCGTCTGGACCCTCCCCGCCCCACGCTCCGCGTGCCCGTCGGCCGACGCCGTCGCGTTGCAGGCCGACGGGCGGATCCTCGTTGGCGGGACCGATGACCGGCGCTGGACAGCGCTTCGATTGACGCCGGCCGGCGCGCCCGATCCGTCGTTCGGCAGTGGCGGGAAAGCCTTCGCGCGGCCGGCGGCGCTGAGCGCCGGGATTGCCGCGATTGCTGAGGCGCCCGACGGCAGGGTGCTCATGGCCGGCAACGCAGGCGACAGCAACTTCGGCGTCGCGCGGTTCCTCGCGACGGGCGCGCGAGACGACGCCTTCGGCACCGACGGGACGTTCGTGCATCCGCCGAACACCTTCGACGTCATGGATCTCGAAGCACTGGTCGTCGGTGCGAACGGGAGCGTCCTCGTCGGCGGGCGGGCGGGCCGAGGTGAAGAGATCGACGGCTCGGTGGTCGTCAAGCTCACGCCCGCCGGCGCGCTCGACCCCACCTTCTCGGACGACGGCGTCGCGTTCCCCCCAGGGACCATGGCGAGCGCTCTGGCGGTGCTCGGCGACGGCCGGGTCCTGGTTGCCGGCGGCGGCCGGACGCCGGGTTCGAGGGGGCCCACGCTGGCGCGGCTCACGCCCGGAGGTGCCGCCGACGGCGCGTTCGTCTCCGAGGTTGCCGGCTTCGCCGCCGCCGAGCACGTCGCGATGCGCCCGCTGGCAGGCGGCGCCACGCGTATCGTCGCTTCCCATCGCGAAGGGCTCGGGTACGCCGCCGCGACGTTCGCCGCCGACGGAGCGCGCTCCGACGCCGTGCACCGTGCCGACCCGCAGCTGCCCGGGGTCCGGCTCGGCGCCCGCTGGCTGTGGGCGGGAGCCGGCCGGCTCAATGTCTACGGCTGGGGTTGGGACCCGTACGACGGTTGGCTCGCGTCCGGCCGTCTGACCCCGGCGGGGACGCCGATCGGCACGTCGTCCGACAGGGCCGTGCCGAACGGTTGGTCCGTCCTCGCCGCGTCGGCAGGCGGCGATGGCCGCACCGCGGTGGTCACCGGCGGCAGGATCGTGTTCTACAGCGCCGACGGCGCCCGCGTCGCGAGCACCGCGCCGCTTCCCGACCCGCAGGCCGTGGCCGTGCAAGCGGACGGTAAGGCGGTCGTCACCGGTACGGCCGGCGACCAGCTCTGGGCACGGCGTTTCGACGTGAACGGCGAGCCCGACAATGGGTTCGGCACGCGGCTGGTGACGGTGGGCACCGGCGCGATGGTGGGCGACATGCTCATCCAGGCGGACGGGCGCATCGTGATCGTCGGCGGCGCCGCGGGCCGACTCATCAGCGTCCGGCTTCTCGCGGACGGCACGCTGGACGACGGCTACGCCGGCGACGGGATCGCGGGCGAGTTGCTCTGGGACGCCGGCGTTCCGTTCAAGCCTGGCGCACGCGCCGTGGCGCTGCCCGGAGGGCGGGTGCTGGTGGCGACCAACCCGCGGCCGGTGGTGCTGACGGCCGACGGCGCCGTGGACTGGAGCTTCGTGAGCGACCTGCGGGAGCTCCCGGCGTTTGCGGTCGATCCCGAGGGCCGCATCCTGGCCGAGAGCGGTGACACGGTGCGGCGGCTGAACCCGGACGGCTCGCTCGACGCGCTCTATGGCGCGGCGAGGCTGACCCTCGAAGGTGACGATCGCGCGCTCGCGGCCCTTCCGGGCGGGGACCTTGCGGTCGCCGACGCCGCGGACGGCGACATCCGGCTTCGACGGGTGCTCGGCGGCGGGACCGTGCCTCCAGCGCGGGCCGTCCTCAAGCGCTTCCCCGGTGATGACGACGAGCTCGTCGAGATCACGGAGGGCGACGCAGTCAAGGAACTGCCGCTGCGCTTCACGCTGGCCAAGGCGTGGCCGACCGTTGTGGCCTTCCGCGTGGTCGCCGCCTCCTCCTCCGCGAGCGCCGGCTCCGACTTCCAGCCCCTCGACACCCTGGTGACCGTCCCGGCGGGCCAGACGAGCGTCACCGCCGCACTGCGCATCACCGCGGACACCGTCGCGGAACGCCCGGAATCACTGGAGATCACCGCCCACTCGACGGATCAGGTGCGGGTGCTGGGTGGCTCGGCGACGACCTTCGTGCGGATCAGTGACGACGACGAGGGCAAAGTCGTCGACGAGACACCGTCGCCCGATGCGGCGGCGACGCCGGCGCCCGACCCGGTCACGCCCGCAAGCCCGGTGGCTCCCGGACCGCCCAAGACCCCCGTCGCTGGCCCGGACCCGGTCGCGGCTGGGCTGAACGCGCTGCGCGTCCCGGCGCTCAAGGTCCGGCAGGGCTCGCTCCGCTGGAGCCTTTCGGCGCAGCCGGCGCTCGCCGGATCCACCGTGCGGATGGAGCTCCGGCGCTCGCTGTCGTCGGGGACCGTGTACGCGCGGGCCACGATCAAGGTGAAGGCCCGTGGCGCGACGCCAGTGCGGCTGGCGCTTACCCCCGCCGGCAAGAAGGCGCTGCGCGGACGCAAGGCCAAGCGCCTCCCGCTCGTGCTGACGGTCGGGACCACCCGGCGGACCGTGACCGTGCGGGTGACGCCCTAGCCCGTGTAGACCCGCACGACGGTCTCGGCGACGCAGACGGGCTTGTCGCCGCCCTCGCGCTCGAAGGTGACCTCGAAGACGCACTGGGCGCCGCCCGGGACGTCGGTGATCTCCTTGAGCTTCGGGCTCGCGCGCACCTTGCTCGGGATCGGGACGGGCGCGGGGAAGCGCACCTTGTTGAGGCCGTAGTTGAGCGCGAACGCGAAGCCCTCGAGCGTGAACACCTGGTTGTTGAGGTTCGGGCCGAGGCTCAGCGTGAGGTAGCCGTGCGCGATCGTGCCGCCGAACGGCGTCTCCTTCGCGCGCTCGACGTCGACGTGGATCCACTGGTGGTCGCCGGTCACGTCCGCGAACGTGTCCACGTCCTTCTGGGTCACCTCGTGCCAGTCGGAGGTGCCGAGGACCTCGCCCTCCGCGGCCTTGAGCTCATCGAGTCCGGTGATCGTCCGCATGGCGAGGCAAGATATCCCCGCTGTGACCGCCCCGCTCCTGTTGTGCGACACGCCCGGTCTGCTCTACCGCGGCTTCTTCGCCCTGCCCGACTCGATCAAGGGCGCGGACGACCGCCCTGTGAACGCGCTCGTGGGGTCGGTGAACATGACCCTGTGGTGCATCGAGAAGTACCAGCCGCGCGCTGTGGTGATGTGCTTCGGGCAGGAGTCCGCGGACTACCGCGTGGAGGCCTACCCGGACTACCACGCGGCGCGGCCCGAGATGCCGGACGACCTGGCGTGGCAGTGGGAGCGCGCGCCGGCGCTGTACGAGGCGCTGGGCTGGACGGTGCTCGGCCACGAGTCGCTGGAGGCGGACGACCTGATGGGCTCGTTCGCGGCGCTGGAGGCCGAGGCGGGCGGCAAGGCGATGATCCTGACCGCGGATCGCGACATGTTCCAGTGCGCGAGCGAGAGCGTCACGATCCTGCTGCAGAGGGCGCGCCAGCAGGGGCCCGACGAGGTGGGCCCCGAGCAGGTGAAGGAGATCTACGGGATCGACCCGTCGCAGGTGCCGGACTTCATCGCGCTGCGCGGCGACCCGTCGGACGGGCTGCCCGGGGCGAAGGGCATCGGCGCCAAGACGGCCGCCGACATCCTCCAGCGCAAGGGCGACCTCGAGCACGCGATCCTCGGCGCGATCCGCGAGAAGCCGTCCGTGCGGCGCGCGCTCGTCGAGCAGGCGGCCGAGCTGCGCATGTTCCGGGACATCGCGACGCTCCGCACCGTGGCCCTGGAGCGGCCGGAGGACCGCGCCACCGACTGGGCGGGCGGGTCCGCGGCCGCCGAGAAGCTGGGCATGAACCGGCTCGCCAAGCGGCTCGCCGAAGCCGCGTAGCGAGTTCGCGACCCCGCCGCGAGCCCGGCCGCGGCGGCGGCGAACTCGCCGAAGCCTCGCCCTCTGGGCGAGGCGACTAATAGGCCTGGTACTTCACGCGCTCGGGCGTGATCAGGTAGACGACGAACTCCTCCTCGCGCGGATACGGCGTGCCCTGGTAGGTCTGCGACATGCGGTCGATGATCGGCCACACCTGATCGCCCTCGAGCCGGTCGTGGACGCGGCCGCGAATCAGCGCGCCCCGCAGCGGCTGCTCGGCGTCGGTGATCGAGAGGGCGACGCGCGGATCACGATCCAGGTTGCGCGCCTTGACCGTCCGCGGACCCGTGAAGATCGCGAGCTGCTCACCCTCGACGCCGACCCACAGCGGCGCCGAGTGCGGGCTCCCGTCAGCCATCAGCGTGGCGAGGTGCGCGATGTTGGCGCCGTCCAGCAGCGCGCGTACGTCGTCGTCGAGCATGCGTCCAGCCTAGGCGGGGCGCGGTTCGGCGCGCGCGAGCAGGTCGTGCGCGGTGTCCCCGACCCAGTGGGCGGCGCCGACGCCGAGCTCCAGATCGACGCACTCGCGCAGGCGCTGGGCGGCGCGCTCGGCGCCCGGACGGTCCGTGGCGGGCAAGAGCGCCAGCAGCTCGTCCGCCTCCCAGCGGACGATCACGTCCGCGTCACGCAGGCACGCCGACAGCAGCGGGGCGACGGCGTCGGCAGCGCCCATCGGCACGCTGATCCGGACGAGCGCGAAGTCGCGCCCGTAACGGACCCCTTCCGCGATCAGGCGGTCCAGCAACAGGCGCCCGACATCGGGGCCGGGCAGCAGGAAGCGCCGGTTCACGCCGCGACACTAGCGATCACCTCCACGGCGCGGTGGAATTGTTCTGCCGTCAGGGTGATGTGCGACTGCTGGCTCATCGAGCGGGCGGGAACGCCGATCGCCTCGACCGGCGGCGCGCGGTCCAGCAGCGGGATCGCGACCAGCGGCTCGACGGCCACCGACCACGGCCAGCGGTCCGTTCCGGGCACGCCCGTCAGCTGTGGCTCCTCGACCACTTCGACGACCGCGAACACCGCGCGCCATACGCTCGCGTAGTAGATGAGCCGGTCGCCCTCGACCATCCGCGGGCGGCGCGGGAAGCCCGTGCGGCGCAGCACCCGCGGCCACTGCTCGAACCACGCGTCCGGCGCCGGCTTCTGCGCGCTGCCGATCGCTTTCAGCCAGTAGGCCAGAAGCCCCGGTGCAGGTTGGACTCGGCCAGCGCGTCGGCGACGGGGACCGAGATCATCACCATCGCGGCCTCCTCCTCGGTCTCGTTGCGCACCGCGCGGGGCGCGTCCGGGGGCAGCAGGATCGCGTCGCGCACGCCGAGCGTGTGGACGTCGTCGCCGACCTTGATCCGCACCTCGCCCTGGATGACGAGGTAGAGCTCCTCGATCGTCTTGTGGCTGTGCCCCAGCGCCGGGTCCTCGTTGGGCGGGACGTGCGCCGCGCCGGGCGCCAGCACGCGCACGTTGACGGCGATCTGCTCGGCGCCGAGCGGCTGCGCGTAGCCGAGGAACGGGCTCGGGCTGCCCTGGGTGTAGTCGGGCGCCTCGGACGCCCGCAGGATCTTGTATTCGCTCATCCGGTGTGTTTGATCGTGATCACGTCGCCGTCCTTCATCAGGTAGTCGCGACCTTCCAGGCGCAACGTACCCTTCTCGCGCGCGCCGGCGTACCCGCCCGCGTCCACCAGCGCGTCCCAGCCGATCACCTCGGCGCGGACGAAGCCCTTCTGGATGTCGGTGTGGATCTGGCCGGCGGCGTGCCAGGCGCTCAGGCCCTCGCGCAGGTGCCACGTCTGCGCCGGCTTGCCCTCGCCCGCGGTGAAGAACGCGATCAGGTGCAGCAGGCCGAACGCGCCGTTGACGACCCGGTGCAGGCCGGACTCGCCGATCCCGAGCTCCTCGCGCATCATCGCGGCGTCCTCGTCGTCGTCCATGTCGGCCAGGTCGGCCTCGATGCGGGAGGAGACGGCGACCGCGGCGGCGCCCGTGGCGGCCGCGTGATCGGCGACGACGGAGGGGACCGCGTCCTCGCCCTCGTTGATGTTGGCGACGAACAGGACCGGCTTGGCGGTGAGCGCCGACAGGTTTCGGCCGGCGTCCGGGGCGGCCTCGGGCACCGGGACGGTGCGCACGGGCTGGCCCGCCTGCAGCGCCTCGATCACCTGCCGCAGCCAGGCCTCCTCGGCCTTGGCGGCCGGGTCGCCGGAGCGCGCGTCGCGGACCACGCGCCCGTGGCGGCGTTCGGCGGAGTCCAGGTCGGCCAGCAGCAGCTCGGTCTCGATCGTCGCGATGTCGCGCGCCGGGTCCACCGAGCCCTCCGGGTGGATGACGTTCTCGTCGGTGTGGCAGCGGACGACGTGCAGGATCGCGTCGACCTCACGGATGTTGGCCAGGAACTTGTTGCCGAGGCCCTCGCCCTTGGACGCACCGGCCACCAGGCCCGCGATGTCGTGGAACTCGATCGTGTCCCAGACGATGTTGGACGCCTTGACCGTCGCGGCCACCTGCTCCATCCGCTCGTCCTTGACGGGCACGGTGGCGACATTGGGCTCGATCGTCGTGAACGGGTAGTTCGCGGCTTCCGCCCCCGCCTGGGACAGCGCGTTGAACAGCGAGGACTTGCCCGCGTTGGGCATCCCCACGAGGCCGACCTTCATCATCGTCCGAGGCTCCCGATCGCGGTGCCGAGCGCCGCGCCCGCGACGACGTCCGACGGGTAGTGGACGCCGAGATACAGGCGGCTGAAGGCCATCGCGGCCGCCGCCAGCTGCAGCGGCGCGCCCGGGACCAGCGCCCCGTACGCGCGGGCGGCGGCGAACGACGACGTCGAGTGCGACGACGGGAAGGAGAGACCGGTGGGTGTGGCCATCAGGTGGGGCAAATCCTCGATGGCGGGGCGCTGGCGCGCGATCGCCATCTTGATCGACGTGGACGTGAGATAGGCGGCGCCGACCGTCGCGGTCGCGCGCAGCCAGTGGCGGCGGCGCGAGCGGTCGACGAGCGCGCCGGCGAGCCCGGCGCCGAGCCAGACCGCGCCGTGCTCACCGAGCCTCGAGTAGCGCCGGACCATCGAGACGACGTCCGGCCCGTGCGCCATCGACCGCGCGCGCCGGTACAGCGCCAGGTCGACGGCATTGAACGTGACGCGCCACGCGGGCGCGTCAGAAACCGATTCGGTGCTCGTCTGACTCAACGCGCAGATAGACGACCTGACCGACGTCGATCAGGACGGCGCCGTCGGCGGCTTCGACTTCGACCCAGCGCTCCTTGCCCTCGCGGAGGGTGGAACGCAGGGACTCCAGGACTTCCTCGGGCAGGCGCAGGGACAGCACCTGGCCGCCCTGGAACCCGAGGGCAGTACGACGTGCGGCGTTGGAACTCAATGTGCCTCCACTAGCTCGGTCAGGACCCCGCCGGCCGTCTTGGGGTGCAGGAACGCGACCTGCGTTCCCCGGATGCCGGTCCGCGGCGTCTCGTCGATCAACCGCAGCCCGGCCTCCCGCGCCCGCTCGAGCGCGGCGTGCACGTCCGCGACCGCGTAGGCCACGTGGTGCAGGCCAGGACCCCGCGCGGCGAGGAACTTCCCCACCGGCGTGTCGTCCGAGAGCGGCTTGAGCAGCTCCACGTGGCTTTCGCCGACGTCCAGCAGCACGGCCTCGACGCCCTGCTCCGCGATCGTCTCGCGGTGCACGAGCGGCATGCCGTACGTCTCGGTGTGGAGCTCGATCGCGGACTCGAGGTCGGCGACCGCGACCCCGATGTGGTCGATGCGGCCGAACACGGGGAGCGAGTGTACCCTCGGCGGTCGTGCGGATCGCCCTGGTGGCCAATCGCGCCTCCGGGGGCGGAACCGATCCTGCGCCGTTCGCCGCGGCGCTGGGAGCCGAGCTGTTCGGCATCGACGCGCTCGACGGCGTGCGCGAGTACGCGCCCGAGCGGGTCGCCGTCGCGGGCGGGGACGGGTCGATCGGGTCGGTGGCCGTGCTGGCGGGCGAGCTGAACGTGCCGCTGGCCGTCATCCCGAGCGGGACCGCGAACGACTTCGCGCGCGCCAACGGGATCCCGCTCGACCTGCAGGCCGCGCTGCGGGTCGCGCGCGAGGGCACTGAGCTGCGCCCGCTCGAGCTCGGGCGGCTGTCCACCGGCCGGCCGTTCGTGAATGTCGCCTCCGCGGGGTTGTCCAGCGTCGCGGGGCGCCGCGCGCAGCCGCTGAAGTCGCGCTTCGGCCCGCTCGCCTACGGGATGGGCGCCGCTCGCGCCGCGGCGACCGGCACGCCGCTCACCGCGCGCGTCCACGTGGATCACCGCGAGGTGTTCTCCGGCGGCGCGTGGCAGATCATGGTCGCCTGCACGGGCGCGTTCGGCGGCGGCAGCGGGATCGGTGCGGCCGACGCCACCGACGGCGACCTCGACGTCGTGATCGTCCCCGCCGGCTCGCGGCTCGGGCTCGTGCAGCGCGCCTGGGGGCTGCGGACCAAGACGATCGAGCGCCAGCGCCGGGTCGCGCACTTCGAGGGCAAGGTCGTCGAGGTCGAGCTGCCGCCGGGCGCGGAGCTCAACTGCGACGGCGAGTTCGTCGACGGCGGCCTCGACTACGTGACCGCCACGATGAACGCGTTTCGGCTAGTGGTCTGACCGGCGCTGGTTCGCCGCCGCGACGAGCGTGAGCCCGGCCTGCGGCGCCGTGATCGGCGCGACGCCGCTCATGATCGCCTCGATGTCCTCGCGCTCGAGGACCTCGTGGCGCAGCAGCGCCTCGGCGAGCCCGTCGAGTTGCTCGCGGTGGTCGGCGATGAGCTTGAGCGCGCGGCGCATGGCGTCGTCGGCGAGATGCTGCTGCTCGGCGTCGCGCAGCGCGCGCGTGCGGTCGGACACGGCGCCGCCCTCGGCCGCCAGCTGAAGCGCGCTCACCGTCGTCCCCATCGCCCACTCATGGATCATCCGACGCGTCTTCTCGGCCACCTTGAACAGGTCGTTGGCGGCGCCGTTGGTGATCGTGCCGAACACGATCTGCTCCGCGGCGCGGCCGCCCAGGGTCACGACGAGCTCGTCCATCAGGTCCGCGCGCGTGTCCAGGTAGCGGTCCTCGTCCGGGAAGTGCAGGGTGTAGCCGAGCGCCTCGCCACGGGCGACGATCGAGATCCGGTGCGTGCGCGTGGTGCGCGGCAGCAGCTCGGCGCACAGCGCGTGCCCCGCCTCGTGGTAGGCGATCACGCTGCGCTCGTGCTCGTTGAGCGTGCGCGGCGTCTCCATGCCGGCCACGACGCGCTCGAGCGCCTGGTCGAAGTCAGCTTGCACGAGCTGCTTGCGCATCCCGCGGGCGGCTGCGATCGCCGCCTCGTTGCAGAGGTTGGCCAGCGCCGCGCCGGTCAGGCCGGCGGTGCGGCGGGCGATCTTGTCGAAGTCGACGTCGGCGGAGAGCGGCTTGTTGCGCGTGTGCACGCCGAGGATCGCGCGGCGGCCCTTGACGTCGGGCGGGGAGACGAGCACCTGGCGGTCGAAGCGGCCGGGTCGCAGCAGCGCGGGATCGAG
The DNA here is from genome assembly GCF_003344625.1 of Solirubrobacter deserti. Taxonomy (GTDB): domain Bacteria; phylum Actinomycetota; class Thermoleophilia; order Solirubrobacterales; family Solirubrobacteraceae; genus Solirubrobacter; species Solirubrobacter deserti. The sequence goes on along the minus strand of NZ_QPKJ02000003.1, from coordinate 426,122 downwards.
CTTCTCCAGCAGGTTCGACGCGGCGATCACGACGACGTCGCCGGCGGCGGAGAAGCCGTCGAGCTCCACCAGCAGCTGGTTGAGCGTCTGCTCGCGCTCGGAGTTGTTGTCCGAGCCGCGGGCGGCGCCGACCGCGTCGATCTCGTCGATGAAGACGATCGCGGGCGCGTGCTTGCGCGCCTCGCTGAACAGGCGCCGGATGCGCGCCGCGCCGAGGCCGGCGAACATCTCGACGAAGCTCGCCGCCGACTGCGCGAAGAACTGCGCGCCGGACTCGTTCGCGACCGCCTTGGCCAGCAGCGTCTTGCCCGTGCCCGGCGGGCCGTGCAGGATGATGCCCTTCGGCACCTTCGCGCCCACGGCGCGGAAGCGGGCCGGGTCCTTGAGGAAGTCCACGACCTCCTGCAGCTCGGCCTTGGCCTCGTCCGCCCCCGCGACCTCGTCCCACTTGATCGCGCCCGCCGAGTCCGGCTTGATCTCCTGGGGCCTGGTCTTCGGCATGCGCTTCGACAGCGACCAGACGAAGAACACGAGCAGGCCCATGAAGATGATCGGGGCCCAGTTGAAGATCACGGGCTGGACGTGATCCCACCAGGACGGCTCGGGCGGAGCGGCGGCCGCCTTGGCCTTCGCCGCGGCGGCGGCCGCGTTCGCCTGCTGCTCCGCGAGCCAGGATTCGTACGGGAAGCCGTCTACGTCGCGAGCCATAGACGTCCCAGTGTGGTCGCCCGCACGCCGGACGACTAGGGGGTCTGGACCCTAGTTCGATGCCTCGACGCGCAGGATCTCCGCCAGCGCCGCGCGCCCGACCTCGAGCTGGCGCTCGTCCGGCTCGCGCGTGCCGAACGCCCGCTGCAGCTCGTAGCCCGGCTTCTTGAGCGCCTTGGAGACCGGCGAGTCGACGTGGCGCTCGCTCCACGCGAACACCTCGACCGCCACCGCCGTGGCCGCGAGCGACATCACGCCGCCCGCGAGCGGGGTGGGCTTCTCCATCGCCTTCTTGAGCAGCAGCGTGCCCGCGACGTTGGCCGCGATCATCGGCGCCATCAGGTGCGAGCCGCAGCGCTCGTGCTCCTTCGTGGCGTCGCGCGCGTCCTCGTCGTCGGCCTCGTAGGCGGCGATCGCCTTGTGCTCGACGCCGTGGTAGGCCGCGAGCTCCCCGCCGCGCAGTGCGAACACCGCGGGCGTGAGCCCGACCAGCGCCGACGCGAGCTCGCCGGAGGTGCCCTTCAGGCGCTTCTTGAGCACGGTGCCGGTGAGCGAGGCGGCCGCGGCGACGCCGAGCACGGCCGGGTTCTCGAACGCCAGCTTGGCCTCCGGCAGGCCCTTCTTGACCAGCGGGATGACCGCGAAGGCCTCGGCGAGGCGGGCGAGGCCGCGCAGGCCGGGCACGCCGTCGACCTCGGTGATGCGCGGCTTGGGGCCGGACGCGACCTTGACCGAGCCGTCATCGGCCCGGATGCCGACCGCCCAGTGCGACGGGCCGTGGACGAGCAACCCGTTGCGCAGGGCCATGCCGCCCAGGCGCAGCTTGTCTTCAGGAACGGGCAAGGAGCCTCCCGGGAAGGTCGTGGTAGAAGGCGGCGGCGAAGCCGAGGTCGCGCACGTCGATGCGCTCGTCGTGCGAGTGCATCAGCGGCCAGGTCTCATAGACCGTCTGGTGGCGCTGCGGGAAGAAGCCGTAGGCGATGCAGTCCGGGAACGCGGCGCGGAACCAGCGGCTGTCGGTGAACGCGGGCAGGATCAGCGGGAGCGTCTCGGCACCGGGCTCGGCGGTCACGACCCAGTCATGGATCGCGTCCATGAGCTTGGACTCGACCGGGGACCGGTTGCCGACGATGGCCTCGGTGAACTCCAGCTCGTAGCCGTCGTCGCCGAGGACCTCGCGCACGCGCTTGAGCGCGACGTCCTCGCCCATGCCGGGCGGGACGCGGCAGTCCACGCGGACCTGCGCCCGGGCGGGGATGACGTTGATCTTCTCGCCGGCGGAGACGATGGTCGGCGCAAAGGTGACGCTCATCATCGCGTCGGCCAGCGCGGCGAGCGGGGGCGAGACCGTGCGGACGCGCTCGAGCGCGGCCCCGGGGTCCTCGGCGCCGTCGCCGAGCGCCTCGAGCACGGCCTGGGACGCCTCCGTCAGGTCGTAGCCGGGCCGCCCCGACCCGAGCCGGGTGATGAGCGGCGCGAGCGCCAGCAGCGCGTTCTGCGCCAGGCCCGGCACGGACGCGTGGGCGGCGGTGCCGGACGTGCGCACGTTGAAGCGGAACGTGCCCTTCTCGGCCACGCAGACGCCGAACAGGCGGCGGTCGCCGAACGGCATCACGGCGCCCGCGCCCTCGTTGAGCAGGTAGTCGACCTTCGACAGATCTGGCCGCTGCTCGGTGATCCACTTGGCGCCGAGCTCGCCGCCGGTCTCCTCGTCCGGGACGGCGATGACCTTCAGCGTGCCGGCGAACCCGGCACCGCTGCGCGCGAGGCGGGCCGCCGCGACCGCCTCGGCGGCCGTCTGGTTCTTCATGTCGATCGTGCCGCGGCCGTACATGAAGCCGTCGCGGATCTCGGCGCCCCACGGGTCGGCGCTCCAGTCCTGCGGATCGGCGAGCACCGTGTCGACGTGGCTCAGGTAGCCGAGGCTCGGGCCTTCACCGCCTTCGAGCGTGGCCACGAGGCACGGGCGGTCGGGCTCCGCGCCGGCCACCTCGACGGTCAGCCCCGCGTCCTCCAGATAGCCCGCGAGCCACTCGATGCACGCGCGTTCACCGCCCGGCGGATTGACCGTTTTGAAGCGGATCAGACTCGACAGGACCTCCGCGGTCTCGTCCTGCAGCTCCTCGGCAAGGCCCATCTAGAAGAGCGTAGTGGCGAGGCCCGCGATCGCGCCGCCGACGAGCACGGCGATCGGCGGGACGCGGGCGAGCAGTGCGATCGCGGCGCCCGCCAGCACGAACCACTGCCAGGTGGCGTCGATGGCGGTGAGCAGCGGGACGGCTGCGCCGAGGATCGCGCCCGCCGCGGCGGGGCCGGCGCCGTCCAGGAAGGCACGGACGTTCGGGCTCGTCCGCAGGCGCTGGAAGTGGCGCGCGCCGACCAGGATGAAGACGAAGCTCGGCGTGAACGCGATCGCGGTGGCGGCGAGCGCGCCCGGGAGCCCGGCCGCCGCGTAGCCGACGAACGAGACCGTGTGGACGACCGGCCCGGGCGTGATCTGCCCGTAGGCGACCGCGTTCGCGAACGCCTGCTCGCTCATCCAGCGCTGCGCCTCGACGGCGTCGCCGTACATCAGCGGGATGATCACGTAGCCGCCGCCGTAGGACAGCGCGCCGACCTTCACGGCCAGCCACACGAGCGCGGGCCAGACCGCGCTGAACAGCTTGTGGCGGGCGAGCTCGAAGAACCCGGCGGCGAGCAGGATCACCACCACGTAGGGGCCGGTGAGCGCGGCACCGAGCGCTCCGGCGATCACGTAGACCAGCCCGCGGCGGGGGTCGATCAGCTTCAGGCCGGCCTGCACCACCACCGCGACCACCGCGGCCGCGGCGCCCATCCCGAACGCGTCGACCGCGGCGGGCGGCTCGTCCTGCAGGGCCACCGCGGCGATCACCAGGCACAGGATCAGCCCGGGGATGATGAACGCGAGGCCACCGACGATCGCGCCCGCGCGCCCCGCGACCCGGTGCGCGCAGAAGATCGACATCTGGGTGGACGCCGGGCCCGGGAGCAGGTTGCACGCCGCGAACGCGTCCTCGAACTCGCGCGCGTCGATCCACCCGCGCTTGTCGACGGTGAGATCGCGCAGGAGCGCGACGTGGGCGGGCGGGCCGCCGAAGCCGAGCGCGCCGATCCGCCCCCACTCGCGCAGCACCGTGCTCAGGGGGACGGGGGCCACGAGGCCCATACTTATCGCATGGGAAGCCTCTTCGACCTGCCCGAGGAGTCGCCGGCCACACCTCCGGCGCCCGCGGCCGACCAGCCGCTCGCCGCGCGCATGCGGCCGCGGACGCTCGAGCAGTTCGTGGGGCAGACGCACCTGCTCGGGCCGTCGAGCGCGCTGCGCACGGCCATCCAGTCCGGCGAGCCGCACTCGATGATCCTGTACGGGCCGCCCGGAACGGGGAAGACGACGCTGGCGCGGATGCTGGCCGAGTACGCGGACGCGGCCTTCGAGGAGCTCTCGGCCGTGGAGGCGGGCCGCCAGCAGGTGCGCGAGGTGATGGAGCGGGCGCGCGAGCGGCGCCGCTCCGGCCGCCACACGATCTTCTTCCTGGACGAGATCCACCGCTTCAACAAGGCCCAGCAGGACGCGCTGCTGCCCGCGGTCGAGGAGGGCCTGGTGGTGCTGGTCGGCGCCACGACCGAGAACCCGTACTTCGAGGTCAACTCGGCGCTCATCTCACGCGCGCAGGTCTACGAGCTGCAGGAGCTGACGGCCGAAGACATCGCCGGGCTGCTGCGGCGCGCCCTGGACGAGGTCGGGGCTTCGGTGTCCGACGAGGTGATCGAGTTCATCTCCTCGCGCTCGGCCGGCGACGCGCGGTCGTCGCTGAACGCGCTGGAGCTCGCGCTGGACACGGCCCAGCGCACTGGGCAGCCCGTGACCCTGGCCGACGCCGAGGACGCCATGCAGCGCAAGGCGCTGCGCTACGACAAGGCCGGCGACCAGCACTACGACTACATCTCGGCCTTCATCAAGTCCGTGCGCGGGAGCGACCCCGACGCGGGGCTGTACTACCTGGCGGCGATGATCGAGGGCGGCGAGGACCCCCGGTACATCGCGCGCCGGATCATCGTGCTGGCGTCGGAGGACGTGGGCAACGCAGACCCGCAGGCGCTGCCGATCGCCGTCGCCGCGGCGCAGGCCGTCGAGCACGTCGGCCTGCCCGAGTGCACCTACGCGCTCTCGCAGGCGACGATCTATCTCGCGATGGCGCCCAAGTCGAACGTCGCGGGCACCGCCTTCGGGCGCGCGCGGGCGGAGATCCGGGACAACGGCGCGAAGATCCCGCCGACCGCCCTGCGCACCGCCGCCTATCCGGCGGCGAAGAAGCTCGGCCGCGGCATCGGCTACGACTACCCGCACGACCACCCGGGCCACATCAACGACCAGGAGCACCTCCCGGAGGGGCGCGAGCACCTGCGCTTCTTCGACCCGGGCGAAGCGGAGCCGGAGCTGCGCGAGCGCCTGAAGCGGATTCGCGATGCCCGTGGACGCGACTGACCTCGAGGACGCCCGCCGGGCGCACCCGCTGTGGGCCGTGCTGCCGGTGGCCGCGCGGGCGCGCTACGTGGGCCGGGCGGCGGTCGCGCTGCTGGACGAGCTCGACGAGCTGGCGCCACGGCTGGCCGAGGAGACGGGTTGGCCGCGCTCGCAGCTGCTGCTGTCGGAGCTGCTGCCTGCCGCGCGAGGTCTGCGCGCGCTGGCCGAGGACGGGCCGCGCGCGCTCGCGGACACCCGGCTCACGCCTCGCGCGGCGCTGCTCGCCGGCCGCTCGACGCGGGTCGTGCAGTCGCCGGTGGGCCTCGTCGGCGTGCGCGGGCCGTCGGCTTCGCCGTTCGCCGAGCCGCTGCTGGAGACCGCGGCCGCGCTGCTGGCCGGCAACGCGGTCGTGCTCACCGCGGTCGTCCCGCGCCTGCGCGCGATCTTCCTGCGCGCCGGCGTCCCGGGCGAGCTGCTGGTCCACGCGCCCGAGGACGCCGACCTCGACGCGGTCTGCCGACGCGTCGTCGACCTCCCGCGCCCGGGTCGCCGCGGCATGCTGCTCGTGCTGGCGGGCGCGCCGCGCGAGCGTGTGGTGGAAGCCGCCCTGTGGGCCGGCTTCGGCCGCCACCCGGCCGCGGCGGGCCGGCTCGTGATGGTCCGCGACGCCGTCCCGGGCCTGGTCGCCGCGCTGGAAGAGGCCGCCGCCGCGCTGAAGGTCGGCGACCCGCGCGAGCCCGATACCGACATCGCCCGTCCCGCCACAGCGGACACCGCCACCTCTCCGCGCCCGAGCGTGCTCGTGGTCGAGCCCGACGACCCGCGCTTCCTCGCTCCCACCGATGAGCCGACGCTCGTGGTGGTCGAGACACCGGACGTCGAGGCGGCGATCGAGCTCGCGGTGCGGGAGGCGCGCGACGCACCCGTCTCCATCTGGGCGCGCGACCTCGCCAAGGGCGAGCGGATCGCGCGCCGGATCGCCTCGCCGGCGGCGTGGGTCGGCCGGCACGGGATCGCGACGACGGCGGTGCCGGTCCGGATCGCGCGGCACGCCGTCCCGCGGCAGTTGGAGTGGCGGGCAGCTTGGGCCCCCGGCACCCCCAAGCTACCCGCCGATCAGGACCTGCTCGCGGCGCAGCGGACCCTGACCGAGGTCCGCCATGGTCGAGAAGCGCGCCGCTGGCCCGCGTTGAAGGTGGGAGCGCGCGCTCTGGTGCGCGCGGCTCGGAGAGAGCGGTAGGGCCGGCGCCCCTCCGCGACCGGCCCTACTGCTCAGCACACACCCCTCACGGACCCTTGGTCCCTTGCGCGCATTCTGGTCACGCGTCACGACCGGCCGCAACGACGATCTGTCGAACACGATCCGTCACGAATCAGGCGAATGTCTAAAGGCCCGCAGGCCTTTCGACATTCCTCGCACCGGCCTGACCCATTCTTGGACGTTGGGATGGTGGCCGCGGCACACGCTTGCCCCTAGGCTCGCTGCATGTCCAGCAGGCCCGACGTCGTCGTGGTCGGCGCCGGTGTGGTCGGTGCCGCGTGCGCCTATCACCTCGCCGTCGCCGGCGTGCGCGTGCACCTGCTCGACCGCGGCCACGTGGCGTCCGGGAGCTCCGGCGCGTGCGAGGGCAACGTGCTGGCCTGGGACAAGGAGCTCGAGCGTGAGCTGCCGCTGGCGCTGCGCTCGGCGGAGCTGTGGGAATCGCTCGCGCACCGCCTGCCCGACGACTTCGAGTACGACCGCAAGGGCAGCATCGTCGTCGCCGAGACCGAGCAGGAGCTGACCGCCTCGGCCGAGCGCGCCCGCGTGCTGGCCGGCCTCGGCGTCCCGGGCGAGGTGCTCGACGCGCACGCGCTGCGCGTCGAGGAGCCGCACTCGGCGCCCGACTTGCCCGGCGGCGTCCTGTACCCCGGCGACGCCCAGTTGGAGCCGCGGCTCGCGACCGCCGCGCTCGTCCGCGCGGCCGTGGCGCACGGCGCGACGCTCTCGCTCAACACGCCGATCCGAGCCGTCGTGCGCGAGCCGTCCGGCCGCGCGATCGGGGTGCAGACCGCGACGGAGCTGATCACCGCCGACGCCGTGGTGGTCGCCGCGGGTGTCTGGATTAAGCAGCTGCTCGAGGGCTGCGGGCTGCACGTCCCGGTCACGCCCCGCAAGGGCCAGATCGTCGTGCTCGAGCGCTCGCCCGTCGTGTTCCGGCGCAAGCTGAGCGAGGCCGGTTACGTCGCGGCCGTCGAGGGCGGCGACGACGCCGCGCTCGCGATCGCCATGGTCGTCGAGTCCACGCAGTCCGGCACCGCCCTGCTCGGCTCTTCGCGCCAGCACGTCGGGTTCGACCGCGAGGTAGACATCTCGGTCGCCGGCGCGATCGCCGCCCGCGCCGCCCGCTTCTTCCCGGTCCTCAACCACGCCCGAGCGCTGCGCGTGTACGCCGGCCTGCGCCCGCTCACCCCGGACCACATCCCGATCATCGGCCCGTTCGCGGAAGCGCCGAACCTCTGCGTCGCCACCGGCCACGAAGGCGCCGGCATCGGCCTCGCCCCCGCCACCGGCGAGCTCGTCGCCGACTGGTACACCGGCGTCCCCACCCAGCTCCCGCTGTCCTGGTACTCGCCCGACCGCTTCGCGCCCGTCGAGCTGGGAGCCGCGTCGTGATCGAGCTCACCGTCGACGGCACCTCGCTGCAGGCGCCGGAGGGCCAGAGCCTGGGCGCCGTGCTGCTGAGCGCGGGCCGCACGATCCTGCGCGATTCGCCGTCCGGCACGCCGCGCGGGCTGTTCTGCGGCATCGGCGTCTGCCAGGAGTGCCGCGTGGTCGTGGACGGCACGGTCACGCGCGCGTGCGTCACCCCGGTCACCGCGGGGATGCGCGTGACCACCGGTCACACCTGACTCTCTCGGTGCTGCGGCGCCAGTACGGTCGCGCCATGAGGCGGCGCCTGCCGGCGAGGGCCTTTGGCAGGCTGCCTACCGCCTACGACTCGGCGGTCTTGATCAGGACCTCGAGCGGAATGGGGCGCACCGGCGCGCGGCCGGTGAAGCGGGCGCCTTCCGGCAGGCGCGCCGCCACGAGCCGCTCGCACGTGCGGCCCTGGCACGGGCCCTGCCCGCAGCGGGTGGCGATCTTCAGCGCGGACATCGTGGTCGCGCCGTCGGCGACCGCGGCGTCGACCGCGCCTTGCGTGACGTCCTCGCAGCGGCACAGGACCGTCTCGGGCCGAGCGAGCGACAGCAGCCCTGGGCGAGGGTCGAACAGCTCCCCGAGGATGCCCGCGAAGCCGGCGAGCCGAGCGCGCCGATCCCGCAGCTCGGGGCGCACGGCGCCCCCGGCGGCCGCGGTGCCCGCGAGCTCGCCCTCGACTTGGGCAAGCTCGGCACCGCCGACGCCGCTCGCCTCGCCGGCGACGTAGACGCCGGGGACGGACGTGGCCATGGCCTCGTCGTGGGCGACGGCGTCGCCGCGCAGCTCGCAGCCGAGCGCGCGGGCGAGGTCGACCGAGGGCAGGAAGCCGTAGGCCGTGCAGACGGCGTCCACGGCGTAGGTGCGCTCGCGGCCGGTCGGCGCCCAGTCCGGGCCGCACTCGGCGATCGTCGCGGACCGCACGCGCGCGTCGCCCTCCGCGCGCACGAGCACGTGGCCCCACTCGATCCGGCGCACCTTGCGACGGTAGCCGGCGTATTCGCGCAGGCGGTCGGGATGGGCGGACATGCGCGGGCCGACGCGCAGCCAGTCCCGCCGGCGCGTCGCCTCCGCCACGGCAACCACCTCGGCGCCGCGCGCCATCAGCTGCGCCGCCACCGGCAGCAGGAACGGCCCGGCGCCCGCGAGCAGGATGCGCCGGCCCGGCACGACGCCCTGACCCTTGGCGAGCGCCTGCGCGCCGCCGGCGGTCATCACGCCCGGCAGCGTCCAACCGGGGAAGGCGACCGGGCGGTCATAGGCCCCGGTGGCGAGCACGACGGCGCGGGCGCGGACCCGCTCCACCGGACCGCCCGTCAGCAGCAGCTCGACGGACGCCGAGCCCGCCGCCTGCGAGAGGCCGCGCCCGCCGGGCGAGGCCGCCGCCCACACAGAGGCGCCCGGCAGCACGGCCACGGAGGAGTCCGAGAGCGCGGCGCACAGCTCGCGCGCCGCGCGGGGCAAGGAACGCGGCGCGGCGTCTTGAACCTCGTCGTAGCGGCGGCGCCAGATCTGCCCGCCGGGCGCGGCGTACTCGTCGATCAGCGCCACCTTCGCTCCGGCCCGCTCGGCCGCCAGCGCGGCGCTCATGCCGGCCGGTCCGCCCCCGACCACGGCGACGTCGACCTGCAACTCCTCCATCATCGCCGCCGAGCCTAGGGCCGCCCCGCCCGCCCTGATACCGGCAGTTGTCGAAGGTTGCACCCCTGTGGTTGCGCGATCTGCCGATTGACCCGCCCCGCGCTGCCCGAGTAGGACTTCCAGCGGGATCCCAAGGAGGGTGTTATGGAGAGTTTGAAGCGGCGAGCGGGCCTCGCCGCGGCGGTCTGCGCCGCCACATTGGCAACCGCGCCGGCCGCGTTCGCGCAGACGGCGCCCGTGCTCGAGGGCGGCAAGACCGCCCCGGTGTTCGGCTACGCGGACGCGGTCCGCGAGCGCGTCTTCATCGAGTCGCCCTACGACTCCGACAAGAACGGCGTCAAGGACGTCATCGCGGTCGACATCAAGCGTCCCAAGGCCACGAACGAGGGCCTGAAGGCGCCGGTGATCATGGACCCGAGCCCGTACTACTCGACGCTCGGGCGCGGCAACGAGTCCCAGCTCAAGCGCGACTTCGACGGCGACGGCCTGCTCGACCTGTGGCCGCTGTTCTACGACAACTACTTCGTCCCGCGCGGCTATGCCGTCGTCCTGATGGACATGATCGGGACCAACAACTCGACGGGCTGCCCGACGGTCCATGACGAGTCCGACAACCTGAGCGCGAAGGTCGTCATCGACTGGCTCAACGGGCGCACGAAGGGCGTCGACTCCGGCGGCAACGAGGTCAAGGCGACCTGGCACAACGGCAAGTCGGGCCTGATCGGCAAGTCGTATGACGGCACGCTGGCCAACGCGGTCGCGGCGTCCGGCGTCGAAGGGCTCTCCACGATCGTCCCGATCTCAGCCATCGCGTCCTACTACGACTACACGCGCACCAACGGCGTCATCCAGCGCGACAACAACTACCTCGCCTACCTCGCCGACCTGGTGACCAACCCGGACCGGCGCGCGTACTGCAAGCCCGTCTTCGACGCGCTCAGCGCCGCCGACGGCGACGACACGGGCGACTACAGCGACTTCTGGGCCGTCCGCGACTACCTGAAGGACCTCGACAAGGTCAAGGCGAGCGTGTTCATCACCCACGGCGTGCAGGACGAGAACGTGCGCGCCGACCACTTCTCCAAGTGGTGGTACGGGCTCAAGGAGCGCGGCGTGCCGCGCAAGCTGTGGATTCTGCGGCAGGGCCACATCGACCCGTTCGACAACCGCCGCGCCGTGTGGGTGGACACGATCCACCGCTGGTTCGACCACTGGCTCTACGGCGTCCAGAACGGGATCATGAACGAGCCAGCCGTGGACATCGAGACCAAGGCCGACGTGTGGGAGCAGCACACGGACTGGCCGATCCCCGGCACGCAGATGACCGACGTCTTCCTGCAGAGCAACGGCGCCGCCGGCCAGACGCTCGGCGCGTTCTCGGGCGGGGCGGACGCCGCCACGACGTTCCGCGACAACAACCTGAGCGAGAACAGCTACCTCAACCTCAACAGCAACGCGACGCAGCAGGGCCAGAAGCGCATGTTCCTGTCGCCGCCGCTCAAGCAGCCGCTGCGTCTCTCCGGCACGGCGATCGTCGACCTGCAGGCGTCGCTGAGCAAGACCCAGTCGAACCTGACGGCGTTCATCGTCGACTACGGCCCCAGCCGCCAGACCACGCGCACCAGCGACGGCGACGCCAACACCACCACCCGCACGTGCTGGGGCGAGTCCGTGCCTGACGACAGTGCCTGCTTCCTCGAGATCAGCAAGCCGCAGATCGACGTCACCCAGTGGCGTGTGACCAAGGGCATGATGGACTCCTCGAACCGCAACTCGCTGCGCGTCCCCGAGCCCGTCACGATCGGGGAGAAGACCCGGTTCAGCTGGCCGCTGCTGCCGGAGGACTTCACGTTCGCCGCCGGCCACCGGGTCGGCATCGTGATCGGCGCCAACCACTCCGGCTACCAGACGACCAACGGCATGACGCAGGCGGACGTGACCATCGACACCAGGCTGTCGAAGATCCAGCTGCCGATCGTCGGCGGCTACAGCGCCGCCGTCCAGGCCGGCCTGTTCGGCGAGGCCGTCGAGCAGCCCGTGGGCGGCACCGTCCCGGCCACGCTCTCGCTGTCGCTGGGCGCGGCGGCGACGTTCGAGCCGTTCATCCCGGGCCTGCCGAAGGACTACACCGCGGGCACGACCGCCAAGGTCATCTCCACCGCGGGCGACGCGAAGCTCTCCGTGAGCGAGCCCGGCCATTTGACCAACGGCGCGTTCAGCCTCGCCGAGCCGCTGCGCGTCGAGTTCAGCAGGGCCGCCTGGACCGGCCCGGTCTCCAACGAGTCCGTGGACGTCGCGTTCAAGCAGCTGATCAAGGCGACCGATCCGCTCCGGACCGGCACGTACTCGAAGACGCTGACCTTCACGCTGTCCACCACCAACCCGTAGACCGAGCGGCGGGCGCCGGTAACCGCCGGCGCCCGCTACGGTCACGGTCATGGACGCCGACCGCCGCGACACGATCCTGGTCGTCATCGCGATCCTCGGCGCGCTGCTGAGCTTCTGGATCCCGATGCCGTGGGGTGCGATCCCCGCGGCCGTCACGCTGCTGATCGCGGGCGCGGCGCTCATCCGGAGCCGCCGCGCCAAGCAGGACTAGTCGGGCTTGTAGAGCAAGCAGGCGGCCTTCGCGCCGCCCGTCTCGTACAGCGGCGGGTCGATGCCCGGCTCGAACGTGACGCGCACGCCGTGCGCCTCCGCGTGCATCTCCTTCACGCCCGTCCACATCGGCTCGTCGGGCTCTTCGGCGCGGATCTTCTCCAGCAGCGCCAGCAGCTCGCCCGGGTCCTTGCCCGAGCCGGCCGGCAGGAACGCGTCGTGCTCGGTCGACTTGAGCTTGCTGAAGTCGCCGACCAGCGGACGCTCCTCGCCGTAGCGGTCCTCGCCGAGGTCCATCCACCGCGACTCGAGCATCGTCTGCAGGTCCCGCGCCTCCCACCCGCAGATGTTGAACGCCTTCGGGCAGCGCGGGTGGAACGAGCAGCCGAGCGGCGGACGCGCGGCGTCGGGGATCTCCCCGCGTGGTAGGTCGCGCGGGAGCGCCTTGTCGGGGTCCGGCTCTGGGATCGCCCGGATCAGCGCCTGCGTGTACGGGTGCTTGGGCTCGTTGAAGATCTCGTCGACGGTCCCGATCTCGACGATCCGGCCGAGGTACATGATCGCCACGCGGTCGCAGAAGAACTTCGCGCTCGCCAGGTCGTGCGTCACGTAGACGTAGGTGAGCCCGATCCGTTCCTTGAGATCGATCATGAGGTCGAGGATCTTCGCCCGGACGCTCATATCGAGCATCGAAACGGGCTCGTCGGCCACGACCAGATCCGGGCCGGTGATGATCGCCCGTGCGATCGCGGCGCGCTGCTTCTGGCCACCGCTGAGGTCGCTGGGGAAGCTGTCCGAGAAGCGCTGGGTCGGAAAGAGCCCGACGAGCTCGAGCGTCTCGCGCACCTTCGCCTGCGTCTCGGCGTCGCCGCTCGTGAGCTTGTGGATCTGCAGCGGGTGCGCGAGCGCGGTCTGCAGCGTCATGCCCGGGTTCAGCGACGCGTGCGGGTCCTGGAAGACCATCTGCAGGTGCCGGCGCTTGGGCCGCAGGTCGCGCTCCGGCAGCCCGACGAGCTCCTCGCCGCGCAGCTTGACACTGCCCGACGTCGGACGCACCAGGCCGAGCAGCGCCCGCCCCAGCGTCGTCTTGCCCGACCCGGACTCGCCCACCAGTCCGAGGACCTCGCCCTCGTGCAGGTCGAAGGAGACGCCGTCGACGGCCTTGACGGTGGCGCCGCCGCGGCCGGTCACGCGCGCCTTGAACGACGCGTTGATCGCGAAGTGGACGTTGAGGTCACGGACCTCGATCAGCGTCTGCGTGGCCACGGGCGCGCTCATGCCTCCTCCGAGGCGGCCAGCGCCTCACGCTGCAACGGCTGCTCGAGCCCCACCGGGATCCGGTCCGTGGCGTGTAGCCAGCACTCCGAGCGCCGGCCCGGGGACGTCGCCTCGGTCGGCGGCCACTGCTGCGCGCACACCGCCATCGCGTTCGGGCAGCGCGGGTGGAAGCGACACGCCGGCGGCGGGCTCACCAGATCGGGCGGAGCGCCCGGGATCGAGTGCAGCTCGGTCGTCGACAGCGAGATCGTCGAGCGCAGCAGCTCGCGCGAGTACGGGTGCGAAGGCTTGGTCGTGACGTCGTACGCCGGCCCCTGCTCGACCACGCGCCCCGCGTACATCACGGCCACGCGGTCGCACGCCTCGGCCACGATCCCGAGGTTGTGGGTGATCAGCAGCAGCGCGGTGTCGAAGTTGCGCCGCAGGTCGGCCAGGATGCGCAGGATCTGCGCCTCGACGAGCACGTCCAGCGCCGTCGTCGGCTCGTCCGCCACCACGACCGCGGGCCGCAGCACGAGCGCCAGCGCGATCATGATCCGCTGCCGCATGCCGCCCGAGAACTCGTGCGGGTACTGCTTGTAGCGCGTCGGCGGGATGCCCATCCCGCGCAGCGCCTCCATCGAGCGGTTGCGCGCCTCCTTCTTGCCGATCTTCGGCTCGTGGATCTGCAGGACCTCTTCGAAGTGGTCGGAGATCCGCATCAGCGGGTTCAGCCGCGTCATCGGCTCCTGGAAGATCATCCCGAGCTCCGGCCCGCGCATGGAGCGCAGCTCACGCTGCTTGATGTCGAGCAGATTGCGGCCCTTGAACGACACCTCACCGGCGTGACCCGCGCCCTCGGGCAGCAGGCCGAGCACGCCGCGCCCGAGCGTCGACTTGCCGCAGCCCGATTCGCCGACCAGGCCGACGGTCTCGCCCGGCATCAGGTCCAGCGAGACGCCGTCCACGGCGCGCACCGCGCCGCGCTCGGCGCCGTACCAGATGCGCAGATCGCGCAGCGACAGAACCGGATCGGCCATCAGCCCGCCTCGCGCTCGGTCGTCGGCGCGGACGCGGGGCCCACGGCGCTCGAGGAGATCACCGGGCGCTTGATGCGGCGGCGCCGCAGCGTCGGGTTGAGCACGTCGTTCAAACCTTCTCCCACCAACGTCAGGGCGGTCACGGCGAGCACGATGCCGAGACCGGGATACAGCGCGGTCCACCAGATGCCGGCGCCGGCGTCCGCGATCGCGCGCTGGAGGTCATAGCCCCACTCCGCCGCCTCGCTCGGCTGGATGCCGAGACCGAGGAAGCCGAGGCCGGCGAGCGTGAGGATCGCGTCCGCGGCGTTGAGCGTCGCGATCACCGGGACGCTCTGGACCACGTTGCCGAACAGGTACTTGCGGATGATCGTGCTCGGCTTGGCGCCCATCGCGCGCGCGGCCTCGATGTAGGTCGCCTCTCGCGCGGAGAGCGTCGAGGCGCGCACGACCCGGAAGTACTGCGGCACGTACACGACCGTGATCGCGATCGCCGTCACGACGATGCCGCTGTCGATCGTGTTCGTGAGCAGGAAGGCCGCGACGATCGCCAGCAGCAGGTACGGGAACGCGAACAGCGCGTCCATGATCAGGACCATGATGCGGTCCAGCCAGCCGCCGACGTAGCCCGAGATGAGCCCGAGCGGCACGCCGATCGCGAGCGAGAACACGACCGCGAGGATCAGCACCTCGAGCGCCGTGCGCGCGCCGTAGATCGTGCGCGACATCACGTCGAAGCCCTGGACGGTGGTGCCCCAGGGGTTGACGTCGCTCGGCTCGCCCTGCGTCGGGAAGCGCGCGCCGTCGGCCTGGTAGGTGTCGAAGCTGAAGGGCGCGATCAGCGGCGCGAAGATCGCGAGCAGCACGATGATCAGCGACACCGCGGTGCCGGTCACGAGCATGAACCGCTGCACGCCGTGCGACTGCTTGTACGGCGCCGCGATCTTGCTCAGGATGCCGCCGCGCCGCTTGGGCGGACCCGTGGTGGGCGGGGTGTCCGGAGCCCCGGTGACTGAAGTGGTGGCGGTCATCCCTTAGTACCTGACGCGCGGGTCGATGAGCGCGTTGACGATGTCGATGATCACGCTGATCACGACGACGATCAGCGCGAAGAACGTGATCAGCCCCTGCACGCCGATGTAGTCGCGGTTCGTCAGGTAATCCAGCAATCGACTGCCCAGTCCGGGCCAGCTGAAGGTCTTCTCGGTCAGCACCGCTCCGCCGAGGAGCAGCGCGACCTGCAGGCCCATCACCGTCACCACGGGGATGAGCGCGTTCTTGAAGGCGTGGCGCGAGACGACGCGCCGCTCCGGCACGCCGCGCGCGCGGGCGGCCTCGACGTAGTCCCCGCCGAGCGCCTGCCCGACGTTGACGCGCACGAGCCGGATGAAGACGCCCATGACGAGCAGGCCGAGCGTCGTGGCCGGGAGCACGAGGTGCAGGATCACGTCCCACACGCCCTCCCAGTCGCCCTCGATCGCCAGGTCGACGATGAGGATGTGCGTGTGCGTCTCCGCGGTCGCCTGCACGATCGGCGACGCCATCTTCGACGCCGGGAACCAGTCCAGGTTCTGCGCGAACAGCAGCTGCGCCAGCAGCCCGACGAAGAACGGCGGGGCGGCGTAGCCGAGGATCGCGAACACGCGGATGAACGCGTCCGGGACGGTCTCCCGGTAGCGGCCGGCGATCAACCCGAGCGGGAGCCCGAAGACCAACGCGACCACCAGCGCGGCGACGGTCAGCGTGAGCGTCGCGCCGCCGTTCTCGACGATCAGCGAGCCGATCGTCTGATTGTCCGTGATCGTCGTCCCGAACTGGAAGCGGACGGCGTCCCACAGGTAATCGAAGTACTGCACGATCAACGGGCGGTCGAAGCCGAGCGCCGCCTGGCGCTCGGCCACTTCCTCGGGCGAAAGCTTGCCGCCCAGCGAAGCCGTGATCGGATCGCCCGGGGCCACGCGCATCATCAAGAACACGGTGGTCAGGAGCACCCAGACCATCGGGATCATCAGCGCGATCCGGATGAGGATGTAGCCCCGGAGCGACCCGCCACGACTCATGCGACTTAGCTTTCCTTCTTGGTCACGAGCCAGAAGCGGAACAGGAAGGCCGGGTCGAACGTCTTCTCGACGCCCTCCACGCCCTCACGGACCGCAGCGACCTGCTTGCCCTCCCACAGCGGGATGACCGGCACGTCCTGGGCCTGGATGTCCTGGACCTTGCCGAACGCCTCCTCACGGACAGCGGCGTCGTCGGTCGCGAGCTCCTCGTCGAGGAGCTTGTTGACTTCCTTGTTGCTGTAGCCGTTCTGGAAGAAGCCGCCGTCGCGCATGAACGGCGTCAGGTAGTTGTCGGCGTCCGGGAAGTCCGGGAACCAGCCGAGGCCATAGAAGTAGTACGTCCCCTTGTCGAACGCCTCTTCCTTGTACTGGTCCCACTCCGTCGAGTCGAGGTTGACCTTGAACAGGTTCGTGGCCTCGAGCTGACGCTTGATCTCGTTCCACATGTCCGCCTCGGCGTCGCCGTAGCGGGTGGGCGTGTACCAGCCGTCGAGCTCGACCGGGGTCGAGACGCCGGCCTCGTCGAGGATCGCCTTGGCCTTGGCCGGATCGGCGGCGCCGAAGGCCTCCTGGAAGGACGGCTTGGCGCCCGGGAACGCGGCCGGGACCTGCGAGTACAGCGGCGTGACGGTGCCCTTGTAGACGGTCTGGGCGATCGCCTCGCGGTCGATGCTCTGCGCGACGGCCTTGCGGATCGCGACGTCCTTGACCGGGTCCTTCTCGACGTTGAAGACGATGTAGCGGATCTCGGTGCCGGCGCCGTCGACGACCTTGACGCCCTGGTCGGTCTTGTTGCGCAGGTCCTCGAGGTCGGTCGGGGACAGCGTGCGGTAGGCCACGTCGACCTCGCCGCCCTCGATCGCCAGCTTCAGCGCCGACGGCTGATCGAAGTACTGGACGATGAAGTTCGGCGTCTGGGCCTTGTTCGGGCCGTTGTACTCCGGGTTGGTGGAGAAGACGGCCTGCTGGGCGGGCGTGTACTTGTCCAGCTTGTACGGGCCCGAGCCGATGATCTTGTCCTCGGTCTGGACCTTGTCCGCCGGGTACGCCTCATCCGGCACGATCGCGCCGACGTTGTGCGTGAGGATGAAGGGGAAGGTCGCGTCTTCCTTCTTGAGCTTCATCGTGACCGTCGTCGGATCGGTCACCTCGACCGAGTCCAGCGACGCGAGCAGCGTGTACGGGCCGGTCGGGTCGGCGATCTTGACCATGCGGTCGAGCGAGAACTTGACGTCCTCGGCCGTCAGCGGGTCACCGCTGGAGAACTTCAGGTCGGCCTTGAGCTTGCAGGTGTACGTCTTCGGATCGCTGAACTCGCAGCTCTCCGCGGCGTCGGGCGCGGGCTTGTTCTGACCCGCCGGAACCGACAAAAGGGTCTGGTAGATGTTGCCGATGACCTGCTGGCAACCAAGGTCGTAACACGCGGCCGGGTCCAGTGCGGCCACCGTATCGGTGGTGCCGAGGATCACCGTGTCGGCGTTGCCCGCCGAAGCCTCAGGCGTGGAGCCCGAGGTCTTGTTGCCGCCGTCATCGCCGCTGTCACCGCCGCATGCTGCGGCGCCAACCGCAAGCAGAGCCGTGCAGCCGAATACGGCCAAACGATATGCGCTCATGTTCTCCGCCCCCCTCCAATGGGCACGGGTTGTCCTCCGTCCGTCCCTCAACTTAGTGGACGGGCGGCCAGCGGCTCGTCGTGCATGTGTCGAAACCGCAGCGCGGGAGCGTAAACCAACGTCGCAACCGTGACTAGTCGGCGTTGGTGCGTCTCAACGCCGGGTGCGTGCCCACCAGCCGCGCGAGCTTGAGGCCCGAGTGAAGGGCCAACCGGTCGGCTCCGGATTTCAGTGAGGTCTCCGTGATGGCCTCGATCCGCTGCAGCCGGTAGTACAGCGAAGCCCGGTGCAGGAACAGCGCTTCTGCGGTGAGTTTCGTGTCGCAGCCGTTGTCCAGATAGGCCTCCAGCGTCTGCACGAGCGACTCCTTGCTCTGCAGCGCGAACAGCTGCGGCAGGCCCGGGTGGATGAGCTCCCGCGCGTGCGGCGTCTCGGCCGCGCGGGCGAGCAGGCGATAGGCGCCGAGGTCATCCCAACCGGCCGGTGTGCCGTGCTCGGGAAGCGCGCCCGCGACCCGCAATGAGAGCCGTGCGTGCTCATGCGCACGGTAGGCGTCGCGCAGGTGCTCATGCTGACCGCTGTAGCCGAGCGCGATGCGCACCGGGCCGTCCGCGAACGCCTGGTCGAGCGCGTCCTGCGCACGCGCCGCGATCTCGGCCAGCGTGCCGTGGCGGCCGTCCAGCGCGACGACCATCACGCCGTGCTCGCCGTGCACGACGCTGAGCGACTGCCGGCGCGGCAGCGCCCGCCGGAACTGGTCCAGCGCGAGCCCGAGCCGCGCCCGCTCGGACGCCGGCAGCTCGACATCGTGATCCCCGCCGCGCCACGGACGCATCGCCAGCACGGCGATCCCCGCGTGGGGCTGGATCAGCTCCTGCGCGGTGAGCTCGTGCGCGGCGGCCTCGCGCTCGCCGGGGTCCGGGCCGAGCAGCATCTCCAGCAGCTTGAGCTCGTGCTCGCGCTGCGGGCGCTCGAGCTCGTCGCGGCGGTACATCGCGGTGCCGATCTCCGCCGCGGTCTGCTCGGCGGCGTCGCAGTCGGCATCGGTCAGCGACTGGTCCGCGTCGATCAGCCACAGGTAGCCGAACAGCGCGCCCTGGCAGCGGATCGGCACGCACACGCGCGACTCGAGGCCGATGTCCGGCCGCGGCGCGGTGCGCACGGGGTGCGTGGCGTTCGCGATGCCCTGGCTGAAGTGCAGGTCGCGGATCACCCGCGGGGTCTCGCGGGTGAGGATCGCGGTGCGGCGCACCTCGTCCTCGCTGCCCAGCGTCGGGCTGTACGCGAGCAGGCGCAAGCTCGCGTCATCGACGAGCACCGAGCGATCGAGTTGCGCGCTCAGCTGCTCGACGAGGGTCTGAACCTCGTCATCGCGCGCGGGCATACCCCGGGGAGCGTACCGTGGCGTGGATGCTCCGTTCGGCCACTGTTACAGGGCGAAGCCGGCGGGGAACGGGTCCTCGGCGTCGAGCAGGTACTGGCCCATGCCGGTGATCCAGGCGCGGCCGGTGATCTCGGGGATGATCGCGGGCCTGCCGGCGACGGTCGTGGTGTCCGCGACGCGGCCGGTGAAGCGGGTGCCGATCACGGACTGGTTGACGAACGGGTCGCCGGTGGCGAGCTCCCCGCGCGCGTGCAGCTGGGCGAGGCGGGCGCTCGTGCCGGTGCCGCACGGCGAGCGGTCCAGCCAGCCGGGGTGGATGCTCGTCGCCGCCACCGCATCCGCGCCGTCGCGGCCGGGCTCGTGGAAGACGACGTGGCGGCAGCCGCCGATGCGGGGGTCCTCGGGGTGGACCGGACGCGCCTGCGCGTTGATCGCGGCCATCGTGGCGAGGCCGGCCTCGATCAGCTCCTGCGAGCGGGCCGGATCAACCACCAGGCCCGCGTCGGCGGCCGGGGTGAGCGCGTAGAAGTTGCCGCCGTAGGCCATGTCGTAGGTGATCTCGCCGAGGCCCGGGACGGTCACGGTCCGGTCGGTCTCGTGCAGGAAGGAGGCGACGTTGCGGATCGTGACGCTGCGCGCGCGGCCGTTCTCGACCTGCACGCGCGCCTCCACCAGGCCGGCGGGAACGTCGAGCCGGATCACGGTCTCCGGCTCGGTGACGGCGACCATGCCGGTCTCCACCAGCACCGTCGCGACCCCGATCGTCCCGTGCCCGCACATCGGCAGCAGGCCGGAGACCTCGATGTAGATCACGCCCCAGTCGGCGTCCGGGCGGGCGGGGGGCTGCAGGATCGCGCCGGACATCGCGCCGTGGCCGCGCGGCTCGCGCATCAGCAGCTGGCGCAGCTCGTCCAGGTGCTCCTCGAAGTGGAGCTTGCGCTCGAGCATCGTCGCGCCCGGGATCGGACCGATGCCGCCCGTGATCACGCGCGTCGGCATGCCCTCCGTGTGGGAGTCGACGGCGGCGAAGTAGCGGGCGGCGCGCACGGGCCTAGACCGCCGCCGGCTCGCGCAGGATCGCGAGGGCGGCGTCGAGCGCCGCGACCTCTTCGGGCTTGAGCGGCAGGCGCGGCGCGCGCGTCGGGCCGCCGTTGAAGCCGACGGCGTCCTGGCCGGCCTTGAAGAACTGGACGAGCTTGGAGGTCATGTCGAAGCGGGCGACGGGCAGCAGCCGGCGGTACACCTCGCGCGCCGTCGCCAGGTCATTGTTGCGGACGGCGTCGTAGAGCTCGACGCACTCGCGCGGCGCGAGCACGCCGACGCCCGTGATCCAGCCGATCGCGCCGGCCGCGAAGCCCTCCAGGGCCCAGTCGTCGCCGCCCACGATCACCTCGAGGTCGCCGCCTGAGTGCAGCAGCGCGGGGATGCGGCGCGTGTCGCCCGAGCACTCCTTGATGGCGACGACGCCCTCGACCTCCTCAGAGATGCGCGCGATCAGCGCGGCCGGCATGTCCAGGCCCGACGCCTCGGGGTTGTTGTAGGCCATCACCGGCAGCCCGCAGGTGGCGAGCTCGGCGTAGAACGCGACCACCTCGTCGGCGTCCGCGCGGTAGCCGAGCGGTGGCAGCGCCATGACGTATTGCGCGCCCGCGGCCTTGCCGTCGTTGGCGTACTCGAGCGACTGACGCGCGGAGCCGGAGGACACCCCGACCGTGACCGGCACGCGGCCCGCCGCGGCCTCGACGACGCTGCGCACGACCAGCGCGCGCTCGTCTCGGGTGAGGCTTCCCGCCTCCCCCATCGTGCCCGTCGCGACGAAGCCGTGGACGCCGCTCTCGATCAGCTGCTCGATGTTCTCCTTCAGCGCCGGGACGTCGATCTGGTCGTCGGCGGTGAACGGCGTGGTGACGGCGGGGATGATGCCTTCGAAACGGGCCATGGGTTACGAGAGCTCCATGTAGGCGCGGACGCGGTTGATGTGTTGCTCCGAGTAGAAGGCCGCGGCATCGCCGTCGCCGGCGACGATGGCCTCGTAGATCATGCGGTGCTCGGCCACGTGGATGCGCGTGCGCCCCGCGGTCGCGATCGAGTCGTCGCGCAGCCGCTGCCACAGCGGCTGGTCCATCAAGGTCGCCACATGGTCGGCGAACGCGAGCAGGACCGGGTTGCCCGTCATCGCCGCGAGCTGCCGGTGGAACAGCCGGTCGGACGCGTTCCAGGTGGCGATGTCCACCGGCTCGGCCTCCATCGCGGCGAGCAGCCTCTCGGCGGCTTCGTCCCTCTGCGCGCGGGCGGCGGCGAGCCGCGCGACGGCCGGCTCGAGCTGCGCGCGGGCCTCGAGCACCGCGGACGGGCTCGCGTCGTGCGGCGCCTCGTCGGGCGCGGGCGGGCGGGCCGACACGAACGTGCCCGCGCCCTTGCGCGTCTCCACCACGCCCTGCAGCTGGAGGGCGGCGAGCGCCTCGCGCACGGAGGCGCGGCTCACTTCGAGCGTGCGGGCGAGCTCGCGCTCGGACGGGAGCCGCTCGGACGGCGCGTACAGGCCGGAGCGGATGTCGGCGGCGAGGCGCTCGGCGATCTGCTCGTAGCGCTGAAGCGGGCGGAATGTGGTCTGTTCGACGGACATGCTGGTGGTTCAATTGGTCCGTTCAGCGTACCAGTAGACGCACGATCGTCAAGCGGTCCATACCAGAGGCGATGCACCGCATCCTCGCGAGCCGGCTGGCGGCGCTCGTCGCGACCGTCGTCGTGGCCACCGCGCTCGCGCACGTCTTGTTCGCCACGTCGCTCCACGGCGTGGCGCTCGGCGCGGCCGTCCGCGAGATCCCCGGGTTCCTCGCGGACACGTTCCTGCGCGGCGAGTTCGGCGACTCCTCGGGCGGCGGATGCGGGTTCTCCCGCGAGGGCACGGTCGACCTGTGCGCGACCTATGGCGCGGCGCCGGTCGGCGAGATGCTGCGCGAGCGCGGCCTGGTCGACCTCCAGCTGCTCATCGGTGGCCTGCTGATCGGCACGCTGATCGGCCTCGCCGCCGGCCGCCGCGCCGCGGCCCGGCCCGAGACGCGGGGCACGCGCGTGATCCACGCCTTGGTCGTGTTCCTGCTGTCGTGCCCGCCGTACTTCCTCGGATTCGCCGTGCTGGTGTACTTCGCATGGAGCAGCGGCGAGCTGGCGCTGCCGTTCGTGTCCGGGCAGGGCGACTACGTGCCGTTCGGCGAGGACCCGCTCGGGTTCTTGAAGGCGATCTGGGCGCCCTGGATCCTCGTCGCCCTGCCGCTGGCGGCGTTCGTGGCGCGCATGACCGAGGCCGCGCTGCGCGAGGTGCTCGACGAGGACTTCATCCGCACCGCCCGCGCGAAGGGCCTCGCGCCGGGACGGGTGCTCAACCGCCACGCGCTGCCCGCGGCCGCCCCGCCGATCGCCGCGCTCACCGGCGTGAACGTCTCGACGATGCTCATCAACGCCGCCGCGATCGAGTACGGCTTCGGACTGCCCGGGATGTTCCCGACGCTGCGCGCCGCGATCAACGTGTCCGACGCGGCGGTGCTCCAGGCGATCGTGCTCGAAGGAGTGGTCCTCGTCGTGATCGCGAACTTCCTGGCCGACGCGTTCCAGGCGCGGCTCGACCCGCGCGTGCGCTAAGGGACCGGCGCGCGCCGCAGGATCTCCGCCGCCCCCACGAGCGCGGCCCCGCGCAGCGGGTCCCACTTGAACCCGTACTGACGCCGCAACCCAGCGGGCAACAGGCCCACCGTGATCTGGTTCACCAACTCCCGCAGCGCCATGTACTTCACGGGCACCGGCGGCTTGAGGACGATGTCGATGGCCAGCTCGCGCGCCGCGTCGGTGACGAACAGGTCGCCGCTCGCGTACATGTCGGCCATGTAGCGCTCGAAGGCGTCGATGTCCTCCGGCATCTCGTCGTCGCGCAACCCGAACGCCCGGCCGACCTCGCGGTAGTCCTGCCAGAGCGAGTCGAGCTCCTCGCGTGTCAGCGACCGCACCGCGCGGGGGAACACGGTCATCGCGGACTCGGCGAGCGCGGCGAGGATCCACAACAGCAGTTCCGGGTCGTCGCCGCGGTACGGCGTGCCGGCGGGGAAGCGGCCCGCGTCCTCGCGCAGCTCCCCGCTCACCCTGGAGTGGGCCCGCCGCACGGGCGCGGTCATGCGCTCCGCCTCACGCTTGGTGCCGAACGCGACCGCGTCCATCACGCGGCCCGTGCGCCGCAGCCGGCCGTAGGGATCGTCCAAAGCCCCCGTATGGGCGAAGAAGCCCGCGAAGGCGACCGGGTGCGCGGCCATGACGAGCAGCGCCCGCGGACCGGAGAGCGCAGTGAGCCGATGGCTCACCACCTCCCGTAGCAAGGAGTGATGATCGAAGTAACGCCGCATACGACTTAGTACGGTGGATACCCCTATGCCAGCTCAGGCCTATGCCGGCAAAGAGTGCGTCTGCCAGTACCGCCGTGGGATCTGTGACCAGACCTGCGTGCGGGACATGCTCGACACGCCCTTCTACATCGCCTGTCTCAAGCTGACCGGGCGGCGCTGCGTCGTCGTCGGCGGCGGGGAGATCGGGCTCGAGAAGGTCGAGGGCCTGCTGGCCTGCGACGCGCGGGTCGTGCTGATCGCGCCCGACGCCAACGCCGAGCTGCAGCGGCTCGCCGAGGAGGGCTCGATCGAGTGGGTCCGCAAGCGCTACGAGCGCGGCGACCTCGAACACACCTTCATGGCGATCGCGGCCACCAACGACACCGACGTCAACATCGCCGTCTACAACGACGCCGAGGCGCGGGCGATGCTCGTCAACGTCGTCGACGTGCCGCCGTTGTGCAACTTCATCCTGCCCGCGATCGTGCGCGTCGGTCCGCTGGCGATCGCGATCTCCACCGCGGGCGCGTCGCCGGCGCTGGCCAAGCGCATGAAAACCCAGATCGCGGAGACCTACGGCGAGGAGTACGCGCGCCTGGCGGTCATGCTCAACGACGTCCGCGGCTGGGCGAAGGGCACGCTGCCGACCTACCAGGACCGCAAGGCGTTCTTCGAGGACATCGTCAACGGCGACCCGGACCCGATCGAGCTCATCCGCAACGGCGACGAGGCCGCCGTGCTGGAGCTGATCGCCGCCGCGCAGCGCGCACACGAACCGACGACGGCATAGGCTCCGACCATTCGCGCCGCGATCCTGACCGTCTCGACCCGGGTCTCACGCCGCGAGGCCGAGGACCTCTCCGGGCCCAAGCTGGCCGCCGCCGCCGAGGAGGCGGGCTGCGAGGTCGTGGGCATGGAGGTCGTCCCCGACGACTTCGCGCTGATCGAGGACCGGCTGCACCACTTCGTCGCCGCGGGCTGCGACCTGATCTTCACGACGGGCGGCACCGGCCTGACGCCGAACGACATCACGCCCGAGGCCACGCGCTCGGTGATCCAGCGCGAGGCGCCCGGCTTCGCGGAGACGATGCGCGCCGAAGGCCTCAAGCACACGCCGCACGGCATCCTCACGCGTGGCGTGTCCGGGATCGCCGGCCGCACGCTGATCGTCAACTTCCCGGGCTCCCCGAAATCGATCGACCAGCTCTTCCCGGTGCTGGCGCCGACGCTCAAGCACGTGGTGCGCACCCTGCGCGGGGACTCGTCGCACCATGAGAGCGATCGAGCTGGCTGACCTCGGCCGCGCCTACGGGGAGCGGGTCGCGCTCGCGGGCGTGACGCTGACGGTGCAGGAGGGCGAGACGCTCGCGGTGTTCGGGGCCAACGGCGCCGGCAAGACGACGCTGCTGCGCATCCTCGCGACGCTGCTGCGCCCGCACCACGGCTCGGCGAAGGTCCTCGGCCACGAGCTGCCGCGGGAGGGTTGGGCGGTGCGCGGGAAGATCGGCTTCCTGGGTCACGACCCGCTGCTCTACCGCGACCTGACCGCACGCGAGAACCTGCAGTTCCACGCGCGCCTGCACGGGGTGCGCTTCGAGCGGGTCGACGCGGTGCTGGACGCGGTCGGGATGAGCGCGCGCGCCGACGATCCGGTGCACACGTTCTCGCGCGGGATGCTCCAGCGCACCGCGGTCGCGCGCGCGGTGCTGCACGAGCCGCAGCTGCTGCTGCTGGACGAGCCGCTCGCGGGCCTGGACCCGGGCGCG
The DNA here is from genome assembly GCF_003344625.1 of Solirubrobacter deserti. GTDB lineage: Bacteria > Actinomycetota > Thermoleophilia > Solirubrobacterales > Solirubrobacteraceae > Solirubrobacter > Solirubrobacter deserti. Next base: position 400,516 of record NZ_QPKJ02000003.1, on the reverse strand, counting down.
GCCGCGCTCATCGACCCGCTGATCGGCGGCGGGACGCGCGTGGTGATCTCCCACGACCCGACGTTCCGCGGCGACCTGGCGCTGGGCCTGCGCGGCGGGAAGGTCGCGTTCTGCGAGCGCGGCGCGACGGTCGACGACGTGCGGGCGTTGTATGCGTAGGGCGATTGGCGCGCTGATCCGCAAGGACCTGATCCTGCAGCGCCGCACCCCCGAGGCCGCGCCCGCGATGGTGCTGTTCTCGATCGGCACGTTCGTGTTGTTCCACTTCGCGCTCGACGAGCGTGAGGTGAGCGGCAACCTCGCCTCCGGGATCCTGTGGGTGACGCTGCTGTTCGCGGCCGTGCTGGGCATCAACCGGCTGTTCGTGGCCGAGCGCGAGGAGGGCGGCTTCGACGGCTTCCTGCTTGCCCCGGTGGACCGCACGTCGATGCTCGTGGCCAAGGCGACGGTGCTGTTCCTGTTCCTGTGTGCGGTCGAGGTGTTCGTGCTCGCGGCGTTCGCGATCCTGCTGCTCGGCCCGTCGCTGCAACCCGCGCTCGTGGTCGTGCTGCTGCTGGCCAACGCCGGCATCGCGGTGATCGGGACGCTCGTCGCCGCGCTCGCGATCCAGACCCGCGCGCGCGACCTGCTCGTCCCGCTGCTGGCCATCCCGCTCAGCGTCCCGCTGGTGATCGCGGCGGCGCGCGCCTGTGCGCCGTTGCTCACAGAGGGCGGCGCGGGGGCGCTCGAGGCACGGTGGCTGGCGGTCCTGGGCCTCTATGATCTCGTGTTCGGGCTGCTCGCCTACGCGATCTTCGACTTCCTGCTGGAGGAATGAACGCTGTGTTCGGCCGGGGGCTGAAGACCCTCTCGCTCATTACCGTCGCCCTGATCGTGGGGGCGTTCGCGCTGGTGTTCTTCTACGCGCCCAACGACGCGGACCAGGGGTTCATCCAGAAGATCTTCTACCTGCACGTGCCGCTGGCGATCGTCGCGCTGTTCGGCTTCGTGGCGGGCGGCATCTACGGCATCCGCTACCTGCGCTCGGGCGACCGCCTGCACGACCTGCGCTCCTACGTCGCCATCCACCTGTCGCTGATCCTCGCGGTCGGCGCGCTCGTGACCGGCTCGATCTGGGCGCGCGGCTCCTGGGGCGTGTGGTGGACGTGGGACGAGCCCACGCTGGTGAGCTTCCTGATCGTCTTCCTGCTCTACGCCTGCTACCAGCCGCTGCGGTTCTCGATCGAGGACCCGGAGCGCCAGGCGCGCTACGCCGCCGTGTTCGCGATCGTCGCGGGCGCGTTCGTGCCGCTGAACTTCACGGCCGTGCGGATGGCCGAGTCGCTCGTGCACCCGCGCGTGCTGTCCACCACGGGCGGCTCGATGCCGGGCGAGATGCGGCTCACGTTCATCGTCTCGCTGCTCGGCATGGCGTGCCTGTTCGTGACGCTGTGGAAGTACGAGCTCGCGTCCAAGCACGCGACGTTCCGCCTGCGCTCGCTCAAGCGCAAGCTGGCGAACGCCGATGACGGCTTCACCCCCAACCCGCGCCGGTCGGCGGCGCCCACGCTCTGATGCTGCCTGCCCTCCCCCTCGACGAAGCCGGCAAGTACGTTGCCGCCGCATACCTCGTCTTCCTCGCACTTGTGCTGATCTACGTCGCGATCATGGCCGGGCGGCTGGCACGCATCGAGAAGGACCTGGGCGAGGTCGTCGACGCCCTCGAGCAGCGTGAGGCCGAGTCCACCGACCGGGAGACCGTTGCGCGGTGAGCGGCGAAGCCTCGCCCTGCGGGCTCGTTTCGCTGGGAGCAATCGCCCAGAGGGCGATTCTCCCGGGAAAGGGTGGCCTGTGATGGAGCTGCTGGCGCTCGGCGCCTCGCACAAGACGGCCGACCTGGCTGTGCGCGAGCGGCTGGCGCTGCTGGACGGTCAGATCGAGCCGTTCCTGCACGAGCTGGTCGCCCTGGAGGGCGTGACCGAGGCGGTCGCGCTGTCCACGTGCAACCGCACCGAGCTGTACGTCGTGGGCGAGTCGCCCGAGGTGGCGATCCAGGCGCTGCCCGCGGACGTGCCGCTCTACAGCGCGCGCAACTGCGACGCGGCGCGGCACCTGTACCGCGTGGTGAGCGGGCTCGACTCGATGGTCGTGGGCGAGGCCGAGATCCAGGGCCAGGTCAAGCGCGCCTACGAGCGCGCGCTGGCCGCGCGCACCACGGGACCGCTCACGAACCAGCTGTTCCGGGCCGCGCTGGCGACCGGCAAGCGCGTGCGGACGGAGACGGCGATCTCGGAGGGCCACGCCTCGGTGGCGACCGTCGCGGTGGACGCGGCGCGGGCGCTGATCGGCGAGCTGAGCCAGCGCCACGTCGTGATCGTGGGCGCGGGCGAGACGTCCGAGCAGGTCGCGCGGGCGTTCCACGCGCACGGCGTGAGCACGATGTTCGTCGCCAACCGGCATCGCGACCGGGCGATCGCGCTGGCTTCCCGGTTCGGCGGCGAGTCCGGCGGGTTCGACCAGCTGCCCGACGAGCTCGAGCGCGCCGACGTCGTGGTGTCCTCCACGGCGTCGCCGCACGCGATCGTCGGGCCGGAGGAGCTCGACGCGGTGCGCGGCGGCCGGCCGCTGCTGATCATCGACCTCGCCGTACCGCGTGACATCGACCCGGCGTGCGCGTCGGTGGACGGCGTGACGTTGCTCGACATGGACGCGCTCCAGCGCGCCGTCCGCGGGCACCTGAACGTGCGCAAGGGCGAGGCCGTGCACGCCGAGGCGATCGTCGAGGAGGAGATCCAGACGTTCGCGGGCTGGCTCGGGCGGCTGGACGTCATGCCGACGCTGGCCGCGCTGCGAGGACGCGGCGACGCGGTCGTGAACGAGCTGCTGGCGGCCAACGCGGGTCGCTGGGAGTCGCTGTCGGCCAAGGACGAGGCGCGCGTCGAGGCGCTGGCCCGGGCCGTGGTCAAGCGGCTGCTGCACGAGCCGACCGAGCGCGTGCGGACCCTGGACGACGAGCACCGCCACGCCCGCTTGAAGCTCCTGCGCGAGCTGTTCGGCCTCGAAGAGGATGCGGCGTCGGAGGCCGGGGAGGCCGCCGAGGTCCGCCGGCTGGCCGGGTGACGGCGCTCCGCCTGGGGACCCGGGGCAGCGCGCTGGCGCTGGCCCAGGCTCGTGCTGTCGCGGCGCTGATCGACGGCGAGACCGAGCTGGTCACGATCACCACCGCGGGCGACGTCGACCGCGCGCGCGGCGACAAGTCGCGCTGGGTCGGCGCGCTGGAGGCGGCGCTGCTCGCGGGCGAGATCGACGTCGCGGTGCATTCGGCCAAGGACATGCCGTCCGAGCTCGCGCCGGGCACCGCGATCGTCGCCACGCCGCGGCGCGCGGACCCGTTCGACGTCGTCGTGGGTGACCTGCGCGAGGGCGCCCGGGTGGGGACTTCAGCGCTGCGCCGCCGCTCCCAGCTGCTGGCCTGGCGGCCGGATCTCGATGTCGTCGAGATCCGCGGCAACGTGGACACGCGGCTGGCCAAGCGTGAGGCGGGCGAGGTCGACGCGCTGGTGCTCGCGGCGGCGGGGCTGCAGCGGCTGGGCCGGTCGGTCGGCTCCAAGCTGGTCGACGGCGTGTTCGTCCCGGCCGCGGGCCAGGGCGTGATCGCGGTGCAGGCCCGTGAGGGAACGAAGCTGCCGAGCGTCGACCATCCCGCGACGCACGCGGCCCTGGACGCCGAGCGCCACGTCGTGCGCGAGCTCGAGGCCTCCTGCCACACCCCGATCGGCGTCCTCGCCCTCGAGGGCCGCATGCGCGCCTTCGTCGGCATGCCCGACGGCTCGTCGTACATCGTCGAGGAGGGCGCGGACGCGCCCGAGCTCACGCGCCGCCTGCGCGACGCCGGCGCGGTCGAGCTGTTGCGGGCGGTCTCGGCATGACGCCGTGCACCGCCGACGTTCCTACCGCGGGACCCAACCCATGACCGTCTTCCTCGTCGGCGCCGGGCCCGGCGACCCGCAACTCATGACGGTGCGATCGAAAGCGCTGATCGCGCAGGCCGACGTGATCCTCTATGACCGCCTGATCCCGCCGGGCGCGCTGGACGGCGCGCGCGAGGACGCCGAGCTCGTGTATGTGGGCAAGATCGGCGGCGGGCCGCAGATGCCGCAGGAGGAGATCGACCGGCTGCTGATCCAGTACGGGACGGGTCCGCGCACCGTGGTGCGGCTCAAGGGCGGCGACCCGTTCGTGTTCGGGCGCGGCGGCGAGGAGGCGCAGGTCCTGCGCGCGGCGGGCATCCCGTTCGAGATCGTCCCGGGCGTCACCGCGGGGATCTCCGCGCCGGCCTACGCGGGCATCCCGGTCACGCACCGCGACCACGCGAGCGGCGTCGCGTTCGTCACCGGCCATGAGGACGGGTCGCTCGACTGGGACGCGCTGGCGCGCTTCCCCGGGACGCTCGTGTTCTACATGGGCGTGAAGGCGCTGCCCCGGATCGCCGAGCGCCTGCAGGCGGGCGGGCGGCCCGCGGACGAGCCGGTCGCGCTGGTCGAGCGCGGCACGCTTCCCGGGCAGAAGACGGTCGTCTCGACGCTGGCGCGTGTCGTCGAGGACGCCGCGGGCATCAAGGCCCCGGCGATCACGCTCGTGGGCCCGGTGGCGGCGCTGCGCGAGGAGATCGCGTGGCTCGAGCAGCGGCCGCTGTTCGGGAAGACCGTCGCCGTCACGCGCGCCCGCGCGCAGGCGAGCGCCTTGGCGGCGCAGCTACGCGAGCTGGGCGCAACGACGGTCGAGGCGCCCGCGATCCGCACGCGGCCGCTGGACGTGGCGCTCCCGCCGCTGCGCGGCTACGACCTGCTGTGCGTCACCTCGCCCACCGGCGCCGACCAGCTCTTCACGCACCTGCGCGACGCGCGCGAGCTGGCGGGCCTGACCGTCGCCGCGATCGGTCCGGGCACGGCGCGGGCGCTGCGCGCGCACGGGGTCGAGCCGGACGTCGTGCCGGAGCGGGCGGTCGCCGAGGGATTGGTCGAGGCGCTCGCGGACCTCCCGGTCGAGCGGGTGCTGATCGTGCGCGCGAAGGAGGGTCGCGACGTGCTGCCGGACGCGCTGCGGGCCCGGGGCGCGCAGGTCGACGTGGTCGCGCTGTACGAGACGATCGCCGAGCCGCTGTCCGACGAGGCGCGCGAGGCCGCGGCGAAGGCGGACTACCTGCTGTTCACGTCCGGTTCCTCGGTGCGCTTCTTCGCGGACGCCGGTGGTTCGCTTTCCGGACCGAAGCTGGTCTCGATCGGCCCCGCGACGTCCGCCGTGCTGCAGGAGCTCGCCGCCGCCCCGGACATCGAAGCCGACCCGCACACGCCCGACGGCCTGATCGCGGCGCTGATCGCCGACCAGTGATCACGTTCCTCTCCGACTACGGGCCGGGCGACGAGTACGTCGGGGTCGTCGAGGGGGTGATCGCGCGGATCGCGCCGCACGTGCGCGTGATCCACCTCGGGCACGGCGTTCCCGCGCAGGACGTGCGCACGGGCGCGCGCCGGCTCGCGCGGGCGCTCCCGTTCACACCGGCCGGGGTGCATCTGGCCGTGGTCGACCCCGGCGTCGGCGGCGACCGGCGCGCGGTTGCCATCCGCTGCGGCGCGCGCTGGCTGGTCGGGCCCGACAACGGCCTGCTCGAGCCCGCGGCGGCGGCGTTCGGGATCGACGAGGTGGTCGACGTGGGCGAGTCGCCGTGGCGACTGGAGCCGGTCAGCGCGACCTTCCACGGGCGCGACCTCTTCGGCCCGGTCGCGGCGCACCTCGCGCTCGGCGAGGCGCCCGACGGCCCGCGCTTCGATGGGGACGAGCTCGTGCGGCTCCCCGCGCTCCCCGGGGATAAGGTCCACGTCGTGGAGGTCGACGGGTTCGGCAACCTGATCACGGACGCCGCGCTGCCGCGGTCCGCCGTGCGCATCGCGGGGCACGAGGTGGCCGTGGGCCGCACGTTCGGCGACGTGGAGCCCGGCGGACTGGTCATCTATGAGGACTCCGCGGGGGACGTCGCGGTGGCGGTCAACGGCGGCAGCGCCGCCGCGCTGCTCGGCGTGCGCGCGGGGGATGAACTGGAGCTGAGATGAAGCTGGGTGAGCGCCGCGAGCATCACGAGACGATCGGATCGACCAACGAGCGCGCGCGCGAGCTGGCCGAGGAGGGTGCCGAGCACGGAACGCTCGTCACCGCCGACGAGCAGACCGCGGGGCGCGGGCGCCAGGGCCGCACGTGGGTCACGCCGCCGGGCGTGGCGATCGCGGCGTCGCTGATCCTGCGCGAGTTCGACGACCTGCTCCCGCTGCGCGCCGGGCTCGCGGTCGCCGACGTGGCCGGCCCGGACGCGCTCGTCAAGTGGCCCAACGACGTCTGGCTGGACGGGCGCAAGGTCGCCGGCATCCTCGCCGAGAGCAAGGCCTCGCAGTGGGCGGTGCTGGGCATCGGCGTCAACGTCGCCGTCGACGTGTCCGCGCTGCCCGAGGACGCGGCCGAGGTCGCAGGCTCGCTCCGGCGCACGCCCGACGACGTCGAGCCGACGCTCACCGCGCTGCTGGCCGCGCTCGAGAAGCGGCTGGGTCAGGGCCGGGAGTCGGTGCTCGCCGCCCTGCGTGAGCGCGACGCCCTGCTCGGCCGGCGTGTGCGCTGGCAGGACGGCGAAGGCCTCGGCGCCGGGATCGACGAGTCGGGCGCGCTGCGGGTCGACGTCAACGGGCGCGAAATCACGCTCTCCGCCGGCGAAGTCACCCTGAGCGCGCACCTCTAACGGGCCCGCTGAAGAACCCGACACACCTGCTGCGGCACATCCGCGGCACCTCGCGCCACCCACGACGCTCACGTGCCGGAGGCACGCATCACTGTCGCGTGCGGCCCGAGGCACGGGCGCCTGCACCACATCAGGCGCATCGCCCATTCTTCAGCGAACCCTTCCCCGCAACCGCGGCAGGAAGCGGCGCGGCTTGGAGTGGCGGGCGGTGAACTCGTCCCACTCCGCCTGACGGCGCGGCCCCAGGTGGGCGCGGACCTCGTCGTCGCCGCGGCGATAGGGCCGCGCCGCCGGCGCGAGGATCTGGTCGTGCAGCGTCTGGCCGCCGCTCGGGGCCTTGGACCAGATGCTGAACGTGACCGCGAGCAGTTCCAGCGGATCGTCCGCCTCGTGCAGCGCGTTGGTGAGCGCGAACGCCAGCGCCTCGTCGAAGCGCTGGTGCCCGGTGGCGTCGCGCAGGCGCTCGATCGCGTCGAAGTAGCCGTCGAGCGTCTGCGGTGAGACGAGCTCGCGGGCGACGATCTGCAGCAGCTCTTCGGCGCGCAACGGCGGCACGTCGTGGGTGGGCGCGAGCGCGCGCGCCGCGATCCGGCCCCACGCGTCGAAGCGGTGCGTCGGCCCCGGCCGGCGCGCTGCGGCGTACCACGCGCAGTACGCGGGCAGCTCGAGGTGGTTCGGCAGGCCGCGCAGCGCGAGCGCGAGCGGGTCGCCCTTGTCGAGCTCGCCGTCGAGCGGCTGCTCCATCAGCAGCGCCTGCGCGCGCTTGACGTCGAGCTCCGGCGGGCGCCGCTCAGCGTCGTGGAACACGCGCAGGAGCTCCGCGTACTCGTCCTTCGTACTCGGCCCGTCTTCGCCCCACAGCGCGCGCACGTCGGCGACCGCGTGCGGGTCGAGCATCAGCAGCGTCTTCGCGGACTGCGCGCGCCGCTCCGGGTAGCGATCGACCACCGCCCACAGGTAGACGGACATCACCGCGAGGCTCGGGTGCGCGGTCGCACGCTGCTTGAGCGCCACGATCGCCGCGTCGTTCTGGCACAGCTCGCGCAGCCGCGGGCGCAGCGAGACGTCGGTCGCAACCCGGTCCGCGAGCTGCTCGGCGACCGAGCCGATCAAGGGGTCCAGCAGCGCCTGGCGCCCGATCTCGGTCAGCGCGTGCTGCACCGTGTCGAGCTCGAAGCCCTCCACGATCACCGCCGCCGCCCGCGCGTCGGCGTCCGGGTCGACGCCGAGCAGCCCGAGCTCCACGCCCGCCGCGAGCAGCGTGCCGCTCTCGGGCGTGCCCCGCGCGGCCTCGACCTGCTCCAGCCACGGCTCGAGCGTCTGCGCGGACGGCTTGGTCGGGGCGTGCACGCCCACGAACGGGACGTCCTCGGGCAACTCGTCCAGCAGCGGGAGCACGTGCGCCAGCGCGGTCTCGGCGAGCAGCCGCGAATCCGCGCCGGCCGGCATCCTCCGGGCCTGGCCGTGCAGGTCCAGCCACGCCGGAAGCGCCTCGCGATCCGCTTGTTGCCACTCCGCCGTGGTCATTCACGTCCCTCCTGCTTGAGCGACTCCTCGAGCTCCGCGAGCGAGATCCCGAGCTCCACTTCCTCGATGACCTCTTCCTCGGGCTCCGGCTCTGCCAGCTCCGGCAGGCTCTCATCGGGCGTGACGCTCTCGGTCTTGAGCTCCGACAGCAGATTCGACCACGCGTCCACGTCCGGCAGCGGCTCCTCCGCGGCCTCCTCGGCCGGCTCGACGTCGAACGGCACCTCGATCACGACGTCGTCCGGGATCGGCTGGCCGGGCGCGATCGGCTCCTCGTCGACGGCCGGCTCGAACGGCACGGAGATGATCTCGTCGTCGCGAATCACGAACTCGTCGTCCACGGGTTCCGCCTCTTCCACTTCGGGTTCTGGTTCAGTCGCGTCCGGCGCTTCGTCCGCTTCCTCGACGACCTCGGCCTCGAGGATCTCCTCGGGCTCGGGTGCGATCACCTCGGGCAGCGGCGGCTCCTCGCGCAGGACGAGCGCGGTGCCCGGCAGCGCGGTGTGGAGCGGCAGCGCAGCGGCGGCGCGGGCGGCCTCGTGCACGTGGCCGGCCGCCGCGAGCTCGGTGATGAGCTGGAGCGCGAGCGGAAGCTGGTGCGGAGCGATCAGGTCGGTGGCGCCCCCGTGCACGGCGAGGGCGAGGCCGTCGGCGTCCTCGAGGCGGGCCACCGCGTCCAAGAGCACGCCGCGCCGCGCCAGCTCGAGCGCGACGCGCGCGTAGAAGCTGGGCGGGAGCTCGCAGGGCTCGGTGGTGTCGATTCCGCCCTCGGCGACGCGGATGCGCACGTCCTCGTCACCGGCCGTCGAGAACGTGATCCGCTCGCCGCCGGGAAGCGCGTGGGTGATCCAGGCGATCCAGGCCTCCGGGTCGGGCCCGGTGAAGACGACCGGCCCGGCCAGCGCCGCGTCGAGCAGGCGGGTCGCGACGCCTGGTGGGGCGTCGGCGAGGAAGCCGAAGTCGGGCGCGCGGGTCTCGAGCGGTTCGAGCTCGCCGGGGTTCTCGCGCCAGACGACGTCGATCGCGTGCACGCCGGCGAGGTCCGCGACGGCGTGGGTGAAGTCGTCGATGCGCCGGGCGGCGACCAGGCCGACTCCTTCGACCTCGCGCACGAGCAGGCCTTCGCGCGCCGGGACGGCCGCGAGCAGCCGGGAAGGGTCCAGCGCTTCGCTGGAAGCGAGGACCTGATCGGAGTCGAAGTACGCCTGCGGGTGGCCCTGCGCCACCCCAAGACCGTACCCGGACGAGGCCGTAAGCTTGCCGATTGATGCTGTGGGCGTTCCTGCCGATCGCGGTGCTCGTGACCATCACGCCGGGCGCGGCGACGGCGATGGTGCTCCGCAGCGCGCTGCGCGGCGGGTTCCGTGCCGGGGTGCTGACGATCGCCGGCAACTCGGTCGGCGTGGTGACATGGGCGCTGTTGTCGATCGCCGGGATCTCGGCGCTCGTGGCGGCGTCCGAGGTCGCGTTCGCGGCGCTCAAGCTCGCCGGCGCAGCCGTCCTGGTCTATCTCGGCGTGCAGTCGCTGCGGCGTGCGGGCGCTGCGGTCGAGGCTCCGGAACGCACGCAGCGACCGTTCCGCGACGGCCTCGTGACGTCGCTCGCGAACCCGAAGCTCGCCGTGTTCTTCGTGGCGCTGTTCCCGCAGTTCGTCGGTCCGGACTCCAGCGTCCTCGCGACGACGCTGTTGATGGCGGCGCTGATCGTCGCGTTCGACTGCGTCTGGTACAGCGCGCTCGCGGTGCTCGCCAGCCGGGCCAAGGCGGGGTTCATGGCCAGCCGCGCCGGGCGGTGGCTCGAGCGGGCCACCGGCGCCGTGCTGATCGGGCTCGGCCTACGGGTCGCGCTGAGCGGCGACGCTCGCCTGTAGCCGCCGCATCCCGGCCAGCCAGCGGTCGTAGTCGGCGCCCTTGCGCCGGTAGAACTCGAGCACCTCGGGGTGCGGGAGGATCAGGAACGTCTCCGCCTCGAGGCCCGCGAGCACGATCTCGGCCACCTCGTCGGGCTCCAGCACCGCGCCCGCGGCCTTCACGACGGCCCCGGCGCCGCCCGACCCGTGCAGCAGCTCGGTGTTGACGCCCATCGGGCACAGGCAGCTGACGCCGACTCCGCGCGCGCCGTAGGTCACCGACAGCCACTCGGCGAACGCGACCGCGGCGTGCTTGGTGACGGCGTACGGCGCGGAGCCGATCTGCGTGATCAGCCCGGCCGCCGACGCGGTGGTGAGGAAGTAGCCCGTCCCGCGCTCCAGCCAGCCCGGCAGCAGCCGCTCGGCGGCGTAGACGTGCGCGCGCAGGTTGACGCCGAGCGCGAGCTCCCACTCGGCCGCCGCGCCGAGCCCTTCGCCGACGGCCACGCCCGCGTTGGCGCAGAACAGGTCCACCGGGCCGAACGCGCTCTCGGCGGCGCCGATCAGCGCTTCGGCGTGCGCGGGATCGGCGACGTCGCAGACGACGGCGAGCGCACCCTCGCCGATCTCGGCCGCGACCGCCTCGGCGCCCGCCTCGTCGAGGTCGGCGACGACCACGCCACGTGCGCCTTCAGCCGCGAACCTCAGTGCCAGCGCCCGCCCGATCCCGGCCGCGCCGCCCGTGACGACCGCGACCTGATCGGCGAGCCTCATGCAGCGGCGTCTTCGCGCACGGAACCGCTGTCGCCTTCGTCGGCGGCGGCGGGCGGCTTCTTCTTCGCGCGCGGCTTGCGCTTGGCCGCCGACACCGCGGCCTCGACCGCAGCGGCCGCGGCCGCGACGGCCGGCGCGGGCTTCGCCTTCGCGGCGGGCTTCTTCTTCGCCGCCGGCTTCTTCTTGGCGGCCGGCTTCTTCTTGGCCGCCGGCTTCTTCTTGGTCGCGGCCTTCGGCTTCGGCTTCTCGGCCGGAGCGTCGAACAGCGCTTCCTGGGCGGCCGGCGCCTTGGGCTTCGCCGCCGCCTTCGCGCGCGGCTTGCGCTTGGCCGCCGGCTTCTCGACGACCTCGACGACCTCCGCCGCCGGCTTGCGCGCACGCGGCTTGCGCTTCGGCGCCGCCTCGACGACCTCAACGACCTCGGCCGCGGGCTTCTTGGCGCGCGGCTTGCGCTTGGGCGCGGGCTTCTCCGCCGCCACCTCGACGACCTCGACGACCTCCGCCGCCGGCTTGCGAGCACGCGGCTTGCGCCTGCGCGCGGGCGCCTCCTCGGCCGCCACCTCGACGACCTCCACGACCTCCGCCGCGGGCTTGCGCGCGCGTGGCTTGCGCTTCGGCGCGGCCGACTCCTCCGCCACGGCCTCCACGGTCTCGGGCTCTTCAGCGGCCGGCTTGGCCCCCCGCCGCGAGCGCGGCTTGCGCTTGGGCGCGTCGGGATCGGCATCGACGGCGCGCCGGCGCGAGCGCCCGCGCGAACGCGGGGCGGCGGCCTCGACCGTCTCCTCGGCCCCTTCGACCTCCAGCAGCTCGCCGTTCTCCGTCACGGCGGCGGCCGTCACGGCCTCCGGCGCGACGCCCTCCCCGGCGCCCTTGCGACGACGGCGGCGCTTGGCCTTGCCGCGACCCTTCGGGAAGTTGCGCAGCAGCTCGCGCGCCAGCGCGGCCGGCTTGCGGGACATCCGCGTGCGGGCGCCGTTGATGACCTCGCCCGCCTCGGCGGTGTGCGGGATCGCGGCGGCCAGCAGCGCGGCGCTCAGGCGACGGTCCTGCTGGCGGGCCTGAGCCACGAGCCGGCGCGCGTTACGCGCGTGGGCGCCCCCGGAGGAGTTGACGAGCAGGCCGAGCAGCCGCTTCGTCTCGGGCCAGCGCTGGACGGCGTACTCCTCGTGGACCTCGCGCGTCATGTTCGCGCAGCGCCAGATCCAGTTGTTGGCCTGGTCGCGCCGCCCGATCTTCTTCTCGGCCAGCGCCTGCAGGACGACCTTCACGCCCTCCCGCTTGTCGTCGCGCGGCCAGGACTCGACGAAGTCCAGCGCGCGGTCGAACGCCTCCGCGTCCCGCCCCGAGGCGATCTCCTGCAGCGCACGCAAGCGCAGCTGCGGGTTCTTGTTGCGGTCGACCGCGGTGATCAGGAACGTGCGTTTGAGCTCGCCGCCCTGGTCGAAGTGCAGCATGGCCCGGGCCCGGCGCCACCCGGTGGGAGCGACCCGCGCACCCGCCAGCGCCGCCCACTGGACCTGCTCGCCGTAGTCCAGATGCTCGACGGCGATCCGCCAGAGCTCGCGCTCGAAGACCTCGATGCGCCGGTTCTCCTCCGCCGTCACCGGCAGGACGCGGCGCTCCACGCGCAAGCGGCGGCCACGGCCGCGCCGCACCGGACCCACGACGATCGCGCCGCCGCGGTAGACGTCGCGGTCCAGCAACGAGTGCAGCGTCACGACCGGATCGTCGTGCTTGGTCGCCGGATGGACGAAGTCGACGACGATGCCCGCTTCCTTGCCCTGATGGCGACGCGTGACGCGGCCCACGCGCTGCTGATAGATGCGCTTGGAGGCGGTCGGCGCGAGGTGCATGCAGACTGTCGCGCGCGGCGAGTTCCAGCCCTCGGCGAGCAGCTGCGCGTTGACCAGCACGTCAATGTCGCCGCGCTCATAGCGCGCGAGGATCGTCGCGAGTTCGCGCTTGGGTGTCTCACCCGAGACCGCCTGCGCCTTCATCCCGACGTCCCGGAACGCCTGCGCGACGTTGTACGCGTGACGCACGCCCGCGGCGTACACGACGCCCGGCACGCCGTTGAAGCGCGTCTTGTAGAGGTCCGCGATCGCCAGGTTGAACGGCAGCTGATCCAACAGCTGGGCCAACATCTCCTGGTCGAACTCGGTGTCCACCTCGCCGCGCCGGAGCGGCACCTTGGCGATCGTGCGCACGCCCGGACCCGGCGGGATCCGCACGCAGCGCAGCGGCGAGATCACGCCACGGCGCGCGGCCTGCGCGAGGTCGAAGCGCGACGTCTGCGTCGGGAACAGGTCCGTGACGTGGCGGGCGATCAGCGCGCCCGTCGCGGTCATGCCGACGAAGACGGGGCCGGTCCAGGCGCGGATCGCGGCCGAGGTCTTCTCGCCCAGCGCCGTGTGGGCCTCGTCGCAGATGACGATCGAGTACGCGTCCGAGATGCGGCCGGCGTTGCGGACGAACCACTGGTAGGTCTCGACGGTGACCGGGCCGTTGGCCGTGTCCTGGTGGTCGAGCAGCGGCGGCGCGAGCCGCTTCGCGTAGCCGCGCGTGCGCAGCTCCCCGTTGAACTGGTCGACCAGGTTGCGGCGGTGGGTGAGGATCAGGACGCCGCCCGTGCGCGAGGCCTCGACGAAGCCGACGGCCGCGACCGTCTTGCCCGCGCCCGTCGCGTGCTCGAACCAAAAGCGCTTGCCGGCGTTCGGGTCCTCGGGCGCGTCGGCGACGTCCTCGTCCTCCTCGCCCGCGCCCTTGTCCCAGTCCGGCGCGTCCTCCTCGACCTCCGGCTCCTCGTCCTCTTCCTCGTCGTCCTCGTCGACCGCGACGACCGGCTCCTCGACCGGCGCGAGCACCGGCTCGGCGATCGGCGGCGCGGCGGAGTCGCCGTTCTTGAGCCGGTCGGCGAGCAGCGCGGTGAGCGTGCCCGACAGCGCGTCGACCTGGTGGGCGGAGAGCACGGTGCCGTCGACGAGGTGCGGCTCATCCTGGGACAGCAGCCGCTCGAGACCCAGCAGCAACGACCACTGGCGCCGCCAGTGCGGCGACGGGACCTTCGCGCCCGTGTCGAGCTCGGCGAGCGCGGCTTCGAGCGCGCGGCGACGCGGCGTCCCCGGAGCAAGCGCCTGCTGAGGGTCCTCGCCCTCGGTCAGGAACGGCTCACGAGTGAACGCCGAAGCGCGTTCGATCTCTTCGGTTGAAGGCAGCGCGGCCGGATCGGCCACTGGCGTGGTCTCAGCCATGGACGGCTCTGGAAGTGACGGTGAGAAGCGGACGCCGCGCGACACGGCGGACACTCCAGGGGGACCCGCGGGCGGGAGCTCCAGGCGCCGGTCGGCGTTCCCTCGGTCGTGCTCCCTGCGAGTCAGGGACTATTGAAGCAGACTCGTAGCCCGAGCCGGTCGATCTGCCACCCTCTGCTCCGAAATGCGCAAGGTGCTCGTCCTTCTCGCCGCCGTCGCGCTCGTCGCGGTGGTGGTCATCGGCCTGACCAGCGCGTCCGGCGGTGGCGACAACGCCACCGATCCGCCGGACAGCCTCGAGGACGCCCGGGAGGAGCTCGCCGGCGCGCCCGCGCCACTCGCAGCACTGCACGAGCAGTCCAACCAGCTGCTCGACGGCGGCCTGTCCGCGTTCCAGGACCGCGTCGCCGCGCTCAAAGGCCACCCGATCGTGGTCAACAAGTGGGCGTCCTGGTGTGCGCCGTGCCGCGTCGAGTTCCCGGTCTTCGAGTCGATCGCCAGCAAGCGCGGCAAGGAGGTCGCGTTCCTGGGCATCAACAGCAAGGACCAGGACGGGGCCGCCCGCAGCTTCCTGAGCGAGCAGTGGCTGCCGTTCCCGTCCTACACCGACCCCGACGACGCGATCGGCCGCGAGCTCAAGGCCGCCGACTACGCCCCGATCACGATCTTCATCGACCGCAACGGCAAGTCGGTGAAGGTCCACTACGGGACCTACCGCTCGGACAAGCAGCTCAACGACGACATCGATCGCTACCTCGGTGCCTGAGGTCCGCGTCGACCCGCTGAGCGGGCTCAAGACGATCATCGCCGCCGCGCGGGCCGACCGCCCCAACAGCGGCCTCTCGGTGACTCCGGGCGAGCCGCTGGACCCGGCATCGGACCCGTTCCTCCCGGGCCACGAGGACGAGACGATGCCGACGCTCTACACGGACGCCGACCCGTGGACCGTGCGCGCCTTCGACAACCGGTACCCCGCGCTGACCGCCGCCGCCGATGCCCCGGAGCGCGACGCGAACCCGGACCTGTTCACCGTCCAGCCCGCGACGGGCGCGCACGAGGTCATCGTCAACGCCCCTGAGCCGGTCGCCTCGCTGTCGGAGCTCTCGGTGGAGCAGGTCGTCCGCGCCGTCGACGGCTGGCGGGAGCGCATGCGCGCGCACGTCGACCGTCCGTACCGGCATCTGATCGTCAATGAGGGCCGGCAGGCAGGGTCGTCGATCCCGCACACGCACGCGCAGCTGATGGCGCTCGACTTCGTCCCGGCGGCCGTCGCCCGCGAGCGTGAGCGCTTCGGCGCGTACGCGGTGCGGACGATGGGTGGCAACCTGCTCGCCGACCTGCTGCAGGAGGAGGTCCGCCGCCGCGAGCGGGTCGTCGCCATCGACTCCGAAGCCGTGCTGCTGACCAAGTTCGCGTCCTCCTCCCCGTACCACCTGATGCTCGTCCCGCGCCGCTCGCGCACCCACTTCGAGCACGAAGGCCCGACCGGGGCCGCGCTGCTCGCCGACGGGCTGCGCCGGCTGAAGGCCCGCTTCGGCGCCTCGCCCCCGCTCAACCTCTGGATCCGGACCGCACCGGGCGGCGCCGAGCACTTCTGCTGGCGGATCGAGATCCAGCCCCGGCTCGGCCAGCCGTCCGGGTTCGAGATCGGGACCGGTGTCCACATCTGCGCGCTGGCGCCCGAGCAGGCGGCCGCGGAGCTGCGGGACCTTTGAGGGCGCTGGTCCAGCGCGTCAGCCGCGCCAGCGTGACCGTGGAGGGCGAGATCACGGGCGCGATCGGGCCGGGCCTGCTGGTCCTGCTGGGCGTGACGCACAGCGACACGGAAGCCGACTGCGACCGGCTCGCCGACAAGGTGCGCGCGCTGCGGATCTTCGAGGACGCCGACGGCAAGATGAACGAGGCACTGGGCGAGCGCGACATCCTGTGCGTCTCGCAGTTCACGCTCTACGGCGACACGCGCCGCGGGAACCGGCCCGCGTTCGTCGACGCCGCGCGGCCCGAGACCGCCGAGCCGCTGTACGAGCGCTTCTGCGCGCGGGTGAACGCGCAGCGGGGCGTGTTCGGCGCCCACATGGACGTCGAGCTCGTCAACGACGGACCCGTCACGCTGCTGCTGGAAATTCCCGGCTAGGGTTCAGCCCATGCCGATCTGCCGCTTCGCCGCGGAGCCGCCCCAGGGCGGGCTGCCCTCGGAGGACACGCTCAAGGCCGAGTTCCTCGCCGCCTGCCTGAAGGTGGAGACCGACCCGGACGATCCGGACCTCGGCACCGCGGGCGACATCCACTGGTTCCCGGACCGCACCTGGTCCGGCCGCACCTACGTTCCCGCCACCGCGCGCACCGACACCGGCCTGGAGCTGTTCGGCTACGTGTCCTTCGCCCCCGGGGACGAGCCCGGCGAGATCTACGCGTGGGCCGACTACACGCCGGACGTCGCCGACGACCACCCCGAGTGGCAGATGGACATCTCCCAGGAGGTCGTGGGCGGCTGGCGCGGCGCGGGCGGTCAGGTCGCGGCGATGACGCTCATCTGGGGCGTGCCGATGATCTCCAGCGGCCGGATCGTGACCGCCGAGCTCGGCCGCGTGACGGTCGACGAGGCGGAGATCGAGGGCGAGCGCTTCACGCTGCTCGCCCCCGACGCCTACGACGACACCTTCCTCGAGGTCGTGCTGCGCGACGGGGCGGGCAACGCGCTCGCCCACGAGTCGCTCTACGAGGAGGAGTAGCCGTTGCCGCCGTTGCGGTCGACGAAGACGCGGTCGATCAAGCCGTAGTCGGCGGCCTGCTGGGCGGTGAAGTAGCGGTCGCGTTCCAGGTCCAGCGAGATCTGCTCCTTCGGCTGCCCCGTGTGGTGGGAGTAGATCTCCTCGATGCGCTCGCGCAGCTCGAGCGTCTCCTTGGCGTGGATCTGGATGTCGGTCGCCTGGCCCTGGAACCCGCCGGACGGCTGGTGGATGAGGATGCGGCTGTTGGGGAGGGCGGAGCGCTTGCCGGGCGTGCCGCCGGCGAGGATCAGCGAGCCCATGGACATGGCGATGCCGCAGCAGATCGTCGCGACGTCGGGCTGGATGAAGCGCATCGTGTCGTAGATCGCCAGCCCGGCGTAGACCACGCCACCGGGCGAGTTGATGTACATCTGGATGTCCTTGTCGGGGTCCTCGGCCTCGAGGTGCAGCAGCTGCGCGACGACCAGGTTCGCGATGTTGTCGTCGATCGCGGTGCCGACGAAGATCACGCGCTCACGCAGGAGCCGGGAGTAGATGTCGAACGAGCGCTCCCCACGGGAGTCCTGCTGAACGACGACGGGAACGAGCGGCATTGATGTGCAACCTCCGAGTTGCGTGTTTGACGCCATGGTAGCCTGTCGTGCAACCAAGGAGTTGCTGATGCCCGTCGTGAACCGAGAAGTCGTGTTGCCCTGCGATCGCGAGCGCGCGTGGGAGCTGATCACCGAGCCGGCCGAACTCGAGGAGTGGCTCGGCGAGGAGGTCGAGTTCGAGGCCTCCGAGGACGCGCCGTTGCGCGTGCGCGACGGCGACCAGACGCGCGAGGGCGTCGTCGAGGAGGTCACCGAGGGCGAGCGGATCGTGTTCCGCTGGGGCGACTCGCGCGTGGAGTGGCGGCTCGAGGACGCGGTCTCCGGCACGCGCCTGTACGTCACCGAGCACCGCTTCTCCCGCGACTCCGTCACCTGGGGTCCGAAGCTGATGGCGCTCAGCGCCGCGTCCGCTCTGTGCCTGGCGTAGACGACGTCTTCGCGGCCCTGAGCGACCCGACGCGGCGGGAGGTCCTGCGCTCGGTCGCGCAGCGGCCGGAGCTGACGGCCTCGCGGCTGGCCGGCGAGCTGCCGATCACGCGCCAGGCGGTGGCCAAGCACCTGGCGGCGCTGCAGAAGGCCGGGCTGGTGGAGCCGCGCCGCGAAGGCCGCGAGACGCGCTACACGCTCACGCCCGCGCCGCTGATCGACGCCATGGACTGGATGGCGGAGGTGGGCGCCGAGTGGGACAGCCGCCTCGCACGTCTGGTGGAACGCGCTCGCGGGTAAGGTGCGCGGCGTGCCCGCCGCGCTTGTCACCGGAGCCGCCAGCGGCATCGGGAAAGCGACCGCGGAGCGGCTGCGCTCCGACGGCTACGACGTCCTCGGCTTCGACCTCGAGGACGGCGACCTCTCCACCCGCGAGGGCAACCGGCTCGCGGTCGATACCGCGCTGGAGCGCTTCGGCCGGCTGGACGTCGTGGTGGCGAACGCGGGCGTCCAGCACGTCGCGCCGGTCGCGGAGTTCCCGGAGGACCGCTGGGACGGGATCCTCGCGATCCTGCTGACCAGCCCGTTCCTGCTGGCCAAGTACGCGTGGGACGCGTTGCACGAGAGCTCGGGCCGCTTCATCGCGGTGGCCAGCGCCCATGCGCTCGTGGCTTCGCCGAACAAGGCCGCGTACGTCGCGGCCAAGCACGGCGTGCTCGGGCTGGTCAAGACGCTCGCGCTCGAGGGCCTGCAGGCGACCGCCGTCTGCCCGGGCTACGTCCGCACCCCTTTGGTCGAGAAGCAGATCCCCGACCAGGCAAGAACGCACGGGATGAGCGAGGATGACGTCCTGGAGGAGGTCATCCTGGCCCCACACGCCGTCAAGCGCCTGATCGAACCCGAGGAGGTCGCGAACGTGATCGCCTTCCTGGCCGGCCCCGGCGGCTCGGCCTTCTCCGGCGTCCCCGTGACCATGGACCTCGGCTGGAGCGCCCGATAACCCTTCCCGACCGCCTCACGGAGCTCCTCGAGCACTCGATCCGCGCCTCCGACCCCGAGGTCGCGCTGCACAACCTGTCCGCGCTGCGGCGCGAGCTCGACGCCTTCGAGCGCGTCCAGGCCTGGCGGGCGCTCGACTCCGGCTCCTCGTACGGCGCCGTCGCCCGCGCGCTCGGCATCTCCCGCCAGGCCGCCCACCGCCGCTACCGGGACCTCGCCGCCGCCACCGAGCCGCCGCCCGGCGCGGGCTCCGCGCCGAAGCTCCGCGTCGCCCCCGAGGCCCGCGCCGCCGTACAGCTCGCCGGCGAGGAGGCGAACGCGCTGGGCGCGACCCACATGGGCTCCGAGCACCTGCTGCTCGGCATCCTGCGCGGCGGGGACGCCGTGGCCGCCGCGGCGCTGCGCGGGTGCGGGATCACGCTGGAATCGGCGCGGCTGGCCGCAGCTCCGACCCTGGCCGACGACCCGCCGCCCAACGGCGGGATCACGGCGTACGCGCGGCGCGTGTTCCACGAGGCGCTGCGCCAGGCCGCGGCCGATCCGACGCACGTGATCGGCGTCGGCGACCTGCTGCGCGCGGCGCTCCGCGACCAGCGCGGCGGCGCGGCGCGCACGCTGGACGCGCTCGGCGTGAGCCCGCGCGACGTCGAAGCGCGGATTCGCCGCTAGCGGGCGGGCTCAGCCGTTGACGTTGCGCGCGCTCGGCACGCGCTCCAACACTTCCGCGTCGCTCAGCGGGAAGTGGCACGCGGCGAGGTTCCCGCCGTCCTTCGCCACCAGCGGCGGGTCCTCGTTACGGCACACCTCCTGCGCCTTCCAGCAGCGCGTGTGGAACCGGCAGCCCGGCGGCGGGTTCGTCGGGGACGGCACGTCGCCCACCAGCACCTGGCGCTTCTTCGCCGCCGCCAGCCGCGGGTCGGCCACCGGCACCGCGGACATCAGCGCGCCCGTGTAGGGCATGCGCGGGTGCGAGTAGAGCTGGTCGGAAGTCGCCAGCTCGACGATCCGGCCCAGGTACATGACCGCGACGCGGTCGCACATGTGGCGCACGACGGACAGGTCGTGGGCGATGAAGATCAGCGTCAGCCCCAGCTCGCGCTGCAGATCGCGCAGCAGGTTCAGGACCTGCGCCTGGATCGACACGTCCAGAGCGGAGACGGGCTCGTCGGCCACGATGACCTTGGGCCGCAGGGCCAGCGCGCGCGCCACGCCGATGCGCTGGCGCTGGCCGCCCGAGAACTCGTGCGGGTAGCGGTTGTAGTGCTCCGGGTTGAGGCCGACGATGTCCATCAGCTCCTGCACGGCCTTCTTGCGCTCGCCCGCGTCCTTGTGCATGCCGTGGATGGCGAACGGGTCGCTGATGATCGAGCCGACGGTCTTGCGCGGGTTCAGGGACGAGTAGGGGTCCTGGAAGATCATCTGCATCTCGCGCCGCAGCGCCTTGAGCTCGTTGCCCTTGACCCCGGCGATCTCGCGGCCCTCGAACTTGATCGAGCCGTCGGTCGGCTCCATCAGGCGCAGTAGCAGTCGAGCGGTGGTCGACTTGCCGCAGCCGGACTCGCCGACCAGGCCGAGCGTCTCCCCGCGCAGCACGTCGAAGGAGACGCCGTCGACGGCCTTGACCGCCCCGACCTGGCGCCGGAAGAAGCCGGCGTGGATCGGGAAGTGCTTGAAGAGGCCCTCGACCTCCATGATCTTCTCGCGTGCGACGGGGTTGGCGCCCGTCGCCTCGGACGCGGAGACGCTCATCGGGCCTCCTCCATCACGTCCGAACGTGCTTCCGCGGGCTTGACGCCGGAGCGCAGCTCGCTCCACAGCTTGCGGCGCACGCTCGAGTCCAGCAGGCAGGCGACCTCGTGTCCCGGCGCCCCGGGCACCGGCTTGAGCTCCGGATCGACCTTCGTGTGTGCCTCGCGCACGTACGGGCAGCGCGGGTGGAACGAGCAGCCGCCCGGCAGGTTGATCAGCGACGGCGGGCGCCCGGCGATCGGGACGAGCTCCTCGTCGCGCGGGGCGTCCAGCCGCGGGATCGACGACAGCAGCCCCCACGTGTAGGGGTGCTCGGGCGCCGCGAAGATCGTGTCGGTGTTCGCCTTCTCGACGATCCTGCCGGCGTACATCACCGCGATCTCGTCCGCCATCTCGGCCACGACGCCGAGGTCGTGCGTGATGACCACCACGGCGGTGTCGAACTCGCTCTGCAGGCGCTCGATCAGCTCGAGGATCTGCGCCTGGACGGTCACGTCCAGCGCGGTCGTCGGCTCGTCCGCGATCAGCAGCTTCGGGTCGTTGGCCAGCGCCATCGCGATCATCGCGCGCTGGCGCATGCCGCCCGAGAACTCGTGCGGGTAGGCGTCCGCGCGCTTGCGCGGCTCCGGGATGCCGACCAGCGAGAGCATCTCCACGGCGCGGTCCCACGCCTGCGCCTTCGAGACGTCCCGGTGCGCCTGCACGCCTTCCGCGATCTGCGCACCCACCTTGTAGAAGGGGTGCAGCGAAGAGAGCGGGTCCTGGAAGATCATCGCGATGTCGTTGCCGCGGATCTGGCGCATGTCCTCCTCGGACGTGCCCAGCAGGTCCTTGCCGTCGAAGCGCACCGTCCCGGTGATGCGGGCGTTGCGCGCGCGGGTCAGGCCCATCACGGTGAGCGAGGACACGGACTTGCCGGACCCGGATTCGCCCACGATCCCGAGCGTCTGCCCGCGATCGACGGTGTATGAGATCCCGTCGACGGCCTTGACCAGGCCGTCCTCGGTCTCGAAGTGCACCTGCAGGTTCTCGACCTCGAGCAGAGGCGCAGCCATCAGTACCTCACTCTCGGGTCGATGAAGGCGTACAGGATGTCGACGAGCAGCGACATCATCACGATGAAGAACGCGCCGAACAGCACGGTCCCCTGGATGACCGGAAGGTCGGACAGGTTGATCGCGTTGAACGCGTAGCGGCCGATGCCCGGGATGTTGAAGACGGTCTCGGTGAGGATCGCGCCGCCGAGCAGGATGCCGATGTCCAGGCCGAGCAGCGTCACGATCGGCGTGATCGCGGCCCGCACGCCGTGGCGGAACACCACCCGCCGCTCCGAGAGCCCTTTCGCCCGGGCCGTGCGGATGTAGTCCTCCTGCAGCGTGTCGATCAGGTTGCCGCGCAGGAACCGCGCGTAGATCGCCGCGAACGCCGCCGCGAGCACGCACCACGGCATGATCAGCGCCTCCGCTCTCCCGAGCAGGCTGTCGGCGTCCCCGTAGGCCGAGTTGCCGGGCAGGATCGGGAAGCGCCCGATGTCGTCGGCGAACAGGAAGATCGCGACCAGACCGAGGAAGTACACCGGCGCGGAGATGAACAGCAGCGCGACGCCCATGGCGAGGCGGTCCATCCACGAGCCGGTCTTGACGGCGGACAGCATGCCGACCGGGATGCCGATCGCGAGCCACAGGATCACGGCGCCGGTCGTGAGGAAGATCGTCACCGGGAGCCGCTCCAGGATCTCGGGCAGCACGTCCGTGTTGGTCTGGTAGCTGAAGCCGAAGTTGATGCCGTTGCCGCCCAGGAACGGCAGGATGTCGGCGATGTAGTTGACGAACTGCTCGGGCTTGGACTTGTCCAGGCCGAGCTGCACGCGGATGATCTCGACCAGCTCCGGTGACGGCGAGCGACCCGCGCGCGCGACCGCCGGGTCGCCGGCCGGCAGCACGCTGAAGATGACGAACGTGATGCAGGAGATCACGAACAGCAGGAAGCCGGCCCAGAGCAGCCGGCGGGCGATGTAGGCGGCCACCTCAGCTCACCTCTGCTTGTTGCCCTTGGGGTTCAGCGCGTCCTGCATGCCGTCGCCCACGAGGTTGAACGCGAGCACGGTCAACAGCAGCGCCATGCCCGGGAAGAACATGAACCACCACGCCGAATCCACCTTGCCGGTGGCGTCGGCGAGCATCTGGCCCCACGACGGCTGGTCGCGCACGCCGACGCCGAGGAACGACAGCGAAGCCTCCAGCAGGATGTTCGCGGGGATGAACAGCGACGCGTAGACGATGATCGGCGCGACGAGGTTCGGGAGGATCTCGCGGAAGATGATCCGCATGTTCCCGGCGCCCAGCGACCGCGCCGCCTCGACGAACTCCTTCTCGCGCAGCGACAGCACCTGGCCGCGGATGATGCGCGCGACGTACGGCGACGTGGAGAGCACGATGATGAAGATCACGATCGTGCGGCCCGGCTGCAGCGCGCCGCCGAGGCAGCCCTCCTTGGTCGAACAGGCGGACGCGAGGCCAAGACCGAGCAGCAGCACCGGGAACGCCAGCAGGACGTCGATCACGCGCGCGATCACCGTGTCCACCCAGCCGCGGTAGAAGCCCGCGATCATGCCGGCGGTGACGCCGATCAGCACCGACAGGCCGGTGCCGATGAACGCCACGGTGAGCGACAGCCGGGCGCCGTCCAGGACGCGGGCGAGGATGTCGCGGCCGATGTCGTCGACGCCGAACGGGTGCGCGGCGGTCGGCCCCAGCGGGAGCCCGAACGCGTCCAGCGCGTCCGTGGAGCGCTCACCCGGGTCCGGGATGCCCACGACCGAGCGGATCACCGGCGCGAAGATCGCGACCAGGATCAGCAGCGCGATGAACACGAGCGCGGAGAGCGCGACCTTGTCCTTGCGGAAGCGCCGCCAGAAGAGCTGCAGGGGCGACCGAGCCGCCACCGGCGCCTTGCCGGCGACGATCTGATCAACGCCGTGATCCTCGGCGTGCAGCAGATCGCTGGCACCCGTTCCAGTACTCAATTCTTAGCCCCCTTCGGGGTGGTGGTACTCCCGTGTTCCCCGAACCGGCGAACACGCTACTACTTGCCCGCTCACGGACCGCAATACCCTTCCCCGCGGCAAGCCCTCGTAGCTCAATGGATAGAGCACGCGCCTCCTAAGCGCGGGATGCAGGTTCGATTCCTGCCGGGGGCACTAGGTTCGACCGGTGATCCATGAGCGTCTCACCGCGCTGAGGCGCGATTGGTCCGCGCTGCGCGCGCAGTGTGAAGCGGCGGTCCGCCGCGTGGAGTTCGGCGACCGCGAGGAGCTGTGGATCCCGGCGCCGCCGCTGCCTCCGCTGCCGCACCGTCCTCCACCGCACCCCGTTCCGGAGCCGGCTCCGGGCTCGTGGTCATGGCGATCTGGTGCTGACCGGCGAGTACGACGCCGCCGGGCTGCTGCGCGTGCGCGACGGCGACCGCGTCGTCTGGGACCGCGCGCTGCACGGCATCGAGCCCGACCCGCCGTCCACGGAAGCGGCGCTGGAGACGTGGGCCGCAGCGGTCGCCGCGGCCGCGGAGCGCGCCGTCGCCGGCGACACCGGCGTGGCGGCGGTCAAGGTCATGGCGCCCCTGTCGCGGCACGAGACGCCGCGGGTGTTCGTCGTCGATCGGGCCTACCTCGAGAAGGCCGAGCGGCGGGTCGGGCGCAGCGAGGCGATCTGGCGTCATTGGGAGGACGGGCGCAGCCTCGAGGTCGACGACGAGGGCCTGCGGGCCCGCCGCACGCTGTTGCAGGACGACGACCTCTACGCGCCCCACTTCGCCGCGATCCTGCAGCGCCACGTGGACGAGCGCACCTGGCCCGACGGCGCCGTCGCCCTCGGGAATCCAGAGGCGCAGGCGCCCGCCACGGTCCCCGCGGCGCCCACCCTCGAAGCGGCCCCGCGCGACGAGGCCGAGCTCGCGGCGCTGATCGCGCGCTTCGACCTCCCGGCCGGGCTGATCGAGACCGCCCGCTGGGGGCTCGCACTGGTGGAGGGCGAGGGTCGCAGCCGCGTCGGCGGCCCGCCCGAGCTTCCGGGCGAGTGGCCCCAGCACGAGGGCCGGCCGCTCACGCACGTGATGACGATCTGGCTTGACGAGCTGCCGGACGTCCCCGGTCGCGAGCACCTTCCGCCGGACGGCACGCTGGTGTTCCTCGCCGCGCTCGACGAAGAGGACGAGCTGGTCGAGCCCGTCGCGGGCGACGACCCGCGGGTCCTTCTGAACCGCTTCGAGCCCGGCACGGCGCTCCAGCGACTTGCGGGCGACCCGGAGTGGACGCTCGAGGAGCGCCGCGTCCGGTTCGAGCCCGTGCTCACGCTTCCGGACCGCCGCGACGACCTCCCGCCCGACCAGCAGCTCGGCTACGAACAGTTGTACGAGGCCCTGTGCGCGGTGACGCCGGGCCTCGGGCAACCGGGGCACCTCGTGCTCGGCCACCCGAACTTCGCGCACTGGGACACACGGGAACCGGGCGACATCACGCTGCTGCACTTCGGCTACGACTACGACCTGTCGATCGACGGCCGCGCGTTCACCGTCCACGGTCCGCCGGACGACGTGCGGGCCGGCCGCTGGGAGCGGCTGACCGTCACGCCGCAGCTCTTCTAGGCCTTGTCCGGCCGGTCCGGGTAGACCTCGTCGATCGTCGCCAGCGCCTCGTAGGGCGCGTCATCGGAGGCGAGCCGGATCTGCTCCGCGCCGCCCGCGAGCCGGTCGAGCACGGACACGACGCCGACGACGTCGAAGCCCTCGGCGCGGACCGCCTCGATCGCCTGCACGGTGGAGCCGCCCGTGGTGACGACGTCCTCCACGATCAGACAGCGCTCGCCGGGCTCCAGCGGCGGACCCTCGACCTTGCGCTGCAGCCCGTGCGCCTTGGTCTCCTTGCGGACGAAGAAGGCCTTCACGTCCGCGCCGCCCGCCAGCGCGGCGCACGCGGGCGCGTCCGCGCCCATGGTCAACCCGCCCACTGCCGTCGCCTCCCACTGGCGCGCGTACGAGGCGATCAGTTCACCAAGCGCGGCAAACCCAGCCGGACGCAGGATCGCGCGCTTGGCGTCCACGTAGTACTGCGCGGTGGCCCCAGAGGTCAGGGTCACCCCGCCGATCACGAGGGCGTGACGGCGCAGCTCCTCGATCAAAGTCTCTTTCGCTGACATCCCCCAGGACCATATTCGGCCCATCGGCCGTAGACTGGGCTCGTGGAGCACCGCTTCGGCCGCCGGCCCGGTTTCCCGCTCGGGATCGAGGAGGAGCTCCTGCTCGTCGACGCCGAGACGTTTCGTCCGGCCAACATCGCGAGCGACCTGGTCGGTCTGCTCGATCCGCCCGCGGGCGTGATCATGAACGACCTCTACGAGGCGCTGATCGAGTGCTCGACCCCGGTGGTCGCCTCCGCGGCCGAGGGGATGGACGCGCTCGCGTCCCTGCGCGAGCTCATCCGCGGCACGGGCGCGGCGTTCATCGGCGGCGGCCTGCACCCGCACGTCGCGTTCGGCGACGTCGTGCACGTCGAGACCGACCGCTATCAGGACATCCGCCGCGAGATGCGCGGGCTCGTCAGCCGCACGCCCACCGCGGCGCTGCACGTGCACGTCGGCATGCCCGATCCCGAGACCGCGATCGACGTCTGCAACCGCATGCGCGCCTACCTCCCGCTGCTGCAGGCGCTCGCGGCGCACTCGCCGTTCTGGTTCGGCCACGACAGCGGCCTCGCCAGCGCACGCTCGACGCTCTTCCGCAGCTTCCCGCGCTCCACCATCCCGCCCACGTTCGCGGGCTGGGAGCACTACCAGGACGTCGTGCAGTGGTGCGTGGAGACGGCCGAGGCCCCTGACTACACGTACTTGTGGTGGGACATCCGACCCAGCCCGCGGCTCGGCACGATCGAGGTGCGCGCGATGGACGCGCAGAGCCGGCTCGAGTCGGCGACGGGGATCGCCGCGCTCGTGCACGCGCTGGCCGTGGCCTGCGCGAACGGTGAGGAGGAGGCCGCACCGCCGACCGAGGGGATCATGGAGTCGTCCTTCCGCGCCGCGCGCGACGGGCTCGACGCGACGGTCTGGTGGCGCGGCGCGATCCGCCCGATGCGGGAGGTCGGCGCCGACGCGCTCGCGCTCGCCCGCGGCTACGCGTCAGAGTTGCACGGCGAGGACGCGCTCGAGGAGGTCGAGCGCATCCTGCGCGACGGCGGCGGCGCGGACCGCATGCGCGCGGCCCACGCCGCCGGCGGGATGCACGAGGTGCTTTCCCGCCTGGCCGCTGAGTCCTGGGGCTACTCCTCCACCCAGACGACGTTGCCGAGCTGAAGCCAGTTGTAGATCTCCCGCGCGTTCGGGATCGGGACGCGCAGGCAACCGTGGCTCGCGTTGTAAGGCGGCACGGACACGTAGCCGTGGATGGCGTAGCCGCGGATGAAGTACACCGAGTCGACCATGCCCTTGGCGTTGGTGCCCGGGTCCTTGCGGTAGACGCGGAACTTGCCGCGCACGGTCGGCGTGGCGGGCGCGCCCGTGGACGTGTGGTAGATGCGCTGGACCTTGCCGCCGTCGATCAGCGCGAACACCTGCTTGCTGATGCGCGCCTCGACGTGGCGCCCGTCACCGGGGTGGCGGACCTTGAACTTG
This sequence comes from Solirubrobacter deserti, assembly GCF_003344625.1. Lineage (GTDB taxonomy): Bacteria > Actinomycetota > Thermoleophilia > Solirubrobacterales > Solirubrobacteraceae > Solirubrobacter > Solirubrobacter deserti. Next base: position 373,194 of record NZ_QPKJ02000003.1, on the reverse strand, counting down.
CCCTTGCCGGCGAGCAGCCCGCTGAAGACGTCGGACGTCGCGGTGTAGGTCCGCGCCATCCCGGTCATCTTGCGCCAGGCCATGACCGCGTTGGCGGTGCCACTGTCGTAGACGCCCGTGCGCGGGACCACGTACTTCATCGCGGCGAGCCGTGACTGCAGGATGCGCACCGCGGCGCCGCGGGAGCCGCGGGCCGCGTACGGCCGCACGGCGTCCAGGCGCACCGTCTTGGCCACGGCCGTCGCCAGCGCGGGCGTGGCGCGGTGGGAGGCGCGCAGCGAGAGCCGGCCGGCCTTGGCCGACTTGACCTTGAGCGTGGCCACGCCGGCCGCGCCGCCGTTGACGGGCTTGAACGCCAGCGTCTTGACGCGGATCTTCTTCTTGCCGCGATAGACCCGCAGGACCGCCGTCTCGTTCGGGACGTACGGCTTCATCACGACCCGCGCCGTGAACGAGCGGCCGGTGAGCGCGGCGCCGCCGAGCGTGTCCTGGGCGGTCACGGACAGCGTCGCGGTGGCCGGAACGGGAGCGGGAGCCGGCGGCGTCTGGGCGGAAGCGGTGGCGGGAACGGCACCGAGGGCGACGAGCGCCAACCCGGTCCGCTTCATGCAGCCACCGTTCGCCGGGAGGACAGCGCATGCGCGCCGGCCGAGACCGTACCGACGGCGCCGACGACGACCGCGGCGAACAGCGCCGGATCGAGGTCTCTCGTCACCCCGAAGGTGATCGCATTGTTGAGGGCGTGCAAGGCCATGCACGGAACTATGGACTGTGTTCGCCAGTAAAGGAGGCACAACCCCACTCCGAACACGCCGAGCGCGATCAGCGAGATCGCCGGCGCGGGCGCGTGGCCGACGGCGAAGACCACGCCGGTGATCGCCATGCCCCACCACGGGCCCAGGCGCTGGGCGAGCGCGCCGAACATGAACCCGCGGAAGAACAGCTCCTCCACGATCGGCGCGATCAGGCAGATCGTGACGCCGTAGGCGATCAGCACGGCGAGCGAGTCCTCGTTCTTGACGTCGGTCACCAGCTGCTGCTCCTCGGGCTGGCCGAAGATGCCCGCCAGCAGCGCGGTCACCATCCAGAAGCCGACGTAGACGAGCACCGCCCAGCCCGCCGCCTCCCCGATCCGGCGCACGCGCACGAGCCCGAAGTCGGCGCGCGTGGTGCGGCCGAGCGCGAGCTTGACCGTGATGTAGGCGGCGAACACGAAGACGATGTTCTGGAAGGCGGTGAGCGCGAGCGTCAGGCCGACGGGCAGGTCGTCGGCCTCGATGCTCGGGTCGACGGCCGAGACCACGGCGATCACCGTGCCGCCGATGATCAGCACGATGGTCAGCGCGGCCGCGAGGGCGAGGAACGGGGCCCACAGCGGGATGTGCGGGTCGGGCGGCGGCGGGGGCGGAGCGGCTTCCGGGGGCCGCTCGGGCGTCTCGGGCGGGAGCCAGCCGCCGTACTGGGAGTCCTGGGTCAAGTCGTGGCCAAGGGTATGAGCTCGGCCAGCGTTCGTACCGCCCCGGGCGGGAGCTCGCCCTCGCGGGCGATCAGGATCGGCCGGATGCCCGCCGCGCGGGCGCCCTCCACGTCGGCCTCGGGCGTGTCGCCGACGTGCCAGGTCTGCGCGGGCGTCGTGCCGGTGAGTTCGAGCGCGGCGCGGAAGATGGCGCCGTCCGGCTTGGCCGAGCCCACCTCCGCGGACGCGAGCGCGCCGTCGAGCAAGGGCGTGAGCCCGGTCTCCGACAGCCGCTCGTGAAGCGACCAGTCCCAGTTGGAGACCACCACGAGCTTGATCCCGCGCTCGCGCAGGGCGATCAGCGCCGGCGCGCTGTCGGGATAGGCGAAGAAGCGCAGCGAGGCCAGCAGCGCGTCCAGCGCGACCTCGAGCGGGACCGCCAGCCCCATCGCCTCCGCGCTGCGCACGCGCAGCTCGTGCAGCGATTGCGGGTCACGGCCCTCGTGCAGATGCGCGCGGTAGTAGGCGATCTCGTCCCGGATCGCCCGCCGCGCTCGTTCGCGCGTGATCTCATGGCCGCGCGCCCGCAACTCCGCTTGCAGATGGGGCGCCGGAGGCTCGAAGCCGATCAGCGTGCCGAGGGCATCGAGCAGAATGGCCCGGACCATGTTCGCCGTCGATACTGCCACCTGGATCAACGCGGGCGTCTCGATCGGCCTCGCGCTGCTGATCGCGACGCTGTTCGACCGCCTGTTCCGCGGCCGGCTCGCGCGCGAGATCTCCGACAAGGCGGGGATCACGCGCGAGGGCGCGACCCGTCTGCGCTTCGTGCGCCGCCTGATCTACGCGATCATCGTGCTGATCGGGATCGCGCTCGCGCTCTCGGCCTTCGACGGCATCTCCAACCTCGCGCGCGGCCTGCTCGCCTCCGGCGCGATCGCCGCGGCCGTGATCGGCTTCGCCGCCCGCCAGGTGCTCGCGAACTTCGTCGCCGGGATCATGCTCGCGGTCACGCAGCCGATTCGCGTCGGCGACTGGGTGACGTTCGAGGGCCACTACGGCGTGGTCGAGGACGTGCGGTTGAACTACACGATCCTCAAGACCGCGACCCACCAGCGGATCGTGATCCCGAACGAGAAGCTGGCCGGCGGCGTGCTCAAGAACGACACGCTCGTGGTGGACGTCGTGAGCCTCGACGTCTCCATCTGGATCCCGCCCGAGGCCGACGCGGAGGCCGCGATCGCCGCGCTCGAGGACGAGACCGGGCAGGAGGTGACGATCGCCGAGGCCGTGCCCTGGGGGACGCGGCTGGGCGTCGGCTCGGACCCCGTCGCACCGCCTGATCGAGCGCCGCGGGAAGCCGATCTGCGCCGGCGCTGCCTCGCGCGTTTACGAAAAGAAGGTCTGCTTCGGGCCGGATCGAACTAGACTCGGGGATTCGCCGTGAGTCATTCTGCGCGCATCAGACATCGTCGCCGCAGGGGCGGCGGAGCCGGTCGTTGGTTCCTGTTGGCCTTCCTGTTGCTGATCCTGCTCGGGGTCGGCACCGGCCTCGCGGCCGCGGGCTGGGTCGTCCGGACGGCCAACGACGGGCCGGAGCTGTCGACCTACACGCCGCGCAACCCGGGCGGGCTCACCAAGGTGCTCGCGGCCGACGGCACCCGGCTCGGCTTCATTCAGAACGACGAGCTGATCGAGGAGGTCGAGGCCAAGGACTTCCCCGAGGTGCTCAACCAGGCGACCGTCGCGATCGAGGACGAGCGCTTCTACAAGCACACGGGCGTCGACTACGAGGGCATCATCCGCGCCGCGTACACGAACGCGACCTCGGAGAACACCCAGGGCGGCTCGACGCTGACGATGCAGCTGGTGCGCAACCTGTACACGCAGGATGTGACGCGCTCGGGCATCGAGGGCTACAAGCGCAAGATCCGCGAGGCCCGGCTGGCCCAGCAGCTCGAGGAGGAGCACTCCAAGGCGTGGGTGCTCGGCAAGTACCTCAACACGGTCCCGTACGGCACCTACGGCGGCCAGACCGCGGTCGGCGCCGGCGCGGCCGCCCGCCTGTACTTCAACAAGCACGTCAAGGACCTGACGCTGCGCGAGGCCGCGATGATCGCCGGCATGCCGCAGGCGCCGTCGGACTACTCCCCGGTCAACAACCCGGAGGGCACGACGACACGCCGCAACGAGGTGCTGGGCAAGATGGCCGAGCTGGGCTACATCACGCGCGAGAAGGCCGAGCGCGAGATGAAGAAGGACCTCGGGCTCGACATGGACCGCTACTTCCAGCGGGCCCGTGAGCGCTACGTGCTCGACTTCGTCAAGTCCGAGCTGATCAAGGAGTACGGCCTCGACGCCACGCGGCGCGGCGGCTTCACGGTCACGACGACGATCAACCTCAAGTACCAGCAGTACGCGCGCTCCGCGATGAGCCAGCTGGCCGGTGTCGGCCCGTCCTCGGCGATCGTCACGATCGACCCCAAGAACGGCGACATCCTGACGATGGCCTCGACGCAGACCTACGGCCGCTCGAAGGGCAAGTCGACGTTCAACCTCGCCGCCCAGGGCAAGCGCCAGCCCGGTTCGGCCTTCAAGACGATGGCGCTGATGGCGGCGCTTCGCGAGGGCGTGAACCCGAGCTCGACGACCTACACGTCGCGCTCGCCGATGAGGATCACCAAGCCGCCGTGCGGCTCGCCGCAGACTCCATGGGAGCTGAAGACCTACAGCGGGTCCGGCGCGGGCACGATGGACCTGGCGGAGGCGACGACGCGCTCCGACAACTCCGTCTACGCCCAGCTCGTGTCCGACCTGGGGCCGGACAAGGTCAAAGAGACGGCGCGGCTGATGGGCATCAAGTCCAAGCTGCTGGGCGTCTGCGCCGAGTCGCTGGGCGGCCTCACGGACGGCGTCTCGCCGCTGGAGATGGCGAACGCCTACGCCACGATCGTCAACGGCGGCTACCGCACCCGCCCGCGCGTGATCAAGAAGATCGAGCGCAACGGCGAGCGCATCAAGCTGCCCAAGCGCTGGCGGATCAAGCGCACCAAGGCGTTCGAGGACGGCGTGACCGACCAGGCCGTGAAGATCCTCGCGTCCAACATCACCGGCGGCACGGGCGGCAAGGCGCAGATCCCGGGCTGCAACCAGGGCGGCAAGACGGGCACGACCGACAAGAACATCGACGCGTGGTTCGTCGGCTTCACGCCGCGCCGCGCGACCGCCGTCTGGGTCGGCTTCCCGGGCTCGGCCAAGATCTCGATGAACGGCATGTACTTCGGCTCCAACATCGACGGCGGCACCTACCCGGCGCAGATCTGGGGCGACTACATGAAGAAGGTCGTCGCCAACGGTTGCGGCGAGTGGCGGACGCCCAAGGAGCCGTTCAACAGCCAGCCGTTCCAGGGCAGGTACGCGCGGGAAGGCCTCGACGACGACGAGGCCGGAGAGGGCGAGCAGGGCACCACGCCAGGCACCGGGACCCAGCCCTCGCCGCCGGCCACCCAGCAGCCGTCCGATCCGGAGCCCCGCGATGGCGGTGACGGCGAGCGCGGCAACGGCGGCGGGAACGGGAACGGCGACAACGACGCCCGGTTCGATCCCGGCGCGTACGAGACCCAGCCCCAGGGTCCGCCCGGCAACGGCGGCACGCAAGCGCCCGGCGACGGCTGACACGGGGCCGCCTGACTGGTACAACTTGCGCCGTCAGGGCCGGATCTAACAGGAGTGCTGTCAGATGGCGACGGGCGTCGTGAAGTGGTTCAGCGACGAAAAGGGCTTCGGCTTCATCACCCCCGACGACGGAGGCAAGGACGCGTTCGTCCATTTCTCGGCCATCGCCGGTGACGGGTTCCGCACGCTCGCTGAGGGTGCGAAGGTCGAGTACGAGCTCGGCGAGGGCGCCAAGGGGCCACAAGCCACGAACGTCCGGGTCCTCTAGCTCTTGCCGAAGGAAGAAAAGGTCGAGTTCGAAGGCGAAGTCGTCGAGGCGCTCCCGAACGCGATGTTCCGGGTGCAACTGGACAACGGCCATGAGGTGCTCGGCCACGTGGCGGGCAAGATGCGGCGGTTTCGCATCCGCATCCTGCCCGGCGATCGTGTGCGCGTAGAGGTCTCGCCGTACGACCTCAACCGCGCGCGGATCGTCTACCGCCATCGGTGAGCTCGCCCTCATCCGGGCGATCCGGGGGGCGCTGAGCGTCCGCTCGGAGCGGGTCGTGCGCTGGATCGGCGACGACTGCGCGGTCGTGCGCGCGGGCGGGGCGTGCGCCGTCTCGACCGACGTGATGGTCGACGGAACACACTTCCGGCTCGGCCAGGCGACCCCGGAGGACGTGGGGTGGCGCGCACTCGCGGGTGCGCTCTCGGACATCGCCGCGATGGGCGGCGAGGCGGGCGAGGCGTACCTGTCCGTCGTGCTCCCGCCGTCAATGGGCGATGACGACGTGCTCGCGCTGCATCGCGGCGCCGAGGCGCTGGCGGCGTCGTGCGGCGTGACGATCGCGGGCGGCGACCTCGCGCGCGGGCCGGCGCTCACCGTCGCCGTGACGGTGATGGGCTGGGCGGACGCGCCGGACGCGTTCGTGGGCCGCGACGGCGCGCGACCGGGCGATCGCGTGGGCGTGACCGGGACGCTCGGCGCGTCCGCGGCGGGCCTGGCGCTGCTCGAGCGCGGCGGGTCGGGCCCGCTGGTCGAGCGCTACCTGCGGCCGCGGCCGCGGCTGGAGGAGGGCCGGGCGCTCGCTGGACAGGCCACGGCGATGATGGACCTGTCCGACGGGCTGGCGTCGGACGCGCACCGGATCGCGGAGGCGAGCCGCGTCGGCCTCCTGCTCGACGCGAGCCGGCTGCCGCTGGCGCCGGGCGTCGACTCGGTGGAGCTCGCCGCGACCGGCGGTGAGGACTACGAGCTGCTCGTGTGCGGCCCGGACACGCTGCCGGGGCTCACCTGGATCGGCGAGGTGGTCGCCGGCGAAGGGGTCGAATGGACCGAAGCCCCACCAGGCGCACAGGCCTGGCGGGGCTTCGAACACTGAAAACGAAGATCGGCCCCTGCCGAACTCAGTTGCGCCAGTGCATCACTTGGCCTCCTCCTCGTTGCCGAGGAGGCGCTTGAGGATCGCCGCCGCGACAGCTTCGCTGTCGACCGCGTAGGTCCCGCACTGGATGCGCTCTCGTAGCTGCTGCACTTTGGTCACCGCACCGTCCTTGGAGGGAGCGATGGGGGCCGATCGGTCGAACCGGCGACTCCCATCACGAGCCGGGCCCGTCACCCTGACTCGTGACCCGTATCGGGTATCCAGCACCGTCATGTGAGCTTCTTCGTCCTTGGTCGGACAAAGGTCGATGGGGTCATCGCCCCAGCTCACGCCGCCGCACCCCGCGGCTGCGAGCGCACGAGCCGCGCGAACACGACGATTCGCTCGGCTGCGGAGTACAACGGATGACAGGCCGTCAGGACCAGCCGATCGAACGAACGGCGGTCCACCACCCAGACGTCGGTCGGCTTGACGATGCGGGTCTGCTCGACCCGGTAGGTGAAACGCCCGTAGGGCATCGTGACGACGATGTCGTCGTTGCGGCGCACCTTGTCGATCTTGCGGAACGGCGCGCCGTAGGTGGTCCGGTGGCCGGCGATGCCGACCGTGCCGCGCTGGCCGGGGAGCACCGTCGCGGGGTAGTGCCCGGGGCCGCGGCGCAGCTCCTCCGCGTCGGTGCCCTCGATGAACACGGTCGAGAGCCCGATGCGGTCGATGCGCAGCCTCCCGACCGGGTCGCCGTCGTCCGTGCGGCGGTTCAGCGAGCGCGCCGCGAACGCGAGCTTGCGCTTCGGGTCCGGGAGCTTGACCAGCGCCCGCCGCTCCACCGGCGGCAGCGGCAGCTTCTCCAGCCGGTCGAGCTCGCCGGACAGCTCGCTCTGCTGGAAGTCGGCGTACAGCGAGGACACCGGTTCCTCCCACACGAGCGTGAGGACCGCGTCGATCAGCAGCAGCGTCCCCGAGACGATCAGCGCGGTGGAGAGCCCGCGCAGCGCCGCGCGCACCTTCGAGCGTTTGGTGGCGGGCGCGCTCATCGCCGCAGCGCCGACTCCGTGCCGCCGAGGGAGCCCGGACCGGCGTAGGTGAGCGGGCCGCGGGTGGCGAACTGCTTTCCGCCCTTGCCGTCGGCCGGGCCGAGCCGGCGGCGCGCGAGCAGCACGCGCACGACGCCGGCGCACGACGCCAGCAGGCCCGCGAACAGCAGCATGGAGCCCGCTCCCGCGCCGGTCATGGCCGCGAGCGCCATCGTCCAGCCGAGCTCGAGCGGGTTCAGCTCCAGCGCGAAGCTCAAGTGCACGACCGCCAGGACCGGGACGAGCAGTCCGAGGCCGAGTGCCGTCACCGCCTTCCAGCCGCGCCAGCCGGAGGCGGCGAACAGCCACAGGTGCGCGGCGGGCACGAGCAGGCCCGCGGCGTAGGGATTGCGCAGCCAGACGAGGGCCACCAGCGCGCACAGCCAGACGCCGGTGGCGACCGCGAGGCCTTCCACGCCGGGCGCGCCGGGTCCGCGGCGGCCATTGGTCACCTCCTCGGCGCTCGGCCGCGACCCGATGACGCGCGCGAGCGCCCGCGCGCCGAACCACACCAGGCCCGCGACGACGACCGCGCTGACCACGGCCGCGATCCCGCTGGTGCCGGCCGGCCAGCGCGCCGGGTCGACGAGCCCCGCGGGCGCGTCCAGCAGGCCCGTCGCCGACAGCGCGCGCAGCCACAGCCACGCCACCGGAAGCGGGACAGCCGCGACCAACAGCCAGCCGAGCCAGGGCACGATCGGCACGTGGCGCCGGCGCGCGCGGAAGTACGCGTCGAGCGCGGCCAGCAGGACCGGCAGCAGCAGCGCGCCGACGAGCAGCCGCACGCTCCAGTCAGCCATCACGTTGCGCAGCGTGACGATGCCGCTCGGCGCGCCCTCGAAGGCGGGCGCGTCGCGGCGGCCGACGGCGTCCAGCGCGTCGACGGCGACCACCGCGGAGCGCCCGAACGCGCGCAGGCGCTTGCGGTAGACGGTCGCGTCGGGCTCGGGCCCGAGCTCACCCGAGGCGGAGATCAGCACGGCGGGCAGGCCCTGCTCGGCGATCGGGCCCTGCGCCGAGAACGTCACCGGCAGCGCGCGCCGGATCCACTGGCCGGTGGCGTGCGCGCCGCCCGGGTCGGCCCGCGTCTCCCGCCGCAACGCGGCTTGCACCGTGCGCTCGAGGCCGAGCGGGACCGAGCGCGACGTGCCCGTCCAGCCGACCGCCCACGGCTTGTCGAGCTGGTTGCTCGCCACGTCGCCGAGCACGATCACGCCGTCGATCGTGTCGGGATCCTCCCCGCGCGCCCACTCGCGTGCGCCCTCGAACCCGCTTCGCCCGCCCGTGGTCGAGACGATCACGAGCGTCTTGCGCAGCTCGCGCGACTTGAACACGCGCGCCAGCTCGAGCAGCACCGCCGTGGAGGAGAGCTCGGCGCGGCCGAGCGAGTCGCGGTCGGCGACCACGACGATCCGGCGGCTGGACGGGCCCGGACGCGTCGCGATCACGGTCTGCAGGCCGTTCGCGGTCGTGGTGCGGCGGACCGTGAACGCGGGCCGCTGGCCCGGCGCCCACGGCTCCGCGAGGTCCTGCGCCACGTACTCGGCGAGTGCGGCGTCGCCGGCCGAGCCGGGCGCACGGTCCGGGAACTCCGCCGCGAGGCCCTGCAGCGTGCCCGGCTCCTGGTCGCGCGCGGTCCCGAATGCGCGCTCGGTGCTGAATGCGTCGGCGGGCTGCGCGGAGCGTCCCGGCGTCGGGCGGTCCTGCAGCGCGAAGGCGGCCAGGAACAGCGCGAGCAGCGCGGGAAGGAACGCGGTCCGGTAGACGCGGGCGTCCAGCACGCGAACCACGTTAATGCCTTGCGTAAGTCCGCAACTAAGCTGTCTGTTGCTTGAACATGACCGATCGGGCCCCGAGGATCTTGTTGGTTGACGACGAGCAGCCCATTCAGACGCTGCTTTCGTTCCCCCTGCAACGGGACGGCTACGAGGTGGTTCAGGCCGCGGATGGACCCGAGGCGCTTGAACGGTTCGACGAGCAGATCTTCGACCTGGTCGTGTTGGACGTGATGTTGCCGCGCATGGATGGGCTCGAGGTCTGCCGGCGTCTGCGCGCCAAGGGCGAGACCGTGCCGATCATCATGCTCACGGCCAAATCCGAGGAGATCGACAAGGTCCTCGGGCTCGAACTGGGCGCCGACGACTACATCACCAAGCCGTTCTCGATGCGCGAGTTCCGCTCGCGCGTGAAGGCCGCGCTGCGGCGCTCGGGGATGGCGCGCCAAGACTCCGACGACGAGCGGCCGATCGAGGTGCGGGGCCTGAAGATCGACCCGGGCAAGCGCACCGTCTCGCGCAACGGGGACACGATCTCGACGACCTACGTCGAGTTCGAGATCCTCGCGGCGCTGGCCCGCTCGCCCGGCCGCGTGTTCACGCGCGACATGCTGCTCGCGCGCGTGTGGGGTGACTCGGCCTACCGGGACCCGCGCACCATCGACGTGCACATCCGCCATCTGCGGGAGAAGATCGAGGCGGATCCGAAGGAGCCGGAGTACCTGTTCACGGTACGCGGCGTCGGATACCGCTTCCGCGACGAAGAGGGGTAGCGCGTGCCCGGCCTGCGTTCGCTGCGCAACCGGCTGGCCCTCATCTTCGCGCTGATCATCATCGGCGCGATCGGCACCATCTACCTGTCGGTGACGCCGCGGCTGGAGGCGTCGCTGACGTCGCAGCGCGTCGAGCAGACGCGTGGCACCGCGACGCAGTACGCGGCCAGCATCGGCCGGTCCTTGCGGCCGCCGCGCGAGACCCCGTTCCTCGACGACGGCGAGACACCCGACGAGGTCAAGATCAAGGCCGAGAAGACGCGTCCCATCCGGCAGCTCGCGGAGCGCATCGGCACCGAGATCATCGTGATGGCACGCGGCGAGGACGGCCTGTTCGCCTACTACGACACCACGCCGGACGGCGGCGCGGCGAGCGCCGACGTGCAGGGCGTGACCGACGAGACGGTCCGCACGGGCCGCCTGTCGTCGCGCACGATCACCGCGCCGACCGGCCGCTTCGCGCTCGCCGCGACCCCGATCGTCGACGAGGAGCTCGAGGGGTCCGAGGAGGGCCCGTACTACGCGGTCTTCGTCAGCTCGCTCGACGAGGTGACCGACAACGTCTCGCTGATCCGGCGCCAGGTGCTGCTCGCGGGCGGCATCGCGCTGGTCATCGCGATCCTGGCCGGCTACCTGGTGGCGCGCGCCCTGGCCGCGCGCGTCAAGCGGCTCGAACGCGCGGCGCGCAAGGTCGCGTCCGGGGACTTCTCGCAGCCGATCAAGGCCGACTCCGACGACGAGCTGGGCCGGCTCGCGGCCGCGTTCAACGACATGCAGGACCAGCTCGCGCGGCTGGACCGGGCGCGCAAGCAGTTCATCGCGTCGGCCTCGCACGAGCTGCGCACGCCGATCTTCAGTTTGGGCGGGTTCCTCGAGCTGCTCGCCGACGAGGACCTCGACGAGGAGACGCGGCGCGCGTTCCTGGAGCAGATCCGCGGGCAGGTCGACCGGATGCGCAACCTGGCGGTCGAGCTGCTGGATCTGTCGCGGCTGGAGGCGGGCGCGCTGGAGCTCCGGCCCGAACCGACGGACGTCGGCCAGCTCGCGCGCGAGGTGGCCGCCGAGTTCACGCCGGCCGCGGCACGGCACGAGTCCGACGTCGAGCTCGACCTGCACCGCGAGCCGATCGAGCTCGAGTGCGACCCCGAGCGCGTCGCCCAGGTACTGCGCATCCTGCTCGACAACGCATTGCGCCACACGCCGCCGGGAACGGGCGTGCGCGTGTCGGCGGAGCGGTCCAACGGGCACGTCCGGCTGGAGGTCGCCGACGCCGGCCCCGGCATCAACGGCGAGAACATGCCGCACATCTTTGAGCCGTTCTTCACCTCCAACGAGCAGGCGCAGGGCGCCGGCCTGGGGCTGGCGATCGCGCGCGAGCTCGCCGAGCGCATGCAGGGGGAGCTGATGGTGCGCTCCAATCCGGGCAAGACGACGTTCGCGCTCGTGCTCCCGACGTAAGCGTCCGGTGTACGAACGGTTGCCGTTCGCGCTCGGTGGATATCTTCAGGCCAGATGAGCGAGCAGCGGCCACTGGTCCTGGTTTCGAACCGCGGACCGGTCACCTACCAGGAGGACGGCTCGGTCAAGCGCGGCACGGGCGGCCTCGTCACCGCGTTGACGGGGTTGGCGTCCCACCGCGATGCGATCTGGATCGCGTCCGCGATGACCGAGCAGGACGTCGAAGTCGCGCGCGAGCACGGCGGTAAGCCGTTCGAGGTCGAGGCGCCCGAGGGCGGCTCCTTCCGCGTGAAGTTCATCGAGAGCGACGGCGAGGCCTACGACCGCTTCTACAACATCATCGCCAACCCGATGCTCTGGTTCATCCAGCACTACCTCTGGGACCAGAGCAACGCGCCGGACATCCGCCGCCACGAGGTCGACGCCTTCGACCTCGGCTATCAGGCGGTCAACCGCGACCTGGCGACCGCCGTCATCGACGAGATCGGGGGGCAGGAAGAGCCCGTCGTGATGGTCCACGACTACCACTTCTACACCCTGCCCGGGATGGTCCGCGAGGCCCGGCCGGACGTGTTCCTGCACCACTTCGTGCACATCCCGTGGACCCAGCCGGACGCCTGGCGCGTGCTGCCCAGCCGCATCCGCGAGGAGATCTACAACGGGCTGCTGGCCAACGACATCATCGGCTTCCACACCAAGTCCTACCAGCGCAACTTCCTGCAGTGCTGCCGCGACCTGATGGACCTCGAGGTGTCCTTCGACGACGGCGTGGTCTTCTGCGGCGATCGCCCGGTGTGGGTGCGCTCCTACCCGCTCCCGATCGACTACGACGCCACGCAGAACGTCGGCCGGCGCCCGCGCGTGCGCGAGTTCGAGGAGAAGGTCCTGGCCCGCCGGCGCGAGCACTCGATCCTGCGCGTGGACCGCGCGGACCTGTCCAAGAACGTCCTGCGCGGCTTCACCGCCTTCGACATCTTCCTCGAGCAACACCCCGAGTTCGCCGAGAAGATCACCTTCACCGCCCAGCTGATGCCCTCGCGGACCGACGTGCCCGAGTACGCCGAGTACCTGGAGAAGATCGAGGCCCTGGTGGCGGTCGTCAACCACCGCCACGGCACGCCCGACTGGATGCCGATCGACCTCAAGCTGCGCGACGACCTCGACGAGGCCGTCGCCTCCTACAAGCACTACGACGTGATGATGGTCAACGCGATGTTCGACGGCATGAACCTCGTGGCCAAGGAAGGGCCCTTGGTGAACGAGCGCCACGGCGTCTCGATCCTGAGCGAGAACACCGGCGCCCACGAGGAGCTCGGCGAGTTCGCCATCTCGGTGAACCCGTTCGACGTCCAGGAGCTCGCCGACGCCATCCACGCCGCGCTGGTCATGAAGCCTGAAGAGCGCGAACGCCGCGCCAAGGGCCTCAAGGAGATCGTCACCTCCCGCGACCCGGGCGACTGGATCGACGAGCAGATCGCGGACATCCGCGCCAAGAACTCCGGCGCCCGCACCCCGACGAGCTAGCCGGACCCCTCGAACCCGAACTCCCCACTCGGCCGCCGCGTCTCGGTCGGCCGAGGCCGGCGGGGCGCGGGCGCGACGACGCGCGGAGCCGGCGCCACGGTCGGCGCGGGCGTCGCCACGGGCCCGCCGCCGCGTTCCTCGCCGCCGCCGCGTTCCTCGCCGCCGCCGCGTTCCTCGCCGCCGCCGCGTTCCTCGCCGCCGCCGCGTTCTCCGCCGCCGCCGCGTTCTCCGCCGCGGCCGCGTTCCTCGCCGCCGCCGCGCTCCCCGCCGCCGCGCCTCTCGCCGCCGCCGCGCTTCTCCTCGCCGCCGCCGCGCTCCTCGCCCGCGGGCGCACGCTTCCTCGCGCCGCCCCGGGCCCCGGGCGCCCGCGTCTCCCCACCGCGGCGCTTCTCCGCGTCCTGGTCCTCCCCGTTGCGTGCCGCGGCCGCCGCGGACCCGTCGCCGCCCTCGTCGCGCGTCTTCTCCTCGTCCCCCACCGTCGCGCGCGGCGCCAGCGTCGGGATCGGCTCGTCGGCGACCAGCGGCCGCGCGGCGGCGGCGGGCAGCGGCGGTGCCGTCGAGGTCGTCAGGGCCCACGCGACGCCGAGCGTCAGCGTCGCGAACGCCCCAGCCGCGAGCGCGACGTTGCCCCAGCGGATCCGGCGCAGCAGGTTCCGTCCCATACCTCCCGTAGGGTTTGGGTCGGGCGCGTTCGCCCCACGTTGCTACTCTCTGCCACCGCAATGGCGAGCGGAAAGCACATCTACGACCTCACGCTCCTGCTGGACCCGGCCGTCGAGGCCGAGCGTCGCGAGCAGATCGTGGCGGACGTCGCAGACCTCATCGACCGCACCGGCGAGTTCATCGGACGGCATGACTGGGGTACTCGCCAGGCTGCCTACGAGGTGCGCAAGAAGGCTGAGGCTGACTACCACCTGATTCAGTTCAGGGGCGCGAACGAGCTGCTCGAGCAGCTCGACCACAACCTCAAGATCACGGACGGCGTCCTGCGCCACCGGATCATCAAGCTGCGGCCGGGCACGCCCGACCCGCCGGATCTCCGCCCCTCGGCCCAGCCGGCCCCGGAGGCGACTGCTCCGGAAGCCGAGCCCGCCGAGGCTTAGAGCGCTTGAGAAGGGCCGCCGCGAGGCGGCCCTTGTTGTTTCTGAGGTGATCGGTCAGTTGACCACCGCATAGGTGGTCAAGTGACCGATTGCCCCTCGCCAACCCCGCGGCGAACGCGCGAGCGTTCGCGCAGTCCGGCTCACTGGGACGTTGCGCACCCGCCGCCGCGGGTCAAGCCACTCGTGACCACCGCGCCGTACTCCGCGCACGCCTGGGCACGAGTTGCTTGACGCGCGGCCAGTGGGTGTGCTCGCCGTTTAACGAACGCGGGCCGCCCCAAAGGACGGCCCGAGCTGATCTCAATGACGAAGCGACGCGGCCTAGAACGGGATGTCGTCGTCCGCCGGCGCGGGCGGACGCCCGCCGCCGACGGGCGCGGGCCCGAAGTCCGACACGTCGGCCGGGACGTCCGAGTGGGGGGTGAACCCGTTGCCGTTGCCGGCACCGGCGCCGCCGGCGTACGAGCCGCCACCGCCGCCCATGCCTTCCTCGCGGCCGCCGAGGAACTGCACGGCGTCGGCGACGATCTCGATCGCCTCACGCTTGTTGCCGCTCTGGTCCTGCCACTCACGCCACTCGAGGCGGCCGTCGATGCAGACCGGCCGGCCCTTGGAGAGGAACCGCTGGCAGTTCTCCCCCTGGGCGCCCCAGACGGTGACGCTGAAGTAGTTGGGCTTGTCGACCCACTCGCCGTTCTCCTTGCGGCGGGAGTTCGAGGCGATCCGCAGACTGCACACCGACATGCCCGACGGCAGCGACCGGAGCTCCGGGTCGCGCGTCAGGTTCCCCGTGAGGACGACGCGATTGATATTGGTTGCCGCCATGGTGGGCTGGCGCTCCTTTCGACTTTCGTAGTCTTGGAGGGCGAGTCTACGTCCGGGGTCGGAGGTACCGGCTCCTGTAGCCGCTTAATCCGCACTTTCTTTGCAGAGTCGTTACACGTCGTAGCGGACGGAAAGCAATTCACCCGGTTCGCTACCCTGTGCGGACCGGCGCCCGCACGGCGTCTGGCCTCGCGCGCGCGAGGCGCGCAAACAAGCGAGACAGCAGCTAGAGAGGTTTTGTAACAGTGGCGAAGCAGCGCAGCCGGCCGACGCGCCGGCGTGATCGCAAGGCCGGTGGGGGCGGCGGACGCCGGAAGTCCTGCCAGTACTGCCGCGACAAGGTCGAGTTCGTCGACTACAAGGACATCAACGCGCTCAAGAAGTTCGTGAGCGACCGCGGCAAGATCCGCTCGCGCCGCATCACGGGCGCCTGCCGCCGGCACCAGAACCAGATCGCCCGCGCGGTCAAGCGCGCCCGCGAGCTGGCGCTGCTGCCGTACGTCGGCGAGGGCTCCGGGCCGGACGAGGGCGAGAGCCGCGGCCGTGGCGGCCGTGGGCGCGACCGCTAGGTAGCGAGGCACCACACCGATGCCTCAGGCCATTCTTCTGCAGGACCACGAGACGCTCGGCGAGCGCGGCACGGTCGTCGACGTCTCCAAGGGCTACCTGCGCAACTACCTGATCCCGCGCAAGCTGGCCCAGCCGGCGACCAAGGGCGCGATCGCCGCGGCCGAGAAGCGCCGCGAGACCGCCGAGAAGGCCGCCGCCACGGCGCTGGCCTCCGCCCAGGAGACGGCGGCCCTGCTCAGCAAGACCGTGCTGACGATCCCGCACCAGGCGGGCGACGACGGCCGCCTGTTCGGCTCGGTCACGACGCAGGACATCGCGGACGCCATCCAGGAGGCCCGCGGCATCACGATCGACCGCCGCAACGTCCACCTCGAGGAGCCGATCCGCACCGTCGGGACGCGCATGATCGAGGTCGAGGTCGAGGACGGCGTGACCGCGACCGTCAAGACCATGGTGGTCGAGCAGCAGTAGACGGAACTCGCGCCCGAACGGGCTCGAACTTCCGCGAAGGTTTCAAGCGCCGGCCCGAAAGGCCGGCGCTTCGTCGTCTCCTAGAAGATCTCCTGGGTCTGCGTGTAGTCGCCGATCGGCATCACGTGCAGGTTCAGGTTGCGCAGGAGCACGTACTGACCCTGCGGGCCGCCGTCGTCCTTGCATTCGAAGCGGATGCTCTCCGGATCGGCGGTCACGACCCGCGTGAGGCCCTGCATCGAGAACGTCCCGTACTCGGGACCCTCATCGCTGACCTCGACCGTCGTGGCGTCCAGCGTGTCCCAGACGCCGTCGTGATGGCGGATGCGCAGCTGGCAGGAGACCGCCGCCCACGCGCGCCCGTACGGCTGCTCCGGCAGCCACGCGGTGCCCTTGGCGGTGATGTGGTAGGCGCCCTTGGCCAGCTCGACCTTCGAGATCGCGCCGAAGCTCGTCCCGACGCCCAGGTTGGACGCCACCCAGCGCGAGATCATGTGCGGCTTCGACGCCACGCCCGCGGGACCCGCCGGGCCCTGCGGCCCAGCCGGACCGGCGGGGCCCTTCTGGTTCATCGGCAGCACCGTCTCGGTGTTCGCGCACGGGCGCGCCACGCCGGTCGGGTCCACGGCGCGCACGGCGCCGGAGACGTTGTTGACGCACATCGTGACGACGCCGTCATTGGAGATCGCGGCCTGGCCGACGCCGGCGGCCGCGCCGGCGAGCAGCAGCGTGGCCGCGGCCACCTTGATTGAAGTACGCATGTCGGGGAGTTCCTTTCGACTTGGGGAGGTCGGGGAGGAAAGGCGCGAGCGGCCCACGGCATTACGCGCGCCCCACCCTGGACCTGGCCCGGCCTAAAAGGCAGGGGAAACCCCCGGGTGGGGCTCTGTGGCGCGACGCGCCGGCGGCGCGGACGATGGAGACCCTCCACCCCGAAAGGACCATATGGGCTTCCTCAAGGACATGCGCGCGTTCAAGCAGCTCGCCGACTCGACCCCCCGCCAGGGCCTGCGCGCGACGCTGCGCGACGGCCTCGCGACGGCCTCCAGCGCCGCCGAGCAGGCGCAGCGCGCCCAGCACCTCGCGCTGCACGGCCTTCCAGGCCACGCCACGATCACGACGCTGCGCGACACGGGCACGTCGATCAACGACAACCCGCTCGTCGAGCTCGGCCTCGAGGTCACGCTCGACGGCCGCGCGCCGTACGCCGTCACGCATCAGCAGGTGATCTCGCGCCTCGCGGTCGGCGGCTTCCAGCCCGGAGCGACCGTCCCGGTGCGCGTCGACCCCGCCGACCCGGCCTCGGTGATGGTGGCCTGATGGGCGACCCCGAGATCGTCACCGCGCTCTATAAGCAGCACTTCGAGCCGCTCCGGCGCCGCGCGCAGTCGATCACGCGCTGCCCGCACGCGGCGCAGGATGCCGCCCAGGACGCGCTCCTGGCCACGCTCGCGCGACTCGATCTCGACGACCCCGGCTTCGGGGCGTACGCGACCACGGTGGCGCGGCGCAACGCGCTGCGCCACCGGGCGCCGCTCGCGACCGGGCCGGACCGGCCGCAGGAGGATCACTCGACGGCGGTCGTGTGCCGCGCCGACGTCCGGCGGGCGCTCAGCGCGCTGCCGGAGCGTCAGCGGCGAGCGGTGTTCCTCTCCACCTACGCGGACCAGCCGCACGAGGCGGTCGGCGCGGCGCTCGGGCTGACGCCGAACGCGACCGGGCAGCTGCTGTTCCGCGCCCGCAGCGCGCTTCAGTCGAGCCTGGAGGCCAGCTGAGCGCGGCTCGAGATGTCGAGCTTGCGGTACGCGGAGCTCAGGTGCATCTCGACCGTCTTGAGCGTGACGAACAGCTCCTGAGCGATCTCCCGGTTGCTGGCCCCGTCCGCCGCGAGCCGCGCCACGCGCGCCTCGGCGGCCGTGAGCGCCAGCGCCCCGCTTCCCGCCCGGCGTCGCGGGCGCGCGCCCGCCGCCGCGAGCTCGTCCAGCGCCTCGTCGACCAGCCCGACCGCCCCGCACGCCGAGGCCAGCTCCATCGCCTCCCGCAACGGCTCCCGCGCTGCCGTGAGGCTGCCGGCGACGCGCCGCATCCGCCCGAGCGCCAACAGCCCCCGCGCCCGCACCAGCGGGCGGTCCACCGCGGCCGCGGCTTCGATGCGCTCGGCGTCGCGCGCGACGAGCGCTTCGACCAACCGCGCCTCGGCCGCCACGCCGTAGGCCCCCGCGAGCGCCACCTGCTCGGCGGCGAGGGCCGCGGCACGCTCGGGCCGTCCGGCGGCGGCCGCGGCCAGCGCGGCCGTCTCGCGCCACGGCAGGAAGACCGGGTTGTCGAACAGCGCCAGCGCCGCGTGCCGGCCGAGCGCCTCCGCCGCCGCGAGCGCCGCCTCCGGCTGACGCTGCGCGAGCAGCACCCGGGCACGGGCCTGCTCGGCCAGAAGGACGACCGAGACGCCCTGGACCGTATGCGCGTCGATCCGCGCCGCCGCGGCCGCGGCCTCCTGCACCCGCCCTTGCGCGAGCAGGATCTGCATCGCCGCCGCGTTGCCGAACCGCCACGACGGGTGCTCCGAGAGCGCGAGGGACTGCTGCGCGTCCGCCTCGGCCGCCTGTAGCGCGCCGGCGCGCAGGTTCGTTCCCGCTCGCAGCAGCAGCGCCAGCGCGTGTACGACGAGCGTCCCCGTACGCCGGCCGAGCTCGACCGCGCGATCGAGCTCCGCGCGCGCGACGTCGAAGCGCTCACTCAGGATCAGCGCCCAGACTGCGTAGCCGTACGCCATCGTCGTCGAGAGCTCGAGCGGCAGGGCGCCGCCGCCGAACACGGGCACGGCCAGCGCCGCGACCCGGTCCACCGGCGCGTTGCGCATGGCCAGCTCGTACGCGGTCGTGGCCGCGAGCAACGGCCCGTCGGGCGTGCGCGCGGCCACCGCGTCGCGGTGCTCGCGCGCCGCCGACGAGTCCGTGAACAGCGCCGCGGCGTGCAACGCGGCGCGGATGGTCGGATCGTCGGGCAGCTGCGCCCCGTCCAGCACCGCGAAGGCGTCGACCGTCCGGCCGGCCATCGCCAGCGCACCGGAGTACTGCAACGTGATCGCGACCGCCCCGGGCGTGAGCGCGAGCGCCCGCTCGTACGAGCCGAGGGCGTCGGACACGCCGGCGGAGGACTGCGCGTCGCCGAGCCGGGCCAAGCGCCGTGCGCGTTCGGCGACGCCGGCGTCGGGCTCCTCGAGCGCCCGGGCGATCAGCTGCGCAGCCGACTCGGGCGCGCCGGACGCGAGGGCCCGCTCCGCCGCCTCGTCGAGCACCCGCGCCGCCCATGGCTCCCCCACCGGGCCGGTGTGCAGCAGGTGCGCCGCGACCAGCTCGCCGCTCACGCCGCGCGCGTGAAGCGTCCGCGCGGCGCGCAGGTGCGCGGCGGCGCGCTCGACGGGCGAGAGCAGCCGGTAGACCGACGTGCGCACGAGCGGGTGCACGAACCGCAGCCCTCGCGGCCCTTCCTCGAGGATGCCGGCGCGGAGCAGGATGTCGATCGGGTCGGCGCCCGCGAACGCGACCGCCTCCACGGCCGGCGTGTCGTCGCCGAGCACCGCGACCGCCTGCGCGAGCTCCAGCGCTCCGGCGGGCGCGCCGGCCAGGGCGCGCCGTACGCGCTGGCCGATCGGCCGCACGCCCAGCGCCCGCAGCCCGGCGGCGGTGTCGACGGTGCCCCGCGCCTCCGTGACGAGCGCGCGCAGCATCAGTGGGTTGCCTCCGGTCAGCTCGTGGCAGACCGCGGCGAGCGTGGCGCCTTCCGGCCATGCCCGCTCCAGGAAGGCGGCAGTGGCCTCACGCGACAGCCGATCGACGGCGAGCGTCTGCACGAGCGGGTCCTCGAGCATGTCCGCCAGGGCGGGCCGGTGCTCGATCTCCGCGAGCGGCCGGCTCGCCAGCACCTGCGCCACCGGCAGGCCGTCGAGCCGGTGGCCGAGGAAACGCATGAAGCGCAGACTGGGCTCGTCGGCGCGATGGGCATCGTCGACGGCGAGGACGAGGGGTCCGAGCCGCTCCGCGAGGTTGACCACGAGCCAGTACAGGCCCTGCTGGCGAGCGAAGGAGGGGTCGTCGGAGGGCCCCTCGGCGCCGGGCGTGAATACCGATCGGGCCAGCTCGGCCGGCCCGTCCCAGACATCCTGCAGGGTGCGCAGAAGCGGCTCCAGGAGCTGGCGCGCGACGCCGTATGGGAACTCCTGCTCGAGCTCGTCCCCCCGCGCGCGAAGCACCGTGGCCCGCCCTCCGGCGCGGCCCGTGAGCTCACGCAGCAGCATCGACTTGCCGACGCCCGCCTCGCCCACGATCAGCACCGTCGTCCCCGCTCCGCCCGCGACCTCCTCGAGCGCACCCGTGAACGCTTCCACGTGGCGCTCCCGTTCGAGGAGCAACCCCGCCGGGCTCGGCGCGACGACGGGATCGATGGCGGCCACGGACGGAAATCCTTGCAGCTTGCGGGGACGAACGTGTGTTCGTCCGAGGGCGCGGCTAGGTTTGGTTGTCCGCATGAGCGCGCCCACGCACAACGGCAACGGCTTCAACGGCGGCGGCCCCGCGCCGGTCGCCCCGCCGCAGAACCTGGAGGCCGAGCAGTCCGTCCTCGGCGCCGTGCTGCTCTCGGACACGACGCTCCCGGGCCTGATCATCGACGAGCGGCTCACGCCGCAGGACTTCTACCGCTCCAGCCACGCCCGGATCTACCAGGCGATGCTCGACCTCAACACGATGGGCGAGCCGATCGACGCGCTCACGATCGTCGAGCACCTCAAGCAGGCGGGTGACCTGGAGAGCGTCGGCGGCGCGGCCGCGATCGAGGCGCTCGCGGGCTCGGTGCCCGCGATCGGCAATGTCCGCCAGTACGCGCGCATCGTGCGCGAGAACGCGATGCTGCGCCGCCTGCTGCACGCCTCCTATGAGATCCAGGAGCGCGTCCACGGCCACGAGGCGCTGCCGCGTGATCTCGTCGATCAGGCCGAGCGGCTCATCCTCGAAGTCGCGCACGAGGACAGCCGCAAGGACTTCAAGGGCATCGACATGGTGCTCGACGAGGAGCTCGACAAGCTCCAGAAGCTCTCGCTGGAGGGCACGCCGGTCACCGGCACGCCTTCCGGCTTCGAGGACCTGGACGCGATCACGGGCGGCTTCCAGCCCGGCAACCTGATCATCCTCGCCGCCCGGCCCTCGATGGGCAAGTCGGCGCTGATGGCCAACTTCTGCGAGAACGCGGCGCTGAACTCCAACAAGGCCGTCGCGCTGTTCAGCCTTGAGATGTCCGAGGGCGAGCTCGCGCAGCGCTTCATCGCCTCCCAGGCGTCGATCAAGGGCGACGATCTGCGCAAGGGCCGCGTCCCGCAGGCGCGTTGGGGCAAGATCCTGGCCGCCTCCGCGCGCCTGTCGGAGTCCAAGCTCTACATCGACGACTCGTCGGACCTGTCCGTGCTGGACGTGCGCGCGAAGGCGAGAAGGCTCCTGCAGCAGAACCCGGACGGCCTCGGCCTGATCGTCATCGACTACCTGCAGCTCATGTCCGCCGGCGGCGGCGGCCCCGAGAACCGCGTCGAGCAGATCGGCATCATCTCCCGCGGCCTGAAGACCCTCGCGCGCGAGCTCGAGGTACCGGTGATCGCGCTGTCCCAGCTCAACCGCGGCGTCGAGCAGCGCAAGCCGCCGACCCCGATGCTGTCGGACCTGCGTGAGTCGGGCGCGATCGAGCAGGACGCCGACCTGGTGATGTTCATCTACCGCGAGGACTACTACGACAAGGAGTCCGAGCGCGAGGGCATCGCCGACCTGATCATCGCCAAGCACCGCAACGGCGGCCTGGGCACGGTCGAGCTCACGTTCCAGCGCGACTTCCCGCGCTTCATGTCTTACGCCGGGGACGATCGGTACTGATGGAGTGCACCCAGTGCGACGGGTCGGGCTTCCTGTTCGACGAAGAGGCGCGCAAGGCGTACCCGTGCTCGTGCCGGCCCTCGCGGCTCGCCCGCAAGCGCGCCGCGGCGATCGCGGGCCGGATCCCGAAGGCCTATCGCGGCGTCGGCTTCGACCGTGAGCCGCTGCCGTCGCTCGAGCGCGCGCACCCGCACGTCGTGCGGGAGGTGCGCCGCTACATCGGCTCAATCGGCGACCAGCTCGACGAGGGCCGCGGCATGTGGTTCACCGGCCCGCCCGGCACCGGCAAGACGACGCTCGCGATGCTGATCTCCAAGCACGCGATGGAGGCCGACCGCACGGTCGCCATCTACAGCCTCCCGCGCCTGCTGGCGATGCTGCGCGAGACGTTCCGTGACGACGCGCAGCACAGCCTCAGCCAGCTCGTGGACATGCTGTGCAGCGTCGATCTGCTGCACATCGACGACGTCGGCGCCGAGCAGACCTCGTCGTGGGTGCTCGAGCAGCTCTACACGGTGGTCAACACGCGCTACGAGGAGCAGCGGTCGATCATCGTCACCACGAACCTGATCGGCACGGGCGCGTCCGGCGGCGACGACGAGCTGCGCGAGCAGATCGGGGACCGCACGGTCTCGCGCCTGTACGAGATGTGCGGCGACCCGTTCCCGATGTTCGGCTCCGACCGGCGGCTCGAGAAGCAGTTCAACCTTCCGGAACCCGTGGCCGCCTCCAGCACTCCGGACCCCTTCGACGACTCGCACTGGGACGACGATCGCCCCCGCTACGGGAGGGCACCGTAGACTGAACCCACGACATGGCCGGCATCGTGATCGTGGGCGCCCAGTGGGGCGACGAAGGCAAGGGCAAGGTCATCGACCTGCTCGCGGAGAACGCGGACATGGTTATCCGCTTCCAGGGCGGCAACAACGCCGGCCACACCATCGTGCGCGACGACGTGCATTGGAAGTTCCACCTGATCCCGTCCGGGATCCTGTACCCGGGCAAGCTGTGCGCGATCGGCAACGGCGTCGTGATCGACCCGAAGGTCCTCACGGACGAGCTCGACGGGCTGCGCGCGAAGGGCGTGGACCTGTCCGGGCTGCGGATCAGCGCCAACGCGCACCTGATCATGCCGTACCACATGTACCTGGACCACGCCGGTGAGACGAAGCTCGGCAAGCTGCAGATCGGCACCACGCGGCGCGGCATCGGCCCGTGCTATGCCGACAAGGCCGCGCGCCTGGGCATCCGCGTGCAGGACCTGCTGGACGAGAAGATCCTCAAGAAGAAGATCGTCGCGGCGATGGAGCCCAAGCGCCTTCAGCTGCGCCCGTACGCGAAGTCGCCGGACCTCGACCTGCAGTCGATGACCGAGGACTACCTCACGTACGGCCACCGGATCGCCCAGTTCGTGGCCGACACCGCCAAGCTCACGTGGGACGTGCTGGACACGGGCAAGAACGTCCTGTTCGAGGGCGCGCAGGGCACGCTGCTGGACATCGACCACGGCACGTATCCGTTCGTGACGTCGTCGAACCCGGTGTCCGCGTCCGCGTGCACGGGCACCGGCGTCGGCCCCAAGGACATCGACGAGATCTGGGGCATCGCCAAGGCGTACGCCACGCGCGTCGGCTCCGGCCCGTTCCCGACCGAGCTCGACGACGAGCTCGGCGTGACGCTGCGCGAGGCTGGCGGCGAGTACGGCACCACCACCGGCCGCGCCCGCCGCGTCGGCTGGATCGACCTCGTCGCGCTGCGCTACGCGTCGCGCATCAACTCGCTCACGCACCTGGCGATCACCAAGCTGGACGTCCTCACCGGCCTTGGCGCGCTGAACGTCTGCACGCGTTACCGCGGCGCCGAGGAGGCGACGTTCGACAACTATCCGTACCACCAGACCGTCATGCACCACGCGTCGGGTGACTACGAGCAGCTGCCGGGCTGGGACGAGGACATCTCGGGCGTGCGCTCCGAGGAGGAGCTGCCGCAGAACGCGCGCGACTACCTGAAGTTCATCGCCGACTTCGTCGGCGTCCCGATCGCGCTGATCGGCGTCGGGCCCGGCCGCGACCAGATCATCTGGACCGAGGCCGGGCGAGCGAGCCTGGCCGCGCGCGCCGAAGGCGTCACCGCCTGAGGCTGTCCTGCAGGGCTGAGAGCACCCGCACGACCCGCAGCCCCGCTTGGCCGTCGGAGCGGGGCGTGGTCCCGTTGCGGATCGAGTCGATGAAGTGCTCGCACTCGATTCGCAGCGGCTCCTTGTTCGGGATCCGCGGCGAGCGGATGTCGCCCGAGCGCGTGATGTACTCGCCGTAGGACTCGGCCTTCTCGTCGAAGCCCTTGTCGTAGATGGTGACCTTGCGCTCGAGCTCCATGTCGTCGAAGGTCGCCATCCGCTTGGAGCCGACGACCGTGAACGCGCGCGTCTTGTGCGGGTCCAGCCACGACATGTGCAGGTGGGCGGCGATGCCGGAGGGGAAGCGCAGGAAGCCGAACACGACGTCCTCGACGCCCGGCCGCGTGTAGGCCTCGCCGCGCGCCTCGATCAGCGTCGGGTCCGCGCCGGCGAGGTGCAGGATGACGGACACGTCGTGCGCGCCGAGCGACCACAGCGCGTTCTCGTCGGACCTCAGCTGGCCCAGGTTCAGGCGCTGGGAGTAGATGTAGTGGATGTCGCCGAGCTCGCCGGAGTCCGCGATCGACTTGAGCATCTCGACGCCGGGGTGGTAGACGAGCAGGTGTCCGACCATCAGCAGCCGGTCGGCCTCGCGCGCGGCGGCGACGGCGCGCTCGGCGTCCTCGACGGTGTAGGCGAGCGGCTTCTCGACGTAGCAGTGCTTGCCCGCGCGCAGGACCCGCTCCGCGAGCGGCCCGTGCGTCGGGACGGGCGTGGCGAGCACGACCGCGTCCAGCTCCGGGTCGTCGAGCAGGTCCTGCAGGTCGTCCGTGAACCGGGCACTTGGGAAGCTCGCCTGCCAGCGCTCACGGTTCGCGTCCGTCTCGTCGCAGCACCACACGAGGTTGCAGGTGGGGATGGCCGCGAAGTTGCGCGCCAGGTTCGGCCCCCAGTACCCGAGGCCTACGACGCCGACGTTAATGGGCTGCATATCAGTGGTAATACGTAGTCATGGGTTTGATCCGAGGCATCGTGCGCGCCTCGAAGCACGCGGTCTGGTACGTGGACTATCAGTGCGGCGGCAACGCTCGCGCGCGCGCGAGCTAGAGCTCACGTTCGATCGCCTCTCGCAGCCGCGCGTGCGCGTGCAGGGTGACAGGCCCGGGCGTCGCGGCGAGCCGGAGCTCGTCGATGACCGCGACCGGCTGCACCTCCCGGACCGATGAGGCCAGGAACGCCTCCTCGGCGCCGTGCAGCGTGTCCAGGGTCGTCGGCTCCTCGATCGCGCCGGCGACGGCGATCAGCCGCTCACGCGTGATCGAGCCGAAGATCCGGTCCTCGAGCGGCGGCGTGCGGAGCACCCCGTCCCGGACCCAGAAGAACGAGGACGTCGTGCCCTCGAGCACGCGCCCGTGCGGCGTGACGAGCAGCGCGTCGTCGTAGCCCTGTTCCTGCGCCAGCCGGGACGCGAGCATGTTGGCGGCGTACGAGAAGGTCTTGAGACCGTCCGTGACGCGGTTGGGCGCGTAGCGGATCGTCGCGAGGCGGGCGACTGCGGGCCGCTGCGGCAGCGGGAGTACGAGGACGATCCGGCGCCCGCCGCGCGTCGCGTAGAAGCGCAGGACGCCGTCCACCGGCCCGGCCGCCTCCAGCAGCGCGGCGATCTCCCGCCGCAACGCCGCGTGGTCGCACTCGAGCCGGATCCCGGCGCAGCTGCGCTCGAAGCGGGTGAGGTGCTCGTCGAGCGCGAACGGGCGCCCGCCGTAGAGGCGCAGGGCGTCGAACGCGCCGTCGCCGCGCAGGAGCCCGTCGTCGGTGACGGGCACCCGCGCCTCGCCCGCGGGCCCGATGGCGCCGTCGACGCTCGCGAGCATCGGCTTAGGGTACGTCGCGGCGCGCGGTGAGGGCGTGCGCCACCAGCGCGGCGAGCGCCGCGTAGGCCGCCAGGGCGAGCGCACCCGCCCAGGCCGGCGGGAGATCCTCGGTGGCGCTGGCGGTGAGTGCGCCCGCCGCGCCGCCCGGCCCCCAGCGCGCGATCGGGTCGCTCAGCCCGGCGAACAGCGGCTCGAGGAACAGCAGCACGGCGAGGATCGCGACCACCGGCGGGGCGGCCGAGCGCGCGGCGAGGCCAAGGGCGGCACCGGCCGCGCCCATGAGCGCGCCGTACACGACCGTGCCGAGCACGCGGGCCAGGAGGTCACCGGCCCCCGGCAGGTCCGCGCCGCCGAAGCCGAGCAGCGCGTAGGTGAGCACGGCGGCCATCAGCGCCCCGCCGAGCGCCAGGCCCGCTCCGGCGAGGGCGTACGCGCCCAGGCGATCGGTGACCGCCGCGCGCCGGTCCGGCCGCGCGATCAGGGCCAGCGCAAGTCCGCCGCGCGCGACCTCGCCGCCGGCGGTCGCGGCGGCGTACACGATCACGACCAGGCCGGAGATCGCGCCGGACGAGAGCGCGCTGCGGGCGTCGGTGAGCGTCGTCGTCTGCAGATCCTTCAGGCCGAGGTAGGAGATCGCGAGGAAGCCGCTGAACGCGAGCGCGAGGGCGAGGGCACGCCGGAAGCCCGGGACGGCGCGCAGCGCGGCGAACTCGACCGTCATGACGCCTCCGTGAGGCCGACGTAGAGCGCTTCCAGCGCGCCCTGGGTGCTCATCTCGTGCAGGACCGCGCCGCTGTCGCGCACCGCGCGGCCGACGGCGTCAGGGTCCGCGCCCGCGACGATCAGCGTGTCGGCGCCGTCGCGCGTGACCTCGAACCCGTTCATCGCGCCGAGCAGCTTCTCCGGCTCGGGTGAGCGGAGGCGGATGCGCTGCGCGAGCATGGCCTGCAGGTCGCCTTCGGCCACGCGTCGGCCGCGATTGACCACCACGACCCGGTCGCACGTCGCGGCGACGTCCTCCAGCACGTGGCTGGAGAGCAGCACCGTCCCGCCTTCGCTCGCGTGCTGCTGGAGGCGCTCGCGCAGCGCCCGTAGCGCGTGGGGGTCCAGTCCGCTCGCAGGCTCGTCGAGCAACAGCACATCCGGCGCCGCGATCAGCGCCGCGGCGAGGCTCAGCCTTCGCCGGGTGCCGTGCGAGCACTCGCCCACGCGCTTGTCCGCCGCGTGGCTCAGGTTCGCCGCCGCGAGCGCGGCGTCGATGTCGGCGTCGCGCCGGCCGGCGCGCGCGGCCGCGAGGCTCAGCTCGTTCCACACGCTGCGGGCGGGATGGAACCCGTCGCGGTCGAGGATGCCGCTGATCCGGCCGTGGCCCTCGGCGCGTCCGCTCGTCGGCCGCGAGAGGCCGAACAGGATGCGCAGCGTCGTCGTCTTCCCCGCCCCGTTCGGGCCGAGAAAGCCGCACACGCTGCCGCGCGGCACCGCGAACGACAGCCCGTCCACCGCCGTGAAGCTGCCGTAGCGCTTGATCAGATCCTCGACGACGAGCCCGTCCACCCACCAAACATGGCGCAGGGTCGCGTTGTTGTGTCAGTTCGGGCTGTAGTCCTGCGACAGATCCGGCGTCTGCGGCACCGACTTGGGCACGAGGATGTGCTCAGCTCCGATCAGCTCCTCGGCGGTCGCCGGGCCGACCGGCCACGGATGCGGCTGCACGCCGATCACCGACCGCACGGTCTCATCCTCGCCGCGAATCGCGATCCCCGCGGCGGCCAGCACGTCGGCAACTTCTCGGGCGATGGCGACGGCCTCCCACTCCGTGACTCGCTCGAGCAGCACCGTCAGGCGGTACGACCGCGGAACCGAGCCCGGCTCCGCCTCGGCGTTCGGGCCGAGATGCACATGGGGGAACCCACCGCTCATGCCGGGACGCTACCCACTCGCGCCCGGATCTCGCGCGTGTCCACTGACCGCCACGTGCGCCCGGCGCCGCGCGTTGGGATGCTCGCGGTCATCTGTGCGCCCGTGATCGCCGGCGTGGCGCTGCCCCTGCCGCTGTAGCTGGGTAGTGCGAACGGATGGTCCGCACCACGATCGCCCGTGTCGGCGGCACCGCGCTCGGCGTGCTGTTCGCGGCCGGCGCCGCACTGCGCCGCGGCAAGGCGCTGCACCCGTCGGGCGTCGTCTTCTCGGCGCGGCTGGTCGTCCCCGGCGCCGCGGCGGCCCCGCAGGCGGCCGAGCTGCTGAGCCGGCCGGCGGAGTACGCCGCGGTCGTCCGCTTCTCGCGCGGCCTGGGGCTGCCAGACCGGATGCCGGACCTGTTCGGCCTGGCGCTTCGCGTGTGCGACGCGTACGGCGAGGGTGAGCACCAGGACCTCCTGCTCACCACGTCGACGGATCGGCCCGTCCTGCACCACATCGTCCTGCCCACGCGCGACGCGCAGGCTCGTCCGTACACGTCGGCGACGCCCTTCCGGGCCGGCGGCGAGACGTTCATCGTGGGCGCGCTGCCCAGTCCGGAGTCTCCGCGGCCGGCCGCCGGCGACCAGCTCACACGCCTGCGCGCGGCGGCAGCGACCGGCGAGCTGCGCTTCGCGCTGGCCGTGGCGCGCCCGTTCCGGCGCTTTACCCCGGTGGCCGAGCTATGGATCGAGGACGAGCTCCCGCCGGAGTACGACGCGATGTTGTTCCAGCCGGGCAGCGGAGGAGGGGGGCTGGCCCCGGTCGGCGTGATCAACGGGATGCGGCGCATCGCCTATCCGCTGGCCCACCGCGCGTGGAACCGTCGTTAAACGCCGAAACCGCGCCGTAGCGCGGTTTCGTTACATGCCCCCGGAAGGAATCGAACCTTCAACCTTCGGATTAAGAGTCCGCTGCTCTGCCAATTGAGCTACAAGGGCGCGGCCGCCAATAATAGCGGCGCAGCTTGGGTTAGCCGACGGTCGGCGTGGGAGTCGGGGCGACTTCCTGGATCTGCTGGAGCGCGGACTGGGACTTGGCCTGGTCCAGCTGCTCTTTGAGCTCCTTCTTCTCGTCCGCGCCTTCGGTGAGCTCGACGGCCTTGGCGGAGGCGAGGTCGCCCTTGCGGGTCTGGCCGGCCTGGTAGGCCAGGATGGCCAGGTTCGAGAAGGTGTTGTCCGTCGGCTCGATCTCGGTGAGCATCTCCTGGGCCGTGACGGCCTTGGCGGGCTGCTCGATCGCGAGGTAGGCCTGCGTCATGTTGCGGACGAGGCGCTCGTCGGGCTGCGGCGGGTCGAGCGCGACGTACTTGTCGAAGGCGGCGCCGGCGGCGGTGAGCTGGCGGCGGCCCTCGGCGGTGTAGCTGGCCGCGGGATCGATGTTGTCGCCGAGCTGGGCGAGGCGGTAGCGGGCCATGGCGAGCTCGGCCCACGCGGCGGCGTTGGTCGGCGTAGCCTTGGTCTTGGCGTCAGCCGCGCGCACCTGGGCGGAGGCGCGATCGACGGCCTCTTCGGCGCCGTTGCCGCTGCCGGTGTCGTCCGTGATCAGGTTGCCGATGCTGCCGGAGAGACCGCTCGATCCGATTCCGAAGAACACGAAGCCCGCGAACATCAGTAGCGCGAGCCCTCCATATACGAATTTGACGGTGCGGCGGCGAGCGCCGCTTCTGAGATCGAACAGCATGGCGTTGGTGCGAGTTAGTCCCGATCGATGGTGACGTGCTCTGGCTCAGCGTCCTCTAAATCCTCGAGGTCATCAGGGGCGGCGCGCCCGGCGCGCCGGTCAAGGAGCCAGGAGAACAGAATAGAGGCCTCGAACAAAACGTACATGGGGGCCATCATCATTCCCATCGTGATCGGGTCCTGGCCGGGCAGCAGCATGGCCGTCACGGCGATCGCGAGAATCGCGTAACGACGGTTGTGCCGGAGCTGCGCGGTGGTCACGATGCCGACGCGCGTAACGGCCACGATCGCCACGGGAATCTGGAAAAGCAGGCCCATCGCGATCAGGAGCATCAGGACGAACCGGTAGTACGGCTGCGCCTGGATGAGCACGTCGAACGCGTCGGTGTTGAAGTTCTGGAGGAACTCGATCGCCCGCGGGACGACCGTGAAGTAGCCGAACACGACTCCCCCGATGAACAGGAACGGCACTACCAACATGGCTGGGAGTGCGATCTGCTTCTCGCGGGGAGAGAACGCCGGCAGCACGAAGGCGTAGATCTGGAAGAGGATGATCGGCAGCGAGATCAGCAGACCGGCGTAGGCGCTCACCTTCAGCGTCTGCAGGAACGGCTCCGAGACGCCCAGCGTCACGGGCTTGCGCGCGCTGATCTCCGGCGCGAGCTTGGCGACGCGCTCGTTCTCGCGCGCGGCGTCGAGCAGGGCCTTGCGAACCGGGGGCTCGTCCTCGCGCGCGAGCAGGACGCGGTACAGCGCCGCGTTGAGCTGCATCGTCTTCGCCACGTCCTGGTCGTAGCTCGCGCCCTGCTGGATCGGGTCGCGGTTGCCCGCGTCCACGGTCTCCGTCAACGGCTTGTTGAGCACGTCGAGGACGTCCTGGTTGAAGACCATGCACAGCGCCGTCGCGGCGACGAAGGCCGCGAGGCAGATCACGATCCTGACGCGAAGTTCCGTCAGGTGCTCGACGAGACTCAGGCGGTCGTCATGCGCGACCGCTCGCAGTGTGCTCGCCATAGGGTGCTACGGGCGTCAGGCGCCGCTTACAGCTGCGACTTCTCGCGGGCGACCGGCTCGTCCGCGAGCGGGGCCTTCTCGCCTTCGGGGCGACCGAGCGCGGACTCGACCTTGTGCCGGTCCTCGCGGTAGTCCTCGTCGTCTTCGTCCCGGCCACCCTTGCCGGTGATCGACTCCTTGAACTCGCGCATCCCGGTACCAAGCTGGCGCCCGAGACCGGGCAGGCGCTTGGGCCCGAAGATCAGGAGCACGATCACGAACACGATCGCGAGCTCCAAGGGTCCGATGTTGAAAGGCATCGACTTCTCTCCGCAGGGGTTCTGGTTGGACTGTGACGTCCCTCGACGCAAGGCTAGCGGTATCTCGCGTCGCCGTTCGGTCAAGTTCGTGAACGCGAGGCCGAATACCGGGGGGCAAGTCGCTTACCAACCTCCCGGAACGACCTCCACGCTCATGAGCCAGCCCACCAACTCCAACGGCCAGTACGTTCGCCGCGTCACGCTGCCCTCGGGGCGGCAGATCGAGGTCGTCTACTTCGAGCCCCTCGCCGCCGAGGCGGCCGGCCAGGCCGCGACGCCCGCCAAGGAGCCGGACGTCGACCTGAGCGTCTGCCCGGACTGCGACCGCGACCTCGTCTACCCGGTCGACTGGGAGGAGGCCTCCCCGACGCACTGGGAGGTCGAGCTGCGCTGCCCGAACTGCGAGTGGAACGAGATCGGCACCTACGACCAGGCGACCGTCGACCGCTTCGACGAGCACCTGGACCTCGGCACCGACGCGATGGTGAAGGACCTCCGCCGCCTCGTGCAGGCGAACATGGAGGCCGAAGCCGACCGCTTCGCCGCCGCCCTCGAGGCCGGCGCCATCCTCCCCGAGGATTTCTAGCGGTAGCGGTCGACGACGCCGTCGGCCACCAACTCGAGCGCTGCCTGCTGCGAAGGCTCGGGCAGCGCCGGTAGATCGGCCTTCGCCTCGGCGACCATCTCCAGCGCGATCCGGCGCGCCTCTTCGAGCGCGCCCGTCGCGGCGATCGCGTCGCACACGCCCTCGGCCTGCTCCGGCGTGCGCACCGCGCGCAGGTCCAGTTGCGCCAGCTCCGGGTCCCGCTCGCGCGCGAGGATCAGCGGAAGCGTGACCGTGCCGTCGAGCAGGTCCGTGCCGCGGTGCTTGCCCGTGCGCTCGGCCGGCCCGCTCACGTCGAGCACGTCGTCGAGCAACTGGAACGCGAGCCCGATGCGCTCGCCGAACTCGCCCAGCAGCCCGACGTTCCCGCTGCCCGCCAGCGCGCCCAGCTCACACGCGGCGCGGAACAGCCGCGCCGTCTTGAGGTCGCAGCGGCGCAGGTAGCGCTCGCGCGTGGTCTGCAGCTTCCAGGCGTCCTCGCGCTGGAGCAACTCGCCCTCGACCAGCGCGGACGACGCGTCGGACAAGACGCGCACGGGCTCCGCCGAGCCGCCTCCGGCCAGCTCGGCGAACGCGCGCGAGAACAACAGGTCCCCCGTCGCCGTGGCCATCGCGCGCCCGGCCGAGGCGGCGATCGTCGGCCGGCCCCGCCGCAGCACGGCCGCGTCGAGCACGTCGTCGTGGACGAGCGTGGCCGAGTGGACGAGCTCCACCGCCACCGCCGCGCGCAGTGCGGCGTCGTGCCCCGCGGGCGACGGCCCGGCGGCGACGAACACCAGCAGCGGCCGCAGGCGCTTGCCGCCGGCCTCGATCGTCGCGCAGGCGTGCTCGCCGAGCGTCTCCCCGTGGGACTTCGCCACCACCCGCAGCCGCGCCTCGAGCGCGTCCATGAGCCCGGGAACGTGGGCTCCACCGGCTTCGACAACCGCGGCGACGGCCTCCGCTGAAGCCACTAGTGGTCGCTCCGGTGGCCCGGCGTACGCTCGGGCGAGATGCAGGTGGATGCCTGGCAAGGACGCAGCCTGGGAGCCAGGGTGGTGCCCTTGCCCCAGGCGAGGACACCGCCAGGCGCCGCCTGCGCTCGTCCGAGTGTGCGTCGGGTCGCCGGAGCGGCCACTATGCGACGGTCCCGTGGTGGATCGCGATGATCCCGCCCGCGGTCAGGATCCAGCCGACGTCCTTGCAACCCGCGGCGACGAGCTCGCCGGCGAGCGGCTCCGGGCCCGGGAAGCGCTTCACCGAGGCGGGGAGGTACGTGTAGGCGTCGTCGAAGCGGCCGAGCAGCGGCACCAAACGATCGAACCACACGGAGAAGAAGGTCGACAGCGGCGGCTTCTGCGGCGTGGTGATCTCGAGGATCACCACGCGCCCGCCGGGTTTGACGACGCGCACCATCTCGCGCAGGCCCTGCGGCAGATCGCCGAAGTTGCGCGCGCCGAACCCGACGGTGGCGGCGTCGAACGTGTTGTCGGCGTACGGCAGCGCCATCGCGTCCGCCTGCTCCCAGGTCAGCCCGGGGGCCTTGCGGCGGGCGATGTCCAACATGCCCGGAGAGAAGTCGGAGCCGACGACGTCGCCGCCGCGCGCGGCGAGCTCGATCGCCAGGTCGCCCGTGCCGGCCGCGACGTCCAGCGCGCGCGTCCCCGGCCCGACGCGCGCGA
Organism: Solirubrobacter deserti; assembly: GCF_003344625.1. GTDB lineage: Bacteria > Actinomycetota > Thermoleophilia > Solirubrobacterales > Solirubrobacteraceae > Solirubrobacter > Solirubrobacter deserti. The sequence continues at coordinate 340,003 of NZ_QPKJ02000003.1, read as the reverse complement.
GATCGACGGCCCGCGCGCGCCAGCGATGGTGCAGGCCCGCGGTCATGACCGTGTTCATGACGTCGTAGACCCCGGCGATGCGATCGAACATCGCCCGCACGGAGTCTGCGGGAAGAGTGCCGGTGCCGGCGGCCATGCGCCGTCGGACCTTACTTCGTCGCTTCGACGTTGTCGCGCTGGATGCGGCTCGCGTCCTCGCCCTTGAGGGACGCCAGGTAGTCCACCATGGCGGCCTTCTTCTCCTCGGGGAGGCCCGCGAACGACGGCATCGGCGCCGTGGGGTTGTCCAGCGTGCGGCGGATCGCGCCCTTGTCCAGCACCGCGCCGATCTCGGTCAGGTGCGGGCCGAGGTCACCGCCGTTCTCGCCGATCTTGTGGCAGGCGAGGCAGCCGGACTGGGCCACCACGACCTTGCCGCGCTCGAACTCCGGCGCCGTCGCCAGCTCGATGTCGTTCGGGGAGCCGGCGGCCGCGCCCAGGTACGTGAGGTAGCCCATGGCGAGGATGACCAGGATGCCCGAGATCGTCGCGATCGGCCGGCGCTCGGGGCGCCGCTCCGGCCCGCGGTCGATGAACGGCAGCAGGAAGAGCATGATCATGCAGATCGTCGGCACGCCGACGGTCGCGAACGGCACCAGCTCCGGCGGCTTGATCACGCGCAGCAGCTCGAAGAGGAAGAAGAAGTACCACTCCGGGCGCGGGACGTACGTGGTGGTCGTCGGGTCGGCCTTCGGGCCGAGCTCGGCGCCCAGCACGATCGACATGGCGATGATCGTCGCCATGACGAAGACCATCATCACCGCGTCCTTGGCGACGGCGTAGGGGAAGAACGGCTTGCCCTTCGCCTTCAGGAGCGCGTATTCGCGGAGGTACTCCTCCTTCTCGCGCTGGTTCATCTAGACCTGCTCCTCACGAAGCTTCTCGTCGACCTCGGCACGCTGCCACGGCGGCGCCGTGGTGCCGAGCTTGGCCACCAGGTACAGGTGGGCGCCGATCAAGGCGGCGATCAACCCTGGCACGAGCATCATGTGGATCGCGTAGAACCTCGACAAGGTCGTGGCGCCGAAGTCACCACCTCCTCGCAGGAAGTCCGAGAGGAAGGGACCGACCAGCGGACCCGTGCCGTTGATGTTCGCGGCCACGATCGTCGCCCAGTAGGAGCGCTGGTCGAACGGCAGCAGGTAGCCCGTCAGCGACATCACGAAGGTGAGGATCACGAGCACGACGCCGATGATCCAGTTCAGCTCGCGCGGGTACTTGTACGCGCCGAAGAAGAACGTCCTCGCCATGTGCAGGAAGATCAGGATGACCATCACCGACGAGCCCCACTTGTGCATGCCGCGCACGAACTCGCCGAGGAAGACGTCGTTGGAGATGTGGCGCGCCGACTCGTACGCCTGCGTGGCGGAGGGCACGTAGTACATCGCCAGGAACACGCCGGTGATCGCCTGCGAGACGAACGCGAACATCGTCGCCGAGCCGAGCGTGTAGAACCAGTTGGTCCCCTTCGGGACCTTTCGGAACATCATCCAGCGCAGGCCGCCGGACAGCGACGTGCGCTCGTCCACCCAGTCCGCCGCCGAGATGCCGCCCTCGCGCACCTGCTCGAGCTTGGTCGGCTTCGGGGCACCGCCGGGACGGGCGGGCTTGTCCTGGAAGCGCTTCGGGACGGGAGGCTTGGGAAGAGTCGGCAGCTTCATGGGTTCTTGGGCGTCGAGAAGCGCCCGGGGTAGAGGTACTGGCCGATGCCGTCGAGCGGCTGACCCGGGTCACGGAAGCTCGGGAACCGCTTGAACTCCGAGTTGACCGAGTAGCGCGGGCCGACCTCGACCTGGCCGTTGCGCAGACGCGTGTAGAAGCGGTCCAGCGGGCGCACCGGCGGGCCGCCGACGACCTCGCCGTTGAAGCCGTAGACGCCGCCGTGGCACGGGCAGATGAAGCGGTCCGCCGCGCCCGTCCAGCGGACGGGGCAGCCGAGGTGCATGCAGCGGCTGGAGAGCGCGATCACGGGCGCGTCCGTCTCCGGCGGGGCGGGCATGCCCTCCTGCTCGTCGTACTCCGGGTTCCAGCGGCGGACATAGACCGTCGCCTTGCCGACCTCGCCGATGCCCTGCGTGAGCGTGACGACGCGCGGGAGGTAGTCGTCGTCCGGGAAGTCCTCAGGGCGCCCGATCGGCGTCCAGATCACGGGGGCGCGCTCGAAGATGGCCGAGCCGGCGGCGAAGCCGAGCACGGGCAACAGCACCGCCGCGGTGGCGATTCCGCCCGCGGCGTGCGTGGTCATGGTCATGAACCGGCGCCGCGTGACCGTCTCGCCTTCGAAGGCGCCGGGGATGTTGCGGTCGGCCGTGTACTTGGACTTCGGCTCTTTGCGACTCTCAGGCAAGGGGCTGGAACGATATCGCTCGACGGGTCAAGGACGGTGCGCCGGGAACTTCAGGCGCCGCGCCACTGACGTTTGGCGGCCTCGTGGTCAGGTGACGGACCGGCCGCGACGGCCCGCGCGCCAGCCGCCCAGATCGCCTCGGCGCGCTCGGGATCGCCCTCAGCGTGCGCCTGCGCACACAGGGCGATCACGTCCGCCAGCTCGGCCACCGCGGCGAGGTCCCCGAGCGCGGCGAGCCGCTCGAGCCCGAGCGCGTACAGCCGGTCGCCGGCCAGCAGCGCGAGGTCCGGGTCGGCGGGCTGCACGACGCGCCCGGCGCCGTAGTGCTGCAGGTAGCCCTCGCGGATGGCTTCCACGAGCAGCGGATAGTCCTCGCCCTTGGGCGCGACCGCGTCGCCGTGGGGCTGCGGGCCGCCCTCGTCGGCGACGGTGCCCGCGAGGATGCCGCCCTCGGTCCGGAGCTCCTGGGCGAGCCGTTGCAAGGCACTCACGTTGCGTCCCTCCACGTGCGCGAGTGCGAGCCCGCCGGGCGGGCGTCGCCTCTCACGAGACCTCCGCGAACGCCGCCGCGGCCGCCTCGACGGTGCGGGCGATGTGGTCGGGCGTGTGCGCCGTGGAGGGGAACCAGGCCTCGAACTGCGACGCGGGCGGATAGACCCCGCGCGCCAGCAGCGCGCGGCACCAGGCGCCGTAGGTTTCGAGGTCGCACGCGGCCGCGCTCGTGTAGTCCGTGGGCGGCTCGGCGGCGAAGAAGACGGTCACCAGGCCGGTGGTCGAGGTGACCGAGACCGGGCGGTCGCCGGCGGCCTCGCGCAGGCCCTGCGCGAGCGCGTGGGTCGTGTTGGCCAGCGACATGTAGGCCTGCTCGTCGAGCAGGTTGAGCGTCGCGCGCCCGGCCGCGACCGCGAGCGGGTTGCCGCTCAGCGTGCCCGCTTGGTAGACGTCGCCGGCCGGCGCGATCCGCTCCATCAGCGCCACGGAGCCGCCGAACGCCGCCGCCGGGAGCCCGCCGCCGATGATCTTGCCCATGATCGTCAGGTCCGGCAGCACGCCCGTGAGCTCCTGCGCGCCGCCGGGCGCCACGCGGAAGCCCGTGATCACCTCGTCGAAGACGAGCAGCGCGTCGTAGCCCGTGCACAGATCGCGCAGCAGCTCGAGGAAGCCGGGGGCGGGCGGGATCAGGCCCATGTTGGCCGGATAGGGCTCGACGAGCACGGCCGCGAACTCGTGCGCGGCGAACGCGGCGCGGACGGCCTCGGCGTCGTTCCAGGGCACGACGATCGTCGCCGCGGCGGCACCCTCGGTCACGCCAGGAGAGGCCGGGATGCCCTGCGTGGCGAGGCCGGAGCCGCCCGCGGCCAGCAGCCCGTCCACGTGGCCGTGGTAGGCGCCGGCGAACTTGAGCAGCTTCTCGCGCCCGGTCACGGCGCGCGCGAGCCGGATCGCGCTCATCGACGCCTCCGTGCCGGAGGACGTCATCCGCAGCATGTCCACGGACGGCATGCGCGCGCTCACCGCCTCCGCCAGCTCGACTTCGCCGGCGGTGGGAGCGCCGTAGGAGGTGCCGAGCGCCGCGGCGTCGGTCACCGCGGTCAGGATCTCCGGGTGCGCGTGCCCGTGGATCAGCGGTCCCCAGGAGCAGACGTAGTCGACGTAGACATTGCCGTCGACGTCCGTGAGCTCGGCGCCGGACGCGCGTTCCACGAAGATCGGATCGCGCCCGATCGCGCGCATCGCGCGCACGGGCGAGTTCACGCCGCCCGGGAGCACGTGCAGCGCCCGCCGGTAGAGCTCGGCCGAGCGCGTGTCCGACAGCGAGGAGGCGCTCATCCGCCGTGTTCGGCTTCCCAGCGCTTGAAGTCGTCCGTGAAATACAGCATCCGGACCTTCTTGAACTCGGTGCTCGAGTACAGCGTCGCGCGCTCGGAGATGCCGGTGTCCTCCGCGATCTTGTCCAGGATCGCGTCGCACTCGTCCTTCGAGCGGCCGTGGGCCATCGTGAAGACGGAGTACGGCCAGTCGGCGTAGGTGGGACGCTGGTAGCAGTGCGAGACGCCGCGGAAGGCGGCCATGCGGCGGCCCGTCTCGAGGATCTCGCCGTCCGGCACCGCCCACACGCCCATGCCGTTGGCGGAGAAGCCCGCGCGGCGGTGGAAGAGGATCGCGGCCACGCGGCGCAGCCCGCCGCGCTCCTGCAGCGACGCCAGCCTGGCCAGCACGTGATCCACGGGCAGCCCGAGCTTCTCGGCGGCCGGCGCGTAGGCGTCGCTGCGCACCGCCATCGGGCCCTGGGTGGCGCGGATGACCGCGACGTCGAGGTCGTTGAGCTCGATCGGGTCCAGCTCCATCGGCTCGACCGCCTCGCCGGCGGTCTTGAGCGCGTCGGTGCCGCCCTCCATCTCCAGGTCCATGCGGATCTTGAACAGCTTCAGCGTCGGCAGCTGGCGGATCGACTCGGCGCCCGTCTTGGCCGCCATCACGTCCAGCGTGCCGTCCAGACCCAGGCGGCTGTCGGGCTCGACCGCGAGCGTGAACCACAGGTTGAACTCGTGGTTGCGCAGGTAGTTGTGCGTGACGCCCGGGTGGGAGTTGATGAACTGCGCCGCGCGGTGCGGGTGCTCGGCGTCGACCTTCGCCGCGACCAGCATCGACTCGTAGCCGAGCGCGCGCGTGTCGAAGATCGGCGTGATCTCGCGGATGATCCGCTTGTCGAGCAGGTACTGGACGCGCTCGAGCACCTCGTCCTCGCCGATGCCCGCCTTCTCCGCGACGCCCGCGAACGGGTCGGGCCGCAGCTCGAACGAGCCCTGCATGAGGTTCAGGAGCTTCTTGTCGGTCTCGTCCAGCGGCACGGCCGAGCCGTCCTTGCGGGAGCGGACCTTGGACCGGGCTACGGGTTGAGCCACGTGGCGACGTCCTTCGCGTGGTAGGTGATGATGATGTCGGCACCGGCGCGGCGGATGCCGGTGAGCGCCTCGAGCACGGCCGCCCGCTCGTCGAGCAGACCCTGCGCGGCGGCCACCTTGACCATGGCGTACTCGCCGCTCACGTTGTACGCGGCCACCGGCATGTTCGTCTCATCTTTGACGCGCCGGATGATGTCCAGGTACGGCAGCGCGGGCTTGACCATGACGATGTCGGCGCCCTCTTGGACGTCGAGCTTGGCCTCGCGCACCGCTTCGAGCGCGTTGGCCGGATCCATCTGGTAGCCCTTGCGATCGCCCGACTGGGGCGTGGAGTCCGCGGCGACGCGGAACGGCCCGTAGAACGCGGAGGCGAACTTCGCGCTGTAGGCGATGATCGGCGTCTCGGACAGGCCGTGCTCATCGAGCGCGGCCCGCAGCGTGCCGACGCGCCCGTCCATCATGTCGCTGGGCGCGATCGCGTCCGCGCCGGCCGCGGCCTGCGAGACCGCCGTGCGGGCGAGCAGGTCGAGCGTGAGGTCGTTGTCGACGACGCCGTCGTCGCGCAGCACGCCGCAGTGGCCGTGCGACGTGTACTCGCACAGGCACAGGTCCGTGATGACCAAAAGGTCCGGGTGAGCGGCCTTGATCGCCCGCGTGGCGAGCTGGATCACGCCTTCGTCGTCGTAGGCGCCGGTGCCCTCGGGGTCCTTGCTGGCCGGCAGGCCGAACAGCAGCACGGCGGGGATGCCGAGCGCCTGGGCGATCCCGGCCTCCTCGACCACCCCGTCGATGCTGAGGTGGTCGATCCCCGGGAGCTCCGGGATGGGCGTGCGCTTGGGCCCGTTCGCCACGACGAACATCGGGTACACGAGCTGGGAGACGCGCAGCTCGGTCTCGCGCACGAGGTCGCGCAGGACGCTCGTCTGCCTGAGGCGGCGCAGGCGGGTGGCGGGAAAAGCCATCAAGGTGAGGTTATCCCGGAGCCGTCGCCGAGGCCGCAGCCGCGCCCTCGCCGCCGAGCTCGGTGCCGCACGCCGGGCACTCCTCGGCGCCCAGGGCGATCGACGCACCACATTCCGGGCAGCGCTCCTTCGGCGGTGGCGGCTCGGCCGCCGGCAGGTCCCAGCGCTGGAACCGCGTGTGGCGGTGGAAGTAGACGACCGTCTCGCGCATGATCGCCGCCAGCGGGAGCGCGATGAACGCGCCGATGAAGCCCGCGATCTCGCCGCCCAGGAGCAACCCGAAGATGACGAGCAGGGGGTTGAGCTGCAGCGCCGAGCCGAACACGTTGGGCGCGACGACGTGCCCTTCGATCTGCTGCAGGCCGGTGAAGGCGATGATCAGCCAGACGGCGTCGAGCGGGTTGTCGCTGAGCGCCGCGATCAGCACGGGCGGGAACCCACCGATCGCCGGACCGATGTACGGGATCAGCTCCGCGATCCCGAACCAGACGCCGAACGCGATCGCGTACTCCTTGCCCTCGGGGAAGATCCCGAACGAGCCGAGCACCCACAGCATCAGACCCGCGCTCGTGCCCATGATCACGCAGAACAGGAACTGGCCGCGCACCCAGCCGAACAGCGCGCCCTGGACGCGCGTCGGGAAGTCGTCCTCGGGCGAGCCGTCGCCGGGCGGCACCACGGCGCGGGCGATCGCGCCGATGCGGTCGCCGTAGATGAGCATGTAGATCGCCAGGACGATGATCAGGATCAGCGCGATGCTCGCCTCGACCAGGCGCGTGACCGCGTCGCGCGTGAAGCCGACGACCTCACCCGCGCCGCCCGTGAGCCGCTCGCCGATCGTCTGCAGCGCGCTCTCGCCCTCCTGCTTGACCTGGATGTCGATCCCGCGCCGGTCCAGCCAGTCCTGCAGGTCGGCGAGCGACTCGTTGGCGTCGTCGACGTAGCCCGGGATCTCGCGCTGCAGCGACGTCGCCTGGCTGGAGACCGGGTCGGCGAGCACGAAGCCGAGCCCGACGGCCAGCGCGACGACGCTTCCCATCACGATCGCCACCGCCGGCCCGCGCGGGAGCCGGGCGCGCTGGACGAGCGTCACCAGCGGGTTCAGGAACAGCGCGATCAGGCCCGCGATGGTGAACAGCAGCAGGACGTGGCCGGCCTTCGAGAGCAGCAGGTAGGCGCCCGCGATGCTGACCGGGAGCAGCACGAGCTGGACCCAGCGCGGCACGAGCACCGGCTCCACCCGGGCAGGGGGCACTGGCGGGGGCGCGGACGTGGGCGGAGGCGGCGAACCCTCCTGCGACATGCCCCGACGATAGCTTCTGGGCATCACCAGCATGCTCTTCATCGGTGACGTCGTCGGCCGCGCCGGCCGACGCGTCCTGCGCGAGCTGCTCCCCGCCCTGCGCGAGGAGCTGGCGCCCGACTTCGTCGTCGTCAACGGCGAGAACGCCGCCCACGGGATCGGCATCACGCCCAAGGAGGCGGACGAGATCCTGCGGCTCGGCGCCGACGCCATCACGCTCGGCAACCACACCTACCGCCACCGCGAGATCTGGCCGTATCTCGAACAGGAGCGCCGGATCGTGCGCCCGTACAACTACCTGCCCACGCAGCCCGGGCGCGGGACGACGGTCGTCGAGGCCGGGGGCAAGACGCTCGGCGTCGTGAACCTGTCGGGCGCCGTCCACCTGCAGGCGGGCTCCCCGCCGCTGGTCGCCGTCGACGCTGCGCTCAAGGAGGTCGCGCGCGCCGACCTGATCCTCGTGGACATGCACGCCGAGGTCACGAGCGAGAAGGTCGCCCTCGGCTGGTACCTGGACGGCAAGGTCACCGCGGTGGTGGGCACGCACACGCACGTCCCGACCGCGGACGCCCGCGTGCTGCCGGGCGGGACCGCCTACATCACCGACGTCGGCATGACCGGCGCGCGCGGCGGCGTGATCGGCATGAAGAAGGAGCAGTCGATCGCGGTCATGCGCACGCACATGCCGATGCGCTACGAGCCGAGCGAGGTCGACCCCTGGCTGATGGGCGTCTACATCGAAGCCGAGGGGCGGCGCGCGACCCGCATCACGCAGATTCTCCGCAGCGGTAGTTGACGCCTGAGCGCTCGATCTGCGAGCGTCGCAGGGACACCCGACGGAGGAGGACCCGATGCAGGTGCTGCGCCGCTCCATGGTGGGAACCGTCGTCGCGCTCGGCGTGACCGCGGGGATTGCATATGCCGCGATTCCGAGCGGGGACGGGACGATCCACGCGTGCATGCTCAAGGAGGTCGGCACGATCCGCCTGATCGACCCCGGCAAGTCCGGGTTGCAGGGCAAGTGCTCCGGGCTCGAGACGAAGCTGACCTGGAACCAGAAGGGGCAGCCCGGCCCGGCCGGCCCGCAGGGCGAGCCCGGGCCGCGGGGCGAGACGGGTGCCGCCGGGCCGCAGGGCGCCACGGGCCCTGCCGGGCCGCAGGGCGAGCCCGGGCCTCAGGGAGCGGCCGGGGCGACGGGCGCGACCGGGCCGCAGGGCGCCACGGGGCCGACCGGGCCGCGGGGTGAGACCGGCGCCCCCGGACCGCAGGGTCCCGCCGGCGTCAGCGGCCACCAGATCGTCTCGGCCGAGACCGACGTCGTGGCCGGCGGCGGGGTGACCGGTGTCCTCTACTGCCCGGAGGGCAAGAAGCCGACGGGCGGCGGCTGGCTCGTGGAGCCGGCCAACGCCGACGTGTCGATCTTCAGCAGCGGACCGTCCCAGGACGGCCGTGCGTGGACCGGCGGGGTGTTCAATCGGTCGGGCGTGAGCGCGCACATCCGCCTGTCGGTGATCTGCATGACCGCGACCGAGGGCGAGCAGGCCCTCACCCGCCGCGCGGGCGGACCGGTCTTCGCGCCGCTGGACTAGAGGCCGAAGTGGGACAGGACCATCGGGGTGATGTCCCGCAGCGCCCACTGCTCCTTGGACGCCTTCTCCGGCCCGGTGCCCGCCCAGATCAGGGCGGCGTTGGAGTCGTTGGCGTGCAGGGAGCCGTGGGAGCCGCCGCCGACGTGGTGGGCGCCGCCCCAGTCCAGGAACTCGTAGCCGGGGCGCGCGGAGGCGAGCACCTCGCCCGAGGTCGGGCAGCGCAGCGCGCTCCACACGCGGCCCAGCGCGTCCGGGTAGGTCGCGGAGCGGATCTGGTCGTCCTCGATCTTGAGGCCGAGCAGATCGAGGTCGCCCTCGACGCTCCAGCGGGCGCCGCGCGCGTCGACCAGGTCCCCGCGCGGCGCGAACCGGACCTCCTTGACGCCGCGGGCACGCTCGCCGCGCACGATCGCCTCGCCGTCCGGGTGGTCGCCCATCCGCATCACGAGGTCCACGCCCTCGAGCGCGAGCAGCGTGCGCTCGATGCGCGGGATCAGCTTGCGGCGGTTGTCGCGGTCGAGCACGTACACCTGCGCGGCGCGGGAGTTCGGGCAGACGGCGATCTCGTCGTCCTCGCGCGTGCGCTGGGCGGCGCGTAGGCCGAAGCCGTCGAACGCGCGGAAGAGGTCGATCTCGCCCTCCACCTTCGACTGCGAGTGGTCGCTGCAGACGATCACGGCGTGGTCCTCGAGGAACGCGTCGATGCCGCCGGCGGGCTCCATCATGCGCGCGATCTGCTTGTCGGCCGCCGCGATCGAGTCCACCTGGGCGAACGGGCCGTACTTGTGCGAGTGCGTGTCGTTGTCGGGCAGCGACAGCAGCAGGAAGTCGAACAGGTCCTTCTCCACCAGCACCTCGGCGACGCAGCCCGAGTGCTGGTCGCGCACGCCCGGCAGGCCGAGCTGCGAGCGGCACGGCGTCTTCTGCGACGCGAACATGTCGGCGTAGAAGAGCTCCTTCGGCCCCCACGTCGGCAGGCCGAACGCCGTGTGCGCCAGGCGCGAGAGCGCCGTGCTGACCGACGGCTCGTGCCGGTGGCGGCCGCGGTACATCAGGTACGTCGTGCCCGCGGTCCGGATCTCTTTGTCGTCGAGCGTCTCGAACACCGTCTGCACGTCCCGCGACAGGTGCTCGAGGTTCATGTTGTAGATCGTGTCCGTCAGCGACTGGCGGATGCCGAACGCCCGGCTGGCGCCGAAGCTCGTCCCGTACTCGACGTAGCGCTCCTCGCCCCGGTGCCACCAGTTCATCGCGGGGATCTCGTGCTCGGCGGGCCCCGTCCCGGTGGCGATCGACGCCGCGCACACGGGCGTGACCGACGGGAACGCCGCGACGCACTCGTCCGTGTACTGCCCCTGCTCGATCAGCCGCGCGAGCGTCGGCGCGCGGCCCGTGGCGACCGCCCGCTCGAGCATCGCGGGCTTCATCGCGTCGATGACCGCGAGGACCAACTTCTTAGGCATGGCTCACCCCATCCGGGAGAATCGCCCTCTGGGCGATTGCTCCCAGCGAAACGAGCCCGAAGGGCGAGGCTTCGCGCATCTACCTGAGGATCCGCAGGCCCGCGTACTTCTCGCCCTGCCGGCGGCGGCCGCCCAGCATCAGCCACGCGAGGCCGATGAGGATCAGGACCGCGAGCGGCGGGAAGAGGATCGAGAGGCCGGCGGCGAGCAGCGCGGCGCCTTCGGCGTAGACGGGCAGCGCGCCCTGGGCCTCGGCGTCGAGGCGGGCGCGCACGCGGCCGAACAGCGAGCGCGCGGCGGCGAAGCCGAGCGCGGCGGCGGCCGCGCCGACGGGGATGCCGGGCCACCAGTCGGCCGAGATGTCGTCCACCGACCCGGCCGCCTCGAGCGCCCCGAGGGCGAGCGCGAGCACCAGCAGCACGATCACCAACGGGTCACGTCCGCTCGTGTCGCCCCCGCGCCGGCGGTCGAGCACGCCGAAGACGGCGACCAGGACGAGGATGGCCAGCAGGAATCCGGGCTGCTCCAGGAAAGAGAAGCTCGTGCCCTCGAAGTCGAGTCCGAGGTCGGCGGCGGCGAGCGCTCCCGTGAGGAGCACCGGCAGGAAAGGTCGGATCCCGATCGCCGCGGCGATGCCGAGACCCTGCAGGAGAGCAAGGAGATAGTCCATGGGCGCGCTAGCGTTCGGTAGCGGGCGATGACGATAGACGAGACACCCTCCGGCCGGCCTCCCTCCAGCGCTCACGAGATCGAGCGGTACGGGGGCCTGTTCGCGAAGCGCACGCGCGGGATGACGTCGTCGGCGATGCGGGACATGATGGCCGTGACCGCCCGCCCGGAAGTGATCTCCTTGGCAACGGGCCTGCCGGACACGACGACGTTCCCGGCCGAGGACTTCGCGTGGCTGATGAGCCGGGTGGCCGTCGACTCCAGCGCCGCCGCGCTCCAGTACGGGCCGACGGACGGGCTCGACGACGTCCGCCGCTGCATCGTCGAGGTGATGGCCGCCGAGGGCACCGAGGTCGAGATCGACGACCTGATGGTGACCACGGGCGGCCAGCAGGTGATCGACCTCGTGTGCCGCGCGTTCCTGGATCCCGGCGACGTCGTGGTCGCCGAGGCGCCCACGTATCCCGGCGCCGTGCCGTGCTTCAACTCGTTCCAGGCCCAGGTCGCGCAGATCGAGATGGACGAGCACGGCATGCGGATCGACGTGCTGGAGGAGACGCTCGCGCGCCTCAAGCGCGAAGGCCGCACGCCGAAGTTCATCTACACGATCCCGAACTTCCAGAACCCGGGCGGCGTGACCATGTCCGAGGAGCGCCGGCGCGCGCTGGTGCGGATCGCGGCCGAGCAGGAGCTCGTGATCCTCGAGGACAACCCGTACGGCCTGCTGCGCTACGAGGGCGACCCGCTGCCGACGCTGTACTCGCTCGACGGCGGCCGCTACGTCATCTACCTGGGCACGTTCTCGAAGATCCTCTCGGCCGGGCTGCGGTTGGGCTGGGCGGCCGCGCCGAAGCCGATTCTCGAGCGGCTGAACCTCGGCAAGCAGGCGGCGGACCTGTGCTCGTCGCCGCTGAACCAGTACTTCGTCAGCGCCTACTTTCAGCACCGCGACTGGCGCACCTACCTCAAGCAGCTGCGCTCGATCTACCGGCGCCGGCGCGACGTGATGTTCGCCGCGATGGAGGAGTTCTTCCCGGCCGAGACCACCTGGACGGAGCCGCAGGGCGGCCTGTTCCTGTGGGCGAAGCTGCCCGACTACATCGACACCACCGACCTGCTGGCGCGGGCGCTGCGGGAGAACGTGGCGTTCGTGCCCGGGCGCGCCGCCTATCTGGACGGCCGCGGCGGGTCCGAGATGCGGCTGAACTTCTCCGGCGTCAACGAGGAGGAGATCCGCGAGGGCATCCGCCGGATCGGCAAGGTCATCGCCGAGCAGGTCGCGCTCTATGGCACGCTGACCGGGATGGAGCCGGCGCCCAAACGCGGCACCGCCGACGTCGTCGAGTTCCGCCGCCGGGAAGCCTCGTGAAGGTCGCGGTGCTCAAGGGCGGTGCTTCGCTGGAGCGGACCGTCTCGCTGCGCTCGGGCGCCCGCGTCGAGGACGCGCTCGCGCGGCTCGGCCACGACGTGCTGGCCATCGACGTCGGCCCGGATCTCGTGGACCGCCTGCAGGCCGAGCGCCCAGACGTCGCGTTCGTCGCGCTGCACGGCCGCGGCGGCGAGGACGGGACCGTCCAGGAGCTGCTCGAGCTCGTCGGCGTGCCCTACACGGCCTCGCGGCCCGGCGCCTGCATCCGCTGCATGGACAAGGTCGTCGCCAAGCACCTGCTGCGCGACGCCGGCATCCCCACGCCCGACTTCTACGCGTTCTCGCAGGCCGCGTTCCGGGAGCTCGGCGCTGCGAAGGCGCTGCCGGCGATCGAGGAGCGGCTCGACTTCCCGATCGTCGTCAAGCCCGCCGGCCAGGGCTCCGCGCTCGGGATCAAGTTCGCGCGCACGGCGGCGGACGTCCCGAACGCGCTCGTCTCGGCCTTCTCCTACGACTCCAAGGTCCTGCTCGAGCGCTACGTGCCGGGGCGCGACCTCGCCGTCTCGGTGATCGAGTCCGTCGCAGGGCCGCAGGCGCTGCCCGTGGTGGAGGCGATCCCGGTCGAGGAGGACTTCTACGACTTCGAGGCGCGCTACGAGATCGGCCGCACGCGCTTCGTCTGCCCCGCCGACCTGCCGGCGGCGGTGACGGCCCGCGCGCAGGAGCTCGCGGTCGCCACCTGGAACACGCTCGGCTGCTCGGGCTTCGCGCGCGTGGACCTGATGGCGGACGGGGACGAGCTGACCGTGCTGGAGGCCAACGCGATCCCGGGCCTCACGGACACGTCGCTGCTGCCGCTGGCCGCCGAGGCGGCCGGGATCGGCTTCGACGACTTCGTCGCGCGCGTGCTGGAGCTGGCCGTCCAGCGCGCCCCTACGTCCTTGTAGATAGACGAAGCCACCGCGCGGTGGATGGCAGCGCCGGGGCGCCGGTTTACGGTCGCTGGTCTCATGCTGCGACTGCTCTCGCTCTTCATCCTCGGCTCGCTCGTGATGGCCGCGCCGGCCCACGGCGCCGCTTCACGCTGCCCCAAGGGCACGGACGCCATCGGACCGAAGCACAAGCCGCGTGCGTGCGTGCCCAGGTCCCTGCCGGCCGAGAGCCCGACCGCCTTAAAGGGGCTCGTCAAGGGCAAGCCGAATCGTCGTCTGGAGGCGCTGGCCATGCGGATGCTCGGCGCGCGGGCGGCGCAGGCGGGTCCCGAGCTCCCGCCCGGCGTCAAGCTCATCGAGAGCGACGGCGCGGTCGAGCTGCGCAACCAGGCGGGCGACGGCGTCACGATGGGCTCGAAGAGGGCCAATCAGGCGCCGGGCTGCCCGAAGGCCAACGGCGACGTCCCCGCCAAGTACGACGAGACGATGACCTTCGGCTTCGCCGACGCGAAGCAGGGCAAGCGCACCTGGACGCTGATCACGATGCGCTACGAAGGGCCGTGGAGCGGGCACGTCGGGGTCGACGCCAAGGCGCACACGTTCGATCTCACCCCGCTGCGGGGCGAGATCTCGATCAAGTCCGGCGTCGAGATCGCGGCGACGGGCAAGGTGCTCAAGCGCAACCCGACGCGCACGTATCGCACCGCGCTGACCAGGTCGGCGATCCCGGTCGGCGTGGACCCCGTCTCGCTGCTGCGCGAGTTCACCGTGCGCGGCCCCAAAGGGTCGCGCGGCGACGACACGGACCGCGAGGTCGCCGGAAAGCTGCTCGGCTTCGCCGTGTGGGCGCTGAGCGACATCAAGACCGCGCTCAAGGAGGGCGACGTCCGCTGGCACGATCAGTACGCCTGCGCGCAGCGCGACTACACGGCCTCGCCGGAGAAGGTGGTCAAGGGCGGGCGCGCCGACTGGAGCGTGCGCGCGCTGGCCGAGGACGGCACGCCGGTCACCGACGCGCGCTGGGGGATGTCGAGCGGGTGCGGCGCGATCAGCGCCGAGAGCGCGAGCGGGCCGACCGTGCAGGTCGGCGTCGTCGACCAGGCGGGCGAGTGGATCCACGGGACGCCGGGCGCCTGCGCCGTGATCGGCGCGACGACGCCGGCGGGCCGCATTCCGCCGATCTTCTCGACCATCCCGCCGGTCGAGCCGAAGCGTTACCGCTACGACATCAAGATCGACTACCGCAAGTCGATGGGCCCGGGCATCGCGGAGACGCTCGCGACCGGCACGGGCACGTTCACGACCGGGCCGGGCGAGGGCTCCACGCCCGGGACCGGCACCTTCTCCGGCTCGGAGTGGGACGGAACCGCGGTGAACTCCTGTGGCAAGGACATGCTGCGCACGCGGACGTTCACGTCGATCGTCGCCGTGGGCGGCGAGATCCAGGGCGACCAGGTGGTGATCGGCTTCACCGCGGTCGAGCGGGCCTTCGACGCCGCCTGGATCGAGACCTTCCCGGTGACCGGCGGCGAGCGGACGATCGAGTCGCGCGCGCCGTTCTGCGGCACGCCGAATCTGGCGCTGCGGACCGCGAAGATCTCCGTGAAGGCGACGCCCGTGTCGGGCTAGGTGTCGCCGCCCGCGAAGTCCTCGGGCGTCACGCGGTCCAGGAACTCCTTGAACTTGTCGACGACCTCTTCGGTGTCCTCGACCTCGTGCTCGAACTCGATCGCGGACTCCGCGATCACGTCCTCGGCCGCGAAGATCGGGGCGCCGGAGCGGACGGCGAGGGCCAGCGCGTCGCTGGGCCGGGAGTCGATCTCGACCTCGCGTCCGTTCACTGACAAGGTGATCGACGCGTAGAAGGTGTTCTCACGCAGTTCGGTGACCGAGACGCGCGTGCACGCGACCTCGAGCTCGCCGAGCATGTCGAACAACAGGTCGTGCGTCATCGGCCGCGGCGTCGACGCCCCCTGCAGCTTCATCAGAATCGCCGCCGCCTCCGGATGTCCGATCCAGATCGGGAGGAACTTATTCGTGTCGACGGCTTTCAGGAGCACGATCGGCTGCTTGCCGACCATGTCGAAGCTCACGCCGTAGATCACCATCTCCTGCACTCGGCTGAGTCTACCCCGCAGGCTTACCGGCCGACGAAGACGTACTCGGTGGCCACGCGTCGCTCCGCGGTCCGGTGCGTCCCGAACGCGTACCGGTGCGCGATCTCGTGGCGGGTCACGGTCCGGCGGTGGCGGCGCAGCAGCGCCTCGAGCTCGTCGGCGGGCAGCGCGGCGTTGGAGCCGTAGGAGACGACGAGCGACTCCGCCGAGCGGAAGTGGTCGAACAGGCGGTCGAGCGCGAGCGGCGCCGTGCGCTTGGACCCGAACGGCGTGGGCCGCTTGACCAGCTTGCGCGTGCGGGTCTCCCACATGATCTCCTGGCCGCGCCAGTACGTGGCCAGCCCTTCGAGGAAGTGGTAGCGCTTGACGTAGCACGTGTCGTCGCGGGGCGGCGCGTAGGGCGGGTCCAGGTAGGCGATCGCGGCCGGCTCGTCCAGATCGAAGACGTCGCCGCAGCGGGCGCGCGCCGCGCCCGGGATCACCGCGGCGTTGCAGCGCGCCACCGCCTCGCGGAACAGCTGCTCGAGGCTCATCCGCAGCTGGCGGCGGCCGTCGTCGTAGCGCGGGGTGGTGACGGTGAACACGCCGCGCGGCTGCTTCTGGGCGGCGGCGAGGCAGAGCGCGCTGAGCGCCAGCGCCCGCTTGGCCCCGTCCAGCTCGTCCACGTGCGACCAGGCGGCGTCCAGGAACGCGTGATCCTCGCGCGGGAAGTACAGCCCGTCGAACGTGCGCGCGATGAAGTCCCGCCCGTCCCGGCTCGGGGAACAGATCCGCTCGACGTCCTCGGCGCTGAGCCGCTCGCCCTCGTTGGCCACCAGCGCCTCGGCCAGCGTGGAGGTGAACGTGAGGTGGTCGTTGGCCAGCACCTCGCGCCCGCCGGCCTTCAGCGTGTACGCGACCACGCCACTGCCGCTGAAGGCGTCGATCGCCGCACCGGGCGGAAGCGTCGCGAACAGCTCGGCCAGGCGCGGCGCCAGCCGGTACTTGGAGCCCATGAAGCGGATCCGTGGGTACGCGCGCACGAGTAAGAGCTTCCTTAGCCGTGCGCCGTAGCGTTCCTGCCCTTGACGGCACTTCGGCGACGCATCTTCGGCGGTGCCCGTACGCGCATCCTCGCCGCGTTCGTCGTCCTGATGTCCTTCTCGACCGTCGTGTCGGTGGTCGCGATCTACGAGGTGCTGGTCGTGCGCTCCGACGACCGCCTGGACGCGGCGCTGCAGCAGGAGGTGGAGGAGTTCCGGTCGCTGGCCTCGGGCGTGAACCCAGAGACGGGCGACCCGTTCGGCGCGAACCTGCGGGCGATCTTCGACCTGTTCAAGCAGCGCAACGTCCCGGGGCCGGGCGAGACGATCGTGATGTTCTACGAGGGGCGCTACTACGACGAGCGCTCCAGCGTGGGCGGCGGCAAGCTCACGCTGGGGGGCGAGGCCGAGCGCTGGGCCCAGCTGCGCCGCCCCGAGAGCGGTGAGGTCGAGACGCCGACGGAGACCATCCGCTACCTCGCCGTGCCCGTCCAGGCCACGGGCGCGACCCCGCGCGGCGTGTTCGTGGTCGCGGCGTCCCTGAGCGCCGAGCGCGAGGACGTGTGGGAGGCCGTCCAGCTCGCGACGCTCGTGCTGATCACCGTGCTGCTGATCGCGTCCGCGCTCGCGTGGGTCGTCGCGGGCCGGCTGCTGGCGCCGCTGCGCACGCTCGACGACACGGCGCGCTCGATCACCGAGACCGACCTCACACGCCGCATCCCCGTCTCCGGCTCGGACGAGATCGCCGAGCTCTCGCGCACGTTCAACGCGATGGTCGACCGGCTGGAGGGCGCGTTCGCCTCCCAGCGCGCGTTCGTGAGCGACGCCTCGCACGAGCTGCGCACCCCGATCACGATCGTCCGCGGCCACCTCGAGCTGCTCGGCGATGACCCCGACGAGCGGCGCGAGACGGTCGCGCTGGTGACGGACGAGCTGGACCGCATGAGCCGCTTCGTCGACGACCTCTTGCTGCTGGCCAAGGCCGAGCGCAGCGACTTCCTGCGCGTGGACAAGGTCGAGCTCGGCGCGCTCACCGACGAGCTGCTCGACAAGGCCGCCGGGCTCGGCAAGCGCCGCTGGGCGCTCGAGGCGCGCGGCGAGGCCGTCCTGCACGCCGACCGCCAGCGCCTCACGCAGGCGGTGATGGGCCTGGCGCAGAACGCCGTCCAGCACACCCAGGACGGCGACGCGATCTGGATCGGCACGGGCGTCGACGGCGAGGAGGCGTCGCTGTGGGTGCGCGACAGCGGCCCGGGCGTCGCGCGCGAGGATCAGGACCGGATCTTCGACCGCTTCGCGCGCGCCGCCGGCAGCCGCCGTCGCTCCGAGGGCGCGGGGCTCGGGCTCGCGATCGTCCGCGCGATCGCCGACGCCCACGGCGGGCGCGCCACGCTCTCGAGCCAGCCCGGGGCCGGCTCGACCTTCACCGTCGTCGTTCCCCTCTCTGGACCGGAGGTCTCCCGTTGAGCCGCATCCTGATCGCCGAGGACGAGCCGCGCCTGTCGTCGTTCCTCGTGAAGGGCCTGAAGGCCGCGGGGTACACGACCACCGTGTGCGAGGACGGCGTGCGCGCCGCCGACCTCGCCCGCGCGTCCGACTTCGACCTCCTGATCCTGGACATCGGCCTGCCCGGCCAGGACGGATTCGCGGTGCTGCGCGCGCTGCAGGCCCGCCGCGAGCGGCTGCCCGTGCTCGTGCTGACGGCGCGCGACGAGGTCGAGGACATGGTCACCGGCCTCGACCTCGGCGCCGACGACTACGTCACCAAGCCGTTCGTGTTCGACGAGCTGCTGGCCCGCGTGCGGGCGCGGCTGCGCCAGGCGGGCGGCGGGGAGAGCTCGCCGTCGATGGTCTTGGCGGCCGGCGGGATCACGCTCGACGTGCGCACGCGCCGCGCCTCCGCCGACGAGGAGGAGGCCGAGCTCACGGCGAAGGAGTTCTCGCTGCTGGAGACGTTCCTGCGCCACCCCGGGCAGGTGCTCAGCCGCGAGCAGCTGCTCTCCCACGTGTGGGGCTACGACTTCGACCCGGGCTCCAACGTCGTCGACGTCTACGTCGGCTACCTGCGCCGCAAGCTCGGCTCCGAGCGCTTCGAGACCGTGCGCGGGATGGGCTACCGCCTGCGAACTTAAAGAGGGACAGTCCCTCTTTAGGTTCAGTCGTAGTCGATGCGCAGGAGGGCGAGCGTGTCGGGCAGCAGCTCGACCTCGTACTCCTGGCCGTGCGCGCGCAGCGTGACCTCCCACTTGTCCTGGCTGTCGGTGTCGCGACTCACGTCGACGAGCTCGCCGGGGACGACGGCGCGCGCCGCCTCGATCGCGGCGGCCGCGGCGGGCTCCGAGCGGTCCACCGCGACGTCGTCGTCCGTGCGCAAGAGCGCGAAGATCGCGATCAGTAGCGCCGCGGCCAGCAGCGCCATCAGCGCGTGCCTAGTCATCATCGTCGTCACCCTCGCCGGCGTCGTCGTCCACCTCGGGTGCGCCGCCGTCGTCGTCATCGTCGTCATCGTCGTCGCCGGTCGGCGCCGGGGGAGCGGCGGTCGGTGCGGGCGGCGGCGGAGCGGCCTGGGTGGGCGCCGGCGTGGCGGTGCGGCGGGGCCGCGGGCGCGGGGGAGCGGTGCGCTGCGGGCGCGGGCGCGGCGTGGCCGTGCGCTGGGGACGGGGCTCGGCCGTCGGAGCGGTCGCCGCGCGGCTGGGCGCGGACCGGGTCGCCGCGGGGGTCGGGGTGCGGCGCGGACGCTCACGGTCGCGGTCCCGGCTCGCGCGGCGCTCGCCGCGCGGCGTGGGCGTCGGGGTCCGTGTGACCGTGGGGGTCGGCGTCGGCGTCGCGGTGACGGTCTCGTCGGCGACGTTGAGCTGGATCGGCGCGGGTGTGCTGGAGCCGCTCGCGCGGTCGATCAGGGCCCAGACGCCTCCGAGCACGATCAGACAGCCGGCGATCGTCAGGATGTAGCGGCGCACGGGTCACTCCAGGGTCGGGCGCCGGGCGCGTGGGGGAGCAGCGCGGCGGCGAGTTCGGGCAGGGTCGGGCGGTCGAAGGGGTCAAAGGCCAGGCACGCGGCGATGACGTCGCCGAGCGGGCCGTCCACAAGCGGCGGCGGGAAGACGAGCTGCGGGAACTCCGGCTCCTGCTGCGGGAACGCGGGCGCGCCGTGTGCGGCTTCGAGCAGGACGGTGCCGAGGCCCCAGACGTCGGCCGCGGCGGTGAGCTCGTCGCCGCGGGCCTGCTCGGGCGAGAGGTTGCACCAGGTGCCGAGCCCACGCCGATAGCGCCCGGGCGGGCGGGCCATCGAGAGGTCGATCAGCACGGCGCGGCCGCCGGTCGCGATCAGGTTCCCCGGCTTGACGTCGACGTGCAGGAGCCCGCGGCCGTGCAGGTATCGCAGCGCGCTGGCGACCTGCAGGCCCAGCCACGCGACCTCGTCGGTGTCCAGCCGCCTGCCCGCGAGCAGGTGCGCGACGGTCTCGCCGTCGAGCGTCTCCATGATCAGCGTCGGGCCGTCGTCGGTCTCGAGCAGCTCGTAGCCGCGGACGATGTGCGGGTGGGCGAGCGCGATCAGGCGCTCGCCCTCCAGCCGCAGGTCGGCCGCCGTCTTGCGCGGGGCGTCGGGCCGCGGCCGCTTGGCCACGCACGAGCACAGCCGCTCCTCGCTCCAGACCTCGTACGTGTCGTACCGGTTGGAGCGGTTGAGGTGGGCGATCATCGCGTAGCCATGCACTGCACGCGGCCTCCGTCGAGGACGATGACCTCGTCGGCCGCTTCGGCCAGGACGGGGTCGTGGGTGATCAGGAGCGTCGCGCGGTCGCGCGCGATGGCCCGCAGGGGGGCGATCAACTCGCGCGCCGCGTCGGGGTCGAGCCCGGCGGTGGGCTCGTCGAGGATCAGCACGGGCGCGTCCTGCAGCAGCGCGCGCGCCATCGCGACGCGCCGGCGCTGGCCGCCGGAGAGCGCGCGGCCCTTCTGGCCGACGGGCGTGGCGGGATCGAGGTCGAGGCCCGTGACCGCCAGCGCCCGGCGGACGTCGGCGTCGGTGGCGTCCGAATGGCCGTAGGCGACGTTGTCGGCGATCGTGCCGTCGAGCAGCGGCGCGTCCTGCAGCAGGAGCGCGACGTTGCGGCGCAGCGACTGCAGCGTGAGGTCGCGCACGTCGTGGCCGTCGAGGTGGACCGTGCCCGCATCGGGGTCCAGGAAGCGCACGGCGAGCTTGGCCACGGTCGACTTCCCCGCGCCGCTCGCGCCCGTGAGCGCGACGAACCGGCCCGGCGGGACGACCAGTGAAGCGTCCGCGAGCGCCAGACGGTCGTAGGCGAAGTGCACGCCGCGCAGCTCCAGCCGACCGGCGGCGCGAACGAGGTCGTGGGCACCGGGGCGCTCGACCACGCGCGGCTGCGTGTCCAGCAGCTCCATCACACGCTCGGCGCCGGCCGTGGCCTCGAACACGCTCGTGTACAGGCGCGTGAGGTCCCGCAGCGGCCGGTACAACTGGGACAGGTAGGCGAGGAACGCGAGCAGCCCGCCGAGCGTGAGGTCGCCCGAGCTGAGCGCCCACGTGCCGAGCGCGATGATGACGATCGCGCCGAGCAGCTCGATCAGGTTGATGACGGGCGCGAACAGGCCCGCGATGCGTGTGCCGGCGAGCTCGGCCTCGGACGCGCCCTCGGCCTCCCGGCGCAGGCGCGCCTGCTCGTGGGCCTGCGCGTTGGCGGCCTGCACCAGCGCGCTGTTGGCCAGCGCCTCCTCGAGCACGGTGTTGACCGTGCCGCTGCGACGGCGGCGCTCGCGCGCGGCACGGCGCGCCAGGCGCCCGAAGTGGCGTGCCGCGAACCACAGCGGTGGGACGACGATCAGCGAGACGAGCGCGAGCTTCCACGAGAGCACGAACAACGCGGCGACGAAGAACAGCAGCCGCGCGGCGGCCTGGACGGCCTCGGCCAGCGCGGACAGCAGCAGGGTCTCTATGGCGTGCAGGTCGCCGGAGAGCCGGGAGAGGACGTCTCCGTGACGGCGGCGGTCGAGCGCGTCGGGCTCGAGCCGCTGCAGGTGGTCGAAGACCGCGGCCCGGACCGCGACGGTGAACCGCTCCCCGACCCACGTGGCGATGTACTCGTCACCGAAGGAGAGCAGCGCGCCGGCCAGCGCGAGCGACGCCATCGCGGCGGCCAGCGGCCACAGCGCGGCGAGGTCGGCGGGAACGAGCACGTCGTCCACGACCGACTTGAACAGCCAGATCTCGACCGCCTCGACCGCCGGCAACGCAGCGGCCAGCAGCAGCCCCAGCAGCCAACGCCTGCGGAAGGGGCGAGCGAACGGCCAGAAGCGGCGGAGGATCGTGCGCACCCGCTGCGCCGGCGCGGCGGCGACCAGTTGGTCGTCGTCCGCGGCCGGCGCGAGCGCGGCGCTGAGGCGGTCGAGCAGGCCCATGCCGCTCCGGCTAGGTGTTGGAGCGGTTGCGGGCGCGGCGGCGACGCCGACGGCGACGGCGGCGACGCCCGGAGTTGCTGTCGTTGGAGTTCGACGCGGCGCTGGCGGTGATGCGCGACGCGGCGGTGATGGCCTTGAAGGACCGGTGAGCCATGGGGTTCTCCCTTGGGTCGTTTGCGGTGTGGGAAGGAGAATCCCCGCGGGCCGTAAGCCGACCGTGAGGAGGCCATGAGAGACTTCTCACGCGGCGCGATAGCCTTGGCGGTAATCGTTTGCCGCGCAGGTGAGGAGCCAAATGTCCGCTGTCACTGTCGTCGATCCCACGACCGAGCAGGAAGTCGCGACCTATCCGGAGCACGGGCCGGAGCAGATCGAGGCCGCGCTGACCGCCGCCGATGCGGCGTATCGCGACTGGCGGCGCCGGCCCGTCGCCGAGCGCGCCGAGTTGCTGGTGGCCGTAGCCGCGGTCCTGCGCGAGCGCGCCGAGGAACTGGCGCGGCTCGTCGTCTCCGAGATGGGCAAGCCGCTCGCCGAGGCCCGCTTCGAGATCGAGAAGAGCGCGTCGGCGCTGGAGTACTTCGCGGAGGCCGGCCCCGCGATGCTGGCCGACACCGAGGTGGACGCCGGGGCCGGTCGCCACGTCGTCACCTACGAGCCGATCGGCGTGATCTTCGCGGTGATGCCGTGGAACTTCCCGTTCTGGCAGGTCATCCGCTTCGCCGGCCCGGCACTGCTGGCGGGCAACGCGGCGCTGCTCAAGCACGCCCCGAACGTCTCGGGTACGGCGCTCGCCCTCGAGGACGCGTTCACGGCGGCCGGCGCGCCCGCGGGCCTGTTCACGAGCCTGATCGTCGGGTCGGAGCGCGTGCCGGAGGTGTCGGCGCAGCTGATCGCCGACCCGCGCGTCGCCGCCGTGACCCTGACGGGCTCCGAGCGCGCCGGCGCGTTCGTGGCCGCGGAGGCCGGCAAGGCGCTCAAGAAGAGCGTCCTCGAGCTGGGCGGCTCGGACCCGTTCGTCGTGCTCGCCGACGCCGACCTCGACCTCGCCGTCCAGCACGCCGTCACCGGGCGGCTGATGACGGCGGGCCAGACGTGCATCGCGCCGAAGCGCTTCCTGGTCGACGCGTCCGTCGTCGACACGTTCCAGACCAAGCTCGTCGCGGCGCTGGAGGCGGTCAAGATCGGCGACCCGACCGAGGACGGCACGCAGCTCGGCCCGCTCGCCCGGCTCGACATCCTCGAGAACCTGGAGCGCCAGGTGGAGGCGACCGTCGCCGAGGGCGCCGAGCTCAAGACGGGCGGGCAGCGACTGGATCGCCCGGGCTTCTTCTTCGCCCCGACCGTGCTCGCCGGCGTCAAGCCCGGCATGACCGCCTTCACCGAGGAGACGTTCGGCCCGGTGGTCGCGATCACGCCGTTCGAAACTGAGGACGAGGCGGTCGAGCTGGCCAACGACACCCGCTACGGGCTCGGCGCCACGGTCTGGAGCACCGACACCGAGCGCGCGGAAACGGTCGCGCGGCGGATCGAGTCCGGCCTGGTGTCGGTCAACGCGCTCGTCGCGTCTGACCCGCGGCTGCCGTTCGGCGGCATCAAGCGCTCGGGCTACGGCCGCGAGCTCGCCAGCGTCGGGATGCACGAGTTCACCAACATCCGCACGTTCAAGGTCGCCGGCGTCTGATCCCGGTGCGCCTGGCCGGGACGCGTGGGTAGCGTCCCGGCCATGGCCGACTCCCCCGTCTTCGTCATCACCGGCGCCAGCTCCGGCATCGGCGCCGCCACCGCTTGCCGCGCCGTCGAGGCCGGCTACCGCGTCGTGCTGGCCGCGCGCTCGAAGGACAAGCTCGACGCGCTCGTGTCCGACCTCGGGGACGGCGCGCTGGCCGTCGAGACCGACGTCACCGAGTGGGACGCCAACGAGGCGCTGATCGCGACGGCGCTGGACGCGTTCGGACAGGTGGACGTCGTGTTCGCGAACGCCGGCTTCGGCGCCGCGCGCGGGTGGCTCAACGAGACGCCCGAGCACTGGCGCGCGATGGTGCTGACGAACGTCCTTGGCGCCGCCTACACCGTCCGGGCCGCGATCCCGGCGCTGAAGGAGTCGCGCGGGCACGTGCTGCTGACGGGCTCGGTCGCCGGGCGGCGCGTGATGCCGGGCAGCCTGTACTCCGCGACCAAGTGGGCGGTGACGGCGATGGCCGAGGCCGTGCGCATCGACCTCAACGGCACCGGCATCCGCACGACGCTGATCTCGCCCGGCGGCACCGAGACCCCGTTCTTCGACAACCCGTCCGAGGGCCGGCTCGAGGCCGACGACATCGCGCGGGCCGTGCTGTACGCCGTCTCACAGCCCGCCCGCGTCGATGTCAACGAGATCCTCGTGCGCCCGACGGCGCAGGAGGCCTAGGCGCAGCGGGTCGGTGCGCTGGCGCCCACGTTCAGGCACAGCGTCTCGGACTTGACCGCGCCGCGCCGGCCGACCGTGAGCCGCCGCACCGACCCGATCTCGTTCGGCCGCAGCGTCCGGATCTCGACCACCGCGCCGCGGCGCAGGTAGCGCTTCTTGAAGTGCGTGAGCACGCTCACGGTGCGCTTGCTCTTGCCGGTGACCGTCTTGCGCGTGAACGGGCACCCGCGCGCCTTGGTCGAGCAGCGGATCTCGATCGTGTCGCCGGGCTTGATCTCGCCGACGGTGAGCTTCGTGAACCGCATCCGGTTGCGGCTGCCCTCGCGCTTGATGCTGTAGCCGACGGGTGAGACGACGCGCGCGTAGAGCGGGCCGTCCTTGCAGTCCTCGTCCACTGGGTTGCCGATGACCTCGCCGGCGCCGGGGTGGATCGCCGGGTCGGTCGGCGCGCAGTCGACGTTGGCGAGGTAGCCGTCGCCGTCCGCGTCAGGCGCGACCTCGCAGTTCTGGGTCAGGTCCGCGGGGTCGGCGAACACGACGTCGTTGCCCGGCCCGCAGTCGACCGAGTCGAAGCGGCCGTCGCGCGCGTCGATCGAGTCGTCCCCCTCATTGCCGACCAGCCGGTCCTCCGCCGTGCCGCCGATCAGCGCGTCGTTGCCGGCGCCGCCGTTGAGCGTGTTGCCGAGGTTGTTGGCGGCGAGCACGTCGTTGCCGCTGCCGCCGTCGGCCTGCTCGGCGACGGCGCCCACGTCGTCGCCCTCCCCCGGCTCGCCGTCGTCGGCCCCGCCGCTGAGCGTGATCGTCACACCGACGAGGCGGGTGGAGTAGCTGATGACGTCGTAGCCGTCGCCCGGCTGCAGGGTGTCCCGGCCTTGGCCGACGTTGAAGGTGTCGTTGTGCGGACCACCGGCCGACACGTCGGTGCCGTCACCGTCGTTGAACGTGTTGGCTCCCGCTCCGCCGTTGAGCGCATCGTTGCCGCCACCGCCCCAGAGTGAGTCGTCGCCCTCGATGCCGCTGATGGTGTCGTCGTTGGGCGTGCCGACGAGCTCGTCCGCGCCCGGGCTGCCGGTCGCGGTGAGCCGCGCGGACGAGCTCACCTGCGAGGCGTCCAAGAAGCTGCCGGCGCCGATGAACGACACGTTGAACGCCGTGCCCGTGCAGTCGACGTGGTTCGACCCGTCGGGCGTGCAGTCGCCACCACCGACCGTGAGGCCGCGATCGGACTCCACGTAGTGGTCCTCGCCGTCCCAGCCGACCACGATGCTCTCGCCGCTGACGTCGCCGGTGACGACGATCACGCCGTTCGCGTCGACGCGAACCCCTCCGGCCATCGCCGAGGCCGGCAACAACAGCAGAAGGACGGAGGCGAGGGCGGCGCGGAGGACGGTCATGCGACCGACCGTATTCCGGTTGACGGTGCGCGTGCAACCGAGAACGACAAAGCCCCGCCGGGGCGGGGCTCGCGAGTGGGCGATGGTGGATTCGAACCACCGACCTCTTCCTTATCAGAGAAGCGCTCTAACCGACTGAGCTAATCGCCCGCGACGGCGCATGATAGCGACCCTAGAGGCGCGGGCGCGCACCGACTTTCTCAACCAGCTCCAGCGCCTCGTCCAGGGACGAGAACGAGAGCGCGACGGTGTACCCGGTGCCGCGCGGCTTGACCTTCACGTCGGCTCCGAAGGCCCTCAGGAAGGCGTCGCCGAGGCGGGTCGCGGCCTCTTCCTGGTCCGGGTGGATCATCCGCGTGACCTTCGGTGCGGCCTCCGGTGGGCGGGCCGTCGCGCGGGCCTGGGCCTCGGTCTCGCGCACGGTCCAGTCCTCCTCGACGGCGGTCCGGGCGAGGCGCCGCCGGTCGGAGTGGTCGGGCGCCATCAGCAGCGCGCGGCCGTGGCCCTCGGTGAGGGCGCCGTCGATCAACAGGTCCAGGACCTCGTCCGGGAGGTCGAGCAGGCGCAGGAGGTTGGAGACGGCAACGCGGGAGCGCCCGACGCGACGGCCGACCTCCTCGCGCGTGAGGCCGAGCTCGTCGACCAGCAGCGAGCAGGCGCGGGCCTCTTCGATCGGGTTCAGGTCCTCGCGGGCCATGTTCTCGATCAGCGCGATCTCGAGCGACTCGAGGTCTTCGTGGGGAGCGATGACCGCCGGCAGCACGTCCAGGCCGGCGAGCTGGGCCGCGCGCCAACGCCGCTCGCCCGCGATCAGCTCATACGAGCCGCCGGCGCACGGACGGACCAGCACCGGCTGCAGCACGCCGCGTTCCTTGACGGACTCCGACAGCGCGAGCAGGGACTCCTCGTCGAACAGCTGGCGTGGCTGGCGTGGGTTCGGCGAAATCAGCTCGATCGGCAGCTTGCGCAGCTCGGGCGCGGCGCCGGTGCCTTCCGTCGGGGTGAGGATGGCCGCGAGCCCGCGCCCCATCCCGCGAGGACGATCAGCCACGTGCGGCCACCTCCTTGGCGAGCTCGAAGTAGGCCTCCGCCCCCGAGCAGTGCGGATCGTGATGGATGACGGGGATGCCGTAGCTCGGCGCCTCGCCGAGCCGAACGTTGCGCGGGATCACGGTGTCGAACACGAGCGCCGGGAAGTGGGCACGGACCTCGCGCTCAACATCCTGGGCGAGCTTCGTGCGCGCGTCGTGCATCGTCAGCAGCATGCCCGCGACCGTGAGCCGGGGGTTGAGCTCGCGCTGGATCAGCGAGAGCGTGTCCAGCAGGCCGGCGAGGCCCTCGAGCGCGAAGTACTCGGTCTGGACCGGGACAATCACGCGCTCGGCGGCGACGAGCGCATTGACGGTCAGCGGCCCGAGCGACGGCGGGCAGTCGAGCAGGATGAACGCGAAGTCCTCGCGCAGCGGGTCCAGCGCCTCGCGCAGGCGCCGCTCGGAGCCGGCGAGGCGTGGCAGCTCCATGGTCGCGCCGGCGAGATCCGGGGTGGACACGAGGATCGAGAGGCGCTCGATGTCCGTCGTGCGGACGGCCTCCCGGGCGGAAACGTCCCCCGCGAGGACGTCGTAGACCCCGGCACCCTCGCGCGCGACGCCCAGGCCGACGGTCGCGTTGCCCTGGGGATCGACGTCCACGACGAGCGTCTCGTAGCCGGCAGCGGCGATGCACGCGGCCACGTTGACCGCGGTGGTCGTCTTGCCGACCCCGCCCTTCTGGTTGGCGATCGCGTAGATGGTGCCCATTCGGACTTCGACGCTAGCGACGGGGTCGGTCGGATCGACAGCGATG
This sequence comes from Solirubrobacter deserti, assembly GCF_003344625.1. GTDB lineage: Bacteria > Actinomycetota > Thermoleophilia > Solirubrobacterales > Solirubrobacteraceae > Solirubrobacter > Solirubrobacter deserti. The sequence goes on along the minus strand of NZ_QPKJ02000003.1, from coordinate 312,218 downwards.
TTTCACGTGAAACGGGGTATCCGCATGCCGATGCGCTGGCTCGTCCTGCTCGCAACGGTCTTCGTGCTGCTCTCCATGGCCGTCTTCGCCGTTCTGTTCGTGCTTGCGTGGATCAGCCAAGACGACCGGCTCTTCTCGCCCTGGGTGATCGGAACGCACCTGTTCGCGTTCGCGACGACCGTGGCGCTCGGCGCGGTCTACATCCGGGACGTCCTGCGACGCGGGCTCGATCAGGAGCAGAAGGCCATGTGGGGCGTCCTCATGGGCGTGTTCGGCCCGCCGGTCATGCTCGCGTACTGGTGGCGCCACTACCGCCGGCCGCGCGAACGGCTCTCAAGCTAGCGGCCGCTTGGTCGCCATGCCGGCACGGCGCGGGAAGCGCTCGGGCGTCTCGGCGACCTTCCGGAACACGTGCAGCGTGTGGTCGCGCGCGCCCGCGTACGGGACCACAGGAACGACCGCGGTCGACTCCAGCCCCACGATCGCCGCGGCCTTCGCGCCGGCCGCGGCCTCCTCCGGGGACACAGCGCCCTTCCAGCCGACGAAGTGGCCGCCGATCGGCAGCAACGGCGCCGCGTACTCCACCAGCACCGGCAGCGCCGCGAGCGCCCGTGCGGTCACGAGGTCGTGCTCCCCGGACCACTCCTCGACCCGGGCATGGACGACCGTCACGTTTGCGAGCTCTCCGACCTCGACCGCGCGCTCGAGGTATCGGCAGTGACGGATCGCGCTCTCGATGAGCCACACGTGCGCGTCTGGCAGCGCCGCCGCGAGCGCCAGGCCGGGCCAACCGGCCCCCGAGCCGAGATCGGCGATGCGGCGGGCGCTCGCCACGACGGGCAGCGCGAGGGCGGTCAGCGAGTCGGCGACGTGCCGGCCGACCGCCTCCCCGGGATCGCGAACCGTCGTGGACGCGGTCGGATCGGTGGCCTGCAGCTCGAGGATGCGCGCCAGCGGTTCGACCGCGTGCGCGGGCGCGACGTCCTCGAGGTGTTTCACGTGAAACGTCAGTCGAGCGGTGCGACGACGAGGTGCCGGTCCGGCTCCGTGCCTTCGGAGTAGGTCTCGACGTCCTCGCGATCCTTCAGGTACTCGTGCACGACCTTGCGCTCCGTGGCGCTCATCGCGTCGAGCGCGACGGGACGGCCGGTGCTCGCCGCCTTCTCGGCGGCCTCGTCGGCCTGGCGCTGCAGCGCCTGCTCGCGGCGGTCGCGGTAACCGGCCGCGTCGACGACCACGCGCACGCCCGCCGACGGCGGCTGGTCCCGCGTCGCGGTCTTGAACGCCAGGTGCTGGACGGCGTCGATCGTCTGCCCGTGGCGGCCGATGAACAAGCCGAGGTCGTCGCCTTCGAGCGTGGCCTTGATGATCCGGCCCTCCTCCTCGATGACGACGTCCGCATCCAGCGCGAGCGCTTCGCTCACGTGTTCCAGCAGGTCCCGCACGCGGTCGGCGGAATCGCTCATCGACGTCTCCCGGATCGTTTCTTCTTCTTACGCGGCGACGCCGGCGGCGGGCCCGAAGGCTTGCCCTTCGGCTCCGCGGTCCGCGTCTTCGGCTTCTTCTCCGGCGCGGCCGACGTGTTCTGGCTCGCCTGCTTGAAGGCGTCGAACAACCCCGGCGGCTTCTCGCCCTCCGCGAGGGGCGGGCGGATCGGGCCGAGCCGCTTCTTGATGATCGCCTGCTGGACGATCGTCCACAGGTTCGTCGTGATCCAGTAGACGAGCAGGCCCGCCGGGAACTGGATGACGAACAGGACGAAGATGAACGGCAGCGCGAGGAAGATCATCCGCTGCGTGCGGTCCGTCGTCGTCGACATCAGCAGCGTCGAGAGCAGCTGCGAGCCGACGTAGAGGACGATCAGGATCGCGAGCGTCCCACCCGTCGCCTTGTCCGTCAGGTCGCTGATGAACAAGAACTGCGACGCGTCGGTGGAGCCGCAGGGGATCGGCTCCGGCCGGCCCGTGTTGATGCTCGGGCAGATGTCGTACCGGAGGTCGACGCGCAGCATGTAGTAGAGCGCGATGAAGACCGGGAACTGCGCGACCATCGGGAGGCACGAGGCGAACGGGTTCACCTTGTTCTCCCGGTAGAAGCGCATCATCTCCTGGTTCATGCGCTCTTTGTCGTTCCGGTACTTGTCCTGCAGCTTCTTCATCTCCGGCTGGAGATGCGCGAGCCGCTGCATGGAGTGGAACTGCTTGAACGTGAGCGGGAGCAGGCACGCGCGCACGAGGATCGTGAGCGCGATGATCGACCAGCCCCAGGACCCGGCCATATCCCCGAACAGGTCGTGGATGCGCAGCAGGATCCAGTGGAAGAAGTCGATCAGGGGCTGAATGCCCCAGGTGCCCCCGTGGGCGTCGGCGAGGAGTTCGATCATGAGGTTGGGTGCGGAGTCTTGGCGGCGGGCACGGGGTCATAGCCGCCGTGACTGAAGGGATTGCAACGCAGGATGCGCCACGCCGCCAGCGCCGTGCCTTTGAGGATGCCATGTCGGCCGATCGCCTGGACGGCGTACTCCGAACACGTGGGGTGGTACTTGCAGCGGCGCGGGAACGCCGGCGAGATGAACCGCTGGTAGAAGCGGATCGGACCCAGGAGCAGGACCCTCATGCCGGCGACCCCCCGAGCCCGTCGACGAGCTCGGCCAGGGCGACCCGCATGCCTTCGGTGCCCTCGCGCTCGGCCAGGTCCCGCGCGTCAGGCCGCGCGACGACGACGTAGTCCGAGCCGGACGGAAGCCGCTCGGCCTCCTGCCAGAACGCCTCGCGCAGCACGCGCTTGACGCGGTTGCGATCCACGGCGCCGCCGACCTTGCGCGAGACGGAGAGCCCGAGGCGCGGACAGTCCTCCTCACGAGGCGCGTCCTCTTCGCGCGGGAACGCGTAAAGGACGAGAAAGCGATTGCCTTTGGACCGCCCCTGGCGATAGACGCGCTCGAACTCCGCGCTGCGGGACAACCTGCGGCGGCGGGGAGCGCGATCGCGCACGGGCGACGGGCTACTTGTCGCTGACGCTCAGCCGCTTGCGGCCCTTGTCGCGGCGCCGCTTGAGGACGAGACGTCCCGCTTTGGTGCTCATGCGCTGACGGAACCCGTGGGTGCGGGCGCGCTTTCGCTTCTTGGGCTGGTAGGTGCGCTTCACGTTTCGTGGACTCCTTGGCCGCGGGCCGGGATGGTGCGGTTGGCTCGGAGCAGCACCGAGCCGGGCTCGCTGCGCGGCGGCGATCAAGCATACAACCCCGCGTCCATGCACACCCTGCGGACGGACCCGATTCACATTCGTTCGCGATTTGCGGAGCCCCGCGAGAGACCCGTGGATCGGGCCCTCTGGCCTTTGCTAGGTTTGCGCCCCGCCCGCCTCGGCGGCGTTCTCTTCCAGTCGTCTCCCAGCCCTCGGTCCCCCCGAGGAGGATTTCCTGCGCGCCCGTGTCAGAGCCTGATCCCGCCACCGTCTGGCACCGCTTCCGTGGCGAGCTGCGCAAAGCGGTCAACGAGTCGACGTGGCACATCTGGCTCGAGCGGATCGGCTTCCGCGAGCTCGACGGGACGACGATCGTCCTCGACGCGCCCGACGACGTGCGCGGTTGGGCGCAGAGCCGCTTCGCTCGCGTCCTGAACGCGTGCGCGGAGACCGTCGTCGGGCCCGGCGCGACGGTCCGCTTCGCCGCACCCGACGAGGTCCCGGCTCCCGCCGTACGGCGCGAGCCGGCGCCGCGCGCCACCGCACCGGCGCCGGCGCTCAACCCGCGACTGACCTTCGACCAGTTCGTGATCGGCGAGAGCAACCGCCTGGCGCACGCCGCGGCGCTGGCCGTGGCCGAGACGCCCGGGCTCGCCTACAACCCGCTGTTCATCTGCGGTCCGCCCGGACTCGGCAAGACGCACCTGCTGCACTCGATCGCGAACTACGTCCACGAGCACGGCGGCGGGATGACCGCTCGCTACACGACCGCCGAGACGTTCACCGACCACTTCGTGGCCGCGCTCCAGAACGGCGACATGGACGCCTTCAAGGCCGCCTACCGGGGTGTGGACGTGCTGCTGGTCGACGACGTCCAGTTCCTGGCCCGGCGCGCCAAGACCGAGCAGGAGTTCTTCCACACCTTCAACGTCCTGCACCAGGCGGGCGCCCAGCTCGTGCTGACCTCCGATCGGCTTCCGCGCGACATGGACGCGCTCGAGGACCGGCTGCGTGAGCGCTTCGAGGCCGGCCTGGTGTGCGACGTGCGCCCGGCGGACCGCGCCACCCGGCTGACGATCCTGCGCAAGCGCGTGGCCCAGGACGACGTGGGCGAGGTCGATCCGCAGGCGCTGGAGCTGATCGCCGACCGCGTCGACGCGAACATCCGCGCGCTCGAGGGCGCCCTCATCCGCGTGATCGCCTTCGGCTCCCTCACGGGCCGCCCCGTCACCGCCGAGCTGGCCGCGGAGGTCCTCGCCGGCCTCTATCCCGAGCTCTCCAAGAAGAAGGCCCCTCCGACGATCACGGAGATCCAGGAGGGGACCTGCGAGGCGTTCGGCGTCTCGATGGACGCCCTGCTGTCGGCCAGCCGGACGCAGCCCGCGGCGTTCGCCCGCCAGGTCGCGATGTACCTCGCACGCGAGCTGACCGGCGCCACCCTGCCCACGATCGGCCGCGCGTTCGGCAACCGCAACCACACGACCGTTCTGCACGCCTGCCGGCGCACGACCGAGCGCATGGCCTCCGACCGTGAGGCCTACGAGGCTGTGCACAGCCTGCTCCGGTCACTCGGTGGTCACTGAAGCGGTCCGCACTTGATGACAGACTTCGACAGTTCATGCACAGGCCATGTCCGCTCTGGCGCGACGTTCGTCAGGCTTGTGCACAGACTGAACAGCCCTGATGACCACTGAACAGACTCATCACCCGATCTCGACGCGAGAGGCGACAGCCGCATGAAGATCACAACTGCGCGCGACGCGCTCTTCGCCCAGCTGCAGACGGTCACGCGTGCCGCATCCACGCGCAGCGCCGTTCAGGCGCTGTCCGGCGTGCAGCTGCTCGCGTCCAAGGACGGGATCGAGCTGCGGGCCACGGACATGGAGATCGGGCTGCGCGTCCCGCTCGAGGGCGAGGTCGTCCGCGAGGGCTCGATCGTGCTGCCGGCGCGCCTGGCCGTGGACGTCATCCGCGCGCTGCCGGGCAAGGAGGTCTCGCTCGAGCTGCGGCCCGTGGAGCAGGACGTCGAGATCCTCGGCGGCTCCGCCTCCTTCTACATCCGCACGCTGCGCCTGGAGGACTTCCCGCCGTTCCCGGAGGTCGAGGGCGACGTCGTCGAGGTCCCCGGCGACGCGTTCGTGCAGACCGTCAACAAGGTCGCGCGCTCGGCCTCGCGCGATGAGACGCGCCCCGTGCTGACCGGCATCCTCGTCTCGGCCACGGCCGACGAGCTGCGGATGGTCGCGACCGACTCCTACCGGCTCTCGGTGAAGGAGACCAAGCTCAGCGAGCCGCTCGCCGGCGCCTTCGAGGCCAACGTGCCGGCGCGTGCGCTGCAGGAGCTCACCCGCATCGTCCAGCACGAGAGCGCGGACATCCTCTCCGTGTCCGTGCGCGCGAACCAGGTCGTGTTCTCGGCCGGCGGCGTCGTGCTCTCCTCGCGGCTGATCGACGGGCAGTTCCCGAACTACCGCCAGCTGCTGCCGGACACCTACGAGCACGAGCTGCGCCTGGAGGGCGGCGAGGTCACGGAGGTCGTGCGCCGCATCTCGCTGCTGGCGCAGAAGAACGCGCCGCTGCGGCTCGCGTTCACCGAGGGCGAGCTGACGGTGTCGGCCCGCACGCCGGACGTCGGCGAGGCGCGCGAGACGATCCCCGTCCCGTTCGCCGGCGACCCGCTGGAGATCGGCTTCAACCCCGAGTTCCTGCGCGACGGCCTGGAGGCGGTCGACGGTGACGTGATCATCAAGCTGATCTCGCCGCTGCGGCCGGGCCTGCTGGAGGCCGGCGACGGCTCCGGGTTCCAGTACCTCCTGATGCCCATCAGACTGAATGTGTGATCGCCACCCGGCTTAGCCTTCGCGACTTCCGCACGTACTCGAGTGCGGAAGTCCGGCTGGGTCCGGGCCTCACCGTCATCACCGGCCGCAACGGCGCCGGCAAGACGAACCTGCTGGAGGGGATCTACTTCGCCTGCACCGCGCGCTCGTGTCGGACGTCGAACGAGCGCGAGGTGGTGCGCTTCGGGGCCGAGCTGACCCGCACCGAGCTCGTGTGTGAGGACGCCCTCGGCCGGCACGAGGTGACGGTCGGCTTCAAGCCGGGCGAGACGAAGCGGCTGAGGGCGGACGGGGCCGTGGTCGAGAATTTGGTCGGCACGGGTGCCCGGCCGCTCGTGTCGGTGTTCCTGCCCGACCGACTCGAGCTCGTGCTCGGCGCTCCGGCGCTCCGGCGCGCCCACCTGGACCAGGTGATCGCCGCCCTGTGGCCGGGTCGCTCCGGCACCCGGCGCGCCTACAGCGCCGCGCTCGCGCAACGCAACGCGCTGCTGGCGAGCATCCGCGCCGGCCGCGCCTCACGCGCCTCGCTGCCCGCCTGGGACGCCGAGCTGGCCCGCCACGGGGTGGCGCTGATGGCCGACCGGGCCGCCACCGTCGACAACTTGCGCCCACGCTATGCACACCATGCACAGGGCCTCGGCCTCGAGGGCAAGGTGGAGCTGCGCTACAAGCCGCGCTCGGAGGCGACGAGCGCGGACGAGCTGGCCGCGGAGCTCGCGGAGCGCCTGGAGTCCGACCTGGAGCGCGGGTTCACCGGCCACGGCCCGCACCGCGACGACCTCGGTTTCCGCCGAGAAGGACGCGAGCTGCGGTCCTACGGCTCGCGTGGCCAGCAGCGCCTCGGCCTGCTCGCGCTGCTGCTCGCCGAGCGCGAGGAGCTGGCCGCCGCGCACGGGGCCGCTCCGCTGCTGCTCCTCGACGACGTGATGTCGGAGCTGGACGCGACCCGCCGCGGCCGTCTGGTGGACCTCCTGCGCCGCGACGGGCAGGCTGTGATCACCACCACCGAGCTCGACCACGTGCCCGGCGGCGAGGAGGAAGACGTGACCCGGATCGAGATCGTGGACGGACGCATTGAAACGCCGACGCACGCCTAGACCCGTTGCGTTCGCGATCGAGACGCTGGCGGACGGCCTCGAGCCCGCCACCTTGATCGCGCGCATCCAGCGTCGCTGGCCGGACGTCGCGGGGTCGTTCGCGAGCTGCCAGCCCGCGTTCGAGCGCGACGGGGAACTGACGGTGAACTGCGGCAGCGCCGTGCAGGCGCAGGAGCTGGACCTGATGTCCGAGCTCGTCGTCGCGCGCCTGAACGAGGCGCTCGGGCAGCCCGCGGTGAAGCGCTTGCGGCCACGCGCTACCCACGCCTGATCCTTGACAAACGACGAACGTGTGCTACGCGCGCGCGTCGTTATTTCGAACCCGCGCGACTGCTAATATCCCACGCAACGATTGGCCACGCCCCGGCCCGGACACCCGTCCCGCCGGGGCGTCGCTTGTGTGTGGACGAAGGAGACCCTTGAGCACCGGCGACCCCCAGAACGGCAACCCGCAGCGCGGCTACGACGCCCAGGACATCACGGTCCTCGAAGGGCTCGAGGCCGTCCGCAAGCGTCCCGGCATGTACATCGGCTCGACGGGCGTCCGTGGTCTGCATCACCTCGTGTATGAGATCGTGGACAACTCGGTGGACGAGGCGCTGGCGGGCTTCTGCGACACCGTGACGGTCACGATCCATCCGGACAACTCCGTGACGGTGACCGACAACGGGCGCGGGATCCCGGTCGCCAAGATGGAGAAGGAGGACAAGTCCGCCCTCGAGGTCGTCTTCACCGTCCTGCACGCCGGCGGCAAGTTCGGCGAGGGCGGCGGCTACAAGGTCTCCGGCGGTCTGCACGGCGTGGGCGCGTCGGTCGTCAACGCGCTCTCGGACGAGCTGACGGCCACCATCCGGCGCGACGGTTTCACGTGGACGCAGTCCTACGTCCGCGGGGTCCCGAGCGGCGAGCTCCAGAAGGGCGAGCCGACCGAAGAGACCGGCACGTCGATCAGCTTCCGCCCGGACGCGGAGATCTTCGAGACGCTGACGATGGACTTCGGCATCCTCGAGCAGCGCCTGCGCGACACGGCCTTCCTCACCAAGGGCCTCCGGATCACGATCACGGACGAGCGCGGCGAGGAGAAGAAGACGCGCGAGTTCTACGCCGAGGGCGGCATCCGGGACTTCGTCGCGTACCTGAACGAGAACAAGGACGCGACGGGCAAGATCATCTACTTCGAGGGCGAGGACGAGCAGAACGGCTCGGTCGAGGTCGCCCTGCAGTGGAACGGGACCTACAACGAGTCCGTCTTCTCGTTCGCGAACAACATCAACACGCACGAGGGCGGCTCGCACCTCTCGGGCTTCCGCTCCGCGCTCACGGGCACGCTGAACCGCTACGCGCGCAACAGCGGCATGCTCAAGGAGGGCAAGGACAAGCCGCTCGAGGGCGAGGACATCCGCGAGGGCCTGACCGCCGTGATCAGCGCCAAGCTGACCGACCCGCAGTTCGAAGGCCAGACCAAGACCAAGCTCGGCAACCCGGGCATGCAGGGCTTCGTCGCCTCCGTCGTGAACGCCAAGCTCGCCGAGTTCTTCGAGGAGAACCCGAAGGAGGCCGAGCGGATCGTCCGCAAGGCGATCGACGCCTCACGCGCCCGCGCCGCCGCCCGCAAGGCGCGCGACACCGCGCGCAAGTCGGCCATGGGCGGCATGGGCCTGCCGGGCAAGCTCGCCGACTGCATGGTCAAGGAGCCGGAGATCGCCGAGCTGTTCATCGTCGAGGGCGACTCCGCCGGCGGCTCGGCCAAGCAGGGGCGCGACCGCGCGACCCAGGCCGTCCTCCCGCTGCGCGGCAAGATCCTCAACGTCGAGAAGGCGCGCATCGACAAGGTGCTCCAGAACCAGGAGATCCAGGCGCTGATCACGGCGCTCGGGACGGGCGTGCGCGACGAGTTCGACATCTCGAAGCTGCGCTACCACAAGATCATCCTGATGACGGACGCCGACGTGGACGGCGCGCACATCCGCACGCTTATCCTCACGTTGCTCTTCCGCGAGATGCAGGACCTCGTCGAAGCCGGCTACATCTACATCGCCAAGCCGCCGCTGTACAAGGTCGTCCAGGGCAAGCAGGACATCTACATCGAGAAGGAGTCCGAGCTCGAGGACCGGCTGCTCCAGGACAAGCTCGAGCGCTTCGAGGTCCTCGACAACGAGGGTCGCGCCTTCAAGCTGACCGAGACGCGCTGGCAGCGCTACACGCGCCTGCTCAAGCAGTACGAGGGCTGGTCGGCCGCGCTGCGCGCCGAGCACGGCCACGAGGTCGTCCAGTTCCTCGAGGAGTCCCAGATCCTCGACAATGAGATCAAGACCGCCGAGGAGCTGCTGGAGCTCGTCCGCCGCGAGCCGGTGGAGACCGATCCGTTCATGACGGAGCTGATCTCCGAGGACGAGAACCTCATCCGCGTCAAGGCGACCGAGCGCCGGTCCAACCTCGCCCGCACGCACCGCCTGCGCCGGACGATGTTCCAGGCGAACGAGTACCGCCAGCTCGCGCGCGTGCACGCGGACCTGATCCGGCTGGCCGGCACGCCGCCGTTCAGCGTCAAGCTCGGCAACGAGGCCGAGGAGGCCGCGTCGTTCGAGGAGCTGCGCCGCGCCGTCATGACCGTCGCCGGCAAGGGCGTGAAGCTTCAGCGCTTCAAGGGCCTCGGCGAGATGAACGCCGACCAGCTCGCCACCACGACCATGAACCCGAACTCCCGCACGCTGGCCCAGGTGACGATGGACGACGCGGCCGCCGCCGACCGGCTCTTCACGATGCTGATGGGCGACAAGGTCGAGCCGCGCCGCGAGTTCATCGAAGAGAACGCCCGCGTCGCGACCCTGGACATCTAAGCCATGTCGACCACCATCCACTCCGGCAACGTCGAGCCGCGCGGGCTCGAGGAGGAGATGCGCTCCTCCTACCTGGACTACGCGATGTCCGTCATCGTCGGGCGCGCGCTGCCCGACGTGCGCGACGGCCTGAAGCCCGTCCACCGCCGCGCGCTGTTCTCGATGAACGAGAACGGCCTGCAGCCGAACCGCCCGTACGTCAAGGCCGCACGCATCGTCGGCGACGTCATGGGCAAGTACCACCCGCACGGCGACTCGGCGATCTACGACACGATCGTCCGCATGGCGCAGGACTTCTCCCTGCGCTACCCGCTCGTCGACGGCCAGGGCAACTTCGGCTCGATCGACGACGACCCCGCGGCCGCCATGCGGTACACGGAGGCGCGGCTGGCGCCGATCGCGCGCGAGCTGCTGCGCGACCTGGACTCGGACACGGTCGACTTCGGCCCGAACTACGACGGCTCCGAACAGGAGCCGCTGGTCCTGCCGTCGCGCTTCCCGAACCTGCTCGTCAACGGGTCCAGCGGCATCGCCGTCGGCATGGCGACGAACATCCCGCCGCACAACCTGCGGGAGACGATCGCGGCGACGATCGCCTACATCGAGAACCCGGACATCGACACGGCCGGCCTGATGCAGCACATGAAGGGCCCGGACTTCCCGACCGGCGGCGTCATCCTCGGCCTCAGCGGCATCCGCGACGCGTATGAGACCGGCCGCGGCCGCGTGCGCGTGCGCGCTACCGCCCACATCGAGCAGATCGGCAAGAACCGCGAGGCGATCGTCGTCACCGAGCTGCCGTTCATGGTCAAGAAGGGCGGCGACGGCGGCGTCATCAACAAGATCGTGGATCTCGTCCGCGACAAGAAGGTCACGGAGATCGCCGACGTCCAGGACTACTCGGACGGCAACGGCATGCGGCTCGTGATCGAGCTCAAGCGCGACGAGAACCCGAAGGTCGTCCTCAACAAGCTCTACAAGCACACGCCGATGCAGACCACGTTCGGCGTGAACATGGTTGCGCTGGTCGAGAACGTGCCGCGCCTGCTGGGCCTGCGCGACGTCATCAAGTACTACGTCCGCCACCAGCGCGAGGTCATCGTCCGCCGCTCCAAGCACGAGCTGCGCGGCCTCGAGCGCCGGGTGCACGTGCTCGAGGGCTTGCTGATCGCCCTCGATCACATCGACGAGATCATCGCCATGATCCGCTCCTCGCGCGATCGCGAGACGGCCCGCACCGGGCTGATGGAGCGCTTCGAGCTCACCTACGTGCAGGCTCAGGCGATCCTCGAGCTGCGCCTGCAGCAGCTGACCGGCCTGGAGGCCGACACGCTGCGCCAGGAGCACGAGGACAAGATGGAGCGCATTCGCGAGCTCAAGGATCTGCTCGGGAACGAGGACATGGTCCTGGAGCTGATCAAGACCGAGCTCAACGAGGTCTCTGAGCGCTACGGCGACGAGCGCCGGACCAAGATCGCGCCGTCCGAGGACGACATCGACATCGAGGACCTGATCGCCGACCAGCAGATGGTCATCTCGATCACGAACTCGGGCTACATCAAGTCCCTGCCGCTCGCCACCTACCGCGCGCAGCGGCGCGGGGGCGTCGGGATCATCGGCATGGACATGAAGGACGAGGACTTCATCGAGCACCTGTTCGTGTCCTCGACGCACGACTACCTGCTGTTCTTCACGAACCGCGGCAAGGTCTACCGGTCCAAGGTCTACGACCTGCCGGAGATGTCGCGCACGTCCAAGGGTCGCTACCTCGGCAACGTCCTGCCCCTGCGTGAGGGCGAGCGGGTCCAGTCCGTACTCGCCACGCGGGACTTCTCCGAGGCCCCGTACATCATGTTCGCCACCCGCAACGGCGTGGTGAAGAAGACGGCGTTCCAGGCGTACAACACGCCGATCCGCGCGGACGGCATCATCGCCATCAACATCCGCGAGGACGACGAGCTCGTCGCGGTGCGCCGGGTGGACGAGGAGGACGAGATCCTGATGGTCTCGCACGCCGGCCTCACGGTCCGCTTCAAGGAGTCCGACGCCCGCGCGATGGGCCGCGACACCAGCGGCGTCCGCGGCATGGACGTGTCCGACCCGGACAACTACGTGATCGCTATGGACGTCGCGCGGCCCGGACAGGACCTGCTGGTCGTCACCGAAGGCGGCTACGGCAAGCGTACGTCGGTCGACGAGTACCGGCTCACGTCCCGCGGCGCCAAGGGCGTCAAGACGATCACCTTCACGGAGACCAAGGGCCTGCTCGCCGGCGCGCTCGTCGTCCGCGAGCACGAGGAGCTCGTGTTCATCTCCCAGAACGGCATGGTCCAGCGCACGTCGGTGCGCGGCATCAACCGCTACGGTCGCGCGTCCCAGGGCGTGAAGGTCATGAACCTGCGCGAGGGCGACGCGGTCTCCGCCGTGGCGCTGGTGGTCGAGAACGAGTCGTCGACCACGGTTGCGGTGCCGGACGAGGAGCTGCCGATCCAGCTCGACGTCGACGCTGTGACGGACGTCGAGGCTGCGGTCGAGTCGGTGGACGCCGGCCCGGTCGAGGACGACGAGGAGATCAACCCGGCCGACCCGACGCAGGAGTCGCTGCTCGACCAGCCGGAGACCGACGAGGACGACCTCGAGCCGTAGCACGAGGCCTAATCGCGAGCTCAAAAGCCGTTCAGGGCGTCATTTCGACGACCCTGGACGGTTGTCGCTCGAAGTCCGCCGCGACGTTCGGTACTCTTCGAATCACCAGAGAAAGGGGGTGGTCCGAAGTTGAGTGACAGTTCTTGTGGGACCCTGGAGGGGCCCGGCCGTTAGACCAGCCGGCGCTGGACCCGCGTTCTAGCGGAATCCACACCGGTGCCCCGCCGCCACTGATGCCGGGAGTAGTCCCTCCGGCCGCTTAGACAGTCAGCGACGGCACGAAGTCCAGCAAGTTGTACGCGAGGCCCCGGTTTGTCGACCGGGGCCTCGTCGTTTAAGGGAAACTCCGACGGTCGGCCTCGTCCGTCCACCTCCATGTGGCCGGCCTGAGGCGCGTCGCGCGTCGCGCGCTCAGGGCGTGGCGCCGACGCGGGCGGCGAGCTCCGGCGAAAGCGGGTACGGCGTCTCGACCGGAAGCAGCGCCCGGGCGGCCTCCTGGTCGCCGGCGCGGACGTGCGCGTGGACCCGACGCATGAGGTCGGTGGCGTCGCGCAGCTCGACGATCCACTCGTCGACGTAGCGGTCCACGGCCTCGCCGGAGAGCCCGACCTGGATCGCGCGGTGGCTGAGTGCCCCGAGCGTGAGCGAGCGCTCCGGGTCCCACTGGACGCGCACGGGCGACTCGCGTTTGGCGGCCTCCCAGGCGGCGTGATCGGCGTACGTGCCAGGCTCGAAGTGGCTCAGCGACGCGTGCGCGAGCGCCCACTCGAAGCCCTCGCGCGTGATCTCGACCGCGAGCACGCGCTCCTGGCCCTCCTTCTGCGCCCACCCGCAGCGGTACGCCATCCACAGCAGCGAGGGCTTGATCCACGTCATCCGCTCGCGCTTGAATGGCGGCACGAACCGGCCGGCCGCGAGGGCCGGCTCGGCGATGTGCGGCGAGTACGCCTGGTAGACGGTGAGCGTGCTGGCCGTCTGTGCCGCGCGGACCTCGCGCGCCTTCACGCGGCCTGCGGCAGGTACTGGCGCCACGTCGCCGGGATCGTCGGCGACGCGAGCTGGATGAAGATGTGCGCGCCCGGCGTGTGCGGCTTGGTGCGCGGGTGCATGTGGATCTGGTGCGGGAGCCGGTCGGCCTTGCGGCGATTGCACGGGGCGCAGGCCGCGACGATGTTGTCCCAGCCGGAGCCGCCGCCCTTGGACCGCGGGATCACGTGATCCACGGTCAGCGAGGTGCGCGCGCCGCAGTACTGGCACATCCACCCATCGCGCGCGAACACGGCGCGACGGGTGATCTTGCGCTTGTGCGTGTCCCGCGGGATGCGGACGTAGGTGACGAGCCGGATCACGACCGGGCGCGGGAGCGAGCCCGTCGCCCAGTGCAGGTCGTGCGTCCCGGTCTCCACGACCTCGGCCTTGTCCTTGAGGAGCAGGACCGTGGCGCGGCGCACCGTGCACACGTTGATGGGCTCGTACGTCGCGTTGAGCACCAGCACACGACCACCGTTCCAACGACTCGGGGAGCCGTCAGATTCAGGTCCGTGCCGATGGTGGTCATCGAACGGCACGGACCCCAGTGGGCCTGGGGGTACGGCGCTAGCCATCTGGATCGGGAGTGTAGCGGTCCATTCGGACCCCTTTACGCACTCCCGAACGAGCCAAGGACTCGAACCACCTGAGCGTGCTTATGGAGATCCGCCACGGCACCGGCCACGGCGGGCCGCGCCGTGGACCCCTCCAGGTCCAGGAAGAACATGTACTCGCCCATCTTCCGGCGCAGCGGACGGGACTCGATCCGGGTCAGGTTGACGCCGGCGAACGCGAACACGGCCAGGCAGGAGACGAGCCACCCGGGCGAGCCCGAGCCGGAGCCCCAGAACACGAGCATCGTCTTCGCGGGCCCTTCGTCCGGGGCCGGCGGCGCCGCCTCGGTCCGCGCGACCCAGCCGAAGCGCGTCGCGTTGCCGGGGTCGTCCTCGCAGTCCTCGGCGAGCATCACGGCGCCGTAGCGGCGGGCGGCCAGCCGCGGCCCGATCGCCGCACGGGTCCCGTCGGGGTCCTCGGCCACGATCCGTACCGCCTCGGCCGTCGAGGCCGCGGGCACGACCGCCGCGTGCGGCAGGTGCTCGGCGATCCAGCGCTTGCACTGGCCGAGCGCCTGGGGATGCGAGAGCACCATCGTCACCTGTTCGAGCGCGAGCTCGCGCCCCGCGGCGAGGCAGTAGGAGACGGGCTGCACGACCTCGCCGACGACCGACACCCCGTCCGCCTCCAGTGCGAGGCAGTCGAGCACCGGGTCCACGCCGCCCTCGAGCGCGTTCTCGATCGGCACCAGCGCGCGCTCGATCCGCTGCTCCTGCACGGCGAGCACGACGTCGCGCAGCGAGGCGAGCGGCACGCCCTCCGCTTCGGGGGCCGCGCCGTTGAGCGCTTCGTCGCTGACGGTGCCCGGCGGGCCGAGGAACGCGACTCTCACTGCGTCTCCAGCATCACGGAACCGACCTCGCCGGCGAGCGCGAGCCGCACCGCCTCCTCTTCCTCCGGCGAGAGCTGGTGCTCGCCGCGGCCGCCATGGACCTGCTTGCAGTACAGGCGTGCGGAGTCGCGGTGCACGATCGACGACAGGACCACGCCGTTGTGGTCGGCGTCGAGCAGCGCGATCGTCGTGGACTGGTGGCCGGACATCTCGTTGTAGGCGTCATAGCGCACGAGCGCCCGGTACGCGATCGCGCCGTCCAGTCGGTCCTCGGCGGCGGCCATGCGCTCGGCGAGGTGCTCGGACACCTCGTCGACGCGGGCGTGCAGCGCCGCGAACGCGCGCTGCAGCTCGCTCGCGTGCTCGATCAGGTCGCGCTGGCCGTGGTCGCCGAGCACCAGCCGCTGCGCGCCGCGCACGCGGCGGAAGCGGATGCTCAGCACCAGCAACCAGATCAGCGCGACCAGCGCCGCGCCCGCCGCGGCCAGCGCGACGATCCCCGGCGCGTCCGAAAACTCCGACACGGCCGGGAGGCTACCCCTGGTCGAAGAGCGCCGGGTACGTCGCCTTGTTGTTGTCGGTCTTCTCCTCGCACGGCGCCGCGGCCACGGTGACCGCGATGTTCAGCGCGGTCCCGATCGGCGGTTCCTCGGTGAGCGGGAGCTCGACCTGGACCGTCTCACCCTGCGCGACGCGCGGGACGGTCTTCTGCAGCGTGATCGTCTCGCCGTCGCCGCTGGAGCGGGAGATCTTCACCGACACCTTGATGTTGAACTCGTCGTTCTCGCCCTGGTTGGCGAACGAGACGAGGAACCGCTGCCCGTCGCTGTAGGTGAGCCGGTTCGACGTGCCCGGCTGCAGCGTGGTCTCCCCGAACGAGGTGGCGTTCAGACCGGAGCCGTGCAGGCCCGGGCCGGTGCACTCCGCGCTCTGGCGGGTGTTGCCGTCGCCGTCCTCGCCGCCCGTGGAGAGCTGCTGATCGAGCTCGGAGGCGACGAACGGGGGCGAGACCCACGAGATGTCGTTCATGAACCGCGACGGCGGGATCTCCTGCCCCGTGACCTCGGCCTTGTCCAGCGCGTCTTTGATGAACGGCTGCACGCGCGCCTTGTAGATGACGTCCGAGGCGTTGAACGCCTGGTTCTGGCCGGCGATGGCCTCGATCGCGGCGTCCGCCGTCTCACCCTCGTCGCCGAGCGCGTTCCGGATGTCCTGGGAGATCGCCTCCAGCCCGTCGCGCCGCAGCTCGAGCGCGATCAACAGCGCCTGCTGGGCGTCCACCATCTCGCCGGGCACGCTGAGGTCCTGCGCCTGCGTCAGCGACTGCTCCGCCGTGGCCTTGAACGAGTTGATCTCCGCGAACAGGTCGTTCGGCGAGCCCTCGCCGGCCCGGCCCATCGCCTCGAACAACCGCTCGCCGGTCTGCCGCGAGGTGGTGGCGATGCCGGCGACCTGGCGGTTGTACTCCCGGAGCGCGTTGTCCGTGCGCGAGTCGTTGCACGAGCGCACGAGGAAGAAGAGCGCGAACAGCACCAGCGCGCCGACGACCACCGCCACCATGCGGCGGACGAGCAGGGCTTGCGCGTCAGGGGCGGCGGCCCCACCGGAGGGGCGACCACTGCGCGGGCGAACTCGCGCCTGTGTACGGGTGCGCGAGGTGGTGCGAGTGGGTTCGTCGTCCTCGTCGAAGAAGGACAAGTTGAGGTCTCCTCAGCGGCGACTGGTCTTCCCAGGATGACAGGGGGATCGGAGGGAATTACGCCGTTGCAGCGAAATCGCCTTCAAATGGAGATCACGGACGAGCTGGGAACGCCGCTCGCGGCCGACCTCGTCCTGAACCGGTACCGGCTCGGCCAGCGGCTCGGCGCGGGCGGGTTCGGGACCGTCTACGCCGCCACGGACGAGCGGCTGCAGCGCCCCGTCGCGGTCAAGGTGATCCCGTCGGGCGGCGGCGATCCCACCCGCGCGCAGCGCGAGGCGCTCGCGGCCGGCCGGCTCGACCACCCGGGCATCGTCGCGATCTTCGACGCGGGCCAGGACGACCAGGCCCGCTATCTGGTCTCCGAGCTCGTGTACGGGCGCACCGTCGACGACCTCAACGCCGAGGGCCTGCTCAGCGACCGCGACGTGCTCGCGATCGGCCGGGCGCTGTGCGGCGCGCTCGCGCACGCGCACGAGCGCGGCGTCGTGCACCGCGACGTCAAGCCGCAGAACGTCCTGATCCCCGAAGCGCCGCGCTCGGCCGCGGGCGTGGCCAAGCTGGCCGACTTCGGCGTCGCGCACCTCGCCGGTGACGAGCCGCTGACCCGCACGGGCGACGTGGTCGGCACGTTGGCCTACATGGCGCCCGAGCAGGCCGAGGGCAAGCGGATCGACCACCGCTGCGACCTCTACAGCCTCGCGCTCGTGCTCTACGAGGCGCTGGCGGGCGTCCATCCCGTGCGCGCGGGCTCGCCGGCTGCGACGGCCAAGCGCGTCGGCACCGTGCTCCCGCCGCTCAAGCGCCATCGCAAGGACCTGCCGCCGGAGCTGTGCGCGGCGATCGACCGCGCCGTCCGCCCCAAGCCGGGCGAGCGTGGGACGCTCGAGGACCTGGCGGCGGCGCTCGAGGACGCGCTGCCCGAGGTCTCCGACGAGGGCGGGACGGTCGCGACCTGGGAGGGCGGCCACGACGTCCCACGCGGGCTCGATCGGGCACTGGCCGCGGTGGCCGCCGGCGGGCTGTGTGCCGCCGCGCTGGCCTGGGCCGAGCAGCCCGCGCTCCCGGCGCTCGCCGCCGTGCTCGCGGTCGCCCTGCTGCCGCGCCTGGGCTGGCTGGCGACGGCGGTGGCGACGGTCGCCGCGGTCTCGGTCGAGCACCCGGGCGCCGCGCTGCTGATCGGCTTCGCGCTCGCCCCGGTGCCGTTGCTGCTGCGCCGCCACGGCCCGCTGTGGTCGGTGCCCGCGCTCGCTCCGCTGCTGGGGCTGGCGACGCTCGCCGGCGTGTTCCCCGCGCTCGCGGGCCAGGCGCGCGGGTGGTTCGCGCGCGCGGCGCTGGGGGCGCTGGGTGCGTGGTGGGCGCTGCTGGCCGCGCCGCTGCTGGGCCGCGCGATGCTGCTGGCCGGCGAAGGCACCGGAGGAGCCCGCGCGGTCGCCGGCGCCGACGAGCCCGCCGCGGCTCTCGCCGTCGCCTCGGGCGATCCGGCGCTCGTGCGCGGCGCGAACGTCGACGAGGCCGTCGACCTCGTGCTGCGGCCGCTCGCCGAGAGCGGCGTGCTGCTCTACGCACTCGTCTGGGCGGCGGCCGCGGCCGTCCTGCCGTGGCTCGTGCGCGGCCGCTTCCTCGCGCTCGACCTGGTCGCGGCGTCCGCCTGGGCCGCCGCGCTCGGCGGCGCGACGGTCGCCGCGGCGGATGCGATCGGCGTCGCCGAACCGCGTCACGCCGTGCTCGCGAGCGTTTTCGCGGGGGCGTTCGCGGTGACAATCCCCCACCTCCGGCGGGCTCCGGTGGTGGAGCCATGACCCAAGGCCGGATACTGTGCACCGGCAATCATGGCCTCCGATCCGCGTAGCGGCGCATGAGCGTACTGCGCAACCTCGAATCCAAGCTCGCCGGGCTCGTCGAGGGCACGTTCTCGCGTGCCTTCAAGTCCGAGGTGCGGCCGGTCGAGATCGCGCGCAAGCTCGCCAAGGAGATGGAGGACCATAAGGTCCAGTCGCTTTCGCGCGTCTACGCCCCCAATGAGTACGCCGTGTGGCTGTCGACCGAGGACCGCAAGCAGTTCGAGGGCTACGAGGACGAGCTCGCGCAGGAGCTCGCGGGGTACCTGCTCGAACACGCGCGCCGCGAGAAGATCGCGTTGATGACGAGCCCGAAGATCTCCTTCCGGACCGACGAGCGCCTGCGCCTGGGCGAGTTCGGCATCCAGGCGCGGCTCGTCAAGCCGTCGGGACGCGAGCACGAGCCACCGAGCCAGGGTGACGAGGGTCACACGCAGGTCTACTCGGCGTCGGCGCGGCTCAGCGAGCCGCTGCGCGAGCCGCACCCGCAGCGCGGCCAGGCGCGCCTGCACGTCGATGGCGCCGGCACGCACACCGTGTCCTCGCGCGGCGCGGTGATGGGCCGCAGCCGCGACTGCGACGTCGTGCTCGACGACCCGAACGTCTCGCGGCGGCACGCGGAGGTGCGGCCGTCCGGCGGATCGTGGATCGTCAACGACCTGGGCTCCACGAACGGCATCAAGGTCAACGGGCGGCGCGTGACCGGCCCGCAGTCCATCCGCGACGGCGACGTGATCGAGCTCGGCACCTCGCGCGTGAGCTTCGAGCTGGAGTAGCGGATGGAACTGGAACCGGTCTCCGTCGCGCTCAAGTTCGGCTTCCTCGCCGTGCTGTACCTGTTCCTGCTGTGGGTCGCGCGCTCCGCGCTCAAGGACCTGCGGCGCGGGACGGAGGCGGCGTACACGGGTCCGAGCGCGGACGTCGAGGGCGCGACCGGCATGCACTCCGCGTCGGCGCCGTCGACACCGCCGCAGCGCGGGCGTCCCAAGCTGCGGGTGCGCACGGCGGCGGGGCTCGCGGCGGGCTCCGCCTATGATCTCACCGAGGGAGCCTTGCTGGGGCGCGGAGACCAGGCCGACATCCGGCTCGAGGACGGGTTCGCGTCCTCACAGCACGCACGCCTCGTCCCACAGGGGGATGTGATGGTCTTGGAGGATCTCGGCTCCACGAACGGCACGTATCTCAACGGTGAGCCGCTGCGCGGAGCACAGCCCCTGCACCCGGGCGACATGATCCGGATCGGCGACAGCGAGTTCTCCTTCGAGCGGTAGATGCTGAGAATCTCTGAGCACTGGCACGGGTCCGACCTCGGCCTGCAACGGCAGGGCAACGAGGACAACTACTTCGTGCGCGCCCCGCTGTTCGTCGTCGCCGACGGCATGGGCGGCGCGCAGGCGGGCGAGGTCGCGTCGGAGATGGCGGTCGAGTCCTTCACGGGCGGGTTGCCGGACGGCACCGCGCCCGGCCCGGGGCTGCGGCACATCATCGAGGAGGCGAACCGGCACATCCACGAGCGCTCGCGCACGCAGTCCGGGCGGGCCGGGATGGGGACGACGGTGACCGCCGCGCACGTGGGCGAGAACGTGGTCACGATCGCCCACGTCGGCGACTCGCGCTGCTACGTGGCGCGCGACGGCGAGCTGACGCGGCTGACCGAGGACCACTCGCTCGTCGAGGAACTCATCAAGCGCGGCAAGCTCACGCCGGACCAGGCCGAGACGCACCCGCAGCGCTCCGTGATCACGCGCGCGCTCGGCCCGGAGCCCGACGTCCAGGTGGACGTGTTCGAGGAGCGCGCCCAGGCCGGCGACCTGTTCCTGCTGTGCTCGGACGGGCTGACGGCGATGGTGCGCGAGCCCGACCTCAAGCCGATGCTGGTCGGCGACGATCGTCCGCTCGCCGACCTCGGCCGTTCCCTGATCGCCGCCGCCAACGCCAACGGCGGGCGCGACAACATCACGGTGATCCTGTTCCGGCTCGAAGAAGTGGACGCGCCGGTGTCCTCGGCGCTGGACACGCCGACCGAGGCGTACGAGATCCCGGAGGACGACGGCGAGGGCGACACCAGCGAGTACCAGACGTTCGCCGGCGAGGCCGTCGAGCCGCGCCAGGGCGTGAGCCGGCCGACCGGCCACACGCGCGGCACCGACGCCGTCCGCGGCCGCGCCTCCGACGAGGCCGAGGCGGAGTACCGCGCCTCCGGCACCGTCGCGCTGTCCGCGGTGCGCCCGCGCGCGCAGCTCATCGAAGACGAGGAGGCACGCACCCACGCGCCGCCTCGCCGGCCCGCAGCGCCGCGCCGCCGAGGCGTCCGCCGGCTCTTCTCGCCCGGGAAGCTGATCGCGTTCGGAAGCCTGGTCGGCCTGCTCGCCGCCTTCTGGCTCGCGACGCGACAGGTGTACTTCGTCGGCGTCGACGACACCCGGGGGAACGTGGTGACGCTCTACCACGGCCTGCCGTACGAACTCCCGCTCGGCATCGAGCTCTATCAGCCGGTCAAGCACTCCGGGGTGACCCTCCAGAGCGTCCCTGCGCGCCGTCGTTCCACCTTCACCGACCACAAGCTGCGCTCCAAGGACGACGCCGAGGGGTTGGTCAGAGCCCTCGAAGAAGGCCGCATCTCCTAGATGTCGGCCCGCAACCGCGAGCTGATGGCGCTGATCCCGGCGTCCCTGCTTCTCACCGCCGGGTTCGCCGCGATCTTCATCCAGCGCAACGAGCTGCTCTCGAACGTCTCGCTGACGTACGGCGGGATGTTCCTCGGGCTGTGCTTCGTCGCGCACCTCGTGATCCGCTTCACGCTGCCGTACGCGGACCCGTACCTGTTCCCGCTGGTCGCGGTCCTTGCGTGCTTCGGGCTGGTCGTCATCTACCGGATCGACGAGGACCTCGCGCGCGTCCAGGCGCAGTGGTTCGTGATCGGCCTGATCGCGTTCGCGCTCACGATCTTCCTGTTGCGCGACTTCCGGTTGCTGGAGCGCTACCGCTACACGATCGCGTTCGCCGGCCTGCTGCTGTTGCTGCTCCCGCGCGTGCCGGGCATCGGCGAGCAGGTCAACGGGGCGTACCTGGGCGTGCGCATCGGCCCGATCTCGTTCCAGCCCTCCGAGCTGGGCAAGATCGCGATCGTCATCTTCCTCGCCGCCTACCTGCAGGACACGCGGCGCGTGCTGGTGCAGGGCTCGCGACGCATCCTGGGCGTGACGATCCCACCGCTCAAGCACCTCGGCCCGCTGCTCGTGGTCTGGGGCGCGGCGATGTTCATGCTCGTGTTCATCCGCGATCTCGGCTCGTCGCTGATGTACTTCGGCGCGTTCCTGGCGCTGCTGTACGTGGCCACCAACCGGCTCAGCTTCGTGGTCATCGGGCTGCTGATGTTCGCGGCCGGCGCATGGTTCTTCTCCTCGACGGTCGGCCACGTGCAGGACCGCATCGACGTCTGGCTGAACCCGTTCGCGCCCGGCCTGTATGACCAGCCGGGCGGCTCGTACCAGATCGCCAACGGCATGTTCGCGATGGCGGACGGCGGGCTCTTCGGCCGCGGCCTCGGCGCCGCCGTCCTGCGCGTGCCCGACGGCGGGCCGCTGATCCCGGCGCCGGAGACGGACATGATCTTCGCCGTCATCGTCAACGACCTCGGCCTGCTCGGCGGCGCGGGCGTGATCGCCACCTACCTGCTGATCGCCGAGCGCGGCTTCAAGATCGCCACGCTCGCGACCGACAGCTTCTCCAAGCTGCTGGCGACTGGCCTGACGGCCGTCATGGCGCTGCAGGTGTTCGTGATCGTGGGCGGCGTCACGCGCGTGATCCCGCTCACGGGCGTCACCCTTCCCTTCGTGAGCTACGGCGGATCCTCGATCGTCGCGAACTTCATCCTGCTGGCGCTGCTGCTGCTGATCTCCAACCGAGCGCGCAGGCCCGCATGAACGTCCCGATCTACCGCCTCTTCATGGTCTTCCTGTTGCTGTTCGCGGTGCTGATCGGCTTCACGTCCCGCTGGGCGGTGTTCGGTGAGCAGCAGCTGCGCGAGAACCCGAAGAACGCGCGCGTGCGGATCGAGGAGCAGCGCATCAAGCGCGGCGTGATCCGCGCGGCCAACGGGGACGTGCTGGCCGGCAGCACGCGCCTGTCAGGCGACCGCTACGGTCGCCGCTACCCCACGGGACGCCTGTTCGCGCTGCCGATCGGCTTCGACAACGTGCGCTTCGGCCGCCAGGGCCTGGAGGCGTACTACAACGACGCGCTCGTCGGCCGCAAGGAGGAGCTCACGAGCCTCGTGGACTCGCTGATCACCGAGCCGCAGATCGGCGACGACCTGCAGACCACGCTCGTCCCGCGCGCGCAGGAGCTGGCCTACGACCTGCTGCAGGGGCACAAGGGCGCGGTCGTCGCGCTCGGCGTCCGCGACGGGTCCGTGAAGGTCATGGCGGGCACGCCGTCGTTCGACCCGGACAAGCCGCAGGAGGCCGAGAGCACGTTCAACCGCGCCACCCAGGGCCTGTATCCGCCCGGCTCGACGTTCAAGACCGTCACGGCCACGGCGGCGATCGACTCCGGCCGCTACCAGCCCGAGTCGCGGGTGAACGGTCGCAACGGGAAGGTGATCTCGGGGACGCCGCTGAACAACTTCCAGCAGCAGAGCTATGGCGACATCACGCTCACCGAGGCCCTCACCAACTCCGTCAACACGGTGTGGGCGGACGTCGGCGTCAAGCTCGGGCGCGAGCGCATGCAGGAGTACATGGATCGCTTCGGCTTCGGGGAGAAGCCGCCGATGGACTACCCGGACACGCAGATGTTCTCCAGCGGTCCGCGGGACACCGAGCGCAACGAGATCCTGCCGATGCGCTCGGACCGGGTGGACGTCGGGCGCACCGCGATCGGGCAGGGCCTGCTGCTGGTCACGCCGCTGCAGATGGCGACCGTCGCGCAGACGATCGGCAACGGCGGCGTGCGGATGGAGCCGCGGCTCGTGCAGCGCGTCATCGACCCGGACGGGCGCACGGTCGACGAGCCGATGCCCGAGCAGGCCGAGCGTGTGATGTCCCGCGACAGCGCCGAGAAGGTCGCGACGATGATGCGCTCCGTGGTGCGCGAGGGCTCCGGCACGGCCGCGGCGCTGGAAGGCGTCACCGTCGCGGGCAAGACCGGCACGGCCGAGATCAACATCGAGCAGGGCATCAACGACCTGTGGTTCATCGGCTTCACCGAGGACGTCGCCGTGGCCGTGATCATCGAGCGCGAGCGGGGCCAGGGCGGCACGGTCGCGGCCCCGATCGCCAAGCAGGTCCTCCAAGCCCTGGGTCAGTGAGCCGTGCACGTCGCCCCTGACACCATCGTCGACGGCCGCTACCGGGTGCTCAAGCGCCTGGGCGCCGGCGGCATGGCCGAGGTCTGGTGCGCGCAGGACGAGGTGCTCGGGCGGCGGGTCGCGCTCAAGCTGCTCGGGTCGCGCTTCGCCGAGGACCCGGAGTTCCAGGAGCGCTTCCGGCGCGAGGCGCAGGCCGCCGCCTCGCTCACGCACCCGAACATCGTCGGCATCTTCGACCGCTCCGAGTGGGACGGGACGCCCTACATCGCGATGGAGTTGGTGGACGGGCAGACGCTCAAGGAGGTCGTCCAGCAGCGCGGCCCGCTGCCGCCGCACATCGCGGTCGGGCTGACCGAGCAGCTGCTGCGGGCGCTCGGCTACGCGCACCGGCGCGGGATCGTCCACCGCGACGTCAAGCCCCAGAACGTCATCCTCGACCCCGAGGGCCAGGCGAAGGTCGCCGACTTCGGGATCGCGCGCGCCGGCAACTCGGAGATGACGCAGACCGGCTCGATCGTCGGCACGGTCCAGTACCTCTCGCCCGAGCAGGCCAACGGCATGCCCGTCGACCGGCGCTCGGACCTCTACTCGACCGGGATCGTGCTCTACGAGCTGCTCACCGGCCGGGTGCCGTTCGACGGCGAGGCGCCGGTGTCGGTCGCGCTCAAACACGTCAACGAGCTGCCGGTCCCGCCGGGCCAGCTGCGCCCGGGCATCCCGCCGGCGCTCGAGGCCGTCGTGATGCGCGCGCTGGAGAAGGACCCGAACCGGCGCTTCCAGAGCGCGGAGGAGTTCGTCGCCGCGCTCGAGCAGGCGCGCCGCGCCCCGACGCGGCAGGTGGTCGTCGACCACGTCCCGCCGGCGCCCGTCGAGGAGGAGCTTGAGCGCTCCCGCGGCTGGCTGTGGGCGCTCGGCGCGCTCGTCCTGATCGCCGCGCTGGCCGTCGGCGCGTACCTGTTGCTGGCGGGCAACCGCGTGACGGTGCCCAACCTCGTCGGCCGCGACGCCGAGGAGGTCGCCGACATCCTGCAGCGGCGCGGGCTCGAGCCCGACTTCGAGGACGTGGTCGACGACGACGTCCCCCGCAACGAGGTGATCTCCCAGAACCCGGAGGCCGGCGACGAGGTGCGCGAGGGCACGGTCGTGGAGGTGCGCGTGTCCGCGGGCCCGGGCACCACGGCGGTGCCGGACGTGGCCGGTCAGTCGCAGGCCGACGCGCAGCAGACGCTGCGCGACGCGGGCTTCAAGACCAAGGTCGAGCGCGAGTACTCCGACGGTGTCGCCGAGGGCGACGTGATCAGCACCTCGCCGCCCGCGGGCCGCCAGGCGACCAAGGGGCGCACGATCACGCTCACGGTCAGCCGTGGGCAGCAGCTCGTGATCGTCCCGGGCGTGGTCGGCAACACCGCCGAGGGCGCCAACACCGTGTTGCAGGGCGTCGGGCTGGGGACCGACGTCGAGGAGCGCGAGAGCTCGGAGCCGCCCGGCACCGTGCTCGAGCAGAACCCGGCGGCGAACGAGAACGTCCCGCCGGGGACGACGGTGACGCTGGTCGTGGCCAAGGAGCGCCCGCAGATCCCCGACGTGACGACCGGCAACCCGACGATCGAAGAGGCGACGCAGACGCTCGAGGACGCCGGCTACCGGGTCAAGACGACCGAGCGGCCGGGCGATCCCACACTGGTCGGCCGCGTGATCGGGCAGTCGCCGGAGGCCGGGACCCGGCGTTCGACCGGTGGCACGGTCACCATTGCCATCGTGCCTGACCCCAACGCCGCGCCCACGGCGACCCCAACACCATGAGGGTGGCTGTCCTCGCCGGCGGCCGGTCCTCCGAGCATGACGTTTCCCTGAGCTCCGCCGCGGCCGTGCGCGGCGGCATCGCCGCCGCCGGTCACGAGGTCGTACCGGTCACGATCGAGCGCGACGGAGACTGGATCCACGAGGGCCAGACACTGTCGCTCAAGCCCGGCGGCGGGCTGCTCGGCGCCGACGTCGTCTTTCCCGTCCTTCACGGCCCCTTCGGGGAGGACGGCACGTTGCAGGGCCTGCTCGAGCTCCTGGACGTGCCCTACGTCGGCGCGGGGGTGCTGGCGAGCTCGCTGTGCATGGACAAGGTCGTCTTCAAGGACGTGCTGGCGGGCGTCGTGCCGCAGGTCCCGTACGCCGGCCTGCGCGAGCCGCGCTGGCGCGCCGAGCCGGAAGCCGTCCTGGAGGAGCTGGCGGCGCTCGGGCTGCCCGTGTTCGTCAAGCCGGCGCGGCTGGGTTCCTCCGTCGGCATCGCGAAGGTGCGCACCGCCGACGAGCTCGGCCCCGCGCTCGACGGCGCCTTCGCCCACGACAGCCTCGTGATCGTCGAGGGCTTCTCGCCCGGGCTGGAGGTGGAGTGCTCCGTGCTCGGCTTCGGCGCCTCGCCCGAGGCGTCGGTCCCGGGCGAGATCGTGCTCACCAGCGGCGCCGACTGGTACGACTACGAGGCCAAGTACACCGACGGCGGCATGGAGCTCGTCGTCCCCGCGCGGCTGCCCGAGCCCGTGCTCGAGGAGGTCCGCCGGCTGGCCGTGGAGACGTTCGTGCGCGTCGGCTGCGCCGGGCTGGCCCGCGTGGACTTCTTCGTCGAGGACGGCGAGCGGGTGCTGGTCAACGAGCTCAACACGATGCCCGGCTTCACCAAGACGAGCGTGTACCCGAAGCTGTGGGAGGCGTCCGGGCTGCCGTTCCCGCAGCTGTGCGACCGCCTGATCGCGCTGGCCGTGGAGCGCTTCGAGGCCGAGCGCTCCGTCGCCTTCTAGTGAAGTCGGATGATCGGGGTGGGGTGGAGGGGATGTCCCCTCACTTCCCTTAGGCCGGGACCTTCTGGGACAGCCGGATCTCGGAGATCTGGGCGTCGGACGCGCCCTCGGCGAGCTCGGTGATCCAGACGAGGTAGTAGCGGTAGGCGGTGCCGTCGGTGTCGAGCTTGAAGGTCTTGTCCTTGGCGTTCACGGTGCCGCCCCCGACCTTCTTCCAGCCGTCGGGCACCGTGTCGGGCACGGAGCCGGGCGGCGCGGCGTAGATCGTCACCTTGAAGCCCGGGTCGGGCGTCTCGAGCTGGAGCGAGACCGCCTCGACCTTGGGCCGGGCGTCGATGTAGATGCCGACGCCCGCCTTGCCCGCGCCTTGGATCCCGGCCTGGTAGCTCTCGGTCGACCAGGCCGTGCCGGGGTCGCGGTCCACGACGCGGGTGCGCTCCTCGGCGTGCTCCTCGTCGTCGCCGAGCGGGTCGTAGTCCCGCGGGGACCCGCTCTTGACGGACACGATCCGCTCGCCCTGCGGCGTCGGGGTCGAGACGCGCCCCGGGCCCGTGCCCGAGTCGGTGCGCTCGACGCCCTCCTTGGCCAGGATCGCGATCAGCGCCACGCCCACGCCGACCATCGCGATCACCGCCAGCAGCGGGATCGAGTGGCGCATGCGGAACGGCAGCCGGCGCTGCGTGCGGGCGGGCAGCGTGCGGATGACGGCGGTGGCCTCGCCCGTCGAGGTGCCCGAGCGGGCGGCCTCGATCGCCAGCGCCTCCTCGAGGTCGGCGACCAGCGCGGGGACGTCGGGGTAGCGGTGCGCGAGGTCCTTGTCGGTCATGCGGTCCAGGACCGCGGCCGTCGTGGCCGAGACCTCCGGCCGCAGCGCCTGGATGTCCGGCAGGTCCTCGCGAACGTGCTTCATGGCGACGGCGATCTGGTTCTCGCCGTGGAACGGGACGTCGCCGGTGAGCATCTCGAACAGCACGACGCCGAGCGAGTAGATGTCGGACTGGCCGTCCACGTCGTGGCCGAGCGCCTGCTCGGGTGAGACGTAGTCGGTCGTGCCGAGCACGCGTCCGTCGGCCGTGAGGCCGTCGTCGCGCAACGAGCGGGCGATCCCGAAGTCGGTGACCTTGGCCGAGCCCTCGGCGTCGAGCAGCACGTTCTGTGGCTTGACGTCGCGGTGCACGATGTCGTGCGCGTGCGCGGACCCGAGCGCGCGGGCGATCTCGATCGCGTACGCCAGCGACTCGTCCACGGGCAGGCGGCCGAGCCGCCGGATGCGATCCTTGAGCGTCTCGCCCTCGACGTACTCGAAGACGATGTAGGGCCGGTTCTCGTCCTCGCCGGTGTCGATCACGCCGACGATGTGCGGGTGCGAGAGCTGCGCGACGGCGCGCGCCTCGCGGCGGAAGCGCTCCAGCTGGTCGGAGTCGCTGGCCATCTCCCGGTGCAGGAGCTTGATCGCGACCCGCCGCTCGAGGTTGATGTCGAACGCCCGATAGACCGTCGACATCCCTCCCGCGCCGATCTGGGCGTCGAGCCGGTACCGGCCACTGAGCTGCATGCCCACGAGCGTGCTCATGGAATGAGTCGTATTGTGGCCGATCCGGGCAAGAGCTCGGGTTAAGTTCGGTGCTGCTTTTGCATCTCCCGCTCGATTTGCTCACGCAGACGTAAAAGCGCGAGGTCCTTGCCCTTGGCCTCGAGCATCACGTCGAACTCGAGGCCGGCCGCCGTCTCGGTCAGGAAGTGGGCGAACGCGATCGGGTCGATCATGTCCGCGTGCGCGCGCAGCTGCGGCAGCACCCACTCGGTCACCGTCCTGCGCCCGACCTTCTTCTTGCGCTCCTCCATCGACGTCTTCGGCGTCGAGTAGTGGATCTTGGGCGTCACGCCGGCCGGCCAGGTCGCGAGCGCGAGCTCGAGCGCCTCGCGGTCCGGGATGCCGTCCGGGTCGTTGCAGTGGTGGTGCAGGATGTCCCAGACGACGCGCGCGCCGGTGCGGCGATGCAGCTCCAGCACGTCGTTGAGGCCGAACGTGCGGTCGTCGTTCTCGATCACGAGCCGCGCCTGCGCGCGCTCGGAGAGCCGCGCGAAGCCGGCCTCGAAACGGCCGAGCCCGTCGCCCTGCGCGCTGCCGACGTGCAGCACGACGACCGCTTCGGGCCCGCAGCCCATCGCGTCCAGCAGCGCGGCCTGCACCTCGAGGTCGCGGATCGCGCCCGCGACGACCTTCTCGTTCTCGGAGTTCAGGACGATGTACTGGCCCGGATGCGAGGAGAGCCGGATGTCCAGCTCGCGGGCGCGCGCGCCGACCCGTGCGAGCTCCTCCGCGCTCTCCTCGACCTGCGAGTGGAACTGCGGCAGGTCGGGATGCGTCGCGTAGGGCGCCAGGTCGGACGTCATCCGGTACATCCGGATCTCGTGGCGCCCCAGGTACTCGAGCACCTCGGCGAGGTACTCGAGCGACTGCTTGAGGTGAGGGCCGGACTGCCAGCGCCGCGCGTCGTGGCTCGGCAGCCCGCCTTCACCGAGAACCTTGACCGCGAAACCGAGGCGACGCACAGGGCGTCTACGGGTTCACGGACCTCCCGGACCACGTGTTCCACTCCGAGTCGTCGGCGGGCTTGACCGGCTCGACCTCCTCGGGCGGGTTGGAGGCCGCCTCGATGGCGTCCTCGATCTGGTGCTGCTCCGGGCTCACGCCCTCGGTGGACTCGGCCGCGGAGCGCAGCTCGTCCTCGGTCTGCTCCTGGCCCTCGGCCTCGCCCTCGCCGGACTCGGCGACCGGACGCTCGGCCTCGTCGGCGACCTCGCCGAGCTCCGGGCCGGCATAGTCGGAGACGGTGCCGCCGATGTTGGCGGCCTCGGCCGCGGCGGCGGCCTCCTCGGCGGCCTCGTCGATCGCCGGCGACTCGTGGGCGGGCGGGACGGGCACGGCGGTCGCGGTGTTCGCCACCGGACCGGGCGCGTCGTAGTTCGACACGGGCGGCGGCGTGTAGCCGCCGGGCTGCTCCGGCGCGGGGGTGGAGTCGCTGCCGCCGGGCATCAGGCCCTTGACGGCTTCGCGCTTGAAGAACAGGGCCGCCACGGCGGCGGCCGCGCCGCCGCCGAGCAACAGGGTCTTGGCGCCCGGACGCCGCTTCTTGCGCGGCTCGACGCCCGGGATCATCGTCGCCACGCGGTCACGCGCGAAGGCGAGGACGATGTCGGCAATCGCGAGATTGCGGGCGGTCTTGGCAAAGTCCATGCCAAGACCGTACCCGTTGCGCGCTGCGGGCTATGCCTTTGTGGGCGAGGGGAGCTCGACCGGCGCGGCGTCGGCCGCGGCGCGGTTCTCCTCGCGGACGGCGTGCCAGATCTCCTCGCGGTAGACCGGCGTGCTGCGTGGCGCCTGGATGCCCACGCGCACGGTGTTTCCGACGATCTCCATCACGTGCACGACGACATCGTCGCCGACCATGATCTTCTCGCCGACACGGCGGGTGATGAGCAGCATGGTTCCTCCTTGGATCCAGCTGGGGGGTTGTAGATAAACGGTGGCTACGCGGCGACGGCTACTGCCGGGAACAGCGGGGCGCGGACGGGAGCGTCGGCGGCCTCGTTGATGATCTGGTGGCCCTTGCCCTCGGCGATGAGGATCGGCGCGCGCAGGTTGGCGTAGAAGTCGCTCAACTCGGTGCCGGCGCGGACGGTCACCCAGACGGCGACGTCGGACGGGTCGGCCGTGATCGGCTCGGACGCCTTGTCGGACAGCTCGACCTCGAAGTCGCCGAAGAAGTGCCACGGGTTGGCGACGGGCAGCGCGAGCGCCGCGTCGTCGATCGAGTGCAACCAGGCGAAGGCGCCGTCTTCGGACGGGGCGATCAGCGCGTAGCGGGAACCCGACAGGCCGATCAGCCCGGTCGGGAACTCGATGACGTCCTCAGCCGCGATCTCGACGGTGCCGAAGCGGGAGGACTCAAAGGTGATGGCGGACATGTGTAAGAGGGGGTTCCTGGAGGGAGGGAACGGATCTAAGGACCTATCGGCCTAACGGAGGAAGTCCATTAGCGAGGACTGCACGATGTTCGCGCCGGCGCGCAGCGAGGCCTGGTAGGCGGCGGACTGCTGCGAGAACTCGATCATCGTCTTGGCGAAGTCGGCGGCCTCGGTGTTGGTCAGCTGCTCGTTGACGGCGCCCTGGATCTGATCGATGCGGATCGCCGCGGAGTCGAGGCGGTTCGTCATCGCGCCGTTGCGCGCGCGCACGTTGAGGATCGAGTCCAGGTTCGCCTTCAGCGCGGTCGTGTCGGTGCCCTGCAACGCGGCGCTGTCGTTGTTCTTCAGGTGCGTCGAGATGTTGCGCAGGACGCTCAGCAGCTTGCCGTCGTTGCCGCCGTCGCCGAGGAGCTCGCGGCCGACGACGTTGATGGACATCGTCACGCCCGGCCCGATCTCGCGCACGACGCCCGGGAGGCTGGGGTCCAGGCCGGCGTCGTCACCCTGGTAGGTGTCGTCGTCGCCGAGCTTGTACGGCGGCGTGTTGGTGGCCGTGCCGGCCATCAGGTAGCTGTCGCCGAAGGTCGTGTTGGCGGACTGCTTGACGCCCTGGATGATCTGGTCGATCTCCTGCGCGAGCGCCTTGCGGGACTCGGCGTCGGCCGTGTCGGTGGAGCCCTGCAGCACGAGGACGTTGGCCCGGTCGACGAACGTGTCGAGCTCGTCGAGCGCGGACTCGGTCGCGTCCTGCCAGCCCTGGGCGTCGGAGATGTTGGCCTTGTACTGGTCGTTGGCCGCCATCGTCTGGCGCAGGCCCATCGCGCGGGCCGTGTTGAACGGGTCGTCCGACGGGCGCGTGATCTCCTTGCCGGAGGAGGCCTTGGACTGCGTTCTCGCCATCTTCTCCGACAGCAGGTTCAGATCACTGAGGACGTTGCGCTGGATCATCGAGGTCGTGATGCGCATCAGAGGCCAACCTTTCCGGTGCGATTGATCAGGACGTCGAGCATCTCGTCCATCGTGGACATGGCGCGCGCCGAGGCCTGATAGGCGCGCTGGAAGCGGACCAGGTTCGACATCTCCTCGTCCATCGAGACGCCCTGCACGCTCTGGCGGCGGTTCTCGACGGAGTCGGTGAGGATCTGCGCGTTGCCCTGCAGGCGCTGGGCCTCGCTCAGGTCGCCGCCGACCTTGGCGACGAAGGACTTGTAGGCGCCGTCGATCGACGCGTTGCCACGCAGCTGGGAGATCTGCAGCGCGATGTCGTTCGAGGACGCGCCGGTGCCCGAGCCCGCGATGACGGAGTTCGGGTCGGCGACGATCGCGTCGGCGACCTTGATCGTGGCGCCGGCCGGCGTGCCGACGGTGAAGAACTCGCCGCCGTAGATGCCGTTGACCGCGCTCGCGAGCGACTGCGTGATCGTGTCGATCTGGGCCAGGTAGCCGTCGATCGTGCCGCCCGGCGACTTGCCGACGGCCAGCAGGCCGCCCATCTCGCCGCCGGGGTTCCAGTCGCCGATCGGCGGGCCGTCCCAGGTCGCGGTCTGATCGGTCACGATCGGGTAGGCGGTGCCGTTGGTGCGGTCCACGAACGAGACGTTCATGGAGCCGCCCTCGAGCGCCTCGACTGACACCTGGCCGTAGTTGGAGAGCTGGTCGACGAGCACGTCGCGGCGGTCCATCAGGTCGTTGGGGGGCTCCCCGATCGACATGAACTGCGCGATCGTCTTGTTGAGGTCGGCGATCTCCGTCGCGATCTTGTCGACCTGGCCACCCTCTCCGACGATGTCCTGGTACTGGCCCTGAGCCATCTCCTGCGCGGCCACCATCTGGGAGCGCACGGAGTGGATCGAGTCGGTCAGGCCCTGCGAGGTCTGCACGAGCGCCTGCTTGGCGGACGGCGTCGTCGGGTGCTTGGAGAAGTCCGACCAGGCGTTCCAGACCTTGGCGAGCTGCGCGTTGATGCCGTTCTCACCCGGCTCGGCCAGGGAGAGCTCGGCGCTGTCGAGCGCCTCGGCCTTCGCCGACCACTCGTTGAGGTTGGTGTTCTGCGCGCGGTACTGGGAGTCCAGGAACTGGTCGCGCACGCGCCGGAAGCCGGTGACGTCGACACCCGAGCCGAGCTGCGCGCCCGTGGTGTTGATGCCGTTGCTCAAGGTCAGGCGCAGCGCCGGCGAGGCCTGCAGCATCGCTTCCTGGCGCGAGTAGCCCTGAGTGGAGGCGTTCGCGATGTTGTGGCCGGTGGTGTCGAGCATGCGCTGATGGGCCAACAGGCCCTTCAGGGAGGTCTGCATGCCGAAGAAGGAGGAGACGGGCATCAGCGTTCAGGTGGGGTCAGGCCTGCAGGTCGAGGGCGCGGTAGGCGGTCGGCGCCGGGGAGGCGGCGGGGCGCGCACCGTTGGGCGGGCTGTAGCCCGGCTCGGCCTCCTGGCCGATGAGCCGGGTCAGGTGCGACAGAAACGTCAGCTCCTGGCGCATGAGGGCACGGTTGATGCCGTGCTCGCGGGCAATCTCGGCGAGCAGGCCGCGCAGCTCGGCGGAGCGTTCCATCGCGGCGGTCGCGGCCGCCGGGGTGATCAGGCTGCACAGGCGCTCGAGCGTGACGTTGGTGGCCGGCATGCCGAGCGCCGAACCGGCGCGCTGCAGCAGGCTGGTGCGCTCCTGCTCGAGCACGCCGCGGCGCACCATCTCGGCCTGGATGTCGGCCAGGCGGGCAAGCACCGCGTCGGTGTCGCGCTCGCGGATGGCCGAGCCCTGCGCGAGCACGAGCTTGAGCAGCTGGCGGGCGGAGTGGATCTGCTGGTCCAGGTGGACGAGCAGCTCGGCCTCGAGAACCGTGCTCACGACTGCATCTCCTTGTAGATCTGGCGTGCGAGGCCCAGACCCTGACCGCTGGTCAGCGCCGTGGTCAGCGTGTCCTGCATGGTCGAGGCGTACGGGCCCTCACCGAGCGAGCTCTCGCTCACCATGCTCTTCATCAGCTGCCCGGCGAGCATCTGCTCGAACCCGACGGCGGCCTTGTAGTCCTTGACGGCGTCGGTGCCGGCCGCGCGGATGTCGGCGGGCAGCGAGTACGTCGGGATCGACGAGCCGATCGTGCTCATCGCTTGACCCCGTTCGCGACTTCCATCATCTGGTCGGCGGTCTGGATCGCCTTCGACGTCAGCTGGTAGGTGCGCTGGGCCTCGATCATGTCGGTCATGGCCTGCGCCATGTCCGTGTTCGAGCCCTCGAGCGCGCCCTGCTCGAGCACGGTGGTCGCCGGCGCGGCGACGGCGTTGCCCGAGCGCGCGGTGGTCACGAAGGCGTTCTCGCCGACGGACTCGAGGTTCTGCGGCGAGCGCACGTTGACGAGCTGGATGCGGCCGACGGCCTGGCCCTTGGCGAGCACCTGGCCGTCGCGGCCGATCGAGATCTCGGACTCGTCGACGCCCTCGGGGATCGTGATCGTCGGCGTCACGAAGCCGCCGGAGGAGGTCACGAGCCGGCGGTTGGCGTCGATCTGGAAGTTGCCGTCGCGGGTGAGCGCGTCACGGCCGTCGGACAGCTTGACCTTCATGAAGCCCGGTCCCTGGAGCGCGACGTCGGTCGGCTTCTCGGTGCGCTGCAGGTTGCCCTGCTCGAAGGTGCGCCCGCCCTGGACGGCGCGCGAGCCCGTGCCGAGCTGCGCCTCGTTGGAGATCGTGGGGCGCCCGCCCTGCTCGTACAGCAGGTCCGAGAACCCGACGCGCAGACGCTTGTACCCGGTCGTGTTGGCGTTGGCCAGGTCGTTGGAGACGGCGTCGAGCTTGAACTGCTGCGCCTTCATGCCCGCCGCGGCGGTTCGGAGTCCTTCGAGCATTGATATCTAGATCGGCTTCGGAGCTGGACGACTTGAGCTAAGTCAGGGAACCGACGGAGGCGGCGGCCTTGCCGAGGGTCTCGTCGATGGTCTGGATGACCTTCTGGCCCGACTCGTAGGAGCGGAACGAGGCCATCATGTCCACCATGGCCTGGGTCGGATCGGCGCCGGAGGCCTCCAGCGCGCCGGCGCGGACGCTGCCGGCCGTCTGGCCTCCGGCGTTGCCCGGCGTGCCGGTGACGTAGGAGTCGCCGACCTTCTCCGGATCGTTGAGCGTCACCACGTTGAGCTGACGCGGGTCGACCCGGCCGTCGGCGCCGAGCGTGACCGGCTGGTTGTTGCGGCCGAGGACGGGGTCGCCCTGCAGCGTGGTCAGGCGGCCCTGGTCGTCGCTGGTGAACTGCCCGTTGCGCGTGTAGCGCGTGCCATCGTCGGTCTGGACGGCGAAGAAGCCGTCGCCGTTGATGCCGAAGTCGAGCGGCTCGCCCGTCTCCTTGAGCATGCCGGGGGTCCAGTCGGTGACCGTGGCGCTGACGCCGACGGCGGTCGTGACCCGGCCGACCTGCTGGCCGGTGACGGAGTTGGTAAGGAGCATCTCGCCGAAGGACTGCTGCGTCGTGCGCTCGGACTTGTAGCCGGCGGTCGACGCGTTCGCGAGGTCGTTCGCGATCTGGTCCTGGCGGATCTGCTCGGCGAGCATGCCTGAGGCTGCGAGATAAAGGCCGCGATCCATACTGGGTTCACCCATCGGCGCCCGGACGGGCATCCTTGAGTCATGGATCCGATCGCTGTCACCGCCGCGCTGCTGCGCGCGCAGCTGCCGGAGGTGCCGATCCGCGAAGGCGCGTCGATGATGGCCCGCGTCGCCTCGCGCGGGGACACGCACGCCGTGCTCGTCATCGCCGGGCTGCCCGTCACGGCGGAGCTGCCGCCGGAGGTCCAGGCCGGCGCGACGCTCAAGCTCAAGGTCAAGGAGGTCACGGCGGAGCGCGTGTGGCTGCAGATCGAGCCGCAGGCCGCGCAACCCGGCGCTCAGGCCGCCCAGGCGCCGCAGACCGTCCCGTCGAACCCGTTGATCGGCCAGGGGCTGCCGCAGATGCAGCTCCAACCTCACGTGGAGGTCGAAGAACCTCCCGCGCGCCGGCGCGGGGCCGACGGCGAGCTCGCGGACGTCGTCTCGCTCGCGTTCACCCATCCCACACTCGGCAGGCTCGACCTGCGCCTGGAGCTGCGTGGGGAGCGCCTGCTGGCGGAGGTCACGACCGCCGCCGGGCTCCCGCATGTCGTCGCCTCCGGTGCTTCTGAGCGTCTACGCGCCAACTTGGAGGCGGCGGGTTTGGAGGCGACGGTCAACGTTCGGCCGCGGCACACGCCGCTGGACCTGTATGCCTGAGCGCGACGTCACCGCGGCGCTCAAATACACCGGCGACGGCGCGCCAAAAGTCGTGGCCGCCGGCCGCGGGCACGTCGCGGCGCAGATACTCGAGCGCGCACGTGAGGCGGGGGTGCCGGTGCACCAGGATCCGGAGCTGGCCAAGGCGCTCTCCGACCTGGCGCTCGGACAAGAGATTCCGGAGCAGATGTGGACGGCTGTCGCACAGGTGCTGGCGTGGGCATACGGCCTGTCCGAAAAGCGCCCTACTCCGAATCGGTGATGAAGAAACTCGGGTGAACGCCCGATACAGACTGCGTCCGTCAGTCCGCAAGAGCCCTCCTCAGGAGTTCCTTTTCCGTCATGAAGTCCACGACCTCATCAGGCAGCCGCCGGCGCGTCAGCGCCGAGGATGCCCTCGCGCTCTGGCGTGAGTACAAGGCGACCGGTGACCTCCAGGTCCGCAACCGCCTGGTGATGACCTACGCGCCGCTGGTCAAGTACATCGTCTTCAAGAAGGTGCGCGAGCTGCCGGCCCGCTGCGAGGTCGAGGACTTCATCTCGTGCGGCCTCGAGGCTCTGATCGCCTCGATCGACCGCTATGACCCGGAGAAGGGCGCCACGCTCGAGCAGTTCGCGTGGACCCGCATCCACGGCGCCGTGCTCGACGAGCTGCGCCGGCAGGACTGGGCGCCGCGCTCGCTGCGCCGCTGGGAGCGCGACATCGCTCGCGCCCGTGACCAGTTCACGACGATCCAGGGTCGCCGCCCGACGCGCGAGGAGCTCGCCGACGCGCTCTCCATCACCGTCGACGAGCTGCGCCGCCGCGAGGACGACATCGCCGTCTCGGACGTCACGTCGCTCAACACGCTCGTGATCTCCGACGACGAGACGACCGTCGAGCGCATCGACACGCTCGCCGACGGCGACCGCAAGCGCGACCCGGAGCACCAGGCCGCCAACTCCGAGGCCAAGAACAAGTTCCGCCGCGCGTTCGACACCCTGCCGCAGCGCGAGCGCGAGGTCGCCGTCCTGCTGTACGTGAAGAACCTGACGCTGCGCGAGATCGGCGAGGTCATGGGCGTCTCCGAGAGCCGCATCTGCCAGATCCACTCGCAGCTCAAGCGCACGCTCAAGCAGCAGCTCTCCGACGACGCCGTCCTGTTCTCCGCGGTCGGCTAAAGCTTCACTGCACCACGCCGACTACTGGGTCTGAGATGACTCTTCAGATCGGTCGCTTCATCCCCTATCAGCAGCTGCCCGCGGTGCCATCCGTGCCGCCGGCCGCTGCGACTGAGCCGCGCGACGCCGCGGCTCAGCGCCCCACGGGCGTTGAGGAGACCGGGACGATCGTCGGCGACGTTCCCCCGGCTCCCACCCCGGAAGCGCGAGAGCTCGTCGCCAAGGCCGCGGAGGTCGTCGAGCAGATGCACAAGAGCAACCGCGAGCTGCACTTCAAGCGCGACGAGGACACCAACCGGGTGATCATCCAGGTGCGCGACCTCGAAGGCAACGTGATCAAGACCATCCCGCCGTCAAAGGCGCTGGACATCATGTCCGGCGGCGAGCTGTAGAGGAGCCCCCATGGCGATCTCCCTGTCCGGCATGGCGTCGGGCCTCGATACCGAATCGATCATCAGCCAGCTGATGGCGATCGAGCAGAACAAGGTCACGGCCGTCCAGAAGCGACAGGTCGCGGTCAACCAGCACAAGACCGACCTGAGCGCGATCAAGGCCAAGCTCGACGCGGTCAAGACGGCGGCCAACGACCTCCAGTCCGCGACGCTGTGGAAGCCGACGCAGACCACGACGTCGTCGGACCCGACCAAGATCGACGTCAGCGTGCTCGGCGGCGCCGGCATCGGCGGCCACTCGATCCAGGTCGACCGCCTCGCCTCCTCGGCCCAGCACGGGTTCGACTACGCCAAGGGCGCGAACGCCGGCAAGCTCACCTTCGCCTACTCGAACGACGCCGCCTCCACGGTGACGATCGACATCGCCGCGAACGCGAGCGCCGCGGACGTCGCCGCCGCCGTCAACGCCAACGAGAAGGCTCCGGTGTACGCGGCCGTCGTCAAGGACGGCGCCACCGAGAAGCTCGTCTTCTCCTCGCGCAAGACCGGCGCCAACGCGGACTTCACCGTCGACACGTCGCAGCTGGGCGCGGGCACCACGCTCACCGAGGACACCAGCTACCAGCGCACCGGGCCGACGCTCAACGCCGCCATCAAGGTCAACGGCGGCGCGGAGACCAACCCCGAGTCCAACATCCTCGAGAACATCATTCCGGGCGTGCGCGTGACGCTGAAGGGCGTCTCCACCAGCCCGGTCACGGTGTCCACGACGCAGCCCGCGATCGACAACGACGCGATCGCCAAGAAGATCACGGCGCTCGTCGACGCCTACAACTCGGTCGTCACGGCCACCCGCGCGGAGATCACCGAGAAGCGCGTGCCGACGGCCACGACCACGTCCGACCTTCAGAAGGGCCAGCTGTTCGGCGACAGCGGCATGACGTCGATGCTGCGCCAGCTCAAGCAGACGATGACCCAGGCCGTGTCGGGCCTCGGGCTCACGGGCCTGGCCGACCTCGGCATCGGTGTGCCGAAGGCCGGCGCCTCCGCCGAGGACGCGCGCTCGGGCAAGCTGACCGTCGACCAGGACAAGCTCAAGGCCGCGATCGCCTCCGACTACACCAAGGTCCGCGAGTTGTTCGCCGGCAAGGGTGCCACGAAGGGCATGTCCGGGCTGATCACCGAGTACATCGGGACCCAGACCGGCACCAACGGCATCATCACCGGCCGCATGAAGACCGACGACGAGACCGTCAAGGGCTTCAACGAGCAGATCACCAAGCTCAACGCGCGCATGGAGAAAGAGTCCGCTCGGCTCAAGGCGCAGTTCGCCGCCATGGAATCGGCGCTGAACGCCTCCCAGACGCAGCAGGCCTGGCTCACCAGCCAGATCGGCTCGCTGCCGTCGCTGTAAGGCCCCGGATGCCTCTCAAGGACGAGAGCCGCCGGCCGATCAACCAAGTGATCCCTCCCTCCCTCCCTCCGACGACCTCCCAGGAGCCTTCAGCAGTGGCCACCTACGCCGCCAACCCGACGGCCCAGTACAAGCAGCAGAGCATCCTCACGGCCCCTCCCGGCCGCCTCGTGGTCATGCTCTACGACGGCTGCCTGCGTTTCCTCTTCCAGGCCGCCTACGCCATGCGCGAGGGCGACAAGGCCAACTCGCAGGACCGCATGCGCCGCGCCGAGGCCATCATCGACGAGCTCACGGTCACGCTCGACCACGAGCGCGGCGGTGAGATCGCCGCGCGCCTGCAGGGCATCTACGCCTTCAGCCGCCGCCACCTCATCGAGGCCGCGCTCGAGCAGAACCCGCAGAAGATCGAAGAGGTCTCCGAGCTGCTGACCGAGCTGCGCGACGCCTGGGCCGAGATCGCCGACACGGCGCCGGCGCGATGAGCCTCGAGGCCCAGCCCTGGGCCGATCTGGTCGTGCTCGCCGAGCGCGAGCGCGACCTCGTCCGTGACGCCCGCTGGGAGGAGATCCCGGCGGTCGCGCAGCACCGCCTGGCGGCGGCTTCCTCGCTCGGCGCTCCGCCGGCGACGGCCCGTCCCCACCTCGAGCGCCTGGTCGACCTCCAGGCCGAGATCCACGCCGGCCTGTCGGCCGGGCGTGCCTTCACGCTCCAGAAGATGGGGAGCATGAACCGCGGCGCGACTGCCATGCGCGGTTACGCGGGCCCGGCGCCCGCGCAGCGTGGCTCCCTCAATCACTCCGCGTAGGACCTGACGACGAGCTCGCCCTGCGGGCTCGTCGTCGTTGAGAGATTCGCCCTGGGGGCGAACTCTTGCGCGAGGTTTCCTCAATCGGGTTTTGACCCTAAAGGCCTCCGCGCGAGGCGCCGATACGGAGAGTGCGCACCAAGGATGGAGCGCCGCGAGGCTCACGGATGGGCCGCCCCCTCTTCCCTCCAGGAGATCCGTTCCCTCGTGCTGATCGATACCACGCAGCTGGCGCTTGAGCGCAGCATTTCGGGCGCGGCCCAGCGCCACGAAGCGCTGGCCGCCAACATCGCCAACGCCTCGACGCCCGGCTACCGCCGCGTCGACGTGGACTTCCACGGGGCCCTCGCCGCGGCGCTGGGCACCGGCGACAAGGCCGCCGTCGAGCACACCGCGTTCTCGACCCAGGCCGACGCTTCGGTCGGCGCGACGCAGGCGGACGGCAACTCCATCGACGTCGACAACGAGTCGGCCAAGCTCGCGTCCAACGCGCTCGAGCAGCAGGCCGCCGTGTCCGTCCTGAAGGCGCGCACCGCGATCATCCGCTCGGCCCTGGGGGTCATGTGATGAGCATGTTCGGCGGCATGGAGATCTCCGCGTCGGCGCTCACCGCGCAGCGGCTGCGGATGAACGTCACGGCGGAGAACATCGCCAACGCGGAGACCACGCGCGGCGCGGACGGCAACCCGTACCGCCGCAAGGAGGTCACGCTGCAGTCCGTCGGCCAGGCCGGCACGTTCGGCTCGCAGCTCTCGCGCGCCATGGGCACCTCGGGCGTCGCGCCCGGCGGCGTCCAGGCCACGCAGGTCACCGAGGACGCCACCAACGGGAAGCTCGTCTACGACCCGGGTCACCCGGACGCCGACGAGCAGGGCTATGTCCGCATGCCCAACGTCGACACGGTCACCGAGATGGTCGACCTGATCGACGCGCAGCGCGCCTACGAGGCCAACGTCACCGCGATGTCGGCCGCCAAGCAGATGTTCGCCAAGACCCTGGAGATCCTCCGATGACCATCGACCCGACCATGGCCGTCAGCGGCCTCGGCCCCGAGTGGAGCGTGGGCTCCGTCGGCGCCGTCGAGGCGCCGGCCGACGCCACCCAGGGTGGCTCGGGCTTCGGCTCGATGCTCAGCCAGTCGATCCAGTCGCTGGCCGACTCGCAGACGCAGGCCGCCGAAGCGTCCCGGGCGCTGGCCACGGGCCAGGCCTCCGACCCCACCGCCGTCGTCATGGCCGTCGAGCGCGCGCAGCTCGCGATGCAGATGGCCAGCCAGATCCGCACGAAGGCCGTCGAGGCCGCCCAGACCATCTTCCAGACTCAGGTCTGAACTTAGGCTACGCACTCCCCCATGCCGCCCTTCATCCAGAACATCCTCGCCCTCCCGGCCAAGACCAAGGCCATCCTGGCCGTCACGGCCGTCGCGATCCTCGCCATCGCCTTCATCATGCTCAAGATCGCCACGGCGCCGGCGTACTCGACGATCGCGTCGGGCCTCGATCCCGCCCAGACGGGCAAGATCACGGCCGCGCTCGACGAGCAGGGCATCGCGTACGAGATCCAGAACAACGGCACGGCGCTCGCCGTGACCAAGGCGCAGATGCCGGACGCGCGCATCGCGCTCGCCACGGCGGGCGTGCAGGCGACGGGCGGCGGCACGCAGCCGGGCTACGAGCTGCTCGACGAGAGCAAGCTCGGCGCGTCGCAGTTCCAGCAGCAGGTCACCTACCAGCGTGCGCTGGAGGGCGAGGTCGCCAAGACGCTCCAGGGCGTCCAGGGCGTCCAGAACCCGCAGGTGCAGATCGTGATGCCGCAGGACGACCTCTTCCAGGACGAGGCCACGCCGGCCACCGCGTCGGTGCAGCTCGGCAACTCCTCCGACGCGCTGGCGCCGGGCGCCGTGCGCGGCATGGCGCAGACGGTGTCCTCCTCCGTGAAGGGCCTCAAGTCCGAGAACGTCACCATCACCGACTCGACCGGCGCCATCCTGTGGCCGTCCGACGAGGCCGGTGGCGCGACCGGTGGCAGCTCCAAGCAGTCCGCCGAGGCGCGCTTCGCCCGCCAGAAGGCGGCCGCCATCAACGCGATGCTCGACTCCACGCTCGGCCCGGGCAAGGCGAAGGTCACCGTCAACGCCGACCTCAACGTCGACCAGTCCTCCGAGGAGAAGCTGGTCTACGGCGGCACGACCGTCCCGCTCACCGAGACGACCGAGGCCGAGACGATGGAGGGCGCGGGCAACGGCAACAGGGGCGGCGCCGCCGGCACCGGCAACAACGTCCCGA
This sequence comes from Solirubrobacter deserti, assembly GCF_003344625.1. Taxonomy (GTDB): domain Bacteria; phylum Actinomycetota; class Thermoleophilia; order Solirubrobacterales; family Solirubrobacteraceae; genus Solirubrobacter; species Solirubrobacter deserti. The sequence goes on along the minus strand of NZ_QPKJ02000003.1, from coordinate 270,224 downwards.
CGTACTCGGGCAACGACGACAACGCTGCCGCGGGCGGCGGCAACTACGAGAAGAGCACGGAGACGCGCAACAACGGCGTCAACAAGACCATCACCAAGACGCAGAAGGCGCCGGGGACGGTCAACAAGATGAACGTCGCCCTGCTGGTCGACAAGTCGGTCCCGGTCGACGTCTTCAACGCCCTCGAGCAGACCGTCGCGACGGCCGCCGGCGTCGACACGACGCGCGGTGACACGATCACCGCGACGCAGATGGCGTTCGCCAAGCCGGCCGAGCCCAAGGCCGGCCCGGTCCCGACGACGCTGCTCGGTCCGCTCAAGTGGGTCGGCCTGGGCCTCGCCGCGCTGCTGTTCCTGTTCTTGATGATGCGCGGGATGAAGAAGCGCGAGAACGAGAACCTGACGCCGGCCTGGCTGACGGAGATCGAGGAGCCGGTCTCGCTGGCCGCGCTCGAGTCGGGCTTCACGCTGGACCAGGCGTCCACCAAGATGCTCCCGCCGCGTGCCCCGGACGCTTCGCTCAACCAGCTCGACCAGTTGATGGAGCGTGAGCCCGAGCGCGTCGCGGCCCAGGTCAAGGCCTGGATGGCGGAGGACTAGTCAGATGCCGACGAAGGAACTGGAAAAGCCGGCGCGGACCGCCGCTTCCCTGCGCGGGATCGAGAAGGCCGCCGCCCTGCTCGTCGCCATCGGCGAGCAGCGGGCGGGCGAGATCTTCAAGTTCCTGGGCGACTCCGAGGTCGAGGCGCTCTCGCTGGAGCTGGCCAAGGCCCAGAAGATCCCGACCGAGGTCTGCCGCGACATCATCCACGAGGCCGTCGAGTCGGTCCTCGCCGAGGACTACCTCGCCGAAGGTGGCGTGGACTACGCCCGCAGCGTGCTCATGCGCTCGCTGGGCGAGGATCGCGCGGACGAGATCATCGGCCGCCTGGCCGCGACGATCGAGCGCCGCCCGTTCGAGTTCCTGCGCCGCACGCCGGCCGAGCAGATCGTGGTCTTCCTGCGCAACGAGTCGCCGCAGACGATCGCGCTGGTGGTCTCGAACCTGCACACGGCGCTCGCCGCCCAGGTGCTGTCGGACATCGACCCGGAGATCCAGGCCGACGTGGCCCTGCGGATCGCGCTGATGGCCGAGACCCGGCCGGAGGTCGTCTCCCAGGTCGAGACGGTCATGCGCTCCCGCCTGTCCGCCGTCGGCTCGCAGGAGTACGCGGCCGCCGGTGGCGTCAAGTCCCTGGCCGACATCCTCAACAGCTCCGACCGGACGACCGAGCGCAACGTGCTCGACGAGCTGGCCAAGACCGACGGCGAGCTGGCCGAGGAGATCCGCCTGCTGCTGTTCACCTTCGAGGACGTCGTCAAGCTCGACGACCGGTCGATCCAGATGATCCTCAAGGAGGTCGACCAGAAGGACCTCGCGATCGCACTTCGTGGTGTCAACGAGGAAGTTCAGGGCAAGATCTACGGGAACATGTCCGAGCGTGGCGCCGAGCTGTTGAAGGAAGAGATCCAGTTCCAGCCGCCCCAGCGCAAGCGCGTGGTGGAGGAGGCGCAGGGCCGCATCGTCGGTGTCGTCCGCCGCCTCGAGGAGGCCGGCGCGATCGTCATCTCCCGCGGTGGCGGGTCCGGCGAGGACGCGTTGGTGTAGGTCATGGGCTACGTCGCCGAATACGACTTCGAGACGCTCGACCCGGTCACGCCGCCGATGGCGCCGGCCGATCAGGCCGCGGCCGTCATGGACGTGCTCGCCGAGGCGCGCGCGGAGGCCGACCAGATCCGCCGCCAGGCGCTGGAGGAGGGCTACACGGCCGGGCGCCACGAGGCTCTGGAAGCGCTGGCTCCCGCGCTGGCGGCGCTCGCCGCCGCCACCGAGGAGGTGCGCGCCTCCCAGGCGGCGGCCGCCGAGGAGCTCGAGCGCCGGGCGGTCGAGCTCGGCCTCGCGCTGGCGTCCAAGGTGCTGGTCGGCGCGCTGTCGGTCGAGCCCGAGCGGGTGCTGAACTCGGTCGAGGGCGCCCTGCGCGGGATCGTCGAGCGTGAGCGCGTGATCGTCATGGTCAATCCCGAGGATCTCGACATCGTCCACGGCGCGGCCGAGGAGCTGAAGGCCACGCTCGGCGGCATCGAGCACTGCGTGATCGAAGCCGAGCGCCGCGTCGGCCGCGGCGGGTGCATCGTCCGCACGCCGGTCGGCGACGTCGACGCGCGTATCGAGACCAAGCTCGAGCGCGCGAGCGAGGTCGTTGCGGCCGCGCTGGGGCGCAAGTAACGCTCGCCCTCAAGTTCCTCGCTGATCGGCCGATACGGTCCTAGATGTTCTCGCTGATGGAGAGCGCGCTCGACGCGGTCGGCGCTTCCGATGACCTGCTTGACGAGGCCCACCTTGCGATCCGCGAGGCGGACCTTCACCGCCGCACCGGCCGCGTGATCGACCTGATCGGTCTGATCACGGAGGCGACGGGCCTCGAGGCCGAGGTCGGCGAGGTGTGCACGATCGAGACCGGCCGCGGCCGTGCTTCGGTGCCCGCCGAGGTCGTCGGCTTCCGGCAGGGCCGCACGCTGCTCATGCCGCTCGGCGACTCCGTCGGCATCGGCCCGGGCGCGAAGGTCATCGCGACCGGCCAGCCGCTGAAGGTCGACGTGTCCGACGCGCTGCTCGGGCGCGCTCTGGACGGGCTCGGGCGTCCGCTCGACGGCAAGGGTCCGATCGAGCACGCGTCGTGGCGCCCGGCCGAGGCCGCGCCGCCGGATCCCTTGTCGCGCCCGCGCATCCACGAGCGCGTGTCGCTCGGCGTGCGCTCGCTCGACGCCTTCGTGCCCTGCGGGCGCGGCCAGCGCATCGGCATCTTCGCCGGCTCCGGCGTCGGCAAGTCGTCGCTGCTGGGCATGATCGCCCGCTCGACCTCGGAGGAGATCAACGTCATCTGCCTGGTCGGCGAGCGTGGTCGAGAGGTGCTCGAGTTCATGCAGCGCGACCTCGGCGAGGAGGGCCTCGCGCGCTCGGTCGTCGTCTGCGCCACGTCCGACCAGCCCGCGCTGGTGCGCCTGAAGGCCGCGTTCACGGCGACCGCGATCGCGGAGTACTTCCGCGACCAGGGCCGCAACGTGATGCTGATGATGGACTCGGTCACGCGCTTCGCCATGGCCCAGCGCGAGGTCGGCCTCGCGATCGGCGAGCCGCCCGCCACGCGCGGCTACACGCCGTCCGTGTTCGCGATGCTGCCTAAGCTGCTCGAGCGCACGGGCACCTCGCCCAAGGGCGCCATCACCGCGCTCTACACCGTGCTCGTCGACGGCGACGACATGAACGAGCCGATCGCCGACGCCGTCCGAGGCATCCTCGACGGCCACATCGTCCTCTCCCGCAAGCTCGCCCACGCCGGCCACTACCCCGCGGTGGACGTGTTGGCCAGCGTGTCCCGTCTCGTCGGCGAGATCACGACGCCCGACGTCCGCGCGGCCGGCAACGAGGTCCGCAAGCTGATGGCGACCTACAAGGAGAAGGCCGACCTCATCTCCATCGGCGCCTACCAGCCGGGCTCGGACCCGCTGATCGACGCGGCCATCGAGGCCCGCCACCCGATCGACGGCTTCCTCAAGCAGCTCGTCACCGAGCCCAGCTCGGCCGAATCCGCCGACGCCACCCTGTCCCAGCTCGCACAGCTGTCCGGCACGTGGGAGCCGCCGGTCGTCGACGGCTATCTGGTCGACCCGAACGCGTCGATCGCGGCCGGCAACGGCGCGGACGGCGGCATGCCGCTCCACAACGCGATTCCGCCGCTCCACATCCCGTCGTAGGGGTCACGCGGCGAGCGGCGCGGCGTAGCCGCGGCGCACGTACGCCAGCGGGCGCGCGGATCCGCGCGCGGCGCGGATCACGTCCCCCATCACGAGCACGCGCTCACCCGCCGGCACCACCCGCGCCAGCGAGCACTCGAACCACGCGGCCGCGCCGTTCAACCGCGGCAGGCCCCCGCCGAACGGCCACCAGTCGCGCGTGAGGAACTCCGGATCGCAGGCGCGGAACGCCTCGGCGACTCGCGCCTGGTCGTCGCCGAGGACGTTGGCGGCGAAGGCGCCGCGCTCGACGATCGCCGCGGCCAGCTCCGGCGAGACGGCCACGAGCAGCTGCGGCGGCTCGTCGGAGATCGAGCTGAGTGTCGTCACGGTCTGGCCGTGGGGTCGGCCGCCGACGCGGGTGGTGACCACGGTGACACCGGTGACCGTGGCGTTCAGAGCGGAGTGGAAGGAGCGCATGGGGAGTGGCGCGATTGGAGCCCATGGCGGTAGTCGCTCGGTAAACGGCTGGCAGTGGTCCGGTGTGAGCGGATAGCGTTGCGACGTGGATTTCCGGCTCCTCGGTCCGCTCGAGGTCATCGACGGTGGTGGCGTGCCGCTCAAGCTGGGCGGGCGCAAGCCGCGGGCGTTGTTGGCGCGGCTCGCGCTGGAGGCGGGCAAGACCGTGTCGGTCGAGCAGCTCGTGGACGACCTGTGGGGCGAGGAGGTCCCGGAGTCGGCGGTGAAGATGGTGCACATTCACGTGTCCGCCCTGCGCAAGGCGCTGCCGGCGGGCACGTTGCACACGCGGCCGCCGGGGTACGCGTTGGAGCTGCCGGACGAGGCGCTCGACCTGGACCGCTTCGAGCGGCTGCGGCGGGAGGGCCGCGTCGCGCTCGAGGACGGCGACGCGCAGACCGCGGCGGACCGGTTCGCGCAGGCGCTGGAGCTCTGGCGCGGCCCGGCGCTGGAGGAGTTCAGCGAGCCGTTCGCGCACGTGGAGGCCGCGCACTTGCGCGAGCGCCAGGACGTGTGCCTGGAGGACCGGATCGACGCCGACCTTGCGCTCGGCCGCCACGCGGACCTCGTCGGCGAGCTCGAGAGCCTCGTGGCCACCAACCCGCTGCGGGAACGGCTGCGCGCGCAGCTGATGGTCGCGCTGTACCGGTCGGGCCGCCAGGCCGACGCGCTCGCCGTCTACCACGCGTACCGCGAGACGCTCGCGGGCCAGCTGGGGCTCGAGCCCTCCCCGCGCATGCGGGAGCTCGAGCGGCGCATCCTGCGCCAGGACGCGACGCTCGACGGCCGTGGCGAGACGTCGGACGAGGCGGCGCTCAAGCTCGAGCCGATCCGCTACGTGCAGTCGGTCGGCGGCTACTCGATCGCCTACCAGGTGGTGGGCGACGGACCGATCGACATCATCTTCGTCCACGGCTTCATCTGCGCGTTCCAGCCCGGCTGGGAGTGGCCGGCGCTCGCGTCCTTCTACCGCGGGCTCGCCCGCTTCGGCCGGCTGATCCTGTTCGACAAGCGCGGCACCGGCCTCTCGGACCGTGTGCTCGGGATCGCGTCGCTGGAGGAGCGCATGGACGACGTGCGCGCGGTGATGGACGCGGTCGGCGCGGAGAAGGCGGTCGTGATCGGCGTCTCCGAGGGCGGGCCGATGTGCACGCTGTTCGCCGCCACGCATCCGGACCGCACGCAGGCGCTGGTCACCCTCGGCGCCTACGCGCGCCGCAACTGGGCGCCCGACTACCCGATCGGCCGCCGCGCCGAGCAGGACGGGTGGCTGCGCCCGACCGCCGAGCAGTGGGGCCGCTACTCGACCGAGCGCTTCCTGGCCGAGCGCGCGCCGAGCATCGCCGCCGACGAGGCCGCGATCGACTGGTACACGTCCTACCTGGTGCGCGGCGCCTCGCCCGCGGCGGTCGCGGCGATCACGGACATGAACGAGGAGATCGACGTCCGCCACGTGCTCGCGTCCGTGCGCGTGCCGTCGCTCGTGCTCTACCGCGCGCACGAGTACCTGCGCGAGGCGAGCCGCTACATGGGCGCGCGCCTGCCGGGCGCGCAGGTGCTCGAGATGCCCGGCGCCGACCACCTGCCGTGGGAGGGCGACCAGGCGTCGGTGCTCGCGGCGATCGAGCAGTTCCTCGACGGCCTCCGGCACGAGACGGCCGAGCCGAACCTGATCCTCACGACCGTGCTCGAGGCGGACGTGCCCGAGCGCGAGCACGGGCTCGTGCGCTCGGCGGTCGCGCGCTTCCGCGGCCAGCTGATCGACGCGCCGCCCGGGCGCGTGCGCGCGAGCTTCGACGGCCCGGCCCGCGCGGTCCGCTGTGCGTGCGCACTCGCCGAGTCGCTCCCGCACCTGCGCGCCGGGGTACACACCGGCGAGTGCGAGCTGCTCGACGGCCGGCTCACCGGGCCGGCGCTGGAGATCGCGTCCGGGGTCGCGCGCGCCGCGGTCGCGGGCGAGATCCTGGCCACCTCCACCGTCCAGGATCTCGTGGCGGGCAGCGGGATCGAGTTCTCCGAGCGCGGCGCCGTGGAGCTGCCGCTCGCAGGCGCCTCGCGCGAATGGCGCCTCTTCACGGTGGAGCGCTGAAGCTCGCCTGGCGGGCTCGCTTCAGCCAGGAGTTCGCCCAGAGGGCGAACATCCCGCCAGCTTCCGTGAGCGGTAGCTACCAGCCGTTTACCGGCGCGTATACCGCTGCTCAACCGCGGTCGGCGACCGTTTCGGCATGGCGCAGATGATCTCCACGGTCCGCAACGGGGTCGACACCCAGCAGCTGTTCGGCACGCTCGATGCCATCCGCGAGAATCCGGCGCTCGGCGCGTTCACGTTCCGCGCCACGAACCGCTGGATCAACGGCGCCCACAACCGCTCGCGCATGCAGAACTTCTACGGCGCGGGGCGCGAGGATGACAGCCGCCGCGAGGCGTTCGTGATCGACGCCGGCGAACCGACCGTCCTGCTCGGCACGGACTCGGGCCCGACCGCCGCGGAGTATCTGCTGCACGCGCTCGCGGCCTGTCTGACGACGACGATCGTCTACAGCGCCGCGGCGCGCAAGATCCGCCTGACCGAGATCGAGTCCACGGTGGAGGCCGACATGGACGTGCGCGGCTGCTTCGGCCTGGACCGCCGCTTCCGGAACGGGTTCGAGGCGATCCGCGTGACGTTCCGGATCGCCGGCGACGCGTCCGATGAGCGCCTGCGCAAGCTCGTCGAGCACGCCCAGGCCCGCTCGGTGATCTACGACATGCTCAGCCACGGCGTCAACATCTCCGTCGACGCGGTCACCGGGTGACCCAACCCCGCGTTCGCGCATCGGGCGCGAACCGGTGCCGGACCGCTGAGACCTCGTCGCCGCGCACCACGAGCCAGTGATCGGCGCCCGGCCAGCCCGCGAGCAGCCGCCGGCCGTCGGGTGACCACTCGAGGTCGCGCAGTCGGCCGGGCGCGGTCAGCACGCGCTCGCCATCGACGCTCACGGTCGTCGTCCCAGCACGGAGCGCCGCCACCGCCAGCCCTCCCGCGCCCCACGCGACCGCGACGACCTCGCCGGCGTGTCGGGTCCGCGTCCGCTTGCCGGTCGCGACGTCGTGGATCGTGACGGTGCGTCGGCCGGCGACCAGCAGCCTGCGCCCGTCCGGCGACCACGCGAGGTGCCGAACGGGGCCGTCGCGGTGCCACCACTGCCGCTGGGCCGTGTCCGCGTCCTCGACGGTGATCGCGCCGTCCTGGGCCGCCCACGCGACGGTGCGCGGGTGATTCGGGCGCCACGCGGGCGGGACGGGCGCCATGCCGCGCCCCGCGACCACATCGTGCTCGCCGTTGCCGTAGACGATCCGCAGGTTCCCGCCCGACCGGTAGGCGATGTGCAGGCCGCCGGGCGCCCAGCGCGGGAACCGCACCGGCGCGGGCCGGCGCAGGCGCCAGCGGACGGTCCCGTCGGGCTCGATCGCCGCGAGCGTGCTCCCGGACGCGACCCCGATGAAGAGCCCGCGCGGCGACCAGGTCGCGTCCCGCCAGGGACCGAGCGCCGTGCGCTTCTCGCCGCGCAGCAGGAAGAGCTCGTGGCCGTCGGTCACCAGCAGCCGGCCCGCGAGCGCGGCGGGCGTCGCCGTCGGCGTGGGCGTCGGCGCCACGAACACCTCGCGCACGCGCCGCTCGAGCGCGCGCGCGGGACCCGTGTCGCGCGCGGAGAAGACGAGCGCCGTCAGCGCGACGGCGACCGCCGCGACCACGAGCGACAGGCGCGGCCGCCGCGGCGACGGCCGGTGCGCCGCGAGCACGGTTCGGCGCGCGCGCTCGCGGGCCGCGACCGCGTCCGGCACCTCCGCTTCGCGCAACGCCCGCTCGAGCTCGTCCCGGTTCACGCCGCACCCCGCTGGCCGGCGATGGGCCGCGCCGGAGAGACGCCGCGCGCGAGCGCGGTCATGAGCGACGCTCCAGCGCGACTGCGAGCGCGTCGAGCGCGCGGCGCAGGCGCGAATTCACGGTCCCGCGCGGCAAGTCGAGCATCGAAGCGATCTCGCCCGGCGTGTAGCCGAGCAGGTGCCGCAGCACGACCACCGCGCGGTGCTCGGGACCGAGCGCGGCCAGCGCCGCGATCACGTCCTCGCCGAAGCCCGCGTCGACCTCGTCCGCCACCGGCTCGGGCACCGAGTCCGCGGCCGTCTCCGGGCGCAGCGCCCGCGCGCGCGACCAGTCGATCGCGCGGTTGACCACGATCCGGTGGAGCCACGGGCCGAGCGGCCGGCGGCGATCGAAGCGGTCCAGCGACCGTAAGGCGGACAGGAACGCCTCCTGCGCGATGTCCTCCGCGGCGGCCGCGTCATGCACGACGAGCCACGCCGCCCGGTGCGCCGCGTTCCAGTGGCGGCGGAACAGCTCGTCGACCGCCTCGGCCGAGCCCGCCTGCGCCGCGCGCACGAGCGCGGGCTCTCCCCGGCGACTCAGCGGTCGTCCCACGCGCAGCCTGCCCGCGACGGCTTCCTGCACGGCGCCAACCCTACTCTCGCCCGACTGAGGAGAAGCCGGCCGAGCGTGCGGCGATCTGTGCCCACTCGATGTCGCGCGCGCTCGCGCCCGCGCGCGCGAAGACCCGGAAGGACACGCGGTAGCCGCGAAACCCGAGCCCGGCCCGCCGACGGCCGTCGAACGTCAGCGGTCCGCGCGGGAACGCCGCCGACACCGGCCCGCGCGGGTGTTCGCGCACCCGCAGCACCACCGTCCCGGACGGGTTCGCGAGCCGGTACAGGGTCCGCGGCCGCGCGACGCCGCGCTGGCGCCGCAACGCCCGCACCGACCAGCGCGGCGGCACCCGGATCGAATCGGCCGTGCCCGAGTACGCCGTGTCCCAGCCCGCGGGCGGCGGCGGAGGCCAGACGCGTTCCACCACGAGCGAGTTCAGCAACGCCTCGGCCTCCCGGCGTCGCGCGGCGCCGTTGAGCACCCAGGCCGAGAGCGCACGGCCCTGCTCCCGCCAGCTCAGCACCGTGCCGTGGTCGAAGCACCCGGACCGATGCTCGCGCGTGATTCGCAAGCGCGCCGGACGCTCCGGCATCCGCGCGAGGTCCCGCGGCGTGATGTCGGGCTCGGCGCCCACCATCACCACCGTCTCGCCGGCCGCCGCGACGAGCCCGGACGGCGGTGGGCAGTCCAGCGCCGGCGGTTGATCCAACGCGGTCCAACCGGCCGGGAGTGTCCACGACAGCCCGGCCACGACGGCGATCGAAGCGAGGTTCACACCGGCCCTACGGGCAACCATCCACGAGAAGTCCCAAACCCCACTTCAGGTCTGGACCCCATCTGCCGATACGCCTCTCGTGGAGACACCCTCCTTCACGTTCCGGCTCGAGCGGGTCCGGACCCTCCGTGAGCGCGCCGAAGAAGAAGCGCGTGAAGCGCTGACCCAGGAGATCCGCCACCGCGACGAAGGCCAGACGCTGCTCGACGAGGCACGCGCCGACGTCCGCGCCGCGTGCGAGATGAACCGCAACGCGATGGCGTCCGGCGGCCTCACCTCCGCCGTGAACCTGCGCGCGATCCAGAACTACGTCGAGCGCACCGAGCAGCTGCAGAGCCACGCGGCGATCGAGCTCTCGCGCCGCGAGGCCGAGGTCGAGGCCAAGCGCGACCACCTGGCCGCCGCCGCCCGCGACCGCCAGGCCATCGAGAAGCTCAAGGAGCGCCAGCAGGCCGAGCACAACGCCGAATGGGCGGTCCGGATCCAGAACACGCTCGACGAGCTCGCGCTCGCCGTGCACCGCCGAGGAGTTGTTGCCGCGTGAGCATCGAAGCGGCCATGAGCCGCATCAGCCAGATCCAGTCGATGCTCGCCGCCGGGATCGTCCCCCAGCCCGTGCAGCAGCCGCAGGCGACGCAGACGAGCTTCTCGTCGCAGCTTGCGACCGCGCAGGCCGCGACGATGGCGCCGGCGAGCGCCGCCGCCGCGGCCGCCGCACCCGCGAGCGCCGCCGCGCCCACGACCTCCGAGCTGCCCGCGGGCACGCCGTACGCCGCCGAGATCACCGTCGCCGCGAAGGCCCACGGCCTCGACCCGGCGCTGCTGGCCGGCCTGGTCAAGCAGGAGTCGGGCTTCAAGCCGGACGCCGGCTCGCCCGCCGGCGCGCGCGGCCTCACGCAGCTCATGCCGGCCACCGCCGCCGGCCTGGGCGTCACCAACGTGCTCGACCCGGTTCAGAACCTCAACGGCGGCGCCAAGTACCTCAAGCAGCAGCTGGACGCCTTCAAGGGCGACACCGCGCTCGCGCTCGCCGCGTACAACGCCGGTCCGGGCGCCGTCCAGCGCTTCGGCGGCATCCCGCCGTACGCCGAGACCCAGAACTACGTGCGGATCGTCCAGCAGAACGCCGCGTCGTTCCGCTCGCCCGCCGCTTCCTCCACGCCGCCCGCCACCCCGTACTCCAGCTCCAACGCTCCCTCCGAGATCTGAGGCCGATGACCACCGACCGCCCCTCCGCGGCTCGCACCGCCGCGCTCCCGCCGCGCTCGAGCGCCACCGGCCCGCAGTCCGCGCCGCCCGCCGACGCGTTCTCCGCCCTGCTCGGCGCCGCCGCGCCGCGCACGGACGACGCGCCGCGCTCCTCGGCCCCGCGTCCGCGCCGCGACGACGCGCAGCGCCCGCAGCGCGCCGACGACGCCAAGCCGAAGGCCAAGCCGGCCGACGAGCCCAAGCCGGAGGCCGCCACGGAGGTCGCGGAGGAGCCGACCGAGCCCACGCCGCGTCCGCAGACGACGCCCGACATCTTCGCGCTGCAGCTCGCGAGCCCGCTGCCCGCGACGCCCGCTCCGGCGGCGCCCACGGGCGGCGCGCCGCTCCCCGGCACCGCCACCCCGGCGGTGGAGGGTGAGAGCGCGCCGGCGATCCCGGCGTTCCCGTCGCTCAACCTGCTGGGCGGCGCCCCCGCTCCCGTCGCTCCGGCCGCCCCCGTGGCCGCCGAGCCGCTGACGGGCGAGGCCGCCGCGGCCGTCGCCCCGGGCACGCCGGGCGGCATCCCGCTGCCCTTCCTGGCCGGGCTGACGCCCGTCGCGGACACCGAGGTCCCGAACGTCGAGCTGCCCGCCGCCCCGGCGGTCGAGCTGCCGACCGAGACGCTGGACGCACCGCAGCCGGACGTCGCCGTCGCGCTTCCGAGCAATGCGGGCGGCGGCGAGCAGGCCGGCTCGGACACGCCGTCCCAGCCGAACCCGCAGACGCCCACGCCGGCCACGCAGGCGACCAAGCCCGCCGATGCCCCGGCCCCGGCCGCGCCGACCACGGCGGCCCAGCCGGTCGCGCAGCCCGCGCCGGTGGCCCCGGCCACGCCGATGCCCAACGCGGCCGGCCTGCAGCGCGCCATCCCGCTCTACCGTGCGCCCGAGAGCGCCGCCCAGCTGATCCAGATCGCGGCCGACCGCGGCATCACGCACGCGAAGCTCAACCTCAAGCCGGTCGAGCTCGGCGGCATCGAGGTGCGCCTGCAGACGACGCCGCAGGGTGTCACCGCCCAGCTGGTGGCCGACTCGGCCGACGCGGCGAAGCTGCTCACGCAGGCCGCCGACGACCTGCGCCGGGACCTCGAGTCCCGCGACGTGAACCTGCTCTCGCTCGACGTGACCACGCAGCAGGACTACCAGCAGCAGCAGGCCGGCTCCAAGCAGGCCGACATCTTCGGCGACCAGCTGCCGGGCAACGTCCGGAACGTGCGGATGGGTCTGCAGGATGACCCGGCGCTTACGGAATCGCCTGCTCCTGCCGACACAAGCCTTGTCCTCCCCAACGGCGTGCTCGTTGACGTTCTCGCCTGATCAGGAGCCCACTCCCTCCTCATGACCTCCATTCCCTCCACCACCGCGACGGCGCAGACGTCGGCCACCACGCCGACCGACACGAGCAAGCTGTCGAACCCGAAGGCGACGATGGACCAGGACGGCTTCCTGAAGCTGTTCGTGGCCCAGCTCACGCACCAGGACCCGACGAGCCCGATGGACACGAACGAGTCGATCGCGCAGATGGCCTCGTTCTCGATGGTCGAGGGCATGAACAACATGCGGGCGACGAACACGAGCATCGCGTCGTCGCTGAACACGTCTTCCGCCGTCGGCCTGATCGGCCGCACGGTGTCCTACGTCGACTCGAAGGGTGACCTCCAGACCGGCAAGGTCGAGCGCGTCGCCACCACGAAGGATGGTCAGGCGACGCTGACCATCGCCGGCAAGCCCGGCATCGACCCGTCCCTCATTGCCGAAGTCTCCGCCTAACCCGCGGCCGACCCTCCTCCAAGCAGAACTCCCCAAGGAGCACCCCCTCTCATGATGCGAGGCATGTTTTCCGCGATCAGCGGTCTGAAGCAGCACCAGGTCATGCTCGATGTCACCGCCAATGACATCTCGAACGTCAACACGGTCGGCTACAAGTCCGCCCGCGTCACGTTCCAGGACAGCCTGAACCAGCTTCAGCGCGGCGCGGCCGGCGCGAACACCGCCACCGGCGGTTCGAACGCCGCGCAGGTCGGCATGGGCGTCAAGCTGGGCTCGATCGACAACCTGATGTCGACCGGCACGTCGCAGCCGACGGGCAACCCGCTCGACGTCTCGATCCAGGGCGAGGGCTTCTTCCAGATCGGCGAGGGCAATCCGAACGGCGCCGCGAACGCGCCGATCAACGCGACGAGCTACACCCGCGCGGGCAACTTCTCGGTCTCCACCGAGGGCTACCTGACCAACTCGGCCGGCCAGTACGTCGTCGGCTACCAGATCGACCAGGGCACGGGCAACCCGATCGCGACCGGCGTCGCGATCAAGATCCCGGACGACGCCGCCAACGTCGCCATCGACACCAACGGCGGCGTGTCCTACATCCAGAACGGCCAGCGCGTCACCGGCTACCGCCTGACGATCGCGAACTTCGCGAACGCCACGGGCCTCGAGCGCAGCGGCGGCAACTCCTGGACCCCGTCGGCCAACTCGGGCCAGAAGACGGTCAGCACGCCGGGCGTCGACGGCGCCTCGATGGTCGCGCCGGGCACGCTCGAGATGTCGAACGTCGACCTCTCGCAGACGTTCACCAACATGATCACCGCCCAGCGCGGCTTCCAGGCCAACTCGCGCGTGATCTCCACCGCGGACGAGATGCTGCAGGACCTGGTGAACCTGAAGCGTTAACGCGCGTACTTTCCCTTACGTAGAGCCAAAAAAGCCCGCCTCTGGCGGGCTTTTTCGCTTAAGGCTCCTCGTACATCTGCCGATGACAGGGGTGTGATCCGTCTCCACCGTCTATCCACGCGGGCTGAGGTCTTCTACCTCAACCCCGATCTGATCGTCGCCATCGACTCGACGCCCGACACGGTGGTGACGTTGACCACGCACCAGAAGGTGCTGGTGTCCGACTCGCCGGAGGTCGTCGTGAACGCCGTCAAGGAATGGCGTTCCTCGATCATCGCCGGCGCGCTGCCCAGCACCCCCGTCAAGCGCCGCAGCGACTCCGCGCTCACGCTCGTCGCCGCGACTGCCGCCCCTCCCCCCTCCAACCCTGATAACGAGGAGTAAGACCGATGAAGGTCTCTTCACTCATCGGCCTGGTCGTCGGAATCGCCGGCCTCTATCTGGGAGCCACGCTCGAAGGCTCCAACCCGATGGCCGTCCTGAATCTTCCCGCGATGCTCATCGTGCTCGGCGGCACGCTCGGCGCCACGATCATGGGCACGAGCTTCGACGCCGTCAAGAACATCCCGATGCAGTACAAGCGCGTCTTCGCGCCGGACCAGATCGACCTCAACGCGAAGGTCGACGAGCTCGTCGGCTACGCCGAGGCCGCCCGCCGCGACGGCCTGCTGGCCCTCGACGAGGTCACCAACACGATCGAGGACACCTACACCAAGAAGGGCCTGCAGCTCGTCGTCGACGGCACGGACCCCGACCTGGTCGCCGACATCCTCGAGTCCGAGAACAACGCCATGCGCGCCCGCCACGCGGCCGCCACGCAGCCGTTCGAGAAGGCCGGCGGCTACGCCCCGACGATGGGCATCATCGGCACCGTCTTCGGCCTCATCCACGTGCTCGGCAACCTCGACCAGCCCGAGACGCTCGGCCCGATGATCGCGGCCGCGTTCATCGCCACGCTGATCGGCGTCGCCTCCGCCAACGTCATCTTCCTCCCGGCCGGCGCCCGCCTGAAGCAGCTCTCGCAGGAGGAGCTGCACGCCCGCGCGCTCGTGGTGGAGGGCATCCTCTCGATCCAGGCCGGCGACAACCCGCGCGTCGTGCGCGAGAAGCTGATCACCTTCGTTCCGCCCAAGCAGCGCCGCTCCGAGGAGGAGCAGGCCGCCGCCGAAGCCGTCGCCAAGGCCGCCGCGTAGGTGACCTCTGATGGCCAGCAACCGCAGACATAAGGGCGGGCACCACGAGGAGGAGCACGAGAACGAGGAACGTTGGCTCGTGTCCTTCGCGGACATGATGACGCTCCTGTTCGCGCTCTTCATGGTGCTCTTCTCGATCTCGTCCGTGAACACGTCGAAGTTCGAGGCGCTGCAGAAGTCCCTCAATGACGCGTTCTCGGGCGCGGTGCTGGACGGCGGCAAGTCGATGCTCCAGACCGGTTCGAGCTCATCCGAGACCGAGCAGTCCTCCGTGCAGCCGCCGCTGCCGGCGCTTCGCCCGCTCACCGACATCCGGGCCGAGACGTCCAAGCAGTCGGCCGCCGAGGCGGCCAAGGCGTCCAAGGAGGAGGAGCAGGACTTCCGCGCCCTCAAGCGTCGCATCGACAACCTCGCCAAGGAGGCGGGCCTGGACGGCCGCGTCAAGGTGACGGTGCGCCGCCGCGGCCTGGTGATCCAGCTGCTCACGGACAAGGTCTTCTTCGATTCCGGCCGCGCGACGCTCAAGCCGGGCGCGAAGCACCTCGTGGAGAAGATCGCTCAGGTCGTCCGCGACGAGCGCGAGCACCCCGTCGTCGTCGAGGGCCACACCGACTCGCAGCCGATCTCCGGCTCGCAGTACCCATCCAACTGGGAGCTGTCCGGCGCGCGCGCCGGCGCAGTGATCCGGGACTTTGTCGCCGAAGGCGTCAACGCCCGGCGGGTCTCCGGCGGCATGTACGCCAGCCAGGAGCCCATCGACAGCAACTCGACGTCCGAAGGGCGTGCGAAGAACCGGCGGGTCGAGATCGTGCTCTCACGGCTCAACGCACCGGTCTCATCCGATTCATCCGACACGGAGTCACATCCCTAGCGCATGGAGGCGCTGAACCCATGGTCAAGAAGATCGTCCCCATCATCGCCCTGCTCGCCGTCCTCGGCGGCGCCTACAAGTTCGTCCTGGCCAAGCCGGCCGAGGCCGAGAAGCCGGCGCCCAAGCCCAAGGTCCACGGCACGGTGTACATGCTCCAGAAGGAGTTCCTGGTCAATCTGGCCGACGGCCGCTTCGCGAAGCTGCAGGTCGGCCTGATCCTCGCGCACGACGACCACTCGACCGAGGCCGCCGCCGGCGGGCACGGCCCGGCGCCGAAGGTGCCCGAGGGCTACGGCGCGATGCTGCAGGAAGGCGTTGTCCGCGACGTCATCACGGATACCCTGACTGATGCGAAGGACAAGGACCTCCTGGAGAAGGAGGGCCGTGAGCACCTCAAGCACGACATCCTCAAGGGGATCAAGAAGCACACCGATGTCAAGGCCGAGCACGTCATCTTCTCCGACGTGACCGTCCAGTAAGACAAGGCAGAGATCCAATGGCTGAGAACGTCGATTTCGCACCCTTCGAGACCACCACGGCCGGCCCGGCGGAGAGCGCTCCCGCGCCCGTCTCCGCCGAGGAGCTGTCCCGCCTGCACGACGTGCCGGTAGAGCTCGCCGTCGAGGTGGGTCGCACGAAGATGACGATCCGCGAGGCGCTCGCGCTGGGCCCGGGGTCGATCGTGACCCTCAACCGCCTGGCCGGGGAGCCCGTCGACCTGCTGGTCAACGGCAAGCCGATCGCGCGCGGCGAGGTCGTCGTGATCGACGAGGAGTTCGGCCTGCGGGTGACCGAGGTGCTGGCGCCGTCGGGCTCACAGTCCGCCGACAGCACCGAGGGCGACGTCTAGCAACGGGATATCGGCTACAACGGGCGGCGTGTTCCGACGCGCCGTCCGTGCCGTTGTCTCCTTCTGGCGCAAGGCCTACGAGGACGGGATCACCGGCCTCGCCGCGATGGTGGCGTACAACCTGCTGCTGTCGATCTTCCCGCTGGCGCTGATCTCGCTGTTCGTCGCCAGCCGCGTGCTGCGGTCCCCGGAGCTCGCCGCGTCCGTCATCCAGGACGCGCGCACGATCTTCCCGACCGCGGCCGAAAGCACCCTGGTGGACGGCATCCGCCGGCTGCAGGAGTCCTCCACGACCGTCGGCATCGTCGCCGTCGTGTCCTCGCTGTGGGTCGGCGCGTCCTTCTGGGGCGCGCTGGACACGGCGTTCTGCCGCATCTACCACCGGCCGTGCCGCTCGTGGGTGCACCAGAAGCTGTTCGGCTTCGTGATGCTCGGCGTCGTGCTGATCTTCATCGCGGCGTCCGTCGCGGTGCCGACGGTGCAGGCGCTGCTGGCCTCGAGCGCCCAGACGCTGCCGTTCGGGCTCGAGGACACGGGCGACCTCGTCTACTTCATGACCGTCGCCCTCGGCCTGCTGATCCTGTTCGGCGCGCTGTGCATCACCTACACCGCGGTGCCGAAGGGCTACATCCCGTGGTCGTGCGTGTGGCCGGGCGCGCTCGGCGCGACGGTGGCGACCGGGATCGTGGACGTCACGTTCCCGGTCTACCTGACCAACATCTCGGCGCTGCGGATCGGCACCAGCGCGGTCTTCGTGCTGATCGCGCTCGTGTGGTTCTACGTGCTCGCGCTGATCGTGCTCTCGGGCGCGGTGGTCAACGAGCTGCGCTATGAGCGGATCCGCCACCGCCGCGCGGGAACTGTCGATGTGGGGGTACCGCCCGCTGCCACGGCTCCACCCGTCGCTCTGCCACCGCAGCCGGGCGCATCGGCGAGCGCGGGTACACCTGGTGGCGGGGCGGGCGGGCCCTCGGGTTCGTCTCAGCCATAGCGCGCTAGCCCATCAGTTACTCGCGCGGGGGTCATCGGACCGGCGGGCCAAAGCTTGAGGTCCGCGTAGGGACTTCAGGTCTGGACCCCAGGTGCCGATACGAGCCGTGAGCCGCTTGATCCCGCGGCTCACCTCGGTTATGCGCACTCCCTCCTCCATTCTCGCTGCCGTTACGACGGCCACCCTCGCCTGCGGGCTCACGGCCCCGGTCGCCTTCGCGGCCGACGGCGAGGGCACCAAGCTGAACCTCGCCGAAGAAACCGGCTCGGCCGCCACGGGCGCTTCGGCGACCAGCGGCGGCAGCATCGTCCGCACGATCGTCGGCCTGGCCATCGTCCTGGCCGTCATCTACGGGCTGCACTGGGTTCTCAAGCAGGTCAAGACGTCCAAGGACGCCGACGAGTCCGGTGACTCGCTCGAGACGGTCGCGACGCTGAACCTCGCCCCGAACCGCTCGCTGCACCTGGTGCGGGTCGGCGGCGAGATCGTCCTGCTGGGCGCCGCTGAGCACCAGATCACGCCGATCCGTCGCTACAGCGAGGCCGAGGCGACCGCCCTGGGCCTGCTCGAGCCGCCGGCGATGACGCTCGCGAGCCTCGAGGCCGAGACCGCTGCACCGAAGGGCCTGATGAA
This sequence comes from Solirubrobacter deserti, assembly GCF_003344625.1. Lineage (GTDB taxonomy): Bacteria > Actinomycetota > Thermoleophilia > Solirubrobacterales > Solirubrobacteraceae > Solirubrobacter > Solirubrobacter deserti. Next base: position 252,234 of record NZ_QPKJ02000003.1, on the reverse strand, counting down.
CCTCATCCGTGCGAAGGCGGTGGCGAAGTGAAGACCGACGGCCAGTCCGCAGTCCAGCTGCTGCTCTTCATCGGCGGCATCTCGCTGGTGCCCGCCCTGCTGTTCACGGTCACGGGCTTCACCCGCATCCTGATCGTCCTGGGCTTCATCCGCTCGGGCCTCGGCACGCCGACGGCGCCGCCGAACCAGGTCCTGGTCGGCATCGCGTTCTTCCTGACGCTGTTCGTCATGAGCCCGACGATCAAGGAGATCAAGGCCGAGGCCTACGATCCGCTCCAGAAGGGCGCGATCACGCAGGAGGTCGCGTTCAAGAAGGCCGAGGCGCCGCTGCGCGAGTTCATGTTCGATCAGACGCGCGGCAAGGACCTCAAGCTGTTCATCGGCCTCGCCGACATGAAGATGGAGGACGTCAAGACCCGCAAGGACGTCCCGACGCAGGTCCTGATCCCCGCCTTCATCATCTCCGAGCTCAAGACGGCCTTCCAGATCGGCTTCTTGATCTTCCTGCCCTTCCTGATCATCGACCTGGTGGTCTCGTCCACCTTGATGGCGATGGGCATGATGATGCTCCCACCGGTCTTCATCTCTCTTCCGTTCAAGATCTTGCTGTTCATCCTCGTCGACGGGTGGAACCTCATCTGCGGGTCCCTCGTCCAGAGCTTCCACACATGACCCAGGACACCGTCACCTCACTGCTCGTCGACATGATGGGCATCACGATGAAGGTCGCCATGCCGATGCTGCTGGCGGCGCTGATCGTGGGTCTGCTGATCTCGGTCTTCCAGGCCGTCACGCAGATCCAGGAGCAGACGCTCTCCTTCATCCCCAAGATCGCGGCGCTCGTCGTGGTGTTGGTCGTGACCGGTCCGTGGATGCTCAACTCCATCACCGACTGGACTTCCAACCTCTGGGGCGGCATCGCCCAGACGGTCGATTTCAAGCCCGTCGGTGGCGCAGATGGCCCCTGAGGCACTGCTCGCCCACTTCTCCGAGCAGACGGTCGCGGCCTTCTTCCTCGTCCTGGCGCGGATCTCGCCGCTGTTCCTGCTGGCGCCGCTGTTCAGCTCGAAGATGATCAACTCGCGCGTGAAGGGGATCGTTGCGGTCGCCCTGGCCGTCGGCCTGATGCCGGTGGTCAAGCACGGCGAGATCGACCTCGACGTCCTCAACTACGCCGGCCTGCTCGTCAAGGAGCTGATCGTCGGCCTCGCGTTCGCCTACGCGCTGCACGCGATGTTCGCGGCCCTGCAGGCCGCGGGCACCCTGCTGGATACGTTGATCGGTTTCTCGTTCGGCGCGATCGTCGATCCCGTCACGGGCACGCAGTCCGCGGTGATCCAGCAGATGTACTCGCTCTTCGGCGTCGCGATCTTCGTCGCGATCGGCGGCGACACGTGGGTCATCAAGGGCATGGCCAAGACCTACGACGCCGTGCCGCTGCTCGGCGCGCCGCCCATCAACTCGATGGTCGAGGGCGCGCAGATCGCGTTCTCGAGCATCTTCACCTCGGCCTTCATGATCTGCGCCCCGGTCCTGATCGCGATCGTGATCGTGGACGCCGCGTTCGGCGTGGTCTCCAAGGTCGTCCCGCAGATGAACATCTTCGCCGTCGGCTTCCCGGCCAAGATGATCGTCGGCCTGACGCTGATCGGCGCGTCGCTCCCGTTCGTCTCCGGCTTCATCGCCGATCAGCTGCAGCTGTCGGTCGCGCAGGCCCTCTCCGCGCTCGGGGGGTGACGCAGCGCCATGGCCAACGACAAGACCGAGAAGGCAACACCGAAGAAGAAGGAAGACGCGCGCAAGAAGGGCCAGGTCGCGCGCTCACAGGACGTCAACGGCGCGGCCATCCTGCTCGCCTCGATCCTGGCGCTGAACGCGTTCGGCCCGAAGATCATGGAGCAGTGCAAGCTGGCCATGGTCCAGGTCATCGACCTGATGAAGACGCCGCAGGTCGTCGACCAGAAGGGCATCGGCGAGCTGTTCATGCTCGTCGGCCAGCACATCATGCTGGCCGCGCTGCCGGTGATGGCGATCTGCCTCGTGGCCGGCTTCCTCTCGTCCGCGGCCCAGGTCGGCCTGAAGCCGATGCCGGGCGCCATGAAGCCCGAGTTCAAGAAGATCAACCCGGTCTCGGGCTTCAAGAACCTCTTCAATCCGCAGCACTTCGCGGTCGAGACGGTCAAGAACATCATGAAGACCGTCGCGGTGGGCGCGATCGCCGCCATGGCGGTGTTCCCGAAGCTGGACGAGTTCGCCGCGCTGGTCGGCACGCCGCCGCAGGACATCGTGCCCGAGATCGCGTCCCTGGTCATGACGATCGCCACGCGCGCGGCCATGGCGTACCTGTTCATCGCGGCCCTGGACTTCGCCTGGCAGAAGCACAAGCACGAGAAGTCGCTGAAGATGGACAAGGAAGAACTCAAACAAGAGTTCAAGCAGCAGGAGCTTCCTGCCGAAATCAAGTCTCAGCAGCGGCGCCGGGCGATGGAGATGTCCCGGTCCCGCATGATGGATTCGGTTCCTACTGCAGACGTGATCGTCACCAACCCCACCCACTTCGCAGTCGCTCTCAAGTACGAGAGCGGGAGCTCCGCACCCATCGTCGTCGCCAAGGGCGTCGACAACCTCGCACACAAGATCCGTGAGGCCGCCAAGGATGCCGGCGTCATGATCGTCCCCGACCCGCCGCTGGCGCGCACGCTGTACGCCAACGTCGAGATCGGGCGACAGATCCCCGAAGACCTGTTCCACGCCGTGGCACAGCTTCTCGCCTACGTCTACCGCGTCGCCGGCCTCCGGAGTGCTGCTGCATGAACTCGACCCTGTCCAAGATCGGCAAGAAGGCCGACCTGCTCGCCGCCGGCGGCGTCGTCCTGATCGTGGCGATGCTGATCATCCCGCTGCCGCCGCTGCTGATCGACTTCTTCATCACGCTGAACATCTCGGCGGCGCTGATGATCGTCGTGGCCACGATGTACGTGCCGCGCGCGCTGGACTTCTCGTCGTTCCCGACGATCCTGCTCCTCACGACGCTCTTCCGCCTCGCGATCAACGTGTCCGTGACGCGTCTGATCCTGCTCGAAGGCGACGCGGGCCACGTGGTGGAGGCGTTCGGCAACTTCGTCGTCGGCGGCAACATCGTCGTCGGCCTCGTGATCTTCCTGATCCTGATCGTGATCCAGTTCGTCGTGATCACCAACGGCGCGGGCCGCGTGGCCGAGGTCGGCGCCCGCTTCACGCTCGACTCGATGCCGGGCAAGCAGATGGCGATCGACGCCGACCTCAACACGGGCCAGATCACCGACGAGGAGGCGCGCAAGCGCCGCGCGGAGGTCGCCCAGGAGGCCGACTTCTACGGCGCGATGGACGGTGCGTCCAAGTTCGTCAAGGGCGACGCGATGGCCGGCATCCTGATCACCGGCATCAACCTGCTCGGCGGCATCATCATCGGCGTCGTCCAGATGGGCATGCCGTTCGCCGAGGCCGGCCACCACTTCTCGCTGATGTCGATCGGCGACGGCCTGTGCGCGCAGATCCCCGCGCTGCTGATCTCGGTCGCGACCGGCATCCTGGTCACGCGCTCGGAGGGTTCTGAGTCTGACCTCGGCTCGACGGTCTCCAAGCAGATCCTCGACCAGCGCAAGGCGCCGCTCGTCGCCGGCGTGATGGTCATGCTCTTCGGCCTCGTCCCGGGCCTGCCGAAGCTCCCGTTCCTCGTCATCGGCGCGCTGTTCTTCGCCGTCGGCTGGTCGCTGCGCAACAAGCCCAACGCGCGTGAGCAGGAGAAGCTCGACAAGGAGGCGGCGCTGGCCGCTGGCCCCGATCCCGCCCAGGCGCAGCTCGCCGCGCCGCGCGACGCCGCGCTCGACGCGCTCGCGCTGGACCCGCTCGAGCTCGCGATCGGCTTCGGCCTGGTGCCGATGGTCGACACCCAGGCCGGCGGCACGCTGCTCGCCCGCGTCGGCACGATCCGCCGCCAGATCGCGTCCGAGCTCGGCATGGTGATCCCGCCCGTCCGCATCCGCGACGACGTGTCCCTGGACTCGCACGAGTACGTCATGCGCGTGCGTGGCACGGAAGTTGCGCGCGGCGGCGTGATGGCTGGGCACCATATGGCCATGAACCCGGGCGACGCCATGGGGCAGCTGGCCGGCATCCCGACCACGGAGCCCGCGTTCGGCCTGCCGGCGGTCTGGATCCCCGAGTCCGGCCGCGCCGAGGCCGAGGCCCTGGGCTGGACGGTCGTCGACTCCGAGTCGGTCGTCGTCACCCACCTCACCGAGATGATCCGCGCGCACGCCTCCGAGCTGCTCAGCCGCCAGGAGACGCGCCAGCTGCTCGATCAGCTCAAGGAGTTCAACGAGGCCGTCGTCACCGAGGTCGTGCCGGACGTGCTGTCGCTCGGCGAGGTCCAGCGCGTGCTGCAGTCGCTGCTGCGCGAGGGCGTCTCGATCCGCGACCTGGGCTCGATCCTGGAGGCGATCGGCGACAAGGCCCGCCTCACGCGCGATCCGGCGATGCTCGCCGAGTACGCCCGCCAGGCGCTGGGCCGCACGATCACGGCGCCGTTCCTGGACCACGAGGGCACGCTGCGCGTGATCGCGCTGGACCCGACGCTCGAGCAGACGATGGCCGAGTCGCTGGTGCAGACGGCCGACGGCGAATTTCTCGCGATGGACCCGAACCTCGCGGCGATGGTCGTCGACTCGGCGGCCGAGCAGGTCGAGCTGGCGATCGCTCAGGGCGGCCGCCCCGTGCTGCTGTGCTCGGCGCGCGTGCGCCGGCACCTGCGGATGCTGTGCGAGCAGCGTCTCCCGCAGATGGCGGTCTGCTCGTACAACGAGATCGCTCCGGGTATCGGAGTAGAGACGACCGGTGTGATCACCGCTTCGCTGCAGCAGCAGGCGGTCGCAGCGTAGAAAGGACGCTAGTCACGAATGGAAGCCTCCACGAGCAACGGTTCCGACGACGTCAAGACGTTCCGCGGGCGCAGCCTGGAAGAGCTGCTGCCGCAGATCCGGGCCGAACTCGGCCCGGACGCGATCGTCCTGCGCCGCCGGGAAGGTCGCGACAAGAAGGCCGGAGGCTTCTTCCAGCGCCCGTTCGTGGAGGTCGACGCCCGGGCCCCGCTGCCCAGCGAGCGCGGGCTGGAGATCCGCTCGGACCGCGCGACCGCTGAGGGCCTGTCCTCACCCGCCGTCCAGGCCCTGTTCGAGCAGGCGACCCCGTTCGCCGACGCGCTCGCCGCCGCCGCGCGCGACTCGCGCATGGAGGAGGACACCTTCTCCGCCAGCTTCTCGCCGGACACGTCGTCGTTCGCGCCCGAGCCGGAGCCGCCGCGCCGCATGCGCGACCGCTCCGCGCCCACGGCCGAGCCCGAGCCGCCCGCGTCGGCCGGCCTGTACGGGCCGCAGCCGAACCGGTCCGCGATCGAGGACGTCGCGCCCAAGCCCGCCGCCCCGGCGCCGGAGGCGGAGCCGATCGTCCCGCCCGCGCCTGAGCCCGAGGCCGTGACGCCGCCGCCCGTCGCCGACGAGCCGGTCACGCCGCCCCCGCCGCCGCCGGTGGCCGAGCCGCCGCTGCCTGAGCCGCCGGTCGTCGAGGCGCCCGAGGCCGAGTCGCCCACGGTCGAGGTCGAGGAAGCGGCACCGCGCTTCGACATCCCCGCCGCGCCTGTTCCTGCCGCCGCCGCGCGCGCCACCGGCATCCCGCGTCCGCCGTCCGCGGACGCCGCCGAGGAGCGGCTCGTCGCCGCCGGCATCAGCCCCGCGCTCGCGGCCGACGTCGTCGGCGAGGCCGTCACCCACGGGCTGCCGTTCTCCGCGCCGCGCAACATGAAGCGGCTCGTCCGGGCCGTGTTCGCGCGCCGCATCCCGACGCCGGCGCCGCTCGGCCCGAACCCGCGCACGATCGCGATCGTCGGCGGTGGCGGCTCGGGCAAGTCCTCGGCCGTCGCCCACCTGGCCGCCACCTACGCCGCCGCCGGCGCCGAGGTGGCCGTGATCGAGCTGCGCGGTAGCGGCAGCCTCGCGCAGCGCCTGCAGCCGCTCGGCGTCGGCGTGATCGCCGCCGCCGACGCGGAGCAGGCCATCGAGCGCCTGGCCGCGCGCGAGCCGCTGGTCACGCTGATCGACACGCCGGCGACGGGTCCGAGCTCGAAGGCGGCGGACGTCAAGGCACTCGCCGCGGACCTCAAGGCGCTCGGCGCCGAGGTGCACATGGCGCTGCCGGCCACGATCTCCTCCGCGGCCGCGGGCGAGGTCGCCGCCGCGCTCGCGCCGCTGGCCCCGACCCACGTCGCGCTCACGCACACCGACGAGACGTCGCGCCCGGGCGCTCCGCTCGAGCTCGCACTGTCGGCCGGGCGGCCGCTGTCGTATGTCTGCTCGCGTGACGGCGCGTCGCCCGCGGATCCCGGCGCGTTGGCCGCGCAGCTGCTTCCCTGATAATGGCTGCTGTGACCGCTCCTGTCTCGCAGCTGGCCGCGGGCCAGCACGTCGTCGTCCGTCACCTCCACATCGGGATGCTCCCGGGCACCGTGGAGCAGTCGGACGGTGGGAGCGTCACCGTCGCCCTGGCCGTCAAGGACGACCGGATCGCGCGCACGATCGGCGGCGACTGGGCCGTCGAGGTCACGTCCGGCCGCGGGATCTTCCGCTATCCGGGCACGCTCAAGGCCGACCGCAACGGCTCGCTCGTGATCGCGCTCCGCGGCGAGGTCGAGCGCATCCAGCGCCGCGAGTTCGTCCGCATCGAGGCGTTCCTGGACGTCAGCGTGCGCGGCGTCGACGAGCCCGTGGGCGGGGACACGACAACCGTCGACATCTCCGGCTCTGGCATCCAGATCCAGGACAAGTGGGACCTCCCGCTGGGCGTCGACGTGCGCGTCGAGCTCCAGCTGCCCGAAGGGCCGCCGCTGCGCGCGCTCGGCCGGGTCGTGCGCGCGGGCAACGAGCCCGAGCAGAAGGGCATCCGGATGGACGGGATCGCCCGCGCCGACGAAGATCGACTGATGCGCTACATCCGCGACCGTGAGGTCCAGGCGCTGCGCGCCGCGCGAGGACGCTGATGGCCGACAAGAAGGACAAGAAGGACAAGGCGAAGAAGGGCGAGGAGGCCAAGGCCGAGGCGCTCGTCTCGCTCTCCCAGCACCCGCGCGCGAAGGCCGGCATCCGCCGCGCCCGCACGCGCGCCGCACTGATCGCGTTCGTGCTCGTCTTCGTGCTCAACGTCGTCGGCGACCAGGAGCTCTTCGACGCCGTCTGGCGCGCGCTGGTGGCCGGTATCGTCGTGAATATCGTCGTCTGGCGCTGCGCGATCATGGTCTGGCGCCACATCCTCATGCACGAGCTCGAGCAGGTCGCCGAGCACCGCCGCGAGCAGATGCGCGCGCATCAGGAGCGGATGGAGAAGCTCGCCGCCGACCAGGCCGAGCAGGCCGCCTCCTGATGGACCCGATCTACCGCGTCATCCGCCGCGACCCCAGCACGGGCGCGATCGAGCGCGTCGACAAGCCGCGCCTGCTGTCCCCCGCCGAGCGGGAGGAGGCGCGCCGCCAGCGTGAGGAGAAGCGGCGCGAGGTGGACGAGCGGTCAGCAAGACGACCGCCCAAGAAATCACCTCAAGAACCGCGGAGAGGCACCGACTACTACGGCTGAGGCGACAGGGAGTCGCTTCTGAAATAGCCCTCACCACGATCAACAAGGAGTGTTGACCATGGGCCTTCGTATCCAGAACAACGTTGAGGCGTTCAACGCGCACCGCACGCTGACCGCCACGGGCGTGCAGGCGTCCAAGGCGATGGAGAAGCTCTCCAGCGGCTACCGCATCAACCGTGCCGCCGACGACGCGGCCGGCCTCGGTATCTCCGAGAAGATGCGTTCGCAGATCTCCGGTCTGGGTCAGGCGCAGCGCAACGCGCAGGATGCGATCTCGCTGGTTCAGACCGCCGAAGGCGCGCTGGGCGAGGTTCACTCCATGCTCGAGCGGGTGCGAGACCTGAAGGTCCAGATCGGTGGCGGCACGCTCGACACCTCCGACAAGGAGGCCATCGGCGCCGAGGTCATCCAGATCGCGACCGAGATCAAGGACATCCTCACCAACACGTCCTTCAACGGCAAGAAGCTGCTCGACGGCTCGGCCGGCTCGGCCTTCACGTTCCAGGTCGGCGCCAACGCGAGCGAGACGATCTCCCTGGCGTCCTCGACGCTGTCGACCGCGGCCATCGCGGGCGGCGGCCTCACCGAGGTCCTGGCGCTCTCGGGCGCGGCGAACGCCGGCGCGGCCGTGACGTCCCTCGAGGCGGCCGGTCTGTCCCTGACCAACCTCACCTCGGCGATCGACAACGTCTCCGAGCAGCGTGGCACCTACGGCGCGGTCCAGAACCGTCTGGAGCACCGTCTGAACAACCTGGCGACCTACCAGGAGAATCTGACGGCTGCGGAGTCGCGCATCCGTGACGTGGACATGGCGGCTGAGATGACCAAGTTCACGAAGCTGAACATCCTGCAGCAGGCCGGCACCTCGATGCTGGCCCAGGCCAACCAGGCCCCGCAGGGCGTCCTCTCGCTCCTGCGCTAAGCCAAGCCAGCAGTGCACAGCGCCCCTCGGTCCGAAAGCGGACCGGGGGGCAGCTGTCGTTGTGGAGGACTAAAGGAGCTCGGACGGATGACCGACACATGTCGTGTCCGTCAGAGGCGACACGGAGTCGCCGTAGTTCCTCACAAGGAGTCCTCCCGCAATGGGTCTTCGCATCCAGAACAACATCGAAGCCTTCAACACGCACCGTCAGCTCAGCGCCACGTCTGCGCAGGCTTCGAAGGCGATGGAGAAGCTCTCCAGCGGTTACCGCATCAACCGCGCGGCCGACGACGCCGCCGGCCTCGGCATCTCCGAGAAGATGCGTGCCCAGATCTCCGGCCTCGGTCAGGCGCAGCGCAACGCGCAGGACGCGATCTCGCTGGTCCAGACGGCGGAAGGCGCGCTGGGCGAGGTCCACAGCATGCTCGAGCGCGTGCGTGACCTGCGCGTCCAGATCGGCAACGGCACCCTCGACACCTCCGACAAGGAGGCCATCGGCGCCGAGGTCAAGCAGATCGCCGACGAGATCAGCAACATCCTCACGAACACCTCCTTCAACGGCAAGAAGCTGCTCGACGGCAGCAACTCGTTCACGTTCCAGGTCGGCGCCAACCAGGGCGAGACGATCTCGATGGCGTCCTCGACGCTGTCGGGCACGCTGGCGCAGAACGGCGTCGGCAACGTCACGACGCTCTCCGCTTCCGCCAACACCGCTTCGCAGGTCGCCTCCGCGCTCGAGGCCATGACGCTCACCGACCTCACGTCGGCGATCGAGAACGTCTCCGAGCAGCGTGGCACCTTCGGCGCGATCCAGAACCGCCTGGAGCACCGTCTGAACAACCTGGCGACCTACCAGGAGAACCTCACGGCGGCCGAGTCGCGCATCCGTGACGTAGACATGGCGGCTGAGATGACCAAGTTCACGAAGCTGAACATCCTGCAGCAGGCCGGCACCTCGATGCTCGCGCAGGCCAACCAGTCCCCGCAGGGCGTGCTCTCGCTGCTCAAGGGCTAGTCCCCGCGTCGACAATTTACGCAGTGCGCTAAAGATCGGCCCCTCGGGGCCGATCTTCGTGTTTGAGGCGACAGGGAGTCGCTTCTGAAATAGCCCTCACCACGATCAACAAGGAGTGTTGACCATGGGCCTTCGCATCCAGAACAACGTTGAAGCCTTCAACGCGCACCGCACCCTGACCGCCACCGGCAACCAGGCCTCCAAGGCCATGGAGAAGCTCTCCAGCGGCTACCGCATCAACCGCGCGGCCGACGACGCCGCCGGCCTCGGCATCTCCGAGAAGATGCGTGCCCAGATCAGCGGCCTCGGCCAGGCGCAGCGCAACGCGCAGGACGCGATCTCGCTGGTCCAGACGGCGGAAGGCGCGCTGGGCGAGGTCCACAGCATGCTCGAGCGCGTGCGTGACCTGCGCGTCCAGATCGGCGGCGGCACGCTGGACCAGTCCGACAAGGAGGCCATCGGCGCCGAGGTCAAGCAGATCTCCGAGGAGATCGGCAACATCATCTCCCAGACGTCCTTCAACGGCAAGAAGCTGCTCGACGGCAGCAACGGCTTCACCTTCCAGGTCGGTGCCGACAACGGCGAGACGATCTCGATGGCGTCCTCGACGCTGTCCACCGCCGCCACCGGCGTCGGCAGCGTGACGACGTGGTCGTCCGGCACCGCCTCGACCGTCGCGTCGGCCCTGGAGGCCATGTCGCTGACCGACCTCACGACGCAGATCGACAACGTCTCCAAGCAGCGTGGCACCTACGGCGCCGTGCAGAACCGTCTGGAGCACCGTCTGAACAACCTGGCGACCTACCAGGAGAATCTGACGGCTGCGGAGTCGCGCATCCGTGACGTGGACATGGCGGCTGAGATGACCAAGTTCACGAAGCTGAACATCCTGCAGCAGGCCGGTACGTCGATGCTGGCGCAGGCCAACCAGGCCCCGCAGGGCGTCCTCTCCCTGCTCCGCTAAGTCACACATCTGTCCTCAAGATCGGCCCTTCGGGGCCGATCATCTTGGGTGAGGCGACAGGGAGTCGCCTCGACAAGCCCTACATCCCGATCAACAAGGAGTGTTGAATCATGGGCCTTCGTATCCAGAACAACGTTGAAGCTTTCAACGCCCACCGCACGCTGACCGCCACCGGCGCGCAGGCGTCCAAGGCCATGGAGAAGCTCTCCAGCGGCTACCGCATCAACCGTGCCGCCGACGACGCGGCCGGCCTCGGTATCTCCGAGAAGATGCGTTCGCAGATCTCCGGTCTGGGTCAGGCGCAGCGCAACGCGCAGGATGCGATCTCGCTGGTTCAGACCGCCGAAGGCGCCCTGGGCGAGGTTCACTCCATGCTCGAGCGCGTCCGCGATCTGCGCGTGCAGATCGGCGGCGGCACGCTCGACACGACCGACAAGGACGCCATCGGCGCCGAGGTCAAGCAGATCTCCGAGGAGATCAGCAACATCCTGAGCAACACGTCGTTCAACGGCAAGAAGCTGCTCGACGGCTCGGCCGGCTCGGCCTTCACGTTCCAGGTCGGCGCCAACGCGAGCGAGACGATCTCCCTGGCCTCCTCGACGCTCTCGGGCGGCGCGGCTGTCAGCGGCGTCGGCAACGTCACGGCCTTCTCGGCCGCGGCTTCGACGTCGACCCAGGTCGCGACGGCCCTCGAGGCCATGTCGCTGACCGATCTCACGTCGGCGATCGACAACGTCTCCAAGCAGCGTGGCACCTACGGCGCGGTCCAGAACCGTCTGGAGCACCGTCTGAACAACCTGGCGACCTACCAGGAGAATCTGACGGCTGCGGAGTCGCGCATCCGTGACGTGGACATGGCGGCTGAGATGACCAAGTTCACGAAGCTGAACATCCTGCAGCAGGCCGGTACGTCGATGCTGGCGCAGGCCAACCAGGCCCCGCAGGGCGTCCTCTCCCTGCTCCGCTAGCAGTGACTCTCGGGGGCGCCTCGGCGCCCCCGAAAAATCTCAGAAAGTGCCCTAAAGATCGGCCCCTCGGGGCCGATCTTTTTGTGTGAGGCGACAGGGAGTCGCCTCGCTTTCCTGCCCTCAGCAACCCGATCGAACAAGGAGTTAGATCATGGGCCTCCGTATCCAGAACAACATCGAAGCCTTCAACGCGCACCGCACGCTGTCCGCCACCGGCGCGCAGGCTTCGAAGGCCATGGAGAAGCTCTCCAGCGGCTACCGCATCAACCGCGCCGCGGACGACGCTGCCGGCCTGGGCATCTCGGAGAAGATGCGTGCCCAGATCAGCGGCCTCGGCCAGGCGCAGCGCAACGCTCAGGACGCCATCTCCCTGGTCCAGACCGCGGAAGGCGCCCTCGGCGAGGTGCACAGCATGCTCGAGCGCGTCCGCGATCTGCGCGTGCAGATCGGTGCCGGCACGCTCGACACGTCCGACAAGGACGCCATCGGCGCCGAGGTCAAGCAGATCTCCGAGGAGATCAGCAACATCCTCACGCAGACGTCGTTCAACGGCAAGAAGCTCCTCGACGGCACGCAGTCGTTCACCTTCCAGGTGGGCGCTGACCAGGGCGAGACCATCTCGATGGCCACGTCTCCGCTGTCGGGCGCCTCGACCGCGAGCGGCATCGCCAACGTCACGGCGTTCTCCGCCTCCGGCTCCACGGCGACGCAGGTCGCCTCGGCGCTCGAGGGCATGTCGCTGACCGACCTCACGTCGGCGATCGACAACGTCTCCAAGCAGCGTGGCACCTACGGCGCCATTCAGAACCGCCTGGAGCACCGTCTGAACAACCTGGCGACCTACCAGGAGAACCTCACGGCCGCGGAGTCGCGGATCCGTGACGTGGACATGGCGGCTGAGATGACCAAGTTCACGAAGCTGAACATCCTGCAGCAGGCCGGCACCTCGATGCTGGCGCAGGCCAACCAGGCCCCGCAGGGCGTCCTCTCGCTCCTCCGCTAGTAGCACTCGTGCGCGGGTCCCTCTTCGGAGGGGCCCGCACACATCTCTTAATCTCACGTCTCTCAAGCCCGCATTGCGGGCATCCGATGTTGCAGACGTGGAACCCGATCCGACCCTCATCGTCGTCCCCGTGCGGGCCGAGACCAGCGAGGAGATCGACCCGATCCTCCAGACGCTCGTCTCCCTCCAGGCGAGCGCGCCCGGCACTCCGACCCTCGTGATCGACGATCGCTCGCCCGCTCCGCAGGCGCAGCTGATCGAGGTCGCCGCCAACGAGCTCGAATGCGCCTACGTCCTCCAGGAGGACGGCGAAGGCCATTCCGCCGCGCTGAACGTCGGCCTCAGCGTCGCCGCCGCGCACGACATGGACGCCTGCCTCGTCAACCCGGGGCTCATCTTCGAGGCGCGCGGCTGGCTGGACCGGCTGCGCGCGCGCACCGGCACCGACGGCGAGCTCGCCGCGGTCGCCGGCGGTGCCGTCACCGAGGCCGGCGGCACGATCCGGCAGGCCGGCTACTTCTTCTCCGTGTTCCGGCGCACGTGGGCGGCGCGGCTGCGGAACGTCCCGCAGGAGCTGCTGGACGTCCACGAGCCGCTGCTGTGCCCGGTCAGCTCGGAGCTGCAGCTCGTGCGCCGGCGCTGGATCGACGAGGTCGGCGGCTACGACGAGCTGCTCGACGGCCCGCACGCGGCGCTCGACTTCTGCCTGCGCGTGAGCGAGGCGGGCGGCCAGTGCGTGCTCGAGCCGAGCGTGCGCGCCCGTGGGCTGGCGCCCGTCGACAGCGAGCCGCACGACGAGCTGCCGTCCGCGCATCGCCTGCGCGTCAAGCACTCGGGTGTAACGTTCCGACGCTGGAGCCCGGAGATCGTCTGATGCAGGACATTCCCAAGACCCTGTTCCTCGGCGTCGGCGGCGCCGGCGCGAACGCCGTCGCCTACTACCGCTGCTTCCTCCCCGCGGCGTCGCTCGGTGCGGAGTACGCCACCTGGGGCACGCAGAACGACGGCCGCAAGCTCGTCATCACCGGCGGCCTCGGCAACCCGCCGCCGGACATCGAGGACTTCGAGAGCTTCGAGGTCATCGTCATCCAGTACGCGAGCGCGAAGGCGTGGCTGCCCCACATCCGGCGCCTGCGCGAGGCGGGCGTGACGCTCCTGTACGAGATCGACGACTACCTGCAGGGCGCGCGGCGCAACAAGCAGCACGAGCTCGCGGACCAGTTCGGCAAGGACCGGCTGCAGGACCTCGAGACCGCGATGAGCGCGATGGACGGCCTGATCGGCACCAACGACTACATCGCGCGCCGCTACAAGGCGCACAGCCCGCGCACGTGGGCGTGCCCGAACGGCATCGACCTGCTTCGCTACGGCTGGAACAAGCCCGAGCGCAAGGGCGTGACGCTCGGCTTCGCCGGCGGCGTCGGCCACAAGGCGTCGCTGGCGCGCTGGGAGCCGGCCATCCGCAACGTCATGCGCGCCCGCGAGGAGGTGCGCTTCGTCTCGGTCGGCCATCCCGCCGCGGCGGTCTTCGTCCAGGAGTTCGGCCCGGAGCGGGCGATCTCGTACCCGGTTGCCGGGATCGAGACCTACCCCGCGTCCATGACGCTGTTCGACATCTCGTTCGCGCCGTCGGCCGGCAACAACCAGTTCCGCGGCAAGAGCGACCTGCGCTGGCTCGAGTGCAGCGCGCTGGGCGTCCCGCTGGTCGCCCACCCCGAGGTCTATCCCGACATCGAGGACGGTGTCACCGGCGTCCACGCCGAGACGCCCGAAGAGGCCGAGGCGGCGCTGCTGCGGCTGGTCGACGACCAGGCCGAGCGCGAGCGCATCGGCCGCGCGGCGCGCGAGTACGTAGCCGAGCATCGCAGCTTCCCGCGCGCCGCCGAGCCCTGGGCCGCCGTGCTGCGCGAGGCCGTGAACGCCCGCGCCGGCGTCTGAAAATTCTTCCTACAGGTCCGTCCGCGGCTGCCGAATACCTCGGTTAGCCACGGACGGCGCTGCAGGAGTCAAATACGGGCTTCCCCGCCCCCCTCCACTCGCGGTTCGCGGTACATACAGGGTTGCTGGAGGGCGACCCACACATACCCCACCGAGGGACGGATCGCGCGGGCGGCCTTTCGAGGCCGCCCGTCTGCGTTCTAGTCGGCGCCCGCGACGATGTAGATCTCGCCCGCGATGTCCGGATAGCGCTCGCCCAGGGCCATGAACGCCTCGATCATCTCGGGCGTCCAGTCCTGCTCGAGCTGCGAGTTCGACAGCGGCTTGAGCCAGTAGCCGCCGAAGATCTCGATTCTCAGGCCGGCGGCGAGCACGTCCGAGCGCAGGCCCTCCGGCGTGTACACGCGCCGGTGCCCGTGGTGAAGGTCGTTCTTGTTGAACTCGAACTCGTCCTTGAGCAGGCCCATGATGACCGCGGCCTGGCGGTGCAGCGAGCGCGCGTTGGGGACCGCCATCAGCACGCGTCCGCCGGGCGCCAGCCACTCGTCGCGGCAGCGGCGCAGGATCGCGACCGGGTCCTCGACGTGCTCGAGGACGTGGCCGAGCACGATCGTGTCGAAGCGCTCCTCGGTCGTGAAGTCCTCGAACAGGGCCTCGTGCACCTCGGCGTCGGGGTAGCGCTCCTTGAGCTGGGCGACGAAGCTCGCGGAGCCGTCCACGAGCACCAGGCGCGGGAAGTGCGGCGCGATCTGCTCGGTCATCAGCCCTTCGGCGGGCCCCAGCTCGAGGCAGCTGTCGCCGCGCCAGTGGCGGGCGAAGATGCGGCCGCTGTAGTAGATGGTGGCGGCGTTGACGCCCTGGGCGTACCAGGAGTCGGCGGCGACGCGTTCGAGGCGTTCCGCCTCGGTCTCGGTGGAGGGATCGGTCATCGTTCTTTCGTTTCGAGCAGCGCCCGCACCGCGTGCAGGACGCTGGGATGAACGGCTCCGGCCACGTGTCGGGCCAGCCACTGCTCGTCCCGCTGACCTCCCGCGACCGCCGCGAAGGGTATACCGGCGGCCGCCGCGGCGGCCGCGTCGCTTTCCGTGTCGCCAACAAAGCCGACCGCGCCGAGCTCGGCCAGCACGACGGCCTTCTCGGCGGCCGCGGACGCGGGGGAGACCACGTGGACGCCCGCCGCCGGCCGCAGGCCCAGCGCGTCGATCTGGGCGCGCACCGCGGCGGCGTCGCGGCGGGCGGTCACGATCGCGGCGTCGAGCCCGGCGGCGGCGATCGCCGTGAGCGCGGCGTCGAGCTCCGGAACGGGCGGGTCCAGCGCCAGCAGGTCGCGGTCCTCGACGACCTCCACCCAGCGGGTCGCGATCGCGCGCGCGTCGGGCTCGGAGACGCCGAGCCCGGTCAGCGCGGCGACGGTCGAGGCGCCGGTCGTCTTCGCGCGCCAGAACGCGTCGAGGTCCGGTGCGGGCCGGCCGTCGAGCGCGCGCTCGAGCGCCGCGAGCTGGCGGTCGCGGCAGCCGACCAGGGTCCCGTCGAAGTCGAGCGCCAGGACGCTCAGAGGACGTTCTCCTCCCAGTGGCGCACAACGAAGCGCTCGCGCGGGAGCGGCGGCAGCTCCAGCATGTGCCCCCAGACGTCGGCGAGCGCGGCGCAGTGCAGGTCGACGCCCGCGGCCACGGTCATGCGCGTGCCGCCGCCCGGGCGCGGGTTGACGTCGGTGATCGCGCCGTCGATGACCTGGAAGCAGAACGGGCCGGTGAGCTCGAGGCCGTCCGCGAGCCGCGCGGCGAGCTCGGTCAGCACCGCGTCCTCGAACACGCGCGCCTTCGTGCTCACGCCCGCCTTGGTCTCGATCCGCTCGCGCGCGACGGCCCGGGTCGATCCGTCGCGCGTGCGCAGCGCGTCGATCGTGTACTCGTCGCCGCGCAGGCGCGGCTGGGCGACCAGGCCGGGCTCGGCCGCGCGCCGGATCTCCTCCAGCTCGGTCTCGCTCTCGGCGATCCGCAGCCCACGGCTGCCGAAGCCGCTGCGCGGCTTGACGACGATCCCCGCCGGGTCCCACGGCGCGTCCGCCAGCGGCCAGGTCGCGGGCGTCGGAAGCCCGAGCGCCTGCAGCCGTTCCGCGACCGCCTGCTTGTCCAAGCAGAGTTCCGCGGTGGCGCGCGCGGGCGCGACCACGGCCACGCCGGCGGGCAGGAGCCCGCGTTCGCGCAGGTCCGCCGCGATCACGATCTCGGCGTCGAGCACCGGCCACCAGACCGTCACCGCCTCGGCCGCGACCAGCTCGACGATGCGCGCCTGAAAGCCCGGGTCGGCGGCGAGCGGAACCTGATGGGAAGCGTCGGCGAGCGTGGTCGCGGCCACGAGGTGCGGCGGGTTGATGTCGGCGGCGACGAGCCGTACCGCGGCGCCCCAGCGCTCCCGCACCGAGCGCAGCAGGCCGTAGGCGGTGGCGGTGCCGGCCGCTCCCGCGAGCAGGCAGGCGCCGCTCGGCGGCCGGTCCGTCACGAGCGGCGCAGCGGCGCCCGGCGGCGCCGCTCGACGAACTCGCGCAAGGCCTCGCCCTCGTCGAAGCGGATCACTCCGGGGATGGGCCAGTCCCGGAGGCCGAGCGCACAGTCGGTCTGCGTCAACGCCGCGACCCAGGCCGTCGCGTCGGCCGGCAGGGCGAGGATGTCCGGCGTGGCTTCGCCGGTGATCTCCTCGACCAGCGGGCCGAGCTCCGCGCCGAGGCGCGCGCCGTCCCACTCGCGCGCGACCGTCACGAGCGTGACGTCGTCGGCGGGTCCGATCACGCCGGCGTAGGTCCGCAGCAGCGAGGGATCGGCGGCCAGCTCCTCCGCTTCCGCGAACACGGTGACGGTGCGGACGTCGTCGAAGAACCGCGGCGGGGTGCTGGGCAGCCCAGCGACGGCGTGCAGCGCGCGGTACGCGCCGGCGTGGAGCGGGTCGCAGGCGAGCGCGGCCGCGGCCGCGAACCCGGCGAGCACGGGCGCGCGCGTCGTGAGCGCCGCCGCCATGGCCGTCAGGCGATCCGCGGCGTCGCGTTCGGCGTCCGTGACCGCGAAGATGGCCTCCTGCGGCCGGCCGGCGTCACGCACGAGCCGGTTCAGTCGGCGGAACTGGTCGACGGCCTCCAGCAGCTCACGCGGGGTGCAGGTCCCCGGCCGCGCGTTGCCGAGCAGGTAGCGGCGGAACGGGAACTCCACGACCTGCCGGTCGAGCGCCTGCTTCGGGTCCCGGCGCGCGAGCCCGAACATGAAGTTGCTGCGGTGGCGGCGGTAGCGGTAGACGGGCGGCGCGTCGATGTAGCCGATCGGTGCGACGTTCGTCAGCGCCCACGCGAACCACCAGTCCTCCCACGCCGCCTCCGCGGGCATCCCCAGCATCGCCGGCTTGAGCGCGCCGCGCACGGCGAGCGCGCCGCCGCTGACGAAGTTCCCACCGAGCAGCCGGCCGGCGACCTGCCCGGTGGGCGGCTCCTCGTCCTTGACCGACGGCATCAGCTGCCGTCCGTGCTCGTCGATGACCTCCATGTCGCCGTAGACCATCCCGACATCCGGGTGCTCGCGGAAGTACCGCACGGTGCGCTCGATCCGGTCCGCGGCCAGCATGTCGTCGCCGGAGAGCGGGATCAGCACGTCGCCGTCCACCAGGCTGACGAGGCGCGTGACGGCGGCGTTGATGCCCTGGTTCTCCTGGCGGACGTAGGTCAGCCGGTCCGCGTAGGGCTCGACGCGCTCGGGTGTGCGGTCCGTGGAGCCGTCGTCGAGCAGCACGAACTGCAGGCGGTCCTGCGGCCAGTTCTGCGCCAGCACGCTCTCGATCGCGTCGGCGACGAAGTGCTCGTGGTTGTAGGTCAACGCGTAGACGCTGACCGTCGGGTTCTCAGGGAGCGGTTGGAGCATGGATGTCTAGAAGGACGCGACGGCCTCGATCACGCGGTCGACGTCGGCGTCGGAGAGGTGCGGGCCGATCGGCAGCGAGACGATGGTGCCGGCGATCGCGTCGGAGACCGGGAGGTGGGCGTCGGCGAGCGCCGTGCCGGCGTACGCCCCCTGGCGGTGCGGCGGGATCGGGTAGTGGATCAGGGTCTGCACGCCGGCCGCTTCGAGGTGGTCGCGCAGCGCGTCGCGGCGCTCGTGACGGACGGTGAACAGGTGCCAGCACGGGTCGGCGCCGGCCCGCACGACCGGGAGCGTCACGTGCCCGCCGAGGTCGGCGAGATAGCGCTCGGCGACGGCCACGCGACGCGCGTTCCACGCGTCCAGGTGGCCGAGCTTGACGCGCAGGACCGCGCACTGCAGCTCGTCCAGGCGGCTGTTGTAGCCGACCTCGACATGCTCGTAGCGGCGTGCGCTGCCGTAGTTGCGCAGGCGCCGCACGCGTGCCGCCAGGTCGGCGTCGTCGGTGGTCACGGCGCCGCCGTCGCCGAGCGCGCCGAGGTTCTTGCCCGGGTAGAAGCTCCACGCCGCCGCGTCCGCGTACGTGCCGACGGGCTTGCCGTGGAGGCGCGTGCCGTGGGCCTGGGCGGCGTCGTCGACGAGCAGCAGTCCGTTGGCGTCGGCGAGCTCGCGCAGCGCGCGGTGGTCGGCGGGATGGCCGTACAGGTCGACCGGGAGGATCGCGGCCGTGCGCTCGGTGATCGCGGCCGCGGCGGCCTCGTGGTCGAGCGTGTGGTGGGCCTCGTCCACCTCGACCGGAACCGGCGTCGCGCCGATGGCGCTGACGGCCAGCCAGGTGGCGATGAACGTCTGGCCCGGGACCAGCACCTCGTCGCCGGGGCCAATTCCGCGGGCTTCGAGGATGAAGCGCAGCGCGTCGAGCCCGCTGCCCACCGCGACGCAGTGCTGCGCGCCGCAGTGCTCGGCCCACGCCGCCTCGAACGCGTCCAGCTCGGCGCCGAGCAGGTACCAGCCCGAGTCGAGCACGCGCTCGACGGCGGCGTCCAGCTCCCGCCGCAGCTCCTGCGTCCCGGGCAGCAGCTCCAAAAACGGGACGCGGACCCCGACGCTCACGTGACGGCCGCCTTGAACTCGTCGTAGTCGTAGAAGTAGTCCTCGGCGTCGTAGTGCGTCGAGGCCAGCACGAGGCACACCGAGCCCGACGAGAAGTCGTCGAGCTCGCGCCAGATCATCGACGGGACGTAGAGCCCGTAGTAGGAGCGGTTCAGGCGGAAGCGCTCGCGTTCGGTCCCGTTGTCGACGACCACGTCGAACGAGCCGGACGCGGCGATGAACAGCTGCTGGAGCTCCTTGTGCGCGTGCCCGCCGCGGAACTCGCCGCCCGGGACGTCGTAGAGGTAGTAGATGCGCTGGATGTCGAACGGGATCGTCTGCCCGCCCTCGATGAACGTGAGGTTCCCGCGCGGGTCGGCGTGCCGCGGCAGCTCGATGATCCGGCATCCCGTGACGCCCTCGCGCTGGTGCGCGCGCTGGTCGGTGATCCGGCGGCCCGGGGTCTGGTAGCGCCGCTCGGTGTCAGGTACGAGGTAGGGCTCCGGTGCGCGCCCCTGCTGATCGCCCATGTCCGGTTCATCGTACGGACAACCGGGCTAAAGCGATGCGCTCCCGGAGCCGACACGTGTTGCAGATGAGCCTCGACGTCGTTCTCGCCCGGATGTCGCAGCTGCAGGCGCTGATGTCGCCGCAGCCGGCTCCGGCCCCCGCTCCGGCCGCCGCCACCCCTCCCGCGGCGGCGTCGACCACGTTCTCCACCGCCTTGAGCAGCGCGGGCACGACGGCGCAGCTCGCGAGCGCGACGCCGGCCGCCTCCTCGACGAACGCCGGCCAGGCCATCGTCAACCTCGTCGCCAAGGAGGTCGGGGTCAAGGAGCAGCCGATGGGTTCCAACGACTCGCCGCGGATCGCGCAGTTCCGCCAGGCCACGGCCGGCTCGGGCGTCGGCCCGTGGTGCGCGTACTTCACCTCCTGGGCCGCCCGCGAGGCGGGCGTGCCGCTGGGCGACAACGGCCAGGGCTTCGGCCGCGTCGACGACGTCTACGCGTGGGCGCAGAAGTCCGGCAAGGCCGTGCCGAACACGGGCGGCGACGTCAAGCCGCAGCCCGGTGACCTGATCGTCTGGGACGAGCACATCGGCGTCGTGGAGTCCGTCGGCCCCGACGGCACCATCAACACGATCGAGGGCAACTCCTCCGACCAGGTCGCCCGGCGCTCCTACGCGCCCGGCGCCCGCCCCGCCATCGGGTACGTCCGACTCGGGTAACGTCCGCCGTCCTATGGCGGACCCCAAGACGGAGGAGCTGCGGCTCGAGGAGCTGCAGCGCGAGCACGCCGAGCGCGAGCAGGCCCGGGATTCCGAGGTGCTGCGCGAGGAGCGCATCCACGAGCGGCGCGCCGACAAGCACGCCTACCTGCAGTCCAAGCTCGACGAGCGCGCGCGCTCGGAGGAGGAAAACGGGTAGCCGGTCTCCCATGACCGAGCACCAGGACAAGGTGGATCGCCTCGAGGCGGAGGCGGATCAGCTCGAGCAGCGCAACGAGCAGCTGGGCGAGGACATCGCCGACGTGAGGGAGAACTGGGAGCAGATGCGCCAGGACGAGAGCATGCCCAGCGCGCCCGCGCCCGAGAGCGGGCTCCCGCCCGAGGCGAATCAGACCACGAGCGGCGATCAGCCGCCGGAGGCGCCCGGCGACGATGGGTAGCCGGGCGCGGTGACGCGGCCGGCGTCGCCGGTGACGGTGCCGATCCGGCGCGCACCGGGGTGGTGCGCGGCGAGCCGCTCGGTGGCCTCGTCGGCGTCCCCGTCGGGCACGACCGCGACGAAGCCGCAGCCCATGTTGAAGACCTCCCACGCCTCGGAGGTCGCGATCTTCCCGCGCTCGATGACGAACGCGACGATCGGCGGGACGGGGAGCGGGTCCTCGATCGCGAAGCCGACGCCCTCGTTCAGGCGCGTGAGGTTCAGCAGCCCGCCGCCGGTGATGTGGGCGAGCCCGCGGACGTCCACGTCGCTGCGGATGAGCTCGAGCGTGGCGCGCACGTAGATCACCGTCGGCTCGAGCAGCGCGTCGGCGAGCGTGCCGCCCTCGAACGGCGTGTTCAGGTCCAGGTCCTCGACGACCTTGCGCGCGAGCGTGTAGGAGTTCGAGTGCAGGCCGCTGCTGGGCACGCCGATCAGCGCGTCGCCCGGGGCGATCCTGTCGCCGGTGACGAGCTGGTCGAGCGCGACCGTGCCGAAGCACGTGGCCGTGAGGTCGAAGCCGTTCGGCGACGGGTGGCCGCGGATCAGCTCGGGCAGGATCGCGACCTCGCCGCCCGGGATCTCGACGCCCGCGAGCTCGGCGCCCTTCTTGAGGCCGACGCCGATCTGCTCCATCACGTCCGGATCGGCGCGTTCGACGGCCAGGTAGTCGAGCAACGCGATCGGCTCGGCGCCGACGCACACGACGTCGTTGACGTTCATCGCGACGCAGTCGACGCCGACGGTGTCGTAGCGCCCGGTCTGCTCGGCGAGGATCAGCTTGGAGCCGACGCCGTCCGTCCCGACCGCGATCCCCAGGTTCGGCGCCACCTCGAGCACGGCGGCGTAGTGGCCGCTCGCGAGGCGGCTGCGCGACGCGCGCCCGGGGTCGATCGTGCGCAGGACCGACACCAGCGCGGCGACGGCGCGGTCCGCTCCGTGTTGGTCGACTCCGGCTTGGGCGTACGCGTCGGGGCTCACGGCCGCCGACCGTAGCGCACGAGGCCCGCGAGCGCCGCTCGTTCGAGCGCGAACGGCCACAGCGGCCCGCGCTCGAGGCCGAAGAGCCGCAGCGCCGCGCGCGTGCCCACGAACGACGCTGCGATCCCGGTGGCGAGCAGGCGACGATCCGCGGTGCGGCGTCCGCGCCACGCCTTCAGCGCGGTCGCGCCGACGAGCACGGGCCCGGCGACGCCGAACGAGAGCTTCGAGGCTTCCGCCCGCGAGTACCCGAGCGCCCGCGCGGAGGCGAGCGTCGCGCCGGACCGCGACACGCCGGGCACCAGCGCCGCCGCCTGTGCAAGGCCGAGCGCGAGCCCCCGCGCCCGCGCCTCCCCGCCGCGGCCCCAGCCACACCGCGCCCCGCGGGGCAGGGCTGACCACGCGGTTGCGCGCTGGGTTGCCCAGCCCTGTCCCTCCCGCCGAGGCCCAGACCAGTCCGCCCACGCATCCGCCACCACCATCACGACCCCGCCACCCACCAGCCCGGCCGCGAGCGCCGTCGGCCCGCCGAGCCGCTCCTCGATCGCGCGCTCGAACAGGCCCCCGATCACCACGGGCGGGGCGAGCGAGAGCGCGAGCGTCTTGGCGTCGGGCCGCAACCGCCAGAACAACGGAGCGAGCGCGAGCGCGGCGCCGGTATGCAGCGCGACCTCGAGCTCCTTGCGGCGCGCCGGCGGCCAGTCCGCCACTTCCCAGCCCAGCAGACGCGGGACGGCGCCGATGTGCGCCGACGACGACACCGGCAGCAGCTCGGTCACGCCCTGGACCAACCCCAGGGCCACGACCTGCGCGGTCGACTTCAAATCTTGGGTTCGATGCGGGGCAGCGTCAGCGACGTGATGCGCTGCTTGGCCCGCCGGATGTCGGTCTTCGGGCGCAGCATCTTGAGGATCATCACGGCCTGGTCGACGTTCGCCGCCACCGCCGGGCGGTGCGCGACGTCGTAGGCGGCGAGCCGCTGGGCGACATGGCGCTGGGCGCCGGCGACGATCAGCTCGCCCTTGCGGGCGCGCAGCGCGCCCGCGGCGTCCACGAGGCCCTCGAGTACGAGGTCGGACACCACGGCCGCCTCGCTGAGGTCGAGGATCAGCCAGCGGACACCGCCGGCGAGCGCGGCCTCGATGCGGCGGCTCAGCTCGCCGGTGTCCTCGAGCGCGCCCGCGACGTCGATCTGGTGCACCACGTCGTCGAGCCGGTGCTCCTTGAACCCGACGGAGCCAGGCTTGGGTACGGCTCGCAGGGATTGAGAGGTGAACATGGCTTCGACGGGGCGGCGCGGGCCGTTGTCGAGAGCGTAAGTCCCGCGCCGCCGGGCCGTCAAGCCTGCAGTTGATCTATCAACCGATGATCGAGCCGGTGAACGGCTCGGTGCCCTTGGCCAGCGTCACGTCCGGGCCGCCGTGGCTGCGCGCGTACGCCAGCGCCTTGGCCAGGTCCGAGACGCCGTTGGAGGCCGCGACGGGCGCGAGCTGCAGCGTCGAGAGCACGCCGAACGCGTTGCCCCGGTCGTCCATGAAGCCGCTGCCGGAGTCGCCCGGGATCCCCGGCGTCACGGTGTAGACGAGGTGCGTCCAGCCCGCGCCCTGCGCGCCGAGGCTCTTGCCGAGCTTGGGCGAGAGCAGCGTGATGCCCTGGCGCAGCGAGGAGTTGCCGTAGCTGTAGACCGTGTCGCCGAGCGCCGTGGTGTCGCCGAGCGCGGTCGGGCCGCCCATCGTCGGGACGGACGGGTTGACCTTGCCGTGGTCGGCCGGGTCGAGCTTGATTAGCGCGAAGTCGTTGTAGGCGCAGGTGTCGGGGTCGGTCTCCCCGGCGGCCTGCATCGCGTTCCAGCTGTTGTAGACCATCGTCCCGGGCTTGGACGCGCCCGTGACCTCGACGGCGGTTCCGTCCGGCAGGCTCTCGGCGATGCAGCCGTCCGTGTCGGTCTGCGCGCCCGTCGACGAGCAGTGTGCGGCCTGGCCGATGTAGACGTCGCTTCCGGCCGTGAAGACGAAGTTCGCGGTGCACTGACCACCGTTGGTGTACGTCTGAACGCCCGGACGAACCGTGGCGGAGCTGGCCGGGGCCCATTGAGCCTGGGCGGAGGAAGCGCCGACGAGTGCAAACGCGACGGCGAGACCGGCGATGAGGCGCTTGTTCATATCCGCACGAACGACGGTCAGCACGAATACTTGCGGGCAATCACGTTGCGAGGGACTGCGTCCGTGCGAACGTGATCGCTGTCGACTCGTGCCGACCGGCTTCGCCGGTGGCGGCGAGTCGCGGGCACTAGAGTGCGCGGCCGCCCTTGCGCGTCTGGATCGACCTCACCAATTCGCCGCACGTGCTCGTCATGCGGCCCGTCATCGAGACGCTGCGCGCCCGCGGCGACGAAGTGCTGATCACCGCGCGGGACTTCGCGCAGACGCTCGGCCTGCTCGAGCGCTTCCGGCTCGACCACACGGCGATCGGACATCACCGCGGCGGCCGGCTCGCGGCCAAGGGGCTCGGGCTCTTCCAGCGCTCGGGCGCGCTCGTGCGCTGGGCGAGCGGGCGCGGAATCGACCTCGCGCTCGGTCACGGCTCCAACGACATCTCGGTGGCGGCGAAGCTGCTGCGGATCCCGTCGGCGACCGCGTTCGACTACGAGTGGGCCCGCCAGCAGCACGCGATCAACTGCCGGCTCGCGACGCGCGTGGTCGTCCCGGACGCGATCCCCTTCGACCGGCTCGCCCAGTACGGCACCACCCAGGCCAAGTGGCGCCCGTACGAAGGGCTCAAGGAGGAGTACTACCTGGCGGACTTCGAGCCCGACCCGGCCGTGCTGGACGAGCTCGGGCTGGACGCCTCCCAGCCGCTCGCGATCGTCCGTACCCCGCCCGCGGTCTCGCTCTATCACCGCTTCGAGGCGCCCGTCTTCACCCAGGTGCTGCAGCGGCTCAAGGGCAGCCAGGTCGTCGTGCTGCCGCGCACGGACTCCCAGCGGGACGAGCTCGCGCGCGAGGGCGGGTTCATCGTGCCGGAGAAGGCGATCGACGCGCAGTCGCTGATCGCGTACGCGGACCTGGTGATCAGCGCCGGCGGGACCATGAACCGCGAGGCGGTCGCACTCGGCACGCCGGTGTGGACGACGTTCGAAGGGCGGCTCGGCGCGGTCGACGAGGCGCTGATCGCGTCCGGCCGGATGCACCGGCTCCAGCGCGCCGAGGACGTGGTGCTCGAGAAGCGCTCAAGGGCCGCCGCGGAGCGCGTGCGGCGCGACCCGGCGGTATTCACGGATCTGTTCGTGCGTTGAGCGGGGGATCCGGGAGGGCGGCAGCCCTTCCCCGGTCGTTCACGACGTCTTCTCGCCGCAGCGCCCAATACACTGCTCGGGATGCGCCGCCGGCTCCGTAGCGCGGCCTTTCCGATCCATCGCCACGCTGCCCCACAGTTGGCCTTGGACGCGGGGCTGGTCGCGCTGGCTTACTACCTCGCCTATTGGTTCCGGTTCGACGGCGAGATTCCGGCGCGGTACTCGGACCTGTTCTGGCGGACGCTCGCGTTCGCGGTCTGCGGTTCGGTCCTGTGCTTCGTCATCGTCGGCATGTACCGGCACTGGATGCGCTACTCGTCCCAGCGCGAGTACCTGAAGATCGCCGAGGGCGTCGTCCTCGCGGTCCTCGCGCTGATCGGCTACGTCGTCATCGTCCAGCCCGTCCTGATCAACTCGTCCGAGGGTCTGCGCCCGCTGACGGTCCCGTCCGGCGTGCTGCTGGTCTTCGGCCTGCTCACGGGCGCGCTGCTGACCGGCACGCGCTACGCCGTCCACTTCTTCTACGTACGGCCGATCACGGGCTGGCGCGTGCGCCGCGACGCGCGCAGCGTGCTGATCGTCGGCGCGGGCGACGGCGGGCACCTGCTCCAGAACGAGCTCGTCAAGAACCCGGAGCTCGGGCTGCGCCCGATCGGCTTCGTCGACGACAACAAGACGGGCCGCGACGTCTTCGGCACGACCTACGACCTCGACGAGGTGCTCGCGGACTACGAGCCCGACGAGGTCATGATCGCGATCCCGTCTGCGCCCGGCGAGCTGCGCGGGCGCGTGGTCAGCGCCTGCCGTGAGCACGGCGTCCCGGTCAAGACCGTCCCGACCGTGTTCGAGTTGCTGCAGGGCGGCAGCCACCTCACGCGTCAGCTGCGCGAGGTGCGCGTCGAGGACGTGCTGGGCCGCAACCCGGTGACGATGGAGAAGTCGGTCGGCGGCTACCTCACCGGCCGGCGCGTGCTGGTGACGGGCGCCGGCGGCTCGATCGGCTCCGAGCTGTGCCGCCAGATCGCCCGGGTGAACCCCAGCCGGCTCGTCCTGGTCGACCACAGCGAGGCGAACCTGTTCGAGATCGAGCGCGAGCTCGTCGACGAGCGCCACGTCAAGACCACGGTCTCCGTGCTCGCGGACGTCAAGGACGAGGAGCGCATGCGGGAGGTGTTCGCCCAGCACCAGCCCGAGGTGGTCTTCCACGCCGCGGCCTACAAGCACGTCGGCCTGATGGAGGCCAACCCGATCGAGGCCGTGCGCAACAACGCGCTCGCCACGCGGACGCTGACGGAGATCTCGGGCGAGGCGGGCGTGGTGAGCTTCGTGCTCATCTCGACCGACAAGGCCGTGGCGCCGGCGACGGTCATGGGTGCGTCCAAGGCGCTCGCGGAGTGGGCCGTGGAAGCCGCCAACGCGCGCTTCCCGGAGACCGCGTTCTGCGCGGTGCGCTTCGGCAACGTGCTCGGCTCCTCGGGCTCGGTGGTGCCGATCTTCCGCCGCCAGATCGCCGCGGGCGGCCCGGTGACGGTGACCGACCCGGAGATGACGCGCTTCTTCATGACCATCCCGGAGGCGGTGCAGCTCGTCATCCGCTCGGGCTCGCTGGCCCGCGGCGGCGAGGTGTACGCGCTCGACATGGGCGAGCCGGTCTCGATCATGGAGCTGGCCAAGCAGATGATCGAGTTCTCCGGACTCAAGGTCGGCCGCGACATCGGGATCACGATCGTCGGCCGGCGGCCGGGCGAGAAGCTGCACGAGCAGCTGTTCAACTCCTACGAGACGCCCGAGCCGACGCCCGCGGAGAAGATCCGCAGGGCTGCGCGGCCGAGCGTCGAACCCGCATGGGTGGAATACGTCTTCGACAAGGTCGGCCTGCTCGTCGCCGAGGGCGACGCGGCCGCGCTGGCCGCCGCCGTGTCCGAATTCTCGACCGGCCGGACCGCGCCCGCGGAACGCTCCGGGGGCACGGCCTCCTAGACTTCTCGGCCCGGCTCCATGCTTTTCCTCGCGTTCTCGCTTCAGGAGCAGGTCGAGAAGTACGGTGCGTACGTCGGTATCGCCGCCTTCTTCGGCCTGGCCGTTCTGTCCCTGCTCTACTTCGCCCAGGCGCGCGAAGTCAAGCGCCTGCGCCAATGGGCGGGGCGCATGCCCGAGCGCGCGGAAGACCTCGAGTACGCGTACGAGCAGGCCGAGCAGGCGCGCCGCGCGCCCGCTCCGGCGCCGCAGCGCGTCGCCCAGCCGCGCCCGCAGCCCGTCGCGCAGGCCGCGCCTGTAGCGGAGGCGCCGGCCAACGGCGTCGTCGAGCTCAAGCCGGAGGAGGTCGCCGCGCTCGCGTTCGCGCGCGCCGCCGGCGTGCACGAGCCGCACGTGCCGCACGTGCCGAAGGCGCACCCGGCGCCGGCGATGGCCGCGGCCGCGGCGCCGCCCCCGACGCAGACCGTCGCCGTGCCGCCCGCACCGACGCCGTCCACCAACGGCGGCGGGGCCGGGCACGCCACGCCGCCGCCGGCCACGCCCGCCGCGCGCCGGCTGGAGCCGCTGCCGCCCCGTCGCAGCCAGGCGTCGCCCGGCCGCCGCGCGGCCTCGCCGCCGCCGCGGCGCGAGGGCAACGCGCGCGGGATCATCGTCACGGCGATCGCCGCGGTGCTCGTCATCGCGGGCGTCGGCTTCGCGTTCACCCAGATCGGTGGCGACGACCCCGAGAACGCGAGCTCGCCGACGCCTCCCGCCGGCAACCGCATCGAGGAGGACCCCACGCCCGAGGGCGGCGACGCGACGCCGGAGGCCACTCCGGAGCCGGGCGTGAGCAAGGAGGAGGCGCAGGTCGCCGTCCTCAACGGCACGAACGAGGCGGGCCTCGCCAGCGGGTTCCGGGACAACCTCGTCCAGGACGGCTACCCCGACGGCAACGTCCTGTTCGGCAACCTCGGCGAGGCCGAGCAGACCACCACGTCGACGGTCATGTACGCCCGCGGCGACAAGAGCGCCGCCGAGGGGGTCGCGGACGTCCTCGGCATCGAGCGCGTCGAGCAGCTCAGCGACGAGATCCAGGCCGCGGCCGTGCAGGTGGGCCAGCGCGAGTGGAACGTGGTCGTGGTCATTGGCCAAGACAAGTCCACCGGCTAGCCCTTCCCGGGCTGGGGCGCTGCCCCTGATCGCCCGGATCACGTTCGTGGTCCTGGTGGGAGCGACGTTTGCGGCCTTCTTCGTCGCCCAGCGGCTCAAGAGCGAGCCGCCCGTCATCGACGTCCCGGACATCACGACGTCGTTCTCGCCCAACGGCGACGGCAACCGTGACGCCAGCGACATCGCGGTCTCGATCAAGGTCGCCGACGACGCCACGGTCGACGTGGTCAACCTCGACGGCGATCGCGTGCGCCGGCTCGTGGACTCGGTTCCGCTGCAGCCCAACCGCTGGCGCCGGATGACGTGGGACGGCAAGGGCGACGACGGGCGCGTCGTGCCCGACGGCCAGTACCGCCTGCGCGTCGCGCTGCGTGACGAGGGCCGCTCGGCGATCGTGCAGAAGACCATGACCGTGGACACCCGCGCGCCGCGGCCGCAGGTCTGCATCGGCGCTCCGTGCGGTGAGAAGGACGGCTGGCAGAACGTCGTCTCCCAGGGCGATCGGGCGATCGACATCTACACGCGCGGGCGCTCGCGCTTCCCGACGATCTTCCGCGTGTTCCGCACCGACCAGGGCAAGCCCAAGCAGGTCGCGATGTTCGACCGCCCCGGGCGCTACCAGCGCAGGCGCTGGGACGGCCTGGTCGAGGGCAAGCCGCTGGACCCGGGCGTGTACCTCATCCAGGCGCAGGTGCGCGACACCGCCGGCAACCGCGGGGTGGCCCCGGCGGAGTTCGAGGTCGGCGCCGTGCCGGGCCGGCCGGGCCTGACCGTACGCGGCATCTCGGCCCAGCCGCCCGTGCGGCCGGTGACCGCCGGCGGGCGCGCCGAGTTCTTCGTGGACGCGCGCGGGGCGAAGTACCGCTGGCGCGTGCGGCGCGTGGGGGAGAGCCGGGTCGTCAAGCGCAACACCGCGCGGGACGCGAGCCTCGTCTTCCGGGCCCCGGAGGGCCGTTCGGGCGTCTACCTGCTCGAGCTGCGCGCGGGCCGCTGGTCGACGACCGTGCCGTTCCTGGTACAGGCCAAGGAACGCGCGAAGGTGCTCGTGGTGGTGCCGACGCTGAGCTGGCTCGGCTCCGACAAGATCGACGACACGCCGTTCGACGGGCTTCCGAACACGCTTGCGACCGGCGACAAGGTCCGCTGGCCGCGCATGTACGCGGGCGAGAAAGGGCTGCCGGCCGGCTTTGCCGACGACATCGCGCCGCTGCTCGTATTCCTGGACCGCCGGAGGATCCGGTACGACCTCACCAGTGACATCGACCTCGACCTCACCCGCAGCCCACGCGCCACGGACCGTGAGGGCGTGCTGCTGGCCGGTTCGATGACCTGGATCACACGCCCGCTCGGCCAGCGCCTGCGCAAGTACGTCAACGACGGCGGCAAGCTCGCGATCTTCGGCTCGGACACGCTGCTGCGCGGCGTGCGGCTGCGCGTGCGCAACGACGAGGACTCCGGGACGCTCGAACGCCCGACCCAGCCCGCCGCGGCCGACCCGTTCGGCGCGCGCGTGGCCAAGGAGCGGCGCGTCGGCGCACCCGCCACGCTCGTCCAGTACGAGCCCGAGGACACGAGCTTCGGCCTGATGGAGGGCGCGCTCGATCTGCCGGGCTTCACCCGCTTCGAGGAAGCGGCGTCGCTCGGCAAGGGCAAGGTGCTGGCGGCGGTCGGGCAGCCGCTCACGCCGGAGGAGGAGCTGGAGGCGGCGAACACGGGCAAGCCCGCGCGGGAGATCCGGTCGGCGCTCTCGGCCGTGCAACTCGGCAAGGGCACCGTCATCCGCGTCGGCCTGCCCGAGTGGCCGCAGCGCCTGGACGATCCGAACGTCGCGCAGGTGACGCGCAACATCTACGACATCCTGCGCGGCGTGCAGCCCAGGATCAGGTCCGAAGGGTGATCGGGTGAGCGACACCGCCGCCTTCCCCGAGTGGGCCCTGCTGGCGGGCATGATCGTCGCTGCCGTGCTGGCGGCCGCGGCCGTGCTCGGCCGGACGGTGCGCGGGCGCGCGTGGGCCATGCTCGGCGCGTTGGTCCTCACGCCGGTGCTGCTGGTGGGGGAAATCTGGAACTCGCCGCAGGTGGAGTCGGTGCGCGACCGCGGGCCGCTGGCGCTCGCCGCCGCGGCGATCGGCGTGGCCGCGATGGGCGGCCTGGCGTGGCTGTTCGCGCGCCGGCCGGGCTTCTTCGCCGTCCTGGCGCTGGCCGCACTCCCGTTCCGCGTGCCGATCCAGGCCGGTGGCAGCACCGCGAACCTGCTCGTCCCGCTGTACGTCGTGATCGGCGCGGGCGCGCTGGCGTGGCTGATCCCGCGGCTCGCGGCCCGGCACGCGGGCACGCCGGCGGAGCGCTCGGGCGGGCTGGAGTGGGTGCTGCTGGGCGGGATCGTGCTCTACGCGCTGCAGTCGATCTACGCCGACGAGCGCGCGAAGGCGTTCGAGCAGGTCGTGTTCTTCTACGTGCCGTTCGCGCTGCTGTTCGTACTGCTGCGCGGGCTCGAGTGGACGCCGCGGCGGCTGCTGTGGGGCGGCGGCGCGCTGGTCGTGCTCGCGCTGCTGTTCGCCGGCATCGGCTTCTGGGAGTTCCAGACGCGCCATCTGCTGCTGAACCCCAAGGTGATCGCCTCCAATCAGGTCGAGGAATACTTCCGGGTCAACTCGCTGTTCTTTGACCCGAACATCTACGGGCGCTTCCTGGCCTTGGTGATGCTCGGGCTCGCGTCCGTGCTGCTGTGGGCGAAGCGGCCGCGCAACCTGCTGCTGGCGATTGGCGCACTGCTGGTGCTCTGGGGCGGGCTGTTGACGACGCTGTCGCAGTCGAGCTTCGCGGCGCTGCTGCTCGGGCTCGCCGTCGTCGCCTGGCTGCGCTTCGGCGCCAAGTACGTGGTCGGTCCCGCGCTGGTGGCCGCGGTCGCCGCGGCGGTGCTCGTGTTCGCCTTTCCGGGCGCCCTGGGGATCGACAGCTTCGACTCCGACACGCTCGACGACGCCACCTCGGGCCGCGTCGAGCTCATGCAGGGCGGCGTCGATCTGGCGCGCGAGCAGCCGCTGCAGGGCTGGGGGTCGGGCAGCTTCAACGCCGAGTACCGGCGCGCCGAGGACGCCTCCGGGCGGGAGGCGACGTCCGCCTCGCACACGATCCCGATCACGGTCGCCGCCGAGCAGGGCCTCGTCGGCCTCGCGCTCTACGTCGCGCTGCTCGTGCTCGCGTTCCGGCGGCTGCTGCACGGTGCGCGCGGCAACCCGGTGCGCGCGGCGCTCGCGGCCATGTTCGCCGCGCTCGTGCTGCACACGTGGCTCTACGCCGCGTTCCTCGAGGACCCCGTGACGTGGACGCTGCTCGCGCTGGGGTCGGCGCTCGCCGCGCCGCTGGCGAGCCGCCGGCACGAGCCGGAGGACGACGTGGCCGCGGCGCTCAACGGGCACCGTAGCCAGCCCGCCGCCGTCGTCCGCCAGTGACAGGCAACACGTCGCCCGGGAGGCTCGCAGTCGCTGGGAGTTCGCCCAGAGGGCGAACATCCCGGTTCCCACGGCGCGTCGAGCTGGCCGCCGCGGTCGTCGCGTTCGCCGCGGCGGTGGCCGTGTGGGCGGTCACGCGCACGTATCCGAACTACGACTCCTACTACCACCTGGTGTGGGGGCGGGAGATCCTGGACGGGACGCTGCCGTCGCTGACGGCCTACGCGGCGCCGACCCAGCACCCGCTCTACATCGCGGTGGCGGCGGTGCTCGGGCTGGTGTTCGGCGAGAGCGGCGACCGCGCGCTCGTGCTGGTGTGCTTTCTTGCGCACGCCGCGCTGGTGCTCGGGACCTACCGGCTCGGCGCGGCCGTGTTCGGGCGCTGGAGCGGCGCGCTGGCCGCGCTGTTCGTCGCCGCGTCGGCCTCGTTCCTCCTCTACGCCGCCCGCGGGTACGTCGATCCGCCGTTCCTCGCGCTCGTGGTCTGGGCCGGCGTGCTCGCGGCCGAGGACCGCCGAGGCGCGCCCGTCCTGCTCGTCCTCGCCGGGCTCCTGCGCCCCGAAGCCTGGGTCCTGACCGGCCTGTGGTGGTTGTGGCGGCGTCGCCCGCGTGAGCTGCCGATCGTGTTCATCGCCCCGGCCCTCTGGTGCCTGACGGACTGGATCGTCACCGGCAACCCGATCCACTCCGTGCAGTCCACGAGCGCGCTCGCCGAGGATCTCGGGCGCGTGCGCGGGCTCCAGCACGTCCCCGGCTCGTTCGTCACGTTCATCGGCTCCACCGTGCGTCCGCCCGTGGCGCTGCTCGCGCCGGTCGGCGCGTACCTGGCGTGGCGCTTCATCGGCTGGCGGCGGGTGCTGGTCCCGGGCGCGCTGCTGGTCGGCGGGATCGTGACGTTCGTCGGCACGGGCGTGCTCGGGCTCTCGATCCTGCCGCGCTATCTGACGGTGCCGGCGATCGCGATGTGCCTGTTCGCGGGCTACGCGCTGCTCGGCTTCACCGAGGCGGAGGGCCGCGTCCGCGCGCTGTGGGTGCGGGCGAGCGCGGGCGCCGCGGTGGCCGGCGCGATCGGGCTGGTCATCCTCGCCCCGTCGCTCACGAACGTGCGCGAGGAGATGCGGTTCATCCGGGCCACCCACGACAGCCTCGTCGCGCTGTTCGCCCAGCCCGAGGTGCAGGCCGGCATGCGCTGCGGGACGCTCACGTTCCCGACCTACCGGCTCGTCCCGGACGCCAAGTGGCACCAGCAGGACGCGCGGATCGGGGCGCGCAGCGCGCAGCGGCGCGACCGCGGCGTCGAGGTCTTCGCGCTCGGCCAGAAGGCGCTGCGCCGCTACGGGTTCGCCGACGGGACCAACCCGACGGTCAACCTGCCGAATCCGGCGTTCGAGCGCGCCGCTTCCGGCGGCTTTCTCGTGGCGTACGTTCGCTGTCCCTGACGCGTTCGCTGCCCAGCCGTCCGCTCTCGATCCCCAACGCCTCCAGCCGCTCCCACAACGGCCCGTTCTGCTGGTGGGCGGTCTGGCTCAGCGCCCACTCGCGCAGCTCGGCGTCCGGCTGCATGCGCGCGCCCGCGTGCGCGCGCAGGGCGGCGATCCACTCCTCGGGCGTCTCCGCGGTGGTGACGGCTTCCGCCCACGTGCGCACGCCCTTCAGGTCCCGCGAGACCGTCCGCCGCCCCAGCCGCGCGTACTTGAGGATCCGGTACGGCAGCCCGGTGTCGTTGAAGTCCGAGCGCTCGAAGGGGACGATGCCAACGTCGGCGCACGCGATCAGCCGCGCCGCCTCCTCGTCCGAGCGCCGGCCCAGCCACACGAGGTTGGGCGCCGCACGGCAGGCCTGGAAGTCCTCGTCGTGGCCGGACTCGGCCTCGTGCCACTCGCCGATCAGCAGCAGCACGAGCTCCGGCATGCCCGCGGCCACCGCGCGCAGCAGCTTCCAGTCCGTGCGGTGGCCCAGATGCCCGAGCGAGACGGCGACGACCGGCGTGAGCGGGGCGGACGGGAACGAGTCGGCCGCGAGCGGCACGAGCTGCGGGGCGCCCGCCGCTTCGTCGAGCAACTGCCCCAGCGCGTCGGTCACGACGATATTGACGCTCGCGCGCAGCGACGCCGCCAGGTGCAGGTCCTCGAGCCGCGCGCGCTGGCGCGGGTTCGCGTCGTAGGCGGCGTCGAAGCGGTCCCACTGCCAGTACCAGAGCTCGGCGTCCGGGTGCTGGGCGATCAGCCCGCGGGCGAGCGGGTACTGCAGCGGGTGGAAGATGACGATCACGCGCGGGACCCCCGGCAGCTTCAGCCGGCGCGCCTGCGTCGCGGCCAGTCCGTCGCCGACCGAGACCGGCAGCCGCAGATACGCGCCGTACGAGATCCGCGCGGGCTCCACGGCCACGACGCCGGGCGCGGTCAGCAGGTCCTCGGCCTGGTCGCGCAGGATGAACGACTCCAGCGCGCGCGGCAGCAGCAGGACCCCGATCGGCGGCGGCTCGTCCTGGCCCGCGCGCTCGGCGCGCGCCGCCGCGCCCGCGGGTCCCGCGCGCCACCCATAGCCGCCAGCCGGGTCGGTCATCGCGCACGCACGCTAGCGTCTCGCCGTGGGATGACGAGCTATCTGCGTCGGCTGCTGCGCACGGGCGCGGCGTATCAGCTCGCGGACGCGGTCTCCAAGGTCATCGCGCTCGTCACGCTCCCGCTCTACACGCGTCACCTGACGAGCGCGGACTACGGCACCGCCGAGCTGATCCTGACGACGATCATCCTGTGCTCGATCGTCCTGCGGCTCGGGCTCGGCGAGGCGTTCGTGCGCTTCCACTACCTGGACGCCGACCCGGTCCGCCGGCGCGCGCTGGCCCGCACGGCGGTCGGGACGCTGCTGGCGATCACGACCGTCGCAGCGCTGTTGATCGTCGTCTTCGCGGCGCCCGTGAGCCGGCTCCTGCTCGGCACCGAGCAGGTGGACGTGCTGCGGGCGGGCGCGCTCGGCCTGTGGGCGTTCACGAACCTCGAGCTGGCGTACGCGCTGCTGCGGGTCGAGGAGCGCGCGCGGGACTTCGCGATCGCGTCGCTGATCAACGTCGCGCTCACGGTCACGCTCACCGTGGTGCTCGTGGTCGGGCTCGACCAGGGCGCGTTCGGGCTCGTCCTGGGCAACTACGCGGCCTCCGCGGCCGTCCTGCTCGGCCTGTGGTGGGTGGAGCGGCACGTGCTCGGGCTGCCGTCGCGCCCACAGCTGGGCCCGATGCTGCGCTTCGGTCTGCCGACCGTTCCCGCCGAGGTGTCCGTCTTCCTGATCTTCTTCATCGACCGCCTCTGGCTCTACCGCGCCGAATCCCCCGACGAAGCCGGCCTGTACTCGCTGAGCGTCAAGCTCGCCGGGATCGTCGTGTTCACCGTGCGCGCGTTCCAGTACGCGTGGCCGCCGCTCGCGTACTCGATCGAGAGCGACGAGGAGGCGGCGCGCGTCTACGCCCGCATCGCGACCTACTACGTGCTCTTCACCGGGCTCGTCGTCGCGGGCATCGCGCTGCTCGGCCGCTGGGTGGTGCGGATCTTCGCCGCGCCGGAGTTCTACGCGGCCCACGAGGCGCTCCCGTGGGTCTCGCTCGGCTGGGCCCTGTACGGGCTGTTCCTCGTGCTGGTGGCGATGGCGGGCCGGGCGAAGGTCACGGTTCGCAACGCACCCGCGGCGCTGTGCGGGCTCGGGGCCAACGTCGTGCTGCTGGTCCTGCTGGTGCCCTCGCTCGGGATCGCGGGCGCCGGCCTCGCGCTCGTCGGCGCCTACGCCGTGACGCTGGTCGCGATGTGGGCGCTCACCCGCAAGCTGTTCCCGGTCGCGTTCGAGTGGGGCCGCCTGCTGCGCTTGGTCGCGGTGATCGGCGCGCTCACGGCGGCGGGGGAGCTGCTGCTGCCCACGGACGGCGTCGTGGGCTTCGTCAGCCGGGCGCTCGTGCTCGCGGCGCTGCCGCTGGCGCTGATCGCGACGCGCTTCTTCCGCCCGGGCGAGCTGCGGGCCGCGCGGGGCTTGCTCAGTCGAAGTCGACGCGGCCCACGGGAGGCTCCAGCCGCCGGTTGAACTCGTCGGCGCCCTCGCGCAGCCCTTCGCCGCGGCTGGGAAACAGCGTCGCGCTGACGTGCTTGAGGTAGCGCTTCGGGTTGTGGTTGGGCAGGACGAGGGCGCCGAGGGCGCGCACGAGGTACGTCCACGCCGTGAGGAAGCGCACGGTGTAGGCGCTCAACCATGTGTGGTGCTTGCGCATGTAGCGGTCGCGGTTGCGGGAGAACTCGACGATTCGCCGGCTCGGCACGCTGCCGGTCTGCAGCTGCTCGTGGTGCACGGCGCGGGCCTCGGGCACGTACAGCACGTGGTGGCCGGCGTCCTGCAGCCGTTTGCAGAAGTCGACCTCGTCGGAGTAGACGAAGAAGTCCGTGTCGAAGAAGCCGATCTCCTCGGCAGCGGAGCGCCGCACGAGCATGGCGGCGGACTGGACCCAGTCGACCGGACGCACCACCTCGCCCCTGCTCTGCACGACGAAGCGCTTGTGCAGCCACAACGCGGACAGCAGCGCCGTCCACGCCGAGGGAAAGCGCCACGCCGAGGGCTGCTGCTCGCCGTCCGGCCGGACGAGCATCGCGCCCGCCGCTCCCGCCTGGTCGTCGTGCTCGAGCGCGCCGTACAGTGCCACGGCCGCGCCCGGCTCCAGCTCGGAGTCCTCATTGAGCAGCATGCAGAAGCGGCCGCGGGCCCGCTGCAACAGGAGGCTGTCGTTGGCCGCCTTGCCCTGGCGCTCGGGCAGCGCGATCACCTCGGTCGTCGCCGGGTGCCGGCTGGCGACCTCGACCGAGCCGTCCTGCGACGCGTTGTCGAGCACCAGCACCTCGGTCTCGAAGTCGAGCGTCGCCCGCTCACGGGCGATCGAGTCCAGGCAGTAGCGCAGCAGTCCACGCTGCTCAGTGTTGACCACGCAAAAGGACAGCTCGACGCCCACGACGGCCTGCAGTCTGCCGCATACGCACGGTTCAGATAGCTGACACCACGTCAGCGAGGGCGCAAGTCGGGTCTCGTGTGCGCGTTCTCACCTCCAAGAGTTGGGAGACTCAAACGGGAGGCGGTTCCAATGCGTAGGGGTATCTCGGCGACGCTCGGCCTCGTCGCACTTCTGGCGGTTCCGACCACGGCGGGGGCCGAGGAAGTGATCGTCAAGTACAAGCCGGGTGCGTCGAAGTCGGCGCTGGCCGAGCGGGCCGGGTTGTCGACCGTGCTCGGCACGGTGGCGGCGAACGGCGCCCAGGTCGTGGCGGTCGCCGACGCGAAGGACGCGGCGGCGATCCTCAATCGCTCCGCGGCGGTCGAGTACGCGGAGCCCAACGTCGAGCTGAAGGCGTTCGGCGTGCCCAACGACGCGCGCTTCGGCGAGCTGTACGGGCTGAGCAACGCCAACGACGCGGACATGGACGCGCCGGAGGGCTGGGATCTCGCCGGCTATCCGAACCTCCCGGCGATCACGGTGGGGATCGTGGACACGGGCATCGACGCGGCGCACGAGGACCTGTCGGGCAAGGTCGTGGCCTGCGGGCGCGTGCAGCTGCTCACCAACCGCGTCGTCGAGGGCTCGTGCAACGACGACAACGACCACGGCACGCACGTCGCGGGAACGATCGCGGCCAAGGCCAACAACTCGGTCGGCGTCGCGGGTGTGTCCTACAACTCCAACCTGGCCATCTGCAAGGCGCTCAACGCGGTCGGCTCGGGCACCACGGCGGGCGTCGCCAACTGCATCACCTACCTCGCCGGCAAGGGCGTGAAGATCATCTCCATGTCGCTCGGCGGCGGCGCCTCCTCGACGCTGCAGACCGCGGTGCGCGACGCGTCCTCGCGCGGGTCGCTGATCATCGCCGCGGCCGGCAATGACGGTGACGCGACGCTCAACTACCCGGCCGCGTACCCCGAGGTCGTCTCGGTCGCGGCGACGGACCGCAACGACGCGCGCGCCTCGTTCTCGAACGCGAACGCGGACGTCGAGATCGCCGCGGCGGGCGTGAACGTGCTCTCCACCAAGCGCGGCGGCGGCTACGTGGCCTTCTCCGGCACGTCGATGGCGACGCCGCACGTGGCGGGCGTCGCGGCGCTGATCGCGGCGAAGAACCCGGCGCTGACCGCCACGCAGATCCGCTCCAAGCTGCAGACCTCGGTGGACGACAAGGGCGCCGCGGGCCGCGACCCGCAGTTCGGCTTCGGCCGCGTGAACCTGGTCAAGGCCCTGTCGTAACCTGGGCGCGCGATGCGCGTCCACCTGGTCGATCCGGCGGCCTACACGCCGCCCTACGACCGGGCGTTGGCTTCGGCGCTCGCTCAGGCGGGCGCCGAGGTGTCGCTGATCACGAGCGCGTTCACGTACGGCGACGTGCCGGACGCGCCCGCGGTCGACGTGGTCGAGCACTTCTACCGCTGGGCGCCGGCGCGCGGGCGGACCGCCGCGCGGCTCGCCCAGCACGTGCCCGACATGCTGCGCTACCGAGCGCGCGGCGCTGACGTGGTGCACTTCCAGTGGCTGCCGGTCCAGCAGCTCGACGGCTGGTTGATGCCGCGCCGGCATCCACGCTTGCTGACCGCGCACGACGTGCTCCCGCGCGAGCCGAGGCCGGGCCAGCTGGCGGCGCAGCGGCGGCTGTACGAGCGGATGGACGCGGTGGTCGTGCACTCCGAGCACGGCGCGGCCCGGCTGCGCGACGAGCTGGGGCTCGACCCCGCCCTCGTCCACGTCATCCGCCACGGGGCCCTGACCGGGCTCGACGTGCCGGGCGAGGCGCCGTTCGCGGTGCCGGACAAGCCGGTCGTGCTGATGTTCGGGCTGCTGCGGCCCTACAAGGGCGTGGACGTGCTGCTGGAGGCCTGGCGGCGCGCGGGCGTCGACGCCGAGCTGTGGGTGATCGGCATGCCGCGCATGGATACGGCGTTCATCCACGGCCCACGCGTGCGCACGGCGTTGCGGTTCGTATCCGCAGGCGAGCTGGCGGGCGCGTTCCGGGCGGCGTCGCTGGTCGTGCTCCCGTACCGCGAGATCGACCAGTCCGGCGTGCTGTTCACCGCGCTGGCCTTCGGCAAGCCGATGCTGCTCACGAGCGTCGGCGGGTTCCCGGAGGTTGCGGCCACCGGCGCGGCGGCGCTGGTCGAGCCGGACGACCCCGAAGCGCTGGCGAGCGAGCTGTCGGCGTTGCTCGCCGCCCCCGAGCGGCTCGAGCGCATGGCCGCCGCCTCCCGCGCCGCGGCCGCGGGCGAGTACGGCTGGGAGGCCATCGCCCGCCGCACGCTCGAGCTCTACTCGGCGCTCCAGGCGTAGACGACGTAGTCCGGCGCCGTCGGCGGGTCCACGCGCGGCGCGGGCCGAAGCTCGCCCGTGTCGATGAACCCCGCCTTGCGCGCCACGCCCCGCGAGCCCGCGTTGTCCTTGTGCGCGAGCAGCTCCAGCCGGGTGATGCCCAGCTGGTCGGCGACCAGCTTGAGCCGCTCCACCGCCTGCGTGGCGACGCCGCGGCCGCGCGCCTCCTTGGCCACCCAGTAGCCGACCTCCGCGTACTCGGCGTCCAGGTCGATCTCCAGCAGGCTGAACGAGCCCACGAGCTGGTCGTCCTCGAACCCGAGGAAGTTCAGCACGCGCGGGTCGTCGCGGTTGATGTAGGCGAGCGCGTGCTCGCGCGTGTACGGGCTGGGGACGTTGGTCCAGCGCGGGATCTCGGGGTCCTGGCAGGCGGCGACGAGCGCGTCGGCGTCTTCGGGAGTGGGTCGGCGGAGCGTCAGCACAGCGCGCCAGTCTGCCACTCTCTTCGCCGCCCGTGCGCGCCCTGTTCTGGATCTCCGCCGCCCTGATCGTCTGGACACAGGCGGCCTACGCGCCCGCGCTGGCGCTGCTGCGCCGGCTGAAGGGCTCACCGCCGACCGCGCCGGGCGCCGATGTCACGCCGAGCGTCAGCCTGATCGTCGCCGCCTACAGGGAGGAGGCCGTGATCGCGGCGAAGGTCGCGAACGCGCGCGCGCTCGACTACCCCGGCCTCGAGGTCATCGTCGCCGTCGACGGGGGCGACGAGCCCACCGTGCGCGGCGCGGAGGGCGCCGACCAGGTGCTCGCGCTGCCCCGCGGCGGCAAGTACGTGTCCCAGGACGCGGCGGTCCAGGTCGCCCGCGGCGAGATCCTCGCCTTCAGCGACGCCAACACCATGTGGGAGCCCGACGCGCTGCGCCGGCTCGTTCGCCCGTTCGCGGACCCGGCCGTGGGCTACGCGTGCGGCAACGTGTCCTTCACCAACGAGGCCGGCACAAACCAGGAAGGGCTGTACTGGCGCTACGAGATGTTCCTGCGCGCGCAGGAGTCGGCGCTGGCGTCCGTCACCGGCGGCAACGGCGCGATCTACGCCGTCCGGCGCAGTGCCTACGAGCGCGTGAACCCGACGATGGGGCACGACCTCGCGATGCCGTTCCAGATGGTGAAAAGCGGATTCCGCGCCGTCTACGTGCCCGACGCGCGCGCGACGGAGAAGATGGTGCCCTCGATCGAGGGCGAGTGGGCCCGCAAGCGGCGGATGATGTCCTACGGCTGGCCGATCGTGCTCGAGGGCGGGCTCCTGGACCCGCGCGGGTACTCGCCGCTGTACGCGCTGATGATCGTCAGCCACCGGCTGCTGCGCTACGGCACGCCGTTCCTGCACATCCTGCTCGCTGTCGCCACCTTCGCGCTGCTGCGCCGCGGGACGCTCTACCGGCTCGCGGGCGCCGCCCAGGCCGCGCTGCTGGCCGCCGCCCTGAGCGACAGCGGCGCCAAGCCGGCGCTCGTCGCCCGCTACTACCTGCTCACCACGGCCGCGCTCGCCCTCGGTCTCTATGACTGGCTCCGGCACGGCACGCAGGCCGGCTGGGAGAAGGCAGAGGGCACGCGCTGATGAACCGCTATCTGCATTCGCGGCGCAAGCGCGCGCTCGATCTCGCCGTCGCGGTGCCGCTGCTGGTCGGGACGGCGCCGATCGTCGCGCTGGCCGCGCTCGCCGTCCGGCTCGAGTCGCAGGGGCACCCGATCTACCGGCAGCGCCGCGTCGGGCTCGACGGGCACGCGTTCGAGGTCTACAAGCTGCGCACGATGGTCTCCGGCGCCGAGCACATGGGCGCGGGCATGGCCGTCGACGAGGGCGACACGCGGATCACGAAGGTCGGCGCGCTGCTGCGGCGCACGTCGATCGACGAGCTGCCGAACCTGTGGAACATCCTCAAGGGCGAGATGTCGCTGGTCGGCCCGCGGCCGACGATCCAGGTCCAGGTGGACCAGTACACGGACCGCCAGCGGCGGCGGCTCAGCGTCCGTCCCGGGCTCACGGGCTGGGCGCAGGTCAACGGTCGCGCCTCGCTGCCGTGGAGCGAGCGCATCGAGCTCGACCTGCAGTACCTCGAGCGCGCCTCGCTGTGGCTCGACCTGCGCATCATCGCCTACACCGCGCGGATGGCCGTGACCGGCCACGGCCTGTATCGCGGCGAGACCGGCGGCTGGCGCGGTTAAAGCAGAAGGGCGACGCTGAGTCAGCGCCGCCCGTGAAGGTCGGATGATCGGGGTGGGGCGGAGGGGATGTCCGCCTTCACTTCCTATTACGGGACGATCTCCGGGCCCTTGTCGATGTGCTCCTTGCGGAAGCCGCGGATGGCGTCGAACACCTCGGGCTTCATCGTCGGGCACGTCAGGGACGCGTCCCACGCGGTCGCGGCCACGGCGGCCGACATGCCCGTCGTGTTCTCGAACAGCAGCAGGTGGTGCCCGCCGTCCATCTCGTTGTAGAGCGTCTCGAGCTGCGCGACGGTCTCGGGCGAGGTGCCCGGCTTGTACTGGATGTCGATGCGCCCGTGCTCGAGCGTATGCACCAGGCGGCCGAGCTCCGGCGTGTCGCCCGGCGCGTAGATGCCGTCCTCGTACCACGTCGGGTGGTGGTTGCCGGACGTCGGCGGGTTCTGCTTGTAGTCCGAGGCCTTGAAGTCCTTCTCCTCGTGACCCGCGCCCTCGTTGGCGACCTTGGGCTCGTACTTGCAGCCCGCGAGCTTCGCCGCTTCCTTCACGTCGCCCGTCTTGAGCGCCGGAATCGACGCGGCGCCCGCCGCGACCTCCGGCTCGTCGTCGCCGCCCAGCAGCACGGCGGCCGCGACGCCGCCGCCGGCGAGCAGGGCTACGACCAGGACGGAGGCAAACACGAGCTGGAGACGCTTGCGGCGAGCGGCAGCGGCCTTCTCGGCCTCCAGCTTCTCCATCCGTTCGCGCTTACGACGTTCTTTTTCTTCTTGGCGACTCGACATCCGGCGGGCGATGGTAGCGGTGGAAGATTGATTTAGGACGCCCGCGCGCGGACATTCGCCGCGCGGGGGAGCCAACACTCGTCCAGAAACCGTCCGATCTCGTTGGTAAGGCGCTTAGGAGCGACCCGCAACTCGATCAACGAGTGGGCCTGCATGAGCTCCGCATGAGGAAGCTCCTCCGCGAGCATACCGGCGTCCGAGAAGGGATGGACGATGTCGTACTGGTGTCCGATCACCAACGTCGGCGCCTCGATCGCCGCCCGTTCCTCCCGCGGCGGTGCGGTGCGCCCGAAGAACAGGCCCTGGAAGACCGCGGCGCTCGGCGCCGGGTCCTGACGCACCCAGTCGAGCAGGATGTCCGCCTGCCACGGCAACCGGCGCCGCGGCACCAGCCGCGTGAGCCGGGACAGCCCGCGCATCGCGGGCTCGCCGGCGGTCAGCGCGATCATCACGGGCGTGAAGAAGATCGCGCAGCCGATGAGCGCGTGGTCGAGCACGGGCATCTCGACCACCAAGGCGCGCACGCGCTCAGGCGAGCGCACGGCGGCTTCCAGCGCGACGTTCGCACCCAGCGAGGTGCCGAGCAGCACGGCCTCGTCGGCGTCGAGCTCGTCCAGCAGCGCGATCACCTGCGCGCCGAACGCGGGCATCGAGTAGCGCCACTTGTCCGCGGGGCGATCCGAGTCGCCGTGGCCGAGCAGGTCGAGCGTCACGACGCGGTGCCCGCGCTCGGCCAGCGCCTGCGCCAGCGCCGCGTGCATGCGCTGGTTGAACAGCAGCCCGTGCAGCAGGACCGCGAGCTTCGGGCCGGAGCCGTACTCGGTGTACGCCAGCCGCTGATCGCCGACCACGAGGCTCCCCATGCGAGGATCGTAGTCGTGCCCGAGCTGCGTCCGATGCGCGTGGAAGACGTCGAGGAGGTCCACGAGCTCAACCTCCTCACCTTCGAGGCCCTCAGCGCCAGCCGCGACGAGCCGCCCGAGCCGCGTCCCGACCCGGCGCAGGCGCACATCCGCTACCGCCACCTCGCCACCACCGACCCCGAGGGCGCCTGGGTGGCCGAGCACGACGGCGCGATCGTCGGCTGTGCGCTCGCGCTCCGGCGCGAGGACGTCTGGGGCCTCTCGCTGCTGATCGTGCGGCCGGACATGCAGTCCAGCGGCACCGGCAGCGCGCTGCTGCGGCGGGCGAACGAGTACGCCGCGGGCGCGCGCGGGCGGATCATCCTCGCCTCGCCGGACCCGCGTGCGCTGCGGGCCTACTCCCGCCTCGGCCTGGACTTCCACCCGTCGGCGAGCGCCTTCGGTACGCCGCGGGTGACCGCGCCCGGCGGGATCGTCGAGGGCGACGCGGGCGACATCCCGCTCACGGAGACGGTCGACCGCCACGTGCGCGGCGCCGCGCACGGGGTCGACATCGGCGCGCAGCTGGAGATGGGGCAGACCCTGCTGATCGCGCCGGAGCGCGGCTACGCGGTCGTGCCGCCGGGCGGCGGCCTGCGGCTGCTCGCCGCGCGCGACGAGGACGCGGCGGCC
Source organism: Solirubrobacter deserti (assembly GCF_003344625.1). GTDB lineage: Bacteria > Actinomycetota > Thermoleophilia > Solirubrobacterales > Solirubrobacteraceae > Solirubrobacter > Solirubrobacter deserti. The sequence continues at coordinate 208,354 of NZ_QPKJ02000003.1, read as the reverse complement.
GACCTGCTGCGCGCCGCGCTCGCCCGGGCTGAGAGCGAGATGATGGTGGAGTGGCTCACCAGCTCCCAGCAGTGGGCGATCCGGGTGTGCGTGGAGGCCGGGCTGGAGCTGAGGGCCGGGACGGGCGGCGTATTCGTGAGCGGCGAGGTCGGCCCGTTCCGCCCCTACCTGCCCAGCGGAGCCTTCCTGTGACCGATCTGGACTTTCGGTCACTCGCTTACCGGCCATAATCGAGTCATGTCCAAGACTCCCCGCTCGTTGAGCGGCAAGGTCGCCGTCATCACGGGAGGAGCCCGCGGCATCGGGCTGGCGCTCGCACAGGCCCTCGCGCGCGAGGGGGTCGTGGTCGCCATCGGCGATCTCGACGGCGCCGCCGCCGAGACCTCCGCCGCGAGCCTGGCGAACGGCTCGCTCGGCCTCCCGCTCGACGTGACCGACCGACCCGCCTTCACCGCGTTCCTCGACGAGGTCGAGCGCCGCCTCGGCCCGATCGACATCCTCGTCAACAACGCCGGGATCATGCACGTGACCCCGCTGGAGGCCGAGGACGAGGCGTCGATCTCGCGCCAGCTGGAGATCAACGTGCGCGCCGTCATCCACGGCACGCAGGAGGCGATGCGCCGCATGCGCCCGCGCCGGACGGGCCACATCGTCAACGTCGCTTCGCTCGCCGGCCGTGCCGCCGCCCCGGGCCTCGCGACCTACTGCGCCACCAAGCACGCCGTCATCGGGCTGTCCGAGGCCGTCCGCGCGGAGCTGCGCGGGACGGGCGTCGAGGTCACGGTCGTGATGCCGGGCTTCGCCAAGACCGAGCTGGCCGCCGGCGTGCCGGACCTGCGCGGCGTCCCGCGCGTCTCGCCCGAGCAGATCGCGGCGCAGACGGTGGACGCCTTGAAGGTCCCCAAGTTCGACGTCTGGGCCCCGAAGCGCCTCGCCGGCGTGATCTGGACGGGCGCCGTCGTCCCGCGCCGCGTGCGCGAGGCGGTGTCCCGCGCGATGAACTCCAACCACGTCGTGGACACCGACCAGCGTGCCCGCGCCGCGTATGAGGCCCGCGCCGCGCAGTCGGCGCCCGCGCAGGAAGAAGAACTCACCCCAGCCGGTCCAGGAGCGGTGTGAGCACGTCCGCGTCACGGCCCGCCGTGACGCGGATCGTCCGCTCCGCGCGTGACCAGGCGATCACGTCGAGCACCGTCAGGCGGTCCAGCACGTACTGGAACGCCAGCGCCTGACGCTCGGAGGCGTAGTCGCGGGAGACGCGGAAGCTCCACCCGCCGTCCGTCGCGCTCGTGATCCGCAGCGCGCCCGATCCCAGGATGGAGCGCACCTCGGAGCCCATGTAGGCCGCGACGGCGGCGGCCTCGTCGCGCAGCTCGAGCTCGGGCGCGACCTCGAGCCCCGTGTTCTCGGGCGTGGCGTTGAGGGTGCCCAGATCGCCCCGCGGCGCCCCGGCGAGCAGGCGCCCCCGCCCGCTCGCGTCCTGCACGCGCTCGGCCGCGGTCCGGCGCAGGGCCTCAGGATCCTGCCGGTGCGCGCGCATGACGTCCCGCGCGGCCAGCAGCTTCCAGTAGTAGTTCGAGGAGTCGTCGCCGAAGCCCACGAGCAGGTCGTGCGCGGCCCGGTGCCGGCGCGGGTTGGAGTCGAAATACAGCTCCACGTACGGCCGCGGGCCGCCGCCGAATGCCTCCAGGACGTTGTTCAGGTTGCCCATGCCCATGTGGTAGGAGACGAGCGCGAGGTCCTCGCGGCCGTCGAACTCGGCCAGCGCGAGCTTGAGGTAGCGCGCGGTGCCGGCGAGCGCCTTCGCGGGGTCGAAGCGATCGTCCACGCGGGCGCGAGCCCGGGTGAGCGCCCGGATGCGCGGCCCGTTCGCCTCGCGCTGCGCGGTCTCGAGCCGGCGCGTGTAGGAGCGGCTGCGCTCGAGGTCGATGTCCATGTCGAGCAGGTTCTGGCCCGTCTCGGCGAGGATCTGCGTCAAGCCCGCGGCGCTCTCGATCCCGCCGGGCGCGAGCACGTCCGGCCGGCCCGCGCTCTCCAGGAACACGAGCCCTTCGAGCAGGTCCGGGTTCACCCCGGCCTCCCGCGCGGCGGCCTCCACCGGTTCCCGGAAGCGCGCGACCCGCGCGGCCGTCTCCGCCGCCCCGCCCGGAGAGCGCGTGTAGAGCACGCGGCTCGTGCCCGCGGCGGCGCGCCGCGTGAGTTCGTCCGAGCGCTCCGCCGACCACGCGAACGGGTCCGCGACGGGCTCGCCGCGCTCGGCACCGGGCGGCGTCGGGATGACCTGGACGTTCTCGTCCGGGTCGTCGGCCTGGTACACGAGGAGGGCGGCGGCGCCCACGAAGAGCACAGCGGCGAGCAGCGCGATGCGGAGGCGGAGCAAGGCCCCCAGGCTAGTCTGGTGCCGCTTGTACGCCGCTCTCTACAGCCGGGTGCTCTCGCGCGTCGACGCCGAGAACGCACACCTGCTCGGGACCCGCGCGCTTGCGCTCGCCGCCCGGCTGCCGCGCGCCGAAGCGGACCCCGTGCTGCGCGTGCGGGCGCTGGGCCTGGAGTTCGACAGCCCGCTGGGCGTGGCCGCCGGCCTGGACAAGCACGCGACGGCGTTCGAGGGCCTCGGCAACCTCGGCTTTGGCTTCGTCGAGGTCGGGACGATCACCGCGCACGCGCAGCCCGGCAACCCGCGCCCGCGGGTGTTCCGGCTTCCCGCCGACCGTGGCCTGCTCAACGCCATGGGGTTCCCGAACCCGGGCGCGCAGGCGGTCGTCGGCAAGCTCGCGCAGCGTTCCGGCCGCGGGATCGTCGCGATCAACATCGGCAAGTCGAAGGTCACGCCGCTGGAGCAGGCGGCCGAGGACTACCGGGCGTCCGCCGCGCTGCTCGCACCGCACGCCGACTTCGTCGTGATCAACGTCAGCTCGCCGAACACGAGCGGGCTGCGCGACCTGCAGACGATCGAGCACCTGGGCGAGCTCCTCGACGCCGTGCGTGGGGAGACCGACAAGCCCGTGCTGGTCAAGCTCGCCCCGGATCTCACCGACGAGCAGCTCGACCAGCTCGCGGACTTCGCCGTCGAGGCCGGGCTGGACGGGCTGATCGCGACCAACACGACGATCTCCCGCGAAGGGCTGGATGCGCCCGCGGACCTGCTGGCGCGGCCGGGCGGCGTGTCCGGCGCGCCGCTGAAGGCGCGCTCGCTCGCGGTGCTGCGCCGGCTGCGCGCGCGGGTGGGCGACCGGGTCCTGCTCGTGTCGGTCGGCGGCGTCGAGAACGCGCAGGACGTGCTCCAGCGCGTGCGTGCCGGCGCGACCCTCGTGCAGGGCTACACCGGCTTCGTCTACGGCGGCCCGCTGTGGGCTCGGCGCATCAACCGGGACCTCGGCCGGGCGGTCCGCAACGCGGGCGTCGGCACGATCCAGGATCTTGTCGGGCATGAAGTGGGAATCCGTCCTGGCCTGGCGCATGGCGCGCCAGCACCTGACGGCGCACGCGACTGACCCGCTCGCGGTCGTCTCGGACCTCTGCGGCCTGCACGCGCAGGTGCTCTCCAGCGCCCAGCTGACGCTGTGGGCGCGGATGGACGACCCGCCGGACGTCCACGAGCTGCTGTGGCGGGACCGGACGCTGGTCAAGACGTGGGCCCAGCGCGGCACGCTGCACCTGCACCGCACGGACGAGCTCCCGCTGTGGGTGGGCGCGCAGGCCGCGCTCAAGCCGCGCTACGAGACCAGGTCCTGGCTCAAGCACTTCAAGCTGGGCGAGGACGACGTGAAGGCGATCATCGAGGGCGTCCCGGCCGCGCTGCGCGAGGGGCCCAAGAGCCGCGAGGAGCTGGCGACGCTCCACCCGGGGCTCGCGCGTGGCTACGGCGACCTGCTCAAGCCGGTCGCGTTCCGGGGCGAGCTGATCTACGCCGAGGACGGGCGCTTCACGCTGCCCGAGCCGTTCGAGCCGATGGACCCGAAGGCGGCGACGAAGGACGTCGCGCGGCGCTTCCTCACCCGCTACGGCCCGGCGACGCGTGAGGAGCTGGCCAAGTGGTTCGGGCACCCGTCGCCGGCTCAGGCCGGCAAGTGGTTCCCGGACGACGTGGTCGAGACCGAGTTCGGGCTGGCGCTGGAGGAGGACGTCGCGGCGATCGAGGCGGCCGCGCCGGCGGGGTACGTGCGGCTGCTGCCGGCGTTCGACCAGTACGTCGTCGCCGCGCCCCGCGACAAGCGTGCGACCGCGCATCCCGAGCGCATCTACCGCCCGGGCGGCTGGTTCTCGCCCGTCCTGCTCGTCGACGGCGTGATGGCGGGTGTGTGGACGCTGGAGGACGGCGTGGTGAGCATCGAACCGTTCGGCAAGCTCGCCAAGGCCGTGCGCGAGGCCGCGGAAGCCGAGGCCGCGCGGCTTCCGGAGTGCAAGGCAGTCAACTGGGGGTAACGTTTGGGCACGCCACCGCTCGTCACCATCTCCGCGTCCTATGGCGCCGGCGGCAGCCGGATCGGCCCCGCCGTGGCCGAGCGCCTGGGCGTCGAGTTCCTGGACCGCGCGATCCCGACGGCCGTGGCCGATCGGCTCGGCTGCTCGCTCGACGACGCGCTCGCCCACGACGAGTCGCTCGGTGACGCGATCGGGCGGCTCGCGTCCAGCTTCGCGCTGCTGCCCGAGCTCGCCGGCGCGATGGTCCAGGCCGGCGTGCTGGCCGGCGAGGACTACCGGCGCGAGACCGAGCGGCTGATCCGCGAGCACGCCGCCGCCGGTGGCGCGGTCATCCTCGGCCGCGCGGCCGCCGTGATCCTGCGTCGCCACGCGGAGGCGCTGCACGTGCGCCTGGACGGTCCGCCGGAGCGCCGCGTGGCGCAGGCGATGGAGTACGAAGGGCTCTCCAAGTCCGACGCGGAGCGCCTGCGGCGCGACGGCGATCGCGCACGCGAGGCCTACGTGCGTCACTTCTACGGCGTCGACGCCCGCGACCCCGCGCTCTACCACCTCGTGATCGACTCCACCGCGCTCTCCACCGAGGCCGTGGTGGACGTAATCGCCGCTGCGGTGTGATCCTCACCCAGCGCCAGCTCAACCGCGCCGTGCTCGCGCGCCAAGGGCTGCTCGAGCGGCGCGAGCTCGACCTGCCGGCCGCGCTGGACGCGATGGCCGGCCTGCAGGCGCAGTACGCGCCGTCGATGTACATCGGGCTGTGGTCGCGCGTGGCCGGCCTCGAGCGCGACGCGGTGACGCGCGCGCTGGAGGACCGCTCGATCGTCCAGGGGACGCTGATGCGCTTCACGATCCACCTCGTGTCGGCGGCCGACTACTGGCCGCTGACGCTCGCGATCCGCGACTCGCGCCGCGCCTGGTGGACGCGCGTGAGCAAGCACGGGCCGCTGGACGAGGCGGCGGCGACGCTGCGCGCGGCGCTGAAGGACGGGCCGCTCCGCCGTAAGGAGATCGACGCGCTGATCGGGAAGGAGGCGCTGCAGGGCGTCGGCGCGTGGGTCGACATGGTCCGCGTCCCGCCGCAGGGCACGTGGGAGAAGCGCCGCGCCGACAACTTCGGCCTCGCCGAGGACTGGCTGCCGCAGCCGCCGGTCGACGACCCGGTCGGCCACCTGGTCAGGCGCTACCTGACCGGGTTCGGCCCGGCGGCGAAGGGCGACATCGCGAACTGGGCGGGCATGGGCATCAAGGAGATCGAGCCGGCGCTCGACGGCCTCGACACACACGAGGCCGAGGACGGCACGACGCTCTACGACCTCCCGGACCTCCCGCTCCCCGACCCGGACACGCCCGCCCCCGTGCGCTTTCTGCCGACCTGGGACGCGACGCTGCTCGTCCACGCCCGGCGCGCGCTGATCCTCCCGGAGGCGTTTCGCGAGCGCATCTTCCACACCAAGATGCCGCAGTCGATCGGCACGTTCCTGGTCGACGGCCAGGTCGCGGGGACGTGGAAACCGGACGGCACGGTCACCCCGTTCGTCGACCTCAACCGGCGACAACGCGCCCAGGTGGACAAAGAGGCGCGGGCGCTGGCCGAGTTCTCCGCTTGACCCTGTACGTTTGCGCCGTGCACGAGGGACCGTTCACCGTCTTCGCGGAGGAAGCCCACGAAGACTCCGCCGACCTGCTGTTCATGCCGGACGCCACCGCGGCGGACTGGGCGACCGTCTTCTCGTACGCCGACGTGCGGCACCTCGGCGCAGGCCTCGCGCTCGTCCAGGCCGGCGAGGAGGACCGCGCGCTGTACCTGCTGACCGAGGGCACGGTGGGCGTCCGCCTGCCGCGCGACGAGGGCTCGTTCAAGGCGATCGAGGCACCGTCCGTGCTCGGCGAGCTCGCGTTCTTCGACGGCTACCCGCGCTCGGCGACGCTCGAGGCGCTCACCGACGTCGAGGTCGTCCGCATCGACCTCGCCGCGTTCGACCGCCTGCACGAGCACGAGCCGGCCATCGCGAACCTGATGCTGCGCGACCTCGCGCGCATCCTCGCGCTTCGCCTGCGCCTCGCCAGTGCTGTGATCGCGGATCTGCGGGGGAGCTAGTAGGTCACCGTCGCGCGACGGTGATCCTCGCCCTTGCGGCACTTCCCGTCCCACCACGACTCCGCCGAGGACGACTCGGCGGCGCGGGTGGGCGCCTGGGCGGTGCCCGTCAGCGCCGTGGCGCTGGCGGCCAGCGTGCCGGTGAGGACCGCGGCCGCCGTCAGGGCGATGGCCGCGTGACCGAGCCGCCGCGGCGCGCGCGTGGGCTCGGGCTCATCCACGATCCGGATGTCGACGTCGTCGAACCGGTCCATGTGCGGATCGTAGCGAAGTCGGACGAGCGATGAATCGGGCGGGTACGGGCAGTCAATCCGGTACATGAGCTTCGATGAGATCTGGGCCGTGCCCGACGCGGCCGTCGCCTCCGGGCGCATCCCGGGCTACGTGGCGGCGGTGCGCGTGCGCGGGCACGTGGAGATCCACGCGGCGGGGCGGACGGCGATCGAGGCCGGCAGCCCGCCGATGCGGACGAACACGCTGTTCCGGATCGCGTCGGTGACGAAGCCGATCGGCGGCGTGCTCACGCTGAGCCTGGTCGAGGACGGGGTGATCGCGCTCGACGACGAGGTCGCGCGCTGGGCGCCCGAGCTGGCGTCGCCGCGCGTGCTGCGCGCCGCCGACGGCCCGCTCGACGACACGGTGCCCGCGGTCCGGCCCGTCACGGTCCGGCACCTGCTGACGCTCACCTCGGGCTGGGGCGTCGGGCTGGAGTCCTCGCCGCTGATCACGGCGATGATGGAGCGGGGCGTGTTCGCGAGCCCGATGGGCCACACCATCGGTGCTGACGAGTTCATCGCGCGCGTGGGGCAGCTGCCGCTGGTGTTCCAGCCGGGCGAGGGCTGGCGCTACGAGACGAGCATGAACCTGCTCGGGATCGTCCTCGAGCGCGCGACCGGGCGGACGCTGAGCGAGCTGCTGGCCGAGCGCGTGTTCGGGCCGCTCGGGCTGGCCGACACGGCGTTCGCCGCCGTCGACCCCGCGCGGATGGCGGCCGCCTACCGGCCGGGGGACGACGGCGCGCTGGAGCTGACCGACCCGCCGGACGGCAGGTTCGCGCGCCCGCCCGGGTTCGAGCAGCTCAGCGGTGGGCTCGTCTCGACGGCCGGGGACATCCTGCGCTTCTGCAACGCGATCGCGGACGGCGAGTTGCTCAGCGATGCCTCGCGCGCCGCGTTCAGCGCCGACGCGCTCACCCCCCAGCAGCGCGCCACGGCCTCGGACGCGTTCCTCCCTCCGGGAGCCAGCTGGGGGCTCGGCACCGGCGTGATCACGGAGACCGGCGCCTGGGGCTGGACGGGCGGCACGGGCACGACCGCGAGCGTGGACCCGAGCCACGACACCGTCGCGGTTCTGCTCACCCAGCGAGCGATGGCCGGTCCGGACGACAGCCCCGAGGACTTCTACGGGGCGGTCGAAGCCGCCGCTCAGCGCCCGCTCTCATAGGAGCCGGGACCCTTCGCGAACAGCGAGAAGCCGTGGCTGGTCGCCGGCGTGATCACGGCCACGGGCAGGCCGAGCGCCTCCACCCGCCGCGGCAGGTCCCGCTTGAGCCACACCGACGTGCGCGACGGCAGCGTGGACACGACGATGTCGTCGTACTCGCCGGTCTCCACCGCGGACTTGACCGCCTCGAACGGGTCCTCGCTCGCGTTCGCGATCCCGTCCACCCACGTCGGCCGCGTCCCGTTGATCCCCGCCGCCGCGTCGCGCAGCGTGTTCACGGCGTCCTCGAGGCGCCAGTTGCTCGGCGTCGCGTCCGGCACCAGCAGCGTGAACGCGGTGCGCCGGAACTCCGCCCGGCGGTCGATCTCCTGCAGCAGCACCGGCGTCGCCGCGGTCCGGTTGGCAACGATCAGCGTGTGATGCATCCCGCCCGCACGTTCGCAAGCGCGGGCACGCGGGTCAAGCGACGCTGAGCTCGCTCGCCGCGACGAACCGGGTCGTCCCGGCCTGCGAGGCGGCGACCAACCGGGAGGCAGCCGCGAGCCGTCGCGGAGCGACCGCCGGCGCGGGAGGCGCCGGCTGAGCGACGAACGCCGCGGGAAGGGCACGCCAGCGCACCGCCGGCGCACCTGCAGTCGGTGCCGCGGGGGCGGGCCGCGAGGGCGCGAAGGTGGGGGTGGGCAGCGAGACGCGCCGGCCGGAGGTCGGCGCGGGCGCCTCGGGGGCGGGCCGCGCGGGCCCGAAAGTGGGGGTGGGCAGAGAGACGCGCAGGCCGGAGGTCGATGCAGGCGCCGCGGGGGCGGGGCGCGGCGGCCCGAAGACCGGCGTCGGAAGCGTGAGGCGTGGGCCGAAGGTCGGCGAAGCCGGCGCTGCCGGCGGTGTCGCGGGGGCCGCGGCGCGCGTCCACGCGAACGGCGCGACCGCGCTCGCCAGCACCGGCACGGGGGTCCGTCGCGGCGGCACGAACGGGGTCGCGGGCGCCGGGCGCGGGGCCACGCGCAGGGCGCCGAGCGCCTCGAACTGCGCCGTGGACACCAGCCGCAGCGGCGCCGGGCCGGCGATCAGCGGCGCAGCCGCGACGGCGGCGCGCTCGGCTGCGGCCGCGATGCGCGCCTCGGCCGTCTCCGGCGTCACCTGCGCGACGGCGGCGGCCACGGCCTGCTCGATCTGCGCCGGGAGCGACTCGACCTGCTCGCGGAGCACGTCGAGCACGTGCTCGCGGGTCTCGCGCTCCTGCTCGGCGCGGCGCTGCGTCTCGCGGTGGCGCTCCAGCGCGGGCAGCACGAAGAACATGAGCACGCCGCCGGCGATCCAGAGCAGCCCGAGCGTGCTGCCGAGGAAGCTGAACGCCTGTCCGGCGGCCGGAATGCTCGTCAGGACGCGGGTCGTGATCGCCGTCTGCGGCACCGTGAACGGGTCCGCGTCGGGCTTGGCGTCGCCCTTGGTGGTCACTTCGCCGTCGGCCGTGATCTTGACCACGCGGTGGATGACCACCGGCGGGTAGCCGTAGCGCGAGCGCGCATCGTCGGGGACCTGGATCAGCACGATCTCGCCGACGCGCGGGGCGCCGTCGAGGCGCTTGAGCACGACGATGTCGCCCGTGTCGATCGTCGGCGCCATGCTGGCCGACATCACGGTCGCGATCGGCGGCCAGGTGCGCAGAAACCCGAACCCGCCGGCGACGACCAGCAGGACCAGGACGAACCCGAGCCAGCGCGTGCCGCCGGCTCGGCGGTCGCCGACGACGGCGCGCTCGACGCGATGCGTGCGAGCGCGCTGTCCGAGGACCCGGAGACCCGGGTCGGCAAGGAGCGTCGTCGGCGGCACGGCTGCCTGCGGCGGTTAGGCCGCGCGGTCCACGGTCGCGATGAACAGCGGGTGGCCGGTCGGCTCGGAGTCCTGCGCGGAGCGCAGGAACGTGCCGGTGTGGTCGTCGCCGGTGCTCGTGTCGACGCCGATGCAGTGCACCGCGTTCCCGGGGAGGTTGTTCCAGTACACGGCGGCGTCCTGGTCGTCCACGTTGAGCACGCGCGTGTTCGTCGCGCCGTCGAAGTCGGCCGCGTCGCAGGTGCCGCTGGCGGCCTCCTGCACGCGCTCGAACTCGAGCTGCAGCGTCGCCCAACCCGTCAGCACGGACGTCTTGGACAGCAGGACGGCGACGTTGTACTCCTTGGTGCCGGCGTACTCCGGGCCCGTGAGGTCGACCTTGAACATGACCTTCGGGGTCGTCACCTTGCCCCAGCGGCCGTCCCAGTCGAACACGAGGGCGTCGACGGGGGCAGCCTTGCCGTTCAGCGCGGACGTCGAGTTGCCCGGCGCGGTCTTGGCCATGGCAGGCGACTCGGCCGCCGCGTTGCTGGTGGGTGAGATCGAGGCGAAGCCGGACGCCCACACGGCGCCCGTCGCGACGCCGGTGGCGCCGAAGGCGAGCCACGTGGCCGCTTTGCGGCTGATATTGAGATTGGAGAAGAGCCCAGACACGGCGCTTCGGTCCTTTCCTGGCCGTGTCTTCCGGCCGAGTCGAGTGATAGTTCGTCACTTTCGTCGGCAAATTGCGGCGATTGTTGAATCAGCCGGTCAGCGCGGCGATGACCTGCGTCGCGTCCTCACGGGTCCGGGCCAGCACGGCGGACCCGCTCACGACCGTCCCGTCGGCCGTCCGCGCGACCCACCGCCCCTCCGCCACGGCCTCGCCGCGCAGCGCGAAGAACATCGTCCCGGGCGCTCCCGCGCCGCCGTACCAGCCGGTGAGCACGCGCTCGGCCTCCCACACGCGCAGCTCGCCGCGCAGGCCGCGCCCTTCGACCGTGATCACGTCGCCGCGGCGCCGGAGCGTGACCGGCGTGGTCGCGATCAGCTCGCGCCCGTCGATCCGCACCCGCCGCGCGCTCCACCACTCGCCGTCGAGCGGCCCGCCGTCGAGCTCGGCCAGCTCGTCCAGGCTGATCCCGAGGGTCGCGGCGAGCTTCGCCGCCACCCCCAGCACGGGCTGCTGCTCGCCGCGCTCGTAGCGGCGGATCTGCCGCACGTGGACGCCGACGCGGTCCGCGAGCTCGGTCTGGGTGAGGTTCAACTCCTCACAGCGCCGCTTGATCACGTCGCCGAGCATGGAGCGGCAGCATACGTCCGCCTCAGGACCGAAAGCGCCCCAGACGTACGAAAGCCCGCCTCGGCATTGCCTGAGACGGGCTGATGGAGCTAGCCGGGCTCGAACCGGCGACCTCCTGGGTGCGATCCAGGCACTCTCCCAACTGAGCTATAGCCCCATATGCGCGGAAGGACTTGGGGTCCCGCCGTTCAATGCCGATTATAGCCGCCCTGGATAGATTGCGGGAGCGGTTCGCGATCGACATGCCACTCCTCCAGCCCTCCTTCCGCGGCCGCTTGCGGCTGTTCTTCGCCGTCATCGTGATCGTGCCGATCCTCGCGGTCGGCTTCGTGCTGTTCCAGATCCTCGGCGCGACCGACAACCGGCGGCTGGACTCGAGCCTCGAGCAGGCGCAGAAGACCGCGGAGAACCTGTACGCGCAGCACCGCCAGGAGTCGATGGCGGCCATCCAGCCGATCACCGAAGACACGCGGCTCGCCTCGAGCATCGCCGACGACGAGCCGCTCGCGGTTCGCAGCCGCCTGCAACAACTCGCCCGCGACGGCGGTATCCGGTACATCCGGCTCACGGCGAACGCTCTCGGGCGGCCGATCGAGATCGGCGACGCGACGGCGATCGCCGCGTCGTCGGCGCAGCTCGTCGACGACCAGGACCGGCAGGTGGGGGAGATCACGGTCTCCACCACGGAGGCGGGCGAGTACGCCAACGAGATCGCCGGGCTGCTCGAGATGGAGGCCGTCGTCGAGCGCGACGGCGAGCAGGCCGCGACGACGCTGCCACGGTCGGCGACCGAGCAGCTGCCGGACCTTCGCCGCGGCGAGACGATCGAGATCGCCGGCGAGGACTACCGCACCACCTCCTTCAACGCCGACGAGCCGGACGGCTCCCGGGTCACGGTGCGCCTGCTGGCCGAGCTGCCGCCGCCGGAGCGCGTCGCCGTCTTCCTCGTGATCGGGTTGACCGTCCTGTTCCTCGCGCTCGCGCTGATCTTCTTCCTGATCGTGAGCCGGACGCTGTCCGAGCACGTCCAGCGGCTGCTGTCGGGCGCGCAGCGGATCGGTCGCGGTGATTTCAGCGTCCAGGTGCCGACCGAGGGCAACGACGAGTTCGCCGCGCTCGGCGACGAGTTCAACCGGATGGCCGTCCAGCTCGAGCGCCGGCTGGAGGAGCTGCAGCGGGAGCGCGGCCGCCTACAGGACGCGATCCGCCGCGTCGGCGAGTCGTTCGCGCGCGGCCTGGATCGCGTCGGCGTGCTGGAGATCGTCGTGCAGACGGCGGTGGACGGCGTCGGCGGCGACTGCGGGCGCGCCACGATGCGCCGACGCGCCGACGCGCCGATGGAGGAGGTCGCGCACACGGGCGACCCGAGCAGCTTCCACCGGGTGTTGCACGCCGCCGAGGCGGCGGTGATGGACGCGGGCCAGGCGGCGGAGATCAGCGTCGGTGGCTCGTCCGCCCTCGCGGCGCCTTTGAGCGCGACCGAAGGCGGCGACCGCGTCCTGGCCATCGTCTCCGTCGCCCGCGGCGATCGCGCGTTCAGCCCGCAGGAGCGCGACCTGTTCTCCTACCTCACGAGCCAGGCGGCGGTGTCGGTCGAGAACGTCGACCTGCACGAAACCGTGCAGCGCCAGGCGGTCACGGACGAGCTCACGGGGCTGTTCAACCACCGGCGCTTCCAGGAGGTCATGGACGCCGAGGTCGAGCGCGCCCGCCGCTACGACGCCGAGATGGGGCTCATCATGCTCGACATCGACAACTTCAAGCGCGTCAACGACACCTACGGGCACATGCAGGGCGACGAGGTCCTGCGTGCGGTGGCGCGGGTGCTGCGCCAGTCCGCGCGTGAGATCGACGAGCCCGCGCGCTACGGCGGCGAGGAGATGGCGGTCGCGTTGCCGCAGACCGACCTGGACGGCGCGTTCAACTTCGCGGAGCGCGTGCGCAAGCGCATCGAGGACCTCGAGCTGCCGCTGCTGGACGGCGACGGTGTCCTGAAGGTGACCGCGTCCTTCGGCGCGGCCTCGCTGGCGTCCTCGCCACAATCCGACAAGGAAGGCCTGGTGGCCGCGGCGGACGCCGCGCTTTACCGGGCGAAGCGCTCGGGTAAGAATCGGACGGTCAAGGCCGAGTAGGCTGTGAAGGGAGCGGCGCCTTATGGGACTTCTCGACGACGCCATCCGCGAGCATCTCGAGCTCAAGCGCAAGCACGGAGCAGATCCGGAGGACCTCGCACGCCAGGAGCGCGAGGCGCTGGGGCCCGGCATGCGCAACGAGTTCGCCCAGAAGCCGGAGCAGGAGGCTGAGCCGGCGCAGGAGCCTGTGGCCGCCGCCGAGGAGCCGCAGCCGCCGATGAACGAGGAGCCGCCCGCGGCGGTCTCGCTCAACGAGTCGGAGATCGGCCAGGAAGAGGACCCGTGGCTCGCCGACGAGCGCGACGAGGTCCCGGCCGACGAGGCGCTGCAGTCACGCCCGGCCGGCGCACAGGGCGAGGACGACGTGCTCGAGGAGACCCCGGAGTTCCTCCAGGAGACGCCCGAGCACGACCGCCTGTGGTTCGAGCAGAAGCCGCCGCGCGACTTCGACTGGGACAAGTGATCGGGGTGGGGCATGCCCACCCCGATCATCCGAGCGTTACGGGTTCGTGGTCGTCAGCGTGAACGTCAGCGTCTTGGCGTAGCGCCCCGTGCGAAGCGGCTCGTTCCCGCCGATCGCCTGCCGGAACTGCAGCGGCACCGAGTGGCCGGAGACCGGGGCGCTGTAGGCGTATAGCCGCAGCGGTGCGGCGCGCAGCGGGAAGAAGTCCCCGCTGTTCCCGGCGCGGGCGTGCAGCGGCTGCTGGAGCGAGTAGGCGCCGTTGACGAGGTGGCCCGGGTTCGCGCCGGTGTCGGCGATGCTCAGCATGGCGTCGCCGGCGGTGGAGGTGACTTTGGCGTCGGTGCTGGCCGTGTACTCGCGCGCCACCCCCGGCTGGAAGGCGTCGAATCCGACGGTGCCGTCGAGGGTGAGCGAGAGCGTCGGCGGCACCTCGCCGCCGACCTCCGCCGTGGCCACCGCCGTCGGCGTCGGCTGGACGGCGGCTTGGGTGTCGAGGATCACGAGGTCGATGCCGGCGAAGTAGTTCGTCGCCGCCTCGTTCTTGGCCGTCACCGTGAACGTGAACGTGTGCTTGCCCTCGGCCAGCGCGAGCGTGCCCACGTTCACCGGTTCAGCGCGCTGGAGCGCGGGCGCGTAGAGGTCGACCGGCTGGCCGAGCGGGCGGCCGTCCACGGCGACCTGCACGATGCCGTGCGTCGGGGCCTTCACGAACTGGATCGAGATGCCGTAGAGCGCGCCTTCCTCGACCTCGACCGGGAACGTCGCGCGGCTGCCGTCCGCGTTGTGGTTCTCGAACTGGGCGTACGCCTGGCTGGAGAACACGACGCCGCCCGAGTTGCCCTGGCGGCGGATGATCGACTGGGTCGTGTTGCCGACCGCGATGGTGGAGTTGTAGGACTCCAGGTACGGCGTCTGCTGCTCGATCTCGACGAGCTGCAGGGCGGCGTCCGGGGCCTCCTCGACCGCGTCGGCCCGGATGGCGAAGACGACGGCGATGGCAGCCGCCGCGAGTGCGATGGCGAACTTCATCACGCGTCCTTGAGGCCGGGGTTGCCCGCTTCCACGACGAACGACTTGTGCGTGGTGATCGGTGAGCCGGGCCGCTTGACGTACTGCAGGGTGCGGTAGTCGGTGCGGCAGACGTTCTGGTCCAGCTGCACCCGCACGTAGCCGCGGCGCTGGTTGTTGTACTTGATCCAGGGGTTCTCGGCCATCGTCGCCGTGTTGACGTTGTCGTTGCCGTCGCCCGTGGTGGAGATCGAGGTGCCGACGAACTCGGAGCCGAGGATCTTCGACTGCGGGTTGCTGAAGTCCGCGAGCAGGTCGTTCGCCCAGTTCTGGTGGACGTCGCCCGTGATCACGATCGGGTTGTCGATCTCGCGCGTCTCGATGAAGTCGAGCAGCTTGTCGCGGGACACGGTGTAGCCGTCCCAGCCGTCCATGCTGTAGCTCTCGCCGGGACCGTTGGTGGCGTCGCGCTGGGCCATGAACACCTGCTGTGCGATCACCTGCCACTTGGCCGGGGAGGTCTCCAGGCCGTTGTAGAGCCACTGCTCCTGCTGGGCGCCGGTGAGCGTGCGCGCCGGGTTGTTGCGGTCGTCGCAGCCCGCACGCGTGCCGTCGCCGCACGCCTGGTCGGAGCGGAACTGGCGCGTGTCCAGCACGTGGAACGACGCCAGGTTGCCGTAGGCGGCGCGGCGGAACAGCTGCATGTCCTTGCCGACCGGGCGCGTGGCCTTGCGCAGCGGCATGTGCTCCCAGTAGGCGCGGAACGCGTTGCGCCGGCGGCGCGCGAAGTGCTCGAGCGGCAGCCCGTCCTCCGGGATGTCGTCCGCCCAGTTGTTGTCGACCTCATGGTCGTCCCAGGTCACCAGCCACGGGAACGCCGCGTGCGCGGCCTGCAGGTCCGGGTCGCTCTTGTACTGCGCGTGACGCTCGCGGTAGTGCCCGAGGTCCACGATCTCGTGGTTGGAGTTGCCGCGCACGTTGGTGTTGCCGGACACCTGGTAGGAGTTCGTGTCGTACTCGTAGATGTAGTCGCCGAGGTGGATCACCAGATCCAGGTCCTCGTTGGCCATGTGCTTGTAGGCCGTGTAGTAGCCGTGCTCGTACTGCTGGCAGGACGCGAACGCGAACGCCAGCCCGGCGACGCTGGCGGCCGTCGCCGGCGCCGTCTTGGTGCGGCCCGTCGGGCTGATCTCCCCGTTGGCCTTGAAGCGGTAGAAGTACTCGTAGCCGGGCTCGAGCCCGGCCGGCTCGGCGTGCACGGAGTGCGCCTCGCCCGGCACCGCGATCTCCTCGCCGCGGGCGACGACGTTCGTGAACGCCTCGTCCTTGGCCACTTCCCACTGCACCGGGTACGGCTTGGCCGGCATGCCCCCGTCGGGGCTCAGCGGCGCCGGCGCCAGGCGCGTCCACAGCACGACGCCGTCCGGCGTGGGGTCGCCCGACGCGACCCCCAGCGTGAACGGGTACCCCACGAAGCGCGGCGGCGCGGTGCGCGCCCGCGCAAACGGCCACTGCGATGCCACCGCGGCACCGCCGGTCGCGCCCGCGACCGCGATGAACCGCCGTCGCGACAGCCCTTCTCTTGACATTCGCCCCCCACTCGAATCGTTGGCGGGCGGGACATTTGCCCGCGAACGGGCGCGTCAGGTGAACATTCGGTGTCCTGTGGCGGTTTGCCGCCTGTCGGTGGGCGAGGTGTCCGCATCGAGACGGTGAGCGCCGGCCGGGAGACTGCCGTGCATGCTCCGTGCCGCCCTCCTCACGCTCCTCATCCTCGTCGTGCTGCCCGCCTCCGCGTCCGCCGCGTGCCGCACCGCTCCAGCCGCGAACGTCTGGTACGACTCGCCCGTCCTGCAGGTGTGGGCCGACGGGGAGGGCTGGGCGTCCTGCGTGCGCCCGACCAACACCGAGCACGTCTACCGCGACCGCGGGGACGGCCCTGAGGCGCGGCTCGACTTCGGCCACGTGTGGGGCGACCGCTGGATCACGCTGGTGCGCGAGAAGGGCTACGACTCCGACGACTCGTCGATCGAGTACCTCGGCAGCGACACCTACGACGCCCTCACGGGCCAGCCCGCCACGGGCCGCTGGGGCGTCGACGCCGGCCCGCAGGGCATCGTCCTGCGCCACGGGGACGGCCGCACGGAGGTGATCGACCCGACGCCGGTCTCCGAGGAGCTCGAGCTCGTCTTCCAGGGTCGGCGGCTGTACTGGCTGACGCCGTCCGGCCCGCGTACGGCGCTGCTCAACGTGCCGGACGAGCCCGCGCCGCCGCGGGCCAAGCCGCTGCGGGCCCGCAAGATGACCAACTGCACGCCGCGCACGGGCGCGAACCTGCTCGTCCGCTACCGCCGGATCGTGGTCACCCGCAAGGGCAAGTCGGTGCATGCCTGCTTCAACAAGCGCGTCACGCCGATCGGCGACGCCCGTGAGTTCCAGCACCTGGGCGGCGCCGCGATCGCGTACACCCGCCCCGGCTTCGCGGGCTACCTGGACGCCAACCACGGTCCCCACCACGAGCTGCCCAGCGCCGGCGGCCCGATCGCCGCGACGTTCTCGCTGCTGGCGGCGGTCGACCGCCGCGGCGTCCTGCGCGCCTGGGCTGAGGACCGCAAGCGCCCCGTCGTCCTCACCCGCGGGGGCGCCTCCGACGTCGTCGCCACGCACTACGAGGTCTTCTGGATGGCGCCCGACCGCACCCCGCGCGTGCGCAAGGTGTCTTAGCCCTTCACGGTGAGGAGTGGCTCCAGCCGCGCGACCCGGCGCGCCGCGCCGGCCGCCACCACGGCGTCGACCACCGGGCCGATCGGCTTGTAGGCGCGCGGTGCCTCCTCGCGGACGCGGCGGGCGTGCTCGTTGCGGACGTCGCGGCGGACGCGCAGCGGGTCGACCGGCGTGACGACGCGCAGGCGGGCGTCGGCCTGGTCGTCGCGCGTGCGGGCCGCGCGGCCGCGGGCGAGGACCCGGCCGGCGGCGTGGCTCGTGGAGGCGAGCGCCGCCTCGGCCCCCGTGCCCGCGAGCACCCAGGACGAGTCGCCCATCGAGCCCGGGATCAGCACGGGCTTGCCGAGCAGTGCCGGGCACGCACCCTTGCGGTGGCGCCAGATGTCGCCCTCGCGCCAGATCAGGTTGTGCGGCGCGTCGCCGACGGTCACCCAACGCGGCGGGGAGCCCAGCTCGTGGGCGACCGCGCCCACCGCCATCGCGGTCAGGGCGAGCCGGTTCGCGAACGCGAGGTTGGCGGCGTTGTGCTGCGCGCGGACGTAGGCGTCCTGTTCCGGCCCGGCGCGGAGGAACGGCTCCGTGCCGCCGCGGGAGCGGGCCACGTGGCCGAAACCGAGCGAGCCCGCGTGGACCATCACCGCGAGCGCGCCGCGACGCAGGCCCCAGGCCCACGCGGTCGGGCCGTCGCACAGCTCGGCGACACGCTGGAGCTCGCAGAAGTGGTGGCCGCCGCCGAGCGAGCCGAGCTGGCTGTCGCGCTCGCCCGTCCGGCGCGCCCAGGCGGCCAGCGCGTCGTCGACGCCGCCGGCGTCCATCCCGCCCCGCCGTGCGCGCGCTCGACATGGCGCGCCAGCTCGTCCGCGACCGGCGCCCAGCCGCCCGCCCCGCCGCTCACGTGCGGGGCGTCGAGCAGCGCGACCAGCCCATGTTCGAGCACGGCCAGCCGGTCCTGCGGCCGCAGCCGCAGGTCACGCGCGCCCTCGAAGAACACGGCCCGCCAGCGCCTGCCGGACGGCCTTGGGTTCGATCGGGACGCCAGGCCCCGACATGAGCACGGCGGGCAAGCCGTGCGGGTTCGCGAGGAGCTCCATCGCTGCCTTCCACTGAGAACGAGGGATCAGCCGGACGCGGGCGGTATCCGGCGACGGATCAGGTGAAGTCCACGCCGCGCAGGCGTGGCAGCAGCGACGTCCAGGGTAGCCCGGAACCGTGCCGGCCGAAGACGACGAACGCTGGATCGTGATCGACGGCCGCCGCTGGCGCCGCTCGGACCCGTCGCTGCCCGAGGAGCGTCGCCAGGAGCTCGTCAGCGAGCTGATGAGCGCGCGCAGCGCGGTGGGCTGGGCCAAGCGCCGCGGCGACGAGCCGGCCGAACGCGCGGCCCGCGACCGGGTCCACGCCGCCAAGGTCGCGCTCGGCGAGCGCGGTCCGAAGTGGTGGGAAAGTGAAGCTGACGGCGCCGAACCTCGCACCTGTTCCGGCTGAGCCGGTGCCGGACTACCTTTCCGGCCTCTGCGCTCGACGGCGCGGAACCAGGAACGAAGCTGCAAGGAGGCAGGACGGTGAAGGTGATCGGGAATGCGGCTGCGCTGGCGGCCGCCGTGGTGTGCGCGCTGCTGTTCGCAGCGCCGGCGTCCGCCGCGACGTGCTCGGACTATGAGACCCAGGCCGCCGCGCAGCGTGCCGCGGACACGCTTGACGCCGATGGGGACGGCTTGTACTGCGAGGCGCTGCCCTGTCCGTGCTTGAAGCCCGGCCAGCCAAGCCGGCCGAAGGAGCCGAGCCGGCCGTCGAAGCCCGCCCGGCCGAAGCCGAAGCCGAAGGCGAAGAAGCGGGCCAAGGCCAAGCCGCTGGTCGGCCGGGCTCAGATCGTCGACGCGCCCGCTCCCGGCGTCTATGCGGTGGAGATCGCCCGCACCGGGCGGTCGAGCGGACTCAGGCGCCGCGAGACGGTGCGGCTGATCGGGCTCACACCGCCGGCGGCCGGGCGGTGCGGGCACAAGGAAGCGCTCGCGGCCACGCTGGACCTCGCGTTCGGCACCGAGGCGCGCGACAGCGACGGTGACGGCCTCGTCGACCTCGCGCCCACGAACGCGCGAGAGGTCGGCCCGCTCGTCGACGTGCGCACCGACGTCAAGGTCAAGCCGGTGCGGGACCTTCAGGGCCGGCTGCGCGCATACCTGGACGCCGGGCACACGGGCACGGACCTCGGGCGCGAACTGATCGCGTCGGGCTGGGCCGCGGCGGGCTACGGCGACTACACGCGCTCGCAGCGCCTGCTCGCCGCGCAGGACCGCGCCGAGCGCGGCAGCCTGGGCGCGTGGCTGCTCTGCCACGCGGACTTCGAGCGGCCCGCCGCCGAGCGCTTCGACGGCTTCACGGCGTGCCCGGACGGGCTGAACCCCGACGGCTCGCCGTTCGAAGGCCCCGGCGGATTCATCCGCAACATCATCGTCGCGGGCGGTGACTGCGAGAGCGCCTACGCCGCGATCGCCGCATGGACGCCGATGCCGAGGGTCGACATGGAAGGCCCGGCGCAGGAGCGCGACGCGGCGACGCTCGCCGACGGGAGCGTGTGCGACTGGGTGATCCATCGCGGCCAGGACAATCCGGCCATCGAGGTCACCTGCCGCACCGCCGCGGGCGTCACGGCCGTGGCGTGGGCGGCTCCCTGAGTGGAGGCGAGGGGAATCGAACCCCTACCTTGGCCGTGCAAAGGCCACGTGCTCCCATTATCACTACGCCCCCGGAGACCCTTCACCTTAGTGCCAGGACGCAGTCGAGCGTGGCGGCGTTGATGTCGACGGTGTCGTTGGGGTCCGGCGCGTAGCCGCCGGCAAGCACGACGACGGTCGGAATGCCGCGCAGGCGCGTGAGCACGAGCTCGTCCCGCGCGCGCAGGCCGGGCTTGGTCAGCGACAGGCGGCCGAGGCGGTCGCCCTCCCACGGATCGGCGCCCGCCAGGTAGAACGCGATGTCGTACGCACCCGACAGCGCGACGTCCAGCGCGCGATCGAGCTCGGCCAGGTAGTCGTCGTCGCCGGTGCCGCTCGGCAGGTCGACGTCGAGGTCGGACGGGATGCGCTGGAACGGGTAATTGCGCGCGCCGTGCAGCGAGAGCGTGAACGCGTCAGGATCTTGTCCGAGGATCTGCGCGGTGCCGTCGCCCTGGTGCACGTCGCAGTCGACCACGACCGCGCTGCGGACGGCGCCCTCCTCACGTAGGCGGGCGAGCGTCACCGCGACGTCGTTGAACAGGCAGTAGCCGCGGGCGAAGTCGCGGCCCGCGTGGTGGGTGCCGCCACCGAGGTTCATCCCGACGCCGTGCTCGAGCGCCCGCCGGGCCGCGGCCATCGTTCCCCCGACCGACCGCCGGCCGCGCTCCACCAGCGTCTCACTCCAGGGCAGCCCGAGCCCGCGCTGCTCGCGGATCGACATCTGACCAGTCCGGATCCGGTCCAGTAAGTCCTGTTCATGGACGAGCGCGAGCGTCTCCCACGACACCGCATCGCTCTCCCGCACGATCACGCGGTCCTGCACCCGCTCGCGCAGCAGCGTGTACTTCGAGATTGGGAACTTGTGGCCGTCCGGCAGCGGAATCGACCACCGGTCGTGGCTCCACACCTCGAAAGCGATGTTTAAGCTGCGGGTCATGGCCATCTACGGAGGGATCGACCTCGGCGGAACCAAGATCCAGGCCGCGGTCGTGGACGAGGGCGCCGACAATACGGTCCTCGGCGCCAAGCGCGATCAGACGCCGCTGAAGGGTGGCCCGAAGGCGATCGCCGCGCGCATGGCCGCCGTGCTGATCGAGTCGCTGGAAGAGGCCGGGCTCCCCACCTCCGACCTGGCCGGGGTCGGCGTCGGCTCGCCCGGCAGCGTGGATGACGTGAAGGGCACCGTCTCGGGCGCGATGAACCTGAGCGAGTGGTCCGGCAGCTTCAACCTGCGCAAGGCGCTGGAGAAGGAGCTCAACGCGCCCGTCAGCCTCGGCAACGACGTGGACCTCGCGACCGACGCGGAGTTCCAGATCGGCGCGGCGAAGGAGTTCGACACGCTGCTCGGCGTGTTCTGGGGCACGGGCGTCGGCGGCGGGCTGATCCTCGAGGGCAAGCCGTGGGTGGGCCGCAAGACCGCCGGCGAGATCGGCCACATGGTCGTGCGCATCAACGGCGCCGTCTGCGGCTGCGGGCGGCGGGGCTGCATGGAGGCCTACGCCGGCCGGGGCGCGATGGAGGCCCGCGCGCGCCGGCGCGTGGAGCAGAAGGAGAAGACGGTCCTGTTCGAGATCATGGAGGAGCGCGGCCGCGACCGCCTGTCCTCCGGCATCTGGGAACGGGCCCTGGCGCGCGACGACCAGATGGCGCTCGAGCTGCTCGAGGACGCCGTCGAGGCGCTCGGCGCGGGCGTCGCGTCCGCGGTGAACCTGCTCGACCCGGAGGCGGTCGTGATCGGTGGCGGGCTCGGCATCCGGCTCGGCGAGCCGTGGGTGGAGCGCATCCGCAAGGCCATGATCCCGCACCTGTTCGTCGACGACACGCCGCCCGCGATCATGCTCGCCGAGCTCGGCGACCTGGGCGGCGCGCACGGCGGGGCGCTGCTCGCCGCGCGGCGTGCCCGAGGGGAATAGCTTCCACGCGGCGGCGCGCGACATGCTCGGCGCCGCCCCCGAGGCCGTCCAGGCGGACGTTCCCGCGGCCGTGGCCGAGTGGCCGCTCGAGGGCCTGGCGGAGACCCGCGACCGGGTGCGCGTGGCGCCCGGCTTCTACGTCCGGCGCGACGAGGGCGACGACCCGCCCGTGTACGACGAGGAGGGCCGCGTGTCCCTGTCGTACTCGAACTTCGTCTTCGACCTCGCCGCCGCCGGGCGCCTGAAGGGCCAGCATCTCGGCGCCAAGGGCCCGATACCGGGCGAGGCGGGCCTGGAGTGGCTCGCGGGCCGCCTCAAGCCGGGCCCGGTGACCGCCACCGAGGCGCTCGTGATCTACCGCTTCTACGGCCCGCACGAGTACGCGACGGTCCGCTGGGGCGCCGAAGGGGACGCCGAGTGGCACCTGGAAGCCGACTCGCCGGCGGCGCTGCAAGCCCTGCGCGAGACGGTGGACCGCGTCGGCGGGGTCGCGCCCAGAGGGCCGGCGAGCCGCCTGCTCCGGCGCAGGCGCAAGCGGTAGGCCTCGGCACGCGTGCACGGCGGGAGCCCCCACCGTGCACGCGGAGGCGACTCAGCGGACTTCCACGGGGGCCGGCTGGCGCTCGAAGCGGCCTGACCGGCTGGGTTCCGGTCCTCCCTCGGAGCCGATGCCGGTCTCCGAACGCACGAGCAGCTCGTCGTAGGTGGCGTCCGTCGTCTCCTCTCGGCGGCTGAGCACGGTGCCCAGCCAGCAGCCGAGGAACCCGATCGGGATCGTGACCAGGCCTGGGAACGTCAGGGGCGAAGGTGAGCCCTGCGAGTCCGGGCCGGGCCACACCGGCGGGCTGAGCACGATCATCACCACGGAGGCGACGATGCCGAAGGTGATGCCGGTCAGCGCACCGGCGGTGTTGAAGCGCCGCCACAACAGCGCCAGCAGCAGCGGCGGGAAGTTCGCACTCGCGGCGAACACGAACGCCATGCTCACGAGCACGGTGACGTTGAAGCCGGAGCCGATCGCGAGCGTGCCGGCGATCGCGGCCACGCCGACGCCGATCGACGCGATCCGCGCGACCTTGCGCTCGGACTCCTCGGAGCCGCGACCCAGCACGTTGCGCCACAGGTCATGGGCGATCGCGCCCGCCGACGCGATCACCAGGCCGGCGACGACGGCGAGGATCGTCGCGAAGGCGGCGGCGGAGAACAGCGCGAGTGCGATGTCGCCGCCCGTGGTGCCGAGTCCGCCGCCCAGATCGGCCGCCAGCAGCGGCGCGGCGAGGTTCCCGCCCGGGCCGACGGCTTCCGTCGCGCCCTGGCCGAGCAGCGCGCGGGCGCCGAAGCCGATGATCGTGACCATCGCCGTGAACGTGGCGATGATGCCGATCGTGTAGAGCACCGACGTGCGCGCGGCCTTGGAGTCCGGCACGGTGAAGAAGCGCATCAGGATGTGCGGCAGGCCGGCGGTGCCGATGAAGATCGTCAGGCCGGTGGAGATGATCAGGATCGGCGACGTCAGGTACGTCCCCGGGCCCTTGATCGCGTCGCCGTCCGGGTGGTTGGCGGCCGCGCCGTCGAGCAGCGCGCCCGGGTTGAAGTTGAATTTCGCCAGCACCGCGACGGCGACGATCGTGCCCGCGATCATCAGCATCACGGCCTTGACGATCTGCACCCAGGTGGTGGCCAGCATGCCGCCGAAGACGACGTAGACGACCATGAACACGCCGCAGATGAGCACGGCGACCGGGAACGAGATGCCCGCGAGCGCCTCGATCACGGCGCCCGCGCCCACGAGCTGCGCGACGAGGTAGATGCCGGAGATCAGCAGCGTGTTGATCGCGGTCGCGATCCGCACCGGGCGGGCCTTAAGGCGGAACGCGAGCACGTCGGCGACCGTGAACTTGCCCGCGTTGCGCATGCGCTCGGCCAGCAGGTAGAGCACCGGCAGGAACGACAGGCAGGCGCCGAGGCCGATGATCCAGCCGTCGAAGCCGTACAGGTACATCAGGCCCGCGTAGCCGAGGAACGTCGAGGCCGACAGGTAGTCGCCCGCGGTCGCGATGCCGTTCTGCGCGCCGCGGACGCCGCGGCCCGCGGCGTAGAACTCGGTCGCGCTGTGCGTGCGCTTGGCCGCCCAGCGCGTGATCAGCAGCGTCACGGCCAGCACGCAGCCGAAGACCGCGACCGCCAGCGTGTTGAACTCGCCGGTCACGCCCGCTCCGCGACCCGCTGGGCCATGCGTTCCCACTCACCGGCGCGGCGGGCGTACAGCCACGCCATCAGGACGGTGAGCGCGCAGATGCTCAGCCCACCCCAGAGCGCCAGCGAGATCCCGCCGATCTCGTTCGCCATGAAGTCCTTCGCGTAGCCCAGCAGCGCCAGGAACGCGATCAGGTACCCGGTGTAGATCGCCGTGCCGATCGCGACGAACCGCCTCCGGCTCGCCACCAGCGCACGGAACTCCGGGTCGCGAGCCAGGGCCTCCCAGCCGGGCTCGGCAAGACTGTTCATGGGGGCCCGAGATACCCGGCCCCATTTGTGACGAAACGAACTAGAGGGGCAGGCGCGCGACGACCTCGTAGCCGCCGCTCGCGGGCGCGCCGGCGGCCAGCTCACCGCCGTGAAAGCGGACCCGCTCACCGATGATCGCCAGTCCGCGCGCGTCCTCGGCCGAAGGGCCGGTGTTGCGCACCGCGACGCCGAGCTCGTCCTCGCGCCAGCTCACGCGCACGCTCGCGGGCTCGCCCTGTGCGTGCCGGTGCACGTTGCGCAGCGCCTCCTGGACGATGCGAAACGCCGCCTGGTCGACGCTGGCGGGAATCCGGCGCGGCGTGCCCTCGACGTGCAGCGTGACCGGCATCCCCCCGTCTCGCGCCCGGTCGACCAGCGCGGCCACCGCCATCAGGCTGCGCTCGGTCTCCTCGTCGGCGCCGCCGCGCAGCATCCCGCGCAGCCGGTCGAGCTCACC
Source organism: Solirubrobacter deserti (assembly GCF_003344625.1). Lineage (GTDB taxonomy): Bacteria > Actinomycetota > Thermoleophilia > Solirubrobacterales > Solirubrobacteraceae > Solirubrobacter > Solirubrobacter deserti. Next base: position 183,360 of record NZ_QPKJ02000003.1, on the reverse strand, counting down.
CAGCGCCTCGTCGGTCAGCCGCGTGATCGCGGGCTGCTCGCCGTTCGCGGCCTCGGCGGCGATCGCGTGCAGCGAGCGTGCGATCCCGTCGTAGAGCTCGAGCGCGATCTGCGCCTGCTCCTCGGCCTCATCGAGCCGGGAGAGCCGCTCGCGCGCGGCCCCGAGCTCGGCCTTCAGGTCCCGCAGTTGCCGTTCGGACTCGCGATCGCGCCGCAGCACGCCCTATTCGTACACGACGACATCGGGCCGCGGCTGAAGGCGCATGACCTCCGCCGGCGACATCGTGTCCTGGTCCTCTTTGTAGAAGAGCTTGAACCCGTGGCGGAAGGCGTGCGACTGGCGGGTGAACTCGTTGTACTTGGCGACCTTGAGCGTCTGCGTCCCGAAGCCGTCGACGTTGAACACGATCGCCAGGTCGCTGCGCTCCTTGATCTCCTTCTCGGGGATCATGTCGTCGGTGAACTGGTGGATGAGCACCAGCTTCTGCGGCAGCTTCTCCCGCTTGGTGAGCTTGTTCAGCCAGTCCGTGGTGGCGTTGACCTCGCGCGCGCTGACGCTGCCGATCGTCTTCCCCGGCACCTCGTTCGGTCCCATCCGCCACTCCGGGTCCAGCGCGAGCGACACGTCGGGCTCCTTGAGCCACTTGCGCAGCCGCTTGGTCTCGCTGAAGAAGTCGGCGCGGCCGGGCTGGATGTCGAGGATGAGCAGCGCCTTGGCCTTGCGCGCGGCCTTCAGATAGCGCCGGATGACGGTGTCGGACTGGCGCAGGATGTACTGGCCGTCGTCGCCCGGGTGGGCGGCCGCGACCGTCGCGATCAGCTCCAGCGCCGGCATCACCGGCCGCGTCTTGCGGTCGTAGCCCTTCGCCTGGCGGTTGAGCCTCTTGACCGCCGAGGCCGGCGACCCGATCCCGAGTGCCCCGAGCTCGTCGTCCTGCGGCGCGCCGTAGTAGGCGACCACGCGGTAGTCGGGCAGGATCGTGCGCCCGCCGCGCGGGAGCTCGGGCAGCGGCTCGGGCGTCGGCGTGGGCTCGCCCTGCTCGGCCTCGGCCCCGTCCGCGGCCGCGCGTGGCTGCTCGGCGGCGTCGGAGCCGGTGAGCTGCGTGAACAGCAGCACGAGCAGCGCGGCGGCCACCGCGAGCGCGATCACGGCCGCGATACGGCGCTGTCGAACCACCTCGGGTGACGGGGCCATCAGCCCCCGATCTACCCCGATCTCAGGTGGATGAGGCCTTGAAGCCCCGGTCGAGCAGCTGCATCGCCTGCTTGCCGGGGTCCGGCGAGTCGAGCAAGACGACACCGAGCTTGACCGCTCCGCGCCGCGCCGTGGCCACCAGGCAGCGCCCGGCGGCGTCCGTGTAGCCCGTCTTGAGCCCGGTCGTGCCCGGGTAGCCGGCGCGCAGCAGCGGGTTGTGGTTGTAGAGCCACAGCCGGCCGCCCTTGATCGGGAACGGGAGCACCGCCTGGCGGCGCTTGACGATGCGGGTCAGGCGCGGCTCGCGCATGACGGCACGGGCGATCGCGGCGAGGTCGGCCGCGCACGAGTGGTTGCCCTTGTCGACGATCCCGCTCGAGGACGCGAAGCGGGTGCAGAGCAGGCCGAGCTGCTCGGCCTTCTCGTTCATGTAGCGGACGAAGCGCTTCTCGCTGCCGCCTGCGGCCCGCTGGGCGAGCGCGATGGCTGCGTCGTTGCCGGACGGCAGCATCAGCCCGTGCAGCATCGTGTTGACGCCGATCCACTTCCCGCGCGGGAGCACGCCGACGCCCGAGCCCGTGTAGCGCAGCGCCTCCTTGGTGATGCGGACCTTCGCGCCCTCGGGGACGCGCTCGACGACCACCAGCGCGGTCATCATCTTGGTCAGCGACGCGATCGGCAGGACCTTCGTCGGGTCCCGGCGCCACAGCACCTTGCCCGTGTCCAGGTCGAACACGACCGCGGACCGGGGCGGCTTCTTGAACTTAACCTGGATCGGGTCGGCGGCCGAGTCCAGCCGCACCGCGAGCGGCGACGGCGCCGTGCCGCCGCTCACCAGCGGCGCCGTCGAGGAGTCCTCGAGCGCGCCGGCGGCCGCGGGCGTGCGCGCCTGCGGCGGCTCACCGCTGTCGCGGAAGAAGAACAGATAGCCCGCGGCCGTGAACAGCACGAGCGCGAGCAGGGCCATGAACGCTCGGCGCATCACCGTGTATACAAACGCTCCGGCGGCCGTTTGGTGCGCTGTTTACTCGCGAATAGACGAATGGCCAGCAGCCCCCAGACGAACCCTCCGATGTGGGCGAAGTACGCCACGCCGCCGCCCCCGCCGGTGGGGTCGGCCAGGTCGAAATAGCCCATCAGTGCCTGCTGGAGGAACCAGAAGCCGAGCACGAGCAGCGCGGGCAGCTCGAGGATGGTGAAGAAGAACACGATGAAGATCACCGTCACGACCTTCGCGCGCGGGTACAGCAGCAGGTAGCCGCCGAGCACGCCCGCGATCGCGCCGGAGGCGCCGACCGTCGGGATCACCGACGCCGTGTCGGTCACGAACTGCAGCGCGAAGGCCGCGATCCCGCCCATCAGGTAGAAGACGACGAACTTCACCGGGCCCATCGCGTCTTCGACGTTGTTGCCGAAGATCCACAGGAACAGCATGTTGCCGCCGAGATGCAGCAGGCCGCCGTGCATGAACATCGCGGTGAAGAGGGTCGCGTAGGTGGGCGCGTCGTCGGTGCCGCACTCGGTCGGGAGCGGCTGCTTGTCGCCGGAGAACTCGGCCGGGATCGCCGCCCACTCGTTGAGCTGGCACAGGTAGGCGGTGCTGTCGGGTCCGTTGAGCGAGAACCCGCCCTTCTGCCAGAAGAAGTAGACGAGGATGTTCGCCGCGATGAAGACGTAGGTGACGTACGGCGTCCGGCTGGTCGGGACGTTGTCGCGCAGCGGGAGCATCGCGCGGCCGAGGGTAGCCGGTAGGGTCGACGGCGATGCCAGGGTCACACATGCGTCGTGAGATGACCGAGCAGCCCGAGGTGCTCGCCCGCCTGCTCTCGCGCCGGATCGACGTGGGACTGGAGCGGCCGGCGGGCGTGATCATCGTCGCGCGCGGCTCCTCCGACCACGCGGCCGTCTACGGCCGCTACCTGCTGGAGCTCGCGACGCGCCGTCCGGTGGCGCTCGCCGCGCCCAGCCTGTTCACGCGCTACGGCGCGCGGACCGACGCGAGCGGCTGGCTCGTGGTGGGCGTGTCCCAGTCGGGCAAGACGCCCGAGATCGTCGACGTGGTCGAACGCCTGCGCGCGACGGGCGGGCACGCGGTCGCGATCACCAACGACGCCGACTCCCCGCTGGCCGCCGCCGCGGAGACCGTGATCGAGCTCGGCGCGGGGGAGGAGCGGGCCGTGCCCGCGACCAAGACCTACACGGCGCAGATGGCGGCGTTCGCGGTCCTGGCGGCGGCGTTCGGCGAGGTGCCGTGGGAGCAGGGCGCGCTGTCCGCCGTCCCCGGCGCGGTCTCAGCCGTGTTGGAGGATCCCGACCCGATGGCGACGCTCGCCGTCCGCTGGGCCGCGATCGACAAGCTCGTCGTCACCGCCCGCGGCTGGATGTTCTCGGCCGCCTTGGAGACCGCGTTGAAGGTGCGCGAGACCGCGCTCGTGTCCGCCCAGGGCTTCTCGGTCGCCGACCTGCTGCACGGGCCGATCGCGGCCGTGGATGCGGGCGCCGCCGTGCTCGCCCTGCGCGCTGACGGTCCGTCGGCGACCGATGTCGACGAGGCCGTCGAAGCACTGCAGCAGCGCGGCGCCGACCTGCACCTGATGCCGACGGTCACCGGCGTGCCCGAAGCGCTGGCGCCGATCGCGGCCGCCGTGCGCGGTCAGCAGCTCGCGCTGGAGCTCGCGCTGCGCAAGGGGCTGGACCCCGACGCCCCGCGCGGCCTGAACAAGGTGACAATCACGCGGTAGCGGCCGCGAGGGGCCCGACACCGGGCTGGTCCTGCGGGAAGTGCTCGTCCGCGTGGTAGCTGGAGCGGACGAGCGGGCCGGCGGCGACATGCTCGAAGCCGAGGTCGTAGGCGGCGGTCTCGAGCGCCTTGAACTCCTCGGGCTCCCAGTAGCGGACGACCGGCAGGTGGCGCTCGGTCGGGCGCAGGTACTGGCCGACGGTGAGGATCTGCACGCCCGCTTCGCGCATCTGGCCGAACGCGTCCACGAGCTCCTCGTGCGTCTCGCCGAGGCCGACCATCAGGCCGGACTTGGTCGCGACCTCGCCCTCGCCCATCTCCTGGGCGTTCGCGAGCACGCGCAGGGAGCGCTTCCAGGTGGAGCCGCGTCGCGCGACCGGGTACAGGCGCGGCGCGACCTCGAGGTTGTGGTTGAAGACGTCGGGGCGCTCGGCGATGACGCGCGCGAGCGGCATCTCCTCGCCGCGGAAGTCCGGCGTGAGGCACTCGATCTTCGTCAGCGGCGCCTGCATGCGCACGGAGCGGATGACGCCGCACCAGACGGACGCGCCGTAGTCCGGCAGGTCGTCGCGGTCCACCGAGGTGATCACGGCGTGGCGCAGGCCCATGCGGGCGACCGAGCGGGCCACGCGCAGCGGCTCCAGCGGGTCGTTCCACGTCGGCTTGCCGGTCTTGACGTTGCAGAAGCCGCAGCGGCGCGTGCAGGTGTCGCCAAGGATCATGAACGTGGCCGTGCCGCGGTCCCAGCAGTCGCCGATGTTCGGGCAGGCCGCTTCCTTGCAGACCGTGTGCAGGCCCTCGTCGGCGATCGTCTTCGACAGCTCGCGGTACTTCGCGCTGCCGGGGCGCGGGACCTTGAACCAGGCCGGCTTGCGCGAGCGGAAGGGCAGCACGTCCTCGCCGATCACCTTGCGGACGTCCATGCCGCCCGGGTTCGACCGCGAGCGGGTTTGGTGGATGCGGAGGACCGGTTCGCTCACTGGATCGATGGTATCGGGGGCTCGGGAACGGATTCGAGGACGATCAGCGCGCGATCGACGCCCGCCTCGCGCAGCTGCGCCAAGGTCTCGGGCTTCGCGCCGTAGTAGGTCACATGAACCTGGCGCCCCGCCCGCTCGCGCAGCGCCGCGACGCGCTCGCGCAGTTCGCCGAGGTCGGGCATGTTCGGCATCCAGCCGTCGGCGTAGCGCAGCACGCGGTCTTCCACGCGCGGGCCATTGCCGCCGACCAGCACCGGCGGGACCGGCTGGGGCTTCGGCCACTGCCAGATCGGGTCGAAGTCCACCTGCTTGCCGTGGTACTCCGCCTCCTCCGCGGTCCAGAGCGCGCGCATGGCCTCGATCCGCTCGCGCATCAGGCCGTGGCGCGTGGCCGGGTCGGTGCCGTGGTTGCGCAGCTCGGGCTTGTTCCAGCCCGCGCCGATCCCGAACACGAACCGCCCGCCGGAGAGGTTCTGCAGCGACGCGATGACCTTGGCCAGCACGATCGGGTCGTGCTCGGTGACCAGGCACACGGACGTGCCGATCACGAGCCGCTCCGTGGCAGCGGCCGCGAACGCCAGCGCGACGAACGGGTCGTGCGTGCGCCGGTAGTGCTCGGCCAGCGGCCCGCCGTCGCGCGCGACCATCCCGGCCGACACCGGGATGTGCGTGTGCTCGGTCAGCATCAGGGACTCGTAGCCCGCCGCCTCCAGGCGCTGGGCCAGCTGCGCCGGGTGCTGGACGTCCCCGGTGAGGAAGATGGCCGCGCCGACGTCCACTACGCGGGCACCGGCTGCTCGATGCCCAGCCGCGACGCGCTCACGATCCGCTGCCGGCGGCCGAAGGCCTCGGCGAAGCGCCACGCCGCGCGCTTGCGGAAGCAGGCGACCGACTCGCGCACGCCCTCGGCGGCGATCGACGTCATCTGCACGTCCGGCAGGCCGCACGCGACCACCCAGCCGAACGGGTCCAGGTCGTCGTCGACGTTGACCGCGAAGCCGTGCGAGGAGACGCCGTGCGAGATGTGCACGCCGACCGACGCGATCTTGCGGTCACCCACCCACACGCCGACGTGCTTGTGGCCGAGCTTGGTGCCGGCTTGGACCCCCGCGTCCGCCAGCGCGGCGACGAGTGCCTTCTCCATCGTGAGGATGTACTCGGGCACGCTGCTCACGCGCATGATCGGGTAGCCGACCAGTTGCCCGGGCCCGTGGTAAGTGAGCTGGCCGCCGCGCGGTGTTTGCACCACGTCGATCCCCCGCTCGCGGTAGAAGCTCTCCGGAAACGGCAGGTCGGACGTATCAGTCCGGCGCGTGACCGTATAGACCGGTGGGTGCTCCAGCAGGAGCATCAGCTCCGGCAGCTCCCCGGCGATCACCTGCGCGCGCAAACGCTCCTGCAGCGCCGTGGCCTCGCGGTATTCGACGCGGCCCAGGTGGCAGACGAGCAGCTCGGAGGGCATACGCTCCGAGCATAGAGACCACGCTACGGCGGCCAGCGAGTCCGCGGCGGTGAGCGGTTTCGAGAACAGGAAACCCTGGCCGTACTGGCACCCGAGGGCGCGCAGGGCGTGCCACTGCTCGTCCTCCTCGATCCCTTCGGCGACGACCTCGAGCGACAGCGCATGGCCGAGGCTGACCACGGCCGCGATCAGGTTCGGCTCGTCCCCGGCGAGGAACGCGCGGTCGAGCTTGAGGATGTCCACGGGCAGGCGGCTGAGGTACCCGAGCGAGGAGTGCCCGGTGCCGAAGTCGTCGAGCGCCAGCTTGATCCCCAGGGCCTTGAGGGCGGTCAGCTGGTCGACGGCGTGGTCGGCGTCGTCCATCACCATCGACTCCGTCAGCTCGAGCACGAAGCGCGAGGGGTCGAGCCCGGCGATCGCCGCCCGCACGTCCTCGACCAGCCCCGGGTCCTGCAGCTGCTTGGCCGACAGGTTCACGTTCATCCGGTAGTCGCCGTCGAGCGCGCGCAGGTGGGCGGCGGCCTCGTGCAGCGCCCAGCGTCCCATCGGGACGATCATCCCGGTCTCCTCGGCGATCGGGATGAAGTCGGCCGGCGAGACGAGCCCACGCTCGGGGTGCTGCCAGCGCATCAGCGCCTCGAAACCCGCCGTCGAGCCGTCCGAGAGCCGGACGACGGGCTGGTAGTGCAGCTCCAGCTCGTCGGCGTCGATCGCCCGCGCGAGGCCGGTGCGCAGCTCCAGCCGCGCGAGCACGCCGGCGTGCATCGCGGGCTCGAACAGGCGGTAGCTGCTCTTGCCCGCGCGCTTGGCGACGTACATCGCGGCGTCGGCGTCGCGGATCAGGTCCTCGGCGCTGCGGCCGTCGTCGCCGATCGCGACCGAGAGGCCGAGGCTCGCCCGCAGCGTGACGGACCGGTCGGCGAGGGTGACGGGCGCCGCGAGCACGTCGAGGATGCGCTGGGCCGTGTCGGCGGCCGCCTGGCTGCCGGCGCCCTCGAGCAGCACCGCGAACTCGTCGCCGCCGAACCGCGCCGCCGCGTCCGAGCCGCGCAGCCCGCCGTCGATCCGGCGGGCGACCTCGACCAGCACGTCGTCGCCGGCGGCGTGGCCGAGTGAGTCGTTGACGAGCTTGAAGTCGTCGAGGTCGAGGAACAGCACCGCGAGCGAGCCGTCCGAGCGCCGGGAGCGGGCGATCGCGTCCCGCACGCGCTCGACGAACAGCGCGCGGTTGGCCAGCCCGGTGACCGGGTCGTGGAAGGCCTGGTGGGTGAGCTGGGCCTCGATCGCCTCGCGCTCGGTGATGTCACGCGCGTTGACGAGGATGCCGCCGACGGCCTCCTCGTCGATCAGGTTGGTGAGCTGGACCTCGAACACGCGCCGCTGGCCGTCCACGTCCACGAGCGTGCACGCGAACGCGCCGACCTCTTCGCCGGCTGTGGCGGCGGCGATCGCGCCCCGCACGCGGACACGATCCTCCGACACGAGGAACGACGCCGCGGGCTGCTCACCGAGGATGCGCGTCACCGACGGGCTGGCGTAGCTGATCCCGCCGCCCGGCTGGAGCACCAGCAGCAAGTCGGTCGCGTGGCGGACCAGCGCGGCGAAGCGCTCCTCGCCGCGGCGGCGGTGCAGCTCTTCCCCGAGCGCCCGCTGGCGCGCGGAGAGCAGGAACATGCGCGCGATCACGAGCCCGAACAGCGCCACCGACGCCACGTGGACGACGATGAAGTCCCCGTCGCCTTCGAGAAGCTCGTCGACGGCGCCGAGCACCGGGGCCACGAGCGAGGCGAGCGTGAGCAGCGCCAGCCGCGGCCGGGTGAGCAGCAGGTCGGTGCGCCGCGGGGAGGGCGCGCCGAGGCGGGCCATCGAGGGGTGCAGCACGGCGGCGCCCCACAGCGCGGTCGCGAGCACCCAGCCGGCCTCCAGCCACGGCGGCGTGCGGTCGGCCCCGGAGAGCGTCATGGACCCGGCGGTGAAATCGGTCACGAGCAGCAGCGCGAGGCTTCCCAGCAATAGCCGGAAGGCGGGCGAGCGGCGGCCGCCGTCGAGCGCGAGCTGCGCGGCCGCCGCGAGCAGGATCAGGTCCCCGACGGGGAACGCGATCGCCGCCAGCTGCTCGACCGGGTCGAGGTCGCTGCGCTGCAGGTACGGGGAGATGAGCGCCGTCCAGGTCGGGAGCGCGAGCCCGATCGTGACGATCAAGCCGTCGATCATCGTGCCCGCGGTCGTGCGGCAGCGGCGGCTGCGCACGAGCAGCACGAGCCCGGCCATCACCACCGGGTACATCGCCATGTAGGCGACGTGCGCGGTGGCGCTGAGCCCGGCGGTGAGCAGCACGTCCCCGAGCGATAGGCAGGCCACGCCCGCGGCCAGCACGATCCAGGCCCGCCGGGCGGTGGGCTTGAAGCGCACGATGGCGTAGACGGTCGCGACGAGGGCGGACAGCCCCGTCAGGCCGAGCACCGTCTCGCTGCCCTGCAGCGGGCCCGGGATGAGGTACAGGACCCCGATCAGCGTGCCGAGGGCGAGGAAGATGGCCCAACGGCTCATGAGCCGGGAATCGGCGCTCGTGAGCCGATCTTGAGGTGCGCCTCCCCCGCTGGATCTGTCCCGCCCCGGAGGCCTTCCAGCCGTCCGGGGCGGGTGTCCGTCAGACCCCGTCTCTCTAGGTCAGGTGATCGGCCAGGACTCCAGTTTCTTTCGCAGCGCGCTGAGGAACTGCGCGGCGTACGCGCCGTCGAGCGCGCGGTGGTCCCAGGACATGCACAGGTACGTCATCGAGCGGATCGCGATCGAGTCGTTGCCGAGCTCGTCCGTGACCACGACCGGGCGCTTGACGACGGCCTCGGTGTCGAGGATGCCGACCTGCGGGAGGTTGATCACGGGCGTGGCCATGATCGACCCGAACGGCCCGGGGTTGGTGATCGTGAACGTGCCGCCGCTCACCTCGTCCGGCGTGAGCTGGTTCGTCCGCGCGCGGGCCGCGAGGTCCTTGATGCGCTTGCTCAGACCCTCGACGCTGAGGTCCTGCGCGTCGCGGATCACCGGGACGATCAGGCCGCCCTCGCCCAGGCTCACCGCGATGCCGAGGTGCACGGCTTCGCTGTGGACCGTGTGCTGGTCGCCTTCGAGCGTCGCGTTCAGGTGCGGGAACTCGAGCAGGGTCTCGATCGTGGCGCGCGCCTGGAACGGCAGGTAGCTCATCTTGGCCGCCTTGCGGGCGACCTCGATGCGGCTCATGTCGGCCTCGGCGATGGTCGTGCACGTCGCGGCGGTCTGCAGCGACTGGACCATGCGGGAGCCGATGGCCTGGCGCATGCGGCTCAGCGACCCACCGCTCGGGCTCGGAGCGGCGACCGTGTCGCTCTTTGGTACTTCCTCGACGCGCTGCAGCCGGGGCTTCGGCTTGCGCTTGATCGCGGGCTCGTCGGGCCGGTACGGCGACTCGATGTGCATCGGCGGCTCCTCAGCGCCGCCCTCCATGAACGCCAGCACGTCCTTCTTCGACACCCGGCCGCCACGGCCGGTGCCCTGAACCTGCGAGAGATCGATGTTGTGCTCGGCCGCCATGCGCATGACCACGGGGGAGTAGCGCTTGGCCTGCGAGGTGTCGCGCTCGGCGTCGCCGAGCAACTCGCCGGCCGCCCCGGGGGCTTCGACCGCCGCCGCGGCCTCGCCCGTGCCGAGGTCGCCGTTCTCGGACGCGTGCGCCTCACCCGGCCGCGCATCGGTCGCGATCCGCGCCATCACGACCCCGACGTCCACGGTGTCGCCGACGTTGACGATGATCTCCGCCACGCGGCCCGTGGCGGGTGACTCGACGTCGGTGTCGATCTTGTCGGTCGAGATCGAGGCGATGATCTCGTCGGCCTCGATCCAGTCGCCGACCTGCTTCTTCCACTCGACGACCGTGCCCTCCGCGACGGACACGCCCATCTGGGGCATGGTCACGTCCACGTGAGTGCTAGTACTCGAGGAGCTCACGGCACGCCTCCCTGACGTCGTCGACCTGGGGCAGGACGGCCTGCTCGAGCGTGGGCGAGAACGGGATCGGCACGTCCGGCGTCGCCACGCGGACGATCGGGCCGTCCAGGTCCTCGAACGCGCGCTCGGCGATCATCGCCGACACCTGCGCGCCCGCGGCGCACATCTGGTTGGCCTCGTCGACGATCACGACCTTGCTCGTCTTGCGCACGCTGTTGAGGATCGCCTCCTCGTCGAGCGGGACCAGCGAGCGCAGGTCGAGCACCTCGACCGAGCCGTCGAGGTCGGCGGTCGCCTCCAGCGCGGTGTGGACCATCGCGCCGTAGGTGATCACGGTGAGGTCGGTCCCCTCGCGCGCGATCCGCGCCGTGAACGGCGTCTCGTACGTGCCGCCGGGCACCTCGCCCTTCACGCGCCGGTACAGGTGCTTGTGCTCCATGAACAGCACCGGGTTGGGGTCGCGGACGGCGCTGATCAGCAGGCCCTTGGCGTCCTCGGCGGTGCTCGGGGCCACGATCTTCAACCCCGGCGCGTGCATGAACCACGCCTCGGGGTTCTGGGAGTGGAACGGGCCGCCGGAGAAGCCGCCACCGGAAGGGAGCCGGACGGTGATGTTCACCGACAGCCCCATCCGGTAGTGGGTCTTGCCCGCGACGTTGACCAGCTGGTCGAAGCCGCAGCTGACGAAGTCGGAGAACTGCATCTCGGCGATCGGGCGCATGCCCTCCACCGCCGAGCCGATCGCGCAGCCGATGATCGCCGACTCGGCCAGCGGCGTGTCCATCACACGGCTCGCCCCGAACTCGTCGATGAAGCCGTCGGTCACCTTGAAGGCGCCGCCGAAGGTTCCGATGTCCTCGCCCATCAAGAAGACGCGCTCGTCGGAGCGCATCTCCTCGCGCATGGCGTCGGAAATCGCCTGCAGGTAGGTCATGGTCGGCATGGCGCTAGCTCCGGAAACCCGACCAGGGGGCGTTGCCGTCCTCGAGCAGCGCCGGCTCGTCCGCGAACAGGCCGTCCAGCACCGTGTCCGGATCGGGCTGGGGCGACTGCAGCGCACGCTCGACGGCGGCCTCGATCTCGGCCTTGACCTCGTCGCGCACGGCCTGCGTGTCCACGCCCAACGCCTCGAGGCGGCGCACCTGGCGGTCGATCGGGTCCTTCGCGCGCCATTCCTCGACCTTCTCGGTCGGGACGTACTTCATGTCGTCGTGGGCGGCGTGGCCGTGCATGCGCATGGTCACGGCCTCGACGAGCGTCGGGCCCTCGCCGGCCAGCGCGCGCTCGCGCGCCTGGCGGACGACCTCGAACATCGCCTCGGGGTCGTTGCCGTCCGCTGAGACGCCCGGGAAGCCGTAGGCGGCGGCGCGCTCGATCGGGTTCACGGCGAACTGCTGGTCCAGCGGCGTCGAGTAGGCGTACTGGTTGTTCTCGAGGATGAAGATGACCGGCAGCTTCTGCACGCCGGCCCAGTTCATGGCCTCGTGGAAGTCGCCGCGCGAGGTCGAGCCGTCGCCGAACCAGGTGATCGCGCAGCGCCGTTCACCGCGCAGCTTGAACGCCATCGCCATCCCGGTCGCGATCAGCATCATGTCCGGGAGCATCGAGACCATGCCGACGCAGCCCTTCGTGCGGTCGCCGAAGTGCACGTTGCCGTCGCGCCCGCGCGTGATGCCGTCGGCCCGGCCCATGTACTGGGCGAAGATGCGCCACGGCTCGACGCCGCGGATGATGTGCGCCGCGAGGTCGCGATGCAGGATGCACAGGCGGTCCTGCGCCGCCATCGCCCACGTCGCTCCCGCGGACACGGCCTCCTGGCCGAAGCCGTCGTAGAAGCTCCCCGGCACCTTGCCCTGCCGGTAGAGCGTCATCGCGCGTTCTTCGATCCCCCGCATCATCAGCATCGCTTTGAGCAACCCGACGCGGTCTTCCGTCGTCAGGTGCTCCGATACGTCCGGAGGTACTTCGGTTCGGGCGGTCTCAGTCGCCATCTGGGCGTGCTCTCCTTCGCGGTTTCTGTGCGCCGCCCCAGGATCGCCGGGGCCTGCGCCGGTCCGGGCGGACGGGATCTCCGTCGCTGTCCGGTCAGGGGTGAGCCTACGGCATGGCGGGTTATCGTTGACGCCCACGATGGTCGAGTCCGTTCGCTGGCGGCGCCTGCGGTGGCGCCTGCGCGGGGCCTGGCAGTGGCCGGCCTTCGCCGTGCTGACGGTGGGCGACGCGCTGCTCGTCGCCTGGCTCCCGTTCCAGGGCGAGGGCGGCGACCCGTGGGGTGCCGCGCTGCTCGCGGGCTTCTTCAATCTACTCGCGATCGCCGTCGTGGCACCGTTTCTCGGTATGGCGCTGCGGCGCCGCCGGCCCGACCTGCCCTTCATGATCGCGCGCGACTACGCGGGTACGGCGCTGCTCGTGACGATCTTCGCCGCGCTGCTGGTGGGCGGTCTGCTGCACCGCTCCGAGCGCGCGGCCCAGCAGAACGCGCGCGTGGTCTCAGAGCTCGCGGCGCGCGAGTGGCTGCGCGACGAGGAGCCGCGCTTCGCGCCGATCACGTTCGTGGACACGCTCGAGCTCGAGCCCAACCGCTACCGCGCGTGCGCCTACATCGCGGCCGACCGCGACCCGATCTGCCTGTTCGTGAACACCGACCAGCACCCGCCCGGCCTGATCCGCGACACCGAGCGCCTGCCGAACCGACGCTGAACCACCGTTATGTCGCTGGACGAACGTCGGATTTTGCGGAAAGCGTCCGGGGGGAATCCTTCGACTGCGCTCAACCCGGTCGCCGCCTCCCTGGCGCGACGAGCGGGTGCCCCCGCCGTCTGACCGCGGCGGGGGCGGGAGCGCCTCCTAGAGGACGAGCCGGAGCGGCTGCTCGAGGTACTCGCGGATGCGGCCCAGGAACTCGGCGGCCTCCGCGCCGTACAGGATCCGGTGGTCGCAGCTGAGCGTGAGCTCCATGATCGTGCGGACCACGACCTCGCCGTCGCGGACCACGGGGCGCGGCGTGAGCTCGCCGACGGCCAAAATCGCGGCCTGCGGCGGATTGATCACGGCCACGAAGCGCTTGATGCCGTACATGCCGAGGTTGGAGATCGTGAACGTGCCCGCCGAGAGCTCGGGCGGCGTGATCTTGCCCTCGCGTACGCGCTCGGCCAGCTTGCGTGCCTCCTCGGCGATCTGACCGAGGCTCTTGGCGTCGGCGTCGAACACCGTGGGGACGACGAGCGCGTTCTGGCCCGCGACCGCGACGCCGACGTTCACGCGCGAGTAGAGCTCGAACTGCCCGTCGCGGTAGGCGCCGTTCGCGCGCGGGAAGTCCTTGAGCGCGAGCGCCGAGGCCTTGATGACGAAGTCGTTGAAGGACGGGGCGGGCGCGTCCCCGGCGGCGGCCTTCAGCTGCGCGCGCAGGTCGACGGCGTCGGTCATGTCGACCTCGAGCGTCATCACGAAGTCCGGCGCGGTGGCCTTGGACTCCGCCATGCGCCGCGCGACGGTGCGCTGCAGGCGGGACAGCTCGACCTGCTCGGTCTCGCCGCGGCCCTGGTCGGCCGCGCGCCCCTTCTTCGGCGCCTCCTCCTCCTTGGGCGCCTTCTCCTCGGGCGCGGACTGCTCGACGTCGGCCTTCACGATCCGCCCGCCGGGTCCGCTGCCCTCGACGGTGGAGAGGTCGATGCCCTGCTCGGACGCGATCCGCCGCGCGATCGGCGACGCCTTGATGCGCTCGCCCTCCTCCGGCTCGGGCTCCTTGTCGTCGCGCTTGTCGCCGGCCTCGCCGGTGTCCGCCTCGCCCTCATCCTCGGACGCCTCGTCGGCCGCGCCGGAGTCGCCCTGGTCCTCGGCCTCCTCGCCCGCGGACTCGTCCTCGTCGTCCTCGTCCTCGTCGGACGCCTCCGGCTCCTCGTCGCCCGCCTCCTCGGCCTCGGGCGCCTCGGGCTCCTCGTCGTTGGACTCGGATGCCTCGGACTCGTCGGACGCGCCGCCGCCCTCGCCGATCCGGCAGATCGTCTCGCCGACCGGCAGCGTGTCGCCCTCCTGCGCCACGATCTCGAGCGTCCCGGCCTCGTCGGCCTCGTAGGTCATGTTGGCCTTGTCGGTCTCGATCTCGACCAGCTCGTCGCCCTTGGAGACCTCATCCCCGTCGGACTTCAGCCACTTGAGGATCGTGCCTTCCTCCATCGAGTCCGACAGGCGGGGCATGGCGACGTCTGACATGGGAGGCAGTATTACCCGGACGGCAGCGTGAAGCGGAAAACGGTGCCGCCGCCCTCACGCTCGTCGACCCAGATCCGCCCGCCGTGGCGCTCGACGATCTTGCGGCACACGGCCAGGCCGATGCCCGTGCCCTCGTAGGCCTCGCGGTCGTGCGCGCGCTGGAACATCTCGAACACCTGCTCGCGCTTCTCGCGCGGGATGCCGATGCCGCCGTCCGCGACCGCGATCTGGGCCATCCCGCCCGCCTCGCCTTCCGCGCGCACCCACACCTGCGCGCGCCCGTCGCGGCGGAACTTGAGCGCGTTGGCGACGAGGTTCTGCAGCAGCTGCTCGAGCTGCGCGCGGTTGCCCATCACCGTCGGCAGGTCGCCGATCTCGATCTGCGCGCTCGCCTCGACCATCGCCGCCGCCAGCGACTGCAGCACCACCGCCGTCACGTCCGCCAGCTCGACGGGCTCGAGCGGGTCCTCGCCGCGCCCGGCGCGCGAGTACTCGAGCAGGCCCTCGATCAGGCTCCGCATACGGGCGGCGCCGTTGACGGCGTACTCGATGAACTCGTCGGCGTCGTCGTCGAGGCGGCCGTGGTAGCGCCGGCGCAGCAGCCCGAGGTAGCTGGACACCATCCGCAGCGGCTCGGACAGGTCGTGCGAGGCGATGTAGGCGAACTGGGACAGCTCGGTGTTGGAGCGTTCGAGCGCCTCGGCCGCCTCGCGCTCCTCGGTCACGTCCGTGAACGAGACGACGATCGTGTACGGCGGCTCGCGGTCGCTCTCCACCGCGCGTGTGGACACCGCCAGCCAGCGCGTCTCCCCGCGCCGCCGTCGCAGGCCGGCCACGACCGACACCTGCGGTTCGCCCGTGTGGCCGGTGATGAACAGCGGGGTCTCCCGCAACGGCAGCGGCTGACCGGTCTCGTCCACGAACTGCCACTCGTCGTCGGTGCCGTAGGCCGAGAGGATCTCGCCGGGGTCCATGCCGAGGATCCGGGTCGCGCTCGGGTTGGCGGCGACCATCTGGCCGTCGCGGTCGATCATCACCACCCCTTCCTCCAGCGACTCCACCAGCGAGCGGAACGCCTCGCGATCGCGGGCCGAGGCGCGCCACGTCGCCAGGCAGACGAACGACAGCGCCGCGATGAACGCCGAGTGCACGAGCGCCCAGCGCCACGGCGAGTTCGCCTCGTCGTAGTCGACGATCTCGGCCGTGATCGTCTGCTGGATGCCCACGTAGAGCACGGCGGTCGCGAACGGCAGCCAGTCCTCGTACAGCGACAGCGCGGCCACCATCACGAAGAAGTGGAAGTACGCCTGGATCAGGCCGCCCGTGATGTGCACGATCAGCGCGCTGCAGGAGAGCAGGCCGACCGTGACGATCAGCGACTGCACGCGCCGGCTGCCCTTGCGCAGCTGGGCGAGCACGGCGAAGAACGACGGCGTGAACGTGTCCAGTGCGGCCTCCGCGACGCCCTGGTCGAACAGCAGCGAGATGATCGGGATCGCGACGACGTGCGCCCACAGCAGCCACCGCAGCCCGCGCTGGCGTGACTGCCACTCCGCCTCCGGCAACGAGTGGCCGTGCGGCAAGACGGCACCGAGGTGCCGGGCCGCGTCCCGGAGTCCGCGCTCGCCAGGCCCGCTCAAAGCGACGCACAGGTTAGATGCAGTCGACGCAACGCCCCACGATGGGGAAGCGGTTGAACCCCGCCTGGTAGCCCGTGACAGCGAGGACGGCCTCCCGGAGGCGGTGCAGCGCGTCGTCGGCGATCGGCGTCGAGCGGCCGCAGCGCTCGCACGTCACCCACCCGGCGGAGCGGCCGCTGAGCGTGTAGCGGCCCGGCCCGTGGCCCAGGTGGATGTGGCGCACGACGCCGATCGTCTCCAGCGCGTTGAGGTTGCGGTACGTCGAAGCGACGTCCTCGCCGCGCGCGAGCTCCTCGGCCGTGAGCGGCGCGTCGGCCGCGAGCAGCCGCCGGAGCACCGTCCGGCGCAGGGCGCTGACGCGCAGCCCATGCGCACGGACGGTGTTCACCAGCGCGGCCTCGGTCATCTCGGCTTCAGTAGCGCGAGGCCGCACCGTTCGGATCAACCCAGGGCGCGGCGCGCCTGCTGCGCCTGCCACGGATGGCCGTCGAGGCCGTGGGCGAGCGCGAGCCGCAGCTCCCGCCGCCCGTCCCCGCCCGCGGCGATCTCGGTCAGGCCCGCGTGCGCGAGCCACAGCGGGTCCAGCGCGCCGTCCCGCAACGCCTCGCGGGTGTAGCGACGGCCTTCCTTCGGCGCTCCGGCGCGGGTCAGCGCCCATCCGAGCGTGTCCGCGGCCTTCGCGCTCGGCGCCTCCCGGTAGCCGAAGCGGGCGAACCGCACGGCCTCCCGCGGGTTGCCGTGATCGGCCTCGTAGAGCGCCAGCTCGAGCGCGGTGTCGGCGTTCAGCGGCCCGATCGTCTTGCGCTTGGCGGCGACGCGCTGGAAGGTGCGTCGCGCCGGTTTCCCGGCTGCCAGCTCCGCCTCGCCGAGGGCGATCAGGTGGTCGAAGTCCGGCAGCCGGTCGGCGAGCCGCCGCAGCCGTGCGATCCCGGCGTCGAGCGAGCGGGCCGCGTCCAGCCGGGCGAGGCCCATCTCGGCCTCGGGATGCTCGGGCATCAGCGCCAGCGTGCGCTGGAACGCGCGCCGTGAGGCCGCGGGCCGGCCCCGTCGGCGTTCGAGCTCGCCGAGCAGGACGTTGACGTAGGCGCCGTGTTCCACCGACGGCCCGCCCGCGGCCAGCGCGAGGCGCATGGCCTCCACGGCGCCGTCGAGGTCCCCGCGCAGCTCGCGCACGTAGGACACGCGCGCGTAGCCCTCGAGGTTCGGGCGGCGGTCGATCATCGCCTGCAGCTCGCGTTCGGCGTCGTCCAGGCGGCCGAGCTCGACGAGCGCGTCCACGCGGATCGGCGCTCCCAGGTTCCCGGCCTTGGCGCCGAGCGCGAGCGCCTTGGTGAACTCGTGCCGCGCGGCGGCGAGCTGAGCGGCGATCGCGAGGCCGGCGGGCGTCTTCGGCCTGCCCAGCGCCCGCTCGGCCGTGTCGTAGAACGCGGTGTCCTCGGTCTCGCGCGCCCGTTGCAGGTACGCCAGCGCGAGGTCGGGGCGCAGGTCGTCCTGGCCGGCCGCGACCGCGCGCTCGAGCGCCGGGATGTCCGCGGACGTGCCGGTCAGGACGGGCCGGTCGACGCGCGGCGCCGCGGTGGCGGGGTCGTCCCCGCGGGTGAACGCGACGGTCGCGGCGGCGAAGGCCGCGGCGACCGTGAGCAGGGCGAACTTGATCATGGCGTCGGCGGCTGCGGGACCGGGGCGTGCGCCGGCTCGACGCGCCCGAACTTCGCGTCGAAGCCGCTGTCGGGCAGCGCGACGTACGGGAACGTCGTCCGGAACGGCTTGTCGTTGACGTCGATGCCGTCACCGAGCGGGATCTGCTTGCCGCCCTGCTCGGGCTTGAGCAGCGCGCCGGCGATCACGCGCAGCTCGATGTCGGTGACGTCGTCGGCCAGGCGGCGGCCGTTCGGGAAGCCGGCGGTGTCACCGGCGAGCACGCCGAAGCGGTTCGGGTTCGCGGCCGGCGGGACGCCGAGGTTGAGCTTGAGCGTGTCCGCGGGCACGGCGTTCTTCGCGATCTGCGTGAGGCCGGGAACGCCGGTCAGCAGCGCCTGCACGATGTCGGTGCGGCCGGTCTCCTTGATGCCGAGGTTGAACAGCTGGTTGAGGATCCGGGCGGGCTCCGGCGCGAGCGCGGCGGCGCCGAAGTTCTTCGCGTCGTCACGCGGCGCGCTGGCGTTGTAGAGATCCTTCTTGCCGATCGGGATCACGACCTCGTTGATGAGCGGGTTGCCGAGCCGGCTCACCTGCACCCAGCGGTCGTGCACGCGGCCGCGCTGGACCTTGATCGCCTTGCGCTCGGTGGTGGTCCAGAGGCCGACGACGGCGTTCGCGCCGGTCGGGCCGGACACGGGGCGCCCGTCACGCGTGACCTCGGCGGCCGGGACCTGCAGCGCGAACGAGTGCACGGTGAAGCCGGACACGTCGTCCTTGCCGCCGCCCTGGTTGCCGAGCCCGATCCCGGGCCGGCCGGGCTTGTCGATGTTGATGCCGTCGAAGATCGAGCCGAGGTCGACGAAGAACGGGTCGTCCACGGGCCCGACGAACGTCTTGCCGCCACCGGGCAGCGGCTGGGTGGCGCCGGCGGCGACGGCCGCGTAGTTCGGCATCGTCTTGGGGCCGACGTTGTCCGGCGCGACCGGCACGTTGCGCGCGATCCGGTCGGAGTCGGTGACCCGCCCGCCGCGGTAGCGCTCGCGGTAGAGGTCGTAGGTCTGGACGAAGTTGAGGTTGGAGTCGCCGATCGAGTTGACCGGCGGCACCGCGTACAGGAACGAGTTCGGGTTGCGGAACGTGTTGCGGAACTGCCAGCGATACGCGACGTCCTCGACGCCGTCACCCGTGTTGTCGATCTTGACGTAGTAGCGGGCCTCGGGATCGAGCTTGCCGAAGTACGGGCCACCCGCCGGGTTCTGCAGCGGCACCCAGTTCGAGATCACAGTCAGCTTGCCGGGCGCGTCCGGGGCCGTGAACGCGTACAGGTCCGTGTTGTCCGCGCTCGGGTCGAGCATGATGCGCGGGGCCTCGCGGTGCGAGGAGCCGAACACGCCGGTGGTCGCCAGCGCGCCGGCCGCCAGGGCGGCGACGGTCGCCGCCCCGAACAGGGCTGTCCTCATGAGGGTCTCCTGAGGTTGGGGTCGGCTGTGTGTGCGCAGGACCCCGGCGCGCGGTTATAAGACTTGTCGCGACTGGGTCGCTACAAGAGCGCCTTGACGGCCTCGACGATCTGCGGCTCGTGCGGGAACGCGATCTGCTCGAGCGGCTTGGAGTACGGCATCGGCAGGTCGGCGCCCGTCACGCGCTTGATCGGGGCGTCCAGGTAGTCGAACGCGTGCTCCTGGATCAGCGCCGCCAGGTTGGCGCCGACGCCGCCGTGCGGCCAGCCCTCTTCGACGATCACGGCGCGGTTCGTCTTGCGCACGGATTCGACGATCGTGTCCAGGTCGAGCGGGCGCAGGGTGCGCGGGTCGATCACTTCGGCGCTGATGTCGTGCTCGCTCGCGAGCTCCTCGGCGGCCTTCTGCGCCGTGACGGCCATGCGCGAGATCCCGACGATCGTCACGTCTTCGCCCTCCCGGCGGACCGCGGCCTGGCCGAAGTCGACGATCAGATCGTCGTCGTCGGGCACCTCGCCCTTGGCGCCGTAGAGCGACTCGTGCTCGATGAAGACGACCGGGTTGTCGTCGCGGATCGCGGCCTTCAGCAGGCCCTTGGCGTCCGCGGGCGTGGACGGCACGGCGACGAGCATCCCGGGCACGTGCAGGTAGATCGCCTCGAGGCAGTGCGAGTGGGTCGGCCCGAGCTGGTGCCCGGCGCCCTGCGGCATCCGGACGACCATCGGCACCTGGACCTGGCCGTTGAACATGTACGGGATCGCGGCCATGTGGTTGACGATCTGGTCCATCGCCAGCAGGCTGAAGTTGACCGTCATCAGCTCGACGATCGGCCGCAGCCCGGTCATCGCCGCCCCGACGCCCACGCCCACGATCGTGTTCTCGGAGATCGGCGTGTCCCGCACCCGCTTGCCGCCGAACTCCTCCAGCAGCCCCTGCGTGACCTTGAACGCGCCCTGGAAGACGCCGATGTCCTCGCCGATGATGAACACGCGCTCGTCGCGCTCCATCTCCTCGCGCAGCGCCTGGTTGAGCGCCTCCCGGTAGCGCAGCTCAGCCACGGACCTGGCCTCCGGTGACGTACACGTGCTCGTAGATCGACTCCGGCGTCGGAAAGTCGGACTCCTCGGCGAACTCGACCGCGGCGTCGATCGTCTTCGCGGCCTCCTCGTCGAGCGCGTCGAGATCGACGTCGTCGAGTTTGGCGGCGAAGTTCTTGATCGGGTCGTGCTGCTCGCGCCACTTCTTGACGTCGTCCTTCTCCCGGTACTCCTCGGGATCCGCCATCGAGTGGCCGGCGAAGCGGTACGTGACGGCCTCGACGAGCAGCGGCGTGCGCTCGCTGCGCACCTTCTCGATCGCCTCGCTCAGGACCTCGTAGGTGTCGCCGATGTCCATCCCGTCGCACTTGAGCCCGGGCACGCCGAAGCCCTCGCCGCGCTTGTGCAGGTCCGGCTGCGCGGCGTGGCGCTCGAGCGCGGTTCCCATCCCGAACTGGTTGTTGGTGACCATGAAGACCACCGGCAGCTTCCACAGCGCGGCGATGTTGAGCGT
Organism: Solirubrobacter deserti; assembly: GCF_003344625.1. Taxonomy (GTDB): domain Bacteria; phylum Actinomycetota; class Thermoleophilia; order Solirubrobacterales; family Solirubrobacteraceae; genus Solirubrobacter; species Solirubrobacter deserti. The sequence goes on along the minus strand of NZ_QPKJ02000003.1, from coordinate 162,496 downwards.
CTCGCCGAACGTGCCCTGGTTGGCCGCCCCGTCGCCGAACACGCAGACCGTCACTTCCTCGGTCTCGCGATAGTCGCTGGAGAGCGCGATGCCCGCCGCGAGGGGGAGGTTGCCGCCGACGATCCCGTAGCCGCCCATGAAGCGCCGCTCGGCGTCGAACATGTGCATGGAGCCGCCGCGCCCGCCGCTGACGCCCGTCGCCTTGCCGAACAGCTCGGCCATCACGTGTTTCGGGTCCGTCCCGCGCGCGAGCGCGTGCCCGTGCGAGCGGTAGGTGGAGATCAGGTAGTCCTCGTCGCGCATCGCCCGCACCGCGCCGACGATCGTCGCCTCCTCACCGATCGCGAGGTGCAGGAAGCCGCCGACCTTGTTCTTGGCGTACATCTGCCCCGCGCGCTCCTCGAAGCGCCGGATCAGCACCATCGTCTTAAGCCACTCACGCGCCGCGTCGAGCCCGTCTCCCATGCCGCTGGTCGTACCCGGGTAGGCCACCCGCATGCGCACTTGGACCGCGGACTCCCGCGCACCGGCAGCGATCGCGTGGGCCCTGATGGCGCGTCCGGGGGTCTGGGCCAGCTGGGCGCCGCACGTCCGGGGCGCCTGGGGCCTCGGCACACCGGAAGTCGAAGCGGGCGCGGTGGGCGCGGCGCGGCTGTTCGGCGTGCTGCCCGTCCCGGCGAAGATCACGGCCAAGTCGGCGCGTTCCTGGACCTGGCAGGTCGGCCCGGCCGAGATGGTCCACCGGGTCGAGGAGCGCGGCACGGGCTGCGTGGTCGCCATCGACCTGCGCGCGCCCGGGCCGCTCGAACCGGCGCTCGCCGCCACCTACGGCCCGATCATCCAGGTCATGCTCAACCGCCTGGCCCGGGTCGCCGAGTGAACGCCTAGCTCTCGTACTTGCGCCAGCGCGCGAGGAACTCGTCCGCTTGGAGCTGGATGAGGTCGGCGCGCAGCGCGCGGGCGAGCTTGCCCGTGTCGCGCGGGCGGGTGTCCCAGGCGAGCACGGTCTCGCCCGTGTCGGCGCGGAGCAGCTCGACCTGCTCGAGCTTGTCGGAGGGACGGAAGAAGCGTCCCTGGCGGTGCACCTTCAGCTCGAACGTGTGGTCGGCCCTCATACGACCGGGATCGCCCGCTCGCCGGCGAGCACCTGGCCGTCGACCCAGATCGCCGGCACCGTGTCGATCCCGTCGGCGGCGGCGCGCTCATGCGCCTCCGCGAGCGCGCGCTTGGTGGTTTCCAGCTCGACGCCCTTGATCACCGCGTGCGGGTGCATCTCGCACGCGGCCGCGGCGAGCAGGACGTTGTCGGGCACCGACAGGTCGCGCCCGGCGGCGAACGCCTGGCGCAGCGCGGCGAGCGAGAAGGCCACGCCACGGCCGATCCACTTCGCGTAGGTGGCGGCCAGCGTCGCCCACTCGATGTCCGCTGGGAACGGGTCCGGCCAGCGGATCGGCATCACGCCGAGCGCGGCGGCGCGGCGCTCGACGTCCTCCTTGTACGCCTCGACCTCGGCGGCGCAGCGAAACGCCCCGCCGAGATCGACCGGGATCCACTCCGGGACCTCGCCCACCGCGTGGAGCGCTCGTTCGGCGACGAAGTAGCTCTCGGGGGAGGCGAGGTCGTAATAGAAGCGGGGCTGGGCTCTATCCGTGGATGAGCCAACCGTCTGCGGCACGCGCGGCCTCCATCACACCCTCCGACAGCGTCGGGTGGCCGTGGATGATGCGCGCCACTTCGGCGTAGCCGCCTTCGAGCGCCTTGGCGTTGACCAGCTCCTGGATCAGCTCGGTGGCCTTCGCGCCCACGATGTGGCCGCCGACCAGCTCGCCGTACTTCTTGTCGCCGATGATCTTGATGACGCCGGTGCGGTCGCCGTAGACCGTGCCCGCGCCGACGGCGCCGTACTGCAGCTTGCCGACGACGACGTCCATGCCGGCGTCGCGCGCCTGCGCCTCGGTGAGGCCGAAGCTCGCCACGTTGGGCGTGCAGAAGGTCGCGCGCGGGATGTCGACGTACTCGATCGGGTGCGTCTTCATGCCGGCCGCGTCCTCGACGGCGATCACGCCTTCATCGGACGCCTTGTGCGCGAGCGCGGGGCCGGGGACGAGGTCGCCGATGGCGTAGATCTTCTCGACGGACGTGCGCAGCGCGCCGTCGACCTCGATCAGGCCGCGGTCGGTGAGCTTGATGCCGGCCTTGTCGAGCCCGAGCGCCTCGACGTCCGGCCCGCGGCCGGCGGCGATGATCAGGTACTCGACCTCGTCGGAGTTGTCGCCGTACGTGAACGTGACCTTGTCGTCGTGCGACTGGACGTTCTCGACCGGCACGCCGAGGTTGATCTTGATGCCCTGCTTCTGCAGCTGACGGCCGGCGACCTTGGAGATGTCCGCGTCCTCGGTCGGGAGCACGCGGTCGAGCATCTCGAACAGCAGCACCTCGGTGCCGAGGCGTGCATAGGCCGAGGCGAGCTCGGAGCCCGACGCGCCCGCGCCGAGGACGGCGATCTTCTTCGGCAGCTTCTCGAGCGCCCAGCCCTCCTCGGTGCCGATCACGCGGCCGCCGAACTGGGTGCCGGGCACCGGCTTGGGCACGGAGCCCGTGGCGAGGATGATCGCCTTCGACGCCTGATAGGTCTCGTCGCCGACCTTCACGCCGCCGTCGGCGAGGGAGGCCTCACCTTCGATGACGTCGATCTTGTTCTTCTTGAGCAGGCCGCCGACGCCGCCCGTGAGGGTCTTGACGACCTTCTCACGACGCGCGGAGACCTTGGAGAAGTCGACCTCGCGGCTGGGGACCTCGATGCCGAACTCGTCGGCCTCGTCGATCTCGGAGAGGATGTCCGCGACGCGCAGGACGGCCTTGGCCGGGATGCAGGCGTAGTTCAAGCAGCGCCCACCGACCTTGTCCTTCTCCACCACGGCGGTCTTCATCCCGAGCTGGGCGGCACGGATCGCGGCGACATACCCACCCGGCCCGGAGCCGATGACGATGCAGTCATATTGCTCAGGCATAAGTGGCGGCCACGTTAGCGGTTACGTCGCGAACAGGATCACGGCGACGAACGTGGCGCCGATGACCACGATCCAGCGCAGGACCTCGGACGGGACCTTGCGCCCGTACTTGGCGGCGACCTGCGCGCCGAGGATGGAGCCGAGCGCGATCAGACCCGCGGCCTCCCAGGCGACGTCGGCGACGAGGATGAACAGCAGCGCCGACACGCCGTTCGCCACCGCCGTCAGCACGATCTTGACCGCGTTCAGCCGCTGCAGCTCGTCCGGGTAGCAGAAGCGCAGCAGCGACATCAGGATGATCCCCTGCGCCGCGCCGAAGTAGCCGCCGTAGATGCCGGTGGCGAACGACGCAGTCAGCCCAGCGCCGTTGCGCTCGCTGTCGGCGTGCGCGTCCGGCGTGCGCTTGACGGCCATCAGCACGGCCGCGATGAGGATCAGGACCGGGACGATCGCGTCGAACACCGACTGGGGCAGCTCCAACAGCAGGATGCCGCCGAGCAGCGCGCCGAAGGTCGTGCCGATGGCGAGGAAGCCGACGCGCCGCCACTGTCCGCACAGCTCGCGCCGGTAGCCGACCGCCCCGCTGATCCCGCCGAGCACCAGCCCGACCCCGTTGGAGACGTTCGCCACGACGGGCGCGTAGCCGACGGCGAGCAGCGTCGGGAACGTGATCAGCGAGCCGGAGCCGACGATCGTGTTCACGCCGCCGGCCGCAAACCCCGCCGCGGCCACCGCGACCGCCTCGGCGAACGTCACTGCTTGGGCACCTGCAGGCGCGCCATCACGCGGATCAGCAACCAGAACACGGGGCCGCTGACCGCGATGACGAGCAGGGCGGCCGCCGCGGCCAGGAGGCTGCCCGCGAGCAAGAGCGAAAGCGCGGCGAAGACGATCGCGAGCGCGAGCAGCGCCTCGACCAGCACGACGACGGCGTAGATGCGCTGCCAGAGCCCGGCGGCGAGCGCCAGGCCGCCGACGACGAAGGCCGCCGCGTAGGCGAAGTGGTCCTCTGTGGCGGCGAGGATCGCGTTGGCGCCGCAGATCACCAGGACGACGACGATCGCCAGGATCAGGCCGAGCGGGCGCTCGTCCGGGCCGAGCGGCGTGAGCTGCGCGCGGATCGCCTCGTCGCGGGCGCGGCCGCGCGCGTAGCCGCGCTGCATGCCCGACGGCGCGCGGTCGGCTTCGGCCTGCTCGCGCGCGAAGTCGCGGCGCGCGGCCTCGCGCGCCGCCTCCAGCCTCGCGGCCTCTTCGCGCGGCGCGGCCGCCGGCGCGTCTTCGTGCGCCGGCTCCTCCTCGTGCGGCCGCTCAGTGCCCGGCACGTGCGGGCTCCTCCAGCGCGGCCCGCAGCTCCCGCGCGGCGGCCTCCGGGTCCTCGGCCTCGGTGATCGCGCGCACGACGACGATCCGCGTCGCGCCGCGCTCGACCACCTCGTGCACGTTGCCGGCGTCCAGCCCGCCGATCGCGAACCAGGGCTTGTTGACCGCGCTCGCGGCGTGCGCCACGTAGTGCAGGCCCGCCGCGGGGCGGCCCGGCTTGGTCGGCGTGGTGTGGACGGGGCCGACGGCGAGGTAGTCGACTTCCGGGTCCGCGTCGGCGGCCTGCGCCTGCGCGGGCGCGTGCGTGGAGCGGCCGACGACGCGGTCGGGGCCGATCAGCGCGCGGGCCTCGGCGGGCGTCATGTCGTCCTGGCCGACGTGGACGCCGTCGGCACGGGTCGCTTCCACCAGGTCGGGGCGGTCGTTGAGGATGAACAGCGCGTCGTGGCCGGTGAACGCGCGCGCGGCCTCGATGAGCTGCTCGTCGTCCAGCGTCTTGTCGCGCAGCTGGATCAGGTCGGCGCCGCCGCGGACGGCGGCCGCGATCCAGTCGCGGGGGCGCGCGGGGCAGACGAGGTACAGGCGCGCGGTGGACAGACGCTCGCGTGGAGTCACCCACCAGGGGATACCATGAACGGCTCATGCACGGGAGCCCGCAGACGGGCTGAGAGGGCGCCAGCGGGGCGCCGACCGTCGAACCTGATCCGGGTCGTGCCGGCGTAGGGAGGCAAGGACGTAGTGGCAGTGCAGTCAGAGAGCTTCGACGTCGCCGTCGTGGGTGGCGGTCCGATCGGGCTCGCGTGTGCGTGGCGGGCGCAGGAGCGCGGCGCGCGGGTGGTCGTGCTCGACGCGGGCGAGCCGGGCGCGTGGCACGTCGCGGCGGGGATGCTCGCGCCGGTGTCGGAGGCCGAGTTCGGCGAGGGCGATCTGCTGCAGCTGGGGCTCGAGAGCGCGCGCCGGTACCCGGCGTTCTGCGCGGGGCTGGAGGACCCGGGGCTGCGGTCCGTGGGGACGCTGGTGGTCGCGCGCGACAGCGACGAGGCGGCGGCCTTGGACCGGCTGGCCGAGTTCCGGCGTGGGCTGGACTTGCCGGTCTCGCGGCTGCGGCCGTCTCAGGCGCGCCGGTTGGAGCCCGCCTTGGCGCCGACCGTCCGGCTCGCGCTGGAGATCGAGTCCGATCATTCGATCGATCCGCGCAAGCTGGTCGCGGCGCTCGCGCGGGTCGTGGACGTGCGCCGGGCGCGGGTGACGGGGCTGCGGGTGGCGGGGGAGCGCGTGACGGGCGTGCTGACCGCCGACGGTGTGGTCGCGGCCGAGCAGGTCGTGGTCGCCGCGGGGGTGGACGTCGCGCGGCTGGACCTGCCGGAGAGCGCACGCGTGCCGGTGCGGCCGGTCAAGGGTCAGGTCCTGCGGCTGCGTGATCCGCGCGGGCCGGGGCTCGTAGAGCGCACGATCCGCGGCGAGCAGGCGTACTTCGTCCCGCGCGGCGACGGGCGCTACGTGCTCGGCGCGACCATGGAGGAGCGCGGTTGGGACCGGATGCCGACGGCGGGCGGCGTGTACGAGCTGCTGCGGGACATGAGTGAGGTGGTCCCGGGCGTGTTCGAGCTCGAGATCGAGGAGCTGCTCGCCGGGCTGCGGCCCGCGACGCCCGACAACGTGCCGGCGATCGGCCCGGGCGCGCTGGACGGGCTCGTGTGGGCGACGGGGCACTTCCGCAACGGGATCCTGCTCGCGCCGGTCACGGCGGATCTCGTCGCGTCTGTCCTGAACGACGAGGCGCTGCCGGACTGGGCGGCGCCCGCCAACCCCCAACGCTTCGCCGGAGTCGCCGCATGAACGTCGTGTTGAACGGAGAGCCGGCGACGCTGGACGAGGGCGCGACGGTGGCGAACGCGCTGGAGGCCTTGGACCTGCCCGGCGCCGGGCGCGGGGTCGCGGTGGCCGTCGACGCCGAGGTCGTCCCGCGCGGCCAGTGGGGCAAGACCACATTGCACGAAGGGGCGCGGGTGGAGATCCTGCGCGCGATCCAGGGAGGCTGAGATGGCCGTTACCGGTACCGATTTTCTGACGATCGCGGGCAAGACGCTGAGCTCGCGCCTGCTGCTCGGCACGGGCGGGTTCCGCTCGCTGGACGCCCTGGCCGGTGCGCTGGAGGTGAGCGGCTCCGAGCTCGTGACGGTCGCCCTGCGGCGCATCGACCCCGCTCAGCACGGCTCGATCGTCGACGTGCTGGATGCGGCCGGCGTGCAGTTGCTCCCCAACACCGCCGGCTGCTTCACCGCGCGTGACGCCGTCCTGACGGCCAAGCTGGCCCGCGAGGCGTTCGAGACCAACTGGGTCAAGCTCGAGGTCATCGGCGACGAGCGCACGCTGCTCCCTGACGCGCCGGCGCTGCTCGAGGCCGCCGAGGAGCTGGTCGACGACGGCTTCATCGTGTTGCCGTACACCAACGACGACCCGATTCTCGCGCGCCGGCTGGAGGACGTGGGCTGCGCCGCGGTCATGCCGCTCGGCTCGCCGATCGGTTCGGGCCAAGGGCTCTTGAACACGTACAACCTGCGCCTCATCCGCGAGCGTGCGGGGGTCCCGGTGATCCTGGACGCGGGGATCGGCACGGCCTCGGACGCCGCCCTGGCGATGGAGCTGGGCTTCGACGCGGTGTTGTGCGCCACCGCGATCTCCCGCGCCGAGGACCCGGCCACCATGGCCCAGGCGATCCGCCTCGGCGTCGAGGCGGGCCGCCTCGCCTACCGCGCGGGCCGAATCCCGCGCCGCCTGTACGCGCAGGCCTCCACGCCCGAAGAGGGCCTGCCGGAGTATTGACACACATTTGGTGCACCCGCGCGTAGATCCGTAACAGCGGTCCGCGAGAACATCACCGGGTGCGGTCGCGAAGCTTCCTCACAGGCAGTTTTCCGACCGCACCCACCGTGGATCAGGCGATCGCGGCCCTCGCCGAGCGCCAGCACGGTCTGATCACGACCGCGCAACTCGCTCGCATCGGACTGGACACCGCGGCGCTGACGAAGCGCGCTCGGGCCGGGCGGTTGCGCCGCGTGTACCGCGCGGTCTACTCCGTCGGCCCGCTTTCCCGCGACGCCGAGCTGATGGCCGTGGCCCTCCTCGGTGGCCCGGACACGCTGATCAGCCACTGGGCCGGCGCGGAGCTCCTAGACCTCACACGCCGCCGCGCCCCCCTCATCGATGCCCTTGTCCCGAGCAAGCGTCAGTCACCGCCGGGCACGAAGTTCCACCGGGCAACGATCGATCCGAGGGACCGCACCGACCGCCGAGGCATCCCCGTCACCACCGTCGCCCGCCTCATCGTCGACCTGACCGACGTCGTCACCGTCCCGCACGAGATCACCGCCGTCATCCGCGAGGCCGCGTTCAAAGGCCTCTACTCCCTCCTCGCCACCCAAGACGCGATCGAGCGCAACCTCGGCCGGAAGATCAGGACGGCGCGCGAAGCGATCGAGCTCTACGAATCCGGCTCGGCCGGTACCAGGAGCCGGGAAGAGGTCAAGGCCATCACCCTCCTCAAAGCCGCGGGCCTCCCCGAGCCCCTCGTCAACACGAGGCTCCTCGGCGAGGAAGTCGACTTCCACTGGCCGGCCCGCAAGCTCGTCATCGAGCTGGACGGCCCCGGGCACTCCCGCGCCCCGATCCGCCGCGACGACGCGCGCCGCGACCGGCTCCTGCGCGATGCCGGCTGGACGATCGAGCGGGTGTCCGAGCCCGAGGACGTGGTTCAGCGCCTCTTGGCGCGCGCCGTGTAGGTCTTGCCCTTGCGCAGCACCGTGCGGGTCTTCTTGACCAAGTCCCGCACCTCGACGCTGCCGACCGCCACGCGCGTGAACGTGGTGGTGCACGTGTCCTCGACGAGCCAGCGCGTGCCGCGCACGGTCGCGGCGCTGTACTTGCCGGACGTGCGGAACGCGCCCTTGCCGTCGCCCCAGAGGCGGCGCTTCTTGGGCTTGCTCTGCGCGAGGCGCGCCTGCTGGCCCCGCGGGCAGCCGGTGAGGCGTTCGCTGAGCTTGAGCTCGGTGATCCCGCCCTTCTGGGTGACGATGAAGATGCCGCCGTAGAAGTCCGCGGTCTCCGCCGGCGCGCCGGGTCGCGGGATCGAGGTGAGCGTGACGCGGCCGGCGCGGACGTCGACCTCAGAGCCGTTCGGGATGCCCGTGGTGACGTCCAGCGGCGCGAAGCTCAGCGCGCCGCGCGGCTTGACGAGCACGGTGCCCTGCGCCGGCGCGACGACGATCGTCTGGTTCGGGACGGGCGTCGGCGCCGGCGCGGGGGTCGGCGTGGGTGTGCCTGGCCCTGGGCCCGGGCCGGCCTGCGGCTGCGCGACGGTGAACTCACGCCGGCTCTCGGAGCGGTTCCCGGCGGCGTCGGTCACCCGCACGAAGAACACGTACCCGCCGGGCGCGAGCGCGTTGAAGGTCTTGGGCGAGACGCAGGCCGCGTACGCGCCCGGTCCGTCCGGCCCGTCGAGCCGGCATTCGGTCGTGGGCTCGGACGCGGTGAACGCGAACACCGGGTTCGCGTCGGTCGCGCCGCTCGGGCCCGTCAGCTCGAGCTCCGGCGGCGAGCCGGTGTTGACGGTCGCGATCCGCGGCGGGGTGGACCCGCCACTCTCGTTTCCGGCCGCGTCGCGCGCCCGCGCGGTGTAGCTGTGGGTCCCGTTCGCGACGCCGGTGAGCGTGTGGGTCCAGGCCGCGTTCGCGTCGGCGGTCGTCGTCGCGAGCGCGGTGGCGCCGTCGAAGAGCTCCACCGTCGCGCCGGCCTCGGAGCGGCCGGACAGCGTGACCGTCGCCCCGTTCACCACGGCCTCGGCCATGGTGGGCGCGGCCGGCGCGACCGTGTCCACGCGGAACGTGCGGACGGTCGGGTCGCTGGTATTCCCGGCGCCGTCGCGGGCCGTCACCGAGTAGACGTGGGTGTCGTCGGTGACGACCGCGAGCGGGATCGACCACGTCCCGGCCCCGGTGACCGTGGCCGTGCCGCGGAAGAACTGCCCCTCCCGGATCTCGATCGAGGCCCCCGCCTCCGCGGTGCCGGACACGGTCACCGACCTTGTCCGCACCCACTGGTTCTGCGCCGGATAGGCGACGGCCGGCGGGCTCGGCCTGACCGTGTCGACCGTCCAGGCGCGCGTGGCCGGCGATGCGTCGAAGTTCCCGGCGGCGTCGTGCGCGCGGACCTGGAACGTGTGCGGCCCCTGCGCGAGCCCGGTGTAGTTGACCGGGCAGGCGCCGAACGCCGCGCCGTCCAGCGAGCACTGGAACGTCGCGCCCGGCTCGCTCGTGTAGGTGAACGCCGCGCTGGTGGAGGCCACAGGTCCCGACGGCCCGGAGCCGATCGTCGTGTCCGGCGCCGTCCGGTCGACGCTGAACGCCCGCGTCACCGTGTTGCCCACGACGCCCGCGGCGTCGCGCGCACGGACGCGGAACGTCCGCCCGCCCTCGGCGAGCGGCGCGGTCGTGTGCGGGCTCGTGCACGTGGCGAACGCGTCGGAGTCGACGGCGCACTCGAACGTCGACCCGGCCTCGTTCGAGCTGAACGTGAACGTCGGCGTGGCGTCGTTGGTCGGGCCGTCAGGCCCGCCGGTGAGCGTCGTGGTCGGCGCGCCCGCGGCGTTGACGACGAACGTCCGCATCGCCACCGGTGGGTTCGGGAACGCCGCGCTGACGGCGCGCACCGAGAATGTGTACGGCCCGTCGGCGAGGCTCGCGTACGGCTGCGCGTTCTCCTTGTAACACGTCTCCCAGCTCGCGGTCTGGCCCGGCCCGGTGAGGTCGCACTGCACCGTCACGCCGGGCTCGTTGGCGCGGAAGTCGAACTGGACGTTGGTCGCCGTGACGGTCCCGCTCGGGCCGCCGGTGATCGTGACCGTCGCGGCCTGGTCGACTTCGAACGCGCCCGCGTCGCACGCCGTGCCCTGCGGCCGGGAGAGGCCGCGCTGGTCGGTCCCCTCGCACGGCGTGTCGCCGAGCGGCATGCGGTTGAAGGCGGCGCCGGCGGTGGTGATCGGGAGCACGTCGATCTGGCCGCCCTGGTTGCTGAGCGCGTTCGCGAGGCCGGGAGTGAGCTTGCCGGGCGCCAGGCCGCAGTCCGTGTCGTCCTCGACGTTGAAGTTGCCGTCGGTGAGCGGCGCCGAGCAGTTGACGGTGGTGCCGTCGGCGAGGTTGCGGGCGATGATGCTGCCCGTCGCGCCCGTGGCGCCGCTGGGCACGATGCCGCCGACGCTGCGGCTGCCGCCGTCGTTGTCGGCGATCGTCGAGCGGGTGAGCGTGACGAGCGCGCCACTGCCCGTCGACAGCAGGCCGCCGACCCCGCTCGCCGAGCTGGCCGTGTTGTTGAAGATCGTCGTGTCCGTGAGCGCGATCCAGCCGTCCTGGTTGGCGAGCTCGGACCCGCCGACGTTGTGGATGCCGGCGCCGCCGAGCCCGGTCGACGCGTTGTTGTCGATCAGCACGTTGTCGCCGACCACACGCCCGAGATTGTTCGCGATGCCGCCGCCGCGGCTGGCGGTGCTGCTGGAGATCCGTACGTCCTGCAGCGTGACGAAGCCCTGGTTGACGTAGAGCGCGCCGCCGTCGGTGACGTCGCCGCCGCCGGACAGCCCGTTGCGCAGCCAGACGTTGCTGAGCGCCAGCTGCCCGTTCGCACCCACCCGGAACGGCCGGTGCTTGTCGCCGCCGTCGATGACCGTCGTCCGCGCGCTGGCGCCCGTGATCGTGAGCTGCGTGCCGACCGTGTAGTCGGCGGCGATGGTGATGGTTCCCGCCGGCAGCTCGATCGTGTCCGCCCCGGGTGCCCGCTCCGCGGCCTCGATCGCGGCCCGCAGCGTCGTGCAGGTCGTGCCCGAGCACGCTCCGCCCGGGTCACCCGTGCCCGTGACGGTGTACGTGGCCGCCTGTGCCGGAGCCGCGCACAGCAGCGTCGCGATCGAGGTGATGAACGCTGCACGCCAGCCCACCTGCCGACCCTAACCGCATTGTCAGGCGCCGGACAAGGCCGTTCGGGCAGGTCTTAGCGCGCTTTGGCCAGATACTTGCGGCCGGCGCGGACGAGCACCGTCTTCTTGCGGTCGCGCACGGCGACCACGCCGCTCGTCACCCGCGTGAGCGTGCCCGCGCAGGAATCCTCCACGAGCCACTTGGTGCCACGCACGGTCGCGGCGCTGTACTTGCCGGACGTGCGGAACGCGCCCTTGCCGTCACCCCACAGCTTGCGCTTGGAGGCCTTCTTCTGGGCCGCGGACGCCCTGCCCTTCTTCTTCGGGCACGGCGCGAGCTCCTCGGTGAGCTTGAGGTCGAGCACCTTGCCGCGCTGCGTGACCTGGAAGATGCCGCCGTAGAACAGGGCGATCTGAACCTTGCCCGGCTCGCTCTCGAAGCGCAGCTGCACGCGGCCGTTGCGCGCGTCGATCTCCGACCCGAGCGGGATGTCGTCGATCGACCGCAGCTCCACGAACGACGGGAACCCCGGCAGCTTGACGAGGATCCGGCCGGAGACGGGCCGCGACACGACCGTCTCGCCCGCCTCGGGCTGCGGGGTCGGCGTCGCCGTCGGCGTGACGGGCGCGGCGCTCGGCGCGGGCGTCGGCGTCGGCGTCTGCGTCTGCGCCGCGACGGCCGCGACCGCGAACGTCGTGGCGGGGGAGTCCGTCGCGTTCCCGGCCGCGTCGACCGTGCGCAGCCTGAACGTGTGCGCGCCGGGAGCGAGGCCCGCGTACGTCTGCGGCGAGGCGCACGGCTCGAACGCGCCGTCGTCGAGGCTGCAGGCGTAAGTGACGCCCGGCTCGTCGGCGGCGAACGTGAACACGCCCGGCTCGCCCGCGGTGACCGCGGTCGCGGCCGGCGGCGTACGGTCCACGCGCCAGACGTGCGTCGCCACCGCGCCGCGCCTGCCGTCCGGGTCGACGGCGACGACCTTCAGCTCGTGCGGGCCCTCAGCCAGGTTCTCGTACGCCGCCGGGCAGTCGGTGAACTCGGGGTCGCCATCGAGCGCGCAGGTGAACCGCGGGTTCGGGAACTCGGAGGCGAAGGTGAAGGCCGCGGTCGTCTCGCGCGTGACCGCCGGGGGGCCGGACACGATCGTGGTCGCGGCCGCCCGATAGGTGACGGTCACGGGCGCCGACGGGGCGGAGCGGTTACCGGCGTCGTCGACGGTCACGGCCGTGAAGGTGTGCGCCCCCGGGGTGAGCGAGACGTCGAGGAACCACTCGCCGCTGCCCTCATTGACGATCCGTGCGCGTCCGACGAGCGTCGTGCCGTCGAAGATCTCGACCTCGCTGAGCCGCTCGGTCGTGCCCTCGAGGGTGATCTCCGGCGTGGTGACCTCAGTGCCGCTCGGGGGCGAGTCGATCGTCGGCGGCGCGGGATCGACCGTGTCGATGTCGAACGCGAACGTCCGCTCTTCCTCCTCCTCGATGCCGGAGGCGTCAGCGCCGCGCACCCGCAGCGTATGGTTGCCGTCGCTCAGCGCGGGCGCCGTGAACGCGGGCCCGCAGGGGACGGCGACGTCGTCGATCCAGCACGTGTACTGCGTGCCGCCGGTCAGCGTGAACGCCGGCGTGTTGTCGCTCGCCGGGGTGTCCCACTTGACGGTCGTCTGGAACGGGCCGCGGTAGATGAACGTGCGCCCGACCGGCGCCGACGAGTTGCCCGCTCGGTCGACGGCGCGCAGCGCCCAGGTGTACGTCTGCCCGACGATCAGGTCGTACGTGTCCGTGCAGGACGCGGTGTTGCCGTTGAGCGTGCACTCGAGCCGCGCCTCGGGGTCCGGCGAGGCGGGCGCGAACAGGATGCCGCTCGAGCCCGTGTACCGCGGCGGGGCGGCCAGCGCCACGGTCGGCGGGGTCTTGTCGACGATGATCCTGCGGGCGACGCCCGCGGACTGCCCGGCCGCGTTGGTCGCGTAGATCGAGAAGGCGTAGTCGCCGGGATCGGCCTCGAACTCGATGTGCCACTCGCCGTCGATGACCGCGGTGCCGCCGAAGACGTTGGTGCTCGTCGCCGCGTAGACGGTCGTGCCGTTGGCGCCGGTGCCACGGAACGTCACGGTGCCGTTCGAGTAGCTGACCTGCCCCTGCGGCGTCGTGACCACCGGCACGGCCGGCAGATCCGCGTTGATGGTGAAGGTGTGGCTCTCCGCGCTCTGATCGACGTTGCCGGCGCGGTCGCGCGCACGCACGTGGAACGTGTACCTGCCGTTCTGCAAGCCGTTGTACGGGTGACCGTCGGCGGAGCACGGGTGCTCGGTCTCGGTGACGCCTGGCCCGGTCAGCCAGCACGTGAACGTGGAACCCGGCTCGAGGGTGCTGTAGGTGAACAACGGGTTCGCGTCGTTGGTCGGGTCGGTCGGCGCCGTGTCGATCCGCGTCTCCGGCGCGGTGCGGTCGGCGTGCACGACCAGATAGTTGGGGTCCGAGCGGTTGCCCGCCGCGTCCACGGCCGGTACTTGCAGGACGAGGTCGCCCTCCGGGATGTCCACGGTCGCCGTCCACGCGCCCTGGGCGTCGGCCTCGGCGGTGGCGAGCAGTTCGGGGCCGAGCGAGATGGGGAGCGTCACGCCCGGCTCGGCGGTGCCCGAGAGCTGGAGCGAGGTGGCGCTCGTGTAGCTCTCGTTCGCGGGCTGCAGGATCACGGGCATCGCGGGCGGGGTGCGGTCGACGACGAACTCACGCGTGGCCGTCTCGCTGTCGCTGCCGGCCGCGTCGGTGGCCTGGACCTGGAACTCGTGCCGGCCGGTCGCGAGGCCGTCGACCCGGTAGGGCGAGGTGCAGGGCAGGAACGGAAGGTCGCCGTTGTCGGGCGTGAGCACGCGGCAGTGGTACTCCGCCACCGGCTCGGATGCCGTGAACGCGAACTCGGCCTCCTGGGCGTTGGTCGCCGCCGGGCCGGAGGTGATCGTCACGACGGGCGCCACGCTGTCGACGGTGAACGCGCGCTCGGCGGTCTCGGTCTGGCCGACGGCTCGCACGCTGAAGGCGTAGTCGCCGTCGCGCAGGGCGGTCGCCGGTCGGTGTGGCGAGCTGCAAGGCGCCCAGTCGGCCGCCGCCTCGAAGCGGCATTCGAAGCTCGTCGCGCCGCGCGCGGAGCGGAACTCGAACTCGGGCCGCGCTTCGGTGATGGCGCCGCGCGGGCCGGCGGTGACCCGCGCCCAGTAGTCGAGCTCGAACGCGCCCGCGTCGCAGATGAGCCCCTGCGGGCGCTGGAAGCCGCGCTGGTCGGTCGGCGCGCAGTCGCTGCCCGGCATCGCGATGTCGACCGCCGGGCTGTCGCTCGCCGGGCGCAGGCTCGGGGTCGTGCCGCCCCACAGGTCGAGCGCGCCGGCGAGCTTGGCGTCCGCGTAGCGGTGGTCGACCTCCTGCGCGAAACCGCACTCGTTGCCGCTCTCGACGTTCCAACCCTGCGAGATCGCCGGAACGCCGGTGCAGCCGGAGGGGAGCCCCTGGGCCACGTTGTCCGCGATCACGGTGAACTTGGCCTGCCAGGGCGTGTCGATCCGCACTCCGCCCGTGCCGCGGTCGCCGCCCTGGTTGCGCGCGATCGTGACGCCCTCGAGCGTCACCGAGTCCGCCGGGTTCGGGTAGCTGATCAGGCCGCCGGCGAGCCGCGCGGTGTTGAACGCGATCGTCGACTCGCGCACCAGCAGGTGGGCCGGCGCACCGCCGTCGCCGCCGAAGTTGATGATGCCGCCACCGTCGCCGCCGCCCTGCGAGGCCCGGTTGCCCTCGATCGACGAGTGCTGGATCGTCATCGTGCCGTTGCGGTTCGCGATCCCGCCGCCGCTCAGGGCGGAGCCGCCGGAGACGTGGACGCGGTTGAGGACGACCGTGCTCGACTGCGCCATCAGCGCGCCGCCGTGCGGCCCGTTCGGGCCGAGCGCGGTCCCGCCCTGGAGCGCGATGCCGGTGAGCGTGGCGCTCGTGCTCACGACTTCGACCACGCGCGCGCCGCCGGACGCGCGGGCGACGATCTGGGTCGCGGCGGCGCCCGCGCCGGTCACGGCCACCGGGGTCGTCAGCCGCAGCGCGCCCTGCGTCAGCTGGTAGGTCCCCGTGGGAACCGTGATCGTGTCCGGGATCTCCGGGTCCGGGTTCGGGGCGGCGTCCGCCGCGGCGATCGCCGCGCGCAGCGTGCAGGTGGTCGGGCAGGACGCGTCCGCGCCATCCCCGGTCGAGTTGACCTCGAACTCGGCAGCCTGGGCCGCGGGGGCGCAGACCAGCGCCGCGACCATGGCCAGGAGCATCCATGTCCGGCGCATCACGTTGGCGCCGAGGCTAGCCGGGCAGGACCGGTTCCGCCTGACCTAGGGTCTAGGTCGCGCCGTGTAGGGTTTCCCGGGCCGGACGACGATTGTCCGCTTGCGGACATTGTCGCGGACGCGCACGCTGCCCTGGGTCACACGCGTGAGGGTCCCGGCGCAGGAGTCCTCGACCAGCCACTTGGTGCCGCGGACGGTGGCGGCGCTGTACTTGCCGGACGTGCGGAACGCGCCCTTGCCGTCACCCCACAGGCGACGCTTCTTCGCCTTGGCGGCGGCGGCGCTCGCGCGGGCGTTGCGCGGGCAGCGGGCGAGCGGTTCCGTGAGCGTCAGGTTCGTGATCCCGCGCGACTGGGTGACGCGGAACAGGCCGTCGTAGAAGACGGCGGTCTCGGGCGGCGCGCCCGGCCTGGGGATCGAGGTGAGCGTGACGCGGCCCTTGCGCGTGTCCACGGTCGAGCCGACCGGGATGCCGCGGGTCGCGTCGAGGTCGAGGTAGCGATTCGCGCCAGGCAGCTTGACCTTGACCGTGCCGCGGGTGGGGCCGACGACGATCGTGCGGTTGACGACCGGCGTCGGAACCGGCGTGACCGTGGGGGTGGGCGTGGCGGTGGGGCCGGGCGGCGGCGTGGCTGTGGGCGTCGGGTCCGGCGGCGGCTCGACCACCGGCTCGGCGTACTCGTACGCGCCCGCGTCGCAGGCGAGGCCCTGCGGACGCAGCACGCCGCGCTGGTCGAACGTCCGCGTACCGCACGGTGCGATGTCGCGCGCCGGGCTGTCGGCCGCGATCGCCAGGACGGGCGGCGCGCTGGTGTCCAGCGCGGCGGCGAGCTTCGGGTCGGTGTTCGTGTGGCCCGCGACGCCGCAGTTCGTGCCGCTGTCCAGGTTCCCGCCCTCGTCGACCGGTGGCGGCGAGATGCCGCAGTTCGACGGCACCGGCGTGGCGGTGCTGGCCGCCGGCATGGTGTTGCCGGCGATGATCGAGCCTTCGAAGCGGACGCCGCCGCTGCCGTTGGCGAAGATGCCGCCCGCGTTGCCGAACGCCCTCGCCCGGTTGCGCGCGAGCGTCACGCCCCGCAGCGCCGTCGCGACGTTGCTCGTCACGTACAGCCCGCCGCCGTTGACGGCCTCGTTGTCGGTGATCGTGGAGTCCTGGACGGACAGCTGGAGCGTGGTCGTGTTGCCGGAGGCGTAGATGCCGCCGCCATTCGCCTGCCCCGTGCCGACCGTCCGATTGCCGTCGATGAGACTCGCGACAATGCTGAGCTGGTTGCCGCCCGCGAGGATGCCGCCGCCCTGGGGCGCGCTGCCGTTCGTCACCCGGGTGCGCAGGAGCCGCAGCGAGCCGGTG
The DNA here is from genome assembly GCF_003344625.1 of Solirubrobacter deserti. Classification (GTDB taxonomy): domain Bacteria; phylum Actinomycetota; class Thermoleophilia; order Solirubrobacterales; family Solirubrobacteraceae; genus Solirubrobacter; species Solirubrobacter deserti. The sequence goes on along the minus strand of NZ_QPKJ02000003.1, from coordinate 145,531 downwards.
TTCTCGACGCGCACGTTGCCGCCGCCGGTGTCGCTCGCGACTCCGTCGCGCAGCGTGACGTCCTGGACGGCGATCGAGGCACCGGCTCCCACGGTGAGTACGCGCGTCGCACCCGTCGGCCGGATGATCGTGGCGTTCGCCCCGGCGCCGGCGATCGTGATCCGCACGGCCGGGGTGCCGTTCAGGTTGAGCCCTCCGCTGACCGCGTACTCACCCGCCGGCACGTTGACCACGTCGTCCTCGCCGGCCCCGTTGGCCAACGCCGCGGACACCGCCGCGCGCAACGAGCACTCGGACGGCGTGCACGGCGTCTGCAGGTCCTGCGGCGTCGTGACCTGGAACGTCGCGGCGTGCGCCGGCGCAGCGCTGAAGGCCAGCGCGCCGAACGCCGCGATCGCCAGCCGCCGCACCTACTTCTTCGCCCTGGCCACGTAGGTCTTGGGCGCCCGCAGCACGATCCGCTTCTTCTTGACCTTGTCCTGCACGAGCACGCTGCCCTGCGTCACGCGCACCGTGGTCGTCGTGCACGTGTCCTGCACCAGCCACTTCGTGCCGCGCACGGTCGCCGCGCTGTAGCGCCCGCTCGTCCGGAACGCCCCCTTGCCGTCCCCCCACAGCTTGCGCGACTTCGGCTTCTTGCCCTTCTGGCTCGCCGACGCGCGCTTGCCCTTGCCGCAGTCGAGCTCCTCGACCAGCGCCAGGTCCGTGATTCCGGCGCGCTGGGTCACCTTGAACAGGCCGTCGTAGAACGTCGCCTTCTCGGGCGGCGCGCCCGCCCTCGGCACCGACGTGAGCTCGACCGCGCCCTTGCGCGTGTCGATCGTCGAGCCCATCGGGATACCGCGCGCGGCGTCCACGTCCACGAACGTCTTCGTTCCCGGCAGCTGCACCTTCACCGTGCCGCGCACCTCGCGCACCACCGCAGTCTGGTTCGGTGCGGGCGTCGGCTCGGGGCCCGGCGCCGGCGTGGGCGTGGGCGGTTGAGGCGGAGGCGTGGGCGTCGGCGTCGGGTCCGGGGGCGGGTCCTGCGGGAAGCCGGGATCGGTGCCGGACAGCTCGTAGGCGCCGGCGTCGCATGGGCCGCTGAGCGACGGAACGCGCGTGAACGGGCGCTGGTCGATCTGGATCACGCACGGGTTGACGTAGTCGATCGCCGGGCTGCCGGCGGCGATGGCGAGGACGTCGGTGTAGCCGCCTTGGTCGCTGGTCGTCGCGGCCAGCCTGGGGTCGGTGACGGACTGGTTCTGCCCCGGAGCGAGCGCGCAGCTGGTGGTGTCCTCGACGTTGTGCTCGCCGGTCAGCGGGCCGCCCGCGCAGTTGGTGCCGCCGCCATTGAACGCGATGATCGAGCCGCTGGCGAGCGCGTCCTGTGGGCTGCTGAAGCTCAGGCCGGCCGCGGCGTTGCGGGCCACCGTGGCGTGCAGCAGGCTGACGTTGTTCTCGCTCGTGCCGACCGACGCAATCCCGGCGCCGGAGTTGAGGGCGACCGTCGAGTTACCCACGGTGACGTCCGCCGGCTGTCCGTCGATGCCGGCGTTGCGGATGCCCGCGCCGTTGTTGCCGTCGATCAAGCTGTTCGTGACGACCACGGTGCCCGCGTTGAGGATCCCGGCGGTGCCCGTCGCGGCGGTGACCCGGGTGAAGGTCATGCCGACTTCGGCGCCGCCGACGATCGAGATGCCGTTCGTGCCGCCGCGGATGGTCATCAGCGCGAGCGTGACGTCGGCGCCGCCTCCGGCGGTGAAGACCGGCTGGGGGCTGTCGACCGACCGCACGGTGGTCTGACGTGGGCCGGCGCCGGCGATCTGGATGCTGCCGGCCAACTCCAGGTCGCCGGCATTGACGCTGTACTCGCCCGCGCCGAGCGAGATCGTGTCCTCGCCGGTGATCGCGCTCGCCTGGTCGACCGCCGCGCGCAGCGTCGTGCAGGCCCAGATGCCGGTCGGGCCGTTCGGTGCGCAGGAACCGCTGCCGTCACCGAAGCCCGTGACGGTGAAGGTGTCAGCCGCGGCGGGAGAGGCCACGACCAGGCTCGCGGCCACCGCGAGCGTCGCCACACGAAGCTTCATCTGCTGGCGACCCTAGCCCGCCCGCGGAGGCCCGCGCAAGCACCAAAGGTCTGTGATCGCGACCCCGGAGGGCAGTCAATCGGGCAATCGGACGGACGGGTCCACGAGCTCGACGCCCACGTCCGCGAAGCCCGCGAGGGGGTTGCGGGTCGCGAGCGTGGCTCGGTGGGCGACGCAGATCGCCGCGATCTGCGCGTCGAGGGCGGCGATCAGCCGGCCCGCACGCTCGCGCTCGCCGACGAGCGGTCCGTAGCGAGCGGCGGCGGCCGCGTCGAAGGGCAGGATCTGCTCGGCGAACGCGCCGAGGGTCTCGTCGGCGAGCCGTTGCAGCTGCGTCGCGCGCCGTCCCGAAGGCAAGCCGCTCCAGCCCGTACCGGAGCTCGGCGACCGTGACCGCGGTCGTCGCCAGCGGCTCAGCTCGACCGCGCAGCCACGCGACCACCTGGGGCGCCGGCGCCGGGCGCATCAGCTCCGACACGACGTTCGTGTCGAGGACGATCACGCGGAGAAGTCGGCGGCCCGCGCGGGCTCCGTGCGCGCGGCGGCGGGTAGGTCGACGCCGCCGGCGGCGCTGAAGCGGTCCAGCAGCGTCGAGAACAGGTCCGCCGACGGCGGCTCGCTCACGGCGTCGGTGAGGATCGCGCGGATCTCGGCCTCCATCGAGCGGCCGTTGCGCGCGGCGCGGACCCGCAACCGCTGCCGGACGTCGTCGTCGTGATCACGGACGCTGACCGATGCCACTGCTTGCAACGCTAGCGTCGAGCGCGCGGAGGCGCCAGACGTCCGGGATCGTCAGCCCGAGCAGCACCAACACGAAGCCCGCGGCGCCGCCGGCGATCAGCACCTGCGTGTTGCCGACCGCCTCGCCGAGCGGCCCCGCGAGCAGGTAGCCGAGCGGGAGCAGCGCCAGCGAGCCCATCCAGTCGTAGGAGCTGACCCGCGAGAGCGCGTGCGCCGGGATGCGCTGCTGGAGCGCGGTGTGCCACCAGACGTCGAACAGCGCCAGGCCGACGCCCGCCACGAAGAACCACGCCACGAGCACGAGGACCGGCAGGCCTGAAGATGGCGACGACGCCCCAGACCCACGCGTGGGCACGGAACTCGTCCCAGCCCTCGCGCAGGTCGCGCACCACCGAGCCCGACGGCGCCGCGATCTCGCCGCGCGCCCGCGGCCGGATGCGGGCCAGAAACCACGCGGAGACCACGAACGTCGCCGCGTCCAGCGCGAACGCCCACCCCGCGCCGACGCCGAGCACGAGCAGCGTCGCCAGCGCCGGCCCGGCGAACTCGGCGACGGTGTTGACGACCGCGATCGCCGAGTTCGCCTCCTGGACGCGTTCCTCGCTGACCGTCTGGGGCACCAACCCCGTCATGGCGGGCCGGAAGAACGCCTCGGCGGCGCCGAACACGATCTCGATCACGACGATCATCCAGACCTCGACGACGCCGGTGAAGATCAGGACCGCGAGCAGCGCGTGCACGCCGCCGCGGATCAGGTCCGTCACGAGCATGAGCCGGTGCCGGGGCAGCCGGTCGGCCCAGACGCCGCCGAACGTCAGGCACAGCACCAGCGAGACCGTGTAGGCGGCCAGTACGTAGCCGACGTCGGTCGGCGTCCCGAGCTCGGTCACGAACAGCGCGAGCGCGACGAACACGAGCCGGTCGCCGACGGTCGACGCGCTCTGCCCCAACCACAGCAGGCGGAACTCCCGCTCACGCAGCACGCCCAGCATCGCGGTCAGCCATCATGGCGGCCGTGGACGTCGACGAGCTCTTCGACGCGTGGGATCGCGCCTGGTCCGGCCGCGATCCGCGTGGGTTCGAATCCATCTGCAACCCGGACGTCCACTACGAGGACCCGCTCACGGAGGAGCCGTTGATCGGGACGCGCAGGCTCGCGAAGCATGCGCGCCAGCTGTGGAAGGCGCTGCCGGACGCGCGCGTGAACAGCACCGGCAACCGCCTGACCGACGGCACGTTCGCCGCCGCGCCGTGCCGCATCCTCGGCACGCACCTGGGCGAGATCGGGCGCATCCACCCGACCAAGAAGGCGCTCGAGGTCCACGCGGTCGTCTACGCGGAGCTGCAGGACGGGCGCTTCTTCCGCATCCGCGCGTTCTTCGACGTCTACTCCGCCGCGATGGACCTCGGCGTGCTGCCCAAGCCCGGCACGGCGGGGGAGCGGGCGATGCTGATGCTGCGGGGGTTCGGCCTCAGAGGGTGACCCGGATCGGCGGGTGGTCCGACAGCGACCCGCGGTCGAGCACCTCGAACCCCGAGCCGGCTGCACCGCGGGCAAAGAAGTGGTCGACGTGGTTGCCGCCGAGATGCACGAGCCCGGGCAGCGCAGGGCGCTTGAGGTTCAGGTCCCCGCCGAACAGCAGCGGCGCCTCGACCGGCCACGCGCGCGCCGCCCGCGCCACGTCCCGCGCGGCCCACACGTCGCGGTGCGTGGACGCGTGCAGGTTCACCACCCACCACGGTCCGACCCGCACGCCGTGCGCCCAGCGCCGCTCCGGCCACCACGTCAGACGGACGACACGATGCTCCTGCACCCGCCCCCGCACGAGGATCGCGTTGCAGCCCCCGCCGTTGGCCTTCAGCAGGTCGGGGTTGCGCGCCGAGACCGCCCGCCGCACGCCCAACCCGAAGTTGCGCGACGTCAGCACCCATCGGGCGCAGGCGCCGCTCGCGCGTCCCAGCAGCGGCGGCCACCACGGCGGTACTTCCTGCAGCAACGCGACGTCCCAGTCCCAACCGTCCAGCGCCGCGGCAAACTCATTCAGCAACGACCGTCCGGCGGGATCCACCGCGCGACCGTGGTAGAGGTTCCAGCTCAATGCCCGCACCCCAACACTTCATCACCGGCGCCGAGTTGGACGCGGACCGGCTCGATCTGCTCCTGCATCGCGCGGCCGCGCTCAAGGAGGCTCCCCTGTCCAGCCGGGCCCTGGAAGGCCGTACCGTCGCGCTGCTCTTCAACAAGCCGTCGACCCGCACGCGCACGTCCTTCGAGTCCGGCGTCTTCGAGCTCGGCGGGCACCCGATGATCCTGCGCCCGGACGAGATGCAGCTCACGCGCGGCGAGTCGGTCAAGGACACGGCGATCGTCCTGTCGCGCCACGCCGCGATCATCGGCCTGCGCACGGGCGACGAGGACGAGCTCAACGGCCTCGCCGAGCACGCGGCCGTCCCGGTGGTGAACATGCTCAGCCCGGGCCACCACCCGTGCCAGGCGCTCGCGGACCTGCTCACGCTCAAGGAGGCCTTCGGCGACATCGAAGGCCGGACGATCGCCTACGTCGGTGACGGCAACAACGTCGCCCGCTCGCTCGCGGTCATCGGCGAGCTCGCGGGCGTGCGAGTGAGGATCGCGGCGCCCGACGGCTACCAGATCACCGACACGCCGGCCGAGCTGTTCACCGACCCGGTGGAGGCCGTCAAGGGCGCGGACGCCGTCTACACCGACGTGTGGGTGAGCATGAGCGACGACGAGAGCTCCGCCGCCGCCCGCCGCGAGGCGCTCGCGCCGTACGCCATCACCGACAAGCTCATGAGCCACGCCAAGCCGGAGGCGTTCGCGCTGCACTGCCTGCCGGCCCATCCCGGCGAGGAGATCACCGAGTCCGTGCTCTACGGTGAGCGCCAGCGCATCTGGGATCAGGCGGAGAACCGTCGCCACGCGCAGAAGGCGCTGCTCGAGCTTCTCGTTTCACCGCAAAGGGGGGAGGGGTAACTCCCGCCAGTCCGATGTCCCCGCAGCTCAAGAATCCCGTCGACGTCATGGTCATCACGCGCGAGCGCCTGCAGGACACGCTCGACGACGCGGTCCGGCGCGGCCGCATGACCCGCGACGATGCGACGGAGCTGATGGCGGAGATCGTCCGCCGCGCGATCTCCGCACCCGCCGAGCTCAGTGCGGTCGGGCTCACCCAGGACGCGTTCCCGATCGCCGACTACGACGAGCTGACCGCGGCGCAGATCGTGTCCCAGCTCACCGAGCTCGAGCCGGCCGACCTGCGCCGCGTGCGCGACTACGAACGCCGCAACGCCAACCGCAAGACCGTGCTCAACGCGGTCGACGTCAAGCTCAATCAGTAACGGCTGCCGACGGCCTCGGGGAGCGCGTCGAGCTCCGCGAGGTCCTCGGCCGACAGCTGCAGCGAGGCCGCCGCGGCGTTCTCCTCCAGCCGCGAGACCTTCTTGGTGCCGGGGATCGGCACGACGTTGGAGCCCTGCGCGAGCAGCCACGCCAGCGCGACCTGCGCCGCCGTGGCCTCGCGCCGGGCGGCCACGGCCTGCACCCGCTCGACGAGCGCCTGGTTGGCGTCCATCGCCTCCGGCTGGAAGCGCGGGTTGTTCTTGCGGAAGTCGCCGGACGGGAACTTCTGCGGCGCCAGCGCGCCCGTGAGGAACCCGCGGCCGAGCGGCGCGAACGGCAGGAACGCCGCCCCGTGCTCGACGCACCACGGCACGACGTCGGCGAAGGCGTCGCGCGTCCACAGCGAAGCCTCCGACTGCAGCGACGCGACGGGGTGAATCGCGTGCGCGCGCTCGAGCTCGTCCACGCTCGCCTCGGACATCCCCAGCGCCCGCACCTTGCCGGCCTCCACCAGCGACGCCATCGCGCCCCAGGTCTCCTCCAGCGGCACCTCCGGGTCGACCCGGTGCAGCTGGTAGAGGTCGATCACGTCGATCCCGAGCCGCTTGAGCGACCCGTCGACGGAGGCGCGCACGTGCTCGGGGCGGCCGTTCTTGCCGATCACGTACTCCGCGGCGTCCTCGACCACGAGCCCGCACTTGGTGGCGACGAAGTAGTCCTCGCGGCGCCCGGCGATCGCGCGGCCGACGAGCTCCTCGTTGGTGTACGGCCCGTACATGTCGGCGGTGTCGAGCAGCGTCACGCCCAGCTCCGCGGCGCGGTGGATGACGCGGATCGACTCGGCCTCGTCGCGCTCGGCCTGGCCGTAGGCCCACGTCATACCCATGCAGCCGAGGCCGATCCGGCCCGGGACGACCGTCACGCCGTCACCAGGATCGGCGCGGACTCGGTCACGACCAGCGTGTGCTCGAAGTGCGCGGCGGGCTTGCGGTCGTAGGTCTTGATCGTCCAGCCGTCGGAGTGCTGGTAGACGGCGCCCGTGCCGGCGGCGATGATCGGCTCGATCGTGATCACGAGGCCGTCGGTCAGCGTCGGGCCGTCCCAGTCGATGTTCGGGACGTTCGGCTCCTCGTGGATCCGGCGGCCGATGCCGTGGCCCGCGAGCTCCTCGATCACGGAGAACCCGCGCCGGCGGACCTCGTCGTTGACGGCCTTGCCGACGACGCCGACGTTCACGCCCGCGACGGCCGCCTCCAGCCCGCGCTTGAGCGCGGACTGCGAGGCCGCCATCAGCCGCTGCTCGCGCGGGCGCACGCGGCCGACCGGGACGGTGCGGCAGGCGTCGGCGTAGAAGCCGTCGAGCTCGGCGGTGACGTCGATCTTCAGCAGCTGGCCCTCGCGCAGGCGGCGCGGGCCGGGGATGCCGTGCACGGCCTCGTCGTCGACGGACAGGCAGATCGTGCCGGGGAAGTCGTAGTCGAGCTGCGGGCCGCTGCGGGCGCCGAAGCGGGCGAAGACCTGCGCGGCGACCTCGTCCAGCTCGCCGGTGGAGATCCCGGGGCGCACGCGCCGGGCGACCTCGCGGATGGTCTCGGCCACGACGCGGCCCGCGGCGCGCAGACCGGCCAGCTCATCAGGGGAGTCGATGGACACCCTGTCATCCTCACACATCCATGTCTGCGCCCACTTTCAGCCGACCCTCGCGCGGGGACATCCTCGAACTGACGATCGACACGCTCGCGCACGGCGGCAACGGTGTCGCGCGCAAGGAGGGCTACGTCGTGTTCGTCGCGGGCGGCTTCCCGGGCGACACGGTCAAGGCGGAGGTGGGCAAGGCCAAGCGGGCCTACGCCGAGGCGCGCGTGGTGGAGGTCGTCACGCCGTCGCCGGACCGGGTGGAGCCGTTCGCCGACCATCCGGGCGCGCCGTGGCAGGTGCTGCCCTACGAGAAGCAGCTCGCGGTCAAGGCCGAGCAGGTCGAGGACGCGCTGAAGCGGATCGGGCGGCTGACGGACTTCGAGCTCGAGCCGATCATCCCCGCCGTCGAGCAGTGGCGCTACCGCAACAAGGTCGAGTTTTCGTTCGGGCAGGGCCCGGAGGGCGAGCTGGTGTGCGGCTTCCACGCGCCCGGCCGCTGGAACGACATCGTGCCGATGGACGACTGCAAGCTCGTCTCCGAGCGCGTGAACGAGCTGCGCGAGCAGGTGCTGCGCTTCGTCAAGGGCTACATGCCGTGGGACCGGCGCGATCAGCGGGGGTTCCTGCGCAACCTCGTGATCCGTGAGGGGCGCCGCTCGGGCCAGACGCAAGTCCGCCTCGTCACCAGCCCCGGCAAGCTCGACGTGGACGGCTTCATCGACGCCGTCGACGCCGACGGCCTGTGGTGGACGCAGACCGCCGACCTCGGCGAGAGCACCCAGGGCGGCGAGTCGACGCTGCTCAAGGGCGCGCCCCAGCTCGTCGACTCCATCAACGACCTCGACTTCCTGATCTCGCCCGAGGCGTTCTTCCAGACGAACACCGACATGGCCGAGAAGCTCTACGGCGTGGCGCTCGAGTACGCGTCGCTGTCCGGGAGCGACAAGGTCTTCGACCTGTACTCCGGCATCGGCACGATCGCGCTCTCGATGGCCACCCGCGCCCGCCAGGTCGTCGGCCTGGAGATCGTCGCGCCCGCCGTCGCGGACGCGATCGCCAACGCGAAGCTCAACGACATCCAGAACGCGAACTTCTACGCCGGCGACGCCCGTCTCGCCCTGCGCGAGCTCGTCGAGCGCGAGGGCAAGCCCGACGTCGCGATCATCGACCCGCCGCGCGCCGGCCTGTCGGCCAAGATCGTGCGCCGGATCGTAGAGGCCGCCCCGTCGCGGATCGTCTATGTCTCCTGCAACCCGACGACGCTCGCGCCGAACGCCGCGCAGCTCGTCGAGGCCGGCTACCAGCTCAAGCAGGTGCGCCCGGTCGACATGTTCCCGCAGACGCCGCACATCGAGTGCGTCGCGCTGCTGGAAGCGGGCCCGGAAGGCGTCCGCAACCCAGACCGCGAGTAGTCGCGGCAAGCGCTTTCCGCGTGCTCACACGAGTAAGTACGCGCGGGCGCGCCACTTCCGTCTAGGTTTGGACGAACATCCGTCCAAGGGGGGCTAAAAGCGCGCTAAGGTTGCGGACCTTGGCGTCCGCAAGGAGTGACGGACGCGAAACCTGAGAGGGGAGTTCCGACTTGCGTTTCCGAAAGGGAGCGGCCCTTGGGCTGTTCGCTGCGGCGACCTGCGCGCTGAGCGCGGCGCCTGCACAGGCCGCTGATCCGCTCGAGAAGGTGCTGGTCTTCTCGAAGACGGCCGGCTTCCGGCACGACTCGATCCCGCAGGGCATCGCCGCGGTCCAGTCGCTGGGCACGACGAACGGCTTCACGGTCGACGCGACCGAGGACGCGACGAAGTTCACGGACGCGAACCTCGCCCAGTACGACGTGATCGTGTTCATGTCGACGACCGGCGACATCCTCAACAGCGAGCAGCAGGGCGCGTTCGAGCGCTACATGCGCGCCGGCGGCGGCTTCGCCGGTGTTCACGCCGCGTCCGACACCGAGTACACGTGGCCCTACTACGGCCAGATGCTCGGCGGCTACTTCAAGTCCCACCCGTCCGGCACGCCGCAGGCGACCGTCCGCGTCGAGGACGGCGACGAGCCCTCCACCACGGGTCTTCCGACCTCCTGGGTGCGCAACGACGAATGGTACAACTTCCAGCGCCCGAACAACCCAGTCGTCAACGGCAACCAGCCGGGCATTCCGGACTACTCGCCGCGGACCAGCGGTGTGAAGGTCCTCGCCAACGTCGACGAGTCGACCTACGACGAGGGCGACGACAACAGCACGGACGACGATCACCCGATCTCGTGGTGCTCGAACTTCGACGGCGGCCGCGTCTGGTACACGGCCATGGGCCACACGCAGGCGTCCTTCCAGGAGGAGAACTTCCGCGCGCACCTGCTGGGTGGCCTCAAGACCGCGGCGAAGAACGTCGACGCGGATTGCGGCGCCGAGCGCCGGCGCACCCCGACCAACGACGACTTCGAGGTCGCGACGCTGGCCAAGGGCGTCGACAAGGTCGGCGAGCCGATCTCGCTCGCCGTGCTGCCGGACCGCCGCGTCCTGCACACTTCGCGCAACGGCCGCCTGTGGCTGACGACGCCGAACGCGACCACCACGCTGGCCGCGCAGCTCGACGTCTACACGCACGACGAGGACGGCCTCCAGGGCGTCGCGGTTGATCCCAACTACGCCACCAACGGCTGGATCTACCTGTTCTACGCCCCGCGCCTGACCACGCCGATGAACGACGCGCCCAACGACGGCGCCGACAGCGCGTTCGCGCCGTTCAAGGGCTACAACCAGGTCTCTCGCTTCAAGCTCGGCACGGACGGCAAGCTCGATCTCGCCTCCGAGGAGAAGATCATCCAGATCCCGTCCGAGCGCGGCTCCTGCTGCCACGTCGGCGGCGACATGGACTTCGACGCCCAGGGCAACCTCTACATCGTCACGGGCGACGACTCCAACCCGTTCCAGTCCGACGGCTACTCGCCGCTGGACGACCGGGCCAACCGCAACCCGGTCTACGACGCGCGCCGCACCTCCGGCAACACGAACGACCTGCGCGGCAAGCTGCTGCGGATCACGCCCAAGGACGGCGGCGGCTACACGATCCCGGCGGGCAACCTGTTCCCGGCGGGCGACATGCAGACCAAGCCCGAGATCTACGCGATGGGCTTCCGCAACCCGTTCCGGTTCGCGGTCGACAAGCAGACGGGCTTCGTCTACCTGGGTGAGTACGGCCCCGACGCCGGCGGACCGAACGCGAACCGCGGCCCCGGCGGCCAGGTCGAGTTCAACTTGATCAAGGAGCCGGGCAACTACGGCTGGCCGTTCTGCACGGGCAAGAACGACGCCTACAACGACTACGACTTCGCCACGGGCACGTCCGGCGCGAAGTTCAACTGCGCGGCGCCGGTCAACGACTCGCGCCACAACACCGGCCGCACCAACCTGCCGCCGGCGATCCCGGCGTGGATCGCCTACGACGGCGGCTCGATCCCGGAGTTCGGCTCCGGCTCTGAGTCCCCGATGGGCGGCCCGACCTACCGCTACGACCCGAACAACCCGTCCAAGACGAAGTTCCCGGCCTACTTCGACGGCAAGAACTTCGCCTACGAGTTCGGGCGCGCGTGGATCAAGACGTTCACGGGTGGCACCGACGGCTCGTTCCCGCAGGTCGACACCTGGTTCCAGAACTTCGGCTTCAAGCAGCTGATCGACCTGGACTTCGGCCCCGACGGCTCGCTGTACGTGCTCGACTACGGCACGGGCGGCTACTTCGCGGGTGACGAGAACTCCGCGGTCTACCGCGTCGACTACGTGCAGGGCGCGCGCTCGCCGATCGTCAAGGCCACGGCGGACAAGACGTCCGGCCCGGCGCCGCTGGCGGTCAAGTTCTCCAGCGCCGGCACCGTCGACCCCGACGGCACGCCGCTCACGTACGCGTGGGACTTCGACGGCGACGGCGCGACGGACTCCACCGAGCCGAACCCGAGCTTCACCTACACCACCAACGGCAAGCGCACGGCGACCCTCAAGGTCACCGACGCCACCGGCCAGGAGGGCTTCGCGTCCTTCAACATCACCGCGGGCAACACCGCCCCGACGGTGAAGATCAACCTGCCGGCGCAGGGCGCGTTCTTCGACTACGGCGACAAGATCAGGTACACGGTCACCGTCACCGATCCCGAGGACGGGACGATCGACTGCTCGAAGGTCATGGTCAACACGGCCCTCGGCCACAACGACCACTCGCACGGCGACCAGTCGCTGAGCGGCTGCTCGGGCGAGTTCACGATCCCGCCCGCGTGGGAGGACAAGACCCAGCACATCTGGTACATCGTCAACGCGTCCTACACGGACCGTTCGACGGGCCTGGAGCTGACGGGCCAGAGCCAAGTCGAGCTGGAGTGGAAGACGCTGCAGGCGGAGCAGTTCGACGCCAACAACGGCTTCACGGTCAACACGGTCGCCAACGCCATGGGCGGCAAGCGCATGGGCTACACCGATCCGGGCGACTGGCTGCGCTTCGACAAGGTCAACATGGCCGGCATCGACAGCGTCACGGTCCGCACCAGCGGCCCGAACGCCGCTCGCCTCGAGCTGCGCGCGGACTCGCCGACCGGCCCGCTGGTGGCGAACGTCCCGGTCGTGGCCTCCGGCGACTGGGAGGTCTACAAGACCCAGGATCCGGCCCCGATCACCGATCCGGGCGGCACGCGTGACCTCTATCTGGTTGCGCCGGTCTCCGGCTTCGACATCGACGAGCTCACGTTCAACGGCCCGGGTGCGAACGGCAACGCCGCGCCGAACCTGACCGCCAACGCCACGCCGGTCTCCGGCGCCGCGCCGCTGAAGGTCGACTTCACGGCGAGCGCGGTCGACCCCGAGGGCACCGCCGTCTCCTACGCGTGGAACTTCGGCGTCAACGGCGCCACGGCGACCACCGCCAACGCGTCCTACACGTACACGCAGCGTGGCCTGTACACGGCGACCGTCACCGCGACGGACGCCGACGGCCGCAAGACGTCGCGGTCGTTCTCCGTCGAGGTCCTCGGCACCTGCCCGGGCACCGACGCGTTCACGGGCACGGCGCTCGACCGCACGGTCTGGCCGTCGATCGTCCGCGAGGACGCGGCCAACTACAAGGTCGAGAACGGTGTTCTGAAGATCAACGCCGTCGCCGGTGACATGTGGACCGGCAACACGACGGCCAAGAACATCGTCTCCCGCCCGGCCCCGGCCGGCCCGTGGACGGCGACGACGAAGGTCGCGCTGAGCCAGGTCGCCAACGGCGAGCAGGCGGCGATCCTCCTGCGTCAGGGCGACACCGAGGTCTACAAGGCCGCGTTCATCCGCACGGCCGAGGGCCGCAACGTCGAGTTCGTGGGCCTGCGGGCCAACGAGGCGGCGTACGTCGCACGCTCGGCGATCTTCCCGGGCGACGCCGGCAGCACCGTCTACCTGCGCATGCAGAGCGACGGGACGAGCCTCACCGTCTGGTTCTCGCGTGACGGCGTGTCCTTCACGCAGGTGGGCGCGGCCCGCCCGCTGGACCGCATGACGAGCCCGCAGCTCGGCATCGCGGCCTTCAACGGCACCGCGCAGACGCCGGCCAGCTTCGAGTGGTTCAACCTCTCGACGCCGAACGACGAGTTCGACGGCAGCGCGCTCAGCGACTGCCGCTGGACGACCGTGGTCCGCCCGGTCTCGGGCGAGGTGCGGGTCGCCGACGGCGAGCTCCAGATCGACGCCATCGACGGTGACCTCTACAACGGCACCGACACGGCGAAGAGCGTCCTCCTGCAGCCGGCGCCCGTCGGCAAGTGGGAGGCGACGACCAAGGTCAAGCTGGCCCAGGGCGGTCAGTACGAGCAGGCGGGCCTCGTCCTCTACAAGGACGGCCGGAACTTCGCGAAGCTCATGCTGATCGACCTCGAGGGCACGGGCTGGCGCCTGGAGCTCGGTCAGGACGTCAACGGCGTCACGACCAACGTCGACAACCAGGACCGCTCGGGCGCGCTCCCCGCGGGGATCAACGAGTCCGGCGTGTGGCTGAAGATGATCAGCGACGGCACGACCCTCACGGGCCAGTGGTCCGCGGACGGCACCACCTGGACGACGTTCGGGCGGGCCAAGCCGCTGGCCTCGCTGGCGGGGGCGAAGGTCGGTCTCGCCGGCTACCACGGCACGGGCCAGCCGGCGCGGTTCGACTTCTTCCGCCTCGGAACCGGCAACCGCGCGCCGGTGATCTCGGCCGCCACGGCCACGCCGAACAAGGGCACGGCGCCGTTCTCGACCCAGTTCGAGGCCGTCGCGACCGACGCCGACGGTGACGCGCTCACCTACGCGTGGGACCTGGACGGCAACGGCACGGTCGACTCGACCGTCGCCAAGCCCGCGTTCCGCTACGAGCGGGCCGGCACGTACACGGCGAAGGTCACCGTGTCCGACGGCAAGCTCACCGCGGAGAAGACGGTCACGGTGACCGTCGAGGGCGCGTCGACGTCCACGCCGATCGAGCTCGGCAGCGACGTCGCTCCGACGCTCAACCTCACGCTCGGCCCGGTGCTCGACCTCGAGCCGTTCGTGCCGGGCGTGACGAGGGACTACCTCGCCTCCACCACGGCGACCGTCGTCTCGACGGCCGGCGAGGCCAAGCTCACGGTCACCGACCCGGGCGCGGCCAAGCCGGGCTACCTGAGCAACGGCAGCTACCCGCTGCCGCAGCCGCTGCAGGTCAAGGCGGCCGAAGGCGCGTTCGGCGGCCTCCCGGCCACCCTGCGCACCTACACCGGCCCGGTGGGCAAGGACGTGATCCCGGTGCAGTTCAAGCAGCCCATCGCGGAGACCGACGGTCTGCGCTCCGGCCGCTACGGAACGACGCTGGTCTTCACGCTCAGCACCACGACGCCGTAACGATCACGCTGGTTCGGCGGCGGCTCAGACGCCGCCGCCGAACGGCGGGATGTTGCGGAAGGCCGCGGGGCGCGGATCGTCGGGCGTCGCCGGGCGCTCGGCGGCCTCGGTGGTCTCGGTCGTCTCGCGCGGCTCCTCGACGGGGACGAAGCGCCCCGTCGCGGCGTCGAAGCGCATGGTCACCTTCGGTGGCGGCGGTTCACCGGCGTGCTGTCGGCCCGCGGGCTGGTGTCTGGCCATGAGACCAGGCTACGTCGTCTGCGCCCAGCGGTGCCCGAACTCGCCGAGCGCGTGGCCGATCTCCGCGTAGACCTCGGCGTTGGCGCCCATGCCGACGTGCGAGGAGTGCACCTCGACGAGGTCGGCGCAGCGGTCCAGGCAGGCGTGCCAGTTGACGATCCCGTCCGTCTTGGAGTAGATCGCGGTGAAGCCGACCTCGGGCGGGACGTCGGCGTTGAACTCGTCGCGGAAGCGCTCGCAGCAGGCGCCGCGCAGGCAGCTCATGCGGAACATCCCGGGGAACCGGGTCGTGCCGAGCACGCCGACGAGCGCGACCTGGGCGAGCACGAGCGGATGCGTGCTGAGCTGGTTGACGGTGGGCGAGCCGAGCGTGACGATGCCGCTGACCAGGTCCGGGCGACGCACGGCGAGATGCCGGGCGAAGATGCCGCCGCGGCTCTGGCCGATCACGGCGACGCGCTCGCCCGTGTCCTGCGCGAACTGCTCGACCCGCTCCTCGAGGCGGTCGATCGCCTCCGACGAGCAGCCGACGTTGATCCGGATTCCGGCCCGGCGCGTGTGGTAGCCGTTCTGACGCAGCCAGCCGGTCATCGTCGCCAGCGAGCCGTCGCCGGCGAGGAAGCCGGGAATCAGCAGGACCGGGCGGCCCTCGCCCTCCGGCACCCCGCCGCCGCGCCAGACGGCGCTGCGCCGCAGCGCGGCCAGCTCGACGCCGGCCATGCTCTCGCGCCAGAGCGGGGGGAAGTGGGGAACCTGGACGCCCAAGTCCACATTCTTACCCAAAACCGGTGCGGACCACCACCGCCAACGGGACAGGGCGCCTGGAGTATCTTCGCGACCATGCGTGCCGCCACCATCGTCGACGGCCGGATCGAGGTCGCCGACCGTCCCGATCCCGAGCCCCAGGACGGGCAGCTGCTCGTCCGCGTCCGCGCCGCCGGGCTCAACGGTGCCGACATCCTGCAGGTCGCCGGCCACTACCCCGCGCCGCCCGGCGTTCCCGCCGACATCCCGGGCCTCGAGCTCGCGGGCGAGGTCGTCGCCTGCGGGCGCCGCGCCGAGCGCTTCGAGCCCGGTGACCGAGTGATGGCGCTCGTCGCCGGCGGCGGGCAGGCCGAGCTCGCGGTCGTGCACGAGCGCACCGCGATGCCGGTGCCGGAGGAGCTCGACTGGACCGCCGCGGGCGGCGTCCCGGAGGTCTTCACCACCGCCCACGACGCGCTCTTCACGCAGGCCGGCCTCACGGTGGGCGAGCGCCTGCTGGTGCACGGCGCGGCCGGCGGCGTCGGCATGGCGGCCGTCCAGCTCGGCGTGATGGCGGGCGCGCGCGTGACGGCGACCGTGCGCGACGAGCACGCCCGCGAGCAGGTCGCGGCGCTCGGCACGGTGCACGCGATCGCGCCCGACGAGTTCGTCGCCGCGGGCGAGTACGACGTGATCCTCGAGCTGGTCGGCGCGATCAACCTGTCCGACAACCTCGACGCGCTCGCCGTCGGCGGCCGCATCTGCACGATCGGCGTCGGCGCGGGCGCCAAGGCCGAGATCGACCTGCGCAAGCTGATGGCCAAGCGCGGGCGCATCCACGGCTCCACGCTGCGCACGCGCCCGATCGAGGAGAAGGCGATCGCGGCGCGGCTGGTGGAGAAGATGGTGCTGCCGGGCTTCGCGTCCGGCGACCTGTCCGTGCCGGTCACGGCCGCCTTCCCGCTCGGAGACGCGCCAGCGGCCTACGAGCGCTTCAGCGCCGGCAAGAAGTTCGGCAAGGTCGTCCTGGAGATGTGAGCGCTAGTACGGCGGGAAGTCGCTCCACCAGGTGCCCAGCTCGCGGAACGCGCGCCAGAAGTCGCGCTTGGCGGACTCCTCGTCGAGCGATCGGTCGATGTCGGGGACGTACAGCGCCTCGATCGAAGGCGTCAGGCGCTGGATGTCGCCCGGGAGCTCATGGAGCTCGCGGGCGAGTGGCAGCTGCAGGTCGTTGAGCACGTCCAGCGCGTCGGTGCCCATGACCACGACGATCTTGGGCTGCACGATCGCCAGCTCCTCCACCAGGCGCGCGACGCACTCCGGCGCGGCCAGGGAGGGATCGGCGACCGGGCACTTCACGCACAGCGTGCCGTAGACGACCAGCGGGTCGATGTCGAGCCGCCGCAGCGACTTCATGAGGGCGGTCCCCGATCGGCCGTAGAAGGCAACGCCCTCCTCGACCTCCGCGGGGGTCGGCGCGTACTTGAGCAGGAACACGTCCGCCTGCGGGTGGCCCGAGCCCAGCACCGGCATCAGGTTGCCGCGTGGGCAGCGCTCGCAGCTCTGCAGGTCGTGGGTGAACGTGTTGAGCTCGCGGATGGCGCGCTCGAGGTACTTCTCGCGGATCTCGTCGTCGGTGGCGGGCATTCCGCCGACGAGGTTCACGCCCAGCCCGGGTTCTCCTTGCCCCTGCAAGTCACTGCCCGCCGCGACCGGCCACCGCCTTCGCCACCTTGCGCCTGCGCGTGGCCCGGCGAGCGGCCGGTGGCATGGCGGTCGTCTGGAGGAACTTGAGGGCCTGAACCTGCGCGTAACGCAGGGAAGAAGGCTTGGCGGCGATGTTCGCGTCGCGCAGGGATTCCAGGAACTCCTCGGGTCCGTCGAAGTCGCGCATCGTGATCCGGACCGAGCCCAGCGCCTGTGCAACATGTCCGTCAGTCCCGGCGCCGCCGACGATCCGGTACTTGGCGGCGAAGCGCACGGCCTCCTCGTTGAAGGCCGGGATCGCGATCCGCGGGTTGAAGACCTCGATCGCGTCGATGTCGGACACGATCGCGAGCATGTGCTCATAGTCCGGGACGCTGTGTAGGCGGTCGAACGGGTGCGGGACGTAGACCAGCCCGCCCTGGCGGCGGATCTCGGCGATCGTCTCCTCGAGCGTCATCCCGCGCGGGATCTTCTCGTTGATGAACAGGCCGATGACCTCGCCCTGGTCGGCGGTCTTGACCTCCTCGCCGACGATCACCTTGATGCCGTAGTCCGCGGCCTTGGCCGCTGCGTCGTGCGCGCCGGAGATCTCGTTGTGGTCGGTGACGGCGATCGCGCCCAGCCCGACTTCGACCGCGGTGGCCAGCAGCACGTCGACCGGGGTCGCGCAGTCGTTGGAGTGGTCGGTGTGCATGTGCAGATCGACGTCGATCAGCTTCTTCTTGGCCACGCGCGCGCGGACCTCGGGCTTGGGGTCCGGGTCGTGCCGGAGCGCGGCCAGGCCGGCGTAGATCTCCTCGACCTGGTCGGTGACCCGCGTCCACCCCAGCGCCTCGCGTGCCTCGGCACCCGCGGCGACGAGCTTGGCGCGCAGGGCCTCGTCCTTGAGCGCGCGCTCGAGCTGCTGGGCGAGCACCTCCACGTCGCCGACCTGGAAGTGCAGGCCGAGGTCTCCCTCGCGCAGGACCTCCTCGTACACCGGCGTGCGCGCCGCGAGCGGGACGGCGCCGACGCCGAGCGCCTTCACCAGAACGCCGGGGGCGGTCACCTGGCCGAGCGAGGCGGCCACGACGATGTCGGCGCTCGCGAACGCCGCGTCCTCGTCGTCGACGACCGTCACGCGGTTGCGCAGGCTCGAGCGCAGCGTCGGGATGCCGCCCGTCTTGCTGTAGACGACGGCCTCCCACGGCAGCTCCTCGGGCAGCAGCCGCAGCGCGCGCAGGAACAGCCGCAGCGCGCCGCGCTCCTCGCGGTCGCTGAACGCGATCCGCGGCGGGCCTTCCGGCCGCTCGCGCTGCTCGGGGGTCATCCCGGGACGCAGCAGCTGGTAGGAGGACGGGAAGAAGCGGTTCATCAGCTCCGCGGTGGCCTCGTAGGACGCGGTGCGCGCGTCCATGCGGCCGAAGAACAGCTCCACGAACTTGCGGGCGACCTGCGTGGAGAGGACGCGCTCGGCGGGAGCGTGGAAGGAGCCGACGTTCAGCGCGCGGCTGTGCCGGAGGGCGACGCTGCCCGCGCTCGGCGCCCACGGCTCGTGCACGTGCACGAAGTCCAGCGGCGTGTGCGTGAGCACTTCCTCGATCGTGCGCGCGATGTCCACCGGCGGCGCCGGGTTGATGCCCTTGCGGCCCGTGTTGAACAGCAGCTCCCCGACCCCGAGGACGCGGACGCCGCCGTCGGGGTCGAACAGGTCCTCCGGCGTCTCGCGCGCGGCGCGGATCAGCCGGCGCGACTCCCGCACGAGGTCGGGATTGCGCGAAGGTGCGAGCAGCAACACCCGGTGGCCGCGCGCGGCGAGCTCCTTCGAGACCTCCGAGGCGAACGTTCCGACCTCGTTCGCATCCTCGAGCGGATGCGGCGCGACCTGGGCGATGGCGAACCGTTCAGCCACTGAGCGGGAGGATAGTCACCGGTCCCTCCCGCAAGATGTCCCACGGGTGAACGAGCGTGTCCACGACGGTGGACGGCCGGTCGTACTTGATCGCCTCGGGGTCGACCACGACGTGGATGGCGCCGCTGCCCACGGGATGGAGCCGGCCCGCGGCCTGGATCGGGTCCGGGTCGGGCGGCTCGCCCGACAGGTTGTGCGACGTCGCCGTCAGCGGACCCCTGAACGCGGCGAGGATCTGCAGCGTCGCGGGCGTGTCCGGGATGCGCGCGCCGAGCGTCCCGGTGTGCGCGGTCAGCGCGTCCGGCACCACGCCGCGGCTGCGCCCGACCAGCGTCAGCGGCCCGGGCATGTGCTCCAGGCACAGGCGCCGCGCCTCCTCGGGCAGCTCCGTGACCCGGTCGATCTCCTCCAGCGAGGCGACGGCCACGTGGATCGGTTTGGCCTCCGGGCGCCCCTTGGCGGCGTAGACGGCGTCGATCGCGGCCTCGTCGGTGGCGTCCACGGCGAGCATGTAGCCCGTCTCGGTCGGGAGCACCGCGAGCCCGCCGCCGCGCAGGTGCTCGACGCACGCGGCGACCGCGCTGAGCGGCAGCAGCCGCCCACGCGTGAGTTGATCGTGCACTTCCAGCGGCAAGCGGTCATCGTACGCCGGAACCCGGTTGCGTTGGGAAACCTGAGCGTCCGGCCAGGGGCGGCCGATCCGCCCGACCGTAGGTTCCCGCACACATCGACCACGGAGGAGCGCATGTCAGTCGTCGCCCACTACGAGGACTTCACGGCCATCCACGACCACATGCCGGGCAGCGACGGCGCGCTGCGCGTGTCGGGCACCGTCGTGTGCCGGACCGACGGCTGCACGGCCGAGCTGCGCGACTACGAGGGCAACCCGGGGATCAACCCGCGCATGCTGGTGCTCGAGCTGGCGTTGAGCGGGCCGGAGGGCGGGGCGGCGGAGGTGCTCACGCCGATCCCGGTCGAGTACGTGCTGTCCGAGCCGGGGCTCGAGTACGAGCAGGTGGAGTTCCGGGTGTCGGGCACCGACGACGAGCCGCCGCCCGTCGTCGAGGTGCAGCACCCGCAGTGAGGGTCAGCGCCGGCGCGCCATGATGGTGAGGAACTGGTCGACGCTCAGTGGCGGGGCGGACATCGGCGTCGGCGCCGTGCGCTGCTGGGCGAGGCCGTCGACCAGCAGGGTGAGCGTACGCTCGAAGTAGTCGGGTGAGCAGTCGCGGGTGACGTCGGCGATGGCGCCGACCGCCTGGTGGATGAGCGGGATGTCGAACGGCGAGATGTCCTCGCGCAGGACGCCCGCGGCCTTGGCGCGCTCGATCAGCGCCCCGGCGAGCGGCTGGATGGTCGCGCGGAACGCGGTCACCTGCTCGCGGCCGCGATCGGTGGAGAGCATCACGTCCTTGAGGCCGCGGTCGCCGGCGTGCATGCGCGAGACGGTCATCACGTACGTGCGGAACGCCTCCCACGGGTCCTCGATCTCCAGCGCGGCCCGGGCGGCCTCGACGATGCGGTCCAGCTTGGTGGCGAAGACGGCCTCCACGAGCGACTCGCGGTCCGGGAAGCGCCGGTAGAAGGTCCCGATCCCGACGCCCGCCGCCGCGGCGATGTCATCGACGGACACGTCGACGCCGCGCTCGGCGAACAGCGTCCTGGCGGCTTCGAGGATGCGCTGGCGGTTGCGTTCGGCGTCGACGCGGAGGGGGCGGGCGGCGGACATGGGTGAGACGCAGGATAGAAGAAAGCGGAAGCACTCCCTCCAGTTCCGTGCTACCTTGTCCGATAACCGGAATACCAGCCTCCACTTCCTCCCCTAAGGCATGCCTCCCCACACCGATCCCCACCACTCACGCCGCTGGTTGATCCTCGGCGTCATCGCCATCGCGCAGCTCATGGTCGTCCTCGACGCCACGATTGTGAACATCGCGCTCCCGAGCGCCCAGCAGGACCTCGGCTTCAGCAACGACTCCCGCCAGTGGGTCGTCACCGCCTACGCGCTCGCGTTCGGCTCCCTGCTGCTGCTCGGCGGCCGCATCGGCGACCTGTTCGGGCGCAAGTGGACGTTCATCGGCGGCCTGCTCGGCTTCTCCGTCGCCTCCGCCGTCGGCGGCGCGGCCGACTCGTTCGGCCTGCTCGTCGGCGCTCGTGCCGCGCAGGGCGTGTTCGGCGCGATGCTCGCGCCTTCGGCCCTCGCGCTGCTGGCCACGACCTTCACCGACCCGCGTGAGCGCGGCAAGGCGTTCGGCATCTTCGGCGCGATCGCCGGCACCGGCGCCGCGATCGGCCTGCTGCTCGGCGGCATCCTCACCGAGTACCTGTCCTGGCGCTGGGCGCTGTACGTGAACCTGCTGTTCGCGCTGCCCGCCGCCGTCCTCGCCTTCCGCCTGATCACCAACCAGGCGAACCCGCAGCGGCCGCGGATCGACGTCCCGGGCACGCTGCTCGCCACGTCCGGCCTGTTCGCGCTCGTCTACGGCTTCTCGAACTCCGAGACGAACTCCTGGGGCCACCCCGTGACGATCATCATGCTCGTCGCCGCGGTCATCCTGCTCGCCGGGTTCTTCGCCGTCGAGCGCCGCGTCGCGCACCCGCTGCTCCCGCTGCGCGTGATCGCCGACCGCACCCGCGGCGGCGCGTTCGCCGGCATCGGCATCGCCGGCATCGCGATGTTCGCGCTGTTCCTGTTCCTCACGTACTACCTGCAGTCCACGCTCGGCTTCTCGCCGATCCAGACCGGCCTCGCGTTCCTGCCGATGTCGGCGGCGATCATCGTCACGGCCAACGTCGTCAGCCAGCGCCTGCTGGCCAAGTTCGGTCCGCGGCCGCACATGGTCACCGGCATGCTGCTCGGCGCCGCCGCGATGCTCGTGCTGACCCAGCTCGGCACCGACTCCAGCTACGTCACCCACGTGCTGCCGGCCCTGGTTCTGATGGGCGTCGGCATGGGCAACATCTTCCCGCCGGCCTTCCAGAGCGCCACCTACGGCGTC
Organism: Solirubrobacter deserti; assembly: GCF_003344625.1. Taxonomy (GTDB): domain Bacteria; phylum Actinomycetota; class Thermoleophilia; order Solirubrobacterales; family Solirubrobacteraceae; genus Solirubrobacter; species Solirubrobacter deserti. The sequence continues at coordinate 123,267 of NZ_QPKJ02000003.1, read as the reverse complement.
GACCGCGCCGACACGGGCGTCGCCTCGGCCATGGTCAACACCATGCAGCAGGTCGGCGGCTCGATCGGCACCGCGCTGCTGAGCTCGATCTTCGCCGGCGCCGTCACGTCCTACGCCAACGGCCACACCCCGTCGCCGTCCCTGGCCGAGACGGCCACCGTCCATGGCTACACGGTCGCCTTCTGGGTCGCCGCGGGCGTCTTCGCCGCCGGCGCGATCATCGTCGGCGCGATCGTCCCGTCGGTGCGCGTCGCCGAGCCGGGCGCCGCGGGCGAACCTGTCGCTGCGCACTGAGAACCGGCCAACCGTTCTCGCACCTGCGAAGTTCTGGGTAGGGTCGCCGCTTGCGACAGCAGCGGCGGCCGGCCCGTCTTCGGGGCGTTGGAGTGACGGTGCTCGTCGGAGCGTTGGTCACGCTGGGGCTGTGGCTGGCGGGCTCGCGTCTGGATGCGGAGCGCGCCGCGCTCCGCGACGACGAGGCGCGTGCCGCCGCGGTGGGCGCCCTGCGCCTGCAGCTGACCAAGCTGAGCGCGCAGGTCGAGGGCCTCGCCAGCCTGTTCGAGGCGAGCCGGAACGTCACGCGGGCCGAGTTCGACGCCTACACGCGCGACATGTTCGAGAACTCGGAGGCGAACTCGTTCGGGTACATCCGCCGGATCGAAGCCGCTGAGCGGGCCGCCACGGAGCGCCGGCTCGGCGTCCGCGTGCGCGAGCTGCGCCCGGACGGAGCAATGGTCCTCGCGGGTGAGCGTCCCGAGTACGCCGTCATCGAGGAGATCCGTGACGCGGGCCGCGGTCGCAACATCGTCGGGCTCGATCTGCTGGTGGACCCGGTGCGCCGCCGCGCACTCGAGCGTGCCGCGCGCACCGGGGAGCTCGGTGCGACGGGGCCGATCGCGCTCGCCCAGCGCGACGAGCGGGGGTTCGCCGTCTACGCCCGGGTGGGGAACGACCCGCGGCAGTTCGTCGTGGGAAGCCTCACGTTCCGGCGGCTCGACCAGACGGTCGAGCGCGCCCTGGTGCGCGACACCGAGGTGGCGGTGGCGGTCGCCGGGCAGACCGTGATCGGCGCGCCGCGGGCCCGGTCCGCGCCCAGCGGGGCGGTCGAGTACGGCGGCGTGCGGATGGCAGTGCAGGCCGACGCGCCGAGCGGCGACGGCATCCGCTACGGCGCGTTGGGGCTGCTCGTCGGTCCGGGGCTGACCGCGCTCGCGCTGATCATCGCCAGCGCGTGGCGGGCGCGGCGGCGGCTGGCCGTCGGCGAGCTGCGCTTCGCGGACGCCTTCGAGGCGAGCCCCGTGGGTCAGGCGCTGGCGTCGCCGGACGGGCGCTTCGCCCGCGTCAACGCGGCGCTCGGCGAGCTCACCGGCCACACGCAGGAGCAGCTGGCGGAGATGACCTGCGTCGACCTCGTCGATCCGCGCGATCACGCCGCCGTCAGCGCGATGCTCCGGGAGGCGCTCGAACGCCCCGGCGTCGGCGTCGGCCGGGAGGTCCGGCTCGCGGCCACGGACGGCGTCGCGCGCTACGTGCAGGTGCATCTGATCCGGCTCCGCGACCGGGACGCCGCGCACCCGGTGCTCACCCAGGTCATCGACGTCTCCGAGCAGCGGGGGCTGGAGGTCGAGCTTCGCCATCAGGCCGAGCACGACGCGCTCACCGAGCTGCTGAACCGGCGCGGCTTCCAGCGCCGGCTGGACGCCCTGCTGACCGGGCCCGACGCGGCGCGGGGAGCGGTCATGCTGCTCGACCTGGACCACTTCAAGGCTGTCAACGACACGCTCGGCCATCATGTCGGCGACCAGGTGATCCGGGCCGCCGGGCACGCGCTGAGCGAGGCGGTGCGCAGCGGCGACATCGTCGCCCGGATCGGCGGCGACGAGTTCGCGGTGCTGCTGCCGGGCGCGTCCGACGAGCACGCGCACATGACCGCCGACCGGCTCGTGGCCGCCGTGAGCACCGGCTCGGTGGTGCCGGACATCACGGGGCTGCACTCGGTCAGCGCGAGCGCGGGCTACGCCATGCTCGACGGCGACTTCGCCAACGCCGACGAGGCCCTGATGGCGGCTGACCTGGCCATGTACGACGCCAAGGCGGCCGGCCGTCGGCGCGCCGCGCGCTTCGACCACCGCTCGGCGTCGAGCACGCAGACCCGGCTGCGCTGGGTCGACCGCATCCGCACCGCCCTGGCGGAGGAGCGGTTCGTGCTGCTGGCGCAGCCGATCCAGGACCTGGACTCGGGCTCGGTCGTCCACCACGAGCTGCTGCTGCGGATGCTGGGCCGCGAGGGCGAGCAGATCGCGCCCGGCAGCTTCGTGCCGATCGCCGAGCAGTTCGGGCTCATGGAGGAGATCGACCGCTGGGTCGTCACCCGCGCGATCGCGGCGCTCGGCGCCAACCGGGACCGCGACCTGATCTTCGAGGTCAACCTCTCCGGCAGCTCACTCGGCTCCACCGAGCTGCTGGCGGCGATCGCGGACGCGCTGGAGGCGCACCGGTTCGCTGCCGACCGGCTGATCTTCGAGATCACCGAGACGACCGCGGTCACCAACCTCGAGGAGGCGCAGGCGTTCGCGTCCGCCCTCGCGCGGCTGGGCTGCCGGTTCGCGCTCGACGACTTCGGCGTCGGCTTCGGCTCGTTCACCTACGTCAAGCACCTGCCGTTCGACTTCCTGAAGATCGACGGCGAGTTCGTCCGCAACAGCGCGAGCAGCGCGACCGACCGCGTGATCCTCGAGAGCCTGATCCACGCCGCGCGCGGGCTGGGCAAGCGGACGATCGCCGAGTACGTCGAGGACGCGGCGACCGTCGACCTGCTGCAGGGCCTGGGCGTCGACATGGCCCAGGGGTTCCACGTCGGCCGCCCGCGTGACCTCACGAGCACGATCGCCGCGGCGGCCCTGACCCGACGCTGAGACGCGGGCACGCAGGACGCCTGCGTGCCCGCGGTGGGCCTACTCGGCGGGCGCTTGGACCTTCTCGGTCGTCGCGGCCTTCTTCTCGCGCGCGGCGCGCGAGACCTTCTCGGCGCGCGAGTAGCGGGCGATGAACTCCTCGGTCGCCTGGCGCGCCTGGTCGTCCGGGCGCTGGTTCTGCGGCGACTTCATCAGGTACGACGACGGGCCGTCGAGCTGGCCGGAGACGCCGTTGTTCATGGCGAGCTTGCAGCAGCGGGCGGCGTCGATGACGATGCCGGCCGAGTTCGGGGAGTCCCACACCTCGAGCTTGAGCTCGGCGGTCAGCGGGACGTCGCCGAAGGCCGCGCCCTCGAGGCGGATGTGCGCCCACTTGCGGTCCGTGAGCCACGGCACGTAGTCCGAGGGGCCGACGTGCACGTCGTGCTCGGGCATCTCGTGGTCGACGATCGAGGTGACGGCGTTCGTCTTGGAGATCTTCTTGGATTCCAGGCGCTCGCGCTCGAGCATGTTGTAGAAGTCCATGTTGCCGCCGACGTTGAGCTGCGACGTGCGCTGCAGCTCGACGCCGCGGTCGCCGAACAGGCGAGCCAGCTGGCGGTGGACGATCGTCGCGCCGACCTGGGACTTGATGTCGTCGCCGACGATCGGCAGGCCGGCCTTCTTGAAGCGGTTGTCCCAGTACTGCTCGCGGGCGATGAAGACCGGGATGCAGTTGACCATCGCGCAGCCGGCCTCGAGGATCTGCTCGACGTACCACTTGGTCGCCTGCTCGGAGCCGACCGGCAGATAGGAGACGACGACGTCGGTCTTGGTCTCCCTCAGCACCTCGACGATGTCGACCGTGGAGCCCGGCGCCTTCGTGATCTTCTGCGAGAGGTACTTGCCCAGGCCGTCGTGCGTCATGCCGCGCTGAACCGGCACGCCGAGGTTCGGGATGTCCTCGTTGTAGAACTTGATCGTGTTGTTCTGACCGGCCCAGATCGCCTCGGAGAGGTCCTTGCCGACCTTGTCCGCGTCGATGTCGAAGGCCGCGGAGAACTCGATGTCGCCGACGTGGTAGCCGCCGAGGTCGACGTGCATGAGACCCGGGACGCGCGTCTCCGGATCAGCGTTCTTGTAGTAGTGCACGCCCTGCACGAACGCGTTCGCGCAGTTGCCGACGCCGATGATGGCGACGCGGACCTTGTCGTTCTGGTAGCGGCCGTTGCCGTTCGTTGACGCCGTCAAGTGCCTCAAATCCCTTCCAAGTGTTGATGACCGTCGGTCAATAAACCCACTTAGACCGTATCGGTTACAGGCTTCGTCAGCTCGGAGCGCACGTGGAAGATGCGCTGGAACACCGTGATGATCGCCATCGCGGCCAGGACGTATACGGCGGGTTCGATCGCCTGGACGAACCCGAACACGAGGCCCGCGGACAGCACCACGACGCGCACGGCGCGATCCGCGATGCCGACCTTGCACTCGACGCCCAGCGCCTCGGCGCGGGCTCGCGTGTAGGACACCATCAGCGACGCGAGCACGGCCAGGACCGTCACGCCGACGGCGACCTCCGCGTTGAAAATGAACGTCAGGTCCTCGTCGCGCACGAACATCACGCCGACGGCCGCGAGCACGATGCCCTCCTCCAGCCGGTCCAGCGTCGAGTCCAGGAACGCGCCGAACGGCGTGCCCTTGCCCGACATGCGCGAGTAGCGGCCGTCGAGGGTGTCGCAGACCGAACCGACGATGAACGCGATCCCGCCCGCGATCCACCAGCCCTGCAGGATCAGCACGGCGGACACGACGCAGAGCACGAACCCGGTCAGGGAGATCGCGTTCGGCGTGAGCCGTGATTCGATGAGACGGTTGCGCATGACCGTCTGGTAGTCGCGTGTGGCCATTCGGCCGCGCAGCCTACCCGGCGCGCGCCGGAGCGGCCAGGCCCGGCTCCGAGCGGAACGCCCAGTGAGCGGGCCAGACGCGCGCGAACAGCACCTGCGCGGCCAACGCGGAGACGACCGCCACTGCGGCGCCGGTGACGGCGTCGAAGATCCAGTGGTTGGCGGTGACGACCACGACCAGGCTGACGACGAGCGGATAGGTCGCCCACACCACCTTCACCCAGGTGTGGCGCGTCATCCGGATCACGGAGATCGCCAGCATCAGGGCGAAGCCGACGTGCATCGAGGGCACGGCGGCGTACGGGTTGTAGAGCGCGTTGACGTCCGACGTCGGCGCCACGCCCGTGAACTGCATGACCGAGTCCGTGAAGCCGAGCTCGGGCATCAGCCGCGGCGGCGCGGTCGGGTACGCGACGTACCCGACGAGCGCGAGCCCCATCGCGACCATGAACATGTTTCGCACCCAGTAGAAGTGCTCGTTGCGGAACAGGTAGATGAACGCGAGCGTGACCGTGGTCACGCCGAAGTGGGTGTTCAGGTACATCCAGGAGCCCAGGTCGTCGACCCAGCCCGTCTGGATCGCCCAGCGCTGGATCTCGGGCTCGGCGAAGACGTGCAGCGCCTGCTGGAGGTCGACGATGTCGCGCGCGTTGGCGAACGCCGCCGCGGACTGGTCCCAGACCTGCCCGCGCACGAGCCGGTAGAGCCAGTACGCGCCGCAGAACAGGAGAACCTGCCACAGCAGGTCGCGGGGGCCGCGGGGGAGCACTCGGGACAGCAACGTCCGCCCAAGACTAAAGGGGGCGGCGCCTCGGCCTCCTCGGCCTCAACAACGGCTAATGACAGGTCTTGGCGCGCCGGCTGCGGTCGATGCCGAAGCGCGCCTGCACGATCAGCACGCCGGATTCCTCCGGCTCCACGCGCGTCCAGCCGCCGGGCGCGCGGCTCACGCACGCGTTCGTCGTCGTCCAGTACGGCGTGTAGCGGTACTTGACGACCGTCGGCTTGGAGGCGTTGACCATGAACCAGTTCGGGCCGGCCGCAAGCATGGACGCGCCGTTGGACGCGGGCGGGACCGGGTCCCGCAGCTCCCAGATGCGCCAGCGCGGGGACTCGTAGACGAGCTCGAGGTAGTCCAGCCCGTCCTCGAGCAGCAGCGCCTCGGCGTGCGCGGAGTAGTCCAGCGGCGCGGTCGGGAGCGCGACGAAGCGGACCGCGTTCTCGCGCAGCCAGTCGTGGTAGCGCGCCGGCGTGAGTCGCTCGTCGTCGTAGAAGATCGGGTTGGCCTTAGCGTCCAGCTGGCGCTCCCACCCGCGTGCGAGCGGGACGACCTTCGCCAGGTCGGCCGCTTCCCAATGGTTCATGGTCAGCGGGACCTCGACGCGTTCGCCGGGCTGCGCCCGCTTCTCGAGGAAGTCGCGCGCCTCGGCCTGGAACGCGAGCCGGGTCGACGGGTCCCCGTGCGCCTCCGCCACGGCCCGCACGGCGGGCAGCCACTGCAGGTACAGCAGCGCGACGCCGACGGTGGCCACCGCGACAAGCGGGACCTTCCGCCGGTGTGCGAGCGCGAGCACGGACGGCCCCGCCAGCACGCCGAGCCGCAGCGCGTTCTGGCCGAACGGCGTCGGGACCACGAACGCGCCGATCAGCACGCCCAGGTACAGCAGGCCGCCGGCCCAGATGGTCCGCCGGCCCGGCGTGAGCAGCGCGACGCCCGCGGCGCTGATCGCGAGCATGGGCCAGAAGGCGGTGGCGGTGAAGCGGTCGTTGCCGCCCTCGGGGAACAGCGCCCACAGCGCGATCCCGCCGGCCAGGGCCGGGGCGAACACCCACGCCGCGGTGCGCAGCGCGGGCCGGCCGTCGGCGAGCAGCTTCGCGGCCGCGCCGAGCATCAGGAACACGCCCGCGACGGGGCTGGCGAGCATGGTGCACAGGGCGAGCCCGCCGCCGAGCGCGCGGCGCCCGCCGCGTGTGACCGTCCAGGCCGCCACGCCGAACGCGATCCCGAGCAGGAACGGCATCCGCCCGATCGCGACGTTCGACAGCACGCCCGCGGTGAACAGCCAGGACGCGATCGCGGCCGCGGTGTCCGAGGGCGCAGCGGCGCGGGCGAGCGGCGGGAACAGCAGCGTGGCCGCGATCGCGGCGGCGACACCGACGAGCGCCGGGCCGAGCACCATCGCGAACGGCGCGAACAGCAGCGAGTAGCCGAGGACGTGGTGGCCGCCGTACCACTGGGCGTTCCAGACCGTCAGCCCCTGCTGCTCGAACAGCCACGCGCGGTAGGAGTGCGCGGCCATGTCCGCCGTCGCCGGCTGCGCGATCAGGTACGCCAAGCAGGCCAGCGCGCATCCGAGCGCCGGCGCGAGGGGATGCTCGAACGCCCGCCGCATGTGCGGCAGACAGCGTATCGGGCGCCGAGGCGCTAGCGGGCGGTGCCGAAGTCAGCGGTGACGAAGCAGGCACGCGACGTCGCCCGGCGGGCCACGCCGACACGGCGGAACGACCGCGAGAGCATCACGTGGCGGTGCGACGACGAGCGCGCCCACATGCGCACGACCTTGTGCGGGTCGCAGCGGTTCATCCACGCGAGGTTCTCGCCCACGCGCGCCACGCGGCGCACGTAGCGGCGCACGCGCTTGCCGTAGGCGCCGTGCGCCAGCCGGTTCTCCCGCAGCATCCTGGCGGAGTGCACGTCGGCGGCGCGGGCGAACCCGAGCTGCTGACGGAGCTGCGGCAGGCCGTGCTGGGCGCGGAACTGGTTCATGGCACGGACGATCCCGGCCTCGAGCGAGTCGGTGCGCGCCGACGCGCGCGCCACCGCACCGGGCGCTGAGACGCAGACGATGAGACACACGACGAGCAGCGCTCGCCGCACGGACGTGACGGACATGAATCCCCCTGGGACCGGAGGCCCGACCAAGGCCACCGGGGTGTTGACCAAATTCGGCGCAGTCCGTCGCCGTACTTCGACCAGCGCGAAATCCGTCCGCGCGGCCCGCAACCTAAAGGTCGCACACGGATCTCGCAGCCCGTGGACCGCGCGATCCGTCAGAAACAATACATGACGGTGCTGAAAATCGCCAAACCGGGGTATTGGATCGCGCCGATACGGTGGCCGTCGTGCCTGAGCTCAACCGCGCGCGCGTCCGCCGGATCCGCGACCGCCTCCGCCTCGTCTACGGTCGGCCGTTCGCCCCGCCGCACGGGCAGGGCCTGGACGAGCTGATCCTCACCGTCCTGTCGCAGTCGACCAACGATCGCAACCGCGACGTCGCCTACCTCGCCCTGCGCGAGCGCTTCGAGAGCTGGGCGGCCGTTCGCGACGCGCCGAACGCGGAGGTGGAGCTCGCGATCCGGCCCGGCGGGATCTCGAAGGTCAAGTCGGCCCGCATCCAGGACATCCTGCGGGCGATCGACGTCGACACCTTCGACGCCGCCCTCGCGCGCATGAGCGTGGACGAGGGGCGCGAGCTCCTGGTCGGCCTGCCCGGAGTGGGCCGCAAGACCGCGGCCTGCGTGCTGCTGTTCGCCTACGGCAAGCGCGACATCCCGGTGGACACCCACGTCTCGCGGGTGGGGACCCGCCTGGGGCTGTTCCGGGAGAAGGCCCCGTTCGAGGAGCTGCACGACGCGATGCTCGCGCTCACCCCGCGCGGGCAGGAGCTCGAGTTCCACGTGAACCTGCTCCGGCACGGGCGCCGGACGTGTCATTCAAGGCGCCCTAAATGTGAGGACTGCGCGCTGTTGCGGCTCTGTCCGACCGGCTACAATCTGCGTCAAGCAGACTGAGATTTCGGACGAGGAGCAATAGCCACATGGCAAAGACCATCGGGATCGACCTCGGGACCACCAACTCCTGCATGGCAGTGCTGGAGGGCGGCGAGCCCACGGTGATCGAGAACAGCGAGGGTGGACGCACCACCCCGTCGGTGGTCGCCTTCGCGCAGAGCGGCGAGCGCCTGGTCGGCACCGTCGCCAAGCGCCAGGCGGTCACCAACCCCACGAACACGGTCTTCTCCGTCAAGCGCTTCATGGGCCGCAAGGAGGCCGAGGTGCGCGAGGAGGAGTCGATCGTCCCGTACAACGTCGTCTCCGGCTCGGGCGGGGAGGCGCGGATCGATGCGGGCGGCAAGCAGTACACGCCGCCGGAGATCTCCGCGATGATCCTCCAGAAGCTCAAGGCCGACGCCGAGGCCTACCTGGGCGAGTCCGTGGACTCCGCGGTCATCACCGTCCCGGCCTACTTCAACGACGATCAGCGCCAGGCGACCAAGGACGCCGGCCGGATCGCGGGCCTGGACGTCAAGCGCATCATCAACGAGCCGACCGCGGCCGCGCTGGCCTACGGCCTCGACAAGGAATCCGACCAGACGATCCTCGTCTTCGACCTCGGCGGCGGCACGTTCGACGTGTCCGTGCTCGAGATCGGCGACGGCGTGTTCGAGGTCAAGGCCACCGCGGGTGACAACCACCTCGGCGGCGACAACTTCGACAAGGCGATCGTCGACTGGCTCGCGGCGGAGTTCAAGCGCGACCAGGGCATCGACCTCACGCAGGACAAGATGGCCCTGCAGCGCCTCTACGAGGCCGCCGAGAAGGCCAAGATCGAGCTGTCCTCCGCGCAGGAGACGCAGATCAACCTGCCGTTCATCACGGCCGACGCCTCCGGCCCGAAGCACCTCGACGTGCGCCTCACGCGCGCCAAGCTCACCGAGCTCGCGGGCTCGCTGATCGAGCGCGTCGTCGGCCCGGTCCGCCAGGCGCTCGACGACGCCAAGGACAAGGGCGTCAAGGAGATCGACCACGTCGTGCTCGTCGGCGGCATGACCCGCATGCCGGCCGTCCAGGAGAAGGTCAAGGAGCTCACGGGCAAGGAGCCGCACCGCGGCGTCAACCCGGACGAGGTCGTGGCCGTCGGGGCCGCCATCCAGGCGGGCGTCCTGGCCGGCGACGTCAAGGACGTGCTGCTGCTCGACGTCACCCCGCTCACCCTCGGCATCGAGACCAAGGGCGGCGTGATGACCAAGCTCATCGAGCGCAACACGACCATCCCGACGCGCAAGTCCGAGGTCTTCTCGACCGCCGAGGACAACCAGCCCTCCGTGGAGATCCACGTGCTCCAGGGCGAGCGCGAGATGGCGATGTACAACAAGTCGCTGGGCAAGTTCCAGCTGACGGGCATCCCGCCGGCACCGCGCGGCATCCCGCAGATCGAGGTCGGCTTCGACATCGACGCCAACGGCATCGTCAAGGTGTCGGCGAAGGACCTCGGCACGGGCAAGGAGCAGAAGATCGAGATCAAGTCGGGCTCCGGTCTGAGCGACGACGAGATCAAGCGGATGGTCCAGGACGCCGAGTCCCACGCCGACGACGACAAGCGTCAGCGTGAGCTCGCCGAGGCGCGCAACAACGGCGAGTCCGCCGCCTACAACGCGCAGAAGCAGCTCAAGGACCTCGCCGACCAGATCGACTCGGCCTCCAAGACGGAGATCGAGGACGCGATCAAGGACGTCAACGAGGCCGTCAAGGGCGAGGACGCCGAGGACATCCGCAACAAGACCGAGCGTCTGCAGACCGCCTTCCATCGCGTCTCCGAGCAGATGTACGAGCGTGCCCAGGCGCAGCAGCAGGACACGCCCGCGCCGGAGGACAACAACGGCCACGCGACCAGCAGCAACGGCAACGCGGCCAGCGCGGACGAGGAAGAGGTCGTCGACGCCGAGGTCGTGGACGAGCAGAAGTAATGACGGACGAGAACGTCAACGTCGAAGCCGCGGAGGCTCCCGAGGAGTTCTCCGCGGCGGCGCCGCCCGACGCTGCGGCGTCCGGCGCGGGCGAGACGTCCTTCGCGGATGCGGAGGCGCCGCCCGCGTCTGAGGCTCCGATCGCGCCCGAGCTCGACGCGCTCACGGCCGAGCGTGACAAGTACCTCGGGCTGGCGCAGCGCGCCCAGGCCGACTTCGACAACTACCGCAAGCGGATGGCGCGTGAGAACGCGGCGGCCGCCGACCGCGGGATGGCGAAGCTGGCCAAGGAGCTGCTGCCGGCGCTCGACCACCTCGAGCTCGCGCTCAAGGCGGCCGAGGGGCACGAGGACGTGGTGAAGGGCTTCGCGATGGTCGCGGGCGAGCTGCAGGCCGCCCTCGCGCGCGTGGGGATCCAGGCGTTCTCGCCCAAGGGCGAGCCGTTCGATCCCAACGAGCACGAGGCGATGGCCCAGGCCCCGATCGAGGGTGTCGAGTCCGGCACCGTCGCCGAGGTCTACCAGTCCGGCTACCGGATCAACGGCGCGGTGCTGCGCCCCGCTCGCGTGGTGGTGGCTCAGTAGCGATGGCGCGCGGTACCGACCACTACAAGACCCTCGGGGTCGACAAGAAGGCGTCCCAGGAGGACATCAAGAAGGCGTACCGCAAGCTCGCGCGGCAGTACCACCCGGACACGAACAAGGACGCGGGGGCCGAGGAGCGCTTCAAGGCGATCTCCGAGGCCTACGACGTCCTCGGCGACCCCGACAAGCGCAAGAAGTACGACCGCGGCGGCTCGGTCTTCGGCGGCACCTCGCCGTTCGGGGGCGGGACGTCCGGCACGGCCGGCGGCGCGTCGAGCGCCGACTTCGGCTCGTTCTCGGACATCCTGAGCGGGATCTTCAACACCGGCGGCGGGCGCGCCACGCGCACCAAGCCGGCGACGGAGCGTGGCAAGGACCTCGAGACGGCGGTCACGCTGTCGTTCGAGCAGGCGCTGACGGGTGCCCAGGTGCCCGTCTCGGTCGCCACCCACGCGCCGTGCACCACGTGCCGCGGGTCGGGCGCGCGGCCGGGCACCTCGCCCAAGGTCTGCCCGGTCTGCAGCGGCCGGGGCGTCGAGGCCCAGGGCCAGGGCGTGTTCTCCATCACCCGCCCGTGCTCGCGCTGCAACGGCACGGGCACGGTCATCGAGGACCCGTGCGGGACCTGCGGGGGCGAGGGCCGGCTGCGCGAGATGAAGCGCTACCGGGTCAACATCCCCAAGGGCGTGCGCGAGGGCTCGCGGATCCGGCTCGCCGGCAAGGGCGAGGCGGGGCTACGCGGCGGGCCGCCGGGCGACCTGTACGTGGTGACCCACGTCACCGAGTCCGAAGTCTTCAAGGCCAAGGGCGACAACCTCGAGGTCGAGGTGCCGATCACGGTCGTCGAGGCGCTCGGCGGCGCCGAGGTCGAGGTCCCGACGCTGCACGGCACCAAGAAGCTGCGCGTCGCGCCGGGCACCAAGCACGGCACGGTCCAGCGGCTCCGCGGCGAGGGTGCGCCGATCCTCGGCAAGTCCGGCAACGGCGACCTGCACTACCGGTTCGTGATCGACATGCCGTCCTCGCTCACCGCCGAGCAGCAGGCGGCCGTCGAGCAGCTCTCGAAGGTGATGAACGGCAACCCGCGCGAGCGGATCCTGAGGGCGGCGGGAGCGCGCTGATGGCGTCTTCCCGCCGCACCACACGGATCACGGCGCGGGTGGATCACGACCGCGGCGTGTTCATGATCTCGGTCGCCGCCGAGCTGGCCGAGATGCACCCGCAGACGTTGCGCATGTACGAGGCGCGTGGCCTGATCGAGCCCAAGCGCTCGCCGAAGGGCACGCGCCTGTACTCGCAGGCCGACGTCGAGCGCCTGCGCCGCATCCAGGAGATGACGACCGAGTGGGGGATGAACCTCGCCGGCGTCGAGAAGGTCTTCGAGCTCGAGGAGCAGCTGAACCGGATGCAGCGCAAGGTGCAGGTGCTGGAGGGTCGCGCCCAGCAGCTGCAGGACGAGATCGTGCGGCTGGAGAAGAAGCGAGAGTCGGTCAAGGCCGAGATCGTGCGGTACGAGGGCCAGCCCGGCACCTCGCTCATCCCCATCAAGCACATCAAGCGGTAGGCCGCGACCTTACTGGGTGGCCAGCACCTCGTCCGTCCGGGGTCGCGCCACGCCGATGAGAGCCAGCGCGATGCTGACCACGGCGACGCCGACGATCACCGCGATCGCGGTCTGGTAGCCCGAGCTCACGACCGCGGTCACGGCCGCCAGGACGATCGCGCCGCCCATCTGGAAGCTCGTCTGCACCAGGCCGGCCGCGAGTCCTTGCTCGTGGTCGGCGACGCCGGCCGTCGCCTGCACGTTGAGCGCCGCGTAGCCGAGCGTGAAGCCCAGGCCGATCAGCAGCATCACGGGCAGGAACGTGAGCACGTACGGGTTCGCGTCGACCGGGAGGAAGAGCGCGTAGCCCGCGGCGAAGGCCAGCGTGGACGCCAGAATGGGCCGCGTCGTGCCGTAGCGGCTGATGATCGCGCCCATCCGCGGCGCGCCGAAGGCGACCAGCAGACCGCCCGGGAGGAACGCCAGCGCCGTCTCCAGCACGCTCCAGCCGAGCGTGTTCTGGAGGTAGAGCGTCGCGACGAACTGGAACCCGACGTAGGCGCCGAAGAGCGCCATCGCGCCGAGGTTCGCCCGCACCAGCGAGCCCGACCGCAGGATGCCGAGACGCACGAGCGGGTGCGCGGTGCGCCGCTCGACCGCCACGAACGCGGCGAGAAGGGCGAGCGCGACGATGCCCTCGACCACGTTCTCCTCCACGAGCGCGTGGACAAGGACGAGCATCCCGCCGGTGAGCAGGACGGCGCCGGGCAGGTCGTAGCGGCGCTTGGCGCCCAGGTGCGGGCGGTCCTTCGCGATAAAGCGCGGGATCAGCGCGAGCAGGATCGCGGCGACCGGCACGGGGAGCAGGAACGTCAGCCGCCAGTCGGCGCTCGTCAGCAGGCCGCCGAACACGAGGCCGAAGCTGAAGCCGCTCGCGCCGAACGCGTTGAAGATCGCGAGCGCCTTGTTGCGCGCCGGGCCCTCGGTGAAGGTGGTCGTGATGAGGCTGAGCGCGGCAGGGACCGTGAACGCCGCGGCGGCGCCCTTGATGAAACGGGCGGCGATCAGCAGCGCCGGGTCGTCGACGAGGCCGCCGACGAGCGAGGCGAGCGTGAACACCGCCAACGCGCCGAACAGCACGCGGCGCCGGCCGAGCAGGTCGGCCGCGCGGCCGCCGAGCAGCAGCAGGCCGCCGAGCCCGAGCACGTAGGCCGAGACGATCCACTGCAGCTCGGACGTGGTGAGGCCGAGATCGGCCTGGATCGAGGGCAGTGCGACGCCGACCATCGAGACGTCGAGCCCGTCGAGGAAGACGATCCCGCACAGCAGGATCAGGGCGCCCCAAGTGCTCGCATCGAAGCTCGGGCCGCCTCGTGACGCGGCCTTGGTCGCGGCCGAGGCACGGCGGGGGTTCCAGGTTGGGGAGGAAGAAGACACGTCCGGCAGCATACATGCATGTGCATCTAATGCATCTGCAACATATGTGCGCGGTACGATTGACGGCGTGTTGGATGAGCTCGCGTACGAGTGGCGTGACCTGCTCTCTCGCCATGCGCGGACCACGGTCGCGCTGGACGAGGCGCTGGCCGCGCACGGGCTCGGCATGAGCGAGTTCGAGGTGCTCGACCGGCTGGCGTGCGAGTGCGGCGAGAGGCCGAGGATGCAGGAGCTGGCCGCTGCGGTGCATCTCAGCCAGAGCGCGCTGTCACGGACGGTCGGGCGGCTCGAGAAGGACGGGCTCGTGAGCCGCGCCATGTGTCCCGAGGACCGGCGCGGCGTGGCTGTCTGCCTGACGGCGGAAGGGCGCGAGCGTTACGAGGCGGCGCGGCCCACGCACCGCCGGGTGCTCGCGCAGACGCTCACTCCGCCGTCGTAGTCCAGAGCGCGAGCTGCAGCGCGCTGGCGAGGCGGTGGTGCGCCGCGCCCTTGACGTCTTCGGCGTCCAGGCGCACGACGATCACGCGGTTGCTCGCGGTGTCGAGCTTGAAGCCGCGGCCGGCCATCTCGCAGGCCACCTTCCACGCGTCCTTGCCCGTGTCGCGCAGGTCGATCGCGAGGCGCACGCTGCTCGTGTCGCTCTTGACCTCCGGCCCGAGGACGCGCACGCCCTGGATCTCGGCGATCCGGTCGCGGGCGATGGTGGCGGCGGCGCGGACGCGCTCGAGCTCCGCCTCGGCGGCGAAGTCGCGGACTGGGGTCAGGAGCTCCGGCGGGGGGAAGAAGATGAGGGAGGGGGCGGCCATGACCAGAACCCTGTCCGATGGGAGGGTGCGCCTCCATCAGCGCAAGGGGTGAACCTTCTCACCCCTGGTGGTCCGGAGCGCGTAGAGTGGACTCGTGGTGCACGACTGGCCTGAACGTCACGCGTCGTCCCCCGCCGAACTGCAGGCCCGGCTGGCCGCCGAGCGGGCGGAGGCGCCGTTCGTCGAGCTGCGCGACGGCGACGGGGTGCAGCGGATCGTGACGCTGGACGGCGAGCTGACCGTCGGGCGCTCGCCCGCAGCGGGCCTCGCGTTGCCG
Source organism: Solirubrobacter deserti (assembly GCF_003344625.1). Lineage (GTDB taxonomy): Bacteria > Actinomycetota > Thermoleophilia > Solirubrobacterales > Solirubrobacteraceae > Solirubrobacter > Solirubrobacter deserti. The sequence continues at coordinate 108,072 of NZ_QPKJ02000003.1, read as the reverse complement.
TGGGACGCGCAGGTCTCGCGCTCGCACGCGTCGATCGAGTGCCTGGACGGCGTCTGGACCGTGCTGGACGACGGGCGCTCCACCAACGGCACGTTCGTCAACGAGGAGCGGGTCGTCGGCCGCCGCACGCTGCGCCACCTGGACGTCATCCGCGTGGGCGCGACCCGGCTGCGCTTCCACGATCCGTCCGAGGCGGGGCAGGACTCCAAGCTCACCGAGGTCGCCTCGGCGGCCGCGGTGCCGGTGCTCACGCCCGCGCAGCTGCGCGTGCTGGGCGCGTTGTGCCGCCCGGCGGACGGGCCGGCGTCCAACGAGGAGATCGCGGCGGAGCTGACGGTCTCGATCGACACGGTGAAGACGCACATGCGCGCGCTGTTCGACGCGTTCCAGCTGCAGTCTTCGGCGCCGTACCGCAAGCGCTTCGAGCTCGTGCGCAAGGCGGTCGAGGCCGGCCTGGTCTCGCCGCCTCGATAGCGGCGATCCTTGCGAGCCGGCTTCGCCGGCTGCTTCGGTGGCAGGGAAATCGCTTCGCGGATTTCCCGTTTCTTTCCTTTCGGGTACCTAGAGTCGCGGTTGTGAAGCCGCGCGTCTTGTTCGTCGAGGACGAGCCCTCGATCTCCGGGCCGTTTTCGAGCGCGCTCGCGCGGGAGGGGTTCGAGCCGGTCGTCGCGGGGTCGCTGGAAGAGGCGCGGGCGGCGTGGCCGTCGGGCTTCGAGCTCGTGCTGCTCGACCTGATGTTGCCGGACGGCGACGGGCGCGACTTCGCGCGGGAGATCCGCGGTGCCGGGTCCGAGGTGCCGATCATCATGCTCACCGCGCGGGGGACCGAGCTCGAGCGGGTGGTCGGTCTCGAGCTGGGCGCGGACGACTACGTGGTCAAGCCGTTCAGCGGGGCGGAGGTGATCGCGCGCATGCGCGCCGTGCTGCGGCGGGTGAAGCCGTCGGCGCCGTCTGACGTGGTCGTCGGGCCGCTGCGCGTCGAGCTCGCGTCGCGCCGTGCGCTCCTGGACGACGAGGAGCTGGCGCTCTCCCGCAAGGAGTTCGATCTGCTGGCGGAGCTCGTCCGGCACGCCGGGCAGGTCGTCACGCGCGAGGACCTGATCGCGCGCGTGTGGGACGAGAACTGGTTCGGGTCGACGAAGACGCTGGACGTACACGTCGGCTGGCTGCGCGGGAAGCTCGGTGATCCGCGCTGGGTGCACACGGTGCGCGGCGTCGGGTTCCGGTTCGAGGGTCCGTCGGCATGGTCATGACGCTGCGGGGGCGGCTGATGCTCGTGCTGGCCTACGTGCTCGTGCTGGCGATCGGGTCGATGCTCGTGCCGCTGGTGCGGTCCGTGCGCGACCGGATCTCGGCCGAGGTGTCGCAGGCGGCGGTCTCACAGGCCGAGGTCGTCGCCGCGACGGCGGGCGACACGTCCGATCCGGCGGCTCTGGCGGTGACGGCCGCGCGCCAGGTGCGCGGGCGGGTGCTGATCCTGGACGCGCGCGGCGTCGTGGTGGCCGACTCGTCGCCGGGCGGCGTGGGCGCGGACTACTCGTCTCGGCCCGAGGTGCGTGCGGCGCTGCGCGGCACGACGTCCCAGGACGAGCGCGAGTCCTCGACGCTCGACGAGCCGATCCTGGCCACGGCGGTGCCGGTGCTGCGGGACGGGCGGCCGGACGGCGCGGTGCGGATCACGCAGAGCGTCGACGCCGTGGACCGGGCGGTGGGATCCGCGACGATCGGGCTCGTCCTGGTCGGCGCGATCGTGTTGGCGCTCGGTCTGGGCGCGGGGGCGCTATTGGCGGCGTCGATCGTGCGGCCGCTGCGGCGGCTGGCGGTCGCCGCCCGGCGGGCCGGCGAGGGCGACCTCTCGGCGAGGGTGGCGATCGAAGGCTCCCTGGAGCAGCGCGAGGTCGGGCAGGCGTTCAACGAGATGACCGCGCGGGTGCAGCGGATGGTCGACGCCCAGCGCGACTTCGTGGCCGACGCCTCCCACCAGCTGCGCACGCCGCTGACCGGGCTGCGCCTGCGCCTCGAAGAGGTGGCGGCGACCGGTTCGCGCGAGGACCTGAGCGCCGCGCTGGACGAGGTCGACCGCCTGTCGGACGTGGTGTCGGAGCTGCTGGTGTTGAGCGAGGCGGGCGCGGCGCGGGCGCCGGACGCGGTGTGCGAGCTGCTCGCGGGCGCCGCCCGGGCGGTCGAGCGCCACCCGGCCGCCCACATCGAGCTGCGCGGCTCGCCCTCGCTGGTGCGCTGCACGGCCGGCGACCTCGACCGCATGCTCGACGCCGTGCTCGAGAACGCGATCGACTACGGCCCGGCCGGCCAGATGGTCGTCGTCGCCGTGGCGCCGGGGCAGCTCACCGTCACCGACGAGGGCCCGGGCCTGCGCGCGGGCGAGGAGGAGACCGTGTTCCACCGCTTCCACCGCGGCACCGTCGGCCGCGCGTCCCGCCGCCGGGGCACCGGCCTGGGCCTCGCGATCGCGCGTGAGCTCTCCGCTCGCTGGAACGGCACCGTGACGCTCGCCAACGCGCCGGAAGGCGGCGCTGTCGCGACGATCACGTTTCCGGTCGCCGACGGCGCCACGACCTCGGAACACCCTGCGGAGGCGACGACCTCATGAGCGCGGACGCCCGTCCCGCTCCGGCCCGGCGCCGCGACGCTGCGCCCGCTGTGCCCGCCCGCGCGCGGCGTCACGCGCTGGCCTGCGCGCTCGCGGCGCCGTTCGCCAGGCCTGCCCGCGGAGGACGGTCGTGACCGGCTGGCGCCGAACGCTCGTGGTCGTGGTCGCCGCCGTGGCCGGGCTCGTGGTCGCGGCCGCACTCACCACGGCGGCGAGCACGCTGTCCAATCAGAGCGTCGGACTCTCGTCGGAGCCCTTGACGGCCGGCGAAGGGCTGGCGCCGACCGCGACCGCGACCGTGACCCCGACCCCGTCGCCGCGCCCGACCCGCACGGCCACGCCCCGACCTACGCGGACGGCCACGCCGCGGCCCACGCGCACCGCCACGCCGCGGCCGACCAGTACGCCCGTGCCGACGGTGGACGACGACAACTCCGGGCCCGGTGGTGGCGATGACAGCTCCGGGTCAGGCGGCGGCGACGACGATTCCGGCCAGGGCCGTGGGCGTGGTCGCGGACGCGGCCGCGGCGGCGACGACTAGCGGATCACGCACTTCTCGCCGACCGTCGTGCGGACGCTGAGCGAGAGGTTCCCGTCGACGCGGACCCGGCCCTTGCGGCAGCGGTCGACCGGTGGGTCAAGCGACTGCTGGCAGTGGCCGCTGCACGGGCGTGTGTAGCTGATGACGGTGTAGGTGCCGGGCGGGACCGCGAGCGCGCGCGGCGTTGCGCTGAGCTCGGCGATGGCCACGGGAGTCGGGTTGCCGGGCCAGCGGAGCTCCACGAACTGCAGCGCGCCCTCGATGTAGACCGGGGCTCCTGGGTTCTCGCGGTAATCCTCCGTGACGGTGACGCGGGCGGTCTTCGTCTCGTCCGAGATCCGCGCGGTGGTCCGCGGGTCCTCGTCGCCGTCCTCGAAGACCTCCACGAACTGCTGGTAGCCCTCGACCGACTGCTGCTCACGCGGCTCCTCGGCCACGACCAACTGCGCGTCCTTCTCGGCCCCGCAGCCCGCGGGCGCCGCGAGCCCAATGGTGAGCCAGCGCTTCACGGTGCACATAGACAGGTTTTCCGAACTCTTTCCCTTCGCCTACCGGACGCTTGGGCAGCCGCACCCGATGGTATGTGGCATGAGCCTCCGCACCCCAGTCGTCATCGCCATCGCGCTCGTCTCGGCGCTGGGCGGCGTCGCCGTGGCGGCCCTCGCCCTGCCTTCGACGCCGCCGCGCCCGACGATTGCCGCCGCCACCCCGTCGTCCACGCCCAAGCCCGAGGTCAAGACGAAGACGATTCGCCGCACGATCCACGTCGTCCGCCGCGAGCGTGCCTCCTCGTCGAACACCGGCGGCGGCGCGGCCGGCGGCGGCGGGAGGACCGCCTCCTCCTCGGCGCCCGCCCCGGCCCGCGCCAGCGCTCCCGCCCGCACGGCCGCCCCGGCCCCGCGCGCCCCGGCGCCCGCGCCGGCTCCGGCCCAGACGTCGCGCGACGACGACGATCACGACGACGACTCGGGCCACGGCCGCGGCCGCGGCCGCGGCGGCGACTCCGACGACGACTTCCGCGGCGACGACGACTTCGACGACGACGATGACGACTCCGGCCACGGCCGCGGCCGAGGCCGAGGCGGCGACGACGATGACTGACCGCCGCTGGGACGCCCTCCCGACCGCGGCGCCAGACCGCAGCGAGGCACCGACGGCGAAGTTGCCGCCGTTGCCGACGCCCGACCCGACGGCGCGTGACGCCGCGTCGCCGGCCGCCGCCGCCGGGCCTGCCGCCGCCGCTGCGCCCGCGCCCACCGCCGCCGGGCCTGCCGCCGCCGCGGCTCCCCAACCTTCTCCGCGCGCCACCTCGGCCGGCGCGGACACGGCACGCCCGGCCACGGGCGACGTCGACGCACCCCGGGCGGGCGTAGATGCCCTCCTCGCCCGCCCGGACGCGTCCACCCCTGACCCGGCGCCCGCGGCCGCGGACACGCCGCCGCCCTCCGGCGGCTCGTCCCGGCCCGCCGCCGCGCGCGCGGCGCGGCCGCCGATCAAGAAGCCCGGGGCGTTTCCCGTGATCGCGGGTTCGTGCGGGCTCTTCTTCGCGATCCTGGCGCTGCTCGGGTTCCAGATGCGGGCGGGCAAGGACCCGGCGATCGGGAAGGGCGAGCCGGTGCAGCTCGCGGCAGCGACGCCGCAGCCGCGTCAGATCATCCGGCGGCGCGTGATCATCACGCGCATCGTCGAGCACCGGCCGCGCCGCGCGCCCGCCACGTCCGCGCCCGCGACCGGCGGCGGCTCCGCGCCCGCCTCGCCGTCCGCGCCCGCGACGTCCGCGCCGGCGCCCGCCGCGCCCGCGCCCGCCGCTCCGGCTCCCGCCCCGGCCGCCCCCGCGCCGCAGCCGCAGGCGCCGCTGACCACGCGCTCGTCATGACCGACGTCTCCTTCGACTGCATGGGCACGACGGTCCGGCTCGTGGTCGCCGACGAGGCGACGGCGCTCGCGTGCCGGGAGTTCCTCACCGACTTCGACCGCGCGCTCTCGCGCTTCCGGCCCGACAGCGAGCTCTCGCGCCTGAACGCGGACCCGCGCGAGGAAGTCGACGCGTCCGCCCTCCTGCGCGGCGCGATCTCCGCGGGCCTGATGGCGGCGGAGCTCACGGAGGGCCTCGTCGACCCGACGCTCACCGCCGCCCTCGAGGCCAACGGGTACGACCGCACACGGCGCGACCCCGAGCTGCCGCTGAAAGCCGCGCTCGCGCAAGCGCCGCCACGGCGACCGGCCGGCGGAAGCGGCGACTGGATGCGCGTCGTCGTCACCGACCACTCGATCCGCCGCCCGCCCGGCCTGCGGCTCGACACCGGCGGGATCGGCAAGGGCCTCGCCGTCGACATGCTCGCTCTGCGGCTCAACGGCGGCGCCTGGGCAATCGACGCCGGTGGCGACATGCGCGTCTCCGGCACCTACCCGGTCGAGGTTCGTCACCCGCTCACGCACGAGCCGATCACGACCCTCACGCTCACCGACCAGGCCGTCGCCACGTCGGGGATCGACCTGCGCCTGTGGCACGCGCCGGACGGCTCACCACGCCATCACCTGCTCGACCCCTCCACGCGCGAGCCCGCCTGGACGGGCGTCATCGGCGCCACCGCGCTCGCGCCCACGACCACCGAGGCCGACACGCTCGCCAAGGCCGCGCTGCTCAGCGGCCCGGACCACGCGCCCAAGTGGCTGCGCCGGCACGGCGGGCTGTTCATCACCGACGACGGGACGGTGCACCAGCTATGACCGAAGGCCACGAGTTCTGGCTCGTCAGTCGCTCCGCCGGCGTGGTGGCGCTCGTCACCGTCGCCGTCTCGGTGCTGATCGGCCTCACCCTCGCCGCCGGCCTCGGCGGCCCGCCGCAGCGTCGCCGCGCGCTGGTCGCCATTCACGAGCAGACCGCGCTCGCCAGCCTGATCGCGATCGCCGTCCACGGCCTGGCGTTGCTCGGCGACGGCTTCCTCAAGCCGGGCCTGGCCGGGATCGCGATCCCGTTCCTCATCGATTTCAAGCCGGTCTACGTCGGTCTCGGCATCATCGCGGGCTACCTCGCGGCCGCGCTCGGCCTGTCGTTCTACGCCCGCCGCCGGATCGGCGGCAAGCGCTGGCGCAACCTGCATCGCGCCACGCCGGTGGTCTACGTGCTCGGCCTGATCCACACGCTCGGTGCCGGCACTGACGCGGAGTCCACCTGGCTGCGCGCGTTCATGTTCGCCACCGCGGTCCCGGCCGCCGCGCTGCTGGTCGCCCGCCTGACCAAGCAGAAGAAACCCCGCCTGAAGGGAGCCAAGGCATGAGAATCGTCCTCGTCGGCGCGGGCCTCGCGGCGCAGCGCTGCGCCGAGACCCTGCGCCAGCTCGGCCACGACGGCCCGATCGCCATGTACGGCGACGAGCTGCCCTACGACCGCCCGCCGCTGTCGAAGGACTTCCTCAAGGGCGAGCGTCCCGAGCTCCGCTTCAAGCCGGACGCCTGGTACCGCGACAACGACGTCGACTTCGTCCAGCAGCGCGTCACGAGCCTCGACCACCTCGAATTCGACCGGGCCCTGATCGCGACCGGCGCCGAGCCGATCACGCTCGACGCCTTCCCGCACGCGCTCACGTTGCGCACCCGCCAGGACGCGATCGCGCTCGACGAGGCGCTTACGAGCACCCGCCACCTCGCGATCATCGGCGCCGGCCTGATCGGGCAGGAGGTCGCGTCCGCCGCGACCGCGCGTGGCATCCGCACGACGCTCGTCGACCTCAACCCGCGGCCGTTCGACGCCTTGATGGGCCCGGGCGGCGGCGACCGGCTCAGAGCCCTGCACGAGCGGCACGGCGTTGAGCTCCGGCTGGGCCAGAACAGTGGCCCGCTGAACGCCGACACGATCCTCGTCGCGGTCGGCGTGAAGCCCGCCTGGAGACCCGACCCCGCGCCCGGTGTCTTCCACGCCGGCGACGTCACCGGCAGCGCCCACTGGGAAGCGGCCGTGGTCGGTGGCCAGAACGCCGCCCGCCGCATGCTCGGCCTGCAGCCCAAGCCCGAGCAGCCGCCGCTCGTGTGGTCCGACCAGTACGGCGTCCGCATCCAGCGCGTCGGCGACCCGCGCGGCGCGACCCACAACGGCGACCTGACGTACAGCCAGAGCGGCCGTCTGAAGGCCGTCGTCCTCATGAACGAACCCCACCGCGTCCGCGAGGCGCGGCGCGACCTGAAGGAGGCCGCATGACCCTCATCGCCCAGATCGACGAGTCCGCCTGCCTCGGGCACGGCGATTGCGTCCACGTGGCGCCGAATGTGTTCATCCTCGAAGGAGACGTGGCGGAGCAGGTGGCGCCCGGCTCCGACGAAGCGCTCCGGAATGCGGCGCGAGCCTGCCCCGCGGGCGCGATCATCATCCTCGATGCCGACACGCACGCCGAGGTTGATCCGTAGGACCCAGGCGGCTAACATCTCAGTCAACCCGACTGAGATTTAGGAACCGCCCGAATGCAAGCCGACCGCTTCACGATCAAGTCCCAGGAGGCGCTGCAGGCCGCCATCGCCGTGGCGGCCGCGCGCAACCACACCGAAACGCAGCCCGAGCACCTGCTCGTCGCGCTGCTCGAGCAGCCCGAGTCCGTCGTCGGCCCCGTGCTGCGCAAGCTCGGCGCGCGCCCGGAGACCATCCGCGGCGAGATCAACCAGGCGCTGGACCAGCTGCCCACGATCACCGCCGGCGCCAACGAGCCGACGACCAGCCGCGAGCTGATGGACGTGCTGCGCCTCGCCGAGCGCGAGGCGGGCAAGCTCCGCGACGAGTTCATCTCCACCGAGCACATCCTGCTCGCGCTCGCGTCCGCCCAGGGCGGCGAGGCCGCCAAGTCGCTCAACCGCAACGGCGCCACGCACAAGGCGCTCCAGCAGGCGATCGAGCAGGTCCGCGGCCCGCACCGCGTCACCGACCAGTCGCCCGAGGAGAAGTATCAGGCGCTGCAGAAGTTCGGCCGCGACCTCACGCAGGACGCCGAGGACGGCAAGCTCGACCCGGTGATCGGCCGCGACGAGGAGATCCGCCGCGTCATCCAGGTCCTCAGCCGCCGCACCAAGAACAACCCGGTGCTGATCGGCGAGCCGGGCGTCGGCAAGACCGCGATCGCCGAGGGCCTCGCCCAACGCATCGTGTCCGGCGACATCCCCGAGAGCCTGCGCGACCGCAAGGTCATCTCCCTCGACATCGGCGCCCTGCTCGCCGGCTCCAAGTACCGCGGCGAGTTCGAGGAGCGCCTGAAGGCGGTCCTGAAGGAGATCGCCGACGCCGAGGGCCAGATCATCCTGTTCATGGACGAGCTGCACACCATCGTGGGTGCCGGCGCGGCCGAGGGCGCGGTGGACGCGTCCCAGCTGCTCAAGCCGATGCTCGCCCGCGGGGAGCTGCGCGCCGTCGGCGCCACCACGCTCGACGAGTACAAGAAGCACGTCGAGAAGGACGCCGCGCTCGAGCGCCGCTTCCAGCCGATCTACGTCGGCGAGCCCAGCCTCGAGGGCACGATCGCGATCCTGCGCGGTCTCAAGGAGCGCTACGAGGCCCACCACGGCGTCACGATCACCGACGCCGCGCTGATCGCCGCCGCGACGCTGTCGGACCGCTACATCGCGGACCGCTTCCTGCCCGACAAGGCGATCGACCTCGTCGACGAGGCCGCGTCCCGCGTCGCGATCGAGCTCTCCTCCGTCCCCACCGAGATCGACCAGGTCGAGCGCCGCATCAAGCAGCTCGAGATCGAGATGGTCGCCGTCGGCAAGGACGAGACGGCCGCCGAGCGCAAGGCCGAGATCGAGCGCGAGCTGGCCGAGCTGCGCGAGCAGGCCGCGGGCATGCGCGCTCAGTGGGAGCGCGAGAAGGAGCAGGCCGAGGGCCACGGCAAGCTGCGCGAGCGCCTGGACGAGGCGCGCCGCGAGCTCGAGCGCGCCGAGCGCGAGCTCAACTACCAGCGCGCCGCCGAGCTGCGCCACGGCGAGATCCCGGACCTCGAGGCCAAGCTCGCGGACGCCGAGTCCCGCCCGGCCGAGAACTACGAGCCGCCCGTGTACCTGTCCGAGCGCGTCGACGTCGAGGAGATCGCCGAGGTCGTCGGCAAGTGGACGGGCATCCCGGTCTCCCGGCTTGTCGAGGGCGAGGTCGAGAAGCTCATCCACATGGAGGAGCGCCTCCACCGCCGCGTGATCGGCCAGGAGGAGGCCGTGCAGGCCGTCAGCGACGCGCTGCGCCGCTCCCGCGCGGGCCTGTCCGACCCGGACCGCCCGATCGGCACGTTCCTGTTCCTGGGCCCGACCGGCGTCGGCAAGACCGAGCTCGCCCGCGCGCTGGCCGAGTTCATGTTCGACAGCCAGGACGCGATGATCCGCATCGACATGTCGGAGTACATGGAGAAGCACTCCGTGGCCCGGCTCGTCGGCGCACCTCCCGGCTACGTCGGCTACGAGGAGGGCGGCCAGCTGACGGAGGCGGTCCGCCGCCGGCCGTACAGCGTCGTCCTGCTCGACGAGATCGAGAAGGCCCACAACGACGTCTTCAACATCCTGCTGCAGGTGTTCGACGACGGACGCCTCACCGACGGCCAGGGCCGCACGGTGGACTTCAAGAACACGGTGCTGATCATGACCTCCAACATCCCCGGCGGCCGCGCCGGCGTGGAGGCCAGCTTCAAGCCCGAGTTCGTCAACCGCCTGGACGACATCGTCGAGTTCCACGCGCTCTCACGCGAGCAGCTGCGCGAGATCGTCGACCTCCAGGTCGCCCGCCTGATCGTGCGCGTGGCCGAGCGCGGCGTGGACGTCCGCCTCACGGACGCCGCCCGCGACCTGCTCGGCGACATGGGCTACGACCCGACCTACGGCGCCCGCCCGCTGAAGCGGATGATCTCCAAGTACCTGGTGGATCCGCTGGCGCTCGGCCTGCTCAAGAACGACTACGCGAGCGGCGACAGCGTCGAGGTGGACGCGACCGAGGACGGCGAGCTGAAGTTCACCCGGGTTCGCGTCAGCGAGCCCGAGCCCACGCCGGCCTAGGGAGCGGACTCCTAGCCGGCGGTCCGCCGCACCCTGATCGTCATCGGCACCCGCACCGCGGCCTTCGGGTCGTACTGCGGGTGCTGGTCGAACTGGATCGTCCAGCGGCCCTCGCTCGGGCTGCGCTTGAACGGGAACTGCTTGCGGCGCACGCTGAACGTGCCGCACGGGCCCTTGGGCAACCCGAGCCGGACGGTCTTGCGCGCCTTGCCCGCGAACACGTAGTGGGCGTAGACGGGGGTGGTCAGGGTGAGGAAGCCGCGGCCCTCGAAGCGCACGCGCTGGGCCGTCGACGCGCGCTGCGGGGTCTGCTCGACCGCGAGCCGCGTCACCATCGTCGTCGCCGTGACCGTGTTGGCGGGCGCGCCGTGCTCGGCGATCCGCAGCGTGAACGGCCGCGTCCCCTCCTCCTCGAACGGCGCCCGGACGGTGCCCTTGACGTGGCCGTCGATCAGCGCCGACGGCTGGTCCTGCAGGACGTCGTCCAGGAAGATGTCGACCCGGCTCAGCGCCGTGAACCCGGCGGCGTGGACGGTCACCAGCTCCCGTTGGTTCTCCTGCGCCACGACGTAGCAGGGTTTGAGGGGCTCGACGAGCTGAGGTTGGGCGAAGGCGGGCGCCGCCGCCAGCACGGCGGCCGCGATACCCACGATGGTGGAGCGCAGGAGCATCGATGACATGAACACCGCATCGGCGGCGGAGGTTCGGTAGAAGGATCACAGAACCCATCGAGGAGGACGCTGTGCCGACCTACATCATGCTCTCGACGCTCACACCGGAGGGGATCCAGACCGTGAAGAACAACCCGAGCCGCATCCGCGAGGTCAATCGCGAGGTCGAGCAGCTCGGGGCGGAGGTCAAGGCGCAGTGGGCGACACTCGGCTCGTTCGACTTCGTGAACGTGATCGAGGCGCCTGACGACAAGACGATGGCGCGGATCTCGCTGGAGCTCGGGTCGCGCGGCTCGGGCCGCTACGAGACGCTGATCGCGATCCCGATCGACGACTTCATCGCGGCGCTTTGACGCGCGTCTTGGTCATCGGCGGCGGCGGCCGCGAGCACGCCATCGTGCGGGCGCTCCAGCGCTCCCCGCAGCAGCCGGAGGTGTTCTGTGACCCGGGCAACGCGGGCATCGCGCAGGATGCGCCGCCGGCGCGGCCGGAGGACGTCGACCTGGTCGTCGTCGGTCCGGAGGCGCCGCTGGTCGCCGGGTTCGCCGACGACTGCCCGGTGCCGGTGTTCGGGCCGAGCGCGGCCGCCGCGAAACTCGAGGGGTCCAAGGCGTACGCCAAGGAGGTGATGATCGCCGCGGGCGTGCCGACGGCCGAGTACACGGTCGTTCACAGCGTCGAGGCGGGGCTGGGCGCGATCGCGCGCTACCCGGCGGTGATCAAGGCGGACGGGCTCGCCGCGGGCAAGGGTGTCGTGATCGCGGCCGACGAGCCGGAGGCGCGCGCGGCGCTGACCGAGATGCTCGTCGACCAGCGCTTCGGCGAGGTGCCCGTGGTCGTGGAGGAGTTCCTGCTCGGCACCGAGCTGTCCGTGCTCGCGCTGTGCGACGGCGAGCACGCGCTCCCGCTCGCGCCCGCCCGCGACTTCAAGCGCATCGGCGAGGGTGACACGGGCCCCAACACGGGCGGGATGGGCGCGTACTCGCCGGTCGAGGGCGCCGACGACGCGCTGATCGAGGACGTCCGCGTGCGGGTGCTGCAACCGGTGGTGGACGAGCTCAAGCGGCGCGGCACCCCGTTCCACGGCGTGCTCTACGCGGGCCTGATGCTCACCGAGGACGGCCCGAAGACGCTCGAGTTCAACGTCCGCTTCGGCGATCCGGAGACGCAGGTGGTGCTCCCGCGGCTCAAGAGCGACATCCTCGACCTGTTCGAGCGCGCGACGCGGCCCGGCGGGCTGGCGGGCGTCGAGCTCGAGTGGGACGAGCGCGCGTGCGTGACCGTCGTGCTCGCCTCGCGCGGGTACCCGGCGACCTCCTCGTCCGGCGACGTGATCAGCGGGCTCGAGGACGCCGGCGCCGAGGTCACCCACGCCGGAACGGCCCTGGAAAACGGCCACATCGTCACCGCCGGCGGGCGGGTGCTGAACGTCACCGCGCTCGGCAAGGACCGCGAGGCCGCCCGAGCCGCCGCATATGCTGCTGCGGACAAGATCGACTTCCCTGGCAAGACCTACAGACGAGATATCGCCGCATGACCGAACCCACCACGCAGACCGACGTCGACGCCGAGCTCGAGGGCCTGGAGGTCGACGCACCGCTCGTCGGCATCGTCATGGGCTCCAAGTCCGACATGCCGGTGATGGAGAAGGCCGCCAAGGAGCTGACCGACCGCGGCATCCGCAACGAGATCCGCGTCATGTCCGCTCACCGCGACCCCGACATGGTGGCCGAGTACGCCAAGAACGCGCGCATGCGCGGCCTGCGGGTGATCATCGCCGGCGCCGGCCTCGCGGCCGCGCTGCCGGGCGTGGTCGCCGCCCACACCGACCTGCCGGTGATCGGCGTGCCGCTGACCTCGTCGATGACCGTCGCGGGCGGCCTGGACGCGCTGCTCTCGATCGTCCAGATGCCGCCCGGCGTGCCGGTCGCCACCGTCGGGGTCGACAACCCCAAGAACGCCGCGGCCCTCGCCGCGCGCATCTTGAGCTTGTGATCGCGCGGTACACCCGCCCCGACATCGGGGCGGTCTGGACCGATGAAGCGCGCTTCGGCGCGATGCGCGACGTGGAGATCGCCGCCGCCGAGGCGCTCACGGACGGCCCGACCGCGGAGGAGCTCGAAGCCATCCGCGGCTCGAGCTTCACCGTCGAGGCGATCAACGAGCGCGAGAAGATCCTCGACCACGACACGGCGGCGTTCGTCGACGTGCTCGCCGCCAGCGCCGGGCCCGCCGGGCGCTGGATCCACTACGGGCTCACGTCCTCCGACGTCGTCGACACCGGGCTCGCGCTGCAGCTCAAGCGGGCCGGGGAGATCCTGGTGCCCCAGCAGCGCACCCTGGCGGCCGAGCTGGCGGAGAAGGCACGCGAGCATGCGGACACGTTGTGCGTCGGCCGCACGCACGGCGTGCACGCCGAGCCGACGTCGTTCGGCCTCAAGCTCGGCGGCTACGCCATGGAGGCGCACCGCAACGCCGACCGGCTGGAGCGCGCGTTCGCGCAGGTGACCGCGGCGATCTCGGGCGCGGTCGGCACCTTCGCCACGCTCGGCCCCGAGTACGAGGAGCGCGTCGCGGCCAAGCTCGGCCTCAAGACCGAGCCGATCTCCACCCAGGTCGTCCCGCGCGACCGGCACGCGGAGCTGCTCTCCGCCATCGCACTGGCGGGCGCCGGGCTGGAGCGCTTCGCGACCGAGATCCGCCACCTGCAGCGCACCGAGGTGCGCGAGGTCGAGGAGCCGTTCGGCAAGGGCCAGAAGGGCTCGAGCGCGATGCCCCACAAGCGCAACCCGGTCGTGTCCGAGCGCATCACGGGCCTGGCCCGCGTGCTGCGCGGCAACGCCCAGGCGGCACTGGAGAACGTCGCGCTCTGGCACGAGCGCGACATCTCGCACTCCTCGGCGGAGCGGATCATCCTGCCGGACAGCACCATCCTGCTCGACCAGATGCAGGCGCTCGCGCTGCGGCTCGTGCGCGGCATGGTCGTCCACGCCGACCGCATGCTCGCGAACCTCGAGATCACGTCCGGCGCGCTGTTCTCGCAGCGGGTGCTGCTGGCGCTGGTCGAGTCCGGCCTGCAGCGCGACGAGGCCTACCGGATCGTGCAGCGCCTCGGCCAGCAGGCGTGGGACACCAACACGCCGCTGCGGGCGCTGCTGGAGCAGGAAGGCGTGGACCTCGACTTCGACGCGGTCTTCGACTACGGCTACTACATCCGCCACGTGCCCACCGTCCTGCAGCGCCTGGAGGTGATCCCATCCCCGCCGTCCTGATCTACGGCGCGCCCGAGCTGTCGGCCACGCTCTTCCACGAGATCCCCGCCGGCATCGGCGACCCGTTCCTCTATCTCGAGAACGACGGCCGCCGGGCCGCGACCGTCTCGGTCCTGGACGCCCACAAGGTGACGCCGCACGGGATCGAGACGATCGACCCGCAGGCGCTCGGCCAGGATGAGCTGATCGCCGAGGGCTGGGAGCGGCTGGCGATCGAGGCCGAGGTGTGCCTGCGCGCGGCGCGCAAGCTGGACATCGAGACCGCGCGCGTCCCACCGGACTTCCCGCTCTTCCTCGCCGACTACTTCCGGGCGGCGGGGATCGAGCTCGAGGTCGACGAGGACGAGTTCGTGCAGCGCCGGCGCGTGAAGTCGGCGTCCGAGCTGGAGGGCATCCGGCGCGCGCAGAAGGCGGCGGACGCGGCGATGGGCGTCGCGCGGCAGCTCATCCACGAGCTACGCGGCGGGCTCACCTCCGAACAGGTGCGCGCCGCGATGGCCGCGGTGTGCGAGGAGCACGGGTGCGAGCTGTCCGACGACGCGATCGTCTCGCACGGGGCCCAGTCGGCGATCGGACACGACTCGGGCTCGGGCGAGATCGGGCGCGGCGAGCCGGTCGTGGTCGACATCTGGCCGCGCGACAAGGTCTCGCGCTGCTACGCGGACATGACGCGCACGTTCGTGGCGGGCGGCGGCGCGCCGCCGGAGGAGCTGGCCGAGTACCACCGGCTCACCGAGGATTCGCTGCGCCGCGTCTACGGCGCGCTGAAGGCGGGCGCGAACGGGCGCAAGCTGTTCGAGGTCTCCGCCGAGCCGTACGTCGAGGCCGGCCATCCCACCCAGCTGACCAAGGAGCCGGGCACGGTGCTCGAGGACGGCTACTTCCACGGGCTCGGCCACGGCGTCGGGCTCGAGGTCCACGAGCGGCCGTTCATGGGCCGACTCGGTGACGACCTGCTCGCGGGCGAGGTCGTCACCGTCGAGCCGGGGTGCTACCGGCGCGGGTTCGGCGGCTGCCGCCTGGAGGATCTCGTGCTCGTCACCGAGGACGGCTACGAGATCATCACGGACTTCCCGTACGAGCTCTGATCGATCCGTAGCGCCTCGACGAAGCTGCGGTACAGCTCGTCGGACTGCAGCAGCTCCGTGTGCGTGCCCTGGGCGCGCACACGGCCGTCCTCGAGCACGATGATCGTGTCGGCGTCGATCACGGTCGACAGCCGGTGGGCGATCGTGAGTACGGCGCCCTGCTGCGCGCGGGTCTGGATGGCCTCGCCGATCGCGCTCTCGGTCAGCGCGTCCACCTGCGCCGTGGCCTCGTCGAGCAGCAGCACGTCGGGGGCGCGCAGCATCGCCCGCGCCACCGCGATCCGCTGGCGCTCGCCGCCGGAGACGTTGGTGCCCGAGAGCGACTCGTCCAGATCCAGGTGCTCCAGGCGCACCTGCGCCATCACCGCTTCGACCTCCTCGCGGGTGGCGTCCGGGCGCCCGAGCAACACGTTGTCGAGGATCGTGCCGGGCACCACGGGCGTCTCCTGCTCCACGTAGGCGAGCCGGTCGCGGACCTCGGCGTGGCTCCAGCCCGCGTAGTCGCGCCCGTCGAGCTCCAGCCGCCCCGACTGCGGCTCCAGGAAGCGCAGGATCAGGCTGAACAGCGACGTCTTGCCCGCGCCGGACGGGCCGACGATCGCGACGTGGCCGCGCCGGGGAACGGTGAGGCTGACGCCGTCCACGGCGGGCTCGGTGTCCGGGCCGTAGGCGGCGACGACGTCGTGCAGCGCGAGGATCGGCCCGTCGCGCTGCTCGGGGGCCGAGGTCGGCGCGAGCTCGGGCTCGATCTCGATCGCGTCCATCTCGCGGATGCGGCCCGCGGCCACGAGCCCGGTCTGCAGCTGCGTCACCTGCTGGGAGAGCTCCATGATCGGCCCCATCAGGTTGAACGCGTAGAGCAGGAACGCGATCAGGCTCGAGACCTCGAGCAGCCCGTCCTGCACGCGCCAGGCGCCGAGCGCGAGCACGACGATGATCGCCAGCTGCACGCCGGTCCAGGCGATCGTCCACGCCAGGCCCTCCTTGCGCGCTGCGCGGATGCTGTACTCGGCCGAGGTCGCGGCGCTGGCGACGATCTGCTCCTGCAGGCGGTCCTCGGCCCGGTTGGCCTTGACGGTCTTGATCGCGCGCAGCGCCCCTTCCAGCGCGCCGCCGAGCTGCCCCAGGTGCTCCTGCGCCTCGGTCTTGGCCTTCGCGATGGCCGGCATCACGAGCGCGAACAAAAGCGTCACGATCACCACGGCCACGATCGTCACGCCGAGCAGGACCAGGTCCAGCACGCCCATCAGCACGAGCGTGCCGACCAGCATCACCGTGGAGTTGATGATCCCGACGATGGCGGAGGCGGCAGCCTCGCTGAGCAGGACGGTGTCGCTGGTGACGCGCGTGACCAGCTCGCCGCTCGGGCGTGCGGTGAGGCCCGGGACGGTCGCCCGCAGGTAGCGCCGGATCATCGACGTGCGCGCGCCGAGCACGACGCGCTCGCCCATCGCGCCCAGGATCCGCCACTGCAGCAGGAACACGAGCGAGCCACCGAGCGTCAGCGCGAGCAGCACGCCGGCCGGGGCGAGCAGGGAATCGCCCGAGCCCAGCGAGTCCAGCACCCACTTCGTGACCAGCGGCGTGGCAAGCCCGGTCGCGCTGCCGAGCAGCGCCAGTAGGAGCCCGAGCGCCAGCGTGCGAGCATGCGGGCGGGCGAACGACCAAAGAACTTTCACGCTCCGAATTGAAACAGCTATGTTCCACTATGGCAAGTGAATGAGAGCCGAACCCGAACGCGGACGCGCCGCGCGATCCTCGACGCGGCGGTGACCGTGCTCGCCCGCGACGCGGGCGCGTCGCTGGGCGAGGTGGCGAGCGCGGCGGGCGTGGGCCGCACGACGGTGCACCGCTACTTCGCCGAGCGCGCCGACCTGCTGCGCGCGCTGATCGACTACGCCAACGAGCGCGTCGGCGAGGCCACCGCGCGCGCCGAGCTCACGCACGGGTCGGCCGCGGACGCGCTGGCGCGGTTGTGCCGTGAGTACTTCGAGCTCGGCGACGTGCTGACCGTGATGTTCACCGGCGCGATCGGGAACATGGAGGACGAGCCCGAGCAGCCGCACGACCGCGAGCTGGTCGCGCTCATCCACCGCGGCCGCGAGGAGGGCACGCTCGATCCGGCGCTGTCGGAGGCGTGGACGCTGTCGATGCTGTGGGCGCTGCTGTACACGGCGTGGTCGCTGATGCGCGAGCAGTCGATGCCGCGCCACGAGGCGCTCGACCAGTGCCTGGTGTGCCTCCACAAGGCCGTCGCCGCGCCCTGAAGTAGGCTGATTGGCCGTGACATCGCTGCCGCTGCTGCATTCGGGCAAGGTCCGTGACATGTACGACCTCGGGGACGACCTGCTGATGGTCGCCTCCGACCGGATCTCCACTTACGACGCCGTCCACCCGACGCCGATCCCCGACAAGGGCAAGGTCCTCACGGGCCTGTCGGTGCTCTGGTTCGGGTTGACGAAGGACATCGTCCCCAACCACTTCCTGAGCGCGACGGACGGGGTACCGGCTGAGTTCCGCGGCCGCGGCCTGCGCGTGCGCAACCTGAAGATGCTTCCGGTGGAGTGCATCGTGCGCGGCTACATCACGGGCTCGGGCTGGAAGGACTACAAGGCCACGGGCGCGATCTCGGGCATCTCGCTGCCCGAGGGCCTGCAGGAGTCCCAGCAGTTCCCCGAGCCGATCTACACGCCGTCGACCAAGGCCGAAGAGGGCCACGACGAGGCGATCGACTTCGACGAGACCGTGAAGCTGCTCGGGAGCGAGGAGCTCGCCGCGCAGGTGCGCGAGGTGTCGATCGCGGTCTACAAGGCCGTGGCCGAGCACGCGCGCGAGCGGGGCGTGATCCTCGCCGACACCAAGTTCGAGTTCGGGCTGGACGCCAACGGCGTCCTCACGCTGGGCGACGAGGTCTGCACGCCGGACTCCTCGCGCTTCTGGCCGGCCGACTCCTACGAGATCGGCAGGGGCCAGCCGTCGTTCGACAAGCAGTTCGTGCGGGACTGGGCGACCAACAGCGGCTGGGACAAGAACCCGCCCGCGCCGGAGATCCCGCAGGACATCGTCGAGCAGACCCGCGAGCGGTACGTGACGGCCTACGAGCGGCTCTCGGGCGAGTCGTTCGGCGCGTGGCTGGACCGGGTCTCGTGAGCCGCGTCCGCGTGCTGATCCGGCCCAAGGCGGGCATTCTCGACCCGCAGGGGCAGACCGTCGAACGGGCGCTGCCGGCGCTCGGCTTCGAAGGCGTGTCGAACGTCCACGTCGGCCGGCTGGTCGAGCTGGACGTCGAGGACCCCGCGCAGGTGCCGGCGATGTGCGAGAAGCTCCTGGCCAACCCGCTCATCGAGGACTACGAGATCCAGTGAAGTTCGGTGTGGTGCGGTTCCCGGGGACGTGCGACGACGTCGACGCGTTCCTGGCGGCGTCGCGTGTGGGGGAAGCCGAGATCCTCTGGCATGCCGATCACGACCTCAAGGGCGTCGACGCGGTCATCATCCCCGGCGGGTTCTCCTACGGCGACCATCTGCGGGTCGGCGCGGTCGCGCGCTTCTCACCGGTGATGCGCGAGGTCGAGCTGTTCGCCCGCAACGGCGGCCTCGTGCTCGGCATCTGCAACGGCTTCCAGGTGCTGTGCGAGGCCGGGCTGCTGTCCGGCGCGCTGCTGCCGAACACGTCGCTGCGCTTCACGTGCCGCCAGGTGGATCTGGAGGTCGTCAACGCGTCGACCTCGTGGACGAACGCGTGCGAGGTCGGTGAGGTGCTGTCCGTGCCCGCCAAGCACACGACGGGCCGCTACTACGCGCCCGACCCGGTGCTGGACGAGCTCGAGGCCAACGGGCAGATCGTGCTCAAGTACGCCGCGGGCCACAACTTCAACGGCTCGGCGCGGGACATCGCGGGCGTGTCGAACAAGGCCGGCAACGTCGTCGGCCTGATGCCGCACCCCGAGCACGCCGTCGACGTGCTGACGGGCTCCGCGGACGGGCTGAAGCTGTTCGCCTCCGCGGCGGCGGTGCCCGCGGCATGAGCAAGCATCGTGAGCTCGGGCTCACCGACTTCGAGTACGACCTGATCGTCGAGAAGATGGGCCGTGAGCCCAACGAGGTCGAGCTGGCCGTCTTCTCGCTGATGTGGTCCGAGCACTGCGGCTACAAGCACTCGCGGCCGCTGCTCAAGACGCTCCCGACCGAGGGTCCGCGGCTGGTCATGGGCCCGGGCGAGAACGCGGGCGCGGTGGACGTCGGCAACGGCCTCTCCTGCGCGTTCAAGGTCGAGTCCCACAACCACCCGAGCGCGGTCGAGCCCTTCCAGGGCGCTGCGACCGGCGTCGGGGGCATCCTGCGCGACATCTTCGCCATCGGCGCGCGGCCGATCGCGATCCTGGACTCGCTGCGCTTCGGCGAGGTCGGCGAGTCCGCCCGCTCGCGCTACCTGCTCGAGCACGCCGTGGCCGGCATCGGTCACTACGGCAACTCGATCGGCATCGCCACCGTCGGCGGCGAGATCTACTTCGAGGGTCCGTACGAGCAGAACTGCCTCGTCAACGCGATGGCCGTCGGCCTGATCGAGACGGACGAGCTGATCAAGTCCGCGGCCGCGGGCGTGGGCAACGTCGTCGTGCTGTTCGGCGCCCGCACGGGCCGCGACGGCATCGGCGGCGCGTCGGTGCTGGCGTCCGCCGAGCTGGACGCCGACATGGAGAAGCGCCCGACGGTGCAGATCGGCGACCCGTTCGAGGAGAAGAAGCTGCTCGAGTGCTCGCTCGAGCTGCTCGACCGCAAGCTGCTCGTCGCGCTCCAGGACCTGGGTGCCGCCGGCCTGACGTCCTCGAGCGCCGAGATGGCGGCCAAGGGCGAGGTCGGCCTGGATCTCCACGTGCGCCGCGTCCCGCTGCGCGAGCAGGACATGGAGGCCTTCGAGATCATGATCTCGGAGTCCCAGGAGCGCATGCTGTGCGTGGTCGAGCCCGAGCGCGTGCAGGCGGTGCTGGCCGTCTGCGCCAAGTGGGAGGTCAACGCGACCGCGATCGGCGAGGTCACGGATACGCGCCGGCTGCGTGTCTTCGACGGCGAAGAGCTGGTCGGCGACCTGCCGGTGGAGGCGCTCGTGGACGAGTGCCCGACCTACGAGCTCGAGCCCGCCGAGCCCGCGACGCCGCTGTATCCGGTCCCGCCGAAGCTGATCGACACCGACGACGCGGGCGAGATCCTGCTCGCGCTGCTCGGCTCGGCGAACCTGGCGTCCCGCAAGGGCGTGTTCGAGCAGTACGACGCGCTCGTCGGCTCGCGCACCGTCCGCCGGCCCGAGCAGGCCGACGCGGCGGTCCTAATGCTCCCGGACCCGGCGAACGGCGAGCGGCTGACCGCGCTCGCCCCGCCCAAGGGGGAGGACGGCCCCAAGCCTGCGATCGCGGTCTCGATCGACGGCAACGGCCGGCGCGTGGCGGCCGACCCGTACCGCGGCGCGGTCGAGGCCGTGCTCGAGTGCAGCGCGAACCTCGCCTGCGTCGGCGCCGAGCCGCTCGGCCTGACGAACTGCCTGAACTTCGGCAACCCGGAGAAGCCGCACATCGCGTGGCAGTTCTCGCGGGCGATCGCCGGCCTGGGCGACGCGTGCCGCGCGTTCGGCATCCCGGTCGTGGGCGGCAACGTGTCGCTCTACAACGAGGGCGCCGAGGGCCCGATCTACCCGACGCCGGTCGTCGGCCTGGTCGGCGAGCTGCCGGACGCCCGGATGAGCGGCCGGCTCGGCTTCGAAAGCGCCGGCGACGTGATCGCGATCGTGTCCGCCGACTCGTGGAAGCCGTCGAAGGCCGCCTCCGAGCTGTCGAAGCTGCGCGGGGAGGCCGTCGAGGGCCCGCTCCCGCAGCCTGACCTCGGCGAGCTCAAGGCGCTGCACGCCGCGATCCGCCAGGCCGTGCGCTCCGGCTCGCTGTCAAGCGCGCACGACGTCGCGGAGGGCGGCGTCGCGGTCGCGCTGGCCGAGTCGGCGATCGCCGGCGGCGTGGGCGCGAAGGTCTCCGCCCTCGACGACCTGTTCGGCGAGGGCCCGGGTGCGTTCGTCGTCTCCGGCCCGGCCGAGGCGATGACGCCCTTTGGCGCGGCGGCGCGCGTGATCGGCGAGGTCGGCGGCGAGGCGCTCACGATCGAGGGCTCGCTCTCGGTGCCGCTGGTCGATCTCGAGCGTGCGTTCAGCCGCGGGCTCACCGACCTCCTGGACTGACGGCACAACCGGCCGGCCACCGGTTAACCCGGTGGTTGGTCGGTGTTTGCGCACCGGCGACATCCGGATAGGGTGCCGCTCCGGAAGTTCGTAGTCCGACCCTATGAGGGGGGTTCAGTGAGGGGCAAGAAGGTACTGGCGCCGTTGGCGCTCGGTGTCGCCATGGCGGTTTCGGCCGCGCCCGCGCAGGCGCAGATCGCGCAGCCGCCAGGCTCGATCAAGAACATGGAGCTGGTCGGCAACCTGCCGGAGGCGGCGAACGCGACCGCGATCAACTTCATGACCTACGGCAAGAAGGACAAGGGCCGGGGCCGCTTCGACTGGGTCTGGGACTGGTTCGGCAAGCCCAAGGACAAGGGCAAGGAAGTCATGTTCGTCACGGGCCGCTTCGGCCTGAAGACGTATGACCTGTCCGATCCCGCGAAGCCGAAGTTCCTGGACGAGGTCACGAACGAGGAGCTGCGGCTCCCGGGCGACCCGCCGTACTCGCCGTCGAACCCGACGTCGACGTTCTGGCAGAACGAGGACATGGACGTCGACGACAAGCGCAAGCTCGCGCTGCTGTCGCGTGACCCGCGCGCCTACCGCGGTACCACGACCGGCGAGGCCGGGGTGCCGAACCCGAACGGCGGGCTCAACATCGCCGGCGTCTACGTCGTCGACGCCAAGGACCCGGCCAACCTGAAGGTGCTCTCCTTCAAGGAGCTGCCGACGGGCCACACGACGTCCTGCGTCAACGACTGCGAGTGGCTGTGGACCGGCGGTCCGGCCCCGTCCACCAAGCAGGAGCAGGCAGGCTGGCTCGGCGGTCGCCCGATCATCGCCACCGACCTGCGCGACCCGAAGAACCCGGTCTCCTACCCGCACAAGCCGGTCGACCTGTTCCGCCAGGACGGCGTCACCGCCTACGCGCACGACGTCGACGTCGACGAGCTGGGCATCGCCTGGGTCGCGGGCCTGGGCGGTACGCGCGGCTACTGGACCGACGGCGTCCACTGGGACCCGGTTCAGCGCAAGATCCGCCGCGCGACGCCGGTCGACCCGGTGCCGTACGCGGGCGGCGGGCTCTCGCCGCAGACCACGAGCGAGAAGTTCGTCCCCGGCGTCTCGCGGCTCACCCCGCTGTCCGACGGCAACGCGGGCGGCTGGATGCACAACTCGTGGCGGCCGGTCGGCCTGAACGCGCCGCTGACGGACTGGCGCTACCTGAAGGGCGAGCTGCTGCTCGGCACCGAGGAGTGGTTCGGCACGTACCCCGCGACCGCGGGCTCGAACGCGTGCCGCGAGGAGGGCAAGTTCACGATCTCCTCGCTGAAGGGCTCCTACAACGGCGAGGGCTGGCGCTCGACGCCGGAGAAGCCGTTCCGGATGGAGGCCGTCGGCTCGTGGGCTCCGGCTGACAACGAGGGCACGGTGTACAACCTCACCTCCTGCTCGGCGCACTACTTCGACGTCGACCGCGAGATCGTCACGTACGCCTGGTACGGGCAGGGCACGCGCATTCTGGACATCTCGAACCCGGCGAACCCGATTCAGGTCGCCTACTACCGGCCCGACGGCGGCAACGTGTGGGCGTCCTACAACCACAACGGCTACATCTACACCGCCGACGCCGCGCGCGGCGTGGACATCCTCAAGCTCAAGAAGGGCGCCCGGGCGGCGTCCGCCTCCGCGAAGGAGGTCAACGCGCCCAAGATGTCCAAGGCGCAGGTCGACTACCTCAAGAACGTCGCCTCCAAGCAGTGGGTGGCGGACCCGACCACCGGCGGGCTCTGCCTGCTGCCGGTCCAGTAGCCACGGAATAACACCGTGACGCGTGGCGTCGTCGGGGTCATGAGCCTCTCCGCCGACGCCACGCTCCTGACGCGCGGCCGCGATCCGCACGTGATCGCGGCGGCGCTCCTGCTCGACGAGATCCTCGCGGGTGAGCTCGAGGTCGAGTTCGGCTGCGTGGACGGCGAGCCCGTCGCCGACTGGATCGACCGGATGGCGCGCTACGCGCCGCCGCGGATCATCGCCGACCTCGTGCGCGACGGCGCGGCCACGCCGCGCCGTTTCTCACTCGCCGTCGACGCGCGTGCCGAGGCGGCCGCGCGGGAACGGGCCGAGCAGGATGCGATCCTGGGCACCCTCGTGGGCACGGCGCCGCTCCCGCCGGCGACGCACACGCTGCCGCCGGCGGTTCAGGCCGTGCTCTACGCCATCAGGTCGTCGGCCATGGCCTCGAACACCTGCACATACGCGTCCACCGACGCGTCGTCGTGGGTGACCGAGAGCGTCCACTCCTCTTCGCGCCCAGGCGTCATGAAGATGCCGCGGTTCATGTTGTAGAGCCACGCGAGCTCGGAGAGGTCCTTGTCTTGGTTGGCCTTGAACGTCTCGTAGTCGACGATCTTGTTGGCCGAGAACGTGACGCAGCCCTTGGAGCCGACGCCGACGGAGTAGCCGGGCAGGTTGTGCTTGCGGATGACGGCCTCGCAGCCGGCCAGGATGCGCTCGTTGAGCGCGTCCAGGTGCTGGTAGGCCTCCGGCGTGAGCACCTCGAGCAGGTTCGCCTTGGTGGCGGCCATGCCGAGCGGGTTGCCGTTGTAGGTGCCGACCTGGTAGACGGAGCCGTCCTCGACGGCCGTCATGGCCTCCTCGGTGCCGCCGATCGCGCCGATCGGCGTGCCGCCGCCCAGCGCCTTGGCCAGCGTGACCAGGTCGGGCGTGACGCCGAAGCGCTCGGTGGCGCCGCCCGCCGCGATGCACAGGCCGGTCTTGACCTCGTCGAAGATGAGGATGATGCCGTGGCGGCGCGTGATGTCGCGGACGGCCTCGAGGTAGCCGGGCTCGGGGAGCACGACGCCGAGGTTCATCATCGCCGGCTCCATGATCACGCAGGCGGGCTTGCGGCCCTCCTCGGTCAGGCGCTCGATCCGGCGCTCCATCGCGGCCGCGTCGTTGAACGGGACCGGGACCGTGAGGTCGACGACCGCCTGCGGGATACCGGCGCCGTAGGGAAGGCTGGCCAGGTTCTCGTGGTCGCCGATCTGGTCGTACTCGACGCCGATCGAGACCATCACGCCGTCGTGATGGCCGTGATAGGAGCCGAAGATCTTGACGATCGTGTCACGACCGGTGGTGCCGCGGGCGATCCGGATGGCGTCCATCGTGGACTCCGAGCCGGAGTTCGTGAAGCGCCACTTCGGCAGCCCCCAACGGCGCGCGAGCTCGTCACCGACGGCGATCGCGTCCTCGGTCGGCGCCGCGAAGTGCGTGCCGGCGCTGTAGCGGGCGTTGATGGCCGCGCCGATCGCGGGGTGGGCGTGGCCCTGGACCATCGAGCCGAAGCCGTTGTGGAAGTCCCACATCTCGTTGCCGTCGACGTCCCAGACCTTCGGGCCGGAGCCGCGCTCGAGGTAGATCGGCCACGGGTCACGCAGCTGGTACGACGATGCCACGCCGCCGGACAGGTGGACCTGGGCGCGGGCGTAGGTCTCCTTCGACCGCTGCGTCCGCTCGTTGAGCTGCTTCTCCTCGCGCTCGATCAGCTCCGAGATGCGCTGGCGAGGGATCTGGACAGGTGCGTCGGTGGCCATGGTTATCCCGTTCCTTAGACGGACGAACCGCTCGCGCGTGGCCGTGCGCGAGCGGCAAAGGGTCCATGCAGACTAGCCTTTCGCCGCCGCGGTGGTTGCTAGCCTCAGAGGGCAAGGTCCTTTCCCGCTCGCCGGACCCCAGTGCCCTCTTCAGAACCCTTTCTTGACGACCGTGATGGTCCGCGCGATGAGTGCGGCGTCTTCGGCATAGTCGCGCCCGGCCGCGAGGTCTCGCGCCTCACCTACTTCGCCCTCTACGCGCTGCAGCACCGCGGGCAGGAGTCCGCCGGCATCGCGACTCAGCAGGGCGGCCACATCATGGCCATGCGCGACCAGGGCCTCGTCAACCAGGTCTTCGACGAGTCCAAGCTGCGCGCGCTGCAGGGGGACATGGCGGTCGGCCACGTGCGCTACTCCACCACGGGCGCGAACTCGTGGGAGAACACGCAGCCCGTCTGGCGCTCGGACAAGCGCGAGGTCGCGCTCGCGCACAACGGCAACCTCGTCAACGTCGTCGAGCTGCACTCCGAGCTGCGCGCCGCGGGCGTCTCGTTCCGCTCGACGTCGGACTCGGAGATCATCGCCGCGCTGCTGTCCACGCACGACGCGGAGACGATCGAGGACGCGGTCGTGGACGTCCTGCAGCGTGTCGAGGGCGCCTACTCGACCGTTGTCATGACCAAGGACCGCGTGGTCGCCTTCCGGGATCCGCTGGGCCTGCGTCCGCTGTCGCTCGGCATGCTCGGGGACACGTACTGCGTGGCGAGCGAGAGCTGCGCCTTCGACATCATCGGCGCCAAGTTCCTGCGCGACGTGCAGCCCGGCGAGGTCGTCTCGATCACCGCCAAGGGGCTGCAGACCCGCCAGGCGGTGCCGTCGCCGCGCTCGGCGCTGTGCGTGTTCGAGCACATCTACTTCGCCCGGCCGGACTCCCGTCTGGGCGGCCGGGTGATCCAGGTCTCCAGGGGCCGGATGGGGGAGATCCTCGCGCGCGAGGCGCCGGTCGAGGCCGATCTCGTCATCCCGGTGCCGGACTCCGGCGGGCCCGCCGCGCGGGGATTCGCGCGCGCTTCCGGGCTCCCGCAGGACGACGGGCTGATCAAGAACCGTTACGTCGCCCGTACGTTCATCCAGCCCGGGCAGGAGCTGCGCAAGCACGGCCTGCGGCTGAAGTTCAACCCGCTGCCCGAGGTGGTCGCCGGCAAGCGCATCGTGGTCGTGGACGACTCGATCGTGCGCGGCAACACGACACGGCAGATCGTGCAGATGCTCCGGGACGCAGGCGCCTCCGAGGTGCACATGCGCATCAGCGCGCCGCCGATCAAGCATCCCTGCCACTACGGCATCGACATGTCGACGCGCGAGGAGATGATCGCCCACAACCGCACGGAGGCCGAGGTGGCCGCCGAGCTGGGGGCGGACTCGCTCGCGTACCTGTCGCTGGAAGGCGTGTATGAGGCGATCGGCTCCGAGCGCGAGGCGCACTGCGACGCGTGCTTCTCGGGCGAGTACCCACTCGCAGGTACGTCCGCCAAGGACGCCTTCGAGCACGCGCTTCCCGTCCTGCGCTAGTCAAGTTCCGGGCATGTCCGCCGATCGGTGGAATACATGCCCCTCTCGAAGATCGTGGTTCCCGCGTCTCTGGCCGTGCTGCTGTTCGCCGGCTGCGGCGGGAGCTCTAGCAACGAAGCCACCGACGCCGCCAAGGCTGTAGCCAAGCAGGGCGGCGTTCTCACGGTGCCGTGGTCGGGTGACGTCGACTCGATCGATCCAGGCATCACCTACTACTCCGGCGGCTACATGGTCGCCAACGCCACCCAGCGCACGCCGATGGCCTACGAGCCCGGCAAGTCCGAGGCGCGCCCCGACCTGGCGGTCGAGGCGCCGACGGTGAGCGCGGACGGCAAGACGGTCACGCTCAAGCTCAAGGCCGGCGTGAAGTTCTCCCCGCCGGTCAAGCGCGAGGTCGTCGCCGACGACCTCAAGTACGCGATCGAGCGCGGCTTCTTCAAGACCGTCAACAACCCGTACGCGGGCTCCTACTTCTCCGACATCGTGGGTGCGGAGGTCGGCGTCGCCGCCGGCACCAAGATCGCCGGCATCACGACGCCGGACGACCACACCGTCGTCTTCAAGCTGCGCCGCGGGACCGGCGGGACGCTCGCGGCCGCGCTCGTGCTGCCGTTGGCCGCCCCGGTGCCGCGCGACTACGCGCTGCCGCTCGACCGCGCGAAGGTCAGCGAGTACGGCGTCAAGCAGGTCGCCACGGGCCCGTACATGGTCGAGACCTACGAGCCGGGCCGCGAGATCGTCCTGGTCCGCAACCCCTCGTGGGACAAGACGACCGACTTCCGCCCGGCCTACCTCGATCGCATCGAGATGCCGCAGGGCAACGACGACTCCACCATCGCCGCGCGCCGCGTGCTGAGCGGCAAGAACATGGTCTCCGGTGACTGGCTGCTGCCGCCGGCCGAGCTCAAGAAGGCGTACCAGAAGACGCCGGAGCAGCTCGAGCTCGTCGAGTCCGGCGGCGGGCGCTGGGCGGCGATGAACACGAAGGTCGAGCCGTTCGACGACATCAACGTGCGCAAGGCCGTCGTGGCCGCGTTCGACCGCCAGGGCGCGCTGATGGCGCTCGGCGGCAAGGCCGTCGGCGAGGTCGCGACGCACTTCCTGCCGCCGGGCACGCCGGGCTTCGAGCAGGCCGGCGGCGCCGCCGGGACCGGCGTGGACTTCCTCGCCTCGCCGACCGGCGACAAGGCCGTCGCGGCGCGCTACATGCAGGCCGCGGGCTACGCCTCGGGCCGCTACGAGGGCACCGAGGAGCTGCTGATGGTCGGCCCGCGCGACGGCAACGGCAAGACGATCTCCGAGCTGGCCAAGGCCGCGTTCGAGTCCGTCGGCTTCAAGGTCAACCTGCGCCTGCTTTCCCAGCAGGTCGTCATGACCAAGTACTGCGGCAACCCGGCCGCGGGCGTCGCGGTGTGCCCGAACATCGGCTGGATCCGTGACTTCGCCGACGGCCAGACCTACCTGGACTCGACGTTCAACGGCGCGAACATCCACGAGGTCGGCAACGCGAACGTGTCGCAGCTCGACGACCCGGGCGTCAACGAGCTCATGGAGGCCGCGAAGGTCGAGACGGACCCGGCTGCTCGGGCACAGAAGTGGGGCGAGGTCGACCGTGCGATCACGGCGCTCGCTCCGGCCGTCCCGCTGACGTGGGACCGCACGCCGATGGCGCACTCCAAGAACGTCGAGGGCGTCGCGAACGAGTCGCTGGGCGTCTGGGACTTCTCGTTCACGGCACTTCGCTGAGAGTCGCGCGCAGTCTGCAACAAAACTGCGCAAACAGCGTGGGAGCGTCCGGACCGGCGGCTAGTGTCGCCGGTCCGGATGTCCCTCACGTGGCTTGAAGATCCGCCCCCTGCGCCCCAGCTGGGGTTCGACCTGGGCGAGGCGGACGGGCGCGTGCCGGCGGTTCCGGTCGTGGCCGCCACGGACGTGGACGCGGCGCTGCGGGAGGCGTTCGGGTTCTCGTCATTCCGGCCCGGCCAGCGCGAGGCCGTCGTGGCCGCGCGCGAGGGGCGCGACGTGCTGGTGGTGATGCCCACCGGCTCGGGCAAGTCGCTCTGCTACCAGCTGCCGGCGCTGATGCGCACGGACCTGACGCTGGTCGTGTCCCCGCTGGTGTCGCTGATGCAGGACCAGGTGGAATCGCTGTCCGCAGTGGCTCCGGGCCGGGTGGCGCAGGTGAACGGCATGCAGGACGCGGCGGCGAACCGGCGGGCCGTGGACGGTGCGATCTCGGGTCGTGTGCGGGTTCTGTACGTCGCGCCGGAGCGGTTCTCCTCGCCCGGGTTCCTGGAGCGCCTCCGGCAGGCGCGGATCGGCCTGTTCGTGGTCGACGAGGCGCACTGCGTGTCCCAGTGGGGGCACGATTTCCGGCCGGACTACTTCCGGCTCGCGGACGCGGCGCGCTGGCTCGGCGCCGAGGCGATCGTGGCCTCGACGGCCACGGCGACGCCCGAGGTCGCGCGCGACATCGTGTCGCGCCTGGGTCTGCGCGAACCGGTGCACGTCGCGACGGGGTTCGACCGGCCCAACCTGGCCTACTCGGTGGTCCCGTGCGCGGGCAAGGAGGCGGTCGCGGGGCGGATCGCCGCCGTGCTCGGGGAGCCGGGTGCCTTGCCCGCGATCGTCTACGCCGGCACGCGCGCGGAGGCAGATCGGCTGGCCGACCGGCTGGGGTACGAGCTGGGCGTCGAGGTCGTCGCCTACCACGCGGGGCTGCCACGGGATGTGCGGGCCGACGTGCAGCGGCGCTTCATGGACGGCTCGGCGCCGGTCGTCGTCGCCACCAACGCGTTCGGCATGGGCGTGGACAAGGCCGACGTGCGCACGGTCTGCCACGAGTCCGTCCCGTCGTCGATCGAGGCCTACTACCAGGAGGCCGGCCGCGCGGGGCGTGACGGGCAGCCGGCGCGGGCGCTGCTGTTCTCCACCAGCCGGGACAAGGGCCTGCACGTCTTCTTCATCGAGCGCTCGGAGATCGACGAGGACCAGTTGAAGTTCGTCGCGCGTACGATCGTGGGCGCCGCCGAGGGCTCGCCGCCGCGCTTCAACCTGCACATGAACGACCTCGCCCAGGCGGAGGGCGACGAGGAGGCCGTGCGCGCGATCGTCGGCTACATGGCCCGCGCGGGCGTCATCCAGCCCGCTCCCTCGGGGCCGGACCGCGTCGCTGGTCGCGTCGTGGGCGTGTGGGACCGCAACACCTTGGCCGCCTGTCGCACCGCCACGCAGGAGGGCACGCGCGTGCGCTGGCGCCAGTACCGCGCGGTCTGGGCCTGGGTGGAGGGCGAAGGCTGCCGCCGCGCGGGCATCCTGCGCCACTTCGGCGACCGCTCCGTGCCGGAGTTGAGCGGCCCGTGCTGCGACGTCTGCGACCCGTCGCTGATTCCGGCCGCCCCGGCCCGCGTTGGCCGCCAGTCCGTGCTCGCGCCCGCCGCCGACCTCGAGGCCGCGATCCTCCAGGTCGTCGATGTCGCACAGCCCGGCGTGAGCCGCACGCGCTGCGTCGAGATCCTCCGCGGCGTCCGCAGCCGGGCGATCCGCGAGCACTCCTACGACGGCCTGCCCAACTACGGTGCCTACCGCGACGTGCGCCCGGAACGCGTGCTGGAGACGATCGACGCGCTCGTCGCGGGCGGCCTGCTCGCGTGCACGCCCCGCGGCCGGCTCGCGCCGCTCGGGGCGACCTCCACGGTGGGCCCGTCGCCCGCCCCCACGACCCTCTCGGAGGCCGCGTGAGCTTTCGCGTCGGCGTGCTGGCCTCGGGCACGGGGTCGAACCTCCAGGCCATCCTCGACCGGGTCCACGGGCGCGAGGCCGAGGTCGTCGCGGTCGGCTCCGACAAGCCTGGCGCGCCGGCGCTCGGGCGCGCCGAGGCGCTCGGGATCGCCACCGCGACGTTCCCCGGCGCGGAGTACGAGAACCGCGAGGCGCGAGACACGGCGATGGCGCTGTGGCTGCTCGAGCAGCGCGTCGAGCTCGTCGTGCTCGCGGGATACATGCAGCTCGTCGGCCCGGGGTTCCTCGGCCGCTTCCCGCGCCGGGTGATCAACGTGCATCCGGCGCTGCTGCCCGCGTTCCCGGGCCTGCGGGCGGTCGAGCAGGCGCTCGAGTACGGCGTGAAGGTGTTCGGCGTCACGGTCCACTTCGTCGACGAGGGCGTGGATTCCGGGCCTGTCATCCTGCAACGCGCGCTCGAGCTCCCGGACGTGACGGATCCCGACGAGGTCCGTGACCGGCTCCGGCCCGTCGAGCACGACCTGCTGACGTCCGCCGTCGCGTTGATCGCCCGCGGCGCCGTCCGCCCCGACCCCGATCACCCGCGCCGAATCACAGTGAAGGATCAATGAATGGCTGCTCCAGGTAACGTCAGCGATCCCATGGAGGCCATCGTGCAGCCGGGCGAGGTCCGCGTGCAGCGTGCGCTGCTGTCGGTCTCGGACAAGACCGGTGTGGTCGAGTTCGCGCGCGGGCTCGCGGAGCTCGGCGTGGAGCTCATCTCGACGGGCGGCACGGCCGCCGCGCTGCGGGAGGCGGGCCTCGAGGTCCGCGCGATCGACGACTTCACGGGCTTCCCGGAGATGATGGACGGGCGCGTGAAGACGCTGCACCCGAAGCTCTACGCGGGCGTGCTCGCGCTGCGCGACAACGCGCAGCACATGGCCACCGCGGCCGAGCACGACATCGAGTTCGTCGACCTCGTGTGCGTGAACCTGTACCCGTTCGAGGCCACGGCTCGCCGTCGTGGCGCGACCGAGCACGAGATCATCGAGAACATCGACATCGGCGGCCCGACGATGATCCGCGCGGCCGCGAAGAACTACCCGTTCACGGCGGTCGTGGTGAACCCGGCGTCCTACGACGCGGTGCTGCAGGAGCTGCGCGACGCGGGCGGCAAGCTGTCGCTCGGTACGCGCGAGTCGCTGGCGGCCGAGGCGTTCTCCACCACCGCTCGCTACGACAGCGCGATCTCGCGCTGGTTCGTCGAGAAGCAGGACGACTTCGCGCCGCTCATGCTCACCGCCTACGAGAAGGTGACGGACCTCTCCTACGGCGAGAACCCCCACCAGCGCGCCGCCTACTACGCGGACGCGGGGGCGCGTATGCACGTGCTGTCGATGGTGCGTCAGCTCGGCGGCAAGGAGCTCTCGTTCAACAACGTGCTCGACCTCAACGCCGCCCGGCTGCTGATGCAGGAGTTCGAACTGCCGGCGTGCGTGATCATCAAGCACAACAACCCGTGCGGCGTGGCCGTCGGCGGCTCGGTCGTCGAGGCCTACCACGCGGCCTTCGCGTGCGACCCGCTGTCGGCCTTCGGCGGGGTGATCGCGGTCAACCGCGCGGTGGATCAGCAGTTCGCCGAGGCGCTGCTGAAGCAGTTCTGCGAGGTCATCATCGCCCCGCACTTCACGCAGGAGGCGCTGCAGCTGCTGTCCTCGAAGCCGAACATGCGCATCCTCGAGGACGACGAGCGGCGCAAGGCCAACATCGCCGAGCGAGACCTCAAGCGCGTCATGGGCGGCCTGCTCGTCCAGGACCGGGACATGGGCCTCGAGGACCGCACGGAGATGGAGGTCGTGACCGACCGCAAGCCCACCGAGGCCGAGTGGGGCGAGATGCTGTTCGCCTGGAAGGTCTGCAAGCACGTCCGTTCGAACGCGATCGTGCTGTCCAACGACCTCGCCTCGGTCGGCATCGGCGCCGGCCAGATGTCCCGCGTGGACTCGGTCCGGCTCGCGATCGAGAAGGCCGGCATCGCGGGCTCCCCGCTGCTCGGCGCGGCGATGGCCTCAGATGCGTTCTTCCCGTTCCCGGACGGCCCGCAGCTGGGCATCGACGCGGGCGTCGCGGCCATCATCCAGCCCGGCGGATCCAAGCGCGACCACGAGGTCGTCGAGGCCGCCGACGCGGCCGGCATCGCGATGGTCTTCACGCACCGGCGCCACTTCAAGCACTGATCCCGTGCGGGGTGTGCCCGCCCGCGTCCGGTCTCCGGACGTCGGTGGGCATGCCCCCTAGGAACCCTGGCCGCGGCCGGTCTTGTCCTGCAGCTCGTCAATGCGGCGGGACGCGTCGGCCTTCGACATCCTCTCGTCGAACTCCTCGCCCGCCTCGTCGCTGAGCGTCTTCAGGTAAGAGGCCTGCGCGCCCGTCATCGGCTCGTCGCCGGTGACCCACTCGGCCGGGTCCTTCTCGGTGTTCGTCATCTCGCTCATGCCGGGAGTCCTACCCGAACCGGCGCGTGAGCGAACATACGTTCGCATGAAGGCGTACACGCCCATCGTGGTCGAGCGCTCGGACGGAACGGGTAGCGTGCGGCGCATGGAGGCCACCACCGTCGCTCGCCAGATTGCTGTCGCCCGCGTCGCCCTCGGCGCCGCGCTCACCGTCGCTCCCGGCGTGTTCACCCGCATATGGGTCGGGGAGCGCACGACGGGGGCCAAGGTGCTCGGCCTCGGCTTCGGGGCGCGGGACGTCGCGATCGGCACCGGCCTCTGGCACGCGCTCGACTCCGGCGCCGACACACGGCCGTGGTTGGTCGCGGGGGCCGCGGGCGACGTCGCGGACCTGGTGGGCACGCTGGCGGCGCGCCGTTCGCTCTCGCCGCTCGGCGTCAGCGTCGCGGCGGTCGCCGCCTCGGGCGCCGCGCTGAGCCTCTGGGCGGCGCGTCAGGTCGCGCCGTAGAGGACTCTCGTCCAGATGGTAGTGAGCGTGTCGGCGACGGTGTCGCGCTTGGTGCGCGGCTCGTGGCCCATCGAGCGGTTCAGGTAGCGCTCCATCATCCACACGAGCGCTCGCGCGGTCTCCTTCGGGTCCAGCGGCAGCACGCGCCCGGCTTCGATCTCCTTCTCGATGTGGCGCGCCGTGACGCCCACGAATTCGTCCACGAGCCCGACATAGACGCGCTCGACCTCGTGGTCGTCGGTGGCGGCGTCCGCGAGCGCCCGCAGCACCGCCCCGTGCTGGGCGTAGACCTCGACGAAGCCCTCCATCGCCTCGCGCGCCTGCGCCGGCCCGTCGCCCGAGCCGGTGTACCAGCGCTGCGACATCGTCCGCAGCTCCGCGCCGATGTGCTCGACCACCTTGAGCATGAGGTGGTGGCGGTCCCGGAAGTAGACGTAGAACGACGGCCGCGACAGGTCGGTCCGCCGCATGACCTCGTCCACCGTCAGCTCTCGGAACGTCCGCTCGCGCAGCAGCGCCTCCGCCGCGGCGACGATTTCTGCTTCCGCTACTTCGGGCGTCCGGCGTCTCCGGCGGCCACCCATCTCCTGCATCTGGCCCGCGCTCACCCTCGGGCAAGCCTACTGCGCGATACAGTCGCACGCGCCAGCCGCCGTAGCTCAGTGGTAGAGCAGCGGACTTTTAATCCGTTGTGCGTTGGTTCGAATCCAACCGGCGGCACTGATGCTCCTGGAAATCTGGACCTACATCTCGTTCGCGCTGGCCGTCGGCACGGGCCTCGTCGTCCTGTTCTTCCTCGTCAAGAAGGACGACGCGCGTGAGAAGGAAGAGGCGGCGCGCGAGTACTTCGACGCGCACGGCCACTGGCCGGACGAAGCCTGAGCGAAGTACCCCCAACGGGAATCGAACCCGTGCTACAGGCGTGAAAGGCCTGCGTGCTAACCGCTACACCATGGGGGCGCGCAGAGACAGTCTAGGGTTCACACGCTGCGGGTCAGTCCGCCGTCCACCAGGATGGCCGTCCCGTTGATGTAGGAGGCCGGTTGGGAGCACAGGAAGACGGCCGCGGCGGCCAGCTCCTCGACGGTGCCGAGACGCTGCGCCGGGATGGTCTTGCGAGCGTCTTCGCTGGCCGCTTCGAGCGAGCCGGCGGTGTCGATCATGCGATCGGTCGCGATCTTGCCCGGGTGCACGTGGTTGAACGTGATGCCCGCGGCGGCATGTTGGCGCGCCAGCACTTTGAAGGCCGCGACCAGGCCGGGGCGGTGCGCGTTGGACAGCTGCAGGGCGTCGATCGGCTCCCGCACGGCCATCGAGCCGATCGCGACGACGCGCCCGAAGCCCCGGTCGGCCATGCCCGGCACGAGCCGCGCGAGGATCGTCATCGGCGAGAGCAGCAGCGTGCGCTGCGCCGCCTCCCACTGCTCACGGGTGAACTCGAGCGGGTTCCCGGCGGGTGGGCCGCCGGTGTTGGCGACGTAGATGTCGATCGGGCCCAGGTCCCGCTTCACGGCGTCCAGCAGCGCCGGGATCGCGTCGAGGTCGGCCGAGTCGAACGCGTAGCCGCAGCCGCCGAGCTCGCCGGCGACCTGCTCGGCCCGCTCGGTCGCGCGCGAGGTGACCGCGACCTTCACGCCTTCAGCGGCCAGTCCTTCGGCGATGCCGCGGCCGATGCCCTTCGAGCCCGCCGTGACGAGCGCGACCTTGCCGGTGAGCCCCAGGTCCATCTACGCCACCGCGACCCTGCGGTTGGCGGCGAGCCGACCGCACCACGCGGCGAAGATCGCGACCCCGAGCGGCGCGCCCAGCCAGTGCTGGTCCAGCGCCACGCCGACCAGGCTCGGCAGCCCGGCGAGCGCCGCGCCCGCGAGCACGGGCACCAGCGGGAGCCGCAGGACCGCGCCGGTGAACAGCGCGCACGCCGCCCACGCCCCCGGCCCGGCGAGCCAGCCCCAGGAGCGGAAGAACTCGCGGTCCAGCAGGCTCGCCAAGGTCACCGCGACCACCCCGAGCGTGAGCGCCTGCAGCAGCGCCGCCCGCCACACCACCGACCCGTCCATGCGGGCCATCATGGCACGCGCAGCACGAGCCCCGCGCCCACCGGCCAGATCGGCGGCAGCACCCCGTCACAGTCGCCGAAGAGCAGGCATCCCAGCAGCCCGCCGTCGCCCGGCTCGGGCGTCGCGGTCGGCTCGGGCGAGGGCGTCTCGGTGGGCTCGGCCGTCACCGTGGGAGTCGGCTCGGCCGTCGGGCTGGCGGTGGGGCCGGGCGTCGCCGTCGCGGTCGGCGAGGGCGTGGCGGTGGGGATCGCCGTCGGCGTGGGCGTCGCCGTGGCCGTCGGCTCCGCGGTGGCTGTCGCGGTCGGCTCGGCTGTTGCCGTCGGCTCGGCTGTCGCCGTCGGGGTCGGCTCGGCTGTCGCGGTCGGCTCGGCCGTGGTCGTGGGCTCCGCCGTCGCGGTCGGAATCGGCTCGGCCGTCGCGGTCGCGGTCGCGGTCGGAGCGGCCGTGGCCGTCGACTCCGCCGTGGCCGTCGCGGTCGGGGTCGTCGTCGCCGTGGCGGTCGGGCGCGGCGTGCGGGTCGCGGTCGGTTCCGGCGTCGGCGTCTTGATCGTCCCCGGCGTGCGAGTCGGGGACGGGGTGCGCGTGGCGGAGGGCGTCGGCGTCGCGGCGGCGGTCGTAGGCGCCGCGGGCGGGGCCGGGTCGCCCGTGACGACCGGCGGCGTGTCGGTTGGCGGCGCGGGCGGCGTGCGGTCGCGCGCGGCGGACCGGATCAGCGCGCACGAACGGCGGTGCTGGGCCGGCGTCGGGTCGTACCCGTAGATCGCGTACTGCTTGATCGAACGGATGCGGGCGTAGCGGGCGCACCACGCGTACGCCTCCGCGAACCACTCGGCGAGCGGCCGCGACCCGCTCCACCAGAGCGCGCCGGGGCGCTTCATGAGCTTGCGGAAGCGCGCGCGGTCGCGGTTGGAGAAGACGGTCAGGTCGTACACGTGCCCGAGCTCGTGGAGCAGCACCGCCCGTGGGTGGGCGATGCCGGGCTTGACGTAGATCACGCGCGGCTGCGCCGTGTAGACGCAGCCGGCCATCTTCGGCAGTCCCGGACAGCTCGTGTGCCGCAGGACGACCGTGCCCGTGACCGTCGGCACCAGCGCGCTCTCCGCCCAGCTCTGCCACTGCCCGGACAGCGGCCCGCCGTTCGGGTCGACGAGCTCGACCGCTCCGCGCGCCGCCAGTGGCGCGGCGCTCGCGGAACGCGGATGCGGCAGGCCGAGAAGCACGCACAGGCCTGCGAGTACGACGACGGGGACCAACCGTCGCATCACGATTTACGTGAATACCACAGAAGCGGTGAGCCTGTCGTCGCTCGAACGGCGGATCCGGGGCGCCGACCCGAAAGTCGGCGCCCCGCCGGTCTACCGCTCCGCGCGGACCCGCCCGCTGAGCGTCGAGGACTTCCCGCCCGCCACGGGGGCGGCCGTGACCGACAACGGATGCGAGCCGCCGCCCAGCTTGCGCCGCGCCGACGCGCTCACGCTCAACCGCACGGTCGCCGTCCGGCCGGCGCGCACCGTCACGACCTTCGTCGCGAGCGTCACGCGCTGGCCACGAACCGTCGCCCGCGCGGTGACCTTCACCCGCAGCGACCGCGACTGCGCGTTGCGCACCGACACCACGAGCCGCCCACGCGCGTCGACCGTGATCGTCGGCGTCCCGCCCGCACGCGGAGAGGCCTGCACCGTCACGCCGGCGGGACCCTGCGGCCCGGCCGGGCCGGTCTCGCCACGGTCGCCCTTCGGCCCCGCGGCGCCGTCCTTGCCGTCCGCGCCCAGGTCGCCCTGCGGCCCGGGAGGTCCGTCGTCACCCTTCGGCCCCTGGGGCAGCGCCGAGCTCGTCCCCGTGAGTGCGATCAGGGCCTCGCCGGCGCTGACATTGGCGGGCAGCACGAGCGCGGCGGCCGACGCCGCGTTCTCCCGCGCCGGTGCGAAGCGCACGAGCAGCTCGCACGTCTCATCCAGGCCGAGCGTCCGCCCGGAGCACTCGTCGGCCGCGACCAGGAAC
Organism: Solirubrobacter deserti; assembly: GCF_003344625.1. Lineage (GTDB taxonomy): Bacteria > Actinomycetota > Thermoleophilia > Solirubrobacterales > Solirubrobacteraceae > Solirubrobacter > Solirubrobacter deserti. The sequence goes on along the minus strand of NZ_QPKJ02000003.1, from coordinate 70,746 downwards.
TCACCGGCCGAGGCCGCGTCACCCGGCCGCACCCGGGTCGTGCCGAGCACCAGGCGCTGCGAGCCCGTGTTGCGGACGGTCACCGTGCGCGCCGGGCCGATCGTCGCCGCGGCCTGCGTGGGGAAGGTCGGCGCGTCGGCCGTCAGCGCCGCGCCCGCGTTCCCCTCCAGTACGAACGTGTCCAGGCGGCTCTTGCGCAGCCGCGGATCGCTGAGGTCCTTGTTCTCCTGGTGGTCGTAGAGCTGCTCGTAGCCCTGGTCCATGCCGAGCTGGATCGACTCGCCCGCGCCCAGCACGTCCGGCACGCGCCCGATCAGCTCCCACGATCCGGGCGCGTCCGTGTGGGACGGCTCGACCGTGTTGGGGACGAGCGTCGTGAGCTTGACCGGCGCGTCGCCGCGGTGACCGGTCCAGCTGAACAGCGCCTGCACCGAGCCGCCACCGACCTCGCTCGGCGCCGCGAGGATCAGGTACTGGCCACTCTTGTTGCGGCGCAGCTCGCGGATCGTCATGCCACCCAGGTCGAGGAGGATCGGCGCGTCGAACTCCGCGGGCTCGCCCGCCGCGACCTCGTTCAGGTTCGTCAGCGGCACGATCACGGCCCGGCCGTTCGCGGCCACCGGCACGATCGGCGAGCGGAAGCCGAGGTAGAGCGTCGTCGAGGAGCCGGGCGCGAACTCCGCGCCCTCGATGTTGAAGCCGTGCGGCGCGTCCGGCCGCACCTGCGCCTGCGTGCCGGCGTGGAACCCGAGCGCGTCGCCGTTCGCGCGGTCCCACGCGACCAGGTCGTCGCGCAGCCCGCGGTAGGAGCTGAGGTACGTGAGCTTGGTCTCGCGGCCGGACTTCGCCACCTTGGTCGCGATCAGGACGCGCCGCGAGGTCTGGATGGCGCCGTCCTTCTTGTTGCCGTGCGAACCCAGCCAGTAGATCGTGTCGCCCGTCCGCGCGGAGGACTCGAAGTCGATCTCGTCGAAGGAGCCGGCCGCCTCGCCGATCTTGAACTCCTTCAGCGGGCCTCCGGAGCGCGCCGTGTCGAACAGGCGGATGTCTCCGAACTCGTCGTCGGCGACCAGCAGGTGGCCGTCGCCGGCGTCGATCGCGGTCGACGAGTCGCTGAAGCTCTGCAGCACCCGGCTCGTCGCGGTCGTGGCGACGGAGGCCGCGTACGTGAACGTCGTCGTGCCCGTCTTGCCGTAGAGGCCGGTCACCGTGAACGTGACGGTCGCCTTGCCGCGCGCGGCGGGAGCGAAGGACACGGCGCGCTTCAGGCCCTCGCTCGTGATCGTGATCGAGCCGGCCGGCAGCACCTCCGGGTTGTCGCTGGTGGTTGCGACGCTCAGCTGCGACGCCGGCACCGCTTCGCCGAACTCGTTCTTCTGCGCGATGTCGAGCGTGACGGTCGGGTTGGTCGGGTCGCCGACCACGCCGGACTGCGTCGGCACCGAGACCTCCACCGTCGGGTCCGGTGCGTTCTCGGGATCGGGCTCCTCGGTGGCGGCGATGAAGATGCGCGTCGGGCTGCCGCCGATCGGCACGACTGCGCCGAACGAGCCCGTCGCGACGTTCACCGGCTGGATCGTGCCCGCGGTCGTGTTGGCCACATACGCCGTCGTGCCGTCACGGCTGAGCGTGACGCCGACCGAGCCGACGCCGGTGCCGGTCGGTACCGGGTCCCGGCCGCGGGCGCCGGTGACGGCGTCGAAGAAGGCGAGCGAGTCCGCGGTTCCGCCCGCGAGCGTCGAGCGCGTGACGAGCAGCGTCCTGCCGTCCGGCGTGATGGCCATACCGCGGTTGCCGCTGCCGGCCGAGATCCGGTTTCGACCCGTCCTGGTCGCCAACGTGATCGGGACCACGCCGGCGCTGCGGGCCACGAAGGCGTCCACGCCGTCGGAGCGGACGAGGATCTCACCGATCGCCGGGTTGGTGAGCGGCACCCGCGTGACGTCCACCGTGCCGGTGGCGACCTCGACGAAGTACACGCCGCCATTGGCCTCCGGATGGTTCGTGTCGACCAAGGCGGTCGTCCCGTCCGGCGTGAACGCGACACCGCCCGCAGGCACCTCGCCGGCGGGAAGTGCGATCACGTCGCGTCTGGAGCGCAGCGCGAGGTCGATCGGCGTGATCCCCGCGTCGCCGACCGCATAGGCGAGCGCACCGTTGGGCGTGATCGCGAGCCCGCGCACCCCGATCACGCCCGTGATGGGCGCGCCGAGCGTGTTCGTCGCCACGTCGAGCGGCGTGACCGTGCCCGCCTCCGTGTTGGCGAGCCACAGGGTCTTCTCGTCCGGCGCCATCGCGGCGGCGTCCGCCTTGGCGGTGAGCGGGATCGGGCTGAGCGCACCCGCCCGGCCCAGTATGAAGCGCGACAACGACGCCTCGTTCGCGTTGAGTACGTAGCCGGTGTCGGCGGCCGATACGGGCGGCGCGCCGGTGAGCAACAGGCCCACGGCGGCCGCGGCGGCCGCGTAGAGACGGATAGGGGACGGCACGGGACTCCTCGTCGTCGGAAACCGGCCGATCCTGACCGCGTTGAACCGCTTAAACGTAATCCAGTCGTTATCAGCGGTCCTCGGTCTATCCTGGCTTGCCGGTCTCGCGCGGTTGGCGCGAACCCGGGGCGGTTAGCTCAGTTGGTCAGAGCGCCTGCCTTACAAGCAGGAGGTCGCGCGTTCGAGCCGCGCACCGCCCATCGCCCCGTCCGGAACAAACCGGGCGCGCGGGACGTCAAGCCGGGCATGAAGCGGATCATGATCTCGGCGGCAGCGGCCATCGCGCTGCTCGTCGCCGGCTGCGGAACCAATGACACGTTCGTGCGCGACTTCAACGAGGCGCAACAGCCGCTCCAGCAGCTGCTTGCGGACTCGGCGGGCGCTTCGGACGCGGCCAAGCTCGGCCAGCTCGCCACGGGGCTCGAGGACACGGCCACGCGCCTGAACCAGCTGGAGGCGCCGGCCGACGCGCAGGCCGAGTTCGCCGCGTTCGTCAAGCAGGTCGACGCGAGCGCCCAGGCCGTGCGCGGCGTGCAGGACGCGCAGCGCAAGCCCGATCAGCTCGCCGACGCGCTCTCGACGCTCCAGCAGCAGATGTCACGGATCGTCAGCGCCGAGCAGGCGCTCAAGACCGCCGTCGACGGTTAGCGCGACCTCGCGACCGGAGCCGACGCGCTCGACCCACCCGCGTGCGAAGAACGTGGAGGCGAGCGCGTCGCCCAGCGCGCCCGCCAGGTGCGGCACGCCCTCGGTCGCGTCCAGGCACTCGAACGCGAGCTGGCGCCGCCCCCGCTCCACCGCGCCGACACCGAGCCGCGCCAGCACGTCGCCCCGCACGACGCTCACGGTCCCGTCGGCGCCCGCCGCCAGCACGCCGTCCGCCACCAGCCGCCGGTACAGCTCGACGCCGAGCGGCCCCGCGAGGTGCCCGTAACACGTGCGCGAGGGATGCGACGCCACGGGCGCCGCCGCCCGCGCGCCCACCACCCGGTCAAGCCACGGCAGCACGGGCCCGACGACCTCCGCCAGCGCGTACACCGCAGAGCGCCCGGACCGGGAGACGTCCACGACGCCCGCCTCCCGCAGGACCCGCAGCGCCGCCGAGACGTCCGGCAGCGACGCGTCCAGCTCCACGGCCAGCGCGCTCACCGGCGCCGGCCCGACGTGCCCGAGCCGGTCGACCACCCGCAGCCGCAGCGGATGCGCCAGCGCCTTGAGCACCGCGACCCGCGGGTCAGCCACGCAGGAACTCCGTCAACGCGCCCGCGAGCTCGGCCGGCGCCTCCTCGGCCATGTGGTGCCCGCTCTCGATCCGTACGCCGTGCACCGGCCCGGTCAGCCACGGCCGCCACACGTCGACCGGGTCGCCGTAGAGCTCCTCCATGTCGTCGCGCGACGACCATCCCACCAGCGTCGGGCACGAGACGAGCCGCCCCGCCTCCCGGTCGGCCTCCTCGTCGAAGCGATCCACCTGGAGCCCCGCGCGGTAGTCGGCGACCATCGCCCGCACGACGTCCGGGTTGGTCACCGCCCGCTCCCAGTCCGCGCGGTTCTCGGCCCCCACCGGCTCGCTGCGGTACCAGGCGAGCGGGTCCCGAACGATCCAGTCCTCGGCGGGCTTGGCCTCCTGCGCGAAGAAGAACCAGTGCCACCACGCCTCCGCGAACCGGGCGTCGCAGCGCGCGAGCGCCTCCGCGATCGGCACGCCGTCGAGGACCACCAGGCGCGCGGCTCCGTGCGAGACCGCGAGCCGGTGCGCGACGTAGCACCCGCGGTCGTGCCCGACGACCGAGTAGTCCCCGAAGCGCTCCATCAACTTCGCGACGGCCGCCGCCATCGCCCGCTTGGATTGATCTCCCGCTCGCCGCGACTCGCCGTAGCCCGGCAGGTCCGGACACACCACGCAGAACCCGGCCCGCACGAGCGGCGGCGCCACCTGCCACCACGTCGTGTGCGTCCGCGGATGCCCGTGCAGCAGCAGCACGACCGGGCCGGAGCCGCCCCAGCGGTACCGCAGGCCGTCGGCCACCTCCAGCGCCATCCCATCCACAGTTGGGCTATTACCCAACTGTCAGCGCTGAATATCGAGCGGGAACGCCTCCCACCCCGACTCGAGGAGCAGCTGGGGATGCCCGTCGCGGACGGCGACGGCGTCGGGCGACTTGCCCAGGACGAGCCCGGCGATGAACACCGCGCCGAGCCGGTGCACGTCCACGACGTGCCCGATCCGCTCCAGCGACTTGGTCTCGTTGGCCAGCTCGCCGTCGCCGGCGCGCAGCAGCACGCGCAGGTCGTCGTCGGCGGCGCGCGCGGCCATCGCGGCCTCGATGTTGTTGAGGTCGACCGGTGTCACCGCAGCGAGACAGATCGCCCGGCGGAGCGACAACCGCCGGAGCATGGCCGGGTTGGCCCCGCGCCCGATCACGACCGGCAGCTTCACCCGCCGCGCGAAGCCGACGTTCTCGCCCTCGGACTCGGTGTCGACGGCCACGACGGGCACGTCGCACTCGCGCAGCAGCAGGCACAGCCGCAGGCCGACCTGCCCGAGCCCGACCACGACGACGTGGTCGCGCCGCGGCACCGCGCGGCGCCCGATCAGCCCCGTCAGCGACGAGTCCACGAGCCGGTTGATCAGCCCGCTCGTGAAGCACGCGGCGCTCAACAACGTGAGCAGCATCGAGGCGACGATGGCGCCCTTGAACCACTTCGGCCCGTCCTCCACGGCCGGGTTCGGGCCCACCGTCGCCAGCGACTTCGTCGACCCGTAGAGCGCGTCGACCCACTGCTGGTCGAGCACGATCATCGAGCCGATCCACTCGAACAGGAGCATCGCGACGAGCCCCAGCGCGCCGTAGAACAGCAGCGCGGCGCTGCGGTCGTATGGGTGCAGCACGGCCTCGGCCCAGGACCGCGCCCGCCGCACGCGGAACTCCGGCAGCGGGACCTCCTCCAACCCCCGGTCGAGCCCGATGAAGCCGGCATCGGTGCGCCGGACCGCGACGATGTCCGGGTCGAGACACTGCCCGGCCAGCACCGGGGCGACGATGTCGGCCAGCGACGTGACCGAGCATCCCGGGATGGTCTCCGTGACCTGCCGCGCCATCGCGGGGTCGAAGATCGTCACCACGATCGGCAGGTCCTCGTCGAGCTCACGCACGAGCAACGCCATCCGCAGCGGGAACGCGTCCTCGCGCGAAGCCGCGCACGCCACGTCGAACTGGCCCGTCTCCACCGCCGCGCGGATCGCGACGTCGTCGGGCTCGTCGAGCCAATCGACCATCGCCCCGCCGGCTTCCAGCGCGGCGCCGACCTCCTTGGCCAGGTCGCCGCCACCCATCAGGAGCACGCGCTTCACGGCGCGGACCCTATACGTGTGTGGAGCGATCTCCGCGCGTCCCGGCCGCATCGACGGTTGCGTGCGATGCTCGTCGCCACCAAACTCCCAGGTTGCAGGGGTACCCGTTCGAGAGGGGTTGTGGGATGCAGAGAGGCGTGCGCTTGGCGCAGGCGAGCGCGTTGACGGCGACGCTCGCGATGGCGGCGGTCGTGGGCACCGCGGCGGCGAACCCGCTGCCGCCGAAGACCGCGTTGGCGACGGGGCAGGCGCCGGAGGCGCTCGCGGCCGCACCGGCGGTCCCGACCTTCATCAACGGGCTCGCGCAGCCCGTGTTCGCGACGGCGGAGGCGGACTGGATCAACTACGAGCTGTGGGTCGAGTCGAACTTCGACTCCGATCGCGACGGCAAGAAGGACCGCATCCACGTCGACGTCTCGCGCCCGAAGGAGACGGAGACCGACGGCCTGAAGGTGCCGGTCATCTTCGAGGACAGCCCGTACTACGCGGGTGGCTCGGACTCGCCGAACTTCAGCGTCGAGCACGAGCTCGGCGTCCCGCCCGCCGCGCGCATCCGGGCCCCCGACTACTTCCCGTCGCCCACCGCGACGAGCCCGCGGATCTCGACGTCGTGGGAACCGCAGTTCGTCCCGCTCGGGTACGCCGTCGTGCACGCCGAGTCACCGGGCTCAGGGCACTCCGACGGCTGCACCACATCCGGCGGCCGCAACGAGACCCTCGGCGCCGTCGCCGTCATCGACTGGCTCAACGGCCGTGCCAAGGGGTACACCACCCGCACCGGGACCGTCGAGGCTCCGGCCAACACGTGGCACAACGGCAAGACGGCGATGACGGGCGTGTCCTACAACGGCACGCTGCCGATCGCCGCCGCGACCACCGGCGTCGAGGGTCTCGCGGCCATCGCGCCGATCGCCGCGATCTCGGACTGGTACGACTACTACCGCTCGTACGGGCTCGTGCGCGCCCCGCACCGCGACGCGGGCGGCCAGAGCGGCACCAACGCCTACCTCGGTGAGGACCTCGACGTGCTGGCCGAGTACACGTACTCCCGCCTCGAGGACACGCGCCCGAACCGCTCGGTGTGCTGGCCGATCATCGACGAGATCACGGCCACCCAGGACCGCGTCACGGGCAACCGCAACGCCACCTGGGACGAGCGCAACTACATGAAGGACGCGGACAAGATCAAGGCCGCCACCCTGCTCGTCCACGGCGGCAACGACTTCAACGTCATGACCAAGAACGCGGCCCAGCTGTGGGACGTGCTCAAGCGCAACAACGTCGCGCGCCAGTTCTACTTCCACCAGGGCGGCCACACGCGGGCGATCCCGTACGACATGCTCAACCGCTGGTTCACGAAGTACCTGTGGGGCCACGAGAACGGCGTGGACAGCGTGAAGTCCTGGGTCGTGCGCGAGGCGGATGCGTGCCCGCCGCGCAACACGACGGTCGCCGGCGCCGTCTCGGCGTCCGACAAGGTCACGGTCGCCGACGCGAGCGCCTACATGGTGGGCAACGCGGTGACGATCGCGGGCAACGCCGCTCGCACGATCAAGCTGATCAACGGCAACACCCTCACGCTCAGCGGCACGGTCACGGCCACCGACGGCGCGGCGGTCAGCCTCGCGTGCGGCAACGAGAACCCGACGGCGTACGCCGACTGGCCCGATCCCGCGACGCAGGACGCGACGCTCAAGCTCAAGCCGGGCGGCGCCACCCGCGGCGGCCTCACGTTCGACCCGCGGCCCTCGGCCGGCGCGGAGACGCTGACCGACGACGCGTCGATCACCGCCGGCGCGCTGATGAACGCGGCCAGCTCGCCCAACCGCCTGATCTACCAGACGGCTCCGCTCAAGAGCGCGATCCGCATCAGCGGCACGCCCAAGCTCTCGCTCAACGCGTCCTTCAGCAAGCGCGCGAACTTCAGCGCCGCGCTCGTCTCCTTCCCCGAGACGGGCAACGGCACGATCATCACGCGCGGCTGGATGGACCCGGAGAACCGGAACTCCGAGTACACCTCCGAGCCGACCACGCCCGGCACGTTCTACCGCCTGAACTTCACGATGCAGGCCAAGGACGCGGTCATCCCGGCCGGCCGCCGGCTCGCCCTGATGGTGTTCTCGAGCGACCGGGAGTACACGATCCGCCCGGCCGCCGGGACGCAGGTGTCGCTCGACCTGGCCGGCAGCACGGTCACGCTGCCGGTCGTCGGTGGCTCGGGCGCGCTGGCGTCCGCGATCGGCGAGGGCGTCACGTCCACGCCGGGCGATGTGACGGGAACCGTCCCGGCCACGCTCTCGCTGACGCTGGGCACGCCGGCCGCGTTCGATCCGTTCATCCCGGGCCGCCAGCAGGAGTACACGGCGACCACGGACGCCACCGTCACCTCGACGGCCGGTGACGCGACGCTGACGGTCAGCAACCTCGGCCACATGACCAACGGCGCGTTCTCGCTCGCGGAGCCGCTGCGCGCCGAGCTCGCCAAGTCGACCTGGACCGGACCGACCTCGGGCGAGAAGGTCGGCGTCACGTTCAAGCAGCTGATCAAGGCCACCGATCCGCTGCGGACGGGGACCTACTCCAAGACGGTGACGTTCACGCTGTCGACGACGAACCCGTAAGGGATCTGGCCCGCCGGAACCGTCCGGCGGGCCGCTCCTCCCCGCCCGTCGCCTCGCGCACGAGCAGGAAGAGGATCACGGCGCCTCCGATCAGCGCGGCGTCCACGAAGACGGCGGTCGACCAGCCGCCCGTGGCGTCGCGCAGCGCCCCGCTGACGGCGGGGGAGAGGACGGCGCCGATCTCGCCGATCAGGTTGTTCATCCCGAACGCCGCGCCGTGATGGGCGGGGTCGGCGATGTCGGCCAGCATCGCCTGCGCGATCGGCTGCATGGCGTTGAAGAACGTGCTGGCGGAGAACAGCAGCGCGGCCATCACCCACACGTTGGCGCCACCGCCCGCGACGACGAAGCCGAAGATCACGGTCAGCACGCACTGCAACGTGGTGAACGCGACGACGAGCGGCTTGCGGCCGATCCCGCGCCGGACGGCGACGTCGGACAGCCAGCCGCCCGTCGGGAAGCCGAGGATGCCCGCGCCGGCGTTGAACGCCGCGATCAGCGCGGAGCGTCCGAAGCTCGAGCCCGCCGCGTCGGCGACGATCGACACCGACCAGAAGCTGAAGAACCACAGGTTCCACAGCACGGCGATGAACGCGACGTTGATCAGCATCAGGTCGCGGTTGCGCAGGACCGGTGCGAGCTCGCCCTGCTTGCGGGCGAACACGAACGCGACCAGGCCGAGCGCGAGGCCCACCTCGAGCACCGCGATCCAGAGGTCGCTGAGCCCGGCGGCGTCGCCGACGAAGTAGACCGCCATCACGGCGGCGAGGCCGATCGCGCTGTAGGCCAGCATGTGCACGAGCGCCCGGCCGTACGGCAGGCCGGGCTCCTGGCGGCGGAAGTAGGCCGCGACGGCGATGCCGACCACGAGCGTCGCCGCGCCGAGGATGAGGAACGGCATCCGCCACGCGTCCTCCCCGCCGAACACGTCGCCGCCGAGGCCGATCATGTTCGGCGCGAACACGGTCGCGATCGTGATGCCGAGCGCGAGGCCGGTGATCACGACGCCCATGCCGAGGCTGCGCTTCTCGCGCGGCGTCTGCTCGGCGATCAGCGAGCGGTCGTTGGAGTAGAACGCGCCCTCCCCGAGGCCGGTGATCACGCGCACGGCGATGAACGCGACCAGGCCGGTGATGACGCCGCTGATGATCGTCGCGATGCCGGCCCAGATCAGGCTGATGACGATGATCGTGCGGTGCCCGTACTTGTCGCCGAGGTAGCCGCCCGGGAACTGGGTGAGCATGTAGCCGGCGAAGAACAGGCCGCCGATCAGGCCCGCGAGCGCGTAGGGCTTCTCGACACCCGCGAGGAACCCGACTTCGTTCTCGATCATCCACGTGACCACCGGGCCGGTGAGCGCGCGGTCGGCGGCGCTGACGGTCCAGCCGAGCAGCAGGAAGATCCAGAGGGTGCGGTAGGCGGGCCAGGCTCTCCTCATTTCGCCTAAATACCCGGTAAAGGTCAGACGAATCCGACCGGGGTACGCTGCGGTCATGTCCACCGCCACGCTCCCGACCTTCGATCCGCTCGACCCGCTCGCGCTGGACGCGCAGCTCGACGAGGAGGAGCGGCTCATCCGCAGCACCGTGCGCCAGTACGTGCGCGAGAAGTTCCTGCCGGTGGTGGCCGAGCACTTCGAGGCCGGGACGCTCCCGGAGTCGATCGGGCAGGACCTGGGCGCACTGGGCCTGCTCGGCATGCACCTCGAGGGCTACGGCTGCGCGGGCGCGTCGGCGACCGCCTACGGGCTCACGTGCCTGGAGCTCGAGGCGGGCGACTCAGGGCTGCGGTCGTTCTGCTCGGTGCAGGGCTCGCTGGCGATGTACGCGATCTGGAAGTGGGGCTCGGAGGAGCAGAAGGAGCGTTGGCTGCCCGGGATGGCGGAGGGCAAGCTGATCGGCTGCTTCGGGCTGACCGAGCCGGACGCAGGCTCCAACCCGGCCGCGATGCGCACGCGCGCGAAGAAGACGGACGCCGGGTGGGTGCTCGACGGCGCCAAGATGTGGATCACGAACGGGTCGCTGGCGGATGTCGCCGTCGTGTGGGCGCGTACCGAGGAAGGCAAGGTCAACGGCTTCCTGGTCGAGAAGGGGACACCCGGGTTCAGCGCGCCGAACATGCACGGCAAGCTGTCGCTGCGCGCGTCGGTGACGAGCGAGCTCGTGCTGGACGGCGTCGAGGTGCCGGAAGCGAACCGCCTGCCGGAGGCGACGTCGCTGCGCGCGCCGCTGTCCTGCTTGAACGAGGCGCGCTTCGGGATCGTCTTCGGGGCCGCGGGCGCCGCGCGCGCATGCTACGAGGCGGCGCTGGACTACGCCAAGACCCGCGTGCAGTTCGACAAGCCGATCGCGGGCTACCAGCTCACGCAGGCCAAGCTCGCGGACATGGCGGTCAAAGTCGGCAACTCGACGATGCTCGCGCTGCACCTGGGCCGGATGAAGGACGCGGGGACGCTCACGCCTCAGCACGTCTCCTACGGCAAGTACCACAACGTCAGCACGGCGATCGACGTCGCGCGCACGGCGCGGACCGTGCTGGGCGCGAACGGCGTGACGCTCGAGTACCCGGTGCTGCGGCACGCGAACAACCTGGAGTCCGTGCTCACCTACGAGGGCACGCACGAGATGCACACGCTGATCCTCGGTCAGGCGATCACGGGGCTTCCGGCCTTCACGTGATGGCGTTGTGGCCCGTGATCTCGCGGGCCACGATCAGCGACTGGATCGAGTCGGTCCCCTCGAAGGTGAAGATCGCCTCCATGTCGGCGTGCTGGCGCGCGACGTGGTTCTCGAGCAGGATGCCGTTGCCGCCGAGGATGTCGCGCGCCAGACCGACGATCTCGCGCGCCTTGGCGGCGTGGTTCATCTTCGCCAGGCTCGCCATGCCCGCCGTCAGCCGCCCGTCCTCGGCGAGCTCGGAGAGCCGCAGGCACAGCAGCTGCATGGCGGTGATCTCGGCCAGCATGCGGCTGAGCTTGTCCTGCACGAGCTGGTAGGACGCGATCGGCTTGCCGAACTGCTCGCGCCGCTGCGCGTAGGCGAGCGCGGCCTCGTACGCGGCGAGCGCCATCCCGAGCGCGCGCCAGGCGACGGTGTAGCGGGTGCGGGCGAGCACGCCGGCGACGTCCCGGAAGTTGCGGCAGCCCGGGAGCCGGTTCTCGGCCGGCACGCGCACGTCGGTCATGGTGATGTCGGCCTGCCAGACGGCGCGCAGCGCGGTCTTGCCCGTCATCACCGTCGCCTCGAACCCGGGCGTGCCCTTCTCGACCAGGTAGCCGCCGACATGCCCGTCCTCGTCGCGCGCCCACACGATCACCACGTCGGCGATCGACGCGTTGCCGATCCAGCGCTTGCGGCCGCTGATGACGTACTCGTCCCCGTCCCGGCGCACGCTGGACTCGAGGTGCACCGCGTCCGAGCCGTGCTCGGGCTCGGTGAGCGCGAACGCGCCGATCGCGTCCAGGTCGGCCATCGGCGGCAGCCAGCGCTCCTTCTGCTCGTCGGAGCCGAGCATCGCGATCGACTGCATCGCGAGGTTCGAGTGCACGCCGTAGAACGTGCCCATGCTGCCGTCCGCGCGCGCCCACTCCATGCTCACCAGGCCGGCCGCGGTCGCGCTCATGCCGGGGCAGCCGTAGCCCTCGATCGTCCCGCCCGCCATCCGCAGCGCCGCAATCTTCGGGACCAGCTGCAGCGGGAACTCCGCCCGCTCCCAGTAGCCGTTGATCACCGGCATGATCTCGGCCTCGCAGAACGCGCGCAGACGGTCGCGGATGGCGCGCTCGTCGTCGGTGAGCTTCTCGTCGAGCAGGTAGAAGTCCGTCATCACGGCACCATCACCGTCACACCGTCCTGCGCAAACCGTCCCATCGAAGCGACCTCCTCGCCGACCCCGTCCAGCCCGATCGTCTTCGCCACCAGCTCGCCGGGCTGGACCGCGCCGGAGGCGACCGCGCGCAGCATCCCGTCGTAGTGGCGCACCGCCATCCCGTGGACGCCGAGGACCTGCAGCTCGCGGGAGATCACGCGGCCCATCGGCACCTGCGGCGCGGCCTGGTCGCCCAGCAGCAGGCCGACCTGCGCGTGGCGGCCGCGGCGGCGCAGGCACGAGACCGAGTTCACGCACGTCGTCACCGAGCCGAGTGCGTCGAGCGACACGTGCGCGCCGCCCCCGGTGAGCTCGACGATCGACGCGACGACCTGCCCTGACACGCCGGCGACCGCGCCCAGCTCGCGCGCCCGCTGCAGCTTGCGCTCGTCGATGTCCACGGCGATCACCTGTGCGCCTGCGGCCGCGGCGATCATCACCGCCGCCAGCCCGACGCCGCCGCAGCCGTGGACGGCGACCCACTCGCCCGCGCGCACCCTCGCGTGCACGTGCAGCGCGGCCCACGCGGTCATGAACCGGCAGCCGAGCGAGGCCGCGTGCACGGAGGACAGCTCCGCGGGCACCCGCACGAGGTTCAGGTCGGCCTTGGGCAGCGCGACCAGCTCGGCGAACGATCCCCAGATCGTGAAGCCCGGCTGCACGTCGCGCTCGCACACCTGCGTCTCGCCGAGCCGACACGGCTCGCACACGCCGCAGCCGCAGCAGAACGGCACCGTCACGCGATCGCCCGGCGCGAACCCGTGCACCTCGGAGCCGACCTCGAGGATCTCGCCGCACAGCTCGTGACCGCCCACGTGCGGCAGCGTGATCGACGGGTCGTGGCCCATCCAGCCGTGCCAGTCGGACCGGCAGACCCCGGTCGCGAGCACCTTCACGACCGCGCCGTCCGGCGCGCACACCGGGTCGTCGACCCGCTCGAGCGACAGGGGCGATCCGAAGGACTGCATGACGGCGGCGCGCATCCCCCCATTGTCGCGCCCGACCGCGTCACCCGGATGGCACGCCTGACGACCACGTCGACTGCGTGAACGCGGTCCGCGCCTCACACGAACTTTACGTACGCCGAACGTGAGGTCGCGGCCACTTTCTGCCGTCTCGACGCATTCCTCGTCAACCGCACGCGCCGTGCCGAGCGGCTCTGGCCCCGACGCCGTCAGCCGGCGCGCGGAGATGAAGGGAGGGCCGGCGCACCGCCGGCCCTCCCTGCCTCTAATACCGCTCTTTCAGCCAAAGGGCTGGACTGGTCAGGTCCGAGCGGGAGGTCGGCAGGGTCGCTCTTTCGGGGGGTCCGTGAGGGGTGCCGACCGTTGGGCATGGAGATCGTAAACAGGGTCGCGAGCCAAACGCAAGGGTTCTCGACCGCACTGAATGCTTTGTTGGCTTGAAACCGGTTTCATGCGGCGCTCGAATGCGGTTGCGTTTCGTGCGAGTTGGCGCGCGCGGACTCTTTTCCGGGGCGGTAAGGGCGCTGACGGGTAGGCTTGCGGGCGACCATGCCCACCAGTCCATCAACCCCATCCGGTAATACCGGACGGAATCGACCACCGGGGGAGACCTCGGAAGCCCGGATCGCGAAAGCGCTTGCGCACCCCTTGCGGGCGCGCATCCTGCAGCGACTCGGCGAGCGCGTCGCCAGCCCGGGCGATCTCGCGGTGGAGCTCGGAGCCCCGCTCGGGGTCGTCAGCTACCACGTCCGCATGCTGCGCGACTACGACTGCGTCGAGCTCGTGCGGACCGAACCGCGCCGGGGCGCGTTGCAACATTTCTACCGGGCCACGGCGCGTCCGAACCTGGACGACGACCAGTGGCGCACGCTTCCCGCCGGGCTGCGCGGGGAGCTGACCGGCGAAACGTTGTCCGAACTCGTCAACGACCTCGCCGGGGCGGCTGACGCCGGCCACCTGCAAGACCCTGACGTCATCCTCGACCGCACGCCGCTCGAACTGGACGAGAAGGCGTTCAAGAAGCTCAACAAGCTGCTGGCCAAGACGCACGAGCAGGCGCTGGCGATCGCGGAGGAAAGCGCGAACCGCCACAACGAAGGGGACACCGACGTGTTCCCGACCGAGCTCGCCGTCCTTCATTTCAAGCGCGCCGCCTAAAGCAGGGGGTCCGGGGGGCGGCGAGCCCACCCGGTGCATCACGAAGGGCCCCGCCGAGACGGCGGGGCCCTCGTGGCGCTACTGCTCCACTAGCGGGACTTGATCGTCATGTTCCGCGTGGTGCTGCCGCTCTTGACGGCGAGGACGACCTTCGCGCCCTTCTTCAGGCGCTTGGTCGAGCGCACCGTGACCTTCACGGAGTCGCTGGTGCTCGCCTTGCGGTACGTCTTCGACGTGCCCTGCACCCGCCCGGTGGCGGTGAGCGTGGTCTTCGAGCCCTTCGGGGTGACACGCGTGATCGTGCACGTCACGGCCTTGCGGGAGGACGCCATCTTGCAGGTCGCACGGGCCGTGAACCGGACCGCCGACTGCGGCGTGGGCGTCGCGGTGGGCGTCGGCGTCGCGGCCGGCTGCGGCTTCGGCGCCGCCGGCGAGACGAAGAGCGCCTCGGACCACGCGTCCGCGGTGCCCGCGCTGTTGCTCGCGAACATGCGGCAGCCCACCGAGCGGCCGATGTCGGCCGTGGTCGGGACGTAGGACGCGTCCGTGGCGCCCTCGATGGCTGCGCCGTTGCGCACCCACTCGTACTCGAACTCCTCCGGCCCGTTCAGGAAGCCGCCGCTGACACAGGTCAGCGTCTCGCCCACGATCGGCAGGCCGTCGAGCGTCGGATCGGCGATCGGCAGCGGGGACTCCGCTCGCGTCTCGCCCGCGACCACGTTGACGAACAGCGCGCCGGACGTCGCGGCGTTGCCGGCGGCGTCGATCGACTTCGCCGTCAGCCGGACCGTCTTGCCGACGGCCGAGGCCGGCGGCGTGTAGCGGAACTGGAACGGATAGACCTCGGTCGTGGCCACGTACTGGCCGTCGGCGTAGAGCTCCACCTTGTCCATGTCGCCGCGCTCGTCGAACGTGGTCAGCTCGAGGTCGACCGGATCGTGCGGCGTCGCGACGTGGTTGTTGGCCGGGTACTTGAACCCGTTGATCGTCGGCGGCGTCGTGTCGGCGCCGGCGGGCAGCAGGTGCGCCATCGCGCGCTGGACGACCTCATTGCGCTGGGCCTGGCTCAGCTGCTCGAGGCCGAAGCCCAGAGCCACGGCGTCTCGCGTGGAGATCACGGCGCCGCCGGTGGTCGTGTAGGTGAGCGGGGTGGCGAAGTCGGCCTCGACGCGCTCGGCGCGCAGCGGCTCGTTCGTCGGTCCCCAGTCGCGCAGGCGCAGCGGCTTGCGGGCCTGCGGCAGCGGCGAGCCGTCGGCGGCCTCGTTCGGCTCGTTCGCCGAGCCGGTGTCGATCACCAGCGGGCTCATGCCGGCGAGGATGCCGCCCGGCTTCGGCGCCGCCGGGTACGGCGAGACCAGCGGGTTGGGGTTGGGGATGTCCTGACCGTTGTTGTTCTTGACGGTGAGGACCTCGAGCTCGGGCGTGCCGACGCCGGACTGACGACCGATCACGCCGAGGTAGTTCTGCCACGTGTCATTGGAGCTGCCGCGCGACCGCTGCCACGCGGTGCCCGGCAGGTCGTCGTCACCGCTGTTGTTCGGCGGGTAATAGAAGCCGTACAGCTTGTCCGGCGTCCAGGTGTACGGACCCGTCGCGCCGAGGGTCGCGTTGTTGCTCGTGAACGCCTGGTGCACGTTGCGGCCGTCGACGAGCAGCTTGCCGCCCTCGTTGGCGTACTCGCGCAGCTCGATCATGACCTTGTGCGCCCACGGCGCCATCTCGAACGAGCCGGCCTGCTCCGTCGCCGAAGTGATGCGGCGCGGGTCGGTCTCCCCCGCGTCCTGCGGGACGAAGTCGTCGCCCGAGTAGTAGTTGACCGCGTCGAAGTGCGAGAGCACGCCGATCGCCGTCGGGTACTTGATCGGCGGGTGCACGACGCCGTTCGGTGTGCCGCCGTTCTGCGGCGGGGCGTCGATGTTGAACGTCTCGACCTCGTAGCCGGCCGCCTCGAGCGCGGCGACGTGCTGGGTCAGGTAGCGCGGGGCCGCGGCGTAGCCGGCGTCGACGTTCGGCGACTTGCCGGTGTAGTCCTCGGCGGCGACGACCAGGACGCGCTTCTTGGCGGTCTGGCCCGCGGGGACGGGATCGGGCGTCGCCTGGATGCGGTAGCGGAACTCCTGCTGGAGGCCGCCGGCCTTGACGACGACGTTGACGATGTCGCCGGCCTGCAGGTCGCGATTGCCGATCCGGGACGGAATCGTGGCCCGGCGGCGCTCGAAGTAGTAGCCGTTGACCTCGTTGTAGCGCTCACCGGCCGGCGCGGGCGCCATGCGGACGGTGACGTTGGTGTTGCCCTGGCCGACGACCGAGACCGTGATGAAGGACGGGCCGAGCTCCTTGCGGATGATGGCCTCGACCTGCTGGCCCTGGGCGCCGTAGGAGACGTCGAAGCGGTTCGGCTGGATGTCCTGCGTGGGCTTGATCTGGTAGTGGCTCGGGTCGTCCTCGAACTCCTTCGGACGGCCCATGTTCGGCAGCGACTTGGTCACGTTGAGCGCGAACTGCAGGTTCTTCTGGAAGACCGCCTGGACGATCTCCTCGTCGTCCGGCGAGGCGAACTGGTTGCAGCCCTGCGGGTCGCCCAGCGTGGAGCACGTGTCCATCTCCGGCGTCCAGCCGATGATGCCGTAGTTCATGTACGCGTTGTCGATCGTGTCGCCGTTGGACTCGTAGAGGTCCGACGAGTGCTGCGAGCGATACGGGAACACGGCCTCGTCGCCGTCCGTGCCGGTGATGGCGTCGAACAGCGTGGAGTCCGGCGGGTAGTAGTCGGTCGTGTAGGAGACCGGCGTCAGCAGCAGCTGGCCCGCGGAGTGGTAGTTGATGTTGGCCGTGAACTTGACGCGCCGCTGCAGACGGTCGACGGCGAGGTTCTCGGGCTCGGACAGCGCGTACGGGCCGCGGTAGGTCTCGCTGCCAGTGGAGTTGCTCGCGCCCTCCTCGTCGATGCCGCGCTTGGCCGGATAGTTGCGGTTCGGGTCGACGCCGTCGCCGACGCCGCCGGAGGACGGCTCGCCGTAGACGCCGTTGCCGTTGTTGTCGCGCAGCGTCTTGCGCCAGTACCGGTTGGTGACCTGGGAGCTCGGGTTGTTGCCGAGCGTGCGGTAGTCGCACGGGACGGCCTTGTTCTTGGCCGGATCGGTGCTGATGCCGACGCCGCAGGTGAACGTGTAGTCGTAGCCGTCCGGGTTCTGGATCGGCAGGAACCACAGCTCGCGCGTCTGGATCAGCTCGCGGATCTTCGGGTCGTCCTTGTGCTCGGCGAACCACACCGGCAGTCGGCGGCCCATCTCGGCCGCGATCCACTCACGCGCGTGGTTGACCGAGGAGAACAGGATCGCGTCGCGGGACCCGTCCTTCACGTTGCGCGCGTTCTCGGTCATCTTCAGCGCGTAGATCGGCTTGCCGAGCGTCGAGGTGCCGATCTTGACGGCCTTGAAGACGTCCGGGTTCTCGGCGGCGGTCTTCAGGATCTCGTCCTTGATGCCGCCCGGCTCCATGTACGTCCGGTAGACGTTGAAGAACTGGTTCGGGCTGTCGCCGAGCGCCGGGTCCTTGGCGACCGGCGCATCGATCTGGAGCGCCGTCGCGGTGATGCCCGCGCGCTTGAGCTCGGCCACCTCGCTCTTGGTGGCGATGATCTCGAGGTGCTTGAGCCCGGAGTCGGCGTGGACGTGGCCCTCGTGCATGTCGTAGCCGAGGTCCTTCAAGATCTCCGACTGCGCGGCAGTCGCGTCGATCTTGTAAGGCATCATCGACTCCGCCGCCGAAGCCATCGACGGCGTGATGGCGCATGCTGCCAGTGACGCCAGCAGCAGCGCGGGTGCGCGCAAGCGCATTGTGGTGCAACCCCCCTGTAAGAGCAACGAACACCCCGGCCCTCACCGGGGTTTGCCTCAATTGCAGCGCGGGGGGCGCTGGATGACAATCACAGAAGTGTTGAGGTCGCTACACGGTGCGGCAGCTCTGACAGCAGCCGTGCAGCGTGACGTCGTGATCGGAGACGTCGAACGACACACGGGCGGCCAGTGCGTGGATGGCGTGCTCGAGCGCGGCGTCCTGGAACGGCTCCAGGCGTCCGCAGCCGTCGCACACGAGGTGGTGATGGTGCTCGTGGGCCGCGTCCCCCCGCTGCGGCTCGTAGCGCGCGACGCCGTCGCCGACGTCCACACGGGTGAGCAGGTTCAGGTTCACCAGCTCGTCGACGACGCGGTAGATCGACGCGCGCCCGACGCGCCGGCCGTCACCCGTGCGCAGGCGATCCTCGATGTCCAGCGCCGAGAGCGCGCAGGGCTGCTCGCTCAACAGCTCGATGACGGCCTCGCGGGCGCCCCCGCGTCGGTATCCGGCTCCGGACAGCTTCTCCAGAGCCTGCTCGGACCACTCTGCCATCGCGCTCAATGATAGGCGCGGGCCTGGGGCGTCCCGACGTCGCGCAGGTCGGCCTCGATGCGCTGCGCGGTGGCCAGCAGTGGCGGCAGCAGCGTGGTCTGGACCGCTTCGCGGGAGGCGCGGCTGGCGTGCGCGGACACGTTGACGGCGGCCACGACGGCACCGTCGCGTCCGCGCACGGGCGCGGCGACCGAGCGCAGGCCCTCCTCGAGCTCCTGGTCGACGAGCGCCCAGCCCTGGGCGCGGATCGTGGCCAGCTCCGCGGTGAGCGCCTCCGGGTCGGTGAGCGTCCGGGGCGTGAGCGCGCGCAGGTCCGCGCGCGCGAGGTAGGCCTCCAGATCGGCGTCCGGGAGCGCGGCGAGCAGCACGCGGCCCATCGAGGTCGCGTGGGCGGGGAAGCGCGTGCCGACGTTGATCGCCACGCGCATGATGCGGCTCGTCGGGACGCGGCCGACGTAGACGATCTCGTCGCCGTCGAGGACCGAGACGCTGGAGGACTCGCGCACCTCGGCCGCGAGCCGCTCCAGGTGCGGTTCGGCGATCTCGGGCAGCGTGAGGCTGGACAGGTACGCGTAGCCGAGCTCGAGCACGCGCGGCGTGAGCGCGAACCGCTTGCCGTCGGAGCGCACGTAGCCGAGCTGTTGGAGCGTGAGCAGGAAGCGCCGCGCCGCCGCGCGCGTGAGCTCGGTGCGGCGGGCGACGTCGGCGAGCGTCAGCTCCGGTTCCTCGGCGGTGAAGGCCTTGATGACGGCGAGCCCGCGCTCGAGCGACTGGACGAAGTCACTCACTCGTTGAGGGTCTGGTTGGCGATCGCGACCGCGGAGTTCGCGGCGGGGACGCCGGCGTAGACCGCGGTGTGGATGAGCACCTCGAGGATCTCCTCGTCGGTGAGCCCGTTGCGCTTGGCGGCGCGCACGTGCATCGGGAGCTCGTTCTCGGCGCGCAGCGCGGTCAGGATCGCGAGCGTGATGCACGAGCGGGTCCTGCGGTCCAGGCCGGGGCGCGTCCACGCCTCGCCCCACGCCGAGCGGGTGATGTACTCCTGGAACGGGCGGGTGAAGTCCGTGGCGTTGTCGGTCGCGCGGTCGACGTGCTCGTCGCCGAGCACCTCGCGGCGGACCTTCATGCCGGCTTCGTAGCGGGGATCGTCCATCAGCTCAGGTGCTCCCGGATCAGGTCGGTGACGACGTCGGGGCGCTCGACGTTGAGCAGGTGCGCGCCGGGGTCGACGACCTCCAGGCGCGCGTGCGGGATCGCGCCCGCGATCACGGCGCCGTGGTCGTCCGGCGGGGTGGCGGGGTCCTGCGCGCCCGCGATGACCAGCGTCGGCGCCTTGACGTGCGGCAGCCCGTCCGTCTGGTCCATCTTCTCGATGATCCCGCAGCAGCTGGCGTAGCCCTCGTCGTCGACGCCGACGAACATCTCCCGCCACGGCGTCAGGTCGTGCCCGGCGCGATAGTCCGCGGTGAACCAGCGCTCGAAGGTGCCGTCGACGATCGCCTCCGTGCCGTTCTCCCGCACGGTCTTGGCGCGGTCGATCCACAGGTCGGCCGGGCCCATCTTGGGCGAGGTGCACAGCAGGACGAGCCGGTCGACGCGCTCGGGCGCGTTGATGCCGAGCCAGATCCCGGTCATCCCGCCCAGCGAGAGGCCCGCGAAGTGCGCCCGCTCGACCTGCAGATGGTCGAGCAGGTCGAGCACGTCGCGGCCCGCGTCGTCGATCGAGTAGGGCCCGGGCGGCGTGTCGCTGCGGCCGTGCCCGCGCGTGTCGTAGCGGACGAGCCGGAACTTGCGGGCCAGCGCCCTGGCCTGCGGGTCCCACATCTTCAGCGTGGCGCCGAGCGAGTTGGAGAGGACGAGCACGGGCGCGTCCTCGGGCCCGGTGACGCGGTGGTACGGGATCATCGGTGCTCCAGTGCGCGTTGGACGAGGGTCGCGGCGGCGCCGGTGTCGCCTTCGGCCCGGGCGGACATCGCGTCCGCGTCGACCTCGAGCGTTTCCAGCGACGTGCGCAGCCAGCTCGCCGCCGAGCCGGTCACGGTCAGCAGCTCGGTGAGCGGGCGCCACTCCGAGTGCCAGGCGCCCGCGGCGCGCTCGTGCTCCTGCACCATCGCCGCGAGCAGCGTCGCGACGAGCCCGGGCGCCTGCTTGGCGCAGCCGAGCGCGGACACGGCCGCGACGGGGTTGTGCTTGTGCGGCATCGAGGTGGAGCCGCCGCCCGCGGCCTCCCGCACCTCGGCCACCTCGGACTGGCTGAGCAGGACGACGTCGAGCGCCGCCTTGCCGACGGCGCCGGCCGCGACGCCGAGCGCCCCGGCGAGCTCGCCGACCCGGCCCCGCAGCGTGTGCCAGGGCAGCAGCGGCCGATCGAGCCCCAGATCCAGGGTGTACGGCGGGTCGAGCGTGCCGGCCGGGCCACCCAGCTGGTAGGCGAGCCGGACGCTGTGCAGTTGGTCGGCGGCCTCGTCGAGCGCGACCATCCAGCCCGCGGCCTTGAGGCCGAACGTGGTCGGCCGCGCCTGCTGGAGCAGCGTGCGGCCGATGATCGGCGTGTCGCGGTGCGCTTCGGCGAGCGCGGCGGCCGCGTCGGCGGCGCCGCGCAGGTCGTGCAGGAGCGGGACGAGCGCGCGCTTGGCCACCAGCATCGCGGCGGTGTCGACGGCGTCCTGGCTCGTCGCGTCCTGGTGCACGGGCGCGTCGGGCACAGCGGCCTTCAGCACCTGCACGACCGCGCCCGCGGGGTTGCCGATCGTCGCCGCGCCCGCGCCGATCTCGGCCGGGTCGTAGAGGTCCGGGTCGCACGCGGCCTCGATCGCGAGCGCGTCCTCGGCGCTGATGAGCCCAGCGCCCGCCTGCGCGCGCGCCAGCGCGGCCTCGAAGTCGAGCAACGCGCGCAGCCAGGCGCGGCCCGAGACCTGCTCGGCTGCGCCGCCGCGCGCGAGCACGCCCGCGAAGACGTCCTCAGACCTTGAAGAAGACGGTCTCACGCTCACCCTGGACGTGGACGTCGAACTCGTAGCCGTCGTCGGCGGGCTGCGCGATCAGCGTCGCGCGCCGCGCCTCGGGGACACTCTCCAGCACCGGGTCGCCCGCGTTGTCCTCGTCGGCGAAGTAGATCCGCGTGACGGTGCGGTTGAGCATCCCGCGCGCGAACACGCTGACGTCGATGTGTGGCGCCTGCTCGCCGTCGACGCGACCGGGCTTGAGCGTGAAGATCTCCCACGCGCCCTCGGCGTCGGTCGGGCAGCGGCCGAAGCCGCGGAACCCGGGGCCGAACTTCCCGTCGGGGTCGGCCTGCCAGGTCTCGATCATCGCGTCGCCGATCGGATCGCCGGCGCCGTCGAACACGCGGCCGTGGATGCGGATGCGGCCGGGCGTGTCGGGCGGCACGACGTCCGGGCCGTCCGGCCACGGCAGCCCGATCGCGAGGTACGGACCCACGGTCTGGGAGGGCGTGGTGCTCACGCGTGCGGCTCCTCGGTCGGCGTGGCCTCCTCGCCGCGCAGGACGATGTCCCAGCGGTAGGCGAGCGCCCAGTGATCCTCGGTGGACTCGTAGTCGAACGCGCTCACCATGCGCTTGGCCGCCCGCTCGTCACGGACGGAGTTGTACATCGGGTCCTGGAAGAACAGCGGGTCGTCCGGGAAGTACATCTGCGTCACGAGCCGCTGCGTGAACGCGCGCCCGAACAGGCTGAAGTGGATGTGCGCCGGGCGCCACGCGTTCGGGTGGTTGCGCCACGGGTACGCGCCCGGGCGGATCGTCAGGAAGCGGAAGTAGCCCTTGTCGTCCGTGATCGTCCGGCCCGCGCCGGTGAAGTTCGGGTCCAGCGGCGACGGCCACTGGTCGACGGCGTGGCGGTAGCGCCCACCGGCGTTGGCCTGCCAGATCTCGACGAGCGTGTTGGGGACCGGGCGCCCGTCGTCCTCCTTGACGTGGCCGTGGACGATGATCCGCTGGCCGATCGCCTCGCCCTGCGGGCCGCGCGTGAGGTCGTTGTCGTACTCGCGCAGCCGGTCCTCGCCGAAGACGGGCGCCGTGACCTCGGTGAGCCGGTGCGGGAGGATGATCAGTGGTTCCTTGGGGTGCCGGAGCGCGGTCGACTTGTACCCGGCGTAGTCCATCGGCGGATGGACCTCTGCGTCGTCGCGGAATCGCGTCATGTCGCCTCCACCACCACCGCCAGGCCCTGTCCGACGCCGATGCAGATCGCGGCGAGCCCCCAGCGGCCGCCCGTGCGCTTGAGCCCGTGCGCGAGCGTCCCGAGGATGCGCGCGCCGGAGGCGCCGAGCGGATGGCCGAGCGCGATCGCGCCGCCGCTCACGTTGAGCTTGTCCGGGTCGAGCTCCTTCCACTCGCGCAGGCAGGCGAGCGACTGGGCGGCGAACGCCTCGTTGAGCTCGACCAGGTCCAGGTCCTCCCAGCCGATGCCCGCTCGGGCGAGCGCCTTGTTGGCGGCCTCCACCGGGCCGATCCCGAACACGTCCGGGTCCACGCCGTGGGCGCCGCGCCCGGCGATCCGCGCGAGCGGCTCACCGCCGAGCGCTTCCCCGCCGATCAGCACCGCGGCCGCGCCGTCGTTGAGCGGCGACGCGTTGCCCGCGGTCACCGTCCCGTCCCGCTTGAACGCGGGCTTGAGCTTGGCCAGCTTCTCGAGCGAGGTGTCGGCGCGGATGCCCTCGTCGCGCGTGAGCTCGGTTCCCGGCATCGGGACGACCCAGCCGTCGTAGAGCCCGTCGTCCCACGCCTTCGCGGCGCGCTGGTGACTCTTGAGCGCGAACTCGTCCTGCTCGCCGCGCTCGATCCCGTAGATCCCGGCGAGCTTCTCCGTGCTCTCACCGAGCGAGATCGTCCACTGCTCGGGCATGTTGGGGTTGACCATGCGCCAGCCAAGCGTGGTCGAGTGCATCGTCTGCGGACCGCTCGGAAAGCCCTTCTCGGGCTTGAGCACGACCCACGGGGCGCGGCTCATCGACTCCACGCCGCCGACCAGCACGGCTTCGGCGTCGCCGGTCTCGATCGCCCGGCTGGCCTGGATCGCGGCGTCCAGCGACGAGCCGCACAGCCGGTTGACCGTCGTGCCCGGGATGCTCGTCGGCAGGCCGGCGAGCAGGACCGCCATGCGGGCGACGTTGCGGTTGTCCTCGCCGGCGCCGTTCGCGTTGCCGAACATCACGTCGTCCAGGCGCGCCGGGTCGAGGTCCGTGCGCTCGAGCAGCGCCGTGACGACGTGCGCGGCCAGGTCGTCCGGTCGCACTCCGGCGAGCGTGCCGCCGTAGCGGCCGAAGGGCACCCGGACCGCGTCGTAGATGAACGCGCTCATGCGGCCACCAACTCTCTCAACGCCTTCAGCTCCTCTTGCGTGGGCGGTTCGGTCGTCTTCAACTCGTCGGCGAGCTTGAGGTCCCAGCCCGTCGCCTCCTGCGCCTGCTCCGCCGAGACACCCGGGTGGACGTGGGTGAGCACCAGCTCGCGCGACTCGGGGTCGGGCTCGAGGATGCCGAGGTCCGTGATGACCTTCGTCGGACCCTTCCCACGCAGCCCGAGGCGCTCACGGGCGCCGGGGCCGTCGCCGTGGCCGACCGACGTGATGAAGTCCACCCGCTCCACGAACGCGCGCGGCGACTGGCGCACGATCACGATCACCTCGCCGCACGACGCGGCGATCTCGGGCGCGCCGCCGGCGCCCGGCAGCCGCACCTTCGGGTTCGCGTAGTCACCGACGACGGTCGTGTTGATGTTCGCGAACCGGTCCAGCTGGGCCGCGCCGAGGAAGCCGACCTCGATCCGGCCGGGCTGCACCCAGTAGTTGAAGATCTCGGGCACGGAGGCGATGTAGTCGGCGGTCTCGCCGAGCATGCCGTCGCCGATCGACAGCGGCAGCCGCGGCGGCTTGGCCCCGATCGCGCCCGCCTCGTACACGAGCACGAGGTCCGGGTTGACCGTGCGGCGGGCGAGGTTCGCGCCCGTGCTGGGCAGGCCGATGCCCACGAAGCACGCGGTCACCTCGCGCAGCTGGCGCGCGGCCTCGACGCTCATCATCTCGTCGGACTCGTAGGAGCTCACAACGCCTCCAGCCACTTGTCGAACTCGGCCTCGTCGCGCGAGGTCGCGTCCCACGCCTTGTACGCGTCGTTGTCGCGGTCGTAGTAGTCCTGCGCGTAGGAGGGCTTCGCGCCGCCCGGCACCTCGCACACGCGCGTGACCACCCAACGCGGCAGCACGACCGAGTACGGCTTGTCGTCGAGCTCGTCGACGATCTCCTCGACGGTGACGATGCTGCGCCTGGCGCCCAACACGGTCTCCTTCTGCACGCCGGTCTGGCCCCACAGCTGGACGTTGCCCTGCCGGTCGGCGCGCTGCGCGTGGATGATCCCGACGTCGAGGTCCAGAGCCGGGACGGCCGTCAGCTGCTCGCCGGTGAATGGGCACGTGATCGGCTTGATCGTGTCCGTGTGGTCTGGCAGCGACGTGCCGTTGTAGCCGCGCAGGACGGCGAACGGGAGGCCGGAGGCGGCCGCCGCATAGCGGTTGGCCATGCCGGCGTGCGAGTGCTCCTCGATTTCCAGCTCGCCCGCCTGCACGGCCGCCCGGAACCGGTGCAGCGACCCCACCCCGGGGTTGCCGCCCCAGGAGAAGATCAGCTTGCGCGCGCAGCCGGCGCCGATCAGCTGGTCGTAGACGATGTCCGGCGTCATCCGCACGAGCGTGAGGTCGCGCTTGCGCTGGCGGATGAGCTCCTGCCCCGCGGCGACGGGGATCAGGTGGGTGAAGCCCTCGAGGGCGACCGTGTCGCCGTCGCGCACCAGGTCCGCGACGGCGTCGGTCAAGGATGAGATCTCGGCGTGTGTTCGCATAGTGAACGCTAGTTCGCAGTGCGAACCATAGCGTGCCTACGGCGAAGTCGTCGACAAGGTGAAGGTCACAGTCCTCGAGTAGCTACCCGTGCGCAGCGGGTCGGTGGACTTGATCAACTGCTTGAACGTGACCGGCACCGCCTCACTGGAGGTCGGCCCCGACCAGGTCGTCCGGCCGAGCTCGATCCGCAGCGGCTCGGCCAGCGTGAACGCGCCGTTGGTCATGTGCCCGGGTTCGGAGTGCGAGAGCGTCGCGTTCTGAGCCGTGCTCGTGACCGTCGCGGTGGTCGTGACCTCGTAGTCGCGGTCGACGCCCGGAGCGAACGGCGGGAACGCGGCCGGCGCGATCGAGAGTGCGAGCGTCGCCGGCACCGTGCCGCCGACCGTCGCGGGAACGAACTCGACCGCGCTCGGCGCGTGGCCCAACGCGCGGCCGCCCGGCCCGTCGGCGAACGTCAGCCAGCGGGCCTTCGGCGGGCCCTGACGCACGCCCGGCTGGCTGTAGTCGCAGACGCCGCCCGGGAAGGTGGCCTGCAGCGTCGCCCACTGCTCGTCGGTGAAGGGCACGGCGTAGTCGCCGCGCGCCAGTGGCTTGAGCTGGCACTTGACGATGTCCAGCGTGTACGGGACGCCCGCCGCGAGCCGCGGGTTGCCGTACGGCGTCCACGTGCCGTTGCAGCTCAGGTCGCCGCGCACGCCGCCGGGCATGAAGCAGCCCTCCGTCGGCTTCTCGCCGGTGTCCAACCAGCGCCGCATCGCGTCGAACTGGTTCGGCACGGCCCCACCCGTGCGCGAGAGCCAGATCACCTGGTTGGCGTGGTGGCCGTTGGAGCGATCCAGCCGCGCGCGGTAGGTGAAGGAGTGGAATGCCGGATGGAAGCCGGTGTCGTCCATCTGCCCGCCCGTCCGGTTGTCGATCTCCGGCAGGTTCGCCGCGCCGGTCGCGCTGTTCACACGCCCGGTCTCGTATGCGATCCGCAGCGCGTCCGGGTCGGCGACGGAACGAGCCGCGACGAAGTTGCCGTCGATGTCGATCCCGCCGACCTTGGCGTTGAGGTCGACGAACTGCTCGGGCGTGATCTGCCCGCGTTGCAGCGCCACCAGCCCGTACTGCACGCCGACGTTGTCGATCGCGAGCTTGCCCTTGCCGTTCGGCGCATCCGGCGTGACGGTGACGCCGAAGACCGCGCGCATGTAGTCCGCGATGCCGCAGCGCTCGCCCGTCGGGTTGTTCACCGGATGCCAGACCTGGGCGGGCTGCAGGCCGCACGCGACGTTCGCGCCCGGGACGAGCTCCGTGCGGTCGGCGCCGAACGCGAGCACCTTCTGCCCGCAGAGGTTGTCCGGGTTGGTGGGGTTCGAGCCCCACACGGGCTGGCGGGAAGCGGCGGTCGGGAACAGCGCGTTGGGCGGCGCGGTCGCGTGCCCCGGCTGCGACAGCGGGCTCGTCGGCCAGAAGTAGTGCATCAGGACGCGGCAGTCGAGCGAGCCCTGCACCTGCGTCCAGTGGTCCTCGAAGGCCTGGCTCGTCATCAGCCCGTTCAGCAGCCCGGGGTAGTTCTCGGCCAGCAGGTGCTGCTGCATCGTCGCCGCCGAGCCGCCCGTGCCGAGCGTGTACTTCACCGGCCCGAAGCGCTCGATCGCGATCTCCTTGGTCATCATCGCCGCCTCGGCGGAGACCACGTCGTTGCAGTTCTGCGCGTAGATGTTCAGGCTCGAGGTCGCGACCGCGAAGCCGGTGCCGAGCGCCTGCACCTGCCGGAGCACGTTCTCCGGTCCGAGCTGGCGGTGCTCGGTGCCGCACGCGCCGCCGAACGTGTAGAGCAGCTTCCCGCTCCACGGCTGCGCGGCCGCGAACGGCTCGATCGGCTTGCTCGGGTCCACGAGCACGGCGAGCTGGTAGATGCCGCGGTTGACCGTGCCGGTGACGCGCTGGACGATGAACGGGACGGTCAGGCCGCGGTCGGTGGTCGTCGTCTGCACGTCGGCCGGTGGGTTCCCGACGTCATACGGCGCGAACTGGTTCGCGGCGTTGCGGTACAGCAGCTCCACCTTGGTCGGCGCGTTGCACTGGGCGTCGGTGGCCGCGCCGAGCGGCGGGTTGGACGCGTTCGGGTTGCAGGCGTAGGGCGTCACCTGTGGACCGGAGAAGATCGGGCCGCCGATCGGGTGGTTGGTGATCGTGAGCCGTTTGCCGGCACCGCCGGCGTCGCGCACGGTCAGGACGTTCTCGCCCACTCGCAAGCCGCTGACGAGGCCGCGTACCTCGCCGTCGCCGGCCACGAACGCGCTCGTCACGTCGGTCCCGTTGAGGTCGACCGTGACCGGCCCGCTGACCTTCGCGGCGACGAGCGCGTCACCGCCCGAGACAAGGTCCGCACGGTTGGACAGCACTTCGAGCGACTGCACCCCGCTCGCGTGCGCGCTTCCCGCGCCCAGCCCTGCGACCAGCAACACGGCGACCGCCGACGCGCGACCGACCATGGCCCTCTCCTCTCCCCAGATGACAGGTGGCCTGAGACTCGTTTCGACAATACTCCTCGTGTCCAGTACTGTCGCCCGCGTGTCCTCGCAGCCGCAGGTGATCACTCCGCACATCGGCTACGTCATCGGTCGGCTGGACCGTGCGATCCGGCGTGAGATCGGCGCGCTCGTCGCCCCCTTCAACCTCACCGTCCCGAAGTACACCGCGCTCTCGATCCTGCGCGACCGGCCCGGGCTCTCGAACGCCCAGCTCGCGCGCCGGACGTACGTGACACCGCAGTCCATGGCCGAAGTTCTCAACTCGCTCGAGGCCGACGGGTACATCGTCCGCTCGCCCGCGGCCAACCACGGGCGGGTGCTCGAGGTGACCCTGAGCGACCGCGGGCGCGAGGTCTTGACCGCCTGCGACCGGGCCGTCGGGCACATGGAGAACGCCATGCTCGCCGACCTTGACGAGGCCGGCCGCGAGCAGCTGACGGGGGCGCTCGTCAACGCGGTCTACCGGCTCGGCGCGGGGTTCGGTCCCCGTTGACAGTAGTCAGGTAGCCGAATACGCTCCTCGCAGACCACCGGCGAGGAGAGAGGTGTGGTGGGCAGTTGCTGGACGTGCACGACCTGCGCGTGAGCTACGCGGGCGCCGTGAAGGCGCTGCGCGGTGTCTCGCTCTCGGTGCCCGAGGGCTCGGTGGTCGCTGTGCTCGGCAACAACGGCGCGGGCAAGTCCACGCTGCTGCGCGCGCTATCCGGCACGCTGCCGGCCTCGGGCGGCGCGATCACGGGTGGCACGATCGAGCTGCGCGGCAAGGCGCTGCCGCGCGACGACGCCGCTTCGATCGCGCGCTCCGGGCTCGTCCAGGTGCCGGAGGGCCGGCGCGTGTTCGCCAACCTCACGGTGGAGGAGAACCTGCGCGCCGGCGGCCTCGCCGCGCCCGACAGGGCCAAGCGGGCCGAGGCGCGCGCGTGGGTCGACGAGCTGTTCCCGATCCTGCGCGAGCGCGCGACCCAGCGCGCCGGTCTGCTCAGCGGCGGCGAGCAGCAGATGCTCGCGATCGGCCGGGCGCTGATGGCCTCGCCCCAGGTGCTGCTGCTCGACGAGCCTTCGCTCGGGCTCGCGCCGAAGATCGTCGAGCGCGTCGGCGAGGTGATCCGTGAGATCAACGCGCGCGGCGTGACCGTCGTGCTCGTGGAGCAGAACGCGGCGATGGCGCTGGCGGTGGCCGATCACGCGGTCGTGCTCGAAGTCGGTGAGGTCGCGCTGCGGGGGACGGCGGAGGAGCTGGCCGAGAGCGAGGCCGTCAGGGAGCGCTACCTCGGCGTGTCCACGCAGGCCGCCGCGACCGGGACGCGCGTGGAGAGCTCCGCGCAGCCGCTCGCGGTGGAAGCGCTGTCCGTCCGCTTCGGTGGCCTGGCCGCGCTGTCCGACGTCTCGTTCACCGTCGAGCCCGGCTCGCTGCACGCGCTGATCGGCCCGAACGGCGCGGGCAAGTCCACGTGCCTGAACGTGCTCTCCGGCGTCTACGCGGCGAGCGCCGGATCGGTGCGTTACGGGAGCCACGAGCTCACGAGGCTGCGCCCGCACCGGATCGCCGCGCTCGGCGTCGCGCGCACGTTCCAGAACATCGCGCTCTCTCCGCGGGTGTCCGTGCTGGACAACCTGCTCGTTGCGCGCCACCGGCTGATGCGGTCGGGGTTCCTCGCCGACGGGCTCAAGCTGCCCCGCGCGCGGCGGGAGCGGGCGGAGCACGAGGCGCGCGTGCGCGAGATCGCCGAGCTGCTCGGGCTGACCGAGCTCGAACGCCCCGTCGGCACGCTCTCCTACGGCACGCGCAAGCGCGTGGAGCTCGCCCGCGCGCTGTGCGCGGAGCCCGAGTTGCTGCTGCTCGACGAGCCCGTCGCCGGCATGGTCCGCGACGAGTCCGCGGCCATGGCCGACGCGATCTCACGCGCCCGCGCGGAGCTCGGCATCTCCGTGCTGCTGGTCGAGCACGACATGACGTTCGTGATGGGGATGGCCGATCGGGTCACGGTGCTCGACTTCGGCAAGCGGATCGCCGACGGGACGCCGGCCACGGTCCAGCGCGACCCGGACGTGCTCAAGGCCTATCTGGGAGCGGCGGCGTGAACCAGTTCGTGACGTTGTTCGTGGGCGGCCTGTTCCTCGGGGCGATCTACTCGCTCGTCGCGCTCGGGTTCGTGACCGTCTTCAAGGCCACGCACGTGATCAACTTCGCGCAGGGCTCGGTGCTGCTGCTGGGCGCGTACGTGATCGCCCGCGCGCACGAGTCGGTCGGGTTCGCGCTCGCGGTGGCGCTCGGTGTGTTGGCGGCCGCGGTGGCGTCGGTGTTGATCGACGCCGTGCTGATCCGCCGCATCCGCCGCGCCGATCTCGGCACGCTCGCGATCCTCACGCTCGGCGTCGACATCCTGCTCGCGACCGAGCTCTCGCGCCGGATCGGCACGGACGTGCTGAACATCGGCGCGCCGTGGGGCAGCGACGTGACCGAGGTCGCCGGCATCCGCGTCGCCACCTCGCGCGTGCTCGCGGGCGGCGTGGCGGCCGTGCTCGTCGCGGGCTTCTGGCTCGCGTTCAAGTTCACCGACTTCGGGATCGCCATGCGCTCGGCGGCCGAGGACGGCGAGGTCGCGTCGCTGATGGGCATCCGGCTCAACCGCGTGGCGGCGACGGCGTGGGCGCTCGCCGGCGCCCTGGCCGCGATCGGCGGGCTGTTCCTGACGAGCTTCCCGGCGGCGGGCGTGACCGGCAGCGTGGGCCTGCTCGCCCTGGCCACGATCCCGGCGGTCGTGCTCGGCGGGTTCGACTCGCCCGGCGGCGCCGTGCTCGGCGGCTTGATCATCGGCGTCGTCTCGGTGCTCACCGCGGGCTACCAGGAGGAGCTGTCGTTCCTCGGCCGCGGGCTGGGCGGCGTCGCGCCGTTCGCGGTGATGCTGCTCGTGCTGTTGGTCCGGCCCTCGGGGTTGTTCGGGACGCGGGAGGTGACGCGTGTCTAGGTGGCTGGGAGCCGCGGTGGTCGTCGTGCTGCTGGCCGCGGTGCCGATCTGGTTCGAGGCGTTCTGGCTGCAGACCGGGCTGTTCGCGATGGCCGCGATCATCGCCGCGATCGGGCTCTCGATCCTGGTCGGCATCGCGGGCCAGCTCTCGCTCGCGCACGCGTTCTTCGTCGCGATCGGCGCCTACGGCTACGCGTACCTGGCGGACCGCATCCCGCCGCTGCTCGCGCTGGTCGCGGCGGTGCTGCTGGCGGGGGTCGCGGGCGCGCTCTTCAGCCCGATCGCGGGCCGCGTGCGCGGCATCTACCTCGGGCTCGCCAGCCTCGGCCTCGTCTTCCTCGGCCAGCACATCTTCCAGAACGCGACCGGGATCACAGGCGGCTACCGCGGCGTGGCCGTGCCGCCGTTCAGCCTGTTCGGCTTCGAGTTCACCGGCGCGGACGGGCTGGTGGTGCTCGGCGTGCCCTACGGTCCGCTCGAGAAGCTCTGGTACCTCGGGCTGGTCCTCGTGGCGCTCTCGCTCTGGTACGGGCACAACCTCGTGCGCTCGCGGCCGGGCCGTGCGCTCGCCACGGTGCGCGACAGCGAGGTCGCGGCGGCCACCAACGGCATCGATGTCGTCCGCTACAAGGCCGCGGCGTTCACGGTGTCCTCGATGTACGCCGGGCTCGGCGGCGTGCTGATGGCGCTCGCGTTCGGGCGCATCGTCCCCGAGTCGTTCGGGCTGCTGCTGTCGATCGACTTCCTGGTGATGGTCGTGATCGGGGGCGCCGGATCGGTCGGCGGCGCGGCCGCGGGCGCGGTGTTCGTCACCGCGCTGCCGCTGATCCTCAACCACTACAGCGGCTCGCTGCCGCTGCTCGCTGAACCCGGAAGCGGCGGAGTGGGGGCCGCGGAGTTCAGCCGGTTGCTCTACGGGGCGGCGATCGTCGCCGTCCTGCTGTTCGCCCGTGACGGGCTCGCGGGGCTCGTTCACCGAAAGGAGAGGGTCGTATGAGGCGTGTCGGACTGCTCGCGGTGGTGCTCGCGTTCACGGTGACGGCGTGCGGCAAGGGCGGCGCGGAGGAGGAGCCCGCGAAGGGCTCGGGCGAGCAGGCGGTCAAGACCGGTCCGGGCGCGTCCGCCGACACCATCACGCTCGGGTACCTGCCGGACCTCAGCGGCGTGTTCGCGCCCAACGGCAAGTCGCAGATGGAGGGCGCGAACCTCTACTGGGACGCGAAGAACAAGGCGGGCGGGATCTGCGGACGCCAGATCGAGGTCAAGGTCCAGGACACGGGCTACGACCCCCAGAAGGCGGTCGCCGCCTACCAGCAGTTGTCGGGCGACGTGATCGGGCTGGGCCTGGTGCTCGGCTCCTCGATCGTCAACGCGCTGCTGCCCAACGTCCAGCAGGACCAGATGTTCCTCAACTTCGCGGGCTGGACGTCGGACATCCTGCCGAGCGAGAACGTCGCCATCGCGGGCACGACCTACGACATCGAGGCCATCAACGCCGTCGACTTCTTGATGAAGGAGCACGGGGTCGCGTCCGGGGACACGATCGGTCACCTGTACTTCGAGGGCGACTACGGCGAGAACGCGCTCAAGGGCTCGAAGTTCGCCGCTGAGAAGCACGGGCTGGAGATCCTCGAGCAGAAGATCACGCCGGCCGACCAGGACATGACCGGCCAGGTGTCCGCGTTCAAGAAGGCGGGCGTGAAGGCGATCCTGTTCAGCGCCGCGCCGCCGCAGGCCGCTTCGCTGGCCGGTTTGGCCGCGTCCCAGAAGCTGGACGTGCCGATCGTGGCGAACGGGCCGGGCTGGACGCCGCAGCTGCTCACCACGCCCGCCGCCGACGCGATGGAGGCGAACTACTTCGTCGTCTCCTCGATGGCGCCGCTGTCGGTGCAGAGCGAGGGCGTGACCAAGTTCCTGTCCGAGTACCAGGCCAAGTACCCGAAGGGCACGCCGTCCTCCAACGGCTCGCTGTACGCGTACGCGGGCGCGCAGATCGCCGACGCGGCGCTGACGAAGGCGTGCGAGAACAAGGACCTCACGCGCAAGGGCGTGCTCGACGCGCTGCACTCGCTGACGGCGCTGGACACGGGCGGGACCGTCGCGGGAACGCTCGACTTCAGCGACCCGGCCTCGCCTCCGGGCTCGCTGGTGTACATCGCGAAGGTGAGCAAGGACGCGCCGGGCGGGCTCGAGGCGCTCGGTGAGCCGGCCCAGGCCGCCGACGCCGAGGGCTACTCGTTCTGATGCCGGCCCTGGCGGAGCTGCCCGGCCTGGCCGGGCAGCGCCTCGGCCCGACGGCGTGGCGCGAGATGACGCAGGAGCGCGTGAACGCGTTCGCCGACGTGACCGAGGACCACAACTACATCCACGTCGACCCCGAGCGGGCGAAGGACTCGCCGTTCGGCGGGACGATCGCCCACGGCTACCTGAGCGTGGCGCTGCTGGCGCCGATCTCGCAGGAGCTGCTGGACGTGTCCGGCGCGACCGGCGTCAACTACGGGATGGATCGGCTGCGCTTTCCGGCGCCGCTGCCGGTGGGGGCGTCGTTCCGGGGCGTGGCGGAAGTCGGCGAAGTCAGTGAAGTGCGAGGAGGCGTGCAGGTGAAGGTCACGATGACGGTCGAGGTGCGCGACCAGGACAAGCCCGCGGTGGTCGCCGACTGCCTGTTCCGGTACTACGCATGAGGCTCGACGGGAAGGTCGCGATCGTCACGGGCGCGGGGCGCGGGCTGGGGCGCGCCTACGCGGAGGCGCTGGCGGCGGCGGGCGCCTCGGTCGTGGTGAACGACCTCGAGGGCGCGGACGAGGTGGCGTCGGCGATCGGCGGCGTCGCCGCGCCCGGCCCGGTGGGGTCGGCGGAGACGGCGGACATGCTCGTCGCGACCGCGGTGGAGGCCTACGGCCGGCTGGATGTGATGGTCACCAACGCCGGCGTGCTGCGCGACAAGGTGCTGTGGAAGATGACCGACGAGGACTTCGACCTCGTCGTGGAGACGCACCTGCGCGGCACGTTCACCTGTGCCCGGGCGGCGGCGATCCGGCTCCGCGAGCAGGGGGAGGGCGGCCGGATCGTCGTCGTCGGGTCACCCGCCGGGCAGTACGGCAACTTCGGGCAGACGAACTACGCGGCGGCGAAGGCGGGGGTGGTCGCGTTCGCGCGCACGTGGGCGCTGGAGCTCGCGCGGGCGCAGGTGACCGTCAACGCGATCGTGCCGACGGCGTGGACGGCGATGACCGAGACGATTCCGATGTATGCGCCTTTGGTGGGCCGCGACGAGTTCCCGCCCGAGGTGCGGCGTGAGCACGCGCTCGGCCCTGCGTCCGACTGCGCGCCGCTGGTGGTGTACTTCGCGTCGGATGCGTCGGCGGGCGTCACGGGGCAGGCGATCGGGATCGGCGGCGACCGGCTGTCGCTGCACTCGCACCCGGCCGAGATCGCCTTCGAGCTGCGCGACGGGGGCTGGACCGCGGACGCGATCGCCGAC
The DNA here is from genome assembly GCF_003344625.1 of Solirubrobacter deserti. GTDB lineage: Bacteria > Actinomycetota > Thermoleophilia > Solirubrobacterales > Solirubrobacteraceae > Solirubrobacter > Solirubrobacter deserti. Next base: position 36,066 of record NZ_QPKJ02000003.1, on the reverse strand, counting down.
GCCGTCGCGGCCTTCGAGCCGCAGCCGTACGGGGTGCGGCTGCCGGAGCTGGATCTGACGTGAACGTCGCGGACCTGGTCGCGATCGACGTGCACACGCACGCCGAGCGCAACGACGGTGAGCCGCAGGACCCGGTGACGGCGGAGGTGCTGGAGGCGGCGGGCAAGTACTTCGGGGGCTCGCCGCCGCAGCCGACCGCGCAGGAGGTCGCCGACTACTACCGCGAGCGCCGCATCGCCGCCGTGATCTTCACCGTGGACGACGAAGCGGGGATGGGGCGCAAGCGGCTGGGCAACGCGGAGGTGCTGGCGGCCGCCGAGGCGAACCCGGACGTGCTGATCCCGTTCGCGTCTGTCGATCCGCACAAGGGCAAGCTGGCCGTGCGCGAGGCGCGCGAGTGGATCGAGCGGGGCGCGCGCGGGTTCAAGTTCCACCCGAACACGCAGGCGTTCTGGCCCAACGACCGAACGTTCTATCCGCTCTACGAGGTGATCGAGGAGGCGGGGCTGATCGCGCTCTTCCACTCGGGGACGACCGGGATCGGAGCCGGGCTGCCGGGCGGCGGCGGGGTGCGCCTGAAGTACTCCAACCCGATGGCGGTCGACGACGTCGCCGCGGACTTCGGCGGCCTGAACATCATCCTCGCCCACCCGTCGTTCCCGTGGCAGGACGAGGCGCTCGCGATCGCAGTCCACAAGCCGAACGTGTACATCGACCTGAGCGGCTGGTCGCCGAAGTACTTCCCCGAGAGCCTGGTGCGGTACACGAACACCCTGCTCAAGCACAAGATGCTGTTTGGCTCCGACTATCCGTTGATCACGCCGGACCGCTGGCTGCGGGACTTCGAGCAGATCGACATCCGCGACGAGGTGCGGCCGCTCGTGCTCAAGGAGAACGCGGCGCGGCTGCTGGGGCTATGAGCGATCTGTCGTGGCCTCTCGCTCGCGCTGAGCGGCTGTTCGCCGACGATGTGGCGGTGGTCGACGGGCCGCGGTCGGTGACGTACGCGGAGTTGGGGCGGCGTGTGCGAGCGCTGGGCGGGCTCGACGCCGAGCGGGTCGGCTACCTCGGGCCGAACTCGCTCGCGCACATGGAGTGCTGGCTCGGGCTGCCGGCGTTCGGCAAGGTGCTCGTCGACCTCAACTACCGGCTGTCGCTGGAGGAGCTGGCGTTCATGGTCCAGGACGCTGGGCTGGACGCGTTGATCAGCGACGATCCGCGGGCCTCGGACCTCGGCGTGCCCCTCGTCGACTACGAGGCGCTCGTCGCCGGGCCGGAGCACGCGTTCCCGGGCGTGAGGGAGAACGCGCTCGCGGCGATCTCTTACACCGGCGGCACGACCGGGACGCCCAAGGGCGTGATGCTCTCACACCGCAACCTGCTCTCCAACGCGCTGCACAACCTCGCGGTGACGGGCCACGCGCGCGAGGATCGGTGGTTGCACGTGTGCCCGATGTTCCACGTCGCCGGCACCTCGAACGTCTTCGCGTGCACGTGGGTGGGCGCGCGGTCGGTGATCCTGCCGCGCTTCGAGCCGCTCGCGGTCCTGCGCGCGATCGAGCAGCACTCGATCACGCACGCCGTGTTCGTCCCGACGATGCTGGCGATGCTGCTCGAGCACGCCGACGGTCACGACGTCAGCGCCTTGCGCCACCTGCAGTACGCGGCTTCGCCGATCTCGCCGGAGCTGCAGCGGCGCGTGCTCGAGTGGCTGCCGGACTGCGACGTCGTCCAGTTCTACGGGATGACCGAGGCCGCGCCGACCGTCACGCGGCTCTCGCGCGCCGACCACGACACGCGGCCGTCCTCGATGGGCGTGGTCGTCCCGGGTGTGCAGGCCGAGGTGCGCGCGCCGCGCGGGGAGGTCGGCGAGCTGTGGGTGCGCGGCCCGAACATCATGCTCGGCTACTGGAACCGGCCCGAGGCCACGGCCGCGGCGCTGGTGGACGGCTGGTACCGCACCGGCGACCTCGCGCGCGAGGACGCCGACGGCTACTTCTTCATGGTCGACCGCGCCAAGGACATGATCATCACCGGCGGCGAGAACGTGTACTCGGTCGAGGTCGAGGCCGTGCTCTCGCAGCATCCGGCGGTCGACGAGGTCGCCGTGTTCGGCGTGCCGGACGAGCGCTGGGGCGAGGCCGTGCACGCCGTCGTCGTCGGCCGCGCTCGCCCGGAGGAGCTGCGCGAGCACTGCCGTGCCGCGTTGGCCGGCTTCAAGGTGCCGCGCATGATCGAGGTGCGTGAGGAGCCGCTGCCCAAGTCCGGCGCGGGCAAGCTGCTCAAGCACCAGCTGCGGGCGCCCTACTGGGCGGGCCGCGACCGGCTGGTGAGCTGACGGAACGTCTCGGCGGCGAGCTCCGCGTCGCCGAGATGCGCGCCGACGAACGCGCCGTCGCGGAGCATGACGAAGTGCCGCGCGGCGTCCTCGTCGCCGAAGGCGTCGCGGACCACGCCGAAGTACCACTCGCGGTGCGCGGCGACCGCCCGCCGGACGGGATGGTCCTCCTCCTCGAACTCCGCGGCGGCGCAGATGAACGCGCACCCGTGGAACTCGCGCCGCTGGATCGACGCGCGGACGTCCTCGATCAGCGCCTCGACGGTGGCGCCCGTGAGCTGCGCCGCGATCGCGTCGTGCGCCGCCTGCAAGTAGGCGAGCACCAGGTCGGTCTTGCTCGGGAAGTGGCGATAGAACGTCGCTCGCGTGACCTTGCTGGCGGCCACGATGTAGTCGACGCCGACGCTGTTGATGCCCTCGGTGTAGAAGATCGCCGAGGCGGTCCGGAGCAGCCGGTCGCGCGCCTCCGAGTTCTTGGCGGTGGGCAGCGTCGCGATCCGCATGCCTCGAAGATAGAAAGAACGATTGTTCTTGACAAGGGCGCTGCTGCCTGCTTCACTCCGGGCCATGCAAGAACGAACGTTCTCTCTTCTTACCCGCGGCCGGGCCGCGCTCGCGGTCGTCTGGGCCGTCGCCTTCGTCGTCGCCGTGGGCGACCGGGTCCCGACGACCGCCACCGAGCTGACCGCGGCGATCGCGCTGCTCCTCGCCGCCTATCCGCTTATCGACGCCGTCTCGTCCTTCGTCGAGCGGCGCTGGGTCAACGGCGCGCTCAGCACGCTCGCCGCCGTGGCCCTGGCCGTCACGGGCTTCGCCGGCGACGCGCGTGACGCGCTGCTCGTGTTCGGCGCCTGGGCCGCCGTGTCCGGCGCGCTGCAGCTCGCCCTCGCGCTGCGCCACCGCGACGGGTGGCCGATGATCGTCAGCGGCGGCCTCTCGACGCTCGCTGGCGTGAGCTTCGTCGCCGCCTCCTCCCGTGAGGAGGCGCAACTCGCGATGCTGGCCGGCTACGCCGCGGTCGGTGCCGTCCTGTACCTGGTGTCGACCTTCCGCGCGCGGAGGGCCGTGGCCGTCGCCTAGTGCAGGCTCGGCTTGTAGACGAGCTCCTGGATGCGGCCGTCGAGCGTGCGGTGCTCGAGCAGCTCCAGGTCGAAGTCGGCCGCGCCGCCGAGGATCGGCTCGGTACCGGTACGGCCGGAGATGACGGGGAAGATCGCCACCTGCACACGATCGACGAGGCCGGCGGCCATCAGCGCCCAGTTCAGCGACAGGCTGCCGTGTGAGCGCAGCGGCACGTCGGACTCCCGCTTGAACCGGGCGACGTCGTCGACGGCGTCGGGCATGACGGTCGCGGTCTCCCACTCGAGGGGATCCTTGAGCGTCTTAGAGGCCACGAACGTCGGCGAGTTGCGCATCCGCGTGATCCACCCGGCGCTGAGCAGCGGGTCCGGGGCGCTCGCGCCCAGCATCTCCACGTACTGCTTGTAGGTCTTCGCCCCGAAGACCATCCGCTGTTCCGCGTCGTACATCGCCTCGCGGTGCGCCAGGAACTCCGGACCCTGCTTGCTCCAGTAGCCGCCCCAGTCGCCGGGCCCATTCGCGTCGTAGGAGCCGTAGCCGTCGAGGGTGCAGAAGATGTCCCAGGTGTACGTCGCCGTCATGTCGTCCCCTTCGGGTCGAGTAGCTCGTCGATCTGGCCCACCGCGGCCGTCATCCCGGCGTCCGTGCCCGTGTCGAAGATCCGTCGCATCGCCTCGGCGCTCTCCCAGGACGCGGTGACGATCATCTGCGTGTCGCCGCCTGCCAGCTCGGAGAGCGCGACGCTGATCGCGCCGGTCGGCATGTCCGGTCCGCCGTCGTCGAACTCGAGCGCGCGGGGCGGGTCGACCCCGCGCACACGCCACCAGCCATGGTGCTGCTCGCCGTCGGGGCCGGTCATGAAGTAGGCCACGGTGCCGCCCGGCACGAGGTCGTGCTCGGTCACCGTCGCGGGGTAGCCCGGCGGGCCCCACCAGCGCTCCAGCTGGCGCGGGTCGCTCCACAGCCGCCACACGCGCTCGACAGACGCGTCGAAGCGCGCGGTGATCGTCAGTGTCCGGGCGTCGGCGTCCTTGACGACGCTCGTCACGGGCACTCGAGCACCTGCTCCATGCGATCGATGCGCCCGCGCCACAGCGTCTCCAGCTCGTCCAGCAGCCGGTGGGCGCTGCGCAGCGTCGCGACGTCGCCCCGCACGCGCTGCTCGCGCCCGTGGCGGGTCTTGGTCACGAGCCCCGCGCGCTCGAGCGCACCAACGTGCTTGTGCACCGCGGCGAAGCTGATCGGATAGCGGCGCGCCAGATCCGAGACCGAGTGCTGCTCGTGCAGCACCACGGCGAGGATGTCGCGCCGGGTCGGGTCGGCCAGGGCATGGAAGAGGGCGTCCGCATCTACAACCATTCGGTTATAGGTTACCACGGGCCGTATCGTGACGGCATGCGCACGCAGGTCGCGATCGTGGGGGGCGGGCCGGCCGGGCTGATGCTCGGGCGGCTGCTGGAGCGGCGGGGGATCGAGTCGGTGATCCTCGAGGCGCGGGAGCGTGAGTACGTGCAGCAGCGCGTGCGCGCCGGCGTGCTCGAGCAGGCGACGATGGACCTGATGGACGAGGTCGGTCTGGGCGCGCGGATGCACCGCGAAGGGCTCGTGCACGAGGGCGTCGAGCTGCGCTTCGACGGCGAGGGCCACCGCATCCCGCTCAAGGACCTGACCGGCCGGGCAATCACGATCTATGGCCAGCAGGAGGTCGTCAAGGACCTGATCGAGGCGCGCCTGCAGTCCGGCCTCCCGCTGCACTTCGAGGTCAGTGACGTGGTCGTGGATCCCGCCGGCACGGTGACCTACACGCACGAGGGCGAATCCCACACGCTCGAAGCCGACCTGATCGCCGGTTGCGACGGCTTCCACGGCGTCTGCCGGCCGGCGATCGCCGACGTCCTGACCGTCTACGAGCGCGAGTACCCGTTCGGCTGGATGGGGATCCTCGCCGAGTGCGCGCCCGCCTCGGAGGAGCTCATCTACGCGCACCATGAGCGCGGGTTCGCGCTGGCGTCGATGCGCTCACACCAGATCACGCGGATGTACCTGCAGTGCGCGCCCGACGCCGAGCCGCTGCCCGACGAGGAGATCTGGGACGAGCTCGACCGCCGCTTCGGCATGTCCGTCAACCGCGGGCCGATCTTCGAGAAGGGCGTCACGCCGATGCGCTCGTTCGTGGTCGAGCCGATGCAGCACGGCAAGCTGTTCCTCGCCGGTGACGCCGCGCACATCGTCCCGCCGACGGGCGCGAAGGGCCTGAACACGGCGATGGCGGACGTCGCGCTGCTGGCGTCCTCGTTCGGCGATGAAGGCGCCCTGGCCGCCTACACGCAGCGCGCGCTCGAACGCGTCTGGCGCGTCCAGCACTTCAGCTGGTGGATGACTTCGATGCTGCACCGCATGAGCGACGACCCGTTCGAGACGCAGCTCCAGCGCTCGCAGCTGCGCTACACGGTCACCAGCGAGGCGCAGGCGACGGCGCTGGCCGAGAACTACGTCGGCTTGCCCTTCATCACCGCGTGAAGCGCGGCGGGCAGCTGCACGATCGTCATCACCAGCAGCACGCCGAGCGGCCAGTTCCACTCGTCCGAGATGTCGTGCACGGCGCCGACCAGCGCGGGCCCGCCGGCCGCGATCAGGTAGCCGACGCCCATCGCCATCGCGGTCATCCCCGCCACCTCGCCGGGGTCGCGCCCGCGCAGCACCGGCAGCATCAGCGCCAGCCCGAGCGCGCCGCCCTGGCCGATGCCCAGCGGCACCATCCACAACAGCGAGAGGTCCGGCAGGAGCATCACGCCGAGCAGGCCGACCAGCGCCGTGCCGACGATCACCAGCAGCAGATCGAGCTGGGTCTCACGGCGCGCGGCGAGCACCGGCATCGCGAACGCCGGGATCATCTGCACGAGCTGCGTCACGCCCGAGAGGAAGCCCGCGTAGCCCTCGCTCATCCCGTCGTCGACGAGGATCTCCGGCAGCCACGAGATGGTTGAGAAGAACGCCATCGACTGCAGGCCCATCAGCAGCGCGATCGACCACGCGGTGCGGTTGCGCCACAGCGGGTGACCGACGGTCGCGGCGACGGGCTCCCGCGCGCGCAGCGCGTACGGGACCCAGACGGCGAACCCGATCAGCGCCGGCAGGGCCCAGATCGCCAGCGACGGCTCCCACCCGCCGAGCGCCTCCTCGAACGGGATCGCGGTGAAGGTCGCGATCGTGGCTCCCGCGACCAGTGCGGTCGAGAACAGCCCGGTGAGCAGGCCCGCGCCCTGGTCGGTCTTGGCCCGCACCCACGCGGGCGTGACGACCTGCGTGAGCGCGATCGCCGCGCCGGCCATCAACGTGCCGAGATACAGCGGCGCGATCCCGCCGAGTCCGCGCAGCGCCGTCCCGATCGCCGTGCAGAGGAGCGCGAGCGCGATGATTCGCTCCACCGGGTAGCGGCGGGCGATCCGCGGGCCGAGCGGCGCGAGGATGCCCAGGCACAGCAGCGGGCCGGTCGTCAGCAGCCCCGCCGCCGCGGCCGACAGCCCGAGCTCAGCCCGGACGTCGGCCAGCAGCGGCGGCAGGCTCCCGAAGAGCGGCCGCAGATTCAGCCCCGTCAGCAGGACGGGGACTGCTAATGCTCTAACCGAAGAAGACCGCAGCGGTCTCGTAGAGCTCCGCGTCGACGAGCTTGGGCTCGGCGAGCGCCTCGGCGAGGGGCACCATCTCGATGGCCGTGCCGCGCAGCGCGGCCATCTTGCCGTAGTTGCCCTCGGTGATGGCGTCCACGGCGGCGACGCCGAAGCGGCTGCCGAGCACGCGGTCGAACGCGAGCGGCGTGCCGCCGCGCTGGATGTGGCCGAGGATCGTCGTGCGCGACTCGAAGCCCGTCTTCTCTTCGATCTGACGCTCGAGCATCGAGCCGATGCCGCCGAGGCGGACGTGACCGAAGGCGTCCTTGGTCTCGTACTGCGTGAGCAGGCCGCCGTCCTTGGGCGTGGCGCCCTCGGCGACGACGACGATCGAGAACGTCGCGCCGCGGTCGTGGCGGCGCTTGAGGTGGTCGACGACCTCGTCGATGTCGAACGGGCGCTCCGGGATGAGGATCACGTCGGCGCCGCCGGCCAGGCCGGAGTACACGGCGAGCCAGCCGGCGTGGCGGCCCATGACCTCGCACACGAGCACGCGGTTGTGCGACTCCGCGGTCGTGTGCAGGCGGTCGATCGCGTCCGTGGCGATCTGCACCGCGGTCTGGAAGCCGAACGTGAAGTCCGTGGCGGCGAGGTCGTTGTCGATCGTCTTCGGGACGCCGACGACGGGGATGCCGTCCTCGTGCAGCCGGCCCGCGACGCCGAGCGTGTCCTCGCCGCCGATCGGGATCAGCGCGTCGAGGTTGTTGGCCTCCATCGCGGCCTTGACCTTGTTCAGGCCGTCCTCGACCTTGTACACGTTGGTGCGGGACGACCCGAGGATCGTCCCGCCACGGTGCAGGATCCCGCGCGTGCTATCGAGGGTGAGGTCGACGCCTTCGTTGTTGATGACGCCGGCCCACCCGTGCCGGAAGCCGAAGAACTCGTGCCCGTGGGCGTTGATCCCCTTACGGACGACGCCCCGGATGACCGCATTCAGTCCGGGGCAGTCGCCGCCCCCGGTGAGCACTCCAATTCGCATGCACCTCAGCTTATGCGTGCACCGGCTCCGGAGTCGGCTCGTGGTCCCACTTCGGCAACCAGCGCAGGCCGCGCGGCAGGTACCAGTTGCGCTCGCCCAGCAGCTTCATCGCGGCGGGGAGCAGGACCGCGCGCACGAGCGTCGCGTCCAGCAGGATGGCCACGGCCAGGCCGACGCCCATCTGCTTGAACTCGATCATCGAGAGCGTCGCGAAGATCGCGAACACGGCGACCATCACGATCGCGGCGCTGGTGACGACCCCCGCCGTGGCCTTGATGCCGTGCGCGACGGCGTCCTCGGTGGACTCGCCCCGGTCGAACGCCTCGCGGATGCGGCTGAGGATGAACACGTGGTAGTCCATCGAGAGGCCGAACAGGATCACGAACATAAACAGCGGCAGCCAGGACGTGATGCCGCCGACGGACTCGAAGTTCAACAGCCCTTCGAGGTGGCCGTCCTGGAAGATCCACGTCATCACGCCGTAGGCGGCGCCCACTGAGAGCAGGTTCAGCACGATCGCCTTGAGCGGGATGACGATGCTGCGGAACGTCACGAGCAGCAGCAGGAACGCCAGGCCGAGCACGAACGCGAACACGAACGGCAGGCGCGAGTTCATGCGGTCGTTGAAGTCCTTCGAGCCGGCGGTCATGCCCGTCACGTTGGCCTCGGCGCCCGGGACCCGGTCGATCGTGGCCGGGATCGTCTTGTCGCGCAGCGTGGCGAGGGCGGCCTCGGACGCGTCGTCGGTGCCGTTGCCCGGCAGCGGGATGGAGACGATCGCGACTTCCTTGTTGGGGGAGACGATGGTCGACGTCGGGCCGGAGGCGTCGGCGATCAGCGCCTTGATGCCGTCCTGGACCTCGGGCGTCGTGACGTCCTTGGCCTGGATGGCGACGATCGCCGGCATCGGGCCACCCGGGAACTCGTCCTGGATGCGCTCGTAGGTCTGCATGATCGGCAGGTCGTGCGGCAGGCCCGCGGCGCCCGGGTTGACCGTGCGCATGTGCAGCGCCGGGTAGGCGAGCAGCAGGAGAAACCCGGCGGACAGCACGACGGCCAGGACCGGCCGCCGGAGGCTGCGGTCGATGACGAAGTTCCACACGCGCGACTCGCCGTGGTTGCGGTGGCGCAGGCGGCCGATGAACGGCACGCGGCCCTTCTCGACCTTGTCGCCGAGCTTGGAGATCACGGCCGGCAGGACGGTGACGCTGCCGAGCATCGCGACCGCGACGACGAGCATCGTGCCCACGGCGAACGAGGTGAAGACGGCGTTGCCCGCGATGAACATGCCGGCCATCGCGATCAGGACCGTGAGGCCGGAGATGAGCACGGCCTTGCCGGACGTGGCGGCGGCGAACTCGAGCGCGGCCTCCGAGGAGCGTCCGGCATCCCGTTCCTCCATCTTGCGCCGCAAGTAGAAGAGTGAATAGTCGACGCCGACGGCGAGGCCGATGAGCAGGATGACCGAAGCCGCGGACTCCTCCATCGGGATGATCTGGCTGATCGGCGCGACGAGGCCGAGCGTGCCGATCACGGCGGTGATGCCGAGCAGCAGCGGCACGCCGGCGGCGACGAGCGCGCCGAAGGCGACGATCAGGATGATCAGCGTGATCGGGAGCGAGAGGAACTCCGCGCGCTTGAAGTCGTCGTCCAGCGAGGCGGACAGCGCCTTGTCGGCGGACGCGTCACCGAACTGCTCGATCCGCAGGTCCGGGTGCTGTTGCTGGGCGGCCTTGGTGGCGTTCAGCGTCGAGTCGACGCGTTCGTCGGTCGCGTCGCTGTCCCCTTTGATGGAGAACGTGACCAGCGCCGCGTCCTGGCCCTTGGAGATCTGGCCCTCGTTGCCCTGCTCGTAGGGCGAGGCGATCTCCTCGACGTGCTTGGTCTTCTGCAACTGGGCGACGACCGTGTCGACGCCCTGTCTGAACTGCGGGTCCGACGCCTTCAGGCCACCATCGCGGGCGGTGACCAGGACCTGCTCGTCGGCCTTGTCGGGAAAGTCCGCGGCGGCGATCGCCTTGTCGGCGACCGCCGAGGAGCCGTTGCCCGTGTCCTCGGGCTCGAGCGAGTTCGTGCCGATCGCTCCACCCAGCACGAACGCGATGACGACGAACGCGAGCCATCCGAAGATGGCGGTCTTCCGGTGCCGCGCGCTCCAGTGTCCGGCACGCGCGGCGAGGTTCCTCTTAGGCATGTGCGCAGCGTCCCGAGAATGGGGCCGGACTTCACTCGCGCACACCGGCCTCTTGGGCTACAGCACCCCACCGACTCGAGGGTGGGGGAAGCCATAGCTCCGCCCGCTGCTACAGGACCACGAAGACCAGCAGCAGGATGATGATGATGAGGAGGAGGGTGCCAATGCCGATGTACATGTCACCGACATACCCCGCCCCATCTGGCACTACTCGCGGACGCTCACCGACTCGGCCGGATCCACGTTCTCACGCTGATCCTCGCCCTTCTTGGCCCGTCGTGCCCGGTTGACGACCTCGCACTCGCCCGGATTGCTGAGCACATCCTTGAAGTCCGCGTAGACCGTGTCCACGCCCGCTCCGCAGTCAACCGTGTCGGCCTCTCCGTCGCGCACGCGGAACGTGTCGTTGCCCGGCCCGCCATGGAGGACGTCACCCGCCGTGTCGTTGGGCCCGTGCACGTCGGCCCGCGCCATCGCCCACAGCTGGTCGTCGCCGTCCTCGCCCCACGTCTCGTCGTTCCCGCGCGCGGCGTAGATCAGGTCGTTCCCCGTTCCGCCCCACTGCTTGTCGTTGCCGGCGGCCCCGCCCATGTGGTCGTTGCCGTCCTCGCCCCAGCTGTGGTCGTGGCCGTGATTGCCCCAGATCCGGTCGTCCCCGACGCCGCCGAACAGCCGATCCGCGCCTCGCCCGCCCCAGATCCGGTCCAGCCCTTCACCGCCCGTGACCGTGTCCGGCCCGGACCGCGCGCCGATCCGGTCGTCCCCGGCCGCACCGTCCACCACGTCCGCCTGACCGGTCGCCCGGATGCGGTCGCTCCCCGGAGTTCCCGTGATCTGCACAGCCTGCGCCGACCCGCTGAACGCAAGCGTCGCCAGCACCGTCGAGACGGCGCCGCCCGCCATTACCCTGAACATGCCCTACCTCCGGGCTCCCATCGGTTGACACCCCGTGGAAACCCGTTCGAGCCGTCGAGTTGCGGCTCGCCGGAAGTCCGCGGCTCGGACCCGGCGGTGGGGCGCTACTATCTTCCTCCGCGCCAAGGGGGCGTAGCTCAGTTGGTTAGAGCGCCGGCCTGTCACGCCGGAGGTCGCGGGTTCGAGCCCCGTCGCTCCCGTTCCGCACTGGACCGCAGCGCGCCGCAAATGCAGGACTTTCGCGGCGCCCCGGTCCAGTAGCGATCCGCAAGGCTCAGCAGCAGTTCGCTGGGCTCGCGCGTAAAAAGGTGACGAAAAGGTGACGGGCGGGTGCACAGCGCCCCGGCCCGCACCTCTCCGCAACGCCAGTTGCGAGAGACCGCCTAGCGGCCGGGCGACGCGCACTCAATCGTGGTTGACGTCGGCTGCCCGCGGTCCGCGCGGACCGCCACAACCTGGCCGCAGAACGACAAAGACCGGGGGGCAACCCGGTCTTCGTACTGCGGCTTCGCCGCCCATCCGCTCCGTGAGGAGCCACATAAATGCCTTCCCCAACTGTACCCGGGTGCCGGACAGATCGCCAACCCCTTTTTGAGGGGTTGCGGCGGCGTGCGCTTCGAGCGGCCCGCTCCTGGTGGTTGGGGCCTGATCCAGCTGTGCCGCGAGCGTCTGTTCGTGCGCGCAGTGCTTCGTGCTGCCGCGGCGCCTTCGGGCGTTGGCGGTGCCGCTGGAGCTTCCGACTTCTTCGTCTCGCGGGCGTCGCTGGTACCGCCCGGCGATCGAGCCGCTGCCCGCTGAGCCGGGCCGCCTCGTGGTGGTCGCGCTCCTGGGGCGCGCCCGCCGCGAGAGGGGTTGCACGACGCCAGGCGACGATCGGTTGGAGACGCGGGCGTACGCGGTCAAGCGCTACTTGTTCCGGCTGGGGCACGCGGCCAAGTCGGGCCGGTACGCGACGTCGATCGGGCAGTTGGTCGTGGGGTTGGCGCCGGTGATCGGTTGGGGCCCGGTTCCACGCGGGCGCGTCGCGCGAGCGGCGTTCGTCCGCAAGCACCGACGGAGCGTGCAGCGCTGGCTCGACGACCTGCAGGCCGCGGGCGTGGTGGCGCACGAGCCCGAGCGCGACGGGGACGACGTTTGGTGGCGCACGCAGATCGTGCTGCTGGCGGCGCCTGCCCCTGAGGACGCCGAGCTGGCGGTGGCGCGTGCCCGGGCCCGGTCGTGGAGGGCTCGCGAGCGGCGACGGTCGCGTACGGACCGACGGGCCCCGGCGCTGACCGGCATCCGGGCTCGGAGCGGCGTCCCAACCGCTGCGACGCGCGCGCGGGTCTCGCTGGCGCGCGAGCTGGTCGGTCACGAGCGTCGCCGGCGGGCCGCAGCCGAGGCTCAGATCGCCCGCGCCTGTGCTCGGAGGGCTTCAGGAGATTTGACGCATCCCTTCGGAGCGCCTCCTACGTCGGCGCCCTCACTGGTCTCCGCGAACCGTTCGCGGAGAGCTGCGACGTCTCGTAGTGAGGGTTGGGCGGCGTCTGGTGCAGCTCGGGCGGTGATGGAGAACGGGACGGTTGTTGTTGAGACGGGCGCGTGCGCTCGCGCGGCAACCACGGGCGGCGTGGGGGCACAGGCGGCGCAAACGGCGGGCACCGAGGAGGTGGGGCGCATTTCGCCCGGCGAGTTCAACGCCTTGGTGAACGAGCGGCTGGCGGCGCATCGCGCCAGGGTCGCGTGGCGGTCGGCAGCGATCCGGGTGCAGGCGAGCGCGAGGGTCGCGGCGGTACTGGCGTGGCCAGACGGTCGCAGCTGTCCGTTGGGGCGGTTGCGTGAGGCGTGGGTGGCGCACCGGTACGGGCTGGCCAAGGTGGTGGACTGCGGGACCGCGTTCGCCGGCCGAGCGGATGTGGGGCTCGCGGCCCGAACGGGGCGCGCGATCGCGCTCTACGAGGATCACGCCGAGCACCGCCCCGATGGATGGCCGCAGAGCGGCGCGGCTGCGTTGTGCGCACTGGCCGCACAGCGCCGCGCGACGGTGTTCGCCGGCGATGTCGCGCGGCTGCTGGTGCTGGCCAAGGGCATGCGCGCCGCCGCGCTGATCGACGATGAGGCGCGGCTGGACCGGGCTCGTGAGCGGGCCAGGGCGCGCCGGGCGCCGCGCCCGGGGCTGCAGTTTCGCCTACCCGCCGCGCGCTTTGAGAGCTCTGAGGGCCGCCGAGTCCGCGTGCGCGACCAGGTGCTGCTCGCGGGCGGCGATCCGGCGCGCTGGCCGAATGCCGAGCTCGCGCTTCAGCGCCTGCCTGGCCTCGGTGCCAGCCCGCGGTTGCGGGAGAGCGATCGCTGCGAGGAGCTCGACGGCGTCGGCGCTCGCGCGACCCGCTACCGCGCCGAGCTCGCCCGCGGCAGCTGGCAGGTACCCGATCTTCGATTCCCAACCAACACGGAGGACCTCCGATGAGCAGCAACCAGGCCCGACGACGCGGTGTGCGCACCAGTTGCGCAGGCGCGCGCCGACGTCACTGCATCCCCAACTTTCGACGCCGTCGCGCAGCCGCGCCGATGCGCAGGACCGCGAATGCGCAACTGCGCAGCTCGGGAGCGGCGCGATGAGCGCCGTGGTGGTCGCAGTGCTCAACCGCAAGGGCGGCGCGGGCAAGACGTCGCTGACCAAGGACCTCGGGTTCGCACTCGCTGACGCTGGCGTGCGGGTGCTGCAGGTCGGCCTGGACCCGCAGTCGTCCTTGGAGGTGCTCGCTGGGCTGGGGTTCGATACGCCGCCGGATCGCACGGTCAGCCGGCTGCTGGTCCCGGAGGAGTTCGGCGACCCCGGCCAGTTGGAGCGGGTGGTGCACGAGACCCGTTGGGGAACGTGGCTGATTCCGGCCAGCAAGGCGCTGGCGTCGGCCGAGCGGGCGCTCGGCGAGCCGGGCCGCGGCGGCCCGTCCCAGCGCCTCAAGCGCGGCCTGCAGCGCCTGGCCGCCGGCGAGCGGTTTGACGTAGTCCTGATCGATTGCCCGCCCGGGATGACGCCGCTGACGATGAACGCCCTCGTCGCAGCGGACCGCGTGCTGGTCCCGACCCAGCTGGACTTCCTCTCGGTCGCCGGTCTGGCGGTGCTGACCGAGACCGTCGAGGAGGTCCGCGAGTACGAGAACCCGCAGCTCGGCTACCTGGGGATTGTCGGCTGCCAAGTTGAGGGCCGCACGCGGCACGCGCGCGAGATCCACGCCCAGCTCGAGCAGCTGTTCGGCCGAACGGCTGGCGGCGCGCTTTGCCGGGCGACGATCCGCCACAGCACCCGCGTGCGCGACGCACACGCCGCCGGCCTGGCGGTCGGCCAGCTCGACCCGGGCCATCCGGTCAGCGCCGACTACCGCGCGCTCGCCGCCGAGCTCGCCGACCGTGCCGGCCTCGAGCTCGGTGCCGAGGTGGCGCGATGAACGGTCGGCGGACCGATGCGGGCGCGGCGGTCGCCGGGCTGTTCGCGCGCTCGACGGCGACCGGAGGGCTGGCCACGCGCGAACCCGCCCCGGCGCCTTCCAGCATGTCGGCGAGCAGGACGCTCCGCCAGTGCGTCGAGCTGCTTGAGGAAGAAGTCTCCTACCTGCGCGGTCTCTCCCGTCCGGACCGCACCGGGCAGCCGCGATCGCATGGCAGCAAGTTTGTCGCCACCGGCGTGTTGATGGCCGCGGTTGAGCTGCTGAGCGAGGTCGAGGTCGACATGTGGGGCGTCGAGGCCGGCGATGTCGAGGCGATGAAGGCGCGCGCGAGGGCGGCGCTCATCGCGGCCGGAGCACGGCAGTCGGAGGCGGAGAGATGAGCGTCTACGACATCGAGGCGCTGTTCATTTTGCTGTTCATCGCTGTGAACAGCGCCCGTCCGCTGATCCCTGGTGTGGGGCGGTGTTGGTGGGGGGCCTGGTTCCGACCCCTCCCGCCCTACGTGACAAGAGATGGGGGCAGGAGGGGTCGGATCCAGTCCCCCCAAGAAGTGGTGGTGCAGGGATCAGCGGACGGGCTGAGAGGTGGTGCAGGGATCAGAAAACACAGAGATAGAACGGAGAAGAAGACAGCAGAACCAGCAACAGCAACAACGGCAACGGCCAGCGGGAGAAAGGGAGAGGAGGCAGCGCAGGCCGGCAAGCGAGGGCAAAAGCGTCGGGCGAGAGCAAGCGGTCGAGGCGGGTGTGCGGTCGCGGGCGCGAGTGCGGGTGGTGTGTGGTGAGCGGTCGGGGCGGTAAGGCGCGTGGGCCGGGGTGGCGAAGCTTGCAGGCGTTGGCGTGGTTGGCGCGGGTGGAGGTGGCCGGGATTGAGCCGTTGGGGCTGGCGATGGGGTTCGGGCGTCGCAGCACGTATTCGCACGTCGCCCGGTTGCGCCGCGCGGGCTTGCTGGCGCGCGCGTTCGACGCCGAGGGCAGCGTGGTCGCGATCACCGCGGCGGGTCGCCGCGCGGTCGGAGCAGATCGCGGCGACGTACGTGCCGGCGCCACGCACGGCTCAGGGCTGCGGCACGGGCGAGCGGTGTCGTGGGTCGCAGCGCTGCTGACGCTACGCGGCCGCGAGTGGCTCAGCGAGCGCGAGCTGCGCGGACAGAACGGATGGGAGATCCCGGTGGTGTGGGCCGCTTCGCGCGGTCGGCACCGCCCGGACTTGGGCGTCGTGATGCCCGGCCAAGCTCGCGTGGCGGTGGAGGTGGAGTTGTCGCTGAAGTCGCCGCGGCGCCTGCGCGCGATCTTCGCCGGGCACGAGCAAGCGATCGCGTCCGGCCAGATCGCCGGCGGGCTGATCTACGTCTGCGATCGCGCGGACGTGCTCGACGCGGTCAGCCGCGCGGCCGAGCGCGCCGGCCTGCCGGAGAGCCGCTTCCGGACCCGGTCGCTGGCCGACGTCCAAGCGGAGGTCCGGCGTCTGACCCGCGAGCTAAGGGCGGGGCGGCCGGTTCCGCCCGCCCGCGACCCCAATCGGCCGCGCGAAGGAGCCGTTGACGCGAGGGCTGCGGCGATCGGTGCGGTTGACGAGCGTGGGGGTGTGCGGTGAGCGTGGTGTTGGTGGGGGCGCTGGCGGGAGCGTTCATCGCGGGAGGCTGCTCGGGCGCTGTGGGGGCGTGGTGGGCGCATCGGCGCACGCGCTTGTCGGCGTGGAACCTGTACGCGCTCGCGCCGGTCGGCATGGGCTTGTGGACGCTGGCGCTGCTCTTCCGCCAGCCGCCGTTGTTGATCGTCGCGGCGCCCGTGCTGTCGGGCGCGCTCGTGGCGGCCTCGTTGGCTCGGCGGTTGCGGTTGGCGGCGTTGGGTGCGGGCGGGGAGTTGCGCGAGTTCGAGCGTGCGCGAGTGATGGTCTGGTCGCTGCTCGGGCCGGGCGCCCGGGCCCGGCGCGCCGCGAAGTATGCGCGCGGGGAGCGAGTGCGGATCGCGGGACAGGGCGAGTTGGTGCGCGAGCGCGCGTGGCCCGTGGATGAGCCGTTTGTGCCGATGGCCGCCGACGGGACCGGACTCGTTCCGAGTCGCGCGGGGCGGCATTTGTTGATCGTGGGCGCGACGGGGTCGGGCAAGACGGTTTCGGCGCGGCGGTGGCTGTTGGCGCGGATGCTCCGCGACCAGGTCGGGGTGCTCGTGTGTGATCCCAAGGGCGACCGCGGGCTCGAGCGCGACCTGCGGGCGGGCGCTCGGCTGGCTGGGCGGCCGATGGTCGTGTTCGATCCGCGCGACCCGGTCGGGGATCGGTGGAATCCGCTGTGGAGCGATGACATCGGCGCGGTGGTGAGTCGGCTGGTTGCACCGATCGGCGCCGGCGACGGCAACGCGCGTTACTACGCCGACCTGCTGCAGGTGCACCTGGGCACGGTCGCGGCCGGGCTGCGCGCCGCCGGGCTGTGGCCCGCGAATCTGCCGCTGCTGCTCGACGCCGCGCAGCTGAATCGCTACGACGAGCTGCTCGCGCTGGTCCGTGTGAGCGCCGGCGAGCACGCCGACGTCGTCGAGCGCATGCGCGCGCATCGCGCCACGCTGGCCACGCCGGAGGGGCGGCGCGATCTCACCGGCGGCATTCTGCGCTTGCGCGTGGTCGCCGGCGAGAGCTGGCGCACCGTCCTGGCCCCGGACGGCGCCCGGGGCGCGATCACGCTTCCCGCAGCGCTTGCGGCCGGGGCGGTGGTCCTCGTGAGGACCTGGGTGGATGACCTCCCGGATGAGGCGCGCGCGATCACCACGCTGTTTCTCGCTGACGCCGCGGCGGCCGCGCTGACCTTGCCGGAGGGAGGCGAGTGGGCGGCGTTGATTGACGAGTTCGGTGGCGTGCTCTCGACGGGTGCTGGCGAGCGCGCGTTGGCGTTGATGCAGCGCGCGCGCTCGGCGGGCGGCCAGGTCGCGGTCACCACGCAGAGCGTTACGGACTTCGCGGCCGCGACCGGCAACCCGGCGTTGTTGGACGCGCTGGCCGACAATTTCGCCGCGGGGATCTTCCATCGCCAGAGCGCGCCGGAGTCCAAGGACTGGCTGTCGAAGCTGATCGGCACGCGCGAGGTGTGGCAGTACACCGACCGCACCACCCGCTCCGGAGCCGCCACCGACGGCGTGGGCAGTCGCCGCCGGGTCCGGGAGTTTCTCGTGCGCCCCGACGACTTTCGTGCGCTCGCGACCGGGGAGGCGTACGTGTGGAGCACGCTCGGTCCGCCCCCGGAACGTGTGCAGGTCCAGCCCGCGGAGCTGCCCGATCACGACCGGCCGCCGGCCGCGATCGACGGGCTGTACCAGCCATGCGGTCCGACCCGCCTCCCCGGCGAGAGCGCGGACGCGCCAACCGTGACGGCCGGGGGGCGAGTCTGCGGGAGCTCGGACCTACCCGGGGTGGATGAGGCTCTATGAGCATTCGGGCGGGCCGCAGCGGCGGGCTGCGGAAATCTCTTTGCGCGCCAGCGCAGCTCGCCGGGCTTAAGCAAGTGATGCCCGCGCCATCGCCCACACCGACACAGTCCGCTCGCGCGGGTGGGAGGCGCGCGTGACTGCGCTTGAGCCCCGGCCGGCGGGCGGTTGGGACCCGGACAAGCGTGCCCGTGCGCTGGCGCCGCGCCGCCAGTACCTGCTTGATCGGCTCACGCGCAAGCTCCCGCAGAGCGATCGGTTGGGCCCGGATGCGCGCGAATGGGTCGTCGACGACGCGATCGAGTTCGCAGCGCTGCACTACCGCGACCGGCCGATCCACAGCCGCGCCGAGCTTGAGCGCGTGTTCTGGAACGCCGCCGACCGGCGCGTCCAGCGCGCCGCCGACGGGCGCCACGAGATCGTGCGCGGCAAAAACAACCGGCGCGTGGACCTCGCAGCACTGGAGGAGCTGGCCGTCACCGAGACCCCGGAAGACGAGGTCCTGGCGCTCGCCGAGCGCACGGTCGTCTTGCAGTTCTCCGCGCTGCTGGCGCCCGACGAAAGCGACGTGTTCTGGTGCCAACGCGACCACCTCGATGACCCGCGCGAGTTCGGGGCGACTGGCCTCGCGCGCGAGCTGGACATGCCGATCGGGACCGTCCGCAAAGCGTTGCGCGCGATCGAAGCCAAGCGCGAGCGGTTCGCGATCATCTACACCGCCGGCCGCCTGTGCGGGTACCTCGCGCCCGGCGTCGCGACGCTCGCCGCCGAGCACGACAACCCCGCCGCCGATCCGCCGGTGACCGGGACGCGGGAGTTCGCCGCCCGCGTGCACCTGCAGGTCGAGCGCTGCCCCACGTGCATCGCCGACTACGCGCGCCATCTGCGCTACCTGCGCGGAGCGCGCTTCCACACCAAGGTCGCCGCGCTGCTACCCGCCCCCGAGATCGCCGAACGCGCCCGCACCAGCGGCCTCCGCGACCTGCTCCCCGATTGGGCCGCACGCGCGATCACCGAACCTGCCGGCACCGCCGCGCAACTGGCGGCCGGCGGCGCCGGCCGCGGGCTGGCGACCACCGCCGCCGCGCACCTGGCGGCGTTCTGCTTGGGCGGTGCCGGCACCCTCGGCGCGTGCATCGCTACCGGCGTGCTTCCACCGCCGGTACGCGACAACGCGCCGGCCAAGGTCGAACAGGCCACGCCGACCCCCACCCCAACACCACGCCGGCCGTCCGAGCCTGAGCCGCGCCTTCGGCACGGCATCGTCACCGCGACGCCCACGCCGACCGCGACCGCGGCCCCGCGGCGCAAAGCCACGCCCAAGCGCAGCACGAGCAAGACCCAGGGCGGCACCGGGCCGCGCAGCCATGAGCAGACTCCGGCCTCGCCGGCGCCCGCCAACGCCGCTCCAAACGGCGCGAGCGAGTTCGACCCCACCTACCAACCCAGCCAGCCCGCACCGGCACCGGTGCCCGCGGCGCCGGGAGCCAACGAGTTCTTCTGACCCCAGACAGGAGCCGCACCGCCATGCGCACACGCCATCTGACCGCCACCGTCGTCATCACCCTGCTCGTCGGGCTCTTCGCCGCCGGTCCAGCGCGCGCCGGCTACTACACGGTCTCAGGAACGTGCGGGCACTGGGCCGGCTGGGGCGGACAAGTCGCGATCTTTCCCGCCTGCCCCGACCTGGTGGCCCGCAACATCGGCCAGCCGTGGCTGACGCCCTACGGCGCGTATGGCGGCTGGCGCTTTGACCCACCCCCTGGGACGGCGATCGCGACGGCCGGCTTGCGCGGCTCGCTGGTCGGCGGCAACGGCTGGCAAGCATGGGTCGCCAGCGAAGGCATCTCGGCGCGCGAGATGGTCGCCTGCCCGAGCGTCAGCTGCCCGCAGGGCAGCACCGGGCTCACCGACTACCCCGCCTTCAACAGCGGCGCCCTCGTCGTGGGCGTGCGCTGCGTCGCACCCGGCGGATGCTCAGGCGCAGGCCTATACTCCCAAGCCGTCCTCAACAGCTCGACCATCACCTTGTCGGACGGCAGCGCGCCCTCGCTGTCGGTCGCCGGCGGCTCGCTGGTCAGCGGCGGCTGGAAGAGCGGCAAACAGACCCTGACGGTCAATGCAGCCGACAACATCGGCATCCGCGAGGTCCGCGCCCTGGTCGACGGTGTGCGTGTGAGCAGCGTCGTGCGTGCCTGCGACTTCTCGCAGAAGGTGCCGTGCTCGAACGGTCAGACGACGCTCGAGCTTGGACTCGGCGGCCTGGCAGATGGCGCACACACGATCGGCGTCGAGGCTATCGACGCCTCGGGCAACCTGAACACGATCGCGGCCGCTGGCACCTTCTATGTCGACAACACGGCGCCCGCGGAGCCGCTGGAGCCGCAGGTCCGGGGCGGTGCTGGTTGGCGCGCACAGGACGAGGTGTCAGTCAGCTGGCGCAATCCGCCGCAGAACGCGGCGCCGGTCGCGGGCGTCGGCTATCGCCTGTGCCCGCAACCGGCAGCTGACGCGGACGCCACGACCACGGCGGCGGCGCAGGCCCGTTGCCGGTCAGGCGCGCGCTGGGGCAACAGCCTGACGGAGATCAAGGACCTCGAGCTCCCCGGGCCGGGACTGTGGCGGCTGCAGCTGTGGTTGATCGACGCGGCCGGCAACCAGCACTCGGCGACCGCCGTCGAGCTCTACGGGCTCGGCTACGACGATGCGCCTCCGGAAGCGATCGCCTTCCAGGCCCCGGATCCGCAGGACCCCGCGCGCGTGCGCTTCGCGGCCAGCGACCCAGTCTCCGGGCTCGCCGCGGGCGTGATCGAGATCCGGCGCGAAGACCAAAGCGCATGGCAGCCCCTGGACACCCGCGTCGACGCCAGCGGATTGAGCGCACTGATGGACGACGAGACGCTGCCCAAAGGCCTGTACTTCTTGCGCGCCCGCGTGCGTGACGCCGCCGGGCTGGAAGCCTCCAACGACCGCGCCGGCGACGGGCTGCCCGCAACAACCAAGCTGCCGGTCCGGCTCGCCAGCCGACTCCAAGCCGGCCGCCGCGGCAGCAAGCGCTGCACCGGCCGCGGCAGACACCGCCGCTGCCACAACCGCCTGGTGGCGCGCCCGACCGTTCGTGTCGGACGCCAGACCCGCCTATACGGGCGGCTCACGGTCGCCGGGCAGCCGATGCCCAACGCGCCGGTGCAGGTCTGGCGCCAGCTGGACCTCACCGGCACCGGCGCGTGGGAACAGATCGCCACCGTCACCACCTCCCGGACCGGCCGCTTCAGCTACCTAGCTCCGCGCGGGCCGGCGCGCACCATCCGATTCCGCTACCCAGGCAGCGGCCAAATCCGCGGTCGCAACGGCGACGTCGCGCTGCGCGTGCGCGCCGCCAGCACTATCCGCGCGGGCCGACGCACCGTCATCAACGGCGAATACGTCACCTTCCGCGGACGCCTGACCGGCGGCTGGATTCCCGCCGCCGGCGCGCTGGTGGAGCTGCAAGTCCGCACCCGCGGGCAGTGGCGCACCTTCGCTCAGCCCCGCGCAAGCGCCCAAACCGGACGCTGGTCCTACCGCTACCGCTTCCAAACCGTGCAAGGCGGCGCACGGTTCACCTTCCGAGCCCGCATCCGCCGTCAGCCCGGGCTGCCATTCACCACCGGCCACACCCGTACCGTTCATGTCAGGGTTCGCGGCCTCTAGCCGCCCAGTGACGGGTGGGCCGCAACTCTTCGTGCCTCGGTGGTTATCGTCCAGGCAAGGGGGCACCGATCGATGAGGAGTCATCGCCCATGAAGGATCTATCGGCCCGTGTGCGCGGGCACCTCACGTACGCCAACGTGGTCGCTTCGCTGGCGTTGTTTCTCGCCCTCGGCGGCGGCGCCTACGCCGCCACCGCGCTCCCGCGCAACAGCGTCGGCTCGGCACAGCTGCGAACGAACTCCGTCGGCGCCTCAGAGATCCGTTCCCGCGCGGTGCGCAGCAGCGAAATCGCCGACGGCAGCATCCGCCTGACTGACATCTCCACCAACGCCCGTGCGCAGCTGCGCGGCAACCAAGGCCCGGCAGGGGCCGCTGGACCCGCCGGTCCCTCAGGTCCGTCGGGCGTCGGCGACCGCGCGGCTGTTGACTCCGGCGGTGGACGGGCGCTCGGCAACGCTGTCGGAGTCACGCATGCGGGCGGCTCGAACGAGTACACGGTGCAGTTCTCGCGTGACGTCTCCGGATGTCTGTACGCGGCGACGCTGAGCGCGGTCCAGAACGGTCCGGTCCTCGAGCAGCCCCCAGCCGGCGGGCGCATCAGCGCGCAGTCCGCGGGCGGCGCGAACGTGTTGGTCCGGACCTACGACGGCGCCGGGACTCCGACGCCCGCCCCGTTCCACTTGCTCGTGTCCTGCTGACAGCCCCGAGCGTCTGACGGAACCCGACTTCCTGGGCGCCACCTCAGCCCGGGAAGTCGGCCAGCAACTTAGCCGCCGTTGCGGCGGGCTAAGGCACCTCTCGTCGGCTTTTGCGGCGGCCGTGGAATGCGCGGATTCGTCGAGAAGCGCTCCATCCGTGCGCGCCGAGGTACGGTCCCCGGGATGAGCAAGTCCAACCGGATAGCGCGCGGTGACTTCTACGAGGATTGCCGCTACCACCCGATGCTCTGCGTCTCAGTCGATCACGCCGACGACACGCTCGAGGGCATCTCGCTCGTCCTTGGCGGCGGGTTGTCCGCCTGTAGCCCAACTCATTGCGGCGTGGTCCCGATGAGCGCCGACGAAGCGATCGAGCGCGCCGTGAACTGGGACGTGTACGCGCGCGAGAAAGGCTTGCCGACGCACGGCGACCTCGCCACGCCGCCGGACGTCGAGTCGACGACGGCCGCGGCCTGTGCGTGACCCCGCGCAGGCAGGGTCACGATTCAGGCGGCTGGCAGATGGGCGGAACCGTCGAAACGCACCGCTTCTGTGTCTGCTGATGGCGTCGCAGCCTTACCTCGTCATGGCCCGGTCCGAGATCGCCGCATCAGGGGTAGTTACCGCGTCGATGTCTACAGCGTCACGTGCACGCGCGAGCGGTCGTCCGGGTCGCCGACCCAGATCGATATCGCCGTAGCTCTCTCCGCTGGAGCCGGCGAGAAGACCCACGTCGCCTCCCACTCAGTTCCGGTCCCAGCGGCCTGACGTTTAACCGGGCGGTACTTGGTTCCGGCGTCGTCCCCGAGATGAAGCGGAATCTCCGCAAGCCACTCGCCTGGCTGCGCTGGTGGCTGACCCGATAGCTTGCGACCGCGCTGTCGATCTTTTTGCGCCATCTCCGCCCACGCCTCGAAGACGGCCTCGTAGCGCGAGTCCAGCGTTCGGGTCGCGTCATTCTGCTGGGCGCGTAGCGCGACGGCGACGGCGTCGCTCCGCAGCGTTACACGCTCAAGCCACACCTCGATGCCATCGATCTCGGTCAAAAGGACTTGCAAAGCGTAGTTCTGACGCGGTCCCGGGTGCCCATCGTCCACAAGCCGAGCGTAGGGTCCCCGCGTCACCCGCCAGAACTACTTGCCGTTCTGAGCGAGCGCCGACGCAAGGAGCCGCCACCGGCAACGAGCGGCGACGAAGCGGATCGCAGCTACCCCGAAGAACCTTTCCGTCGAGAAAGACCACTCGCATGACTGGTATGAGGCCGAGCTAACGCGCCGTCGGACCGTGCGGCACCCAGCGAAGAGTGTCGCAGCTACGTTTCCCAGGATGGTGGTGCCAGCCGATGCGCAAAGCGATGTCTAGGCCAAGCGTCGGTCGCAGGTGGATCGCCGTGTCGCTGCTGGTCTTGGTGGCGGCCGGGATTCTCGGTGTCGTGGTGATCGCCCGACCCGACGACAAGCCGACGTACGCGTCGCGGTTCTCGGCTGCCGGCTTTGGAATCGCTGTCGTCGGTTCAATCGAGCGCGCGCGTGGTCAGCGCCGCTTCGAGGTCATCGTGACGGAAGGCGTCTGTTCCAAGTTCGACCGCTTCCGCGCGCGGCGAACCACCCGGACAGTCACCGTATGGGCGCAGATGCGCGACCAGATCCTTCCTCCCGGACATGGATGCCCGGCGCTCGGCTTCGAACGCCAGATGACGCTTACCTTGGCCGAACCCACCGGGAATCGCGCGTTGATCATTTACCACGGGCCGTACGATTTCCGGCGAGTCATTATCCCACCGCGAGGCCGCGCGGCTGTGCGCGGGCTCGTGCTTCCGATCCGCCTGGACCGCCGCCAGCCGCCACCGCTCGTGTATTCCGGGCCGGCCTGCGATGCGGTCGCTCGCTACCTACGCGACGTGCGCCGGAGCGAATGGTGCTGAACCTGGTTGCCCAGCCGTCGACGAGCGGGGGATGACCGAATCGTCGAAAAGCTCTAATCGCTGGCTCGATCTCAGCGGGCACCGTCGGCTGGGCGTCTCCACAGAGTCGCTGCTTCGGATTGGATGAATTCCTCGGGCGTACGACGGATGTAGTCGGCCAGGAAGTGCCACAACGCGCCGTGGTCGTCTTCGAGTGCGAAGAAGGTCGCTTCGAGGCGCTCGACTTCGTCAAGGAGCGAATCGTCGAACGGCAGCTCCTGTTCCTGCGCGACAACCGGCGCAATCTCCGCCAACACAGCAGTGAAAGGCCACGCACCCACGAGTTCTGCGTCCGCGACAAGCCGGTGAGCGTGTGCACGTAGCCCCGGCTCGTCGGCGTATTCGAGGATTGTGTCGGCCTCCATGTAGTTACGCAGCCAGTTCAGATTGAAGACCGCTCGCTGGCCCTTTGTCATGAGTTCGAAGTCGCGTTCGTTGAAGCCCCACAGGCCGTTGGGGCTGCGCTCGTCGAGCGGGTCGAAGACCGCGAAGTAGACCTCATGGGAATCCAGCCCCGCGAAATCCGTGCCTGCAGGAAGCCGCGTGTCCATGCTCGCGGATTCTGATGGCGCAACATTTCCAACGAGCTGGTCGCCGGATCCCGAGCGAGCGCCCCAGGAGCCTCGCCATCTGCCGCGAGCATGGCCGACGAACGGCGAGATCGTCGAAAAGCGCGCCTTCGTCAACGGGGCGTAGAGCAGGTATGTGACAGCGGTTTGCACCGTCCAAGCCCTTCATCGACGACAATCGTCGCGTGAGCATGCGAAACGAAGCCGAGCGCTACTGCGCTCTTGTCGAGAGCGCGGAGACGTCGCAACGGGACACGTTCGCAGCCGACCTCGCAGACTCGCTCGCGAGCCTCATCGCAGCCGCGTCGACTATGCCGGATCTTCAACCGACCAGCGCCGAACTGCCGGACGGCCCAGTTGACGAACAATGGCGCGAAAGGTTCGCCGCGGTTCAGGCGACGCTCGACGACTGGGCGCGCTACTGGACGACTGTCGACCCCATGGGCCCCAGCGGAACCGATGCGGTCCTGTTGCCACTAGGTGACGACCTCGCGGACATCTGGCGCGACTTGAAGCGCGGCTTGCTCGCGCTGCACGGCGGCGCCTGTCCAGACGACGTCGCCTGGGAGTGGCGCTTCAGCTTCTACACGCACTGGGGCCGGCACGCCACGGAAGCGCTGCGAGCCATCCACGCACGCCTCGCCGATGCCGGGCTAGCTATTCGCCAGCCGTCCGCCTGACTCACCGCGGTCAAGCCGGACGGCGTGGGCGTCATGTCTGGCCGGGCCGAGCATGCCCGTCATGACCGACCGCTACGGCCGCCAAAGGAGCGAAACCGTCGAAAAGTGATACTTAGCGGACGTGGCCTCAGGACGCTTTCGCGTACCAGCGCGCATCGATGCTTACGACGCAGAGCCCGTCGATCGCCAGCTACGAATCGACTACGTCACTCGCCCGTCGCACCGGTTTGACTCGGTTTCGGTGGAAGAAGCGCAGGAAGCCGTCGAGATCGCGATCGTCGTCACCGCGCCACGCGGGCAGACGCGCGCCGCCGGCCACATGCACTCTCTGACCGTCGTTCTCGCAGCGCCCCTGGGCGATCGCCGGGTCATCGACGCTTGCACAGGTTCGGTCGTGCCTCGGCTGCGATCACCGATGGACCCGCCACCCCAGCCCGGCGGCCCGGGCACCTGACCGAGGCGATGATGGTCATCCCGTCGAGGAGCGCTACTTCTTGGCTTCGGCCTCGAGCGCCGGCGTCAGGCTTACGAAGCCGAACGGAGGAGCTCGGCGAGCCGCTCCGGACGCTTCAGTTCGTTCAGCTCAGCGATCAGCGCGTCGGGCTGACGCGACAGCACGGGACCCCACCAGCGCTTTGCTGCTTGTTCCAGATCCTCCATCCGCGACCCGCTTCCGCGCGAGCCACGAATCGCTTGCGGTGGTCCACGGCAACAACGTATACGGCGTCAAGAGGAGCCAGATCGTCGAAAAGTTGCTATTCCCGCCGGGCGTGGACCCGATGCGGTTGCACGACTATCGGTCATCACCGTGGCGCACCGTTGTGGGTATCCGTGCCCCATGAGCACTCCAGTCGTTCAGGTGGGCGCGACCGTCTCCGTGGAGAACCAAACCACTGGAGAAGCGCGGACGTGGACGATCGTCCGCGCAGATCCCTCAGCCGGCGAGATTTCCGCGGCCACTCCCGTCGCACAAGCGCTGATTGGGCGATCCGTCGGCGAAACGGTCACGGTCGCCGCCGCGCGACCGACCCGGTATCGGATCACGGCCGTCGTCCCGGCACCGAAACCACCCGCGATCGAGCCTCGACCGTTGCCCACTGCCGAGATTTTCGTGTTCGGGCCCGGGGACGACGACGCCTACGAGAACTGGGTCCGCCTCCACCCGAACGGCTATGTCGTCAAACCTGGGGACCGCGTTACCGACGATCACATCCTCCACCACGCCGAGTGCTGGCATCTCGGCCTCGACGGCAGCGACTTCACGCTCCGCACGGCCAAGCCGAGGTCGTGCTGCAGCTCGCTGCGCGTCCTCGAGCACCACTGCCGCGAGGAGACGGGATCGCTGCCACGCCGTTGCGGCACATGCTTCGGTTAGGGAGGACCACGAGCGATCTGGTCGCACTGCTGCCTGGCCTGGCGCTTCTCCGGGTCCCGTATTCGACGCGGGATCCGAGCCGAAGGAGGGACTAAAACCGTCGAGAACACCACTTCGCCTCTGCATCGAAGCAGCCTCAGCCGCGGGTGGAGCTCGGCCGGCCCGCTTCTCGCGGCCGCATTGCCGCGCCCCATTCGAAGGGCGGACTTCGAGGCCACGCCACTACTCCCCGTGAGCATCCCTTACACCGAGGAGAAGTGGCTCCATGACGCGCGACCAATTGAAGCTGACCGCCGAAGAGACGGCGCTCCTGGACGACATGGTAGCCGCCGCGACGCGACTTTCCAGAAGCCGCCATACATCCAGAGCTACCGCGGGACGCGACTGAAGCTGCTCGCTCGCGAGGAGATCGCCACGCTTCCCTCAGAACCGGCCCCGCCCATCACCAACCGCAGGCACTACGACGCCAACCGGCGGGGCGTAGCGGGCCGGGGTCGCATCCACGAGGCCGACGCGGAGGACTTACCGATCTGCCAACAGAAAGGGTTACGTGGTTCGCAGTAGACCAGCCCGTGGAGGCCCTCTGCCCGGGCCCCGTGACCTGCGGACACTGCGCCCACGCGACGACCCACCCACCGATAGGTACTCGGGGGCGCCGGCACCTCTTGAGGAGAGGTCGTACCTGCTCAGCGGCGACTCTGCGGCTCGAACCGGCTCATCGTCAAGCGCAAGATCGGCGCCGACCTTGCCGCCTTGATCAACGACCGGCCGCTGTTGTTCGCTCGACTGGCTGTGTGAGCCCATGCCCAGTGTCCTGCTGTCGAGGGCAAGCCAGTGCACAGCGCGGAGGCTGGCCGGAAGGGCGTCCTCGTTCGGGTGCCGCCGACCGCGTGTCCGCGCTGCGGAGGACCGCACTGCGGCCTCGCTCGTCCGGCCGCGTCAGCTGGGAGACAAGAACTGATTCTGAGTACGTTCGACGGCGCTCCCGTCCGTCCCCTTACCCTCCGGCGCGTGCAAGGGCACGACGCTCGTCGCGGCATGCACGACATTCGCCGCCCCGGCGTCCGGTCGCGGAATCCACGGTTGGGAACTTCGTCACGGGTTTCACCTCGCCGCAGATCTGGCAGGTCATCGTGCCCTCCTTCGAGGCTACGCTGGGCCGTGGTCGCCGACGCCTTTTGGGATAGGAGTGGCGCCCTCCCATATGGCGTCGTCGGGGCCGCGCCAGATGCTGCCGAAGTGGCCAGCAAGCCAAGCGCCTCGAGCTCGCACGCGCTGCTCGTCCCACTCTGGTTCGGCCACAAGCGCGGCGTTCAGCTGCAGCACGCTGTGCTTCTGCAACTCGGCACGCTTTTCTGCCCACGGATCGTTGCTCATCGACGGGTTCAGATGCTTCGTGGCGAGCGTCAGGTTGCCGATGCGGTTGACGTGGCGGTCCCGTTCCTGCTCAGCGATCAGCCGCTCGCCTGGCTCCTGCACAGTTACTGGCCAGTGCGTACGCCAGTTCTGCGGGATCACGTGCTCAATTTGCAGTCCGTCGTAATCGACGATCGACGGCTCACTCTTGAGGGCCTGCTGCTGAAGCCGACGATCGATCGCCCCTAGCACCATCCGAAGGCGCTCACGGTTGATCCCGCCGTTTCCGTAGTAGCGGCCTTCCTCGAACGCAGTCACGATGTCGGCGTCCGATGGCCAGCTGTAGCCGTGCGGTTGAGCTCGTAGCGCATCAACGACCGCCTGGCCGGGATTCGTCTCTGCTGCCTGAGCGGCCTTGAGCACCTCGACGAACATTGGCCCGTAGGCCCGCGTCTGCCATTTGACGGCCATGCGCCGCATCACGAAGGACTCGATCGCGAGGATCGCGCGCTCGCGCTCGTCGGGCTCCAGCCGCGCGGCAGGCTGGACCAAGAGCCACAAGATGACCGGTGTCGCGACGGTGATGTTGAGTTGCTCGATCCGTAGGAACGCCTGCTGCTCGGGCAGGCTTGCGCCCTCTCGTCGCCCGTTGAGCACCTCGTACGCGTCCGCGTACTGGTTGAGTGTCGACAGCGCCTCAAACGGCTCGACACCGCTTGTGTCTAGCCACGTGCGGAACTCGCCATAAAGTCGACCGACATTGATCGTCATCCCGCGCTGGGCAATCAGCCAATCGCCGAGCAACCAATCCTGCCGAGCTCGCTGTGCATGACCGACGCCGACAAGTTCCAGCCACCAGTCGCTCTCATCGTCGAACCGCTTCCACAGCGTGTCGTAGAGCACCTGGGGATCGTGCTGTTGGGCCTGGGCCCGCATAAACAGCAGGTTTTTGACTAGGTCGGTCGCTGAAAGCGGCGTGTTGCGAGCATTCAGCGCCTCGAAGATCACCTGTGCGTCGTCGACGCCCTCGAGATCGATCACGACGAGCTTCACGAGGCCGAGGAGCGTCGCGACCAGCAACGATGCGCGAGCCGCAACGGCATCACCGTCGAAGTATGGGTCCGCCGGCACGTCCGCGTCCGCCAAGAACTCTGCAGCGTCGTCACGGAAGTAGGCCCGCGCGTCCGCGAAGCGAGACGCGGTCGGCGCCGGTATTACCGGATCCATCGCTGCCGCGAATTGCTGCCGTTCCGCGTGCCGCGGCGCAAGCTTGAGCAGTTCGTCCTCGCCGACAACCTCCTCGTCGTTGCGGATGGCCTTACGGACCTGCGCTCGCAGCGGCTTCGGCGCGTTTACGGCGTCTAGCGCGTCCAGAACGCCGCGCAACAGCAACTGCAACGTCGTCAGCCGCTGCTGCCCGTCGACTACGAGCCGCGTGTCGACAGCACCCGTCATCACAGGCTGGTCCTCGATCACCAGCGCGCCGAGGAAATGAGGGGCGGCCAGCTTATCGGCCACCGCGGCATCGATGCCCTTCCCGTGCCCGGCGATCCGCGCCTCCGCGAGGCGGATCGCGGTCGCCTCAATGTCGTGCCAGAGCGCTTCCCATTGGCGCTCACGGTTCCAGACGTACGGGCGCTGGTAGACGGGCACCTCGAAGCGACGTTCGCCATGGAAGATGCCCTTGACGGTGCGAGTCTCGGCCTTCATCACTGCGGACCGTACCGGTCTGCGGAGCCAAAGAGCGTTCACCATTGGCCAAACGTGTGCGCGCCGTTCGTAGACGCGTCGTCGTGAGCAATCCGGCTCGAGACGACGAGCTCGGCGGTTTTCGCGATCGTCGCGCCTTAGCTCGGCGTGCCTGCGTGCATCAAAATGGTGTGACACATCTTGTCTCGTGCATGCCAGCGCGTCGCCACGCACGCGGCCGCGGCGTCACGAGGCACGGGAAGGGGGTGCGAACCGTCGACAAACGCCACTTTGCACGGCCGGCCCTTCGCGACCGAACCGGTTCAGGCGGAGTTTGAGAGGTCGTCTTCGACCGTCGGGACGTGCGGCGACAGCAACGCGTCGGCGTGACGCTCGACACGACCGCGCTTCATGACGCGGCAGTACCACCAGTTCTCGTGCTCGCCCGCTTCGTATGGCCCCGCCACGAAGTTCCGAAGGCCCGCTTCGTCATCGTGGGTGAAGAGGATCCCGTATGACCCCGGGGCGATGCGAGCGACGGCCTCAAAGAGCTCCACGACTGCTGGATTTCGGTGGTTGTTGAAACCGTGGATGGCGAGAAACCACAAGCCGTTGCGCACATCGAGGGCGACACGGTTTCCCAAGCCCGAGTTCGCCATCGCGTTGCGAACGGCGTTGAGCGTGGTGCGCGAAGGGTCCTCGTCGAACTCCTGCTCCCCGGTCGAATCCAGGATCGTGGCCCAGCCGTGATACTCGAACACGTCCATCCATTGTGATCAGTTCGTCGACAAACACCTATTTCAGTCCGGACCCGAGGCGTTCTTCGGTGACGACCGGGTCTCGGCGATGCAGGCCATGTAGCGCGACCGTATTCCCGGCCGGCCCGAGCGGCTGTCCCGGCACACGGTCACGATGACGGATGGATCGTTCGACGGCTATGGCTCTCATCTCCGCGTTTTCCAAGCTCGATGCTCGCGAACAGGGCGCGTACGCGCCCGGTGTGGGCATTCGCCGTGGGGACGCTGTTGATCTCGATGCTCACCTACGCCCGCGACGACACGAGCGCTTACGGCGCCCTCGCTGGGCCGACGATGGTCAGTCAGCTGTTCGCGGCGATTGCCGATCGCGGCGAGCTCACTCACGAGCTGATCAGCAACGCGTTGCTGGCCGATCGAGCTGCTTTGCGGTGGCGCGGAATTTCACGGCTGTGAGACGACGCCGACTTGGGCGGACGATCTGAGCGTCGGAGGGTGTCCCCAGGTTCCAGGAAGGCACCGCACGCCGACCATGCGCGCCGCACCGCAGCGGCGTTAGCGCCCGTGCTCCTTTCAGGACTCGTGAGCAGCTAAGCGGACGACGAGTCAGTATCCACTCGAGGCGCACCGCGCCCCCGCAACCTGACGCGGTCTCCGGGCTGCACCTCGGTGAGGGCCGGGGACACGTGAATCTGTCGTCGGAACGTGAGCTGCTCCAACATCTCGTCCCGCGCCTTCTCGGTGAGCTTCTTCCGATCGAAGGTCGCCAGTAGCTCCTCGATCGTTATCTCGAGCTCGCCACCGGCGAGGAAGATCTTGCGGTAGAGATTCTCGCGCTGGACGGCGGTCATTGCGGGCGGCATCGTACTGACCCAGGCGGCGACGAGCATCGCTGCTTCCAACCCGCCGAGCCGCCAATCGCAGCAGCGCGCTCAAGGTTCGACCATGCACAGTTGCACGCAGATCGTCCCAGAGCGACCTGCCCGGCGCCCCACGTAAAGCCGGTAGGGCGATGTCCTGACGTCGCACGCAGATGGGCGCAACCGTCGAGAAGTTGCTCCTATATCAAGCAGGCGACTCTCGGGGGTGCGGTGACCGGCATCAGGGCTGGGGCGTCAGGTGGTTCCCGTAGGAGGTGGTGGAAGCGTCGGGCGAGGTGGCGTTTGAGGCAGCGGATGGCTTCTTTGCGGGTCTTGCCTTCGGCAAGCTTGCGGTCTAGGTAGGCGCGCGTCTCGGGGTCGCGCTGGGCGCGGGTGATGGCGATCGTGTGAAGCGCGCGATTGAGTTGGCGATCGCCGCCGCGGTGCAGTCGGTGGCGGTCGCGTTTGCCGGAGGAGACCGGGATCGGCGCCGTGCCGGCCTGGCGGGCGAAACGAGCGTCGGTTTCAAAGCGCCGGCGGTGCGCCCGATCAACGTCGCGGCCGTCAACGTGCCGCAGCCGAGCTCGGCGAACAGGCGCGGGCGATAGGCGCGCACCAGGACGCGCAGCTGGGCTTCGATGTCGTTGGCTTGGCGCGTGAGTTGCCGGATCGAGGCGGCGAGCTGACGCGCGATCTTACTCGTGCTTGGCTGGCGGGCAGCCGTTGAAGCCTGCGAGCGATCTTCTCCAGCCACACCGGGTGATCCACGCATCGAGCAGGCACCTGGGCCTCCAACTGCGGGCACAGGTCCACGAGATGCCAGCGCAGCCGGTTCACGATGCGGGTGCGCTCGGCGATCAAGTCGTTGCGGTGATCGGCGAGCAGCCGGATCTCCATCGCGCGCTCGTCCAAGAAGGCACTCGGGAAGCGGTCGATGCCCTCGCGCACCACGGCCCGCGCGACCGCGAGCGCGTCGATCTGATCGGACTTGCCGGGGCGACGTTCGGCCTGGCGAGACTGGCCCATCAGCTGCGGGGCGACCCTGACCACCCGCTCGCCGGCTGCGATCAGCGCGAGCTCGAGCCGACCGGACACGTGACGGCAGTCCTCGATCGCCCACACGCGCTCGTCATCGAGTTCGCGCGCCCACCGCAGCGCCTGCAGATGCCCAGGCTCGTCAGCGGTGATCGACCGTTGCGCGCGGACGGCGCCGCTGCCGGCGTCAACCGCCGCCAGCGCATGCGTGCGCTTATGCGTGTCGGCACCGAGCACGATCATCGACCACCGTCCCTTCAAGAGCTGACCACGAAACGGACCACGACGGACAGACCTCAGTGAGGGCACGATCGCCAAGCTCCTATCGAGTCACGCCAGCGATCCTCAGGCAGCGACGGACGACACAACTTCTCCTAGTCAGACTCGCGTCGACTCGCTATTTCGCGGTCAGTCCGCCGCCGTCCCGAGACCCAACCGAGTCCACCGGACAGACCGCCGAACCCTCGGCCAAGATGACACTGAGCGCTCCTTCGGGCGGACTTGGAAGGTTGTAGAGCGGGTTGTTCGTCGGCGACAGATCCTGTCCGCTGCGTGCGCCAGCATCTCTCCGGTGAGCGCTTCTCCCCCGATCTGCGACGACTCCGGGTCGGCCAGGCGACGGTTCATCGTCGCTCTCGCTGCTGACAGTGATGTTCGTATTCGTGATGAGGTCGTACCGATGCGGCTGATCGGCGTACCAACGGACGTGGGGCCGGTCGACATCGTTTTCCGCACGCGATATTCGCCTGAGGGATTCGAACACCCTGTGCCCCGAGAATTGTGGATTGACGTACGTGGTGATGTCGCTGACGGACCTGCGCTCAGCGACGTTGTGACCGCGTACGCAAACGCGGCGGCTGGCTTTCTACCCGCCATCGCGACGAGTGCGAACGCATGGGTAGGCGACATCGAACCGAAGATCGCATTCGAGGCGACACCTGCATTGGCTGAGCGAAGCTTCTTTCAGAACTTTGTGGCTGAACCGCAGAAGACCATGCCTTCGCCGCGCCGCATTCTTGACGCCGCGACGACTGTTCAGCTCCTTCAAGCGGTGCACGGGCATCCAGGCCGTGAACGCCTCCTGCGCGCGATTGCCCAGTACGCCCTCGCCCTGTCGCACTGGATGCCGGGGCGAGAGACGCTAGCCATGGCTCACCTGTTCATCGGTATGGAAGCGCTTACCACGCTCGCTCGTGACCGCGAACTCAAGCGCCGCGACATCTCCGCAGAAGAGCTCGCCGATCAATGGGGCGTAGCCGATCCGCGGGGCGGCAAGCCGGGATACCGCCTTGATTCGGAAGTTCGACGGCGGATTCTGTTCGCCGGCGACAACGCGACCGCGAAAGCGGCTCAAGAGGCCCGAAACGGCTTCTCGCACTCATTCCTCGACTTCAAGCGCGTTCGCGAGATTGCCGAGCCGATAGTCAACGTCACTGCTGACTATCTGCGTGCAGCCATCCTGGATCTCAGTGAGCTGGATGCCAAGTCGGTCGAAACGCTCAAGAGCAAGCCCTATGACAAGCCACTTCGCTCCTTTCTCACGCGCTACGTGTGGGGAACACTTCTGGGCGCTGGCGAAGACCTCGCCGCACCGGACCAGGAGTATCCGCGGCTGCTCTGGCGGTCTCGACTGAAGTCAGTCCGGGCCAACCCAGACGACCCCGATCGCCTTCTCATGCAACCCGAGGA
The DNA here is from genome assembly GCF_003344625.1 of Solirubrobacter deserti. Lineage (GTDB taxonomy): Bacteria > Actinomycetota > Thermoleophilia > Solirubrobacterales > Solirubrobacteraceae > Solirubrobacter > Solirubrobacter deserti. Next base: position 1,680 of record NZ_QPKJ02000003.1, on the reverse strand, counting down.
CACGATCACCCCGTCGCTGGCCGACGGAATTTCCTTCCAGCCGACACGCTGGGAGATCTGGGGTGCCGCGGCCTCCGGAGCGTCGGTGGCAGAAGGCCAGCCTGATGTCGACGTCTCGACCGCGAAGGTAGACCCCTTCGCTGCTCTAGCGGGCGAGGTCGACCAGCTGGCTGCGGGATTGGGAGGTGGCGAAATGCTTGAACGAGCGGGGTCGAACGTCGGCCTTCTCGCCACGTATGACCACTGTCGACACCGCCACGCCGCGGTACTGCTCCTCGTCAAACAGGGTTTCTCGTCAGAGGCGATCGGCATAGCCACCGCGATCTTTCGGGATGCCTTGCTCCTGTCGGAGCTTGCCAGCGAAGCGCCAGAGAGCCGCGCGGACCGGGTTGCCGGCCTACATCTCGACGGGCTGCAACAGGTGGACGCCTGGATGAGCCGCATCGCTAGTTCGAACGGGGGAGCCTACGAGAGCCTCGAGGCTCGGGCTCGAGCCGCAGGCGCTCCCGGCAGCAGCTGGACACCGGATTATGAGGAGATCGCGCGATCTATCGGACTCAAGGAGGACTGGGCAACGGCGCAAAGCGCCGTGTTGGCGACCGGACACCCTGGCCTCGCAAAACTCTCGAGATTCAGCCGCACAGCCGACGACACAGTCATGGTCGGCGGACCGCACGCGAATTCCCGGGAGATGGACCCATTAGCGCTGTTGGTCGCCGCGGCCGCGCTGCTACGCGCGAGCCGCGCCATCTGCACAATCCTCGGTTGGATAGAGCCGCCGAAGATCGCGGCGCTTCTGGACACGGCTGCGCAACTAGCCGACTCCTTGAACCGCAATAGCCTGGACTAGGGTAAGCGCCGTCGAATTCGACGAAGACACCTAGCGCGCGGCTCGTGAGATCAGCCCGAGCTGCAGATCGCAAGGCGTGTCTCCGTCGAGAAAGACCACTTTGCCCGTACGACGGCTCACCCAGATACGAATCGTTAGACGGCAGCGTTAGGTTGAGCTGCGTGTCTCGCGCCGAGCAGCTCCACGACGTCGTTGTAGAGCGCGTGCTCGCGTGGGCGGCAGACCACTGGCCAGACGAGCCTGTCGCTGCGCTTGGGTTGGCGTATGGCGCGGGGTGGGCCCCGATCCCGGTCGTGGGACTGGTCACGTCCGCCGAGTGGAACGAATGGCTCGCGGAGCCGGACCCGTGGGGGATTGGCCTCACGCTGTGGAACCCGGGCGAGTACAGCATCGGGGAAGCGCTCCCGGTCCCCGAGCAAGCGGCCCTCATCGCCGATGACCTGCGCGATGCCTGGGAGATGGACGAAGACTGGTTTGCGTTCATGGGTGGCGTAGCGCGAGCGCTGGCCGCGTACGACTGGAGCTCGCTGCCGACGTCCAAGGACTTCGTGGTCTTCGCCAACACCTCCATGGACATCAACGAGCAGCATGAACTCGAGGCGCAGTTGAAAGCGACCATTCCGCCCGCGCTGCTAGATCGTTTCCGCGCACGTAGGCTTCTCGACGTGGCCCCTCCCGAGTAGCGAGGACACCACGACGCGGGCGAGCGGTTCGACGCTCCGGTCAGCGCCTCGGTAGCTGTCCCGGTAATGCGTCAATTCGTCGAGAAAGACCACTTTCGCCTGTGATTGCAAGGTGGCGGTCATGACCAGCCGTGAGCATCGCGGTAC
>NZ_QPKJ02000261.1 GCF_003344625.1 Solirubrobacter deserti | reverse complement strand
CAGGCCTACTCCTGTTGCTTGCGCGAGCGCGATTAGTAACTTGTCTTGAAATTGACTGTCGTTGACGGCCGGATGTGGCTGTTCCAATGCTTGGTGATGCCAATACCCGCCGCTAATCAAAGCTTCAGGCGCATTGCTTGTCGCTAGCCATTCCTGCGAGTGGTGTCCCAGAACAAGGTTGTCGGGTGCGTCCGGTCCTCCCATTCTGGTCGGCACCCAACCTGGGTCGACTGCATTGCTCATAACCTTCGGCCAGCGTCGTGCCACCGCGGCAGCTAGCGTTGTCACGTACAACTTGCTGTCTGAGTAGCTGCACGTGAATGCAGTGCCAGTCCACGCCATGCCGGCCAGCTCCGCTCGACCGCCTCTATGCATGGCGCTGCTGAGATAAATTAGGCGGCGCGGTCGCTTGATCAAACAGGTAAGGAGGTATGGGGCGACAACGTTGACAGCCAGAACATGCGGACCTGTGACGACGCCGGCGTTGTGAATGACAGCATCCATTGAGCCTATTGCGTTGATCTGAAGCGCTAGCTCACGTACTTCGTTTGGATTGGACAGGTCGCCGACCGTAGTCTTAGCCCCTCGATGTACAAGCTCTTCGACGGCCGAAAGGCGAGCCACTGAGCGAACGTGAACGACGACGTCGTGACCCTCGGAGAGAAGCGTT
>NZ_QPKJ02000260.1 GCF_003344625.1 Solirubrobacter deserti | reverse complement strand
TTGTTGTTTTCTTGTTAGTTTCTCTTTGTAACCCTAGTTTAGGTTGTTTCTTTCCATTTCAATCTCATTGTAAGCTTGTTTTATGAATGTTTAAGTAATAGAAGGCATTTATTTCTCATTTCCAGCAGTTATTACTTGTGTATGGTGCATTTACTACATTTTCATGGCTAGCTAAGTACATACGGTGGATTCTATGGTGTAGTTCTCTCCAAACCCTATGGTGAAGTGATTTCTCATCTCTTAAGCTAAATGTCTATGGTATGAAGCTTCTCTACTCACTCTTCTCTTTTGAACTCATATGGTATCATATTCATGGCCAAAGTATTACTCTTGATGAGCTATACCTTGGTTAGTGAGCACATATGTCTATCATATGCATGTAAACATAACTTGTGAGTAGTGAGTTATATTCCATCACTTGTATTTGTTTTGAACTTTTATTGTTAAATGATTTGTTACCATTCAAGGTCATAGTTCACATGATTCTTGAATGTGTCGATATGAGGAATCACCAACCTAGGGTAGGAAGGAATGAACCCATAGGATCTACTCCTTTAATTTACAAGTCTTTAAATCAAAACCCTTGCCATTAACTTGGCACAAGAAGTTTTCAAACCAAAACCCCCCATGATTTACAGTGTTTTGCATTCATTGGGTAGCACTTCCTAAGAAT
>NZ_QPKJ02000259.1 GCF_003344625.1 Solirubrobacter deserti | reverse complement strand
ACCACAGCGTCAAAATGCTCATATACACAAGCCGCGGTCAGAAATTCAGCGCTCCTCCTCGAAACTCACATATGAGCTGTATCATCTGCAATGTAAGAATATTTATGAGTATAAAACTCAGTAAGTAACGCATGCAGATGCAGAGTGCACATGGCAGATAACAGATAATCATATGATTGGGATCCCTGTGTATATTGTATTGCCTGACAAGACCGTGAATCGCATACTGAGCCACTCAGATAACTAATAACTAATCATAAGCCGTCGTATGGAGGTCTCGAGTCCCAAATACATCTCAAACCCCTCTGTGTACTGCAGAGGTCCTCCCCATACCGCTATCAGAGTGTTCCCTACGGAACTTTATATATATAATGTCCCCGAAGGAACCTAATAATGTCCCCGAAGGAACCAGATATTTGGGCGCTGGCCCGCCACACCCTATTCACCCATACTCGTCAGACAATATAAATACACCACGTGTTCATGTCTCATGAAAAGCTGAATGGTAAATGCATGTATACAGATATCCACAGATTCTATAACCACAAATTTCACAGATTCACATAAACAGAGAATTTCTTACATTGCAGGTGTGACGTTACCTACCCTGTTTTGGAGCTTTTAGGTGTTAACTTGTGAACTGCTGTTTGCTCAAGGTACGGTCGACGTGTACCTA
>NZ_QPKJ02000257.1 GCF_003344625.1 Solirubrobacter deserti | reverse complement strand
TTTATAAAACTTCGAAAGTAAAATAGTTGTTTAAATCAAATAAATTGGATCCTTGGGTTTCGAATCCACTTTATTAAGCGAGTTATCATGCATATGATTAACGTAAAGGTTTCGCAATGGGTTATGATCGGTGGTGATTCAAACTACAAGTTTAAACCATCCAAATAATATACTATGCTTATGTTCACGTAGTGAACTCATCCAAGCAAGGCATAACCGGTCAAGCGAAGCATGCACCGGTTATCCTAACAAGGCATGAACAAACTATATGAACTTAAGCAAGTTCAAAAAGCATTATTGCACAACTATTATGAGTGAAATCACAGAGAACAATCATAATCAAAAATATAACTTCATTCAAGAACGGATTGCATAGAGAAGCAATCTCTCAAGTTGTACAATTGTCATATGGCCATTACAAAACCTTAAACGTAATCAAAACATAATAACACCACTAACCAAGCTTCATCTATACCCAAGGAGAGAAGTCTAGCCGCTCATCGTCGGGGCTGAATCACCGGAGGTCTTCGTCCCGTCCATGTGCAGCCAAAGGTCTCAAGAATGGTGAATGGGAATGTGGGAGAGAGGTAGGAGAGAGAGATGAAGTGTAAGAGAGGCTAGGGTTGTGTAGTCTAACCTAACTAACTCAGAAAATAATGTTTTTATAGTGTACAACAGTCCC
>NZ_QPKJ02000256.1 GCF_003344625.1 Solirubrobacter deserti | reverse complement strand
AGTGGGCATGCGTTGGATGTGCCACGCCGTGGGCTGTTTGCGCGCCACAGTGCCCGGCCGTGGCCACGCCTTGCTGCCATGCCCCGCCACGCCTTGCTGCCATGCCCTGTGCTTGGGCACTCACACGCATGCGCCACCATGCCTTGCCGTGGGCGAGCCTTGCTGCCAAGTGCCACGCCGTGGGCTGTTTGCGCGCCACAGTGCGCAGCCGTGGCCACGCCTTGCTGCCATGCCCTCTGCTTGGGCAGCCCACGCATGGGCCACAATGCCTTGCCGTGGGCGCGCCATGCTGCCACGCCGTGGGCTGTTTGTGTGCCACAGTGCCCAGCCGTGGGCTGTTTGCGCGCCACAGTGCCCAGCCGTGGCCACGCCTTGCTGCCATGGCCTGCGCTTGGGCAGCCCACGCCTTGCTGCCATGGCCTGCGCTTGGGCAGCCCACGCATGCGCCACCATGCCTTGCTGTGGGCGTGCCTTGCTGCCACGCCGTGGGCTGTTTGCGTGCCACAGTGCCCAGCCGTGGCCACGCCTTGCTGCCACGCCGTGGGCTGTTTGCGTGCCACAGTGCCCAGCCGTGGCCACGCCTTGCTGCCATGCCCCCCCACGCCTTGGTGCCATGTCCGGTGCGTGGGCGGCCCATGCATGCCTTGCCGTGTGCGCGCCTTGCTGCCACGCCGTGGGCCGTTTGTG
>NZ_QPKJ02000255.1 GCF_003344625.1 Solirubrobacter deserti | reverse complement strand
ACTTCGATACAACCTTCTTCGTTAATTCTCTGTAGCCCGCCCTCTATACACCTCAGAAATTCTTCGTTTTCATTGGCTGATACGATCAAGCGCGACTGGATAAAAGACCTAGTCAACGTCATATATAGCGCATTTCGATACATGTATCCAGCGGTCACCCTTTCACTGACACAAATAACGAAAGGAAACTCTAGTCCCTTAACGTTATTCCGATTACTAACGAAGAGCTCCCCTTTATTCCTTCGCTTAGTCTCGTGAGCCTTATTCACCTTCCAATCAAGCTTGCGAGGGACGAGCAGTTCCAACTGATCTGCAAGTGCATACATCGAGTTTCCACCGTCTAGCAGGATAATGCCTACATCATCCGGAGTTAGACTCGGATGTTCATTTGCAAGCTGCTTTATGGCCTCGATGATTTTTTCGGCGACAGAAAGCCAAAATCCGCCATGAACCGTTTGCACAATTACACTAGGAAGATCATTATCCACATCTTCAAAGCGCCTTAAAGGCTCTCGCGTTAAGCGATACACTGATCCGTGAGCCGCCTTCTTAACTATATAACCGCAAGCCTTCCATTCCTGATCTTCAAGCCAACGCAACTTCGTTTTCTCGAATAGCCCCATACCTATAGCATGTGCGAACATCAACGTACGCGGATCAGTTCTATAACACTTACTCAGCAAGTAGTC
>NZ_QPKJ02000254.1 GCF_003344625.1 Solirubrobacter deserti | reverse complement strand
CATTAGTTGATATTGCTAGTGCGGTTTGCCAATACCAAATCCCCGTTAAAAAGAAAGACCCTGGGACACCCACCATTCCTTTGTACCTAGGAGATCATTATGTGGATAGGGCATTGGTAGACTTTGGGGCAAGTGTGAACATTCTTCCATACTCAGTGTATGCGAAGATGGATTTAGGAGAGTTAAAGCCTACACCCACCGTACTCCAGTTTGCAGACAGGTCCACTAAGGTGCCTAGGGGAGTTCTACATGATGTGCTAGTAAAGATTGAGTCCTTTGTCTTTCCTGCAGACTTCATAGTCTTAGACATGGAACCGGTTGATAGTGGTAGACCCCAAATCCCCGTGATTATAGGTAGACCTTTGTTGGTGACAGCTAGTGCAGTCCTAAATGGGCCAAATTGCGGCTTCTTTGAGTCGTAGGGAAGAGGGTCATTTGCCTAGCCAACCGGTTAGAAACCCTAAGGGAGCTTATGTGGCTGAGAGTTCTACCTCTCAAGAGCCCGTCAAACATGAGGATGTCCAAGCCATTTCTGTGCTTAGGAGTGGGAGAGTGGTTGACAATAGGGTAGGAGAGGACATCATGGATGAGGATAGTACACCTCCGGTGGAGGTTAATGTAGGGAGTGATGAGACCTCTAAGAGAAAAGAGAGAAGCCAAGAGAAAGAGATAGTAGAGGAAATAGAGAG
>NZ_QPKJ02000253.1 GCF_003344625.1 Solirubrobacter deserti | reverse complement strand
AAAACTACATTACATTACATAAAACTTAAAGAAACTTAAAGGAAAACTAATCTACTCCTAAAACTAAGAGAAAAACTAACCTAACCTAAGAAACTAACTAAGAACAAGGTAAGAGAGCAAGAAGAGAGCTGCAAAATGGCTGAGAAATGCCCTTAAATAGGCCCCCAAATTCGTGCCCTAATGTGCCCATGAAATGCCCACATTGCCCCTAAAAAAATGAGCAATTTACAGCTGAAAAATGCAGTTTTCGGGATTCTGTATGAACAGTAACCCGCGTAAGTGCAGATTTTTGCCTACAAAATGTCCCGACTTCAAATACTTGTAACTTTCTCGTCCGGAGTCGGATTTGGACGTTCTTTATATCCACGCGAAGCTTGAGAAGTCTTCTTTCTAACCATGGTGGTCTCATTGTCCAATTCAATCTAGAGAAAAGCAGTTTTTTAGAATACTCCGATTGGTCGCTTTTGCACTTCTTGACTTCATTTGCCCATATCTCCCAAACTATTTGGCATTTAGCTTTGAAATTTGATATGTGGCATCTAGACACACATAGAAGTATGTCCTAAAAGTCCCATGACCTTTGACGACTTCCAAGGTTTGACTCGAAGCTCTCACTTTGCATGCAAAAAGGCATCCATTTTATTGCATTTTACCTACAAGGCACGGAAAAGCAAGAAAACATAAAAAGCA
>NZ_QPKJ02000252.1 GCF_003344625.1 Solirubrobacter deserti | reverse complement strand
AATTGCCTTCCCTGGCGCGCGAATTCCCACACGTACAGACCGCCATGCGTGGGAAAGCGCAAGTTGATGCAACTGTGTTGCGTCAGGTCTTCCGGCGTCTTCGGTTTGGCATGCTTGTCGAAGTAGTCCGGCACCGCAACCGCGGCCATGCGCAGCTTGGGGCCGATCGGCACCGCGATCATGTCCTTGTCGATGGTGTCGCCCAGACGCACGCCTACGTCGAAGCGATCCGCCACGATGTCCCAGAATCCATAGTTGACGTCGAATTCAACCTTGACGTCGGGATACGGGTGCAGGAGCGGCCCGACCTTCGGCAACAGCATGGTCTTGAGCACATGGTCGCCGCAGGTGATGCGCACCGTGCCCGAGGGCTTGTCGCGCAACCCCGAGAGTACGCCCAGCTCGGCCTCGATCTCGCCGAAACGATTCCCGATGGCCTGCAGCAGGCGCTCGCTCGCCTCGGTGGGCGGGACGCTGCGCGTGGTGCGCGTCAGCAGACGGATCTCCACCCTGGCCTCCAGGCCGCTGATGGCTTGGCTCAAAGCCGATTGCGTCACGCCCAGCAGCGCAGCCGCTCGCGTAAAGCTGCCCTCACGCGCCACGGTGACAAATGAGAGGAAATCGTTGAGATTGCGTCTGACCATGTTTTTCAGTTTCCCATGGCCTTTTAATTAGTGTACCTAATAGCCA
>NZ_QPKJ02000023.1 GCF_003344625.1 Solirubrobacter deserti | reverse complement strand
GACACTGTCAATTATGCTTTGATGTTAATTATAATGTATATGTGACTCTAAGGTTATTTCTACCATCATTTTTATTTTTTTTTAATGTTACTCATATTATTGTCTTTATCATATATTAGAAATTCAAGAATGACGAATCTTACGAAGCTTGAGTTTGTTGCTCTTGATATCTCCGGGAAAAATTATTTATCTTGGATCCTTGATGCTGAAATCCATCTTACTGCTATGAATCTTGGCAATACAATTCAAGAAAAAAATCAGGCATCCCAGCAGGATTGCGCCAAGGCAATGATTTTTCTTCGCCATCACCTTGATGAGGGCTTGAAAAATGAATATCTTACGGTAAAGGATCCCCTTGTCCTTTGGAAAAATTTAAAGGAAAGATATGACCACCAAAAGACAGTTATTCTTCCTAAAGCCCGTTATGATTGGATGCACTTAAGGTTGCAAGATTTCAAAACAGTTGCAGAATATAATTCTGCACTTTTCAAAATCAGTTCTAAATTGCAATTGTGTGGAGAGAAAATAACTGAATCAGATATGTTGGAAAAAACATACTCCACATTTCACGCCTCGAATGTGCTCCTGAAGCAGCAATATCGAGAGCGTAGGTTTGCAAAATATTCTGAATTGATTTCATGTGCCGTGGTTGTGGCCATGGGCGTGGGCGAGGCCGTGGTCAAAATAATTATAGACCACGGGGAGGTCATATCAATACCAAACAAAACCACCAGAAGTGGTATAACAATGGAGGAAGGCAAGGCAAAGAAAAATTTCAGCCTCCTGCGAATTATGAAAATAAATGTTATAAGTGTGGTATGAAGGGGCATTGGTCGCGTACATGTTATACGGCTGACCATTTGGTTAAACTTTACCAAGCCTCACTCAAGGAGAAAGGCAAAGAGAAAATAGAGACAAATTTGATTGATGGTGAAGATCAGGTGGATATTACTCATCTCGATGTTTCGGATTTTTTTTGAAGATCCAAATGGAAAAATTGATCATTTAATTGGTGATGGAAAAGTCCACATCGATTAATATTTTTATTGTTTTGGATGTTTTATGCATTTTATTTATTCAAATTTTATATTGAATTTATTTAATATTTTTTTAAAGGGTATGGATCTTAGTATTGGATCGCTCGGTTCCAAGATAAATGGTGGAGAGATATGTCTAGCAGATAGTGCTACTACTCATACAATCCTTCGGGATCAAAAATATTTTTCCCATATAACATTAGTTGAAACTAATGTAAATACAATATCAGGTCCTGCAGACTTGATTGATGGTTCCGGAAGAGCCACTATTATGTTACCATGTGGCACGATATTCCATATTAACGATGCCTTATATTCAGTCAGATCCAGAAGAAATCTGCTAAGTTTTAAAGATATACGTCGTAATGGATATCATATTGAGACCACATGTGAAAATAATAAAGAATATTTATGTATTACTCATATTGATTCAAGCCAGAAGCTTGTAGTGGAAAAATTGCCTGCTTTTTCTTCAGGATTATATTATACAACTATAACAACAATTGAATTAAATTTGGTGATGAGCCAGAAGCTCTCTAACCCAAATATTTTTATGCTTTGGCATGATAGACTTGGGCACCCAGGGTCAACAATGATGAGGCGAATTATTGAAAATTCACATGGACATCCATTAAAGAACCAGAAGATTCTTTTGTCTAGTGATTATCCATGTAATGCTTGTTCACAAGGAAAATTGATTATTAGACCATCTCATACAAAAGTCCTTGTTGAATCCCCAACATTTTTGGAACGAATCCAAGGGGATATATGTGGACCAATTCATCCACCATGTGGACCATTTCGCTATTTCATGGTGCTAATAGATGCCTCATCTCGATGGTCACATGTTTGCTTGTTATCTACCCGCAATGTTGCATTTGCCAGGCTCCTTGCTCAGATCATAAGGTTACAAGCACATTTTCCAGATTATCCAATCAAGAAGATCCGTCTTGATAATGCTGGTGAATTTACATCTAAAGCTTTTGATGATTATTGCATGTCTGTTGGGATTGAGGTGGAACATCCAATTGCTCATGTACATACACAGAATGGATTAGCAGAAGCCTTTATCAAACGACTCCAACTGATTGCTCGACCTTTACTTATGAGGACAAAGTTACCTATTTCTGCTTGGGGACATGCCATTCTACATGCTGCAGCATTGGTTCGCCTTCGACCGACTGCTAATCACCAACAGTCACCATTTCAATTGGTACTTGGTCAAATTCCAAATCTTTCCCATTTACGAGTGTTTGGATGTGCAGTACAAGTTCCAATTGCACCTCCACAACGCACAAAAATGGGCCCTCAACGTCGATTGGGAATATACATTGGTTTTGATTCGCCATCAATCATCAGGTATCTTGAACCTTTGACAGGGGACGTTTTTAGAGCAAGATTTGCAGATTGCCATTTTGATGAGGTCAATTTCCCGTCGTTAGGGGGAGATAAGCTACCAAAAGAGGAACGGCGTGAAATTATTTGGAATGCATCCTCCATGTCTCATTTCGACCAGCGCACTGCTCAATGTGAAAATGAAGTACAGAGAATCACTCATCTTCAGAAGATTGCTAGCCAATTGCCCGATGCATTTACAGATACAGCTAAAGTAACCAAGTCCTATATACCGGCTGCAAACATACCAGCAAGGATCAATATACCAATTGGAAAAACTGCTATTATGGCAGCTAATGAATCATCCATGACACGCCTGAAGCGTGGTCGACCCTTGGGTTCAAAAGATTTAATTCCCCGGAAGAGGAAAATAAAAGGGCAACAAGACACAAGTCTTGAAGAAAATAGCACTCCTGAAGAGGCTATTCCCACAATTTCTAAAATAATAACCCCCGAAGAGGAAAGTGTCATTGAAGTGACACATGCCCCTGAAGAGGCAATAGTCCCCGAAGAGATACAAAATCATGAAGATGCACAAGTACTTGCAAATGATGAAATTTCCATAAATTATGCATCCACGGGGGAATTATGGGACCGTACAGAAGTGGTTATTAATGATGTATTTTGCTTTGCAGTAGCCACAGAAATTTTAAAAGATGATGATGATCATGAACCACGCAGTATCAATGAATGTCGCAGTAGACATGATTGGTCAAAGTGGAAAGAAGCAATCCAAGTAGAATTGGATTCTCTAGCAAAACGCAAAGTATTTGGGCCTGTAGTCCCAACACCCAATGATGTGAAACCTGTAGGTTACAAATGGGTGTTTATAAGAAAACGTAATGATAAAAATGAAATTGCTAGATACAAAGCACGTCTTGTGGCACAAGGTTTCTCACAAAGACCTGGGATTGATTATGAAGAAACGTATTCACCTGTGATGGATATTATTACGTTTCGATATTTAATTAGTCTGTCAGTCTCAGAAGGACTAGACATGCGTCTAATGGACGTAGTTACTGCATATTTGTATGGCATGCTAGAAAATGATATTTATATGAAAATCCCTGAAGGATTTCAGTTGCCTCAAGAAAATACATCACAACCACGAAATATGTACTCAATTAAGTTGAGACGATCATTATATGGATTAAAACAATCTGGAAGAATGTGGTATAATCGTCTCAGTGAGTATTTGATCAAGGATGGGTATATTAACAATCCTATATGCCCTTGTGTTTTTATAAAGAAATCAGAATTAGGATTTGCCATCCTTGCAGTATATGTTGATGATATAAATTTATTTGGGACTCCTGAAGAGCTCACAAAAGCGGCTAAATATTTGAAGGATGAGTTTGAGATGAAAGACTTAGGAAAAACTAAATATTGTCTCGGCCTACAAATCGAGCACAAGTCTAATGGAATTCTCATACATCAGTCAACATATATCGAAAAGGTCTTGAAGCGATTTAACATGGATAAAGCACATCCATTAAGTTCTCCAATGATTGTTAGATCCCTTGATGCTAAGAAAGATCCTTTTCGTCCAAAAGAAGAAAATGAAGCACTACTTGGTCCTGAAGTACCATATCTTAGTGCAATTGGTGCTTTGTTATACTTAGCACAGTGTACAAGGCCAGATATTGCATTTTCAGTTAATTTGTTGGCAAGATTCAGCTCTGCACCAACTCGAAGACACTGGAATGGCGTGAAACATATCTTACGCTACCTTCGTGGGACTACAGATTTGGGTTTATTTTATTCAAAGGAATCAACTCTAAAAGGATATGCAGATTCTGGATACCTTTCTGATCCTCACAAGGCCCGCTCACAAACAGGGTATGTATTCACATGTGGCAATACTGCAATTTCTTGGCGATCGATTAAGCAGACTTTGACTGCCACTTCCTCTAATCACTCTGAGATAATTGCACTCCATGAAGCAAGCCGTGAATGTGTATGGTTAAGATCAGTGGTACAACACATTCGGAATGCATGTGGGTTATCTTTGATTACAAGCGCAACAACAATTTATGAAGATAATGCTGCATGTATTGAACAAATCAAAGAAGGATACATCAAAGGTGACAGAACCAAGCATATCTCACCAAAGTTTTTCTTCACTCACGAACTCCAGAAGAGTCATAAAATTGAAGTGAAGCAAATACGGTCCAGTGATAATGTTGCAGATTTATTTACCAAAGCTTTGCCATCATCAACATTCAAGAAATTGACATATGATATCGGGATGCGTCGTGTTTGTGATCAGTCAAGTTGATACTCATCAGGGGGAGCATTATCATCAAGTCTATTGCTTATCTGGACATATGCACGCTGTACTCTTTTTCCTTCGTCCAGGTTTTTCCCACTGGGTTTTACTGGCAAGGTTTTAACGAGGCAGTTTCTTTAGTGCGTCCAACATCATTCTAAGATTTACAAAATGTTGTACTCGTTTTCCTTGCTATATTTTTTCCCACAGGGTTTTTCTAGCAAGGTTGTAATGAGTCACATTATCTTAGCGTGGTGGACATCCAAGGGGGAGTATTGTAAATATGGTGGATGACCACCTCTATTATTGTTTTTCCTATTCTCTCTCTCTCTTCTATAATTGTGCAATTATTTGAGCCATCTTGTAAGCCTATAAAAGGAGGACTTAAGCCCCTTGAATAATATACATGGAAGACAATTCTCCTATCTCTTCTACTTCTATTTTTCTTACTTTCACAATACGTTATCAGCACGAGGTTCTAACCAAGCACGAGGTTCTAACCAAGTAAGTCTTTTAATTTTTATACTAGTCATGAAAAATCTAACCAAGCATGAGGTTCTAACCAAGTAAGGTAATGGTCTTACTTTTGGTGGGTATATATTTTTTTTACTATGGAATTTTTTTTCTCAAGAATAATTGTAGTCTTTTAATTTTTATACTAGTCATGAAAAATCATCTCTTCCAGAAGCAAGAGAATGATTAAAAATAAAACTAGAAGTTTTATTAGTCATGAAAAATCATCTCTTCCAGAAGCAAGAGAATGATTAAAAATAAAACTAGAAGTTTTATTATTCATGAGATTCTTCTCTTCCCGAAGCAAGAGAATGATTAAAAATAAAACTAGAAATTTTATTAGTCATGAAAAATCATCTCTTCCCGAAGCAAGAGAATGATTAAAAA
>NZ_QPKJ02000251.1 GCF_003344625.1 Solirubrobacter deserti | reverse complement strand
AATTGAAATTTTTTTACATAATATACATAATATAAATAACCCGGTCCAATACCTACCAATATTTAATTGGTTTGTTAAATCTTAACATAAATTCTTTACACAATTAAAAATAATTCAAATACTGACTTTTAATACAAAGCTATGCAAATAGCTTCCTAAATCTCTTGAGTGTATCACCAAAAAATTTGGTACATTTGGTACATAAGAATAGTCTTTTTTTCATCATCTAAACAAAATGCATTTTTTTAATAGATTTTTTATTTTTAATAGATTTGTTAATAGATTCATAAAATAAATTGAAAAAATAAGAAATAAATTAAAAAAAAAAATGCAAATGAGAAATAACGTTTTGGGTTCTATCCATGTATTGAAGTCATAACTATCAATTTATAACAATTAGATTTTATTCAAGCCTAAAATAATAAATTTTTTAAAACCCCATTGTTAATGTTAAGTTAAATAAAATGGACATTCTAAAAAAAAAAATAAGGTAAAGAAAGGATTCTTTTTGAAAGCCTTTACGTTATACGTTAAAATTCCTAATTTTGAAACAAGTTTTTATTCAAAAATTTTCATTTGAATCTTTCCTAAATACATATTTCATTGAATTTACTCTTTCAATGTCGACGATTGGATAAGAATAGGTTATTATGATTTCGAACAAGCCGCTATGGTGAAATCGGTAGACACGCT
>NZ_QPKJ02000250.1 GCF_003344625.1 Solirubrobacter deserti | reverse complement strand
GATCGTCTGCTCGGAGTTCGCCAACTGTACGCGGCGCTGTGACAGCTGCGCGGCTTGAACACCGGCGAGCATCAGGTCCTGATCGAGCGAGGGGTTGAAGCCCCGCACGAATTCGCTGAACTGATCCACGCCGAACAGGGTTGCGATCAGCTGCCGCTGGTCACCCGGCGTCCGCGCGGCGATGCGCGCAAAGTCGTCCAGGCGGTTCTTCTCGATGAAGCAGAAGCGGTATTCAGCTTCGTCCGGCTGTACGGCCTGGGGCCGGTCTTCATCCCGGGACGATAGGACAGGCGCGACATGGCGGCGCAGGCGAGCGTTGTTGCAGTAGGCCCGTTGGTCGACCCGCTTGACTTGCGCCTCGCTGATCGAGCCGAGCATGGCAATTTCCAGCGCCTCGCAGAAGCTGCTCTTACCAGTGCCGTTCGCACCGTAGACCAGGGTGATGTCATGGCTGAGGTCGAATGTCTCCTGACGCATGAAGCCCCGAAACGGCCCGACGTCGAGCTGATGCAATCTCCCGAGGGCCGGCCCGGCTTCGGGGCCACCCGCCTCTGCATCGAATGCGGCGGGCGTCTGCGCCAGATGCTCGACAGCCAGCGGTGCGAGGCGCGTGGATCGACCGCGTCGTGCAGCCCCTACCTCTGAAAGAGGATGCAGGTGATCGAGTACCAAGCGCGCGAGTCGGCGCACGTC
>NZ_QPKJ02000249.1 GCF_003344625.1 Solirubrobacter deserti | reverse complement strand
ATCCCTGACGGGCTTATATGCTTCCAGGCATCGAATCTTGGCGAATAATTTTTTGCCTTTGATTGCCCAGCCCGTTCAAGCTCTGGCAGTAACTCAATGGGATTTTGTATCTTTCCTATTAAATCATTGGGCCCGGACAGAATCATGTCCGGAACTCGTTCTAGGGTCCAGTAATTTTGTGGCGTTTTACCGGCAGGGTCCCAGCCTCCTTTATCCAAGAAAGCACAACATCCCGCTTGATATGCCGCCAATACATCACTTTTCTCATCCCCTACCACTGCCACTTTACTGGGGTGGTCAATCCCACACTTGTTCATCGCTAGCCACACACCTTCCGGGTGCGGCTTTGTTTTCGAAACATCTTCATACGCTACAACGATTGACCAAGGAAAGCCCGGATAAGCTTTATTCAAAAGGGTGGAAGCGTAAGCTCGGGGCGACCTTGTGAAGACGCCTAGCCTCCTGCCCTGGGCTAATTGAGCAAGATGCTGAGCTGTGTAGTGAACTCGATCCTGGCGCCGGTCGAATGCATTATTGAGTTGCTGATACCAGTCTGACGACTTTTGACCAAAGCCATTTTCCCCACGAAACCCTTCTAGATCATCAGTTCTAAGCAGCGTTCCATCCAAGTCGAACAACAGCAATTCGATCATATCCATCCCCTGTTAATCATCCATTCCCGCAATGGTGCTT
>NZ_QPKJ02000041.1 GCF_003344625.1 Solirubrobacter deserti | reverse complement strand
TAGTGTCACTACACCGATAGGAAAGACTACCTATCCTCCCATTGGAGCCAGTTTAAATCTGTGCTACTCTTGTACGGTTAGTTAAATATCCACTTTAACAAACCTCTGAGTAGGAACTGTTTTAGAATAAATGTGTATGAGAAATATCAGTCTCTCAATCTCAACTCTTTGAGATGTATATTTCTCCTATCATTTATTCATGGACCTTATCAATTATATGTTTAGTACACATAAGATAAGTTTGTACCTTCTTTATAATAATAATATGAAATTCATATGCCCTTTAGGATTGGTTTTAGGGCATACTTCTAACAATCTCCCACTTGCACTAAAGCCAATCACCATAGTATCGTATACTAGTCTTCATAAGACAAGGCTTATAACACACCCCAGTGTTAAGGCAAGGTAGATTCATGCAAAACCCTTTTGCATTATATTATTTTCAATAATAGTATTTAAACTAAAATTCTGCTGCCAACTCTGATGTCCTAGTAAATGAGACCTATGCTTTCAAAAGAAAACATTGTTCACTAGACATTATATTAGACAACATTGTAAATGGCAAATTTCTTTATATGCAAGTATTTCATCCTTAAACTCCTTTTAAGAGTATACTTGTTTCTATTCAGAATCACCATTCCAAATCAATCATCAATATCTGCTAACAACTCTTTGCAGCATTTTTGTGATATTGATGTGAGTACATACTTTATTTATATGAGCCTCATATTTCTCAAATATCTTGCTCATATACTAAAATCCTTTCAAAAACCATTTTTGAAGAGATTTGAATTCCTATAACGATTATGGAATTCTTAATACTACTTTAGTATTTAAAAGTGTGTACTTATAAAGAAAATAATTGATGACTTTCTTGCTCCCACTAGTCCTTTTAAAACAAGGTACTTTATGTATTAAACCCCTTTAATTACATAAAATTCCTTTTGATGTTTTACAAAGGTATAGTTTTTAAACTAATGTGGAAACCATGTTTTCTAATAACTCTTTATTTGAGAAAACATACTTTTAAAGTTTATTTGAAATATCCCATATTATCAAATAATCCTTAAACTCTATCGTTTAACATTTTTAAGGTCAATTAGTGATATGAGATTAAATCAAATATTCTCAATATTTTTCTTTTAGTTTTACTTCATAATAATCATTTGAACCTTTCAAATATCTATTATATATGAAGTATATTAGCTAAAAGTTAGGGTTTATACATCTTATGTATTATCCCTTTAATCTCCAATATACACTTTCATGCATTTATTTAAATCATTCATAAAGAGTATAGAACTTTAAATCAATTGCCAGAATTTATCTAAAATATCCAATATCATAGATAAACTGTTTTAAATAAACAAAGTATTTAAAAACTAATAAAACCTCAATTAAGAAGTCTTAAAATAACTTGGCAATTTAATAAAGATTCTATGAACTCTAAATGAACTAATCAAGTATCAAGTTTCAATGTTAAATGTGTCAACTGTTGACTCATTTCCAAACAAAGAAAGCTTGACATCCACTTGATCTTCTGCTTCCCTTTGTCTTCTTTATACAATCGTATTGTACAAGGAAGTACAACTAGGTATCGGATACCATGTGCAGAATAACACTAATTCTTAATTAGTAAATCAATAAAGCACAGGACGTACTATTAGAAGAACCATTCTTCAAACCAGGTACTCCTTATTATTTTTCTTCCAATGACCTGACTTACCGCATTGGAAACTCTTTCCTTTTTGACTTCTCTTTCTTAATGCCTCTTTTTAGCTCATCATGAGACTTCTTCTTCTTTCCCTTACCCTTAGGTTTGGTCTTAGAAGTGGAAGTTTCATTGAAAACTAAAACATTCCCTTAGGTTCCTTTTTCAAGGTCTCCTAACACTCACTAGTACATTCATCAAATCAGTGAGGGAAGATTATGATGAATTACTTGTGACTTGCAGGAAGGGAATGAAGCAAGATGTCAATGCCCTTTTGTTAGCAGTGATCCTAACACTTAAGATCACGTAATGAATGAATGTTCTGGATCATCTTGAGGCAGAGCTCATTAACAGATGTCCCATTCATCATTTTATAGGAGAAGAGTTCACTAATGGAATTGTACTTTACAATTCTACTCTGTGAACCATAAAGTTCCCTCAGATGTACCTTACATCATTATCAAGTCACTTACTATAAGTATCTTTCTTCTCTTTATATGCCTCCTTATGTCAAGACATTGGGGCATGGGGCATTGACCATG
>NZ_QPKJ02000248.1 GCF_003344625.1 Solirubrobacter deserti | reverse complement strand
TGGTGGGAAGAGTGGGA
Source organism: Solirubrobacter deserti (assembly GCF_003344625.1). Taxonomy (GTDB): domain Bacteria; phylum Actinomycetota; class Thermoleophilia; order Solirubrobacterales; family Solirubrobacteraceae; genus Solirubrobacter; species Solirubrobacter deserti. The sequence goes on along the minus strand of NZ_QPKJ02000248.1, from coordinate 683 downwards.
CAATCCCTAGTGGAATGAATGGGGTCCTCACAAATAAGACATGGTTCCTCTACCCTAGGCACAATAGGTGTAGGAGGTACATTAGGCACCACAGGCACCGCAGTAACCTCATTAACTTTCTGCATCTCTAAGGCCTCCAACTTTCTAGTCAAATTTGCTACCTTGACCTGAAGGTCATCTTGTTCCTTAAGTTGGAACTTCCCTCCACTACTTGGGGTACTACCTCGCTTCACAACATCGGGAGTTGTGTTAACCTCCCAGTTACGCGCACTTTCTGACAACCTATCAAAATATGGGATTGCTTGCTCGGGGGATTTTTCAAAAAGTTCCCCACCACTCATCATTTGGAGAAATTGTTTGGTCTCACGGGTCAAACCATGGTAGAAATACCCTACAAGTTGACCTTCGTCTTGTACATGATGTGGGTTTGCATTTATCAAATCCTTGTACCTGTCGCAGGCACCAGTAAATGCCTCATTAGGTTCTTCAGTGAAGTTTTGAATCATGCGCATCAACATGTTGGTTCTAGCGGGTGGAAAGAATTTTTCCAAAAAAGCTTTTTGTAGTTCTTCCCAAGTGCGGATGGAATTAGGAGTTAGGGCATGAAACCATATTTTTGCCTTGTCTTTTAGAGAGAATGGAAATAGAGTAATGCAAATGATGTCAATAGGTGAGCCCGTTGA
>NZ_QPKJ02000247.1 GCF_003344625.1 Solirubrobacter deserti | reverse complement strand
CGTCGAAAAGCACCATTCTCGCTTCCGCTCAAAGCGAAGATCCGACCGTCGTCTGGGAAACTGCCTCACGTGGAGTTCCAACGCCGGAGGACCCCACGTCGCCGTGCTGGCTCGGCGGCGGCGCTAAGACGCTCCGAACGCTTCGTTCTGGAGCCCGGAACAACTCGGGCATCCGAAACGACACGGTCTAACCGCTGGTTCAAAGGAAGCTCCGGATGACCTACATCCCTGACGGCGATCCCTTCCCCGACTCGTGTCCGTACGGGACCTCGCCGGACAACTCGGCGATCGCGGTCGGATGGCTCGACGACGCCCACAAGTTCCCGACCGGCCCGGTTCCAGACGGACTTCTCGCGGCGCTGACCGAGCTTGGCATACACGAGGTCAATGTCACGCGCGGCGTCCACGCGTGTGCGTTCTGCCCGAAGCCCACGCAACCGCGGGAACGTCCATCGTGGATCTACGCGCGCTCTAAGTCCGTCGGCGACTACCTACTCGGACACGGCGAGATCCACGTCCGAGGAATCGACACCCAGCTCTTCGCGGCACCCACGCTCGTGGTGCATTACGTCGACGCGCACGGATACCAACCTCCACACGCGGTCATCGAGGCGGTGCTGAGGACCAAGGCCACGAACTGAACGTCTTCGAACCCCGAACCGGAGGGCAAGCGCGACCGGGGAGAAGTAGCGAAACCGTCGA
>NZ_QPKJ02000246.1 GCF_003344625.1 Solirubrobacter deserti | reverse complement strand
CAGTAGTAAATACAAGATGTCTTTCTACATGCTTATGTGTATTATTTAAATTATATGTTATTTATATTGTTGTTGTAAATTTTATTGAAACATAAGCATGGCATGATCATTTAAGCATGATTTTCAAAGAAGTGAAGTTTTCCACGCATTGGATTTAAAGTAGTACCATTGTACTGATTTTACGAGATATGTTTTAAGTACAGTGTTTAGTCTGTCTGCGTTGGGTAAGTATGGTTTGCACAGGCATCCTTCCCGCATAGGTGGGCACGGCTTACCGACTGCCGGGACTGAGCATTGTACTATGAGATTAGGTGCATTACTTAGTCGGTCTGCGTTGGGTAGGTATGGTTCACATTGGCCATGTGTTTCCTTCCCGCACAGGTGGGCACGGCCTACCGACTGCCGCGATTTTTGTAATGTACTCAAGGGCCCTATAAAGAAAGGTTTTCTAAGAAAAGTGCATCAAAATGAAAAGTTATGAAAGAAAGAGTACATTGGGAATTTCAATGAAGTTTATGCATGAAACACATTCATGAGCATGCATGATCCTTACTTACTGAGCATTAGCTCATTTAGTTCCTGTGATGCAGGTGAGGAGGTTTTTGATGTGTAGAGTTGCTGGTTGGCTAGCACACTTTCTCGTCGCCATGATCATACAGATGTAGACGAGCTTGACCTGTGGGCGATGTTTTGTTTTGTATT
>NZ_QPKJ02000245.1 GCF_003344625.1 Solirubrobacter deserti | reverse complement strand
CCCGGAACTGGACCAAATGCTACTTGCACTACAGCAAAGAACAGACCAAGAGGTTCGGCAATTGGCGTCACTCGAAATGATTGCCTTATGGGTCGGGGCTGGCTACGGAATTGGGCTGGTCAGACAATCACAGGCGCCGCGAGCACACAGTTGGGGGACGGTAATGCTCCCTCTGTCAGGCGGCCCATATCGCGTTACGACCTACCTGGTGCAACGTGCCAAGAAAGCAAGCCCCATTGGGACTCGATTTGAAGAGCGAGCCATACAACTGGCTAGGAATCGTCCTGACGCGTTCTCATAAGGCAAGTTGCCAGTCTGAGGATTGTGTCCCGCTACCGCGTCAGCCGCCTCGTCCATCTCGGCTCTGGTGATACTTGCAGCTAGGTTTTGCACTCCTGGCCGCCACGAGTTCCTGCACGAGCAGGTGGCGGCGTCCAACACACTCCAGAGGCATCCGGCGACGCTACTCAGTTGAATCTACCTTCGCGTCGCCTTGCTCGTCTTTCAGCGGTAGCTGAACAGGAACTCCGCCACCATTTCGGCGTTCGCAGGCGTTGCAGTGTCAAAACCGTAATAGGCACCGTAGTTGGGACGCAGGGCTTCAGTGGCACGCCGTGCAATCTCGCCGTACCAGGCAGGCAGCATCACCGTGTGAGCGTTGATGGCCTTGGCGTCCACCCCAAAGCCGAACGGAACTTCCCC
>NZ_QPKJ02000244.1 GCF_003344625.1 Solirubrobacter deserti | reverse complement strand
GAGCCCATCGACTCGACGACGTCGAGCTTGGCTTTGAAGCGCATCCCGTCGCCGCTGATCGCGGCGTCCTCGAAGTGCTCGGGCCGGATCCCGGCGATCACCTCGCGGCCCTTGGCGTCCACGCCGGCGGGGATCGGGGCGTCGCCGAACGGCAGCCGTAGCTTGCCGTCCTCCAGCCGGGCGGGCACGAAGTTCATCGCCGGCGAGCCGATGAACCCCGCGACGAACAGGTTCTCCGGCCGTTCGTAGAGCGTCTTGGGCGTGTCCACCTGCTGGATCACGCCCGCGCGCATCACCGCGACGCGGTCACCGAGCGTCATCGCCTCGGTCTGGTCGTGCGTGACGTAGAGCATGGTCGTGCCCAACTGGTGCTGGATGCGCGCCACCTGGGTGCGCATCTGCACGCGCAGCTTGGCGTCCAGGTTCGACAGCGGCTCGTCCATCAGGAACGCCGCCGGGTCGCGCACGATCGCGCGGCCCATCGCCACGCGCTGGCGCTGGCCACCGGACAGGTTCGCCGGCTTGCGGTCCAGATGGTCCTGCAACTCCAGGATCTCGGCCGCCTCCCGCACCTTGCGGTCGATCTCGCCCTTGCCGACCTTCGACAGCTTGAGCGCGAACCCCATGTTCTCGCGCACCGTCATGTGCGGATACAGCGCGTAGTTCTGAAAGACCATCGCGATGTCGCGATCCCGCGGCGCCAACTCGTT
>NZ_QPKJ02000243.1 GCF_003344625.1 Solirubrobacter deserti | reverse complement strand
TCAGCATCTCCTCGCGCTCGCGCTGGATCTCCGAAACCTGCGGCTCTGGCGCCAACGGAGCCTGCACGATGGGCACCGGAGATAGACGCTGGAATGCAACACCCTGATTCCCCGGGCTGACAACGATCGGTACGCCACCCGCAGGCGGCACACTGCCCACCGCCGCTGCAATCGCAGCCTCGGCCAGTTTCTCATCATCAGCCATTGCCGGCACGCCTTCTATGTGGATGGTCAAGTGCGCGCTCGCAGCCTCCACCTGCCCCTGCTCCAGGAGGTCCAGCCGATCGGCCCAATCCTGCATCATCCGGCGCCGTGGCTCCACGTACTTGGCATGGTTGTACGCAGAGCTGACCTTGTTCGGATCGGAATGGGACAGTTGGGCATCCACCCAGATCTTGGGATAGCCAACCTCGTTGAGCGCCGTCGAGAGCGTGCCACGGATGCCATGGCCGGTCAGTTGGTCTTCATAGCCCATCCGGCGCAGTGCACTGTTGAGCGTGTTTTCGCTGATGCGCTTCTTGAGCTCGCTGCGGTGCGCCAGAAGATAGCGCTGGACCGGCTTCATTTCGCCGATGAGATAGCGCACGACCTCAATGGCCTGCAGGGACAGCGGAACGACATAGGGTGGGACATCCTGGGGCCGCTTGCCCGCCTTGCGCATCTCGTCCTGCAACTGCTTGACGAACTCGTGAGGGATGATCCACAGGCCA
>NZ_QPKJ02000242.1 GCF_003344625.1 Solirubrobacter deserti | reverse complement strand
CGATGTTCTGCGTCGCGAGCCAGAACCAGGCCCCCAATTTCCTCCACATCTTTGTAATTTTCACGACGTAGGGCGCGAGCAGCGGGTTCTTCGTGATGATGTGGCCTTCGTCGGTGACGTTGATGATCGGGCGGCCAAGGTACTGGTCGCGCTCGGCGATGTTGTTCACCGTGCTGATCAGGCTGATGTAGGCGATGGAGAGTTGGGCGTTGTAGCCCTCCCGTGCATAGGTCGCCAGATCGACCAAAGTGATGTCGGCTTCGGGCCACGGCGTGCCGTCGCGGTCGAACATCTCGCCATCCGTGCCTTGGCAGAACATATCCATCGCGTCCGCCATCTCCAGCAGCCGCACGCGCCGCATCTCGGGCAGCGTCGGGTCCTGGCCGCGGGTGCGCAGCGCGTTGCGCACGTCGCGCGTGAGCACCGTGCGCTTCTCGGCCACACAGTGCTCGGCGGCGTCGAGGATGCACTGCCGGATCAACGAGCGATCGGCCCGCGTCATCCGTGCTTCCTCCTTGTCCTCGCCGCCCGTGCTCATCAGCCGCGCCGTGATCTCCAGTTCGCCGAGCACGTCGCGCTGCTCGTCCGCCTCCATGGCCGAGGCATCCGGGGGCAGGTCCTCGTCCAGCGCATCAGCATCGAGAGTCTGCACGTCGCTCGGCGTTTCGATCAGCCGGCGCGCATCCGCGAATGGCGCGAGGCTGATGCCGGA
>NZ_QPKJ02000241.1 GCF_003344625.1 Solirubrobacter deserti | reverse complement strand
AGGTGTTCTTGCTTGGACAATGAGCAATGGTGTGACCAAACTTCTTACAATTGAAACATCTACCATCATTAGCTTTGTTGAATCTTCCATTGCTTTGTCTTGATTGATTTTTCTTCATCCTTAAGTAGGATTGGAATTGCCTTGTGATAAGAGCTACATCATCATCATCATCATCATCATCATTATTGGTGAAGTCATCACCAACATTGTCTTCAAGGATTGAAGATTTAAGAGCAAGAGTCCTCTTCACTTGAGCATTGTCTTTCTCATTTTGAATGGCCTCTTTCTCTTTCTTCATCGCTGTTTCATGAGTGATGAGAGAACCTAGAAGCTCATCAATGTCAATCTCCTCAATGTCCTTAGCTTCTTGGATGGCGGTGATCTTTGGACTCCATGAAGGTGGAAGAGCTAGGAGTATCTTTGACACAACATCATCATTAGGATAAACTTTTCCTAATGCTTGCAATTCATTCAAAAGGTTAGTGAAACGAGTAAACATATCACGAACACATTCTCCTTCAACCATTTTAAATAATTCATAATCTTGCCTAAGCATGAGAGCTTTGGAGCGTTTAACTTGCTTTGTACCTTCATAGGTGACTTCGAGCTTTCTCCAAATTTCTTGGGCAGTAGCACAAGATGAAACTCTATTGTATTCACTCACATTAATAGCACAATACAATACAGTTTTCGCTTTTGAATTTATTTGGAGAA
>NZ_QPKJ02000240.1 GCF_003344625.1 Solirubrobacter deserti | reverse complement strand
TCAAGGAGGCGGGGAATGAGCTGGCGCGCGGTATCGCCATTCGCGCCAATGAGAAGTACATGTTTCATCAATAGGTATCCTTCTGTGCGGTTGCGAGTCTCCGCTTGGGCCCGCAGGCTTTGTCATAGGGACCTTGGCGCAGGCGGGTTTCGATTGCCGGTTGGCCCGCAGTGGGCGGGCAATCAAGATCTGCGACTACTCAGTGGCGGGATGGCGCTTACCGCGACGTGTCGGAGCGAGACGTTATGAGAGTCAAGAGGGCCGCGATCAGTAGTACCGCTGCGCTCGCGAGGAAGGTGCTTCTGTAGCCGCTATGGTCGAATAGAAGCCCACCGATCGTTGAGCCAAGCGCGATCGCGCATTGGACTACCGCTACCATGAGTCCGCCGCCAGCCTCCGCGTTTTCGGCGAACGTTTGAGCAACCCAACTCCACCAGCCGACCGGAGCGGCCGTGGCGACAAGTCCCCAGACGCCCAGCAGGGCAGCCACGGCAGCCGTGGATGCGCCGAAGATCATGAGGAATCCGGCGATCGCGGCCATCAGCATTGGGATTGCGATCAACGTCCGGTACAGGCCGCCATCAATAAATCGACCGATCAACACGGTACCAATGAAACCCGCCACTCCGATCACCAAGAGAACCAGCGACAGCACTGATCCGTGGGCCTGCGTAACAGTTTCGAGGAACGGCCGCACATAGGTGAACAGCGTGAA
>NZ_QPKJ02000239.1 GCF_003344625.1 Solirubrobacter deserti | reverse complement strand
CTAACCAAGGGCAAGGCCCGCACTTTCCAGGCCAAGGCTCGCATTTTCAAAACCAAGGGCATCAATTTCATAATCAAAACCCTAGTTTTCAAAATCAAGCTCAACCTTTTTCACACCAAGGACCACAAGGATTTTCTGCGAATCCAAATCAAAGTTTTCCCCCTTTTCCTCAAGGAAATCAAAATCATCACTCTTACCAACCTCCACATAAAAGAAATTTGGAGGACATTGTGGCACAATTTGTCCAATCCCAACAGTCAACTAACAATGAATTTAGAACGGCTCTAAATGATGTGAAATCTCAAATTACTAAGTTGACCGCATCTATGGGGAGTTCTCAACAAGAAAAAGGGAAATTTCCCTCTCAACCCATTCAAAACCCCCAAGGTCAAAATAGTATTGGGACTTCAAGTCAAAATGAAGAGACTTTTGAGCAATGTAAGGCCATCACCACTCTTCGAAGTGGGAAAATAATTGACAAAACCATTCATCCCAAGGATCTACCAAAAGAGATTTCAAAAGATCCTTCAAAAGAATCAAAAAGGGATAATGATTTGATTGATGAGCCTAGTCTCCCTAAAGCCGATGTTGTTGATGTTGAATTGGATAAAGAAAAAGCTAAACATGTCCCTCCCGCTCCATATCCTCATAGGTTGAGAATCCCAAAGAAATTGAACAATCATGCTGAGATTTATGAACTGTTTAAGCAGGTTAAG
>NZ_QPKJ02000238.1 GCF_003344625.1 Solirubrobacter deserti | reverse complement strand
ACTGACCATAATAGCTGGGCTTTATCATAACTGTTTTTATTATTTATCTGTTTGTTATCTTTATTAATTGATTAATTATGTGATAACATGGATATTATCAGTTATGCCTTTATGTTTAATTATATAGATTAAAAATAACAATTTTGGATTATAAATGTGAAACTGGATAATAAAATTAATTCCCATGTTTTAATATAAATTATTTTTCAAAGGGAATTTATTATTCAAAAGGGAATTAGAATTTTATTAGTTTCATGTTTATTAGTTGCCAATTTTGTAAGTTTTAATTTATTTAGAATTAAACATAAATTTTTAAACCCTCATTAATTCCAAATAACTAAGTGGGAGAGGGAATTTATTAAGTATAAATCCCATGGTCTCCATCACTAGTTTGTAAGTGATGCAAATTAATTAGTGTGTTGGTCTTGGTGCCTTCCTCCCTATCGGACTAATTAACTAGCTGATTCACTAGTACAAACTTCCTTAGGAATAATTCTAGTAATTGTTAATATGAATCACTTCTCCATCTGAGGGATTCATTATGGAATAATAGATCTAGAATTAAGTGATGGTATACACTTAGCTATAGATAATAATATCCTCTCCATCTGAGTCACTGTTATTATTTATAGGACCAAAGCTAAGTCAGCTATTTAATTTTGTTTGGCACGGTCTGTTGCCTAGATAACAAGATTAATAGGAATTGGCCTGTCTGGA
>NZ_QPKJ02000237.1 GCF_003344625.1 Solirubrobacter deserti | reverse complement strand
AACACTAGATATATCTTCTTTTTGTAACTCTTCTCGTATTCGATTGACTTTTTTTTCGTCATAACAATAAATTTCACAAGTATCTTTATTACTCAACATCATCACTCCATTATCATTCAAATATTCATTTGAATATATTATACCCCTTTTTCCAAAACATTGAAATACTCATTTGAATGTTTTGTAGAAATAATCGTTTCTCCAGTTTACAATTCAAGTGCAACACCCTGACGACTAGACCATAAAGGCCATGAAGACCTATTCTTGTTAGTGCTAGCTAAACAAGAAAGCAGGAATCTTCATGACCCACTCTCAGACTAACACCCACAAGCATTACCAACAACTCAGTTTTAGCGACCGTGCTACAATTCAGGCCCTTCAGGCTGCTGGTGACACCGCGACCGTGATTGCACAGAAGCTTCATCGCAGTAAAGCGACAATCTCACGAGAAATCACGCGTGGATCTGTAACTCAGCTCGACTCGAAGCGTCACTCGCATCAAGTCTATCTTGCGGAAACTGCCCAAGCCATGCACGACCGTAAACGCGATAGAACCGGTCACTACGCCTTTCTTAAGACCGGCCGTGCGTTCTTCAAGGCTCTCGCCAGGGAGCTTACTCGTAAGCCGCGCGTACACAGCGTTGATAGCTTCGTACACTGCTATCGCGACCAGGGCAAGGCTTGCCCTTCAACGACAACTGTGTATCGCTACATCGACGC
>NZ_QPKJ02000236.1 GCF_003344625.1 Solirubrobacter deserti | reverse complement strand
TGCGGCAACTCGCCGAACTTGTCCAGCGCCGCCCGCGCTGCGGCATTCTTCGCGGCGAAGTCGTCGCGGGTGCAGCCCGAGTAACGGTACTGCTGGGCCAGGCTGAAAAGACTGCGCAGCGCATGCGCGCCTTCGTTGAGCCAGCGTTCGAGCGTCGAGCGATCGATCAGCGCGGTGTGGTGCGCGAGGATCAGCTTACGGGCGATGTCGTCGTAGTCGGCGAGCAGGTACACGGCGGCAAAGCCGAGCTGCGCATTGACGAACAGCGGCAGCTTGACCGGCTGAACGTTGAGGTTTTCGCCCAGGGTGAGTGCCGGCGGCACGCTCGCCAGGGCCTGGTCCACCTGCTCGCGCAGCGATTGCAGCGTGGTCTTCGTCTGGTCGAGCTTGTCCTCGATGCGAAGCATCCAGATGTCGCTGTACGGGTCGTCCTGCTCCGAGCCGCGCCGCATCTTGTTCATCTGGGCGATATAGCCGTTCAGGCCGACGATGCCCGGTCGCCCTTCGGCGGCGGCGCGGCCGTGCCAGATGCGAGAGGCGTGGTGCGTGTGCAGCGTCAGCGACATCGCGCTGCGCAAGGAGCCGAGATTCAGTTGCAGAGGTTCGTTGGTCGTTGCCATGGTGTCCGCTCGTTGTTGGAAAAGAGCGGCCAGCTTCAGCAGGAAGCGGAAGGCAGTCAGTCAACAAACCGAAACCCGCCAGTCCCCGGTTCACTGCGCG
>NZ_QPKJ02000235.1 GCF_003344625.1 Solirubrobacter deserti | reverse complement strand
TACAAAAATCAAGCCAATCTTTTCTTAACAGTTGTTTAATGTAGGTAAAAAGAAAAGAAAATCATGGGAGTTTTGAGATTGGTTTTCGTGTCAAATACACGAGGATTGTTTATAGTCTACTGAAAATGAGAAAGAACTGGAATTCAGAGTTCAATTCAATTCATATCATCGGTACTAATTCATCACACTTTTACACATCCAGGTTACATTGAAGAATGGCCTGGATGGAGGATTTTGCGATAAAACCTGACTAAACTATTCAAGAAATAGGATATTCATGATAAACACCAATTTAATACATGGAAAACACACTTGGAACGCCCTTTGTGCTAAGGACTACCTGTGGCCGGAAACCCTGTCTACAGATAGTAAAAGCGGACAGAACTTCGTGGATCGTATATAAATTTTATGTTTAGTATGAATAACCGAATCTGTTTAATTCAGTCACATGTGAGAATTAGCACCTTTGATACAAATCAAATATCCCTCTTCATCCCAGTATAAGTTTAGCTACTCATGATAATGGAAAGAACATAAATAAACTGGAAATAACTTGAGAACATAATGGATATTTGAGAAGTATCTAAAATAACTGAATAAACTTTAATTACAACAAACTAAGTTCTTGCTACAGATTAAAATCAACTAACAACTAAGATTACAACAAGAAATTAACCTAAAACAATAATTAAACTAAGCTACAACTAAAGAAATATGAGAA
>NZ_QPKJ02000234.1 GCF_003344625.1 Solirubrobacter deserti | reverse complement strand
TCTTGACCAGGACGATGTTCCCGACGATCCCGCCACGGGTTGATTACGAATTGACCGAGCTGGGGAAAACTCTGCTTATACCTGTGATGGCGCTGGTAAATTGGGCAAACGACAACAGGCTTCAAATCGCGGAAGGTCAGAGGCGGTTCGACGCACAATCAGACCCTGAATACTCGGAAAGCCCAGGTTACGTTCATCGATTCGGAGTACGCACCGAGCTGCGGCCAGGTTCACGCACCGAGCAGTTGGCAGATCGCTAGGGCAGCGCAGAAGGTCAGATGTCGAGACCGACTGTGATAACCAAACATCACAAGTGAGTTGCAGTTTTTTGGCTAGACCCTTTCACACGACTGACCCGTGAAAAGGGCGCAGCGCGGAGGGGATCCAGACGCTGCGCCCTTGATTTATTACCTATGAGCGGACCACCTGAGATAGCGTATAGCTCGACTGCTTTTTCCGAGCGCTATTCTGGGTAAAGAACGACACCAACAGCGCAGCGAATCCAATGATGGCTGGGAATGATCCACTATAGTCTCCGGCGTTGATATGCGCAGAAAACGCCAGAAGCAAGTGGTAGAACATGCCCGCATAGGCGAGGTCGCTGACTTTCACATTCACACGCGACAGGATCGCCGCGACACCCAAAATTTTCACTGGGATCAGCACCAGAACGAGGTACCCCGGATACCCGAGAGCACCTAATAGCTGCCGTACCTTATCACCT
>NZ_QPKJ02000233.1 GCF_003344625.1 Solirubrobacter deserti | reverse complement strand
TTCACTTGGACTTGGGACTATGTACTTCGGTGCTGAGACTTCTGAAGACGAGGCATTCCTGATCCTTGATGCCTTTGTGGAGGAAGGTGGAACACTGATCGACACTGCCGACGTGTACGCGGGAGGTGTTGCTGAGCAAGTCGTTGGCCGCTGGATCGCTTCACGTCCGCGAGAGGTCGTTGATCGGATTGTTCTCGCTACAAAGGGCCGTTTCGGAACCGGGCCCGACGTAAATGACACAGGCTTATCACGCAGGCACTTGCATAGAGCACTTGACGCTTCGTTGATAAGACTAGGCGTGGACACGATCGATCTTTATCAGATGCACGGCTGGGATCCACAGACACCCCTTGAAGAAACGATCGCCTTCCTAAACGACGCTGTGAAGACTGGCAAAGTCCATTACATAGGGCTTTCGAACTTCACTGGATGGCAGCTCCAGCTGTTCGTCTCCACTGCGAAATCGATGGGTCTTCATGCACCGGCGACACTGCAGCAGCAGTACAGCCTGCTATCTAGGGAGAGCGAATGGGAGGTGATCCCAGCGGCCCTGCACAACGACATTGGCTTGCTTCCGTGGTCACCGCTTGCTGGTGGCTTCTTGACCGGGAAGTACACACGAGGCGCCTCGCCGGCTGCTAACACTCGTGCAGGATCGGACAACGTGCTGTACCAGTGGGTGTCAGCCGAGTACGCTGAGGTTGATCGGAACTGGAAGGTCATT
>NZ_QPKJ02000232.1 GCF_003344625.1 Solirubrobacter deserti | reverse complement strand
ATAACAATTATTCTCGCCAGACATTAAGCGAGGATGCCGACGAGGGCGTCGACAGAATGGGTGGGGGAGAGTGTCACGACCCGCCACATTTGATATGGAAAAATAGCAATTTGAGGGAAAGGCATTCTTGGAACTTTCTAGAAAAGTCTAGAATGCCCTACACACTTGGAGAATGTTCTGGAACCTTCTGGAACTTTCTAGAAGACGGGAGAAGCTTCGAGAATTATCTAGAGTGTTCTAGAATACTCTGGAACTTTCTAGAATATTGGGGAAAGTCTTGGAAGTTTCTAGAAGGTTGTGGCATACAAATGTAGTCTCTAGAATATTCTAGGACTATTGTAAATATCATGTGTATATAGAATTCTCTAGAAACTAGTAGTGTAAGCTAGTAAGAGAAGTTCCTAGAAACTTGTATATTCTAGTAGGATTCTAGAACTCTCCTAGTAGGCTATAAATATGGGGAGAGTCCTCATTTGTACATAACCAACACAACTCACAAACTCACCTCTCTTGTAAAGCATTCTTTGAATCAATATACATTCCAATTCTTTACATTCAAGTGTCTTGCTAACTTCTCTTCTTGTAAACCTTGACACGAGGGGTTAAAAGGCTGACTTAGCGCAATATAGCAGTGCTTGCTAGCGTCTAAGGCCGCACGGTTGGGCGAGGAAATTCTCGGGCCGTGACAAGTGGTATCAGAGCCAAAGTTCACAACAAAGGGAAGCA
>NZ_QPKJ02000231.1 GCF_003344625.1 Solirubrobacter deserti | reverse complement strand
GCGGACACTTGTGCCAATCCCGGCTGTTTTGGCCTTAGCGGTATGCGGCGGGCCTATCTCCGTCGGTGTTAGGTTGGCTAATGCCGATATTTTCGTTCACGTATTGCGCTGGGTCCTTGACAAGCTCGGCTATGAAGCGTGCGAGACTTGCCCGTGAGGTTTCGGTGCCCTTGAACGTCTCCCCCTTTTTTGTCAAAACGACCTGCTCAATAGGCTTATCGGTGAGCCAGACTGGGCGCAGCACCGTATAGGCCAGGGTCGACTGCTCTACCACATCTGCGGTCTTCCGGTTGATCGCACGGTACCGGCCAACCCTGGCCTTGTCCCACTCGTTGAAGGATTTTGGCAGTTCGTCGTATATCCCGCCGGCACTGACAACGATGACGCGTTTGACGCCTGCTTCCTTCATTGCCGTCACGATATTCGCTGTTTTCACGTCGAGGTCTGTACCACCCATTGTGCTGATAACGATGTCCTGACCTCGAATTGATCGAGTAAGGTCTGCGAGATTATCTGCATCGCCTTCAACGACATTAATTCTGTCGCTCTGCATATTCTGCATACGGCTCGCTCGTCGCAGGAAAAGGGTGAGCTTGACATCTTTTTGTTCCAGCACACGCGGAATGATCTCGCGCGAGGTTTCGCCATTCGCGCCAAGGAGGATGATAGTTTTCACTGGCTGTCCCTGCTGGGCTCTGAACTCCTGGGATGATCTGGCTCCCTGCG
>NZ_QPKJ02000229.1 GCF_003344625.1 Solirubrobacter deserti | reverse complement strand
CACGCCATGCCCGCGGCCTGGTCGATCACTGCCTGCACGCGGACCTGATGGACACGATGATCTCCAAGCAGTCGTTCGGGCTGCTCTGGCTCAACCCGCCGTATGGCGATCTGTCCAAGGACGTCAACGGCAACATCGGCTACCAGGGCCAGGGCCGTGCCCGCTTCGAGAAACTGTTCTACCAGCGCAGCCTGTCGCTGTTGCAGTACGGCGGTGTGCTGGTCTTCATCGTCCCCGGCTACGTGCTCGACGCCGAGTTGGTCGGCTGGCTGACGCGCCACTACACGGACCTGCGTATCTACCGAGCGGTGGAGACGCAGTTCAAGCAAGTGGTGATCTTCGGCCGCAGGGTGCGTCAGCGCGAGCTGGCACCCGATGGTCTCAAGGCCGTGCGCAATCTGCTGCAGGTCGGGCTTGGTGAAGTCGAAGCCGAGGAGCTGCCGAGCGAATGGCCGTTCCTGCCGTACATCGTCCCCGCCAGTCCGGCCGAGCCGGAGCATTTCTTCCGCGTGACGATGGAGCCGGAGCAGTTCGCCGATGAAGTCGGCCGGCTGCAAGGCCTCTGGCCATCGCAGGACACGCACCTGGGGGCCGCGCAGCAGTCGCTGCGTCCACCGGCGCGTGCCTTGTCCCACTGGCATCTCGCCCTGGCTCTGGCCGCGGGCGCGATCTCGGGGGTTGTGCACTCCAAGCCCGGGCGCGTGCTCGTCGTCAAAGGTGACACCCACAAGG
>NZ_QPKJ02000228.1 GCF_003344625.1 Solirubrobacter deserti | reverse complement strand
TGTATCTTGAATGATTCGTGCAGTGCATTGTAGTGAAAATCACCTACACAAAAGCATATGCCCAAAACAAGGCATGAATTGGAGATTTATAGATTCACATAAGCATATACATATTGAAATAAGTTCAAAAACATAAAGTGAGTAGGGGAATAACTGAAAAAATTTTAAAAAAAAAAACAAAAACTACCTAATTGTGAACAAAACTACCCTTTACATGTGTGAACAACAAGTGTAAACCTCCCCCTCCAACTTGAATTGTGCATTGTCCTCAATGCATGCAAAGAGAAGCATTAAAGACATAATAAAAAGGAGAAAGAATGAAATCACCTGTATGTTTCGCATTAATCCTCTATAACCCGTGAAAAGGTTAGTATGCTCACAATAACAAGAAATTAAAAACTAAGAAAGAAAGGAAATGAAAAATGACTAATTAAGAAATATAAAATCTACTATGTACAACCTACTATAAACATATCCTGTCCACCAGGATCAAAAACAGTTCGGATGTGCTCCCTCTTTTCCAAATACTTCTTAATTGAGTTCCCAAGTGTAGAAAACTCATTTAAGAAGTTGGGAACAACTTCATCCACTTTATCCTTATGTATGCCCTTTCTACTTCTTTGAAAAACTTCATTTTTGCTTGATGGAGCAAATTTTAAAATGTAGGGCATTTGGATCTCTTCAAGCTCAGGTGGTTTGGATTTTAGGGGTAAAAACTCCTCTTTAAAAGAGGGAGGGG
>NZ_QPKJ02000227.1 GCF_003344625.1 Solirubrobacter deserti | reverse complement strand
ACTTCCCCAACGCCGGCTGCGCCCCGCTCTACACCACTTCAACGTCCAGCGACCACCGGGCCGCCCTCAACGCCCGTGCGCAGATCCGCCGCGCCGAGCGCGAGGCCCGATCCCAAGCGCAGGGAGGCAGCCATGGCTGAGATCACCTCCCAGCAAATGGCCGGCAAGCTGCTCGCGGCCGGGTTCGAGCGCAGCGGCCCGGCCGCGTCGGCCCTGAGCGACCCGATCGCCGACACACCCATGGTCGTGACCCTGGACCAGTTACGTCCCTACGACCATGACCCGCGCAAGAAGCGCAATCCGGCCTATGAGGAAATCAAGGCATCCATCCGCGAGCGCGGCCTGGATGCGGCACCGGCCATCACCCGACGGCCTGGCGAGGACCACTACATCATCCGCAACGGCGGCAACACGCGGCTGGCGATCCTGCGCGAACTGTGGTCTGAGGCCAAGGACGAGCAGTTTTTCCGCATATCGTGCCTGTTCCGGCCGTGGCCCAGCCGCGGTGAAGTCGTCATGCTGACCGGCCACCTGGCCGAGAACGAACTGCGCGGCGGCCTCACCTTCATCGAGCGCGCCCTCGGCGTCGAGAAGGCGCGCGAGTTCTACGAGCAGGAAAGCGGCGCCGCCCTGAGCCAGTCTGAACTGGCCCGCCGCCTGGCCGCCGATGGCTTCCCGGTCCAGCAGTCGCACATCAGCCGCATGAACGACGCGGTGCGCTACCTGCTGCCGGCGATAC
>NZ_QPKJ02000226.1 GCF_003344625.1 Solirubrobacter deserti | reverse complement strand
GAAAAATTTCGTTCTTATCTTGTTGGCTCACCAGTAATTGTCTTTAGTGATCATGCAGCATTGAAATATCTTCTCTCTAAGAAGGATTCCAAGCCAAGATTGATACGGTGGATCTTATTACTTCAGGAGTTTGATATCGTAATCAAGGATAAAAAGGGCGCCGAAAATGTTGTCGCTGACCATCTATCAAGGCTGACAACAGAGTCATCTTTTGGAACTACACCTATCAATGATTATTTTCCTGATGAATCTTTATTCTCTGTCACTTCAATACCTTGGTTTGCTAATATTGTCAACTTTCTTGCAACAGGAGTTATGCCATCTGAATGGAGTAGTCAAGACAAAAGGAGGTTTTTAAGTGAAGTCAAGAATTTTTATTGGGATGACCCTTATCTGTTCAAGTACTGTCCTGATCAAATCTTTCGAAGATGTATACCAGATAATGAGGTAAGTAGTGTCATAAACTTTTGTCATACAGAAGCATGTGGAGGTCACTTTTCGTCAAAAAAGACAGCTGCGAAAATCTTGCAGTGTGGATTTTATTGGCCAACCTTGTTCAAAGATACTCATGTTTTTTGCAAATCTTGTGAAAATTGTCAAAAGTTAGGGTCAATTTCAAAACGTCACATGATGCCTTTAAATCCTATTTTGGTGATTGAAATCTTTGATTGTTGGGGTTTAGACTTTATGGGACCTTTTCCACCGTCATTTGGTTTTGTGTACATTCTAGTAGCTGTTGA
>NZ_QPKJ02000225.1 GCF_003344625.1 Solirubrobacter deserti | reverse complement strand
AGAGAGAGGGATAGGCAACTAGTCAATTCCGCATGTGGTGGGTCCATTTTAAGAAAGAGTGATGATGAGATTTGGGCCTTGTTTGGGAGTATGAGTGAGGACTCTTACCAAATGGAGTCCATGGGATTGTCTGAGAGAGAGAAAACTGCTCCAACACACTCTTCTTCATCTAAGAAGGGGGGTATCTATGAAGTTGAACAAACATCCTCATCCAATCAAAACATAGATGTGTTGACCAAAAAATTAGACCAACTCATAGCTCTCCATGAGAAGTCCTCCAAGGCCATAGTCAATTCTGTGACTGAATCTTGCTCCATTTGTTCTGACCCTACCCATGACACTTTGTCTTGTCCCTTGGCGGGGCAATACCCCGAGTACGTACATGAGTATGTCAATGCCGCCCAAGGGTATGTACCTCAAAGGAGTGACCCTTACTCTAACACTTACAACCCCGGGTGGGCGAACCATCCCAATTTTAGGTGGAGTCAACAATTACCTCCAAGGCCTCCAACTCAACCTTCCCAACCTATGAGACCTAATTACCAAGGACCCAATCAAGGTATGGTTGTTCCCTATAGGCAATCTCCACCCCAAAATCAATATCAATCTCAAGGCACAATGGTGCCTCACTCTCAATCTCAACCACCTTACAACCAACCATCCCAACAAATGGTTCAAGTACCTCCACCCCAACCACCTCAAAGAACTCCGGGATTTGAAGAGCAAGTGTTGAGTGCTCTCAAG
>NZ_QPKJ02000224.1 GCF_003344625.1 Solirubrobacter deserti | reverse complement strand
CATCTATAGATAAAAAGGCTCTTTGTCAAATCCTGTTGATGGGTCATTTTAGGCGGCGGCCGGTGCTTGCGCCTGGCGCCGCCTTTTTTCAGCTTCCGTTCCCATTTGATGCAATCGGATCCGGGCGATGAAATGACCAAAGTTAGTAAAGCCATATGCCGTCCGTTGAATTAACTTGATCATGCGGTTGATCCCCTCAACCCGACCGTTGGAGTACGGTAATACGGTTGCGTTGTACACTCCTTCGCTGTTCTTACGGAGGGTCTTAAGAACCGTTTGGAACGGCGCTGGTACGTCCCATTTGGTGAACAAGAGGTCCATTAATTGGTCAACATCGTGCTCTTCAAGAGCGGTCATGGCGCCCTGTAAGAGTTCATAACCGGCCGCTAACTGGGGATCAAGGTCCAGGCCAATTCCCACCCGTTCGGCCATTGTTACCTTTTGTCGTAAGTGGCGATCATAGTACTCCTTAGTGTAGTTAAGCGATGTGCTTTTAAGTAAGTACAGTCGCCACGAATTCTTCAATGCCCGATACTCACGCGTATTAGGGTCGAATTGCTTCATTACTGCGACCCGGACTTGGTTAAACGCCCGCGTAAGCATTGAAACGATGTGGAATCGATCCACAACCAGCTTTGCGTTTGGGAAGTAGCGGCGCACAAGGCCTTGATAGTAACTGTTTAAGTCTGTCGAGACTGATTTGACTCGTTTGCGCTCTTTTAGCGAGAATCGATCAAAGTAATGCGT
>NZ_QPKJ02000223.1 GCF_003344625.1 Solirubrobacter deserti | reverse complement strand
AATACTATTTATGTACAACTGAGCCAAACGACTGATAGAATCTGTAGTTCTCATAAGAATGAAATGTGCAGTCTTTGTCAACCTGTCAACTACAACCCAAATAGCATCGTACCTAGCCTTAGGAGTGACCGGTAAACCTACTACAAAATCCATAGTCACATGCTCCCATTTCCACACAGGTATAGGCAAAGGATTAGTCAAACCTGCAGGCCTCTGATGCTCAGCTTTCACCTGTTGACAAGTCAAACATCTCTTCACATAGTCTGCCACATCTCTCTTCATACCTCGCCACCAATAACATCTTTTCAAGTCGTGATACATCTTTGTTGTGCCAGGATGTATCGAGAACTTAGAACGATGAGCATTCTCAAGTATCTCCTGTCTAAGCGGACCTTCAGGAACAACAATTCTGCCTTTGTACCTCATGCCTCCATCTTCTGCTACGTACCAATCATTAGGTTCCTGAGTCATCTGTCCAATCAACGGAGAAATAAATAAACCATTCAACTGTGCCTCTACTACTCGTGGTGGAAAATCATCTTGAGGAAGAGAATTATACAAGTGAACCCTCTCTTCATTCTCCAAACCATAAATCTCATAATCTTCCAGGAAATTCCACATTTCCCAACGTAGTAGTGCTAAACTGCTCATCTTCACTCCTGACTTCCTGCTCAAAGCATCTGCAACTACTTTAGCGTTCCCTGGATGGTACTGCAATACAAAAGCATAGTCATTCACATACTCCATC
>NZ_QPKJ02000222.1 GCF_003344625.1 Solirubrobacter deserti | reverse complement strand
GAAATAGTCGATGACCTGGGCCGCCTGCGTCCCCTGGCGGAAGCGTTTCTGTTCGTCGAAATCGATCGAGGGCAGCATGTGGATCAGCTGGTGATCGGCGTACAGCGCCATGACCTCACGGGCATCCAGCGCCCCGGCATGTTGTCCCGTGAGCGTGTTCGCTGCCTCGATAGCCGCGCCGATCATCACGTCCGCCAGCTGCACGGCGGGACTGTTCTGAGAGTCGACCTGCGTCACCGATTGGAGCTTGAGCGGAAAAGTGATGCTGGCGATCTCCGACTGGCGGAACGTCACCGCGTTCTCGTGGCGGATGTAGCGCTGTAGCAGGTCGTGATAGGTGAGCAGGTTCTTCGATTGGTCGTGCTCGACCCGATAAGGACCGTCGGTCATCGCCTCCATCCGGCTGACCAGGGACTGCAACACCACAAAGGCCGCATCCGTGCTGACGCCGGGCGTGGCGATCGCTTGCAGGCACTCGGGGGCAGCGAACTGCGCCAAGGGTCCCAGCGCTTCCGGCAATTGCTGCCAGCGCGAGGCGCGCGCGGCCTGGACCAGGTCGGCAAGCGCCGCCGGACTCTTCTCCTTCACCGCGCGCTGGAAACTTGCCAACAGGCGGTCAAGAGCACCTTGCCCGAGAAGCGTCGGCCCTACCGTGTACAGCAGGGATGCCAGCGAGTAGTTCTGTCCGTCCTCATAGAAGTCCATGCCTCGCTCGTAGTAAAACGGCTCAACGGCGTAGTCAAGGAAC
>NZ_QPKJ02000221.1 GCF_003344625.1 Solirubrobacter deserti | reverse complement strand
GTGCGAAAGTGGATTTAATTGCCAAATTACCACCTCCCACCACTGTTAAGCAAATTCGGTCTTTCCTTGGACATGCCGGTTTTTACCGGCGGTTTATCAAAGACTTTAGTAAAATCTCTAGACCCTTGTGCAATCTTCTTGCCAAGGATGTACCCTTCGTCTTTGATGAGGCTTGTCTGAAAGCCTTCACTACCCTTCGCTCTCTCTTGAGCACTGCTCCTATTATGCAGCCCCCGAATTGGTCTTACCCGTTTGAAATTATGTGTGATGCGTCTGATTACGCTATAGGGGCTGTTTTGGGTCAAAGGGTAGATAAATTTCCTCGTGTGATATACTATGCTAGCAAGACTCTAGATGATGCTCAAATGAATTACACTACCACTGAGAAAGAGTTGTTAGCTGTTGTCTATGCCCTAGATAAATTTCGTTCGTATTTGTTAGGATCTAAAGTTATTGTCTTTTCTGACCATGCCGCCCTGCGGTACCTCCTGTCCAAAAAAGAAACCAAGCCTAGGTTGATTAGATGGATTCTTCTCTTGCAAGAGTTCGATTTTGAAATTCAGGATAAGAAGGGGTCGGAGAATGTGGTAGCTGACCATTTGTCTAGGATTCTAGCGGATAAGGATAGTGATACCCTTTCGATTCAGGATTCCTTTCCCGATGAGCAGTTATTTGTCGTCTCTCAGGTGTCCTTGACCTGGTATGTTCACATTGTCAACTATTTAGCTACAGGGCTCATACCTTCTAATT
>NZ_QPKJ02000022.1 GCF_003344625.1 Solirubrobacter deserti | reverse complement strand
ATAAAAATTCACCCTTCTCAATTAATGACCACATGGCATATTTCAAACCCTATTAGAATAATGCCAAGTGTATATTTAAAATATATACAATATACTAGCAACAAGTATATATATATAAATAAATAAATAAATATGTATATATACGGTATTAAATTTTTCGGGGTCTTACAATACCTCCCCCTTAATGGGATTTCGTCCCCGAAATCAGCCGTCAGCAAATAGGTAAGGATAGTTCTTACGAACTTCAGACTCTAACTCCCAAGAAGCTTCTCCTTCATCATGTTGATTCCATTGTACTTTTACTAATGGAATCTCCTTCGTGCGAATCTTTTTCACCTCGCGATCTAATATTTTGAATGGTTTTTCAACATATTTGGCACTTTTATCTACCTTGAGATCACTGTGGTCAATGATGTGGGACGGATCACGAACATATTTCTTCAGCATGGATACATGAAATACGTTGTGAATTCCGGCAAGTTCCGTAGGCAGCTTTAACCGATAAGCTACTGTTCCTATCTTTGCTGTGATGGGAAATGGGCCTACGTATCGTGGCGATAGTTTTCCTTTCTTCTTGTGTCGAACCAGACTTCGCACGGGTGATATTTTCAAAAGAACTTCATCTCCAACGTTGTATTCCATCGGCCGCCTCCCTTTGTCTGCATAATATTTTTGTCTGTCTTGAGCAGCTTGCAGTCGTTCTCGAATTATTTCAATTTTCTCCGAGGTTTCCCGAATAATTTCAGGACCCAATTTAGGCTTCTTTTTCTCAAACTCTGATTTCCAGAAGGATCTCTCGCCCACTTCTCCCCAACAAGTTGGTGATCTACACGGTCTGCCATACAGAGCTTCATAAGGAGCCATCCCGATGCTTGCATGATAACTATTGTTGTATGAGAATTCTACCAACGGTAGAGAATCCTCCCATGATTCACCGAAGTCTAAAACACAAGCTCGCAGCATGTCTTCGAGAACTTGATTTACTCGCTCCGTTTGTCCGTCAGTTTGTGGATGTGCTGTCGTACTCATCTTGATTTCTGTGCCGAAAGCTTTTTGCAAGCTTTTCCATAGGCCAGATCTGAATCGAGAATCTCTGTCGGACACGATTGAGACTGGAATGCCGTGAAAACGAACAATGTTTTCAACATATAGCTTTCCCAACTTTTCTACCGAATATTTCATACTATAGCCGATAAAGTGGGCGGATTTCGTCAATCGGTCTACTACTACCCATATAGCGTCGTGCATTTTCTTCGATCTTGGCAAGTCAGTGATAAAGTCCATGGATAAATGCTCCCATTTCCACACAGGTATTTCCAAAGGTTGGAGCAATCCTGGTGGTTTCTGGTGTTCCGCCTTTACTCTTTGACATGTGTAGCATGACTCCACAAATTTAGCCACGTCCGCCTTTATGCCTTTCCACCAAAATTGTCGCCGCAAGTCTTTGTACATCTTGGTGCTACCTGGATGTATAGAATACTTGGAACGATGTGCTAGACCAAGAATTTTATCCTTTAGTTCAGGTACATCGGGCACGCATAGTCTTCCTCTTGTTCTCAGGCCTCCGTCTTTTCCAGTTTGCCAAGTTTCAGGTTCCTTCTCAGCCATAGCTTTAAACCACTTCTGCAGTTTCGTATCTTGAGGTTGTGCATTGATTACTTCTTCGATGATGTGCGGGTACACGTCCAAGCAGAAGAGTCGAACTCCACCATTTTGCTGTTCAACACGAAAGTCGAACTCTGCCAATTCCTCCAGTAACTTCCATTCTTGCATCATTAGGAGCGCAATGACACCACGAGGTTTACGACTCAGCGCATCAGCTACCACGTTCGCCTTTCCTGAGTGGTATTGTAGAGTGAAGTTGTAATCCTTCATCAGCTCCATCCATCGTCTTTGTCGCATGTTTAACTCCTTCTGAGAGAACAGGTACTTTAGGCTTTTGTGGTCGGTGAATAGATCAAACTCCTCGCCATACAAATAATGTCTCCACAATTTGAGAGCAAAGACCACTGCAGCCAATTCTAGATCGTGTGTTGGATAGTTGAGTTCATGAGATCGCAACTGCCGCGAACCGTAAGCGTTAACTCTTCGTTCTTGCATTAGTACGCATCCCAGGCCTTGATGTGAAGCGTCGGTATACACAGTAAATTTGGCACCGTCTTTAGGAAGCATTAGGACAGGAGCGGTAGTCAATTTCTCTTTCAACAATTGGAATGCCCGTTCACATTTGTCATCCCATACGAACGCCACATCCTTTCGAGTCAGACGAGTCATCGGCAAAGCAATCTTCGAGAATCCTTCTATGAATCTTCGGTAGTAACCAGCCAGTCCCAAGAAACTTCTGACTTCAGTTGGAGTAGTTGGTTGATTCCACTCAAGCACTGCTTCAACCTTCGAGGGGTCCACCTTGATTCCTTCTCCCGTCACCACGTGCCCTAGAAACTTCACCTCTTTGAGCCAAAAGTCGCACTTCTCGTACTTAGCGTACAGTTTATGCTCCCTTAGCGTCTGCAAAGCTATTCGTAGATGTTGCTCGTGATCTTCTGGAGTCTTTGAATAAATTAGTATATCATCAATGAACACGATAATGAACTTGTCCAAGTAAGGTCGAAACACGCGATTCATCAGGTCCATGAAGATAGCTGGTGCATTAGTAACTCCAAACGGCATCACTAGGAACTCGAAAAGTCCATATCTCGTGCAGAAGGCTGTCTTGGATACGTCCGATTCACGCACCAATAGTTGATGATATCCGGATCGTAAGTCAATCTTTGAGAATATTGACGCTCCTTGTAGTTGATCGAACAAATCGTCTATTCGGGGTAGTGGATACTTATTCTTGATAGTGACTTGATTCAAGCGCCGATAATCCACACACATCCGCAACGATCCGTCCTTTTTCTTGACGAACAGCACCGGCGATCCCCAAGAAGACGTACTTTCTCGTATGAAGCCCAGCCTTAGTAATTCCTTCAATTGCTTGTCTAATTCCACCAATTCCATCTTGGCCATTCGGTAAGGAGAAATCGAAATAGGATTCGTTCCAGGAATTAACTCAATTGTAAAATCAATCTCCCTCTTCGGTGGTAGCCCTGGAATTTCTTGAAACACGTCTTTATATTCTCGAACTATGGAGATTCGATCTAAATTTTGGGAGCTACTTGAGTCTTCTAGGGATGCTAAATACCCAGAAATAAAGGTATCTACCCGAGGAGAACATTGAAAAACTAGCTCAGGTAACCCTGGAGTAAAGAACTTAACTGTTTTCTGTTGACAATCCAATATAGCACCATAGGTTGTCAACCAATCCATGCCGAGTATCACATCAAAATTCTTCATAGGTAGAAGAATTAAGTCAGCAGGCATCACTCTACCAGCTATTCGGACATCACAGTCCTTACACACACACGTCAAATCAGTCTTAGCCCCCAAGGGCGTAGAGACCGACAAAATTTTATCTAACGGTGTGGTTTCTATACCCAAGGTATTCACATACGATGAAGAAATAAATGAGCATGTAGCACCAGTATCAAATAAAGTCGTAGCGCAACTATGAAAAATTGTAAGTGTACCTTCCATATTCACGCTCTCCGGAATAATCGCCAAAGCGTTTACTCGAGCTCCTGTTTGAGGCGGTCCAGGTTTCGCCTTCGGTTTCTTGCAATCTTTGCTTATATGACCGACTCCTCCACAGTTGTAGCATGTCAGCCTTCTTGGTTTTGGGCAGCTTGTTGAAATGTGTCCCTTTTCGCCACAATTATAGCAGGTTACTTCAGATGACGACGCATTCCTCAAAGGGGTTTGCACTCCTGCCTTAGGAAGATTCCCGTCAATCTTCCTCCTCTTGTTATTTGGTCCCGATGATCCGCGAGTCAGAGGAGGTTTCCCTTTTCCGCGAAATTCCGTCTCCTTTTTCGTTTCCCGATGGTAATCCTCCATGTGCAGGGCTCTACGGACAGCATCCGCATAGCTTAAGTTGAAATCTCCCACCAGCAGTCTTCCAAGTGGAGGGATCAGTCCCTTCACAAATTTGCGAGTTTTCTTTTCAGGAGTATCGATCAAGTGTGACCCGAAACTAGACAATGCTTCGAATTTATTTTGATACTCCGTTACAGACATTTGTCCCTGTTTCAGATTTAGAAATTCCATCTCCCTTTTCTCTCTTTCGATTTGCGGGAAATACTTACCGTAAAAGAGGTCTTTGAATTCCTCCCAAGTCATTAATTCAACGTTCGCCATGGTGCTTTTTGTTAAATCCCACCAGAATCTGGCATCATCTTCTAGTAGGTACACCGCCAGTCGCCGTTTTTCTTCAGAAGTACATAATAATACTTCATAAATGTTTTCCAAGCTCCTTATCCATTCTACAGCTTTTGTAGGGCCCTCCACTCCCTTGAAACTGTATGGCTTCAATGCCAAGAATCTTGGAATTAATGTATTTCCAACCGGAGCTACAGGCTGTCTTCCTGCAAAATGTTGATCCATTCTGTGGAAGAAATTCTCCATGAGGCGTATGGTTTGATCAACAGCTGGCGGGCTTGGTTCAACAATAGGTTCTCCATTGTAACGAGAAGTCCCAGCCCTACTTTCCGGAATGTCTACAGGCGATGGGGTTGCATTATGTAAACCCTGAGTAGATCTCATCCTTCTAGCCATATTCCTTCCTTCCTTAATCACACAATGTTTCAAATCAACACTTAGCACAAACATAACAAAAATCATTTAGCACATATACATATATATGTATATTTCTACCTTACTTCTCAACACTAATAAAGTTACTATGACTTTATATAGAGTCTCACTAAAAGTGAACTCACCCCACTCGGGTTCGAACATCCCTGTCCAAACCCGAAACCACAACTCAGTAACTTATTTATTGACAGTGTTTCTCTTTCGTGACTAGTACTCATTCAACCTAGAGCTCTGATACCAAACTTGTGACACCCCACACAGGGTATCCCCTAAAAGACATTATACACCAAAACTTATTTCTGAATAATTCCAATACTATCTGAACAGTCTTACAAATACATAAAGTGCGGAAAATATAATTGCTTATTACACACTGAGTACTAGTTTATAGTATGAGTACAGTCCCGTAATGTACTCGAAACAACTACATATCAATACTCGAAATGAGTATTAACGAATAGAGTAACACTGTCTTGCCCATCCTCAGAAATCTCAAACGCTTTTCTCCCAACTTACTGATGTGATGTTCCTGGGAGGGGGAAAATAAACGGGGTGAGCAAAAACCACTATTGCTCAGTAAGGTTCGTAAACCTCAAATATTACATAACGATTTCAAAAGAAACATCAGGATTTAAATCCATCAATCAACATCACAGATAATATCCATTTACATATATATATTGCAGGATATATTCATCTCATTTTAGTAAAAAGTAATCATTTACTATATGCATGTTTTATGCATATGACAGATATTCAATGTAATGCTCATGCAGTTATTTCTGCCATCTTCTCTGTCAGGTCATTCCTGCAAAACAAATATCAGTACTCTGATGGTAACCTTATTTTAAGATTCACCATTTTTATTTTTCACAACAGATGGCCACCTCATTTTAGGGTTCACAACCATCCGGGATGGCTACCCCACCGGGTACACACCATCCTACCACAACAGCATCCCTTCGCCCCCAGTTGCTAGGGAATGTATATCACCCAGTCACCACCATGACTGTCACACATTGACTTGCTGTTTTTAGCAAGGGTGATATATTAGTGCACTAACTGTTTCCAGGATCTTTTGTCCATCGGTGGTCTCTCAACACCTCGTTTCCACAGTTACATAAATAATCACCAATGCATATGATTTTTCTATGCAATATATTTCACATGTAACCGTGTCTCATGCCAGATGCAATTATTCAATGCATTATATATGGCATACATCTCATATCAACAATTCATGTATGACTATTTATGCATACATTTCCACATATATTTCATATCCACAATTATATCAAGGATATAAAATCACCACCACATGCCATATGCAAATTTTTATGCACAATAATTATGGCAAATATCACATGCATATATTTTATGCACAACAATTCATCACATGCATATATTTTCTTATGCATAACTATTTTCCACATGCATATATTTTTATGCACAATAATTAACATGCTCCAATTATTCATGTTATTCAAAAATAATAGCATGTTATAAACTTTATAAATTTCACATGCATGTATTTTTATGCATAACAATTTATCACATGAATATATCAACAATACATATTTGTCAATATAATTTCCATATTATATATTTCCAAAATCTTTCACTAATCATCATGATTTTTATAAAAATCATTTATTTATGGAATTTAACTATTTTCCAAAGACTCGCCCATTTGGA
>NZ_QPKJ02000220.1 GCF_003344625.1 Solirubrobacter deserti | reverse complement strand
CAGGGGTTTATATGTATCACTGTCATATCATTGAGCACGAAGATGGCGGCATGATGGCACAGATTGAAACTTTCGATCCAGCCAAGCCAAAGCAAGAATATAAATTGATGGATATGGATACGTTAATGATGGCCTTGGCTAAAGAACGTGGCGTCAAACCATCTGAGATTTGGATGGGCGGTATGCAGTCTTATGAAAAAATGGGAATGAAAATGTAAACGTCCCACAATACTAATATAGAAAAAGATGATTTTAATATGCACTCTCCAACGATCAAACATCGCGGGGCTTTTGTCGCCACGTTACTGGCAGGTACCTTTTCGATGTCAATTTCGCAGTCTTCTTTAAGCACCGCTTATCCTGCTTTTATGAAAGCTTTTGGTTTAGGAGCGGATACAGTTGCTTGGCTGACAACCGGCTTTATGTTGGTGATGACCTTGATGATTCCGGTTAGTCCATGGCTGTTGCATAATGTTCCTTTCCAACGGCTTTTCCAAGCGATTGAACTCATTTTTGCCATTGGGACAGGCTTATGTATCTGGGCACCGAGTTTTACCGTGCTCATGATTGGCCGGTTGCTTGAAGCGATTGCGGTCGGGATTATTTTCCCGAGTTTCCAGACCGTGTTGCTGACGATTACGCCGCATAGTGAGCGTGGTCGGGTGATGGGCACGGCGGGATTGGTCATGGGCTCAGCCTTGGCAGTCGGTCCGATTATTTCCGGTGTTTTACTGACATGGTTCCCTTGGCAGGCT
>NZ_QPKJ02000219.1 GCF_003344625.1 Solirubrobacter deserti | reverse complement strand
TAAGTCCTGTTTGAAGAGGCTCATATACGGAACGTCTCGAAATAATACCCGGAGCAGGAGATTCAATTAAACGAGATTCAGAAGCTGAAATTTCACCTCGACCATCAATAGGTTTAGCCAGGGCATTTATAACACGACCCAAAAAAGCCTCACTTACTGGTATCTGAGCAATTCGTCCTGTTGCTTTTACAGAACTCCCCTCTTGTATCAGCAAACCGTCACCCATTAATACAACACCGACGTTATTTGATTCCAAATTCAGAGCAATGCCTATGGTACCCTCTTCAAATTCTACTAATTCACCTGCCATTACTTCATCAAGACCATAAATACGAGCAATGCCGTCGCCTACTTGAAGTACGGTACCGGTATTTAAAATCTTTACTTCTCTATTATATTGTTCAATACGTTCGCGGATAATATTACTAATTTCATCGGCTCGAATGGTTACCATGAATATTTCTTAATTCTTTTTTTTTTTTTATTTCAAACAAAAAAAAAAAAAAATAATCCTTACAGTAGAAGGACTAATCCGTTATTTCTTTCATCATTCCAAACATGCCAATATTAGTACTGATGGTACGTAAATGTAACTCGTTGTTCAAACAACTATTCAGAGTTCCTAGAGCTCCTTGTAAGGCTTGTTGGAAAACCTGTTGTCGAACTTGGTTAATCGCTCTTTGTTGTTCAAAATGAATGGTTTCATTTTTGTAATTTTCTAATTGTTCCAAATTCTTAGAAGTTGAATTAATCAAATT
>NZ_QPKJ02000218.1 GCF_003344625.1 Solirubrobacter deserti | reverse complement strand
ACTATTTTTACTTTGTTTTATAATTTTTTATAATTATTTCAAATTTATTAATAATATTCTATATATACTAAATATATATTCGATATTGCTTATTAGTTTACTCAACTCCAGAGTTGCTCAATGAATCTGTTGATTCGAAATTTCGAGATGGGTAGATGTCACAAATGATGAATTGATATATTCCCCGTCTCCGTCTATTTTTGTTAGGACCGCTGTCTATAATTAGAATAATGTTTATAATTATAATAAAATAATTGATGAATCAAAAATTTTCAATTGGGATTTTTCTTTATCTTCGTATCTTTTCTTTTAAAAATGGAAATTTAGGGAAGTGCTTTATAAACATATGTATAAAAAGAACATATTTCATTTAGTCTCTTTATGCCTACTATAACTAGTTATTTCGGTTTTCTACTAGCAGCTTTGACTATAACCTCAGCTCTATTTATCGGTCTGAACAAGATAGGGCTTATTTGAAATTAATTGAACGAACAATTCATAAAAAACCCTTCTGTGGTATTTCATATATTCTATAGTTCTTTGACCGCGTCAATTTTCAATTCTTGGCCATTGAGATTCATGGGTAATACTGATTAATATTTAAGGATAGATATTACCTCTCCTTTTCCCTTTTCAAAGAAATTGAAATGATTGAAGTTTTTCTATTTGGAATTGTCTTAGGACTAATTCCAATTACTTTGGCTGGATTATTCGTAACTGCATATTTACAATACCGACGTGGTGATCAATTGGATCTTTG
>NZ_QPKJ02000217.1 GCF_003344625.1 Solirubrobacter deserti | reverse complement strand
AAAAATATGGTAGACTAACCGATATTTATATCGGTTAACGAAAGAGCCCAATGCAAAAAAATGCATGTTGGGTCTTTGAAACAGTTCAAATCATTTTGATAATAAAAAGTTAGGTCTGTTTTATCGAGAAGGTCTACGGTTCGAGTCCGTATAGCCCTATAAAAAAAATATTATTAAAAAATTGGATTAAATTTCATATTAATAATTATTAAATATAATAATTGTAATATTTACAATTCTAAATAAGATAAAAATTCGAAAAAAAAAAAAATGAATTTGTAAACCCTTTTTTCTTTAATTCTTTAGCGATAATCTGAAAGGCAGCGAATTTGTATAAAGGGCATATATACTTAGATCTTAGATTGATTCTATTTATATTGAAAGAAAAAAAAAATCGAAAGTAAATGGATAAAGAGAATAGAAATGAAATTCTACTTGAAACAAGATATATACCTCAATAAACAAACGAAATTAAGTGGTTCGATCCAAATGAATCTTTATTTTGAATAAAGAGTTAGAGATGACTCACTTGAAAATTAAGTCGAATTTTGATTGACTAATCCGGTATATTTTCCACATTACATTAACGGGAGTACGTTTATGTTTCTGCTTTACGAATATGATATTTTCTGGGCATTTCTGATAATATCAAGTGTTATTCCTATTTTGGCATTTCTGATTTCCGGAGTTTTAGCCCCGATTAGGAAGGGACCCGAAAAACTTTCTAGTTATGAATCGGGAATAGAACCAATGGGGGATGC
>NZ_QPKJ02000216.1 GCF_003344625.1 Solirubrobacter deserti | reverse complement strand
ACCACCAAAGCTTGAATTGAAACCTCTACCTCCCCATCTCAAATACTCTTTTCTAGGAAGTGAAGAAACTTTCCCTGTGATCATATCTTCTTCCCTAAATCTTGACCAAGAAACAAAACTCTTAGAAATTTTGAAGGCCCATCAAACCGCCATAGGTTGGACCATTGCGGACATTAAGGGAATTAGCCCTTTGATTTGCACTCATAGGATCCACTTGGAGGAGGATGTCAAACCGTCTAGGCAACCACAACGTAGATTGAATCCTGTTATGAAAGAGGTTGTCAAGAAAGAGGTTTTGAAACTTCTAGATGTAGGTGTCATCTACCCTATTGCGGATAGCAAATGGGTGAGTCCTACCCAAGTTGTTCCAAAGAAGTCCGGGGTCACTGTGGTGGCTAATGAACACAATGAGCTCATACCGACTAGGGTTACTACGGGTTGGAGGGTGTGCATAGATTATAGGAAACTTAATGCTGGCACTAGGAAAGATCATTTCCCCCTACCTTTTGTAGACCAAATGTTGGAAAGAGTTGCAGGGCATGAGTTTTACTGTTTTCTTGACGGTTACTCCGGGTACAATCAAATTGAAATAGCATTAGAAGATCAGGAGAAAACCACCTTCACTTGTCCTTTTGGCACTTTTGCCTTTAGGAAGATGCCCTTTGGATTATGTAATGCGCCGGGAGCCTTTCAACGGTGCATGATGGGCATCTTTAGTGATATGATAGAGAAGATTATGGAGATATTCATGAATGATTTCTC
>NZ_QPKJ02000215.1 GCF_003344625.1 Solirubrobacter deserti | reverse complement strand
GCCCATGCAGATGAAGAGTGGTATTAAATTTTCCGCAAGGGCTCATTAAATTTTCTGGCCGTGGTGAGGGCTGGAGGCACGATAGCGATATGCGTAGTTGCATTTCACGGGCCGGAGTCCTTCCTTGCATAATGCGGCAGCAATGCCTATCACATGAGCCCAAGAGCCGAACCGCAGTTCGAGTACACGAAGTGACGATCGTCGAATACGCTACAGCGGAATTAGCACATGCGATCCGCAGCAATGTTTTCTCGTTATTACCAATCGCAGTGAAAGGCCGCCCACATAAGAGGGAGCGTTCGCGGCGAAACAAAGTAGGTTCAGTGCGAAGCTACCTATCGCGCTTGAAGCAGCGCGACCAACCACGTCAGCAATCCTCAACTGACAGAAGAACTAAGGATCTGCAACACCTATTGTCCCTACGGAAGCGAATATCCCGCCCAGGTTGCAGGGGCATCCCAATACCCGAGCGACGCTCGACGAGTAGATTTTTAAAAGATGACCACGATGTAATCAAACTATGTGGTTCTTTGGCAGTTATGCGTCAACACAGATTTCTCTATAAAGTTTTAATAACGCGCTGTCGCATCGGGTTTAAGTGGAAATTCCTACCGCGGTTCAGCGGGCTCCCCTTGTCATACATGGATTTCTGACCCTACGGAACCATAACGAGCTGCTTGGTGGTGATAGGCCAAGACGCTATGGCGCTACGCTAGGCAGCAAGTCAAATGTCTGCTCGGTGGCCGCCTCGACCGCAGCGCGGGTGT
>NZ_QPKJ02000214.1 GCF_003344625.1 Solirubrobacter deserti | reverse complement strand
ACAGTGATTGCCAAGAGAAGAATGAAGCTACCTAAGTTAGGAAGCATTCGAACTAGTAAGACCTCTCAAGCTGTAAATGGCAAAATTAAGCGTTATACCGTCAGCTATGGTCCAACTGGTCGCTACTACTTATCTTTGCAGGTCGAGACTGTTGCTCCAGAAGCATTGCCAAAAACAGGCAAGACCGTTGGCCTGGATGTTGGGATCGCTGACTTAGCGATTAGTTCTGACGGTGAAAAGTTTGGTACTTTCAATGCTAAGTGGTTGGAAAAGCAAGCCACAAAGTGGCAAAGCAAGTATAGTCGCCGAAAATATCAAGCAACCGTAGCTGTTCGCCAATGGAACCATAATCATAAAGACGTAAAAATGGCTCTCAATGATTATCAGAATTGGCAACGGGCTCAAAAACAAAAGGCTCGCTACCAACAACGGATAGCGAACCAACGTCAAGATTACTTACACAAACTAACAACAGCCTTAGTTAAAAAATACGATGTGATTGTCATTGAAGATTTGAAAGCCAAGAATCTACAAAAGAATCACCATTTAGCTAAAGCTATTGCGAATGCCAGTTGGTACCAATTTAGAACCATGCTGGAATACAAGTGTGATTGGTACGGTAAACAGTTAATTACTGTTAATCCTAATTACACCAGTCAGATCTGTAGCACGTGTGGTTACCATAGTGGGAAGAAACCACTTGAAATTAGAGAATGGACTTGTCCTAAATGTGGTACTCATCACGATCGAGATATTAATGCGGCAGT
>NZ_QPKJ02000213.1 GCF_003344625.1 Solirubrobacter deserti | reverse complement strand
TGAGGTTGAATCATATCATTTTTTATCTGTTTTTTTCAATGCAAAGCAAAGGGCGAAGTAAAAAGTAAAAAAAAAAGAAACCGGCAATCATTAATCATTCTTTTTTTTTTTTTTCATCCAAAAAACATCTTTCTTTTGGTTCTCTATCCTGAAATAATGAATTGAGTTCGTATAGGCATTTTTGATGCCGCTATTGAAATAGCCTTTCTGGCTATATTTTCGGTTACCCCACTCATTTCATAAAGTATTCTACCTGGTTTAACGACAGCTACCCAATATTCGGGAGATCCTTTTCCCGAACCCATACGTGTTTC
Source organism: Solirubrobacter deserti (assembly GCF_003344625.1). Taxonomy (GTDB): domain Bacteria; phylum Actinomycetota; class Thermoleophilia; order Solirubrobacterales; family Solirubrobacteraceae; genus Solirubrobacter; species Solirubrobacter deserti. The sequence continues at coordinate 454 of NZ_QPKJ02000213.1, read as the reverse complement.
TGTAGGTCTTACTGTAACTGGTTTGTCTGGAAATATACGTACCCATATTTTTCCGCCGCGGCGTGCGTTTCGTGTCATTGCTCGTCGCCCCGCTTCTATTTGTCTAGATGTGATCCAAGTAGGTTCAAGTGCTTGAAGGGCATATCTACCGAAGCAAATACTATTACCTCGATAAGATATTCCTTTCATTCTTCCTCTATGGTGTTTACGGAATCGGGTTCTTTTGGGGTTATAGTTGAGGGTTTTTTATTAATTCCATCTCTATTACAGAACCGGACGTGAGAGTTTCTTCTCATCCAGCTCCTCGCGAAGGAAACGATTATGAAATAATATACATGTATTTAAGCATGTATTTAATGAATAATATATTAAAAAAATATATTGAATCATGAGAGTCTATGATAATCGATTAGGAATTTGTATATCGTTTTTGAGATATAAATAAAGATGGATT
>NZ_QPKJ02000212.1 GCF_003344625.1 Solirubrobacter deserti | reverse complement strand
CCCCTCCGTTTCTAGGAGGTGGATGACAACTTATGTTTCATTCTCTTTTCCATCATTAATAAAGTATTCATTTTTCTTTCATTCTTGTCGTTTGCAGTGTCTCTCTTCTTTCTTCTATGGATGTGTGTGGCGTGAGTATAGATCCTAGAGAGGGTGTTCCACCTGAGTTTGAACAACGAAGGGAAATGGAACACGCTCGACCTAATATGGATGAGTTAATATCAATTAATTTAGGATCCGATGAATCGCCTAAGATAATTAACATTGGGGCAACTTTGTCACCACAAGAACAAGAAAAGTTGGTAGGGTTGTTGAGGGAGAATATAGAAGTATTCGCGTGGTCGTACAAGGATATGCCTGGGATCGACACCGACATAGTGCAGCATTTTATCCCCACTAATCCCGAAGTTAAGCCTGTTAAGCAGAAGTTAAGAAGAATGAAGCCAGAATGGGCATTGAAAATCAAGGATGAGGTGGTGAAACAAATGAACGCTGGGTTTCTCCAAGTAGTAGAATACCCCGAATGGTTAGCCAACATTGTGCCAGTGCCTAAGAAAGATGGGAAAGTGAGGATGTGCGTAGACTTCCGGGATTTGAACAAGGCGTGCCCTAAAGATGATTTCCCATTGCCACACATAGATATCTTGGTAGATAGTACCGCCGGTCATGCTCTCTTATCTTTTATGGACGGGTTCTCTGGTTACAATCAGATAAAGATGGCTCCTTCAGATATGGAGAAAACTTCCTTCATCACTCAATGGGGGACCTTC
>NZ_QPKJ02000211.1 GCF_003344625.1 Solirubrobacter deserti | reverse complement strand
CTTTTACGAATCTTTTCTACTGCTTCAGCTGTTTCTCTTACCAATTCTGGACCAAGAAATTTCCTTTCTTCCATCTCATCCCAATGAATTGGAGATCTACATTTTCTTCCATACAGTGCTTCATATGGAGGCATTTCAATTGAAGCTTGATAACTATTGTTGTAGGCAAATTCTATCAGTGGCAAGTACTTGCTCCAAGACCCATGAAAATCTAACACACAAGCTCTAAGCATATCCTCAAGAGTCTGTATGGTTCTCTCTGATTGTCCATCTGTTTGAGGATGAAAAGCTGTACTGAATGCCAGTTTTGTACCCATAGCCTCTTGAACGCTCTTCCAAAATTTCGAAGTAAATCTAGAATCTCGGTCAGAAATGATAACCTTTGGAACACCATGTAGTCTGATAATCTCTTGAACGTACAACCGAGCAAACTGGTCCAAGTTATAGGTTATTCTAACTGGAAGGAAATGAGCTGATTTAGTATATCTATCCACAATCACCCAAATAGCATCATGGCCTTTATTTGTCTTAGGAAGTCCAACCACCAAATCCATAGCAATCTCTTCCCATTTCCATTGTGGCACATGTATAGGCTTCAATGTACCAGCAGGCCTTTGATGTTCAGCTTTAACTTGCTGACATGTGAGACATTGCTCTACAAACTCAATCACATCCTTCTTCATACCTGGCCACCAATAATGCCTTTTTAAATCCCTATACATCTTTGTAGTACCGGGATGCACAGAGTAAGGAGGAGTGTGAGCTTCTGTCA
>NZ_QPKJ02000210.1 GCF_003344625.1 Solirubrobacter deserti | reverse complement strand
TGGCTGCCCCTCAAAACTTCCATGACAGCCCCACAAAATACATTACTAAGATTTGTAAAAACCCTAGTTACAAGGAATTAAAACAAAACACAAAGAGGCTTGAAAACCTCATGGCCGAAAATTGCAAGGGTTCTCAACCCATCAATGGCCGAAATTCATGTGTTATATTTAATTCTATATGCAGCCATATGAACATATATTGAAGATAACAACTTATCATACAATAATCAAACAAGATAAAACAAAACAAAACAATGTAGGGTTCAAAAACCCTAGGGCCGAAATTCTCAATGAGGATTTCTCTAAATCCAAATTTAATAAAAATTGATTTTAATTAATGCCATACCAAGCCATTCACGATTCGAATCCATGATCAAAGATGGCTCTGATACCACTGAAAGAATGCATCAAGGGATCGCAGCGGAAGGGCGAAATTTAAAATTTTTCCCGTGCATTCTTCAAGAATCGAACTTTGATCAAAGATGAGACGAATCAATAATTAAATTAATCAACATTAATTAAATTACTTACTTGTTTCTTGGTTTGTAGATGCTCCACTGTAGAAATCCCTCGCGTTCTTCGAGCTCCAAAACTATGGAAGCCTCCAATGGAAATCCACACGGCTCAAGACTTCGAGATGATCTTGTTCTTCACAACCCTTGTGAAGAAACAAGCTAGAGAGGAAGAGAGAGAGGGAGTGGCGGCAACTAGGGTGGAGGCTCTCCAAAAAGAGATGCTAGGTTTTATGACCTAACCCTATAACACCACTTATA
>NZ_QPKJ02000209.1 GCF_003344625.1 Solirubrobacter deserti | reverse complement strand
CCCTTTCTACTTCTTTGAAAAATTTCATTTTTGCTTGATGGAGCAAATTTTAAAATGTAGGTCATTTGGATCTCTTCAAGCTCAGGTGGTTTGGATGTTAGGGACAAAAACTCCTCTTTAAAAGAGGGAGGGGTTGACTCCTCAAACCTAGGTGGCACCCACTCTTTCTCTTCCAACACAACATTCACCTCCAAAATAGCAGAATTAAGGTTTGAGTCATGAGGCATATCACCATCACTAGGATTCACATTTGACTCATTAGGAGAGTCTTTCAAAGAAAAATTTTCAAACTTTTCACTCCTTAGTGTGGGGATTGCCTTGACTTGCTCTTGATGATTATTAATGTCATTAAAAACTTCCTCACTTTGTTGACCTTGAAAAATTGTTTCGGGTTGTGAAGGAAAGTTATCCTCTTGTTGAAGCACAACCACTAAATTAGTCAACTCGGTAAGTTCATTTCTAATTTCATCAATAGCTTGGGCATTAGCCTTTGCATTTTCAAATAATTGTTGCAAAATGTCATCCAAGCTTATTTGAGGTGGTTCTTGAGGTGTTTGGCAAAATGGTTGACCCATTGGAAAGGGTGGTGGGGCATAACCATGGTTTGGGTTTGAGTCAAACCCTTGATATCCTTGACCATCAAAATGGGAGGATTGACCATCATACTCATAATTAGGTTGGTCAAGAGAGGAATAGTAACCCTGTGGCTCTTGAGGATTAACCTCATAACCATTGCTCCAATCAAAAGTAGGGCGATCTTGCCACCCATGATTATAAAT
>NZ_QPKJ02000208.1 GCF_003344625.1 Solirubrobacter deserti | reverse complement strand
ATCCAGCCGAGCGAGCGCTACCACTTCGATTACCCGCGGCTGCTGGCTGACCTGGCGCGCGTGCGCGCCGGCATCCAGGCCCATCTCACTCCGTCACGCGCCCAGCCGCGCGACCCCTCCGAACTGGCCGGCGACTACCGCACCGAGCGGGCCACTTCGCCATCGCCGACGACGACTGCCGAGGGGAAGCAATGAACGGAGCCCAGGTCTCGGCTTTTCAAGCCAACAGCGGCATCGCGCCTTCGGCGATGGCGATCGTCTTGGTCGGCGTCGTGTTCGCGGTCCTGCTCGTGTGGGGCGTCTGGGCCATCCGAACGGCCTACGTGGGGTGGTCCGAGAGCCGCCTCAACCAACGCCAGTTCCTCGGCGTCTGCATCCGCTTCGTCGCGATGTACCTCGTCCTGAGCTTCTTCCTCCTCTCCTGACCTGAAAGGCACGACCATGCAAAACCGCATCCTCCATTCCCGCCTTGCCCAGCGCGCCGCTGTGGCACTGGGCACCGCCGCGCTGCCCGCGCTGTCGTTCGCGCAAGGCTTGCCGCAGTTGGAGAACCCGACCCGCGGCACCGGCAACGGCATCATGGAAACGGTCAGGCACTACGGCTACGACATCATCATGCTCGTGGCCCTCCTGGTCGTGGCGTCGATGTTCATCGGCGTCTGCTACCACGCCTACGGCACCTACGCGGAAATCCACACCGGCCGCAAGACCTGGGGCCAGTTTGGCCTCACCGTCGCGATCGGTGCCGTGCTGCTCGTGATCGGCATCTGGCTGCTCACCGAAGC
>NZ_QPKJ02000207.1 GCF_003344625.1 Solirubrobacter deserti | reverse complement strand
ATTATCTTCTGGGTGGAATTGCCACAACATGGGCATTCTTCTTAGCAAGAATTATTGCAGTAGGATAATGGCTGGGAGGATTTGAAAGGCATTATGGCATTACGATTTCCAAGGTTTAGCCAAGGCTTAGCTCAGGACCCCACTGCTCGTCGTATTTGGTTTGGTATTGCTACTGCACACGACTTCGAGAGTCATGATGATATTACTGAAGAACGTCTTTATCAGAATATTTTTGCCTCTCATTTTGGGCAATTAGCAATAATTTTTTTGTGGACTTCGGGAAATCTGTTTCATGTAGCTTGGCAAGGAAACTTTGAGGCATGGGTACAGGATCCTTTACATGTAAGACCTATTGCTCATGCAATTTGGGATCCTCATTTTGGCCAACCGGCCGTGGAAGCTTTTACTCGGGGGGGTGCTCTTGGCCCAGTGAATATCGCCTATTCTGGTGTTTATCAGTGGTGGTATACAATCGGTTTACGTACTAATGGAGATCTTTATAATGGAGCTCTTTTTCTATTATTTCTTTCAGGCATATCTTTAATAGCGGGTTGGTTACACCTACAACCGAAATGGAAACCCAGCGTTTCATGGTTTAAAAATGCCGAATCTCGTCTCAATCATCATTTGTCAGGACTATTCGGTGTAAGTTCCTTGGCTTGGACAGGACATTTAGTTCATGTCGCTATTCCTGGATCCAGGGGGGAATACGTTAGATGGAATAATGACATTTAGTTCATGTCGCTATTCCTGGATCCAGGGGGGAATACGTTAGATGGAATAATA
>NZ_QPKJ02000206.1 GCF_003344625.1 Solirubrobacter deserti | reverse complement strand
GACGTCCGCGCGCGCGCTGTGCAGACCAGCGCGCGCATGGACCCGTCCGCGCGCGCGCTGTGCAGACCCGCGCGCGCATGGACCCGTCCGCGCGCGCGCTGTGCAGACCCGCGCGCGCATGGCCCCGTCCGCGCGCGCATGGCCACGACAGCGCGCGCGCATGGACCCGTCCGCGCGCGTAGGGCGCTGGGGCCGTGGCACAGGAAAAGCCAGCGCGCCGCCCCGTGCCTGGTCGCGCGTGGCACTACTATGTCTTCTCGTACACGTATTTTTTGGCCTTCCGTCTTGAATGTTTCATTAAAAAGTGGTTCAAATGATCGTTTCGTATTTTTCTCTCTTTTCTTTTTAGTCGTGCTTTATGACTTTTGTTCGAGTTAATTCGAAAGGGTAGGCATATTGTTCATGTCTGTGTAGTCGGTCGTTAGGTGGATTCTTAGGACGAGTTCGTTGGTCTCGGTTTTAGTTGTGCACACCATTGTAGGTATTTTATACGCATTGCTCCGTCGTTTGAGCCATTTAGTTGTTGCATTGCCCGTCGTATCAAAGTGGCAAACGATTTACCGTAACCATTAACCTCGGTAGATTTGGCGCGTGCTAGCAAGGTGGGTAGCACGGGGCACCCGACCACATCACTCGTGCGCAAGTATGGGAACCGTTAACCTCCGTAGGCTTGGCACGTGCTAGGTACATTGCTAGCACGAGGCGCCTGCCCACGTCACTTGTGCCCATGTACGGTGACCGTTAACCTCAGTAGACTTATGGGCGCCCATGTATGTAGGGGAACCGT
>NZ_QPKJ02000205.1 GCF_003344625.1 Solirubrobacter deserti | reverse complement strand
GGGGCCATATCTGGCGCTGCGGCGCCTATCCAGGCATCGTCGCCGCGGTGCAGGAGGCTCACTCGGGCCGCCAGACTGCGCAAACCTGGGGGTTTGCGACCGAGACGCAGCTTGCATCCGTGCGCAAGGAGGACGGCCATGAGACCGTTTGAGTACGTGCGTGCCGCCGATGCCGCCAGCAGCACCGCCGCCGTAGCGTCAGTGGCCGATGCCAAGTTCCTGGCCGGGGGCACCAACCTGGTGGACCTGATGAAGGAGGACATCGAGCGCCCGAGCCGCGTGGTGGACATCCGCAACGTGCCGCTACGGGAGATCCAGCGTTCGCGCGCCGGCCTGTCCATCGGAGCTCTAGCAACCAATACCGAGACAGCGAACCATCCGCTGATCCGCGACAACTACCCGCTGCTGACCCAGGCTATCGTTGCCGGCGCCTCCGGGCAGCTTCGCAACATGGCGACCAATGGCGGCAATCTGCTTCAGCGCACGCGCTGCAACTACTTCTACGATACGGCCACACCGTGCAACAAGCGCGAGGCCGGCACCGGCTGCGGTGCCCGCGAAGGCCTGAACAGGATGCACGCCATTCTCGGGTGGAGCGAGTCCTGTGTCGCAACCTATCCCGGCGACATGGCCAATGCCTTGTACGCGCTGGGGGCCAGCGTGCGCGTGCGCGCACCGGATGGCCGCGAGCGCCTGATCCCTGTCGCCGAGTTCCACCGGCTGCCCGGCGACACGCCACAGCGAGACAACAACCTGGAGCACGGCGAACTGATCCTGGCAATCGAACTGC
>NZ_QPKJ02000204.1 GCF_003344625.1 Solirubrobacter deserti | reverse complement strand
CCTTCTTCTCGTCCGCACAGACGATGGAAGTACTGACCGACTTGGCCGCTCGGGTGCTTCCTGCCGGCATGAGTTTTGAGTGGGCCGAGATGAGCTATCAGCAAGCGACACAGAGCAACTCTGCGATCATCATCTTCCCTGTGGCCGTAATGCTCGTCTTCCTCGTACTGGCTGCGCTTTACGAAAGCTGGACACTACCGCTGGCAGTGGTTCTCATCGTACCTCTGTGCATGCTTTCAGCGCTCGTTGGCGTATGGATCACAGGTGGCGACAATGGCATTTTCGTACAGGTCGGTCTCGTGGTTCTCATGGGGCTCGCCTGCAAGAACGCCATTTTGATCGTGGAGTTCGCGCGAGAACTTGAGCTGCACGGGAAGGGCGTGGTTGAGGCAGCGCTTGAAGCGTGTCGATTGCGGCTGCGCCCCATCGTCATGACCTCGATCGCGTTCATTGCGGGCACGATTCCGCTTGTCGTTTCGACCGGCGCCGGTGCTGAAGTACGGTCAGTGATGGGTATAACGGTGTTTGCAGGCATGCTGGGAACAACCGTTTTCGGTCTCCTGCTGACACCAGTCTTCTACGTCGCCATGCGCAAGCTGAGTGGCCGCGCGCTCGTTTCACACGAGGGGGACCGCCCCGAAGATCCAAGCACGGACTCACAATAAGCCATTGCGGGTGCGGCGTGACACACGCCGCACCGGCTGAAGCGTCACAGCCCCTAGTCATAGCGACTAAGCGCACCGTTGCAGATCGCCGTCTTTGCTCGAGCGCGGACATCCCTCTTTCAAGCA
>NZ_QPKJ02000203.1 GCF_003344625.1 Solirubrobacter deserti | reverse complement strand
TTAAAATCATGCTAGACTAGGAGTAGGTATCTATTGTTAGTATGCATGGTAGGTATTAATTTGTTATATGCATGGTAGGATTAATTGGTTAGTGTGTATAATAGGATTATTTGTATGCATGATAGGGAATTAGTGCATGTTTCTTCTCTTTTTATTTTTTATTTTTTTTTATTATTTTTTATTATGTTAGGAATAAGTGTTAGAAAATTAAGTGTTCATGTTTAGGACTTATTTTAGTGTGCATGATAAGATTAGTACATAGGATTGTATGCTTAAATCTCTAGGCTTCTAGTTTATTCAAGTGTAGCTTTAGTATTAGTTTATTCAAGAGTAGCATTAATATTGTTCTTGTTATAGTTGTTTTATCACTTGGAATGCTTGGTTGATATATATGAATTGTGTTCGAGGGAGCATGCAAAGGTAAGTCCCTTCCCTTGTGAATAAATCAATTGTGTGAGATATGATTATGATGCTATATTTTGATGATAGTTTGGTATGCATATTAGGTTGCATGTTAGGGCATTTTTAACCTTTTCATTTGTTATTTTTATGACTTTTAAAGCACTTTAAAAGGTATATTCAATTCTGTCCATGAGTTGAAAATGCCTTTAAAGTGCATTAAATGTCATTTTTTAGGCTCAAACTAACTTAGAAACATGCCTAGGTTCATTTAGTTAATTTAGATTGCATTTAGGACATTTTCCATGCATCATTCATATTTGTTTATTGCATTTTTATTTATTTTCCAGAATTTCCAGCAAGCATGCATTAGTATTTTAGGTTTTTAGACTAAC
>NZ_QPKJ02000202.1 GCF_003344625.1 Solirubrobacter deserti | reverse complement strand
GAAAACGTTGGAATTGGGACAAGTTTGTGAAACATGAAATTGTAGATCTTTGAGTCTTCTTTCCAGAACACTAAAGATCATTAAATTTGGATAAGTGAGCTAAGAGATACGGCCAAAATACTAAATACTGTTTTTGGATGAGTATTATATCTATTTGAGCTTAAATTGCTCCAAAGTTGTTTATTTTAAATTATATTGTGTATATGTCCGAAAATTCTGAAATTTAAGTATGTTGTAAAGATTGAATGTATGGATTTTTGGAGACAAGAATTTTGGAAAAATACCTATGGGTGAAGGAGAATTTCTAGAGAGAGAAAGTCCCATGAAAATAGACACAAAGGGGTATTTTCGGAATTTATCGAAAAATTATAATTTTTACATATATGGTGTAAATTGATTTTATATGAATTTAGAACTTTGAATCAAGTCAATTGGATGTGAATTGTGAGAGTAATTGAGAATTGAAGTTGCCGAAAAATATGGAATTTTATTAATTACCATACTTTGGCATTATTTTTACATATGTTTGGATGGGAGGTGTTATACACCACCATTATATTTTGAAAGCCTGTATTACACAGATTCTGTAGCATCTTGAATCGTCCAAATCGGATGAGGAACGAAGGAGATGTAAGTATGCAAAAGTTGTTGTTTGATAAATTCTACAAAAATTAAATAATTATCCTTAAATGGATTATTTTACAGAAAAATACATGTGGATGGAAAATTAACTATCTTCCAAATGGGCGAGTCTTTGGAAAATAGTTAAATTCCATAAATAAATGATTTTTATA
>NZ_QPKJ02000201.1 GCF_003344625.1 Solirubrobacter deserti | reverse complement strand
GCCATGATCCAGGACGACGCCAGCGGCCAGACCCTGGTATTCGAGCGCAGCAAGGGCGCGCTGCACATGTGCCATATCGCCACGGACGAACTGGTGGAAACGGACATCGACCGCTACGAAATGGTCGTGTTCGATGGTGGCAACGGCAGCGGCGATTCTTGGAAGCATGTCTTCTTCCCGCGGCAGCGCACGCACTGCTTCGTGTACGACGCTTGACCTTCAGCCCCTCATCCGAGGGGCTTTTCTTTGCCCGCGTCCAGGGCGTCGTTTCACCGCCACCGCAACGCCTCGATCACCAGGGCCAGCGCTGGCGCGATCTGCCGGCGGTTGGCGTAGTACAGGTGGTAGCCCGGGAAGGTCGGCCACCAGTCCTGCAGCACTGGCACCAACCGGCCCGCTTCGATATGGGCCTGCATGGTGTCCAGCGGCACGAAGGCGAGGCCCATCCCGTCCAGCGCCGCCTGGAGCATCAGGAAGGTGTTGTTGAAGGTTGTCTGGCCGCCCACACGCACGTTGACCGCCTCGCCATCCTTCTCGAAGTCCCAGGCGTACAGGCCGCCATGCGTGGGCAGGCGCAGGTTGATGCAGCGGTGTTCGGTCAGCTCATGGGGCGTGCGGGGATGCGGCCTGCCGGTCAGGTACTCCGGCGACGCCGCCACGGCCATGCGCAGGTCGGAGGCGATGCGCACCGCGATCATGTCCTTGTCCACGCGATCCCCGATGCGCACGCCGGCATCGAAACGATGCGCCGCAATGTCGGTGAACGCATAGTCCACGCTGAATTCGAGGCGGACG
>NZ_QPKJ02000200.1 GCF_003344625.1 Solirubrobacter deserti | reverse complement strand
TGGATATTTTGACCACATGTGGGAGGGGGCCTAGTTTGTGTATTTTGGGATGTTATGCAGTCTCTCAACGAAGTTGTTTTTAGTTCATTTCTTTCGGAACCTAGTAATACCTTTCGTTTTGTAATATATGTATATACTGACCCACACTATGTTCTAAGTAAAGTCAGCTATCCATAGAGTTTTAAAGAAGATAAAAAGTTTAAATTGGCCCGTATTTTTGGAAAAACGAATATAGGATTATCTTTCAAACGTAACGCCCTGTAAATAGAAAGTTAATAAATTTTCACTAGTAGTGTGTGGATAAGTGAGGGCGTTACAAGTTGGTATCAGAGCGGAGGTTTAAATCGTTTCTGTAGACCGTCCATATGTACATGTCGAGGAAGGGAATCACTCGGCTCACAAGTAAGTATTTTGTGTGCATTAATTTATATTTGTTGCATGCTTCATGTTTATTATTGGCTAACCTTTACTAGGATAAGGAGCATAGAAATGACTGCTACTCGAGGTCAAACATCTAGAGCTACTGAGGGCTCTACTCCTGAGAGACATACACAGGAGTTAGCAGAACTCCGTGAGATTGTACGTAGGCAGGCAGAACAAGTTGAGAGGCTGTTACAACAGCAAGAGGAAAGACAGATTCCGCCTAATGCACATCCTCCACCACCACCACCTCCACCACAAGCCCCAGCTGCATTTCACTCTCTTGAACCATTATATGAACGGTTCAGGAAACAACACCCTCCAGTATTTGAAGGTACTACAGATCCACTTGATGCAGAAGAATGGAAATGTTCGTT
>NZ_QPKJ02000199.1 GCF_003344625.1 Solirubrobacter deserti | reverse complement strand
GGCTCGGACACATTGAGTACACCCTATACACGTATCATAAATCTTTACTGAATGTGACATTGGATCTATAATTTTTTTTTAATCAGAAATTTTCGATCTAGTAAAATTTTTATTTTTAAATGAATAATATATAATATAATGAATAATATATAATATAATGAATCATATATTTAGATACCAGATGAATCAATGATTTAGATTTACCAGAATTGTTCTAATCAATCTACTTCCGGATCGAGTCATGTAAGAGAGCTAAGATACTTTGATTTCTTATATTTTCGTAAACATGATCATACATTATGTATAATACATGCTAATTCGAATTTCTTAACACTACGTATCATTGATACTACTTATTCAACAAATTCGATTGGTTGATACGAATTGATTTTCTGTTACGATAAATTGACGAAACAATAGCTGGTCCAATAGCTGCTTCAGCGGCTGCAATGGCTATAACAAAAATGGAGAAAATATTTCCTTTTAATTGGCGACTATCAAAAAAATCAGAAAATGTTACGAAATTCATATTAACCGCATTCAGTATAAGCTCAAGACACATAAGAGCTCTAACCATATTTCGGCTGGTGATCAATCCATAGATACCGATAGAAAATAAGTAGGCACTCAAAACAAGTACATGTTCGAGCATCATTGACTAACTCCTTATCAATTTCAATTCATTTCAATATACTATGAACAACAATGCAAGGGATTCAATTGACTAGAAAAAAGTGCGGAACAAAGGAATATATTGGTAATAGATCGAATAAAAGAATTTCTATTTTAGACATGACA
>NZ_QPKJ02000198.1 GCF_003344625.1 Solirubrobacter deserti | reverse complement strand
AAAAAAAAAAAAAAAAAAAAAAAAAAAAAAAAAAAAAAAAAAAAAAAAAAAAAAAAAAAAAAAAAACAAAGAAAAGAAGAATAAGAACCTTCTTTATTTTATTTACATATTAATCATATTACTTTTTTATCCTTGTATAGATATAATACAAAAGAAGGGAACGGAGGGGGGTTTGGAGGTATAAGGAAAGAAATATTAAGAGAGGAAAGCCCTAAAAAGAGGTTAAAAGCTAAAAAGAAAAAAGAAAAAGGAAGAGAAAAGAAAAAAAGGACCAAAACGAAGGAAGACGGAGAGGAAAGGAAAGGGAGGAGGAAGAGTAATAAAGAGGATAAAAGTAGGAAGAAGAAAGAGGGAGGAGAAAAAGAAGAAAGAAAAAAAATAAATAAATAAAAAAGGAAAAGAAAAAGAAGAAAGAAATTTTCGCTCCCCCCCTAAAGACTAAACCATTCCCAGCCCAAGTAGCCTACCTACCGCCTCGCCTACCCAGAAATCAAAAAGATAGCCTCCCCCTTTATACCTTTACCTCACGTAAAAACACAATCCCGTACAACCTTTTCCTACCTACCCTACTACGTCTTCTAATAAAAAGGCTACAAATACCTTTACTCAACCACGTAGCTTCTTTACTTACCTACCCCCTCCTACTACCACCCTACCCTTTCCTTCAACAAGCCCCTCCCAGTAGGAGCTGGAAAGCAACCCCTTGGCCCCCCCAAGCCTCTCGGTCCTTCTTGCCTACCCTGCACAGGCCCTCGCCCTTGCCTTCCCGATGCAGCCACCATCTACACAAAAATTCCATG
>NZ_QPKJ02000197.1 GCF_003344625.1 Solirubrobacter deserti | reverse complement strand
CCTCCATAGACATCCGCGGTATCGAACAAGTTGATACCGGCGTCTAGCGCAGCATACATGATGCTGGAGCAGGTTGCTTCGTCGGTGAGCTCGCCGAAGTTCATGGTGCCCAGTGCAATACGGCTGACTCTGAGCCCGGTGCGGCCAAGATGGGTATAGTTCATTCCAATTCACTCCTTTAGTTTCGCGACCCCGGTAATGAAGTAGGAGGGACGCGGGGATGACGCTGTCTTATCTCTCTGGCGACGAAGCGAGTGGGCCACAGCCCGGACGCTTTAGCAGGCGATCGCCTGCTGCCTTGATGTCGGGGCCATAGACCCGCTGCATCCGCTCCTGCATCGGCACGTCTCCCATCGCGACAGACACTGAGCCGGTTCGCGGCCAATCAGCTGTTTGCCAGTGAGGCAGAGTCGATCACGAAGCGGTACTTCACATCGCCTTTGAGCATGCGCTCGTAGGACTCGTTAATCTGATCTGCACGGATCAGCTCGATGTCGGAGACGATGCCGTGCTCGGCGCAGAAATCCAGCATTTCCTGAGTCTCGGGAATACCGCCGATCATCGAACCGGCAAGCGAGCGGCGCTTGAAGATCAGGTTGAATACTTCCGGCGACGGGTGCGGCGAGGCCGGCGCGCCCACCAAGGTCAGCGTGCCGTCGCGCTTGAGCAGCGCCAGGAAGGCATCGAGGTTGTGGGGAGCGGCCACGGTGTTGACGATCAGGTCAAAACTCTTGGCGTGGGCGGCCATCTCCTCGGCATTGCGCGAGACCACCACCTCATCGGCGCCGAGTGCTTTCGCGTCT
>NZ_QPKJ02000196.1 GCF_003344625.1 Solirubrobacter deserti | reverse complement strand
CTCGCCCGCGATCTCGCGGGCGAACTGCGCGATGTGGATGCGCAGGCGCTCGGGCGTGTCCAGGCTCGCGTCGATGTACCAGACATCAGAGATCGGATAGAGCCCGCCGGCCTGCACGGGGATGGACTGCAAGACGTTCGCCGAGAAATCGGGCGGCAGCGCATCGCCCAACTGGTCGGCGACCATGCGCTGGATGGATTGGAGCCGTTCGGTCGTTGGCGCCGGTGAGACGATGTGCTTCTGAAGCAGGTGGTCGTCCGCTGTCGGACTGGCCGTGCCCGCCTCGTTGGCATCTGCGTCGCTCTCGCGCGTTGAGGTGGGAGACGCAGGGCCTGCAGGCTGCGCTGCCAATGCTGGCCCTGTAGTGGGCGGCGAGGCGTTGGCAGCTGGGCGCGCGATAACCCCAGGCTCCGGCAAGGCGGGCGGTGTCGAGGCTGGCGTCGGATCGCTGACCAGAGCGCGCTGGCGGCTCTCGGATTCGGTCATGTCCAGCGCGAGCACGTCGTAATCGACGCCCAGCAGCTCGGCCATCTGACCGATCAGCTCGTCCTGTACGCGCTGCGCGGAGAACTCGTCGGCCTGTACATCAAACTGCGACAAGACTTCCTGGAAGAACTCGTCGAAGTCCTGGACTAGCGTGCGGCCCTTGGCGTAGCGCTCCCACGCGAACATGCAGGCCTTGCGCATGACCGACAGGCGTTCGACCTGGTGGCGGCCGAGGCCACCATAGAGCACGGCGGGGATCGCCGGCAGGAGGTAGCGCACCGCGTCGTTCATGCGGCTGATGTGCGACTGCTGGACCGG
>NZ_QPKJ02000021.1 GCF_003344625.1 Solirubrobacter deserti | reverse complement strand
TTTTTTTAACAAACTTAAATTTTTTTTTTTTTTTTTTTAAATTGAAATTATCAAGGTTTTTTTTTCTTTTTTTTTTTTTTTTTTTTTTTTTTTTTTTAACAAAGGCACTCGAACTCCTTTGTCCCCTTTTATTCAGATTAAAAAAAAACTAACCTGCTTAGTTATAAAACTTGGCACTTACCTCATTGAAAACACCAGACGAAAACACTCAATATACACTACACTGTTTTTACCTAACTTTTACCCTGAGCTTCCTAGGCTGCGCAAGAAAAGAAAACTTTAAGGCTCAAATTAGGTGCTAGCGGTAATGTAATATTGAAAGAATTTAAGTTCAAATCTCAAAGATGGCCTACAATCATTTCTCAAAAGCTGGTATAAATTTTCCACTTTCCATGAATATTTTTTTTATAAATATGTGACATTATTTATTCTCATCATTCAACCAAAACAAAAGATTAATGAGACTATTCAACGGAATATATTGCGCTTTCGAAGAAATTGTTAAGAGTAATTGTAAAATAACCCTCCAATAAAAGAATGGTTCAACAACTCACAATTGCTATAAGTCTCCACTATTTTACTTCAAGATTTCCAATTAATGTTCACTAATCATTAAAAACATATTCATATGGCTAATAGTGCAGACGAATTCTAAATCTGACTACAAGTCATGAGTTAATCCAGAAGATAGTAAATAAAACTAAAACTTAATTTACAAGTTGAAGCAGTAATATTCATAACTAAAGACTTCATTATATGCATAAAACATGGAATTACTTATGACATTCATGAGAATTTTTTTTTTTTTCAAAATTTTTTTTAAATTTTAATTTTAATATATATATTTTTTTTTTTATAAACCAAACTAAATCCTCCCCCCAACTTAAATCAAACATTGTCCTCAATGTGGAAAAAGAACACACAATATTATACAAAAGACAGAACAAATATATACAATAAAAGTTATGTACAAATATTTACAAAATATTTACAGAAAATAAATATGTGTCTAGCTTCGATAACACTCAGGCTACACGACTTGGCTCCCGATCTATATATCGAAGACTTCCAAATAAATTGGAAAATCACAAAGAGTGACGTGCAAGGTTCTTCCTCACTAAACACTGGATTCTCGAAGAATCCCCCCTTTAACGGGAGCTATTATTCTCTAGCAGAGGTGTCAACCCACCATTTTCGAAAAAATACTACCCAAACATGGTATCGCCAATTACATGGCACGTTGCTAGGATAATTCGTTCCTTTGCGTTGGTGATGACTGATATTATCAACAAATACAAAACTTTGTACAAAATTTCCACAGCAGAGAACTTGAACTGAAAGATCAGCAAGTCGGACTAACATACTTTCATTTCATGATGGAGTCTTTAGAACTTCATTGTCGTCAGATGATGAAGTATCTAAAAATGTGGGACTGGAGTATACTATTTTATCATTGGTTGCAGTAGAGAAGCATCTCAAAGAATATATTTTAGAATATGGAGACTTGGAGAAGATCTCTGAAAATTCATGATCACAGTATCTTGGTTGACAAAATGCCAAACAAGAGCAACCTCAAAAATATATACGTGCGTAAATACGGAAAAATTGTCCTAAAAATGAAGGCAATCATGAACTTACATAACAGGATGTTAGCAAGGATTGATACCCTACGTGAAGCTGAAGCACATAATGGTGCTTGGACAATTTTCCATAACCAGGAGCTTAGCAAGGATTCATACCCTACAAAGGGATTTGGCGATTTTGAGTGTATGGTTTGTAGCACTCTACTGTCCTCTTCATTAATCGCTACTGATGATGATGGCCTATGAATTTTCCAAAAGAAGGAAAAACACAGAAAATGAACCAACGAACACTGTGGTAAAAGGATGATGAAGCACCGGTTCTGGTGTTGTTGGTTTTGGGCCACAATCACAGTGATGCGAAGAAAGAGGCAGCTGTGGTAAAAAGATAATCGCCCAGATGAATGACATGAAAATGGGTATCACGATTTTGAGACTGCCTTATCACAGATTGATGGCATGTCAAATAAGAAAACCCAACTTTTGTGAACTATGATCAAGGAAATTAAAGCTCCTGGGATGATATGAAAATACCAAAAATTTTCACAAAATATGGAACTACAGAACATCTTTTTGGATGGAGAAAGAAGCACATTAGACTGCTGAATCATGAAGAACATGAGGATGGGGATGGATATAACAAATGACAGAAATCTAACTTAAAGAGAAACTACAACACACAGAAAACATATATACACCGTCGCACACTAGAATACAGACACAAAACAAATCTGACTGAAAAGATTAAGTTTGAAAAAAATGGCTCAGAGCAGCGAAAGTCGCTCTGCTTTGACAGTGGGTACTGTAGAGCTTTTTGAAAACCAGAGACGATAAATGACTGTGCTCTGACAGTTGATGGGGCGAATTTATTTCTCTTTGAAAAAATCAACCCACGGCCAAAAATCTCAGACTCCTTTTTGACAAAGAAGGAGATTTGACAGAGAAAAAGAGATTTCTCTGACACCTCTGCATGCCTTTGAAATCGCGTAGAGCGATTGTATGATTGAGATTACTCAGATTGAATGAACGGCTGAGATCAAATCGAGACAGACAGATACTAGAGTTTTGCATAAAAGAGACCTGCGAGTGTGAATGCATCTGGACTTAATCAATATTTGACATTTTCAGAAAACACTTGCTAAACTCACTCAATGGCTCCCTCACCCCCTTGTGCTCTTGATTTGAACCTCACGCTTGGAGTTCAAACACACAACCAAACTTCATCTTCCCAACCTATCATCAATAATCCTAGTTCCTCTGAAAGGCCTGAAAGTATTCGAACACCAGTCATCACAGATGACACTATTATTCATAATACCTTTACTCTAGTATGGAATTTGGCCGTTCGGTTACAAATGAAATCAGCTGAAGTTCAGGCCAAAACAAATGAAGTCTGGTCCTTGCAACAGGAGGTTGCACTTTTCAAGAGATTGCATCTAAAGTCTCACAAAGACTTGCAATCAAAAAGGTCTCAAATAAAAGATCTAAAGAAATCTATGAGACATCTCGAATCGAAACTTGCAGATATGGAAAAGCAGAAGGAACAAAGCAAAACAGTACATCAAAAGCATCCAACACAAAGTATATAAACAAGATGTACTATTATTCTCTTCTTTTCCCAATATTGTAACATATATGAATATTAATATATATCTCTTTCTTGCATGTTAGTAAAAGTACTCTTACATAGATAACATTCAGGGAGTGTGCAACATACCAGTTTCTAGTCGGCTGAGTAACCCTAGATGCGTTCCACAGAAAGTCATCCGCCATGAGGTTGGACTTACACTACCAGACAATTCCGTCTCTCCGGTCACACTAATGTTCATTCCGGTTCCGCAATGCCGCTCAACTGGACAATACTTTCAATCTACACCAAGTCTATGTTCCACTTCCTAAGTAAAACTAGTTTCCTGGGCTGATGGAGACATCTTCCCTGATATGCCAAGTACCCTAGTGAATGCACGCTATGGCTCAAGACTAATAGATAACACACACAGATCTAACTATGATACCACCCCCCAACTTAGATAACACTATTATTTTTACAAGATGATATTAACAAAGCAAACCAACAAAGTAAAACAAACAAAGCAAAAAGAAAAACATGGGTTTCCTCCCAAGAAGAGCTAAGTTTTACGTCTTCAGCCAGACGACTGATTTTAAACTAAGCAATTTCATTTTTAGGGTCAATTAAGTCAACAGACTCAACTAACAAACCATCCTGAACCATATCCGTCTCACCCGAGCTTTCAATGCAAGGCTTGAGCCTTTGACCATTTACAGTAAACAACGTCCCAACATGGGGATCAAGAATTTCTACTGCACCATTAGGATAGACTTTTGATACTACATAGGGCCCATCCCATCGAGACCTTAGTTTACCAGGAAATAATCGCAATCTTGAGTTAAAAAGCCAGACTTTTTGGTTTGGTTCAAAAGTTTTTCGGCTTATGTGTTTATCATGAAACATTTTCATTTTTTCTTTGTAAATTTTTGAACTTTCATAAGCCTCGTTGCGAATTTCCTCTAGTTCACTAAGTTGCAATTTACGATGAGACCCAGCTTCCTTCATTTCAAAGTTAAACTTACGAATGGCCCATAAGGCTTTGTGTTCTAACTCGACAGGAAGATGACATGGTTTACCATAAACCAGTCGGTAAGGGGACATGCCAATGGGAGTTTTGTAAGCTGTTCGGTAAGCCCAAAGTGCATCCGTAAGGCGCACTGACCAATCTTTACGATCAGGCCTAACCGTTTTTTCAAGAATATGTTTAATCTCCCTATTTGACACTTCCACTTGCCCACTAGTTTGTGGATGGTAAGGAGTTGCTATTTTATGAGTGATGGAGTATTTATTTAAAAGTGCTGCAAAATACCTATTTGTAAAATGAGAACCTCCATCACTAATTATGGCTCTTGGACAACCAAATCTAGAAAACACATTTTCCTGGAGAAATTTTACTACCACTTTGTGGTCATTTGTCCTAGTTGCTACCGCTTCTATCCATTTTGACACATAATCCACTGCAACTAAGATATATTCAAATCCATGAGAAATTGGAAATGGGCCCATAAAATCAATACCCCAAACATCAAAAATTTCAACAATTAATATTGGGTTAAGAGGCATCATGTTTCTTTTTGAAATGGAACCCATCTTTTGACAGTTTTCACAGGACTTACAGAAGTCCATGGCATCTTTGAATAAATTGGGCCACCAGAACCCACACTGAAGTATTTTAGCAGCAGTCTTTTTACCACTAAAATGTCCACCACAAGCCAGAGTGTGGCAAAACTTTAACACATCCCCAACTTCATTTTCAGGGATACAACGACGAATCATTTGGTCTGCACAGTATTTAAACAACACAGGATCCTCCCAGATATAGTATTTAATTTGGGAGAAAAATCGATCTTTTTCATGTTTCGACCACCCTGAAGGTATAAGACCTGTTACAATGTAATTTACAATATGCACATACCATGGTAATGAAATATGCGTTACTGCAAACAACTGTTCATCAGGGAAAGATTCCCTAATTGGTACATGATCATTATCCTGTTCTGTCAATATCCGAGATAGATGGTCAGCGACCAGATTCTCAGATCCTTTTTTATCCCTAATCTCAAAATCGAATTCTTGTAAGAGAAGAATCCATCTAATCAATCTTGGCTTAGTCTCTTTCTTTGCAATAAGGTACCTCACGGCGGTATGGTCTGAGAAAATAATGACTTTAGATCCTAAAAGGTAAGATCTAAACTTATCCAAGGCATAGACAACGGCAAGTAATTCCTTCTCTGTAGTGGTATAATTCAATTGAGCATCAGAGAGAGTTTTGCTTGCGTAATAAATTACATGGGGAATTTTATCTACCCTTTGACCTAATACAGCCCCCACAGCATAATCGGACGCATCACACATAATTTCAAAAGGTAACGTCCAATCAGGGGCTCTCAGAATTGGAGCAGTACTTAATAGAGATCGAAGTTTCTCAAAAGCTTTTTGACACGATTCATCAAAGACAAATGGGGCATCCTTGGTAAGCAGTCTACACAAGGGCCGAGAAATTTTGCTGAAGTCTTTAATGAAACGTCTATAGAAACCTGCATGTCCAAGGAATGACCTAATTTGTTTGACTGTGGTCGGAGGAGGTAATTTATCAATTAATTCAACCTTAGCTCTATCCACCTCTATTCCTTGACTCGACACAATATGTCCTAATACTATTCCTTTTTGAACCATGAAATGACTCTTTTCCCAACTTAAGACTAAATTAGTATCACAACATCTTTTTAAGACCTTATCCAAATTTTTCAGACAATAATCAAAAGATGAACCAAAAACAGAGAAATCATCCATAAACACCTCTAGAAAATCTCCAATCATATCCGAAAAGATAGCCATCATGCATCTTTGGAAAGTGCTTGGAGCATTACACAAGCCAAAGGACATTCTCCTAAAAGCAAAAGTGCCAAAAGGACAGGTGAATGTGGTTTTCTCTTGGTCCTCAGGGTAAACAGCAATTTGGTTATATCCAGAATAACCATCCAGAAAGCAATAGTAGCTTTGCCCTGCTAATCTGTCTAAAATTTGGTCAATATATGGAAGTGGAAAATGGTCTTTCCTTGTCTTGGAATTCAATTTCCTGTAATCGATGCAAACGCGCCATCCTGTGGTGGCACGAGTTGGGACTAGAATACCCTGTTCATTTGCTACAACTGTGATTCCAGACTTTTTAGGCACTACCTGTGTAGGTGCTACCCACTCACTATCAGAAATGGGGTAAATGATACCCGCATCTAACAATTTTACTACTTCTTTCATTACTACCTCCTTCATGTTGGGATTTAGCTTTCGCTGCATTTCCCGTGAAGGCTTAGCTCCCTCTTCTAGGTGGATACGGTGCATGCAAATGGATGGATCAATACCCTTTAGGTCCGCAACCGCCCAACCTATAGCTTCCTTATGTTTTCCTAATACCTTCATGAGTTGACTCTCTTGTTCCTTATTTAAGTTTGCAGCAATGATTACTGGAAGAGTCTCGTTTTCACCTAAAAAGACATACTTAAGGTGAGCTGGCAAAGGCTTTAACTGAAGTTTAGGTGCAACCTCTAAAGACTTTGGCATAGGAGAACTGGCTATTGGAGGTAACAATTCAACTTTAGGCTTCCAAGGTAGGTCGCCTATGACAGAAACATATTTTTCGACTTGTTTGACTTCAGGAAAAAACTCATCTATATCATTTTTTTCAGATTGGACATAATCTAGACAAGTCTCTAATGGATCCTCTGCTAAGATGACAGGTAAAGTTTCAGTAATGACCTCATCAAGGAGGTCAACAATAACAGAACAATCCTCAAAGTTATGAGGATGTGTAGCAGCTCGGTAGACTTGGAGTTTAGCTTTTAAATTTCCAAACGAAACTTCCATTACACCTTCTTTGCAATGCAAGACTGCATTCGCAGTTACTAGAAGAGGTCTTCCTAGAATAACAGGGACTTGGGGGATGGAGTTAATCTCAGATTCCATGTCAAGGACTATAAAATCTGCAGGAAATACAAACGACTCAATCTTAACCAAAACATCTGTTAAGATACCCCGTGGTGTCTTAGTTGACCTATCTGCGAATTGTAAAATGGTAGGTGTTGGTGTAAGATCTCCAAGTTCTAACTTTTCATACACAGAGTATGAAAGAATATTCACACTAGCTCCAAAGTCAACTAAGGCTTTATCAATATAGTGCGATCCTAGAAAACATGGAATAGTGGGTGTCCCTGGGTCTTTTCTTTTTATCGGAATATGATACTGAGCTACTGTACTAGCTAGCTCAATAGTGACTGCTGAAGCATTGGACAAGAGTACTCGCTCTTTTCTTTGCTGGGTACATAATTCTTTTAGAAATTTGGCATAGGACGGAATTTGATTGATAGCATCAAGAAGTGGAATATTAATATGCACTTGTTTAAACACTTCAAGTATGTCCTGTGCAGCCGCTCCTTTCTTAGCTCTCCTAGTTGGTGCAACAAGGGCTGAAGGAAATGGAGCCTTAGGTATGTACTCTATTACTGGATCCTCACTTACTTTAGATGGAAAATGATCTTTCTGTGAATTATCTTCTATCTTTTGTTTTCCTATTTCTGACTCTTGGTCTTTCTTATTATCTTTTTCCTCACCTTTCTCTTGACTTACCTCCTTAAAACTCTCCCTATACTTTTCTCTAGGGGACGAACTATCTTTTTCAGGTTTGTCAAAATCGTTACCCCAACCCGTAGGGATAATTGGTTCTTCAGATACGGGTGTAAGCTTCTTGGGGTACAACACATAATAGTCAAACTTTCCACTATGTTCACCTAACAAACCTACTTCAGGATCACCTGTCTCATATCTCATTTTCAACTCCTTCTGACTAGTCCCAGTATTTCTTGGCTGAAGTATTTCCCCAACCCTATTATCTATCTCTCGACCACTACGCAGGGTAGTCACAGCCTTAACTTCAACAACATGTTGAGGGTTTTGTTCAGATGATGAACACTCAGCAACATATGTACCTTTTGGATTGCTAATGGGTTGACTTGGAAGTTTTCCATCCTCACGATGGCTAAGGTTTGAAGCTAACTGACCAATTTGAGTCTCTAGCTTGGCTATTGACTGAGAATGAGAGTGAAGTAATTGTCTATCAGCCTCAAGATTTTTCAAGGCATTTAGAACTTGATCTTCAAAACCTGAACTTCTTTGGGCTTGGGTTTGGTTCTGAAACTGAGGAATAGGAGGTTGATTAACACCCTGACTCTGATTTTTATACTGAAGATGAGGTGGTCTATATGGTGGAACATGATTTAAGTTACCATTTTGGTAATTCGGCCTTGGCACTTGGGAGTACGGCACATTGGAATTTCCATTGGGCTTTTGTGCTTGCTGCCCCCATTGGAGAAACGGATGATTTTTCCAACCAGGATTGAAAGTATTTGAATATGGATCATTCCTAGGGTCTATATAACTTTGGGCAACATGAACTTGTTGAACAAGATCAGGATATTGCCCAGCCAAAGGACACTCTACAGTCTCATGATTCACTTCATTACAGATGATACAGATTTCATTAACTTGACGCACTGGATTTTTAGATGATGATCCCTGGACAGCTATCAACTTATCTAACTTTTTAGACAATTCCTCTACCTGCTGGGTAACAACAGTTGACTGCGGTAACTCATAGATTCCACTTTTCTTAGGTGGTGGAGCAGGAGTCTCTCGATTATTTGTTAAATTCATTGATGCCATGTGTAATGAATCCTCACTCAAAATTTCAAACAATTCCCATGCTTCCTCAGCACTCTTCCTAAGAATTGCCCCCCCACTTGCAGCATTAATTAACTGTTTATCCCTATCACCAAGTCCTTGAAAGAAGGCCTGGACAATCTGCCATGTGGCGATGTCATGGTGTGGACATAATCTCAAGAGTTCTTTCATTCGTTCCCATGCTTCATAAAAGGACTCACCCTCTTTTTGAGCAAAATGAGTAATTGCATGACGCATTTGGGTGGTTTTCCCTATTGAATAAAACCTAGCAAGGAATTTCTTTTGAAGCTCCTCCCATGTAGAAATGAGAACTGGGACTCTAAGGAAATTAATCCAATGTTTCGCTTTATCTTTAAGGGAGAAAGTAAACAGAAACATTTTCAAAGCATCTGGTGTGAAACCTTGAATTCGAATGGTATTACAGATTCCCTCAAACTCAGTGAGATGGTCATAAGGATTTTCTCTTTCTAGACCATGAAATTTAGGGAGCATTTGGATTGTTGAGTGCTTAATCTCATAGATTAAATTCTCAATGTTGGGAATTCTCATACAAGAAGGTGGACTGTATGTATTCGGGAGAAAGTGATCCCGCAAAGTCATAGGTGGAATTGGAATTGGAACATTTAGAGCAGCCACACGAACATGTGGATCAGGTATACCTACCTCAATATCACCTATTTGCTCCATCATATTTGACTGTGGTAAAGTCCTAGGAGTTGACCTAAGTCGTGCTCGAGCAGCCCTCAAAGTAGCTGCTAACTCAGGGTCGTAAGGAGATAATTCCAGACCTAAAGACCTTCTACCATGCATACAAACCACATAAACACAATAACACAACAAAAAGAAAAACACACTTAACCTAACTCCCAAAACTAAAACTTAAACTAACAACAAAAATAAATATTTTTTATTTTTTTATTTTTTTTAATTTTTTTTTTTAATTTTCTAATTTAAAATTTTTTTTT
>NZ_QPKJ02000195.1 GCF_003344625.1 Solirubrobacter deserti | reverse complement strand
ATCTTTTTTTTTTATTAAAATTATATTATTCTTTATCTTTTCGTCCGAGATAAAAGATAAAATATAAAAGAATTTTGGATTATGTTATATCATCAGGGTAATGATCCATCAACCTGCTAGTTCTTTTTATGAGGCACCGACGGGGGAATTTATCCTGGAAGCGGAAGAACTGCTGAAGCTGCGCGAAACCATCACAAGGGTTTATGGAAAAAGAACGGGCAAATCTTTATGGGTTGTTTCCGAAGACATGGAAAGAGATGTTTTTATGTCAGCAACAGAAGCCCAAGCTCACGGACTTGTTGATCTTGTATCGGTTGAATAAAAAATAACAGGGATTTCCGCAAATATGCAATTTGATATTTTCTCTTCTTACCAGATTTAATCCAAAATTCTATTCAATGAATCTATTAATAGAAAAATGATTCATAATCATCCGGTTAGGATCGATCTAAACCAGCCCATTATGTATATGATCCAACATGCCAACTATTCAACAACTTATTAGAAAGACAAGACAGCCAATCAAAAATGTCACGAAATCCCCCGCCCTTGGGGGATGTCCTCAGCGACGAGGAACCTGTACTAGGGTGTATGTGCGACTCGTTCAGATCATGAATTAGGCCAAAAGAAAGAAAAGAATTGATTCAATATCCGTGATCAGTACCAGTGAATAGGATAGAATGGAAGAACACCATTAACTATCGAAAAATGAAAATATCTAAAAATCGAAAAAATATCTATCATATCCTTCTATTGTGGTATCAAATTTAAAAGTAATCTATGGTTGCTGTTGGTACAAACCCAAT
>NZ_QPKJ02000194.1 GCF_003344625.1 Solirubrobacter deserti | reverse complement strand
ACGCCCAGGCGCGCTTCCAGCGCCAGCATCGCGTGGCTCAATGCCGAGCGCGACAGCCCCAGTTGCGCTGCGGCGCGGGTGAAGCTGCGTGCGCGGGCCACCGCCACGAAGGCTTGCAGGTCGTTGAGGTTTTCCTTGGGCATTGGTGAATTTTCTGCACCATCGTATCTCGATTTTACGATCTTCTCAGCCAATGAGGAACACCATACAGTTTCATACGAACGATATTGCCTGCTGTTTTCGCCCGTTCTTGGGTGTTTCGGCGTTGGCTCCTCGGCTGTTCGTAGCCCAGCCCTCATCCCTGAAAGGAACCGCCATGGAACTCAAACGCGCTGGATCTCAGCCTTCCGTCAAAGGACCTGCCGAGTGGTTCACCGGCACGGTTCGCATCGACCCGCTGAACGCCCCGCCTGCACCGGCCCGCGTGTCGTGCGCTGCCGTCACCTTCGAGCCGGGCGCCCGCACGGCCTGGCACACGCACCCGCTGGGGCAGACGCTGATCGTCACCGCGGGCTGCGGCTGGACGCAGTGCGAAGGCGAGCCGATCGCCGAAATCCGCGCCGGCGACGTCATCTGGTGCCCGCCGGGCCACCGGCACTGGCACGGCGCCTCGCCGACCACGGCCATGACCCACATCGCGATCCAGGAAGCGCTCGATGGCAAGAACGTCGAGTGGCTGGAGCACGTCTCCGACGAGCAATACCTCGCCGGGCCGCCGCGCCGCTGACCTGACCCCGCCCACCACCAGGAAAGGACACCCCATGCGCTCTCTTCTCAACGTCGCCTTGTGTGCGGCTTTCTTGAACAACG
>NZ_QPKJ02000193.1 GCF_003344625.1 Solirubrobacter deserti | reverse complement strand
AGGAGGAACCGACATGGACCCGATCCTGGCTGCGCTTCCGCCCTCGCTGTTGAAGCTCGTTGAAGGGAGTTTGTCCAACGACGAAGTTTCGTCCGACGAGGAAATGCTGGAGTACTTCATCAGCAACGGCCTCACCGAGGAACAGGCACGGCAGGCACTGACCTACCGCGACCAGTACCTTAACAACATCTACCTGGAGGGCTTCACGCCAATCACTTCGGTAGATGAGGCACTTCACTTCAACCCGCACACCCGGCAGTTCGAGCCGGACTGAGGGTTTTCTTCCACCCCTGGGGCAGTACTTGCCCCAGCGGGCGGTGCTGTTCCCGTTCATCCGAGGACACCACCATGCCCGCAAACACTTCTTCCACCACGCTGTATCGCATCGATGAATGCTCCGACGTGATGGCCGACGCTTGCGTCGGCGATGACCAGGGCAATCTGATCTTCCTGCCGATCTGGGCGCGCGACACCGCCGTCCAGCAGTTCCTCGCTCGTCTGACCCTCGGGCGCGACGAGCAGGGCCTGGACCATTTCCACGTCATCACCGACCAGGGCGGCAGCGTCCCGGTGTTCGTCAGCAACGTCGATCGCCTGGAAAAGCGCATGACCCGCGCCTACCGGCGAACGCTGTTCGGTTCCCTGTCCAACGTGTGGCTGTTCGACCGCCGCTGCGTCAAGCCCAACAAGGCCAACGCCAGCGCACTGGCATTGCTGCCCAAGGGCAGCGCCCACCGGCTTGACCGCCTGTGGATGCTGGTACGGGACACCTGCCCACTACCGCTGCTCGACCATTGGCGCGAAACCGTGCT
>NZ_QPKJ02000040.1 GCF_003344625.1 Solirubrobacter deserti | reverse complement strand
GTAATACATGCACCAAAAACTGAAACAGCTCAGGTCTACTACGAATTTTTAAAACATCAGCAATACCCTTCTCTTAACCTCAACCTCATCCTCACCCATTACCAGGGCCTGTTGGAACTGTTGGTCTTATTGGTCTTATTGGGCCAGGATATTACAGTCATTTTAACATAAAGCAAACCATCATTCTTAGGTAAGAAAACATTCTCGAGATTTTCAACCAAGCATTTTCCCATGCTCCACAAAATTTACAGATAGAATACTCACCAATCAAAATTTAAGAACAAAATTTCACAGGTCAAAATCAAACAAATAACATGTACATGTAGATACCAAGAGGAAAACAAATCACATAGACTAGGGCTTGCTTTAAAATAAATCACGAAAAATTTTCCAATAGACCTTGGTTCAAAAGTCAGTTATAGGAAAACCTTTATTCCTCAAAGTCCATACTTACAACTTTTAGAGAAAATATTATAAAACTCTTTCTATATCAACAATAGCCTCAAAATATGAATAAAATCTCATAACTTTCTCATCTAAAGCTTGAGCTTCTATTATACGAGTATTTATCAAAGGCTGAACAACAAAATTACACAAATGCCTTTGTGATCCTTCACTTATATCATAGATCGCATAATCTTCAAGGACATTCCACATTTTCCATCTGTCTACAGCTAAGCTATGCACACGAGAATGAGACTTTCTACTCAAAGCATCAGCAACTACATTTGCTTTCACAGGATGATATTTAAGTTCAAAATCATAGTCTTCCATATATTCCATCCACCTATGCTAGCTCATATTTAAATCTTTCTGAGTAAAAATATACTTTAAACTCTTGTGATCAGTAAATACCTCAAAATTCTCACCATACAAATAAGATCTCCATGACTTCAAAGCATAAACTACAGCAGCTAACTCTAGATCATGAGTAGGATAATTCAGCTCATGGGCTTTAACTGACGAGAACCATAAGCAATAACCTGCCTATTCTGCATCAAAACACAACCCAAACCCTGTCTAGACGCATCACAATATACAGTATAACCTATCCCACTGACATGACCAACCAAAATTAAAGCTGAAGTTAACCGAGCTTGCAATTCACGAAAAGCTGACTCACACTTATCATCCCAAACAAATATCACTCCTTTTCGAGTAAGTTTCGTTAGAGATGCTGCAATACTAGAAAAATTTGCAATAAAACGACAATAGTATCCAGCAAATCCAAGAAAACTACGGATTTATGTGGCACTTTTAGGTCTTTCCCAATTCAACACAGCTTCTACCTTTGAAGGATCAACAGCTATACCCTGTTCAAAAATCACATGACCTAAAAACTTCACTTCCTTCAGCCAAAACTCACACTTTTCTTTCTTTGCATACAACTGATGGTCCCTTAAAAATTGCAAAACTTTACGAATATGGAAAGCATGCTCCTGTTTAGACTTAGAATAGATAAATATGTCATCAATAAAGACAACAACAAACTTATCTAAATAAGGCCTAAACACTTTATTCATCAAATCCATAAAAGCAGCTGGAGCATTCGTTAAACCAAAGGGCATCACCAAAAATTCATACAACCCATACCGAGTGCTAAAAGCAGTCTTTGAAATATCTTCTTCCTTTACTCGAAGCTAATAATATCCTGAACGAAGATCAATCTTTGAAAAATAACAAGAACCCTTAAGCTGATCAAATAACTCATCAATACGTGGTAAAGAATAACGATTCTTCACAGTCACCCTATTTAACTTCCGATAATCAATACACAAACGTAAAGAACCGTCTTTCTTTTTCACAAACAAAACTGGTGAACTCCAGGGTGAATGACTATCTCTAATAAACCCTTTAGTCAGCAAATCATTTAACTGATCTCTAAGAACTTTCAGTTCCGCAGGTGCCATCTTATAAAATGAAAGATGAATAGGATCAGTATTGGGATACACCTCTATAGAAAAGTCTATATCTCTGTGAGAAGATAAACCAGGTAATTCATCAGGAAATACATCGAGAAAATCTCTTACAACTGGCAAACATTCAAAACTAATAGAATCATCCTCATCTAAATCCAATGCCGCTAAAGTATTAACAAGTCCACATATTTGAGATCGCCACACATCTTTTATCGTTCGTGGAAACGGCATAACTCTACCTCTATTACCAACAAAACAAACTCTACAACTTCCCTGACTAGACCATGTTTCTTGAACATAACTCTGTTCTGAAGTTATAGGCACTGTACCATACTCTTGACTTAACTCCAATCCTTGCCCAAAATCACTGCATGTATTTCTACCAAAACCCCTTCCAACTCTTTGGCCTTGTCTTCTACCCCTGAACTCTTCTCTACATAATCCTTTGAATTTCTGGAGTTTCTTTTTCTATCCAA
>NZ_QPKJ02000192.1 GCF_003344625.1 Solirubrobacter deserti | reverse complement strand
GATTCATTGGCCTGCTACCATGATGCGATCGAACGGCAACCACTGATATACAGTCGTGATTCCATTGAGTCTGTCGATGGAGTGGAAAAGCGAAATTATCTTTTAACTTCCCAGGAGTGGTCTCCAGAGGGAATAGCTCAACCAGCGCTTTGGAAGCACGATGTTGCAATATATGTACCTAAAGACGCGCTACCAAAACGCGCGCTCCTTATTTCCACTAATGGCACACGAAACCCTGAGCCTGGGAAGGCTCCAGAAGCAGCAAGCGAACTTACGTCACAAGATCTTGCCATGATCGCGACGCGTTCGCGGACTGTGGTGGTTGCACTAAGCGATATACCAAATCAGTATCTTACCTTTGGCGACGACGGCAGATCGCGTCGCGAGGACGATAGCGTAGCTCATACGTGGGCTCGCTTTCTTGAAGCACCAGAGCAACGCAAGACTATGCCTTTTCATGTCCCAATGTCAGCGGCTATAGCTCGTGCTATGACCCTCGCTGAACTTGAGCTACGTGATCTTCACATACATCGGTTCGTGCTCGCTGGAGCCTCGAAGCGCGGGTGGGCAAGCTGGCATGCGTTGATCGCTGACCGGCGAGTCGAAGCTGTCGTGCCTATTGTCATCGACATCCTGAATATGAAGGTGTTGCTTGAGCACATGAATCGAGCATATGGCGGGCATTGGCCTGTAGCTTTTGATTCGTACGTAGAAGAAGGAATCACGCAGAGGCTAGATAGTCCTGAGTTTGCTAATCTCCTCAAGATACAAGATTCCTTTGAATACCTCAACTCACCTTACCGTGATCGTCTCG
>NZ_QPKJ02000191.1 GCF_003344625.1 Solirubrobacter deserti | reverse complement strand
CTAGTTCGGGGTAGTGCTTCGTGCCGAGGAAGATGCCGCTGCTTGTTGGCCAAGAGCCGCAGCGCGAACAGCGACTTTGGTCCCCGAGCCAAAGATGCGCGGCGTGCCACTGACAACGACGTTCTCGCCTGCGCTCAGGCCATCACTGACTATGCGAAGGCCGTCCGCAATGCCGCCCAATTTGATGTCGCGTCGTTGAGCGAGGCCATTGGCATCAACCACGTAGACGTATTTTCTGTCTTGGTCGGTGAGTATGGCCTTATCGTCGACAAGCACCGCATTCACTGCTTTTCCACCTTGAAGCTGCACTCGCACAAATTGTCCAGGCGTGAAGATGCGTAGCTTGTTGTCCAGCGTCGCGCGCACGCTGATCGTGCCTGTGTTCCTGGCAACCTGGTTGTCGACAAAGCTGACGTGCCCTTCGTGGGGGTAGCCCGACTCTCCGCTGAGACCGATTCGTACCGCGATGTCGTTGGATGCCCCATTGAGGCCGGCGTAACGTCGATACGCTGCTTCGTCAGCATCAAAGTAGACATACACTTTGTCCTGGGAAACGAGGGTCGTGAGCACACTTGCCGTGTCGCCCGCGTTGACCAGGTTTCCCACCGTGAAATGCGCTCGGCCGGCGCGGCCGTTGATCGGCGCACGCACTTGAGTCCAGTCCACATTGAGCCTTGCCCGTGTTAGCGCCGCTTCTGCAGATTGCACATCCGCCGACGCCCGCGCTGCAGCGGTGCGTCGTTGCTCCCAGATTTCCGTGGTCATTGCCTGAACTTCGTTGAGGCGTTTCGCACGGGCAGCCGCACTGCGTGAC
>NZ_QPKJ02000190.1 GCF_003344625.1 Solirubrobacter deserti | reverse complement strand
GTGGGAAAGTCTTGTAATATTTGTATGTATACCAGATATGAATTCAGTTGTTGTTAATCTAAAAAAAAAAAATTAATTAATTAATTAATATAATAATAAAATAATAAAATAATATATATATAGTTCAGCACGTATGAATGCATCTTTACATTCATGAATTGGTTATATATATAATATATATATAATATATATATAATATAATATATCTTAAAGTAATCTTTAGATTTAATATAATATATATATAATATAATGTTAATAGTAAAGTAGAATATTATATATATATTTATATTTCTATTACTATTTTATTTTGTTATTTTATGAATATTTTATAATATTTGGTAACATAAGTCATGGTAGGTGCATGACTTATGTTACCTAATTAATATAAAATATATATTATGGGAATGAAAGTCCAAAATTGGTAGGGCATTTGTTGTTGTCTTGGAGTGAGTCATGAGCAAGATGAGGAGAAGAAGATGTCGGCAAGCAAAAGCATGAAGAGATAAGCGAGAAAAAAATCTCACAGAAGGGGTGGTTCACTTCGCCTATAAAAGGAGGTTCACACAAAGCAAAGAGGATACAGTTTTTAGACACAGTTTTTAGTTTAGTTTTTTTTCTCTCTGAAGCCCGAAGCCACACAATGCGCCATTAGCTTAGTTTTAATTTCTCTCTGTTACAAGCAAGCAAGATTCCATAGTTAGTTTTATTTTCAGTTTTTCTCTGTTGTTCAGACGCACAAATAGTTAAGCAGTTATTTTTCTTTGTTAGTTGAGTGTTGAGTTTTATCAGAAATATTCGTAGATTTTTATGCCACGT
>NZ_QPKJ02000189.1 GCF_003344625.1 Solirubrobacter deserti | reverse complement strand
ATTTTCCACATTTGGAGAACCCTCATTTTGACCCTGAACAAGTAGTAACCTCTCATAATGCTGAAGGAAGTGGAAGTGGAGTTGGAAACAATGTAGGAATGGGTAATGTGCATAATAATCAAGCTGGTAATGGTCAACATTTTCCTGTACCACCTCAAGTAATTGGTAGGGTAATTCAAAATCAATACCCTCAGTACCAAGCTTTACAGCAACCACCTGTCCCACAACAAAGAACTCTTAGAGAGACATTGCACCCACAGAGATATTCTTTACCAAGTTGTATTGTGTTGCCTCGTGATGCCGTAGAATTTCCCATAAAACCTGATATGGTGAGACTCCTTCCTACTTATCATGGATTTGAGTCAGAGGATCCATATGAGTTTATGCATGATTTTAATGAAGTATGTGGAACCATGCTTTATACAGGCGCACCACACGATATAATTTGTTTGAGAATGTTTTCTTTTTCTCTTAGAGACTTAGCAAAAAAATGGTTGATGTATCTTAGGGAAAACACAATTTTCTCTTGGACTCAGTTACAGCAGCAATTCTTTGATAAGTTTTTCCCGCCTAAAAGGACCAATGCTTTAATGAAGGCTTTGCAATGTTTTGTTCAAAAACCCAATGAATCTTTTGCCAAGGCATGGGAACGCTTTAAAAGTTTGACTTATGCAATTCCTCACCATGGCATGGATTTTAGCCAACTCATTAACTATTTTCATCAAGGTTTAACTTCTGATACTAAAATGTTTCTTCAAATGATGAGTAATGGCATGTTTTTTGAAAAAAATCTTGATGAAGCTTGGGACCGTTTAGATTTCA
>NZ_QPKJ02000188.1 GCF_003344625.1 Solirubrobacter deserti | reverse complement strand
GTCCAGTTTCTATCATCTAATGTTAGTTTATCCGTCCCATTAGTGCCCATTACAAAGCCACAATCGCGACATGTTTGGGTAGTATTTCTTGGGTTGATTGTGATAAATTGACGCCCATAAAGCTTTGCTTTATAAGCCAACATGCCAAGAAATGTTCGCCAGCCAACGTCAGAAATACTAAGTGCTAAAGCATGATTTTTAAGCAAATTCTTGCTACGCAACTCCTCGGCTACTACTAAATCGTGGTTCTTGATTAATGCGGTAGAAATTTGTTGGAGAAAATTATGCCTTTGGTTCATTACTTTGGCATGGAGTTTAGCGACTAACAAGCGCTGTTTTTGATAATTTTTACTATCTCGTAAAGAACGATGTTCTTTTTTTGCACGTTGTTGCCGTCTAGATAAAATGCGCTGTTCTTTGGCTAATTTGCCTTTAATAGTGCGGTAATATCGTGGATTAGGAACTATGTTGCCTTCACTGTCGGTTAAGAAGTTATCAGTATTAAGATCAATTCCAACATGTCCATGAGTAGCTTTGGACACTTTAACAAAAGATTCATCTGAAGCTAACTGCATTGATAAAAAGAAGCGATCCGCTGAATCTTTAGTCAACGTCACGGTACCAATTCTAGTCTCGCATATTCTTTTCAAAAGCCGTGCTTGCGAACCGGCAACACGTAACAGTCCTATTTTAGGTACTTTGACATGACTATTATCTAGAAAACAGACTGTACCGTTAGTTAGCAACGCATTTTTTTTCCCCGGGTATTGACAATTGGTTTGATACCGCCAGTGATAACTCTTTTGATGAAATTTGGGAACGCCAG
>NZ_QPKJ02000187.1 GCF_003344625.1 Solirubrobacter deserti | reverse complement strand
AATCTATAAGTTAAATGTGAACAATTCACTTTAGACAAAAAGACAAATATCTCATATTCCAGTTTGCTAATTACCCATTTTATCGGCCCATAGAATTACTAACATAGCTCCTACGGGAGGTTAATAGCATTCTATGTTGAGTGTGTAACCATCATTTCAATTTGGAAGTTTTCTTATACAATACAGCCTCCTACGGGAGATCAGTACGTAAAGTCCACTTGCAAATTTATCCTAAGAGATTCAATACCAGTAATACCCAGATGAAAACCTTCCTACGGGAGCTCAACAAGATTCTGAGGTGAGGCACATCTTTAGAACTATTGAACCAATGATGGAGACCATGGATATCTCATACCCGCTCCCACTCAATCTTTTTAAGTTTAGGGATCCTGATTTTACCCAGTTATCTAACTTACTTAGTAACCACAAAATCAATTATGTATATCCAATTATGCGACTTAAAGAGCATGAGCTAATTTAAGACATTATGACATACTATTCGAGACATGGTGCTATGATCGAACAATTATTGTCTAAAGCCAAAGTCCTAAGACTATAAGTTTTATACATCTTATGTATATAAAAGTAGACAATAAAAGCACACAGGACATAATGATCAAGTAAGAAGGTCTGTGGACTGTAAATCATTCAAGCAAAACTTTTTCCAGAAGAAAATTCAATTATTTAGTCAACAATCTTTCAACCAAAGATAAATAATTGAAAACGATATTTAAACCAAGTCATGTATAAAACATTAGTTTTGAAAAATCAAACTAAGAAACTTTAACTGCTAAATTATTCAACCAATAATTTTAAAGATTCTTAG
>NZ_QPKJ02000020.1:2500-7500 GCF_003344625.1 Solirubrobacter deserti | reverse complement strand
TAAGAATAGATACCTCGGAGACAGGTAAACTCATCAACGGACTCTCTATCCTCTCTTTTTCCATCTAATATGTTCGTTATAGGATAACAAGATGGTTAGAAATCCTGTATTTTTTCAACCCAATCGCTCTTTTGATTTTGGAAAAAAAAAAATGATCTTTATCAATATACTGCTTCTTTTACACATTCATCTCCACTCCATAATAGAGAATAGCTAATAGTTAGGATTCATTAAAAAAAATGGATAATCCACTCATAGGAGAAACCTTTCCCGCATTGGGTACTAATATATTTTTAACGTCTAATTAGATCGGGGAATCATTCAAATTAAGAACAGAAGCCCGTCTCTTTTTGTTTCCCTCTAATTGGAGCCATAGGACTCTATCCATTTATTCACTCGACCCAACTTTGAATTCATTTTGTTCCAATTCAAACAAGGCAATTCGGTAAGAATGAAATAGTATCAGAATTCTCCATTGATACGACATGCTATTTTTTCCATTCATTCCCTTTCAGGATCAGTCGTGGTCTTACAAACTCTACCGACGGTATGGACGAATCCGTTGCTTCATCCAAATGTGTAAAAGATCCTAGCCGCACTTAAAAGCCGAGTACTCTACCGTTGAGTTAGCAACCCGAAAAAAGAATTAGGATATGTAGATACAGTCGTAATCAAAATAAATAAAGAGACTGGATTGTACGACGCAATCAAAACATTGAACTAACAAGAAAAAAAATTTCTAATCGATTCTGAACTGAATATAAAAATGAACAGATCAGACCAAAATACAAGAAATTCTCAGATAGAAATATAGATAAATGTCAAACCCCATTGTTTTTCAATCAAAAAAGACTTCTTATATCACAGCGAATCCAACGAACCCCTCATTTGAATGATGTAAAGTAAAAAACCAAACCTATGGGACGGAGATAACTATTTATACACGATCAAATTATATTTGTTCGATACACTGTTGTCAATATAAATAGAAATGTTGAGAAAAGAATACAATAGAGAAAATAGAAATAAATTCAATTTTAAATAAATAAAAAAAAAAATAAGGACTTGTGTTGGATTGGCACTACATAGATACAAAAAAAAGTGTAAATGGAGGAATAAAATCAATAAATAAAGAGGAAAGAATCTTGGGGTTATTCAATCAATATAAGTCGAATAAGCAAACTTGATCCCTTGCTTATTATTTGTTAGTAGAGTTTCAACGAAAAACACCCGATTGAGTAATGTCAGAATTTTATATTTCTAGATCCAATTTCTTCATCTATTCCCTTGATCTTTTTTCGATTCATCTTCTATCAACAAAATAGATTTTTATCGTTATAGAACATGAGATTCTATGAGAGCAATAAAATAATAAATAAGTATGAATATAACAAGAGAAAGGGGAATAGTAGAGAAAAAGTTCTACAAAGCTATAGACTATATATGAGTGATCCCCACACTCTTTTTTTTTCAATTTCATTAATTGAATTTCGTTTGATTAAGGCGAAGTTCCGTAAAAACCTCCGCCTTCTTTAAAATATCATGAACAGTTCCTGTAGGTTGAGCGCCCTTTTCAAGGAAATATAGAATAGCAGGAACATTTGAATAAGTTTGATTCTTTATCGGATCATAAAAACCCACTTTCTGAAGATCTCTTCCGTCTCTTCGGGATCGAACATCAATTGCAACGATTCGATAGACGGCTCATTGGGATATTCGGCACCAAACATCAATTGCAACGATTCGAAAGACGGCCCATTGGGATAGATGTAGAAGAACAATACCCCCCCCCCCCTAGAAACGTATAAGAGGTTTTCTCCTCGTACGGCTCGAGAAAAAATGATTCGAAGTTATGTCTAGGTATAGAATTCGAATGGCAAATAGATCCATAAAATCATCAAATCCATTAGACTACGATTTAAGTCTTTTTTTTTTTTTTTCTTCTTTCTCGAAAAAGCAAAAATCATTTGTACTCATAACTCAAGTTGGATAACTCCCAAATAGCTCAAAGAAAACCCTTAGGCATTTCATTTATTGAGTGGTCTCTAACCCCCTTTTTTTGTCTCGTTTAGAATCCATTTGGATTCTTCATTCTGATCTAGTTGTTGAGACAATTGAAAACGGTATTTCCTTGTTCCAGGATCCTTTATCTTTACTTTGAATCATTGGGTTTAGACATTACTTCGGTGATCCTTAATCGTTTCAAAATGGCAGCAACATACCTTTTTTTGTGATTTCTTTCTATCAAAGAATCATAGAACAGTTGATTCACGCGTGCTACACTTTTGATCAAAAGAGTTTTACCAATTCCAACAAAATTTCCTTTTGGATTTGAAACTTGCTCGAATTGGATCCTTTCGATTTCTATATCGAAGATATACTTACGAAGTTATTCCAACTTATTAATTGGCACTAACCCTAGATCCTTGCCCCTGAGAAATGAATCAATCCTTTCTACTCGAGCTCCATCATATCATGTACTATTTACATTACACCCCAAATGGGGGTTCTAGTGGAACAGAACAAAAGATGTCGAGCCAAGAGCACTTTCATTCCTATATAATCTAAAATGGTGGATGGAAGAATCCACAGCTGATCATGTCTTTCAAGTCGCACGTTGCTTTCTACCACATCGTTTCAAACGAAGTTTTACCATAACATTCCTCTAGTTTGGAACCGGTATGTAATTGATTCAATTATGGAATCATGAGTAGTCATTGGTTCAGTCGGTACATAGTAATCCATACTTTTTTCCTTCTATCTGGATAGGTAGATATTTTTCTGAAGAAGTCTCAGCAAGAATTCAACTTAATCCCGTATGAATGCAACATTTTTTTTTTATTATTTATAAATAACACAAATATAAATAACACGAATAAATAAGTTCTTTTTGAATCTGTATCTTTGAGTGACTCAATAGGATAGATTCACCAATCTCACACGTCTTCAAGTACCAAGGACTCGTAAGAAATCATTAAAAATATTTAATTGAAAAAATTTCCTACTTCGACATCATTAGTTGAATAATGTTTTACAGTAAGTACCGCATTTGATTTTGATCATCATAAGAGAGATAAATCCATGTTTCTTTTCGAATTGAACCATCATCACTGATTTAAAGCATATAGATAGATCGAAAAGCAAATCCAATTTCTTTCTGTGGAGTGGATAAAAAAGACTTATATGTAAGGGAAGATTTAGGTCATTATTCTTTCATCTGATTGATAAAATCAGAATTGAAAGAATAGGGGATTTCTGTATCTATCAGAGAAACTGAACAATTGTCACTGGAAGTAATTAAATTATGGATATTCTATGTTAAATATTTGGATCACAAATCTTTTTCACAAAAATCGAAACACCGTTGTCACTGAAATAGAATGATAACAATACATACATATAAGCATTTCTTCATTTTATACGTATTTGACTTGCGGTTCAGTAATTTTTCTGTAATCTTTCCATAAAGTGAATAGAGTGTCTAAATCACCCCCTGCCTCAATTGTTACATTGATTTCTAATTATTCTCATTAGAGCCAATGTCTAAAAATGAGGTTCAAAGAAAATACATCTGTTACATATGGAATTGATTGTTAATGAGATTCGGATAGACATAGATATTAAAATTTATACCTTCCATTGCTGTTTAAGTCCTATCTACTCCCCGAATTCTATGGGGATGATGAATATGAATCATAAATCAAAAAAGGATCCTCTTTTATGGGATGCTAGACGGGCTAGTCTAGGTACAAAGACTAAGAGGTCCAGATTAAGTCGTTGTTCCTATTTTTTATTTTACCCTAACCCAGTCGTAAGAGACTTAATCCCGTTGATTGAATTCAATTAGTACCACGAAACCCCTCTTGTTTAAAATTCAAGAAATCCACAGAGAATTAATAATTGGTTACCTCATTTAAGTTTAAGGGATAGGGAATAAGAGATAGGGAATATAGAGGCTTTTCTTTCGTATTTCAATTTAGAATGCATCATTGAAAATTCAAATAGATATGGTACGTAAGGTTTTTTTAAGTAATTAACTTCAATATGAGGGGGATGGGCATACGATGAAAGGCCCGTCCTACTTTTTTTTTTGAATTCAAACTCTTGTGATCTATGTTCCCATCTTACCTGGATCACAAATGGATTGAGTTACATCCGCGTGTCATTTGAACTCAATTCAGTTTGTGAAAAAGATATGATTCAGAGAAGAATCATTAAAAATTAGAAACAAGAATCACATTCCATCCAATATTACACTTTTAAACAGAAGTTGTTCAAAAAAGCAACCTTTATTCTGATAAAAAAAGGGTATACTCTGGGACGGAAGGATTCGAACCTCCGAATAGCGGGACCAAAACCCGTTGCCTTACCACTTGGCCACGCCCCATTTCGATTTCTATTCTGCACTAATAAAGACTAATATTGGTATTGGTTGTTCGTCAATTCCAGTCCAAATATCTATGGAATAGATTAGATTGTTGATAGGATTTTGACACGTGTAGATATAGAATTAAACTGAATTTATTGATCATTACATATAATTTAATTAAGATATAAGATATTGTATTGTATGAAAGTATGATTTCTTCTATTCTCTTTTGAGAATTGAAGGATTTTTGATTGGGTGAGTTCAAAGAACGAGAAGGGTTTTTTGGTCTACTTTACTTTCTTCATTTTTCCCTTATATCAATAACTCAATCAAAATGCAATTATCTCCAAAAACAAAATCTTTGTTATGCTTAATATCTTTAGTTTGATCGGTATCTGTCTTAATTCTGCCCTTTATTCGAGTAGTTTTTTCTTCGCCAAATTACCCGAGGCCTACGCTTTTTTAAATCCAATTGTAGATGTTATGCCAGTCATACCTGTGCTCTTTTTTCTCTTAGCCTTTGTTTGGCAAGCTGCTGTAAGTTTTCGATGAGATCTTTAATACTGTCCTAGAAAAATTCATGATTTATTCGAGAAAAAAAATTCTAACAATTGATAAGATCAGATAAGTC
>NZ_QPKJ02000186.1 GCF_003344625.1 Solirubrobacter deserti | reverse complement strand
AACGGGTAGCATCCTTCGTTGACGCACGACACCAGCTCGCTTATGCAGCCATCTTTGCGGCGGGACACAATTCCCTGCCGACCTGACACACCCCGGGCATCCCTAGATGCCTGGGCGCCTCCAGCCCGCTTCGCAATACGTTTCAGTCAACTGCCGATTAATTAGCTGAACTTATATGCGCTTTAAGCATTCATCAGGTATTCAACTGACTCGCCTTTTGGAACACTTACGAGCGTGGGGTGCTATCCGCCGCCAGGACCGTCTGACTGCTGAATCGCAAAGCCTATTTTCTCGCACGCCTGAAGTGATTGCTCTTTCTCTCGCTGTGTGCGAAATCGCCAATCATCCGCAGTAGACAGCCCTGATCGCCGAAGTCACCGGGTCCGGGAGTCATGCCGGCTCGGCTGCTAGGCGATCGTGCGCCTGTCAATCCAATGGGCGCCCGACGGCTGGCTGGGCAGCTATCCAAAGCCTTATGCGAGAAATGACGCCAGGACACGATGCCCAGACAAAAATGTCGTCATACGCGCCGCTGAATGATGAAAACTATATTTTGAGATTGATCTAATGACCGACAGTGACTCCAGCCCAGGGATAAAAAAATCGGGGGCAATCCTGGCTCTTTTTGTAACGGCAATTTTTCTCAGCGGGTGCGATAGCAAACCAGCGGGGACTGAGCCAGCCGAGCCGCCGTTGGTGGAAGCATCGCCCACCATCGCCAGGACCGTGAATGTTTGGGATGACTTCAACGGCAGGGTTGAAGCCGTGCAGCTGGTCTCGATTGTCCCGCGGGTATCCGGCTACATCGACAACGTGAATTTCAAAGAAGGCCA
>NZ_QPKJ02000185.1 GCF_003344625.1 Solirubrobacter deserti | reverse complement strand
ATTATTTATACTATTTATTTAAGGCGATTTTTCTATATTCCTATTTATAGGAAGAAAATACAATCTAGAAAATAAATAACTAGCTCGATAATTAATAGTAAAGAACAATTGGTTTCGAACAATAGATGTCTTTGACATTCAACTATAACAATTAAACACTTATTTTAATTTTTGAATGGCAGTTCCAAAAAAACGTACTTCTATATCAAAAAAACGGATTCGTAAAAATATTTGGAAAAAGAAAGCATATTGGACAGCATTGAAAGCTTTTTCGTTAAGTAAATCTCTTTCTACAAGAAGTTCAAAAAGTTTTTTTTATACGCCAAATAAATAATCAAAGATTGGAAAAATCTTTCTTGTTTTGACTCGAAAAAAAATCAATCTAATTTGGTTACAATTCGAAATTCGAAAAAATTTCGAATTGTAAAACAGAAATATATAACCTCAAAAATATCAAAATATTTCGAAAAGAAAAAATTTCTATTCTTTAATGTTTTATTTTGACCCGATCAAGAGCAATATTAAATTCGTTTACCTTTTCTTTATACTTTATATAAGAATAGAAGAAACTGTTTTAAGAATAGAAAAGAAAAGAAAAAAAGAATTCTTTTGACTATGCTTTATCATTTTTAGGATGGGGAAAATAAGAATCCCCATCGATTCGATAATAAAAAGGTTTCTCTTTTTTTATATTATTTTTATATTTTATACTATACTAAATATCTAAATATATAGTATTATATCTATATAGTATTATACACTATACTATTTTAAAATACTATTTAAATATTTAAAAATGAGAAATACCAGTTAGTATTTAGTATATTTATTTATTAT
>NZ_QPKJ02000184.1 GCF_003344625.1 Solirubrobacter deserti | reverse complement strand
AGAAAAGACTTCTTCTACGGGATGTTTTATTTTTCCATAGAAATATATTCGCTCAAAAAAGAACCCAGAGGATGTTAATCGTAAATGAGAAGATTGGTTACGGAGAAAAAGTAAGATGGATTCATATTCACAAATATGAGAATTATACAGGAACAAAAAGAATATTGGATTACTTTTTGAAAAAATAGAAATTAATTTTTTTGGAATAAGAAATCTATTCCAATTATAATACTCATGAAGAAAAAGCCGTAATAAATGCAAGGAAGAGGTATCTTTTATCCAGTATCGAAGGGTTTGAACTAAGATTTCCAGATGAATGGGATAGGGTATTAGTACATCTGATACATAATTTAAATGGGGGAATTTGTCCTCGAAAAAAGGAAATGTTGAATGAATTGATTGTAAATTATAATATTTTACGATTTCTGTCCCCTTTAAGTAAGATACTAATCTTAGGGAAAATGGAATTTCCACAACAACTGAAAATACCTCTGATATAATTTGAGAATAAAAATTATTGTTGTACCCTAAAACTGAATTTTGGTTAGAATCATTAGCGGAAATAATCAAATGATTCTGTTGATACATTCGAGAAATTAAACGTTTTACAATTAATAAACTAGATTTATTCTCATAACCTACATTTTCCAACAAATTCGATCTATTTATATTTAAACCATGATCATGAGCAAATGCATAAATATACTCCCGAAAGATAAGCGGGTATAGGGGGTCATGTTGCCAAGATCTATCGAGTTCTAAATATCCTTGAAATTCTGCCATTTGAAATTAGATTTGAACCGAAAATGAAAATAGGATAGGGGATTTATTGGGTTA
>NZ_QPKJ02000183.1 GCF_003344625.1 Solirubrobacter deserti | reverse complement strand
AGAACAGGAAGGTAACCTTTTAACGGTTTTGAAAAAGCACAAACTAGCAATAGGATGGACAGTTGCCGATCTGAAAGGAATTGACCCATCAATCTGTCAGCACCGTATTCATCTAGAGGAAGGAGCAAACCCGTCTAGGGATGCCCAACGTAAGCTAAATCCAAACATGAAGGAGGTTGTTAAAAAGGAAGTGTTGAAATTACTTGATGCGGGTATCATTTACCCAATATCAGATAGTGAGTGGGTTTCACCTACTCAACTGGTTCCTAAAAAGTCTGGCATCACAGTGATAGCCAATGACGAGGGTATTCTAGTCCCCACAAGGGCTACCACTGGATGGAGAGTCTGCATTGATTACAGAAAACTGAACTCCAAGACTAGGAAAGACCACTTCCCCCTTCCCTATATTGACCAGATTCTTGAGAGGCTTTCAGGGCAGAGTTTTTACTGTTTTTTAGATGGATATTCGGGGTATAATCAAATAGCAGTTTACCCCGAGGATCAAGAAAAGACAACGTTCACTTGTCCTTTCGGGACATTTGCATTCCGACGCATGTCGTTTGGTTTATGCAATGCACCAAGCACTTTCCAACGATGTATGACATCAATTTTCTCTGACATGATAGGTGACTTCTTGGAAGTATTCATGGACGATTTCTCAGTCTTCGGTCCATCTTTTGATGAATGTCTTGCTAATCTCTCTAAAGTCCTTCAGCGGTGTTGTGAAACAAACTTAGTATTAAGTTGGGAAAAGAGCCATTTCATGGTTCAGGAGGGTATAGTTTTGGGGCATGTCATATCTGATAGGGGGATCGAAGTAGACAAAGCTAAGGTCGATTTA
>NZ_QPKJ02000182.1 GCF_003344625.1 Solirubrobacter deserti | reverse complement strand
ATCTTCTTGGCCAGTTGATAGCTGGCAAACGTCTTGCCAAAACGCATTTTTGCGTTCCATAAGAAGTGCGGCGCCTTACCTTTGTTGATCTTGTCCTTGCCAAAAGAGTTAAAGTAATAGGCTGTCTTCTCTACGGCTACTGCCTGCTCAGGGCGCATCCCGAAGTCGAGATCACGCGTCTGCTCGACCTCTTCGCGCTCGCGCAGAGCTACGATGGCGGCCCGCACCTGCTTGGCGGTGCACGCGAACCATTCGCCACCTTTGCGTTTTACGCCCGCCTGCATTAGTGCGCGATGGACGTCATGATCGGTAAAGGCAGATCCATCACTGCGCATTGCCGACTCTTCCAAGACAATGGTGTACGGCTGCTTGCCCGGCTTGGCTGTTGGATACTGCTGGGCCACGCGAGCAGCCGCGCTTCTCGCTGTGTATCCAACCTTGAGCATGCCCTTGTACTCAGGGTGTGAATCTTCGTAAGCGTAGATGGTGGGGGTAGCAGCTGGACGTGCCGGGAAGAACTCCTTATTCATCCCCTTGCTCCGCCGAATCGTACGCGCGGATCTTCGATGCGATGAACGCTATTTCATCCTTGGTCAGGCCATATCGCTTTGCGAGCATGGCGTCCGTCCATT
Organism: Solirubrobacter deserti; assembly: GCF_003344625.1. Lineage (GTDB taxonomy): Bacteria > Actinomycetota > Thermoleophilia > Solirubrobacterales > Solirubrobacteraceae > Solirubrobacter > Solirubrobacter deserti. The sequence goes on along the minus strand of NZ_QPKJ02000182.1, from coordinate 212 downwards.
CCTCTTGCATGTCCAGGACCGGGACAAACTCATAGGCAGATCGGGTCAAGTGGTGGGAGTACATAAACTGCGCCATCAGAAAGCGAAAGAACCGCGTCTTCATGTAGGCAATTAGATTCAGCGCCTCCTTCTGGGTCTTATAAGCACCGGCCACGAGGTAGGTTTCTGTGCAGATCGACTTGGGGGGAAGGATGTCGATCTTTGAGAGCACC
>NZ_QPKJ02000181.1 GCF_003344625.1 Solirubrobacter deserti | reverse complement strand
TTTCAAACCATGTTTGAATCTGAAGATTGCAAGACGCTCCTATCTGCTCCATTTTTCAAACGTTTCATTTTTCAAATTATGTTTGAATCTGAAGATTGCAAGACGCTCCTAGACGCTCCAACGTATAGCTTTCCAATTCTATAAATACCCTTACCATGGAGCTTCATTGATCACCATCCAATCCATCCAAGTATCATCCAATTAGTACATCCAATTTGATACACTCTTGTAGTCTACATATGTTCATCATTCTTGAGTGATTCAATTCTTGTATTTCTCTCTATGAGCAAATTAGTTTAATTCTTTGAGAGATATTAGTGAGAGCTCAATCTTTGTATATCATCCACTCTTGAAGGAGTTTTCTATATTGTACACAATTTTCATATTGTAATATTGAGAGTTGTAAGGGTTTTGTGAAACCCTTGTAGGAGAGAATCTACCTCCTTGAAAGTAGATTGTGGGTGAGAGTCTTCCACCGTGAAAGAAGGCTGTGTAAAGGTTTGAATCTCCACCAGAAGTGAGATTGATAGTGGATTAATCCTCGAGACGGAGATCTTGAGGCGTGGACCTAGGCGGAGACCGAACCACGTTAAAATCCTTGTGTTTGAATTTCTCTAACTCTATCTCTTGCATTTAAATTTATTTACTTGCTTTATATTTTACTGAGTTGAGAATTAATATTGCATTCTAGTTATCAAAAGTTTGAGTTTTCAAAAACACTCTATCCCATTTATAAATCAGTTTTTAAATTGCCAATACTCTATTCACCCCCCCTCTAGAGTATATTTTGGGCCAACAGAATTTACTGAAAAGCTCGGTCACTTTATTTCCAAAATTTCACAACCACATACCTT
>NZ_QPKJ02000180.1 GCF_003344625.1 Solirubrobacter deserti | reverse complement strand
GAAGACTCAAAGATCTACAATTTCATGTTTCACAAACTTGTCCCAATTCCAACGTTTTCATAGCTAAAATTAGCAATCAAAATAGCCCTACTGTTTTGGACGAAAATATTTTTCACTGAAAAACCAGTTGGAGTAAAATATTTATAACTTTTCACAGAAAATTCCAAATAAGGCAAGGTTGGATTCGTTGGAAAGCTAATTGAAAGATCTACAACTTTCATGAAGATAGTTTAGATCAATTCGGCCTCTAACCAATTCAAAAAGACCAAAAACAGATTACTCTATTTAAGAGCTCAACAAATTCCAGATTTTCCTAGAATTTTCTAGTCAACCAAACACCCTTTAATTCCTTCTAATTTCATAAAATCATGATATAAATTCATCAATTAAACTAAAAACAAAGTAGAAGAGAGTAGAAATTTCACCCAATTTCGGATTTGAAGAAGATTTGGAGTAGAATTTCCTCTTGCTCCAAACAAATCTCTCTCTCTTTCTCTCCTTTCTTTCTTTCTTTCCTCTCCCTTCTCTCTTTCTTTCCTCCTCTCCTTCTCCCTTCTAGGAGCTGCCCATCCCCTTGTAGACATCCCCTTCCCTCTTATCTTGTCTCTAATGATGCAAGATAATCATAAAAAAAAAATTTATTAAGCATCCCATGCTTATCCCCATTATTTCTTTTCTTTTGTCTCCCATTTGTCTCCCACTCTCTCTTTCTTTTTTTCTCCTCCTTTCCTTTCTCCCACCCATCAATCTCCACTAATGATATATATATATAATCTTCCCCACTAAATATATATATATATATATATATATATATATATATATATATATATATATATATATATATATATATATATATA
>NZ_QPKJ02000179.1 GCF_003344625.1 Solirubrobacter deserti | reverse complement strand
CCGCGCTGTTTGCGCGCGTCGAGCACCTTCATCAGCTCGCCCAGCGCATTGAGGCTGCGCGGGAAGCCGGCGTAGGCGTAGAGCTGCACCAGGATTTCGCGGGCGTCGCTGACCGTCATGCCGGCGTCCAGCCCTTGGTTCAGGGAGGCGTTGAGCCGGGCCATATCGCCCGCGGCGGCGAAGGCCGCGATGGGCACGATGGCCTGCTGGCGCGCGGTGAGGGTTTCGGACGGGCTGGCTTGGATGGGGCTCATCGGTCGGGTCTCCTGCGCGCACGCAACCGTGCCTGCGGCCATCGCCAGGGCGATAGCAAGCGCGACGGCGCAGCGATGCGCGCGGTGGCGCTCAGCGGGCGTTGTATTGCTCATCGGTGACTTTCTCCATCCATGTGACGTTCTTGCCGTCCACCGTGCCGGTCACGGCCAGGTGCGTCATCGCCGTGCCGGACGCCGCGCCGTGCCAGTGCTTGACGCCCGGCGGGCACCAGACCACATCGCCGGGGCGGATGACCTGCACGGGCTTGCCCCATTCCTGCACCAGCCCGACGCCGGAGGTCACCACCAAGCGCTGCCCCGCGGGATGGGTGTGCCAAGCGGAACGCGCGCCAGGCTCGAAGGTCACCAGGCCACCGGAGGCGTTGATGTTCTTGTCGGCCGGCCAGACGGGATCGACCCGTACCCGGCCGGTGAAGAACTCGGCCGGCCCGGTGGCCGAGGCCTGTTCTCCCGCGCGCGTGATCTGCTGCGCGCCGTCGGCGGCGCCGGCCTGGGGTTCAGCGGCCAGGGCCAAGCCGTTGTTCAAGAAAGCCGCACACAAGGCGACGTTGAGAAGAGAGCGCATGGGGTGTCCTTTCCTGGTGGT
>NZ_QPKJ02000178.1 GCF_003344625.1 Solirubrobacter deserti | reverse complement strand
CAATCAATCTTTACACCGATTTTGTTGGTGTGAAGATCTTCAATCAACTTTTGGTGGTTGGTCTTTCAATCAACTTTTGGTGGTTGGTCTTTCAATCAACTTTTGGTGGTTGGTCTTTCTTGTCTGCATCAACCACTATCAAGTTTACATTTCAACATCCCCCCTTAAACTTGATTCTTTGTCTTCATTCCAAGCAACATCTTCAGTTTTGAAAATATATCATGCTTAAGTGGCTTTGTGAATATATCTGCAAGCTGATCATATGTTCTGCATGATATCAATTCTACTTCTTTATTCTTCACATGCTCTCTGATGAAATGATATCGAGTATCAATGTGCTTGCTCCGTTCATGATACACGGGGTTCTTTGCCAATGCTATTGCTGAACGATTGTCGATGTAGATTTCGGTGGGATTATCTGGTAGAATTCCTAAATACTTCAACACGTTTCTGAGCCATATTCCATGACAAACTGTTGAACTTGCTGCAACATACTCAGCTTCACAGCTTGATAGCGTCACAATCGCTTGCTTCTTGGATGACCATGTAAATGCTGTATTTCCCAAGAAAAAGACAAACCCTGTTGTGCTTTTCCTTTCATCCAAGTCTCTTCCCCAATCACTATCTGAGTAGCCAATAAGACTGAAGTTCTCTGTTGTTGTATAGAACAAACCTTCATTAACAGTGCCTTTGATGTAGCGAAGAATTCTCTTAGCTGCATTCAAATGAGACTGATCTGGCGTCTCCATATATCTGCTTATCAGTTCTACTCCATAGAGTATATCTGGTCTGGTGCATGTCAGATATCTCAAACTTCCAACTAAGCTTTTAAAGTAAGTTGGATCAACATCACCTTGCTCATT
>NZ_QPKJ02000177.1 GCF_003344625.1 Solirubrobacter deserti | reverse complement strand
TCGGGAATTGCACTCTTGAAATTACAGAATTAATTTACTCAGAAAACAACGAGGAGTCCAGCGATTTAATCATTACATGTAGTTCAATCCTCCATAGACAATTCATAATTGGAGCTAGGTCAAGTTCCGTTTACCTCTCCAATTACATCTTTATCCTTGTGTACCATTGATTCTCTAATGAACAATTAATTTATAAATCTATTATAAATTGAGTACTCAAACTGTTCAAGTCCTGAATCAATACACAAGGGAATCATCTTTCTAACTTCCTAATGGAAGGAATGGATTCCATATCTGTAAGCTACATTCCCAGCTACTCATCTCATCATGCTCCCAAGATACAAGTATTTCGATCTGTTTAAAAAACAAATCTTTAACAAGTATGTCAAAGAACATAATGTTATAAATAGGAGTCTATAACTACTCAGGATTAAGATTGATTTACATATGATCATCTATTGACATTATTTGAACTCTCAACAGTTAACGGAATTTATGTGAGATTCAAATCATGTCTGGTCCAGTCCTATATAATCGAATTATATAAAGTACCTCCATTGTGATGTCAACACATCAATAGTCCGGATAAGACTATTACATTCTCAATGTTAATGGACCGTACTAATAATATTTAATTAAAGATCCCAAACTTTAATTAATTATTATGGACTATATTTAGTTTATTATCCATAAATTTAATCCTCATGTATATAACACTTATATACTAAATTTGTGGTTACATAAATAAACTAGGGATTTTCTGATATTTAAAGACATACCAATTATGTACAAATTCAAATAGAAAAATGTCATTTCATTAATTCAGCAAAAATCCAAAATATACATGCTTTTAGGACATAAACCCTAACAGTTGC
>NZ_QPKJ02000176.1 GCF_003344625.1 Solirubrobacter deserti | reverse complement strand
CAATTAAGTTGTAACCTCAATCCGTTGCGTAAAAGAGAGTGCGGGTCGTCCACAGAGAACGTGGCGAATTCGATTAGAAATTCATTCGAGACTATCCTAGTGGGAGTTGATTTTCAAATGATTGATTTGTTGTTGTTTAAAGTCCTAATTAATATTAAGACAAATCAAACTAGATTAAAATAAAGATAAAGCGGAGAATAGTGACGGGGTCGGTCCGGATTAGGGTTAAGCGTTAATCACCATTTGTAATGAGAAATATTATCTAATTCGGGATAATGGTAACCTAGACTACAAGAATGGGTTCACCAAAATGATATGGGTAATCAAATATATAATGGATAATCACTAGCAATAAACTATCAAAACTCATCAAAGAGCATGCATAATCTATGTTAACAATCGACCATCATTAATCTAATCATCCATTCAAATAAAGCACCACTTGTATTTGTATGCAATAGTAATCACAGAAAACTAAAGCATATGATATAAATAAGGTTTAAGTACAAAACTCTCAAATACAAGTCTATCCCAACATTAAATAATATTAATTACAAATTGGTGACTAAATAGCTCACCCAAAATCCTTTCCAAGCCCCATCACTAAAAGACCTAGCCGGCCATGCAATAGATCGGCGATGCGCACTCGCTCCTCCACGACATAGTCCGATTACAAGTCAAAAGAGCAAGATTGGGGTGTGTTTGGTTGGCTAGAAAATGCAAGAAAGACAAAAATAAACTTTTGAGCTAAAAACCCAAAAAGGAAACTTGTCTCCTTCCCCATAAAGGCAGCCTTAAATACTCCCTAAAAGGGAAGGAGCAAAATTACAGAACTGTCCCTCAAAGAGCAAATTATTACAATAGAACTTAGGCTAAAATTT
>NZ_QPKJ02000175.1 GCF_003344625.1 Solirubrobacter deserti | reverse complement strand
GCAGCGGTGTAGCATCAGATCCCGAAGATAGTAAGCCCTTTCCTTCTTATAAAGGAAAGTATTTTTCAAGGATTCTATATAAATTTATATATGAAAACGAGATAGTTACCTTTTTAGAAAACTCTAATTAGAGTGGAAATGCCTATGCTTTAGGAAGGTGGGAGAAAAGAGAAAACTGATTAAATTCTTAATTAATTTTTAATTAAATTATTAATTATTAAGCAAAATTCAAGTTTGAAACTCATAACCTCTTTTGGTTAACTCTAGAGAAAAAAAAATGGGATAAATCCATGAAAAATATCATTCAATTCGATATGGTAGATTAAAAAAAGGGACACCAAAAGAACTTGACTGCTGAGCCGTATGAGGTCGGAAACTCTCAAGTACGGTTCTAAGGGAAGGAATTTACCCGCCTATTCCGACCGGGGAGAACAGGCCATTCGGCAAGGAGATTCAGAAATTGCGGAGGCTTGGTTCGATCAAGCTGCCGAATATTGGAAACAAGCTCTATCGCTTACTCCTGGTAATTATATTGAAGCGCAAAATTGGTTGAAGATTTCAAGGCGTTTCGAATAAGAACACTTTATTTATTTCTTATCTTATTATTTTATTAATTTATTATTTTATTAATTAATATTTTATTTATTTCTTATCTTATTATTTTATTAATTTATTATTTTATTAATTAATATATAATAATATAAATTAATATATAATAATATAATATTAATATTATTTAGTTTAAGTTTAGAATTTTTTTTCTATTTGTTATAATCATATATTTGTTATAATATAATTAATTGTTTGTTGTCTCTATCAGTCAAATAAAACCGATCATTTCTCTGGGAAGAATCAATCACAAAATTTCATTATATCCCTTCTAAAAT
>NZ_QPKJ02000174.1 GCF_003344625.1 Solirubrobacter deserti | reverse complement strand
TGCCATGTGGTCATTAATTGAGAAGGGTGAATTTTTATTCACTCTTAGGTAATATTTAAAATGTGAATGGTAGATAAATTAGATTAGTAGTAAAATATGTGTGAGTGGGAAATAATGGGGGGAAAATGATGAAGTGGGATGTCTTGTTTTTGTTCCCTCATTTTTTTTTATGATAAAACATATATTAGTGGTGTGTGGTGTGTCCATTATGGGATAATAAAAGAAAAGAAAAGAAATAATGGGGAGACATGAGTGAGTGGAGACATTAATGGGAGAATATATACATAAAATATAATTTGTGGAGACATTAATGGGAGAATATATACATAAAATATAATTTGTATATATCATATTAGTGTGGTAGGGAATTAATTAGTTTAAATAAATGTGTGGTGTGTATCTCACATAGCTTGCTATAAATACCACACTCTAAATGCTAATGAGTACACAAGTAGTAGAGAAGAAAGAAAGAGAAAGAAAAGAGAGTGAGAAGTATTTTGAGAGAGTGAGAAGTATTTTGAGCTAGCAAGGAGTATGGAAATTCTTGAAGTTCAATATGCACAACCAAGGTAAGGTTCTTCTACTTTGTTTTTAGTTTAATTGATGAATTTATATCTTGATTTGATGAAATTAGAAGGAATTAAAGGGTGTTTGGTTGATTAGAAAATTCTAGGAAAATCTGGAATTTGTTGAGATTTTAAATGGAGTATTATGTTTTGATTTTTTTGAATTGGTTAGAGGCCAAATTGATCTAAACCATCTTCATGAAAGTTGTAGATCTTTCAATTATCTTTCCAAGGAATCCAACCTTGCATTATTTGGAATTTTCTGTGAAGAGTTATAAATATTTTACTCCAATTGGTTTTTCAATGAAAAATATTTTCGTCC
>NZ_QPKJ02000019.1:10000-12122 GCF_003344625.1 Solirubrobacter deserti | reverse complement strand
TTGAAAAGCCAGTGGCGCGAAGCTACCGTGCGCTGGATTATGACTGAACGCCTCTAAGTCAGAATCCGGGCCAGAAGCGACGCATACGCCCGCCGCCCGATTGCCGACCTGCAGTAGGGGCCCTCGGGCCCCCAAAGGCACGTGTCGTTGGTGAAGCCCTCGCGGCGGACGAGCCGCGCGGGCCGCCTTGAATTATAATTCCCACCGAGCGGCGGGTTGAATCCTTTGCAGACGACTTAAATACGCGACGGGGTATTGTAAGTGGCAGAGTGGCCTTGCTGCCACGATCCACTGAGATTCAGCCCTGCGTCGCTCCGATTCGTCCCTCCCCCCAAATCCCACTCAATCACTTTTCCCCGTGACACACCAGAGGTTCGTTCCGGAACCGGAGGTACCGCGGTCCGGCGTGAAGGGAAGTGATGGCTAACTCCACGAGGAGTGGGACGGTGTGATATGCAACTGCGATACGTGACCGAGTGCTGAGGCACGGAAGGCCTAGCGGTGCCCACGGCACGATGCATATCCCACGCGATTGCAAGTATTTGGTTGTCCGAGTTTTGGGGCATGGAAGGATTGGATGGCGTTCCCAACGCCCACGGACAGGGAATCGCGATGATGGCATACGCACGCCAAGTCATGGTGGCGAGCCCATTTGATGCAAGTGAGTAAGGATAGGACAATTCGCATGCCCCACAGCCCATGCCATGGCAACAAGGCGGGATGGCAGCGATGCGTGCCTGCGACACGGCCCAATGCATGGTGTGGCATGCAACTGCCCGCGCCGTGGTACTGGCAAGGCCATGACTACCCACTCCAAGGCATGGCCGCGCGCGACAAGGCATTAGTGGGGGGGCATGCGCCCAAGGCGTGGCACCGCTCAAGCCATGGCTGCCCACGGCAAAGCACGGTAATGCCCTCGACAAGGCATGAGGCACACGCCCACTGCATGGCACTTGGCAGCAAGGCGTGCATACGGCAAGGGGTGAGTGGCATGCCAACTGCCAGCGACAAGGCATGGGTGGGGGGGCATGCGCCCAAGCCGTGGCACAGCCCGCGACAAGCCATGGTGGCAAGGCGTGCATACGGCAAGGGGTGAGTGTGGCATGCCAACTGCCCACTTCGTGGCACTGCCCAAGCACAAGGCGTGCCTACGGCAAGGCATGGCGGCGCATGCAAATGACCCACGGCATAGCATTGCCCAAGCACAAGGCATGGCAGCAATGCGTGGCCACGGCAAGGCATTGTGGCACGCAAACAGCCCACGGCGTGGCAATTGGCAGCAAGGCGTGCGCCCACGGCAAGGCATGGTGGCACATGCAAATGACCCACGGCTTAGCATTGCCCCAGCACAAGGCATGGCAGCACATGCAAACGACCCACGCCATAGCATTGCCCGAGCACAAGGCATGGCACCAAGGCGTGGCCACGGCAAGGCATTGTGGCACGCAAACAGCCCACGGCGTGGTAATTGGCAGCAAGGCGTGCCTACGGCAAGGCATTGTTGGCGCATGCAAACGACCCACGTCTTGGCATTGCCCAAGCCCAAGCCCAAGGCGTGGCAGCAAGGCGTGCCCACGCCAAGGCATGGTGGCGCATGCATGGACTGGCCAAGCACAGGGCATGACAGCAAGGCGTGCCCACGGCTGGGCACTGTGGCACACAAACAGCCCACAGCGTGGCAGCAAGGCGCGCCCACGGCAAGGCATTGTGGCACATGCGTGGGCTGCCCAAGCACGGCGTGGGGGGGCATGGCAGCAAGGCGTGCCCACGGCTGGGCACTGTGGCGCGCAAACAGCCCACGGCGTGGCAGCAAGGCGCGCCCACGGCAAGGCATGGTGGCGCATGCGTGGGCTGCCCAAGCACTGGGCATGGCAGCAAGGCGTGGGGGGGCATGGCAGCAAGGCGTGCCCACGGCTGGGCACTGTGGCGCGCAAACAGCCCACGGCGTGGCAGCAAGGCGCGCCCACGGCAAGGCATGGTGGCGCATGCGTGGGCTGCCCAAGCACTGGGCATGGCAGCAAGGCGTGGGGGGGCATGGCAGCAAGGCGTGCCCACGGCTGGGCACTGTGGCGCGCAAACAGCCCACGGCGTGGCACTTGGCAGCAAGGCGCGCCCACGGCAA
>NZ_QPKJ02000172.1 GCF_003344625.1 Solirubrobacter deserti | reverse complement strand
ACTATATCAGTGAAGGAGGTGAAAATAAATGAAGTCAATGGCGCAGATGAAATATCATTACGGACTCAAGGTGCGGATTTATCCAAGCGACAGGCAAAAGAAAATTATCAAGATCAATAGTGATGCTAGTCGATTCATCTATAACGAAATGGTCGCTATTAACAAGGAACTTTGGCGGCTAAAACAGGTTAAACTCCCGATTGATACCATTCAGAACCGGATTGAGCAACTGGAGCTTCGCCAAAGCGCTAAACAAATGTCTAATCATTTCCAGTTCTTAGAAGATAAAAGGATCGATAGCTTGACTAAAGCCAATGCCATTCAAAACTACCATAAAGCTTGGAATGCTTTTCGCAAAGTTCATACCGCAGGTGTGCCTAAGTTTCACCGGAAAAGTTACGTTTGGCGTTATCAAACTAACTGCCAGTATTTGAAACAGAAGGCAGCATACTTAACTAACGGAACTGTACATTTTGAAGATAGTAAGCATGTTATAGTGCCTAAATTAGGTCGGCTCCGTGTTAAAGGTTCCCATCAACGAGTCTTAGCTCGCAGTGCTGAAACCCGTATTGGAACGGTAACCATCGTAAAGGACGCTAGCGGTCGTTTCTTTCTCTCAATGCAGTTAGCGTCGGATACTCCCTTTGTCAATTGGCCGCAAAATACAGGCAAGCAGATTGGGATTGATCTTAATACTGAAAACTTCTTAACTACTAGTAATGGCGATACTGTGGCTAATCCACGCTATTACCGCATAATTAAGGGTCGCTTAGCCAAAGCACAGCGCATCTTATCGCGACGGGCTCGTCGGGCCAAACAAGAACATCGCCCATTACGGACTAGTAAGAACTACCAAAAGCAACGCTTGTTGGTGGCTAAATTACACGCCCAAATC
>NZ_QPKJ02000171.1 GCF_003344625.1 Solirubrobacter deserti | reverse complement strand
AAGGGGACATGCCAATGGGAGTTTTGAAAGTAGTTCGGTATGCCCAAAGTGCGTCAGTTAACCGCATTGACCAATCTTTACGATCAGGCCTAACAGTTTTCTCCAGAATGTGCTTAATCTCTCTATTGGAAACCTCGACTTGTCCGCTAGTCTGGGGATGATACGGGGTTGCAACCTTGTGAGTAATTGAATACTTCGCGACTAGGTTTGCAAAGGGTCGATTAATAAAGTGTGACCCTCCATCACTTATGATGGCCCTTGGAAATCCGAACCTAGAAAATATGTTTGCCTGTAAAAATTTTAGAACAACTTTATGGTCGTTCGTCCTAGTAGCAACTGCTTCTACCCATTTTGATACGTAATCAACAGCTACTAAGATGAATTCGAAACCATGAGAGATTGGAAAAGGTCCCATGAAGTCGATGCCCCAAACATCGAAGATTTCGACGATTAGTATTGGGTTCAGAGGCATCATATCCCTTCTAGACATAGAACCTACTTGTTGGCAATTAGGACAGGACTTGCAGAAGTCCATTGAATCTTTGAATAATGCGGGCCAGTAAAACCCACATTGTAAGATTTTTGCGGCTGTCTTTTTCCCGCTAAAGTGCCCACCACATGCCAATGTGTGGCAGAACTTCAAAACATCATGCATCTCATCCTCCGGGATACACCTCCGGATTACCTGATCGTTACAGTACCTGAACAAGAGAGGGTCTTCCCAATAATAGAATTTAATCTGAGAATAGAACCGATCCTTCTCCTGTTTGGACCAAAGTGATGGTACTAGGCCTGTGGCATGATAATTTACTATGTGCACAAACCAGGGTAGGGTAAAATGAGTGACAGCTAGTAGCTGCTCGTCAGGGAAAGAATCCCTGATAGGCGTGGGGTCA
>NZ_QPKJ02000038.1 GCF_003344625.1 Solirubrobacter deserti | reverse complement strand
AAGCCGAACTGGAGTGGACGCCCTCGATTGCGCCCGCGGGGCTGGCGGTCTATGACGGTGCGCTGTTTCCCGAATGGCGGGGCGATCTGCTGGTTCCGGCACTCAAGGAGCGTGCGGTGCGCCGCGTGCTGCGCGACGGACGCAAAATCGTGGGCCAGCAATTGCTGCTGGCGGATCTAAACGAGCGGATGCGAGACGTTAAGGTCGCCCCCGACGGCTCGATCTATGTCCTCACCGATGGCGTCGACGCCAAGTTGCTGCGCCTCGCGCCACCGGGTCGGAGTGGTTGACGCAGTGGCTAAGACACCAGTGATGGAGCCCCAGCATTTGGGAAGCGGCCACGCTCAGGTCTGCGGTTCGGTGAAGAATTTTTCTCCCCCGAAGAACCGATTGGGCTTCGTGAAGAACGACAGGAACACTGCACCATTGGGAGAGCGTGCCACATGCGTGTTGCCGCCCGGTCGCCATACAAAGCTGCCGGGTCCGCAACTGCCTTCAGCATCCTCCAGCGAGCCTTCGAGCATGTAGGTCTGCTCGACCGAGGTGTGCTCGTGCAGCGGCACCACGGAACCCGGCTCCATCTTGAACATGATGGTGGACATGCCGGATGCGGGGTCCGAGTAGAGAACTTTCATCTCGATGCCAGGGAAGTCCGTCGTCTGCCAGGGCATGGTGGCTGCGTCGATGTAGTGGGAACGTAGATGCGGCGGCAAGGTTGGGGCCGCTGCGGGGATTGCTTCAGAAGCGCTGGATGTCATGATTCAACCTCCGGGGTCGCATTGAGCGACTCGATGGAAAACGGGCTGTCGTGCTGCAAGCTGGGCAGCTGCTGCCGGCGCTTGGCCACGTCGCCCAACGAAATGGACTGGATCAGCAAGCCAGGCTCGCCATCCAGTTCGGCGAGCACCACGCCATCCGGGTCTATGACCAGGCTGTGCCCGTAGCTCGTGCGGCCGTTGCCGCTTTCGCCGCATGCGGCAGCGGCGAGCACGATGGCGCGGTTCTCGATGGCGCGCGCCTGCAGCAGCGTGCGCCAATGGCCTGGCCCGGTCTGGCGGGTGAATGCCGCCGGCACTAGCAGTACCTCTGCGCCGGCCTGGGCCAGGGCGCGGTAGAGGTGTGGGAAGCGAACGTCGTAGCAAACCGACAGGCCAACCTTGCACCAGGGCGTCGTAAGCATCACAGCCCGATTGCCGCGCCGGTAGTGGCGCGATTCCTGAATCTGCGTGCCATCGGCCAGCGTCACATCGAACATGTGCAGCTTGTCGTAGGCCGCGCGTACCTGGCCATGTGGGTCGAATACGAGCGAGCGGTTTGCCATCTTCTCTGCCGATGCGTCGTACATCACATGCGAGCCGAGGAAGATCCACATGCCGGACTGTTCAGCTACGCGGGCCACTTCACGCTGCACCTGCTCTGCCTGAAGCGCGGCTTCCAGCATGACGCTGCGGCGGCCATCCAGGCAGCTTGCGTACTCGGGCAGCAAGAGCCATTGCGCGCCGCCGCGCTTGGCATCAGCAGCCAGACCTGCAATGGTTGCCATGTTGGCAGCCAGGTCGGGTGCGGGTGCGTACTGGCCGAGCGCGACGGTGAGCGATTCGGTCATCGCGCTTTCAATCCAAGCATGTCACGCGCCTGTGCCGGCGTGGCCACCTCGAAACCAATCGTCTTGAGGACGTTGACCCCTTTCTCGACCAGTTGCGCGTTGCTGGTGGCCTGCACGCCTTTCTCGATGTAGAGGTTGTCCTCCAGGCCCACGCGCACGTGGCCGCCGAGCAAAGCCGACTGGGCCAGCATTGGGTACTCCTTGGGGCCGATGCCGAAGGCCGCCCAGTTCGCACCGACCGGCAGCAGGTTGCGCATCGCCATCAGCATGTCGGGATCGGCCGGCGCGCCCCAGGGCACCCCCATGACGAGCTGCCACAGCGGGTTGGGCTCGATCAACCCTTGGCCGATCATGTGCTTGGCCAGCGCGATGTGGCCGGTATCGAAGACCTCCAGCTCGGGTTTGACGCCGGCCTCGCGGATGACGGTGGCTATGGTCTCGATGTGCTTCTGGATGTTGATGAGGGCGCCCTTGCCAAAGTTGAGGCTGCCCATGTCCAGGCTGCAAATCTCGGGGCGCAGTGCGGCGATGTGGCGAGAGCGCTCAATGGGCGTGCGCAAGTTGGAGCCTTCGCCGACGGTGTTGGCGGTGTCGTCGCTGGGAATGAAGCGGGCGCCCGCGCCTGTGGTCAGGTTGATGATGACCGGCGAGCCGCTGTCCCGGATGCGCTCCACGACCTCCTGGTAGAGCGCGAGTTCGATGGACGGCTTTCCGGTGTCGGGGTTGCGCACATGGATGTGGGCGATCGCGGCTCCGGCCTTGCAGGCGTCAATCGCGGAATCGGCGATCTGCTGTGGGGTGACCGGCACTGCAGGGAATCGGCCTGCGGTGTCGTCGCCGCCAGTGATGGCGCAGGTAAGGAGGACGGTGTTGCGCATGGGGAATGTCTCTGGCG
>NZ_QPKJ02000170.1 GCF_003344625.1 Solirubrobacter deserti | reverse complement strand
CCCAATTCGTCTGCTCAGGCGGGCGGCGACGGGACGACGAACGCGGACCACGAAAACAACCTCGCCAAATTCAAGAACGCGGACGTCATCGGCCACCCCGGCGCCGAGGTGTTCAACCAGTTCGTCTCGTCGTCGGGCTACTTCTGCGAGGGCGCGGGCACGGCATTCATGCCGTACTTGCTCAGCACCTTGGACACGCTGGCCTGGCGCTACAACGTGCCCGAGATGGCTTACCCGGAAGCGCTGATTCCGGGCCGGCGCGAAGTCGGCGCACGCACCACGATGAATCTCTGGGGCAACGTGTATCCCCGTGGCGGCTTCCTGCACCAGACCGACGACTTCAAGGCCGGAGCAGTGGTGGCCCAGCGTGCGGGCGATGTGGTCACTCGCCGGGGGCAGATCCACGTCTATCAGCCGTTGCTTGCCAACTCCCGCGACGGCTACTGGCCGGCCGGCGCGCTGATGGAGGGCGATGCCTCGACCGGCAAGTGGCAAGAACTCACGCCCGTCCCGTCCTCGTCCTGCACGGTCTTCCCGCGCAGCGGCCTCCTTACTCAGGCGCAGCAAGGCGACTACGCATGGGCGCTGTGGCGGCCGTATGCCTGCTGCGAACGCCGGGGCCAGGTGTTCCTGGGCAGCGTCGATTTCCTCTGAGGTGGTGCCATGAAGATCCGTCCTGCATTCAATCAGTTCTCTCGCCGGGCATGTCGCACGGAGATCGTCCTGGCGCTGGCCGGCGCACTCGCGCTGGGCAGCGGCGTGGCCTGGGGTCAACTGGGCTACCAGACCAGCGGCAGCGTCATCGGCGATGACGTCATGTACTCGATCGGTGGCGGCAACGCTGTGTCGATGGGCCGTGCGGCCGGCATGCGCTCTCTCGGTGTCGGCGTTGGTTG
>NZ_QPKJ02000169.1 GCF_003344625.1 Solirubrobacter deserti | reverse complement strand
CGTCGCGCGGCGGGTCATCGAGGCTCCGGGCCTGCGGCCTTTCGTGGTCGTCGGCGACGACGAGGCGTCCCATGCCTGGCTTCGTCGCCAGGCGACCGCGCTGCGCGAGCGTGGCGCGGTTGGTCTCGTGGTCAACGTCGAGACCATGCAGGGCCTGGCGCGGCTGCGCGCACTGGTGCCCGGTGTACCCCTCGCGCCCGCGTCCGGCGACGACCTGGCCGAGCGCCTCGGCCTGCGGCACTACCCGGCGCTGATCACGGCCACCGGCATCGAGCAATGAAGCCATGTCGGGGAAACAGCCGGTCGAGGTACTGCTTCGCCCAGCGGTGGCGCTATACGCCGTTGCCGCATGCGCGGACGCCGCGTTTCTGTCCCTGGTGGCCCCATGGTCGCTCGCGCTGAGCCCGTCCATGGGCGTCGGCAGCGCGCTGGCGTTCGGCGCCTACGGTGCCGTCCGCTACCGCGATGCCCGCGTCATCCTGCGCTACCGGAGTAACATCCGCCGCCTGCCTCGATACGTTATGACCAGCAAGGACGTGCCGGTCAGCCAGCAGCGGCGGTTGTGGGGGCTCGGGGTCTTGTGGGAGCAGAAGCACACCCATAGGCTGATGCAGACGTACCGGCCTGAATTCCGCCGCTACGTCGAGCCGACACCCGCCTACCGGCTGGCGCGACGGCTGGAAGAACGGCTGGAGTTCGCGCCGTTCCCGCTGTCCCGGCTGCCTGCGCTCACCGGCTGGGACGTGCCTTTCAACCCGGTGCGGCCGCTGCCGCCTGTGGGTGGCCTGCCGCGCCTGCACGGCATCGAACCCGAGGAAGTGGACGTCAGCCTGCCGCTGGGCGAGCGCGTCGGCCACTCGCTTGTGCTGGGTACCACGCGCGCCGGCAAGACCCGGC
>NZ_QPKJ02000168.1 GCF_003344625.1 Solirubrobacter deserti | reverse complement strand
GCCTGCGCCGGGCCGGCGGCGATGGCACCGACGCCCGCGGCGGCTATGCCGGTGGCGGTCATTTTGAGCAAGCTGCGGCGGCCCACGTCCAGGCTACCCGGCGCGGCGATGTCGCTCGTCTCAATGGTTTGGGTCATGATGGGTATTCCTTTCATGCGGGGCCGCTGTCGCGGGCGAAGATTCAGGGCTCGACGCGCTCGATGCGCATCTTGTAGGGGCCGGGCTGGGACACGATGGCCAGGCCGTCATCGATCTTGCCCAGCGGCAGCAGGCTGCGCGAATAGGAGCGCGGCTTGATAAAGATCGCCAGGTTGCCCCAGGGGGCGTAGTGGGTCAGCTCGCCGGCCACGGGAGCCACGCCCTCGGGCGCGCCCTGCGTGGACAGCTTGCGCGGCAGGTCGGACACGCGCTCGATGGTGTCGTAGTCGGTCATCGTCAGGGACAGCGGCAGCAGCGACGCGAAGTCCTTGGCGGTGGCGTTGTCGTACAGGGTGGCGGTGGCGACCTGCTCACCGACGATCAGGCGAATCTTCATTCTGGGATCCTTCGACGACGAGCCGGAGTTGCTAGCCCGGGCTTGGGCGACGGAATTGCCAGCAGCGCAAGCCGCAAGCACGAGAAGCGAGCCGAGCAGCACCGTCGTCAGCCCACGCCAGTGGTGGGTAGTAGGAGTCGACCGTTTCATTAAGAGCATCATCGATCCAGTGGAGCGTGCTGACTAGCTAATCCATGCTTAAAGCCCCTATAAGCTTAGCTAATCAATTTTCATCGAAAGGCGTGACAAACTTTGGCCCGGCTCGACATCGTCTGGTTGAGCCCAAACGCGAGCTTCCGTTGCTCATGTTTAGAGATTGGATTTCTGGAGAGCATCATGTGCCTGTTTCTCAGCGCTTTGATTTC
>NZ_QPKJ02000167.1 GCF_003344625.1 Solirubrobacter deserti | reverse complement strand
ATTCGCAACATGGGGCATCGACATTATTGGCAAGGTAACCCCTGCAACATCGAATGGGCATGAGTATATCCTAGTAGCTATAGATTATTTCACCAAGTGGGTAGAAGCTGCCTCATACAAGACATTGAATGCTAAACAAGTAGCAAGGTTCATACAAAATAACATCATCTGCCGGTATGGAGTACCTCACGAGTTCATCTCTGACAATGGGCAGCATTTCCGAAAAGAGACCGAGGCACTTCTGCAGAAATATGACATCAGGCATCATCGCTCGTCTCCTTATAGGCCACAAACGAATGGGGCTGTTGAAGCGGCAAATAAGAACCTCAAGTCCATCTTGAAGAAGACCACCGAGAGTTACAACGACTGGCACGATAAGTTACCTTTGGCGCTATGGGGATACCGCACATCCATCAGATCATCGACTGGGGCTACGCCTTTTTCACTCGTGTATGGAATGGAGGCAGTGTTGCCTATAGAATTAGAAGTCCCATCACTAAGGGTCGTCATGGAGAGTCAGCTAGCTGAAGTTGAATGGGTCAAGAACCGTTATGAAGAGTTAGCTCTGATAGATGAAAGGCGATTGAGGGCGCTTTACCACATCCAAGGGTACCAAAGAAGGATAACTAAGGCGTTTGGCAAGAAAGTAAAGAATAGGGGCTTGAAGAAGGGAGATTTGGTATTAAAAGAGATCCGAGCACCGATCCACGACCCACGAGGAAAGTTCAAGCCTACATGGGTGGGCCCATACATCATCAAAGAGATATTGCCGGGTGGAGCAGTGAAGATTTCAGACATCGACGGGAATGAGTTCTCTCAACCTACCAATTTGGATCAATTAAAGAAGTACCACATATAAAAAAAAAATCATAAAAAAATAAAAAATAAAAAAAAGCCTGC
>NZ_QPKJ02000166.1 GCF_003344625.1 Solirubrobacter deserti | reverse complement strand
CCTCTCATTTCATCACAGATTTTTATTTATGAAAAATTTCCACAAAAATCAACCTAAGTGATATGTACATCCTTAGGGTTTTATTTTAAGTCCACAGTATCCACTTTTTCCACCGATGTCTCAACAAATTAGTTTAGGTACCTTTAATTGTACAAAAACTCCAATTCAATAATTTCACAAAATACCATTAACATCCATATATATATATATATATTGATATATATGTGTGTATATATATATATATACCATGTAATGGTTACTCAAATGAAAATAAATCCATTTTCTTGTCAATGTAATACATAAACTCAAATTACTTCAAAGAAAAGTATTTTCTTGTGCTAAAATAATATTTTAACATCTTAAAGCAAAAGCTGGAAATATATAAATTTTCTCAACCCAGTAATAGTATTTGAATTTTTAAAAATTCATTACTTCGAATTAAAATGTGAAATTTTCCAGATATAAACTAGATTCACGTATGAACATCCCCACAAATTTTCATAATTTTAGGATAAGTGGAGCATCCTCCAATTTTAAATCCAAATCAGAACATAAAACAGTGCGATTACCCGTTGTATAACAATCACTTCTAAAATCAAAGAAAAATAGTAAATTGCAATATTTCTTCATAAAAATTTTATTGAAGATAAATCTAGGAGTTATGAGATCATTCCAACAAACTATGCTCAAAAATAATTTTTCTACATTTAATTAGAATTTATATACCAAAACAGGTATGAATTGAAATAAATAAAAATCAATATATATAAACTTCAATCTTTCAACCTCAAACCAAATTCATTTTGCATGAATTTATCAAATAAGATTTCTACTTCTAAAGAAAACAAGAAATCCTTATTTTCTTTCAAACTCCCCATGAAATATGTAAGGTTGTAGAACCTTACCTTGATTGTG
>NZ_QPKJ02000165.1 GCF_003344625.1 Solirubrobacter deserti | reverse complement strand
TTAAGGAAAGCTGTTTTAACATCCATTTGATGTATCTCAAGATTATGCACAGCTGCAATAGCTATTAACATTCTAACAGATGTTATTCTCGTAACAGGTGAATAGGTGTCGAAATAATCTTCACCTTCTCTTTGTTTAAATCCTTTAGCTACTAATCTAGCTTTATACTTGTCAATTGATCCATCAGCTTTCATCTTTCTCTTGAATATCCACTTACATCCAAGAGGTTTACTTCCCTGAGGAAGATTCACAAGCTCCCATGTATGATTATGCATAATGGATTCAATTTCACTGTTTATAGCCTCTTTCCAAAAAGGTGCCTCTGGAGTAGACATTGCTTCTTTAAAGTTTTGAGGCTCATTTTCTAACAAATATGTAAGAAAATCAGGACCATAAGATTTTGAAATCTTTGCCCTCTTACTGCGTCTAGGTTCACTTAGATCTTTATCTTTACTAGTCGCAGCGTCATAAGTTCTTTTTACAGAACTTATCTCTTGTGAATTTTTGTATGGAAAAATATTCTCAAAAAATGATGCATCCCTAGCTTCAATAATCGTATTTTCATGAACATCAGAAATTTCTGATTTATGAACTAGAAATCGATATGCACTACTGTTATAAGCATAGCCAATGAATATACAATCAATAGTTTTTGGTCCAATTTTAACCCTTTTGGGAAATGGAACCATAACCTTAGCTAAACACCCCCACACTTTTAGAAATTTATAAGTAGGAACTTTATTTTTCCATAGCTCATAGGGTGTTTTATTAGTTTTTCTATGAGGTATCTTGTCCAGGATATAATTTGCAGAAAGAATAGCCTCCCCCCACATGTTCTGTGGTAATCCAGAACTATTCAACATGGCATTCATCATTTCTTTTAAAGTTCTACTTTTCCTTTCTGCAACTCCATTC
>NZ_QPKJ02000164.1 GCF_003344625.1 Solirubrobacter deserti | reverse complement strand
CTTTTGGAACATATTCTCAAACATGAATGGATGCTACGTATCAAATTTCATAGCCAAAATCCAAACGGTTTAAAAGATATACACCCGGACAGCGAACGAATGTTCTCAAAAGAGCAGTTCTAGTATTTTTAAATTTTCTCTACCTTTAAACCACGAATCTGACCCCAAGACCAAAATATTTAGAAACTAGACTTCCCAAGCTTTCCGTACATATAAAGAACACCCAAATCGGAGTCCGGATGAGTGAGATACAAGCGTTTGAAGTTGACACAGAAAACGCCCAATATATGCGCGTGAATAGTGTCCGAGACACCCAAAAGTTCACAAACACCCACCAAATCACCAAATCTCATTCCCAAACTTTAAATCTGTCATAAACAAACCTTAAGAACAATAACTACACCAAAAATACTCAAATTATATGGTTCGATTTTGAGATACACAAAGTTTTAGACATAAAACCCACATAAACTCAAATTAAAGCTTATACTCAAAACAACCTCAAATCCTTCCACAAATCAACCACACAGCATCCCAAACACTCAAAACAACTGATCAAACTTCCCCAAAACTTCAAATCACACAAATCCATCCATTTCACCTCAAAACCCACTTTATGGGTTTGAACTCAAAATGAAAAACAAGAAAAGAAAACGAAGAAGATGAACTAGAAAGCTTACCTTCACCAACTATGGAGCAATTTCTGCAAAATCTTAGCTGCGAATACTCTCCCTAGCATTCTCCCCTTCTCTAGAACTCTCTAGGTCTCTTGGAAGAGAATGAGATAAGTTTAAAATATAATCTTATCCAAAATGGCAATCTTGTAAATAACTTGAAATTTTTTTTATATTTTATTTTATAGAAAAAAACATTAAAATACTATTATAAAAAAAATACAGGATATCACAGTAAGCAAC
>NZ_QPKJ02000163.1 GCF_003344625.1 Solirubrobacter deserti | reverse complement strand
TGTGGATTCTTAGATCCACCATTTTTGATTATTATCATAGTAATGAAAGTGCTCTTGGCTCGACATCGTTTGTTCGCTTACACTAAAACCTCTTGGGGGGTTGTGATGGAAACCGTATCATCTATGATGGAGCTCGAGAAAAACGTATTGATTCGTTTCTTGGAGGCAAGAATCTAAGGTTAGTATCAATTAATAAATTGGGACAACTTTGTAAGTATATTTTCGATAGAGAGATCGAACAGGGTCCAATTCAAGCAAGTTTCAAATTCAAAAGTCAAATTTTTTGAATTGGTAAAACTCTTTCGATAAAATCAAAAGTGTCTTACACAGGAATTGATCATTCGTATGATTCTTTGATACAAACAAAGAAATCCCCAAAAATGGTATGTTGCTGCCATTTTGAAACGATTCAAGATCACCAAAGTAATGTCTAAACCCAACGATTCAAGGCAAAGATAAAGGATCCTAGAACAAGGAAATACCGTTTCCATTGTCTCAACAACTAGAACTAGATTAAACTAAAATGAAGAATCAAAATAGATTCGAAAGGAGATAGACAAAGGGGGGATTAGAGACCGCTCAATAAATGAAATGCTTCGAAATTTTCCTTTGCGAGTTATACAACTTGAGTTATGAGAGTTCAAATTACAAATATGAATAATTTTTTTGTTGGGTAAAGAATAAGAAACAAGTATATAAATAATATATAAAGATATTCTGAACCTAATCGTTTCAAAAAAAGAAAGACAGTTCTTGGTCTAATTGATTTTATGAGTTTATGGATATATTTGACATTAGAATTCTCTACATAAACATAACTTGAATTTTCTTTTTCTTGAGCCGTACGAGGAGAAAACTTCTTATACGTTTCTTGGGGGGGGTTATTTACGTCTATCCCAATGGGCCGTTTATCGAATCGG
>NZ_QPKJ02000162.1 GCF_003344625.1 Solirubrobacter deserti | reverse complement strand
CGCTTGCTGAGAGCTCCTCTCGGCCCACTCAAAACTCATGCCGGCAGGACGCACCCGAGCGGCCAAGTCGGTCAGTACTTCCATCGTCTGTGCGGACGAGAAGAAGGCGGGGTTGGACTCGCCCAGCAGGTCGGCAGCCGGATAGCCGTTGTACCGAAGCACCGGATCTGGTCCGAAGCTTTGACGGATGTCCACCATGGTTCCGATGGGCACCATTTCGCCACGATCATTGCGGGTACGAAGATTGGCAACGTCCTGAACCGATTTTCGGAACTGTCCGTCCGCTTGAACCACTACCTGCCAGGTCCTGCCAAAGCGCGTGAAGTCATTCACGTAGGCAGAGCCCAGGTAGGTCTGCAGGGTCTCGTATATGTCCGTCAGTGCCACACCCTGCGCCTTGGCCTTTTCTCGGTCGACCTCGACATCGAATTGGGGCACGTTGACCTGGTAGCTGGTGACGGGCATGCTCAGCCCCGGCGTAGCTGCAATGGCCGATCGCATTGTCTGCACTGCATCCTGGAGAGCTGCGTAACCCTGGTTCTCGCGATCCTCGATGAATAGCTGATAGCGATTGCCATTGCCCAAGCCTTGAATTGGAGAAGGCATGACCGTGAAGGCTTGACCTTCCGTGTAGGTTGACCATTCCTTGTTCAGATTGGCGACTATCTGCTCAGCAGTTAGCGACCGGTCGGTTTTCGCCTTCAGCTGAACATAGACCGCGCCCATGTTCGGGGTGTTGATGCCTTGAAAAACATTCATGCCAGTGAAGGAGATCGTGCGAAGAACGCCCTCCGCACCGTTGGCATGTGCAGTGATGCGCTTGACCAAGCGGTCCGTCCTCTCGATTGATGCCCCTTCCGGCAGCTTGACCGTGGTGATCAGGAACAATTTGTCCTGCACCGGCATGAAGCCTCCTGGGACC
>NZ_QPKJ02000018.1 GCF_003344625.1 Solirubrobacter deserti | reverse complement strand
AGTTAAGTCACAAGTCCCTACAGCCAATGTAGCAACGTTTGCTCTATTTCCAACTCGCAAGGAAACCTGATCTCGACCTAACTGTCTGCTCCCTTTAAGTTCTTTCATACTGTTACATATGTGAGAACTTGCTCCGGTATCTAATACCCAGGAGGAAGCAGAACTGACCGATAGATAAAACCCTGAATTAGGAACCATTCCTATTTCTTTAGACAGCTCTTTGTTACAGGATTCAGATAAGCAATCGTCAAATTCCATTTCAGATATTTGTTTGAGTATAACCATTATGATATCTACAAAATAAGTGACAGACTATTAAAATATATTTCATTTATTTCCATAAATACTTGGTCTTTAGTTTTATGGTACCTCCCACTATTTTATCAAATCCCATACACCCTCTATAGGATTCGAGAATTCAACTATTGAATTCTTAATGGGGATTGGGGTCCCATTTGAACTAGTGGGGCCTCACATGTTAGTTTTTTGGTCCACTAATTCAAAGGGGTGGATAACTCTTTATCCAATGCTTCTCTAAGCAAGTTCCAATCATCCTTTAGCCTCTAAAATACAATCACCTCACATAATAGTTTCTTGGTCAGTGTATTTTAGTTAAATCACACCTACCATTCACATGAGTATGGTCAATTGAATGTGGCATCCCTCACATATTAGTTTCTTGGTAAGCCCCATTATCGCACCTCATGATATCCTATATGCAACAAGCCGGTTTGAATCTTTACAAATGAATGTGTTCCCACATATCTGCAGCCAAACACATCCACCATAAAGACCCGCCTAACTTGTAATGGTAGGAGGCTAGGATAAAGCAATCGTATTGCCTCTTCCTTACAATTTAATTTTGAAAATGAGGGGTTTTTAAGGTCTCATCAGATTATTATCATACATCGCATGCATACATATATCACATATATATTTTTAACCATTCCTTATTATTAGTACTTTAATGATGCTCCCACTATCCATAAAGGAACGGGACACTATCATCAAAGACATATAATAATATGGTTAATGGGCCCCTAAGCATACATCTAACATATATATGGGCCTCCTTGGAAAGATTATGGACTTTTGGTTTGGGCCCAACTAGAGCCATTAGTTGAGCCCTAGGTCTTATGCGGGTTTTGTGATCGTAAATTTAACCTGTAACTATTACATTCAAGAAAAGGTCTTCTCAAGTCCTTCTCTATGTCCTCCCACTGCTCCACGTATCCTTGGGCCCACCATGCACCGTTCTTTATCTCCAATGTACATTTACATTCAAATAACAAATGGGAATAATGGAAATAGGGGATACTTTACAAATGGGGGGATAGGCATGCAAGCCCATAATTAAAATTACATCACAAATTAATTTAAACAAATTTAAATTACAACCCTTAAAGCATCACATCTAATGCGGCCAATCACATCCAGTTAATTGGTCTTTAAGTCCATAACCTTCCATTTTAATTTAAACAATCGCATTGCATAAATTAAAGCAGTAAAAGAAACAAGTAATGAATGGCAATGGCATATATTAAAATCAAGTTTTAATCCATTTTTCATCCCATGAAAAATCAATTTAATTTTAATCGAATTAAAATCTCAAGTAACCCTTTACTTATGTGTTTTCTCTAAAACACCAAGAATCAGCCCATGTTTTGCTTAAATTATCTGCTAAATTTAAAACTCATTTTAAATTTCAAGAACACTTCATTTCACTAGGATTTTCAGTGTTCTTTCCAATGGCAGGGGTCTCGTTAAGTGATTCCAACGTTTGATATCACTTTAAAGCGATTTGCGACTTTAACTCCAAATCTGGCAGATTTGAGCTTCGGTCACAAAATGCTTTGTGCGGCTATTTAAAGTCAAATAAAAATGATGGGAACACTTCCTACATTTAGTCAGGACCTTAAATAAGTGAAGTTGATAAGTGGCTTGCTGTAAAAACCTTTTTAATTAAATTAAAAAGAATTTACAACTTTACAAAAACTGCTGCCCAGAAAAACAGCACACTGTTTTGGTTTTATAATAATTATAAAACATATTATAAAACATATTATAACTATATATTTTCATGCTCTAACTATTAGAACATTTAAATATATCATTATGGATGATTCATAAACTATTTAATCTAATTAAATAATCAAGAAGACATATAAATAAATTAATCCTATTAAAGTTATTTCAAGATTCAAAAATCAAATCAAGAATAGGATATATTAAACCCTAATAATGTCTTCATGAATCAGCCACCACCTTAGGGTTACAAACCCTAAAACATATCTACAAAGTGCTTTGTTAAAGATATTCCAAAATACTCTTTAGGGAACCAAATACAAAGTGCTTTGTTAAAGATATTCCAAAATACTCTTTAGGGAACTTTCATTAGGATTAAAAAACCCTAAAGTATTTCCCATGATCAGCCACCATATCCATCAATTAATTTACTCCCAAAAAGAATATAATAATAATGATAAGATAGAAATTAATTCAAATAAAACTAATCCTAGATAATCTAGGATTCTATTTGGATTAAAATTTCAACAACCTTATCATCTTCTCCACCAAGAAATCACCATGGCTGCACCTTCAAGCTCTCATATGCATTAATGGCCGAAAATCATAAGGATTAAAAATCCTAAGATAATAAAAACAAGCTAGGGTTCCAAACCCACCATGGCCGAAATTCATAGGGGTTCAAGAAAGCTTAATAATTTTAAACCAATTATTCTATGGCTTCCAAAGCCAAAACAAAATCATAGAACCCTTAGAATACTTCCATAGAACACTTCTATGAAGTTTGAAGGGAAGCCATTGAGTAGTTTGAACAAAACAAGCAAAACAAGAAAACTTTATAAAAATTTTCTGCAGAAAACTGGGTTCTGTCCAGCCATTGTTTTGCCTTCAAACACTGCCTTAATGGCTTGTAAAAATTCCAAAATTGATATAGAAACGTTCTATATCGAGTCACGATCGAAACAAGACCAATTTCATGCGATTTGGATATGTTTTGATCAAGTTACAAGCCAAACAAGTGGGCATGCTCCAGAAAAACGGGATTCTGGTTTTGTTCTTCAAAAACCCTTGAAACTTTGATTTTAATTAATGCCATACCAAGCCATTCATGATTCGAATCCATGGATTAGAGTTGGCTCTGATACCACTGAAAGATTACACCATGGGAGCGCAGCGGAAACACGCAATTAAAAATTTATCCCATGTAATCTCCCATGAATCGATCTCTAATCATGAAACGAATCGAAACACATAATTTAAACAACAATAAATCATGCTTACTTGTTCTTGGTTTGTAGATGCTCCACTGTAGAAATCCCTCGTGTTCTTCGAGCTCCAAAAATATGGAAGCCTCCAATGGAAATCCACACGGCTCAAGACTTCAAGATGATCTTGTTCTTCACAACCCTTGTGAAGAAACAAGCTAGAGAGGAAGAGAGAGAGGGAGTGGTGTCATCAAGGGTGGAGGCTCTCTTCAAAAGAGATGCTAGGTTAAAGAACCCTAATCTATAACACCACTTATATAGTCCCTCTCTTCTTAATGGGGTGTTTGGTTACTAGTGCTAGCATGACCAAACCCCACATTGTATATCCTTATCCTTATTTAGAATATCCTTATCCTTGTTAATTATTAACATTTAATAATTAAGGATAGGCTTATTCATAATTAGGATAACTGTATCCTTATCCTTGTTTAGAGTATCCTCATCCTTGTTTAATTATTAACCCTTAATAATTAAGGATAGGCATATACTTAACTAGGATAACTCCTCTCATTCAATCAAGAAGATCACTTAAGCTTATTGTGTGTGACCCATTGGGTTCATCCCAACCTAGTAGCGGCAGGGGACATCTCGATGTCTCCCAAAATAGAAACTTTCTATTTATAGGTTCGATTGGAACAATTCCAATTTTGCCCTCAATGATAACTCTTATCATTAGGCCTTCACTAGTCATGAGTGACGTCTAGCAACATATCACGACGTACCCTAGGTATGGGTGAATATTCCTGCATAAATGAACCCTTCGTGTAATAGATAATCCTTCACCAAACAATGTCTCGACTGTAGTTAATTAGGCATGGATTCAAGTCAAACCCTAACTAAGTCATGTGTTACAAATTCACCAAATCATAATCTCAATTAGGTATACCCTAGAAACTCATTTCTTGGTAACCTTCTGCTTTGGCCAAAGACTTCACTGAGATATTATATTTGTGAATTAACTAAGACATTCGCCCTCTCTGATTAAGGGTGGTGATCCTCTATCGCACACTCACCTATCTTCATACATAACCCACTAGTGCCAATGAGTACCGATTACACCCTTATCATTAAGAGTGTACGAGATACTATCAAACCCTAGCAGCCTATGCATAAGATAACATGTGGTGTCTCAAGTCTAAGGATTACATAATTGTGACTATACACATGAGCAGCTTTTGACATACAAATAGAATCCCATAAGCTGTACTCACATTGGTCACGTTCAGTGTACTTGTTCTCTAACAAGCACCCCCAGGTTTACTATAGTGTCTCTACACAAATGGTTCGAGACTCACCATCCTCCCATGGAGCTAGTATAACCTGAGCTAATCTTAACGGTTTATAATCGTCCACATATATAAACCTATGATCAGGAACTGATTTAGGATAGATGTACTTGAGAGTTGTAAGTCTCTCAATCTCAACACTTTGAGATACTACTCTCTATCATCCTATCCAGGGACTTTATCATGAACAGTAATTAAACACAGGTTTGCATGATAAAATAGCCATATTATAAATCAATAATGTTAATACATGATTTAATAATGAAATACAAAGCCCTTTAAACTCAACATAACAATTGGTTTAGGGCATATCTCTAACAATCTCCCACTTGCACTAAATCCAATTAGTGACGTACTTAATCCCCATCTTCTCAAGATGTCGATCCAAGACTTTCTGGGTAAGTGCTTGGTAAGTGGGTCTGCGGTATTATCCTCAGATGCTACTCTTTGCATACCGATATCTACTCTGTCTATGATTTCTCAAATCATCTAGAAGCGCTTATCAATGTGTTTGGACTTCTGATGAGACATAAAATTTTAATATTGAACGATTCAATATTTTCCAAACAGCTTCGCTTCTGGCTATATACTCTGATATTGTAGTGGAATCCATTGTAACTCTTTACAATTCTTCCAACTAAACACTCCACCATTCAAGGTGAATAAATATCCAGATGTAGACTTTCTATCATCTATATCTGACTGAAAGTCAGAATCAGTGAATCCATCTACCTTAAGCTCATCTTCTCCATAGACAAGAATCAAATCCTTAGTCCTTCTCAAGTACTTAAGGATATTCTTGACTGCTATCCAGTGTGCCTCACCTGGATTAGACTGATATCTGCTGACAACGCTTACAGCATGACTGATATCAGGTCTAGTACATAGCATAGCATACATAAGACTCCCTACAGCTGAAGCATAAGGGATCTTACTCATATGCTCTCTCTCTTGATCTGTCTTGGGAGACATATCCTTGGAGAGATGAATTCCATGTCTAAAGGGAAGCAAACCCCTTTTGGAATTCTCCATACTGAACCTCTTCAGTATCTTATCTATGTACATGGATTGTGAGAGACCAAGCAACCTTTTAGATCTATCTCTATAGATCTTAATACCCAGTATATAGGTTGCATCTCCCAAATCCTTCATGGAGAAGTTGCTCGAAAGCCAGAGCTTAATCGATGATATCATCCCTACATCATTCCCAATGATTAGGATATCATCCACATAGAGGACTAAGAATGTGACTGCACTCCCACTAACTTTCTTGTACACACATGGTTCATCCATATTCTGAAGAAAGCCAAACGATTTGACTGCTTCATTAAATCGAATGTTCCAACTTCGGGAAGCTTGTTTAAGTCCATAGATGGACCGCTGTAGCTTGCACACTTTGTGGTCCTCACCACTGGATACAAACCCCTTGGGTTGTTCCATGTAAAGATCTTCCTCAATGTTTCCATTAAGGAAAGCAGTCTTCACATCCATCTGACATATCTCATAGTCATAGTGTGCTGCTATAGCCAACAAGATTCTAATGGATTTCAGCATAGCTACTGGTGAAAAGGTATCTTCATAATCAACACCTTGCTTTTGATTATACCCTTTTGCCACTAGCCTAGCCTTATAGGTCTCTACCTTTCCATCCGAGCCTATCTTCCTTTTGTAAATCCATTTGCATCCTATGGGTACTATACCCTCAGGAGGATTTACCAAAGTCCAGACTTGGTTAGAATACATTGAATCCATTTCCGATTCCATGGCTTGTTGCCATCTAGTCGAGTCGATGTCCAACATCGCTCCCTCGTATGTAGTAGGATCATCTGGATGTTCCTTGTCACCAAGAAACAGCTCCTCTCTCATCTCATGTAGATACCCATATCTAACAGGAGGAGCAGATACCCTACCAGATCTACGAAGTGGTTGTGTACCAGTAGGTTCTGCCTCAACAGGGGCAGGTGTGGTATCAGTGTTGATTTGTGTACTCTCGGATAATTCCTCGAGATCTATCACTTGACCTTTGCCTCCTTCTTGGATAAACTCTTTTTCCAAGAACTTAGCAAACTTACTAACGAAGACTTTCTCTTCACTAGTGTGATAGAAATAGTATCCCAAAGACTCTTTTGGGTACCCCACAAATCTACACTTGCTTGATCTTGCTTCCAATTTAGTTGCATTTTGGTTCTTAACGTATGCAACAGAACCCCAAACCCTTAGATGCTTAAGGCTTGGTTTCTTCCCATACCACATCTCATATGGTGTCTTAGGGACAGATTTGGAAGGAACCCTATTTAATAAATAAGCAGCAGTCTCTAATGCATATCCCCAGAAGGATATTGACATATCAGTGTAACTCAGCATCGATCGCACCATGTCCATCAAGGTACGATTTCTCCTTTCAGATACACCATTCAGCTGAGGTGTACCAGGAGGAGTCCACTGTGATAATATGCCAGCCTCAGTCAGATGATCTAAGAACTCCGTGGTCAAGTATTCTCCTCCTCGATCTGATCGAAGAGCTTTAATACTTTTGCCAGTTTGTTTCTCTACTTCAGCTCTGTATTCCTTGAACTTTTCAAAGGATTCAGATTTGTGTTTCATGAGATACACAGTACCTAACCGTGAGTGATCATCGGTGAAGGTAATGAAGTAAGTGAAACCTCCTCTGGCAACCTTATTCAAAGGTCCACATACATCTGAATGTATTAAACCTAGTATGTCTCCTGCCCTCTCACTGTGACCAGTAAAGGGCGATTTGGTCATCTTACCCATGAGACAAGGTTCACAGGTAGGTAAGTGTACAAGTACATATGAGCCCAACTGCCCATCCTTACCTAGCTTGTTGATCCTTTCCTCACTAATATGACCTAATCTCAAATGCCATACATAGGTGGAGTCTTTATCATCACGAGGTCTTTTCTTATGGTTCTTCTCTAAACAGTTCAAACTACCATCCATGTTTACGAAATATAGACCGCCTAAATACATGCCAGAACCAACTAATTTATTTCCAAAAGAAATAGTACAACCATTCCTATCGAAAATAAATTCATAGCCAAAACGTGTTAAGGATGAAACCGAAACAATGTTCCTGACTATTCCAGGCATATATAAGCAATCCTCTAATTTTAAAACATGTCCTGATGGTAAGGTTAAGTCACAAGTCCCTACAGCTAATGCAGCAACGTTTGCTCCATTTCCAACTCGCAGAGAGATTTGATCTCGACCTAACTGCCTGCTTCCCTTGAGTTCTTTCATATCATTACATATGTGAGAACTTGCTCCGGTATCCAATACCCAAGAGGAAGCAGGGCTAACTGATAGATATAACCCTGAACTAGGAACCATTCCTAATTCATTAGACAGCTCTTTATTATTAGGTTCAGATAAGCAATAGTCAAATTCATTTTTGGATATTTGTTTGAGTAAAACCATGATATCTACAAAAATGAGTAACAGATTAAAAAATTGTATTTCATTAACCATAATAACTTGGTCTTTAGTTTTATGGTACCTCCCACTATTTTATCAAATCCCATACTCCCTCTATAGGATTCGAGAACTCAATAAAGAATTCTTAATGGGGATTGGGGTCCCATTTGAACTAGTGGGGCCTCACATGATAGGTTATTGGACCACTAATCCAAAGGGGTGGATAACTCTTTATCCAATGCTTCTCTAAGCAAGTTCCAATCTTCCTTTAGCCTCTAGAATATAATAACCGCACATAATAGTCTCTTGGTTAGTATATTATAGTTAAATCATACCTACCATTCACATGAGTATGGTCAATTGAATGTGGCATCCCGCAACCTATCGGCTTCTTGGTAGCCCCATTATCGCACCTCATGATATCCTATATGCCACAAGCCTGTTTGAATCTTTACAAATGAATGTGTTCCCACATATCTGCAGCCAAACACATCCACCATAAAGACCCTCATAGCTTGTAATGGTAGGAGGCTAGGATAAAGCATTTGCATGCCTCTTCCTTACAATTTAAGTTTAGAAAATTAGGGGTTTTGGATAAATGGTCTCATTTTTATAAACATTCATACATCACATGTATAACTACTATATATCACAATATATCATAAGGTTTAGACCCACCTTTATTATTAGTTCTCAACTATCCTCCCACTGTCCTCCTAGAGGTTGGGGTGGATTCATGTTGAACATATAATAAATCAGGTCAAGGCCCATGCAAGCATACATCACAAATATATAATGGGCCTTGGATTGATTATGGACTTTAGGGTTGGGTTCATGCTTAGAGCCACTAAAGCTGAACCCTAGGTCTTATATTGGTGGGTCGAGTGATCGTAATTATACACATATGCAACACATTACATAATACTGAAAATCTTCACAAGATCTTCATTCCTCTTGCCAAGTACTTCTCAAGTGCTTGATGTCTCTCGAACAGAATTCCACCATGATCTTCTTTTTGAATTTAAAATACAAACATTTAAATATAAAGAAGGGGATTAAAGGAAATAGGGGATTTACATGTGAAGAGAGAGAGAGGGAATGAGGCATGAAAGCCTTTAATAATTACATCA
Organism: Solirubrobacter deserti; assembly: GCF_003344625.1. Lineage (GTDB taxonomy): Bacteria > Actinomycetota > Thermoleophilia > Solirubrobacterales > Solirubrobacteraceae > Solirubrobacter > Solirubrobacter deserti. The sequence continues at coordinate 3,642 of NZ_QPKJ02000018.1, read as the reverse complement.
CATTTATTTAAACTCATTTAAATAAAACCCATTCAATAACCTGTCACATCACATGCGGCCAATCTCAACTCATTTTAAATTGGTCTTAAGTCCATAATCATCCATTTTATTATCATACAACACATTGCATAATAAAAGGAAAACAACATTAAGTAAAGGCAATTATAATAATGATGATGGCAAATGGCATTTAATTAATTAAAGTCACATTCTTTATTATTATCCTATAACAATAATAATCCCATTATTATTATTATCCTATAATAATAACTAATTACTTTTAATCTCATTAAAAGTATATAATCATATCTTATATGAAAATCAAAGAACATTTTCTTTAGAATAACTAAAACCACCAAAACAAAGCAATTAGGGTTTTAATTAAAACATGAATAATACTTTGAGAAATTATTATCACAATTCCTACTATGCTATTAACACTTTAATATGCAGAGTAGATCAATCACTATCAACCTACATAAGTGGAATAAATAATAACTCAAAATAAGATTCAAAACAACTAGCAATTTCTAAAACCAGAAATTCCAGCAATTGGGTACTGTTTTGAGATATTTTTCTTCTATATTAAAACAACCTTTTAATATCTGAAAAATACTATTTCTCAAGGATTTTAAGTCCTCTTTCAAATGGCATAGGTCTCATTAAGTGATTCCAACGTTTGGTTTCACTTTAGAGCTATTTGTGACTTGAACTCTTAACCCTGGCAGATTCAAGAATTCCTACACAAATCAATTTAATTAACTCATTCTATTAGTGAACTAAGTTCTCAAAACACTTCATTTCACAAGGTTTTTCAGTCCTCTAAACAATGGCAGGGGTCTCATCAATTAATTCCAACGTTTGAAATTAATTTGAGAGTTTTTGTGACATAGAGTCAGAATTGACAGATTCGACTCTTAATCACATAAATTCTTATGTGGCTATTCTAGATCATCAAAAATCATGGGAACTTTTCCTATAGATTGTTAAGACCTAGAATTAATGAAGTTAATAAGTGGCTTGCTTTAAAAAATCCAGAAAACAATTTTTCAAGATTTTTAAAGTACTTACATGTTGCTGCCCAGAAAATGCAGCAACCCAGAATTCATTTCAAATCTCATTTAAAATTAATTCTATGATATAAAAATGTATAAAAACAATTTTAATACATTAATACATCATTAGGCAGTAACCTTATGTGTTTTTAACAAATTAAAAACATACCTTCATCACATGAATTAACCAAACTCTCAAGAACACTTGAAATTAAACACATTTAATTTCATATTATTGCATGCTTCAAGAATTAATATAAACACTTTTACTAACCTCAAGAACATGTAACAATCATGTAGGGTTACTTAAAAACCCATGATCCAATCAACTATAGGGTAGAGACCCTTCATGGCCGTGAACTCCATCTAGGAAAGGTGAGAGATGCAGATTTTTCATGCATAGTGCAGAATCTCTATTGCATGTGCAGAATTTCTTTGATGAAAGAAAGAATCACATGCTTTGTCACATGCTTTATGTTCTTTATTAAACTTTAAAGAACAAGAACACATGGGATTAATTTTTATTCATTCCCAAAGGAATAAAGTTAATTATATTCCCATTCTTTTAATTTATAAAACTCAATTGAGAACATGTTGATGAGATTCTCACTTGGCCGAATATGAAGATGCATTCTTGCATTTGATCATCAATTAATTTGATTATTCATATAACATGCAAATATTATATTATAAGCATGGGAATCAAATCCCATTCAGCCCACATGCATCTAGCATATAACATGCAAGTATTCCATTTGGAATTCTCTCACAATGGCCGAATACTTCATGAGGGACAGCAGCTATGTTAAACTTTTGTGCCATGTGCAACTTAAGCATCTCACATGCTTGTGTTTGCCAAACACTACTAGATCAGCCCCACATGTTTGTAAATTAATCTAGGTTTTCTCAAAACCCTAGATCTCAATTTTGTGAGACAAAACAAACTTCTCCAAGGATGCAATCCCCTCTTGGCCGAAATTTATGGTGAATTTGGGAGAGTGCAGTCTTGCATCTCACATGGACAAAAACACATATAATAAATGAGAATTAAAACCATGATGCCAAGAAATAAAACTATAGGATTTAAAAAAAAAAAATCCTAGTACCCAATTTTACATATGATATAAAAAATCATAATCTTTGAATTTAATTAATTAAACCATATTAAAATGCCATCATCAATTCCCAAATCCATGTATGTATAGGCTCTGATACCACTGAAAGGATGCGACCATGGAACCCCGCAGCGGAAGTGTAAACAAAAATTTTGTCAAGTAAGGGTTCCATTCACAAACTTGCAGGACTCAATTACATACATAGAGATTCAAGAACACATATAATTTCACCATTTACATAATGATAACAAATAATCAAATACAGTAAATCATACTTACTTGATTATTCCAAGCTTGCAGTTTTCCTTCGATCCTTGAGCACCGAAATTACAGTGCCTCCAACAGTAATCCACACAGCCTAAAATCCCTTAACTTTCTTGTTCTTCACAACTCTTGTTGAAGAAACAAGCTTGAGAGGAAAGAGAGAGAGGTGTGGAGTCAAAATCCTAGAGGGAGGCTAGGGTTGATGATGCATGAACATTATGAAACCCTAACCCATAGCTTCCCTTTTATATCACCTCTCTTCTTATGATGGTGTTTGGTTACTAGTGCTAGCATGACCAAAAACCATTTTAGGATAACCCTATTCCAGTTTAGTGTATCCCTATCCTTTAATTAATTAACCCTTTAATTAAACAAGGATAAGCTTATACATAACCTGAATAGCTCCTCTCACTCAATTAAGAGAATCACTTAAGCTTATTGTGTGTGACCCATTGGGTTCACCCCAACCTAGCAGTGGACAGGGACATCTCTATGTCTCCTATAAATGGAAACTTTCCATTTAAGGTTCAATTGGAACTATTCCAATTTTGCCCTTATTGATAACTCTTTATCAATTGGCCTACACTGGTCATGAGTGACGTCTAGCAACATATCACGACATACCCTAGGTTTAGGTGAATAGCAGAACTATTGCGAACCCTTCATGCTACTTAATCCTTCATCCCCTAATGTCACAGTCAAAGATAATCAGGTATGGTTTATAAGTCAAACCCTATCTTGACTCCTTGATGTTTGTTCATAAGAGATAAACTCAAATAGGCAGAAGCAGTGAAACTCTTTTCACTGTTTGCCTTTCACTCTGGCCAGAGATTCCTTTTGAGAACTATCCTTATAAACTATCCTGACATTCTCTCTCATCAAACTGAGAGTGATGATCCCTTATCGCACACTCACCTGCCTTCATACATAACTCACTAGAGCCAATGAGCACCGGATTACCACCTTGAAAAAGGCAATACAAGGTACTATCAAACTCTAGCAACCCATGCATAAGACAGCTATGGTGTCTCAGGTCTTAGGATTACCATATGGACGTAGCACAAGAATATTCCTTTTGACATGACTACCATAGGAATATTCTAAGCTGGTCTAGTTCAGTGTACACATTCTCTAATGTGCACCCACAGATTAACTATAGTGTCACTACACCGATAGGAAAGACTACCTATCCTCCCATTGGAGCCAGT
>NZ_QPKJ02000002.1 GCF_003344625.1 Solirubrobacter deserti | reverse complement strand
CCGCGAGCCACCCGCCGGGTGGCCCACCTTTCAACCGGCGCAGGTGGACCAGTTTTCACCCGGCGCCGACAAAATCGCCGAACCGCTCGTCGCAGGTCGGGCGCTCGACTTGGGATGCGACCTCGGGGACGACTCGATCTGGCTCGCGGGTCGTGGGTGGCACGCGACGGCGGTCGATGTCTCGACCCGTGCCGTCGCGCGCGTCGCCGCTCGCGCCGCCGAACTGGGACTGGAAGATCGCATCGATACGCAGGCGCACGACCTGGCCTCCTCATTCCCGGCCGGGAGCTTCGATCTGGTCTTCGCGCTGTACCTGCAGTCACCGGTCGACTTCAACCGCCCCGCTGTGCTGCGCCGCGCCGCAAAGGCGATCGCTCCCGGTGCCGGCTCTTGGTCGTCGTGCACGGCTCGATCCAGCCCTGGTCCTGGAACCAGGACCCTGAAACGCGCTTTCCGACCCCGCAGGAGCAACAGAACGAACTGCAACTCGAAGCGGGCGTATGGGTCTCGGAGATCGCCGGCACGCCGCGACGCGAGGCGACGGGTCCGGACGGGCAGACCGCGACGGTGACCGACGTCGTCACGCTTGTCCGCCGGGTCGTGTAGGGCAAACGCCACATCACGAGCGAACCGTCGCAGTTCGCCCAGTGCAGCCAGAGGAGACACGGGCAAGCAATCTTTTGGTGCTCGCCGGCGGCAATGGGGTCGTCGCGAGGACTCACCGCCGGCGAGCACCACCTCCTGGAGAGTGGGAGTGCAGGTAACTATACAAGACTGAGTCTTGTTATGTTTTGGCTCCGTTTCCAGGAGGAGATGCCATGCATCGTTCGTTGTCGGCCGTCCCACTTGCGCTCGCCGTGAGCGTCGGCCTTGGCTCCACCGCGGAAGCCGCTGTGGAACGGCTGGAACCGCGGATCGTCGTCAGCGACGGTCAACGCGGAAAAGTCGCGGTATTCACGCTCGACGGCGAGCGCCGTGGAAAGCCGTTCGCCCTGCCGGGCGACGCTCCGGCCTATCTGACGCGCTTGTCCGACGGCCGTCACGTCGCCGCGGTGCAGTACGACGGTGACCGGGTGTCGGTGCTCGACAGCGGCACCTGGACCCAGCCCCACGGCGACCACTTCCACTCCTACGTCGCTCGACCCCGGCTCACGCCGTTCGAGCTCGAGCAGCCCAAGCCCTCGCACGTCGTGTCGCACGGCGATGCCGTCACCGTCTTCACGGACGGGACCGGCACCGCCCACGTCTTCGCCTTGGGCGATCTGCGCCGTCGCGCCGGCGCCGGCACCCAGATCGCAACCGGCAAGCCGCACCACGGCGTTGCCGTGACCGTCGGCGACCGTCTGCTGGTCACAGCGGCCGACCCGGCAGCAGAGGACGGGGCGTTGCCCGTCGACGTGAGTGTGCGCGATGCGGCCGGGACCGAGGTCGGCCGCCTTGGCGCCTGCCCCGAGTTGCACGGCGAGGCGGCCGGCGAGGACTGGGCGGTCTTCGCCTGTGCCGATGGGATCCTCAGCGCGAGCCTACAGAACGGACAGGTCAGCGCCACCAAGTTGGCGTACCCCGCCCCCACCGCCGCCGAGCAGCGCGCCTGGGGCGTGCAGGTCGATGACAGCGGCCGCTATCTCGTCGGCGACTTCGGCACCCGCGCCCTGGTCCGGATCGACCGCGTCGCGGGCACGACGACCGCGATCCCCCTCCCCGGGGATCTCGCGTCGTTCGCCGTCGACGGACGCTCCGTGGCCGTGCTCACCGACGACGGGAAGGTCCGCCGTCTTGACCTGCGCACGGGAGCGTCGCGCGGCAGCGCGCGTGTGACGCGCGCGTTCAACGCCGCGAGTCGCCGACCGACGCCGGAGCTCGCGATGGGTGCAGGCCGCGTCGTGGTCACCGAGCCGGCCGCCGGACGCGTGCACGTCCTGCGGGCAGCTTCGCTCAAGCGCGTCGTTCGCGTCAAGACGGGCGGCCGCCCGCAGCGACTCACCATCACCGGACTCGCCCCTCACTGACCTGGCCGGCGGCACACCCGCGCGAGGACGTTCGGTCTCTCGCGCGGGTGTGCTCGCTATCCGGCCTGATCCGCTGAGAGTCGTTCTCACTCGCAGTTACGTGCAGAGCCGGGAATTCCGGCGACCATGAAGGCATGACGCCCGCCACCCATGACACGCACCCGCACGAGCACGGCCCCGACTGCGGCCACACCCCGCTGAAGCATGAAGGCCACGTCGACTACCTGCACGACGGACACCTGCACCATCCGCACGAGGACCACGTCGACGAGCACGTGATCGAGGTCGACGCCGAGCACCCCGCCGACTGCACGCCCGAGCACGACTGCGACGCCCACGGCGACGGTCACGTCCACGGCCCCGACTGCGGCCACGAACCCGTACCCCATGGCGACCACACCGACTACCTCGTCGGCGACCACCTCCACCACCCCCACGGCGACCACTGCGACAACCACGGCAACGTCGCCATCGCCGCCTGACACGCTTCGGGCGCGGTACGGACACCGCGCCCGCCGTCGGCGGGTCAGGACATCATCACGACCGCCGCCGGCCGCGCAGGACGACGTCATGGCCGGTCAACTCGACGTCCAGTCGCTCGGCGAGCGCATGAATCGCGCGCTCGAACTCCTGGTCGGCGAACGCCACCACATCGCCAGTCCCTTCGTCGACGAGGTGATGGTGATGGTGCTCCGGATCGGCGATCTCGTATCGCGCCACGCCGTCGCGTCCATCGAGTCGATGAAGCAAGCCGAGTTCGAACAACTCGTCCACGGCCCGATACACGGATGCGGCAGAACCCACCGGCTGGGAGCGCAGCATCTGGGTCAGCTCGGCGACTATGAGCAGGCATTGCCCCTCGCGCGCGAGCAGCTCGATCACGGCACTCCGGGCCGCTCCCGCTCGTAGCCCCGCGCCCGCCACTCGATCCTGCGCACGGTTCAGCCAGCGATCTCGCATCTCGAGGTCCATCACTCCAGGATATTGAGAACGGATCTGACTTCGCTTCGCGTGCGCAGCGCGTTTGAAATACGCACCTGCCCCTTACTAAAAGGATTGAGTCCCGATATGGTGCGCGCATCATCCGCCCGACGGCGCCGAGGGGCACCGTCCGATTCAAGGAACCGCATTGATGCTCGTGTCCCGTCTCTCCGGCCTCTTCGCGCTGCTGCTCGCGCTTCTGGCCGGCACCCCAGCCGCGCTGGCTGACCCCGGTCCCGCTCCGGCGCCACGCGAGTACCGGGTCCTGCAGAAGCTGCACACCGACGCCGTCTCGACCTTCCTGGACGCCGGCGCCTTCCAGCTGGGCTCCAAGGCCGACGTACCCGAAGGCCTGGGCACCCGCCTGAACCCCGACGCTCTCTGGTTCCACGTCGACGACGCCTCCAAGCTGACGGTCCCCGCCGGCATGGACTTCCTCGCGCCCGCCGGCGCCACCGTGTGGGTCGCGCCCCAGAGCAACCCCTCCGGCGCTCAGCTCTGGCCTGGCTTCTCGACCGAGTCCGTGCCTGCCGGCGCGATCGACGGCAACCAGACCACCTTCAAGCTGGTCAAGCTCGAAGGGCCCGGCTCGCTCGAGCTGTTCACCACCGGCGGGTTCGGGCAGGTCACCCGTCTGTGGTCGTCCGACGAGAACATCGACACCTTCCAGGTCGGCCGCACCCATATGCACGCCAACTGGGCGTTCACGCAGCCCGGCACCTACAAGCTGACCGTCGAAGGGTCGGCGCAGCGCAGCGGCGAACGCGTCGCCTCCACCGCCACCTACAGCTTTGTCGTTGGCCCACTGCCCGAGCGGGTGACGCCCACCGCGACGCTGACCGCCTCAAAGACCGCGCTCACCCTCGGCGAGAGCGTCACCCTGACCGGCACGGTCGCCCCCGGGACCGCGGACGGCTACGTCGAGTTCCGCCGCGGCACGACCGTGCTCGGTCACGATAGGGTCGAGTCCGGAAGCGCCGAGCTCCAAGTGTCCGACCTGCCGGTGGGCACGCACGACGTCACCGCGGTGTTCGTCCCGGCCGTAGCGAACCTCGCCACCGGCTCGACGTCCGCGGCGCTGCCGATCACCGTCAGCGACGACTCGGGACTGCCGTTCTCGATCACCGGCGTCAAGCCCTCCTATCAGCCGGGCGAGCAGTTGAGCGCGCGCGTGGTCGGCGCGACGCTCAAGGAGAACGAGGTCTTCTACTGGCTGCTGCGCTACAAGGGCACGACCAGCGAGATCGTTCCGCAGTCGACGACCGAGAGCACCTACTCGCAGATCGTCGACGCCCTTCAGGACGACGCCGAGATCAGCGTGCAGATCTACGACACCGCCGCCCGCGTGGCGCGCAGCCAGACCCCGTTCGTCCCGATCGTCATCGAGCATCAGGGCGCGCAGCCCACGATCAAGCAGGTCGGTAGCGCGCACAACCCGCTGCTGCCGGGTGACACGATCGAGTTCGAGCTCGCCGGACGCACGCTCGCCGAGGGCGAGACGCTCGAGTGGGGCTTCTCCACCTACGCCGGCTACTTCGGCGCATCCTTCAGCACCAGCACCTGGCCGGCCACCTACCTGACCGAGGACAAGACCCGCGTCCGCGTGCGCTCGCTGTACAACCCGACTGCCGTCGGTCCCTACGCCCCTCCGCTGGTCGTCAGCGTCATGAAGGACGGCGTCCGCATCGCGCGGTCGGAGTTCACGCGCGTCACGGTCGGACCGCGCGAGCTCGGCGTCTCCGGTCACCGCAACCTCTACCGCGAGGGCGGCCGCGTCGAGCTGGACGCCACGCTGTATCCGCTCCGTGAGGGCGCCGGGGACAACTTCACCTATACCTGGACGTACACCAAGGGCGGCACGACCGAGATCTGGGGCACCGAGAAGCAAACATCGCCGACGCTCACCGGCCCGACGCTGACCAAGGCCCAGCACCACGGCGGCCAGCTCCGGCTCAGCGTGTTCAACAACGGCGAGCTCGCGCAGCGCTCCGCGTCGCTGCCGATCAACGTCACCGACGACCTGACCAGCCAAATCCTCGAGTTCAGCGCGCTGGCCGGCCACTACCACCAGGGCGACCGGGTCCGCCTGACGCTGACCGCCGAACCCGCCCCGCTGCCGGGCGAGACGCTGCGCTGGGAGTGGAAGTGGCCCGGCACCGACTGGCAACCCATGCCCGGCGTCGTGGACAACGTCTGGCAGGTCACCGCCGAGCAAGCCCTCGACGGGGTCGAGATCCGCGCGGTGCTCACCTACGCCGACCCGACCAAAGCACCCGCGATCGCCCAGACCCGTGTCGTCCACGTCGACGACCACGGCGCCGCCCCGCGTCAGAAAGTCACCGTCACCGGCCCGACCTCGGTCGGCGTCGGCGAGCGCGCCACACTGACGGCAGCCGTCGCTCCGGCGTCGGTGCTGGACCGCTACCAGTGGTATGTCAAGCGTCCCGGCTCCGCGGAACGGACGCCGATCGCGGGCGCCATCAACGCGACGTACGCCTTCACCGCCGATTTGGCCGATGACGGCAGCGAGTACAGCGTCGCGGTCGTCAAGCCCGACGGATCGGTCGCGTACGGGCCGTCGGCGCCGATCGCGCTCGACGTGCAGGCGCCCACGACCGTGGTCGAACAACCGATCGGCGGCACGGTCGGCGCGGTGCTCGCGCTGGAGCTCGGCACACCCCGGAGCCTCGGGACCTTCGTTCCGGGCCGAGCGCAGACGTACACGATCACCACCACGGCGACCGTCACGTCCACCCTGCGCGACGCACGGCTCACGGTGGCCGACCCCAGCCCGACCGTCACCGGCCATCTGATCAATGGCGACAGCGCCCTCGCCACACCGCTGCACATCGCGGCTGACGGCGGCGCGCTCGCGCCGCTCAGCGCGCCCGTGACCCTGCGGACCTTCCCTCGCGCGGTCGCCGGCGAGCCCGTCGCGCTCGCTTTCCAGCAGAGCATCGGCGCCCGTGAAGGCCTGGACGTCGGCAGCTACGGCAAGACGCTGACGTTCACGCTCACCACGAGTACGCCGTGATCGAACGCGCGCCCGTCGCTCAGGCGGCGGGCGCGCTCACGCGCACCCGGCACACAGCCCACGCAAGGTCACGTCGTGGGCTTGCATCGTGAACCCTTCCCGCCGTACCACGGTGCGCAGAGCTCGTTCCATCGCATCATCGGTGAACGGCACCAAGCGTCCGCAGTTTGTGCACACGAGGTGATGGTGGTGCTCGGCGCCCTCGGGGTACGCCGTTTCGAACCGCGACAGGCCGTCGCCGATCTCGACTTTGCTCAGCAGGCCGAGCTCCACGAGCTCGTCCAGCACGCGATAGACCGTCGCTCGGCCAACCGGGCGCTCTCCGCCCTTCAAGCCGTCCTCGATCTCTTGGGCGGTCAAGGCGCACGTCTGAGAGTCGAGCCAGTCGATGACCGCTGCACGGCCGCCGCCGCGTCGGAACCCCTCGTGCGCGAGGCGTTCAGTGGCGTACGTGCTCCATTGTGGCGCCGTGGCAGAACCCATCGTCCGGAGCATGTTAACCGGGCCGCCGGCCGATCACCCCGGATCCCTGAACCTTACGTCCGTGCGGGCGGAAGTCTGAACGCCGCGAGCGCGACGCGCATCGGCTCGAACACGGGCGGGAGCACTGAACGAAGTTGTTGGTCGCCATGATTGTCCCGCGGTTTGCCGCGGCGTAAGTGTCGGCTCGGATGGGTCGCGCCGCCGCACCCGGGGCGGGTGCGGCGGCGAGCGCGAATCAGCCGAGCCAAGCCGGTGTGAAGCGGGCGGCCCATTCGGACATTTGCGTGAGCGCTCCTGTGATCAGCAGAATGCCAAGGGCCACGAGCAGGCCGCCGCTCACGCGGTTGACCCATGGCAGCCAGCGTCGCCCGCCTGGGCCGCGGACGCGGAAGCGGTCGACGGCGAAGGCGGCGGCGAGGAACGGGATCGCGAGCCCGAGCGAGTAGGCGGCGAGCAGGATCACGCCCTCCCCCGCGCTGCCCGACGACGCGGCAAGCGCGAGGATGCCGGCGAGCACCGGGCCGATGCACGGCGTCCAGCCGGCGCCGAACGCGGCACCGACTGCGGCTGAGCCGACGGGTCCGAACCGCCGGAGGGTGCTGGCGCGATCCAGCAGACGGGTGTCACGCTGCAGGATGGCCAGCGGGATGAGCCCGAGCAGCATCACGCCGAACGCGATCAGCAGTACGCCGCCGATTCGCGTTATCCACTCGTCGTAGCCGCGCAACGCGTCACCGAGCGCGGTGGCTGAGGCGCCGAGCGCGATGAACACCGCCGAGAAGCCCAGCACGAACGCGACGGCGTGCGTGAGCGTCTCCCTGCGGCTCGCCCGCTTGGCGCCTGCTCCGCGTACGCCGGCGAGCAGTGCGACGTAGCTGGGCACGAGCGGCAGCACGCACGGCGAAAGGAAGCTCAGCAGTCCCGCGATGACGGCGGCGAGCGCGCCGACGACGCCGAAGCTGATCGCGCTCGCCTCCTTGGTCTCGGTGTCGGCACGTTTGACGTAGGCGCCGCTCGAGGCGATCGCTCGCTCGATGGCCGCGTCGATCGTCGTGTCGTCCTCGGTCAGCGCCCCGGGCCAGCGCCGAACGACCACGCCGTTCTTGTCCAGCAGCACGGACTCCGGCACGCCCGTCGAGCGGAACGTCGGGGTGAACGCGTCCTGGGGGTCGAGCCACACGGGGTACGTGACGCCACGCTCCTCGGCGACCCGGCGGACGTTGCCGTCGGAGCCGGGCCGGTCGATCGAGACGCCGACCACGGTGAAGCCTCGGTCGGCGTAGCGCTGCTGGAGCTCCTCGAGAAACGGCATCTCCTCCACGCAGGGCTTGCACCACGTCGACCACTTGTTGAGCAGCACAGCCTTGCCGCGCTGCTCGGCAACGGTCACGGGCGTGGCGTCGTCGAGCGTGGTCGCGGAGAACTCGGGCGCGGGCGTGCCGACCTGGCCACTCTGGGCGTGGGCGGGCGCGGCCAGTCCCGCCCAGATCAGCGCCGCGCACGCCAGCGCCCTACTCGTCGTGCGCATGGTCTTGGCCGGAGTTCGCGTCGCCTGGCCCCGAGCCGTAGCCGCTCCTGCCGGCGGTGCCGCGGGTCGCCACGTGGATGCCCTTGATCGTCCGACCACGCCATCGCGACAAGCGATCCGTCGGTATCGATTGTCGGCGTGATGCCCTTCCCGAGCGGCTCCTTCAGCTGCTCGAGCTTGCCGTCCTTCACGCGCGCGAGGCGGACGACAGGGTCCTTTGTCCGCCGGTCGTCCCACGTGATCCAGACCGTGCCGTCCTGCTCGACCGCCAGGTCGACGTAGGGCGGCGGATAGAAGTCGTCGACGGCGACGGCCCGCGGCTTGGCGAACGATCTGCCGCCGTCCGTGGAGGTCGTGTAATAGACGCCGGGCCGGCCGGGCTTGCCGGTCCAGTAGACGCCGTGGATGGTGTCGTTGCCATCGACGGCGAGTTCGGGCCCGGACTCGGGGCAGCCGTTGAACTCCCAGTCGTCGTTGCCGAGCGGGACCGGGTCCGACCACGTCTTGCCGTTGTCGTAGCTGCGGATCATCGTCGTGTCGCGGATCTGCATGTTTTTGCTCACCGCGTTCACGTCGCGGTAGGCGAAGTAGACGGTGCCCTTGGAGTCCACGGCCAGCGCGTTGTCACAGCAGGCGCAGGAGCTCACCTCGCCGCGCATCGACTTCGAGAAGGTCTCGCCGCCGTCGCTGGAGTGGACGATGTTCACGCCGGTCGGCATCTGCGGGCTCAGCGAATCCCGGTAGTCGAGATAGCCGACATAGACGTTCTTGCCGTAGGTCGCGACGCTCTGGTACATCTCCGACGTCGCCTTGCCGTCGGCGACCGATACCGGCAGCTCGCGCGAGAACGTCTTCCCGCCGTCGGTCGACAGCGAGAACATCGCGTTCATCTTCGACATGTCGTCGTTCATCAGCGGCCACGTGACGAACAGACGATTGTCGCCCGTCGCCGCGATGTTCGTATGCGTGTTGAAGCCCGCGTTGACCGTCCCCTCGTCGTGGTTGGCGCGCACCGGCTTCGAGAACGTCTTGCCGCCGTCGTCGCTGTGGGCCACGTACGCGTCCTGCGGCGTGAAGCTCGCGCCCTTGGGCTTGGGCAGGTCGACCGCCCAGGAGACGTAGATCCGGCCGGTGCCGCGGTCGATCGTCACGTCGGCGTCGTGCGTCGCACCGGTCGCAACCGTCACCGGCGCGCCGAACTCACTCGCCGTCAATGTGGCGGGAGGCGCCGCGGGGCGCTCATCGTTCTTCGCCGCCTGACGCTTGGGCTCAGGCTTGTCGCTCTCACCGCAGGCCGCCAGCGCGCACGCCGCGGCCAGCGCCAGTGCGGTCGTCCATGAACGGCTCATCCGTGGCTCGCTTCCTTGAACGAAAGCTGCGTGCAGGCTTCAACCTGCAACGTCTCCGCCGCCTCCATGGCCTGGCTGGCGTGGGTCTTGACGTTGGTGCGCGGCAGTCCGAGGGCGTCGGTGTCGTCGTTGCCAGCCTCGACGAGCTCGCGGAGCTGCTCGGTCTGGCTGACCGCGCTCTCGAGCGCCGTCTTGAACTCCTCGAACACTGCCTCGTGGCCGTGCGGTGCCTTCAACGCCGCGAGCTCCCGGAAAGGCTGCTCGATCGCCGCCAGCATCGCCTGCGACTTGGTGTCGAACTCCTCCAGGTCAGCCGGGAAGCTGCTGGGTAGCTCAACCTTCGCCATTGCCGCGGAGGCTTGGGAACACAGCGGCGCCGCCTGCTGCTGGAAGCTCTCCAGCGGTTGAGTCGAGAATCTGGCGGCCGCGGGGATGGTGTCGGCCGTGTTGTCGTCGCCGCCGCACGCGGCGACGGTCAAGCTGATGGCGATTGGCGCGAGCACTCGCAGACGAGTGGCGCGGTCGCCGTGGAACGTGCGCAAAGCAAGTCCCTCCTCTCCATGATCAAAGGTCAGGAACGCGGCGAGGAGCCGCGGGCGCTACCGGGGAACGGCGGCGGCGCCGGGAGGAGGACGAACCGCGAGTGAGGAACCCAGCGCGCGCTCGAGCGGGCGGACGACGTACGGGCGCAGTGGCGCGCGAGAAGATGCCGGACGCGAGGACCGCGACGTTGGGCGCCGCCGCAACCGCTCGATAAGGCGCTCGCCTGGGCGTACCCCGCACGCAAGCAGCGCGAGGAGCATCAGGCCCGGCGCGAGCGCGAGTGCCAGTCCGGGTTCGACCCACGCGGCAAGCGCGAGCAGCGCGACGGCAAAGATGACGAAGCGACGGTTCACGGGGCTTCTGAGGTGTCGATCGTGGCGGCGCCCATAGCGCCTGGCTTCTCCTGCGATCGGGATTGACGGACGGGCACACGCCCGCCGCATCGCCGCAGGACCGCGTACCTAGCTGAGCTGCAGGCGCGCGGCGGGCGGACCCCGCAGCCCGTACGCGGCGCCGAGCACCCGTCCGACGGGACGCAGGAACAGCGCGGGCCGTGGACGCCGCTGGGACGCGGGACGAACGGCCGTCACTCGTCGTTGAGCGAAGCACGCGAACAACCGCTCACCCGGCCGGATACCGCACTTGAACAGCGTCAACAGCAGGACGGCCGGCGCAATCGTCAACGCTAGGCTCGAATCGACCAGTGCGATGAACGTGAGAAGCGCCAGCGCACCGGCGAGCACCAGCGGTGTGCTTCGTGGCATGACCAATAGGCGCTTCATGGAAGCCGCACAGTCATACCGCCTCCGTAACTCGGTCGCAACACGTTCGCCGCGCAACGGCCCGCGTCGGGCGCTCATCGACGAGCGCGTGCCTTGTGGTCTGGTCGACCATGGAGCGCGCGAAGTGGTGGTATCGGCTGCCGCGTCCAAGTCAGCCGGAGACCGTCACCTGCGCCGTACGAGTGACGGTCCGCTGTCCGCGGGCTCGCGCCGTGGCGTCGAGCCGGATGTGAAGCGAGCCGCGGGAGCGGGCGATGGCCCGTCGGGCCCGCCTGTCGAGCTGCACCACGACGGTGGCGGTGCCGGGTCGGCGGAGGGTGCGGCGGCCGGCGGCGATCACCCGGCTGCGCAGACCGAGGCGGCGCGCCGTTGCACGTGAGACGGTGGCGCGCACATGGCAGGTCCCCGCAGTCGACAGCCCGCAGCGAACCCGCAGAGCGTCCCGTCGTCGCATCGCGGCATGGCGGACCACCTTCGGCGTAACGACGCGCATGCTCATCCGCAGTCGCGGCGAAGGCATGGGCGCCGGGGTCGCCGGGGTCGCCGGTAGGGCGGGGACGGTCGCGTCACCCGGTCCTGGAGGCGCCGGCGGCGACGGCGGCCGCTGCGGGCACGGCGTGACGGCCGTAGGGTCGACGCCGACGGCGAAGGTCAGCGTTCGACGCGTTACGAGCGGTCGCCCGTCGGGGGCTACGCCCGTCCACTCGAACGTGACGCAGTAGACACCGTGCGCACCGAAACGCCACGCCAGCGGATCGCGGCGGCCCGGCCACAAATCGTGGTGGTCCGGCGCCGTGCCGACAGCGCTGCTCAGCAGCGTTCGCGCGCGCAGGTCGTGCCACTCGTCGCTGAGCGTCAGCGTTCCGGGACCGTCGACGCCGACGAGCCGCCAGCGCAGGTCACCCGCAACGCTGGCCGAGTCGATCGCAGTGGTGTCGCTGCCGAGCACGTAGCGGTTGGCGTCGGGGCTCTCGCCGAGTTCGCGCGAACCGGTGACGCCGAACACGATCTCGTCGATGTCGCGCAGCATGCCCGGCCCCGCCGGGTCCCCCTCGAGTACGTCGACGCGCAGTCCGCCGTCGACCACCTCCGGACGCAGGTCGTAAAAGGCTCGGCGCTCGCCGTCGGCGCGGACGGCGTATGCGGTGCCGCCTGGCTGGCGCTCGGGCCGGGGCTGATGTGACGCCACCGGCCGCGTCCCGCGCTCCGCACAGGTCGGGATGGCGTACGGATCGGCGGCGTCGCCCACGACGACGGTCAGCACCGCCGCGTCCGCGGCGGGGGCGCCCGTGGCCGCGAAGCGGTTGCCGGCACTCATCGCGAGGCAATAGACCCCGGGGGCGGTGAACGACCACGTGGCATGCGCGTGGTTGCCGACGCGCGAGAGCATCCGGGTGGCGCCCGGCAGACCTTGCCGGGTGTTGAAGAGCGGACGGGCGCCGTCAAAGCGATCCCAGAGCACGAACGCGCCCGGGGCGGGGCCGCCGTCGTGGTCCGAGATGGCGTCGAGCCGCCAGACCGAGAGCCGCTGGAACGCGTCCTCGTCAATCGACGCGGAGCTGATGCCGAGCCACGGGATCCCGGGCTTCTGCGTCAACGGGACCGACCAAACCGGGCTGCCCGGCTCACCGATGAACTCGTACGCCGGGTTGGCCGGGATCACGTCTCGCGCCCGGTCGGGTACGACGAGAACGGCGTCCGCAAGCGGGATCTGGCGCTCCACGCGACCGTCGACGCCGACGAACAGCCGCAGCCCTTTGGCGTTTCCCTCCATGGCGATGTCGGCGTGCAGCAGGTCCTCCGGACCGGTGTCGATGACGAACCGTTCCCGGGGCTGCACCTGGTGAGCCCGTGTCGCGGACGCCGGCGAGTGGGCCTCGGCGTCAGCGGGCTCGAACACCGCTCGCAGCAGGTGGCGCCCGGGCTCAAGGCCGGTCGTGACGAGCTCCGCCTGCCCGCCCGCCACGACGACCGGCCCACCGAGCGTCCGCTCACCGCCATCGTCGTTGACGAAGAAGCGCACGCGACCCGTCGCCGAGGTCGGGCCTACGGTGGCGGTGAGGGTCAGGGGCTGTCCGGCCAGCGTCGACCCGGCCGGGTCGGCGGACAGGGTCAGGCTCGTCGTCTGGTCCTCCTCCGCGCAGACCGGCGCGGCGAGCGGGTCGATGTCGCCGACGGCGATCGCCAGCGCGCGACGATCGTAGACCGGCCGGCCGCTGGCCAGGGTCGCGCGGACCTCGAAGTCGAGGCAGTAGTACCCAGCACGGTTGAAGCCCCACGAGAGGCTCTCGCGCTCGCGGTTGAGGTGCCCGGACCCTTGCGACCAGACCTCCCAGTCCCCCGCGGCCATCTCGCCGGCGCTGTCGTAGAGGATCGCGACATTCCACGGGTCCTCGTCGGGAGCATCACGGCCGATGCCGAACGTCGCTACCCGGCTGTCAGCGGGTCCATCGACGCGGCGTACCCTGCCGGCCGATCCGTCGGTGGCCAGTCGACCGGCCAGCAGCTCCCGCGTCCACCCGAGCTGCACGGTGGCGCGCGTCTGCGCGTCGGTCGCATTTCCGTTGTCACCTGTCCACCACGTTCGCGTGCCGGCGGGCCCGAAGCCCGTCAGCCCGTGGTCTTGCGCCCAGCTCGGGACAGTGATGGCCGATCCGGCGCGAGTGTGGACGACCGTGTCGCTGACCGACGACCAGGTCGCGTTGCTGCCGTCGTAGTCCGTCCTGAGCACGCCGAGCTCGAGCTCGCCATCGGCGTTCAGGCGCGGAGCGATGTACGCCGCCTCGGCGGCTACGACGCGCTCTACCGCCGCCCCGGCGGCGGGAGCGGCGGTCAAGAGAGCGGTTGCGGCAAGCGCCGCGAGCACAAGACGGCGCTTGCCGGTCGCCATGGCTAGGAGACGCCGAACGTCAGCGGCTGGGTGTCGAGCACCGTGTTGTTGCTCGTCCGCACCGCCCGCAGGTTGAGCGTGTACGTGCCCGTCCCAGTGAAGCCCCAGCGCAGGTCCTCATGGTCGCTGACAGCGATCCCGAGGTTGCGGTTGCTGCCGGTCACGGTGTCGATGCGAGTCCGCGGCGAGGCGCTGCCGTCGGTCTCCGCGCGACGGTAGGCGGCGGCGCGCAGCCCACTGGGCACGGTCGGCGTCCCGACGCTGCGGAACGTCACCGACGGCGGACTGCACGTGCCGATCGGCTCGACGGCGAATCCGACGCGGAACGTGCCGCCGTCGCCGATCACCTTCACGGGCAGCGCGGAGCCGCCGAACACCTGCTGCTCCCAGATCGAGTTGCTCGTCCCCGACACGGCGAACGTCGCGTCGGCGAGCTCGTACTCGACCCCAGTGTCGTGATTGTGAGCGTGCAACTCAGAGAACGTGGCCGTCGCGCAGTCGTACTCGAGCCCGACGTCCCAATGGCCGGTGGAGATCGTCTGCGCCTGCGCGGAACCGACGACACCCAGGAAGGTCGTGGCAGCCAGGACGGCGGCCACGGAAAGACGCAACTTCATGCGGTTCCCTTTCAGGGAGAAGTGGACAAGCACGCACTTATATAAGATCCAGTCTCGTTTTCTAGCCGACCGGTCCCAGCGCTGACAGAAATGAGACCGAGTCTCAGGTGAGCGGGTTGCATCCGCTCGCACTACGCGAACAGCTGGGGCGGACATAGCCCACGACGACCTACGCGACGTGGCGATCAAGGGCACCGACGCGAAGCCGACACCACCGGCGACCGAACCGATGCGCCGCGGTGCCCACTGGCAGTGAGTCTCCTTCCGCACATGGGCGCGGGCCGGCTGAGCCGGGCCGCACGGCCGGCTATGCCG
This sequence comes from Solirubrobacter deserti, assembly GCF_003344625.1. Classification (GTDB taxonomy): domain Bacteria; phylum Actinomycetota; class Thermoleophilia; order Solirubrobacterales; family Solirubrobacteraceae; genus Solirubrobacter; species Solirubrobacter deserti. The sequence goes on along the minus strand of NZ_QPKJ02000002.1, from coordinate 942,776 downwards.
GCCCGCCTTGAGAGGGAAGGCGATCGCCTCGCCACGGCCGGCCCTCTTCCGCTCAACCGTCGCGGACGTCGCCAGCGAGCTGCTTCGGGCATGGCTCCCGCGACGTTGCCGCTCGCAGGCCGTTGGAACGGCGAGTCGCCCACCTCGCACCCGGGCTTCCCGCGCGGCTCAGGCGGGCAGCCGGTCTTCGCCGACCGTGTGTAGCGGCTCGTTGCCGATCGGGCGGTCAGCTTCGGCGTTGGCCAGCTCGCGCGCCAGGGCGCGACGGTCAGAGCTTTCAGCTTCGGCGCGGGTGTAGCGGGCACGAGCTCGTCGGTGAGCGGCGGGCGGGGTCCGCGGCGCTGGCTGGACCGGGACCGCGGCCCGCGCGTCGGCGAGCAACTCGTCCAACGCGGCCTCTGCCATCTTCGGTGTGAGATGACCAGGCGGGCATGTCCCGCTTGCCGCCCGCCAGACAACGGCTCCGCGAGGCGTTCGCCGGCCACTGTCCCTTGACGTGTGCCGGCCCGAGCTTCGTCGTGCGGTGCGAGCCCTGGGCGTCCCACCAGCTCGCGTAGTACTGACGGCCCGAGGCACGCTCCCGCACCTGCAAATGGCCGCTTACCTGCCCCGTCCGAGTCCCTGGAACCGACACGAGTTGAGACTACGCGCGTGATGCCGCTGCGCAGAATCATTATGTTGACGACGCTGCCGAGCCAAGAACGAGGATGGGCCGGGCAGGATTCGAACCTGCGCGCGACGGATTATGAGTCCGCTGCTCTAACCACTGAGCTACCGGCCCGCGTGACGCGGCGCGTAAGGCTATCCCCGTTCTTACGTGTTTCTTGCCCTGCCTTGCTCAGATTGCGTTCATGCCCATCTCTGCAAAGCGCAAGCTGGTCGCCGGTGCGGCCGGGCTTGCAGTCCTCGCCGGTTCCGGCGGGGCGTACGCCGCCGGCCAGTCCGGCTCGCCGGCGCAGAAGCCCAAGGCGGCTGACATCCAGGCCGAGCAGAAGGCGTTCCTGAACGACGTCGCCAAGCGCCTGAACGTCACCCGTGAGCAGCTCGACACGGCGCTCAAGGGCGCCGCCGAGGCGCGGATCGACGCGGCGGTCGCGGCCGGCAGGCTCACCCAGGCACAGGGCGAAGCGGCCAAGCAGCGCCTGAGCTCGACGCAGGGCCTCCCCTTCCCCGGCCTCGTGAAGCCGGCCCTGCCCGGCCGCGGCGGCGGCCCCGGGTTCGGGCACGGTGGCGGACTCCACTTCCGGTTCGGTGGCGCCGAGGGCGCGGCCGAGTATCTGGGGCTCAGCGAAGAGGAGCTGCGCACGCAGCTGCGCGACGGCAAGTCGCTCGCGGACATCGCGAAGGCCGAGAACAAGTCGGTGGAAGGGCTCAAGGCCGCGATCAAGGCCGAGTTCACCGAGCGGCTCGACCAGGCCGTCAAGGACGGCAGGCTCACGCAGGCCGAGCGCGACGAGTTCGCGTCCAAGCTGGACGAGCGGATCGACGACATCGTGAACCTCACGCCGCCGGACCGCCCGGCGGGTCTGAAGTTCCGTTGGCGGTAGCGCGAGGACCGCGCCCCCGGTCGCGCCGCTCATCCCCGGCGCGACCGGTTGCGTAGGTTGCGTAAGTTGCGAAGCCGCGCTACCGTCTCCCCCATGGCCATCGCCATCCCGGAAGCCGACCGTCTCGCCGCCGCGCTGGCCAAGCGCATGGGCCGGACCACGTTCACGGCGCGCGAGCTGGCGGACGAGCTCGTGGCCTCCGACAGCCCGGCGGAGCTGCTCACCGCGTTAGAGGACGCGCTGGCGCGCGCGGCCGAGGCCGACGAGACCGAGCCGTTGGACGAGGCGCTGTGGGGCAGCGCTCCGGGCGAGCATGAGCTCGCCGACATCCGCCGGACCGCCCAGCAGGCCCAGCAGGAGGCGCTGGGGCTCGTGCTCGCCGACGCGCTCACGCGCCAGCAGGCCGCCGAGCTGCTCGGGATCTCGCCGCAGGCCGTGTCCAAGCGCCACGCGGCCGGCAGCCTCGTCGCGCTCGCACGCGGGCGCGAGCAGCACTTCCCGGCGTGGCAGTTCCACGAGGGCGCGACGCTCCCCGGTCTCGCGGAGGTGATCGCCGCCTACCCCGGCGGTGCGCTGTCGCTCTCGACCTGGGCGACCACGCCGAACCCGGACCTCGAGGGTCGCTCGCCCGAGCGGACCCTCACCCGCCGCGGCGGCGTCGAGCAGGTGCTCGCCGCGATCGAGGCGATCACCGCCGCCGCGTGGTGACGCCGCTCGCGGACCCGCCGGCGCGGCTGCCGGCGGATCCGCCCGAGTGGACCTGGCCCGCCGATCGCCCGTTCGTCCGGATCTACCACGAGCATCCGCTGCGGGACGGGATGGCGCCGCGGACCTACGGGCCGCTCAACCGCTTCGACCCGCACGTCCGCGACCGCCGCCAGCAGCCGCGCGAGGACCCGCACGGCCGCGGCGTGCTCTATCTCGCCCACGATCTCGGCACGGCGCTCGCCGAGGCCTTCCAGGGCCAGTGGCCGGCGGTGAGCATCTGTCCGCACGCCCGCGCGGGCTGGGTGCGGCCCACGCGCGCGATCCGGCTGCTCGACCTCACCGGCAACGGCGCGATGGCGATCGGCGCGGTCGGGACGGTCGCGACGGGGGACGAGCCGCGCCGCCGCACGCAGCGCTGGGGGCGCCGGATCTACGAGCAGTACACCCACCTGGCCGGGATCCGCTATCCGGGCGCGCATCAAGGCGGCGAGTCGATCGCGCTTTGGGATCGCGCGCCCGCGCTGGAGCGCCTGTCCGGCGGCGACCGCCGGCTGCGGGCGGTGTGGACGCGCGTCGCCGTCGCGCTCGCCGATCAGCGCCGATATCCGCGCCGGATCGACGCCGCGGAATGCGCCGCGTGCACGGCCGCGGGCTACGACCTGTAGCTGACAGCAAGATCCCTGCCGCCGCTGCGTTTCAGCGCTCAGTAGGCTAGGTCGAGCGTTGGCGGGCCCCGATGGTGACGATTTGAGCGCCGGTACTGGTGAGGAAACGGTTCCTCTTCTCCGTGCACGCCTTGAGCGCACGGAGCAGCAGGCTGCTGCCCGACAACGCCAGCTCGAGCGCTACGCCGCCGATCTGCGCGACATCTTCAAGCAGGAGCGCGCCCGCGCGCAGGAGCTCGACCGCTCCTATCGCGCCACGGTGCAGGCCCTGTCCAATGCCGTTGAGGCGCGCGATGCGTATACCGGCAGGCATGCAGAACGCGTCACCGCCTACGGGATGGAGCTGGCCCGGGCCGTCGGGCTCAGCCTCGGGGACTCCCCGCAGATCGAGTTCGGCTTCCTGCTGCACGACATCGGCAAGGTGGCGGTGCCCGACGCGATCCTGTTCAAGACGAGCAAGCTCACGGAGGAGGAGTACGCGCTGATCGCCCAGCATCCGGTCGTCGGCGCGGAGATCCTGCGCGATGTCGACTTCCTCGGCGAAGGGAAGCTCGTCGTCCGCCACCACCACGAGCGGTGGGACGGTACGGGCTACCCGGACGGCCTGGCGGGCGAGGAGATCCCGCTCGCGGCGCGCGTGTTCTCGGTCGCCGACACGCTCGACGCGCTCACGACGGACCGGCCGTACCGGCCCGCTTCGCCGTGGAGCGAGGCGCGCACGGAGATCCGGCGCTTCTCCGGCTCGCAGTTCGACCCGAAAGTGGTCGACGCGTTCGACCAGATCCCGGACGAGCAGTTCGCGCGCCTGCGAGGTTCACTGTGACGCGGACGATCCTGATCGTCGACGACGACCCGATGATCCGCAAGCTGATCGCGACGACGCTGGAGGACATCTCGGGCTACCGGCTGCAGGAGGCCGGGGACGGGCTGGAGGCCGTGGAGCGCGCCCTCACCGCCCGGCCGGAGATCGTCTTCCTGGACGTCGACATGCCGCGGCTGAACGGGATCGAGACCTGCCGGCGGCTGCGCAGCGACCCGGTCACGGCCAGCGCGACGATCGTGATGCTCACGGGCGACTCGGGCGACGTGGTCGAGCGCGGCGCGCAGGAGGCCGGCGCCGACCTGTTCCTCACCAAGCCGTTCTCGCCGCTGCACCTGCTGCGGCTCGTGGACCGGATCGGCGCGGCGCGGTGAAGCTCGGCCTGCACATCGGCTACTGGGGCCTCGGGCTGACGGCGCAGCAGCAGCTGGAGCTCGTTCTCGAGGCCGAGCGGCTCGGCTACGACAGCGTGTGGACGGCCGAGGCCTACGGCTCCGACGCCGCGACCATCCTCGCCTGGATCGCCCAGGCCACGTCGAAGATCAAGCTCGGCTCCGCGATCTTCCAGATGCCGGCGCGTTCCGCCGCGATGACGGCCATGACCGCGGCGACCATCGACCAGCTCTCAGACGGCCGGATGCTGCTCGGCATCGGCTCCAGCGGGCCGCAGGTGGCCGAGGGCTGGCACGGCCAGCGCTTCGCGCGTCAGCTGCAGCGCACGCGCGAGTACGTGGACGTGGTGCGGATGGCGTTGCGGCGCGAACGGGTCGTCTACGACGGCGAGACGCTGACGCTGCCGCTGCCGGACGGCCCGGGCAAGGCGCTCAAGCTCACGATCTCCCCCGTCCAGGATCGGATCCCGATCTACATCGCCGCCATCGGGCCCAAGAACACGACGCTGGCGGCCGAGATCGCCGACGGCTGGCTGCCCACGCTGTTCTCCCCCGAGCACGTCGGCGAGTTCCGGCCGCTGCTCGAGGAAGGCTTCGCGAAGGCGGGCGGCGGCAAGGGCTTCGACGACTTCGACATCGTCCCCACGGTCACCGCGATGGTCAGCGACGACCTCGAGAGCGCCCGCGACGCGATGCGCCACTACGTCGCGCTCTACACCGGCGGCATGGGCTCGCGCAAGCAGAACTTCTACAACGCGCTGATGCGCCGGTACGGGTTCGAGGAGGCCGCGGACACCGTGCAGGAGCTGTACCTGGCGGGCAAGAAGGACGAGGCGGCCGCCTCGCTGCCGGGCGAGCTGATCGACACCGTGGCGCTGGTCGGGCCGCGCGAGGTCGTGCGCGAGCGGCTGGCCGTGTACCGCGAGGCGGGCGTCGGGACGCTGATGGTCTCGCCGATGGCGTGGACGTTCGAGGAACGCGTCGCGCAGCTGCGCGCGGTGGCCGAGCTCAACGGGTGATCATCCGGTCGCTCACGAGCGACGACGAGCCCGCGCTCGCCGCGCTCGCGCGGGCCTGCGACGAGACGTATCTGGAGTGGACGCGGCCCGGCTGGAGCGTGCCGATCGCGCCGCCCGGCTGGGCGAGCAAGTACTTCGTGCCCGACGCGTTCATCGAGGGCGCGTTCGACACGGATCTGATCGCCACGGTCGCGTTCCGTCCGTCCGAGCTCGGGCCGTCAGTGGCTCACGTCGGGCTCGTGTTCGTGCATCCGTCGCGCTGGCGGGAAGGGCTCGCGGGGATGATGCTCGGCCGCGCCGAGGCCGAGATGGTCGCACGCGGATACGTGTCCGAGGTGCTGTGGACGCCGGCCGGCGCGCCCGCCGAGCAGTTCTACCGCTCGCGCGGGTGGGCGCGGGACGGCCGGACCGAGTGGCATCCGTGGGTTGCGCTGGACATGGTCGGGTACGCGCGGGACCTGCCGTGAGGGTCCTGCTCGGGGCGTTCGGGGACCCGGGGCACGCGTTCCCGATCCTCGCGCTCGGCTCCGAGCTGGTCGCGCGCGGGCACGAGGTCGGGGTCGAGACGTGGCAGCGCTGGCGCGAGCCGGCGGAGGCGCTCGGGATGACGTTCGCGGCCGCGCCGGAGTACCAGGTGTTCCCGACGCGCGAGGTGCCGCTCAAGCCCTACGAGGCGGCAGCACGAGCGGCGTTGGTGTCGCGCGAGCTCGTGGCGTCGTTCGAACCGGACGTCGTGGTGGCCGACATCCTGACCGCTGCGCCCGCCCTGGCCGCCGACCTGGAGGGCGTCCCGCGCGCCACGCTCGTCCCTCACGTCTTCCCGGACCTGCCGTCGGGGTTCCCGCCGTTCTCGATCGGGGCGCGGCTGCCGCGGACCGCGGTCGGGCGGCGGCTGTGGGGGCTGACGGACCGACTGGTCGCGATCGGGGTCGAGCAGGGGCGCGTGGAGTACAACGAGTGCCGTGCTCGGCTCGGGCTGGAGCCGGTGCCGTACGGGCACAGCGGGCTCTCCCGCTCGTTGACGATGGTCGGGACCTTTCCGCAGCTCGAGTACCCGCGGCAGTGGCCGGCGTGGACGCGGATCGTCGGACCGATGCTGTGGGAGCTGGGCGGGCCGCTGGTGGAGCCACCGGCGGGTGTCGGTCCCGTGGTGCTGGTGGCGACGTCGACGTCGCAGGACCCGTCCGGGTCGCTCCTACGGGCGGCTCTGGACGGGCTGGCGGACGAGCCGGTGCGGGTGATCGCGATCTCCGAGCCGCGCGACGACGCTCCGGCGAACGCGGTGCTCGCGCCGTGGATGTCCTACGCGGCCACCATGCCGCACTGCGACCTCGTCATCACGCACGGCGGGCACGGGACGGTCGCGCGCGCGCTGGCGAGCGGCGTGCCGGTGCTCATCTCCCCCGCGGCCGGCGACATGGCCGAGACCGCGGCCCGCGTGGACTGGGCGGGCGTGGGTGTACGGCTCGCGCCGCGGTTCAGCACACCGTGGGGCGTGCGGCTGGCGGTGCGGCGAGCGCTGCGCTCGCGCGGGCTGCGGCTGCGCGCCGGCGAGCTCGCCCGCTGGGTGCGGGCGAACCCGGGGCCGGCCGCGGCCGCGACCCAGCTGGAGCGCTGGGCCGCGACCGTGCGGCGGGCTAGTTCCCGTGCGGAGGGGCCGGCGGCGTGAACCGCACCTGCGTGTTGCCGTTCAGGCCGGGCTGGCCCTCGGCGCCGGCGTCCGTGTAGGACGCGCCGAGGATCGCGCTCAGGTTCGCGGCGCCGGCGTGACCCGCGTCGAGCGGGACCGTGATCGAGCCGGTGCAGCCCGCGGTCGAGTTCTGCGGGTGGCCGTGGCGTTCGTGGCCGAGGATGTAGGCCACGGTGACCTTGGCGCAGTCGACCGGCGCGTCGTCGGTGACCTTGACCTCGTAGGTGATGGTCGTGCCGAACTGGAACGGGGTCGCCGGGTCGTCCGGCTTCGGCGACGTGATCAGCTCGAGCACCGGCCGCTGGTTGCCGATCACGATCTGGACCTCGGCGCTCGCCGTCCGGTCCGTCTCGTCGGTCACCTTCAGCGTCGCCCGGAACTCACCGTTCTTGGTGTAGGTGAAATTCGGGTGCGCGGCGCGGCTGTCGACCTTGCCGTCGGCGTCGAAGTCCCACGCGTAGGTGAGCTCGTCACCGTCCGGATCCGTCGTGCCTTCGGAGCTGAACTGGACCGCGAGCGGGCCGCGCCCGCCCTTGGTGCTGGCGAACGCCTTCGCCACCGGCGACCGGTTGCCGCGGACGTAGTTGATCTTCGACAGCTGCGCGTCCGGGTTCTCGGCGAAGTAGCCGTCGCCGTACTCGAGCACGTAGAGCGTGCCGTCCGGGCCCCACTCCATGTCCATCGGGTTGTCCACGAACGGCGCGAACCCGTCGATCTCCCGCTGGCGGCCCTGCTTGTTGAGCTCGACCATCTTCGTCCAGTCGCGCGCCCACTCGTAGAACAGCGGCTTGCCCGCGTAACGGTCCGGGAAGCGGAACGGCGAGCGGTTGCCGCGGATCGGCACGTAGGCGGGGCCGCCCATCGGCGCAATGCCGTCGTTGCCCTCGGGTCCTTCGACCTCGAGCTGCGGGAAGTGCGGCGAGAGGATGTACGAGTACCAGATGTCCGGTCGCTCGACCGCCGGCAGCGTCGTCAGGCCCGTGTTGTAGGGCGAGTCGTTCTTCGGCGCCTTGCAGTTGAACTTCGGGCCCGACGTCTTGGTCGCGAAGTCGTAGTCGTTATAGGCCTGCGTCGGCGTGGCGCAGTACGGCCAGCCATAGTTGGCCGGCTTCTTGACGATGATCCAGCGGCCGTGGCCCGCCGGTCCGCGCAGCGGGTCGGGCTTGTCGGCGTCCGGCGAGTAGTCGCCGACGTACAGGTCGCCCGTTTCCGGGTCGATGCCGAAGCGGAACGGGTTGCGCAGGCCCATCGCGTAAATCTCGGGGCGCGTCTTGTCCCGGTTCTTCTTGAACAGGTTGCCGTCCGGGACCGTGTAGCCGGGCTTGTTGCGCTTCGGCTTGATCCGCAGGATCTTGCCGCGCAGGTCGTTCGTGTTGCCGGCGCTGCGGCGCGCGTCATAGACGGGGTTGCGGCCCGGCGAGTCGTCCAACGGCGAGTAGCCGTCCGAGAAGAACGGGTTGGTGTCGTCGCCCGTGCTCAGGTACAGGTTGCCGGCGGCGTCGAACTCGATGTTGCCGCCCACGTGGCAGCACTGCCCGCGGTCGACCGGCACGTCGATGATCTTCTGCTCGGTCTTCAGGTCCAGCCGGTTGCCCTTGAGCTTGTACCGCGACAGGCGGATCACGCCCTTGAACCGCTGCCAGTCCGCCGCCGTGCCGTTGTCCGGCGCGTCACCCTCGTTGAAGCCCGGCGTGTCCGGGTTGTCCGCCGGAGTGTTCAGCGGCGGCGAGTAGTACGCGTACACCCACTTGTCGTCCTCGAACGTGAACGGGTTGACCGCGACGCTCTGCAGACCTTCCTCGTCGTGCTGGTAGACCTCGATCGTCGCCGCCAGCACATTGCGGCCCGTCTTGGGGTCGTGGATGCGCACCTCGCCCGTACGCGCGGTGTGCAGCACCCGCGAGTCCGGCAGCACCGCAAGGTTCATCGGCTCGCCGGGAAAGTCGTTCAGCGTCAGCTTCTCGAACCGCTCCGCCCCCGGCTGAGGCGTCGGGGTCGGCGACGGCGTCTGTGCCTGCGCCGCGGCCGGGATGCCGACACATCCCACGGCCATGACCACGGCCGCAATGGCCTTTCTCCTCATCAATTACCTCCCACTGCTTCCGCAGGACGGGCTCCGCGCGACTCAACCACGCGAGGGACGCCCCGCCCCCTGACAATGGAGGCTCTTTAGCCGGATTCGGCAACAAACTAACGTCGGCCGACCGACAGATCAGTAGGGAGTCCCTCTAACCGGTGCATAGCGCCGCCGATTTGGCGCGCCGTGACGCCCGGTTGCGAGGTCCCAACCCCGAGAACACACAAGGCCCGCGTCGGGGACGCGGGCCTCGTAAAGCTCGGGGGGTGGGATTCGAACCCACAACCCTTCGGTTAACAGCCGAATGCTCTGCCGTTGAGCTACCCCCGAATGGGTCTTCAGTTGTACTACCCGCTATCGGTCCTGGCCGTTGGCGGCTTGAGCAGCCCGGCTTCCACCATCGCGTGGCAGTTCGCGCACAGTAGCACGCACTTCTGGGCTTCCAAGCGCAATCGCTCCAACGAGCGGGTGATTCCTTGCCGGCTCACCTCGAACGCCTTGGTCGAGGGGTCGAGGTGGTGGAATTGGAGCGCGCCGACATAGGAATCGAACCCGCACGCAGCACAGCAACCGCCGGCTTCGGCGACGAGAATCTCCTTCACCCGCCGACGCCGTTCGGTGACCGCCTCGGTGTTGCAGCGCGCGCACCGATACGTGCCCGCCGCTCCGACACGCACGAACGGTCCCCAGCCGTGCTTGACGCACTCGCGCAGCAGGCTGTCCGGACGCTGCGCGTCCCCACGGGCGTAGCGGGCGGGCTGCGTCCTCAGGCCGTGCCGTTGCAGCCAGTGGCGCACCGTCGTCGCGCTCACGTCACAGCGCGTGGCGATCTGCCGGATCGACAAGCCCTCTTCGACGAGCGTCTCGAGCCGCGCACGCTCGATCCCGCCGCGCGGCGCATGCGGCTCCGCGTGGGTGGAGCTCAGGCCGTGTTTGTTGACCCAGTAGCCGACCGTCGACGGGGACTTGCCGGCCTCGCGGGCGATCGACTCGATCGAGCGGCCTTCAGCAAGCTGCGCGGCGAGCCATTCGCGGTCCATGGCGATACGAACACTAGTTCGTGTGTCGGACGGAAATCAGGTCAGCTTGTGGCGGATCTCGTCGAGCACTCTCTGGCGCTCGGCCGCGAGCTCGCGGACGCCCGTGGCGCCGGCGCTGCGGGCGCGGGAGATGTGGCGGTCGAGGCGATTGAGCTGCATCTGCAGGTCCTCGAGCTCGAGCTTGGCCGGCGTGGCGTCGAGCCGTCCGGACTGGACGACGAGCGCCGCGATCGTGTGGGCGAGCGCGTCGTCGCCCGACGGGATGCCGCCCATGGGCGAGCGCAGCCGGCCGCGCAGATAGGCCGCGGCCCGGCGCGTGACGGGCGCGGCGAAGTAGTCGTCGACGTCAACCGCCGCGAGCCGCTTCTCGCCCTGCTCGGGCAACGCGAGGCAGAACGCCAGGAACGTGCGCTCGCCCTCCTCGCGCTTGGCCAGCACCGCGCGCGGGTCGATGGGGTCAGGTGGCGGGGCGTCGTTGCGGCGGTAGCGGTCACGGTCGCCGCGCCCACCGCCGCCTCGGTAGTTCCCGCCCCCGCGTCCTCCGCCCCGGCGACCGCCGCCACCACCGCGGGGCTGCCACTCGCGGGTCCAGCCCTGCTCCTGCGGCGGCGCGGGCTGGTACGCAGGCGGCGGCTCGTAGGCCCTCGGCGGCGCCTCGTGGGCGGGCGGCGGCGCGGACTGCGCCCCGGGGTTCGCCGCCGTCGGCTCGCTCCAATCCTTCGGTGGCCCCATGGCGCCGGGATCGACGTCCTCTCCGTCGCCTGAGAACCCGTCCCACTCGGGCGGCGGCGGACCCTCGAAGTCGTCCGCAGGCGACGACGCAGCCGCGGCCGGCCGCGACGGCGCCTCGCGAGACGCAGACGCTTCGCCGTGCGAGCCCGCCTGCCGCGGCGCCGGCGAAGTGTGCGTGTGCGGCGCCGACTGCCCGTGCGGCGGCGCCTGCCCGTGCGCCTGCCCGCGCCCCGCTGCCTGCCCGTGCGAGGACGCCTGGCCGCCCGCCGTCGCCGGCCCAGCCGGCGACCCGCGCCTGTCCGACGGCGCCCGACCGCCCGGCGGCGCCTGCCCTTGCTGCTCTGGCCCCTGCTGATATCGCGGCGGTCCCTGCGAGGGCGGCGCCGGCCGCGACCAGCCGGCGCGCGACGGGTTCCCGCCCCGTCCGGGCATGCCGCCCCCGCGCATGTCGCCGCGCGAAGCCGCGGTGAACGGCTGCCGCAGCGCCTCGTTGACCAAGTTCTCCCCCATCCCGAGCCGCCCCGCGACCAGCGCGACGAGCTCGTCCTTGAGGATCGAAGCCGACATCGGCGCGATGATGGGCGCGACCGTCGCGAGCATCTCGTCCGTCGACGCGTCCGGCGAAGCCAGCGCCCGCTCGACCTCGAACTTCTCGATCGCGACCGCCTTCTCGAGCAGCGCGCGCAACGCGTCCCCGCCGGACTGCTGGACGACGTCCGCCGGATCCTGCCCGGCCGGCAACCGTACGATCCGGAACTCGACCGCGCGCGTCGTGCGCCCCTTGTTGTGCACGCGCAGCGCCGCGATGCCCTTCGCCACCGACTCCTGCCCCGCCCGGTCCGGGTCCTGGCAGAACAGCGCCTTCGGCGCCAGCCGCGCGATCGCGTCCACCTGGGCGTCCGTCAGGGCCGTTCCCATCTGCGCCACCACCTCGGGCACCCCGGCCTGGTGGAGCGCGATCACGTCCGTGTAGCCCTCGACGAGCACCACGCGCCCCGCCTTCGCCGCCGCCGCGCGCGCGAGGTCGGCCCCGTACACGATCCGCCCCTTGTGGAAGAGCTCGCCCTCCGAGGTGTTCAGATACTTCGGCTTCTGGTCGGGCTTCATCGCCCGCGCGCCGAACCCGAGCACGCGCCCGCGCTCGTCGGCCAGCGGGAATGTGATGCGCCCGTGGAAGCGATCGATCAGCGTCCCGCGGCTCGACCGCTGGCCCAGGCCGGCCGCCAGCAGCTCGGCCTCGCTGTAGCCGGCGCGCCGCGAGCCGACGACGACACGGTCCCAGGCCTCGGGCGCAAAGCCCACGCGATAGGCCCGCAGCGCGCCCTCGTCCAGCCCACGCGAAGCCAGATACGCGCGCGCGTCGGCCGCCTCCGGCGACTCCCACAGCACCCGCACGTAGAACGCCGCCGTGCGCTCCAGCAGCCCGAGCAGCCGCTCCCGCCGCTGGCGCTTCTCGGCGTCGCGCGGGTCCTCGGACTCGCGCTCGAGCGGCACGCGGTAGCGCTCCGCCAGCGACTCCAGCGCCTCCCCGAAGCCGAGGTTCTCCGTCTCCATGACGAACTTGAAGACGTCGCCGCCCGCCTGACAGCCGAAGCAGTAGTAGACCTTTTCGGTCGGGTCGATGCCGAACGACGGCGAGCGCTCGTCGTGGAACGGGCACAGGCCCTCCAGCCGGTTCACGCCCGACCGCCGCAGCTCGGTGCGCGCGCCGACGACCTCGGCGAAGTCCACGGCGTCGCGGACCCGCTCGCGTGACTCGTCGGTGTAGCGCGCCATCAGCGCGCCAGGCCCTGCGGCACGAAGCGCTCCGTCCAGGCCCGGATCGCGAACCGGTCGGTCATCCCCGCCAGATAGTCGATCACACGCTCCGGCATCTCGCCCGGCGGCAGCTCGTCCGGATGCTCGCAGTACCAGTCGAAGAGTCCGCGGAGCACGCGCTCGACCCGCTCGGCCTGCTCGCGCTGCGCCGGCCCCAGGTACACCCGCTCGAACATGAACGAGCGCAGCGCGTACATCGCGCGCCCGACCTCCTCGCTCTGCACGATGTCCCCGGCCGCTTCCGAGTGCGCCACGAGGTCGTGCACAAGCGTGTCGATGCGCGCCGGCCCGGTCGGTCCGAGGATCGCGATCTCCTCGGCCGGAAGGTCCTCGACAGCGAGGATCCCGGCCCGCAGCGCGTCGTCGATGTCGTGGTTGATGTAGGCGATCCGATCCACGAGCCGGACGATCTTGCCCTCCAGCGTCGCCGGCTCGCCCGCGCCGGAGCTGTGGCGCAGGATGCCGTCACGCACCGGCTCGGTCAGGTTCAGGCCCTCGAGCGCGGACACCACCCGCAGCGAATGCTCGTTGTGCCGGAAGCCGCGACCGAAGCGCTCCCGTCCCGCCCGATCGAGGATGTCCTCGCCGAGGTGCCCGAACGGCGGGTGCCCGACGTCGTGCCCGAGCCCGATCGCTTCCGTCAGGTCCTCGTTGAGCCGCAGCGCCCGCGCGACCGTCCGCGAGATCCCCGTGACCTCCAGCGTGTGCGTGAGCCGCGTGCGGAAGTGGTCGCCCTCGGGCGCCACGAACACCTGCGTCTTGTGCTTGAGCCGCCGGAACGCCTTCGAGTGCACGATCCGGTCACGGTCGCGCTGGAACGGCGTGCGCACACCGCTGTGGGGCTCCTCGCGCTCGCGCCGCGCCGGGTAGGACGGCGTGGCCAGCGGCGAGAGCCACGCGGCCTCCCGGGCCTGCTGCATCGCGGCGAAATCGCTGACGGTCGGAGCGCTCACGCGACCCATTCTGACCGCCGCCGACGACGACTTCGGCCGACTGCGCAAAGTCGGCACGAAGTCTTTGCATTCATGCGTCAGCCCATGACCGATCGTTGGCATGGATGATCGCCGCCTGCGCGGCCGCCACTCGCGCGATCGGCACCCGGAACGGCGAGCAGGACACGTAGTCCAGGCCGGCCATATGGAAGAACTCGATCGAGTCGGGGTCGCCGCCGTGCTCGCCGCAGATGCCGAGCTTGAGGTCCGGACGCGACTCGCGGCCCACCCACGCGGCCAGGCGCACGAGCCACCCCACACCCGGCTTGTCGATCGTCTCGAACGGCGAGCGCTCGATGATCTTGCGCTCCATGTAGACGGGCACGAACTTGGACTCGACGTCGTCGCGGGAGAACCCGAGCGCCGTCTGGGTCAGGTCATTCGTGCCGAAAGAGAAGAAGTCTGCAAATTTTGCGATGCGATCTGCAACAAAACACGCTCTGGGCAGCTCGATCATCGTCCCGACGGTGTAGTCCTCTATCTCGTGCAGCCCTTCCTCGTCCCCGATCCGGACCACGAGCTCCCGCATCAGCTCGATCTCGTGCTCGTAGTCGACGAGCGGGATCATGATCTCGGGGTGCGGAGGCTCGTCCATCGCCTTCGCCGCGCGCATGATCGCGTGGACCTGCATCTCGTAGATCTCGGGGTAGAGGATTCCGAGCCGGCACCCGCGCGTGCCCAGCATCGGGTTCTCCTCCGAGATGCGCTCGGTCGTCTCCAGCAGCGTCTCCAGCTCGTCCAGGTCGGCGGAGACCTCGATCCGCGCGCGCTCGACGTGCGCCGCCAGGTCCGGCAGGTTCGGGAGGAACTCGTGCAGCGGCGGATCCAGCAGCCGGATCGTCACCGGAAGGCCTTTCATCGCCTCAAAGAGCCCCTCGAAGTCCTCCTGCTGCAACGGCAGCAGCTCCGCCAGCGCCTCCTTGCGCGCGTCCCGGGTGCCGGACATGATCATCCGCCGCATCTTCGGCTGGCGGTCCTCGGCCATGAACATGTGCTCGGTCCGGCACAGGCCGATGCCCTCCGCGCCCAGCTCGCGCGCCTTGCGCGCATCGGCCGGCGTGTCCGCGTTGGTGCGCACGCCGAGCCGGCGGACATCGTCGGCCCAGCCGAGCACGGTCTCGAACGCCTTGAGGATCTCGTCGAAGGCCGGGTCCTCGGTGGGGTCGACGAGCGGGACGTCGTCGAGCGTGACCTCGCCGTTGGTGCCGTTGATGGCGATGAAGTCGCCCTCGCCGATCGTGCGCTCGCCGACGCGGATGCACTTGTCCTCGAGGTTGATCTTGAGCTCGGAGGCGGCCGTCACGCACGGGACGCCCATGCCGCGGGCGACGAGCGCCGCGTGGCTGGCCTTGCCGCCGAGGCTGGTGAGGATGCCCTTGGCGGCGTGGAAGCCGCCGACGTCGTTGGCGTTCGTGTCCGGACGGACGAGCACCACGTCGCGACCCTCGGCGGCGGCGTCGATGGCGTCGCGCGCCGTGAACACCACCTCGCCCTTGGCGCCGCCCGGAGCGGCGGGGACGCCCGTGGCGATCACCTCGTAGTTCGCGCCGGGATCGAAGGTCTTGACCAGCAGCGCGGTGAGCATCTCGGCGTCGACGGTCATGAGCGCCTGCTCGCGCTCGAGCAGCCCTTCGTCGACGGCGTCGCGCGCGAAGCGCACCGCGGCCTGCGCCGGCCGCTTGGCGTCACGGGTCTGGAGCATGTACAGCTGCCCCTCCTCCACCGTGAACTCGGTGTCCTGCATGTCCCCGTAGTGCTGCTCGAGCGTCTTGAGGATGTCCATCAGCTGCTCGTAGGCGTCGGGCAGCCACTCCTTCATCTCCGCGATGTCGCGCGGCGTGCGCGCGCCGGACACGACGTCCTCGCCCTGGGCGTTGGGCAGGAAGTCACCGGACGGCTCCGGCGCGCCCGTCACCTCGTCGCGGCTGAACGCCACGCCCGACCCCGACGTGTCGCCCTTGTTGCCGAACACCATCTGCTGGACGTTGACCGCCGTGCCCCAGTCGTCCGGGATGCGATTGATGCGGCGGTACTCCTTGGCCCGGTCGCCCGTCCAGGAGTCGAACACGGCGCGGATGGCGAGCCGCAGCTGCTCCTGCGGGTCCTGCGGGAACTCCTCGTCGGTGTGCTCCTTGTAGAGCGCCTTGAAGCGGTCGACGAGCGCCTTGAGCGCGTCCGTGTCGAGGTCGGTGTCCTCCTCGACGCCGCGGTCGGCCTTGACGTCCGCGATCGCCTGCTCGAACGCCTCGCCGTCGATGCCGCGGCTGACGTTGCCGAACATCTGCAGGAAGCGCCGGTAGGAGTCCCACGCGAAGCGATCGTTCTCCGTCGCCTTGGCCAGGCCCTCGACGGAGCGGTCGTTCATGCCGAGGTTCAGAACCGTGTCGAGCATGCCGGGCATCGACTCGCGCGCGCCGGAGCGGACGGAGACCAGCAGCGGATCGTCGTCGTCGCCGAGCCGCTTGCCCGTGTGCTCCTGCAGGCGCTCGAGCGCCTCGGCGACCTCGTCGGCCATCCCCTCGGGCTCGGTTTGATCGGCCTTCATGTAGGCGACGCACGCCTCGGTGGTGATCGTGAAGCCCGCCGGGACGCGGTCCGCGCCGAGCACGCGGGTCATCTCGGCGACGTTCGCGCCCTTGCCGCCGAGCAGCTCCCGCATGTCCTTCGAGCCTTCGGAGAAGTCGTACACCCACTTGTCGGACATGGCTCAGAACACCCGCTGTTTGGTGGTGGAGACGGTGAAGCCGTGGCCCGACCGCAGGCTCTTGCACGTGATGCCGCTTCTCCGCGACGTGCACTTCAGGCGCCCGAAGGTCGTGCTCTTTCCGTAGGCCAGCGGCTTGGCGTCGGGGTTGAACACGGTGTCGGTGATCTTGATCCGCCGCCCCTTGCCCGTCTCGTTGAGCTGGACGGCGCGATCGGCTCCGCCCCGCCACTCGCAGCGCACCTGCCGTGGCACCCGCTCGTCGGAGTAGAACATGCAGGCGAGCTTGCCGGTGGGCGAGCGGAATTCCCGCAGGGCGGCATCGGCGGGAGCGGCCGCGGCGGCCACCCCCGCGAGCGTCAGGGCGAGCGCGACAGAGAACCGACTCATCGGCGCGGAGCCTATATGCCAGCCCCGCACGAACGTGCCGGAACCTGGTCAGTGGCCGGCCGGGTCCGTGCGTCAGAGGGCGGCGTGCGGTGTGAGCAGGTCGTCGATTCCGGCGCGGCGGAAGAACTCCACGCGGATGCGGTCGGCGACGGCGGACACGACCTCGCTGCCGTCGCGGGTCGGATCGACGTGGGTGCGGAACGGCCGCTTTCCGGCGGGCAGGTCGATCACGCGGGCGATTTTCTCCGCGACGGCGCCCGCGTCGGCGTCCTCGGGCGTGAGCCGCGCGAGGCGCGGGGCCAGCTCCTGCATGAACGTGCCGTAGCGCTCGTCGTAGTCGGCGGCCCGGTCCGTGTCGGCGGGCGCGCCCGCATGGGCGAAGTGGTTGGTTCCGGACGTGAAGGCGCCCGGGACGACGATCGTGGTGTCGATCCCGAAGCGGATGAGCTCCGCCGCGTAGCTGACGGCGAGCGCGTCCATCGCCGCCTTGGCCGCGAAGTACGGGGCGAGGAACGGCGGGCAGCCGCCGCGGGTGCTCGAGCTGCCGACCCATACCAGCAGGCCGCCGCCCTGCGCGCGCAGCCGCGGCAGCGCGGCCCGGTTCACACGCTGGGCCCCGACGACGTTGACGTCGTAGAGCTCGTGCCACTGCTCCGGCACGAACGCCTCAGCCGGGCCGAGCACCATGTGCCCCGCGTTGTGGACGATCGCGTCGAGGTGCTCGAGTCCGCCGATCGCCGCGGCGACGGAGTCCTGGTCGGTGACGTCGAGCTCGACCGCGCGCAGGTCGCCGGGTTCGTCGCCCAGCGCGGCGGCCGCGGCGGCGTTGCGCTCCCCGATGTCGCGCATCCCGGCATAGACGGTGTGGCCGCGCGCGCCCAGGGCCCGGACGGTGAGGGCGCCGAACCCGCTGGAGGCGCCGGTGACGAGAACGTGCACTTAGACGATGCCTCCGTTGGCGCGGATGATCTGGCCGTTGACCCAGTGGCCGGCCGGGCTCGCGAGGAACGCGACGACCTCGGCGATGTCCTGCGGCCGGCCGAGGCGCTCAAGCGGCGGCTGCTTGGCCATCCGGTCGATCGTCTCCTCGTCCTTGCCGTCGAGGAACAGGGCGGTGGCGGTCGGGCCGGGCGCGACCGTGTTGACCGTCACGTCGCGCCCGCGCAGCTCGCGCGCGAGCACGAGCGTCGTCGCCTCGACCGCGCCCTTGCTGGCCGCGTACGCGGCGTAGGTCGGAAGCGCCAGCCCGACCACCGAGCTCGAGAACGTGAGCAGGGCGCCGCCCGGCCGCAGGCGCCGCGCGGCCTGCTGGGCGACGACGAACGTGCCGCGGATGTTGGTGCGGTGCAGCGCGTCGAGCTCGTCGAGGTCGAGCTCGGCAACGGGCGCGAGCGTCATGCGCCCCGCGGCGTGCACGACCACATCTACGCCCCCGAAGCGTTCCTCGGCGGCGTCGAACAGTGCCGCCACGGCCGTCTCGTCGGCCACGTCGGCCTGGACCGCGATCGCGTTGCCCGCTTCGCGGGCGGCGGCCTCGGCCTCTTCGGTGTTGCCGGCGTAGTTGACGACGACGGCGTAGCCCTCGCGGGCGAGCCGTCCCACGATCTCGCGCCCGATGCCGCGCGAGCCGCCGGTGACGATCGCGACGCGGGCAGGGGCGCCCGTGCCGCCAGGTGCGGAAGAAGTCATCTGGAACCTCGTGATCGGAGGGAAGAAGTGCCTCCGATGATGCCCGCGAAAGCCCGGATTTCCCAACAACGCGCGGGTGTGAAGCGTCCACCGGAGGTGGTGAATGCCTGAGCTCTCCCAGCTGCGGACGTTCACGGCGGTCGCCGAGGCGCTGAGCTTCACCCGCGCCGCCGAGGAGCTCGGGCTCAGCCAGCAGGCGGCGTCGAAAGCGGTGCGGGCGCTCGAGGACGAGCTCGGCGTGGTGCTGCTGGAGCGCACGACGCGCGAGGTTCGCCTGACGCCCGCGGGCACGACGCTGCTGGCGTCCGCGCGCGACCTACTGGCCCGCGCCGAGGTTGCCTTCGCCGAGGTTCGGGACGTGGAGGCCGGGCTGTCCGGAACCATCCGGATCGGCGTGTCCCCCGCGATCGGCCTGACCGACCGCACGGACGCCGCACGGGCGCTGCGGACGAGCTCCTCGCGCGTGGCCGTGGCCTTTCACGAGGTTCGGCCGGCGCAGCTGCGCGCGCTGCTGCGCGCCGGGGAGCTCGAGGTCGCGCTGACACGCGCCCGTGGGCTCGACGAGGACGCGATCAGCACGCACGAGCTGCGCCCCTCGACCGTCGTGTGCTGCCTTCCGGCGTCGCACCGGCTCGCGAAGCAGGACGCCGTCTCGGTGGCGGCCCTCGTCGGCGAGCGGCTGCTCGTCCCCAGCCCGCCGGGCACGCCGTTCACCGACCTGCTGCTCGCGCGGGTGCCCGGCGCGATCCCCGTCGAGGCGCGCGTGACCGGCACGGGCGTGATCCTGTCCGAGCTCGTCGCCGAGGACGCCGTCTATCTGATGCCCGAGGGCACGGGCGTGCCGCCCGGCGTGGTCGCCCGCCCGATCGCCGGCGGGCTCACCCTGCCGCTGTTCGTGCTGTGGGCGGCCGGGCGGCCGTCACCGGCCGCGCGCCGGCTGATCGCCGTGCTGGGGGTCCCCGGTGCGGGCTAACGCGTGCCGACCGGCCGCAGGCGCAGGTGGGCGTGGTGCTCGAGCGTCTCGGTGATCGCGCGTTCCGCCTGTGCGAGGGCGAGCGGAGGCGCTTCGGGCGTCTCTGCCAGCGGGCGGCCGAGCGCGGCGACCATGAAGGCGTGCGCCTCCTCCGCGAGCGGGAACGCACTCGCCTCGCAGGCGCCGCAGACGACGCCGCCCGCCGCGCCGGAGAACCCGACGAGGTGCTCGCGTTCGCCGCAGGAGGCGCACGCCGCCAGGTGCGGGGCGAAGCCGGCCGCCAGCAGGAGCTTGAGCCGGAACGCGAGCGAGTTGGCGCGGCCCGCCCGCTGTGGCTCGCGGTTGAGCAGCGCGAGCTCGTTGGCGAGCAGGTGGTAGACGCCGGCGTGCGGCTCGCCGTCGTCGAAGAGGCGCGCGACGGCCTCGCAGGCGCGCGCGGCGCCGTCGAGCGCAGCAGCGTCCTCGCGCAGGCGCGGATACGCCGCGATCGTCTCCACGGACGTGACCGTCATCAGATCGCTGCGGCCCTCATACAGGACGAGGTTCAGCTGGAAGAACGGCTCCAGCCGCCCGCCGAAGCGCGACTTGGCCTTGCGCACGCCTTTCGCGATCGCGCTCACTCGCCCCCGGTCCGGGGTATACAAGTGAAGGATGCGGTCCGCTTCGCCGTAGCGCATCGAGCGGAGAACGATTCCTTCCGTTTTTACCGATCCGGATATCGCACTATCCTTTTTGAAGCCATGAGCCAGATCACCGTCTACACGACCGAGCCCTGCGGCTATTGCCGCGTCGCCAAAGCCCTCCTGAACAAGCGAGGCGTTCCCTTCGAGGAGATCAACCTCGCCAAGGACCCTGAGGGCCGTGCGGAGCTCGTGCGTCTGACGGGCATGATGACGTTCCCCCAGGTCGTAATCGAGGGGACGTCGATCGGCGGCTACCAGGAGCTGGTCGCGTTCGACAAGGCCGGCAAGCTGTCGGAGTTCGCCGCGGCGGCTTGAAGCACCTCGCCGGGCCGACCCGCGTCGCACGCTCCGGCCACCCGGGCGCGCTGACCTCAGCCCTGCTGGACAAGCTCCTCGCGCGCGAGGACGAGTACTTGGCCGACCCGCGCGAGCTCATGCTCACGCTCGCGCCCTATCACCACGTCGCCCGCTGGCTCGGCGAGGACCCGTCCGAGCTGTTCGACACCGTCGCCTCCGGCGCGCCCGCCACGCTCCGCGACGCCGTGCGCACGTTCGGCCGCCGCGACGACATCGAGCCCGACAAGTTCGGCTTCGCCGTCGTGGAAACCGCCGAAGGGCCGGAGTACTTCCGCACCCTCTGAGGGTCTACGCCGCCTTGCGCCGCACGCGCGGGCGTGACTGACAGCGCTCGCACACGTAGGTGCCGCGCCCCGCGGCGCGCAGCTTGCGGACCGGCGTCCCGCAGTTCGGGCACGGCTCGCCTTCGCGCGTGTGCACGAGCATCTTGTCCTGGAAGGTCCCGCTGACGCCGTAGGGGTCACGGAAGTCGTCGATCGTCGCGCCCTTGGACTCGAGGCCCAGCATCAGCGCGTCCACGACCCCGTCCCGGATCGCCGCGCACTGCGCCCGCGTGAGGGTGTTCGCCGGCCGCAGCGGATGCACGCGCGCCCGGAACAGGGCCTCGTCGGCGTAGATGTTCCCGACGCCCGCGACCCGCTTCTGGTCGAGCAGGAAGGCCTTGACCGGTGCGCGGGACGTCTTCGCCAGCGCGTAGAGGTGCTCGGCGGTGAACGCGCGCTCGAGCGGCTCGACGCCGAGCCGCGCGTCGAAGAACGCGTCGCGCGCGACCGGCCCGAGCGCCAGCTCTCCCGTCCCGAACCGCCGGGGGTCGTCGAAGACCACCTCATGGTCACCAAGCCCGAAGCGCACGCGCACGTGCTTGCTCGGGGGTGACGGGTCCAACAGCAGCGTCCCCGTCATGCGCAGGTGCATCAGCAGGTAGACATCGTCCTCGAGCTCCCAGACGAGGTACTTGCCGCGCCGCCCGAGCGTCTCCACGCGCCGGCCGAGCAGCGCCGCGCGCATCTCCTCCGGCGCGAGCGGCCGGCACCAGCGGGCATCGAGGATGTCCACGGCCTCCAGCACCCGCCCTTCCACGTGGGGCGCCAGATGACCGCGGATCGTCTCGACTTCGGGAAGCTCGGGCATCGCGCCCGAAGAGGCTAGAAGGGCGACTGGGTGCGGGCGTACGCGTCGATGTCGGCCTCGACCTGGCCGATCGACCGCTTGAGCACCTTGCGGAAGACCTTGTTCGTCAGCGCCTTGCCCGGACGGCCCTTGATCTTCTCGCTGTTGTACGCCGAGTAGAGCTTGAGCAGCGTCTTGGCCCCACCGTACTTGTCGGCGATCGTGTACGCCGCCGCGGACGAGTAGGAGTAGGCGAACGTGAGCGGGATCGAGGACATCTTGTGCAGGATGTCCGGCTTGGACAGCCGGCTGAGCGAGAGCGCGGCCTTGGCGGGCGCCTGCTTGGAGGAGTCCTTGAGCTGGGCGCCGCTGAGCAGCGCGCCCGCGTCACCGGCGCGCTTGTCGCCGGACGCGTACATCGCGATGCCTTCCACGAGCCAGTCCGGTACGCGGCCGCCGGTGCGGTTGGCGAGCGCAATGTGGACGAGCTCGTGCGCGATCGTCTGGCGCCGGCCGGAGCGCGAGTCCTTGCCGTAGGAGCGCCAGAGGACGAACACGCGCTGGCCGGCGACATCGGTCACCCGCTTGGCCGAGCCCTCCGTGAACACCTGCGACTCCGCGATGGCGACGAGCGCGCTCAGCGTCTTGAGGTCCTTCGTCAGGGCGCGCGTGTCGTTGCTGTTGCGGTTGACGATCACCAGGACCTTGCCCGGCACCTTGACGCCCTTCAGGCCCTGCTTCATGCGCGAGCGGCCCTTCTCGAGGTCGGTCATCAGGCTGCCGACCTTCATGCTCGCGGGCGCGAGCGCGAGGAAGTGCTTGCTCGTGCGCGCCTTGTAGCGCGTGTGCTCCCAGGGCGCGAGCATGCCGGCGGACGGCCGGTCCCTGGAGACACGCCAGCCGCCCTCGGTCTTCTTCACCGTCATCCGCGACGTCTTGACGTAGAACGTGTCGATCTCGTCGAAGCGGTAGACCATGTTGACCCGCAGCGTGCCGCGGTTGCCGTCGACCTCCGTGCCTTCCGCGGTCAGCCGCACGTCGCTGATCGGAAGCGCCTTCGCGTTCGCGATCGCGCGCTCGTCCTTCTTGGCCTGCGAACCGGTCGAGGTCTTCAGGAACCCGGCCGAGTCGCCGTCGCGCAACGCCGCCGCGCGGTCGGCCAGCAGGCGGTTGAGCTGCTCGCTGTCGCTGGGCGCCTTGGTGGCGGCCGGCTTGGGCTTGGACTGACCGGACGTCTGCGTCGACGCCCGCTTGGTCTCCTGGGGGGCGGTGT
The DNA here is from genome assembly GCF_003344625.1 of Solirubrobacter deserti. Taxonomy (GTDB): domain Bacteria; phylum Actinomycetota; class Thermoleophilia; order Solirubrobacterales; family Solirubrobacteraceae; genus Solirubrobacter; species Solirubrobacter deserti. The sequence continues at coordinate 920,097 of NZ_QPKJ02000002.1, read as the reverse complement.
CGCCGCTGCCGCCGCATCCGGCGATCAGCAGGGCCGTGGCGGTCACTGCCGCCAACTGCGAGGTGTGAAGCAGTGAACGCACGATGAGTGGGTGCCCCGGTTGCGGCGACTCCTCACCCTACGTCTGGCGCAAATTTGGTGGTTTAGACGAAAGGGGTGCCAGGAAGCGCCGCGTCGCGGCCGGTCAGCCACCGCAGGACCGAGGCACCGACGTCAGCGAACGGACCGTCATGGCGCTTTCCGCCGTGTCCGTCGAAGCGCGCGAGCAGCGGCGCGTGCTCGCGCGTGTGGTCGGTGCCGGGCGTCGTCGGGTCGCAGCCGTGGTCGGCCGTGATGACCAGCAGGTCGCGCGCCGGGTCCAGCCGCTCCAGCCACTCGCCCACCTCGGCGTCGATCGCCTTCAGCGCGCCGTGGTAGCCCGGGACGTCGTTGCGGTGGCCGTAGACCTGGTCGGTCTCGACGAGGTTGGTGAACACGAACCCGCCTTCGAGCGAGTCGATCAGCTCGGCCGTCGCGGCGAGCGCCCTCGCGTTCGTCGGCCCCTTGTGCTGACGGTCGACGCCGACGCCGTCGAACACCTGCCCGATCTTGCCCACCGTGTGTACCGGCACGCCCGCGGCCTGCAGCTCCTGCATGTAGGAGCGCCCGGGCGGCGGCAGCGCGAGGTCCTTGCGACCATCGGTGCGCACGAACGCGCCGGGCGAGCCCTTGAACGGGCGCGCGATGACCCGCCCGACCGCGTGCTCGCCGTGCATGATCTCCCGCGCCGCGGCGCACGCCGCGTACAGCTCCGCCGGCGGCACCTCGTCGACGTGCGCCGCGATCTGCAGCACCGAGTCGGCCGACGTGTAGACGATCAGGTCGCCCGTGGCCAGGTGCTGCTCGCCGAAGTCCTCGATCACGCCCGTGCCGCTGTAGGTCCGGTTGCACAGGACCCCGCGGCCGGTGGCGTCGCGCAGCTCATCGATGATCTCGGGCGGAAAGCCGTCCGGGTAGGTCCGCAGCGGCTGCGGCGTGACGACGCCCATCAGCTCCCAGTGCCCGGTGATCGTGTCCTTGCCCGGGCCGAGCGGGTGCAGACGCCCGTGCACCACGCGGTCCGGCGACGGCGCCACGCCGACGAGCGGGAGGATGTCCCCGAGGCCGAGCTGCTGGAGCACCGGCAGGTCGAGGCCGCCGGTCGCCTCCGAGAGGTGCTGCAGCGTGTTGGTGCCCTCGTCGCCGTAGTCGGCCGCGTCGGGCAGGGCCCCCGCGCCGCAGGCGTCGATGACGATGACGAAAGCCCGCTTGCTCACGGCGCCGATTCTGGCAAAGGCGCCCGCGGCGCCCGCGCCCGATGCCGACCGGGCATCGTCGCCCTACCGCATCTTGGCGCGCGGGTGGGCGTCGAAGTAGACGTCCTTGAGCCGGTCCGCGGACAGGTGCGTGTAGAGCTGGGTGGTGGCGATGTCGGCGTGGCCGAGCATCTCCTGCAGGCTGCGCAGGTCGCAGCCGCCCGCGAGCAGGTGCGTCGCGAACGTGTGCCGGAGCGTGTGCGGGCTCATGCGCTCGGCGAGGCCGGCCGTGGCCGCATGGCGCTGCACGATCTTGTAGAGGCCCTGGCGGGTGAGCCCGGCGCCGCGATGGTTGACGAACAGGCGCGACTCGAGCTTGTCGCCGACGAGCTTGCCGCGGCCCCTGGCCAGGTAGGCGTTGACGGCGCGGGTCGCGGCCGAGCCGACGGGCACGATCCGTTCCTTGGAGCCCTTCCCGCGCGCTCGCAGGATGCCGATCTCCAGGTCCAGGTCGCCGGTCTCGAGGTCGATCGCCTCCGACGCGCGGAGCCCGCACGCGTACATGAGCTCCAGCAGCGCGCGGTCGCGCAGCGCCGGCGGCTCGGTGCCGCGCGGCTGCTCGAGCAGCTTGGCCACTTCGTCGCGGCTGAGCACGTGCGGGAGCCGGCGACTCTGTTTGGGGGCGCGCAGGTTCGCGGTCGGGTCGGTGTCGAGCTCGCCCTGGCGCCGGAGGTGGCGGTAGAACGAGCGCAAGCAGGCGACCTTGCGCTGGAGGGTCGCGGGCGCCACGGGCGGCTTGTCGCCGTCCCCCGCCGCGAGGCTGGACACGAAGCCCGCGAGGTCGGAGTGCGTGACGGCGAGCGCGTCGCGGCCCTTCAGGTAGGCGCCGTACTGGAGCAGGTCCGAGCGGTAGGCCTCGAGCGTGTTGCGCGAGAGGCCCCGCTCGAACTCCAGGTAGGCGAGGAAGTCGAGCAGCAGGTGCTCGAACGGCTGAGCGTGTGCGGGCGTGGCAAGGGGAGCGTCGGCGACGGCCATCCCTGTCTCGTTCGCGGCGGCCCGCCCGAGCCCTCCGCCTGCAATCAGCGGTTCATGCGGTCCCGGAAGCGGTACAGCGCGATCAGCGTCTTGGAGTCCGTGTTCGACGCCAGGACCTCGTCGAGCTCGCTGAGCGGGCGGATCTCGACGTCGATCCGCTCGTTCTCGTGGACCTCGGGCCGTTCGTCGACGTCGCTGATGCCGGTCGCCAGGAACAGGTGGATCTCCTCGTTCGTGAAGCCCGGCGTGGTGAAGAACGAGCCCAGCGACTCCCACTCGGACGCCTGCTTGCCGATCTCCTCAGCGAGTTCGCGCTTCGCGGTGTCCAGCGGGTCCTCGCCCTCCTCGTCGAGCTTGCCGGCGACGATCTCGAGCAGGTCGGGGACGCCGACCGCCTCGCGCGGCTGGCGGACGAAGACCAGCTGCTCGCCGTCGAGCACCACGACGCCGACCGCCCCCGGGTGCGTCACGAGCTCGCGCTTGACCTCTTCTCCGTCCTCGTGGCGGAACGTCCCACGTTCGACGTCGAAGAACTTGCCTTCGAAGATCGTCTCGTTGGCGATGCGCTCGAACCGTGAGCTCATGCGGCGGCAGCCTCCTGCAGAAGTGTGAATCCGATGTCGAGCATGGCTTCCAGCGCGTACTGCGGCACGCGCTCGGTCGGCTCGTGGTTGTTCTGCGTGCCGTTGGCGACGTTTACGCACGGGATGCCCGCGGCCTCGAACACGTTTGCGTCCGAGGCGCCGCCCGTCGCAATCCGCTTCGGCTCGTAGCCGTGCGCCGTCAGCGCCGCCTCGGCCGCGACCACCGCGGGCGAGGACGGCTTCTGGCGGTAGCCGACGACCTGCTTCTCGGTGATCACGTCCACATCGCAGGCGCCGTGGGCCGCCCCGTCGTGCAGCGCGTCGATCACGCCCGCCAGGACCTCCTCGGCCTTGTCGGGATCCACCGAGCGCACCTCGGCCAGCAGGCGGGCGCGCTCCGGGACGACGTTGGTGGACTCGACGCCGCCGTGGAAGAAGCCGAGGTTGGCGGTGGTCTGCGGGCCGATCCGCCCGTGCGGCATGTGCGCCGCGGCGTGCGCGGCGGCGAGAATCGCGGAGTGCCCTTCCTCGGGGCGTAGCCCGGCGTGGGCGGACTTGCCGAGGAAGTGCGCCTCGATCCGGTACAGCGTCGGCGAGGAGGTGACGATCTCGCCGATCGGCGTCGCGTGGTCGAACACGTAGCCGAACTCCGCCTGCAGCTGCGACGCGTCGAAGCGCTTGGCGCCGAGCAGCCCGACCTCCTCCTGCACCGTGAACACGAGCTCGACGCCGACGGGCGAACTTTCGATGCTGCACCGGCGCGCGATCTCCAGCAGCATCGCGACCGCGGCCTTGTTGTCGGCCCCGAGGATGCCGTCATGCTCGTTCTCCCACGCGCCGTCCACGAGCACCGGCTCGATCGGCGCGTGCGCCGGCACGGTGTCCAGGTGCGCGCACAGCAGAACCGTGCGCTCCCCGCGACCCTTGACCCGCGCGAGCAGGTTCCCGGCCTCGTCGCGGATCACCTCGAGCCCCATCCCGCGCAGCTCGCGCTCAACGCGCTCCGCGCAGGCCGCTTCGTCCCCCGACGGGGAGACGATGCGGCACAGGTCTACGAAGGTGTCGTTGAGCCGGGCTTTCTCCGCCTCGCTCGCGGGCCTCACCGCGCGGCGGCCGGTTCCTCGCTCGTGGCGAGCTCGTGCGGGCGCAGCTCCTCGGCGCGGCCGAGCGCGGCGGCGACGAAGTCCCGGAACAGCGGCTCGGGCCGCTCCGGGCGCGACTTGAACTCTGGGTGGTACTGGGACGCGACGAAGAACGGATGCTCGGGAATCTCGATGATCTCGACCAGGCGCTCGTCCGGCGACGTGCCCGAGCACACGAGCCCGGCGGCCTCGATGCGCTTGCGCAGGAAGTTGTTGACTTCGTAGCGGTGGCGGTGACGCTGGTAGATCACGGCCTCGCCGTAGATCTCGCGGGCCCGGGTGTTCGGGTGCAGCTTGATCGGGTCCGCGCCCAGGCGCATCGTGCCGCCCATGTCCGCGACTTCCTTCTGCTCGGGCAGCAGGTCGATCACGGGGTACGGCGTCTCAGGGTCGAACTCCGTGGAGTTTGCGCCGTCCATGCCGACGACGTGGCGGGCGAAGTCCGCCACCGCCATCTGCATGCCGAGGCAGATGCCCAGGAACGGGATCTTCTGCTCGCGGGCGATCCGCGCCGCGGTGATCTTGCCCTCGATGCCGCGCACGCCGAAGCCGCCCGGGATGAGGATGCCGTCCGCGTTCGCGAGCCGGGCCCGCACCTCGCCGTCGTCCAGCGTCTCGGAGTCCACCCAGTCGATGTCGATGCCGCGACCGAGCTCGAAGCCCGAGTGGCGCAGCGCCTCGACGACCGAGAGGTACGCGTCCTCGAGTTGCACGTACTTGCCGACCAGCGCGATCCTCACCGGCGGCCGGTTCTGCGCCTCGGTCGCCTGACGGACCAGCCGCTCCCACCCGCTCAGCTCCGGCGGGCCGGCCTCGAGCCCGAAGTGCTCGAGGATGAAGCTGTCCACGCCCTCGTTGCGGTAGTAGAGCGGGATCTTGTAGATGTTGTCGACGTCCTGGCCGGACACGATCGCCTCGGGCGGCAGCGACGCGAACAGCGCGATCTTCTTGCGCACGTCCTGCGGCAGCCCCGCCTCGGAGCGGCAGATCAGCATGTCCGGCGCGATGCCGATGCGACGCAGCTCGTTGACCGAGTGCTGCGTCGGCTTCGTCTTGAGCTCACCCGCGTGCCCGATGTACGGCACGAGCGTGAGGTGGATGAACATGACGTTGCGGCGGCTCACGTCCACCGGGAACTGACGGATCGCCTCCAGGAACGGCAGCGACTCGATGTCGCCCACCGTGCCGCCGATCTCGGTGATCACGACGTCGACGTCCTGCGTCTCGCCGATCAGCCGGATGCGGTGTTTGATCTCGTCCGTGATGTGCGGGACGACCTGCACGGTGCCGCCGAGATAGTCGCCGCGGCGCTCCTTGCGGATCACCGAGTTGTAGATCGCGCCTGCGGTCACGTTCGACGCGCGTGAGGCGTTCGCGTCCGTGTAGCGCTCGTAGTGGCCGAGATCGAGATCCGTCTCGGCGCCGTCCTCGGTGACGAAGACCTCGCCGTGCTGGAACGGCGACATCGTGCCGGGATCGACGTTGATGTACGGGTCGAACTTCTGGATGGCCACCTTGAGCCCGCGTGAGACGAGCAGTCGGCCGATGGAGGCGGCGGCGATCCCCTTCCCGAGAGAAGAGACCACTCCCCCTGTGATGAAGATGTAGCGGGTTCGCGGCCTGGGTTCGGGCATGGGTTTCAAGCTCCTTATGTCGCCTCCATGAGGATAGAGCGGCGAGCGGCGGGGACCAGTCATGCGGCCTTCAGCAGCTCCTTCGCGTGCCGCCGGGCCGCCGAATCCTCGCGGTCGGCGCCCAGCATGCGGACGATCTCGCCGACGACCTCCTGCTTGCGCAGCTCCGTCACGGTCGTGCGGGCGGTCTCGCCCGAGGTGTCCTTGACGATCGTGAAGTGGCGGTCCGCCATCGACGCGATCTGCGGCAGATGGGTGATGCAGATCACCTGACGGCCGGCGGCCAGCTCGCGCAGCTGCTCGCCCACGGCACGGGCCGTCACGCCGCCGATGCCCGCGTCGACCTCGTCGAATACGAGCGTCGCCGGGCCGGCCTCGGCCGCGGCGCCCATCAGGGCCAGCATCACGCGCGACAGCTCGCCGCCCGACGCGATCTCGCGCAGCGGGCCGGCGGGCACGCCGGGGTTGGGCGCGATCAGGAAGTCGACCTCGTCTGCGCCGCTGGGCGCGTACTCGCGCGGCGACAGCGCGGCGGTGAACTCCGCGCCTTCCATCGCCAGCGCGCCCAGCCGCTCGCGCACCGCTTCGGCGAGCGCCACGCCGGCGGCCTCGCGCGCCGCGCTGAGCGTGCGCGCCCGCCGCTCGAGCTCGGCGCGGACCTCGGCCAGCTCGCCCTCGACCTCCTCGATCGCCTCCTCGGCGCCGACGAGCTCGTCGCGGCGGGTGCCGCACTGCTCGGCGTAGGCCAGCACCGCGGCGATCGTCCCGCCGTGCTTGCGCTTGAGCCGTTCGAGCAGCGCCATGCGCTCCTCGACCTCGTCGAGGCGCCCGGGCGCGGCCTCGACGCCCTCGGCGTAGCGGTGCAGGTCGTGCAGCAGGTCCTCGGCCTCGATCGCGAGCGCGCGGATGCGGGCGCCGAGCGCGTCCAGCTCGGCGTCGACACCCGTGACGCCGTCCATCGCCTGCGCGGCCGCGGCGAGCGCGATCGCGGCGCCGCCACCCCCGTCCTCGTCGCCGGCCAGGGCCGCGGAGCCGGCGGCCGCGGCGGCGCGCAGCGCCTCGACGTGCCGGAGCCGGTCGCGTTCGGACTCGAGCGCGAGCTCCTCCTCCTCGCTCGGTGCGGCCCGCTCGATCTCGCCGAGCTCCCACTCGAGCAGGTCCAGCTCGCGATCCCGCGCCCCCGCACGTTCGCGCAGCTCCTGCAGGCGCTCTTGAAGAACGCGCTCGCGCGCGTAGGTCTCGCGATACGCCTCGCGGCGACCCGACTGGTCGGCACCCGCGAAGCCGTCGAGGATCTCCAGCTGGGCCGAGTGCAGCATGAGCTTGCGGCTCTCGTGCTGCCCATAGAAGGACAGCAGCGCGGTGCCGGCGTCTCGCAGCTCAGCCGCCGTGGCGCTGCGGCCACCGAGGTACGCGCGTGTGCGCCCCTCCGCACTCACGCGCCGCGCGAGGACGAGTTCCTCGGCGTCCTCCGCGATCCGGTCCCCCAGCAACGACCGCAGCTCGTCCGGCAGCGTGAAGACGCCCTCCACGTATGCCTCGGCCGCTCCCGGGCGCACGATGCCCGAGCGTGGCTTGCCGCCCAGCAACAGGTCCAGCGCGTGCGCGAGCACCGTCTTGCCCGCGCCCGTCTCCCCTGTGAGCACGTTCAGCCCCGGACCGAGGCGCAGCTCGGCCCGTTCGATCAGGAGCAGGTTCTCGACGCGCAGTTCGTGGAGCACGTCGAGTGGTTTACCAGCGGGTCAGGACGGATCACCGTCGAACAGGTGTTCTGTTGCAGAATTGGCACACTTTTGGAACAGACACGTTGCACTTTCCCTGGCACAGTGGCGGCCATGGAACGGCTGCGGCGACTAGCGCGCAAGGCGACCGAAGCGCTCGCGCAAGCGGTGGTAGAAGCTTGCTCCGGGAAGCTGTGCCAGCGTGCCGTGCGTGAGGCCGAACGCGACGTGGATGTCCTCACCGGGCGAGAGCTCGAGCGTGGGCCGGCCGTCCACGTGAATTTCCACCGGCTCTTCGCGCGAGGCGTTGTTGATCGTCAGCTCGTCCTGCGGCGCCACGACGAGCGCGCGGGCCGTGAGCGAGTGTGGCGCGATGAAGGACACGACGTAGCCCTCCACGCCCCAGGCCAGGACCGGGCCGCCGTTGGCGAGGTTGTACCCCGTCGAGCCCTGCGGCGTGGCCACCACCAGCCCGTCGCAGCGGACACGGCCGATCTCCTCGCCGGCGAGCGCGTAGGCGAGATCGGCCACGCGCAGGCCGGCCTTGCGGTGCACGGAGATGTCGTTGAGCGCGCTCCAGGTGCCCTCGGGGCGCCCGACGGAGATCGTCGGCAGCTGGATCGTCTCGAACTCCGCGGCGAACGCACGCTCGAAGTCCTGGGCGAGGCCGTCGGGGTCGATCGTGGCGAGGAAGCCGACCTCGCCGTAGTTGACCGCGAACACGGGGACGCCGGTGCCGGCGTAGCGGCGGAGCGCGGTGAGGATCGTGCCGTCGCCGCCGAGGACGAGGCACAGATCGATGTCGTCGCCCGGGTCTTCGACGATCTCGATGAACGGCGCGGTCTCGATCTCGTGCTTGGTCGCTTCGTCGGGCGTGAGGCGCAGCGTCACCCGCCGGCGGCGGGCGGTCTCGAGCAGCAGCAGGATGGCCTCGTGCGTGTCGCTCGGCCGGCGGTGGGTGACGACGGCGGCGATCACCAGGCGTCCACCTCGGCGACGGCGCCGGGTCGGCCGGGCTCGGCGAGCCACAGGAACGTCTCGCGGTTGCCGGACGGGCCCTCGAGGGCGGACGGCGCGCTGCCCATCACGGCCACGTCGACGGACGCCGCCACGGCGCTGACGGCTTCGCGCCGGAGGGCGAGGTCGCGCACGACGCCGCCCTTGCCGAGCCGCTCCTTGCCGACCTCGAACTGCGGCTTGACCATCGCGAGGCAGTCGAACGTCGGCGCCGTGCTCGCGAGCACCGCGGGCAGGACCTTCGTCAGCGAGATGAACGACACGTCGATCACGACCAGGTCCGGCGCGTACGGCAGCTGGTCCGGCGTGATGGCGCGGGCGTTCGTGCGCTCGATGACGGTCACGCGCTCGTGCTCGCGCATGCGCCAGTCGAGCTCGCCGTACGCGACGTCGAGCGCAATCACGTGCTCGGCGCCGCGTTGGAGCAGGCAGTCGGTGAAGCCGCCGGTGGAGGCGCCGACGTCGAGCGCCTTGCGCCCTTCGACGGGCACGTTGAGGGTGTCCAGGGCATTGGCGAGCTTGACGCCGCCACGTGAGACGTACGGCGGCGGGCCCCGCACCTCGAGCTCGACCTCGGGGTCGACGAGCTGGCCGGGCTTCTCGGCGCGGCGACGGCCCGGGCCGATGTGGACGTCACCGGCGATCACGGCCGCGGCCGCGCGCGTCCGTGACTCGAACAAGCCGCGGTCCGCGAGCAAGGTGTCCAGGCGGACGCGGGGCACGGCCATGAACGGTACTCAAGCCCGTCCCGTGGGCCGCCGATACGTACCTCAGATGCGTCCCGTCCTCGCCTCCGTCGGTCTCGCCCTGCTCGCGTTCCCCGCGTCCGCCTCCGCCGTCGAGCTCAACTACGAAGCTCCGGCCGCCTCGATCTCACGCGGTGCTCCGCTGACGTTCGCGGTGCGGACCGACGCGCCCGAGAGCAGCGTCGTCGTGCGGGTCTCCGGCGGGAACGAAATCGATGAGGACGGCCTGCTCACGGGGCCCGAGGGCACCTGGCTTGACGAACCGGCCACCCAGGCGCTCGAGGACCTGCAGGTCTGGAGCGTGCCGAACGCGTCGATCCTGCGCCAGCGTCCCGGGCGCTACCACTGGCAGGCGTACGTGTCCGGCGACGGCGCCGACCGTCCGATCGGCCCGGTCCGACAGCTGACGGTGACGCTGCCCGCCGTCGATCGCGGGCGCGGCAAGCTGTACCCGAAGTTCGGCCGCAAGGGCTCGGCGGGCTTCCTCGTGTCGACCGCGAACCTGCCGGCGTCGGTCTCCAAGACGCGCTTGAAGACCCTCGCGCGGACGACGGCGAAGCGGTGGAACCTGAAGGCGGGCACGACGACGAAGCTCCTCGCGGGCGTGGAGGACGGCCGCAGCGTCGCCGGCTTCTCCGCCGATGTCCCGAGCGGAACACTCGGCGTCCAGACGGACTACCTGCGCAACGGCCGCGTGGTCGAGCGCGACCTCGCGCTGCACGCCGCCGAGAACTGGGCCGCCGGCCCGAATTACCCCGCGCTGGACGAGATCGACCTCGAAAGCGTCCTCCTCCACGAGTTCGGCCACATGGCCGGCAACAAGCAGCACGAGTCGCGCTGCGTGAACTCTCCGCTCGACGAGGTGCTGGGCGCCGGCGAGTGGTGGCGCGGCGCCCGCGATCACTGGTTCGGCGACTGCACGGCGGCGGTCAGCGCCGCGTCGGCGCTCCGCGCGAAGGCGTTCGCGCACCGCGTCGTGCGCGTGGACTGACGGCGCGATCCGTCGGGTGCCTGTGTCGTCCTACCGCCGCTTTCCGACAGTAGGACGACACACCCGGCAGGCTGAGCTCGCTAGAGACGCGGGACGAGCGGCGTCATGGGCTGCGTCGGGAACGACGGCGGCGGCGCGCCCGGCCGGACGATCACGTGGCCCGGCATCGAGCGCGGGCCACGCGAGACGAACACGTACATGTTCGGCACGTTGAACCGGCAGGTGCCCGACCAGCCGGGGCCGCTCGGAACGCGGGGCAGCGGCGGGACCGGACCCAGATCGGGGCCCGCGGTCTGCGTGCAGGACGTCGGCTTGAGGGCGAGGTAGTCGACGTTGTGGGGGATCGTGCCCGCGGGGTACGCGAACGCGACGCTCTGCCCGGCGTAGATCGTGACGTACGAACTTCCGTCCTGCGAACCCACGAAACGGTGATCGGTGACCGTGAACGACGCGGCGACACCGGTCTGACCGGCGGCCACAGACGGCGACGCGGCCGCGGCGACGGCGGCCCCCGCCAGCGCCAGGACGGCGCGACGGCAACGGATGGACATCAACGGCTCCCCCTTCCGGGACGATGGTGCACCCCAGAGGAGCTACGCAGGGACGCCTGCGCGGGTTCGGCCCGCGCGTCAGCGTCTAGACGCCCAGGCGGTCGAGGACCGCGGCCTCGACGCGGGCGGCGATCGCCTCGGCGGTGAAGCCGACCTCTTCGTGCAGGAGGGCCGGGGCGCCGTGGGTGACGTAGGCGTCCGGCAGGCCGACGCGCAGGATGCGCGGCGCGACGGCGCCCTCGTCGGCGAAGGACTCCCAGACGGCGGTGCCGAAGCCGCCCTGGAGGACGCCTTCCTCGACCGTGACGAGCAGATCGTGGTCGGCGGCCAGGGAGGCGAGCAGGAGCTTGTCCAGCGGCTTGCAGAAGCGGGCGTCGGCGACGGTGACGTCCATGCCGCGCTCGGCCAGCAGGTCGGCGGCGCCGAGCGCCTTGCCGACGCCGGTGCCGTAGCCGACCAGCGCGACGCGCTCACCCTCGCGGAGGATCTCGCCGGTGCCGACCGGGATGAGCTCGGGCGCGGACGGGAGCTCGACGCCCACGCCAGCCCCACGCGGGTAGCGCAGCGCGGCCGGGCCGTCGATCTGCAGCGCCGTGTGGAGCATGTGGACGAGCATCGCCTCGTCGCGCGGCGCCATCAGCGTCATGTTCGGCAGCGGGCGCAGGTAGGCGATGTCGAAGACGCCGTGGTGGGTCGGGCCGTCGTCGCCGACCAGCCCGCTCCGGTCCATGCAGAAGGTGACGGGCAGCTTCTGCAGGCAGACGTCGTGGACGATCTGGTCGAAGGCGCGCTGCAGGAAGGTGCTGTAGATGGCCGCCACCGGGCGCATCCCGGACAGAGCGGCGCCCGCGGCGAACAGCACGGCCTGCTGCTCGGCGATGCCGACGTCGAAGTAGCGGTCGGGCATCGCCTTCTGCAGGATCGAGAGCCCGGTGCCGGAGTTCATCGCGGCGGTGATGCCGATGACGCGCTCGTCGCGCTCGCACTCGCGCACCAACGCCTCGCCGAAGACGGTCGTGTACTGCGGCGGGGCGGGCGTCGACGACGGACGGGACGGAGCGGGCATCCGCTGCGAGATCGACTTCGGCTTGGCGGCATGCCACTTCTCCATGCCCTCCAGGCCGCCGTCCTCGGCGGGCGCGAAGCCCTTGCCCTTGACGGTCGCGCAGTGGATGACGACGGGACGCTCGGCCTCGAAGGCGGTCTTCAGCGCGCGGCGCATGGCACGCACGTCGTGGCCGTCGATCACGCCGAGGTAGGCCCAGTCGAGCTCCTCCCACCACAGGCCGGGCGCCCAGAAGGCCTTGACGGACTCCTTGAAGCGCGGGCCGAGGCGCTCGAACGCGGCGCCGATGCCCGCGGGCAGCTTGGTGAGCTTCTCCTCGACGCCCTCGCGCGCCTCCCACAGCCCCGGGTCCAGCCGGACGCGGTTCATGTAGCGGGACAACGCGCCGACGTTCGGCGAGATCGACATGCCGTTGTCGTTGAGGATCACGACGATCGGGGTCCCGAGGCCGCCGGCCTGCGAGACGGCCTCGAACGCGACGCCGCCCGTCATCGACCCGTCGCCGATGACCGCGACGACCTTGCCGTCCTCGGTCGCGCCGCGGAGCATCGCCTCCTTGATCCCGACGGCGTAGCCGATCGAGGTGGAGGCGTGGCCGGCGCCCATGATGTCGTGCTCGGACTCGAAGCGCGCACAGAACGGGGCCAGGCCGCCGTACTGCCGGATGGTCGGGAGCTGATCGCGGCGCCCCGTGAGGATCTTGTGCGGGTAGGCCTGGTGGCCGACGTCCCACAGGACCTTGTCGCGCGGCGAGTCCATCAGCGAGTGGAGCGCCACCGCGATCTCGCACGTGCCGAGGTTCGCGCCGAAGTGCCCGCCGATCTCACCGACCGTGTCGATCAACAGCTCACGGACCTCCTGCGCGACGGTCTGCAGCTCGTCCTCCGACAACGCGTGGAGGTCCTGAGGCCGGTCGATGCGGGAGAGAAGTGAGGTCATGAAGTGCGGGTGGCGATGAAGTCGGTGATCTGTCTCAGCTCGTCCGCACTGTCGGGAGCCGCCCGATCAAGCGCGGCCCGGGCGTTGCGGTGCGATTCTTCGGCCATGGCCCGGGCCCCGTCAAGCCCGTAGCGGCTCACGTAGGTCACCTTGCCGTGACGCTCATCGCTTCCCTGCGGCTTGCCGAGCGCGACGTCCGTGCCGGTCACGTCGAGGATGTCGTCGACGATCTGGAACAAGACCCCGAGCTCTGACGCGAACGCACGGAAGTCAGCCAGTGTAGTGGAGCGAACCGTCTCGTCGGCCAAGAGCAGCGGGCATTCGATGGCGGCGCCGATCAGCCGGCCGGTCTTGAGCTCGTGCAGGCGGCGCAACTTCTCCTCGCCCGCGTTCTCGAGCCCCTGGATGTCGATGAACTGCCCGCCGACCATGCCGCGGACCCCCGACGCCGTCGTCAGCTCGGCCAGCGCGGCCAGCACCCGGTCGGGCTCGCCCCGCTGTTCTGTCAGCACCAGCCGCATCGCTTCGGCATACAGTGCGTCGCCCGCGAGGATCGCGATCGCCTCGCCGTAACGCACGTGACACGTTGGACGCCCGCGCCGCAGCGAGTCGTCGTCCATCGCCGGCAGGTCGTCGTGGATCAGCGAGTAGGTGTGGATGAGCTCGAGCGCGGCGGCCAGCGGGAGCACGTGCTCGGTCGGCATCCCGACGGCGTGCGCGGTCGCGAGCGCGAGCACCGGCCGGATGCGCTTGCCACCGGCCAGCAGCGAGTAGCGCATCGCCTCCTCGAGCCCGTCCGTGTCGGCCTCGTCGCTGAAGCGCAGACCCCCGAGATAGGTCTCGATGTCGGTCCGGAGATGGTCCGGGAACGCCACGGCCGGGTTCGATGGGCGCGTCAATTGAGCGCCATCTGGCCGGGGGCCACGGGCACGTCCGCGGCGCGGACCTGGCGATCCAGCTCGGCGCCCGCCTCGGCGGCGACCCGCGCGCATTCCTCGACGAGCGCGGCGGCGCGATCCGTCGGCAGCTCACCCGCGCGCAGCGTGACGGCGGCGTGCTCGAGCCGCTCGATCAGGCGCTCAAGACTGTCCTGAGGCATTCGGGTCGGGAATGCTAGTCCGCATGACGGCGGCGAGGATGCCGTTGACGAAACCGGGCGCCTCGGCGCCGCAGAACGCCTTCGCCGTCTCGACGGCCTCGTCGATCGCGCCCTCGGGCGGGATCGGCGTGTCGGCCTCGACCACGTCCGGGTGCAGCATCTCGAGCAGCGCGGTGCGCAGGATCGCCTTCTCCAGCGGCGCGATCCGGTCCAGCGACCAGTTCTTCGCGTGCCGGGCGATGTGCCCGTCGAGCTCCTCGGTGTAGTCCGCGGTCGCGTGGGCGAGCGCGCGGGTGAACGGGAGCGCGTCCCGCTCGAACACGTCGTCGAGCGGGCGCTTGGTCAGGTCGTGCTGGTAGAGGGCGAAAACCGCCGCGCGACGCTGCTCAGACCTACGCACGCGACATGTACGAGCCCGAGCGGGTGTCGACCTTGATCCGGTCCCCGATGTTCACGAACAGCGGGACGTTCACGGTCGCGCCGGTCTCCAGCGTCGCCGGCTTGTTGCCGCCGCCGGAAGCCGTGTCACCACGCACGCCGGGCTCGGTGTGCGTGACCTCGAGCTCGACGCTCGCGCTGAGCTGGATGTCGGCCGGCTCGCCGTCGATGTAGAGCATGTCGACGGTCTCGTTCGGCTTGATGTACTTCAGCGACTCCTCCACGCTGGACTCCGCGAGCGCGATCTGCTCGAACGTCTCACCGTCCATGAAGTGCGCGTCGGTGCCGTCGGCGTAGAGGAACTGCATCTTCCGCGCCTCGGTGTGGATCGGGCGAAACTTCTCGCCCGCTCGGAACGTCCTATCGATCACAGCCCCGTCGGCCGCCCGGCGCAGCTTGGTGCGGACGAACGCCCCGCCCTTCCCGGGCTTGACGTGCTGGAACTCGAGGATCTTGAAGACGGTGCCTTCGACCTCGATGTGATTTCCGTTCTTGAACTGGTTGGTGGAGATCGTGGGAATCAGCCCCTCGGCGAACAGGCTCAGCGTGCGGCTGAAGAGCGTAGCTAGTGGGACCGTCGCGATGCTTGCGCTCGCGGCTCCGGCGGCGGCGGCGCCGCCGTGGAGTCCACCGGTCGCGATCCCGGCGGCTGACGTTCCGCCGCGCCTGGACGCCAACACGCTCGACCAGGCGAGCTTCGTCCCGCACGTCAGCGCGGGCAAGTTCGAGGCCGGGCCGCAGCTCGTGTGGTGGCGCGGCGGCGAGGACTCGCGCGTGCTGGTCGCGCTGAACGGGACGCAGACGCTGCGGGTGCGCACCTCGCGGTCGGCCGTGGCGGCCTCGCGCTACGCCCAGTCGCGCGTGCTGACGCTGGACGCGCGCATCCCCGACCGCGACAACCTCGAGCGAAGGCAGCTCGGCTACCGGATCGGCGACGCGGGCCTCTCCTCCCTCGGCGCCGTGCGGGAGATCGGCGGGCCGCGATCGATCGCGTCCGTGCCGCAGCTGGCGGTCAACGCCGACGGCGCGGCGATCGCCGCCTGGCGCCACATCGTGCGCGGCCGCTCGGACGAGGTCCAGGTCTCCTACCGCCCCGCCGGCGGGCGCTTCTCGGAGATCCGCACGCTCGCGAACACCGGGATCGACCCCGACTCGATCGTGGGCGTCGGCATCGACACCGGCGACCGGGCGATCGTCGCCTACTCGCGCGACCGGCAGCTGGCCGTGCGCGTGATCCGCGTGAAGACGGGCTGGACGTCGGCGGAGGCGCGCGTGGCGCCGCCCGGCGGGCAGCGCGGGCCCGTGGAGATCGTCGTCGGCACCGGGGAGCCGGGGATCGCGGTCGTCGCCTGGCGCGCGTACCCGGTCACGGAAGGGCCGACCGGGCACGTGGACGCGGCCGCCGCGATCCTGCCGAACGGGTCCAACCGCCCGCGACCCGCGGTCTCGTTGGCCGAGGGCGACCTCGTCGGCTACCCGCGCGGGCCGATCGCGGCGACGGTCGACGCCACGGGCCGCCCCGTGGTGGCGTGGACGGTGCCCGCGCGGCCCGGCGTGTCGGTGCCGACGGCGGCGATCGCGAACCAGGCCGGGGTGTTCGGCCCGCCGGTGGCGCTGGACTCGTCAGGCTCGATCGGCTCGCTGATCCGCGTCGGCGACGGCGTCGCGGTCAGCTGGCTGCGGGAGACGCCCGGGCCCGAAGGGCACGGCAGCCCCCTCGGCGTGTTCGCCTCCCTGACCGGACCCGACGGCGCGTTCGGGCCGCCCGAGCTGATCGACGACGCCTCGCGCGGGACTGGCTACGACGGGCTGCAGCCGCCCGGGTTGGGCATGATGAACAACGGTCGGGCGCTCGCCGTCTACGCCGACATCAACGCCAACGCGGCCGAGGGCGAGGCGCGGGTCAGCGCGCGCTGAGACGCCCTGTGTGGCACATTCGTCGCGTGCTGGCAACGACTTTGTGCTGCGCGGCCCTCGCCGCCGCGCCGAGCGGGAGCGAGGCGTACACCTTCGCCGTGTCACTCGCCCGCGACGGCGAGCGGCCCGCCGCGAGCGCGGCCGAGCGCAAGGCGCACCAGCGCGTCGCGGCGCGGTTCCGCGCCGTCGGGCTGCGGGTCGGGTACGAACGCTTCACCGTCCCCGGCAAGGGCCGGTCGCGCAACGTGATCGGCATCCGGGACGCGCCGGGCGACTGCCTGGTGATCGCGATGGCGCACGCGGACACCGTCCCGCCCTCGCCCGGAGCGCACGACAACGCGTCCGGCGTCGGCACGCTGGTCGCGCTGGCCCGCTCGCTCGCCACCGACCCCACGCCCGCGTGCGACGTCTGGCTGGTCGCGACCGGCGCCGAGGAGCGCCCGTACACCGGCACGCCCGACCACCTCGGCGCCTCCGCGCTCGTCACGCGGTTGCGACGCATCGACCGCCTGAAGGACGTCCGGCTCGCGCTCTCGCTCGACGAAGTGGGCCGCGGCTCGAAGTTCGACCTGCACAGCACGGCTTCGAGCCCGCGCGCGAACGTCGAACGGCGGCTGATGAAGCCCGGCGTGCGCTGGGTGCGCGACCCACGTGGCGAGGGCAACTCCGACCACCGCGAGCTCGCTCGCGCCGGGGCGCCCGCGGCCAAGCTCGGCGTCCCCAGCGAGCCGTGCCGGCACACCGCCTGCGACACCCCTGACCGGCTGGAACGCTCGGCCTTCACGCGCGTTCTGCGCATCGTGTGGCCGTTGCTGCGAACCTGGCGCTGATGAGAGACCTTCGGCCGTTCGTCGTCGGCGCCGCCGTGCTGAGCCTTGTGCTGTGGCCGGTCCAGATCAGCAGCGCGTTCGGCCTGCCCGCGCACCCGCTCATCCTTCACGTGCCCGTCGTCTTCGTCCCGCTGCTGGGCCTCGCGACGCTGATCGCGGTCGCCAAGCCCGGTTGGTTCGGCGTCCCGCTCGCGGCCTTCGCGGTCGTCACCCTCGCCGCCACGCTGCTCACCGTCGGCGCGGGCGAGGCCTTCCTGGAGAGCAAGCCGCGTCTCCAGGGCGACCCCACGATGAAGGACCACCAAGGTGCCGGCGAGACCGTCCGCTTCACCATGGCCCTCCTCACGGCCGCGCTGGTCGCGCTGCTGTGGGCCAAGCGCGGCGCGGCCAACGTCGCGCTGCGGGTGGTCGCGGTCCTGATGGCGGTGTCCGCGATCGGCTTCACGATCCGCACGGGCCACCTCGGCGCGAAGCTCGTCTGGGAGGACGACGGCCAGGAGTTGACTGAGTCAACGAAATAGTTGACACTGTCAAGCATGGCGACGACGGAACACGTCGAGGCCGTGCGCGCGTTCAACCGCTTCTACACGGCCAAGATGGGACTCACACGCGGCAGCTACGCCCGCCCGCTGCCTGAGGTGCGGGTGCTGTACGAGCTCGGCCAGGGCACCGAGGAGGTGGCCGCGCTCAAACAGGCGCTGCGCATCGACGCGGGTCAACTCAGCCGCGTCATCGCGAAGCTCGAGGAGCAAGGGCTCGCGAGCCGCCACGTCTCCCCCGCCGACGCCCGCCGGCAGCTCGTGCGCCTGACCGACAAGGGCCGGGAGCGGTTCGCGCAGATGGACGCCGAGTCCGCGCAGCAGGTCGGCGCGGTGCTCGACGAGCTCGGCGACGCCGCCGGCGTGGTGGAGGCGATGCGGAGCCTGCAGAGCGCGATCGAGCCCCAGGGCACGCTGACGCTGCGCGACCCCGAGCCCGGCGACCTCGGCTGGATGGTGCAGCGCCACGGCGAGCTCTACGGGCGCGAGTACGGCTACGACCAGAGCTTCGAGCGGCTCGTCGCCCGCATTGCCGCCGACTTCGACCCGGCCACCGACCGCGCCTGGATCGCCACGATCGACGGCGAGCGCGTCGGCGCGATCCTGTGCGTCCACGTCGACGCAGCCACCGCCAAGCTGCGGACGCTGCTCGTCGAGCCCAAGGCCCGCGGGAAGGGCGTCGGCGGCGCCCTCGTCGGCCAGGTGGTCCGCCACGCCCGCACGCGCGGCTACCGCACACTGACGCTCTACACCAACGCACACCTGCACAGCGCGCGCCGCCTGTATGAGCGCGCCGGCTTCACGCTCACGCACGAAGAGCCCGAGAACGCGTTCGGCCACGAACACGTCGCACAGACCTGGTCGCTTACCCTCAACCCATGAACCGCGACGAGCTGCGCGCGCTCCAGGCACCGCTGAAGAGCCGCTACAAGGAAGACCCGAACGAGGCCTTCATCACGCTGAAGGCCAAGGGGACGGTGGGTGACGGCGTCAGCTGCAACGTCGAGACGGGCCGCGCGATCGCCCAGGCCGGCCTGCACCCGCTGACGGGCGGCGACGGCAGCCTGCTGTGCTCGGGCGACATGCTGCTGGAGGCGCTGGTCGCGTGCGCCGGCGTCACGCTGCAGGCGGTCGCGACCGCGATCGAGGTGCCGATCACCGAGGGGCGCGTGTTCGCCGAGGGCGACCTGGACTTCCGCGGCACGCTGGGCGTCGACCGGGAGGCGGCGGTCGGCTTCTCCGACATCCGCCTGCGCTTCGAGGTCGACACGCCCGCTGACGACGAGCAGCTGGCCACGCTGCTCAAGCTGACGGAGCGCTACTGCGTGGTCTTCCAGACGCTCAACGGCGCCCCGAAGCTGACCGCCGAGATGACGAGGGCCCGCACCGAGCGGGCCCTCGAGAACTCGGCTAGTTGAGGACGAGCGGCTCCCACTCGGTGTCGAACGGCGGGTACTTCTGCCCGATGGTCGGGTGGATCGGGCACGTCCGCGAGAAGCGATCCGGCAGGCACGGGTTGAACGGGTTCACGAGCGCCTTGTTCGGGACCGACGAGTCGTGGATCGCGGAGCCCGTGTCGCAGTTGGCCGCCTGGATCGGGTAGTTGCCGGCCAGGCTGCGGCTGAGCTCCATGATGTTCGGCACGTCGTCGAAGTCCTGGTCGTCGGCGCCGTCGACGATGCCGTCGCCGTCGCTGTCGTTGTCGTAGGCCTTCGTGCCCGCGTACTTGATCGGGTACGCGTTCTCGTTGGAGTAGCAGGCCTCCCACCAGTCCCGGGTCATCGGACCGGAGACCTCGTGGTAGTTGGTCAGGCCGTCGGCGTCCTCGTCACGCTCGTTGTCGGAGACGTAGAGGTCGCTCTCGACGTTCCAGTAGTCGGGCGTGGTGCCTCCGACGCGGTCCATGTTGGTGATGTTGTGCGTCTCCAGGACGCCCTCGGTCATCGGGTCCGAGAAGATGCCCGGGACCGACCGCAGCGTGACGGACTCGAAGCCGTAGGTCGCCAGCCAGGTGCGGAACGTCTGCGGCGGGGCGTACGTGGCCACCAGCTGCGTCGGCTGGCGGCGGCCGTTGCCACCCGTGAGCTGCGACAGCGAGTACTGCGCCCCGTCCGTGTACGACAGCGGCGTCAGCGTGCGCGACGCGGTGAAGTTGACCTCGTACGTGTACTTCCAGAGCTTGTACTCGTCGTCGAGCGTGAGGCTGTCGCCGTCGTAGTCGACGTCCGCGTCCTTGAACAGCGGGTTCGGGTACGGGGTCTTCGCCGGGAACGGGATGGCCGTGTTCGGCGCCTGGTAGTCGTCGTTGTTGAGGTCGATCGCGGACTGGTACTCGAAGCCATCCTCGACGCCGTCGCCGTCGGTGTCGCCGACGCACGGGTCGAGCTTGAGGGAGAGCTCGAGCGGGTCCGGCAGCAGGTCGTTGTCGTCGTCGGCGTCGGCGCTGTTGAGGGTGCGGTCGCCGTCGCAGTCGCCGTCCGGAGCCGGCGGGATGCCCGCGCCGTCCGAGACGCCGCCCGCGCCGCCACCGGCGTCGGCGATCCGCTCCGGCGCGATCAGCGGGGACTCCTTGACCGAGGTGAAGGCCTTGCCGAGCTTGCCGGCGAGCACGCGCACGCGGAACCGCGTCACGGTCGGCTGGCCGCCCTGGGTCAGCATGTACTTCTCGAGCGACTTCGGCAGGACGACCGTGAGCTTCTTGGTCGTGCTGACGTCGGCCTTGACGAACAGGGCCTTGCCGCCGTCGCGGCGGAACAGCACGCTGTTCTTGGCCTTGCCGCGCTTGAAGTGCTTGCCCGTGATCGTCAGCTTCGCGCCGACGTAGGCCGTCTTCGGCGTCACCTTGGTGATCACCGGCGTCTTTTTCGTCGCCGCGCCCGCCGTGGCGGGCACGACGAGCGCGCCGAGCGCGGCCACGGCCACGGCGCGGCGCAGCTGGCGGGTGCGGGGTCGAAATACCATCGCTCCCGGTATCGACCGATCCGCCGACCGCCTTGAGCCGTGGTCGGTGGGGTGATGACCCTAGTCGGCGGTCAGGAGTTCCTTCGACGCGTGCGAGAGCACGTCCCGTCCGCTCTCGGTGACGACCACGAGATCCTCGATCCGCACACCGCCCACGCCTGGCACGTAGACGCCCGGCTCGACGGTGACGACGTGCCCCGGCTCCAGCGCCACCTCCGCGGTGCGCGCCAGGCGCGGCGCCTCGTGGGTGACGAGGCCGACGCCATGCCCCAGCCCGTGCCCGAAGTGGTCGCCGTGGCCGGCGGCGGTGATGATGTCGCGTGCGACGGCGTCGAGCTCGCGCCCGAGCGGGCCGGGCCGGACCTCATCCAGTGCCGTCACCTGCGCGCGCAGCACCAGCGCGTGGATCTCGGCCAGCTCGTCCGACACGTCGCCCGTCGCCCACGTGCGCGTGCAGTCCGAGCAGTAGCCGTCGAGCACCGCGCCGATGTCGATCGTGACGAGCGTGTCGCGCGCGATCTCGACCTCGCGCGGCTGCGCGTGCGGCAGCGCGCCGTGCTCGGCGGACGCGACGATGGACGGGAACGACGGCCCCGACGCGCCGCGCACGCGCATCTCGTGCTCGAGCGCGACGGCGACGTCACGCTCCGTGCGGCCGACGAGCCCGACCTCGAGCAGCCAGCCGTAGATCTCGTCCACGAGCGCGGCGGCCGCGGAGATGCGCAGGATCTCCCCCGGCTCCTTGACCGCCCGCACGCCTTCGACCACGCTCGCCAGCGGCACCAGCTCGACGTCCGGCAGCAGCTCCCCCAGCCGCCGGTGCTGCTTGACCGACAGGTGCGCGTCGTCGAACCCGAGCCGCCCCGAGAACCCCTTCAACGCGGCGAACAGCTCCTGCGGCCCCTGCTCGCGGTCGAAGTCGGGCACCTCGAGCTTGGCCTGCTCGACGTAACGGAAGTCGGTGACGAAGCGACGCACGTCGCGCCCGACCACCGCGAACCCGTTCGAGCCCGTGAAACCGGTGACGTAGCGCAGGTTCGCCGGCTCGGTCACCAGCAGCGCGTCGACCTGGTCCACCTTCCCGGCCACCCGGTCCGCGCGGCTCACCACGCCTCCTTGAGCAGCGCCAGCGCGTCGCGGTAGCCGTCCGGCCCGCGACCGGAGACCTTGCCGGCGCGCACGCCCTCCAGCACCGACACCTGCCGGAATGCCTCGCGGGCGTCCACGTCGCTCAGGTGCACCTCGATCGTCGGCAGCCCGGCGATCTCCACCGCGTCGCGCAGCGACCACGCGTAGTGCGTCCACGCGCCCGGGTTGATGACGATCCCGTCCGCGTAGTCGGGCGTCTTGTGCAGCTCCTCGACGAACTCGCCCTCGTGGTTGGACTGAAAGCACGCCACGGTCAAGCCGAGCTCGCGCCCGAAGGCGGTGATCCGCTGCTCGAGCTGCGTGTAGGTGAGCCCGCCATAGTGCTGCGCCGGGCGCCGGTCCAGCGCGTCGAGGTTGATCCCGTGCAGGACGGCGACGCGGTGCTTCATCGCAGCTCCCGGACGGCGGCGCGGACGTCGCCCTCGTCCATCGGCACGCCCGTCCGCACGTCACCGGGCGCCTCCACCACGACGAAGCCCACGCGCCCGCCGCGGCGCTTCTTGTCGCGCTGGGCGGCGGCGATGATCGCGTCCTCGTCGATGCCGGCGTCCACGCGCGTCGGCAGCCCGTGCGTCTCCAGCAGCTCGGCGACCTCGGCCCGCAGGCCGTCCTGGCCGGACAGCCTGAGCGCCGCGAGCAGCCCCAGCCCGACCGCCTCGCCGTGCCGGTAGCGCGCGTAGCCCGTGGCAGTCTCGATCGCGTGGCCGACGGTGTGGCCGAGGTTGAGCACCTGCCGGCGCCCGGCGTCGCGCTCGTCGCGCGCGACCACGGCCAGCTTGGTGCGCGCGCACGCCAGCACCAGGTCGCGGTCCACGTCCTGCGCCCCGCGGCGCACACGCGCCCACAGCGGCCCGCCGGCGATCAGCGCCGTCTTGATCACCTCGGCCCAGCCCGCGGCGAGCTCCTCGCGCGGCAAGGTCGACAGCGTCCGCGGGTCCGCGAGCACCGCCCGCGGCTGGTGATACGCGCCCACGTAGTTCTTGCCCTCGGGCAGGTCCACGCCGGTCTTTCCGCCGTAGGCCGAATCGACCTGCGCCACCAGCGTCGTCGGCACCTGCACCACGCCGACGCCGCGCTGGTAGACCGCCGCGCAGAACCCGGCCACGTCGCCCACGACCCCGCCACCCAAAGCGGCGACGTGGTCGTCATGGTCCATCCCGGCCGCAGCCACGGCGCGCAGCAGCACCTCGGCGTTGGCGAGCGTCTTGGCCTCCTCGCCCGCGGGCATGACGAACGGGCCGAGCGCGTCGGGCACGCGGTCGCCGTACAGCGGCGCGACCGACTCGTCCGAGAGCAGGAAGCGGCGACCCCGCAGCGGCCAGAACGCGCCGTCCAGGACGTCGCCGACGTACACGGGGTAGGTGTGCTCGCCCGCGACGGCCCAGATGACCTTCACGCCGCCCGGGATCCGCCGCAGCGCCCCCGCCGCGCGCCGGATCGTCTCCGCGCTGCCGTCCAGCAGCACCGCGTCGGCCAGCGCCTCGTACTGGGGCGCGCGCTCGGCGTGCAGTGCCGCGAAGCGCTCGCGGTCGCGCGCCAGCGGGCGCTTCTTGCCGCCCGCGCGGCGCCACGCCGTCGGCTCGTCGACGTCGAGCATCACGACCGTGTGCCGGGTCAGCAGGTCGCGCACCCGGGCCGAGGTGATCGACCCGCCGCCGAGCGAGATCACCGGCGCCGGCACCGTCTCCAGCACCTCGGCGACGACGTCTTCCTCGACCTCGCGGAACGCGCGCTCGCCGTGCGAGGCGAAGTACTCCTCGATCGAGGTGCCGAGCCGCTGCTCGAGCTCGCGGTCGGTGTCGACCGCGCGCACGCCGAGCGCCGCGGCCGCCGCACGGGCGCCGGTCGTCTTGCCGGCGCCCATGAAGCCGATGAAGACTAGGGCCGAGGCTTCCATCCGATTCGCGAGCAGTATGCGCTCACGGCGGCCTTCACGTCGTCGATGTGGTCGCCGCCGAACTTGTCCCGGTACGCGCCCGCGAGCACGATCGCGAGCATCGCCTCCCCCACGACGCCCGCGGCCGGGACGACGCAGGAGTCGGTGCGCTCGCGCAGCGCCTGCGAGGGCTCCTTGGTCGCGATGTCGACCGAGCGCAGTGGCTTGGTCAGCGTCGGGATCGGCTTCATCGCGACGCGCGCCACCAGCGGCTCGCCCGTCGTCATGCCGCCCTCGAGCCCGCCGGACCGGTTGGTCTCGCGGTAGTAGCCGCGCTCGGAGGAGTAGAAGATCTCGTCGTGGGCCTCCGAGCCGGGGCGCCCCGCGAGGTCGAACCCGTCGCCGAGCCCGACGCCCTTCGCCGCCTGAATCGACAGCAGCGCGCCCGCGATCAGCCCGTCCATCCGCTGCGTCCAGGACACGTGCGAGCCCAGCCCGGGCACGAGCCCGTACGCGCGCAGCTCGAAGATCCCGCCGATCGACTCGTTCTGCTTGCGCAGGACGTTGATCTCGTTGACCATCGCCTTCGTCGCCTCGGCGTCCAGGCAGCGGACGGGCGACTCGTCGACGGCGTCGAAGTCCGCCAGCACCGGCTCGTCCGAGCGCTCCGGCGCGCGCACCGACCCGATCTGGGTGACGTGCGAAACCACGGACACGCCCAGCGCCCGCAAGAACTCCTTGGCCAGCGCCCCGCCGGCCACGCGTGCGGCCGTCTCGCGCGCGGAGGCCCGCTCGAGCACGTTGCGGACGTCCGTGAAACCGAACTTCTGCACGCCCGCGAGGTCCGCGTGCCCCGGGCGCGGCAGGTGCACCTCGGGCACGGCGTTCTCCACCGGCCACGGGTTCATCCGCTCTTCCCAGTTCTTGTAGTCGCGGTTGGCGACCTGAAGCGCGATCGGCCCGCCCAGCGTCCGTCCGTGACGGACGCCCGAGGTGACGGACGCGGCGTCCTTCTCGATCTTCATCCGCCCACCTCGGCCGTGGCCGAGCTGGCGGCGCGCGAGGTCGCGATCGATCGCTTCCTGAGAGAGCTGCAAGCCCGCGGGCAGGCCCTCCACGATGGTGGTGAGGCCCGGCCCGTGTGATTCGCCGGCGGTGACGACGTGCAATGGCACGCGGGAGATCCTAGAAAGGGCGAAGGCGGGCACAGGGCCCGCCTTCCGCATCCTCGGCTCCCGCCGCAGATTTTCCCCAGGGGGCTGCCGCCCCCCGGACCCCCCGCTCAGCGGTTGATCTTCACGAGGTCGAGCTGGTACTGCGCGTCGGTCTCCTCGCCGGTGTCCTTGACCGTGATGAAGACGGTCTCGCCGGCGCGCAGCCGCACGATCCGGCAGTCCGTGGGCGAGGGCTCGCACTCGCCGTCGCCCTCGACCGTCGCGTTGCCGGTGAGCTCGAAGACCGCGATCTTGCCCTTCTTCTCGAGGCCCTGGAAGACGACCACCGGGTTCTCTTCGTCCGGGAGGACGGAGAGCTCCTCCACCGTGACGGCGGGCAGCTCGTCGGCCGTGGTCTCCTCGACGCGCGTGAAGCGCACGCGCACCGAGTTGTCCGGCGCCGGCGTCGGCGTGGCGGTCGGGGTGGGCGTCGCCACGGGAGCGCTCGGCTCGGACGCACCGCCGCCGGCGTCACCCGAACCGGTGGACGGCTCGGTCTTGGCGCTGTCGGTCTCGGTCGCCGCCGGCTCGGTCTTCGCCGTCGAGGTCTTCGTCGCTTTCTTGGTCTTCTTCTTCTTGGCCTTGGGCAGCGGCGCCGGCTCGAACGGGTCCTTCTCGGCCCCCAGCGCACGATGGCGCTTGCTCGTCGCATCTTCCTCGAGAGCGCTGTCCTCGGTGGCGGCGGTCACGTAGGTCGCGGGCAGGCCCTCGACCTGCGCCTGGGCGTTCGCGGGAGCGGGAGTGACCTCCGGCTCCTTCGCGAGGAACATCGGCACCGCCACCAGCGCGCCCACCAGGAGCAGCGCGACGGGCCACAGCTTGCGCCGGACCAGCCCGCGCCAGGTATCGGTGATCAGGTTCATCGGATCTCGGTCCCGCCCTGGCCGTCCGTGGCGGCCGGCGTCGTGGTGGTCGTGGTCGTGGTCGACGTCTGGGTGGAGCCCGTGCCGGCGGTCGTGCCGCCGTTGACGTCGGTCGTCTCCGGGACGATGTAGGCGCTCGCGCCGACCTGCGCCTGCAGGCCGGGCCAGCCGCTCTCGGCGGGCGCGAGCGTGAGGTTCTCGATGCGGACGAGGCGACCGTTGACCTCGATCTTGTCGCCCTTGAGCGTGACGAAGCGCTCCATGCGGGCGAGGAAGTCGCCCAGGGACGCGAACGTGCCGGTGAAGCCGAACGCGAACGGCATGGCGGAGAACGCGCCGGCGTTCACGGCGCCCGGCGTCGTGCTGGCCTCGGTGGACGAGGACGAGCCGCCGCCACCGTTGACGTTCACAGTGTCGAAGTCGACGCCGGCGCGCTTGGCGGACGTGTCGAGCTGGACCAGCAGCGAGCGCGTGTCGTCGTCGGTCGGGACGGCCTTGCCGAGGCGGACGACCGTCTCGTAGTTGACCTTGTAGGCCTTCTGGGCGCCGCGGTAGGTGCTCACCAGCGCCTGGGACTGCGCCAGCTGCGCCTGGGCCACCGCGATCTGCTCGTCGAGGTCGGCGACCTGCGCGCGCTTGGGCGCCAGGGCCATCTTCCAGTAGCCGCCCACGGCGAGCAGCGCCACGACGGCCACGAGCAGCATCTTGTAGGTACGGCTCACTTCGTCGCCCCGTCGGTCGTGGTGGTGGTCGTGGTGGTGCCGTCGGTGCTGCTGGTCCCGGGCGTGGCCGTGGCCGTGGCGGTGGCGCTGGGCGCGGGCGTGGGGGTCTCGCTGACCGAGCCGGTCGCGGTGACCGGCGTCACGCCGACCTTGGCGGCGTCGCCCTCGAAGAACATGACCAGCTCGAACGCCGGGCGCTTGCCCGAGCCGCACGGCATCGACACGCGCCGGGAGCGCTCGGTGCCGTCGGACGAGGCCTCGACCTTCTCGGCCGTGGAGCTCGACAGCGAGACGCGCGTGACGCCGTCGATGTCGCGCAGGCGCGCCATCAGGCGAGCGACCTGCGTCTGGCCCGGGGCGCAGCCGGTGAGCGTGATGGCGGGCGCGGAGATCGCGCCGCGGAGCGTGCCGCCCTGGCCGCCGGCGTCGGTCGAGATGTCACCGCTGAGCTGCCTGAGCGTCACGTCCTGCGGGATGGCGCGCGAAAGGTCGCGCAGCGCCTGCTCCCAGTCGAAGCGCGAGCCGGCGAGGTCGCGAACGGTCTGGACGCGGGCCTTGGCGGCGGCGTCGAAGTCCGCGTACGGCTTGAGCTGGGCGACCTGCGCCTGGAGCGCCTGCTGCTGCTGAGCGGCGTGATCGAGGTCGGCCTGGCGCTGCTTGATGGTGTTGTCGGTCAGGACGAGGCCCGCCACGCCTGCCACGCAGGCGGCGAGCACGCCGACGACGACGAATGCACCCGTGCCGCCCTTGGCCTCCGGGCCAACGGCAAGCTCGGCGGACGACTTGGACGCGCCGCGCGTGTCGGGAGGAAGGAGGTTGACGGCTTTCACGTCCCTGGTATCGGCAGCGCGAGATCGCGTCTTGAACCAGGTAGGGCCGCCACCCTAGGTGAACGTATCCAGGTACCAGTCGACGAGCTCGTCGCCGGCGAACAGGCCGACGAGGCTGCCGAACGCGAGCCACGGGCCGAACGGGATGCCCTTCTTGCGGCCCTCGGCCATCCCGTAGCGCGCGATGATCGCGCCGCCGATCAGCGTGCCGGCGATCAGCGCGGCGAAGATCGCGGGGACGACCGCCCGGCCCAGCAACAGGCCCATCACCGCCGCCAGCTTGACGTCGCCCATGCCCATGCCGGCCGGGTAGACAATCGCGGCCAGCAGGAAGAACCCGCCGGCGGCCACGGCCGCGATCAGATGCTCGACGAGCGAATCCGAGTTGAACGCGATCAGCAGCGCCACCGCTCCGACCGCCCCGATCAGTGTCAGGACGTTCGGGATGATGTGGTGCTCGAGGTCGATCAGCGTGATCGGGACGAGTAACAGGACGAACAGCAGCGGCGCCCACACGTCATTGTCGGCGCCGTAGACGAGCACGCACAAGGCGCACAGCACGCCCGTGAGCGCCTCGATGATCGGGTAGCGCGGCGAGATCCTCGCCCCGCACGCCCGGCACTTGCCGCGCAGCCACAGCCAGCCCAGCACGGGCACGTTGTCGTAGGGCTTGATCGGCGTCCCGCACTCGGGGCAGCGCGACGGCGGGTGCAGCACGGACTCCTTGCGCGGCAGCCGATAGGCCACCACGTTCAGGAAGGAGCCGATGATCGCTCCGAAGACCGCGGCCGCCGCGGCCGCCACACCGACGCTCATTGCGAAATCGCTACCGAGGGATTCCCTGACGGCACACGCTCATGCGGCGTGCAGTGTGGCGGACGGCGGCAAGCGGTGCGTTCTAGGGCCGCTCGGCAACGGCGAGGCCGGCGGCGATGGTGAGGCGCCCGGCGTTCTCGGTGTCGTCGGTGTGCTCGACCACGCGCGCCTCCAGCGGCAGGTGCAGCGCCTCGCTGAGCTTCTCGACGAAGCCCGGGATCGCGATCGCCGGGCCGGTCACGACGCCCAGATCCACGGGCTGCGCCGCGTCCTGCGTGCGGTAGAAGTTCAGCGACGTGCGGATCCCGTCGGCGAGCTCGCGCACGCCGTCCTCGAGCGCGGACCGCGTGGCCGACACGAGGTCCATGTCGCCTTCGACGCCGTCCAGCGGCGCGACGAGGCCGACGTGCGACATCCACGCGCGGGCGTGCTCGAGCGTGAGCCCGCGCCGGTCGGCGAGCGAGTGGGCGATCGTCTCCACGCCACCCGCCGAAGCGCGCGTGAACAGGCAGGCGTCCTTGGTCGCCACGGCCACGTTGGTCAGGCCGCCGACGTTGATGTAGAGGACCGCGCCCTCATGCTCGGACGCGAGCGCGCGGACCATGCCGAACGCGGACAGGTCGATCCCCGCGATCTCCAGGCCGGCGCCGTCGACGGCGGCGGCGACGCGCTCGACCATCTCCTTGCGGACGGCGACGACGACGACGCGCGTGCGCGGGCCGAGCGGCGTCTCGACCGTGCCGAGCGACTGGAAGTCCAGGACGGCTTCCTCCATCGGCATCGGGATGTGGTCGGGCGCGGCCTCCTTGACGGCCGCGCTCAGCGCCTTGGGATCGTCGATCACCGTCGGCAGGTCGAGCGTGCGCACGACGATGCGCTGGTGGGCGATGCCCAGCCGGACCGTCTTGGGCAGCTCGTTGTCGGCGAAGAGCGTCTTCAGCGCCTCCGCCAGGGCGATGGGGTCGGCGACCTCGCCGTCGCGGATCACGCCGGGCTCGAGCTCGGCGACCGCACCGCGGGTCAGCGTGAGGGTGCCTTCGACGCTGACTTCAGCGGCGGCAAGATGGCCCGCGTCGAGCTCGAGCCCGACGACGCTGCTCTGGGGGGAACGCTTTTTACGGAACACGATCAATTCATCGTCATACCCGCTGTCCGACTTGATACAGCCTGGACCCGAGCGCTTAAACGAACGAAGCGGGCCCGAGGGCCCGCTTCGCGGAGGAACATCAGATGGTGTCGGGGACTACCAGCTGCCGGAGGTGGGGCAGCCGCCCTTGCCCTTGACCGCGCCGGTCTTGGTGGCGCAGGTGCGGGACACGGTGCCCGCCGCGTTGACGATCTTGAACGTGTTCACGTTCGAGCCCTTGGACTCGACGGAGATGGTGTAGCCGTCGGCGCCCTTGGCCTCGATCTTGAGCGTGGCGGCGTTGTTGAGCGCCGGCTCGATCTTCTTGAGCTCGGCCTCGGTGACGTCGGTGTAGGACTGGTTGTCCGTGTACCAGGTCTCCATCGCGGTCTGGGCGGTGCGGACGTCGCTCTTGGCGGTCGAGTCCTGCGCCTTCTCGCGCTGGTTGAGGAACGCGGGGAGGGCGATCGCGGCGAGGACGCCGATGATCAGGATGACGACCAGGAGCTCGATGAGCGTGAAGCCCTTCTCGTCCTGCATACGCGCGCGAAGCTTGTGGAGCATGTGGGATGTCCCTCCTGAAGGGATCGTTGGGCCTGTAAGGCGGTTGTGTCTTGCCAGGTCCTCGGTCCCGTTCTGCCGGAAGTGGCAGCCCGGCCGACTCCAGATCCGCTGGAGCCCCGATGGCTTTGCGTCTCGCCCTCGCGGGCGATTTGCCTTTTGACACCTCGGTCTGGCTAGTCCCTGTATCGGCACCCCGTGCGAGCAGCTTTACCCCCGTCTAACCTCACATGGGGTGATGACCCGACGGATGACGCTCCTGGTGCTCGCGATCGTGGGTCTGATGGTCCTCGTGGTCACCGTGTCGCCGCCGCGGACGGCCCAACGCGGCACTGCGGGGCCCTCCTCCACGCCGGGCGCGCTGCTCTCCGACCCCGACGAGTTCGACGTCACGGCGACGCTCTCGGCCGACGGCGACGCGAGCCCCCAGACCATCGAGGCCACGCTCGGCGACGACGTGGAGATCGTCGTAGAAGGCGAAGGGCCGGGGCGCGTCGCGCTCACCGGCCTTCAGTCCGACGTCTTCGAGACCGGCCTGCCGGCCCGCTTCACGCTGATGGCGGAGACGCCGGGCACCTACCCGCTGCTCGTCGACGACGAGCGGCAGATCGGCACCCTGACGATCCGTTAGCTACCCGACGACCTCGTGCGTGCGCACGGGGTTCCAGGCCGACTCGTCCGGCACGAGGAAGTACGGCGGACTGCGGAACCGGAACCGGTCGTCGTACCAGTAGTTCTTGGCGTAGCCCGTGGCGATGCTCGCGCCCGAGCCGGTGCCCACCGGACCGCGGTACTTCTGCACGATCGCTCCGTTGACGGTCAGCTTGCTCAGCGCCGGGCCGCAGTTGTGGTTGTCGACGATGAACGAGTGCTGCAGGGCGAGGATCGCGGCCTCGATCGTCACGTTGTTCAGCACCGGGGACAGGTTGGACTTGCAGTCCGAGGCCACGCGATGCGAGACGCGCACGAAGTTGTTGGCGATCAGCCCGAGGGTCGCGCTGTCGGTCCCGACCTGGGTGATGTTCGCGTCCGTCGGCGAGGTGGACGACGTCGGGCGGATGATCACGTCGTTGGCCGCGGCGATCGTCAGCGGCCGCGAGTAGGTCCCGCTCACGTAGACGTTGCCGCAACTGGCCGGCTCGTTGTAGTCGGCCGCGGTCGGGAACTCCGGCTCGCACGAGTTGCCGTTCTTGACGTAGAGCACGCCGTTGGTCGGCCATGTCTTGGTCGTCGTGGTCCCGTTGTTGGTGACGTCCATGACCGTGCCGCGCAGGCGGATCGACGTCACGCCCGTGTAGAGGTTGCCGCTGTTGGCCGCATAGGTCGCCAGCTCCGAGTTCGAGGACGGCAGCATCAGCCGCTTCGCGCGGGTGACGAACTTGCGCTGGCCACCGGCGGTCTGGATGACCGGGGTGTTCGCGCAGCCGCTGCCGTTCGGGTTGGCCACGTAACCCTCGGGCGGGCCGGACACCTCGACGGTGTCGGTCAGCGTCGCCCGGCTCGAGCCGTCCTGGTTCTTCGTGCGGCCGAACACCGGCGAGCCGCAGATGAAGAGGTTCTCGTCGTTGGTGTGCAACGGGCCGTTGATGGAGTCGCCGGTCGCGAACTGGATCTCGGCGCAGCCCTTGCCCGCACGCGCCGAGCGGTAGCGGTTGGCGCAGTTGGTGGTCTGCTTGGCCCGGTCGGTGGCGCTCGCGAAGGCCGCGGGATCGAGGTTCTCGTAGTCCGTGAAGTAGATGTAGTTCAGGAACGAGTCACGCGCGTAGGTGACGATCAGCGTCCGCGGGCGCGGGTCGCCCTTGCG
Organism: Solirubrobacter deserti; assembly: GCF_003344625.1. GTDB lineage: Bacteria > Actinomycetota > Thermoleophilia > Solirubrobacterales > Solirubrobacteraceae > Solirubrobacter > Solirubrobacter deserti. Next base: position 888,652 of record NZ_QPKJ02000002.1, on the reverse strand, counting down.
CGAGCGAGCCGTGATCTTGATCCGGAACGTCCCGGTCTCGAGATCGATGAACGACTCCTGCTTGTTCGGGATGCACTCGTCGTAGCCGGCGGCCGGGATCAGCTCGATCGTGTACTCCTCCGAGCTGTTCGGGAGCGAGCGCCACACGCGCGGGTCCGGGCCCTCGCCGTCCCACAGCTGGTTGATCGGGTTCTTGGTCGGGTCCGTGGAGTCCAGCGGGCCGAGCGTGTCGCACTTGGTCCAGAAATCCGGGTCCTGACGCAGCCGGTTCAGGTAGTAGTCGGCACCGGCCTCGGCGCCGGACTGCGAGGCCTTGCGGTCTTGGGCGATCGCCGAGAGCCGCATGTCACCCGTGACGGCCACGTACGACGCGGCGACGAACATCGAGATGATGAACATCGCCATGACCGTCAGGATCATGGAGAAGCCGTGCTCGGCCCGGCTGTCGATACGTCCTAGTAGGCCTTGCATTGCGGGTTCACCTGGTCGGGGTTGTTCGGGGTGAAGGTGCGCACGTAGACGCTGTTCTCGAGCACGGTGGAGCCCGCGCGCTGGCCGCGGTTGTTGAGTGCGCGGTAGCTGATCTCGATCCGCGCGACGTCGTTGAGCTCGTCCGCCGTGAGTGCGCGGTTCTGCAGGGGCGCGATCTCCTCGGTCGGCTCCTTGAGCGTCGCGGTGGTGTTCGGATACCGGAAGTAGCGGAAGACGACCGGCAGCGTGTTGGCCGGCGCGTCGGCGAAGTACGTCGCGGCGACGTTGCCCAGGATCCGCCGCGTGGTGCCGGCGGTGCCGTAGACGACGTAGCCGACCGAGTCACGCGTGCCCTTGGTCACCGTTTCGGTGAGCGCCCGCGTGACCGGGTCGAAGGCGATCTTGCGCAGGTCCGGTGCCGGTAGCTGGCCGCTGGTGTTGAGCGTCTCGTCGCTGAAGTCGGCGTAGACGGAGATCGACGTCGGCGAGGCGGCGTCGATCGTGCGGCCCTCCGCCGCACCGGCGCGCTGCGTGCACACCTGCGAGCGCAGCTGGCGCGTGATCTGGTCCATGGCCGTGCGGGCGCGCTGAGTCGTGTCGACGCGCGTACTGATGTCGGCCGAGCGGCGCATGACGACCTCCACCAGCGAGAAGACCGCGAACGAGACGATCAGACCGATCGTCATCGCGGTCAGCACCTCGATGAGCGTGAAGCCGCGTTCCTCGGTGCGCAGGCGGCGCATCAGCAGCCCGCCGGCCGGGTCGTGGTCCAGAGCGGCGCGACGGTGCTCGAGCCCGTGCCGGTGGTGCGCGGCGGGATCTCCATCGTGTCGGCGCGGCCGCTCGGGTTCGTGTTGTCGTAGGTCGGCGCGACCGGCGCGGAGGCGGTGCCGTTGGCCCACCAGCGGGAGGGGCTGGTCGCGCCGTCGCGCAGGCAGAGGCGGTAGACGCCGAACGGCATCCCCGGGTCGAACTCGCCGGTGGCGCTGGGCTGCCAGACGTAGCCCGTCGCCGTCATGCCCGCGGGCGTGGTCGGTTGCTCGCCCCAGACGGCGGTCGGCCACGACGCCAGCCGCATCGTCATGTTCGTGATGTCGGTGCAGCTGTCGCCGCTCGGGGCCGGCAGCGTCAGCTTGAGCTCGAGCTGGCTCGCGGCGGCGTCGAAGGTCGCCGGCGGCGTGTTCGTCGACGAGCCGGCGCGCACGCGCAGGTTCAGGGCGGGCTGGTAGACCGTCGCGCTCTGCGGCTGGAACGCCGCCGGGTCTCCCTTGACGACCGCGGCCGGGTTCGTGGTCTCGAAGTAGTTCTGGTTGAGCGTCGGGTTCGCCTTGGTCGGGCTCTGGTAGACGCAGGCGCCGGCGAAGAACGCGTACGAGGACTCGAACGGGAACAGGCCGGTCGGCTTGATGTTGCTCGTGAACCCGCCGGCGCTGGGCGCGTAGGCGCGCAGCGAGCCGGCGGAGGCGGCGTTGTCGGCGACGCTGTCGGCCTTCGAGGGCCGGCTCGCGGTGGTCGTGGAGAAGGTCGCGCCCGGTTTGATCGTCTTGATGTCGACGCTCATGTTCACCGAGCGGTCGTAGATCAGCGACGTCGGGGTCACCGTGCTCGGGCTGACGGTCGCCTTCGTCTCGGTGTACTGGCTCGCCCGATCGTCGACGTAGCCGGACGTGTTGAGCGAGACCGTGTACTCGCCGATCGGGATCGAGCGGAACAGCGCGCAGCCCTTGGCATTGGTCTGCGCCGTGACGACGGCGTTGGTGGTGGCGTGCGTCGCCCGGACCGTCAGGTTCGCGACCCGCTCCGGACGCCCGGCCTTCACGCGCACGGTCAGCGTGCCGGTGCTGGCGGCGCGCGAGGCCCGCGTGGCCATCATCGACTCCACGCGCACCGGCTTCATGCGCACGCCGACGATGTTCGACGTGACCGTCGAGATCAGCTTCGCGTACTCCGTCGCCCGGTAGGACTTGTCGCCGCACGCCGGCACGCCGGTGTCGTCATCGGTGATCCACTGCACCTCGGACGTGACCGTGTAGCTGGCCTTGTCGTCGGCGACCTTGACCGCGCCGGTCTGCGGCACCTTGCCGTCGACCAGCGATTCGAAGTTGATCGAGCGCAGCCGCTCCTGATCCTGTTCGGCGAGCGCCGAGGCCTGCGCGCGGGCACGTTCGCGCGCGCTGGCGTGGCCGGCGCCGTCCAGGCCCGACAGCACCGCGAGCGCGAGCACCGCGAGCACCGCGGCGGAGACGATCACCTCGATGAGGGCGAAGCCGTCCTGGTGGCGAGCGTGGTTCATCACGTCCTTCATCGGCCGCTCCGCCACGCGGGTTGAGTGGGATGGGGTCTGGCCCGGACGCCTCACCAACGGTTGCCGCGCGCGTCCGCCGTCTCGCGGCAGCCGCCGCTGCCCGCGGGGGTGCAGTCGCGCGTGATCTCGCCGCCCTCGGCGCGCGCGATCGAGAACGTGGTGCCGCTGGCCGAGTCCACGCTGACCGTGAACGTGCGGCTCGCGCCCTCGACCCGCAGGCCGCGGGCGTCGGCGAGCGACTTCTCGACCCGCGCGAGGTCCTCCGGCGTGGCGTCCTCGAAGCCGCCGCGGTCGGTGCCGAAGGCGATCGCCGCCTTGGCCGCCGTGACGGTCGCGGCCTTCGCGCCCGTGTCCTGCGCCTTGGCCCGCTGGCCGAGCAGGGTCGGCACGGCGACGGCGGCGAGCACGCCGACGATCAGCACGACGACCATCAGTTCGACGAGCGAGTAGCCCTCTTCGGCGCGGAGGCGACGCATGCGTTCCCGGATGATCGGCCGGGAGCCGCGGCGCTTTAGCGCGGGCTGTCGGCGGGGTGGCCCTCGCGGGCCGGCGCCTGGGCGTCGCGGGTGGCGTCGAAGCGCCCGGTGCCCTCGCACCACGGGCAGCGCACGCGGTGCGGCTCGCCGCCGAGGCCGGAGATCAGCTCGCCGCTGCCGCGGCAGGCGGTGCAGGTGCCTGGATCGTGCTCCATCGGTGGTGCAGGGTACTCAGAAGCCGGGCGGGGCCACCGACGTGCCGCGCGGGGCGGGCGCGGCGGCGATGCTCGGGTCCGCCGGCCGGTCGGTCGGCAGCGACCGCCGCATCACCGGTGGGACCTCGCGATCCGTGAGCGGCCGCAGCAGCCCGTACGTGCGGAACGCGGTCTCCGCGTTGGACGGCTCGGCCGCGCGGAACAGGATGCCGGGGATCGCCGGCTCCCCGAGTGGCGAGCGGGCGATCAGCGCCTCGTAGGCCTTCGGCTCCATCGTGGGCTTGAGCTGCTCGGCCGTGAGCGGCTTGGTGAACAGGATCGCGCCCGAGGGCGCCGCGTCCTCGTCGCCCAGGACCGTGAGCGCCGAGCCGCCCGTGGTCGTCCACAGCCAGCCCTCGATGCCCTGCTCGCGCGGGACGACGCTGGTGGCGCTGAGGCGCTTGAGGATCGGGAAGCGGCCCGTGTCGCCCTTGGGCGTGGCCGGGCCGCGGTCGATCATGCCGAGGTGCAGCTGGCCGAGCGTGAGCTTGAGCGGCGTGTGGAAGAAGCCGCCGACTTCCAGGGTGGCGCCCGCGGGGTTGATCCGCAGCGCGTCCGGCGCCACGCGCCGGCCCGACTCGAACACGATCGTGAGCGACCGGCCTGCGCCGCCGCCGGCCGGAGGAGGAGCGGAAGCCATTACGGGGTGAGAGGGTAGTTGGCGGCCTCGCCGAGCAGGCGCTCCACCAGCACGGTGTCCTTCCACTCCCCGTCGAGCTGCGCGTGGCGGCGCTGGACGCCGACCTCGGTGAAGCCCGCCTTGCGGTGCAGCGCCAGCGAGGCGGCGTTGGTGGCGAACACCCGGCTCGTGAGCTTGTGGTAGCCCGCCTGGGTGGCGGCGTCCGCCAGCGCGTTCAGGAGCGCGACGCCGACGCCGCGCCCGCGCGCGGTGTGCGAGACGTACACCGTGTGCTCGCCGACGCCCGCGTACGCCGCGCGGGTGGAGTAGGCGGAGACGCGGGCGAACCCGAGGACCGCGTCGCCGTCGGTGGCGACCAGGAACGGGCGCCGGGCGGCGAGCCACTCCGCGACGTCGTCGGTGCTGCGCGGGCGCGTCTCGAACGTCGCCTGGCGCTCGGCGATCCCGTGGTTGTAGATCGCGACGATCTGCGCGGCGTCCGCGGCGGTGGCGGGTCGGATCGTCATGCCGCCGCCGTCTCGAGTTCCTCGAGCGCCTTCTCGGTCTTGGCGATCTCCGACGTCAGCTGCGCGCGGCGGCTGCGCAGCTCGGTCAGGTCGCTCGTCTGCTGGGGCAGAGCGGCGAGGGCGCGGTTCAGGTGCTCCAGACGTTCTGCCAGGGTGGCACGCGCGCCGCGGTCGAGCACGTATTCGCCCGGTCGGGCGCCCTTGCGCACCGCGGGCGAGCGCGAGATCTGGGTGAGGAACACCGCCAGCGGGTCCTTCCCCGCGACCTCGTAACCCTCACGTCGGACCAGCTCGTACCAGTCCCGGTAGTGCAGGCCGTCGCCGCCCTGGGCGATCAGGACCGCCACCGCGGTGGTGCGGATCGCAGGGCCGCGCAGGAGGGTGGGCGCGTCGTCGGCGGGGGCGGCGAGCCGCGCGGGCGCGGCGCGATGCGGCGAGTGCGCGGCGCGGCCGTCGGCGTGGGCCGGCGAGTGGGCGGCGCGGCCGTCCTCGCGGGCCGAGTGGGCGGCGCGGCCGTCGTGGCGGGCCGGCGAGCGCGTCGCGTCGCGCGGCGTCCTCTCGCCCGGCGCCCGTGCCCTCTCGCCGCGCGCCCGCGCCTCCTGCCCTCGCGCCGGTTCGTCTCCGGGCCCAGCCAGGTCGTCGAGGCGGGCGCACAGCGCGTCGATCTCCGCCAGGCCCGCCTCGATGCGGGCCAGCGAGGCGCGCAGGTGGTCGGCTTCGCGCGCGAGCTGGGCGCGTTGGCGCTCGAGCGTGGCGCGCTCGGCGACGACGGCGCGGAGGAGGCGGGGTGAAGGGCCCATCGGCCCAGCCGTTCTACACGGCGCGCCGGATCGGGCGGCACGTGGGGCTGTGCATGAGCTGTGCGTATGTCGGCGAATTCGCGGCCGCGCGGTGCACAAAGCTGTGCGTAGCGCAACCGTTTCGCGCAAAGTGCAGGGGCTTCGCATTCCGTCCGGAGCCGGCGCAACGCTACGCCGTCCCACGTGGATCTGTGTAGCTCGCAAAGGAGCCCGCCGCATGCCTCGCCCGACCTCTGCCCCGCTGTCCGATGGTCCTTCGCCGGACGAGGACGAGACCCTGCTCCGCGGCGACCTGCACGCGCTCGTCGCGGTCGGCCTCGTCGAGGTGCGCGAGGAGCCGCAGGGCCTCGTCTACGCGCTCACCGACCTGGGCCGTCACACGCCCGAGTTCGGGGCGTAGCCTGTGTCGCATGTGCCGCAACATCCGTCAGCTCCACAACTTCGAGCCGCCCGCCACGACGCAGGAAGTCCAGGACGCCGCGTTGCAGTACGTGCGCAAGATCAGCGGCTCCACGAAGCCCTCGCAGGCCAACGCGGAGGCGTTCGAGCAGGCCGTCGCCGAGGTCGCGGCCGCGACCCAGAAGCTGCTCGATCACCTCACGACCAACGCGCCGCCGAAGAACCGCGAGGAAGAGGCCGCGAAGGCCCGCGCCCGCGCGCAGGCCCGCTACGCCGCGTAACGCCTACGGGAGGATGTGATCGACGTAGCCGCCGTCCACGCGGACGGCTCCGCCCGTCGTGGCCGAGGCGAGATCCGAGCTCAGGTAGGCGACCAGGTTCGCGATCTCGTCCGGCTCGATCAGGCGCCCGAGCAGCGAGTTCGGGCGGTGCTCGGCCACGAACCGGCGCTGCGCCTCATCCCACTCGAGCTCGTCGCCCACGAGCGAGTACACGAAGTCCTCGACGCCCTCGGTGTGCGTCGGGCCGGCGATCACGGAGTTGACCGTCACGCCGCTGCCCTTGACCGCCTTGGCGAACCCGCGCGAGACGCCGAGCAGCGCCGTCTTGGTGACGCCGTAGTGGACCATCTCCTCCGGGATCACGACCGCCGAGTCGCTGGCCATGAACTGCACGCGGCCGTGGCCGCGCTCGACCATGCCGGGCAGGTAGCCGCGGGTGAGGCGGATCGCGGACATGACGTTGACGTCCCAGAAGCGCTGCCACGTCGCGTCGTCGACCTCGAGCACGGGCGTCGGAGCGAAGATCCCGAGGTTGTTGACGAGGATGTCGACGTCGGGCAGCGCTGCCAGCACGGCCTGCGCGCCCTCGGCGGTGCTCACATCGGCGGCGATGCCGTCGACGCCGAGCTCGTCCGCGACGGCCTGGACCTTGCTCTCGTCACGCCCGTTGATCGTCACGGCGGCGCCGCACGCGGCGAGCTTGGCGGCGATCGCACGCCCGATGCCCTGGGTGGAGCCGCTGATGAAGGCCCTGCGGCCGGTGAGGTCGATCTCCATGACGCCTCAGGCTAGGCGCCGGCCCAGCCCGGAGGCGCGGGCGACAGGCCGCGCCACCGCCGCGCGGATCGTCTCCTCCGTGCCCGCGAGGATCAGGTGGCGATTCGCGCGGGTGACGGCGGTGTAGAGCAGCTCGCGCGTGAGGATCGGCGACGTCGCCGCGGGCAGCAGCACGGCCGCGGTGCCGAACTGCGAGCCCTGGCTCTTGTGGACCGTCATCGCGTACACGGTCTCGATCGCGTTCAGGCGCGAGGGGGCGAACAGCACGGGCTCGCCGCGGCGCTCGAACGCCGCCGCGACCTTGCCGCCGGTGCCGCTGGTCACGATCACGCCCGCGTCGCCGTTGTAGAGGTCCAACCCGTAGTCGTTCTTGGTCACGAGCAGCGGGCGGCCGACGTACCAGCGGCCGCGGCCGATCGCGCTGCCCAGCCAGCTCTCGATGCGCGCGGTCCAGGTCGCGACGCCGTGCGGGCCGCGCCGGTGCGCGCACAGCACGCGGAACTCGCCCAGCGCGGCCATCGCCTGCACCGTGTCTCCGGTACGGGCGGCCTCGATCACGGCGGTGGCGGCTTCGACGGCACCGTCGCGGACGGGCCTGACGTGCGCGAGCGACTCGGGCTCCCCCACGTCGACCGGAATCCACGTGATGTCGTCGTAGCCGGCGGTCAGCGCGGCGATCGCGGCGTCGGGGTCGCCGTCGCGGATCGCGGGCGCGAGCGTCTTGATGCCCTGCTGGCCGCGGTGGACGACGTCGAGCTCGACGACGCCCGGCCCGCCGACCTTGACGATGTCCCCCAGCACGGCCCCGGCCTCGATCGACGTCAGCTGGCCCGGGTCGCCGACGAGCACGAGCCGCGCGCCCGGCCGCACCGCCTCGACGAGCCGCGCCATCTGGGTCAGCGAGACCATCGACGTCTCGTCGACGATCACGACGTCGTGCGGGAGCCGGTTGTTGCGGTCGTGGCGGAAGCGGCTGTGGCTGCCGGGCTTCCAGCCGAGCAGCCGGTGCAACGTCGACGCCTTCAGCGCGAGCAACTCGTCACGCACGCGCGGGCCGATGTCCATGGTGCGCGCCGCGTTGTGCACGGCCTCCTGGAGCCGCGTCGCGGCCTTGCCGGTCGGCGCCGCGAGCGCGACGAGCGGAAGCTCCGAGCCCTGCTCGGCGAGCGCGGCGACGATCCGCGCCACGGTCGTCGTCTTGCCGGTGCCGGGCCCGCCCGCAACGACGGCGAAGCGCCGCTCGACCGCCGCCCGCGCCGCTTCGCGCTGCGCCCCGGGCCCTTCGAACAGCCGGTCGAGGGAGTGCTCGAGCGCGAACGCGTTGACGCGCTCGGCCTGGCCGAGCGCGCGCAGGTCGGCCGCGACCTGGCCCTCCTCGCGCCAGTAGCGGTCCAGGTAGAGCGCGCTGTCGACGAGCCGCAGCGGCTTCGGCTCCCCCTCGCGCTCGCCGACCGCGACCAGCGGCGACTGCCGCACGCGGGTGAGCCAGTCGTCGGGCTCCGGCCACGGCAGCTCGGACAGGTCGACGGGCTCATCGGAGTCGACCGTCGCGGTCTCGCGGATCGTCGCCAGGTCGACGTAGACGTGGCCGAGCCGCGGCGCGCGCACGGCCAGCGCGGCGGCGAGCGCGACGAGCTCGTCTTGCTCCTGCGCGAGCGCGGCGAGCCGCTCGGCGACGTGCACGTCGGCCGCCGCCAGCACGCCGATCTCGTTGAACTCCCGCAACACGCCGGTGGACCGCAGCGCGTGCCGGACCTCGAAGGCGTCGATCACGCCGCGACCCCCTGTTCGAGCAGGTCGCTGAGCGCGACCACGAGCGGCGCGGGCGGCTTCCACGCGAACACGCCGGACCCGGTCGCGCCCGTCATCCCGCGCACGAACAGGTAGAAGACCCCCGCGAGGTGGCGCTCGGGGTCGTAGCCCGCGAGCCGCCAGCGCAGGTACCGGTGCAGCGCGGCCGTGTACAGCAGCGCCTGCAGGCCGTAGTGCGCGTGCTCCATCTCGGCCGTGAGCGCTGCGGGCGCGTAGTGCCCGGCCGTGAGCGCCTCGCCGGGCGGCGCGAGCACGTTCGTCTTGTAGTCCGCGATCGCGAACCCGTCCCCGACCCGGAACACGAGGTCGATGCTGCCCGTGAGGTACCCGCGCACTGCGGCCCGCAGCTCGGGGTCCTCCAGCCGGTCCGCGTAGCCTGCGAGCGGGTCGTCGGCGTCGAGGTGCTCGCGCAGGACGGCCGCGATCGCGCCGGGCGTAAGCCACGCGTGCGGCTCGTCGCCCCCGGCGAGCGGCAGCTCGAACCCGAGCTCGTCGAGCCGGTCGTGCCGCGCGATGTCCCGCAGCCGCAGGTCGCCCGCGAGCGGCCCGAGCGGCGTCTCGATCGCGGCCTTCAGGCCCTCGACCAGCGCCGCCTGCGACCCGATGTCCACCGCCCCGCGCGCGAGCGCCGCGCGCACCTTGTCCGCCAGCTCCGCCTGGAGGTCGGGCGCGGCGAAGTCCGCCGCCTCGAACACGGAGTGCACGAACGTGCCGAACGCCGTGCCGCCGGGGATGTCCGCGAGGGGCAGCGCCACGGGCGCGGCCGGAGCGGGCGCGCCGGCCGCGGGCGAAGACGACGCGCCGGCGGCGGGCGAAGAGGACGCGCCGGCCGCGGGCGGGACGTCGAACAGCGACAGCGTCGCCTCGTCGTCGGCGGCGCGCGACGGCGCGGCGGCGGGCGGCGCGGCGACCCCGTCGCCGGGCGGCGCGGCGGCGGGCGGCGGCGCGTGGGCGCCGCGCGCGGAGCGGGCGATGCCGCCGACGACTTCGGCGTCGTCCGGGACGAGGTCGCCGAAGCGGGGCTCCTCGCCGGGCTCGTCGGTCAGCGCCACCTCCTCCGGCTCGGAGGCGACGCGGGCCTCGTGGGCGGCGGCGGTGATGTCGCTGTAGGAGGTGCGCCGCCAGGAGCGGTCGAGCTCGCGGGTGAAGGTCGCCGCGGCCAGCGACGCGGCCTCGGGACGCGGGGCCGACCAGCCGAGCGGCATGCCTGACAGCGACGCGCGCTCGACGCTCACGCAGCCCGGGGCATTGGAGGCGAGCTCGCGGAAGCGCTCGATCGCAACATCGTCGGTGGGCGGGTTCGGGCCGCGGTCGGCGACGCGGCCGTCGGCGTCGCGGGCGAGCAGCAGGCGACTCAGCGCGGAGTCGCGGCTGTTCCACGTGCCGGCCCACCAGACGACGGCCTGGTGCTTGGCGCGGGTGAGCGCGACATAGGCGAGCCGCAGGTCCTCCCCGCGCTGCTCGGCGATGTGGAGGTCCTTGTGGCGGCGATAGTCCGAGCCGGCGAGGCCGACGTCGATGGTGCGCTGGAAGTCGGCGTCGGGGTCGTGGTAGACGATCGGGATCGGCTTGTCGTCGACCCAGGTCGGCTCCCACAGGTACGGGACGTAGACGACCGGGAACTCGAGCCCCTTCGCGCGGTGGATCGTCAGCACCTGCACGGCCTCGGCGTCCGACTCCAGCCGGCGGGAGCGCTCTTCGTCGCCCTCGCGCTCGGCGTCCGCGACGCGCTGACGCAGCCAGACGGCCAGCGCGGCCGTGCCGAGCCGCTCGGCGGAAGCGGCGCTGTGCAGCAGCTGGCCGACATGGCGCAGGTCGGTCAACCGGCGCTCGCCGTCGGCCTCGGCCAGCACGCGGCCCGGCAACCGCTCGACCAGCGTGATCGTCTCGAACAGCGAAGCCAGCCCGCGCCGGCGCAGCAGCGCCGCCCACGCGTGCAGGCGCCGGTGGACGTTCTCCCACTCCTCGTCATCCGCCGTGGCCACGCGCTCGGCGCTCCAGCCGAGGAACGGCGTCATCGTCGCGCGTCGCGCGCGCGGCACCGACGACGGCCGCTCCAGCGCCTCCAGCAGGTCCAGCCAGTCGCTCGCCGCGCGCGTGCCGAACACGCTGCCCGCGCCGTTGATCACGACGGGCACGCCCGCCGCGTCCAGCGCGTCCCGGACCGGCAGCGCGTGGTGGCGGTTGTAGCGGACCAGCACGGCGATGTCGCCGGGCTTCGCCTGCCCCGATTCCAGCAGCCGCACGATGTCCTCGGCCAGATCGCGCGCCACGTACGCGCGCGCCGAGTTCAGCCCCGCGTAGCCCTTCGCGGTGAGCTCGATCGCCGGGTCCGACCGGTCCACGACCCGCATCCGCAGCGGCGCCCCCGGCAGCGAGCGGCGCTTGTCGGGGTCGTTGGCGCGCACCCTCAGGTACACGATCCGCTCGTCACCGAGCTGGGCGCCGCCGAACATCGCGTCATAGGCGTCGATCAGCGCCTGGTCCGAGCGCCAGTTCACGTTCAGCGTCTCCGTCGCCGACGCGGTCTCCTTGGCCTCCAGGTAGGAGTAGATGTCGGCGCCGCGGAAGGCGTAGATCGCCTGCTTGGGGTCGCCGATCAGCACCAGCGTCACCTCGGGCGCCTTGAACGCGGTCTCCAGGATCTCCCACTGGATCGGATCGGTGTCCTGGAACTCATCCACCAGCACGACCCGGTAGCGCGCCCGCAGCTTGTCCACTCCGCCGCGTTTCAAGGCCTCGTTGAGCCGCGTGAGCAGGTCGTCGTAGGTGACGATCGAGAGCGTCCGCTTGCGCTCCTCGAGCTCCACCCGCACGCGGGCCGCCAGCCGTGCGCGCAACGCGGCGAGGTCGTTCCCCGACGTGTCGCGCGGCTCGATCGGCGCGCCCGGGTTCGCGATCGTCTCGCGCGCGATCTTCAGCGCCTCGGCGCGCGTGATCAGCGGCGCGTCGACGTCCTTGAAGTAGCGCCGCACGTACAGGTCGTCGACGACCTCGCCGGTCAGGTCGTCCACGGCCTCGACCAGCTCGGCGTCCGGCTCGAGGTCGCCCGCGACGCCGAGCCCACCGAGCACCTCCTGGCAGAACCCGTGCGTGGTCGCGATCGTCGCCGCGTCGAAGTCGGCCAGCGCGCGGATCAGCCGGTCCCGCCGCACCGCGACGTCAGGGCCGGCGGCCAGCAGCCGGGTCACGTCATCGAGCGTGTCGAGCGGCGCGCCGTCCAGCACGCGCGTGAGGTCGCGCTCGGTGCGCACGAGCCGCTCGCGGACGCGATCGCGCAGCTCGCCCGTCGCCATCCGCGTGAACGTGACCAGCAGCAGGTTCTGCAGCGGCGTCCCCTCAGCCACGTAGCGCGCCGCCAGCGCCGCGATCGTGTACGTCTTGCCCGTCCCCGCGCTCGCCTCGAGCACCGTGATCCCGGTCGGCAACGCCCCGCAGATGTCGAACGCGCGCGCCGTCACTGGTCGCTCACGTCCTCGACGCTGCGCAGCCCGCTCCAGAGCCGCTTCGCGTACTGGCCGAAGCGCGTCGGCTCGCCCGGGTCCCACTGTTCTTCCGGCCCGGGCGGCGCCTCCTGCAGCTGCGCGAAGGTCATGTCGCCGAACACCAGCTCGTGCTCGGGCTCGCGGTCCTCCTTCGGGAAGCGGTCCGACTCCCACTCGGCGCGCGCGTTCTGGCCGGCCACGTACGCGGCGGAGGTCCGGCACGCGAGCGGCAGCGGCTCGCGCATCCCGCGGTCGTATAGATCGAGCAGCAGCTCCAGCTGCTCGAGCGCGAACGCGCGGTCGAGCACCGGCAGCCGCGCGACGGTCACGGTCGCGAGATGGTGGGCACCCGACTGCGCACGGCCGACCGTCAGCGCTTCGTACTCCCCGCCCGCGGCGCACAACGCCAGCAGACGCACCCACGCACCGAGCCGGTGCCGCGGGTTGACCTTCGAGTACGTCACGGTCGTCAGCAGCGACCCGCGCACGCCCGCGACCGTCCCGGACACCCGGCGCCCGCCCACGTCGACCTTCGCGTCCACCGACCCCGGCTCGCCGGCGGCGCCGATCAGCGCCTGCGCCCGCGCCGCGATGTCGTTGACGCCTTGCCAGATCTCGTTGACCACGGGCCGTCCGAGCTGCCCGGGCGGGAGCCCGCCGCGCGCGATCTCGGCCCGGATCGCCGCGCGCCCCTCCGCGCCCGCCATCACCGCCGCGAGCAGCCGGTCGCCGACCTCCCACTGCTCCAGCGCGTCGAGCTGCACCGGCAGCGCGTCATCGACGTCCTGCGAGTAGTCGCCGACGCTGATCTCCAACCGCTGGCGCAGGAACGCGCGCACGGGCCGCTCGACGAACCGCACCAGCGCATTCAGCTCCACCGGACCGCGCTCGCGCGGCGGCAGCGGCGCCGCCAGGAACGGCCGTGCGCCGAAGCGAGGCGAGGTCAGCGCCCTTGCGCCGTCCAGCGTCACGCGGTCGAAGCTCCAGGGCGCCGCGCCTTCGAAGTTGCGTGGGTCGAACGGCTGCAGCGGATGCTGGCGCACCACGCCGCGGCCCACCAGGTCGAGCAGCTCGCCGACCGGCACCGCGGGCGGGCGCGGGACGTTCGTGCGTTCGTCGTTGCCCGTGTAGGTGATGATCAGCCGGTCGCGCGCGGCCATCAGCGCGTCCAGCAGCAGCTGCCGGTCCTCCGCGCGCGCGTCGCGCTCGCCCACGTGTGGCTCGTCGAGCATCAGGTCGTCGCCGTCGCGCGGTGCCTTGCGCGGGAACGTCCCGTCGTCGAGGCCGAGCAGGCAGACGACGCGGTGCGGCACCGACCGCATCGGCATCAGCGTGCAGATCGTCAGGTGCCCGGTGCGGAAGTTCGCGCGCGTCGGCCGGCCCTTCAGGCGGTCCGCGAGCAGCGCGCGCACCTCCTCGAGCGACAGCCGTCCGTGGAAGGACGCCGACTCGCGTACGACGTCGTCGAGCAGCCGCTGCAGCTCGGAGCGCTGCCAGCCGTCCAGCGGCGCGACCGCGCACAGCGCGTCGGCGGCCGCGGCCAGCGCGTCCGCCCACGCCGGGACGGGCTGCACGACGCTCAGCGCGTCCACCGCCGTCTGCAGCCGCGCGACGTACTCCGCCAGCCGGCCGGCCAGCTCGATGGCGCCGCTTTCGACGTCGTCGAGCGGCAGCACGCCCGCGAACTGGCGCTGGCGCTCGTCGGTCATCGTCACGCCCAGCAGGACGCGGTCGAGGCCGAAGCGCCACGTCCCGGCGGGGAGTTCGGAGAGCTTGAACGGCGCCCGGTGCTCGGCGTCCAGCCCCCAGCGGATGCCGCTCGTACGCACCCAGTCCTGCAGGCGCGCGATCGAGTCGTCATCGAGCCGGAAGCGCCGGCGCACCGGCTCGCGCTCGGCCAGCTCGAGCACCTCGGACGCCGTCAGCCGCCGCCCCGCCAGCTCCAGCAGCCGCGCGACCACGCCCAGCACCGGGTTGGTCTGGCCTAGCGAGCGGTCGGCGAGCCGGACGCGCAGGTTCGGCGGCCGGTCCTCGGGCGGGAGCGTGTCCAGCTCGTCCTCTTCGTCCTCGGCGATCTCGCCCGCGCCGAACGTCGCGTGGATGAGCGGCGCGAAGGCCTCGATGTCCGGGCACATGACGATCACGTCGCGCGGCTCGAGCGTCGGGTCGTCCGCGAGCCGGTGCAGGATCGCGTCGCGGACGACCTCCACCTGGCGCGCCCGTCCGTGGCACGCGTGCACCTGCACGGTGCCGTCCGGCTCCCCGGGCTCCGGCACGCGGTCCTCGCGCACGGCGGCTTGCAGCTCGGCCAGCAGCGTGCCGGTGGGGTGCTCGACGGGGTGCTCGTGGGCGACGACGTCCGGCCCGAGCACGAGCTGGAGCTCGCGCGCGTCCTGTCCCCAGGACGCGAGCAGCCGGTTGCGCGGGAGCCGCGTCGTGGGGTCGGTGCGGCGGACGGTCGCCCGCGCGCCGGACTCGGCCACCCGCTCCCACAGCTGCGGCGACGGGTGCAGCAGGAACAGGTGCACGTCGCGGTGCTCCGCCAGCGCTCGCAGCACATGCAGCTGGGCCGCCGGGAGGCGCGTGAGCCCGAACACCGAGACGCGCGCCGGCAGGTCCACCACGTCCGGGTCGCGCCGCAGCCGCGCGCACGCCGCTTCCACCCGCGCGGCGGGGTCGGGCACCGGCACCCGCGCCCGCAGGCGCTCGTACAGCAGGCCCTGCCAGTGGTCGCCGTCCAGCAGCTCGGGCCGGTGCGTCGCGTAGCGGTCGAACAGCGCCGCCAGGTGCCGCACCGCGCCGAACCGGCGCGCCCGCGGGTGATCGCGCAGCACGGCCAGCCACGGCTCGTCGAGCGCGCCCTCGACCACCTCGAGCAGCGGCCACAGCAGGCGCTCGGGCAGCCACGGGTCCTCATCCGGCTCGATCCCCGACGCGGCCGCCACCGCCGCGCCCGTCAGCCGGCGCGGGAACGGGAACTCGACGTTGGCGCAGATGCCGAGCGCGTTGGAGAGCCGCTGCGTGAGCCAGCGCTCCATCCCGCGCGTGGGCACGGCGACGATCTCGCGCGCGAACGGGTCCGCGGGCGGGACGGCCAGCAGCGCGCGCAGGGCTTCAATCAGGCCGTCGGCCCGGTCGGATCGGTGAACGTGGAGCATCGCGGGAGGGGCACGACATGATGAGTCCTGCGCCGGTCGGTAGAGGCCCGTCCGCGCGAAACTCTCCCCCGGTCAGTCGATCCGGCGGGCGGTCACGTAAGAGCCGCCCCAGTACGCGTCGTCGATCGGATGCTCCATCACGCCGCCGCTCGACGTGGCGGACACGGCGGTCGACCCACTGGTGGCGATGCCGACGTGCGAGGCGCCGGGGCCCGCCGTGCTGAAGAAGACGAGGTCGCCGGAACGGATGTCGTCGCGGGCGACCGGCTTGCCCATCGCGGCCTGGGCGTGCGAGTTGTGCGGCAGCGCGTCGCCCGTGCGCGCGAAGGCGAACATCGTCAGGCCCGAGCAGTCGAAGCCGTCGGGGCCGCTCCCGCCGTAGGCGTAGCCGTCGCCGATCTGGCGCTTGACCACCGCCACCACCTCAGGGTTGGCGCGGGCGCGACGGCGGTCCTCCCTGCGCTCGACGAGCGCCCGGAGCGTCGTGACCTTCGCGGCCAGCGCGGCGCGCGCTTCCTCGCTCGGCAGCGGACGTTCATCGGCGGGTAATGGCGCGGCGCTCGCCCCGGCGCACGGCAAGGCAAGGGCCGTCAGCGCGGTGATCGGGACGAGCCGGCGCCAGGAGCGGCGCGGCATCGGGTGTCCTTTCGGGTGGCGGGCACGCGCGACCAACGACGAGCCCGAAGCAGCGAAACACCGTAGCAGCAGGGAAATCGTGCGGCGGGCGGGGCGCGCCAGCCACCGCCGCCCGCCGCCGCTTGTGCTCAGCGGCTCAGAGCCGCGCGCACTGGTCTTCCTTGTTGCCCTGGACCACGTTGCCCGAACCCGTCGGCGCCGGGCGGTTCTCCTTGCACTGCAGGTTGCCGTCGACGCGGTTGGCCGTGATCGTCACGCCGCCCGTGTTCTTGATCACCTGGATCGAGCCGCCGACGCGGTTGCGCAGCGCCGACAGGGCCGTGCGGTTGGAGTCGTACTGGATGTCGCCGCTGATCGTGCTGTCGAGCACGCTGGCGCCGCCGCCCTGCTTGACCTGCACCGAGCCGCCGACGCGCGAGCCGCCCTTCACGGTCACGGACTTGGCGTTCTCGGCCTGCACGTTGCCCACGACGCGGATCGCGCTCGCGTTCAGCGTCGCGCCCGTCTCGACCTTCAGCGTGCCCTTGACGTACGTGCCGTCCAGCGTGCACGTCGCGCCGTCGGGCACGCGCAGGTTGTCGACGGTGATCGCGCCGAGCTTGCCGCGGCACGTCCGCTCCTCCGCGGACGCGGTCGGGGCGAGCGCCAGCGCCGCCGTCAACGCGACGGCGGTCCCGAGGACCTTCTTCATGTGAACCGACCTCCTGGTGGTTTGAGGAGGCTGGACCTTCCCGTGCCGCCGTGAGCGCTGTGTGAGGTTCCAGTGAGAGTTCCCTCATCAACCGGCAACTTGACAACATGCTGTCGTATATGACAGAATGCTGTCAATGACGAACACCGCTCACTTCGCCGCCGTCGATTCGCTCGCCGACTGGGAAGCCGGCCACCTGCTCGCGGAACTGCGCACCGGCCGCTTCACCGGCACCCCGTTCGACGTCGTGACCGTCGGCGAGACGTCCGCGCCGATCACCACCATGGGCGGCGTGCGGGTGCTGCCCGACATCACGCTCTCCGAGCTCGACCCGGCCGCCAGCGCGCTGCTCATCCTCCCCGGCGCCGAGGAGTGGGACGCGGGCGGCGGCGCGGCGTTCGCCGAGGCCGCGCGGCGATTCCTGGCCGCCGGCGTGCCCGTGGCCGCGATCTGCGGCGCCACGGCCGGGCTCGCGCGCGCCGGGCTGCTGGACGAGCGCCGCCACACCAGCGCCGCGGCCGAGTACCTCGCGTACACGGGCTACGCGGGCGGCGAGCGCTACGTCGACGCCCGGGCGGTCGTCGACCAGAACCTGATCACCGCCGGCCCGCAGTCCCCGGTCCAGTTCGCGCGCGCGACGCTCGCGCACCTCGAGCTAGCGCCCGAGGCCAAGCTCGACGCCTACGAGGCGCTGTTCGATCGCGGCGACGCGTCGGCGTTCCCGGCGCTCATGGCGGCGTGACGCACCCGCCGCGCCAGCAGTGGCCGCCCGCCCCGCCGCTCACCGAGGCGGGCGAGGCGTTCACCGAGCTCGTGCTGGAGACGTTCCGGCTCAACGCACGGTTGCTGGAGGTCGCGCAGGAACGCGCGGCCGCCGGCGGGCTGACCGCCGCCTGGTGGCAGGTGCTCGGCGGCGTGATCGACGAGCCGCGCAGCGTCGCCGAAGTCGGCCGGCGGATGGGCGTCACGCGCCAGTCCGTGCAGCGGATCGCGGACGTGCTGGTCGAGCGCGGCCTGGCCGAGTATCGCCCCAACCCCGCCCACCGGCGCGCGAAGCTGCTCGCGTGCACGGAGGCCGGCTACTGGGCGATCCGCCAGATCGCGCTCGTCACCCGGCCGTGGGCCGACGAGGTCGGCGAGCAGCTCGGGGCGGACGCGCTCCGGCAGACGCTGGAGACGATGCGCGCCCTGCTCGCCAAGCTCTAGCGGCGCCGGTACGCTTGGCTTCGTGGCCAGCGTGACGCACCCCTCGTCATCCGCGGCGGAGTTCGCCGCGGTCATGGAGCGTTCGGGCTGGCGCGCGCCGATGGAGCTGATCGCGGGAGAGGTGGTCTACATCGCACCGTCGGGCGGAAGCGTCTCCGTCGCGCAGACGGCCGTCGCGCTCGGATTGGGCCGCTGGCAAGGCAACCGTCCAGGCCGGCTGCTGAGCGACGTCTTCGTTCAGATCGGCGACGGGTTCCTGGCGCCTGACGTCGCCTGGTGGGATGCCGGACGCGAACCCGAGATCGTGACGGGCGCGCTGGAGACGGTGCCGGACGTCGTGATCGAGGTGCTCTCACCCAAGACGCGCGACAACGACCTCGGCCCCAAGCGGGAGCAGTACGTCGCGGCCGGCGTGCGCGAGCTGTGGCTGATCGACCCGGCCGAGCGCCAGGTGCTCGTCGTCACGCCTGACGGCGAGCGCCGGCTGACGGCCGATGACACGCTCACCTCGCCGAGCTTCCCGGGCTTCGCGATGCGCGTCGCCGCCCTGTTCGCCTAGAAGTAGTCCTGCTCTTCGCGCGAGAGGAAGAAGCCGTGCTTGCTGCGGCTGCACAGCAGGCCCGTGCTGCGGCTCACGCACTTGAAGCCGCCGCGCCGCCACGTCTTGCCGTAGGCGAGCACGGGCCGCTTGTCGTAGCCGCCGTCCTCGCGCAGGCCGCTGACCGGCAGCGCCTCGTCGTTGCCCATGCTGATCTTGCGCGCCCGCCCGGTGCGGTTGAGCTTGACGGCGCCGATCGCCTCCGCCGGCTTGGCCTTGATGTAGCTGGAGGTGCAGTAGAGCCCGGCGCCGCGCCCGTAGGCCTGCTTGGTGGTGAGGATTCCGCACGTCGTGTTGCCCGACGGGACGGTGAACCCGGCGCCGGCGGACGCGACGGCCGGCGACACGGCGAGCACGGCCGCGACGGCGAGGAGCAGCAGGAGAGCGCGGGAGCGGTGAGTCATGGCTGACCGCAACCGTAGTACGGGATCGCGCCGCGGGCAAAGACGCGATCCCGGGCCCCGGGCTCAGCCGACCTCGAGCGGAAGCGCTTCGTCGCCGGCCCACTCGCGCAGCGAGCCGTCGTAGACCGCGACGTCGGTCTCGCCCAGCAGGTACAGCGCGAGCGCGTCGCCCGTGGCCGCGATCCCGCCGCCGCAGTAGGTGATCTTGCGCTCGTCGCGCGCCAGCACGTCGGCGAACAGCGGGCGCAGCTGCTCCGGCGAGCGGAACGTGCCGTCCTCGGCGAGCAGGTCGAACACCGGCACGTTCAGACTGCCGGGGATCCGGCCCGGCCGCGCGTAGCGGTCCGTGCTCGTCGCGGTGAAGTCCTCGGCGGTGAGCGAGTTGATCAGGCACGCGCCGCCGTCATTGACCGCCGCGAGCACCTGGTCGCGGTCGGCCACGAGCTCGGGGCGGTCGCGCGGCGTGAAGCTGGCCGCGGGCGCCTCCGGCGTCGGCTCGGCGGTCGTCGGGCGGCCCTCGGCCTTCCAGCGCGCGAAGCCGCCGTCGAGCACGGCGACCGCGTCGAAGCCGTAGGAGCGCAGCAGCCACCACACGCGCGCCGCCCACATCGACGCGGCGCGGTCGTATACGACGACCTTCGCGTCGTCCCCCACGCCGAGCCGCTCCACCGCGGCCTTGAACGCGTCCGCCTCCGGGCGCGTGAACCAGCCGTCGTCGGCGGACAGCTCGGAGACCAGATCGGCGTAGCGAGAGCCCGGGATGTGCTCCTGTGCGTGGGCGGCGTCCCCGCGCTCCTGCGTCCAGTCCGCCCCCGGCCCGGCGGGCGGGGCGAGGAAGATCGTGGCGTCGAGCAGGCGCAGGTCGGCGTCGTCAAGGTGCTCGGCGAGCCAGTCGGTGGAGACGAGCGGTGTGGGCAGGGTGCTCATACGAAGTGACAATACCCGGTCGGCTTAAGGGTATTTATGCCACCCGTATGCTCCGGCCGTGCTCGCCGTCGCTTCCGCCCTCCTGCTCGCCGCCGCCCCGCAACCCCCGGTCATCCGCTCGCCTGCCGAGGGACAACCGCTGACCCGCTCGAGCGTGACGTTCACGTTCGACGCGCCGATCGGCCGCCCGCACGGCTTCGAGTGCCGGTTCGGCAAGGGCGGGACGATCCAGGACTGCAGCAAGGGCCTGTTCGCGGTCAGCGGGCTCAGCGTCGGCACGTACACGTTCGCGGTCCGCACCTATCAGGACGACGACGTCAGCGCCTTCGTCGAGCGCGACATCACGATCACCGCGATCGACGACGACGCCGACGGCTCGCCGCTGCCCGCCGACTGCAACGACGGCAACCCGGCGATCGGCCCGGCCGCGACCGACGTCCCGGACAACGGCGTCGACGAGAACTGCGACGGCCGCGACGCCGTGACCCCGCCCGTCACGCCCGCCGCACCGTCCCCGACCCCCACCCCGACGCCGGTTGCGCAAGCGCCCACGCCGGAGATCGACGTCGCGCTCAGCTACTTCATGCGCGCGTCCAAGCGCCACACGCGCTTCAGCACGCTCAGCCTCAAGGACGTCCCGAGCGGCGCGACGATCACCGTCCGGTGCACCGGCGGCTGCCCGCGCAAGCGCGTGACGATCAGCGGGCGCAGCGGCACGGTCGCGCTTACGGCGTTCCGCCACCGCGCCCTGCGCGTCGGCGCCAAGCTGACGATCGAGGTCACCAAGCCGGGCTCGATCGGCATGGCCAAGGTCCTGACGATCCGGCCGGGCAAGCGCCCGACGATCGCCACCAGGACCTTGACCTGAGCGCTACTTGATGGAGTCGTAGACCTTGAACATCGGCATGTACATCGCGATCACGATGAAGCCGACGATGCCGCCCACGAGGATGATCATCACGGGCTCGAGGATCGAGGTGAGCGCCTTGACGGCGGCCGAGACCTCGGCCTCGTAGAAGTCGGCGACCTTCGAGAGCATCGCGTCGAGGTTGCCGGTCTCCTCGCCGACCGCGATCATCTGCGCGACCATGGACGGGAAGATCGGGGCCTCCTTGAGCGGGTCCGCGATCGAGCCGCCGGACTTGACGGACTCGATGACGTCGGCCATGGCCTTCTCGACGACGGAGTTGCCCGCGGTCTGGCCGGTGATCTCGATCGCCTGCATGATCGGCACGCCGGCGGAGTAGAGCGCCGCGAACGTGCGCGACCAGCGCGCGAGCGCGATCTTCTGCACGGTCACGCCGATCTTGAACGGGAACTTGAGCCGGATGCGGTCCCACTGGGGGCGGCCCCAGGCGCTCGTGCGCCACTTCTTGAAGGCGATCGGCCCGCCGATGGCGGCCGCGATCAGCAGATACCACTGGCCGGTGACGACGTTCGACATCTGCACGGTGAGCTTGGTGATGAACGGGAGCTCGCCGCCGAAGTCGTCGAAGACCTTCACGAACACCGGCACGATGAACGCGATCAGGCCGATCAGGACGCACAGCGCGAAGGTGAGGACCACGAGCGGGTAGGCCATCGCGCCCTTGACCTGGCGGCGCAGCTCGTCGTCCTTCTCGAGCTGGTCGGCGATCCGGTCCAGGGACGCCTCGAGCACGCCGCCGGTCTCGCCGGCGCGCACCATGGCGACGTACAGCGGCGAGAACACCTTCGGGTGCTTGTCGAGCGCGTCGGAGAACGCCAGGCCGGACTCGATGTCCTCGCGCACGGCGCCGACCGTGTCGCGCAGCTTCTTGTTCTCGAGCTGGTCCTCGAGCACGTAGAAGGCGCGCAGCAGCGTCATGCCCGACGTGATCATGGTCGCCAGCTGGCGCGTCATGACCGTCAGCTCGGCGG
This sequence comes from Solirubrobacter deserti, assembly GCF_003344625.1. GTDB lineage: Bacteria > Actinomycetota > Thermoleophilia > Solirubrobacterales > Solirubrobacteraceae > Solirubrobacter > Solirubrobacter deserti. The sequence goes on along the minus strand of NZ_QPKJ02000002.1, from coordinate 866,927 downwards.
CCTTGATGCGCTGGAGGAGCGTGATCTCGGCGTTGAGGCCCGTCTTCTTCTCGGAGACCTCCATCGGCTTGAGACCGAGGGCGCTCAGCTGCTCGCGCGCGTCGTCCTGCGAGCTCGCCTTCAGCTCGCCCTTGGACGGGACGCCGGCGCCGTCGACCGCCTTGTAGGCCCACACCGCGGCGGCCATCAGACGGCCACCGGCGGCGTCGTGGTGCCGAGGCCGTGCGCCAGCCGGCGCATCTCCGCCGGCTGGGAGGAGCGTGTCTCGGCCGTGGCCATCGTGATCTTGCCCGCGCGCACGAGGGCGGCGAGCGAGCTGTCCATGGTCTGCATGCCTTCGGCTCCGCCCGTCTGGATCAGCGAGTAGATCTGGTGCGTCTTGCCTTCGCGGATCAGGTTGCGCACGCCCGGCGTCGGGATCAGCACCTCGGCAGCGACGCAGCGGCCCGTGCCGTCGGCGGTCGGCAGCAGCGTCTGCGTGACGACGCCCTGCAGGCCGATCGCGAGCTGCGCGCGGACCTGGCCCTGCTGGGAGGGCGGGAAGACGTCGATGATGCGGTCGATCGTCTGCGGCGCGTCCTGCGTGTGCAGCGTGGCGAACACGAGGTGGCCGGTCTCGGCAGCGGTCAGCGCGGTCCCGATCGTCTCTTGGTCGCGCATCTCGCCGACGAGGATCACGTCGGGGTCCTGGCGCAGCGCGGCCTTCAGGCCGGCGGCGAAGTTCGGGGCGTCCTGGCCGATCTCGCGCTGGTTGACGATGCAGCGCTTGTGGCGGTGCAGGAACTCGATCGGGTCCTCGATGGTGAGGATGTGCTCGTCGCGCGTCTCGTTGATCTCGTTGATGATCGACGCGAGCGTCGTGGACTTGCCCGAGCCCGTCGGGCCGGTCACGAGCACGATCCCGCGCGGCTTGCTGGCAAAGCCGCGCACCACGGACGGCAGGCCGAGGCGCTCGATCGGCACCGTCTCGGACGGGATCAAGCGGAACGCGGCGCCGAGCGTGCCGCGCTGGAAGAACGTGTTGACGCGGAAGCGGCCGACGCCCGGGACGCTGTAGGCGAAGTCGAGCTGCCAGTCGGTCTCCAGCACCTGGCGCTGCGAGCTCGAGAGGATCGCGTAGACGATCTCGCGCGTGTCCGTCGGCGTCAGGTTCGGCATGCCCTCGAGAGGAACCAGCGAGCCGCGGACGCGGATGGTGGGCGGGGCGCCCGAGGTGATGTGGAGGTCGGAAGCCTTGTGCTCGACGACCTTGAGCAGGATGTCCGCGAAGTCGAAGTTCATGCCATCCCTGGTATCGGCAGGGACAGCGCGCGGCTGAAGTGGGGCCCTGGCCCTAGCGCGTGCCGGCGACGCGCGCGATCTCGGCGATCGAGGTCAACCCGCGGCGGACCTTTTCCAGCCCGTCCTCGCGCAGACGCATCATGCCCTCGTGCACCGCGGCGTGCGCGATCGTCTCGGAGGGCTCGCGCGCGACGGCCAGCGAGCGGATCGTGTCGGAGACCCACATGACCTCGTAGAGCCCGATCCGGCCCTTGTAGCCCGAGCCGCCGCAGCGGGCGCAGCCGACGGGCTCGTAGGCCTCCAGGTCCAGGCCGACGTTGAAGCCGTTCGCGCGCATGACCTCGGACGTGATCGTCGTGCGGCGCTTGCACTCCTCACACAGCAGGCGCGCGAGGCGCTGGGCGACGACGCAGTCGACGGCGGAGCCGACCAGGAACGGCTCGACGCCCATCTCGATCAGGCGCGTCACGGCGCCCGGGGCGTCGTTGGTGTGCAGCGTGGACAGCACGAGGTGGCCCGTGAGCGCCGCCTCGATCGCGATCTGCGCGGTCTCCTTGTCGCGGATCTCGCCAACCATGATGATGTCCGGGTCGGCGCGCATCATCGAGCGCAAGCCGGAGGCGAACGTCAGGCCCGCCTTGTTGTTGACCTGGACCTGCGTGATGCCCGGCAGCTGGTACTCGACCGGGTCCTCGATCGTGATGATGTGCTTCTCGATCGTGTTCAGCTGATTGAGCGCGCCGTAGAGCGAAGTGGACTTGCCGGAGCCGGTCGGGCCGGTGACCAGGACCGCGCCGTGCGCCTGGGAGAACGCCTTGGTGAAGCGCTCGAGCGCCTGCGGCAGCATGCCCAGCTGCTCGAGCTGGATCATCACCTTCGACTGGTCCAGGATGCGCATGACGGCCTTCTCGCCGTACTGCGCCGGAAGCGTGGCGACGCGCAGATCGATTGGCTTGTCCCCCACCTCGAGCGAGATGCGGCCGTCCTGCGGGATGCGGCGCTCGGCGATGTCGAGGTCGGACAGGATCTTGATGCGGCTGACGACCGCCGGGATCGCGGACGCGGGCACCGTCGCGGCCTCCTGCAGGACGCCGTCGATGCGGTAGCGGACCCGCATCTCCTCTTCCTGGGGCTCGAAGTGGATGTCGGACGCGCCGCGCTCCACCGCCTCCTGGATGACGCGGTGCACGAGCTGGATGACCGAAGCGTCCTCGCCGCCGACGCCGAACTGGATCGGCTGGTTCTCGCGGACGTCGTACAGCGGCGCGGCCGGGGCGGCGGGCGTGGGCGCCGCCGGCTCCTCCTCGGTCTCGTCGGGTGCGATGGCGCCGTGGCCGAAGTTCGGGTCCTCCAGGCGGGTGAGCAGGCGCTCGACGTCGGCGAGGCTGGCGACCGCCGGGCGCACCTCGTAGCCGGTCATCACCGCGATGTCGTCGATCGCGAGCACGTTCGCGGGATCGACCATGGCGACGACCAGCGTGCGGTCGCCGGTGAACGAGACCGGCACGGCCTGGTAGCGGCGGACGGCGGCGGGCGTGACGAGCTTGGCCGCGTCGGGATCCACGCGGTAGACGCTGAGGTCGATGTGGTCGAGGCCGAAGCGCTCGGCCACGGCGCGCGAGAGCTGATCGTCGCTGAGCGTGCCGTCGCTGACCAGGACGCGCTCGGGGGCCGATCCGGACCCGGTGCCGCGCTCGATCGCCAGGTCCATCGTGCCGCGATCGACGAAGCCGAGGTCGACGATCACGTCCGTCAGCACGCGCCCGGAACCGCCGCGCCGGGTGGGCGTGGTGATGCCGTTGCCGCGCCGCGGCCGTGAGGTGGTTTCGAACGTCGAGGTCATGTGGCGATATCGGCGACGGCCTCCCGCATCGCCTGATCGGGAGCCGTCCGGCCGGTCCAGCGCTCGAGGGAGGCTGCGCCCTGGGCGACCAGGATCTCCAGACCGTCGACCACCTCCGCCCCGTTCGCCTTCGCGGCGTTGAGCAGAAGGGTGCCGCCGTTCCGGTAGACCATGTCCACCACTGTGCATCCGGCATACAGATCATCGGCGCTGAGCGGCAGTTCCTTGAAGGTGGCGGACGGGTCGTGCAGGCCCACACTCGTGCAGTTGACGATGATCTCGGCGGGTTCAGCACTGACCGTGGCCGTGAACTCTTGCGCCAGCGCGTGAGCTTTGGCCTCGGTGCGGTTCCAGACGCGCAGCTCGGAGACGCCGGCCTGCTGGAGCGCGTAGAGGATCGCGCGGGCGGAGCCGCCGGCGCCCAGCACGAGGGCGGTCTTGCCGTAGGCGGACGTCCTCAGGGAGGTGAGGAAGCCCGTCGCGTCGGTGTTGTCGGCGTGGATGGTGCCGTCGGGCTCGAACGTGAGCGTGTTCGCCGCGCCGATCTGCTTGGCCGTCTCGGTCGCGTTGTCTGCCAGCAGCAGCGCCGCTTCCTTGTGCGGGATCGTCACGTTCACGCCGCGGAAGCCGAGCCGCGGCAGGTTCGGGATGACCTCCGCGAACAGCTCAGGCGGCAGCGGGAGCTTCTGGTAACGCCACGTTGACAGCCCCAGGTGCTGCAGAGCCGCGTTGTGCATCTGCGGGGACCGTGAGTGGGCGACCGGCCAGCCGCACACGCCCAGCCGCATCAGCCGTCGCCGCGTGACGCGTTGTAGCGCGCGAGATCCTTCTCGAACTCGGAGTACGTGGTCGAGAACGCGTGCTCGCCGGAGTCGTCGTTGGCCTTGCGCACGTAGTACAGGTAGCCCTTGCGCGACGGGTTGGCGGCGGCCTTCAGCGACGCGAGCCCGGGGTTGCCTATCGGTGTCGGCGGCAGCCCGCGATTGACCCGCGTGTTGAACGGCTCGTCCTTCTCGATCTCGGACTGCTTGATGGGTCGGGTCCAATTGTTCGTCGAGTAGCGCGTCGTCGCGTCGATTCCTAGGGGCATACCCTCAGCGAGGCGGTTGTAGATGACCGCTGACACGAGTCGGCGCTCCCTGGCCAGGCTCGCCTCGCGCTCGATCAGGGACGCGATGATCAGCACGTCGTACCGGCTGAGGTTCTTGCGCTTGGCGTAGCTCATGTCGATCTCGGAGAAGTTCTCCTCGAACGCGTCGAGCTGCGCCTTCACGAGATCGTTCGCGGACGAGCCCTCCGGCAGCGTGTACGTGGCCGGGAACAGGAAGCCCTCGGCGGTCCGGGTGCCGCGCGGTGCTCCCAGCTCGCGGATGCGTGCGAGCGTCTCCTTCGAGCCGCTGGCCTTCGCGTACTCCCCGCGTACCTTGTCGGACTTGTCGACGACAGGCGCGTTCTCGCGGCGCGACGGGCCCTCGACGAGCGTGAGCTCGACCGTGGGCACCGGGGTGGCCTCCTCGGGCGCCTTCGTGAGCTCGGCGATCACGTCCTCGTTGCTCATGCCCTGCTGGAGCGAGTAGTCGCCGGGGCGCAGGCTCCCGCGCGTGCCGTCGATCGTCGCGCTGAGCTCGAAGAAGCGTGCCGAGTCGACGATGCCCGCGTCCGCGAGGATCGTGCCGATCTGGCCCGCGTCCGAGTTCTCCGGGATCGTGACCCGGACGCGCTCGCCGTCGGCGTCGCCGTGGAAGGGCTGGAACGTCTGGTTGGCCGCGTACAGCAGGCCGGCGATGACCACGAGGGCGACGACGGCGAAGATCCGCCGGCCCCAATGGCCGTTGCCCGTGCCGCGGCCGACGTTCGCGGGCGGCGGCGTCTTGCGGCCGCGGTTGCGCGCACGGGTCGCGCGAGGCACGTTCGGCGCGGGACGCTTGCGCGGCGCCTGCCCCGCGCTGCGCGGCGGTGCGGCGCGCAGCGGCTTGACCGGCGGCAGCACCTCCTCATCGTCCTCGTCGTCGAACACCTCGTGCTCGGCCGTCGCGGTCGCTGGGCGGCGATGGGCCACGATCTCCGGCTCGTCCGCGTGCGGGTCGCCGAGCGGCGCCTCGTGCTCCTCGGTCTGGAACGGCGTGTACTCGACCGTGGGCTGGTGCAGGTGCTCGGCGGGTGAAAGATCGCGCGGGTCGGAGCGACGGGCGGCCTCCGACGCGGCCTCGAGCCGCGGCTCGGCGGCGGGCTGTGCGCGCGGCGCCTCCACCACCGGCTCTTCCTGCTCGACGGGCGCGGGCTGGGGCGGCGCCTCGACCCGCGGCTCCTCGCGCTCGACGGGCGGCGGCTCGACCCGGGGTTCTTCCTGCTGGACCGGCGGCGGCTCCGGCTCGAAGCGCGGCTCTTCGACCGGCGCCGGGCGCTCGGAACGCGGCTCGACGTCGGGCGGCGGGACGGCGTCGTCGAACGCCTCGCGCGGCAGGGGGCGCCCTTCGCGCCGGGCAGCGCGTTCGGCCGCGGCGCGTGCGCGGTCCTCAGCTGTGCGGGGTTGGTCCGAGCGCTTGCCGAACAACGTGGAAACCAGTTACGACCCTGGCCCCGGGCGGATTCCCGGCTCTCCTCAGGGTCGACGACCAGTTGGCCATGCTAGCGAGCCCGGCCGACGGAGTTACGTCGTCGCGCGCTCTTCCGCCTCGAGCACGAGGTGCGACGGGAGGCCGTCGTCACCGGCCGCAAGGGTCAGCGTTCCGACCACCGGCACCATCAGGCCCTGGCCGTGCATGTAGGTGCTCGCGACGTCGACCTCGCGCAGCTCGCCGACGCCGAGCCGGCGCAGCTGCTCGAGCTGGTCCTTGTAGTCCTTGCGGTCGTGCGGCGACGGCCACGCGGCCTTCATGAACTCGTGCTCCTTGTAGCCCACGAGCTTCGTGAACGCCGGGTTGAGCTCCTTGAAGCGGCCGTCGAGGCCGAGGATCGCCATCGGCGCGTGCGCGTCGTCGAACCCGTGGCGCGGCTCGCGCACGGTCGGCTCGGGGCGGCTGATCGTCGGCGGCGCGGGCGGCGCCGGCCGGCGCGCCTGCGCGTTGCGCTGAGCGGCCAGCCCGAGGATCTGCTGGAAGACCTCCGTCACGCGCTCGGTCGAGCCGTCCTGCAGGGCGGCCTTGCGCGCCTGCTCGGCTTCGCGACGCGCGATCACGGCCGCCTGGCCCGCGGAGCTGAGGCCCTGCTTGAGCTCCTCGAGGCTCTTGAGCGCGAACGTCAGCTCGGACTGCATCGCCTCCATGCGGTCGTCGGAGCGCCTGGCCTCCTCGCGGATGCCCGCAAGCTCCGCGCGCAGCCCGTCGAGCCCGTCGCGGACGTCGCTGACCTCGGCCTTCAGCGCGACGCCGGTCTCGACCACCGTGCCGCCGAGCCGGTCGACCTGCCCGCCGACCGTGTCGAGCTCACCGCGCAGCGCCGCCGCGCGCTGGTCGATCGACGCGAGCCGCGCGTCCAGGCCCTCGGTCGCCGCCCGGGCCGCCGACGCGTCGGTGCGCGCGCTCGCGACCGTGTCATTGAGCAGCGCCGTGCGGGCGACATGCGCCTCCACGTCGCGCCGGGTGGCCGCGGCCTCCTCGGTCGCGCGCGCCGCGTGCTCGCGCGCGGCGGTCGCGGACTCGTCGGCGGCGACGGCGACCTGCCGCGCCCCGAGTGCCTCCGTCTCCGTCGCCGACAGCTGCGCGCGCATCGCCCGCAGGTCCGCCAGCACCGATCCGGCGCCGCGATCGACCTGCGTGATCCGCTCGACCGCTTCGTCGACCCGACGCCGCGTCTCCCCGAGCCGCTCGCGTAGCGCGTCGACCTCGTCGCGCCCGGCGAGCGTCGCGAGATCCTCGTTGCGGGCGAACGAGTCGAGCCGCTCGCGCAGCGCGACGATCTCGTCGCGGCCCACGAGGCCGTCGAGCCGCTCGCGCAGCGCCGCGATCTCATCCTGCCCGGCCAGCCCGGCGAGCTCATCGCGGCCCACGAGCCCGTCGAGCCGCTCCCGCAGCGCCGCGATCTCGTCGCGCCCGGCCAGCCCGGCAAGCTCATCGCGGCCCACGAGCCCGTCGAGCCGCTCCCGCAGCGCCGCGATCTCGTCGCGCCCGGCCAGCCCGGCAAGCTCATCGCGGCCCACGAGCCCGTCGAGCCGCTCCCGCAGCGCCGCGATCTCGTCGCGCCCGGCCAGCCCGGCGAGCTCGTCCCGGGCCGCAAGGCCGTTCAGCTCGTCGCGGTGGACGAGGCCGTCGAGCTCGTGGCGGCTCGGAAGGCCTTCGAGCGCGTCGCGGAGCGCGGCGACTTCCTCGCGTCCGGCGAGGTGCACGAGGTCCTCGTGGCGGGCGACGCCCTCGAGGCGCTCGCGCAGGGCGGCGAGCTCGTCGCGGGCGGCGAGGGTGTCCAGCTCCTCGCGGCTGACGAAGCCCGCAAGCTCATTGCGGTCGGGGAGCGCCGAAAGCCGCTCGTTCAGTTCGTCGCGCGACGGCAGCTGGTCGACCCGGTCGCGCAGGGCGGCGACGTCGTCGGCGTGGGCGAGGAAGTCGATCGCGCCGGCGCGCTCGGCGAGGTCGTCGACGCGGGCGCGGAGCTCGGTGAGATCGCGGCTGTCGTCGAGCGCGGTGAGGCGCTCGTGAAGGGCCGCGAGCTCGCGCTGGGTCTCCCCCACGAGCGTCTGCACGCGGCTGTCGACCGCGGCCTCGTCCGCCGACTGGTCGGCGTCCGCGCCGAGTTGCGCGCGCAGGCGCTCGAGTTCCTCGGCGAGCGCTGCGACATCCGCCGACGCCGCGTCCTGGCGGGCGACGGCCTCGCGCAGGGCGGCCAGCTCCGTGGCGAGGCGGTGCAGCGCCTCAGGGTCGCCGGTACGTGCAGCGAGATCGGACGTCGCCGCCGCGTGCATCGCGACGGCGTCACGCAGCGCGGTGACCTCGCCGGCCGCCGCCTCGTGGCGGGCCACGGCCGCGCGGAGCACCTCGAGGCCGCTGACGGCCTCGCGGAGCGCAGCAAGCTCCCCGGTGGCGGCCTCGTGGCGCGCCACCGCGTCGCGCAGGGCGGGAAGCTCGGCGGCCGCGGCGTCGAGACGCGCAACTGCGTCGCTCAGCGCGGCGAACTCAGGCGCCGTCGCGTCGAGCTCAGCGACGCGTTCGCGCAGTGCAGGGAGGTCGGCCGCGGCGTCGCGCAGGGCGTCGAGGTCGGGCGTCGCGGCCTCGTGGCGCGCGACCGCCTCGCGGAGCGCAGCGAGCTCGCCGGTCGCCGCCTCGTGGCGCGCGACCGCCTCGCGGAGCGCCGCGAGGTCGCCGGTCGCCGCCTCGTGGCGGGCGACGGCCTCACGCAGCGCGGCGAGTTCGTCCGCGGCGGCCTCGGAACGAGCGGCCGCCTCATGCAGGGCGCCCAGGTCGCCCGCGGCGGCCTCCTGCCGCGCGACGGCCTCACGCAGCGCCGCGAGTTCGTCCGCGGCCGCCTCGTGGCGCGCGACGGCTTCACGCAGGGCGCCCAGGTCGCCCGCGGCAGCCTCCTGCCGCGCCACGGCATCACGCAGCGCGGCGAGCTCGCCGGCGGCAGCCTCCTGCCGTGCGACGGCCTCGCGCAGCGACGCGAGCTCGTCCGCGGCGTCCTCGTGGCGCGCCACGGCCTCACGCAGCGCCGCGAGCTCGTCCGCGGCGGCCTCGGAACGGGCAGCCGCCTCACGCAGGGCGCCCAGGTCGCTTGCGGCGGCCTCGTGACGCGCGACGGCCTCACGCAGCGCGGCGAGCTCGTCCGCGGCGGCCTCGGAACGAGCAGCCGCCTCACGCAGGGCTGCTACGTCGCCCGCGGCGGCCTCGTGACGCTCGACGGTCTCACGCAGCGCCGCAAGCTCGCTCGCCGCGGCCTCCGAGCGCGCGACGGCCTCGCGCAGCGCACCGAGATCGCCGGCCGCAGCGACGGTCTCGCGCAGCGCGGCGAGTTCGGCCGTCGTGGCCTCGTGGCGCGCGACGGCCTCACGGATGTCGACGCCGAGCGACTGGCGCAGCTCGGCGAGCTGGTCGCCGGTCGCCAGGTCCTCGACGCGCGCGCGGAGCGCCTCGGTGGACGCGGACAGCGCCTCGAAGCGGTCGTCGGACAGGGACGCGTGCAGCTGCTCGCGGACGGCATCGGCGCCGCGCTGGACCTGCTCGACGCGCTCCAGCGCGCTCGCGAGCTCGGCGCGGGCGACGCTGCGCTCGCGTTCGCGGTCACGCTCCAGGCGCTCGACGGTGGCGGCGAGCTCGGAGCGGATCGCGTGCGCGGCCTCCTCGTGCTCGGCGCGGACCTCCTCCAGCTGCGCGGCGACGTCCGAGCCGCCCTCCAGCCGGGCCAGCGCGTCGACGGCGCGCGCTTCGGCGGCCGCGATCTCCGCGGACAGCCGCGCGTCGGCTGCCGCGCCCTCGCGCTCGAGCCCGTCGAGCCGCGCCGCGACCCGCGCGGCCGCGGCCTCGGCCGCCGCCAACACGTCCTCGTCCGCCCGCTCGAGCCGCGCCAGGCGGCGCTCCTGCTCGACCCGGTCGAGCTCGCTCGGCACCGCCGACAGCGCGCGGCCGACCTCGCCGCGGAACACCTCGCTCTCGCGCCGCGCTTCGTCCAGCTGGGCCGGAAGCCCGCCGGCGACGCGCTCGAGCTCGTCGATGCGCTCCATCGCGCTCAGCAGGCGCGCGACCACCGCGGCGGCGTCGTCGAGGTCGTTGAAGCCGCCCTGGATGCCCGGGTCCGGGTTGGTCAGACGCTCCTCGGCCTCGGCGTCGGCCAGCGCGCGCTCGGCCTCGCGTCGGGCGAGCTCCGCCTCGACCCACGGCGTGGCCGCCAAGGGCTTGAACACGACGAGCGTGCCCGCCGTGCGCCAGCCTTCCCACGGCTGCACGGCCGGCTCCAACGCGGACTTGAGCGCCCGCACCACGACCGGGTGCTGCTGACGCATCCGCAGCAGCATCAGGTTCAGCGGCAGCTCGAAGGACAGGTCCTCCAGGAACAGCGAGAAGTCAAAGCCCTCGTCGAGCTTGACCGGCACGAAGACGGCTTCCAGCGGGAACGTCTCGCCGTCGGAGCGACGCCCGACGACCTTGACCGAGCCGGGCATCCGGGGCGGCTCGCCCGCGTCGAGGAACCCGCGCCACGCCTGCGCGCCCGGCGACAGCTCGCCGCCGATCAGCGTCTCGAAGAACCCCTGGCCGAGGATGTCCTCGCTCGGCTGCGCGAACAGCAGCTCAGCGGGCTCGGACCACTTGGAGACCGCGCCCTGGCCGTCGGTCAGGACGAAGTAGCCGTTGATGATCTGCCGCAGCAGCGCGTCCAGCGGATCGGCCAGCTCGACCAGGACCTCATCGGCGGTTGTCGACTCCAGGGGATTCACTTCCCTGTGTCATCGGCCGATGGTCCGGACTCCTTATAGGGTCGAGCCCCTAGCCAGCCACTCCTCGAGCAGCACCGCCGCCGCGCGCGAATCCAGCGACGCGCTCCCGCCCGCCTGCAGCGCGAGCGACGTCGTGAAGCGCTCGTCGTAGAGCTCGACGGGAACGTCGACCGCGCGTTCCAGGCGCGCCGCGAACTCGCGCACCTCGACGGTCTGCGCCGAATCGCCCCCGCGCAGCGACACCGGCAGCCCGACGACCACCCGCTCCACCTCGAGCGAGGCCACCCGCTGCCGCACCGCCGCGAACCCCTTCTTGGTCCCCGGCCGCAGCACCGGCTCGAGCGGCGTCGCGAGCGTCCCGGTGGGGTCGCTCACCGCGACGCCGCAGCGCGCCGAGCCGTAATCAAGCGCCAGAACCCGCAAGCGCGCGTTCGATCTCCGCGCGCGCGGCAACCAGCGCGTCGGGCAACTTCGACGGGTCCTTGCCGCCGGCCTGCGCCATGTTGTCGCGCCCGCCGCCACCGCCGCCGACGACCGCCGCCGCGACCTTGACCACGGCCCCGGCCTTCACGCCCGCCGCGACCGCGCCCGGCGTTGCGCTCACCAGCAGCGAGGCGCGGCCTTCGCCGGGCGCGCCGAGCACGACGACCGCAGGGTCGCCGAGCTGGCCGCGCAGCTTGTCCGCCAGGTCCGGCAGCGCCTTCGGGTTCGGCACCTCGCGGATCTCGAACACGGCCTTCACGCCGCCGATCTCGACGATCTCACCGACCGACGTGTCGGCCGCAGCGCCCTTCTCGAGCGCCTTCTCGGCCTCACGCCGCTTGGCGACCGCGGTCGCCGCCGCCTCCGCGACGGCGTCCGGCGAGGTGCGCAGGGCCACGGCCGCGGCGGCGAGCTCGCGGTCGTGCCGGCGCAGCAGCTCGACGCCCGCGGGCCCGGTGATGGCCTCGATGCGGCGCACGTTCGCGGAGGAGGACGTCTCCTGCGTGATCTTGAAGACGCCGATCTCCGCGGTCGAGCGCACGTGCGTGCCACCGCACAGCTCGCGCGAGAAGCCGCCGTCGCCGACGGAGACCATGCGGACGACGTCGCCGTACTTCTCGCCGAACAGCGCCATCGCGCCGAGCGCCTTGGCCTCGTCCAGCGTGGTCGTGATCGCGCGCACGGGCGAGTTCTCGAGGATCTGCGCGTTCACGCGATCCTCCACCCACGCGCGGTCCTCGGCGCTGAGCGCCGTGCCGTGCGTGAAGTCGAAGCGCAGCTTGTCCGGGCCGACGTAGGAGCCCGCCTGGTGCACGTGCGAGCCGAGCCGCTCCCGTAGCGCCGCGTGCAGCAGGTGCGTCGCGGTGTGGTTGCACTCGGTCGCGCGCCGGGCGCTCCGGTCCACGCGCGCCCACACGCGCTCGCCGTCCTTGAGCTCGCCGGTCAGCGGCTCGAGCACGAGCGCCTGGTCGTCGCCCAGCCGGACGACGTCCACCACCCGCGCGGAGCAGCCGCCGTCCTCGCACTCGATCACGCCGTCGTCGTGCACCTGGCCGCCGCCGGTGGCGTAGAACGGGGACTCGACGAGCTTCGCCAGCACGCGTCCGTTCTCGCGGACGACGGACGCGACCGCGGTGGCCTGCTCGGTCGTCTCGTAGCCGGTGAACTTCGACGGCGCGCCCGCCTCGGACGCGAAGCGACGCAGCTGCTCGCGCGTGTCGACCCCGTCGTCCTCGTTCTCGACCGCGCGCGACTTCTCGCGCTGGGCGTCCATCAGCCGCTCGAAGCCCTGCGCGTCGACCCCGACGCCGCGCTCGCCCGCCAGCTCCACCGTCAGGTCGAACGGGAAGCCGTACGTGTCGTGCAGCCGGAACGCGGCTTCGGCCCCGATGCCCTCGGCGCCGTCGGCCTTGGTCTGCTCGATCACGTCCTCGAGCATCCGCATGCCCTGCTCGAGCGTGCGGTTGAAGCTCTCCTCCTCGCTGGCGAGCCACATGTCGACCGTGTCGGCGTGCTCGATCAGCTCGGGGTAGGCCTTGCCCATCGTCTCGCGCACGACCTGCGCGTACTTGGGCAGGAAGCCCGGCTCGATCCCGATCCGGCGGCCCTGGACGATCGCGCGCCGCATCAGGCGGCGGAGCACGTAACCACGGTCCGCGTTGTCGGGCACCACGCCGTCGGCGATCAGGAAGCTCATCCCGCGCGTATGGTCGGCGAGCACGCGCAGCGCGCGGTCCACGACCGGGTCGGACTCGTACCGCTTGCCCGACAGCTCCTCGCCGAGCGCGATCAGCGGCGTGAACTGGTCGGTCTCGAAAATGGAGGTGACGCCCTGCTGGATCAGCGCCATGCGGTTCAGGCCGAGGCCGGTGTCGATGCTCGGCGCCGGCAACGGCGTGAGCGTCCCGACCGGGTTCTGCTCGTACTGCATGAACACGAGGTTCCAGTACTCGAGGAAGCGCTCGTTGTCGCCGCCGGGGAGGTCGTCCTCTTCGCCGAAGTCGAGCCCGCGGTCCAGGTAGAGCTCCGAGCATGGCCCGCACGGGCCGGTGGGGCCGGCCTGCCAGAAGTTGTCGTCGCGGCCGAGCAGGACGATCCGCTCGCGCGGGACGCCGATCTTCAGCCAGACGTCGATGGCCTCCTGGTCCGGCCCGAGGCCGAGCTCCTCGTCGCCCGCGAAGACCGTGACCCAGATGTCCTCGGGCTTGAAGCCGAAGCCCTCGATCGACAGCTCCCACGCAAACTGCGCCGCGCCCTCCTTGAAGTAGTCGCCGATGCTGAAGTTGCCCAGCATCTCGAAGCACGTGAGGTGGCGGGTCGTGAGACCGACCTGGTCGATGTCCGGCGTGCGGAAGCACTTCTGGCAGGAGGTCAGGCGGTGGTGCGGCGGCTGCTCGCGGCCCTGGAAGTAGGGCTTGAGGGGGTGCATCCCCGCCGTGGTGAGCAGCACCGACGGATCGTGCTCGGCGGGGACGAGCGACGCCGACGGCAGCCGCTTGTGGTCACGGCTCTCGAAGAAGCTGAGGTAGCGCTCGCGGATCTCGTCGGAGGTCATCGAGTCCTGAGTCTAGGCTGCCAACCCATGCGCGTCGTCTCCACCCGAGTCGTGTACGAGAACCGCTGGATGCGGGTGCACGAGGACCGCACCGAGCGCGAAGACGGCACGCCCGGTCTGTACGGGTGGGCGGAGAAGTCACCGTCGGCCCTGATCGTGCCGATCCAGGACGATCACGTGTGGCTGATCGAGCAATACCGGCACCCGGTCCGGGCGCGCTTCTGGGAGTTCCCACAGGGCGCGTTCGAGGACGGGGACGTCGCCCCGGAAGCGCTCGCCCGCCAGGAGCTGCGCGAGGAGACCGGCCTGCGCGCCGGCGCGATGGAGCACCTCGGCCGGCTGCACTTCGCCTACGGCTTGACCGACCAGGCGGTTGACGTGTTTCGCGCGACCGGGCTCGAACCCGGCGAGCAGGCGCTAGAAGCCACGGAGGCCGATCTCGTCGTGCGCCGCTTCCCGGTCGACGAGGTCGACGCGATGGTGCGCGAGAACGTGATCCGCGACGCGGCCAGCGTCGCCGCGTGGCACCTCGCCCGGGTCCGCTGAGGAATACCGGCACGCCTGCTGCGGCACATCCGCGGCACCTCGCGCCACCCACGACGCTCACGTGCCAGAGGCACGCCACGCTTGTCGCGGGCGGCCCGAGGCACGGGCGCCTGCACCACATCAGACGCACCGCCCATTCCTCAGCGAACCCTACGCGGTGATGGTGCCGACGCCGACGACGACGTCGCCCCGCAGCAGGCACGCCGTCTGTCCCGGCGCGGCGCCGTGGAACGGCTCGTCGAGCTCGAGCTCGAACGAGCGGCCCTCCCCCACGACGCGGCACGGCACGGCGCGCGAGTGGTAGCGCAGGCGCACGGCGTCGACTTCGTCGCTGGGCCGGTGCAGCCGGGCGCCGCGCACACGGACGCGCCGGGTCGCCAGCTCGTCGCGTGAACCGACGACTACGCGCGTGCCCTCGGTGCGGATGACGTACAGCGGCTCCGGCGCGGCGCCGACGCCCAGGCCCTTGCGCTGGCCGACCGTGAAGTGATGGGCGCCGCGGTGCGCCCCGACCACGTCACCGGCGAGGGTGACGATCTCCCCCGGCTTGTCCTCCAACCCGCCGTGGCGGGCGAGGAAGCGGGCCTTGCCCGTGCCGGCGAGAAAGCACAGGTCCTGCGAGTCGGCGCGAGAAGCCACCGGGAGCCGCGCGCCCGCGGCGATCTCCCGCACCTGCGGCTTGGTCAGCTCGGCCAGCGGGAATCGCATACGCGCAATCGAGGCCGGCGACAGCGCCGCGAGCATGTAGGACTGGTCCTTGGCGGGATCGGCGGCCGCGCGCAGCAGCCCGTCCTCGGTGACGCGCGCGTAGTGGCCGGTGGCAAGGAACGGGGCGCCGAGGCGGTCGGCCAGCGTGAGCATCTCGTCCAGCCGCACGTGGCCGTTGCAGGAGACGCACGGGTTCGGCGTCTCACCCGCCGCGTAGCCGGCCAGGAACGGGTCCACGACGCCGGCGCGGAACTCCGGCCGCAGGTCGAGCGTGAAGTGCGGGAGCCCCATCTGGTGCGCGACCATGCGGGCGAGCCGGACGGCGTCGGCCGAGCAGCAGGAAGCGGCGGCGTCGTTCTCCTCGTCGCGCCACAGCTCGAGCGTCACCGCGACGGCGTTCTCGCGCAGCAGGTGGGCGGCGACCGCGGAGTCCACGCCGCCGCTCATCGCGACCAGGACGCGCTCGCTGTCCACCGGCACGGCCGCCTCCCGCGCCGCGGCGCCGAGCGCCCGGTGCAGCGCGTCCGCGGCCAGGTCCGCCGCGTGCAGCTTGCCCGGCGAGAGCCCGCCGAGCTCCGCGGCGATCGCGGTCGTGCCGACGCGCGCGGCGTCGAAGAGGTGCTCGCCCTCGACGAGCGTCACGGCCGCCGAGCCCGCGGCGGTCAGCGCGCCGCAGCCGTCGGCGTCGAAGGCCGCGGCGACCACGCGGTCACCTTCGACCACGACGGACAGCCGGATCAGGTCGCCGCACAGCGCACCGCCGGCGGCGCCGTCATGCGCCCCGGGAAGTACGACGCCGCACCCCTGGGGCGCGGCGAGATGCTCTTCGAAACGCTCGCGGTCCACGACCGCTTGAGTCTAGGACCGCCGGTAGTCGGCGCAGGCCGTGAGGCCGATGTCGTCGAAGCGGCGGTCGAGCTTGCGGTAGGCGTCGACGTCGAACGTGCGCAGCGCGGCCCAGGCGCCGTCGATGTCGCCGGCAAGGCCCTTCTTGACGGTGCGCGTGCCCGTGTCGAGGTCCATGTCGACCGCAGAGAGCCACTGCCGCTTGAAGCCCTTCCACTCGGCCGGGGCCGGCAGCTCGGCGATCGCACGGCGCTGGGCCTTGCCGATCTTGAGCAGACGCAGACCGGACGACTTCCACGCCTTGTGGCCGCGAACCGTCGGCAGCGACCAGCGCGTGAAGCGGACGGTGAAGCGCTCGCAGATGTCGTTGGCCGCGCGCAGGTACTCGTCCGTGATCGCCGGATAGATGCTGTCGCGGCGGGCGTCGGCGATCGCCTGGTTGATCGCGATCCGGTCGACGTAGCCGGTGAGCAGCGTGCCCTTGAGGTTGCGGTCGATCACGACGACCGACGGCGACTGCGTCACGCCGAGGCCGTTGATCAGCGGGCCGTAGGTCGAGAGGTCGGCGACGCTGATGTTCTTCGCGAAGACCTCACCGTCGTAGCGGTTGGTCTTCTCGAGCGCGTTGCGGACGTAGCGGTCGTCATCGGCCATCGGGCGCCACTCCTTGGCGTCCTCGGCGAACACGCCCAGCACCAGCGTCTTGCGCTCCGAGATGGCCTCGGCGACGTCCTTCGGCAGCTTGGCGAGCACCTCCGCCGGGATCGCGGCGTCCGCGACCGGCGTGTTCTCGGTGGCTCCCGCGGGCGTCGCGGCGGCGTTGGCCGGCGCGGCGTTGGCCGGCTGGACGGGCGGGACTTCTTCCTCGGCGCCACCGGGCTTGAGGATCGTGAACCAGGCAGCAAGGAACACGACGGCACCGATGAGGAGGATGCGCATGGGCATGGAGATCTGGCTCACATCCACACACATCGGCACCTCCCCATCGGAGGTTGAGTGGAATGGGGTCTAGGCCGGAGGCGGGACGGTGAGCTTGACGCCCACTTCGGCCAGCTGCGCGCTGTCCACGCCCGCGGGCGCGCCGGTCAGCGGATCCGAGCCGGACGCCGTCTTCGGGAAGGCGATCACGTCGCGGATGGAGTCGCGGTTCGCGAGGATCGCGACGATCCGGTCGATGCCGAGCGCGAGCCCGCCGTGCGGCGGCGCGCCGTACTTGAGCGCGTCCAGCAGGAACCCGAAGCGCGCGTCCGCCTCCTCCTCGGAGATGCCGAGCGCGGTGAACACCTGCTGCTGGACCTCGGGGCGGTTGATACGGATCGACCCGCCGCCGATCTCCGAGCCGTCGAGCACGATGTCGTACGCGCGCGAGCGCAGCGCGCCCGGGTCCTCGAAGGAGCCGGTCGGCGCCGTGAACGGGTGATGGAGCGCGTCCCAGCGCTTCTGCTCCTCGTTCCACTCGAACATCGGGAAGTCGACCACCCACAGCAGCTCGTGGCGGCCTTCGGGGATGAGGTCGTAGCGGCGCGCGATCTCCAGCCGCAGCTCGCCGAGCGCGGTCGCGGCGACGTTCGTGCGCGTGTCCGCGACGATCAGCAGCAGGTCGCCCGGCTTGGCCTCCAGCGCCTGCTCGATCGCCGCGCGGTCCTCGTCGGAGAGCGCCTTGGCGACCGGCGAGCGCCACGTGCCGCCCTCCTCCACGACCGCCCACACGAGGCCGCCGGCGCCGTAGCGCTTGACGACCTCGGTCAGCTCGTCGGCGATCTTGCGGGAGGCCTCTCGCGGGCCCGCGTTGAAGCCGCGCACGACGCCGCCGCCCTCGAGCACGCTCTTGAAGACGCGGAACTCGGTGCCGGAGACCGCGTCGGCGAGGTCCGAGATCTCGAGTGCGAAGCGCAGGTCCGGCTTGTCGGAGCCGTACTTGAGCATCGCCTCGTCGTAGGGCATCCGGCGCCACGGGGGCGGCGGGGCCGGGAAGCCGGCGTTCTCGAACACGCGCTGCAGCAGGCCCTCGATCGTGCCGAGGACGTCCTCCTCCTCGACGAAGCCCATCTCGAGGTCGAGCTGCGTGAACTCGGGCTGGCGGTCGGCGCGCAGGTCCTCGTCGCGGAAGCAGCGGGCGATCTGGTAATAGCGCTCGTAGCCGCTCATCATCAGCAGCTGCTTGAACAGCTGCGGGGACTGCGGGAGCGCGTAGAACGCGCCCGGGTTCAGGCGCGCCGGGACGAGGAAGTCGCGCGCGCCCTCGGGCGTCGAGCGCGTGAGGATCGGCGTCTCGATCTCGAGGAAGTCGTTCGCGTTGAGGAAGTCGCGGATCGACCGGTTGACAGTGTGGCGCAGGACGATCGCGTCGCGCATGTTCTCGCGCCGCAGGTCGAGCATCCGGTGGCGCAGGCGGATCATCTCGTCCACCTGGCCGTCCTCGTCGATCGCGAACGGCGGCGTCAGCGACTCCGCGAGGTGCTCGGCCTCCTTGACGTCGAGCTCGATCTCGCCCGTCTTGAGGTTCGGGTTGACGTTGCGCTCCTCGCGCCGGACGATCTGGCCGGCCGCGGTGAGCACGTGCTCGGGCCGCAGGCGCTCGGCCAGCGGGAACGCCGGCGACTCCGGATGGAACGTCAGCTGGACGATCCCCGACCGGTCGCGCAGGTCGATGAAGATCACGCCGCCGTGGTCGCGGCGGCGGTGCACCCAGCCCGCCACGCGCACGTGCTCATCCACCCGCCCGGCGTCGAGCTCTCCGGCCCAGGCGTCGCGATACAGGTTGGCGCGTGGTGGTCTCAAAGCGTTCCTCGGATGTGGTGCATGACGGTTTCGGGCGCGACGAGCTTGTCCTCCCCGCCGTCGCGATCGCGCAGCTCGACGCCCTCGTCGGTGAAGATGGCAACGTAGCGGGGACGGACGCGCGAGGCCTGCTTGAGCTGGCCCTTCACGCTGCGGCCGGCGAGTTCGAGTCTTGCGCTGTGGCCCGCGCGGCGCGCATCCGACGCGAGCTTGAACGCCGCGACCTTGTGCTCCGGGTGGTAGGCGACGAACAGGTCCACCGGCGCCTCGACCGGCGGCGGCTGCGTGGACGCCGACAGCATCCGCTCCACCCCGGCCGCCCAGCCGATGCCGGGCGTGGGCGGGCCGCCCAGCGCCTGCGCCAGCCCGTCGTAGCGCCCGCCGCCGCCGAGCGCGTTCTGCGTGGCGCCGAGCTGGCCGGACTGGAACTCGAACAGCGTGCGCGTGTAGTAGTCCAGCCCGCGGACGAGCGTCGTGTCCACCGTGTAGGCGAGGTGGGCGGCCTGCAGCAGGTCCTGCACCTCGGCGAAGTGGTCCAGATCCTCCTGCGGGAGGCGATCGATCAGCCGCGGCGCCTTGGCCATCACCTCGCGCGTGCGGGGGTCCTTGCTGTCGAACGCGCGCAGCGGGTTGAGGTCGATGCGGTCGACGACCTCCCGGCTGAGCTGGTCCTCGTGCGCGCGCAGGTACGCGACGAGCTCCTCGCGGTACTCGGCGCGGGATTCCGGCTGGCCGAGTGAGGCGAGCAGGAGCGTGACGTCGCGGACGCCGATCGCCTCCAGGATCTCCGCCAGCAGCAGGATCACCTCGGCATCGACGGCCGGGTCGGGCGAGCCGATGGCCTCGATCCCCAGCTGCGAGAACTGCCGGTAGCGGTGCGCCTGCGGCGTCTCGTTGCGGAAGTAGGACGAGAGGTACCAGAGCTTCACGGGCTGCGGCAGCTTGTGCATGCCGTGCTCCATGTAGGCGCGCATGACCGGCGCGGTGCCCTCGGGGCGCAGCGTGTAGCTGGTGCCGCTGTCGGCCTCGAGGTTGAACATCTCCTTCTGGACGACGTCCGTCGCCTCGCCCACCCCGCGCGCGAACAGCTCGGTGAACTCGAAGGTCGGCGTCTCGATCCGGCCGTAGCCGGCCTTCTCGAGGATCTTCTTGGCGGTCTGCTCGAGCCGGTCGCGCTCGGCGGCTTTCTCCGGGAGCACGTCGCTCGTGCCCGGCGGCGTCTGGAACCTGCTCACACCAGCTCGCGCAGGAACGGGTTGGATCGGCGCTCTTGGCCGAGCGTGGTCGGGTCCATGTGGCCCGGGAGGACGCCCGTGTCGTCGGGCAGCGTGTCGAGCAGCTTCTGGATGGAGCGCATGAGGGTGTCGTGGTCGCAGCCCGGGAGGTCGGTGCGGCCGATCGAGCCTTGGAAGAGGACGTCGCCGGAGAAGATCGCCTTCTCCTGCGGGATCGAGTAGGTCACATGGTCCGGGCTGTGGCCGGGCGTGCCGATGACGTCGATCGTGAAGCCGGCGAGCGTGAGCGTGTCGCCGTCCTTGACGGTGTGCTCGGGCGTATAGGACTCAAACGGCCCGAAGCCCGGGAAGCGCACGAAGTCGTTGATGTTCTCGAGGATGAAGACCTCGCCCTCGGGGCAGTAGACCGGCGCCTTGGTCGCCTCGGCCATGGCCTTGACCGCACCCACGTGGTCGAAGTGGCAGTGGGTGATGAGGATCGCCGCGGGCGTCGTGTTGAGCTCTTCGAGCGCGTTGAGCAGCGTCTGCGGCTCATCACCGGGGTCGATCAGCAGGCAGGACTCCGAGCCGTCCTGGCGGGCGATCCAGGTGTTCTCCTGGACCGGGCCGACCGTCAGCCAGCGGGCCTCCATCAGCGCTTCTGCTTGGCCGCGCGCGCCAGGTTCTTGTTGTAGACCCAGCGGTCGGTCATGTACGCGAGCGGCGTGTAGATCAGCATCGCCATCGCGGCGAGGATGATGCCCTGGCTCGGGCTCGTGTCCCCGCCCAGGATCCCGATCTGCGTGAGGATGAACAGCAGGACCGCCATGGCGCCGGCCTTCAGCGCGGCGCTGTTCCAGGTCGGCGGCTTGCTCATCCGCCGCTGCCGCGCCTCGTCGCGCAGGGACTGCTTGCTCTCTGCCGCGGTCGGCTTGCGGCCCGTCCGGCCGCGCACCTCGATCGAACCGGCGGCGTTGCCGCGGTGCTTGGTCCGCCTCTTGCGCTTCGTCTGGGCCATGGAACCTACGAGGTTAGATGATCTTCCAGCGGTTTCGGGCCGCGGAGCGGGACGTCCTCGGGGAAGTTCGCGTAGGCCGCTCTCGGGGCGGGCGCGACGAGCTCCGCGCCCGTGACGCGGGCGTGCGCGCGGACCGCTTCGACCACTTGCGCCATGGTCGTGCGGGTGTGGTCCTCGATGTTGGTCGAGACCTGGATCGTGCTCGACAGCGCGAGCCCCAGGGCGCGCACGTCGAGCTCGGTCCGTATGTGGGCCGCGATCCGCTTGGCGACGTCCAGTGGGGCGTCGATCTCGACGTTGAAGGCGACGAGCGGGGGGCGCGCGGCGACGAGGGTGGCGCCGGCGGTCGGGTGCAGCTCGTGGGGCCCGAAGTCGGGCGCCACGCCGCTCAAGCCTCCGGGCCGCCTCAACTGCGCGCGGGTCCTGCCGTTCCCCAGTTCGCCGTAGAGGAAGACGGGCAGGCCGAGCTGGCCGAGCTCGTCGGCCAGCACGAGCGCCTCCGCGCAGGCCGCTCCCTTGTCGGCAGGGTCGAGATAGACGATCGGCGCGACGTCCAACGCCCCCACGCGCGGGTGGACGCCGTGATGGTGCGTGAGGTCGACCCGTTGCAGCGTCTCGCGCGCGCCCGCGAGCACGCGTCCATGCAATTGGCCTGGCTCGTCGATGAGCGTGAACACCGCGCGGTGGTGGTCGGCGTCGCTGGACCAGTACACGGGCTCGAACGCCTCCGCGATGCGGTGCAGGGTGCGCTGATCGCGGCCTTCGGAGACGTTCGGGACGGAGATCAGCACGGCGGTGCGAGATCCTGGCAGGCACAGATCGTTCGCTAGGCTAATTAGCGATGCAAAACAACTCCACCACCGACCTCGCCCATCGCCTGCGGCCCGTGATCGCACGGCTCGCCCGGCGCATGCGCCAGGAGGCCGGTGGGGATCTCACGCCGACCCAGACCGCGGCGCTGGCGACGATCAGCTGTCACGGACCGCTTACCCCGTCCGAGCTCGCTGCGCGCGAGCGGATTCAGCGCCCGACCGCCACGCGCGTGCTGGCCTTGCTCGAGGAGCGGGCGCTGATCGAGCGCACCGCCGATCCCGCCGACCGCCGCTCCTCACTGGTCTCGGCGACCGCGGCCGGCGAGGCGCTGCTGGAGGCCGTGCGCGAGCGCAAGGATCTGTACCTGGCGCGGCAGTTGGAGACGCTCAGTGACGAGGACCTGGCGGCGCTGGACCGCGCCGCCGAGGTGCTGGAGCGGGTGCTCGCCGCGTGACAGCTGCGATTGAACGTACATTCTCGTCTTTACGGGTCCCCAACTACCGCCGGTACTTCACCGGCCAGGTGATCTCGATCACCGGCAACTGGATGCAGATCGTCGGCGAGATGTGGCTGATGGTGAAGCTGACGGGGTCCGGTGTGTCGGTCGGGTTGACGGCCGGGCTGCAGTTCCTGCCGATCCTGCTGTTCGGCGCGTGGGGCGGGTTGCTCGCGGACCGGATGTCCAAGCGGACGTTGCTGACGGTGACGCAGCTGTCGATGGTCGTGCCGGCGCTCACGCTGTTCGTGCTGGCGTTGACCGGGGCCGCCGAGCCGTGGATGGTGCTGGCTCTGGTGCTCGTGCGCGGGTCCGTGCTGGCGTTGGACAATCCGGCGCGCCAGTCGTTCGTGGTCGAGATTGTGGGCAAGGACCGGGTGCTGAACGCGGTGGCGCTGAACTCGGTCGTCGTCCACTGCTCTCGAATCCTCGGACCCGCCTTGGCCGGCATCATCATCGCGCTGGTCGGCATCGCGCCGTGCTTCTTGGTGAACGCCCTTTCCTTCGTGGCGATGTTCGTGGCGCTGCGGACCATGGACGCGCGCGCGTTGCACACCCCCAAGCCGGCGGAGCGTCGGCGCGGCGAGCTACGGTCCGCGCTGCGGTACGTGCGCTCGACCCCCGAGTTGTTGATTCCGCTGGCGATGATGGCGCTGATCGGGACGATCTCGTTCAACTTCCAGGTCCTGCTGCCGCTGCTGGCCGACTTCGTCTGGCAGGGCTCGGCGTCGACCTATGCGCTGCTGACGGCGTCGATGGGCGTCGGCTCGGTGGCGGGTGCGTTGGCGGCGGGGGCGCGAGGTCGCGTCTCGGGCGGGTTGCTCGTGGTCGCCTCGGGGCTGTTCGGCGTGTTTCTGGCGCTGGCCGCGCTGGCTCCATCCTTGTGGCTGCAGGTGCTGGCGCTGGTGCCGCTGGGCGCCGCGTCGGTGACCTTCGCGGCGGGCGTGAACAGCGCGCTGCAGATCGCGGTCGAGCCGGGCATGCGCGGGCGCGTGATGGCGCTGTACTCGATCGTGTTCCTGGGGTCGACGCCGATCGGCGCGCCTCTGGTCGGCTGGCTGGCCGAGGTCGCGGGCCCGCGCGCGGGTCTGTGGGCGGGCGCCGTGGCGTGCTTCGTCGCCTGCGCGGGCGCCGCTGCCGCGTTCCGGCGCGCCGACAGGTATCGTCGCAAGGACGATGGTGAGCCCGCTGGAGACGGTGGCCCGCAACCACGGCGCGATCGTGGTCGAGCGCCACGGACGCAGAGTGCCGGCCTCGTTCGGCTCGACCGCAGCTGAAGAAGCCGTCTGCCAGGCGAGCGTCGGCATGTCCGACCGCAGCGACCGCGACACCTTCGAGCTCCGCGGCGACCCGGTGGCCATCGAGACCGCCCTGACCGAGCTCGGCCCGCTGGTCTGGGCGTCCTTCATCGGCGCCGACCGCGCTTTGGTGCGCTGCGAAGCCGAGACCTCGCCCGAGGTCTCGGATGTGTTAGAGCACTACGGCGACGTGGCCGCGCAGATCCGCACCGCCGCCTACGCCGTCATCGGCCTGGTCGGCCCGCGCGCGTCCGAGCTCTTGAACGAGGTCGACCTCACGCCTTCCGGCCTGATCATCCGCGAGGGCCGCGACTCGTTCGAGATCGTGTTGCCGGCCGACCACGGCCCGCAGCTGTGGGATTTCTTGATCGAGGCGGGCAAGCCGTTCGACTTGGCGTGCGTTGGCCACGACGCCCTGGACCGTTTGGCCGCTTCCCGCCGCACCGGTCGCAGCGCCTGAGCGCTTAGCCAGCAGCACCAGCGCGGTGAGGCCGCTCCACAGGAGCAGCGAGAACACCCACAGCGCGATCGTCACGCCGCCCAGCTCCTTCGACGTGAGCGGCCGCTCGCGTCGGGAGACGCCGTTGACCCTCAGGTCGAACGGCACCTTCTCGCCGTTGACCCACCTCTTCGTGTAACGGGCCGCCATGACCGTGGTCCAAAGGGGAACCAGACGAACATCAGGCCGAGGACAATGTTCTCTCCGCTCACGACTCGCCCGCACGGTAGGGCGCGGCGCGTTGCGCTACCCTCCTCCGCCTCCCCGCCGGAGTAGCTCAGTCGGTTAGAGCAGCGGAATCATAATCCGCGTGTCGGGGGTTCGAGTCCCTCCTCCGGCATCAGCGTTTCTGGCCAGATTTGGCCTCCTAGCAGGACTTTCTCGGTCGCGGCGTTTCTTCCGCCCGCCCCCAGCGGGCCCCAGCAAACCCCCTCGCACGGTCCCCTTGTGACCCCCAGCATGTTCCCCGGGGGACCAGTTTCGGGGCCTCGGCGCTAGTCGGGGTATGGCGAACTGGCGCAAGACCAGAATGCCGGGCGTCTACGTCGCGCACTCGAAGTGCTGCCCGGCGTACGACGACCCGAAGGCTCGCTGCCGCTGCACCCCGTCGTGGCGCGGTCGACGGCGAAACCCGTTCACGGGCAAGCCCGAGTGGCAGCGCCCTGTCGTCAAGAACCGAGCCGAAGTGCTCGCGTGGCTCAGCGCCGCGCGCGACAACAAGGAGCAACTCCTGGAGCTCGCCGCCCGCGGGCCGCTGTTCGAGGAACTCGCCTCGCAGTGGCTCGATGGCGTCGAGCAGGGCCGCATCGGCCGGCGGCGCGGGAAGGGCAAGCCGTATGCCGAAACGACGATCCTCGCCATGGGCCGGTCGCTCAAGTACCACCTGCTGCCGGTCTTCGGACCGATGCACGCGTCCGAGATCTCCGAGATCGACTGGCAGCGATGGATCGACAAGCTCGCCCGCAAGGGTCTGTCCCGTTCGACGATCGCCAAGCACATCTCTGTTGCGTCGGACATCTACGCCTGGGCGTCGGCGCCCTCGCGCCGGTTGGTGTCTCGCAACCCGCTGCGGCTCGTCGAGCTGCCACCGAACGACGAGAAGCCGCGCCTGCGGGTCGCCCTCGCGCCCGAGGCCGCTGCACTGCTTGCCGCCCTGGAGCCCGAGGACCGTGTCCCCTACGCCATCGCCTTCTACGCCGGCCTGCGCCGGTCGGAGATCGACCGCCTCGAATGGCCCGACGTCCTTGAAGGGGACGGCATCGCACGCCGCGTACTCGTCCGCCGCTCCAAGAGCGAGGCGGGGACCCAGCGACGGCCGCCGATCGGCAGCAACCTGCGCGACGTCCTCGAAGCCGAGTGGAAGCGACGCGGCCGCCCGCGTGAGGGCAAGGTCCTGGCCGTCTCGGTCATGTCCGGCAAGATCGCGAGCCGCGTCGAGGCTCGCTGGGACGCCGCGGGCCTCAACCGGATAACGCTCCACGAGTGCCGCCACACCTACGCCTCGCTGCTCATGGCGGCCGGCTACACGATCAAGGAGCTGATGGAGTACATGGGCCACGCCGACCTCCAGATGGTCAACCGATACGTGAAGCTGCTCCCGCAGCCCGGCGAGGACGACGCCGCCGACCGGCTCAACGCCTACCTGCGGCGCTCCGAGGGCCATTGACCGTGAAGCTCGACGACTCAACGGCCACTCGGCCGTTCCGTCCCGACGAGGCGAACCGGCGGCGCCTCGACCAGGAGGCGAGCGTGCCGCTGCACCCAACGCTCCAACTCGCTCACCGGGATGAGCACGAGCTGGCCCGAGAGCGCGACCTTCAGCTCCGGCTGCACGTGGCGCTCAAAGTGGTTGAGGCTCATTCCGAGCGACGCGGCCGCTTCCTTACGCGTGAGCGTGAAGCGCGGGACGGGCTGGATCGGTCGGGCCGGCGTCTTCGGCATCGTCGTCAGAGCTCCCGTCCGAACCTTTGCTCGCGCTGCAGCACCCGTTCGTTCGCGCATTCCGCCACGCGGTCGAGCTGGCGCGCCAGCTGCGCCTCGAGGTCCTGCTCGCTCACAAAACGGCGCGCTCCGTGCCAAGCCTCGGCTTCTCGCCGCCGCGCCGCTTCGGCACGTTCCTTCGCCGCGGCCTCCCTGGCCAGCGCGTCGTCCAGGTCGCGACGACGCCCAGGCAACCACAGCCGCCCTCGACGTTGCAGCGCAACACGCTCTCGGGCCAGGGCTTCCGCCTCCCGTTGGGCAGCGACCCGCACCTCGCTGGACTCGGTTCGCCTACTGTCGATCGCAAGCACGGGCGCCTCGCTGTCGCTGAGCGCCGCGACGAGGCGCTCGACGGGATCGCGCGGCTCTGGAGAGACCGGCGCGAACTCCGCGCGAGCGTCGTCCGGCTGAGCAGCGACGTACAGCCGGTTGCTCTTCCGTCCGCGGCTCAGCGCGACGTAGGCCCACTCACGGCTCATGCCCTCACTCGCCAGAACGAAGCAGTGATCGACCGTCGCGCCCTGCGCGACATGCCCGGTCATCGCGTAGCCGTGGAGCAGCGACGGCTCTCCGTCCCGAGTCGTCGAGGTCAGGAACTCCCGGTCCAGCTCGACTCGCCGGCCACCGCATGCAACCGTCAGCGCGTCGCTCGCCGCGTCGAGCGCCACCACCTCCCCACGCTGGCCGTTCGTCACGCCGAGCCGCGGGTCGTTGCGCTTGACGACGACCCGGTCACCGACCGCGAACGCACCGCCGGCCAGGTCCAGCTCGGCGCCACCAACTCGCCTTGCCTCCTGCAGCCGCACGCGAGCGCGCGCGTTCAGGTCAGCAACATCGGCGCGCCGCTGCGCGATCATCACGTTGTCGCCACTCGCCCCCATCCAGTCGCGCACGAGCCGTTCGCGGGCGTCGCCTGCCGTCGGCTCGACCGTCAGCGCCCCGTGGCCGCCGTAGAGCCCGAGAGCGGCCTCGGCGCGTCCGGCTCGCAGATGGTCGAGCGCCTCGCGCTCCCACCGGTTCACCTGGCGGACGTTTTCGCCGAGCTCCACAGCCAATCCCCGCTGGATCAGCCCGCGGAATGCGCCGCCGGCCTCAATGGACGGCAGCTGGCGATCGTCGCCGACAAGCACGAGCTTGCCCGACGCACGCTGAACGTGTTCGAGCAGCGCGGCCAGGTCCCGTGTCGGCACCATGCCCGCCTCGTCGACCACCAGCACGCATCGCTCCGGCAGCCGGTCGCTCTTCTCGAGGTCGCCAAGCAGTGCCGCAATGCTCGTGCTGCTGATCCCCGCGCCCTGTCGCAGCTCGTCGGCTGCTCGCCGAGCGATCGCGACACCAAGCACCGGGTGGCCGGCCGCGTGCCACGCTTCGCGCGCCACGCCGAGCGTGAACGTCTTCCCGGTCCCCGCTCGTCCAGCGACGACCGCCACCCCGTGTCCATCGAGACACAGCGACTCTATGACGCGCCGCTGCTCCTTCGAAAGCGTCGGCCGCGCGGCCAGCACTCGCTCGACGGTCACGTCACTCGCGACGCCCACCGCCATCTCGCGAGCGCGCACCGCGTCCTCGACGACGCGGCGCTCCAACGCGAGGTGCTCAGGCGTCGAGTAGCGCAACCGCTCGGCCCCGGCCGGCATCAGCCGCCCATCGCGCCGCCGAAACCCCTCGCCGCTCGTTCGCGCCTCGTCATCCGGAAGTAGCGGAACGGCGTGCATCTCCAGGAACTGCTCACTGCGGCGCTCCAGCATTTGCGCGTCCACACGTGAGCCGCGCGGCAGTGCCTCACATAGCTGCTGCAGGACGTCCCCACGCCCGAACGTCGCCGTTCGACGCGTCAGCCCATTCGGCCCGGCCAGGTGCCGCTCGGCGCGCGCCCAGTCCTCTTCACCGACCCGTCGCTCGCGCGCGCGACCAACGATCCGCTCGATCTCCTGTCGCCCGAAGCCGAGCTCGGCAGCGCGAGATCGCCACTCGTCGACGAGCATGTCGGCGTTGACGCGCGGGTCCTTGACTCTGCGGGTTGCGAGCGCCGCGGCCTCGGCCGCGCGAGCACCGGACGTCCCGCGCTCCTCCAACGCCGCCTCGATCTCCGCTCGCCGACGACTGAAAGCCTTCTGCACTGCACGCGGCACGCCGAGCACCTCGGCGATCCCGCGCCGCACCGGTGTCCATTCGACTCCGAGCCTGCGCGTCAGCTCGCCGCGAAGAACCGCTTGGTAGAGGAAGCTGGCGGTCCGTGCCTCGGCGTATAGCCGCCGGCCATCGAGCGCCGACCAGCGCCCGTCCACCCCGCGGCCGAGGTTCGCGACCAGGACATGCGTGTGCAGCTGCGGATCGCCGGCGCGAGACGTCCGGTGGCGGAACGCCGCAGCGACGAGGCCCGACGCCTCCTCGACGATCACGCCACCGTGCCCGCGCCTGACGGCGGCAGCCGCCTTCTCCATGTGGCCGACCGCCTCGCGCACCGCGAGGTCGTGAGCCTCACGCACGCGCGCACGCGTCTGCTCGTCTCCAACGCCAAACAAGACGCTGACGCTCTTCGGCGCCGAGAACGTCAGATCGAAGCCGGCGACGGTTGCGCGGCTCGTCGACGTTCGCAACGCCGTGCCGTCCCGAGGGTCGAGACCGTCCAGCACCCGCCGCAGCGCGTCGGCACCGACGTCGTCCCGGAGCTCGAGCTCGTGCGCGGCCACGCCGATCCATCGACCCCGCGCCTCGCTCGGTCCGACGTAGTAGTCCTCGATGCCGCCGCCGACGCTCTGCACGACGTCAACGCGCGCCTCGGCTTGGTCGAGGTAGTACTTGGCCTGGTCGGCCGCGAGCTTGCCGATAGAGAGCACTATCTCCTCAAGCCGCCGACCGGAGCTTGTGGGCAAACGATCCGCCCCGCACGTCACCGTGGTGACATCGGCAACCCCACCGTGGGGCGCGTTGCGGCTTCACCCACGGGGCGGGTTCGACGGCTTGCAAGCGTTCGCATCCCAGTGTTCGCACAGGGCCTCTACTTGTTAAGCCGCTGAGCAGGACACGGTGGCCACCGCGCGCGTCAATTCGACGCTTCGACCGATAACCAGGCAGACTGTGGACAGCCAAGCGAGCAGTTGGCGGATTGCGATTAGGATCGCGAAGCGCTCAATAGCCGAGCTCTCGTTCTCATTCGCTTAATCCTTTGCTTGACGACCCACCGGCCAACGAAGTCACGTTTGCGCGAGGACGCCTTCCGGAGCGCACCTACGTCAGTAGGACGTTTCGCCTCGATCTCCGAGCGTCAACGGACTACGGCCAGCCAGCTCGATTCGTGTCGAAGGTCTTCGACGAGTTGCCGACGACTCTCGACCGCGACACGCCGGGCATCGATTGGGAGGACATGGTGATCAGCACCACACCCGGTGGTCGGAAGCAGATCAAGCTTCAGGTCGCCCGAGAGGCCGGGCAGATCCGCGAGATCCAGATTCAAAAGGTTCCGGCGGACCCAACCGCGGAGCGTATGGATGTTCTCTTGAACCTCAACCGCGAGCAGTCAGCGCGGCTAATCGAGCTCGTCAGGTCGCTCGACTACATACCTGCGGACGGGTCGAAGACGGTCCGTCTCGATGACGATCTGATCCGCCAGCTCTTCACGGATTCCGAGGCGCTCGAGCAGCTCTACAGCCAGGATCCTGAACGCGTACGAACCCTGATTGAGACAGACGCCTCTGCCTCGGACGTTCTCGCTCTAGCCCATCGGCAAGCCGCGGTCTCGGAGTTCCGGCACCTGCTGGACGATGACGACGCTTTCGCGGAGGCTAGCCGTGAGTGCGGTGGGCCCGAGGGCGTCTGGCAGAAATTCCTTGAGAACAATCCCTGGATTCTCGGGATCAGCCTCTCTGGACAGCTCCTGACTTCCTGGGATGACGGGCGTCTAGAGCAAACCGTCGCGGGCTTCAGGCTCGACGCGGCAGGCAAGCGCGTGGACGCGCTGCTCCGGACCAACGGGCAGATCAGCTCCTTGGTGTTTGCCGAGATCAAGCATCACAAGACGCCGCTCCTGCAGTCGAAGCCGTACAGGTCGGCGTGTTGGGGACCGTCTACCGAGTTGGCCGGCGGCGCCGCACAAGCGCAAACGACCGTGGACCGGGCGCTCAACGACCTCGGTGAACGACTGGTCGCGAAGGACGAGAGCGGTGCCGAATCTGGAGACCAGGCTTTCCTTGTGCGGCCCCGCTCGTTCTTAATCGTCGGGCACCTCCGCGAGCTGGTCGGCCCGAGCGGCGGCGTCAACACGGACAAGTACCGCTCGTTTGAGCTGTACCGACGTCATCTTCTGCAGCCAGAGGTGCTCACGTTCGACGAGCTTCTGGCACGGGCCGAGTGGCACGTCTCGCTGTCGCACGGCGACAACTCTGAGCCGCAGCAGCCGGAATGGGACTGGTAGCGACGCGGCGCGCGGCGGCGCGTCCGAGCACCGTAGGTGCAGGGGTGTGCGAGCCTTGGCCTTGCGTTTCGGCGGACGATACGTCGACCCCTCGCGCAATCATTACGCGTTCGTGGCTCCGCTAGATCCCGTGTCCCGCCGGTACTTCATTTCGCATTCGAGCGCGGACAAGCCTTTCGCGCTGGCGCTTCAGGCGGCGTTACCAGATAGCGCGTGGATCGATATGTACGAGATCGGCGTCGGCGACATCTTGCTCGAGGAGATCGCTGCCGGGATCGAGAACGCAACCGACTTCGTGCTTCTCTGGAGCGAGAACTCCGCCGCGTCGGACTGGGTGCGCTTTGAGTTCCACATGGCGTTCATTCGACATCTCGAGGACCGCGCCATCGCGATCCGGATCGTGACGCTCGACGAGACGCCGCTGCCGCTGCCCTTTCGGCCATTCCTTCAAGCGCGGCGTGTGGGATCGCCCGAGGAGGCCGCAGAGCTCGTTGTCGGCGCTCCACCCCGAGTCCCGACTCTTCGCGCGTTCATCAATCGCAACGCCGAGATCGGGGCGATCGAATCAGCCCTCTACAGCCCAAGCCACGGAATGATCTGGCTTCACGGCATCAACGGTGTCGGAAAGCGAGCACTCGTTCGAGAGGCTCTATCGCGGATCGTGGTGGACGGAACGAGAACGCGAACCGTCGAATTGCGCGCCGGGACCGGATTCGTCGAACTCGACCTGCTGATCAGCGCGCAAGTGGGCACACCAGCACCGGGAGACGATCTCACGGAGCAACAAGCAGAGGAACGAGTCAGAGCTGCGGTAACCGACTACGCTCGAGAAGGCGGGGTGTGGGTTTTCACCGAAGCACAACATTGGCTCGACGAAGATGGAAAGGCACGCCGAGTTTTGCGCGCGGTATTCGAGGCACTCGGACTCGCCCGAATCGATGCTGCGGGCAAGCTTGCTGTCTTCACCACGACGAGACGACCGAGCCTTGAAGGCGCTCCGGCGCGTGAAAGCGAGTTGCATCGAGTTCGAGGCCTCGAAGCCAACTTCGGGGTGGGTTTGCTCCGCGCAAGGGGCGCGGAAGCGGATGATCACGTCCTTCGTCAGGCAACGGAGGAACTGGGAGGCCATCCGCTCGCATTGGAGATCGTCGCGCCGGAGTTGGCGCAGGGTGTTCCCATCTGGGAGGACTTTCGCGCCCGCGCTGCCACTGGCATCGTCGGAGAACTCGATCTCGAGGAAAACACCCTGCGTCTGCTTGAGAGGCTCGCTGCCGTCGACGGCCCTTTGCCGGCGCAAGAGTATGCCGGACACCTGTCTATCGACGATGAGTCGCTGCAGCGAGCGATCGAGGAGGGCTCTGCTTACTCCGTGATCGAGGTCCATGACGCCGGGTATATGCGACTGCACCCTCTCGTCAGGGACTTCTACATGCGAGGATTCCGGCGGAGCGACTCGTTCATTGAGGAAACCGCGGATCTCGCCGAGCGCTCGCGCGCTCAGCTCGCGGCAGCGGAACCAGGCTCCGCGACCTACGTTGACTCACTGCTAGTGACGTACCGGCTGCTTTGCTGGTCGGGCCAGCTTGCAGCCGCGATCGCACTCAGACAGAACCTGTACGGGACGCTCTACGAAACCGCTGTCGAGCTCTACAACCAACGCCGGTATGCGGACGCGCGCCGGTACCTGGAACTGGTGATCGAGTCGACAGACGACAACCGCTCCGCGAAGTTGTATCTGGCCCGCACTCTCGCCTATCTAGGAGAGCTGCCCGAGGCCCGGACTCTCGTTGATTCGATCCTCGAGAGGTCGCCAAACGACCATCACGCGTGGCGAATCCGAGGCCGCGTGGAGTTCATCGCGCGCGAATTCGCGAGCGCGATCTCGTTCTACGAACGGTCGAATGAGCTGAGACGCGGGCAGCCGTCAGTGCTGCGAGATTTGGGGCAGGCCCGCATGCGGATCGGCGACTGGTTCGGAGCACGGGGAGCCCTAGAAGCCGCCATGGAACGCCAGGCACGCGACCCTGACCCGTGGCTAGCGTTCCAGTACAGCCAGGTTCTCGAGCACTTCGAGGAGTTTGAAGAGGCACGACGGGTTATTTCGCAGGCGATCCGACGCGACCCTCAAAACGTCGGGTTTCACCATCGTCTAGGGCGGATTGCTGAGGCACTCGGAGATCGTCAGACGGCAAAGGCCGAGTATGAACGGTGCCTAGCGCTGGAGCCTGATTATGTCGAGTCTCTCGTTTCCTTGGCGAGCTTGGCGGCCGATGAGCGCGAACCAGAAACGGCTCGCCGCTACCTGGCCGCTGCCCGACGCGCTCCGAACGCTCGCACTGCCGTTCTCTTGAACATGGAGGCGAAGATCCTCCTGAAAGAAGGCGAACTGGCTCAGGCTCGTCAAGCGATCCAAGCCGCGCTGGCTGACGATCGCGAAGTGGTGAGCTTAGATCTCGCGGCGCGGATCGAACTCGAAGCGATCGCGACTGGAGAGGCTCGTTGCTCCGACGTTTCAAGCACGGTGCGTCGCTACGCCGAGGAGATCCGCGTCAAAGGCCAAGCTGAACAAGCAAACGGACTCTTGGCCGATCTCGCAGCAGCATGTGAATAGCTCCTGCGAGCTGCGCAAGTGACTCGATTGTGTCCCCTTCGGTGTCCCCATCCGGCCGGCTTTGAGGTGGAGAGCCGAATTGCCCTCCAATCATAATCCGCGTGTCGCGCCGAATTCTCCAGCGCGAGTCTGGATCCGCGAGGCGTGGTAGGTCGACATCGGACGGAGTGCGTTCCGGCCGACGCGGCAGCAGCCGTCGTCAGCGTCTCACGTCTCGTGTCCGACGGCCGGCATCGCCAATAGCGCAACCAGCCGTAGAACGACGGCTGCGTCCATGAGCGGAATCGACGAGCCGGTCCGTTTCAGAAGTTGCAGTGAGTGCTCGCCCGCCGCGCTGCTTCGGCAGCACCGCGGGCAGGACCTGAGAACCGGCGACCGTGCCTCCGGGGAGAGTCCAACTCGCTCCCACTGCATCGCGGAGGCGAGATCGACGATCACGAGCCGGCCCGCCCAGCGACGTCACATCGTGCCGGCCTGGCGGCGCCCGGCGGGAGGCAGAACT
This sequence comes from Solirubrobacter deserti, assembly GCF_003344625.1. Taxonomy (GTDB): domain Bacteria; phylum Actinomycetota; class Thermoleophilia; order Solirubrobacterales; family Solirubrobacteraceae; genus Solirubrobacter; species Solirubrobacter deserti. The sequence goes on along the minus strand of NZ_QPKJ02000002.1, from coordinate 833,683 downwards.
CCGCCAGCTTGGGATCCTTGGTCATCGTCCTCACGGTCGCACGGCGCATGAAGCCGACGTGGCCGTCCAGCGTGATCCGGATCTCGAGGACCGCTTTGCGCTGCAGGCGCGCGCGCTTGAGCTTGCGGCTCAACACGGACCGCTCGGCGGCGGCCTTGCGGACGGTCACGGTCTCGCGTTTGAACGGGCAGCCGCCGCCGCGGCAGCGGATCTCCACGCGGCTGCCGGGCACGGCGCGGACGATGGTCAGCGTCGCGATCCGGAACGGGCTGAAGCGCCAGGAGATACGGACGGCCGAGTCCACGCGCGGGTAGGGAGCGGGGCTGCCGCTGCAGTCCTCGTCGACGGCGTTGCCGGGGATGTCGCGGGCTCCGTGGCGGATCGCTGGGTTGCCGTCGTTGCAGTCGCCCGGCCGGCTCTCGCCGTCGGCGTCGCGGTCGAGGTTGACGGCGTCGGCGCCGTCGCAGTTCTGGTCGACGCCGTCGTCGGGGGCGTCGCCCGCACCGCGGCGGATCGCCGGGTTGGCGTCGTTGCAGTCGCCGGAGCGGGGGTCGCCGTCGCCGTCGCGGTCGAGGATGACGGTGTCGGCGCCGTCGCAGTTCTGGTCGATACCGTCGTCGGGGGTGTCGACGATGCCGTGGCGGATCGACGCGTTGCGGTCGTCGCAGTCGGTCGAGGCGGGGTCGCCGTCGTTGTCGACGTCGGGATCGGCGGTGAAGCTTGCCGTGGTCGCGATCGGGCCGGTGCCGAGGCCGGCGACGTCAGAGCCCTTGGTACCTACTTGCACGAGGTAGTCGCCCGCCGTGAGCCGGAGCGGCAGCGACGCGGTCGTGCCGGCGTTGCAGCCGAGGTGGGCGCCGTCGGTCTCGCGGTACACGGTGACGACCGTGTCGCCGAAGGCGGCGGTCGACGAGAAGACGGCGTCGCCGACCGCACCGGCCCGGAAGGTGAACCACATGGTCGCCGCGTAGGACGCCGTCGCGCACGTGGTGGTCTCGCCGGTCTCCTGGCTCGCGCCGGTGTTGTCGACCAGCGCGGGCGTTCCCGGCGAGAGCGGTTGCGCCGCGATCCGGTCGTCGTTGGGCGGCCTGGCGGCCGACGCACGCAGGTCGATTGCGCCGCGCGGCGCCGTCCCCCGCGAGCCGACCTGGACGAGGTAGCGCTTGCCGCGCGCCGCGGTGAAGGTGAGCGCCGAGGTCGTGATGGACACCGACTCGTCGTCGTTGCAGGCGACGCGGTTGCCGGCGATCGGCGCGCCGGGGGCGTCGTAGACGGCGAGCACGGTGTTGAAGGTCGACGCCCGCGTGGACAACGTGACGGGCACCCCGGTGCCGGTGAACCGCCACCAGGCGGTCCTGGACATCGACGTGCTGGGGAGCTCGCACCCGGTCGACCCGCTCACGGGCTCGGCCGCCTGCGTCGTGTAGCCGAGGGTGTCGGCGACGGTCCCCGGAGCGGAGAGCGTCAGCGCCGGGGCATCACCGTGGTTGTCGGCCCCGACCGCCGCCCGCGCGGACCCCGGCGCGCCGACCGACGCCAGCGCGACCGCCACGAGCAGCGCCGCGCCGCGGACGCTCATCCCCGCTTCACTCGCTTCTTGAGCAGCTCCTCGGGCACCGCCAGCGCCATCACGCGCACGCCGCCGACCTGCCGGTCGCCCGCGAACTGGGTGACGTCGAACATCCGCAGCACGAACTCCTGGTCCGGGAGCTCGGCGCAGATGTGGAGCCTGCGCGCCTCCTCGACGCCGAGCTCGAGCTTGACGGCGCGGCCCTCGCCGGCGTCGTCGACAGCGATCGCGAGGTCCCGCAGCGGGCGGCGCGCGGTGCGCACGGGCTGCGGCTTGCCGTCGATGACGAACTCGATCCCGGGCAGGCCGCCGTCCGGCGTCCTGCGGGTGCGGCGGATCCACGGGCCGAGCCGGTCGAGCTCGGCGAGCTGCCAGTTCGGGAGCTTGCGCGGCGTGATCTCGGCGACCTCCAGCCGGGCGTCCTGCTCGCGCTCGGGATCGGGGTTGCCGGCGAAGAGCATGAAGTTCAGGACCGCGGGAGTGTTGAGCGGCGAGATCGTCATGTTGCGCTGCGCGTGGTGGCGATTGGTCGCGGGTTGCAGCGTCGTCGGGTCGGTCACGACCTGCCCGTCGGTGGGCGAGTAGACGTTGCCGAACATGCAGCAGTGCAACTGCCCGTCGTCGTTCAGCAACGGCCCGAGCTCCGCGGTCGTGAGCCCGGAGCCCGCGTCCCACGGCTCGTCGAACGGCTGCTCCTGCCCGTCCTCGATCGTCGCCCCCGTGCCCGCCGGGATCGAGACCCCGGCGATGCCGCCCAGCGACGCAAGCCAGAGGCTCGGGCTGGCCGCGGTGGCGAAGACGTGCGCCCACAGCTGCACATGCACATCGGTGGCGTCGGTGGTGCCGTCGTTGCCGGCCTCCCCGCGGGCGTGCTGCGAGACCGTGGCACTCGGGACCACGTCCAGGAGCGGCGTGCCCCCGTCCAGGTTCGTGAGGCCCACCTTCACGACCGACAGCGCCGGTGAGAGCCACCACGGGTTCGGCGGGGTCTGGTTGAGATAGAGCGAAGCGGCCACGTGTGGCTCCTCTCGGCGTTCAGCCGTTCCATTCACATGCCGGCTGGTCTACCAACCGCCCGCTCTCGCTCGCCAGGCGTGCCCACGGTGCAGCGGGGCCTCGCGATTGGCCTCAATCCAGCCTGTCAGCACGCGGACCGGACCCCTTCGGCATCGCAAAGTGGTCAATAGACGTCGCAGGTCGAACTAAAGCGGGCGACCGGACCGTGACCAACGATCGACTGCCTGCCCTAAGGCAGCGCGTAGTCCTCCGGCAACTCGTGCCCGTTCTTGGTCAAGAACTCCCGGAGCATGTCCTGCCGCCGCGGCTTAGGCACCTTCGAGTACGCATCCGGGAGCAGCGCGTCCTTCCCCACCCACGTCGCGTAGTGAATGGACAGCGCGTCGGCGAACGTCCCGTGGGACGCCGTGCGCGCGAACTTGCCCATGTCGGGGTCGACCCAGATCGGCGCCGTAGCCCAGATCGGGTTGCCGGCGGACCCCTGCTGGCTGTGGAGCGGCTTGAGCTTCGGCGGCGTGTTCGTCGGGGCGCCGAGCTGCTGGTGGAGCGCGTCGACGTGCTGGATGTTGCCGCCGAACTCGGGCTTGGAGTGGCTCATGTCGCCGACGTAGGAGACCAGGCTGTTCTTGGCCGCAAGACTCCGGAGCTTGTCCAACAACGGCCCGCGGACGCCGAACTGGTTGGAGCCGTAGGCCGTGTCGACGTTGAACGGCTTGTCCTCGTTGCCCTTCTCGGTCGCCTCGTCCTCGCTGACGGCGGCGCCGGAGATCTCGAGCCAGAGCTCGTTGGGCACCAGGAAGGAGCGGACGACGGGCTTGGCGCCGCGCGCGAACTTCTCGATCGGGTACTTGTAGAACCACTTGAGCTGGCGCAGCGGCTCGGCGGACAGCCACATGATCGGGTGCTTGCTGGCGGCCTCGGCCTTGGAGGCGTCCTTGTCCTCGCCCTGGTCGCGGCCGGTGTGGATGGCGATGGCGCCGGTCTCCGGGTCCTGGTGGACGTCCTTGTGGGTGATCTTGCCCGTCTTGTCGGGCCGGGCCTCGGCCCAGAGGGCGCTGTAGACGCGGACGTGCGGGACGCCTTCGACCATCTCGATGCCGACGATGCCGCGGTGGATGGCGGTGTCGCCGCTCTTGTTGGGCGCGAGGAATTGGGTGTCGCCGGGCGCGATCTGGGGGTCGGTCGAGTCCGCGCTCCGGTGCTGTGACGGCTGGAGCGTCTTGGCGTCGCCCTTGAGGCTGTCGTCGGCCTTCATCTCCTCGAAGTTGGTGTTGATCAGCTGGCCGATGCGCGCCTGGGTGGCCCACGGAGCGACCTGGCGCTCCATGAAGCGCCGGACGGCCCTGACCTTGGCGTTGCGTTCCTTCTTCTCGCGCGCCTTGATCGCGTCCTGCTCGCGCAGCCACTTGGCCTTGTGCGGGCGGCCGGTGCGATCGGACCGCTTCTGGTCCCACTTGTTGTGGTGATTGCCGTTGCGGCTGATCTGGGCGCGGTCGGCGCGGAGGCGGGCAACCGCGGCCTGGTTGCCGGCGCTCTGCTGGAGCGCGAGCATCGCCTCCGGGCTCAGCTGCTCGCGCCGCGTGTCGGGCGGCGGGTCCGCAGGCCGTCGGGTCGGCTCGAGGTCCGCGGCGACCTCCGATGCACGGACGCGTTCCACACCGCGAACCTAACTGGCACCGGTTTCTGGGTCGGGTTCGCGCGGTGACTTCGCACGGCCGGATCGCCCTCCGGCGTCGCGCCGCACCATCACGAGCTATGTTCGGTGTCGTGAAGACGCTGCGTTCGCTTGTCCCCGCCACGGCGGTCATCGCGCTCATCGCGCCCGCGCCGGCGCTGGCCCAGACCGACGGCAGCACGGGGATCGAGGCCAACGTCCCGAGCGTGCTCGAGCTGATCATCACGCAGCCGAAGTCGGCCAGCTTCACGACGTTCCCGAAGGCGCGGACGTACTCGACGTCCTTCCGGGTCGCGGTGACCACGTCGGACGCCGCGGCGCGCCTCTCGCTCGCCGACGGTGAGGTCGCCAGCGGGTCGAAGAAGGGGCGCCTGGCCGCCGGCCGGAAGCTGCTGCCGCTGCCGCTCGAGGCGCGCGTCGGCAAGTCGCCGTTCGCGCCGCTCAGCACGCCGGTCGAGCCGCAGCTCTCGCGCTGGAACACCGCGGTCGCCCGTGCGCAGGCCACCGTCAATCTCCGGCAGGAGATCGAGAAGAAGGCCTCGGGCAACTACCGCAAGGTGCTGCTCGTGACGCTGTCCTCGGACACGCCGTAGCGCCGCACCAAGAGCCCGCCGCCACACCGGGCAGCGGCGGGCCCTGCACGTGCGCTACCGGGTCGGTGGCAGCCCGCGGGACGAGGCGTACTCCACCTCGCGCGCCCGCGCGGCGTCGCAGTCGGCCAGCACGCCGTCGAGCAGCGGACCGCCGCCGACGATCTCCTTCAGTACGCCGCCCTCCTCGGTGCCGCGCCAGGCCGGCCACGACGGGACCGTGGCGAGCACACGCTCGGCGACGCCGACCTCGCGTCCGTCGCGCCGGGCACGCAGCCACTGGCAGACGGCGTTGTACTCGAGCACCGCGGCGATCTCCGCGCGCCCGAACTGGCCACCGGCCTGCTCCCAGCGGATGCCGCTGAACGTCCCGCCCGCGGGGAGCGGGACCGCCGCGGCGTGCGCATCGGCGACCAGACGGGCCCGCTCGGCGGGCACCGGCTCCGAGACGATCCGGGCCGGGGCGCTCGCGAGCGTGCTCGCGAGCGTAAGGGCGTCGCCGCTCGCGCCGGCGCCGTGCCCGGTGGCCGCGGCGACGGTGCCGGCGGTGAGAGCGGCGACCAGCGCCGCGCCGATGAAGCGCTTCATCGCTTCAGCCTCCCGTCGTGGTTGTACATCGCGCCCGAGCCGATCGCGGTCCGGCCGCGCAGGACGAAGCAGGCGCCCGGGCTGCCGGAGAACAGGTTCAGGTAGGACGTGTTCCCGGCCGCGATCGAGCCGCCGCCGAGGTAGTAGAGGTCCATGCAGGTGTTGCCCGAGATGACCGTGGTCTTGGCCGGGCTGTCGAGCCAGCGGAACGCGGCCCAGCCGTCGCCGGACTGGCTGATGTGGAACTGCGTGCCGCCGCCCCAGGCGCTGACGGACTCGGTCAGATTCCAGTCGGTCAGATCCGTGAGCACCTGCGCACGGGCAGGCGCGGCTCCGGCTCCGAACAGGGCGCAGACGAGCGCGAGCACGAGCCCGCGACGAACGCGTCGGTCCATGGTGTGTCCTTTCAGTTGAATGGACCGGTGCGCGCTCCGGCGAGGCGTAACGAGCCCGTGGCTCAGGGTTTTGTGACCGGGTAGGCTCGGCCTCGAAGGTGCGGCCCCATCGTCTTCGTCTCTCCGGTCGGTCGACCAGCCTGCTGGTGCGCGCGCGCGAGGACCCGCGGGAGTTCGCCGCGTTCTACGCCGCCTACTCCGAGCGGGTGCTGAGCTACCTCGTGCGCCGGGTCCTGGACCCGGACACGGCCTTCGACCTGCTGTCGGAGACGTTCGCGAAAGCGCTCGAGCGCCAGGACCAGTTCCGCGGCCACAACGCCGAGCAGGAGCAGGGCTGGCTGTTCGCGATCGCGCGCTCGGAGCTCTCCCACTTCTGGCGCTCGGGCAAGGTCGAGCGCGCCGCGGTGGAACGGCTCGCGATCACGGTCCCGGCCCTCAGCAGCACCGAGTTCGAGCGGATCGAGTCGCTGGCCGGGCTGAGCGCGCTGGACCTGCCGCTCTCGCGCGCGTTCGCCGCCCTCCCCAGCGATCAGCGTCAGGCGATCGAGCTGCGCGTGCTCGACGACCAGTCCTACCTGGAGATGGCCGAGACGCTCGGCGTCAGCGAACCCACGGCCAGGGCACGCGTATCGCGCGGGCTGCGGGCGCTGGCGCGCGCGGTCGGCGAGGCGGCGCTCGTGAAGGACGCGGCATGAGCGACCCGGCGCGGCGCGCGCACGAGCAGCTCGGCGAGGAGCTCGTCGCGGCCGCGGTACGCCTGCACGGCGAGGAACGGGCGGTCCGCGCGCGCCGGCGCCGGCGGCGCCGTGGCATCGCGGCGCTCGCAGTCACGGCCGTGCTCGGGGCGGGAGCGGTCGCGGGTGCGGCGCGGCTGATCGGCGTCGGCGAACCGCTCAACGACCCGTCGCCCGCGGTCCCGCGCTATCAGCCCGACGGCGGCCCGACCCTGGTCGCCCAGCAGTTCGACCGCGAGCGCAACGTGGCCTGGGGCGTCGGCGTCTACACCGGCAAGGACGGGCTCGAATGCTCGATCGCGGGCGCCGTGCGCGGCACGCAGCTCGGACGCATCGAGGGCAACGCGTTCCGGCCGTACGTCGGCGACTACGCGGGGTCCTGCGGCGATCTGAGCCAGCAGAAGCTCACGATCGACATCCTGCGCTCGCAGGGCCGCTCGATCGTCTTCGGCCGCGTGCGCCCGGGCACGCGGGTCGTGGTCGCCGAGCACGACGGCGACCGACGCCGCGCCGAACCCGGCGCGGGCGGCGGGTACCTGTTCATCTTCGACGGCGAGCTCGCCTTCGACGACGTGGATGTCAGGCCGGATTGAGAGACTTCCGGCGTGCCCGAGCCCGTCCTCGCCATCACCCGCATCCACGGCATCGCCGGCCGCCGCGACGACCTACGCGCCCTCATGCGCACCACCGAGGCCGCGGTGGCGGCCGAACCCGGCTGCCGCGCCTACCGTTTCGCCGCCACGCTCGACGACCCCGACGAGTACCTGCACGTGCAGGAATGGGCAGACGAGGAGGCGTGGGCCGCGCACCAGCGCTCCACCGCGTTCAAGGCCTACCAGCAGGCGCTGTTCGAGCTGCTCGCGCGCCCGTCGGAGATGACGGTGCACCGCGACATGCGCACCACCCGCCCAGCCCCGTCCGGCCCGCCGGACCCGCGCGCGCTCGACTGACGCGAATTGTCAGGCCGCGAACACACCGAAACCCGGGGACTCTGCAGCGGTCAGGCATAGCTGACCCTGGACTTGACCCGTCCGGGCGGCCAGGCGCACCATCGCCGCCATGCACGAGCTGCGCACCGGCGACACAGGCGAGGCGGTCCGCCTCCACCAGGAACACCTGAACGCCCGCCTGCGCGCCCACCGCGACACGCCGATCGAGGTCGACGGTGAGCTCGGACCGATCACGCTCGAGCAGACGGCCTACGCGGCCTGGTTCCTGGGCGCGCTGGACGGCACGGTCGAGAAGGTCCGGGGCGGCCTGATCACCGTCGGCGTGCAGGAGATCGTCGCCGACCCGAAGGTGCGCAACGCTCAGCAGCGTGAGCGCGCCCGGGCGCGCCGGGACGTCCACTTCGGCAACCTGCGCGAGCGCGCGTACAAGGTCGCCGAAGGGCTCGTCGGCGTGATGGAGATCGGCGGCAACAACGCCGGCCCGATGGTGTCGAAGATCATCGTCGCCAACGGCGGCGCCGGGCCGGAGCCGTGGTGCGGGGACTTCGTCGCCTACTGCTACCGCAACGCGGGCTCGCAGGGCGTGGACCGCGTGTGGGCGTCCGTCCGCCAGCTCGGACTGGACCCGGACGTGCACCAGACGCCCGACCCGGAACGCGGCGATCTCGTGCGCTTCAGCTTCGACCACGTCGGCCTGTTCGTGCGCCGCGTGGACGCGAACACGATCGAGACGATCGAGGGCAACACCGGCGCATCGGGCGCCGTGTCGGACTCGCGCCGGGGCGGCGACGGCGTCTACCGCAAGCACCGCGCGGCCAGCCTGGTCACGGACTACCTGCGCGTCGAACGATGAGCACCGGCGCCCCGAGCGGGCGCCGGTACCCAAGACGGAGCTCGCCTAGTACTCGAACAGCGGGCAGACGAGGCCCGTGCCGTCGACCGCCAGCGACGAGACGGGCTCCGGCGACGCCGCGTTGCTCGGCAGGTTCGGAGCGGTGACCTTCTTCATCGACGCGGCTGCGTACGCGCCGCCCTTCTTGAGGCGCAGGACCTCGACACCGCGATTCATGTCGAACACGTACACGAGGTCGCCCTTGCGGCGGTCGCTACGGAACGCGATATCCCACGTGTTCGAGCTTTCGTTCGCCGTCGTGGACGCGACGCGGAAGTAGCCGACCTGGCGCACGTCACGCGCGTCGGAGATGTCGATGAGGCGCGTGCCCTGGGCGTACCAGCCAGCGCCGAGCAGCGGGCCCTCGATCTCGAAGTAGTGCGCCGAGCACCCGGTCGGGCCCGTCGACGTCTCCGGCGAGTCGATGAACGGATGGAACGTGTCCAGCGCCTTCATCCGGTACGGCTTGTCCAGCCGGGACTGCTGCGCGCCCTCGCCGCCCCAGGAGTCGGTCAGGTCCGACAGGACGATCTTGCCGCTGTTCTGGCACGGCTGCGTGAAGTCCTCCTCGGTGCCGACGAGGACGTTGCCGCGCTTGACGCCGGCGGCCCGCACCGAACCGTCGGTCGGGCGGCCGGAGTTGTGCATGAGCATCACGGGCTGTGCCGTGCCGGCGACGCCGCCGCCGCCCACGAGCACGGGCTCGAACGGCGTGGCCCTGCGGTACTGGTTCGTGTATGGGTCACGGTGGTAGCCGGAGGTCGCGTAGCCGCGGATGCCGCCGCGTCCGCTCACCCAGGCGATGCCCTCGTCGTCTTCGTCGACGTCGTGGGAGTAGTCCGTGTAGCCGTCGTTGCGCCAGATGTCGACCGGCTGGTCGGAGACCTCGGGCCTGTACGGGTTCGTGAGGTCGGTGACCCAGATCGGCCGGCCGTCGCCCACGTCACGCGTGTAGTTCCACGGCGTGGGGTCGAGCGGGCCGAGGATCGGCCCGAGCCACGCCTGCTCGGGGTTCACGACGCGCGGGCGGATCTCACCCGACGGCAGACGCGCCGGCGGCGTGCTGCGGGCCGGGCCGCCGGTCCAGATGTACTTGCAGCCCTGGATGCAGCTCGACGTGTGCCCCGAGGGCAGCTCGACGAAGTCGCCGATCTGCCGCATCTCCGCCGGGTTCGCGTACGAGATGACGTAGAAGCCGGACTTGCAGCCCGCGAGCGCGACGCCGCCACCGGCCGGGCACTGCGACTGGTCGATCTCGGTGTGGCGAGGATCGAGCGCGCCGATGATCAGCTTGCGCTTGGTGTCGAGCTCCATGTCCTCGTTCTGCCAGTAACCGTTCGCCGCCAGCTCCGGCGGGAGGAACTCGTCCAGCAGCTTCGGCTTCGCGGGGTCCTCGACGTCGTACGTCTTGAACCCGAACCGGCCGGTGATGACGAGGATGTCCTTGCCCCGGACCGTGTCGAACTTGCCCTCGGTGATGCCCCGAGCCTCGGGCGAGCGCCCGACGTACTCGAGGTTCGACGAGACCACGGCGCCCTCCGGAAGCGGCGCTGCCGCCTCGGACGGTGGTGTCGCCGAAGCGCTCGCCGGTAGCAGAAGCAGTGCGCCCGACACGACGGCTGCTCTCCCCAACCCTCTCATCCGCCCCTCCTTAGTTGCCCATGGCGGTTGAGCGAACCTACTAGAACCCCGTCCCCGCGAGAAACCCTCACTGCCGACCGGGCGGGACGGCCTAGAGTTCCCCGTGTGCGCGAAGACGATCCGCTCGGTCCGTTCCGCTCCGAGCTGCGCGCCCACTGCTACCGCATGCTCGGCTCCCCGCACGACGCCGAGGACGTGCTGCAGGAGGTGAGCCTGCGCGCCTGGCGCGGGCGCGAGCGCTTCGAGGGCCGCTCCTCCCTACGCACCTGGCTGCACACGATCGCGACCAACGCGTGCCTGAACGAGCTCGACCGCAAGGAGCGGCGGGTGCTGCCGGTCGAGGTCTCCCCCGCCTCGACCGAGGCGACGCCGTACGAGGAGGCGAGGCACGAAGTGCTGTGGCTGGAGCCGTTCGCGGACGCGCCGGACGAGCGGGCGGCGGTCGCCGAGACCGTCGAGCTGGCGTTCGTGGCCGCCGTCCAGCACCTGCCGCCCAACCAGCGCGCCGCGCTCCTGATGTTCGACGTGCTCGGCTTCTCCGCGCAGGAGATCGCAGACGCGATGGAGACGACGCGCGCGTCCGTGAACTCGGCCCTGCAGCGCGCGCGGGCCCTGGTCGAGGAGCGCCTGCCGCCGATCAGCCAGCAGGCCACGCTGCAGGCCCTCGGCGAGCAGGGCCAGCGTGAGCTGGTGGAGCGCTACACGCGCGCGCTGGCCGACGCCGACGTGGACGGGCTGCTCGCGCTGCTGACCGAGGACGCGACGTGGTCGATGCCGCCGCTGCCGTCCTGGTACGAGGGGCACGACTCGATCACCGCGTTCCTGCTCGAAGGGCCGTTCCGGCATCGCTGGCGCCACGTGCCGGTGCGCGCGAACGGGCAGCTGGCCGTGGCCTGCTACTGGGAGGCCGAGGGCGCGTTCACCGCGCACGTGATCGACGTGCTGGACGTGCGCGAGGACCGGATCGCCGCCGTGACGGCGTTCATCGGCGCCGAGCACTTCCCGCGCTTCGGGTTGCCGCCGACCGTGCGATGAACGTCCGGGCCCGGCCCGGTCGGTCCCGGTATGAGCTCCAACCGAATCCTCGCGCTGATGTGCGGCGTGGTGGTGATGACGGTGATCGATCTCGCCATCGTCAACACGGCGCTGCCGTCGATCCAGTCCGACCTGCGCGCCGACCCGGCCGACCTGCAGTGGGTGGTGGTGATCTACGGGATCTTCGTCGCCGGCTTCCTGCTGCTCGGCGGCCGGCTGGGCGACCTGGCGGGCCACCGCCGCGTGCTCATGGCCGGCGTCGCGGTCCTGGCCGCCGCTTCGCTCGTCGGCGGCCTGGCGGGAACGCTCGAGGCGCTGATCGCCGCGCGCGCCGCCCAGGGCCTCGGCGCCGCGCTGGCCGCGCCGAACGCGCTCGCGATCATCTCCCACACGTTCGCGGAAGGACCCGAGCGCAACCGGGCGATGGGGATCTTCGGCGCGGCCGGCGGGTCGGCGGCCGCGTTCAGCTCCGTGCTCGGCGGCTTGCTCGTTCAGGGCCCCGGGTGGCCGTGGGCGTTCTTTCTCAACGTGCCGATCGGGGTCGTCCTGCTCGCGCTGGTGGCGCGGCTCCCGGACGGCCAGGCGCGGGCGCAGCGGGCGCGCACCGACGTCGGCGGCGCGTTCGCGCTCACGCTCGGGATGATGGCCGTGGCCTTCGGCGTGCACCAGACGATCGAGCACGGATGGCTGGCGTGGGCGTCGCTGGCGCCGCTGCTGGGCGGGGTCGCGCTGCTCGCCGGGTTCGTGGGGCACGAGGGCCGTGCCGCCGCCCCGCTGGTCCCGCTCGCGACGCTGCGGCGGCCGGCGTTGGTGTGGGCGAACGTCAGCACGGGCCTGCTGTGGGCGAGTTTCCTGGGGCTGATCTACCAGCTCACGCTGTTTCAGCAGCAGGTGCAGGGCTGGTCGCCACTCGCCTCGGGAGCGGCCACGCTGCCGATCGCGTTCCTGTCGCTCGGCGTCTCCGCCGCGGTCGCGCCGCGCTGCGTGAACCGGATCGGCGCGGCGCGGACGATCGCGCTCGGGCTGGCGATCATGGGCGCCGGGATGCTGCTGCTCGCACGCGTGCCCGAGCAGGCGTCCTACGTGACCGATCTCGCGCCGAGCTTCGTGGTGGTCGGGCTCGGGCTCGGCTTGGCGGAGATGGCCGCGCCGCTCGCCGCGCTCGCGGGCGTCCGCGGGGACGAGGCCGGGCTGGCGGGCGGGGCGGTGGAGACCGCGCGCGAGCTCGGCGGTTCGCTCGGGCTCGCGCTGCTGGTCTCGATCGCGCTGGGCGCGGCGGTCGACGGCACCGACGCGTTCCACCGCAGCGTGCTCGGCGCCGCGGTCTTCGCCGGGCTCGGCGCGGCGGTCGCGCTCGTCCGGCTCGACCGCAGCGCGGCTGGTCTCGGTCGGGCTTGCGACGGCTAGCGGCGGATCACCGTCGTCGGGAACGGGAGCACGAAGAACGGACCGAAGACGGTCACGCCCGGCTGGCCGAAGCGCGTCGCCGTCTGGTGGCAGGTGCCCTCGTCGACGATGTTGTGCTTGGCCTGGCCGGTGCGCAGGTCCACGCTCACGCGCCCGACGAGCGAAGCACGGTCGCGCACGCGGCCGCGCGCGTCGACGATGTAGGCGTGGATCGGGTTGGTCGAGGTGAACGACCGGCCCGGGTCCAGCTCCTCGTGCGCGAGGTCGGACATCAGCAGCCGGAAGCGCTCGCCGTTCTGGTTGACCACTTCCGCGTCGAGCGTGCCGACGAACGTGAAGATGAACGGGAAGCCGAACGCAGCGGGGTACGGCGCCGGGCGCGGGCCGGGCGCGGAGTTGCGGATCACGCGCTTGAACGCGGCCGGGGCCGCGAGGGTGTAGGTGCCGTTGTCGCACTGGATCGCGGGCACCGTCGTCGGCAGGGTCTGCTCGTCGCGGACGATGTCGTAACCGGCCGACGGGATGCCGAAGCGGCGGTCGTCGATGTGCGTGTACAGACCGAACTGCGTGAGCCCGACCACGAACCCCGGGCCGTCGACGACCGTGAACAGGCGGTTGTCCACGATCCGCATGTCCGATCGCCCACCTGTCGCGGCCGCGGTGCCCACAGGCAGCAGGCTCAACGCGACGACCAACCCCAGCAAGCGCTTCATGGCACTTCCCCTCCCGGACGTTGATGACGGCCCCCGACGCTACAGGCCTCTCACGATGCCTTCATGCGCCGAACGGTGATTCTGCGTCACCCGTTCGGTGGCGCGCGACCCGCTGACACAATCAGTGGGCAGTGATCGACGCGGGCCCCAACACGCTGCTCGAGCGCGGGGCCGAGTTGGCCGGGCTCTCCGCGCAGCTCGGCGCTGCCCGCGCCGCCTCCGGGTCGGTCGCGGTGCTGGAGGCGCCCGCGGGCCAGGGCAAGACGGCGCTTCTGCGTGTCCTGCGCGGCGAGGGCGGCGAGCAGGGCTTCCGCGTGCTGACCGCGACCGGCGGCCCACTGGAGCGCGACTTCGCGTTCGGGATCGTGCGCCAGCTGTTCGACGCCGAGCTGCACGGCGCGGACGAGACGCGCCGCGAGCGGCTGTTCGCCGGCGCCGCGCGGCTGGCCGAGCCCGTCTTCGCCAGCGCGCACACGCAGGAGGCGCAGGACCCCGCGCACAGCACCCTGTACGGGCTCTACTGGCTGGCCGCGAACCTCGCCTCCGAGCAGCCGCTACTGATCGTGGTGGACGACGCGCACTGGGCGGACGCGCCGAGCCTGCGTTTCCTGGACGCGCTCGCGCGGCGGGTGGAGGACCTCCCGGTGCTGCTCGCGATCGGCGCGCGCCCCGCCGAGCCCGGCGCGGAGCAGGCGCTGATCGACGGGCTGGCGACCGCGCCTGCGACCCGCGTGCTGCGCCCGCAGGCGCTGTCCGCATCCGCGGTGAAGGCGTTCGTGCACGAGCGGCTGGACGCGGAGCCCGCGTTCGTGGAGGCGTGCTTCGAGACCACGCGCGGCAACCCGCTCCTGCTGGCGGAGCTGCTGCGCGCCACGGCGTTCGAGGGCCGTGCCGACGAGGCCGACCGCGTCCGCACGACGGTACCGCGCACGATCGCCGCCCGCCTCCGGAGCCTCTCACCCGCCGCGCTGGCCGTCGCGCGCGCCACGGCCGTGCTCGGCGACGCCACCAGCCTGCGGCGCGTCGCCGCGCTCGCGCGGCTGGACGAGGCGCAGGCCGCCTTGCAGCTGCGCGCGCTCGCGAACGCGAACGTGATCGACGCGGCCGACGCGCGCTTCGTGCACCCGATGATCCGCGAGACGGTCGAGGCGGATCTGGGCGCGGAGCGCTCGCGGCTGCACCACGAGGCGGCCCGGCTGCTGCACGAGGACGGCGCGCTGGACGGCGTCGTCGCCACGCACCTGCTCGCCACCGAGCCCACCACCGACCCGTGGGCGGCTGAGATCCTCGCGAACGCCGGTCGGCGCGCGCTCGCGGAGGGCGCGCCGGACGTGGCGCTGCGGCTGCTGGGCCGCGCGGAGCCCAAGGACGCGTCGGTCCAGCTCGCGCTGGGGCTGGCGCAGTTCCGCGCGGGCGAGGACCCGCTGCCCGCGCTCGACGCCGCGGCGGCCGATCCCGACCTGGCCGTGGAGGCCACCAAGCTGGCCGCGACGGCGCTGATCCTGCGCAGCGAGCCGCGCGCCGCGGCCGCCCGGCTGCGGGCGACGCTGGCCCTCACGCCGCCGGTGCGGCGGGGCGAGCTCGAGGACCAGCTGGTGGAGGCGCTCGCCTACCGGGACGACGACGCGCAGGAGTACCACGAGACGGTCGAGGCCCACGCGCACACGAACCGGCCGACGGTCCTCTGCCATCTCGCCCACCTGCGGGCGATGGCCGGCGCGCCGCGCTCGGAGGTGCTGCCCGCGTGGCGGCGCGCCTTCGCGAACTCGACCGTGTTCGCGCGCCTCGGCGTGGAGCGCTTCGCGGCGCTGTGGGCGATCGAGGCGCTGCACGCCGTGGAGGCCGCCGACGAGGCCAAGGAGGCGACGCGCGCCCTCAGCGACCTGACCGACCGCGCCGGCTCGCGCTCCTCGTCGGGCGCGAGCGCGTGGATGGAGGCCCGCTGGGAACGGCGCTTCGGCCACCTGCGGCGCGCGGAGGACCTCGCCCGCCACGGGCTGGAGCTCGCGCAGGGCGCGACGATCCCGGAGCTGGCGATCGGCACCACGCTCGCCGGCGTCCTGCTCGACCGCGGCGACCTCGCGGGCGCGCGCCAGGCGCTGGCGTCGCTCCCGGACCTGGGCCCGACGGCGTCGATCTTCGGCCTCGCCGCCGTGCACGCCCGCGTGCTGCTCGAGGACGGCGAGCCCGAAGCCGCGCTCGAAGCGCTCGCCCGCCAGGAGGCCGCCGACACGGCGCGCCGGTGGTTGATCGGCCTGCGCGAGGACTCGCACGCGCTGCGCATCCGGGCGCTGAAGGCGCTCGGGCGTGAGGAGGAGGCGGTGGCGTTCGCGCAGGCCGAGATCGCCAAGGCCCGCGCCCGCGAGGCCGCGGGAGCCGAAGCCGTCCTGCACCTGGCGATCGGGGATCCGCAGCGCGCGGTCGAGGCCGCGAACCGCTCGCCGCTGCCGCTCGTGAAGGCCATCGCGGCCGCCGAGCTGGGCTTCGCGCTGCGTCGCGAGGGCCGCCGGGCGGAGGCGCGCACGCCGCTGCGGGAGGCGCGCGACCTCGCCCACCGTGTGGGAGCCACCGCGCTGGAGGAGCGCGTGCACGAGGAGCTGGTCGTCGCGGGCGCGCGCCCGCAGCGGCTGGCCTTCAGCGGCGTGGACGCGCTCACCGCCTCCGAGCGCCGCGTCGCCGAGCTCGCCGTCCGCGGGCTGCGCAACCGCGAGATCGCCGAGACGCTGTTCGTGAGCCTCAAGACGGTCGAGGTCCATCTCGGCCGCGCGTACACGAAGCTCGGCATCAAGGGCCGCTCGCAGCTCAAAGCCGCGCTCGCGACCTGAGACCGGTGCCCATATGCGCCGACATTCGGCCAATGTTGCCCGGAGCAACCGCCGGTCGGCTAGAAAGCATCAAGGATGAGATGGGTCGTCAGTCTCCTCGCGTGCGCCGGGGCCGTCCTCGCACTGCCGCAGATGGCCGCGGCGCAACGCGTGCAGCCGGTCGCAGGGCTCGCCGACGTGCCCGACGCGATCGTCGCCGGGCCCGACGGGGCGATGTGGGCGACGCTGCCCGCCGATCCCGGGCGCGTCGTGCGGATGACGCCCGCGGGCGCGGTCTCGTACGCGGCCACGGGCGGGCTCGGCGGGTTCCCGGCCGACCGGCGCCCGGCCGCGCTCGCGCGCCACGAGGGCGACCTGTGGTTCACGCTCGCGGGCGGATCGGGGTCGTTCGCGCGGCTGGGTTCCGCGCCGCTCTCGCTCGCGTACGGCCGGCCGACCGCGTTCGCGAGCGGACCGGACGGCGCGCTGTGGATGACCGTCGACGCCGCTCCGGACGCGATCACGCGCTACACGCCCGGCTCCGGGACCGAGGTCACCCATCCGATCGTGACCGAGAACCCGCGCGCGATCGTCGCGGGCGCGGACGGGGCGCTGTGGTTCACCGCCGCTCCCTGGCTCGGCCGCATGACGACCGACGGGGCCGTCAGCTACCGCTGGGTCGGCGCCGCCCCGACGGCGATCGCCCCCGGCCCGCGCGGGTCGCTGTGGTACGCGCAGAGCACGACGGTGGCATCCGTGCACGATCCCACCCCGTACGCGATCGGCTCGCCGGTCGGCGCGCTGGCCGCCGGGCCGGACGGCGCGCTGTGGGGAGCGGCGCGGGGCGCCATCGCGCGGATCGTCCCCGGCGAAGCCCCGACGGTGATCAGCGAAGGCCTCGATCCCGCGGCGCAGGGCGTGGCGCTCGCCGCGGGGCCGGACGGACGCATGTGGATGGGACTCGACCGCCCGCCGTATCTGGTCCGCGTCACGGTGCCGCCCGTCGTCGGCGAGCCCACGGCGACCGGCGACGCGGTCTCCGCGCCGGTGAACGCCAACGGCGTCGAGGGCCGCGTCAGCGCTGAGCGGCGCGAGGCCGACGGGACGTGGCGCGCGTTCGCCGACGCGCCGCTCGCCGGGGCGACCGCAGCCGTCCCGGCGCGGCTCCCGCTGACCGCGCTGGGGCCGGGAGAGCACGCCGTACGCGTCACGGCGACGACCTCCGCGGGCAGCGCCTCCTCGGAGCCGCTCACGGTCACGCGGGCCGCCGCCCCGCCGGCGGCGCCTGACGGTCCGGTGCAGGGCAGAAGCGTCGCCGTCGGCGTGCTCAGCGGCACGGTCGAGTACCGGGTCCCGCCCTCGACCGACTACGTGCGGCTCACCGGCAGCACGGTGCTCCCGCTCGGCGTCGTGCTCGACACCGAGGCCGGCAAGGTGCGCGTGACCGCGCAGGTGGACGGCCGATCGCAGTCCGGCGACTTCGACGGCGGCAAGTTCCGCGTCAAGCAGACCGCCACCGGGATGACCGAGCTCGCCCTGGCCGGGCCGCTGAGCTGCACCCGGTCCGAGCGCGCCTCGGCCGCCCAGGGCAGCAAGCGCAAAAGGAAGCGCTCGCTCTGGGGCTCTGACCGCGGCGGCTCGTTCCGCACGCGCGGCAACGGCAGCGTGGCGACGGTGCGCGGAACGCGGTGGCGCACGCAGGACACGTGCGCCGGCACCACGGTGTACGTGCGCGAGGGTGCCGTGTCGGTGTGGCCGCGGCGCGGGGGCCGCTCGGTGCTGGTGCGCGCCGGCCAGCGGCTCTTCTCCCCGCGCCCGCGATGATCCGCCTGGCGCGGGCGGCGGGCGCGCTCGTCGCGCTGGTCGTCCTCGTCGCGGCCCTCACACCCGCGCTGGAACGCGCCGAGCTCGCGACGCTCGACGCGCGCTTCGAGCTGCGCGGCACGCAACCCGTCGCCGGGCTGGCCGTCGTGGCCATCGACGAGCGCTCGTTCTCCGAGCTCGAGACGCGCTGGCCGTTCCCGCGCACGCTCCACGCGCAGCTGATCGACCGGCTGCGCGAGGCCGGCGCGCGCCAGATCGTCTACGACGTCCAGTTCACCGAGCCCTCGGAGGACCCGGACGAGGACCTCGCGCTGTACGAGGCGGTGGGGCGCGCCGGGCGCGTGGTCCTCGCGACGGGGGAAGTCGACGACCACGGCCGCACGCGCGTGCTCGGCGGTGACGAGAACCTCGCGCAGGCGGGCGGCGCTCGCGCGGCGGCCAGCACCTTCCCGACCGATCCCGGCGGCGCGATCCGCCGCTACGCGCGCCAGGACACGGGGCTCGCGACGATCCCGGCGCTGGTGGGCGCGCGGTTCGGCCCGACACCCACCGCCGAGCGCGCGCTGATCGACTTCCGCGGCCCGGCGGGCACGATCCCGACGTACTCGTTCGCGGACGTGCTCGAACGGCGCGTGAGCGAGCCGCTGCGCGGCCGGATCGTCGTCGTCGGCGCGACCGCGCCCTCGTTGCAGGACGTCCACCCCACCTCCGCTCCCGGCGACCGCCTGATGCCGGGCGCCGAGCTCCAGGCCAACGCGATCTGGACCGCGCTCGAAGGCAACCCGCTGCGGCCGGTGGCGGGCTGGCTCGCGTTCCTGATCGCCGTGCTGCTCGCCGGCGTGCCCGCGGCCGGCGTGCGCCTCCTGGGCCCGGTGCGCGGGAGCGCGCTCGCCGCCGCGGGAGCCGCGCTGTTCGCGGTCGGCGCGCAGCTCGCGTTCGGCGCCGGGCTCGTTCTCCCCGTCGCCGTCCCGCTCGTCGCGCTCGCGTGCACGCTGGCCACCGCGCTGCTCGTGCGCGCCGTCGCCGAGCGGTCCGAGCGCGCCGCCGTCAGCCGCCACCGCGACGAGCTCGAGGCGGCCGTGCACGCGCGCACCAAGGACCTCGTCGAGACCCAGCTGGAGGTCGTGCTCCGGCTCGCGCGCGCGGCCGAACTGCACGACGACGACACGGGCGAGCACATCGACCGCATGAGCCGCATGTGCGGGGAGGTCGCGCTCGAGCTCGGCCTGCCGCCCACCCGCGCCGACACGATCCGCTACGCCGCGGTCCTGCACGACATCGGCAAGATCGGCGTCCCGGACGAGATCCTGCGCAAGCCCGGCGGCCTGACCATCGAGGAGATGGCGGTCATGCGCCGCCACGTGGTCGAGGGCTCCCTGCTGCTGGAGGGCTCGCCCTCGCCCGTCCTGAAGGTCGCCGAGCTGATCGTCGACACCCACCACGAGCGCTGGGACGGCACGGGCTACCCCAACGGCCTCAAGGGCGAGGAAATCGCGCTCGAGGGCCGGATCGCGGCCGTCTGCGACGTCTTCGACGCGCTCACCCACGAGCGCCCGTACAAGCAGGCCTGGACCGTCGAGCACGCCTGCCAGGAGATCGAGCGCCTGCGCGGCAGCCACTTCGACCCGGCCGTCGCCGACGCGCTGCTGCGGGTGGTCCGCCGCCGGCGCTAGGGGTAGATGTTGGGGTCGCCCGCTGATGAAGCGGGCGTGGGACGCCGGGAGCATCGGCGGCGATGAACCTCCCCACCCCGATCAACCTCGTCGTGCCCGTGGCGGGCTTCGCGACGCACGGCCAGTACGCGCTGGTCGAGGCGTCCGTGGCCGCGGGTACGGAGATCCCCACGCACGTCGCCCACCGCGAGGACGTCGTGCTGCACGTCCTGCACGGCGAGCTCGCCGTCAATGTCGACCGGACGCAGCAGACGGTCACCCAGGGCGCCAGCGTGTCGCTCCCGCGCGGCGTCCCGCGCAGGCTCGTGGCCACGCGCCCGAGCCGCGTGCTCGCCCTGATCGCCCCCGCTGGGCTCGAGCAGGT
Organism: Solirubrobacter deserti; assembly: GCF_003344625.1. Taxonomy (GTDB): domain Bacteria; phylum Actinomycetota; class Thermoleophilia; order Solirubrobacterales; family Solirubrobacteraceae; genus Solirubrobacter; species Solirubrobacter deserti. Next base: position 813,811 of record NZ_QPKJ02000002.1, on the reverse strand, counting down.
CCTGAACGTCATCGCCGACCCGGCCACGGACCCCGACGACCGCGCGGCGCTGCTCGCCGTCGGCGGCGTCCAGGCCCTCCCCGCCGCGTGAGCGGGCGTCCGACCCGGATCGTCCTCGTCGACGACCACGTGCTCGTCCGCAGCGGGCTGAAGGCGCTGCTGGACGCGGAGCCCGACCTCGAAGTCACCGGCGAGGCCGACAACGGCGCGAGGGGCGTCGAGGTCGCGCTCGAGCGCCACCCGGACGTCGTGCTTATGGACGTCGAGATGCCCGTCCTGGACGGGATCGAGGCCACGCGCCGGCTGCTCGCCGCCGGCTCGCGCGCTCGCGTGCTCGTGGTCACCAACCATGACGACGACCAGCTCGTGCTGCGGGCGCTGCGGGCCGGCGCGACCGGCTTCTTCCTCAAGGACGCGGCGCCGGACCGGCTCGCGGACGCCATCCGTGTCGTGGCCACGGGCGACACGCTGCTCGCGCCGCCGATCGCGCGCCGCCTGGTGGAGACGCACCTGGGCGAGACGCGCAACCACCTGCTGTCCCGCTTCGACGCGCTCACCGACCGCGAGCGCGACATCGTCCGCCGGCTCGCGCGCGGGCACTCCAACGCCGCGCTCGCGCGGGAGACCGGGCTCACGGAAGCGACGGTCAAGACCCACGTGACGCGCCTGATCACCAAGCTCGGCGTCTCGAGCCGCGTCCAAGTCGTCGTGCTCGCGTACGAGAGCGGCTTCGTGCGACCTGGCCATACGGGGGAGATCGAGCTGTGATTCAGCCTCAAGGACGAGGCCCCGTCACCGTTCGATGGACGCCAGGGCCGGTGAGCGCCCGTACGGTCGCGGACTGGATGTCCCGCCTTCTCGTTCCCCTGATCGCGCTCCTGCTGATCCTCCCCACCTCCGCCCATGCCGCGTTCGCCCCGGCCGGGACCATCGTCGTCAACTCGACCGCCGACACCGGCAAACGCTGCGACGACCCCACCGCGACCGAGTGCACGCTGCGCGGCGCGATCAACACCGCCAACGCCAACGCCGGCCCGGACACGATCACGTTCAGCCTGCTCGGCCCGGCGACGTTCAAGCCGGCCACGGCCCTGCCGGTGATCACCCAGCCCGTGACCATCGACGGGCTCGGCCAGGGCAACGTCCCCACGGTCGAGATCGACGGCAGCCTGATCGCGGAGGACATCCGCCCGACGCTGGTCGCGCGCGGCGCCGTCGCCGAGCCGTTGGACAAGCCCAAGGCCCGCGCCACCCGCGCCGACAACGACGGCGTCATCCGCTTCCTGCGCCCGTGGGGCCTGGACCTGCGCAACGCCGACGGCTCGGTCATCCGCGGCCTGATCATCCACTCCTTCCCCTACACCCAGCTCGGCCTCGACGGCACCGACCGCGCGGTCATCAAGGGCAACTGGCTCGGCCTCACCCGCGATGGCGCGGTCCAGCCGCGCAAGAGCGTCGAGGACCGGCAGATCGGCCTGACGCTCTACAACAGCGCCGAGGCGCAGATCGGGGGCGTCGGCCCCGAGAAGAACGTGATCTCCGGCAACGAGGTCGGGATCGCGCTCATGGACGCCGGCGCCAGCGCCAACACCATCTTCGGCAACTACGTCGGAGCGACCACCGACGGGCGCGGTCGCCGGCCCAACACGGAGACCGGCATTCTCCTCACCGAGCCCGTCGGCCAGGTCGGCCGCGGCACCCAGCAGAACGTGATCGCCGGCAACGTGGTGCTCGGCGACGACGACGAGTCCTGGGGCATCAGCGTCCTCGGCGCCAAGCGCACCGAGATCATCGGCAACTTCATCGGCCTCAGCGCCGCGGGCCTCGCCGAGTCGCCGACCGGCGAGCCGCTCGGCCACGACCTCGGCGTGTTCGTGCACGACTCGCCGGACACGGCGGTCGGCGGCGCCGGCGCGGGCCAGTTCAACCTGATCGCCGGCAACGGCCTCGGGGTCGAGGTCAACGGCGGCTCGCCGCGCACGACGATCACCGCCAACCGCATCGGCACCGACTACGAGGGCAAGCAGCTGGTGCCCGGCTCGGGCAACCGCTTCGGCGTCGCGATCGTCGCCGACGGCGAGAACGAGGCGCCCGCGGACGTGGCCGTCAGCGGCAACACGATCGCCGGCTCGACGGAGATGGGCATGTACGTCACGGGCGGGGCCCAGCGCACGACGATCGCCGACAACCGCTTCGGCACGGACGTCGACGGCGTCAAGAAGCTGCAGAACCAGATCGGCTTCGCGACGGGCCGGCCCACCGGCGGCGGCGAGGCGCCGGACGACCTCACCTTCGGCCCCGGCAACGTCGTCGCGGGCAACAGCACCTACGGCCTGCAGATGCTCGACGGCGAGCGCGCCGCCGTGCGCGGCAACCGGATCGGTGTCAGCGCCGACGGCAAGCCGCTCGGCAACGGCACGGCCGGCGTGCTCGTCCACGCGGACGGCACGCTCGTCGAGAACAACACCGTCTCCGCCAACGCCCAGGGCGTCGTGGTCAACGACCTCGCCGACGCCGTCCACATCCGCCACAACCGCATCGGCACCGCGCCCACCGGCGAGCCGTCCGCGCTCGACTTCGGCAACGGTGGAGCGGGCGTGCTCGTGATGGGCGACGCGTGGAACACGCGCGTCGGCGGCTCCGGGCGCGAGGACGGCAACGTCATCTCCGGCAACGGCCGCGGCGTCCAGGTCCAGGGCGACGCGCGCGAGACCACGATCCGCCAGAACGTCATCGGCCTCGACACGACCGCGACGAAGGCGATCCCCAACGGCGTCGGCGTCTCGCTCGCCGGCGGCCGCGACACGGTCGTCGGCGCGGCGCTCGGCATCGACGGGCGCAACCTGATCGCCCACAACGCCGACGCCGGCATCCGCATCAACAGCGCCAAGGCGTCGGTGATCATCGGCAACTACATCACCGGCAACGAGGGCCCGGGCGTGCGCGTCGACACACGCGTCGCCGACGGCGTGATCGGCCTGCCGGCCGACGCCGGGCCGGAGCGCTTCGACGACGTCAACTGCCGCGACACCCGCTGCAACCGGATCGAGGACAACGCCGGCCCGGGCGTGCGCGTGGAGGCCGCGGGGTCGCGGATCACCGTGCGCGGCAACCGCATGCGCGGGAACGAGGGCCTCGACGTGGACGTCGCCGGCCCCGGCGCCACGGCCAACGACCGTGCGGACCTCGACAGCTGGCCGACCACGCCCAGCGCCCTCGAGATCGTTCCGGCGACCCTGGACAAGCCGCGGCACATCGCCGGCCGGCTCGACCGCTCCGATCCGCGCGCGACGCTGATCGACGTCTACGGCTTCGCGTCGGCGGACGCGCTGCAGATGCGCCCGCGCGGCGGCGAGTACATCGCCACCGTCTCCCCCGCCGCCGACGGGACCTGGGAGCTCGAGACCGACAAGCCGTACGCCGCCTACGGCGCGGTGATGACCGACGAGCACGGCGCCACCGGCGAGCTGTCCCCGCTGTGCGGCAACGACACCGACGGTGACGCGCTGTGCGACAGCTGGGAGACGATCGGCCTCGACTACGACGCCGACGGCCGCCCCGAGCTCAACCTGGCCGACCACGGCGCGCAGGTCGGCAAGCCGGACCTGTTCGTCGAGATCGACTGGCAGGCCGGCCGCAAGCCGCACATGGCCGGGCTTATGAAGGTCAAGGAGGCGTTCGAGCTCGCGCCCCGTCCGATCAACCTGCACACGGCCACCGACGAGCAGGTCCCGGGAAGCGAGCCGATCGAGACGGTCGAGCGCGCGGCCGGACGCTACGACGACATTGTCGATCTCACCCGCGGCGACACGCCGTGCGGCGGCTTCTTCGGCACCGAGGAGGACCGCGGCGCCGAGGACTGCGAGGCGCGCCTGGCCGCGCGCAAGCTCGCGTTCCGGCACGCGATCTTCGGGCGCGCCCACGTCCGTGGCGTCGACGGCGTGGCCGACCCGGGCCACGACGCCTTCCTGGTGACGCTCGGCGAGGTCAGCCAGCAGGACATGATCGTCGCGGGCGGCAAGGGCGAGTTCGGCTGCAACGGCCAGTACGACGCGTGCGTGGCCGAGAACGAGGCCGCCACCTTCATGCACGAGCTCGGGCACACGCTCGGCCTCTGGCACGGCGGCCTGGAGCCGCACGAGAACCACGAGCCGAACTACCTGTCGATCATGAACTACCTGTTCATCACCCGTTCCGCGCTCAACCAGCGCCCGCTGGACTACTCGCGCAAGACGGCGGTGGCCCGCGACGAGGCGGCGTTCGACGAGGGCTTCGCGTTCTTCGACGAGTATCCGCAGCGGGCGGTCGAGCCGTGGAAGGAGACGCTCGTCACCAAGTACGACGCGCGCCGCGACTGGTGCAAGGTCGTCAGGGTCGGCGTGACCGAGTCCCCGGTCCAGGTCGATGACGACCCTGCGGTCGAGACCGTCGCCATGGGCCTCAACGACGTGGACGTCACGGCGGATCCGAACGGGCCTGAGGCCTGCCAGAAGCCCGAGAACCACACGGCCCTCACCGGCATCGACGACTGGTCGCGGCTGCGCTACTCGCGCCACGGGCTGCGCGGCTGGGACGACGACGTCTACACCGTCAGCGACGTGCACGAGGGCGCGGTCTCGAACGCGACCGAGCTCGCGGCCGCGATCGACGGCGACGATGACGGCGTCTACGACGACAAGGACGTCTGCACCGCGGTGGCCGACCCCGGTCAGGAGGACGCCGACAAGGACGGTCTCGGCGACGCGTGCCTGCAGTTCATCACGCAGCGCGACGTGGAGCTGACGCTCAGCACCGCTTCGGCCAACCTGCCGCTCGGCGAGCAGCGGACGGCCGAGATCGTCGTGCGCAACACCTACCCGAAGCCGGCGACCGGTGTCGTCGTCGCGATCGCGCCGCCCGCCGGCGTGAGCGTCGACACGCCGCGCTGGGAGGTCGGCGAGATCCCCGTTCGTGGCGAGAAGACGCTGACCGTCAAGCTGACCGGCACGGCCGTCGGCCGCGGCGACCTCACCGCCGAGGTCGTCGCGCTCAACGAGCCCGACTTCGACACCGAGGACCACAAGGCCGCCAAGCGCCTGACGGTGTTCGAGCCCGGCGTCGTCCCGGCGGTGTCGCTGCGGCCGTGGACCGCGCGCGAGGGCGACGACGGCACCGAGACGACCCGGGTCAAGGTCGAGCTCGAGGGCTCGACCGGCATGACCGTCGAGGGCCGGCTGCGGTCCGTCGGCGGCACCGCGACGGCGGGCGAGGACTACGACCCGGTCGACGTCCCGGTCTCGATCGCGCCGAACACCAGCGAGGCGTTCGTCGACCTCGAGCTCTACAGCGACACGCGCGACGAGGCGGACGAGACGATCGAGCTCGAGCTCAGCGGCGTCGACGGCGCGCAGCCCGAGACGGTGCGCGGCGTGGTCACGATCGCCGACGACGACGATCCGCGCCGGCCGGGCCAGCTGGCCTACCTCGGCTGCATCTCGCGCGACTACGGCGCGGGCGACTCGTGCGACCAGCGCGAGCCCAAGCTCGTCGCGCCGCGCGGCGAGAAGGCGCTCAGCACCGACGGTCGCTTCCTGTGGGTCGCCGACCAGAAGGCCATCGTGCGCCTCACCCGTGACCCCGCGACGGGCGCCCTCGGCGACGCCCGGTGCTGGGGCACGATGGAAGGTCCGGCGCGCGGTTGCGCGTCGCTGGGCGAGCTCGACCTCCAGCCGCAGGACCTGTTCCTCACGCCTGACGGCAAGCAGCTGATCGTGTCCGGCGGCACCTGGGACCAGGAGGGCAACCCGTATCCGGGTCTCCTCTCGCTCGCGCTGGACGCGAACGCCGAGCCGACGCTCACCGGGTGCGTCGGCATGGGCGCGCCCGGCTGCGACACCCGCATGCGCAGCGACGCGCCGATCCTCTCCCCGGACGGCCGGTTCCTGATCACGGTCCCGGCCGGGGTCAAGCGCAGCTTCGGCGAGATCCGGGTCTACCCGCTGCACAACGGCAAGCTCGAGCCGGCCGTGCGCTGCTACGCGCATCCCGCCGAGAACAAGCCGTGCGAGCCGCTCACGGTCGCGCTCGAGAGCGAGCCGTGGATGGCCTTCTCGCCGGACGGCAGGACGCTCGCCGTGCGGTCCAGGGATCACCTCGCGCTGCTCGGCTGGGACGAGGCGACCGGGACCCTTTCGCAGGACGGCGGCTGCGTGCGCGACGAGGGACGCTGCCGGCCCGCGACCGAGTGCCGCCGCGTCGGCAGCGAGTTCGTCTGTGACGCGCCGCCGCCATGGCTGGACGGCTGGGGACCGGTGCGCTTCGCGCCGGACGGGCGGGCGCTGTACGTGGCCGCCCAGCGCGGCGAGCGCGTGACGGCGCTGCCGCGGGTCGCGGACCGGACGTGGTCGTTCGACGCCTCCATGTGCGTCGGCAACGTGCGCTCCGACTGCGCGGTCAAGACCGACGTCGTCGACAAGGCGACCGAGATCATCACCTCGCACGACGGCGGCGACGTGTACGTCACCGGCCCGCCGGGCGGCGTGGTCTCGCTGACCGCGGACAAGGTCACGGGTGGGCTGTCGGCGCCGCGCTGCACGCTCGTGTGGGGCGGGACCGCGTCCTGCCCGGAGACGACCGGCGGTGGAGCCCGGCCGCAGCGCGGGCCCGGCAACCTGATGCTGGACCCGACCGGCCGTGACCTCTACACGTCGGGCACGATCAGCGGCAACCACTACGCGATCGCGCGCCTGCTGCGCACGTCGCGGCCGCCGGGCGCCGAGAACCGCGCGCCGATCTGCACCGACGCGGATGCCTCGGCGCGTCCGGGCGAGACGGTGCAGCTGACGCTGCGCTGCGCCGACCCCGACGGCGATCCCGTCACGGTGCGGGTCACCAGCGGCACCGGCGAGCTCGCCGGGACGCGGTTGAAGGTCAAGGCCGGCACGACCGCGGGCGTGCAGACCACCGGCTTCCGGGCTTCCGACGGGCGGGCCGACTCGCCCGAGGCGTTCGCGCGGGTGACGGTCGGCAACCCGCCGGCCTGCGCCGACGGCGCCGTGCAGGTGCAGCGGCGCGGGAGCGTGGCGCTGCCCTTCAGCTGCGACCGCGGCACGATCGAGATCGTCCAGCACCCGTCCAAGGGCGGCGTGCAGGGCACGACCTTCGTCTCCGACGGCCACGACGGCGCGGACGCCGTCCAGTACGTCTCCTACGACCCGGACACGGGCGTGCGCTCGAACGTCGCGACGATCGCGATCACCGTGCTGGCGCCTCCCCCGCCACCCGAGATCGTCGAATTCGGCACCGCTTCGCTCGAGAACGACCGCGGCGGCACCAGCCAGGGCTGCTCGGGCAGGTCGTGCCGGCCGAGCGACGGCGGCGAGCTGCCGTTCCCGATGCGCTGCAACGGCTCGCCGACGCAGACGCCCGGCACCTGCTCGGGCACGCTGGAGGCGTGCAACACCAGCGGCTGCTCGCGCCGCGCGGGCGGCACCCGCGCCGCGAACTCCGCCGCCGCGAAGAAGGCGACGCTCGGCACCGCCAAGTTCTCGATCCCGGTGGGTCAGAGCAGGACGGTCAAGCTGCGCCTGAACAAGGCCGCGCGCAAGACGCTGGCCAAGAAGGGCACGCTCAAGCTCAAGATCCACACGACGGTGAAGCTGCCGACGGGGCAGACGGTCAAGAGCGCGCGCACCCTCACGGTCAAGAAGCCGCTGGCGAAGAAGCGGTCCAAGCGGAGCTAGGGGTCAGACGACGGGGCGGCGCGCAGGACGCGCGCCGCCCCGTGTGGGAGCCGGTCAGCCGCGCGGGTTGCGGCCGTCGCCGCACGGCGACGCGGTGCCGGTTGCGGCCTCGTCGAGCGCGCCGACCTGGTGGCGGAAGTCGCCGGGCAGCACGACGGCCGCCTGCAGCGCCACCTCGGTCCCCGCTCGCACCCGCTCCCCCGGGCGCGGGCACTGGGCGACCACGCGCAGCAACGTATCCGGCGCGCCCGCGGGCGCCCACGGCTCGGTCTCCTCGTCGCCCAGGCAGGCCGTGGTGTAGACGAGCTCGCTCGCGAGCACGCGCTGTGACGCTTCGGGCACGGGCAGGTCGATCAGCTCCGGCACGTTGACGTCGCCGTCGAGGGTGAGGCCGCGCGCGGTTTCGCGGCACGTCTTCTCCGGCTGGGCGGGTGGCCCGTCGACGCAGGCGCCGGGAAAGCGCCGCTCGACGTAGGCGGTGTTGGGCGGCGTGGGGTTGATCAGCGAGACGCGCACGCAGGAGGCGCCGAGCTCCGTGCGCCCCAGGTACACGCCCACGCCGGCGAGCTGGGTCCGGCTGCGGCTGATGCGCTCGGCGAGCTGGGCGCGTTGCTCGTAGCCCGGGGTGGCGCTCGCGCGGGGCGCGGGCGCCTGTGCGTCGTCCTCGGCGCGCGTGTAGACGACCGCCGCCGCGAGGGCGGCGAGCGCCGCGGCGAGGATGACCAGCGCGACCCGCATACGGATCGGCGTACCCGATTTGCCGCCCTTGACTGGCTAACGACGTTAGCTACACTAATGTCTAACACTATTAGCCAGGGAGCCAGAAATGACTGCGATGACCATCGACTCGAAGCCCGCCGGCCGCCGCGCGCTGGACGCGGTGTGGGCGCTCGCCCTGCTCGCCTTCCTCGTGTTCGAGGCGGTCAAGCACGGGCTGTGGCTCCCGGCCGTGATCGGGATGCTCGCGCCGGACGTCGCCCTCTTCGGCGGCATGAGCCAGGGGCGGCTGAACCCGCGCGCCGTGCCGCTGTACAACGTGCTGCACATGTACTGGGGTCCCGTGACGCTGATGGCCGTGGCCGCGACGGGCGTGATCGCGCTCGGCTGGTTCGTGCTCGGCCTCGCGTGGGCGGCCCACGTCGCCGTCGACCGCGCCCTCGGCTACGGCCTGCGCGTCAAGGACGGGTTCCAGCGCGGTGGCTGACACCCCGCGCCAGCGTGAGATCCTCGCCGCGGCCCGGGCGCTGCTCGCGGCCGAGGGCGAGGCCGCGCTGACCGTCGCCCGGATCGCGCAGGCGCTCTCGATCAAGGCGCCGTCGCTGTACAAGCACTTCGCGGGCAAGCGCGCGATCGAGGTCGGGCTGATCGCGCAGGGCTTCGCCGAGCAGGCGGAGGCGCTCGAGCGCGTCGGCACCGACCTCGTGGAGCTCGGGCGCGTGTACCGCGCGTTCGCCCTGCGCGAGCCCGCCCTCTACCGCCTGATGACGGACGGCCCGCTCCCCCGCGCCGAGCTGCCGGACGGGCTGGAGGCCCGCACGGCGGCGCCGCTCGTCGCCGCGGTGGGCGGCGACCCGGACCGCGCCCGCGCGGCCTGGGCGTTCGCCCACGGCATGGTCACGCTCGAGCTGGCCGGCCGCTTCCCGCCGCACGCCGACCTCGACGAGGCGTGGCGTGTCGGGCTGAGCGCGTTCGCGCCGCGCTAGCGCTGCGTCCAGAAGGAGGTCTTCTTGGCCGCGCCGGCCTTGGTCAGGCCGAGGTGCAGGTGGTCGCGGTGAGCGACCGTCTTGTTGACGTGCGTGCGCAGCTTGCCGCGCTTGGACAGGCACGGCGAGTACGGGCGGAACGAGGCCATGCCGGCGCCCCAGTAGCTGCAGTCCCAGATGATCTCCTCGACGCCCATGCGGCGCGCGAGCGCCTGCGGCTGGCCGAGGCGGTCCGGGGCGAGAAAGAGCGCGATCAGCTTCTCGGCGGCGCGGCGCTGGAGGGGGACGTCGACGTCCAGCGCCCAGTCGACGGCGCGCCCCTCGGCGTGCAGCGAGGCCGAGCGCTTGCCCCACTTCTCGCAGCGGTAGGTGCCCCAGAATGCGCCTTCGGCGTGGCGCGTGAGCCACGCCACGAACGCGGTCATGCCGGGCTTCCGGCGCGCCGAGCACTTGGTCGCGGGGTCGTAGGTCGAGTCCTCGAGCGGGAGCTCGGCGAGCGCGTCGGCGGGATTGTGAGAGACGGCGGTGTAGGCGACGGGCGACTCGTAGGCGCGCGCCGCGGCGGGCGCGCTCAGGCCGAGGACGACGACGAGCGCGAGCAAGCGGGCCAGCATGCCTTTGCATCGGCATGCCGGCGCCGAAGCTCAAATCCAGGTCCAGGGCCGGTGCGCCTCGTGCGCGGCGGGAAGCGCGCTGATCAGCAGCAGGGCGACGATCGTGGCGCGCCGGGGCAGCATGGGCAGCTCGGGCATCGACCACAGGCCCGCGAGCGCGCGAACGAGCACGACGAGCGCCAGCGCTCCGCCGAAGTACTCGGCCCACGCGAACAGCACGTACGGCCACACGTCGACGGCGAGGTTGCCCTCGACGTGCCGCACCGCCTCGACGTACAGCACCAGCCCGGCCACGCCCGTCGCCGACAGCCCCAACAGCCCGACGGGACGCCCGGTGAGCAGCGCGCGAAACGTGGCGGCGACGCCGGCGACGACGGCGCCGAGCAGCCCCGCGAGGGCGAAGGCCCCAGCGGCGGTGAGCGGCTCCACGGCAGGCGGCTCCAGCAGCCGCGCGCTCGTGAGCCAGCCGAAGGCGAGCGCCGGTAACGACAACCCGACCAGCACGCGCATCGCGATCCGCATGGACTGAGTATGTCGCGGCCGTGCCGGGGGAGCGTCGGGTCGCTCCCCCGGCCGGCGGCGGTCTCCGCCTGCGTTGAAGGCGCCGGGCAGCGCCGCTGGTCAGACGGCGGAACGGCGGGGGCACACGGAGGGGGCTACACCTCTATAGACGCGCGACGCCGCCGGTCTGTGACCGCGCGGGTCTTCTTCCGGACCGCAGCGTCAGGTGATCGCCGCCCGCGTAGGCGCCGAAGTCCGACGGCGCGAGCGTCCACCCTCCGCGCTCACGCCAGGTGCCGCAGAAGTAGCGCCAGCCGCGGACGCCCCAGGTGAGCACGTCGACGTCGCGGACGATCGCGCGCAGCGGCGCGATCACGCCCGGCTCGCCGGCCGCCCAGGCGAAGAACGCGTGCTCGTGGGTGCCGACCGGCGTGCGGGCCAGGTGGTCCCACAGGTCGGCGTCGTCGAGATGAACACGCACGTGGTCGATCGCCGACCAGTCCTGTACAGCCGGAAACCATGGAAGCGTGCACACGAGCGCGTCGTGCGTCTGGATCCAGTCCTGAATGTGTCCGGCCGTGACGTGCATGCGGATCCCACCGTACACTCAATGCTCATGGAGCGGTCCGCTGCAGCCGCTCGGCCAGCTCCTCGATCCGCTCGTCGGGCCGCACAACGGTCAGCGCCACCGTCTCGACCCCGAGATCCAGCTCGAGCCCGCCCTCGACGACGTGCACGGCCTTGATCCACGAGCGGTGCGCCGACCACTCGCGCGGCGGCCGGCGCGGCTCACGGTTCAGCAGCAGCAGGCGGCGGTCGGTGAGGACCAGCAGGCCGCTGAAGTCGCGCACGGCCGACGCGATCAGCTCTACCTTCTCGTCCGGCTCGAGCTGCTCGGGCAGCGCGACGATGCTCGCGTCGAGCTCGAGCGTGCGCCAGCGGCCGAGTGCGGCCCGCGCGGCCGCGCGCACGTCCTCGGCGGCCATGGACGGTGCCTCGTGCCCGGGCAGGTGGCGGCGCGCGGCGTCGACGAAGCGCGCGTACTCGTCCGGCGGGCCGAGCGCCGCCAGGCGCACCTCGCGCTCGCCGAACGTGAGCCGCAGCGACATGCCCGAACCACCCGTCTCGACGGCCGTCAGCTCTCGCCACGGGAAGCGCACGTCGCGCGCGCGGCCCATCACCCATGGGCGCCGCAGCAGCTCCAACCCTGCGGGAGAGGCCGCCGCGAGCCAGCCGCGGCCGCGCCACAGCCCGCTCGTCACGGCGTCGATCGGCTGCAGCGCGAAGCGGGTGGCGAGCGCCTTGGCGGCGCGGCCCTGCCCCCACCGGTAGACGCGCAGCCGGGTCCGGAGCTCCTCGACGGTCGCCACAGCGGCGGCGAGTCTACTGGTGGCGCAGGACGAGGATCGCGGTGTCGTCCTCGGTGGTGCCGGCGTGCGCGGTGGCCGCGGCGCCGATCGAGTCGGCGATCTCCCCCGCGCTCAGTCCGCGCGGCCCGGCTTCGGCCAGCAGCGCCGCCAGGCGCTCCTCGCCGAACAGGTCGCGACCGCGACGGGCCTCGGTCACGCCGTCGGTGTAGAGCACCAGCGCGTCACCGGGGTGCAGCTGCGCCTCGACGTCGGTGATCCGCAGGTGCTCGAGCAGGCCGAGCAGCGGCCCCGTGGTCGGCAGCTCGTCCACCTCCCCCGAGGCGCGCGCGATCAGGCCCGGCGGGTGCCCGGCGAACGCGGCCGTGACGGTGCCGTCCGGGCGCAGCAGCACGCAGCCCGCGGTGACGAAGCGCGACGCCTCCCGCCCGACCTCGGCGACGATCGCGTCGTGCAGGGCGAACAGGATGTCCGAAGGGCTCTCGCGGTGCTGGGCCTGCGCGCGGATGGTGTGCCGGGCGAGCCCCGTCAGCGCGGCGGCCTCGGCGCCGCGGCCGCAGACGTCGCCGATCACCATCAGCCAGTCCTCGCCGCGCGGGAAGACGTCGTAGAAGTCGCCGCCGACGTCCATCGCGCGCGCGCCGGCGTTGTAGCGCGCCGCGAGCTCCGCGCCCGGGATCTCGGGCAGCGAACGCGGCAGCAGCCCGTCCTGCAGCGTGGTCGCGATGTGGTGCTGGTGCTCGTACAGGCCGGCGCGCTCGAGCGCCTGCGCGCACTGCTGGGCCAGCGCCGCGAGCAGGTTGCGGTCCGCGTCCGGCAGCGGCTCCTCGCCGCCGAAGGCGACGGCCAGCGCGCCCAGGCGGTTGCCGTAGGCGACGAGCGGCACCGCCGCCCAGCTGCCCCCGCCGTTGCCGCGGAAGACCTCGACCAGCTCGGGGTTCGTCCGCGCCAACGCCTGCTCGTCGCCGAAGGACGCCTCCCCGGTGCGCGCGGCGTGCGCGATCGGCATCTCGGCGTCGAACGGCAGCGCCGCCAGCCGCGGCTCCACCTGCGGCAGCGTCGTGTGCGCGAGCTGCAACCAGCGCCGGCTCTCGTCCCAGAGCCACAGCGTCGCGTCGCGCGCGCCGAGGTGCGCGCGCAACGCGTCGGCGACGGCCCGCACGACCTCGACGCGGGTGAGCGCCTGCGAGAGCGCGACGCCGATCTCGCTGAGCAGCCGCAGCCGGTTCTCCGCCCGGCGCACGCGCAGCAGCGCGCGGGCGGTGGCGACCAGCACGGACGGGTCGACCGGCTCGGTCAGGTAGGCGTCGGCGCCGCTCTCGAGCCCGTACACGCGCGCGGCGTCGTCCACGTGCGACTGCGAGCGCTGCAGCACCGGGATGTGGCGGGTGCTCTCGTCCTCCTTGAGCCGGCGGCAGACGTCGAAGCCGTTGATGTCGGGCAGGTGGACGTCGAGCACGATCAGGTCCGGGTCGCGCGCGGCCAGCTCGAGGCCCTGCGTGCCGGTCTCGGCCTCCCACACGTCGAACTCGGGGCGAGCGAGGTAGCGGCGGATCGCGTAGCGGTTCTCGGGGCTGTCGTCGACGACGAGCACCGTTGCCGGCGCCGGCGTCATTCCCCTTGCCCTGGCAATGAGGCGACGCGCCAGAACTCGTGCAGGCTGAGCACGATCCGGCGCAGCTCCGTGTAGTCCAGCGGCTTGCTCAGGTACGCGTTCGCGCCGGCGTCGTAGGCGGCGTCGACGTCCTCCTCGCGCGAGGACCCGGACAGCACGATCACGGGCACCGCGCGCACGCGCCGGTCGCGCTTGAGCGCGGCCAGCACGTCGATACCGCGGATGCCGGGCAGATTGAGGTCGAGGAGAATCAGCGCCGGGCGGCGGTCCCGCCCTTCGAGCAGGCCGGCGAGCGCTTCCTCACCGCTGACGTAGCGCTTGACGCCGTCGTACGCGGTCGTCTCGCGCAGCACGCGGGAGAGCGCCTCGAAGTCCTCGTCGCTGTCCTCGATGACGGCGAGCGGTTGCAGGGCGCGGGCTTCCATCAGTCTCCCTCGAGGGTAAAGCAGAAGCTCGAGCCCTCCCCCGGAACCGAGCGCTCGAGCCACAGCCGGCCGCCGTGGCGCTCGGCGATCCGGCGGGCGATCGTCAGCCCCGCGCCGGTGCCGCCGCCGTAGGCGTCACGCGCGTGCAGGCGGCGGAAGACGTGGAAGATCGAGTCGTGGTGCTCGGGCGCGATGCCGATCCCGTTGTCGCTCACGCACACGACGCCGTCCCGCGCGGTGACGCTGATCCGCGGCTCATCCGGGCTGTACTTGACCGCGTTGCCGAGCAGGTTCACGAGCGCCTGGCGCACGCGGATGCGGTCTCCGCGCAGCGGCATGTCTGCGCCGCTCACCGTGATCGCGGGCTTGGTCGCGAGCAGGTCGAGCGCGTCCTCGAGCACGTCGCCGACCGTGAAGTCGGTCACGTCGAGGTCGGCGCGGCCGATCCGCGAGTACTCGAGCAGGGAATCCAGCAGCGAGGCCATCCGCTGCGACAGGCGATGGATGGTCGCGAGCCGCTCGCGCGCCTCCGCGTCGAGCGCGTCCTCGTAGTCCTCGACCAGGAACGTCGTGAAGTTCGAGATCCCGCGCAGCGGCTCCTTGAGGTCGTGCGCGGCGACGTACGCGAACGCGTCGAGCTCCTCGTTGGAGCGCGCGAGCTCGGCGTTCAGCGCGGCCAGCTGCTCGGCGCGCGTGATCAGGAAGGTGCCGAGCGCGCTGCGCAGCTCGGCGACCGACTCGATCTCGGCCGTCGTCCACGGCCGGCTCCGGCCCTCGACGGACTCGGCCCAGGTGCGGAACGAGCCGTCGGGGTTCAGCCGGTCCGGATCCTTGACCGCGAGGCTCTTGGGCGCGTGCGCCCACTCGATCTCGTGGACGTACTCGCTGCGGAACCAGACGACGTGGTTGCCGCGCGCGACGGCCAGCGGCGCGGCGAGCACGCCGGGCATCGGGCCCTCGAAGCTGTCGGTGGCGAACACGTCGGCGCCTTCCAGCCCGTCCAGGATCCCGGCCACGTCCTCCGGCGTCTCGCCCACGAGCCGCAGGTCGCCGTCGATGCGGATCGCGGCGCCTTCGGCGTCGCACACCGCCAGCAGCTCCTCGCCCGCCTGCTCGAGCCCGTCGAGGATGCTCGAGGACGCCGCCACGCGGTCAAGCACGGCCGAGCGGTGCGTGCCGAGCGCGGTCTGGCGGCGGCTGACCTCCAGCTGCTCGAGCGCGTCCAGCTGCATCGAGCACACGATCCCGATCAGCTCGCAGGTCGCGCGCACCTCGTGCGGGACGAACAGCGGGCCGCTGTAGTGGTGGCCGGAGATCAGACCCCACAGGCGCCCGCCGACCGACAGCGCGATCGACATCGACGCCGTCGCGCCCATGTTCTTCAGATAACGGATGTGGATCGGCGAGACCGCGCGCAGCACGCCGCCGGACAGGTCCAGCCACTCGCCCGTGAGGGGGTTCACCAGCGGCTCGAGCGGCGTGGCCGGCGTCTGCACGTCGTGGATGAAGCGCAGCCGGTTCTGCAGGAACAGCGCGCGCGCCTGCGGCGGGATGTCGCCGGCGGGATAGTGCAGGTGCAGGAACGCGTCGAGCCCCTCGCGCTTCTCCTCGGCCACGATCACGCCGTGGTCGTCGGCCTCGAAGCGGTAGACCCAGACGCGGTCCGAGCCCGTCAGGTCACGCACGATCCGGGCGGCGCTCCACAGCAGCTCGTCGACCGCGGGCGCGTGCTGCAGGAGCGTGAGCGCCCGCGCGACGTCTTCCTGGTAGCGCGTGAGGCTCGCGGCTCCCGGCCCGACGGGTTCGATCTCGACCACGAGCACGTTGTCGGCGGCGCGGTAGGCGTACACGTCGAGCCCGCGGACGCGCAGCGGGCGCAGGTTCGGGGTCGCCTCCTCGGCGCGGGCGCGCAGCGGCTCGATGACGTCGGCTCCGAGCAGGTCGGCGAGCAAGGCGCCGAGCACGGGGCGCCCGAAGTGCTGGGCGGCGTTGCTGGAGGCCTGCACGACTTCCAGGGTGTGTTCGTCGGCCGCGAGCAGTGCGCCGTGGCTCTGGATGCCGCCCGGCGTGCGGATGGGCTCCCGGTGACAGTTCTCGAGGTTGACCGGCGTCCCGGGCTCGAGCAGCACGTGCTGGTCGGTCACCGACACAACCAGGCCTCCATGTCCTCGAAGGTCGCGATCGCGGCCGTGGGTGGGACCGGCGCGTGGCGCTCGACATGCGCGCCGAACGCGCGCCAGCGCGGCGCGATCCCGCGGCGGGCGAAGAACGCGCTGCGCAGCCCGAGCCGCTGGTCGACCATGCGGCCGATCACGGCGCCGCCGAGCGCGGAGCCCTCGAGCACATAGAGCACGCCGAGCGCGTCGTGCAGCGAGCCGACGCGCGGCAGCCGGGTCGCAGTTGGCAGCTTCGCGACATCGCCGCCGAGCGCGGCGATGTCGCGCGCGAGCAGCGGATGGCGCGGCGTGAACGGGCCGGCGAACGGCGCCAGCGTCTCCTCGATCGGCCGGTGGAAGCCGTAGAAGCGCTCCAGCAAAGCGCGGTAGGCCGTGCGCGACCGCAGGTGGCGCGCAACGTCCACGCGGCGCTCGAGCCGCTCGTGGTGCGCGGCGGTCGCCACCTTCAGCTCCTCCATGGCCGAGGTCACAGGGTGGCCGACGATAGCGGCAAGGCCGCCACGATCGTCGTGCCTCGTCCCGGCGGGCTGACGAAGCTCAGCGTGCCGCCGAGCGCCTCCGCGCGGTCGCGCAGGCCGAGCAGTCCGGTGCCACCGGCGGGGTCGGCGCCGCCGCGCCCGTCGTCGGAGATCGAGCAGCGGACGACGCCGCCGTCCTGGACGATCGTGACGGAGGCGGTGGACGCGTGCGCGTGCTTGGCGACGTTGGTCAGCGCCTCGGACGCGATGTAGTACGCGGTGGCTTCGATCGTCTCGGGCAGGCGCTCGTCCGGGACGTCGAGCGTGACGGGCAGCTCCAACCGCTCGACGAGCGCCTCGAGCGCGCGGGCGAGGCCGTGATCGACGAGCAGGGCCGGGTGCAGGCCGCGGGCGATCTCGCGCAGCTCGGCCAGGCCGGCGTCGAGCTCCTTCGCGGCCTCCTCGAGCAGGCCGGGCACCATCTCGGGACGCCGCTCCAGCACCGCGCGCGCCGTGCGCAGCTGGAGGGCGACGCTCACCAGCCGCGACTGCGCACCGTCGTGCAGGTTGCGCTCCAGCTTGCGCCGCTGGTCGTCGCCGGCCTTGACCAGGCGGGCGCGGGAGGCGATCAGGTCGCTGCGCGCCTGGGCGGACGCGACGGCGAGCGAGACGAGCTCGGCGAAGTCGCCGAGGCGGTTCTCGGTGTCGGGCGGGAGCACCTGCTCGCTGGCGATCGCGACGGCGCCCCACAGCACACCGCTCACGACGATCGGGGCCGCGGCCGTCGAGCGGTAGCCGTAGCGGAAACGCTCCGCGGCGCTGCTGCCGCCCCAATCGTCGATGCGCGCGGGCGCGGACGTGCGCGCGACCTGCGCGAGCGCGGAACCGTCGTCGAGCGGGAGCTTGGTGCCGAGCGGCAGCACGTCCGCGCTGTCGCGGTTGTGACGGCCGACCATCTCGGCCGTGCCGTCGCCGACGTAGCGCACGACCGCGGTGGCGTTGACCTGCAGCACGCGCGCGACCTCCGCGCTCACGCTGACGAAGATCCGCTCCGGCGTGGCCTCGGACGCGACCAGCGTGGCCACGCGGCGCAGCGCCTTGTGCTCGTTGGCGACGCGGCTGACCTCGATCAGCTTGGCCTCCGGGTCGCCCTCGAGCGCGCTGTCGCGGTTGGACTCGCGGTCGGTGAGATCGATGCCGGTGGTGATCAGGCCCGTGCCGTCCATCACCTGGTTCGACCACGCGATCAGCCGCCGGCCGCCGTCCTTGGTCCGCCAGTGGCCGACCTGCGGGCTCGACGTCCCCGTGCGCCAGACGAAGGCGAGGAAGTCGCTGAACGCCTCGCGCTCCTCGGACGGGATCACGAAGTCCTGCGCGAGACGGCCCAGCACCTCGTTACGGGAGTAGCCCGTGGCGCGCTCGCACGCCTCGTTGAAGAGCAGGATCCGGCCCTCGCGGTCCATCACGCAGACCAGCGACTGGGTCGTCTCCGTGAGGATGCGGGCGAAGGAATCTCCGAGCTGGAGCTCTGAGGGCGGCGAGGACTCGTCCATCGGGGCCCGATGACGATATCTGCGCAACGGTTCACGCCGGTTTCGGGGGTGAGAACGGCTCAGTACGCATGTCCACCCTCCGAACATCTCGCCTTGGGAGGCAAGGCCCGTGCTGCGTTTAGAAGACCGCTCATGCCGCCGACCTGCTCTTGACCGGTCTGCTGTAGTTCGCCGCCCTTGGGGTCGGCCGGAGTCGAAGAGGTCGTGGACCGGATCGGCTTCGGCCGCTTCCAGCGCCGTCTGCTGCTCGCGTGCGGGGTGACGTGGGCGGCGGACGCCGCGGAGCTGCTCGCGATCGGCTTCGCGCTGCCCGGCGTCCGCGAGGACTTCGGGCTCGACGCGACCGAGGCGGGCTACGTCGCCGCTGCCGCGTTCGTCGGGATGCTGCTGGGCGCGACGTTCTGGGGGACGATCGCGGACCGGATCGGCCGCCGCCGCGGCTTCCAGCTCACCGTGCTGGTGTTCGCGGTGTTCGGGACGGCGTCGGCGTTCGCGCCTTCGGCGGAGTGGCTGATCGCGGCACGGCTGGCGGCCGGATTCGGGCTCGGCGGCGCACTCCCGCTCGACTTCTCGCTGATGAGCGAGTTCCTGCCGCGACGCAACCGCGGGCGCTACCTCGTGCTGCTCGAGAGCTTCTGGGCGATCGGCACGCTGGCGGTCGCGATCGCCGCCTACCTGCTCGTGCCTGACCACGGCTGGCGGCCGCTGCTCGCGCTCTCCGGGATCGCCGCCTTCCTCGTGCTGTGGATCCGCTCGCGCGTGCCCGAGTCGCCGCGCTACCTGGTCGCGGCCGGGCGGCCGGAGGAGGCGCGGGACGTGCTGGCGCGGGTCGCGCGCGAGAACGGTGTGGCGTTCGAGGTGCCGCCGCTGGAGGCGCCGGCGCCGACGGCTTCGGTGGGCGTGAGCGCGCTGTTCGTGCCCGCGCTGCGCCGCGCCACCTTCGTGCACTGGGGCTGCTGGCTGCTGATCGGCCTCGCCTACTACGGGCTGTTCGTCTACCTGCCGACGATCTTCGTCGAGCGCGGCTTCTCCTTCGTGCGCTCCTACGAGTACTCCGTGATCCTCGCGCTGGCCCAGGTCCCGGGCTACCTGACCGCCGCCTGGCTGGTGGAGCGCTGGGGCCGGCGACCGACGCTGGTCGTGTTCCTGGCCGCAAGCGGCGTCTTCACGCTGCTGTTCGCGGTCGTCGACTCGACCTTCGCGATCGTGGCCGCTGCGTGCCTGATGAGCTTCTTCGCGCTCGGCGCGTGGGCCGCGCTGTACGCGTTCACGCCCGAGTCCTACCCGACGCTGGTGCGCACGACCGGCATGGGCTGGGCGAGCGCGATGGCCCGGATCGCGGCGACCGCGGTCACGCTGCTGGGCGCGACGATCATCGCGGGCTCACTCGGCGGCGCGCTGGCGATCTTCGGCACGGCGTTCCTGCTCGCCGCGGCCGTCGCGTCGTTCGGCGCGGAGACCCGCGGGCGGCCGCTTCAGGCCTGACGCATCGCTTCGGCCAGCGCCGCGTCCTGATACGGGCCGGGCGCCTGGAGCGCCGCGATCAGCCGCGCCCGCTCGTCGGCCGGCTTGTCCTGCGAGAGCTTAGCCTCCGCCCACCACGCCTCGGGCCGCAGCCGGAACGCGGTCACCTTGTCCGCCATCGCGCGCCCGCCGTCCTCCAGCCGATCGAGCGACCACGGCCGCTGCACCGCGGCCTCGAAGTGGTCGACCGTGCGCCGGAGGGTGGGCAGCGCGTCGTCGAAGCATTCCGCCGTGCCGCGCACATAGACCGTCACGTTGTTCCAGGTCGGGATCGTGTCCTGCTCGTACCAGCTCGCGGAGATGTAGCCCTGCGGGCCGCTGAAGATCGCGAGCAGGGGACCGCCGAGCGCCGCGCAGAACGGGTCGGCGTGCGCGACGTGGCTCACGATCGTGAGCTCCTCCTCCAGCAGGCACGGCATGCGCGTGATCTGCAGGTCGGGGGTGACGAACGTCCCGAGCGCGTGCGCGCGGACGATCTCGCGCGCCGCGGTCACGTCCGCCACCCGGAACGCATTCTTGATGCGCATGGAGGACCGCTACCCCGTTTGGACGGCGACCTCCACACGGCCGTACAGCGTCGTCCGCTGCTCGAGCGGGCGGCCGAGCGCGCCGGTCAGCTCCGCCAACGCGAGCTCGTCCAGCGACTGGCCGTGCGAAGCGCCCGCCGCGCGCGAGATGTTCTCGTTCATGAGCGTCCCGCCCGCGTCGTTGACGCCCGCCTGGAGCAGCTGCCGCAGGCCGCCCATGCCGATCTTCACCCACGACGCCTGGATGTTGTCGATCCAGCCGTGATAGGCGATGCGGCCGACGGCGTGCATGAGCAGCGTCTCGCGGAACGTCGGGCCGCGGCGGGCGTTGCGCTTGAGGTAGATCGGCGACGCCATGTGCACGAACGGCAGCGGGACGAACTCCGTGAAGCCGCCCGTCTCCTTCTGCAGCTCGCGCGTGCGGACGATGTGGCGGGCCCAGCTCACAGGTGACTCGACGGCGCCGAACATGATCGTGACGTTCGAGCGCAGGCCCACGGAGTGGGCGATGCGGTGCGCTTCGAGCCACTCGCCGGTGTCGATCTTGTCCGGGCACAGGATCTCGCGGATCGGGTCGTCGAGGATCTCCGCGGCGGTGCCGGGCAGCGAGGCCAGGCCCGCGTCCTTCATCCGGCGCAGATAGTCCTCGAGCGGCTCGCGCAGCCGGCGGGCGCCCTCGGTGACCTCCAGCGCGGTGAAGCCGTGCACGTGGATCTCGGGCACCTCGGCGCGGACAGCGCGCGCGACCTGCCAGTAGTAGTCGCCGTCGAAGGTCGGGTGGATGCCGCCCTGCAGGCAGACCTCGGTGGCGCCCGCGTCCCACGCCTCGCGCGCGCGGCCGGCGATCTCCTCCATCGTCAGCAGGTACGGCTTGCCGCGCAGGTTCAGCGACAGCGGGCCCTTGGCGAACGCGCAGAACTTGCACTTGAAGGTGCAGAGGTTCGTGTAGTTGATGTTGCGGGTGCGGACGAACGTGACGGTGTCCCCCACGGCGTCGCGCCGCAGCTCGTCGGCGTACTGCGCCACCGCGCCGACGTCGGTCCCGCGCGCGCTGAACAGCGTCGCGATCTCCTCGACGCCGAGCTCGTGCCCCATGCGCGCGCCGTCGAGCACCTCGCGGATCGCGCCGCGCGGCTCGCCGGTGAGCGGCAGCTCGCGCGGCTGGGCGTCGGCGCCGCTGTACCAGGCGGTCGAGCGGCGGCCGGTGAGCTGGACCTCGGCGCCGTCGGCGACGTTCGCGACGTCCTCGAAGCGCTGCGGGAGCACGGCGCCGGGGTCGTCGCGGCCGAGGCCCTCGGCGTCGGCGCGGTCGATCGTCGCGAACCGCAGGTCGGGGTGCACCCAGTCGATGAACTCGGGATAGACGGCGAGCCGCGGAGCGAGCTGCTTGCCCGCGGCTTCGGTGGCCTCACGCAGACGGGTGAGCGACGGCCACGGGCGCTCCGGGTTGACGAAGTCCTGGGTAACCGGGGACACGCCGCCCCAGTCGTCGATGCCCGCGTCCAGCAGCGCGCCCAGGTCCGAAGCCAGGTTCGGTGGGGCCTGCACGTGCACGTCGAGCGGGAGGATCTCGCGCGCGAGCCGGATCGCGTCCAGGTGGTCGGCCTCCGGGCACGGCGGGTGATCGCGCATCGCGGTCCCCGGCTTGGGCAGGAAGTTCTGGACGATCACCTCCTGCACGTGGCCGTGGCGCGCGTGGCTGGCCGCAATGGCCTGCAGGGCATCGATGCGGTCGTCTCGGTTCTCGCCGATCCCGACGAGGATGCCCGTGGTGAACGGGATTTTCAGCTCGCCCGCCCACTCGAGCGTCGCGAGCCGGCGCGCGGGGTGCTTGTCCGGCGCGCCGCGGTGGCACGGCAGGTCCTCGCGCAAGGACTCGAGCATCATCCCCTGCGAGACGCTCACGCCCTGCAGCAGCTCCAGCTCCTCGCGGGAGATCGCGCCCGCGTTGGCGTGGGGCAGCAGCCCGGTCTCCTCCACGACGAGCCGGCACATCGCCGCCAGATACTCGACCGTGCTCGCGTAGCCGTTCCCCTCCAGCCACTCGCGCGCGACCGCGTACTGGGCCTCCGGCGCCTCCCCGAGCGTGAACAGCGCCTCGTGGCACCCTGCCTGCGCGCCGCGCAGCGCCACTTCGACCACCTGCTCGGGCGACATGTACGGCGCCGCCAGGTTCTTCGGCGGCTGCGCGAACGTGCAGTACCAACACCCGTCGCGGCAGAGCTGCGTGAGCGGGATGAAGACCTTGGGCGAGAACGTGATCCGGTCAGGCATGCGTCGGTACAGCGTTGCAGGTGGAGGTGATGGGGTAGCGCGGGGCGCATGGGCGACGAGGGAAGACCTGGACGGTGAGCTTCGACGTCGATCCCTGGTCCGTCCCCGAGCGCGCGCTGCAGCCGGATGCGCTCGCCCATGCGGAGTCCGTCTTCGCCCTCTCCAACGGCCACATGGGGCTGCGCGGCAACCTCGACGAGGGCGAGCCGTGCGGCACGTCCGGCGGCTACCTCAACGGCTGCTTCGAGGCCGAAGAGCACGACTATGCCGAGCCCACCTACGGCTATCCCGAGGCCGATCAGCGGCTGGTGGACGCCACCGACGGCAAGCTCATCCGGCTCCTGGTCGACGACGAGCCGTTCGACGTGCGCGACGGCACCGTGCTGCGGCACGAGCGCGTGCTGGACCTGCGGGGACGGGGTTCTGCGGCGCGAAGTCGAGTGGCGCTCGCCCGCGGGCCGGACGGTGCGGGTGCGCTCGACGCGGCTCGTGTCGCTCACCCAGCGCGCGATCGCGGCGATCCGCTACGAGGTCGAGCCCATCGACGGGCCGGCGCGGATCGTCGTCCAGTCCGAGCTCGCCACCGGCGATCCGGCGCTGCAGGGCGAGATCCACCGCGCAGAGGGCGTCCGCGCGCTGCTGGTGCACCGCACCCGCTGCAGCGGCGTGTGCCTGGCCGCGGCGATGCACCACACGGTCGACGGCAAGGCGGACGTCGCCACGGACGCCGAGCCCGACCTCGCCCGCGTGACCTTCAGCGCCCGCCTGCAGCCGAACGAGCAGCTGCGCATCGACAAGCACCTCGCCTACGGGTGGTCCGCCACCCGCAGCCCGAGCGCGCTGCGCGACCAGGTCGAGGCGGCGCTCACGCAGGCGCGCTTCGACGAGCTCGCCGCCGCGCAGCGCGCGTTCCTGGACCGCGCGTGGGAGCTCGCCGACGTCGAGCTCGACGGCGACCCCGAGCTCCAGCAGGCGCTGCGCTTCGCCGCCTTCCACATCATCCAGGCGAGTGCGCGGGCCGAGCGGCGGCCGATCCCGGCCAAGGGCCTGACCGGCACCGGCGGCTACTCGGGCCACACGATGTGGGACATGGACAGCTACACGCTGCCCGTGCTCACGCGGATCGCGCCCGAGACCGCGCGTGACGCGCTGCTGTGGCGCCACAGCACGCTCGACCACGCGCGCGAGCGGGCGGCAGAGCTCGACCTGGACGGCGTCTCGTTCCCGTGGCGCACGATCGCCGGCGACGAGTGCTCGGGCTACTGGCCCGCGGGGACGGCGGCGTTCCACATCAACGCGGACGTGGCCGACGCCGTCCGCCGCTACGTCGCCGCCACCGGCGACGAGGCGTTCGAGCGCGAGGCCGGGCTGGACCTGCTCGTCGGCACGGCCCGGCTGTGGCACTCGCTCGGCCGCTACGACCGCGACGGGAGCTTCCGCATCGGCAACGTGACCGGGCCCGACGAGTACACGGCGCTGGTCGAGAACAACACCTACACGAACCTGATGGCGGCCCGGAACCTGCGCGCGGCCGCCGACGCCGCCGTGCGGCACCGCCCGCGCGCCGCCGCGCTCGGCGTCGACGACGACGAGCTCGCCGGCTGGCGCAAGGCGGCAGAGGCGATGCGCGTGCCCTACGACGCCGAGCTGCAGATCACGCAGCAGAGCGAGGGCTTCACGCACCTGCGCCCGTGGACGTTCGACGAGCACGACCGCACGCTCATGCACCACAACCACTACGTGCGCCTGTACGGCGCGCAGGTGCTCAAGCAGGCCGATCTCGTGCACGCGCTGTACGTCTGCGGCGACCACTTCAGCCCCGAGCAGAAGGCGCGCGACTTCGAGTACTACGAGCGCATCAACGTCCGCGACTCGTCGCTCTCGGCGCCGATCCAGGGGATCGTCGCGGCGGAGGTCGGCCACCTGGACCTCGCGTACGCCTATCTGCAGGAGTGCGCGCTGATCGACCTCGAGGACCATTCGGGCAACACCGGCGAGGGCGTGCACCTGGCCGCGCTGGCGGGCGCGTGGCTGGTCGTGGTCGCCGGCTTCGGCGGCCTGCGCGACCACGGCGACGAGCTGACGTTCGCGCCGCGCCGCCCTTCCCGCCTGACGGGCATCAGCTTCCGCGTCCAGCACCGCGGGCGGCTAATCCGCGTGCGCATCGCCGAGACGGCGGCCTACGAGCTGCTCGAGGGCGAGCCGCTGGAGCTCGTCCACCACGGCGAGCGCGTCACGGTGCGCGACCGGCTCGAACTGAAGATCCCCGACGCGCCGATTCATCCGACGCCGGCGCAGCCGCCGGGGCGCGAGCCGCCCCGGCGGAACCGGACCTAGCTGAGCGCTTCGGTGACGGCCGTCGGGCCGTCGAAGGAGTCCTTGTTCATGGAGCGCAGCGCGTCGAGGATGTCGTCCGGCGCGCCGTTGGACTCGGCCGTGGAGACGACGTCGTCCTTGCTGGCGGGATAGTCCACGCCCTTGAGGTGCTTCTGGAGCTCGATGGGGTTCACGTCCATGCTCGAGCCCTGCCCGCGCGCCGCGCCGGGTACGGGTCCGCCGTCAGGCCGGTTACGCCGTCGGCTCCAGCTCGACCTTGAGCCAGCCGGGACGGCGGTCGTCGAACGCCTTGTAGGCGTCGATGGCGCCGCCGACGCCTTCGAGCTGGGTGATCGCCTCGGTGGGATCCACGGCGCCGGACTGGACGAGGTCGACGAGATCGGGCACGTAGCGACGGTGGTTGCAGTTGCCCATCTTGATCGTGAGGTTCTTGTTCATGGCTTCGCCGATCGGGAAGTGCTGCGCCTGCGGCGGGTAGACGCCGATGATCCCGATGGTGCCGGCCTTGGCGACCGAGCGGACGGCCCAGCGCAGCGCCATCGACGGGGCGCCGCCGGGCGCGAACTCGTCGTCCTGCTCGGGCGCGACCTTTTGTGTCTCCTGCGCGAACTTCTCGGGCGAGGTCTCGCTGCGGCCGGTGGCGGGGCCCTCGTGCGGGAACTCGGCCTCCACGCCGACGGCATCGATCACCCGGTCCGGGCCGATGCCGGCGGTCAGGTCGCGGATCGTGTCGATCGGGTCCTCGACCGAGAAGTCGACCGTCTCGGCGCCCGCGCGGCGCGCCATCGCGAGCCGGTCGGGATGCTGGTCGACGGCGATCACGCGCCCGGCCCCGTGCAGCTTCGCGCTCAGCACGGCGAAGACGCCGACCGGCCCGGCGCCGTACACGACGACCGTGTCGCCGTCGCCGACCTCGGCCAGTTCGGCGCCGAAATAGCCGGTCGGGAAGATGTCGGAGATCAGGATCGCCTGCTCGTCGGTCACCGCGTCGGGCAGCTTGACGAGCGTCGTGTGCGCGAACGGGATTCGGGCCTTCTCGGCTTGCAGGCCGTCGAACGGGCCGGTGTTCTCCGGTCCGCCGAAGAACGCGGTGCCGGCCTGCGGGCCGTTCGGGTTGGCGCGGTCGCACTGCGCGAAGTAGCCCGCGCGGCAGTACGAGCAGTTGCCGCACCCGATCGTTGAGCAGACCACGACCCGGTCGCCCGGCGCGAAGTTGCGCACGAGCGGGCCGACCTCCTCCACCACCCCGACACCCTCGTGACCGAGGATCGTGCCCGGCTTCATCCCCGCCATCGTGCCGCGGACGAAGTGCAGGTCGGTGCCGCAGATCGCGCTCGCCGTGAGGCGGACGATCGCGTCCTCGGGCTCCTGGATCCGCGGGTCCGGCACATCCTCGACACGGATGTCCCCCACGGCGTGAAAGACGACAGCTCGCATCCATTCGCGCTCCCCAGTGCGGGTAGGAACGAACCATGCCGCTCAAGAAAGACGACCTTCCGAGCACGCTTCAGCGCTCGCCGGAGAAGGTGCAGCGGGCGTACAGCGAAACGCTCGACAGCGCCGAAGAGACCTACGACGGCAACGAGGAGCGCGCGCATCGCACGGCGTGGTCGGCCGTCAAGCACATCGCCGAGAAGCAGGGCGACCACTGGGAGCTCAAGGACGAGAAGGGCCCGTCGGACCCGCAGGCGGCGCGCGGCGGCAAGGCGGCACGCGACGCGCCGCGCGAGACCGCCGGCGGGGTGAACGCCAACAAGACGAAGGCGGAGCTCGAGCGGGACGCGCGCGAGGCGGACATCCCGGGCCGCTCGAAGATGAGCAAGGACGAGTTGGTCGACGCGCTCAAGCGCCACAACGACCGGCAGACGGCTAGAGCCCGCGGAGGATGAACGCCTCGACCGGCGCGGCCTTGCCCTTGACCGTGAGCGGCGGGAGTGGCTCGACGTCGGCCGCGTCGGGCAGGTGGTCGCGGGTGGTCCCGGCGATCACGATCGCGCCCGGCGGCGCCTGACCCTCCAGGCGCGAGCCGAGGTTGACGGTGTCGCCGAAGACGCCGTGGATGCGGTGCCCGCGGTCGCCCACGACGCCCGCGAGCACCGGCCCCGTGTTGACGCCGCAGCGGAAGATCGGCCAGTCCGGTTGCCGGATCGCCGCCGATCGGCGTTGCAGCTCGAGGGCGGCGCGCGCGCCGCGCAGCGCGTGGTCGGGCTGATCGCCGCGCTTGTTGAAGATGGCGAAGATCTGGTCGCCCACGAAGTCCTGCACCTCGCCGTCGAACTCGTCGACGATCATCGGCGCGAGCTCGCCGAAGTAGGCCGTGAGCATCGCGTGCACGGCCTCGGGTCCGTTGGCCTCGCTGAACGGGGTGAAGCCGGACAGGTCCGCGAACAGGACCGTCACCTCGCGCCGCCCCGCGAGCGTCTCGTCGAGGTAGAGCGCGCTGAAGCGCTCCTCGAACCACTCACGCTGGGCGGCGGCGGCGATGGCGAAGAAGCTGACCGCCATCAGGATGTGCCACTCCCACCAGCTCAGCTGCCAGCTGGTGGACAGCGAAGCGAGGACGATGATCAGCGACTCGGCCAGCAGCGCGAAGGCGAAGGCGATCGCGAAGGCCAGCTTGGAGTCGCGGCGAGCGGCGATCCGGAAGTACTGGACCGCGGCGAACCCGTACGCGGCGACGCCGAGCAGCGCGAACACGCCGAGCGTCGCCTCCGCGTCCGCGGGCGCCACGGTGGCGCGCAGCGGCGGCAGCTCGGCGAGGGAGAGCACCGCCCAGGCGAAGAGCAGCGCGAGGACGGCCGCCACCAGCGCGCGGGCGTGGCGCACGATCGCCAGCGCCGTCCGCAGCGGATACTCGACCGCCGACGCCGCCGCGAGCAGGCCGGCCACGACGAGCCCGACCGGCGTCGCCAGCACGAACCCCGCGTTCCCGCGCTCCAGCAGCACGCCCGGCGTCGCCAGCGCGTGCAGGCCGAGGAATCCGGCGCTGGCCAGGAACGCGAGCCCGATCAGCAGCAGGCGCGCGTCCCTTCGTCGCCGGCCGGCCTCGCTGACGGCCAGGGCCAGGCCCGCGTTGAGCACGCCGGCGATCAGCACGATCCAGAAGTGCGCGGGCTGGTCCTCCCAGCGCGCGTCCAGCCCGGGCGCCGCGCGCAGCAGCACGATCAGCGCGAGCGGCAGCGCCAAGGCGGTCACGATGCGGACGAGCACGGCGCAACGATACGGTCTGCGCTGATGACGCACACGATCCGCGCGGAGGTGTGGCTGCACCCGGGCGAAGCGGGGTGGCACTTCGTCACGCTGCCGGAGGACGTGGCGGACGAGGTCCGCGCGCGTGTCGCGGCCGCGCCGAGCCCGTTCGGGATGGCCCGCGTAGAGGCGAGGATCGGCGCCACGAGGTGGTCGACGTCGCTCTATGCGGACACGCGGCGCGCCTCGTTCCTGCTCCCGATCAAGGGCGAGGTGCGCCGCCGCGAGGGTATCGTCGCCGGCGACGACGTCGAGGTGGAGCTGCGGATGTGATGTTCGGCAAGCGCGACGTGATCGTCCACGGGACCGACCCGTTCAACGCGGAGACCAAGCCGGAGGCGCTCGCCGCGAGCCCAGTCACGTCCACCGACGTCTTCTACGTGCGCAACCACGGCGCGGTGCCGGAGGCAGGCGACTGGCGGTTGCGGGTCGGCGGCGCGGTCGAGCGCCCGCTGGACCTCTCGCTCGCAACGCTCCGCGAGGCGCTGCCCCAACATCAGGTCGCCGCGACGCTGCAGTGCGCGGGCAACCGGCGGGCCGGGCTGATCGCGATCCGCGACATCCCGGGCGAGGCGCCGTGGGGCCCGGGCGCGACCGGCACCGCCACGTGGACCGGCGCGCGGCTCGCGGACGTGCTCGCGCTCGCCCGCCCGCGCGCCGAAGCGCGCCACGTCGGGTTCGAGGGCGCCGACCTCTCCCCCGAGGCCAAGCCGCCGCAGCGCTTCGGCGGGTCGATCCCGCTCGACAAGGCGTGCCGACCGGAGGTGCTGCTCGCCTGGGCGATGAACGGCGAGCCGCTGGAGCCGGTCCACGGCGCGCCGCTGCGGGTGGTCGTGCCGGGCTACATCGGCGCGCGCAGCGTGAAGTGGCTGGAGCGGATCGAGCTGCGCACGACGCCGTGGCGCGGCTACTTCCAGGAGGTCGTGTACCGCCTGCTGCCGGAGGACGGCACGCCCGCGCCGGGCGCCGGGATGCCGCTCGGGCTCGTCGCGCTCAACGCCGACATCCTGTCCGTCACGCCCACCGAGGTGCGCGGCTACGCGTTCGCGGGCGGCGAGCGCTTCATCACCCGCGTGGACGTGTCGTCCGACGGCGGCGCGAGCTGGCGGCAGGCGGA
This sequence comes from Solirubrobacter deserti, assembly GCF_003344625.1. Classification (GTDB taxonomy): domain Bacteria; phylum Actinomycetota; class Thermoleophilia; order Solirubrobacterales; family Solirubrobacteraceae; genus Solirubrobacter; species Solirubrobacter deserti. The sequence goes on along the minus strand of NZ_QPKJ02000002.1, from coordinate 784,649 downwards.
GCTGCTCGAGGACCTCGGCCCGTGGGCCTGGCGCCACTGGCGCGCCCCGCTCTCGCTCGGGCCCGGCGAGCACGAGCTCGTCGTCCGCGCCTGGGACTCCTCCGCCGCGACCCAGCCAGAGGACGAAGCGAGCCTCTGGAACCCGAAGGGCTACGTCAACAACGCCCGCCCGCGCGCAACCCTCAAGGTCCCTCAACGAACCTAAAGGGGTCAGACCCGTTAATGTTTCTTTAAGTTGCGGTGACGAGCGCGGAACGGTGCGGGACGAGGACCGTGCCGCGGACGACCATGCGCTCCGGACGCGGGTGGACGGCCTTCAAGCGCGGGAGCAGCGGCGGGATCGCGCGCAGCTGGGCGCGGGCGAGCGGCTCGCCGACGCAGCGCCGGACGCCGCCGCCGAACGGCATGTACAGCGGGTGGTCGTAGTCGCGGTCGGTGCGGAAGACGTGCGGGTCGGGGAAGGCCTTCGGGTCGTGGTGCGCGAGCAAGGAGGAGAGCGCACGCGTCTCGCCGTCGATCTCGCGCAGCGCCGCGGAGGCGGAAGGCCGCAGCCGCAGCGTCTCGTCGACGAAGCGCGGCGTGAGCTCTCCCCCGCGCCGCGCCCACTCGTAGCCGACGTTGGCCAGCGCGATCGCGGGCGGCTCCTGCCCGGCGGCGCAGACGACGATCATGCGGTCGGCGCCCTCGCCGAGTAGCGCGCGCAACGGCGCCGCGCGCCACTGGAAGACCGGGTCCAGCGCCGCCGGGACGGGCAGCGGCGGGTTGCCCGGTGTGCGCAGCATCCGGCGCACCGCGGCGACGTACGCGTCGGGGTCGTCGGCGCGCAGGATCAGCCGGCCGAAGACGTCGGAGGCGATGTCGCGCATCCGTTCGAGCAGCCGGAACGGGCGCCCGCGCGGCCACGCCGCGATGTGGCGCTCGGCGATCTCGGCGATCGCGTCGTCGGAGATCTGGTGGAAGCGGTTCTCCCAGCGCGCCCGCTCGGCGGTGTGCTCGGCGCCGTCGGCACCGAACAGCGAGCGCGGCGAGGCGAGCGGGAGCACGGCCCTCCTCGCGGCGCCGGCGTTCGCGTCCGCCATCACTGCTGGGTCGGACACGAGCACGATCGGCTTGGTCACCCGCAGCGTGAAGCGCGGGCCGTAGCGCGCCCGCGCGCGCAGCAGCACGCCGAGCGGGTCGCGGTGGTACGCGACGGCCTGCGCCAGGGCAGGCGGGTCCGGCCCTGGCGGCAGCGTCACTCTCTGCCCGAGCCCGGCTCGGCCATCTGGCGGTGCATCGCCGCCTTCGCGCTGTCGGGCATCAGGCGGCTGGCGCGGCCCTGCACCTTCGTCTTCAGCGACGCCGACTCGACGCGCTCCTTGCCCGCCATCAGCGCCTCGAACCCGTCCTTGGCGACGTCGGCCGGGTCGTCCTTGTCGTCTTGGCCGACCTTGGTGTCCAGCATGTCGGCGCGCTCGAAGAACTCGGTCTCGGTCGGTCCGGGCATCAGCGAGGTGACGGTGACGTTGGTGTCCTTGAGCTCGTTGCGCAGCGCGAGCGCGAACGACTGCACGAACGACTTGGACGCGTTGTAGACGGCCTGGAAGGAGCCGGGCATCGTCGACGCGATCGAGGACGTGAACAGGATCCGCCCCTCGTCACGCGCGACCATGTCCTTGACCACGTGCTTGGCCAGATGGACGGTCGAGCGCACGTTGAGGTCGATCAGCTTGAGCTCGTCCTCGAGCGCCGTGTCGGTGGCGAATGCGCCGCCCGCGCCGATGCCGGCGTTGAGCGCGATCGCGTCGACCTTGCGGCCCTTGATGCGCCCGTAGAGCTCGTCGACGCCCTCGTCGGTGGCGAGGTCGACCTGCACGGCTTCGGCGGCCAGCTCGGTCCCGACCGTGTTGATCGCGTCGTCCTCGGCCGCGATGACGAGATCGAAGCCATTGTTGGCGAACTGCTTGGCCAGCTCGTAGCCGATGCCGCTCGAAGCGCCGGTGACGAGGGCAAGCGGACGTGTCTGTGTCGTGTTCATAGCTAGGTGAGGCGGCGGCCGACGCCGGTCAGGAACTCGCGGATGCGCAGCGGGCCGCCCGCGTGGGGCTTGAGCGGCGGCGTGTCGAGGCCTTCCGTCTCGCGCATGCCGGTCAGCACTTCGAGCAGCGCGCTCTCGGAGTCGACGGTCGGCGTCCAACCCAGGTGCGAGCGGGCGCGCGAGGTGTCCATGATCGGCACCGCCAGGCCCATGTCGAGCCACCCGGGCGGCGTCGGCTGCACGTGGGCGCGCCACGCCCCGTCGGCCGCGACGCGCAGCGGCTTCTCCGGCACCGAGACCCGCCGTGCGCCGAGCACCTTCGCGATCCGGTCCGGCGTGAGGACCGGATCGGCGGCGATGTTGTAGGCGCCCTCGGCCTGCGGCTCCAGCGCGGCGAGCCGGTACGCGTCGGCGACGTCGCGGGAGTGGACGGCCTGGACGACGAGCCGGTCCGGCAGCGGCAGCACCGGGATCCGGCCCGGCTTGAGCAGCATGGTCGGCACGAGCGGCCCGGCGAACAGGCGCCGGATCTCCGGACCGGCCTCGGCCTTGAAGATGAGGCCCGGGCGCAGGCGGACGATCCGCGTCCCGCGCCCCTCCAGATCGTCGAGCATGTGCTCGCACGCCGCCTTGTGGCGGGCGTAGAACAGCGTGTCCACGCCCTCGCGCGCCCACGACTCGTCCACCGGCGCGTCCTTCGGGCCGGGCGAGTAGACGCCGATCGAGGAGGCGTGCACGAGCACCTCGACGCCGGCCGCGACCGCCGCCTCGAACACCCGCCGCGAGCCCTCGACGTTGACGCGCTCGAGCTGCTCGGCGTCGCGGCTCGGCTGGATCAGCCACGCCAGGTGGATGACGGCGTGCGCGCCCGCGAACGCGCCGCTGAGCTCGTCGCGGGACACGTCGGCCGAGCGCCAGGTCACCTTCGGCGGCGTCCAGTTCGGGATCCGGCGGGAGATCCCGATGATCTCGCCCACCCGGTCGTCGGCGCCCAGCGCCTCGAGCACGCTCGTCCCGACGTTGCCCGTCGCTCCCGTCACCACCACTCGCAGGCTCATGTTGCGTGGCCTACCCAGCCCGGGTAGCGAACCGTTCAATGAAGGCTTTGACCTGGCATGGGACGCACGACGTTCGCGTCGACACCGTCCCCGATCCGACCATCGAGCATCCGACCGACGCGATCATCAAGGTCACGTCCAGCGGCATCTGCGGCTCGGACCTGCACCTGTACGAGGTCCTGGGGCCGTACCTCGACGCGGGCGACATCCTCGGCCACGAGCCGATGGGCATCGTCCAGGAGGTCGGCGCCGATGTCACCAACATCAAGCCGGGTGACCGCGTCGTGATTCCCTTCAACATCTCGTGCGGGCACTGCTTCATGTGCGGGAGCGGCCTGCAGTCGCAGTGCGAGACGACCCAGGTCCGGGAGTTCGACACGGGCGCGGCACTGCTCGGCTACACGAAGCTGTACGGCCAGGTCCCGGGCGGCCAGGCCGAGTTCCTGCGCGTCCCGCAGGCGCACTACGGGCCGATCAAGGTGCCCGAGGGCCCGCCGGACGACCGCTTCCTGTACCTCAGCGACGTGTTGCCCACGGCGTGGCAGGCCGTCCAGTACGCCGACGTCCCGCGCAAGAAGGACGTGCTCGTGCTCGGGCTCGGCCCGATCGGCGAGATGTGCACGCGCATCGCCCAGCACCTGGGCGCCGAGACCGTGATCGGCCTCGACCTCGTGCCCGAACGCATCGCCCGCGCCAACGCCCACGGTGTCCACGCGGTCTCCATCGAGGACCACGACGACATCGCGGGCTTCGTGCGCGAGCTCACCGGCGGCCGCGGGCCCGATGCCGTGATCGACGCCGTCGGCATGGAGGCGCACGGCGCCCCGATCGGCAAGCTGGCTCACCGCCTCGCCGGCTTCCTGCCCGACAAGGTCGCCCAGAAGGCGATCGAGACCGCCGGCATCGACCGCCTCGCCGCGCTGCACCTCGCGATCGAGCTGGTCCGCCGCGGCGGGACGATCTCGCTCTCAGGCGTCTACGGCGGCGCCGCCAGCCCGATGCCGCTGCTGCAGATGTTCGACAAGCAGATCACGATGCGGATGGGCCAGGCCAACGTGTGGAACTGGGTCGACGACATCCTGCCGCTGCTGACGGGCGACGCCGACCCGCTCGGCGTCGACACGTACGCCACGCACCACATCCCGCTCGACGAGGCCCCGCACGGCTACGACATCTTCCAGAAGAAGCAGGACGGCGCCTTCAAGGTCGTCCTCAACCCGTGACGAACCTCTGGACCTTCTTCGGTGAGTCCGCGGCGGTGATGTTCACGCCGTCGCGGATCTGCCGCACCAGGCCGATCAGCACCTTGCCCGGGCCGAGCTCGAGGTAGGTGTCCACGCCGGCGTCGGCGAGCGTGTTCACGCAGTCGACCCAACGGACCGGGCTCGCGATCTGGGCCAGCAGCGCCTCGCGGATGCCGTCCGCGGTCGTCACGACCTCGCCCGACGCGTTCGACACGATCGGGATGGTCGGGTCGCTGAACGCGACGCCCGCCATCTTCTCGGCCATCTTGGCCTGCACCGGGACCATCGCCTCGCTGTGGAAGGCGGCGCCGACCTGCAGCTTGACGGCGCGGCTCGCGCCCGCCCCGGGCGCGGCCTCGACCAGCGCGTCGATGGCGTCCAGGTCGCCGCTCACCACGATCTGCGAAGGCGTGTTGAAGTTCGCCGGCGCCACCCGCCCGTCGACCGACTCGCACAGCGCCGCCACCTGCTCGGCCTCGAGGCCGAGCACCGCGGCCATGCCGCCCGGGACCTCGTCCTGCGCGGCCGCCATCAGCGCGCCGCGCGCGCTCACCAGCTGGATGCCGTCCTCGGGCGAGAGCGCGCCCGCGACGACCGCCGCCGTGTATTCACCCAGCGAGTGCCCTGCGGCGAAGTCGGGCACCACCCCCTGCTCGCGCGCCAGGTCCGCCGTCGCCAGCGCGACGCAGAACAGCGCGGGCTGTGCGGCGTCGGTGGCCGTCAGCGCCTCGATCGGTCCTTCCACGCACAGCCGCCGGATCGGCAGCCCGGACGCGGCCTCGGCCTGCTCGAAGTACGGCTCGAGCAGCTCCGGCCGCTCTTGGAGCAGGTCGCTGCCCATGCCGACCTTCTGAGAGCCCTGACCCGGCAGCAGGAACGCAAGCTTTCCCATGGCGCGTAGTCTGCCGCGATGTGAACGAAGATGACTTGACCGCGATCGAGACCGCGGGCTCGATGACCGAGGCCCTGGAGACGCTCGAGCGCGCCCGCGGCCACCTGTTCTCCTTCCACCAGCTGATCGGCGAGGCCGACTTCCAGCTCGACGAGGTCCTGGACGGCCTGCGCGAGCTGGGCCGGACGGAGCTCGCCGACAAGCTGGAGTCCGAGCTCGTCGGCCGCGACGTGCTGCCCGGGCGCTGGACGTTCCAGATCGTCGAGGAGTTCGAGGACGGCTACTACAGCGTCTTCCGCGAACACGAGAAGGCCATCCGCGACGCGCTCACGGACGGCGAGCGGCACGTCCACGAGGCCCGGCTCAGGGCCGAGCGGCGCCCAGCGGGCGACCGCTGACCACCGATTCCGGGCGCTCGGCGGTGATGTCGGAGCCCGGGCGGGCGTGGTCGTCCTTGCGCTTGATCAGCAGCCACTGCGCCTTCGGCCCGGGCGGGCCGGTGCGCTGGAGGGCGAAGCCGCCGCTGAGCTTGTCGCCGTGCAGGACGAACACGGCGTGGCCGCGCTCGAGCGCCTCGGGCCAGGCCACGCGCCCGCCCTGCTCGTAGCTCCCGCGGTCCCAGATGATCACGGTGTCGCCCTCGTAGTCGTTGTGGGCCATGCCGTGGTCGTCGACCTGGATCGCCATGCGCTTGACGGCCGGGTCCAGCGACGGGCCCTTGGGCACGGCCCAGGACCTCATGACCCCGTCGACCTCGAGCCGGAAGTCGTAGTGGTGAGCGGTGGCCTGGTGCTCCTGGACGACGAACACGCCCGCGGGCACGCCGCGGATCGCGAACTGCTCGTGGCCCTCGACCTTCGCCCGCTCGCTCTCCAGCCCGGCGAGCAGCTCGTCGAGCGCCTCCGGCAGCCCTTCGGCGTGCAGCTCGCCCGTCGGGCGCACCCACCCCAGCACGCCCAGCGCCCGCGCGCGGTCGCGGAACGCCTCCGCGTCGACCCCGTCCAGCTGTGCGCGCGCGGCGCGGCGGCGCGGCGTCATACGGCGGCGGCGATGCCGGCGGCGTACGCGGCCGTGGACTGCGGACGGTCCTCGGGCTCCTTCGCCAGCCCGGCGAGGATGGCGATGACGAGCGCGTCGGGCAGCTCCGGGCGCACCAGCCGCGGGTCGGGCGGGTCCTCCTGCAGGTGCGCCCACAGGACGCCCATGCCGGTCTTCTCGGCGAACGGCGGCTGGCCGGTGAGCGCGCACAGCAGCACGCAGCCGAGCCCGTAGACGTCCGTCGCGGGGCCGACCTCCTCCGCCCGGATCTGCTCGGGCGCCATGTAGTCGAGCGACCCGACGGCCTGGCCGGGACGGGTGAGCACGCTGCCCTGGGAGTCCTTGGCGAGCCCGAAGTCGGTGATGTAGCACGCGCCCTGCTCGTCGAGCAGGATGTTCGCGGGCTTGACGTCGCGGTGCACGAAGCCCATCTGGTGGATGGCGTCCAGCGCGCCGCCGACCTCCGTGGCCAGGGCGATCGCGCCCGCGACCGACAGCTGGCCCTCACGGTCGATCTTGTCCTGCACGGTCCCGCCGCGCACGAACGCCTGCGCGAGGTAGGGCGTACCCTCGTGCTCGCCGACGTCGAGCACCGGGACCACGTGCGGATGGACGATCTTCTGCGCCGCGCGCGCCTCGCGCTCGAAGCGCCGGCGGACGGTCTCGTCGCGCGCCAGGTCGCTCTTGAGCAGCTTGAGCGCGACCTCGTCGCCGAACGTGCCGCGCGCGCGGTACACGTAGCCCATCCCGCCGTGCGCGATCAGCGAATGGATCTCGTACGGGCCGACCGTGGTGCCGGCGGGCAGTTCAAGCAAATCCTCGATGCGGTGAGGTTATGCCACGGCGCCGGTGGCGTCGAGCAGCGGTCGCAACCGGGCAACCAGCATTGTGATCTGCGCCGCCTCGGCTTCGTGGTAGGCGGTGACCAGCAGCTCCCGCGCACGCTCGCCGTCGGCGGGCGTGCCGCGCCCGAGCAGGCGCTGCGCGTACTCGGCGCGGATGAACGGGATCAGCGGCAGCACGCCGCGGTCGGCGTTGAGCACGAGCGCCGCCTCGAAGTGCTCGGAGGCGAGGTCGATGTCCCCGAAGGTCGCGGCCAGCAGGCCCAGGAAGCGCTCGGCCGACCCGAAGCACGCCGCCTGCGTGACCTGCACCATCCGGTCGCGATGCGGGAGGAGCAGCCCGTAGAGCTCCTTCGCCCGGTCGGCGTCGCCGATGTGCGAGCACGCCTCCCCCAGCACGCACATGGCGGTGAACCAGAACATGTCGCGCGGGACGGCCGCGAAGTCGTCCTCGCACAGCTCCTCGAACGCGGCGATGCCCTCCTCGCGCTCCCCGTTGAGCAGGTGCGCGAGCGGCAGCACGGCGCGCCAGGCGACGAGCGCCGGGTGGCGCTCGACGAACGTCTCCACCGTGGACACGTACTCGGCCAGCCGGCCCTCGCGCCGGCGCAACGTCAGCAGCTGCGCCGCGTAGATCGTGTCCGCGTCGCGGGCCTGCGCGCGCTGGCCGAGCTCGTGCGCCTCGCGCGCGAACCGCTCGGCCTCGGCGACCCGCCCGCTCATCTGCGCCCAGACGACGTCCCACCCGCGCGCGAAGTGCCGGTACAGCGGCTGGCGCAGCTGCTCGGCGAGCCGCGCGAGCGCCTCGTGCTCGTCACGGGCGGCCGTCGTGGAGCCCGCCTCGAGCAGGTCGTAGATGCGCCAGTGGCGCCCGAGCGCCTCGAGCTCGCGCACGCCGATCCGCTCGGCCAGCGCGAGGATCTCCTCGTCGAGCACGAGCCGCTCGTCCAGGTGCGAGACGTGCAACAGCGCGGCGTGACGGCTCTGCAGCGCGGCCACCTGCGCCTCGGGATCGCCGGTGCGGCGCGCCATCTCGAGCGCGTCGCGGCTGAGCGCGAACGTGCGCTCGGGCGCGCCGGCGAAGTGCAGCGAGTCCGCGAGCCGCGCCCGCACGCGCGCGCCGAGCGCCGAATCCTCGTCCCCGAGCGCCTCGAGCGCCTCTTCGAGCAGCGCGATCCCGTCGCGGTCGACGATCCCCGCCTCGGCGTAGCGGCCCGCGAACCCGAGCGCGGCACGCGCCAGCGCGTCCGGACCGACCGAGCGCCGGGCGAGCATCGCCGCGCGCGCGAACGTATCCCGGGCGGCGGGATGGCCGGAGCGGGCCTCGGCGTCGCCGAGCGCGAGCAGCAGCTCGCAGCGGCGCTCGGCCGGCAGGTCGCCGTCCAGCGCGCGGCGGTAGTGGCCGGCGGCCTGCTCCCACGAGAGCATCGCGGCGGCCTGGTGGGCGGCGGCGACGGCGTAGTCGATCGCCTTTCCGGCGCGGTCGAGGTGGCGGGACTCGGAGTAGTGGTGCGCGAGCTCAGCCGACGGCACGGTGAAGCGCGGCGCGAGCCCTTCCAGCGCCTGCGCGATCGCGTAGTGGGCGCGCACGCGCCGGGACGCGCTCTGGCGCTCGTAGAGCGCCTCACGGACGAGCGCGTGCGCGAACACGAAGCGGTCCACATCGTCCTCGACCTCGCGGATCAGCCCCGCGCCGATCGCGGCCTCCAGCGCCGAGATCAGCCGTTCGACCGGCTGCGGGATCAGCACCTCGAGCACCTCGAGCCGGAACTCGCGGCCCACGACCGACGCGGCGGTGACGACCTGCACCGTCAGCTCGTCCAGCCGCGCGAGCCGGCGCGAGATCATCGCCTTCACGCCCTCGGGCACCGCCTCCTCGCCCCCGCGCAGCAGCTCCTCGATGAAGAACGGGTTGCCGTCGGTGTCCGCGTGCAGACGCCGGATGACCGAGTCGCGGACGCCGACGCCCTCCCGCGCGAGCACGAGCGCCTCCGTCTCGGCCGGGTCCAGGCCGGTGAGCGCGATCTGCTCCATCGACGGCTGGCGGCGCAGGCGCGCGAGCAGGTCGAGCAGTTCGCCGCCGAGCTCCTCGGAGTCGCGCATCGTCGCGACCACGAGCAGCTTCACCGGGTCCGGGTCGCCGAGCATGTGCGCGAGCAGCAGGACCGTCGACGCGTCCGCCCACTGGACGTCGTCGAGGATCAGCACCACCGGGTGCTCGCGCGCGACGAACGCCAGCAGCCGCGTCACGGCGGCGAACAGCCGGAAGCGGTCGACCTCGGGCTCGTCCTCGATCGGCGGGGGCTCTGGCGCCATCCGCCGCAGCGCCGGGATGAAGCGCCCGAGCTCGGCGAGGTCGGGCAGCAGCTCGGGCGGGAAGCTGAGCGTCTGGCGGTGCGCGACGCGGTGCTGGATCGCGGTGATGAACGGCTGGTAGGGCACGAGCGACTCGGCGTCCGAGCGGCCGAAGAGCACGGTGGCGCCGCCCGCGTGCACCTGCCGCGCGAGCTCGGACGCCAGCCGGGTCTTGCCGATGCCCGGCTCGCCCGAGATGAGCACGAACTGCCGCGTGCCCTGCTCGGCGGCGCGGTAGCGCACGCGCAGGCGTTCCAGCGGCTCCTCCCGCCCCACGAACGTGCCGCCGCCGACCTCGCTCGAAAGCGCGGGCGGCAGCGGGATCTCCGTCACGCGGTCACCGCCCTGAGCGTCGCTGACCACGGTCACGTCGCCGGGGATGGTCGGGCGCGCCGACGCCTGGCGCAGCGCCGCGGCCAGCTCCCCCGCGTCCTGGAAGCGGTCCGCCGGGTCCTTGACCATCGCGCGCGCGACGATGTCGGCGATCACCGGCGGCACGTCCTCGGTGAGCACGTCCAGGCGCGGCGCCGGCGCCTGCAGGTGCGCGTACATCTTCGCCGCGTCGCTCTCGGCCGGGTAGGGCACGCGGCCGCTGAGCACCTGGTAGAGCACGCAGCCGAGCGCGTACACGTCCGTGCGCGCGTCCACCGGCCCGCCCTCGAACTGCTCGGGCGCCGCGTAGTCGATCGTCCCCACGAACACGCCCTCGCGCGTGAGCGGCTCCTCGCCCGCGACGTGCTTGGTCAGGCCGAAGTCGCCGAGCAGCGCGAACCCGTCGGCGTCGAGCAGGATGTTCGCGGGCTTGACGTCGCGATGCACGAGCCCCTGCTCGTGCGCGGCCTGCAGGCCGTCGGCGACCTGCTTGACGATCCGCACGCCGTCCTCGACGTCGAGCCGGCCCTTGGCTATCAGCATGCGCGAGAGGTCGGTGCCGTCGACGTAGCGCATCGTCACGTACAGCAGCCCGTCCTCCTCGCCGGCGTGGTAGATCGTGACCACGCGCGGGTGCTGGATCGACGCCGCCGTCTCGCACTCGCGCTGGAAGCGCACGCGGAACTCCGGCTGGGCCGACAGCTCGGACCCGATCACCTTCAGCGCGACCTCCCGCTTGAGCGCGAGATGCACGGCCCGGTACACGACACCCATGCCGCCGCGGCCCGCGACGCCGCGGATGATGTGATCGGCGAAGGCCGCGCCGACGGCGAGCTCAGGCATCGCATGGAAGGATGCCACCCATGCTCGCCAAGGCCCTGATGAAGCCCGCGGAATGGCTGGACGCGAAGTTCGGCTGGCAACGACTGCCGTACTACGCGGGTCTCGCGACGCTGGTCGGCCTGCGCGAGCGCCTGCGCGAACGCAACCTCTACAGCCCGGGCGTCCCGGGCGTGAGCGGTCCGATGCCGCCCGGCGCCCGGGAGGAGCGCCAGGTGGACGGCACCTGGAACGACCTGTCCTCCCCCGGGATGGGCCGCGTGGGCGCGTCCTTCGGCCGCAACGGCCCTTCGCTGCCGGGACCCGCCCCGACCGACGACCCGCACCCGCTCGTGGTCAGCGACGAGCTGATGCAGCGCCGGCACTTCCTGCCGGCCAAGCACCTGAGCGTCCTCACCGCCGCGTGGCTGCAATTCGAGGTCCACGACTGGATGAGCCACGCCAAGGAGCCGCCCGCCGGCGAGTGGCGGCTGGCCGACGACATGCAGCTGCCGAAGGTCATCCCGGCCGGCACCGACCCGGAGAGCTTCGTCTGCCGCGAGCCGCACTGGTGGGACGGGTCCCAGCTGTACGGCACGCACCCGGACTACATCGCCGCGATCCGCCGCGAGGACGGCCGCATCGCCGTCGACGACGAGCTGCTGCAGGCGCTCGAGGCCCGCGCGGAGACCTTCAACTCGCCCGAGGCGAGCCTGTGGGTCGGCCTCGCCTCGCTGCTGCTGCTGTTCGCGCACGAGCACAACGCGATCGTGGACCAGCTGCGCCGCGCGTACCCGTGCCGCGACGACCGCTGGCTGTACGCCAAGGCGCGGCTGATCAACGCGGCGCTGATGGCGAAGATCCATACCGTCGAATGGACGCCGGCGATCATCGGCCACCCGACGACCGTGCGCGCGATCAAGGCCACCTGGTGGGGGCTGCTGGGCCAGAACGTGCCCCGCCGCCACGGCGGGAGCGACCTCCTGTACGGCATCCCCGGTTCGCGCGCGGACCATCACGGCGTCCCGTACTCGCTCACGGAGGAGTTCGTGACGGTCTACCGGCTGCACCCGCTGATGCCCGACGACTACCGCTTCGGCGACCGCGCGCTGCGCCTGGACGCGCTCGCCGTGCAGCCCGACGCCGTCGACCAGCCGCGGCAGCGCCTCGAGGAGCTCGGCGGGAACGGCGCCGTCCTCGACGCGCTCGGCACGCAGCCGCCCGGCCAGATCGAGCTGTTCAACTACCCAGACACCATGCGCAAGCTCAAGCGCATCGGCCGCCCGGACCCGATCGACCTCGCCGCCACCGACATCGTCCGCGCGCGCGAGACCGGAGTCCCGCGCTACACGGCCTTCCGGCGGCTGCTGCGCCTGCCCGTGCCCACCGACTTCGACGCGCTCACCGGCGGCAACCCGCACACCGCGGCCGCGATCCGCGACGTCTACGGCGGCGACATCGACGCCGTCGACGCCGTCGTCGGGCTCTACGCCGAACCCAAGCCGCAGGGCTTCGCCTTCAGCGAGACCGCGTTCCGGATCTTCCTGCTGATGGCCGCTCGCCGGCTCAAGAGCGACCGCTTCTTCACCGACGACTACACGCCTGAGGTCTACACGCCGGAGGGCCTGCGCTGGATCGAGCGGACCACGATGGGCGACGTCATCCGCCGCCACTACCCGGGCGTGGTCCCGCCCGCGAACCCGTTCCTGCGCTGGCCGGCGGGTTAGACGAGCGCGGCCAGCTTGCGCGCCGCGTCCTGCGTCACGGGCGGGCCGTGCCCGGTCAGGATCACCTGCGGCTGAAGCTCGGCCAGCTTGCGCAGTGAGCGCCGGTAGCGCGGCTCGTCGAGGTTGAAGCCGGGCCAGCCCGCGTCGAGCTTGGGCCAGGTCGCGACCGCGTCGCCGACCGCGATCACGCCGCGCTCGCGCCAGTAGAAGGAGACGCTCCCGGGCGTGTGGCCCTGCGTGAGGACCACCTCGAGCGGCCCGATCCGCTGGCCCTCGACGTCGGCGAGCAGCGCGTCGGGGTCGCACCCGACGTGCGCGTCGTAGTTGATCCAGGACCCGATCCGCATCGGGTAGATCGTCAGCGGCCGCAGCGGGCGGAACGGCATCGGCTGGGGCATCCGGTGGCCGCCGCAGATGTCGGCCTCCCACTGGTGGATGTGGATCGTCAGGTCCGGGTTCAGGTGCTTGAGCGCCGCGACCCCGCCGAGGTGCGAGCGGTGCGCGTGCGTGAGCGCGATGTGCCGGATGTCGGCCGGCGTGCGCCCGATGCTCCACAGGTACTCGACGATCCGGTGCGCGTCGTGCTCGTAGCCGGTGTCGACCAGCACGAGTTCGCCGCTGCCGTCGTCGATCAGGTAGCACTGCGCGTAGCCGCCGAGCTTCCAGCCCCGGCGAAGCGGGCCGATCCGATGCACTCCGGGCGTGATCTCCACGAGCGCGAGCCTAACGCGCCGCGCTCGGTCGAGCGCGGCGCGTGCGCGGTGCGGCTAGCGGGTGAGCGAGCCCGTGGCGGTCTGCTTGGCCGCGCCCGCCGTGGCCTCGACCGTGACCTTCAGCGCGGGCAGGTGCTTGTCGACGGCCTTGGCCGCCTTCGCGGTGAGGCCGAGGTCCACCAGCGCGGCGCCCTGGCCGTCGATCGTCGCCTTCTTGGACGAGATCGTGCGCGAGATCTTCAGCTTCTTCGCGTCGGCCGAGGACAGCAGCGCGCGGACGGTGACGGCGGTGTTCGGGTCGCCGGTGACCATCGCGACCGCCTGCTGGAACTTCTTCGCGCTGAGCTTGAGCGTCAGCGGGCGCGGCGTGACCGGCTTGGGCGCCAGCGCGGCGGCGAGCTGCGCGTCGACGGCGGCCTTCGCGGCCTTCAGCGAGTTGATCTCGGTGCTCAGCGGCGTGGTCTTCAGCGCCACCGTTCCGGAGGCGAGGGCGTCGGCCGTCGTCTGAACCGTGTCCGCGGGCACGTAGGTGGCGCCGGGGACCTTCTCGCACTCGGCCTCGGCGGCGGCCGGGGTGCCGAGGTTGGCGACATTGAAATTCTGGCTCGTGAGCACCGGCAGCCAGCGCGCCGGGTCGTCCTCCAGCCCGGCCGACGTCGCCTGGAACGGCACGTAGTTGTAGAACGCGTCGGCGTCCTGCCACGCCTTGATCGCCTGCTCGCTCTGCAGCGCCGGCGTGAGGCAGGTGGCGTGCGCCTGCGCGGCGGTCGCCGCCTGCGTCATGACGGCGGCGAACGACTTGCCCGAGCGCCAGCCGCCCGGCGCGAGGTTGTAGCCGACGACGCCCTGCTTCTGGAGGTCGGCGTTGGCGGCGGTCGGGTCGTTGGTCTCGCGCAGGACCATGGTGTAGCCGTGGTTGGTCACGACGTAGCGGGTCTGCAGCGCGAGCTGGTCGGTCGTGTTCGGGGCGATGCCGTAGGAGTCGGACGTGTAGACCGACGGGTGCGCGGCGGCGGCGGCGGGGACCGCGAGTGTGGCGGCGGCGGTGAGGGCGGCGAGGCCGAGGACCTGCTTCATCGGATGACTCCTGTGTTGGATGTGGACCGCTCGGCGCGATCGCCGCTCGGGATGAACACGGCCTGGTAGCGGCCGCGCTGAGGACGCTTGAGGCGAAGCTCGAACCGGCCGTCGCGCGCGGTCGTGCGCGCGGTCGCCTTCACCGCGTTGGTGCGCAGCAGCAGGATCCGGCCGGAGAGCTTCGGGGAAGTGGTGCCGGACACCACGACAGTGCCGGACTTCAGGCGGCGGACCTTGATCCGCACGCGCGAGCGCATCTGGACGGTCAAGGTCTCAGAGCCCAGGCCCTCGGCCACCGCGCGGACCTTGCTCGTCTGCGTGACCGTGACGGCCAGCGTGAACGAGCCGTCGGCAGCGGTCGTGACCCGCCGCGTGACCGGCTTGTCGCCCGTCACCGTGATGTCGACGGGGACGCCGCCGCGCGCGGGCGTGACCTTGCCGCTGATCGTCGCCCGCTTGCTGCCCGTGAGGGTGCGCGGTGCGCTGACGGCGATCGCGGTGGTGCGCACCACCGGGGACTCGCCCGCGGGCGGGGCGCACGCGCCCGCGACGAAGTCGGCGCCGAACTGGATCTCGTCCAGCGTCTTGCCGCCGGGCGCGACGTCCACCTCGTGCGGGTCGCCGGGGCCGTCGAAGCCGTCGTCGGTGATCACGAACGGCCGCGCCAGCGTCGTGCCCGCGGGCACCGCCGGGAGGTCGATCGTCGCGCTCCCGCCCGGCCCGGCCGTGACGGCGCCGGTCGTGTCGGCCGTCTTGGCGAACCCGCCGGCGCGCGTCCAGGTGCCGGCCTCGAAGACCGGGGCGGCGCCCTTGGGCATGACCACGCGGACGTAGCGCGTCTGGCCGCCGAGCTCGTAGAGCAGCGCGGCGCCGGCCGCCGCCGAGTCGTCGTGGGCGGGCTCCCAGACGGCGTTGTCGACCTGGATCACCGCCTGCAGGCGCCCACCGGACTCGGTGAGCCAGGCGGCGAGCACGTCGGTGTTGGGGTGGTGCCCGTCCGCCTTGGGGTCGGTGATCTGGGGTGCGTTGTTGCACGGCGCGGGCGGGACCGCGGAAGCCGTGGCGGGAAGGGCCGCGAACGCCGCCAGCGTCAGTGCGCCGGCCGCGAGGGACCCGGAACGGAACATCGGAACGAGAGTCCTCCGTCGAGATATGCGTGATGGGGCGCGTCGACGCGCGGCTGAACCCGCGCGGAGGCGAAACGGCGAACTACCTCAGGCGGCGCAGCGGGCCGGTGGTCCGCGCAGGGACCACGGCGCCCGCTCGAGACCGGCGCTGAAGGGCAGTTCGGCGATGCTCGCCCAGCGGCGTGCCGGCTTGCTGCGCCGGACCCGGGGCTGCGAGCGATAGACCGCGAGGATGCGTTCCTCGGCGACGTAGCGGCCGCTCAGGAGCAGGCCGACGATGGCCAGCACCGGCGCGGCGTAGAGCGCCATCTCCATGGCGCTCGCGTTCCCCGCGACGACGTTCGCGACCGACAGCGCGACCATGAAGGCGGCGCCGGCGAACATGAACACGCGGCGAGAGGACAACATCGACCGCGCGCAATCTACAGGCGCGCGCGGCCGTCGCGCAACTGGACGCTCGTTGAGTGCCTACACGGAAGCGGCCGCGCCCGTGAACGGGCACACGGCGGCGGCCGGCTCCGGCGCCGTCTCCGGCAGCGGGACCTGCACGAAGTTCGGCAGCTTGTACTCGTTCTGGTACTCGGTGTGGAAGACCGGCGTCAGCGAGGCGGAGATCGGCGGGATCATCCAGGACCAGTCGGCGTCGACGACCCGGCCGCGCTTGGCCTCGGCGTCGACCCACTTCTGGAACTTCTCGGTCGCCGTGTAGTGATCGTCCATGCGCATGCCGGCCGTGTCGTAGGAGTGCAGCACGGCCGTCGTGAGCTCGATCACCGTCCGGTCCTGCCACAGCGAGCGGCGGTCGGAGGTGTCGATCCCAAAGGACTCGGCGATCTCGGGCAGCAGGTTGTAGCGGTACTCGTCACTGAAGTCGCGGGCGCTGATCTCCGGCGCCAGGTACCAGCCCGTGAACGGCGAAGTCGGGTAGGTGATGCCGCCGATCGACATGCCCTTGTTCGCGATGCTCGGGAACCCGTACCACTTCAGGCCGAGGTCGTCGAAGGCCGGGAAGCCGGGGTGCGTGAGCGGGATCTCCCATACGACGTCGTCCGGCACCGGGTGCGCGCTGAGCTCGCCGTCCGGCGTCTCGACGATCAGCGGCAGCACGTCGAAGCGGGTGCGCTGCTCGGGCTCCCAGCCCAGGCTCAGCGCGAGCTCGGTGAGCTCGGTCGCGCCGTGGTCGCCCAGCACGGTGCCGTCCTCATGCGTGTAGCCGGCGTAGGCGACGATCTGGCCGTTGCGCAGGCGTGCGGCGGGCTTGCCGGGCGCGTCCGGCGCGAAGATCGTGATCGTCGGCTTGATGCGGCCGCCGTTGTGGACGACGCGCTGGTGCTCGAAGCACTCGTCGCGGATGCCCTCGGGCGTGGTGACGTCGCGGCAGTCGCGGACGGTCAGCGACCGCCAGTAGAGCTTGCCGACGCAGCGTGAGTGGTTGTACCAGGCGAGCTTGGCGCCGACGGTGAGCTCGTCGGTCGTGTGCGTGTAGGTGCCCGTGGCCTGGATCTCGGCCGCGACCTCGGCGATGCGCGCGCGGAACGCGTCGTCGTCCATGTCGACGTAGGCCTTGTACTGCTCGAAGAACGCGCGGACCTCACGCGGGTCCGGGCCGTCCGTGCGCCGCGCGGGCGCGGCGGAAGCGACGGGCGCCTCGCTGGCGAGGTTGGCCACCCAAGGGCAGCCGTTGGCGGCGGTGTCCATCGTGTCTCCGAGTGGCCGGTGAAGTTTGCGGGGTCGGCGTGAGGTTTCACACCGTTGGCCCCGGTACTCGACCGCCCCGTCCGGTTCTTGAGGAGCTCAGTGCGTGAGCGGTGGGACGCCGCGCGCGACGACGATTGCGCGCTCGTCGAGGGCGACCTGGCCGAGCCGGTCGGTCGCCGTGATGCGCAGCGTGTACTCGCCGTCCGGGAGGTACTGCGGCTCGGTTCGGAACGTGCGCGTCTTCGAGCAGCTCGCCGCGCACGTCTGCGGCTCGGCGTCGAGCGACTGCTCGACGACGTTCCCGTCCGGGTCGAGCAGCTCGAAGTCCAGCGTGCTCACGCCCGCGCCCGCGTCGTGGGCCTCGACGGTCGTCTCGTAGTCCGTCGCCTCAGCGTCGAGGTACGGCGGGCGCCCCTCCGCGCTGCGCACCTCGGGCGCGCCGCGGTCGATGCGCAGCGTCCAGGTGCGCGAGGAGACGTTGCCGACGGCGTCGGTGGCCGTGAAGCGCACGGGCACCTCGCCCTCGGGCAGCCCTGAGGAGTCCGAGCTCACGTAGGCCGACTGCGGGCAGCGCGAGCGCCGGTCGCCCGTGCAGTTGGCGTCGTGGGTGTAGGCGCCGACCCAGTCCGGGTTGCCGGGCGAGTCGAGCACGAGCCTGCGCATGCCCAGCCCGCTGTCGACGCCGCGCGCCTGGAAGGCGCGGTACGAGGTCCAGGAGCCGTCCGAGAGCCCGTTGTCCTCGCTGACGGCGGGGACCGCCGCGTCCTCGATCCACACCGTCGCGCCGCCGAGGAAGTTCGTGAAGGCGCCGTGCGCGCCCGTGTAGTAGACCGCGGTGCCGAAGATCGCGGCGTTCCCGGGCGTGGCCTCGCTGCTGGAGTGCGTCTTGGTGTTGTAGTGCAGCGCGCCGTAGGTGCTGTAGGGCGAGGGCCCGCACGCGCCGCCGGGCTCGCACCATGTGCCGGGCTCGTAGCGGTTGTTCGCGTAGCTCCAGATGCCCTGGTAGGAGCGGTCGTCGTTGTACGGCGCCGGCCAGGTCCCGGTGGTCTGCGGCTCGTGCTTGACCTGGCTGAACTCCGCGCGCACGATCCGCGAGGTGCCCGGCGCGTTGAAGAACCAGTTCGCGTAGTCGCCGGCGTTGAACTGCTTGCTGCCGCGGTTGAACGTGTAGACGCCGTTGCCGAGGTAGGCCGCGCCGTAGAAGTAGGTGAAGCGGTTGTTCGGGTCCGACCACTTCCAGCCCGTGACGTCGACCGCCACCGACGAGTTGGCGAACCACTGCGAGGAGTCCTCGAGGATCGTCGGGTCCAGCATGACCGGGTAGCGCACGTCAGCGCCGCGATGCCGGACGTTGACGACGAGGTCCGCGCCTTCGACGACGAGGTCGGTCTTGACCTCGTGGTCGTCCGCGTCCCACGCCACGGGCGCGGTGACGTGGGCGAGCTTGCGCCCGTCGGCGGCGATGATCTCCGCGCCCGGGGCGGCCGCGCTCAGCTGCAGCCGGGCGCCGCGCGGGAGCTCGAGCCGCCAGCGGAAGCGCTCGGGGCTGGCGGGCGAGCGCAGCTGGGCGCCGAGGTCCACCCCGGCCGGGAGCGGCGTGACGATGTGGTCGGTGTCGGGCGCGGTCTCGGGGAAGAACGCCTTGTCCTGCGCGGCGGTGCCGGCCGCGTCTTCGACGCCGACGGGCTTGACCGCGACGTCGATGTCGTCGAGCACGACGCCCTCGCGCGCGCGGTCGCCGACCGCCAGCGCGACGATCGGCGCGAGCGGCGCGAACCCGGCGGCGGTCTCGCGCAGCCCGAGGTCGACGGGCGTGGGCGCGCCGTCGGCGCCGACGGTGCGCAGCGGCAGCTGGCTCTCGACCACGACGTCGGCCTGGCCCGGGCGGGCGACGCGCGCGGCGTTGGCGCCCAGGTAGGCCTTCACGCGCTCGCCGGCCTCGAGGTCCAGGGCGCGGTGGCCGCGGCGGTCGAGCTCCGGGAAGTGGCGCTGGGCGAGCGCGACGATCTCGCCGCGGGTGAGATCGGTGTAGGCGGCGCGCGACGCGTGACGGCGCTCGCGGGCGGCCGGACGAGCACGGCGGGCGGCGGCCGCGGCCCGTTCGGCGCGCGCGTCCTCGCGCGCGGCGCGCAGCGCCGGGTCGGTGTCCGGGCTCGGCGGGACGCGCGTATCGGCCGCGGGCGCGGTCTCCCCCGCGCGCGGCGGCGCGGCGTGCGCAGGCGCGGTCATCGCCCCGGTGATCAGGCTGACTGCGACGACCCATCGCCACGGAGCTCCGCGCATCGCGGTCAATCAACTAGTTGCCGGAGGGTCGGGCAATCGAACATCCGCCGATCACCGGCAAATACTTGAAAGCCGGTCGGGATTGTTAGACTGTTGCGGTCGCAACCGTTCTCGCAGGGGGAACCATGACTGTCTTTCGCCGCGTGCCGTTCGGCGCGCAGATCCTGGCCGGCCTCGCGCTGGGCCTGCTGTTGGGCTACATCGCCCGTGAAGGAGACGTCGGCTGGCTGGCCGACACGCTGGCCGAGGTCGGTGATCTCTTCGTGCAGCTGCTGTTCCTGGCCGTACCGCCGCTCGTGTTCACGGCGGTCGTCGTGTCGATCGCCAACCTGCGGGGGTTGACGAACGCGGCGCGCCTGGCCGGGCGCACGCTGCTGTGGTTCATGATCACGTCGCTGATCGCGGTGAGCATCGGGCTCGCGCTCGGCCTGCTGACCGACCCGGGCGCGGGCGCGAACATCGACCTCGGCGCGGCCGAGCGGCCGGAGACGACCGGCTCCTGGACCGACTTCCTGACGGGCATCGTCCCCGAGGACCCGATCACGCCGTTCGTCGAGACCAACGTGCTCCAGATCGTGTTCCTGGCGGTCGCGGCCGCCGCGGCGGCGCTGACCGTCGGCGAGCCGGCGGAGCGCTTCATCGAGCTCAACCGCGCCGTGCTGGCGCTCGTGCAGAAGGCGCTGTGGTGGGTCATCCGGCTCGCCCCGATCGGCACGCTCGGGCTGATCGGCAACGCGGTCGCCGAGTACGGGTGGGACCTGCTCTCGCCGCTGGCGACGTTCGCCGTCGACGTCTATGTCGGGTGCGCGCTGGTGATGTTCGGCGTCTACCCGCTGCTGCTCGCGCTCGCCGGCCGCGGCCTGAACCCGCTGCGCTTCTTCCAGGGCGCGTGGCCCGCGATCCAGCTCGCGTTCGTCTCCCGTTCCTCGGTCGGCACCATGCCGCTGACCCAACGTGTCGTGACCGAACGCCTCGGCGTCCCGCGCGACTATGCCTCGTTCGCCGTCCCGTTCGGCGCGACGACCAAGATGGACGGCTGCGCCGCGATCTACCCGGCGCTGGCGGCGATCTTCGTCGCGCAGGTGTTCGGCCTCTCGCTCGGCGTCGAGGACTACCTGCTGATCGCGTTCGTGTCCGTGGTCGGCTCCGCCGCCACCGCCGGCCTCACCGGCGCGACGGTCATGCTCACGCTCGTGCTGTCCACGCTCGGGCTCCCGCTGGAGGGCGTCGGCCTGCTGCTCGCGATCGACCCGATCCTGGACATGATGCGCACCGCGACCAACGTCGCCGGCCAGGCGCTCGTGCCCGTGCTCGTCGCCCGCCGCGAGGGCCTGCTCGACGAGTCCGTCTACAACGGACCCGCCCGCGCGCTGGAGGCCGAGCCGGCGTTCGTCCCCGCCCCGACCGGCCGCTTCGCCCCCACCCCGGTGCCGCAGGCGACCGCCTCGCACTGAGCCCGCGCGCCACGGCCGCGGCGGATATCGTCGCGGCCGTGGCCTGGCACGCGTGTTCGCCGACGTCGCCCGGGACCGGACGTGGGTCGTGCTCGACTGGGAGGCGAAGCGCATCCACTTCGTCGCCGCCACGTCCAGCGACTGAGTGCGACACCAGTGTTACACTGCGCGCATCCCGACGAAGCACCCGCGACACGCGATCACCGAGACGCCGCCCGTGCGCGCGGCGCTCGACGAGCTGCGCGATGAGCTCGGCGACCACCGCCCCGACCTGGGCGAGCTGGTGATCCTCGGCGCCAACGCCAAGCTCGCGCAGCTGCGCGCCGAGCGCGAGAACCTGGTCGAGCGCCGGCGCGAGCTCGCCGACCGCATCCGCCGCGGAACGCTTCCCCCGCTCGACCCCGAAGCCGCCGACGAGGTCCGCCGCTCCGGCTGGGCCCGTTGAGCGCCCGGACCCTGCTGCTCGACAACTCGGCCTGGGTCCGCCTCGCCGCGCTCGCCGCCGAGCGCGCGAACGAGATCGCCGACCTGATCGTGGCCGGCCGCATCGCCACCTGCCTCCCGTTCCTGCTCGAAGCGGGGTACTCCGCGCGCAACCTCGCGGACCGCGAACAGCTCCGCGCGCAGCTCGACGCCCTCCCGCGGTTCCCGATCGACGCCGACGTCGAACGCCGCGCCGAAGACGCCCAGCGCCAGCTCACCGCGATCGGTCACCACCGGCTCCCGCCGGTGGACCTGCTCGTCGCCGCCGTCGCCGACCGCCACGGGCTCGACGTCCTGCACTACGACAGCGATTACGACCTGATCGCGGAGCGCACCGACCTGACGTTCGGCTCGGTCTGGCTCGCGCCCCGCGGGTCGCTGTCGTAGCTAGTCGCGCGTGCCGGTCGTCTCGCGTTCGGGCGTCCCGCCGCCGTGGCCGTTGGTCGGGGGCGGCACGTCGTGCTCCTGGGTGAGCTCCTTGTCGAGGCCCTCGACGAGGTGGCCCTCCAGCGACACGTTCGGGAGGATCCGGTCCAGCCAGCCCGGCAGCCACCACGCCTTGTCGCCGAGCAGCGTGACCACGGCCGGCGCGATCACCAGGCGCACGAAGAGCACGTCGATCAGGATCGCCAGGCCGAGGCCGAGACCCATCATCTTGCCGATGACGTCCGGCTGGGTGACGAAGGCCAGGAACACGGCGGCCATGATCAGGCCGGCGAACAGGATGACCTTGCCGATCCGCGCCATGCCGTGAATGACGGATTCGCGCGGGCCGTCACCTTCGTTGTAGGCCTCGTGCACGCGGCTGAGCAGGAAGACGTTGTAGTCCATGCTCAACCCGAACAGGATCGCGAACAACATGACCGGGATGAACGAGACGATCGGGACGTCGGAGTCCGAGCCGACCAGGCCGGCGCCGATGCCCATCTGGAACACCGCGACCACGACGCCGTAGGCGGCCAGCACCGAGAGCAGGTTGAAGGCGGCCGAGACGAGCGGGATCCACAACGAGCGGAAAGCCATGATCAGCAGCAGCACCGACAGGCCGATCACGGTGAGGATGAAGATCGGCAGGCGCGAGGCGACCTTGTCGGAGAGGTCCTCGAACGTCGGCACGGCCCCGCCGACGAACACCTTGTCGGCCAGCGCGGTCCCTTGTGTGGCCTGCGGGATCGTCTCGTCACGCAGCCGGTCCAGCAACTCGCTCGTGGCGACGTCCTGCGGCGCGCTCGTCGGGATGGCGAAGATGGTCGCCATCTCGCCGTCCTGGCTCGGCGTCGCCGGTGCGGCCTGGCCGACGCCCCGCGTCCCGGCGACCGCCTGCTGGAGCTTGTCGAGGTCGGCCTGGACGGCCTGCGCACCGCCGGCCGTGTCGACCGCGATGATGAACGGGCCGTTCGAGCCCGCGCCGAAGGCCGCGGTCAACCGGTCGTAGGCGACGCGCTGGAGCTTGCCCTCGGGCTGGTTGCCGTCGTCGGGCTGCCCGAGGCGCAACTGCGTGACCGGGAAGGCGAAGATGAGCATGATCAGCACGC
This sequence comes from Solirubrobacter deserti, assembly GCF_003344625.1. GTDB lineage: Bacteria > Actinomycetota > Thermoleophilia > Solirubrobacterales > Solirubrobacteraceae > Solirubrobacter > Solirubrobacter deserti. The sequence goes on along the minus strand of NZ_QPKJ02000002.1, from coordinate 761,915 downwards.
CGCCGGCGATCGACAGCCACGGCCGCGCGGTGATCCGCTCGCCCCAGCGCTCGAACGCGCGCGAGGGCTCGACCATCTTCGGGTCCTTGGGCGTCAGCCACTTCTTGAAGGCGCCGATCAGCGCCATCAGCACGGTCAGGGCGGACAGCACGACGCCGCCGACGGCGATCGCCGCGCCCACGCCGAGCTTGCCGATGAACGGGATGCCAATGACGAGCAGGCCAGCGATCGCGAGCATCACGATCAGGCCCGCGGCGACCACGGACGCGCCCGACGTGGCCGCGGACTTGGCGGCGGCGTCGCGCGGGCTGTCGCCCCTGGCCACCTGCTCCCGGTAGCGCCCGACGATCAACAGCGCGTAGTCGATGCCCGCGCCGAGGCCGAGCATGGTGGCGATGAACGCGGCGAACGACGGCAGGCCGAGCGGCTTCGACAAGGCCGCCAGCAGCATCTGCCCCATGATCACGCCGATCAGCGCGCCCAGCAGCGTCACGAGCATCGCGACCTTGGACCGGAACAGGACCCAGAGCAGGATGATCGCGATGCCGATGCCGACGAGCTCGCCGACGGGCAGCTCCTGCTCGGAGCCGATGTCGATCATCGTGCCGCGCGCGGAGATCTCGACGCCGTTCTTACCATCGTCCTTGTCGAGCGCTTCGATCAGCGGGCGACCGTTCTCCGGCTTGATGTCGGCCTGATCGATCGTGTACCGGATGTCCGCGGACGCGAGCTTGCCGTCCTCGGAGATCCGCGCGCCCTCGCCGAACGGGTCCGAGACCGTCTTCTCGAGCGGCAACGCCTTGACCTTGTCCAGCGCGGCCCTGACGACCGCCTGGTTCTCCGGATCGGTGATCCTGCCCTTGGTCGCGTAGAAGACCGCGGTCGCTTCAGCGCCCGCCAGCTCCTTCTGGTGCGCCGTGAAGAGATCGAGCGCCTTCTGGCTCTCGGTACCTGGCGTCGAGAAGTCGTCGGCCGCCGGGCCGGCGGCCGCGGAGACGCCGATCAGGGCGATCAGGACGACGAGCGCGCCGACGAGCCCGCGTATCCAATGGGTGGTGAGGGTGCGCGCGATGCGCGCGAGGAGCAGTGACACGAACGCCTCCGAGAGAGCAGGAGAGTGGGGAGACGCCAAAGACTAATCGGGGACGGCACCTCGCGTGGTCACGCCGGGGGTTAACCCGAATACGGGCAGCGCGACGAGCACCGTGGCGCCGATCGCGAGCGCCGCGACGCCGATCGAATCCAGCGCGAAGCCGCCGAGCAGCGCGAGGCCCGCGCCCAGGAAGGCGGCGAGCTGGTCGTTGAAGCCGATCAGCCGCCCACGCTCGCTGACATTGGTGAGATCGACCATCTGCGCCGTCGCGGCCACGAACGACACGTTCCAGCCCACGCCGAGCCCGAACAGCAGCACCGCGGTCGCGGGGACGGATTCGAACCACAGCAGGCCGATCGTGGACGCGCCCATCACCAGCAGGCCGGCCGCGAGCGCGACCGGGCGGCCGATGCGGTCGATCAGCGCGCCGACGAACAGCACCAGCGCGTACATGCCCAGCACGTGGGCGCCGATGATCGGGAAGACGTCCGATTGGTGGTGCTGGTGGTGGTCGACGACGACGTACCCCGTCAGGTTCATCACCGACACCATCACCGAGAAGGACGCGAGCGCGGCGACCATCGCGGGCCGCACGCCCGGGCGGCGCAGGATCTCCCCCAGCGGCGCGGCCGGGGGCGGCGGGCCGTCGTCGCGGGCGAAGTGCAGCGCGATCTCGCGCGGGTCGGGACGCACGAGGCTGACGACCACCAGCGCGATCAGGCTGATGCCCGCCGCCGCGAGCCACGGCACGGTGAGCGCGGCGGCGTCGAGCTCGCGGTCGCTGAACAGCGGCCCGAACACGGCCGGGCCGAGGATCGCGCCGAACACGGACCCGAACAGCACGTACGAGATCCCGCGCGCGCGCCGCTCGGGCGGGTACATGTCGCCCGCGGCGGTGCGGATCAGCAACGCGATCCCGTTCGCCGCGCCGGTGAGCAGGAAGCCGAGCAGCAGGATCGGCGCCGACTCGAGGTTCGTCGCCAGCGCGGTCAGGCAGCAGCCCGTCGACGACATCACGTACCCGCCGAGGATCACCGGCTTGCGCCCGAGCCGGTCCATCAGCCGGCCCGCCGGCACCGCGGCCAGGCCCGACGCGACCAGGAAGATCGCCGGCCCGAGCCCGAGCAGCCCTTCGATCCCGGTGACGAGCACGAAGGTGATGGAGGAGACCGCGGCGACGAGCTGCAGCACCGACGAGTAGACCGCCATCGCGACGGCCAGCAGGATCGTGTTGCGGCGGACGTTCACGCGACGGCGGCGGCGTAGCCCTCGGGGTCGGTCGGCCCCTCGGTGGCGACGAGCAGCATCCGCTCGCGCCGCAGCTCGTGTTCGAGCACGGGCAGCGCGGCGTACGGGGCCGCGCCGGACTGGCCGATCGCCAGCCCTCGGGCAGCCAACGCGCGCATCGCCTCGACCACCTGCGAGTCCGTGACCGCGACCGTGCCGGTGATCCCGGCGCGCAGGGTCGGCCACGCCGCCTCGGAGACCTCCGCGCAGTCGAGGCCGGCCATGGCCGTGCCCGGCGTGTCCACCGCGACGGGCTCCCCCGCCGCCAGCGACGCCGTCAAGCACGCGGCCACGTCGGGCTCGACGCCGATCACGGCCGTTCCGGTCGCGGCGCCGTAGCGCGCCGCGGCCGCGGCCAGCGAGCCGACGCCGACGGGCACCAGGATCGCGTCGTAGCGGTCGTCGAGCTCGGCGAACAGCGTCGCGTAGCCGTCGATCACCCAGTGCGCCGGCCGCGAGGAGCCGACGTCGGCGAGCTCGGCGAACCCGGGCCGCGCGCCCTCCTCGGCCGCCAGCCGGACGGCGTCCTCGTAGGTGCCGTTCACGACGACCACGTCGGCGCCCTCCCCCGCGATCGCCTCGCGGCGCGCGGGCAGCGACCGCTCCGGCAGGAAGATCCGCGCGCGCAGCCCGCGCTGGGCCGCGACGTGCGCGACCGCGCGCCCGTGGTTGCCGGCGCTGGCCGCGACGAGCGTCCGCACCGACGGCTCCGTACGCAGCGTCTGCTCCACCGCCCAGGACACGCCGAGCACCTTGAACGCGGGCAGCCCGAGCCGGTCGGACTCGTCCTTGACGAACACGCCGCCGCCGAGGTCGTGCACGGGCGTCGGCGCGTAGCCCGGCAGCGCCCGGTGGAACGCGAGCGCCTCGCCAGAAGGTGCCGGGACGTCTTCCGGCGCGTACGCCGGGTTGATCACGCGCAGAACTCCTGGGCCACGGCGACGAGCGTACGGGTCACGGCGGCGGTGTCGCTCAGGCTCACCCATTCGACGTCGGCGTGCGCGCCGTCGCCACCCGGCCCGTACAGCACGGTGGGGATGCCGGCCGCGGCGATGAAGGCCGCGTCGGTCCAGTACGCCGCGCCCGCGACCGGCGCTTCGCCCGCCGCACCCCGCACGCGCCGCACGAACTCGTGCGACGGGTCGATCGCGAACGGCTCGCGCGCGAGCAGCGTCCGCGCCGACGCGTCCGCGCTGCCGATCAGCGCCGCGACCTCCGCCTCCACGTCCGCGACGGTCTCCCCCGGCAGCGTCCGCCGCTCGATCGAGAGCACGCACTCGCCCGGGTAGCTGGAGAGCTCGACCCCGCCGCGGATCAGCGACGCATGGACGGACGCGCGCCCCAGCAGCGCGTGCGACGGCAGCCCGGCGTCCAGCTCGGCCAGGCGCACGAGCGCCGGGCCGGCGGCCACGATCGCGTCGGCGCCCTCGTCCGGCCGCGAGCCGTGCGCCGCGCGCCCGCGGAACGTCAGCTTCGACCACACGAAGCCCTTGTGGGCGACGATCACCTCGCCGCCGGTCGGCTCGGTCACGATCGCCCCGTCGGCGCGCACGCCGGCCGCCAGCACCTCCTGCACGCCGAGGCTCGCGTGCTCCTCGTCGGCCACGCACGCCACCAGGACGTCGCCGCGCAACTGCAGCTCGGCGGCGGCACGGCACGCCAGCAGCGCCGCCGCCACGCCCGCCTTCATGTCGTACGCGCCGCGACCGTGCAAGCGGTCGCCGTCCACCCGCGCCGCGAACGGATCACCGGCCATCCCGCCCACGCCGACGGTGTCCAGGTGCCCGCACAGCAGCAGCGTGCGCCCGCCACCCGACCCGGGCGCGCGCACGACCACGCTGGGCCGCCCGGCGACCGCCTCCAGGCGCGTCACCGCGAGCCCGCAGCCCGCCGCCCAGTCCGCCACGAACGACGCGATCGCCCCCTCCCCCGCGCCGCCCCGCACCAGCGCCGGGTTGACGGAGTCCAGGCCCACCAGTCGAGAAAGCAGTTCGACGGTTTCGTCCATATGCCCGCACATGATGCGATCATTCGCGCTCATGAGCGGCGAGCCCGACCCCACCGGCTACCGCCCGCCTCGCTTCGAGGTGACGGCGGAGCACACCGATGGAACCGTGCTGCTTCGTCTGATCGGCGAGCTGGACCTCGTGAGCGAGCCGGTGCTCGCGGACGCGCTCGCGGAGGCCGACGGCCAACCGTTGCGGATCGACCTGTCCGAGCTGGCGTTCATGGACTCCACCGGCCTGCGGGCGCTGCTCGACCTGCAGCGCCGGCACGAGGACGTCAAGCTGCGCGGGCCGCTGCAGCCCGCCGTCCAGCGCCTGCTGGAGCTCACGCAGACGCTACAGATACTCCCGTTCGAGTAGCGCGGCGCGCTCGAGCCGCACGCCCGCCGCGCGGAACTCCGCCGCCACCGCCGCCGGCAGCCCGGCGTCGGTGATCAGCAGGTCCAGCGCCTGCGCCGGCCGGATCGACAGCAGCGAGGAGCGCCCGAACTTGGACGAGTCCAGCATCCCGACCGTCCGGGCGGCCGCCGCGGCGGCCGCGTTGAGCGTGTCCGCCAGCGCCGAGCGCGACGTGGTGAGCCCGTGCTCGAGCGTCACGCCCGCGGCCGAGATGAACGCGACCGCGATGTTGAGCTCGCGCAGGAACTCGATCGTCCAGCGCCCCGTCAGCACGCGCATGTGCTGGTTGAGCTCGCCCGGCGGCACGATCACGTGGATCGTGTCCGCCGTGAGCCCGTGCGCGATCGCGGGCGAGTTGGTCACGAGCGTGAGCTCGCTCGGCGGCCGCAGCTCCAGCAGCCGCGCCAGCGCCAGCCCGGTCGAGGACGCGTCGAGGAAGATCGTCGACCCGTCCTCCACGAGCTCCCGCGCGCGCACCGCGATCGCTTCCTTCTCGCGCGCGGCCTCGTGCACGCGCGTGTCCCAGGCCGTCTCGGGCGACCGTGGCCGCGAGTCGGGGAGCGAGCGCGCGCCCCCGCGCACGCGCTCGAGCAATCCCTCCCCCGACAGCAGCTCCAGGTCCCGATGGACCGTGACCGGTGACACGGCGTGCTCTGACGCCAGCTCCGCGAGCGACGCCCCGCCGTCACGCGAGACGCGCTCGAGGATCTTCGCTCGCCTCAGGACGGGAGGGAGCGGTCCTTCGGTCATCGTCTCGTGATCGCCTGCTCGGACTCGGCGTCGAACAGGTGCACGCGCTCCATGTCGACCGCCGCCCGCACCGGCTCACCGACCTTGTAGGTCGCCGTCGGCGGCGCCTTGATGACGATCCGCTGCCCACCGACCTCGACGTCCACGAGCGTCCGGTCGCCCAGCGGCTCGACGGCGTACACCGTGCCCTCCAGGGCCGTGGCCTCGTCGCGCACCTCCAGCGACAGGTCCTCCGAGCGCACGCCGAACACCGCGCGGTGGTCGCCGGAGACCCCGAACCCGGGGTTCGGCAGCGACCAGCCCTCGCCCTCGAGCCGCCCGTTGGCCGTGCAGTCGAGCATGTTCATACGCGGGGAGCCCATGAACGTCGCGACCCAGCGGTTGGCCGGCCCGTCGTAGATCTCGGTCGGCGCGCCCACCTGCTGAACCGTGCCCTCCCGCAGCACCGCGACCTTGTCGGCCATCGACATGGCCTCCACCTGGTCGTTGGTGACGTACAGGAACGTGCGGCCGAGCGACCGGTGGATGCGGGTGAGCTCGGTGCGCATCTCCACGCGCAGCTTGAGGTCGAGGTTCGTCAGCGGCTCGTCCATCAGGAACGCCCGCGGGTCGCGCACGAGCGCGCGCCCGAGCGCGATCCGCTGCATCTGCCCGCCCGACATCTGCGCCGGGTAGCGGTTGAGCAGCTCCTCGATGTGCAGCAGCTCGGACACGCGCTTGAGCTGGGCGTCGACCTCGCTCTTGGGCAGCTTGCGCGCCCGCAGCGGCGACGTGATGTTCTGCGCCGCCGTCTGCTTGGGATAGAGCGCGTAGCTCTGGAACACCATCGCCAGGTCGCGCTCGGCGGGCGTCGCCTTCGTCGCGTCGATCCCGTTCAGGAGCACGCGGCCCGTGTCGGGCTTCTCGAGCCCGGCGAGCACGCGCAGCGTCGTGGTCTTGCCCGCGCCCGACGGACCCAGCAGCACGAAGAACGACCCCTCGGGGATGTCCAGCTCGAGGGACTTGAGCGCCTCGACGTCACCGAACGTCTTGGAGATCCCCTCGGCCACGATCGCGCTGGTCATGCGCTCACCACCTTCTCGCTCGTCGGGTCGTACGCCGGCGGCGCCGCGCCGACGTGGCGCACCGACACGACCTGCTCCTCCTGGAACCGCGCCGTCGCCGGCATGCGGATGTGGAAGAGCCCGGCTTCGCACTCGACGACGTAGATGGTCTCGTCGCCCAGCGCCTCCTTCGAGACCACGCGGCCCCGGACGCCCTCGCCCGACTCCGTGACGGTCAGACCCTCGGGCCGCACGCCCGCGATCACCTTCTGGCCGCGTTGCAGGCCCTCGGGCGCCGCGATCTTGAGGTCACCGGCGGCCGTGAGGTGGCCGTTGGTGACCTCGGCCTCGATCAGGTTCATCGGCGGCGAGCCGATGAACCGCGCCGCGAACAGCGTGGCCGGGCGGTTGTAGACCTCCATCGGCGCGCCGAGCTGCTCGAGGTTGCCCTTGTTCATGATCGCGATCCGGTCGCCGAGCGCCATCGCCTCGACCTGATCGTGGGTGACGTAGACCATCGTCGCGCCCAGCCGCTGCTGGAGATGCTTGACCTCGGCGCGCATGTCCGCGCGCAGTTCCGCGTCCAGGTTGGTCAGCGGCTCGTCCATCAGGAACGCCTTGGGGTGGCGCACCATCGCCCGGCCCAGGGCCACGCGCTGCTGCTCACCGCCCGAGAGCTTGTTCGGCTTGCGCGTCAGGTACGGCTCGAGCTGGAGCATGCGCGCCGCCTCGGCCACGCGCTCGTTGATCTCCGACTCGGGCGCGTTCGCGGCCCGCAGCGGGAACGCCATGTTCTCGCGCACGCTCAGGTGCGGGTATAGGGCGTAGAACTGGAACACCATCGCGATGTCGCGCTGGGACGGGCGCAGCCCGGAGACGACCTCGTCGCCGATCCGGATCTCGCCCGAGGTCTCCTCTTCCAGGCCCGCGATGCAGCGCAGCGTCGTCGTCTTGCCGCAGCCCGACGGGCCGAGCATGACGAACAGCTCGCCGTCGTTGATCTCCAGCGACAGCTCCTCCACCGCGACGGTCCCGTCCGGGAACGCCTTATGGAGCTTGTTGACGTGGACTTCAGCCATCAGCGACGCACCGCCCCGAGGGTCACGCCCGCCACCAGGTGCTTGCGCACGAGGAAGGCGAACACCAGCACCGGCACCGCGAACGTCATGGCGGACGCGGCCACCAAACCCCAGTCGATCGTCGTGCCGCCGATCAGGCCCGCGATCGCGGACGGCGCCGTGCGCGTGTCCGGATCGGTGATCAGGAAGATCGAGAACACGAACTCGTTCCAGGAGAAGATCAGCGCGAACACCGCCGTGGCGGCGATGCCGGGGATCAGCAGCGGCATCGTCACGCGCCAGAACGCCTCGAAGCGCGAGAAGCCGTCGAGCATCGCCGCCTCCTCGTACTCCGCCGGGACCTCGTCGATGAAGCCCTTCATCATCCAGATCGTGAACGGCAGGTTGAACGCCGAGTAGACCAGGATCAGGCCCGGGAGCGTGTCCAGCAGGTTCAGGTCGCGGAACATCAGGAAGACCGGGATCACGACCACCACGGGCGGCATGAACCGGGTCGAGAGGATGAAGAACAGCTGGTCCTTCTTGGCCTTCAGCGCGAAGCGCGAGTAGGCCCAGGCCGCCGGCACGCCGAGCACGGTCGCGATCAGCGTCGAGAACCCGGCGACGATCACCGAGTTGATGAAGCCCTGGAAGACGGGCGAGTCGCTGCTGAAGACGTTCTTGAAGTGGTCCAGCGTCGGGGTGAACGAGATCACCTTGGCCGGGACGGCGTAGATGTCGCGCGTGTCCTTGAGCGCCGTCTCGAGCATCCAGACGACGGGGAAGAGCATCACGACCATGAAGATCGCGAGCAGGACGATCTCGATGCCCGAGCCGAGCTTGCGCTCCTTGCGCGGGGGCGGGGCGACGGTCTCGCCCGCGATGCCCTTGTCGGCCAGGCCCTCGGGTTGGATGTGGGTCGCCATCGCTAGCGCTCCTGGAGCCGGTTGAGGTAGCGCAGGTAGAACTGCGCGGCGATCGTGACGACGATCACCATGAGAATGCCGTAGGCGGAGGCGAGGCCGGTGTCGAAGCCGAAGAACGCGACCTTGTAGACGTTGAAGCTCAGCGTCTCGGTCGTGCCGCCGGGGCCGCCGCCGGTGAGGATGTAGACCAGGTCGAACAGGCGGAAGGCCTCGATCGCCCGGAACATGACCGCGATCAGCAGCAGCGGCCACACGAGCGGGAACGTGATCCGGCGGAACTTGAACCACTCGGAGGCGCGGTCGATCTCCGCCGCCTCGTACAGGTACTTCGGGACCGCCGTCAGGCCCGCGAGGGCGATCAACATGATGAACGGCGTCCACTGCCAGGTGTCCACGATCACCAGCGAGAACAGCGCGAGCCGCTGCTGTGTGAGCCACTCCACGCGGCCGAAGCCGAGGCTGTCCAGGAACGAGTTCACGACGCCGAACTGCACGTCGAGCATGAACTTCCAGAACAGGCCGACGACGATCGGCGAGAGCATCATCGGAATCAGGAAGAGCGTCGTGATCGCGCCGCGGCCCTTGATGCGCCGCGAGATCAGGAACGCGATGGTGAAGCCGAGGATGGTCTGCAGGCCGACGGCGCCGACGACGAAGATGAGCGTCGTGAGCGCACGGGCGTGGACGACCTCCGAGGTGAGGACCGTGACGTAGTTGTCGAACGCGATGAACTCGTAGCCGCTGTCCCGTGTCGCCGAGTAGTCGGTGAACGACAGGCCGAGCAACCACAGCAACGGCCAGATCGAGAGGAACAGCAGCAGCGCGAACGCCGGGAGGATGAAGAGCAGCGCGAGCTTGCGGTCCGTCAGGAACGCGAAGCGCCTCGCGGCGGGTGGCGCCTCCAGCGTCTGCGCCTGCGGCGCGTTCTGGGGGGGTGTTTGAAGCGTGTTGGCCATTGCTCTGGGTGCGGCGCGACGAGGCCGGCCGCACGACGGCGGCCGGCCTCGTCAATTCGCTTCGCGGGGCTAGAGACCGCCGCTCTCGTCGAGGATCTTTTGCTCGTCCGCGGCGAGCTTGTCGAGCGCGGCGTCCGGCTGCTGGGTGCCGGAGATGGCCGCGTTGACCTGCGTCGAGTGAACGTTCAGGAGCTTCGCGTACTCGGGCAGGTTCCAGAAGTCCTTCAGCTGGGTGACCGAGTCCGTGAAGACCTTGTTGTACGGCGTCGCCTCGAGGAACTCGGGCGAGTTGAGCACGTCGTTACGCGCCGGGACGCCGCCGAGCTGCGCCCACTTCTTCTGGGCCTCGGGCGTCTGGAACCACTTGATGAAGTTCAGCGCCTCGGCCTGCTTCTCCTCCGGGATGTACTTGGAGACGTGCAGACCCATGCCGCCGAGCGGCTTCTTGTCGGTGACCTGCTTGGGCAGCGGCGCGAAGGCCAGCTTCTCGAGGATCTCCTCCTTGGTCTTGCCGAGCTCCGAGGAGGCCGGGTCGACCAGGCCGCCCATGGCGGCGATCCACTGGAAGCCGACGCACACCTTGCCCTGCGAGATGGCGGCGTTGACCTCGTCGATGAACCAGTTGCTCGAGCCCTTCGGTGTGAGCGGGACCATCTGGTTGACGAGGACGTCCATCGCCTTCTTGCCGGCGGCGTCGTTGATGACGCCCTCGATCTTGCGGTCCTTCTGGTTCCACAGCTCGCCGCCGTAGAGGGCGTTCATGACGTTGTAGGTCACGGCCGCCGCGTCGCCCGTGCCGGCCTGGTGGAACGCGAGGCCGCTCATGCCGTCGTTCTCGTCCTGGCACTTCTTGGCCGCGGCGATCATGTCCTCCCACGTGGCGGGAGGCGTGTCGCCCATCAGGTCCTTGCGCCAGATCATCGACCACGTGTCGCCCAGCAGCGGCAGACCGTAGGTCTTGGCGTCCGGGTTGGGCTCGCCCGTCGTGTTCTGCGGGTACTGGCCGTACGCCGCGAGGAAGTACGGGTCGTACTGCGACGTGTCGATGTTCTCCTTCGTGAAATCGGTGAGGTCGAGGATCGAGCCGTTCTCGACCGCCTCACCGATGTTCTGGGAGTCCAGGATCGGCAGGTCGAAGTTCGTCTTGCGCGCCGCGAACTGGGTGAAGATCGCGTCGTGCCACTGCGGGTTCGGCACGGTGTTGACCTTCACGGTCACGTTCGGACGCGTCTTCGTGTACTCCTTGCCGAGTTCCTCGAGGGCCTGGGCGGGCGGCCACTCGAACCACAGGAACGTCAGCTCCATCGGCTTGTCCGACAGCGCCGCCTGCTTGGCGGGCGCCTTGGTTGCGTCTCCGCCGTCGCCTCCGTCCTCGCCGCCACAAGCGGCGAACACGACGGCGGCGGCCATCGCCATTAGCGATGCCGAGACCGCGAATCTCCCCTTCATTGCTCCTCCTCCACGAGGGTTGGTCCTACTGCTCCGACATGCGGCACTGCGAACCTTGCACGAGGCTTGCAAAAACCTACGGGGTCCTTGCATTCGTTGTCAACACCTCTGGCAATTTCTTGCATTGCCTTGCACGCTGTCATACAGTCAGACCATGGTCTTCGCCCCAGAGCGTAGTCGATTCCCAGTGCTCGATCCCTCGGACGGCTCGGTCATCGAGTCCGTCGGCTCGGCCACGGCCGAGGACGGGATCGCGGCCGTCGACGCCGCCGCCGCGGCCGCCGCCGACTGGGCAGCGCGCGCGCCGCGCGAGCGCGCCCAGCTGCTGCGCGGGGCGTTCGACCTGATGACCGAACGCCTCGATTCCATCGCGCACCTGATCGTGCGCGAGATGGGCAAGCCGCTGGCCGAGGCGCGCGGCGAGGCCGCGTACGCGGCCGAGTTCCTGCGCTGGTTCTCCGAGGAGGCCGTGCGCGTGCCGGGCGACTACGGGCTCGCGCCCGCCGGCACCAACCGGATGCTCGTCGGCCATGCGCCGATCGGCGTGTCGCTGCTCATCACGCCGTGGAACTTCCCGGCGGCGATGGCCACGCGCAAGATCGGCCCAGCGCTGGCCGCGGGCTGCACCGTGATCCTCAAGCCCGCCGAGGAGACGCCGCTGACGGCGATCGCGATCGGCGAGCTGCTGCTCGAGGCGGGTATCCCCGAGGGCGTCGTCAACGTCGTCACGACGGACGATCCCGGCCCGCTGTGTGAAGCGATCCTGGCGGACCCGCGGGTGCGCAAGCTCAGCTTCACAGGCTCCACTGCGGTCGGCCGGCACCTCCTCGGCCTGGCCGGCCGCAGTGTGATCTCCACCTCGATGGAGCTGGGCGGGAACGCGCCGTTCCTCGTGCTCGAGGACGCCGACCTCGACGTCGCCGTGCGGGAGGCGATGGCGGCGAAGATGCGCAACGGCGGCGAGGCCTGCACGGCCGCGAACCGCTTTCTCGTGCACGAGTCGGTCGCCGAGGCCTTCGCGGCGCGGCTCACGGACGCGATGAGCGCCGTCCGCGTGGCCCCCGGCTTCGAGGAGGGCGCGCAGCTCGGGCCGCTGATCAACGCGGACGCGCGCGCGAAGGTCGAGCGGTTGGTGGCCGACGCGGTGGAGCGCGGCGCCCGCGTGCGCTGCGGCGGCGAGCGGCTGCCCGGCCCCGGGTTCTTCTACCCGCCGACCGTGCTCGACGCCGTCCAGCCCGGCAGCGCGCTCCTGCGCGAGGAGATCTTCGGCCCGGTGGCGCCGATCATGACCTTCACGAGCGAGGACGAGGCCGTGCAGATGGCCAACGACACCGAGTACGGGCTCGTGGCCTTCGTCTGCAGCCGCGATCTGCGCCGGGCGATGGCGATCGGCGAGCGGATCGAGACCGGCATGGTGGGTCTGAACCGCGGCGTGGTCTCGGATCCCGCCGCGCCGTTCGGGGGCGCGAAGCAGAGCGGCCTGGGGCGCGAAGGCGGACACCACGGCTTGCTCGAGTTCCTCGAGCCGAAGTACTTTGCGTTCGACTGAAACGTCAGGAGGGAGAACCGTGTCACAGCAGAAAGTCCTGGTCCTCGTCGGCGACGCCGCCGAGGAGCTCGACGCGATGTACCCGATCTACCGGCTGCGCGAGGCCGGCTACGACGCCGTCGTGGCCGCGCTCACCACGCGTGAGGTCCAGCTCGTCATCCACGACTTCGACCCGAACTCGGACGCCTACACCGAGAAGAACGGTCGCAAGCTGCCGGTGGACATCGCGTTCGCGGACGTCGACCCGTCCGAGTACGTCGCGCTCGTGATCCCGGGTGGGCGCGCGCCCGAGTACATCCGGCTCGACGCCGACGTGCGCCGCATCACGGAGTACTTCTTCGAGAAGGACCTCCCCGTCGGCACGATCTGCCACGGTCCGCAGGTACCCGCCGTCTACGGCCTGCTGCGCGGGCGCAAGACGGCTGCGTTCCCGCCGCTGCACGGCGACATGGAGAACGCCGGCGCGACGATCGTCGACGCCCCGGACTGCGTCGACGGGAACATGGTCTCCTGCCGGGGCTGGCCGGACATGCCGGAGTGGTCGCGCGCGTTCATGAACGTGCTCGAGCGCGCCGCCGTCCCCGCCTAGCCGGAACGTCACGTGGTCCCCGTCCTGTTGTTGCACGGCTCCGGGCCGGGGACCACGGCCGCGGCCTGGGACCCGCTCGTCGACGCGCTCGGCGAGCGGTTCGAGGTCATCGCGCCGGACCTGCCGGGCTTCGGTGACGCGCCGCGCGCGCCCATCGAAGACTGGGAGGACATCGTCGCGCCGGACGAGCCGTGCGCGATCGTGGGCAACTCCGCGGGCGGCGCGCTCGCGTTGATGCTCGCCGCCCGTGGGCTCGCCACGAAGGTCGTGGCCGTCGGGTCGATGGGCTACCCGATGCCGCTGCCCCGCGGGCTGGACGCGCTCTGGGGCACCGGGCCGACGCACGCCGAGGCCCGCGCACTGCTGGACCTGCTGTTCCATGACCCGCCGGGGGACGAAGCCGTCGATGCCCGCTTGGCGGCGATGCGCGCGCAGCCGCACTACCGGGAGCTGTTCCCGCAACCGCGTCAGCGCTGGGTGGACGCGCTGTCGCTCACGCCGGGCGAGCTGGCGTCGATCCAAGCGCCGGTTCTGCTGATCCACGGGGCCGAGGACCGGATCGTCCCGCCCGAGCACAGCGTGCACCGGCTGGTGCAGCTGCTGCCCGACGCCCGCGCCCACATCTTCGGCCGCTGCGGGCACGCCTCGCCGCTCGAGTACACCGCCGAGTTCAACCGCCTCGTTCTGACCTTTCTGGAGGACTGATGTTCGCTGTCCTACGCGCACCGTCCCAGGTCCTCTTCGGGGCCGGGATGGCGGAGGCCGCCGGCCCCGTCGCGGCCACCCACGGCCGCCGTGTCCTGCTGATCACCGACCCCGTGATCGCCTCGACGCCCGGCTTCGGGACCGTCGAGGTGTCGCTGCGCGCCGCCGGCCTCGACGTCGCCGTGTCCACGGACGCCGAGGTCGACGTGCCGAGCGCGGCCGTCGACGCCGCCGTCGCGCTCGGGCGCGAGACCCAGCCGGACGCGATCGTCGCCGTCGGTGGCGGCAGCGTCATCGACCTGGCCAAGGTCACCGCGCTGCTGCTCGCGCACGGCGGCGCGCCGTCGGACTACTACGCCGTCAACTCGGTGCCGGGTCCGGTCCTGCCGCTGATCGCGCTGCCGACGACCGCCGGCACGGGCTCGGAGGCCACGCCGGTGGCGGTCATCACCGACCCGGCGAGCGACATGAAGATCGGCGTCGCGAGCTCGCACCTGATCCCGCGCCACGCGATCTGCGACCCGCGGCTGACGCTCGGCGCCCCGCCCGTCGTGACGGCGCACTCGGGCATCGACGCGCTCTCGCACGCGATCGAGGGGTACATGGCCGCGGAGGCCGACGACCCCGACGCGGAGCTGGTGCTCGGCCGCCCGCAGGTGGGCAAGAACGCGATCAGCGACTCGCTGGCGTTGACCGCCGCCGGCCACATCGCCGCCAACCTCGAGCGCGCCGTCCAGGACGGCGACGACCTGGAGGCCCGCACGGGCATGCTCTACGGCAGCCTGCTGGCCGGCATCGCGTTCGGCAACTCGGGCGTCTCCACCGCGCACGCCCTGCAGTTCGCGGTCGGCGCCGCCACGCACACCTCCCACGGCCTCGGCACGGGCCTGCTGCTCCCCTACGTGATGGAGTTCAACCGCCCGGCGCGCCCGGACGACCTGGCCGAGCTCGCCCGTGTGATGCGCTCACCCGGCAGCGCCGTCGACCACGTGCACGCGCTCGGGCAGCGGATCGGCCTCCCGGGCTCGCTTGCGGACATCGGCATCGAGCGCCAGGAGCTGCGCGGCATGGCCGAGGCCTCGTTCAAGTTCAAGCGCCTGGTCGACAACAACCCGCGCCCGCTCGACGAGGACGCGCTCGAGGCGATCCTCGACGCCGCCTGGCACGGCGATCCGGCGCGCTTGAGCCGAGAAAGGTCGGATGATCGGGGTGGGGCGGAGGGGATGTCCGCCTTGACTTCTCAATCAGTCAGGTCGTGAAGCGCGCGGCTGAGGTGCGCGGTCATGCGCGCCTCAGCCTCCGCGACGTCGCCGTGCTCGATCACCGTGAGCAGGTCGCGGTGCTCCTCACCCATCGCGGCCGGTGACGCCCAGGACGGGCGCAGCTGCGCGATGCAGAGCCGGATCTCGCCGCTCAGCGAGCCGTACAGGCGCTCCAGCCGCGGGCTGCCGGCGGCGTGCGCGAGCGCGTGATGGAAGCCCATATCGGCGTCCACCACCTCGCTCCAGCGCGAGTCCACGCGCAGGCGGGTGAGCGGGCCGAGCGCGGCGTGCACGCCGGCCAGCGACGCCCCGCGCGTGAGCACCTCGCGCACGATCAGCGTCTCGATCGGGATCCGGACGCTGAAGAGGTCCAGCACCTCCTCGCGGCTCATGATCGGCACGAACGCACTGCGGTTGCGCTCGCGCTTGAGCAGGCCCTCGTGGCACAGCGTCTGGATGGCGGCGCGCACGGTCGGGCGGGCGACGCCGAACTCGCGCGTGAGATCCACCTCCGGCAGCGGGGCGCCCGGCTTGATCACGCCGTCGAGGATCTTCTCCCGCAGCGACGCCACGACGGCTTCGGTCGTAGAGATCGGAGTGACGGCCAGTCCGCTCACAGCCGCACAAGAGTACCCATTGAACCCGGCGGTTCTGCTTGTCTGACAGTCCGACAGCAGGTATCATCTCGCACGTAGACCTGTCGCGGCCGGCCGACCTTTGCACGAGGCGTGTCCAGTCAATGGCAAGGAGCAAGCTATATGGGTCGGTGCATGAGAGCAGCGGTCGCCGCGATGTCGGCGTCGATGCTGGTCGCTTCCGGATGGAGCGGCGTGGCACACGCCACAGGGACCTCGGAGGAGCAGGCGGCCGCCGCCCTGGCGCCGCCCACGGTCACGGCCGGGCGAACGCCGGCCGGCAACGTGCGCGTCGGTGTGCCGATCGCGTTCACCGCGACCGGCGCCGACGCCGATGGGGACACGCTCACCTACGCGTGGGACTTCGGTGACGGCAACACGTCGACCGCGCAGAACCCGACGCACACCTTCCTCGCCGCCGCGACGCGCACGGTGAAGGTCACGGTGTCCGACGGTACGAGCACCGCCACGGCGGAGCTGCCGGTCGTGGTCCAGGCCAACCGCAACCCCAGCATCTCGGTCGCGACCGCCACGCCGTCGGCCGGCATCGCGCCGCTGACGACCAGCTTCACCGCCACGGCCAACGATCAGGACGGCCACACCGTCTCGTACGCGTGGGACCTCGACGGCGACGGCACGTTCGAGACCGCGGGCCGTGAAGGCTCGTTCACCTTCGCGCAGCCCGGGACCCACGCCCCCACGCTGCGCGTCACCGACCCGTTCGGCGGCGTGACCAACCGCGTCGTGCCGGTCACCGTGCTCGCTCCCGAGGTCGATCCGTCCAAGAAGTTCAACGTGCTGGTGTACTCGCGCACCGCGGGCTTCCGCCACTCCTCGATCGACGAGGGCATCGCGGCGATCAAGAAGCTCGGCACCGAGAACGACTTCAACGTCGACGCGATCGAGGAGCCGACGCTGTTCACGGACGCGTTCCTGGCCCGCTACGACGCGGTCGTGTTCCTCTCCACGACCGGTGACACGCTGCCCGCGGTCGCCCAGCAGGAGGCGTTCGAGCGCTTCATCCGCGCCGGCAACGGCTACGTCGGCATCCACGCCGCAGCCGACACCGAGTACGCGTGGCCGTGGTACGGGCAGCTCGTGGGCGCGTACTTCCGCAACCATCCGACCGGCACGCCGACCGCGACCGTCGTCAACGAGGACGCCGACCACGTCACCAACGCGGGAATCCCTGCGCGGTGGACACGTGTTGACGAGTGGTACAACTACCAGAGCCCGATCAACCCGGTCGTCAACGGCGGCGGCATCGACTACAGCGCCCGCACCAGCGGCGTCCACGTGCTGCTGACGATGGACGAGACGACCTACAACGAGGCCGACGGCAACACGCTCGACGACGACCATCCGATCTCCTGGTGCCGGCGCTTCGACGGCGGCCGTTCCTGGTACACGGGCATGGGCCACACCGAGGCCTCCTATCTGGACCCGGTCTTCCTCGGGCACGTCCTGGGCGGCCTGAAGGTCGCGGCGGGCGTCGTCCCGGACGACGCCTGCGGCATCGTGCAGGTGCAGGACGAGGAGACCGTCGGCGGCTCGGTCCCCGCGACCCTGTCGCTCGCGATCGAGGGCCCGCCGGCGGCGTTCGAGCCGTTCGTCCCCGGCGTCGAGCAGGACTACACGGCGACGTCGCAGCTGTCGGTGGTCTCCACGGCGGGTGACGCGAGCCTCACGGTGTCCGATCCTGGCCACATGACCAACGGCGCGTTCACGCTCGCCGAGCCGCTGCGCGTCGCGCTGTCGAAGACCGCGTGGAGCGCCCCGGTCTCCAACGAGAAGGTCGGCGTGACCTTCAACCAGCTGATCAAGCGGACCGACCCGCTGCGCACCGGCACCTACAGCCGGACGCTCACGTTCACGCTGGCGACCAGCAACCCGTAGTCGGGGATCAAGGGTGCGGACCGCTTGATGGGGTCCGCACCCTACACTGGCCACTTCTCGACCGGTCGATAGGTGGTTCATGTCCCACAGCACTCGTTTTGCCAGGGAAGCGGAGGGCGCCGCCGCGGTGGTCGTCTCCCGCCAGCCGATCCTCGACAATGTCGAGCGGATCGTCGGCTTCGAGCTGCTGACCCCGCCGGAGGCCCACCCGCACGAGGCCACGGCGAGCGTGCTGGCGCAGGCGATCGCGGACATCGGGCTGCACAGGCTCGTCGGTGAGCGTCCGGCGCACGTCGACGTCACGCGCGAGTTCCTCGTGCTCGTCTCGCCGCTTCCGCTCGACCCGGCGCGGGTCGTCCTCGAGCTCCCGTCGGACGAGCACGCCGACGCCGAGCTGGTGGCGGTGCTGCGCGAGGCCCGCGACGCGGGCTTCCGGATCGCGCTCGACAGCTTTCGCGCCGGACGCGCGGACGACGCGCTGCTCGACCTGGCCGAGAGCGTGAAGATCGACGTCGCGGGCCGCTCCGAGGAGGAGATCGAGGCCGACGTCAACGCCGCCCGCGGGCGCGGGCTGGCCGTGATCGCCAACGGCGTCCCGACCCGCGCGGTCTACGGCTTCTGCCGCGGGCTCGGGTTCGACGCCTTCCAGGGCCAGTACTTCGCCGAGCCCGTCATCGTGCAGGGCGCGTCCGTCCCGACCTACCGCCTGCGCGCGCTCTCCATGCTGGCCGCCGGCGAGGCCGCCACCTTCGAACAGCTCGAGCGCGTGATCGCCGAGGACCCGGGGCTCTCGCTGAAGCTCGTCAAGCTCGCGAACTCGGCGTTCTACGGCGGCCGCCACCCCGTCGGCACGATCCGCCAGGCGCTGATGGCGCTCGGCACGGCCACCGTCCGCCGCTGGGCCGCGCTGCTCGCGCTCGCGGGCGTCAACGACCGGCCCAGCCACTTGCTGGAGACCGGGTTGCTGCGCGCACGCCTGTGCGAGCTGGTGGCGGCGCGCACCGCGGGCGCCGAGGCCGAGCGCGGGTTCACCGTCGGCCTCTTCTCGGTCGTGGACTCGCTGATGGGCATGCGCATGCCCGACCTGCTCGGCGAGCTGCCCTTCGACGAGCGCACCACGCGCGCGCTCGGCGCGCACGAGGGGCCGGAGGGCAAGGTGCTCGCGGGCGTGCTGGCCTACGAGGCCGGCGAGTTCGACAAGTGCGTCCAGACCGGGGTGAGCCTCGTCGACATCGCGCACGCGTACGGCGAGGCGCTGGACTGGACCGACGGGGCCCTGGTCCAACTTTCTAACTAGCCGCGCCGGACGGGGTCGTTTAATACCCCGCATGTCCCAGCCGCGCAGCGTCAAGATCGGTGATAACGAGCGGGGCGGCTGGTCTTCGGACCGTCCGCGCCGCGCAGGCGAGCCCGACCGGCCGCCGCGCAAGCAGGACGTCTCGGTCCGCGGGCGGGTGCTCTCCCCCGCGTTCCGCATGCGCTACAACCCCGGCTCGCTGCTGGTCGTCGCGTGCGCCGACCACGAGCTGCGCGACAAGTTCGTCAAGCGCGTGATCGAGGAGCAGAGCACGATCTTCTCGCTCGAGAAGGTCAAGACGCTGCTCGTGGGCAAGGTCGCCGAGGACGAGATCGAGGCGAAGGCCCAGGCGCTGCTGGACGCCGCGGTCGCCAAGCGCTTCGCCGCGGGCGCCTCGGTCGTGATCCCGCTCGCGACGCTCTCCGCCGAGGAGCGCGAGCACTACGTCCGGCTCGCGGCCGCGCACCGCCGCGCGCGCCACATCATCCTCGTCGAGGCCGGCAAGGACAGCGTCGCCGAGGACGATCGCGCGCCGCTGACCGAGCTGCGCAACCGCCTCGACGCAGGCGAGCTCGGCCAGGAGGGCTTCATGACGTCGCTGCGGCTCGGCGGCAAGGTCGTCGACGAGCTCAAGAAGATCGTCTTCGCTCCGCCCCCGGCTGACGACTAGCGCCGTTTAGGCGTCTCCACGCCCCGCGGGTGGACTTCCGCGGCGCCCTCCCGTATGTCTGCTCACGGAGGAGCAGGTCCACCGACGGAGGGTTCATGAGAATTGGGGTGAAGGGCCTCGTCGCGGGCGCGCTGACGCTTGCGACGCTGGGCTCGGGAGGCGGCGTCGCGCAGGCGCAGCAGGTGACGATCGGCGCCGACGGCAAGACCGCGCCGGTCTTCAGCTACGTGCAGGCGACCCGCGAACGCGTCTGGATCCCGGTGGCGAACACCGATACCGACAGCAACGGCGTGATCGACCGCATCGCGATCGACATCGTCCGGCCCAAGGAGTCCGGGCCGACCGTCAAGGTTCCGGCGATCATCGACGCCAGCCCGTACTACACGGCGAACGGCCGTGGCAACGAGGGCCAGCGGATCATCACCAACGAGAACGGGACGCTCGACCGCTTCCCGCTCTACTACGACAACTACTTCGTCCCGCGCGGGTACGCGTTCATCGCCGCCCACTCGCTCGGCACTGCGTTCTCGACGGGCTGCGTCAACCACGGCGGCCCGACCGACATCGCCGGCTTCAAGGCCGTCATCGACTGGCTCAACGGCCGCGTGCCCGGCTACACGTCCGTGGACGGCACCACGGCCAACACCGCCGTCTGGCACAACGGCTCCTCGTCGATGATCGGCAAGTCCTACGACGGCACGTTCGCCAACGGCGTCGCCGCGACCGGCGTCGAGGGCCTCAAGACGATCGTCCCGATCAGCGCGATCTCCGCTTGGTACAACTACTCGCGCACCGCGGGTATTCGTCACAACAACAACTACCCCAGCGGTCTCTCGAACGGCATCGCCGGCGTCCGCGACGACGTCGGGGTCAAGCCGCCGCTCGTCCAGACGCCCACCGGGCCGGTCACCCGCCAGGCCCTGTGCGGGCCGGTGCGCGACGCGATGGATCAGCTCGACGGCGACGAGCACGGCGACATCAACGAGTACTGGCGCGACCGCGACCACAACAAGGACGCGAACAAGGTCAAGGCGTCCGTCTTCATCGTCCACGGCTTCCAGGACGACAACGTCCGCATGGATCACGTCGGCCTGTGGTGGGACGCGCTGAAGGCCAACAGCGTCAAGACGAAGCTGTGGCTCCTGCGCACGGGCCACGTCGATCCGTTCGAGCAGCGCCGGGCCGTCTGGGTCGACACGCTGCACCGCTGGTTCGACCAGGAGCTCCACGGCGTCGCCAACGGCATCGACGGCGAACCCAAGGTGACGATCGAGGACGCGCCCGACGTCTGGGGCAACTACGCGGACTGGCCCATCCCGGGCACGCAGAACACCGACGTGTACCTGCGCGCTGGGGCGAACCCGGCCGGCGCCGGCACGATCGGCGGCATGTCCGGCGGCATGGCGGACACGCTGACGTTCCAGAACACGGGCGCCAACATCTCCGAGAACACCCTGATGGGCACGCCCGAGGGCCAGCAGACCAACCGCCGCGTGTTCATCACGCCGCCGCTCAAGAAGGACGTCCGGCTCTCGGGCACCGCGGTGCTCAAGCTGCGGGCCGCGCTCGGCCTCGAGCGCAGCAACCTCTCGGCGGTCGTCGCCGAGATCGGGACGACGACGCAGATCCTGCGCGGCGGCAACCAGGACGGCGTGACCGACACCACCAAGCGCACGTGCTGGGGCGCGACCAGCACGGACGACAACGCGTGCCCGACGCTCGGCGCCGAGTGCACGACCACCGGCATCGGGGTCGACAACGCGTGCTACCTCGAGGTCAGCAAGAACATCTCCACCAACGTCGCGCAGTGGCGCGTCACGCGCGGCACGCTGGACTCGCGCCAGCGCAACTCGTACTGGTACGCGGACGCGAAGGCCGGGGAGGTCGTCCCGGGCCAGTTCAACGACTACACGATCCCGCTGCAGCCGACCGAGCACATCTTCAAGGCCGGCAACCGGATCTCGATCATCGTGACCGCGAACCTGTACGGCGAGTTCCGGACGATCGGCACGCCGGACACGCCGGGGTACGTGGGGTCGGCGATCAGCCCGGCGCAGGAGATCCGGATCGACACGCGGGCGAGCAAGATCTCGCTGCCGATCGTCGGCGGCTCGGTCGCGCTGTTCGACGCGGGCGCCTTCACCGATCCCCAGACCACGGTCAGCGGCACCGTGCCGGCGACCCTGTCGCTGAGCCTGCGCGGCGCGGCGACGTTCGACCCGTTCATCCCGGGCGTCGCCCAGAACTACACGGCGACCACGACGGCGAACGTCATCAGCACCGCGGGCAACGCGACGCTGTCGGTCTCGGACCCGGGCCGCATGACCAACGGCGCGTTCTCGCTCGCCAACCCGCTCCAGGTCGCCTTCGAGAAGTCGACGTGGAACGGCCCGGTCTCCAACGACGAGGTGGACGTCACGTTCACCCAGGCCATCGGCGCCAACGATCCGCTCCGTACCGGCACCTACAGCAAAACGCTCACCTTCACGCTGAGCACCACGCAGCCGTAGCACGTTGAGGCACATCCACGCGCAATGCGTCCAAAGTCCAGGGCGCTTGCGCGTGGAAGGCCGTAGCGTTGCCTGATCCGCCGTCAACGGAGGACGGCACGGGTCTACGGCAACGGAGGGTTGCATGAGGATTGGGGTGAGAGGGCTGATCGCGGGCGTGCTGGCGCTGGCGATGCTCGCGGTTGGGACGGGCGCCGCGCAGGCGCAGGGTCCCGTTCTGGAGAACGGCAAGACCAAGGCCGTCTACGACTACACGAAGGCCGTCAAGGAACGGGTCTTCATCCCGCAGCCCGGCATCGACCAGGACCGCAACGGCGCCGACGACTGGGTCACGGTCGACATCATCCGGCCCGCCGAGGCGTCGGCGACGAACAAGATGCCGGCGATCATCGACCCGAGCCCGTACTACACGACGCTCTGCCGCGGCGCCGAGAGCCAGTGCATGGCCGACTGGGACGGCGACGGGGTCAACGACCGCTGGCCGCTGTTCTACGACAACTACTTCGTCCCGCGCGGCTACGCGTACGTGCTGGGCCAGATGAACGGCACGGGCATGTCCGTGCACGGCTGCCCGATGCACGGCGGCACCGGCGACATCGCCGGCGAGAAGTCGATCGTCGACTGGCTCAACGGCCGCGTGAAGGCCTACAAGTCCACCAGCCTCACCTCCGAGGAAGTGACCGCCGCCTGGCACAACGGCGCGTCCTCGATGATCGGCAAGTCCTATGACGGCACGCTGGCCAACGGCGTCGCGGCGACGGGCGTCGAGGGCCTGAAGACCATCGTCCCGATCAGCGCGATCTCCCAGTGGTACACGTACTCGCGCAACGGCGGGACCGTCCAGAGCACCAACTATCCTGGTGCCTACCTCAACAACCTCGTGACGTTCCCCGGCACGGCGCCGACCGGCCACGCGGGCGCGGTCTACAACCTGCCGAACCGCCGCGCGGTCTGCACGCCCATCAACCAGGCGGAGATCGACGACGACAACCAGATCGACACCGGCGACGGAGACCGGCACGGCGACATCAACACGTTCTGGGACCAGCGCGACTACGTCAAGAATGCGGGCAAGGTCAAGGCGTCCGTCCTCATCGCGCACGGCTTCCAGGACGACAACGTCCGCATGGACCAGGTCGACGTCTGGTGGCGCGCGCTGCGAGCCAACAACGTCCCGACCAAGTTGTGGCTGCTGCGTGCGGGCCACGAGGACCCGTTCGAGTCGCGCCGCGCCGAGTGGGTCGACACCCTGCACCGCTGGTTCGACCACTGGCTCTACGGCGTCCAGAACGGGATCATGAGCGAGAAGCCGGTCACGGTCGAAGAAGAAAAGGACGTCTGGAAGGACTACGGGAGCTGGCCGATCGACGGCACGCAGGACGTGGACCTGTACCTGCGCGCGACCGACAACCCGGCCGCGGCCGGCACGCTCGGCGGCCTGGCCGGCGGCGGCGCGGCGGACTCGCTGACGTATCTCGCCCGCAACAACAGCAGCGAGAACACGCTCATGAACTCGCCCACCGGCGCGCAGACCAACCGTCGCGTGTTCCTCTCGCGTCCGCTGACCAAGGACGTGCGCCTGTCCGGCACGCCGCTCGCCGACGTCGCCGCCGCGCTCGATAAGACGCAGGGCAACGTCAGCGTCACGATCGTCGACTACGGCGTGCTGAACGCGAACGGCACCCGGCAGAACTTCACCCAGACCTCGCGCAGCAGCGAGGGCGTCGATCTCGTCGCCGCCCGCTCCTGCTGGGGCGTGTCGTCCGACGGCGTGACCTGCCAGAACGCGAACGTCGGCGACCCATGCACCGCGCCGGCCCGTGAGGTCGAGCACGCGTGCTACCAGAACATCAGCAAGCCGACCACCAACGTCGCGCAATGGCGCGTGTCGCGCGGCATCCTCGACTCCTCGAACCGCGACACGCTGTGGTTCGCGAACGCGTCGGCGGTCAAGATCGGCGAGACCAACCGCTTCAAGTTCCCGACGATCCCCACCGAGCACATCTTCAAGGCGGGGCATCAGATCGGCATCGTCATCGGCGGCTCGAACACGAGCTTCATGGGCGCGGCCGGCGGTAACGACAACGTCAACGTGACGCTGGACACGCGCACCTCCAAGGTGACGCTGCCGATCCAGGGCGGCTACGCCGCGGCGGCCTCGGCCGGCCTGACGGACGCCGAGACGGTCGCCCCGACGCTGGGTGACGTCCCGGCCGACGTGCTCGTGGGCACCACGGACGCGAGCGGCGCGGCCGTCACCTACACCCTCCCGACCGCGACCGACAACGAGGACCCCAGCCCGCTCGTCACGTGCGACCCGGCCTCGGGCTCCAAGTTCCAGGTCGGTACGACGACGGTGACCTGTGTCGCCAAGGACGCCAACGGCAACGCGTCGGCGCCGAAGACGTTCAAGGTCGTCGTCCGCCACGACGTGCCGGTCGACGTCCCGGTCGGCGGCAGCGTGCCGGCGACGCTGGCGCTGACGCTCGGCGCCGCCGCGAGGTTCGACCCGTTCGTCCCGGGTGTCGAGCAGGACTACACGGCCGAGACGACCGCGACCGTGGTCAGCACCGCCGGCAACGCCGCGCTCAGCGTGTCGGCCCCGGGCCACCTGGCCAACGGCGCGTTCACGCTCGCTGAGCCGCTGCGCGTCGAGTTCTCGAAGGCCGCCTGGACCGCTCCGGTGTCCAACGAGACGGTCGACGTGCGGTTCAAGCAGCTGATCAAGCGCACGGACCCGCTGCGGACGGGCACGTACGCCAAGACGCTGACCTTCACGCTGTCGACGACGGCGCCGTAGATCATTCGCTGAGGGGCCCGCGTTCGCGCGGGCCCCACGGTGCCACTTGTATAAAGTAAGTCGCTCATGAAGCGTCAGCGACTTGCGAGTGGGGTTAACCCCCCGCGAAACGGCTCTGGACCCCACCTGCAGTTTGGTGGAGCCACGGCTGTGGCGGCCGGGAGGCGCGCGTAACTTGCACTGCATGCTCGCCGCCTCGACCTTCCGCCCCACGAGCGCGCTGCGGCTGCCTTTCTCCCGGCGGGCCCGCGTGCAGATCGGGCTCTTCCTGCTCGCCTACGCGGTCTACACCGTCGCGCGCTTCTTCACCATCGGCGACCTCGCCGACGCGACGGCCAACGCGCACTGGATCGTCGACCTGCAGAACGCGGTCGGCGTCGGCGTCGAGGCCTCGGTCCAGAGCGCGCTCGACGGCAGCTGGGCGATGTGGGTGCTCAACCGGCTCTACCTGATCGCGCAGCTGGGCGTGATCCCGGCGGTGCTGATCTTCCTCTACAACCGCTCGTGGGCGATCTACGCGACGCTGCGCAACACGATCCTGGCGACGTGGCTGATCTCCGTGCCGGTCTACGGCCTGTTCCCGGTCGCGCCGCCGCGCCTGGCCGGGCTCGGCATCGAGGACACGATCACGTCGCAGACGAGCATGAGCCTGACCTCGAACTTCTCCACGAGCTTCTTCAACGAGCTCGCGGCGGTCCCGTCGCTGCACGTGGGGTTCGCGGTGGCGGTCGGCTTCGCGCTGTTCAGGGCCTTGAAGAACCCGCTGCTGCGCTGGGTGGCGCTGCTGTGGGGCCCGATCGTCGGCCTGGCGGTCGTCGCCACCGGCAACCACTTCCTGTTCGACGCCGTCGCCGGGCTGGCCGCGAGCGCCGCGGGCTACGGCTTCGCCGTGATGGCGGTGCGGATGCGGGCGAAGCGCCCGACGCGCACCAGCCTGGGCCCGGCGTTCGCCGAGGCCTGAGTCGCGCACAGCACGAGCGCGAGCGCGGTACCGACCACGGTCAGCACCGTGCTGGTGCCGACGAAGAACGCGGCCAGCTGCGCCGCGGGCACGTGCTGGCCGGTGACGGGGCCGAAGGTGGCGGCGAGGATCGCGGCGCCGGTCCCGACGCTCGCGGGCGAGAACGGCACGATCCGGCCGCTGCACTGGGCGAAGGTGACCAGCAGGACCGCGGCGAGCGTCGCCGGCAGGTGGAACGCCGCGAGGAAGCACCCCAGCGCGGCGAGCCGCAGGACGCGGCTGAGCAGCTGCCACGGCAGCACGTGGCGCGCGTAGGCCCGCGGCGACTTGAGCGCGGAGCAGCCCGTCTTCACGCGCGCGATGAAGCGGCGCGTCTTCGCATGCCGGCGCCCGATGAGAACCGCGCCGGTGACGGTCAGCAGCGCCGCGGCGGCGATGAGCCCGGTCTGCGCGCCGGGTGAGACGTCCGGGCCGACGCCGATCGCGAGCGCGAGGGCGAGCAGGCCGAGGCCCAACGCCGTCTCCCCCGCCGCCTCGGCCACGAGCGTGCCGGTCAACAGGGCGCGGTTGCCGCGCCCCGGCATCCTTCGGGCGAGCAGGAGCACGCGCACCGCGTCGCCCCCGCGCGCGGACACGATCCCGCCCGCGCCCGCGCCGGCCACCCACGCGGCGACGGCGTCGCGCGTGCGCGGCGGCGCTTCGCTCGTGCGGCGGATCACCGCGCACCAGCCGCGTCCGCGGGCCACCTGGTTGAGCAGGTGCAGGACCACGCCCAGCGCGAGCCAACCCGGCGACAGACCCATGAGGACGTAGGGCATCTAGTCCCGAGGGTACCCGGTTCCGGCCACCAGGTAGCGATCCTGCTCCGCTGTGTAGGTGTCCTCGCGGACGGCCAGGCCGGCGGCGGCCAGATCCTCACCCAGCTGCTGGTGCGTGAACGGCCAGTACGTCAGGCGCTCGCAGACGTCGCCGACCGTGACTGTCACGTGGTGCGGCGCGTCCCAGGCCTCGGGTACCTCCCAGGTGTGGGTGCCGTCGGTGTGCGAGCCGAGCGCGCGCACGCGCTCCCAGTTGCGGGTGGTGAGGACCAGCACGCCGCCGGGCTTGAGCGTGCTCGCGAGCGCGACGATCGCCCGGCGGCGCTCGCGCGCGTGGCCGATCGAGTTGCCGACGCAGAAGACGGCGTCGAAGCGCGGGCCGGGCGGAAGCTCCTCCCAGGCGCACACGCCGGCGCGAACCTCGGCGCCGTGGCGCGCGGCCGTGGCGCGCGTGCGCGCCACCATGCCGGGGCTCGCGTCGGTGGCCTCGGTGCGCAGCCCGCGCAGCGCGAGGCCGGTCGCGAGCAGCCCGATCCCGCACGCTGCGTCCAGCACGCGCGCGCCCTCGGGCAAGGGGTCGATGAACGCCGCGAACGCCGCCACGTTGCCCTCCGGCGTGCGCAGCCCCTCCGGCGTGAGCTGCTCGTAGACCGAGCTCAGGTCGTCGTATGTCGATATGGGCGGATCCCGTTCGTGTAGAGGGTGAAACCATCCCCGAAGGAGGCTCTCCATGACCCGGTACGCACTGATTGTCCACCAGCCCGACGGCCCGCCGCCCGCCGATCTCGACCTCGACGGCATCACGCGCGACGTGCGCGCGCTCGAGCAGGAGATGCGGGACGCCGGCGTGTGGGTGTTCTCCGGCGGCCTGCACGACGCAAGCACCGCCACCACCGTGCAGGTCCGCGACGGCGAGCTGATCACGACCGACGGCCCGTACCCCGAGGGCCACGAGCACATCGGCGGCCTGACGGTGATCGAGGTCGACGATCTCGACGCCGCCCTGAAATGGGGCCGCAAGTCAGCGCAGGTGATCAACGGCCTGCCGATCGAGGTCCGCCCCTTCTACGGGTGAGCGCGGACGTCGAACATGCCTTCCGCGCCGAGCACGGGCGCGCCGTCGCCGTGCTGGTCCGCGTCTTCGGCGACATCGACGTCGCCGAGGAAGCGGTCCAGGAGGCGTTCGCGGTCGCGCTCGAGCGCTGGTCCGTGGACGGCGTCCCGCCCAGCCCGGCCGGCTGGATCATCACGACGGCGCGCCGGAAGGCGATCGACCGCCTGCGCCGTGAGGCCTCGCGCGAGGACCGGCACGCGCAGGCGGTCCTGCTGGCCGCCCAGCAGGACGGCCCTGTGGAGGAGGTGGGTCCCGTGCAGGACGACCGCCTGCGGCTGATCTTCACCTGCTGTCACCCGTCGCTCGGGATGCCGGCGCGGGTGGCGCTCACCCTGCGGCTGCTCGGCGGGCTGTCCACGGCCGAGATCGCGCGCGCGTTCCTCGTGCCCGAGCCGACGATGGCGCAGCGGCTGGTGCGAGCCAAGGGCAAGATCCGGCACGCGAAGATCCCGTACCGCGTCCCGCGCGAGGCCGATCTTCCCGAGCGGCTCAGCGGCGTCCTCGCGGTCGTCTACCTCATCTTCAACCAGGGCTACGTCGGCCCGCGGGCGGAGCTGTGCGAAGAGGCGATCCGGCTCGGCCGCGCGCTCGCGACGCTGATGCCGGACGAGCCGGAGGTGTGGGGCCTGCTCGCGCTGATGCTGCTCGTGCACGCGCGGCGGGAGGCGCGGGCGGGCGGCGTGCTGCTGCGCGACCAGGACCGCCGCCTGTGGGACCGGGCGATGATCGACGAGGGGCAGGCCATCGTCCGGCGCCTGCTGGCCCGCAACCAGCCCGGTCCCTACCAGGTGCAGGCCGCGATCAACGCCGTCCACGGCGAGGGCGTGACGGACTGGCCGCAGGTGGTCGCGCTCTACGACCAGCTGCTGATGTTCACGCCGACGCCGGTGGTGGCGCTGCACCGGGCGGTGGCCGTGGCCGAGGTGTCCGGGCCAGAGGCGGCGCTGGCGCTGGTGGACGAGCTCGCGCTCGAGCGCTACCACCTGTTCCACGCCGTGCGGGCCGAACTGCTGACGCGCCTCGGCCGGAGAGCCGAGGCGCGTCAGGCGCTGCAGGCCGCGTTGGAGCTGACGGAGGGCGAGCCGGAGCGCGCGCTCCTGCGCGACCGGCTCGCCGCCCTGCCTACTTCTTGACCTTGAACTTCACCGTCTTCGCCGCGCCCTTGTTGCCGGCGGCGTCGACCGGGGTGACCACCAGCCGGTACTCGCCCTTCGCGAGCTTGCGCTTGGGGAGCTTGACCGTGGCCGAGCCGGCGGCCGCGGCCACCTTCACCGTCGCGACCTTCGTCACGACCGTGCACTTGAAGCCCTTCTTGCCGCCGGCCTTGCACTTCTTGCCGGCCTTGCGGCCCGCGCGGACGCGCTGGTACTCGACCGACAGGGAGGCCGCCTCGGACAGCGTGACCTTCATCGAGGTGGGGGCGCCGGACTTCAGCGACAGCACCGGCGCGATCTTGTCGCCCGGCGGGGGCGGCGGGGTCTGGCCGCCGCCCGTGCCGCCGCCGCCCGTGCCGCCGCCACCGGTGCCGCCGCCGCCCGTGCCGTCGCCACCGCCGCCGTTGTCGTTCCCGCCGCCGCCCTGCTGGGCCGGGGGCTCCGGCTCCGGCGGCGCCTCGGTCACGACCGCGGTCAGCGCCGTGTAGACGAAGGCCGGGTCCGGCTTCTTGTTGGCGATGTTCGAGTCAGCGGTGATCTCGGCCTTGATGCGCTTGCCGAGGTCAGCAGGCTTGATCACGTAGGTCGAGCTCTTCTCGTTGTAGATGTACTCGCAGCTGCCGCCCTCGGCGTTGCAGCGCATCCAGCGGCGCTCGAAGCGCATCCCCGAGTAGGCCCAGGTGCCGGAGCCCGACAGCAGCGTGTGGCCGACCCACGCGTTGCCCGAGATCGACTGCGGGCCGGTCTGCTTCGGGTCCGGCGCGAGGACCTCCGTCGTCTGGCCCGAGCAGTCCAGCGTCTTGGAGCCCGACGCGTTGTGGCCGGTCGCCTTGAAGCACAGGTACTTGCCCACGTCCTGGTCAGTGAGCGTGTAGTTGATCTCGTCAGCGCCCTGCAGCTTTTCGCAGTTGTTGACGCCGACACAGCGGTACCACTGCCAGCTGACCGATGTCGCGTTCGGGTTGTTGAACTTCCAGTCCTGCGCGGTCAGGACCACGCCCGGCTGCGGCTGGCCGGCGGGCGTGAGCTTGATCGAGCCGGTGCTGGTGCCGCCGATGTCACCGGGCAGCGAGTTGGGCTCGGCGGCCGCGGCGCCGGTGGTGAGGCTCGCCTTCTCGGCCGGCAGCAGCGGGCTGTTCGGGAAGTCGTTGTGCGCGGTCACCACGACGCGGTACTTGCGGTCCTTGGCGGGGACGACGAACGTGGCGTCGGTCGCGTCCGTGATCGGGACGCACTTGGCCTCGGTGCAGTCCTCCCACTGGTACGTGAACTCGGTCGGGGAGCCGGCCCACGTGCCGTTGGAGGTGACCCACAGCTTCTGGGACTTGTGCGGCGTCGTGTCGTTGATCGTGGGCAGCACGCCGGCCCACACCGGCGGGGTGATCGTGAAGACCTTGCCGCCGCCGCCGTGCGTGCCGGCGAGCAGCGTGCCGGGCGTGTTGATGTAGCTGTTCAGGCCCCAGATCTCCGAGTTGGGGCTCAGGCCGTCCAGCGGGAGCTTGCGCCACGTCGGCTTGCCCGGCACCGGGTGCAGGTCCGTCTGGCCGGCGATCACGCCGTTGTCGGTGGCGATGTACAGGCGCTTCTTCTCGACGCCGTTGAACTGCGTGATCGCGCGGACCGTCGTGTCCTCGCTGATCCGGGTCCAGGTGAGGCCGGCGTTGATCGAGCGGTACAGGCCGTCGGTGGTGCCCGCGTAGTAGATGTTCGGGTACTTCTCGTCGGCCCACGCGCGCATGGTCTGGCCGGTGATGCCGTCGTTGGACAGCGTCCACGTGGATCCGCCGTTGACGGAGAGGTAGATCCCGCTCTGCGTGGCGGCGTAGATCAGGGCACCGTTGTCCTTGAACGAGCCGAGGCTCCACACCGTCTCGGAGGCCAGCATGCCGTTGCCCGGGGCGGGCTTCTGCCACGTCGCGCCGCCGTCCGTGGAGCGGTACACGCCGCCGCTGGCGACCGCCGCGAGCATCGGACTTCCCGGCAGGGCGCCGGTGAAGACGGCCTGGACGGCCTGGTTGAGCTTCTTCGGGTTCTTCGGGTCCTGCTCAGGCCCCTGCGCAACGGGCTGGAACGCGCCGCCGGCGACCGACTTGAACAGGCCGGCGGTGGTGCCGGCGTAGACCGTCGTACCGCTGGTGAAGACCGTGCGCACGTTCATGGCGCCCGGGACGCCGGCGAGGCCGGCGTTGAACGCCTCCCAGGTGAGGCCGTTGGTGACCGAGCGGAAGACGCCGTCGTCCTCGGTCGCGGCGTACATCGTGCTCAGCGTGCTGTCCGTGGCGTACTCGCGTACCCAGTTGGCAGCGCCGGAGTTCAGCCCGGGAAGCCCGAGCCAGTTCGCGTTGGCCGCCGGAGCGGCGGCGAATGTCATCAGTGTCGAAACTGCAGCGAGCGTCAGCAGGGGGCGGAAGCGCATGGCTGGGCAAGCTACGGGCCGCCCGGACCCCGGTCATGGCGGTCACCCAGTGGCCCGACGGCGCGCAACCGGCGAGCTTTCGTGCGGAGAGCCACACCCCGGAAAATTGGGGTTCCCCCAAGGTTGCGCCAATGACGCCGTGTCACTTTGTGTCGCGACATGAATCGCTTGACTCGAAACTGGGATCTCGTCGTCACCTCCGGCGCGCTGGCCGTGGTTGTGCTCGGCGTCGCCGCGCCGCATCTGAAGCGGCTCGTGGCGGGCACGAACTGACCGCTCGGGTAGGTGCGGTCGCCGGACATCCGCCTACCTTCGACTGCATGAGTCAAGGCAAAGTCGACGAGGCGCTCTGGCTCGAGAGCCTGCTGGCTCCGGAGCCCGAGCCGGTGGAGGCCGAGCCGCAGCCCGAGTCGCCGCGCCGTTGGTTCAGGTTCCTGCGCCGCGCGGAGGAATCGGCTCCAAGTCGTTGACGAAGCCCGGCGTGGCTTCTACGCGCGCCAGCCAGTCGGCGACGACCGGCTCGTGCTCGAGGTCCACGTCGGCCGCCGTGTGCGAGTAGGCGTAGACCTGCATGTCAGCCACGGTGTAGTCCTCACCCGCGAGGAACGGACGCCCGTCCGAGAGCCCGTGCGCGATCGCGTTCAGCGCGCGCTGGCCCTGCTGCAGGCGGTTCTTGTAGACCTCGGGCGCGTGGTCGTCGAGGCCCATCAGCTTCATGAAGCGCGCGACGGCGAGCCCCGGTTCCAGCTGGTTCTGCTCGAAGAACAGCCACTGGTGCACGCGCGCCCGCGCGACGCCGGGCGGCGGCAGGAACGGCGTGCCCTCCGCGAGGTAGAGCATGATCGCGCCGGACTCCGGGATGAACGCACCGTCGTCGGTCTCCAGCACCGGCACGAGCTTGGTCGGGTTGCGTGCGAGCTGGCCGTGGCGGTCGCGGTCGAAGATGTCGACGGTGACGCGCTCGTACGGCGTGCCGAGCTGCGCGAGCAGCAGCCGCGGCTTGAGACAGTTGGCCGACATCGGATGGTCGTAGAGCTTCATCGCAGCACCCGCTTGAAGAACGTGACGGTCTCGGCGAAGGCCCGGTCGGTCGCCTCGGGGTCGTGGCGCGGTCCGACGTCGCGCCCGAACGCGTGCTCGGCCTCGTACTCGTGCCACTGGTAGCGCGAGCCGGCGGCGTCCAGCGCGTCCTTGACCGTGGCGCGGCCGGGCGGCGGCGTGTGCGGGTCGCGCGTGCCGAAGATCAGCAGCAGCTCGTGCTGGATGTCGGCCGCGCGCTGCAGCGCGTCCGACGTGTCCTTCCCGAGCTTGCCGTCGTGCAGGCCCGTCGGGTACCAGAGCGCGGTGCCGGCCACGCGGGTATCGAAGGCGGCCCGGAAGGCGAGGTGGCCGCCCGTGCAGTGGCCGGTGGCGCCGACACGCGCGTCGCGCGCGGCGAGCCAGTCGACAGCGGCGCGGATGTCCTCGTCGAACTCGGCCGTCGTGATCGCCTCGGCGTCGGCCTGGCCGCGCGCCTTGCCCTCGTCGTCGAAGGCCAGCACGGTGTCCGGCGGCTCGACGCGGTGGTAGATCTCGGGCACGGCGACCAGGAAGCCGTAGCTCGCGAGCCGTACGGCCCACCGCAGAGAGGACTCGGTGAGCTGGAAGATGTCGGTGTAGAAGACGACGCCCGGCCAGCGCCCCTCCGGCTTGGGGGCGGTGACGAACGTGCGCATGCTGCGCTCTGCGACCGGGATGTCGACGAATTCGCGCGTGACGACCACGCTCGCATCCTGCCATGCTGACGCGCGCCATGGCCTCCCCCGACCAACCGACCGCGCCCTACCTCGACGCCGTCGTGGCGTACGGGTTCCGCGGCTCCACCCGTTTCCACGTGCCGGGGCACAAGGCCGGCAACGCCGCCGACCTCGGCGTGCGCACCGCGTTCGGCTGGCAGACGCACCGGCTGGACATCCCGCAGGACATCCACGGCGTCGATCTCGGGCCGTCCCCGACGCCGTACGAGCGCGCCGAGGAGCTCGCCGCCGAGGCCTACGGCGCCGAGCGCTCGTGGTTTCTGACCAACGGAGCGACGCAGGGCAACCACGCGCTGTGCCTGGCGCTGGCGCCGCTGGGCGCGCCGGTCGTGGTACAGCGCAACGCGCACGCGTCGGTGGTCGACGGCCTGGTGCTCTCGGGCGGGTTGCCCACATGGGTGGCGCCGGAGTACGAGCCGGTGCTCGGCATGGCGCACGGCGTCACGGCCGAGGCGGTGGCGCGCGCCCTGGAGGCGACACCGGGCGCGCGAGCGGTGTTCATCGTCTCCCCCACCTACTACGGGATGGCGGCGGACATCGAGGAGTGCGCACGGGTGGCGCACGCGGCCGGCGTGCCGTTGGTCGTGGACCAGTCGTGGGGGCCGCACCTCGGGTTCCACGAGGAGCTGCCCGCCGGCGCGCTGGAGCTGGGCGCGGACGCGATGCTCACGTCCGTGCACAAGATCGCGGGGTCGCTGACGCAGTCCGCGCTGCTGCACGTGAGCTCGTCCGGGCGCGTGGACCCGGAGGCCGTGGCCCGGACGCTGCGGTTGGTGCGCTCCACGTCGCCCTCGTCGCTGCTGATGGCTTCGCTGGACGGCGCGCGGCGCCAGCTGGTGCTGCACGGCGAGGCGTTGCTCGGGAACACGATCGCGCTGTCGCGGCGCACGTGCGCGGCGATCGACGAGATCCCCGGCTGTCGCGTGATCGGCGACGAGCAGGTCGGGCGGCCGGGCGTGGCCGGGCGCGACCCGCTGCGGATCGTCATCGACGTGCGCGGGACGGGCGCGACCGGCTACGAGATGGCCGCGGCGCTGCGCTCGAACTTCGACACGCAGGTGGAGCTGGCGACGCAGGCGACGATCGTGCTGGTGCTCGGGCTCGACGAGCCGCCGCGCGAGCTCGAGCGCTTCATCCACGACCTGACGTGGATCGCGCGCCGGATGGAGCGGCCGGGCGAGACCGAGGAGGTCACGCTCGCCACGGGTACGTTCGAGAACGAGGTCGTGGTCGCGCCGCGCGAGGCGTTCCTCGGGGCGTCGGAGATCGTCGGGGTCGACGACGCCGTGGGGCGCGTGAGCGCGGAGGCGATCGCCGGCTACCCGCCCGGCATCCCCGTGCTGCTGCCGGGCGAGCGGATCACCGACGAGGTGGTCGCGTACCTACGCTCACTGAAGGCGGTCGGGGCGCGGTTGCACGGGGCGAGCGATCCCGAGTTCGGGACCGTCCACGTCCTGGCTCAGTGATGCTCGTGGACCACCGCGTGGCCCTTGCCGCGTGAGATCAGCCTGAAGGCCAGCCGGTCAGTGATTGGTCATGCTGCATACCCCCTGAGGGTATCAGCGAGCTGCGAGCGGGAGTTGATGCCGAGCTTCCCGTACGCGCGGCCGAGGTGGACCTCGACCGTCTTGGGCGTCACGAACAGCTCCTCCGCGATCTCGCGGTTGCGCCGGCCCGCGGCCGCGAGCTCGGCGACGCGGCGCTCGGACGGCGTCAGGCCCTCGGGCCCGGACTGGGCGACGCGCTGCGGCCGCGCGCCGGCGATCACGAGCTCGTCGTGGGCGATCCGCTCGACGCCGCGGGCGCCGATCGCGAGCGCCCGCTCGCGGGCGTGGCGCAGCGGGGCGCGGGCCTCCGCGCGGCGGCCGGCGCGCCGCAGCGCCGCACCGAGCGCGGCGTGGGCCTCGGCCTGCACGAGGGGCGCGGACGAGCGGTCCGCTGCCGCGACGGCGTGCTCGAGCTGGGCGATCTCGTCGTCGCGGGTGAGCGAGAGGCCTGCCGCGGCGAGCAGCATCCGCGCCTCGGCGGCGTGCATCCCGCGCGCCCGGTTGAAGGCCAGGACCTCGGCCGCGAAGGCGCGTGCCTCGTCGAGCCGGCCGGCGGCGGCGAGCGCGCGGACGTAGGTCGGCCGGGTCGCCTCGCGCAGCGTGATCCGCCACCCGCGCGAGCGCTCGAGCTCGAACTGGCGCTCGATCGCGGCCAGCGCGTCCCCGGGTCGGCCGCGCTCGAGCAGGATCCGGCCCTGCAGCGAGTGGAACCCGCAGATCGGCAGGCTGAGCTGCGCGGCGTCGGGCGGGTCGCCGACCATCGCGGCCTCGGCGCCGGCAAGGTCGCCCGCGTCGAGCAGGGCGGCGGCGAGCACGGCGCGCATCGCGGCCGTCGGGCGGCGCCCGCGCAGGCTGTAGTGCTCGATCGCGGCACGCGCCGCGTCTTGCGCTCGCTCCAAGTCGCCGAACGCGTGCTCCCAGCGCGCGAGCGCGATCATCGCGCCGAGCGTCGCGACCTTCGAGCCCGAGCGCCGGGCGGCGTCCGCGAACGCGTCGAGCGCCGCGCGCGACTCGTCGGCGGCCTCGACCGCCATCAGCGCCTCGATCGCGAAGATCACCGTCAGGCCTTCGCCCCGCACGAGCTGCCCGTCGGCCAGCGCGCGCCGCGCCAGGTCGACCACCTCGTCGACGGGCGCGCCGGTGGCCGCCCCGTCGAACGCGCGGTGCGCGAGCACGACGGGCCGCTCGTCGGCCGCGTCGAGCCGTCGGCGGCGCTCCTCGACCAGCTCGTACACGAGCCCGTCGAGCAGGTCGTCCTCCAGCTCGGCCTTCAGCGCCGCCAGCTGCCCCACCGGGGACGGAGCGCCGGCGCCCGCCGTGACGAGGCGCGGAGACGGGCCGGCGGGCGATTCGGCGGCGACGCGACCCGCGGACGTCGTGGTCGACGACGCAGCGGCGGCGGCCGGCTCAGCCGCGGCGCCCGCGTCCGCGACGGCCGCCAAGCGCGCGAGCGCGGCCTTGAGCAGGTCGGCCGCTTCGCTCGGGCGACCCGCCAGCACGAGCCGGCGGGCCAGCGCCTGCTGGGCGCGCGCCGCGGTGACGAGGTCGCCCGCGGCGGCGGCGGCGCGCAGGTGCTTGCCGGCCTCGGGATCTCCGGCGCGGGCCTCGGCCAGGCCCAGCGCCAGCAGGCGCTCCGGCGGCGGGTCGGACGCCTCCGCGACCGCGCGGCGCAGATGGTGCAGCGCGACGTCGACGTCGCCCGCCGCCAGCGCGCGCTCGCCCGTGCGGGTCAGCAGCGCCGCGGCCGCCTCCTCCCCACCCGGGTCGGTCGCGAGCAGCTGCGCGGCGATCATGTCCTCGCTCGCACCCGTCTCGGCCAGCAGCCGCGCGGCGCGGCGGTGCAGCGCCGAGCGCGCGGCGGGCACGAGCCCGGCGCGCACGGCCTCGCGCATCATCGGGTGCGTGAAGCGCAGCTCGCCGGCCTCGAGCAGGCCGGCGCGGGCGAGCGCGGCGTGCGCCTCGGCGGGCCCGACAGGCCCGGGCGAGGCGGCGAGGCCCGCCGGCGCGGCGGCCGCCGGCGAACCGGCGAGGCCCGCCGGCGCCGCGGCCGCCGGCGAAACGGCGAGGCCCGCCGGCGCGGCGGCCGCCGGCGAACCGGCGAGGCCCACCGGCGCCGCGGCCCCCGGCGAAACGGCGAGGCCCGCCGGCGCCCCGGCCCCCGGCGAACCGGCGAGGCCCGCCGGCGCGACGGCCCCTGGCGAAGCCGCAAGCCCCGCTGGCGCGTCTTCGAAGCCCGCCAGGCGGTACACGTGCGTCGCCGACACGCGGTCGCACAGCGTCGCGACGGCCTGCGCGAGCGCGTGCGCGGCGGGCGGCAGCGCGCGCAGGCGGCCCTCGACGAGCCGCGCGACCGTGCCCGGCACGGCGCGGCGGACCGCCTCGGCCTCGTCGGCCGTCCCCGCGTACCCGCCGTCGGCGAGCGTGCGGCGCAGCTCGCGCACGAGCAGCGGATTGCCGCCGGTGGTCGTGGCCGCGGCGGCGACGAACGCCGGGTCCGGCTCGCCCAGCAGGTGGCCGACGGCGTCGGCGCTCAGCGGGGCGAGCGGGAGCAGCGTCGCGGCGGGCGCGGCGTACAGCGCGTCCAGCAGCGGGTCGTGCTGGTTCGCGCGGACGGCGATCACGAGCGCGATCGCCAAGCCTTCGACGCGGCGGGCCAGCATGCCGAGCACCTTCAGGCTGCCGCTGTCGGCCCATTGGGCGTCGTCGACGACAACCAACAGCGGCTCCTCGAGCGCGGTCAGGCGGCGCAGGCGGGCCTGGCAGGACGGCGCATCCTCGAGCTCGGGGAGCAACTGCTCGAGGACGCCGAAGGCGAAGTCCCGCTCGAGCTCGGACCCGATCGCGCTCAGCACGCGCATGTCGCCCGCCTCGACGCGCAGCGCCCGCAGCAAGGTGCTCTTGCCCTGGCCGGGCGGACCCTCGACCAGCGCCACGCCACCGCGGCCTTCGCGGGCGTCCGCGACGAGCACGCGCAGGGCGTCCAGCTCGGTCTCGCGTTCCAGCAGCTCGGCGTCGGCGACGGTGATCATCTCGGACCGCTGAAGCTACGCACGGATCCGCCCGTCGTGGGTGAGGCCACCAACCGGCGTAGGGGTGCGGCCAACCCGACGCGCGAAATGTAGGGGTAATCGCTGGGGGGTCACCTGATGTGCGGCAAGCGCTTTCCCAGGAGGCTGTGACCACTCCCCAGGCAGTCCTCCCTCCCCCGAAAGCTCCCCATGAACTCTCTTCGCCGTGCGGCCCTGGCCGCTGCGGTGGCGCTCGGCCTCGTGGCGCCGTCCGCCTCCGCCCAGACCTTCGACGACACCGCCTACTTCGCCGCCGCCGACAAGCTCCAGCAGAGCCTCGACCCGCTCTGGAACGAGCGGCGCGGGCACTACGAGGGCGGCGGTGGCGGCGTCGAGCCGATGATCAACTCGCTGCTGCTGCTCGGGCACTCCGTCGCCGCGATGGAGGGCCACACCGGCCCGTCGCGCAACGACGAGCGCGCCCGCGCGCTGGCGCTCGAGCTGGTCAAGGGCCCGTACGTCACCAAGCCCGCGCTGGGCCAAGCGCACGCCCCGGGCTGGACGAACTCGATGACCGGCAAGGGCTTCCAGCACCTGGTGTTCGACGCCGAGGTGGTCGACGGGCTCGTCTACGCCTACCGCGCCCGCCAGGAGCTGCAGCTGCCGGAGTCGACCGTCGCCGCCATCCGCGACGCGATCTCGCGCACGGCCCGCGGTCCGTTCTGGCGCTACCCGACGATCCGGCTCAACCAGATCAACTGGTACGGCCTCATGTACGCCGCCGACGCGACCGTGACCGGCGACCCGGCGCTGCTCAAGCGCGACTTCGGCGCCCAGCTGAACCGCTTCATCCGCGGCGCCCGCTCGAACTTCGGCCCCGGCATGCGCTTCCACTACCTCCCCCACGAGCACGTCAACCACCCGATGAACGTGGACTCCGCCGAGTACGCGAACATCGTGCTGTCCTTCACGCGCTTCTACAACCAGGCCCGCCAGGCCGGGATGGCGCCGCTGAACAGCACCCAGAAGCGGATCGTGTCCGAGTGGATCGAGCGCGCGATCGCCGGCTACTGGACGCACGGCGGCTACATGAACTGGGACTCCGGCCTCGGCTTCCAGCGCTGGCACCAGTCCAAGAAGCTCGGCCTCACCCAGCAGGCACTGATCGGCATCGCCTCCGCGCCGACGCTCAGCGATCCCAAGTACCAGCGCTACGCCAAGCACATGTTCGACCGGTCGCTGGACTTCTACGCCCGCACGGCCGAGCGCGACGGCGGGATCGCGGACGCGCTGTTCTTCAACGTCCACGCCGTGCCGCAGGGCGTCGGCAGTGCGCGCCTGGGCGCCGCGCGCGTGCTGGCCAACGCGGCCCGGGCGATCGACGCCGGGCTCGGCCGCGCCCGCGCCACCGAGCCGCCCGCGCTGTACGCCTACGACCCCGACATCGGCCGCCTCGCCGTGACCACGCCCAGCTACAACACCGCGATCGTCGCGGTCAACCAGCGCGCGTTCCCGTACGGTGGGCTCGACCTGGCGCGGCTGTTCGACGGCTCCCAGGAGGTCGCGGGCAACATCGGCGGCACCCCGCCCGCCTCGTTCGGCGCGCTCGTGCGCGACGTCAGCGGCCGCCGCGTGCTGGCCTCGCAGGTCGCGCGGTCCTCGGTCGACCGGGCGAAGACGCCGCTCGTGCTGACCAAGGCGCCCTCCGGCGCGGGCGCGCGTGCGTCGTCGGCGGTCGGCTCCGCTTACGCGGGCGCGTTCACCGACCTGCGGGCGACGGGAACGGTGAGCGGCTCGGCGGGCTCGGTGCGGGTCACGCACCGGTTCACGCCGCGGCACATCCAGACGCGCTGGGACATCACGCGCCGCGGCAACCGCGCGCTGAGCGCCGACATCCTGTTCCCGAGCACGGGCCGCGGCCGTCAGGCGAGCGTGACCGCGGTCCTCAAGGACGGCTCGCGCGTGACGGTCGGCTCCACGCGGATCGCGCTCGCCCGGGTGTCCCGGCTGGAGGTCAAGAGCCAGTTCTCGGGCTACACCGTCACGCCCCTCTCGCGCCCGGCCGGCGCGGGCGTGCACCTGATGCGCCCGGCCGCCCAGAGCTCCGCGCCGGAGGCGGGCCCGACGCTCGCCGTGCAGATCGCGCGCAACGAGCGCTTCTCCAAGGTCGCCTTCACGGCGCGGATCACGCCCGACCGCGGCTGATCCGGACGTCCGGAGCGGCGTGGGCGCGCCACGCCGGTCCGGGCCTGATCAGGCGAGGGTGAAGCGCGTCACGAGGCGCTCGAGCTGCTCGGCGGTGGCCGCCAGCTCCTGCGCCGAAGCGGCGATCTCCTGCGTGGAGGCCGACGTCTGCTGCGTGGACGCCGACACCTGCTCGGCCGAGGCCGACGACTCCTCAGCGACGGCCGCGACGTCGCCGATCTCGCGCTCGAGCCGCTCGCCGCTGGCCGAGATCTGCTGCACGGCGGCCGCGATCTGCGTCGCGCGGGCGGTCATGTCCTCGACCGAGCCGCCGATCCGCTCGAACGCCTCGCGCGTCACGGCCACCGTGGCCGCGCCCTCCTCGGTGCGCTGCACGCCGTCCCCGGCGACGGCGACCGCGTTCTGGGTCTCGGCCTGGATCTCGCCGATCAGGCTCGAGATCTGGCCCGCGGCGGCCTGGGACTCCTCGGCCAGCTTGCGGACCTCCTCGGCGACGACGGCGAAGCCCTTGCCCTGCTCGCCGGCGCGCGCGGCCTCGATGGCGGCGTTGAGCGCCAGCAGGTTCGTCTGCTCGGCCAGGGCGGTGATGGTCGCCACGATGCCGCCGATCTGCTCGGACTTGGAGGCGAGCGTGTGGATCGCGCCCGTGACGGACTCCGACGCCGCGCGTACCGCGCTCATCGCCGCCGTCGCGTCCTGGGCGGCCTGCACGCCTTCGCGCGTCAGATCCCGCGCCTGCTCGGCCACGCGCGCCGCTTCCTGCGCGTTCTCGGCCGACTCACGGGCGGCCGCGGACACCTCGTCGCCGGCCTCGCGGGCGACGGACACGCCGCGGACCTGGCGCTCGGCGCCCATGGCGACGTCGCCGATGGCGCTGGCGATCTCGCCGACCGCGCGGCCCGCTTCCTGGGAGGTCGAGGCCATCTCCTCGGATGCGGCCGAGAGCGTGCTCGCGCTCTCGCTCACGTTGCCGACGAGCTCGCGCAGGTTGACGATCATGCCGTTCAGCGACGTGCCGAGCGCGTCGCGCTCGGAGCGGGGCGTCACCGTCGCGGTGAGGTCGCCCGCGGCGACGCGGTCGGCGGCGCCCGCCATCTCCTGCAGGTAGTCGACCATGCGGCGCATCGCGGCGGCCAGGTCGCCGACCTCGTCCTGGTTGGCGAGGTCCAGGTCGTGATCGAGGTCACCGGCGGCGATGCCATCGGCGGCGCCGAGCACGCGGCGCACGCCCTTGACGATCGAGGTCGCGACCATGAGGACGAGGCCGAAGCCGGCGAGGGCGGAGACGACGATCAGCAGCAGCGTCAGACGCTGGGAGGAGGCGGCCGCGTCCACGCTCGCAGCGTCGCCGGAGGCGGCGAGCTCGACCTTGGAGTTGAAGAGCTCGTTGAAGGACTCGGCCACGGCCGCGAACGCGGGCACCGCCTCGGCCTTGTTGCGGGCGTACGCGTCCACGGGCTGGTTCTGGCGCGAGAGCGCCAGCACGCGGTCGCGCGCGGCGGAGTACTGCTCGCGGGCGGCGACCAGCTTCGCGAACGAGCGCTTGCCCGCCGGCGTCTGCAGGGTGCTCTCGACCGCTTTGAGCCGCTTGTCGATCTCGGCGGCGTTGGCCGTGATCTTCTCATCGAGCTCGCGCTTGCTCGCGCCGCTCGTCTCGAGGATGTGGTTGTTCAGGAAGGCGCGGTTCTCGTTGAGCTTCGCGCGCGCGATGCCCATGTCGGCCAGGGGCTTGGCGGCGTACTGGTACATCCGGTGAGCCTCGTCGCCCACCGTGCTGGTGCCGCGCATGCCCACGATGCCGACGGCGACCATCAGCACGATGAGCAGGCCGACCGTCGCCAGCAGCTTGGTTTTGATCGAACGTCTCATGTTCAGGACATCGGCAGCGGACGATGGCCCAAGCACGTGGAAAACTACGGTTTCTTGAAGAAACTTAACAGCGCGTCTGCGTTCGGACCGATCAGTCCTTGTACGGGTCGAACGTGTCCGCGCCCGCCATCGCGACGCCGATCGGCGTGAGCCGGTGCAGGATCTCGATCGTGTCGCCGTGCGCGGCGAGCACCTGGTCGAGCCGCTTGTATGCGTCGGGCGCCTCGTCGGCCGCGCCGCCGCGCAGCTCGATGCCCTTGGTCGTGAGCTCGCTGCGGACCTGCGCGAAGTCGATCCTGCCCGCCTTGATGCGCCCGCGGCGCTTCATCAGCCGCGCTTCGGGGTGGTCGGGGCAGCGGGCGTGCTCGCGCTGGTTCCAGCGCACCCAGAAATCGCAGTCGCGGACGCTGCACTCCGCGCGCGTGCCCATCTTCCCCGCCGCCTGCGTGCGCGACATCACCCGCCCCGCGCCGTGCACGGTGGAATAGAGCAACTCGCGCGCGGCGTCCGAGTCCGCGCCGCGCAGGATCACCGACGGCTCGCCCATCGTCGCGCCCACGAAGCCCTCCTGGCCCGGGAACGCGGGCGTGCAGCCCTTGCGGATCACCCACGCCCTGGTCCCGAAGTGCTCCTCCAGCCAGGCGAAGTTGTGATGGTTGTGCACCGCGTAGGTGGACTGCGCGCCGAGCATCTCGAGCACCCTGTCGACCACCGTGTCGCGGCCCGCGTACGCGTACTCGCCCGCGAGGCTCATCGCCGCGATGTAGCTCTGCCCGAGCTCGGAGTCGGTCGGCAGCAGCACCGGCGGCGAGTCCATCTCCCTCTCCACCGCGTGCTCGCCGAACTCGGCCCGCTTGATCGCGTCCAGCACCTCGTGATCGACCGGCTCGTCGTTCCTGCGCCCGATGCCCAAGCTGATCCGCTCGAAGATCTCGTCCATGATCCGCGGCAGGTCGCCGCGGACGTCCTCGGCGCGCACGTTCGTGCGGGCGGCCTTGTTCCCGCAGGCGATGTCGTAGCCGACGCCCGACGGGGAGATGTGGTCCGGGTAGGCGACGGCGCCGCCGATCGGCTGGGAGTAGCCGACGTGGCCGTCGGCGCACAGCGCGCCGCGGATCGCGTCGCCGGCCTCGGCGCAGCGCTGCAGCTGGGAGACGGCGCGCTGGTCGACGTCGCCGTAGACGGTGATCGGCGTGGGCATGCGACCGATGAAGATAGGCTCGCCGCACGATGGCGGTGGCGGCTCAGGAGCTGGAGCTACCCGGGTTCGAATACCTGAACCCCGAGCTCAAGGGCGAGCGGTTCCACGCGGAGCTGAAGGCGCTGCGCGAGCAGGGGTGGCTGGCCTCGATGCCGCTCGGGTTCGTGGTGCTCGACCGCGAGGGCGGGGAGTTCTTCCTGCGCAGCCGCAGCTTCACCTTCCCGGGCCTGAAGATCGCGGAGATCTTCGGGATCGACGATGGTCCGCTGGCCGAGGAGATCCGCCGCAACATCCTGCACATCAACGGCGCCGACCACAGCCGGCTGCGCGGCCTCGTCAACCCGGCGTTCACGCCGCGCGCCGTGGAGCGGTGGCGGCCGTTCATGCGGGAGACGATCACTGCCCTGTTCGAGGCGGCGCGGCCCGGTGACGACCTCGTGGAGGCGCTCGCCAAGCCCTATCCGAGCCGCGTGATCGCGACGCTGATGGGCGCCCCGGTGGCCGACGCCGACCGCTTGTGGACGTGGTCGAACCTGATCCAGCGCCAGTTCGGGATGACCGTCGCCGAGGAGCGGCCGCAGATCGAGCGGGCGGTGACGGAGTTCTCCGCGTACACGGAGGCGCTCATGCGCGAGAAGCGCGCGCACCCGGGCGACGACCTCGTCTCCGGCCTCCTGGACCGGGCGGAGGACGTCGAGCTGCTCCACCTCGTGCTCAACGTGCTCGTCGGCGGCGTGGACACGACCCAGGCCCAGCTCGCGCACGCGCTGAACCTGTTCGCCGCCCATCCCGATCAGTGGCAGCGCCTGGGCGACGATCCCGACCTCGCACCGCAAGCGGTCGAGGAGGTCGTGCGCTTCGAGCCGATCACGCCGTTCACGGCCCGGATCGCGATGGAGGACGTCGTCTTCCGTGACGTGCTGTTCCCGAAGGACACGATCGTGCTCGTGTGCGCGCACAGCGGCAACCGCGACGGCGTCGGTGACACGTTCGACATCACCCGCGAACCCAAGCGCCTGCTGACCTTCGGGGCGGGCCCGCACTACTGCCTGGGCGTGAACCTCGCCAAGGCGGAGCTGCAGCAGGCGCTCGCCCACCTCGCGCCGCGCATGCGCGGCCTCGAGCTCGTCGCCGAGCCGGTCTACGGCACGATCGACGGCATCTACGGCCTGGACGAGCTCAGGGCCACCTGGCGCTAAAGCTCAGGGCGGCATCCCGATTGTCGGGGCCGCGGCGCGGCCGTAGCGTCGCCGGTTCCTCCCCGAACCTCCCAAAGGAACCGAATGCCCCACAGGCTCTTGCGAGGTGCCGCGCTCGGCGCGGGCCTCGTATCTGCGCTGGCCATCGCCGCCCCCGCGATGGCCACGTACTCCGCGAACCTCGACGGATCGACGCTCCGGGTCACCGGCGACGGCGCGTCCGACAAGCTCGTGCTGGCCACCGACAACACCACGGTCTACGGCGACGTCTCCATGGACGGGACGATCGACTTCACGTTCCCGCGGGCGTCGTTCACCGCCGTCCACGTGACCGCGGGCGGCGGCGACGACGAGTTCCGCGTCCAGGGCATGCTCGACGGCCTCACGGTCGACGGCGGCACCGGCGACGACGCGCTGTTCGGCGGCTAC
Organism: Solirubrobacter deserti; assembly: GCF_003344625.1. GTDB lineage: Bacteria > Actinomycetota > Thermoleophilia > Solirubrobacterales > Solirubrobacteraceae > Solirubrobacter > Solirubrobacter deserti. The sequence goes on along the minus strand of NZ_QPKJ02000002.1, from coordinate 717,318 downwards.
TCCGCCGACACGCTCATCGCCGGCCCCGGCAACGACCTCGTGGACGGCAACTTCGGCCCTGACGTCATCGCGCTCGGCTCGGGCAACGACACGTTCCAGTGGGACCCCGGCGACTCCAACGACACCGTCGCGGGCGACTCCGGGACGGACACGTTCACGTTCAACGGTACGAGCATCGCCGAGGACCTCCGGCTCAGCGCCAACGGCGCCGACGTCCGCTTCACGCGCAACATCGCCAACATCACCACCGAGCTCGCCGCGTTCGAGCAGGTCGACCTGCGCGCGGCCGGCGGCGCCGACACGGTGACCGTCGGCGCCCTCACCGGCATCAGGACCGTCGCGGTCGCCGTCGGCGACAGCGACGCCGCCACCGACCAGGTGCTCGTCCACGGCACCGCCGGCCCCGACCGGGCGACGCTGGCCACGGACGGCACGACCGGCATCGTCGACGGCCTCGCGGTGGACGTGCGCGCGACCGGTATGGAGCCGGCCGACACGGTCACCGCGGCGCTGCTCGGCGGCGACGACGCGGCGGCCGCGTCAGCCTCCCCCACCGGCACCGTTCAGGTCGGGATGGACGGCGGCGAAGGCGCCGACACCGCCACCTACGCCGGCTCCAGCGGCGAGGACGCCATCAGCGTCGCCCGCAACGGCACGCCCGTCGCGGCGTTCGCGGCCAACGCCCCGACGTTCAACGTCGCCGCCGAGCGGCTCGTGGTCAAGGGCGGCGACGGCGACGACGCTCTCTACGGCCTCAACGGCATCGGCGGGCTCACGGAGCTCACGCTCGAAGGCGGCAGCGGCAGCGACACCATGCGCGGCGGCGACGGCGCGGACACGCTGCTCGGCGGGACCGGGGACGACCGGGTCGACAGCAGCTTCGGCGCCGACACGCTCCGCGGCGGCCCGGGTGACGACCGTCTGCAGTGGGATCCGGGCGACGGCTCGGACATCGTCGAGGGCGACAGCGGCACCGACACGCTGGACTTCAACGGCTCCAGCGCCGGTGAGCGGATCTCGCTCGCCGCCAACGGCCCGCGCGTGAGCGTGCTGCGCAGCATCTCCAACGTCACGCTCGACATGGACAACGTGGAGGCGGCCGCGATCCGCGCGCTCGCCGGCGCCGACGACGTCGCCGTCGGCGACCTCACCGGCAGCGACCTGAAGTCCGTCGCCGTCGACCTCGCCGCGTTCGACGGCACCGGCGACACCGCGATCGACCGCGTGGTCGCCACCGGCACCGAGGGTCCGGACCGCGTGACGCTCGGCTCCGAGGGCACGGCCGCGGTCATCACCGGCCTCAAGCCGCTGGTGGGCGTGACCGGCGCCGAGCCGCAGGACAGCGTCACGGCGGCGCTGCTCGGGGGCGACGACAGGATCGCTTCGAGCGCGGTGCCGACCGGCGAGGCCCGCGTCGACGCCGACGGCGGCCCGGGCGTGGACACCGCCACCTACACGGGCACGGGCGACGGCGACGAGCTCGGCGTCACGCGCGACAGCGGCGAGGTCGTGCGCACCTACGCGGCGGGCGCGCCGCAGATGGGCGTCACCGCGGTCGAGGAGCTCGTCGTCAAGGGCGGCGAGGCCAACGACACGATCGGAGCGGCCGGCAACATCGCCCAGCTCACCCGCCTCACCGCGGACGGCGGCAACGGCGAGGACGTGCTGCGCGGAGGCAACGGCGACGACGTGCTGCTGGGCGGCAACGGCGACGACGTCGTCGACGGGAACTCCGGTGCCGACACCGCACGGCTGGGCGCCGGCAACGACCGCTTCGTGTGGGATCCGGGCGACGGCTCGGACGCCGTCGACGGCCAGTCCGGCACCGACGTTCAGGCCTTCAACGGCTCCAACGCCGGCGAGGCGATCGCCATCACGGCCGCCGCCGACCGCCACGTGCGCGTCACCCGCAGCCTCGCCAACATCGCCATGGACCTGGCCAACGTCGAGGAGTGGTCGGTGCGCGCGCTCGGCGGCGCCGACACCGTCGACGTCCACGACCTCTCCGGCACCCCGCTGAAGATCGCGCGCGTCGATCTCGCGGGCTTCGGCGGCACCGACGACGCCGCCCTGGACACCGTCAACCTCGACGGCACCGACAAGCCCGAGCGGATCAACCTCACCCGTGACGGCGGCACCGTCGTCGCCGCCGGGCTGCCGACGCTCACCTACGTCAGCGGCTCCGAGCCGACGCGCGACACGCTGCACATCAACACGCTCGAGGACGACTGGGTGTGGGTCGGGCCCGGCGTCCGCGAGCTGATCCGCACCAGCTGGCGCCTCTGAGCGTCAGTCCCACGCCTCGACGAGCTGGGCCACGCGGCCCAGTTCGGCGACTTCCAGCGCGCGCCGGAAGGGCGCGTCGAGCGGCGCGGCGACGACCAGCCGCGCCACCCGCTCGGCGAGCGCGAACAGCATCCGGACGCCGGTGCTGCCGATGAACGCGACCCGGGACAGGTCGACGACGACCGGTTCGGCACCAAGGTCCTCGAGCGCCGCCTCGACGCCCGCGACGGTGAACTCGTCCACCTCCCCCATCACCCGCACGACGGTCACCTCGGGCCCGCGCTCGATCTCCACGAGCGCCGGCCCGGGCGCTGCGGCCGGCGGCGGCGCGAGCCCCGCCGGCCGGTAGCGGACGGTCACGGTGGTCCCGTCCGGCGCCTCGTCGATCTCGACCTCGCTCATGAGCGCGCGCACGATCGCGAGGCCGCGCCCGCGGTCGCCGGGGTCGACGGCCGGCGGCCGCCAGCGCCCGCGGTCGCGCACGACCAGCGACACCGTTCCGCCGGGGTCGCGGGCCATCGCCACCTCGACCGCGCCGTCGCGGCCCTCGGGGTAGGCGTGCTCGACCGCGTTCGCGCACAGCTCGCCCGCGGCCAGCACGAGCATCTCGCCGTCGCCGCGGTCGACGCCCGCCGACTCCAGCCACCCGCGCATCGCCTCGCGGACCACCGCCAGCTGGTCGGGCCGGGCCGCGAACCACAGCCGCAGCGGCGCGACCTCCGGCACGTGCACGCGCGCCACGAGCAGCGCGACGTCATCGGTGCGCCGCGCGGCGACGGTCCCGAGCAGCCGGTCGGCCAGGCTTTCGACGTCCAGCGCCCCGTCCGCGGCGTCCGCCAGCCGCGCCAGGCCGTGGTCGAGCGCCTCTCCGCGGCGCTCGATCACGCCGTCGGAGTACAGGATCAGCGTGCCGTTCTCGGCCAGGGACGCGGTGGCGTCGGCGTACACGTGGCCGAGCGTGCGATCCAGCGGCACGCCCCGGGCGCCTTCGAGGAACCGCGGCTCCTCACCGGGAGCGAGCAGCAGCGGCGGCGGATGCCCGGCGGACGCGTAGCGCAGCTCGCGCGCGGCCGGGTCGATCACGGCGTAGACGAGGGTCGCGCCCCGCGCGCCCGGGACGCCCTCCACGTAGCGACTGAGCAGCTGCAGCACGCGCGCCGGGGACCGGCCCTCGATCGCATAGGCACGCAGGGCGCTGCGGAGCTGGCCCATGGCCGCGGCGGCCTGCGGCCCGTGCCCGACGACGTCGCCGACCGCGATCCCGAGCCGCCCGCCGGTCAGCCGCAGCGCGTCGTAGAAGTCGCCGCCCGCCGCGACGCCGTCGGCGGTGGGCAGGTAGCGCACCGCCAGCTCGAGTCCTTCGGCGCGCGGCAGCCCGTCCGGCAGCAGCGCCTGCTGAAGCGTCAGCGCCAGGTCGTGCTCGCTCTGGTAGACCTGCGCCCGCCCGAGCGCCTGGCCGCACAGCCGCGTGAGCGTCAGCAGGTAGTCGCGGTCCGCGGGCCCGAACGTGCGTGGGGTGTCGAACACGAGCCCGATCGCGCCCAGTGCCGCTCCGCCCTCCACGAGCGGGAGCAGCGCCGCCGACTGCGCCTGCGGGCGGACCTCCGCAAAGCGCGGGTAACGCCCGAAGATGGCGTCCGCGCCCTCCAGCCACACCGGCGTGCTCGTGCGCGCCGCCTCGGCCAGCGGCAGCTCGGCCGTCAGGGGCAGCGAGCGGAAGCGCTGCACCGTGCCCTCCGGGTGCCCGGCGGCGTGGGCGAGCTCCAGCGACTGCCGGCTCTCGTCCAGCAGCGCCACCCACGCGCTGGACGCGCCCAGCGCCTCCGCCCCCTGCGCGGCCGCGGTGGCCGCGACCTCGTGCGGCGTGAGCGCGCGTGCCAGGTCGGCGGTGGTCGCCTGCAGGCGGTTCAGGCGCGAGTACAGCGACGCGCGCTCCAGCGCGTGCCCGGCGACCCGGCCGAGCGCCTCCAGCAGCTCGCGCTCGGCGGGCAGGAACGCCCGCGTGTCCGCGCGGGTGACCGCCACCGCGCCGAGCAGCTCGGGGCCGGCGAGCATCGGCACCGCGCAGAAGGACCCGAAGGACTCGAGCCCCGGGTAGCGCGCGGCGATCTCGTCCCTCAGGTCGAGCGTGACCGTCCGCCGCTCGCGCGCGGCCTCCGGCGCGGGCAGGTCCGCGGCGAGCGCGAGCACGCCGTACTGCGCGCCGAGGCCCGGGTCATACCCCCACGAGCCCACCACCCGCAGCGTGTCGCCGCCCTCGAGCGCGTAGACGATCCCACCCGTCCCGCCGAGCGCCCGCGCGCCGTGCTCGGACACGGCGACGCCCACGTCCTGCGGCGTCACGGCACCGGACAGCGCGGACGTGACGCCCAGCAGCGCCTCGAGCGCCGCGAACCGTGCGGTGTGATCGGCAGTCAGCGTGTGCCAAACACTACCGGCGCTTCAAAGCTGCGCTGGTCGCCCCCGCGGCCTGGAAACGGTAGGAGGCGCCGACGGTCAGGCGCGTCGTCCAGCTCCAGTAGCCCTGGGAGTCCGTGCGGCGCGTGCCGATGGTGCGCCACGAAGACGCGCCGGCGAGCCGGCGCTGAACCGTGACCGTGCGCGTCTCGCGCGTGCGGACCTGGCCCCATAGGCGCCCGCGCGCGGCGTCGAGCGCGAACGGCATGGCGAAGTGCTTCAGGCTCGGCTTGGCGCGGCCGTCGGTGAAGCGCACGCCGGACTGCCAACCGCCGGTCTCGTTGTTCAGCGACCGCGGCTCGTCCACCCACAGGTACTGGGCGAACAGCTTCACCCGCGGGTTGCGCCACGCCTGGTAGGCGGCGCGCTGGAGCCACTGGTCCTGCTGGGTGAGCGTGATGCCGGTGAACTTGTCGGGCGGGTTGGTCTGGTAGCCAAACTCGTCGAGGTAGAGGTCCAGCTTGCGCTTGGTGCCCTTGATCCGGCGCGCGTTGGAGAGCTTGTCGAGCGCGCTCGTGAGCCGCGAGAGCGACGCGATGGACACGTCGTCCTGGGCCGGGAAGACCTTCTCGGGCGCGGCCAGCACGCCGTGCGGGTGGAACGCGAACCCGTCCGCGGGCGCCGGCTTGAAGTTCCGGCAGCGGCCGGAGGACAGCTTCTTGAACTTGGCGTCCACGCACCCGAGCGCGCGCAGGAACGCGAGCGGGCGGTGGTTGGAGTTCTCGTTGCTGAGCTTGCTGCCGCGGCTGGACATCGTCCCGATCAGCACCTGGGCGTTGCTGTCGGCGGCGTGGATGGCCGGGTAGGAGGCGGCCACGAGGTCGCGGTACAGGTGCGGCGCGACCGAGTTGCAGACCTTGCCGAAGCACGCGGCCTGCGGGCGGATCCAGCCCGCGAGGTTGGGCTCGTTCCAGACGATGTAGCGGTCCACGCGCGCGCCGTAGCGGGCGGCGACCATGCCCGCGAACTCGCCGAACAGCTTCGGGTCCGGGTCATAGCGCGGCTCACCGCGCTCGGAGCGGCGGCTCACCCACAGCGGCCCGGGGCCGGTGACGGTGAGGATCGGCTTGATCCCCGCCGCGGTCACGCGGTCGATCGCATGATCCAGTTGCGCCCACTCGTAGGTGCCCGTCGGCGAGTTCGGCGCGATCCGCGACCACAGCGCGTAGATGCGCACGTTCTGAATGCCGTTCTGCTGCCACTCCAGCACGGCCTTGTCCGCTTCGGGCCCGCCGGCCAGGAGCAGGCGGTCATCCGCGATCCCCAACTCGGGGCCCGCGGCGTGCGCGGGGGCGGCAAGGATCAGCAGGGAGGCGAGAACGGCGAACAGCAGGCGCATATGTGTGACCCAAACGCGCTTACTCCCTCTCGAGTTGCGGTGTAATCATGGGATGGCTACGACCGACGTGAGCGAACGCGAGGCTCGGCAGGTCGCCGAAGCCGCGCGTGAGCAGGACTGGAAGCTGCCGAGCTTCGGCAAGGAGCTCTTTCTCGGCAACTTCCGTCTGGACCTGATCCATCCCCAACCCAAGCTCGACGCGGAAGCGGTCGAGAAGGGCGAGGCGTTCCTGAAGACCCTGCGCGAGTTCCTCGAGCAGAAGGTCGATCCGCTGCAGATCGAGCGGGACTCGAAGATCCCCGACGAGGTGATCAAGGGCTTCCAGGAGATCGGCGCGATGGGGATGAAGGTCGCGACGGAGTACGGCGGTCTCGGCCTCTCGCAGGTCTACTACAACCGCGCGCTGGTCATGATCGGCACCTACCACGGCGCGCTCGGCGCGCTCGTGTCGGCGCACCAGTCGATCGGCGTGGCCGAGCCGTTGCGCATGTTCGGCACCGAGGAGCAGAAGCGCGAGTGGCTGCCGCGCGTGGCGCGGACGGACATCTCCGCCTTCCTGCTCACCGAGCCCGACGTCGGCTCCGACCCGGCGCGCGTGGCCACGACGGCCGAGCCCGTCGAGGGTGGCTACGTCCTCAACGGCACCAAGCTGTGGGCCACCAACGGCTCGATCGCCGACATCGTCGTCGTGATGGCGCGCGTGCCCAAGTCCGAGGACCGCAAGGGCGGGATCAGCGCCTTCGTCCTGGACTACAAGAGCGAAGGCGTCAAGGTCCTGCACCGCAACGCGTTCATGGGCCTCAAGGGGATCGAGAACTCGGTCACCGAGCTCAAGGACGTCTTCGTGCCGGCGGAGAACCTGATCGGCAAGGAGGGCTGGGGCCTCAAGATCGCCCTCAGCACCCTCAACACCGGCCGCCTGGCGCTGCCCGCGATCTGCGTCGGCCAGTCCAAGTGGGCCACCAAGGTGGCGCGCGAGTGGTCGAGCGAGCGCGTGCAGTGGGGCCGCCCGATCGGCAAGCACGACGCCGTCGCGCAGAAGAACGCGTTCATCGCGGCGACGGCGTTCGGCCTGGAGGCGATGCTCGACGTCGCCTCCCGCCTGGCCGACGAGAAGCGCAACGACATCCGCATCGAGGCCGCGATCGCGAAGCTCTACGGCTCCGAGCTGGGCTGGAAGGTGCTCGACGAGCTCGTCCAGGTCCGCGGCGGGCGCGGGTACGAGACCGCCGAGTCGCTGAAGGCGCGCGGCGAGAAGCCGATCCCGGTCGAGCAGGCGCTGCGCGACATGCGCATCAACCGCATCTTCGAAGGCTCGACCGAGATCATGCACCTGCTGATCGCGCGCGAGGCCGTCGACCAGCACCTGCAGGTCGCAGGCGACATCCTCGAGCCCGAGACGCCGCTGCCCGACAAGGCCAAGAGCGCCGTCGCCGCGGGCACCTTCTACGCCAAGTGGCTGCCGAAGCTCGTCGTCGGCGAGGGCCACAAGCCCAAGGGCTACGAGGAGTTCGGCGAGCTGGCGACCTACCTGCGCTACGCCGAGCGCTCCTCGCGCCGCCTGGCCCGCTCGACGTTCTACGCGATGGGCCGCTGGCAGGCCAAGCTCGAGCAGCGCCAGTCGTTCCTGGGCCGGATCGTGGACATCGGCGCCGAGCTGTTCGCGATCTCCGCCGCCGTCGTCTACGCCGACACGATCGCGCGCGAGACGCCGGAGCGCGGCGAGGCCGCCCGCGAACTGGCCGAGCTGTTCTGCGCGCAGGCCAAGCGCCGCGCGGACGAGCTGTTCCACGCGCTGTGGTCCAACGACGACGACGCGGGCTACGCGACCGCCGTCAAGCTCCTCGACGGCCGCTACACCTGGCTCGAGGAGGGGATCGTGGACCCCTCCGACAGCCGCTGAAAGCGCGGGCCGGGCGCGTCCTCGCGGGGGCGCGCCCGGCTCACGGCGACGTTGACGATCACGTTCGCCACGAGGCCGAGCAGGCCGGCGTTGACGCCCAGGAACGGGTCGTTGCCCGACAGGGCGAGCGGGACGACGATCGCCTCCCCCACCAGCAGGCCGGCGAGTGCGCCCTGCACGGTCATCCTCCGCCACAGCAGCCCACCGACGAGCGGCGGGACGAGCTGGGCGATGCCCTCGTAGGAGAGCACCGACAGGCGCACCAACGCGTCCGGGAATAGCAGCGCGCCGCCGAGCGCGGCCAGGCCGGACGCGACCACGACGACGCGAGCCCGGTTGACGGACTGGCCGCCCCACAGCGTGCCGATGCAGAGCATGAAGACGGCCATCGGGACGATCGCGCTCAGCGCGCCCGCGACGCCCACGATCCCCACGACCCAGCCCGGCAGCTCGGCCGTGACCATGCTCAGCAGCGCCAGGTCGTTCTCCTCCAGGTTCGGCACCACGAACAGCGCCGCCATGCCGAGCATCATCGGCACGAGCAGCAGCAGCGAGTACATCGGCAGGAAGATCGCGTTGCGGCGGATTGTGTTCGGCGACTTGGAGCCCAGGTAGCCCGCGACGAAGCTGGGGAACACGGTGAACGCGACGCCGTTGAGGATGCAGGTGCTCATGAACCACAGCACGCCGAGGCCGGGGGACTCGTTGCCGGGCAGCGTCAGCCACTCCGGCCGTTCGGTGCGCAGGCGCTCGAACAGGTTCCCGTAGGAGCCGAAGAGCTTCAGCGGCAGGTAGATCGCCAGGAAGACGATCGTGAGGATCACGAGCGCGTCCTTGAACACGCTCACCCACGCGCTGCCGCGCAGCCCGCTCACGAGCACGAAGCCGGCGGAGACGACGAAGCCGATCACGAACGCCGTCTCGAGCGGGATCTCGTTGTAGGAGATCGCGTTGACGACCAGGCCCATGCCCTGGATCTGCAGCTGGATGTAGGGCAGCAGCGCGAGCGTGGCGACGATCGCGATCACCAGGCCGAAGCGCGGCGACCGGAAGCGGTGGGCGAGGATGTCGCGGACGCTGACGAGGTTGTGCCGGGCCGCGTAGCTCCACACCATCGGCGCGAACAGGTAGACGGTCGCGTAGCCCGTGGCCATGTAGCCGACGAGGTAGAGGATCGGCGCGCCGTAGCCGTACGCCCAGCCCGCGGCGCCCAGGTAGGAGAAGCTCGTGTAGCACTCGCCCGCGAGCAGCACCCAGGTGAGGATCACGCCGAACGAGCGCCCGCCGACGGCCCACTGCTCGCGGTCGGCGTCGCGGCCGCGCATGGCGGCGATGCCGAGGCCGAGCGTGGCCACCATCGCCACGCCGAAGATGCCGATGGCGACCTGGGCGTCAGTCGACATCGGTCGGCTCGGCTTCGTCGCGCTGGAAGAAGGGGTCCGAGCGTGCGGCGAGCCAGATCGCCAGCGGGCTGAGGATCACCGCCAGCAGCGCCCAGAAGAACAGGAACGGCAGGCCCAGGATCACCGGGTCGATGCGGTTGGCGAGCGGAAGCGCCGCCACGAACAGCAGGAACGGGACGAGCAGCCACAGCAGGGACTTGCGGCCGCGGACGTGGTTCGTCATGACATGAGCTCCGCGATGATCAAGGCGAGTCCCTTCGTGCCGAGGACGAGGTCTGCGACGGAGATGCGCTCGTCGGCGACGTGACTCAGGCCGGTCTGGCCCGGACCGTAGACGAGCGAGTTCGTGATGCCGGCGTTGTGGACGACGAAGCGCTGGTCGTCCGAGCCGGCGGAGATGAGGATGCGCGGGGTGAGGCCGAGCGCGCGCAGCGCGCGTTGCGCGGCCTGCACGACCGGCTCGTCCTCCCCCACCAGCGTCGGCTGCGTCGAGTACAGCTCGTGGTAGGAGTGGCGGACGCCATCGAGCGGGGCGAGCAGCTCGCGGCGCGCCGCGTCGAGGTCCTCGCCCGGGATCAGGCGGCGGTTGAACGTGACCGTGCAGCGGTCCGGGACGATGTTGGTGGCGTGGCCGCCGCGGATCGTGTCGAACGAGAGCGTGGAGCGCCGGTTGTCGGGCGTGACGCCGTAGTCGGTGATCCGCGTCTCGAGCTTCGGCCGCAGCTCGCGGTCGAGCGTCGCGAGATAGCGGGCCATCGCCTCGACGGCGTTCTCCCCCAGCTGCGGCGCCGACCCGTGCGCCTGCTTGCCGAAGATCGTGATCTCGCCCCAGATCGCGCCCTTGTGCCCGATGCCGACGCCGTCAGGGCCGAACGGCTCGGTGATGATCACGGCGTCGCCCTCCAGCAGGCCCTGCTCGACCAAGAACCCCATGCCGGCGTTGCGCACACCGACGGTCTCCTCGTCGGGCACCGCGCTCTGGACGACGTTCGGCTTCAGGCCGGCGCGGTGCAGCGCCTCGACCGCGATCACCTGCGCCGCCAGCCCGCTCTTCATGTCGGCGGCGCCGCGGCCGTACACGTGGCCGTCGGCCAGCTCGCCGCCGAACGGGTCGCGCGTCCAGTCGTTGCCGACCGGGACGACGTCGTAGTGGCCGTTGAGGTGGACGCGCGGCCCGTCTCCGGGCAGCCGGGCGAGCAGGTTCGGCCGTGGGAGCCCTTCGCCCAGCGGCGCGAGCTCGGGCGGCGCGCGGTGGACCTCGGTCGCGTAGCCGAGCTCGTCCAGCACGGCCTTGAAGGCGGCGACGAAGTCCTCGTAGGCCTCGCCGGGCGGGTTGACGGTCGGGATCCGGATCAGCCGCTGGAGCAGCGTGACGAGCTCGTCCTCCAGCTCGTCGACCGCGGCGAGGATCGCCTCCATTCGCCCCTGATTACCCGTCCAGCGCGATCCATACGTTCTTGACCTGCGAGTACGCGAGCAGCGCCTCAATGCCCTTGCCGCGCCCGTAGCCGCTGCGGCCCATGCCGCCGAACGGCAGCTCCACCCCGCCGCCGACGCCGTAGCCGTTGACGAACACCTGCCCGGCGCGGACGCCCGCCGCGACGCGGTGCGCGCGGGCGAGGTCCCGCGTCCACACGCCGGCGACGAGCCCGTAGGCGGTCGCGTTCGCCAGCTCGACGGCGTGGCGCTCGTCCTCGAACGGCACCGCGGCCAGCACGGGCCCGAAGACCTCCTCGTGGAAGATCTCCATGTCCGTCTTCACGCGCGTGACGAGCGCGGGCCGCATGAACAGCGCGTCCGCCTCCCCGCCGACCACCCGCGCGCCGCCCGCCCGCGCGTGCTCGAGCATCGCCGTCGCGCGGTCCAGCTGGCGCGCCGAGATCAGCGGGCCGAGGTCCTGGTCCTCGACGCCCGGCCCGATGGTGACGTCCGCGAACGCGGCCGCCACACGCGCGGTGACCTCCTCATAGCGCGTCTTCTCCACCAGCAGCCGCGAGCCCGCCGAGCAGCTCTGGCCGGAGTTCTGCACCAGGCCGCGGACGATCGCGGGCACGGCCCGGTCCAGGTCAGCGTCCTCGAACACCAGGTTCGGCGACTTGCCGCCCAGCTCGAGCTCGACCGGGACGAGCCGGTGCGCGCAGACCGCGGCCACCTGCGCGCCGGTGGCGGCGGAGCCGACGAACGTGACGTGGTCCACGCCCGGGTGGCGCACGAGCGCGTCGCCGGTCGTGCCGTCACCCGTCGCGACCTGGAGGAACCCGTCCGGCACGCCCGCCTCGTAGGCGATCTGCGCCAGCTGCAGCGGCGTGATGCTCGCCAGCTCGGACGGCTTGAGGATCACCGCGTTCCCGGCCGCGAGCGCGGGCGCGGCGCAGCGGGCGGCGACCTGCAGCGGGTAGTTCCACGGGATGATCTGGGCGCACACGCCCCACGGCTCGCGCACGGTGTAGTCGAGCGCGTCCGGGCCGAGCGGGATCGTGCGGCCCTCCAGGCGCTCGACCGAGCCCGCGTAGTAGTCGAGGTAGCGGACCGTGGCGCGCACGTCCGCCTTCGACTGCGAGAGCGGCTTGCCGGTGTCGCGCGTCTCGAGGTCGGCGAGCGCGTCCGCCTGCTCCTCCACCCGTCGCGCCATCCGCTGCAGCGCGCCGGCGCGGACGAGCGGCGTGCGCCAGTCCCGCTCGCTCGTGAGCGCGCGGCGTGCGGCGTCCACGAGCTCGGCGACCTGCGGCGGCGTCGTGCTCGGAAGCTCGGCGAACTCGTGCCCGGTCGAGGGGTCGACGGCCATGAAGGTGCTCACAGGTCGCGTCCCGCGTCGACGTTGAGGACGGCGCCGGTGACGGCGGTGGCGCCCGCCAGGTAGACGGCCGCGCCCGCGATGTCCTCCGGCTCGACCAGGCGCCCGAGCGGGAGCGCCTGCGCGACGTCGGTGTCGAAGCCGAAGCCGGCCAGCATCGGCGTGTTCGCCGGGCCCGGGTTGATGACGTTGACCCGCACGTCCGGCGCGAGCTCGACGGCGAGCGCGCGCGCCAGGCCGACGACGCCCGCCTTGGCGGCGACGTAGGCGGCCAGGCCGGCTCGCGGGCGGTTGGCGATGATCGAGCCGATCTGGATCAGCACGCCGCCGTGCAGCTTCGGCGCGGCGACCTGCGCCGCCAGGTAGAGCGACGTGAGGTTGACGTCGATCACCGTGTCCCACTCCGCGCGGGAGATGTCGGCGAGCGGCTTCACGCGCTCCGGGATGCCGGCGCAGTTGACGTACACGTCGATCCGGTCGTGCTTGGCGAGGAGGGTCTCGACGTCCTCGCGGCGCGTGACGTCGGCCCTGTGCGGCGTCGCGTACGGCAGGCCGGCGCATGTCGCGTGGGCGCTCTGGAAGTCCAGGTCGCCGGCCAGCACGGTCGCGCCCTCGTGTGCGAACCGCTGCGCGATCGCGCGGCCGATCCCCGATCCTGCCCCGGTGACGACGACCCTCATGGGCCGGTAGCGTGGCACGGATGCGGATCGCGAGGGTCATCCAGTGCGTCGACGCCCACGCCGAGGGCGAGCCCAGCCGGATCGTCCTCGGGGGCGTGCTCGACGTCCCGGGCACGACCATGCTCGAGAAGATGCAGGCGCTGGAGGCCGACGACACGCTGCGCCGCGTGCTGCTGTTCGAGCCGCGCGGGTCGGCGCCGCTGAGCGGGGACATCGTGTTCGAGTCGGCGCATCCCGAAGCCGACGCGGGCTTCGTGATCATGGAGTCGTCCTCCTACGAGGGCATGTCCGGGACCAACACGATCAACACGGCCGCGGTCCTGCTCGAGACGGGCGTGATCGGGAAGGTCGAGCCGGTCACCGAGCTCGTGCTGGAGGCGCCGGCCGGGCTGGTCCGCGTGCGCGCGTGGGTCGATGGAGGCCGCGTCGAGCGGATCGAGTTCGAGAACGTCCCGTCGTTCGCCCTCGGCCTCGCCGTGCCGGTGGAGGTCCCCGAGCTGGGCACGATCGCCGTCGACGTCGCCTACGGCGGCGCGTTCTGCGCGTTCGTCGACGCGGCGGCGCTCGGGTTCTCGATCGTGCCGTCCGAGGCGCGTGAGCTCGCGGCGCTGGGCGAGCGGATCCGCCCGCACGTCAACGCCCAGGTCGAGGTCGCGCACCCGCTCATCCCGGCGCTCTCGCACCTCTCGTTCGTGGTCTTCGTCGCGCCGCCGCGCGCCGGCGGCGACGCCCGCCACGCGACGGTCGTCTCCCCCGGCCGCCTGGACCGGTCCCCCACGGGCACCGCGACCAGCGCGCGCATCGCGGTCTTAAGCGCCCGCGGCGAGCTAGGCGAGACCTACACCGCGGAGAGCGTCATCGACACGCGCTTCGTCGGCCGCGTCGTCTCCCGCACGCGGGTCGGCGAGCACGACGCGGTCGTCCCCGCCGTCTCCGGCCGCGCGTGGATCACCGGTTTCCACCAGCTCGTCGTCGACCCGTCCGACCCGCTCGGCGCCGGCTTCAAGCTCGGCGACACCTGGGGCGCGGGCGACATCGAGGGCTCGCTCAACCTCGCGGGCGGATGACGGCCCGCACCGGGGCGGCGCCGGGCGCGGTGACGCGGACACGGATGCGCTTGGCCAGACGCGGGCGCACGCGGACGGTGTATGTGCCGGCGGTGGGGAGCGCGCGGCTGACGCTGCGGCCGCCGGCGCGGACCTTGATCGTGGTCGGCGCGGACACCGTCACGCTCACGCCGATGCCGCGCCTGCGGACCGTCGCGCGGCGGGGGCGGGGCTTGACGCGGACGGACAAGGTCAGCTTCGGCACGGCGGCGCTCGCCGGCTCGGTGTAGGGCGACCAGTACGGCTCCCACGCGCCCGGGAGCGTCACGACACGCTCGCCCGCGCAGTCGCTGCCCGCGACGTGGATGCCGTCGCTCTCGGCCCAGGCCACGCGCGAGCCGTCCGGCGAGAAGCTCGGGCTGGCGGAGGAATAGGTGTCGGCCGCCTCGAGTGCGAGCGCGCAGCGCACGGTGGTGCCCTCGAACAGCCGTAGCTCCACGCGTGTCGGTATGCCGTCGGCGTCGGCGGCATCGTCGGTCACGACGGCCATCCGGGCCCCGTCGCGGGACGCGGCGGCGTCGAAGCCGGTCGCCCACGGGGCGTCGGTGTCGTCGAACAGTGGCGCGACCGGCCCGCCGACGGTGAGCACGTTGTAGGTCGGGCCCTCGGTGTCGAACGAGATGTCGCGGCTGAGCAGCAGCCGGTCGTTGCCGATCCACGACGGGGCGACGAGCCCGTCCTGGCCGGTGAGGGCGACGTCGGGCGCCGTGGCGCTCGTCACGACGGCCGTGACATCCCCCGCGATCGCCTGGTCGTAGGCGATGCGCGTGCCGTCGGGCGAGAGGCGCACGTGCGTCGGCGTCTCGGTCGGGGCGTCCTCGTCATCGTCGGTGGCCGCGGTCGGGATCGTGTTCAGCCGCGCCCCGCCAGGGGCGAAGCGGTGGATGACGCCCGTGCCGTCGGCGGCGGCGAACGTGCCGTCGTCGGCCGCGGACGGCCACTCGTAGCGGTCGTCGCTCGTGACCTGGCGCTGCCCCGTGCCGTCCGGGGACATGCGCCAGATGTCGCTTCCGCGGCGGAAGACGATCGAGTCCGCGTGGGCCGTGGCGGGCAGCGCGAACAGCACGACGAGGGCGAGGACGAGGCGGCGCATGGGGCGCCGCCGAAGCTAGCGGGTCCGGCTGGTGGCCGCACGTTCGATGATGTCCACAACGGTGTCGAGCGGGACGGCCGTGGCGTCGATCGTGAGGTGGTAGAGCGCCGGATCGCGCGGGTCGGCGTGGTAGAAGTGGCGCACGTAGGCCTCGCGGGCGCGGTCGGTCTCGTCCAGCCGCTTCTCCACCTCGGCGCGATCGCCGTCAGCGAGCCGCACGGCCTGCTCGAGCCGGCGGTCGCGCGGACCGTCGAGCCGCACGTGCAGCGGGCGCGGATCGTTGCGCAATACCAGTGCGGCCGCCCGGCCGAGGACGACCAGGTCGCCGCCCGCCGCGTGCTCGCGAATGACGTCCTCCGTCGTGCGCCGGTAGGCCTCCTCGTCGACCGCGTCGGGGGCCGTCTCGGCGCCGAACGCGAGGCCGATCGGAGCCAGCCGCATCGCCATCCGCGCCAGCGGACCGCCGATCGACTCGTCGCGAGCCATCGCCTCGTCGAGCGGCATCGCGAGCCGCTGCGCGATCTCCGACGGCAGCGCGCGGTCCAGGAACGGGACGCCGAGGCGTTCGGCGAGCCGCGGACCCACCAGCGCGCCGCCGGCGCCGTACGCGGCGGACACGGTCACGATCGTCATGCCCTGCTCCTACCCGTGACGGGGCGTGTTAGGGCTACCTAACAAATCCTGATAGCGTTGGTCGGAAATGGAAGGCTTCACTCGCCTCGCATGCGGCGGCTGCCCTCCGGTGGCCGACCTGTTGCTCGCTCTGGCGGCGGAGTTCCGCGACGTGGACACCGCTGCCGCCGACGCCCGCCTCGACGAGCTCGCGCTCCCCCTCTTCGGCCTCGCCGGCGGCGATCTGCGGACCGCCGCCGCTCGCTTGGCCTCGATGCTGGACACCGACCCGGGCTTCGACGCCGACCGCTCGAGCGTCGCGGGCCTGTGGCTGGACTCGGCGCTGGAGTCACGCGCCGGCCACCCCCTCGTGCTCGCCGCGATCGCCTGTGAGGTCGGCCGCCGCGCCGGCCTGGACGTCCACGTCCTGTCGGCGCCCACGGGCTGGTACGCCGGCCTCGGCGACGGCGACCGGCTGTGGCTCGTCGACGCCACGATGGACGGCTCGCAGGCCGATCCGTGGAGCCTGCGCCGCCACTGCGCGCACGAGCTGGCGTTCGCGGCGCTACTCGGCCTGTCCGAGCGCTACGAGCGCGTCGGGGACAGCTGGCGCGCCGGCCGGGCCGCGTTGCTGCGCAGCCGCCTGCCGTTGCGCTGAAATCCCGCGGGTGAACGCTGTCGATCGCGTCGTGGCGCACGCCGCCGTGCTCGGGGACCCCGCGGGCTGGGCCGTCGCCGGCGTGCAGGAGAACCTGGCGGTGGCCGTGATCGAAGCGGTCTGGGGCATCGGTGTGCGCGCCGGCGGCGTCGCCAACGTGATCGCGCGCTATGAGGCCCTGCGTGGCGAGCGGCCGCACACGCCGGCCGAGCTCGCCGCCTTCGTGGAGACGCTCGGCGGCCCCGAGGCCTTCGCCGACGCGGTGCGCAACCGCCAGCGCACCTCGACCCGCAACGGGATCCTGAAGGCCGAGGCCGTGTACCTGGAGGCGCGCATGCTCGGCGAGGAAGGGGTTGTCGACGCGTCTGGGCTGTCCGACGCCGTCCGCGCGCGCTGGATCACGGTTCCCGGTCAGAAGTCGGGCACCTCGTGGGACGCGCTCCTGATCGCCACCGGGCACGACACCGTGAAGGCCGACCGGATGCTGCGGCGCTTCGTGGCCGTCGCGACCGGGACCACCGAGGCGCGTGTGAGCGCGGCGCGCGCCCACACGCTGGTGGTCGATGCGGCGGCGCGGCTCGGCGTCAGCGCGCGGGCGCTCGACTACGCGATCTGGCGCCACGAGAGTCGCGCGGCCTGACGCGCCGGTTGGCGTTTCGCGCCGAACGCGGCATCATCGGCCGCCGATGTCTGTCGTCGCACGCCTTTTCGGCGCACTGCTGCTGTGCGCCCTCTTCGCCGCTCCCGCCCACGCCCAGCAGCCCTGGGGCGCCGCCTTCAAGGGCCAGTGCTGCTACCTGACGCTCGAGAGCGGCGAGGTCGCAGGCGGGCAGTACTTCGAGTTCGAGAACACGGGTGACCAGACCTGGGTGCAGGGCAACCTCAAGCTCGGGACCGCCGGGGCACACGACCGCGCGTCGGCGTTCTGGCATCCGACCTGGTCCGAGCGCATCCGGCCGGCCGCGCTGCCGGTCCAGGCGGTCGCGAAAGGCCAGCGGGCGCGCTTTGACTTCGTAGTCCAGGCGCCGACCGGCGTCGGCACCATCACGACGTTCCGCGAGCACTTCCAGCTCGTCGCCGAGCTGATCGCGTGGGTCCCCGGCAGCGAGGTGTACCTCGACTACACGGTGCTGCCGTCGCTGCCGCCGTCGGTCGGCCTCAAGACGGTGCCGCCGACCGTCAACCGCGGCGGCACGCTCGAGGTGACGGCGGACGCGACCGACAACCGCGCGGTGCACCGCGTCGAGTTCTCGCTCGCCGGCAAGACGTTCACCGTGTACACGCCGGAGAGGGACGGGCGCACGTACAAGCTCAGCGTCCCCGCCTCGGAGGTGCCCGCGGGCACGCACACGCTGATCGCGCGCGCCGTCGACCGCGTCGGCAACTTCGCCACGAGCGCCGCCACCGTGTCGGTCACGCTCGCGGACCGCGACGGCGACGGCGTGCTCGAGGACGCCGACTGCAACGACTTCAACCCCGCCGCCAGGCCCGGCGCCGTGGACCGGCCCGACAACGGCGTGGACGAGAACTGCGACGGCACCGACGCCCTTCCGCGCGTGGACGCGACGATCGCCAACGCCTGGGAGTGGTCGAGCCGGACGACCCGCAACACGAGCCTGAAGGTCCGTGGGGCACCCGCGGGCGCGCGGCTCGAGCTGCGCTGTGCCGGCCGCGGCTGCCCGTTCTCGGTCCGGCGCTTCACGTCCAAGGGTGGGACGCTCGACCTGCGCCGCCAGTACTTCCGGCGCGCCCGCTTCCGGGTCGGCGCGACGCTCGAGATCCGCATCCTCGTGCCCGGGCACGTCGCGAAGGTGGCGCGCTTCACCATGCGCCGGGGCAAGCGCCCGCTGACCGGCTACCTGTGCCTTCCGCCGGGCGCGACGAAGCCGACGAGGACATGCGCGTAACCTGCGGGGCGTGCGGCAGCTCAGCACCCTCGACGCACAGTTCCTGAACGTCGAATCGGCCCGGATCTACGGCCACGTCGCGTTCCTCGGCATCTACGACCCGAGCAGCGCGCCCGGCGGCGCGCTCGGCGGGCCGGAGATCAAGCGCCTGCTGGAGGCGCGGCTGCACCTGCTGCCGCCGCTGCGCTGGCGGCTCGTGCCCGTCCCGCTCGGCCTCGACCTGCCGTACTGGGCCGAGGACCCCGACTTCGACCTCGAGTTCCACATCCGGGAGATCGCGCTGCCCGCACCCGGCGACGACCGTCAGCTGGCGGAGACGGTGCAGCGCGTGTTCGGGCGCCCGCTGGACCGTGGCCGCCCGCTGTGGGAGATCTACGTCATCCACGGCCTCGAGGGCGGGCGCGTCGCGCTGCTGACCAAGATCCACCACTCGGTCGTGGACGGGCTGAGCGGCAACGAGATCATGGCGACGCTGCTCGACCCCGAGCCGGAGGGGCGGGCCGTCGAGCCGGCCCCGCCGGCCAAGGCGCCGGGCGCGCTGCCGCGGGACCGCGAGATGCTCGCGCGCGGCCTGCGCGGGCTGCCGCGCCAGCCGTTGCGCGCGCTGCGCTCGCTCCCGCGCGCCGTCCAGGGCTTCACCGACCTCCCGGGCGCGAACGCGCTGCCGGGCCTCCCGACGCTCTCGCACGTGTACTCGCGCGTGCGCCGGACGCTCGGCTCCGACGAGTCGACCGACATCCTCGAGGTGACGAAGGCCCGCCCGCCCAAGACGCCGTTCAACGGGCCGGTCTCCGCGCACCGGCGGTTCGCGTTCGGCTCGCTGTCGCTGGACGCCGTGCGCCAGATCCGGCGCGAGTTCGGCGTGACCGTCAACGACGTGGTCGTGACCCTGTGCGCGGGCGCGGTGCGCGAGTGGCTGATGGAGCGCGACGCGCTGCCCGCCGACCCGCTGGTGGCGATGATCCCGATGAGCGTGCGCCGCCGCGACGAGCGCGGCACCTGGGGCAACCGGATCTCGATGATGGTCGTGCCGATCCCGACCCACGAGGCCGACCCGGGCCAGCGCCTGCGCCGCACGCACGAGTACCTGCGCAGCGCCAAGGAACGCCACAGCGCACTGCCCGCCTCCCTGCTCACGGACGCGACCGCGTTCATCCCGCCCGCCGTCGCGTCCCTGGCCGCGCGCAACACGGTCGACATCCTCAGCCGCACGCGCCCGCCGCTGAACCTCGTGATCTCCAACGTGCCCGGCCCGCGCAGCTCGCTGTACTGCGCGGGCGCCGAGCTCGTCGCCAACTACCCGCTGAGCGTGATCGTCGACGGCGTCGGGCTCAACATCACCGTCGTCTCCTACAAGAACCGCGTGGACTTCGGCATCGTCGGCGACCGCGAGCAGATCGACGACGCGTGGAGCTTCCTGGAGGGCGCCGCGCACGCCCTCCGGGAGCTGGAGGAGCTCAGGCGCAGCGGCTGAGCTTCGCGCCGGCCGCCGAGCAGCGCGTGGTGCGCACCGGCAGCTTGCGCGAGCGGATCTTGAACTCCATCTGCTTGCGGTCACCGGCCGGGCTCGAGACCCGCACCAGCACGGTCGCGCGGCTGCGCAGCTTCGCCTTCTTGAACCAGCGGCTGCGGACGTCCAGCGACGTCCCGTTGAGCCGGTGGTACTTCTGGCGCTTGAACGGGCAGCCCTTGCCCTTGCAGGAGACGGTGACCACCGCGCCGGGCAGCGCGTCACGGACCTTCAGCGACGTGAACCGCGTGTAGGTGCGGAACACCTTGTAGCCGCTGGTGATGACGGGTGCGAACTTCGGCGGCGGCGTGATCACGACGGGCGCCGGCGTCGGAGTCGACGGCGTCGGGATGAGCCCGATCGCGCCGTCGTCCACGGACACGCCCGCGACGTTGACGAACGTCTGGCGCCGCTGACCGCCGATGATCTCCCACAGCGTGTTCGACGGCAGCCCCCGCAGCACCGTGCCGTCCTTGGGCACCTGCAGCAGGCGCCCGAGGCCCGCGCTGCTGATCGTGCCCGGATCGACCGCGACGGCGCCCGGGCAGTTGCTCAACACGGAGCAGTTGGTGAGCTTGACGGCGGCGCCGCCCGCCACCCGATAGAGCGTGCCGACGGCGTTCAGGAACGTGTTGTCGGCCGGCTGCGGGCGCATGTGCGGCAGCGCGGCCGTGGCCGTGCCCTGTTGCACGAGCGTGCGCGAGTCGATGACGTACTTGGCCCCGGACGCGGGCGCCGCGACCGGCAGCGGCGCGCCGCCGGCGAAGCGGAAGTTCTGGTTGTCGTCGCCGTTGAAGACCACGGCGCCGTCGGCCGGGTACTGACGCATGCGCGGCGTCGCGGGCGTGTTCGTGCCCAGCGCGCTCATCGTCCGGCTGTCGATGATGTTCACGGTCGCCGGGCAGCCCGCGCCCATGTCGCAGCGCACGAACAGCGGCGCGCCGCCGACGAAGCGGTAGTGCCCGCCGTCGTTGACGTTGCGGACGACGGTGCCGTCGGCCGGCATCGCGCGGATGTGCGCGGTGTCGGCCAGCGAATTCAGTACGGTGCGGCCGGAGCAGGTGGGCGCGTAGCTGCAGCTGGAGATCCACAGCGGGGCGCCGCCGGCGAACCGGTAGGTCCCGCCGTCGGCCAGGTTGTGGATGATCGCCCCGTCCCTGGGATACGTGGTGTAGCCCGCCAGGCTCGGAACGTCCTTGCGCCCCTCACAGTCCTTGAACGGCGCGCAGTCCGTGATGCGGATGGCGGCACCGCCGACCACGCGGTAGGTCCAGTTGTTGTTGGCGGCGGAGCGGATGAGCGAGCCGTCGGGCTCGACGGCGTGGGCGGCTTGAGTCGGCAGCGCCGCTCCGAACAGGGCGGCGAGTAGCAACAGGCGGGCGATCACGGGCACTCAAACAACCGGAGCATCTTGGAGTAGCGCCCATACCCGCGCGGGAGTCATCGGCAACACGCCGAGCCGGATGCCGGTGGCGGCCGCGATGGCGTTCGCGATCGCCGCGGGGACGCCGCACACGGGCGGCTCCCCCACACCCTTGGCGCCGAACGGCCCGTCGGGCGCCGGCACCTCGACGAGCAGCGTCTCGATCGGCGGCACCTGGTCGGTGCTCGGCAGCGCGTATTCGGCGAACGTCCCGCCCTGCAGCTGGCCGTCCTCGGTGTGCCCGAGCTCCTCCAGCAGCGCCCACCCGATGCCCTGCACCGCCCCGCCGTGC
Source organism: Solirubrobacter deserti (assembly GCF_003344625.1). Classification (GTDB taxonomy): domain Bacteria; phylum Actinomycetota; class Thermoleophilia; order Solirubrobacterales; family Solirubrobacteraceae; genus Solirubrobacter; species Solirubrobacter deserti. Next base: position 695,855 of record NZ_QPKJ02000002.1, on the reverse strand, counting down.
ATCTGTCCCTCGACGAGCGCGGGGTTGAGCGCCTTGCCGACGTCCTGCGCGATCACGTGGGCGAGCAACCGCACCTCGCCCGTCTCGCGGTCGACCTTGACGTGGCTCAGGTGCGCGGCGGCGCCGGGCGCGCGGCTGACCTGCGCGGAAGAGCCGTAGCCCTCGATCGGGCGGTGCGGGCTGCCGAACGTGTACGTCTTGGCCGCCAGGTCGGCGACGGCGATCGCCTTCGCGGGCGTGCCGATCGGGCGCACCTCGCCGTCCACCAGCTCGAGGTCCTCGGGCGCGATCTCGAGCTCGCTCGCCGCCACGTCCAAGAGGCGTTGGCGCGCCTCCTCGGCCGCGCGCTCCACCGCGCGCCCGTACGTGTAGGTGACCTTCGAGCCGCCCGCCACGCCGCCGTACGGCGCCGAGGCCGTGTCACCGGTGGTCACGCGCACGCTCTCCTCGGGCAGCCCGAACGCGCCGGCCGCGATCGCGATGAAGGCGTTCTCGATGCCGCTCATGTCCGCCGCGGCGGTGACGATCGTCAGCCGGCCGTCGGAGTCGAGCTTGCAGATCGCGGCCGCGGGCTCCAGGCCGCCGGGCCAGAAGCCGAGCGCGACGCCGACGCCTTCGTCGGGCGGGAGCTCGTGGCGGCGCGCGTACAGCGGGTGCTGCTGGACGGCCTCCAGGGTCTCACGCGCGCCGAAGACCTTGATCTCCTGACCGTCGAGGCCCTTGTCGCCCGCGTGGAGCACGTTCTGGAGCCGGAACTCAACCGGGTCCCGGTTCAGCTTCTGCGCCAGCTCGTCCATCAGCGTCTCGACCGCGAACGCGGCGGGGGGCGCGCCCGGCGCGCGGTAGGCGCCCGGGCTGACGCGGTTGGTGGTGACGCCGAGCGCGGTCAGGTCGTGCGCGGGCCAGCGGTACGGGCCGGCGGCGAGCATCGTGCTGATGCTCTCCACGCCCATGTCGCCGAGCCCGCCGCGGTCGCCGATCACGCGGCCGCGGATGGCCGTCAGCGCGCCGTCTTGGGTCGCGCCCAGCTCGAGCTCGATCAGCTGGCCCGGCGCCGGGTTGGCGGCGGCGAACTCCTCGCGCCGGCTGAACACGAGCCGCACCGGGCGCCGGAGCTCGAGCGCCGCGGCCGCCGCCAGCGGCTCGGCGATCATCAGCTTGCCGCCGAACGCCCCGCCGATCGGCGCCGCCTGCACGCGCACCTTCTCCAGCGGCAGCCCGAACGTGTTCGCGAGACCTTGGCGCGCCATGAACGCGCCCTGCGTGCTGGCGTGCACGACGAGCGTCCCGTCGGGCTCGACCCACGCGAGCGTCGACTGCGGCTCGATGTAGGCCTGGTGCACCCAGCTCGTCCGGAAGCGGCCGCGGACCACGTGATCGGCCGCGGCGAGGCCGGCCGCGGCGTCGCCGCGCTGGAGGCGCTGCTCGACCGCGAGGTTGGGCGACTTGCCGCCGCCCGTCGCGCCGCCGCCCGCCGCGCCGCGCTCGTTGCCGCCCGCCGCGCCGCGCTCGTTGCCGCCCGCCGCGCCGCCGTCGTCGCCCCCGCCCGCCGCGCCGCGCTCGCCCCCGCCCGCCGCGCCGCGCTCGTCGCCGCCCGCCGCGCCGCGCTCGTCGCCGCTCGCCACGTCGCCCTCGTCCCCGCCGCGGTCGTCGTCGCCGCCCCCGTGCGCGCTCGCGGCGCTCTCGTCCTCCCCCGCCTTCTCGCTGTACCGGGCCGGCGGAGCACCGTCGGCGATCGCCGCCTCGAGGTCGAGCACGGCCTCCAGGGGCTCGGTGTCGACGTCCACGAGCGCGGCGCCGTCCTCCGCGGCGGCCTCGCTCTCGGCGACCACGAGCGCAACGGGCTGGCCCGCCCACACGATCTCCTCGCGTGCGAGCGGTTCGGCGGCGCGGCCGGAGCCGCCGGCCAGCGGCAGGTCCGCGTGGGTGAGCACGGCGACCACGCCGGGCACCTCCAGCGCCGCGCTGGTGTCGATCCCGAGCAGCCGCGCGTGCGCATCCGCCGCCAGCACCGGCCGGGCGTGCAGCAGCCCGTGCACCGGCATGTCGCCCACGTAGCGCGTCGCCCCGCGCACCTTCGCCTCGCCGTCCCGCCGGCGGCGCGCCGTCCCGATCATCGGCCGGACGTTACCGGCCGCGCGCGGCGGCCGGTTTCGGTCAGGCCAGGGTGAACTGCCCGCCGAGCTCGTCGAGGCGGGCGGCCTCGCGGGCGCGCTCCTGCGTCGACGCGGCGATCTCCTGGGTGGACGCGCTCGTCCGCTGCGCGGCGGCCGAGACCTGCTCGGTGGAGGCCGACGACTGCTCGGCGACTGCGGCGACGTCCGACAGCTCGGCGCCCATCGTCGCGGCCGTGCGCTCGACCGTCGCGATCGCGCTCGCGATCTGCTCGGCCTGGCGGTCCACCTCGCCGATCCCGTCACGGATGGCCTCGAACGCGCCCGCGGCCTCGCGGACGATCGCAACGCCGTCGTCCGAGCGGCGACGCCGGCCGCGGCGGTCTGCGCCTCCTCGGCCAGCGAGCGCACCTCGTCGGCGACGACCGCGAAGCCCTTGCCCTGCTCGCCCGCCCGCGCGACCTCGATGGCGGCGTTGAGCGCGAGCAGGTTCGTCTGCTCGGCGATCCCGCTGATCGTCGGCGATCCCGCCGATCACGAGCAGCGCAGCGAGGCCGATCAGCGGCGTGCGCAGCTGACCTTCAGCGTCTTCTTGCCGTCCAGGCCTTGCGCGCCGGAAACGAGACGGCCGGGCCGGACGGCGCGGTCACGAACGCGCAGCCGCTGTCGAGCACCTTGACCGCGTGCGTCTGCTTGTCCAGCGCGGCGAGCGTGACGTCGACGCCGGCGACCCGATGGCCTTGCCACCGCGCCGGATCGGCGCCGGTAGCTGGTCATCATCACGCCCGTGCGGAGGGACATCGCCCCCGGTGCTCGACGGCTCAGTCATACGATTGAGGGAGCCGGTAGGTCTCGGCACCGTTGGTGAAGATCGCGCGCTCGCCGGCGATCTCAAGGACCAGCTCGAGGTCGCGCGGCTCGAATGCGCGAGGCGCGCGTGTGCCCGGGAGGTCGGTGCCGAACAGCAGCGCGGCCGGGTTGACGGCGACGATCTCGCGCAGCGTCCGCGCGATGTCGTGATCGGAAACGCCGAAACGCGTCGCCTTCACGCGCGCTCCCTGCTCGACGAGGCGCAGGGTCGCCGGCAGCGCCGCCTCCGGGCCGCCGAGGTGGTCGAGGACGAGCCGCACGCCCGGGAGCGGCGGAAGCTCGCGCGCGTCGCCGTAGATCTCCAGGTGCCAGCCCGCCAGCGCCTCGAAGCGGCGCGCGAGGTTCAACAGGTCCGGCGGCGCGGTGCCGCGCGCGAAGTTCGCGCGGAACGCACGCACCCCCGCGTCCGTCAATCGCAACACCTCTTCATCCGAGATGTCCGGCGGCACCTGTGCGACGCCCACGAACGTCGGGCCGAGCCGCTGCAACGCGTCGATGAGGTATGTCTGGTCGTAGGCCTGGAACGAGCCGGACACCACGGTTCCACCGTCCGCGGTCAAGCGCGCGCGGTAGTCGTCGACCGTGAACGGCTCCGGCAGGTAGCCCTGGTTCGGGACCAGCGGGAAGCGCGGATCGATGACGTGGAAGTGCGCGTCGAAGATCCGCACTTAAGGAAGCGTTGCAGGTGGCCGAAGCAGAATGGAGTGGTTCGTATGACCCAGCTTCGACTCGCCCAACGCCGTCTCTCCTCCCGTTCGCTCGCGATCGGTCAGACCGCGCTCGCCGCGCTGGCCGCCTGGTACCTGAGCGTCTGGCTGCTCCCCGACCCGCAGCCCGTGTTCGCCTGCATCGCGACCGTGGTCGCGATCGGCGCCACGCACGGCCAGCACCGCCAGCGCGCACTTCAGCTCGCCACCGGCGTCGTGCTCGGCCTGTCGCTCGCGGCCGTGCTCGTACACCTGATCGGCACCGGCCCGTGGCAGCTCGCGCTGCTGATCGTGGTCGCGATGTCGATCGCCGTGCTCTTCAACGGCTCCGATCTCGTGATCGGCGAGGCCGCCGTCTCGGCGATGCTCCTGCTCATGATCGGCGGCACCAGCGCGCCGAACCGCATCTTCGAGGCGCTGATCGGCGGCCTCGTGGCGCTGGCGGTCGCCGTGGTGTTCCCGCCCAACGCGATCCTGCACGTCGGCCGCGCCGGCCAGGCCGTGATGGGCGCCCTCGGGCAGGCGCTCGAGCGCGTCGCCGCCGCGCTGGCCGCGGGCGACGTCGACCGTGCGGAAGCGGCCTTGGTGCAGGCGCGCGCGATCGATCCCCTGCTGGATGAGCTCGACGACGCGCTGGAGACCGGCCGCGAAACCGTGCGGGTCGCGCCGACGCGCTTCGGCGAGCGCGAGCCGGTGGAGCGCTACGGCCGCGCCTACGAGCAGCTCGACCTGGCCGTGCGCAACACGCGCGTGCTCGCCCGCCACGCGCTGCGGGCGCTGCGCGCCGGGACCGCGCCGGCGGGCGCCGCGGCGCCGGTCACGGAGCTCGCCCGCTCGGTGTGGGAGCTCGCCGCCGCGTTCGACGAGCCGGCGCGCGCCGCCGACGCGCGCGCCGCGGCCGCTCGGGCCGCCGCGGGCGCCGGGCACGACGCGCTCGGTGAGAGCGTCCGCTCCACCGCCGTCGACCTGATGCGCGCCGCCGAGCTCGTCGCCGGCATGCCGGACGAGCTACCGACCGAGGAGATCCTGCTCGCGACGGTCCGCGACCACGCGCACGTCGACGTCCGGGAGCGCTCTGAGGATGCGCATGAGCTGCGGCTCCGCGAAGCGGCCGAGGCCGCGGCGCGGGCCGGGCGGGCCGACGAGGACGTACGTCGTTCCCCGCTCACGGGCGACGCGCTCGAGGACCGCGACCTCGTCCGCGCCCTCGTCGACGAGCAGGTGCGCGCCGACCATCGCCGCGAGCCGGCGCAGCGCCTCCAGTCGGGCACGCTCGTCCGCTGAGGCGGCGGCCTCCGGGTCGCGGACGAGCAGCACGTCGAGCACCGCGTTCAGGCGTTGCGCCGAGCGCGCGGCCCGTCGGACGACGCGCTCACCCGCCTCGTCGAGGGTGACGAACGCGAGCAGGCGCTCCGCGATCGGCGGCGCGTCGGGCCGCCGCGCCTCGACGGTCTCCGCGACCTGCCGCAGCGCCACCTCCCGCAACGCCCGGAGGTTCTCGACGCGGAAGAACCCGTTGAGCGCCGCCGGCACGCGCGCGGGCGGGTAGACCTTGCCGTCCTGGAGGCGCGTGACCAGGTCCTCGGGCGGCAGGTCGATCAGCACGACCTCGTCGGCCTTGGCCAGCTCCTCGTCCGGCACGGTCTCACGCACGCGCACGCCCGTGAGCTCGGCCACCTGGTCGTTGAGCGACTCCAGGTGCTGCACGTTGACGGTGGAGTAGACGTCGATCCCGGCGCGGCGGACGTCCGCGATGTCGTCGTAGCGTTTGGGGTGCTCGACGCCGGGCGTGTTCGTGTGCGCGAGCTCGTCGATCAGGCACAGCTCGGGGGCGCGCCGGAGGATGCCGGGCAGGTCCATCTCCTCCAGCGTCACGCCGCGGTAGGGCACGCGCCGGCGCGGCAGCTGCTCGAGGCCCTCGGCGGCGCGCTGGGTCTCGGCGCGGCCGTGCGTCTCCAGCAGGCCGACCACGACGTCCCGGCCCGCTTCGGCCTGCGCCTGGGCTTCCGCCAGCATCCGGTAGGTCTTCCCGACCCCCGCCGCCATGCCCAGGAAGATCTTGTAGTGACCCGCCATTACCCTCAGCGTGTCATGAGTGACCGCCCGCGCGTGCTCGTCGTCGACGACGAGCCCCAGATCCTGCGCGCCCTGCGCATCATCCTGCGCGAGGCGGGTTTCGAGGTCCTGCAGGCCGCGACCGCCGAGGAAGCGCTGGACGTGGCGGCCCTGAAGCCCCCGGCGGCCGCGATCGTGGACCTCGTGCTGCCCGACCGCGACGGCGTCGAGGTGACGCGCGAGCTGCGCTCGTGGTCCTCGATGCCGATCCTCGTGCTGAGCGCGATCGGCGAGGAGGACGAGAAGGTCCGTGCGCTGGCGGCGGGCGCCGACGACTACGTCACCAAGCCGTTCGGCCCGCGCGAGCTGGTGGCACGGCTGCAGGCCGCCTTGCGCCGCGCCGCCCCGGGCACGTCCGAGCCCGTCATCGAGGCCGACGGCCTGCGCCTGGACCTCGCCGCCCATACCGTGACCGTCGACGGTCTTGGCGTCCACCTCACCCCGATCGAGTTCAACCTGCTGCGCGTGCTCGCGACCAACCGCGGCCGGCTGCTCACCCACCGCGCGCTGCTCGTCGACGGCTGGGGCCCGGAGTACGCCGACGACGTCCAGGTCCTGCGCGTCCACATGTCCAACCTGCGCCGCAAGATCGGCGCGGAGTACCTCCACACCGACCCGGGCGTCGGCTACCGCTTCGCGGCCTAATCCACCAGCAGGCCCGCGTTCCGGAGACCGCGCAGGACCTCCGTGGCGAGCTCCTGCGCCTTCGCTTCGGCGTCGTCCGTGTCGGGATCGACCTTGACGCTGAGCCGATAACCCTCGTACTTGGTCTCCAGATGGGTCTTCCACGAGAACGGGAAGCCCTTCGTCATCCCGGCCGCGAACCGGTTCGAGTCCAGCTCGTTGTCCGGGTCCTGCAGCAGCCCGGCCCCGATGCGCGCATGCGGCGGCCGGAAGTCGTACGCGTGCCCCACGGGCGCCGCGAACAGCCACACCGCCCGGTCCGCGGGCATCGTCGGGTGCTTGAACGTGACGTAGCGCTGGATGTAGCCGCGGCTCGCGCGAGAACGCCGCGTCGTCTTGCTCAGCTGCGCGTCGGGAATCGCGTCCCCGAGCAGCTCCGCGGCGCGATCGACCGCCACGCGGCCCCAGACCTCGAACTCGGCGTCCTCCACGCCCGCCATCCTATGGCCCGCCATGGTTCACCTGCGGATCGTCGCTCCCGCCGAGAAGGCCGCGCAGGTGCATGCGCGGCTGTGCTCGACCGAGTCGGCGATCAACGTGATCAAGGTGCAGGGCGCGTCCGCGAACCCGTCCGGAGACCTGATCATGTGCGACGTCGCGCGCGAGGACGCGAGCGTGATCATCAGCGAGCTGCGCGAGCTCGGCATCCATCACGAGGGGTCGATCGCGCTCAGCCCGACGGACATCGTGTCCGACTACGCGGAGGCGGCGGAGAAGCACGCGCCCGGGTCGCCGGCCGACGCGGTGATCTGGGAGGAGCTCGACCAGCGCACGAGCGAGAGCATCGAGCTCAGCGCCGTGTTCCTGCTGTACATGGTGCTGGCGTCGATCATCGCGGCGATCGGCATCTTCCTCGACAGCCCGATCCTGGTCGTGGGCGCGATGGTGGTCGGGCCCGAGTTCGGGCCGGTCGCGGGCCTGTGCGTCGCGCTCGTGCAGCTCCGCGGGCAGCTGGCGCGCCGGTCGGCGCTGGCGCTGGCGATCGGGTTCCCGCTCGCGATCGCGGCCACGATCGCCGCGACGCTGCTGTTCGACGCGTTCAACATCGTCCCGGACGCGTTCAACACGGACGACCACGCGCTGTCGAAGAGCATCTCCAGCCCGGACGCGTTCGCCTTCATCGTCGCGCTGTGTGCCGGCGCCGCCGGGATGCTCAGTCTCAGCACCGCGAAGTCCGGCGCGCTGATCGGCGTGCTGATCTCGGTCACGACGATCCCCGCCGCGGCGAACATTGGAATCGCCGCGGCCTACGGCGACTGGGACACGTTCGCGGGGTCGACCGGCCAGCTGGCGGTCAACCTGGCCGCGATCCTCGTCGCGGGCACCGCCACGCTGTACGTGCAGCGGCTGCTGTACCTACGTCGGAAGCGTCTGCGGGACGGGTAGCTCGACCACGAACGACGTCGCCTGGTCGGGGAGCGACTCCACCCACACGCGGCCGCCGTTGGCCTCGACGAAGCCGCGCACGATCGCGAGTCCGAGGCCGGAGCCGCGCGAGCCGGACCGGTAGAACGGCTCGAAGATGCGCTCCTGGTGGGCCTTGGGGATGCCCGGGCCGCGGTCGACGACCCGGATCAGGATGCGACCGCCGACGTCGCGCGCCCGCACCGAGATGGGATGGCCGCCGGAGTAGCGGTGCGCGTTCTCGAACAGGTTCGCGAATGCGCGCTCCAGCTGAGCGGCGTCGGCGCGGACGGGCGGCAGGTCGTCGTCGAGCGCGAGCTTGAACTGGCCGTCGGGGACCTGCGCGGCCGCGGCGGACAGCACCTCCTCGATCGAGGACCACGCGGGGCGGGCCTCGGCGGCGCCCGCCTCCAGCCGCGAGAGGTCGAGCAGGTTGTCGATCAGGCGGCTGAGCCGCGTCGCCTCCTCGGTGATGCCCTCGGCCAGCTCCACCCGCTCCTCGGCCGAGACGCGCAGTGCCTCGGCGGACGTCAGGATCGCGGTCAGGGGCGAACGCAGGTCGTGCGAGACCGACCGCAGCAGCGCGGTCTTGATCACGTCGCTGCGCCGCAGCGCGGCCGTCTCGACGGCGTCGGCCATCAGCGCGTCCCGCTCCAGTGCCGCCGCCAGAAGCGCCTCGAGCGCCGGCACGATCCGCGTCTGGATGCGCCGCAGCACCGGCTCGGGCGCGTCCACGGTGAGCGTCCCGATCTGGCGCGGCCCTTCCCGCAGCGGGAACGTGCCGTCCACCGCCTGGGCGACGATCGAGGCGCTGCGCGTGCCGAACGCCCGCGCCAGTCGCTCGCCGACAGCGGGGAGCGTCTCCTCCAGCCGCCCGCCGCGCAGCAGCAGGCGCGCCATCTCCGCGCTCAGGTCCGCCTCCTGGCGCCGCTGCTCGGCCTCGACCGTGCGCCGCCGCGCCAGCTCGGTCAGCGACGAGGCGAGCACCGCCGCGGCGAAGAACACGGCCAGCGCGACCCAGTTCTCCCCGCCCGTGATGGCCAGCCGGCCCGTCGGCGGGATGTGGAAGAAGTTGAACGCGAGCGCGCTGGCGAGCGCCGTCCCCAGACCCAGCCAAACGCCCCACGCGCTCGCGACCGCGAGCACGACGACCAGGTACACGACGCCGAGCGAGACGACCGGCGCGACGTCGCGCAGCGCGTAGAGGACGAGCGTGGTCGCCGCCACGCCCAGCGCCGCGAGCGCGACGCCGAGCGCCAGCGGCGGGCGGCGCGTCAGCCCCAAACTTCCTCGGCCGTCTCGACCACGAGCCGCAGCTTCGCGATCTCCTGCTCGACCGTGAGCGCGTTGCCCTCGACCGTCGAGGAGAACCCACACTGGGGCGAGAGGCACAGCTGGTCGACGTCGACGAACTGCGACGCCTCCTCGATCCGGCGCTTGAGCTCATCCTTGGACTCGAGCTCGCCCGTCTTGGTCGTCACCAGCCCGAGCACGACGACCTTGCCCTTGGGCACGAACCGCAGCGGCTCGAAGCCGCCCGAGCGCGCGTCGTCCCACTCCATGAAGAACCCGTCCACGGCCAGCTCGTTGAACAGCGCCTCGGCGACGAAGTCGTAGCCGCCCTCGGCGACCCACGAGGAGCGGAAGTTGCCGCGGCACATGTGGGTGGTGATCGCCATCCCCTCCGGGCGGCGAGAAAGCGCCTCGTTGATGTGGCGGATGTAGGACTCGTGCAGGTGCTCGGCGTCGTCGCCCTTGGCGGCCATCTCGGCCCGCTGATTCGGGTCGTTCAGGTAGGCGAGCGACGTGTCGTCGAACTGCAGGTAGCGGCAGCCGAGGTCGGCCATGGCCTGCACCTGGTCGGCGTAGGCGGCTGTCAGGTCGCTCCAGAACTGGTCCATGTCCGGGTACACGGACTCCTCGATCGCGGCGCGGCCGCCGCGGTAGTGGACCATGCTCGGCGACGGGATGGTGAGCTTGGGCGTCGCGCTCGTGACGCAGCTCTGCAGGAACTCGAAGTGGTCGGCGAAGATCGGCTTCTCGAGCGTGATCTTGTCGTCCACGTGCATCGCGGCGGGCGTCCACTCGATGTCGCCCTCGGCGTTGTGGAACTTGACCTTCAGCTGGCCCGGCGTCTTCTGCACGCCGCCGAGCGAGTAGATGAAGTCCATGTGCCAGGTCGCGCGGCGGAACTCGCCGTCCGTGGCCGACCGCAGCCCGACGTCCTCCTGCAGCTTCACCGCGTCGCGGATGGCGGCGTCCTCCACCCCGCGCAACGCTTCGGCGTCGATCTTCTGCGCGGCGAAATCCTCGCGCGCCTTCAGCAGTTCCGGCGGGCGCAGCAGGCTGCCGACGTGGTCGGCGCGGTAGGGCGGCGTCTCACGACTGGACATGGGCTGCACGGTATCTAAGGTCCGGCCGATGGAGTTCGCACCGCTGCAGCTGCTGCCGATGGTGGTCGTCGCCGTCATGTACTGGCTGCGCAACCACCGCGTGCACACGCCCGCGTGGCGCCAGTGGTGCTTCTACGGCGGCCTGGCGCTGATGGCGGTCACGCTGTCCAGCCCCCTGGCGACCATGAGCGAGGAGCTCTTCTGGGCGCACATGCTCGAGCACCTGCTGATCGCGGACCTCGGCGCGCTGCTGATCGTGCTCGGCCTCACCGGCCCGGTGCTGGCCCCGCTGCTGCGCGCGATCCCGTGGCTGCGCGCGTTCGGGCACCCGGTGGTCGCGCTCGTGGCCTGGACGGCCAACTTCTACGTCTGGCACCTGCCGGCGCTCTATCAGGGCGCGGTCAGCAATGACACCGTGCACGCGCTCCAGCACATGCTGTTCGTGAGCTTCGGCATCGCGATGTGGATGGCGCTGCTGGGCCCGCTGCCCAAGCCCGGATGGTTCGGCAACGGCTGGAAGATCGGCTACATCGTCGCGATCCGGCTGATCCAGAGCGTGCTCGCCAACGCGCTGTTCTGGTCCAGCGGCGTGCTCTATCCCCAGTACGCGCGCGGCCAGGCCGAATGGGGCATCAGCGCCGCCAACGACCAGAGCGCGGCCGGGGCGATCATGATGATCGAGGGGTCGGTGATCACGATCCTGCTGTTCGGCTGGTTGTTCCTGAAGGCCGCGCGCGAGAGCGAGGAGCGGCAGGAGCTGGCCGAGCTCGCGGACCGGCTGGGCGTGGAGATGGCCCCCGAGCGGATCGCGCGTGCCGTCGCCGCAGGGCGCGGGGCGGCGCTGCGTGAGCGGATCACGTCATCCGCACGCCAGGGCTGAGCGCGTAGGGGTGCAGCGCGGAGCTTTCGCTGAGCGAAAGTAGATTGCGGCACCCCCCACCGACGCGCCGCTTCGAACGCGGCGTCAGTTCCAGGCGAGGTTCGAGCGGAGCTTCCAATAGGCCGAACTCTCTTCCGTGAGCCCCGGCTCGTCCTCCGGCGGCGTCTCCAACGCCCGCAGGTTCGAGCGCAGCACGTCGATCGACGCGGCACCGCTCAGCACCACGTCCGCCCAGGGCTGCGCCAGCGCCACCGCCAGCGCCTGCGCGTCCCGCGCCGCCAAGCGCCCGTTCGCCAGGCCCTCCTTGACGATCACCTTCAGCCCGGAGCGCGCGAGCGCGTCGCCGGCAGCCCGCTCGTGCAGGTTCCAGGTCGCCTGCACGGCGCTGAAGATGTTCAGCGCCACCGCGCGGTCGATCGTCTCGGCCTGGCTCGTGCCGCTCACGCTCACGCCGAGCGGGACGTCCGCCTCGACCATGGCGCTCAGCACCGCGTCGTTCTCCAGCACGCCCGACTCCGGGGTCGCCGAGTGGATCTGGTAGAGATCCAGCCAGTCGCCGAGGTTCTCACGCGTCTCGGAAAGCTGACGGCGGAACGTGTCGACATCGTGGTGCTTGACCTCGGGCGGCTGCTTGGCCACCTCCCAGTCCGCCGTGTAGACGTAGCCCCACTTGGAGGACACGGTCACGCCCTCGGGCCGGCGCGAGCGCAGCCACTGCCCCAGGAACTCCTCGCCCCGGCCGTAGGAACGGGCGGTGTCGAAGTCCCGGATCCCCGCCTCGTAGGCGAAGTCGAGCACCTCGTGCGCGCGCCGGCGCAGCGCCTCGACGGACTTGTCCTCCCCCAGCTCGGAGCCGTGGCCGATGTTCAGATATCCGGGGCGGCCGAGCGACGCCAGTCCGAGTCCTAGCCGAGCCATTGGCCTCAACCTAGCGCTCGCGCCATACTGGACCTGTGTCCTCTGTCGACGACCTTCTGGCCGACGCCCCGCTGGGGGCGGCGGTCGCCGCGCTCGCCGAGCGCAATCGCCATCACCTGGAGCAGATGACCGATGCGGAGCGCCAGGACGCGCTCTCGCATTGGCACGACCTCGCGGTCGCGGTGCTCACCGCCGCGGGCGCTGCCGTCGGAGGTGGTGAAGGCGTCGCGAGCGAGAACCAGGGCCGTGCCGTGATCGTCCTCGAGGACGCCGGCGGCGACGAGGTCGCCGTCCACGCCAGCTTCTGGCCCCAGCTCGAGGACCTCGGCGGCGAGGTGCTCGTCACGCCCGCCCAGGCGGCCGCGCTGGAGCTGCTGGAGGCGATGACCGGCGGCGAGGACGAAGAGGTCTGAGCGCGTAGGCGCCGGCCACCGCGAGGAGGGCCAGCATCCCGACGTTGTGGGCGTACTTGGCGCCGGCCGGCGTCTCGCCCACGACGGGGAAGTAGGTGAACGCGAGCGCGCCGCGGCTGAGCAGCGCGCCCACGGCCAGCGCGGCCGCGCTGCGCAGGTCCCATTCGCGCCGCGCGACCCAAACGCCGGCGGCCGCCGCGACCACCAGCGCACCCGCGGTTCCGGCCCAGGTGGCGGGCATGAGCGCGTGCGCCGTGGCCGCGAGCAAGCCCACCGCGAGCGCGGTGCGCGCCCGAGGCGTGCCGGCTCCGCGGGCCCTGCCGGCGCGTGCGGCGCCAGCGACGAGCACCCCGATCAGCGCGAGCGTCGCCACCAGTTCGGGCAGCGTCGCGTGGCCGGAATCGGCGACGATCGCGGCCGCCACCAGCGCCCACAGCAGCGTCGCGGCCACCACGCCGCCGCGGCCCAGCCAGCCGGTGCGCGCGATCGACGGCACCATCGCCTCCACGAGCGCGATCGGCGCGCAGAAGCTGTAGACGACATGGCCGAGGACGAAGCCCTGCGCCATGTACGCGCTGACGCCGAGCGGCTCGATCGCCGTCGCGCGAAACGACGCCTCCCAGCCGCGCACCTCGCCGTAGCGCTCGGCGAACAGGGACTGGTCGAGCAGGCCGGCCTGCACCAGCCCGGCGGCAGCGGACAGCAGCACGATCGCCGGCCAGCCGCGGCCGGTCCGGCGCGCGTACTCCCGGATCAGCAGCGCCGGGCAGCCGTAGAGCGCCGCGAAGAAGACGAGGTTCCCGAGCAGCGCGAGCGGCCGGCCCGTGGTGTCGTTGTAGGCCGCCAACAGCTCCGCGCCGACGGCCGCGGCGATCAGGAGCGAGACGATGGCGAAGGCGCGCTGCACGACGGCGATGATCGGGCGCGCGGGCGCGCCGCACATCCGCCCTCGGTCCACCGCGACCCCTGCTTCGGTCTACCTTCCGTGTAACGAATCCCGGCCAGGCAAGACTGTAAGGACGAATATGTTTGGCATTGGCACGAAGACCCGCATGGTGGAGCCCGACCAGGCCCTGAAGGGCCGGTCCGAGCCGCTCCCCACCCCCGAGACGCATTTCGTCCTGGGCACACCGCTCAAGCCGCCGTTCCCCGAGCAGATGCAGACCGCCGTGGTCGGCATGGGCTGCTACTGGGGCGCCGAGCGCACGTTCTGGCAGACGCCGGGCGTCTACACCACCGCCGTCGGCTACGCCGGCGGCTACACCCCCAACCCCACCTACAACGAGGTCTGCACCGCCAAGACCGGCCACACCGAGGCCGTCCTGGTCGTGTTCGACCCCGACCAGATCGGCTACGAGGAGATCCTCAAGGTCTTCTGGGAGAACCACGACCCGACCCAGGGCATGCGCCAGGGCAACGACGTGGGCACCCAGTACCGCTCCGCGATCTACACCACGACGCCCGAGCAGGCGGAGATCGCGGCCGCGACCAAGGCCGCCTTCGAGGAGCGCCTGAAGGCCGCCGGCTACGGCGACATCACGACCGAGATCGCCCCGCTGGACACCTTCTACTACGAGTCCGACGACATCCACCAGCAGTACCTGGCCAAGGTGCCGAACGGCTACTGCGGCCTCGGGGGCACTGGCGTCAGCTGCCCCGTCGGCCTCAGTGCGTAAGCGCTAGGGCGCCGTCGTCGAGAGCGTGAACGTCAGCGTCGTCGTGTACGCCCCGGTACGGAGCGGCTCGGCGGCGCCGATCGTCTGACGCAAGCCGAGCGGCACGGACTCGGCCACGACCGGCGCGTTCCACGTCTTGAGCGCGACCGGTCCCGTCAGCGCCACGAACGGGCTGGAGTCGGCGCGCACGTGCAGCGGCTGCGCCAGCGCGTGCTGGTCGTTGGTGAGCTTGCCGCCCGTCACCGTGAGCGTCGTGTCCAGCGCGCTGGAGACCACACGCGCCGTCGCGTGAGTCTCGTAGGTGCGCTCGACGCCCGGCTGGAAGACGCCCAGCGGCGGCGTCGTGGCCAGCGTGAGCGAGAGCGTGCCCGCGACGACGCCGCCGACCGTCGCCTCCTCCTGCTCGCTGACCTCGTCCGTGATGCGGTCGAACTGCAGGTAGTCGAGGTTGAAGTTCTGGTAGGCCTCCGCGTCCACGCGCACGTAGTAGGTGTGCGTGCCGGCCGCCAGCTCGACCGACTCGATCACAGTCTGCGGCGAGAACGCGTTGTGCGACGTGGTGCTCTCGATGTCGATCGTCTGCGAGCGGCTCGGCAGCTCGAGCGTGATCCGGCCCGCCGGACGGTACGGGCTCGAGAACCGACCCCACACCCGGTAGGCGCCGGGGCGCGTGATCTGCACCTGGTACTTCAGCCACTCGCCGCCGCGGATCCAGCACACCACCCGCGCGCCCTCCTGATCGCAGACGTCGACGCCCTCCGAGCCGCGGTAGACGGTGCCGCCGCGGTTCTCGTCGTCCTGATCGGCGTAGCCGACGCCCTTGCCGTCCGTCGAGTAGTCCTCGCCCTGGACGCGCACCGCGTTGGCCGGGTTAGCCGGCCTGCTCACGTCGATGCCGCGCAGGTGGCGCTGCAGCTCATCGGGGTTGTCGGTCTGGATGACGTCCGCCCGGTGGCGTTCGATGACCGGCACCCAGCCGAGGGCGGGATCGATCAGCGACGCCTCGTCGGTGTAGTTGGCCGCCAGGCCCTTCCACATCGTGTTGATGAAGACGCGGCTCTGCGCCTTGACCGCGGCGACCGCGGCGGGCTGGATCTGCGCGTCCGTCAGGCGGTCGAAGATGATCTCGAACGAGTCCGGCGGGTTGTCGCCGAAGCCCGTCAGCGAGGCGGCGTTGCCGTCGTTGACGATGTGCGAGTACAGGATCCGCGGGTCCTTAGCCCGGAACGCCTGCACCTCGTCGACCGACGCGCTGCTCTTGAACACGGCGGTCTCGACCGTGCCCGTCTCGATCAGCTCCTGCAGGATCTGGTCGCGATAGGCCCAGGCCTTGTCGAGGTTGATCAGCGCGCGGGTGCCGATCAGCTGCAGCGCCTCCTTGAGCGTCGGCACCTGAAGGTCCGTCATGGCCGCCTGTGCGCCACCCAGGCCGGCCCTCAGGCGCAGCGCCTTGATCTGCGCGAGCGTCATCGCGGAGATCGTGCCGGTGCCGTTGGTGGTGCGGTTGACGGTCGTGTCGTGCATCAGCACGAGCTGGCCGTCGGAGGTGCGCATGACGTCGAGCTCGATCATGTCGATCTTGCGCTCGATCGCCTGCTCGAAGCTGGGCAGCGAGTTCTCGGGTGCGCCGCGCCAGTAGCCGCGGTGGGCGGCGACCAGGACGCGGGCGTCGTCGCCGTGGGCCTTGTACTCGGTGGCGAGCGGCGGCGGGGTCTGGGCCAGCGCGGTCGCCGGGAGGGCGAGCGCGAGGGCAAGGGTCGTCGTGAGGAGCCTCATCGGCGCGCCATCCTCGCCGCGCTTGTGTGAGATCCGGCGACGCCTTCACCGGACCCTAACGTTCTCGGCTAGCGTTGATCCGATGGCCGAGGCGTTTGCTCGTGTAGGCGAGCTCGACATCTGTTACGAGACGTTCGGGGACCCTGAGGACCCGCCGATCCTGCTGATCATGGGCCTCGGCACGCAGATGCTGGCCTGGCACGAGGACTTCTGCGAGCAGCTCGCCGGCCGCGGCTACTTCGTGATCCGCCACGACAACCGCGACATCGGCCGCTCCTCCCGGCTCGACGACGCGCCCGTCCCGAGCCTCAAGCAGCTCGCCCTGCGCGACAAGCGCGGGGCCGCCTACACGCTCTCCGACATGGCCGGCGACAGCGTCGGCGTGCTCGACGCGCTCGGTATCGAGAAAGCCCACATCGTCGGCGCCTCGATGGGCGGCATGATCGCCCAGCGCGTCGCGATCGAGCACCCGGAGCGCACGCTCTCGCTGGTCTCGATCATGTCCAACACCGGCTCGTTCTGGAGCGGCCAGCCCGCGCTGACGATGTACGCCTTCCTGCTGCGCCCCGCGCCCAAGGAGCGCAACGCGTACATCGAGCGGGCCGTGGAGTCGTTCGTGCGCATCAGCGGCACCGGCTTCGAGCCCGACGTCGAGGATCTGCGCGACATCGCCACGCGTTCGTACGACCGCGGGCACGACCCGCGCGGCTCCGCCCGCCAGCTGGGCGCGATCGTCGCCGACCGTGACCGCGGCCCGGAGCTGCGCAAGCTGCGCGTGCCCACGACGGTCATCCACGGCTCCGAGGACAAGCTCGTCCCGCGTTCGGGCGGGCGCGCGACCGCGAAGGTCATCCCGGGCTCGACCTACGTGGAGATCAGCGGCATGGGGCACGGCCTGCCGCGCCCCGCCTGGCCGCAGATCATCGGGGCGATCGTGCAGAACGTCGAGCGCGCTACCCCAGCAACAGGATCAGCACCACCACAAGCAGCAACAGCAGGATGACGCCGCCGCTGATCGCGCGGCCCTGCCACTGGCTGGCCCAGTGCTCGGGCTTCGCGCGGTCACGCGAGTGACGGCCCTCCGGCGGCGTGCCGACCCAGTCGTCGTCGTCGCTCATGTGAGCTCCCGTCCGATCCGCTCGACCATCTCGACGTCGCGGTGGTCCTGCATCTGCAGGTAGACGCCGGAGACGCCCGCCGCCTCCAGCTCGGCCAGCCGCGCCTTCACCTGCTCGACGGAGCCGTTGATCCACGTGTCGGTCGCGTCCGGGTGGTCCTTGCCCACCGACGCCGCGGTCATGACCGTGAACGGGATCGGCTCGCGGCCGGCCTTCGCGCACGCCGCGTCGATGTTGGCCTTGCGCTCGCGGATCTCGTCGAGCGTCGGCATGACCGTGTTGTACTCGTCGGCGTAGCGCGCAGCCAGCCGCGCGGCGCGTGGCCCGGCGGCGCCGCCCATGATCAGCGGCGGGTGCGGCTGCTGCACCGGCAGCGGACGCGCCTTGAGGTCGCGCAGCTGGTAGTGCTCGCCCGTGAAGCTGTAGGGCGACCCGTCACCGAAGTAGCCGTCGTGGACGATCGCGAGCTGCTCCTCGAGCACGTCCATCCGCTCCTTCATGGACAGGAACGGGAAGCCGGACGCCGTGTGCTCGACCTCGCTCCAGCCCGTGCCCATGCCCAGCTCGATCCGGCCGCCCGAGACGTGGTCGGCGGCGACCACCAGGCGGGCGAGCACGGACGGGTGCCGGAAGCTCGTCGGCGAGACCATCGTGCCCAGCCGCAGCCTGGTCGTGCGCGCCGCGAGCGCGTTGATGACGGCCCACGCGTCCAGCGCGCCGCGCTCCCTTTCCCCCATCACGCTCAGGTAGTGGTCGGAGCGGAACAGCGCTTCGATCCCGGAGCGCTCGCAGGCATCGGCCAGCGCGACCCAGTCGTCCCAGGTCACGTCCTCTTGGCCTTCGATCATCAAGGCGACTCTCACGCGGAGAGTCATACCCTCTCGCGCCGATGTCGCGCGCTGTGGTCTGGACGCTGTACGCCGCCTGTGTGCTCGTGTGGTCGAGCACGTGGGTGGTGATC
Source organism: Solirubrobacter deserti (assembly GCF_003344625.1). GTDB lineage: Bacteria > Actinomycetota > Thermoleophilia > Solirubrobacterales > Solirubrobacteraceae > Solirubrobacter > Solirubrobacter deserti. The sequence continues at coordinate 677,826 of NZ_QPKJ02000002.1, read as the reverse complement.
GCCCTCGGGCTCGAGGATGTGGCGCCGTTCTTCGGCGCGGGGATCCGGTTCGTGCTGGCCGGGGTGGGCGTGCTCACCGCCGCCGTCATCCTCAAACGCTCGCTGCGCACCGACGCGCTGCTGGCCGGGATCATCGGGGTGCTGCCGTTCGCCACCTGCTACGGGCTCATCTACTGGGCCGAGCAGTACGTGACGTCCGGCCTGGCGGCCGTGCTGTTCGGCGTCCTGCCGCTCTATGTCGCCGTCCTCGCCGCGCTGTTCCTGCCGGACGAGCCGCTGCGGCCGCGGCTGGTCGTGGGCGTGCTGATCGCGCTCGGCGGGCTCGTGCTGGCCTTCGGCGAGTCGCTCGACCTCGGCTCGGGCGAGCACACCGAGCTGGCGGCGCTCGCGGTCGTGTTGTCCCCCATCGCCAGCGCGATCGGGAACATCGCCACCAAGAAGCGGATCGCGGGCGTGGACCCGCTGGTGGTCAACGGCTGGGCGATGGTCATCGGCGGCGCGCTCCTGCTCGCCGTCAGTGCCCCGACGGAGGACTGGGGCGCGACGCACTGGTCGCTGAACTCGATCGGCTCGATCCTCTATCTGGCCGCGTTCGGCACCGGCTTCACGTTCGTGACGCTCACGGTGCTGCTGCGCGAGCTGCCCGCGGTCACGACCTCGTTCATCTCGATGATCATCCCGTTCGGGGCGCTCGCGCTCGGGGCGCTGTTGCGCGACGAGCCGGTCACCGCGCTGGCGGTCGGCGGCGCACTGCTGGTCGTCGCCGGGATCGTCGTCGCCCAGTTCCCCTTTGGGAGACTCCGCTGATGCCTTCGATCGTGGTTCTCGGTGCGCGCAATCTCGGCGGCGCGATCCTCTCGCACCATCTGGCCGCCGGGTGGCGCGGGGCGGCGGTCGCGCGCTCGGCCGAGACGCTGGAGACCGTGCGCGGCGCGGGTGGGCTGCCGCTGCAGGCCGACGCGTCCGACCCGGACTCGCTGCGGGAGGCGCTGGAGCGGGCGCGCGCCGAGTTCGGCTCGCTCGACGTGGTCGTGAACGCGGTCTCGGCGGCGCGGCCGACCAGGCCGGAGGAGCCGTTCGGCGGCGGGCCGATCTCCACGGCGACGGTGGAAAGCTTCGACGCTTGGGCAGGCGCGGTCGCAAAGCAGGCGTTCGTATTCCTCAGCGAGGGCGTGCGCGCGGGCGCGAAGACGTTGATCCAGGTGACGGGCGGGAGCGCGCGATGCCGGGCCGCGGCCTGTGGGCGGCCGGCGCGCACGCGACCAAGGCGCTGGTGCACGCGGCGGCGCAGGAGCTGCGCGAGGACGGCGTCCACGTCGCGCTGCTGGTCGTCGACGCGACGATCGACTCGCCTGAAGCGGGGGGTCTCGGGGGGCGGCAGCCCCCCGGTCGATCTCCGGCGATGATCGAGGGTCGCGCCGAGAACGAGACCGCCGATCAGGCACAGATCGCGCGCGCCGTCGAGTACCTGGCGGGGCAGTCGGCCCGCGCCTGGACACACGAGCTGGTCGTCACCCCCGCGGGGGACCGCTGACTGCCGTGACCCGCCAGCCCTGTCCGCCCTCCTGGGCGACCCAGAGGTAGAGGTCCGGCGGGTCGGAGAGCTTCCACAGCGCGCGGCCGCGCGGGTCGAGCTGGTCGCGCGCGACCTCCGCTTCCACCCCGTCGGCCTCGCACAGGCCCGCGAGCTCCTCGATCGGCGAGCCGAAGCGGGCGAGCGCGGCGTCGTCGCAGCGCAGCGCGGCCGTCAGGTACGCGCGGATGGTCTCGGCGCCGTAGTCGTCCTCGCGGTTGGGGTCGTCGGCGATCGCGTCGCCCGAGCGCACCTGCACGTGCGTCTGCTCGTCGCCGCGCAGGACCAGGTACCCGACGACGGCGAGGAACACGAGGCTGGCGATGGCGGCCGCAACCACTTTCACCGTGCCATCAGTGTCTCAGGTACCTCGCTGACCATCTCGAACGCCTCGTCGACCGCGGACAACGCGAACAGCCGCTGCACGGCCGCCGGCCCGCGCACGAGCAGCAGCCGGTGGCCGCCGCGGCGCGCCCGCCGGCGGGCCGCCAGCAGCCGCGCGAGGCCGCACGAGTCCAGGAAGGTCAGCTCCCGCAGATCGAGCACGACGCAGCTCGGCCGCGCGCCCTCCACCCGCCGCAGCTCATCGTCGAACGTGTAGGCGTGGGCCAGGTCGAGCTCGCCACGGAGCGCGATCCGGACGGCACCGGCATCCAGCTCTTCGATCATCAGGCCCAAGCCATGCACGGCTGCTCCTGTCGCGGGAGTGTTTAGAAGCTGACAGTCCCCCGGTTCGAGACGTCTCAATCGCGTCCTGCCGTACTGTGAGCCTCGATGCCCAAGCGTTATGTCCACACGTGCGTCCGGGTGCTCGATCCCGACGCGTCGGTCGCCTTCTACGAGGCCCTCGGCTACGAGCGCCGCGGCAAGCTGCAGTTCGAGACCGCGTACAACATCTACATGGGCCTGCCGGGCGACGCCGACACGCTCGAGCTCACGGTCAACATCGGCCGTGAGGAGCCCTACGACCTCGGCGACGGCTACAACCACATCGCCCTCACAGTCGACGACCTCGACGCGTTGCTCGGTGAGCTGGCGAAGATCGGTGTCGAGCCCGAGAAGCCGCCCTTCCACCCCGGCGGGCGCCCTGAGATCGGCCGCATCTGCTTCGTCCAGGACCCGGACGGATACAGGATCGAGCTGATCGACGGTGGCGAGTTCAAGACCCCCCAGGACGCCTGAGACCTACAAGCTGCTCGGGCCGGACGGCGCGCTCTACGAGAGCGAGACGCCCGGCCTGCTCGGCGGCCATGCGCGCACACGCGTGTACGGCCGCCTCGACTGCCCGGTGGCGCTGTCCTTCCTCCGCCGCGGCTTCGAGCCCAAGCACCGCGTGTTCTTCGCGGACGAGGCGGCCGCGATCGCGGCCGGATACCGCCCGTGCGGCGCGTGCCAGCGCGAGAAGTACCGCGCGTGGAAGGACGCGCCGACGCGCGAGTGATCGGTTGGTCAACCACTGGTTGACCAACCGAACGCTCGTACCCTGAGGGGCGTGCCGTCGCCGACCGCTGTTCGCCGCCGCCGCGTGGCGGTCGCCTCCGCCGCGGCGGTCGCGCTCTTCGCCGGCGTCGCGATCGGCGCGGGCGACGAGGAGGCGCCCACGGTGCGAGAGGTACGCGACGTCGTCAGAGCCTCCACGCCGACCCCCACACCGTCCGCGACGTCCGCGCCCGGCGAGCAGCCCGTCGACGAGCTCACGCTCAAGCAGCAGGTCGGCCAGTTGATCGTCCTGCGCTTCCAGGGGACGACGGCGCCCGCCTACGTGCGCAACGCGCTGCGCAAGCGCTGGACGTCCGGCGCGATCCTGTTCAAGGACAACATCACGGACGCCGCGCAGCTCAAGCGCCTCACGCGGCAGCTGCGGCGGGCGAGCCCGGACGCGACGCCGATCGTCTCCACCGACCAGGAGGGCGGCGAGGTGCGCCGCATCGCGTGGGCGCCGCCGGCCTCGGGGCAGGCCGGCCAGGTGCCGGGCCGCGACGCGAAGGCCGCCGCGCAGGCGCTGAAGGCGCACGGGCTCAACGTCTCGTTCGCGCCGGTCGCGGACGTGCCGACGAGCGCCGCCTCGGCGATGCGCGGGCGCGCGTTCTCGACCGACCCGAACGCGGTCGCGCGCGCGACCAAGGCGGCGGTCGAGGGCTGGCGGGCGGGCGGCGTCGCGGCAACGGCCAAGCACTTCCCGGGCCTCGGCGGCGCGACGACGAACACCGACTACGGGTCGGCGAGCATCGCCGGCGCGCCCACGACCGCCGACCTCGCCCCGTTCAAGGCCGCGATCGCCGCGAAGGTCCCGCTGATCATGAGCTCCAACGCGCGCTACCCGCGCCTGGACCCGGACCGGATCGCCGGCCAGTCGAGTCGCATCCTCGAGGACCTGCTGCGCAAGGAGCTCAAGTTCCAGGGCGTCGTGATCACCGACTCGATCGAGGCCGCGTCGGTCCGGGCGACCGGCAGCACGGAGCAGATCGCCGTCCGCTCCATCCGCGCGGGCAACGACATCGTGCTCACGACGGGCCAGGGCTCCTGGCTGCGTGCGTTCCGGGCGCTGGAGGCCGAAGCCAAGCGGTCCAAGGCGTTCCGGGAGCGCGTCCGGACCTCCGCCGCGCGGGTTCTCGCGCTGCAGGAGAATCTGTCCTAAAGGCGGGTGGACCAGGACTTCCGGTCCAGGTGTCCAGGCTTACAATCCCGGGTCGTGAACGAGGAAGAGGGTCGCCGAGCGATCGGCGGCGGGGTCAATGATTCGGCGCTCTCGCTGGCCAGCGAGTGGCGCAAGCTCGGACGTCTGGCAACGGTCGTCGCGGTCTTCACCTCCCCGGCGACGTTCGCGCTGCTCCACTACCGGCTGGGCTGGGCGATCCCGTGGGCGATCCTGGGCGCGCTGGCGGGGATCGCGATCTTCCGCGGCGGCGTCGACGTGCTCGCGCACAAGCTCGTGCCGTTCCCGGCGCTCTACGGCGCGGACGACGAGCTGCGCCGGCAGGACGTGGTCTCGCGCCGGCGCCACTGGTATTGGAAGACCAAGTACCGCCGCACCACGTGGCTGGCGATCTCTCTCTCGCTGATCTTCCTGATCGCGATGGCGGCCGCCGGCGAGTGGTCGCTCGCCGCCGGCTGGGACAAGATGGGCGCGTGGTTCGACCGCTACTCGCCGATGATCGCGATGTACGCCGTGATCGGCTTCTTCCTGTTCTTCGTGAACCTGCTGATCCTCTTCGGCCCGCTGTTCTTCTTCTCGATCCAGCAGATCAAGGGCTATGAGCCCGGCGACGCGGACTGGGGCGTCAAGCTCGACGACGTCCGCGGCCAGGCCGAGGCCAAGGAGGAGATCCGCCGGGTCGTCTCGCTGTGGCAGTCCGGTGAGGAGTTCGAGAAGGCGGGCGGCAAGCGCGAGCGCGGCGTGCTCTTCCTCGGCCCACCCGGCACGGGCAAGACGATGCTCAGCAAGGCCATCGCCACCTCCTTCAACTGCCCGTTCGTGACCATCCCGGGCTCGGGCTTCCAGCAGATGTTCATGGGCATGGACGCGCTGCTGGTGCGCTACATGGCCCGCAAGGCCAAGAAGCTCGCCGCCAAGTGGGGCGGCCAGTGCATCGTCTTCATCGACGAGATCGACGCCGTCGGCATGCGCCGCGCCTCGCTCGGCTCCGGCTTCCAGCCCTACGAGCGCAGCTCCGTCCACGACGAGCTGTTCTTCGGCGACTGGGGCGCGCTGACGTGGGACGGCGACCTCGTGCTGGAGACCAAGCAGTGGCGGGACCGCCTGTTCGAACTGCGCGCCGAGCCCAAGCGCCGCTTCCTGCCGCCGGCGCTCGAGCGCGTCTACAACATCATCCCCGGCATGGGCGGCATGGGCATGGGCTCCCAGGCGCTCAACCAGCTGCTGGTCGTGATGGACGGCATCGACGAGCCGCCGCTGCGCAAGAAGTTCCTGACCAAGAAGTTCAACACCTTCCTGGACGCCATGTACATCGTCCCGCAGAAGGTGTTCGGCAAGCGGATCCGGATCAAGCCGCCGAAGCCGCGCGAGGAGCAGATCTACTTCATCGGCGCCTGCAACGTGCCGCTGGAGGCGCTCGATCCCGCACTTGTCCGCCCGGGCCGCATGGGCCGCCACATCTTCTTCCGCACGCCCACGTGGGAGGACCGGCGCGACGTCTTCGACCTCTACATCAAGAAGGTCGCGCACGAGCCGTCGCTGGACACGCCGAAGGCGCGCGACGAGCTCGCCCGCATCACGTCCGGCTACTCGCCCGCGATGATCGACCAGGTCTGCTCGCTCGCGCTGACCTACGCGCACTCGGACGGGCGGCCCGTGTTCGGCCGCCAGGACATCCTGGAGGCGATGACGACGGTCGAGGCGGGCGTCGCCATCGGCCAGAAGTACGCGCCGCACGAGAGCCGCTCGATCGCGATCCACGAGGCCGGCCACGCCGTCTGCGGCCACCTCTACATGGACAACGGGATGTCCACGCGGCTGTCGATCAAGCGCCGCGGCTCCAGCGGCGGCCACCACCAGATGGCCTCGATCGAGGACCGCTTCGTCGCCTGGCGCTCGGAGGAGATCGGCAACCTGATCTGGACGCTCGGCTCCTACGGCGCCGAGCTGATCTTCTACGGCCAGAACACGACCGGCGTCGGCGGCGACCTGCACTCGGTGACGATGCACGCCGCGCACATGGTCAGCTACTCCGGGATGTCGCCGGCCACGATCGACCTGTCGGACCGGATCGCGGACCGCGACGAGCGCGAGAAGGAGGAGGAGCGCGTCACGCAGCGCTTCCAGCGGATCGGCAACCAGCTCATGCACCGCTCGCCGAGCGGCTTCGACAGCACGTTCGGCGACCGCGTCAAGCGCGACCAGGTCGCCGGCCTGCTGGGCCAGTGCTTCGTGATCGCCTGGAACACGATCCGCGTGAACAAGGACGCCGTCGAAGCGGTCGCCGACCGTCTCGTCGAGGCGACCGAGCTCTACGGCGACGACGTGGTCGACCTGCTCAACGGCGTGCGCCTGCGCAAGCCCGAAATCGACGTGATGGACGAGAACGCATGGCCCGTGATCTGATCCCGCCGCCGTCACCGGCCGGCCGCCCCGACCCCGAGGGCACCCAGACCCACCGGTTCGTCGAGCTGCCGCCGGAGTCCCCCGCCGAGCAGCACGACACCCCGCCGCCCAAGGTCGAGAAGCGCGCGCTCCCGCCGACCCAGTACCGCAACCGCTTCGGCTTCCTCGCCGGCGCGCTCGGCGGCGTCGTGCTCGGCTCGATCGCGATCGTGGTCGCGATCTTCGCGTTCGGCCACGCCGGCGGCGACGACGACTACGGCCTGCATCCGAACTGGTCGGCCTGGGAGCCGGACGACCACTCGCTCGCCGAGGGTGCGCAGCAGATCGCCGACAAGGTCAAGGTGCAGTACACGCACCCGAACGGCGACGTGCTGGTCAATGTGAAGGCCGTGCCGTTCCCGTCGGGTGCCGCCCCGTACGAGATGAGCGCCGTCGCCACCAGCGCGATGACCGAGATGACCGGCCCCGGCGTGCTGTACGTGCTGGACGGGATGGGCCCGGGCGGCGCGATCACGGTGGGCAAGCGGTCGGAGAACCGCGGCATGGTCCTGCAGCGCGAGGCGCTCGAGCTGGCCCTCTACACGTTCCGCTACCTGCCGGAGGCGGAGATGGTGATGGTCCGGACCCCGCCGCCGCCGCCGGAGGAGCCGAAGGCGATGCCTACCCCGGGCGCCGGCAAGGCCGCGGCGACGGCGACGCCGACCCCGACGGCCACGCCCTCCGCGACGCCACCGACCAACCAGGTCGTCTTCTTCCGCCCGGGTGACCTCAGGGCCGAGCTGGAGGTGCCGCTTGGCGCGACGTTGGCGGCGCAGGCTCCGAACGAGAAGACGCTCACGGAGGCCGACAAGGCGACGATCGACGGGCTGACCCGCTCCAACCGCTTCCTCGCCGAGGCCCAGGTCATCGACCCCATGACCGGGATGGTCCGCTTCATCCTCCACCCACCCAAGCGCTCCTGAGCTTCGGCCTCTGTGCGGATTGCGCGCGTCAGCGCGTGATCCGCAACACGCGCGGGTCGGTCTTCTCCATGTGCGAGCGCGGACTCGCGGGCGAGCCGGGGTACGTGAAGTACCCGCCGATGCCGGTGGCGCGCTGCGCCGGGTTCGAACCTAGAGGCGGCGATGACCCAGCTTCGCCAGGTCCTCGTGGTGCTGGGTCACCCGCTGCTTGACCGGATCGCTGTCCGGGCGGGAGTGGACCAGGCCCCACATCGCGTCGGCGACCTGCTCGGCCGACTCCGGCGTGGCGCGGCTGCGCATCTCGTCCACGAGCGCGAGCTCCAGGCGCTCGATCTTCTGCTCCGCGGTGCCCTCGCCCAGGGACGGGAACGGGACGCCGCGCAGGTTCTCGTCCCACGCGCCTTTGACGTACGCGAAACGGTTGCGAAGGGCGATCGGATCCGTCATCGGACCGGCATCGTAACCAGGTCCTAGGACTAACAGCGCACAGATCCCCGACCGCGCGGCGCCTATCGTGTTAGTTGCGTGCACACCTTTGGTCGCCTCCTCGGATTCCTCCGCCCCTACAAGGCGGGCGTCGTCTGGTCGCTGATCCTGGCCGCGGCCGCGATGGTCTGCACCGTTGCGATCCCGTGGCTGACGGGTCGCGCGGTGGACGAGATCTCCGCCGGCGACCGCGACGGGCTGCGCACGCTGGCCTATCTGATCGTCGGCGTCGCGGTCGGCCGGCTCGCGCTCTCGGTGGCGCGCCGGCTGGTCGCCGGCAAGGTCTCGCTCGCGATCGAGTACGACCTGCGCACGCTGCTGTACGCGCACCTGCAGAAGCTGGAGCTCGGCTTCTTCGCCGGCCAGCAGACCGGGCAGCTGATGTCGCGCGCGACCGTGGACCTGTCCTCGGTGCGGTTCTTCCTCGGCTACGGGCTCGTCTTCATCCTGCAATCGGGGTTGACGATCGTGCTCGGCGCGGTCGCGATGTTCGTCCTCTCCCCCGCCCTCGCCGCGCTGGCGCTGATCCCGGTGCCGTTCGTGGTCGTCGTCGCGACGCGCTACGGGCGACGCTCGCGGCCGGCGCTGCAGGAGGTCCAGCAGCGGATCGCCGAGGTCACCGCGGACGTCGAGGAGAACATCTCCGGCGTGCGCGTGGTGAAGGCGTTCGCGGCCGAGCCGCGCCAGCTCACGCGCTTCCGGGGCAACGTCGCGCGCGTGTTCGAGCAGTCGATGGTGGCCACGCGGCTGCGCGCGTTCTACAACCCGTTCCTCGCGTTCCTGCCCAACCTCGGCCTGGCCGTGATCCTGCTCGTCGGCGGGCGCCAGGTGATCAACGGGACGCTGACGCTCGGCGACTTCACCGCGTTCTACACGTACCTGCTGATGATGATCGGGCCGATGCGGATGCTCGGCGTCGCGCTCGGCCTGGCCCAGCGCGCGTCCGCGTCGGGCGCGCGGCTGTTCGAGATCCTCGACCGCGAGCCGACGATCGTGTCCGGCGACGCGGCCATGCCGGACGGGCGGGGCCGCGTGGAGTTGCGCGACGTCACCTTCGGCTACGGCAACGGGCCGGAGGCGCTGCGGGACGTGTCGCTGACGGTCGAGGCCGGCTCGACCGTGGCGCTCGTGGGCGCGACCGGCTCGGGCAAGACGACGCTCGTCCAGCTGCTCTCGCGCCTGTATGACCCGACGTCCGGCACCGTCTCCATCGACGGCGCCGACGTGCGCTCCGTCGACGTCGTGGATCTGCGGCGCGAGATCGCGGTCGTCGACGACGACCCGTTCCTGTTCAGCGACACCGTCGCGGGCAACATCGCCTACGGGCGCCCGGACGCGTCCCTGGAGGACATCCGGCACGCGGCGGAGCGGGCGCAGGCCGCGGGCTTCATCGACGAGCTGCCCGACGGCTACGACACGCGCGTGGGTGAGCGCGGGCTGACGCTCAGCGGCGGTCAGCGCCAGCGGATCGCGATCGCGCGGGCGCTGCTGGCCGACCCGCGCATCCTCGTGCTCGACGACGCCACCTCGTCGGTCGACGCCACGACCGAGCGCGAGATCAAGGCCGCGCTGCGCGAGGCGATGCAGGGCCGCACGACGTTCGTGATCGCGCACCGGCTCTCCACCATCGCGCTCGCCGACGACATCGTCGTGCTGGAGAAGGGGCGCGTGATCGCGCGCGGGTCCCACGACGAGCTGCTCGAGCGCTCCCCGCTCTACCACGAGATCGCGACCAAGGGCCTCGTGGACCAGGTCTACCTCAACGAGGCGAAGGTGGCCGGGCTGTGACGCGTGCCGACAGGGAATCCCTCGAAGCCGCTGGTCCTGTGCGCCGCAGGGACGATCTCATCCGGCGCTGGCGCGCGACGAGCGGGCGCGGGCGCAAGCTGCGCGGTCTGATCGTGCTGCTCTCGCCCTACCGCGGCCGCGTGGCGCTGATGTTCGTCGCGCTGATCATCGCGACGGCCGCCGCGCTGGCGCCGCCGCCGCTGGCCAAGCTCGCGATCGACAGCGGCATCGTGCCCGGCAACATGACTGCACTGACGTGGATCGTCGTCGCCTTCCTGGTCAGCGCGATCGCGTACTGGGGCGCGACCTACGCGCAGACCTACCTCGTCGGCTGGATCGGCCAGCGCGCGCTGCAGGACCTGCGGATCCAGCTCTTCCAGCACCTGCAGGGGATGTCGGTCGGCTTCTACTCGCGCAAGCGCGCGGGCGTGCTGATCTCGCGCATGTCCAACGACGTGGAGGCACTCGACACGCTGGTCAGCGACGGCATCGTGACGTTGTTCGGCTCGTCGCTGACGCTGATCGGTACCGCCGCGATCCTGTTCACGCTCGATCCGGAGCTCGCGCTGATCACCTACACGGTGTTCCCGGTGCTCGGGATCGCGTCGTTCGTGTTCCGGATCGTCTCGGCCGACGCCTACCGCGCCACGCGCGAGAAGGTCGCCGCGATCACCGCCTACCTGCAGGAGACGCTGTCGGGGATCCGCGTCGTGCGCACGTTCGCGCAGGAGCCGCGCCACCTGCGCCGCTTCGAGGACCTCAACGAGGAGAACCGCGGCGCGAACATGAAGACGGTCCATCTCAACGCCGCGTACTTCCCCGGCGTGGAGCTGCTGAGCGCCCTCGCGACCGCCGGGATCCTGTTCTACGGCGGCGTCCAGGCGCTGAACGGCGAGATCACGATCGGCGTCCTCGTCGCGTTCCTGGCCGCGTTGAACAACTTCTTCGACCCGATTCAGCAGCTGAGCCAGCTCTACACGACCTACCAGGCCGGCATGGCGGCGCTGGACAAGATCTTCGAGCTGCTCGACGAGGAGCCCGACCTGGTGGACGCGCCGGACGCGATCCAGCTGCCGCGCATCCGCGGCGAGATCGTGCTCGACGACGTGTCCTTCTCCTACGGCGGCGACGCGTACGCGCTGCGGGAGGTCACGCTGACGGTCCCGCCCGGGCAGACGGTCGCGCTCGTGGGCACGACCGGCGCCGGCAAGTCGACGTTCGCTAAGCTCGTCGCGCGCTTCTACGACCCGACGGACGGGCGCGTGCTGGTCGACGGCCACGACCTGCGCGACGTGACGGCGCAGTCGCTGCGATCGCAGATGGGCATCGTGCCCCAGGAGGCGTTCCTGTTCAGCGGCACGATCGCGGAGAACATCGCGTTCGGCCGCCCCGACGCTTCAGGCGATCAGGTGCGGGCGGCGGCCGCGGCCGTGGGTGCCGACGACTTCATCGCCGGGCTCGAGCTCGGATACGACACCCCGGTCGGCGAGCGCGGGGTCCAGCTCTCGGCGGGGCAGCGGCAGCTCGTCGCCTTCGCGCGAGCGCTCGTCGCCGACCCCCGGATCCTCGTCCTGGACGAGGCGACCTCGAACGTCGACGTGCACACGGAATCCAAGATCGAAGCCGGCCTGCGGCGGCTGCTCGCCGGCCGGACAGCGATCGTCATCGCGCACCGGCTCTCCACGATCGAGCGGGCGGGCCAGATCGTCGTGATGGAGCACGGGCGCATCGTGGAGCAGGGGTCCCACGCCGAGTTGCTGGCGGCGCGAGGGCACTACTGGCGTCTGCACGAGGACTGGCGCGAGCAGAGCGCCGCGTAGGGGTCTAGGTCCAGGTGGCCTTCGCCTCGGCCATGGCCGGGAGGAGGATCGGGAGCGTGAGGGCGGTGGTGGTCGCGATGACCTTGATCGTCCTCATGGGAGGAACTGTCCCGGGAGGCGGTAAAGGCTCGGCAATGTGGCGGTTAGAGCCGCGGATCGATGGGTTCTGACTCCAGCGCGAGCACTCCGAAGACGCACTCGTGGACGCGGAACAGCGGCTCGCGGCGGACGAACCGCTCGAGCGCCTCGACGCCGAGCGCGAACTCGCGCCCGGCGAGGCCGCGCTTGCGGCCCAGCGCGCGGCTGCGTAGGCGGGCGATCTGGTCCGGCGCGTCGTACTCCGGCCCGTAGATGATCCGCAGGTACTCGCGGCCGCGGACCTTGATGCCGGGCTGCGCGAATCCGCGGCGGCCGCGTGTGGTGAACGCGAGCGGCTTGACGACCATGCCCTCGCCGCCACCGGCCGTGAGCTCCTCCCACCACGCGGTGGCTTCGGCGTCCGAGCCGGTGAGGTCGACGAAGCGGCGGTCCGTGCGGCGGATCCACTCGGGGTCGGCCGCCGCGAGCGCGTCGCAGTGCTCCAGGTGCCAGGCGTGGTCGCGGTCGAAGCACGCCCCCGATTCGGTGGCGAGGACGTGGAACGGCGCGAGGCGCAGGTCCTCCAGCCCGGAGACGGGCCAGTTGTAGTGCTGGTAGGCGTGCACGTAGCCCGCGACCCGACGGGCTCGCTCGCGGGTGCGCTCGAGCAGCGCGCCGACGTCGACCCGCCGCGCCGCGGTTTCGAGCACGGCGACGCTCGCCTCCAGGGCGGCGGTGCCCGCGGCGCCGACCGGCGCGTACTGGCGGTCGATCAGCTGCTGCGCCTTGGCCGACCACGGCAGCAGCTCGCAGTCGAGCACGACCCAGTCGGACTCGAGCGTCTCCCACAGGTTCGCGGCGGTGGCGGCCTCGCGGATGCGGGCGAGCGCGGGCTCGGCGTCGTCGAGGAACGGGCGGCCCGTGCGCGTGTAGAGCGCGCCGGTGCCCTCGGCTCCGAAGCGCGTGGCCGCGGTCGCCTCGTCGCGGCACACGACCGCGATCGCGCGCGAGCCCATGTGCTTCTCCTCGCACACCACGTGGCCGACGCCCTCGGCGCGATACTCGGCGAACGCCTCCGCCGGGTGCTCGAGCGCGTCCTCGCGCTGGCTGGTGGCCGTGGGCGCCATCGTCGGGGGCAGGTAGACGAGCCAGCGCGGGTCGACGGCGAAGCGGCTCATCACCTCCATCGCGCCCGCCGCGAGCTCCTCCCGGATCGTGACGGTGCGGGCGAACCGCGTCTGGACGAAGCGCTTGCCGGCGATGTCCTCGACGTCGAGCAGGCGGTCGGGGCGCTCCTCGAGCGCGCGCAGCGGCTTGGCGGGCGCATAGTGCTCGCGGGTGGCGGGCACGCTGACGAGCTCGCGCTCGGGCCATCGGAGCGCGGTCAGCGCGCCGCCGAACACGCAGCCCGTGTCGATGTTGATCGTGTTGTTGACCCAGCCGGGCTCGGCGACCGGGGTATGGCCGTAGACGACGGTCGCGCGGCCGCGATAGTCCGCCGCCCAGTCGCCGCGGACGGGCAGGCCGAACTCGTCCGTCTCCCCCGTCGTCTCGCCATAGAGGGCGAACTCGCGCACGCGGCGGGAGCTGCGGCCCTGGTAGCGCTCGGGCATGCCCGCATGGGCGACGACCAGCCGGCCGCCGTCGAGCACGACGTGGCTGGTGAGGTCCTTGAGGAAGTCGGCGGCGCCGTCGACCGGGTCCGCCTCCAGCTGCTCCAGTGATTCGGCGAGACCGTGGGTGACCTGCACGTCGCGGCCGTTGAGCTTGCGCAGGAGCTTGACGTCGTGGTTGCCGGGCAGCGCGATCGCGTGGCCGGCGGCCTGCAGGCGCATGACGGTGCGCAGGACGTTCGGCGTGTCGGGGCCACGGTCCACGTAGTCGCCGACGAAGACCAGGCGCCGGCCTTCAGGGTGCCCGGCTTCGGTGTAGCCGAGCCGGTCGAGGAGCGTGCTGAGCTCTTCGTGGCAGCCGTGGACGTCGCCGACGATGTCGAACGGACCCGCCTCGTGTGCGCGGTTGGCCCACAGCGGCTCGCGGACGATCTCGATCTCGTCACCGGGCCGGACGGTGTGCGCGAAGCGGAAGCCCTCCTTCTGAAGGAACTTGAGCGACCGGCGCAGGTCGCGCGCCTGGCGGCGGATGACGTGCTCGCCGAAGTCGCGGTCCGGGCGCGTGGCGTTGCGCGCCTGGCAGGTGGCCTCGGGCGTGTCGATCACGATCGCGGCCGCGAACAGGTCGTGCTCGCGGGCGATCCGCACGAGCGGCTCGCGCGCCTCGCGCTGGACGTTGGTGGCGTCGATGACGGTGAGGCGGCCGCGTGCGAGCCGGCGCGAGGTGATCTCGTGCAGGACCGCGAATGCGTCCTCGGTGGCGTCCTGGGCGTTGGGGTCGTCGGCCACCAGCGCGCGGCAGGCGTCGCTGCTGACGGTCTCGGTCGGCAGGAAGTGGCGCTCCGCGAACGTGCTCTTGCCGGAGCCGGAGGCGCCGATCAGCACGACCAGGCAGGGATCGCCGAGCGTGATCTTCATCGGGTGAACACCGCCATCTGCGTGGGCGGGCCGGCTTCAGCGTCCTCCGGCCCGACCGGGACGAAGCGGACTCGGTAGCCGTATTCGGCTTCGATCCGGGTCGCCCAGGCGGCGAACTCCGCCCGCGTGAACTCGAAGCGGTGGTCGGGGTGCCGGAAGCCCTCCAGACTCGGCCACAGGCGGTTGTACTCGGCGTTGGGCGTGGTGACGATCACCGTGCGAGGCTGCGCGGAGCCGAACACGTTCTGCTCGAGCGCGCGCAGACGCGGCGGGTCGAAGTGCTCGATCACCTCGACCAGCGTGGCGGCGTCGTAGTTGCGCAAGCGCTTGTCGCGGTAGGTCAGCGGGCTGTGGAACAGCCGCGCGGAGCCGACGCGCCGCTGCGCGTGCTCGAGCGCCCGCGCGGACACGTCGGCGCCGGCCAGGACGCGGTAGCCATCCTTGGTGAGGCGCTCGAGCAGCGCGCCCGACCCGCAGCCGAGGTCGATCACGCTCGTCGCGCCCGTCTCGCGCAGCACGGCCTGGACCGTGCCGAGCCGCTGGTCCTTGAGCGAGACCGGGCGCTCGAGCGCCGCTTCCCGTTGCTCGTCTTCAGGCTGCTGCTCGCCCAGCGCGGCGAGCGCGGGGTTCACGAGCCGGCGCTCGTGCTTGAGGTAGCGGCGCGTGATCAGCTCCCGCTCCGGGTGCGTGTTCAGCCAGCCCTCACCGCGGCGCAGCAGCTTCTCGATCTCGGCCTTGTCGACCCAGTAGTGCTTCTCGTCGTCGAGCACGGGGAGCAGCACGTACAGGTGGGTGAGCAGCGCCGAGAGCCGGGTGGTCGCGGCCAGCCTGAGTCCGACGTGGCGGCCGCTGCCGATGTCCGTGACGGTGACCTCGTAGCCGAGCGGCTCGAACAGCCTGCCGACGAGTTCCTCCCCGCCGCGCGCGGGCACGGCGGGCAGCTCGGCCGCGAGCGGGATCTCGGTCTGGGCGAGCGCGGGCGTGCGGCCTTCCATCGCGGTCTTGAAGACGGTGACCAGCGCGACGCTGAGCAGCGACGACGCCACGTACGGCCGGTCGTTGACGTACTCGGCGAGCGCGAAGGCGCCGCGGCCGCCGCGGCGGGTGAGCCCGACCGGGTCGATCTCGAGCAGCAGCGTGGCCGTGCAGCGGGTGTCGGTCGCCTCGGGATAGAGGACGTGCGCGGTCCCGAACGGGAGCCGGAAGGCCTGCACCCGGTCGGGGTGCTTGTGCAACAGAAAGCCCAGATCGGTCGCGGGCCGGTGCGTGGTGGAAATGCTCAGAAGCACTGAGCGGCACCGTAGCCGGACGAGCGATTCTGCGCGATGTGTTCACGGGTTCGAGCCGTGAACACATCGCGAGAAGCTGCCGGGCAGGGACTCGAACCCCAAATACCAGAGCCAGAATCTGGCGTGTTGCCAATTACACCACCCGGCAACGGGTTGCGGGGAGCAGTATAGGAACCACGAACACGAAATAGGCGGACCGACCGGTTCTGAAGCCTTCCACCCAGGTATTCTCAGCGCTACATTGAAGCTCGGCCTAGCGGGGGCAGCCGCCTCCGCGCGATCGACAGGACTTCCGTTCGCATGCCAGACGCCGGGAACGGCTCAGTTCAGCTCTTGGAGGCAGACCCCGAGCTCGCTCGAGGCCTGGATCCGCGCCGTGTGCGCGAAGTCAGCCAGCGCTTGTTCGCGCGCTCGATCGACGTGCCTCGGGGGCCGTGGTCGCCCGCCCGCGCGTTGGCCGGCGGGACGAATCCGATCGGGCTGCTCGTCCTCGACGGCCTGCTCGTGCGTGAGGCCATCGTGGGCGACCACCCGTGCGCCGAGCTGCTCGGCCCGGGCGATCTCTTGCGTGCCTGGGACGACCGGGACGCCGAGGTCCTGCTGCCCCGCAGCGTCGAGTGGAGCGCGCTCAGCACGGTCCGCCTGGCCGTGATCGACCAGGCCCTGGCCGTCCGCGCCGCCCAGTGGCCCGAAATCTTTGCCTCGCTGGTCGAACGCGCCGCCCGCCGCGCCGAGCGGCTGGTCGTCATGCAGGCGATCGCCCATCTGACCCGGGTCGACGACCGTCTCCTCGCGCTGCTGTGGTGCCTGGCCGAGCGCTGGGGCCGCGTCGCTCCCGGCGGCGTGGTGGTCTCGCTGCGGCTCCCGCATCGCACGCTGGCCGGCATGGTCGGCGCCCGCCGCCCGTCGGTCACGACGGCCCTGGGACAGTTGATCGCGCGCGGAGAGGTCGAACGTCGCCCGGACGGCGGCTGGCTGCTGCTCGGCGAGCCGCCCGAGCCGCGGCAGGCGCGGCCGGTCGACGATCACAGCTCCATCGCCTTCCAGCGGCACTCCGCGTAGACGGCGCAGTTCGGCGGGGCGACCCGCCCCGGGTGGGGCGGGTCGCTTGCCGCTCGCGCCGCGATGCCTACTGGGCCCAGGGCGGAGGGGTGCCCTTTGTTCGCAGGCCGAGCTCGGGGTTGGAGCTCACTTGCGGCGGCGAGGCCGTCTTGCTGGCAATGGTACGGGAACGGAGCCTTACGCGTGACCGTTGTCGCCCACGAACTGGGCGGTGATGTCACGCTCGATGCCCGGGTCGAGGACGACGAGGACCTCGTCGCCCGCCTCAACCACCGTGTCTGCCTTGGGCACGAAGCCCGAGCCGCCGCGAAGCACCGAAATAACGAGTGCGCCGTCCGGGAGCCCGATGTCAGCGATCGCACGACCGGCGGCGGGCGCGGTGTCGGAGACCACGAGCTCGATGATCTCGAGGCGCTCCTCCGGCAGATCGAGCAGGTGGACGAGCCCGTAGCGCGGGACCTCGTGTTCGATCAGGCGCAGGATCAGGTCGGTGGCGGACACCGCGGGCTGGATGCCGAGCAGCTTGAAGTGCTCGAGGTTCCGCGGGTTGTTCACCCGGGCGATGATCCGCTCGCACAGGTACTTCTCCTTGGCCACCTGGCAGATCAGCAGGTTGTCCTCGTCGTCGCCGGTCACGGCGACCACCAGGTCGGCGCGCTGGATGCCCGCGCGCTCCAGGACCCACAGCTCGGTGGCGTCGCCGTACTGGACGGCGTGCTCGAGCTCCTGCTCGACGGTCAGATAGCGGCGGCGGTCCTGCTCGATGCAGGTGACCTCGTGGCCCTTCTCGAGCAGCTCGCGCGCGAGGTTCCAGCCGACCTTGCCGGCGCCCGCGATGATGACGTAGAGGCCCTCGTCCATCAGACGACCTCGCCGAGCGCCGCCTGCTGCAGCTGTTCGATCGCGATCTGGGTCGGGCAGATGGTCTGCAGGCCCTGCTCGGCGTACCAGGCGGCACGGCGCGGGTCCAGCACGCGCGCGATCACGCGCTCGACGTTGAACTTGCGCTGCGCGATCTGCGCGACCACCAGGTTCGTGTTGTCGCCGTTGGTGGAGGCGATGAACACGTCGGCCTCCTCGACCCCGGCCTCGATCAGGGCGTCGATCTCCAGCGCGGTGCCGATGGTGAAGCGCCCGCCCGCTTCTTCCCAGGACGAGCCGAGCTCGACGTCCAGCCGCTCGTGCGACAGCGGGTCCTCATCCAGGACGGACACGGTGTGGCCGCGGCCCAGCGCCGACGTGGCCAACGCTGCCCCGACGCGCCCCGCTCCAACGACGAGTACGAACACAGCTGGAACCCTAGCGTCCGGCCGGGTCGGCGTGCCCGAGCGGAACCGGAGCGTCCGCTGGAAGCGGATCCATCGGGTCGAGCGTCCTGCCCGCGGGCGGCGCCGTGAGGATGACGCGGCAGGTCGCCTTGTTGATCACGTAGCGGGTCGTCTCCCCCACGCTCGTGTCGTGCAGCCCCGGCTTGCCGCCCAGGCGCAGCCCGCCGCCGACGCGGGTCGGCTCCTCCGCGGCGAGCACGACCGCTTCCACGCCGCGGCGCTTGGCCTCACGCACGATCGCCTGCCCCGCCTTGCGCGAGCGCACGACCGCCGTCTGCACCTCGACGCCCTCGTACTCTTCACCCACGGCCTTCGCCCGCGCGAGGGCCGCGCGGGCGCGCTTGAGCTCCTCGTCCGGCACCCGCGCGTCGAGCGGCAGCGTCAGCGGCACCTCGAACACCCAGATCGCCTCGATCACGGCGCCCTCGTCGTCCTCGTCGCGCTCCTCGGCCGCGAGCCGGCCCGCCGTCTGCATGATGTCGTCGTCCAGCGGCGTGCCGAGGACCGGCACGAGGATCGAGCCGAACTCCACCTCCGCGGCGCGCCGGGTCAGCGCCGCCTCGGGCACCGTCACGCGCTTGAAGACGTCCTTGCCCTGCGAAAGCCGGTAACCGAGGTACAGCGACACGCCGGCGACCATCCACACCACCCCGACCCAGCGCGCCGCGCCGTGCTCGACGAGCAGCGCCAGAAACGCCACGAGAGACATCGCCACGCACAGGACAGCCGGGACCGGCAGCTCTGCGCCGCGCATCCGTACGTTCAACGGCATCTTGTACGGGCGGTCGCGCGCCGGCTCGCGCCAGCGCAGCCGGATCACGGACGCGCCCACGATGGCGAAGGCGATCGTCGCCCCGAACGCGCAGATCGCGGCCAGGAACTCCATGTCGGCCGGGACCAGCAGCACGATCGCGGCCACGGCGCCGAAGCCGATGATCCCGACGGGCGTCGCGCGCGTCGGGTGCAGCGAGCCGAACGCGGACGGGATCTGCCGGTTGACCGACAGCGCGTACCCCAGCCGCGACAGCCCGAGCATCGCGGCCTGGGCGGCGCTGACGAAGATGACGACCGCCGAGACCGCGATCAGCACCTGCAACGGCTCCCGGATCCACGCCTGCGAGAACCCGTCCGCCACCCCGAGCAGCGGCGCCTCGATCCAGCGCGAGCCGGTCGGCGGCAACACGGACGAGGCGATCAGCGCGATCCCGAGGTACGGGACCAGCGCGGCCAGCAGCCGCACGCCGATCAGCCGCCGCAGCCCGGCCCGGCCGATTCTCACCTGCCCGGACAGCCCGGAGGAGGCGTCGATGCCGCTGAAGGCCACCAGCACGAGCGGGAACGCGAACACCAGGTTCTCCAGCGACGGCGTACCCGCGACCGAGGCGGGATTCAGCAGCACGTCGGGCTCGAACAGCAGCGCCAGCCCGAGCACGACGACCAGCACCTGCAGCAGCAGATCGCCGAGCACGAGCACCGCCACGCGCTCGAAACGCCGCGGCCCGCCGCCCCGGATGGCCAGGAAGGCCACGAACAGCACGATCGCCGTGCCGATCAGAAACTCGGTCAGGCCGGAGTTGAACTCGCCCCAGAACAGGCCGAGGTAGTCCGTCGACGCGAACGCGCACAGCGCCACCAGGATCAGGTAGTCCAGGCAGATCGCCCAGCCCGCGACGAACGACACGAGCTCGTTGAACCCGTAGCGGGCGATGACGGTCGCGCCGCCGCGCTCCTGGTGCAGCGAGGCGCCCTCGACGTACACCGGCACGATCACCGCGAACAGCAGGCCGCCGGCCAGGAACACCGCCCACGTGAGCCCGAGCGCTCGCTCCGCCACCAGCCCGGTGGAGAAGTAGATCGAAGCGGCGATGAAGCCCTGGACGATCCCGAACAGCGCCGGGGAGCCGAGTTGCTTCTTGAGCGGCTTCACCGCAGCGAACGCTCCACGTAGATCCGCCCCGCGCCGGCGGCGATGAACAGCACGCCGAGGATCACGCCGATCGCGATCGGCCCACCATCACTCAAAAACGTCCGTACGATAAGCCCCACGCCGATCAAGATCATCAGTGCCGGAAGGATGTACCCACGCAGCAGCTTCACAGGATCATCTCCTGGTGCCGGTGATCCGCCGGCGCGGACTCGATGATCACCCGGCACGGCCGCTCCGCCAACACCGTCTCCAGCGTCTTGCCGAAGATCGACGCGCCGTTGATGCGCCGCGGCAGCGGCATCACGATCGCGGCGGCGCGCATGTCCGTCGCCTCCTCGATGATGCGCCGGCCCGCCTGGCCCGAACGCACCCGCTCCACGTGGCCCGACACGCGCGCGCCCGCCTGCAGCCGGGCCTGCTCGATCACCGACTCGGCGGCCGCGACCGCCTCGGGCATCGGCGCGTCGATCTTCAGCGCGCTCGGGACGGTGACCAGCGCGAGCACGTGGATCCCGCGCCGCTTGCGGGCGGCGAGCTTGGCCGCGGTGGCGATCACGGTCTCGTTGTAGCCGTCGCTCAGCGGCACGAGCACCGAGTCGTACTCGGCCTCGTGATCCACCACGGGCTGCGGGATCGCGACCTTGTGCGTGGAGGTGAGGTCCAGGCCCTGCGCGCGCCGGTAGAAGAGGAAGACGAGCACGCCGAGCGTGAGCCAGGCCACGCCGGTGATCGCCACGTCCGGGTGCAGCGCGATCGTGACCACCAGCGCCGCGAAGGTCCCGAACCCACCGATGAACGCGAACACCGGCAGGTCGTGCCCGCGGAACGTGAAGTTGCCGGGCGCGCGGTACGGGCGCGGCAGATCGGGGCGCGAAACCCGCAGCCGGATGATCGCCGAGTGCGCGATCGTGAACGACAGCATCGCGCCGAACGCGTACAGGTTGCCCAGAAAGCCGGCCTGGCCCGGGAGCGTGATCAGGATTGCGAGAAAGCCGAAGAGCAGGATCCCGATCCACGGCGTGCGGTACTTCGGGTGCAGCTGGCGCAATCGATCCGGCAGCTGGCGGTGGATGCCCATCGAGTACACGAGCCGGGACACGCCGATCAGGCCCGCGTTGGTGGCCAGGAACAGGATCGTGGCGGCGAGCACGCCGACGTAGATCTCCGCCGGCGTCTGGAACGCGCCCAGGTTGAGGTTCGCGACCACGCCCGCGATCGGGTCTCCCGCGTAGCCACCCTCCTCCTCGGAGAGGCCGAGCAGCGTGAAGTACTCGCCGTCCTCCCCGCGCTGCACCGGCAGCGCGACGAGCGCCACGGCGGGCAGCGTGAAGTAGATGGCGAACACGGCGATCGCGACGCGTTTGATCGCCGCCGGGATCGTCCTGACCTCGTCGCGCGCCTCCTCGGCCATGTTCGAGATCGTCTCGATGCCCGTGTAGGCGATCATCCCGATCGGGATCGCGAGGATGAAGTCCTTCCAGGTCGGCGCCACGCCGAGCTCGACATTGTCGACCAGCTGCCCCGGGTCCGCGCCCAGCACGAGCACCGCGCCGACGATCACCAGCAGCACCTGCGTGAGGAAGTCCACGACCGCGAGCGCGATGTTCAGGCCCGCGGACTCCTTGACGCCGACGACGTTGATCCCCGCCAGCAGCGCGATGATCACCGCGCCCGCGATGATGTCCCCCGGCGAGTGCCGCAGCGCCTCCCACCCGAACGCGCTGCCGATGTAGTGCGGGACGAAGAACGCGGAGATCGCGACCGTCACCACGTAGTTGAGCATCTGGCCCCAGGCGGCGAAGAACGACCAGAACTCGTTGAACGCGCGGCGGGCGAAGCTGGAGGAGCCGCCCGCCTCCGGGTACATCGCGGTCGCCTCCGCGTAGGTGGCGGCCGTGCACAGGAAGAAGATGCCGGTGATCAGGAAGACGATCGGCGTCAGGCCGAGCGCCAGCGCGGCCACGAGGCCGAGCGCGTAGTAGATGGAGGAGCCGACGTTCCCGTAAGCGGTCGAGAAGAGGGCGTTGACCCCCAGGACCCGTTCCAGTCCTTCCAGCCGGCGTCTTGCCATAGAGCGCGGGCGATTCTAGGGACGATGGGTGTTGACACCCATTGACGCGAGGTTACGCCTTGCTCAGCGCTTCGATGGCGTTCTCGGCGCGCTTGCGGATCTGCTCGTCCGGGTCCTCGTCGCGGACCTGCTCGAGCGGCGGGATGAAGTCCTTCCAGCGCGTGATGCCCATGGCGATCATCGCCGTCCGGCGAATCAGCGAATCCTCGTGCGAGAGGTACTCGACGAGGAGCTTGACGACCTTGGCGTCGCTCTTCTCCGGCGCTGCGGTCGCGACCGTGAACAGCGCCAGGCGTTGGGCGTCCACGTCGTCGTCGAACTGATCCAGGTGCGCCCGGAACTCCGACGGCTCGAGCATCTCGATCTTGGCTTGGAGCTGCTTGGCGGCGGCCGCTCGGCCGGGGCCCTCGACCTCGAAGTACTCCACCGCGGTCCCTCCGTCCTCGATGAAGCGCACCTTCGCGTCCTCGTCGGGCACGGTCCACGCGGCGGTCGCCCCCTGGCCCGCGGAAGCCTCCTCCCAGCCGTGCTCCTCGACGACGGCCATGGTCTCGTCGTAGGAGTCCTGGTCCTTCGGGACCAGGCGAATGGTGTCCCCGTGTTCCGGCATCGCGTGTCCCCTCTCGCGTTAGAGCAGCAACGCCTTCAACTTTGACAGCAGGTGCTTCTCGAGCTTCTTCTCGACGAACACCTTGCACTCGGCGTCGGTCGTGAACATCGGCTTCTCCGCGCGCATCAGGCTCTCGAGGTAGGTGACGACCGTCAGCATCTCCCTGCGATACAGCGCTTCGACGTTGTCCTGCTCGAGGTCGCTGAGCTGCTCCGGCGGCACCAGGGAGTTGCGTGCGTCCGCCACCGACCCCTTGGGCGCCATCGGGTTGAGCTTGGTGACGACGTCCTTGAGCGGCGCGCCGCCCTCCCCGGCCGACTCCCACGCCATGTAACTCGTCGCGAACGCGGCCGAGTTGCGCCCGGGCTCGACGACGAACATGAGCCGGGCGATCGCGGCGGCCTGGCTGGCAGCCTTCGGATGGTCGGCGAACCCGGGGCCGATGGGCTTGTTCTGCAGGACGTTGTGGATGCCCCTGCGGATCACCTCGGGTGAGAGCCCGGACTCCTCCATGTCGGCCAGGATGCCGGTGATCGCGGGGTTGTAGTGCCCCTTGCCCAGCCCGTAGGTCTTGATGTGGCCGGGCATGGACGTGTAGCTCTGGCCTTCGTTGACGTCCTGGTCGCCCATCATCACGTGCTCGCCCGTCTTGGGTTCGCGTTGGGCCTTCCCGCTGATCGCCGCGGCTTCGGCCGCGGGAGACTGGGCGTCCCGCGGCTTCATGTCGGGGTTGTTCCTGCGGCGGGCGCGAGCGGCCTTGATCTTCCTGATCTCGGCGGTGACCTGTGGATTGTTCTTGAGCTTCTCGCCGATGCGCAGGAGCATCGCGTGCAGGTCGGCCGGGTCGGCGAAGATCTTCTCCACCACGTCCTTGACCGGGTTCACCTGCGCCTTGACGCCGATGTACTCGCCCTTCTGCTCGACCCACAGGCGCGAGAGCTTGTTCGCGACGCGCCAGTAGAGCAGCTGCGCCTTCATCCGCAGGCTGGAGGCCTTCTTGGCGACGAGGGCCATGATCTTGGGCCGGATCTTGGCCACGGCGTCGTCGAGCTTCTTCTGCTTGTCCTCCTTGGTCTCTTGATTCTTCTTGCCGTCCTTGTCGGTCTTCGTCTTCTTGTTGCGCTTGCCGAAGACCTTGTCCTTGAGCCGGGTGGCGCCGCGCTTGATCTTCTTGCCGACCTTCTTCATCGCCGCCATCAGCTTCTTGCCGATCTTCTGGGCGATGGCCTTGATCTTGCCCGCGACCTTGCTCGCGGCGCCGGCGATCTTGCGCAGCAGGAACTGGGAGACGAACTCGATCACCGCGACGGCGGCGGCCGCGAGCGCGTTGGCGAACGCCGGGCCGGCGTTGCCGGACTTGACGGCCTTCAGGAAGGCGATGAAGCGGTCGATCGCGGCGAGGATCTTCTGGATCGCGCCCCAGGCCGCCATCAGACCCTGGACGACGGCCATCACGGCGCCGGCGGCGGGGACGATCATCGAGACGAGGCGCTCGACGAGGATCATGATCAGCGCCGGCGGGATCGCGGCCTTCAGCGCCTCGAACGCCATCTTGCCGACCTGGGCCATGGTGATCCCGCCCTTGGTGAGCAGGCCCATGACGCTCTTGCCGAGGCCGAGCAGCGATTCCAGCTTCTCGTTGAACCAGCTCTGGATGGCGGTCTTGAGCGCCTTCCACAGGTGGTTCTTGATGCCGTCCATCACGGCCGCGCCAAGGTTGCTCAGCCACTGGCCGGGGTTGGACGCGATGTCCTTGATGATCGCCGCGAACTGGCCGAGCGCGGCGATCGCGGCCTTGGCCTTCTCGATCGCGGCCTTGACGACGTTCTTGACCGCGTCGATCGCGGCGCTGATGCCCTTCTTGAGCAGGTCCAGGCCCTGCTTGAGCGCGTTGCCGACCGCGGTCATGACCTTGCGGATGCCGTCCTTGACGGCGGTCACGATGCGGTTGAGCGCCTGAACGGCCTGCTTGACGCGGTCCTTGATCCACTTGCCGAACTTCTGGCGCGCCGCGGCGAAGCCCGGGATCAGCTTGTCGCCGATCGCGAGCAGCTTGCCGGCGACGGCCTTCACCTTGTCGGCGACGAACTTGACGGCGCGGTCGATGACGCTGTGCGCGAGCTCCTTGGCCTTGTTGATGGCCGTGGTGATCGCGCTGCGGACCTTGTTGAAGACCGCGGTGATGCCGTCCTTGACCTTGTCGTAGAGCGCCTTGGCCTTGGACGCCACCCAGCCGAAGAACCCGCCGCCGCCGGATTCCTCCTTGGCCTTGTCCTTCTCGCGCTTGGCTTCCTCGTCGCCCTTGCGCTTGGCGTCCTCGGCTTCCTTGCGGCCGGCCTCGACGTGCTTGACCGCTTCTTGCTCGGCTTTGCCCTTCTCGGTCTGGATGGCGGTCTGGGCCTCGCCGACCGCCCCGGTGGCCTCGGTGCGGGCCGCGTCGGCGAGCTGCTTCTGCTCGCCGGTCCAGTCGCTGCGGGCCTGTGAGACGCCGGCCTTGGCCGCGGCGTGCTCGGCGATCTGGTCGGCCTTGCCCTTGGCCTCCTCGGCCTGCGCCTCTTCGACGGCCGCGGCCTTGGTCTGGGCGGCCTTCTGCGCGTGCTGTTGTTTCTCGGCGCCGATCTGTGCGGCGGCCTGGGACGCGGCGGCCTTGAGCTGCGGGCCGGATTCCTGGTCGGCGACGATGCTCGCGGTCTCGTCGTCTGCGCCGGGGCCGGCGGCGCCGGGCGCGGCCTGTGCGCCGCCCGCGGGGATCTCGGCCTTGATCTTCTCGGGCTTGGTCGTGGGCGCGAGATCGTTCTCGCCGGCGGGCTCGGCGGCCTCCTTGACGCCCTGCGCGCTGGTCTTGGCGACCGTCTCGTCCAGGTGCGCCTTCTGCTCGCCCATCTGCGCGGGGTCGGCGGCGCCCGTGAGCTGGAGCTTGGGCGTAGAGATCGCCGGGACCGCGACGGCGCCGTCGGACGTGGGCAACGCGTCGATCGCGGCCTTGATCTTGGCCCCGTCGCCCTCGGAGACGTTGCCCTTGGGATCGGGGGTGAGCGCCGGGCCGGGCGGCAGCGGGGCCTTTGGTGGCGGCGCGGGCGTCGGCGCCGGCTTCTCGGGCTCGCCACCGCTCTTCGCGGCCGCTTTGGTGGTGGTCGGGCGGCTGGGCGGCGTGCTGGCGTGCTTCTCGTCGGCGGCCGGGCCGTCCGCGCCGCCGCCGGCCTCGATCTCGGGCGGCTGCGCCGCGAGCTTCTCCTGCTCCTTGGTGACGTGGTTGGCGGCGGCCTTCTCGGCGCCGCCCAGCGTCTCGAGCATCTGCGCGGGCTTGAGCGACGCCGCCGTGGAGACCGCCGCGGCCGGGTCCGCGTTGCTCACGTCGGGCGCGGGCGCCTCGGGTTCGGCCTCGACGGCGCCGCCGCCTCCCCCACCGCCGCCACCGCCGGCGTACTCGCCGCCGCCGCTCGCGCCGAGCGCCTCGAGCTCGCCCTGCGCGTCGGCCGAGATCGCGGACGGGTCCTGCGCGGGCTCCTCTTCGGGCTCGGCGGTCAGATCCTCCGTGGGCGGCGCGAGGAGCTCCGTCGCGGGCGCGCGGGCGATGAACGTCTCGCCGCCGCCGGCGTCCTCGGGCTCCGTGGTGGGCTCCGGCGTCGGCGCCAGTGCTTCCGCGGGCGCCGGACCGGCCTCGACCTCCGGCGCAGCGACCGCCGCGGGGGCCGCCTCGTCCATCGGCGCGTCGGGAGCCATCGCGGGCGAGACCGCCGCGTCCTCGGCCGGCTCGGGCCCCGGATCGGGCTCCGCCGCCTCCGGGTCCGCCGGCTCCGCGGTGTCGGCCGTCTCGGGCTCCGGCAGCTCGAACGTCGTGGACGCGGGCGCGGGAGCCGGCTCGGGCTCCTCCTCGCGCTGCGGCCCGGCGGCCAGCTGCGTCTCGATCTCGGCGAGTTCCTCCTCGGACGGCCCTTCCTTCGCCGCTCCGGCTTCGCCTTCGCCTCCGGCGGCCTCGGCGCCGACGTCGGGCGTGCCGCCGGCGGGCGCCGCCGCGGGCCCAGCCGGTGCGGCGGGGGCCGCCGCGTTCAGCCCGCCCGTGACGGCCGCCGCCACCCCACCCATCGCGCCCGCGATCGCGCCGGGCGCGCCGAGCACGGAGAGGGGCGCGGCCGCCGCGCCACCGGCCGACGCCGCAAGCCCGGCGATGTCGCCGACGCCCGCCGCCCCGGCCGGCGCTTCGAGCCCAGGCCCGGCCGGACCACCACCGGGAGCCACGGCCGTCCCCGCCGCGTCGGGGCCCGCGGCGCCTGGCACGGCCGGTAGCGCGGCCGCGCCCGGCGGCACCGCCGCAGCGGCGCCGGGACTCGCAGCCGCACCCGGCACGGGCGTGGCCCCGACGGCTGCGGTGGCCGCGTCCGTGGCGGCCGACACCGCGCCCGTCGCGCCCGTCGCCGGGCTGGACCCCGCGGTCGCGGGACCGGCCGTCGCACCGGCGCTCCCGACGGCGGCGTTCGCCGCCTCAGTCGCGGCCGACACCGCGCCCGTCCCGCCCGTCGCGCCAGCACCGGCCGTCGCCGGGCGCGTGGTCGCGCCACCCACAGCCGCGTTCGCGGCCTGAGTGGCCGCCGACATCGCGCCCGCACCGAGACCAGCGCTCGCCGAACCTGTCGCCGTGCCGGCGCCGCTCACGGCCGCGTTCGCCGCCTCGGTCGCCGCCGACACCGCACTCGCGGCCCCGGAACCGGGGGTGGTCGGCCCCGGTGCTGCGCGACTCGCCGCCGCGTTCGCCGCATCCGTCGCCGCCGACACCGCGTCGGAACCGGTCGTGGCCGTCGACGCGGCGCTGGTGCCTGCACCGTCGGCCCCGGCCGTGTCGGCACCCGGCGCGGCCGTCGCGCCCGTGGCGCCGGCGAGGCCGGCCGCCAACACGTCGGTCGCGCCGACCGGCGCGCCCCCACCGCCGGTCGCTCCCTTCGCACCCGCGAGGCCGGCCGCCAACACGTCGGTCGCACCGACCGGCGCGCCGCCACCGCTGGTCGCGCCCGTCGCGCCCGCGAAGCCCGCGGCCAGCACGTCCGTCGCACCGACCGGCGCGCCACCACCACCGGTCGCTCCCGTCGCGCCCGCGAGGCCCGCGGCCAGCACGTCCGTCGCGCCGACCGGTGCGCCAGCGCCAGACCCCGCGCCGGCCGTGGCGACGTCGCTCGTCGTCCCCGCACCGGGGCCGCCCGGAGCAGCCTCGCTCGTCGCGCCGGCGCCCCCGGCCGGCGCCGAGTCGCTCGTCGCGTCCGCGCCCGCGCCGCTCGTCTTCTTCGCGTTCGGAGCCTCGCCCGTCTTGGCGGCGGCCTCGCCGGCCGCGGCGGCGTCGGCATCGCGTTGCTCATCGACGATCGGGCGGTCTTCGGTGGTGACCGGCGCGCGGGCGACGATCGCGCGCATCAGGACGGCGTCGTCGGAGGTGGGGACGGTCACCGTGCGGACCGCGGAGTCGCTGCGGCGGCCCGCGATCAAGTCGTTCACGGCCGCGTTGCCGGCGCTGCCCTGGAGGCGCATCACGGTGCCGCGGGACAGCGGCGGGCGCGACTGGCCGGCGCCCGCGAGGTCCGAGGTGGCGGATGCGAAGGCCGCGGTGCCGCCCGGGGACGCCGGGGCCGCGGGCTCTACCTGGGGTTCACGCTCGGCCGCCTCCGCCACGTTGGGCCGACCGTACATGTCCGTGGCGTCAACCGAAAGGGCCAGGAGGGCAACGGGCCGGGCAACATGTCCGTATGACGCCGAACAATCAGGCCGCGTTGCTCGTGGTGGACGTGCAGCAGGGATTCGACGACGAGGGTTACTGGGGGCCGCGCAACAACCCCGACTGCGAGGCCAACATCGGACGGCTCCTCGCGCACTGGCGCGAGCAGGACCGGCCGGTCGTGTTCGTCCGCCACGACTCGACCGAGGAGCACTCGCCGCTGCGGCCCGACCATCCGGGCAACGCGTTCAAGCCGGTGGTCACCGGCGAGCCCGACGTGCTCGTCTCCAAGCACACGAACTCGTGCTTCTACGGCGAGCCGGACCTGCATCAATGGCTGCAGGAGCGCGGCATCCAGCGGCTCGCGATCTGCGGCATCACGACCAACCACTGCTGCGAGACGACCGCCCGCATGGCCGGGAACCTCGGCTACGACGTGCAGTTCGTCCTGGACGCCACGCACACGTTCGACCGCGGCGACCTGAACGCCGACCAGCTCGCCCACGCGACGATGACGAACCTCAGCGGCGAGTTCGCGACCATCGTCACGACGGACGAGGCGCTTCGAGCGCCATAGATCCGTACGTAAAGTGCGGCCCCGCCGCCACAACAGCGACGGGGCCGAAGACGATCAGGTGATCAGCGGGATGATCAGCAGCGCGACGATGTTCGCGACCTTGATCATCGGGTTGATGGCCGGGCCGGCCGTGTCCTTGAACGGGTCGCCCACCGTGTCGCCGGTGACCGACGCCTGATGCGCGATGGAGCCCTTGCCGCCGTGCTCGCCGTCCTCGATCAGCTTCTTCGCGTTGTCCCACGCGCCGCCGCCCGAGGTCATCATCACGGCGAAGAACAGGCCGACGACGATCACGCCGATCAGCAGGCCGCCGAGCATCTCGACCGACAGGATGCCCACGATCACGGTCACGACGATCGGGATCAGCGACGGGATGATCATCTCGCGCTGCGCCGCGCGGGTCACGATGTCCACGCACTGGCCGTATTCGGGCTGCTCGGTGCCGTCCATGATGCCCGGCTTCTCGCGGAACTGGCGACGGACCTCCTCGACGACGGCGCTGCCGGCACGGCCGACGGCCTCCATCGAGAGCGCAGCGAACAGGCACACCATCATGCCGCCGATCAGCAGGCCCATGAGCACGAACGGGTCATCGAGCAGGAACTCGACGACGACCCCGCCCTTCTCCTCCAACTCGATCTTGAACGCGGCGAACAGCACCAGCGCGGCGAGCGCGGCCGAACCGATCGCGTAGCCCTTGGTGACGGCCTTGGTGGTGTTGCCGACCGCGTCCAGCGGGTCCGTCACGTTGCGGACTTCCTCCGGCATGTTCGCCATCTCGGCGATGCCGCCCGCGTTGTCGGTGATCGGGCCGAACGCGTCGAGCGCGACGATCAGGCCGCAGAGCGAGAGCTGCGCCATGACGGCCACGGCGACGCCGTAGACGCCGGCGAACTCCGCGGCGCCCCAGATCGCGAGCACGATCACGATCGCCGGGGCGGCGGTGGCCTGCAGACCCTGGGCCAGGCCCTGGATGATGTTCGTCGCGTGCCCGGTCTCCGACGCCTTCGCCGTCGAGCGCACCGGGGCGAACCGGGTCGACGTGTAGTAGTCGGTGATGACGAACAGCGCGCCGGTGACGGCGAGGCCGATCAGCGCGCAGAAGTAGATGTCGGTCCACGACGGCAGCGCGCCGCCGTCCTCGGTCGGGACCAGGCCGTCCATCATCCAGCTCGTGACCGGGATGAACAGCAGCGCCGAGATGATGCCGGCGACGATCGTGCCCTGGTAGAGCGCGCGCTCGACGTTGCCCGACGAGGTGCGCACGAAGAACGCGCCGATGATCGACGCGATGATCGAGACGCCGCCCATCACGAGCGGGAACAGCACCACGGCCTCGCCCTGGAACGTGAGGACGCCGAGGAGCATCACGGCCACCGCGGTCACCGCGTAGGTCTCGAACAGGTCGGCGGCCATACCGGCGCAGTCGCCGACGTTGTCACCCACGTTGTCGGCGATCACGGCCGGGTTGCGCGGGTCGTCCTCCGGGATGCCCGCCTCGATCTTGCCCACGATGTCGGCGCCGACGTCGGCGCCCTTGGTGAAGATGCCGCCGCCCAGACGGGCGAAGACGGAGATCAGCGAGCCGCCGAAGCCGAGGCCGACGAGCGCGTAGACGGCTTCCTTCGGATCACGGTCGAAGAGCTCGGTGAGGATGAGGTAGTAGCCCGCCGTGCCGAGCAGCGCCAGGCCGACGACGAGCATGCCGGTGACGGCGCCGCCGCGGAACGCGACCGCCAGCGCGGGCGAGATGCCGCCGCGCGCGGCCTCGGCCACGCGCGCGTTCGAGCGCACGGACACGTTCATGCCGATGAAGCCGGCCGCCGCGGACGCGAGACCACCGATGGCGAAGCCGACCGCGACGTAGATGTCCTGCAGCGGGATGAGCGCGATGAACAGGATCACGCCGACGATGGCGATCGTCGTGTACTGGCGCCGCAGGTAGGCCTGCGCACCCTCCTGCACGGCCGCGGACAGCCGCTGCATGACCTCATTGCCGGGCGAGAGCGCCAGCAGCGATCGCGTCGTCAGCACGCCGTACACCACGGCGAGCAGCGCGCAGACCACAGCGATCAACGCGCCGTAATCGCTCAGAAAATCGGACAAACCGAAAACCCCTCTCTCCTCAGGAAAAGCGAAACGACGGCCCGTTTCAGGGCCGCCGTGTAAGCGCGCGGGAGTTTACACCGGGTTCCCGGCGGAACTACTGGCCAGGCACCCAGAGACGGCCCGAGGACTGGGCCGGGCCCGGACCTTCCGGCTTGTCCGGTTCGGGCGCTGACTCCGAAACCTCCGGCGCGCCACCGGAAAGCTGCACGTAGGCCATCTGCAGCCGTGACAGCGCATCCTTGATCGGCGCGAGCTGCTCGCCGTGGTTGGGCTCGAGCAGCGCGAACAGCGCGCGGGCGCCGTCGATCGCCTGCTTGGTCTCGGGCAGGTCCCGGGCCGGGGGCTCCTCACCGGGCGGCGTCGCCAGCCCGGCCTTGCGCGCGCCCAGGTTGATCAGGGTCACGAGCGTCTGCAGCAGCACGTCGTCGACGCGCAGCTTGTCCATCTCCGCCTCGATCTGGCGGATCTCCTCCTCGGTGAACTCCTGCCGGGGCGGGGGCTGGGTCATGCGATCTTCTCCTCGGACGGATAGGTCGCGCGCGTCTCGTCCACGCACACCTTGAAGACTTCGTAGGGCGAGGCGCCGCCGTCGATCAGGCGGCGCTGGCGCTGGGCGCCGTTGAGCTCGGGCAACGCGACGTCCACGCCGGTCCAGGCCCTCAGGCGATCAACCGCTTCCGCGGCGGGGAACTCCTCGATCCGGTCGGCTTCGAGATCGAGCAGGTGCCCGTCCTGTCCGTAGCGGATCGCGCGCCACATGTTCTCCTCGATCAGGCGGCCCGGGACCGGCGGCGGGACCTCCCCGGCGTCGATCTCACGCAGCGCCTGCGCCACGCAGGCCACGATCAGCTCGATCAGGCCGTCGGCCTCCGGCCCGGTCGTCTGCGCGTCGCAGATCCTGACCTCGATCGTCCCGTAGGAGTGGTGCGCGCGCACCGACCACCACAGCTGCGTGTACTCGACGATCGAGTTCGTGCGCAGCAGCAGCTCGACGTAGTCCTGCCAGTTCGCCCAGCTGCCGAACGGGTCCGGGACGCCACAGCGCGGGAACGACTTGGTGAACGTCTGCGTGCGCGCGGAGTGCAGGCCGGAGTCCATCCCGTCCACGAACGGCGAGTTCGCGCTGATCGCGAGCAGCAGCGGCAAGACGGGGCGTAGCCGGTCGCAGGCGGCGATCGCGCGGTCGGGCCCGTTGACGCCCACGTGCACCTGCAGCGCGAACGTGTTGTTGCGGCGCGCGACGTACTGCAGGCCGTCCTGGACGCGGCGGTAGTGCTCGGTGTCGATGATGTGCTGGTCGCGGTAGTCGCTCAGCGGGTGCGTGCCCGTGGAGGCGAGCGCGACGCCGTGCTTGTCGGCGAGCGCGAACAGCCGCCGGCGCGCCTCGTGCTGCAGCCTGAGCGCGTGCTGCACGTCCTCCCCGCGCCCGGACCGGATCTCGATCTCGCTCGAGATCAGCTCGCCGCTGATCGCGTCCCGCAGGATCTCGTCCTCGTCCCCGTCCGCCCGCAGCGCCTCGTACTTGGGCACCAGCTCGAGCGTCCGCGGGTCGATGATCGCCCACTCCTCCTCGATGCCCACCGTCAGGTCCTGCGAGCCCTCGAAGAGCTCGCGTGCCGCATTCAGATCCATCTGGGCTCAGGTCAGGTAGAAGTACAGCGCGTACAGCAGGTCGACGGCCGGGCTTGAAGTATGGACCGTCACCTCCGGCGGCACCTGCAGCAGGGCCTCGGAGTAGTTGAAGATGATCTTCACGCCCGCGTCCACGAGCTTGTCCGCGAGCTCCTGGGCCGCCGCGGTCGGGACGGCGAGGACGCCGACGACGATGTCCTCCTCCTCCACGACCGACTTCAGGTCGTCGACGTGGCGGACGGTCGCCGGGCCGACCTGCTCGCCGATCTTGGCCGGGTCCTGGTCGAACACCGCCACGACGCGGAAGCCGTGATCGGCGAAGATGTCGCTGGACGCGATCGCCTTGCCGAGGTGGCCCGCGCCGAACAGCGCGATGTTGTGCTGGCCGCTCGTGCGCAGGATCTTGCGGATCTGGCTGACGAGGCTGTCGACGTTGTAGCCGACCCCCCGCTTGCCGAACTTGCCGAAACCGGAGAGGTCGCGCCGGATCTGCGTGGAGTTCACGTGCGTGTACTCCGACAGCTCCTGGGAGGAAATCGTCTCCTTACCCATCTTCCGGGCTTGGGTGAGGACCTGTAGATAGCGGGAGAGGCGGGCGGCCACACCGAGCGACAGGCGGTCCCCTAAAGGACCGAGCCCGCCATCTTCCGGTGAGCCGCCGCCGCCGGCCTTCGTGGCGACGTCGCCGAAACTCATCTGCCCCCACGATAGACAAGTCGCTGCTGTAGGGCATGCTCGTCGACCTCGTAGTCGAACAAATGCTCACCATCCACGTAGATCACGGGGATGCGCTCCAAATAGCGCTTGTGCAGCGTGTCGTCGGTCTCGATGTTCACCTGCTCGAGCGTGAACGGGGTCCGGGAGCGGACGCGCTGGAGCGCCTCCAGGGCCTCCTCGCACAGGTGGCAGCCGGGGCGGCCGTAGAGCGTCACGGTGCTCACTTGGCGGTGCGGACGGTCGGTTCGTCCTCGGCCTGGTTGGGCGCCCACGCGCGGACGCGGAACGTGAGCGAGTCGCGCGTGCCGGCGGGCAGCGTGTAGGCGTACTCGGCGGGCATCAGCTCGCGCGCGCCCTGCGGGAACGTGAGCGTGCGTCTGACTTTGCCGTCTTCGTCGATCAGGTCGAGGATCAGCCGCTCGGCGACCTGGATCCGTGTCTGCCGGCCGCGTTCGAACGCGCCGAGGGTGAAGCGCACGCGGCGGCCGCCGCGGTCGATCCTCAGCTCCCCGACGGCGATCGGCTCCACCGTGTCCGGCCGGACGAGCCACGGGACGCTCGCGACCACGCGGTTGCCGTTCACCGCCTCCAGCCGGCCGGTCGTGGTCCCGGGCCTGGGCAGGCGCACCTGCACGGTCGTCGGCGTGCCGGGGATGAGCGTCGCCGTCGGCGGGGTGACCTCCGCGTTGCCCGTGGCCCTGAGCGTGACCTGGGTGCCGGCGCTGGCGGTGAGGTCGATCGTGACGGGGTCCAGCGGGCCGGAGCGGGCGGTCGGCGGGTCGGCCGTGATGCCGGAGGTGGGCTGAGCCGCGATGCCCGCTCCGGCGCGGTCGGGTGGGAGGTCGTTCGGCTGGGCGGCGGCGATCAGGGTCGCGCGCAGCTGCTGGGGCGAGAGCTCCGGGCGGGCGCGGGCGAGCCGGGCCGCCTCGATCGCCACGTGCGCCGCGGCGACGGCGGTCCCCCCGGTGACGCCGGAGATCGTCAGCGCGCTGCCGTCGGCGGCGAGGTCGGGCTTCGGGAGCCCGCCCGCGGACGGGCCCTGAGCGGTGAACGTGGAGGCGTTGCGGGTCTGCGCCTCGCCCTTCGGGCCGCGCGTGGGTGCGCCGAACGAGACGGTGGTGCCGGGGTCGAGCTCGAGCAGGTCCTCCGCCGCCTCCCCCGTCACGCCGATCACGGGCGCGGCCGCGCGGCCGGCGGGGAGTGAGGGCAGGGGGTCGTCGATCGGCTGGGCGAGCAGGACGGCCGCCGCGCCGGTGCCGGCGACCGCGGCGGCCTGGGCGGACGGGTTCTCGCCGGCGCGGACGATCACGACCTTGCCGCGCAGGCGGATGGCGAGGTCGCTGAGCGCGGCGGCTTCCGTGTTATCCACCGGGCCCGCGGTCTCGCCCCGCTTCGGCGGCGTGCCCGCGAGGACGGCGGCGTCGACGGTCGCTCCGCCGGCGTCCAGCTTGGTGCGCGGCGCGGGCTCCGGGCCGGCGAGCGCGCCGACCGCGAGCGCGTCGGGGGCGGACGCCGGCGAGCCGACGGTGCCCGAGCCGGGCGCGGCCGCTCCTTCGTTGCCGGCGGGCGCGATGGTGAGCGTGCCCAGGCCGGCCGCGCCCTCGATGGCCTGCGCCTCGGGCGTGTTGGAGAAGCCCGCGTACGGCGCATTGACGCCGACCAGCGCGACCGGCACGTGATCGGACGTGTCCTGGTCGCCGTTGGGGTCGACGGCGTGCTCGAGGCCCGCGATGATCTGGTCCGTCGTGGCCTCGGCCTGGGCGGCGCCGCCGGACGCGCGCAGCGAGGCGACCCGGATCGGCATCACGCGCTCGGAGGCCTGCGCGAGGATGGCGGCGAGCGCGGTCCCGCTCGTCTCGCGGCGGTTCGTACCGGACGGGTCCTTGCCGGGATCCGGCTTGCGGTCGCGGTCGACGGCGTCGTAGCCAGGGTCGGCGTGCCCGTTGAGCGCGGCGGCGTCGATGCCGGTGTCGAGCACGGCGATCGGCGGTGTGGCGGTCAGCCCGGCCGGTTGGAGGGTGGGCTTCTCGTTGACCGGGACGGGCTCGGACGAGGCCGGATAGGCGCGCCGGACCGTGCGGACGCGCAGGTTGTTCGAGTTGAGCTTCGGCAGGTCGCGCGTGCGCACGGTGGCCGCGAACCCGTTCCAGACGCGATAGAACGCGACCACGTCCCGCAGCACGACGCCCTGGGCCTCCAGCGAGGACCGCGTCGAGGTCGCCTCACGCTTGAGCGAGTCGATGTGCTCGCGCTGCGCGTCCGCCCCGAGCCCGCGCGCGTTCTCGAGATTCCCGAGCGCGGCGCGCCGGAACTGCACGAGCACGCGCTGCTCGGACCCGCGTGCCTGGATCGGCGAGCGCCCGTCGTAGGGCACCGGATCGGCGAGCGTCGCGGCGGGCGCGGGCGCGACGTCCGGCAACGGCCCGGCTCCGCCGGAGATCACCGCGACGAGCAAGACGATCGCGCCGACACCGACCGCGCCGCCGGCGACGAGCAGGCCGCGCGGCGCCGCCTTCAGGCGCGCCACGAGGCCCAGCGACCCGTCCCTGGCCGGGGTGGCCGGCGAGTCGCCGGGGGCGGGCGGCGGCTCCGAGCCCGCGGCGGCATCGGCGGGGACGGGCGGGGAGCCGCCGGCGGCGGGCGGCGGCGGCGCGCCCGCGGGGCCGGGCGGCGACGGTTCGCCGGTGGCCCCGGCGGGCGCGGCGTCGTCGCCGCGCGCGGCCGCGTCCCCCTCGCGTGGCTCCGCCACGTCAGGCGGCGCGCTTCGTCGCGTACGCGTCGAGCGCGAGGTAGTGCGGGTACGGGGTCGGTTCGACGTGGCGGGCCGCGGACGCGATCATCGCGGCGTTGTCCGTGCAGAGGGCGTGCGGGGGCACGTGGACCGGGACGCCCAGCGACTGGGCGCGCTCGCGCAGCAGGCGGTTCGCGGCGACGCCGCCGCCGATCGCCAGGCGCGGCTCGTGCTCCGCTTCCAGCGCGCGCTCGACGCGCAGCATCAGCGCCTCGACGATCGCGTGCTCGTAGGAGGCGGCGAGGTCGGCCTTCAGGCGCTCGGTCTCCGCCTCGCCGAGGTCACGCACCTTGTACAGCAGCGCGGTCTTCAGGCCCGCGAAGGAGAAGTCCAGGCCGGCGACCTTGGCCGCGATCGGGAACTTGAACGCGGTCGAATCCCCGGAAGCGGCCAGCTTCGACAGCGCCGGCCCGCCCGGATAGCCCAACCCCAGCAGGCGGGCGCCCTTGTCGAACGCCTCGCCGGCGGCGTCGTCGAGCGTCTGGCCCAGCGTCTCGTAGCCGACGTGGTCCTCCACCCGCGCGAGGAACGTGTGCCCGCCCGAAGCCACCAGGCACACGAACGGCGGCTCGAACCCGCCGAGGAAGTTCGCGGCCACGTGGCCCTGCAGGTGGTTGACGGCCGCGAGCGGCAGCCGCCGCGCCGCCGCCAGGCCCTTCGCCGTGGCCACGCCGACCAGCAGCGCGCCCACCAGGCCGGGCCCCTGGGTGACCGCGACGAGCTCGATCTCCTCCCAGTCGACGCCTTCCATCGCCTGGTCGACCACCGGGTTGACCAGCTCCAGGTGGTGCCGCGACGCCCACTCGGGCACCACGCCGCCGAAGCGCGAGTGCACGCCCTGGGAGCTCACGACGTTGGACCGGATCTCACCGGTACGGGTGACGACCGCCGCGCAGGTGTCGTCGCAGGAGGTCTCGATCGCCAGGATCATGTGCCGGGCACGTCGTCGAGGGTTCCGCGCAGGGTCGCGGGCGTGCGCCACATCACAAGTGCGTCCTCACCATTGTCCGCGTAATAGCGCCTGCGCACCCCGGCGGACCTAAAGCCGAAGCGCTCGTAGAGCTGGATCGCGCCCGCGTTGGACCTGCGCACCTCCAGCGTCAGCTGCGCGTCGTGCTCCACGCGCGCGAGCAGCGACGAGAGCATCGCGGTCGCGATCCCGCGCCGGCGCTGGGTCGGGTCCACGGCGACGTTCATCACGTGCCAGACCGTGTCGTAGCGTGAGCAGATCAGGTAGCCGCCGAGCTCCGGCTCGCCGCCCGCGGGGATCTCCGCCGCCAGGCAGATGCCGGTCGGCTTGGACAGCTCCAGCACGAACATCGCCAGCGACCAGGGCGACGTGAACGCCCGACGCTCGATCGCGACGACCTGCGGCAGGTCGGCGTACGTGAGGCGGCGGACTTCGATGGCAGCGGCTGGCGGGGCGGTCAAGGCTTGGGCGGGACGGCGTCCGGCTCGCGGAGGTAGTCCGGGAGCAGGGCGTCGCGATCGACGGGCTCCCTCGCCCGTCCGAGCCGAGCCACCATCAGGGCGCTCACGCGGTGGGCGCGGGAGCTGTCGGACGGCACCGCCACTCCGGACCGTTCGAGCTCCGACCTGAAGCGTACCGCCCCGTCACCGACGCCCAGCATCGGGCTGCGCCCCCACTCGCGCCGCGCCGCGACGCGCTCCGCGAGGTCGGCGGGGGTGAACACGGACGGCTCCATCGTCACGCGGTGGTGGCGGTAGATCGCGGCGAAGACCTCACCGCGGCGTGCGTCCAGCACCGCCAGGACCGGGCCGGCGATCTCGGGCGCGCCCGGCAGGTCGAGCTCCTTGGGCGTCGCGAGCTCGACGCCGCGCCCGAGCGCCTCCAGCGTGGAGACGCCCACGACGGGCAGATCATGCCCCTGGGCCAGCGCGCGCGCCGTCGAGATCCCGAGCCGCAGGCCCGTGAACCCGCCCGGCCCCACGCCCACGCAGATCGTCGCGACGTCGTCCCAGGTCACCGCCGCCTGCTCGAGCGCCTGCTCGAGCAGCGGCTGCAGGACCTGGGCGTGGCGCGGGCTCTCGTGCGGCGCGGGATCGTCGCGGCGCTCGACCTCGCGCCCGCCGGGGACGAGTACGGCGACAGCGGTCGCGCGGGTCGCGGTGTCGATCCCGACGATCGCGCCCGTCAAGGGTCGACCTCGATCCGGCGCCCGTCACCGCCCGTGTGCGACAACCGCACACGGTGCTTGACGCGCTCGGCCGGAAACGCGTCGGTGGCCTGTTCCGGCCACTCGACGAACACGATCGCGTCGTCCGCGAAAAACGGGTCGAGCAGTCCGGGATCCTCACCCGACATTCCCGCGAGCCTATAGAGATCCAGATGCGAAAGCGGCCCGCTCGCGCCTTCGTGCATGTGCCCGACGACGAACGTCGGCGACGTGATCGGCCCCTCTACGCCCAAGCTTCGCAATGCCCCCCGCACGAACGTCGTCTTCCCCGCTCCGAGGTCCCCTGACACAAGGACCACGTCGCCGGGCGCGAGCGTGCGGGCCAATTCCGCGCCGGCGCGCTCGGTGGCCTCGGGTCCGGCCGTCAGCTCAGTCTTGGTCACGCAGGCGCGTCCGCAGGGCGAGGCCGGAGCCGAGCAGGAGCGCACCCCCGAGTGCGAGCGGCCAGGCGTCGATGCCCGTGCGCGGCAGGGTCGGACCCGCCGGGACGGGCGTCGCGGTGGCCTGCGGGACGCTGGGGGTGGCGGTCGCCTGCGCCGTGGACGGCGGCGCGGGCGTCGCGGTGGCGGCGGGAGCGGCGGGCGTCGCGGTGGGCGTCGCCTCCTGCTCCTGCTCGTCGCCGAAGGGGTCGTTGTACTGGTCGTCGCCCGCGCCCTGGGCGTACGCGCTCGGGGGCGCGAGGACGATGGCCGTGGCGGCGATGATCAGGGCGTGCCGGGGCGACATGGGCGGGCCAGTGTAGTCTGGTGCATCGGCTACGGTCATCGGCTCGATGGCCCACATCCTGCTGCTGACCGACCGCGACTGGACGCACCCGCAGGGCGGCGGCACCGGCGCGAACCTCTTCGGTCAGGTCATCCACTGGCTCCAGTGGGGCCATCGGGTGACGGTCGTCGCGGGCACCTACGAGGGCGCGGAGCCGGTCTCCCGCCCCGCGCCGGGCCTGGAGCTGCACCACATGGGCTCACGCACGACCGTATTCCCGCGCGCGGCGTGGGCCGTGCGGCGCGGGCTCGCGCGCGAAGCGGACGTCGTGCTGGAGGTCGTGAACGGGATCGTGTTCTGGACGCCGCTGTGGCTAGGCGGCAAGCCGCGCGTCACCCTGGTGCACCACGTCCACCGCGACCACTACGTGACCGAGCTCGGCCGCGTGGGTGCGGTCGCCGCAGTGGTGCTGGAGACGCTGCCGCTGAAGCTGCTCTACGGCGGGTCACCGTTCCTGACGATCTCCGAGTCCGCGAAGGCCGACCTCGTCGAGCTCGGCGTGCCGGAGGACGACGTGCGGGTCGGCTACCTCGGCGTGGTCGGGTTCGAGGGCCCGCTGCCCGAGCGCTCGTCGACGCCGCGCCTGCTGTATCTCGGCCGGCTGAAGAAGTACAAGCGGATCGAGTTGCTGCTGGACGTGGTCGAGGCGATTCCGGGCTCGGTGCTCGACGTGGCGGGCGAGGGCGATCACCGGACGGAGCTCGAGGCCGAGATCGCGCGCCGCGGGCTGGGCGAGCGGGTGATCCTGCACGGGCACGTGAGCGAGGAGACCAAGGCCGCGCTGTACGCGCAGGCCTGGGTGAACCTGACCGCGTCCTCCGCGGAGGGCTGGTGCCTGACCGTGATGGAGGCGGCGACGTGCGGGACGCCCAGCGCGGCGCTGCGCGTCGGCGGGCTCCCGGAGTCGATCGTGGACGGCCAGACCGGCCTGCTGGCCGAAGACGGCTCTGGCTTGGTCGCCGCGGTGCAGCGGCTGGTGAACGAGCCGGGGCTGCGCGAGCGGCTGGGGGCGGCGGCGCGGGAGCGCGCGTCGGGGTTCACGTGGGAGCGCACGGCGCGCGAGACGCTGGACGTGCTGGAGGAGGCTCGCGCGCGCGAGCCCGTGAAGCTGCGGACGGTCGTCTCCCGCTCGGAGACGCTGAAGGCCGTCGGCATGGCCGCCGCCACGATGGCCAACAACGCGCTGGCCGTGATCTTCACCGTGCTGTTCGCGCGGCTGCTGGGCGCCGAGGACTACGGGTCGCTGGCGGCGCTGGTGTCGGCGTTCGTGATCCTGGCCGTGCCGGGCTCGGCGCTGCAGGTGGCCGTCGCACGCGAAGTCGCGCTCGGACGGCTAAGCGTGGCCGAGACCCTGGCCGTCTGGCGAAGGCGCCTGCTGATCGGCGGCGCCGTGGTGACCGCGCTCGCCGTGCTGTTGCGCGAGCCGATCTCCGACCTGATCGCCGTGGAAGAGGCGTGGGCCGCAGCCGCCACGGCGCCCACCGCGGTGCTGTGGATCCTGCTGTCGGTCGAGCGCGGCGCGCTGCAGGGCGTGCACGCGTACAAGCCGGTGGCGTGGTCGCTGGTGTTCGAGGCGACGGGCCGGCTGCTGTTCGGTGTCGTGCTGGTCGGCGCCGGGCTGGGCGTGACCGGTGCCTACCTGGGGACACCGCTGTCGCTGCTGGCCATGGCGCTGGGGCTGTGGTGGATCGGGCGCGGGCGCTTCGGCGCCGCGCACGGCGGGCACGCCGCGCAGCGCCTCTGGGACCTGGTCGGCGGGGCGTGGCCGGCGGTCGTCGGCCTGTTCTTGATCGCCGTGCTGCAGAACGTGGACGTGATCATGGTCAAGCGGCAGATCGGCGGCGACGAGGCCGGCGCCTACGCGGCGGCCGCAGTCGCGGCCAAGGCGGTCGTGTGGATCGCGATCGGCATCGGCTTGTACCTGTTGCCCGAAGCGACGCGCGCGGCGCGGCTCGGGCAGGACCCGCGGCCCGTGCTGGCGCGGGCGCTGGGGGTGGTGAGCGTGGTCGCGGTGCCGATGCTCGCGGTGTACGCGCTGGCGCCGGAGACCGTGTTGCGGCTCGCGTTCGGGCCGGAGACCGTGGTGGCCGCGGACGCGCTGTTCGTGCTCGGCTGCGCGATGTCGCTGCTCGCGGTCGGCTATCTCGCGGTGCAGTACATGCTGGCGCTGGGGCGGGTGGCGTTCCTGCCGGTGCTGGGCGCGGTCGCGATCGCCGAGGTCGCGCTGCTCGGCGGGCTCGGGATCGAGTCGCTGGTCACGTTCGCGGCGATCGTGCTCGCCCTGCAGGCGGCGGCGGCGTTGTCGGTGCTCGCGATCGGCCTGCGGCGAGTCGCGACTTGATCGAGGGCTGGCTCACCGAGGGTCAGGCCGCGCGCCTGGAGGCTGCGGCTGCGCGTTCGCGGCCGAGCGGGGCGGTGGTGGAGATCGGCTCGTTCCGGGGCAAGTCGGCGGTCGTGCTCGCGCGCGCCGCGAGGTCGCTGATCGCGATCGACCCGCATGCCGGGTCGGACCGCGGCCCGCAGGAGATCGGGGCCGACGCCGCGCGCGGCGACGCGGACTTCGAGGCGTTCCACGCGAACCTGGAGTCGGCAGGCGTCGCGGACCGGGTCCGGCACGTGCGCAAGTTCTCGTCCGAGGCGCATGCGGACGTGACCGGGCCGCTGTCGCTGCTGTACGTGGACGGCGCGCACCGCTTCGGGCCGGCGCGCTCCGACCTGCACGACTGGGGCGTGCGGGTCGCGCCGGGCGGCGTGATGCTCGTCCACGACTCGTTCTCGTCCATCGGGGTGACGTTGGCCCTGCTCGTCGAGTGCTTCTGGTCGCCGCGCTGGCGGTACGTGGGCCGGACGGGGTCGCTCGCCGAGTTCGAGCGGGTGGTCGACGGTCCGCGCGACGTCGGTGCGTGGCTGCGCGAGCTGCCCTGGTTCGCGCGCAACGTGGTCATCAAGGTGCTCGTGGTGGCGGGGCAGCGGCGCTGGGCGGAGCGGATCGGGCTGGACCCCGCCGCGCCCTGGCCGTACTGAGTTCCCGCGCGAGCGCGAGGATCAGCAGGGTCACGCCCGCGACGGCGACCCAGTGCACCGCGATCCCCTGCTGCGCGTACTCGGGGTTGAACCCGCCGCGGTTGTCGGGCCTGATGAAGAGCGTGAGGACCGGGACCGCGACGGCAAGGATCGCGCCGCCGGCGAACGCGAGCCGCCGCGCGCCGATGCCGCGCCACAGCGTGATGAACACGACGAGCGCGAACAGCGGCACGGCGCGCGCGGCGAACACGAACCCCAGCGCGAGCCCCGCCGGCACGGCGACGAGCGCGGCGTCGCGGGCGGGCACGCGCCGGGTGGTCGCGCCCGCCGCCGCCTCGCCGCCCGCCGCCACGGCCGCTGCCCTTCTTCGTGGCCACACGAGCACGGCCACCAGCGCGAGCACGGCCACGAGCGACACGACATAGCCGGCGAGCACCAGCCGGTTCGGCGCGAACGTGATCTTCACCTCGCGGCAGCTCGCCGGGACGTGCCAGGCCGTGCCGAACGCCGCGCCGACCTCCGGCTCCCCCAGGTCCTCGTCGTCGCAGGTGGCGCGGCGGCCGCGGTTGTAGCTCTCGGCGAGCACGAGGCGGGCGGGCGCGTCGAGCTGCAGGCGGATGCCCGTGCGGGTGCCGTTCGTGCTCGCGCGGCCGGCGTCGAGTACGCGGCCCGGGCTCGGCGGCGCCGCTCCGGTGCCCG
Source organism: Solirubrobacter deserti (assembly GCF_003344625.1). Classification (GTDB taxonomy): domain Bacteria; phylum Actinomycetota; class Thermoleophilia; order Solirubrobacterales; family Solirubrobacteraceae; genus Solirubrobacter; species Solirubrobacter deserti. Next base: position 635,026 of record NZ_QPKJ02000002.1, on the reverse strand, counting down.
AGCGCAGACGCAGCAGGTACGGGGCGAGGACGCCGGCGGGAAGCTGGAGGCGGGTCGAGCCGGCCGGCAGCGTGACGGGCTCGCACCCAAGGACGCGCAGCGGCCGGCCCGCGTCGAGGTCCTGGATCGTGCCGAGGGCGCGCAGGCGCAGCGGACGGCCGCCGACCGTCCCCGTGAGCACGCAGGCGTCGCTCAGTTGGCCGGTCCGCGGGACGGTGGCGCGCGTGCGCGTCCCGCGGATCTCGGCGATTCCGACCGCGCGGCGCTCACGTGCCCCCGCGTCGCCCCGCGCCGCGAGGATCTCGAGCCGGAACCGGCTTCCACGCGCCGGCGGGAAGCGAACCGTGTCGCCGGTGACGTCCACGGGCGGTGAGGGGACGCCGTCCACGACGAGCCGCACGCGGGTCGGCCGGCGCACGCCGGCCACCGGCGCGAGCGTGAGCGTGTCGATCGTCTGGCGCGGGCCGGTCCACTCGATCCACGCCGTGCGGCCGTGCAGGTACGCGCCGATCCACGGACGGGGCGTGCCGTCGAACGCGCTCGAGGCGCGGAAGCCGGGCCGGCCCTCGAAGCGCGCGGAGCTGGTGAACCCCGCCGGCCCGCCCACCAGGCGGTCGAGCTGGTCGTCGGGCGCCGTGGCGGCGGCGCTCGCCCAGCCGTCGACGTCGTACGTGCGAGCCGTCGGCGGGCTGAACACGCGCGTGAGGCCGGTCTCCCCGTCGAGGCGGTCGCGCGCGAGCGCCGCGCCCGAGGGTCCGCGCTTGGGCGTGCGCCGGAACGGGTCGTCGCCGGTCGTGCGCTGGAACAGGTAGGTGAGCGCGGCGTCGTCGCTGACCGCGCGCTCGGCGAGCGTCGGCGGGCGCAGCGCCTCGCGGGCCTGCAACCCGTCGATCCGCAGCTCCCGGATGCCGCCGGTCGTGGCCTTCAGCCCGGCGGGCTTGTGGATCTGCGCGATGCGAACGGTGAGCGTCTTGACCGCGCGCAGCCCGACGTCCAGCCGGTTCCAGCCGCGCTTGACGTCGTACCGCCGGCCCTGCACCTCGACCGCGAGCACGGTCGACGTGCGGTCGTTGTACGGGAGCAGGTCGAGCGTCGCGATCTCGCGCGGCTCGGTAAAGGTGAGCGAGAGCACGTGCCGCTCGGGCACCAGCGCGCGATCGGCCTGCCACTGGGTATGCGGATCGCCGTCGATCGCGGCGAACGGCCGGTTCTCTGGGAACTGCGGGAACCCGGGCGAAGACGGCGCGCTGATCGCCTCGATCCCGTCGTAGACGGCGACCGTCTGCGCGTCCGCGCGGGGGAACGGGTTGAGGACGGCTGCGTCGATCGAGGGCGCCTCGCTCGCCGCCAGGACCGGCCCCGCGTTCTGCACGAGCCGCGAAGGCACGTGGATGCGGCGCCGGTTGGAGTCCGTGACCACGACCTCGTCCGCCGCCGCGATCGTCTCGGGCGGGACGTCCCCGGCGTACGCGAGCCCGCCCGCGCCGAGCGCGGCGGTCGGCGCCGGCGGCTCGCGCCCCGCTTCCGCGGCATCGCCCCCGGGCGGCGGGCCGCCGGCCGCACCTCCGCCGGGCGGTGCGCCATCCCCCGCCCCGGCGCTCGCGCCGTCCGACGTCATCCCCTCTGGCGGCACCTCTGTGACGGTGTCGCTCGTGGTATCGGGGCCGTCGAAGGCGGCGAGCGCCGCGAGTCCCTCGGCGGAGCCGTCCACGATCACGGACGGCCGCTCGGGCTCGACGCGGACCAGGCCAGGCGCGGACGGGCGGTCCCAGGCGCGGACCGCCGGCAGCAGGCGCGGCTCGCCGAGCGTTCCCGCCGCCCGCGGCCGCTCCCGCGGCGCACCGAACGTGGCGTCCGGCTCGCCGAGCTGGTCGAGCACGTCGGCGGCGTCCGCCGCGGGGGCCGCGCCGCTGCGCTGGCGGTCGTCGTCGGCGCCGGCGACCACCACGCGCGTGCCGAGCAGGTCGAGCAGCGGGTCCAGCTGGCCCGGAACGGCGCGCCGCTGCTGGACGAGCGCGTCGACCGTCCACAGCAGGTCCGTCGCGCGCAGGTCCGCGTAGCCCACGGCGTTGCGGGTCGCGACCGGCTTGTCGGCGAGCGTCGGGAGGATCGGGTCGATCGTCCCGCCCCAGTCGTAGTAGGCGTACAGCTGCCCCGGCAGGACGAGGGCACGCCCGTCCCCTGCGCGCGCGTCGACGTGCTCCGCGGCCGTCGCCCACGTCGACGGGATCCGCTCCCACAGCAGCTGGTCGTCGACGGCGCGGCCACGCGCCAGCGGCCAGCACGCGACGATCGCGAGCCCGACGAACACGACCGCCCGCGGCCGGGTCGCCGCGAAGCCGGCCAGCAGCGCGACGCCCAGCGCCACCAGCGGACCGGCCTTGTAGGTCGTGCGCAGAAACTGCACCGGGACAAAGTTGTTGTACGTGAAGTTCGACGCCCGGCGAAGCGGCGTTCCCTCTGGGAACCCGGCCATCATGACGATCAGTCCGATCAGGACGAGCGCGAGGGCGAAGGGCGCGAAGGGGTGCCGACGGGTCACTGCGAACCCCATCAGCGCCAGCGCCGGGACCAGCAGGCCGGCGAGCACGACGGGCAGGGCGAACAGCAGCACGGCGCCGTCCCCGAAGTACGGCCGCAGGTCTCCCCCGTAGCCGACGCCCAGGTAGGAGATCCAGTAGCCCATCAGCCGCAGCGACTCGGGCAGCGACGTCGTCGACCAGATCGTCCCGGGCTGCTCGGTGAAGCGCAGGAAGTCGACGCCGTAGCGGGATTGCACGAGCAGCGGCATCACCCACCACGCGGACGCGAGCGCGGTCGCGAGGCCGGTGCGCCACGCGAACGCCCACAGCCGCCGCACGTCGACCGCCCCGGTCCACCACAGGTACGCGCCGAGGAGCACCGGCCCGAGCAGCACCCACGCGGTGACGGCCGCGTTCACACCGCCACCGGAGGCCGTCACGATCAACGCGAACACCGCCGGCCAGCGCCACCCGCGCGCGAGCAACCCGCGCCGGACCGCCACCAGCAGCCACGGCAGCGCCGCGTACCCGAGCAGCGTGATCGAGGTCCGGGCCGTGAACACCACGACGTACGGGTTGAGCAGGAACAGCAGTCCCGCGACCGCGTGCGGGAGCCCGCGCCGGCCCGAGCAGAGCTCGTCCATCAGCCGCACGGCGCCCCACGCCGCCAGGAACAGCACCAGCGCGAGCCACAGCCGCTGGACGAGCCACGGCGCGCCTCCGAGCGCGTGGCCGAGCGCGAAGAACGGGCCCATCGGGAACAGGTAGCCGCCGTACTGGCCGCCCTGGACGTGCCCGAGGTCCCCGGTCGACGACCACGCCGACGCGACATCGGCCAGGAACCCACCCGGGTCCGTGTGCAGGTCGATCTTCGTGTCCGAAGACGCGAGCCCCGGCCGTTGCGCCAGAGAGATGAGCAGCGCCAGCGCCGCGAGGCCCGGGACGAGGAGGCGGGAGCGCAACGGCAAGGCGGCGAGGATACGGTCCACGCCCACGGATGGCACGGTCACGCCTGATTCTCGCCCTGCCGGTGCTGGCCCTGCCGGTGGGCCTCACGTTCGCCAAGGGCGGCTACTTCGACGTCCCGCGCCTGGCCGCGGGCGTGATCGCGTGCGCGCTGGTCGTGGTCGCGGCGGTCGCGACCAAGCGGCCGCTGCCCCGCGAACGCGCGCCCCGTCTCGCGCTGCTCGGCCTGGCCGCGCTGACCGCCTGGACGGGCGCCTCCCTGGCCTGGGCGCCGATTGCGGGCGTGGCCGGCGACGACCTCCAGCGCCTGCTCCTCTACCTCGCCACGTTCACCGCCGCGCTCGCGCTGCTGCCGCCCGCGCGCCGGATCGTCGAGCCCGTGCTGCTGGCCGGGATCGTCGCCGCCGCACTCTACGGCCTGTCCGAGCGCCTGCTGCCGGGCGTGTTCGAGCTCCAGACGCTGCCGTCCGCCAACGACCGCCTCGCCTGGCCGCTCACCTACTGGAATGCGATGGGCGCGCTGATGGGCATGGGCCTCGTGCTCGCGGCGGCGACCCGAAACCGCGTCGCGGCGGCCGCCGCCCCACTGCTCGGCCTGGCGCTGTACCTGACCTTCTCGCGCGGCGCGCTCGGGGCGACCGCCGTCGGCGTCGCCGCCCTGCTCGCGCTCGAACCCACCCGCGAGCGCCTGACCCGCACGCTGCTCGTCGCCGTCGCCGCCGCCATTCCGGCGCTCGCCACGTTCGCCCTCGGCGACCTCGAACGCCCCGGGGGCAGCGCGGCCCAGGGCGCGGCGATGCTCGCGCTGCTGGCCGTCACGAGCGCCGCCGCGGCGGCCCTGTTTCCGAAAGAGGGACTGTCCCTCTTTAGGAAACACCCCCGCTTTTTCCAGCCTGCCGTGAGGATCGACCCACACGAACCTAAAGAGGGACAGTCCCTCTTTATGTTGCGGGCGGTGGCGATCGGGGTGCTCGTGCTCGCGCTGGGGGCCACGATCGTGCTCTCGACGAGCGGCGGGCCGACGGAGACGCCCGCGAACGCGGAGGCGTCGCGGCTGCTGTCCACGCAGTCCAACCGGGACGAGTACTGGCGCGTGGCGCTGAGCACCTTCGCCGAGCACCCGCTCAACGGCGCGGGCAGCGGCGCCTTCCGCACGGAGTGGCTGCGCGAGCGCGAGATCCCGGAGGCCGTCCGGGACGCGCACTCGCTGTACTTCGAGACCGCCGCCGAGCTCGGCCTGGTCGGGCTCGCGGCGCTCGCCCTGTTCCTCGGCGGGATCGTCGGGATGGCGCGGCGCAATCCCCAGGCGGGCGCGGTCGCCGCGCTCGTCGTCTACGCCGCCCACGCGGGGCTGGACTGGGACTGGGAGCTCCCCGCGCTCACGCTCTTCGCGCTCGTGCTCGCCGCGCGGCTGGCGGACGAAGCGCCATCAGCGGACGCTCGACCAGCACCCAGCTAGCCGTCGCCAGCAGCACCGAGCCCACGAACGCGCCCACCAGCCACAGCGCGTACGGGTGCAGCCACGACTCCCAGGCGCCGAACCCCCACTTCGCCAGCAGCATCAGCACCAGCAGGTGGTAGAGGTACAGCCCGTAGGAGATCTCGCCCAGGCGCGCCAGCGGCCAGGTGCCCAGCACCCGCGCCGGTCCACCGCGCCCCGCGACCGCCGGCGCCAGCACGAGCAGCGCCACCGCCCCGTACAGCGCGTGCCGGGCGAGCCACTGGCCGTGCGTGTAGACGTCCAGCCGCGCATCGCCCAACGCCCAGCTGCCCACCAGGAACAGCGCCACCGCGCCGCCCCACCACCACCAGGAGCCGGACGGCCGCACGCCGCGCGCCTCCAGCAGCGCCAGCCCCATCCCGAGGGCGAAAAAGTCCAGGAACGCCGGCAGCGCAATCAGCGCCGGGTCCAACGGCCGCACCAGCGCCGGAGCGCCCGCCAACACGACCAGCTTGTACGCGACGCTGAACGCCACCATCCCGAGCAGCGGCCACACGGACCGCGTCCGCACCGTCAGCCACGCCCACAGCGGGAGAAACGCGTAGAACGCGACCTCGACGCACAGCGTCCACGCCTGCCCGAGCCCTTGCCCCGCCGTCTCGGCGCGGTACGTCTGCAGGAAGCCGAAGAACCACACCGGCGCGTCCCACACCTCGCGCAGCGGCAGCGCCAGAGCCGCCACCGTCAGCGCCACCCAGTACGCCGGCACGATCCGGAACAAGCGCCGCCACGCATACTCCCCTAGACGTAAAGACCCACGCAGAAACGGGCAATACAGCAAGTACCCCGACAAGAGGAAGAAGATCGTCACGCCGACGTCCAGCCGTCCGACCCACGGCTGCGCGGCCGCCTCCCCGCCCGCCCCGCGCCCCCAGTAACCGACCGCGTGGAACGCGAGCACCGCAAGCGCGGCCAGCGCCCGCACGCCGTCGAGCTCGGGCCGCCTCACCGCCGCCACACGAACGCCCCCACCAGGCCGACCAGGGCCAGCAGCGACACGATCCACCCCACCCGCCAGCTGAGCGGCGCGTAGACGAACTCGACGCGCGACGCCCCCGCGGGCAGCGCCACGCCGCGGAAGGTGTAATCCACCCGCTCGACGTCGACCTCCTCCCCGTCGACCCGGGCCTTCCAGCCCGGGTACCAGTTGTCGGTGAGCACGAGCGTCGCCGTCCGGTCCGCCCGCGCCTCCACCACGACGCGGTTGCGCTCCAGCGCCACGATCCGCGCCGCACCCGCCGGCCCCGGCGCACCCCCGGACCCGCCGCCCTCGACGATCACCTCCCGCCGCGCGTCGAACCCCGGCGCCGTGATCGCCGCGAACGAATCGGCCGCCGGGCGCCGCGCCCCGACGACCATCGCCCGCGGCAGCGCGCCCTCGTTCGCGTACACCCGCGCGTCCGGCCCGTCGTGCACGACCCGCAGCCCCGGCACCCGCAGCTCCGGGTCCCCGACCGGCTGCAGCACCCGCGAGACCCCGAGCAGCGAGAGGAACCGCAGCCGCTCGGCATCCACCTTCGGCAGCGACAGCGGGATGAACGCGGGCAGCGGCCCGACCTGCGACGGGAACTCGGGCGACAGCTTCGCCCGCCACAGCCGGTCGAAGCGCTTGTCCACCGGCAGGTCATAGCCGCGCGCCTCGGGCGCCGCGTAGTCCATCGGGATCGAGTTCTGGGAGATCGCCCCGATGCTCACGAACCGCGCGGGAGCTACCGCGGCCACCGCCTCGATCGCCGGTGTGGAGGGCTGGATCGCGTGCTCGCGCGGGATCGCCGGGTTGTAGCCCACCCCGGCCCACGCCAGATCGGCGAACACCACGACGAGCGCCGCCACCGCGACGTTGCGCCGCCACGCGAGCACGAGCAATCCCGCTCCCCCCACCACGAGCCACTGCACCACCGCCGCGCCGCGCACCACGAAGCCGACGTCCGGCTCGTTCACCGCCGGCGCGTCCGCGAACCCGAACGCGACCTGCACCGCCTCGCCGACCACGTCCCACGCGGAGCGGGACCGCACGACCGTGTACGCCACCGGGAACAGCAGCACGGCGACCCCGACGAGGAGCACCCGCCGCGACACCCCGCGCCGCACGACGTCGTCCAGCCCCCACCCCGCCAGCAGCGCCAAGCACAGCAGGTAGAGCACGGCCAGCCGCGTGTTGTGCCCGCTCGAGAACACCGGCAACGCGGTGACGAGCTGGAACACGGGCGGGACCCCGAGCACCACCGCCATGCAGGCCACGCCCAGCACGGCCGCCGCCACCCGCTCCCGCGTCGGCCGCAGCAGCGCGATCCCGGCCAGCAGCAGCGGCAGCGCGCCGCCGTAGAACGCGCGCGCCAGCAGGAAGAAGTCGAGCGGCGTCTGGGTCGGCTTGCCCCAGTAGAACGGCACCATCACGCCGAGCGCGAACTTGCGCGAGGTCCAGATGTGGCGCGCTTCCCCCGCCCGCTGCTCGAGGTCCGCCGACCGCAGCACGAGCTCCGCCGCCGGCAGCAGCACCAGGGCCGCCAGCGCCGCGCCCCACACGCCGCCGGCCACCAGCCACGCCGCGGTCCGCCACCCGGGCCGCCGCAGCGCGCAGAACACGACCGTTGCGACCAGCAGATGGAAGCTCGACTCCGGATGCCCGCCCAGGAACTGGATCGCGATCACGAGCGCGAACAGCGCGACCCGGCGCAGGTCGGGCCGGCGCATCACCCCGTCGGCCGCGGCCAGCGCCCACGGGATCATCGCCCACACGCTCACGTGCGGATACGAGACCCACGTGACCATCCACAGGCTGAACCCGTAGACGAGCCCGGCCAGCAACGCGCCCGGCCAGCGCATGTTCAGCGCCCGCGCGAGCAGGAACGCGCCGAACGCGGCGACCCAGAACTTCAGGATCGCCTGCCACGCCAGCGCGGTGAAGGCATCCATGACCCACACCACTGCGTTGAACGGCGAGAAGACCGCGCTCTGCGAGTTGGCCAGCGTCGGCCGGCCGGCCTGGATGTACGGGTTCCAGAGCGGGATCTCCGGCAGCGAGCGCTTGACCTCGCGCAGGAACGGCTGCACGTGCTCGGGCGCGTCGCCGAGCTCGGGGTTCGCGGGCCGGATCAGGTCTGCGGGCCTGGACGCGCCCCACGGTGCCTCGAACCACAGCTCGTCCGAGTTGGAGAGCACCTTCCCCGGGACCAGCGCGGGCGAGACGAACGCGAGTGCCAGCAGTGCGTACAGCAGCGCCGCCGCGAGCAGCGGATGGCGCTTCACCGCCGCCACGCGACCCCGACCAGCGCCAGCGCCGTCAGCAGCGACACGATCCATCCGATCCGCCAGCTCAGCGGCGCGTACCGGAACTCGACGGTGTGCGTCCCCGCCGGCACCACGACGCCCCGCAGCAGGTGCTGGGTGCGGATGATCGGGGCGTCCGCGCCGTCCACCGTCGCCTTCCAGCCCGGGAAGTACGTGTCGGCGAGCACGACCATCGCCCGCCCGCGCGTGTCGGAGCGCACCGCCACGTGCTCAGGGTCGTCGCGCGTGATCCGCGCGGTGCCGGACCCGTCGAGGCCCAGCGGCTCGCTCACCACCGCCTCCGGCCCGGACTCGAGCACCGCGGTCAGCTGATCCTCGACGACCCGCTCGCTCCCGGCCACGTACGTCCGTGGCGTGGCGCGCGGATTCGCGTACACGACCGCGTCCGGCCCGGCATACACCCGCGGCAGCGACAGCGCAGGCTCATCCGGCGGCTGCAGGATCCGCGTGACGTTCAGTAGGCCCAGCGCCCGCAGCGCCTCCGGCCCGGCCGACGCCCGCACCGACGGCAGCGTCAGCCCCAGGGGGTCCGGCGGGTTGACGGCGCGCCGCCACAGCTCGTCGTAGCGCTTCTCGGTCGGATAGTCGTAACCGCGGGCGTCGTGCAGGCCGAAGCGCATGCCGACGTTCGCCGTCAGCGGCGTGAGCAGCTCGCCCCCGACGGCCACGAAGCGGCCGTTCGCGAGCTCGCGCATGGCCGGGGTGAACGGCACCGTGGCGTGATCGACGGGGATCGCGGGATTCTGGCCCATGCCGGCGCGGAACAGGTCGAGCACGGTGAGGGTGACCGCGAGCGTCGCCAGGTGCGCGGGCCGCTTGACCACCAGCACGCCCGCCAGCAGCGCGAACGGCACCCAGATCAGCATCGACGTGAGCGGCAGCACGGCCGGATCGGTGGGCGTGACGAAGCCCCAGGCGCTCGCGAGCGCGTCCCCGAGCGGGAACCGCAGCCCGCCTTCCGCGAAGCCGCCCACGATCGGCAGCACCAGCACGCCGACCGCCAGCGGGAGCAGCCACCGCGATGGCCGCAGCGAATCCAGCCCCCACCCAGCGAGCAGCGCGACCGCCAGCAGCGCGATAATTGCCAGCCGCGTGTTGTGGGCCATGCTGAAGCCCGGGACGAGGTGGATGAGCGTGAAGAACGGCTCCACGCCGACCACGATCGTCAGCGCGACGGCACCCGCCGCCGCGATGATCAGCCGCTCACGCGTGGGCTTGAGCACCAGCGCGCACGCCGCCAGCAGCAGCGGCAGCGCGCCCGCGTAGAACGCCCGCGCCACGATGAACGGCTCGCTCACCAGCTGCGTCGGGCGGCCCCAGAAGTCCGGCAGCGCGACGCTCAGCAGGTAGCGCAGCGGCGAACGCGCGGGCTCGCGGTCCTTCCGGTTGGCGAGATCGGACGAGTGGTACAACAGCTCGAGGAACGGCAGCAGCACAGCCGCGGCCAGCGCCGTGCCCGCGAGCGCGCCGATCCCGAACCGCAGCAGGCCGCGCCAGCCCTGCATGCGCAGCAACGCGAAGGCGAGCGTCGCCGCCAGCACGTGGAAGCTCGTCTCCGGATGCCCGCCCGTGTACTGCACGGCGACCACGACGGCCAGCCCGACGACCGGCAGCCGCCCGGGACGCCGCACGACGCGGTCGGTGAGCAGCAGCAGCCAAGGCAGCCACGCCCACACGCTCGAGAGCGGCCATGCGAGCCAGACGACGTGGAAGAGGCCGAAGCCCGCCACCACGCCCGCCAGCAGCGCGCCGGCGTGGCTCTGGCCCAGCGCGCGAGCGAGCAGGAACGTCCCGAACGCCGGCACCCACAGCTTCAGCGCGCCGATCACGCCCAGCGACCACCAGAACGGCAGCACGTACGCCGGCCACGAGAACGGCGAGAAGACCGCGGGCTGGATGCTCGCGTGGAACGGGCGGCCGCCCTCGATATGCGGGTTCCAGAGCGGCATCTCCGGCAGGCGGGAGCGGGTGTACTCGAGCGCGGGCTGGAAGTAGGCGACCGCGTCCGCGAGCTCGTAATTGGAGCCGTACGGAGGCACGCCCGGCGGCGTGTCCGCAGTCCACGGCGCGAGTGACCAGAGCAGGTCGGTTGACGCCAGCGTGTGGCCGGGGATCAGCGCGGGCGCGACCATCGCGACCGCCAGCAGCGCATAGAACAGCGCCGCCGCGAAAACCGGGCGCCTAGCGGCCAAGGGGTGAGAGCGCCCGTGCGCGGGCGGCGGCCTGCTGGGCGATCGCCGGGTCCGTGTCGGCGGCGGCCGACCGCAGCAGCCCCCAGGCCTCGAGGTTGGCCGGCTCGGCCCGCGTGACGGCCTGCAGCGTCGCGATCGCCTCGCGTGTGCGGCCCTGGCGGGCGAGGATCACGCCCTCGAAGAGCTCGGGGCGCCGGTCCGGGTTCCAGCGCCGCGCCTGGGTGAGCAGCCGCTCGCTCTCGGCCTGCGGCGGCGGCTCCGGCGCCTCGAAGGCGAGCTCGATCAGCCGCTCCTCGGCGCGCCCCGCCCGCGCCTGGACGACGAGCCAGGTGCCCGCGACGAGCGCGGCGACGACGAGCAGGACCCGGGCGACCATGGCGTGGCAGTATGCCGGGCGTGGGCGACCCCAACGTCTTCTCGCCGCAGTGGCAGCCGGGCACGCCGCCCGGCGTGAAGGGCCAGATGGTCGGCGCGGCAGCCGGCGCGACCGAGCTCGGCGCCACCGTCTACGAACTCGAGCCCGGCGTCGCCGTCTCGCCCTACCACCTGCATCACGGGAACGAGGAGCTGTTGATCGTGCTGAGCGGGCGCGTGCGGCTGCGCACGCCCGACGGCGAACGGGAGCTCGACGCGGGCGCCGTGGTCGCGTTCCCGCGCGGTGCGGACGGCGCGCACCGGGTGGCGGCGGGCCCCGAGGAGCCCGCCCGCGTCCTGCTCGTCTCCACCATGAACTTCCCGGAGATCGCCGAGCACCTGAGCACCGGCACGACGCTGACGATGTCCTCCCCGGGCGTCGGGAAGGCGTTCAGCGCCGACGGCGAGGTGCCGTTCCTGGAGGCCTACGCGGCCGCGATCGAGCGCGACACGAGCACGTCGTAGTACCCGAACCGCGATTCCAGCCGGTACGCGCGCTCGAGGTAGTCGTCGAGCGCGGTCGAGCCGCTCGGCTCGCCGCGCCGGTTCGGCTCGGGCTTCGAGGACGCCGGGTCCGTCCAGCGGATCACGACGCGCGGGCGGCGCTGCTCGAGCGCGCGGACGATGTTGCGCTGCTCCTCCGGCTTGGCCTGCAGCAGCACGTCGCGGCGCAGGACGTTCGGGCGGTCCGTGAGGTAGTGCAGGAGCGGGTTGGTGAACGTGACGAGGTCGGACCGGCGGGGCGCGACGTAGATCGGCTCCCCGGGCGGCACCAGATGGTCGATGCGCGCGACCACCTCGGGCAGCGCCCTCGCCTCTTCGGGCGGGATGGCGATGCCGCGGTAGGTGGTGAGCTCGGGCGGCCTGAGCAGCGCCGACGCGCGGTTCCCGACGCCGACGACGATCAGGATCGCGAGCAGTGCGATGCCGACCACTGCCGGCCGGACGAACGCGGCGAGTGCCGCCGCCACGACGAGCAGGCCCTGCGCGTGCTCGAGATCGGCCCGGGAGACGTAGTAGATCGCCGCGCCGGCGCCGAGCACGACGAGCCCGGCCGCGGGGCGGCGGGGCACGGCCAGCGCGAGCACGATCAGTGCCGCGTACGGCGCCAGCCACGCCAGGAAGTCCTTCGGATCGCCCCCGTCGAACCCGGCGGGGAACGGCAGCCGCCACCACGCGCCGTCCTTCGTGGCCTGGACCACGAGCGCGTCCCACACGGTTCCCGGGCCGGCCGCGACGATGAACGGCGCGTAAAGCCCGAGCCCGACGACGGCCGCCACGCCGAGCGCGACCGCGGCCGCGCGCGCGCCGCCCCGCGCCTCGCCGGCGCACCGCGACTCGTCGCCCTCCCTCGCGCGGACGCGTCGCTCTCCCGCCACGAACACGGCGGCCGCGGCCAGCGCGCCGATCACGCCCACGTCCGGGCGCCAGAACGCGGCCGCCGCGGCCAGCGCGCCCGCCCACGCCGGCCGTCCTCGCGTTGCGCACAGCACGGCGCCGAGCGCGAAGGCCAGCGCCGGAGCGGTCGGGTTCGCGCTGGTGGGCTGCGCGGCGGTCACCGCAGCGGCGGCCCACGCCCACGGCGCCCAGCGCGGGCGGACGTCCCGCACGAGGGCCCACACGAGCACCGCCGCCGTGGCGTCGGCGGCGACGCGCAGCACGCGCCACGAGAACAGCGACTCGCCGGTGGCCAGGACGACGAGCGGCTGGCCTGGGCCGTAGGACCAGCTGAAGTCGCGCCACGGCCACTGGCCGTCGGCCATGCGGGCCGCGGCCTGCATGAGGATGCCCTCGTCGAGCGGGCCGAGGTAGCGGCGAGCGGTGAAGCCGCTGATCAGCGCCGCGGCCAGCCACAGCACGGCGAGCCCGGCGCCGGACGCTGTCGCGGCTCGCCGAAGCACCGCGGCGCTCACCGCACGTACCCGCGCAGCTCGGCCAGCAGCGGCCGCTCGAGGCGCCACGTCGCCGCTGCGAGCCCACCGAGCCAGACCGCGAGCTCGAGCAGCGCCTGCCAGAGCGGGCGCTCGCCGCCCCACAGGGCGCCGCGCAACGCGAGCACCGGCACCGTCGCGAGCGCCACCGGCACGGCCGCGCGCAGCGCCATCGGCAGCAGCCGCGCGCCCGGGAGCAGCCGGCGCACATAGACCGCCCGCGCGCCCAGGACGCACAGCGTGCAACCGATGCGCCCGCACACGAACCCCCACGAGCCCCAGAGCAGCGCGCCCGGAACGGCCAGCGCCGCGAAGGACGCGCCGAACACGCCGGACTCGACGGCCTGCGGCCACGACTCACCCCGCGCGCGGTAGAACGCGAACCACGAGTAGCCGATCTGCTGCAGCGCGACCGCGACCGCGAGCCCGCCGAGCAGCACGATCGCGCCGCGCCAGTCGTCGCCGAGCACGAACACCACGAGGTCCGCGCCGAACAGCGCGAGCCCGGCCCCGAACGGGAACGCCCACATCAGCGTCAGCCGGTTCGCCTTCTCGAACAGCTCCTCGAGCACCTCGGCCCGCTCGCGCACGCGGACGATCGCGGGGTAGATCGTGGTCGCGAGGATCTGGTCGGCGCGGTCGGCGTACCGCGTCAGGGTCGCCGCAAGCGTGATGTAGCCGGCCCCGACGAGCCCGTCGTCGAGCCCGAACACCGCGATCTGGCCCTGCGCCACGAGCAGAGCGACCAGCGACGTCACGAACACGGGCCACGAGAACCGCAGGTACCGCCGCGCCGCCGCCCGGTCCGGGCGCAGCCGTAGCGCGTACGGCGAGCTCCGCCACGCGGCCAGGACCGCCGCCAGATTGCCGACGAACGGCCCGATCACGAGCGCCCACACGCCGACACCGGCGAGCAGCAGCGGCACCGCCACGGCGACCGTCACGAGCGGCACGATCGCCTGCAGCACGCGCAACCGCACGTACTCCATGCGCTTGAAGAACACCCACTGCGGCGCCTGCAGCGTGAACGCCACCGGCAGGTACGTCACCGCCAGCGTCAACCCCAGCAGCCGGGAGTCGTCGTAGGCCGCCGCAAGCACCGGCGCGAGCGCCGCCACCGCCAGCGCGCTCACCAGCCCCAGCGCCAGCTCGACCGTCAACGCGCGCTGGAACTCGGCTTCCTCGTCGTCGACGGCGGTCTGCACGAACGCCTCGTCGATCCCCACCCGCCGCAGCGCGACGATCGTCATGGCCGTCGTGGTCACGATCCCGTACAGGCCGATCGCGTCCGGCCCCAGCAGCGCCGTCGCCAGCAGCCCTTGCAGGAGCACCAACAGCTCCGCCCCGGACAGGAACGCGGCGTTGACCACGCCGCCACGCGCCGTGCGCGCACGCAGGCCGGGCGGGTCCGGAACGCGGCGCGACGCCATGACGCGCGATGCTAGTGGCGCCCGATGACCGAGCCTGTGCTCTTCGCCTCCTACGCCGGCGTCCTCGGCGGCGCCGAACGCGTGCTGCTGGACTGCGTGACGCGGCTCGAGCGGCCGCTGCGGGTCGCGTGCCCGCCCGGGCCGCTCGCGGACGAGCTGCACGCCGCGGGGATCGACCACGTGCCGCTCCAGGACCGCGGGCTGGCCAAGAGCGCGACCGGCACGCTCGGCCTCACCTACGAGCTGACGAAGCTCAAGCCGTCCACGCTCGTCGCCTGGGGCGCCAAGGCCGTGATGGCGGTCGCGGCCGTGCCCAACACGCGCCGGATCGCCGTGCACCACGACCTCTTCGACTCCCCCGCGCTGCGCGGCGCCGTCCGCGCCACCACGAAGCGCTCGGACGTCGTCGTCGCCGCCTCCCAGGCGGTCGCGGACGACCTTGCGCTCGAGGCCACGATCCTGCACCCCGGCGTCGACCTCGACGTGTTCGTCCCCACGCCACTGCCCGACGGCCCGCCCAAGGTCCTGATCGCGGGCGCACTCGTGCCGTGGAAGCGCCCGGATCTGGCCGTCGCGATCGCCCGCCGGATGCCCGACGCACGCTTCACGTTCGCCGGCGAGCCGCTCCCCGGCGACCCCATGCCGGAGCTCGACCCTCCGCCGAACGTCACCTTCGCGGGCCGCACCGACATGCACCGCGCCTTGCAGGAGCACCACGTGCTGCTCCACTGCGCCGACCGGGAGCCCTACGGCCTCGTGCTCGTAGAGGCGCTGGCGTCCGGCCGGCCGGTCGTCGCGCCCGCCGCCGCGGGCCCGCTCGAGATCCTCGACCGCGGCCTCTACACCCCCGGCGACGTCGACGAAGCGGTCACCAAGATCCGCGAAGCGCTCGAGGACCCCGGCGACCCGAGACAGCGCGCCGTCGACGTCCGCGACAGCGTCGCCCGCCTCGGCGCCGTCCTCGGGTGACCTGGGCCGCCGTCATCGTCCTGCACCGCTCCCGGCCCCACCTGGAGCGGCTGCTGCCGACGATCAACCCGCCTCAGCTGATCGTCGTCGACGTCGGCCCCGACGACGGCGGCGCGCAGCTGGCCCGCGACCATGGCGCGCACGTCATCGAGCGCCGCGACAACCCCGGCTTCGGCGCCGCCAACAACCTCGCGCTCACCCACGTGACGCACCCCACGACCGTGCTCCTGAACCCGGATGCGATCGACCAGCACGGCGTCCTCCCCGAGCTCGCGCGACGAGCCACCCAGCCCGGCCTGCACGCGCCCCGCCTGCTCAACGAGGACGGCAGCGTGCAGCGCAGCGCCCACCCGCTCCCGGGCACGGTCGGCGCCTTCATCCCCGCCCTGCTGCCGTTCGCCCCGGTGCGCGCCGAGCCGTACCGGTCCGCGACGCCGCGCACGGTCGGCTGGGTGATCGCGGCGTGTGTCGCCGCCCCCACGCACCTGATCCGCTTCGACGAACGCATCCACCTGTTCGCGGAGGACATGGACCTGTGCCTCCAAGCCCGTAACCGCGGCCTGCGCACCTACCTCCACACCGACCTGGCGGTCACCCATACAGGCGGTCACAGCATCGAGCACGAACCGTTCCTGCAGCTTGCGCAGAACCGGCACGACGTGATCGAGCGCACGCTCGGGCGCCGCGCGGCGCGGCGCGACGCCGCCGCTCAGATCCTCACGTTCGCCCTCAGAACGTACAAAGGCCGCCGCGAGCGACAACAGCTCGCGGCGGCCTTGAAGGTACGACGCAACTCGTGACTAGGCGGCTTCGCGCAGGGCGACGAGCTCCGGCCGCTGCGAGAGGCGCTTGAGGGCGCGCTCCTCGATCTGGCGGGCCCGCTCCGTCGACACGCCGAGCTTGCGGCCGGCCTGCGACAGCGTCTGCGGCTCACGGTCGCCGGCACCGAAGCGCATCTCGATGACGTCACGCTCGGGCTCGGGGAGCTCGGCGATGGCGTTCAGGAGCGTCTCGGACTTCAGCGCCTCGTGGACCTCTTCGTCCACGGCCGGGGTCTCGATCGCCAGCAGGTCGCCGAAGGCGGTGTCGCCGTCGTCGCCAACCGGCTTGTCGAGGCTGACCACCGCGCGGTCGGCCTTGCGGATCTCGATGACGTCCTCCAGCGGCAGGTCCGCGGCGGACGCGATCTCCTCGTCGGACGGCTCGTGACCGAGGCGAGTGGTGAGCTCACGCTCGATGCGACCGACCTTACGGGAGCGCTGCGCCACGTGGACGGGGAGGCGGATGGTCCGGCTGGTGTTCTCGAGGCCGCGCTGGATCGCCTGACGGATCCAGAGGGTCGCGTACGTCGAGAACCGGAAGCCCTTGCGCCAGTCGAACTTCTCGACGGCGCGGATCAGCCCCAGCATCCCTTCCTGGATCAGGTCACCGAGGGCGAGGCCCTGGCCCTGATAGCGGCGCGCGTTCGCGACCACCAGGCGGAGGTTGGAGTTGATCATGCGTTCCTTGGCTGCCAGGTCTCCGCGCTCGATCCGCTTGGCGAGTTCGATCTCCTCACTCGGCTTGAGCAGCGGGTACCGGCCAGCCTCACGCAGGAGCAGCTGCAGCGAGTCCAGGGTCGGGTCGACCTCGTGCTCGGTGTCGCGGCGGCGTGGGGTGTCGGTGATGGTGCTCAGTTGGGGGTCCTTCCAAGAGTCAGTTCAAGTCCTACCGGGGCAGTAGGAATTATAGGCTAAGTTACTTGTTTCCGCAACCACCTTGTTCGGGCCCCACGACACACGACCGGACCCGGCAAGCTGGAGTCTCTTCGAGGTGGAACGCCGCAGACATTCACGGCCGTCCCTCCGGAGAGGTCCCGATCTCCCGCTAAGCTTGTGACCGTTGCGGCGAGATCAGGGCGCAGGCTGGACGCCCGCGCACAACAGACAACCCAAAGAATGCCACAGGGTTACGCTGATTGTGCCCACGAGGGGAGAGATTTAACGGCTCCTCATGGATTCTGCGCCCCGCCGTGAGACTCTCGTAGGCAAGAGCCCGCCGAGCGGACGCTCTATTTCTCGCGCTGTGCCGCCCTTTGCGGCCGTTTCTGTGACGATCGTCCGGAGTCGTTCCTGGAATCGCTCGACTCCAAACCTGTGTGCCGATGTCACACAAGTGGACGAGTGCGTCCGCGCCACATCGAAGCTCGAGACGGCCTCCGCGAGCGCCTTCGGGTCGTCCCCATCGTCGTAGAAGGTTCCGGTCACCCCTTCTGTGACCGTTTCGAGAACACCGCCCGCACGTAGCGCGATCACGGGCCGGCCGCTCGCCAGCGACTCGACCGCCGCGATCCCGAACTCCTCCTCCGCCGTGACCACCAGCGCCTGCGCCGTGCGCAGCAGATCGGCGACCTCGCTGTCCGACAGCCGGCCCGTCAGCCGGACGGTCGGGCCGGCGAGCCGCTTCAGGCGGCGGTACTCCGGCCCGTCCCCCACGACCACGAGCGGCCGGCCGAGCGCGTTGAAGGCGCGGATGGCGACATCGATGCGCTTGTGCGCCATCAGCTCCGCCAGCACGAGGTAGTGGTCCCCGACCGGGCCGGGTGAGAAGCGGCTGAGCTCCACCGGCGGGTGCAGGACCGTCGACTCGCGGCCGAAGTAGCGCCGTATGCGCTTCTGGGTGATCGTCGAGTTGGCGACGTAGGCGTCGACGCGCTGGGCCGCGATCCAGTCCCACTGGCGCCAGCGCGAGAGCAGCAGCCGCAGCGCGGGACGGGTCAGCGGGCTGCGGGCGGCGAGCGTCGCCTCGCGCTCGGACCACGCGTAGCGGAACGGGTTGTGGCAGTAGCAGACGTGCACGGCGCCGGGGTCGACCAGCACGCCGTGCGCCCACGCGCTCGAGCTGGAGACGACGATGTCGTAGCCGCGCAGGTCCAGCGACTCGACCGCGTGCGGGTAGAGCGGGAGCAGCGGGCGAAAGGTGTTCGACGTCGGGTGCAGCTTCTGCAGGAAGGACGCGTGGGGGTGGCGCGCGGCGAAGCGCCCTTCGGTGCCCTTCTCGTCGTAGACGGCGGTGAAGACGTCCGCGTCCGGCCAGGCGTCGCAGATGGCCGCGAAGACGCGCTCCGCGCCTCGCAGGTCCAGAAGGAAGTCGTGAATCAGAGCGACGCGCGGCATGAACGCGCCATCCTACGTACCCGCATGCGCGCAACCGCCACATTCGTCCTGTTCTTGGTCCTCCTGCTCACGCCCGCCAGCGCGAGCGCCGCCGACCGCCTCGTGCCGCGCGGGTGGCTCGGCGTGACGGTGGACGGGCCGCTCAACGACCCGGGGTACGCGCACGCGGCGGGCGAATGGGACCGGATGGCTTCAAGCGGCGTGGAGGCGGTACGGACCGCGTTCTACTGGCATTCCATCCAGCCGACCGGACCCGAGGCGTTCGACTTCTCCGTCAAGGACCAGCTCGTGCTGGCGGCGGCCAAGCGCGGCCTCGGCGTGCTGCCGGTCGTCCACGGCACGCCGGCCTGGGCCGCCCTAAACCCCGGCGATCCGGCCTCTCCCCCGCGTGACGCGGCCGACTTCGCCCGTCTGTTGACCGCACTCGTCACGCGCTATGGGCCCAACGGCTCGTTATGGGCCGAGCACCCTGAGGTCGTCAAGCAGCCGATTCGCGCATGGCAGATCTGGAACGAGCCGAACCTGATGCGGTACTGGAACGTCGCGCCTTGGGCGCCGTCCTACGCCGCGCTGCTCAAGGTCGCGCACCGGACGCTGAACGCCGCCGACCCCGGTTCGACCACCGTCCTGGCGGGCCTGCCGAACGAGAGCTGGAAGGCGCTGCAGGCGCTCTACGACGCGGGCGCGCGCGCGAGCTTCGACGTCGTCGCGCTGCATCCGTACACCGGCAAGCCCAAGAACGTGATCCGGATCGTGAAGATCATCCGGCGCGTGATGGAGCGCAACAAGGGCGCGACGCGCCCGATCTGGCTGACGGAGCTCTCGTGGCCCGCCGGCGTCGGCAAGACCAAGCAGGAGGGCGACTTCTCGACGACCGACTCCGGGCAGGCCAAGCGGCTCGAGCTGGGCCTGGAGCTGATCGCGCAGGCGCGGCGGCGCTACAGGCTCGACCGCGTCTATTGGTACACGTGGCTCTCGACCGAGGGGATCACCTCGAGCGGATTCGACTACAGCGGATTGCGCCGACTGCGTGCGGGTACGCTCGTGGACGCGCCGGCGCTGGCGGTTTTCCGGCGGGTCGCCCGCCGGCTCCAGGGGTGCGCGAAGCCGCTGGGCGACGCGCGGCGCTGCCGGACTTAGGCGTACGCTTATCCCGGCGTGCGGGACACCAGCGGGGGCTACGGCGCTGTCCTAGCAAAGCGGCCGATCCGTGATCTGCTGCTCGCTTCGCTGTGCGGCCGTTTCGCCTTCAACGCACTCGGGCTCGGCTTCGTGCTCTTCGCGACGGCCGAGACCGGGTCGATCGCGATCACCGGCGCGTTGGTCGCGACGTTCGCGATCACGACGGCGTTCGCGCCCGTGCGCGGCCGGATCGTGGACCGCCACGGCCCGGGAGCGCTCGCCGCGCTCGCGGCGGCCTGCTCGGCTTCGGTCGCCCTGGTCGTGGTGGCCGGGGCGCTGGACGGGCCGTCGTGGGCGTTCGTGGCGCTCGCGGGCCTCGCAGGGTTGTTCGCTCCGCCGCTGGGCCCGTTCGCACGCTCGGTCTGGAGCGGGCTGGCCGACGAAGGCGAGCTCCAGCAGCGCGTGCACGCGCTGGACGCGGCCGGCGAGGAGGCGGCGCTGATCGTCTCGCCGCTGCTCGTCTCGGTGTTCGTGCTGGTCGGCTCGCCCGGTCTGGCGTTGGGCGTGTGCGCGGGAGCGCTGGTCGCGGGTGCGTTCGTGGCCGGGCGGACTTCGCTGGCGCGCGCGCCGGCCGCGCGTACGGGCCCTTCGCCGCCGATCCCGGCTTCGCTGTGGCTCGTGTTCGTCGCCTTCCTACCGACGGCGGCGGCGCTCGGCGCACTGGACATCGCGCTCCCGGCGGCGGCGACCGAGCGCGGGCATCCGGCCGCGGCCGGCGCGTTGGAGGCCGCGATGGCGGTCGGCACGGTCGCCGGCAGCCTGCTGGCGGGGAAGGTCGTGCTCGGGACGATCCGGCGCCGGGTCGTCGTCTCGCAGGGACTGATGGCCGTCGGGTTGGCGGTCTCAACATTGTTCGCGACACAACTCGTGCTGCTCGGTGCAGTATTGGTCGTGCCGGGAATCGCTCTTGGAGCCCTGTTCGCGTCGTTGTATCTGCTCGTCGGCCGCCTCGCCCCGCGCGGTTCAGGCACGCGGACGTTCGGCTGGCTGGTGACGGCCAACAACAGCGGACTGGCGCTCGGAGCGGCCGCCGCGGGGGCGCTCAGCGACGCGTCCGGACCGGTGGCGGGCCTCTGGCTCGCAGCCACGTGTGCTCTGGCCGGAATCGCGCCCGCAGCGGGTGCGTTGATTTTGTCTGGACGCATACCGCTCACGAATCCGGCGACACGCGTCTGATGAGTAACTTCCGACTTATGGCGCGTTGGCGCTTTTCGGGGGAACCGAACACGGGGGGAGGGGTCATGGGCCACGTCAAGTGCTAAGCGCCTTTGTCGCCGCGCTTACCTGCGCGCTGAATCACCTACCAATCCGCACGGCCATACCGCCCCTGCGGCGTATACGCTTGCGCGCACTCGTGTCGAACCGGATCACACGCCCACGGGTTGCGCTCGCTGTACACGGCGCGGCGGCGGTTGCCCTTGTGCCCGCCTTCGTGTGGCTCGCTCCGCCGTCCTCGTGGGACCAGCCTGGTCTGCTGTTCGTCCTGCTGGCGCTGGCGGTGATCGCAGACGTCACGGAGATCACCATGCCGAACGGCCTCTCGTTCGACGCGGCGCTCGAGCTCGTGCTGATCACCCTGGTCCTGATGGGGCCGTTCCCCGCCTTCCTGGTGGCGGTGCTGCCCCTCGCGATCGGCGGATTGATACGCCGGGAGCGGATCGTCCGCCAGGGCAACCTGGCGAACGTCGCCGCTTTCGGCTGGGAAGCGCTTGCGGGCGCCGCGCTGCTGTCGGCGGCCGGCGTCTCGGCGTCCACCCTGGGCCTCGAGGCGCTCCCGTGGCTGCTGGCGGCCGGCATGGTCATGATGGTCACGCAGATCTCGGTCGGCCCGGCGCTCTACGCGCCGCTGTACCTGGGCCACCGCTGGACCGCCGGCCCGCAGATCATCGCCGACACGGCGCCCGCCACGATCGTGATGCTCACGCTCGCGGGCATCACCGTGCTGCTGTACCCGCTGGTCGGCGTGCTGTCGCTGGCGCTGTTCGCGCTGGTGGCGGTGGTCCCGCAGACCGCGCTGTTCCTGGCCGCACGCACGCGTCCGGTCGCGGCGCTGGACCCGCTGGCCGCGACGCGTCGCTACGCCTACGCGCTCGCCCTCCACCTGGGGCTGGATCGCGCCGAGCGCCGCCACCTGCTCCGCGTGACCGAGCTGGCCTTCGCCCGTCGCGCCGACGCCGGCGACCCGATCGCCTACGCGCGCCAGACCCTCCGCGACCCGTCTCGCGCCTCCTGGGAGGCCGGACACGTCGGTGAGTGGTGGAACGGCGGGGGCGGCCCCGCGGGCCTGCGCGGCTCGGTGACCCCGATCGCCTCGCGCATCGTCGCGGTCGCCGACACCTGGTCCGCGCTGACCGCCAAGGGCGGCCCCGAGCTCTCGCACGCCGACGCGCTGGTCGAGCTCGAGAACGCCGCCGGCACCCGCTTCGACCCGCGCGTCGTCCAGGCGTGCTTCGCGGTCGTCGCCGAAGAGCCCGTCTCCGAGCGCGAGCCTGCGCCGGTTCCGCGCCTGCACGCCCTGCGTGTCCCGGCGCCCCTGCGCCGCGCCATCGCGGCGGGTTAGCGCGCCCGCGCCACGGAGCGGACCACCGCGTCGACCTCGCCCGCGGTGCGCTCCCAGCGGAACTCGCGCGCGCGTTCCAGCCCTGCCGCGCGGAGCCGCTCCTGCTCGCGCGCATCGCCCAGCAGGGCCAGCAGCGCCTCACGGATCGCCTCGCCGTCCGGCTCGACCAGCCGCGCCGCGCCGCCGCACGTCTCCGGCAGCGCGGTCACGCCGGAGGCGACCACCGGCGTCCCGCTCGCCATCGCCTCCAGCACCGGCAGCCCGAAGCCCTCGTAGACCGACGGCAGCACGAACGCCACCGCGCCCGCGTACAGCGCCGGGAGCGCGGCGTCGTCGACGTGCCCGAGCAGCTTCAAGGCGCCCAGCCCGCTCTCGGCGGCGAACTGCGGCCGGTGCCCGCCCGCCACGCGCAGCTCCACGCCCTCGCGCGCCAGCGCCTCGGCCGCCGGCACCAACGCCCGCAGGTTCTTGCGCGCCGTGTGGGAGGCGACGCACAGCACGTACGGCCGCTCGGCCTTCTCCCCCGGCGCGAAACGCGGATCCACGCCGCCGTAGACGACGTGCGCGTCCACACCCAGCAGCTCCCGCAGCTCCCGGCGCGAGAACTCGCTCACGGTGATGACCGCCCGTGCGCGGCGCGCAATCAGCGGCAACACGCGCCGCTGGAAGCTCGCGTACAGGTTCGAATACCAGTCCGGGCGCCGCAGCGGCGCGGCGTCGTGGATGACGACCACGACGTTGCGAGCCGCCAGCGGCGCCAGGTTCGCCGGGCACAGCAGGGCGGGCGCGCGTGCGCTCAGCAGCGGCAGCACGGCCTGCTCCCACGCGTGCCCGGCCCGGTGTGAGAGCGCCTCCGGCGGGCGGTGCACGGTGTACGGCAGCCGGGCGGACAGCTCACGCGCCCACCGCTCGACCCCGCCGAGCTCCGGCCGGGCCGCCGCGCGCGCGTCGATCGCGGGCGCCGTCAAGGACGCAGGGTGAAGTAGGCCCGCTCGCCCTTGACGCTGGAGACGTCCACCTTCAGCGCCCCGAGCGCGCCGTTCTGCCCGGTCCGGAGCGTCGCGCGCGCCGTGCCGGCCTGCAGCGTCACACGCCCGTCGCGCGTTTCGACGACCTCCACCGTCTCGCCGTACTCCTCCTCGAAGTCGAGCTCGGCCGGACCGGACGTCTCCACCTCGCACACGCGGTTCGTGCACGAGAACTTGTACGAGCTCGCCGCGCACCCCGTCCACGCCGCCAGTCCGGTCACCACGATCACCACCACGCGCTTCATCGGTCGCACAGTATTGATGCGTGCGCTTTGATAAGCAGCCGCATGAAGAGGCCAGTGCTCCGTCGCCGTCCGGGAGACGTCGTCCGCCCCGCCGAGATCGCCGTGGCCGAGTCGCCCGCCGGCGCGCGCGTCTACCTGCGGGTGCTGGCGCGCGAGGACCGCGCCGAGTTCCTCGCCCTGGCGCGTGAGAGCCACCGGCTGCACCGGCCGTGGACGTACCCGCCCGAGCGCGCCGACCAGTTCGAGGAGCTCTACAGCCGCTCGCGCCGCGAGGACTTCCTGTGCCTGCTCGCGTGCCGCAGCGACACGGGCGCGATCGCCGGCGTGTTCACGATCAGCCAGATCGTCCGCGGCGCGTTCCAGTCCGCCTACCTCGGCTACTACGCGCACGAGCGCCACGCCGGGCAGGGTCTGATGCGCGAGGCGCTCGAGCAGATCCTCGCCCACGCGTTCGGCCCGCTCGGCCTGCACCGCGTCGAGGCGAACATCCAGCCCGGCAACCAGCCGTCGATCGCGCTCGCCCGCGGCGCCGGCTTCCGCCTCGAGGGCTTCTCCCCGCGCTACCTGCTGATCGGCGGCCAGTGGCGCGATCACGAGCGCTACGCCATCACCGCCGACGAGCACGCGGCCGCGAAGAACAGCGAAGCCGCCTAAAGCAATCGTTGACCGGTGCCGATCTCCCGGTCAACTCATGTCGCGTCTGTCCCTTGGATCCAAGCTCGCCGCTGCCTTCGGCGTCACCCTGCTGCTGTTGCTCGCCGTGACCGCCGTCGCGGTGACGAGGATGGGCGCGCTCGCCGACCGCACCGCGGACGCCAAGCGCGGCGCGGTCCTGGACGAGCAGATCATGTCGATGGAGATCGCCGCCCGCGAGGCGCTCGACGTCGAGGCCTCCGCGCTGCTGTACGGCGCGCCGAGCACGCTCGACGACCGCCTGAAGGCGGCGTGGACCACGGACGACGGCGACGCGTTCGCCGAATCACTGGCCGAGGCGCAGCGGCTCGCCGTGCTGGAGATGCCGCGCCGCCTGCGTGACAGCGCCGCAGCCGCCACGCAGCTGCAGGGGTCGATCACCCGCACGCTCGAGCTCGTGCGCGCGGGCGACCTCGACGCGGCGCGCGCGAACCGGCGCAGCACGAGTCTTCCTGCCTTTGACACCTTCACCGAGCTCAACCAGGCCGTCGAAACCAACTCCGAGGCGTTCAGCGAAGCGGCGTCCGTCGGCGCCGCCGAAGCCGCGAGCGGCGGCAAGCGGACCGTCATCCTCGTCGCGCTGTTCGCGCTGCTGATCGCCGCCGCGAGCGCCACGCTCATCATCCGCGGCGTCACGCGCGGTGTGCGCGCGATCCTCGACCGGCTCGGGTCCCTGCGTGAGCACGACACCGCCGACCTGTCCGGCGGCCTGGCCGCCATCGCCGCCGGCGACCTGACGCGGACGCTCTCGCCCACCACCTTGCCGCTCGAGCACAGCGGCGGCGACGAGATCGCCCGTGTCGCGCGCGCCGTGGACGAGATCCGCGCCACCACCGCTCACTCGATCGCCGACTACAACGAGATGCGCGCCCAGCTCGCGACCCTCGTCGGCGAGCTCGCGACGAGCGCCGGCACCGTCTCCTCCGCCTCCCAGCACGTCGCGACGTCCTCGGACGAGGCGGGGCGCGCCGTGGGTGAGATCGCTTCCGCCCTGACCGACGTCGCCCAGGGCGCCGAGCGCCAGGTGCGCATGGTCGAGTCCACCCGCGAAGCCGTGCAGGAGGCCTCGCGCGCCGCGTCCACCAGCGCCCAGACGGCGCAGGACACCGCCAGCGCGGCCGAGGAGGCCCGCCGGCTCGCCGCCGACGGCGTCGCTGCCGCCGGGGACGCCTCCGACGCGATCCGCCAGGTCGCCGAGGCCTCCGAGCTGGCCGGCCGCGCCATCCACGAGCTCTCACAGCGGTCCGAGCGCATCGGCGGGATCGTGACCACCATCACCGGGCTGGCGGAGCAGACGAACCTGCTCGCGCTCAACGCGGCGATCGAAGCGGCGCGCGCCGGCGAGCAGGGCCGCGGCTTCGCGGTCGTGGCCGAGGAGGTGCGCAAGCTGGCCGAGGAGTCCCAGGCCGCCGCGGGGCAGATCGCGGAGCTCGTGAGCGAGATCCAGGCCGAGACGGTGCTGGCCGTCAACGCCGTCGGCGACGGCGCCCAGCGCACGCAGCACGGCGTCGCCACCGTCGAGCGGACCCGCGCGGCGTTCGAGGCGATCGGCGGCTCTGTCGGCGAGGTCAGCGCGCGCGTCGGCGAGATCGCCGCCGCCGTGCAGCAGATCTCGGCCGAGGCGGGCCGGGCCGAGCACGACGTGGCCGAGGTCGCCGCGGTGGCCGAGCAGTCGTCGGCGTCCGCCGAGCAGGTGTCGGCGTCCACGCAGGAGACGTCCGCGTCCGCGCAGGAGATCGCCGCGTCGGCACAGGAGCTCGCGCAGACCGCCGAGCACCTCAACGGCCTCGTCGGCCGCTTCACCGTCGCAACCTAAAAGAGGCCGAGCTGCTGCTCGTAGATGAGCTCGGGCTCCGGAATCACCGGCTCGGGCTCGGGCTCCTCCACGACCACGGGCTCCGGCTCGGGCTGCTCGGGCGCGGGCAGCGCCAGCAGCGCCGGCAGCCGGTGGAAGTCCGTGCGCAGGATCTCCAGCATCGACGGCGTGTAGAGCGCCGCCGCCGGGTGGTAGATCGGGTACAGCCGGACGCGGCGGGGGCCGATCAGCCGCTCCTCGGCGCGCCCGTGCAGCCGCGTGATCCCGGTCGGGTCGGCGCGCAGCAGCTTGGTCGCGAAGTTCCCGAGGGTGCACACGACCTTCGGCTCGATCAGCTCCAGCTGCCGGAACAGGTAGTCCTGGCAGTTGTCGATCTCCTGCGGGAGCGGGTCGCGATTCCCGGGCGGGCGGCACTTCAAGACGTTGACCACGAAGACGTCGCCGCGCGTCATCCCGATCTCGCCGAGCAGGGTGTCGAGCAGGCGGCCGGCCTGGCCCACGAACGGGACGCCCTGCTTGTCCTCGTTGGCGCCCGGGGCCTCGCCGACGAACATCAGGTCCGCGTCGGCGTGGCCGGAGCCGAAGACCACGGTCGTCCGGCCCGCCGCGAGCTGCGGGCACTTCACGCAGCCCTGGGACTGGTGGAAGACGGCTTTGAGCTCCTCGCGCCGCTCCGAAGCGCTGGACATGGCGTCACGGTACCGCCGGGCACGGCAGAATCGGCCTGAATGCCCGCAAACTCCGCGACAAGAATGTCCGTGGCCGTGGTCGGCGCCGGCCGGATGGGAACGGTCCTCGCGCAGGCGCTCGAGGCGCGCGCGCTCCGGCGCGACGAGCCGGTTCCGGCCGACGTGGACGTGCTCCTGCTCGCCGTCCCCGACACCGCGATCGCCGCCGTGGCGGCCGCGATGCCGGAAGGCCCGCTGCTCGGCCACGTGTCCGGCGCCACCGGACTGGAGGTGTTCGGCGCCCGCGAGGGCTTCAGCCTGCACCCGATGATGTCCACGCCGCCCGGCAGCGACCCGAGCATCCTGCGCGGCGCGGGTGGGGCCGTGGACGGGACGTCGGACCGCGCGCTGGAGGTGGCCTTCGCCCTCGCGGACCGGCTCGGGCTGGAGGTCACCCGCGTGCCCGCCGAGGACCGCGTCGCCTACCACGCCGCGGGCGCGATCGCCGCGAACTTCCTGGTCGCGCTCGAGGCCTGCGCCGAGCGGCTCGCCGCCACCGCGGGCATCTCGCGCCGCCAGCTCGCCCCGCTCGTCCTGGCGACCGCGCGCCAGTGGGCGGAGATCGGTCCAGAGCAGGCGCTCACGGGCGCGATCGCACGCGGAGACGAGCTCACGGTCGAGCGCCATCGCGCCACGATCGCCGAGCGGACGCCTGAGCTGCTGCCGGTCTGGACCGAGTTGGCCGAAGTCACCCGCGCCGTGGCGGGTAGAAGAAGCTGGGCATGAGAACGATCCGCACCATCGCCGAGATGCGCGCCTGGCTGGGGAACTGCCGCGCCGAGAACCGGTCCGTCGGGCTGGTCCCGACGATGGGCGCCTTCCACGCCGGCCACCACTCGCTGATGCGGGCGGCCAAGGACGAGCAGGACGCGGTCGTGGTCAGCCTGTTCGTCAACCCGACGCAGTTCAACGATCCGAAGGACCTGCAGAACTATCCGCGCAGCGAGGCCAACGACGCGGTCGAGGCGTCCGAGCTGGGCGTCGACGTGCTGTTCGCCCCGCCCGCGAGCGAGATGTACCCCGAGGGGTTCGCGACGACCGTCAGCGTCGCCGGGCTGTCGGAGATCCTCGAGGGCGCCGAGCGCGGCCCCGGGCACTTCGCGGGCGTCTGCACCGTCGTCTGCAAGCTGCTGAACATCGTCGCGCCCGACGCCGCCTACTTCGGCCAGAAGGACGCCCAGCAGGTCGCGGTCGTCAAGCGCATGGTGCGCGATCTCGACCTCTCGTCCAAGATCGAGGTCCTGCCGACGGTGCGCGAGCCGGACGGCCTCGCGCTCAGCTCCCGCAACGTCCGGCTGAGCTCGGAAGACCGCGAGCAGGCGCTCTCGCTCAGCCGCGCGTTGTTCGCCGCGCGGGACGCGGTCGCCGCCGGCGAGCGTGACGTCGAGCGGATCCGCGCCGCCGCGCTCGCCCAGATCGAGGACCCCGAGTACCTCGCGGTCGTCGACCCGCTGACCTTCTCTCCACTGTCCACGATCGCCGCGCCCGCGCTGGTCGCGGTCGCAGCGCGCGTCGGACCCGTCAGACTCATAGACAACCTCGTGCTGGAACCCGTTCCGGCCCCGGTGGCGACCTGAGCCCTCAGGCGTCAACCAATCCCAGGAGGCACCATGTCCACCCCGCCCAAGGACCCGAACCGCAAGCGGATCACGCTCACCAAGCTGCACGAGATGCGTGCGCTGGGCGAGCCGATCGTGATGATCACCGCCTACGACCACCCGAGCGCGCTCGTGGTCGAGGAGGCGGGCGTCGACGTCGTCCTCGTCGGCGACAGCGCCGCCAACAACGTGCTCGGCTACCCCGACACGGTGCCGGTGACGGTGGAGGAACTGCTGATGCTCACCCGCGCCGTGCGGCGCGGGCTCAAGACGCCGCTGCTGGTCGGTGACCTGCCGTTCGGCTCCTACGAGGCCAGCGACGCGCAGGCGATCGAGACCGCGCACCGCTTCGTCAAGGAGGCGGGCTGCGACGCCGTCAAGCTCGAGGGCGGCGGCGCGATGGCCGAGCGGGCGCGCGCGATCGTGCGCGCCGGCGTACCCGTGATGGGGCACGTCGGGCTCACCCCCCAGACGGCCACGATGCTCGGCGGGTACCGCGCGCAGGGCCGCACCGCCGCCCGCGCCCGCGCCGTGCTCGAAGACGCGCTGGCGCTGCAGGAGGCGGGCGCCTTCAGCATCGTCTTCGAGGCCATCCCGGCCGACGTGACCGACGCGATCATGCCCTACATGGAGATCCCGATCATCGGCATCGGGGCGGGCGCGAGCACGGACGGGCAGGTACTCGTCCTACACGATCTGCTCACGATCCACGACGATTTCCAGCCGAAGTTCGCCAAGCGGTTCGCAGCGGTCAAGGACGAGATGCGCCGCGGCGTGGACGCCTACGCCGACGAAGTGCGCTCACGCACGTTCCCGGCGCCCGAGCACACCTACAACATCGCGCCCGAGGAGCTCGAGCGCTTCCGGGCCGAGTTGCCCGCCGTGCCGCGCACCCACGTCGGGTGACGCTCCGCGTTCACATATAGTGGCCGCGGGATGAGGCGGCTGTTCGATCTACTCGAGGAGGCGGCGCGCAATGCGGTGCGCGCCGCTGACCTGCTCGTGACCATTCTCGAGCAGTGGCCGGACGCCGCCGCGACGACGCGCGAGATGGTCGACTGCGAGCACGAGGGCGACCGCATCACGCACGACATCTTCAGCTGGCTCAACGAGGGCGGCAAGATGGCCTTCGACCGCCAGGACGTGATCACGCTCGCCTCGGCGCTCGACGACATCGTCGACTTCACCGAGGAGGTCGCGGACTTCCTCGGGCTGTACAAGATCGAGGCGCCGATGGAGGCCGCCGAGCAGATGGCCCGCGTCCTGCGCGACGCGGCCCGGCAGATCGCCGAGGCGATGCCGCGGCTGCGCAAGCTGCAGGACATCCACCCGCAGCGGCTCGAGGTCAACCGGCTCGAGGACGAGGGCGACCGGATCTACCGCGAGGCGGTCGCCGCCCTGTTCGACCACGGGATCGATCCGATGCTCGTGATCCGCTGGAAGGACCTCTTCGAGCGCCTGGAAGAGGCGATCGACGCCACCGAGCGCACGGCCAACACGCTCGAGGGCATCATCATCAAGCACGGTAAGTGATTTCGCGCAGCACGCGGGCGGGTGCGCCGGCCGCGATGCTGAACGGCGGGATGTCGGTCGTGACGACGCTGTTGGCGCCGATCACGCAGCGCTCGCCGACGGTCACACCGGACGTGATGACGACGTTGGCGCCGCACCAGACGTTGTCGCCGATGGTCGTCGGGCCCTTGGACGTGAAGCCCTGCCAGGTGATCGGCTGGTCGGGGTCGTCGAAGCGGTGGTTGCCGTCCGTGACGAAGCAGCCGTTGGCGAACATGCAGTGCGCGCCGATCGTGACCCGGTCCACCGCCGCGACCTGGACGCCGAGGTTGAGGATGCTGCCGTCGCCGATGTGGATGCGGCCCGAGCCCGTGAGCCACACGTTCGGCTCCAGCAGGACGTGCTCGCCGAGCGTGAGGCGGTTCTCGTCGAAGAGCTCGAGGATCTCGCCGTGGATCGGCCAGCGCGCGAACGAGCGCCGCTTCGCGAACTCGTAGTGGATGCGCGCGCGGTTCCAGGGGAGGGAGTTGCGTTGGTACCAGCGCCACTTCTGCGCCCACAGCTTGAGGTCGTCCACGTGGGCGATGTTATGCAGGGGGACGTAAAGCCGCGCGCAGCGCTTCCAATATGAGAGCCGACGGGCAAGCCTCGTGGGGTCACACCCAACGCAGGAGGCCTTTGTCTTGCGGCTCACCCCGCTGTACGCCGTAGTGTTCGCGCTTCTCTTCGCCGCTCCTTCCACCGCCGCCGTGCCGCATGTCGTGCAGCCCGGCGAGACGCTGTGGTCGATCGCGGCGGCCAACAACTTGACGACCCGCACCGTCGCCGCCTTCAACGGGCTGTCCGAGAACTCGCAGGTCGTGCTCGGCTCGACGATCCAGGTGCCGTCGACGTCGGAGGGCTACGCCGCCCTCCAGAACGCGGGGCTGGTGTCCTCGACGCCCGCCGCCACCGAGAGCGCTCCCTCATCGTCCGCCCCGGCCGCCGCTCCGGCTGCGCCCGCGCCGATGGGTGGCTACACGGTGCGCGCGGGCGACACGCTGTCCGGGCTCGCCGCGTCCTCGCGCGTGGCCGTGAGCGACATCGCGGCCATGAACGGGCTCGACCCGAACGGGGTCCTGCTCGCCGGCACGGTGATCAAGCTGCCGACGGGTGCTCCCGCCCCCGCGCGCGCCGCCGCGCCCGAGCCGGAGGCGACCGTCGTTCCGGCCGCCGCCCCCGAGCCCACCGCGACGCGCGTCGGCGCCGCGGACGTCCAGAACGTCGCCGCCCAGCACGGCGTCTCCCCCTCGCTCGCCACCGCCATCGCGTGGCAGGAGAGCGGCTTCAACAACGCGATGGTCTCCTCGGCCAACGCGCGCGGCGTGATGCAGGTCATGCCGGGCACGTGGGACTACGTGCAACAGAACCTCGCGCAGCGCCAGCTCAACCCCGAGTCGGCGCACGACAACGTGACCGCCGGCGTGCTCTACCTCAAGCAGCTGCTCAACCAGACCGGTGGCGACGAGAACGCTGCGATCGCCGCCTACTACCAGGGATTGGGGGCGCTGCAATCACGCGGCGTCTTTGACGACACGAGGCAGTACATCGCGAACGTCCAGGCGCTGAGACCGCGCTTCGGCGGATAGTTGAACGGCGGATCGGTCCGCGGCGAGATGATCTCGTCGCGGACCGTTCTTGGTATCGTTGGGCACGTGGCCGCCGTCTCCGCCCCGCCCGTTGACCTGATCTTCCTGCTCTCCCGGGCCGCGCATGCGCTCCAGACGGAGATGACCGCGGCGCTGGAGCAGATCAACGCCACCCCGCGCGCCTACTGCGTCCTCGGCAACGCGCGCAAGGGCGAGTACACCCAGAAGGAGCTCGCCGATCTCTGCGCGCTCGACAAGACCACGATGGTCGTGACGATGGACGCGCTGGAGAAGGATGGGCTCGCCGAGCGCCGGTCCTCCCCCACGGACCGGCGCGCACGCATCATCGCCGTCACGCCGGCCGGTGAGGAGGTCGTCGAGCGCGGCGAGCAGATCGTCAGCGCGCTCTACGCCGACGTGCTCGGGTCGCTGCCCGAGGATCAGCGGGAGGCGCTCGTGGGCGCGCTGCAGACCCTGATGAACGGCCGGCTCGCCGAGCCGGCCGAGTGCTCCGCGACCGTGCGGAGACCCAGGTCATCCTGATTTAGATCGTCTACTTCTAGATCATCTGGTACGGTTCGGTCTATGAAAGACCGAACTCGTGCCGTGTTGACCCCTGAGAACCGCTGGTTCGCGCTTGTCGTCTTATGCGTCGGGTTTCTGATGATCATCCTCGACTCGACGATCGTGAACGTGGCGCTGCCGTCGATCCAGACGGACCTCGCGCTGTCCTCCGACGGGCTGGCGTGGGTGATCAACGCGTACCTGATCGCGTTCGGCGGGCTGCTCCTGCTGGCCGGCCGGGTGGGCGATCTCATCGGCCGGCGCCAGGTGTTCCTGGCCGGGCTCGCGCTGTTCACGTTCGCCTCGCTGCTGTGCGGGTTCGCGGCCGAGGCCTGGCAGTTGATCGCGGCCCGGTTCCTGCAGGGCGTGGGCGGCGCGCTGGCGTCCGCCGTGATCCTCGGCATGATCGTGACCATGTTCCCGACGCCGCGGGAGCAGGCCAAGGCGATCGCCGTGTTCTCGTTCGTCGGCTCCGCGGGCGCTTCCTTGGGCCTGCTGCTCGGCGGCGTCCTGACCCAGTTGCTGAGCTGGCACTGGATCTTCTTCGTCAACGTGCCGATCGGCGTGGTCGCGTTCGTGCTGGCGCGGCCGCTGCTCGCGCGGGAGCCCGGGCTCGGGCTGCGCGCCGGCGCTGACGTCCCGGGCGCCGTGCTGGTGACGGCGGCGCTGATGCTCGCCGTTTACACGATCGTCGACGCGGAGTCGTGGCTGCTCGGCGGCGTCGCCTTCGCGCTGCTGGCCCTGTTCGTCGCTCGCCAGGCCACGGCGGAGCGCCCGCTGCTGCGCCTCGGCCTCCTGAAGTCCCGCGACGTGGTCGGCGCGAACGTCGTCCAGATGGTCGCGGTGGCCGGCATGCTCGGCATGTCCTTCCTCGCCGTCCTGTACCTGCAGCGCGTGCTCGGCTACGACGCGTTCACGACGGGCGTCTCCTTCCTTCCCATCTCGCTGGCGATCGGCGTGCTCTCGCTCGGCTTCTCCGCACGACTGATCATGCGCTTCGGTGCGCGGCTCGTGCTGCTCCCGGCGCTGGCGCTGATGGCCGTCGGCCTGTTCCTGCTCGGCCAGGCGGGCGTCGACGGGCAGTACTGGGTCGACGTGTTGCCGGCCCTGCTGCTGATGGGCGTCGGCGCGGGCCTGGTCATCCCGGCCCTGATGACGCTCGCGATGGCCGGCGTCGCACCGCAGGACTCGGGCCTCGCCTCCGGGCTGATCAACACGACCCAGCAGGTCGGCGGCGCGTTCGGCATCGCGATCCTCGCCAGCGTCGCGGCGCGCGAATCCGGCGGTGGCGAGGACCCGGCCTCGCTCGTCGCGGGCTACAGCGCCGCGTTCGAGCTCGCTGCGGCCCTGGCGGCCGCCGCGCTGGTGATGGCGGTCGTCGTGCTGCGCCGCCGCCCGGCCGTTGCGGCCGAGGCGGCCGTGGAAGAGCCGGCGGTCGCGGTGACCGTGTAGCGCGCCAGACGGCGGGCGCCCCGCCGCCGCCTCGCGATCGGTCACTTGACCCCCGCAGAGGGGGTCAAGTGACCGATGGCGTGCGGGTTCAGGCCGCCGCGGGGACCTTGCGGGCGCGCGGTTTGCGCTTGGGCTTCGGGGCCGGGGGGGTGAGGTCGCGCAGGAAGCGGCCCGTGTGGGACTCCTCGACGGCCGCGACGTCCTCCGGGGTGCCGGCGGCCATGAGGGTGCCGCCCTCCTCGCCGCCTTCGGGGCCCATGTCGATCAGGCGGTCGGCGGTCTTGATCACGTCCAGGTTGTGCTCGATGACGACGACGGAGTTGCCGGCGTCCACGAGGGTCTGAAGGACCTCGAGGAGCTTCTGGATGTCGGCGAAGTGCAGGCCGGTGGTGGGCTCGTCGAGGATGTACAGCGTGCGGCCGGTGGCGACCTTCGCCAGCTCGGAGGCGAGCTTGACGCGCTGGGCCTCGCCCCCGGACAGGGTCGTGGCGGGCTGGCCGAGCCGCATGTAGTCCAGGCCGACGTCGTGCAGGGTCTGCAACCGGCGCTTGAGCTTCGGGATGTGGGCGAAGAACTCGAGCGCCTCCTCGACGGGCATGTCGAGGACGTCCGCGATGGTCTTGCCCTTGAAGCGGATGTCCAGCGTCTCGCGGTTGTAGCGCTTGCCGTGGCACTGCTCGCACGGGACGTAGATGTCCGGGAGGAAGTGCATCTCGATCTTGATCTGGCCGTCGCCCTTGCAGACCTCGCAGCGGCCGCCCTTGACGTTGAACGAGAACCGGCCGGCCTTGTAGCCGCGGGCGCGGGACTCCTGCGTCTTGGAGTACAGGTCGCGGATCTGGTCGAACAGTCCGATGTACGTGGCCGGGTTCGACCGCGGGGTGCGGCCGATCGGTGACTGGTCGACCTGGATGATCTTGTCCAGGTGCTCGAGGCCCTTGATCGTCTTGTGCGCGCCCGGGCGCATGCGCGCGCGGTTGAGCTTGTTGGCGACGGCCTTGTAGAGGATCTCGTTGATCAGCGTCGACTTGCCCGAGCCGGACACGCCCGTGACCGCGCAGAACACGCCCAGCGGCACCTTGACGTTGACGTTCTTGAGGTTGTTCTGGCTCGCGCCGACGATCTCGACGTAGCCCGTCGGCTTGCGGCGGGCGCCCGGCGCCTCGATCCTGCGCGTGCCCGAGAGGAACTGGCCGGTGAGCGAGTGCTCGACCCGCATGATCTCCTCGGCGGTGCCCTTGGCCACCACGTGCCCGCCGTGCTCGCCCGCGCCCGGGCCCATGTCCACGACGTAGTCGGCCGCGCGCATGGTGCCCTCGTCGTGCTCGACCACGAGCACGGTGTTGCCGAGGTCGCGCAGGCGCTCCAGCGTCGCGATCAGCCGCTCGTTGTCGCGCTGGTGCAGGCCGATCGACGGCTCGTCGAGGATGTAGAGCACGCCCACCAGCGACGAGCCGATCTGCGTGGCGAGCCGGATGCGCTGCGCCTCGCCGCCTGACAGCGTGGCCGACGCGCGCTCCATCGACAGGTAGCCGACGCCCACGTTGTCCAGGAAGCGCAGCCGCTCGTCGATCTCGCGCAGGATCAGCCGCGCGATCGCCCGGTCCTGCGACGAGAGGTCCAGCCCGTCCAGCCACTCGATCGCGCGCTTGGCGCTCATCGCCGTGAACTCGTGGATCGGCAGCCCGCCGACCTTGACCGCGCGCGACTCGGGCCGCAGCCGGGCGCCCTTGCACTCCGGGCACGGCCGCATGGACATGTACTCCTCGATCTTCTCGCGCGACCAGTCGGAGTCGGTCTCCTTGTAGCGGCGCTCGAGGTTCGGGACGATGCCCTCGAAGGTCGTCATGTACGACCGCTTGCGGCCCATCCGGTTGCGGTAGGAGACGTACAGCTTCTCGCCGTTGGTGCCGTACAGGAACAGGTTGTGGATGTCGTCCGAGAGCTCCTCCCACGGGGCATCGACGTCCACCTCGTAGCGCTCGGCGATGGCCTGCGTGATCTGCTCGTAGGAGCTGTTGGCGCCCGACGACCACGGCAGGATCGCGCCCTCGTTGATCGACAGCGACGGATCCGGCACGACCAGCTCCGGGTCGATCTCCATCATCGAGCCCAGGCCCGTGCAGCGCGGGCAGGCGCCGTGCGGCGCGTTGAACGAGAACGAACGCGGCTCGAGCTCAGGCATCGAGATCCCGCAGTGCAGGCAGGCGAAGCGCTCGGAGTAGGTGTGGATCTCCGGCTCGCCCTCGCGCGGGACGGTCTCCACCTCGAGGATGCCGTCGGCCAGCGCGACCGCCGTCTCGACGCTGTCCGCCAGGCGCTTGCGCAGGTCCGGCCGCATCACCAGACGGTCGACGACGACCGAGATGTCGTGCTTGAACTTCTTGTCCAGCACGATCTCTTCCTCGAGCTGGCGCAGCTCACCGTCCACCTTCACGCGCGTGAAGCCCTCGGACCGCAGCTCGGCCAGCTGCTTGCCGTACTCGCCCTTGCGCCCGCGCACGATCGGCGCCATGACCATGAAGCGGGTGCCCTCTTCCATGCCCATGATCTGGTCGATGATCTGCTCCGCCGACTGGGCGGCGATCGGCCGGCCGCAGTTGAAGCAGTGCGGCTTGCCGATCCGCGCCCACAGCAGGCGCAGGTAGTCGTAGATCTCCGTCACGGTCCCCACGGTCGAGCGCGGGTTCCTCGAAGTCGTCTTCTGGTCGATCGAGATGGCCGGCGACAGGCCCTCGATGGAGTCCACGTCCGGCTTGTCCATCTGCCCCAGGAACTGGCGCGCGTAGGCGGACAGCGACTCCACGTAGCGGCGCTGGCCCTCCGCGTAGATGGTGTCGAAGGCCAGGGACGACTTGCCCGACCCGGACAGGCCCGTGATGACGACGAGCGAGTCACGCGGCAGCTCGACGGTGACGTCCTTGAGGTTGTGCTCGCGGGCGCCCGAGACGACGATGGAGTTCTGGCGGCTGGACATAAGACCGCCTCTCAGTCTAGGCCCCGGGCGGACGGACTTTTCGAACAGACGTTCGCTAGGAGCGGGGAACGCGCACCGGAGCGGTCAGCAACCCGGCGTCGAGCAGCTTGTCCTCGAGGTAGACGAGGAACGGCTCCACCTGCAGGTCCTCCCCGGTTGCCCGCCGCAGCAGCTCGCGCGAGTCGAACTTGCGGCCGTGCCGGTGGATGTTGTCGCGCAGCCACTCGCGCAGCGGCCCGAAGTCGCCGGCGGCGATCGCATCATCGACGTCCGGCAGCTCCGCGCGCAGGCCCTGCCACAGCTGGGCCGCCATCAAGTTGCCGATCGTGTACGTCGGGAAGTAGCCGATCATGCCCGCGCCCCAGTGGATGTCCTGCAGAACGCCCTCGTGGATCGACGGCGTCTCAAGGCCCAGGAGCCGATGCGTCGCCTCGTCCCACGCGTCCGGGAGGTCGGCGACGGAGAGCCGCCCCTCGACCATCGCCAGCTCGAGCTCGAAGCGCAGCGCGATGTGGAGGTTGTAGGTCGTCTCGTCCGCCTCGATGCGGATCAGCGAGAGCCGCACCTGGTTGACGGCGCGGTAGAGCTCGCCCGCGTTCCACGCGTCGAACGGATGGCCGAAGTGGCGCTGCATCACCGGCAGGACCCAGTCGCAGAACGGCTTGCCGCGACCGACCAGGTTCTCCCACAGCCGACTCTGGGACTCGTGGGTGCCGAGCCCGGCAGCGTCGGCGAGCGTCGTCCGGTAGTGGGACGGCGACATCTGCGCCTCGTAGAGCCCGTGCCCGAACTCGTGCAGGCAGGAGTAGAACGCCATCGAGAGGTCGTCGGGCTCCCAGCGCGTGGTGAGCCGGACGTCCGTGTGCGCCATCGAGCGCGCGAACGGGTGCACGGACGGGTCCAGCCGCCAGTGCTCGGCGTTGTACCCGAGGGCGTGCAGCAGCTCCTCCGCGAACGGCTTCTGGCGCTCGACCGGGAACTGGCCCGGGAACAGGCGCCCGTCCTCCCCCGCCGCGGCGGCCGCGGAGACGAGCGGGACGAGCTCCTGCTGCAGGACGCCGAAGATGTCGCGGATCTCGGCCGTCGTGAGGCCCGGCTCGTAGTCGTCGAGCAGGATGTCGTACGGGTGCGCGTACTCGCCCGTGTCGTCGAAACAGGCGATGTAGCGCTGTTGGAGCTCGAGGATGCGCTCGAGCGCGGGCGCGAAGCGGGCGAAGTCGCTGCGCTCGCGGGCCTCCAGCCAGGCCTGCTGCGCGTGCGCGGCGGCCGAGGACATCTCGGCGGCGAGGTCCGTCGGCACGCGGACCGCCTTCTCGTGGTCGCGCTTGAGGGTGGCGATCAGGCGGACGTCGTCGGAGTCGGGGTCCTCGGACGCGGCCCAGGGCGCGAGCTCCTCGAGGATGCGGCCGAGCTGCGGGTCGGTCAGCCGCGAGTGCTGGATGCGCTCGAGCGCCTCGAACTGATCGGCGCGCGCACTCGCCCCGCCCGGCGGCATCATCGTGTTCTGGTCCCACAGCAGCAGACCGCCGATCCCGTTCAGGTCCGCGATCTCCCGCGCGCGGCGGTGCAACTCGGCGAGTTCGTTCATTTCTGGGCCCGCGCGTAGACGTCGTCGAGCAGGCCTTCGGCGTCGGTGAGCTCGAAGTGCTCGGCCAGGTACGCGGCCGTCTCTTCGCGCGAGGAGCCGCTGAGCGCCATGTTGAGCGCGATCAGCCGCGCACCGGCGTCGTCGGCGGGGAGCGCGGAGACGGGGGCCGCGTCGGCGGGGGAAGAGGAGTCCGCGGGCGGAGCGGGCGCCTCGGCGGGCGGCGGCGCGGCGCCGGCGACGTCCGCCTGCAGCTGCTGGAGGCCCTCGGTGAGGCGTTCGCCGGAGGCGCGGAGCGCTTCGAGCAGGCGGCCGAGCTCGGACTCGAGGGCGTCGAGCTGGGCCAGCATGCCGGACGTGGCCTGCTGGACCTGAGCGACGTGGTCGGAAGCCTCGCGCGCGGCGTCGGAGCGCACCTGGGCGACGCTGCGCTCGGCGGCCTCGAGGATCTCGCGGACCTGCTCGGAGGTGGAGGCGGCCAGCGAGGGCGCGGGAAGCGGCGCGTTGGCCTCGAAGGCGTCCGCCACCCGGCGCAGGTGCTCGTCCACGGCGGCTGGGTCGTAGCCGCGACGACCCGTCGGGAAGTCACGGCGCAGGATCCGGTCGCGATCCACGACCGCTCAGGATAGGAGGCACACCCGCGGCCTACGGCAGTTGTGGACGACCGGACGAGTCCCGGACGATCAGGCCGTCGCGTTCGAGACCCGCCAGGGCCCGTTCCAACCGCTCGCCGTCCAGCGGGAAGGGCTCGCCGGCCAGGAGCGAGGCGACGACGCGCCCGCGCGCCCAGCGGTCGGTGTCCTCGAACTTCTCCTTCTTGACGCGACGGGCCGGCGCGACCACCAGCCGGAGGCAGCCACGCTCGACCGGGCACCGCGCGCAGTCGGGTACCCGAGGGCGGCAGACGGTCGCCCCGAGCTCCATCATCGCCTGGTTGAACACGGCCGCCCGCCCGCGCGGCAGCAGCGCGTCGGCGCGCGCGTCCACGTCGACGTCGAGCCCTTCACGCCGGGTGATCACGCGGCGCACGTTCGTGTCCACGGCGGCCATGTCCCGGTCCCAGGCGAACGAGGAGACGGCAGCCGCCGTGTACTTCCCCACGCCGGGCAGCTCGGTGAGGTCCGAGGGCCAGCCGTGCTCGGAGACGAACACGGCAGCGCGCTGCAGCGCCAGCGCCCGGCGGTTGTAGCCGAGGCCCGACCACAGCGCGAGCACGTCCCGCGTCGGAGCGGCGGCCAACGAAGCCGCGGTCGGAAACGCGGACAGCCACCGCTCGTAGTACGGCACCACCCGCAGCGCCTGCGTCTGCTGGAGCATCACCTCGCTCACGAGCAGCGCGTACGGGTCGCGCGTCTCGCGCCAGGGCAACGGCCGGCGCACCCACTCGTACCAGTCCAGCAGCGCTTCTACGTCCACACACGGACCATAGAAGCGAGAGCGGTTGCGTTCGGTCGTGATCGTTTTGTACCGTTCCGCCCAAGCAGTCAACCAGGAGGAGAGAACGAAGTTGCTGCAACGTGTCCTCGCGGCCGCGGCGATCGCCGCTGCCTGCGTCGCGGTCCCACCTGCCGTCGCCCAGGCCGCTCCGCTCACCCCCGGCGCGCTGACCGCCGACCGGCTCACCGACCCGCTCGGCCTCGCCAGCGCCCGCCCCGCCTTCGGCTGGACGCTCAACGGTGACGGCCGCAACCGCTCCCAGTCGGCCTACCAGGTGATCGTCACCCAGGGCGACCAAACCGTCTGGGACAGCGGCGAGGTCCGCTCCCCCGCGTCGGCGAACGTCCCCTACGCCGGACCCGCGCTGGAATCGGGCACGCAGTACCGCTGGAAGGTCCGCGTCTGGGACGAGGCGGGCCGCCCGAGCGACTACAGCGCGCCCGCGACGCTCGAGACCGCCCTGCTGACCAACGCGGACTGGTCCGCGGCGAAGTGGATCGCCGCGCCGAGCGATGACCTGAACCTGAGCGGCGCCCGCTGGATCTGGCACGAGGACGGCACGCAGAACATGCCGGCGATGACGCGCTACCTGCGCGCCACCGTCGACCTGGCCACCGCGCCGAGCAGCGGCCGCTTCCTGTTCACCGTCGACGACGAGGCCGCCGTCTACGTCAACGGCACGCTCGTGATCGACACCAAGAGCATCCGCGACGCCGACGAGAACGCGTGGCAGAAGGCGCAGCTCGTGGACGTCCCGCTCAAGGCCGGCGCGAACACGATCGCCGTTCAGGCCAAGAACCGCCTCAACGGCAGCGGAGCGGCCACCCCGGGCGCCTTCATCGGCCGCCTGCAGGCCGGCGGCCAGACGATGGCGCTCAGCTGGAAGTCGAACGCGAACGCCCCTGCGGGCTGGGAGCAGCCCGGCTTCGACGACTCCGCCTGGCAGGCCGCGCGCGAGCTCGCCACGTACGGCTCCGGACCGTGGGGCAGCAACGTCTCCCTCCCCTCCCAGCCGAGCCCGTACCTGCGCAAGGACTTCACCGCCGACAAGACCGTCGCGCAGGCCCGCCTGTACGTCTCCGCCCTCGGCCTCTATGAGCTGTCCATCAACGGCCAGAAGGTCGGCGACCGCGTGCTCGCCCCGGGCTGGACCGAGTACACCAAGCGCGTCCCCGCGCAGACCTACGACGTCACCGGCCTCGTCAAGCCGGGTGAGAATGCGATCGGCGCCGTCCTCGGTGAGGGCTGGTACGCCGGCCGCCTCCAGGGCGGGCGCAAGTGGGGCACCAACCCTGCGTTGATCGCCCAGCTGAAGATCACCTACGCCGACGGCACCACCACCCGCGTCGTCACCGACGACAGCTGGCAGACCGGCACGGGCGGCCTGCGCGCCTCCTCGATCTACGACGGCGAGACGTTCGACGCACGCCTCGAGCGTGCGAACTGGAACCAGCCCGGCTTCGACGGCGGCTGGCGCAACGCCGTCCTGCGCAACGAGACGATGACGATCGAGCCGGACCGCTCACCGCCGATCCGCGTCATCGAGACGCTCGTCCCCAAGACGGTCACCACGCCCAAGCCCGGCGTCACCGTCTATGACCTCGGCCAGAACTTCGCCGGGTGGGCGCGCGTCAAGGCCACCGGCGCCGCCGGCACGCAGCTCAAGCTGCGCTTCGGCGAGATCCTCAACGACGACGGCACCGTCCACACCGCCAACCTGCGCTCCGCGCTGCAGACGGACACGTTCACCCTGCGCGGTGGCGGCCAGGAGACTCACGAGCCGCGCTTCACCTACCACGGCTTCCGCTACGTGGAGGTCACGGGCGGCACGGTCGACAGCCTGGAAGGCCGCGTGGTGACCTCCGACCTGCCCGAGTTCGGCACCTTCACCTCCTCCAACGCGCTCGTCAACCAGATCCAGAGCGCGATTCGCTGGGGCCAGTGGTCGAACTTCCTGGCCGTGCCCACCGACGCCTCCCAGCGCGACGAGCGCCTGGGCTGGACCGGTGACATCCAGGCCTTCGCCACGACCGGCACGTTCAACGGCGACGCGAGCCACTACCTCGGCCAGTGGATGCAGACCCTGCGCGACAGCCAGTCCGCCAACGGCGCGTTCCCCGACGTGGCGCCGAAGACGTGCTGCGGCGAGGGCGTCGCCGGTTGGGGTGACGCGGGCACCGTCGTCCCCTTCGCGCTCTACAAGCGCTACGGCGATGTCCGCGTCCTGCGCGAGAACTACGACGCGATGGAGCGCTGGATCGCCTACCTGCGGGCCAACTCGACCAACCTCATCCGGCCCAACAGCGGCTACGGCGACTGGCTCGCCGTCGACAACACGGCGCAGGACTTCATCGCCACCGCGTTCTTCGCCTACTCGACCGACCTGGTCCGCCAGGCCGCGACGATCCTCGGCGAGGACGCCGACGCCGCCTCCTACGCGAGCCTGCACGCCCAGATCAAGTCCGCCTTCGCCAACCGCTGGGTGCGCGCGGACGGCACCGTCGGCACCGGCAGCCAGACCAGCTACGTGCTGGCGCTGAAGTTCGGGCTCGTCCCGGATGACCTCGAGCAGCGCGCCTTCGACCGCCTGGCGGACGACGTCGCGCACCGCGGCAACCACCTGAGCACCGGCTTCCTCGGCACGCCGTTCCTGCTCAACGTGCTCGAGGACGGCGGCCGCGCCGATCTGGCGCACGAGCTCCTCGTGCAGGACACCTACCCGAGCTGGGGCTACATGCTCAGCCGCGGCGGCACGACGATCTGGGAGCGCTGGGACGGGATCAAGCCGGACGGCACGCTGCAGGACCTCGGGATGAACTCGTTCAACCACTTCGGGCTGGGGTCGATCGGCGACTGGCTCTACGACGAGGTCGGTGGCCTCGCCCCGCTCGAGCCGGGCTACAAGAAGCTGCTGGTCGCGCCGTCCACGGGCGACCTGGGGAGCGCGTCGTCCTCCGTCAAGACGGCGTACGGCCCCGCGCGGACCGCCTGGTCCAAGGACGCCGCGGGCCGGCTGACGATCGACGTCGACGTCCCGGTGAACACGCGCGCCGAGCTGCGCCTGCCGCTCGCGGACGGGCAGGTCGTGTTCGAGAACGGCAAGCCCGCGGCCGAGCAGCCCGGCGTCGTGCACAAGGGCACCGCGAACGGCGTCGCCAC
Organism: Solirubrobacter deserti; assembly: GCF_003344625.1. GTDB lineage: Bacteria > Actinomycetota > Thermoleophilia > Solirubrobacterales > Solirubrobacteraceae > Solirubrobacter > Solirubrobacter deserti. The sequence continues at coordinate 592,491 of NZ_QPKJ02000002.1, read as the reverse complement.
CTACGAGGTCGGCTCGGGCAGCTACCGCTTCCTGGCGGCGGTGAGCAACGCCACGAGCGTGAACGGCGACGTGGCGGGGACGGTTCCCCCGACACTCGCGCTGAGCGTCGGCCCCGTGACGCTGGGCGCGCTCGTTCCCGGCGTCCCGCGCACGTACGACGGCGAGGCGCGCGCGACCGTGACGTCCACCGCCGGCGAGGCCGCGCTCAGCGTGCACGACCCGAGCGCGACGGCCACGGGCCGGCTCGTGAACGGCTCGTTCGCGCTCGCCCAGCCGCTGCGCATCGACGGCAAGGCGGTCGGCGGGTCGAGCTCCCCCACGCCGCTGCACACGTGGACCGGACCGGTCAGCAACGGCGCCAAGACGCTCACGTTCGCGCAGGACGTCGGCGCCGACGAGCCCCTGCGCACCGGCAGCTACAGCAAGACGCTCACGTTCACGCTGAGCACTACCGCTCCGTAACGACGCGGATCTCCGCCTTGGCCACGAAGTGCGTGGCCAAGGCGTCCCGCTCCGTGAACGAGAGCACGTGGATCCACGCGGTGTACTGATCGCCGAACGTCCCGTGCAGCTCGATCGGCGCCGGGCCGGAAGCGTCGCGGTAGCCGTCCCACGACTCCTCCGCTGCGCGCCAGTCGACTTCCCACGGGCCGAGGATCCGCGGATAGAGGCCGAGCGTCTCCTCCTGCGGCGTCAGGTCCAGGCGGAACAGGCCCGGGGCGAGCAGGATCGCCGCCCGCGCGCCGAACTCGACCAGCCGCGAGGCCGTGATCAGCAGCCCGCCGTCCGGCAGCGCGCACGCCAGCTGACCGAGCGCGGCGCCCTCGCTCACGGCGCGGTCCGCGCTCAGCAGCTCAGCCGCAGCGCGATCCACTCGTCCTCCGTTCCCAGCGCCTTGGCGATCTTGAAGCCCGTGTAGCGCCGGACGACGTCCTCCATCTCCTCGGCCACGATGCCGGACACGATCACGTGGCGGACGCGGTCGTCGACGGCGGCGGCCACGCGCTCGTGCACGGGCGGCGGCGCGTTCACCAGCAGCACGTTCGCGAGCGGGATGTCGTCGACGGCCAGGTCGGACACGGCGACGTCGACGTCCACCCCGTTGCGTTCGACGTTCTCACGCGCGACCTCGATCGCCACCGGCACCCGGTCGACGCCGACGACCGGCGCCCAGCCCAGTTTCGCGGCCACGATCGCGAGCGTGCCGACGCCGCAGCCGAGGTCGGCGACGCTCCCGCCCGGCTCGAGCTCGAGCAGCAGCGCCACGCACATCTGGGTCGTCGGGTGCGAGCCGGAGCCGAAGGCGCTCCCGCGCCGCTCCACCACGACCTCGATCGGCGCGCCGGACTCGCGGTCGAACGGCGAGCGGATGCCGACCACGCCGCCGATCACGACGCCCGCGCTCATCTTGCGCTGCTTCCAATCGGCCGGAACCTCGTCCACGGCGCCGCCGGTGAGCGCGAGCACGGCGTCGGAGAACGGCGCGCCGGAGTAGGCCACGAGCGCGTCCTCGTCCTCGCGCACGCCGCCGGGGAGCAGCGGCAGGACGGCGTCCAGCAGGTCCTCGTCGCCGCGGAAGGTGAGCCGGTACATCGGTGGCGAAGCGTCGCAGACCTCGTTCATATGCACGTAGAAGGTATATACTTTCAAAGGTATGTTGACGACCTTCGAGGTGCTGTCCCTGCCCGCCCGGCGCGAGATCCTCGAGCGGCTGCGGAGCGGCCCGAGCTCGGTGAGCGAGCTGTCCGACGCGCTCGGGTTGAGCCAGCCGATCACGTCCAAGCACCTGCGGGTGCTCAAGGACGCCGGGTTCGTGAGCGTGCGGCCGGACGCGCAGCGGCGCTGGTACGAGCTGCGTCCCGAGCCGTTCGTGGAGGTGGCGCAGTGGCTGGAGCCCTACCGCTGGATGTGGGAGGACCGGCTCGACCGGCTCGGCCGGTACTTGGATGACGAGGAGGCTTCCCGATGAGCGATCCCGTGTTCCTGCGAGACGGCGCCCGGCCCGCGGTGCGGGTCGAGCGCCGCTACGACCATCCGATCGAAGCCGTGTGGCGGGCGGTGACGTCGCCGGAGGGCCTGGCCGCGTGGTTTCCCGCCCCCGTCCGGTTCGCGGGCGACGTGGCCGACTTCGGTGACAGCACGGGGCAAGTGTTGACGATGGAGCCCCCGCGCCGGCTCGTGTTCACCTGGGGCGGCGACCAGCTCGAGTTCTCGCTGCGCGAGGACGGCGCCGGCACGGTGTTCGTGCTCACGCATTCGTTCGACGACCGCGCGGGCGCGGCCAGCTTCGCCAGCGGGTGGGAGCACTGCCTGCAGGTGCTGGGCCTCGTGCTGGCGGGGGCGCCGCTGCCGGAGCCGGAGCGTTTCGAGGCGCGTCATGAGGAGCTCGTCCGCGCCTTCGGGCTCGAGGACCCGGTCGTGATCCGCGGCGACGCGGGCTGGAGCGTGCGGATCGAGCGCCAGCTGGTCGTTCCGGCCGCCGTCGCGTGGGATCGCCTGCGCGCGGGGTCGCTCGACGTGCCGAACGTGCTCGTCAAGCTCGGTGACGGCACCGGCCACGGCGCGCGGCTGGTCGTCGCGGTCAACGGGTCGGACGAGGCGGAGCTGGAACCGGCGACGGCGTGGGTGCGCGCCGCGGTCGCACGAGCAGCAACGGGGTGAGCAGCAGCAGCGCGCCGGCGGCGCCGACCGCCTCGCGCAGGCCGACGACCGCGGCGAGCGCGCCCCAGGCGGCGGTGAGGAGCGCGGTCGTGAGGCTGCCCGACACCGTCCACGCCGCCAGCGTGCGCGCGACCCGGTCGTCGGGCGTGAGCTGCAGCCGCCGGGTCGCGAGCAGCGGGCTGAAGACGCCGATCGCGACCAGGAGCGCGAACTGCGTCGCGAGGACGATCAGCAGGCCGGGCGCGCCGGGCACGACGAACGCGAGCGGCAGCGCGAAGCAGCCGCGCAGCGTGCCGGCCACCAGCAGCGCCCGGTCACCCGACCAGCGCCGCGCGAGCCGCGCGCCGACGATCCCGCCGACGCACGGCACGCCGAACGCGACCGCGTACTCCAGCGGCGAGAACCCGAGCTCGCCGAGCATGAGCACGGCCATCAGCGGCGCCGTGGCCATGATCAGCCCGTTGACGAGCAGCGTGTTGAAGAACAGCGGCCGCAGGTCGGGGCTGGCCAGGATGAAGCGCCAGCCGGCGAAGACGTCGGCGACGCGGGCGGACGTGGCGGCGCGGGGCGTGGCCGCAGCGGCCGGCAGCGCGGCAGCGCCTGGCGTGACCGCCGCGGCCGGCGGGCGCACCTCGCGGCCCGTCGCCGCGCGGGCCTCGCCCGCCGCCGCCGGCGCGGGCTCTTCCCCGCGGATCGCGCCGAGGCCCAGCGCCGACAGCGCGAAGCTCGCGGCGTTGGCGAGCACGGTGACCGCCGGGCCGAAGACCCCGATCGCGGCGCCGCCCAGCGGCGGGCCGAGCACGGTCGCGGTCCAGAGCGTGGACTCAAAGCGAGCGTTGGCGCGCAGCAGCTCGCCGGGCGGGACGAGCCACTTGAGGTAGGCGCCGCTCGCGGCGCGGAACGCGATCCCGCACGCGGCGACGATCACCGAGACGACGACGAGGTGCGCGAAGGTGAGCCACCCGGCCCAGACGGCGACCGGGACGCTGAGCAGCGCGATCGCGCGGACGAGGTCCATCGCGATCATCACCGGGCGCTTGCGGCGGAACTCGACCCACGGGCCGAGCGGGATGGCCACGAGCGCGCCCGCCGCCAGGCCGGCGGCGGCGAGCGCGGACACGGCGGCCGGGCCCGCGTCGAGCACGAGGATCGCGATCAGCGGGAACGCGTCGAAGGCGAGGTACGTGCCGAAGATCGAGGCCGCGTAGGCGGCCCACAACCAGCCGAACCCGCCGCGCGCGGCGGGTTCTGGCCCCCTGGGCCAGAACCCAACAGCGATGCGAGCTCGCAGGGCGAGCTTTGGCCTAGTCGGCCGACGCAGTCGCAGCGTCCAGCTCGCGGCGCAGGTCGCGGATCTCGTCGCGGAGCTTGGCCGCGTACTCGAAGCGCAGCTCCTCGGCGGCCGCGAGCATCTCCTCCTCGAGCTCGCGCATCATCTGCTCGAGCTCGGACGCCGTCATCTCCGACGCCTTGTCGCGGCTGCGGCGGCGCTTCTTCGGCACCTTCGACTCGCCCGACGTCAGGAATTCCGTGATGTCCGAGATGCCCTTGACGATCGTCTCCGGCGTGATGCCGTGCTCCTCGTTGTACGCCCGCTGGATCTCGCGGCGACGGTCGGTCTCGGCGAGCGCCTTGCGCATCGCCTCCGTCTCCTTGTCGGCGTACATGATCACCTTGCCGTCCACGTTGCGGGCGGCGCGGCCGATCGTCTGGATGAGCGACGTCTCGCCGCGGAGGAAGCCCTCCTTGTCGGCGTCGAGGATCGCGACCAGCGACACCTCGGGCAGATCGAGACCCTCGCGCAGCAGGTTGACGCCGACGAGCACGTCGTACTCGCCGAGCCGCAGCTGGCGGATGATCTGGATCCGCTCCAGCGTGTCCACCTCCGAGTGCAGGTAGCGCACGCGAAAGCCCATCTCCAGCAGGTAGTCCGTGAGGTCCTCGGACATCTTCTTCGTGAGCGTGGTGACGAGCACGCGCTCGTTGCGCTCCACGCGCAGCCGGACCTCGCCCATCAGGTCGTCGATCTGGTTCTTGGTCTCGCGGACGTCGATCTCCGGGTCCACGATGCCGGTCGGGCGGACGATCTGCTCGACCACGGTCTGCGAGTGCTCACGCTCGTACGGGCCGGGCGTGGCGCTCACATACACGATCTGCGGCGTGATCGAGAGCCACTCGTCGAAGGTCTGCGGACGGTTGTCCATCGCGCTCGGCAGCCGGAAGCCGTAGTCCACGAGCGTCGACTTGCGCGAGCGGTCGCCCTCGTACATCGCGCCGATCTGCGGCACGGTCTGGTGGGACTCGTCGATGAAGCAGACGAAGTCGGAGGGGAAGTAGTCGATCAGGCAGTACGGCCGTGAGCCCGGCATCCGGCCGTCCAGGATGCGGGAGTAGTTCTCGATGCCCGAGCAGAACCCGACCTCCTTGAGCATCTCCATGTCGTACTGCGTGCGCTGGCGCAGGCGGTGCGACTCCAGGAGCTTGCCCTCGGCCTCGAGCTCCTTGCAGCGCTCGTTGAGCTCGTGCCCGATCTCGGCCACGGCCCGCTCCATCGTCCCTTCCTTGACGTTGTAGTGCGTGGCCGGCCAGATCGCGACGTGCTCGAGATCGTCCTTGATGATCTCGCCCGTCAGCGGGTCGAAGTGCTGCAGCCGCTCGACCTCGTCGCCGAACAGCAGCGCGCGGAACGCGGTCTCCTCGTAGGCCGGGAAGACCTCCAGCGTGTCCCCGCGGACACGGAACGTGCCGCGACCCAGCGCCGTGTCGTTGCGGTTGTACTGCAGGTGCACGAGCTTGCGCAGCAGCTCGTCGCGGTGCACCTCACCGCCCTTGACGATCACCTGGCAGTTCTCGTTGTAGGTCTCCGGCGAGCCGAGGCCGAAGATGCACGAGACCGACGCGACGATGATCACGTCCCGGCGCGCGAACAGCGACGCCGTGGCAGCGTGGCGCAGCCGGTCGATCTCCTGGTTGATCGCCGAGTCCTTCTCGATGTACAGGTCCTTCGACGGGACGTACGCCTCGGGCTGGTAGTAGTCGTAGTAGGAGACGAAGTACTCGACCGAGTTCGTCGGGAAGTACGTCCGGAACTCGTTGCACAGCTGCGCCGCGAGCGTCTTGTTGTGCGCGATCACGAGCGCGGGGCGCTGGACGGCCTCGATCGTCGCGGCCATCGTCATCGTCTTGCCGGTGCCCGTGGCACCGAGCAGCGTCAGGCCGCTGTCCCCCCGCTCGATGCCCTGCGCGAGCGCTTCGATCGCCTTCGGCTGATCGGCAGTCGGTGAGTAGACGGCATCGAGCTTGAAGGGAGGCATGGCCCACTAACGATAGATGGGATTGCGGACAGCTCAGGCCAGCACGTCGGAGCGCATGAGGAGCTCGGTGCGCCCCACGTCGCCGCTCAACTCGTCCTCGTTGTAGGTCGTGAACCAGCCGTGGAAGTCATCGCCCGGGCTCACGTAGTAGCGGGCGTGCATGGTGCCGTCCTTGTCCTCGGTGGCGCACGTGACGCCCTCGTAGAGCGTGCTGTAGACGTCGACGATCAGGTCGGCCGTGGCGACGGCCGGCCGCTGGACCTTGATGTCGGTCTCGACCCGGACCTCGTCGACGCACCGCTCGAAGTGCGTGGTCCTCGTCGTCCCGCAGCCGAGCGGCTTGACCGCGATGCCGGACAGGTTGAAGGTCGCCTCGTCCGCACCGCTGTAGAGGAAGGACGAATCGTCGTCGTGGATGAACAGCTTGCTGCCGGACGCGAGCGTCAGACCCACCGGCTTCGAGCATGTGGGCGTCGCGGCGTCGGCCGGCGTGGCCGTGCGGCCGAGGGCGAGGACGGCGAAGGTCATCAGGAGCGCTGCGAGCAGGGCCGCGCGGCGCGGGTTCGTGAGCGTGGTCATGCCCTGAGCTTCCCGGCCGCCGCCCCTCAGGTCAGGGCGGTCATCCCGCGTCCGCGCGGCGGGAATCCGACAGGATGCCGTCCCAGCCCGCCTCGAAGGCGATCCGCGCGCCGACCGTCCAGGCCTGGACGGCGTTCGAGCTCGCGATCGGGGCGACGCCGCCATCGACGGCGTACAGCTCGTGCGGGCTCCCAAGCCGGTCGAGCGCGGCCAGCACGCCGACTCGAACCCGCTCGGCCTCGGCCGCAAAGCCGGCAGCGCGCAATCCGCCCCAGCCCAGCCAGGAGTCGAACGGCCACACGGACCCGCGGTGGTAGGCGTCGGGCCGGAAGTTCGGGTCGGCCGAAGACAACGTCCGCAGCCCGAAGTCCGTGAAGAGGTCCGGCTGGCACAGGCGCTCGGCCACCGGCCCGGGATCGATGGCCGCGCCCGCCCACAACAACCATCCGAGGTGGGACCCCGCCCCGGGCACGACCACCTCGCCGGCGGCGGGCGGCGGCCCGCCCGCGTCGCAGACCGGCGACGCGCCGCCCGGCTTCGCGGCGGGGCCGGCCTCCACCGCCATCGTCTCCACCGGCAGGGCCGAGAGGCGCTCGCGCAACGCCTCCAGGCGACGCGCCCACGCCGGATCGCCCGTCAACCGGAACACGGCGCGCAGTGCGGCGACCGTCACGGCCTGGGTGTCGATGTCGGCCAGGGGCGGCGCCGGGTTCGTCCCGTCCGCGCGCAGGAAGCCGCCGCCGTTGTCGTCGGCCGCGGCGTCGATCGTGTCGCGCCACCCCTGCTGGCCGAGCCCGAACTCGCCCGGCACATGTCGCACGAGCCCGCCGCCCGCGGCCAGCGCGCCCGCCAGCCAGCCCGCGGCCGCCCGGGCGGCGTCCGAGCACTCTGCCAGCGCGCCGCACAGCACCAGGAACCAGGACGTCGCGTCGGCGGTGCCGTAGTAGGCGAACGGGCCGCCCGGCGGCCACCCGGCCGCCACGAACGACGGCGGCGGCGTTTCGCGGAACTCGTGCCCGATCTTCCCCGGCTCCTCCAGCGTCAGCGGGTCGAACCGCGTTCCCTGGCGCGCGGCCAGCGCGTCCAGCACGGCCCGCGCGACCTCAGGCCGCGCCGGCAGGACCTGCAGCGCCGTGATCAGCGAGTCGCGCCCGAACAGGCAGTGGAAACGCCCCGCGCCGGAGGACGCGTACGGCCACCCTTCGTCCGAGAGCAGCGCGTCCAGGCTCAAGTGGTCCGCCGCTCGACGACCGTCAGCTGCTGGACCTCCTCGACCGGATCGTCCACGCCGTCCTCGATCGCCGCGATCAGCAGGTCCGCCGCCTGCTCGCCGCTCTCACGCAAGGGCTGGCGGATCGTGGTCAGGCCCACGATCTCCGCCAGGTCCACGTCGTCGAAGCCGATCACCGCCACGTCCTCCGGTACCCGCGCGCCCATCGCCTCGCACCCCTTGAGCACGCCGATCGCCTGCAGGTCGGAGGCGGCGAAGATCGCGGTCGGCGGCGAGGACCGCCCGAGCAGCGAGCGGGTCAGCACCTCCGCCTCCTCACGGTCGGCCAGGCCGAAGCGCTGCAACGCCGGGTCGAGCCGGTTTCCGGCGCGTTCCAGCGCCGCCCCGAATCCGCGCCGTCGATCCTCCGAGGACGTGAATCCGTAGGCGTTGGTGGGATGATCTCCCACGAACCCGATGCGGCTGTGCCCCTTCGCGAGCAGATGCTCCGCGGCCAGCTCGCCGCCGCGGACGTTGTCCACGACGACGCGCGGGAGCCGCGGATGACGCACGTCGAGCAGGACGGCGGGCAGCTCGTCGCGCTGCAACGCGTCGATCTCGGCGTCGAAGATCGGCAGCGAGACGATCAGCAGGCCCGCGACGCGGTTGCGGTCCGCGAGGTCGCGCATCGCGTCCGCGCGCTGCGCCGGCGCCTCGACGTCGAACAGCAGCAGGTCGTAGCCGCGCTGCCCGTACCCCGACAGCCGCGCCACCACGCCGCGCAGACGCTCGATCACGGAATGGGTGGTGAAGAACGGCACCACGACGCCCACCGCGGTCGCGCGGCCCAGCGACAGGGTGCGCGCCGTCGCGTTCATCCGGTAGCCCAGCTCATCCACGGCCGCGCGCACGCGCGCACGTGTGGGCTCGACCACGAGCGGGCTGTCGTTGAGCACGCGCGAGACCGTGGCCGCGCTCACGCCGGCACGGCGAGCGACATCCCGGATGGTCGGGCCGCGGCCCCGGTGAGAAACCATGGAAACAGGAGCTTGACAACTTCCGTGCGCGGTGGTGGAGTCGCGTGAAACCGGTTACATCGAGGCAGAGGAGACGAACCGGGTGACGTCGGGAACGAGCGTGCGACTGCTTGCGGTTGACCCGCACGAGCTGATCACGTGGGGCCTGCGCACGGTGTTGAGCCAGCAGCCGTGGGTGGAGCGCTGCCTGCAGGCCAACGACCTCCCGCAGGCGAACGCGCTCGCGGCCCGCTACTCCCCGCACGTGATCCTCGTGGATGGCTCGCTGGCCGCGGACGGCGGGAACTTCGGCGAGCTCCAGCACGCCTCCCCCGCGAGCCGGCTCGTCGTGATGACCGAACGCCAGTCGGTGCCCGCGCGCCTGCTCCAGACGGTGCGCGCCTCCGGCTTCGTCTCCAAAGCCTGGGGCATCGAGGACATCGTCGCCGCGGTGCGGCTCGCCGGGCTCGGCCTCGGCCTCGCGCCGCCCGAGCTCTCCGGCGACGTCCCCCGGCTCACGCCGCGCGAGGAGCAGGTGCTGAACATGATCGCCCGCGGCGAGACCAACGACCAGATCGCGCTCGACCTGAAGCTGTCGCCGAACACGGTCAAACAGCACGCGAGCAGCGCGTACCGCAAGCTCGACGCCCACAACCGGACCGAAGCCGTCCGGCGCGCGCAGTTTCACGGACTGATTACATGACTAGCCCATTCGGGTGCACGGGGAGCACCCGATGGCATCAGTCAAGTTGCGAACGTCACAGGAGCCGGGTATAGCCCCGGCGAAGAAGTAGGGGGCAGCACCAGCTGCTGAAACCTCGTCGCATCTGACGGCGGAGGTCGCCTCCGTCGTGTAGGGGGAGAGGAGAGACATGAGGCGTGCGGGACCGGGAGCAGTGGCCATTGCGGCTACGGCTGCCGCCATCGTCGCGGGGTGCGGAGGCTCGAGCGGAGGGCCGGTCACCCTCAACTTCGTCGGCCCGATCGACCCGGGCGGCACGAACACCAAGGCGGCCGCCGAGTGCAGCCAGCAGTCAGGCGGGCGCTACAGGATCAGGCAGCTGCCGGTCGCCAACAGCGCCGACGCCACCCGCGAGCTGTTCGTGCGTCGCCTCGCCGCGGGCGACAAGAACATGGACATCATCAACATGGACACCATCTACACGCCCGAGTTCGCCGAGGCGGGATGGCTGACCGAGCTCACGGGCGCCGACAAGGAGGACGCGCTGGAGGACGTCCTGCCGGGCCCCGCCGAGTCGGTGACGTGGGAGGACAAGATCTACGGCGTCCCGTTGAACACCAACGTGCAGCTGCTCTGGTACCGCAAGGACCTCGTCCCCAGGGCACCCGAGACCTGGGACGAGATGATCCAGATGGCCAAGGAGCTGCCGGCCGGCCAGGGCAACATCCTCGAGCAGGGCAACAAGTACGAGGGCTACGTCGTCTGGTTCAACAACCTCGTCTCCTCGGCCGGCGGGGAGATCGTCGACGCCGAGGGCCGTCCGGTGCTCGACGAGGCCGCGGTCAAGGCGGCGACGATCATCCGTGACGTCGCACGCTCGGGCCGCGCCGATCCGTCGCTGTCGACCGCGCAGGAGGACCAGGCCCGCCTCGCCTTCGAGGCCGGCAAGGGCGCCTTCATGCTCAACTGGCCGTACGTCTACGCGGCCGCCCGTGCGGACGCCGAGACGTCCGAGGTGACCGCCGAGGTCTTCAAGAACATGGGGTACGCGCGCTGGCCCGCGGTCAACAAGGGCGAGCCGAGCCGCGTCTCGATCGGCGGCCAGAACCTCGGCGTCCCGAAGAGCGGGCGCAACCCCAAGCTGGCGATGGAGGCCGCGCTCTGCATGACACAGCAGAAGTGGCAGGCACAGGAGGCCATCAACGAGGGCCTGCCGCCCGTCATGAACGCGGTCTACGACGATCCCGAGGTCCGCAAGGTCTACCCGTTCGCCGACCTGCTGCGCGAGCAGCTCAAGGACTCGGTCGTGCGGCCCCCGACGCCCTCGTACTCCGACGTGACGCTGGCGATCCAGGATTCCCTGCACCCGCCGGCCGCGATCAACCCCGAGCAGGCGATCAACACGCTGCGTGACCGGTTGAACACGCTTGCGGACGGAGGGATGTACTGATGGCCGTCGCCGCTGAGACCGCCCAGGCCACCACGCCCACGCAGCACACGGGCCTGACCGACCGTGCGAAGGCCGAGCGCAAGCTCGCCTACATCCTGTGCGCCCCCGCCGTCCTGGTGATGGCGCTCGTCGCCGGGTTCCCGATCCTGTACGCGTTCTGGCTCTCGCTGCGCCGCGAGGACCTGCGCTTCCCGGACGCCGGCGAGTTCGTCGGCCTCTCGAACTACATCGCCGTGCTCACGTCGAGCACGTGGTGGGGCGCGTTCACCAACACGATGATCATCACGGTCGTCTCCGTGCTGCTCGAGCTCGTGCTCGGCATGCTGATCGCGCAGGCGATGTACCGGGCGATCTTCGCCCGGACCGCGATCCGCGCGTCCGTGCTGGTGCCCTACGGCGCCGTCACGGTCGTGGCCGCGTTCGCGTGGCGGCTCGCGTTCGACCCCGCCACGGGCTTCGCGACCAGCTTGTTCAACCTGGAGCCCCCGCCGCTCACGACGCACTGGGGGTCGATGGTCGTGATCATCACGGCGGAGGTCTGGAAGACGACGCCGTTCATCGCCCTGCTGCTCCTGGGCGGCCTGGCGCTGATCCCGGACGACCTCTACAAGGCCGCGAAGATGGACGGGGCGAGCGCGTGGCAGCGCTTCGTGAAGATCACGCTGCCGCTGATCAAACCGGCGCTGATGGTCGCGGTGCTGTTCCGCACGCTCGACGCGTTCCGCATCTACGACTCGCTGTTCATCATCACGCGCGGCGCCAACGACACCGAGTCGGTGTCGCTGCTGGGCTACGAGCAGCTGGTCAACCGGCTCAACCTCGGCCTCGGATCGGCCGTCTCGATCCTGATCTTCATCTGCGTGATGATCATCGCGTTCATCTTCTTCCGCTTCCTGGGCGCGAGCCCGGAGAGGAGGTAACGGGCCATGGAGCAATACACCCGCAACCAGAAGATCCTGTGGGGGATCGGGACCGTCGTGGTGCTGTTCTACGCGCTGATCCCCGTGATCTGGATCCTGTCGCTGTCGCTCAAGACGCCGGAGACGATCGGCGATCAGTCCTTCTGGCCGAAGGAATGGACGCTCGAGAACTACAGCGCGGTGTTCGAGGAGGGCCTCGGCTTCAACCGCGCGATCATCAACTCGATCGGCATCGCGCTGATCACGACGGTCCTGGCGCTCGCGTTCGCCTCGATGGCGGCCTACGCCATCACGCGCCTGGACTTCCCGGGCAAGACGCTGATCCTCGCGGGCGCCCTGGCCGTGTCGATGTTCCCGGCGATCTCCGTGGTCGGCGGCCTGTTCAACGTCTGGCGCGTGGTCGGGCTCTATGACACCTGGCCCGGCCTGATCCTGCCGTACCTGTCGTTCGCGCTGCCGTTGTCGATCTACACGCTCTCGGCGTTCTTCAGAGAGATCCCGTGGGATCTGGAGAAAGCGGCGCAGATGGACGGCGCGACCGGCATGCAGGCCTTCCGGCGCGTGATCCTGCCGCTGGCCATGCCGGGCGTGTTCACCGCCGGCATCCTCGCGTTCATCGCGGCCTGGAACGACTTCCTGTTCGCGAACGTGCTCACCTCGACCGACGCGGCGCGCACCGCTCCGGTGGCGCTGTCGTTCTTCCGCGGCGCCTCGCAGTTCACCGATCCCTCGGGAGCGATCGCCGCCGGCGCGGTGGTCGTGACCATCCCGATCCTGATCATGGTCCTGATCTTCCAGCGGCGAATCGTGTCCGGCCTGACGTCCGGCGCGGTCAAGGGGTAACCGACATGGCTGACATCGTTCTCGACCGCGTCACCAAGACCTACTCGGACGGCTACACGGCCGTGAAGGACCTCAACCTGGAGATCGCGGACGGGGAGTTCATGATCCTCGTCGGCCCGTCGGGCTGCGGGAAGTCGACCGCCCTGAACATGATCGCGGGGCTGGAGGACATCTCCTCCGGCGAGCTGCGGATCGGCGGCGAGGTGGTCAACAAGAAGGCGCCGCGCGACCGCGACATCGCGATGGTGTTCCAGAGCTACGCGCTGTACCCGCACATGACCGTGCGCGACAACATCGCGTTCGCGCTCAAGCTGGCCAAGCGCCCTCAGAGCGAGATCGACTCCAAGGTCAACGAGGCGGCCGACATCCTCGACCTCCAGAACCACCTGGACCGCAAGCCGGCGAACCTGTCCGGCGGCCAGCGCCAGCGCGTGGCCATGGGGCGCGCGATCGTGCGCAACCCGAAGGCGTTCCTGATGGACGAGCCGCTGTCGAACCTGGACGCCAAGCTGCGCGTGCAGATGCGGGCCGAGGTGGCGCGCATCCAGCACCGCCTGAACACCACCACGGTCTACGTGACCCACGACCAGACCGAGGCCATGACGCTGGGCGACCGCGTCGCGATCATGCTCCACGGGGTCCTCCAGCAGGTCGCGTCGCCGATGGAGCTCTACAACAACCCGAAGAACCTGTTCGTGGCCGGCTTCATCGGCTCACCGGGCATGAACTTCCTGCCCGCGACGATCGACAACGGCGTCGCCAAGCTGCCGATGGTCGACATCAAGCTGCCGCAGGACGTGGCCGAGCGGATCGGGCGCGTGGACGCCGGCAAGAACCTGGTCGCCGGCATCCGGCCCGAGGACTTCGAGGACGCCAGGCACGTCGGCGTCGACCAGCGCGAGCGCGGCACGACGTTCAAGACGAAGTTCGACCTCGTCGAGGCGATGGGCGCCGAGTACTACGTCCATTTCCCGGCCGGCGACAGCACCGTGGAGTCCGCGCAGGTCGACGACCTGCTCGCGGACGCGGGCGGCGTGGCCGAGCTCTCCGACCAGGGCGCGGTCGTCGTCGCGCGCCTGGACGCGGAGTCCAGGGTCAAGGTCGGCGAGGAGACCGAGGTCTGGGTCGACGCCACCAAGCTGCACTTCTTCGACGCCGACACCGGCGAGGCGCTGTCAAGCCGATGAGGAGCCCACTGACGAATACCGGCACACCTGCTGCGGCACATCCGCGGCACCTCGCGCCACCCACGACGTTCACGTGCCAGAGGCACGCATCACTTGTCGCGGGCGGCGCGAGGCACGGGCGGCTGTACCACATCAGGCGCACCGCACATTCGTCAGCGAACTCCTAGCCGCAGAATGAGCGCCTCGCTCGGTGCGAGCGAGGCGCTCGCCTCGGTGCGCGCCGGGTCGCTCGAGAGCACGAGCGTCCCGGTCGCGGCCAGCGCCAGCTCGTGGCTGGTGAAGTTGATCGCGACCAGGTAGGTGTCGGCGCGGGTGAAGGCGACGATGCCCGGGCCGAGGTCGACCATCCTCTGCTCCCCGGTCAGCCTGAGCGCGGCGAGCGCGCGGGTCAGGTTGAGCGTGGACGCCGGGTCCTGGTCCTGCGTGGCCGCGTTGAGCGCGGCGGCCTCGTCGACGAACGGCAGCCACGCCTGGTCGGCGGTGGTGAAGCCGTGGCCGGGCGCGTCCGGCGTCCACGGGATCGGGGCGCGCTCGGGATCGCGGCCGTCGACGTCGACGACGCGGTCGGGCGGGATGGGCGCGTCCGGCAGCCCGAGCTCTTCGCCCTGGTAGATGAACGGCGTGCCCTTGAGCGCGTAGAGCATGACCAGGATCGCCCGCGCCCGCTCGGCGCCGAGCCCGTCGTGGTCGAAGCGGCTGCGCGGCCGGGGGTTGTCGTGGTTGGCCAGAAACCAGGCCGGCCAGGCGTGATCCTCGGCCAGGCGTTCGAAGTCGTCGATCGACGTGGAGTAGGAGTCCGCGTCCCACTCCTGGTCGATGAAGACGAAGTTGTGCGCCATGTGCAGCTGGTCGCCGTACTCGAGGTAGGCCACGACGCGGTGCAGGTCGTCCAGCGCGACCTCCCCCACGATCATGCGGTCCTCGTATTCGTCGACGACGCGCCGGATGCCGCGCAGGCGCTCGTGGATCGACTCCCAGTCCTCGTCGTGGCGACGGTGCGCGCCGACGTGGTCGCGCAGCAGCGGGTCCTTGGCGATCTTGGCGATCGCGTCCAGCCGCAGGCCGTCGACGCCCCGGTCCATCCAGAAGCGGATCACGTCGTGCATGGCGGCCTCGACCTCGGGGTTGTCCCAGTTGAGGTCGGGCTGCTGGGGCATGAAGCTGTGCAGGTAGTACTGGCCGGTCGTGGGGTCCAACGTCCACGCCGGGCCGCAGGCGGTGAACACCGACATCCAGTCGTTGGGCTCGTCGCGCCAGACGTACCAGTCGCGCTTGGGGTTGTCCTTCGACGAGCGGCTCTCGAGAAACCACGGGTGCTGGTCGGAGCTGTGGTTCGGGACCCAGTCGAGGATGACCTTGATGCCGCGCGCGTGGCTCTCGGCGACGAGCTCGTCGAGGTCGGCGAGCGTGCCGAAGACCGGGTCGACGTCGCAGTAGTCGGCCACGTCGTAGCCGAAGTCGGCCATCGGCGAGGTGAAGATCGGGCTCAGCCAGATGCCCTCGACCTGGAGGCTCGCGAGATGGTCGAGCCTGCCGGTGATGCCCTTCAGGTCACCGATCCCGTCCCCGTTCGAGTCCGCGAACGAACGTGGATAGATCTGGTAGATGGCGCCCCGCTGCCACCACGCCGGCTCAGACATGCCCGCGATTATGCTGCAGGAATGCGTCTCTGGATCGCAGCCACGGTCGCGATGATCGTCGCCGGCATCGTCGTCTGGATCCTGTGGAGCGACAGCGCGGCCGGGCAGGGCATCGCGCTGTCGCTGGTCGGGATCGCGTCCGTGATCGGCGTCTCGCTCGTGTTCTTCCTCGTCGGACGCTCCGAGGACGAGGAGCGCGCTAGGGCTTCGGCGCCTTCGCCGGAGGAGCCGGAGCCGCCCGCTCCCGCGACGGATCCGCATCCGCGGCCGGCGCTTGACCGGCGGCGTCCTCTCCCGCCGCGTCGGCCCAGTTAGCGGCGGTCACGCGCTTGACGTCGTAGTCGACCACCACGTCCGGGGTCTTGCCGGGCACGCCGCCCTCGAACTTCTGCGGGACGCCGGTCTCGGCGTCGACGAAGAGGTTCTCGGTGTAGCCGCCCTGGTAGTCCGTGGCGGTGAGCTTGAGCAGCTCGCCCTCTTCGGTCACCTTGACGGTGTCGATCGTGTGCAGCAGCGTCATCACGCCCGCCCGCACGTCCTTGCGGCCCGCACCCGCCAGCAGGGCGTCCATCGAGCCGACCCAGACGTGGTTGTCCTCGATCGAGCGGCTGACCTTCGGCGCGTTTCCGCCGCCCACCGCGACGTCCATCGCGCGGCGCGCCTTCTCGGGCGGAAGGGCGGGCGCGGCGATCGCGGCCTTCACGAGCGGCTCGTGGTAGCGGCTATTGACCGCGGCGGCCTTGAGCTCCTCCCTGGTGGCGCCGTAGTAGTAGCGGCCGTCGTCGAGGTAGAGGTCGTGGCCGAGGATGGCCTTGTCGTCCGGGTACTGCTGGCTGCGGATGACGAGCGTCGCGTCGCCCTGGGGCTCCGGCTCCTGCGCGATCCTCTCCGACAGCAGGACGAGCGGCGCGACGTCGAGCTCGGGCGCGGGCGCCTCGGGCGCGAGGACGGTCGGTGCGGGCGCGGGCGCCGGCCCGCCGGTGGGCCAGGCGATGGCCACGCCGGTCACCACGAGCGCGGCGACGGACGCGAACGCCAGCCGTGGCCGCCACGCCGCGCGCCGGTCCGGCCGCGGCCGGATGTGCTCGCGCAGCTCCCGGCGGGCGCGCACGCGACCGGGCTCGTCGTCTTTCACCTCGGGGCGCTGCTCGTTCAGCCACTCAAGCTCGTTCATCGTGGATCTCCTCGAGGTGGGCGCGCAGCTGCGTGCGCGCGCGGTGGATGCGGGAGCGCACCGTGCCGACCGGGATGCCGGTGGCGTGCGCGATCTCCGTGTAGGTCAGCTCCGCCCAGGCGTGCAGGAGGAGCGCGTCGCGATCGGCGGCCGCGACGGTCTTCAGGGCGGCGGCGAGGTCGGGGCCGAGCGCCTGCGCCTCGACGCGGCCGAGCGCGTCGTCCTCGAACCCGAACGCGCGGGTGAAGAGCGGCACGCCGCGGCGGGCCGCGTCGCGGAAGTGCCGGCGCAGCAGGTTCGTGGCGATCCCGTACAGCCACGGCCGGGCGTCGGCGTAGCGCGCGTCGTAGCGGCGGCGCCGGTCGAACGCGAGCCGGAACGTCTCGGCGGCGAGGTCCTCCCCCACCGCCGCGGCGCGGCTCACGCAGTAGCGGCGGAGCTCGGCCCAGTGGCGGTCGAACACGGCGGCGAAGGCCGGCGGGTCCGAGACGGAGGCGGCGATGATCGTCGCGTCCGGAAGTTCGAGCGTGGACAACACTGCCCGCTCATTGCCACCGGACGCCGAAACGGTTCGTGGGGTTAGAGGATCAGGCAGGAGGTGGTCGCGTGCGCGAACAGGCGCTCGGGGTCGCTCTCGGCGTACAGGCGCCCTTCCGAGGTGGCGAGCTTGCGACCCGCGTGGACCACGCGCGAGTCGGCCAGCACGCGGCCGGTCTCCGCCGTCATCGCGCGCACGTAGCGCACGTGCAGGTCGGTCGTCGTGTAGCGCGCGCCCGCGGGCAGCACCGTGTGGATCGCGCAGCCGAGCGAGGAGTCCAGCAGCGTGGCGGCCACGCCGCCGTGCACGGAGCCGATCGGGTTGTACATCCACTCGCGCGGCGTGACCGCGAAGATCACGCGACCTTCTTCCACGAGCGTGATCTCGAAGTCCAGCAGCGACGCGATCGGCGGGGGCGGGAGCTCGCCCGCGGCGATCCTGCGGATGGCTTCGAGCCCCGGCAGCTCGGCCGCGGCCTGGGCGGTGATCATCGGGTCGGCCCAGTCGTGGGTGCGCGAGCGTTGCGTCATGCAACCGAGAGTACCGTCGGAGGTGGCCGGTAGCCTTCCCGGAGGAGTCGATCGCACCCGAAGCAACGGGTCAGGGAATCCGGTCCAAGTCCGGAGCTGGCGCGCAGCGGTGGGGACGTGCGACGCGGCCACTCGCCACTGGGCATCGTGCCTGGGAAGGCGGCCGCCTCGATCGCGTCCGAGCCCGAAGACCTGTCGACTCCGCCCCATCACGGGGCACCGACAACCGCGGCCTCGCGAGCATGGGCCGCTCGGCACAAGGATCGATCGATGAGGCAGATGGAACGGCTTCCGCCGTGGGCGACCACGGGCGTCGGGAGCCTGCCGTTCACGGACGTGGAGGCCGCCGTGGAGCATGTGCTCGCGGCCTATGAGATCCCGTTCTGCCCGCAGCTGCCGCGGCTCGAGGGCGACATGGTGAGCGAGTGGCTCGGGGCCGACGCGGGCCGCTGCGGCTGGTCGCCGGCGCGCGACCGCGAACGGCCGCGCGCGTGGGACACGCTGCTCGCGCGCCTCCAGGAGCGCCCGCCGGCGCACGGCGTCGTCAAGCTGCAGGTCACCGGGCCGGTGACGCTCGCCCACGTGCTGGGCGAGCGGCTGCCGCTCGCCCGGGAGCTGGCGGGCTGGCTGGCGGCGAACGCTGGCGCGCAGGTCCGCGCGCTGGCCGACCGGGGCCTGGACGCGCTGCTGATGGTCGACGAGCCCGCGCTGCACTTGTTCGGGACCGACGGCGTCGACGCCGCGTGGGACCCGCTGCGGGCGTGCGCGCCCGCCTGGGGGCTGCACCTGTGCGGACCGGTGCCGTGGGACGCGGTCGTGCGCGCCAAGCCGGACGTGCTCTCC
Source organism: Solirubrobacter deserti (assembly GCF_003344625.1). GTDB lineage: Bacteria > Actinomycetota > Thermoleophilia > Solirubrobacterales > Solirubrobacteraceae > Solirubrobacter > Solirubrobacter deserti. The sequence goes on along the minus strand of NZ_QPKJ02000002.1, from coordinate 573,903 downwards.
TTCGACCTCGCGCTCGCGCCGGTGGACGGCACGGCGGCGCGCACGCTGCTCGCCCGCGGCACGCGGCTGATGTGGGGCGCCGTCCAGCCGCACCGCGCCGAGCACGCGCTGCACGGGATGGCACGGCTCGACGCCGCGCTGGCCGTGACGGGCGCGACCGGCAACGGGAGCCTGCTGAGCCCGAGCTGCGGAAGCGGCCGGATGACCGTCCGGCGCGAGCGCGAGCTGGCCACGGCGCTGTGGGACTGCTCGCACACGCTGCGCGATCGCAGCCGCCGGCTGTCGTCGCGAAGCGCCGCTTGAACGCCGACGGGCCCGCTCCGGCGAACCGGAGCGGGCCCGTGCAGCACCCTCGGCTTACGGGTTGGTGGTGGAGAGCGTCAGCGTCAGCGGCTTCGCGTAGGAGCCGGTGCGCAGCGCCTCGGTCTCGCCGATCGTCTGCTTGACCTTCAGGGACAGCTGGTCGTTGGAGACCGGGCCGGCCCACGTGTGCAGGACGAGCGGGTTGCCGCTGATGGCGGCGAACGGGTTGTTCACCGCGGCCTGGAGCGGCTGCGCCAGCGAGAACGTGCCGTTGACGAGCTTGCCCGGAGCGTTCGTCGACGGATCGACGATCGACAGCGTGGCGTCGGCGGCGGTGCTGGTGACCTTGACCGGGAACGACGTCTCGTAGTCCTCGGCGACGCCGGGGGTGAACGAGCCGAGCGTCGGGGTGCCCTCGACCGACAGCGCCAGCGTGTTCTGGACGGTGCCGCCCACGCCTGCCGGCTTCTCGCTCTCGAGGTTCTCCGTGATCACCTTCGGGCCCTGGGCGGGCTTGGTGATCGTGAAGTCGTCGTAGAGGCGGCCGGTGGCCGTCTTGGACTTGTAGGACAGCTTGTCGCCGTCGATGCTGATCACCTGGTAGAGCTGCGTCTGCTCCAGGATCTTGCGGGCGACGGCGCCGTTGTTGACCCAGTTGGAGTCGTTGGCCTCGTACATCTTCGGGCCGGACACGGAGACGACGTAGATCGTCTTGCCGGTGTTGGCGGTGGTGCCCTCGACCACGTTGCCGCGGCCGTAGGAGTGGTCGTGGCCCTGGAGCACGAGGTCGACGCCGTAGCGCTCGAAGACCGGGAGCCAGGACGCACGCTGCGCCGGGTTGTTACGACCCTCGGCGGTGGAGAACATCGGGTGGTGGAAGGTCGCGACCGTCCACTTGTTCGGGTTGTTCTGCAGGACGCTCTCGAGCCACGCGCGCTGGACCTCGAGGAACTCCGGGCGCAGCGCGGAGGCCACGGCCGAGGTGTTCGAGTTCAGCGAGATGAACCGGACGCCCTGGTAGTCCGTGTAGTACGCGGTGTCCTTGAGCGCGTCGATGACGGCCTGCGTGCCCTGCTTGGGGCCGTTGTCCGGGAACGCGAACTGGGTGCGCCAGACCGGGGCGAGCACGCCGCTGCGGTACTCGTGGTTGCCCGGCGTGGCGATGTTGTTGCGCATGCCGTGGATGAACGAGCCGGCCTTGAACCACTCGCCCCACTGCGCGTCGTTGTCGGCGACGTCGATCAGATCGCCGGCGTGGACGGTGAGCTTGGCCTCCGGGGCGTCCGCGAACGCCTGGCGGATCACGCGCGACCAGTGCTCCTGCACGTCGTTCTGCGCGTCGCCGAAGTAGACGAACGAGAACGGCTTGGCCGTGGCGGCCGCGGTCTCGAACTCGAGCCACTCGCTCCAGTTCGTGCCATCGCCGACGCGGTAGAGGTACTTGGTCTCCGGCGTCAGGCCGGTGAAGCGGACCGTGTGGAACACGGCCTCGGAGCCCAGGTCGGACTTCTGCTGGATGTTGCGCGTGGCCAGGACCGTCGTGGCCTTCGAGTCGAAGTAGGGGCCCTCTTCCGCTACCGCGATCTGCGCCTGAGCGGTCTTGACCGTCGTGTCCGTACGCCACGTGACCGACTGCGAGTTGGACGGATCGGCCTCGTGGGTGAGGACGATGCGGTCCGCCAGCGTCGTCGGCTTGTGCTTCTCCACGGCCGGATAGGCCGGGGTCGGTTCGTTCTGGGACTGAGCGACGTTGATCCCCGCCGCGAAAAGCGCCGCCGTGAGCGCGGCGCCCAAAAGCGCCCGGTGTGCAACCGGTGCGTTCATGACCCTCCTTGGGTTTGGTGTGACCGCGGCGAGTGTTCCGTGAGAAGGGCCTGGGGCCGGTTACCGGGCCGTTACGTCACGTTTCCGTAACAGGGCGATCACGAGTCGCTGTGAGAGTGGCCTCGCCATGAGACTCGTCCTGCTCGCCCTGCTGTGCTCGCTCCTGCTGCCCGCGTCCGCCACGGCGGAGGTGACCCGGCCGGGGACGTCCGAGATCCGCCAGGACGGGCCCCGGATCTCGTGGGTGCTGGGCATTCCGGCCGACGAGCTGGCCAGCCGCGCCGGCGGCGACGACCGCGAGTCGATCGGGAACTTCATGTCCAACAACCTGCGCATGTCCGTGGACAACCAGACGTGCGCCGGCGGCATGTCGCACGCCACGCCGGAGCGCTTCCAGGGCGCGCCGTTCACGCGCGTGTACATGCGCTTCGAGTGTCCGCATCAATACGGCGAGTTCGCGGTCATCAACGAGCTGTTGCTCACCGACCGGGTGGACTACGACCTGGGCGGCACGAGCGGCACCTTCCGCTTCGACCTGGACCACTCGCTGCTCGAGGCCAAGACCCCCGAGTTCCCGCGCTGGCTCGCGGAGGGCTTCGAGGCGATCGCGGTCGGGTGGGAGCACGCCCTGTTCCTCGCGATCCTGCTGCTCGGCGCGCGCAGCCGCCGCCAGTTCGGCGAGTTCGCCGCGGCCTTCACCGGGGCGAGCGTGCTCGGGCTCTTCCTCGGCGTCTTCGACGTCGTGAACGTGTCCGAGCGGGTGCTCGAGGGGCTGACGGTGGCGTCGATCGTCGGCGTCGCGGCGCTGCCCGTCCTGGGCATCGGCGGCAGCCGACAGCTCGCGGTCGTCTTCGGCCTCGCGTTGATGCACGGGCTGGCGCTCGCCGTCGCGGTGCCGGACACGGTCGCCCTGCCCGGCTTCGCCGTCGGGGTCGTGCTCGGTACCGCCGTGGTCGTCAGCGTCGCTGGAGCGCTTGCGCTGGCGAGCCAAGCCGTCCGGCGGCCATCGCGAGCACGCGGTCGGATGCCTGCCTGACCAGGTCGTGGTCGTGCGCGATCAACAGCACGCTAACGTCGAGCTCGTCGCGCAGGTCCAGCAGCACGTTCATCACTTGCGCGCGCACTGACGCGTCCAGCGAGGAGACGGGCTCGTCGCACACGAGCACGTCGGGCTTGGAGGCCAGCGCGCGGGCGATCCCGATGCGCTGGCGCTGGCCGCCCGAGAGCGCGCGCGGGCGCCGCCCGGCGAGCGTCGCCGGCAGCCCCACCAGCTCCAGCAGTTCGGTCACGCGCTTGACCCGCTCGCGCCGCGACCGCATCCCCGCGACCAGCAGCGGCTCCTCGAGCGTCTGGCCGATCGTGAGCCGCGGGCTCAGGCTGGACTCCGGGTCCTGGAAGACGAGCTGGACGCGCCGCCGGACCTCGCGCCGGCGCGCGCCGCGCAGCGCCGTGAGGTCCTCACCGTCGAGGAACACGCGCCCGGCCTGCGGCTGCTCGAGCCCGACGATCACGCGCGCAAGCGTCGTCTTGCCGCAGCCCGAGTCGCCCACCAGCCCGAGGATCTCGCCGGGCGCGAGGTCGAGCGAGACGCCGTCGACCGCGACCACGTCGCCGAAGCGCACGTGGACGTCGTCCACCACCAAACGACCGTTCACGCCGCGACCCCCGTCCGGACGTGGCAGGACACGCCGTCGACCAGCTGCGGGCGGTCGGTGCGGCAGGCGCCGATCGCCAGCGGGCAGCGCGGGGCGAACGCGCAGCCGCGGATGCGCTGCGTGAGCTCGGGCGGCGCGCCCTCCAGGCCGACGAAGCGGGTGCCCGGCGCGGCGTCCGCCGCCGGGATCGCGGCCAGCAGCCCCTGCGTGTAGGGATGCTCGGGCGCGTGCACTAGCCTGGCCGCGGGCCCGTACTCGACGATCCGGCCCGCGTACATCACCGCGATGTCGTCGGCCATCCGCTTGACGACGCCGATGTCGTGCGTGATCAGCAGCAGCGCGAGGGCGAGCCGCGCCTGCAGCTCGGCCAGCACGTCGAGCACCTGGTCCTGCATCGACGGGTCCAGCGCGGTCGTCGGCTCGTCGGCGATCAGCACGCGCGGCTCGCCCGCCAGCGCGCCGGCGATCATCGCGCGCTGGAGCATGCCGCCGCTCAGCTCGTGCGGGTAGGCGTCGGCGGCGCGCACCGGATCGGGCAGGCCGACCAGCTCGAGCAGCTCGATCGCGCGCTCGCGCGCGGCGCGGCGGCGCAGGCCCGTGGCGTCCGCGACCTGCGAACCGACGCGGCGCAGCGGGTTCAGCGCGCTCGGCGGGTCCTGGAAGACGACGCCGACCTCGCGCCCGAGCACGGGTGGGGCCCCGTCGAGCGTCAGCGAGCCTTCCACGTCGGCACTCACGCCGGGCGGGAGCAGCCCGAGCGGTGCCAGCGTGCCGACGGTCTTACCCGACCCGCTCTCCCCCACGATCGCGAGCGTCTTGCCCGCGTGCAGCCTCCAGGAGACGTCGTCGACGGCGTGCACGACGCCCTTCGCGGGATACAGGCGGACCGTCAGGTGCTCGGCGACGAGCGTCATGCCAGGGCCTCCTTGCGCCGGCGAGCGAGCGCCCGTTTCGACAGCGGTCGCGGGACGCGGTCGAGCGCGACCCGCTCCCCCGCGAAGTTGAATCCGATGACCAGCAGCGTCAGCGCCAGGCCGGGGAAGACCACCAGCTCGGGCCGCGTCTCCATGAACTGCAGATTGGAGACGAGCATCTGGCCCCACTCCGGCGTGGGCGGCTGGACGCCGAGGCCGAGGAACGACAGCGTGGCGACCGAGACGACGATGAAGCCGGCGTCGGCGGTGGCGTAGACGAGCACGGGCCCGAGCACGGCGGGCACGAGGTGCCGGCGCAGGATCCACGTGCGGCGGGCGCCCATCAGCTGCACCGCCTCGATGTACGGCCGGCGCTTGATCTGCACGATCAGCGTCCGGCTCAAGCGGGCGTAGGCCGGCCAGGCGGCGAGCATCAGCGCGAACACCATGTTCGTCGTGCCCGCGCCCATGAAGCCCAGGATCGCGAGCGCGATCACGAGGTTCGGAACGGCGAGCGCAACGTCGGTGATCCGCATCAGGACCTCGTCGACGATCCCGCCCCGTAGCGCCGCGATCGAGCCCACGAGCACGCCGAACGACAGCGCCCCGGCGAGCACGAGCGCGACCGTGCTGAGCGAGGTGCGCGCCGCGTGCAGCATGCGTGAGAGCTGGTCGCGCCCGATCTCGTCCGTGCCGAGCAGGTGTGCGGCGCTCGGGCCCTCGAGGATGTGCTCGAGGTCGTCGTCGTCCGGCGCGTACGGCGCGAGCTCCGGGCCGAGCAGGGCGAGCAGCGCGAACAGCCCGACGACGATCGCGACGCCCTTCACGTCATGCCCTCCGCGACCGCGCGCCGCATGCGCGGGTCGATCGCCCGCGCGGCGATGTCCACGGCGGTGTTGATGGTCACGAACAGCGCGGCGAACAGCAGCAGCCACGCCTGCAGCACCGGGAAGTCACGGAACTTGACGGCCTCGAGGAAGTAGATCGCGGCGCCCTGCCACGAGAACACGGCCTCGATCACGATCGCGCCGGTGATGATCACGCCGATCTGGGTCGCGAGCGCGGTGAGCGTCGGGACGGCGACGTTCGGCAGCGCGTCACGCAGCACGATTCCCGTGCGGCCGCGGCCGCGGCTCAGGGCGGTGGTCACGTAACGCGAGGAGAGCGCCTCGGCCAGGCCGACCCGGACCACCCGTGAGAGCACGGCGCCGGACGCCAGGCCGAGCGTGAGGCACGGCAACAGCCAGGACGCCGGCCCGCTGACCCCTTCGGACGGCAGCCACTGCAGCGTGACGGCGAACAGCAGCACGAGCAGCGCGCCGAGGTAGAAGCTCGGGATGCTCACGGCCGCCAGCGCCGTCAAGCGCGACAGGCGGTCCCCGAGCCCGCTGGGGAACAGCGCCCCGAGGATGCCGATGCCCACGCCGGCGATCAGCGCGAACAGCGTCGCGCCCACCACGAGCAGGACGGTCGTGGGCGTGCGCTCGCGCAGCTCGGCCCAGATCTCGCCGTTGGTGCGCAGTGACGTGCCGAGGTCGCCGCGGACGACGTCCCCGAGCCAGTCCAGGTAGCGGACCGGCAGCGGGCGGTCCAACCCGAGCTCGGCCCGGACGCGCTCGACCATCTCGCGGTCGGCGCCGAACGAGCGGCGCTCGGCGACGATCTGCGCCGGGTCGCCCGGCGCGAGCGTCACGAGCGTGAAGACCGCGACCGACGCCACCGCGAGCACGAGGATCGCGGTGGCGACGCGGCGCAGGATGAAGCGGACCATCGCGCTACTCGAGGACGGAGAGCGTGTGCAGCGGCAGCTCGTACTCGGTGGCGGGGAGCTCGAGGCCCTGCACCTTGTCGCTGTGCGCCCAGATGCGCTGCGTGTAGACGAGCGGCACGAACGCGTCCCGCTCGCGCAGCCAGGTGTAGATCTGCTCGAACGCCGGCTCGATCTCGTCGCCGGTGGCGGCGAGCGCGTCGTCGATCATCGGATCCAGGTGCTTGGCGTCCATGAAGATCTTGCCGTCGACGCCGATCTCGGTGCGGCTGTCGAACACGGCGCCGAAGCTGCCGTACGGGTCGTACGGCGCCGCGTAGGTCGCGTAGAAGGCAAGGTCGTACGCGCGCTTGGCGATCTCCTTGTGGCGCGTGGCGTGGTCGACGAGCCGGACCTCGACCTGGATGCCGATCTCCTTGACCGCGCTCTGGATGACCTCGGCCATCGCACGGCCGCCCGGGATCGCGTCCTCCGAGCTCAGCAGCGTGACCTTCAGCGGCTTGCCCGGGCCGTAGCCGGCCGCCTTGACCAGCTGCGCGGCGGCGGCCTTGTCGACCGCGGGGATCTCCTGGCGAGCGCCGGAGAACGGGACCGACTCCGGGAACAGGTTGCCGGCGGGCTCACCGAAGCCGAAGTACAGCGCCTTGGCGATCGCCTTGCGGTCGATCACCTTGTTGACCGCCGTGCGCAGGCGCTGGTCGTTGAACGGCGCCTTGGCCTCGTTGAACGCGAGCACGAGCGTGCCGGTGCCGGTCTCGTTGACCAGCTTGACGTTGGCGGCGTTCTTGAGCGCGAGCGCGTTGCGCGGCGTCAGCGGCGCCGTGAACTCGCCACCGATGATGTCGACGTCACCGGCGCGCAGGGCGCTCAGGCGCGTCTGCGCGTCCGGGATGACGTCAAGCTCGAGGCGGGCGGGCTTGGGCTTGGTGCCCCAGTAGTCCTCGTTGCGGTTGAAGGACGCGCCGTTGCGGTCGGACTTCTCGAGCACCCACGCCCCGGTCCCGACCGGCTTGGTGTACAGGCCCTCCGCGTCGACCGACTGCGGGCTCAACAGCCGCACCGGGCGGATGTAGGCGAGCTCCTGCAGCGCGGGCGGGTAAGCCTGCTCGAGCGTCAGCTCGAACGTCATCGGGTCGACGACCTTCATCGCCTTGAACACGCGCGAGAGGCCGAGCCACTCCGTGTCCTCCTTGCCCGCCCAGCGCTTGAAGTTCCACTCCACCGCCTCGGCGTCGACGGGCGTGCCGTCGGTGAACTTCACGCCCTCGCGCAGCTTGAACGTGTACGTCAGACCGTCCTCGCTGACTTCCCAGGACTCGGCGAGGCTCGGCGCGATCTCGCCGCCCCGGTCGTACTTGACGAGGCCCTCGAACAGCAGGTCCTGGACCTGGAAGAGGCCCGCGTAGTCGTGCGGGTCCAGGTTGCCGGCGCGCTGGCCGACGGCGACGCGCACCGTGCCGCCCTCGCCACCCGCGGCGGCCCGCGGCGAGCCGGAGTCGGAGGAGGAGTTCTGGGCGCCGCAGCCCGCGATGGCGAGGACAGCGGCGGTCATGAGCACGGCGTGAAGGCGGAGCATGTCGGTTCCCCACCTCAGCCACGATCAAACCCGAATTCGTGAGCATCGTGTGAAAGCGGACTCCGCCTTATCAGTTCGGTAACAGGCGTCTTCGTGCGCGGGTGCTCAACTGCGCAGGGTCATGAAGCGCGCCCTCCTGCTCGTCCTCCTCATCCTGCTGGTCCCCGTCGCCGGCGCCCAGGCGCACTTCACGACGCAGGGCTACCAGGAGATCGTCCAGGACGGCCAGACCGTCGACTACGTCCTCGGGCTCGAGGAGGAGGCGCTGTACACGCTCGCCGACGGGCGGGACAAGCGCGCGATCTCCGCGTACCTGCTGCCGCGGGTGCGGGTGTCCAGCGACGGTGAGGCCTGCGCGGGCGCGCTCAAGGGCTGGACGCCGCAGCGACGCAGCGGCGAGGCCTACCTGCGGCTCGTGCTCCAGTACCAGTGCGCTTCGGAGTCCGGGCCGTTCTCGGTCCGCTACGCCGTGCCCAACGAGAACCTGGCGCGCTTCGAGCTCGGCGGACAGGAGGGCACGTTCCTGTTCGACCCGGACAACATGGTGCTGCGCGCGGACGACCCGCCCGGCTTCGCCCACTTCATCGAGAAGGGCGTCGAGCACATCGTGCTCGGCTGGGACCACGTCGTCTTCCTGATCGTCCTGCTGCTCGGCGCGCGCGGCTTCAAGGACGTCTTCAAGCTCTCCGCCGCCTTCACCGTGGCGCACAGCGTGACGCTGGCGCTCGCGCTACTGGGCGTGGTCGAGATCCCGGGCGAGATCGTCGAGCCGCTGATCGCCGCTTCGATCGTCTATGTCGCCGCCGCGCAGGTGCTCGGCTACCAGAGCGACAAGCAGCTGTGGATCGTGTTCGGCTTCGGCCTCCTGCACGGGCTCGGCTTCGCGGGAGCGGTGACGTTCCCCGGCGGCACGCCGATCGTGAGCGCGCTGATCGGGTTCAACATCGGCATCGAGCTCGGCCAGGCGCTGATCATCGGCGTCGTGTTCCCGCTGCTGCTGTGGACGCGCCGCTACGAGTGGTCCAAGCTCGCCAACGCCACGGCCGGCTCCGCCGCCGCGGCTATCGGCCTGTTCTGGCTGTCGCAGCGCGTGTTGGGCGGCTGATCCGCTCCTCCTGCGCCGTCAGGGGCAGGGTGAGCGCGAGCGCCAGCCCGGCGAGCGGGAGCGCGGCCACGATCCACATCACCGTCTCGAGGCCCGCGCTGTCCGCCACGATGCCGAACAGCGCCGCGAACACGCCGCCGACGCCGATCGAGAAGCCGAGCGTGACGCCGGACGCGATCCCGAGCCGGCTCGGCAGGTACTCCTGCCCCATCACGACGCTCACGCTGAACGACATCACGGTCACGAAGCCGATTCCGGCCAGGACGATTCCGGCGAGGATGCCGCTGGGCGAGAGCATGAACGCGAGCAGCAGCGGGACCTGCGCGACGATCGACCCAACGAGCACCTTGCGGCGGCCGATCCGGTCCACGAGCTGGCCGCCGATGAGCGTGCCGAGCGCGCCCGCGAACAGCATCGCGGCCAGCGCGGCGTTCCCGGTCGCCTCGCTGGCGCCGTAGGTGTGGATCAGCCACAGCGGCGCGAACGACTGCAGGCCGAAGTAGATGCCCGACCGGATGGAGACGACGCCGGCGAGCGTGCTGAACGCACCCCACCGGTCGCCGGAGCGGTCGCTCTGGCCCTTCGCGACCGCGCTCGCGGCGGCCGCGCTGCGGCGCTTGAGCTTCGGCAGCTCGATGGCCAGGACGACGGCGGCGATGGCCGGGAGGATCGCGACGATCAGGGTGCCGTTCAGACCGACGGCGAGCACGGCGGGCGTGATGAGCACCGGGGCGAGCGCGAAGCCGGCGTTCCCGCCGACGCTGAACAGGCTCATCCCCGTGCCGCGCCGGTCGCCCGAGGCGTAGTTGGCGTAGCGCGCGCCCTCGGGGTGGAAGGCGGCGACGCCGAGGCCGCCGAGCCCGACCACGATGCAGGTGAGCGCGAAGCTGTCGAACACGCCGGCGCCCGCGATCCCGACCGCCGCCAGCGCGACGCCGGCCGGCATCAGCCACGCGAGCTGCAGCCGGTCCGACAGGGCGCCGAACAGCGGCTGGATGATCGAGGAGCCGATCGTCACCACCAGCAGCAGCGCTCCCGCGGCGCCGAAGGAGTAGCCGCGCTGATGGACCAGGAACGGGATCAGCGCGGGAATCGACCCCTGGCACAGGTCCGCCGCGGCGTGGCCAGACGCGAGTGTGGCCAGTCCGCGGCGGTCCATTCCCTACATCAAAGCACCAGCTTGAGCTTGCCTTCCTTGTCCGCGGCGGCGCGGCTGGAGACGCGATACTTGACGGTCAGCGGCTTGCGCTTGCTCGGCTTGTAGCGGGAGACCTTGACGTTGTAGGTCTTGGCCTGGCCGGCGCCGACGGTGTACGCCTGGCGGCCGATCTCGCGGCCCTTGTAGAGCAGCGTCACGTAGCCCTGGCAGCCGGACGTGCCGGCGGGGCAGCTGACCTTGATCGCGGCCTTGCCCTTCTTGTACTTGGCGGTCTTGCCGATCGTGCCGTGGCCCGGGCCGGCGGGCGGGTTCGGCTGCCCGGCGGGCGGCGCGTCGACGGTCTCGACGTCCACCGTGGTGTCGTTGGCGTCGATCGTGGCCGTGTCGGCGCCCGAGCCGCCGAAGAAGTGGCCGGCCGCGCCGTCGCGGACGTTGAACGCGTCGTTGCCCGCGCCGCCGTCGGCGACCACCGGGATGCCGACGCCCGGCGAGGTGGTGAGCACGTCGTCACCGGCGAGCGAGTTGAGCTCGAAGATCTCAGACGTCGCGACGCTGAGGCTGAACTGGCCGACGTTGGTGCGGTCGTAGCGGATGCGGCCGTTCTCGGGCTTGAGGGTGGAGACGTCGGTGCCCCCGCCGAGGTTGTTCTCGATGCGGTCGAAGCCGCCGTCGCCGTTCATCACGTCCGAGCCGTCGCCGTTGTTCCACACGAGCGTGTCGTCGGCCTCGCCGCCGTTCATCGTGTCCGCGCCGCGGTCGCCGACGAGGCGGTCGCCGCCGCCTGACCCGTTGAGCGTGTCGTTGCCGTCGTTGCCGTTGACGAGGTCGTTGCCGTCGCCGGTGGTGATCGTGTCGTCGCCGGAGCCGGCGTCGATGACCATGTTCATCGCCACGCCCGCGCCCGTCGCGAGCACGTCGTTGCCGCTGAACGAGGTGATGTTGAGCTTCTCGACCGTGCCCATGTCGACGGTGAACGCGGCGTTGACGCGATTGAAGACCGTGCGGGCGCCGGCGGCGTTGACGTTCATGTTGTCGGCGGCCGTGCCCGCCGTGATCAGCGTCTCGTCGACGCCGTTGCCGCCGTCGTTGAGGTCGTTGCCGTCGCCGTTGTTCCAGATCATCACGTCGTTGCCGTCGCCGCCGCTGATCGGCTCGGCCGGCTCGGCGTTGAGGTTGCGGAAGCCCGTGATGCGGTCGTTGCCGGTGCCACCGTCGATCGTGTCGCGGTTGTTGCCGCCGACGATGATGTCGTCGCCGTCCTCGCCGTTGATCGTGCTGTCCTCGAGGTCGGCGGCCGACAGGTTCGTCGTGTCGTTGCCGGCCCCCAGGTTCAGGACGATCTTGATCGAGCCGTCGCTGGGGAGCGGCGCCGCGACGCCCGGGCCGAGGTCGAAGTCGGTGTTGGTGCCCCCGAGGTTGTGGGTGAGCTGGTCCTGGTCGTTGACGCCGAGCGTGACGTTGTCGTCGGCGCCGTCGCCCGTGAACGTGACGGTGGTGCCGTTGATCTGGCTCGTGACCGCCGCATTGGCCGCCGCGGGAACCGCGAGGACGAAGGCGGCGGCCGCGAACGGGAGGAGGAGTTTCGGCTGCATGCCCGGTAGGACGCCGGGCACGCAGCCGCTATTCCGCTACGCGACCGCGGCGGGGACGAGCGCGCCCTGGGCGAGCCCGTCGAGGCGGCCCTGGCGCAGCGCGCCGAGCTGGCCGGAGACGTCGTAGCCCTTGGTGATCGCGGTCCGCACGGCGGCGACGTCGTTGCCCGGGCCGAGCAGGATGGCGCCGACGATGCGGTCGCCGGAGATCACGAGCTTGCGGTAGCCGCCGTGGGCCTCGTGCACGATCGCCTCGTCCTCGGGCTGCTCGTGGATGCGCCCGATGCTGGCGAGCTCCACGCCGACGACCTTGAGCATCGTCACGGGCGGCGCCGGCACGTACGGCTTGTCGCCGCCGACGGCGTTCTCGGCCGCGATCTCGGCCTGGGCGACCGCGGTCGGCCACAGGCCCGGCGTCTGGCCGCCGAACTCGGCGATGTCGCCCGCGGCGAGGATGGCCGGGTCGCCCGTACGCATGCGGTCGTCGACGAGCACGCCGCGGTTGATGGCGAGCCGCGCGTCGCGCGCGAGCTCGACGTTGGGCTGGATGCCCGCCGCCACGAGCAGGATGTGCGCGGGCAGGCGCCGGCCATCCTTGAGGTCGAGGGCGCGCAGGCGGCCGTTCGCGTCGACCGACTGGACCTCCGCGTTGAGCACGATCTCGAGGCCGAGCCCTTCCAGGTAGGCCTTCAGGAGCTCGCCGCCGCGGTCGTCGAGCTGGCGCCGGAGCAGGCCCGGGCCGCGTTCGAGCACGGTGGTCTTCAGGCCGAGCTTGTGCAGCGCGTAGGCCGCCTCCAGGCCCAGCAGGCCGCCGCCCGCGATCACGCCGCGGGTGGAGCTCACCCGCTGCGCGTACGCGCGCAGCGCCATGGCGTCCGCTGCCGTGCGCAGGACGCCGGTCCCGGGGGCGCCGAAGCCGTCGATCTTCGGGACGAGGCTGCGGGAGCCGGTCGCGAGGATCAGGCGGTCGTACGGGAGCTTCTCCCCCGTGCCGAGCGCGACCTCCCGGTTGGCGCGGTCGATCCACAGCGCGCGCGTGTTCAGCCACGTGGTGATCGCGCGCTCGTCGTACCACTTGTCCGGGTTCAGGTAGAGCCCTTGCATCGCCGAGCGCCCGTAGACGAGGCGGCTGATGCCCATGCGGTTGTAGAGGTGGTGCGGCTCCTCCGCGATCAGGTCGATGTTGGTGGCGGGGTGACGCCGGCGCAGGTGGTCGGCGGCGGTGACGCCGGCGATGCCGTTGCCGATCACGACGACGCGCTCGATCGACTTGTCGTAGCTGAAGTCCTGGATCTGGGAGATGCGCGGCGCGCTCGCCTTGTCCGGCGTGAGCTGGACGGTCACCGGGCCGGTCACGCGCACGCAGCACGCCATCCGCGTGTTCTCGGCGTACCCGAGGCGCTCGAGGGTGGCCTTCTCGTCGTCGCCGATCGGCGAGGTGCAGCTCATGCCGTCCTTGATCGCGACGGGGTCCGCGCCGCAGATGCCCATGCGGCAGCCGGCCTCGATCGGGAGGTTGTTGGCCTCGGCGATCTCGAGCAGGGACTGGCCCGGCTTGGGCGCGACGCGCTTGTTGTCGGGGACGAACGTCACCTGCGGGCCGATCGCCCGCAGGCCGGAGGCGCGGGTGAGCCCGGCGGGCGCGGCCGACGGCGCGGCGGCGGCCGCGGGGGCGGCGCCGGCCTTCTCCAGGAACGGCTTCTCCTTGCGCAGCGTGCGGACGAACCACGTGGCGGCGAGCGCGATGGCCGCGGCGCGCAGCGCCCAGGTGAGCGGCTCCAGGCCGACGATCTCGGCGGCGTACCAGTAGAAGATGCTGAACGCGATCGCGCCGAACAGCGTCGTGATCGTGTGCGCGCTCGTCTTGTAGAAGGTGGTCAGCGTGGCGAACAGCGCGAGGCTGACGGCGGTCGTGAGCGCCATCTGCTCGACGGGGACGGCGAAGAAGCCGAGCACGAGGCCCGGGAACGCGCCCACGAAGTACTTGCGGTAGCCGGCCCAGTAGTTGTCGCTGTCGTGCAGGTCGGCGAGGTAGGCGGCGCGCGGGTTGAAGTCGTAGCAGTTCTTGACGCAGCCGACGCACGGCTGGCAGTGCGCGTTGGCGACCAGCATCAGCGGCGTCTGGCCGTAGATGCGCTGGACCGGGAGCAGCGGGCAGATCGTGCTGCACCAGCCGCTCTTGCCCTTCAGGAACATGCCGCCCGTGAAGGCCGCCGCCATCGCGCCGAGCAGGAGCAGCGCGCTGTACGGGCCGCTGTCGTCGAGGCCGAGCTTGCGCAGCACCACGAACGCGATGAAGAGGCCGAACGCGATGACGTAGCCGTACTCCTTGAGCCAGTTCGGGGCCGTGAGCGCCTTGGTCAGCTTGAGCGCGCGCGGCGTCTGGTTGGAGGCGGCGAGCGGGCACAGGTTGCGCCACAGGCCGGGGACGGTCAGGAACAGCAGCGGCAGCAGCGGGATGACGACCTTCCACATCACGAACAGGCCCGCGTCAGGCGCGACCAGCAGCAGCGCGGCGATGGCCAGCGCGCCGACGATCGATCCGGCCCGCATCGCGTGCCAGACGCGGACGGGGATCCGGCTCGGGATCTGCGTGTAGTTCGGGAAGGTGATGGCGCGGGCGCTCATCCGGTCCACCCCGCCGTCTGGTCGCCGAGGGCGTGCAGGCGCGCGGACAGGATCCGGCCCACGTCGAGCAGGATGTCCCGCCCGAGCGCGGGGTTGCGCGCCGCGAGCGCCTCGAAGCCGTCGAAGCTCAGCCGCAGCATCTCACCCTCGCTCATCGCTTCTATGGACACGGCGCGCGGGGCGCCGTCGAGGAAGGCCGCCTCGCCGAGCGTCGTGATCGGGTGCACCACGCCGCTGGGCGCTTTGACCCAGCCCATCACGAGCAGGTACAGCGCACGGTCCCGCTCCCCCTGCTTGAGGACGATCTCGCCCGGGACGAACAGGCGCGTCTCGGTGTGGTCGAGCACCATCGCCCAGTCCTCGTCTCCCCGATCGCTCAGGAAGCCCGGCAGCCCGTGCTCCGCGGGAGCCGTCGGCTCCGTCGGATAGTCGAAGAAGCCTGTCGTGTCCATAACGGGCCAACTCTACGGGCGGATGCGGGTGACGGTGTGCGAGTCGTTGTTGGCGACCCAGACGGCGCCGGCGCCGGCCGCGATGCCGAGCGGGTTCTCGCCCACGGCGATGGGTGCGCCGATCACTTTTCCGGTCTGCTCGTCCAGCCGGGTGACCGTGTTGTCGCCCGTGTTGGTGACCCACACGGAGTCGAACCCGTGGGTCAGCTGGCGCGGGTCCTGGCCCACGGTGATCGTGTCGAGGACCTCGCCGCTGCGGCGGTCCAGGCGCGTGACCGTGCCGTCTTCCGCGTTCGCGATCCAGGTCGCGTTGGGCGTCTCGATCACGCCGCGCGGGCCTTGGCCGGTCGCGATGGGGTCGCCGACGAGCTGCGCGGTCGCCGGGTCGATGCGGTTCACGGTGTCGTCCTCCGAGTTCGTCACCCACACGAAGCGCCGGCCCACGAAGATGCCCGCCGGCTCGTTGCCCACCCCGATCGGCGAGCCGACCACGGCCGGGCTCGCCCGGTCGATCCGGTTCACCGTGCCGTCGTTGCGGTTCGCGACCCACAGCAGCTGCTTGCCGAGCGCGATCGCCTCGGGACGGTCCCCGACCGCGACGCTCGCGGTGCGCTGCCCGTTCTCGAAGCGCGCGACCGTGTCGTCCCCGGCCGCCCCGACCCACACGACGCCCTTGCCGGCGACGACGTGATCGGGCCGCGTCCCGGCCTCGATCGGCTCGCTGGTCTCGTTCGTGTCGGGGTCGATGGTTGTCAGCGTCCCGTCCCCGTGGTTGGCCACGAAGACCTTCCCGCCCGAGACGGCGACGCCGTCGGGCCCCTGCCCCACCTCGATCGTCTCGACGGCGGCGGGCGCCGTCGCCGTGGCGGTCGCGGTCGGAGTCGGGGTCGCCGTGGCGGTCGGTGTGGCCGTGGCCGTGGCGGTGGGCGTCGCCGCCGCGGTGGGCCGCGCGTCCTCGCCGGAGAACACGCCGGTCGCAGCGAGCACCGCCGCCGCGAGCCCGGACACGAGCACCACCGGCAACGTCACCCCGAGCACGACCCGTCGCCGCTTCGGCCACGGCGATTCCTTGGGCTCGGAACCCGAGTCGCCGCCCACGGACGCCGCCGCGACGAGCACGTGCCGAGAGGGCGCGACGGTCGCGCCGGACGGCACGGGCGCAGGCGCGGGCGGCGAGACGGGCGCAGCGGCAGGCGCAGACGCGGCGGGCGCAGGCGCGGGCGGCGAGACGGGCGCGGGCGCGGGCGGCGAGACGGGCGCGGCGGCGGGGGCGGGCGCGGCCGGCACGGCGGCGCGGGAGCCGTTGATGTCGGCGAGCGGCGGCGTGCTCGCCCCGGCGGGCGCGCCCACGCCCGCCGGGGCCGCCGCGACGGCGGCCGGGTTCGCCGGGTCGACTCGGCCGGTCGCCCAACCGGGGTTCGAGCCGGCCGGCGCTGCCGCCGAAGGGGTGATCGAGGCGAGGCCGACCGGGGCGGTGTCCCAGCCCGGGGCGGAGTCGCGGGGTGTGGCGGCGCGGACGTCGGCCGCTGGTGGCGGCGGGTCCGAGGCGACGCCGGCCGCGGCCAGCGCGGCGCGGGCGAGCTCGCCGGCGGACTGGTAGCGGTCGTCGGGCTCCTTCGCCATGGCGCGCTCGACGATCGCGTCGAACGCGACGAGCTCGGAGCGCGTGTCGCTGACGAGCGGCGGCGGCTCGGTGATGTGGGCGTACATCTTCGCCATGTCGCCGCTGCGGGCGAACGGCACCGAGCCGGTGAGCAGCTGGAAGAGCACGCAGCCGAGGGCGTAGACGTCGGTGCGGGCGTCGGTGGCTTCGCCCCGGACCTGCTCGGGCGCGGCGTAGTCGGTGGAGCCGACGAACAGGCCGGTGCGGGTCAACCGGGTCGCCGTCGCCTCGCGCGAGAGGCCGAAGTCGCTCAGGTAGACGTGGTCGCCCTCGCTGACGAGGACGTTCGCGGGCTTGACGTCACGGTGGACGAGGCCGCGGGCGTGGGCGGCGTCCAGGGCGGCGGCGATCTGCGCGACGAGCCGCACCGCACGGGGCGCGGGCATCGCAACGTCGGCGCTGAGCTGCGCGAGGTCGACGCCGTCGACGAAGCGCATCGCGATGAACAGCGTCCCCGCGGACTCGCCCGCCTCGTAGAGCGGGATCACGTTGGGGTGGTCGATCGCGGCGGCGGTCTCCCATTCACGACGGAAGCGCTCACGGAACGCGTCGTCGGCGGCGAGTTGCGCCGTGAGCAGCTTGAGCGCGACGGGGCGGCCGAGCGCGAGCTGTGTGGCGCGGTAGACGATGCCCATGCCGCCACGACCGGCGACGGACTCGATGCGATAGCCGGCGAACTCAGTGCCGGGGGCGAATGTGGGGGCGGCGGTATCCACGCTGGCAAGGACGCTCGGGCCGCCGTGCGTATTCCGTGCGAGTTTCGGCACGTACTCGTCACACACGCGTGTTGATCCGTGCGAGCAGGCCGCGCGAGGATTCGGGGGTGCCGCGATCACCCGCCGACAGGTGGCGCCAGAATGACGCACCCCCTGTGGAGATCAGCGCGATCGCCGCCACACAGCATGGGGTCGTGACCGTCGCGCAACTGCTCGCGCGCGTGAGCGAGACCACGGTGCGGCGCTGGGTCGCGCGAGGGACGCTTCACCGGGTTCACCGCGGGGTCTACGCCGTCGGGCACGCCGGGCTCTCGCGCGAGGGACGTTGGATGGCCGCGGTCCTCGCTGCCGGTGACGGAGCGGCGCTCAGCCACCTGAGCGCCGCGGAGGCGTGGCGCGTGTCGCGCTGGCCGTGCGCCGTGATCGACGTCGTCTCGACCCGACGCCGGAAGCTCGAGGGCGTCAAGAACCACAGTGTGCGCCGCCTCGACGAGCGGGACGTCACCGTTTGGGCCGCAGCTTCGACGAGCGCGCCGTCCGGGCCGCGATGGGGCGCGCCAATGGACGCCGCCACCTGCACCGCCTCGAGCGCGCGCTCGCGCTCCGCGCCCAGGGTTCCGCCGGCACGCGCAGCGCGAAGGAGGACGCGTTTCTCGCGGGGCAGGTGGTCGAGCCGCTCGTGAACACGAAGATCGAGGTCGACTTCCACTGGCCTGGCAAGAACCGGATCGTCGAGATTGACGGGCACGGCCATGCCCGACGTGCCACCCGGGCCAATGACGCCCACCGCGACGCGCTCCTCGGAGCGTGCGGCTGGACCGTCGAGCGAGTCAGTCGTTGAGGCCGAGCTCGGTGGCGTAGGTGGAGCGGTAGTCCGCGCGGGCGGAGAGGACGCGCTCGACGTAGTCGCGCGTCTCCTTGTAGGGCACGTGCGAGGCGACCTTGAATTTCTCGCCCTGGGCGGCGGCCGTGGCGCGCCACTCGTCGACCTTGCCCTCGCCGCCGTTGTAGGCCGCCAGGGTGAGAATTGTGTTGCCTTCGTACTTGTCCAGCAGGTAGCGCAGGTACCAGGTGCCGTAGGCGATGTTGATCTGCGGCGTCGCGAGATCCTCGCGCGTGAACTCGGTGCCGCCGGACTTGCGGGCGATGTAGTCGGCGGTCTCCGGCATGATCTGCATCAGGCCCTTGGCGCCGGCGTGGGAGGTCTGGTCGCGGAAGCGCGACTCGGTGTAGATGACCGCCGCGATCAGGGAGGCGTCCACGTTCTTGTCGGCCGCCTGCTGGCGGATGATGTCCTCGTGGCGCAGCGGCAGCTGGATCTCGCGCACGGCGTGATCGGCCGGCTCGACCAACGTCAGCACGGCCGCTCCCACCAGGAGCAGGCCGAACATCAGCATCAGGCGGCGCTTCCACACGCGCGCACGGGAGGGCCGGCGGCGGGCCGCCGGTCGGGAACGGGCAGTGGTCGCGGGCTGGGCGCTCATCTCTAGGACTTCAGCTTCGCAAGAACCCCCGACAGCTCCTGCTCGAGTTCGCGCAAAGTGCCGGAGTTGTCGACAGCGTAGGTCGCGCGCGCGGCCTTTTCAGCCTGTGGAAGCTGCCGCGCTGTCCGTTCGTCCAGGGCCTCATGACCGCGCGCGCCGGCGCGGGCCGCGCGCACGGACTCGTCGGCCACGATCGCGATCGTCGCGTCGTAGTTGCCCTCCAGGCCCGCCTCGAACAGCAGCGGCGTCTCCACCACAAGCGCCACGTGGCCCTTCGAGGACTCGGCCGCCCGCCACGCCGCCACCCGCTCCCCCACGAGCGGCCACAGCAGCCCTTCCAGCCACGCCCGCTCCTCGTCGGAGGCGAACGCGAACCGCGCCACGGCCCGCCGGTCCACTCGCCCATCGACGACGACTGACGGCCCCCAACGCGCGACGACCGCGTCGAGAACCGCCGGGTCCTCATAGAGCGAATGGACCACCTGGTCCGTGGAGATCGTCGCCGCGCCGAGACGACTCAACGCGGCCAACGCCTCCGACTTGCCCGCGCCGATGCCGCCCGTCAAGCCGACGAACGGCGGCGCGCTCACTGCTGCTCTTCAGCCTCCGGATCAGCGCCCGTGGCCTCTTCGGCCGCGGTGCCCGGCTCGGGCTCCTCGGTCTGCGTCTCCTCCGTCGAGGACAGCTCAGCCTCGGCGGCGTCCCCGACGACCTGCTCGACGCCTTCGACCTCAGGGGCCGGCGCCTCGGCGAACACGTCCTCGGACAGGCCCAGCTCGGGCATGTTCTCCAGATCGCCCGCGTCGCCCTCCAGGCCTTCGGTCCGGCGCGGCAGCACCTGGCCCTCGACCCGCTTGATCGAGAGCGAGAGCCGGCGGCGCTCGGAGTCGATCTCCAGGATCTTGACCTTGACCTCGTCGCCCGGGGCCACGATCTCACGGGGGTTCTCCACGTGCTGCTGCGCCAGCTCGGAGATGTGGACCAGACCCTCGACGCCCTCGAGGATCTCCACGAACGCGCCGAAGGCCACGACCTTGGTCACCGCGCCCTCGAGCTCGTCACCCACGTGGTAGGTGTCCACGACGCGCTGCCACGGATCCTCCTGGGTCTGCTTGAGACCCAGCGAGATGCGCTGGCGGTCGCGATCGATGTCCAGGACCTTGACCTCGACGGTCTGGCCGATGGACAGGATCTCGCTCGGGTGGTTCACGTGCGACCACGAGAGCTCGGAGATGTGGATCAGGCCGTCGATGCCGTCCAGGTCCACGAACGCGCCGAAGTCGACGATGTTCGAGATCTGGCCCTCGATGATGAGGCCCGGCTGCAGTCGCTCAAGGATCGCCTGACGCTGTTCCTTGCGCTCCTCTTCAAGCACCGCGCGACGTGAGAGGACCACGTTGTTTCGCGACCGGTTCAACTCTATAACTTTGGTCTGGATCGTCTGACCCAGGTACTCGTCCAGGTTCGGCACCCGGCGGATGTCGACCAGCGACGCAGGCAGGAAGCCGCGCACGCCGAGGTCCACGATGAGGCCGCCCTTGACGACCTCGATGACCGCGCCGTTGACCGGCTCGCCGGACTCGGCGGCAGCCTCGATCTTGCGCCAGGCACGCTCGAAACGGGCGCGCTTCTTCGACAGGATCAGGCGACCGTCCTGGTCCTCCTTGGTGAGGACGAGAGCGTCGACCTCTTCGCCGAGCTCAACCTCCTCGTTGGGATCGACCGACTTGCGGATCGAGAGCTCGTTGTTGGGGATGACCCCTTCGCTCTTGTATCCGATGTCGACCAGGACCTCGTCCTTGTCGATCCGTACGACCTTGCCCGTGACGACGTCGCCCTCTTCGAAGGGGACGATGGTTGCGTCGTAATTCGGGACGATCTTGCCGTCGATTTCGAGGAGCATCCCGTCGGAGCCCTCGACGACGCGGGCTTCAGAGATGGCAGGGGGAGTGAGCGTGGCTTCCATTAGCGGCTGGATACTGTAGCGGGAATGCCGGTACGAGCCACGAAGCGCGGAGACGCCCGCGTCCCTTTTCCGCACGGCGCGGATGCTGACGTCCTGATCTGCGGCGCTTCCTTCGCCGGCCTCGCGGTCGCGCGCGAACTTCGCGCGTCGGGCGCGCGCGTGCTGATCCTGGACCGGTACGAGATCGGCGAGCGCCAGACGTCGGCCTGCGCGGCACCCACGGAATGGCTGCGCAACATGGGCTTGGAGGCGTCGATCCGGCAGACGTTCGACTCGCTGCTGGTGCACACACCGCGCGTCGGCAAGGCCCGCTGGTCGCTGCCGTGGACGTTCTCCACCTTCGACTACCCGCAGCTGTGCGAGCTGCTGTTCGAGCAGACCGGTGAAGCGGAGTTCGAGACGGCGAAGGTCAGCAGCCGTACAGGTCAGACGGTGAGCACGGACCGCGGCGACGTGACCGCTCCGCTGATCGTCGACGCGCTCGGCTGGCGCCGCGTCCTCGGCCCCGGCGACAACTTCCAGCCGCCGGACGGCCCGCTCAGCCGCGGCCTCGAGGTCCACCCGAAGGGCACCGGCGAGGACCTGGAGCTGTGGATCGACCCGCGCTACGTCGACGCCGGCTACGGCTGGGCGTTCCCCGCGCGCGACGAGGTCCGCATCGGCGTCGGCTCCTTCGACCCGCACGACCCGGTCAAGCAGCCCACGCTGCGGCTGGTCGAGGACGTCGCCCAGCAGCCGCACGGCTACCAGGGCAACTGGATCCCGCACCGCATCCGCCCGGCCGTCGAGGACGGCATCTTCTTCGTGGGCGACAGCGCGGGCCACTGCATCCCGCTCACCGCCGAGGGCATCCGCACGGCGCTGTACTTCGGGATCGCGGCGGGCCGCGAGCTGCGCGCCGTGCTGGAGGGCCGCCAGGACAAGGCCGCCGCGCTCAAGCGCTACGGCGCCTTCTCCGCGTCCCACAAGTGGAAGTTCGAGTCGCTGTACGCGTGCCAGCAGTCGATCCGGCACCTGCACGGCCGGCCACTGGACAAGGTGACGCGCGCGTTCACGCGCCGGCGCATCGCGCACTGGGCGTTCCAGAACTACCTGGAGATCGCCCCGCCCAGCTTCGCGGTCCCCGCTCCCCCCACCCCGGTGCGGGTGGAGGAGCGCAAGGCCGCGTAACGCTGACGGACCGCGGGCGGGATGTCCGAGCCACCAGGCGAGGACTCCCAGGTGACGCGAGCCGTCAGGCGAGCGTCACTCGTATTCCGAGAGGTACCGCTCGAACGTGCGGAGGTGGTTCTCCTCGTCGCGCAGGATGTCGATGACCATGTCCTGCGTGGCCCAGTCGACGCCGTCACAGGCCTCGATGATGCGGTTGTAGTGCTCGATCGCACCGGCCTCGGCCTCGATGACGCCACGGATGACCGTGACGACGTCGGTCGGGTCCGACGGCGGCTGCAGGTACGTCTGCTCCGGCGTGAAGTCCATCGAGCCGGGCGGCGTGCCGTACAGGTCCTTGATCCGCTCGGCGAACAGCGTCGCGTGGCCGAGCTCCTCGGTCACGTCGTTGGCGAGGTTCTCGGCGATCTCCTCGGCGCGCACGCCGTCGAGGTTCTTGGAGTTCGAGAGGTAGGAGATGACGGTCTCCATCTCCATCCAATACGCCTTCGTCAGGAGTGCAACGATCTCCTCACGCTTGGCGGCGTTGGCATCCGAGAGGATGCCGGCAGAAGCGTGTCGGGTAGTGGGCATGAGCCACACACTACCCACCGTTCTGGGTTAGGTTTCCCTTACTCGGCCGTGGTGGCGCGAGCGGCCTCCCAAGCGGCAAAACGCCCCTCGGGAGTCTCGAGCCAGGCCAGCAGGTCCCGCTCGAAACGCAGCCAGCGGCGCGCGCGGAACCCACAAGTCGGAAACGCTTCGAGTTCTTCTTTCGGTGTCTCGGCGGTCCAGGCCATTAGGTGGCCCTAACTTATCACGACCGCCCCGGTAGGGATTAGACCCTGTCGAGTCCGGCGCGCAGACCCTCGACCAATAGGTAGATGTGCTCCTGGTCGGCGATCAGCGGCGGCGACATGGCCACGCCGCCGATCACGGCACGCACGAGGACACCCTTCTCGCGGGCGCCCGCGACCAAACGCGCCGGAGCGGCGGCGTCCGCGTCCGGATTCAGCCCGAGCGCGGCCAGGAAGCCCAGCCCGGCGCGGACCTCGGCCACCGCGGGATGGTCGGCCAGGGAGTTGACGCCGTCAGCGAGCGGACCCTCGAGCTCGCGCCCGCGCTCGATCAGCCCTTCGCCCTCATAGATGTCGAGCACGGCCAGCGCCGCGGCGCACGCGGCGGGATGGCCCGCGTAGGTGGCGCCGTGGCGGAACATCGGCGCCTCGCCGTTGTAGTAGGGCTCGGCGATCTTGCCGCTCGCGACGACGCCACCGAGCGGGATGTAGCCGCTGGTGACGCCCTTGGCGAACGTGATCATGTCGGGCCGCACGTCCGGCCAGCGCTCGACGCCGAACCAGGTGCCGAGCCGCCCGAAGGCGCAGATGACGCTGTCGATCACGAGCAGGATGCCGTGCTCGGCGCACAGGTCCGCGACGCCCTGGATGTAGCCCTCGGGCGGCAGGCGGACGCCGCCGGCGCCGATCACGGGCTCGCAGAAGAACGCGGCGACCTTGTCGGGGCCGACGCGCAGGACCTCGGCCTCCAGCGCCTGCAGCGAGTCGTAGGGCACCACGGAGGCCTGCGGGATCAGCGGCCCCCAGTTGGTCACGTTGGGCTCGATGCCGCCGAGCGTCGTGCCGAAGCCGTGCGTGCCGTGGTAGCCGTGCGTGCGGCTGATCAGGTGCACGCGTTCGGGCTGGCCCTGGTTGATGAAGTGGCGCCGGGCGAGCTTGGCCGCGACCTCGATCGAGTCGCCGCCGCCGCTGGTGAGGAACACGCGCGCGTCGTCCACCGGGGCGAGCGCCGCCAGCCGCTCGCAGACCTCGTTGGCGGGGCGGTTCGAGAAGTCGCCGAACGTGTGGTAGGCCTCGAGCGTGCGCAGCTGGGCCGCGACGGCGTCCGCGACCTCGGCGCGCGCGTGGCCGATGTTGGCGTACCAGAGCGACGCGGTCGCGTCGAGATAGCGGTTCTCGTCGGAGTCGAAGACCCAGACGCCTTCGCCGCGCTCGATCAGCAGTTCGCTCTTCGAGACGGCGGCCATGTCCGCGAACGGGTGCCAGAAGCTCATCGGCGCGTCAATCTAGTGCCTGGCGGACGGCGCGCGCGGCGTCGCGGACCGTGGCGCGCGCGATCTCCGTCGTCTGCCAGCGCCAGAAGCCGTGCACCGAGCCCTCGACGCGGCGCAGGTCCGCTTGCGGGAGCTTGGCCGCGTAGGCCTCGCCCTCGTCGCGCAGGACGTCGTGGCTGGCGGTGATGACGTACGCGGGCGGCGCCCCGGACAGGTCCGCGCGCAGCGGCGAGACGTCGGGGTCCAGGCCGGAGGCACCGTCCAGGTAGAGGTTCCAGAAGCGGCGCATGGAGGCGGCCGTGAGACCGTAGTCGCCGTCGAACTCGCTGTAAGACGGCGTGTTCAGGGCTGCGTCGGTGACCGGATAGATCAGCAGCTGCAGCCGCACCGGCACCTTCAGCGCGACCACCGCGGCCAGGTTGCCGCCCGCGCTGTCGCCCGCGACCGCCACCGGACCGTCGAGCGCCTTCACGACGTTGAGCGCGTCGTGCAGCCCGGCCGGGAACGGGTGCTCGGGCGCGAGCCGGTAGTCGACGCTCACCACGCGCGCGCCCGCGTCCACCGCGAGCGCGCGGCAGACGGCGTCGACGCTGTCGCGGCTCCCCATCACCCAGCCGCCGCCGTGCAGGTAGGCGACCGTGCCGCGCCACCCGTCCGGCTCGTACACGCGCACGGGCACGCCCGCGATCTCGTCGTCGCGGACGTGATCGACGGGGACGCCCTCCCCCGCCAGCACCTCGGTCTCGGTCAGGTGCGCGGTGCGCGCCTGCTCGATCGGGACCTCGTGCGCGGGCGGGCCGTCCTGCGGGAACGCGTCGAGGATGCGCTGGAGCTCGGGATTCACCTAGCGGCGGATGAGGCGCAGGAGGACGAGCAGCGCGACCGCCGCGCCGACCACCGGGAGCGCGCGCTTGAGGACCGCCCCGCCGGCGGCCTCCCCCAGGTCCAGGACGTCCTCGGCCTGACGCGGCGGAGGCGTCGTGGACGTGGGCGTGCCGGAGGACGCGTCCGGGACCTTGGACTCGGTCTCGGCGCTGGACAAGCCGCTCGACGCGCTGGGCACGCCGGCATCCTCGGTCTTGGGCGTATCCGTCGGCTTCTCCTCGACGGCCTCCGCCTCCGACTCGGCCGTCCCGCCGCTGAGCTGCTCGGCCAGGCAGTCGGCGAAGCGCTGCATGAGCTTCGCGGAGACGTCCTGCATCACGCCGCGGCCGAACTGCGCGGCCGGGCCGGTGACGCGCATGTCGGTGACCACCGACACCTTCGTGCCTTCGGCCGTCTCCTCCATGGACGAGGTGATCGTGGCCGAAGCGCTGCCCTGGCCGCGCGCGTCCTTGGCCTGCGCGCGCATCGCCACCGTGTGGTTGGCCTCGTCGGCGTCCTGGATCTTGACCGTGCCCTTGTACTGCGCGGTGATCGGGCCGATCTTGATCTTCATCGTGCCCTTGTAGGCGCCGTCGTCGTCGGTCTCGGGATCGACCGTGGCGCCGGGCAGGCAGGGCGCGACGCGCGGCACGTCGAGTAGGAACGCCCAGGCCTCGTCGATCGAGGCGGGGACGGTGAAATCGTTCTCGAGCTTCATGTGGGCACTCCTCCTGGCCTTGAGGCCGGGAGACTACTCAGCCGTGGCCGCCGCTGACCGGCTCGATGTCCGTCCGGTTGGCGAACTTCGTCAGCCGGTCGAGGTCGAAGCCGTTGCAGCGCAGCTCGACGGTCGCGATTCGCGCGCGCACGGGGAGCGCGTCCGGCGCGTCGTCGGGCACGACGACGGGCGTGCGCTCGGTGACCTCGGTGGACCACCACGAGGACATCGCGTCGATGTGCTCGCGCTCGAGGTCGTCGTCGTACAGGATCACGACCGCGTTGTCCGCGACCAGAAGGTGGTCCAGGTCGGCCTGGGACGGCAGGTTGTCCGCCCCAGGCTCGAAGAAGTTCGCCGCCGGGTGGGCCGTCCCGCCCTCGTCGTCGCCCGGCTTGTACTTGGTCTCCTCGCACTCGCCCTCGGCGATCGCGGGCTCCTCGGCGGGCGTGGCCGTGGCCGTGGCGGTCGGGGTCGCGGTGGCCGTCGCCGTGGCGGTGGGCGTCGCGGCCGCCTTGGGCTCGGGATCGTCATTGCCGCCGCAGCCGGCGAGCGCCAGCGCGGCCAGGAGGATGAGTCGCTTCACTTTGCCTTCAGCCAGTTCTCGCCGACGCCCGCGTCCACCTCGAGCGGTGGATCCATCTCGATCGCGCCGACCATTTCGCGCGTCACGATAGCCGTCGCCTGCTCCATCTCGTCCGGCGGGCCCTCGAACAGGAGCTCGTCGTGGATCTGCAGGATGCAGCGGGTCTTCAGGCCCGCAGCCTCGAGCGCGTCGTAGCAGCGCACCATGGCGATCTTGATGATGTCCGCGGCGGTGCCCTGGATGACGGTGTTGACCGCGAGCCGCTCGCCGAGCTTGCGGACCTGCCAGTTGCGGGCGCGCAGCTCCGGGATCTGGCGGCGGCGGCCGATCAGCGTGCTGACGTAGCCGTGCTCGGACGCCTGCTCGACCGCGTCCTTCATGAACTGCGCCACCGCCGGGAAGCGCTCCAGGTAGCGGTCGATGAACTCCTGCGCCTCCTCCTGCGGGATCTTGAGGCGGTCGGCCAGGCCGTAGGCGGAGAGGCCGTACACGATCCCGTAGTTGACCATCTTGGCCTTGGAGCGCATGCCGACGTCCAGCTGTTCGGCGGGCAGCTCGAAGACGGCGCTGGCGGTCTCGGTGTGGACGTCCTCGCCGCGCAGGAAGATGTCGCGCAGCACCTGCTCGTTGGCGATCTGGGCGAGCACGCGCAGCTCGACCTGGCTGTAGTCGGCGCTGAGCAGCACGTTGCCGGGCTCCGGGATGAAGCAGGCGCGGATCTCGCGGCCGGTCTCCGTGCGGATCGGGATGTTCTGCAGGTTCGGGTTGATGCTCGACAGGCGCCCGGTGGCGGCGGTCGTCTGCTCGAACGTCGTGTGCAGGCGGCCGTCCTCGCCGATCCAGTTCGGGAGCGCGTCCAGGTAGGTCTGCGCGAGCTTGGACAGCTCGCGGTACTTGATGATCTTCGGGACGATCTCGTGCTCGTCCTTGATCGCCTCCAGCACGCGGTTGTCGGTGCTGTAGCCGGTCTTGCCGCGGCGCTTGCGCGACAGGCCGAGCTTCTCGAACAGGATCTGCTGCAGCTGCTGCGGCGAGCCGAGGATGAACTCCTCGCCCGCGAGCTCCCAGATCTCGCGCTCGAGCTCGGCCACCTCCGCCTTGATGCGCGTGGCGACGATCTCCAACTGCTTGGTGTCGAGCTTGATGCCGGCCTTCTCGGTCTCGCGCAGGACCTTGACGAGCGGGAGCTCGACCGTGTCCAGCAGCTCCTGCAGGCCGCGCTCGACGATCTGCGGGCGCTGGCGGTTCGCGAGCTCGTGGATGAGGACCGCGGTGGTGGCGAGCTCGTCGCCGGCTTCGGCCGCGATCGCGCGCTCCTCGGCCAGCTCGTCGAGCGGGTAGCCGCGGCGGGCCGGGTCCAGCAGGTAGCCCGCGATCGCGGTGTCGAAGACGAGGTTGCGCGGGATCTCGGTGAGCGCCTTGGCGTCGTGGGCGATCACGGCGCGGTCCCCGACGGCCTCGACGAGCACCTTCGGGTCGTCGACCTCGCCCGAGAGGGCGATGTTGCCGCCCGCGTAGGCCGCGAAGCGCCACCTGGGCTCGCGCGGGAGCAGCTCGCCCTCGGGGATCTCGGGCGGCTGCAGCGCGACCGCCAGGTACTCGCCCTTGAGGCGGGTGATGTCGGACGGGTTGCGCGCCGGGCCGGTCTTGACCTGGATCTTCTCGACGTCCTCAGGACGCGGGATCGCTTCGAGCTCAGCGGCTTCGAGCGCCTCCTCGAGGCGGCGCAGCGGGTCGCGCAGCTCCCAGTCGCGGAAGACGGCGCGCAGGTTCGCGCGGTCGGGCTCGCGCGTGAACTCGGCCTCGAGGTCGATGTCCACGGGTACGTCGCGGACCATGGTCGCCAGCAGCTTGCTCATGCGCGCGTTGTCGGCGTGCTCGATCAGGTTCTGCTTGCGCTTGGCGCCCGTGATCTGGTCGATGCTCGACAGCACGCCCTCGAGGTCGCCGAACTTCTGCAGCAGGTCCGCGGCGGTCTTGTCGCCGATGCCGGGGACGCCCGGGATGTTGTCGGAGGTGTCGCCCTTGAGGCCGATGAAGTCGGGGATCAGCTCGGGCGCGATCCCGTAGCGCTCGATCACGGCCTCGCGGTCGTAGACCTTGGTGTCGGTCACGCCGCGGCTCGTGCTCATGATGCGCACGCCGTCGTCAACGAGCTGGTACGCGTCGCGGTCGCCGGTGACGACCATCACGGGCACGCCGCGCTCCTTGGCCTGCTCGGTCAGCGCGGCGATCACGTCGTCGGCCTCGTAGCCCTCGACCGAGACGTTCCGGTAGCCGAAGGCCTCGACGAGAGGACGGAGGTGCGGCCACTGAAGGCTCAGGAGGTCGGGCTTCTTGCTGCGCTGGGCCTTGTAGTCGGCGCTGATCTCCTTGCGGCCGGACATGCCCGCGTCCCACACGACGACCGTCGGCACCTGGCCGTAGTCGGTGAGGATCTTCACGAGCATCGACGCGAAGCCGAAAATGGCGTTCGTCGGGCGTCCGTCGGAGGTCGCGATCGACTCCGGCAGCGCGAAGAACGCGCGGTACGCGAGGCTGTTCCCGTCGATCAGGAAGAGCTCGCGCTGGGTGTCTCCGTTGCTGCCGGCCATGGTGTGAACACTAGTAGTCACCCGGGCGTCAACGAGTGCCGAACTGGCGCCTTGGGACCGCTATGCTGGCGACGCGGCTTCCCGGCGCTTTGCCGCGCCCGGTCGCCTTGCTCTGCGCGCAACTCTCCTTTTATGCGAATCGCGGCGCGCCCCACCAGCAGCCAGAGGTCCATCACATGACCGAGACGCCCTCCCCCGAGGATCAGACGCCCGAGACCGCCACGACGCCCGCGCCCGCGGCCTCAGAGGGGAACGGCGATCCGACCCCCGCCGTGACGCCCGAGGAGGCCACGGCGGAAGCCGCCGTCGCCGCCGACGCGCCTGCCCTTGACGAGCCCTCCCCCGCCGTCACCCCCGCCGCGACGTCCGCCGACGAGGAGGCTCCTGCCTCCCAGCCCGTCGCCGGCACGGACGCGACCGGTCCCGCCGCCCCGGCGTCGTCGGACGAGCCGACCGCGCTCGACATCCCGAACCCCGTGAGCGAGGACGCTCCGACCCCGGCCGCCTCGTCCGAGCCCGCCCCGGCCGGCGACGCCGCCTCCGACGCCCCCGTCGAGGCCCCGGCCGCGGACGCCCCGGTCGCCGCCGGCGACGCGGCGAGCGACGCCGGCGAGGTCGCCGCGGACACGCCCGCGTCCACGTCCGAGACGACCGCGCCGGCCGCCGAGGCCGTCGCGGAGACGCCGGCCGCCGACACTTCGACCCCGGCGGAGACGACCGCCGACACGGGCACCGCCGCTTCGGCGCCCGCCGGCGACACCACTCCGGCCGCCGACGCTGCGGCCCCCGCCGCCGACGCCGCCCCGGCCGCCGACGCTGCGGCCCCCGCCGCCGACGCCGCCCCGGCCGCCGACGCCGCCCCGGGCGCCGACGCTTCGGCCCCCGCCGCCGACGCCGCCCCGGCCGCCGACGCTGCGGCCCCCGCCGGCAACGCCACGGCGCCCGCCGCCGAGGACTCCGCGCCCGCCGGTGGCGCCGCCGCCACGGGCCCGGCCGCCGACGCCTCCGCCTCCGCGCCCGCGGAGACCGAGAGCGCGACCGCCCCGGGCGGCGACCAGCTCGCCTCCGCCGTCGCCGACGCCGCGGGCTCCACCCCGGCCGGCGACGCCGCGCCCACGGCCGAGACGACCGCCGACACCGGCACCGCCGCCTCGGCTCCCGCCGGCCAGGGCGCGCCGCAGGGCGCCCCGCGCGGCGACCGTCCCCCGCGTCAGGGCGGCCAGGGCCAGGGCCGTGGCGATCGCCCCGAGCGCCCGCGCCGTCGCCGCCTGACGGCCGCCGAGCGCCACCGCCGCACGTTCTTCGCCAAGCTCACCGAGCTGCGCAAGGCCGAGCAGGCCGCGCTGGAGGCCGGGCTGGAGCCGCCGTCGGACGAGCCGGAGCCCGCCGAGGGCGAGACGGCGCCGGTCGCCGAGGGCGAGGAGCAGCCGGTCGCCGAGGGCGGCGAGGAGCAGGCCGCTCCGCAGCAGCAGCAGGCGCCGCAGGCGCCCGCGACGTCGCCGACCCGCTCCGCGCGGGCGCAGGCGCGCCTCGCGGCCGCGATCGAGCGCGTCGGCGGCCCCGAGGCCGTGCTTGAGGCCCTGCAGCCCAAGCGCCGCGACGACGGCGAGACGATGAAGTGGTCCTCGGTGTGCGCCGAGCAGGCCCAGGGCGTCAAGCCCGGCGACCCGACGTTCACCGCCTGGGTGCGCCTCGCCGCGACCCCGGTCCGTGACGTGAAGGCGATCGTCAACCCGCGTCCCGCGTTCGATCGCGGCGGCCGTGGCCGCGGCGGTGGCGGCGGCCAGGGTGGCCGCGGCGGCGGTCGCGGTCAGGGCGGCGGCGGCTACGGCGGCGGCCGTGGCGGCGGCTACGGTGGCGGCCGCGGCGGTCGCGATCGCGGCGGCTACGGCGGCGCGGGCCGCGGTGACATCGAGCAGCACGGCCGCGACGGTGGCTTCAGCTCGCGCGTCCGCATCATCGGCCTGGAAGCGCTCCAGGACGCCGTGTCCAACAACGCGCCGGCCGAGTCCGAGGACGCCGGCAACGGCAACGGCGCCGAGAGCGGCGCCGCCGAGAAGCAGAACTCGTAAGTCGCGGCGCGCGCGGCCCGGCGACGGGCCGCGCGCCGTGCGAACCGCGAGTTCGTGGGGCTCAGCCCGACGAAGTCGCGGTTCGCGTCCACCGCGCCATCCGCCCGCGCGCCGGACCCGTACACCTGGCATATGCGAGTGACCATCACCGGCGCGAGCGGGCTCATCGGGTCCAAGCTCGCCGAGGCCCTCAAGCAGCGCGGCGACGAGGTCATCCCCGTGTCGCTGCGGACCCCCGGCCCGATCGAGCTCGGCGACGTCGTCGTGCACCTCGCGGGTGAGAACGTCGCCCAGCGCTGGACGGACGAAGCCCGGCAGCGCATCGAGCAGTCGCGCGTGGAAGGCACGCGGCGCGTGGTCACCGCGATCAACGAGGCCGGCCCGAAGCCGCGCGCGTTGATCAGCTCCAGCGCCGTCGGCTACTACGGCAAGCACGGCGACGAGCGCCTCGACGAGAGTCAACCGCCCGGCGACGACTTCCTGGCCAAGGTGTGCGTCGCGTGGGAGCACGAGGCCCAGCAGGCGGACACGCGCGTCGTGCGCGTGCGCACGGGCGTCGTGCTCGACCAGTCGGCCGGCGCGCTCGCGAAGATGATTACCCCGTTCAAGCTCGGCGTCGGTGGCCCGGTCGCGAGCGGCAAGCAGTACATGCCGTGGATCCACCTCGACGACGTGGTCGGCATCTACCTGGCCGCGATCGACGACGAGCGCTGGACCGGCCCGGTCAACGCCACCGCCCCCGAGCCCGTCACGAACAAGGAGTTCAGCCGCGCACTGGGCCGTGCGCTGCACCGCCCCGCGATCGCTCCGATCCCCGCGTTCGCGATCCGCACCCTCTACGGTGACATGGCGGAGATCGTGACCGAGGGCCAGCGCGCCGTTCCCAGGCGCACGTTGGAGCTCGGCTATCGCTTCCGTTACACCGATCTGGACGAGGCGCTCAAGAAGGCGACATCAGCCTCGGCCTAACGGCATGATTGAAGAAGAATGGGTCTGACGCCGGAACTGGATCAGCTCGGTGGAGTGTTGACGCACGCCGCCGCACGCCAACGCACACGCGAGGAGCGGCGCCGCCGCATCACGGGCGGCATCGCCGCCGGCCTGCTCGTGTTCGCGGCCATGACCCCCTCGCAGCTCGAGCGCGCCGACCAGCCGATCCTGCGGCTCGCGATGGGCTCGAGCGCCCACGCCGCGGAGCTGTGTGACCAGCCCCGCGGCCCGAGCTTCGACGCGGACGACAACTGCGCGGACATCCCCGCGCCGCAGGCCGTCCGCTAAGCGGCGACCTTCTTCTGCCGGCCGAACGGGCCGAGCACCTTCCACTTCGACTCCGGCTTGGCCGGGACGATCAGCCAGATGATCGCGCCGACGGCCGACAGGATCAGGCCGGTCGCCAGGCCCGGGCGATCGCCGTAGCCCTTGCGCTCCGACAGGTACGAAGCGGCGATGGTGGACGCCAGCCAGAGGTACATCCAGAACAGGTTCCAGGCACCGTCGGTGAGTCCAGCGATGAGGAGGGTCATGTTCCGAGGTACGCCTTCTGCACGTCGGGGTTGGTCCGCAGCGTGTCGGAGTTGTCCGTCATCGCCACCTTGCCGGTCTCCAGCACGTAGGCGCGCTTGGAGACGTCGAGCGCGAAGTTCGCATTCTGCTCGACCAGCAGGATCGTCATGCCCTGCTGGTTGATCTCCGCGATCGTCTCGTAGATGCGCTCGGTGAGCACGGGCGAGATGCCCATCGACGGCTCGTCGAGCAGCAGCACCTTCGGGTCGGCCATCAGCGCGCGCCCGATGGCGAGCATCTGCTGCTCGCCGCCGGACATCGTGCCCGCCTTCTGGGCCTGACGCTCGTCCAGGCGCGGGAACAGCTCGAACACCCGCTGCAGATCCGTCTGGATCTGCGACGAGTCCCGGCGCAGGTAGGCGCCGAGCTCGAGGTTCTCGCGGACCGTCATGCGCTGGAAGCACTTGCGGCCCTCGGGCGACTGGGCGATGCCCTTGCCCGTGATCTCCTGGGCGGGGAGATGCGTGATCTCCTCGCCGTCGAGCGTGATCGTGCCCGTGCGGGCGGGCGTGAGGCCCGAGATCGAGCGCAGCGTCGTGGACTTGCCGGCGCCGTTGGAGCCGATCAGCGTCACGCACTCGCCCTGTTCCACGGTCAACGAGATGCCCTTGAGCGCCTGGATGTTGCCGTAGTAGGTGTGGATGTCTTCGACCTTGAGGAAGCTCATCCCTTGTTCCTCTCTCCCGTCTCGGCCGCCGCCTTGCCCAGATAGGCCTCGATGACCTTCGGGTTGGCACGGACCTCGGCGGGCAGGCCCTCGGCGATCTTCTCGCCGTGGTCGAGCACCGTCAGGCGCTCGGACACGCCCATGACGACCTTCATGTCGTGCTCGATGAGCAGGATCGTCATCCCCCGGTCGTCGCGCAGCTTGTGCATGAGGTCGGTCAGCGCCGCGGACTCCTGCGGGTTCATGCCGGCCGTCGGCTCGTCGAGCAGCAGGATCTTCGGATCCGACGCCAGCGCGCGAGCGATCTCCACGCGGCGCTGGTCGCCGTAGGAGAGGTTGGTGGCCAGCCAGTCGTTGTGGCGCTCGCGGATGCCCACGTACTGGAGCTCGGCGCGCGCCTTGTCCCGCGCCTCACGCTCCTCGCGGATGACCCGCGGGGTCCGGATGATCGAGCCGAACAGCCCCGCCTTCATGCGCGAGTGCTCGCCGATCATCACGTTCTCGGTCGCCGTCATGGTCGAGAACAGGCGGATGTTCTGGAACGTCCGCGCCATCCCGGCCTTCATGACGATGTCCGGACGCGCGCCGGTGATGTTGCGGTCACCGAACGCGATCGTGCCGAACGTCGGGCGGTAGAAGCCTGTGAGGATGTTGAAGAACGTCGTCTTGCCCGCGCCGTTGGGACCGATGATCGAGACGATCGAGCGCTCCGGGAGGCTGAACGAGACGTCGCTGACGGCGGTCAGGCCGCCGAACTGCTTGGTGATGTTGGCCGCGTCGAGGACCGCCGGATTGGCGAGCGACGGCGCCGGCGTCGAACTTTGCGTCGCGCTCATGACCGTGCCGTGTAGAGGGTTTCGTCCGTCGTCTCGGCGTGCTCGGTGAGCTCCATCTGGTGCCTTCGCTCCGGGAGCAGGCCCTGCGGGCGCAGGATCATCATCAGCAACAGCAGGAAGCCGTAGATCGCGAACGTGATCTGCGTCATGTCGAACTCCAGCCCGACGTTGGACGGGAGGTCGTTGATGACGTCTGGGATCAGCCAGTTGTTGAGGATCGACAGCACGATCGCGCCGATCACGACGCCCCAGATCGAGCCGAGGCCGCCGAGAATGACCATGGCCAGGACCAGGATCGAGAACGAGAACTGGAACTGGTCGGCGTTGACCGTGTTCAGCAGCGACGCCAGGTAGGCGCCGGACAGCCCGCCGAACGCGGCACCCGCGCCGTAGGCCATCAGCTTGGTCTTGACCGCCGGGACGCCCATCGCCACCGCGGCGATCTCGTCCTCACGCAGCGCCACCCAGGCTCGGCCCATGCGCGAATCTCGCAACCGGAAGTTCACGAACAGCACGAGCACGACCAGGAACAATGCGAAGTAGAACCATGGTTTCTTGTCCAAGACCGTGAACGGGTCCAGGAACGGCAGGTCGATGCGGTCGACCGGCGAGATGCCCTGGCGGCCGGCGGTCACCGGGGTGCCGCCGAGGATCGTCGTCCCGTCCAGGTTGACCGCGAGGCGGCCGATGATCTCGCCGAACGCCAGCGTCACGATGGCGATGTAGTCGCCGCGCAGACGCAGGGTGGGCAGGCCGATGATCATGCCCGCGATCGTGGTCAGGATGACCGCGATGACCAGCACGATCAGGAAGTTGAAGTGGATGCCCGGCAGGTTGACGGTGTTGCCGCCGACCAGCAGGTGGATGCCCTGCTCGTTGTTGACGTAGGCGAAGTGCCCGGACGCGAACCAGCCGACCGCGAAGGCGCCGAAGGCGAAGAACGCCACGTAGCCGAGGTCCAGCAGGCCGGCGAAGCCGACGATGATGTTCAGGCCCAGCGCCATCACCACGTAGGCGAGCGCGACGGCCATCTGCTGCATGAGGGCCGCGTTCTCCCCGATGGAGGGGATCAGCGGCAGGACGATGGCGATCAACAGGACGATCGCCGGAATCAGGATCTTCTCCGCCCAACCGGGCAGCTCGAAGCCCTTCTTCTGCTCAGGCGGCGTCTGCTGCGCCTCGGAAGCCGCGACGCTCATCCCGCATCCCTCGTCTGCTCGCCGAGGAGACCCGACGGCTTGAACACCATGATCAGGACCAGATAGCCGAACACGATCGCCGGCGTCCACTCCGTGCCGATGCGGTTGTCCGACATCTGCTGGATGAAGCCGATGATCAGGCCGCCGAGCACGGCGCCCCGGAGGTTGCCGATGCCGCCCATGACGGCCGCGGTGAACGCGATCAGACCGCCCGTGAAGCCCTGGAAGAACCAGATCGTGGTCTGGTACATGGCGTAGATCAGGCCGGCCGCGCCGGCCAGCATGCCGCCGAGCAGGAACGTCAGCGAGATCGTCGTGTCGACGTTGATGCCCATGAGGCGCGCGGCCTCCGGGTCCTGCGCCGTCGCGCGCATGGCCTTGCCCAGGCGCGAGCGGTTGATGAAGCTCGTCATCACGATCAGCAGCGGGATCGTCACGACCACCGACAGCACGTCGGCGTTCTCGATCGTGACGCCGAAGACCGTGAACAGCGTGTTCTGCGCGTTCAGGAGGTCCGGCACACCCTGTTGGTTGCCGCCCTTCCAGAGCAGGCCGACGTTCTGCAGGATGAAGGACATGCCGACCGCGGTGATCAGCGGCGCCAGCTTGGGCGCGCTGCGTAGCGGTCTATACGCCACTCGTTCGATCAGCACGTTGAGCGTTCCCGAGCCGATCATGGCCAGGAGCAGCGCAGCGAGCAGACCGAAGAAGACGGGGACCGCGGCCGAGTCGACCGTGAGGCCGAGCGTCACGATGAGCGACGCGGAGATGAACGAGCCGATCATGAAGATCTCGCCGTGGGCGAAGTTGATCAGCTCGACGATGCCGTAGACGAGCGTATAGCCGATGGCCACCAGCGCCCAGATGGCGCCGTTGGAGAGGCCCGCGACCAGATTCTCGCCCAGGCGCACGAGATTGCCTTCGTCGGTCAGGTCCTGGATGGCGAACCAGACCGGCATGATGAGCAGGACGGCGGTAAGCCCGTACGTGCCGATCAGCTGCTTTACGCGCTGAGAGGCAGGCGGGCCCGCAGGGATGCTGGCGGCTTCCATTGATGAGTCTGTAGGTGTGGGTTGAGGTCCGACCGGGACAAAGGCGACCGGCCGGGAGCGGAAAAGTTCCGCTCCCGGCCGAGCATACGCCTATGTGGGGCGGTGGCCTATGGCCACTTGGGTGCTTAGCCCGCCTGCGCCTTGATCGTCTGGTCGAACGTCAGCTCGCCGTCCTTGACGCTGTAGGCGCCGTAGTCGGTGAGCGTCGTGTCGCCGTTCTCGTCGATCGAGTAGGTACCGAGCACCGAAGCGCGATCCTTGGTCTCGAAGATGGCCTTCTTGATGTCGGCCTTCTCGCCGGTGCCGGAGCGCTCGATGGCGTCGAGGGCCAGCTTCATGGCCTCGTAGCCGTAGATCGCGTACGGGTCCGGGTTGTCCACGCCGTACTTCTCCGTGAACTGCTTGAAGAACTCCTGGCCCTCCGGCGGGTACTGGTCCGGGGACAGCGTGGCGACGGTGACCTTGACCTGCGGGTTCAGCGAAGCCGGGATGCCGCCGTCCTTCTCGGAGACGAAGCCGGTCTCGGCGACGCCGTCCGGGCCGTACAGGCCGGCGTCGGAGCCGAGGGCGGCCGCGAAGTCCTTGAACTGCTGGACCGCGTTGTTGGCGGTGATGCCCGAGTAGACGAAGCAGTCAGCGCCGGCCGCCTTGGCCTTCTGGGCCAAGGAGCGGTAGTTGGACGCGTTCTTGTCGATCGCGTCGTTGCTCGTCAGCTCGAGGCCCTGCTCCTTGGCGGACAGCTCGATGACGCGAGCCAGGCCGGCGCCGTAGACCTCCTTGTCGTTGGTCATGGCGACCTTGGTGCAGCCGTCCGTCTTCATCAGCGTGACGAGGGCCGCAGCCTGGATCGTGTCCTTCGGGACGATGCGCGCGAACGTGCGGTCACCCGTCGGGTAGTACTTGTCCGGCTCGCCCGGCTCGGAGCCCGGGTCGTTCGTGGTCAGACCCACGTACGTGTTGGCCGGGGAGATCTGCGGGACGCCCGCCTCCGAAAGAATCGGGATCGACACCTTCGAGGCGCCCGAGTTGAACGCGCCGATGTAGACGGCGGTCGCCTCGTCCTGAGCGGCCTTGAGCGCGTTGGCGGACTCCGCCTCCGGCGTCCAAGAACCGGCCTGGGCCGTCGAGTCGTCCAGCGACTCGTACTTGACCCTGTGCGGGCCGGCCTTGCCACCGGCCTGCTCGAGCGCCAGCTTGGCGCCGTTGACGAGGGCCTCCGTCTGGACGCGCGAAGCGCCCTGGAGCGGCAGCGACGAGTAGATCGTCAGGTCCTTGCCCTCAGCCGTCTGCTCGTTGCCTTCGCCGCCAGGCGTCGGCTCCTCTTCATCCCCACACGCTGCTACGCCGAGCGCAAGCGCGGCGAGCAGGCAGCTCGTCGCTGCCATGTACTTAGAACGCAAAGAACCCCTCCTCATGAGGCTCGTATTCGGGCGGCGATTCTACGCATGCCCCGATCAGGCGTGCAACAGCGTAGACCGCAACCCAGCGGAACGTGCGGTCCCGGGAGGGGCTTAGCGCGATTACAACGCGCGCTTAATCGTTGCCGCGCGGGAGGTACTTGACGACGATCGCGAACGTCGCCGCCAGCAGCGGAAACGCCATCGCGATGAGGAACGCGTCGAACGACTTCATCAGGCTCGCGCCCCAGAGCACGACCCAGAGCACCAGACCAGCGATGAGAGCAAGGAAGATCCCCATGTCCGCCAGAGGCTAGCGGACCAGGGCGTCAGCGAGTTCGGCCACCACGGATCCCGCTGCGGATGCGGGATCCGCACCCTGATCGACCGCTTCCGCGACCGCGCGGACGAGCCGTGAGCCGACGATCACGCCGTCCGCCCCGGCGTCGGCGGCGGCCTTCGCCTGGGCGCCATTGGAGATGCCGAACCCGAGCGCGACGGGAACCGTGCTGTGGTCCTTCACGCGGGCAAGGAGCGTGGCCGGATCGGACTGGTTGGACGTACGCTCACCGGTCGTCCCGGTCACCGAGACCGTGTAGACAAATCCACGCGCAGTCCGTCCGATCGTGGCCATCCGGTCGTCCGGCGTGGTCGGCGCGACGAGCGGCACGAGCGCGACCCCGTGCGCGTCGCACGCGGCGAGGATCGGCTCGGACTCCTCGAGCGGGAGATCCGGGACGATCAGTCCGCTGATGCCGCGCTGCGCGAGCTCGGCCGCGAAGCGCTCGGGCCCGCGCGCGAGGATCGGGTTGACGTAGACCATCAGCACGACCGGGATCTGCTCCGCGATCCGCGTTCCGGCCTCGAGCACGCTGTGCACGGTGGCGCCGCTCTCGAGCGCCCGCGTCGCCGCGGCGTGGATGACCGGGCCGTCCGCGAGCGGGTCCGAGAACGGGACGCCGAGCTCGAGCAGGTCCGCGCCGGCGTCCGCGTACGCGGTCGCGATCCGGACCGACGTGTCGATGTCGGGGAAGCCCGCCATCAGGTAGGGCATGAGCGCGGCGCGGCGCCCGGAGTCCGAGAACGCGGCGGCGATGCGCGTCGCGCCGTCACTCATGCGTCAGGCCCAGCTTGTCGAGCGCCTCGGCCAGGTCCTTGTCGCCGCGGCCGGACAGGCAGATCAGGTCGACCGTGTCCTCCGTGGCCGTCTCGCGGCCCGCCGCGAGCACCCAGGCGACGGCGTGCGCGGACTCGAGCGCGGGGATGATGCCCTCCAGCTCGGCGAGGCGCTTGAACGCCGCCAGCGCCTCGCCGTCGGTCACGCCCGCGTAGTGGGCGCGGCCCGTGTCGCGCAGGTACGCGTGCTCGGGGCCGGTGCCGGGATAGTCGAGGCCCGCGCTGATGGAGTGGGCCTCGAGGATCTGGCCGTCCTCGTCCTGCATGATCGCGCTGAAGGAGCCGTGCAGGACGCCGCCGCGGCCGCCGACGGTGAGCGGCGCACCGTGCCGGCCCGACTCGATGCCCTCGCCCGCCGCCTCGGCGCCGATCAGCTGCACGGACGCGTCCTCGACGAAGCCCGTGAACGTGCCGATCGCGTTCGAGCCGCCGCCGACGCAGGCGATCACGCGGTCGGGCAGCCGCCCGGTCTTCTCCAGGATCTGCGCGCGCGCCTCGTCGCCGATCACGCGCTGCAGGTCGCGCACGAGCGCCGGGAACGGCGCGGGGCCGACGCAGGAGCCGATCACGTAGTGGGTGTCCGAGACGTTGGAGACCCAGTCGCGGATGGTGGCGGAAACCGCCTCCTTCAAGGTCCGCGACCCTGCGTCCACGGGCGCGACGCGCGCGCCGAGCAGCTCCATGCGCAGCACGTTGGGCTGCTGGCGGCGCATGTCCTCGGTGCCCATGTAGACGATGCACTCCAGCCCGAGCAGCGCGCACGCCGTGGCGGTCGCGACGCCGTGCGAGCCCGCGCCGGTCTCCGCGATGATCCGCGTCTTGCCCATCCGCTTGGCCAGCAGCGTCTGGCCGAGCGCGTTGTTGATCTTGTGCGCGCCCGTGTGGTTGAGGTCCTCGCGCTTGAGATAGACGGCGTGCCCGGCCTCTTCGCTCAAGCGGCTCGCCAGATACAGCGGCGAGGGCCGGCCGACGTAGTCGTTGAGCAGCGCGTCGAGCTCGGCGCGATAGCCCGCGTCCTCGCGCGCGGCCACCCACGCGGCCTCGAGCTCGACGAGCGCCGGGATCAGCGTCTCGGGGACGTACTGCCCGCCGTACGGGCCAAAGCGGTGCTCAACTGCCGACACGTTCATTGCCTCCTTGCGGCGGGAGCACGAGCCCGCCGGGCGAGCTGCTCCCAGCGACCGAGTCCTCCGGACGAGTGTCGCCTTCTACGGCCGCGAACAGCGCTTCGACCTTCGCGGGGTCCTTGACGCCCGGAGCCGACTCCACCCCGGAGGCCACGTCGATCCCCCACGGATGCGCGGTCGCGATCGCCTCGGCCACGTTGTCGGCGTTCAGGCCGCCCGCGAGCAGGAACGGGATCTTGTTCCGGCGCTGCTTGAGCAGGTTCCAGTCCCACGTCTTGCCCGTGCCGCCGTACTCGCCCGGCTTGGCCGGCGTGTCGAGCAGGTGCAGGTCGGTGTGGAAGCGGTCCATGTCCTTGAGGTCCGCCGCGTGCGCGATCCGCGCCGCCTTGATCACCTTCGCGCCCGTGCGCTGGGTGACCGCCTGGCAGAACGACGGGCCCTCGTCCCCGTGCAGCTGCACGTAGGTGAGGCCGATCGTGTCCACCCACCCCGCGATCTCGTCCAGCGGCTGGTTGACGAACACGCCCACGAGCTCGACCTGGCGCCGCAGCACGCGGGCGATCCCCGCCGCGACGGCCGGGTCCACGTGGCGCTTGGAGCCGGGCCACAGGATGAAGCCGATCCCCCACGCGCCGAGTGACGCCGCGAGCTCGGCGTCCTCGAGCCGGGTCATGCCACACACCTTGACGTGCATCACGTCAGCTCGGCGAAGCCCGTCAGGTCCCGCACCGCGGCCTCGATGTCGGGCGCGCGCATCAGCGTCTCGCCGATCAGGACCGCGTCGACGCCCACGCGCTCGAGCTCGTCGAGCTGGTCGCGCGTGCGGAAGCCAGACTCGCTCACCACGGTCTTGCCCGCCGGGATGTCCGCCAGCAGCTCGTAGGTGCGCTCGATGTCGACGCTGAAGTCCGACAGGTTGCGGTTGTTGATCCCGAGCACGTCGGCCTCGATCTCGAGCGCGGCCTCCAGCTCTTCTTCGTTGTGCACCTCGACCAGCGCGTCCAGGTCGAGCTCGCGCGCCTCGTGCAGCAGCTCGGACAGGTCCTTGACGTCGAGCGCGGCGACGATCAGCAGGATCGCGTCGGCGCCCGCGGCCGCGGCTTCGTAGAGCTGGTAGCGGTGGACGATGAAGTCCTTGCGCAGGATCGGCAACCGCGCGGCGGTGCGCGCCTCGCGCAGGTCGTCGAGCGAGCCCGCGAAGTGGAACGGCTCGGTCAGGATCGACAGCGCCGCCGCCCCGCCGCGCTCGTAGGCCTGCACGACCTCCTTGACCTCGGAGCCTTCGCGGATGAACCCCGCGCTCGGCGAGCGCCGCTTGTGCTCGGCGATCAGCGACACGCCGGGCCGCGTGAGCGCCTCGCTGAAGGGCCGCGCGCCGTCCGAACGCCGCTCGATCTGCTTCTTGAGCTCCTTGATCGGGAGCTCCTTCTTGCGGCGTTTGACCTCGTCGCGGGTGTCGTCGACGATCCGGTCGAGGACGCTCACGGCGCCAGCTCCTTCGTCAGGTTCACAAGGTTTTCCAGGGCGGCCGCGGCGCGACCGTCGTCGATCGCGGCCTCGGCGGCGCGCACGCCTTGCTCGAGGGTGTCCACGGTGCCGGAGACGTAGATGGCGGCGCCGGCGTTGAGCACGGCGACGTCGCGCGCCGGGCCCCGGTCACCGGCGAAGATGCTGCGGGTGATGCCGGCGTTGACGTCCGGCGTGCCGGCGCCGAGCGCGGTCGGCTCCGCGCGGGCGATGCCCAGGTCCTCCGGGGCGACCTCGTAGGCGCGGACGTCCTCGCCGTCGACCTCGACGACGCGCGTTGTCGAAGACGTGCTCATCTCGTCCAGACCGTCGGTGCTCGACACTACCAGTGCCTTGTCCGCACCCAACCGGGCGAGCGCGCCCGCGATCGGCTCCAGGAAGTTCGGGTCCGAGACGCCGATCACCTGGCGCTTGGCGCCGGCCGGGTTGGTCAGCGGCCCGAGGAAGTTGAAGATCGTGCGCACCGCGAGCTCCTTGCGCACCGGGACCACGAAGCGCGTGGCACCGTGGTGCGCGGGCGCGAACATGAAGCCGAAGCCGACCTCGTCGATGCAGCGCCCGACCGCGTCGGGCTTGAGGTCGATCCGCACGCCGAGCGCCTCCAGCACGTCGGCGGAACCCGACAGGCCGGTGGCGGAGCGGTTGCCGTGCTTGGCGACCGCGCAGCCGTGGCCGGCGGCGATCAGGGCGGCGGTGGTCGACACGTTGAAGGTGGGCCTACCCCCACCGGTGCCCGCCGTGTCGATCAGATCGTCGCGGGCGGCCGTGACGGGCGTCGCGAACTCGCGCATCGTCGTGGCCAGGCCGACGAGCTCGTCGATCGTCTCGCCCTTGGTCCGCAGCGCGATCAGGATGCCGCTGGTCTCGACCTCGGACGCGTTGCCGCCCATGATCTCGGCCAGCACGGCGGCCGTCTGCTCGGACGTGAGGTCCCGGCGCGACGCCAGGGCGTCCAGCGCCGCGGTGAGGATCTTGTTAGGCAAGGAAGTTCCGCAGCAGTTGCTTGCCGTCCGGCGTGAGCACGGACTCGGGATGGAACTGGACACCGATCGCGGGCAGCGTCTTGTGGCGCATGGCCATCAGCACGCCGCCGCCGTGGGCGGTCGCCTCCAAACACTCGGGCAGCTCGGCGTCGACGACGAGCGAGTGGTAGCGCGCGACGGGCAAGGGGCTCGGGAGCCCGGCGAAGATGCCCTGGCCATCGTGGGTGATCTCGGTCGTCTTGCCGTGCACGGG
Source organism: Solirubrobacter deserti (assembly GCF_003344625.1). Classification (GTDB taxonomy): domain Bacteria; phylum Actinomycetota; class Thermoleophilia; order Solirubrobacterales; family Solirubrobacteraceae; genus Solirubrobacter; species Solirubrobacter deserti. The sequence continues at coordinate 531,267 of NZ_QPKJ02000002.1, read as the reverse complement.
CAGATGGCGGATGACCTTGCCGCCGAACGCCTGGCCCATCGACTGGTGGCCGAGGCAGACGCCGAGCGTCTTGATCCCGGCCTCGGGGAAGCGGCGCATGGCCTCGACGCTGATCCCGGCCTCGTTGGGCGTGCACGGCCCGGGCGAGACCACCACGCGGTCGTAGTCCTTGGTCAGCAGCTCGTCCACGGTGGCCACGTCGTTGCGCACGACCTCGAGGTCGGCCCCCAGCTCGCCCAGGTACTGGACGAGGTTGTAGGTGAACGAGTCGTAGTTGTCGACCATCAGGACCTTCATGGCCACGCCGCCTGCTTCGCCGCCAGCTCGATCGCCTTCACGACGCCCGCGGCCTTCGCGCGCGACTCCTCGTACTCGTAGTCCGGGCGCGCGTCGGCGACGGTGCCGCCACCAGCCTGGATGTGCGCCTGCCCGTCCTTGGTGACGACGGTGCGGATGCAGATGCACGTGTCCAGCTCGCCCGCGTAGGAGAGCCAGCCGACCGCGCCCCCGTAGGCCCCGCGCTTGACGGGCTCGAGCTCGTCGATGATCTCGATCGCGCGGATCTTGGGCGCGCCCGAAAGCGTCCCCGCCGGCAGCACCGACGCCAGCGCGTCGATCGCGCGCACGTCCTCCTTCAGGGTGCCGGCGACCTGGGAGACGATGTGGATGACGTGCGAGTACGTCTCGACCTCCATCAGGCGCTCGACGTGCACGCTGCCCGCCTCGCACACGCGGCCGAGGTCGTTGCGGCCGAGGTCGACGAGCATCACGTGCTCGGCGCGCTCCTTCTCGTCGGCCAGCAGCTCGGCGGCGATCGCGGCGTCGTCCTCCCCGCGCGGCCGGGTGCCCGCGATCGGACGGGTGCTGACGTAGCGGCCGTTGACCGTCAGCAGCGGCTCCGGGCTCGCGCCGACGATCTGGAAGTCCTCGAAGTCGAGGAAGTACATGTACGGCGACGGGTTCACCGCGCGCAGGCCGCGATAGATGCTGAACGGCTCGACCGGGTTGGGCGCGCTCCAGCGCTGGCTGGGCACCACCTGGTAGGCGTCGCCCGCGCGGATGTACTCGATGATGCGCGCGACGTTGCCCTCGAACGTCTCGCGGCTCATGTTGGACTCGAACGCGGGATCGGGCCGCGCCGCGTGGGTCTCCAGCGGCGGCAGCGGGCCGGCCAGCCGGGTTCGAACCTGGCGGATCGCCTCGACCGCGCGGGCGTGCGCGGCGTCGACGTCGGTGTCCTCGTCCAGATAGGCGTTGGCCAGGATCGTGACCGTGTGGCGCAGGTGGTCGAAGGCGACGATCACGTCGGTGAGCATCAGCGCCATGTCCGGCAGGCCGATCACGTCCGGGTTGGGCTCGGGCAGGCGCTCGACGGCGCGCACGCAGTCGAAGCCGAAGAAGCCGACCGCGCCGCCCGCGAACGGCGGCAGCCCGGCGATCTCGGCCTGGCGGACCTGCGACACGGCGTCCCCGGCGATCGCGTACGGGCTGCCCTCGTCGCCGAGGCTCCAGCGGATCACCTGCTTGGGCCGCCAGCCGATGAACGAGAAGCGGCCGACCTGCTGGCCCTGCTCGGCGGACTCCAGCAGGAACGCCGGGCCGTCCCCGCGCAGCTTCAGGAACGCGGAGACGGGCGTCTCGCAGTCCTCGATGAACGAGTGCGTGACCGGGATCAGGTTGTGGTCCCCGGTCAGGGCGCGCGCCTCGTCCAGGGTCGGCGACACCTCCAGATGCTCAGCGACGGCGGTCAAGCAGCACCTCCTCGGCGTCCTTGAGCGTGAGCCCGCGGCTGTGGAGCAGGACCGTGAGGTGGTAGAGGACGTCGGCGGCCTCGTTGGCCACGCGCTCGTCGGTCTCCTCGCGCGCGGCGCGCGCGACCTCCTCGGCCTCCTCCTCGACCTTCTCGCCGATGAACGGCGGGTCGGCCAGCAGCCGGTTCGTGTACGAGCCTTCCTGCGGGTTGAGCTTTCGGTCGACCAGCGTCCGCTCGAGCCCGGGCAGCGCCTCGTGCGGGGTGGCCTGCAGGTCGCCGTTGTGGAAGCACGTGCGCGCCCCGGTGTGGCAGGCCGGACCGGCCGGCTCGACGAGCGCGAGCACGGCGTCGTTGTCGCAGTCGAACCGCAGCGCCTTGACGGCCTGCGTGTTGCCGGACGTCGCGCCCTTGTGCCAGAGCTCGTTGCGGCTGCGGCTGAACAGGTGCAGCTCGCCGGTCTCGCGGGACAGGCGCAGCGCTTCCTCGTTCATGTAGGCGAGCGTCAGGACTTCGCCGGAGCGCCAATCCTGGATGACGCACGGAACGAGGCCGCGGTCATCGAAGCGGAGTGAGTCTGGACTGGGAGGCTCCATTCGGAGCGTGCAGTCTAGGCGACGTTATCCGCCCACGGGGATCGGCGGCCCAGCGGAGCCGAGCGGCCGACGAGCGGGCGGCGGTTCCAGTCGCGGGCGGAGCCGCTGTGCAGCCGGTGCACGGCCCACAGGAAGTAGAAGGACGCGGGCACGCCGATGTTGTCCAGCGCGACGCTCCACGCGTCGGCCTGCATCATCATCCCGGCCAGCAGGTGCGAGCCGGCGCAGGTGAAGAACACGCCGCCCATCGCGACGCCGGACAGCGACCAGCCGCCGAGCAGCGGCCGCCGGGCGACCTGCGTCCGGGCGGTGAAGACGCCGACGAGCATGTAGTTGGCGAACAGGACGAGGTTCGGGATCAGCGCGCGCAGGTCCACGCCGTGACCGTGGGCGTGGCGGATGCCCTCCCACAGCGTCGCGCCGGCGGCGGCCGCCATCAGCATCGGCAGCGCCTGCAGCCACAGCGGGGTGCGGACGATCAGCCGGTCCCCGCGCCCGCCGAGCAGGGCCTCGGCCCGGAGGGCGATGAAGACCACCGCGGGCGTGCAGCCGAGCGCCAGCGCGGCCAGGTGCGGCCCGTGCGCGGCGTACCCCGCGAGCAGGTGGCGGTGGGCGTGGACCAGATGGTGCGGGCCGCAGGTGAGCGCCATCACCAGGAACGCGACGCCGAAGTGGCTGAAGCCGCGCGCGCGGTGGCGCACCAGCTCGTAGCCGGTGACGAGCGCCAGCGCGGTGTAGGCGAGGCCGGTGACGAGCGCGAGCAGGCCGGTGAGCAGCGTCACGGGCGCGTCTCCTTGGCGATCCCGAGCTGGTGCATCATCTCGTCCACCAGGCTCTTCTCACCGCGATGCCCGCGGCGGGCGGTCGTGGCGACCGCGCTGAACGTGTGCAGCTCGTCGGCCGGCACGGCGGGCGACCACAGGAAGCCCTGGGCGACGGCGCAGCCGAGCGCGATCAGCTGGTCGGCCTGCAGCGGCGTCTCCACGCCCTCGGCCACCACGTGCAGTCCGAGCGCGTGCGCGAGGCTGAGGATCGCGGCGACCACGGCCGAGTCCTCGGGCTCGGTGCCGAGCCCGTCCACGAACGAGCGGTCGACCTTGAGCACCTCCACCGGCAACTCGCGCAGGCGCGCGAGGCTGGAGTGGCCCGTGCCGAAGTCGTCGATGCCGACGTAGACGCCGAGCGCCTTGCACTCGCGCAGGGCGTCGAGCGCCTCGCTGCGGGCCATCATCAGCGCCGACTCGGTCAGCTCCAGGCACAGGTGGCGCGGCTCCAGGCCCGCCTCCCCGAGCGCCTGCTGGACGATCCGCGCGAACTCCGGGTCCTCGAGCTGGCGCGTGGAGACGTTGACCGTGATCGTGAGCGGCTTGAGCCCGTCGGCGTGCAGCTGGACGAGCGTCCGCGTGGCGGTGCGCAGCACGAACTCGCCGAGCGGCGCGATCAGGCCCGTCTCCTCCGCGAGCGGGATGAACTCCGCGGGCGAGGCCTCGCTCCAGCGCACGAGCGCCTCCGCGCCGACGAGATGGCCGCTGCTGAGGTCGATCTGCGGCTGGAACGCGACGGTCAGCTGCTCGTCCTCGATCGCCGCGCGCAGGCGCTGCTCGAGGTCCAGGCGGCGCAACAGCTTGGCGCGGGTCTCGTCGCTGAACAGCTCGACGCGGTCCTTGCCGCCCGCTTTGGCCTGGTACATGGCCGTGTCCGCGTCGCGCAGGACGGCGTCGGGCGTGTCCTCGCCCGGTGCGGCGACGCGGCAGCCGATGCTCACGCGCACGTGCCGGCGCTGGCCGCCGACGTCGAACGGCGCCGACAGCGCGCCGCGGATGCGGCCCGCGGAGATCGTCGCGCCCGCCTCGTCGGTGTCGGCGCACAGGACGGTGAACTCGTCGCCGCCGAGCCGCGCGACGAGGTCACCGTCGTGCACGGCGCCGCGCAGGCGCTGGGCGACCTGGATCAGCAGGCGATCGCCGGCCTCATGCCCGAAGCCGTCGTTGATCAGCTTGAAGTCGTCGAGGTCGAGGAACAGCACGGCCAGCGGCGCTTCACGGCCGAGCGCGGCGCGCAGGCCGGCGAGGAACGCGGCGCGGTCCGGGAGTCCGGTGAGGGCGTCGTATCCGGGGCGGCTGTGGAAGACGAGGGTCGACACGTGGGACTCCCCTCCTCGATCGTCCGCAGGCGCCGTCGCCTAAGGGTTTGCGAACTTTGGGTCGGCGAGCGTGAGATACCAGCCGAACAGCCGCCGGCACGGCCGCTCGCGGCCCGTGACGCTCAGCGCGCGCGCGAGCAGCTTCGGCGGCAGCCGCGGGATCGCGTGCTGGAGCCCGCGCGCGAGCTCGTACACCGGGCGGTGCCGGTGTGAGAACGCGTGGTAGTGGGCCAGCGCCTGCTCGCGGGTCTGCGCGCCGGCGTGGGCGGCGCGGATCTCGCGCGCGGCCGCGATGCCGAAGTAGAACGCCGTGCGGATGCCCTCGCCAGAGAGCGGCAGGCAGTGCCCGGCGCTGTCGCCGGCGAAGAAGACGCCGTCCTCGGTCGCGGCCCGCAGCCTGTGCGGGAACCAGTTGCCCTGGTAGCGCACCGCCTCGCGGTCCAGGCGGCGCGCGATGTCCTGGGTCGGCGCCTTGACGTGGTGGCGCGGCTCGTAGGAGCCGACGCCGATCCGCTGCTCACCCGCGGCGGGCACGCTCCAGGCGTAGCCGTAGCGGACGAGGGAGCGGTCGATCCAGACGTCGAGGTCGGTGCCCTCCCCGTGCGGGTGGACCTCCAGACCGCGGCTGAGCGGCGCTTCCGGCGGCTGGTAGTGGGTGGCGAGCACGCGGCGCCAGCCGAGCGCGTCGACGATGAACGGCGCCGTGAGGTCCCCACGGTCGGTGTGGACCGTGCGGCCGGTCCGGCCCTCGACCTTGGCGATCGCGAAGCGGGCGTCGGCCTGGGCGAACAGCTCCTCGCACAGCGTCCGGTAGTCGAAGCTCGACCAGCTCCACGGCAGCCGGAAGCGCGCGGAGCCGTGCGGCGTGTGGAACGCCATGCACGGAATCTCCTGCCGGATGCTGCGCTCCACCCCCATCGCGTGCAGCCACGGCGTCGGCGCCGCGCACGCGCTCGTGGCCCGCTCGCCGATCTCGTAGCGGTCGACGATCAGCACGTCCGCCCCGCTGCCGCGCAGCTCCCGTGCGAGCGCGAGCCCGGCGAAGCTCGCGCCGCAGATGAGCACGTCCGGCCGCTCGTCGAGCGGCGTGCGCTCGGCGCCGCGCAGCGTGGCGCGCTTCATCGCAGCGTCTCGAGGGCGGCGCCCGGCACGTGCCAGACACGGACGCCGGTCGGGCGCGGGCTGTCGAGCATCCGGCGGTAGAGCGCGACGGCGAGGCGCACCCCCGGGCGGACCGAGGCGGGCGCGGCGGCGATCGCGGGCGCGGCGGCCGCGAACAGCGCGCGGGCGCGCTCGGCCTCGTGGCACAGCAGCGCGCACAGGCGCGGGCTCGAGCCGGCGAGGTCGGCGTCGGTCACGCCGAAGCGCGCGCGGTCCTCGGCGGGCAGGTAGATGCGGTCCAGGCTCTGGTCCTCGCGCACGTCGCGGATGAAGTTCGCGAGCTGGAACGCGACGCCGAGCCGGCCCAGGTCGCCGTGGTGGTCGGGCGGGACGCCGAGCAGCGCGGCCATGATCCGCCCCACGGTGCCGGCGGAGCCGTCCATGTAGGTGGCGAGCTGGTCGTAGGTCTCGATCCGGATCGGCGGCTCGCAGTCCGTGCGCATCGAGCGCATGTAGGTGGCGAGCTCCTCCAGCGGGAGCCGGTGGCGGGCGGCGGCGTCCGCGAGCGCGAGCGCGAGCGGGTGCGTCGGCGCCGCGAGCTGCGCCTCCCACGCGTCCAGAGCGGCGCGGCGGGCTTGAGCCGTGGCCGGGCGACGCGGCCCGTCGACGAGCTGATCGGCCGCGCGCACGTAGCCGTAGAGAGCGTATGTCGCGGGGCGCAGCGCAGCGGGCAGGCGGCGCGTCGCGAGGTAGTACGTCGGGTCGTGGCGCCGGAGCATCCGCTGCGCCGTCTCGTATCCGTGCCGTACCGCTGAATCCATGCCTCCCACTAGGGTGCCCTACGTGGACGCGCTGCTGCGAGATCGCTCGGTTCTTTACGTGACAGGCAAGGGCGGCGTCGGAAAGACGACCGTCGCCGCCGCCCTCGGGCTGGCCGCCGCGCGCACCGGCCGGCGCACCATCGTGTGCGAAGTCGCCGAGCAGGACCGGATGTCGCGCGCCTTCGCGCGCCAGGGCGTGCGCTCCGAGCAGGAGGTCGAGCTGGCCGAGGGCCTGTGGGCGATCACGATCGACCCGCAGGCCGCACTCGAGGAGTGGCTGGCCAAGCAGGTCGGCGGCACGGCGCTGAAGGTGCTCGGGCACTCGCACGCGTTCCAGTACTTCGTGGCGGCCGCGCCGGGCGCCAAGGAGCTGATCACGATCGCGAAGGTGTGGGAGCTCGCGCAGCCCCAGCGCTGGAGCTCCGGCAACCGCACCTACGACCTCGTGGTGGTCGACGCGCCCGCGTCCGGGCACGGGATCGGGATGCTCACGACGCCGCGGACGTTCGGCGAGATCGCGCGTGTCGGCCCGATCCGGCGCCAGGCGTACAAGGTCTCGGAGCTGCTCTCGGACCCGGCCCGCACGGCCTACGTCGGTGTGGCCCTGCCGGAGGAGATGCCGGTGACCGAGACGATCGAGCTCGAGGCGCGGCTGCAGCGTGAGATCGGTCTCTCCTTCGACGCCGTGGTGATGAACGCGATGTGGCCCGAGCGCTTCTCCTCGGCGGACGTGACCAAGCTGCGCGCCGCCCCGCGCGAGGGCGCCGTACGGGCGGCGCTGGAGGTGCACGAGCGGGTGAAGGCCCAGCGCGCGCACGTGCGGCGCCTGGAGGGCGCGACCGACGCGCCGGTCACCTCGCTGCCGTTCGTCTTCGAGTCCGACCTGGAGCGCGACCACTACCACCAGCTCGCCGACGCTTTCGCATGAGGTCGCTCTCCCCCATCGCGCGCCGCGTCTGGCGGCTGTCCGCGCTGGTGTTCTGGTTGCTGGTGCTGATCGCGGGCGTGATCGTCGCGCTCGCCGTGGACGGGGCGGGTCCGTGGCCGTGGATCGGCCCGCTCGTGCTCGGCGCGGCGTGGGTGATCGTCGTTCCCGAGCTGCGCTGGCGGCGCTGGCGGTGGGACCTCACCGAGGAGGGGATCGACATCCAGCACGGTGCGCTCACGGTCAGCCGGACGTTGATCCCGTGGGTGCGCGTCCAGCACGTCGAGACCCAGCGCGGCCTGTTCGAGCAGGCGTTCGACCTCGCGACCGTGAACGTGTTCAACGCCGCCGGCTCGCACACGATCCCGCTGCTGGCCCAGGCGGACGCGGAGGAGCTGCGCGAGCGGATCGCCGCCCGCGCGGAGACCGACGACGAGGATGCCTGATCCCGACGGCACCCAGCTCCAGGCGGGAGAACGAGCCCCCGGGGCGAGTGCTCCCACCGGCGCGAGGCCGCCGGCCGAGCGTCGGCGGTTGCATCCGGCCGCGTTGGTCGTGTACTCCGCGGCCGCGCTGCGCCAGGGCCTGTTCCCGCTGCTGATCATCGTCGTCATGCCGCTGCTGGGCGGCGAGTTCGAGGCCCGCGAGCTGGTTCGGGCGGCGGCGTTCGCGGGCGCCGGGCTCGTGATCGCGGGCGTGAGCGGCTACGTGCGCTGGAGCACGACGAGGTGGTGGATCGACGAGGCCGCCGTCCACCACCACACCGGGCTGCTGCGCCGCAGTGAGACCAAGGTCCCGCTCGAGCGCATCGAGGGCCTGGACGTCCACCAGGGCCCGCTGCAGCGCGCGTTCGGCGTGTTCGCCGTCGACGTGCAGACCGGCGCGGGCAAGAAGGGCGGCGAGGTCGCGCTGCCCGCGCTGGCGCCCGAAGCCGTGGAGGACCTGCGCGCCGCGCGGCTTGGAGCCGTCCCGGTCGCGGCGGTCGAGGAGACGGGACGTTCGCGCCGCCTGACGGGCCGGGAGCTGGCGATCACCGCGCTCACGGCGGGCCAGCTCGGCGTGCTCGTGCCGGTCGTGGCCGCGCTCGGCCAGGTGGTCGGCCAGGTCGGCGAGTCCGAGCAGGAGGACGCCGTGCGCTTCCTCCCCCAGTCGGTCACCGCCGCCGTGCTGGTCGTCGTCGGCCTGCTGGCGCTCGCGTGGCTGCTGTCGATCGCGGGGTCGGTGATCGCGTTCGGCGGCTTCACGCTCGTACGCGATCAGGAGCGCCTGCGCGTGCGGCGCGGCCTGATCTCGCGCAACGAGGCGACCGTGCCGGTCGGCCGGGTGCGCGCCGTGCGGGTGGTGGAGGGCCTGCTGCGGCGCCCGTTCGGCCTGTGCGCCCTCACCGTCGAGGTCACGGGTTACGCGGACGAGGCGAGCGCGGCGCGGACCCTGTTCCCCGTCCTGCGCGTGCGCGACGTGCGCGCGTTCCTGGACGAGTTCCTGCCCGAGTTCGCGGACGAGCTGGTGGTCGAGCGCCCGCCGCGGCGTGCGCTGCGCCGCTACGTGCTCGTTCCGGCGCTGGTCGCGCTCGCACTGACGATCGGCGGGTGGCTGTTGCTGGGCCCGTGGTCGGTGATCGCGCTCGTGGTCTCGCTCTACGGCTGGGCGCGCTGGCGCGACGCGGGCTGGCACGTCGCGGACGGCCGGCTCGCCGTGCGCTCGCTGCTGATCGCGCGCACGACCGTGCTCGCGCCCGCGCGGCTGCGCGAGTCGCACACCGTCTCCCAGAACCCGTTCCAGCGCCGGGCGCAGCTCGCCACGCTGGCGGTGGCGTTCGGGAAGAGCACCACCGCGCGCATCCGCCACCTGGAAGCGACAGACGCGCGCAGCGCGCTACGTGATCCCCAGCCGGTCCAGTAGCGCGTCGTCGGCGCGCCAGGAGCGGCGAACGCGGACGGACAGGTCCAGGTGGACGTGGTCGGCCAGCTCGCGCTCGATCTCCTTGCGCGCGGCCGTGCCGATCGACTTGATCATGCGGCCGTGGTGGCCGATCAGGATGCCCTTCTGGGACTCGGTCTCCACCCACATGATCGCGCGGACCGCGGTCACATTGTCGCGCTCCTCGATCTCCTCGACCTGGACCTCGACCGCGTGCGGGACCTCCTGACGGGTGCGCAGGAGCACCTGCTCGCGGACGAGCTCGGCCAGCAGGACGTCCTCGGGCTGGTCGGAGTGGTCTTCGGGCGGGAAGTAGAACGGGCCCTCGGGGAGCAGGCTCGCGAGATGGTCGACCAGCGCGGGCACGCCCTTGCCCGTGCGGGCGGAGATCGGGAACACGTCGGCCTCGGGGAGGCCGAGCTCCTCCGTGAGGACCAGCGACTTCACCGTCTTGTCGTGGTTCATCCGGTCGATCTTGTTCACGGCGATGACGATCGGGACCCTCGCCTGGCTGAGCGCCTCGGCGATGAAGCGGTCCCCGGCACCGCCGATGCCCTGGTCGCCATTGACCACGAACAGCGCGGCGTCGGCCTCGCTCAGCTCCGTCTCCACCCGCTTCTGCATGCGGGAGGTCAGCGCGTCGCGCGGCTTCTGCACGCCCGGCAGGTCGGTCAGCACGAGCTGGAACTCCGGCGTGGTGACGACGCCGCGGATCGCACGCCGCGTCGTCTGCGGCTTGTCGGACACGATCGCGACCTTGCGGCCGACCATCGCGTTCACGAGCGTCGACTTGCCGACGTTCGGCCGGCCGGCGAGCGCGACGAAGCCGGAACGGGTCATCGCAGCCACCCCATGATCTCGGCCTGCAGCGCGAGCATCTCGCCCTCGTCGGTCTCGTGGTCCATGCCCGTCAAGTGCAGCACGCCGTGGACGACGGCCTCCATCAGGTCCACCGTGTGCTCGGGGCAGATGAAGACGTCGCCGAGCTCACGCTCGCCGAGCGGGTCCTCGTCGTCCTCGTCGATCGGGAAGGAGAGGACATCAGTGGGGCCTTCCTTCCCGCGCCAGGTCTCGTTGAGCTCGGCGATCCGCTCGGGCGTCACGAACGACACCGCGACGTGACCCTCGGAGATGCCCGCGGAGGCGGCGGCGTAGCCCACCGCCTCCTCGACGCGCTCCCGCGGGAGCGCGCTGCCGATCACGTCAACCTCTAACAATGTCCAGGTCGGATGATCGGGGTGGGGCGGCGGGGGTGTCTCGACTTCGCGTTCAAGCGGTACGTCTTGCCGGCCGCAGACCGGACGGCTGATCGGCCGCATGCTGGTCGTAGGCCTCCACGATCCGCTGCACGAGCTTGTGGCGGACGACGTCGTCGCCGCCGAAGCGCACGAACTCCACACCCTCGACCTCCTTGAGGATGTCGCCCACCACCACGAGGCCGGACTTCTGGTCGCGCGGCAGGTCCACCTGCGTGACGTCGCCGGTCACGACCATCCGCGAGCCGAAGCCGAGGCGGGTGAGGAACATCTTCATCTGCTCAGGCGTCGTGTTCTGGGCTTCGTCCAGGATCACGAACGAGTCATTGAGCGTCCGGCCGCGCATGAACGCGAGCGGCGCGACCTCGATCACGCCCTTCTCGAGATGCGTGGCCACGCGCTCGGGGTCCATCATGTCGTTGAGCGCGTCGAACAGCGGGCGCAGGTACGGGTCCACCTTGGCCATCAGGTCGCCCGGGAGGAAGCCGAGCCGCTCGCCCGCCTCCACCGCCGGCCGCGTGAGGATGATGCGGTTGACCTCGCGGCGCGACAGGGCCGCGGTGGCCATCGCCATGGCCAGGAACGTCTTGCCGGTGCCGGCCGGGCCGACGCCGAAGGTCACCGTCGAGCGACGGATCGCGTCCACGTAGCGCTTCTGGTTGACGGACTTGGGGGCGACGCGCAGGTTGCGGTGGCGCCACACGACGTCCTCGAGCACGCGCGAGGGCGACTCGCTGGACTCGAGCACGCGCGCGACGGCCTCGACCGTCGCGGGCCCGATGTCGTGCCCGCGCTCGACCATCGCCGAGAGCTCGCGGATGACGGTCGCGCCAACCTGCACCGCCTCGGCCTCACCGTCCAGCGTGACGATGTTGCCGCGCAGGAACACCTCGCAGTCGAGCTGCTCCTCCAGCGTGCGCAGCGCGGCGTCGCGGGAGCCGGCGAGCTCCGCCGCGACCTCGTTCGATACCTCCAGCTGCCTACGTGCCATCTAGGAAAGCGCTTCCTTCACCTTGGTCGAGACCCTCTTGCCGTCGGCGCGGCCGCCGGCGGCCTCCATCACGTGCTTGATCACCCGGCCCATGTCGCGCGGGGACGACGCTCCGGTCGCCTCCACTCCCGCGTTGACGAGGGCTTCCAGCTCCGCGTCCGACAGCTCCTGCGGCAGGTAGGCCTCGATGATCTCGGCCTCCGCGGCTTCCTTGTCCGCGAGCTCCGCCCGGCCGTTCGCGCGGAAGGTCTCCTCCGCTTCCCGGCGCCGCTTGCGCTCGCGCCGCAGGACGGCCTGCTCGTCCGCCCCGCCTTCTTTCTCCGCCTTCTGGAGCTCGGACAGGATCAGCCGGAGCGCCGCGACGCGATCGCGCTCCCCCGCCTTCATGGCGGTGGTCACGTCCGCTCTGATGCGCTCGGCTATCTGCAACACCATTCAGTGTACGTCGCGATCCGGCAGCATTCTCCTCCGTGGTCGCACGACTGGACGCCTTACCAGCCCGTGAACTCCCCGGTGGGCTGCGGATCGCCGCGGCTCGAACCCGCGCGACGCGAGGAAAAGGGCTGTCGCGGATGGACGAGATGCCGCCCGACGTCGGGCTCGAACTGGCGCCGTGCCGGTCCGTGCACACGTTCGGGATGCGATTCGCGCTCGACCTGATCTGGCTGGACCGGTCCGGCGCGGTCGTGCGGGTGGACGAGGCGGTGCGACCGCGCCGGTTTCGCACGTGCCTGGCGGCCCGGTCGGTGATCGAGGTCCGCGGCGGTTGCGCGGCCGGGTTCGTCGCCGCTATCGCACGGACGCCGTGATCCAGCGCAGGTACGCGTCGTTGCCGGCGTCGATCGCCGTCGCCACCAGCTCGAACACGTCGTACGGATGGATCTCGTCGAGCAGCGTGCGCAGGCTGTCGAGCCGCTCCTCGGTCGTCTTGACCACGAGCAGTGCCTCCTCGTCGCGCTCGACCTTCCCCTCCCACCAGTAGACCGAGTCGACGGTCGGGACGATGTTCACGCACGCGGCCTCGCGTGCGGTGACGATCGCGTCGGCGATCCGCGCCGCGTCGGCGCGCGGCGTCGTGACGAGGCACAGCATCGGCGTGGGCACGTGGCCTATCCAAGCACGACGGCGGCGATGCCGAGCGCGACCAGCAGCGAGCCCGCGAGCCGGCGGCGCCCGCCACCCGCGCCGGCCAGCAGGACGCTGGTCTCCCGCAGCGCGGCCACGGGCGCGGCGGGGGCGCGTTCGAGCGCGGCCAGCACGAGGATGTAGGCGGCGGCCATCGCGCCGCCCGCGGGCAGCGAGCGCCGGTCGACGGCGCCGCGCAGGCGGGCGGGTCCGACGACGGCCGCGTAGGGGATCGCGGCGGCGAGCAGCACGACCACGAAGTACGGGATCGGCGCCGCGTGCTCGACGCCGTGATCGTCGACGAGCGTGTAGCCCGCGATGCACGCGCCCACGCCGAGCGCGAACAGCAGGCTCGTCGCGTCAACGGCCTCCGTGCCGACGCCGCGCACGAGCAACACGCCACCGGTGACGGCGAGGATGCCGGCGATCGCGAGCGCCGAGACGTCCGCGCCGAGCGCGACGACGCTGACCAGCAGGACGAGCACCGGCGCCGCCCCGCGCGCGACCGGGTAGGCGAACGAGTAGTCCGCGCGGCTGTAGGTCGAGGCGAGCAACGCGAAATAGGCCAGCTCGAGCCCGGCCGAAGCGGCGATGTACGGCCACGCCTCGGCCTCCAAGCGCCACGTGAGCGCGGCGGGCACCGCGAACACGGCGACCCCGGTGAGCATCGCGACGGCGGCGGTCGCGTGCGTGTCGCGCGCGCCTGCGACCAGCGCGTTCCAGCCCGCGTGCAGCACCGCGGAGCCGAGCACGATCACGAGCGCGGCCGCGCTCACCCCCGCAGGCCGCCCCGAGGAAGCCGTCCACTGCGCGGCTCCTGCCGGGCGGCCGGCGCTCCGACCACGGCGCTAGCCGACCAGTTCCGCGAACCGCGCGGCGGTGACGTTCCCACCCGAGATCGTCACGCCCACGCGCAGCCCCTTCGCGTCGACCTTGCCCGCCAACAACGCCGCGAACGCGGACGCGCCGCTGGGCTCGGCGACGACCTTCGCCCGCTCGAACAGCAGCTTCATCGCGGTGACGATCTCAGCGTCGGACACGGTCACGACCTCGTCCACCAGCTTCCGCACCACCGGGAACGTGAGCTCGCCCGGCGCCGGTGTCTGCTGGCCGTCGGCGATCGTGCGCGGGACGTCGATGCGGACGATCTCGTTCGCGGCCAGCGAGCGCACCCAGTCGTCGCCCGCCTCCGGCTCGACGCCGATGATGCGCGTGTCCGGCGACAGCGCCGCGGTCGCCGTGGCGCAGCCCGACAGCAGCCCGCCGCCGCCGAGGCACACCAGCAGCACGTCGAGCGGTCCGGCGTCCTCGATCAGCTCCAACGCGGTGGTCCCCTGGCCGGCCATCACGTGCACGTTGTCGTACGGGTGGATCGGCGTGAGCCCGCGCGCCGCGACCAGCTCCTCGAGCAGCTCGTCGCGTTCGACGGCGTAGCGGTCGAACGGCACGATCTCGGCGCCGTAGCCGGAGGTCGCCGCCAGCTTGCCCTTGGGCGCGTCCTCGGGCATCAGGATCACCGCCGGGATCTGATGCAACCGCGCGGCCAGCGCGACGGCCTGCGCGTGGTTTCCGCTCGACACCGCCGCCACCCCGCGGCGGCGGTCCTCGTCGCTCAGCGACGCGACCGCGTTGTAGGCGCCGCGGAACTTGAACGCGCCGACGCGCTGCAGGTTCTCGGCCTTGAGCAGCACCCGCGCGGCACCGGTCGCCTCGTCGAGCGCCTGCGCGGTGATGACCGGGGTGCGGTGCGCGACCCCGTCGAGCCGCCGCGCCGCGGCCTGGACGTCGTCAAGCGTGATCACCCCTCAATCCTAAAGCGGGACAGTCCCGCTTCAGGTCCGGACGAGCTCGATCGCGGCCCAGCCGCCGCCCTCGCGGCGGGCGCGTTGGGTGAGGCCGTGCCGGGCGAAGGCGGCGAGGACCTCGTCGACCTCGTCCAGTTCGAGGCCGCTGACGATCAGCCGGTCGGGCACCGTGCTCAGGTTCTGGGCGACCTGCAGGAGCAGCGGGCGGACGAGGTTCGCGAGCACGGTCGGCGCCGGTGGCCCTCCGGCGCGCACGTCGCAGCGCGTGACCTCCAGCTCGACCTCGTTCACGCGTGCGCTCTCGATCGCCTCGGCCACGGACTCGGGCTCGATGTCGCACGCGAGCACCGGCGACCAACCGAGCTTCGCGGCCGCGATCGCGAGGATGCCGCTGCCGCACCCCCAGTCGGCGAGCGCGCCCTCCGGTTCGAGCTCGGTCAGCAGCTCCAGCGTCAGCCGGGTGGTCGCGTGCGAGCCGGTGCCGAAGCCCTGGCCCGGCTCGATCACGACGTCGAGCGCGCCGTCGCGCGGCTCGTGCCACGGCGGACGCACACGAATCGGTCCTACATCGATCGGCACGTGGAACGAGTGCCAGTCGACGTCCGGCACCTCGCTCGTGGAGACGTCCACCACCGCGTCCCCGGCGGCCGCGCGCACATCGCCGATCTCGGGCAACTCGCCGGGCGCGCCGTAGAGCACGTACTCGACGAAGTCGCCGTCCTCGATCTCCTCCAACCCGCCGGGCGCGAAGGCCATCAGGTCCAGGAGCACGACCTCGGCGTGCTCGCGCCGGACCCGCACGGCCAGCCGGATCACGCGGCCTCCATCACGACCGCGGCCCACCCTTCCAGCTCGCGCCGCTCACGCTCGACGAAGCCGAGCGGACCGAACGTCGCGATCGGGACGTCCGCGTGAGCGACCAGAACGCCCGACATGACGACCGTGGCGGGCTCCGTCGGCGCGGGTTGGCCACCCATGTTCGCGATCAACGCCGCCGTCAGGTTCGCGACGACGGTGCGCGCCCACGGCACACCCGTGGTGACGTCGGCGACGTGCGCTTCGACACCGTTCCCGCGGGCCGTCTCGACCGCTGCGGGGTCCAGCTCATAGCCCGCCACCGGAGTGAACCCCAGCTGTGCGCCGACCGCGGCCAGCACGCCGCACCCGCAGCCCCAGTCGGCCAGCGCCGTCGGCGGGAGCTCCTGCAGCAGCGCGAGGCACAGTTGCGTCGTGGGGTGCGACGCGAGCCCGAACGTGTCGCCCGGGTCGACGACGAGCCCGGGCCCGGGCAGCCACGGCGGCCGGACCGTCACCGAGCCGACCGTCACCGGCGCGAGGTGCTCGTGCCAGGCGGTGCTCCAACCATCGGCGATCAGCGTCCGCGACACTGAGACCAGCTCTGGGAACGACACATCGGGCACGTCCTTGCCATAGACCACAAGCTCCACATGCTCGCCATCCGCGACTTCTTCGAAACCCGCGGCGAGCAGCGGTTCCAGCCGGACATAGGCGACTTCCGCATCCTGCGCCCGGACCCGGAAGCCGATCCGGATCACCCGGCCAGCGCCCGCTTGAGCTTCGCGATCATGCCTTCGTTCTCGCGCAGGTTGTCCTCGGTCATGGACTCCGCGAGCTTCTCCATCAGGTCCTTCTGCTTCTTGGACAGCCGGCGTGGGATCACGACGTTCACGACGACCTTCAGGTCCCCGGTGCGCCCGCGCCCGACGGGCGGCATGCCGCGCCCCGCCATCACGATCGTCTCGCCCGGCTGAGTGCCGGCGGGCACCTCCAACGGCACTTCGCCGTCCAGCGTCGGCACCTGGATCGTCGTGCCCAGGGCGGCCAGCGGCGCCGCCACGTCGACCACGGTGATGAGGTCCTCGCGGTCGCGCAGGAAGCGCTCGTCCTCGCGGACGCGCACGACCACGTACAGGTCGCCGGGAGGCCCGCCACGCTCACCGGCGTGGCCGCGACCCGTGATCCGCATCCGCTGCCCGTCGGCGATGCCGGCCGGGATGTCCACCTTCACCCGCCGCTCGCGCGCGACCATCCCGCGCCCGTCGCACGTGTGGCAGGGCTGCTCGGCGATCTTGCCGTCGCCGCCGCACTTGTCGCACAGCGCCGTACGCACCATCTGGCCGAAGCGCGTGCGCTGCACGGCCTGGATCTGGCCCGCGCCGCGGCACTTGTCGCAGGTGACGATCGGCGTGCCCGGCTCCGCCCCGTTGCCGTGGCAGGTCTCGCACAGCGCGGTCGCGTCGTAGGTGACCTCGACCTCGGCGCCGCGCGCCGCGTCCTGGAGCGAGATCTGCACCGCCAGCGCGACGTCCCCGCCCTGCACGGCGCCGCCGCGCATGCGCGTGCCACCGAACGCGGTGTCGAACCCGCCGGACCCGAAGAACGCGCTGAAGAGGTCGCTGATGGACCCGAAGTCCTGGAAGTTGGGCTGGTAGCCGCCGCCCTTGAGGCCCTCGTGCCCGTAGGCGTCGTAGGTCTGCCGGCGCTCGGTGTCGCTCAGGACCTCGTAGGCCTCGGCGGCCTCCTTGAACTTCTCCTCGGCCTGCGGATCGTGCGCGTTGACGTCCGGGTGCAGCTCGCGCGCGAGCCGCCGGAACGACTTCTTGATCGTCGCCTCGTCGGCATCACGCGGCACGCTCAACACTTCGTAGTAGTCCCGGGGCAACTAATACAACTCCTCGACGAAGCGCGACAGCTCGTGCGCGGCCTCGCGCACCGAGCGGATCGCGCGGGAATAGTCCATCCGCGTCGGCCCGATCACCGACACGGTTCCAAGGTTGCGCTGCGGCAGACCGTAGTTGGCCGCCACCAGCGAGAGCGACTGCAGCGCCGGCTCGTCGTTCTCGACGCCGATCCGCACGTACGCGCCGCGAGAGCTCAAAGCGGTGGAGAGCACGCCGAGCATCGACACGCGCCGCTCGAGCATCTCCATCAGCGCGTTCAGCTGCGACACGTCCTGGAAGCGGTACTCGGAGATCAGCCGGTGCGCGCCGTCCACGTACAGCGTGTCGTCCGCGGTCTCCGCGAGCTCGGTGAACGCCGGCGCGAGCTCCATCAGGAACGCGCGCTCCGTCACCGGCAGCGACGGGTCGCTCAGGCGCGAGCCCAACATCCGCGCGCCGAGGCCGATGCCCACGAGCCGCTCGTTCAGGTACGAGCCGGCCCAGTCCGCCAGCCCCGCGTCCACGGGCCGGTCGAACGTGAAGACCTTCTTCGACACCCCACCCGTCGACGTGATGACCACGACCATCAGCACCTGCGGCTGCAGCAGCAGCACCTCGATGTGGCGGATCGTGGTCGTCGCGATCGGCGGCGCGGTCACCAGCGCGAGCAGGTTCGTGACCTGCGACAGCGTCTCCGTCGTCACCTTCATCGCCTCGTCGACCTCGCGGCGGACGAGCGAGAGCCCCAGCTCCTCCTTGCGCGGCGCCTCCGGCAGCAGCTGGTCGACGTAGTAGCGGTAGCCCGCGTCCGTCGGCACCCGCCCCGCCGACGTGTGCGGGTGCGCGAGCAGCCCGCGCTCCTCGAGCACGGCGAGTTCGTTGCGGATGGTCGAGGGCCCGGCGGTGACGTCCGGGTCGGCGGCGAGCGTCTTGGATCCCACCGGCTGGCCGGTCCGCGCGAAGCCGTCCACCACTTTGCGGAGGAGGAGGGCCTGACGGGGCGAAAGCACGGACTCAGATTCTAAGAACTGCTTTGCCGCGGCGAACGAGCTTGTTGCCGTCCTGCACCGCTTCGCAGTCGAACACGGCCTCGCCGTCGGCCTGCGACTTGAGCTTGGACGTGATCGTGATGTCGCGCTCGGGCACGCCCATCCCGCGGAACTGCACGGACAGCGACTTCAGCGCGAGCGGGTCGCCGACGACGTCCGTCTGCGCCCGCGCGACCTGCGCCATCGTCCACAGGCCATGCAGGATCTTCCCGGGAAGGTCGACCGACTGGGCGAACTCGTCGTCCAGGTGGATCGGGTTGAAGTCGCCGGACGCGCCCGCGTAGTGGTACGTGGTGTACCGGTCGGGCGTGATCGTCACCTCACGAAGTTCGTCCATGTCCCCTCGCAGACGAGCTCCCCGCGCTGGTTGGTCGAGCGCGAGCTGAACGTGTAGACCCTGATCTCACCGCGCTTGGCCTCGTCCACGAACGCGGCCTCGGTGGTGATCTCGTCGCCGGCGATCACCGGCAGATGCCAGGTGAACTCCTGCGCGCCGTGCACGAGCCGGGAGAAGTCGATGCCGATCTCCGGATCCAGCACGGCCGGGCGCATCGCGCGCCACTTGTAGACGGCCGCGAACATCGGCGGCGCGACGACGTCCTCGTAGCCCGCCTCGCGCGCCGCGGCCACGTCGAAGCACAGCGGGTTCTGCTCGCCCACCGCCGCGGCGTACTCGCGGATCTTCTCGCGGCCCACCAGGTAGGTGTCCGAGTGGGCCATCTACTTGTCGTCCGCCAGCTCGAGCACGGCCAGGAAGGCCTCCTGCGGGACCTCGATCCTTCCGACCTGCTTCATCCGCTTCTTGCCCTCCTTCTGACGCTCGAGGAGCTTGCGCTTACGGGAGATGTCGCCGCCGTAGCACTTGGCGGTGACGTCCTTGCGGAAGGCCTTGACCGTCTCGCGGGCGATGATCTTCGCGCCGACGGCGGCCTGGATCGGCACGTCGTACTGCTGGCGCGGGATGCGCTTGCGCAGCCGCTCCGTGAGCTCCTTGCCGACGCCGTAGGCCTTGTCGCGGTGGACGACCATGCTCAGCGCGTCCACGGCGTCGCCGCCGAGCAGCACGTCGAGCTTGACCAGGTTGGAGGGGCGCAGCCCGATCGGCTCGTAGTCCAGCGACGCGTAGCCCTTCGTGCGCGTCTTGAGCTGGTCGAAGAAGTCCAGGACGACCTCGGCGAGCGGGAGGTCGTACGTGAGCTGGACGCGGTCCGCGCTCAGGTAGTGCATGCCCGAGTGGTTGCCGCGCCGGTCCTGGCACAGCTCCATGATCTGGCCGATGTACTCCTTCGGCGTGAGGATGCTAGCCCGGATGTACGGCTCGCGGACCTCCGCGATGCGCGCCGGGTCGGGCATGTCGGTCGGGTTGTGGACCGGGATGACGTCCCCGTCGGTGAGCGTGATCTCGAACTCCACCGACGGCATCGTCGCCATCAGCTCGAGGTCGTACTCGCGCTCCAGGCGCTCACGCACGATGTCCATGTGCAGCAGGCCGAGGAAGCCGCAGCGGAAGCCGAACCCGAGCGCGTCGGAGGTCTCCGGCTCCCAGCTCAGCGCCGCGTCGTTGAGCGTCAACTTCTCCAGGGCGTCGCGCAGCTCCGGATAGTCGTCGTTGTTCATCGGGAACAGGCCGCAGAACACCATCGGCTTGACGTCGCGGTAGCCCGGCAGCGGCTCGTCCGCCCCGCTGATCTTGGTGGTCAGCGTGTCGCCGACCGCCAGCTGCGTGACGTCCTTGATGCCGGTGATCAGGTAGCCGACCTCGCCCGGGCCGAGCTGCTTGGCCGGGAGCTGGGCGGGCGTGAAGAAGCCGATGTCGTCGATCTCGGCGACCGTGCCGGTCTCCATGCCGACGATCGTGTCGCCCTTCTTGAACGTGCCGTCGACGACGCGGATGTACGCGATCACGCCGCGGTACTGGTCGTACTCGGAGTCGAAGATCAGCGCGCGCGGCGGCGCCTCCGGGTCGCCGGTGGGCGCCGGCACCCGCTGCACGATCTGCTCGAGCACGTCGAGCACGCCCTCGCCGGTCTTTGCGGAGATCCGGCGCACGTGGTCCGGGTCCTCGCCGATCAGCTCCGCGATCTCCTCCCCCACCCGCTCCGGTTCGGCGCCCGGCAGGTCGACCTTGTTCATGGTCGGGATCAGCTCGAGGCCGGCGTCGATCGCGAGGTAGGTGTTGGCGACGGTCTGTGCCTCCACGCCCTGGGAGGCGTCAACGACCAGCAGCGCGCCCTCGCACGCCGCGAGCGAGCGGCTCACCTCGTAGGTGAAGTCCACGTGGCCGGGGGTGTCGATCAGGTGGAACTGGTAGGTCTCACCATCCTGGGCCGTGTAGAAGACGCGCACGGCCTGGGCCTTGATCGTGATGCCGCGTTCGCGCTCCAGATCCATGGAGTCGAGCAGCTGGGCACGCATCGACCGGGGGTCGACGGTGTGAGTGAGCTCCAGGATGCGGTCGGCCAGCGTCGACTTGCCATGGTCGATGTGGGCGATGATCGAGAAGTTGCGGATGTGCGACTGGTCGGCCAATTCGTCCCTTAGGTTACGAGCGGCGACGCAATCTGCGGGCGAAGAGATCGAGAATCTGCCTCGCCTCCGGGATCCTGAGTCCCAAGACCACGCCCGCGTAGGCCGCCGAGCCGACGCCGAGCGCCACGCTCACCGCGGTCGCCTGGGCGATCAGCGACGTCCCGAGCAGCGCGTCCAGGCCGTCCCACACGAAGTGGGAGACGGCCGCGAGCGCGGCCGCGGCGAGCAGCATCTTCGCGATCGCGACCAGCGTCTCGCGCGTCTCGAACCCGCCCAGCGCCCGGCGCAGCCAGACCGCCTCCGCGATCACCAGCGCGGCGTTGGACGCGATCGTGCCGAGCACGATGCCGCCGATCCCGTACGGCTTGGCCAGCAGGTAGGAGCCGATGGCGTTGATGGCGAGCGAGCCGACCGCGAGCGTCGTCGGGACCCACGGTCGCTGCAGCGAGAAGAACCCGCGCGTGAGCATCAGGACGAAGCCGCTGAACGGGAGGCTGAACGCGAACCAGAACAGCGCGTCGGCCGTCAGGCTCGTCGAGTTGCCGGTCCACTCGCCGCGCTCATAGACCAGCCGCACGATCGGCTCGGCCAGGGCGAGCATCGCCGCGCCGGCGGGGATCAGCAGCAGCGCGATCTGCCGCAGCCCGGTGCCGATCGTCGCCCGCATCCCGGCGAAGTCCTCGCGCGTGGCCAGGCGGGCGAGCTGCGGGAACAGCACGGTCGCGACCGCGACGCTGAACATCCCCTGCGGAAGCATGTAGATGCGGAACGCGGCGTCGATCGCGCGCGGCACCTGCTCGTCGACGATCGAGCCGATCGTCGAGTTCAGCAGCAGGTTGATGTTGATCAGGCCGAGCCCGATCGACACCGGCAGCATCAGCATCAGGATCCGGCGGACGCGCTCGTCCCCGCGCCGTGGCAGCCGGATGTGGCCGATCGGGAAGCCCATCCGGCGCAGCGTCGGCAGCATCATCAGCAGCTGGACGAGCGTGCCCGCGACGACGCCGATCGCATAGGCGTAGAGCCGGTCGTCGCCCTCGAACAGCGGCGTCAGCCCGACCATCCCGGCGATGATCACAACGTTCCAGACCAGCGGCGCGATCGCGGGGATCGTGAAGTGGTCGTGGACGTTGAGGATGCCGACGACCAGGCCCGTGAGGCCGAGCAGCACGACGATCGGGAACAGCACCTGGCTGAGCCCGATGCACAACGTGTCCAGGGCGGGCGTGAACTCGTCGCCCGTGATCGGCGGGATGATCACGGGCGCGAGCAGGATGAAGACGACCGTGATGACCGTCAGCGCGACGAGCATCAGGCCCGCGAGCGCGCCGGCGAGCTCGATCGCCTCCTTGCGTTTCTTGCGCTCGATCAGCTCGGAGAAGACCGGGACGAACGCGCTCGAGAGCGCGGCGTCGGCCACGAGCGCCCGGATCAGGTTCGGGATCTGGAACGCGAGCGTGAACGCCGAGATCGGGCCGAGGGTGCCGAAGTACGCGGCCGCGACGACCTCACGGATCAGGCCCGCGACGCGGGAAAGCCCCGTCGCCGCTGAGAAGATCAGCGTGTTGATCGCCGTGCGGCGGGAGGTTGCGGAGGGCTGAGAGGCCAAGCCGGCGCGCTATAGTACGCCGCCGTCGCAGTCGTCTGCGGCCTTTTTCACCATGGCCAACATCAAGTCACAGATCAAGCGGAACAACCGCTCCGAGCGCGAACGCGTCGAGAACCGCCACTACACGTCGCAGATCAAGACGTACTTCCGGCGCCTCGAGACCGCCGTGACGGAGGGCAACGACGAAGCGGTGGCCACTGAGCACCGCAAGCTCGTCTCCCTGATCGACAAGGCCGTCAAGCGCGGCGCGCTGCACGCCAATACCGGCGCGCGCAAGAAGGCGCGTGCCGAGCGGCTGCGTCGCGGCGCCCCCGTCGCCTAGCGCGCCACCACACCTCTCTTCGCTCAGGGCGTCGGTTCTCACCGGCGCCCTTCGCGTTTAATCGGCCGATGACGCTCACGCTCGTGGATCTTGGGCCGAACCCGGCGGCCGTGGTGGAAGCGGTGGCGGCGGTGCTCGACGTCGGTCCGCGGCGAGCGTCCGAGCTCGTCGAGCAGCTGCCCGCGTACCTCGGGGACGGGCCCATGGCGGACGTGCTGCGCGAGGAGCTCGAGCGGCTCGGCGCCGTCGCCGAGGACCGTGAGCGGCCGCCGGCGCCGCCGGTCCCGGCCGCGACGCCGGATCGCTCCGCCTCGGTCACGCTCCTCGCCGCCGGCCCGGACCGCGTGCGGGTGGCCAAGGCGGTCCGGCTGGCGACCGGCTACACGCTCGCCGAGGCCAAGCGGCTCGTCGCGGCGGCGCCCACGACGATCGCGGTGCCGCCGGATCGGGCGGCGGAGCTCCGGCGCGCTTTGGAGGCGGCCGGAGCTCGTGTCGGCTAGGCGGAGCGCTTCTTCTTCGTCGGCGCGACCTTGACCGGCTCGGGGCTGTCCGGGACGGTCTGCGCCGACAGCGGCTGCAGCCCGGCGGCGAGCTTCTCGTCGGCGCGGATCACGTGCATGACGGCGTTGATCAGCGCCAGGTGCGTGAACGCCTGCGGGAAGTTGCCCAGGTGGCGGCCGCTGCGCGGGTCGATCTCCTCCGCGTACAGGTGCAGCGGGGACGCGTAGCCGAGCAGCTTCTGGCACAGGTCGCGCGCCAGGTGGTGCTCGCCGATCTCGCTCAGCGCGCTCACGAGCCAGAACGAGCAGATCGTGAACGTGCCCTCCTCGCCCTGGAGGCCGTCGTCGGTCTCCTCGACCTTGTAGCGCAGCACGAGGCCGTCGACCGTCAGGTGGTCGGCGATCGCCATCACGGTCTTGCGCACGCGCTCGTCGTCGGGCGGCAGGAAGCGCACGAGCGGGATCAGCAGCGCGGACGCGTCCAGCGCCTCGGTCTGGTAGTGCTGCGTGAAGATCCCGTCCTTGCAGCCGTGCTCGAGGATGTCGGCCTTGATCTCGTCGGCCTTGGCCTGCCAACGCGCGGCGTGCTCGTGCGCCTCGCGCAGCGTGGCCAGGCGGGCGCCGCGGTCGCACGCGACCCAGCACATGACCTTCGAGGACACGAAGTGCTTGTCCTCACCGCGCACCTCCCAGATGCCGCGGTCGGGCTTCTGCCAGTTCTCGATCGCGGCCTCCACGAGCCGCTCGATCAGCGGCCAGCGGCGCTCGGGCAGGTGGTCGCGGGACTTGGCGTGCAGGAAGATCGAGTCCAGCATCGTGCCCCACACGTCGTGCTGGCGCTGGTTGTAGGCGCCGTTGCCGATCCGCACGGGGCGGGCGTTGTCATAGCCGGACAGGTGGTCGAGCGTGTCCTCGACCAGCTCCCGCTCGCCCTGGATGCCGTACATGACCTGCAGGTCGTCCGCCTGCGCGGCGTCCTGCATGAAGTAGAAGTAGTCGTTGGCCTCCCACTCGAAGCCGAGCGAGTGCAGGCCCCACAGCATGAACGTGCTGTCGCGGACCCAGCTGTAGCGGTAGTCCCAGTTGCGCTCGCCGCCTGGCGTCTCGGGCAGGGACGTGGTGGCGGCCGCGATCATCGCGCCCGTGGGCGAGTAGCTGAGGCCCTTGAGCGTGAGGGCGCTGCGCTGCAGGTACTGGCGCCACGGATGGTCCGGGAACGTCCCGTGCGCGAGCCACTGGTGCCAGTAGTCCGCGGTCTTGACGAGGCGGTCGTAGGCCTCGTCGTAGGTCTTCGGGCCGGGATGGTCGGAGAAGGCGAGGGCGACGAACGCGGTCTCCCCCGCCTTGAGCGTGCTGACGGCGCGCACGCGCGAGCCCTCGAAGCCGACGCGCAGGTCCGTCGTGAGCCGCAGCTTGGTGCCCCAGCCGTCCGCGGACGCGACCGCCTCGTGGTAGCCCGTGCCCTCGTACTCCCACTCGGCGTAGCGGCGGCCGTAGTCGAAGATCGGGTCGCACTCGAGCTGGACCTCGACCGCGCCGTTGACGCAGCGCATCGTGCGCAGCAGGACGTGGTCGGCGTCGTAGTCCGTGGGCGCCCGGCGGTGCGTCGTCGAGCGCTCCTGCTTGTCGTGCCACGGGCCGATCAGCAGCACGTCGCGGACGATCAGCCAACCGCGGTCGGTGCCCCACGTGGTCTCGAGGATGTTCGTGCCGGGCAGATAGCGCCTCGCGGCCGGGACCATCGTGTCCGCGGGACCGAGCCGGAACGTCCCGGCGTCCCGGTCCAGCAGCGCGCCGAACACGCTCGGGCCGTCATAGCGCGGCAGGCACATCCACTCGATCGCGCCGCTCGGTGCCACCAGGGCACACGTCTCGCAGTCCGAGAGGAAGCCGTAGTCCGCGATGGGCGGGAACGGCGAGGTCAGCGGGGGGTTGGCGTTGTCCAGCGACATTGCCGCGAGATGCTAGGGAATCGCCCGCGGCGGGCGCGCCCGCGGCTCCCCGCGCGGTGCCGCCCGACGCGGCGCGCCTGGCCGCGCGGCGCTGCCACCCCCGGCGCGATCGGCTACGCGGCGGCTGCGAGGACCGCTCGCAGCGCGACGGTGTCCTCGTTGAGGCCGCCGCCCAGGTGGCCGCGGGTCGCGGCCTCGAGGTCGGCCATCGCCGCGAGCGCCTGGCGCAGCGCGTGCACGTCGCGGCCGGACACGTCACGGATGAACTGATCCGCGGCCCGCGGCGGCATGCGCAGGTTGCGCTTGATCTGCGCGGGTGCCTGGCCGGCCTCGATCGCCTCCGCGACCGCGACGGCGTCGCGCAGGCGCTTGACCATGTTCCAGATCAGGCCGGTGGTGCGCTCGCCCTGCTGGCGCAGCTCCAGCAGCAACTCGACCGAGTGGCGGCGGTCGCCGGCCACGAGCGCGTCGCCGAGGTCCCAGATCTTGCGTTCGGCCGAGGACGCGCACGCCGCCTCGACCTCCTCGACGCCGAGCAAGGCGCCCGGCCCGTGTTCGAGCGCCAGCTTCTCCAGCTCGCGCGCGAGCCGCTGCTGGCGCGTGCCGACGTGGGCGACCAGCGCCTTCGCGGCTTCGTGCTCGAGCTCGATCTGCAGCTTCTTGGCCTCCGCCTCCACCCAGCGCGGCAGCGCCTTGACGAAGACGTTCTTCTCCTCGGCGACCTGCCCGCCGACCTTCTCGACGGCCTTGTGCAGCTTCGCGGGCGCCTTGTAGCGGCTTTCCTCGCGGGCGAAGAACGCGACCGTGATCGTCTCCGGGTCGGCGGCGAGCAGCGCCTTCACGACCGGGTCGACCTCGCTGTCCTTCCAGCGCTCGACGCCGTCGGCGATCACGAACCGCCGGCCCATCGCGAACGTCATCGTCGAGAGCGCGACCTCCAGCGCCGCGGGCGTGCACTGGTCGCCCTCGTAGACCTCGACGCCCGCGGAGCCGGCGGCTTCCTCCGCCATCGCGCGCAGGCGGGCGCGCCGCTCGGCGATGCGGCCGTGGTCGTCGCCGTGGATGAGGTACGCCGCGCGGAAGCTGGGCACGGCGAGAGAGGTTAGAGGCGGCGCCGGTCGGCGCCGCCTCGCCTCATGGTCTACGGAGCGGTGGTGCTCAGCGTGAACGTGAGCGTCTTGCCGTAGCTGCCGGTGCGCAGGCCCTCGTCGGCCGCGATCGACTGCTTGAAGCCGACCTGCACCGCGCGCGAGGCGACCGGCTCGTTCCAGCTGATCAGCGTCAGCGGGCCGTTGTCGGTCCGCAGCGGCGCGAACGCGCCGTCGTTGACGTTGACCTGGACGGGCGAGCGCAGCGCGTGCGTGCCGTTCACGAGGCGGCCGGTCGCCGTCGAGCTGGCGTCGAGGACGCTCAGCGTGGCGTCGGCGCCCGTCGAGGTGACCTGGGCGGTCAGCGAGCCGTCGTAGGTGCCCGGGATGCCCGGGATGAACGTGCCGAGGGTGGCGTCGCCGATCGTCAGCGCGAGCGTCGCGGGCACCGAGCCCGTGAGGTTGCTCGGCTGCGAGACGCTGGCGCCCTTGGCGAGCTCGAAGGTGACGACCGGCGGGTCGTGGTCGGAGATGCCGGTGCCGTCGCCCTCGGGACGCTCGTAGTAGTCGTTGTCGAAGTGCACGTAGCGGAAGTCGGTCACGCGCGATTCGAGGCCGGCGCTGACGAAGATGTGGTCCAGCGTCTGCAGGTGGCCGTTGAACTTGTACGAGTAGGCCTGGCCCGCGGGCGCCTTCGTCCACAGGTTCGCCAGCACGTTGCCGCCGGCAAGGGTGCTGAGCGCCTCCGAGAACTCGAAGTCGTTCAGGTCGCCCGTGACCAGCACGTTCCTGCCCTGCTGCTGGAGCGCGGCGGCCGCCTCACGCACGTACGCGGCCTCGTCGATGCGGCAGCGGTTCTCGTGCGTCTGCGACGCCCAGTGGTTGCTGAGCGCGACGAAGCTCAGGTCGCCCTTCTTGAGCTCCAGCTGGTACGGGGCGCGGTCGAACAGCTTGCCGCTGCCGTTGGCGCGCCACAGGTCGCACGTGTTCTGCCAGGCCGCCGGGGCGGGCACCTCGGCGCCGACGACCTTGCCGCCGGTCGCGGTCGTGCCGTCCTTGACCAGGAAGCCCGTGGCGATCCCGCGCTCGTCGTTGTTGGTGGCGATGTAGCCGGTGTAGTTGCCGAGCGCGGCCGCCAGCCCGGTGAGGGCGTTGGCGCCGTCGGCGAACACCGCGACCTCCTGGACCGCGATCACGTCCGGCTCCTTGAGGAAGTTGCGGATCGCGAGCACGAGCGTGCGGACGCGCTCGTTGTACTCCTCCTGCGTGATCACGTGACCGTCGTTGGACTTGCCGACGGGGAACAGGTTCTCGACGTTGAAGGAGGCGACGCGCAGCGTGTTCTCGGCCGGCGTCGGGACGGCCGGCGGGTACGCGGCGTTGATCGGGCCGCGCTCGACCGCCGGAGCCGGCGCGCCCGTGAGCTGCGGGACGATCTTGAAGTAGCTGTAGCTGTAGCTCAGCGGGCCGGTGACGTTGCGGACGACGTCGAACAGGTCGAGATCGACCTGCGTCGTGCTGCGCCACGGCAGGCGCGGGTCGGCCGGGTTGCCGGCGCCGCCGTCGGGCGAGATGCCCAGCTCGGCCGGGGCGTCGTGCCAGGGCGTGGAGATCGCCGCGGCGTCGTTCTTGCGGAACAGGCGCGTCGCGTCCGTGCCCGGCTCGACGAACACGTCCCGGAACTTGGTGGTGCCGCCGCCGGTGGCGATGCCGACCGGGAGCGTCACGCGCATGCCCTGCAGCGCCCGGTAGTAATTGCGGGCGATGCCCTGGTTCTCGGCCTGCGTCTGGTCGAGCACGACCGGGGCCGGGAGCGGCTTCTTGTCCGTGCTGACCGAGACGGCGACGGCGCTCAGGTCGACCTCGTTGGCGCACGGGCAGGTCGTGGAGCCCACGCCGTCCGGCACGATCTCGACCTGGCCGAACTTCGCGTTCGCGCGGCCCTCGATCACGACCTCGCGGCCGATGACGTCCTCGGGGTTGGTCGCGGCGCGGCGAATGCCCGCGACGAAGATCGCGCTCGACGTCGTCGCCGTGTCCGGACGGGTCGCCTCCTGGATCCAGAGGCCCGAGTCGCCCTTGTAGATGGCGTCGTAGCTGGAGCCGTAGAGGTTGTCGATGCCCGTCACGATGCCCTTGATGCGCACGCGGGTGCCGTTGCACGCCGACTGCGTGCCGAGCGTCTGGACGCTCGTGATCGGCGTGACCGCCGGGACGGGCTGGCAGCCCTCGGTGGGCTCGCCGCCGCCCTGGCAGGCCGTGCCGCAGTTCTCGGGCGCGAACGCCTGCGGGCCGACGAAGTCGTTGGCGTTGTTGTCGGTGTCGACCGGCGCGGTGCTCTTGCGCAGGAAGGCGTTGTTGCCGTTCGCGGTCGGGAACGCCAGGCCGGTGCCCTCGCGGTAGGCGGCGACGACGCCGGTGTGACCGACGGCGTCGATGACGGTGCCGGCGGCGTTGCGCAGCTGGATGCCGCCCGTGTCGCCCACGCCCGTGGTGAAGATCTGGTCCCCGGGCACGGTGCCCGAGTACGAACCGCCCGTCGGGGTGCCCGGCTGCACGTTGGTGAACAGGTAGGACTTGCCGGCGGGCAGCGTGACCCCGGCCGGGATCTTCGCGCGCGAGCTGACCGACGTGCCGCCGGCGTTGGAGCCGAAGATCTCCCACTCGCCGATGTTCTGCGGCGCGCTCGAGATGTTCTTGATCTGGATGTACTCGTCGTTGCCGCCGGTCGGGCCGCGGAACGCGACGCCCTGGATGACGACGGTGTCCGAGGCCGCTTGGGCGGCCGGCGCCGCGACCGCTACCGCGGCGAGAGCCGCAGCGGCGATGGCGAGGAGGCGGGGTTTCACGAGTTGGGAGTCCTTTCCACCGGGGGATCCGTAAGACGCCGGAGGAACCTATAGGTGGGCGCGGCGTCCCTGTGACCGTTTGGTGATCGACGGCTCTGCCCTGTACTGACGGCGTGTTCGTACTCAGACCACTTCATCCGTAGGTCACCCTCCCGTCATCCGCATGGATGACGACCGTGCCCTGTTCGTCGGTGCGCGTGACGGTCGGTACGGCGGCGTTGAGCGCTTCGAGCGTGGAGGGCGCCGGGTGGCCGTAGGTGTTCTCCTTGCCGACCTCGATCGCGGCGAACGCGGGCTTGAGCTGCGTCAGCAGCCGCGGCAGGCCCGGGTCGGCGCTGCCGTGGTGGGAGACCTTGAGCACGTCCACCGGTTCCGGGCGCAGCGGGAGCAGCACGTGCGATTCGGCGTCCGCGGTGAGCAGCACCGAGATCTGCTCCGCCTCCAGGCGCATGACGAGCGCCTGGTCGTTCGGGTTGCCGGCGGCGCGCCAGCCGGGCGCCCGCCGCGGCGGCCACAGCACGTGGAACGTCAGGCGACCGAGCGTGATCGTCTCACCCTGCGCGGGCGCGTGGATCCGGGCGCGTGTCGCGGCGAGCGCGCGCTGGACGGGCGACTCCCAGCCGGCCGCCCCGTCGACGATCAGGCGCGGGCGGTGCTCGGCGATGACCGCGGGCGCCGCGCCTTCGTGGTCATTCTCGGCGTGGGTCAGCATCAGCGCGTCGAGCTGGTCGACACCCGCCTGTCGGAGGCGCTCGAGGATCGGGCTCTCCGGCTTGCCGGTGTCGACGAGCACCGTCGTACCGTCGAGCTCGATCAGCGTCGCGTCGCCCTGGCCGATGTCCAGGAACGAGATCCGCAGGACCGACGGCGGCGGCGGAGCGAGTCCGCGCTGCGCGGCGGCGGTCGCCGCGACGACGGTGGCCGTGGTGAGCCCGAGCGCGAGCGTCGTCCGCAGCGGACGCGGCCGCCGCCGGGGATGGCCGTAGCGGCGCACCGCGACGGTCACGGCCGTGGCGAGGAGGACCGAGGCCGCCAGGATCGTCAGCGGGTGCGCCTTGACGTCGACGACGGAGACCGGCGTGTCAGCCGTGTACTGCGCGACCCGCTGGATGTAGACGAGCAGCGGCGCCGTCAGCGCGGTGAACGGCGCGGCCAGGGCAGGCGCGACCTGCGCCGCCGTCGACGCGAGGACGCCGAGCCACATCACGGGCGCGATCGCCGGCGCCGCCAGCAGGTTCGCGGGCAACGCCGCGAGCGAGACCTGCTCGAAGTGCAGCGCCATCAACGGCGCGGTCCCGAGCGTGGCGGCGGTCGTGATCGCCGCCACGTCGGCCACCGGGCCCGGCATCCGGTGCGCGAACGCGTCGCGGAGCGGCTTCGCGCCTGCCAGCAGCGCCGCCACCGCCGCGAACGACAGCTGCCACCCGGGTTCCTCCGGCGCCCGCGGGTTGAGCGCGAGCGTCGTCGCCGCCGCGAGCAGCAGCGCGTACCAGCGCTGGCTCGGCCGGCCCGCGAGCGCGGCGACCAGGCCGGCGATCCCCATGACCCCGGCGCGCTGAATCGACGGCCCGGCGCCGGTGAGCGGGACATAGAGCGCGATCAGCGCCGCCGCGACGAGCAGCCGCGCGCGGATCGGCAACCCGAACAGCGCCCCGGCCGCGAGCACCAGCGCGGCGAGCAGGATCACGTTCTGCCCGCTCACCGCCAGGATGTGCGCCAGCCCGGACGCCTGGAAGTCGTCCTTGACCTGCTCGCTGAGCCGCTCGTCCTCGCCCAGCACCATCCCGCGCAGCAGCGCGCCCTCAGGCGCGTCGAGCCCGGCCTCGAGCCCCGCATCCGCACGCCGCCGCACGCTGTCGAGCGCGCCGGCGAGGCCACCGCGCCGGTCGCCCGTGGCGCTGATCCGCGCCGCGTCGATGGCCGCGTGCGCGTTCCGCGGCCGCTGATACGCGTCCGCGAAGCCGAGCGGCGCGACCCGTCCCTGCACCGCGACGATATCGCCCACCGCGACGCTCGACGGCACGCCCACGGCGCCGCCTGGTGCGCTTGTGTTCGCGCGCGGCCAAGCGCGGGAGCGAAGCACGGCCTGCTCTCCCGCGCCCGGGCCGTCGATGAGGCGCACGCGGGCGACGGAGGGTCCGCGCAGGCGGTCGCGGACCGGCTCGAGCACCACCGCGCGCGTCTGAACCGAGCGGCCGTGCAGGTCCGCGAGCACGCCGGCGTCGAGCGCCGCGAGCCGGACGTCGGCGCACGTCGCGCCGCCGAGCACGGCCGCTGCGGCGAGCGCCGCCGGCCACGGGCGGCTCGCGAGCGTGGCGAGAACGAACGCGGCGACCAGGACGGCGAGGGCATTCGCTCGACCGAGCAGCAGCCCGGCGACCAGCGCGGCGAGCACGAGATGCCGCGGATGCGCACGCACGACGGCGAGGCCGCGCGCCACGAGCGCGCGAGCGCCGGCCAGGCCGCGCGGCGCCGCGGCGGGCCGACCGCCATCGCGACGCGAACCCGCGCCGGCCCACGCCGCGGCGGACCGACCGCCATCGCCGCGCGACCCCGCGCCGGTCGACGCTGCGCTGTCGCGCGCGGCCGCCGGCCAGCCAGCCGCGCCGCGCGGCGCCCCACTGTCGTCCTCGCGGCGCACCGGGCCTCAGACGCCGACGTGGTCGCGGAGGGCGGCGAGGCGCTTCTCGCCGATGCCGGAGACCTGGTCGAGCTCGTCGACGGATTTGAAGCCGCCGTTCTGCTCGCGGTAGTCGAGAATCTTCTGAGCCGTGGCGGGGCCGACGCCGTCGAGGGTCTCGAGCTGCTCGAGCGTCGCGGTGTTCAGGTTCACCGGACCGGACGCCGGGGCCGCGGCGCCTGTGGCTGAGCCGGATGTGCCCGCGGGCGCGGCGGCGGCGGTCTGGCCGCGGGCCGGGACGAGGATCTGGCGGCCGTCCTCGAGCTTGGCGGCGCGGTTGACGGTCGAGAGGTCGGCGCGCCGGGTCGGGCCGCCCGCGCGCTCGAGGGCGTCCTCGACGCGGTCCTCGCTCGTGAGGCGGTAGACGCCGGGCTTGCGCACGGCGCCGGAGACGTCGACGACCACCGGCGTTCCCGCGGCGGCGCGGCCGCCGCTCGGCGTGGCTTGGCCGGCGGCGGCGATGGTGGCGACGGCAGGCTCGGCAGCGGCGTCCGCGGTGGGGCGCGAGCGGGCCAGGTACCAGGCGGCGAGGAGCGCCAGGATCAGGCCGGCGGCGACCCAGGCGGCCAGCCGGCGGGGGTCTTGGGCGGGCATGCCGGCAACTTAGGTGGCAGGTCGTCACGGATCAGCACGTGCTTTGCACCAAAACACGCGCGACTTTGCCAATTAAGACGCGCGGCACCCCAAGACGGCGCCGCGCGGCCGCAGACTTCAGCGCACCACGAAGTTCACGAGCTTCGAGGGGACCACGATGACCTTCACGAGCTGCTTGCCATCGATATGAGCCACGACGTTCGGTCGCTCGCGCGCGAGTGCCTCCAGCTCCTCGCGGGTCGCGTTCGTCGGGGCCTCCACGCGGTCGCGCAGCTTGCCGTTGACCTGCACGACGACCTCGACGACGTCCTGCTCGAGCAGCGACAGGTCGGCGTCCGGCCACGGCGTCTCCCACACGCGGTCGCCCGTGAGCAGCTCGTACACCTCCGCGGCCGTGTGCGGCGCGAACGGGAAGATCAGCGAGGCCGCCGTGGCGGTCGCGAAGTGCAGCGTGCCCGAGCTGACGCTCTCGCGCCGGCGGTAGGCCTCGTTGATGAGCTCCATCACGGCCGCGATCGCGGTGTTGAACGCGAAGCGGCCGGCCATGTCGTTGGTGACCTTGTCGATCGCCCAGTGCGCCTTGCGCATCAGCGCCAGGTCGTCGCCCTCGGGCGCCTCCAGCGGGCCCAGCAGCGCCTGCTGGCCCGTCTGCTCGGCCACGTCCTCCCCCAGGCGCCACAGGCGCGCGAGGAAGCGGTGCACGCCCTCGACGCCCTCGTCGTTCCAGTCGGCGTCCTGGTCGGGCGGGCCGATGAAGAGGATGTACGAGCGCGCGGTGTCGGCCCCGTAGCGCTCGACGTACGGCGCCGGGCTGATCATGTTGCCCTTGGACTTGGACATCTTCGCGCCGTCGCGCGTGATCATCCCCTGCGTGAAGAGCGCCTTGAAGGGCTCTTGCGCCTCCATCAGGCCGAGGTCGGCCAGCGCCTTCACGAAGAAGCGCGCGTACATCAGGTGCAGGATCGCGTGCTCGACACCGCCGACGTACTGGTCGACCGGCATCCAGCTGTCGAGGACCTTCTTGTCCCACGCCGCGTCGTCGTTGTTGGCGTCGCAGTAGCGCAGGTAGTACCAGGACGAATCGACGAACGTGTCCATCGTGTCGGTCTCGCGGCGCGCGGGCCCGCCGCACACCGGGCAGGTCGTGTTGACCCAGTCCTCGGCCGCGGCCAGCGGGGACTTGCCCTGCGGCGCGTAGTCCTGGATGTCGGGCAGTTCGACCGGCAGCTGGTCGTCGGGCACGGGCACCATGCCGTGCTCGTCGCAATAGACGATCGGGATCGGGCAGCCCCAGTAGCGCTGGCGGGACAGCAGCCAGTCGCGCAGGCGGTAGTTGATCGAGCGGTGGCCCTTGCCCTCGCGGTCGAGCCAGTCGACGATCTTCTCCAGCGCCTCGCGGTTGTGCATCCCGTCGAACTCGGGCGCGGAGTTGACCAGCGTGCCGTTGCCGGGGTACGGCAGCTCCGCGCCTCCCTCGACGACGCGGCGGATCGGCAGGTCGAACTCGGTCGCGAAGTCGAAGTCGCGCTCGTCGTGGCCCGGGACGGCCATGATCGCGCCCGTGCCGTACTCCATCAGCACGTAGTCGGCGACGTACATCGGGATGCGCTCACCGTTGACCGGGTTGATGACGCTGCGGCCGAGCGCCACGCCGGTCTTCTTGCGCTCGGTGTCCGCGCGCTCCTCCTTGGACTCCGTCAGCACCGTGTTGACGTAGTCGCGCACCGCCTGCTCGTGCTCGGTGCCGGCGGCCAGGCGCAGCACGTCCGGGTGCTCGGGCGCCATGACGAAGAACGTCGCGCCGAACAGCGTGTCCGGGCGGGTGGTGAAGACGGGGTACTCGCGGCCGGAGTCAGGCTCGGTGAACGTCACCTCAGCGCCCTCGGAGCGGCCGATCCAGTTGCGCTGCATCGTGACCACGTGGCCCGGCCAGTCGATCGTCTCCAGATCGTCCAGCAGGCGGTCGGCGTAGTCGGTGATGCGGAAGAACCACTGCTCGAGCTGGCGCAGCTCGACGGCCGTGCCGCAGCGCTCGCAATGCCCGTCGATGACCTGCTCGTTGGCGAGCACGGTCGCGTCCTTCGGGCACCAGTTGACCGCGGCCTCCTTGCGATAGGCCAGCCCGCGCTCGAACAGCTTCAGGAAGATCCACTGGGTCCAGCGGTAGTAGCGCGGCTCGTGCGTGCCGAACTCGCGCGACCAGTCGATCGAGATGCCCCAGGACCGGAACTGGCGCTGGAAGGAGGCGATCGACTCCTCCGTCGCCTCGCGCGGGTGCTTGCCGGTCTTGATCGCGTTGTTCTCCGCCGGCAGCCCGAACGCGTCGTAGCCCATCGGGTGCAGGACCCGCATGCCGTTGCGACGCCGGAAGTGGGCGACCGCGTCACCGACGCTGTAGTTCTTCAGGTGCCCCATGTGGGGCTCGCCCGACGGGTACGGCAGCATTTCGAGCACGTACGAGCGCGGCGCCCCATCGGCGTCGTTCGGAACTTCCCAAGTGCGCTCCCGCTCCCAGATCTGCTGCCACTTGCGCTCGATCTCGTGCGGCTCGTAACGGTGCTCGGCCATGAGGCGCGGAGGTTAGCGCCCGGACGCACCCGTTCTCCGTGGCGCGCCGCGGATTCGCTCGCTAAAGTGTTGTCCGGCAACCAGCTGCATGGGGCTATAGCTCAGCTGGGAGAGCGCATGACTGGCAGTCATGAGGTCGCCGGTTCGATCCCGGCTAGCTCCACTGAAACGAAGGGCCGTCCGATCCGGGCGGCCCTTCGTGTTTCCCGGGCGCGATTGGCGTGACGGGCCTCGGGGTGCCCAACGCTGGTCCCGCTGAGCGCAACTCACGTTGGGCACCCCTGTCCAGCGTGGCGAATGCTCAGCACGGGATCGTTCGCGGGGCGCAATTGCGAGCGCTCGGGTGGTCGAACAGCGCGATCTCGCGCAGCCGCGTGCTCCATCGGCTGTACCGCGACGTCTACGCGGTCGGCCACACCGCGCTCTCACGCGAGGCGCGCTGGCTCGCGGCCGTGTTCGCTGCCGGCGAAGGCGCAGCGCTGTGCCGACGGTCTGCCGTTGCGCTCCTCGCGCTCGACCGCTGGGCGCCCAACGTGCCGGAGGTGCTCGTGCCGCGCCCACATCGCGCCATCACCGGCATCAAGCTCCACACCGCGCGGCGTCTGGACTCGCGTGACGTCACGACGGTCGACGGCATCCCGGTGACCAACGTGCCGCGGGTGTTCGTCGACCTCAGCGACGGCTCATCCCCGAGGAGCTCACGCGCTACATCCACGAGGCCGTTCCGCGGCATCCTCGATCTCGGCGCGATCCGGCGGGCGATGGCGCGGGCGACCGGGCACCGCCACCTCGACGTGCTCGAGTGCGCCATCGACGACTGGCTCGCCGGAAGCGCCGGTGTCCGCAGCCGCGGCGAGCTCGCGTTCCGGCGCGCGGTGGCCGCGGCCGGGCTCCCGCGACCGGACACCAACCGCAAGTTCCTCGGCGTCGAGGTGGACTTTCACTGGCCCGACCTCGACCTGGTGATCGAGCTCGACGGGCCGGGCCACCTGCGGCCGCCGTCCCGTGCCGAGGACGCCCGGCGCGACGCGCACCTGGCCGGGATGGGCTATCGGGTCGTGCGGTGCCGGACGCCGGAAGCGGCGATCGCCGCCCTCGCGGACGCCTTCAGGCGGAGCGAGGCGTGAGGGTCCGGAAGTCGGGTACTTGGTCGCTCATGCTCCGGATTGCTGCAACGCTCAGACGACCTGGTGGTCTCGCGAAGACCGTGGGATTGGCGTGTGTGATCGGCGGCATCGCGGCCGCCCCGGCACAGGCGGAGCGGGTCGCGACGGAGTTCACCGCGTCCGCGGGCACGTACACGTCGATCGGGCAGGACATCGCGTTCCCGCGCGCGGGGAGCGGGTTCCGCTGGCGGGTGGCCAACAGCCTGCGCGTCAACGGTCAGCGGTCCCCGTACCGGTGGTACGTCGATCTGGGAATCGGGCCCGACGGGCAGCGGACGCTCGACTTCGAGCTGCGGGTCTCGGAGGGAGAGGGCGCTGCGCCCACGGTCGCCGCCACTCCGGCGGCCGGCCGTTGCTCCACGGGTCTGGGCGGCGAGGGCGGCAGCGATCCGACCGCGTACTGCGTCGTCCCGTTCCCGAGCGCGATCGGCGGGAAGACGCTGCGCGTCGTCGTCCGCAGCCTCACCCCGACCAGCACGACCGGATCGACGTGGCAGGCGTACGCGGAGATCAAGGGCGGTGCCCGCTACGAGCTCGGGTCACTGCGGATGCCTGCGGCCGGCGCCGGGACGGTCGACACGACGGTGAGCAACTTCACCGAGGACTGGAACGTCTACGGGACGTGTCCCGCCGCGCGCGTCGAGGCGGTCTACCGCCCGCCGACGTTCCGGCGCGCGGACGGCACGGCGACGGCCGGCGCGCTCAACGCCCTGCGCGGGAAGACGTGCGCGGCCTCGCAGGTCGGCCCGTTCATGGACGGCGCGTACCACCGGCTCGGCAACTGAGCCGGTCCGGCCGCGCTACTCGACGACGCGCTTGGGTGCTTCGCCCCAGAGCTGCTCGAGGCGGTAGTACTCGCGCGCCTCGGCGGTGAAGACGTGGACGATCACGTCCAGGTAGTCCATGAGGATCCAGCGGGACTCGCTCAGGCCCTCGACCCGCCGCGGGAGCAGGCCGTGGTCCTTCTTCATGTTCTCGTGGATGCGGTCGTGGATGGCCTTGACCTGGCGGTCGGAGCCGCCGGTGGCGATCACGAAGTAGTCCGTGTAGCCGAGCACGCCGCGCAGGTCGAGCTCGACGATGTCCTGAGCCTTGACGTCCGAGGCGTAGCCCGAGACGAGCCCGGCGAGCTCGGACGGCTCGATCGGCGCGGACGCGCGGGGTGCGGTCATGCGTACAACCCTTCGGCGGCGATGAACTCGGCCACGGAGTCGGGGACGAGGTAACGGATCGGACGGCCGGCCGCGACGCGTTGGCGGATGGCCGAGGAGGAGATGTCGAGACGAGGCATGTCGAAGAAGCGGATCTGGTCGACGCCGGCGAGGCCGGCGAGGTGCTCCACGATGTCGCCGCGGCGGATGCCCGAACGCTCGGCCACACCCAGGGTGGCCAGGGACAGGACGGCCTCAGGCTCGTGCCACGTGGGCAGCGAGTAGGCCATGTCGCCTCCCATGATGAACGTCAGGTCGTCCGCCGGACTGGACTCATGCAGCCGTTGCAGCGTATCGACCGTGTAGGACCGACCGGCGACGTCGGCGTCCACCCGTGACACCCAGAAGCGCGAGTCGCCCGCTGTGGCGCGACGCGTGAGCTCGACGCGCGCCTCCACTCCCGGGTCGGAGTCGATCTCCTTGTGTGGCGGCTGGTTGACGGGCACGAACGCGACCTCGTCGAGCTCGAGCTGATCGATCGCCTCCGCGGCGCACACCAGGTGGCCGATGTGCGGCGGGTTGAACGTCCCGCCGAGCAGCCCGAGCCTCAAGCGCGAACTTGCCCGTCGCCTTCGACGAGGTAGCGCGTCGAGCACAGCTCCCGCAGCCCGATCGGCCCGCGCGCGTGCAGCTTCTGGGTCGAGTTGCCGATCTCGGCGCCCATCCCGAACTCGCCGCCGTCCGTGAACCGCGTGCTGGCGTTCACGTAGATGCAGGCGCTGTCGATCCCGAGCTGGAACGCCCGCGCCGCCGAGCGATCGTTGGTGACGATCGCCTCGGAATGGCCAGAGCCGTACTCGTTGACGTGGTCGATCGCCTCCTCGACGGAGTCCACGACCTTCACCGCCAGGATCAGCGCGAGGAACTCCTCGCCCCAGTCCGACTCCACGGCCGCGTTCACGGACGGATCGACCGTGCGCACGCGCTCGTCCCCGCGCAGCTCGACGCCCTCGGCCCGCAGCGCGGCGATCGCGCCAGGCAGGAACCGGTCGGCCACGTCCGAGTGCACGAGCAGCGTCTCGGCCGAGTTGCACGTGCCGGGGCGCTGGACCTTGGCGTTGACGATGATCCGCTCGGCGGCCGCGAGATCGGCCGACGCGTCGACGTAGACGTGGCAGTTGCCGGCCGCGGCGTAGATGACCGGGACCTTCGCCACCGCGCTGATCGCCTTCTTGAGGCCCTCGCCGCCGCGCGGGATGATCAGGTCGACGATGCCCTCCAGCTGGGCGAGCTCGGTCAGCGCCTCGCGGTCGCCGCCGACGAGCCCGATCGAGCCGGCCGGGAGCTCGGACGCCGCTTCGGCCGCGATCCGCGCCAGCACCGCGTTCGAATGCGCCGCGGAGGACGAGCCGCGCAGCAGCACGGCGTTGCCCGACTTCAGCGCGAGCGCGGCCGCGTCGATCGTCACGTTCGGGCGCGCCTCGTACACGACCGCCACCACGCCGAGCGGGACTCGAACCTTGCGCACCTCGAGCCCGTTCGCCAGGCGCCCGCCGTCCACGACCTCGCCGACCGGGTCGGGTAGCGCCGCGATCGCCCGCGCGCCGGCGGCGATCGAGCGCACCCGCGCGTCGGTCAACGCCAGCCGGTCCATCAGCGCGTCGGACAGCCCGTTCTCGCGCCCGGCCTCGAGATCGCGCGCGTTGGCCTCGAGGATCTCGGGGATGCGCGCCTCGAGCGCGTCGGCGATCGCGTGCAGCGCCGCGTCCTTGGTCGCCGACGGCACGGTCGCGAGCTTCCGCGCCGCGGCCTTCGCGGCCAGGGCAAGGTCAAGAACAGAGGTCGAGGGGAGCGTCGCGGCCATGCGCGCAGTCTAGGGGCCGCACACGCGCGGGGCGAGAGCGCGGCGGCGACGCGGACGGCGCGTGGCGTGGCGCCGCGGCGCGGTCGACGCGTCAGCCGGAGGCGCCCGTAGGCTGCAACCGTGCCTGGCACGACGATCATCCGCGCCCGAGTCGCGCACACGCCGCGTGATCCCTTCGCCACGAGCGACGCGCTCGAGACGTTCGACGACGGGGCGGTGGCGTTCGACCAAGCGGGGACGATCCTGGCGACCGGCCCGCACGCCGCGGTGGCGGAGGCACATCCCGCGGCGGAGACGCTCGACCGGCGGGACTGCGTGCTGCTCCCCGGCCTCATCGACACGCACGTGCACTTCCCGCAGATCCCGGTGATCGGGGCGATGGGGCTCGAGCTGCTGGACTGGCTGGCGCAGCGCACCTTGCCCGAGGAGGCCAAGATGGCCGACCTCGATCATGCGACCAAGGCGGCGCGCCGGTTCACGCGGTTGCT
This sequence comes from Solirubrobacter deserti, assembly GCF_003344625.1. Taxonomy (GTDB): domain Bacteria; phylum Actinomycetota; class Thermoleophilia; order Solirubrobacterales; family Solirubrobacteraceae; genus Solirubrobacter; species Solirubrobacter deserti. The sequence goes on along the minus strand of NZ_QPKJ02000002.1, from coordinate 491,744 downwards.
GGCGCGCAACGGGACGACTTCGGCGCTCGTGTTCGGCAGCCACTTCCCGCACGCGCAGCACGCGCTGTTCGAGGCGGCGGACGCCTCCGGGCTGCGGATCGCGTCCGGCCTGGTGGTGTCCGACCGCAACCTGCGGCCCGAGCTCGAGGTCACGCCGGACGAGGCGTACGAGCACAGCCGCGTCCTGATCGACCGCTGGCACGGTCACGGCCGGCTGCGCTACGCGGTCACGCCGCGGTTCAGCGTGTCAGCGAGCGAGCCGATGCTGGCCGCCTCCAAGGCGCTGCTCGACGAGACCGCCGGCGCCCTGTTCACCAGCCACGTGAACGAGTCCGTCGGCGAGATCGCGTTTGTCAAGGAGCTGTTTCCCGACGCGCGCGACTACGTCGCCACCTACGAGGACGCGGGCCTCCTGACGGCCCGCAGCGTCCTCGCCCACAACGTGCACGTCTCCGACGACGAGCTCGCTCGCCTGGCCCACGCCCACACCGCGGTCGCGCACTGCCCGTCCAGCAACGCGTTCCTCTCCAGCGGCATCTTCCCCATGGCGCGGCACGTCGAGCACGGCGTGCGCTTCGGGATGGGCACGGACGTCGGCGCCGGCACGGGCCTGTCGATGCTCAAGGAGGGCCTGGTCGCCTACCACGTGCAGATGGTGCGCGACCAGGGCCACATGCTCGGCCCCGCGCACCTGCTGTACCTGGCGACCGCCGCGGGCGCCAAGGCGCTCAACCTCGGCGACATGGCCGGCGACCTCACGCCCGGCAAGCAGGCGGACCTCGTCCTGATCAAACCGCCGCTCGACGGCACACTCGAGGCGGTCCTGGAGGAAGCGCCGGACTGGGACGCCGCCCTCGGCGCGATCTTCACCCTCGCGCGCGAGGAGGCCATCGCGGAGACCCGCGTGGCGGGCGAGGTCGTCTGGTCGCGAGTTCGCGAGGCGTGAGCGCCCGCGGCGAACTCGCCGAAGCATCGCCCTCTGGGCGATGCGACCTATACCAGGACGAAGTAGTCCCGGTGCACCGCTTCTTCGGTCGCGCGCGGCAGCACCTCGCGCACCTGGCCTGACTTCAAGCCCATCACCCGCCGCAGCTCCGCGGCCGAGTAGTTGGAGATGCCCTTGCCCACGGCGCCGCCGTCCGCGACCACCTCGATCGCGTCGCCCGCCTCGAACGCGCCCTCGACGTCGACGATCCCGACCGGCAGCAGCGAGGTCCCGCCGTCGCGCAGCGCCCGCGCCGCGCCCGCATCCACGACCACCGACCCCTGCGACGGCTTGGCGTAGCGCAGCCACAGCTTGAAGGAGGGCTGGCGGACCGGGTGCGGCGCGAAGTGCGTCCCCGCGGGCTCGCCCGCCCACGCGCGCGCGAGCACGCCCGGCTCGAACCCGCTCCCGATCACGGTCGGGATGCCGGCCGCGGTCGCCATCTCGGCGGCGGCGACCTTCGAGCGCATCCCGCCCGACCCCAGGGCCGAGGTCGCGGTGGAGATGTTCAGCGCCGCCAGCTCGGCGGGATCTTCCACCGAAGCCACCAGCCGGGCGGACGGATCAGCGCGCGGATCGGCCGTGAACAAGCCCGCGGTCGAGGTCAGCAGCAACAGCAGCGACGCGTCCACCAGCACCGCGACCTGCGCCGCCAGGAAGTCGTTGTCGCCGAAGGAGATCTCGTCCGTCGTCGTGGTGTCGTTCTCGTTGATGACCGGCACGATCCGCCACTCGACCAGCTTGCGCAGCGTCCGGCGCGCGTTCAGGTAGTGGGTCCGGGCGCTCATGTCGAAGAACGTGAGCAGCACCTGCGCCGACTGGATGCCGCGCTCGCGCAGGTACTCGTCGTAGGTGCGGTACAGCCGCCCCTGGCCGACCGCGGACGCCGCCTGCAGCTCCTCGACCGCCTTCGGCCGTCCGGCCAGCCCGAGCATGTGGATGCCGCGCGCGATCGCGCCCGAAGTGACCACCACGACATCCACGCCCGACGCGTGCAGCGCCGCGACCTCCTCGCAGATGCGCGCGACAACCGACAGCCGCAGCGCACCGCTGTCCTCGGCGACGATCGACGACCCCAATTTCACGACAGCGACCGGCAAAGGACTCAGGAGGGGTCGAGCTCGAACAGGGTGCCGCCGATCTCGACGTCGTCGCCAGGCTCGAACCCGGCCTTCTCGAGCGCGGAGATGACGCCCATCCGCCGCAGCCGCTGCTCGACCAACGCTGCGGCTTCCTCGTTGTCCATGTCCCAGCGCATGAACAGGCGCTCGACGGCTTCGCCGGTGACGATCCACTCGCCCGCCGGCCCGCGCGTGATGTCGAACGACGGACGCCCCTGCACGGGACGGAAGACCGCGAACTCGGCGACGTCGTCCTCGCCCGCGCCCGCTTCCTCGGGCGGCGCGACCGGCACCCGCTCGAGCAGCTCGCCGCGCAGCTCGGCCAGCCCCAGCGACGTCGCGCTGGACGTGACGATCACCGGGAACGCCACGCGCTCGCGCCACTCCGCAGCGGCCGCCTCAGCCACCTCCGGCGTCACCAGATCCGCCTTCGACAGTGCCAGCAGCCGCGGCAGCGACGCCAGCCGCGGGTCGTGCTCCGCGAGCTCGCGCTCGATGACCTCGAAGTTGGACACCGGGTCCGACCCGTCCAGCGGCGCGAGATCCAGCACGTGCACGAGCAGCCGCGTGCGCTCCACGTGCGCGAGGAAGTCGTGCCCCAGGCCCGCGCCCTCCGACGCGCCCTCGATCAGACCCGGGATGTCGGCGAGCACCAGCTGGCGGTCGTCGGCCTCGATCGTGCCCAGCACCGGCACCAGCGTCGTGAACGGGTAGGCGGCGACCTTCGGCTGCGCGCGCGTCATCGTCGCCAGCAGCGAGGACTTGCCCGCGTTCGGAAGCCCCACCAGGCCGACGTCGGCGAGCAGCTTGAGCCGCAGCTCGACGATGCCCTCCTCCCCCGGGAGCCCACGCTCGGCGAGCCGCGGCGCCTGGCGCGTGGCGGTGGCGAAGTTCTTGTTGCCGCGCCCGCCCGGGCCGCCGCGCGCCAGGGTCACCTCCTGACCCGGGCGCACGAGATCGAACGTGCGCCCGTCCCAGCGCTCCACGGTCGTCCCCGGCGGCACCGGGATCACCAGCCGGTCGCCGTCGGCGCCGTGCATGAGCTTCCCCTGGCCGTGCCCGCCGCGCTCGGCCTTGTAGCGCCCGCGGCGCCGGAAGGACTGCAAATCGCGCAGGGAGTCGTCGCAGCGCAGGATCACGTCGCCGCCGCGCCCGCCGTCGCCGCCGTCCGGCCCGCCCTTGGGCACGCGGGACTCGCGCCGGAAGGACATCGATCCATCGCCGCCGCGTCCGGCCTCCACCTCGATGCGTGCGCGATCAGCGAGCATTCGTCGGGGTAACGATAGGAGCCATGGACAAGGTCATGGTGATCGCGGGCGCTTCGACGGGCATCGGGGCGGCGACGGCCCGCCAGGCGGCAGAGGCGGGCTACCGGGTCGTGCTCGGCGCCCGCTCGCAGGACAAGCTGGAGCAGCTCGCACAAGAGATCGGCGGGATCGCGGTCCAGTGCGACGTCTCCGAGTACGCGCAGGTCGAGGCGCTCGCGCAGCGCGCGCTGGACGAGTTCGGCCGCATCGACGCCGTCTTCGCCAACGCCGGCGTCGGCCACCCGCGCGGCTTCGAGGCCGGCGATCCCGAGGACGCCAAGCAGATGGTGATCACGAACGTCTTCGGCATCTACGCGACGATCCGCGCGACCGCACAAGCGCTGAGAGACACACGCGGCCACCTCGTGATCACGAGCAGCATCGCCGGCCGGCGCGCGCTGAAGGGCTCGCTCTACTCCGCGACGAAGTTCGCCGTCACCGGCATGGCCGAGGCCGCCCGCCAGGACTTCAACGGCACCGGCGTGCGCACGACCCTCATCTCCCCCGGCATGGTGCAGACGCCGGGCTTCAGCCACGAGCTCGAGGACGTGCTGACCGCCGACGACATCGCCCGCGCGGTCCTCTTCGCGCTCGCCCAGCCGGCGCATGTGGACGTGAACGAGATCTTGATCCGACCAACAGCGCAGGAGAGCTGAATCATCCTTTCGGTCGATGGCGCGCGGCGGACGCGTCCGTAGCGTGCCGCACCGTGCTCGAGGCGCTCGTGGAAGCCGTGTTCGCCGCCGCGTCCTCGGCGGGCGCCGAGGAGGACACGGCGGCGGAGATCACGCGCCGGGTGCTGGTGGCCGACCCCCACGGCCGCCCCGACGCGCTCGCGGCCCGCGGCGCGTGCCTGGCCGCGGGCCGCGTACCCGCCTACGCGGGGATCGACGCGCCGGAGCGGGACGCGCTCGTGCTCGCCACCGCCCTCGGCTGGAAGACCGACCGCATCGCCACCCAGCTCGGCACCACGCCGCAGGACGTCACGGCCCGGATCGGCCGCGGGCTGCGAACGCTGCTGCCTCCGCGCGATTGCGCAGCCGCAGCTTCTCCAGCACATGGCGCACGTGCGTCTTGACCGTCGCCTCGCTCACGACGAGGCGCTCCGCGATCTCCCGGTTGCGCAGCCCCTGTCCGAGCAGCTCGAGCACCTCGCGCTCGCGCACGGACAACGCGCCCCACTCCACCTCCGCGGACGCCATCACGACCGCCTCGTCGGAGAGCACGGCCGCGACGAGCGCGTCCGGCGGCATGTCCTTGAGCAGGTAGCCGGCCGCGCCGACCTTCAGCGCGGCGCGCACGTCCAGCGCCTCCTCGGACACGGTGAGCATCAGCACGCGCACGTCCGGCGTGCGGGCGCGGATCGCCGCGCACGCCTCCACGCCGCCGATATCCGGCATCCCGACGTCGAGCAGCGCCACGTCCGGCCGCTCCCGCGCGGCCAGCTCGACCGCCTCACGCCCACCCGCCGCCAGCCCCACCACCTCGATGCGTGGATCGGCGGCCAGCAGCGCCGCGGTTCCCTCCCGCATGAGCCGGTGATCGTCGGCGATGCTCACGCGCACAGGCGTAGTATCGCGCCCGGTATGCACCTGCGTACAGGGACGTGCACAAAGGCCGCACAGTCCTGGAGCCCCGCGTGTTAGAGCCCGCGGTGCTCGCCGGACTGGCGGCCGTCTCGCGCGTGTCGCGCGCGCTGGTCGCCCCCGACGAGCTCCCCGTGCTGGCGAGCACGGCGCTCGAGGAGATGCGCGAGGCGCTGCACCTGGACCGCGCCGTGCTCTACCTCCCGGACGCCGACGGCCAACCCGTGCTGCGGCGCTTCGTCGGCGACGCCGCGGCACAGGCGCTGAGCTTCGACGAGGAGGCGTGGCAGCTGGCGACCAACGCGCCGATCGTCCTGCGCGAGAGCGCGGGCTGGCTCGTCGACAACCCGTTCGACCCGCCCGCCACGGACTGGCTGATCCTGCCGCTGATCGAGGGCGTCGTGATCGCCTCGGCCCCCGCCCGGATCGCGCTCGACGCGCTGTCCGGCACGGTCCTGAGCCTGTTGTGCTCCCAGCTCAGCGCCGGCATCACCACCGCGCGCCTGCGGCGGGAGCTCCAGGCCGCCGCGATCGAGCGCGAGCGACGCCAGCTCACGGCCGAGGTCCATGACGGGCTCGCGCAGTACCTCGCGGTGGCGCGGCGGGAGCTCGCACTGGCCGAGCCGGACCGCGCGCGGCTCACCGAGGCCGTGGAGTCCGCGCACCGGCTGGTGCGTGAGCGGCTGCGGACGCTCTCGCACGAGACCCCGGCGAGCCTGCGCGCCGCGCTGGAGGCGGCCGCCCGGCGCGCCCGCACGCCGGTCCGCGTGAGCGGCCACGGCGACGCGGGCCCCGAGGCGGTCACGCTCGCCGCGAGGGTGGTGAGCGAGGCGCTCGCCAACGCCGACGCGCACGCGCACGCCACGTCCGCGCAGGTCACCTACGCCGCCGACGACGAGCGGCTCGAGCTCACGGTCCGCGACGACGGCCGCGGCTTCGATCCCGCGCACGCCGCCGGGATCGAGGACGGCCACCTCGGGCTGACCGTCATGCGCGAGCGGGCGCGCGGGCAGGGCGGCGACTGCACCGTGACCTCGACCCCCGGCACCGGAACGGAGGTACACCTGTGGATTCCGCTCTAGCGCAGGCGATTGCGCCGGGCGCGTGCCCGCACCTGGCGATGCTGCTCGCGTCGCCGGAGGAGGTCGCACCGGCGTTCGCGTCGTTCTACGCGCTCGGCGCCAAGCGCAACGGTTGGCTCTTCCACCGCACGTTCGCGGGCCAGGCCGACGCCGACCGCGCCGCGCTCACCGCCGCCGGGCTCGACGTCGCCGCGCTCGAGGCCGAAGGCCGCATGGTGTTCAGCGAGATCGCGCTCGACATCACAGTCGAGGACTACGTGCACGCGTGGGAGCCGGAGCTGGAGGCTGCGCTCGCCCGCGGCTTCGACGCCGCGTGGTGGGCGCGCGCCGCGATCGGCCCGGACGCCGACATCCTCGACCGCTCCGTCGCCTACGACGCCGCCTGGGACGCGCACTTCCACGACAAGCCGTGCGTGTCGCTGTGCATGTTCATCGTGGGTGACGTCGAGCGCGACCGCCGCGCGGCGCAGATCGCCGCCACCCACGACCAGCTCCTGCGCTAGGCCTTCTTCTTGCGCTTGGGCATGATGTCGGTGATCGTGCCCTCGGCCATCTCCGCCGCGAAGCCGACCGTCTCGGACAGCGTCGGGTGCGGGTGGATCGTGAGCGCGATGTCCTCGGCGTCGAGGCCCGCCTCGATCGCCAGGACCGCCTCCGCCAGGAGCTCACCCGCGTTGACGCCGACGATGCCGGCGCCCAGCACGCGGTTCGTGCCCGGCTCGACCACCAGCTTCGTCAGCCCGTCCGAGCGACCGACGCTCAGCGCACGGCCCGACGCCGCCCACGGGAAGGCGCCGATCTCGTACTCGATGCCGTCGGCCTTGGCCTGCGTCTCGGTCAGCCCGGTCCACGCCACCTCCGGGTCCGTGTAGGCCACCGACGGAATCGAGCGCACGTCCCAGCTGACGTCGTGCCCGGCGATCACCTCGGCCGCGAGCACGCCCTCGTGCGTGGCCTTGTGGGCGAGCATCGGCTCGCCGCGCACGTCCCCGATCGAGAAGATGTGCGGCACGTTCGTGCGCATCTGCGAGTCGGAGGCGATGAAGCCGCGCTCGTCGACGGTCACGCCCGCCGCGTCCGCGCCGATCACCTTGCCGTTCGGGCGGCGGCCGACCGCGACCAGGATCCGGTCGAAGGTCTCCTCGCTGTCGCCGAACTTGACCTTCAGGCCGTCCGGCCCCGCCTCGACCGCCTCGACGCCGGTCTTGAGATGGATGGCCTCGTAGCGCCCCTTGATGCGCTTCTCGAGCACGCGCACGAGGTCCTTGTCGGCGCCCGGGATGAGCTGGTCGAGCAGCTCCACCACGGTCACCTTGGAGCCGAGCGCGTCGTAGACCGTCGCCATCTCGAGGCCGATGATGCCGCCGCCGATGACGAGCAGCCGCTCCGGGATCTCCTCGACCTCGAGCGCGCTGGTCGAGTCCATGATCCGGGGATCGTCCGGGAGGAACGGCAGCGTCGACGCCTCCGAGCCGGACGCGATGATGCAGTGCTCGAAGCCGACGACCGTGTCGCCGACCTTGATCGAGTTCGGCGAGGTGAACTCGCCGGACCCGCGCACGACCTGCACCTTGCGCTGCTTGGCCAGGCCTTCGAGTCCGCCGGTGAGCCGCCCGACGACGTCGTTCTTCCACGCGCGCACGTGGTCGATGTCGATCGTCGGCTTGCCGAAGGACACGCCCGCCTCGGCCATCTCCTCGGCCTCGGTGAGCACCTTGGCGATGTGCAGCAGCGCCTTGGACGGGATGCAGCCGACGTTCAGGCACACGCCGCCGAGCGTCTCGCCCTTGTCGATCAGCGCGACCGACAGGCCGAGGTCGGCGGCGCGGAACGCGGCCGTGTAGCCGCCCGGGCCGGCGCCGAGCACGGCGACCTGGACCTTGACGTCCGCGTCCTCGGGGATGCCGGAGGACGTCGGGGCGTCCGTCCCGGCCGAGACGGGCTGGGTCGCGGGGCCGGGCGAGTCGCCGTAGCCCTGGGCGGGCGCCTCCGGCTTGTCCTCAACGTTGCCGCCCTCCGGCTCGGCCTCCGCCGACGCGGCCGCCTCGGCCGCCTCCAGCTGCACGATGACCGTGCCCTCGGCGACCTTGTCGCCCACCGCCACCTCGATCGAGGTGACCTTGCCCGCGGCCGGCGACGGCACTTCCATCGTCGCCTTGTCGGACTCGAGAACGATCAGCGGCGTCTCCTCCGCGACCTCGTCACCGACGGCGACGAGGATCTCGATCACGGGGACGTCGTCGAAATCGCCGATGTCCGGGACCTTGACTTCCATCAGAGCAGGACCCTCCGGAGATCGGACAGCTGTTGGACCAGGTGGGCGACGAAGCGCGCCGCGAGCGCGCCGTCGATCACGCGGTGGTCGTAGGAGAGCGACAGCGGCACCATCAGGCGCGGGACGAACTCCGTCCCGTTCCAGACGGGCTTCATCGCCGAGCGCGTCACGCCCAGGATCGCCACCTCGGGCGCGTTGACGATCGGCGTGAACGACGTGCCGCCGATCCCGCCCAGCGACGAGATCGTGAACGTCGCGCCGGCCATCTCACCCGGCGAGAGCTTGCCCGCGCGGGCCTTCCCGGACAGCTCCGTCAGGTCCTTCGCGATCTCGAGGATGCCCTTGGAGTCAGCGTCCTTGATGACCGGGACCACGAGCCCGTTCGGCGTGTCCGCCGCGAAGCCGATGTTGTAGTAGCGCTTGAGGACGAGGTCGTCGCCGTCCAGCGAGGAGTTGACGACCGGGAACGCCTTCAGCGAGGCCACGACCGCCTTCGCCAGCAGGGCGACCATCGTCACCTTCGCCTCCTGCTGCTCACCGTTGGTGCGCTTGCGGAACGCCTCCAGCTCGGTGATGTCCGCCTCGTCGTTGTGCGTGACGTGCGGGATCATCACCCAGTTGCGGGCCAGGTTCGGGCCGCTGATCTTCTGGATGCGGGTGAGCGGCTGGCGCTCGACCTCGCCGTACTTCTCGAAGTTCGGCTTCGGCCACGGCGCGAGGTTCAGGCCCTCGACGGCCGCGCCGGAAGCGGGCGCCTCGGCGGCGGCCGGCGCCGCGGCGGGCGCGTCCTTGGCCTGCTGGACGTCCTCCTTGGTGATCCGGCCCTTGCGGCCGGTCCCGGTCACCGTCGAGAGGTCGATGCCGAGCTCTCGCGCCAGCCGGCGCACGCCCGGCGACGCGTAGGCCGGCGGGTCGCTGTGCCCGCCCTTCTGCTGCGGGGAGACCGGCGCGCCCGACGGCGTGCCCTCCACCTGGGGCGACGCGGGCGGCTCACTGGAGTCGATCGGCGTCGGCTCCTCGATCTCGCCCGCCTTCTCGGACTCCTGGGCGGCGATCGACGTCCCCTCGACGGCGCCGCCGGGCGCCGTCTCGGCCTCGGGCGCGTCCCCGCTCACCTCGAGCGAGATGATCGGCGAGCCCTCCTTGACCTTGTCCCCGACGGACACCTCGATCGAGGCGACCTTGCCGGCCGACGGCGACGGCACCTCCATCGTGGCCTTGTCGGACTCCAGGACGACGAGCGGGTCCTCGGCAGCGACCTCGTCGCCCACCGACACCAGCACCTCGATCACCGGTACGTCGTCGAAGTCCCCGATGTCCGGGACCAGGACCTGTTCGCTAGCCACGTTCACACCTTCCAGGGCGCGGGGCGCTCGGGGTCGATTCCGTAAGACTCGATCGCCGTCTTCGGTGCGCCGGCGTCGATCTGACCGGCCTTCGCGAGCTCGGTCAGCGCCGCCAGCACGACGTGGTGACGATCCACTTCGAAGAACGAGCGCAGCGTCTTGCGGTAGTCGCTGCGGCCGAAGCCGTCCGTGCCGAGCACGCGGTAGGGCTGGGAGACGAACGGGCGGATCTGGTCCGCGAACGCGCGCATGTAGTCGGTCGCCGCCACCACCGGGCCGGACGCGCCGCCCAGCTGCTGCTCGACCCAGGAGACCTTGGCCTCGTCACCCGGGTGGAACGTGTTCCAGCGATCCGCTTCCTGCGCCTCGCGGGCGAGCTCGGTGAAGCTCGGGACGCTCCACACGTCCGCCGCCACGCCGAAGTCGTCGGCGAGCAGCGTCTGCGCCGCCTCGACCTCGCGCAGGATCGTCCCGCTGCCCAGCAGCTGCAGCTGCGCCTCGCCCTCGGGCGCCTTGCGCAGCCGGTACAGCCCCTTCAGGATGCCCTCCTCGGCCCCTTCGGGCATGGCCGGGTGCGGGTAGTTCTCGTTCATCAGCGTGAGGTAGTAGAAGACGTCCTCCTGCTCGGTGAACATCCGCCGCAGGCCCTCGCGGATGATCACGGCCAGCTCGTACCCGTAGGTCGGGTCGTAGGAGACGCAGTTCGGGATCGTCGCGCTCAGCAGGTGCGAATGACCGTCCTCGTGCTGGAGGCCCTCGCCGTTGAGCGTCGTGCGGCCCGCGGTGCCGCCGAGCAGGAACCCGCGCGTGCGGCTGTCGCCGGCGGCCCAGGCGAGATCGCCGACCCGCTGGAAGCCGAACATCGAGTAGTAGATGTAGAACGGGATCGTCGGCGTGCCGTGGTTGGAGTACGACGTGCCCGCGGCGATCCAGGACGACATGGCGCCGGCCTCGTTGATGCCCTCCTGGAGCACCTGGCCGTGCTTGTCCTCGCGGTAGAACATCAGCTGGTCGCGGTCCTCGGGCGTGTACAGCTGCCCGAGCTGGCTGAAGATGCCCAGCTGACGGAACAGGCCCTCCATGCCGAACGTGCGCGACTCATCCGGCACGATCGGGACGACCCGCTTGCCGAGCTGCTTGTCGCGCAGGATCGTCGACAGGATGCGGACGAAGCTCATCGTGGTGGAGACCTCGCGGTCCCCGGTGCCGTCGAGCTGGCTCTGGAACGCGGTCAGCTCCGGCGTCGGCAGCGACTCGGCCTTGCGCCGGCGCGCGGGAAGCGAGCCACCCAGCTTCTCGCGGCGTTCGCGGATGAACTCCGCCTCCGGCGAGCCCTCCGGCGGCTTGTAGAAGCTGATGTTGCGCACCTGCTCGTCGGTGAGCTCGAGCTCGAAGCGGTCGCGGAAGGAGAGCAGTGCCTCCTCGTTCATCTTCTTCTGCTGGTGGGTGATGTTCTGGCCCTCACCCGCCGTGCCCATGCCGTAGCCCTTGATGGTCTTCGCGAGGATGACCGTCGGCTGGCCGTGGTGCTCGGTCGCCGCCTTGTAGGCCGCGTAGACCTTGCGCTGATCGAGGCCGCCGCGGTTGAGCGCCCAGATCTGTTCGTCGGTCATGTCCTTGACCATCTCGCGCAGTTCCGGCTTGGTGCCGAAGAAGTGCTCGCGCACGTAGGCGCCGTTGCGCGACTTGTACGTCTGGTAGTCGCCGTCCAGCGCCTCGTTCATGCGGGCGAGCAGGTGGCCCTCGTCGTCCTTGGCGAGGAGCGGGTCCCAGCGGCTGCCCCAGATCGTCTTGATGACGTTCCAGCCGTTGCCGCGGAAGTTGGTCTCCAGCTCCTGGATGATCTTGCCGTTGCCACGGACGGGGCCGTCCAGGCGCTGCAGATTGCAGTTGATGACGAAGATCAGGTTGTCCAGGCGTTCACGGCCGGCCATCGAGATCGCGCCCAGGGACTCCGGCTCGTCGGTCTCGCCGTCGCCCAGGAAGCACCACACCTTGCGCCCGGCGGTCTCGGCCAGCCCGCGGCCCTGCAGGTACTTCATGAAGCGCGCCTGGTAGATCGCCATCAGCGGGCCGAGGCCCATCGAGACGGTCGGGAACTGCCAGAAGTCCGGCATCAGCCACGGGTGCGGGTAGGAGCTGAGGCCGGTCTTGTAGGCCTCGGTGCGGAAGTTCCGCATCTGCTCCTCGGGAATGCGGCCCTCGAGGAAGGCGCGCGCGTACACACCCGGGCTGGAGTGGCCCTGCATGAAGACGAGGTCGCCGCCGTGCTTGTCGGACGGGGCGTGCCAGAAGTGGTTGAAGCCCGTCTCGTAGAGGACGGCCGCGCTCTGGTAGGACGCGATGTGGCCGCCCAGCTCGGACGACTCCTTGTTCGCGTTCAGGATCGTCGCGATCGCGTTCCAGCGGACGATGCTGCGTACTCGCCGCTCGAGCGCCTCGTCGACGGGATGAGGCGGTTCGTCCTGCGGCGGGATCGTGTTCAGGTACGGCGTGTTGCCCGCGGGCGCGGGGGTCGCGCCGCTCAGCTGAGCGTGGCCGATGACGCGTTCGAGCAGGAACTGGGCGCGCTGCGGGCCGTCGCTGGCGACGACCGCGTCGAGCGCCTCAAGCCACTCGCGTGTCTCCTGGGGATCTACCTCGACCTGCGATGCCATTGCTGCTCCTCGGTCTCCTCGGTGCGCGGCCATTGTGGCTCATGAGCCCCGCTCGGGTGAGCCTGCCCGGAATGTACGTTCCATGATACGAAAGTCGGCGTCCCGAGTGATGGAAATGCGATCATTTTCGGATGGCACGGCTCGGGAGCAACCAGTACGGCAAGGCGGAGACGCACCTCGTCCGGGTGGTGCGGGACGGTGCGGCGCACGAGTTGCGCGATCTGCTGGTCTCGGTCGCCCTCTCGGGCGAGCTGGAAGCGGTGCACCTTGACGGTGACAACTCGGCCGTGCTCGCGACCGACACGCAGAAGAACACCGTGTACGCGTTCGCCAAAGAGCACGGGGTCGGAACGCCGGAGCAGTTCGGGGCGCTGCTGGCGCGGCACTTCCTGGGCGGCGCGATCACGCGGGCACGCGTGGAGGTGCGCGAGGTCGGCTGGACGCGGCTGAGCGACCACGCGTTCGCGCAGGGTTCGCGGGAGGAGCGGATCGCGGTCGTCGTGGCGGATGAGTCGCAGTGGTTCGCGTCGGGGCTGTCGGGCCTGGTGGTCCTCAAGACGACGGACTCCGAGTTCCACGGGTTCCCGCGTGACCGGTACACGACGCTGGCCGAGACGCGCGACCGCGTGCTCGCCACCGAGGTGAGCGCGCGCTGGCGCCACGACGGCACCGCCTCCTTCGAGGACGCGCGACGCGCGTTGCTGGAGTGCTTCGCCGCGCACCACTCCCTGTCGCTGCAGCAGACGCTGTACGCGATGGGTTCGGCGGTGCTGGAGGCGTGCCCGGCCGTGCAGGAGATCCGGCTCTCGATGCCCAACAAGCACCACTTCGTCGTGGACCTGACGCCGTTCGGTCTCTCGAACGAGAACGAGGTCTTCCACGCCGACGACCGGCCGTACGGACTGATCGAGGGCGCCGTCGTGCGCGACGGCGCCCCCGATGCGGGTCCCTTGTGGGACCCCTATCCGTTGGTGTGATTCACCAGCCGCCGGACCGGGGTTCCGGTTCGGTGAACCAGCTCCCGACGGTGGTGGCCATCCCGTTGACCGTGTCTATCACCGGGTCGACGTACTCGTTCGGTATGGAAACCGTGACCGAGTGGGTCATCGCGACGCCCTCCTGTGCGCCGAAGGCCATGCCCTCTGTGGATTCGTACTCGGGTTTGAATCCGTTGTTCATGTTGATCGAGTGCTGCGTGGTCTGCGAGACGCCCGGGTTGACCTCGTTGGGGACCTCGACGGTCAACGTGACCCCCGAGTCCGTCCCGACCTCGCCAGACACGCTGAGCGGCCCGATGGCGCCCATGACCTTGCTCTGCGCGCTGACCGGCGTCTCCGGCGCGTCCGCGGGGCCGGCGGAGCCGAACACCCCGTAGCCCTCGGCGATGCCCAGGGTCAGGGCGGTGTGGTCCTCGTCCCGCGCGAGCCCGCCGGTGAGACCGAGCCCGACCGTCACGGTCCCTTCCACCTCGAAGCCGTCCGTGGACGGCTGTGGCGGTTGTTCCGGCTGGGCGTAGCCCGGAACGGGCAGGCCCTCGTACTCCGCCGGGAGCTCGGGCAGGTCGCCCTCCTCCTCGTTGCGGTTGGTCTGCTGCGCGGGAGCGTGGCCCGGCGCCATCGTGTCCGGCGCCGGGTTGCGCTCCTGCGACGAGACCGGATCGGACGGGTCGTACGCGGGGCCGTACTGCTGCGTCGGCGGGTCGTACGGCGCGTCCAGCTCGGGGTCGTCGACGTGCGGCGCCTGCGAGGCCTCCGGACCCGGCAGGCCCAAATCGCCCATGGCGGTGTACGCGGGACCCTCGTAGTCGTCGCTCGTCGTCGACGGTGCCGTCGTGGTCTCCTCGGCCGGCTCGCCGACCGGGCCCGCCTGGCTCGGCGGCGCCGCGACGTCGCCCATCGGCGTCGTCACGGGGGTCGAGTCCTCGTCGGTGGTCGTCGACGGTGCCGTCGTGGTGTCCTCGGCGGATTCGCCGACCGGGCCGGCGTGGCTCGGCGGGGCCGAGTCCGCGTCGTCCGCGGCCGGGGCGGCCGCGCGGCTCTTGTCCTCGGCCGCGGGCGTAGTGGTGTCGCTCGACGGCCCAGCGACGTCACCCATCGCCGTCATCGCGGGCGGTGAGTAGTCGTTGGCCGGCACGTCGTCGGTCGACGGGTCCGAGGTGGTCTCGGTCGCGTCGGCCGTGTCGGTCTCGCTCGCGGGGGCCGCAGCCTCCTGCGAGGAGGGCGAGCTGGGGCCGACGGTGCCGTCCCAGCCGCTGTCATCGTCGCCCGAGGACGAGGAGTCCTCGGCCGACTCGCCGACCGGACCGTCATGGCTCGGCGGCGCATCGTCGCCGGAGTCGTCCGACGAGGACGCGATCGACTCGCTCGACGAGGACGTCGTCTCCTGCGAGGACGGCGAGCTCGGTCCGACCGAGCCGTCCCAGCCGCTGTCATCGCCGCCCGAGGACGAGGAGTCCTCGGCCGACTCGCCGACCGGGCCGTCGTGGCTCGGCGGCGCGTCGTCGCCGGAATCATCCGACGAGGACGCGATCGACTCGCTCGACGAGGACGTCGACTCCTGCGAGGACGGCGAGCTCGGCCCGACCGAGCCGTCCCAACCGCCGCTGCCGGAGGGATCGTCGTCGGCGGAATCCGACGACGACGAGCTCGACTCCTGCGAGGACGGCGAGCTCGGCCCCACCGAGCCGTCCCAGCCACCGCTGCCGGAGGGATCGTGGTCGGCGGAATCCGACGACGACGAGCTCGACTCCTGCGAGGACGGCGAGCTGGGCCCCACCGAGCCGTCCCAGCCGCCGCTGCCGGAGGGATCGTCGTCGGCGGAATCCGACGACGACGTCGTCGACTCCGCCGACTCCCCGGCGGGACCGGCATGGCTGCCCGGCGCGTCCGATTCCTGTGATGAGGGCGAGCTCGAGCCGCCCCATCCGCCGCCATCGTCAGCCACCGCGCCCGCGGTGGCCGGCATGACGGTGCCGGCGGCCAGCGCCGCCGCGACCAGCACCGCCACGGGGCGGCGGCGCCAGCGTTGCAGCCGCAACTCGCGCGTGAGCTCCTCGAGCTCCGCGCGCGTCGGACCGCGTAGAAGGACCTTCAATCCAACCTCCCATCTATCGGGCCGCTGCACCCCTGCACGCGGCCTCGAAGACGTAGGTACCCAGTTAGGCGATGCCCGCGCTGATTAGTTGCTGCCAGATTTCGGACTGGTCCACGACGGCGACCTCGAGCTTCTCCGCCTTCGCAATCTTCGACGCACCCACATCGGCGCCCGTGATGAGCATGTCGGTGCTCGCGCTCACCGATGAGGCGGCGGTCGCGCCGGCGCGCTCACACAGCCGCTGGAACGCCGGCCGCGGCACCTTCTCGCCGCTGCGCGGGTCGCTGATCGCGCCCGTGATCACGACGGTCTTGCCCTCCAGCGGCGCGCCCGCCGCCACCTCGGGCGGGAGGTCCTCTTCACGCACGTCGAGCGAGACGCCGCGCTCGCGCAGCTTCTCCAGCTCGGGCCGCACGCGTTCCAGGTGCCGGGTGAGCGACTCGGCGACCTTCGGGCCGATGTCCTCGACCGCGACGAGCTTCTCCTCGCCGGCGTCCGCGACCTCCTCCAGCGACCTGAAGCCCGCTCGACACAGCCGCGCGGCCGTGCCCTCGGACGCCATCGGGATCGCGAGCCCGATCACGGCCCGCCGCAGCCCCACGTTCTTCGACGCCTCGATCGACTCGATCATGCGCTCGGCGCTCACCTCGCCGATGCGGTCGAACTCCAGCAGCCGCTCCTTCGTGAGCGCGTAGAAGTCGGACGGCTCGACCAGGTCGCCGGACGCGGCGAGCCGCTCGATCCAGACGGGTCCGACCGCCTCGATGTCGGCCGCGGCCCGCGATGCCCAGTGGATCAGCCGCCGGACGGTCTGGGCCGGGCACGACAGGTTCGTGCAGAACAGCTCGCGCGACTCGCCCCGCTCGGTCAGCGGCTCCCCGCACGAGGGGCACTCCGAGGGCGGGATGATGTCCCGCTCCTCCCCCGTACGCTTGGACTCGTCCAGCACGCCCGCGACGAACGGGATCACGTCGCCGGCGCGCCGCACCAGCACGGTGTCGCCGATCTTGATCCCGCGCGCCCGGATGACCTCCTGGTTGGCGAGCGTCGCGCGCGTCACGGTCGTGCCGCCGACGAACACGGGCTCCAGCCATGCGACCGGCGCGATCTTCCCGGTCTTGCCGACGTCCCACACGACGTCGCTGAGCACCGTCGTCTTCTCCTCGGCCGCGAACTTGTAGGCGAGCGCGCCGCGCGGCGACGAGGACCGCGTGCCCGCGGCGGCGAACGCGGACCGGTCGGCCAGCCGCAGCACGGCGCCGTCGAGGTCGTAGTCGAGCTCCGCGCGCTCGGCCTCGATGGCCGAGATCACCTGCTGGGCCTCCTCGGCGGTCGAGCAGTGGCGCATGTCGGCCGCGTCGAAGCCCAAGGTCTTCAGGCCGGCCTCCAAGTCCGCCTCCGCACCTTCGGAGGCGTCGAGGTCGAAGGCGAAGAAGTGCAGCCGCCGTTCGGCCACCGCGGCCGGGTCCTTGGCCCGCACGGTGCCCGCGGCGGCGTTGCGCGGGTTGATCAGCGGCTTGTCGGGATGCGCCTCGTTGTAGGCCGCGAACGTGGACCGCAGCATCACGGCCTCCCCGCGCACCTCCACGCGCCCGCCCAGCTCGACCGAGGACGGCACCCCATCCGCCAGCGCGCGCACGATCACGGTCACGTCGTCGCCCGTCGTCCCGTCCCCGCGCGTGACGGCCCGCGCCAGGCGCCCGTCCTCGTACACCAGCGCCAGCGACAGCCCGTCGAGCTTGGGCATGACGACCACCGACTGCCCCGGGAAGCGCTCGAAGAACGCCTCGACCTGCTCTGGCTTGGTCGCCTTCTCCAGCGACAGCATCGGGCGCGAGTGCCGGACCGGCGCGTGCAGCACCGACGGCGCGCCCACGGCCTCCAGCGGATTCGGCGAGGGCGTGTGCTCGGGGTGCGCGGCGAGCAGCTCGCGCAGCTCGTCCTCCAGCGCGTCGTACTCCGCGTCCGCCACCTGCGGCGCGCCGTCGTAGTACGCGGCCCGCAGCTCCGTGATCCGCCGGGCCAGCTCCTCGATCCGTTCCTTCACGCCCTGAACGCTACGCGCGGCCGCCGACGGACGGCGGCCGCGCGGGCACTCACCTACTCGGCGGAGATCTCGTAGACCGTGTTCTGCGAGGAGGAGACGACGTAGAGCGTGCCGTCAGGGCTCTCGCGCAGGTCCGGCGTGACGCCGAAGTTCTCGCCGAAGAGCAGCGACTCGCTCTCGGTGATCTCGTACTTGTGCAGGTTGTCGGCCACCTTGTCCTTCAGGCGGCGATCCTCGGGGTCGACTTCCTTGCGGTTGTTGGAGATCGGCAGGCGGAACAGATTGCCGTTGCGCAGGGCGCCGCGGGCCGAGCCGACGAACAGGTCGCCGCGGTAGTCCTTGCCGAGCTCACGCGAGGAGAGGAAGTCGATGCCGCCCGGGGCGACCTCGTACTTCCAGGACATCTCCGGGTCGCTGTACCGCGAGCCGGGGAGCTTGAACATGCGGTCGTAGGCCTCGTGCGGGTTCGCCGCGATGTTGGCCGGATCCCAGCGCAGCTGCTGGAGGCCGTAGTAGGTGGCGGCGTTGGGGTCGGGCGGGGTCGGCGTGACCGTCGTCTCGATCGCCCGGTACTGCGAGACGCGCGACAGCGGGCCCATCAGCTGCACCCAGCCGCCGTTGAAGCCCTCCTCCACGCGGTTGATCTCGCTGAAGGAGTCGTCGCCGTTCTCCTGCTCCCACAGGTCGCCGCTGAACGGGTCGAACGCCATGCCGAAGCCGTTGCGGATGCCGTAGCCGTAGACCTTCTTGAGCGAGGCGCCGACCGAGCCGCCGCGCTCGGCGCCGAGCCGGTAGAACGGGTTGTCGCGCGGCGCGGTCCCGTCCGGGTTCAGGCGCAGGATCACGCCGGTCAGGTGCGCGGCGTCCGGGTCCGGGCCGCCGAACTGGTCGTCGCCGATGCTGCCGTCGTTGGTCGCCGGCAGCGGGAACACGAACGGGCCGTCGATCAGGTTCTGCATCTGCCCGCGCCGGCCGGTGTCGCCGACCTGCAGGTAGATCTTGCCGTCCGGGCCGACGCGCAGCACGCCGCCGTTGTGGTTGCCGCGCACGGGCTGGCCGGGATCGGCCTGGAAGGAGCGGCCGCGGTGGATCGTCTTCTCGAACGTCAGGGACGTGCCGTCCCAGTGGTAGCGGTCGAGCCGGTTGCCGAGCGTCGGGACCGCCGACAGGTCGTTGTTGTCGGTCGGCAGCGTCGTCTCGCTCCAGTAGAGGTAGACGGTGCCGTTGAACTTGAAGTGCTTGTCGAGCGCGATGCCGAGCAGGCCACGCTCGGACGCGAAGTTGACCGTGAGGTCGAGGACCGGCGTCGCGACGCCGTCCTTGACGCGCTTGACGATGCCGGTCGGCTTCTCCAGCACGAAGAAGTCGTCCTTGCCGATGAACTGCATCTGCACGGGCTGGTTGAGCCCGGTGACGACCGGTTCGACCTTCAGCTTCGGGTCGACGACGGTCGGCGTCGGCGTCTGTGCCGATGCCACTCCCGTGAACGTCAGGGCGACGGCCGCAGCCGCGATCCCGACGGTGCTTCGAACCGCGTTCATTCCCACCTCCGGTTGTGTTCAGGTGACCCCCCACGTCCACCTACGCACGGATCTGCGTCCCGGTTCGACAGAATCACGGGAGATGTTGGAAAGGCGAACGAAGATCGTCGCGACGCTGGGCCCGGCGACGGATGGCGACGGAATGCTCGACCGGCTGGTGGCCGCCGGTCTCGATTGCGCACGACTGAACTGCTCTCATGGCACCCACGACGAGCTGCGGCAGCGTGCGGCCGCGGTTCGCGAGGCCGGGCACCGCGCGGGACGACCGCTCGGCCTGCTCTTCGACCTCCAGGGCCCGAAGCTGCGATTGTCGGGTGACGTACAGACGCAGACGGTGGAGGTCGGGGACGTCGTCACCTTCAGCGCGACCGCGAAACCGGACGCGATCAAGGTCGAATTCGACAAGATCGCGGCGCTGGTCACCGAACGGTCACAAATCGTCATCGGCGACGGCGTGCCGCGCTTCGCGGTCGAGCGGGTGGACGGCGAGGACATCGTCGCCCGCGCCGTCTCCCCCGGCCCGATCTCCCCCCGCAAGGGCATCAACGTGACCTACGCGCGGCCCGAGCTGCCCGCGATCACCGAGAAGGACGAGGCCGACCTCGCGCTCGCGGTCGAGATGGGCGCGGACTTCATCGCGCTCTCGTTCGTGCGCTCGGCGGCGGACATGCAGCAGCTGCGCGAGATGGCGGTCGCGCTCGGCAGCAAGGCGCGGCTCGTGGCCAAGGTCGAGAAGATCGAGGCCTACGAGGCGCTCGACGAGATCGTGGCCGCGTCCGACGGCGTGATGGTCGCGCGCGGTGACTACGGCGTCGAGGCGGGCGTCGCGCGCGTGCCGCTGATGCAGAAGGACACGATCCGGCGCGCCACCCAGGCGGGCAAGTTCGTGATCACGGCGACGCAGATGCTCGAGTCGATGATCCAGGCGCCGGAGCCGACGCGCGCCGAGGCGGCGGACGTCGCCAACGCCGTGATCGACGGCACCAGCGCGGTGATGATGTCGGCCGAGACGAGCGTGGGCGCGTACCCGCTGGAGGCCGTCACCGCGATGGCGACGATCGCGCTGGCCGCGGAGGAGTCGCCGCTGATCCTCGGGCGCGCGAAGCCGACGCCGCAGTCGCAGACCTCGCACGCCGTGATGCAGGCTGCGGTCGAGCTGGCCGAGCAGGTCGACGCCGCCGCGCTCGTGATCCCGACCGCCACCGGCGGCGGCGCCCGGATCTGCGCCAAGTACCGCAAACGCCGGCCGATCATCGCGCTCGCCCACGCCGAGGGCGTCGCCGATCAGCTGACGCTCGAGTGGGGCGTCTACCCGACCACGATGGAGACGGCCGACAGCGTCGACGAGATGATCGAGACCGCGCTCACGACCGCGCGCGACTGGGCGGGCCTGGAGCCGGGCGCGCGCGTGGTGCTGACGTCGGGCCGGCGCACGGGCACGCCGGGCGCCACGAACCTCGTGATGGTGCGCGAGATCCCGTGAACGCCGCGCGCCGCGTGCTCGAGCGGGCGGATGAGCTGGCGGGCTTCACCGAGGAGCCCGGCCGGATCACGCGCCCGCTCGGGACGGCGGCGCTGACGGGCGCGACCGAGCGCGTCGCGGACTGGATGTACGAGTCCGGGCTGGAGACGGCCACGGACGCGCTCGGCAACCTCGTCGGCCGGCGTGGCGAGGGTGCGCGGCTGTTGATGGGGTCGCACCTGGACTCGGTCGCGGACGCGGGCCGCTACGACGGCGTGCTGGGCGTGCTGGTGGCGCTCGAGGTGGCCGACGCGACGCACATCCCGCTGGAGGTGGTCGCGTTCGCCGACGAGGAAGGGCTGCGCTACGGCTCGACGTTCCTCGGCAGCCGGGCGTTCGTGGGCCAACTCACTGCCGACGAGGAGGCGATGCTCGGCGTCTCGATCGGGTCGCCCCTGTTTGCGGGCGCGAAGGCGTACTTCGAGGTGCACATCGAGCAGGGCCCGGTGCTGGAGGCGCTCGACCGGCCGCTCGGCGTGGTGACGGCGATCGCGGGGCAGTCGCGGTACGCGCTCACGTTCGTGGGCCGCGCGGACCATGCGGGGACGACGCCGATGGCGCTGCGCGACGACGCGCTGGTGGCCGCGGCGCGCTTCGTGCTCGCCGTCGAAGGGCTCGCGTCCGAGACGGAAGGGCTGGTCGCGACGGTCGGCCGGCTCGCGGTCCCGGGCGGAGCGGTCAACGTGGTGCCCGGGCGGGTGGAGCTCTCGCTCGACGTGCGCCACGCCGACGACACGGTCCGCCAGCGCGCGCTCGACGCGTTGCGGGCGCTGTCGGGGGAAGCGCACTGGGAGCTGATCCACGAGCACGACGCGACGCCGTGCGCGGTCGAAGCACTGGCCGCCGCGATCGGTCCGGACGCGCCCCGGCTCGTCAGCGGCGCGGGCCATGACGTGGTGACGATGGCCGCGTTCACCGACGTCGCGCTGCTGTTCGTGCGCTCCACCGGCGGCAGCCACAACCCGCACGAGGCCGTGCGCGAGGAGGACGTCGCGGCCGCGATCGACGTGGCGACGAGGTACGCGTGTTCGATCTAGTCGTCCGCGGCGGAGCCCCGTTCGACGTCGGGGTCAGCGAAGGCGTGATCGCCGCGCTCGGGCGGGAGCTCCCCGGCGGCGCGCACGAGATCGACGCCACCGGGCTGCACGTGCTGCCGGCCGGGCTGGACCCGCACGTGCACTTCAACGAGCCGGGCCGCACGCACTGGGAAGGGCTGCGGACCGGCAGCGCTTCGCTGGCCGCCGGCGGCTTCTCCGCCTTCTTCGACATGCCGCTCAACTCGACGCCGCCGGTGATCGACGGCGCCGCGTTCGACGCCAAGCTCGAGGCGGCGCGGCGCGAGTCCTGCCTGGACTTCGGCCTGTGGGGCGCTCTCGTGCCGGGTGCGCGCCTGGAGGAGCTGGCCGAGCGCGGCGTGATCGGGTTCAAGGCGTTCATGTCGGACTCGGGCATCGAGGACTTCGCCCGCGCCGACGACGTGACGCTCTACGAGGGCATGGCGCTCGCCGCGCAGCTCGGCCTGCTCGTCGCCGTGCACGCCGAGAACGACGCGCTGACGTCACGCCCGCGCGGCCCGTCGGCCGCCGACTGGCTGGCCTCGCGCCCGATCGTCGCCGAGCTCGAGGCCATCTCCCGCGCGATCACGTTCGCCACCGACACGGCGTGCTCGCTGCACATCGTCCACGTGTCGTCCGCCGAGGGCGTGGACCTCGTCACCGAAGCGCGCCGGCGCGGCGTGGACGTCACGTGCGAGACGTGCCCGCACTACCTGTTCCTGACGGCGGAGGACGTCGACGCCCTCGGGGCCGTGGCCAAATGCGCGCCGCCGATCCGCGACGCGGCGCAGCAGGCGCGGCTGTGGGAGCGGGTGCGCGCCGGCGAGATCGACTTCGTCACGTCCGACCACTCCCCCAGCCCGCCGGAGATGAAGAAAGGCGCGTTCGGGGATGCCTGGGGCGGGATCGCGGGCGGGCAGTCGACGCTCGAGCTGCTGCTCGGGGAGCTCGCTCCGGAGGAGGCCGTGCGGCTCACGAACGCCGCGTGGCGGTTCGGCGTCAAGGGCAAGGGCCCGCTCGCGGTGGGGGCCGACGCCGACCTCACGTTGGTCGACCTGAACGCGACATACACGCTGGCCGCGGCCGACCTGCGCTCCCGCCACCGGCTGTCGCCGTACGTCGGGCGGGAGCTGCGCGCCCGCGTCGTGCGGACGCTCGTGCGCGGGCAGGACCCGGCGCCCGGCATCGGGCGGCTGCTGCGGCCTACGATCTACTGATGCTCACGATCACGGCGGGCCCTTTCACCTTCAAGGGAGAGCTGGAGCGCGAGCGCGCGCCGAAGACGGTCGCGGCCTTCGAGGCCATCCTCCCGTTCCGCTCGCAGATCATCCACGTGCGCTGGAGCGGCGAGTCGGCGTGGATCCCGCTCGGCGACCTCGACATCGGGCTCGACCGGGACCCCGAGAACGCGACGTCCTTCCCCGCCCCCGGCCAAGTGCTCTGGTACCCGGGCGGGATCAGCGAGACCGAGCTGCTGTTCCCGTACGGCGGCACGCGCTTCGCCAGCATCGTCGGCCAGCTCGCCGGCAACCACTTCCTCACGATCGTCGAGGGACAGGACCAGCTGCGCCCGCTCGGCGAGCACGTGTTGTGGAAGGGCGCGCTCGACATCGTCTTCGATCGCGCATAGCGGAACGGCGCTTCCGCATTCCGGTATGCTCGCGGGCAGATGGCGCAGCGGGTGCAATCGCTCGACCGAGCGCTCGACCTCGTCGAAGCGCTCGCGGGCGCCGAGGAGCTCGGCGTCTCCGAGCTGGCCGCACAGACCGGGCTGGTGCCGAGCACGGCGCACCGGCTGCTCGGCACGCTGGTCGCCCGTGGCTACGCCGCGCAGAACCCGGTCACGGGACGCTACCTGCTCGGCTACAAGCTGCTGGAGCTGACGAGCGGGCTGCAGGACCGGATGGCGCGCCTGCGCACCGCCGCGCGGCCGCACCTGGAGGCGATCCAGGTCCAGACCGGGGAGACGACGAACCTGTGCGTGCTCGAGGGCCGCAACGTCGTCTACGTCGACAGCGTCTCCGGCACGCGTTCGGTGCGCCTGTTCACGGACATCGGGCACGCGATCCCCGCGCACACGTCGGGCGCCGGCAAGGCGCTGCTGGCGTGGCGTGATCCGGAGGACGTCGAGGCGCTGCTGAGCGGGACGGAGCTCACCGCCTCCACCCCGCGCACGCTCACGTCGCTGCCCGCGCTGCAGGAGGACCTCGCGAAGATCCGCCGGCGCGGCTACAGCACCGACAACGAGGAGCACGAGCTGGGCGTCGGCTGCGTCGCCACGCCGATCCTCGATCGCACCGGCTCGCCGCTGGCCGCGATCAGCGTGAGCGGGCCGACGGGGCGCATCCTGCACGCCGACACGGCCGACACCGCGGGGCTGCTGCGCGAGCACGCCGAGCAAGTCGCGGCGACGCTCGTTTCCTAAAGGGGGACTGTCCCTCTTTAGGAAACGTCTTGCCCGTTAACGACGACGGGCGCCGCGTGGGCGCCCGTCGACAAAGTGCGTGGCGAGGTCCGGCTAGGCGGCTTCGGTCTCGCCCGGGAGGATCGAGATCACGCGGCCGCGGCGGCCTTCCTTGAACTCGACCGTGCCGGCGGCGCGAGCGTAGATCGTGTCGTCCTTGCCGATGCCGACGCCGTCACCCGGCTTGAAGCGGGTGCCGCGCTGGCGGACGATGATCTCGCCGCCCGTGACGGTCTGGCCGGCGAAGACCTTGACGCCGAGGCGCTTCGCGTTCGAGTCGCGGCCGTTGCGGCTGGAGCCGAGGCCTTTCTTATGAGCCATGGTTGCTTGCTCCCTAACCGATCGACGTGATCCGGATGCGCGTCAGTTCCTGACGGTGGCCGGTGCGGCGCTTGTAGCCGCGCTTCGGCTTGAACTTGAACACGCGCAGCTTCGGGCCGCGCTCGTGCGCGACGATCTCGGCCTGCACGCTCGCGCTGGCGAGGCCGTCGCCCTCGAACACCGGGTCGCTGCCGTCAGCGGCCAGCAGCAGCGGCTGCAGCGCGACGGTGGCGCCGACGTCGTCGGGGAGACGCTCGATCAGGAGGGTCTGGCCCTCGATGACGCGGTACTGCTTACCGCCGGTCTTGATGACTGCGTAGGACATTGTCTTTAAAGGCTTCAGTCGGAGACTTCGGCGTCGGCCTGCGCCTTCGCGCGCGAACGGCGCCGTCCACCACTACGGCCACGGCGCCGGGTCGGAGAGGATAGCGCGTCCTCGCCGTCTTCCCCGGAAAACTCGCCCTCCGGCTCCGCGAAGACGGCCGGCTCGCTCTCGAGCGCGGCTGCGCGCTTGCGCGCACGCCCCTTCGGCTTCGGCGTCTCGGGTGAGTCGTCGTCGAGCCCGACGGCCGCCTCGGCCGCCTCGGCGACCGCCTCCGGGGCGGGCCGCTTGCGCGACCGGCCCTTCGGCTTCGGCGTCTCCTCGACGGCGGCTTCGTCCTCGGCCGGGCGCTTGCGCGCGCGGCCCTTGCGCTTCGGCGCGGGCGCCTCGTCCTCGGGCAGCGCCGCCTCGACGGCCTCGCCCGGCTCGGTCTCGGCGGCCTTGCGGCGCCGGGCACGCGGCTTGGGCGCGGCGGCGGCGGGCTCCTCCACGGGCGGCACGTCCGCCTCGGGCTCGGCCGCGGCGGCCTTGGCCCGGCGGCGAGCGCGCGGCTTGGGCGCGTCCTCGTCGGTCGCGCCGTCCTCGGCCACCACCTCGGCCGCGGGCTCCGCGTCGCGGCGGCGGCGCGAGCGGCCGCGCGGCGCGTCGTCCTCGTCCCCGTCGGCGACGACGACGACCTCGTCGGCCGAGTTCGCGTCGGCGTCGGCGTCGCGACGGCGGCGGCGCGAACGGCCGCGCGGCGCGTCGTCGTCCTCGGTGGCCTGCGGCGCGTCGGCGGCTGCCGGATCGCCCGCCTCGGGGCCACCGGCGATCGCGGCGGTGTCGTCTACCGCGTCGGCGTCATGGCGACGGCGGCGGCGCGAGCGCCCGCGCGGAGCGTCATCCTCGTCGGCGTCGCGGCGAGCCCCGGCGTCCTCGGATTCCCCACCCGCGTCGGGGCCGCCGGCGACCGCGGCGGTGTCGGTATCGGTCTCGGCCGCTGCGGCAGCGGCACCCCGGCCGCGCCCACGGCCACGGCCGCCGCGGCGGCGGCGCTTGCGCGGCGGCGCGTCGGAGTCGTCCTCGGCGGCGGGTGCGGTGCCCGCGCGGTCCTCGGACTCGTCGGTGAGCACGGCGACCGCGGCCGCCTCCTCGTCCTCGATGCGCGGGCGCTGCTGCTGGCGCTTCGAGGCGGCGGAGCGGCGGGCGCTGGCGAGCGCCTTCTCGCGCGCGGCGGCGCGGTCCTTGGCGGCATCGGCGGCCACCTCGGCGTCGGCGCCGACGAGCACGGCCGTCGCCATCGTGCGGCCGGCCTCCTCGATCCGGACGAGCTTCTTCTCGCCCACGAACTGGACGCCGTTGACGACGTCGATCAGGTAGCCGTCGACCTTGGCCACCGCGTCGTCCTCGTTGTACATGTGCGGCTCCACGAGGGTCACATGGACCTCCTCGCCCGCGCGGAACGGGACGGCGTGCTCCTCGATCTCCGCGCGCGTGCCCTCCATGGTCACCGCGAAGTGGTCCAGCTTCAAGCCGTCGGAGCCCTCGAAGTGGAAGTACTTGCCGGTCTCGCGCTCGAGCTCGTGCAGTTCGCGCGCGCCGTCGGCGATGAAGAACGCGGTCACCTTCGGGTTGATCCGCAACAGGTACGCCTCGGGTCCGTCGTCCCCCGCTTCCTTGACCATGTGGCGCAGGTGGCGGGAGAACTCGATCGCGATCGTCTCCGCGGACTTGACCACGCCCTCGCCCGAGCACACCGCGCAGGTGTTGGTCATGATCTCGCGCACGCCGTCGGTGACGTTCTGACGCGTCATCTCGACCAGGCCCAGCGGCGAGATCTCGACCACGAACGTCTTGGTGCGGTCCTCGTCGAGCGCCTTCCTCAAGACCTTCAGCACCGCGTCGCGGTTCCGCGAGCGCGCCATGTCGATGAAGTCGATGACGATGATGCCGCCGATGTCGCGCAGCCGCAGCTGGCGCACGGCCTCCTCGGCGGCCTCGAGGTTGGTCTTGGTGATCGTGTCCTCGAGCCGGGCGCTCTTGCCCTTGCCCGTGAACGAGCCCGTGTTGACGTCGATCACCGTGAGCGCTTCGGCGTAGTCGATGATCAGATAGCCGCCGGACGGCAGGTCCACGCGGCGCTCGAGCATCCCCTCGATCACCGGGTCCACGCCGTAGGCCTCGAACAGCGGGCAGTCCGCGTCCTCGTCGTAGAGCTCGACGCGGTCCACCAACTCGGGCGCCGTGCGCGTGAAGAACGAGACGAGCCGGTGGTGCTGCCCCGGGTCGTCGACGATCGCGCGCTCGAAGTGCTCGGAGAAGATGTCGCGCACGACGCGCACGCTGAGGTCCGCCTCCTGGAAGACGAGCGCCGGCGCGGCCGTGTCCTCGACCCGCTTCTGGAGGACCTCGTTGAGCTTGAACAGGTACTGCAGCTCGCGCTCGAAATCCGCCCGCGTGGCGCCGTGCGCCGCGGTGCGGATGATCGCGCCACCGCCGTTGAGGTTCAGCTGCTTGGCCTCTTTGCGGAGCCGGTCGCGCTCCTTGTCCTCCAGCCGGCGCGAGACGCCGACGCCTTCGCCCGTGGGCGCGTAGACCATGTAGCGGCCGGCGATCGTCAGCTCCATGCTCAGCCGCGCGCCCTTGGTCTTGAGTGGGTCCTTGACGACCTGGACCACGATCTCCTGCCCCGGCTTGAGCAGGTCCGTGATCCGCGGCCCGCTGCCGCGGCCGCGCTTGGCCTGCTCGACGCCCGGCAGCACGATCTCGTCGACGTGCAGGAAGCCGTTCTTGTCGAGCCCGATGTCGACGAACGCCGCCTCGAGCCCCGCGAGGACGTTGTCCACGCGGCCCTTGTAGATGTTCCCGACGATCGAGCGCCCGCCACGGCGCTCGAAGTAGATCTCCGCTACGCGGTAGCCGGCGGGGACTTCGTTCTTCTTGCGGCGGCCGCCACGGCCGCGCGACGACTTGGTCGGCGCACCCGGCTCACCGGACGCCTCCAGCATGGCGACACGCGTCTCGCCGCGGTCCACCGTGACCAGCACTTGCTTTTTCAAAGGACAACCTCATTGGAAGATGGCCGTCCTCCCCTTGCTACTCGCGGTGTCGCGCGCCTGCGCGTTGATCGAGTGCAAGAGGCCGAGGGCCAAGAACGTGGAGAGCATGGATGACCCTCCGAAACTCAGAAGTGGGGCAGTCACGCCGGTAATGGGCATGATCCCCACATTCATCCCGATGTTCACGAAAAGCTGGTAGAGCAGCATCATCGCGATGCAGCCCGCGATCAGCGCACCGAAGAGGTTCTTCGCGATCGTCAGGATGTGGAGCGCGCGCCAGATGAGCAGCGCGTACAGCGAGAGAACGAGCGCGCAACCGGCGAAACCGTAGGTCTCGCCGATCACGGCATAGATGAAGTCCGTGTGGTGCTCGGGTAGGAAGTCCAGCTTGGTTTGCGTGGCACCGTCCACGCCCCGGCCGGTCTTCTCGCCCGAGCCGATCGCGATCCGCGCCTGCTCCTGCTGGTAGCCGGCGTCGTTCGCGTTCTCACTCGGGTGCATGAACGACGTCAGGCGCTCGACCTGGTAGGGCTTGAGCACCTCGACGCCGAGCCGCGGCGCCGCCACCAGCACGAACGCGACCGCCACCGCGAACAGGGCGGCGAGCCCCGCGAAGTGGCGCCACGGCGCACCGGCAACGAACAGGATCGCGAGCGTGCCGACGACGTACACCGTCGCCGACCCGAGGTCCGACTGCGCCAGCACGATCATCGTCGGAAGCAGCCCGAGCAGCATCACCCGCGCCGTCGTCTGGCGCCCCATCTCGCGCATGCGCTCGACGAGGAAGCCCGCCAACGCCACGGCGAGCAGCATCTTGCCGATCTCGGAGTACTGCAGATTGAAGCCCGGCAACTCGAGCCAGGCCCGGGTGCCTCTCGTCTCCGGCGCGATCGCCAGCACGAACAGGTTCCCGAAGATCAGCAGGCCGTAGATCGGGTACCGCAGCTCGCGCAGCCGGGAGTAGTCCAGCCGCGAGAGCCCGTACATCAGCACGAACCCGACGCCGATGTACACCGCCTGGCGCTTGACGTAGTACAGCGGGTCGCCGTCCCAGTCATCCGCCGTCGCACCGCGGATCGCGATCAGCGAGCACGCCACCAGCCCGAGCGTCGCCAGCAGCAGCAACGGGTCCAGACGCAGCCGCCACTCGCGCGGACCGAGCGAAGGCGGCGGGTCGGAAGCAGGCTGGATGGGTGCGCTCATCGGGTGACGCTGGTCCCCGCGTGGAACTCGCGGTCGGACACATCGAACCACTCCGACAGCATCATGCGCGCCGCGGGTGCCGCGGTGGCGGCGCCGAAGCCGCCCTTCTCCACGGTGACCACGACGACGATCGGGCGGCCCTTGTCCTTGACGAAGCAGGCGTACCACGCCTGATCGGGGTTCGGCTGGCGCTCCGCGGTGCCGGTCTTGCCGTAGACGGGGAACTCGTCCATGGGCCAGCCCTGCCACACGTCGGCCGACGTGCCGCCCTCGCCCTGGGCGGCGCTGCGCAGGCCTTCGAGGATGACCTGGCGGTCACGCGACGGGATCTTGACCTTGCGCTTGGCCTTGGGGCGGAACTCCTGCAGCGGGACGCCGTTGGCGTTCTCGACCGCCTTGCCCAGGTGCGGGCGCACGATCGTGCCGCCGTTGGCGAATGCGGCGTAGGCGACCGCCACCTGCAACGGGGTGGCCTGCAGGTCGCCCTGGCCGACGGCGAGGTTGACGTTGTCGCCGCCCGTCCACGTGCGCTCGATGCCGCCGCACTCGAACAGCGCCGCGGTGGTGCGCAGCTCCAGCCCGTTCTTCTCGACGCAGCGCTCGTACTCGGCGTAGGCCTCGTTGCGCCACTTGGAGTCCGGCACCAGGCCGGCCGCCTCGTTGGGCAGGTCGATGCCGGTCTTGCGCCCGTAGCCGAGCCGCTCGGCCCACTTCTGGATGATCGGGCCCTTGTCGTTGGCCTGGGCGCCGAGCTTGAAGAAGAAGATGTCCGAGGAGACCTTCAGCGCCTCGCCGACGTTGATCGAGCCGAAGACCGCTTCCTTGGCGTTCTGGTACTCGCGCCCGCCGTACTCCCAGTGTCCGGGGTCGTTGATCTTGCGCGAGGGCGTGATCAGCCCTTCCTCGAGCGCGGCCAGCGCGGTCACGGGCTTGAACGTGGACGCCGACGGATACGCCGACTCGGTCGCGCGGTTGAGCAGCGGCGCGTCGGTCTCGTTCGACGTCAGGTACTCGTAGCGCTGCTGGGTGAACGGCTTGGCGAACCAGTTCGCGTCGAACGAGGGCGCCGAGCCCATCGCCAGCACCTCGCCGTTGCGCGGATCCATGGCCACGAACGCACCGGCGCGCGTCTCATACTCGGAGTTCTGGATCGCCTGGGCGAGCGCCTGCTCCCCCGTGCGCTGCAGGTCCATGTCGATCGTCAGCCGCAGCCGCTGCCCCTGCTTGGGCTCCACGACCGACACCTTGCGCTCGTCGTCGCGCGAGCCGTGCGCGTCTACCACCAGGCGCGTGTAGCCGTCCCTCCCGCGCAGGTACTCGTCGTAGCTGTACTCGAGGCCGGTCTGGCCGATCCGCGTTCCCTGGGCGACGTCCTTGTAGCGCCTCAGCTTCATCTGCTCGGTCCCGATCTCCGAGACCGTGCCGAACAGCTGAGCGGCGAGCTTGCCCTCGGGGTACTCGCGGATGTAGCGCTTGGTGACGACGACGCCCTTGAAGTACTCGGGCCGTTCGCGCATGTAGTTGAACTGGGCGAGCGGGACGTCCGTACGCACCGTGACGTTCGAGTACGGCGTGTCCGCGATCGAGCGGATCACGCGCTCGTGGATCGTCTTCGGGCGGATGTCGATCGTCTCGCTGATGCGCCGGTAGAGCGTGGTGAGCCCTGGCTCGTCCGTGGGGATCGGCGGGATCGGAACCTTGCGGGCGGTCGAGCCGAGCTTGCGCAGCCGCCTGCGCTCGCGCTCCTCCGCCTTGGTCGACTTGCGCCCGTCGTCCTTGAGCTGGCGCGACAGCGCCTCGTACTGGCGCTCGTAGGCGAGCCGCTGGCTCTCGGCCTCGCCCAGCGCCTTGCGGTAGTTGTCGGCGTCCTCGAGCACCCGCTCGGGCAACGACGAGGGGACCAGCTGGACGACCGCGGCCTTCTTGGTGCGCACGAGCTGGTTGGCGTGGCGGTCCACGATGTCGCCGCGCGGCGCCTCGATGCGCTCCGTGCGGCGGCCGTTCTGGGACGCCGCCACGCGGGCGGTGTCCCCGGTCAGCACCTGCAGGTACCAGAGCCGGAAGAACACGATCCCGAACAGCACGAAGGCGATGCCGCCGAGCACGGCGACACGCCACGCGAGCTGCGGCGTGATCGGACGCAGGCGATCTTCGACGCGGTTGGAGGGCATCAGGCGCGGCTCAGCGGGCTCAGCCGCGTCGTGTAGGCCCGGCGCCGGCGGCGGCGCGGGTCGTCGGGCAGGAACGTTGCCAGCAGGCGGTGCACGAGCGCGTAGACGGGCAGCGCGATCAGGGTGTTGAGCAAGACGATCATCAGCGTGTCGCGAAGGAGCAGGAGCGAGACCGGCGCCTTCACCCCGAGCAGGAACTGCAGCAGGGCGAAGCCGACGGCGGCGATCGCGGTCGCCGCGGCCCCCACGACCACCGGGGCGAGGCCGTGCGCGGGGTCGCGCAGCTCGCGGATGCGACCGGCAAGGTAGCCAACGGCGGTAAAGACGAGCGAATTCACGCCGAGGGTGTGCTCGGGTGTCAGATCCACGAACATCCCGAGCGCGAAGCCGAACACGGCGCCGGTCGTCGAGCCCGCGATGTAGCCCACGAACGCGACGACCAGCGGCGTCAGGTCCGCGGGCACACCGAAGATGGTGATCTGGGAGACGACCGTCAGCTGCAGCAGCCAGGCGAGCAGGCCGAGCAGCGCGAGGCGGAAGACGCTGGCGCCCGAGACCGTCACGCGGCGTTGGGGTTCGTGAGGACCTGCACCATGTCCAGTTGCAGGAAGTCGGCCGCGGGCTGGACGTGGATCCGCTTGTCGAGGTCGCCCTCGCCGAGATCGACGCGGCGCACCGTGCCGACCAGGATCGCGGGCGGGTAGCGCGAGCGCAGGCGGTCGTCGGTGGTGCCCGCGGTGTAGATCAGGTCGCCCTCACGCACGTTGGCGGTGGCGTCGACGGGCTCGTAGAGCAGGTCGCCGGGCGCGCCGATCGCGGGCGTGATCGAGCCCGCGTGCCGCTGGTCCCCGGCGAACACGCTGGTGGCGAAGCTCTGATCGGTGATCAGCGTCACGACTGCGTGGCTGCCCGTCGCGTCCGCCACCTTGCCCACGAGGCCGGCGCCGTTGATCACGGGGTCGCCGCGGTGGATGCCGTCGTCGAGGCCCTTGTTGATCTGCACCTGCTGGTACCAGGTGCTGGGCGAGCGGACATAGACGCGCGCGTCGACCGGGCCGTACTTGCTCATCCCCTCCGCGTCCGCCGTGTTGAGCTGCGCCCGCTGGCGGGCCTCCGCGAGATCCTGCTGGGCCTTTACGAGCTGCGCGCGGTACGCGTCGCGCTGCTCGACGGCCTTGTCGCGCTGGTCCTTGGCGTCGATCGTGTCGCCGAACCACCCGAACAGGTCGCGCACGGGCTTGAAGACGCGGCTCGCGCCGTCCTGGATCGGACCCAGGACGCTCAGCGCGGTGCGCTGGACTCCGTGCAGGCGGCCGTCGGACGACTCGCCGTAATAGGCGGTGAGGAGGATCAGCGAGGCCGCTACGAGGACGACCAGCACTGCACGGCGGCGTCTGACCGCTTTGTCGTGCATACAGAGAAAGTGAAGGGGTGGGACGAAAGGGTCAAGGCCAACCTAGCGGCGCTGACGGCGGTTGCGGTTGTTCGAGCGATTCGACTTGTGAATCGCCTCGAACTCCTCGAGGCTGCGGCCGCTGCCGACCGCCACGCACGTCAGCGGCGACTCGGCGCGATGGGCGGGCATTTGGGTCTCCTCGCGGAGCCGCTCATCCAGGCCCTGGAGGAGGCTGCCGCCGCCCGCGAGCATGATGCCGCGGTCCATGATGTCGGAGGCCAGCTCGGGCGGCGTGCGGTCCAGCGTCTCCTTGATGGAGTCGATGATCTGGACCAGCGGCTCCTCGAGCGCCGCGCGAACTTCTTCGGAGGTCAGCACGACGGTCTTCGGAAGACCGGAGACGAGGTCGCGGCCGCGGATCTCGGCCTGGACCTCCTCCTCGAGCGGGTACGCCGACCCGATCTCGAGCTTGACCTCCTCGGCCGTCTGCTGGCCGATCAGGAGCTTGTACTCCTTCTTGACGTAGTTGATGATCGAGTCGTCGAGCTCGTCGCCGCCGACGCGGATGGACTGGGAGACGACGATGCCGCCGAGGCTGATGACCGCCACCTCGGACGTGCCGCCGCCGATGTCGACGACCATGTTGCCCGTGGGCTCGCCCACCGGCAGGCCGGCGCCGATGGCCGCGGCCATCGGCTCCTCGATCAGGTACGCCTGGCGCGCGCCGGCGGACAGGCAGGCCTCCTCCACGGCGCGCTTCTCGACGCCCGTCACCCCGGAGGGCACGCAGACGACGACGCGCGGGTGCGCCCAGCGGTTCTGGTGCACCTTCTGGATGAAGTGGCGCAGCATCTCCTCCGTCACGTCGAAGTCGGCGATGACGCCGTCCTTCAGGGGACGGATTGCGGAGATGGTGCCCGGGGTACGCCCGAGCATGCGCTTGGCCTCGATGCCGACGGCGTGGACCTCACCCGTGCGGCTGTCGATTGCCACCACTGAGGGCTCGCTGAGCACGATGCCGCGACCGCGCACGTAGACGAGCGTGTTGGCCGTGCCGAGGTCGACCGCCATGTCGCGGCCGCCGAAGCCGGTGAGGTACGAGAAGAAGCCCATGCGCGAACGGACCGGACCTCCTTGTAATTAGGAGCCCGAGCCGATGCGGGAGTCTACCGAAGGGCCGATGGACCGAAATGGCTGCAAAGGGACCTTCATAACTGGTCCCGGACCTCTGTGAGCCATGCACGGTGGGCGTCCAGGATGCGCTGGGCCAGGCGGCGGTTCGCGGCCAGCGCCCGGCTGCGGTGCGGCAGCGCCGCCTCGCGCTCCGCGGCGGCGGCGAGCGCCTGCGTGAGCTCGTCGAGCTCACGCTCGAGGTGCATGAGGCTTTCGAGCAAGACCCCCCGATTGGCGTACTCGGCGCCCAGCAGGCGGACGATCGCCTCGTTCTGGATGCGGGCGAAGCGCGTCGGCGTCGCCAGCCACTCGGCCAGCGCCTCGCGCCCCTTGTCCGTGAGCGTGTAGTGCGTCTTGGCGTGCGTGCGGCCCGGCTGCTTGGTCGCTTCGAGGTAGCCGGCGCCGGCGAGCTTCTTCGGCTCGGCGTAGTACTGAGACTCGGGCGCCGTCCAGTACACGCGGCCGTCGCGCATCATCCGCACCAAGTCGTGCGGGCCGGCCCCGCCCTCACCCACGAGGACGAGGATGACGTAGCTGAAGGGCGTGAGGTTTGACATAGCTCCGTTTCAGAGGTATAAAGCTCCGTATCGGAGTTATCGTACTCAGGAGCCACCGCATGGAACGCATCTGGTTCATCGCCAACCTCGCCGAAGTCCTCGACGACCGGCCCGACTTCTCGCTCGTGCGCATGCAGTGCCCGCCCGGCGACCAGCCGCCGCTGCACGTCCACGCCGACGAAGACGAGGGCTTCTACGTGCTCTCGGGCTCGCTGACGCTGTGGGCGGGCGCGGCCGAGCCGGTCACGCTCGCGCCGGGCGAGTACGCGCTCGCGCCGCGCGGCATCCCGCACACCTACCGCGCCGGCGAAGAGGGCGCGGTCGTGCTCGTCACCTTCGCCCCGGGCTCGTTCGTCGCGTTCCTGCGCGAGGCGGGAGCACCGGCGGCACGCGCAGAGCTGCCCGTGCTCGACGGCCCGCCCGACGCCGAGCGCCTCGGCCGGATCGCCGCCGCGCACGGCATCACGCTGCTCGGCCCGCCCGGCATGCTTCCGGGCGAAGACTCGCCCAGCGGGCTCGCTTCGCTTGGAGGCGTCGCCTAGGGGCTCCGCCTCCCGCGCCGCTTCCTAAAGAGGGACTGTCCCGCTTTAGGTTGCACGCCCGCCCGCAAGGCGCGGATTTGGCTCTGCGCCGTGGCGAAACTTAAAGGGGGACTGTCCCTCTTTAAGTTGGGAGCAGCTCGGGAAGCACGTCGAGGAGCCGCGCGAGCGGTAGGCCGACGACGTTGAGGTAGTCGCCCTCGATGCCGGCGATGAGCGCGGCGCCCGCGCCCTGGATGGCGTAGCCGCCCGCGCGGCCCTGCCACTCGCCGGTGCCGACGTACCAGTCGATGAAGGACGCGTCGACGGAGCGGAAGTGGACCTGGGTGGTCTGCACCGAGGTGTGGATCAGCTCGCCGTCACGGACGACGGCGATGCCGCCGACGACCTCGTGGGTGCGACCCGCCAGGCGCGCGATGAACTCGCGCGCCTGGGCGGCGTCCGCCGGCTTGCCGAGGACCTCGCCGTCCAGGCCGACGTCCGTGTCCGCGCCGAGCACGAGCCCGTGCGGGACCTCCGCCGCGACCGCCAGCGCCTTGCGGCGCGCGTTCTCCTCGGCCACCGTGGCCGGGTCGCCGTGCGTCTCCTCCTCGACGTCCGAGACGCGGACGGTGAACGGGATGCCGACTTGGTTCAGGATCGCCCGCCGTTGCGGGGACCCCGACCCCAGGACGATCATGCCGGCACTTGCAGGTCGGCAGCCTGGCGAGTGGTTACAGCTCGGGGAAGAACAGGCCGGCCTCGCGGATGCCGGACTCGGGCGAGTCCGAGCCGTGGACCATGTTCTGGCCGACGGAGATGGCGAAGTCGCCGCGGATCGAGCCGGTGGCGGCCTCGAGCGGGTTGGTGGCGCCGATCACCTGGCGGGCGGCCTTGATCGCGTCCTCGCCCTCGAGCACGAGCGCGACGATCGGGCCGGAGGTGATGAAGCTCACGAGCTCGCCGAAGAACGGGCGCTCCGTGTGCTCGGCGTAGTGCTGCTTCGCGAGGTCCTCGCTCACCGTCATGTGCTTGGCGGCGATGATCTTCAGGCCCTTGCGCTCGAAGCGGGCGATGATCTCCCCGGTCAGGCCGCGCGCGAACGCGTCCGGCTTGACCAGGATCAGGGTCTTTTCAATAGCCATAGGCCGTCAGTGTGTCAGCGACGTCTGCGGCGCGATGTCTCGCCCGTGCCGGCCTCGGCCGGCTCCGGCTCGAGCGTGTCCGCGGCGACGGTCGCCTGATCGGTCGTCTGACGCCGGCGACGGCGCGTGGAGGACGACGGCGACGGCGCGCTCGTCTCGGCCTCGCAGAACGGGCAGATGCGCCACGCCGGGTCGATCGGCTTCGAGCACGAGTAGCAGCGCTCCTTGAGCTTGCGCATGCAGCTCGGGCACCGCAGGTAGTCGTTCTGCACCTCGTAGTCGCAGTGCGGGCACAGGTGGTAGTCGAGGTTCGCGAGGCGCGCCTCGGCCGCGGTCATCTCGAGCTCGCGCAGGCGCACGTCGTCGAGGAATTCGGGCGGGCGCACGATCAGGTAGACGATCGTGCCCACGAACGGGAAGAAGCTCGCCAGCGTCGCGCACGCTACGAGCAGCGGATCGTCGATCCGGCGGCGCGCGTCCGCGAAGGTCCAGAAGATGAGGGCGAGATAGAGGACCGCAGCGACGAGCAGCGCGACGTTGAGCACCGTCTGCGCCCACTCCGGCAGGTTCTCGATCCCAAAGATGGCGAACGTGTTCATGTTGTGACCTGGAATCGTAGTGGGAGAGGCGGCGACGCTCTCACAGGAAGGCGCGCCCCAGCGCGTAGCCGATGCCGAAGAAGATCAGGATGACGACCGCCACCACGACCGCCACGAGGGCGATCATCGCGATGACACTGGGTCCTCCTTCGTTCACAGCGCACTCGCCCGGCGCGCTCCCGGAGCGCTCAGCAGGTCGGCAACGAGGTAGATGGAGCCCGTGGCGAGCACGGTTCCTTGTTCGCCGGCAAGCTCCCGCGCCCTTCTGACGGCACGCCGCGGGTCCGGCTCGATCTCGGTCGGGATCGCCGCGCCGACCTTCTGTGCGAGGTCGGCGAGCGTCGCGGGCGACAGCGCGCGCGGGTTCGGCGCGCGCGTGAAAACGGCGGCGGAGAGCCGCGGGAGCAGCGCGCGAAGCATCGCGGCGGCGTCCTTGTCGTCGAGCACCGAAAGCACTGCGACGGTCCCCTGGGGCACGGATTCGGCCAGCGCGGCGATGCCCGGCGCGTTGTGGGCGCCGTCGTAGATCGTGGTCGGGTCGCGGTCGACCACCTGCAGCCGGCCGGGCACCGCGAGCGAGATCGGCGCGGCCTTCAGCGGCGCGCCGAGGATCGCCTTGGCGGCCGCGACGGCCGCGCCGAGATTCATGCGCTGATAGCCCGGAGCGTCAAGGCCGATTGACGCCGGCCGGACGATCCGCGCGCCCGTGCCCTCCGCCAAGGCCACCACGTCCGGATGCTCGTCGCCGAGCACGAGGGTCGCGCCGGGCTTGACGACGGCGAGCTTCTCCCCCGCGATGTCCTTGATCGTCGGACCGAGCCAGCGCGTGTGCTCGAGGCCGACGTTGGTGAGCACGACGACCTCCGCGCCCAGCACGTTGGTGGCGTCGTAGCGCCCGCCGAGGCCGGCCTCGATCACGGCGACCTCGACCCCGCGGCGCGCGAGCTCGTCGAAGGCGGCCGCGGTCAGCAACTCGAACTGGGTTACGCGCTCGCCGTCCGGAGAGGTCCGGTCGACCTTCGCGGCGGCGGCTGCGGTGCGCTGGATCGCGGCGGCGAACTCCGCGGGCGTCAGGTCGCTGTCGGCGACGCGGATGCGCTCGGCGAACGTCGTCAGGTGGGGCGAGAGGTATGCGCCCGTCTTGACGCCGTGCGCCTCCAACAGCGCGGCGGTGAAGCGCACGGTGCTCGACTTGCCGTTGGTGCCGACGACGTGCACCGCGCGGAAGCGCTCCTGCGGCGAGCCGAGCACGGTGAGCAGCCGGCGCATGCGCTCCAGGCCGAAGCGCATGCCGAACAGCTCCAGCGACAGCAGGTGCTCTTCCGCACGGGCCAGATCCCATGACTCGCCACGCGAGATCGGGGTCCCCGGGCGGCGCGGCCCGTCTCTTCGCGGCCTCCCTCCGGGGTCCGTCACGAGAGCTCTTCCAACTCCTGCTTGAGCTTGGCGAGCTTGTCGCGCTCGGCCTGGACCACTTTCTCCGGCGCCTTCGCGACGAACTTCTCGTTGGCGAGCTTGGCCTCGACGCGAGCGATCTGCTGGCGGCACTGCTCGGCGCGCTCGGCGGCGCGCTGCTTCTCCGCCTCCATGTCGACGGCGTCCGACGGGAGCACCAGCACCGCACCGCCGGGGACGCTGACGGAGGCGACCGGCTCGTCGCCGTTGACCGAGAACTCGAAGCGGGCCAGGCGGGCGACGTGTTCGGCCACGCGGTCGTAGCCGGCCGCGTCGAGCCTCGCCGGCACGCGGGCGCCGGCCGCCGCGCGGACGCCCTCACGCCACGCGCGCAGCGCCTGCGTCGCGTCGATCGCGCGCTGGACCTCCGCCTCGACCTCGAGGTCGCGCAGAGCCTCGTCCGGCTCCGGCCAGCGATGCCCCATCAGCAGGTCTTCCGGACCCGGCATGTACGACCAGATCTCCTCGGTGACGAACGGGATCACCGGGTGCGCCAGCGCGAGCGTCTCGGCGAGCACGTGCAGCGCGAACTCTCCGACCGCGACGTTGTCCTCATCGTAAAGCCGTGGCTTTACAAGCTCCAGGTACCAGTCGCACAGCTCGCCGTAGACGAAGCCGTACAGCGCGCGGGTGGCCCGGTGGAACTCGAACGTCTCGATCGACTCGGCCACCTCGGCCTTGGCCACCTGGAGGCGGGAGAGGATCCAGGCGTCCTCCACGGCGGTGGGTGCGGGCGCGGACTCTGGCACCTTCACCGTGTCCGGGATGCGCAGCAGCACCAGCCGCGAGGCGTTGTAGAGCTTGTTGGCCAGCTGCCGCCCCTCGGCGATCGTGCCCTCGTTGAAGCGCACGTCCTGCGTGGAGGACATGGCGAGCAGGCCGTAGCGCACGGCGTCGGCGCCGTAGGGCGGGAACTCGCCGCCCTCGGAGAACACGGGCGGGCGCTCGCCGCCGTCGATCAGCGCGAGCGGATCGATGCCGGTGCCCAGCGACTTGGACATGCGGCGCCCGTCCGGCGCCTGCACCACCGAGTGCACGTAGACGTCGTCGAACGGGATGTCGCCTGCGAATTCGAGGCCCATGAACACCATGCGGGCGACCCACAGGAACAGGATGTCGCGCGCCGTCAGCAGGACGTCGGTGGGATAGAACGCCTTCAGCTCGTCGGTCTGGTCGGGCCAGCCGAGCGTCGCGAACGGCCACAGCGCGCTCGAGAACCACGTGTCCAGCACGTCGGGATCGCGCTCCCAGCCCGGGCCGTCCGGCGCGTCCATGCCGACGTAGGTCTCGTCCCCGCGGTACCAGACCGGGATCTGGTGGCCCCACCACAGCTGGCGCGAGATGCACCACGGGCGGATGTTCTCCAGCCAGTTCAGATAGCGCCGGCGCTGGCCCTCGGGGTGGATCCGGATCCGCCCCTCCTCGACCGCGGCGTGCGCGGGCGCGGCCAACTCGTCCATCTTCATGAACCACTGCAGCGAGATCAGCGGCTCGATCCGCTCGCCCGAACGCTGGGAGAACGGGACCTCGTGCGTGTACGGCTCGGTGCGGTTGATCCGGCCCTCTTCGCGCAGCGCGGCGACGACCGCCTCGCGCGCCTCCAGCGCCGTCATCCCCGCGAAGCGCCCGGCGGCCTCGGTCATGCGGCCGTCCTCGCCGATCACCGTCAGCTCCTCGAGCCCGTGCGCGCGGCCGATCTCGAAGTCGTTCGGGTCGTGGCCCGGCGTGATCTTCAGCGCGCCCGTGCCGAACTCGGGCTTGACGTACTCGTCGGCGATGATGCGCAGCTTGCGGCCGACGATCGGCAGGATCACCGTCTCCCCCACCAGGCGCTGGTAGCGGTCGTCTTCGGGGTGCACGGCGATCGCGGTGTCGCCGAGCATCGTCTCCGGCCGCACGGTGGCGACGGTGATCGACCCGTGGCCGGACGCGAGCGGGTAGTCGACGTAGTACAGCGTGTCCGTCGTCTCGCGATCCTCGACCTCGAGGTCCGAGATGGCCGACCGCGAGCCCGGGTCCCAGTTGACCATGTAGTTGTCGCGGTAGATCAGGCCCTTCTCGTACAGCTCGACGAAGACCTTGAGCACCGCGCGGACGTAGTTCTCGTCCAGCGTGAAGCGCTCTTGCTCGTAGTCGCACGAGGCGCCCAGGCGCTTGTACTGCTCGACGATCGTGCCGCCGTACTGCTGGCGCCAGCGCCACACGCGCTCGGTGAACGCCTCGCGCCCGATCTCCTCGCGCGAGGTGCCCTCGGACTTGAGCAGCTTCTCGACCTGCGTCTGCGTCGCGATGCCGGCGTGGTCGGTGCCGAGAATCCACTTCGTCCGCTTGCCGC
Source organism: Solirubrobacter deserti (assembly GCF_003344625.1). Classification (GTDB taxonomy): domain Bacteria; phylum Actinomycetota; class Thermoleophilia; order Solirubrobacterales; family Solirubrobacteraceae; genus Solirubrobacter; species Solirubrobacter deserti. The sequence goes on along the minus strand of NZ_QPKJ02000002.1, from coordinate 451,430 downwards.
GCATGCGGTTGTAGCGGATCAGCGTGTCCTGGATCGATCCATTGAGCGCGTGCCCCATGTGCAGCGCACCGGTGACGTTCGGCGGTGGGATCGCGATCGAGTAGTTCTCCTTGGCGGTTCCCTCCGGCTCCGGGTGGAAACGGCCGGAATCCAGCCAGCGGGCGAAGATGCGCTCCTCGCTCTCACCCGGGTCATATCGCGTGCGATCCTCGAGGCCCATTCGGCCGTGGAGTCTAGGAGGCCACGTCCACCGGCACCCCTGGGACCAGGCGGGAGGCGAGGAAGCGCACGTCCGCGTTGTCGGCGCGGACGCACCCGTGAGAGCGCGCCGAGCCGAGCGGGTCGTTGAGGCTCGCGCCGCCGCGGCCGTGGATCGCGACCCGCCCGCGGCCGCCGCCGTAGTCGTCGAGCGCGGTCGAGTGCGCGGTGAGATGCAGCGCGAACGGGCCGAGGAAGCCGTCGCGGTCCGGCTGGCGCGCGACTTCGGCGATCGCGAAGCGCCCGGTCGGCGTGGGCGTGGCCGGTGCGCCGACGACGACCCTCAAGCGCCGCACCGTGCGGCCGGCGCGCAGCACTCGAAGCGTGCGCGCGGACCGGTCGACCTCCACCCGCCAGCGGGTGCGTGAAAGCCGCACGCGGTCGGCGTTGATCCAGGCGGACGCGCCGTTCGGCCGCGTCGGCAGCAGGACGCGCAGCCAGCCGTCGCGGGCCTCGAGGACGAGCAGGCCGACGGGCCCGCCGGTCGCGCGGGCGAGCGGCGAGAGTGTGCGCGCAGACCCGTGCGCGCGCGGCGCGGGCCACGCCGGGGTGGGCGCGACGAGCCGCGCGATCCACGCCGCCGCCCGCGTGGGCGGCGCCGGGGACGGGCGGCGGAGGGCGGCCGGCGCCACGTCGCGGACGGCAGCCGGCGCCACGCCGTGAGCGGCCGCAGGCGAGGTCGCCGGGGTCCACGCCGGTGCCGCGCCGACGGCTCCCGCCCACGCGGCCGCGGTGGCCGCGGCCACCGCCGCGCGACGCATCACCCGGTCACGCCGCCGCCGGACGGCCGGACGGGCCGCACCTCCACCTGGGCGCGGTTCGTGCGGCGGCCTCCGACACGGCTTGTCACCGCGGCGAGGTTCGTGAGCCTTCCGCTCGCGGTGCGGGACACGCGCAGCCACACGAAGCCCTCGCGCTGGCCGGTCAGGTGCGGGATGACGACACACAGGCGGCCGCGGCGATACACCACCCGCACGCTGGCGCGGACGAAGACCAGCCCGCGTGGGACGACGTCGCAGACGACGACGTCGTCGGCGACGTCGGTGCCCAGGTTGGTGACCCGGATCCGGAACTTGACGACCTGGCCGGCGCGCACCCGGCGCCGGTCGACGGCCCGGTTGCCCGGGGTCATGACCTTCTTGCAGACGTCGACCTGGGCGTCGGCGCCCTCGACGATGACCCTCCCGGGCGTCTCCCCGGGCCCGAGCGGCTCGTTCGGCGCGTGCTCCTGGGGCGTCGGCGTCGGCGTGACGAACGGGAGCGGGGTCGGCGTGGGCAGCGGCGTCGGCCGCGGCGTGACGGTCGGCGTGGGCGTCGGGCTGGGCGTCAGTGTCGGCGACGGGGAAGCCGTTGGCGAGACCGTCGGGATCTCGGTCGGCGTGGGCGTCGGCGTGCCGGTCGGCGTCGGCGTCGGCGACGGCGTCGGGCAGGGCGTCGGGTCGGGCAGGCAGGGGTTCGGCGGGTTGACGCCGATCTCGCCCGTCCCGCTCAGGGACTCGGCCGCGATCGAGCCGAAGATGTGCTGGTAGGTCAGGCCCACGTGGGCGCGCGGCGCGAGCACCGAGCCCTGCCAGGCGGTACCCGGCGGGCCGAGCGTCACCGACGACTCGTTCGGGAAATTCCAGAGCAGCGCGCGACGGCGCGCCTCGAGGTCCGCGTTCTGCGCCGGGTTGCCGACCTGCACGAAGTCGGTGGCCTCGTCCCAGATGAACATGCCGCCCTCGAAGTGGTTGACGAACGATCCGCCGCTGACGTTGATCAGCGTCGTCGCTCCGTCCGGCACGCGCAGGTACAGCGCGCGGGCCCGCTCGGCCTCGGCGGCGGTGAGGTTGAAGACATTCCGGGTCGTATCGGTGCCGGTGAGACGCAGCGCGTAGCCGTCGAACGCCACATCGCCCTGGTTATCGAGCCCGGCCCAGGAGACCGAGCGGATCAGGAGCCCGTCGAACAGCGCGTCGAGGTCGAACGGCGGCGCCGCCCGCGTCACGGTGCCGTTCGGCACCCTGAAGCCGGCCGGCGTGATCGTGCCGCCGTAGGTGACGCTTCCGTTGTTGACGCCGGCGTTGACCAGCGTGAGGTCGCCGCCGACCGCCAGGTCGACCCGGGACGGGTCGACCGGCAGCTTCGTGGCGACGCCGGCGTTCGTCAGCCGCGCATGGCCGCCGGCGACGACGCGCCCGTCGGCCTCGGTGTTGGACTCAGCGAAGTCGCCGCGGGTGACGACCGAGTAGGCGGGGACGGGTCCGAGCGGGCGCTCCATGCAGTCGTCGTCCTGCCGGACCGCCCCCACCGTCGCCGCACGGGGCGCACTGACCGCGACCACCGCTCCGAGCAGCAACGCCAACACCGCGAGCCATCGCATTGACAGGACGCTGACCGAAAGGCGGGTGAACGCACTTCACCCACTGAGGACTAACCGGATTCGGCCGATCAGATGAGCAACGTCCCTTCGATGGAAGACCCCTGCCAGCCGTATGAGATTCACGATCAAGACAAAGCTGTTCGCGGCCTTCGCCGCAGTGCTCGCCCTGATGGCGCTGCTCGGCTGGACCGCCGTCAGCGGCACGAGCCAGATGAGCGCCGACACCGAGGTCTTCGACGAGAAGATGCTCCCCTCCGCCCGCACCGTGGGCGAGCTCAAGAACCAGACCGGCAAGTTCCGCCGGGATCAGCTGCGCTACGTCGCCGCCACCCCGGGCGAGGCCCGTACCGGCGTCGCCGAGGACCTCGCCGAGGATGTCGAGACGATCGAGGGCCTGATCAGCGGCTACCAGGACAAGCTGCTGACGGGCGCCGAGGACCGCCGCGCGCTCGACGCCTTCATCGGCATCTGGAAGCAGTACCAGTCAGCGTCCACCGACCTACCCGCTCTCGCGGACGCGGGCGACTCCGACGCCGCGCTCGCCCTCATCAACGACGGCGCGGGCGACAAGGCCTGGGACGACACCAAGGCCGCGCTGACCGCGCTCGACGAGGTCAACGAGCGGTTCGCGAACACCACGATCGCCCAGGTCCGCGGCGACGCCGACTCGACGCGCACGTTCGCGCTCGTGCTGCTCGCCCTGGCGCTCGCGATCTCGATCGCCCTTGTCTGGTGGCTCGCTCGCTCGCTGTCCAGCGGGGCCGGGCGCCTCGTGACGGCCGCGCGCGGGATCGCCGAGGGCGACGTCGACCAGAACGTCGCGATCAAGAGCAACGACGAGCTCGGCGACGCCGGGCGCGAGTTCGAGCGCATGATCGCCTACCTCCAGGACGCGGCCGCGACCGCCGACCGCATCGCCGCCGGCGACCTCACGCACGAGATCACGCCGCGCGGCGAGAACGACGCGCTCGGCCAGAGCCTGCGCCGCATGTCCGACCAGCTGCGCGAGACGCTCGGCGCCGTCGCCGGCTCGGCCACGACTGTTGCCTCCGCCTCCCAGCAGATGGCCGCCACGTCCGACGAGACCGGCCGCGCCGTGGGTGAGATCGCCGGCGCGATCTCGAACATCGCCGCGGGCGCCGAGCGCCAGCTGCACTCGGTCGAGAGCACGCGTCAGATGATCGCCGAGGTCGCCGCCGGCGTCGGCGAGTCCGCCGCCGCCGCGCAGGAGACCGCCGCCGCCGTCAACGACGCGGCCTCCGTCGCCCAGGAGGGCGTCGGCGCCGCCGAGCACGCCACCGCCGCGATGCACGCGGTGCGCGAGTCCGCCACCGAGGCCGCCGTCGCCATCCGCGACCTGGGCGCGCGCTCGGAGCAGATCGGTGGGATCGTCTCCACCATCACCGGCCTGGCCGAGCAGACCAACCTGCTCGCGCTCAACGCCGCGATCGAGGCCGCCCGCGCCGGCGAGCAGGGCAAGGGCTTCGCCGTCGTCGCCGAGGAGGTCCGCAAGCTGGCCGAGGAGTCCCAGGCCGCCGCGGCCACCATCGCCGGCCTGATCGAGCAGATGCAGGGCGACACGCGCAAGGTCGTCGGCGTCGTCGAGCAGGCGAGCGCGCGCACCGAGGAGGGTGCCGCGACCGTCGAGCAGGCGCGCGAGGCGTTCCTCGCCATCGGCCAGGCCGTGGACGGCATGACCGCGCGCGTCGAGGCCATCGTCGGCGTCGCCGACCGCATCGCCGCGGACGCCGGCTCGATGGAGCAGGGCATCGGCGAGGTCAGCCTGCTCGCGCAGGAGTCCTCCGCCAGCACCGAGCAGGTCTCCGCCTCCACCCAGGAGACGTCGGCCTCCACGCAGGAGATCGCGGCCTCCGCGGCGTCGCTCAGCGACACCGCGCGCGAGCTCGAGCAGATCGTCGGCCGCTTCCAGCTCGCGTAACGAGCCGCGAAGGTCGGATGATCGGGGTGGGGCGGCGGGGCTGCCCCACCTTCGCGTTCTCCGTTACGCCGACTTGGCGGCGGGCGGCTCTTCGCCCGGCGCCTCGGTGACGAGCGTCGGCTTGACGCCGCGCTCCACCGTCTCCTTGGTCACGACGCACTTCTTGACGTCGCGCCGGGAGGGCAGCTCGAACTGCACCTCCAGGAGGATCTCCTCGATGATCGAGCGCAGGCCGCGGGCGCCGGTGTCGCGCTCCAGGGCCTTGTTGGCCACGGCGCGCAGGGCGTCGGCGGAGAACACGAGCTCGATTCCGTCGAAGCTGAAGAAGCGCTGGAACTGCTTGACGATCGCGTTCCGCGGCTCGGTCAGGATCGTGATCAGATCCTCGCGCGAGAGCTGGTGCACGGCGCTGGACACCGGCAGGCGCCCGATGAACTCCGGGATCAGCCCGTAGTGCATCAGGTCCTCGGGCAGCGTCTGCTCGAACAGCTCGCCCAGGTCCCGTTCGGACTTGGACTCGATCTGCGACGCGAAGCCGACGCCCTTGTGGCCGATCCGGCGCTCGATGACCTTGTCCAGGTTCGCGAACGCGCCGCCGCAGATGAACAGGATGTTCGTCGTGTCGATCGTGAGGAACTCCTGGTGGGGGTGCTTGCGCCCGCCCTGCGGCGGCACGGAAGCGGTCGTCCCCTCCAGGATCTTCAGCAGCGCCTGCTGGACGCCCTCGCCGGACACGTCGCGCGTGATCGACGGGTTGTCGGCCTTGCGGGCGATCTTGTCGACCTCGTCGATGTAGATGATCCCGGTCTCGGCCTTCTTGACGTCGTAGTCGGCCGCCTGGATGAGCTTCAGGAGGATGTTCTCGACGTCCTCGCCGACGTAACCGGCCTCGGTCAGGGCGGTCGCGTCGGCGATCGCGAACGGGACGTTGAGGATGCGGGCGAGCGTCTGCGCGAGCAACGTCTTGCCGCAGCCCGTCGGGCCGAGCAGCAGGATGTTGGACTTCTGCAGCTCGATGTCCGTGTCGTCGGACTGCATCATCTGCACGCGCTTGTAGTGGTTGTAGACCGCTACCGACAGCGTGCGCTTGGCCTGCTCCTGCCCGACGACGTACTCGTTGAGGACGCCGTAGATCTCCTTCGGCTTCGGCAGGTTGTCGATGTCGAAGGTGGGCGGAGCCGTCAGCTCCTCATCGATGATCTCGTTGCAGAGATCGATGCACTCGTCGCAGATGTAGACGCCGGGCCCCGCGATCAGCTTCTTGACCTGCCGCTGCGACTTGCCGCAGAAGGAGCAGAGGAGCTGCTCGTTGGAGTCCGTCGGGCGCGCCATGAGACCAGGCTAGTGCTCGGAGATCACCCGGTCGATGATGCCGTACTCCTTGGCCTCCTCCGAGGTCATGAAGTAGTCACGCTCGGTGTCGCCCTTGACCTTCTCGATCGACTGGCCGGTCGACTCGGCGATGATCTCGTCGAGCTTGCGGCGCAGCTCGATGACCTCGCGGGCGTGGATCTCGATGTCCGTGGCCTGACCCTGGAAGCCCGAGGACACCTGGTGGATCAGGATCTTGGCGTTGGGGAGCGCCATGCGCTTGCCCTTGGCCCCGCCGGTCAGCAGCAGCGCGCCCATCGACATCGCGATGCCGACGCAGATCGTCGACACGTCCGGCTTGATGAAGTTCATCGTGTCGTAGATCGCGAGGCCCGCGTACACCGACCCGCCAGGCGAGTTGATGTAGAGCGAGATGTCCTTGTCGGGGTCCTCGGACTCCAGGTGCAGGAGCTGGGCCACGATCAAGTTCGCGATCTGGTCGTCCACGGGGGTCCCGAGGAAGATGATGCGCTCGTTCAGGAGGCGGGAGTAGATGTCGAACGCACGCTCTCCACGAGACGTCTGCTCGACAACCATCGGTACGAGTGGGCTCACGGTCCTCGCTTCTTATCGCTTCGAACGCTCGAATCCTTCAGATGGTCGACAGCCCGTGCCATCCACTCGGCCGAAGACTAGCAACGGCATCGCGTGGGCCGACCCGGGTCGTTCGACCAGGATGTGAGCGTTGTGTGATCAGGAATCTGACGCAGTGGCCGGAACCGGCTTGGCCGACTCCACCACGATGTCCCACGCCTTGCGCTGGGACAGGTCGTCCTTGAGGCTGTCCAGGCGCCCGTTCTTGCGCAGGCGCTCCAGCAGCTTCTCGGGCTTGACGCGCTCGGGGCCGGCGGCCTCGGACACGGCCTCGAGCATCTCCTCCTCGGAGGGCTCGATCTGCTCGGCCTCGACGATCGCGGCCAGCACGGCCTCGCGCCGCAGCGCGATGTCGGCGTCCGGCTTGGCCTTCTCGATCGTCTCCTCCTCGGTCGAGTTGGAGAGGCGCAGGTAGGTCGCGCGGTCGATGCCCTGGTGCGAGAGCGAGTGGAGCATGGAGTCCCACATCTCGCGCGCACGAGCCTCGACGAGCGCGTCCGGCACCTCGATCGTGGCGGCTTCGACGGCGGCGTCCAGGGCGGCCTCGCGGAACTCGGCCTCGGCGCGCTGGGATTCGTTCTCCGACAGGCGCGAGCGGATGTCCTCGCGCAGCTCGTCGAGTGTGTCGAAGCCGGCCTCGACGGCCAGGTCGTCGTCGAGCGCGGGCAGCTGCTTGGCCTTGACCTCGCGCACGGTGACCTTGAACAGGGCCTCCTGCCCGGCCAGCTCGGTCGCGGGATAGTCCTCGGGGAAGGTGATCGTCACGTCGCGGTCCTCGCCGCCGACGGCGCCCTCGAGCTGCTCCTCGAAGCCGGGCACGAGGCGGCCCGAACCGAGCTCGATCATCTGGTCGCGGCCCTCGCCGCCGGCGAACGGCTCACCGTCGACGGAGCCGACGAAGTCCATCACCACGTAGTCGCCGCGCTGGGCCTGGCGGTCGACGGTGTCGAGCTTCGCCGCGCGCTCGCGCAGGCGGTCGACCTCCTCGTCGATCTGCTCGTCGGGCACGCCCGGCTCACGCTTGGCGACCTCGAGCCCCTTGTACTCGCCGAGCTCGGCCTTCGGGCGCACGCCGATCTCGATCGAGAACTTCAGCGGCTCGCCCTCCTTGGGCAGCTCGCTCAGATCCACCTCGGGCTCGCCGACCGGCACCACGTGCGCGTCGTCGATCGCGGCGCGGTACCACGCACCCAGCGATTCACGCACCGCTTCGTCGAGCACCGCCTCCCGGCCGACGCGCTTGATCACGACGGGCGCCGGGGCCTTGCCGGCGCGGAAGCCCGGGACGCGGATGCTGCGAGCGAGGAGCTTGGCCGCCTGGGTCATACGGCGCTCGACCTCGGCGGGGCCGACTTCGGCGTCTACGCGAACGCGTGACTCGGGGAGCTCGGTGAGGGTGGTGCTGATGTCGGTAGCCATGAAATCGGCGGTCAACGATACAAAGCAGGCGTATGGCAGAGCGCCTTGCCGCCTGGCTGGTCACCGGTCCCGTCGGACACCTCGCGTCGGCAGTCGCCGATTGGGCGGTGCTCATCTGGCGGGCAAAGATTCGGCAAAGATGAGATCTCCCTCATCAAGCCCCGATCCGTCAGGCCGATGACAGGACTATGTCGCGCCTCTCAAACCTCCCGATCGCCGCCCGGCTGGGGGCCGGTTTCGGACTTCTCGCCGTCGCCATGCTCGCGATCACCCTGACCGCAATGCAAGCGTTCGGGACGTTCCGTGACGACGCGCAGCGGCTCTCGGACCGCGACGTCCGCTCGTTGGCCGCCGCCGGCTCGCTCGCGCAGGATCTCCAGGGCGTCGGTCGTGAGACCGTCGAGCACCTCTACGTCTATGACGGAGACCTCGAGACGCAGGACGAGCTCCAGGCGACCATCGAACAGATGTCCAAGGAGGCGCGCGTCGAATCCACGACGCTCACCGAGCTCCTGAAGGGCACGCCCGCGGGCGATCAGGCGGCGAAGATCCTCAAGGACTCCACCGCGTGGGGCGCCCTCGTGACCGAGGCGGTCAAGCGCTCGCGTCAGGAGACGGTGGACAACGTGGAGGAGCGCGACGGCTCGCGCACCCTGTACGTCGAGCAGATCAGCCCGCAGACCGACGCGCTCGCCAAGCAGATCGTCACCCTGCAGGGCACCGTCAGCAAGGGCACCGACGCGGCGGCCGACGCCGTCGCCGCCCGCGCCGGCTCGACCTCGCGCACGCTGCTGATCGTCCTGATCGTCGCGCTGCTGGTCGCGACCGCCATCGCGGTCCTGATCACGCGCAGCGTCGTCGGCCCGGTGCGCGCCCTGATGGCGCGTCTGCGCGGCCTCGAGGAGCAGGACCTGACGTCGCTGACGAGCGGCCTCGAAGCCGCCGCCGCCGGTGACTTCACGCACGAGGCGTCGCTGACGACCGAGCCGATCGACGTCTCCTCGCGCGACGAGGTCGGCCAGCTCGCCACCACCTTCAACGCCATGCTGGCCAAGGCCGACCGCTCGATCTCCGCCTACGGCGCGATGCGCGAGCAGCTCGGCAACCTGATCGGCGAGGTCACCAAGTCCGCCGAGTCGGTCAGCGCCGCCTCCCAGCAGGTCGCTTCGTCCTCGGACGAGGCCGGCCGCGCCGCGGGCGAGATCGCCCACGCCGTCAACGACGTCGCGCAGGGCGCCGAGCGCCAGGTGCGCATGGTCGAGTCCACGCGGCTCGCCGTGCAGGAGGCCTCGGCCGCGGCCGCCGCCTCTTCCGGCACGGCCTCCGAGACGGCCCGCGCGGCCGCCGAGGCACGCGACATGGCCCGCGAGGGCGTCGCCGCCGCCGAGTCCGCCACGGACGCCATCCGCTCCGTCGCCGCCGCCTCGGCGTCGGTGGGCGCGGCGATCGAGGACCTCTCGTCGCGCTCGGAGCGCATCGGCGGCATCGTCAGCACGATCACGGCGCTGGCCGAGCAGACCAACCTGCTCGCGCTCAACGCCGCCATCGAGGCCGCGCGGGCCGGCGAGCAGGGCCGCGGGTTCGCGGTCGTCGCCGAGGAGGTGCGCAAGCTGGCCGAGGAGTCGCAGGTCGCGGCCGCCGAGATCTCCGCCCTCATCGGCGAGATGCAGGCGCAGACGCGCGAGGTCGTGGGCGTCGTCGCCAACGGCGCCGCGCGCACCGAGGAAGGCGTGCACACCGTCGAGCAGACGCGTGATGCGTTCCTGCGCATCGACGCCGCCGTCGAGGGCGTCGGCCACCGGATCGCGGAGATCGCGACCTCGGTCGAGCAGATCGCCGCCGACTCGGCCCGCGCCGAGGGCGACGTCAGCGAGGTCGCAGCGGTCGCCGAGGAGTCCTCGGCCTCCGCCGAGCAGGTGTCGGCCTCCACGCAGGAGACGTCGGCGTCGACGCAGGAGATCGCGGCGAGCGCGAACGACCTGGCGCGCACGGCCGAGGAGCTCAACGCCCTCGTCGCCCACTTCAAGGTGACGGTCTAACGGTCGAGTCGCGGCGGCAACTGGGTCGCCGCCGCCGGGCGCATCGCGTCCAGCATCAAGCTGAGGTAGCGGCGCCAGTCCTCCACGGGCTGGCCGCCGGAGAACTCGCGGGTGGTCGCGCCGATCATCCGGAAGATCTGCAGCAGGTCGTCGGCCGCGAGATCGTCTCGCACCACGCCGGCGGCCTGCGCGCGTTCCAGCGGGCCGGCCGCGGCCTTGCGGAAGCGCGCGCTCTGCTCGGCCGTGGTGACCTTGGAGCCCACGCGGGACACGACGTCGTAGAAGCCCTGGTTGTCGGCCTGCATGACGGCGCACGTGTTCAGGAAGCGCACGAACGCCTGCCCCGGCTGATCGCCCTCGAGCGCCTCCGCGGAGACGCGCTCGAACTCGAGCAGGATGTCCTCGAAGATGGCGCACACGAGCGCCTCCTTCGTCGGGAAGCGGCGGTAGAGCGTGCCCTTGCCGACGCCTGCGCGGCGGGCGATCTCCTCGACCCCCACGTCGAGCCCGGCCTCGGCGAAGGCCATCCGCGCGGCGTCCAGGACGCGGGCGCGGTTACGAGCAGCATCGGCCCTCAGCGGGCGAACATGGGCCTCCATCGCCGACGATCCTATTACCGGTCAGGGGATGTGCGCTAGGGCTTCAATGGAGTCGTCCGGACCGCCACGTAGCGTGAGGCCGAAATGGCGGCGGTTGCGGGAACGAACGAGCGGCACTGGCTGGACGAGCTCAACGAGCAGCAGCGGGCGGCGGCGACGCACCGCGGCGGGCCGCTGCTGATCCTCGCGGGCGCGGGCACGGGCAAGACGACGACGCTGTGCACGCGCGTCGCGTGGCTGGTGTCCGAGGGCATACCGTCAGAGCGCATCCTGCTGTTGACGTTCACCCGCCGCGCCGCGCGGGAGATGCTGCAGCGGGCGCGCGCATTGGTGCCGGGCTCCTCGCGCGTGCTCGGTGGGACGTTCCATTCGGTGGCGCACCGCTTGGTGCGGCGGCACGCTTCCGCCCTCGGCCTGCCACCGGGGTTCGGCGTGCTGGACGCCGGTGATGCGGCCGATGTGCTCGACCTGCTGCGCGTCGAGGCCGGGCACGGGTCGGCGCGCGGGTCGCGGTTCCCGAAGAAGGGCACCCTGCTGGACCTCTACTCGCGCACGGTGAACGCGCAGGCGCCGCTGTCGGGCGTGATCGCGGAGCACTTCCCGTGGGTGGACGAGCACCGCGAGGCGATCTCGGCGCTGTTTCGCGAGTACACGGTCCGCAAGCGCGAGCTGGGCGTGATCGACCTGGACGACCTGCTGCTCATGTGGCGGGCGCTGGCGCGCGACGAGGTGATCGGGCCGCGGCTGGCGTCGTCGTTCGACCACGTCCTGATCGACGAGTACCAAGACGTCAACGGCCTGCAGGTGGACCTCGCGCGGGCGCTGGGCGGCTACGGCTGCGAGGTGACGGCGGTCGGCGACGACTTCCAGGCGATCTACGGCTTCCGGTCGGCGAGCGCCGCGCACATCCTCGACTTCCCGTCGCACTTCGAGGGGACCCGCGTGGTCACGCTGGAGCACAACTACCGCTCCACCCAGCCCGTGCTGGACGCGGCGAACGCGGTCGCGGCGCAGGCGTCGCGCGCGTTCCCCAAGCGCCTGCGGGCGGACCGTCCGGGCGGCGTGCGCCCGCGGGTCGTGTGGCTGCGCGACGAGGGCGCGCAGGCCGAGGAGGTTGCCTCGCGCGTGCTGGAGGCGCGCGAGAACGGGTCGGACCTGCGCTCGCAGGCGGTGCTCATGCGCACCTCGCACGACTCCGACCTGCTGGAGCTCGAGCTGCATCGCCGGCGGATTCCGTTCGTCAAGTACGGCGGCCTGAAGTACCTCGAGGCCGCGCACGTCAAGGACTTCGTCGCGCTGCTGCGCCTGGCCGACAACGGCGCGGACGACATCGCGTGGTTCCGCGTGCTGCAGCTGGTCGAAGGGCTCGGCCCGGCGAGCGCGCGCAAGGCGATCGGGTTGATGGCGGGCGCCGAGCCGGCGGATCCCGAGGCGGAGCTCGAGGAAGGCGCGGCGAGCTTCCGGCGCGGCCTCTCCGCCTCCGCGCGCGAGGAGGCCGGCGAGGGGCGCCTCGCCGCGGTCCCGGACCGGCTCGCGGAGTGGTACACGGCGCGCCAGGTCATCCCGGAGCGCGCCCGCGCGAGCGCGGACGAGCTGGTCGCGGCGCTCATCGTCGCGCGTGACGAGCAGCGTCCCGGCGTGCGCGCCGAGGCCCTGCGCGACGTGCTCGCGCCGCTCGTGAAGGCCCGCTACCCGGACGGCGCCGTGCGCGTCGAGGACCTCGACCAGCTCGTCGCCGCCGCCCACCAGGCCAACGACCCGCGCCACTTCGTGGCCGAGCTCGTGCTGGATCCGCCGCAGTCGAGCGCCGATCTCGCGCAGCCGCCGCACCTGGACGAGGACTACCTGACGATTTCCACCATCCACTCCGCCAAGGGCCTGGAGTGGGACCACGTGCACGTCCTCGCCGTGTACGACGGCAACTTCCCGGCCTGCATGTCCGCGGGCACGAGCGAGCAGATCGACGAGGAGCGCCGCCTGCTCTACGTCGCCATGACCCGCGCCCGGCGGACGCTGTCGATGTACGTCCCGGTTCGCTACCACCACCGCCCGCGCGGGATCGACGACGCGCACGGGTACGGCAAGGCGTCGCGGTTCCTCACGGACGAGGTGCTCGGGTGCTGCGACGTCACGCGGCTGCCGGATGATCCGCTGAACCCGCGTGGCGCGCCCGTCGTCACCGCCCGGCGGCTGAGCGTGTCGCCGGACGCGCTGTTCGACTAGCCGCGTCGCGCACAGCAGCGACCTGCGCCCGGAGTCGCGCGCCGCGCCCCGTCGTCGCGGTCCTCGCGCGCGCCCAGGGGCCGAGAAGTCCTGCAGCTCGATCGACGCTGAAGGGTCGCTCGGCAGTGGTCATCTCCAGGGCGCATCGGCACTCCTGGCAGCTTCGCCCAGCGCGCGAGGTTCGCGTTGCGGACCGTCAGGTCCGCAACGCCGCCGCGAGCCGGCGCGCCTCACGCACGTCGGCGTCCCCGCCCCGCAGCGCGACCGCCGAGAACGCGCGCAGCTCGTCGCCCGCCTGGCGCACCTGCTGGCCGATCTCCTCGAAGAGCATCCGCACGTGCTGCGTGTCGTCGGCCCGCGCCGCCTCGATCCGGCCCTGCAACTCGAGGAAGCGCAGCGTCTTGAGGTGCTCCTCGACCGCGTGCGACCGCGCCGCCAGGGCACCGAGCGCCGCGTCGAGCGCGGCCGCCCCGTCGGCGACGGCGTCGAGGGTGTTCGCCAGCGGCTCCGCGACGAACGGCGCGGCCGGCAGCGCCTCCGCCTGCAGCAGGCCCGCGGCGACCCGCACGCTCGCGGCCTCGAGCGCCGCCGCAGCCTGCTCGATCTCGCCCCCGAGCGCGAGGATGTCCGGCCCGGCCGCGTCCGAGCGCGTCTTCATCAACCCCGCCACGGCGCCGATCGCGGCCGCGTCCCGCACCCGGTGCGCGGCGAGGATCGCGTTGAGCGAGAACAGCCGGATCGACTCCGCCAGCTCCTCGACGAACCCGGAGCTGCGCCGCAGCGCGTCCGCGAGCGAGCCGTGCGCGGCCAGTCGCCCCGCGAGGGCGTGAAGCAGCGCGGCGACGGCCGCCGAGACCCGCGGGTCGGGGCCGGGCGGCGAGCCGCCGGCGGGCGGCGAGCCGCCGTGGGCGGGCCGGCCGGGAGCGGGCGGCGAACCGCCGTGGGCGGGCCGGGCGTCGCGGGTGGGCGGGCGCGGGTCGCGCGCGGCCACTTCGGCCACCAGGGCGGCCTGCATCGCCCGCGCGTACTCGTCGAGCAGCGGCGCCACGTCCTCGCCCGCCAGCTCCGCGGCGCGGAGCGCGCCCACCAGCTCGGGCTCGGGCAGCGTGGGCTTGACGCCGACCGCCACCCAGCCGCCCGCGGCCGGCGCCGCGACGATCAGCGCGCGAAACCACGCACCGTCGTCGGCGACGAGCCGCAGCGGCGCCACGCCGACGCGCCCGAAGAGCGCGCGCAGCACGGCGTACGGGATGTCCGGGTGGCGTAGCGCGTCGAACGCGTCGCCGACCGCCGCGCCGCTTAGCCGGGCGAAGACCGGGTCGAGCGCCGTCAAGCGGCCGGAGCCGTCCAAGGCGAACGCGAACGACTCGGACGGGTCGAACGGGCGCTCGCGGGTCGACGCGATCAGCGCCACAGCGCGAGAACTATGCCATGGCGTAGCGCGCGTGATGTCCGCGGGCACGGGCGAGGGCGGCCAGGGGCGACAGCAGCGCGCGGACCATCCACGCGGGCGGGAACGGCGCGCGCACCTCGCGCCGGAAGCGCGACACGAACAGCGCCAGGTGCAGCGGCTTCGGCATGCCCGACCGCCAGACGCGGCCTTCGAGGGCGAGCTCGGTCGTGGTCGTCAGCAGGTCCTCCATGTCCAGCGCGGGCACGACCTCGACGCGCGCCCGCGCGACGCCGTCGCCGCCGTTGGTGAACTTGTGCACCCGGCCCGCCGGCACGACCACGGTCTCGCCCGCCTCGGCCACGATCTTCCGCAGCCCGAGGCGGAACGTCATCGTCCCCTCGAGCACGTGGAAGCGCTCCTCCTGCTCGGGGTGGACGTGGGCGCCGGGCACGCGCCCGTCGGCCGCCAGCTCGAGCTCGAACTCGAGCCGCTCGCCGCCGGTGTCCGCCGCGGTCTTGATGAACGTGATCCGCTCGCCGCTGACCGGGTTGTCGATGATCTGTCCACTGAGAGCCATTCCGAAGTCCTTGAGTCGCTGGGGAGGGAGCGACAAGGCTCCGGGACACGGCGTCGCGTGTCGTCGGCCCGCCTGACGATCTGTGATCCGCCGCAAAGACGACCCGGGCTCGCCCCCGAGGACGACCTCGTGTAATCTCCACAAAAGCGATCGGATTAGATTCACCCGAAACCTGATCCGGTTACTTGTGAATAACGCGTTCGGCCGGTACGGTCATGGGACCCCATGAGCAAGATCGAACGCATAAAGGCCGAAACCGACGGCCTCGACGTCCTGCCGGAACTGCTCCGCGCCGCGCGCGAGGGGTGGGAGACCCTGAGCCCCGACCACGTCGGCCTGCTCAAGTGGTACGGGCTGTACGCGCACAACACCGGCGACGGCCACTTCATGCTCCGGACCAAGGTCATCCAGGGCAAGCTCACGCTCGACCAGGTCGAGACGATGGCCGGCATCGCCGAGGAGTTCGGGCGCGGGATCATCGACTGCACCACGCGCCAGTGCTTCCAGATCCACTGGATCCGGCTCGAGCACATCCCGGAGATCTTCGCTCGCCTGGAGCGCGTCGGGCTCACGTCATCCGGCGCCTGCGGCGACATCACGCGCAACGTCGTCGGCTGCACGCTCGCCGGCCTCGGCCACGAGGAGATCGTCGACGGCTACGCCACGTCGGAAGCCATCCACGAGTACTTCCTCGACAACAAGCTCTACTCGAACCTGCCGCGCAAGTACAAGATCAGCGTCACCGGCTGCGCCGAGGACTGCGCCCGCGGCCTGATCAACGACATCGCGCTGTCGGGCGCGATCGCCGAGGACGGCACGCGCGGCTTCAACCTGCGCGTCGGCGGCGGCCTCTCCACCCAGCCGCGCTTCGCCCGCTGGATGGACGTCTTCCTCACCCCCGAGGAGTGCCCCGAGGTCATCGCGGCGATGACCGGCATCTTCCGCGACGCCGAGGAGAACCGGAAGGCGCGCGGCAAGGCCCGCCTGAAGTTCCTCGTCGACCGCGTCGGCCCTGAGGCGCTGCGCGAGGAGCTCGAGCGCCGCGTCGGCCGCCCGCTGCGCCCCGGCGTCCAGAAGGCGCCGGGCCTCAACGGCGACGACCACATCGGCGTCCTCCCCCAGGCCGACGACGCCTACCGCACGGTCGGCATGGTCGTCCCGGTCGGCCGCCTGAAGGCCAGCCAGCTGCAGGGCCTCGGCGACCTGGCCCGCAAGCACGGCGCCCGCGAGGACGACGCGCTGCGCCTCACCCACCAGCAGAACGTCCTGCTGCCGTGGATTCCGGCCGAGAACGTGGACGCGCTGCTGCTCGAGCCGCTCGTTCAGGAGCTCACCCCCACGCCGACGCTGTTCCAGCGCGGCCTGCAGACGTGCACGGGCAAGGAGTTCTGCGGCCTGGCCAAGGTCCACACCAAGGGCCGAGCGGTCGAGATCGCCAAGTTCCTGGACGAGCACGTGCGCCCGAACGGCCACGGCGAGGACTTCCGCCTGCACTTCGCGGGCTGCTCGTCCAGCTGCGCCCAGCACCAGATCGCCGATGTCGGGATCGAGGGCGTCCTCAAGAAGGTCGACGGCGAGTTCGTCGAGGCGATGGACATCCGCATCGGCGGCCACCTGGGCGAGAACCCGAAGTTCGGCGACGTCGTGATCAAGAAGGTCCCGAACTGGGAGCTCAACGACACCCTGCTGCGGATCTTCACCCTCTACGAGACCCACCACGCCGAAGGCGAGACGTTCCGCGACTTCGCGGCGCGCACCGAACCGCAGTGGTGGACGGACGAGCTGACCCCGGTCGAAGAACCGGTCGCATGAGCACGATCGCCGAGGTGCTGACGGAAGCCGTGGAGCGCCACGGCGACCGCCTCGTGCTGCTCTGCTCCTTCCAGAAGGAGGAGTCGATCCTGGTCGACGAGCTCGTACGCATCAAGCCGGACGCGCGGATCGTCACGATCGACACCGGCGTCCTGTTCCCCGAGACGCTGGCGACCTGGCGGGCGTTCGAGGAGCGCTACGGCATCGACGTCCAGATCGAGGAGGCGCGCGGCGCCTGGACCGGGCCCGAGCAGTGCTGCGGCGACCGCAAGGTCGCGGCGCTCGAGCGCGCGCTGGACGGCGCGGACGCCTGGATCACCGGCATCCGGCGCGAGCAGTCGCCGACACGCGCGAACGCGCAGACGATCGAGTTCGACGACAAACGGGGACTCTGGAAGTACAACCCGCTGGTCGAATGGACCGAGAAGGATCTTTGGAACCGGATCTTCGAACGCGATCTCCCGTACCACCCGCTCCACGATCAGGGGTACTCGTCGATCGGCTGCGCGCCGTGCACCAACCCCGGCTCCGGCCGTGAGGGACGGTGGGCCGGCCTCGCCAAGACCGAATGTGGGCTGCACGTATGACCGCCATCTCCACTCCCGCGCTCTCGCACCTGCGGGCGCTCGAGGCCGAAGCGATCCACGTCATCCGCGAGGTCGCGGCCGAGCGTGAGCGCCCCGCGCTGCTGTTCAGCGGCGGCAAGGACTCGATCGTGCTCGTCCGGCTCGCCCAGAAGGCCTTCGCGCCGGGCAAGGTCCCGTTCCCGCTGCTGCACATCGACACGGGCCACAACTTTCCCGAGGTCATCGCCTTCCGCGACAAGCTCGTGCAGGAGAGCGACCTGACATTGCTGGTCGGCTCGGTGCAGAAGTCCATCGACGACGGGCGCGTGCGCGAGGAGACCGGCCCGAGGGCCTCACGCAACCGCCTGCAGACGGTCACGCTGCTGGACGCGATCGCCGAGCACCGCCTGGACGCCTGCTTCGGCGGCGCGCGCCGCGACGAGGAGCGCTCGCGGGCGAAGGAGCGCGTTCTGTCACTGCGCGACGACTTCGGCCAGTGGGACCCACGCCGCCAGCGCCCGGAGCTGTGGGACCTCTACAACGCCCGCGTCCGCCCCGGCGAGCACCTGCGCGCGTTCCCGATCTCCAACTGGACCGAGCTCGACGTCTGGCAGTACATCGCTCAGGAGGAGCTCGAGCTGCCGTCGATCTACATGGCGCACGAGCGCGAGGTCTTCGAGCGCGACGGGATGCTGTACGCGACGAGCGACTTCATCACGCTGATGGACGGCGAGGAGCCGTTCACGGCCTCGGTCCGCTACCGCACGGTCGGCGACATGAGCTGCACGGGCGCCGTGCGGTCCACGGCGGGCACGCTGCCCGACGTGGTGGCCGAGATCGCGGCGACCAACATCACCGAGCGCGGCGAGACCCGCGCCGACGATCGCGCCACCGAGGCCGCCATGGAAGACCGCAAGCGCGAGGGGTACTTCTAGCCATGGACCTCCTGCGACTCGCGACCGCGGGCTCGGTCGACGACGGCAAATCGACGCTGATCGGCCGGCTGCTGTACGACTCCAAGGCGGTCCTGGCCGACCAGCTGGCCCATGTCGAGGAGCGGTCCGTCGACGGGCTGGACCTGGCGCTGCTCACCGACGGCCTGCGGGCCGAGCGCGAGCAGGGCATCACGATCGACGTCGCCTACCGCTCGTTCGCGACACCGCGCCGGCGCTTCATCCTCGCCGACTGCCCCGGCCACGCCCAGTACACGCGCAACATGGTCACGGGCGCGTCCACGGCCGATCTGGCGCTGCTCCTCGTCGACGCCCGCCAGGGCCTGACCGAGCAGAGCCGCCGCCACGCTGCGATCGCCGCGCTGCTCGAGGTCGAGCACGTGATCGTCGCCGTCAACAAGATGGACCTCGTCGGCTACGCCGAGGACGTCTTTGACGGCATCGTGCGCGACGTGATCGAGCTCGGCGCCGCGATCGGCCTGCACAAGACGGATTTCATCCCGATCAGCGCCCTCAAGGGCGACAACGTCGTCGAGCGCTCCGCGCAGATGCCCTGGTACGACGGGCCGCCGCTGCTCGAGCGGCTGGAGACGGTGCCGGTCGAGCCGCCGGCCGTGCACGGCGCGCGGCTACCGGTGCAGCTGGTGCTGCGCGGCGAAGGCGGCACGCGCTGGGCCGCGGGCCGGCTCGCCGCGGGGTCGCTGAAGGCCGGCGACGAGGTCGTCGTGCTGCCGTCCGGGACGCGCACGCGGGTGGCCGAGGTGCGCGACGCCGACGGGCTCGCCGAGGTCGTGGACGCGCCGCTCTCCGTCTCCGTCCGGCTGGAGGACGAGGTCGACCTCGCGCGCGGCGAGCTGATCGCCGCTGCGGACGACGCCCCCTCCCCCACCCGCGAGCTCACGGCGACCGTCTGCTGGCTCGGCGACCGCCCGGCGCGGCCCGGCGACCGCTTCCAGCTCAAGCACGGGACGCGCTCGGTCCCGGCCAAGCTCGACAGTGTCGACGGCCGGATCGACTTCGAGTCGCTCGAGTGGCCCGGTGCCGAGGAACTGCGGCTGAACGACATCGCTCACGTCAAGATTCGCCTTGGCGGTGAGATCGCGGCGGATGCCTACGCGCGCTGCCACGCGACCGGCGCGTTCATCCTCGTCGACGAGTCCAGCTTGGACACGGTCGCCGCGGGCATGGTCTCGTAGCCTTTCGGACACATGACGCGGCTCGATGTGCCCAGCCCTGCGCCCGCGCAGGCGACGGATGGCCTTGCCCAGGACACGGCGCTCCTCTCGGACGCCCTCAAAAGCGTGCTCGAGGAGCAGGCCGGACGCGTGTTCGCGTCCCGCCTGCAGTGGCTCTTCAAGACCGCCGCCGCCGTGCGGGCGGGTGACGAGGGCGCTTCAGAGCGCCTGGTGGCGTACCTGCGCGGCGTACCGGACGAGTCCGTGGAGCCGATCATCCGCGCGTGCTCGCTCGAGCTCCAGCTCGCGAACATCGCCGAGGAGCGCGAGCGCGCGCGGCGCCGGCGCCAGTACGACCAGACGGGCGCGATCCAGCGTGAGTCGCTGGCCGAGACGGCGCAGATCCTGCGCGACCGCCAGATCGACATCGGGCCGCTGATGGCCCAGCTGCAGATCGAGCACGTGCTCACCGCGCACCCGACGGAGGCCACGCGGCGCTCGGTGCTCGACCACCAGTGGGACGTCGCGGCGCTGCTGGACAAGCTCGACGACCCGCGCACCGGCCACGGCCGCCGCCGCCAGCTGCTGAGCGAGCTGCGCGAGGACCTCACGATCTGGTGGCAGACCGACGAGCTGCGGCGCGTGCGGCCCAAGGTCGAGGACGAGGTCCGGCGCAACCTGTTCTTCTTCGAGGCGGTGCTGTTCGACGCCATCCCGGCCGTGCTGGACGAGATCGAGCACGAGCTCGGCGTCCGGCTCGTCCAGCCCGTGCTCTCGTACGGCTCCTGGACCGGCGGCGACATGGACGGCCACCCGGAGGTCGGCGCCGACACGCTCACGAGCGCGCTCGCGCTGCACCGCTCCACGGCCCTGCGGCTGCTGCGGGCGCGGGTGGACAAGCTCGCGCAGACGTTCTCGCACTCGTCGCTGCGCGTGCCGGTCTCCCAGGAGCTCGAGGACTCGCTGGCGCGGGACGCCGAGGAGCTGCCGACGGCGGCCGTGCTCAAGCGTCCGCACCGCGAGTGGGAGCCGCTGCGCACCAAGCTCGGCTTCGTGCACCACCGGCTCGGCAACACGCTGACGCCGCGCGGGCGTGAGCCCGGCTACGCCGACGCGCAGGCGCTCGCCAACGACCTGCGGCTCGTGCTCGCGCACGTGAACTCCCGCCACGTGGCGACGGGCTCGATCCGGCGGCTGCTGTGGCAGGTCGAGGTGTTCGGCTTCCACCTGGCCGGGATCGACATCCGCCAGGGCGCGAACGTCGTGCGCGAGGCGACCGGCGCGCTGCTGCCCGGCTTCGCCGACGCGGACGAGGCCGGTCGCCAGGCGCTGCTGACCGAGGCGCTGGTCTCGGGCCGGCGCGGGATCACGCACGATCCGGGCGGCGAGCCGGGCGAGCTGCTGCGGGTGCTGGACACGGTGGCACTCAGCGCCGAGGCGTACGGGCCGCAGACCGTTCCGGCGTTCGTGATCTCGATGACCGAGCGGCCGTCCGATGTGCTCGCCGCGCACTGGCTGGCGCAGCGGGCGCGGGCGACCTCGCTGCGGATGGTGCCGCTGTTCGAGACGCGCCAGGCGCTCGAGGAGGCGCCGGCGACGATGGCCGCGCTGTACGCGATCGAGCCGTACCTGACGCACCTGCGCACGCAGGCCAATCGCCAGACGGTCATGGTCGGCTACTCGGACTCGGGCAAGGACACGGGCTACGTCGCGTCCACGTGGGCGCTGTACGAGGCGCAGGAGCGGCTTGCGGCGCAGGCGAAGGAGCTCGACCTGCAGCTGGAGCTCTTCCACGGCCGCGGGGGCTCACCGTCGCGCGGTGGCGGGCGCACCTATCGCGCCATCCTGGCCCAGCCGGAGGGCACGGTCGAAGGGCGCATCCGCATCACCGAGCAGGGCGAGACGATCGCGGCGCGCTACGCGGACGAGGAGCTCGCGCAGCGGTCCCTGGAGCAGACGGTGTCGGCCGTCCTGCTGGCGAGCGCCCTGCCGAACCCGCCGATCAAGCCCGAATGGCGCGAGGAGATGGCGCGGCTGTCCCTCGTCTCGCGCGAGCGCTACCGCGGGCTCGTCTACGACGACCCGGAGTTCCTGCGCTTCTTCAACCAGATCGCGCCGATCGCGGAGCTCTCGCAGCTGAACATCGGCTCGCGGCCGCCGTCGCGCAAGAAGTCGAACGCGGTCGAGTCGCTGCGGGCGATCCCGTGGGTGTTCGCGTGGATGCAGAACCGCGTGCTGCTGCCGTCGTGGTACGGGGCGGGCACGTCGCTCAGCTCGGGTGAGTTGGAGATGCAGCGCGAGATGTGGCGGGACTGGCCGTTCTTCACGGGGCTGATCGGGACCCTGGAGATGGCGCTGTTCAAGACCGATCTGGGCGTCGCCGAGCGCTACCTGTCGCTGGTCGACGATGAGATCGCCGAGCGTTTCTGGGACGACCTGAAGGCCGAGCACGAGAGCGTCGTCGAGCGCGTGCTCGCGATCACCGGGCAGGAGCGGCTGCTGGAGCAGACGCCGGCGCTGCAGGCGCGGCTCGAACACCGCAACCCGTGGATCGATCCGCTCTCGCACCTGCAGGTGGAGCTGCTGCGGCGCCTGCGGGCGGGGCGCGACGAGGCCCGGCCGCCGCTGCTCGCCACGATCACGGGTATCGCGGCCGGCATGCGGAACACGGGCTAGACGGTCTCGGATGCTCCCTGCCCGGGCGCGACGGCGGAGGTCCAGACCTCGTCGTCGTCACTCTGGGCGGGGACCTCGACCTGCCCGTTTGTACGGTCGATTTTGAACGTATTGACCTGCGCGGGTGCGCCGGTGCCGCGAGGGCGCGTGGCGACGACGAGCTCCGTCGCTTCCGGCGGCGCCTCGAAGCGGACCACGTGCTTGTCGGCCGCGCGCGTGACCTTGGCGGTCGGCGCCGGGGTCTGCGGCGCCTTCTTGGTCGGCGTGGCGCGTTCGATCAGCTCGAGCGGGTCCTTCCAGTGGCGGCGCGAGCCCGGGCTGGTCGGGCTGTTGGCGTCGACCGGTCCGCCGGCGGTGGTGTCACCCCAGCGGCCGGGCCAGAGCAGCCACTTCGGCTTGTCGGTCTCGACGATCTCGAGCGTCGGGTCGATGCGCGGCCCCTTGCCGTCGGCACGGTCGACCCAGTGGCCGGTCCAGTGCGTCCCGGCGCCGAAGTAGTTCGCGTGCGAGCCGCGGGCGATGTAGATCAGCGGGCGCGGGCCGTGCGTGCGGACCTCGCTCCAGGGCTGGACCTCGGCCTCCCGGTGCTGGCTGAGAACGGCGCGCAGCGGGCGCTCGTCTTCGTCGAGCTCGATCTGGATCAGTTCCCAGTCGCCCTCGTGCTTGCCGCCCGAGACCAGGGAACCGAGGATGCGGAAGTGGTTGTAGTAGTAGAAGAGCCAGTACTGGAGCCACAGCTTGCCGTTGCGATCGCGCCGCGCGTGGCCGTAGACGCGGTTCGCGTAGCGCGGGTTCGCGTGCAGCTTGGCCGCCGTCTCCTCGTAGTCGCGCTTCGTGTCGCCGATGACGTCGCCGCGCTGAGCCTGGTAGGTGCCGAGGTAGTCGAGCGAGAGCGTCGGCGGCTTGGCGATCGGCGTCCCGTCCGCGCGCCGCAGGACGTTGGTCGGCGAGTCCGTCCAGATCGCCGCGGAGTCCGCGAAGTACTCCTCCTGCGCGTCATAGACAAGACGCGGCCGGTGCCGCTCGAGCAGCGTGCGGGGGTCGGTCATGACCGCGCGACCCTACCGGAGGAATGGGCGTAGCCTCTGACGGGCACAGCTTCTTTATGGCTCAGCTGCCCACCCAGTCCCAGTTCGGCGATTACAGCGAATGGCCTGGCCGCGACGTCCTTGATTCGGGCGGGCAGCGGCTCGGCAGTGTTCGCGAGATCTACCTCGACCGCGAGACCGGCCGCCCCGAGTGGGTGCTCGTGGACATCGACGACTCCGAAGCCCGCTTCGTGCCGCTGGCGAACGCGGACGTCGAGTCCTCGTCGATCCGCGTCGCCCACACCGCCGAGAAGGTCAAGGCCGCCCCCGGCATCGGCGCCGAACCCCGGATCGACCAGGCCGAGGAGCGCCGCCTCTACGCGCACTACGGGCTCGGCTACTCCGAGCACGACTCCGGCAGCGGCCTTCCGGACCCGGACGCGTCCGCGCCCACCCCGACCGGCTGGGGCGGCGACGCCGACGAACCCGGCCCGTCCTGGCAGGCCCGCGGCGGTAGCCCGACCTCGAGCGACCCCGCCCCACCGAGTTCGGACCGCCCCGCCGTGCCGGCGGCGGACGCCGACCGACCCGCCGTCTTCTCGCCGCCGCCGACGACCGGCGGCAGCGACACGGATCGCGCGGCCACGTCCTCGCCGCCCACCACGGGCGCCGACCCGGATCGCGCCGCCACGTCCTCGCCCCCGCCCACCACGGGCGCAGACACGGACCGGTCCGCGGCGTACTCGTTGGCCGACGACGACCGCGACGCGACCCCGCCGGCCACCGACACGGACCGCCCCACCACGGCTGCCGACATCGATCGCCCTGCCGCGTACTCGTTGTCCGCCGACACCGACAGCGAGACCACCTCGCCGGCCGCCGACGCGGACCGGCCCGCCGTCTTCTCGCCGCCGCCGACCAGCGGCGGCACGGACACGAATACGCCGCCGTGGCGCCGCGGCGACGACGCGACCTTCTCGAGCTACTCGGGCGAAGCGGACGAGTCGCCGTTCACGTCCGGCCAGGCCGGGCCGAGCGCGGACGCGACGCCCGCTGCGGACCCCGAGCGCGCCCCGAGCGGGACGGCCGAGTCGGCCCCGCCGACGGCCTGGGGCGCCGAAGACGCCGCCGGCACCAGCGCGGCGAGCCCCGCGCCGGAGCCGACGATCGACGCGCCGCCGCCCGCCGAGCCGCCTTCCCCCGCTGAGCTCGAGGCCGCGCACATCCCGGCGGAGCCGCCGGCCGCGTCCGATCGCGCCGGCGAGTACGAGACCGCGCCGTTCGGTGCCGTCACGCCGACCACCACGGGCGAGAGCGACGAGCCGCCGACCTCGCAGGTCGCGTCCGATCCGGCCGCCGCGTTCCTCAGCGACGACACCACCGAGCGCTCCGAGCCGCCCACCAGCGACACGCCGGACTCGCCGGCGCGCGACGAAGATCCCGCCGCGGCGTTCCTCACCGACGACACGACCGAGCGCTTCGAGGCGCCGACGACGAGCACGTTCGAAGCGGAGACC
The DNA here is from genome assembly GCF_003344625.1 of Solirubrobacter deserti. GTDB lineage: Bacteria > Actinomycetota > Thermoleophilia > Solirubrobacterales > Solirubrobacteraceae > Solirubrobacter > Solirubrobacter deserti. The sequence continues at coordinate 426,929 of NZ_QPKJ02000002.1, read as the reverse complement.
CCGCGGATCGAGCGCGCCGAGGAGCCGCCGGCACTGGCGCCGCCCACCGACGGCCCATCCTCGCTGACGCCGCCCGCCACGTCGATCGGCGCGGATGTACCGGCGCCGCCGGTGACCGCGGACACGCCCGAGGCCGACGACACGTCGGGGCGTGAGGATGAGAGCTCGGCGTCCGCGCTGTCGCCCCACGCCGGGACGGTCGACCCGCCCGCGCCGGCGGTGACCCCGGACGAGCTGCCCGATGGGCCGAGCGCGTCGCCGCACGGAGCCACGACCACGGGCGGCTCCGCGCCCGGCAGCGATTCGGGCTGGCCGTCCTCGAAGCCCGGGCTCGGCGGGGAAGCGGGATCCAGCCCGTCGGGGGCGCTCGAGCGCGTCAAGCGGCAGCCCGCGAAGATCGCGATCGCGGCGACGGCCGCAGCGGTGCTGTTCTTTATCGTTCGTCGCCTGCGCTAAAGCTGGCCGTTATGCATGGCCCCCACAATGGGGGCCATGGACCTCACCTTCCCCGCAGATTCCGTGATCGTCGTGGCCGGCGTTCCCGGGGCGGGGAAGACGACGTTGCTGCGGCGCGCGGTGGACCGTGAGCAGGCGAGGGTCGTCGACACCGACGACCGCACGCGGCGCGGGCCGCTGTTGTATCTCGGCCACTACGCGCGGATCGCGGCGGCGATCGCGCTCAACAAGCCCGCCGTGATCCACTCGCGCGGGACGAAGACCGTCGCCCGCCGCACGATCCTCGCGCTCGCCAAGCTCCGCGGCCGACCGGCGCACATCATCCTCATGCACGCCGACCGCGAGGCCGCCGAAGCGGGTCAGCGCGCCCGCGGGCGGACCGTCTCGCAGGCCGAGATGGACCGCCAGGTGGCGGACTGGCAGCAGCTGCTCGCCGACGGCGGGCTGCACGAAGAAGGCTGGGCGACCGTCGAGTTCCTCACACGCGAGCAGGCCGCGGACGTGTCGCAGCTGCGGTTCGCGCCCGTCTACGCGCCCGCGTCGGCGATCGCGGTGTAGGGCGCCAGCGCCGCCCGGACCCACTCCGGGATCGGCGTCTTCACCCACGTCTTCGCGTCGACGAACACGTGGCGCAGCCAGCCCTCGATCAGCAGCTCCTCGCCGCGGTGGATGAGCAGCTCGAGCTTCATCGACGTCGTGCCGAGGTGCACGACTGAAGCGCTCACCACCACGACGTCCTCGAAGCGCGCCGGAGCGCGGAACTTCACGTTCGCCTCCCCCACCACCGCCTCGACGCCCTTCGCGACCATCTCGTTCCAGGACCCCATGGTCTCCCGCCACAACTCCGACACCGTGTGGTCGAAGTACGCCAGGTAGTTCGCGTTGAAGACGATTCCCTGCGGATCGCACTCGCCGTAGCGGACACGCAGCTCGTGGGTGAAGGCGGGCATCGCCCGGCACGCTAATAGACTCGGCGCGATGTGGCACCGCACCGCGACGGAGCTCGCCGCCGCGATCCGCGCCCGTGAAGTGACCCCGCGCGAGGTGGTCGCGTCACACCTGGAGCGCATCGAGGAGATGAACCCGCAGGTCAACGCGATCGTCACCCTCGAGGACCCCGAACGGGCGCTCGCCGCGGCCGATCAAGCGCCGCCCGGCCCGCTCCAGGGCCTGCCGATCGCGGTCAAGGACCTCGAGGACACCGCCGGCCTGCGAACGACCTACGGGTCGCCGCTGTTCAAGGACCACGTCCCGGCCACCGACTCCCTGCTGGTGGAACGGCTCAAGCAGGCCGGGGCGATCATCGTCGGCAAGACGAACACGCCGGAGTTCGGCGCGGGCAGCCAGACCTTCAACCCGCTCTTCGGCGCCACGCGCAATCCGCACGACCTGACCAAGACGCCCGGCGGCTCCAGCGGCGGCGCGGCCGCGGCCGTCGCGGCCAACATGATCCCGTTCGCCGACGGCTCAGACCTCGGCGCGAGCGTCCGCAACCCCGCGGCGTTCTGCGGCCTCTACGGCCTGCGCCCGACGCCCGGCCGAATCCCGGACCACGGCCCGGGCGACCCGTTCGACCCGCTCCCCGTGCTCGGCACGATCGCCCGCACCCCCGCTGACGTCGCCCTCCTGTTCTCCGCCCTCGCGGGCCCGGACCCGCGCGATCCGTTCTCCATCCAGGAGCCGTGGCCCACCCCGGGCGACCTGCGTACCGACCCGAGCACGCTCCGCATCGCCTGGAGCCGCGATCTCGGCGGCCTGCCCGTCGACGCCGAGGTCACGGCCGTGCTCGAGCACGCCCGCGCGGCGCTTGAGGCTCTCGGCTGCACCGTCATCGACGACGAGCCGGACTTCACCGGCGCCGACGAGTGCTTCGAGGTGCTGCGCGGCGTCAAGTTCGCCGCCGCGTTCGCGTCGATCGCCGACGACGTCAAGCCCACGCTGCGCGAGAACATCCGCTTCGGCCAGCAGCTCGACGCGACCCGCATCGGCAACGCGATCGCCCACCGCGGCGAGCTGTTCACGCGCATGCGCGAGTTCCTCACCCGCTACGACGTGCTCGCCGCGCCCACGACGCAGCTGCCACCGTTCAGCGTCGACCTCGAGTACCCGACCGAGATCGCGGGCGTCCAGCTCGGCAGCTACCTCGAGTGGTTCCGCTCGTGCAGCCGCATCACGGTCACCGCCCACCCGGCCCTCTCCGTGCCCGCCGGCATCACCGCCGCGGGCCTGCCGGTCGGCCTGCAGCTCGTCGGTCGCCACCGAGGCGAGCTGCAACTGCTTCAGCTGGCGGAAGCCCTGCGCTGAAGCCATGCCGTGGCCGACCACCCCACCGACGCGCGAGCACCGCGCCAGCTACGCCGACGCCGAGCCGCGCCCCTTCTGGCTCCGCGAGCCGAAGGACCCTTCGCCGGCGCTGACCGAGGACATCACCGCCGACCTGTGCATCGTCGGCGCCGGTTTCACCGGCCTGTGGGCGGCGCTGTACGCCGCCGAGCAGGGCAAAGACGTGGTGATCCTCGAGGCCGAGACCGCCGGGTTCGGCGCGAGCGGCCGCAACGGTGGCTTCGCGGTCGCCTCGCTCACCCACGGCATCGAGAACGGCCTCGCGCGGTTCGCCGACGAGATGCCGACGCTCGAGCGGCTCGCGCTGGAGAACTTCGAGGGCATCCAACGCGACCTCGCTCACTACGGAATCGACTGTGACTTCCAGCTCACCGGCGAGCTGCTGGCGCTCACGGACGAACATCAACTTCCGTGGCTGCAAGAGGAAGCCGAGCAGCTCACCCGTTTCGGGCACGAGGTCACCCTCCTCGACCAGACCGCCATGTGCGGACAGGTGAATTCACCCACGTATCTCGGCGGCGTGTGGGATCACACCGGTGCCGGAATCCTCGACCCCGGCAAGCTCGCCCACGGTTTGAAAGATGTCGCCGTACGTAAAGGCGTGCGCCTATACGAGTATTCGTCGGTCGAGCATGTGACGGACGAGCTGACGGTGATCACGCCGCAGGGACGCGTCAGAGCCGACCGGGTCCTGCTCGCCACGAGCGCCTATCCGCCGCTGATCAACACCATCAAGCACTACGTCGTGCCGGTGTACGACTACGCCCTCATGACCGAGCCGATCGACATGGACAAGGTCGGATGGCAGAACCGGCAGGGCATCGGGGACGGCGGCAACCAGTTCCACTATTACCGTCCGACCACCGATGGCCGCATCCTCTACGGCGGATGGGACGCCGTCTACCGGTACAAGGGCCCCGTCGGCGCGCGCTACGACGATCACGACGCGACGTTCGCCAAGCTCGCCCAGCACTTCTTCCACACGTTCCCGCAACTCGAGGGCACGCGCTTCACCCACCGCTGGGGCGGCGCGATCGACACGAGCAGCCGCTTCAGCGTGTTCTTCGGCACCAGCCACGGGGGCCGGCTCGCCTACGCGACCGGATACACGGGGCTGGGCGTGGCGGCGACGCGCTTCGGCGGGCGCACCGCCGTCGACCTGCTCGACGGCAGGGACACGGACGCCACGCGCACGCGCTACGTCCGCACCAAGCCGGTGCCGTTCCCGCCCGAGCCGCTGCGCTACGCCGTCGTCCAGCTCACGCGCAACCGGCTCGCGGCGGCCGACCGCAACCAGGGCCGCAGGGGGCTCTGGTTGCGAACGCTCGACCGCCTCGGGCTCGGCTTCGACTCCTGATTAGGACAGTGCGTCCTTGACCTTGGACACTACGCCCCCGTTGCCGTCGTTGGCGACGACGCCGGTGACCTTGTCCGGCAGGCCGGCGGCCTTGCGCAGCTTCTGGGCGATCTCGGCGATCTCCTCCGGCGCGTAGTCCGGCGCGAAGACGTCGGTCTCCGGCGGCAGATCCTGCGGCGGGAAGCCCTCCGGAGCGTGGTCGATGACCTGCAGGTCCTCGCCCGTCTCCGGGTGCGGGCCGTTGAACACGGCCACGATCTCGCGGTAGTCCTCGGGCGAGAAGCGGTACAGCTTGAGGTGTTCACCGGCCTCGAGGTGCGGAGCGCACTCCGGGATCTTCGCCGTCTCGATGCGCGGCGTCGGGAACAGCTTGGACATGTTCGCGCCGGTCAGCTTCTCGAGCGCGCGCGCGTAGGCGACCTGGTGGACGCCGCCGCGGACGAGCAGGTAGCCGGTCAGCGCACGGGCGGCCGGGTGGTCGCACATCTCATAGACGCGCAGCTTGCCCGAGCGGGCACCCGTCTCCAGGAAGTAGTTGTGCGTGAGGTCCTCGACGAGATCGCCCGAGGAGTGCACGTACGTGCCGTTCCACGGCGCACCATGGGAGTCGGCGGGCAGCGCGCCCTTGCCGCCGAAGTTGTAGTGGTGCTTGTAGGCCTCGCTGTCGACGTCGCGGATGTCGACGCCCGTGAGCATCGTGTTGATCGTCGCGGCGACGAGCTCGATGTGGCCGAACTCCTCCGCGGCGATGTTCGCGATCAGGTCGTAGAACGGCCGCGTGCCCTGGCGGAAGCGGTAGTTGAACGACTGGAACGTGTAGTTCATCAGCGTCGACATCTCGCCGAACTTGCCGCCCATCAACTCCTGGACGGTCGCGGCGCCGGCGGGGTCGGGCGTCGACGGAGGCGGAAGCTCCGTCTGCCAACGATCGATTCGAAGGAACATTCTTCCGCCCTACCCACTCGTCAACGCGGCGTTCGGTGGGGGTCATGCCTGTGACGGGCGGACGCAGCCCGCGAATGCCTCACCAATCGCTGGGCAAGCCCTGACGATCATGAGCACTCTTGGGGGAACCACCTCGGCGAACGGGCCGAACTCCAGCACGGAGCAGGCCAAAGAGAAGGCCGCCGAGAAGGCGCAGCAGGCCAAGGGCCAGGCCGCGAGCCGGGTCAAGGACCAGGTCGACCAGCGTTCGACGCAGGCCGGCGAGCAGGTCAGCTCGACCGCTTCCGACATCCGCTCCGTCGCCGACCAGCTGCGCGAGCAGGGCAAGGACCAGCCGGCGAAGCTCGCCGAGCAGGCCGCTCAGCGCGCCGAGACCCTCGGCGACTACCTGCAGCGCTCCGACGGCGACGCGATCCTCGGCGACCTCGAGGACTTCGGGCGCCGCCAGCCGTGGGCCGTCATCGCCGGCGGACTCGCGCTCGGCTTCGCCGCTTCGCGCTTCCTGAAGGCGTCGTCATCGCGCCGCTACGAGGCGCGCGGGACGACCAACGGCGCGCCACGGACGAGCCCCGGCCTCACCGCCGGCGCCCCGACGAGCCGCACGGGCCTGGCCGCCGACGACATCGCGGTGCCCGGCACGGCCACCAGCGTGCCGCCCGTGACCGGCACCGGCCATCCGCCGACGTCCGGCACGGTCGTCACCGATCCGAGCGCCGCGGGCGGGGACATCCCGATTCGCCGCGAGGACTACACGCGCTGAGTCCTATGGCGACTCACGACCCCACCAACGGGGGCGCACGCGCCGTCGAGCCGGACCCGCGGGACAAGGGCCTCGGCGAGCTGGTCAAGGATCTGGCGAGCCAGACCTCGACCCTCGTCCGCCAGGAGATCAAGCTGGCGCAGGCCGAAGTCACGCAGAAGGGCAAGGTCGCAGGCAAGGGCGCCGGCATGCTGGCCGCCGCCGGCGTCGTGGCCCTGCTCGGCCTGGGCGCGCTGACCGCGTTCCTGATCATCGTTCTCGACAGCTTCCTGCCGCTCTGGCTGGCAGCGCTGATCGTGACATTGCTGTGGCTGGCGATCGCCGCCGTGCTTGGACTCGCGGGCAAGAACGCGATCCAGAAGGCCACGCCGCCCGCACCCCAAACCGTTGAGACCGTGAAGGAGGACATCCAGTGGGCGAAGACCCAGACCGGATCCGCCGCGAGATAGAGCAGACCCGCGCGGAGATGGGCGAGACCGTCGACGCGCTCGGCTACAAGACCGATGTCAAGGCGCGAGCCAAGGATTCCATCCAGGACAAGAAGGAGAGCGTGATGGGCGTCGCCTCATCGGCCAAAGAGCGCCTCGTCGGCGCCGGCCAGACCGTCGGCGACAAGACGCCGGACACCGAGCAGGTCAAGGGCCAGGCCAAGCGCGCCGCGAGCGTCGCGCAGCAGAACCCGCTCGGACTCGCCATCGGCGCCGTCGCCGTCGGCTTCCTCGCCGGCATGCTGGCCCCGGCCACGCGCATCGAGGACGAGAAGCTCGGACAGATCTCCGACGACGTGATCGATCGCGCCAAGGAGACCGGCCAGGAGGCGCTCGAGCGCGGCAAGCAGGTCGCGCAGGAAGCGGCCCAGAGCGCGCAGGAGACCGTGAAGGACAGCGGGCAGCAGCACGCGCAGGAGCTCAAGGGCAGCGCCCAGGATCACGCGCAGGAAGCGGCCTCGAGCGCGCGTTCCTAAAGAGGGACAGTCCCCCTTTACATTTCGCGCTCCGGCTTGAGTCGGTGGGCCAGGGTCAGTGTGTCGCTGTCCAGGTCCGCCGGCTCGAGGTCGCCGTATGAGGCGATGATCGCGGCCTCGACGGCGTCGAGCGTCACATCCGGGACCTCCTCGTCGAGCGCGCCCGCCGTGGCCTCGTCCCACTCGAACGCGAGCGCCCCGAGCACGTCGCGCAGCACCGCGCGGATCTCCGGTCCGCCGCTGACCACGACCGAGGCGCCGAGCAGCGCCGCACCGCGCACCAGCCGCTGTGCGGTGCCGATCAGCTTCACCCGCCCCCGCGCGTTGACGCTGTAGTCGCCCGGGCAGTACTCGCGCGGCACCTCCCCCACCCGCGCGTCGACGCCCAGCGTCCGCAGCGCGCCCGCCAGCCGCTCTCCCTCGCGCGCGAAGCGATCGTGCGTGCCGGTGGCGGAGTCGGCGAGCGCCCACACCACGTCGATGCCGATCGACTGCGCGTTGTAGGCGGCCGCGTGTCCGCCCGGGAGCCGCAGCACCGGCTCGTACCCGTGGGTGCGTGCGGCGCGTACGGCTGCGTCGTAGCCCGGGCTCAGCCGGTCGAGCTTGCCGAAGGCCACGGCGGCGCGCGGCCGGTACACGCGCAGCGTGCTTGGCAACTCCCCTTTGGAGACGCGCGTGAGCAGCGCGTGAGAGATCGCCAGCTCGAGGGCGGCCGAGCCGGCCTCCCCGGTGCGGAGCAATCTCATCGGTGTGAGGTTAGGCGGCGCGCGAGACGTTGAAGCGCATGACGACCTCGGTGCCGCCGTCCTCGGGCGTGCGGATGTCCGCCGAGTCCGCGACCTGGGCGATCAGGCTGAGCCCCAGCCCGAGGCCAGGTGAGTCCACGCGCGGCCGCAGGCCGCTGCCCTCGTCGCGGACGGTGAAGCAGACGTGGTCGCCGCCGAGCTCGGCCTGAACCCGCACGGTGCCGGTCCCGCCGTGGTCGTTGTAGGCGTGCAGGACGGCGTTCGTCGCGGCCTCCGTGATCGCCAACGCGATATCGCTCAGGATCGCGCGATCCTCCACGTGCGTCTGCGCCCAGTCGACGACTGTGCGCCGGGCCTGCATCGGAGTTTCACGCGCGGCAGCGAAGGACCACGCGGCATGGGGCACGTGCCGCCGCTACCCGTTGTAGAGGTGACTAAACCCGTTGTTGGCGCACGGCGATCGAGACGGTCGCAATTGCACTCGGCGCGCCGCCCGGCGGTCCGATCTCGACGTCCCACAGCCACTCGCGTTCGCCGCGCGCGCGACAGCGGGCGACGCCCTCGAGCGTGCCGTCACGCACCTGCCCCACGACCTGGGTCGAATTGTTCAGGCCGAACGGAACGAGGCCCTGCGGGACCACCTCGACCGCCGTCCCGGTCGACGCCAGCGACTCCGCGATGGACGCGTAGACGCCGCTGGAGACGGTGCCGTCGGCCCCCAGCAGCTTCGGCGTGACCTCGATCCGCCCGCGGGCGGGTTCGAGGTACTCGAGGCCGTAGTGCGCGTCGAAGCTGCGTTCGAACGGGACGACGAAGTGCTCTTCGAGGCTCACAGGAACTCCGTGATGGCGTGGAGGGTCGGCTCGGGCGCTTCGAGATGCGGCGCGTGGCGGCAGTCGAGCACCCACCGCGTCGTCGCGCCGCCCAACCCGGCCTCGATGGCGTCGAGCTGCGCGAGCGTGCCGTACTGGTCGCGCTGGCCCTGGATCAGGAGCGTCGGCGCGCTGATCGCGGGCAGCACGTCCTCGATGTTCCAGTCCCGGAACTCCGGCGCGAGCCAGATGTCGTTCCACAGCCGGAACGTGCGCTCGGCGTCCCGGTGATAGCGGTCCATCCGCTCCCGGAGCGCCGGGAAGGCACCGCGCGCTTCGGCGATCGCGGCGACCGACACGTCCTCGACGAAGACGTGCGGCGCGAGCAGGACGAGCTTGGCCGCCGGGTGCTCGGACGCGTGGATGAGCGCGATCGATCCACCGTCGCTGTGCCCGATCAGGACCGGACGCTCGATGCCGTGCTCGCGCAGCAGCGCCGGGAGGACGTCGAGCGCCTCCTCGTGCATGAACCGCGGCGTGCGGGGCGCGTCCGGGACGTCCGACCAGCCGTGGCCCGCGCGCGAGTACAGGAACACCCGCCGGCCGGTCGCGGCGTGCACCCGGTCGGGGAAGTCCCGCCACAGCTCGACCGAGCCGAGGCCCTCGTGCAGGAAGACGAGCGCCGGCTCCGTGCCGGCGAGCTCCTTCGTCTCCAGCTTCACCGGACCGCGGCCATCCGCCGGCGCAGTGTGCGCAGGACCCGCTCCGCCTGCTCGGGCGCCCACAGGGCGGCGGCGCGTTCGCCCTCATCGAGGATCGCGTCGATCTCGGCTTCGGTCAGCCGTGCGTCGTTGAGGCAGCGCGTGCCGAAGCCGATGTGCCACTTCTCGTCGCGCAGGACGAGCTCCATCCCGGTCTTGAGGCCGGGAAGACGGTCGTCGACCAGCTCCAGCAGCGCGTACTGGCCGGCGGTGAACACGACCCCCTCGAGAACCATGTGGTAGAGCCCGACCGCCTCGACACCCGCTTCCGCGGCCGCCTCGGGCAGCCGCCGCTCGAAGATGTCGATGAACTCAGCGGACACGTGCGCGCGCGGGTCGTCGAGCCCGACGGCACGCGCGTAGCGGGCGAAGAAGCGCGCGTGGCGCTCCTCGTCGCGGCGCTGGGCCTCGAACGTCGCGGCTGCGTCGCCGTCGAAGAACGCGTGCAGGTGCTCGGCCACGCCCGCCTCGCCCACGATGAAGCCCGCGACGAGCTCCTTGATCCGCGCGTCGGCAACCGACGGCCAGTTGCGCGCGTCCGTGGTCAGGTCGATGGCCTCGTCGTCCCACTGGATGCGGTCCGCGAGGCGCAGGAAGTGCTGGTACCCCGCGATCACGGCGTCTGACCGTACCATCGGGCTCTGTGGACCTCGTGACGACGACGCTCGGCGACGACGGCGTGCTGCTGGTCGCCCTCAACCGGCCGGACCGGCGCAACGCCATCGACGACGCGATGGCCGGCGCGCTGCGGGACGCGTTCGAGCGTGCCGCCACGGACGGCGCCGTGCGGGCCGTGATCCTGACCGGCGAGGGCAAGGCCTTCAGCGCCGGCGGGGACCTGAGCCGCTTCGAGCGCGACTGGGACCCGCGCGAGTTCCGCCACGACTCCCACCGGCTCACGCAGCTGATCACTTCGGTCGAGCGGCTCGAGAAGCCGACGGTAGCGGCGATCAACGGCGTCGCGACCGGCGCCGGCACGCAACTCGCTCTCGTGTGCGACGTGCGGCTGATGGCGCCGGACGCGCGCTTCGTCTATCGCGAGGGTCGCCTCGGGATCATCCCGTCGCACGGTGGCATCACGCGGCTGGTGAAGCTGATCGGGCTGGCGCGCGCGAAGGACGTGATCCTCGGCGGCGAGGAGGTGAGGGCGACCGAGGCGCTGCGGCTGGGGATGGTCACCGCGGTGGAGGACGACGTGGTGGCCGCGGCGCGTTCGCGCCTCGAGGGGATGCTGGAGCGCTCGCCGCAGGCCTACGCGGCGGCGAAGCGGCTGCTGTGGCTGGCCGCCAGTGTGGACTTGGAGAGCGGAATGGCCGCCGAAGGGCTCGCCCAGAGCGCGCTCATCGGCACGCCGGAGCACAAGGAGGCGGTATGGCGACGATCATCGAGCTAGACGGCAAGGCCCCGCAGATCGCGGACGACGCGTACATCGCCCCTACCGCGGTGCTGATCGGCGACGTCACGGTGGCCGCGGGCGCGTCGATCTGGTTCGGCGCCGTCCTGCGCGGCGACAACAGCGCGATCGTCATCGGCGAGGGCTCCAACGTCCAGGACAACTGCGTCATCCATTGCGCGGCGGACCTCCCCACGGTCGTCGGTGCGAACGTGACCGTCGGCCACATGGCGATGCTCGAGGGCTGCCAGATCGCGGATGGGTGCCTGATCGGGATGGGCGCGATCGTCCTGCAGCGCGCCCGGGTCGGCTCGGGGTCGCTCGTCGCCGCGGGCGCGGTGGTCGGCGAGGGCGTCGAGATCCCGCCGGGCGTCCTGGCCGCGGGCATCCCCGCGCGCGTGAAGAAGGAGATCGCGGGCGAGTCGCAGCGCTGGGTCGAGACCGCCGCGCGTGAGTACCAGTCCAAGCGCCTGCGCTACCTGGCCGGCGCGTCCTCTGCCTGAATCGGTCGCACCAGGTCGATTCGCGCCATCGGAACCGTCGATCGGCGCGATCTTCGGTCCATGACCGCCGGTCTGGTGCTCGCAGTCGTCATGCTCGCGCTCGGCGCTACGTGCGTGCTCCCGATCATCGGTCGAATCCATGATGCTCGCCGTGGCGCGCAGCTCGCGGCGGGAGGGTTCGCGGGTCTGGGCATCGCGCTCCTCACGCTGGCGCTGTTCGTCCCGCTTCTCGTTGTTCGCTCAGACGAGCTGCTCGCTGCCATCGCCGTGCTCGGTCACTACGGCCTTGCCGCCAATGTGATGTGCCTTGTCATCGCCGCCGTGATCGCTCGAGCGGGCAAGCCGCGCGTGGCGTAGCCAGTTCGTCGAGAACCGCCGCCGTTCGCTAGTCCTCGCGCCCGTCCTCGGCCTCTTCGCGCTGTTCCTCCTGCTGCTCCAGGCGTTCCTCCTGTTGCTCCTGTCGCTGCTCGCGCGCTTCGGTGTCCTCCTTGTACGGGCCGAGTTGTGAGGTGACCACCGCGATGGTGACCGCGATGATCGCGAGGGCGGCGACGAGCGAGCCGATGAGTTGCATGATCAGTCGTCCTCTCCCGCCAGGAACTCCGGCGCGACGGTGAACCAGGTGATCGCGAGCAGCAGGAACAGCAGGGTGCCGAGGTAGGGCAGGAACCGTCCGCCCCTGCCGGAGCGGACGACCGCGATTTTCACCGCGAGCACCAGGAGCGCGCCGATCGCGGCCACCATGTGCAGCATGTAGTCACCGTCGAAGCCGAACACCGACAGGCACATGAGGGCGACGACGACGATCAGCACGGCGAGCATGTCACCCGATGCCCGATGGGTGAAGAAGGCGGGCTCGGGCTTGCCTACCGGGAGCTTGCGATAGCCGATGGCGGCCAGCAGCAACTGGTACACGGCAAGGGCCAGCACGACCGACGCCAAGATCGTCTTCACCGAGCTGGGGTTGCCGCGCGTGATGTCTACGACGAAGTCCTCCACTGGGCGAGCCTCTACCCGCGCGGCGTCCGGTACAACTGCGACTTATGTCTGACCGAGTTCCTCACGATCGACGGGCTCGCGGGACTTGATCAGCTCCCGCGCGCGGTCCAGGTCGTCGCTGCGATCGACACTGAGCGCGCCCGCGAGCCGGTCGCCGTCCAGGTACCAGACGGTGAACTGGCCCTCGTCGACCGACCCGCGCACGACTTCCTCGGTCCAGGTGTAGGCCGGCCCGACGTACTCGAACCATGTCCAGTCGCTGAGGTCGGAGAAGAAGTACGGGACGACGTCGTGCGGGTCGGTGTGACCGAGCATCGAGCGCGCGGCGGTCTTGCCCTGGTTCTCCGCCACGTCCCAGTGCTCGATTCGCACCCGCCGCCCGTGCACGACGGAGTCGTACTCGGCGATGTCACCGGCGGCGAACACGTCCACCGCGCTGGTGGCCAGCTTCGCGTCGGTCAACACGCCGCCGGCCTCGCCGAGCTCGAGCCCGGCCTTCTTGGCCAGTGACACGTCTGGTGTGACACCGACGCCGACGATCACCGCGTCGGCGGAGATGCGCTTGCCGGACCTGGTGACGACCGCGGAGACTCGCCCTTGACCTTCGAAGCGCTCCACCTCCTCGCCGGGGTACACATCAACGCCGTGCTCGGTGAGGGCCTTCTGGAAGAACGCGCCGGCGGTCTTGCCGAAGGTGCGCTCCAGCGTCACGTTCTCGAGCATGACGAGCGAGCACTTGCGGCCCATCGAGGTCAGTGTGGCCGCCACCTCGGTGGCGATGTAGGAGCCGCCCACCAGCACGACTTCGCCCTTGGCATCGTCACGGATGGCATCGGCGTTGCCGAGCGCGCGCAGGTAGTGGATACCGTTGAGGTCAGCGCCCTCGATCCGCAGACGGCGAACGTTCGCGCCGGTGGCGAGCAGGAGCTTGCCGTAGCGGATGACGTCCTTGTTGGACAGCGTCACACTGTGAGCTTCGGTGTCAAGCTTCATCGCGCTGGTTCGGGTGAGCAGCTCGACGTTGTTCTCGGTGAACCAGTTCTCACCACCGAGCAGCACCTCGGAGCGCGGCTTCTCACCGCCCAGATATCCCTTTGACACCGCCGTGCGGTCGTACGGCGGGTCAGGGTCGCGCGACACCACCAGCACCGAGCCGTCCGCCCCCTCCTCGCGGAGCGTGCGCGCGGCCGAGAACCCAGCGTCGCCGCCGCCCACGATCAGGAACTCGATCTCGCGCTCAGCCACCAGTGAACTCCGGCTTGCGCTTCTCGGCGAAGGCTGCGAACCCCTCGGCCGAGTCGGCCGTGTCGAACAGCCGCCGGATGCCGTCACGCTCACGCGCCAGGGCATCCGCGATCGGCTTCTCCACCCCCGCGTAGGTGGTGAGCTTGATCTCCCCGATCGCGGCCGTGGCGCCGCCGGCCAGCGCTTCTGCGTACGCGCGCGTCTGCTCCGCGGTCTCCTCGGCCGCGAACAGCCGGTTGAGGATGCCGAGGCCGTGCGCCTCGCCCGGAGAGATCGGCCGCCCGGTGACCATCAGGTCCAGCGCCTTGGGCACGCCGATGATCCGCGGCAGCCGCTGCGTGCCGCCGTTGCCCGGCAGCAAGCCGAGCGTGACCTCCGGCAAGCCCAATTTGTACGTGCCGCGCGCGCCGAACCGCAGATCGCACGCGAGCGCGATCTCCAGCCCGCCCCCGAGTGCGTGCCCTTCCACCTGGGCGATGAACACCTTGGGGATCCGCGCGATCGAAGCGAGCACCTCGTGGCCGCGCTCGATCATCGCCATGTTGTCGTCGGTGCTGTTGGCCGCGAACGCCTTGATGTCCGCACCGGCGGAGAAGAACTTCTTGGACGCGCTCCGAACGATGATCACCTTGGCGGAGTCGTCCGCCGCCGACTGCACCGCACCTTGGAACTCCTCCATGTACGCCTTGTCGTAGGAGTTCGCGGGCGGCTTGTCCAGCGTGATGTAACCGACCGCGCCGTCGGCCTCGAATGACACGGCCATCTATTCGAGCCCTCCCACCACAACCGAGATGTCCTCGAGGTAATAGTCCAACCCCTCGACGCCGTGCTCCTTGCCGTACCCCGACTGTTTGACACCGCCGAACGGCAACTCGTCATAGCCGTAGTGGAACTGGTTCACCCACTTCATGCCGGCTTCCACCTCGTTCGCCACGCGGTGGATGATCCGCACGTCGTTGGTCCACACGGACGCCCCGAGACCGTACTCACTGTCGTTGGCGAGCGAGATCGCCTGATCGAGGTCACTCACCCGCCAGATCGGCAGCAGCGGACCGAACGTCTCCTCCTTCGCCACACGGGAGTCGAGCGCGGGGTTGGTGACGATGGTCGGGTTGATGAAGTAGCCGGAGCCCTCAGGCTTGTCACCGCCGAGCACGAGCTCGCCACCGGTGTCCAGCGCGTCCTGCAGCTGCTCCATGATCTCGTCGCGCCCGTCGGAGGTGTGCAGCGGGCCGACGCGGATCGCCGGCTTTTCGGCCTTCTCCCACCCGAGGCCGGGCTCGTACTTACCGACAGTGCGGGTGAGCTGCTCGAGCAGCTCGTCGTAGACCTCGTCGAAGACGTAGATGCGCTTGCCGCCGAGGCACATCTGGCCGCAGTTCCAGAAGCGGCCGATCGCGATCCCGCGCGCGGCGGCCTTGATGTTGGCGTCCGGCGCGACGATCACCGGGTCCGAGCCGCCCAGCTCCATCGTCATCCGCTTGAGCTTGGGCGCCGCCAGTCCCATGATGTGGCGCCCGACCGCGGTCGAGCCCGTGAACGCGACGCGCCGCACCTTGTCGTGCGTGACGAGCGCGTCGCCGACCTCCGAGCCCTTGCCCGTGATCACGTTCACGACGCCGGGCGGGAACTCGGCCTCCAGCAGCAGATCGGCGATCTTCAGCGTCGTGAGCGGCGTGGTCGCGGCCGGCTTGACCACGACCGTGTTGCCCGCCATCAGCGCGGGCGCGAGCTTGGTGCCCAGCAGGGTCAACGGGAAGTTGTTGGGCACGATCGCCGCCACGACGCCCATCGGGCGCCGGATCACCATGCCGTAGGCCTTGCTCAGCGCGCTCGGGAGCGGCTGGTAGGAGCCGCGCACCTTCGTCGCGAGGTCGGCGTAGTAGTTGAGGCCGTGGATGAGGTGGTGGATCTCCCCGCCGGCCTCGGTCACGGGCTTGCCCTGCTCGTGCACGAGCGACATTGTGAGGTCCTTGCGGTCGCGCTCGATCAGCGCGATCGCCCTGCGCAACAGCGTCGCGCGCTCCTCGGCGTCCGTCTTCTGCCACTCGGCGAAGGCCTTGTCCGCCGCCTGGACGGCCGCGTCCACGTCCGCCGCGGTCCCGCGCGGCACGCTCTCGAGCGTCTGTTCGGTGGCGGGATCGACCACGTCGATCCCTTCGCCCGCCGCACCTTCGGTGCGCTCGCCGGCGATGAGCATTCCGGTCACGTTGCGTTCCTCCCTGGGGTCAAGGAGCCAGGCTGCGGCCGCCACAGGCGACCAGGACCTGGCCCGTCACATACGCCGCGGCCGGTGACGCCAGCGCGGCGATCGTCTCGGCGATCTCCTCGGGTTCGGCCTGGCGGCCGAGCGGGATGCTCGCGATCATCTTCTCCAGCACCTTCTCCGGCATCGCGCGCGTCATCTCGGAAGCCGTGAGGCTCGGCGCGATGGCGTTCACGCGCACGCGCGGGGCGAGCTCGAGCGCCAGCGCGCGCGTCATGCCCACGAGGCCGCCCTTGGAGGCGCTGTAGTTGAACTGGCCGAAGTTGCCCAGGTACGCGCGCGAGGCGAGCGAGACGATCGAGGCGCCGTCGCCATAGTTACACGCGCGCGAAAGCTCATAGGCGGCTCCGAGATTGACGCGGATGACGGCCAGGAACTGCTCCTCGGTCATCTTGACGATCCGCGCGTCCCGCGTGATCCCGGCGTTGTTGACCAGCACGTCCACCGTGCCGGCCTCGGCGACGATCCGGGCCCGGTCCTCGGCGTTCGTCACGTCAGCGATGAACCCGCCAGCCAGATCGACGCGCAGGACGTCGAACCCGTCGCGCTCCAGGCGATCGGCGACCGCCGCCCCGATTCCGCGCGCCGCGCCGGTCACGACCGCCCGGCTCATGCCTGGATCTTCCCCACGTGCTTGGCGCCCACGTGGACGAGCTCACCCATCACGCCGCGGCCCTGAGAAAGCACCTCGATCCAGTGCTGCAGGTCCTCGGGGGAGTGCTCGTCCCCCACGGCGACCGCATTCGCCGCGTGCCCCTCCGCGGCCAGCGTGCGCATCCCGGAGAGCAGCGCGTTGGCCAGCATCGCGCCCGGCGCGCCGTCCTGGCCCAGCAGGTGCTCGTTGCGCAGCACGAACACCATCGGCTCCTGGGCCTGCGCGGCTGCCTGCGAGCGCCGGAACGCGTCGGTGAGCGCCGTCTCGACGCCGGCGAAGTCCTGCACTTCGGGGGCCGTGAAGATCATGCTCGGAGCTTGTAGCGCTGGATCTTGCCGGTCGGGGTCTTGGGGAGATCGTCGACGAACTCGATGAAGTGCGGGTACTCGTAGCGGCGCAGGCGCGTCTTGCACCACTCCTGCAGCTCGGCGACCAGCTCGTGGTCGCCCGGCTCGGCGCGGACGACCACGAACGCCTTCACGCGGGTCGTGTAGTCGGCGTCCACCCCCACCGCGGCGGCCTCCTGCACGCGCGGGTGCTCGACGAGCACGTTCTCGATCTCGATCGGCGAAGCCCACAGCCCGCCGATCTTGATCATGTCGTCGGCCCGGCCCTCGTACACATAGTCACCGTCCTCGTCGACCCGGTAGCGGTCGCCGGTGAAGAAGAGGTCGCCGTGGATCGCGGCCTTGGTCTTCTCGTGCTGGTGCCAGTAATACGCGAGCGCGGAATCCCCACGCACCCACAGGTTGCCCACCTCCCCATCGGACACCGGAGCGCGGGACTCGTCGAGCAACACCAGTTCGTAGCCGGGCACCGGCTTACCACTGGTCCCGGGACGCACTTCACCCAGGCGGTTGGAGCAGTAGATGTGCAACATCTCGGTGGAGCCGATGCCGTCCACGATGTCCAGGCCGAAGCAGTTCTGCCAGCGCCGCAACACCTCGGGCGCCAGCGGCTCGGCGGCCGACACACACATGCGCACTGAGCTCAGGTCGAAGGAGAACGCGTCGTCCAGGTTCACCATCGCGCCGTACAGCGTCGGCACGCTGAAGAACAGGGTCGGACGCTGTGCGGCGGCGGTCTCGAGCAGGCCGCGAGGCTCCGGACGGCCCGGGCGGAGCACGGTCGTGGCGCCCACCCAGTACGGGAACGTCAGGTTGTTGCCGAGACCGTACGCGTGGTAGAGCTTCGTCGAGGAGAAGGTGACGTCGTCAGCCTGTATGCCAAGGATCTCCTTGGCATAGGTCTCGCATGTGTACTCGATGTCGTGGTGCAGATGCACCACACCCTTGGGAAACCCGGTCGAGCCGCCACTGAAGAGCCAGAACGCCATGTCGTCACGGTGCGTGTCGGCGGGCGCCCTCTCAGCCGGAGCGTCCGCCAGCAACGACTCGAACTGTGAGCGTCCCATCGCCCCCGCGGGCAGTCGCTCCAGCAGACCGTCCTCGGCGACGATCAACTTCGCGTAGGAGTCACGTGCGTAGTGGGCGAAGTTCTCGGTGCTGTCGAGAAATGACACCGGCGCCGGTACCGCACCGGCACGCATCGCACCGAGGAAGAGCGCCGGAAAGGTGGGTGAGTCGTCGAGAACCATGAGCACGCGATCCTCACGCCCGACGCCGAGTTCCTCCAGCACGTTGCCCACCGCGCAGATGCGAGCGTGCAACTGCGCGTAGGTGATCGACTCGCCGGCGCAGCGGATTGCCACCTTGTCTGAGTGACCGGCCTCCAACCGCCGGTCGACCAGCGTCCCGGAGTTGTTCACGGCCGCACCGTACCAGCGAGCACCGTCCGCGATTTCACCTCCAGCAGACCGCTCGGCGTCACGCGCAGCTCCGGCAGGAAGTCGCCCGACGCGAACAGCAGGCTGTAGAGGGGATCGTGGAACGGGTACCCGGCTCTCCTCATCTCGTCAGACAGCCTACTATCGATCGCAACTGTTGTGTCGAACGTTCCGGCGGAGATGAGCCCGTCGACCTCCAGCGGGGCCGACCAGCCGCCGTCGAACGCGAAGCCGCCGCCGAGCTCGGCCACGCGCGCGGCTGCACGGGCCATCGCCGCCGGATCACGCCCCACCACGAGCAGCTCGAGCGAGGTCGTCGCGGTCGTGGCGAAGCCGTCGACGTCCAGGAAGTTCTCCACGACGCCCTTCGCCGCCCACGCGCCGTCGCGGCCGACGAGCACGGCGTGGACGTCATCCGGCTCCACCGCGCGGTCCACGCGCCGGTTGATCACGGCCGACTCATAGCGCGCAACCGGCTGCACGCCGGTCAACGGCGCGAACAGGCTTGCGTCGGGCGCGACGAGCCCCGGGCCGGCCGGCCAGTCGATCCGGGGCGGCGGCCCGCACAGGCGCCCTTCCCGCGCGACCACCTCGCCGCGCACGTACACGGTCTCGGGCCGCCACTCCCCGACCTCCGGCAGCACGTTGAACGTCGCGGCGCGCCCCGGCGCGATCCCGCCGAGCCGCTCGTCGAGGCCGAGGAACGTGGCGGGGTCGATCGTCGCCATCTGCAGCGCGCGCATCGGCTCCACGCCGCGCTCGGACGCGATCCGCAGCGCTCCGCCGATCACGCCGTGCTCCTCGTAGAACGACGGCGTGGCGCCGTCGGTGGTGAGCATCAGCCGGCGCGCGCCTCCACGCACGTCGCGCAGGCCGTCCAACAAGGCCGGGAGGTCCGGCCGCAGCGACGATTGGCGCAGCATCGTCCACATCCCCAGCCGCAGCCGGCTCAGCGCCTCCTCCGCCGTGATGGCCTCGTGATCGGCGGAGATGCCGGCCAGCGACAGCTCGTTGAGCCGGTCGTAGGACGCGCCCGCGTTGTGGCCTTCGACGCGCCGCCGCGCCGCTCTGGCCGCCGCGATCCCGGCCGCCACCCGCGGCTCGCCGCGCGCGACCGACATCCAGTTCGTGATCTCGCCCGAGGCCACGACCTCCGGCCACGACAGCATCGGCTCGATGACGTCGATCGCGAACCGCTCGGCCTCGTCGGGATACGCCGACTGCGGCGAGATTCGCGCGACCCAGCGAATGTGCGCCGGCGCGGCGCGCATCTGCTCGACGATCCGCCGCAGCCCGTCCACCCCGTGCGACAAAAAGAAGAACAGGTTGTCGTAGACGAGCGTCGTCGTGCCGTCGGGCACCGCCACCTCGAGCAACGACGCGGGCGAGTACAGGCACCACGGGTGCGTGTGCGGCTCGATGTAGCCCGGCACCAGGAGCTTCCCGGTGATGTCGGTCGCCTCACACGCGGGCGCGCGCGGGCCGACGTAGGTGATCACGCCGTCGTCGAACTCCACGTTCGCGCGTATCCACGTCCCGGTATAGACGTCCGCGATGGTCGCGCCGACGAGAGCCTGCATCCCCGGAGGATATGTTCCACGGCCTTGGACGACGTTCTCCGCCGCGCCTCCGTCGGCGCCCCCGCCGCCCGCTCGACCCTGCTCACCGTGCTCGGCGAGTTCCTGCTGCCGCGCCCGGACGGCGCCTGGCAGGAGGCGTTGATCGCCGGGCTGCAACTGCTCGGCTTCACCCCGAGCGCCGCTCGGCAGGCCGTCGTGCGCTCGGCGCGTGAGGACCTGATCGCCAGCGAGCGCGTGGGCCGGCGCTCGCGCATGCGGCTCACGCCGAAGTCGGCGGAGCTGCTGCGCGTGGGCGCGCGCCGGATCTACGGCTTCGGCGGGCCCGTGAGCTGGGACGGGCGCTGGCTGCTGCTCGTCCTGCGCGTGCCCGAGCAGCGGCGCGAGCTGCGCCACCGGCTCACCACCCAGCTCGCGTGGGCCGGCTTCGGCTCCCTCGGCGGCGGCCTCTGGATCACGCCGCACGTAGACCGGGAGACGATGGTGCAGGCGACCGAACCCGCGCAGCTGCTCACGTTCCGCGCGGAGCTGGGCGCGCTCGGCGGCACGCAACGGGTGATCGACGAAGCCTGGGACCTCGCGAACCTGCGCGCGCACTACGACCAGTTCGTCGCCGACTTCGACGAGCTCGAGCCCGAGGACGACGCCGCGGCGTTCGCCGCCCAGACGGCGCTCGTGCACGCGTGGCGCCGCTTCCCGTTCATCGACCCGGACCTGCCGGACGACCTGCTCCCGCCCGACTGGCCGCGCCGCCGGGCGCACGCGCTGTTCACCGCCCGCCACGAAGCGTGGGCGCCCGCCGCCCAGCGACACTTCGACGCGCTCACGTGACCGAACGCAAGCGCATCTATGTCGCCTACGCCGGCGGGACGATCGGCATGAAGGCCACCGAGACGGGCTACGCGCCCGTGCCCGGGCACCTGACCGAGCAGATCCGCGACCAGCCGCAGCTGCACACCGCGGAGGTGCCCGAGCTCTCGATCTGCGAGTACGAGCCGTTGCTGGACTCCGCGAACGCGCGCCCGTCGGACTGGCTGCGGATCGCGCGCGACCTCGCGCAGCACCGCCACCACTACGACGGCTTCGTCGTGCTGCACGGGACGGACACGATGGCCTACACCGCTTCGGCGCTCGCCTTCCTGCTGCGAGGTCTCGGCAAGCCCGTGGTCATCACCGGCAGCCAGATCCCGCTCGGCGTCCTGCGCAGCGATGGCCGCCAGAACCTCCTGACGGCCGTGCTGGTGGCCGCGCGCGACGACGTGCGCGAGGTGTGCCTGGTGTTCGGCTCGCACATCCTGCGCGGATGCCGCGCGGTGAAGGCGAGCGCGTCGGGCTTCGAAGCCTTCTCGTCCCCCAACCTCCCGCCGCTGGGCATGGCCGGCGTGCAGATCGAGGTCGACGTCGCGCGCCTGCGCGACCAGGAGCCCGGCGCGGTCGGGCTGCCGATCACGCTCGACGCGCCGGTGAACCTGCTGCGTCTGTACCCGGGCATGCCGGCGGCTCTGCTCCGCGCGGCGCTCGCGCCGCCCGCCCGCGGCGTGATCCTGGAGGCCTACGGCGCCGGCACCGTGCCGAGCGCCGACGACGAGCTGCTGCAGGTGCTCGCGGAGGGCGCGGCGCGCGGCGTGGTCGTCGGCGTCGTGTCCCAGTGCGTCGACGGCCGCGTCGACCTCAACGCGTACGCGACGAGCGCGCCGCTGATCGAGGCCGGTGCGGTCGGCGGGCTCGACATGACCACCGAGGCCGCCTACGCGAAGCTGGTCGTGCTGCTCAGCGAGGGCCGCGCGCCCGACGAGGTGCGCGCGCTGTTCGCGCAGGACCTGGCGGGCGAGCTCACCGCGTAGCCAAGAGACCCTGGAGGTCGAGCTCGCCGCCGACGAAGCGCACGTGGCCCGCCTCGTCGACCGGCCACTGCGAGAACGGGCGGTCCCAGTAGAGCTCGAGGTCGTTGCCGTCGGGGTCGGTGACGTAGACCGCCTCGTGCGTGCCGTGGTCGATCGTCTGCCGCAGCGGCCACTGCGCCTCGAGCAGCCGCCGCACCACCTCGGCGAGCCCGGCGCGCGTCGGGAACAGGATCGCGACGTGGTGCAGGCCGCAGACGCCGTCGGGTTGCGGCGGTCCATCCGCCGACTTCCAGGTGTTGAAGCCGAGATGGTGGTGATAGCCGTCGGCGCTCAAGAACAGCGCGTCCCCCGTCGTGCCCCAGCCCGGGAGGTCACGCAGCTCGGCGATGACGTCGAACCCGAGCACGCCGACGTAGAAGTCGCGGACGCGGTCGATGTTCGCGGTGCGAAGATGCACATGGCCGATGCGTGTGCCGGGCGGGAGCGGGCGCTCCGCGCGGACGATCGGCTCGACAGAAGCCTCGCTCATGAGGGCAAGGATGCCACTGTTGGCGCCTTTCACCCGTTATCCGCCTGGACGCTCCGGGCAAAGGAATGCATGTGTCCAAAATCCGTACCTTGCTAGCCCTGACCATCGCTGGAGCGCTCGTCTTCGCGGCGACGGCGTTCGCAAAGAACATCGTCGGTTCCAACGCTGCGGAACGGCTCAGCGGCACTGAGGGCCCCGACGTGATCAACGGCCTCGGCGGGCGCGACGCGATCCGCGGCCTCGGCGGCGACGACATCCTGACCGGCGACACCGGCCCGGACGAGACCTACGGCGGCGCCGGCAACGACAACATGAACGGCGGCTCGGGCGACGACCGCCTGATCGGCGAGGACGGCAACGACCAGGGCCTCGGCGGGTTCGGCCACGACACCCTGCTCGGCGGTCCCGGCGACGACAGCCTGCAGGGCGACGAGGCGCCGGACATCGTCAACGGCGGCGACGGCAACGACGTCGTCGACGGCGGCTCCGGCGGCGACGACCTCAACGGCGGCAACGGCAACGACACGATCCACTCGGACACGGGTCCTGACCGCATCGACGCCGGCCCCGGCGACGACACCGTCCACCTGAACTCCGACCCGCCGAGCGCGATCCGCAGCATCACCTGCGGCGAGGGCAACGACACCGTCTACAACTCGCCGGCCCCGATGGGCCGCACGAACCGCAAGCTGCTCGCGGCGCAGCCCGACTGCGAGAACGTGATCGACCTGGCCGCCGAGCGTGACCCCACCCGCGGCATCACCTGGTCGGGCAACGGCACCAAGAACGGCACCGACCGCAACGACCGGCTCAACGGCCAGGGCGGGTCCAACAAGCTCTACGGCCACGGCGGCAACGACATCTTGTGGGCGGACGCCCGCCACAAGGGTGGCGCGGGCGGCCAGAACGACCTCGCCGACGGCGGCGCGGGCGACGACACCATCTACGCCGGCCGCGGCAAGACGCGCGTGCTCGGCGGCGACGGCAACGACTACCTGCAGGGCAACGGGCTCTCCACGACGATCCACGGCGGCAACGGCGCCGACAACATCCGGATCTCCGGCCGCAGCACCACCGTGAACGCCGGCCCGGGTGATGACACGGTGACCGCGATCACCGCCAGCGGCCGCGCGCGCGTGAGCTGCGGCCCGGGCGACGACACCGTGATCGTCTCGAAGTTCAAGGGCAATCGCGCCCGTGTGCAGGTCAGCGGGGACTGCGAGAAGAAGAAGCGCGGCTAGGGCGGTTCGTGCGCGCGGCCGGCTTCGCCGGCGCGCGCTCACCTCCGCTCGGAGATCGCTTCGCGGATCTCCTAGGTGGAGGGCGCCGGGCGCAGGAAGCGCTCCGCCCGGCGCCACCCCAGCCACGCGGGACCGAGCGCGACGAAGCGCGCGATCACCGCGACGAGGATCCAGCCGGGAGCGGCCAGCGGCACGCAGAACGGCGGGTGGCCGGACACCAGCAGCTGCGCGGCGATGCCCAGCGACAGCGCGGCGATCACGAGCGCGGCGCAGACGACCATCGCGGTCGGCACCTGGCCCACAGGGCGCGCGCCGGCGAGCCGGTCGACGCGCTCGGGGGCGATCCCGCCGGGAAACGCCAGCAGCGCGGACGCCAGCGGCGCGGTGCCGCCGCGCCGGACCGCGGCGGCGTCGGCGGCGAGCTCCGACAGCGCCTGCTCGCGCCGCGGCAGCGCCGGTAGCGAGTAGGCGTCGCCGATCGCGCGGGCGACCAAGATCCGGAGCGGGTCACGGCGATCGGCATGATGGCCCTCGTGCGCGACGACGGCGGCCAGCTCCGCCGCATTCAGGCGCCCGATCGCACCTTCGGAGACGTACACACGCGGCCGCGCGAGCCCAGCGCAGAACGCGCGCGGCGCGGCGCCGGGCACGACCAGCACGGTGCGGCCGCCGACCGCACGCTCCTCGCTCACCGGCAGGGCCGCCGCGAGCCGCCGGTGCGCGCTCGCCCCGCGCCACAGCGAGCGCCCGCTACGAGCCAGCGCGACCACGTCGAACAGGACCAGCGCCATCAGCAGCAGTTCGTGCCCGTGGTGGAACTGCCCGCGCGGGATGTCCGACAGCGCGTGCAGCAGCAGGTCGCTGTGGAAGCGCACGCCGTCGATCACGAACAGCAGCGCGAGCAGGAACGCTGTGAGCCCAAAGGCCGCAACCGCGAACTCCGCCCGGCGGAGTCCGCGGCTGTCACTCACCGCGTGCCAGTCGGCGCAGCGTCTCGAGGCGTTCGGAGTCCAGATCCTCGATGTGGCGGGCGAAGTGGGCGAGCGCGAGGTCGCCGAAGTCCTCCACCAGCGCCTCGACGGACGCTTCCGCGCGCGCTGCGAGGTACGCCTCGCGCGACAGGGCGGGGGCGTAGACGTCGTGACGGCCGGCCCGGCGCCGGACCAGCAGGCCTTTGTTGTCGAGCCGCGTCATGACCGTCAGCAGCGTCGTGTACGCGCGAGTCTTCTCGCCGCGCGCGTTGAGCGCCATCTGCACGTCACGCACAGTGGCCTCATCGCGCCCCCACATCTCCTCCATGATCTCGGATTCGAGCTCGTGAAGCGGAGGCGGGGGCGCGGACATGGCTACAGCCTGAAGGTGCGCTTCTGGGTGAAGCGCTTGCCGCCGATGGTGACGTTCCACGTGGCGGTGTAGTTGCCGGCACGCATGCCGCGCAGCGCGCCGCCCTTGAGGTAGACGACCTGCCCCGGCACGACGCCGACCTGCGGGATCGTGGCGTTGCGCGACGTCGGGCCCGTGATCGACACGGTGCCGCCGACCGGGTCCAGCGTGTTGCCGGTGTTGCGGACGGCGAGAATCAACGAGCGGTTGTTGCCGCGGCCGACGACGTCGGCCGCGCCGATGCGCAGGTTCGGGTTCTTGCGCGTCGGGTTCAGACGCATCTTCCCGCGCAGATCCCACTGGGGAATGATCCCGTTGCGGGCCTTGGCCTTGGTCTGCTTCGCGAACACCTGGAAGCCGGCGTAGAGCGAACCCGAAGCCGTCATGCGGCGCATGTTGAACGTGACGCGGCGCTCACCGGGCCGCAGATTGAACGTCTGCGGCGAAGCCCGCACGTACGGCGACAGGCTCGCCCGCGTGTTCAGGGCGACCGCCCCGGTGTTGCGGTTCTGGATCCACGGGCGCACGTTGACCGTGACCCGCATGGTGTCCTTCGTCGTGTTCTTGATCGTGATCGTGCCGACGGCGCCACGCTTGGCCGTGCGCTCGACGGTAGCTGGCGTGATGGACACGCCGCCCTGCTGCGCGGCCTGCGCCACCGGCGCGGACTCGTCCGCGCGGGCGATGACGCTGCCGGTCGCGGCACCCGCGACGGCCAGGCCGAGGGCGCCGGCTACCAGCCGACTCCTAACGAGCTTCACTTCGGGTATCTCCTTGCGTTTCTTCTGCTTGTGAATCGGGGCGCAGTGCGCCTACGGGGTGTCCGTCGAGAGCGTGACGAGCAGCACCTTGCGGTAGTTGCCGGACGCCTTGGCCTTGACCTTCTGGCGCAGGTTCACCGTCGCCTTCGAGCGCGCCACGGCCTGGTTCCACTTGGTCAGCTGGGACTCGACCGGCGTGTTGAGCGCGGCGAACGCCGACTTGCCCACGCGGGCCTCCAGCGGCAGCGGCAGCAGCTTCTTGCCGCTCGCCAGGCGCCCCATCTTCGAGCCCCTGTTGACCTCACCGTCCGTGAGCGACAGCTGCGCCGCATTGTCGGTGGTGGTGACGGCGACGTCGAACGACGTCGAGTAGGTCTTGGCCTTCGGGAACGCGGCGAGCGTCGCCTTCGGCTGCGTGATGATCAGCTCGAGCATGCTCGGCACGGTCGCGCCGATCGTGGTGCCGCCGGAGACCGGCGGGGTCTGCGCGGAGGCCAGCGGTGCGGCGACCGCCACAGCCCCGACCGCCGACACGGCGATGAACGTACGCAGCTTCATTTCGTGCCTTCCACAGCTCGCTTCGTGACCATCGGTTCAATCAACACGCGGAGGGGCGATTCGGAGCGCATCACTTGACCGTGAACTTCTTGGTCAGGGAGAGCGCGACCTTGCCCTTCTGACGCAGCGTGATCTTGGCGGTCGCGCTGCCCTTCTGGAGCTTGGTGCCGAGCGGGACGTTGATGGTCTTGCCCGGCAGGATCTTCGTCGCCGGGACGCTCAGGTTGCGCGTGCCGCGCGAGTCCTTGACGGCGATCGTGCCGCTGACCGGGTCCAGCGTGTTGCCCGTGCTCTTGATCGGCAGCACGGCCGTGCCCTTGCTGGCCTTGATCGTGCCCGCCGTGACGCCGAGCTTCGGCGCGGCCGGCTTGAGGCGGATCGCGCTCACGACGCGGTAGCCGAGGACGACGCCCTTGCGGGTGGCGACGTCGGCCGGCAGGCCGACGACCTCGAGCGCGCCGAACAGCGAGCCCGCGGCCGGGAGCGAGGCCACGCTGACCGTGAGCTCGCGCTCCTCGCCCGGCTGGAGCGTGAAGCTCGGAGCGCTCACGCTGACGCCGGCGAGGCCGCCGCGCCGGTTCGGGGACACCTTGCCGTCGGCGGCCTGGGTCCACTGGCGCGGCGCGACGGTGACCGTCAGCGCAGACGCGGACCGGTTGGAGACCTTGATCGGGCCGTACGCGCCGGCCTTTGCCGGCGCGTCGATCGTGCCGGACGAGACCGCGAGGCCTCCGTCCGCCTGTGCGGCGGCCGCCCCACCGGCCGTCGCCTTGTGGGCGTACGCCGCGGCGCCGGCGCCCACCGCCAGTGCTGCGGCGCCCAGCGCCATGACTCGCTTCATTCCCTCTTCCTCCCGCACTCTGATGCTCAGCTCAGAGCGCCTTTACTTCTTCTTCTTGGTGACGCGGACCTTGATCTTGACCTCGGACTTCTGACCCGCCGCATTGGTGTAGCGGAAGATCACCGTCCGGGAGCTCACGAAGGCCAGCTTGACGTTGACCCGGCCCTTGTCACGGATGGTCGTGTTGGGCTTGCGGACCGTCTTGCGGCCGACCTTGTTGAGCACGGAAAGCTTGGTGCGCTTGGGCGCCGAACGGCGCTTGCCATTGATCACGCACGTGAGGCGGCCCGTGAAGCGGTACGCCTTCTTGTACAGCAGGACCGGGGTGCCCTTGGAGACCCGGACCGGCTTGGAGTCGAGCATCACCGACAGGCGCGGCGTGCGGCACTGCGTGGCCTGGTCGCCCTGAACGCCGCCACCGGGCGGGGTGTTCGGGTTGTTGTTGCCGGGCTGCTCGAAGACGGACGCCGTCGAGATGTTCAGGGTGCGGATGGAGATCGGCGCCGGCGGGTGCCAGACCTCGACCTGACCGCTGATCACGTCGCTGTTGCCGGCGGCGTCGTAGACCGTGACGGTGCGGGTGTACATGCCCTCCGGCAGCGTCCGCGGGTCCGGCTCCGTGGCGCCGTCCGCGGTCTCCCACACGGTGATCGGCGCCTCGAGGAGCCGCAGCGGCTTGTTGATGCCGTCGCTGCGGCCACGCAGGCACGCGGTGGTGTCCAGCCGGCGGTCGTTGGTGGCGGGATCGGCCGTGAGGTCGCGGCAGTTGCCGAACCAGGCGGTCTCCGTGCGGTTGCCGACGGTGACCTCGACGCGCTCGAGGCCGACGCCCTGGTCGGTCGCGGCCGGCGTGAGCTTCATGACCTTGTCGACCGGGGTGTTCCAGCTCACGGCGCCTTCGGGGCCCACCGAGTCGTCGACGCGGAGCACCACGCTCGTGACGTCGACCGCCGCGGTCGCGCAGCTCGACGTGCAGCTCAGCTCGAGGGTCACGGCGTTGGAGGGCGGCAGGTTCTCGATGACCGAGCCCATGGCCGGGTTGGTGACCGCCGGGCCCTCCGGGATCACGCGGAACGTGCCGCCGCCGCGGACCGCGCCGTTGACCTTGGCCGCGGTCGCGCTCAGGCCGGCCGGCAGCGTGACCGTGAGGGTCGAGGTGCTGCCCGCGGCCGGCGTGTCGGCCGGGACCGAGAGGGTGACGCCGGCCGAGCCGGGCGTGCCGCAGCCGTCGAGGCTCGGCTTGCTTCCGTCGGCCGTGTTGCCGGCAGTGAGGGTCTCGACCTTGTCGGAGGCCGGGGACGCCGGGATGGCCTCGCCGGCGGGGCCGTGGCAGGCCCAGAGCCACACTGGGGCGGCGGACGCACTGGCGGCGGACACACCCAGGATCGCGGCGGCGATGACTCCCGCTATCGACATCCGCAATATCCGACCTGCTGAGGGCATCTCTGCCACTCTCCCTCCTGCAAACTGCATGGACCCGTAGTTGACCGAGCGGAGCATCGTAGGACGCACCTCTCCCCGGTGAGGCGCGATACACCCCGAGTGGGAGCGACCGTATCCCGCGCTGTGCAGGGGGTCAAGCCACCATTCGTCCAGATGCCTACACGCTTTCTCTAGGAGAGCAGCGTAAGCAGTCCGGCTCGCAACGTGACGTAATTCGTCGAAAGCCGGTAACAACCCCTCGCGCGCGCGGCCAGCGCACGGCCCGCCGCGACGGCCTCCGGGTCCGCACTCGTGCCGAGCACATCGACGCGGTCGAGCCCGGCGAGGGCGCCGTGCGGGTCGCCGCCGGCGGTGCGGCGGCAGTCCGAGAGCAGGATCACGTGGCGGTCGGCCGCGGGCCGGCTTGCGAGCTGCGCCGCCGCCGTCCGCAGCGCGAGCGCCAGGTCCGTGCGGCCCTGTCCGCGCAGCGACAGCAGATCGTCGACCAGCGCCGCCGGAGGTCGCGGCTCGTCCTGCGCCTGCAGCACGAGCGCGTCCTTGGCGAACGCGATCACGCTCGTCGTCGCGCGCTCGGTGTGCGTGAGCACGACGGCGGCGCTCGCCATCGCCGCCAGGCCGACCGCGTGGCCGTGCATCGAGCCGCTGTGGTCGACGAGCAGGCACAGTGCCCGCTGCGGCGCCACCCATCGCCGCGCGACGAGCTCGTCGGCGTGCCGCGGCCGGCCTCCCGCCACCTCGAAGGTCAGGTCGAGGTCGAGGTCTCCGTCCTGCCCGGCCCGCCCCGGCGCGAGCCGCCGGTAGCCGCTCGTCGTCTCCCGGCCGAGGCGACCGGCGCGTACGAACAACCGCGCCGCGAGCCGCCGGGCGTGCGCGCGCAGTCGCGGGTCGGTGGCGGCCGCGAGGTCGGCGAGCAGCGCGACGGCCGCATCGGGGTCCGTGCCCAGCAGCTCGTGCAGCGCGGCCTCGTCGAGCCGGCCGACCTCGGGCGAGACCCGCTCCAGCTGCGCGTGCCGGTGCGCGAGCTGGCGGCGCGCGAGCGTGCGCCGTCCGCGCTCGCGCACGACGGCGCGCGCCTCCGCGCCCCGCAGCGTCCGGCCGGCCGCGCCAGGCGGCGGCCCCGCGCCGGCGGGCGCCGCCGGCTGCCGCCGATCGGCGTGCCGCGCCGCCTCGTCGCCGCGCTCCACCGCCTCGTGACCGCGCCCCGCGTCCCCGTCGCCGCGCCCCGCGCCCTCGTCGTCCCGCCCCGCGTCCTCGTCGCCGCGGCCCGCCGGGCCCGGGTCGCTCAGCGCCTCGACGGCGCCGGCGCTTTTCCCGGCTCGTCCCCCTCGGGCGGCGGCTCGAGGCGGTCGATCAGCTCGAGCACGATCTCCTCCGGCGTGCGCTCGCAGCCCTCCTCCACGCGCAGGCGGCCGGACAGCGCGGCGACGGCGGCGTCCTCGAACGTGGCGTCGCCCGGCGCCGGGACCGGCTCGCCGCGCAGCTCCGCGAGGCGCAGCGCCAGCCGCACGAGGTCGATCGCGCCGCGCACGGACGAGCCCATCCGCACCTGGGCGTGCCCGCGGGTCAGCCGGGTGAGCTCGACGGCGGCGGCGGGCAGGGCGCCGTCGGCGCCGGTGACGGCGTGCACGATCCGGCGCTCCCCCGCGGCGTCCTGGTAGCCGATGGCGATCCGGCACATGCGGTCGGCGATCGCCTGGGAGACGCGCGCGGTGCCGACCGCGTCGAACGGGTTCATCGCCGCGATCAGCCGGAAGCCCGAAGCGGCGGGGATGCGCCCCAGCCGCGGGACGTGGATCTCACCCTCGGCCAGCGCGCCGACGAGCACGTTCAGCGTCTCCTCCGGGACGCGGTTGAGCTCCTCGATGTAGAGCAGCCGACCCTCGCGCAGAGCGGTCGCGAGCGGGCCGTCGACGAAGATCTCCGGCGTGTAGCCCGTCTCGAGCACCAGCGCGGGGTCGTAGTGGCCGACGAGCCGGGCGGGCGTCAGCTCCGCGTTGCCCTCCACGAGCTCGACGCCGAAGCCGGCGGCGTCCGCGACCGCGCGCAGCAGCGTCGACTTGCCCGTCCCCGGCGGTCCCTCCAGCACCACGTGCAGCCCCGCGGCCAGCGACGCCGTCAGGACCTCGGCCTCGCGGCGCAGGCCGACGATGCGTTCGTCGACCCGCGCCAGCAGGTCCCTAGTGCTCGTGAATGACAACGCCCCGGATGTTCTTGCCGTCGAGCATGTCCTGGAAGCCCTGGCCGATGTCGTCGAGCTGGTAGCGGTTGGTGATCAGCTCGTCGAGCTTGAGCTTGCCCGCCTGGTAGAGGCCGATCAGGTTGCGGATGTCGTGCATCGGGTTGCCCGATCCGAACAGCGTCCCCTTGACCGTCTTCTCGTAGAGCGTGAGCACCGCGCCCGACAGCTGGACCGTGAGCTTGTTCGGGTCCGCGAGCCCGGTGATCACGGCCGTCCCGCCCTTGCGGATCGCGTTGACGGCGTTGCCGACGACCTCCTCGTTGACGATGTCGACGGTGATGATCGCCTTGTCGGCGCCCACGCCGCGCGTGAGCTCCTGCGCGAGCTCATGGGCCTCCTCGGCGCTCGCCACGCTATGCGTCGCGCCGAGGTCCTGGGCCGCCTCACGCTTGTTGGCGAGCGGGTCGACGGCGATGATGTTCGCCGCGCCGGCGTGCGCCGCGCCCTGCACCGCGTTGGCGCCGATGCCGCCGATGCCGTAGATGACGACGGTCTCCCCCGGTACGACGTCGGCCGCGTAGACGGCGCTGCACCAGCCCGTCGGGACGCCGCAGCCCACGAGCACGGCGGTCTCGAGCGGGATGTCCTCGTCGACCGCGACGCAGCTCGTCTCGGAGATCACCGAGTACTGGCTGAAGGAGCCGAGCATGCACATGGCGCCGATGTCGGAGCCGTTGTCGTGGAAGCGGAACGTGCCGTCGGGCAGGCAGCCGTCGAGGATCGTCGCGCCGTAGTCGCAGATGTTCGAGTGCCCGGTGGCGCAGAACCGGCAGTGGCCGCACACCGGCAGAAACGAGGTGACGACGTGGTCGCCCTCTTTGACGCGGCTCACGCCGGGCCCGCACTTCTCGATGATGCCGGCGCCCTCGTGGCCGCCGACGATCGGGAAGCGCGGGACGATGTCACCGTGGCGCAGGTGCTCGTCCGAGTGGCATAGACCCGCGGCGACCCACCGGATCAGCACCTCGTTGGCCTTGGGCTCGTCGAGCTCGAGCTCGGCGATCTCCCAGTCCGAGCCGGGTCCGCGCAACATCGCTGCCTTGGTCTTCACGAGGCTCTCCTCCCCCGTAGACGCGTTGGGCGCGCGATGCTACTCCTTGACCCGCACCCGCGCCTACGCGCGCACCGGTCCTCAATGCACGAGCGAAGCGGCGGCCTTGGCGAGGCCGGCGTAGGCGCCCATCGGGCGGCCGTGATTGTCGATGATGGCCGTGTGCCAGAGCTGGTCGGGCGTGCCGTCGACGAGCTGGTACTGGAGCATCTGCTTGACGCGCCGGTTGGAGCGCACGACGGTGTAGGCCGAGCGCAGCCAGGTGGCGCGCGCGCTCTGCGAGATCGCGCGGTTGCCGGCGCTGAGGTAGCCGAACTCGGTCAAGTAGAGATCCAGGCCCTTGCCCTTGGGCGTGCTCAGACCCTTGATCTTCGCGAGCTGGTCGAGCGTCCTGATCAGGCGCGGGAGCTGGCTGATCGGCGCGTCCTCGGGGCCGCCGGTCTTCCTGGTCGGCGCGACCGTGAACTGATACGGATGGTGGGCCAGGCCGTCGGCCTTCAGGCGGGCGTTCCGCGGCGCGGCGGCGCGGATGAACTTCAGCGGCGCGATCGTGCGGCCATCGCGGTTCGGGGCGAGCTCGCCGAACAACACCTTCGATCTCGGGTCGACGGTCTTGATCGCGGTGTAGGCGGCCTTGTAGAGCGCGCGGTACTGCTGCGGCGCGGTCCTCGACGGCGCCAGCCAGGCGCTCAGGTTCGGCTCGTTCCAGACGGAGTAGCGGTCGACGCGGCCCTTGAAGTGGGCGGCGACGGTGCGCACGAAGGCGGCGAACTTGACCGGGTCGGGCTGGTTGGCGCCGACCTTGCCGTCCTTGGTCGCCCACGCCGGCGCCGGACCTGTAACCGTCAACTGGAGCTTGATGCCGTGGGCCGCGGCAGCGGCCTGCAGCGCGTCGACCTTCGAGAAGTCGTACTGCGCGCCTTCGGCCGGCGGAGTCCGCTGCTCGGCGCCGCTCACGAGCGTGCGCGCCCACAGGATGTTGACCCGGATGCGCTTGGTGCCGAGGGCGCGAGCGTGCTCGAGCGCCCGGTCGCGCGCCATCCAGCGCTGGTCGACGAAGACCGCGTCGTCCTGGATGGCGAATTCCATGCGCGGCGCGGCGCTCGCGGTGGCCGGCAGGACGGCGGTGGCGAGCAGGACGGTGGGGAGAGCGAACTTCCGGATCATCTACGACGTATGTCGGCATCCGGCCCCGTACGCTCAAGTGGTGCTGGCCGTCTTCGCGAAGTCTTTATCCAGCCACGATCCGCTCTCCGGGCTGGAGGTCGGGGAGCGGCCGGAGCCGTCGGTCACGGACGGCTGGACGACCATCGAGGTGCGCGCCGCGTCGCTCAACCACCACGACCTGTGGTCACTGCGCGGCGTCGGCTTGCGCGAGGACGCGCTGCCGATGATCCTCGGCTGCGACGCCGCCGGCGTCGACGAGAAGGGCAACGAGGTGGTCGTGCACTCGGTGGTTCCCTCGGAGGACTGGCGCGGCGACGAGACGCTCGACCCGAAGCGTTCGATCCTGTCCGAGCGCCACATGGGCACGTTCGCCGAGCGGGTGACCGTGCCGCGGCGCAACCTCGTCCCCAAGCCGCGCGAGCTGAGCTTCGCGGAGGCGGCGTGCCTGCCGACGGCGTGGTTGACCGCGTACCGGATGCTGTTCACGCGGGCGTGCCTGCAGCCCGGCGCGACGGTGCTGGTGCAGGGCGCGGGCGGCGGCGTGGCGACCGCGCTGATCGTGCTCGCGCGCGCCGCCGGTGCGCGCGTGTGGGCGACCTCGCGGTCCGAGGACAAGCGCGAGCGGGCGCTCGGGCTGGGCGCCGACGCGGTGTTCGAGCCGGGGGCACGGCTCCCGGAGCGCGTGGACGTGGTGGCCGAGACGGTCGGCGCCGCGACCTGGGAGCACTCCCTGAAGGCCCTCAAGCCGGGCGGGACGCTCGTGATCTCGGGCGCGACGAGCGGCGACGCCCCGCCCGCGAGCCTGACCCGGATCTTCTTCCTGCAGCTGTCCGTGATCGGCTCCACGATGGGCACGCGCGAGGAGCTCGACCGGCTCGTGCGGCTGTGCGTCGAGCGGGACGTGCGCCCGGTGATCGAGTCCGAGGTGCCGCTGGCGGACGCGCGCGAGGCGTTCGCCACGCTGGCCGCCGGCGACGTCTTCGGCAAGCTGGTCCTCACGCGTTGACGACGCGGCCGGCGGCGCGATCCATCCCAGGTTTCACGCGCCGCCGGACCGACGGAAGGCGCACGTGGTCAGCGTGCGCTGTGTTCATCATGTCAACAGCAGAGGCGAGATGCGACTGATCACCTGGAACGTGGCGGGTCGGGTGGGCAAGCAATCGGACCAGGCCGCCGCGATCGCGGGTGTGAACGCTGACGTCGTGTGCCTGCAGGAGGTGACGCTGCGTACGGCGCCGCTGTGGCGGGAGGCCCTCGCGGCGGCGGGGTTCGCGGCGGTCGAGACCGCGCTCGACGGGCTGCCGCCGAAGCCGACCAAGCGCCGGCTGGCGGTGCTGACCGCGGCCCGCGCGGCGGTCACGCGTCTGCCCGCGCCCGACGACCTGCCGTGGCCGGAGCGCGTGCTGTGCTGCGAGGTCGAAGGGGTCGAGATCGTCAACGTCCACTCCCCCATCGCGCCGTCGCCCGAGCTGGCCAAGATTCGCACGCACGAAGCGGTCGCGGCTCACCTGCGCGAGCCGTCAGCGCGCCCGCGCGTGCTGTGCGGCGACCTCAACACGCCGCGGCGGGAGCTCGAGGACGGCACGCTGCTCACCTTCGCCCACGACACCCACGGCCGCCTGCGACCGGAGCGCGGCGAGCGGTGGGACCTCGCCGAGCGCGCGCTGGTGCGTGACCTCGGCTGGACGGACGCGTGGCGCGCGCTGCACGGCTACGGCACGCGCGACGCGAGCTGGACCTTCAAGGACGACCGCGGCGGCTGGCGGCTCGACCATGTGCTGCTGGACGGGCTCGAGCCCGTCGCGTCGGTGTACTGCCACGAGTGGCGGCGCGCCGGGCTCAGCGACCACTCGGCGCTGCTCGTCGACGTTCAGCCGCCCGCGGCGACCACGTCGTAGCCCTCGGCGCGCAGGACCTCCATCACCACGTCGCGGTGGTCGCCCTGCAGCTCGATGACGCCGTCCTTGACCGAGCCGCCGACGCCGCAGCGCTTCTTGAGCTTGCCCGCGAGCGCCTTGAGCTCGGGGTCGCGCAACGGCAGGTCGTAGACGGTGGTCACGCCCTTGCCGCGCCGGCCGGCCACCTCCCGCTTGACCTTCACGCGCCCGCCGGCGTTGTTGCGCGCCCGCATCGCGTCAGCCGGCGGCGCCTTGCGCAGGTCACCGTCCGAGCTCGAATACACCACGCGTCGATCACCCACCACTTGCTCCATTCAACGGCAACACCGCTCGCACCAGGGTGCCTTCTCCCTGGGGCGATTCCACGGTCAGGGTCCCGTCCAGCGCGCCGACGCGGTCGGCCAGCCCGGACAGGCCGGAGCCGCCGTCGGCCGACGCGCCGCCGATGCCGTCGTCGCGCACCTCGACGACCAGGCCCTCGTCGGAGCGGTCGAGCCGGACGCTGGCGTGCGTGGCCTCCGCGTACTTGGCGACGTTGGTCAGCGCTTCGGCGACGGTGAAGTAGGCGGTGGCCTCGACCGCGGGCGGCAGGCGCTCCTCGAGCTCGTGGACGACCTCGACCGGCACGACGCAGCGCGCGGCGACGGCGCCGACGGCCGCGGTCAACCCGCGCTCGGTCAGGACCGCCGGGTGGATGCCGCGCGCGAGCTCGCGCAGCTCGGCGGAAGCGTCCTGCAGGTCCTTGCCGAGCTTCTCCAGGAACGGCGCGATGTCCGTGGGGTCCTTGGCGAAGCGGCGCTTGGCGACCTGGACGTCGAGCACGAGCGCGACCATCCGCTGCTGCGCGCCGTCGTGCAGGTCGCGCTCGATCTTGCGCCGGGCCTTGTCGGCGGCCTCGATGATGCGCGAGCGCGACGCGCGTAGCTCGGCGGTGCGGGCGGCCTCGACCTGGTGGCGCAGCGCGGCCTCCTCGGCGCTCTTGCGCTCGGTGATGTCGAACATCGCCCCGTCGAGCCACAGCCGGTTGCCCGGGCCGCTGACGACCTGGCCGCGGTCGAGCACCCAGCGCACCTCACCGTCAGCGCGGACGATGCGGTACTCGAGCTCGAACGGCTCCTCGCTGTGGGCGCTCGAGCGCGCGACCGCTTCGGCGACCATGGCACGGTCGTCGGGGTGGACGAGCGTCATGATCGTGCGCTTCGTCGAGGACAGGAAGTTGTGCGGCGGGTAGCCGGAGATGCGCTCGATCTCGTCGGTGATCATCTCCAGCTGGTGGTCCGCGTGCCAGGCGCTGCGGTAGATCGCGCCCGGGACGTTCTCCATCAGGGTGCGCAGCAGGCGGTCGTTGGCGCGCTCCTGCGCCGCGCGCAGCCCGGCCCGGGTGCGCGCGATCAGCTCCGCGCGCGTGAACGGGCGGTGCAGGTAGTCGTCCGCGCCCGCGTTGAGCACGCTGTCGGCCATCCGCCCCTTGGCCGCGACCGTGATCGCGAGCATCCACGCGTCCCCGAGCCGCGGGTCGTCGCGCAGCACGCGGCACACCTCGGGCGCGTCCTTGCCGGACGAGTCGCGGTCGACGATCACCAGGTCGACCGGCTCGGCCTCCAGCGCCGCCCCGGCCGCCGAGACGCGCCGAACCGCCCGCGGGAGATGCCCCGCGGCCCGTAACCAGGACTGGATCTCGGGCTCGGCCGCACCGACCACGAGCACCCCGGCCTGGCGCCGACGGACAGCTTCACCACGCGCCACGGACCCGATCTTAAAGGGGTCAGACCCCTTTAGGAACGAAATCGCCGTTGAACGCCGAAACGGCGCCCTTGCGGGCGCCGCGCGAACCTAAAGGGGTCAGACCCGTTAATGTTGCTTTAGGTTCGGGTCAGCCGCCGAACGTGGTGGTGTAGGTCGCGCCGGAGCCGCCGGTCGGGGCGCCATTGGCGACGCCGATGCCGATGAAGCGGAAGTCGCGGGCGAGGATGTTGGCCTTGTGGCCGGCGGAGTTCATCCAGCTGCGGACGATCGAGCGCGGCGTGGCGAGGTGGCCGCCGCCCCAGGCGATGTTCTCGCCCATCGTGTACGAGCGGCGGGACTTGGTCCAGCCCGTGCGCTTGATGCGGTCGTCGAAGCCGGCGCCGTTGCGGGACTCGTGGGCGAAGTAGCGCTGGGCGACCATGTCGCGGGAGTGGCCGCGGGCGGCGCGGTTGAGCTTGCCGTCCAGGCGCAGCGGACGCAGGCCGGCGGCGCGGCGCTCGGCATTGAGCAGGCACAGCGTCGCGCGGACGGCCGGCTTGGTGGCGGTGGAGTCAGCGCCCGAGCACGTGGCGGCGTTCGAGGCCGCGGGAGCGGCGGCGAACGCGAAAACGGCAACAGCAGACGACACGACGACCTGACGAAAACGACGCATGGGACCCCTCCGGGACGGATTCCGGGAAACAACGCGCTCCCGTGACCCGTTCGGCAGACCGGCTAGCTCCTGTGGAGGCAGGAGCTCCGTGTCTTTGCGACGCCGCTTCGCAGCGGGTGTGCCTTTGTCGTGGGAGGCGACCTGAGTTTTAGTTTCGGCAGCTCGCTACAACGCTTTAGGTCTGTGAACGAACAGACCGGAAAAGGAGATTTGACCTACGGGCTCGACGAGCCCGTGGTGGACCGGCGGCTACTCGGGCCGGACCGCGATCTCCTCGCTCAGCCGGTAGGGCGCGGCCAGCTCGATCTCGTCCCCGCTCCAGAACTTGCCCGGGTCGTACCAGCTCATCGGGCGCTTGTCGCCGAGCAGCCCCATGTGCTGCAGGGTGGTCGCGACGAGCTCGGCGCAGTAGATCGTCTCGCGGGAGGCCTCGCGCCGGCGCACCCGCCCGGTCGCCCACGAGCGCATCAGGCCGGGCGTCGTCGGAAACGGCCGGCCGTCGTACTTGTCGATCATCTCCAGCAGCCGGCCCTCGTGCGCGCGCGTGAGCTCACCGCCTTCCAGCCTCCGCACCCACGCGCGCTGGCCGTACTTGGCGTCCCACGTCCGCACGGCGTCGGCGAGCTTGTGGAGCTGGACGCCGCGGTGGCGCTCGCCCGTCCACGCGTCCGGCAGCGAGCGGCCAAGCTCGGCGTGCCACAGCAGCGGCGGCATGTCGTCGAGCGCGACCGCCATCCCGACGTGGTTGACCGGGGCGTTGGTGAGCGTCTGGATCGCGCGGTCCGCGACCGAGCGCCCACGGAAGAGCCAGATGTCGCCCGTCCGGCTGGTGTCGACCGCTTCTTGGAAACTCAGCTCCGCCAAGGAGCAAGAGAGTAGGGTTTCCGCGCATGAAGGCGCGCTGGAAGTGGCTCGGGCTCGCGGGCGCGGCGGGGGTCGCGGCCACCGGCGCGGTGTGGTCGCGCAACCGCCGTCCCCAGTCCGACTACACGCCCGAGGAGCTGCGGGACCGGCTGCGCGCCCGCCTCGAGCAGGTCGAGGCGGGCGACGAAGCGGCTGCTCCGGTGGTCCCGAAGGACTAGAGCAGGTCCTGCGCGAACGCGATCAGGCGGTTCGCGGTGGCGACGTCGATCGACTTGCCGCGCTGCGCCTGCACGTGGTTGACGAACGCGCCCAGCGGCGCGTGCGACAGCTGGTTCGAGAGCGACTTGCACGTGCCCTGCTTGCCGATCAGGCCCTCGTCGCACGAGCGCGCGATGTTGTTGAGCAGGCTCTCGATCGTCGCGTGCAGCTCGAACGTGCGCGTGCTGTCGGTCGCATTGCCGAGGTTGTCGGCGGCGGCGACCTTCACGCTGTGGGCGCCCGGCGCGAGCAGGAACATGTCCAGCACCTGACCGTGCGTGGCGGGCGCGCCGTCGAACGTCGCCTTCACCGTGGCGGCGTCCACGCCGGAGGCGGCGTCGGTGGCCGTGTACTCGATCGCGCTGAAGTCGTCGGAGTCGAACGTCACGCCCTCCGGCGACGGCTTGGTGATCGTGATCTGCGGCGCGGTGGTGTCGAGCACGACCGTGCGCGTCACCGGGGCGCCCGCCTCCAGCTCGTCCGACGGGTCGAACGTGTGGCACGGGTCCGCGGTGCGCAGCTGCACGTGGTAGGTGCCGTCGCCGGCGCCCGCCGGGATGACGAACGTCCCATTGGCGGCGATGCCCTTCCACGCCCCCGGGATGCTCCCGGCCTTGTAGTAGCGGTACTGGACGCCGATGCGGCTGTCGGTGAAGACCGCGTCGGTGGCCTTGGCCGTGAACGTGTGGTTGCCGCCCACGTAGGTCGTGCCGCCGGCCGTGTAGGTCGTGCCGGCCAGCGCCAGGGTGCCGGCGGGCGCGTCCGTGTCGCTCGGGTCGGCGCTGGGCGCGTCGCCGAGGGCCGGGAACTGGGCGGTGCCGTTCTCCCAGTCGCGGTAGAGCGTCGCGAACGTCGGTCGCAGCAGGCAGGACTCCCACACGGGGAACGTGTCGTTGCCGGCGTCGTGCTCGGCCGGGCGCGGCTGGGCGCCGTCGCTCGGGCAGCCGGTCGCGCCGGCCTCGCAGTAGCGCGGACGGCCGTCGTGGCGCCACGAGTGGTCGGAGTCGATCGAGCGCAGCCACGGCAACGGCCCCGAGAGCTGCGTGGTCATCAGGTTGCCGTTCGCCGGGTAGGTCGCGACGCCGCCCTTGATGTCACCGCGGGCCTTGAGGATGTCGCCGAGCGCGGCGTTGAGGCCGTTGCCGTCGAGCAGCAGCAGCTTGGCCGTCTGCACGGCGTTGCGGTAGGCCGCGAACTGTCCGGCGTCGAAGACCGCGCTGTCCTTGAGGCCGGTGCTCGGGACGGTGCCGACGCCCGGGAGGTCCACTTCCTGGTCCTCGTGGTGGTCGGCCGGCAGGTGCATGAGCGCGTCGAGCTTCTCGTGCGTGCCGGGCTGGAACAGGTCCACCTGCTGCGGGCCGACGATCGGCAGGTCCAGCCCGACGGACTGGATGCCGATCCAGTGCGTGGGCGAGGTGACGAACGACTTGAGCTGGTCGATGTCGATCCGCAGCTCCTCCTCGATCGCCTCCTGGATCTTGCCCTTGGCGAACTCCTTGAGCTCGGCGATCGGCGCCTGCAGCGGGTTCAGCGCCGGGCCGAGGACGTCTGAGATCGTGTCGGACACGACGCCGAACAGCTCGTTGAGGTCACCCACGATGTCTGGCGCGCCGAGCATCGAGATCAGGTGGTGGTTGATGTAGTCCTCGGCCTCGTAGCCGATGACGTCGAGCGGGCCGACGCCGTCCTCGCAGTTCGCGCGCAGCAGCGAGTACTCGTCGTCGGGCTCGTTGCGGCAGATGTGGTCCTGCGCGGCGCGGTGGCTGCGCGGGTCGAACAGCGCCTTGGTCGTCGCCAGGCCCAGGTCGCTCCAGTTCTTCAAGCCGTCCTCGATGTCCTCGATCCAGTGCTCGAGGTAGGTCTCGACGAGGTTGTCGATCGTGAGGTCGGCGGCGAGGTCACCCGGATCGAGCGCGCAGAAGTACTCCGCCTCGCAGCGGTTGTAGGAGATCTCCGTCGTCCTCGGGCCGCGCACGGTCTGCACCGTCAGCGTCTTGGTGCGCTCGTAGCAGTCCCAGTCGGCGATCAGGCAGTCCTCGTACTCGGAGTCCCAGGCAAAGCGCGCCTCGGCGACCTGGAGCTCGGCCTGCATGTCCAGGAAGAAGTCGATCAGCCGGCCGCGGCTCTCGCCCTCGGGGAGCGGATTGGCCGGGTTGATGAAGGTCTCGTAGATGAAGCGCTTGGGCGCGGCGAACGGGATGTGCGGCGTGGCGTCGTCGGACACCTGCGGGTTGCCGTCCTCGTTGACCTCGTTCTGGACCGGGCCGCGGGCCTTGTTGCCGTCGTAGCCCTCGGTCGCGTCGCCGATGTAGCCCTCGACGATGATGTGGCGGATGGCGATCTCGGCCTCGTCGATGTCGGCCAGCTCGCCGACCGACGGGAACACGCCGCCCGCGACGTCGTTGACGAGCGTGTGGGCCCACATGTCACCGGCCGCGTGCGTCAGGTAGCCGTAGGCGAAAGCGAGGATCTGCTTGCGCTCGGCGCCGCTGTAGGCCGGATCGCTCTGCGCCTCGTAGGCCTCCTTGAGGATGTGCGCGAGCCACTTGCCGGTCTGCTCGGGGTGGATCACGGACTGGCCCATGACCAGGTCCGGGAAGCCGTCGGGGCCGACGACACCGGCGTTGAAGTAGGCCGCGTTGCCCTCGAGGGCCTCCACGACCTCCGGCTTGACCGCGTACTCGCGGCCCTCGATCGTGACCTTGCCGTCGTCCATCACGTCCTCGTAGGCGCGCAGACCGGTCTGGACGTGCGTGTACGGCTTGAACGCGTGCGCGGTCGAGGCGAGTGCGAGCACGGCGAAGAGCGCCGCCGCGCAGGCGGCGACGAGCGGCCGCAGGCGACCGCCGAGGGGGACGTTCAAATGGAGCTCCTTGGGGAGGAAGGTGAGCCGGGCGAGTATCCGGCAGCTACGCCGTGTAGGAGCTACGGTTGACCACACCAACACCGGTGGCCAACCGGCAGGGTGGTCACGCGCGGTTGACGAGCGTCAGCGCAGGTACGGATCCAGTGGACGCGTGACCGCGCCGCGTGCGATGGGGACGCAGTCGGGCGGGAAGTCCTGGACGATCTCCGCGTCCACGCGCGCGAGGAACTCGTCGAGGCGGTCCGCGCACGCGCCGTCCACGTCGTGCAGCACGAGCAGCGTCCACTCCTGCGCCGCGATCTGGTCCAGGGCCGTCTCCACCCAGCCGGCGTCGGTCCAGTCGCCCGGGACGGCGTTCCACAGCACGCACGTGAAGCGGCCGGCGGTGAGCGACTCGACGGCGGCGGAGGAGAGCAGGCCCGGGGCCAGGTCCCCGCCTGCGCCGGACGGCCGGAACAGGCGGTCGGGGTGGGCGAGCTCGCGCAGCTCGGCCTGTGCCGCCTCGATCTCGCGCACCTCCACCCCGCTCTCCCCGAGCGGGCGCGGGTGGGTGAGCGTGTGGTTGCCGATCCAATGGCCCTCGGCGTGCGCGCGCTCGGCCAGCGCACGGTGCTCGCGCAGCGCCTCACCGACCACGAAGAAGCTCGCCCGCAGTCCGCGCGCGGCCAGCACGTCCAGGACCCGGGGCGTGGCCGCCGGGTCCGGGCCGTTGTCGAAGCTCAGCGTCAGCCGACGGATGACGGCTCAGTGGCGGGCGCGCCGTTGGGCGACGAGTCGACCGCCGCGGGCGGCGCCGTGGACGTGCCCTTGCCCTTGTTGCGCGGGCGCGGATTGACGATCAGCGTCAGCTCGGATTCGAGCTTGGCGCGAAGCGGCTCCACTCGAGGCGAGAGACAGAGTCGGTCGCCGAGGTCCTCGAGCTTCTCGTCGAGTTGAAATCCAGGCCCCGTGGTGCAGATCTCCATCCGCCCTCCGGGAGACATCGAGTAGCAGCTGTCGAAGAAGTAGTGGTCGAAGATCTTCGTCCACGGGCGCACGCCCTCGTTGGCCTCGTCGCGGGCGGCCTGCGTCTCGGCGCCGTCGCCGGCGTCGTAGGCGACGTGGTGCCAGACGCCGACGCGGCCGTCACCGGACGGGCGGCCGGGCGGCGGCGAGAAGTACCAGCGGCCGGAGCGCTCGGCGTCGAGCACCAGCCGGTAGCCGTCGTCGCGGAAGCCGAGGTGCTGCGCGAACGGCAGCTGCTCCTCCTTGGTGGTGAACGAGCGCGCGCCCTCGATGCCGAGGATGCGGTGCTCGGCCGGGATGTCGTCGGCTTCGGCGACCAGCGGCGTGTCGGTCGAGTCGGAGACCATCAGCTCGACCTCGTGGCCCTCCGGGTCCCAGAACACGAGCGACTGGGGCTGCGTCGGGTCCAGCCGCAGCATCTCGCTGTGGTGCTGGTTGGCGATCAGGCGGTCCATCCAGTACTCGAGCGAGTCGTAGGAGCCCACGCGCAGGATCAGCCGCTGGATGTCCCCGTCGCCCGGGACGCCGACCGGCGCCTCCTTGAACTCGAGGAACGTCACCACCGAGCCGGGGTTGCCCTCCTCGTCGCCGAAGTAGGTGTGGTAGCGGAACGTCGTCTCGAAGTTCAGCGTGTTCTTGACGAACCGCAAGCCCATGACCCGGCACCAGAAGTCGACGTTCGTCGTGACGTCGCGCGTGATGCCGGTGAAGTGATGTGGCCCTTTCAGTGGCTGCTTCATCCCTCGATCTCCTCAGCCGAGAATTTGCACAATCGATAAGTTACCGCTCGATGGCGCTGACCGCACCGCGCACCGTCGCCGGCCAGGTGGCCGAGTTCCTCAAGGGCGAGATCCTCGCCGGACGGCGAGCCCCTGGGGACAAGCTACGCCAGGTCGAGATCGC
This sequence comes from Solirubrobacter deserti, assembly GCF_003344625.1. Lineage (GTDB taxonomy): Bacteria > Actinomycetota > Thermoleophilia > Solirubrobacterales > Solirubrobacteraceae > Solirubrobacter > Solirubrobacter deserti. Next base: position 384,112 of record NZ_QPKJ02000002.1, on the reverse strand, counting down.
CCGTGCGCTGGGCGTCTCCACCACGCCCGTGCGGGAGGCGCTGGCGGCGCTGCAGCGCGAAGGGCTCGTCCGCCTGCACCCGCAACGTGGCGCGGTCGTGTTCCTGCCGAGCGTCGACGACCTGCGCGAGCACTACGAGATCCGCGCGGCGCTCGAGTCGCTCGCGGCGGCCAAGGCGGCCGAGTGCTTCGAGCCGGACTGGGCCGCGCCGCTGCAGGCGCTGATCGAGGAGATGTGGGAGGGCCCGCCGGCGCCGCGCTACATCGAGCTCAACCAGCGCTTCCACACGCAGCTCTACGAGCGCTCCGGCCGCCCGCAGCTGGTGGAGATGATCGCCGCGCTGCGCGACGCGTCCAGCGCCTACCTGCACATCTACCGCGCGCAGGACGACTTCCCGGCGGCGCGGCTGGACCTCGAACACCGGGCGATCCTCACCGCCTGCATCGAGCGCGATCCCGAACGGGCCGCGCACGCCACCCGCGTCCACCTCGAGAACACCGTGGAGCACGTCGCCGCACGCCTATGAGCCAGATCCTCACCACCCATGTCGGCAGCCTTCCCCGCCCGGAAGACCTGATCCGCACCATGTTCGCCAAGCAAGAGGGCGTGCCGGTCGACCCGGTCGCGCTCGAGCAGCGCACGCGGGAGGCGGTCGCGGAGGTCGTCGCCAAGCAGATCGAGTGCGGCGTCGACGTCGTCTCCGACGGCGAGATGGGCAAGCCGAGCTACGTCACCTACATCGCCGACCGGCTCGACGGGTTCGGCGGCACCTCGCAGCCGCTCACGTACGCCGACCTCGTCGACTTCCCGAACCTGCAGCGCAAGGTCTTCGGCGATCCAGGGCGCTCGCGGCGACGGACGCCCGCGTGCGACGCGCCGATCACGGTCCGTGATCCCGAGGCGGCGCAGGCCGACATCGACCACATGAAGGCGGCGCTGCCGGACGGGCACCGCGGGTTCATGAACGCGGCCTCGCCGGGCGTCATCGCGCTGTTCTTCCGCAACGACCACTACGCCACGCGCGAGGAGTACGTGTACGCGATCGCCGACGCGATGCGCGTCGAGTACGAGGCGATCACCAGCGCCGGCCTGCAGGTGCAGATCGACGCGCCGGACCTCGCCATGGGGCGTCATATCCAGTTCGCGGACCGCTCGCTGGAGGAGTTCCGGGCCGAGGCGCGGCTGAACATCGAGGCGCTCAACCACGCGACGCGGAACATTGACCCGGCGATGATGCGCCTGCACGTGTGCTGGGGCAACTACGAGGGCCCGCACCACTGCGACGTGCCGTTCCGCGACATCGTCGACCTGGTGTTCGAGGCGCGCCCGCACGCGATCCAGTTCGAGGCCGCGAACCCGCGACACGCGCACGAGTGGGCGATCTTCGAGGACGTCAAGCTGCCCGAAGGCAAGGTGCTGATCCCCGGCGTACTCGAGTCCAAGGCGAACTTCATCGAGCACCCCGAGCTGATCGCCCAGCGCATCCGCCGCTACGCCGACCTGGTGGGCGACGAGAACGTGATGGCCGGGAGCGACTGCGGCTACGGCACCTGGGTCGGCCAGGCGGCCGTCGATCCCGACGTCGTGTGGGCCAAGCTGCGCGCCCTCAGGGAAGGCGCGGACCTCGCTTCAAGGTGAGCTGGTCGTCGGCGAGCTCGGCGACGTAGAACTCGTCGAGCTCGTCGGTCTGCTTGGGCCGGTCGTCGGGACCGGGTGCGAGCGCGGTGAACGAGCCGTCCTCGTGCAGCTCGAGCGTGCGGCGCCCGCGCGCCGGCGGTGCGGGCAGCGATTCGGGGCGGAAGCGCAGCTCGTCCTCGCGCGCGTCCTCCAGCCACCAGCGGCTCATGGCTTCCTCGGCCCTTCCAGCGTCGCGTTCATGCGGGCGACCTGGCCGGCGGTGAACATGAACATCGCGGCGTCGTCGACGTAGTCCATGTAGTTCATGAACATGTCGCCGTGCGGGCCGTTGTCGCACGTGATGTGCGGGAACGTGGGCCTGCCGGTGTTGGCCTGCTGGGCGCGCGGCGTGTCGGCCACGAAGTCGTCGCCCGTGCAGTCGTTGCGGTCCCCCCAGATGTGACGCAGGCCGAGCCAGTGGCCGACCTCGTGGACCGTGGTGCGGCCGCCGTCGAACGGGGCCGCGGCGGTGCCGGTGGTGCCGAACGCGCGGTTGAGGACGACGACGCCGTCGGTCTTGGCCGGGCCGCCCGGGAACTGCGCGTAGCCGAGCAGCCCGCCGGCGAGCGTGCAGACCCAGACGTTGAGGCGGCCGGGGTGGGGCTTGACGACGCGCTTGACGCTGTCGTCGGCGCCGAACGAGCGCTCGTCGGTGTGGGTGCGGGTCGTCTCGATCAGCTCGAACTCGATCAGGGGGTCGGCGACGAGCGAGGTCCAGACGTCCGGGACCTGGGTCCTGTCCTCATTGCGGGCGCGGAAGTCTCGGTTCAGGACCGCGAGCTGGGACTCGATCTGCGCGTCGGAGATGTTCTCCTCGTCGCGGTTGTAGACGACGTGGACGACGGTCTGCAGCGTGATCGGGGTCGTGCGCGGGATCGCCTCGGCGACCGCGCGGCGGGTCGTGGCCTCGGCCTCCAGACGCGCCTCGCGATAGCCCGGGACGGTCTCCGCGAGCAGCTCGTGCACGACCATCGTGGCGCAGGTGCGGCTCACGCCTGGACCAGCTTCGCGCCACCGACGAGCGCCTGCAGCTTGCCGAACGCGCCGTCGTGCGTGAGGTACTTCATGCCGCAGTCGGGCGCGGCGACGAGGTTGCGCGTGTACGGCAGCGCGCGCTCGATCCGGGCGGCGACGGTCTCCTGGCTCTCGACCTCGTCGGAGTCGAGCGCGATCACGCCAAGCACGATCGTCTTGTCGGCGAGCTGCTCGAGGACCTCGAGGTCGAGCTCGGCCTGCGCGGTCTCGATCGAGATCTGGTCCACGGGCGCCTCGGCCAGCTCGGGCAGGAAGCGGTAGGTGCGCTTGTGGCCGGGGACGAACAGCGGATAGCCGAAGCAGATGTGCAGGACCGTGGTGCCGTCCACGCCGTCGAGCGCGCGGCGGAGCGTCTCGATCCCGTACGCGCGCGCCTGCTCGGAGCGGGACTCCATCCACGGCTCGTCCAGCTGGACGATGTCCACGCCGGCCTCGAAGAGCTCGATCACTTCCTGGCGGACGACGTCCGCGAACGCGAACGCGACCTCCTCCTCGGTCGCATAGTGGTCGTTCTGCGCCTGCTGGGCCATCGTGAACGGGCCGGGGACCGTGACCTTGATCTTGCGGTCGGTGGCGCTGCGCAGGAAGACGGCGTCGCGGCGCAGGATGTTCTCGCGGCGGCTGATCGGGCCGCTCACGCGCGGAACCGGCATCGGGTTGCCGTTGCGGTCGAGCGCCTCGCCCGGGTTGTCGACGTCGATCCCGTCCAGCGCGAGCACGAAGTAGTTCGAGTAGCTCTCGCGGCGGATCTCACCGTCGGTGACGATGTCGAGCCCGGCGAGCTCCTGGTCGCGGATCGCCGCCAGCGTCGCCGCGTCCTGGGCTTCCCGCAGCTGCGCGGGGTCGATCTTCCAGATGTCGCTCGCCCGCACACGCGGGGGAAGCCGGGTCCGCAGCTTCTCGCGATCGACCAACCACTCAGGTTGGGGGTACGACCCCACCAGGCTCGTTTCCATTCGGGGAAATCTAGCCGAGAGGTTCAACGTATCAATCGGCCCGGAATTCGATATTGGACCTCTCAGTCCGAAGCTCGTACATTCCTTCTCGACGACTTGGTGGCTCCCCACCTCGCACTGTCGGCGGATACATATCTCTCCTCCCCGCCGGTGGAGCGACGTCAACGTAGCGCTGGCCCCCGCCGACCTCTCTCTCCTTCGGCGGGGGCCACCGCGCGCGCCATCGTGATGAACGTGGCGACCAGCGGCGATTCGTCCGCCGCCCTCCACGCCATGTCCAGCCGCAGGTTCGGCGCCCACCCGCTCAGCGGCCGGTAGGTCACGCCGACGCGGACCAGCTCGCTCACCGACTCCGCCACGAGCGAGATGCCCACGCCCGCAGCCACGAGCCCGATCACGGTCTGCATCTCCTGCACCTCCTGCACGATCGTGTCGTCGCCGCCGAGGCGGTCGATCGCGGGTTGCAGGGCGGATCTCAGGCCGGGCGCCACGTTGCTCGTGAGCAGGATCAGCGGCTGGTTCTCGAGGTCCTGGAGCGTCAGGTGCTGCTTGGCGGCGAGCGGGTGCAGGTCGGGCAGGGCCGCGATCACGGGCTCCTCGGCGACGTTCTCGATCTTCAGCTCGGGGCGCGACCGGGCTGCCCTGAGGAAGCCGACGTCGAGCCGGCCGTCCTCGAGCTGGCGCAGCTGCTCGGTCGTGCCCATCTCGTGCAGGCGCAGGGACACGTCCGGCGAGTGCTCGCTGAAGCGGCGGAGCAGTTCGGGGACGAACGAGTACATCGCGGAGCCGACGAAGCCGACGGCGAGCCGTCCGACCTCGCCTCTTTGGACTCGCCTGGCTTGCCGTGAGGCGTCCTCGACGGCGGCCAGGATCTCGCGCGCGCGTTCGAGGAACACGACCCCGGCGGCGGTCAGCTCGACCCGGCGTTGGTTGCGCAGGAGCAGCGTCGCCCCCACCTCCTCCTCGAGCGCCCGGATCTGCTGGCTCAACGGCGGCTGCGACATGTGCAGCCGCTCCGCCGCGCGGCGGAAGTGCAGCTCCTCGGCGACGACGACGAAATACCGCAGGTGGCGCAGCTCCATGGGTCGTTCATGATGGTGGGTCGTGGACGAGTTTCAGGTGAAGGACGGGATGATCCGGCTCGGGCAGCTGCTCAAAGCGGCCGGGCTGGTCGAGTCGGGCGGCGACGCGAAGGCCGTGCTGGCTGAGGGCGTCGTGTCCGTCAACGGTGAGGTGGAGACACGGCGCGGGCGGCAGTTGCGGGCCGGCGACGTGGTGACGCTGCGCGGCGAGTCCGTGCGGGTCACCTGAGCCATTGGGCGGCGAGCTCGTACCGCGGCTCGTTCAATGATCCGCTGCGCATGGCAGTAGCCGGCGATGAGCGCCAATAGGCTGGCCCGTATCCAAGACGGGACCCCGAAGCCGATCAAGGCGATCAAGATCGCCACCCACGTGCCAGCGCCCACAGCCGGTGCCCACGTTCCGCCTAAAGGATCGGCGTCACGCCATTGCGCCCAGGTCAACCGTGCGCCGGGATGCGCTCGTCACACGAGGCCGATCGCAAGGACACTGCCGCGGCGACTACGACCATCGGTGGTCTGTGCCCAGGCGCGAAGACGACGACCTACCAGACGAGTCCATCTAGGTGGTTATGGCCGGAAAGCAGGCGAGCGATTCGGTCTTGCGCCGCTGCACGGACGGGAGGTTGAGCGTGATGCGCGTGCAGTGCGAGTTCCCCGTACATGTCATAGAAGTTCAACCGCTCGCGCAGATGGCCGCGCTCGAACAGCTCCGGATACGCGCCGTGCAACCATCTGGGGACCTCCGTGAGTGTGGTCTCGTCGAGCCCTTGTTCGTCGGGTGTGGGTGGGTACTCTCGCGCCCTCGCGCACCAGCGCAGGATCGTGTCGAGCTCGACGTCGGCTGGCTGAGCCAACGCCTCCGCGAAGTCGATGAGACCGGTGACGCGTCCTTGGTGGACGATCACGTTTGAGCCGTGTAGATCACCATGGACGAGCGCGAGGTCGTCGTCGGCGAACAACGTCAGCCGCTCCTGGAGCCAATCGGTGACGTCGGCGAGCAGGCGGGAGTCGTGATCGGGCAGTCGCCGGGCAGCCTCGACCTGCTGGAGCGCCGCGCTCACTACCGGTGGGTGGAACGCCGGCCACGGCTCGCCGGCGAGCGCGTCGGCCAGCCAGGGCGGCAGCAGGTCGGCCGGGACAGGGACGCGGTGTAGGACGCGCAACGCAGCGCCGAGGCTCTCGATGATGGCTTGACGCGTGTGCGAGTCCGCCGCCGGCCTGCCTCGTACAAGGTTCGGCCCGGCAGGCGTTCAGTGACAGACCACGACCCATCCGGGCCGTCGCCGTGGGCGAGCTGCCGGGCGTGTGGGACCTCGCTGCCGGCGAGCAGGTTGACGACCGTAGCCTCGTGGCGATACGCGTCTCGGAACTGTCCGTTGCTCAGTCGTACGACGTACTCGTCGCCGACCCACACTCGACTAACCCACCCGGCCTTTCGAAGAAAGCGTCCGGTTGCCGGCAGACCGGCGGCCGCCAGCGTCCTCAGCAGGGTGGGATCGGTAGCCGGCTCGCCGACGGACGGAGTCGATTGACTGCCCACGTGTCAAGCGTCGCACACGTTCGTGCGGGCATGACGTGGTCGAGCCGCCGCGCCTAAGGGCGGCGAGCCAGCGCGAGATGTGCGGGCCGTCCATGGCTTGGTCCGGCGCCGCACGACGACGCCGGACCGCGATCAGGCCGCTTGCGGGCGGTGGTCGCGAGCGTCGCTGTGGACGCTGCGTCGGCCGGTTCGTCCTGGCGCTGAAGCCCGGCGGTCGCGCTCAGCGCGTGACTGCGGCCGAGCACGGACGTGCGCCACCGCCGCGCCGAGCCGGCGCGCCCGGGTCGACGCCTCACCGGCCGAGAGCTTCGCCTACGGCAGCACGAGCCGCCTGTTGGCCGTCGGCGTGAGCGCTCAGGCGCCCAGGCCGGCGTCGCGTGCCGCAAGCGCCGCCTGGGCGCGATCCAGCACACGCAGCTTGCTGCAGATGCTTGACATGTGGTTGCGCACGGTCTTCGCCGAGAGCCCGAGCGAACGTGCGATGTGGCCATTGGTGGAACCGAGCGCGAGCTGTTCGAGCACGTCGCGCTCGCGCGGCGTGAGCGTCGGAAACGCCGCGTCGGCACGGTCGCGCGGGCGGGCCAGGTGCTCCGCCACGCGCGGCCCGGCGACGGCCGCGCCCCGCGCAACCGCGACCAGCGCTCGGGCGACCGCCGCCGGCTCGGCGCCGCGGTGCAGGACGCCCGACGCTCCCGTGCGCAGCATCCGGACCGCGGCACCCGGCGCGGGATCGTCGAGCAACACGAGCACGGGCAGCCGCGCGGCCACCTTGGCCAGGCCGTCGCCCAGACCGAGCACCGCGATGTCCGCGTCCACGCTCGGGTCGACGGCCGGCCCGGCTGCCGCCAGGACGAGTGCGGGATGTTCGTGGACGAGCTGCTCCAGACCGCGCCGAAAGAGCGGGTAGGGGTCGACGACCAGCACCGAGTGCACGGCCGACCTCACCCGAGCCCGGCACCGCGCGCCAGCCGCGCGGCGGTCGCGACATCGGGCGCGCCGACCTTTTCCAGGACCGCGCGCACGTGCCGGCGGGCTGTCTTGGGGGCAAGCCCGAGCCGCGTCGCCACCCGCGGCGGATCGGCACCCGCCGCGAGCTGCGCGAGCACGTCGCGCTCGCGCGGTGTCAGTCCCGGGAACGGGTCGTTGCCGGGCGACAGCAGCGCCTGCAAGTCAGGCGCCGGAGCAACGAACAGCTCTCCCGCACGCGCCGCGGCGAGGGCAAGCTCGAGCAGCCCGCTGTCCGCTGTGTCGATCACGGCCCGCGCTCCGGCGCGCAGCGCGGCGGCCGGCCCGCCCGGGCCCGCCCCGACGAGCACGACCGCGACCTTGAGCTTCGAGAGGCGGGAAACGGCGGCCACGCCACCCTCCGGCGGCAGGTCGGCGTGCACCACCGCAACGTTCGCTCGCCGGGCGCGCGCGGTCTCGACCGCGGCGTCGGCATCGGCCGCGAGGACGGCCCCGGGCTCCACCATGGTCGCGAGCGTGCCGGTGTGATCGGCGACGAGCACGCTGGGCTGTGTCACCGAACCGGTCCCCGCTCCGAGCTCATCTCCAGGCCGGGACGCGCGGCAGGAGATCGTTGACGCCGGCATGCGGCGAGCGCGGGCCCTTCACCGGCGCGGGCGCGGCGCACGGCAGAAAACGGAGAGGTGGTGGCCATTACGTTGGGCACTACTGTACAGCAGAATGTGCACGTCCGCGTCGGGCCGCTGGACGTCCCGGGCGACTACACCTCGTTATCGGGGCGGTGCCGCACCTTTCACGAGGCGCAGGGCCAGCAACCGGGCGGAAGTCCGGGCATACCGGGCGGGGTCCCGGCGTCAGGCGGCGTATGGACACGCTCAGCATCGCGCGCGCTCGCACCGGCGCGCTGTTCGCCACCGAGGTCGACAGTGGCCCACCGCTCATGCAGCGCCACGCTGCCAACGAGCGCCACGGCGCACTCGACGGAGAAGTCGCGTTCTACAGCGCCGACGAAGGCGGGACCGTGCAACACAGCACCGGCGCGGCCCGAGCGGTCGCGCCCATCCCGGCCGGCCAGTCACGCACGATCCGCGCGTCGAGCGCCGCGGCCCCGGCCCTCGTCGTGCACACGCCGGGCGAGCCGTTCGAGCGCGTCGCTCCGGCCGGGGCCCTGACCGAGTCGACGATGCGCGATGCGCTCGAGCTCGTCGCGCGCCGCGGCGTCGAGATGATCGCCCCGATCTCCGGGTCCCAGCCGTGACCGTCGTCGACTTGCGCAGGCTCACGCGGCGCGACGACTTGAGCGCCGTCGAGGCGCTGCTCGCGGCCTACGGAGCCGCCGTGGCCGAACGGGCGCAGCGCGAGTATGGCCTCGTCCTGGCCGAGCTCGCGCCGGGCGCGGACCTGCTGACCGAGATCGAGCCGCTTCTGGACGCGCCGAACGTGCTCTACGTGGCGGAGGTTGACGGACAGGCGAGCGCGACCGGAGCTCTCCGGCACCTCGGCGACGGGGTGGGCGAGATCAAGCGCATGTACGTCGAGCCGGCGGCGCGCCGGCGGGGGATCGGGCGCGCTGTGCTCAGCGCGCTCATCGGCGACGCCCAGCGAGCGGGTTTGACGCGATTGCGTCTCGAGACGGCACCCTGGATGGCTGAGGCGCACGGACTCTATGCGAGCGCCGGCTTTGTCGACCACGATCCCTACGCCGGCCGCGAGTTCGACGGCATCGCTGCGGTCGACGGCATCGCGCGGTTCATGGAGCTACGCCTCCCCCAGCCGGAGCCGCTCTAGGCCGGGAACAGCCCACGCAGGGACTACGCGAGCACCTCGCGGCTGCTCCTCGAGGCCGGACCTGCGGCGACAGCGAGCACGATCGAGCTCGCGAACGCGAGGTATGCACCCCAGATCAACTGGGCTATGGCTCGGACACGTTGATGCTGGTCGTCACGGTGACCCACGGCCCACGCTGGGCCGCCGTCGCATCTAAGACAGGCGTCGGCGATACGATCGCCTCGCGCGCGTACGTCGGGCATGGGACTTCTGCGCAACGAACCCGAAGGACGCGCCGTGCCGACCGCGGGCGCGCTGCCGCCCGTCACGCACGGTGAGCTGCGAGTGGCCGCCGGGGACCGCCTCGTGGACATCGACGCGCTCGGCGACCGGGGCGTCGTCGAGGTGCGGACCGCTGAGCACGGCGTGCTGGCGGTGGGCATGGCCGGCGGCGAGCCGTTCGCGGTCTCCAACGTCTGCCGGCACCAGTTCGCCAAGCTGGGCCGCGGCCAGGTGACCGAGGACGGCTGCCTCGAGTGCCCGTGGCACCGCGCTCGCTTCAATGTCCACAGCGGTTCGATGACGTCGGGGCCGAAGGGACGCGTGTTCGGCTTCAAGCCCTACTCCGCCGCGGTACGAGGGTTCGGCGAGATGGCGCGGCTCAAGACGTACCCGGTCACGGTCCGGGAGGGCGCGATCTGGCTCCGGTGAGCAGCGTCACCGAGCGCCACGACGAGGCCAGCTCGCCAGCGCGACCTCAGCCGGGTACCGGGTCTGGGCCAGGGGGCGTGGGCGGCCCGGGGTTCGGCGGCGTCGGGTCAGGAACGGGCTCTCCCGGGTACGGCTGCGGCGGAGCCGGATCGGGGACGGGCACTGAGACGGTCTGCATGTGAGCCTCCTACGTTTGGCGGTGCGACGTCGCATCTGCGTCCTACCCGAGCCCGTTGTGTTTGCGCGCTGCGTCGTTGATCATTCGGTCGCGGGTGAGGCTCGCGTCGCACGCCCTACCCGCTCCCGACGGTCCCGCTCGGGAAGGCGCGGGCGCTCGACGCGGGTCCGAGCTCCCGCGACCTCCCACCTCGACGCTTTGGAAGTTGCAGGGCTCGTCGCGCGGCAAGGCGCTCCTCGGATTACTCGAGCACTAGAGGCTGATCCGTGTCGTCAGCAGGTCCTGCCGATGTACCACGCGTAGGCGATCACCCAGTACGACAGGTATCCGAGGTGCGTGTCCCCGGGCTTGACGCAGATGTTCCTGTAGGTCGTCCCCCAGATGTTCTCGGCGTCGATGAGGACGCGCCCCCGCGTTGCGCAATGGCGGTACGTTTCGCCGCCGACGAAGCCGCATGCGCGCCGCGCGGCGGGGACGCGCGTGCTCGTGGAAGCGGCCGGGCCGGCAGCGAACGAGGTGATCGTCGCGGGCGGGGCCGTGCTTAGGGCGGGGGCCTGGGCGGCCGCGGCAGTGTGGCCGGCCACCGGGACGGCGGTCGCTGCAACGGTGACTGCGGCGACCAAAGCCTTCCGTGTCAAGTTCATGATCGGTCTCCCGTTCCGTTGATCTCGGTCTGTCGTCGGCTCGCGAGCCGACGACTGCGGAACGAGAGAATCGCGATGAGCGCCGTTGGTTCCAAACAGTTCGAGGAAGTTCGAAGAGCTCGAGTGGGAGCCCGCGGGAGCGGTCAGGACGAACGCAGCTCGGCGGAGCCACAGCCCGGTCCGTACCGATCCCGGCTCTCGTACAACTCACGCCTCCGCGCGAACTTGGATATGCGCCGGCATCGAGTCCCCCTCCCGCAACTTCGACCGGACCGGCACCCGTCTTGACGGCCGTGTCCACTCCTGCCGTCACGAGGGCCTACTCGTCGATGGGCACGAGCGCAGTGTCCACCGTCCGACCGGTCACCGTCGCCCAGCCGAAGATGACGCCCGCCTGGACGCCATACCGGTGAGGATGTCGAGCGCGATCCGCTCGGCGGCCAGCGCGGTGATTCCGGCCACGTCGAACGGCGGGCACACCTCGACGACGTCGGCGGCGCAGATCTCCAGCTCGGAGGCCACCCGGCGCAACGCCCCGCGCAGCTCGCGGGTGGAGAGCCCGCCCGGCTCGGGTGTGCCGGTGCCGGGCGCGAAGGCCGGATCGAGGACGTCGACGTCGACGGTGAGGTAGACGCGCGGCGCCGCGCCGGCCACGTGCGCGATCGCGTCGTCGAGGACGCGGTGCAGGCCGCGCTCCTCGATCTCGTCCATCGTGTGCCAGCGGAAGCCGGCTTCGCGCATCCAGGTGAAGTCGTCCGGGCCCGGCCACGTGCCGCGCAGGCCGATCTGGACCGCGCGACGGCCGTCCAGGTAGCCCTCCTCGACCGCGACGCGGAACGGCGTGCCGTGGGAGATCCGCACGCCGTAGAGCTCGGCGGCGGTGTCGGCGTGGGTGTCGAAGTGCACGACGGCGTACCCGTCGCGGCCATACCGTTCTGAGAGCACGCGCAGGGTCGGCAACGACAGCGAGTGGTCACCGCCGAGCACGAGCGGCACGGCGCCGGCCGCGAGGACGCTGCGCAGGACGTCCGCGAGGTGCTCGTGCGAGCGCTCCAGATCGGCGGGGGCGACGGTGCAGTCGCCGTGGTCGATCACCTCGAACACGGCGAACGGGTCCAGCCCGGTGCCGAGGTGCGGGCGCCCGGCGTGCCCGCCGTCGTCGGCGGCGCGAATCGCGCGCGGGCCGAACCGCGCGCCCGGCCGGTTGGACGTGCCGTCGTCGAACGGCGCGCCGACGACCGCCACGTCGACCCCCTCGAGCCCTTCGGCATCGAGCACCAGCCGGCGGCCGGCGAACGTCCCGCCGATCCCGGCATGGCCGGGTGAGTCGCCGCGCACGCCGAACCGCTGTGAACCCTCCATGGCACCCACCCTAGGGCAACTCGCGCGCGGTGCCCGGTGCGACCAGGCCGGTCTCGTAGGCGAAGATCACCGCCTGGACGCGGCTGGTGAGCTCGAGCTTGGCGAGCATGCGCCCCACGTGGCTCTTGACGGTGCTCTCCTCCAGGTGCAGGTGGGCGGCGATGTCGGCGTTGCTGCGCCCGGCGGCGATGCCGAGCAGGACGTCGCGCTCACGCGGGGTCAGGTCGGCGAGCGCGGGATCGCCGGCGCGGGCCGGCGCGGCCGAGACGAACTGGTCGAGCAGACGGCGCGTCACCTCGGGCGAGATCAGCGCGTCGCCGCGGGCGACCGCGCGGACGGCGTCGATGATGCGATCGGGCGGCGAGTCCTTGACGAGGAAGCCGACCGCTCCGGCGCGCAGCGCCTCGAAGACGTACTCGTCGAGGTCGAACGTCGTGATCACGATCACCTCGACGCCGGCGGTGTCGCGCAGGCGGCGCGCGGCCTCGAGCCCGTCCATGCGCGGCATGCGGATGTCGATGAGCAGGACTTCGGGCGCGCGACGCTCGACCTGGCCGAGCGCGTCGAGGCCGTCGACGGCCTCCCCCACGACCTCGATGTCCGGCTCGCTCTCGAGGATCATCCGCAGGCCTTGGCGGGCGATCGCCTGGTCGTCGGCGACGATCACGCGGATGCTCACGGCGCCACCCCGGCGACACGCGCCGGCGCCGGCTCCGCGTCCAGCGGCAGCGCCGCCCGCACCGACCAGCCGCCGCCGGCGGTCGGGCCCGCCGAGAAGCGGCCGCCGACGATCGCGACGCGCTCGCGCATCCCCTCGATGCCGCCGCCGGGCCGGGCGGGGCCGCCGACGCCGTCGTCGTCGACGGCGATCAGCAACTCGTGCTCCCCGTAGGCGATCCGCACGCGAACCGCGCTCGCGCCCGCGTGGCGAACGACGTTGGTCAGCGACTCCTGCACGACCCGGTAGGCGCAGACCTCGAGCTCGTCCGAGAGCGGGCGGTCGGCCCCGTCCACGCGCAGGTCGACGGCGAGGCCGGCGTCGCGCGCCGGGTCCAGCAGCTCCTCGACGTGCCCCAGCCGCGGCGCCGGTGCGCGGGCGGCCGGTCCCGACTCCCGCAGGACGCCGAGCGTGCGCCGCGTCTGGCCGAGCGCCTCCGAGGTGAGCCGGTGGATGCGTTCCAGGGCGGCACGCGCGCCCGGGTCGGTCGTGGTGCGTCCGGCGCCCGCGGCCTGGAGGGAGATCGCGCTCAGATGGTGACCGGTGATGTCGTGCACGTCGCGGGCGATCCGCAGCCGCTCCTCGACGACCGCGCGCTCGACGTCGCGGTCGCGCAGCTCCGCGATCCGGCGCGCGAGCTCCTGCGCCTCGCGGACCCGTTCGCGCTCGCTGCGGATCGCATCGCCGATCAGCACGGCCGTGACGCCGATCGCGACACCGCCGAGGATCCGCACCAGCACCGGGCTGTCCTCGCCCGTGATCGCCACCGCCGCCGCCATCACGGTCCCGGTGTACGCGGCGAGCGGGACCGTCACCCGGTGCGCGCTGACGAGCGCCGCGCGGCCGCCGAGCATGAGCGCGAGCAGCACCGGCACGATCACCGAGTAGCCGAGCGACAGCGCGGCCCCGGCGAACGGCAGCGCGACGACCGCCGCCGCCAGCGGGTGCTCGCGCCGGACGGCGAGCGGCGCGCAGGCCGCGATCACGAGCAACGCGCCGAGCAGGTCGGGGGCGCGATCGGGCGGCGTCGTGCGTGCGAGATCGACCTGCAACACCGCGAGCGCCGCCGCGGTCACCAGCGCGGTCCACAGCACATCGGCGCGTCGAGGCACGCAGCCAGCGTAGAGGCGCGCGGCGCCCGGCCGCTTCCCCCTAAAGGCGGAACCGGATGCGTCCTCGTGGGCCAAGCAGAAGGGCTCCTTCGGCGGTCGTCGCGGCGCGCCGCGACCCCGATGGTGAAGGCGAACCCTGCTCCCCACCGAGGAACCTCCGATGGCAACTGCTCTCTACAGATTGGGCCGCTTGGCCTTCCGCCGCCGCAAGACGTTTCTGGCCGTCTGGCTGGTCGTGCTCGGCGGCATGTTCGCGGCCGCCGCGACGCTCAGCGGACCCACCACCGACTCCGCCACGATGCCCGGCACCGAGTCGCAGGAGGCGGTCGACCTGCTCGAGGAACGCCTGCCCCAGGCCAACGGCGCGTCCGGGCGGATCGTGTTCGCCGCACCCAAGGGCGAGCAGCTGACCGGCGGCGAGCGGGCGGCGGCCGTCGCGGACGCGGTCGCCGGTGCCGCCGAGGCACCCGGCGTGACCGCCGTCAGCGAGCCCGTCACCTCCGAGGACGGGCGCGTCGCGCTCGCCCAGGTGAGCTGGGCCACCACGGCGGAGGACATCCCTGAAGGGTCGGTCGAGGCCGTGCAGCGCGCTGCCGGGACCGCGCGCGCCGCCGACGTCCAGGTCGAGTTCGGCGGCGACGCGGTCGCCTCCGAGGCCTCCCTCGGCGGGCTCGGGGAGATCCTCGGCTTCGCCGTCGCGGCGCTCGTGCTCGCGATCACGTTCGGCTCGCTCGTGGCCGCCGGGCTGCCGCTGTTGACAGCGCTGATCGGCGTCGCCGTCGGGATCATGGGCATCACGGCGGCCACCGGCTTCGTCGACATGGACTCGACGGTCCCGACCGTCGCCCTGATGCTCGGCCTCGCCGTCGGCATCGACTACGCGCTGTTCATCATCTCGCGCCACCGCACGCAGCTGTTCGAAGGGATGGAGCTCGAGGAGTCCGTCGGCCGCGCCGTCGGCACGGCCGGCAGCGCGGTCGTGTTCGCGGGCGCGACGGTGCTGATCGCGCTCGCTTCGCTGACCGTCGTCGGCATCCCGTTCATGAGCGCGATGGGGCTCGCGGCGGCCGCGACGGTCGCCGTGGCCGTCGCGGTCTCGCTCACCCTCGTGCCCGCCCTGCTGGGCTTCGCGGGCCGGCGGATCGCCAAGGGCAAGAACTTCGACACCGGCCCGCGCGCGGCCCGGCCGACCCTCGGGGCGCGCTGGGTCGGCCTGCTCACGCGGCACCCGCGGCCCGCGGTCCTGCTGTCGGTGCTCGCGCTGAGCGCGCTGTCGGTCCCGGTGCTCGACATGCGCCTCGGCCAGCCCGACGACTCGACCGCCGCGCCCCAGGAGACCAACCGCAAGGCCTATGACCTGCTCGTCGCGGGCTTCGGCCCGGGCTTCAACGGACCGCTCACGCTCGTGGTCGACGCCGGCCGCGGCGGCGACGCCGAGGCCGCCGGCGACGCGGTCGCGGCGGAGTTCGGCCGGCTCGCGGATGTCGCCGACGTGAGCGAGCCGACGCTCAACGAGGGCGGTGACACCGCGATCGTCACGCTCACCCCGCGCAGCGGCCCGTCCACGGACGCGACGAAGGACCTCGTCCAGCGGATCCGGGACCGCACCGACACGCTCGACGGCGAGCTGAACGCCCGGACCCTCGTGACCGGGCCGACCGCGGCCAACATCGACTTCGCCGATCGCCTCTCCGGCGCGCTGGTGCCCTACCTCGCGGTCATCGTCGGGCTCGCGTTCGTGCTGCTGACGCTCGCGTTCCGGTCGATCCTCGTCCCGCTCACGGCCGTCGGCGGGTTCCTGCTGACGATCGGCGCCGCGTTCGGCGCGCTCGTCGGGGTCTTCCAGCAGGGGGCGCTCTCGAGCGTGTTCGGCGTCGAGCAGGCGCCGATCGTCTCGGTGCTGCCGATCTTCATCGTCGGCATCCTGTTCGGCCTCGCGATGGACTACCAGGTGTTCCTGGTCTCGCGGATGCGTGAGGAGCACGTCCACGGCGCGCAGCCGACGCGGGCGATCACCGAGGGCTTCCGGCACGGCGCCCGCGTCGTCACCGGCGCCGCGCTGATCATGGCGGCGGTCTTCGCGGGCTTCATCGTCGAGGACGTCGCGATCATCAAGTCGATCGGCTTCGCCCTCGCGTTCGGAATCCTGGTCGACGCCTTCGTCGTGCGGATGACGTTGATCCCCGCGCTGCTCGCGCTGCTCGGCGAACGCGCGTGGTGGCTGCCGGGGTGGCTTGACCGGGTGCTCCCGCGCGTGGACGTCGAGGGAGAGCAGCTGCGCCGGCGGCTGGTCCGCGTCCGCGAGCGGGACGTGCCATCGTCCCCGGCATGACGCCAGGGGTGTACGTGATGGGCTGCGAGCCCGCCACCGGCAAGTCCGCGGTCGCGCTCGGCGTGCGACAACTGCTCGCACGCCGGCTGACGCGGCTCGGGGTGTTCCGGCCGGTCGTGGCCGATCCCGAGCAGGATGCGTTGGTGTCCGTGCTGCGCTCGGACGCGTTTCCCTACGAAGCGTCCATCGGCGTCACTCACGACGAGGTGCGCGCGGACGAGGAGCGGGCGCTGGAGGAGATCGTGGCGCGCTACCGGGCGCTCGCCGCACAGTGTGACGGCGTACTCGTGGTCGGCACGGACTTCCATGCGGTCGGCGCCGGGGGCGAGGTCGCGTTCAACGCGCGCGTCGCGCTCAACCTCGGGTTGCCGACGCTGCTGGTGGTCAGCGGGCACGATCGCTCCGTGGCCGAGGTGCAGGAGGCGGTCGCGGTGGCCGTGAGCGCGGTCAAGGGCGTGGGCGCCGAGGTCGTCGGCGTCGTCGCCAACCGCGTGCGCTTCGACCTGGTCGCCGACGTCCAGGGCGTCGGCGGCCCGCCGATCTATGCGCTGCCGGAGATCGACCTGCTGATGGCGCCGACCGTCGGCCAGGTCGCCGCGGCCTGCGACGGCGAGATCATCGCGGGCGACGCGGAACTGCTCGGGCGTGAGGCGCTGCACCTCACGGTCGCCGCGATGACGCTGCCGAACCTGATGGAGCGGATCGAGGACGGCGCGGTGCTGATCACGCCCGGCGACCGGGCCGAGGTGCTGCTCGCGGCGCTGTTCGCGCACGCGTCGAAGGAGCTTCCCTCCCCCGCCGGCGTCGTCCTCACGGGCGGGTTGCGGCCGTCGGACACGTTCCTGAAGCCGCTCGAGGGCTTCCCCACCATGCTGCCGGTCGTCCTGACCGAGCACGGGACGTACGAGACCGCCACGCTCGCGGGCTCACGCGAAGGCGTCATCGCGGTCGACACGCCGCGCAAGATCACCAAGGCGCTGGCCGTGTTCGAGGAGTACGTCGACGGGGACGAGTTCCTCTCGCGCGTGGACGTGACGCGCTCGGAGGCGGTCACGCCGCTGATGTTCGAGTACGAGCTGCTGGACCGGGCGCGGGCGGCCGGAAAGCACATCGTGCTGCCCGAAGGCACGGACGAGCGCGTCCTGCGGGCCGCCGAGACGCTGCTGCGCCGGCGCGTGGTGGAGCTCACGCTGCTCGGCCGGGAGGACGAGGTGCGCGGCGCGGCCTCCCGGCTGGGCGTGGACCTGTGGGGCGCGAACATCCTCGACCCGACCGACGAGGAGCTGCGCGAGCGCTTCGCCGCCGAGTACACCGAGCGACGCCGGCACAAGGGCATGGTGTTGGACGCGGCCCGCGACATCGTCACCGACGTCTCCTACTTCGGCACGCTGATGGTCGCGCTGGGGATGGCGGACGGGATGGTGAGCGGCGCCACGCACACCACCGCGGAGACGATCCGGCCCGCGTTCGAGGTGATCAAGTCCGCGCCGGGCGCCGGCGTCGTGTCCAGCGTGTTCTTCATGTGCCTGGCCGACCAGGTGCTCGTGTACGGCGACTGCGCCGTGAACCCGAACCCGACCGCCGAGCAGCTGGCCGACATCGCGATCTCGTCCGCCGCCACCGCCGCGCAGTTCGGCATCGAGCCGCGCGTCGCGATGCTCTCCTACTCGACGGGTCAGTCCGGTGCGGGCGCGGAGGTCGAGCGCGTGCGCACGGCGACCGAGCTCGTGAAGGAACGGGCGCCGGAGCTCTCCGTCGAGGGCCCGATCCAGTACGACGCCGCCGTCGACGCGGGCGTGGCGAAGACCAAGCTGCCCGGCTCGCAGGTGGCCGGCCGTGCGACCGTGTTCATCTTCCCCGACCTCAACACGGGCAACAACACCTACAAGGCCGTGCAGCGCTCGGCCAACGCGATCGCCGTCGGCCCGGTGCTGCAGGGCCTGAACAAACCGGTCAACGACCTCTCGCGCGGCGCGACCGTGCACGACATCGTCAACACCGTCGCGATCACCGCGATCCAAGCCGCCGGATGAGCGTCCTCACCGTCAACTGCGGCTCCTCCTCGCTGAAGTGGTCGGTCATCGACCCGCCGGAGACGCTCGCGTCCGGGACCGTCCAGCGTGTGGAGGACCACTCGGAGGCGCTCACCGAGGTATTGAGCAAGGCGCCGCTGGACGGCCTGGAGGTCGTCGCCCACCGCGTCGTCCACGGCGGTGAGCGCTACTCCGCGCCGGTGCGCATCACCGACGCCGTGCTCGACTCGATCCGCGACCTGAGCGTGCTCGCCCCGCTTCACAACCCCGTCAATGCGGACGGGATCGAGGTGGCGATGAAGGCGCTGCCCGACGTCCCCCACGTCGCCGTCTTCGACACCGCCTTCCACGCCACGCTGCCGCCGCGCGCGTACACCTACGCCGTCCCGCGCGCCTGGAACGTGCGCCGCTACGGCTTCCACGGCACCTCGCACGCGTACGTCGCGCGTGAGGCGGCCCGGCTGCTCGAGCGGCCGCCCGAGGACGTGAACGTGATCGTCCTGCACCTGGGCAACGGCGCTTCGGCCTCGGCCGTCGCCGGCGGGCGCTCGATCGACACGTCGATGGGCCTGACACCGCTGGAAGGGCTGGTGATGGGCACGCGCTCGGGGGACGTCGACCCGGCGCTCATCCTCCACCTGCGGCGCACGCTCAACCTGGACACGGACGAGATCGACCGGGTGCTCAACTCGCGCTCCGGGCTGCTCGCGCTGGCCGGGGACAATGACCTGCGCGAGGTGCACCGCCGGATCGAGGCCGGCGACGCCGCAGCCGAGCTCGCGCTGGACGTCTACTGCTACCGGATCAAGAAGTACGTCGGCGCCTACCTGGCCGCGCTCGGCGGCGCGGACGCGATCGCGTTCACCGCCGGCGTGGGCGAGAACGACGCGGTCGTGCGGGAGCGCTCCCTGGCAGGGCTCGAGCGGCTCGGGATCGTCGTGGACCCCCAGCGCAACGCGGCCGGCGGCCCGGTCATCTCCGGCGACGACTCCCCCGTGACGGTGCTCGTCGTGCCGACCGACGAAGAACTCGAAATGGCCTCCCAGGCGGTCGCGTTGGTCCGGTAACGTCGGGTCGTGCGGATCGTCCCGTTCGTCCCCGGTCGCCGCCCGACCGACGAGGCCCGCAGCGCCGGGCAGGGCTCCAGCGACCCGGTCGCGTTCCTCAACGCGGGACCGGGCAACCGCTGCCTGCTGCTGCTCGAGCTCGACGGGGACGGTGAGGGCGAGGTCACGACGCTCACCGGGAACCACATCCGGCGGCGGGCCTTCACGCCCGAGCGGGTGGGTGAGCGGGCGGTGCTGGCGCTCGACCCCGACACGGACTGCGCGGGCGACTACGGCTTCGCGCACCGGTTCATGCAGACCGTGCAGGTCAGCGTGCGCTTCGGCGGCGAGGAGGCCGCGACGACGATCGACGTGTTCGACCTCTCCCAGCTCGGGTCGCTGTACCAGCGGATCGTCGAGCAGGTGGTCAAGCCCGACGTCGAGCGCCAGGCGCCATGGCTGTCCTACAAGACGCACCCGTGGTACCCGGTGCTGCTGATCGGGTCCCACAAGGCCGAGCTGTACACGCGCGCGCTCGTCGGCGACGTCGTGCGCAAGCGCCAGAACCTCGCCGACCCGGGCTGGCTGACGCGCGTCGGGCTCTACCTGGAGCTGATGACCGCGCTGGGCGTGATCGCGGCCGTGCGCGACGATCCCGGGGATCTGCTCAGCCCCGAGGAGCGCGCCGCGGCGGACACCTGGGACGACCTGACGATCAACGTCGACGGCTGGCGCGAGGTGGCCAAGCTGCGCAAGGTCGCGCAGCCGATCGGCCTGCGCAACCTGCTGGCCAAGAAGAAGGCGACGCTCGAGTTCCTGCATGTGCACCACGAGGACCTCAAGCACGCCATCGAGCTCGCCGGGCCCAACCGCACCAACGCCCAGGAGACCTGGCACCGGGTGTTCCGCGACGCCGAGCGAGCCGTGCTGTGCAAGACGCCGGAGGCGTTCCCGGAGCTTGGGCTGCTTCCCGACGAGCTGCGCGAGTTCATCCTCTGGCACCGGCGCGGGCACGTGCGGATGCTGCGCGCGCTGCGCGTTCCCGGCCCGCTGCCCAAGCTGGTCGGCGACCAGGACGGGCTGTTCGCCTCGGCCTGCAACCAGTACCGGGCGTCGATGAACGACGTCGCCGAGTGGGCGGCCGAGCGCGGGCTGATGGAGCACGCCGGCGGCGAGTGCGTCCCGCGCCAGGTGTCCCTGCTGGAGGCGCACATGAACCAGCCCAGCCGGGTCGCGCTGCTGCAGGCCCGCGACGGCTACGACCCCGAGCGCGGGCTCGAGGTCGGCGAGGACCTGCCGCCGGACTACACGCCGCCGCTGCGCGACGTCGCGGCGCTGCTCGGCGCCGCGCCGATCTTCGCGCCGTTGACGCCCGAGGAGCTGGACACGCTCGCGCACACCGCGCGGCCGCTCACGTTCGGCCCGGCCGAGCGGATCCTCGTCCAGGACGAGCCCGGCGACAGCCTGTTCGTGGTCGTCGAGGGCACCGTCGAGGTGTTCCTGCGCCGCCACGACGGCGAGGAGGTCGACCTGGGCACGCGCTCGCAGGGCGCCGTGCTCGGCGAGATGTCACTGCTCACCGGCGCACCGCGCTCCGCGACCGTGCGGGCGCTGGACGGCGCGCTCGTCTACGAGGTCGGCCGCAAGCAGTACGAGCCGATCCTCGAGGCCCGGCCGGTGCTGCGTCAGATGCTCGAGGACGAGATGCAGACGCGGCTACAGGCGCAGGCCGAGACCCTCAGCGGGTCGTCACGGTCACGTAGGCGATCTGCTCTTCGCGGCCGAAGACCACGTCCATGATGCGCTTCACGATGCAGGTCATGGATCCAAGTGTGCCCGCCGAGCGACGAAACAGACATCGCTCGGCGGGGTGAAGCTCCTCACACGGCGATCTGGCGCCCCACCGCTTCGGTCGAGAGCGCCCACAACCGGTCGGCGTTGTCGGGATCGAGCGCGTAGCGCGCGACGCCCGCCTCCTCGCGGCGATCGATGACCGGGGCTTCGGCCGTGTCCTCGTAGTAGCGGCCGCCCACGCCCTCCAGCGCGGGCGCGGTGGCGACGTAGACGCTGGTCGCGGCGCCCTGCTCGGGTGTCTTGAGCTGGAAGCCACTCGCGACGTAGCGCTCGATGAACTCAGGGTCGACGTGGCGCTGCAGGTTGGTGGCGATGCCACCGGGATGGACCGCGTTGGCGAAGATCCCGTCGCGCGCCCAGCGCGCGGTCGCGCCGACCGCGAACAGCACGTTGGCCGTCTTCGCCTGTCCGTACGCCGCCCATGGGTCATAGTCCCGGAAGGCGAAGTTGACGTCGTCGAAGATCACCGGCGAGCGCAGGTGGGCGCGCGAGGAGACGCTCACGATCCGCGCCCCTTCGGCCGCGAGGGCGCCGTGCAGGCCGACCGCGAGCGCGAAGTGGCCGAGGTGGTTGGTCGCGAGCTGCAGCTCGAAGCCCTCGCGGCTGAGCTGGAGCTCGGGCAGCGCCATCACACCGGCGTTGTTGATGAGCAGGTGGAGCGGGCCGTCCCAGGCGCGCGCGAACGCGTCGACCGAGTCCAGGTCGGCGAGGTCGAGCCGGCGCACGTCGGCGCCGATCTCGGCCGCCAGCCCAGAGGCGGCCTCAGTGTTGCGGACGGCGAGCGTGACCTCGGCGCCCACGCCGGCCAGCGCACGAGCGGTCTCGACGCCGATCCCGGACGCGCCGCCGGTCACGAAGGCGCGCCTGCCGGTCAGGTCGATGCCCGCGACGACCTCGGCCGCGGTGGTCTCGAAGCTCATCGCGCCACCCCACCGTGCGCGGCGACGGCGACATCGTCCCAGCGCTCCCACTCGGCGATCCGCTTGGCGTACTCGGCCTTGATCATCTCGAGCGTGCCTTGGCCGAGGAACAGCCGCAGCGGCGGCTCCTCGGCGTCGACCAGCTGCAGGATCGCGGAGCCGGTGGCCTCCGGGTCGCCCGGCACGGCCAGCCGCGCCTTGCGCGCCTCCATGACCTGCTCGCGGATCTCGGCGTAGGCCTCCAGCGGCTGGGCGTGCACGGCCGACGGGCCGGACCAGTCGGTCGAGAAGCCGGTCGGCTCGACGAGCGTCACCTTGACGCCGAAGCCGGCGACCTCCTGCGCCAGCGCCTGGCTGAAGCCCTCGAGCCCCCACTTGGAGGCGTGGTAGAGCCCGACGAGCGGGAACGCGTTCACGCCGCCGATCGAGGACACCTGGATGATGTGCCCGGAGCGCTGCTCGCGCAGGATCGGGAGCGCTGCCTGCGTCACCCACAGCGCGCCGAACAGGTTGGTCTCCAGCTGCGCGCGTGCCTCCTGCTCGCTGACCTCCTCGATGAACCCGAAGAGCCCGTAGCCGGCGTTGTTGATGACGACGTCGAGCCGCCCGAAGCGCTCGTGCGCCTGCTTGACCGCCGCCTCGACCGCGGCCTTGTCGGTGACGTCGAGCGCCAGCGCGAGCACGTTGTCGCCGAAGCGTTCGACCAGGGCGTCGAGCGTGGACGCGTCGCGCGCGGTGGCGGCGACGCGGTCCCCGCGCTCGAGCGCGGCCTCCGCCCAGATCCGGCCGAAGCCCTTCGACGTGCCGGTGATGAACCAGACCTTCGACATGGATTGCCTCCTAAACTTGATCCGGAGGGTTCCTCCGGTTGCTTTTCCAGCATAGCGGAGGGTGCCTCCGTTTCGATGCGCGCCGACGCTGCCCGAAATCGCTCGAAGCTGTTGTCCGCCGCCGCGGAGGAGTTCGCGCTGCGCGGATCCGAGGCGTCGCTCGAGGCGGTGGCGAAGCGTGCGGGCGTCGGGATCGGGACGCTCTACCGCCACTTCCCGACGCGGGACGAACTGGTCGCGGCCGCCTACGAGGCGGAGGTCGAGGACCTGCGCGCGACCGCTGATGCGCTGCTCGCCGAGCATCCGCCGGACGTCGCGCTGGAGCGCTGGATGGATCGCTTCATCGACTACACGGCGACCAAACGCGGGATGGCGGCGGCCCTGGACGCGGACTTCAAGGCGGTGCAGAGCGGCAAGATCCGCGGGGCGGTCGAGACGCTGCGGGCGGCGGGTGTCGAGGCGGGCGTGCTGCGCGCCGACGTGGACGCCGACGACGTGCGCGCGATGATGGGCGCCGTGTGGCAGATCACCGACCCCGAGCGCGCGCGACGGATGCTGCGCGTACTGATGGACGGGCTGCGGGTCGTCCAATCGGAGGACGCGTCGCTCAATTAGTCAAGGGAGCTGCCGACAAAGGGGGCACCATGAACCCCTTCAACGCCTCAGCCGCGCTGATGGCTCGCCTCACGTACGCGCGCAAGTTCCTGCTCCTCGGCCTCGTGCTGCTCGCGCCCGCCGTCTACGCGTTGCACGCGTACTGGCAGACGCAAGGCGAGACGATCGCGTTCGCCGAGAGCGAGCGCGCCGGCGTCGCGTTCGTGGCGCCCGCGAACGACCTGGTGCTGGCCGTCGTGGCCGCCCGCTCGGCCGCCGTGCGCGGCGAGGCCGTGCCGTCCGACGCGGTGCGTCGCGCCGTGACCGCGGTCGACGCGGCCGACGGGTCGGCGATCGGCGTCGACGGGGCGTGGCGCGAGACGCGCGCGAAGGTGCTCAAGGCGCTGGAGACGAAGGCGTCGGGCCGCGCCGCGTACGAGGCCTACGAGGGCGCGGTCGCCGGGTCGCTCGGGCTGGTGGTGAAGGCGGGTGACGGCTCCAAGCTCATCCTCGACCCCGACCTGGACTCCTTCTACGTGATGGACGCGCTGATCACCAAGCTGCCCGCGATCGCGGACGGCACGGGGCGCGTGAACGACCTGCAGGCGATCGCCGAGACGATGGACGACCGGATCGCGCTGGCGGCCGCGGAGAACTCCCTCGCCTCGACCGTCGCCGCGATGCGCGGCGGGTTCGAGACCGCGTTCGCCGAGACGGCGGACCCGAAGCTCGAGCCGGCGCTCAAGCCGCTGGCGGCGTCGCGCGACGTGCGCGCGCTCGAGCACGCCGCGACGCCCGCCCTGGACGCGCTGCTGGTCGCCCGCATCGACAAGTTCTCGGCCGCGCGGTTGAAGGTCGCGCTGCTCGTGGCGCTCGGCGCGCTCGTCGCGCTGTTCCTGTTCGTCGGCTTCTTCGTGTCCACGCGCCGCGGCGTGCGGGAGATCTCCGACCGGCTCACCTCCCTGCGCGACCACTGCTCCGCCGACCTCTCGGACGCGCTGCGGCGGATGGCCGACGGCGACCTGACGGTGGAGATCACCTCCGTCACGCCGCCCGTCGCGCACGTCTCGCGCGACGAGCTCGGGCAGGTGGCGGTGGCCGTGGACGGGGTCCGCGAGAGCACGGTCGAGTCGATCGGCGCCTACAACGCGATGCGCGCCTCGCTGGCCGAGTTGATCGGCAGCGTGTCGCTGAACGCGGGCACGGTGTCGGCCGCTTCGCAGCAGATGGCCGCGACCTCGCAGGACGCGGGGCGCGCGGTGGGCGACATCGCGGCCGCGGTCAACGACGTGGCGCAGGGCGCTGAGCGGCAGGTCAAGCTCGTCGAGTCCACCCGCACGGCGGTGCAGGAGGCGGCGCGCGCGGCGTCGGCCTCGGCGGTCACCGCGCTGGCCACCTCCGAGGCCGCCGAGAGCGTGCGCCGCGCCGCGGGCGAAGGCGCGGTCACGGCCGAGCGCGCGAGCGAATCGATCACGCGCATCGCCGCGACCTCGGACGCGGTCGGCGGCGCCATCGAGGACCTGTCGGAGCGCTCGGCGCGGATCGGCGGGATCGTCGACGCAATCACCGCGATCGCCGAGCAGACGAACCTGCTGGCGCTGAACGCGGCGATCGAGGCGGCCCGCGCGGGCGAGGCCGGGCGAGGGTTCGCGGTCGTCGCCGAGGAGGTGCGCAAGCTCGCCGAGGAGTCCCAGGGCGCCGCTTCGCAGATCTCGGCACTCGTGCGGGAGATCCAGGGCGAGACGGCGCGGGTCGTGAGCGTCGTGGCCGAGAGCCGGCGTGAGACCGAGGCGGGCGTGGCGACGGTCGCGTCCACGCGGGCGGCGTTCGAGGCCATCGGCGCGACCGTTGAGGACATGACCGCGCGCGTGGCCGAGATCTCCGCGGCGGTCGGGCAGATCGCGGCCGAGGCCGAGCGGGCCGAGCGCGAGGTCGACGACGTCGCGGCCGTGGCCGAGGAGTCCTCGGCGTCCGCGGAGCAGGTGTCCGCCTCCACGCACCAGACGGGCGCCTCGACGCAGGAGATCGCGGCGTCGGCGGCGGGCTTGTCGCGCACGGCGGCGGATCTCGACTCGCTCGTGGGTCGCTTCGTCGTCTGAGATCATGCCGCGATGAGCGCGGCACCCACGACGGCGGGCGCGATGAAGGCCGTCCTCACCGACGAGCGGTTCTCCGACCCCGAGTGGATCTTCGAGCGCAAGCTGGACGGCATCCGCTGCGTCGCGATCCGTGACGGCGACGGTCCGGCGCGGATGCTCTCGCGCAACGACCTGTCGCTGCGCGAGCGCTACCCGGCGGTGGCGGAGGCGCTCGACGGGCAGGCGCGGGCGCGGTTCGCCGTCGACGGCGAGATCGTCAGCGCGTCGGGCAAGTTCCAGGACCGTTCCGGGCCGTTCTTCTACTACGTCTTCGACGTCCAGTGGCTGGACGGATCGGACGTGCGCGGGCTTCCTTTGCGGGAACGCAAGGCGCTGCTGCGGGAGGCGCTGGCGTGGGACGACCCGCTGCGGTTGACCGAGTATCGCAACGAGGACGGTGAGGCGATGTTCGCCGAGGCGTGCGCGTCCGGCTGGGAGGGCGTGATCGCCAAGCGGGCGGACTCGCTCTACACCGACAAGCGTCCCCGCGACTGGCTGAAGTTCAAGTGCGAGCACGGGCAGGAGCTGGTGATCGGCGGGTTCACGCCCCCGAAGGGCTCGCGGGTCGAGTTCGGCGCGCTGCTCGTGGGCGTCTACGAGGGCGAGCACCTGCACTACGCGGGCAAGGTCGGGACGGGCTTCGACCGGGCCGAGCTCGTGCGGCTGGCCGGGTTGCTCCGGCCGCTGGAGCGGGCACTATCGCCGTTCTACGACGCGCCGCGGTTCCGCGACGTCACGTGGGTGGAGCCGCGGCTGGTCGCTCAGTGCGGCTTCGCGGAGTGGACGAACGACGGCCGCCTGCGCCATCCGCGCTACCTGGGGCTACGGGAGGACAAGGACCCGCGCGCGGTCGTGCGCGAGGGCACCGCTTAAACGCGGAAGCCCGTCACAGAGGACGGGCTTCGGCCATCAGAAGTCGGGCGAATAATGGTCGGGGGACGTCGTAAAACGAGGTCTCAGCCCTCTGGGTGCCGTCTCTGTCTGACACCCCTGATATCGGCAGCCGGCGCGGGCTACTTGAACACGCCTTCGCGGAATTTGCGGCCGTCCCAGTCGTACGGCTCCCCGGGGCGGGCGGCGCGGCCGGCCATGAACACGAACGTGTTGTCCTCGACGGCGATCGCCTGGACGCGCACGGTGTCGGGGGCGAAGCGCACGCGGCCCTCGCTGGACGGCTCGCGCTGGTTGAACGACACCCACTTCCCCACCAGGTGAGGCGGGACGGCCAGCACGCGGACCTCGCCGTTGATGCCGGCGTCGCGGAGCTCGCGGGTGAGCGTCTCGGGACTCGCCGTGGCGTCCTCGATCCGCAACTCGATCCAGCCGTCGCGGCGCTCGACCGCGAGCGAGGCGCTCGAGGGCCAGACGATCAGCGCGGTGAGGATTGCGACGAGCGCGGGCAGGGCGAGCTTCCGGCGGCGCGGCCGTGCGGTCTCCTGCAGCTCGGCGAGCAGCGGGCCGCGCAGGGCGGCGAGACGGGCGTCGGCGTCAATCATGGAGTGCTCCTGCGGGGCGGGTGGGCGTGGCGCGCAGCTCGCCGAGGCGGCGGCGGGCGCGGTTCAGGCGCGAGCGGACGGTGCCGACCGGGATCTCGAGCGCGAGCGCGGTCTCCTCGTAGCTGAGGCCGGCCCAGGCGCACAGCGCGACGACGTCGAGCTCGCGGCGCGGGAGGGTGCGCAGGTCGTCGAGCAGCTCGCGGACTTGCTGGTCGTGGCTCGCGGGCGGCCGCACGGCTTTGAGGCGGTCGAGCGCGGCGGCGTGCCGCCGGGCGAGCCGCCGCTGATTGTGGGCGACGTTGGTCGCGATCCCGTACAGCCACGGGCGGGCCGTCTCGGGCCGCAGGTCCCCGCGGCGCCGCCACGCCTCCAGGAACGTGATCGAGAGCAGGTCCTGCGCGTCCGCCGCGTTCCCGCACTGCCGAAAGCAGAAGCGCAGGAGCTCGGCTGCGTGTCGGTCGTAGAGCTCGGCGAAGCGGTCGCGGTCGTTCATCGCCCCTGTTTGTCCGCGGGGCGCCGGAAAGTTCAGGTGATGACGTCGACGGTCCAGCTGCGGCCGGAGCCGCTGAGCTCGACGGTGTGGCCCGCGGCGCGGACGGCGCCGGCGACGTCCTCGGGCGTCTCGGCCGGATCGGCCTGCAGCAGGATGCGGGCGACGTCACCGCGGGTGGCCTTGACCATGTGGCTGACGGTCTTGCCGTCGACGAAGGCGCGGACGCCGACGACCGTGGCCTGCTTCGGCTTCCAGGCGGCGATGTAGGCGCCGGAGCGCAGGTCGACGATCAGCCCCTCGTCCGGCAGCGCCTTGCGCAGCGGGTCGCGCCACAGCGCCGGCAGCGAGGCGATGTGCGGGAGCGTCGCGCCCATCGAGAGCCGGTAGGCCGGGATGCGGTCGCCGGGCCGGACGAAGCCCCACAGCGCGCTCGCGATCAACACGTTCTCGGTGTCCGCGAACGAGCCGAGGCCGAGGTGCTCGTAGAGCACGCCGGTGTAGACCTCGTGGGCGGGCGCGGCGGGCTCGTCGCGCAGCGTCAGGTTGCGGCGCGCCTCCTCCTCCAGCCCCGGTCCGATGTCGAGGTAGGTCAGCGCGCGCGGGAACGTCAGCCGGGACAGCACGTCCAGCAGCCGCTCCCGCGTCTTGTTCAGGCCCGGGAACGGCAGCGCGGCGACGTCGACCGGCTCCCCGCCGGAGGGCGCGGTCTTGCCCTCCGACGGCGGGAGCAGGATCAACATCTAGTCGCTCTGGACCTCGGTGCCGTCCTGCGACCAGCGGGTGTGGAAGGAGCCTTCCTTGTCCACGCGGCGGTAGGTGTGGGCGCCGAAGAAGTCGCGCTGGCCCTGGATCAGGTTCGCGGGGCCGCGCTCGCGGCGGTAGCCGTCGTAGTAGGCGAGCGAGCTCGAGAAGGCCGGGACGGCGACGCCCTGCTCGACCGCGCTGATGATCACCTTGCGCCAGGCGTCCTGGGCGTCGGCGACGGCGTCGCGGAAGTACGGCGCCATCAGCAGGTTCACGAGGTCGGGCTTCTCGGCATAGGACTCGGTGATGCGGTTCAGGAAGCGGGCGCGGATGATGCAGCCGCCGCGCCAGATCTTCGCCAGCTCGCCCATCTGCAGGTCCCAGTCGTAGGTGCGGGCGGCCGCGGCCATCTGCTCGAAGCCCTGGGCGTAGGCGACGACCTTCGAGGCGTAGAGCGCCTTGCGGATGTCGTCGACGAGCGACTCGTTCAGCCCGCCCGGCTTCGGGCCGGCGAGGAAGCCGCTGGCCTCACGCCGCTGGTCGCGCAGGGCGGAGAGCGAGCGCGCGAACACGGCTTCGGTGATGCCCGTGAGCGGCACGCCGAGCTCGAGCGCGTCCTGCGCGGTCCAGCGGCCGGTGCCCTTCTGCTCGGCCTGGTCGACGATCACGTCCACGAGCGGCTTGCCCGTCGCCTCGTCGGTCTTGCCCAGCACGGTTGCGGTGATCTCGATCAGGAAGGACTCGAGGTCGCCCGAGTTCCACTCGTCGAAGATGCCCTTGATCGTCGGGACGTCGAGGCCGACGCCGAAGCGCAGGAGGTCGTAGGCCTCCGCGATCAGCTGCATGTCGGCGTACTCGATGCCGTTGTGGACCATCTTCACGTAGTGGCCCGCGCCGTCGGCGCCGATGTAGGCGCAGCAGGGCTCGCCGTCGACCTGCGCGGCGATCGTGGTGAAGATCTCCTCCACCTCGCCGTACGCGGCGCGCGGCCCGCCCGGCATGATCGACGGGCCGTTGAGCGCGCCCTCCTCGCCGCCGGACACGCCGGTGCCGATGAAGCGCAGGCCCTTCTCGGTCAGGTACTGCTCGCGCCGGCGCGTGTCGACGTAGTGCGAGTTGCCCGCGTCGATGATGATGTCGTCCTTGTCGAGCAGCGGGACGAGGTCCTCGATCACGCCGTCGACGGGCGCGCCCGCCTTGACCATGACGATGATCCGACGCGGGCGGTCGAGCGCCTGCACGAAGTCCTCGAGGCTCTCGGCCCCGGTGAAGTCGCCCTCAGAACCGAACTCGGATACGAAGTCATTCATCTTCGCCGCGGTGCGGTTGTGTACAGCAATGGGCACGCCACGGCGTGCGATGTTGCGCGCGAGGTTCGCCCCCATGACGGCGAGCCCCGTGACTCCGATCTGGCTCATGATGGCCGCACCCTAGCCAACTCGGGTGCTGACCGAACTGCTCACACCGTGGGCACTGCCTAAGCTCTAGGCGGTGGCGCGCCCCGACTACTACGGCAACCCGGCCGGCCTCGTGGACGAGATCGAGGTTGTCCGCGCGCTCTACGACGCCTTCGAGCGCCGCGATCTGGACGCCATGCTGGCCGGCTTCAGCGAGAACGCCGAGCTGTTCCTGGAGGGCACCGCGCGCCTGGCCGGCCGCACCGAGCCCTACCGCGGCCACGACGGCCTGCGCGAGTACCTCGCCGACGTCGACCGCCTGTGGGAGGAGCTCGTCCTGCACGTGGAGGACTATCGCGCCGTGCCCGGCTCCGTCATCGTCATGGGACACATCACCGGCCGCCGCCAGGGCCTGGACGTGCAGCGCGCGGCCGTGTGGACGTGGAAGGTCGCCGACGGTCTCGCCACGTCGGTCAAGGCCGCCGATCTCGGCGACTTGTGATTTGAAGCCCGACATCGAGACACGCGCAGACGTCGAGCGGCTGGTGCGCGCCTTCTACGGCCGCGCCATGTCGGACCCGATGATCGGCTACCTCTTCACCGACGTCGCAGAGCTCGACCTCGAGGCGCACGTGCCGGAGATCACCTCCTTCTGGGAGACGATCCTGCTCGGCGCCCAGAGCTACCGCGGCGGCGCGTTCGCCCCGCACGCCCAGTTGCACATGAAGAGCCCGCTACGCGCCGGCCACTTCGAGCGCTGGCTCGTCCTGTGGACGACCACCGTCGACGAGCTGTTCGAGGGCCCGCGTGCCGGCTACGCCAAGCATCACGCGACCCGCGTCGCCCGCGCCTTCTACGGCCGGATCGAGACGATGGGTGCGCCCGCCCCGGCGGGCGGCGGCTTCGCCGTCACGCAGCACGGCCCGCGCTGACGCGCGCGATCATCCGGCCCGGCCGCGTTCTCCGAACGGGTCGGCGCCGCGGTCGCGAGCACGGCTCGCAGCTTCTTCGCGCCGCGATGCCCGTGCGTGACGAGATCGCGCACCGTGAGGAGGCGGAGCGTGAGGGGCCTGATTGACCGCCCGGCGCAGCGTCTCGAAGCTCGCTACGGCGGACAGGTGGACGATCGTCTGCGCGGGCGTGGTGACCGGGATGCCCCTGCGGGTGGTGGTCGCGAACTCGGCGGCCCGGTGCGTGTTGATGCCCTCGTGACGCTTGACCGTCGGCGCGACCACGTCAGGGTGACGGCCGGTGGGTTCGAGCAGCCCCCAGAGCCGGCCGCGACGTTCGCCACGCGAGCGTTCACCAACTCGAGGTTTCGCCGGGTTCGTGAACGCTCGCGTGGCATAGCGCGGAGCATCGCGCGACACCGCGTTGCGGATCTACGCACGCTCCGCAACAACTGTGTGCCAACTACGTCAAGGCTTCGCGCACCGCGGGGGCGACGACCGTGCCGTAGAGCTCGATCGCGCGCAGCATGGCGTCGTGCGGGATCGAGCCGACCGACAGCTGGAGCAGGAAGCGGTCGTGCTGGAAGAGCTTGTGCTGGTAGAGGATCTTCTCGATCACGGCCTCGGGTGAGCCGACGACGTTGTGGCCCTCGAGGGTGGCGCCCGCCTCGAACTGGGCGCGGGTCATGGGCGGCCAGCCGCGCTCGCGGCCGATCTGGTCCATGACGGTCTTGTGCGCCGGGAATGCCACATCGAGCGCGGTCTGCGTGTCGTCGGCGATGAAGCCGTGCGAGTTGATGCTCAACAAAGGCCGCTCGTGGCAGTACTCCTCCGCGACCTGGCGGTGCAGCTCGGCGAACGGGCCGAAGCGGGCGGGCTGGCCGCCGATGATCGCCAGCGCCATCGGAAGACCCAGGGCGCCGGCCCGCGCGACCGACTGCGGTGTGCCGCCGACCGCGACCCAGACGGGCAGCGGGTCCTGGACGGGGCGCGGATAGACGCCGCGGCCGTCGATCGACGGACGGTGCTCGCCCTGCCAGTGCACGACCTCGTTCGAGCGCAGCTCCAGCAACAGCGCGAGGTGCTCGGCGAACAGCTCGTCGTAGTCGTCGAGCGAGTAGCCGAACAGCGGGAAGGACTCGATGAACGAGCCGCGCCCGGCCATGATTTCGGCGCGTCCGCCGGACAGCAGGTCGAGCGTCGCGAAGTCCTGGAACACCCGCACCGGGTCATCCGAGGACAGCACGGACACGGCCGAGGTGAGCCGGATGCGCTGCGTGCGCGCCGCCGCGGCCGCGAGCACCACGGCGGGAGAAGACACCGTGAAGTCGGGTCGGTGGTGCTCCCCCACGCCGAACACGTCCAGCCCGACCTCGTCGGCCAGCGCGATCTCCTCGAGCAGGTTCGCCATCCGCTGCTGGACGGTGACCGCCGGGTCCGTGCGCTCACCGAACGTGTAGATGCCGAGCTCCATCAGGTGGCGGGAGCGGGCTGCATGCGCGGCCCCCGCGGGATCAGCAGCGAAGCGAGCACCGCGATGAAGCCCGCCACGGCCGAGAACGCGAACGCGGTCGTGTACAGGTCCTCGCTCGGCAGCGGGGTCGTGCCGGAGGTGAGGATCGCGGTCACGATCGCGGCGCCGAAGGAGCCGCCGACCGTCCGCATGACGGTGTTGATGCCGGTCGCGATGCCGACCTCGGACTGCGGGACCGCGTCCACGATCAGGTTCGCCATCGCGGCGAAGCCGAACGTGATGCCTACGCCCATCAGCATGCCGCCGATCACGAGCTCCCACGGGTGCTCGTGCGCGAACGTGTTGATCAGGAACGAGAGCGTGATGAGGATCGCACCGAGTGTGAGCACCGAGCGGAAGCCGATCCTCTCGCCGAGCTTCGCCGCGGGCGGTCCGGCGGCGAGCTGCGCGAGCGCGGTCGGCAGCATCAGGAAGCCGGCCGCGGTCACGCTGAAGCCGAACCCGTAGCCCGTGCTCTCCGGCGCCTGCGCGAACTGCGGGAACGTGAGGAAGCTCGAGAACATCGCGACGCCGACCAGGAAGCCGGTCAGGTTCGTGAACGCGACCGCGGGCTTGCGCAGCACCGCCATGTCGATCAGCGGCTGGCGCACGCGCGTCTCGATCCACACGAACACGCCGATCAGTGCGAGGCCGCCGAGAATCGAGCCGACGTTCTCCGCCGAGCCCCACCCCCACTCGCCCGCCTGCGAGACGCCCAGCAGGATCGCGGCCAGCCCCAAGCTCAACACCACCGCCCCGAGCCAGTCCACCTTCGCGTTCTCCACGGGCGGCGAGGGCGGCACGAAGCGGTGCACCAGGTACGCCACCGGCAGCGCGATCAAGCTGATCCAGAACAGCCAGTCCAGGTTCAGGTGGTCGACGATCAGACCGGACAGCGGCAACCCGATGCCGCCGCCGATCCCGAACACCGCGCTGATGATCGCGATGCCGGTGGCGACCTGATCGCGCGGGAACGTGTCGCGGATGATCCCGAACGCGAGCGGGAACACGCCGCCCGCGACCCCCTGGAGCACGCGCCCCGCGATCAGCACCTCGACCGACGGCGCGAGCGCGTTGATCACCGCGCCGATCGCGAAGATGACCATGATCGCGGTCAGCACACGACCCTTGCCGTAGAGGTCGCCGAGCTTGCCGGCGATCGGCGTCGCGATCGACGCGCTGACGAGAAAGCCGGTCAGCACCCAGCTGACGGCGGAGGGCGAGGCCTCGAACTCCTGGGCCAGCGCCGGCAGCGCCGGGACGACCAGGGTCTGCGAGAGGGCGAAGGCGATACCGGCGCCGGTGAGCGTGAGGAGAACCGGGGTCGGCCGCTGCGACGGTGCGGCGTTCACGCCGGGCAGCTTACTTACGCCGCGTCAGCGCTTCGAGGCCATCCGATGAGCGAGGTCTGAGAACGCGGCCTCGACCTCCTCGTCCATGGTCCGGCGGAAGACCGCGAGCAGCGCCTGGGCGGCGAGCGGGCGCGAGGCCTGGATCGACTCCGCCAGCTCGTCCCAGCGTTCCTCCTCGGCGTACGGCTTGATCACGTCGTCGGTGAACAGCTTCACGAACTCCTTGGACACCGCGCGCGAGTGACGAACGACGCTCTCGAGCATGTCCAACGCGTGACCGAGGCTCACGCCGCGCGTGACCACCTGCTCGGCCGCGGCGAGCAGCGCCGGCGACGGCACCTCGTAGTGGCCTTCGCCGAGCGGATGCAGGAGACCGAGCTTGGTCGCCTTCTCGATCAGCTGGCGCGGGTCGTCCTTCTCGGTGAGGCGAAGTCGCTGCCCGAGGTCGGCCGCCGTGACCACCTCGGACTCCTCGGGCGTCTCGAGCGACGCGCGTTTGAGCGCGAGCAGCCGCTCCCCCGGGTCGCCGAGCAGGCGCTTGATCCCGCTCAGCTTCATCCCCTCGGCCTGCAGCTCCTGGATGAGCCGCAGCCGCTCGACGTGCTCGGGCCCGTAGTAACCCGTGCGCCCGCGCACCTCGGGCGGCGGAAGCAGCCCGCGCGCGTGATGCGAACGGACGTTGCGGACCGTCAGACCGGTCTCGCGGGCCAACTCGTCGATCGTCATCACACGTTCGAGGGTATCGGACGTCACAGAACGTGACGTCAAACGACGATACATTCGCCGGCATGTTCGAGCTCATCGCCCAGGCCAAGCCCGCGGGCGGCGCCGCGCTGGACCAGGTCGCGATCGCGACGGGCGCCGCCGGGATCGTCACCGTCGTGCTGCTGTGGCTGGGGATGGGCCATCGGAGCGGAAAGGTCGCGCTGCTCGGACGCTGGGCGCGCTACTCCGAACGCGTCTCCGGCCTCCCCGCGTGGCTGGCGATCCCGTCCGCGATGATCGTCGTGTCGCTGATCACGGCGCTGTTCGGGATGCTGTGGGACATCTCCCTGCACATCGCGCAGGGCCGCGATGAGGGTCCGCTGGCCAACATCGCGCACTACTTCATCCTCGCGGGGCTGTTCGGCGTGTTCGCGTCGGGCTTTCTGTCGATGTGCCTGCCGCTGGAGAAGCCGTCGCGCGTGGCGGTGAAGGTCGCGCCGGGCTGGTACGCGCCCCTGGGCGGCGTGCTGATCGCGTCCGCGGGCACGTTCGCGCTGATCGGCTTCCCGCTCGACGACGTCTGGCACCGGCTGTTCGGGCAGGACGTGACGCTGTGGGGGCCGACGCACCTGATGCTGATCGGCGGCGCCGCGATGACGCTGATCGGGCTCGCGGTGCTGTTCGTCGAGGCGGGTGGCGCGACCCGCTCGGCGCCGACGTGGGTCGGCTTCCTGCGCCGCATCTCGCTGCCGGGCGCGTTCCTGCTCGGCCTCTCCACCTTCCAGGCCGAGTTCGACTTCGGTGTCCCGCAGTTCCGGATGGTCTTCCAGCCGATGCTGATCATGCTCGCCGCGGGCGTGTCGCTGCTCGCGGCGCGGATCTGGCTCGGCCGCGGCGCGGCGCTCGGCGCCGCCGTGTTCTTTCTGGCGATGCGCGGGATCATGGCCCTGCTCGTCGGCCCGGTGCTGGGCGAGCCGACGCCCTACTTCCCGCTGTTCCTGGTCGAGGCGCTGATCGTCGAGCTGGTCGCGCTGCGGGTGAAGCAGCCGCTGCCGCTCGCACTCGCCGCCGGCGCGCTGCTGGGCACGGTCGGGCTCGCCGCCGAATGGGCCTGGACGCACGTCTTCATGCCGCTGCCGTGGCCCGCCGCGCTGTTTCCCGAAGGGCTGATCGCGGGCCTGATCATGGCCGTGGCCGCGTCCTGCGTCGGCGCGTGGGTGGGCTCGCGCCTGGCGCTTGACCGCACGTCTTCGCTGCGCGGGGCGGCCCTCGCGAGCGCCGCGGCGATCTTCGCCCTCACCGCCTACGGGCTGTGGTCGAACGGGACGCAAGGCCTGCGCGGGACCGTGCTGGTGCAGGGCGATCACCTGATCGTGCGCGCCGACCCGCAGGACGCGAACTGGTTCACGAGCACCTCCTGGCAGGGCGGCGGGCTGGTCGTCGACCGGCTGGAGCAGGTCGCTCCGGGCGAGTACCGCACGACGCAGCCGATCCCACTCGACGGCGACTGGAAGACGATGATCCGCCTGCACTCGGGCCGGACGCTGAGCGCGCTGCCGGTGTACCTGCCCGCCGATCCGGCGATCCCGGTGCACGAGATCCCGGTGCGGCCGGAGATCACACGTGACTTCGGGCCCGAGCAGCAGCTGCTTCAGCGAGAGCGCAAGACCGACGTCGCCGGCTGGCTGTGGGGCACGGGCTACGGCGTCGTGCTGGCCATCGCGCTGGCGTTCCTGGTCGCGCTCGTGTGGGGCGTGCACCGCGTCTCAACGGCCGGGCGGACCCCCGAGCGCGAGCACGTCGATCAGCAACGCCAGCGCCACCGCGCCCACCAGCACCGCGAACCCGCGCCGCAACAGTGACTGCGGGACGCGCTCGGCGAACAGCGTGCCGAGCAGCGCGCCCGCGCCGGTCGCGGCCGACAGCGTGCCCGTCACGGCGAGGTCGGGACGCGAGCCCGCCGCGAGGTGGCTGGCCAGCGCGACGACGCCGGTCAGCGCGATGATCACGAGCGAGGTCGCAACCGCGCGCCGGAACGGGGTGCCGAGCCACACGCTCAACACGGGGACGATCACGAAGCCGCCGCCGACGCCGAAGAAGCCCGTGAGCACGCCGACCAGCAGGCCGGCGAGCAGCGTGCGCGAGCGCGGCGGGTCCGGGCACTCGCCTTCGTCGCCGCTCTCCCCCGCACGCTTCCACGTGAGCACGGCGGCGAGCG
Organism: Solirubrobacter deserti; assembly: GCF_003344625.1. GTDB lineage: Bacteria > Actinomycetota > Thermoleophilia > Solirubrobacterales > Solirubrobacteraceae > Solirubrobacter > Solirubrobacter deserti. The sequence goes on along the minus strand of NZ_QPKJ02000002.1, from coordinate 347,749 downwards.
CCATCACCGGCACGAAGGCGAGGATCAGCGCGTCCCCTCCGATCTCGTGGCTGGCGGCGGTGCCGAGGATCGAGCCGAGCGCGGCGGGCGCGGCGAACGTGAACGCGAGCCGCCAGCACACGCGGCCGTGGCGGGCGAGCGAGCCGGCGCCGATCGCGGCGGCGAGGCTGACGACCACCAGGCTCGCGGTGGACGCGGGGCCGACCGGCTCGCCGAGCACGTAGACGAGCACCGGCAGGGCGAGGATCGCGCCTCCCCCACCGACCGCGCCGACGATCATTCCGATCGCCAGCCCGAGGACGACCGCGAGCCCGATCACATGATCGCGAGCCGCTTCGGGGCCGGGCCGGTCTCGAGCCCGGGCGTGATCGAGCCGAGGATGGCGGGGCGGCGGGCGCCGGTGGTGCGCGCGAGCGTGCCCGGGAGGCCGTGGATGGTGAGGAAGCCGAGCAGCGCGAACGCGTACGCCTCCTTGTCCTGCGCGGGGAGGCCGAGCGTGTCGCTCGTGGTCGTCGGCAGCGCTGCGGCCAGGCGGGCCAGCAGCGTGGCGTTGTGGACGCCGCCGCCGCTCACGATCAGCTCCGTCGCCCCGTGCTCGCGCGCCGCGTCGAGGACCGTGCGCGCGGTCAGCTCGGTGAGCGTGGCGAGGACGTCGTCGGTCGCGTAGGCGGACAGGTCGCCGAGATAGGCGAGGTTGAAGTGCTCCTTGCCGGTGGACTTGGGCGCGGGGCGCGCGTAGTAGGGGTCGGCAAGCAGGCGGTCGAGCAGCTCGCGGATGACCGTGCCCGCGGCCGCGCGGGCGCCGCCCTCGTCGTACGGGGGCGCGACGGCGTCGAGCAGCGCGTTGCCGGGGCCGGTGTCGAACGCGAGCGGCGGGACGGTGAGGTTCGCGATCCCGCCCAGGTTGAGCGCGGCGGGCCGGCCGGGGCGGCCCGCGAGCAGCAGCGTGTCCAGCAGCGCGACGAGCGGGGCGCCCTGGCCGCCGGCGGCGATGTCGCGGGCGCGGAAGTCGCTGATGACCGGCACGCGCGTGCGCTCGGCGATCCAGGCGGGCTGGCCCAGTTGCAGCGTGCCCTTCGCGGCACCGTCCTCGACCCAATGGAACAGCGTCTGGCCATGGGACGCGATCAGGTCGACCGGACCGGCCAGCTCGATGGCGGCCACGGCGACCTCCGCGAACGCCTGCCCGATGCGCGTGTCCAGCCGGCACACCGCCTCCATCGTCGTGCGCGCGGGCGGGAGCGCGGCCACGATCCCCTCGCGCAGGTCGTCGTCGTAGAGCGCCCGGACGCTGCCGAGCGGGTGCAGAGCGACGGTTTCGCCCTCCAGCGTGATGTCCGCGACCGCGGCATCGATCGCGTCCAGCGACGTGCCGGACATGATCCCGACGACCCTCATTCGCCCAGCGCCCTGCGCAGGTGGCCGTCGGCGGCGGTCAACCGCTCGCGCGCCTCGCCGGCCGAGACGCCCACGCGCAGCATCACGGACGCGACCTTCGCGTCGTCGCCCGCCTGCGCGAGCGCGCGCACGGCCTGCTCGCGCGGCGCGCCCGTGACCTGCTCGACGATCCGCGTCGCCCGGTCGCGCAGCTTCTCGTTGGTGACCCGCACGTCGACCATCAGGTTCCCGTAGGTCTTCCCGAGCCGGACCATCGCCAGCGTGGACAGCATGTTGAGCACGAGCTTCTGCGCCGTGCCGGCCTTCAGGCGCGTGGAGCCCGCGATGAACTCGGGGCCGACGACGACCTCGATCGCGTGCTGCGCGGCCCGCGCGAGCGGCGTGTCCGGGTTGCACACGAGCGCGATCGTGGTCGCGCCGATGGCATCGGCGTGCTCGAGCGCGCCGAGGACATAGGGCGTGCGGCCGGACGCGGAGATCCCGACGACGGCGTCGCCGGCGCTGAGCGGGAGGCCGGCGCCCGCGTGGGCGTCGTCCTCGGCGGCCTCCGTCGCGGTGCTGACGGCGCCCGCGCCGCCCGCGATGAACCCGACCACCTGGTCGGAGTTGAACGTCGGCCCGCACTCACTCGCGTCCAGCACGCCGAGCCGCCCGGCCGTGCCCGCGCCGACATAGACCAGCCGGCCGCCGCGTTGCAGCCGCGGCACGATCGCGTCGATCGCCGCAGCGATCTGGGCGCGCGCCTCCGCGACCGCGAGCGCGACGGCCTGGTCGTCCTCGTTCATCAGCCGCACGAGCTCGCCGGTCGGCAACCGGTCGATCTCGGCCCGCTCGGGCCGCGCCGCTTCCGTCGAGAGATGTCCGAGCCGCGTCATCCGTGGATCAAAGCGCGAAACCGCCTCGGGCGGTCGAGCAACCGCGCCGCGCCGTCGAGCCCGTCGCCGAGCGGCGGGACGAGTTCCGCGTCGAGACGCGCGCGCAACGAGTCCAGGACGAGATCGCCGGCGGCGAACACACCGCCGGACCATGACACGCGCTGCGGGCACGAGGGCGCGCGGTCGAGCGCGGCGCTCACCGTCCGCGCGAGCTCTTCCCCGGCCGCGGCGAGGATCGCGGTGGCGTCGGCGTCTCCCCCGCGGGCCAGGTCGATCACGTCGCGCGTGAACGCGGCGACCGTCGTCACCGGGTCGGGCGCGTCGTACACGGCCCGCGCGATCTCTGTGAGCGACCCGAACCGCGCCTCGGCGGCCGCGCGCAGCGTCTCGCTCCCGCCGCGGCCGTCGTGTGCGCGCAGCGCGAGCGCGAGCGACCGGCGGGCGATCCAGAAGCCGCCGCCGTCGTCGCCGAGCAGCGCGCCCCAGCCGTCCGCGCGGGCCCACCCGTCATCGCCGGCGGCCAGCGCGATCGCGCCGGTGCCCGCGACGATCACGGCGCCCGGCTCGCCGCCGAGCGCGCCGAGGTGCGCGGTGACCGCGTCGTTGGTCACGAGCATCGGGACGCCGAGATCGGCGCCGTCGTAGCCCGTCAGGCCCGCCGCCACCACGTCCGGCTGGTGCCGCGCGACGAGCTCGTGCAGCGGCGCCCAGTCGCGGCCCGCACGGGCGAAGCCCGGCAGCAACTCGCGCGCGACGACCTCGCCGCGCACACGCAGCGCGACGCGGCAGCCGCTCTGGCCACCGTCGACGAGCAGAGCTTTTAGGTGCGGTGCAGAAACGGTGCCGACATTACGCCTGTGATCTCCCGCCTGCCGCTCATGCTCCGAGCCCTCGTGCTCGTGCCGCTGCTGGCGGTGGGCCTGGATCAGGCGCGCGTCTCGTTCATCTGCCCACCCGGCGCGCAGAGCTGCCTGGACGCCGCGTCGAGCGGCAGCCTCGGCACCGTCGGCGTCCTGCTGATGCTCACCTACATGCTGGGCATCGCGGCGCTGGTCGGCCGGCTGGCCAGGGGCCGCAGCTCGCTGTGGTTCGTCGCCACCGCCGGCCTGTGGGCCGCGCTGGGCGGCCAGGCGTTGATCGCCGACGCGCTCGACACGGGCGCCCTGGTCGGCGGCGGCTGGTTGCCGATCCTCGGCTTCGGGGCCGCCGCGGGGGCGTTGCTCGCGCTCGCGCTCAGGACCGTCCGCCGCGCTTTCAGCCTCCGGGCCCCGCAGCTGGTCGTCCGGATCGACGAGCTCCTCGTTCAGGGCGCGCGCCTCGCCGCGCCGCCGCTCGTCCGCCCCGCCCGCTTCACGCGGGGCCGCGCTCCACCCGCGTTCGCGTAGCCGACCTGAAGGGGCCGGGCCCCTTCAGGAGACGCCGCCGCCGCGCGTGAGGACGCCGCGCGGCAGTCCTCCCACGCGAACTTGAAGGAGCATCACCATGACCAAGCGCGAACTGCGCGAACAGGCCCGTGCCCACCGGCTGGCGCTCGAAGCCGCCGAAGCGGCCAGAACCACGCGGCGCCGCCGCTTCTCGATCCTCGGCGCGGCGCTGGCCGCGGCGATCGCGGTGATCGTCGTCGCCGCCCTCGTCTCCACTAACTCGAACTCCGACGCGGCGCCGTCGGGCGACCTCGTCCGCAGCACCGTCGTGGACGGCGTGCCCGAGCGCAACGGCGTCCTCGGCGACCCGAACGCCCCCGTGACGGTCACCGAGTACGTCGACCTGCAGTGCCCCGTGTGCGCCGAGGCGTCCAAGACGGCGCTGCCCGCCCTCATCAACGACTACGTCAAGACCGGCAAGGTCAAGCTGGAACTGCGCACGATGCATTTCCTCGGCCCGGACTCGGTGAAGTCGGCCCGCGTCGCAGCCGGCGCGCAGCAGCAGAACAAGCTGTGGAGCTTCGTCGAGACGTTCTACGCCAACCAGGGGACCGAGAACTCCGGCTACGCGACCGACGAGTTCCTGAGGGACGTCGCGACCACCGCCGGCGTGGACGCCGACGCCGCGCTGGACTACGCCGACACGGACGCGTCCGAGCAGGCGCTGACCAAGGCCAACCAGGCCGCGCAGGCCATCGGCGCCGACTCCACGCCGACGTTCACGATCACCCAGGACGGCCAGGAGAAGGTCCTGCTCGTCGGCGCCGGTGACGTGAGCGCAGAGCTGGAGAAGGCGCTGTGATCTCCCGGGTCGCCGCGATCGTCGTGGCCGTCGCCGGCCTCGCGATCGCGACCTACCTGACCATCGTCCACTACGCAGGCGGCGAGCCGGTGTGCGCGATCGCCCATGGCTGCGCGACCGTGCAGAAGTCCAGCTACGCCGAGTTCGCCGGCGTCCCGGTGGCGCTGCTCGGCCTGCTCGGCTACGTCGCGATCCTCGGCTCCCTGCTCAAGGACACCGAGACCACGCGCTCGATCACGGCACTGCTCGCGCTGTGCGGGCTCGCGTTCAGCGCCTGGCTGACCTACGTCGAGATCTGGGAGCTCGAGGCGATCTGCATCTGGTGCGTCGGCTCGGCGATCTGCATGGCGCTGCTCGCCGCGCTGGCTACGACGCGGCTGCTGCGCGCGCCCGCGCACTGATCACCAGGGCGGTCCCGGCGACGAGCAGCACCATCGCCGGGATCGCCGCCGCGGGCGGCGTCTCCCCCAGCGCGACCGCCGCGATGATCGCCGCCAGCGGCACCGTGAACAGCCCGCCGAGCGCGACCATCGTCGGGCTGATCGAGCGCAGCACGAGGTTGAACAGCGAGTGCCCGATCAGCTGGCCGAAGACGGTGACCCCGGCGATCCGCAGCCAGTCCTCGCCCGCGTACCCGCCGAGCGCGACCCCACCGGCCAGGCACACCGCGGCCAGCCACACGGCGCACGTCCCGTAGCACACGAACGTGTAGTCGAGCGTGCTCAGATGGCGCCGCGCGAAGCCGCCGATGACGATGTAGAAGCCGCCGAAGACGCCGCCCGCGACGGCCAGCCCGTCGCCCAGCAGCGCGTCCCCGGAGACCGTGAAGTCCACGCCGGTGATCGCCAGCACCCCGAGCAGGCACACGCCCACGCCGGCCCACGCGCGCCCCGGCAGCCGCTCGCCCAAAAGCCAGCCGATCACACCCGCCCAGATCGGCTGCGTGCACACCAGCGCGGCCGAAGAGGCGACACTCGTGTAACTCAGCGACGGAATGAACGTCCCGAAGTGCAAGGCCAGCGCGAGCCCCGCCGCCAGCGCGAGCCACAGCCCGCGCCCGCGCGGCACCGTCAGCCGCTTCTCACGCGCGAGCAGCACCGGCGCGAGCACGGCCGCCGCCGCTCCAGTGCGCCAGAACGCGATCGCGAGCCCGGGCGCGGCGCACGCAGCGATCAGCGGCGGCGCCGTCGACGCGCCGAGCACGCCGACCGCCAGCAGCGCCAGATCGTTCTGCTCGCGGCTCAGCCGAACAGCTCGTCGAGGACGCTCTTCTTGCGGTGCTTGCTCTTGTGGGACTTGTGGGACTGGTAGTCCTTGAAGAGCTTCATCGCGCTCTGCGCGTCCATGCCGTAGCTCTGCTGCTTCTGCGGCTTCCCGGACACCTCGCGGAAGAACTCCTCGTCGTCGTCGTGCGCACTCGCGACGTATTGACGCTCGCGCTTGAGGATCTCGTCGAGCTCGCCGCGGTCGAGGAAGACGCCGCGGCACTGGCGACAGGCGTCGATGTGGACGCCGCTGCGCTCCACCTGGACGAGCTGCCCGTTGCAGTTCGGGCAAGGACCTTGGGCCGGCATGGGGCCAAGGGTACATCCGCCGCGCGGTCGAGCCGGTCCCGACCGCCGGTCCCTAGGTTCGCCCCGCATCCCGCGAATAGCGTCCTCGCGGGGAAGTCCGCACGACAGAGGGGGAACATGAGGAGACGGAGAGCGGCCTTCGCGGGCGCGTTCGCGATGGTCATCGGCCTGGGCGCGGCGCCAGCGGCGCACGCAAGCGGGGACCGCGACTGGGACTGGGATCGCGGGCGCGGCTTCAAGATCGAGGAAGCGACGATCGCCGACATCCAGCACGCGATCCAGCGCCGTCAAGTGACGACCACCGACGTGGTCAAGCTCTATCTCGAGCGCATCAAGGCCTACAACGGGACGTGCGTGAGCGAGCCGCAGGGCATCCTCGGTCCGATCACGATGATCCCGCACGCGGGCAAGGTCAACGCGCTCATCACGCTCAACCTCCGGCCCAAGCACCGCGTCGCCTGGGGCTTCGACGCGCGCAAGGCGCGCAGCCAGACCGACCCGGCCGACAACGACCCCCGGATGCCGGACGCGCTCGAGACCGCCGCGCGGCTCGACCAGCAGTTCGCGCGCACGGGCCGGCTCGCCGGCCCGCTGCACGGCGCGGTGTTCTCGATCAAGGACCAGTACGACACGTTCGACCTGCGCACGACCTCCGGCGCGGACGCGTTCTGGGCCAACGACCGGCCGCCGGACGACGCGACGGTCGTCGCGCGCCTGCGGGCGGCCGGCGCGATCATCCTCGCCAAGGCCAACATGGACGAGTACGCGGGCGGCGACGCGCGCAGCTCCTGGGGCGGGACGGGCTGCAACCCGTACGACACCGAGCGCGACCCGGGCGGCTCCAGCGGCGGCTCGGCCGTGTCGGTGGCCACGAACATGGTCACCTGCTCGATCGCCGAGGAGACCGGGGGCTCGGTCGTCAAGCCCGCGCGCTGGAACAACGTCGTCGGGCTGGTGCCGACGCGGGAGCTGGTCAGCGCCGACGGCATGATCCAGCGCGGGCTCAACACCCGCGTCGGACCCATGTGCCGAACGGTCCAGGACACGGCGCGCGTGCTCAGCGCCTACGCCGGGTTCGACCCCAAGGACGAGCTCACCGCGTTCAGCAACGGGCGGCTGCCCGAGCGCCCGTACGAGAGCTACACCGGCAGCCGGCGGCTGTTCGGCTACCGGATCGGCGTGATCCGCGAGTACATGGACAAGGACCTGTTCACGCCCGCGGACGCAGAGTCGATCGACATCGTCGACCGCGCCGTCGGCGAGCTGCGCCGGCTCGGGGCCACGGTCGTCGACCCCGGCCCGAAGGGTGCGCTGTTCCAGAGCTGCGTGGACCGCTTCGTGCCGAAGTGGCTCAACCAGCAGTTCACGCCGCAGTGGCCGGCGCTGTTCCCGCCGGGCGGCGACCACAACGCGACGTTGCTGGACCTGTTCTTCGACACCTCGAAGGTGCCGCACACCGCGGCCGGGCGCCCGAGCATCCGCAACATCGGCGGCACGGGCAGCGACGCGGGCGACGCCCGGTACAACCTCAACGCCTACATCCGGGAGCGTGGTGACGCCAACATCAAGAGCCTCACGGACCTGATCACCAAGGCGAACTTCTGGACCGACCCGGTGCTCGTGAACCGCAAGGCGAGCCTGGAGAGCGCGGACCGCGCGCTCACCCTGGCGACCGCGAGCGCCCTGCAGGCCAAGCACACGATGCAGACCGTCGTGCACCAGTGCTTCGCCGAGCTCGACCTCGACGCCGTGGTCTACCCGTCGGGGAACATCCCGCCGGCCGTGCTGACCGCGGTGCAGGAGCCGACGGTCAACGACCGGGGCTCGAACTGGACGGCGATCTCGAGTCGCGGCTTCCCGGCGCTGACCGTGCCGGCCGGCTTCACGACCCGGGTCCACGACCGTGGGCCGGACGGCCAGCTGCTGGCGCCGAAGCCAGCGCGGCTGCCGGTGGGCGTGGACTTCCTCGCGCTGCCGTTCCGCGAGCACACGCTGTTCGACATCGCCGCGGCCTACGAGGCCGCGACGCACCACCGCAGTCCGCCGCCCGAGTTCGGGCCGCTGGACCGCCGCTGACGAAGATGTGACCCGTGGTGGACGCTGGTAATTTCGGGCCCCGATGAACCGCAAGCTCCAGAGCCAAGGCGTCCACCACATCACCCTCGTCGGCGCCGACCGCCAGACCTCGATCGACTTCTGGGAGGGCGTGCTCGGGATGCCGTTCGTGTTCGAGCAGCCCAACCTCGACAACGCGGACGAGAGCCACCTGTACTTCGACCCGGGCGACGGCCGCCTGATCACGATCTTCACCAAGGAGGACCGGGAAGCCGACCCGAGCCGCACGCCGACGGACCCCGGCTGCGTCCACCACGTCGCGTTCGCGCTCAGCCAGGCGATGTTCGCGCAGGCCGTCGAGCGGCTCGACGAGCGCGGCATCCGCCACAGCGGCGTCAAGGACCGCGGCTTCATGGACTCGATCTACTTCCAGGACCCGCTCGGCCTGCTGATCGAGCTCGCGTCCTACCGCTTCGAGCCGCCGCACGGCACCACGCACGCCGACGTGCTGTTCACCGCGCACACCATCCGCGTCGAGCGCGGCGACCGCGCCATCGATCGCATCCACGTCGCGGACGCGATCGAGCAGCTGATGGCCCGGCGCCCGACGCTCTCTACGTGACGAGCCCGCTCGCCCACCGTCGCGCGGCGCATGGGCGGGCGCGATCCGCACGAGACGCACCGCGTCACGACGCCGCTCGAGCTGCTTTTCGTCGTCGCGTACGGCATGGCGGCCGACGAGCTCGCGCACTACCTGGCCGATGGCCACGTGAAGGCCGGGATCATCGGCTTCACGTTCGCGGCCTTCGGGATCACGTGGGCGTGGATCAACTTCTCGTGGTTCTCGTGGGCGTTCGACGTCGACGACTGGATCTCGGTCGCCCAGGTCGGCTGGATCGTCCTCGTGTTCGCGCACACGTCGATCCTCGTGACGTTCATCTTCGTGATCCTGCTGACCGCGCTCGAGTTCACGGGCCCGTACATCGCCGAGACGCGCCGCGGCGGCACGCCGTGGCACGCGCACCACCTCGCCGAGCGCTACGGGCTGCTGATCATCATCGCCCTCGGCGAGGGGATCATCGGCGCTATCGCGTCGCTCAGCGCGGTCGTCGGGCCGGAAGGGCCGGGCTGGAGCGTCTCCGCGGCGGTCGTCGCGTTCGCCGGCGTCGGCCTCACGTTCGGGCTCTGGTGGGCGTACTTCGTGATCCCGTTCGGTGACTTCCTGCACGCGCGCCGCGAGAAGTCGTTCGGGTGGGGCTACGGGAACGTGCCGGTCATCGCCGCGGTCGTCGCCGGCGGCGGCGGGCTGCACGTCGCCGCCTACTACATCGAGCATCACTCAGAGCTCGGCGCCGCCGCGACCATCCTCACCACCGCGATCCCGGTCGGGGTCGCGATCCTCGGCATCTACGGCCTCTACGCGTACCTCGTGAGCGCGATCGACGGCTGGATGCTTCAGAGCCTCCAGTAGCAGTCGGCGCCGGTCGGGATCGGCTGCGCCACGCGCGCGAGCTGCGCGCGCGACGGGCGCTGCATGATCAGCTCGACCTCGGCCGTGGCCAGCGGCTCGTCCGCCCACTTCAGCAGCTCGGTCACGTTCTCGGGCTTGGGGCGCCGCGGCAGCTGCGGGTCCAGGTTCGCGATCGCCGCCTCGTAGGCCTCGACCGGGTTGAAGCCGGGCAGCGAGAACGTCTGACCGCCGCTGGCGAGCTCGTAGCTCGGCGCCGTGTAGCGGCGCTCCTGGGCAGGGCCGCCGAGCTTGTGGTCGAGCGCGCGGGCGGCCGCCGAGGGGTGGCGCGCGCGGGCGATGTCGTCGCGCAGCGCGTCCTCCACCCCGGCCGTGTCGCACCAGCGGCGCAGCTCGTCCGGGTCCAGCCCGGCTTCGGCCGCGGCGCCCGCGATCAGCTCGGGGTCATCGAGCAGACCGCCGTCCATGCGCCGCACGCGCAGCCGGCGCAGCAGCCGCTCTTCCAGCTCGGGCGCGTTCAGGCGGGCGGCGACGACCGCCCGGCACGCGGGCTCGGACGAGGACGGCTCGGGGTACGGCGCGGGGTCGATCGGCATGCCGTACTTGCGCTGCAGCCCGGGCGCGCCGGACTGCAGCTTCTCCGCCTCGCCCGGTTCCAGCGTGAGCACGATCATCGTCGTGCGCCAGCGCAGGCCGTCTCCGTAGTGCCAGCGCAGCCGCTGCCGCATCGGCTCGGCGGAAAAGGCGAACGGGCACGCCGGGTCGGTGAACAGTTCGATGTCGATGGCCACGGTGAGGCAGACTACGGGCCATGGCCTACGTCCACGGATACGCGGAGCGCGAGAGCGAGCGCCTCAACGACCAGGCGGGCGCGCTCGTCGAGCTGCTGCACCACGACACCGCGTATCCGGCCGGCAGCCGCGTGCTGGAGGCGGGCTGCGGGGTCGGCGCGCAGACGATCACGCTCGCGGCGAACTCGCCCGAAGCGCAGATCACCAGCATCGAGATCTCGCCCCAGTCGCTCGCGGTCGCGCGTGAGCGGGTGACCGCGCCCAACGTCACCTTCGAGCAGGCCGACCTGTTCTCGTTCCGGGCCGAGCCGTTCGACCACATCTTCGTGTGCTTCGTGCTCGAGCACCTGCGCGACCCGTACGCGGCGCTGCGCCGCCTGCGGACCCTGCTGCGGCCCGGCGGCACGATCACCGTGATCGAGGGTGACCACGGCTCGGCCTACTTCCATCCCGAGAGCGACGCCGCCAACGACGCCATCGACTGCCTCATAAAGCTCCAGAGCGGGGACGCGAAGATCGGCCGGCGGCTGTACCCGCTGGTGTCCGAGGCCGGGTTCGGCAGCGTGCGCGTGTCGCCGCGCATGGTCTACGTCGACGCGAGCAAGCCGGAGCTGGTCGACGCCTTCACGCTCAAGACGTTCACGGCGATGATCGAGGGCGTGCGCGAGCCGGCGCTGGCCGGCGGGTTGATCGACGCCGACCGTTTCGACCGCGGCATCGCCGACCTGGCCGCGACCGAAACGTTCAGCTACACGTTCTTCAAAGCGGTGGCAGACCGAGATTGAGCTTGCGCAGGAGCCCGGCGAGCTGTTCGCGCTCCGCCTGGCTCAGCGGCTCCAGCAGCCGCGCCTCGTTGGCGAGGTGCGGGCCGGTGACATCGTCGACGAGCTTCCGGCCCTTGTCCGTGAGCGCGATCAGCGTGCCGCGGCGGTCGTTGGGGTCGGGCTCGCGCGCGATCAGGCCGGCCGCCTCGAGCTTGTCCAGGCGCTTGGTGGTGCCGGACGACGTGAGCATGGACGAGTGCGTGAGGTCGGTCGGGCGCAGCTTGAACGGCGGGCCCTGACGGCGCAGCGTGGCCAGCAGGTCGTGCCAGCCGGGCTCGAGCCCGTGTTCGGCGTAGACGGGTTCCAGCCGCGCCTCCAGCGCCCGCGCCAGCCGCGACATGCGGCCGATCACGCCGATCGGCGTCGCGTCGAGATCGGGCCGCTCGCGGGCCCACTGGTCGAGGATGTCATCGACGCTGTCGCGCATCGCCGAAAGATTATCGTCGCGGGATATTGCTTCCTAGGAAGATATGTACTAGGATGCTATCCATGTTCAAGTTCATGCGACGCCGCCGGCCCGCCCCGCGGCAGACCTATCCCCGCGATCCCGAGCCGATGCCCCGTATGCGCTGGTATTGAGCGACGGGCACTTCGGCTCGGCCGGCGGCGGCCGGAAGCGGCTGAGCAGCATCGATAGGTCCATGATCTCGACCGTGCCGTTGTTGTTGAGGTCCTCGGGCAGCTCCACCCCGTTCTGGCCGTAGCGCGCAAGGAGGCGCTGCTGGTCCACGCACCCGACGTAGCCGTCGTCATTGAGGTCGGCCAATTCCGGCACCGCGCGGCAACCTCGCAGGAGTCGATCGCTTCCGCCGCCGACGTTCACCGCAACGACGCAGATGTTCCGGCGCCGGTCGTCGATCGGGACGAGGAAGTTGAAGCCGTGCCCGGAGAACTGGGCGTGGACAAGCCCGGCGGCCGCCTCCGCGGCGGGCGCGCCCTCTACCAGCGAGCGCACCGTGATAGCCGCGCTCGCCACGTCGGCGTCGCTCGCCCAGCCGGAGACGCGCGCGTGGCTCGTGCCCACGCGCGTGACCTTCTCGAGCGCTCCGTCCGGGTTGTTGACGGGCGGAGCGACCGTCGGCGGGGGCATGATCGTCGGCTCGGGCGTGACCGTGGCGGCCGGCGTGGCCGCGGGCGGTACCGGAGCGGACGGGCCGGGACCCGGCGGCGACGGCAGCGTCACCGGCGCGGGGCACGCACCGCGGCGGCCCTGCCCGTCGAGGCAGCCGGCTGCGGTCACAACCGGGCGCCGGTTGCGCGCGGCGACTCGCAGGAACCGGCTCTGCCCGCTCGGCACGACGACGTCGATCATCAGCGACGTGCCCTTGAGCATCCGCAGGTTGAGGCGGTGGATGACGGTCGCGCCCTTGGGGTGCGTGATTCGCTCCGGCGGCCCGCCCGTCCGGCGGCACGGGCCCGAGCAGCGCCACTTGATCACGCCCGCGCCCGTGCTGTCGATGCGCAGCGTGCGCAAGACGCCGCCCTTGACGTCAGCCCCGACGGCGAACCCCGGGGTGACTCCGGTGGCCGCGGCCACCGGCTTGAACGCCGCGTGCGCCGACGGCGCCGCCCACAGCGCGATCATCAGCGCCGCACAACCGACCACTCTCCTCATCGGCGGCGAGCCTAATGGGTCGAGCGGACCGGTGGGGATTTCTTGTTAGAGCGGCACCATCCGGAACCCGACGCCCCGCACGGTCTCCAGGCGCTTGGCGTGCTCGCCGAGCTTGCGCCGCAGGCCGCAGATCGCCACGTCGACGGCGTTCGCGCCGCCGGCCCACTCGTAGCCCCAGACGTCGTGAAGCAGGGCCGCCCGCGGGACGACCTGGCCCTGACGCTCCTGCAGGTAGCGCAGGACCGCACATTCGAGCTTCGTGAGCGCGACGGTCCGCCCGTCCAGCGTGAGCTCGCGCGCCTCGGGGTCGAGCGCGGTCTTCCGCACCGGGAGGTCGCGCGCGGCCAGTTCCGACAGCCAGCCCGCGACGGACTCCGCGCCCAGGTCGCAGACCGTCGCGCCGCCGTCGATCGGCAGGTAGCCGAGCGGCTCCAGTTGCTCATCGAGCTCGGCGCCGCCGGAGACGGCGTAGACGCGCCGGACCACGCCCTCCAGCCGCTCGCGCTCGACGTCGCGCAGCAGTGCGCTGAAGCACGGCGACGGCGCCGAGCCCGTGCCGTGGGCGAGCGCGACACGCGCCGCGAGGACGCGCTGGCCCTTCGGCACGGGGTGCGCGCGCAGGTGCGCCCGCCAGGCCTGGCAGACCGGGTCGCGCAGGAACAGGCCCTGGGGGATCCGGCGCAGGTCGCACAGGACCGCGAACGCGACGACGGTCCCGCGCGGGGCGCGCGCGACGCGGAAGGCGTCGGGGACGGCGTCCCACCAGTCGCTGAGCAGCGCCGTCGTCGGCCCAGGATGGTGACGGGCGACGATCTTCAGGATCGCGTCGCGGTCGCTCGGCCGGGCCGTCTCGACCGCGTAGTGCTGGACGGCGCTCGGGAAGAACGCCTCGCGCACGAGCGGCTCCTCGACGAGCGCGATCATGTCCGCGATCGAGGCCCAGCCGCCGTCCGGGAGCTCGTGGCGGATCTGGCGCCAGGCCGCGGCACGGTGCTCGCGGTGGCGGACGGGATCGGTGGCCTTCAGCAGCGCGGAGACGGCCTCGCGCACGGTGTCGTGGATGACCAGGCCCTCGGGGGTGAGCTCGACGAACGGCAGCGTGGCGAGCCGGTCGAACCCGTCGGGCAGCAGGCTGCGCGTGACGCGGCGCAGGACGCACGCGCGGTCCAGGGCGGCTCGCGTCTCCGGGTCGAGGCCGTCGAGGTAGAGCGCGGCGAGCTCCTGCGTGACGGTCGGGATGACCGCGTCCGGATGCTCCTTGACCGCGGACGCCGCGAGCTGCAACGACAGCGGGTGGCCCCGTACGAAGCGGTTGACTTCGACGGCCTGCTGCGGGTCCAAGCCGACGCCCTCGAGCACCGCGGCGGCGTCGGCGGGCGCGAGCGGGCCGAGCGGGATCACGCGCAGGTACTCGCCGAACGTCGCACGCCAGACGGCGCCCGGCGCGTCGCGCGCGGCGATCACGACCCGGGTGTCCGCGGGCAGCGACGGGAAGTAGGTGTGGCGCAGCCAGTCGTCGAGCAGGCGCAGGCGCTCGAAGGTGTCGATGACGAGGAGCCGCGGATGGCGCCCGGCGGCCTGCTCGAACCCCGCCGGCGTCGGCTCGATCGCGCGGCCGTCGACGATCGTCGCGTGCTCGTGCTCGGCAGCGAACGCCCGGATCAGCGCCGACTTGCCCGAGCCGGCGACGCCGTGGACGACCGCCACCAGCGGGCCTCCGGGCTCGTGGAGGGTGCGCAGCGCGGCCAGCTCGTCGTCGCGGCCGATCAGCGCGCGCTTGGCCAGCAGCGCCCCGAAGTTCACGCCGCCGCGAACCGGTCGACCTGCCGGATCTCGTCCGCCGGCAGCATCATCGCGTCGAAGTACTCCTCCAGCCGCTCGACGCTCTCGGCCTCGTAGACGCAGTCGGCGCTGAACGCGCCGTCGGCCTCCTCGAAGACGTAGGAACGCACCCAGCGGACGGCGCCGTCGAAGATGCCGAGCACGGCGGGCGTGCAGTCGGCGGTGGCGGCGAGCTCCTCCTCGGACAACCAGGCGCGGCGGCGGGAGACGAGGTAGAGGTTCATTGCGCGCGACGCTAACCCGGTGCGCACGGTCGCGATATCGCGCTGGCTCCCGAGTTGGCGGCGGTTCCCCGAACCTCGCTCAGAAAGCGCTAAGGAACTCGCCACGAGGCGCGGGCCGCGCGGACCGACCATGCTCGGCATGACACGGAATCGCCGGCGAGCCGTCCTCGCCTCCCTGATCGCGACCGCGACCCTGGGTGTCGCGTCGCCCGCCATGGCCGCTCATCCCGACCGCTGCGACCGCAAGCTGGAGCGCATCGAGCGCGAGTTCCGCATCATCGAGCGGTTCTTCGGCTGGGAGGCCGCGTCGTACTGGTGGAACGAGTACGCGTGGCCCAAGTACTACCGCCAGTGCGAGGCCTGAGCATGGCCACGACGAACATCGACGAGGCCAAGCTCGAGGCGTTCTTCGGGCTCGTGGCCACCGAGATCGGCGCGGCCATGAACGTCGCGCTGGTCACGCTCGGCGACGAGCTGGGCCTGTACCGCGCGATGGCCGACGGCGAGCCGGTCTCCCCCGCCGAGCTGGCGAGCCGCACGGGCACGCTGGAGCGCTACGTGCGCGAGTGGCTCAACGTCCAGGCCGCGTCCGGCTACGTCGAGTACGCCGACGGCCGCTACTCCCTGCCGCTCGAGCATGCGCTCGTGCTGGCGGACGAGACCTCGCCGTTCCTGGCGACGGGCTCGTTCCAGTCCGCGAACGCCGTCGTCGGCGTGCGCAAGGCGCTGGCCGAGCGCTTCGTCGACGGCGGCGGCGTCGGCTGGCACGAGCACTCGCACGACCTCTGGCACGGCACCGAGCGCGCGTTCGCGGTCGCGTACCGCACGCACCTGGTGGCCGAGTGGCTGCCGGCGCTCGACGGCGTCGTGGACAAGCTCGAGGCGGGTGCGTACGTCGCCGACGTCGGCTGCGGCCACGGCGCCTCAACCATCCTGCTCGCGCAGGCCTACCCCGCCTCGCGCTTCGTCGGGTTCGACTACCACGCGGGCTCGATCGAGATCGCGCGGCGCCGGGCCGAGCACGCCGGGGTCGCCGACCGCGTCACGTTCGAGGTCGCCGGCGCCGCCGACTACACGGGCACCGGCTTCGACGTGGTCGCGTTCTTCGACTCCTTCCACGACCTCGGCGACCCGCTCGCCGCGGCCCGCCAGGCGCGCGCCGCGCTCGCGCCGGGCGGCACCTGCGTGCTCGTGGAGCCGGTCGCGGGCGACACGGTCGAGGACAACCTGAACCCGGTCGGGCGCATGTACTACGGCTTCTCGACCATGTGCTGCACCCCGGGCTCGCTGTCCCAGCCGGGCCGCGCCGGGCTTGGCACGCAGGCCGGCGAGGCCGCGATCGCGGCGGTCCTGCGCGAGGCCGGCTTCGAGCAGGTGCGGCGCGTGGCCGAGACCCCGCTCAACATGGTGCTGGAAGCGCGCTAGCGAACCCGCGTGCGCGCGTAGGCCACGAGCGGGCGCAACGCGAGCCGCACGAGCGGCCTGAACACCGGGAAGGCGCGGAGCAAGCGCGCGCCGTAGCGGCCGTAGCGGTAGTAGACCTTCGTGAACACGCGCCCTGGATAGCTGCGCGCGAGCCGCTGATCGCGGTATGCGCGCAGCGTCCGGACCGGCTCGGCCGCCGCGCTGCCGTGCGCGGCGGTCGCGACGAAGCACGGGCCGTCGAACACCTCGCCCACGATGCAGCAGCAGTCGCTGTCGAAGCGGTCGCGCTTGCGCTTCTTCTTGCGGCCGATGTGGAAGTGGTGCTGCTGCTTGCGCCGCTTGGAGCTCATGGGGCGATCCTATGCGCCTTCCGTGATCGCGCGCAAAGTCGCGACGTGGCGCTGGAACGCGGCCTTGCCCGCTTTGGTGATGCGATAGGTGGTCACGCCGCCGCGCCCGTGGCCGCTCTTGCGCACGGTCACGTACCCGGCCTTCTCGAGCGTCGCCATCTGCTTGGACAGGTCCGAGTCCGCGATGTCGAGCTGCGCGCGCAGGAAGCCGAAGTCGGCGCTCTGGGCGTTGGCGAGGATCGCCATCGCCGCCAGGCGCTTGGGCGCGTGGATCACCGGGTCGAGTCCGGTGAGCTCGATCGTCATGCCAGCCGGCGCCGTGTCGCGTCGGCCGCGTCGCGGTACAGGCGCTCGTAGGCCGCGAGCCCGGCCGTGACCACCACGAACGCGAACGCGGCGGCCACGAACGGCCCCACGAACGCGTAGAGCGCGATGCCGGCCGCGAACGCCGGCACGACGACGAGGAAGTAGCGCCGGTAGGCGGATGCAATCTCCTTCGGCGCGTGGCGCAGCGACGGCCACGTCTGCCAGCGGCGGCGGTACCAGGCGATGAACGCAAACTCGGCGCCGATCAGCGCCACCAGCAGCGGGATGAAGACCGCCGGGCGCTCGGACGCGCCATGACACGCCAGGATCAGCGCCGCGAACCAGGCGCCGGCGGCGGCCGGATACCACTTCGGCGTCGCCGGATAGTCGATGTACGGCGCGGCTCCGGCGCGCTCCGCGACGGCAAGGGCCTCTCGATAACTTTCCATGACGGAAAGCGTAGGGCATCAGTTTCCAAGTTGGCAACTTATGGCACGGCGCCGCTCACTACCCTCGGCGCCACATGCGCGCACTTAGCCTCGCCGTTCTTATGGCCTTTGTCGCACCGGTCTCTGCGTCCGCCGCCGAGGTGCCCCCGCTCACCGTGACCGGCGTCCGGCCGGGCTGCGAGGCGCCCACCGGCTTCCCGGGCGAGATCGTCGTCACGACCGGCTCGGCCAACCGGGAGGCGGTTCAGCTCGTCAGCGCGACGCAGACAAGGCTGCAGCGCGGGCACACGATCCAGTTCGACCACCCGGTCGCGGGCTGCGCGGTCGCGGCTTCCCAGCCCAACGGCGCCGCGGTGCTCGCCGTCCCCGGCGACAGCGGCACGCTCGCGTACCTCCGCGCGCCGGGCGGCACGTGGGGCGAGCCGACGCGCTTCCCGGGTGGCGGCTACCTCCAGAGCGGCCGCGCTGCGGTGGCGGTGTCTGAGGCGGGCGACGCGCTCGTCGTCTGGGAGCAGGGAGGCGAAGGCCGCAGGGACGTGTTGTACGCGGCCCGCCGCCTCGCCGGCGGCGCGTTCGGCACCCCGGTGAGGCTCGCGGACCGTCCGGATGAGCCGGCCCGGGCGTCAGGTGAGACCGGCTGGTTCGCGGCTGGGATCGCGAACGGCGGTGAGGCGGTCGTCGCCTGGAGCGGCCTGCCGCCGGAGCGCCCGCCGCATCGCACGGACGTCAAGGTCGCGATCGCGCCGGCGACCGGCGCGTTCGGCACCCCGGTGACCGTCGGCGAGCAGACCGGCTACTCCACCGGCGCGCTCGCGATGACGCCCGACGGACGCGCCCTGCTCGCGCTGGCGGACCCGCGGCGTGTGCGCGTGCTCGAGCGCACCGCCGGGACGCCATTCGGAGTGCCCGCGACCGTCGCGAACGTCAATGACCCGCTGGGCACACGCGCGGCGACGGCGCTCGGGCCGGACGGCCAGGCGATGATCGCCTGGAGCGGCACCGGGCTCGGCGGCGTGAGCGCCGCCATCCGTCGCGGCGGCGGCGCCTTCAGCTCGGAGTTGCCCGCCGCCTCGGCGGACCGGCGCCTCGAGTACGACGTCTGGACGGCGGTGGTCGGCGCCACGCAGCCCTTGCCCGCCGACACCTGGGGCTTCGGCGGCGCCCGCGTGAACGCGTCGATCGCGCACGGTATCGCTCTGTTGGGCTGGTCCGGCCCACGCGGGCACACGCGCGCCGCCAACCTGTTGACGTTTCCGCTCGGCCCGGGGACCGGCGTGCGGCAGACCGTCGGCGGTGAGCTCAGCGACGCCTGGGACGCGTTCCCGGTGCCGCTCGCCGACGGCAAGGTCGCGCTCGCGTGGATCGACGCGCCCGACATGCGCAACGCCCACCGCCTGCGGCTGCTGACGGATGCGCCCGCCGACACCACGCCGATTCCCGATGTGCGCGTGACGCCGCCGCCCAGCCGCGTCACCGGCGACCTCGTCCTGCCGTTCCGCTGCAGCGGGCCGTGCGAGATCCGCGCCCAGGTGATCAACCGGCACGCGTACGAGGATTCCGCCCGTCTGACGTCCGCCCGCTCTGGTCGTCTGCGGCTTCGGGACTTCGTCGCGCCGCGGCGGGTGGGTCCCGTGCGGGTGCGGTTCACCGTCGGCGCGCTCGACGGGCGCCGCAGCCGGACCTGGACCACCACCTATCGGCTCCACGGCCGCCGCCAGTACCGGCTGTTGCGGGTCGACGCCGTGCGCGCGGAGCGGCGCGGGTCCCGCATCCGCGTGACCGTGCGTTCGGAGTTCAAGCTGCCGGATGGAGCGTTCTTCGCCGTGGGCGGGTTCGACCGGCGCGGCAACGTCGAGCCGTTGACGATGACGTCGTCGTTGATCGGGTCTTCGGGCCGCCGTCAGTTCACGGTCAGCCTTCCCGCGCAGGGCGTGCGCTGGGTCGCAACGCTGCTCGGTGAGGAGCGCCGGTTCGTGCGCGTGCGCTGAGGATCCGGGTATGAGGCGGGTGTGAACGCGCTCCTCGACCTCGCCGCGCAGCAACTGCGGGCCGACCTGGCCACCGCTCCCGGGCGTGTGCGGCAGCGGTTGTCGGACGAGGGCCGCGCGGCGCGCTGCCGCACGATCGCCGAGTTGCGCGCGGCCGCGAAGCGCTCCGTGCCGAGGCCGATCTTCGACTACGCGGACGGCGCCGCCTGGGACGAGGTGACGGCGCGGCGCAACATCAGCGCCTTCGAGGACGTCACGCTGCACCCGAAGGCGCTCACGGACGTGTCGGAGATCGACCTGCGCACGAGCGTGCTCGGCGGGGAAATCGCGCTGCCGATCATCGCCGCGCCGACCGGGCTGACCGGGCTCCAGCACCCGGAGGGTGAGATGGCGATCGCGCGGGCCGCGCACGCCGCCGGGACGATCACGACGCTCTCGACGATGGCGTCGTGCACGATCGAGGAGGTCGCGGCGGCTTCGGACGGGCGGCGCTGGTTCCAGCTGTACGTGATGAGCGACCGCGGGCTCGTGGACTCGCTGCTGGCGCGCGCGGCCGAGCACGGCTACGAGGCGCTGATGCTGACCGTCGACGTGCAGGTCGCGGGGGTGCGCGAGCGCGACGTGCGCAACGGCTTCTCGGTCCCGCCCCGGATCTCCCTCAAGACGCTCGCGCAAGGCGTCACGCACCCGCGCTGGAGCGCCGGCTTCGTCGCCCACCCACGGATGGTGCCGGCCAATCTCGGCTGGGAGGGGTCGGCGACCGCCACGCTGGCCAGCGCCGTCAACCGCTCGTTCGACCCGACCGTGACCTGGGACGATCTCGCCGACCTGCGCTCCCGCTGGAAGGGGCCGGTGATCGTCAAGGGCGTCATGCGCGCCGACGACGCACTGCGCTGCGTCGAGCACGGCGCCGACGCGATCGTGGTCTCTAACCACGGCGGGCGCCAGCTCGACGGCGCGGCCGCGGCCATCGAGGCGCTGCCCGCGATCGCGGACGCCGTCTCAGGCCGCGCGGAGGTCTACCTCGACAGCGGCATCCGGCGCGGCACGGACATCGTCAAGGCGCTCGCGCTCGGGGCCCGCGCGGTGCTGATCGGGCGGGCGCTGATGTACGGGCTGGGCGCCGCCGGCGAGGCGGGCGCCCGCCGCGCGTTCTCGATCCTGGAGGCCGAGCTGCGCGTGGCGCTCGCGCTCGCCGGGTACCCGCGGGCGGCCGAGATCGGCCGCGACGCGGTCAGCTGAAGTCGCCTTCCTCGGGCTGCCAGCGCGGCGCAGCGGCGGGCGGGTCGGCGTTCAATCGGTCCGCGGCCTCGAGCGAGGTCGGCGCGAGTGCAAGGTGGTGGGGGAACGGCGGCACGTCAGTCGTGGACGGCGCCTGGTGGGGAGTCTCGTGAGCCATCACCCTTCACAACATGAAGCACCCCCCGGCGGTTTCGCGGTTGCCCGGGGCAGGACCCCCCAGCCGGGGGGAGTCCAGTGCGCGCACGCCCCTCGACCAACGGTCCGTCCCAGGGACCTCAAAACGCGACATCTGTTGCTAAAGAGGGACTGTCCCTCTTTAGGAAACTCCCAGGCTTCACGCAGGTTCTTCCCACGCGCGGCGCCGAAGCTGGCCACATGACGAACGACTCCCTGCACCAGCGCCGCCCCGACCGCCGCTTCCGTCGTCTGCTGCCCGCCGCTGTGGCGGCCGTGACGCTCGCCTCCAGCGCGCCGTTCCTCGGTCCGGCCTCCGCACGCGCGGACACGACGCCGCGGCCCGAGCGGCGCGAGCACCTCAAGCCGGTGAACCCCGGCAAGATCCCCACGACGCTGCGCGCGGACACCACGCGCGGGATTCGCCTGCAGGGCGTCAGCTCCAGCTGAACGTCCGCGCGCCTTCGCGCGTACTGCCCTCTGAACGCCAAGGAGGAGGGTCTGATGCGCAAGAAGGGCCTGACGGCGACGGTGATCCTGGCCGGGCTCGCATGGGCGAGTGCCGCCCACGCACAGCCGAGCGACCGCTACGCCGTGCACAACATCGTCTCGAGCGACACGGCGAAGATCGCCGCGGACCGAGCCGATCCGAACCTGCGCAACCCGTGGGGCCTGGCGGCGAGCGCGACGTCGCCGTGGTGGCCGGCGAACGAGCGCTCGAACACCTCGACGATCGTGCCCGCGAGCGGCGCCGTCAACAACACGGTGGTGACCGTGCCGGGCGGGCCGACCGGCATCACGACCGGCGCGGGCGCGGGCAACTTCCTCACGCTCGGTAACCCCGCGGCCTTCATCTTCAGCACGCTCGGCGGTGAGCTCTACTCGTGGCGCGGCGGCGTGCCCAACAACAACGGCGTGCGCCAGCTCACCCGTCCCGGCGCCGTCTACACCGGGATGGCGCTGGCGACGGTCGCCGGCGCGCCGCGACTGTACGTCGCCGACCTGCGCAACAACCGGATCGACATGGTCAACGCCCAGTGGGGCCTGATCGACGCGCCCGGTGCGTTCGTGGACCCGAACCTCCCCGGGGGCTACGGCGCCTACGGCGTGCAGACCGTCGGCAACCGCATCATCGTCACCTACGCCCAGCAGCCCGCCGACCCGGCGGCGGTCCCGTACCGCGAGCGGCGCGGCGCGGGCCTCGGCGTGGTGAACGCGTTCGATCTGTCCGGCAACTTCCTCGCGCGCATCGCGAGCCCGGGCGGGGTGCTCAACGCGCCGTGGGGCACCGCGCTCGCACACGCGAACTTCGGCGCGTTCGCCGGTGACCTGCTGATCGGCAACTTCGGCGGCGGGCGCATCAACGCCTTCCACGAGAACCCGGACGGCACCTGGACGCACAGCGGCTTCCTCAACAACACGGCCGGGGACCCGCTCGTCCTCCCCGGCCTGTGGGCGCTGCAGTTCGGCAACGGCAACGCCAACAGCGGCCCGCGCAACTGGCTCTACTACACCGCGGGCCCGATGGGCGAGAGCGAAGGCGTGCTCGGCCGCATCATGCCCAACCCGCTCGACGTCTCGGCGACCGTCCCCGCAACGCTCTCGCTCACGCTCAGCACCCCCGCGCCGCTCGGCCCGTTCGTCCCGGGCGTCGCGGCCACCTACACCACGACCGCCACGGCGAACGTGATCTCGACGGCCGGCGACGCGACGCTCAGCGTCGACAACCCGGGCCCGCTGACCAACGGCGCGTTCGCGCTGCCGCAGCCGCTGCAGGTTTCTCTGTCGAAGTCGACCTGGACCGCGCCCGTGTCCAACGACCCGGTGACGGTCACGTTCACCCAGCCGATCGGCGCCAACGACGCGCTGCGCACCGGCACGTACTCGCGGACGCTGACCTTCACGCTGTCCACGACCAACCCCTAGCCCGGAGAGAGGGCCGCCGCGGACGCATCGACGTCCGCGGCGGCACGAGGCGGTACCAGATCGGTACCATTGGCCTGTGGCGATGAACCTCCGTCTTTCCGACCAGCAGGCTGAGGCGCTTCGCGCTCGCGCCGAGAAGGAAGGGCGCAGCATGCAGCAGGTGGCGTTGAGCGCCGTCGATGAGTACCTGCTGCGGACGGCGGACGACGAGCTGACGGACGAACTCGCGGCCCGCGGTGCCGAGCGCTTCGCGAACCTTTTGCGCCGGCTCGGCGAGTGACCCGTCACCTGACGGTCGAGCAGGCTCTGCGCATTGCTCGGCAGGCGGTCGGCGGACCGGTGTACGTCCGCGACATCGGGTTGCTCGAGGCCGCGGTTCACCGGCCGGCCGCCACCGTGTTCGGCCAGGACGCGTATCCGGACCTGTTTACGAAGGCGGCGGCGCTGCTGCATTCGCTGGCGAGCAATCACCCGCTCATCGACGGCAACAAGCGTCTCGCCTGGCTCTCGACCTACGTGTTCTTGGCCAAGAACGGTGTCGAGCTCGACCCGGTTGAAGACGACGCCTACCAGTTCGTGATCGCCGTCGCCGCCGGAGAGCTCGACGACGTCGAGGCGATGGCAGACGTGCTCCGTCGCTTCGCGGATGGTTGACTTCCCGCCATGCGGATCGACCACGGCGGGCTCCTCGTATCGGATGTCAGGCGGGCGGTGCGGTTCTACGTCGACGCGCTGGGCCTGCCCGAGGTGCCACGGCCGTCGACGTTCGACACGCCCGGCGCGTGGCTGCAGGTCGGCGAGCAGCAGCTGCACCTGATCGGCGAGACCGAGCCCGGGCGGGCGAAGCAGATGACGCCGGACTACGACCACGCGGAGGTCGTGATCGGGTACGGCACGCACCTCGCGCTGGAAGTGGACGACCTGGACGCGGCGCTCGCGCGGGCGGCCGCTGCGGGCGTGCGCCCGCCGGGCGAGGTGTTCGCACGCGGGGACGGCGTCAAGCGCGTGTTCCTCACCGACCCGGACGGGCACGTGATCGAGCTGATGCAGAGCGGGATCGAGGTCACGGGCGAAGAGCCCCGGCTCAAGGCGCCGAAGCGCGGGTAGCGACCGTGCATGCACGCCACCTGCCTCGTTTGCACGCTGAAGCGATCGCCTGAGCCGTCCAACGCGGAGTCGCTCGCCGAGGTGGTGCTCGGCGCGCTCCGCGAAGAGGGCGTCACGACCGACACGATCCGGCTCGCCGACCATCAGATCGACCCGGGCGTGGTGTCTGAGGCCGTGTCCGAGGGTGACGAGTGGCCCGCGATCCGTGCGCGCATCCTGAAGGCCGACATCCTGCTCGTGGCCTCCCCCACCTGGCTCGGGCAGCCGTCGTCGGTGTCCAAGCGCGCGCTGGAGCGGATGGACGCGTTCATCTCCGAGACCAAGGAGGACGGGGAGACCCCGATCGCCTACGACCGCGTCGCGGGCGTGGTCGTCGTGGGCAACGAGGACGGCGCGCACCACGTGATCTCCGAGATCAACGGCGCGCTCAACGACATCGGCTACACGCTGCCGGGCCAGAACTGGACCTACTGGAACAAGGGCCCGGGGCCGGGCGAGGAGGAGTGGCTCACCACCGAGGAGAAGGAGTGGTCGACGTCCACCGGCGAAGCCTGCGCGAAGAACCTGCTCAGGACGGCGCGCAAGCTGCAATGACGAACCTGACGCAGCTGCGCGAGGATGTGCAGCGGTGCACGGCCTGCGGCCTGCACGAGATCACCGACAAGGCCGTCTTCGGCGAGGGCGCGGCGGACGCGCAGGTCATGTTCGTCGGCGAGCAGCCGGGCGACAAGGAGGACCGCGAGGGCCACCCGTTCGTCGGTCCGGCGGGCCGCCTCCTCGACCAGGCGCTCGAGGAGGCCGGCATCGACCGCTCGCTCGTCTACGTCACCAACACGGTCAAGCGCTTCAACCACTCCGAGCGCGGCAAGCGCCGCATTCACGAGCGCCCGCGCGCGGAGCACATCAAGGCGTGCCGCCAGTGGCTGGACGCAGAACTGGCGGAGGTCAAGCCCAAGGTGCTCGTGTGCCTCGGCGCGGTGCCGGCGCAGGCGCTCGTCGGGCGCCACGTGAAGGTCACGCAGGACCACGGCCAGCCGCTGGAGTCCGACCTCGCCGACGTCGTCATCGTCACCGTGCACCCGTCCTCGATCCTGCGCCAGCGCGACGAGGACGCGCGTCAGCAGGCGTACCGAGGCTTCGTCGAGGACCTGCGCGAGGTCGCGCGCCGGGTAGGCCCGACGCCATGAAGATCGGCTACTTCCTCTCGAGCGAGGAGAACTCGCCCCGCGACCTCGTCCAGCAGGCCAAGCAGGCGCAGGAGGCCGGCTTCCACGCGCTCTGGATCTCCGATCACTACCACCCGTGGAACGACGAGCAGGGCCACAGCGGATTCGTGTGGTCGATGATCGGCGCGATCAGCCAGGTCTGCGACCTGAAGGTCACGACCGGCGTGACCTGCCCGACCGTCCGCGTCCACCCGGCCGTGGTCGCGCAGGCCGCCGCGACCTCCTCGGTGCTGCTGCCCGGCGGCTTCAACCTCGGCGTCGGCTCGGGCGAGGCGCTCAACGAGCACATCCTGGGCGACAAGTGGCCGGAGGCGGACGTGCGGCTGGAGATGCTCGAGGAGGCCGTCGAGGTGATGCGCACGCTCTGGCAGGGCGGCCAGCAGAGCCACCGGGGCCGCCACTACACGGTCGAGAACGCGCGCGTGTACGACCTGCCCGACGCGCCGCCGCCCGTGCTGGTCTCCGCGTTCGGGCCGAAGGCGCTCGAGGTCGCCGCGCGCATCGGCGACGGGTTCGTGACGGTGTCGCCGGACAAGGACTCGATCCAGTCCTACAAGGACCAGGGCGGCAGGGGCCCGGTGCACGCCGGCACCAAGGTCTGCTACGGCCCGTCGGAGGAGGAGGCGCTCAAGACCGTGCTGCGGCTGTGGCCGAATGAGGGCCTGCCGGGTGAGCTCGCGCAGATCCTGCCGACACCCAAGCACTTCGAGCAGGCGTGCGAGCTCGTGACCGCCGAGCACATCAAGACGCCGGTGGGGCCCGACATCGACACGCACCTAGAATCGCTGCGCCAGTACGAGCAGGCGGGCGTCGACGAGCTCTACGTCCAGCAGGTCGGCCCGGACAAGGACGCGTTCTTCCGCGACTGGGCACCCGAGGTCCTGTCGCGGTTCGCCTGAGCCTCGCCGGGGTACTCGGATTTGCGGATTCTTTTACAGGGAGGTTCTTGCAATGCCGAAGGGTGTTCTGTGTGGTGTGCTGCTGATCGCGGTGCTGTTGGGCGGCGCGCCGGCCGCGCAGGCCAGCGACGCGTCGATCCGTGAGGTCGTCATCACGCACGCGCAGCGACAGATCAAGGAGGACAAGCGCTTCCTGAAGGCGATGCGGAACCTGGACTCGCGCCGGGATCTGCGCAAGGCCAAGGCCGCGGCCGGTCGCCAGGCCGCCTCGGTGACGCAGTGGCAGACCGCGCTGGCCGCCGAGCAGCCGGACACCGCGCCGATCGGCGCGGCCAAGGACCGGATGCTCGAGGCGCTCGCCCTCTACAACAAGGGCATCCGCCGCTTGCAGAAGGGCATCAATCAGGCGCTCGCCAACGGCGGCAACTCGGGTGTCCGCAAGGCCCGGCAGGCGCTCAAGAACATGCGCACGGCGTCCAAGCGGATCGGTCAGGCCGCCGAGATCATCATCGGCTAGAAGGGTTTCGCATGCGGGTCGGGTAACGATCCGGAGTGCGTTGGTTGATGCTTGCCGTGGTCGTCGCGCTCGCCGGATGCGGGCGCGGCGACGACGAGCGCACCGTGGGCGCGGTGACCGAGCGGTTCCTGGCCGCGGTCGAGGCCGGCGACGGCGAGCTCGCGTGTGCGCAGCTGTCGCGGGCCGCGGCCGAGTCGATCGCGGCCACGCGCTCCTGCCCCGAGGCGGTCACGGACCTCGAGGTCGATCCTGCGGCCGTGGACCGCACGCGGGTCTATGGCATCAGCGCCCAGGTGCAGTTGCGCGGCGGCGAGCGCTACTTCCTCGAGTGGACGCGGGCGGGCTGGCGGATCTCCGCCGCCGGGTGCTCGCGCGCGCCGGACGACGAGCCGTTCGACTGCGAGGCCGAGGCCTGATGCGCACGATGTTCGTCCTCTACCTCGTGGTGATCTTCGCGGGGCTGATCTACTTCACGGCGCTCGGGCTTTGGGCTTTGTGAGGCGCAACAGCCTGACGCTGGCCTTCGGCGCGCTCTTCCTCGGCACGCTGATCGCGCAGGCGTTCGTCGGGCTCGCCGACTTCAACGCCGACCAGGTCGCCCACCACGGCGACCCGATCACGCTCTGGCGCTACGTGCG
Organism: Solirubrobacter deserti; assembly: GCF_003344625.1. Classification (GTDB taxonomy): domain Bacteria; phylum Actinomycetota; class Thermoleophilia; order Solirubrobacterales; family Solirubrobacteraceae; genus Solirubrobacter; species Solirubrobacter deserti. The sequence goes on along the minus strand of NZ_QPKJ02000002.1, from coordinate 320,610 downwards.
CTCCTCCTCGTTCGCCGTCGACGTGCTCGAGAACTGGCAGTCCGAGTACCTGCAGTTCTTCCTGTTCATCCTCGGGACCGTGTGGCTGATCCAGCGCGGCTCGCCCGAGTCCAAGGAGCCGGGCAAGGGCGGCCGCGAGTCCGAGCGCGAGCAGAAGATCGGCGAGCACGCCGAGCCCGACTCCCCGAAGTGGGCGCGCGTCGGCGGTCTGCGCACGGTGATCTACTCCAACTCGCTGCTGCTGCTGATGGGCTTCATCTGGCTGTGGGCATGGGCCGGGCAGTCGATCGCGGGCCACGTCGCCTACAACGACGAGCGCTTCGAGCACCAGCAGAGCGCGATCTCCTACCTCGCCTACCTGGGCACGCCGGACTTCTGGAACCGCACGGTGCAGAACTGGCAGTCGGAGTTCCTGGCCGTCGGCTCGATGGCCGTGCTGGCCGTCTACCTGCGCCAGCGCGGGTCACCGGAGTCCAAGCCCGTCGGCGCGCAGCACACCGACACGGGAGTCGAGGGATAGCCCCGGCCGAGTTCAAAACATTTAGGTCGTGGACGGGCACCACCGTGGCAAACTCTGGGCTCCAGGTCCCGACTGAATGGTCAGCCAATCCATGCACGGACGCACCCTCCTTCTCGCGGCTATGGCGCTGGTCGTCCCTGCCGCCACCGCCCACGCGCAGACGCCAGACAATGTGTGGGCGCCTGCCGGCCAGATCGCCGAGCCGCTCGAACGCGCGGCGCTCGCTGCGCTCCCGAACGGTGACGCGTTGCTGATCGGCGGCTGGACCGGCACCGGCGCCGCCCTCACCGCCGCCGCACGGTACGACGCGGCGACGAAGACCTGGTCGGCGGCCCACGGGCTGCAGGACCGGCGCGCGACCGCGACGGCGGTCACGCTGCCGGACGGACGCGTGCTCGTCTCCGGCGGTGAACGGCTGCACGACGGCTACTACCTGAGTCAGGGAGGCGAGGTCTTCGATCCCGCGACCGGCGACTGGTCCGCCGCCGGCTCGCCCCTGCAGACCCGGGTCGGTCACCGGTCCGTGGTGCTCGCGGACGGCCGCGTCTTGGCCGTCGGCGGCGCGATCAACTTCATCAACGCGATGGCCGAGACGTGGAACCCGGTCACCAACACGTGGAGGGTCACCGGTCCCAGCCTGCGGTATCGCCAGTACCCCGCCGTCGCGCGGCTCAAGGACGGGCGCGTGCTGGCGGCGGGTGGCGGCTTCACCCGTGAGGTGGCGAACGCGGACATCTACAGCCCGAAGACCAACCGCTGGACGCCCGTCGCGGACATGCGCGTGCCGCGCGTCGGCGCGACGGCGGTGACGCTCAGCGACGGTCGCGTGCTGGTCTCCGGCGGCTTCCACTACCGCGACGCGGCCGGCGCGCTGACCCATCCGGCGCTTGACTCGGCCGAGATCTACGACCCGGCGACGAACACGTGGTCCGACGCGCCCGACATGGCCGCGGCGCACGGGGAGGGCTCGGTCTCCGTGCGGCTGACGGACGGCTCCGCGCTCGTGCTCGGCGGCGGCACCGCGGTCACCGAGCGCTTCGACCCGGCGACGAACACCTGGACCACGCTGGGCTCCCTATCCGTCGCGCGCGGCGACGTCAGCGCGGCGCGCCTGTCGGACGGCAGCGTGCTCGCCGTCGGGGGCTCAGACAGCAGCCGCTGGGCGGAACGGCTGGTCCCGACCGTGGGCCCGCCCGACCCCGAGTCCAGCAGCGACGCCGAGGTCAGCTCCGACGCGTCGTGGTCCCCGGCCGAGGCCACCTATGGGCACCCGAGCCCTGAGACCCCCGTCGACCCGGAGCCCACCCCGGATGCGGTGACAGTGCCCGGCATCGTCACCCCCGAACCGATCGGCGATCCCGGCCCGGCGCCGCAGGAGCCCGCTGCGGTGGTCGCGCCCGTGCCCACGGCCACCCCGACGCCGACGAAGACGTCAGCCGGCCGGCTGACAATCCGCAGCCAGCGCGTCAAGGGCACCGCCGTCGTCGTCACCGCACGCTGCACGGGCGGCCCGTGCGCCGACCGGCTCACGCTCCGGCGCGGTAAGACGATGCTCGCGTCGAAGGCATTCAACGCGCGCGCCGGCCAGACCGTGGCGGTCAGGCTCAAGCCCCGCACGCGACTCCCGCGGCGCGCCACGAGCTTCAAGCTCGAGTTGGCGAGCCAGAAGGTCTCCGTCCGTGCGCTGCTGAAGCGCTGAGGGCGCTCGCACACGGCGCGGAGTACGCTCCGCGCCGTGCTGCAACACGTCACGCTCGAGATCGCCCCCGACCAGGTCGCCGACTGCGTCGCGTTCTGGGCGCTGCTCGGGTTCACCGAGATGGTCCCGCCGCCGATGCTGCGCGACCGCTACACGTGGGTCGAGCGCGAGGGCACGCAGATCCACTACGCGCCCAGCGACGATCCGTCGCGCCCCGCGCGCGAGGGGCACGTCGCGATCGTCGCGCCCGACTACGAGGCCGTCCTGCGGGCGCTCACCGAAGCCGGCTACGAGCTGACCGAGGGCTCGAACGCGTGGGACGCGCCGCGGACGTTCGTGCGCGACCCCGCCGGCCACCGCGTGGAGGTCATGTCGGCCCCGCCGCACCTGCCGTGGCCCGGGGAGTAGCCACCGCGCTGCGGGACATCGCCGTGCTCGTCGCGCACGGGGCGTCGCCGGCGAACGTGTTCGCGGCCATCAGCGAGCAGGCCGCGCAGGTGTGCGGCGTGAGCGCCGCCGCCGTCGTGCGCTTCGCGGACGGCGGCGCGACGATCGCCGGGCGCTGGGGCAGCGTGGACGCGTTCCCGGCCGGCACGGTGTTCCCGCTCGGCGCGGGCGGGGCGCTCACGCTCGTGCGCAACACCGGGCTGCCGGCGCGCTTCGACGAGTACGAGCGGACGGGCACGGAGATGCACGGGCTGCGCGAGGGCGCGGCGACGCCCGTGATCGTCGAGGACGCGGTGTGGGGCGCGCTGCTGCTGGCGGCGTTCGGGGGCGAACGGCTCCCGGCCGACGCCGAGGAGAAGCTGACCGAGTTCGCGCAGCTCGCGTCTCTGGCGCTCGCGAGCGCGGATGCACGCGAGCGGCTGCTGGAGTCGCGCGAGCGGCTGGTGCGCACGGCGGACGCCGAGCGCAAGCGGCTCGAGCGCAACCTGCACGACGGCGCGCAGCAGCGGCTGGTGGCGGCGCGGCTGACGCTGCGGATGCTGCGGTCCAAGCTGGACACACCGGAGCTGGACCCCGTGATCGACGAGCTCGGCGCCGCGCTCGAGGAGCTGCGCGAGCTCGCGCGCGGGCTGCATCCCGCGGCGCTCTCGCGCGGGTTGTACGCCGCGGTCGGCATGCTCGCGACCCGCTCCCCCGTGCCGGTCGAGTACGACGTGGTCGAAGGCCGGCTGCCGGAGGCGATCGAGGTCGCCGCGTACTACGTGATCGCCGAGGCGATCACGAACGCGGTCAAGCACGCGGAGGCGTCCGTGATCCGCGTGACGGCGATCGTCGACGGCGACGAGCTGGCGCTGTCCGTCGCCGACGACGGTCGTGGCGGTGCGGCGCTCGCCGACGGCTCAGGGCTCGTCGGCCTGCGTGACCGCGTCGAGGCGCTGCGCGGCCGGCTCCAGGTCTCGAGCAGACCTGGAGCCGGCACGACGATCAGCGCGACGCTTCCCCTCTAGGGCGTCGTGGTGCTCAGCGTGAACGTGAGCGTCTTGCTGTAGGTGCCCGTCCGCAGCGGGTCGGTGCGCTTGATCAGCTGCTTGAACGTGATGTCCACCGACGCGTTGGAGACCGGCCCGGTCCAGGACGCGGGCGTCGTCTCCACGCGCAGCGGCTCCGCGAGGCTGAACGGCCCGTTGGCCAGGTGGCCCGGCTCGGACACCGTCAGCGTCGCCTCACCCGCCGTGGAGATCACGCCGGCCGTCGTGGACGCCGTGTACTCCTGCTCGACGCCCGGGATGAACGGCTGGAACTTGGCCGGCTCGCCCAGCGTGAGGTTCAGCGTCGCCGGGACCGTCCCGCCGACCGTGCCGGTGGTGTCCTTGGCGAACGTGAGCCGCGGCGCGGTCGTCGGGGCGATGTGGCCGGCGCCGCCGAGCTGGCGCTCGAGCGCGTAGCCGAAGCCGAGCATTTTCGCGTCGTCGAACGCGCGGCCGACGAACTGGATCGAGATCGGGTCGCCGTGCGGGTTCGCGCCGACCGGCAGGACCAAGGTCGGCAGGCCGACGTTGGACGTGAGCACGCCGCTGTTGCGGTCGCTGGAGAGCGTCTGGGCGCCGTCGTTGTCGTAGACGTCGGAGCGGAAGCCCGGGTAGACGACGGCGTCGACGTTGTTTTCGTCCATCCAGGCCTTGATGCGGTCCTTGTAGCCGTCGCGGGCGGTGAGGACCTTCTGGATGTCCTCGGCTGTCATGCGCGGGCGGACCGGGACCGTCTGGCGGTTGTACGGCAGGACCTTGGGCGAGCTCAGGATGCCCGACGCGGTCGTGTACGGCGGGTTCTCGTGCAGGTCGAAGTACTGCTGCCAGCCCTCCTCCGTGCGGTTGCCGGTGAGCGTGCCGGTGGCGGGGCCGCTCGGCGGGTTGGTGGTGAGCTCGACCATCGTCGCGCCCGCGGCCTGGATGTCGGCGAAGCGCGCCGTGACCGCCTCCATCGTGCCGTCGCTCTGGCCGTAGCTGGGCGAGCCGGTGAACGCGGCGGGCAGGTAGCCGATCCGCTTGCCCTTGAGGGCGTTGGCGTCGAGCGCGGTCTTGTAGTCGGCTGGGCGCTTGGCGCCCGCGTTGTTGTGGAGCGTGAACAGGTCGTCCGGGTCGGTGCCGGTCGTGGCGTTGAGGATGCGGGCGATGTCGGACGTGGTGCGCGCCATCGGGCCCGCGAAGTCCTGCAGCCAGGTGAGCGGCATGACGCCCGCGCCGGACGCGATGCCGTCCGTGCCGCGCAGCGTGACGAGCGAGGCGCCGGTGGACGGCGCGTACAGGGACACGCCGGTCTGCGAGCCCATGCCGAACGCCGCCATGCTGGTCGCCACCGCGACGGCGGAGCCACCGGATGAGCCGAGCGACGTCTTGGACGGCTTGAACGCGTTCCACACCATGCCGTAGCCGGACTCGCTGTAGGAGCCGGAGTTGGCGAACTCGGACATGTTGCCCTTGCCGAGGATGATCGCGCCGGCCTCACGCAGCTTGGCGACCTGGAAGGCGTCGCGCTTGGGCTGCCAGCCCTCGAACGCGAGCGAGCCGTCGGTGGTCGGCATGTCCTTGGTGTCGTAGAGGTCCTTGATCACGACCGGTACGCCGAGCAGGTCGCCCTTGACCCCCGCTGCGCGCTTGGCGTCGGCCGCGGCGGCCTGCTCCATCGCGTCCTTGGCGACCGTGATGAACGCGTGGAAGCCGAACTGGCCCTTGTCGTAGGCCTCGATCCGGTCCAGGTACGCGCGCGTGATCTCCTGCGACGTGGTCAGGCCGGACTCCATGTCCGCGACGAGCTGCGTGATCGACTTGTCGACCACGTCATAGCCCGCGGACGTGGTCTTCGGCTTGGCCTCGGGCAGCGTCGGCAGCGGCGGGACGGGCGTGGTCGCGCAGTCCTGAGCGAGCTGGAAATTCGTGACGGTGCACAGCGCGCTCGCGCTCAGCCCGGCGAGGTCCGGCGCACCGGCGAGGCCGGTCGCGGCGGTCGTGACCGTCGCGGTCTGCGCGCCGCTCGTCTGCGCCGTCTCCGTGCGGCCCGCGACGACGAAACGCAGCAGCGACTCGGTCTCGCCCGGCGCGAGCGTGAGCGTGTTGCGGTAGCCGTAGAAGTTGGCCTCGAGGCCGGACGTGGGCAGCGGTGCGCCGAACGGGTCGCGCTGGAAGTTCGACGTGCCCGTGGTGGAGCCGATCACGACCGCGGACGGGCCACGCGTGCTCATCCCGGACGCGTTGGGCGAGTTGATCGCGACCCAGCGGTCGGTGTTGTCGATCGCCGTGTCCCCGGACGAAGTGCCGGTGACCCTGCTCTGGTTGCTGCCGGAGTTCTGGCCCGCGGAGCCGCCGAAGGTGACGTCGACCGTGACCGCGCGGCCGGTCGTGTTCGCGAACGTGTCCAGCCAGCGCGTCCAGTTCCCCGGCTTGGAGACCTTGATCGTGCGGCTGATGGCCACGCCGCCGAGCCCGACGGGCGTCGTCGTGGCGAACGACTCGTCGCCGTCGTAGGTCAGCCCGAAGCCGCGCATCAGCTCGCCGTTGAGCCGCCCGGTGGGGTCGCTCGCGGGGATGCCCGCCACATTGACCCGGATGCCGCCGAAGCCGTAGAACGCATTGTCGGTGATCGCCCGGATCGACCCGCTGTCCAAGATCGGTGGCGCCGCATCATGGATCTGCCAGTTGGCGCCGTTGGCCGTCGTGACCGTGTTCACCGCTCCCGCGGGCGCAGCCGCGAGCAGCGTCACCGCACCGGCCATCGCCAGCGCGCTGAAAGAGCGTTGCAAGAGTTCCCTCTCTCGTTCGATTGGACCCGCCGTCGATCCTGTCCGGCGGAGGCGGTCCGCTGTATGGACCGCCGGTCGAAATCAGACGCGGCCCGATTGGGCACGCGGTCGCGTGTCAGGTGGTCGGCGCGGGCCGGGTCCGCATCTTGCCCCTGACGATCGTGCCGCTATCGGCGACCGCGAGCAACCCCGACTCGTCCGACAGCTCCACACGCACGAACAGCTTGCCCTCGTCCTTGAGGTCGGGGACGAACATCAGCTGCACGGAGCGTTGGCTCGGAGCGTTGACGTCCATGACGTGGTAGCGAGCGAAACTCGGCAACGGCTCCGGCTCGTGGGTGTCGGCGTCGAACATCGCGTAGCGCAGCGAGACGTCCTTGTGCTTGTGTCCGTCCACGGCCACGTGCACGGCGATCAGCTCGCCCTGATAGTCGAGCTCGTGTTCGTAGCGGCGCTTCTCCGCCGCCTCCTGGTCGCCGTGGAAGTTGCGCTCGATCCACGATCGAACGGTGGCGCCGCGCTCGAGCGCCACCACGCTCACGTTCGCCCCGACGTTGTCGCCGGGATCCGGCGCCAGCTCTGGCGCGAGCTGGAACAGCAGCGTCGCGGCCGCGCCGCCGAGCGTCAGCGCGGCGAGCACCACGAGGTTGAGCTGGCTGAACGTCCGCCGCACCCGGCCCGGCGGCTGCTCCATCTGGCCGTGGCCGTTGGTCGCGGTCGGCGGGCTCTGCTCGATCAGGCGCTCCATCAGGCGGCTCTGACGCGACGCGTCGCGCAGCGCGTGACGTTGTCGCCCACGGAGCGGGCGTCGATCCGGGCCACATACACCCGCCCACGTCTGAGGCGCGCGTGCAAGACGACCGTCCGGCTGCCGTTGCGCACCGTTCCCAGGTGCCTGCGGGCCTTGCGGACGCTTCCGTAGTCGAGCCGCACCGCCACGCGCGCCGCGCGAGAGGTCGTGAGCTTCAGGGGAACTCGGCGCACGGTCGCCCGCATCACCGAGTCCGTGAACGGGAGGAAGTCGAAGATGTGGAAGCGCGGGTGATAGCCGGCGCACCCCCGGGACACGCTCGCGGTCGCGGTCGCGGCCCCCGCGGGGAGCGGCGTGTCCGTGCCCGCGATCGTCGTGAGCGAGCCCACGCGTGCCCGGCGGATTCGGTCGCTGCCCGGCTCGGCGATGATCAGCGTGCCGTCGGCGGCGAGCGTCATCTGCGCGGGATAGTTGAGCGGAGTCGAGAGCGCAGGGCCCGTGTCGGCGGTGAAACCGGGCCGTCCCGTGCCGGCCACGGGCGTGACGGCGTTGCCGCGCGTGAACTCCACCACACCGCCCGCGGACGACGCGAGCACTTTGCCGCCGGACGCTACGACCCCGCGGGGCGCGCGGCTACGCGTGAAGCGCGCGAGCGTCTGCAACCGGCCGTCCGTCCGCAACCAGCGCACGGAGCCGTTGCCGAAGTCCGCGATCAGCAGAGCGCCGCCGGCGAGCGGCGCGACCTGCACGGGCGCGCGCAGCGGCGACGTCGGGCCCCGCAGGACGCGGCGGGTGAACCCCGGCCGGCCGCTGCGAACGCCGGCGACGCGCAGGACGGTGCCATCGGGTTCGACGCGCAGGACCTTGTTGGCACCACCGTCCACGACCAGATACGCCCCGTTCGGGAGGGCGACCACGTCCTCGGGCCGCCGCAGCTGGTACTGGCCCGGTCCGCCGAGGATGACGGTCACGGTGCCGTCAGCAGCGATGCGGCGGATCGCCCTGTGGCCGGTGTCGGCCACCAGCACGGACCCGTCGTTGGCCGCGCTGACCCCACGCGGACCGGAGAACGCGGCCGTCGCCGCCGGCTCGACGGGCTGCATCGCGTCGGCGACGGCGTCGCCGGCGATCGTGTGGATGACGCCGTCCGTCGTGATGCGCCGGATGACGTTGTTGAGCGTGTCGGCCACGTACAGCGCACCGTCGCGCGCGGAGGCCACGTCCATCGGTCCGGCGAGCTTGGCCTCGGTGCCGAGTCGGCCGTCTCCGCACCAGTTGCGGGAGCCCGTGCCGGGAACGCAGGCGTTGGGGCTCGGCGCCACGGGCGGCGGGCCGCCCTGCGCGGCTTGCCCGGTGAGGGCCAGCAAAGCTCCGATCGTCGCTGCTGCTTCGGGAATCATCGTCGCGACGACGAACGTCCCACCGCGCACAAGCCATGTCAACAAGGTGAAGATCCATGGCCGACGACCGCGGGCGCCGTGTCCGCATGGCAACAGTCGCCAATCCGGCACATGCGGCGGCCCGCTACCCGCTGACGTCGTCCAGGTGCTGTAGGAGATCGTGCGCGGCCAGCTCGACGTCCTTGTGGCGCCACTCGGCCGCGCGGTACACGCAGGCGATCAGGCCCGAGCGGTGGATGCGGCGGAAGTCGCCGTAGACGAACGCGTAGCGAGCCTTGGTCTCGTCGTTGGCGCCTTCGGTGAGCCCGAGGTGCCAGGCCGAGTACTCGTCCCAGGAGTGCTTCTCGAGGTACGCGTTCTGGGCGTCCGCGTTCGGCTGGGAGTCACCCCAGTCGGAGTCCAGGACGTACTGGCGCTTGTCGATCAGCTCGCGCGCTCGCGCCACGCCGGCTTCGTTGACTGAGTAGGACGCCATGGATTCACCTCGCGTGCGTGACGTCGTCGATCACGGACACCACCAGCCGCTCGCCCTCGTCGAGCAGCGACGTCTTGATCAGCAGCCAGCGCTCGCCCATGCGCACCAGCAGCGGCGGCGCGTCAAGCCCGGCGAGCAGGCGCCGGTACGGCAGCTCGTCGAGCTCGAGCGGCCGGCCGTCGACGTGGGTCATCGGCTCCGCACGCCCGAAGACCTCCTCGCCGGAGAGATCGCGCAGCTCGCTCACGCCGAGGCCGAACAGGCGGCCCGCGGCCTCGTTGGCGTAGACCAGGCGCGAGTCGCCGTCGCGGACGATCACGGCCTCGGCGAGCACGTCGAGCACGCGCTCGATGCGGTGGCGGGCGCGCTGGAGCTCGGTGATGAGCTGGGTGTGGGCGAGGCCGGTCGCCGCGCGCTCGCCGAGCGCGTTGAAGAACGCCACCAGCTCGTCGGAGGGACGGCCGCGGGCGGGCAGCAGGCCGAAGTGCAGCAGGCCGAGCAGCCGGTCGCCTTCGCGCAGCGGGATCACGACCCACCAACGGATGCCGGTGGCGGCCATCGTCGTGGCGTCCTGCGCAGTGGTGGTGATCCGCTCGATCAGGTCCAGCGTCAGCTCGGACATGTGGGGGCGCCCGTCCTCCAGCGCGGCACGGGTCGCCGAGCGGGCGGCGTCGGGGCGAGGCCGCAGCCGGCTCAGCCACGCGGACAGCTCGTCGGACCCGTCGATGCGGCCCGCGAAGCGCTCCGGCTGGCCGCCGGCGCCGATCACGTCGACCGCGCACGCGTCCGCGACGTCCGGGACGAGCAGGTCCACGAGCCGCTCGACTCCCTCGCCCGGCCACGCGCCGGCCGCGACGCGCGACACGGCGCTCAGCAGCTCGGACTCGCGCACGCTCACGCGTCCGCCGCGGGCGGGCCCGCGCACGCCGGGCGTCGCGAACGTCATCGAGAGCTCGGTGCCGCCCCCGGGCGCCTCGCGCAGGTCCACCTGCGCGGCGAGCCGGCCGATCGTCGGCAGCCCGAGGCCGAGCCCCGGGCTGTCGGCGCGCGGCTGCATCCCGCGCCCGTTGTCGGTCACCACGACGGTCAGCTCGTTCTCCGCGGTGCTCACGGTCACGCGCACACGGCCCGGCTCGCGGTCGATGAAGGCGTGGATGACCGAGTTGGTGACCGCCTCGGTCACCGCGAGCGTGAGATCGATGACGTCCGCGGCCGAGGCGCCGTTCTCCTCGGCGAACTCCCGCACACGGCCCCGGGCCAGCGTGACGCTTGCCGGCTCAGCGGGCAGCTCCCAGTCCTCACGGGCCGCCGACGCTTGCATCGGCGCGGATTCTATGAAGTCAGCCGGCCGGGGTCACCAGTATCGAGCGGCCGGCGTACGGACCGAGCGTGAGGCTGAAGGAGCGCAGGTCGTCGACGGTGCCCAGGTCGGCGTCGTCGAACATGCCCGTCAGCTGTGCGCCCGGCGGGAGGTGCTCGCTGCGCACGGACCCGGTGATCTCCTCGCCCGAGAAGTTCAGCGCCGTGATCTGCAGGTTGCCGTCGGTGAGCTCGTGGACCATGACCAGCTCGGCCTTGTTGGACACGTCCGGCACGTCGATCTGCTTCGCGATCGCGATCCCATAGCGAGCCCGCACCTCCAGGATCCGGCGCAGCCCCGACGCGAACGAGTTCTGGTCGGCGAGCTGCTCGGACAGCGTCCCGTACAGCGAACGGCCGGCCGGCATGCGGCCCTCGGTGGACGGCTCGTCCACCCCGCGCAGGTCGTGCGCGCCGCGGTTGAGCCAGCGCGTGTCGCCGTCGGCGATCAGGTCGGCGACGTCCGCCGCGTCCACGGTCAGCATCCCGGCCAGGTCCCAGCCGCTCAACGCGAACACGCCCGGCTGCAGCGCGTTGAACATCGCCAGCAGCAGGTGCACGTCCTTGATGCGTTCGCGCTCCTCCGGCGTGATCAGCCCGATGTCGCGGATGCCGAGCGTCGCCGCGATCACCGTCGCGGTCGTGCACGCGATGCCGTTGGTCGTGAACGTGCGGTTGTACGGCGCCTTCACGCCCGTCAGCCGCGTATTGAGCGTCTGGCGGACCTCCTCGGCGAGGTCCTCACCGCGCACCTGTTCCCCACGCCACGTGAACAGATCGTCGCGGTGAACGGTGGAGAAGTGCACGAGCTCGTGCGTGAGCTCGTCGTGGTTCTGGAGCGCGTGCACCAGCGACGCGGGATCGATGCCCATGTCCAGCGCCATCCGCAGCGTAAGGCGCAGGAACTCGGTGTCGCCGGTGACCAGCGCGTGGTGGTAGGCGGGCCGGTTGACGAAGTCGTAGGACAGGTCGGCGCCCGACTCGCCCATCACCTTGATGTCGTCCATCGACAGGTTGAGCTCCTGGAAGGAGAACCCGCCCATCTTGCGGATCATCGACGCGATGAAGTGGTTGGCGGCCTCCGACAACGGATGGCCCTCCGACCACGCCGGCTCCTCCTCCGCGCTCTTCTCGGCGCCGAGGAAGCCGTTGGCGTCCAGGCGCAGCCCGCCCGCGCCGAGGTCGGCGAGCGCGTGCAGCGCGTCGCCGATCACCAGCCGCATGCCGGAGAAGCTCGGGTCCAGCCAATTGATGGACGGCTGGCCCTCCTTGAAGTAGTGCAGGTAGACCCAGCGCCGCTGGACGCCGTCGACGCCCTTCACGCAGCGCGTGACCGACCAGTTGGTCTCCTTGATCCCGGGCTCGAAGAAGATCACGCGCTGAAGGCGGCCGATGATGTACCCGCGGCGCTCGAGGACGGCCTCGGTGTCGGCGTCGAGGTTGACGCTGTCGCGTCCCTCGGGTACCTCCGGCAGCAGCTCCCAGTCCTCGGGCGCGATCGAGACCATGTGGTAGATGCCCGGATAGTCCTGGTAGGCCATCTCGGCCAGCCGGAAGTCCGCGCCCTTGCCGGTGTGGCCCGGCACGATGTCGTCGATCACCGTGCCCTCGTACTCGGTGGCCGTGGCGCACAGCATCCGGAACTCCTCCTCGGTTCCGAACTCCGGGTCCACGTTCATCGAGATGCGGTCGAAGTGGCCGTCGATCGACGGCGTCAGGCGCCGCCCGTTGAGGCCGCCGGCGAGCTTGACCGGCCCGGTGTGGACGCCTTCGATGCCGATCCAGCGGAACGCCTCCCACAGGCGGCGGTCGGCGAGCGCGGACAGATACGACTCGCCGCGACCGGTGACGAAGCTCAGCGGGTAGGCCGTGAACCACACCGACGCGCGCTCGACGGCCGCGCGCGGGTCCGGGTGCGCGAACGGGTTCTGCCACATGCTGCCCGAGCCCGACAGCTGCGAGGCGAGCCGGTTGGCGTCGTGGAGCATCGACTCCTCGACGAGCCACTCGACGTACTCGCGGTTGTCGGCCATCTCCTCGTCGCCCCGGCGATCCGCGCGCCGGCGCCACAGCGAGCGCCGCGCGGAGGGCCGGAAGCGCTTGGGGCGCGCCGGATAGAACTGCTCGTCGAAGGTGATCTCCGGAGCCTGATGCTCCTGGGTGGGCTGGTCGCCCGGATCCCCCTCGGGGTCTGGCTTCACGTGGTGCAAGGCTTGGAACTCACCGGTCGACATGGCGTTGGAGGCGTGGTGCCCACTCAACGGTTGATGAACTCCTGCAGTTTGCCCTTCAGGGCCTGACGGACGATCTGGCGGCGCGCCGGGTCGCCCGCGGCGAGCGCGCTCGCGAGGTTCTTGGCCTGCTCGAACGTGATGTGCGGCGGCAGCGGCGGGACCTCAGGATCGGTCACGGCCTCCAGCACCACCGGCACGTCGGCCGCCAGCGCCGCGTCCCACGCTGCGCCGACCTGCTCGGGCGCGTCGACCCGGATGCCCTTGAAGCCGAGCAGCTCGGCGTAGCGCGCGTACGGGAAGTCCGGGACCACCTGGGACGCCTCCAGCTTCGCGTCGCCGACGAGCACGCGCTGCTCCCACGTGACCTGGTTGAGGTCGCGGTTGTTGAGCACGAGCACGACGAAGCGCGGGTCCGTCCAGCGGTGGCGGTGCTTGGCCACGTCGATGAGCGCGTTGATGCCGTTCATCTGCATCGCGCCGTCGCCCTCGACCGCGATCACGGGCCGGTCGGGATGGACGAACTTGGCCGCGAGCGCGTACGGGAGCGCCGGCCCCATCGTGGCCAGCGTGCCCGACAGCGCGCCGCGCATGCCGCGCCGAAAGCGCAGGTGGCGCGCGTACCAGTTCGTCGAGGAGCCGCTGTCGGCGGTCACGATCGCCCCGTCCGGCAGCCGCGGGCTGAGCTCGTGGAAGACCTTCAGCGGGTTCAGCGGGTTCGCCGACTGCTCGGCCTGGTCGTCGAGGATGCGCTGCCAGCGCTCGCCCTCGTCCATGATCCGCTCCTGGAAGCCGCGGTTCTCCTTGCGCCGCAGCAGCGGCAGCAGCTCGCGCAGCGTGTCGCGCGCGTCGCCCGCGAGGTTGACCTCCATCGGGTAGCGGATGCCGAGCCGCGTGGCGTCGAGGTCGATCTGCACGCCGCGCGCCTGGCCCGGCTCGGGCAGCCACTCGCTGTACGGGAAGCTCGAGCCCACCATCAGCAGCGTGTCGCACTCCTGCATCAGCACGTCGCTGGGCTTGGTGCCGAGCAGGCCGATCGAGCCCGTCACGTACGGGAGGTCGTCCGGGAGCACGTCCTTGCCGTTGAGTGCCTTCGCCACGCCCGCACCGAGGAGCTCGGCCAGCTCCTCGAGCTCCTGCGCCGCCTCCCGCGCGCCCGCGCCCACGAGCACCGCGACGCGCTCGCCGGCGTTGAGGACCTCGGCCGCGCGCTGGAGGTCCTCGCGCTGCGGGAGCACGCGCGGGCGCGGCACCGAGCCGCCGGAGAACGTCGCGCCGTGCTCGCGCGGGGGCGCCTCGTAGGCCTCCTCCTGGATGTCAGACGGGATGATCACGGCGGTCACCGAGCGCGTCGCGCGGGCGATCTGCACCGCGCGGTCGATCACGTGCGTGACCTGCGCGGGCGCCATCACCGTCTGCACGTACTCGCTCGCGACGTCCTTGAACAGCGTCTGCAGGTCCACTTCCTGCTGGTAGTTGGAGCCGAGCGAGATCGTCTTCTGCTGGCCGACGATCGCGACCACGGGCTGGTGGTCGAGCTTGGCGTCATAGAGGCCGTTGAGCAGGTGGATCGCGCCCGGGCCGCTGGTCGCGAGGCAGACGCCGACGTCGCCGGAGAACTTCGCGTGCGCGGTCGCCATGAACGCGCTCAGCTCCTCGTGCGCGGCCTGCACGAACTCCAGCTCGGCGTCGTGGAATGCGCCCAGGATGCCGTTGATGCCGTCGCCGGGATAGCCGTAGACGAGCCGGACGCCGTGCCCGTGCAGCCGCTCGAGGATGTGCGCGCCCACTGTTTCTGCCATTGAGTGGGAACTACCCACAAGTGTGCGCGGCGCGCGCATCGCCACCACGCTGATCTTCTTCGCCGTCGGCTGGGTTTACGCCGCCTGGGCGACGCGGATCCCGGCGATCAAGGACGAGCTGTCGCTGTCCTCGGGCGAGTTCGGGCTGGCGGTGCTCGGGCTCGAAGGCGGCGCGGTCATCGGGCTCCCGCTCGGCGGCTGGCTGACCGCGCGCATCGGAAGCCCGTCGGCGCTGCGGAGCGGCTTCGCCGTCTTCCCGCCCGCGCTGTTCGCGACCGCCGTGGCGCCCGGGCTGGGCGCGCTCGCGCTGGCGCTGGGCGTGATGGCCTGCGCCACGAGCATCGTCGATGTGGCCATGAACGCGCAGGGCGTCGAGCTCGAGCGGCGCCTGGCGCGGCCCGTGCTGTCGCGCCTGCACGCCGGCCACCCGCTCGGGCTCGCGCTCGGCGGGCTGGTGGGTACGGCGGCCGCGGCCGCCGGCATCGGCGTCGAGTGGCACTTCGCGGCGATCGCCGCCGCCGGCATGGCCGCGGCGCTGCTCGCCACGCGGTTCCTCGTGCGCGAGAAGCGCCTCGAGGGCCGCGCGTTCGCCCGGCCCAGCGGGCGCCTGCTGGCGCTCGGCGCCCTCGCGTTCTGCGCGTTCCTGCTCGACGGCGCCGCGTTCAACTGGAGCGCGGTGCACATGCGCGAGGTGCGGGAGGCGTCCGCGGGGCTCGCGGCCGCGGCGTTCACCGTATTCGCCTTCGCGCTCGCGCTCGGCCGCCTGCCGGGCGACGCGCTGGTGGAGCGCCTCGGCCGCGCGCGTGTGGTCCAGCTCGGCGGCGCGGTCGCCGCCGTCGGCGCGCTGGTCGCGATCGTCGCGCCGAGCGCGGTGCTGAGCCTCACCGGCTGGGCGCTCCTCGGGCTCGGCCTGGCGCCGCTCGCGCCCACCATCCTGGGCGCCGCGCCGGCTTCCGCCGGCGTCCCGCCCGGGGTCGCGATCGCCGCTGTGACGACCGTCGGCTACCTCGGCTCGTTCACGGGTCCGCCGCTGATCGGCGCGCTGGCCGAGGCGAGCAGCCTGTCACTCGCGCTCGGCCTGTTGGTGCTGGTGGGCGCCGCGCTGGTCGCCGCCGGACGGCTTACGGAGCCGCGGAAATCGCCTCGACCAGGTCGCCGACCTTCTCCTCGTCGATGTTCTTGGCGAGGTCGGCCTGGCTGACGATCCCGATCAGGTCGTGCCCGTCGATCACGGGGAGCCGGCGGACGGCGTGCTGCGACATCGTCTTGAGCGCCTCGTCGACGGAGTCGTCGGCGCCGATCGTGACCGGCTTGCCCTCGCCGAGCTCGCCCGCCTTCGTGGACGCGGGGTCCTTGCCCTGGGCGAGCACCTTCACCACGATGTCGCGGTCGGTCAGCATGCCCTTCAGGCGGTTGTCCTCCCCGCAGATCGGCATCGCGCCGACGTCGAGCTCCGCGAGCCGCTTGGCGGCGTCGAGCACCGTGTCGTTCTCGCCGATGCACTCGGCGCCGCCCGACATGACCTCGCGTGCGGTCTTGGCCATGGTTCCTCCCAGGGTCGCTTGCACCTCTCGGGATACCCACCCACGCCAGGTTTCGTACTCACCCCGGCCCGCTGACGGCGCCGGCAGCGCGCAGGGCGGCGACGTCCTCGATGCCCCAGTCGGCGAGGACGGCATCGGTGTCGGCGCCGGGTTCGGCGGGGGGACGTGAGATCGCCGCAGGGGTGCGGGAGAAGCGCGGCGCCGGTGCGGGGCCGAAGTCGGTGAACGTGCCGCGGGCGACGTTGTGGGGATGGTGCGGCGCCTCGTGGAGGGCGAGCACGGCGGTCGCGCACGCGTCCTCGCCTTCCAGCCGCGCCGCCCACTCGTCCCGCGTACGGGTGGCGAACACGGCGGCGAAGCGCTGCTTGTACTCGGGCCAGCGCGCCCGCTCCCACTGGGGCATGTCCTCGAGCTCCAGCAGCCGCAGCAGCGTCGCGTAGAACTGCGGCTCGAGCGCTCCGACGGCCACGTGCCCGCCGTCGCTGGTCGCGTAGACCTCGTAGAACGGCGCGCCCGAGTCGAGCAGGTTCGTGCCGGGTGTGTCGCTCCACAGGCCGGCCGCGCGCATGGCGTGGAACATCGTCGCCAGCAACGCGCTCCCCTCGACCATCGCGGCGTCCACGACCTGGCCCTGCCCGGAGGTGCGCGCCTCCAGCACCGCGCTCACGACGCCGAGCGCGAGCAGCATCCCGCCGCCACCGAAGTCGGCGACGAGGTTGAGCGGGATCGGCGGCCGCTCCCCCGTCCGCCCCATCGCGCCGAGCACGCCCGCGATCGCGATGTAGTTGATGTCGTGGCCGGCGACGTGCGCCATCGGCCCGTCCTGGCCGTAGCCGGTCATGCGCCCGTAGACGAGCCGCGGGTTGCGCGCCGCCACCGTGTCCGGCCCGAGGCCGAGCCGCTCCATGACGCCCGGGCGGAAGCCCTCGATCAGCGCGTCCGTGCGCTCGCACAGCCGCAGGATCAGCTCACGGCCGTCGGCGTGCTTGAGGTCCACCGCGGCCGAGCGCCGCCCGCGGTGCATGAAGTTCCACGCGCCCTCCCCGAGCGGGTTGCCGGCGCCGCCCGCTCGGTCGATGCGGACCACGTCGGCGCCGAGGTCCGCGAGCAGCATCGCCGCGAACGGCCCGGGGCCGATGCTCGCGATCTCGATCACCTTGACGCCGTGGAGAGGTCCCATGGGGACATTCTCACGGGCGGGCGTGTGCGCGGGAGCGATGCCGATGTGTGTCGCCGGCGACCGAACCGGGCAACCACAATCGCTGTGTCTGATGTTTGGTCGCCGGCGCTCTCGTTGCGCGAATCCGCCGGCCGTTGTCATTTGACCCTCGCCGGGTTGACCTATGGGGTGGGCTTCTCCCTCCAAGAGGCCGCCGACGACCTGATCGCGCGCCTCGTCGGCATCGCGCTCGGCGCGCGCTCGTCCGGCTTACGGAACACGATCGAGGTCAGCCCGCCCGACGTGAACATGCTCGCGTTCATCGCCGACCTCGGCGACCTCGCGGCTCGCGGCGAGGACATCCGGCCGCGGGTGTTCGGCTGACCGGCGCGCTCGTCTGGGGCGCCGTCGCCGCCGCCTCGCTCGTCATCGGTGGGCTGCTCGGGATCGCGCGCGAGTGGCCGGACAAGCTCGTCGGCGCGGTGCTGGCGTTCGGCGCGGGCGCGCTGATCAGCGCCGTGTCCTTCGACCTGTTCGAGGAGGGGTTGAAGCTGGCCGGCGGCGTGCCCGTCGCGCTCGGGCTCGCGGCCGGCGCGCTGACCTACTTCGCCGCCGACCGGCTCGTCGAGCAGAAGGTGCCGGGCGCCGGTGCGGCACTCGCGCTCGGCGCGCTGCTCGACGGCATCCCCGAGCAGGCGGTGCTCGGCATCGGGCTGGCGTCCGGCGAGGGCATCTCGATCAGCCTGCTCGCCGCGATCTTCGTCTCCAACCTGCCCGAGGCCATCGGTGCCTCGAGCGACCTGCGCCAGGCGCGCCGCTCGCCGGGCACGATCATGCGCATGTGGGGCGCGGTCGCCGTCCTGTGCGCGCTCGCCTCGCTCGCCGGCTTCGCCGTCGCCGACGCCACCTCCGGGGACGTCGAGGCCGGCATAAACGGCTTCGCGGCGGGTGCCCTGCTCGTGATGCTCGTCGACTCGATGATCCCCGAGGCCGCGCGCAAGGCGGGCCGGATCGCCGGGCTCGTCACGGTGCTGGGGTTCGCTGTGGCGGCGGGCTTGTCGTAGCTGGAGCGTCGTTGCGGCCGAACGTCACACGCTGGCCGTCTCACGCGCCTGCAACGCGTGCTTGAGGCGCTCCTCGGCCTCGTTGTCCAGCGACGTCTGGATCACCTCGCCGCCGAAGTGCGCGACCTCCGGCAGGACCTTGTCGGCCGTCGCGCTGCGCACGAGCAGGATCAGCGCCGCGCCGCCGCTCTCGAGCTTGGTGCCCAGTTCCTTCATGAAGTTGTCGTCCACGCCGACGTCGGTGAGCGCGCCGGTCGCGGCACCCGTGGCCGCTCCGACCGCCATGCCCAGCAACGGCACGAAGAAGATCAAGCCGATGAGGCCGCCCCACAGCGCGCCGCCGACGGCGCCGCCGGCCACGAGCTTGTTCGTCTGGTGCAGCTTGACCTTGCCATTTTCGTCGCGCGTGACGACGACGGCGTCCTCGAGCGAGATCAGATGCTCGGTCTGGAGGCGGCTGAGCGTGGCGACGACATCGTCGGCGGTGCTCTTGTCCGGATAGGCGATTGCCACGAGTGTGCTCATGCGCTCGATCATCGGTGCGGCGTGGGTGACACCGCCTCATCTCGCGCGGATGAGGCGCGCCGGTCGGCGCCAAGCTGCTCGGCGACGGCTTCTCGGGGCTCGAGGCCAAGCGCGGCGATCGAACGCAGCACGCCGCCGACGATCAGCAGGCTCCGGAACGGTGGACCCGCGACCAGAGCGAGGAACGCGACCAGCGCCGCCGCGATGACGACGATCCGCACGCCGTCGCGCAGCGACGCGACGAGCGCATCGAAGATGCCCGCTGCGGCGTCGTGCGGGAGCACGTCCTGGTCGAGCGCGCTCAGGTAGGCCGAGCGGCCGACGGCGGGCGCCGCGATCAGCGCGAGCATGGAGAGCGCCAAACCGATCCCGGCGCGCCGCCACGAGCCGGTGAGCCGGATCGCGGGATCAGGCACAGCAGCGAGAGCACGGGCAGGACGATCGCCACGGCCTTCAGCAGCCGCACGCCGGCCCGAGCGCCCGCCCTCGAGCAACTCGACGAGCTGCGCGCGCCGGTTGGCCTGCACCACAGCGTCTGGAACTCCTCGGAGCGCGTGGAGACGGCGCTCCGGCCGGGGTAATCCCCTGCGCGCCGCGCTCGATCACGTCCGCCCGCTCGGGCAGCGCCTCACGCGCCAGCGCCGCGAAGTCGATGCTGCGCCACTGCAGCCGGCGCGCGACCTTGCCGAGAGCGGTGCGTTCTGCGCGCGCAGCCGCTGCAGCTCGTCGTCGACCGCGTCACCCCTGGACGGTCCCGTGTGGCCGGGTGCCGCGTGGTCATCCCCTGCGAGTGATCCGCGGTCGGTCATCATGGCGCATGGTTGACCGCTCCCCCTCCTACCGAGCCGCTCGGCGACCGTGTCGAGCAGGCGATCGAGGCGCACACCGCGGTCGAGACCGAGGCGGCACCGCCACGCCGTCTGGGCCGCACGATCTTCTGGCTCGCGCTCACCGGCATCTCGATCTACCTCGTCTTCCCGAGCATCGTCGAGGTGTTCGGCTCCTGGCGGCAGATCACGCGCTTCTCGCTGCTGTCGCTCGCGGCGATGCTCGGGCTGCAGGTGGCGTCGCTGGCGTGCATGTGGGCGTTGCAGTTCGTCGCGCTGCGCGGGCCGCGCTGGCGCGCCGTGATCACGTCCCAGCTCGCGGGCAACGCGCTGGCCAAGGTCGCGCCGGGCGGTGGAGCGGTGGGCGGCGCGCTGCAGTACAAGCTGCTCGTCCGCGCCGGCGCCTCGCCCGCGGCGACCGTGACGGCGCTGGCCGCCGTCAACGTGCTCGTGTTCGCCATGGTGCTGGCGATGCCGGTGCTCGCGATCCCGGCGCTGATCCGCGGCGGCGTGAACGAGTCGCTCGCGCACACGGCGTTCGCCGGCCTCGGCGTGTTCGTCGCCGCGACCGCGCTCGGCGCGCTGCTGCTCTCCACGAACGGGCCGCTGCGCTGGACCGGACGCCAGCTGCAGCGCGTGCGCAACCGGCTGCGGCGCCGATCCGAGCCGCTGCACAAGCTGCCCGACCGGCTGCTGCGCGAGCGCGACCGGCTGCTGGCGACGCTCGGGCCGCGGTGGAAGCGCGCGCTGCTGGCGACCGTCGGCCGTTGGACGTTCGACTACCTCACGCTGCTGGCAGCGCTCGCCGCGATCGGCTCGCACCCGCGACCGGGCCTCGTCCTGCTCGCCTTCTGCGGCGCGCAGGTGCTCGCGCAGATCCCGATCACGCCGGGCGGGCTCGGGTTCGTGGAGGCGGGGCTGAGCGCGATGCTCGCGCTGGCGGGCGTCTCGGCCGGCGACGCTCTGCTCGCGACGTTCGCCTACCGCCTGTTCTCCTACTGGCTGCCGCTGCCGATCGGTCTGGCGGCGTTCGCCCTAGCGCCGGGAGGAAAGGAGCCGTAGGTCGCGGGCGCGCTCGACGGCCTCGCGCCGTCGGGCGACGTCGAGCTTGCGATAGATGCTGCGCAGGTGCGTCTTGACCGTGTTGGTGGTGACGAACAGCTCGGCTGCGATCTCACGGTTGGAGAGCGCGGTCGGCAGATACCGCAGGATCGCCTGCTCGCGCTCGGACAGCGGCTCCAGCAGCGGCGCGACGTGGCGCGCCACGGGCGCGCGGTCGGCGAACGTGTCCAGCAGTTCACCGACGATCGCGCGGTGCGCGGTACCTGCGCGGATCTGGCGTTTGAGCAGGTCCTCCATGCGCCGCCCGAGCTCGATGAACGGCCACCGATGGCGCGTGCGCTCGGCCAGCGCGAGTGCGTGCTCGAGCGCGCGCTGCGCCTTCTGCGGCTCGGCCGCCTCGTCGTGCGCGACCGCGAGCAGCGCGCCCGCCTCGACGCGGCTGACGGCGTGCGTCGCCGCGGCGTCGATGCTGCGCTCGAGCGCCTCGACGGCGTCCGCGCTCTCCCCGCGCGCGAGCGCCAGGCGCGCCGTGGCGGTGCCGACGACGACCCACGGCTCCTCCCGTACGGGCGCGAGCGTGGCGGTGGCGCCGTCAAGGTCGCCGGCCTGGATCTGCAGGCGCGCGCGCATCGCCGCGATCGACACCTGCTCGTGCGGGAGCGCGGCCCCGCGATGGCGGTGCAGCGCCTCGAAGTCCTCCAGCGTGCGGAGCCCTTCGCGCGGCACCCCCGCCGCGCCGCGCATACGCGCGTCGAGGTGGGCGATCACGAAGTCCAGCTGACGGCGGCGCAGCCGCGCGGCCGCGACGCGCGCGTGCTCGAGGTGGCGGGCGGCCTCGCACGGCTGCAGGTCGTAGAAGGCGATCAGCGCCAGGGCCGTGTGCGCGCACGCTGTCTGCGGGATGTCGGACCAGCCGCGGCGGGCCGCGAGCTCGATCGCCTCGGGGCCGTGGCCCTCCTCCTCGGCCGGGCCGTGCACCATCACGTCGAGCAGCGCGAGGTAGCTCAGCGCGGACACCGCGACGAAGTCGAGCCGGTGCGCGCGGGCGAGCGCGACAGCCTTGCGCAGTTCTTCGCCGGCGCGCTCCAGGTCGTGCGCCCACAGTGCCGTCTCCCCCAGCATCGCGCGCACGAGCGCCTCGCGGGTGCCGTCCTCGCCCGCGTGCGTGGCGGCTTCGGCCAGCAGCGCGTCGGCGGCCTGCAGCGCGGCCTCGAAGTCGCCCTTCAGCCGCGCCGTGCCCAGGTTCGCGAGCGCGAGCGTCTCCAGGTAGCGGCGCCGGCGCGCCTCGGGCGGGGGCGCGCTGTGTGCGTGCGCGAGGTGGAACTCGGCGGCGTCGGTGTCCCCCACGTCGAGCGCGGCGCACGCGAGCGCAGCGGCGAGCTCGGCGTCGCGCTCCAGCCGATCCGGCGGAAGCTTGCTCGCGAGCGCGCGCACGGCGGCGGCGTCGCCGCGGACGTAGAGCTCGAACCAGTGGCCTGCGACCACCTCGACGGCGAGATCCCACTCCTGGGCCTGAACCGCGTGCTCGAGCGCGTCGACCGCAGCCCCGCGCTCGGCGTACCAGCGGGCGGCGCGCGCGTGCAGCGCCGGCAACTCGCCGGCCAGCTCGCGCTCGGCACGCGTGCGCAGCAGCTTGGCGAACAGGCGGTGGTAGCGGAACCACTCGCGGTGGCCGTCCACGCCCAGCACGAACCCGTTGGTGCGCTCGAGGGTGGCGAGCGTGTCCGCGCCGTTACGTTCGCCGGTGAGCGCGTCGGCGAGGCCGCCGCACACGCGCTCGACGAGCGCGGTCCGCAGCAGGAACGCGCGCAGCCTCGGCGGCTGGCGGTCCAGCACCTCGGCGACGAGATAGTCGGCGATCACGCGGTCGTCACCGGCGAACTCGGCCACGAAGCGGTCCGGGTCCTCGCGGCCCTGCAGGCTGAGCGCCGCGAGCCGCAGGCCGGCGCCCCAGCCCTCGGTGCGCTGGTGCAAGGCTCGGACGAGCTCCGCGTCGAGCGTCAGGCCGTGGGCGGCGAGCAGCTCGCCGGCCTCGTTCTCGGTGAACGCCAGGTCGGTGGCGCGGACCTCGGCGAGCCGCCCGCGCACCCGCAGCACGTGCAGCGGCAGGGCGGGATCGCTGCGTGCGGTCAGCACCAGGCGCAGCGTGTCCGGCGCGTGCAGCAGCAGGAACGACAGCTGGCTCAGGCACTCGCGGCTGCGCAACACGTGCACGTCGTCGAGCACGAGCACGACGGGCTCGGGCAGCGTCGCGAGGGCGTTCACCAGGAGCGGCATGAAGCGGTCGCGGGACTCGCGGATCGGGGCGGCCAGCGCCGCGAGCGGGCTGTCGGCCGGGACGGCGCCGGCGAGGTCGAGCGCGGTCAGCACGGCGTCCCAGAAGGGGCCGGGCTCGTCGTCGGTCGGCTCCAGCGTGACCCACGCCGTGGTCAGCGGCGACCGCTGCACCTCGGCCGCCGTGAACGCGGTCTTCCCGCTGCCGGCGGGCGCGCACACGAGCGTGACGGGTTCCGCGAAGTGGAGCCGCAGCCGGTCCCGCTCGACCATCCCGAAAGGTGGCGGTGGCACTGCGAACTGCGTGACCAACGCGGGTGCGCGTCGGAGCGCGGACGACAACCGTAATCCCCCTGACCGTCGGACTTGCCCCCTGGCGGCTCGTCTCGGGGGACCCTACCGCCGCTGTGTGCGTTTTGTCGAGTCGACGATCGTCAACCAAAAAGGGGTCTTGAGCGCTCCGGTTGCCGGTCTTTCAGGGGCTTTGAGGAAGGCGCCGCACCTCGACCAGCTCGATCCCGAGCTCCTGCAGGCGGTCGAGGATGCCGTGCAGGTCCTCCTGGTCGGTCACCGGCCCGCGCAGGACGGTCTCGACCGGCTCCACCTCGGCGGCGAGGCCCAGCGCGTCGGCGAGGTGCTCACCGACCCGGCCCCGAACGCGGATCTCGTAGTTGAGGCTCATGCGCAGCGCCCGTCATGTTTCCGCCCGCGAGGGTGACGGCTCGTCGCTCCGCCGGGATGACTGCCGCCGCGGCGTGTCCGGCGCCGTCTCCTCCGTGGCCGAAGGCGCGCTCGCACGCCCGCGGCCGTCGATGACGGGAGGTCCGTGCGCGCGCGGGTGAGCCCGCCTCGCCCGGTCCGGGTGAACGCGCCGAGCGCACCCCACCAAGTGTTCGCTTGCCCACGCAGAGCGTGGGTATTCGAGCGCTCGCGTGGCGGTCGGTCCCGCGCAGCTTCATCCGCCCCGAACGACGGCGCTTCACCCACGCCGGCCATAGCTTCCAATCGTATGCAGCGAGTCGTGCTGGCGGCGTGCGACGAGGACCGGTCCCCGGTCGCGTTCGCGCGTTCGGTGGCGCCGCTGCTCGGCGCGCGGGTCGTGCCGGTCCGGGTGGGCTCCACAGGTGAGCTGGCCGGCGTCGAGCCGGACGCGGGCGGGCCCGCGATCGTCGGTGTGCGCGTGGAGCGCGCGGCGTCGGCGGCGGCGGGCCTGCAGCGGCTGATCGCCACGGACCGGCCGGTGCTCACCGTGCTGGGCTCCGCCCACGATGCGCCGCACGGGCGTGTGCGCGTGGGCGGGACGGTCGAGCGGGTGCTGCATGGCGCGTGCGGAGCGGTGGCGGTCGTCCCGCGCGGGTACGGCGAGCGTCCGCTGGCGGCGGTCGGCGTGGGCCTCCTCCCCACGACCGACTCGCGGCGGGCGCTGCGCGCAGCCAGCGCACTCGCTCGGGCGGCCGGCACGCCGCTGTCCGTCCTCACCGTGCTGCGGCGTTCTCCCGATCCCGCCGACGCCGCGCGGTTCGCCGCGTCGCTCGCTCCATTGAAGGCGCCATGGGAGCGTGGCGACGCGGCGAGCATCCTGCGCGCCGCGATCGAGGCCGCGGCACGGGAGGACGAGCCGGAGCTCGAGGTGGAGCCGCTCGTGCTCGTCGGGGACCCGACCGACACGCTGCTGCGGGCGTCGGCGCAGCTCGACGTGCTCGTGCTCGGCTCGCGCGCGTACGGGCCGCCCGGCGTGGTGCTTCCTGGCGGCGCGGCGCTCGGGACGCTGGCCGGCGCACGCTGCCCGGTGATGGTCGTGCCGCGCGCAGACGCCGGTGAGGACGTGCGTCATCCGCCCCGGATGAGGCGCCGTCATCCCGCCCGCGCCTAGCTTCGCGGGCCATGATCAGCGAAGTTCCCTCCGTCGCCCGCAACTGGTGGCTGTTCGTGGTGCTCGGCGCTGTCTGCGTCGCCACCGGCATCGCCACGATCGTGTGGCCGGGCATCACGCTCCTCGCTCTCGGCCTGCTGGCCGGGATCTACCTGCTGATGACGGCTTTCATGGAGATCCTCGACGCCATCACGGGCGACGCGAACAGCCGGGCCCTCAGCGCCATCATCGGCGTGACGCGCTGATCGCGGGCCTGATCTGCATCCGCCGCCCCGGCGAGAGCCTGCTCGGCTGGTCGTGGTGCTCGGCGTCTACCTGATCGCGGAGGGCGTCATCCGGATCATCCTCGCCATCGGCTCCGACGGGCGCCGCTGGTGGGGCGTCGCGCTCGGTGCGCTGGACGCCATCGTCGGCATCGTGATCATGGCCTGGCCGGAGATCGGGCTTGTCACGCTCGCCGTCTTCTTCGCGCTCACCATGCTGTTCCGCGGCGCCTTCGCCATCGTCACCGGCTTCAAGCTGCGGGGCCTTCGCAACGTCGAAGACGCCTCTGGGAAGCGCACCGCGTTCGCCTAGAGCGGGGGCGAGGCTCCACGGTCTCGCGCCTGGAAGTAGAGGAACATCGAGATCGCGAAGCCGATCACGCCGACGACGATGAGGATCGTGCCGACCACCTGCAGGTCGATGCCGGCCAGGTCGGCGGTGACGGCGAAGCGCAGGATCGCTCCGACCGCGACCAGGAACAGGGACGCGCCGAGGCTCATGACGGCAGCCTCCGCACCTCGAGCAGCTCCAGCCCGGCGGCCAGGATGCGCTCCAACGCGCCGTGCAGCGCCGGACGGTCGGCAACCGCCCCGCGCAGCACCGTCGCCACCGGCGCAATCTCGGCGCGCAGGCCGAGGCGCTCGACGTCTTCAAGTGCGACCGGCCCCCGCACGCGGATCTCGAGGATCACCGGTCCGCCCCGGCGCGCGCAGTGGTGACGATGCGGGTGCCCAGCCGCAACGAGGAGCGCGTGCGTGCGGCAGCGGGCGGTGGTTGGGTCTGAGTCGCCATGCGGGACACCCTCGCGCCCACCGGTGTGAACCAGCGTCATCCTGACGGGATGAGGCATCGTCGCTCCACCTGCGCGCACGATGCCCGCCGTGCTCCAGTTCTTGCGCGACTGGCTCCAGCGCTTCGTGGCCGTACAGGGGATCGACCGCGCGATGGCGATCGCCGCGCAGTCCTACTCGGCCTTCCTGCCGCTCGTGATCGTTTACTCCGCCACGCTGCCACGCGGCGAGAACCAGGAGTTCGCGGACGTGCTCGTCAACCGCTTCGAGCTCACCGGCACGACGGCGGCGAGCGTCCGGCAGGCGTTCGCCCCCTCCGGCGCCGTGGAGTCCAGCCTCACCGTGCTCGGGGTCGTGCTCCTGCTCGTGAGCACGCTCAGCTTCACGCGCGGCCTGCAGCGCATGTACGAGGGCGCGTTCGAGCTGCCGACGCTCGGCATGCGCAACACAGCGCGCGCGCTCGCCTGGCTGCTGGTGGTCGCTGTTGTGATCCCCCTGCGGCCGCTCGTGACCGCCCCGTTCGGCGGCTGGCCGTTGGTGGCGCTCACGCTCACGATCAGCACGCTGCTGTGGCTGATCACGCCCTACCTGCTGCTCGGGCGCCGGGTCCGTCCCGTCCGGCTGCTGCCGGCCGCCCTCCTGGCCGCGATCGGCATGGCCGGGATCGGGGTGTGGTCGGTGATCTTCATGCCGCAGGCGCTCGCGAGCTCCGCGGCGCAGTACGGCGTGATCGGGATCGGCTTCGCGATGCTGACGTGGTTCGTGGCGGTCGCCGCCGTGCTGGTCGTCGCGACCACCGGCGGCGCCACGTTCGCGGACCGCTGGATCAGGTCGTGAGCGCTCCGATGTCGACTCACACACCATGCGTGCGCGGGTGACGGAGCCTCATGCACGCCGGGTGACGTGGCTCGGCCACGCCACCGTCCTGATCGAGGTGGGTGCCACGCGCCTGCTCACCGACCCGGTGCTGCGCGACCGCGTGATGCACCTCACGCGCCGCGTCCCCACGCCCGCGCATCCCGGCCGGCTCGACGCGGTCCTCATCAGCCACGTCCACCGCGACCACCTCGACCAGCCGTCGCTGCGGGGGCTGAGCACGACCGCGGTGACGCCGGTCGGCGCCGGCAAGTACCTGGACGCGGGCTACCACGTGCACGAGCTGCGCGCGGGCGAGACGGTCGACGTGGGTGCGACCGTCGAAGCGGTCCCGGCCTGGCACGACGGACGCCGGCGCCCCGGGCCGGGCGCCGAGGTGCTCGACACGCTCGGCTACCTCGTCGACGGCGTCTACTTCGCCGGCGACACCGACTTCGGCCCGGAGATGGAGGCGCTGCACGGCCGCGTGGACTGCGCGCTGATCCCGATCTGGGGCTGGGGGCCTTCACTCGGCCCCGGGCACCTCGACCCCGCCGGGGCCGCGCGGGTGGTCGATCTGATCGCGCCGCGGATCGCCGTGCCCATTCACTGGGGCACCTTCCTTCCGTTCGGGCTCGGCGGCCGTCACCGGCGGCTGCTCGTCGACCCTCCGCGCGAGTTCGCGCGCGCCGTCACTGGCGACACCCGCGTCGACATCCTGGCGCCTGGCGGGTCCGTCGAGCTGTAGCCCAGCGCCGAAAGACGCGGTGGACGGCGTCGGCGCCGATCACCGGCTGCTCCGTCCGTTCCAGGTCGCCGGGCGAGCACGAACGGGTGCGCGCGACGCGCGCGGCGGCATTCGGCCCGTACGGGGCGAGCGGGTCTTCGGTGTTGCTGCACGACCGAGCGATACCGCGCCGCATCGCGCCGGAGGTCCCGGCGCGATGGGCGGAGCGATCAGCGCACGCCGAGGAGCACTTCGACCAGGATCTGGTCGAGCTTCTCGTTGTAGAAGCCGCGGGTGGCGAGCTGGTCGAGGTTCTCCCACGTCGCCTCGGCCTTGAGCGTGTCGGCGCTGTCGCCGCCGGCGCTGCTGACGGCCAGCTCGGGCTGGGACGCGCCCTCGAGCGCCTCCTGGACCTCGGGCAGCGAGTCGAAGTGCGCGGCCTTCTCGGCCAGGGCGCGGTAGGTCGCCATGCAGCCGGACGCGAAGTCCCACACGCCCTCGGCGTTCTCGTTGCGGTAGGAGTGCGCGTCGAAGTGCAGCGGGCCGCTGTAGCCCGCGCGCTCGAGCAGGCGCACGAGCAGGAACGTCTCCTTGAGGTCCTCGGCGCCGAAGCGGAAGTCCTGGTCGTAGCGGCCGATGCGCTGCGAGTTGAGGTCGATGTGGAAGAGCTTGTTCGCCCACAGCGCGTGGCCGATGGCGTGGTGGAAGCTCAGGCCGGCCATCGTCTCGTGCGCGAACTCCGGGTTCACGCCCACCATCTCCGGGTGGTCGAGTGTCTCGATGAAGTGCAGCGCGTGGCCGACGGTCGGCAGGAAGATGTCGCCGCGCGGCTCGTTGGGCTTGGGCTCCATCGCGAACCGCAGGTCGTAGCCCTGGTCCTTGACGTAGTGGCTGAGGAGGTTGATCGCCTCGCGGTAGCGCTCGAGCGCGTCGCGCGGGTCCTTGGCGACGCCGACCTCGGTGCCCTCGCGGCCGCCCCAGAAGACGTAGACCTCGGCGTTGAGCTGGGCGGCGACGTCGATGAAGCGCATCGCCTTGCCGATGGCGGCGCGGCGGATGCCGCGGTCGTTGGACGTGAACGCGCCGTCCTTGAACGCCGGGTGGCCGAACAGGTTCGTCGTGGCCATGCCGACGCCCATGCCGGTCTGATCGAGCGCGTCCTTGAAGCGCGCGACGATCTTCTCCTTCTCGGCGTCGGACGACCCCATCGGGATCAGGTCGTCGTCGTGCAGGGAGACGCCCCAGGCGCCGAGCTCCGCCAACTTGTGGACCGAGTCGACGGGGTCGACCTCGGCGCGCGTCGGGCCGCCGAACGGGTCGCGGCCGGGGTTCCCCACCGTCCACAGGCCGAACGTGAACCGGTGGCCGGTCTGGCCTTCCTGGACGTTGGCGCTGCGCGGCTCTTCGATGGTGGACAACCGGGGTTCCTCCTGCCTGGGCATTCGTCTGACGGCCGAACTAATATCAGGACGCGGTCGGGAAGTGAAGGTGCGTGGGGTCCGGCGCCTGGTCGGGCCAGCGCGTCGTGACCACCTTGCCACGCGTGTAGAAACGCACGCCCTCGGGCCCGTGGATGTGGTGGTCGCCGAACAGCGAGTCCTTCCACCCACCGAAGCTGTAGAACGCCATCGGCACCGGGATCGGCACGTTGACGCCGATCATCCCCACCTTGACGCGCCGCTGAAACTCACGCGCGGCTTGTCCGGACGATGTGAAGATCGCCACGCCGTTGGCGTAGTTGTTCTCGTTGATGAGCTCGATCGCCTCGTCGAGCGTGTCCACGCGCAGCACGGTGAGCACGGGGCCGAAGATCTCGTCGCGGTAGACGCTCATGTCCGTGGTGACGTTGTCGATCAGCGTCGGGCCGACGAAGAAGCCGTCGCCCTCGACCTTGAGCTCGCGCCCGTCGACGACCACTTGGCCCTCGCCGCGGCCGATGTAGTCCTTGACGCGGTCGCGCGCCTCCGGGGAGACGAGCGGGCCCATCTCGGAGGTCGGCTCCAGCCCGGGGCCGACGGTCACGTTGAGCGCCTTCTGGCGCAGCTTCTCCACCAGCTCGTCGGCCGCGTCGCCGACCGCGACCGTGACGGAGATCGCCATGCAGCGCTGGCCGGCGGAGCCGTAGCCCGCGGCGATCAGCTGGTCGGAGGCGAACTCGAGATCGGCGTCCGGCATCACGATCGCGTGATTTTTCGCACCGCCGAGCGCCTGCACGCGCTTGCCGTTCTTGGACGCCCGCTCGTGGATGTAGCGCGCGATCGGCGTGGAGCCGACGAACGAGACGCCGTCCACGTCCGGGTGGTCGAGCAGCGCGTCGACCGCGACCTTGTCGCCGTGCACGACGTTGAACACACCGTCCGGGAGGCCGGCCTCGGCGTACAGCTCGGCGACCCGGTTGGAGACGGACGGGTCGCGCTCGGACGGCTTGAGCACGAACGTGTTGCCCGTGGCGATCGCGATCGGGTGCATCCACAGCGGCACCATGATCGGGAAGTTGAACGGCGTGATCCCCGCGCACACGCCCAACGGCTGGCGGAAGGAATGCAGGTCGATCCCGGTCGACACCTGGTCGGAGAACTCGCCCTTGGTGAGCTGCGCGATCCCGCACGCGAACTCGACCACCTCCATCCCGCGCACGACCTCGCCCTTGGCGTCCTCGACCGTCTTGCCGTGCTCGGCCGCGATCATCCGTGCCAGCTCATCCGTGTGCTCGACGAGCAGCTCCCGGAACGCGAACATGACGCGCGCGCGGCGCACGACGGACGTGTCCGCCCAGCTCGCGAACGCGGCGCGCGCGGCGCCCACGGCGGCGTCCACGTCCTGCGGCTCGGCCAGCAGCACGTTGCGCTGCACCTGGCCCGTGGCCGGGTCGTAGACGGGGCTGGTGCGCGTGGACGCGCCGGCGGTCTGCGCACCGCCGATGACGTGGTTGATCGTCTCCAGTGCGGTGGTGCTCATCCGGACAGGGTGGCACGCTGGTTTGAGCGGGGAGGTCTCGGGGAGGGCGGCAGCCCTTCCCGGTACGTTTCCAGGATGGACGTGTCGCAGCTCTTCTCGCAGCGCGCGCGGGCGGGAGTCGATCCCGAGCTCGCGATCATCCTCGCCGGGCCGCCGCCCGGCACGCTCGGCATGACCGGCGGGTTCCCGAACGCGGATGCGTTCCCGCAAGAGGAGCTGACCGAGATCACGGCGCGGCTGGTGCGCGACGAACCCGGGCTCGCGTTGCAGTACACGGCCAGCGCGGGCATCCCGAGCTTCCGTGAGTACCTGGTCGAGCGCACCGCCCGCTTGCAGGGGCGCGAGCCGGCGTACGAGGAGCTGATGGTCACCAGCGGCGGCATGGAGTGCCTGGACCTGCTGTGCCGCTCGCTGCTCGACGGGGGCGATCCCGTGGCCGTCGAAGGCCCCACGTACCTCGGCGCGATCATGGCCTTCCGCGACTACGGCGCGCAGGTGCACGGCGTGCCGATGGACGGCGACGGGCTCGAGGTCGACTGGCTGCGTGAGCGGCTCGACCGCGGCTTCCGGCCCAAGTTCCTCTATACGATCCCGGAGTTCCAGAACCCGTCCGGGCGGACGTTGTCGCTGGAGCGCCGGCGTGCGTTGATCGAGCTGTGCCGCGCGTACGGCGTGCTGATCGTGGAGGACGTGGCCTACCGCGAGCTCTCCTTCGACGGCTCGTCGCTGCCGTCGCTGTGGTCGCTGGGCCCGGACGTGGTCGTGCAGGCGGGCACGTTCTCGAAGATCTTCTGCCCGGGCACGCGGCTCGGCTGGGCGATCGGGCCGGCCCCGCTGATCGCGCAGTTGAGCTCCGCCAAGGGCGGCACGGACCAGTGCGCGGGCGCGCTGGGGCAGCGCATGGTCGAGGAGTACGGGCGCGCCGGGCTGTTCGGCAAGCGGCTCCCCCACGCCCGCGCGCTGTATGAGTCGCACTGGGTGGCGCTGTCCGCGGCGCTTTGCCGTCACATGCCCGAGGGGGTCGCGTGGAGCGAGCCGACGGGCGGCATGTTCACCTGGCTGCGGATGCCGGAAGGGCTGGACGCGCGCTCGCTGCGGCCGGCAGCCACGGAGGCTGGCGTGGCGTACGTGCCCGGCGCGCCGTTCTACGTCGACGGCGGCGGCGCGAACGAGATGCGGCTGTCCTTCAGCTCGCTGGACGAGCGGTCACTCGCGGTCGCGGCGGAGCGGCTCGCGGGCGTGATCGAGGAGGCGCTCAGCTCGTCAGCGACAGCAGCGACAGCGCCGCGATAGGCGCCAGCATCGCGGAGAGCACGGCGAGCGCCAGCCACAAGCGGCGGTGCCAGCGCTGGTCCGGGTTCATCCACGGCAGCAGCGCGGCCCACAGGAGCAGGGCCGCAGCGGGCGCGTAGACGATGCCGCCGATGAAGAACGCGAGGACGCTCCAGAGCGCGTAGAGCAGCCCGAGCCCGCCCGCGAGTGAGCGGAACGCAAGCGGGTGCCGGCGCAGGGCGAGCAGGACCACGGGCGGGCAGCCGAGCACCAGCACGTACGCGAGGTCGCCGGCCGTCGCGCCCTCGGCGGCGACCAGCACGACCAGCGCAGCGTTGAGGGTCAGCGCCCCGATCGCGAGCGCGCGATTCGCGGGGCCGAGTTCGAGCCGGGCGCGGCAGGCGTGCGCGAGTCCCACGTTCGTGAGCGTACCCGCAGCGCTTCGCGCTATTCGCCGAGCGCGGCGCGCAGGTAACGCTCGGGCGCGTCGAGGAAGCCGCGCATCAGCCGCACGGCGTCGAGGTCGTCGTACTCGGTCTCGGCGAACTGATGGTCCTCGGAGAGCTCGTAGATCTTCGCGCCGGGCACGGCGAGCAGGATCGGCGAGTGCGTCGCGATGACGAACTGCGCGCCCGCGCGGGCCGCGTTCGCGATCACCGTGACGAGGGCGAGCGCGCCCGTGACCGACAGCGCCGCTTCCGGCTCGTCGAGAATGAATAGCCCCTCGCCGCCGAAGCGGTTGGACGCCAGCGCGAGGAACGACTGGCCGTGCGACTGCTGGTGCAGCGGGACGTCGCCGTACAGCGACAGGTCGGGCGAGTACTGGCCCTCGCGATCCACGAACTCGGCGACGTTGAAGAAGCTCTCGGCGCGCAGGAAGTACCCGATCCGCGGGCGTGACCAGCGATCCACGACCGGCTCGATGAACCCCTTGTAGATCGCGCTCGGCACGGCGGGCAGCTCCCCGAGCCGCTCGAGCTCGCCGCCCTGCTCGTCGAAGCCCATCGCGGCCGCGCACGCCTCGATCACCGTCGACTTGCCGCTGCCGTTGTCGCCCGCGAGCAGCGTGACGGGCTGCTCGAACGACATCTGGTCGACGTGCGCGAGCACCGTGTAGAGGTGCTCGTACTGCTCATAGCGCGGCTCGTTCGTCGTCTTGAGCGCGTGCAGGTACGGACCGGGCCCGAAACGCCGGATGTCGCGCCGCCTCCTAGTCATCGGTGTCGCGGCACTCGGAGGCCGCGACACGCGTGCCCTCGGGCTCGAGCGCGAACAGGACGAGCACCCAGACGCCGAACGCGAGCAGGCCGTAGCCGAGCCATTGCCAGCGGGTCCCGGTGTCCTGGCGGCCCTGCGCGGCGGTCGCCATCCCGCTCACCGCGGCCTTGCCCGAGATGTACAGACCGGGAAGTGCGACCAGCGCCTGCCCGCCGGCCCACAGCGGGCGGGCGGCGTAACACAGGCCGTCGGACTCGTACGGCTGCAGGCCGAACAGCAACAGCAGGAACGCGGCGGCCGACCACGGCAGCAGGCCGAAGAGCAGCAGCAACGAGAAGAGACCGAGCGCGGCGCGGTTCATGAGGCTGGAAGTTGATCACGAACGGCGGCGAGCAGGGCCCGGGTGCTCGGCCGGCGCTCGTCGGTGGTGCGGATGACGGCGTAGATCGTGCGGCTGAACGGGACGGGCGTGGCGGGCGTTCCCGGCGGCAGCACGAGGCGCGGGAGGAGCGTGACGGCGAGGCCGCGGGCGGCGAGCGCGAGCGCGACGTTGGCGTCGTTGGAGCGGTGGCGGATGTCGGGGTCGAAGCCGCCGTGCTCGCGGCAGACGCGGCGCAGGCTCTCCTCCCACGACATGCCCGGGTGACCCGCGGCCCAGTGCGCGTCGTAGAGCTCCTCGAGCGGGCGGTCGCTGCCGACCAGCATGAGCGGGTCGCGCAGCAGCGGATGGCGGGTGAGATTGTCCTGCAGGCGCCACGGGTGGTGGTCCCACTCGTCGCCGAGCACGACGTCGAGGTCGCCGAGGGCGAGCATCGGCAGCGCGTGCTCGGGCTCGGCCTCGATCAGCTCGCAGCGCAGACGGGGAGCGGTGGTGCGCAGCTCGGCGATCGCGGGCAGCGCGAGCTTGAAGGCGGCCGACTGGAAGGCGGCGATCCGGCCGCGACCGGCGATCTCGTTCGCGGCGGCCGCGAGGTCGGCCTCGGCGAGCGCGGCGCGTTCGAGCAGCGCGTCGGCGTGCTCGGCCAGCACGAGGCCAGGGTCGGTGAGCCGGACGCCGCGGCCCGCCTTCTCGATCAGCTTCACGCCCGCCTCGCGCTCGAGCATCGCCAGCTGCTGGGAGACCGCGGACGGCGTGAACTGCAGCGCGTCGGCGACGGCGGCGATCGTCCCGCGCTCGTGCAGCTCGCGCAGGAGGCGGAGGCGGCGCAGCTCCAGCATTCGGTAGCGACTCTACCGGTTCCCGTGAAGGAATCGGAGTCGATCCTTGCCGGTATGCGCGGGAGAGTGCAGCCATGTTCTTCTGCCTCGCTTCCGGCGCCACGTTCGGCGCGATGGCCGTGTTCGGCAAGCTCGCCTACGCCGAGGGCGCGACCGTGGGCACGCTGCTCGCGCTGCGCTTCCTGTTCGCGTCCGGCCTGTTCTGGGCGGGCGGCGCGGGCCGGTCGCTGCCCGCGCGACGGGACGTGCTGATCGCGCTCGGCCTGGGCGCCGGCGGCTACGCGCTCCAGGCCGGGCTGTACTTCACGGCGCTGCCGCGGATCGACGCGGGCGTGCTCTCGCTGCTCGTGTTCACGTTCCCGATCATCGTCGCGGTGGCGGCGGTCGCGCTGGGGCGCGAGCGGCTGACGCGACGGCGCGCGCTCGCGCTCGGCGCCTCCTCCGCCGGGTTGGTGCTCGTGGTGGGCGGCGCGGGCGCGCTGGATCCGGTCGGCGTGGCGCTCGGGCTCGGCGCGGCCGTTGTCTACAGCGGCTACATCCTCGTCAGCGAGAGCGTGGCGAAGCGCATGTCGCCGCTGACGCTCGCCGCGCTCGTGTGCACGGGCGCGGCGGGCGCGCTGACCGTCGGCACCGTGCTCGTCGGCCAGTTCCAGCCCGGCGAGTTGACGGTGGCGGGCTGGTGGTGGCTGCTGTGCCTGGCGGGCGTGTCGACGGTCGCCGCGATCGCGCTGTTCTTCGCCGGGCTGGCGCGCGTCGGCCCGACCCGCTCGGCGATCCTCGCGACGGTCGAGCCGCTGGTGACGGTGATCCTCGCCTTCGTCGTGTTCGGCGAGACGATCGGGCTCGCGGGCGTGCTCGGCGGCGGGCTCGTGCTGGCCGCGGTCTTGCTGGTGCAGACCGGCGACCGTTAGGCTCGCGCTCGTTGGAGCTGCTTGAGCGAGACGACGAGCGGGCGACGTTGGAGGCGGCGATCGCGTCCGGCGGCGTCGTCGTCGTGCTCGGCGAGGCGGGCATCGGCAAGACCGCGCTGGTCGCGTCCGTCGCCCACGGCCGCCACGCGCTGTGGGGCGCCTGCGACCCGCTCATCACCCCGCGCCCGCTCGGCCCGCTGCGTGACGTCGCCGGCCAGGTCGGCGGCGCGTTCGCGACCGCGGTCGCCGAGGGCTCGCGCGAGGACGTGCTCGCCGCCGCCCGCGCCGCCCTTGAGGACGCCGCGCTGCTGGTGATCGAGGACCTGCACTGGGCCGACGACGCCACGCTGGACGTGATCGCGCTGCTCGGCCGCCGCCTCACGCCCGGTGGCGCCGGGTGCCTCGTCCTCACCGCGCGGCCCGACGCCCGGCGCGAGGTCCGGCGCGTGTTGTCCTCGCTGCCCGCCGCCCGCATCGAGCCGCGCGCCCTCTCCCCCGCCGCCGTCGCGCGCCTCGCCGGCCGCGACGCGCCCGACCTGCACGCGGTCACCGGCGGCAACCCGTTCTTCGTCACCGAGGCGCTCGCGGCGGGCGGGGACGGCGTGCCCGCGAGCGTGCGGGACGCGGTCGAGCTGCGGGTCGGCGCGCTGTCGGACCGTGCGCGGGCGGTGGTCGAGCTGTGCGCGGTGGTGCCGGGCGCGACCGAGCTGTGGCTGATCGCCGAGCCGGCGGCCGCGATCGACGAGTGCATCGCCGCCGGCCTGCTGCAGATGCAGGGCGACGCGCTCGCGTTCCGGCACGACCTCGCGCGGCGGGCGGTCGAGGACAGCCTGCCGCCGATGGAGCGGCGCGTGCTCGACCGGCGCGTGCTGGCGGCGCTCGAGTTCGCCGGCCACGACGATCCCGCGCAGCTCGCGCACCACGCGCGGCGCACAGGCGACGCCGAGGCGATCCTGCGCCTCGCCCCGCCGGCCGCGCGGGCGGCGGGCGCGGCGCACCGGCAGGCGCTGGAGCAGTGGGAGGCGGCGGTCGCGGCGGGCGCGGGCGAGGAGGCGCTGGAGGGCGTCGCGGTCGAGGCGTACCTGAGCGGCTGGCCGGAGCGCGGGATCGAGGCGCGCCGGCGCCTGATCGAGCTCCACGCCGGAGATCCGTGCCGGCACGGCGACGACCTGCGCTGGCTCTCGCGCCTGCTGTGGTGGTCGGGGCGCGGCGAGGAGGCGGTCGCGGCGGGCGACGAGGCGATCGCGATCCTCGAGCCGCTCGGCGCCACGCGCGAGCTGGCGATGGCGCTCAGCGCGCAGTCGCAACTGGCGATGCTGCACGACGACCTCGAGCGCTCGATCGTCCTCGGCGAGCGCGCCGCCGCGATGGCGCGCGAGCTGGGTGACGTCGAGACGGTCGTGCACGCGCTCACCAACGTCGGAACGGCGTTGATCGGTGGGCCGGAGACCGAACGCGGCCGCGCGCTGCTCGCGGAGGCGATCGAGCTCACCCGCGACGACGACAACCGCTGCCGCGCGCTGATCAACCGCGCGACCGCGACGCTCTCCCGCCGCCGCGGGGATCCGCGCCTGATCGCCGACCTCGACGCCGCGCTCGCGTTCGCGCAGGAGCGCGAGCTCGACGGCTACGCGCAGTACGCGCTCGGCGTGCGCGCGGTGGTGCGGCTGTTCCTCGGCGACCCGCCCGCGGCCGAGGCGGACGCCCGCGCTTCGCTCGCGCTGGGCGAGCAACGCGGCGTGAGCCTCTGCCCCGCGCTGATCACGCTCGGCCGCATCCGCGCGCGCCGCGGCGATCCGGACGCCGGCACCACGCTCGAGGAGGCCTGGCGCGTCGCGACCGCGGCCGGCGAGCTGCAGCGCATCGCCCCGACGGTCGCCGCGCTCGCCGAGCACGCGTGGCTCGACGGCGCGCTGGAGGACCGCGTGCCGATGCTCGAGACCACGTACGCGCTCGCCGACGCGCGCGACCACCACTGGAGCCGCGCCGAGCTCGCCCACTGGCTGCGGCGCGCCGGGCGCGACATCCCGCCGCACCCGGACGACCCCGCGCCGTACGCGCTCGCGGCCGCCGGCGACTGGCGCGCGGCGGCCGCGGCGTGGGAGGAGATCGGGTACGTCTTCGACGCCGCCAACGCACTCGCCGAGGCGGGCGACGTCGAGGCGCTCGCGACCTACGACCGGCTCGGTGCCACGCGCGTCGCCGCGCACTTCCGGCGGGAGCTCCGAGCGCGCGGGGTGAAGAAGATCCCGCGCGGTCCGCGCGCGGCCGCCCGCGAGCACGCCGACGGGCTCACCCCGCGCGAGACCGAGGTGCTCGCGCAACTGCGTACCGGAGCGACGAACGCCGAGATCGCCGAAGCGCTCGTGATCTCGCCCAAGACCGTCGACCATCACGTGTCGTCCGTGCTCGGCAAGCTCGGCGTGTCGTCGCGCAGAGAGCTAGCCGCGCGTCCCGGTTGACAGCAGGTAGGCCATCTCGAAGCGGGCGGGCTCGCCGGGCTCGGCGAGGTTCCACTCGTCGCAGAAGGCGTCCAGCGCGGCGTCGAACTCGGCCTCGCGGCCCTCGCGGACGGCGTTGGCGCGGATCGAGATCGTCGGGCCGTAGCGGGCCTTGAACAGCGCGCCGTAGTCGCGCGCCTGCTCGAAGCAGGTGATCTCGAGCACCTCGCGGCGCATCGTCTTCCACTCGACGCGGTCGCCGAACAGCTTGCGCAGATGCCCTTCTCCACCCCACAGCGGCGGAGCGGAGGCGCCGGGCGGGGGCGGCGGCGCGTACGGGGCCATGGTGCGGAACAGCGCGCCGAGCATGCCGTCGGGCGCCCAGCTCAGCAGGCCGACGGTTCCGCCGACGCGCGTCACGCGCACGAGCTCGTCCGCGGCGTCCTGGTGGTGCGGCGCGAACATGACGCCGATCGCGGACATGACGACGTCGAAGGACTCGTCCTCGAACGGGAGCGCCTCGGCGTCGGCGGTCACCCACTCGATCGGCAGGTCCGTGCGGGCGGCGCCCGCGGCCAGCAGCTCCGGCGTGAGGTCGGAAGCGGTCACGTGCGCGCCGCGCTCGGCGGCCGGGATCGAGGCGTTGCCCGTGCCGGCGGCGACGTCCAGCACGCGGGCGCCGGGCTGAATGGCGATGGCGTCGACGAGCCGCGGGCCGAGCGGCGTCAGGAAGGTCTCGACCATCCCGGGGTAGTCGCCGCTGGCCCACATGGCGGCGTGCTTGGCCTTGAGCCCAGAGGAAGGAATCGTGGTCATGCCGCGAAGCTACGGCCGGAAGCTTCGCGGCACATCGGGAGCTGCTCCCTATCTTGCGTTCGAGGTCCCTACGAGGGTCCGTCCGACGAAGTCGACCGCGGCCGGGACGTGCGCCGGATCGATGTGGTGGGCGGCGTCGGACTCGTGGTACTCGACGTCCAGCCCGCCCGCGACCAGCAACTCGTTCGCCCGCCGCGCGAAGCCGACCTCCATCACCGGGTCCTGCCGCCCGTGCGCGATGAAGACGTGCGGCCGCTTGGCCAGGTCCGGCTGCCAGTCGTCGACGACCGGGATGAAGCCCGAGAAGGCCAGGATGCCGGCCGGCGCCGGGCGGTCGGCGCCCAGGCCGAGCGAGTACGACATCACCGAGCCCATCGAGAACCCGCCGAAGATCGTGCGCTCGGGCGCGATCCCGGTCCGCCTCCACAGCTCGTCGTGGAACTGCGACAGCTCCCGGTAGGCGTTGTGGAACGTGTCGTGGTCGGGGTAGCCGACCCGCGGCACCACGTACCAGTGGTAGCCCGGCCAGCCGCCCAGCGTCAGCGGCGCGCGCGGGGTGACCACGTGCAGCCGCCGCTCCGGGTCCAGCGTGTCGCCGAGGGAGAGCAGGTCGTGCTCGTCGGCACCGCGGCCGTGGTGGAGGATCAGCAGGCCCTCGGCCTCGCCGGCAGAAGGCCGCTCGTCATACAAAAGGCTCACACCAGCTCCTTCGAACGCGGGTTGACGACCGGGCGCAGGACCTTCTCCAGCTGCGGGCGCAGGTGCTCGTGCTGGGAGGGCAGCCGCAGCGCCTCACCCAGCGACTCGGGCGCTTCGTCGACCGCGAAGCCCGGCGAGAGGGTCGCGATCTCGAACAGGATGCCGCGCGGCTCGCCGAAGTAGATCGACTGGAAGTAGTCGCGGTCGCGGACGTCGCTCACGCCCAGGCCGGCCTCGGCCACCCTCGCCTGCCACGCCAGGTGGTCCTCGTCGCGCGAGGCCCACGCGATGTGGTGCACGGTGCCGGCGCCCATCAGCGCGCGCTCGGCCGGCGGCGCGTCGTAGGCCCACCGGAACCCCGGCAGGGTGAAGTCGTCGCCGTCGGTGCCGAAGCCCAGCAGCTCGGTGAGCACCGGGTGCGGCCCGGTCTGCCCGTAGGCTCGCGCGCCCACGATCCCCGTGATGGCGAACGCCTCGGGGATCTCCGGATGCACCGCGCGCCGCGGCTCGGCGTCGCTGATCACCAGCTCGAACCGCAGCGCGTCGTAGTCCTCGAAGCGCACCACATCGCCGGAGCGTTCCCCACCGAGCCGCGCGGCCCAGAACTCCAGCGCCTCACCGGAAGCCACACCCAGCTGGATCGTGTGGATCTGCCCGGCGCCCGCGCGGCCGCGGCGCGCGCCCGCGAACTCGAACCAGGTGAGGATCGTGCCGGGCGTCCCGGCCTCGTCGCCGAAGTACAGGTGGTAGGCGTCCGGCGCGTCGAAGTTGACCGTCTTCTTCACGAGCCGCAGCCCGAGCGTGTCGGCGTAGAAGTCGACGTTCTTCTGGGCGTCGCCGGTGATCATCGTGATGTGGTGCAGGCCCTGGAGTTCCATGCTCGCGTCCCCGTTCTCAAGTAGTTGCACGAACAACTATAGCGCCACCTCGCCAGAAATCAACGTCACCGCGCCGCCGCCGACCCACACGACACCCTCGTCGTCTCGGGACACGTGAATCCGCCCCGCGCGGCCGAGCGCGGTGCCCTGGCACGCGACGTAGGGCGCGCTTGCGCGGCCCGTCGCCAGCAGCCATTCCGCCACGGAGGCGTTGAGCGACCCCGTCACCGGGTCCTCGACCGTTGCGCCGTTGAGCGGGAAGAACGCGCGCAGCTCCCAGTCCTCCGCTCCGCCCGGGCCGACCACGCCCAGGTCGAAGTCGACGAACCCCGGCTCGAGCGCCAGCACCGCTTCGGCACTCGAGAGCAGCACCGCCATCCACCCCGGCCCGTTGTCGGCCCACTGCGCGTCCACGATGTCCTCCCGCGCGATCCGCAGCACGTCGGCCGCGTGCCGCACGTCCGCCTCCTCGACCGGGCCCGAGCGGATCAGCGGCGGCGCCGCGAACGCCAGGCGGCCTTCGTCGCGCCGCACCCGGACGAGCCCGGCCCCGCACTCCTGCAGCACGTCCTCACCCGCCGGCACGCCGCCCGCCTCCAACCACGCGTGGCAGGTGCCGAGCGTCGGATGGCCGGCGAACGGGAGCTCCTGCGTGGGCGTGAAGATCCGCACCCGGTAGTCGCCGCCCTCGGTCGGTGGGAGCACGAACGTCGTCTCGGAGAGGTTCGTCCACTGCGCGAAGCGCTGCATCGCCTCGGTGGACACGCCGTCGGCGTCGAGCACGACGGCGACCGGATTCCCGTAGTACGGCCGGGTGGTGAAGACATCCACTTGCTTGAACGCGCGAGCCATACCGGTAGCGTGCCGGGTCGTATGCCGCCGGGGCTTGACGTGCGCACGACGCACGAGGACAGGACCACCACGGTGGTGGTGGTCGGAGAGGTCGATCTGCTCACCTCGGTGCGGCTCAACCGCGAGCTCCAGATCGCGTTCGAGGCCGAGCCCGAGTGGCTGCGGATCGACCTCTCGGAGGTCGCCTTCATGGACACCACGGGCGTCGCGGTGCTGCTCAAGGCGCGCCGGCAGGCGCTGGAGGCGGGCTGCCGCTTCACGGTCAAAGCGGCTTCCCCCACCATCCAGCGCCTGCTCGAGATCACCGGGCTGGCGACGCTCCTCGGCGAGTAGCGCTCACGGCGTCGTCGTCGAGAGCGTGAACGTCAGCGTGCGGCTGTAGCGGCCGGTGCGCAGCGGCTCGCTCGCGCCGATCGCCTGCTTGAACGTCACGTCGATGTCTTCCTTGCCGACCGGCCCGGTCCACGCCGCCTTCCCGAGCTCCACGCGCAGCGGCTCGCGCAGCGCGTACGCACCGTTGGCCAGATGGCCGGGCTCGGAGACCGAGAGCGCGGCGTCACCCGCGGTGGAGGTGACCGTCGCGGTCGTGTTCGCCGTGTACTCGGCCGCCACGCCTGGGACGAACGGGGCGAAGGTCGCCGACCCGACCGCGAGCGACAGCACGGCCGGCACCTCGCCGCCTACGCCGACGTCGACCGGCGGCGCCTCGAACACGCAGCCCTGAGCCGTCGCCCACTCGCGCACGCTCTCGGCGGTCACGCCGCCGCGCGTGGACAGCAGGTGGCAGCCCGCGCCGACCTCGACCGGGAACCGGCCCGGCAGCGTGACCACCGCCGTGCTGTTGGCCGGCACCTTCACGGCGAGGTCGAGGCCGGACGGCAGCTGCTCGAACGCGGCGCCGACCTCGCCTCGCACCGTCGGCGTCGTGCCCGCCGCGCGCGTGAGCCCGCCCGGCTGTGGCTTGACGCTGAAACGCTTGTAGCCCGGCTCGAGCGCCTCGATCCCGAGCGCGCCGCGGTACACCAGGTACGCGGGCGAAGCCGACCACGGGTGCGAGAACGTCGTGTTGGACTTCAGCGCCGGGTCCCACGCCTCCATCGGCGAGCCCGCGCCCTGCTCGATGATGTGCAGCCACGAGCGCTGGCCGGTGCTGGTCATCAGGCGCACGGCGTCCTCGGCGCGGCCGCCGTCGTAGAGCGCGTCGATCAGGAAGTTCGCGCA
This sequence comes from Solirubrobacter deserti, assembly GCF_003344625.1. Taxonomy (GTDB): domain Bacteria; phylum Actinomycetota; class Thermoleophilia; order Solirubrobacterales; family Solirubrobacteraceae; genus Solirubrobacter; species Solirubrobacter deserti. The sequence goes on along the minus strand of NZ_QPKJ02000002.1, from coordinate 278,681 downwards.
GAAGACGCTGCACGCGATGCCGCGCTCGGCGATGTACTGCGTCGCCGGGCCGAGCTGCTCGGGACCGGCGACGCCCATCGCCACCGCGAACACGCTCGCGTGCACGGAGGCGTGGCTCGCGGTGAGCCCGTCCTTGTAGCGGCCGTTCTCGAACAGGTGCGTGTTGATGGCGGCCTTGAGCCGCGTCGCGGCCGCCGACCACGTCGCGGCGTCCTCGGTCTTGTCCAGCGCGGCGGCGATCTGCGCCATGTCCGCCAGCGCCTTGTACGACCAGGCGTTGATGACCGTGTTGACGTTGGAGAACACGTAGCCGTCGCGTTCGCCCTGCGGCCAGTCGACGAGGTCGCCGTTGGCCTGCGAGCTGTTGCCCGGCTCCTTCTGCACGAGGCCGTCGCTCGCGCGGATCCAGCGCATCGGCACGAACCCCTTCAGGTCCTCGTAGTAGTCGGCGACGGCCTTCAGATCGCCCGTGTTGCGCCAGTACTCGTGGGCGGAGAGGATGCTGGCCAGCCGCCATTCCGTCGGCCAGGTCTCATTCACGGCGAGCCACTGCAGCGTGTGCTTGGAGAGCGTCCAGTCGCCGTCGGTGTAGCCCTGGATGAGCATGTGGATGAGGTTGTCGCCCTCGTACGGGGCGCGCTCGCGGGACGGCGAGTCCAGGTGCAGGTCGAGGTTGAGCTCGCGCACGCCCTCGCGGTTGAAGTCGACGACCTTGTCCAGGTCGGCGTTGGATGACGACCACGACGACGCGTTCGGGTCGAACGGGTACACGAGCGACGCGGCCTGGATGTCCTCCGGCTCGGCCCCGATGATCTCGGCGTAGCGGAACACGCGGTAGCCCCACGGGCTGAGGGTCTGCGTGCCGGGGCGCAGCGTCCAGACGTCGCGGTAGGTGTTGCCGGTCCGCATCGTGTGGTCGACGGTGGTCGCGTCGGTGAGCTCCTCGCCGTAGCGCAGCTCGACCGTCCCGGGCCCGCTCAGCCTCAGCTGCATCCCGCCCACGACGGTCCGGCCGAAGTCCACGAAGTAGTGCTTGTCGGCCTTCTTGACCACGCGCACGGGCGCGCGCAGCCGCTGTTCGACGTTCGCCGCGGGCGTGCCCGTCAACCCTTGGATGGCGGTCTTCGCGGTAGCGTCGGCCCACGCCGCGTCGTCGAAGGCGGGCGTGTCGAACCCGCTCGGATAGGCGCGCGCGTCGATGTTCTCCACCGGCGCGGCGTAGTAGCTGGTGCCGACCGAGCCGGCCTGCGGGAGTGCGACCTCGCCCGAGAGCGCCTTCCAGCTCGTGTCCGAGTTGACCACCTCGCGCGTGCCGTCCGCGTAGGCGATCACGAGCTGGGCGATGAACTTCTTGTCGGTCGTCGTGTAGGCGAGCGCGCCGAGCGCGTTGTCGCCGGGCTGCAGGAACGGCGTGACGTCGTAGGCGTTGTACATCGTCTGCGTCGCGTTGTTGATCGCGCGCGTGGGCCCGACGCCGACCACCTTGCCGTTGAGCGAGAGCTTGAAGACGTACTGGCGGGCGGGCTCGGTCGAGCGCCCGGAGACGTACGCCGTGGCCCACGCGATCGGCTTGTCGGCGACGCGGAACGCCTTGCGCAGGAAGGCCCAGTTGTCGGTGACGCCGTAGGCGCAGTCGCGCGCGGTGCCGACCACGAGCTCGCCGTTGCTGACCGAGCCGCACGCGAAGTCCGTGCCGGCCGAGGTGAAGTCGTTGCTGTAGAGCACGCGGTCGCCGGTGACCTTGACGTTGTCGAAGCGCGCGGACTCGGTCATGCCGTGCCGGAAGCCGATCGACCCGGCCGGGTTGCGCGCGTCCACCGTCGTGTCCACGAGCACGTCGTCGATGTAGGTGCGGATGGTCGAGCCGGCGGCGTTGATGCGCAGCTTGTGCTTGGTGTTGAGCCCGATCGTCATCGGCAGCTTGACGGCCTTCAGCTGCGAGTAGGTGCCGTTGACCTGCACGTGGGGGCGCAGCTCGTTGGAGGCGTCGCCGCGGATCTGCCACATGAAGGCGTTGGGGCCGTTGACGCGGAACTTGACGCCGGCGGCGACGGTGGTGACGGTGAAGTCGAGCTCGACGTCGTAGTCGGAGCCGAGGACCGGCGCGGAGGACCAGATGGGCGTCGCGGTCCAGCTCGACTTGACCGCGGTCCCGAAGCTCGCCGGCGGCGCGTAGGCGGAGGCGCGGTCGCCGTCGAACGTGCGGACGGTCCAGTACAGGCGCGTGGCGGCGGGCAGCGGCGGGCCGCCGTAGGGCACGTTCACGGACTCGCTCGAGGTCACCTTCCCCGAGTCCCAGACGTCCCCCAGCCTCTGCGGGCTCGTGCCGACCTTGACCTGGTACGCGTCACCGGCGCCGTGCCATCCGAGCAGCGGCGCCGCGGCTTCAACCGCCAGCGGTTGTGTCTGGTGCTCGACCGTCAGGCCGGCCGGTGTCGCAGCCATCGCGCCGGCCGGGCAGGCCAAAACGATCACCGCAGCGATCAGAACTCTCCTCATTGAGGAGCTATTCGATCAGGAAAGACGCTTAAGCGCCAGGTCTCGCGAGGGCGCGACGCGCAGGAACTCCCCGAGCCCGCTCAGGTCGAGCAGCCGGGCGAGCTTGCCACCCGGCGGCGCGACGAGCGCGGCTCTGCCGCCGTTGATCTCGACCTCCCGCACCGCGCCGACGAGGGCCCGCAGCCCGGTCGAGTCGCAGAACGCCAGCTCCGACAGGTCCAGCACGACGCGCATGCGGCGCCGCACGCCGGCGACGGCTCCCACCGTCCGGCACAGACGTCCCGCGGTCGACAGGTCGAGCTCACCGCGAACCCGGATGACGGGCACGGGCCCGTCGAGGATCTCCGCGGTCAGCGGCGGGGTGGTTGGGGCGGCCACAGAGGTCTAGTACCCCGTCTGCGGCCGCCCGCATCGTCACGGGTTCGTCGTCGCGAGCGCGAAGGTGAGCGTCTGGGCGTAGGTGCCGGTGCGCAGCGGCTCGGTGCGGCCGATGCGCTGGCGGAACGTGACGTCGACGGCCTCGTTGCTCGTCGGCGCGGTCCAGCTCGTCTTGGCCAGCTCCACCCGCAGCGGGTCGGTGAGCGAGAACGCGCCGTTGGTCAGGTGGCCGGGATCGGAGACGCTGAGCGTCGCGTCGCCGGCGCTCGACGTGACGATGGCGGTCGTGGTCGCCGTGTAGTCCTGCTCGACGCCCGGCGTGAAGGCCGGGAACGCCGCACCGCCGACGCTGAGCGCGAGCGTGGCGGGGACGCTCCCGCCGACGGTCCCGGTCGCCGTGACGGGCGCGATCGCCCCGGCGCGGACCGCTGCCGCATGCCCGCCGACGATCGGCAGGTCGATCTTGCTCAGCTTCGTGTTGAGCGTGACCGTCGTGCCGGTGGTGCCGTTGCGCTGCAGCGCGTTGAGGTTGGCGATGATGACGACGCCGATCCGGTGGCCCTTCGGGAACGTGTAGTCCACCGGCATGATCGGGAAGCGGAAGCGGTACTCCGTGCCCGGCGTGTTGGTGACGTCGTAGTACAGCGACTCGCGGTTGGACGAGTCCAGGATGCCGCGCGAGACGCGCCAGCCCTGGGTCTCGGAGACCGTCACGGTGGGCTTGATCGGCTGCTGGTAGCAGGAGTCCCAGTCCATCACCTGGCCGTCCGGGCCGGTGCGCGTGGAGCTCGGGCCCCAGCAGTCGCTCGGCGCGTTCGCGGGCGTGGAGATGCCGTCACCCGAGCGTGTGATCTGGGTGGACGCGCCGTAGTCGACGAGCAGCGCGGTGAGGTTGGACTGCGGCTTGTCGAGGGAGGCGCGCAGGTCGATCACCGGCGAGCCGGAGACGCGCACGTCCTCGGTGAGCGGGCCGGACACGAACACGCGGCGGTTGGTCTGCGTGGTGCCGGCCGCGAGGTTCATCGCGTTGGCCTCGTTCATGTTCGCCAGGTCGGTGAACTGGAGCGTGTCCGTCTTGCCGCCGGTCTGGCCGCCGAGCGTGCCGGCGGACGACGCCGTGTCGCCCTGCAGGTAGATCGGGGTGCTCACGCTGCCGGGGAGCGGCCAGTCGGCGTACTTGCCCCAGGTGTCCTTGGTGTCCTCGATGTCGACCCGTGGCTCCTCCATGATCCCGTTCTGGACGCCGTAGAGCCAGTGGTCGAACCAGGCGTGCAGCTGGCGCATCCACTCGGCGCGGTTGGTCATGAACGGGTCGATGTGGCCCTCGCGGCACAGCCACAGCTTGCGCGGGACGTTGTGCTGCGCGAGCGCGTGCCACCACTCGGTGGTCTGGTCCGGGTCGACGTTGTCGTCCTGCAGGCAGTGCGTGGCGAACACGGACGCCTTGACCTTGGAGGCGTCCGGGCGGTAGTTGCGCTCGTCCCAGAACGCGTTCATGTTGCCGTCGGCGTCGCCGTCGAGCAGGGACATGTCGTCGCGGACCGCGGCGCACAGCGCGCGGCGGGGCTCGTCCGTGACGAAGTTGGCCAGCCACGCCGGGTAGTGGGCGGTGCCACCGATGATCCCGCCCATGCGGCTGTAGTCGTACCAGGAGCTGATCGCGGCGATCGGGACGATCGTGGTCAGGCCCTCGACGCCGGTCGCCGCCACCGCGTTGGGCAGCGTGCCGTTGTAGGAGCGGCCGATCATCGCCGCCTTCTTGCTGTGCCAGGTGGCCGTGACGGGCGCGCCGGCCTTGTCGTAGCCCGGGATGCGGCCGTTGAGCCAGTCGATCACGACCTTGGTGGACTGCACGTCCTCCTTGCCGCCGTTGGTCGCGCAGCCGGTGGAGTTCGCCGTGCCGCCCATCTCGGCCAGGATCACGGCGTACCCGCGCGGCACGAAGAAGTTGTCGTACCACAGCGGCCAGCGGTCGTTGATGCCGTCGCCGTCCAGGTCGCCGATGCACTCACCGACGAACTGGCCGCACGCGCTCGTGTAGTACGGGCTCGGCGCGATGATCGCCGGCACGTCCTTCGCCAGCTCTTTCGGCCGCATGATCTCGATCGCGGTGCGGTCCTCCGTGCCGTCGCGGTCGGCGTCCAGGCCGTTCGGGATGTACACCCGCTCGCGGATGGCTCCGTCGTAGTCGTACTGCGGCGTCGTCTGCGCCTGCGCCGTCGACGCGCACGCCGCCATCGCGAGCAGCAACGCACCCACCAGTCGCTTCATGTGTCCCCCCGGGAGTTGTGGCCTCCTCCGGCGCGGACTGTCTCAGAAGGCGTCCGCGTTGTCGCGCGCCCAGGCACGAAATGAGCCGGCCGGGCGACCCGTGACGGTCAGCACGGTGTCGGTGACGGTCTCCGGCTGCGCGATGAAGCGCTCCCACGTGTCCAGCGCGGCGTCGGTGGCGTCGCCGAAGACGGGCACCAGGGCGTCACGGGCAGCGTCGCGCGGCTGCTCCTCCCAGCGCACGGGCATGCCGATGGCCTCGCCGATGAGGCGGACCTGCTCCGCCTGCCTGACGGCTTCCGGGCCGGTGATGACGTGCGTCGCGCCGGCGTGGCGCTCGGTGAGCGCGCGGGCGGCGACGGCGGCGAGGTCGCGCTCGTCGATCAGCGAGCGGGCGGCCTGGCCGAACGGCCACCGCACGACGCCGGAACGGATCTGGTCGGCCCAGATCAACGTGTTCTTGGCGAAGCCGGTCGGGCGCAGGAACGTCCACTCCAGGCGCGTGGCCCGGATGCGTGCCTCGATCTCGCCCCACACCGATGCGGGGGTCGCCGACTCGGACGAGAGGTAGACGACGTGGCCGGTGCGGGTCGCGAGCGCGTCGATCACCGCGTCGGCGCCGTCGGGCGTGAAGAACGGCCACAGCAGGAAGACGGCGTCGGCGGAGACGAACTCGGCGTCCCGGATGTCGCCCTGGAAGCGGACGACGTCGTGCTCGTGCAGCAGCGGGACCAGCGCGCGACCGACCGTGCCGCCGGAGCCGACGACGAGGATCTTCATCGGACCTCCAGCAGCGTCTTGCCGAGCACGCTGCGGTCGGCGATCGCGGCGTGGGCCGCGGCCGCGTCCTCGAGTGGGACGGACTGGCCGATCACGGGCTCGACCTCACGCTCGGCGAGCGCGTGCAGCGCGCGCGTGGTGGCCGCACGCCAGTCGACCGGCGTCTCGATGCCGAAGAACTCGACGTCGTCCCGGCGGGCGGGAAAGTCGCCGCTGGCCGCGCCATAGGCGTGGAAGCGCCCGCCCGAGGCGGTGATCGCGAGCGCGGCGGTGCCGGGGTCGCCGCCCGCGCCGTCGAAGACGATGTCCAGCTCGCCGAGCCCGTCCGTCCAGCCGGGCTCCGAGTAGTCGACGGTCGTGTGGGCACCGCGGGACCGAGCCAGCTCGAGCTTCTCGGCACCGCGGGCGGCGGCGATCACGGTGGCGCCGGCGGCGCGCAGCAGCGGCACGAGCCAGACGCCGATCCCGCCGGCCGCCGCGGTCACGAGCGCGCGGTCGCCCGGCCGGACCGGCGTGTGTCCGAGACGGCTGAAGGCCATCATGCCGTCGTGCAGGGCGGCGAGCGCGTCGGCGCTCCTGACCCCGGCGGGGACGTCGAACACCATGTCGGCGGGCGCGGCGGCGAGCTCCGCGTACCCACCGCCGCTGTACGCGCCGGAGCGCGAGGTGCCGGCGATCACGCGGCGGCCGTCGATGGTTCCCGCCACGCCGACACCCGGCACGAACGGCGGCTCGACCGCGAAGAAGTCCCGTCCCCAACCGGCGCGGAGCTGCGTGTCCAGGAACAGCACCTCGGCCAGTTCGACCTCGATCAGGACCTCGCCCTCGGTTGGCGTCGGCTCGGGCCGCTGCCTGGGCTCCAGGACCTCGGGCGGTCCGAAGCGGGTGACCTCGATGGCGCGCATGGCTCAGCTCCTAACGGACTCGATTTGTCCGTTCACCGTAGCTGATCGGACTAGGATTGTCCGTTCATGCGAGGTCGTGAGGCTGAAGCGCGGCGCAACGACGAGCGCGTGCTGCAGGCGGCGCTGGAGGTCTACGCGCGCGATCCGGCGGCGCCGATGTCGGCCGTGGCGCGGCGCGCGGGCGTCGGGCAGGCGACGCTCTACCGCCGCTACCGGTCCAAGGAGGAGCTGCTCGCCCGAGTCTGCGAGGACGGCATGGAGCGCATCCGCGACGCCGCGCTGGCCGCCGCCGGCGCCGCCGACCCGTTCGAGGCGATCGCCGGGTTCCTGCGCTGGTATCGGAGCTCGGGCACGACCCAGCTGTCGAGCCTGCTCGGGATGTTCGAGCCGGTCGAGGCACAGTTCGTGCTCGCGCGCGAAGGCAACGAGGCGGTGCAGGCGCTCGTGGACCGGGCGGTCGCGGCGGGCACGATGCGCGCGGACGTCAGCGGCGCCGACCTCAGCCTGCTCGTCGCAGGGCTGGCCGGGATGGACGAGCGCTACCTGGAGCTCGTGCTGCAGGCGCTGGCGCTGGTCGACGCGCCGCCGTTGCCGGGCCGCCCGCTGGCGCCGGCGGACATCGAGCGGCCGTGGCGCGACGCTATGCCGGACGGAACGTGAGCTGTGGGACCTCGCGGGCGAAGTCGGCGAAGTGGGTGCTGTGCGGTGGCAGCTCGCCGACGATCGTCGCGGTCAGCCGGTAGTTCGCCAATGCCTGGACGATCTCGCCGGCGACGCCGCTGGAGAGGTCGAAGAACGCGGGGTCCAGCTCGCTCACCGGGATCGTGTCGCCGGACGCGTAGATGCGCTCGATGATGTCGGCTGAAGTGCTGATCATCCCGTGGAGACTCCGGCTTCGGCGAACGTGTGCATGCCGTCGTGGGCGGCGGCGGCGAGCTTGAGGATGGCGAGCGCGGCCGCGGCGCCGCTGGCCTCGCCGAGGCGCATCTGCAGGTCGAGGATCGGGTTCAAATCCAGATGGGCGAGCAGCTTCGTGTGCGCCGGCTCGGGCGAGCGGTGGCCGGCCACCAGGCGCGGCTTGAGGTCGGGCGCGATCGCGGCGGCGACCGCCGCGGCGGCGGTGGCGATCACGCCGTCGCACACGTAGCCGAGCCCGTAGCGGCCCGCGCCGAGCGCGAGCCCGGTGAGCAGGGCGATCTCGCCGCCGCCCAGGGAGGCGAGGGCAGCGAGGGCGGTCCTGGACTCGTCGCGGGCGAGCGCGCGCCGCACCACCTCGGCCTTGCGCTGCACGCCCTCGGGGTCCAGGCCCGTGCCGGGCCCGGTCAGCTCGGCCGGATCGCCCCCGGTCAGCCAGCAGGCGAGGGCGGTCGCGGGCGTCGTGTTGCCGATGCCCATCTCGCCGCCGGCGAGGATCGTGAGGCCGTCGTTGTGCGCGGTGGCGGCGAGCTTCATGCCGACCTTGATGGCGTGGCGGACGTCGTCCTGGCTGAGCGCGGGCTCATTGGCGAGGTTCGCGCTCGGCTTCAGGCCGGTGTGGACGACGTCGAGGTGGGTCGTGCTCGCGTTCACCCCGGCGTCGACGCAGACCAGATCCGCTTGCGTCTCGCGGGCCAGCGTGGACACGGCGCCGCCGCCGGAGAGGAACGTCGCGAGCATCTGGGCGGTGACCTCGGGCGGGAACGCGCTGACGCCCTCGGCCGCGACGCCGTGGTCGGCCGCCGCGACGACGATCCGCGCACGCACCTTGGGCCGCTCCTCACCGGTGACGCCGGCGAGCCAGAGCGCGAGCTCCTCCAGCCGGCCCAGGCTGCCGGGCGGTTTGACGAGCTGGGACTGACGCTCGCGGGCGGCGGCGATCGCGGTTTCGCTGACGGGTTGGATCTCGACGTTCACGGCTGCGCAGTATGCTCGGGCCGTCAGCCGCGAGGGTGCGGGGAAGCCGGTGAGAGTCCGGCGCGGTCGCGCCACTGTGACCGGGAAGCCAATTCCCGGGAGCCAGAACGCCGTCCCTTTCGCGGGTCCCCCACCGACGGGACGCGTCATCCCGAGGAGGTCTGTTGGTCATATGCGGCGGCTGCTGCTCGTGCGTCACGCTTCGACTGCCGCGGTGCGTGCCGCCGCGTTCGGCGCGGACGAGGACCTGGATGCCGCAGGGGTGGATGCCGCTTCGCGCTTGGCCGCACGGCTGCCGCGCGGCGAGGTGATCGTGTCGCCCGCCCGGCGCGCCGCCCAGACCGCGGCGGGGCTGACCGTGAGCGCCGTGGAGCCCGCGCTGGCCGAGTGCGACTTCGGCGCCTGGGCGGGCCGCCCGCTGGCCGAAATTGCCGCGGAGGCGCCGGACGACGTGCGGGCGTGGATGACGGACCCGGACGCCGCGCCGCACGGCGGCGAGTCGCTGAGCGCGCTGCTCGCCCGGGTGCGGGCGTGGCTAGCGGCGCAGGCCGAGTTGGACGGCACCGCGATCGCGATCACCCACGGCGGCGTCGTGAAGGCCGCGGTCGTCGTCGCGTTGGACGCCCCGCCGAGCGCGTTCTGGCGGATCGACGTCTCCCCGCTGGCCATCACCGAGCTGCACGCGCACGACGGCCGCTGGACCGTGACCCGCGTCAACGACCGCGAGGACACGCGAGCGTTCAGCAACCCGGCGAAACCCCGAGTCAGTGAACGCTCGCGTGGCGAGGTGGGCGTATGAGCGTGGCCGGGATCGCGCTGGGCGTGGCCGCTGACGCCGCGTTCGGCGACCCGCGCCGCTGGCATCCCGTCGCCGGCTTCGGGCAGGCCGCCGCGGCGTTCGAGCGCGTCGTGTACCGGCCGACCCGCGCGGCGGGAGTGATGTACGCCGGCGTGCTCGTCGGCGGCGCGGCGCTGGTCGGCGCGGCGCTCGAGCGGGTGCTGCCGCGTTCGCTCGCGCGTGGGCTCGCGCTCTACGTCGCGCTGGGCGGTCGCTCGCTGGCGCGGGAGGCCGCGGCGGTGGCCGACCTGGTCGAGCGCGGCGAGATCGAGTCCGCGCGCGTGCGCATCCGGTCGCTGGTCGGCCGCGACCCTGAGCAGCTCGACGCGTCGGAGCTGTGCGCGGCCGCCATCGAGTCGGTCGCCGAGAACACCGTCGACGCGGTGATCGCGCCGCTGCTGTGGTGCGCCGCCGCGGGCGCGCCGGGCGTGCTCGCGTACCGCGCGGTGAACACGCTCGACGCGATGGTGGGCCGCCGCAACGAGCGCTACGCCCGCTTCGGGACCGCCGCGGCGCGCGCCGACGACGTCGCGAACTGGCCCGCCGCGCGGCTCGCGGGCGCGCTGACCGTGGTGTTCGGCGACCGTGAGGCCCGAACGGTGTGGAAGGAGAGGGCCGCGCTCCATCCCTCGCCCAACGCGGGCGTGATCGAGGCCGCGTTCGCCGGCGCGCTCGGGCTCACGCTCGGCGGGACGCTGGCGTACGCGGGGCACGTCGAGCACCGGCCGCGGCTCGGCGACGGGCGCGCGCCCGGGCCGGCCGACGTCGGGCGGGCGATCCGGCTCGCGCGGATCATCTCGCTCGCCGCGGCCGTCCTGGCGATGGTGCGGCGATGAAGGGCGCGATCCTGATCACGGGCACGGCGTCCGACGCGGGCAAGTCGGTCGTGGTGGCGGCGCTGTGCCGCTGGCTCACCCGTCAGGGCGTGCGCGTCGCGCCGTTCAAGGCGCAGAACATGTCGCTCAACAGCACCGTCACCCGCAGCGGCGCGGAGATCGGCCGGGCGCAGGCGATGCAGGCCGCGGCGTGCGGGATCGAGCCCGAGGCCGCGATGAACCCGGTGCTGATCAAGCCGTCCGGGAACCGCAAGTCGCAGGTGCTCGTCATGGGCAAGCCGTACGCGGACGCCACGGCGCGCTCCTACCAGGAGCTCAAGCACGAGCTCAAGCAACCCGTGATCGAGGCGCTCAACGAGCTGCGCTCCCGGTTCGACGTCGTCGTCTGCGAGGGAGCCGGCTCGCCCGCCGAGATCAACCTGCGCGAAGGCGACCTCGCCAACATGGGCCTCGCCCGCGCCGCCGACCTCCCCGTCCTGGTGATCGGCGACATCGACCGCGGCGGTGTGTTCCCGTCCCTCTACGGGACGCTCGCGCTGCTCGAGCCCGAGGACCAGGCGCTGATCGCGGGCTTCCTGATCAACAAGTTCCGCGGCGACCCGAGCATCCTCGCGCCTGGCCTGGACATGCTCAAGAACCTCACGGGACGGGACACGCTCGGCGTCCTGCCCTGGCTCGACGGCCCGTTCATCGATGCCGAGGACTCGCTCGCGCTGCGGCAGGACCACACCACGCCCGGGACGCTCGACGTCGCCGTCATCCGGCTGCGCTGGATGAGCAACTTTACCGACGTCGACGCGCTCGCGGCCGAGCCGGGCGTCAGCGTCCGCTACACGCGCTCGCCCGCCGACGTCGAGCGCGCCGACCTCGTGGTCCTGCCCGGGACGAAGGCCACCGTCGAGGACCTCAAGCGCCTGCGCGCCGACGGGCTGGACCAGGCGCTGCTCCGGCGCCGTGGCCCGATCCTCGGCATCTGCGGCGGCTACCAGATGCTTGGCGACCGGATCGAGGACGGCGTCGAGAGCGACGAGAGCGCGACCGGCCTGCGGCTGCTGGACGTGAACACGACGTTCGCGCCCGAGAAGCTGCTGCGGCAGGTGAGCGGCACCGTCCTGGGCGTCCCCGCCACCGGCTACGAGATCCGCCACGGCCGCGTCGACCGCGCCGAGCCGCTCATCCAACGCGAAGACGTGCTCGGCACCGCCTGGCACGGCCTGCTCGAAGGCGACGAGGTCCGCCGCAAGCTGCTCAGCTGGGTGGCGGACCGGACGGGCCGCGACTGGACCCCGGGCACGCGCGCGTTCAAGGACGTCCGCGAGGCCCACCTCGACCGTCTCGCCGACTGGTTCGGCGCGAACGTCGACCCCGCCGCACTCACCGACCTGATCCAGCGAGGCGCCCCGGAAGGGCTCCCCACCATCCCGCCAGGAGGCGCCGCGTGCTCCGTCTTTTGACCACGGCCGACACCGAGATCCTCGCCGCCGCGCACGCGCTGCGGCAGCTCGATGACGACTTCCCCGAGGTCCGCTGCGCGAACCCGAGCACGCTCGAGGACGTCGAGTCGTTCGCAGCCGGCGCCCGCGTTGTGGTCGTGCGGCTGCTCGGCGGCCGCCGCGCGTGGCCGGAGGGCGTGGCCGCCCTGCGCGAGACGGCCGAGCGCAACGGCATCGCGCTGATCCTGCTGGGCGGCGAGGCCGAGCCGGACGCGGAGCTGGCCGAGCTCAGCCTCGCGCCCGCGGGCGCCGTCGCGCAGGCGTTCGAGTACTTGCGGCACGGCGGCGTCGACAACACGCGCGAGCTGCTCACCTTCCTGGCCGACACGTTCGCGCTCACGGGCTACGGGTTCGAGGACCCGCAGCCGCTCGAGGACGTCGGCTTCTACCCGTCCAAGCCGGCCCGCGACGGCCGCCCGCGCGTCGGCGTCGTCTTCTACCGCAGCCACTTCGCCACCGGCAACACGGCGTTCGTCGACGCGCTGGCCCGCGCGATCGAGGACGCCGGCGGCCAGCCCGTCCCGGTGTGGACGTACAGCCTGCGTGGCGACTCGCCCGCGCTGAAGCTGCTGGACGGCGAGATCGACGCGCTGATCACCACCGTGCTCGCTTCCGGTGGCTCACACGCGGGCGACGAGTGGCACGCGGAGGCGCTCGAAGCGCTCGACGTCCCGGTCATCCAGGCGCTGTGCGCCACGACCACCCGCCAGCGCTGGGCGGAGTCGGACGGCGGCCTCACCCCGCTGGACGCCGCGATGCAGGTCGCGATCCCCGAGTTCGACGGGCGGATCATCGGCGTCCCGATCTCCTTCAAGGAGCCGATCCCGGACGCGCCGTTCGAGGCCTTGCACTACGCCCCCGACCTGGAGCGCTGCGGCCGCCTTGCGCGCTTGGCGGTCAACCACGCGCGGCTGCGCGCCCTGGACCGCGCCCAGCAGCGCACCGGCATCGTGCTCAGCTCGTTCCCGACCAAGCACGCGCGGATCGGCAACGCGGTCGGCCTGGACACGCCCGCCAGCGCGATGGTCCTGCTGGAGGCGCTGCGCGACGCCGGCCACACCGTCGAGCACGACTACGAGGACAGCGACGCGCTCATCCACGCGCTGATCGCGACCGGCGGCCACGACCAGGAGTTCCTGTCGGACCACCAGCTCGCCCAGGCCACGGCGCGCCTCCCCGTCGCCGAGTACGCCGAGTGGTTCAACACGCTGCCGGACGAGCTCACGCAGCCGATCCTCGACACCTGGGGCCCGCCGCCCGGCGAGCACTACACCGACGGCGACGACTTCGTGATCGCGGTGCTGGAGCTCGGCAACGTGATCCTCGCCATCCAACCGCCGCGCGGCTACGGCGAGAATCCGGTCGCGATCTACCACGACCCCGCGCTCGCGCCCGCCCACCACTACCTCGCGACCTACCGCTGGCTCACGCAGCGCGTCGACGCGATCGTCCACCTCGGCAAGCACGGCACGCTCGAATGGCTGCCGGGCAAGGCGCTCGGCCTGTCCGAAGCCTGCGCACCCGACGCCTGTCTCGGCGACACGCCGCTCTTCTACCCGTTCGTCGTGAACGACCCCGGTGAGGGGATGCAGGCCAAGCGCCGCGCGCACGCGGTCGTGATCGACCACCTCGTGCCGCCGATGATGCGCGCCGAGACCTACGACGAGCTCGCCCGCCTGGAGCAGCTGCTCGACGACTACGCGCGCGCGGAGGCGCTCGACCCCGCCAAGCTGCCCACATTGGCGAACCGGATCTGGTCGCTCCTGCACGAGGCCGAGCTGCACCGCGACCTCGAGATCGAGGGCGAGCAGCCGGAGCTCGACGACTTCGGCGACCTGATCGAGCACGTCGACGGCTACCTGTGCGAGATCAAGGACCTGCAGGTGCGCGACGGCCTGCACGTGCTCGGCGTGCCGCCCGAGGGCGAGCAGCTCGAGGGCCTGGTCAACGCGATCCTGCGCCTCTCGCCCGACGCCCGCGAGGAGGCCACGGAGAAGATCCTCGCCTCCACGCGTGAGATCGACGCGCTGATCGGCGGCCTGCACGGGCGCCACGTGATTGCCGGCCCGTCCGGCTCCCCCACCCGCGGCCGGCTCGACGTGCTGCCCACCGGCCGCAACATGTACAGCGTCGATCCGCGCGCGCTGCCTTCGGATCTCGCCTACGAGACCGGCACCAAGCTCGCGGACGCGCTGCTCGCGTCCCACGACGAGCTCCCCGAGACGGTCGGGATCGTGGTCTGGGGCACAGCTGCGATGCGCACCGCCGGCGACGACGCGGGCGAGATCCTCGCGCTGCTCGGCGTGCGCCCGCGCTGGCACGAGGAGACGCGCCGGATCATCGGCCTCGACGTGATCCCGCTGGAGGAGCTGGGCCGCCCGCGGATCGACGTCACCGTGCGCATCAGCGGCTTCTTCCGCGACGCCTTCCCGCACCTGGTCGACGTGCTCGACGACGCGGTCACGCTCGTGGCCGGGCTGGACGAGCCGGTCGAGATGAACTTCGTGCGCAAGCACGTGCTGGCCGACGTCGAGGAGCTCGCGGGCGACTGGAAGGCCGCCACCGCGCGCATCTTCGGCGGCCGTCCGGGCACCTACGGCACCGGCATCCTGCAGCTCGTGGACGTCAAGAACTGGCGCGATGACGCCGACCTCGCCGAGGTCTACGAGGCCTGGGGCGGCCACGCGTACGGGCGCGGCCGTGGGGGCGCGGAGGCGCGGTCGGCGATGCGGCGCCAGTTCGCGCGCATCGACGTCGCGGTCAAGAACATCGACACGCGCGAGCACGACCTGCTCGACAGCTCGGACTACTTCGCCGAGCACGGCGGGATGATCGCCTACGTGCGGCACCTCGCCGGCGCCGACCCGCGCGCGGTGATCGGGGATTCGAGCAACCCCGCCGAGCCCGCCTCCCGCACCCTGGCCGAGGAGGCGCGGCGCGTGTTCCGCAGCCGCGTCGCCAACCCGCGCTGGATCGGGTCGATGATGCGCCACGGCTACAAGGGCGCGTTCGAGCTGTCCGCCACGGTGGATTACCTGTTCGGCTACGACGCCACGACCGGCGTCGTCGAGGACTGGATGTACGAGCAGGTCACCGAGAAGTACGTCGGCGCGGAGGAGGTCCGCGACTTCCTCGTGCGCTCGAACCCGTGGGCGCTGCGCGCGATCGCCGAGCGGCTACTGGAGGCCGCCGACCGCGGCCTGTGGGAAGCGCCGTCGGCGGACGCGCTGGACACGCTGCGCGAGGCCTACCTCGACGTCGAAGGCGACCTCGAAGAGGCATCCGCATGACGGTGTTCCCGTTCACCGCGATCGTCGGCCAGGAGGACCTGACCGAGGCGCTGCTCGTGTGCGCCGTCGACCCGGCGATCTCCGGCGTGCTCGTGCGCGGCGAGCGCGGCACGGCCAAGACGACCGCCGTGCGCGGCCTGGCGCCGCTGATCGACGGTGCGCTGGTGGAGCTGCCGATCGGCGCGACCGCCGACCGGGTGCTGGGCACGCTCGACCTCGACCGCGCCCTCGGCGAGGGCCGCGCGGCGTTCAAGCCCGGGCTGCTGGCCAACGCGCACGACGGCCTGCTCTATGTGGACGAGGTCAACCTGCTGCCGGACCACCTCGTCGACGTGCTGCTGGACGCGGCCGCGCTGGGCCGCGTCCACATCGAGCGCGACGGGCTCTCGACCGCCTACGACGCCCGCTTCCTCCTCGTTGGCACGATGAATCCGGAGGAGGGCGATCTGCGGCCGCAGCTGCTCGACCGCTTCGGGTTGAGCGTCGAGGTGGCGGGTTCGAGCGACCCCGAGGTGCGCGTGGAGATCGTGCGCCGGCGGTTGGCGTTCGACCGCGACCCGGACGCGTTCGCGGCGCGCTTCGCCGAGGACGAGCGCGCGCTGGCGCAGCGGATCGCCGCGGCGCGGGAGCGGCTCGCCGCCGTGCGCCTGCCCGATCGCATCCTGCTGTTGATCGCGGGCACGTGCGCGCGCCTGGGCGTCGACGGCCACCGCGCCGACATCGTCACCGCCCGCACCGCCACCGCGCTCGCCGCCCTGGACGGAGCCGACGAGGTCACCACCGACCACGTCAAGCGCGCCGCGAAGCTCGCGCTCGCCCACCGCCGCCGCCGCGGCCCGCTCCAGCAGCCGGGCCTCGACGACACCGAGCTGGACGCCGCGATGAACGAGTCCGAGCCCGACGACGACCCGCCGCCCCCGTCCGGTCGCGACAACGCGCCTCCGCCGTCCTCATCGGAGAACGGCGCTGCGCCCCAGGAAGATCGCCCGTACCGTGAGGGCGCGCCGTCCCGTGAGCGAATGGACGCGCCCAATACCCCGGGCAAGGCGCCGATCCTGACGTTGAAGGGGAAGGGGCGTGGCGCGGCCGGGCGGCGCTCGCGCACGACGACCGGCGAGCCCGTGGACGCCAAGCCCGCCGAGGGCACCGTCACGGATCTCGCGCTCGCGGCTTCGCTGCGGGCCGCCGCCCTGCGCGGCGGCGAGTTCGTCCCGTACGAACACATCCGCTCCGGCCGTGAAGGGAACCTGGTCGTGTTCTGCGTGGACGCGTCCGGGTCGATGGGCGCGCGCAAGCGGATGGCCCAGGTCAAGGCCGCCGTGCTCGGGCTGCTCACGGACGCCTACCAGCGGCGCGACAAGGTCGCGCTCGTCACGTTCCGCGGCGACGACGCGGTCGTGCAGCTGCCGCCGACCTCCAGCGTCGAACGCGCTGCCGAGGCCCTGCGCACGCTCCCGACCGGCGGCCGGACCCCGCTCGCGCGCGGGCTCGAGGAGACCGAGCTGGTCATCCGCACCGAGCAGCGCCGGGACCCGTCACGGCGGGCGCTGGCGATCGTCGTCACCGACGGCCGCGCGCGCGACCCGGAGGCCGCCACGCACGCCATCCAGTCTTTGGCGCAGGCCGCCGCGGGCGTCGTCGTCCTCGACGGAGAGCAGGGTCCCGTCCGCCTGGGGCTCGCCGCGCAGCTCGCGCGCGCGGCGGGTGCGCAGGTTCTTCCGCTGGAGGCCGCCGCATGAGCGACATCGACGTCCCGCACACGCCCGACGACCAGGGCAGCGCCGAACCCAAGCGCCGCAAGCCGCGGGACAAGCCGCTGCTGATCGTCGTCACCGGCCACGGGAAGGGCAAGTCGACGTCCGCGTTCGGGATGCTCCTGCGCGCGTGGGCACGGGACTACCGGTGCGGCGTGTTCCAGTTCGTCAAGTCCGGCAAGTGGAAGGTCGGCGAGGCGAAGGCCGCGCAGGCGCTCGGCGGCATCGACTGGGAGAAGATGGGCGACGGCTGGACGTGGATCAGCCGCGACCTCGAGGAGTCCGCGGACAAGGCGCGCGAGGGCTGGGCGGAGGTCAAGCGCCGGATCGAGGCCGAGCTTTACGAGTTCCTGCTGCTCGACGAGCTCACGTACGCGATCAAGTACGGCTGGATCGAGGAGGCCGAGATCGTCGACACGCTCAAGCACCGGCCAGGCTTCCAGCACATCGTCGTCACCGGCCGCGACGCCTCCCCCGGGCTGATCGAGGCCGCGGACCTGGTCAGCGAAGTCGTCAAGATCAAGCACCCGATGGATCAGGGCATCCGAGCGCAGCAGGGGATCGAATGGTGATCCCGCGGGTCGTCATCGCGGGCACGTCCTCAGGCGCGGGCAAGACGACGGTCGCGACCGGCATCATGGCCGCGCTCTCGAACGTCGCCGCGTTCAAGGTCGGCCCCGACTTCATCGACCCCAGCTACCACGCGCTCGCCACCGGCCGGCCCGGCCGCAACCTGGACGCGTTCCTGTCCTCGCCCGAGCTGATCGCGCCGCTCGTCCGGCACGGCGCGGCCGGGGCCGACATCGCCGTGATCGAAGGCGTCATGGGCCTCTATGACGGCGCGTCCGGCCGCGGCGAGCTGGCGAGCACCGCGCACGTTGCGAAGCTGCTCCAGGCCCCCGTGGTCCTCGTCGTCAACTGCGAGGCGATGGCGCGCTCGGTCGCCGCGATCGTGCACGGCTACCGCACGTTCGATCCGGACGTGAACGTCGCGGGTGTGATCCTCAACAAGGTGGGCTCCTCCTTCCACGCCGACATCCTGCACGAGGCGCTGCCGGACATCCCCGTCCTCGGTGCGCTGCACCGCAACGCCGCGCTGGAGGTGCCCGAGCGCCATCTCGGCCTCGTGCCGGTGGCCGAACGCGCGCCGCGGGCCCGCGCGGTGATCGAGCACCTGGGTGCGGCAATCAAGGAGTTCTGCGACCTGGAGGCGATCGTCGCGCTCGCGCGCACCGCCCCGGAGCGGCCCGGCGAGGCGTGGGCGCCGCGCGCCGAGACCGCGCGGGTCCGGGTCGCGATCGCGCGCGGACCCGCGTTCTCCTTCCACTATCAGGAGAACCTCGAGCTGCTGCGCGGTGCGGGCGCCGAGCTGGCCGAGTTCGACCCGCTGACCGATGAGGCGCTGCCGGACGCCGACGCGCTGATCCTCGCCGGAGGCTTCCCGGAGGTGTTCGGGGAAGAGCTGTCCGCGAACGAGCCGCTGCGCCGCGAGATCGCCGCCTTCGACGGCCCGATCCTGGCCGAGTGCGGCGGCCTGTTGTACCTCGCCGAGACGCTCGACGAGCGCCCGATGTGCGGCGTGCTGCCCGTGGAGGCGCACATGACGCAGCGGCTCACGCTCGGGTACCGCGAGGCGACGTCGCTGTCCGATCACCCCGTGTGGCCGAAGGGCACGACCACGCGCGGCCACGAGTTCCACTACTCGACCGTGTCCGCGGCCGGCAACGCGTGGGAGCACCAGCGCGGCCGCGAGGGCCACGTCGCCGGGAACGTGCACGCGTCCTACCTGCACACGCACTGGGCGGCGACGCCCGAGGTGGCGGATCGGCTGGTGACGGCGTGCGGCTGATCGGCGTCGGCGTGGGCCCCGGGGACCCCGAGCACCTCACGTTGAAGGCGCTGCGGGCGCTGAAGGAGGCCGACCGGGTGTTCGTGCCCGCGGGCGGCCGCGCGGCGGAGATCGTGAGCGCGCACGTCGAGTGCACCCCGCTCGACTTCGCCATGTCCGACGCCGCCTCCCGCGACGCGCACTGGGACCGCGCCGGCCGCCTGATCGCCGAGGTCGCCGGCACGGCCGCGTTCGCCACGATCGGCGACCCGAACCTCTACTCGACCTTCACCTACATCGCCCACACCGTCCGCGCGCTCGTGCCCGACGTGGTCATCGAGACCGTCCCCGGCATCACCGCCATGCAGGACCTCGCCTCGCGCACCGGCACCGTGCTCGCGGAAGGCGAGGAGCGGCTCGCGCTCGTCCCGTACACCGCCGGGGATGCGTCGCTCCGGGATGCGCTCGCCGACTTCGACACCGTGATCGTCTACAAGGGCGGCCGCCACCTTCCGGACGTGCTCGCCGCCGTGCGCGACGCCGACCGCGAGCCCGTCTACGGCGAGGAGCTCGGCCGCCCCGGCCAGACGCTGACCGCACCTGACGGCCGCGCGCCCTACTTCTCCACCGTGATCGCGCCCGCGAGGCGCGAAGGCCGCGGGAGCCGCCTGTGAGCCAGGCGCATCAGCAGGAGCTCGACACCACCGTCGAGACGCCGCTGCACCGCGCGCCCGCCGAGTGCAAGGTCGCGGCGACGATCGTGTTCGTGGTGGCGGTCGCGCTCGTGCCGCGCGGGGATCTCGTGTGGCCGTACGCGGTGGACGCCGCGATCCTTTTGGCGGTCGCCGCCTTCGCTCGCGTCGACCCGCGGATGCTCGGCGCGCGGCTGCTGTTCGAGCTGCCGTTCGTGCTGTTCGTGCTCGTGCTGCCGTTCGTGGCCGAGGACGGCTGGTGGCTGGCGTTCGGGATCGTGGCCAAGGCGACGCTGGCCGTGCTCGCGACCGGCGTGCTCGCCTGGACGACCCCGCCCGCCGAGATCCTGCGCGGGGCCGAGCGGCTCGGGCTGCCCCGGCAGCTGGTCGCGATCGCGGGCTTCGCGATCCGCTACCTCCAGGTCATCGGCGACGAGCTGCGCCGGATGCGGCTCGCGCGCGTCCAGCGCGGGGACACGGCGCGCTGGCTGTGGCAGTCGAGCGCGGCGACGCGCGGGTTCGGCGCGCTCGCGGTCCGCACGCTCGAGCGCGGCGAGCGCGTGCACACGGCGATGCTCGCGCGCGGCTACGGCGGGCGGATGCCGGCGCTCCAGCTGGCCCCGTCGGCGTCCCCGCTGGCGTGGATGGTCGCGGCGATCCTCCCGGCGGCGGCGATCGCCGTGTTGGTGGTGGCGCGGCTGTGAGCACGGTCGTCGCCACGGCATCCCTGATGGTGGTGGGCCACGGCACCCGCGACGCGGACGGGCTCGAGGAGTTCTGGACGCTCGCGGGCCACGTGCGCGAGGCGGCCGGCGAACTGCCGGTTGGCTTCGGGTTCATCGAGCTGGCCGAGCCGCTCGTGGACGCCGGGATCGACGAGCTCGTCGCGCGCGGGACGCGGGAGGTGGTGTCCGTGCCGCTCGTGCTGCTCGCGGCCGGGCACCTGAAGAACGACGGGCCCGCGGCGCTGACGCGCGCGCGTTCCCGGCACCCCGGCGTCGCGTTCCGGATGGGCCGCGACCTCGGCATCGAGCCCGTGATCCTCGACATCACCGAGGAGCGCGCGCGGGCGGTGCTCGGCGACACCACGGAGGAGACGGCGGTCGTGCTCGTCGGGCGTGGCTCGTCCGATCCCGACGCGACGTCCGACCTGTACAAGGTCGCCCGGCTGCTGTCCGACAACCGCGGGCTGGGGATGGTCGAGCCGGCGTTCGCGGGCGTGGCGAAGCCGACGGTGGCCGAGGCGCTCGAGCGCTGCCGGCGGCTGGGTGCGACGCGGATCGCGATCGTGCCGTTCTTCCTGTTCACCGGGATCCTCGTGCCGCGCATCTACGCGCAGGCGGAGGAGTACGCGGCGCAGCATCCCGGCCTGACCGTGGTCGCCGGCGCGCACATCGGGCCGGACCGGCGGCTCGCCCGGCTCGTGCTCGAGCGCTACCGCGAGGCGCTGCACGGCGACGTGCGCATGAACTGCGACCTGTGCACGTACCGCGTCCGGTTGCCGGGCTACGAGGACAAGGTCGGGACGCCGATCTCGTTGACCCCGCACGGTGACGGGCCCGCGCGCGGGAGTCGACGCTCCCGGCGGGCGACGCGGGCGCCGCTGAAGCTCCCCGCCCTGCGACCCGCGGCGCCGGTGGAGCCCGGCCCGACGATCCTCGCGATGAACGATCTGCGCTACGCCTACCCGGACGGCACCGACGCGCTGGCCGGCGTGAACCTGGAGGTGCGGGAAGGCGAGCGGGTCGCGATCCTCGGCCCCAACGGCGCGGGCAAGACGACGCTCGCGCTCGCCGCGTGCGGCGCGCTCGAGGATCTCGGCGGGACGCTGTCGGTCGCGGGCGTCGGGCTGTCGGACAAGACCCGCACCGAGATCCGCCGCCGCGCCGGGATCGTCTTCCAGGACACCGACGACCAGCTGTTCATGCCGACCGTCGAGGAGGACGTCGCGTTCGGCCCGGCCAACCAAGGGCTGACCGGCGAGGCGCTGCGCGAGCGGGTGGACGAGGCGCTGCAGGCGGTGCGCATCCATGAGCTCGCGACGCGTCCGCCGCACTCGTTGAGCGCGGGTGAGCGGCGCCGCGCGGCGATCGCCGGCGTGCTCGCGTGCAAGCCCGACGTGCTGATCCTGGACGAGCCGACGGCCGCGCTCGATCCGGCTGCCCGTCGCGAGCTGCTGGACGTCCTGCGCTCGCTGCGGCTGACGACGCTGCTCGTCACGCACGACCTCCCGTACGCGCTGGAGCTGTGCGAGCGCGCGGTCGTGCTGGACACGGGCCAGGTCGTCGCCGACGGCCCGACGCGCGAGGTGCTGGCCGACGAGGGGTTCATGCGCGCGCACCGGCTCGAGCTGCCCGCCGGCTTCAACCCGTTGGTGTCATGAGCGGCCTGTGGATCGTCGGCCTCGGCCCGGGCGGCCCGGAGCACCGCACCGCGGCGGCCGAGCGGGCCGTGCGCGAGGCCGAGGTGGTCGTCGGGTACGGCCCGTACATCGACCAGTGCGCCGATCTGCTGGACGAGCAGGAGGTCGTGCGCGGCCGCATGGGTGAGGAGCTCGAACGCGCGCGTGAGGCCGTGGAGCGCGCACGGTCGGCGCGGGTGGCGCTGGTGTCCAGCGGCGACGCGGGCGTGCACGGCATGGCCGCGCGGACGCTGGCCATGGCCGAGGGGATCGACGTGATCGTGGTGCCGGGCGTGACCGCCGCGCTCGCCACCGCCGCGCGGGTGGGCGCGCCGCTCGCCGACGACTGGGCGACGCTCTCGCTCTCGGATCTGCACCTGCCGCTGGAGACCGTCGAGCGTCGCCTCACCGGGCTGGCCGTCTCCGGCATCGCGCTTGCGCTGTACAACCCGCGCTCGAAGACCCGCACGGAGCCGCTGGACCGCGCGCTCGCGATCCTGCGGGACCACCGCTTGCCTGACACGCCCGTGATCGTCGCGACCGACGTCGCCCGCGCGGGCGAGACGCTCGAGCACACGACGCTCGCCACGCTCGACCCGGCGACGGTCACGATGCGCTCGCTCGTGCTGGTCGCCGGCGAAAGCGCGACGTGGACGGGCGACTGGCTCGTCGCGTTGCGCGAGGCCGCGCCCGCCGCCGCCACGCCGCCCGCCGCCGCCACGCCGCCCGCCGCCTCCGGCGGCGCTCCGCCGGAGGCGACCGCGTGACCGTCCATCTCGTCGGCGCCGGCCCCGGTGACCCCTCGCTGCTCACGGTCGCGGCCGCGGAGCTCATCCGGCAGGCCCGCGTGCTCGTGTACGACCGTCCTTCGATGGACGCGATCGCGGCGCTCGCGCCCGCCGACGCCGAGACGCACGTCGTCGGCCTCCGGCGCGGGCACCGCGCGCTTTCCCAGCCCGAGGTCAACGACCTGCTCGTCGAACTCGGCCGTCGGGGCGACGTCGTGCGCCTGAAGTCCGGCGACCCGTTCGTCGCGTCGCGCGGCGGCGAGGAGGCGGTCGCGCTGCAGAACGCGGGAATCGCGGTCAACGTCATCCCCGGGGTCTCCGCCGCGCTGGCGGCGCCCGCCGCGGCCGGGATCCCGCTGATGCTGCGCCAGAACAGCGTCACCGCGACCTTCGTCGACGGCAACGACGACGACGAGCACGCCGAGCCGCCCGACTGGCACGCGCTGGCGCGGCTCGGCGGGACCCTCGTGATCCTCACCGGGCGCGGGCGCATCCGGCGGATCGCGGCCAAGCTGATCGAGGGCGGCCGCGCGCCCGACACGCCGATCGCCGCCATCAGCGCCGCCAGCCGCGCCTCGCAGCAGGTCCTGCGCGGCACCCTGTCCACCCTTCCGGCCCCGTTGCCGCCGCCCGTCACGTTCGTGGTCGGGGAGGCGGCCGCCCTGGAGCTCACGTGCACATCCCCGAAGGCTTCCTGACCGGCGAGGCGGCCGCCGTCGGCGCCGTCACGGCCGCGCTCGGCGTCGGGATCTGCCTGCGGGGCGCGCGCCGCCACGCGCGCGAGCGCGACCTGCCGATCGCCGGGCTGGCGGCCGCGTTCTTCGTCGTCGGCGAGGCGCCGTTCATCCCGGTCACGATCGGGACGAACGCGCACCTGCTCGGCGGCGCGCTCGCGGTCGCGCTGCTCGGCCCGTACCTCGGCGCGCTGACGATCACGACCGTGTGCCTGATCCAGGCGCTCGTGTTCGGCTCGGGCGGGATCACGACGCTGGGCGCCACGATCACGGTGCTCGCGCTCGTGCCCGCGTTCGTCGGCTACCCGGCGCTCCTGGCCCTGCGCAAACCGCTCCCGCTGCCGGTCGCCGGCGGCATCACGGCCGGGTTGTGCGTGCTGCTGTCGGCGGCGGTGTTCGTCGCGTTCATGACGCTCGGCGCCGACAGCGGCATCGACCGCGGCACGTTCGCCGGCGTGACGTTCGGCGCCTACGCCGTCGTCGCCCTGATCGAGGGCGTCATCACCGCGCTGCTGCTGCGCGCCCTGCTGTCGCTGCGGCCCGACCTCGTGCGGGCCCGAAGAAGGCCGGTGCCCGCATGAGCACGGTGTTCTTCGTCGGCGCCGGCCCGGGCGCGCCGGACCTGCTCACGCTGCGCGCCGCGCGCATCCTGGGCGAGGTCGACGTCGTGATCTGGGCGCGCTCGCTCGTCGACCCCGAGATCCTCACGCATGCCCCGCAGGCGGAACAGATCCCGTCCGACGACAAGACGTTCGACGACGTGCTGGCGGTCTACAAGCGGGCGGCCGAGCAGGGTCTCGACGTCGCGCGCGTGCACTCCGGCGACCCGACGCTGTACGGGACGCTGCACGAGCAGCTCGGCGCCTGCCGCGCGCTCGGCCTGGACACCGTGATCGTCCCGGGCGTGTCGAGCCTGTCGGCCGCTGCGGCCAGCCTCGGGCAGGAGCTGACGATCCCCGACGTGAGCCAGTCGCTGATCCTCACCCGGCGCGCGCAGCGCACGTCGATGCCGCCGAACGAGCAGCTCACCGCCATGGCCGCGCACGGCACGACGATGGCGCTGTTCCTGTCGGTCCGGCGCCCGCGCGAGCTCCAGCAGGACCTGCTCGACGGCGGCTACCCCCCGGACACGCCCGCCGCCGTCGTGTACAAGGCGAGCTGGCCGGACGAGATCGTGTTCCGCTGCCGGCTGGACCAGCTCGGCGCGCGCATCCGCGAGGAGAAGATCACGACCCAGGCGCTCGTGCTCGTCGGCCCCGCGCTCGGCGACGCGTCGAACGCCGGCCAGTCGCACGTGTACGACCCGCACTACGGGCACCGCTACCGCCGCCTCGGCGCCCCCGACCGCTACAAGAAGCGTGCTTGACGTCCTCGGCGTGAGCGGCGGCCGCGTCCCGCCCGGCACGGAGCCGCTGCTCGAGCGCGCAACGGTCGTCGCCGGCGGCCGCGCCGTGCTGGAGCAGCTGGCACCCGGCAAGGAGCATGTCGTCCTGGGCAAGGACCTCGACCCGACGCTGCGCGAGCTGGTCGAGCGCGACGCCGTCGTCCTGGCCTCGGGCGACCCGGGCTTCTTCGGCATCGTGCGGGCGCTCGCGGCGCTGGATGCGGAGATGGCGGTCCACCCCGCGCCGTCCTCGGTCGCGCTCGCCTTCGCGCGCCTCGGCGTGCCCTGGGACGACGCGCTCGTCGTCTCCGCCCACGGCCGCGACCCGCACGCCGCGATCAACGCCGCGCTCCGCCACCCGAAGGTCGCGATCCTCACCCAGCCCGGCAACACCGAGGCGATCGTCGACGCGCTGCGCGAGCGCGACCCGGTCGTGGCCGAGGCGCTCGGCACGCCGCACGAGCGGCTCGCCACCGAACCGCCGTTCAGCGACCCGAACGTCGTCATCGTGCACGCGCCGACCGGCGAGCGCGCGACGGTCTGGCCGCCCCGCACGCCCACCCGCTGGGCGCTCGACGAGGACGCGTTCGAGCACCGCCGCGGGCTGATCACCAAGGCCGAGGTCCGCGCGCTCGCTCTCTCCGCGCTCGGCCCGGGCACCGGCGACCACGTCTGGGACGTCGGCTGCGGCAGCGGCAGCGTCGGGATCGAGTGCGCCCGCCTCGGCGCGGCGGTGACCGCGATCGACACCGACCCCGACGCGATCGAGCTGACCACCCGCAACGCGGCCGCCCACGGCGTGCCGGTGACGACCGTCCACGGGCGCGCGCCGGACGCGCTGCGGGACCTGCGCGACCCTGACGCCGTGTTCGTCGGCGGCGGCGGCCCCGTGGTCCTCGACGGGGCGATGCGAGCACGCCGCGCGGTGGTCGTCGCGCTCGCGCTGATCGACCGCGTCGCGCCGACGATCGAGCGCCTGTCGCACGGGTTCGAGGTGACCGCGACCACGCTGCAGGCGAGCCGCGTGAAGCCGATCGCGGACGGCCACCGGCTCGCGGCCGAGAACCCGGTGACCGTCGTGGTGGGCCGCCGATGAGCGCGGCGGCGCGGCTCGTCGCGGGCGTCGGGTGCAGCCTCGGGTGCCCGCCCGAGGAGCTGCGCGCGCTCATCGATGCGACGCTGCCCGCGGGCGAGCTCGTCGCGCTCGCGACCGTCGACCGGCGCGCGGACGAGCCCGCGATGGTCGCCGCGGCGGAGCACTTCGGCGTGCCACTGCGCACCTTCCCCGCCACGGCCCTCGCCGCCGTCGACGTCCCCACGCCGAGCGCTGTCGTCGCGCGCCACGTCGGCACGCCGAGCGTCGCCGAGGCCGCGGCCCTCCTGTCCGGCACGCGACTGCTCGTGCCCAAGACCCGTTCCGAACACGCAACCTGCGCGGTGGCCGAATGCCCAGAGTGATCCATCCGATCGAGGTCGAGAGCTATCGCATCCTGCGGTCGCGGATCGACCTCAGCCACCTGCCGCCGCTCTCGCGTGCGGTCGCCGAGCGCGTGATCCACGCGTCCGCCGACCTGTCGTTCGGCGAGAGCCTGATCCTGCGCGAGCAAGCGCTGGAACGCGGCCGCGAGGCGTTGCTCGCCGGCGCTCCGGTGTACTGCGACGCGCGCATGGCCGCCGCCGGCATCACCTCCCGCACGCCGATCGTCCCGCTCGACGACAAGCGCGCCGTCGCGGGCGAGGGCAGCACGCGCAGTGCCGCCGCGATGCGGCTCGCAACGAGCGAAGCGCCGTCCGGCGCGATCTGGGTGATCGGCAACGCGCCCACCGCGCTCACCGAGCTGCTCGCGCACCCGCCGAAGGACCCCGCGCTGATCGTCGGCCTGCCCGTCGGCTTCGTCGGCGCGGCCGAGGCCAAGGAGGCGTTGGCACAGTCGGACCTCCCGTTCGTCACCAACCGCGGCGAGCGCGGCGGATCGGCCGTCGCCGTCGCCGCCGTCAACGCGCTCATCTACCACGAAGCATGAGCCTGATCCTCGTCATCGGCGGCCGTCGCAGCGGCAAGAGCGCGTACGCGGAGTCGCTCATCCCCGGCGGCACCTATCTCGCGACGGGCGCGGCGACCGACGCCGAGATGCGCGAGCGGATCGCCGCCCATCAGGCCCGCCGCGGCCCCGAGTGGCGCACGATCGAGGTCGAGGACGACCTGCCCGGCGCGCTCGCGCAGGCCACCGGCCCGGTGCTGCTCGACGGGCTCGGCGCCTGGATCGCGGGCGTGATGCACCGCCACGGCGCCTTCCACTCCGGGGACCTCACGTCGCTCATCCACGCGAGCGGAGGCCCGATCGAGCCCGTCCTGCGCGCCGGTGTCGCCGCCCTCGCCGCCCCGCGCGCGCACGACGTGATCGTCGTCGCCGAGGAGGCCGGGCTCGGCCCGACCCCCGCCGAGGCCGCGACCCGCCGCTGGCTGGACCTCACCGGCGACGCGACGCAGACCCTGTCCGCCGCCGCCGACCGCGTGGTCCTCGTCGTCGCCGGCCGCCCGCTCGAGCTCCCCGAACAGAACCTAAAGCCAATCGAACACCACCTTTCGGGGTCTGACCCCTTTAGGTTGCGTTCGGTCGGTGCGAACACGCCCGGGCGGGTGATCCACGGGGACAAGCTCGTGCGGCCCGGGGACGCCGACTTCGCGGTCAACGTGGTCGAGGGCCCGCCGCCCCAGTGGCTCACCGAAGCCGTGCAGCAGGCCTGGGAGCGCATCGGCCCGTACCCGGACGAGACGCCGGCCCGCAGTGCGATCGCGGCCAAGCACGGTGTGCAGCCCGAGCAGGTGCTGCTGCTCAACGGCGCCGCCGAGGGGTTCTGGCTCCTCGCCGCCGCCACGCCGCCCACCACCCGCAGCGCGATCATCACACCCGCGTTCGGGGAGCCGGCCGCGGCGCTGAAGGCCAATGGCCACGAACCACAGCGCATCCAGCGGACCCCGCCGTTCGCCGTCCCGCACGTACCCGACGACATCGACCTGCTGTTCGTCACCAACCCGTGCAACCCGACGGGCACGCTGCACACCGCGGACGCGATCGAGCGCCTCACCCGCCCCGGCCGCACGCTGCTCGTCGACGAGAGCTTCATGGACTTCGTGCAGCACCCGCAGCCGAGCGTCGCGGGCCGGCACGGCACGGCCGTGCTCCGCAGCCTGACGAAGGCGTACTCGATCGCCGGCCTGCGCGCGGGCTACCTGATCGCCGACCCCGAGCTCGTCGCGCGCCTCGACGCCCGCCGCCAGGCGTGGCCGGTGAACGCGCTCGCGCTCGCGGCGATGACGGCCTGGGCGCAGCAGCCGGCCGACGACGCCGTCATAGACCGCACCACGGCGCACCGCGAAGCGCTCACGGACCGCCTCGAGCAGGCCGGCCTGCACGTCTACCCCGGCGCCGCGAACTTCGTCCTGGTCCGCGTCCCGCCCGGCACCACCGAGCGCCTGCGCGAGCAGGGCGTCGCGGTCCGCCCCACCGAGGACCTGGGCCTCGACGGCGAGCACGTCCGGATCGCCGTGCGCGAGGACGCCGACCAGCTGATCGCCGCGCTCGCCGCCCTCCCGTGAGGACCGCGCTCGCCTTCCTGACGCGCCTGCCGGTCCCGCCGCCGCCTGACCCGGACCTCAGCCGCGCCGCGTGGTCGTTCCCGCTCGTCGGGTTGCTCGTCGGCGCGGCCGCGGCCGGGACGCGAGCTGCCGCCGACCAGGTTCTGCCGCCGCTCCCGGCGACGATCCTCGCGATCGCCGTCGCCGTGCTGCTCACGGGCGCGCTGCACGAGGACGGCCTCGCCGACGTCGCCGACGCGACCGGTGCGCACGTCGACCGAGCCCGCCGCCTCGAGATCCTCAAGGACCCGCGCGTCGGCGCGTTCGGCGCGACCGCGCTGATCCTCGCGCTCGCGCTCACCGCCACGTCGCTCGCCGCGCTCGACACCACCGAAGCCGTGAAAGCGCTGATCGTCGCCCACGTCCTCTCGCGCTGGGCGATCCTGCCCGTCGGCCTGCTCCAACCGGCCAAGCCCGGCGGCGCCGGCGGGCTGCTCCGGGTCGGCAGGCCGGGGCTCGCGGTCGCGACGCTCCTGGCCGCCGCGGCTGCTGTCCTGGCAGGCGCCGCGGTCGCCCTCGCCGCCGCCGCCCTGACCGCCGCGGCGGCCGCGCTGTTCCTCCACAGGACGCTCGGCGGCATCACCGGCGACGGCTACGGAGCGACCGCGAAGCTCACCGAAGTCGTCGTCTGCGTGACCCTCGTCGCATTCTGGGGGTGACGTGCACTACGATCCGGCGGTCAGCGCGAGGTGCGAGGAAGCCGGTGGGACTCCGGCGCGGTCGCGCCACTGTGACCGGCACGTTGCCGGAAGCCAGGAACTTCACCGTCGCGAACTTCACCCCCGCACCCGGGACGCTCGATCCCAGGGAGGAACTCACACCGTGTCGGACACCACACTCACCCCGGAAGTCGAAGCGCCCAGCGTCCCGCTGATGCCGCTCGGCGACCTGATCCCGTACGCGCTGCTCACGGCGCTGCTGGCGATCATGCTCCTCTACTTCGTCGGCGCCGAGGAGGGCGCGACCTCGGTCTTCCCGGGGATGACCCTCCACGAGTTCGTCCACGACGCCCGGCACCTGCTCGGCTTCCCCTGCCACTAGGGCAGCAGTGGACAGCCAGAAGCTGGTCCGCGGGCTGCTGATCCGCGGCATGCTCGCCGGCCTCGTGGCCGGCGTGCTGATGTGGGCCTTCGGCCTCGCGATCGGCGAGCCGCAGATCCGCTCGGCGATCGCGTTCGAGGAGTCGGTCAGCCCGCCGTCGGACGAGGCGCCGCTCGTCAGCCGCTCGATGCAGGAGACGCTCGGCCTGCTGACCGGCACGATCGTGTACGCGGTCGCGATCGGCGGCATCTTCGCGCTCGTGTTCGCGGGCGTCTACGGCCGCATCGGCCGCGCCCGTCCGCGGGTCACGGCGGCCACGCTCGGGCTCGCGGCGTTCGTCGTGATCGCGTTCGTGCCGTTCCTGAAGTACCCGAGCAACCCGCCGGCCGTCGGCCTCGACGAGACGATCGCCTTCCGCACCCGGGTCTACTTCGTAATGCTGCTGCTGTCGGTCGTCGCCGCGATCGCCGCGGTACGCCTCGGCCGCGACGCCGTCAAGCGCCTCGGTGCGTGGAACGGCGCGCTCGTGGGCGTCGGCGGCTACCTCGCGCTGGTGGTCATCGCCTCACTGCTGATGCCGGCCGTCAAGGAGATGCCGGAGGGCTTCAGCCCGGACGTGCTGTGGCACTTCCGGCTCGCCACGCTCGGCACCCACGCCGTGCTGTACGCCACGCTCGGGCTCGCCTTCGGCGCGCTCGCCGAGCGCTGGATCACGCAGGCCCAGGGCGGCGCAGCAGGTAGGTATCGAACATCCAGCCCTTCCGCCGGCGCGCTTCGCTCCTGACGCGCTCGATCTCGGGCCCGACCTCGGCCACCACGCCGGACAGCAGCAGCTCGTCCGGCGTGCCGAGGTAGGCGCCCCAGAAGATCTCGGCCTCCGGGAAGCGCCGGAACGTGAGCTCGGTGTCGAGCATCACGACCACGTCCCCCACTTCGGCCGGCCAGCCGGACGCCGCCAGCCGTCGTCCGCTCGTGAGCAGCACCGAGCCGCCGACCCGGTTCAAGGTCACCCCGAACCGCGCCGCCAGCGCCGAAACCGCGCTCACGCCCGGCAGCACCCGCACGCCGAAGCCGGCCTCGCGCACCACGTCGATCAGCCCGTCGTAGAGCGTCGGGTCGCCCCAGGCGAGGAACCCGCCGCGCCCGGGCTCGCGCGCGAGCGCCTCGCGCACCAACCGCACCCGCTCCGCACGCCACGCCGCGACCGCCTCGGCCCCGCGCCCGCGCGGCGGATCCTCGATCGCCACCTCCCGGACGCCGGCCGGCAGCAGCGCGCGCCGCGCACCCGCCAGTTCGTCGTCCGCGCCCTTGACGAACACGAACGCGACGTCCAGCGCCTCCAGCGCCCGCACCGCCTCCAGCGTCAGCCACGCCGGATCTCCGGCACCGACGCCGATCACGTCCACGAGCCTGTCAGGATCGCCGTCCATGGCGGTGCTGATCTTAGGCGGGACGCAGGAGGCGCGCGAGCTCAAGGAGCGGCTCGGCGACCGCGCCATCCTCGCGCTCGCCCGCACCACCGCCTTCGGCGGCGCGGACGGCTTGGCCCACTACGTCGCCGAACACGGCGTCACGA
The DNA here is from genome assembly GCF_003344625.1 of Solirubrobacter deserti. Lineage (GTDB taxonomy): Bacteria > Actinomycetota > Thermoleophilia > Solirubrobacterales > Solirubrobacteraceae > Solirubrobacter > Solirubrobacter deserti. The sequence continues at coordinate 247,660 of NZ_QPKJ02000002.1, read as the reverse complement.
CCATCGTCGACGCCACCCACCCGTTCGCCACCCGCATCTCGGCCAACGCCCGGCAGGTCGGCGTTCCCGTCATCCGGCTCGAGCGCCCCGGCTTCCAGCGCCGGCCCGGCGACGACTGGACCTACGTCGACCACCTGCACGAGGCGCCCATTCCCGCCGACGCGCGCGTCTTTCTCACCACCGGCCACCACGAGATCGAGGCGGTGCGGGCCCACCCCGCGTTCTTCCTCGTGCGCGCATTGACCGCGCCATCCGTCCTGCCGATTCATCACACTCTCATCTTGGCCAAGGGTCCGTTCCGCCTCGAGGAAGAGCTGGAGCTGATCCACGCACACGCCCTGACCCACTTGATCACGAAGGACAGCGGGGGGCCCGACGCGAAGATGACAGCTGCACGACAAGCTGGGCTGCCCGTGATCCTGCTGCGTAGACCGGGTATCGAAGGCCCCGTGGTCCACTCACCGGAGGAAGCGCTTGTCCTCCTATCGACCTAATCGCCGCGCGCTCGTCGTCGAGGACACGCCCTCGGCGGCCATGCTCGTGTCCGCCCTGCTCAGGCAGCAGGGGTTCACGGTCGAGTGCGCCGAGGACGGCGAGAGCGGCCTGGACGTCGCCCGCGCGCAGGACCCTGAGCTGATCGTGCTCGACGTCGGCCTGCCCGGCACGGACGGCTTCACGACGTGCCGTGAGCTGCGCTCGTTCAGCGACGCCTACGTGCTGATGCTCACCGCCCAGGACACCGAGCTCGACAAGGTGATCGGGTTCGAGGCCGGCGCCGACGACTACATCACCAAGCCGTTCTCCACGCCCGAGTTCATCGCGCGCGTCCAGGCGCTGCTGCGCCGCCCGCGCCGCACCACGGTCGAGCCGGCGCCCGCGCCCGAGGTGCGGCGCTTCGGCGCGCTCACGATCGACCCCGGCGCCCGCGAGGCGACGCTGGACGGCGCGCCGCTCAACCTCACGCGCCGCGAGTTCGACCTGCTCGACGTGCTGTCGGGCTCGCCGCGCGTCGCGTTCACGCGCTCGCAGCTGGTCGAGCGCGTGTGGGGCGAGAACTGGTTCGGCGACGACCACCTGGTCGGCGTGCACATCTCCAACCTGCGGCGCAAGCTGGGCGACGACGGCCGCAACCCGCGCTTCGTGCTGACCGTGCGCGGCATCGGCTTCCGGATGGGTCCGGGCCGGTGAACTTCGCCGAGCTGGAGGCGGCGCTCGGCGCCGACACGGTGGCCCAGCTCGTCTGCACCTACCGCACCGATCTCGCCACCCGGCTCGAGCAGCTACGCGCCGCGACCGAGCCGGAGGAGATCCGCCGCCACGCGCACGGCCTGCGCTCCGGCGCCGCGACCTTCGGCGCCACCGCCCTGGCCGAAGCCGCCCGCGTGCTGGAGGAAGGCGGCGGCGACCTGGCGGCGGTGGAGCGCGCGGCGCGCGCGGTGGACGCAGCGCTCGCTACGCGAGCGCCTTCGCCACGGCCTCCTGGACGCGATCGGCCTTGAACGGCTTGACGACGAAGTCACGGGCGCCGAGCTTGATCGACTCCATGACCTTGGACTCCTGACCCAGCGCCGAGCACATGATGACGCGCGCGTTGGGGTCGAGCGACATGATCTCGCCGAGCGCGGTCAGGCCGTCCTTCTCCGGCATGGTGATGTCGAGCGTCGCCAGATCAGGCTTGAGCGCCTGGAACTGGTCGACGGCCTCCTGGCCGTTGGTCGCTTCGGCGATCACTTCGTGACCGGCCTTGGTGAGAGCGTCGGACACCATCTTGCGCATGAACGCGGCATCGTCGACGACGAGAACGCGGGCCATCTCAGGCCACCTCCTGGAGTACACGGGTTGCGGGGTAGAGCTGTTCGTCCTTGGCTCCTGCCTTGCGGACGGTGACGACGCCGGTGACCGGGTCGACGCGAACGGTGCGGCCCTTCGTGCCGCCGGTGTCTTCCGCGTGGATGCGGATGCGCTCTTTGACGAGCTCGGCCTTCACCGCGGCCGCGTTGCGGGCGCCGACCTCGAGCGTGGAGCCCGCGCCGGCGAACATGCTCGCGCCGCCGACGAGGACGGCTTCGAGCATCGGCTTGCGGCCGCCGCGCGCGACGACCTGCTTGACCAGCTCCGGGACCGCCCTGTCGGCGAACTTGAGCGGGTTGAGCTCCTTGGCATGACCGTCGGCGGCGGGCAGCACGATGTGCGCCAGGCCGGCGACGCCCTTGCGGCGGTCGAGCAGCACGACGCCGATGCACGACCCCAGCCCGAGCGCGACGAGCGAGTCCCCGGGAGTCCCCGAGGCGCACAGCTCGCCCATGCGTGCCATCAAGTCGGCCATCACGCGACGCCGATGCGCTCGAGCAGTTCCTCCGCGCCCCCGTGGTCGGGAACGAGCAAGAACACGATCGAACAGTCCTCGCCTTCGATGACGAGGCTCGAGTCCAGCAGCAGCGTGCGGTCGCTGGCCGCGGCGCGCACGGCCAGGATCGACTCGACGATCGCACCGAGGAAGTCGGTGACGGTCGCGGGCGGCGTCGGCTCGATCGCGAGCCCGGTCATCCCGGCCAGCGCGTTCAGGTAGGACGTGCCGACGACGTTGCCGATCTCTCCCAGCGCGGACGGGACGAGGTCGGAGCCGGCCTCCAGGCCGAGCATGACGCAGACCTTGTCCGCATTCTCGGGCGTGAGCAGCATCAGCACGGTCGCGGGCAGCTCGCCCTCGACGCCGAGCATGATGCCGGTGATCTCCTGCTCGGGCGGGCCGAGCTGCTCGACGGCGTCGGCCATCGGGAGCACGCGCGCGTCGGGCACCGCGAGGTCGATCGAGCGCCCGAGCATCTCGGACAGGGCGGTCGAGGCGGTCCCGGCCCCGATGTTGGCCAGCTCGCGCAGCGCGTCGAGCTGGGTCTCGTTGTATGAAGCGCTCACGCGACTCCCTCTGCGACGGCGTCGCAATCGACGATCAGGGCGATCTGCCCGTCTGACAGGACGGCAGCGCCCGAGAGGGCCGAGCCGTCGGCAACTTCCGGCGGGAGCGGGCGCGTGACCAGCTCGCGCTGCCCGTCCATGGCCGACACGGCGAACGCGATGCGCTGGCCGTTGCCACGGATCAGCACGCCGAAGGCGGCGTTCTCGGTGCGGCTACCGCCGTACTGCTCGGACGCGCACACGAGCGGCATCACGCCGTCCGGCATGACGAGCATGCGGCGGCCGGCGACGGAGCGGACGGTCTGGTCGGCGAGGCGGACGGTGCGCTCGATGCGGTCGAGCGGGATCGCGAACGCGCGCCCGTCGGCCTGCACGAGCAGGGCGGCCATGATCGCGAGCGTCAGCGGCAGGCGGATCTCGGACGTGGTGCCCTCGCCCTGGACCGACGTCATAGTGACCTCGCCGCCGAGGCCGCGGATCGCGACGCGCACGGCGTCCATGCCGACGCCGCGGCCGGAGATGTCGGAGGTGACGTCGGCCGTCGAGAAGCCGGGGTGGAAGAGCAGCTCGGTGGCGCGGGCCATGTCGATGGCCTCCGCCGCCTCGGGCGTGATCAGTCCGCGTTCGACGGCCTTCTTGGCGACGCGGGCGGGGTCGATGCCGCGGCCGTCGTCGGAGACGGAGATGACCACGTTGCCGCCCGCGTGGCGGGCCGAGATCTCGAGCCGGCCCGTCTCGGGCTTGCCGGCGGCGCGGCGCTCCTCCGGCGTCTCGAGGCCGTGGTCGAGCGAATTGCGGATCAGGTGCACGAGCGGGTCGCCGAGCGAGTCGACGACGCTGCGGTCGAGCTCGGTGTCCTTGCCGATGAGCTCGAGCTCGACCTGCTTGGAGAGCTTGACCGACAGGTCGCGGACCAGGCGCGGGAAGCGCAGCAGGACGGCCTCGACCGGGATCATCCGGACCTGCATGACCATGGCCTGCAGCGCGTGGGAGGTGCGGGTGAGCGCCTGCAGCGCCTGCGGGAGGCCGGGGACGTCGGCGTGGGCGGCGAGGCCCTCGACGTGCGTGCGGTGCAGGACGAGCTCGCCCATCGCGTGCATCAGCTGGTCCAGGCGCTCGGCGTCGACGCGGACGGTCGACGAGCCGTGGTTGGCCGAGCGCGGCGCGGCGGCCTTGCTGGGCTCCGCGGCGGCGGGAGCGGTCGCCTCGGGGAGCGTCTCGCCCGCGTCGATCGCCGCGTCGGCGACAGCCTCCGACGTCTGCGCGTCCTCCACCTCGGCGACCGAGGCGGCGGCCTCGGCGAGCTCGGCGTCGGTGCGGTCGCTCACGAGCCAGGCGACGATGTCGGACCCGGTGAAGGTCTCGACCTCTTCCGGCCCGGGCCGGCAGGCCAGCGTCTCGCCCAGGCCGGCGAGGGTGGAGAGGATCATGTAAGCGCGCACGGACGGGATCGACGCGTCGGCGACCAGGGTCGCGTGGACCTGGACGACGCGCCGGCCCTGCGCGAGCTCACTGAGGTCGGCGGGCGGCTCGAAGAGCACGCCTGCCGAGGTGCTCTCCTCGGCACTGGCAGCGGGCGCCGCTTCCTCGTCATCGCGGACGAGCGTGCGCAGGCGGGCGATCAGGGGATCGGGGGTGATCGCCTCGGCGCCGCTGCTCTCGATCGCGTCGACGGCGGCCTCGAGCGCGTCCAGGCACTCGAGCAGCACGTCGACCGCGGAGCGCTCGAGCCCACCCTTGCGCTGGCGCAGGAGCTCGAACACGTCTTCCATCTCGTGCGTGAGCGCCGCCATCCCGGCGAAGCCCATGGTCGCGCTCATGCCCTTCAGGCTGTGCGCGATCCGGAAGATCTCGTCGACGGTCGCCTGATCGTCAGGCGTCTCCTCGATGCGCACCACGGCAAGGTTGAGCTCCTGCAGGTGCTCCCGGCCCTCGGCCAGGAACATCGGGAGATATTCGGCGGTCTCGTCCACGACCTCTGTGGTCGGACAATCTCGCGCGTTCTTTCATCCGCTTATGGCAAAAGTTCTCTCAAGAACTCTCAAACCTCAGCCCCACGCCCCGCACCGTGACCAGGTGAGTTGGCGCGCGCGCGTCATCCCCGAGCTTGCGCCGAAGCGCGACGACGTTCATGTCGAGCGTCTTGTTGGAGCCCTGCCACTCGCCCTCCCAGACCGTGTTCATCACCTCTTCGCGCGTGACGGTCCGGCCGGCGTTCGCCACCAGGAACGTGAGCAGGTCGAACTCGCGCGGGCTCAGCTGCAGCTCCTGCGCCCCGTGCCAGGCGCGCCGCGCGAGCTTGTCGATCCGGACGTCGCCGGCGCTCAGCAGGTCGGGCGCCGAGCGCCGCACGTTCGCGCGCACCCGTGCGAGCAGCTCCTGCAGCCGGAACGGCTTGGCCACGTAGTCGTCGGCGCCCGCGTCGAACCCGTTGACGGCGTCGGCCTCGTCCCCACGGCCGGTGAGCATCATGATCGGCACCGTCGGCCGCACCGCCCGGATGCGCCGGCACACCTCGAGCCCGTCCAGCCCGGGCATCTCGACGTCCAAGATCACCAGCGCGTGGTCACCCCCGACGCCCAGGCGCTCGGCCTCCAGCCCGTCGCGCGCCTCGTCCACCTCGTAGCCCTCACGACGGAGCACGTGCGTGAGCGACAACCGCGTCGTGTCCTCGTCCTCCGCCACCAGCAAGCGGGCCATCGCTGCGCATGCTAGGCGGCTCGCCACGACTTTGCCGCGGCTACGCGAGTCTCGTGAGATTTGACCAACGATCATCACTATTGAGATGGAGCCCGGTTGCCGTCGAGCAGCGGAGTGGACGTTTGCCTGGTGGACGTCAAGACCGGTCGCGCCGAGCGTCGGGACGAACCGGTCGGGCTCTCACGGACGTGACGCCGGTGAGGCGTCCGGCCCGATCGCAGTGTGATCAGCGACCCGGACCGGTCATGCGGCGTGTGCCTCCTGAGCTGGTCAGCACGTACACCTGCCAGGCGTAGTAGGTGCGGAACGTGCGCTCGTCGGCGCGCATGCGGGCGGCGTAGCGGCGGATCGCTCTGACGTAGGACGTCGAGTGGTTGTAGGCGTACAGCGCGCGGTCGTAGTCGGCCGGCGCGCCGGAGGCCTTCAGGTAGCGGGCGGCGGCGAGGATCGCGTCGTGCGGGTCGTTGATGTCGCCGCCGTTGCCGAAGGCGCGCCAGGTCGCGGGCATGAACTGCATCGGGCCCTTCGCGCCGGACTCGCTCGCGCTGCGCACGCGGCCGAAGGCGGACTCGACGAAGTTGATGGACGCGAGGATCGACCAGTGGATGCCGAAGCGGCGCTGGGCGTCGGCGTAGTGCGCGCGCAGCTCATTCGCGGGTGCGGCCTTCGCCACGCGGACCTTCGGGATGGTGGTGCTGGGCCCGCGCGGGATGGCGGCGATGTGGCGGCGGGCCTGGACGGTGTCGCGGGCCTCGCCCTTGACGTCCGGCGGGAGCTGGGCGAGCGTGCGATCGCCGAGCCGGCGCTCGGTCGCCAGCTCGCGCAGGATGCGCTGGTGGTGCAGTGCGAGGTAGGTGACGTCGCGCGGGATCTCGCCCGTGCCGTCCCAACCCGTCGCGCGCAGGCGGCGCGTGGTGTCCGTGAAGGCGGCGGCGAGCTGCGCGGGCTCACGCGGGAGCGGCGCGTCGGCGGCCGGCAGCGGGGCCTGCTGCGGCGTCGCGACCGCGAGGATGAGGGCGAGGAGGCCGCGCAACGCCCGGCATCCTAGTCGTGCCCTCGCCGCGCGAGTGGTCGTTTGGTCAACCCCTGGTTGACAAAACGAGCGTTCGGTTCAGGGAAGGCGCTGCTGAAGGGTCAGGACGGGTGCGAAGACGTCACCGCGCGCCGCGACGCGTTCCAGCGCCGCCGCCGGGCTGAGCAGCAGCGCGTCCTCGTCGCCGGACGCCACCGCCTCGGCGAGCTCGTCCCACTCCAGCGGCGCGGACACGGTCGGCCACGCGCGCTTGGCGCGCAGCGAGTAGGCGGCGACCGTGGACTTGTGGCGGTCGTTCTGGCCCCAGTCGACGAGCACCTTGCCGCGCCGCAGCGCCTTGTCCGCGCGGGCGACGACCCGGTCGGGCAGCCGGGCGGCCAGCAGCTCCGCGACGCGGCGGGCAAACGCCTTGGTCTCGGCGAAGCTCACGGACGTGTTCAGCGGCACGTACACCTGCACGCCGACGCCGCCGCTGGCCTTCACCCAGCTCTCCAGCCCGACGCCGGCGAGCATGTCGCGCAGCACGAGCGCGATCCGCGCGGCGTCCAGCGGCCCCGCGGGCACGCCCGGGTCCAGGTCGAACACGAGCGTGGTCGGCGTCTCGTGGTCGGGCGCGACCGACAGCAGCGGGTGCATCTCGAGGTTCCCGCGGTTCACCGACCACAGCACGGACGCGGTGTCTTCGAGCTTGCAGAACTTGATGTCCGCGCCCTGGCGCTCGCTCCAGACGGGCGCGACGTCGACCCACGGCGGCGCGCCCGTGCAGTGCTTGTCGTAGAAGTGCGGCCCGTTCACGCCCTCCGGATAGCGCTTGAGGGTCATCGGCCGCCCATGCAGGTACGGGAGCAGCACGGGCGCGATGCGCGCGTAGTAGTCGAGCGCGTGCGCCTTCGTGAAGCCGGCCTCGGGGTAGAGCACCCGCTCGAGGCTGCTGAGCCGCACGCGCCGGCCGTCGACGTCGACCTCGGTGGCCGCCATGAGGAGCGGCCTACCCGGTCAGGCGCGAAGGCCTAGCGGCCCGGCTTGATCTCTTTGACCTGCGGAAGCTTGTACTGGTGGGCCATGACCAAAACCTTCCCAGGTGCAGGGCCTTGCGGCATCACCCGGAGGTAGGAAGTTCTCCGCCCCGTTTTCGACGATCAGTCGTCTTCCACCTGCGGGAAGCGCGCGCCGGCGGGCAAGCTTTCGTCAACTGTCGCGTGCAGGCCCACGAGCGCGATCTCGCCGCCGGCCTCGCCGACGTCCGCGCGCACGTCCACATGGTCGTCGATGATCGCCCGCGTGACCGTCGCTCCCGCCCGCACCACGGCGCCCGGCATCAGCACGGAGTCGCGCACGGTCGCGCCCTTCTCGACCACGACGCCGCGCCCGAGCACGCTCCCGCTCACGTCGCCGTCCACCTTCGCGCCCGGCGCGATCAGCGAGGACTGCACCGTCGCCGAGGAGCCCACCTGCGCCGAGGCGCGGTTCGCGATCGCCCGCGTGAGGATCGGCCACGCCGGATCGTCGAGGTCGATCGGCGGCTCGTCGCCGACAAGCTCCATGTGGCAGGCGTGGAACGCGTCGATCTTGCCGACGTCGCGCCAGTAGTCGCCGAAGCGGTGCGACCGCGCCTCCCCCGCGTCCACCAGCCGGGGCAGCAGGTAGTGGCCGATGTCCTCGAGGTCGTCCTGCCCGCGTTCGCGCACGAGCTCGTCGAGGGCGTCCAGCACGGGCTCGGGCGTGAAGACGAAGACCTCGTTGCTGACCAGGTTGCCCTTGGCCCCGTCGGGCTTGTAGACGTACTCGGTCACCCGGTCCCCGTCGACCTGCACGACGCCGTAGCGGTCCGCGTCGTCGGGCTCGACCTCGGTCGTGACCATCGTGACCGCCTTGCCCGCCTCGCAGTGCTCTTCCGCGAGCATGCGGTAGTCGAGCTTGTAGACGGCGTCCGCGGAGAGCACGACCAGCGCCGACGGGTTGAACTCGCGGATCAGCTCGGCCTGGCTCCAGAGCGCCTCGCCCGTGCCCTCCTGGAAGCCCTCGCCGCCCTCGTTGCCCTGCCGCGGGTGCAGGACGAGCAGCCCGCCGGACGTACGGTCCAGGTCCCACGGGCGCCCGTTGGCGAGGTGGTCGGTCAGCGAGACCGGGTTGAACTGCTGCGAGATCCAGACGTCGTCGATGTTCGAGTTCAGGCAGTTGCTGAGCGGGAAATCGATCAGCCGGTGAGTGCCCGCGAACGGTACGGCGGGCTTGGCACGCGTGTGCGTGAGCAGTTCCAGACGGCCGCCGGCACCGCCGGCGAGGATCAGCACGAGGATCTTGATACGGGGCACCCTCGCTCTCTACCCCGTGAGCGCGTGATGAGAGCGTCGCCGCCGAGGACCCCTTAGGTTTCCGCGGCATGGACGCGGAGCTCGAGCGGGCGCTGACGGTGCACGCCGAAGGGCGGGACGAGGAAGCGCTGGCGTTGTTGCAGGCGCTGGTCGCGCAGCACCCGGACGCGGCGGAGGCGCACCTGGCGCTGGCCCCGGTGCTGGTCGGGGCGGGGCGCTTCGAGGAGGCGGCGGCGCACGCGCGGCTCGGCGCCGAGCGCGCGTGGAACGACCCGTATCTGCTCGTGCGGGCCGCGACTGCGGCGTGGCACGGCGACCCGACCGCGGCCAAGGTCTACCTCGGGCGCATCGACGAGCTCACGGGCTGGGCGCCGAGCTTCGCCCTGCAGGCGCAGGTGTGGCACCTGAAAGGGCTGCTGGCCTGGAGCGTGGACGAGCGCGAGACGGCGGTGGAGCTGCTCGCGCGCGCGTTCGCCGAGGACCCCGCCGGGCTCGGCACGGGCGCCGACCTCGCGATCGCCCTCGCCGAGCTCGGACGCGGCGCGCAAGCCGCCGCAGTCCTCGACCGCGCGCTCGAGGCCAGGCCCGGCGACCGCCGCCTCGCCGGGCTCAGGTCCGAGCTTCCGTAGGCTCCCGCTTGTGACCGCCACCCAGGAGCCGCGCCGCCTCGTGCGCGCCGACCCGCACGAGGCGCGGGTCTCGCCCCTCGAGCTGTTCTTCGACCTCGTGTTCGTGTTCGCGCTCACGCAGGTGACCGCGTTCCTGGCCGCCGACCCGACGTTCTCCCAGCTCGGGCGCGGGCTCGTGCTGCTGGGGATCATCTGGTGGGCCTGGTCGGCCTACGCGTGGTTGACGAGCACGATCGACCCGGAGCTGCTGCTGCCGCGGCTGGTGATGTTCGGCGCGATGGCGGCGATGCTGGTGATGACGCTGGCGACGCCGGGCGCGTTCGGCGACGACGGCGTCGCCTGGGGGCTCGGGTACCTCGCCGTGCGGCTGCTGCACGCGGCGCTGTTCGCGCTCGCGGCGCGCGGGGACGCGGCGCTCGCGCGCGCCGTCCTCTCGCTCGTGGTCTCGCTGATCCCCGGCGCGGGCCTGCTCATCCTCGCCAGCGCGGCGTTCGACGGCACGACGCGCGACCTGCTGTGGATCGCGGCTCTGATCCTCGACTACGGGATCGTGCTGAGCCGCGGCGTGGAGGGCTGGCACGTGCACGCGGGCCACTTCGCGGAGCGGTTCGGGCTGGTGCTGATCATCGCGCTCGGCGAGTCGATCGTGGCCATCGGCGTCGGGGCCGAGGACGTCGAGCTGACGCGTGAGGTGATTCTGGCCGGCGTGCTCGCCGTCGGCATCGTGTGCGTGCTGTGGTGGCTGTACTTCGACGTCGTGGCGGTCGTCGCCGAGCATCGGTTCCTGGAGGCGACCGGCCTTGAGCAGCTCAAGCTCGCGCGCGACTCGTACGCGCTGCTGCACCTGCCGATGATCGCCGGGATCGTGCTGTTCGCACTCGGCGTCAAGAAGGTGGTCGAGCACACGAGCCACCCGCTCAAGGACATGCCGGCGGTCGCGCTGTGCGGCGGGCTCGCGCTGTACCTGCTCGCGCACATCGCGTTCCGGCTGCGCAACGTGCGCTCGGTCAACGTGCCGCGCGTCGTGACGGCGGCGGTGTGCCTCGCGCTGATCCCGATGGCGACGAACGTCGCGGGCGTCGCGACGCTCGCCATCTTGCTGGCCGTGCTCGTCGCGTTGACAACCTATGAAGTGGTGCGTTACGGCGAGGCGCGGCAGCGCATCCGGGCGGCGCGCGTCGGGCACTGATCCCGCATAGCGCGGACGCCGTACGGGAATGACTGGTCGGTCCGCCAGTTCACTCCGTCGTCGCGCCCGCCTAGGATCGCCTGAATCTTGTTCGAACGCCGCATCTCTCCACCCCGTCTGAGCGTCCTCGAGCCGGGGCGTCAGGCCACGCGCCGCCGACGGCGCCTACCGCTGGTCGTCCTGCCCCTGGCCCTGGCCATCACCGCGGCGGGCGCCGCGATCGTGCTGCTCGCTGCGCTATGAGCGCGCCGAGACGGCGATCTCGCGCGTGCGCCGGTAGCGATCGTGCATCAGCACGCTGGTCGCGCTGAAGCGCCGCGCGGCCTGGAACGCGGCGCGCTCGGCCTCCGTCGCCGTCATGTGCTCGGAGACGCGCTCGGCATCGTGGCGCACGAGCCAGGCCCCGCGGTTGTCGGGCTCGACGTGGATGGTGGTTTGGCTCATCTGGACAAATTCTCCGCTGCGTGGTCTACGTCCACGGTGTCAGGCGTTCGAGGGATGACGGTGAAGATCGCGATATGGCGTCGGTGCATCACCGTAGCGCCGCTTGAACGCGCGAGAGAAGTAGAGCTGATCCTCGAATCCGGTGCGATGGGCGATCTCCCCGACCGTGAGGTCGCTGAACCGCAGCAAACGAGCCGCTTCCAGCATCACCCGATCACCGATCAGCTGCTTGGTTGTCCGGCCGGTGACGTCCCCCAACGCACGTGCAAGTGCGCTTGCCGGAACCCCCAGCGCGTCGGCATACCACGCCGCGTCGTGATGGTGGGAGAACTCCTGCTCGAGCGTCTCGACGAAGCGGCGGTACAGGCCCGCTTCGTCGGGGCGCTCGGTGCGCGCCGCGTCATACCAGCGCTCCACCCACAGCAGCAGCGCTGAGAGCAGGTGACGGACGATCGGCCCGCTGCGCGCGTCCGCGGGTCGGTCGGCCTCGGCGTGCAGCGACGCGATCGTCGCCTCCAGCGCCGCGGTCTCCGACGGCGGCACCTCGACGGTGATCGCGCCCTGGCCGCCGACGAGCCACGCCGGCGCGTCCAGGATCAGCTCGGGCTCGAAGCGCACGACCGCCCCGTGCAGCCCGACCGCCCGCTCGAACACGTGCACGCGGCCGCGTCCGATCACGGTCACCGTGTGCGGCTCCACCGGAAGCCGCTCCCCGTCGACCGAGTGCCAGCCGCTGCCGCGGCTCGTCCACAACAGCTCGTGATAGTCGTGCCGGTGCGGCGGGCGGGCGCCGCGCTCAACCGCGTCTCCGAACGCGGCGCCGGCGAGCGTCACCACCTGCAGCGAAGCGGGAAGGCGGTCGACGGCGAGCTCGCGAAAGTCCATGGATCGGCGCGGGAGTGCCATGGGAAACGGGCCCGCGTCGCGCGATGCTAACGCCATGACCGCGACTCCCCAGACCCCGACGCTCCCCGCCACGCTCACGCTCGGCGCGGTCCACCTGACCGTCTCGGACCTCGACCGCTCCGTCGCCTGGTACCAGCGCTCCCTCGGCCTGCGCGTCCATGCTCAGGACGTCGGCCGGGCTTCACTCGGCGACGGCGAGGTGCCGGTGATCGAGCTCTACGAGGACCCGGCCGCGCGTCCCGCCGGACGCCACGCCGGCCTCTACCACTACGCGCTGCTGTACCCCTCCCGCGAGGAGCTCGCCCGCGCCGCCGTGCGCCTGTCTTTGACCGAGACGCCGATCGAGGGCGCCTCCGACCACCGCACGCACGAGGCGATCTACCTGCCCGACCCGGACGGCAACGGCATCGAGCTCGCGGCGGACCGCGAGAAGACCGAGTGGCCGAAGGACCTCGGGTACTCGCGCGGGCCGGCGCCGCTCGACTTTCGCGCGTTGCTCTCGACCATCGAGGGCGAGGCGCCGGCGTCATTCGTCGGTCCGGGCCTGCGCATGGGCCATCTGCACCTGCACGTCGGCGACGTCGACCAGGGGTTGGCGTTCTACCGGGACGTGCTCGGATTCGAGGGGCAGGCGAACCTGGGGTCCGCCGCGTTCGTGAGCGCGGGCGGGTACCACCACCACCTCGGATTCAACGTCTGGCGCGGGCGTGGCGTGGGGCCCGCTCCGGAGCACACCGTCGGGTTGCGGTGGTGGACGGTGGAGTTGCCGGCCGACGAGTTGGACGCGGTGCGTGCGCGTGTGGACGTCGCCTCGGAGCTGGACGGCGGGTTTCTGGTGCGCGATCCGTGGGGGACCGCGGTCGCGTTCGTCGCACAGGCCGCGTGAACGGCGCCACCGAGGGGGAAATGACTGGCGTTTCCGCCGCGCGCCCGCGCCACCATCTCCGCCCACGTCTTGCGGATCTCGTGGAAGCGATCACGCGCTGGCTTGGGTGGGCCGGAGCGCGATTGAGACTGCATGTGATCGTTTCGGACTCCGACCGGGACGAAACGACCACTTCGCCCACGTGGTCTCCGTAGCCCGTAACTTGACGGTACGCAGCACGGCGATGTACGCGCCGCGCGGGGCTCGGAGGCGCTGAGCCCGGGCGCGCGGCGGAAACGCCGCTCCCTTCCCCCCTCGGTGAGCCGTACTACGCGGCCTCGTCCAACAACCGCCGCATCGCCTCTACCCGCGCGGGTGAAACGCGCCGCTCCCGCAGGACCCAGGGCACGCCGGCAAGAGCACGGGCCGCTGCGCGCACGGTGGCCGGCTCGCGCGGCGCGCCCGCCAACGTGGCGGCGGTGCGAACCGCCGCGATCCGTGCCGGGCGGCGCAGCCAATGCATCCACAGCGCGTTCCGCAACACCACTTCGCGCCGCTCCGGTCGGTCCCGCGAGGTCTCCGGAGGGCAGTGATGCGCGACGACCGAAGGCACGTAGGACAGCTGCCACCCGGCCGCGACCAGGTCGCCCGCGAGCAGCGCCTCCTCCCCGCCGACGTGGAGCCGCTCGGAGAAGCCGCCCACCGACAGGAACGCGTCCCGCCGCACGACCACGGCGCACGCCACGAACCCCAGGATCGCGTGTCCCGGCTGGTCCGGCTCCCCGCGCAGGGGCGAGCGAGCCATCTCCGCGCACGTCGGGTCCAGTCGCTCGTCCGGCCCCACGAGCACGCGCGCCTGAACGAGCGCCAGCCGCGGATGCGCGTCGAGCACGGCGACCGCGCGCTCCAGCGCCCCGTGGGCCCACCACGCGTCGTCGTCCGTCAGGGCGACGTACGGCGTCGAAGCGGCCTCCACCCCCACGTTGCGCCCCGCGCCGCCCAGGTTGCGCTCGAGCCGGATCGCGTCCGGGATCGGCTCGCGCGAGGCGTTGTCCACCACGATCGCGGGCACGGAGTGCCGCGCGAGGCTGTCGCGCAGGACGTCGTGCCGGTCGCGCGTGGCGACGACGATCGTCACTCGCGGGTCAGAGGTCATTCGTGGCGAAGGTGTCGCACCGGCGGGGATCGCCGGCACGGTAGCCGGTGTTGAACCACTTCTGGCGGGAGGCGGCGGAGCCGTGGGTCCAGGACTCGCGGTCGACGCGGCCGGTGGAGCGCTGCTGGATGCGGTCGTCGCCGACGGCGGCCGCCGCGTCCAGGCCGTCCGCGATGTCCTGCTGCGTGAGCTCCTCGATGAAGCCGGTCTCGACGGCGTTGGCCGCCCACACGCCCGCGTAGCAGTCGGCCTGCAGCTCCAGCCGGACCGAGCCGGACGTCTCGCCCTCACGGTCGTTCCCGACGCGCTCGTCCGCCCCCAGCAGGTGCTGGACGTGATGCCCGTACTCGTGGGCGATCACGTACGCCTCCGCGAACGGCCCGCCGCGCGCGCCGAACCTCGAACGGAGGTCGTCGTAGAAGCTCAGGTCGATGTAGATCTGCTGGTCGGCCGGGCAGTAGAACGGGCCGACCGCTGACGTCGCGCCGCCACACCCGGTCTGGGTGGACCCGGAGAAGAAGTTCGTCGGCGCCTGGCGGTAGCCGCCGAGGTTGTCGGTCCAGTACGCCTGCACCGAGTTGACGACGCCGACGATGCGGCAGTCCTCGTTCTGGTTGGCGTCCGCGCCGGTGCGGCAGCTCGCCGACAGCTGCTCGTTGCTGCCGCTGTCGAGCGGCAGCGAGTCGGTGCCACCGACGACGGGGACGTTGACGCCGAGCAGCGCCATCACGACGACCACGAGGATCGTCCCGACGCCGCCGCCGACCGCGACGCCGCGCCCGCCGCCCATGCCGCGGCGATCCTGCACCTGGCCGGCGTCGAGCTTCGCTCCGGGACGGAACCGCATCGCCGCCGTGCTGCCCAGCGGGCGCGCTCCGCGCACGTCGTGGTTAGACGCATGACGCCCCGTCATTCGAGCGCCACGATCCGGGTAGGCGGCGAGCCGATGCTCATCAGGCACCAGCCCGCGCGCGGGATCGCGCTTCCGGGCGTGTTCAAGCCGCGCTCGGACACCTGGCTTCTGGCCCGCACGGCCGCCCGCGAGCCCGTCCGGCTGCACGCGCGGATCCTCGAGCTGTGCGCCGGCCCGGCGCTCGCGGGGATCGTCGCCGCCCGCACGCACGGCGCCCACCTCACGACCGTCGACGTCTCGCGCCGCGCCGTCTTCTGCGCGCGCGTGAACGCGCGCCTGAACGGCGTGCCGATCACCGCCCACCGCGGCGACCTGTTCGCGGCGGTCGGGGACGAGCGCTTCGACCTGATCATCGCCAACCCGCCCTACGTGCCGGGCGGAGCGCCGCCCAGCCGGGGTGCGGCGCGCGCCTGGCAGGCCGGCCCGGACGGCCGCGTCGTGCTCGACCGCATCATCTCCGAGGCGCCCCGCCACCTGGCGCCGGGCGGCACACTGCTGCTCGTGCACTCCGAGATCTGCGGCACGCCCACGACGCTGCGCGCCTACGCCGCCGGTGGCCTGCAGGCGGACATCGCCGCCAGCGAGCGCGGCCCGCTCGGCCCGCTCATGCAGGCCGTGAGCGACCAGCAGGACGAGGAGATCGTCGTCGCCCGAGGAAAGGCCAGCGCGTGAGTGACCCTTCGATCACCGTCTACCGCGACGGCCCGCTGATGCTGCGCGGGGACGTCCAGATCGTCGATCAGGACGGCAACGTCATCGACCCGGGCCGCGAGAAGACGATCGCGCTCTGCCGCTGCGGCAAGTCACGGATGCGGCCGTTCTGCGATGGCACGCACAACGTCATCCGGTTCCGAGCGCCGGGCGCGCTGGAGAACGGACGGGAGTGAGGAAGCGCTCCGCGAGCCAGCTCGCGGCGCCCTCCACCCCGACCTCGCGCTGACGCAGCGCGCCGTTGCGCACCACCAGGCGCGGCGCCAGCGCCAGCTCGTCGGCGCAGCCGAGCCGCTCGGCCACCGGGGCGAGCGTCTCCACGCGCTCGAGCAGGATGTCGCGCACCGGGCGCTCCTCCCCGGTCCGCAGGTCCGTGAACGTCGCCTCGACGCCGTGCCGCAGCGCCGCCCAGCGGTTCTCGGCGATCTTCCACGACGTCACCGTCTCCAGGTCGTCGCGCTCAGCGAGCCATCCGACCAGCGCGTGCGCGTAGGCGGCGACGGCGGCCGCCTCCTCGAGCGTCGTCTGCGCGTCGCACACGCGGATCTCGAGCGTCCCGAACTTCGGATGCGGACGCAGCTCCCACCACCACGAGCCGGGGTCCTTGACCCACCGCAGCGCCTCCTCGTACTCGTCCCAGGAGGCGAACGCGGGCGGGACGTTCTGGCGCGGGAGCAGCCCGCCGATCAGCGGGCGCACCGACGCGAAGCCGGTGTCCCGGCCGGCGAGGAACGGCGCGTTCGCGGCCAGCGCCGCCAGCTCCGGCAGGTGCGAGCGCAGTGCGTTGTAGACCTCCAGCGACCGCTCGGCCGACCCGATCGCGACGTGCACCTGCAGCGCGCTCACCAGCTGGGTGCGCGCGACGTCCCCGTAGCGGGCGAGGATGGCGTCGTAGCGCTCGCCCGCGTTGAGCTCGCCGAGCGGCGCCGTGAACGGGTGCACCGCGGCGACGGCCGGGCGGGCGAGATCGCCGCACGCTGCGGCCAGCTCCCGCCGGCCCTCGGCGAGCGCCGCGATCGCCTCCCCCACCGTGGCGGCGGGCGGCGTGTCGAGCTCCACCTGCGCCGCGGGCAGCTCCAGCTTCGCGCTCGGGATCCGCGTGCCGATCGGTGCGAGGTCGAACGTGACCGGGTCGAGGAGCATGACCTCCTCCTCGAGCCCGACCGTCAGCGGCTCAACCGAATCGAAGAGCTCTCTCACTGTGCCGCGAGCACGCCGCCGTCATACAGAGACGACTCCCCAGCCTCCCAGCGCTCCATCATGTGCCGCGCCCAGCGCCCGTCGACCGCCATCAGCGCCCGCGCGCCCCACAGCACGTCGGCGCCCAGCCGGCGGTCCTGGCGCGCGAGTCCGCCCGCGAGGTCGACGGCCGCGATGCTCTCGTGCACGGCGTCGGCGACCACGTGGACATCGAAGAACGCGACCGCGTCCTCGCTGTCCCAGCCGAGCCGGCGCAGGCCCGAGCCGTAGCGGCGGTTGGGCACCGAGGACGTCATCTCGAACAGCGCGAGGTGCCCGACGATTCCGCCGCGGCGGCGCCGGTGCAGGCCCATCCAGGACATCAGGTTCACGGTGGCGAGCGTCACCCCGGGGATCTTGTCGAGGTAGGCGCCGTACGTCGAGTCGAGCTCCAGCGCCTCCATCGAGCGCGCGAACAGCTGCGCGTGCACCTGATCGGGCCGGCCCTCGCCGTACTCGTCGGCCTGGATCTCCACCAGCGCCGCCTTCGGCACGCCGTGCAGGCGCGGGATCGCCCACGAGTGCGGGTCGGCCTCCTTGAGCTGGTAGGCCGAGCGGTGGATCAGGAACTCGAGCACGTGCTCGCGCGTGGCCTCGCGCTCGATGAAGGTCGAGACCGACGGGGCGTCGTCGGACTGCATCAGCTCGCGGATCTCGACGTCGATGCGGTCGGGCTCCGGCGGCTCACCGGGCGTGCCGGCGAGCTCGTGCACGTCGGCCTCGAACTCGCGTTCGAGCACGGCGCGGAACGCGAGCAGGCCGGGGTCCCACTCCCACGCGTCGTCGACACCCTCGAAGCCGCGATAGTGCAGCTCGTAACAGCAGTAGAGCGCGAGCTGCAGGTCCTCGAACGCGAACGGCGCTTCGGGCAGCGCGAGCGGGGTGGGCGACTGGCGGAGCGCTGCGAACAGCGCCTCGCTGACGGGTCCGCGGGGCTGGGGAAGGCTGGCCATGCCCCCGCCCTACCCAGCCTGCACGATTTCCTACGGGCGCGCGGCCGCGAGCGGACCGTCGAGGTCCTCGGCGCAGCGGGTCAAGCTCGGCCCTTGAGCCGCGCGCCAAGTGCCCGCCGCCGCGCCGAGCTACCGGGCGCGGGCGCGATCAGCCGGTCCGTGATCGCGCCCGTCGTGAACGAGAAGACCGCCTTGTGCGCCACGTCGATCACCAGCTCGTCGCGCGGCCACGTCCACGGCGGCGCGCCCACGCCGGTCGCGTTCTCGAGCATCTGGTCGATGCTCAGCCGCAGGTGGGTGTGCATCGCCGACGCCCACGGCCCGCGCAGGTTCGCGGCGCTCATCGTCCCGCGCAGCACACCCGCGAGCGCGCCCGTCCCGAAGTGCATCGCCAGATTGCGTGCGATCCGCTCGTCGTCAGGCTTGGACAGCCGCAGCAGGTGCGCGAGCGTCTTGGCCGGCACGAACGACGACGGGCGGTGCGTGAAGAGCTGTTCGAGGCGTGCGGTGAGCGCCATGGCCGCGGCTCCGGCGAGCCCGGCCGCGGCGCCGCCGGCGATGGTCCTGGCGACGGGAGGCATGCGCGGGCGCTACCCACTCACAGGGTCCGCGTACGCTGCTCGACGCCCGGGCCGCCGTAGGGGTAGTCGGCGGGCGCGGGGTCGCTGGCGGCGTTCAAGCGCTCGGTCTCCTCGGCCGTCAGGTGCAGTCCGGCGGCGCCGAGGTTGTCCTCGAGCTGCTCGATCGTGCGCGCGCCGAGGATCACGGACGTGACCCGCGGGCGGTCGACGAGCCAGGCGAGCGCGACCTGGGCCATCGAGGCACCGCGCTCGCCGGCGATCCGCTGGACCGCGTCGATCACGTCCCACGTGCGCTGCTGGGTGCTGCGGCGGTCGTAGGCCTCGACACCGCGGTTCGGGTCCTCCCCCAGCCGCGTCGCGCCGCTCGGCCGCTCTTCGCGCGTGTACTTGCCGGTCAGCCAGCCGCCGCCGAGCGGCGACCACGGCAGCAACCCGAGCCCGTTCTCCGCACATGCGGGGATGATCTCCCACTCGATCTCGCGGACGAGGAGGTTGTACTGCGGCTGCAGCGTGACCGGGCGGGCGAGGCCACGGAACGCCGCCAGGTCCGCGACCTTCTGTACCTGCCAGCCCGCGTAGTTGGACAGCCCGAGGTAGCGGACCCGGCCCGCGCGCACGGCGTCGTCGAGGAAGCTCCACGTCTCCTCCAGGGGCGTGAGCGGGTCCCAGGCGTGCACCTGGTAGAGATCCACCGCGTCGACCTGCAGGCGCTGGAGCGAAGCGTCGAGCGCACGGCTCAGGTGGCGGCGCGAGAGGCCGACGTCGTTGGCGTCTTCGCCCATCGGGAAGCGGCCCTTGGTCGCCAGCACGACGCGGTCGCGCGCTTCGGGGCGGCTCGCGAGCCAGCGGCCGATGATCTCCTCCGACGCGCCGCGCGTGTAGACGTCCGCGGTGTCGATCAAGTTGCCGCCGGCCGCGACGAACGCGTCGAGCTGCGCGTGCGCGCCCGCCTCGTCGGTCTCGTGGCCGAAGGTCATCGTGCCCAGCGTCAGCGTCGAGACGACGCAGCCGCTGATTCCCAGGGTGCGGTGCTCCATGGGGGCAGCCTCCCCACATGGCCCAGGATCAGACCACCAAGCAGGACCCCACCACGCAGTTCCCGCAGCCCGAGCAGCCCGAGCAGCAGCTCGAGCATCCGGGCCTGGAGTCCGACATGACGCCGAAGCCCGACTACGGCGAGGACAGCTACCGCGGCAGCGGCCGGCTGGAGGGACGCAAGGCGCTGATCACGGGCGGCGACTCGGGCATCGGCCGGGCGGTGGCGCTCGCGTTCGCGCGTGAGGGCGCGGACGTCGTCATCACGCACCTGCCTGAGGAGGAGTCCGACGCGACGCAGACGCTCGCCGTCGTCAAGGACGCGGGCCGCAAGGGCCTGGCCCTGGCGGGGGACCTCACCGACGCGAGCTTTTGCACGGAGATCGTCGAGCGCACCGTGGCCGAGCTCGGTGGCATCGACATCCTGGTCAACAACGTGGCGTTCCAGATGTCGCACGAGGGCCTCGACGACCTCAGCGACGAGGAGATCGTCCGCACGTTCAACACGAACATCATCTCGTTCTTCCGCACCACCAAGGCCGCGCTCAAGCACATGGAGCCCGGCTCGGCGATCATCAACACCGCCTCCGAGCAGGCGTTCCAGCCCTCGCCGAACCTGCTGGCCTACGCCGCCACCAAGGGTGCGATCGTCAACTTCACCAAGAACCTCGGCCAGCTGTTGATCGAGCAGGGCATCCGCGTCAACGGCGTCGCGCCCGGCCCGGTGTGGACCCCGCTGATCCCGGCGACGATGCCGCCGGACAAGGTCGCCTCCTTCGGCGAGCAGGCCCCGATCAAGCGTGCGGCGCAGCCCGTCGAGCTCTCCCCCGCCTACGTGTTCCTCGCCTCGCAGGAGTCCAGCTACATCGCCGGCGAGACGATCAAGGTCCTCGGCGGCACGCCCGCGTAGCTCGGACGTCCGCGCGCAGACGTTGCCGCGCCGACGGCGCGGCTGGAAGGGTCGCCCGGCGGCGGCGACCCTGGGCGCCCTGATGTCCACCGCCGCACGGATCCTCACCGAGCTGCAGCGCGCGCTCACCGCTTCGGACCCGCTCGACGCCCTGAACGCGCTCACCCACCTGCGCGCCGCACTCGACACCTACGAGCACGAGCAGGTCCGCCGCGCCCTCGACCAGGGCGAGAGCTTCGCCGCGATCGCGCGCGAGGTCGGCATCTCCCGGCAGGCCGCGCACCGGCGCTACCGCGGGTTGACGATCGAGCCGCCGACCTACACGCCGCGGATGCTGCGCGTGCTGGCGCTGGCGCGCTCGGAGGCCGCGCGCGAGGGCGCGGACAGCGTCGAGGTCGAGCACGTCATGCGCGTGCTCGCCGGGCAGGCGAGGACGCCGGTCGCCTCGGACGGCCCGACGCGGATCGGTCCACGGCTGCGGCGGCTGCTGCGCGAGCAGGCCCGCCCGATCGACGTCGAGGACGTCGAGCGCGCGATCGCCGCGGCGCCCGTGGGATGATCCGGAAGCGTCAAATGCGCTTGGCGACGCCCCCGCGATCCGGGCAGGCGAGCAGCGACATGGCGACCAGCTCACGCTGCGTGAGCGGCCGGCGCGGCTCGGCTTCCGGCTTGGCGGGAGGCGCGACTTCGCGCACCTGCGGTACCGAATACTGATGAGGCGAGGTGGACAGCCCGGCGTTCATGGTGGGCCGAAACTAGCCGGACCTGAGCAACCGGTCAAGCTGAAGTTGGCCGACTTGCGTACGACAATCGTCCAAAAGGTGTCCAGCCAGCGCCATCCGTAACGGATGTGGCGTTTCCGAGACCATCCCTCCATGACGTTCACCGACCCGCCCCGCCAGGTCGCCTGGCGCCACAAGGACCTGCGCGAAGGCTTCGAGGTGGTGTTCATCGAGCCGCGCTGGACGGTCGAGGGCGCGACCGCGGCGATCGAGGACGGCGACGGGTTCGCCGTCCAGTACGCGATCGACCTCTCCCCCGAATGGGTGACCCGCAGCGCGCGCGTGGCGAGCTTCGGCCGTGAGTTGCACCTGCTCGCCGACGGCGACGGCGCCTGGCACATCGACGGCGGTCCCGCGCCGCACCTGGACGGCATCTTCGACGTCGACCTGGAGTCCTCGGCGTTCACCAACGCGTTCCCGGTGCACCGGCTCGCGCTCGCCGTCGGGGAGTCGGCCGAAGCGCCCGCGGCCTGGGTGCGGTTCTCGTCGCTCACCGTCGAGCGGCTCGAGCAGCGCTACACGCGCCTGCCCGACGACGCGGCCGGGCGCGCGCGCTTCGACTACTGGTCGCCGGACCTGCAGTGCGAGCTCGTCTACGACGCGTGCGGGCTCGTGCTCGACTACCCGGGCATCGCTACACGCGCCGCCTGACCCAGAAGGCGGTGAGGCCGAAAAGGCCGGCGGCGAGCGCGGTGAACCCGGCCAGCTCGATCGCCTGCAGCGTCCAATACCGCGAGGCGGGCTGGAACACCACGCGCTGGCGGTACCCGAGGTCGGCGAGCCGCTGGAAGCAGGCGGGATCGGCGATCGGCTTCATCCGCTTCGCGTCCGGACGCACGCAGGAGGTCAGGAACGACGGGAAGCCGGCCTGGCCGGGGGGCGCGACGGTCTCGTTGGCGATCATCCACGCGCCGGGCTCGGTCGTGCGGACCCGCATCTCCACGACCGGGCCGCCCTTGCCGGCGATCAAGAACCCGCCGAGGTTCTCGGGGGTGACGGTGACGGTCCGGGTCGTCGGGCCCAGGTGGGCGCGGACGAACGGCGGGACCGCGAACTGCACGAGCGCGAAGACGGCCGCGGTGACCGCCATCGCCGGCACGGTGCGGCGGATGAGCGTCCCGGCGGTGACGCCGAGGGCGAAGGCGAACAGCGCGTAGCCGATCGGGACGATCCCGCGCGAGGCGAACATGATCGGCTCCATCCGCAGCGCGCCCGCGATGCCCTGCGCCTCCTGGCCGGACACCTGCGCCGCGTGGACGGCTTCGGCCCACCACGTGAGCAGCAGGCCGAGGGCGCCGGCGACCAGCGCGGCCGCGCCGCCGATCAGCGCCAGCTTGGTGGCCAGCCAGCGGCTGCGGCTGACGCTCTGGTTCCACACCAGCCGGTGCGTGCCGGCCTCCAGCTCGCGCGCCACGAGCGGCGCGCCCCAGAACATGCCGATGACCGCCGGAAGCAGCAACATCGCGAGCGTGGCGATCGTGTAGACCTGGATGTGCGTGCGCTCGGCCTCGAACAGGTTCAGCGCCTCGTCGGGCAGCCCGACCGCGAGCAGCGCGAGCGCCAGCAGCCCCGCGGCCGTCACGATCACCGACGCGGGAAAGCGGAACTGGCGCCAGCTGAGCCAGATCATCGGACCGACTCCAGCTCCCGCACCGCGGGCTCGCGGCGCTGCTCCATGTACGCCAGCACGATGTCCTCGAGGCTGAGGTGGCCGACGTTCCAGGTCGGGTCGGCGATCGGCCCGTCGTAGCGGACGACGTAGGTCGACTGCACGTCGGTGTGGCTCGCGGTGACGAGCTCGCCCGGGTGCCCGGCGTCGCGCGGCCCCGACACGCGGACGTGCCCGGACACGATGTCGTCGAGATCGCCCGCGAGCCGCACGCGGCTCGCCACCAGCACGATCAGGTGGTCGCACACGCGCTCGAGGTCGGACACGAGGTGCGAGGACAGGATCACGCTGAGCTCCTGCTCGGCCACCGCCTCCATCAGGTCCTGCAGGAACTCCCGCCGCGCGAGCGGGTCCAGCGAAGCGACCGGCTCGTCGAGGATCAGCAGCTCAGGCCGCTTGGCGATCCCGAGCGTGAGCGCGAGCTGCGCGCGCTGGCCGCCCGAGAGCTTGCGGGCGCGCTGGCGCGGATCGAGGCCCAGGCGCTCGATCCGGCGCCGCGCGAGGTCGGCGTCCCACGCCGGGTTCAGGTGCTCGCCGAGCGCGAGATGATCGGCGACCGTCAGGTGCGCGTAGGTCGGCGTGTCCTGTGCGACGTAGCCGACCTTGGCCAGGTGCTCCGGAGGCGTGCCGCCGAGCACCTCGATCGTGCCGCTCGTGGGCGCGAGCATCCCGACCGCAAGGTTGAGCAGCGTCGACTTGCCCGCGCCGTTCGGCCCGACGAGGCCGACCACGCGGCCCGCGGGGATGTCCAGCGTGCAGTCGTCGAGCGCGGCGCGGCGCCCGTACGTCTTGCCCAGACCGACGGCCCGGAGGACGGTGCTCATGCGACCTCCCTCATCTCACTTCGAAACGTGGTCTGGAACAGCGCCTCGATGCTCTCGTCGTCGAGGCCGGCGTTGCGGGCCTTGCCCAACCAACGGCGCAGCTCCTGACGCAGCGGGCCGTGGGCCGCGAGCGTCGTGTCGGCCAGCGTGCGGGTGACGAACGTGCCGACGCCGGGGCGCGCGGCGACCAGGCCCTCGTGCTCGAG
This sequence comes from Solirubrobacter deserti, assembly GCF_003344625.1. Lineage (GTDB taxonomy): Bacteria > Actinomycetota > Thermoleophilia > Solirubrobacterales > Solirubrobacteraceae > Solirubrobacter > Solirubrobacter deserti. The sequence goes on along the minus strand of NZ_QPKJ02000002.1, from coordinate 223,684 downwards.
CTCCCGATAGGCCTTGAGCACCGTGTTGGGGTTGATGGCCAGCGCGGCCACGACGTCCTTGACCGTCGGGAGCTGGTCCCCCTCGCTCAGCAGGCCCAGGCGCAACGCGTGCCGGACCTGCCGGACGATCTGCTGGTACGGCGAGAGGCCGGAGCCGCCGTCGAGGTGGAACTCAATCATTGTGCTATGAACCTAGCACAATAGATGCCTGGTCTGACGCGCGAGGTACGGCACGCCGACGCGCGGCGTGTCGGAGCTCCGCGGGCGGGCGACTCAGCGGCGCGCGGCGCCCGGCGTGGCCGGTCGGCGCGCGATCAGCTGGTGCACTCCGACGCCGATCGCCATCGCGAGCGCGAACACCACGGCGGCGATCGCGCCCACCGTCGCGTAGCTCGCGAAGTTCCAGTCGTCACTGCCGTCGGGCGCGAGCGTGCCGGCGATCGTCCAGACGACGGCGAGGGCGACCGGCGCCAGCAGCGCCCACCAGCGCCCGACCAGCGCCCCGACGACGACCGTACCGACCAGCAGCGAGAGCCATGCGCCCGCGGACTGCAGCTCCAGGAGGACGACCCACACGGCCGCGACCCAGGCGGCGAGGACGAGGATCCGCAGCGCAAGTCCCATTGCTCACGATGTACCCACTTTCAGGCAAAGCGCAGCGCGAGCCGGCAATTCAGGCATTCGACGAGATGCGCTTCGGCGTAGGTGCGGGAGCGGCGCACCGGCCGGCAACGGGCCGTCGGTTCGTCGCTGGCGACGAGGTGCAGGAGGGCGCCCCACGCGAGCGCGTGGCGCTTCTCGTACTGGTGCAGCGAGAGGTTCAGCGCCGTGGCGATCTCCCGCCGCGACGCGCCGTGCAGGTGGCGACGGCGGATGAGCGTGCCGTACTCGGCGGGCAGCCGCCGCAGCGCGCGGTGGACGGTGCGGTGCGCGAGCGCGCGGTCGAAGCCGTCGTCCTCGGGTGTCGCGGCGAGCTGCTCGTCGAGCTCCACGAACGCGCGCGGCGAGCGGCGGCCGTCGCGCGCGCGGCGGAAGTCCTCCGCGCGGTTGAGCACGACGCGCGCGAACCACGCGCGCCCCGCGCCCGGCGGGACCTTTCCGGCCACCGCGAGGAGCGCGTCGGACACGATGTCCTCGGCGTCCTCGCGGCTGAGCGTCCCGCCGAAGCGGGTCACGACGAGCTGTTCGTAGCGGCCGCGCTCAGCGGCCAGGCGGGCGAGGGCGGAGCGATGCTGGGGAGGCATGCCCCTGACGATCCGCCACGCGCGCCCGCCTGACCTCAGTGACGACCCTGATCCGCCCCCTTACCCGGCGACGCGGAACGTCGTGCGGGCCGTCGTGCGCCCGCCGGCGACCACCGTCACGCGGTAGCGGCCGGCGCGGAGCTTGAAGCGGCTGAGGCTGATGCGCACGGTGCCGCGCTGCACCGCGGGCAGGTCGAGGACGCCCGGCCGCAGACGCCACCCGTTGCCGGTCTGGCGCTCGATCGTGACCCGCAGCCGCGCGGGCGCGGACAGGTTCAGCTCGAGCTTCTCGCGCACGCGCAGCCGCGTGATCTCGGGCGCGTCCGGCACGGACGCGCGGGGCGTCACCGGCGGCACCGGCGCGCCGGCGGGCGCCTGGGCGCCACCCACGAGCCCACCGGCCGTCCGGCCCTCGTCGGCGCCGCCGCTGATCCCAGGCGACTCGACCGGCGGCTGCCCCCCTCCACCGGCCGGGGCCGGGCCGCCCGGAGCGGTCGGCGCGCCGTCGCCGGGCACGGGGTTGCCGGGCGTGGTCGGCGCCGGACCGCCGGACGTCGGCGCGCCGGGGTCGGCCGGCGTCGTCGGCACGCCGCCGCCCGGCGCGTCACCGGTCGGCGGTGCGATCACCGGCGGCAGTGCGTAGCGGCGGGCCTGGAGCGTCACGTTCGAGCCGGACGGCCGGTGCCACACCACGAACGCGTGACCGCTGGGGGCGACGCCGAGCTCAGGCTCCTGCGCGGTCGTGGTCTCGGACAGCACGACCGGGCCAGGCTCCCACGTCGTGCCGTCGAACCGGCGGCTCTCGACCGTGGTCGGTTGGCCGGGCTTGCGCCAGACGACGATCGCGCGACCGGACGCGTCCGCGCCGAGCTGGTGCGAGAGCGCGTTGGCCCCCGGCGTCGACAGGTTCGTCGGTGCGTCCCAGCGGCTGCCGTCGAAGGTGCGCGCGCGGACGACGAACTTGCCGTCGCCCTGGGCGAACCACGCGACGGTCGCCCGGCCGTCCGGCGTGACCGCCAGCTGCGGCGCGTGGGCGATCCCGTTGCGCGGGGTCAGCGGGGTCGGCGCGCCCCACGTGCCGCCCTCGAACCGGCGTGACTGCACGAACGTCCCGCCCGCCTCGGACGCGCCCCAGGTCGCCTGCACGCGCCCGGCGGCGTCGACGCCCAGCGCCACGCCGGACGAGGACTCGCCCGGGACCGAGAGACGCGTGGGCGTGGCCGGCCAGCGGTCCTTGGCGGCGTCGTAGCGCTTGACCTCGATTCCGTCCGGGGCCTGCCAGGCCACGGTGGCGTTCCCGCTGTCGTCGACGACCGCGGCGGGCTGGTAGGCGTCGCCCGCATCCGAGGACAGCGCGGTGGACGCGGACTCCCAGGCGCCGGCGACGGCGTCGTAGCGGCGGGAGCGGACCACGCCGCTCGCAGTCCAGACGGCGAGCGCGTCACCATCGGCCTCGAACGTGAGCGCCGGCTGCGTGGCGTTCTCGTCCGCGCTCGAGAGCGTCGCGCTCGCGGTCTCCCACGTGCCGGTCGAGCGGTCGAACCGGCGCGCCTTGAGCACGCGCTGGCCGTTGACCGCCTGCGCCCACAGCGCGAGCGCGTTGCCGGCGCGGTCCATGCCGACGAGCGGGCTCATGTTGTTCGAGCTCGCGACCGACAGCTCGCGCACGGTCGTCTCCCACACACCGGCCGCGGCGTCGTAGCGGCGCACGCGGATGGCGGTTCGCCCGGTGAGGGGCGCCTCCCACACCGTGAGGGCGTTGCCCGCGTCGTCGACGGCGACGTCGTGGACGGGGTCCATCGCGGCCACGGTCTGCAGGTCCGTGACCCCGGGCGTCCAGTCGGCCTGCGCGGGCGCGGCGGCGGCGAGCGTCACGCCCGCGGCCGCGATCAGCAGAACGCGCCTCACGACTGCACCGTCACGAAGAACTGGTGGTAGTACGGGTAGGAGCCGTCGACGGAGTTGAGCGTGATCCGGACCTGCTTGCCGGCGCACGGCCCGCTCGCCGGCCGGATCCAGACGGTCGGGTTGCGCGCCCAGTCGCCGGGCGTCACCTGCACGTTGCGCGGCTCGTGCTGGAGCCCGTCGAGGCAGATCGTGTTGTCGGACCAGACCAGCACGTTGGCCTTCTCGATGCCGGAGGCGCGGTTGACCTCGACGTAGGGCGCGCCGTGACGCAGCGCGAAGATCTGGGCGTACGCCGTCGTCGCGGCGTTCGTGGGCGGCGGCGGCGCGACGACCGTGTTGGCGGCGTAGGACGTGCCGCCGAGTGAGAGGAACAGCGCCAGCAACGCGATCGGATGCTGCTTCAGGTACTTGAGCATGCTCCTATGACGGACGCTCGCCGGGACTCCGGAAGCGCGGTGGCCGTCACCGCCAGGGCGAGCAGCACGGCGGCCACCGGCACGAACAGCGCGGCCTGGTAGCCGTCGAGCCGCGCGGCCTCCGAGGTCCCGTCGGTCGCGGCGACGTTGACCGCCGCCACCACGGCCAACCCGACGGCGGCGCCGAACTGCAGCGACACGTACTGCAGTCCGCTCGCGAGGCCCTGCTCGTGCTCGGCGATGCCGTCCGTCGCGACGATCATCAGCGTCCCGAACGCCAGCGCGAAGGCGACGCCCACGAGCACGATCGTCGGCAGCATCTGCAGGTACGTCCAGTCCGGCCCGAGCGGCAGGAAGAGCCCGTAGCCGACCGCGGCGAGGACCATCCCCGCGCCGATCACGGGCAGTTTGCCGAAGCGCTCGACCAGCCGAGGCGTGAGCGTGGGCGCGAGGATGGCGTCGATGCCGAGCACCATCAGCGCGAGCCCGGTCTCCACCGGCGACCAGTCACGCAGCTCCTGCAAGTAGAGCACGGCGACGAACTGGAACGCGACGAAGGCGCCGATGAACAGCATCGTGCCCACGTTGGCCCGCACCAGCGACGCGCTGCGCAGGATGCCGAGCCGCACCAGCGGCGCGGCGGCGCGCCGCTCGACGGCGACGAACGCCGCCAGCAGCGCGGCGCTGCCCACCAGCCCGACGACGGTCAGCGCGACGTCCACGTCGGGCGCGCGCACGACGGTGAACACGAGCAGGATCATGGCCGCGGTGAGGCTGAGCGCGCCGCTGAGGTCGAACGCACCCGCCGCCCGCTCCGCGTCGCGCGGCACCACCCGCATGGCCGCGAGCATCAGCAGCGACGCCATCGCGACCGGCGCGAAGAACACCCAGCGCCAGCCGATCGCGGTCAGCAGCCCGCCGACGACCATGCCGAGCGAGAAGCCCGCGGCGGCCACGCCCGCGTAGATCAGCAGGGCACGGTTGCGCTCGGAGCCCTCCGCGAAACTCGACGTGATGATCGACAGCCCGGCCGGCGCCATGAAGCCCGCGGCCACGCCGGTGACGAACCGCGCGAGGATCAGCAGCCAGCCGCTGTCGGCGATCCCGCCCAGGGCGGAGAACACGATGAACACCGCCATCCAGGACAGGAACATCCGCCGCCGGCCGAGCAGGTCCGCCGCGCGTCCGCCGAGCAGCACGAACCCGCCGTAGCCGAGCACGTACGCGCTCACGATCCACTGCAGCTCGCTCGTGGCGAGCCCGAGCTCTTCGCGGATCGACGGCAGCGCGACGCCCATCATCGAGACGTCGACGCCCTCGAGGAAGATCGCCCCCGACAGCACTAGCAGCAACAGCGTTCGGGATCTGGTCACGGTGCCTCCTTGACGGTTACTTCTAGTAAGTAGCCGCATGATGCGTCACCATCCGCAGCAATGGAAGAAGGCACTTCAGAGTCACTCGGTTCCTGCTGCGACACCTCCCGCAACGACGCTCACCAGTGGGACACCCGGGAGGACTGCGAGGTCCGCCAGATCCTGGACCGGATCGCGGACAAGTGGTCGCTGCTGGCGATCGCGCTGCTCGAGGGCCGGACGCTGCGCTTCAACGAGCTGCGCCGGGAGATCGACGGGATCTCGCAGCGGATGCTCACGGTCACGCTGCGCCAGCTCGAGCGCGACGGACTCGTCACCCGCACGGTCTACCCGGTCGTGCCGCCGCGCGTGGAGTACGGGCTGACGCCGCTCGGCGAGAGCCTGCACTCCACGGTCCAGGCGCTCGTCACGTGGACCGAGTCCCACCAGGACCAGGTCGCCGCCGCCCGCGCCGCGTACGACGCGCGCGCGGCCGAGCCGGTCGCGTAGCGACCGGTCGCCTGGGGCGGCGACCGACGCGGCGGGACCGCCTAGATGCGCCAGGTCATCTCGAGCGTCCCGCCCTCGCGCACCTGGTCCCAGCGCGCAGCGGAGTTGCGCAGCTGGGAGCCCATCAGCTCCAGCTGCTCGCGCGTTACGGGCACGGCCCAGCGCTCACCCGTCCGGACGGAGCCGCCGTCGCTGATCGCGTCCGCGACGGCGCGCACCATCACCTCCGACTGACGCAGCGTCTCCCCCGCGGCGTCCGTGATCGCCCACGCCTTCTTCTCCGAGTGCGGCGGCCTTTTGCCCCCGATGAACTCGAGGTTGGCGACCAGGCCGCCGACCGCGATCGTCCCCCACAGCCCGCCGCGCAGCTCGAGCGTCTGCTCGACGATCAGGTGCGCGATGTCGTGCGGCACGCGCACGCCGCCGCCGAGCTGGTTGTAGGAGCCGCCCCGGAGCTTCATGACCGCGCCGTCCGGGCGCGTGAAGGTCGAGTGGTAGCGGCCGCGAGCTTCTCGGTGGAACGTGATCTTCAAGCGAACAGGGATTGCTGGGTGAAACCGGGCGCACGCTCGATCTCCAGCATCCGCCGCTTGGTGACGATCCCGCCGGGCGCCGAGAAGCCGTGCAGCGCGCCCGTCGATGAGAGCACACGGTGACAGGGGACCACGATCGGGAACGGGTTCGAACCCAGCGCCCGCCCGACGGCCTGCGCGGCGCCGGGTGATCCGACCGCCCGCGCAAGGTCCCCGTACGTGCAGACCTCGCCCGGCCCGACCGCGCGCGTGGCGGCGTAGACCGCGGCCGCGAAGGCCTCGACGCCGGTGAGGTCGAGCGGCACCTCGCGCAGGTCGCGCGGCTCGCCGGCGAAGAGCGCAGCGATGCCGTCGGCCGCCGCAAGGACGAACGCGGGCGGCGAGACCGCGGTGGCGGGCGGCGAGCCGCTGGTGGCGGCGCCGCCCGTGCGCGGGCGTTCGTCGAGCGGGAACGACCGCGGTAGGTACGCGTGCGTCAGCCCGTCGTCGCTCCACTCCAGCGCGCACTCGCCGATCGCCGTCTCGAACCGCAGCACACGGCCAGCGTACCTACGCCACCGGCGTCGCCTTCGCCGCCTCCGCCGCCTGATCGACCCCGTTGCGCCACGGCTCGCCGTGGCCCGTCAACGCGATGCGCGCGCCGGTCGCTGCGAGCGCGTCGAGGCTGCGCTTGGCCTGCTCGGAGTCCGCCGTCGCCGCGCGCGCGACCACCCGCGGCCCGCGCTTGCCCGTGTACGGATCGAGCGTCACGAACGCGTCGCCGACGAGGATCGCGTCGCGGTCGGGCAGATGCATCGCGCAGTGCCCGTACGTGTGGCCCGGGCAGAACACCACGCGCGGACGGCCGGGGACGTCGAGCACGTCGCCGTCCTCGTACGGGGTCACGTCGCCGACCGGGTTCGGCGTCCACGCGCGATTCAGCGTGAGCGCCGCCACGATCGGCAGCGCCCGCGGCTGCGTGAGCAGGTACTTCGAGCGCGGCCGCTCGTGGTCGTAGCGGGTCGGGTGGCGCGTGAGCCCGACCTCCCGCCGGTGCGCGTAGACCGGGATGTCCAGCCGCTGGCGCGCCTTCTCCGCGAAGCCGACGTGGTCGAAGTGCGCGTGCGTGAGCACGAGCGCGCGGATGTCGTCCAGCGAGTGCCCGAGCTCCTTGACCGCCTTCAACAGCGAGTCCCACGACGTCGGCACGCCGGCGTCGACCACGGTCAAGGACCCGTCGTACTCGATCAGGTACCAGTTCGTGTAGGCGTCCTCGATGCGGTGGACGCCGGGCGCGACGTCGCGGGTGAGGCTCACGGCTTGAACACCGCCCGCATGCAGTTGTCCTCTTTGTCCTTGAACAGCTGGTAGCCCTTCGGCGAGTCCTCCAGGGACATCCGGTGCGTGACCAGGAAGGACGGGTCGAGCTCGCCCTTCTGCACGTGCTCGAGCATGGCCGGCATGTAGCGCTGGCCGGGCTGCTGGGACGTGCGGATCGTGATCCCCTTGTTCATCAGGATCCCGAGCGGGAACTTGTCCATGAGCCCGTAGACGCCGACGATCGACAGCGTGCCGCCCTTGCGCACGGCCATGATCGCCTCGCGCAACGCGCTGCCGCGGTCGGTCTCCAGGTGCAGCGCCTGCTTGACGCGGTCGTAGGCATACTGCGGCCCGGTGCCGTGCGCCTCCATCCCGACGGCCTCGATGCACGAGTCCGGGCCGATGCCGTGCGTGAACTCCCGCAGCTCCTCGAGGACGCTGTCGGACTCCTCGTAGTTGATCGTCTCCGAGCCGATGATGTCGCGCGCCATCGCGAGCCGCTCGGGGATGCGGTCGATCGCGATCACGCGACCGGCGCCCATGATCATCGCGCTCTTCTGCGCCATCAGCCCGACGCCGCCGCAGCCCCACACGGCGACGGTGTCGCCCGGCTTGATGTCGGCGAAGTCGGCGCCCATGTACCCAGTGGGCACGGCGTCGGACAGGAACAGCGCCTGCTCGTCCGTCACGCCTTCCGGCACCGTGAACGCGTTGACGTCACCGAACGGGACGCGGATGAACTCGGCGTGCGAGCCGGCGTAGCCGCCGAACGCGTGCGAGTAGCCCGGGATGCCGCCGGTCGGGTAGCCCAGCACGGGCTCGGCCAGCTCGGGCTTCGGGTGCGTGTTGTCGCACAGCGAGTACTCGTCGTGGTCGCAGTACCAGCACTTCCCGCAGCCGAGGAACGACGGCACGACGACACGGTCGCCCACGCGCAGCTTGGACACCTCGCGCCCGACCTCGACGACCTCGCCCATGTACTCGTGGCCGATGACGTCGCCTTCGCGCATCGTCGGGACGTAGCCGCCGAGCAGGTGCAGATCCGAGCCGCAGGTCGTCGTGAGGCCGACCTTGAGCACGACGTCGTGCGGGTTGACGATCGTGGGATCCGGGACGGTGTTGACCTGCAGGTCGTTGACGCCCATCCAGCACAGGGCCCTCATGCCGCGTCCTCCCGCGCCGACGGGTTGTTCTCGGTGGTCGGGACCTCGCCCGTCTCCACCAGCGCCTTCAGCCGGCGCACCGCCTTGCCGGCCAGCGTGTTGGCCGCCATGTCCGGCACCGCCTCCTTCAGTCGCAGGTGCACGGTCACCGCGAGCCCCCAGTCGCGCACGGTCTGGCCGTACTGCGTCGTGGCGCTCTCCATCGGGATCCCGTCGAAGATCGTGGTAGTGCGGCTCGTCCACACCTGCTCGATCTCGTCCTTGGAGGCCCGGATCGGCAGGGTCCGACTCGCCTCCAGCGGTCCGGATCGGACCTTGCTCAGCGCGTCCTTCGCCTTATCGGCAACACTCATCCACGGGCGCTACCCCGCGGTCGCGACCGCCTCGGGCGCGCTCGTCACGGCCCTGACGCTCCGCCACCGGGCGGTCTCGTCGACCAACCGGCGCAGCATCAGCTCCACGCCGCCTTCGGCCGCGTTCGTGCGCTGGCGCACGGCGCCGTTGCCGCGCTCGAGCAGGCGGTGGACCAGCATCAGCTCGTCCCAGCAGCCGAGGTCGGCGGCGTACGCGCTGGCGACCGCGACGGCGTGCAGCGCGACCTCGCGCACCGGCCGCAGCGTGCCCTCCGACAGCAGGCGCGCTTCCAGGCCGTCGCGCGTGGCGCGGAAGCTCAGCTCGCGCAGCGCCTCGGGCCCCGGCAGGCGGCGGCGCTTGACGGTGCTCGCCTCGTGCACGGCCAGGCAGTGCGTGAGCGCGACGAGCGCGACCAGGTCCTCCAGCGAGGACTGCGCGTCCAGCGCGCGGATCTCGAGCGTGCCGAGCCGCGGGTGCGGACGCAGGTCCCACCACAGGTAGCTGTCGTCCGGGCACTCGCCGAGCGCGCGCAGCTCCTCGACCGTCGTCGCGTAGTCGGCGTAGTCCTCGAACGCGCGCGGGATGCCCGAGCGCGGGAACGAGTTGCAGATGACCGAGCGCGTGCTGGCCAGCCCGGAGTCCTGCCCGTACCAGTACGGCGAGTTCGCGCCCAGCGCCTGCAGCAGCGGGATCCAGCCGCGCATGCCGTTCGCGGCACGCACCGCGGTCTCGCCGTCCGGCATGCCGACGTGCACGTGCACGCCGCAGTGCGGCGTCTGCCGCATGATCGCCCGCATGCTGCGGTCGATCAGCTCGTAGCGCTCGCCGCCGCGCAGAACCACTTCGCCGAAGCGCGCCAGCGGGTGCACGCCCGCACCCACGAGCGGCGTGACCTCGCCGAGCTCCGCGCGCAGCGCGCCCAGGATGGCGACGGCCTCACCGGCGTCGTCGCACACGGGCGTGCGGAGCTCGAGCACGCCGTCCGTCACCTCGCCCGTGACGTGCTCGGGCGAGAGCCCGGCGCGCTCCAGCAGGTCCTCGGTGCCGCCGCACGGCAGCAACGTGCCCGGGTGGACCGCGATCAGCTCCTCCTCCACCCCAAGGCTGAATCGGTCTGATCCCTTGAAGCTCAATGGCGAAGAGGTGAGAGAAGTAATCGGCATGGGCGGCCGGGCTCTACCCGCGGCGCGGGTTTTCCACGCCCGGCCGCCGTCGCCGCGCGATGACGCCCGTCACGGCAGTGACGAGCCGGTATTTTCCCTGCTCGCAAGGGGTAGATCTGGCCCATGATCGGAGAACTCATCGCCGCCGTCGTCATCGGCATCATCGCCGGGTACATCGGCCGCGCACTTCTGCCCGGGAAGGACTCCATGGGCTTCGTCGGAACGGTGCTCGTGGGCATCGTCGGCGCACTCGTCGGCTGGGCGCTCTTCACTTACGCGCTCGGCATCGGCGACAACGACAAATTCGACCTCGGCGGCATCATCGGCGCCATCGTTGGCACGATGCTCGTCCTGCTCGTGCTCCGCGCCGTTCGCGGCCGCAGCGGCACGCCCGCGCGCACCGCGCGCCACTAGGAACGCGTGAGGCACGGCGACGACGCGCTGCCGGGTTGGTATCGCACCGCGGCCGCGGCGAGTTGGCGATTTCTCGTCATCGTCGCGGCCGCGGGGGCGCTGCTGTGGGCCCTGGTCCACCTGCGCGTCGTCGTCCTGCCGATCATCGTCGCGCTGCTGATCAGCACGCTGCTGCTGCCGGTGGTGCGCTGGCTGAAGGCGCGCGGAGCGCCTGACGCCCTCGCCGCGGCGGGCGCGATGCTCGGCGCGTTCCTGCTGATCGCCGCGATCGGGACGGCGGTCGCGCCGTCGATCGGCGACCAGTTCGGCGAGCTCCGCCCGCGCGCCGAGGATGGCCTGCGGGAAGCCGGCGACGTGCTCGCCGAGCCGCCGTTCAACCTCAGCGAGACGGAGATCCAGGACCAGATCGACGACGGCATCGCCCGGCTGCGCGAGAACAGCGGGCCGCTGGCGCGCGGCGTCACGAGCGGCGCCGTGATCCTCGGCGAGGTCCTGACCGGGCTGCTCGTCGCGCTGCTGCTCACGTTCTTCTTCCTCAAGGACGGCGAGCGCATGTGGGGCTACCTGCTGCGCTTCACCGGCCGTGGTCGCGAGCACGCGAACGAGCTCGGCACGCGCGTGTACGCGGCGCTCTCGGGCTACGTGCGCGGCATCGCGCTCGTCGGCCTGGTCGACGCGCTGCTGATCGGGTTGGCGCTGGTGATCATCGGGGTCCCGCTCGTGGTCCCGATCATGGTGATCACGTTCTTCGCGGCGTTCGTGCCGCTGATCGGCGCGTTCCTGGCCGGCCTCGTCGCCGTGCTGATCGCGCTCGTCTCCGGCGGCGTGCTGGACGCGGCGCTCGTGCTCGGCGCCATCATTCTCGTCCAGCAGGTCGAGGGCCACCTGCTCTACCCGATCCTGATGGGCCGGACCGTGCACCTGCACCCGGCGGCGATCGTGGTCGCGCTCGCCGCCGGCGGCATCCTGGGCGGGATCGTCGGCGTCTTCCTCGCCGTGCCGGTCGCCGGCGTCGTCTCCGTCGTGCTCGACTACGTGAAGGCCGAGCCGCCGCCCGAGTCGCCGCTCGTCGACGAGGACGAGGCGAACGCCCCGCGCGAGTCCAGCCGCTCGGCGAGCGCCGAGAACTCCGCAGAGCGGTCGTAGCGGCCGGGCTCGAGGTAGAGCTTGCCAGGGTGCGCTCGCGGCTGCAGCGGCGCGAGCGCGGTTTCGATCGCGTCGAGCGGGACCGGCCCCGGCTCGAACGTGAAGTGCACGGCGAACGTGTCGCGGCCGTACATCGGGCTCATCCACAACTCGTCGGCGGCGACGGTGCGCAGCTCGCACACGAGCAGCCCCGGCAGCGTGAGTGCCCGCAGCGCGTCGATGGCGGCCGCCGCGTGCTCGCGGGGCAGCAGATACTCGGCCTGCAGCTCATCGCCCTTGCTCGGGGTGAAGCCCATCCGGAAGTGCGGCAGCCGGTCCCACCACGGACCGGGCACGCCGAGCTGGCGCGTGCAGTTCACGGGGTCGAGCTCCATGATCGGGTGACGCTCGACCGTGGCGGCAGTGGCGTCGAAGAGCGTGTCGGGCGGCGTGCCGCGTGCCTTCAGCCAGACCATGTCCACGCCTTTCAGGCGCGTGAAGACACTGACGCTGTAGGCGGCGTCGAAGACGTCCGGGACGTGCTCCCAGCTGAGCCCTTCGAAGACCCGCTGCGTGACCTCGTAGTGCGGCTCGGTGTCGAGCGTGACGCGGGTCACGACGCCGAGCCGGCCGAGGTGGACGACCATGCCGTCGAAGTCGGGCTCGCCGCGGCGGGCTTCCACCACGTCGCCGGTGCTCGTCACGAGCTGCAGCGCCCGCACCGCCGTCGCCAGGTTGCCGGTACCCGATCCGTGCGTGCCGGTCGCGATCGCCCCGCCGACCGAGATGTGCGGGAGCGACGCGAGGTTGTGCAGCGCCGCGCGCCCGTCGAGGTGCTGCGCGAGCTCGCCGTAGGTGAGACCCGCGTTGCAGGTGACGCAGTGGTCCTCGAGCACGACGTCGGCGGGCAGGCCGCGCACCGACACGAGCTCGTCGGCGTCGGCCAGGTGGTTGAACGTGTGGCGCGAGCCGAGCGCGCGCAGGTTGGCGGCCTTCGCCACGATCGCGCGCAGCTCGTCGTGCGTCGCCGGCTCGTGCACGCGCCGCGCGCGGTAGGTGACGTTACCGGCCCAGTTGCGCATCGAACGCCTCGCCGGCGTTCTCCACCACGCGCCGCTCGCCCTCGCAAAGGAGCACGAACCGCTGCCGCGCGAACTCGGGGTAGCCGTCGCCCTCGACGGTCGCGCTCAGCTCGCGCCCGCGCAGCGTGAAGGTCGTGCGATAGAAGCCGCCGTCGACCGTGAGGCCGTCGTCCTCGTGCAGGATCGACTCGCCGTCGCCGGGGAACACGCGCAGCTCGATCTCGGTCGGATGGTGCCCGGCGGTGGACGGCGGCGCCTGCGGCCACATCGGGATCACGGTCCCGGCGCGGGCGAAGATCGGGATGCGGTCCATCGGCGTGGGCGCGACGATCCAGCGCCCACCGGTGTGCCGTTCGCCCGAGTGCCAGTCGTACCACTCGCCGCGCGGGAGATAGACCTGGCGGGCGGTCATGCCGGGCTCGGTGACGGGCGCGACGAGCAGGTCGCGGCCGAGCAGGTACTGGTCGTCGATGTCGCGGACGGTCGCGTCGTCCTGGTGGTCGAACACGAGTGGGCGCTGCACGGGCTCACCCGTCTCGCACGCGCGCACGAACGCCGCGTACAGGTACGGCAGCAGCCGGTAGCGCAGCTCCAGCGCCGCTCGGGCGAGAGTGAGCACCGCCTCGCCCCAGGCCCACGCGTACTGGTCGACGTTGCCGATCATCGAGTGGTTGCGGCAGAACGGCGTCAGCGCGCCGTACTGCATCCAGCGCACGAACAGCTCGCCGTTGGAGTCGCCCTGGAAGCCGCCGATGTCGGCGCCGACGAACGGCTGTCCGGACACGCCGAACCCGTTCGCCATGGGGATGCTCACCCATAGGTGGTCCCAGCGGGCCTGGTTGTCCCCCATCCAATTGGCCGCGTAGCGCTGGATGCCGGCGAAGCCCGCGCGGCTGAGCACGAACGTGCGCTGCTCCGGCATCGCCTGCTTGAGCCCGTCGACGGTGCCCATCGCCATCAGCAGCGCGTACTGGTTGTGGTAGCGCTCGTGGCTCTCGGTGCCGCGGTTGAAGCGCATCCGCTCGGGCGGCACCGAGCCGGTCGCGGGCTCGTTCATGTCGTTCCAGATGCCGGCCAGACCGGATTGCACGTGCTGCGCGTTGAGCTCGCCCCACCACGCGCGGCCCTCCTCGGTGGCGAAGTCCGGGAACGCGGTGTCGCCGGGCCAGACCTCGCCGATGTACACGTCGCCGCCCTCGGTGCGGCACAGCACGTCCCGCTCGACCGCCTCGTCGAAGACGGCGTACCCGGGCTCGTACTTGACGCCCGGGTCGATGATCGTGATCACCTTGAAGCCCTGCTCGTCCAGGCGCTGCAGCATCCCGGGCGCGTCGGGGAAGCGCTCGGTGTTCCAGGTGAAGACGCGGTAGCCGTCCATGTACTCGATGTCCAGCCACAGCGCGTCGCACGGCAGGCCGTGGTCACGGTGCTGCGCGCCGAGCTGCTCCACCGCGTCCTGCGTGTAGTCGAACCAGCGGCACTGGTGGTAGCCGAGCGCCCACAGCGGCGGCTTGGCCGCGCGGCCGGTGAGCCATGTGTAGGCCTCGAGGATGTCCGGCATCCGCGGGCCCGCTAACACGTACTCCGTGTACTGGCCGCCCTCGAAGCGGATGCGGATCTCGTCGCGGAAGTCGTAGCTCGCGCGGTAGCCGTTGTCCACGAACGAGCCGCTCATGTGCCCGTCCTTGGTGTGGTGGTAGAAGAACGGGATCGAGACGTAGTACGGGTCGAACTCGACGTCGTCCCCGTTGCCGCCGAACTCGGCCGCGGCCGTGGGATTGAGGATGTCGGTGTTCCAGAGCGTGTAGCCCCGGTTGCGCCGGTTCCCGGAACCGCCCTTCTCCCCCAGGCCGTAGATCGCGTCGCCGAGCTGCACGTGGCGGCGCAACTCGAACGCGTCGTTGAGCGTCGCGTACGCGCTCGTGGTGTCGAGCACGGTGCTTCCGTCCACGCGCTGGATGAGGATCCCGAACGGGTCCTCGCGCAGCGTCACCGTCAGGGCGCTCGTGCGCAGCGTCGTGCCCTCGACCGTGAAGTCGGCCGTCCCGTCCGCGATCACGGCGAACGTGGGCGCCTCGTCGAAGACGCCGCCGCGGCTGAGCTTGATCCGCACGACGTCCTCGCGCACGGGCTCGATCCGCAGCCGCTCGCCGTGCAGCGTCGCCTCGAGGCCGCGCTCGGTCGCGGTGACGCTGTCGACGGTCGTGAACTCGATCACGGCACGTTCCGGCGCAGCTCGTCGAGCCAGACGGCGCCCGTGGAGTCGCTCGGTGCGCGCCAGTCGCCGCGCGGGCTCAGCGAGCCGCCCGAGCCGACCTTGGGCGAGTTCGGGATCGCGGTGCGCTTGAACTGGCTGATGCGGAAGAAGCGGTCCAGGAAGACCTCGAGCCAGTGCTTGATGTCCGCGCGGGTGTACTCGTTGCGCTTGTGCTCGGGGATGAGGTCCAGCCACGGGCCGCGCTCCCTGTCGCCCCAGGCGTGCTCGGCCATGAACGCGACCTTGCTCGGGCGGTAGCCGAAGCGCAGCGTGTAGAACAGGTGGAAGTCCTGCAGCTCGTACGGGCCGATCTTGCTCTCGGTGTCCGAGGTGGGCTTGTCGCCCTCGCCCGGGATCAGCTCGGGCGAGATCTCCGTGTCCAGCACGGACTGCAGCACCTCGTTGACCTCGGGCTCGAACTGCTCGGTGTCGATGACCCAGCGCAGCATGAAGCTGATCAGCGTCTTCGGGACGCTCGCGTTGACGGCGTAGTGGGACATCTGGTCGCCGACGCCGTAGGTGGCCCAGCCCAGGGCCAGCTCGGACAGGTCGCCCGTGCCGATCACGAGGCCGCCCTGGTAGTTCGCGAGCCGGAACAGGTGCGAGGTGCGCTCGCCGGCCTGGACGTTCTCGAACGTGATGTCATAGACCTTCTCGCCCTGGCTGTACGGGTGCTCGAGATCCGCGAGCATCTGCTTGGAGGAGGGCGTGATGTCGATCTCGCGCGCGCTCACGCCGAGCGCCTCCATCAGCTTCCACGAGTTGCCCTTGGTGTGCTCGGACGTCGCGAAGCCCGGCATCGTGTAGGCGAGGATGTTCTCGCGCGGGAGCCCGAGCCGGTCCATCGCGCGCGCGAGGACGATCAGCGCGTGCGTGGAGTCCAGGCCGCCGCTGACCCCGATCACGGCCTTCTCGATCCCGGTCGCGCGCATGCGGGTCTCGATGCCGCGGACCTGGATGTTGTAGACCTCGTAGCAGCGCTGGTCGCGCGTGACGGGGTTCGCGGGCACGTACGGGAAGCGCTCGATCCGGCGCCGCAGCGGCGTCTCGGTGTCCCCCGGGCCGACCTCGAACCCGATCCGCCGGAAGGACTCCAGGCGGTCCTTGTGGTCGTGGATGGAGTCGCCGAAGGAGTTCGTGCTCGACCGGTCCGAGAGCATGCGATCCAGGTCGATGTCCGCGAACAGCAGCTGCTCGTCGTCGGAGAAGCGCTCGGCCTCCTCGACCAGGTCGCCGTTCTCGTAGATCATCGCCTGGCCGTCCCAGGCGAGGTCGGTCGTGGACTCGCCGCGGCCGGCCGCGGTGTAGATGTAGGTCGCGATGCAGCGGGCGGACTGCCCGCCGACGAGCGTGTGGCGGAAGTCGGCCTTGCCGACCGTGATGTTGCTCGCGCTCAGGTTGGCGAGGATCGTCGCGCCGGCGAGCGCGCCGTAGGTGGACGGCGGCAGCGGCACCCACAGGTCCTCGCACACCTCGACGTGGATGGAGAGCCCGCGCACGTCGGAGGCCTCGAAGATCAGGTCGTTGCCGCACGGGACGGTCTCGCCGAGGATGTCGACCTCGTAGCCGAGGAACTCGCGCGCGGCGCGGAACTGGCGCTCCTCGTAGTACTCGCGGTACTCGGGCAGGTAGGACTTCGGGACGACGCCGAGGATGCGGCCGCGGTGGATGACGAACCCGCAGTTGAACAGCCCGCCCTGAGCGCGCAGCGGGCCGCCCACGATCAGCATCGGCAGCAGGTCCCGGCTGGCCTCGACGATCTGCTCCAGCGCCCGCTCGACGCCGTCGTTGAGCGCGGCCTGGTGCAGCAGGTCGTCGATCGCGTAGGCCGAGAGGCCGAGCTCCGGGAACACGGCCAGGGCGGCGCGCTCGTCGGACGCGCGTTGGGCGAGCGCGAGCGTGCGCTCGACGTTGAACGCGGGATCGGCCGGCTTGAGGTGCGGGACCGCCGCCGCCACGCGCGCGAACCCGTGGGTGTAGAGGGACTCGTAGGTGGCCACGGGCTTGTCTTACGCGGTCGCCCGGTCCGCGAAACTCGCGAGGTCGTTGAACGTCATGTCGGGCACGGCCGCCGCGGGCGGCGTCGCGCCCCCGCCGTCACGCCCGGCGCGGCGGTCGATCCACACCGTCGTCATCCCGAGCGCCTTCGCGGGCACGTGATCGTGGAACAGGCTCTGCGCGACATGCAGGATGCGCTCGCGCGGTGTGTCGATACGGGCGAACGCGTAGTCGAAGTTCTCGATCCGCGGCTTGTAGCCTTCGGCCTGCTGGGCGGTGATGACCCAGTCGAACTCGACCTGCAGCTTCTCGTTGGAGGCCGCGAACAGGTCGTCGTCGCAGTTGGTGATGACGCCGAGCCTGAAGCGCTGCTTGAGGCGCTGCAGCGCGGCGGCGCTGTCTTCGAAGGCGGGCCAGTCGACGACCGAGCCGCCGAAGGTCTCCTGCTCCTCGGTGGTTGGCTCGAAGCTCAAGTCGGTGCCGATCCCGCGCAGGGCACCGGCGAGGATCTCGCGGTAGCGCTGGTAAGGGCCCGCCTCCAGCGCCGCCTCGTGGTGCGCGAAGAACTCGAGCAGCGTCTCGTCCTCGCGGCTCGCGCCGTGGTGGTCAAGCACCGGCCGGAGCGCGTTCAGGATCCCGGTCTCCCAGTCGATCAGGGTTCCGTAGCAGTCGAAGGTGAGTGCGTCGAAGGCACCGAAGTCGATATCGCCCACGCGGGCATCCAATCACGGGAGCCGCCGTCCGCACCGAGTTGCCGGACGGCTGGGCTCAGGTTCGGTCGAGCGTCGCCAGCCAGGCCGGGAGGCCTTCCGGTGCGAAGCGGGTGACGAGCACGTCGCGTTCGAGCGCCGCGAAGCGCCAGCCGTCGGCGAAGGCGGCGCGCAACTCGGCCTCGCTGACCGGGTGCGGGACGTCGGTGTGCTCGTCGCTGAAGCAGAGGACGAAGAGCCGGCCGCGCGTCACCGCGGCGAGCGACGCGACGTACGCGCGGCGCTCGGCGGCGTCGAAGGTGTGCAGCAGCCCGCAGTCGAGCACGGTGTCGAACGTGCCGCGGAGCCGGAGCGCGTCGCCGACCTTGAAGGTCACGTCGAGGTTGCGCGCCTGCGCCTTGCTGCGAGCGAACGCGATCGCGGTCGGCGCGACGTCGACGCCGACCACGGTCAGCCCGAGCGATGCCGCGAGCAGCGCGTGCTCGCCCGTCCCGCAGCCGACGTCGAGCACGGCTCCCGTGAACGCGCCCGCCTCGGCCAGGCGTGCGAACGCCGGCTGCGGGCGGCCGATGTCCCACGGCGCCGGCTCCTCACGCGTGTACGACGCGTCCCAGCTCGCCCCCGCGCGCTGCTCGTGGCTCGTCACGTGCCGGGGACCACGAGCACGGGCAGCGCCGCGGCGTGGACGAGCCCCGAGGCGACCGAGCCGAGCACGGTGGAGGCGACCGCGCCACGGCCGCGCGAGCCCACGAGGACCGCCGCCGCGCCGTGCTCCTGCGCGCTCGCGAGCAGCGTCCGCCACGGGCCGCGGGCGGCCACCGGCGACCCGGCGCGAGCGTCCAGGCCGAGCTCGCGTGCGAACGCGGCGCCCTCCTCGGCGACGGCGTCGTCGGGAACGGTCGTGCGGGCGTCGATCGCGTGGACGACGAGCAACGGCGCGTCCCGCACGTGCTCGCCGGCGAAGCGCAGCGCCGCGCGGGCGCCGTCCGAGCCGTCGTAGCCCGCGACCACGGGCGGGGTCCCGCCGGTGTCCGCGGACGTGGGCGCTGTCCCGCCGTCGCCCGCACCGGCCGGGACGACGAGCAGCGGACGCTCGGCGTGGTGAACCAGGCTCGACGCGGTGCTGCCGAGCATCGCCCGCTCGAGCGCGCCCTCGCCATCGGTGCCGCACACGATTGCGTCCGCCCCGATCTCCGCCGCGATCGTCCGCAACTCCCGCCACGGCGTGAGCGCGAACCGCAGTTGCGGCTCCGCCTCGAGGCCCGCCGCACGCGCGAGCTCGACGCCCGCTTCGGTGGTCGCGCGCGCCTCCGTCTCGGCCTGCTCGCGCAGGTTGTCGATCCCCTCCGCAACCATCGTCTCCGGCAGCGCGACGCGCGCCAGCCCGGCGCTGGCCATCGATGGCGCCGGCGGGTGCACGTGCGCGACGACAGCCTCACACGGCCCGAACAGCGCCCGCGCGGCGCGGATCGCCGCACGCGCGGGCTCGGAGTCGTCGAAGCCGATCAGCAAGCGGGTCATGACTGCTCCACGAGGTCGAAGGCACTGCCGGGCGGGACCTGCCCCCCGCGCCGGAGAGCACGGACCGTACCGGTCCGCGGCCGCGCGAGCCAGCGACGCGCGGATCGGCGTGGCGGCGGAGAACGCCCGCAGCCGTTAAACGGCGAAGCCGCCGCGATCCCAAAGGGACCGCGGCGGCCTCAGAGACGCACCGTTACGGAGTCGTGGTCGACAGTGTGAAGGTGAGCGTCTTGCTGTAGTTGCCCGTGCGCAGCGGATCGGTGCGACCGATCTCCTGCGAGAACTGCAGCTTCGGCTGGTCGTTGGTGACCGGGCCGTTGTAGGTGAGCACGGACGTCGCCGCCGCGCCCAGCGCCGTCAGCGCCGTGCCGGTGCCGGCGGTGCTGGTGGCACCGACCTTCAGCGGCTTGGGCAGGACGAACGCGCCGTTGACGAGGTGACCCGGGTTCGGGCCCGCGTCGGAGACGCTGAGCCGCGCGTCACCGGCCGTCGAGATCACGTTCGCGCCGACCTCGGTCGAGTACGTCTGGTCGACGCCGGGCGTGAAGACGCCCAGCGACGGCGTACCCGACAGGGACAGCGCCAGCGTCGCCGGGACCGAGCCGCCGACCGTGCCGTCGACCGGCGGAGCCGTGATGCGGCTGACGCCTGGGCCGTCGAACTTGACCCAGTTGAGCGCCGTGGTGTTGCTGTTGGTGACCGTGAGGAACAGCTCGTTCAGGCCGTCCAGCTTGGGCAGCGGGAACGACTGGGTCCGCCACACGTCCGGCGTGCCGACGGCCGTGAGGTTGAACGAGGCGACGATCGGACCGTTCTGGGAGCCCGTGTGCAAGCGGACCGTGTTGAGGACGGAGCCGGCGGCGCGAGCGCCCTGATCGGCATAGCGGAACGAGATGCCGTTGACGTCCCTGAGGTTGAACGGGCCGTTCAGCCTCAGCCACTCCGGGTTGTTGCCCGCGTTGGCGCCGATGCTGGCGACATGCAGACCGCCGCCCTCATCGTTGGTCGCGGTCGGGACCCAGAAGCTCTGCGTGGCGTGCTCGAGCTCCTGCTGCGCCTGGCGGATCTTCACCTGCTTGTTGACGGTGATGCCCGGAACGGTGCCGTTGCCCTTGTCGGTGTAGGTCGCGCTGATGACGCCGAACACGTTGCCGCCGTGCGAGACGTCCTCGGCCAGCGTGGTCAGGAAGCCGGAGCAACCGAGCTTCTCCTCCTCGCCGTGACCGTGCTCGTCGTGACCGAGGATGAACTCGACCTCGACGTCGTTGCAGTCGATGCGCTCGTCCTCGGGGTCGGTGACCTCGACGACGTACGGGATCCTGTCGCCGAAGGTGAACACGCCACCCTCGTACGGGGACTTGATCGTGATCGTCGCCGCGGTGTTGCCGGCGGTGATGATCGTGCTGGTCGACGCGGTCTTGCCCGTCGAGTCGGTGACCTTCAGGACGACCGTGTACTGGCCGGCCTTGGTGAAGGTGTGGGTCGGGTTGGCCTCCTCGGAGATCGGGGAGTCGTCACCGAAGTCCCACTCGTAGCGGACCGAGTCGCCCGCGTCCGGGTCACCGGAGCCGGCGCTCGAGAAGTTGACCGTCAGCGGCACGCCGCCGTCGGTCTTGTCGGCGGAGAGCACGGCCTTCGGCGCGCGGGCGCCCTTGACGTACTCCCACTTGTACATGCCGGCGTCGAAGTTGGCCGAGAAGAAGCCGTTGCCGTACGTCAGCAGGTAGAACGCGCCGTCCTTGCCCCACGCCAGGTCCATCGGCGCGTCGCACTCGAACATCGGCGGGTTCGCGGGG
Organism: Solirubrobacter deserti; assembly: GCF_003344625.1. Lineage (GTDB taxonomy): Bacteria > Actinomycetota > Thermoleophilia > Solirubrobacterales > Solirubrobacteraceae > Solirubrobacter > Solirubrobacter deserti. Next base: position 202,839 of record NZ_QPKJ02000002.1, on the reverse strand, counting down.
TTGACGGCGCCGCAGTCCAGGAAGGGGTTGATCTTCTGGATGTGGTTCTCGCCGTCGAGCTTGACCTCGCGCATCGTGTTACGGCCGAACTCGGCGATGATCACCGAGTCGTCGTAGTACGGCGGGAACTTGACCGCGCTCGGGTTGTCGGCGTTGTACTCGTACTTCGCCATGCCGTGCGGGGCCACGCCGCCGTCGAACAGCTCCGGGAACAGCCGCGGGCACTCGGTGGTCGAGAGCGGCGCGTTCGGGCCCGGGGTGAGCTGCGTGCCGGCCTGGCACGGCGTACCCGCGCCCACCGGGCGGGGGTTGGTGCCGGCGAGGTTCGGGTTGTCCTGGTAGGAGTACCAGATGTCCGGGTCGGTGACCGGCGGGACGTCCACCAGACCGGGCTCGACGGACGGACCGCCGTTGAGGTTCATGTAGGCGTCGTTCTTCTGCGTCGGGCCGCCGCACTCGATCTCCTTGGCGCCCGTGAGCGGGATGCGGCCGGCGGACGTGGTTCCCTCCGTGAACTCGCTGAACTCCCACTCCCAGTAGCCGAGCTTGCTCGAGTAGCACGTCGGCCAGCCGTAGTTGGACGGCTTGCGGACGATCTCGTAGCGACCGACGCCGGCCGGGCCACGGCCGCGGCGCGCCGTCTGCGAATCCGGCGAGTAGTCGGTGGTGTAGATGACGCCGTCCGAGTCCACGTCGACGCGGAACGGGTTGCGGAAGCCCATCGAGTGGACCTCCGGGCGGGTCTTGGCCTGCGGCGCGCCCCCGACGAGCGGGAACAGGTTGCCCTCCGGGATCGTGTACGCGCCCGCGCCGGAGCCGTAATCGGCCTTGTTGAAGTCGGCCGCCGGGATGGCGGTCTCCTTGACCTTGATCCGCAGGATCTTGCCGCGGAGGTCGTTCGTGTTGAGCGCCGTACGACGGGCGTCGGAGGTCGGCGGGAAGAAGTAGCCGCCCTCATGCGTCGTGACGAGCGACGGAGCCGCGCTGCCGCCCTGGATGTTCGACGTGTTCAGCGTCATCTGCGGCTGGTTCTTCTGCGCGCGGGCGCGGCGGAAGAACACGTTGACCGCCGGGTTCGGGTTGGTCTGCGCGTTGAACACGAGGCTGCCGCTCGCCTGCACCTCGTCCGGCGCCAGCACCTCGAGCGCCTCGAGCGCGGCGTCGACCTGGTCGTTGGTCGCGTTGAACGGGATCGGCGCGGTCGTCTGACCCTCGAAGGTGAGGGTGAACGTGCCGCCCGTCGCGCCCGGGATGCGGATCGTCTGCTGCTCGTCGGCGAGCTGGTCGTTGTACGGGCCGAAGCCGCCGCCGTTGACGCCGCCGGCCTCGTTGTCGTCGCCCGTACCGGTGATCAGCACGTTGTTCTTGTCGAACACGATGTCGCCGCCGACGTGGCAGCACTGGCCGCGGTTCTGCGGCACGCGCATGATCTGCTCTTCGGAGTTGAAGTCCATCGTCAGGTTGCCCTGGGCATCCTCGACGAGCTTGAAGCGCGAGAGCTGGAAGTAGCCGACCCACGGGTCCCAGGCCGCCAGCGACGGCTGCGGCTGGTTGGCGTTCGGCGCATTCGCGATCGGGGTCGTCTGCGTCACGACCTGGCCGGTCGACAGCTTGACGTTCTCGACCGTCAGCGGCGAGTAGTACAGGTACAGGTACTTGTTCTGCGCGAAGTTGTTGTCCACGGCCGGGCCGTACAGGCCGTCCTCGGACACCGTGTACAGGCGGAACTTCGACGGCGTCGACGCGGCCTGGAAGTCGGCGACGACCTTGGTCGTGCCCGCCTCCGGGTCATGCACGCGGACCTGGCCCGAGCGCAGGGTCTGGATGATGCGGCCGTCGTCGAGACGGTGGAAGCCGATCGGCTCGCCGACGTTCGGCGGAGCGGCGATCTTCGTCTGCTGGTAGTTCGTCAGCACCGTGGCGCCGCAGTCGCTGTACTCGGGGTCGCTCTGACCCGCGGCCCACGCGATCGCGCCCTTGAGGTGCTTGCCCAGGTTCTCGTCGAACGCGGCCGCGTTCGTGCCCAGGCCCGTGTAGAAGGAGCGGCCGTTCTGGAAGTCCTTGCACCACGAGATCGGGTGGTCGGCGCCCATGGCGTTGGCGCCGAAGTCGACGCCGTTGAGGACCTTGCCCTGCGGCTGCGGCCCGAACGGGTCCTCCACGACGGACGCGAGCACGTGCGACTTGCCGCGCACGTTGGCCGTGAAGCTGTACCAGCCGCCCTCGGAGCGGTCCCAGTACTGCGGCAGGGCCTTGGTCGCGTCATGGACGCGGTCGATGACCTTGACGGTCGCGGCCTGGCCCTCGGCGCGGCCCTTGGCGCGCGTGCCGAGCGCGTCGGTCAGGAACTGCCAGGACTCGTCGGTCTCGATGGCCGAGCCGATGGCGACGAGACCGCCGCCGTCCTTGTAGTAGTTCTCGAAGTTCGTACGCTGCGCGGCGCTGAGCGGGCTCGCCTGGCCCGTGTTCAGGAACACGACCGCGCGGTAGGCGTCCAGGCCCTCAGGCGTGAACTTGGCCCCGACCTCGGCCGGAGCGGGTGCTTCGACGACGCCGTCGGTCCCGACGGCGCTCGTGATGGCGTTGATGCCGGCGGTGCTCGTCGCGTCCGACGTGCTCGTCACCACGAGCACCTTGTACGGCTCGACTTCCTTGGCGGAAGCCGTCGCCGGCAAGGCCAGAGCCAGGCTCGCGAACGCGAGACCCCAGCTTCTCCTCCCCATCTACTCCTCCTCTACGTGTGGGCGACCCTACTCCGCGCGCGACCTGCCCTCCCTAGGCGTGCGGCGCGCGGCCCATCTCTCTTGGATCATCTGCCTTTTGTCAGACAAAAGTTACACGATCCAGCAGCGAATCTAGACGGGATACCCGACCGGAGTCAAGGGCTTATTTCGCGGAGGTCACCCGAAGTGGGCCGTAGCGGGACAGCGTCAGCTCGCACCACACCGATTTTCCGTCTCTGAGAGGACGAGTTCCCCAGCGGTGCGCGACGGCGGCGGTCAGCTGGAGGCCGCGGCCGTGGTCGTCGGCCGGCGTCGGGCGCAGCTTGCGCGGGATCCCCGCGGCGCCGTCATCGACCTCGATCCGCAGATGGTCCGGGTTGCGCCGCAGCCGCAGCTCCACGGGCGGGCGGCCGTGCAGGATCGCGTTGGTCACCAGCTCACCGGCGATCAGCAGCGCGTCATCGCGCAGACGTTCAGAGAAGCCCCAGTCGACCAGCGCCTCGGTGGTGAACGTGCGAGCGCGGCGGATCTCGCTCAGGTCGCTGTCGAGCGCGAGGGTCGCCGACGTCTGCGGCGGCGCCTCCAGCACGCGCGCCACGAGCAGCGCGACGTCGTCGTCGGAGCCCTCGGGCACGAGCGCGTGCACGAGCGCGTCGGGCAGCTCCCCGATCTCGCCCTCCAGCGCGGCCAACGTCGTCCCGAGCTGGTCGATCCCCGCGTCGATCACCCGGTCGCGCCGCTCGACCAGCCCGTCGGTGTAGAGCGCGAGCAGCGTCGCCGCGCCGAGCACCGCGGTCGCCTCGGTGAACACGGGCGCGCCGGTGCCGAGCGGCGGGCCGGCCGACTCGTCCAGGCGCTGCGGTGGCGCGCCCGGCGAGGCCAGCAGCGGCGGTAGGTGCCCGGCGTTGGCGTAGGTCAGCGTGCAGTCGCGCGGGTCGAAGATTGCGACCAGACAGGTGACGATCTGCTCCGCGCCGAGCTGGCCGACGACGTGGTCGAGCATCTCCAGCACGTCCGCGGGCGACAGCTCGAGCTGTGCGTAGGCGCGCACGGCGGCGCGCAGCTGACCCATCACCGCCGCGGCGCGTACGCCACGGCCGATCACGTCGCCGAGCACGAGCGCCGTCCGGCCGGCGCCGAGGTCGATCACGTCGTACCAGTCGCCGCCGACCTGCGTGCCCGCGACGCCCGCGCGGTAGTAGGCGCCGATCTCCAGCTGCTCGGCGTCGAACGAGCGCTGCGGCATCAGGCTGCGCTGGAGCTCGTCCGCGATCCGCCGCTCACGCGCTGCCGCCTCCCGCTCGGCGTGCGCGGCGGCCAGCGCCTGCTCGGCCGCGCGCTGGTCGGTGACGTCCTGCAGGCTGCCGCGCATGCGGACCGGCACGCCGTCGGCGTCGCATTCGAGCTCGCCCAGCGCGTAGACGGTGCGCGTGCCGCTCTCCGCCGTGAGAAGCCGGAACTCGACCTCGAGGCGCCCGCTCTCGAGCGCCGACGTGATCGAAGCGGACGCGCGCTCCAGGTCGTCGGGGTGCACGCTCTCGAAGGCCCGTGCCAGCCCGCCCTCCTGCAGCTCCTCGGCGGTCAGCCCGACCTGGCGCAGGTACTCCGCGGACGCCGTCACGTCGTTGGTGAGCAGGTCCACTTCCCACGAGCCGACGCGGGCGAGCCGCTGCGCCTGGTCGAGCAGGTCGCCGCTGCGGCGCAGTGCGTCCCGCGTGCGGCGGGCGCGGTCGAGCTCGATGTTCGCGTGCACGCGCGCGAGCAGCTCGCGCGCCGTGAACGGCTTGATCAGGTAGTCGTCGGCGCCCGCCTCCAGGCCTTCGATCGTGCCCTCCTCGCCCGCGCGCGCGGAGACCATGATCACGGGGATGTCGGTCGTCGCGGGGTCGGCCTGCAGGCCCGCGAGCAGCCCGAAGCCGTCGAGGTTGGGCATCATCACGTCGGTGACGACGAGCTCCGGTGGGTCGCGGCGCGCGAGCTCGAGCGCGACCTCGCCGTCGGGCGCGGTCTGGACCGCGTACCGGCTGTCGAGCAGCGAGGCGATGTAGGACCGCATGTCCGCGTTGTCGTCGACCACGAGCACGCGTGGGCGCTCGCCGGCGTGGACCGGCTCGCCGTCCTCGCTCTCGGCCGGGTCCAGCCAGCGCATCGCCTCGGCCACGAAGCCCTCGGCGTAGCGGCCGGCGTCCGTGGGCGCCGCGGGGTCGGAGACGACCTGGTCCGCGGGCAGGTGGCCGGCGCCGAACGGGATCGTGACCGTGAAGGTGGAGCCTTCGCCGGGCGTGGAGTCCACAGCGACCGTGCCGCCGTGCAGCTCTGCGAGCTCCGCGACGAGCGCGAGCCCGACGCCCGTGCCCTCGTGGCTGCGCGAGCGCGCGCCGACGACGCGGTGGAAGCGCTCGAACAACCGCTCCCGGTCGGCGGGGTCGATGCCGATGCCGGTGTCCGTGACGGTCAGCTCGACGTGGCGCTCGGTCGCGTACAGGCGTACCGTGATCCCGCCCGTGAACGTGAACTTGAGCGCGTTGGAGACGAGGTTCATCACGATCTTGGCCCACATCTCGGCGTCCACGTAGACGGGGTCCGGGAGCGGCGGCGTGTCGATCGTGAGCGTCAGCCCGGCGCGGTCGGTGGCCGACTCGAACATGCTCACGAGCTCGGCGGTGTAGCGGGCCAGGTCGGTGGGCGTGTAGGCGGCGTTGACGCGCCCGGACTGCAGGCGGCTGAAGTCCAGCAGCGTGTTGACGAGCTTGAGCAGGCGCTGCGCGTTGCGGTGGATGCGCTCGACGCGGACGCGCTGTTCGGCCTCCAGCGGGTCCTCGGCGTCGGCGAGCGCGTCCTCGGCCGGGCCGAGCAGGAGCGTGAGCGGTGTGCGCAGCTCGTGACTGACGTTCGTGAAGAACGCGGTCTTGGCTTCGTCGAGCGCGAGCAGGCGCTCGTTGCGCAGCCGCTCCTCCTCGTACGCGCGCGCATTGCTGAGCCCGGCGGTGATCTGGCCGGCGACGAGCTCGATGAAGCCGCGGTAGCCCTCGTCGAGCGCGCGGTAGCGGTTGAGCCCGGCGACGAGGAAGCCGAGCCCGCCGAGCGGGACGGTGAGCGCCGCGACGGGCGGCTGATCCCAGGCGCCCTTCGGCGGGTTCAGCGTGTCGATCTCGTCCACGACGATCGCGTGCTCGGCCTCCGGCCAGATGTCCTCCGGCGGCGACCACCCCTCCCCGCTGTGGGCGGCCGGCTGGGCCTCGCCGGCCTCGTCGTAGAGGTACACGAGCGTGAACGGGAGCGTGCGGCGGTCGCCGTCGAGCGCACGGCCGGTGGCGGCCAGCACCTCCGGCTCGTCGCGGGCGGCCGAGAGCGCCGCGCCGAGGTCGCGCAGCGTCGCGAGCTGACGCTCGCTCAACACGCGCTCGGTGTCCTCGCTGACGACGCACAGCATGCCCGCGACGCGGCCGTCGTCGCCGGCCAGCGGACTGTAGGAGAACGTGTGGTAGGTCTCCTCGACGAAGCCGCTGCGCTCGAGGAACAGCAGCAGCGCCTGGTCCCACGTGGCCTGGCCGGTCGTGAGCACGCCCTCGATGCGCGGGCCGATGTCGGGCCAGATCTCGGCCCACACCTCGCGCGCGGGGCGCCCCAGCGCCCACGGGTACTTCTTGTCGAGCGTGTCGCGCCGGTAGGCGTCGTTGCAGAAGAACGTCAGCTCCGGCCCCCACGCCATCCACATCGAGAAGCGGCTCGTGAGCAGCACCTGGACGATGCTCGCCAGCGCGCGCGGCCACTGCTCGGGCGGGCCGAGCGGCGTCGCCTCCCAGTCGACGGCCAGCAGGTCCTGCCCCACGGGCCCACCGGCGGTCAGGGCGGCGCGCGCGTTGCCGGTTTCGGCCATCGCTGTCGCGGCGGCCTACGCGGCCAGGCGCTCTTGCGGGTCGGACACGATGTCCAGCACCTTCGCGAGCCCCGACAGCTCGAGGATCCGCTGGACCGCTGCCGCCCCGCCGACGGCCACGGAGAACTGCTCGCGGCGCTCCTGCGCCCGCTTCTGCTGCCCGACGATCACGCCCAGCCCGCTGGAGTCGATGAACGTGACCTCACGCAGATCGAGCACGACCGAGGCCGAGCTCACGTCGGGAGCCAGCAGCGCCTCGCGCAGCTGCGGAGAGGTGGCGAGATCGATCTCGCCGCTGGCGACGACGACAACGCCGTCCCCGCGCCGCTCGTGGCGAACCTGGAACAAAGGATTGACAGACACCGCGCGCGAGGATACCGGTGAGGTAGCTGACCGGCTCCGTCAGCGGACCGTCTGAAGACCGTCAGCGCGCCGTGGTGGATTGCGGCCCATGCTCAAGACCAAGCTCCTGACCGCCGCCCTCGCCACCGTCGTCGCCGGCCTCGCCGCGGCCTCCTCCGCGCAGGCCGCCACGGACTACTTCATGAAGGTCGAGAGCACGACGCCCGCCGACGCCATCAAGGGCGAGAGCGTCGACCGCGAGTTCCCGCAGCTGATCGAGCTCGAGTCCGTGAGCTTCGGCGCGCAGAACGAGCTGTCGATCGGTTCCGCCACGGGCGGGGCCGGCGCCGGCCGCGCGCGGTTCAACGCGCTGACGGTCGAGAAGGCGGTCGACTCCACGACGCCGCGCTTCTTCCGGATGCTGGGCATGGGTGGGCACTTCGCCAGCGTCGAGATCATCGCGCGCGAGTCGAGCCCCACGGGCACGACCGTGGTGCCGATCCGCACGCTGTTCACGATGGTGGCCGTCACCGGGCAGGAGCAGAGCGGCGCCCGCGGTGAGGACATGCGCGAGAAGCTGACGTTCGCCTACGGCGGGCTGGCGCAGGCCGCCGTCTCCCCCTCGAGCCCGCTCAAGCCGAACGTCTTCTCGAGCTGGAGCGTCGTCACCAACTCCGGCATCCGCGAGGCGCTGCCCGCCCCCTACCGCGCGTAGCGGTCAGGCGAGGGCGCCGGCGATCACGGCGTCCTCCCACGACATCCCCGAGCTCTTGAACAGGCGCGGCCGGTCGGCATCAACCGGCCGCTCGCCGTTGACGAGCTCGGAGAGCGTGACGATGCGGTCCTCGGTCAGCGCGCCGGACCGCAGCGGCGCAACCACGTCGCCGGCCTCGCGCAGCGCGTTCGTGCGCGATTCCACGACGACGGTCGCCCGGGCGGCGAGCGCGTCGTCGGTCTCGCGCCGCTCAGGGTCGTGGCTACCGATCGCCACGACGGTGGCGTGGGGCTGGACGAGCGCACCGTCGAACAGCGGCGTCGGCGAGGTCGAGCAGCAGCAGATGATGTCGGCGCGCGCTACCAGCTCGGAGCTGTCGCCGTGGTCGCGGCCGAGGACGTCGACGTGCGCGATCGGCCGGATCGCCTTCATGGCCTCGATGTGCGCCTGCGACTGCGGGCCGCGGCCGAACACCAGCACCCGGGAGGCGTTCTCTGGCGCCAGGTGGCGGACGGCCAGCGCGGAGACGGCCGACGTACGCAGGTTGGTGAGCGCGATCCCGTCGATCAGCGCAGTCGGGGCGAGCGTCTCGGCGTCGAAGACGATCATGACGCCCTGGATGCGCGGGTCCCCGCCGACCGTCAGCACCTTCACGGCGACCGTGCCCCGCACCTCGCTCGGCATCAGCAGCAGCTCGCCGTTGCGCAGCGTGGCGAACGTGCGCGGCGTGTCGTCCTCGGGATCGAGCCCGCCGCGCAGCGCGGCCTCCAGCGCGTCGACGGCAGCGCTCGGCGTGAGCTGCCGCACGACGTCCGCGGCGTTCAGGGTTCGCAGGTCCACGGCGTGTGACGTTCGCACATTTCCGTGAACCGTCGGCGGCCCCTGCGACGTAGTGTTCTGGACCGTGCCCGACGAACTGACCAGCCTGCTCCGTGCGCTCGTCGCGACCCAGGAGGAGATCGTCGACGCGCTCGCCGAGGTGTCCGACGACGTGCGCGCGCTCGAACGCCGCCTCGACCTGCTGGAGACCGCCGCGGGCATGCGCGGCGAAGCGCAGCAGACCCAGGTTAAGACGCGCCGCCTGGTGACCCAGGCGCGAGAGATCCACCTGCGGTCGACCGAGCTGCGCGACGCGGCGCTCGACGGGCGCTGAGCCGTCAGGTCGTGCCGTTGCCCACCATGACGCCATGGCGGGGAGGCAGCGCTGCGGCCAGCTCGCGCTGGGCCCGGCGTTCGCGGGTGTAGCCGGCCAGAGCGCTGAGCGCCGTAGCGACGGGGACGGCGAGGAACGCGCCCGGAATCCCGGCCAGCGTCCCGCCCGCGGCGACCGACACGAGCACCACGACCGGGTGCAGCTTCAGCCGCGGACCGACCACGACCGGATAGAGCACGTTGCCCTCGACCTGCTGCACGACGACGATCGCGCCGAGGACGACCAGCGCGTCGGTCGCTCCACCGCTCACGAGCGCGACGAGCACGGCCGCCGCGCCCGCGACGATCGCGCCGATGATCGGGAAGAACGCCGCGACCCACGTCAGCACGATCAGCGGCATGGCCAGCGGAATGCCCATGATCAGCAGGACGGCGCCGATCAGGAGCGCGTCGACCGTCGCGACGAACACGACCCCGCGCGTGTACGCCGTGAGGTTGCTCCACATGCGCTCGCCCACCTCGTTGACCGCGTCGCGGCGCTCGCGCGGCAGCGACCCGAGCGCCCACCCCCACATCCGGCGCCCGTCCTTGACCAGGAAGAACGCGAGGAAGAAGACGAGCACCATGCTCGCCAGCCCGCCGGCCAGCGACGTGGTCGCGGCCATCGCGGTACCGCCGAGCCGCTCCCGGCCGCGGTCGGCGGCCGACTCGAGCTGGCGGTCGACGGCCGCGCGGTCCATGCCGGCCACGCTCTCGCCGAGCGAGTAGGCCACGCGCTTGACGCCCTCCTCCAGGCTCGACCCGAGGTCGGCGAGCTTGGCGATGAACGGCGGCAGGATCAGCGCGATCAGCCCGCACAGCAGGAGCACGGCCAGCAGCACGGAGATCGTCGCCGCGATCGAGGGCTTGACCCGCCGCTGCTCGAGCTTGGTCGCGATCGGCCGCAACAGCGTCGCCAGCAGCACGGCGACCGCGATCGGCAGCACGACGGCCATCAGCTTGCCGATCGCCCAACCGGCGAGCAGGACGAGCAGCGCGACGCCGAGCGCCGACCACGCGATGGAGCCGGCGCGGTTGAGGCCTCCGCGTCGTTCGTCGGTCACACGGCGCAGGTACCCGCGCGGCGACGCTTTTCAGTCCCTCCGTCACCCAATAGAGACATCGGCCACAGTTGCGCGGAGCGCCCCGAGCCGGGACAATCGTCCGCGATGCCACCAGCCGCTCGTGTCACCGACATGCACACGTGCCCGATGTTCGACGGGCCGAAGCCGCACGTCGGCGGCCCGATCCTTCCTCCGGGCGCCCCGATGGTGCTGATCGGCGGGTTGCCCGCCGCCCGCATGGGTGACATGTGCACCTGCGTCGGCCCGCCCGACACGATCATCATGGGCTCTCCCACCGTGATGATCGGCGGCAAGCCGGCCGCGCGCATGGGCGACATGACGGCACACGGCGGCGTGATCGTCGCGGGCTACCCCGGCGTGATGATCAACTAGAGCTTGTCGAGGCTCGTCGCGAGGTCGTCGAGCCCGTCAATGAGCGTGGTGACGCGGGTGACGGACGGGTCCGGCCCGCGTTCGCGGCGTTGCGGGCCGCCGAGCTCCTGCTCGAGCTTGGCCAGGCGCTCGTCGATCGATCCCTCGGGCGCGGGCCGCGCGCGCAGCTCCTCGAACGCGAGCTGGATCTCCTGGAAGCGCGCGGTCGACTCCGCCGAGCCGCCGTTGCGGTCCGGGTGGTGCACCTTGACCAGCTCCCGGTAGCGGTCGAGCACGAGCGCGGGCGACGCGCCGTGTGGGAGGCCGAGCACGCGATACGGGTCTCTGCGCACGCGGACAACGTATCGTCCGCGCCGTGGAGGCTGCCGGTCGGCGAGTAACGTCGCGGCGCCGATCGCAATGAGACGAGCGGCGCGGCCGCTACTTCAACGCGTCGAGCAGGCGCTCGAACTCGTCGGGCGCGATCGAGCCGCCCGTCGCGCGCGGGTGGCCGTGGGCGAACTCGCCCTGCTGGTCGGGCAGCGCCGTGCGGAGCAGCTCGCGCAGGTCGCCCTCGCCACCGCGGATCGAGAAGTGCACGCGGCCGTCCACGTAACCGTCGTTGGCCGCCAGTACCGGGCGCGGCGCGAGCCGCTTGGCCCACATCTGGGCCGTGAGGCCGTGCAGCTGGTAGGACGAGCTGAAGCGCACGACGGCGACGCGCTCGCCCACCGCGGGCGCGGTGCGGCGGACGCGCTCCCAGTCCGCGCGCCAGGCGTCGCGGGCGGCCTCGAGCTCCGCGATGCGCGGGTCGGCGAGCGCTGCCTTGGGGTCGTCGTGCTCGACCAGCAGCGCGAGCGCGGTGCGGACGCCGTCGAGGCCTGGGCCGCGGCGCGGCGCGTTGACCAGCGGGACGAGCTTGCGGACGGCGGTCTTCGGCGCGCCCGCGCACTCCGGCAGCGCGAAGCCCTTGTCGCCCAGGTCGCCGACCGCGCCCACGGCGGCGAGCCACGCCGGCTGGTCGGGCAGCACGCGCCGCATCAGCGCCGAGGTCGACGTGTCCTCGCCGAACCCGCTCAGCAGCACCTGCTCGGCGGTCGGCTCGGCCTCGGGCGCGTGGTGGTCGACGATCACCGCCGGCCCGGCGAACGCGCGCACACCCCAGTCCAGGAGCGCGGGCATGCCCGCGGGCGGCGTCGTCCACGGGTTCTCCCCGCGCCCGAACAGCGCGGCGGCCGCCGCCTGTTCACCTCGTGCGCGCAGGGCGAGGGCGCCCGCGGCGAGCCCGTCAGCGTCCGTGTGCGGGACGACGACGTCGGCTTCGAGCAGTGCGGCACGGACCCGTTCCATCGCCACGGGTCCGGCTGTGCGCGCCTACGGGATCACCGCAGGAACGCGAGCACGCGCTCGGTGAACACCGTCATGGTCTCCGCGTCGAAGAAGTGGTCGGTGCCCGGGTACAGGAACAGCTCGGCCGCGCCGGAGGCGGCGAGCGCGCGAGCGGCTTCGAGATCCGTGTTCGGCGGCAGCGCCAGCGGGTCGTGCTCGGTCAGGTGCAGCTGGAGCGGGATCTCGGCCGGCCACTCGCCGCCGAACTTTGCGGGTGGGACGCACGAGTGCGCGAGGACCGCGGCGCTGGCGCCCGGGCGGGTCTGCGCCAGCAGCTGCGCCGGGAGGGCGCCGAGCGAGAAGCCGATGTAGACGAGGTCGGCGGCGAGCGCGTCGGCCGCGCGGCGGCCGCGTTCGAGCAGGGTCGGGAACCCGATCGCCTCGGCGTGGGCCAGCCCTTCGTCAAGCGTGGTGAACGTCGCGCCGTCGTAGAGGTCGGGCGTGTGGGCCTCGTGGCCCGCGCTGCGCAACGCCGCGGCGAAGGCCAGCACGTCCGGCGTGAGGCCCCGCGCGTGGTGGAAGACGACGACCTCCGACATCGGCCGCAGCTTACGGGTCCGACCAGCGGGTACTGTCCCGCCACGGACCATCTGACGGGAGGACGGTGATGAGACGCACTCTGTTGCCGACGATCGCCTTGGCGATCGCGGTCTCGGGAGCGACCGCGGCTGCGGCCGGCGCGGTTGATCGCGATCGCGACAGGCCGGGGCAGGAGCAGGGCAAGCCGGGCGGCGGCCAGCAAGGCGGCGAGCGCGGCGGCCGCGACAGCGGCGGGGGCCAGGGCGGCCGGCCCGGCGGCGGCCGCGACAGCGGCGGCGGCCAGGGCGGCCGGCCCGGCGGCGGCCACCACGGTGGCGGCGGCCAGGGCGGCGGTCCCGGTGGTGGCCATCCGGGCGGCGGCCACCACGGCGGCGGCCACCCCGGCGGCGGACACGGCGGCACGCCCCAGAAGGTCCCGACCGCGGTCGGCTCCGGCGGCGCGGCCGCGACGGTCGACCTGCTCGCCACCGACGCGGCGATCGACACGCTGCGCAAGGGCGGCAACGCCGTCGACGCGGCCGTCGCGGCGGCGGGCGTCCTCGGCGTGACCGAGCCGTTCAGCGCCGGCATCGGCGGCGGGGGCTTCATGGTCATCCGGACGCCGCGCGGGCACGTGACGACGATCGACGGCCGCGAGACCGCGGGCGCCGCGATGCGGCCGGACTCGTTCTTCGAGAACGGCACGCCGCTGCCATTCGCCGACGCGCGCTACAGCGGGCTCTCGGCGGGCGTGCCGGGCACCGTCGCCAAGTGGGAGCTCGCCCTCGACCGCTATGGCAGCAAGCCGCTGCGCAAGCTGCTGCAGCCGGCCATCGACGTCGCGCGGCGAGGCTTCACCGTCGACCAGACGTTCTTCGACCAGACGACGCCGAACGTCGACTACTTCGACGACATCCCGAGCACCGCGGCGATCTACCTCGACCCCGACGGCACGCCGCGGGACGTCGGCAGCACGCTGCGCAACCCCGACCTCGCGCGCACGTACGAGTACATCGCCCGCTTCGGCGCCGACGCGTTCTACCGCGGCCCGCTCGCCCGCGCGATCGCGCAGGCGGCGCAGAAGCCGCCCACCGCCCCGACCGCCAACCACACGTGGCGGCCCGGCCTGATCACCGAGCAGGACATCGCGAACTACCGCGCGATCGAGCGCAAGCCGACCAAGGTCGACTACAAGGGCCTCGAGGTCTGGGGCATGGGCCCACCGTCCAGCGGCGGCTCGACCGTCGGCGAGGCGCTCAACATCCTCGAGGGCTACCAGCCGCTCGGCGCCGACCGCACCCAGGCGCTGCACCGCTACCTGGAGGCGAGCCGCTACGCGTTCGCCGACCGCAACAAGTACCTCGGCGACCCGGCCTACGTGAAGCCGCTGCCGCTGGACTGCCTGCTCTCGCAGCCGTTCGCGGACGTGCGCCGCGCGCTGATCACCGACACCGCCGTCAACGCCGCGGTGCCGGGCGACGACTACTGCGGCCCCGCGGGCGTCGCACCCGAGAGCATGGAAGGCCCGTCGACCACGCACCTGACGATCGCCGACGACGACGGCATGGTCGTCTCGTACACGTTCACGGTCGAGTCCACGGGCGGCAACGGCATCGTCGTCCCGGGCACGGGCATGCTGCTCAACAACGAGCTGACCGACTTCGACTTCAACTCGTTGACCGCGCCCAACCGGGCCCAGGGCGGCAAGCGCCCGCGCAGCTCGATGGCGCCCACGATCGTCACCCGCAACGGCCGGCCGTTCCTGGCGGTCGGGTCCCCGGGCGGCTCGATGATCATCACGACCGTCCTGCAGACGCTGCTCGAGCGGCTGGAGTTCGGCAAGGACCTGCCGGCGGCGATCGCGGCGCCGCGCGCGTCGCAGCGCAACGGCGCGACCAGCATCGCCGAGCCCGGCTTCGCCGCCGACAAGGAGGCGCTGCGGACGCGCTACGGACACGCGTTCGGCACCGACCAGGCGGAGATCGGCGCCGTCACCGGCATCGAGTTCTTCGACCGCGGCCGGATGCTCGCGGCCGCCGAGCCGGTCCGCCGCGGCGGCGGCTCCGCGCTCGTGGTCAAGCCGCAGCGCTGATGTGAGGGGATGGGTGGGCGCCGCGTTGCGGCGTCCACTCGCCTCGCTAGGGTCGAAGGCATGCTCGAGACGACCTTCGCGGCCGTCTCCGCCGAGCAGGTGCGCCTCACGTGTGGTGAGGAGCCGGGCTGGTTCTGTCGCAACGTCCTGGAGTGGACGGAGAACCGCACGCTGGCGGATGTGGCTGACTTCATCATCGGGAAACCGCTGACGATCCTCGCGATCCTGGTCATCGCGTGGCTCGTGAACCGACTGGCGCGACGCGGCGTGAAGAGCATGCTGCGCACGCTGAGTTCCGGCGCGATCCAGGAGCGCGTCGGCGCGATGCGCGCGGCGGCGCCCGCCGCGCTGCTGCAGACGCAGGAGCACTCGCTGCGCTCCGAGCAGCGCATCGACGCCCTCACCAGCGTCCTGCGCTCGCTGATCACGTTCGTGATCTACACGGTCGCGATCTTCATGATCCTGGGCGAGCTCGGGATCAACCTCGGCCCGCTGATCGCGGGCGCCGGCATCCTCGGCGTCGCGCTCGGCTTCGGCGCGCAGTCGCTGGTCAAGGACTTCCTGTCCGGCGTGTTCATCCTCGTCGAGGACCAGTTCGGCGTCGGCGACATCGTCGACCTCGACAACCAGACCTCAGGCGTCGTCGACGCCGTCTCGCTGCGCACCACCCGGCTGCGCTCCGTCGACGGCACGCTGTGGCACGTCCCGAACGGCGAGATCCGACGCGTCGGCAACCAGTCCCAGCACTGGTCGCGCGCGCTGATCGACATCGAGGTCGCGTACGACACCGACATCGACCACGCCGAGGCCGTGATCGCCAAGGTCGCGGACGAGATCGCGCGCGAGGACGCGGACGTGATCGAGCAGCCGGAGGTGTGGGGCGTCGAGCGGCTGGGCGCGAACGGCGTCGTGATCCGGCTCGTGGTCAAGACGCGCCCGTCCGAGCAGTTCCGCGTCTCCCGCGAGCTGCGCCGCCGCATCAAGGCCGTCTTCGAGCAGGAGGGGATCGAGATCCCGTTCCCGCAGCAGACGGTCTGGCACCGCGAGGCGCCGTCTAGAGCTTGATCGTGCGGTCCACGCGCACGGCCTCGAGCAACCCGCGGTCGTGCGTGACCAGCAGCAGCGTGCCGTCGTAGGACTCCAGCGCCACCTCGAGCTGCTCGATCGCGGGCAGGTCGAGGTGGTTGGTGGGCTCGTCGAGCACGAGGAAGTTGACGTCGGTGGCCATCAGCAGCGCCAGCGAGGCCCGCGTGCGCTCGCCGGGTGAGAGCGACCGCGCCTCCCGGTTGACCTCGTCGGACTCGAGCCCGAACTTGGCCAACAGCGACCGGGCTTCCTGCAGCGTCATCTGACTCTGCTCGACGAACGCGTCCACCAGCGTGCCGGCGCCGTCGAAGCCCGCACGGGCCTGGTCGAGCGTGCCGACGCGCACGCCCGGGCCGATCCAGCGCGTGCCCGCCGCCGGCTCCAGCGCGCCGATCAGCGCCTGGACGAGCGTCGTCTTGCCGGACCCGTTCGGCCCGACCAGCGCCACCCGTTCGCCCCACGCCAGCTCCAACGACAGCGGGCCGAGCGCGAACGAACCGCGCCGGAGCAGCGCGTCGTCGAGGCGCACGGTGACGTCGCCGGAGCGCTCACCGCCCCCGAAGCGCAGCTGCAGCTCCCAGCGCTTCCACGGCTTGTCCACCACGTCCAGCCGCTCCAGCGCCTTCTCCGACGCCCGCACCTTGCCCGCCTGCTTCTCCGAGCGCTCGGCGCGCCGCGCGACCAGCGACTTGTCGGGGTCCGAGCCCTTCGCCTTCTTGACGCCCGTCTCGGACCACTGGCGCTGGCGGTTCACGCGTTGGGTGAGCCGGTCGCGCTGGGCGGAGTACGCGTCGAAGCGCTCCTTCTCGTGGCGCGCGGCGGTCGCGCGCAGCTCGAGGTAGCCGGCCCAGCCGCCGCCGTACTCGGCCGCGGTGTGCGCGATCTCGTCGATCTCCAGCACGCGCGTGACGGTGCGGTCCAGGAACGCGCGGTCGTGGGAGACGATCACGGCGCCGCCCGGGCGCTCGGCGACGAAGCGCTCCAGGCGCGCGAGGCCGTCGAAGTCAAGATCGTTGGTCGGCTCGTCGAGCAGCAGGACGTCGAAGCGGCTGAGCAGGATCGCGGCCAGTGAAGCGCGCGCGGCCTGGCCGCCGGACAGCGCGACGGTCTCCAGGTCCAGCAGCGCCGGGTCCAGCCCGAGGTCGCGCAGGACGGTCTCCGCGCGCTGCTCGAGGTCGGCGCCGCCGAGCGCCAGCCACGCCTCCAGCGCCTCGGAGTAATCCTCACCCCCGCCTCCGGAGGCCAAGTCGGCGGCGGCCTTTTCCATGCGCGCCTCGCCGGCGGCCACGCCGGTGCGCCGCGCGAGGTAGTCCTGCAGCTTCTCGCCGGGCCGGCGGTCCGGCTCCTGCGGGAGGTAGCCGGCCGTGCCGGTGGTGAGCCGCACGTCCCCGGCATCGGGAGCGTCGACGCCCGCCAACAGCCGCAGCAGCGTCGACTTGCCCGCGCCGTTGGGCCCGACGACGCCCAGCACGTCCCCGGGCGCGACCGTCACGGACACGCCCGCGAGGATCGTCGCCGCCCCGTGCGCCTTGCTCACATCCCGCGCGATCAGCGTGCCGCTCACGCGAGAAGAGGCTAGTTAGTGCGCCGCGGCGGGCCGTTCCACGCGTAAATTGTGCGGATGCTGACGGAGGTGCTCGCCGCGTTCTGTGCCGTCCCCGCCCCTTCGGGTGCCGAGTCCGGGCTCGCGGACCTGCTGCAGCGGCGCTGGAGCGAGCGCGGCGCGGACGTCAGGCGTGACCGGGTCGGCAACCTCGTCGCGCGCGTCGGCGGCGAAGGCCCGCAGGTCCTCGTGCAGGCGCACATGGACCAGGTCGGCTACGTCGTGCGCTACATCGCCGACGAGGGCTTCCTGCTCCTCGACGGCTCCCAGGGCGACCGCCGCAACGGCCCCGAACGCCGGCACCCGGTCGGCCAGCCCGTCCGGGCGCTCACGCGCGACGGCAGCTGGCTGGACGGCATGATCGCGGCCAGCTCCGGCCACGTGCTGACCCCCGAACAACGCGAGAAGGACAAGCTCGCCTACGACGATTTCTGGGTCGAGCTCGGGCTCGGCTCGCGTGAGGCCGTGCGCGCCGCGGGCGTCCACATCGGCGCGCCCGTCGTCTTCTCCGCGCCGGTGCAGCGCGTCGGCGAGCTGCTGGTCGGCCCGAGCATGGACAACCGCGTGGGTCTCGCGCTGATGGACGCGCTGATCGGCACGGAGGACCTCGCGTGCGAGCTCTGGCTCGGCGCGACCGTGCAGGAGGAGAACGGCCTCCACGGCGCCCGCGCGCTCGCGCTGGCCGAGCGCTTCGACGCCGCCATCGCGCTCGACGTCGGCCTCGTCGGCGACATCCCGACCGTCAACGAGAAGGAGTTCGGCACCCGGCTCGGCGAAGGCCCGATCGTCGTCCACCGCGACTCCGGCATCGTCTACGACCGCACACTCTCCCAGCACCTGGTCGCCCTCGCCGAGCGCAACTCGCTGCCGATCCAGGACGGCCTGTTCGCGGGCTACGGCTCCGACGGCCTCGCCATCGCGCAGTCCGGCTCGCCGACGGCGCTGCTGACGGTCGGCTGCCGCTACACGCACACGGCGTTCGAGACGGTGCATCCGGGCGACCTGGAGGCCGCCGCCGAGCTGCTGCGGCAACTCGTCACCACGCCGTTTCCCGATCGCCCGTAACCGTCACCGGGATGGCTAGGTTGTTCGCCCGTGATCAACAGCCCAGACATCCTCCGGCTCATCCGCGACGGCGAGGCCGCGACCCGCAGCGAGCTCATGGACCACACCGGGCTCTCACGGACGACCATCGGGACGCGGCTGGGTGACCTCAAGTCCCGCGGGTTGATCACGGAGAACGGGAGCGCGGCTTCAACCGGCGGGCGCCCTTCGGGGCTGCTGGCGTTCAACGCCGGAGCGGGCGTCGTGCTGGTGATGGACGCCGGCGCGACGCGGACGACGCTCGCGGTCGCCGACCTCGCGGGCGAGACGCTGGCCGAGCGCTCCGAGTTCCGCGGGATCGACGCCGGCCCCGAGGAGACGCTGGCCTGGGCGGTCGGCGAGCTGAACGCGATGCTGGCCGAGCTCGGACGCTCGGCGCAGGACGTGTGGGCGGTGGGCGTCGGCCTGCCCGGCTCGGTCGACGGGCACGGGCGCCCGGTGAGCCCGGGCCTGATGCCCGGCTGGGATGGCTTCCCGGTCGCGGAGCGGCTGCGCGAGCACTTCGACGTCGACGTGCTGGTGGCCAACGACGTGAACGTGATGGCGCTCGGCGAGGCCCGCGCGCACGATCGGGGCGAGCAGATCGTCGTGCTCAAGGCGGGTACGGGCGTCGGGCTCGCGTACGTCGCCTCCGGCGTGATCCTGCGCGGCGCGCAGGGCGCGGCGGGTGAGATCGGGCACACGCGCGTGCCGGGCCACGACGACATCGAGTGCAGCTGCGGCAAGCGCGGCTGCCTGCAGGCCGTCGCGGGCGGGACGCGCATGGCGCAGCGGCTGAGCGCGGCCGGCATCCCGTGCGCGAACGCGGCGGAGATCGCGGCGCTCGCCCGCGGCGGCACGCCGGAGGCGATCGCGATGGTGCGCGAGGCCGGGCACGCGATCGGGTTCGTGCTCGCGACGGTGGTCAACATCCTCAACCCGTCGCGGGTGGTCGTCGCGGGCGACCTGACGGACGCCCGCGACTTCCTCCTCAGCGCGCTGCGGGAGACGCTCTACCGCGAGGCGAACACGCTGGCGACCAGCGAGCTCGAGATCTCACGGGCCCGGGCGGGAGCGCGTGCCGGCCTCATCGGAGCCACGACGATGGCCGTCGATCACGCGCTCAGCCCGTACTGATCGCTACTTGTCCCAGGGGCGGGCCGATCGGTTGCGGTGCCCGTCTCCCGGCCGGCCCTCGTCGTACTTCCACGGCTTGCCGTGTGGCTTGCGCAGGCTCAGCAGGTTCGGGATCACCTTCTCCTGCAGCTGCGGGTTGAGGTGGTCGAAGCCGATCACGCCGACCCGTCCGACGTCCGCGGTGAACCGCTGGAACCCGTACGCGGCCTCGGGATAGCTGGGGGCCTGCGACGTGCCGTAGTTGCGGCTCAGGCCGTCGTTCGAGTACACGGGGATCGTGCGCGTGAGGGTCGTGCGCCGCGGATACGTGTACGCGGACCAGGTGTTCGTCCCGTTCAGGTCGGCCCAAGCGATCTCCTTCGGCTTCGTCGGATCGCTGAAGTCGATCACCGAGGAGCCGCCGCGGTAGTACGCGTTGACCAGCAGGTAGCGGTCGAACGACGGCACCGGGATGCCGAGGTGCGACGAGCAGTACTGCCCTGGTCCGGTGCCGATGTTGTCGTTGGTGCCGCGCTGGATGCGGTACTCGGAGAGCAGGTCGCCCGTCTTGGTCTCGAAGAAGAACATGTTGCCGGTGGCGTAGGTCTTCGGCGGGCCGGGCAGGCCGGCGGTCTTGGTCGTCACCGTCGGGCAACCGTCGCCGAAGGACTCGTCGATGAAGTTGGCGACCTTGCCGTCCCAGCTGAACGTCGCCGAGTGCCAGAAGTCGACGTTGGGCTGGTCGTGCACCCACTTCGGGTTGGCAGTGTCGGGCAGGCCGGTGCGGTGATCGATCCGCCACACCTGCGCCTGCTCGCCGCAGGCCGCGCCCACGAGGCCGATGCCCGGGAACGTACTGAGGTCGTGGCAGCCGAGGAAGTTGTCCAGCGGCGCGGCGACGCCGTGCTCGGACACCGGCTTGTAGGTGCCGTCCGGGTCACCGGGGTAGACGACCGGCAGCTCGGTGAGCTCCTTCGCCTTGGACGGGTCGTCGAACGGGACCTCGACGATCTGGATCACGCCGTGGTTGATCTTGCGACCGGCCTGCTCGCCGAGCGGACCGCAGGTCGGGCCCTCGCCGAGCGGGTAGCTCGAGTTCATGACGTAGATCGACTTCGCCCGGCCGTGCTTGCCCCAGCCGCGGCTCGGCGCGGGCAGCAGCGTGTTCGTGTGCGAGCCGCAGTCCTGGTAGACGGCCGCGACCTGCTTCGGGTCGCGCGGGTTGGACACGTCGAAGACGCGGACGCCCTCCCACGTGCCGTCCGGGTACCGGCCCGTGGCCGGGTCCTTGCTCGCCGGGCCGGCGCCGCACTGCGAGCTGGTGAGCGGCGAGTCGACCGACAGCACCAGCGTGTCGGCGGAACCGTCACCGTTGCGGTCGAACACGGACGGGTCGCCCTGTGGGCCGTAGCACCGCACGTCCTTGACCAGTGCGGGCTTCGGCCGCGTGATGTCGAAGATCCGGAACCCGCCGTAGTCGCCGACGTACGCCAGGTTGCCCCAGAACGCGATGTCGGAGCTCGTGACGTGCGTGTTCGCCGGGTTGAACTCGTTCGGGCCGGTCTGGAAGTTGGCCCAGAACCAGAACTTGTGGCCGAACGGCTCCGTGAGCGGCGTGCTGCCGCCGAGCTCCTCCGGATCGTGGGCCACCGCCGCGGTCGCGGGCGTGGCCAGAGCGGCCACGCAGGCGACAGCCAGCACCTTCCACCGTCGATTCATACTTCCCCTCCCAGGGAATCGCGACGCGCGCCCCAATTCGCACATCGCTGCTTGTGCTGAACCGTACCTGAGAGCTTCATGAGACGCGACGGATGTCTTGTGCGATTGACGAGTCGTGGCGCTCAGCCACGCCGACGCGTTCAACCGGGTCGTTCGGGACTGCCCGGCGAAGTCGCCACGTAGCGCGCGAACTCGCGCTCGAACTCCGGCCACCACGACGGCCCGTCCGGCCCCGGCACGAGCCACGGCTCGTGCCGCCCGCCGCTCTCGTCACGGTCGTGCGGCCGCGGCCGCTGGGCGATCAGGATCCGGATCGCGGGGATCACCCCGACCGCGATGCACACGACGAGCCCGATCACGATCGCCGGCGTGAAATGCATACGGGAGGGATACCCGCGAGGGCGAGTGCTCGCGCGCCGGGACCCGCGTCGGCTTCGCGCGCTCCGGTGGGTAGCCCGCGGGCATGCCGGTCGCAATCGTCACTGGAGGCAACTCGGGCATCGGCCGCGCGTGCGCCGTCGCGCTCGCCCAACGCGGGTTCGACATCGGGCTCACCTGGCACTCGGACGAGGACATCCTCGCCGAGGTCGTCGCCGAGCTCTCGCGCCACGGCGCCCGCGTCGAGCACCGCCAAGCCGACTTCTCCACCGTCCCCGGCCCCGACGCCGTGATCGACGAGCTCGCCGACGCGCTGGGCGGGCTCGACGCGTTCGTGGCCAACGCCGCCGCCGGGCACTCCACGCCGTTCCTGGAGACGGACCTGGACACGTTCCAGACCGTCCTCTCCCTCACCCTGGTCGGCCCGTTCCTGTGCAGCCAGCGCGCCGCCCGCCGCATGGTCGACGCCGGCCACGGCGGCCGCATCGTCCACGTCACCTCGGTCCACGAGCACGTCCCGCTGGAGGGCTCCTCCGGCTACGTCGCCGGCAAGCACGGCCTCGGCGGGCTCACCAAGGTCATGGCGCTCGAGCTGGCCTCGCACGCGATCACCGTGAACGCCGTCGCGCCCGGCGAGATCGCCACCAAGATGACCGGCAACGAGGACGCCGACCCGCGCGGCGAGGACCGCCCGGGCATCCCGATGGGCCGCCCGGGCGACGCCCGCGAGGTCGCGGACGTGGTCGCGCTGCTGTGCTCGGCCGAGGCGGGTTACGTGACGGGCGCCTCGTACGTGGTGGACGGCGGCATGCTGCTCATGAGCGCGCAGGCGAACCAGTTAGCGATGGAGTGAGCGGACTCCGCCGTTCACGCGGCCGCGAGCGGCACCTCGGCCGGAGCCAGCGCGAAGTCGTACTCCACGCGGCCGCCCACCGGTCGGACGACGAGGTCCTCCTTGACCGCACCCGCGACGTCGCCGTCGAGGTAGTCGGAGCCCTCGAAGAACAGCTGGGTGATGAGCGGCTCGTGGCCTGGGGCGTCGACGATCAGGTGGATGTGGGCCGGGCGCCACGGGTGCCACTCGCAGGCGGCGACCATCGCGCCGGTCGGGCCTTCGTGGGGGATCGTGTACGGGGCCGGGAGGATCGTGTTGACCTCGTAGCGGCCCTCGGCGTCCGCGATGACCTTGCCGCGGAAGATGCCGGGCGGGAGGTCCGGGTGAAAGCCCGAGTAGAAGCCCTCGGCGTCGGCGTGCCAGACGTCGAGCACGGCGCCGGCGAGGGGCGTGCCCTCGGCGTCGGTGACGCGGCCGCTCAGGGTCAGCGGCTCGCCCTGCTCGTCCGGGCGGCGCGGTAGCTCGAACGGCGCGTCCAGCACGGGCGCGTCGGGCAGGTGGTACGGGCCGAGGATCGTGCCGGCGCTGCCGGCGCGGCCGCGGAACGCGTTGCGCTCGACCGTGGTCTCCACGAACACGTCGAGGAAGAGCGGCCACTCGCCCGCCTCGCCGACGTCCATCAGCCACTGCTTGGCGATCGCGTACTCCTCGTAGGTGACGTCGTGCTCGACGATCACGCCACGGATGGCGTCCAGCATGGCGCTCACGACGGTCTCGGCGCGGTTCATCTCTCCTCCTCGGTGGCGATGGCCGACGGGTGCGCGGCCAGCGCGGTGACGCGGATGTCCATGTAGGGAAACAGCGGCAGGCCGCTGACCAGCTCGTGCAGCTCGTCGGGCGTGCCGACGTTGAAGATGCTCACGTTCGCGTAGCGTCCGGCCACGCGCCACAGGTGCTCCCAGCGGCCGTCTCTCTGCAGCCGCTGTGAGTACTCCCGCTCGCGAGCGAGCAGCGCCGAGTGGTCGCCCGGCGGCAGGTTGACGGTCATCTCGACCATGAACCTCATCGGTCGATCCGGTAGTGCTCCAGCCGATCCTCGTCGATCTCGATGCCGAGGCCCGGCGCGGGGCGCGGGGCCATGCGGCCGTCGACGACCGTGGGCGGCTCGGCCAGCAGGTCGTCGGCGAGGTCGAGGAAGTTCGTCGCCTCCGCGGGCCGCCGGGCGGTGGCCGCGAACGCGGACGCGAACGCCACGGTGGCGAGTGCGCCGACCCCGCCCTCGTACTGGGAGCCGACGACGGCCGGCACGCTGCGGCCGAGGCACAGCCCGAGGATGCGGCGCGACTCGGTGAACCCGGTGCGCGCGACCTTCACGCTGACCATCCCCACCGCGCCGTCGTCGAGCTCCCGCGCGACGTGCGCGAGGCTGATGCACGACTCGTCGCCGACCAACGGGACCAGCCAGCGGTCGGCGAGGCGCGTGCGGCCCCGCCGGTCCTCCAGCGCGAGCGGCTCCTCGATCGCCGCGACGCCGAGGTCGGCGAACGCTTCGCCGGCGCGCAGCGCGGCGTCGTAGGCCCAGCCGCGGTTGGCGTCCACGTACAGCTCGGCCTCGGGCAGCGCCTCCCGCACAGCGGTGACCGCCGCGACGTCGGTGTCCACGTCGCGCCCGACCTTGACCTTGAACGTCCGGATCCCGTGACGGGAGCGCATCGCGAGCGCTTCCTCGGCCATCGCGGAAGGCTCTCCGAAGCTGACCATATGTGCAACCGAAACCTCGCCCGCGTAACCACCGAGCAACAACGCGCACGGCTGGCCGAGCAGCTGGCCGACGAGATCCCAGACCGCGAGGTCGATCGCCCCGCGTGCGACCCGGTCGCCGGGCATGCCGCCGCAGCGCGCCTCGATCAGCTCGGTCGCGAGCGGGTCCAGGCCCTCGAGCGCCGGGCCGAGCCGGTGGCGCACGGCCGCGACGATCGTCGCCTGCGTCTCGCCGTAGGTGTACGGGCGCGGCTGCGCCTCGGCCTGGCCGACGAGCCCGTCCGCGGAGTGCACGCGCACGAGCACGTTGTCCGCACGCTCGACCGCGCCCGAGGCGAACCGGCCCGGCACCCGGTAGGGCACCGAGTACGGGATCGCCTCGACGCGCGTGATCGTCGTCAGCGCGCGCGGGACCGCTACCAGCCCCACGACGGCCCCGGTTCCTCGTGGGGCGAGACGCGGCCGAACTCGCCGCGGTGGAACAGCAGCGGCTCGCCCGGCCGGCTGTCCAGATGCTCGACGAGCCCGAGGTAGAGCGTGTGGTCGCCCGCCTCGTGGTAGGCGTGCAGCGCGCACTCGACGTGCGCGATCGCGCCCGCCACGAGCGGCACGTCGCGCTCGTGGACGAACAGCTCGCCCGGTGACGGCAGCGGGCGCCCGGCGAAGTGCCACGCCACGCGCTCCTGGTCGCACGCGAGCACGGACACGCCGAAGCGCCGCGTGTCCGGCAGCAGCCGGTGCATCTTCGCCCGGTGGTCGATCGACACCACCACGAGCGGCGGGTCCAGCGACACCGACATGAACGCGTTGGCGGTCATCGCGTGCACCTCGCCGTCGCGCTCGGTCGAGACGACCGTGACGCCGGTGCAGAAGCGGCCCAACGTGCGCCGCAGCTCGGCCGGGGAGACCATCAGCTCAGGCGGCATGGGCCACCGCCAAGCGGGCGCGGAGGACGCTCGAGCTGATCTTCTCGTGCCCCGCCTCGCGCACGAGCGGGACGGTGACCACGTCGACGCCGAGCGCGCGCAGCGCGGGGACGTCGCCCTCGCGCCCGCGACCGAGCGCGAAGTCCTCGCCCACGCACAGTGCCTGCATGCCGAGGTCCTTGGTGAGGTGCGCGACGAAGTCCGCCGCCGACATGCCCATCAGCGCGCGGCTGAACGGGACGACGACCACGTCGTCCGCGCCTGCCCGCTTGAGCCGCGTCACCCGCTCGTGGAGCGAGCACAGATCCGGCAGCCCGGGCGGACGGCGCACCGCGTCCGGCCGTGGCGTGAAGGTCACCGCGGTGAGCCGCACGCCGCGCGCGCGGGCCTCGCGGGCGGCCTGCGCCACGAGCGCCCGGTGGCCGCAATGCACGCCGTCGAACGTGCCCGCGGTGACGACGCACGGCGCCCGGTGCGCCGCGAAGAGGGCCGTGAGCGGGTTGGCGGGCGCGGCCGCCGGGGCGGCGAGGCGGCCGCCGCGCTGGGACAGGGTCGGGTACAGCATGGCTAGGAGAGGAAGCGGTTGACGTCGGTCGGGTTGATGAGGTCCGGCGCGGTCCAGCCGTCGAGGTCGTACTCGGCCATGCAGGACTCGGCGAAGCCCTTGTAGGCGTCGGCCTGGCCGGAGGCCTGGGCGCTGAGGAGCACCTCGAGCCGGATGTTCTCGTGGTTGCCGGCGTAGTTGCGCTCGTACAGCTCGTGGCGGCCGCCGAACTCGGAGCCGACGGCGTCCCAGATGAGCTTCATGAGCTTCACGCGCTCGACGGAGTCGTAGCCGTTGGAGCCGCGGACGTAGCGGTCCAGCAGCGGGCGGATGTCCTCGTTCTTGAAGTCCACCGCGTGCGAGTTCATGTAGATCAGCGCCGAGCCGAGGTCCTGCTCGATGATCTCCTTGATGCGCGGGTACGCCTGGGTGGCGAACACGCGGTAGGAGAGCCCGTAGTCGAGCTTGGGGAGCACGGTGCCGCCGACCCACTCGTCGGGCGTGCGGGCCATCGCGTCCGTCAGGCCCCAGAACAGGTTGCGCCACGCGAGCACCTCGCCCACGCGCGCCTGCACGCCGCGGAAGTCCTTCGCGCCCGTCGCGTCGATGCCCTTGAGCAAGAGGCCGGCGATGAAGTCGAGCTTGACCGCGAAGCGCGTGCAGCCCTGGAACGTGAAGCGCGGGATGAACCCGGAAGCCGGGAAGAACGCGTTGATCTTGTCCACGTCGCCGTAGACGAAGACGTTCTCCCACGGGATCAGGACCTCTTCGAAGATCAGGATCGAGTCGTTCTCGTCCAGCCGCGAGGACAGCGGGTAGTCGAACGGCGAGCCCATGACCTCGGCGGTCATCTCGTAGGACGGACGCGAGATCAGCTTCAGCCCCGGCGCGTTCATCGGGACCGCGAAGATCAGCGCGAACTCCTTGGTCTTGATCGGCGCGGCGCCGTAGTGGGCGACGAAGTTGTAGTTCGTCAGGGCAGAACCCGTGGCCACCACCTTCGCGCCCGAGACGATCAGGCCCTCGTCGGTCTCGCGGTCCACGTGCACGTAGACGTCGCGCACCTCGTCGATCCCGCGCTGGCGGTCGATCGGCGGGTTGACGATCGCGTGGTTGAAGTACAGGCAGCGCTCCTGCGCGTCGCGATACCAGCGACGAGCGTTGTCCTCGTACGGCGCGTAGAAGTCCGCGTTCGCGCCCAGCGTCGCCAGGAAGGACGCCTTGTAGTCGGGCGAGCGGCCCATCCAGCCGTAGGACATGCGCGCCCACTGCGCGATCGCGTCACGGTCGGCCACCTGGTCCTCCGCAGACTGCGGCGCGCGGAAGAAGCGATGCGTGAAGCCGCCGTTGCCCGTGTCCGTCGGGCACGTCAGCACGCCGCTGAGCTGCGGATCGTGCAGGCCGTCGTAGAGCCGCGCGACCATCCGCGTCGCGTTGCGGAAGGCCGGATGCGTCGTCACGTCCTCGACCCGCTCGCCGTAGCAGTAGATCTCTCGCCCGTCACGGATGCTCTCGAGGTACTCCGCACCCGTCATCGGCAGCACGGTGGCGGGAGCCTGCGTCTCAACGGCCATGTCTCTCCTTCACGGTCGGGAACTTGGACCGGAAGGTACGGACGATTGAGTAACGCCTCAAGACGAATCTGCAACAGATTGAGACGAAAACTGTTACAAATTACGCACCCGTGGAGCTCCGCCACCTGAGAGCGTTCGTCGCCGTCGCCGAGGAGAAGCACTTCGGGCGCGCCGCGGACCGTCTGCACATGGCCCAGCCGCCACTGTCCCAGCAGATCCGGCGGCTGGAGTCCGAGCTCGGGGTGGAGCTGCTGCACCGCACGACGCGCAAGGTGGAGCTCGCCCCGGCCGGCGAGGTCTTCCTCGAACGCGCCCGCGCGCTGCTCCAGGACGCCGAGCAGGCCAAGGAGGACGCGCAGCGGGCCGCCCGCGGCGAGGTCGGCAAGCTCGCCGTCGGCTTCACCGGCTCGGCCACCTACGCCCTCCTCCCCGCGCTGGCCGCCGCGCTCCGGCAACAGCTGCCCGGCGTCGAGCTCGACCTGCGCGGCGAGCTCCTCACGCCCGCCCAGGTCCAGGGCCTCACCGAGCACACGCTCGACCTCGCCCTGCTGCGCCCGCCCGTCAAGCGCCGTGACCTCACGATCGAGGTGGTCGTCACCGAGCCGCTGGTGGCCGTCCTCCCCCAGCACCACCGGCTCGCCGAGCGCACCGAGGTCCCGGTCGAAGAGCTCAAGACCGAGCCCTTCGTCGCCTACCCCAGCCACTTCCGGTCCGTCCTGCACGACGCCGTCGAGCAGACGTGCGCCGCCCACGGCTTCAAGCCGAACGTCGCCCTGGAGGTGGCCGAGACCGCCACGCTCGTGAGCTTCGTCGCGGCCGGCATCGGCGTGTCCCTGGTCCCCCTCAGCGTCACCCGCTTCGCGGTCGTCGGCGCCGTCTACCGCCCGCTGGCGGGCGACCCGACCCGCGTCGAGCTCGCCCTCGCCTACCGCCACGACGACGCCTCACCCGTGCTCGCGCGCGCGCTCGAGATCGTCCGCCACGCGCTGACCACGACCGGTGTGTGAAAGTCCCGCCCACCCGTGCACGAGACCGACCTTCACCTGGAGCCCAACGAGGCCTCCGACCTCACCGTCATCAACGTCGCCAACCCCGGCTACGACCGCACCATGCTGACCGTCCTCGACGAGGCCCACGCCGAGGACGCGCTCGCCCTCCTGATCCACCAGGAGAACTGCCCGCTGGATGAGGGCTGGGAGGCGCGCCGCGTTCCCACCGAGCCCTCCACGGCCGACGACAAGACCGAGGACGCCGAGGCCTGCGCCACGCGCGACGGCTACGCCTACCTGCTCGGCTCCCAGTTCGGCAAGAAGACGGGCCCGCTCAGCGCCCGCCGCTCCTGGATCGCGCGCATCCCCGAGCACGACCTCGTCCATGCCGACAAGCCGACGCTCGAGATCGCCCGCCTGCGCTTCGGCCTGCACCGCGCCGTCAACGACGCCCTCAGGGGCACGGCCCTGCTGCCGCTCGGCAAGCTCGCCCGCGAGCGCTACATCGACGCGACGATCAAGATCGGCGTGAAGGAGAACAAGCGCTGGGCCGGCCGCGTCCAGCCCGAGGACCAGCCGATCAACGTCGAGGCGATGGAGTTCACGGCCGAGGGCTCGCTGCTGCTCGGCCTGCGCTATCCGGTCACGGCCGAGGGCCACCCGCTGCTCGTCGAGATCCTCCACCCCGAGACGCTCTTCGAGGACCCGGACGCCCTGCCCGAGCCCGGCCGCGTGTTCCACCTCCAGAACATCGGCTCAGCGGCCGCACCGGCGGGCTTCCGAGCGCTGGACACCCGGGACGGCCACAGCTTCGACGCGGTGATCGGCGACCTCGACGCCGCCAACAAGTCCGCGACCGTGCTCGAGGACCATCCCGAGGGCGGCGAGGCGGCGTCCGAGCACGTGCGCTTCACGGTGGCCGGCGAAGGCGCCGGGCTCACCGCAGAGTGCGTTCATCACTTCGGGGAGATCCGACGCGTCGAGGGCGTCGCGATCGACCACGAGGGCCATTCGCATTTCGTGATCGATGAAGAGGGACACGTCGCGTTGCGGACCCTCGTCGTCGAGTGACAACGTTCTGACACTGACCTTCGCTGAGGGTGCGAACCCGGCGGCGAGCGAGTACTGTCGCCCGCAATCTGAGCTTCGGGAGAAGGCTCGGGCCAAAGTCAGGGGGAAGTACATGGGAGTCCAGGCCCGTTGCGCGGTGGGCATCGCTGCGCTCGGCTTTTTTGGCGCGCTCGCGGGGAGCGCTCACGCACAGAACTCGCCGTTCCCGTCACAGAGCGAGTTCCAGAAGGTGCAGCTCAACGACCGTCCCGGCGAACCGATGAGCCTTGCCGTGCTGCCGGACGGCCGCGTGCTGCACACAGCGCGCACCGGTGAGGTGCGCATCCACAACCCGCGCACGGGCCTCAACACGCTCGTGATCAACATGGCTGACGAAGAGGAGAACCCGAAGGGCCTCTATCAGCACGACGAGGAGGGTCTGCAGGGCATCGCGATCGACCCGAACTTCGACGAGAACCGCTGGGTCTACCTCTACTACTCGCCGAAGCTGAACACGCCCGTCGACGATCCCGCCACGGGCGCCGCGATCAACGAGGGCAACGCTCCGGAGGACCTCACCTCACCCGAGGAACGCGAGCGCCTGAAGAAGTTCCAGGCGGACGCGCAGACGAGCTACCTCTTGCTCTCGCGCTTCAAGTTCACGGGCAATGAGCTCGACGTCGCGTCCGAGCAGGAGATCCTGCGCGTGCCGGCCGACCGCGGCCTCTGCTGCCACGTCGGCGGCCAGATCGACTTCGACTACCAGGGCAACCTGTACCTGTCGACGGGCGACGACACGAACCCGTTCTTCTCGGCCGGCTACACGCCGATCGACGATCGCGAGACCCGCAACCCCGCGTTCGACGCCCGGCGTACGTCCGGCAACACGAACGACCTGCGCGGCAAGATCCTCAAGATCCGCGTGCTCGAGGACGGCAGCTACATCCCGTCGCCGGGCAACCTGTTCCGCCCGGGCACGCCGCAGACCCGCCCCGAGATCTTCGCGATGGGCATGCGCAACCCGTTCCGGTTCGCGGTCAACCGCAAGACGGGCGACGTGTACGTCGGCGACTACTCGCCGGACGCCAACGTGCCGCTCGTCGGACGCGGTCCGGCCGGTCACGGCCGGTGGATGCTGATCCGCCAGCCCGGCAACTACGGCTGGCCGTTCTGCGTGACGCCGAACGATCCGTACACCGACTACGACTTCACGCCCGACGCCGAGCAGTCCGGCGAGGAGTTCAACTGCCGCGCGACCGTCAACGACTCGCGCCACAACACGGGCCTGCGCCGGCTGCCGCCGGTCATCCAGCCCGACGTCTGGTACTCGTACCCGGCCGGTGACTCCGGCCTGTTCCCCGAGCTGTTCAACCAGCGCGGCGGCGACGGCATCGGCCCGATGGGCGGCCCGGCGTACGAGTTCGACGCCGACAACCGCGCGGAGAACCGCTGGCCGCGCGTGTTCGACGGTCACCCGCTGTTCTACGAATGGTCGCGTGACTACGTGAAGGTGTTCCAGCTCAACCGGCCCAACGGCGGGCAGCTGCGCGACATCTTCCACCTGTTCGGCCCCGGCGGGATCGAGCAGGACAACCCGATGGACATGGAGTTCGGCCCGGACGGCGCGCTGTACTCGCTCGAGTACGGTGACGGCTTCTTCTCCGAGAACCCGGAGGCGCAGCTGGCCCGGATCGACTACGTGCGCCGCGGCGAGTACACGCCGGTGGTGAAGGTCAGCGGCACGCCGACGTCGGCGCTGGTCCCGCCGCTGACGGTGCGCTTCTCGAGCGCGGGCACGAACGACCCGGACGGTGACCGGATCGCCTACGCGTGGGACTTCGACGCCAACGGCACCGTGGACTCGCGCGTCGCGAACCCGACGTTCACGTACACGCAGCGTGGCATCTACGAGGCCACCCTGCGCGTCACGGACACCAGCGGGCGCAGCGCGTCGAGCTCGGTCCGGATCGTGGTCGGCAACCAGGCGCCGATCGTGGAGCTGCAGGTCGCGTCCACCACGCCGCCGTTCAACTTCGGCGACACGGTGAACTACACCGTGACGATCCAAGACGAACAGCCGGTCGACTGCTCGCGCGTGACCGTCGCGTACATCCTCGGGCACGACCAGCACGGGCATCCGCAGACGTCCACCGCGGGCTGCTCGGGCCAGATCTCGATCCCGATCGACGAGGCCCACGCAGGAGCCACCAACCTGCGCGGCGTGTTCGTCGCCACCTACACCGACCAGCCGGACGGTGAGGAGCCCCAGCAGGGGTCGGACGAGGTCGTGCTGACCCCGGGCCAGTAGCCACGTAGGAGTCGGGCGCCGCGAGTCATCGCGGCGCCCGGCGCTCCTCCAGGAAGGTGCGCTCGGCGACGTTGTCGGTGAGCTGCAGGGCGCGCTGGTAGGCGTCGGCGGCCTCTCCGTCACGGCCGAGCCGGTGCAGGAGGTCGGCGCGCGTGGAGTGCAGGTAGCGGTAGCCGTCCACGCCTTCCAGGGCGTCGACGGCGGCGATCGCGGCCTGCGGTCCCTCCACCTCCGCGAGCGCGACCGCGCGGTTGAGCGCGACCACCGGGGACGGCCACACGCGCAGCAGCGCGTCGTAGAGCTCGAGGATCTGCGGCCAGTCCGTCTGCTCGTAGCTGGGCGCCTGGGCGTGCAGCGCGGCGATCGCGGCCTGCAGCAGGAAGCGCCCGCGGCCGCCGGCGCGCAGGGCGGCGACGATCAGC
This sequence comes from Solirubrobacter deserti, assembly GCF_003344625.1. Taxonomy (GTDB): domain Bacteria; phylum Actinomycetota; class Thermoleophilia; order Solirubrobacterales; family Solirubrobacteraceae; genus Solirubrobacter; species Solirubrobacter deserti. The sequence continues at coordinate 171,158 of NZ_QPKJ02000002.1, read as the reverse complement.
GCGTCGGCCTCGGCGATGCGCTCGCGGTCCCACGCCGTGCGATTCTGCTCGGACATCCGCAGCAGGCGCCCATGCGCATCGGTGCGCGTGCCGCGTCGGGCCTCATGGCACAGCAGCAGCGCGAGCAGTCCCGCCGCCTCGCCGCCGGGCAGCAGCCCGTGCAGCATGCGGGCGAGGTCGAGCGCGCGGGCGGTCAGCTCGTCGCGCACGAGGTCGTCGCCGGCGGGCGCTGTGTGGCCGGTCGTGTAGAGCAGGTAGATGACGGTCAGCGCGGCGTCCAGGCGCTCTGGGAGCTCGTGCGGTTCGGGGACGACGTACGGGATGCGCGCCGCGGCGATCTTCTTCTTCGCGCGCGTGATCCGGGCGGCCATCGTCGCCTCCGAGATCAGGAACGCGTGCGCGACGTCGGCCGTCGCGACGCCGCACACGAGCCGCAGCGTGAGGGCGAGCTGCGCCTCGCGGGCGAGCGCCGGGTGACAGCAGGTGAACACGAGCCGTAGGCGGTCGTCGCCGATGAAGTCCTCGTCCGGCAGGTCGTCCTCGTCGCGCTCCAACAGCAGCGGGAGCTTGGTGTCGAGCGTCTTCGCGCGCGCCATCGCATTCAGCGCGCGGCGCTTGGCGACCGTCGTCAGCCAGGCGCCCGGCTTGTCCGGGACGCCGTCGTGAGGCCAGACGCGCAGCGCCTCCACGAACGCGTCCTGGACGGCCTCCTCGGCGAGGTCGAGGTCGCGGGTGACGCGCACCGTCGCGGCGAGCACGTAGGCCCACTCGCTCCGGTGCGCGTCGGCGACGGCCTTCAGAGGACCTGGAAGTCGAGCAACGGGACCACTTCCACGCCGCCCTCGACGACCGGGGTGAGCTTCGCGATCGCGAGCGCGGTGTCGAGGTCGCGCGCCTCGATCACGAACACGCCGCCGAGCACCTCCTTGGTCTCCAGGAACGGGCCGTCGGTGAGCTCGCCCTTGCGGATCGACGTCGACGTGTCCGGCGGCTGCAGCGCCATCCCCGCGACGATCCGCCCGCCGAGCTCGGCCGCCCGCTCGGGCATCTGCTCGTGGCGCTGCATGATCTCCGGCGGCAGATCCTCCGGCGCCACCCGCTCATACAGGAACACCGCGTACTGCGCCATCACGCCTCCGTCCTGGTCGGGAACCGGTGGGTCGTCGTGCCCACGGGATAGCCCCAAGTGTCGCGCCCGTAGACGCGGAACAGCACGTCCTCGCCGCGGACGCCCAGGAACGAGCGCGCGCGGTAGTCGACGACGCCCTCGATGCCGTTGGTGAGCGTGACCCGGTCGCCGGTCACGGCGTCGGCGGGGACGCCGAGCCGCTCGAGCACCTCGGCGAAGCTGCCCTCGAGCTCGTCGTCGGCCTCGTACTGCGCCTCGAGGCCGTGGAAGTAGCACGCGGCCTGGCCGAGCGAGTGCTGGTAGAGCGCCGTGTGCTCGCGGCACATCGCGAGCTGGACGTCGTACTCGGCCTCGGGGATCTCCGCGCGGTGGGTGAAGCGGAAGTAGGTGATCGCGCCCAGCGGCTCGAGCGTGATCTCGACCTCGTTGAGCCCGTCCCGCTCCTGCTCGGGGCGCGTGCGCGTGACGAAGTGGCGGTGCGGCTCCCAGACGGTGACGGTGCCGCCGCCCTGCGTGAGGCCGCGCTCGGCGCCGCCGACGCGGGGCTCGTACTCGATCGGCCACAGGTAGCTGGCGGAGTGGCGCGTGAAGGTGGCCCACACGGCCTGCGGGGACGCCGGCAGCTCGCCCTCCCAGGTGACTTCCCAGAGCTTGTTCATGTCTCCTCGACAAACGGGCACGCGCGAAATCGACAGCGCCGCCGAGATTTTTGAGAGGGTCGCGCGATGACCGACGCCGAGATCGAGTTCGAAGCCGAGTTCCACGGGGCTTCCGAGCCTCACGGGTTCGCCCTGTCGCTGCCGGGCGTGCCGGGACGCAAGGGCCTCGGCTGGCTGCGCGACCACCCGAGCCCGCGTGACTACACGGTCGAGCACGAGAAGGTCGCTCCGCTGCTGGCCCGGACGGCGGTGCCGGAGGGGGTCGCCCCGCCGGCCAAGGTCGACCTGCGCGAGTGGTGCTCGGGCGTCGAGGACCAGGGCGAGATCGGCTCCTGCACGGCGCACGCGGGCGTCGGCATGATCGAGTACTACCAGCGCAAGGCGTACGGGCGCCACATCAACGCTTCGCGGTCGTTCCTGTACAAGACGACGCGCAAGCTCGGCGGCTTCACCGGCGACAGCGGCGCGTTCCTGCGCACGACCATGGGCGCGATGGCGCTGTTCGGCGTGGTGCCCGAGAAGTACTGGCCGTACAGGATCGAGGCGTTCGACAAGGAGCCGACGGCGTTCTGCTACGCGTTCGCGCAGAGCTTCCAGTCGATCGTCTACTACCGGCTGGACCCGCCGGACGCGACGCGCGCGGACGTGCTGGGCGCGATCAAGTCCCATCTCGCCTCGCAGATGCCGGCGATGTTCGGCTTCTCGGTCTTCGAGTCCATCCACGACGGCAACACGGGCGAGATCCCGTACCCGACCGACAGGGAGGAGCTGGTCGGCGGGCACGCGGTGATGGCGGTGGGCTACGACGACGAGAAGCGCGTCAAGCGCCGCGGCAGCGCGAAGGAGACCAAGGGCGCCTTCCTGATCCGCAACTCGTGGGGCACGAGCTGGGGCGAGAAGGGCTACGGGTGGCTGCCGTACGCGTACGTGCGCGAGCACCTCGCCGACGACTGGTGGGTGCTCCAGCAGCAGGAGTGGGTGGACACGGGGCAGTTCAGGACGTGAGCCCGTTCAGCGTGTCGACCACTTCGAACGCGTCGCCGTCGCGGTAGAAGTCGACGGCGACGATCGTCGGCAGAAGCCGGCGCTCGTGCCGGCAGCGCGTGAGGCGCTCGGTGAGGAACGCGCTCGCGTTGACCTCGCCGGCGATGCTGCGGCGCGGCGCCGGCGACGTGTCCACCCAGTGGTTGACCAGCAGCAGCGAGCCGGCGTCGCCGCCGCGGTTCGGCGCGCAGGAGTCGGGCGCGGCGAGCTCGGCCGGGGTCGCGAACGCGTACGGGGTCTCCTGCGCGACCGTGTCCTGGCGGTGCATCCACGGCTCGTCGCCGGGCTGGTTCTCGATCAGCACGAGCACGCGCTCGTTGTGCTGGATGAGCTGGCGGAGCGTGGGCCAGGGCGGTCCGGCGGGGCCTTCGTAGACGTTGTGGATGAGGCCGCTGTCCCTGATCAGCCGCGCGGTGTCCTGCGGCTCGGTGTCGTCCTCGATCGAGAGGATCAGCACTTCCTCGGGGTGCTCGACGAGGAACTCGTGCACCTGTTCGAGCGCGTCGACGGCCTTGGTGGCGCCAACTTCGCAGAACGCGTGGCAGAGGAAGATCTCGCGCGGCTCATCCCCCGTGAAGCCGAGCCGGGAGCGCAGCCGCTGCGCGGTCTCGATGAACGCCTCGCCGAGCTCGAACGTGATCTTCTCGCGGCTCTTGGAGTCGTGGTCGAGGTCGGTCGCGACCCCGCGCGGCGTCTGGAACCCGTAGTGCGTGTCGATCAGCAGGCTCCGCACGCCGTCGTCGAGCTGCTGCGCGATGCTCGCGTTCTGCGCGGCGAACAGCCACCCGGGCTCTCCGTCCGCGGACATCGAGTTGTGCGTGCCGAGGAACACGACCTCGTCCAGCGTCCGGTCGCACAGCGCCGCGCTCCCGTTGCACCGGCCGACCTTGACGGGAGCGGCGCCGCTCGTCGAGAGCGCGAACGCGAGCGCGGCCGCGGCGACGCCGACCGCGCCGGCGGCCACCGCGGCCCGGCGCGGTGAGACGCGCCGGGGATGGCGCGGAGCGGAGACGCCGGCGGCGGGCGACGAGCGAGCAGCAGGCGGCGCCACGCGCCGCAGCAGCGCGGCCACGCCCCACAGGATCCCGAGCGCGCCGGCTGCCATGACGAGCGCGCGCAGCAGGGCGAGCGGCGCGGCGAGCGCGACGACACCGAACGCGATCGCGACGATCGCGCGGCCGGTCGGCGGCACGCGCTCGAACCCGCGCCGCGCCTGCGCGACGAGGGTCCCGGGCAGCGGCGGCCGCCACAGCGACGCGGCCGCGGTCGTCACGAGCAGCGCGCCCGCGCACACGGTCCAGCAGCGCACCGCGAGCGGGTCCAGCCACGTCTCCAGCGCGGCCCGCGCGGCGGCGTCGCCGGTGAGCACGCGCGGCCCGACCGACGCGGCGAGGCCGGCGAGCCCGGCGACGACGGCGACCGCCGCACCGAGCCGGATCGCGCCCGCGCGCCAACCGCCCCCGCCCGCCGGCACGCCGCCCCCCGCCGCGCGCTCGCCGCCGGCGGCCGCGGCCGCCCGCTCTCCGCGCGGGCCGACGAGCACGGCGGCGGCGCCCGCGAGCAGCGCGACGACGAGCGCGAACCAAGCGAGCCAGCGGACGTTCTCGGCGGCCTTGACGAGCTCGAGCGGCGGGCCGGACGCGGTGTCGGTCAGGGTGACGCGGATGGTGTCCGGGATGCGCGCGGCGAGGTCGGGCCGCAGGCGCTCCAAGGCCTCCGACACGAGCAGGCCCGTGTCGGCGACCGTGAGGGTGATCGTGCCCGCCTCGGCGTCGAAGGCGGAGCGGTGCAGGTCGCGCACCGAGCCGCGGACGACCGCGCCGAAGGCGGAGCTGCGCACGACGCCCTCGGCCGCGCCCAACACCAACGGGCGTACCGCGACGAGGTCGGGCTCGGCCGTGATCACAGCGTCGGTCAGGCGCCGGGCGACCTCCTCGCTGACGGCCGGCGTGCGCAGCGCGGCCTCGGTGTGCGCGGCGAAGCGGTCCGCGTCGAACACCTCACGCGTGGCGAAGGTGGCGACGATGCAGACGAGCAGCGCGATCGCCGCCACCACCGCCGCCAGCCAGGACACCGCACTCCGCATGGCCCGAACGCTACGCCTCACCCGGCGCGGACGAGGCGCGCTCACCCGCGCGGCCGCGAACCTGGCACGCGTGGCGCTTCACATCGACATCCCGACGCCGGCCCAACTCGCGACGCTGCTCGACACGCGCGGGCCGGACTGCGTGACCATCTACCTGCCCACGAGCCCGTTGCCGCAGGACGCCGACCAGGCGCGGATCGAGTTCAAGAACCTCGCGGCCCAGGCGCCCGCCAACGAGCTGCTCGACGATTTCGCCGAGGACTTCGTCGCGTGGTCCCTGCTCGCGCACAGCCTCGCGGTGTTCGCGACGCCGACCAGCCTGCGCAGCTTCCGGCTCCCGAACCGCCTCTCCAGCGTGGTGGTGGTCGACGACCGCTTCCACGTCAAGCCGCTGCTGCGCGCCGTCACGTTCCCGCACGCCGCGCTCGTGCTCGCGCTGTCGGCGAACGCCGTCCGCCTGGTGGAGGTCGCGGGCGACGTCCCGCCGTCGACGATCGAGGTCGCCGGCCTGGAGGAAGCCGTGATCGCCGAGCAGCCGCTCCGCTACGCGCGCCAGGTCGACCGCGCCCTCCAGCCCACGCTCGCCGGTGTCGGCCTGCCGCTCATCCTCGCCGCCGCCGAGCCCCTGAACTCGCTCTACCGCGCCACCAACAGCTACCCGGCGCTGCTCGTGGGCGGCATCTCCGGCAACCCGGAGCACCTGACCGAGCTCGAGCTCGCCAACGCCGCGCGGCCCATCCTCGACGACCTGTACGCGAGCGAGCTGCAAGCGCTGCGCGCCCGCTTCGAGGAGTGGCAGTCGCGCGGCCGCGCCGCCACCGACCTCTCCGACGTCGCCCGCGCCGCCACCTTCGGCGCCGTCGACACGCTGTTCGTCGACATCGACACCGACGGGGACCAGGACGTCGACGAGATCGCCCGCCGGGTGATCGCCTCCGGCGGGCGCGTGCTGGCCGTCCGGCGCGACGACGTCCCGCACGGCACCACGGCCGCGGCGCTCCTGCGGTACGCGGTCTAGAAGCGCCAGATCAGCGGCACCCACAGCACCGCGACCACGCCGAACAGCACGAGCAGCGGCAGGCCGAGCTTCCAGTAGTCGCCGAAGCGGTAGCCGCCCGGCTCCATGACCATGAGGTTCGCCGGCGTCGCGACCGGGGTGAGGAACGCGGCCGCGGCCGAGACCGCCACGGCCATCAACACCGGCTCGGCCGCGACGTCCATGTCCGCGGCCGCCGTGAGCGCCACCGGGATCACGATCAGCGCCGTGGCCATGTTGGAGATCAGCTGCCCGAGCGCGGCCGTGAGCACGAACAGGCCGAGCAGCAACGCGTGCGGCCCGAGGTCGCCGACCACGTCCACCAGCAGTCCCGCGAGCGAACCGGCCGCGCCGGTCGCCACCATCGCGGCCGACAGGGACATCATCCCGCCGACGAGCACGACCGTCGTCCACGACACGCCGCGCTGGGCCTCCTCCACCGTCAGCACGCGCAGGACGACCATCGCCATCGCCGCCAGCAGCCCCGCCACCGCGGCCGGCACCAACCCGCTCGCCAGCAGCACGACCATCGCGGCCAGCACGCCGAGCGCCCGCCCCGCGCCCGCGCCGAGCGGCACCGCGCGCCGCACCAGCTCCGGCTCGTCGACCACGAGCAGCTCGTCCAGGCCACGATCCAGGGCGTCCCACGACCCCTGCAGCAGCAGCGTGTCGCCCTCGCTCAGCGCGGTCGGCCCGACGTCCTCCCCACGCCGCTGCACCGCCAGCACAACCAGGTCCCCGCTGGGGGTGACCATGCCCGGGAACACCCGATCGCCGGCCAGCGCCGAGCGCGGCGGGATGACCACCTCCGCCACCCCGCTGCGGCGGTTGAGCAACGCGTCCTCCGGGTGGTCGAGCTGGTACTGCTCCACCAGCGTCCGCGCGTGGCCGCTGAAGTCGGGCGCGATCGACCGCGGCGTGCGCGAGGGCAGCAGCCGCTCGCCGAACAGCAGGACGATCAGCACCGTCCCGAGCACGAGCGGCACCCCGGCGAGTGCGAACTCGAAGAACCCGAACCCGCCCTCCTCGGCCACGATCACGTTCACCGGCGTGCCGGTCAGCGCCAGCAGCGACCCCGCGTGGGCCGCGAACGCGACCGGCAGCAGCAGCTGCGAGGGGGAATGTCGTGTGCGCACCGCGAGGACCACCGCCACCGGCACCAGCGCGGCCACCGCGCCATTGACGTTCAGCAGGGCCGTCAGCCCCGCCGCCAGCCCCATCGTCAACACGATCAGCCGCACGCGCGAACCGCCCACCCGCGCCACCAGCTGCTGCCCCACCCACGCCGTCACGCCCGCCGCCTCCAGCGCCTCGCTGACCACGAACAGCGCCGCGATGAACAGCACGGTCGGGTCCCCGAACCCGGCCAGTGCGTCCTCGAGCGAGAGCACGCCGGTCGCCCACAGCGCCAGCGGGACGAGCAGCGCCACGACCGCCACCGGCAGCCGGTCCACCACGAACAACAGCACGGTCGCGCCCAGCACGACGAACGTGATCGTGCTGTCGTCCATGCCGCTACGGGTGCACGGGCGCTCCCGGGCCGAGCGGGATCCCGACCAGGTACCACGCCACGAAGAAGAGCATCCAGGCGATCGACAGGATCACCACGTACGGGAGCATCAGCGACACCACGGTCCCGATCCCGGCACCGCGCTGGTAGCGCTGGACGAACACCACGATCAGCGGGAAGTACGCCATCAGCGGCGTGAGCACGTTCAGCGGCGAGTCCGCGACGCGGTAGGCGGCGAGCACGGTCTGCGGCGTCACGTCGAGCCGGATCAGCAGCGGGATGAAGATCGGCGCGAGGATCGCCCACTTCGCGATCGCCGCGGGCATGATCAGGTCCACGACCATCGTCACGAGCATGAAGCCGATCAGCAGCCACACGGCGCCGATGTCCAGCTGCTCGAGCACGTCCCCGAGGCCGACCGCCGCCACCTCGGCCATGTTCGAGTACGAGAAGTACGCGATGAACTGGGCGATCAGCAGGAACAGGAACAGCAGCGACGCCATCCCCGCCCACGACTTCGTGATCGAGGACAGGATCTCGGCGCTGGTGCGCAGCGTCCCCGCGCCGCGCCCGTAGCCCAATCCCGCGGCGAGGAAGATCACCGCGATGATCACGATCAGGCTGTCCATGAACGGCGAGTCGCCGATCACGTCACCGGTCTCGGGATGCTGCAGGGGCGCGCCCGGGATCGCGGTCAGCAGCGCGATCACGGCCACCACCCCCAAGGTGGCCCAGAGCGCGTAGCGCAGTCCGCGCGCCTCGGCCGCCTTGTCGACGACCGGCTCCGGCTCGTCCGGGACCGTCTCGTCCGCCGCGTTCCACTTCGGCATCCGCGGCTCTACGAGCCGCGCGGTCACCAGCGTGAGCACGACCGTGACGAACAGCGCCGACACGATCCCGAAGTACAGGTTCGCGGCGAGGTCGATCCGCATGTCCGGCGCGACCAGCCCGGACGCGTCGTTGGTGATCTCCGTCAGCACGCCGTCCAGCGGCGTGATCAGGAAGTTGACGCCGAACCCCGCCGCGACGCCCGCGAACGCCGCCGCGATGCCCGCCAGCGGGTTGCGCCCGACGCTCTTGAACGCCACCGCCCCCAACGGGATGAGGACGATGTAGCCCGCGTCCGACGCGATGCTGGAGATCATCCCGAGCAGCACGATGATGAAGGTGAGCGTCGACGCGGGCGCGACCGCGACGAGCCTGCGGATGAGCGCGCCGATCAGCCCCGCGGCCTCCGCGAGGCCGACGCCGATCATCACCACGAGGATGATCGCGACCGCCGCGAAGTTGCGGAAGTTGTCGACGAACGACGTGAACAGGAAGCGCACGCCGTCGCCCGTGAGCAGCCCTTCGACCTCGGTCGTCTGCCGCCGCACCTCGTAGCTCTCGGCCGGCTCGTGCTCGTACGGCGTGACGTACACCGGGTCGCTGGAGCCGCCGTAGTAGGTCTCCTCACCCGGCACCGGCGGCGGCTCGACGACCTCGTAGGTGGCGGAGATGTCGAACCAGGCCAGCACCTGCGAGAGCACGATCACGCCCAGGCAGAGCCACAGGAACAGGATCGCGGGATCGGGCATGCGGTTGCCCATCCGCTCGATCCCGTCGAGCGCGCGCTGCATGCGCGGCGCCGCGGGCGCGACCGCGATGTCAGCCACGCGCGCGCTCCGCGAGCTCGCCGAAGAACGCGGCCTCGAACCCGACCGCCCGCTCGAGCTCGTCGATCAGCACCCGCTCGTCGGGCGCGTGGATGTTCGCGTAGCCGTCCGTCGCACCCACGAGCAGGATCTCGGCGTGCGGTGCCGCCGCTGCGAGCGCGTTGACGAGCGGGATCGACCCACCACCCGCGGCGCTCACCGGCTCGATCCCCCACGCCTTCACCATCGCCGCTCGGGCGGCCGCGTACGCCGGCCCGCCGGTGCCCGCCGCGAAGCCGTTGCCCGTCGCCCCCGCACTCACCTCCAGCTCGATACCGAACGGGCGGACCGCCCGGAGGTGATGGACGAGCGCCGCCTGCGCCTGCACCGCGTCCTGCTCGGGATGCACGCGCAGGTTGATGGTCGCCCGCGCGTACGGCGAGACGGCGTTGAGCGCGTTCTCGACGCTCGGCACGTCGATCCCCGTGACCGTGATCGCCGGTCCCGACCACACGCGCGAGCCGAGCCCGCCCGTGCCGATCAGCGGCATCCCGTCGCGCACCTCGGCCAGCGCGCGGAACTCGTCGTCGGAGTAGGACTCGCCGTTCCACTCGTCGCGCCGCAGCCCTTCGACCGCCACGTCGCCGTGCTCGTCGTGCAGCGAGGCGAGCGCCCGCAGGACGGCGAGCAGCGCGTCGGGCGCCGCGCCGCCGAACTGGCCGCTGTGCTTGGCGCCGTCGAGCGTGCGCACCTCGACGGTCACCATCGCCATCCCGCGCAGCGCGACGGTGAGCGTCGGCACGCCCGGCCGGACGCTGCCCATGTCGCCGATCAGCATCGCGTCGGCGGCGAACAGCTCGGGCGCCGTCGGCGGATAGGTGGTGAGCGCGCCGCCGCCGACCTCCTCCTGGCCTTCGATGACGAGCTTGATGCCGACCGGCGGCCGCCCGTCCCACGCCTGCAACGCACCGGCGTGCGCGACGATGTTCGCCTTCGAGTCGGCGCTGCCGCGGCCGTAGATCGCGCCGTCGCGTTCGACGGGCTCGAACGGCGGCGACGTCCACAGCGCCTCGTCCCCCGCCGGCACGACGTCGTAGTGGCTGTAGAGCAGGACGGTCGGGGCGCCGGGCGGCGGGGGGATCTCCCCGACCAGCACCGGCGCCGTGTCCGGCAGCTCCAGCGCGCGCAGGTCCTGCACGCCGGCGCCGGCGAACAGCGCCTTCACGCGCTCGAACGCGTCGTGCAGCGGTCCGAGCGGCGCGGGCGAGATCGACGGGATCGCGATCAGCTCGGCCAGGTCCTGCTTGAGATCCAGCCCCACGTGCGCCATGCGGCGCACCCTCTGACGCAGCGGGGTGAGTGGGCATCACCCGCTAGGGACGAAAGACGATCAGCACCTCGGCCGGGGCGTCGACCGCGACCAGCGCGTGCGGCTCCCAGGTGGAGAACTCCGCCGCCTCTCCCGCGCGCAGCAGCCGGTCCGACGCGCCCACCAGCACCCGCACCGTGCCGTCGAGCACGTGCAGCCACTGGTGGCCCTCGTGCTGGTGACGGACCGGCTCCTCGACCGGCAGCACGACGCGGTACACGCGCGGGCCGTCGGGGCCTTCCGGGCCGACCGGCCACCACGTTCGGCCGTCCCGCGCCGGCTCGGGCTCGCCGCCGACGAGCAGCGCCTCGACCGGCAGCTGCAGCGCGTCCGCCAGCCGCTCGACCTGCGCGAGCGTGAGCCGGCGCGCGCCGGTCTCCAGCCGGCTGATCGTCGACGCGGTCATGCCGGCCTGCGCTGCCAGCTCCGCCAGCGAGAGCCCGCGCTCGAAGCGCGCCTGCCGCAGCCGCGCACGCACCCGGTCCTCGATTGCCATTCCGGCAACGAGCTTGGCAGGCGCGGCGCGCGCCTCCACCCTCGAGCCATGCAGATCGACGTACCCGGCGGGCACATCCACGCGGTGATCGAGGGGGAAGGGCCACTGGTGCTGCTCATCCACGGCTTCCCGGAAGGCGCGTGGGCGTGGCGCCACCAGCTGCCCGCGCTCGCCGCCGGCGGCTACCGCGCGGTGGCGATCGACGTCCGTGGCTACGGCGACTCGCTCAAGCCCGACGCCGTCGAGGCCTACCGGATGCTCGCGCACGTCGCCGATAACGTCGCGGTGCTCGAGGCGCTGGAGGCGGACACCGCCGTCGTCGTCGGCCACGACTGGGGCTCCCCGATCGCCGCCGCCTCCGCGCAGGTGCGGCCGGACCGCTTCACGGCGGTCGCCCTGCTCGGCGTCCCGTACCAGCCGCGCGCGGACACGCCGCCCGCGTTCCCGCCCGACTTCTACGTCGCCCACTTCCAGACGGACGCGGCGCAGCGCGAGATCGAAGCCGACATCGAGAGCTGGCTGCGCCGCTTCTACGCCGCCCTCACCGACGGCACGCCGGGCTGGTTCGGCAACCCGATGCACCTCCCGGACGCAGCGCTGCCGGCCTGGGTGGACGACTTCGAGGCCATCGTCGCCGCCTTCGAGCGAGGCGGCTTCGCCGGCCCACTGAACCGCTACCGCAACTTCGTCCGCGACTGGGAGGACCTGGCCGCCTTCGACGAGCTGCGCGTGCCCTCGATCTTCATCACCGGCGAACGCGACAGCACCCGTCTGTGGATGCCCGCCGAAGGCCACGTCATCCCCGACTGCGGCCACTGGGTCCAGCAGGAACGCCCGCAGGCGGTCAACGCGCTCCTCGAGGACTTCCTACGGAGCCTGGGGCAGCCGGTGTGAGCCGCGCTTGGCGGGCTTGGCCGACGGCGGCGGGACCATCGGGCCGATGTCGCCGTCGGGCGCCGTGTCGAGGTCGAGCATCACGGGCGCGTGGTCGCTGGGGCCCGAGCCCTTGCGCGCCTGGCGGTCGACCCAGGCCGCGGCCCGGCGCTCGGCGACTGGACCGGTCGCGAGGATCAGGTCGATCCGCATCCCCAGGTCCTTGTGGAACATGCCGGCGCGGTAGTCCCAATACGTGAAGACACGCTCGTCGGGCCAGCGCTCGCGGATCACGTCGCGCAGGCCGACCGACTGCAGCGCGGTCAGCGCCTCCCGCTCCGGCCCGGTGACGTGCGTCTGGCCGATGTAGGCGTCGGGGTCGAAGACGTCGTCGTCCGCGGGCGCGATGTTCATGTCGCCGAGGACGACCGCCGCTTCCGGCCCCGCCGCGACCATGTCCTTCAGGGCCGCGAGCCACTTGAGCTTGTACTCGTAGTGGTCGGACCCGGGCGAGCGGCCGTTGGGCACGTACACGCAGGTGAACCGCACGCCACCACAGGTCGCGCTGACGGCGCGGGCCTCCGGCTCGGGAAAGCCGGGGCCGTCCGGGATGCCGCGGACGACGTCCTCGAGCCCGACCTTGGACAGGATCGCGACGCCGTTCCACGCCGCCTCGCCGTACACGGCGCTCTCGTACCCGCGAGCGGAGAGCTCCTCGTTCAGGAGCTCTCCGAAGGCCTCGTCGGTGAGCTTGGTCTCCTGCAGGCAGACGACGTCGGGTCGGCGTTCATCGAGCCACGGCAGGAGCCGGGGGACGCGCTGCTTGACCGAGTTGACGTTCCAGGTCGCGATCCGCACGCCCCCAGCGTACGACTAGTGGCGGCCGCGCCCCCGGCCCGGGCGGTCGTCCCGGTCGCCGTGGCCATGGCCGCGCCCGCGGTCGTGGCGCTTGCCCGCAAACGTCACGCTGTCGAGGTAGTCGAAGCCGACCTCGGCGGCCTCGAACGGGTTGAACGTGGCGTCGCCGAAGCGCGGGTCGTGCTCGACCGTGTAGTAGCGGATCTGGCCCTTGGAGGCCGCGAAGATGCGCGGGAAGTCGATGTGACCGCGACCGACGATCTCGATCCGGCCGTCGCTGGCCCGGCGGTCCTTGACGTGGAAGAACTGGATCCGCTTGCCGTAGCGCTGCAGCAGCGCGACGGGGTCCTGCCCGGCCTGGACGGCCCAGTAGAGGTCGAGCTGGAACGCGACGTTCTTCTTGGACGTGTTGGCCGCGAGGATCTCGTAGGCCGTGCGGCCGTTGAAGACCCGCTCGAACTCCCAGTTGTGGTTGTGGACGATCAGCGTCTGGCCCGCGCGCCGGGCCTTCTCGCCGACCTCGTCCAGGTACTTGGCGTACGCGACCCAGTCGGCCTCGGTCTCGAGGTCGTCGTTGGGCGTCCCGCCGGAGCCGAAGTACTTGACGCCGAGGATCTTGTTGTCCGCGATGATCTGGTCGACGTTCTGCGGAGCCGCCGGGTGACCGACGTCCACGTGGCGACCGGGCGCCTTGAGGCCGTACTTGTCGAGCAGCGCGCGGTACTCCTGCGCGCTCAGGCCGCTGGTCGAGAACGGCTCGACGTTGCGGTAGCCGTACGAGCGCAGCTTCGCGAACACCTCTTCGGTGCGCTGGACCGCGGCCGGACCGGGCTCGAAGCCGATGTACTCGGCGAACGTCCACAGCTGGACGTTGATCTGCTGGGTGGGGACGCCGCGGCCGCCATGGCCCTGCTTGCCTCCCGCCATGGCGGTGTCGGCCACGCCGACGCTCGCGCCGACGGCGAGCGTGGCGGCGACGACGCCGCGGATGAATGACTGCTTCATGGTGTTCTGCGTTGCCCCGGCGGCCGCCCCGGTAACCCGGCACGTCTCACAGGCGAGACGGTGAGTCACGCCTGCGCAACATCGCGCGCGCCGAGGCGGCGTAGCGTCTCCGCGGTCAATGGGAACTCGGGAGGCTCCTCTTGTCCACACGCGACACGACCCGCCGTCGCTTCATCGCCGGCGCGGGAGCGGCATCGGCCGCGCTCGCGCTCACACCGTCGAAGGCGCTCGCCACGGGTGGCGGCGGCTGGCATGGGCGCCGTGGCGCCGTCCGGCTGCTGCACTTCACCGACGCGCACGTCACGCCGGGCGTCCCACGCTCGGAGGCGCTGACCAAGCGCGCGCTGGCGCTCGGGCTCGCCTACCGGCCGGACGTCGTGATCCAGGGCGGCGACGCGATCATGGACGCGCTGTACGCCAACAAGGCCGACACCGCCGCGCAGTGGGCGGTGCACCAGCGCGTCTACAAGGGCATCCGCACGGCGGTCGCGCACGTCGTCGGCAACCATGACTGCTGGACGGGTCCCGGCTCGAGCGGCGACCCGCTCGCGGGCAAGGCGTGGACGCTGAAGGAGTACGGGCTCGAGTCGAGCTGGTACGCGTGGAAGCTCGGCGCGTGGAAGCTGATCGTCCTCGACTCGATCGAGCTCACGGGCGGCGGCGGGTACGTCGGCCGGCTGGGCGAAGAGCAGACCGCGTGGCTGCGCCGCGAGCTCGCCGCCACCCCGCGCTGGATGCACGTGGTGCTCGTCACGCACATCCCGATCCACACCGCACTGCCGTTCACGGACGCTTCGCTGCGCCAGCCCGACGGCTCCTTCCGCGTGCCGGGCGGCTGGGGCGTCCACTCGGACCTGCCCGAGCTCAACGAGCTGCTGCTCGACCACCCGAACGTGCGGCTCGCGCTCAGCGGCCACAACCACGTGCGCGACGACATCACCTACAACACCGTCCGCTTCGCCTGCGGCGGCGCCGTGAGCGGCAACTGGTGGGATGAGGGCGACCCGGGCTACCGCGACACCCCGCCCGGCATCGCGATCGTCGACCTCATGCGCGACGGCACGGCGGAGATCGGCTACTTCAGCTACCGGGAAGTGGGCCCGCGCGAGGTGTCGGCCGACGGGCCGGCGCGGCCGTAGAGGCCGCGCCGACCGCAGGCGGCTAGGACGCGGTCATCCGAACCAGCGGGTGACCGCGTCGGCGAGCCCGGCGTCGGAGCCGTCCTCGCCGACCCACGCGACGTGCCCGTCGGGGCGCACGAGCACGGCCGAGGGCGCCGCAACCTCCCCGATCACCGGCAGCTCCCACGGGCCGTCGTATGCGGCGTCGACCACGCGCACGCCCGCCTCCAGCGGCGCGCCGCCGAAGTTGAGCAGCACGGGCCGGGCGGTGTGCAGCAGCTCGTACACCGTCCCGCCGCCGGTGAGCTCGAGGTCGGGCATCCGCCGGCCGAGCAGCGGGTGCCCCTCGCCGAGGTCGTAGTGGATGTCGAGCCCGGACAGCGCGCCCGCCATGAACCTGCGCGGCTCGTCGAACGCCATCACCTCCGCGATCGTGTCGCGCAGCGCGAGGCTGCGCGGGTCGCCGAGGTTGAGCGACGTCATCGCCATCGTCTGCTGGATCACGCGGGCGCCCACCGGGTGACGCTCGTCGTGGTAGCTGTCGAGCAGGGTGTCCGGCATCTCGCCCTTGACCACGGCCGCCAGCTTCCAGCCGAGGTTGAACGCGTCCTGCACGCCGGTGTTCAGGCCCTGGCCGCCGACCGGCGAGTGGACGTGGGCCGCGTCGCCGGCCAGCAGAACGCGCCCGGCCCGGTAGTTCGCGGCCTGCCGGGAGGTGTCGGTGAAGCGCGAGATCCAGCGCGGCTCGTGGACACCGAAGTCCGAGCCCCACACCGCGATCATCGCTCCCCGCAGGTCCTCCAGCGTCGGGTCGGACGTGCGCCCCAGCTCGTCCTCGCGCACGACCATCCGCGCGTACCCGTCGTCGAGCTTGCCGATCGCGTACACGCCCTTGTCGTCGCGCCGCAGGTTGCCGACCTCGGACTCGTCGGCGATCTTCGCCTCGGCCACCAGCGAGCTGCTCGCCGGGTCCCAGCCCGGGAACTCGATGCCCGCGAGCTTGCGCACGGCACTGCGGCCGCCGTCGCACCCGAGGACGTACTGCGCCCGCACCGTCCGGCCGCCCGCCAGCTCCAGGTCGACACCGTCGTCGTGCTGCGTGAGCCCCGTGACCTCACAGCCGCGCTCGACCGTCACGCCCAGCTCGGTCACCCACTCACGCAGGATCGCCTCGAACTTGTTCTGCCACAACGCCAGCCCGTACGGCCGGCGCGACGGGAAGTCGCTGATGTCCAACGGCACCGGGAAGTGCACGACCTGGGCCGCCTGGCCCTGCGAGACGAACCGCTCACCCACGCCGCGCAGGTCCAGCACCTCGATCGTGCGCGCCTGCAGCCCGCCCGAGCGCGCGCTCTCCAGCTCGGGCGTCGCCCGCCGCTCCAACACCATCGGCTCGACCCCCGCGAGAGCCAACTCGGCCGCCAACATCATCCCCGCCGGACCGCTGCCGACAATCGCCACCGCATGCATCTGTACGCCCTTTCGTCGCTTGCGGCCAGCGATTATTGGGCACACCCGGGGGCTTGAATCAAGCCCCCCTATGCGGTCTAATCTAGTTGTGGCGGGGGCAGCCGGCTACGCGTGAGCGGGCTCCAGCAGCACCGAATTCGCCCGGCTGACGGCGATCTCCCCGCGTATCGCCACTTCTCGCTCGAGCCGGAACTCCGCCAGCTCGGAGCGCATGAAGGCGAGCGCCTGCTCCTCGGAAGCGTCCACCGCCTGCTCGTCGCGCAGCACGCTGATCCACAGCAGCTCGCCGTCGTCGCAGTCGAGCAGGTGTGAGGCCTCGAAGCCCTCGAGCGACTGCAACCGGTCGGCGAACGCCCGGTCGACGGCCTGCAGGAGTTCCGGCACCGTGCCGCTGCGCACGCGGTAGAGCCGGATGCTCACGGCCTTGCGCGCGCCGCCGAAGCGACTTGGCTCGAGCATGCCGGGCGCGGCCCGGCTGACGGCGCTCGCCCCGTGGATCGCCTCGTAGCGCGTGAACTCGATGTCCTTGAGCTGCTCCTCGGTCCAGCGCTGCGCCAGCGCGCGCGACGCCTCCGCCTGTGCCGCCTCGGCGAACATGCTGAGCGTGAAGACGTCGCCTTCGCCGCAGTCGATCAGCACGTAGGACACGAACCCCGCCTGCGCGGCGAGCTGATCGGCGAACGACTCGTCGACGCGCCGCATGAACTCGTCCGCCCGCTCGGCCCGCATGCGGTAGCGCCTCATGCTCGCGAACATGCCCCGCCTCCCTTCCTCACGTCTCGGTGATGGGCAGGCTATGGAACGTATCGAACGCGACCGCCGCCGCGCCTTCGGCGTCCCGGGCCGCGCAGAGGCGGATCAGCTCGTCGTGCCGATCGGCCGCCGCGCGGCCGTCGCTCGCCGAGAAGCGCAGTCGCTCGGCGCGGCGCAGCACGGGTGAGAACTGGTCGAGCACGGCGCGCAGGGCGCGGTTGGCGGCGACCGTGACGGGTACGCCGTGCAGGTCGTCGTCCGCGCGGAGGGCAGCTTCGAGGTCGCCGGCCTCCACCGCGGCCCGGAAGCGCGCGTTGGCCTCGCGCATCGCGTCGAGGTGTTCGTCCGTGAGCGCGGCGACCGCCTCGCGCACGGCCACCTCGTGCATGGCGGCGACCACGTCGCGCGCGTCGCGAACGGTGCGCGGGTCGAGCGCGCTCACCGTCGTGGACCGGCCGGGCGCGAGCGTCACCAGCCCGGCTTCAGCGAGCCGCAGCAGCGCTTCGCGCACGGGGGTCCGGCTGACCCCGAGCCAGACTGCGAGCTCCACGTCGCGCAGCTGCTCGCCCGGTTCAAACGTGCCGTCGACGATCGCGTCGCACAAGCGCCCGTAGACGTCGTCGCGCAGCAGCCGGCGTTCGATGACGGGTGGCGCGTCGTCCGGGATCGGCATCCCGGAAGCTTGACAGTCGTCGCCTGAAGTGCGATATATTGCACTTCAACTTCAAGCAGCCCGGAGGTAGCACCGATGTCCGCCTCACCCACGATCGTCCTCGTCCACGGCGCCTTCGCCGAGTCCGCCAGCTGGAACGGCGTCATCGCCGAGCTCCACCGCCGCGGCCACGAGCGCGTGATCGCGATCGCCAACCCGCTGCGCGGCCTCCAGCCCGACGCCGAGTACCTGCGCAGCGTCATCGACAGCATCGAAGGCCCGGTGGTCGTCGCCGGCCACTCCTACGGCGGGTCGGTGATGACCGAGGCCGCGGACGGCGCGCCCAACGTGAAGGCGCTGGTCTACATCGCCAGCTTCAACCTCGATGCCGGCGAGAGCACCGGTGAGCTCGCGGCCAAGTTCCCGGGGGCGCGACTCGGCGAGGTGCTCGACGCGGTCCCGTTCCCCGGCGGCACCGACCTCTACATCCAGCCCGACCGGTTCAACGAGATCTTCGCCGCCGACGTCGATCCCGAGACGGCCGCGCTGATGGCGGCCACGCAGCGGCCGATCGCCGCCGCCGCGCTCGAGGACCGCGCCACGAAGGCGGCTTGGAAAGCGATCCCGTCCTGGACCATGGTCACGCTGCAGGACCTCGCCATCCCGGCCGACTCGATGCGGTTCATGGCCGAGCGCGCCGGCTCCACCACGGTGGAGATCGACGCCTCGCACGCCGTCACGGTGTCCGAGCCCGTGGCCGTCGCCGAGCTGGTCGACGCGGCCGTGCGGGCGAGCACCGAAGCCGTCGCCGTCTGAGCCAGAATCCCCGCGTGCACACCGCGCTCGACCTGACCGGCGTCTTCGTCTTCGGCATCTCGGGCGCGCTGATGGCGATCCGCCACGACTTCGACATCGTGGGGATCGCCATCCTCGCGGTGATCACCGCGCTCGGCGGTGGAATCCTGCGGGACCTGATCCTCGGCGACACCCCGCCGCTCGCGTTCGCCGAGTGGAAGTACCTCGCCGTCGCGCTCGCCTCCGCCGCCGTCGCCGCGGTCGCCCACCCCGAGCTCGGCCGCATCCCGCGCACGCTGCTGCTGTTCGACGCGGCCGGGCTCGGCCTGTTCTGCGTCGCCGGGACGGTGAAGGCGCTGGACTTCGGCCTGGCGCCGATCGCGGCCGTCCTGCTCGGCGTCACGACCGCGGTCGGCGGCGGCGTGGCGCGCGACGTGATCGCGCGCCAGACGCCCGAGCTGGTGCGCCGCGACTCCGAGCTATACGCCGTCCCCGCACTCGCCGGCGCGATCGGCGTCGCCGTCGCGTGGGAGCTGGAGGCCTACGAGCCGCTGTTCGGCGCGATCGTCTCCGTGGCCGTGTTCGGCACCCGCGCGCTGGCGCTGCACCGCCACTGGCGCGCACCGACGGCGTTCAGGCGGTGACGACCGTGTCCCGGCCGCCCGCCTTGGCCGCGTAGAGCGCGGCGTCGGCGGCGGCCAGCAGCTCGGCGCCGTTGAACGCCCCGCCGCCCGTGGCGGCGACCCCGAAGGAGACGGTCACGTCGAGCTCGTCGATCGGCGCGGTGCCGACGCTCGCGCGCAGCTCGTCGGCGAGCGCCGTCGCCTCGCGCACGTCCGCGCCGGGCAGCAGCACGAGGAACTCCTCGCCCCCCAGCCGGTAGGCGAGGTCGAACGCGCGCAGCCCGCCGCGCAGGCGCTGCGCGACCTCCGCCAGCACGGCGTCGCCGCGCGCGTGGCCGTGCTCGTCGTTGATGCGCTTGAAGTGGTCGATGTCGGCCGCGATCGCCGCGATCGACTGCCCGCTGACCGCCGCCTGGGCGCGCAGCTCCTCGAGCCGGTGCTCGAGCGCGCGCCGGTTGAGCATCCCGGTCAGCCCGTCGACGACGGCCTCCGTGCGGTGGTCGACGTCGGAGCGCATGAGCGCGAGCAGCAGGATCGCCACGCTGAACAACGTCGCCAGCATCGCGGTGGTCGCGTACCAGAGCGGCAGCGGCTCGCTCACGGGCACCAGCAGCGCGATCGCCGCCACGAGCACGCCGGCGAACCCGACGCCCGCGACCACCCCGCGCGCGCCGAAGCGCGCCGGCAGCGTGACGAGCGGGACGACGAGCCAGCTCAAGACGAAGCTCCGGATGCCGCCGGTGGTCGCGATCGCGGTCGCGATCATGATCTGGCTGAACGCCCACGAGAGGGCGAGCCCGTACTCCGGCGCCGGCAACCGCCGCGCGACGCGGCCGACCACGACGACCACGAGCACCGCGCACAGCAGCAGCACGAGCGGTCGCCAGCCGAGATACGGCAGCGCCGCGAGCACGCACGCGCCGAGCAAGCCGAGCGCCGCCACGCGCGGACGGCGCAGCCGCTCGTCCATGTCGAGCAGGCGCTCGCGCGCGGCGAGATCGGGGCAGAGCCATGTCGGCCGCGCATCCATCCCTCGAGTGATCGGCCGCACACGGCCGAGCTGGAGCTACGCCGTCGCGACCGGCAGGTGCTCGTGGTTGCTCCACTGCGAGAACGAGCCCGGGTAGAGCGCCGCGTCGACGCCGGCGATCGCAAGCGCGGCGATCTCATGTGCCGCGGTGACGCCGGATCCGCAGTAGACGCCGACCAACCGCGAGCCGTCGGCGCCGAGCGCGGCGAAGCGCTCGCGCAGCGCGTCGGGTGCCAGGAAGCGGCCGTCCGGCGCGAGGTTCTCGGTCGTCGGCGCGCTCCGGGCGCCGGGGATGTGGCCGGCCCTCGGATCGATCGGCTCGACCTCGCCGCGGTAGCGCTCACCGGCGCGCGCGTCCAGCAGCACACCGCGCTCGGCCAGCTTCGGCACGTCGTCGAGCTCGACCAGCGGGAGCGCACCGCCGCGCAGCTCGATGTCACCCGGCTCGGGCACGACGTCGTCGGTCGCCAGTTCCCCGGACCAGGCGGCGAGGCCGCCGTCGAGCAGCCGGACGTCCGGCACGCCCGCCCACCGAAGCAGCCACCAGGCGCGCGCTGCGGCCGTGTTGCCCGTCGCGTCGTAGGCCACGACGGGCCGGCCGGCGCGCACGCCCCAGCGCCGCGCGGACGCCTGCAGCGCTTCCAGCGAAGGCAGCGGATGACGGCCGTCGGTCGGCGCGCCGTGCGCGGCGAGCTCGGTGTCCAGGTCGACGTACACCGCTCCGGGGATGTGGCCCTGCAGGTACTCGCCGTGTCCGGGCGGACCGCCGAGCTTCCAGCGCACGTCGAGCAGCGTGACGTCGTCGAGGAGGGCAGCGAGCTCGTCGGCTTCGATCAGCACGCGCATGGCGGCGATCCTATTCGTGGCCGGTCGGAAGCGGCGCGCCGCAATCCACGCACTCGCGCCCGACCACCGGACCCTCCTGGGGCACGGAGTAGACGCGATGGCGGTCCAGGCCCTGCACCTCGTACGTCTTGCCGCATTGACAGCTCCACGTGCGCGGGCCGCTGCCGCCGCGCACCCGTTTGGCGACGAAGAACCCCACGCCGATGGCGACGATCCCGCCCAGCGCGGCCAGCCCTTTCTGCTCGTTGGTCATGGCAGCCTCACCTACCCCGTGAGATAGGCGACCACGACATCGCCGAGCATCGTGCGGTAGCCGTCGCGACGGTCGGCGGCGAGCAGGTCGCGGTCGAACAGCGCCTGCCAGGTGTGGCGGTTGGCGACGCGGAAGACGCAGTAGGAGCTGATCAGCATGTGCAGGTCGACGGCGTCCACGTCGGCCCGGAAGACGCCCGCCTCACGGCCGGCGCGCAGGATGCGCTCGATGCGCTCGACGGCGGGTGCGTTGATCGCCGCCAGCGACTCTGCCATGTGCTCGCCGCGGTGGATGTTCTCGATGCTCACGAGCCGGATGAAGTCCGGGTGCGCCTCGTGGTGGTCGAACGTCAGCTCGGCCAGCGCGCGGATCGCGGCGACCGGGTCCAGATGGTCGACGTCGACGGTCTGCTCGGCGGCGCGGATGGCCGCGTAGGCCTGCTCCAGGACCGCCACGAACAGCCCTTCCTTGGAGCCGAAGTAGTAGTAGAGCATCCGCTTGGTGGTCCGCGTGCGCTCCGCGATCTCGTCCACGCGCGCCCCGCTGTAGCCGTGCTCGGCGAACTCCCGCGTCGCCACTTCGAGGATCTCGCCCTGCGTGCGATCCCGGTCCCGTGAGCGCTCTGGCTGCGTAGCGGCCATCACCTGCGGATGTTGACAAATCCAAGAGCGGGTATGTAACGTACTAGTTCGTACATTATGGCGGAGAGAGACCATGTCGTCGGCCTCATCGGGGCCGGCATCGACGCATCCCTGAGCCCCGCGCTGCACGAGGCCGAGGCCGCCGCGCAGGGGCTCGACTACGAGTACCGGCTGCTCGACATCGACGGCCGCGAGCTCGGCGCCCTGCTCGAGCAGGCGCGGGCCGCCGGCTTCAGCGGCGTCAACGTCACGCATCCGTGCAAGCAGGACGTCGTCCCGTTCCTGGATGAGCTCTCGCCGGAGGCGGCGGCGCTCGACGCGGTGAACACGGTCGTGTTTCGAGCGGGCCGCGCAATCGGCCACAACACGGACGCGAGCGGGTTCGCGGAGAGCTTCCGGCGCGGGCTCCCCCACGCCCGGCTCGGCAAGGTGGTGGTGCTCGGCGCGGGCGGCGCGGGCTCCGCGGTCGCGCACGCGGCGCTGCGGCTGGGCGCGCGGGAGCTGGTGATCGTGGACGTCGACTCCACGCGCGCAGCGGCGCTGGCGAACCGGCTCGGCGCGCGCACGGGCGCGCTCGATTCCGTGCAGGACGCCGACGGGCTGATCCACGCCACCCCCACCGGGATGGCCGCGCATCCCGGCCTGCCCTTGCCGGAGGAGTTGCTGCGCCCCGAGCTGTGGGTCGCGGAGGTCGTGTACCGGCCGCTGGAGACCGAGCTGGTCAAGCGCGCGCGCGAGCTCGGCTGCCGTACGCTCGACGGCGGCGGCATGGCGGTCATGCAGGCCGCGGGCGCGTTCGAGCGCTTCACGGGCGTCGAGCCCGACCGCGAGCGCATGCTGCGCCACTTCGCCACGCTGGTGGAGCCGGTGAGCGCGCGGTGAAGCGCTCGATCGCCACCGTGTGCCTGAGCGGCACGCTCGACGAGAAGCTCGACGCGGCCGCGTCCGCCGGCTTCGACGGCGTCGAGCTGTTCGAGGCCGACCTGATCAACTCGCCGCTGCGCCCGGACGAGGTGCGCGCGCTCGCCGACGCCCGCGGGCTCACGATCGATCTCTACCAGCCGTTCCGCGACTTCGAGGCGATGCCCGAGCCGGACTTCCGCCGCGCGGAAGCCAAGTTCGACGTGATGGAGGCGCTCGGCGCGCCGACGATGCTCGTCTGCTCGAACGTCTCACCGCACGCGATCGACGACGACGCGCTCGCGGCGGCGCAGCTGCTCGAGCTGGCCTCGCGCGCGGACGCGCGTGGGCTGAAGATCGCCTACGAGGCGCTCGCGTGGGGCCGCCACGTCAGCGAGTACGACCACGCGTGGCGGATCGTCGAGCGTGCCGACCACCCCGCGCTCGGCACCTGCCTGGACTCCTTCCACATCCTCAGCCGCGGCACGTCGCTGGACACGATCGATGCGATCCCGGGCGAGAAGATCTTCTACCTCCAGCTCGCCGACGCGCCGTTCCTGAGCATGGACGTGCTCCAGTGGAGCCGCCACTACCGCTGCTTCCCCGGCCAGGGGGCACTGGACGTGCGCGGACTGCTCGCACGCGTGCTCGCCGCCGGCTACAGCGGCCCGCTGAGCCTCGAGGTCTTCAACGACGTCTTCCGCCAGGCCGACCCGTGCCGCACCGCGATCGACGCGATGCGGTCGCTGATCCTGCTCGAGGACGAGCCGCTGCCGGAGCCCGCCGCGCTGAACGGGTTCGCGTTCGTGGAGATCGGCGTCGACTCACCGGAGATCGAGGACCTGCTGCGCGCGATGGGGTTCGCGCACGTCGGCCCGCACCGCTCCAAACCCGTGCAGCTGTTCCAGCACGGCGAGATCCGCGTGGTGCTCAACCACGGCGTCGGCGAGGACGATCCCGAGGTCGTCGCGATCGCGGTCGACTCCAGCGACCCGGATGCGAGCGCCGCACGCGCCGAGGCGCTGCTGGCGCCCCGTGTCGAGCGCCGGCGCGGCGCGGGCGAGGCGGACCTGACGGCGGTCGCCGCCCCCGACGGCACCGCGGTCTTCTTCTGCGGCCCTGACTGGCTGGACGACTTCCTGCCCACCGGCGAGGCCGAGAGCGACGGCGTGCCGATCGAGCGCATCGACCACATCACGCTCGCCCAGCCGTTCGAGGCCTTCGACGAGGCCGGGCTGTTCTACCGCTCGGTGCTCGCCCTGGAGCCGAGCGCGAGCGCGGAGCTGGCCGCGCCGGACGGGCTGGTGCGCAGCCGCGCGTACGCGGCGGGCGACGTGCGCGTGGTCCTGAACGTGCCCGCGCTCGCGAGCACGCGCGAGCGCAGCGAGCTGCAGCACGTCGCGTTCGCGACCAGCGACGCGCTGGCCGCCGCACGGGCGATGCGCGAGCGCGGCGTCCCGCTGCTGGCCGTGCCGGACAACTACTACGACGACCTGGAGGCGCGGCTCGGCATCGACACCGCGCCCTTGCGGGAGCTCGGGGTGCTCTACGACCGCACGCCCGAGGGAGAGCTCCTGCATTTCTACACCGCCCGCCTCGGTGGGCGCGTGTTCTTCGAGGTGCTCGAACGCCGCGGCGGCTACCGCGGCTACGGCGCCCTGAACTCACCCGTGCGCATGGCCGCACAGACCGGAGGAGAGAGACATGCAGAAGGTGCTGGCGCCTGAAGTTGTCGAGACAGGACGCTTCGGGCGAGGAGAGCGCTCCGAGGAACGCCAACTGCCGGACGCACCGCCGCTGCGCAAGCTGCTCGGCCCGAGCGTGATCCTGGTCGGCGTCGGCGTCGCCAGCGGCGAGTACATCCTGTTCCCGTACATCGCCTCGCAGGCCGGGCTCGTGTTCCTGTGGGCCGCCATCGTCGGCGTCGCCGTGCAGTTCTTCATCAACATGGAGATCGAGCGCTACACGCTGGCCACCGGCGAGACCGCGATCGGCGCGTTCAAGCGCCTGTGGCGGCCGTGGGGCGGCGTGCTGGCCGCGGGCGCCATCCTTGCGACAATGTGGCCCGGCTGGGCGACGTCCGCCGCGACCGTGTTCACGTTCGCCGTCGGCGGCGGCGACCCGAACCTGATCGCGATCGGGATCCTGTTCGTGATCGGCGTGATCCTGACCGCGTCGCCGGTCGTCTACACGACCGTCGAGAAGCTCCAGTTCATCAAGGTCGGCGCGATCCTGGCCTTCATGGTCATCGCGATCTTCGCGGCGATCAAGGCCACGGCGTGGGAGGACTCGACCGCGGTGGTGACGAGCTTCGGCACGTTCCCGGGCGAGATCCAGCTGGCGATCCTCGTCGGCGCGCTGGCCGCCGCCGGCGCGGGCGGCGCGAACAACCTGGTGCAGTCGAACTGGATCCGCGACAAGGGCTTCGGCATGGGCAAGTACGTCCCGCGCATCGTCTCCCCCATCACGGGTCAGGAGGAGGCCGCGCCGGAGGCCGAGCGGCTCTCGTTCCCGACTGACGAGGCCAACATGAGCCGCTGGCGCGCATGGTGGAAGGCGGCCAACACCGAGCAGTTCGTGTCCTTCGCGTGCGTCGCCACGGTCACCATCTGCGTCTTCTCGCTGCTCGCCTACTCGACGGTCTTCCAGAACCCGGACCTGCCCGACTCGTCCGGCTTCGACTTCATCTCGCTCGAGGCTTCCGTGCTCGACGGCGCGGTCGGCAACTGGTTCGGCACGATGTTCCTCGCCGTCGGCGCGCTCTCGCTGTTCGCCGCGGCACTCGGGATCGTCGACTACGTGTCGCGCCTGGTCGCCGACGTGCTGCACACGCGCGAGTCGAAGTGGTCCGAGTCGCGCCTGTACTTCACGGTCGTGTGGACGATGATCGTCTTCGGCTCGGCAATCCTGCTGTTCGGCTTCGACCAGCCGCTCGTGCTGCTGACGATCTCGACCGTCATGGGCGGCGCGATCATGACCGTCTACACGATCCTGCTGCTGATCACGAACCGGAGGTTCCTGCCGAAGGAGATCCGGCTCGGCGGCTACCGGCGCGTGATCCTCGCGCTGTCGGTGCTGCTGCTCGGCACCTGCACGATCATCGTCGCGATCAACGAGGCGAAGAAGCTGGTGTGAACACGCCCTCGCCGCGGCGTCCCGGGATCAGCAGCACGGACGCCGCGGCGATGACCGCGCCGCCGGCACACAGCAGGAACGCGGTCGTGAAGCCCGCGTCCTCGACGCCGGTGGCGACGGCGTGGGAAGCGATGATCGAGCCCGCGAGCTGCGCGCCCACGGCGGAGCCGATGTTGCGGACGATCGTGTTCACGCCGGTCGCCTCCCCCGTCTCACGCGCTTCGACGGCACCGACGATCAGGTTCGGGATCGACGCGAAGGCGGCGCCGACGCCCGCGCTCAGGATGATGCACCACACGATCACGATCGCGGGCGAGCCGTGGGCGAGCGCCATGCCCAGCAGCGCGCCCGCGGTGGCCAGGCAGCCGAGGAAGAACGGCGGCTTGGAGCCGACGCGCTCGCCCGCTCTGCCCACGAGCGGGGCGAGCAGCAACGAGGCGATGCCGCCCGGCGCCAGCAGCAGGCCCGCCTCGGTCGCGGACAGCCCGAAGCCCGCGGTGTCGCCGCCCGCATCCGGCAGCTGCGCCAGCTGCGGCACGAGCACGAACGTGCCGATCATGCCCGAGCCGATCAGCAGCGTCGAGACGTTGGTGGTGAGCACGGGCCGGCGCGCGAGCGTGCGCATGTTCACCAGCGGCGCGCTGTGACGCGCCTCAAAGACGCCGAACAACACGAGCACGAGCACGCCGCCGGCGATCAGGCCGAGCGTCTGCGCGGAGTCCCAGCCCCAGTCCGCGCCGCGTGAGATCGCGATCAGCAGCATCGCCAGGCCGGCGCCGAGGATCAGCGCGCCGGCGAAGTCCACGCGGCCCGGCGTGCGCACGGGCGACTCGGGCACGAACTTGTGGGTCGTGATCGTGGCGCCCACGCCCATGATCGCGCTCACCCAGAAGATCCAGTGGTAGCCCGGGCCGTCGACGAGCACGCCGCCGAGCGGGAGGCCGATGCTCGAGCCGATGGCCGCGATCGCGCCCAGCAGCGCGATGCCGGTCGGCACTTTGTTGGCCGGGAACTCGTCGCGGATGATCCCGAACGAGAGCGGGAATACGCCGCCGCCCAGCCCCTGCAGGCCGCGGCCGACGATCATCAGGCCGAGCGAGTCCGCGAACGCGCATACGACCGACCCGACCGCGAACGCCGCGAGCGAGAGGGCAAGGAAGCGCTCCTTGCCGAACATGTCGCCGAGCTTGCCGCAGATCGGCGTCGCGATCGACGCGACGAGCAGGTACGCCGTGACCATCCACGCGATCCCGCTCGCGGACGCGTCGAGCTCGCGCTGCATCTCGCCCAGCGCCGGGATGACCGTCGTCTGCGCGAGCACGAAGCCGAGCGTGCCGACCCCGAGGATGGCCAACGTACGCCCGGGCGCCTGGCGGCTCTCTTGTTCCATGAAGACCCTTACCGAAGTGATGACTGCGTTTTCTGGCGGGCGCTAAGGTAGCACGCAACCGCAGTCATGACTTCGGATCTCTCACCGCGCCGCCGTGACGCCGCCCGCAACCGCGAGCGCCTGCTGGAGGCCGCCGCCGCCGCGTTCCGCGAGGAGGGTCTTGGTGCCAGCGTCAACCACATCGCGACCGACGCGGGGCTCAACGTCGCGACGCTCTACCGCCACTTCCCCACCAAGGACGACCTGGTCGCAGCCGTGCTGGACGAGTTGCTCGAGCCGCTCGCGCAGGCGCGGGATGCGGCGCTCGAGAGCGAGGACGTGCTGGCGACGTTCCTCCGCGAGGCGGCGGTGCAGCAGCGCGGGCATCACGGCCTCGTCGACGCGCTGCGCCGCGACCCCGCGGTGGCCGGCACGCTGTCGCGGCTGCGGGAGCCGGCGATCGCGATCGTCGAGCCGATCGTCGAGCGCGCGCAGGCCCGCGGCCAGCTGCGCCCCGACTTCGACGCGCTGGACCTGCTGATCGCGCTGCGGATGGTCGCGGCCGCGATGACGGACCGCCATGTCGACGTCATCCTGCGCGGCCTGCGACCCTGAGCGGGCATGACCGCTGAACTCCGCAACTCGCTGCTCGAGCTCCACCGCCTTCTGCTCGACCATCAACGCCGCCAGGTCGAGCGCATCAGCGGGCGGATGAGTCCCGGCCAGCTACTGCAGGCGGCCACGCAGGACCTGCGCTTCAGCTGGATCAACGAGCTGTTCGAGCCGATCGCGGCGCTCGACGCGGCCTACTCGGACGACGACGGCCCCGCGGCCGAGGCGGCGATCGAGCGGGTGCGCGCGCTGGTGAAGGAGCCGGACCCCGAAAGCGCGTTCGGCCGCCGCTACCTGCAGGCACTGCAGGATGAGCCCGACGTCGTGCTCGTGCACCGCCGCGTTGTGAACGAGCTGTGACCTAGCACGGGACCGGTCCGACGGGGCACACGGGCGGGCGTGCATGGACGCCTCTCCCGCCGCGAGCTCGTCGCGCGTGCGGGTGGAGGTGACGGCGAAGCTGCGCGGCCGAACGGTGACGCTGGCGACGCGACGCGCTCGCTCGACCGTGGCCACACCACGGTCCGCGCACGCTGCGCCGGAACGTGACGTTGCGCGTCTAGAACCGACGGGAGTAGACGACGACGTCCTCGAGCCCATAGCCGAGCGCTTCGTAGAAGCCGCGCGTCGCCGCGTTGTCGCCACGCACCATCACCTCGATCTTGGGGACGCCGCGCTCACGCACCCACGCCTCGCAGGCGTCCATGAGCGCGCGTCCGAGGTGGCGCTGGCGGTGCTCGGGGTGCACGCCGAGGTAGTAGACCCAGCCGCGGTGGCCGTCGTGGCCGACCATCGCGCTGCCGATCAGGGTGGTGTCTTCGAACGCGCCGAGGACGGCGGAGGAAGGGCCCTCGGCTGCGCGGCTGAAGTCCGCGTGCGGGTCGTTCCACGGACGCGTGAGTCCGCACGCGTGCCAGAGGGCGACGGCGGCTTCGCGGTCGCCGGCGGCGAGCGGCCGGATCATCCCTTCACCAGCTTCATCGTGAACTGCGAGGAGACGCGGCCGATGCCGGGCAGCTCGGCCAGCTCGGACATGTAGAACGCCTCGTAGGCCTCGACGTCGCGCACCGCGACGTGCATCAGGTAGTCGGGGACCCCGAACAGCCGCCGGCACGAGACGACCTCCTCCATGTCCGCGATCCGGCGCTCGATCTCCTCCACGGTCGCGCGATCCTTGTGCGTGAGCTCGATCATGACCTCGACCTCGAAGCCCCTGCCGAGCGCGGCGGGGTCGACATCGGCGCGGTAGCCGCGGATGACGCCGGCGCGTTCCAGCGCGCGGACGCGGCGCAGGCAGGCGCTCGGCGACAGGCGGACGCGGTCGGCGAGGTCGACGTTCGCGAGGCTGGCGTCTTCCACGAGCTGGTCGAGAATTGCGCGGTCAAGGCGATCCACGCCTTGATCTTGCCATACCGCGTGTCTTGGTGGAGCTGATTTGCCATCCTGCACCAGCTCCGCGCGCGAGAATGTTGCCTGTGGATCGGTTGTTGCGTGACTCGGTTTCGATCGGCCTGGCGACGGGCGTCTACGCGGTGTCGTTCGGCGTGCTGTCGGTGGCGGCGGGCTTCAGCGTGCTGCAGACGTGCGTGATGTCGCTCGTGTGCTTCACGGGCGCGTCGCAGTTCATGTTCGTATCGGTGATGGGCGCGGGCGGGAGCGCGGCCGCCGCGCTGCCCCCGGCCGTGTTGCTGGCCGCGCGCAACGGCATCTACGCGCTGTCGCTGGGGAGCGTGCTGCGCCGCGCCGGCTGGCGGCGCGCGCTCGACGCGCACCTCGTGATCGACGAGTCGACCGCGATGGCGCACGCGCAGCGCGATCCGGCGCAGCGGCGGCGGGGCTTCGTGTTGACGGCGCTGACGATCTTCGCGTGCTGGAACGCCGGGACGCTCGCGGGCGCGCTGGCCGGCGGCGTGCTCGGCGCGCCCGAGAGCTACGGGCTCCACGCGATCTTCCCCGCGGTGTTCCTCGCGCTGCTGGTGCCGCAGGTGCGCTCGCGCGAGGTGCTCGCGTGCGCGCTGGCGGGCGCGGGCATCGCGTTGCTGTTGGTGCCGGCGGCGCCGGCGGGCGTGCCCGTGATCGCGGCGGTGGTGGCGGCGCTGCCGCTGATGCTGCGGAGGCGGGCGTGAGCTGGACGGCGGTGCTGGCGCTGTGCGCGGCGGCGTACGCGCTCAAGGCCGTCGGGGCGGTGGCCGCGAGCCGCGCGCCGGACGCGGCGCTGAGCGAACGGCTCGAGGTGCTCGTGGTGCCGGTGATCGCGGGGCTGATCGCCGTGCAGGTGTTCGGAGACGGCGAGCATCTGGTGGTCGACGGGCGCGCGCCCGCGCTGCTCGTGGCCGCCGTGCTCGTCTGGCGCAAGGTGCCGCTGCTGCTGGTGGCGCTGGCCGCGGGCGGCACGGCGGCGGCGCTGCACGCTCTGGGCTGGTGAAGCGTCAAGCTGTTGGTCGTGTCCAACGCCGCCACCCGCCGCGTCCAGGCCATCCAGCGCCTGGCCGCGCTCGACCGCGCCGGTGATCCGCGCTCACCGCGCTCACCCGCGTCGCGAGCTTCATCTCCGGCGGTGGCGCCGCCGCCGTGCTCTGATCGACGACGTCTCTCAGCACCGTGTGGCCGCGACCGACGCGCCGCTCGGCGAGCACCGCGCGAGGACTCGATGTGCAGGCTCGTCGTCGACGGCGAGCAGCGCATCGTGTGCCAGGACGCCACCCAGGAGAGCCGCTTCTCCTACTCGTCGTTCGTGGGCGGCGACGAGCCCGTGCGCTTCTACGCCTCCACCCCGGTGCGGGCCGCGGACGGCAGCGTGATCGGCTCGCTGTGCACGTGGGACACGACGTCGCGCGAGCTCTCGAAGGACGGCATCGCGCGCCTGGACGACCTCGCCGAGCAGGTCGCGACGCTGCTCGAGCTGCGTCAGGCCGCCTCCGAGCTCGGCCACGCCGCCTCGCACGACCCCCTCACCGGCGTGCTCAACCGCACGATGCTCGACGACCGCCTCGCCCACGCGTTCGCCCGGCGCATGCGCCGCGGCTGCGAGGTGCTCGTCATCGTCATCGACCTCGACGGCTTCAAAGACCATCAATGACACGCTCGGCCACGACGCCGGCAACGAGGTGCTCAAGCTCGTCGTCGAGCGCATCGAGGCCGCGCTGGCCCGACCCCGCCGAGTACGGCGGTGAGCGCCGCCCGCTGGCGGCGAGCGTCGGCGCCACCCTGGCCGAGGCCGGCGACGACGTGCGCGCCGCCCTCGACCGCGCCGACCGCGCGATGTACGCCGCAAGCGCGGCCGCTAGTCCGCGGGTCGCCGCGCCCAGAGCCCGCCGGGCGCCGGCGCCTCGCCGGGCCCGTCGAAGGGACGCGGGACTGGCGCGGGCGACGAGTCGCGCGGGTGGGAGACCGCCGCCGCTGAGGCGGGCGACGAGTCGCGCCGCTGCGCGGACGCGGCGGGCGCGACGGCTCGCGGCGCGGACTCGCCGCGCGCCGGTGCCTCTTCGCCCCCGGCCGTCGCCGGCGCGTCCTCGTCCTCGAGGCGGAGCACCGCGGCGGCCACGCCGAACACGAGCGCGATCGCCAGCGGCGCCGCGGCGGCCTCGCCCGCCGCGGTCAGCGTGAGGGCGTAGGTGATGAAGCCGAGCACCGCCCAGGTGCTCAGCGGCGCGAGGTACCGGCGGGCGACCTTCACCCAGCGACGGTCGTCGATCTGCGCCCAGAAGACGCCGCGGGCGCTGGCGGCCAGGACGAACAGGACGATCGCGACGGGCAGCGCCGCGCTCGACGCGTACTGGAAGAGGTCGGTCATGTCGTGGCGCCTCCGCCGGTGCTCGGGGCGCTCGGGGCCGGAGCGGTCCGGCCGCCACCGCCGTCGAACCCGCCACCGCCGCCCGGGCCGCCGAAGCCGCGGCCCCCGCCGCCGTCGCGGCGCGGGCGCAACCCGTCGTCGTCCGGCTGTGTCCGGCCCGGGAAGCTCGGGTCCGTGGTGGTGGGAGCGGCTTCGGCCGGGCCGCGCACGGCGGCCAGCAGCATCAGCGCGAGGAACGCGGCGAGCGCCGCCGCACCCACGCGGCGGTTCGCGCGGCGCCGCTCGGCCGGCGCGGAAAGGGTGCTGTCCATGGCGTTCAGGGTCCTCCGTCCCCGTAAGAGCGAGCCTGGAGTTCCCTGAGAACAACCTGGGGAGCCGAACCTAAAGAGGGACAGTCCCTCTTTAGGTTCAGCGGCTCGCGCCGGGGTGGGCGAGGTCTAGGGGGTCGGGGTCGGGGTGACGTCGCTGCGCGGGCCGGCGCCGCGGTCGCCGCGGAACTTGCCGTCGCCGAGGCGCTCGATGTGCTCGTCGAGGCGGTCGACGGCCTCGTCGTGCTGGGCCTGGGTGATGCGCTTGGCCTTCAGGTCGGCGTCCAGGCGCGCGACCGCGGCCTGCTTGACCGCCGCCGTCACGTCGGCGAGCGTCTTGCCTTCGGCCTGCGCGATCTGCGCCAGCGTCTTGCCGTCACGCAGCTGGGTCTCGAGCGCGTCCTCGGTGATGCCGAGCGCCTTGGCCGCATCCGCGAACAGCGCGGGGCCACCGCCGCCGCGATGCCCGCCGGGTCCGCCACGGCCGATCCCCAGCAGCGTGCCGTCGGCGGCGCGGCGCGCCTTGATCGCGTCGGCCTGCTCCTGGGTCAGCGTGCCCGCCTTCACCGCGGCGGCCAGCCGCGCATCCTGCGCGGCGGTCAACGCGGACGTCAGCTGCTCGGACGAGACGCCGAGGCGCTTCGCCGCGTCGGCGAGGAACGCCTGCTCTTCCGCCTTGCGCTCGGTCGTGGTCGCGGCCACAGCGGCCGACCCCCCGGCGAGCACGGCCACGGTGGCGACGCCGGCGATGAGTTTCTTCTTGGACATGCTCCGAGCATCGGCGCCCACCCTGAGCACCGGCTGGGAGTTGCCTCAGAGCATCCTTATCGCGCGCTGACGAACATGAAGCGCGCGCTGAGCCCGGCGAGCTCGATCAGCCGCTCCACGTGCGCGTTGCCGCGCACGATCGACAGCCGCGCGAACTGCTCGCGGGCGTAGAGCAGCACGTGCAGCCCGGCCGCGTCCATGAACGTGAGGCCGCGCGGGTCGATCGTCAGCTCGTGAGCGACGGCCGCCGCGAGCTTGACCTCGGCGTAGGCCAGCTCGGCCGTCGCGCAGTCCAGCTCCCCGGACAGCGCAAGGGTCGTGCCGACCCCGTCCTGGCGCGTCCGAGCGTCGAACCCGGGGTGTGGGATGACCGTCACGCCCCACACCATACACGACATTTCGGTCGCGTATCGCATTTCATGAATTTGCGGGCGCTTCGCTACCCTCTTGGGCATCGCGCCCTTCGGCTTCTTGACCAACCACGGCCTCGCGCTGCTGTGCATCGCGGAGGACCCGCAGATCCGGATGCGCGACATCGCCACGCGCATCGACATCACCGAGCGCGCCGCGCAGCGCATCGTGTCCGACCTGATCGCGGCGGGCTACGTCCATCGCCGCCGCGAAGGCCGGCGCAACCAGTACCTCGTCCGCACCGACCTGAAGGTCGCGCTGCCCAACGAGCGCGACATCGAGCTCAGCTCGCTGCTCGGCGTCCTGCTCCCGACCGGCGCGAGCGCCGAGCGGCGCGAGCAGGTCATGGTCGAGCCGTCAATGTGACGGCGACGACGGCGACGTCGTCGGTCGCGCCCGGCTGCACCATGCGCTCGATCAGGGACTGGCACAGGGGATCCGGATCGTCCGGGCCGTGCTCGACCAGCCACCGCAGCTGCTCCGTGCGCTCCTCGGCCCAGGCGTCGCGCCGCTCGACGAGCCCGTCCGTGTAGTGCACGAGCGTGGTCCCCGGCCCGACCACGTGCGTGGCGGTCGCGTACACGGTGCCGACCGGATCGCCGGCGAGCAGGATGCCCTCCGGCCCGACTTCGAACGCGGTCTCCGCCGCGGACCGCATCAGCATCGCCAGGTGGCCGGCGCGCGCCCACGTCCACGTCGCGGCGGCCAGGTCCAGCACGCCGTAGGCCGCCGAGCTGAACGCCGCCAGCGGCACCTCGTGCGCGAGGTCGTTCAGCCGCCCCATCACCGACCCGGGAGACGGGTCCTCGAGCGCCGCGCCGCGCAGCGCGTTGCGCAGTTGCACGGCCGTCGCGGCGGCTTCGATGCCGTGCCCGACGACGTCCCCGATCGCCACGCCCACCCGGTCTCCGGGCAGCCGGAACGCGTCGTACCAGTCCCCGCCGATCAGGTTCTCGGCGGGCGCGTAGCGGGCCGCGATGTGTACGCCCGGCACCTCGGGCAGCGCGTCCGGGAGCAGTGCGAGCTGAAGCGTCGCCGCGGTGTGTGCCTCACGCGCGAGCGCCTGCTCGGCCAGGATCCGCGCCGCGCGGCCCTCCAGCTCGGCGACCGCCGCGTCCGCGAGGTCGTGCAGTGTCGCGACGTCCTGCGCCGACCACTGACGCGGCTGCGTGTCCATCGCGCACAGCGCCCCCAGCGCCTCCCCCGCCGCCGTCAGCAGCGGCCAGCCCGCGTACGCGATCACGCCCAGGTCGCGGATCGCCAGGTTCGAGGAGAACCGCGGATCCTCCCGCGCGTCCGCGGTCGTCACCACCGAGCGCTCGGCCACGACAATCTTGCAGAACGAGTGCGACAGCGGCGTCGAGCGCAGCTCCACCCCGGTCCGCCCCGGGAAGATCTGCTCGTCCACGTCCACGAGCGACACGAGCGCGACCGGCGCCCCCAGCAGGCGTGACGCGAGCCGCGCCAGCCGGTCTAGCGCCGGGTCGCCCTCGGCCGTGTCGAGGGCGAGCGTCCGCCGCACGCGCCCGACGGTGCTGCCCACGAGCTCCAAGGCCGACCATTCGCTCACCTGTCCACCGTACCCTCGATGGCATGCCTCCCCGCGTTCCCCGGCGCGTCTCCGTGGTCTCCACGGAGCACGTGACTCCCCACATGGTGCGCGTCGTGCTCGGCGGCCCGGCCTTCGACGGCTTCGCGCCCGGCGAGTTCACCGACCACTACGTCAAGCTCCTGCTCCCCGACCCGCAGGCCCCGGAGCGCACCCGCACGCGCACATACACCGTCCGCGAGTGGGACGCCAAGCACCAGCAGCTCACGATCGACTTCGTGGTCCACGGCGACGTCGGCGTCGCCGGCCCTTGGGCCCGGCGCGCCCGGCCCGGCGACGAGCTCGACCTGCTCGGCCCCGGCGGCGCGTATACGCCCGATCCCGCCGCCGACTGGCACCTGCTCGCCGGCGACGCGAGCGTGATCCCCGCGATCTCCGCTTCACTCCCGCGCATCGCGCCCGGCACGCCCGTCCACGTCGTGATCGAGGTCGACGGGCCGCAGGAGGAGCAGCCGCTGGACACGCCGGGCGACCTGCGCCTCGCCTACGTGCACCGCTCCGCGCCGCCCGGTGAGGAGCCGGAGCTGCTCGCGCAGACGGTCGCCGCGCTCGACCTTCCCGACGGCCGCGGCCACGTCTTCGTGCACGGCGAGGCCAGCAGCGTCCGCAACCTGCGCCGGCACCTCGTCGCCGACCGCGGCCTCGATCCCGCGGCGATGTCGATCTCCGGCTACTGGAAGCTCAAGCGCACCGAGGAGGGCTGGCGCGAGGACAAGGCCGAGTGGGCCCGCCTCGTCGAAGCCGACGTCGCCGCAAGCTAACCCCAAGGAACAGCCAAACCGGATCGGTTTGGCTGCGCGGCGTGAACCTCTATCGCGTCAGTGCCCTCGTGGGTTGGGTCGTCATCCTCGCCGCGGCCTGCGCCGCGCTGGCCGCCAACGCCTTCGCGGCGAGCCTGCCCGCGAACTGGAACCCGCAGCAGGTCGCCGTCAACGCCGACGACAACAACTCGTTCCTGCTGCGGCCGGGCCAGATCCTCGTCGCGCCCGGTGACGCGATCGACGTCGGGCGCGTGCTGACCGGCAGCGGCTGGAAGCGCACCGACACGCGCGCGTACGGGATCACGCTGTTCCAGAAGGCGCCGGAGAAGCCCGAGACGGCGGCGCGCGAGGTCCTCGACACGATCGCCAAGGTCCGCACGGCCACGGCCTACCGGCCGCAGGGCCCGGCGCGGGTGGCGCCCAACCACGTCTTCGTCGGCGAGTCGATCACCTCCACCGACGCGATCAACTTCATGGGCGAGCCGCGCATCCAGGGCGGCCCGGGCTCGTCGGTCGAGCTCGCGAGCCTGCCGAAGGAGCTGCCCAGTCGCGGCGCGCTGCCGGGCGACGGCAAGGGCGCGAAGATCGCCGTCCTGGACACCGGCATGTTCGAGCACGAGTGGCTGCGCAGCGTTCAGCGCGCGCCCCTCTCCGACGACGTCTGGGACGTCGAGGGCGACGGCTACGGCGACAACGAGTCCGGCCACGGCACGTTCATCGCCGGCCTGATCCGCCAGGTCGCGCCGGCCGCTTCGATCTACGCCGTCAAGGTGCTCGACTCCCACGGCGTCGGCGACGACCTCACCGTCGCCACCGCCATGAGCCAGCTGCCCGCCGACGTCAACATCGTCAACCTCTCGCTCGGCGGCTACACCGAGGGCAACCAGCCGCCGATGGCGATCGCGACCGCGATGCAGGCGTGGCAGAACAAGCACCGCGTCGTCGTCGCGGCCGCCGGCAACCACGCAGACAAGCGCCCGTTCTGGCCCGCCGCGTTCGGCCCGGTCGTGTCCGTCGGCGCGATCGAGGACCGAGAGGGCGTCTTCGCGCCCGCTTCCTTCAGCAACTACGGCGACTGGGTGGACCTCGTCGCCCGCGGCGCCGGCCTGCAGTCCACCTTCGCGCGCGAGACGACGAAGGTCGCGACCGGCCCCACGCCGAGCAAGAGCGACCCGTCGATCACGTTCGAGGGCTGGGCGGAATGGGACGGCACGTCGTTCTCCACGCCGATCGCAGCCGCCATGATCGCCCGCACCATGACCCGCGCGGGCCTGCTCTCGGCCGCCGACGCGTCCCACAAGCTGCACGTGAGCGCACCGCTTTCCGGTCTCGCCCCGTTCCCGTACGCGCGCCTGCTCGACGAGTTCCGATGAGTTGACACGCACCGCTCACGCCTCGATGATCGGGGCGTGAGCCAGCGCTTCGCCGCCGTCGCCACATCCCGGGCCGCGTGGTTGGTGTTCGTCCTGTGGCTCGTCGTGATCGGGACGTCGGTGGGCCTCGGCATCCCGGAGAAGTACACGGCCGCGCAGGAGAACGAGTCGACCTCGTTCCTGCCCGGGGACGCGGAGTCGACCAAGGCGCTGACCGCGGCGGAGGAGCTGCAGGGCGGCGAGCTCGCGCCGGCGATCATCCTCTACCGGCGCGAGAGCGGGCTCACCGCCGCCGACAGGCAGAAGATCGTCACCGACGTCGAGGCGCTGACCGCTCAGCGCTTCCCGGGCGTGGTCGCCGACGGCGCGACCGCCGCCGCGGGCGGGCAGCAGGGCGAGCCGCCGCCGGACGCGCCGCCGCCCGCCGAGGGGTGCGGCACCCCGGTGACGCCGATTCCCGGCCAGCCGTCCGGCTACGCGCCGTTCGTCGGCCCGGTGTGCTCGATGGACGGCAAGGCCGCACTCGTGTTCGCCTACCTGCGCGGTGACGGCGAGTCGAGCACGATCCTGGACCCGGTCGACTTCTGGCGCGAGACGGTGTCGGACCCGGGCGGCGGGCTCGAGGTCAAGATCACGGGCGGCGCGGGCTACGCGGCCGACGCGATCAGCGTCTTCGAGAACATCAACGGCACGCTGCTGTTCGCGGCGACGCTGCTGGTGATCGTGCTGCTGATCCTGATCTACCGGTCGCCGGTGTTCCTCTTCATCCCGCTCGCGGCGGTGCTGTTCGCGGAGTTCCTCTCGCAGACGCTCGGCTACGCGCTGGCCGAGGCCGGCGTGACGATCAACGGCCAGTCAAGCGCGATCATGTCGATCCTCGTGCTCGGCGCGGGCACGGACTACGCGCTGCTGATCGTCGCGCGCTACCGCGAGGAGATGCACCACCGCGTCGACAAGTACGCCGCCATGCGCGCGGCGCTGATCTCGGCCGGCCCGGCGGTGTTCGCGAGCGCGGCGACGGTGATCGCGGCGCTGTTCTGCCTGTCGATCGCGCGCGTGAACGGGACGAGCGGGCTCGGTCCACTGGGCGCGCTCGGCGTGTTCTGCGCCGCGTTGTCGATGCTGACGCTGCTGCCGGCGCTGCTGCTGATCTTCGGGCGGCGCGCGTTCTGGCCCTTCGTCCCGCACACGCCCGACACGCGGCCGGCGGGCGAGGAACTGTCCGGGTCGAGCGTCGCCGCGTTCGGCAAGGCCGCGGGCGCGTGCCTGCTCGTCGCGCTGCTGTTGCCGCTTTCGCTGGTCCTCACGCTGATCCGGCGCATCTTCGGGACGCCTTCGCTCGTCTCGTGGCTCGACAGCCGCGTCTTCACCCCGTACGAACTGCGGCGTGTCCGGCACGAGCACCTCGTGGACGAGACGCACGGCTTCTGGAAGCGCGTCGGCGACCGCGTCGCGGTCAACCCGCGGCGCACGTTCCTGGGCGCGATCGCCGTGCTCGGCGTGATGTGCCTCGGCCTGCTGTTCTTCTCCACCGACCTGACGACCAACGACAGCTACCGCACCAAGGTCGAGTCGATCGAGGGCCAGGAGCTGCTGGCCAAGAGCTTCCCGGCCGGGTCGGGCGCGCCGACGGACATCATCGTCGCGGACGCCGCCGACGTGGAGCGCGTGTCCGCGGCGGTCGCGGACGTGCCGGGCGTGCAGACGGTCAGCCCGCCGGTCGCGAGCGACGACAGCGGTCGCACGATGATCCAGGCCACGCTCGAGCCGCCGCCGTACTCGACCGAGGCGTTCGAGCTGATCGAACCGATCCGCGCGGCGGTCGGCGACGCAGCGCTCGTCGGCGGCGCCACCGCCGTCGAGTTCGACGTGCGCGAGGCCGCTGCCTGGGACAGCCTCGTGATCCCGCCGATCGTGCTGCTCGTCGTGTTCGTGATCCTGATGGTGCTGCTGCGCGCGGTGGTCGGCCCGCTCGTGCTGATCGGGACGGTGATCCTGTCCTACGCGGCCGCGCTCGGCGTCTCCTACTTCGTGTTCGACGTCGTCTTCGGGTTCGTCGGCTCAGACCCGTCGCTGCCGCTGTTCGGGTTCGTGTTCCTGGTCGCGCTCGGCGTGGACTACAACATCTTCCTCGCCGCCCGGGCGCGGGAGGAGACGTGGGAGCACGGCACGCGCAAGGGGATGCTGCGCGCGCTCGCGGTCACCGGCGGCGTGATCACGAGTGCCGGCATCGTGCTCGCGGGCACGTTCGCCGTGCTCGGCTCGCTGCCGCTCGTCTTCCTGACCGAGATCGGGTTCGTGGTCGCGTTCGGCGTGCTGCTGGACACGTTCCTCGTGCGCTCCGTGCTCGTGCCCGCGGCGACGCTGCTGATCGGCCCCAAGTTCTGGTGGCCGTCCTCGCTCGCCAAGACCGACGGGGCACCGCGCGACGAGGAGCGGGTACAAGTCCCGGTGTGAGAACCGCGTTCAGCGCTCGGCACGGCGTCGAGACCGAGACCGAGTACAAGCGCGACCGCCGCGACGCGGGTGAGCTGATGTGGCACGCCCACATCGGGCTCAGCTCGTGGGAAGCGACCGAGGAGGCGCTGGACGAGATCGTCGACGGGCTCGGCGAGCACCGCCTGGACCGCTTCGGGTTGTGCCTGTCGCGGGCGATGAGCCTGCCGGCGGCGGAGCGCTCCGGCGCCGCCAAGGAGACCGGGCCGGTGCTGGACGCCGACGACTGGGCGCGCGTCGCCGCCGCGCCCGCGCAGCCGCACCTCGGCGACTTCATGATCGGCACGCCGGCCGGGCTCGAGAACACCCAGGCCGCGCTCGCGGTCGGGATCACCACGATCGGCAACCTCGGTCAGCACTTCGCGTTCGAGCCGCCGGGCGGCTACGACGACGTCGCGCTCACCCAGACCACGGTGCAGGCCATCCGCGCGTTGCGCGGCGGGCTCGTGCACTCCTACCTGGACGACGGACCCGCGATGCAGTTCAGCCACTACGGCGGCTATCTCGGCTGGGCGGCGCTGGAGCTGCACGTGGTCGAGAACCTGCTCGGCGCGCGGCTCGCCCACTGCTACGGGGGGCTCGTGCCGAACCCGGCGCACCGCGCGATCGTCGGCCTCGCGCTCGACCACCTGCGCGACGGCGACTCGCTCGGCTCGATGATCTACGGCGACACCGTCTCCTACGGGCGCGACCGCGGACGCAACCTGGAGGCGCTGACGACCTCGGTGATGATCGACATCGCCACCCAGCTGCGCCGGCCCACCGGGCACGCCATCAATCCGGTGCCACTCACCGAGGCCGAGCGCATCCCCAGCGCGGACGAGATCCTCGAGGTGCAGCTGCTCGCGCGCGACCTGGAGCCGGAGGTGCGCCACGGCGGGCCGCTGCTGGACTGGGCGTGGGTGGAGCGGCGCGCGGTGGAGGCGGTCGTGTACGCGCGGGCGTTCCGGGACGGCGTGCTCGCGTGGTTCTCCGGCCAGGGTCTGCAGGTCGACGACCCGGTCGTGCTGCTGCTCGCGCTGCGCCGGGTCGGAGCCGTCGAGCTCGAGCGCGCGATCCGCGTTCCCGCCCCGCGCGAGCTGCTCGGGCTGGAGACGTGGAAGCAGGGCGTGGTCGCGACGGTGGCCGAGCGGGCGCGACGCTCGCTGCCGCGGCTGGACGGGCGCCGGATCGTGCTCGCGGCGCTGGAGGTGCACGACGTCGTGCGCGACGCGCTGGCGCGGGAGCTGCCCCAGGCGGGAGCGCAGGTGATCGTCCTGCCGAGCTCGATCACGCCCGAGCAGCTCGCCCGCGCGGCTGCCGACGAGGACGCGGACACCGTGATCGTGGCGACCTACAACGGCGGGGCGCTGACGCTCGGTGAGCAGCTGGTGCGCGCGCTGGAGCCCGACGTGACGGTGATCTTCGGCGGTGTGTTGAACGAGGACGACGGCGGGCCGCTGCCGGTCGACGCGCGGCCCGCGCTGGAGGCGCTCGGCATCCGCTGCGTGGACGAGATCGAGGAGCTGGGCGCGGCGCTCGCGTAGGGTTCTGGCGGTGCGCTACCTGGCCTTGATCTACGGCGACGAACAGCTCTGGAACAGCGACCCGGACCGGCGGGAGGTGATCGCCGCGGTCGACGAGTTCAACCGGCGGCTCACCGAGTCGGGTGAGCTGGTCACGGCGAACGGGCTGCTCGGGCCGCCCGTCAACGTGCGCCGCACCGACGGCCCGCCCGTCGTGTCCGACGGCCCGTACCTCGAGGTCAAGGAGCACGTCGGCTCCTACTTCGTGATCGATGTCGAGAGCTACGAGCGGGCGCTCGAGATCGCCCGCGAGTACCCGGGCGTGACCCGGAGCACCGGCGCGCTCGAGCTGTGGCGCCTGATGCACTGAACGCGGCGCTTCGCGAGCACGCGCCGCGGGTGCTCGCGACGCTGATCCGCCGGCACGGTGACTTCGCCCGCTGCGAGGACGCGGTCCAGGAGGCGCTGCTGGAGGCGTACCTGCAGTGGGAAGACGTGCCCGAGCACCCGTTCGGGTGGCTGCTGACGGTCGCGTCGCGGCGGCTGGTGGACGGGCTGCGCGCGGACGCCTCGCGGGCGGCGCGGGAGGAGCGGGTCGTGCGCGAGGCGGTCGTGGCGGAGGAGGCCGCGGACGAGGACGACACGCTCGCGCTCCTGCTGCTCTGCTGCCACCCGTCGTTGGCCCCGTCCGCGCAGATCCCGCTGACGCTGCGCGCGTTCGGCGGCTTGACGACGGAGGAGATCGCCCGCGCGCTGCTCACCACGCCGGCGACGATCGCCCAGCGGATCGTGCGGGCGAAGGCGCGGCTGCGGGGCGTCGAGTTCGGGCTCCCGCCGGACCCGCCGATCGCGGAGGTCGCGCAGGTGCTGTACCTGATCTTCAACGAAGGCCACATGGCATCGTCGGGCGCCGAGTTGCGCCGTGATGACCTGGCCGCGGAGGCGATCCGGCTGGCGCGTGAGCTGCGCCGCATGCGCCCGGTCGACGCCGAGGTCGCGGGCCTGCTCGCGCTGATGCTGCTGCACGATGCACGCCGGTCGGCGCGGACCGCGCCGGACGGGTCATTGGTCCCTCTGGAAGCGCAGGACCGGTCGTTGTGGGACGCGGCGTTGATCGCCGAGGGCGTGGCGTTGACCGAGTTCGCGGTGACCGCGCAACGGCCGCCGGGACCGTACGCGCTGCAGGCCGCGATCGTCGCCGTCCACGCCGAGGCGCCGGACGCGGCCGGCACGGACTGGCCGCAGATCCTCGCGCTCTATGACCTCTTGCTCGCGGTTCACCCGAACCCGGTCACCGCGCTCAACCGCGCGGTCGCGGTCGGCGAGGTGCACGGCCCCGCGGCTGGGCTCACCGCCCTCGACGCGCTCGCCGGCGACCCGCGGCTGGATCACCGGCTGGACGCCGTCCGCGGCCACTTCCTCGCCCGCGCCGGCGACCGCTCCGGCGCCGCGGACGCCTTCGAGCGGGCCGCCGCGGCGGCGACGCAGGACGCCGAACGCGCCCACCTCGCCGCCCGCGCCGCCGCGCTGCGTTAGGCCGTCTCCTCGCCCAGACCCGGGTACTTGCCGCCGCGGTCGTCGAGGACGAGCGGCTTGCGCCCCTCGACGCGGTAGCGGATGTGGGTGACCTCGGGCGTGGCGACGGTGCGCTCGGGGACGAGCTCGAGGCCTTCTCGGACGTCGAGGTCGACGTCGAGCAGGCGCTGGCCGGCGCCGAGGATCACGGGCACGATGTGCAGCTCGATCTCGTCCAGCAGGCCGAGCTCGAGCGCCTGCTTGATGATCGTGCCGCCGCCGGCGATCGCGACCTCCTTCCCGCCCGCCGCCGCGCGGGCCTGCTCGATCGCGGACTCGAGGCCGTCGGTGACGAACTCAAAGCTCGTGCCGCCGAGGCGCTCGAGCCGCTCGCGCTCGCGGTGGGTGACCACGAACACGGGGTTGCGGAACGGCGGCTCCTCGCCCCACGGGCGCTCGCCGCCGTCGAACATGCGGCGGCCCATCACGTACGCGCCGGGCCGCTCGAAGGACTCCGCGACGATCTCGGAGTGCACGTCCTGCTCGCCGCCGGCCAGGTGCTGGCGGTCGCGCCACGCCATGGCCTCGGTGACCCAGCGGGTGACGCGGAAGAAGCCCGCGGCCTCCGTGCTCTTGAACCAGTTCGGCTCGTCGTCGCGCGGGCCGGCGTAGAAGCCGTCGAGGGAGATCGAGAGCTGTGCGATGACCTTTGACATGCGAGGGAATCGGAGCCGCCTGCCGAGGATCGACAGGCGGCCCGAAAGTGGCGCGTAGGCGTTACTGGTTGAACACCGTCGCGCAGTCGTGGATCAGGTCGCCGTCGCTGAGCACGCGGAACCCGACGTCGCCCGGATCGGCGGGGTTCGGGCCGATGGCGCCGCAGTCGACGACGTCGACGTCGCCGTCCGGCACCGCACCGAACGGGATGACCAGGTTCGGCGGCGAGGACGGCAGCAGGAAGTCGCTGCCCAGGCCGCCGACGATCTGGTCACGGCCATCGCGGCCGTGGACGCTGTCGTTGCCCGCACCCGCGTCGATGCTGTTGGCGAACTCGTTGCCGAGGATGCTGTCGCCACCGTTGCCGGTGACCACGTCCTCGATCTCGCGGATGGTGTCGGCTTCGCCGACCTCGCCCTGGGTCGCGTCGAACCGCGTCAGGTCGACCACGACGCGCGCGGAGCGGTCGCCGTAGAGCACCCGGTCATGGCGCTCGTTGACGCTGATCCCGGCCGCACCACCGTCAATGACGTCGCTGCCGAAGCCGCCGTCGAGCACGTCGTCGCTGCCGCCGCCGTCGAGCTGGTCGTTGCCGAACCCGCCCTT
Source organism: Solirubrobacter deserti (assembly GCF_003344625.1). Taxonomy (GTDB): domain Bacteria; phylum Actinomycetota; class Thermoleophilia; order Solirubrobacterales; family Solirubrobacteraceae; genus Solirubrobacter; species Solirubrobacter deserti. The sequence continues at coordinate 127,397 of NZ_QPKJ02000002.1, read as the reverse complement.
CATCTTGTCCGGACTGACGCCGCCGAGCAACTGGTCGTCGCCGGTGCCGCCGTCGAGCTCGTTGAAGCCGCCGAGGCCGTGCAGCTCGTCGTTGCCGGACGAGCCGGTGAGCATGTCCTTGGCCTTGAGGTCGCCGATCAGGGTGTCGTTGCCCGGACCGCCATTGCCCTGCATCGGCACGCCGGACGAGTTGACGACGCGGTCGTTGCCGAGGCCCGCGAGCGCGACGACGTCCTTGAAGTCGTTGCCGGCCTTGGGCGCGACGCAATTGGCCTTGGTCGGGTCGCCGGCGACCGGCGCGCAGCCGGTGCCGATGGCCAGCGGCACGACGTCGTCGACGATGATCGAGCTGCCGCTGAGCGTGAAGCGCACGTTGTTGTCGGCGTCGCCGCCGACCCAGCGCACGTTCGCCCCGGACGAGACCGAGGCCGATACCTGCGCCTGGGCCGGGACGGCCGGCAATGCGAACGCCGCGATGGCGCCGAGGCCGAGCAGGATCCTGCGATGGTTGCTGTGAAGCACTTGAGTTCTCCTTCGGCGCGCCATGGCGCGCCGTCGTGATTGGGTGTCGTGCTTCAAAGACGCCGCCGCACCGGCGGCCATCGCGGGCGGATGTCCCGCCCCACCGGGCGCTCAGGTGAGAGCCGGCGCTGGGCCGGCGTCGGTGACGCCGGCCCGGGGGCGGTCAGAGCTGGTTGAGCCGTTCCAGCGGAAACGGCGCTGAGGCGAGCGGGCGCACCGCCAGCTGCATCAGCGCGAGCGCGTTGTCGTCGCCCGCGATGCGGTTCAGGTGAACCGTCCGGCAACCACGGCAGCGGTGCACGAGTGCCCATTCGCCGTTGCGGCGGGCGCTGACGCCGACGGGTTCCATCGCGGCGGCGCAGTCGGCGTCCCGGTCGCCCGGCACGTCGTCGTCGACGTGCAGGCTCCACAGGCAGCTGGGGCAGTGGTTGCGGTGCGCGGTGCCCGGCGCCGAGGTGCCGACGTCGAGGCCGCAGTTACGGCAGCGGAACGTGGCGGGTAGGCGCCGACGGCCGCGGTTGCGCTGATCGCGCGACATTGGGGGTACCTCCGAACGGTGAACGCAGAACAGAAACGGGGCGTCGCGCGAGGGCCGGACTCAGTCCGGGCGGCGCGACGTGGTCTGTTCCGTGGCGGCTCTCATACATTCACCGCGCCGGACGGTACAGAGCCGATGAACAGTCGTCGGTACGGGTAGCCGCCGGACCTACTTGCCTCTGAGGAAAGTCGTGCTACTTTCCTCTCAGGCAAGTACACGGACCAGGAGGCATTCCATGGCCACCCAGTACGACCCCCAGACGTCCCTCGACGACATCCGGCGCATGCAGGCCCGCACGCGTGCCGAGTACGTCCGCCACGGCTTCGCCTGGCGCTCCGTGCTCGCGGCGGCCGTCGGGCTGTTCGTCGTCGTCGCCGCCCGCGACCTGCCGGACCCGTGGGACACGATCGTCAGCCTCGGCGCCGCCGTGGTGCTCGTCGGCATGGCGATCGTCCACACCCGCGGCGCCGCCGTCCGGCGCCGCGGCAGCGCAGCCGAACTGGCGCTGCTTTGCGGCGCGTCGGTCGCCCTCATCGCTGCCATCGCCGGCCTGCCCGCCCTCGCGGAGGCGCTCGAGCTGCCGGCACCGAACACGTTCGCCGCCGCCGCGGTCGCATTGCTGAGCGTCGGGCTCGCGCGGCTGACCCGGTCGGCGTTCGCGTCGGCCGTGCGCCGTCAGGACCGCTGATGGACCCCGACTTCGACGAGTTCCTGCACGTCCCGGCGCGGCTGTCGATCGTCGCGCTGTTGGCGCCGGCCGAGTGGGTCGAGTTCGCTTTTCTGCGCGACAGCCTCGAGACCAGCGACTCGGCGCTGTCCAAGCACCTCTCCGCGCTCGCCGGCGCCGGCTACGTCGAGGTGCGCAAGGACCGGGAGGCCGGCACGCGCCGCACGCGCGTCCGCCTGACGAGCGCGGGCCGCGAGGCGTTCCAGCGGCACGCGGCGGCGCTCGAGCGGCTCGTCGCGGCCGCCCGTTCCACGGTGTGATCGGCGGCGAGCGGGTAGTGCACGCGCATGCGCGCACACCCTCGCCGGTCCGCGGTCGCCGTCATCGGCCTCGCCCTCTGCGCCGCCGCTCCCGAGACCGCGGTCGCCGCCTCGCCGTGGGAGACGTGCTCGCGCTCGGCCGGCCACGCCGCAGCGCTGAAGGCGGGCCTGCAGCGGGCCCTGAACACCGACCGGGGCCTACGGCGCGTCTTCTCCGGCACCCAGCCGAGCAGCATCTACCGCCGCCCCTCCACCTCGCTCTGCGGTGACTTCAACGGCGACGGCGTGACCGACCGCGCGCTGCTCTACCAGTGCTGCACGGTTTCTTCGCCGGCCCCGTGGGTGGTCCTGCGCCGGCGCGGCTCGCAGTGGCGGATCGTCTTCCGCCGCCTCAGCGACACCACGTTCCGGCTCGAAGCCAACGGCACGCGCCTCGTGACGACCGAGCCCAAGTACGGCTCGGGCGACGCGAACTGCTGTCCGTCGCAGCTGCGGATCGGCACGCTGCGTTGGACGGGCCGATCCTTCAAGCGCAGCTTCCGCCTCCAAGACACGTGAGCCACGCGCAGCGTCGGGACCTTGCAGCCGCCGTGGTCGACGAGCGTCAATGACATGCGCTTCCCGTCCACGAGCAGCACCGCAGGCCGCGCTGCGCTTCTCGCGCAAAGGGTCAGTGGTCGGAGCGTCGAGCCTTGACTTCGCGAGCTCGAATCGGATAATCGGATACGTGAGTGAGATCAGCGCCACCGAGGCATCGAAACGCTTCGCGGATCTCCTGGACGCTGTCGAGCACCGGGGCGAAACCTTCACCGTCGTTCGCCGCGGACGTGCCGTAGCGACGATCGCACCGGCCCGTCGCGGAACCGGGGCGGACTTGCGGCGCATCCTCGCAGAGCACCCGCCCGACGATCAATGGGCAGACGAGCTGGACGAGTTGCGTCGCTTCGCGGGAGACGCCGCCGCCGCGGACCCGTGGAACGACTGATCGTCGACACAGGTGTGCTGATCGCGATCGAGCGCGGCCCGCCGATCCCCGCATCGGTGCTGCCCGACGACGCGGACATCGCGATTGCCGCGATCACCGCTTCGGAGTTGCTCGTGGGCGTCGAACTCGCCGACGAACAGCGCAAGGCAGCGCGTCTCGCAACGGTCGAGGCGATTCTGACCACCTTCGACGTCATCAGCTTCGACCTCGAGATCGCCCGACAACACGCCGTCCTGCTCGCCCACGCACGCCGTTCGGGGCGTCCGCGTGGAGCACACGACCTCCAGATCGCCGCGACCGCTCGCGCGACCGCCCGCGTCGTGGTCACCACTGACTCGCATGCCTTCGACGACTTGCCAGCCGTCAAGCATCGCGTCGCTCCTCGGCACTAGCTCGTCACGCAAAAGCAGCGGTCGGGAGGACGCGGTGGCCACTGGAGTTTCGCCGGTCCTCGCAACGGCATGACGGGGCGCGCGACGCGATCTAGGTTGCGGATATGGCGTGGACGCTGACGACGGAGGAGCTGACCGCCGCGGTCGCCGAGGCACGCGCGGGCGCCGCTGAACGCCCCACGTGGCGAAAACTCGCGATGCTCGCCCGCGGGCTGCGCTGGCTGGACGAGACGGCCGAGGCATCCCGGGTGTTCCAAGAGGCCGCGACCGACGCGATCTGGCGCGTGGAGGAGCACTACGGCACCGGCGACGGTCGCTCGCGAACACAGACGGCGGGACTGTTCGCACTCGCCGGAGACCTCGAGACGGCGCGCGAGTGGGGCGGGCGGCCCCTGGAGGAGCTGCTGCAACGGCGCGAAGACATTCCCATCGCGGTGGACACGTTGTACGTCTGCGGCGAGTCCGAAGGGGCCTTGGCGCTGGCCCGCCAGCACGGCGTCGACGGTCCCTCCGTCGATCTGCTGGTGGCCGAGCGTGACGGGGATGTCGCCCGCTGCGACGCCATGATCAAGCGCGTCACGCGGGCGATCGTCGCGGAGCGCCTTGAGCCCACCGCCAGTTCGGCGCTGTACCCGCTGCACCAGTGGGACTGGCTCGAGGTCGGCTTCGTCGTGCGCGCGCAGCTCGCCGGCGAGCCGGCGCCCAGCCATGCGTCGATGCTGGAGCGGTCAGGGTGCTCGGACCGGGCGCGAGCCGGAGCGTCGCGAAGCCGCAGCCGGGCAGCGTGGCCCGCGTCCGGGTAGTCGCGGCCGACAGGACGCAGATCGAGGCGACGGTCGACCGTCGTGATCCGTCCGCGGTCGAGGTCGTGCTCGATCCCCGCAGGGACGGGCGATACCTCGCGCTGATGTTCCACTGGCGCGAGGGAGAGCGGACCTACGGCGTCTCGGTCTGGATCGAGCCGCTGGCGAGCCCTCAGGTGGTTTTGCCGTTCCAGGGTCCAGACTTCGCCGAGGCGGTCGACGCCGCCGCCGACTGGTTCGACGGGACGGACTACCACGGACGCGACGGCACGTGGGCGGCGCGGACCTTGCGCGAGCTCGCGGAACTTCGACCGAAGTAGCGCTTCTCGACGGTTCCGCCACTTCGCCGCCGGCCGTGGAGCTGTCGCGTTGCATGGAAGACGATCGCGGCAACTGCCGCGCGAAGTGCGACGAACCCTCCGGATAGCGAAAGGTTCGTTACGCCGACGCAGATCTTGTCGCCGCTGCTTGGGACGAGAAGCAAAGTAGTGCTCTTCGACGATATTCGCCGCTTTCGCGTTCGCGTGAATGCGGGAGGGCCGACCCTGATCTCTGGGAAGCCAAGGAGGCGTCCCGCCACCCACGAACCACCCACGCCACCCTCGCACGCCGCCCCCAGGAGAAGCCGCCGCGCTTGCCGACCCAGCTTCCTGGGCGGCACGCGGCGGTACCTCCCAGCGCGCTCAAGTGCCCCGCGAACGACCCACATCGCCACGCGAGGGAGAGGGCGAGCGCGGGGAGGTGCCGTCGCGGGCCGACTTCCAGCAGCGGGCGTCTATGCGACCACAGACCGACTCAGGCGACCCGTTCGACGAAGTCCGCCACGCGCGCGATCGTCGTGGCCTGGTCGGTCTCGTTGAAGACCTCGTGGCGCGCGCCGTCGATTACGACGAGCTCGCTGTCCTCGCCTGCGAGGCGTTCGACGACGGGCCGGGCGAACGCGACCGGGACGAGCTGGTCGTCGCCGCCGTGCACGTAGAGCAGCGGCAACGCGCCGAAGGCCGGGCCGTCCGCGATGGCGCGGTCCGCGTCGATGAAGGCCTGGATCGTGGGCCGCTTCCAGCCGCCGTGGTAGACGAGCGGATCGGCCGCGTAGGCCTCGCCGACCGCGGGATCGCGCGAGAGCACGGCGCCGTCGATCGGGTCCGACGGCGGGTCCGCGAGCCAGCTCTCCAGCACGGGCGAGAGCCCGATCGCCGGACCGCTGAGCACGAGCCCGGCGAGGTCCTTGCCGAAGCGCTGGGCGTAGCGGGTCGCGATCAGGCCGCCCATCGAGTGGCCGACCATCACGACCGGCAGGTGCGAGCGCGCGCCCGTGACGACCGCCCGCAGATCGTCGACGACCGGCTCGAAGTCCTCGATCAGCGCCGGCTCGCCGGGCGAGCGCCCGTGGCCGATGTGGTCGGGCGCGACGACGGCCGACCCGCGCGCGTTGAGCGCCGCGGCGACGTGCGCGTAACGCCCGCTGTGCTCGCCGTAGCCGTGCACCAGCACGACCAGGCGTACGGGATCTTCGACCGGCCATTCGCGGACGTGGAGGCTCATGCCGGGAGCGTCCGCGTCGTGAGCTTCGGCGTGCGGTTGGAGCGGATCTTGAACTGCAGCGCCTTGCCCTCGTGGCCCGGGGCCGTGATCCGCAGCGTCAGCGTCGCGCCCGGCCGCAGCTTGGCCTTCTTCATGCGCGAGAGCAGGTTGAGCGTCGCGCTACCGCGGCTCGCGGCGGCCCTGCGCGACTTGAACGGGCAGCCCTTGCCCGAGCAGGTGAGCTCGACGGTCGCGTTCGCGGGCAGCTCGCGCACGCGCAGCAGGTTCACGCGTGACCACGTCTTCTTCGCGTTGAAGCCGTAGCTGACCGGCGACTGGATCCGGGGCGCGGGCGGATCGACGCCGTTGCAGTCCTGGTCGACGCCGTCCTGGGGCGTGTCCACGGCCCCCGGCCGGATCGCGGCGTTGAGGTCGTTGCAGTCGAGCGTGTTCGCCACGCCGTCGCCGTCCATGTCGTTGAACGGCGTCGCGGGCGGCGGGGTCACGCCCGGCTGCACCGTCCCGCCGCCCGGAGGCGTCCCCGGCGGCAGCGCGCGGAACGCCGCGCGCAGCTCGAAGTAGTGCTCGCCCGTCGTGCTGCCCTGCAGGACGTGCAGCTCGCACGTGGGCGAGGCCGGGTTGGCGCAGTAGTGCCCGTACTGCCGGGACTCGGGCGGAGCCGTGAGCGTCCAGCTGACGAACTCGTAGCCGGCGGCGGGCGTCGCGGTCACGGCGAGGGTGGCGGGCGCGGAGCCGTACCACACCGAGCCGCAGGTGCGGCCCGCGTCGGCCGTGGACTCACAGGCGAGCGGCCCGTACGCCGACGGCCCTCGGGTCCCACCGGTCTGCTCTGCTTTGCCACGACCCTCGATGGCGAGGCTGAAGTAGTTCCCATCCTGGTCGGCGAACGCCGGCGGCGCCCAGCCGAGAACGATCGTGAGGGCCCCCGCGAGCCCCACCCTGCGCGCGAACGTCATGCGGCCAATCGTAGGCGCGACCGCCGCTTGGCGGCGTATCCGCTCAGTGACCGAGCCAGCGGCGGCTCAGCCCGGTCGCGCTCACCCCGTGGGCGACGATCGAGACCACGATGCAGACGACCGTCGTCCACAGCACGACGGCCGCCTCGCCGCCGCTCAGCACCCCTGCGCCGACGGCGACGGCCGCGTAGTAGAGCGAGCCGATGCCGCGCACCCCGAACCACGCCACGAACAGCCGCTCGCGGGCCGTCATCGAGCTGCCGACGAGCGCGATCAGCACGCTCACCGGCCGCGCGACCAGCAGCAGCGCCGGGGCGAGCAGCCAGCCCGACCAGCCCGGCGCCTGCAGGCCGTCGAGCGTGAGACTGGAGCCGAGCAGCAGGATCAGCGCGAGCTCGCCGAACTTCTCCACCGTCTCGGCGCCGTCGTGGACGCTGCGGTTGTACTCGTGCCCGTGCTCGTAGCGCCGGAACGCGACGCCGCCGACGAACGCCGCCAAGAAGCCGTACGCGCTGACCAGCTCGGTCGCCCCGTAGATGACGAGCACCGCGGCGATCGCCAGCCAGCCGTCGAGCTCGGGCGCGAGCAGGTCCCGGTCGCGCAGCCACACGGCGAGCGCGGCGATCCCGTACCCGAGCGCGCCGCCGACGATCACGGCGACCACGACGCGGTAGGCGACGTCCGCGAGCAACCAGTCGGCCAGCCACCCGTCCGCCTCGCTGCCGGCGAGGATGATCCCGAGCAGCACGAACGGGTACGCGAGCCCGTCGTTGAGCCCGGCCTCGCCCGTGATCGAGAAGTTCGGCTCACGCTCCTCCTCGTCGCCGGGCGGGCCGACGCCGACGTCGCCGGCGAGCACCGGGTCGGTCGGCGCGAGCGTCGCCGCGAGCACGATCGCCGCGCCGAGCGAGAGGCCCATCATCTGGGAGCCGAACAGCGCGACGAGCCCGATCGTCAGCGGCATCGCCACCAGCAGCAGCCGCCCCACGTGCTGCCAGGCGGCCGCCTTGAGCTCGCGCTCGAGCTTGAGGCCCGTGCCGAACAGCGCCACGATCACCGCCAGCTCGGCGGCCTTCTCGAACAGCGACGACTTCTCGACCGGCTCCAGCCGCGGCAGGTCGAGCACCTGCATCACGACCGCGGCGAGCACGCCCAGGCCGAGGTAGATGAGGCTCGCCGAGAACGCGCGGTCGTGCTGGTGGGAGAGCGCGCCGACGGCCGCGAACACGGCGACGCCGGCGAACAGCAGCCCGATCGGGTACGGCTCGGCGAAGGTCAGACCAGGGGTGGCGGCGATCACGAGCGACGCCTACCCACTCACGGCGTGGCGACCCGCGACTGCGCGAGCGCCAGCAACGCCGCGGCGGCCGCGCCGAGACGCCGGGCGCTCGGCGCGGCGACGAACGTCTCGAACACCGGGGCGTGGTCGCGGATCGAGATCAGCGCGATGCCCTCGGGGTCGCGCACGAACGACGGCGCGAGGAACGCCACGGCCACGCCATGGCGGACGAACTCGACCATCGTGCGCGTGTCGTTGATCTCGAGCGCGACGCGGCGTTCGAGGCCGGCGGCGGCGAACGCGCGGTCGGCCGCCACGCGCGTGCCCCAGTTCGACGGTCCGTCCGCGAACGTCTCGTCCGCGAGCGCGGCCAGCTCGACCTCGGCGGCGCCCGCGAGCGGATGCTCCGTGTGGACGCCGAGCGCCATCCCTCCCGCCGCAGCGGCGTGAGCGCGAGCCCGCTCGCACGCGGCGTCGGCAGCGCCAGGAACGCGAAGTCCAGCCGGCCTTCGCGGACCTGCTCGGCCATCTCGGCGGAATAGCCCTGGCGGACGTGGAACTCCACGTCGGGATGCTCGGCCCGGAACGCGCCCAGCAGCCGGGCGAGGCTGAAGCCGACGAGCGCGTCGGCCTGCATGGTCCCGATGCGGACGAGCCCGCGCAGGCCGCCGTGGACGAGCTCGACCGCTTCCCGCGCGGCGTTCGCCGCCGCCAGCGTCGTCCGGGCCTCGGGCAGCAGCGCTCGGCCCGCGTCGGTGAGCGTCACCTGGTGCGTGGTGCGGTCGAAGAGCTGGGCGCCCAGCTCGCGCTCGAGGGCGCGCACCCCGGCTGAGACGGCGGACTGGACGACGTGCAGCCGCGCCGACGCGCGCGTGAAGCTTCCCTCCTCGGCGACGGCGACGAACGTGGCGAGGTGACGCAGCTCCATGCCGTCAGTTATCGCAGATCGCGATAGCCGATAGCGACTATCTGCGTTGAACGCGATGGTTGCGCGGGTCACCATGCTCGGCATGACCCTCTTCCCGCACTCCTCGCAGGCCGCGGCGGGCCGCCACGGCGCCGGGCTGTGGGCGGTCGCGCTCGCCTTCCTCGCCGTCCTCGCGTTCTCGACGGTGCCGACTCCCCTGTACGCGATCTACCAGGCCCGGGACGGCTTCTCGACGTTCCTGATCACCGTGATCTTCGCCGCCTACGCCGTCGGCGTCGCCGGAGCGCTGTTCTTCGCCGGCCACGTCTCGGACTGGCTCGGCCGCCGCCGGACGCTCGTCGCGGCCCTGCTGCTGGCGCTCGTCAGCGCCGCCGTCTTCCTGCTCTGGGACACCCTGCCGGGGCTGCTGGTCGGCCGCGTGCTGAGCGGGCTGGCGGTCGGCGTCGTGACGGCCACCTCGACCGCGTTCCTCGTCGAGCTGCACCTCGCGCAGCGGCCGGGGACCTCGCCGAAGCGGGCGCAGATCGTCGCGACGACCGCCAACCTGGGCGGGCTCGGGCTGGGTCCGATCGTCGCGGGTGTGCTGGCCGAGACGGTCGCCTCGCCGCTGACCGTGCCCTACGCCGTGTTCGCCGCGTTGCTCGTCGTCGCGGTGATCGCGGTCGCGCTCGCGCCGGAGACGGTCACGCGGCCGCAGCGGCGCCCGGCGTACCGCCCGCAGCGGGTGGCCGTGCCGGCCGCGGCGCGCGGAAGCTTCTTCAGCGCCGCCGCGGGCGCGTTCGTGGCCTTCGCGGCGTTCGGGCTGTTCACGTCGCTCGCGCCCTCCTTCCTGGCGGGCACGCTGGGCCACACGAACCATGCGCTCGCGGGCGTGCCGGCGGTCACGGGCTTCGGAGCGGCGATCGTCGCCCAGCTCGCCGCGGGCGCGTGGGACGTGCGGCGGCTGGTGGGCACCGGCACCGCAGCCCTGTCCGCCGGGTTGGCACTGCTGGTCACCGCGCTGTGGGCGTCGAGCCTCGCGCTCTTCCTCACGGGCGTCGTGATCACCGGCGTGGGCGCCGGGCTGCTGTTCAAGGGCGGGATCGCGCGCGTGTCGGCGCTGGCCGCGGCGTCGCCGAACCGCGCCGAGGTGCTCGCCGGCTTCTTCCTCGCCGGTTATCTCGGGCTTTCGGTGCCGGTGCTGGGGCTGGGAGTCGCGAGCCAGTTCATGGCGCCGAAGGTGGCGCTGCTGGGCTTCGCCGCCCTGCTGCTCGTCGGCGGGGCCTTCGCGGCGCGGCCGCGCACTGACCGCGAGCGTCACGGTCAGCGCACGGATGGCCCACGAGCGTTCGCAACCCAGAACGGTTAGCAAGACCACTGTGACCGATCGTCCTTCTGACCCGCGGGCCGTATGGGACTCCCTCCCCGTCAAGTGCGGCCGAGTTCGCCCTACCGGAGAACTCCTCGGGTTCGGGCTCTGACGCGATCGAGCACATCTCGCGACCACTGCGGGGCGCCGACGGCGCCCCGCAGCACGCGCCGTGAACCTGCGATCGCGGCCGCAAAGTTGCCAAACGCGCTGATCGTCGCGGGTTCGTGCCGATCACCCGTGCGTGCGTGAACGGTCGAACGGGTTCTGGCTCGCGCTCTGCGGCGCGTGGCTGATCACGGTCGTCGTCGCGGACATCGTGCTGGACCGCGAAGGGCATCACCCCGTCGTGCTCGTCGGCCTGGTCATCGGCGCGCCGCTGCTCGCCAGCATCCGGCTGAACGCCCGCCGTACCGCGTTCGTCGGGGCGCTCGCGCTGTGCGTCGCCGCCGTCCTGTGGCACATCAACGCCATGCCCGCCGGCGCCGACTCCGCCGCCCGGCTCGCGGCGCTCGTGTGCGCGTGCGCCTTCGGCGTGCTCGCGGCGCGGCGACGCGAGCAGCTGCAGGCGCTGTCGGATCAGCGCCGGCTGAGCGCGACCCGCGCCGAGTTCCTGGCCGCCGCCACCACCGAGCTCGTCTCCTCGCTCGACTACGTGCAGACGCTCGCGCACGTCGCCCGCGCCGCCGTGCCGGCGCTGACGGACCGCTGCGTGATCGACATCGATGAGGGCCGTGACGTCCGGCGCGTGGCCGAGTACGGCGCTGCGGCGCGCGGCTCCGCGGTCGCCGTGCCGATCGTGTTCGAGGGGCAGTCCATCGGCTCGATCACGTTCGCCAACGGCCCCCGCTCCCGCGTGCTCGACGACGAGGACCGCACGCTCGTCGTCGACCTCGCGGCGCGCACCGCGCGGGCGGTCGAGCACGCCCGCATCAACGCCGAACGCGATCACATCGCCCGCACGCTGCAGGCCTCGCTGTTCCCGCCCACCCTGCCCTCCGCTCCCGGGCTCGAGCTCGCCGCCCGCTACCGGGCCGCGCGCGGTGGCGCCGACGTCGGCGGCGACTTCTACGACTGCTTCCCGCTCGGCGACGGCGAGTGGGTCACGCTCGTCGGCGATGTCCAGGGCAAGGGTGTCGAGGCCGCCACCGTCGCCAGCCTGATCCACCACTCGCTGCGCACGATCGCCGTCCAGCAGGATTCCCCCGCCCGCATGCTCGAGCAGCTCAACGACGTGGTCCTGCGCCGCCGCGAGGGCTGCCACGGCCGCTTCTGCACGCTGGCCCTGGTGCGCCTGCGGGCGCGGGAGGACGGCGGGTTCGACGCGTGCGTCGCGCTCGCCGGCCACGCGCAGCCGCTCGTGCGGCGCGCCGACGGCGCGGTCGAGGCCGTCGGAGCGCACGGCACGCTGATCGGCGCCGTCCCGGACGTGCGCCTGGATGACGCCTCCTTCACGCTCGATCCCGGCGACCTGCTGCTGCTGTTCTCCGACGGCATCACCGAGTCCCGCCGCAGCGGCGAGCTGCTCGGCGAGCGCGGCCTGTGCGCGCTGCTGGCCGGCACCGGCGACGACGCCGACCACGTGTGCGAGCGCCTTGTCCTGGCCGCCAGCGCGGACGTGCCCGCCGACGACATCGCGCTGCTCGCCGTCGAAGTCCCCCGGGTAGAGTCCCGCCATGGCGTTCAACGAGGGCAGCGAGCGGACGGAGCACTTCCGCGTCGAGGGTGAGTTGCTGACCGATGTCGACGGCACCCTGCCGATGCCGGTGCTGTCGACTCCCGGGATGATCTCGATGATGGAGTGGGCCGCGTCCAACCTCGTACGCGAAGACCTTCCCGCCGGCCACGCGACCGTCGGGTTCGAGGTCAACGTCCGGCACGTCGGCGGCGCGCTCGAGGGCGCGGAGTGCACGGCCCGGGCGCAGCTGCGCGAGGTGATCGACGGCCGCAAGCTGCGCTTCGAGGTGGAGGTCTCCGAGGGCGCGCGCACGATCGGCGTCGGGACCCACGAGCGCCGCCTGATCTCGGTCGCGCCCGAGCTGTGAGCGTTCCTCTGCTGCTGGTCGGCGGCGGCCGCATGGGCGAGGCGCTGCTCGGCGGGATGCTCGCCGCGGGCCGTCCCGCGCAGGACTTCGCCGTCGCCGAGGTGTCCGCGGCGCGCCGCGCGGCGCTGACCGCCACGTACCCGGGGGTGCAGGTCGTCGAGCAGCCCGTCGCCGCCGAGGGCGTCGTGCTCGCGACCAAGCCGAACGACATCGCCGCCGTCGCGGCCGCCGCCGCGCAGGCCGGCGCCCAGCGGCTGCTGTCGGTGGCCGCGGGCATCACCGCCGCCGCGATCGAGGCCGCCGCGCCATTGCCGGTCATCCGCGCGATGCCGAACACGCCCGCGCTGGTCGGCGCCGGCGTGACCGCGATCGCCCCCGGCGCGCACGCCGGCGAGGACGACCTCGCGTGGGCGGAGGCGATCCTGGGCGCGGTCGGCGTCGTCGTGCGCGTGAAGGAGGCCCAGCTGGACGCCGTGACCGGCGTGTCCGGCTCCGGCCCCGCGTACGTCTTCCTCATCGCCGAGGCGCTGAGCGACGCCGGTGTGCTCGCCGGCCTCCCCCGCGACCTCGCGAACACGCTCGCGTTCCAGACGCTGCTCGGCTCGGCCCAGCTGCTCATCGACGGCGACAGCCCCGCGAACCTGCGCGCGGCCGTCACCTCCCCCGGCGGCACGACCGCCGCCGGCCTGCGCGAGCTCGAGCGCGGCGGCGTGCGCTCGGCGTTCCTGGAGGCCGTGATGGCCGCCACGGAGCGCTCGAGGGAGCTCGGCAGCCGCTAGCGACGGAGGGTCACGGCGCGCTTGCCGAGCACGGTCGTGCCCTGACGGAGCTCGAGTGTCGCCTTCACGCGGCCGCGCTTGAGCAGGGCGCGGCCCTTTGCGTTCAGCTTGACCGTCAGCTTGGCCGTCTTGCCGCTCGCGAGCGCGCCCGTGCGGCCCGTGCCGACCACGGAGCGCTTGACCATCAGCCGCGCGGTCACGGCCGCGCAGCCGGACGTCCCCGCGGGACACGCGAGCTGGGCCGTGACCGTTTGGCCGCGCACGATCGCGCGCTTGAGCGCCGTGCGTCCCGCCGCGACCGGCTTGGGGTCTGCATGCCGGGGCGCCGGAGCGACCACCGGGTCGATCGTCACGACGAAGCGCACGCTCGCGGCGTTCCCGGCTCGGTCCGCGGCCGAGCACGTCACCGGCGTCGCGCCCACGGCGAAGACGGCGCCGGACGCGGGGGAGCAGCCCACGTCGACTGCCCCGTCGACCGTGTCCGTGGCGACCGGCACGGCGAACGCGCCCGTCCGGACGTCGGGCGCCGGACCGAACACGGGCGGTGTCGTGTCCTGCACGCGCACCGTGAATCGACTCGTGACGCGCTTGCCGCCGGCGGTCGCGCTGCAGGTCACCTCCGTCGCGCCGAGCGCAAAGACGCTGCCGGAAGCCGGTGCACATGTGGTCCCGATCGGCGCGCCGACCCCGTCGGTGGCGGACGGCGGCGTGAACTCGACCGCGCGTCCCGCACCCGAGGCGGCCTCGGCGACCACGTCGGCAGCCGTGGCGATCACCGGCGCCGACGCATCCGCCCCGCGCACGGTCAGCGGCGTCCACGTCGTCTGTCCGTCGGCAGCTGCGGTCTTGAGCGTCGCCCACAGCTCCCCCGCGTTCGTGAAGCGGTGTTCGACGCGCGCGCCGGTCGCCACGCCACCGTCGGAGAACGCCCACGTGTGCGTCGCGTCCGCGGGGCCGTCCGCGATCAGCCGGAACGTCGAGGCCGTCCCGTCCACCCGCTCGGCGCGCGCCGCCACGCTCGGTGGGGCGCGGTCGGGCGTCGTCGTGAACGCCTCGACGTCCACGGGCTCGTCCTCGTGCACGTCGTCACCCGTGACGCGCAGCTTCCACGTCCCCGGGCCCGGGTTGGCGAGCACGAGCTTGTGCGACGTCGGCGTGCGCATGCTCACCACGCCGGGGGAGTCCTCGTCCACCACGGTCCCGCCCGGGCTCACGAAGGAGAGCGAGACCGTGCTGCCCGGCCAAGTGGCCTGCGCCTGCAGGGTGTCCGCGCCGGCGGCGGGCTGCAACGTGCCGACGTCGATCGTCTGGCCGAGGTCGAGCAGCACTCGCTGCGGCGCGATGCGCTCGTTCAGCGCGCGCTTGAGCGCGCTCGCGTAGGCCTCTTGGCCGCGCGCGTTCGGGTGGAAGGCGTACGAGATCGGGCCGTAGTTGCCCGGCGTGCTGAAGAACGGGTTGGTCGCCGAGTTGAAGCCCGTCTGCGGGTTGATCCGGCCGTTCTTGCACAGCGGGATCTGGTCGAAGTCCGTGCCCAACTCGACGTAGCTGATGCGCGAGGACCCGGTCGCCTTCACGGCCTTGTGAACCTCGGCGTTGAGCATGGTGATCACGGAGTCGATCGCCCGCCGGTCGCCGCGGGTCAGCGACGGCTCCCCGGGGCCGAGCAGCTCGCAGTCGCCGTCGACATCGGCGCCGTCGACGATCTTCGGGTAAGGCATCACGTACACATGGGCCTTCGGCGCGCGCCCGAGCAGCCGCTCGTACGCGGACACGAGCCGGTCGTGGAGATCGTCGTCGACGAGGTTCAGCGGTGACACACGCCGCTCCTGGTTGATCGCTTCGTCGAAGTCGTTGATCAACCGCTCGCTGCGGTACTGGCAGAAGATCTTCTTCGGGATGTTCGCCCAGTTCAGGCATGAGTCCGCCCACTCGACCACATCGCGGATGTCGCTCGCGAGCGCGAACTGGTCGTCCCACACGTGCGCGAAATTGCGCAGCCAGGGCTCGCTGCCGAGCGCCTGAAGCGGCGCAGCGCTGCAGTCGATGACCGGCAGGATGCACGCGATCGCGATGTCCTTGAATCCGATGTCGTTGCCGCCCATCGACAGCGTGACGACATCGGTGAAGCGGTTGACGGACTGCTGCTGCGGGCCCTCGTCCGGATTGCGGCGGTTATCCATCCAGATGCCGCGGCGATCGCGCCCGAGCACGCGTCCGCGGTCATCGGCGCGAGGTTGCGCTGGATGCCGTCGTCGGCCGCGACCAGCCGCCCGTAGCTGCCCACGGAGCGGTGGCACTTGTTGCCGCCGTCACCGTCGACGTCCCCGGCGGTCCCCGGGTCGAACGCGGGCACGCCCTCACCCGAGGAGAACGAGTCACCGAGCGAGACGTAGCGCGAGGGGCCGACGCCGATCAGGTGCTCGAAGCGGACATCCTCCGGGCCGTGCTCGGTCGCGATCATGTAGTAGCGACCGGCGTCGCGGTCCGTGTCCGGGATCGTGGCGGCCTCGGTGATGAAGCGGTCGCCGTAGCGCTCCCACGTCCCAGAGTCCAGCCGCTGGCGCGTCCACAGCTGGTAGCCGGTGATCGGCGCGTCACCCGGCTCGACCGCAGGCCGGTCCCAGGTCACGACGATTCGCTCTCCACCACCGGACGGCTCGACCCGGTGGCGCACGTCGTACCGGGGCGGCGGCTCCGGCGGGCACGGCTCGCGTTTGACAAGCTCCGGGTCGAGGTCGACGTCGCCGCCGGTGCGCTGCACGAACGAGCGGTCGAGAGCGAGCTCCAGCGGGCGCGGGTCGTCCTCGTGCCCCAGCCCGGCGAACACCGTGTAGCGCGCCCGGAACGTCTCCCCGGGTGCGAGCTCGGCGATCCGCTGCCTGCGGTCGGCCGAGGCGTAGAAGAAGTCGGCGTGTTCAGGGGGCTTGTCCGCCGCCTGCTCGAACATCTCGACCTCGAGGTTGTAGACCGGCGCGTCCTTGACATTGGTGATCTCGACCTCGAACCCGTACGGGCCCCAGCGGTGGGTGTAGCAGTCGAGCACGATCCGCGTCTTGAGCGCGGATGCCCCGTAGACGTCGAGCGGCGTCCGGGTGCCCGCGGTCATGAACACCGGGGCGTCGACCGGCGCCAGCGTCGAGGAGTAGGTCGCTCTCAGGTCGTAGCTTCCCTCGGTGTCCCCGCGCACGATCCACTCCACGGCGCGACTGCGCCCGCCCACGATTGCCCCGACCTCTTGGGTCGCGGATTGCGGTCGTGGTAGCGGCGCGAGTGATAGGCCCGGCGGGAGCTGCAGGCTCGCGACCCCCGGCTCGAACGTGAATCCCGGGTCGGCGAGGTTCTGCACGATCAGCTGGACGTCGAAGAACGCCTTGAGGAACGACGCCTTCATCGGCAAGACGAGCCAGTGGATGAACGGCTTGCCGGCGACGTGGGTGAGCGTCGGGAGGTACTGGCGGCCGTTGAGCACCCAGCAGCCGATGAGCGTGTCGGCCTCCGGGCACGGGTTGGCGCCACCGCCACCACCACCGCCGCCACCGCCGCAGTTGGACGCGCAGACGATCTGCCCGTCCCAGTACCACAGATGCACGGTCTCGCTCGCGGGCGGGTCTTCCTCCTCGGCGCCGACCGGGTCGAACCAGAGGTGCACCTTCGCCTCGTACACGTGCGTGTTGGCGGGGTCGTCGACGTCGATGCCGGCGTCCAGGATCTCCGCGAGCGTCATGCGGCGATGCTCGAGCGTCGTGGCGCCGAGCTGGCCCTGCTCGAGATCGACCGCCACCTCGCCGCGGCCATCGGTAACGGTGACGGGCGCGGTCCGGGGCCGGTAGCCCGGCGCATAGAGATACAGCGTGTGGGTGCCGTCGGGGAGGCCGCGCAGGCGCGCGACGCCATCGGCGCCGCTCGTCGCCGACGTACGGCTGCCGTCCCCCGCGATGTAGGTGACAGTGGCGTCGCCCACCGGCATCCCGGACCCGGTCACGCGCACGGCCAGCGCTCGGTCGGCCGGCGGCGGGTCGGTGACCGTCACCCGCGCCGTGTCCGTCGCGGTCGACGTCCCGATCGTCGTGGTCAGCGTGACCGTGTAGGTGCCCGGCGCGCGCGAAGGGGTGCGTGGCCGCGCGGCCAGTCGCGCTCGAGCCATCGCCGAAGTCCCACTCGTAGCGAGTGATCAGCGCCGCGGGACGCGAGCCGCCGCCGTCGAACGCGACCGCCTCGCCCGCCTGCGCCTGCTGGTCGTCGCCCGCTGCCGCGGTCAACGGCTCCGACAGCGCCGTGACGACGCGCACGGTCCTGGTCGTGGTGCGCTCGCCGTCGTTGACCGAGAGTCGGACGAGGAAGCTGCCCGCGGTCGCGTACGTGTGCGTGAGCGGCGTCTGCGGAAGCGTGCCGGTGCGCTCCGGGCTGCCGTCGCCGAACGACACCCGATACGTGAGCGCATCGTCGTCGGCGTCCTCACCCGTGATCGTGGCGGTGACCGCGAACGGCGCGCTGCCCTCGTCGCGATCGAGTGTCAGCACGGCCGTCGGCGGGCGGTTGGGCGGCGCGGTGACCGTGACGAGTGTGCTGCGGCGCGCCCCGTTGCCGGCGCCGTCGTCCACGTCGGCGAGCACGCGGTAGGCGCCCGGCCGCGTGAACGCGTGCTCGAGCTCCAGGGGCGTGTGCGGGCTGGCCCGCGTGCCGGTCACGACTGGGCTGCCGTCACCGAAGTCGAGGCGATAGCTCAGTTCGCGCCCGCTCTCGCTGCGCGCATCGAGCCGGATGCGGCTGGTGACCGGCGCCTCGCCCGCCGCCGGCGCGGCCTCCAGCTCGAGCTGCGGCGCGGCCGTGTTGACGGTGACGGGCACGGGCGGCAGCGACGTTTGGTGGGCCGATCCGTATGCGTCGCGCCAACGGACCGTCACGGCCAGCGTGCGATCGCCATTGAGGTGCGGCGCGAGCTGCATCGCCGTCGCCCATTGACCGCTTGCGTTCGCGGCCGTGATGGGGAAGCAGACCGCCGTCGTCACGCACGGGGCGACCTCGGTGACCGGCACGTCGGCGGGCGTGAACGTGAACGCCGCCGAGCGCGAGAGCACGTCGGTCGCCACGGGCCGCAGCACGCGCCCCGGCGGATCTCGACGAACGCCGATCCGGCCGGCGACGGTCGTAGCTAGCCCTTCCGGGCCGGTGGCGACCAGTGTGTACGCGTAGCCGCCGTCGGGCGCCGCAGCGCCGTCCTCGTTGCGCCCGTCCCAGCTGAACGAGTGACAGCCCTGGGTGCGGTCGTCGCTGCGCACGGTGCGGACGGGCTTCCCGTCACGAGTGATCGCCAGGCGCATGTCCGCAGGCGCGTCGATGCAGTACGACGGGCCGCCCGTGTCCTCGCCGCCGTCACCGTCGGGCGTGAAGTAGCGGTCGCTGGAGACGTTGCTGATCTGTACCGCGCGCGTCACTACGACTCGCCGCGTCGCCATCGCATACGAGTGCGACGCCCCGAAATCGTCCTGGTAATACACGTGGCCCCACAGCCAGGTGGCGCCCGTGGGTGTCGTCGCGGTGTTCCATTCGAGTCCACGCGTGCCGTCGAAGTCGGGGACTCCGAGCGACCCGATGCCCTGCCAGCTACAGCGGAGGTCGGCGTAGCAGAGATAGAGCGAGCCGCCGGTGATCGTGCGGCCCTCTGCGGGGGCGATCTTGACGCGCACGCTGCCCGTGACGACAGCGTCGGCGGCGGGCGCGAGCAGCGTGGCGACCGGGCGCGTGTCCACGCCGAACCTCCCGCTCGCGATGACGGGTTCGCCGATCTCACCCGCGGCCTCGACCGAGTACCGGTAGACGCCGTCCGCGACCCGCTTGCCGTCCTCGTCGCGACCGTCCCAGGTGAAGCTGTGACCGCCCTCGTCGCGGGCCACGTCGGTCTCCAACCGGCGCACGAGTCCGCCGGCGTCGTCACGCACGCGGATGGTGACGCGCGCCGCGGCCGTGATCACGTAGCTGACGCCGACCGCGTCCTCGTGCCCGTCGTCGTCGGGCGAGAAGTACCGCTCCGGTGACTGCAGCGTCAGCGTCACCGCGCGCCGCACTTGCACGCGCCGCACCGCCAACGGGTACGAGTGGCCGGCGCCGAACGCGTCCGTGTAGTACGCGTAGCCCCATAGCCCTTTCTCACCCGTCGGGAACGCGACCGTGTCGAAGGTGACGCTCCGGACGCCGAACGCGTCCGCCTCCCCCAACGACCCGATCCCGTACCAGGCGCACTGCCCGGCGTAGTAGCACCCGTACAGCGTCCCGCCGGTCAATGCGCGCCCCGGATGCGGCGCCACGCGGACCGTCACCTGCCCGTCGACCACCGCACCGTCCTCCGGCGCGACGATCCGGGCCACTGGCGCCGTGTCCACGCCCACACGCAGGCTGGCGGATTGCGGCTCTCCGATCGCGCCGACGGCCCGCACGGTGTAGGTGTAGACGCCGTCGGGGACGCGCTCGCCGTCATCGTTGCGGCCGTCCCAGGAGACGGAATGCCCGCCCTCGGCGACGGCGACCGCGTCGGCGATCCGGCGCACCGGCTCGCCTGCGGCGTCGCTGACGTTGATCGTCACGGTCGCTGCGGCGGTGACCGCATAACTGAAGCCGACGGCGTCCTCGTGCCCATCGCCGTCGGGCGAGAAGTACCGCTCCGGTGACTGCAGCGTCAGCGCGACCGCGCGCCGCACGTCGACCCGCCGCACCGTCAGCGGGTAGGAGTGGCCGGCGCCGAACGCGTCCGTGTAGTACGCGTAGCCCCACAGCCCTTTCTCACCCGTCGGCAACGATGCCGCGTTCCAGGTGAGTCCGCGGACGCCGAGCGCGTCCGCTTCGCCCAGCGACCCGATCCCGTACCACGCGCACTGCCCGACGTAGTAGCACCCGTACAGCGTTCCGCCGGTCAGCGACCGCCCGGACCGAGGCGCCACCCGGATCATGACCTCCCCGTCGACCACCGCGCCCTCGTCCGGCGCCACGATCTCCGCCACCGGAGCCGTGTCCACGCCGACCCGGCCGCTGGCGCTCGCAGGCGCTCCGACGGCCCCGACGACGTCCACGGTGTACGAGTACTCGCCGTCGGGCACCGTCGCTCCGCTATCGTCGCGCCCGTCCCAGCTGACGCTCGAGCCGCCCTCGGCGACGAAGACATCGCTCACGAGCCGGCGCACGACGCTTCCTGCCGCATTGCGAACGCGCACGTTCGCCGTTCCGGGCGCCGTGGTGACGTAGCCGATGCCGTACGCGTCCTCGTGCCCGTCGCCGTCGGGCGAGAAGAACCGCGCCGCGCTGTTGACGCTGACGGTGACCGGCCGTTGGACGACAACGTGACGAGCATCCACCGGGAAGCTGTGTGAGGTGCCGAATTGGTCCGCGTAGTACACGTAGCCCCACAACCACGTGTCGCCGGTCGAGGAGGAGCGCGTGTCCCACTCGAGGGTGTCGTCGGCGTCCAGCGAGCCCAGCGACTGCCACGCGCACTGTGACGCCCAATAGCAGCGGTACAGGTTGCCGCCAGAGAGCGACCGACCGGCGTGCGGGGTGACGACCACGCGGACCGTTCCCGTCACGGTGGCGTCGGCCGCGGGAGCCGTGATCGCCGCGACGGGTGCGGTGTCGATGGCGATCCGCCGCTCCGCGCTCCCCGTCTCCCCCGCCTCGTTGACCGCCGTGATCCGGTAGCGATAGACGCCGTCCTGGGCAACAGCGGTGCTCGCGTCGCGACGGCCGTCCCACGCGAACGACGCCGACCCTTCCGTCGGCACGTCTGTCTGCACCCGGCGGACGACCTCGCCGCTCGCATCGACCACGACGATCGACACGCGGGAGCGCTCGGAGACCTGGTAGGAGAGCCCGAGGACGTCCTCGTGCTGGTTGCCGTCCGGGGAGAAGGATCGCTCGGGCGTCTGCAGCGTCACGGTCGGCGGAGCCGCGCTCGCCGGTGCGGCGAACGCGAGCAGACACAGCAGCAGTGCCGCCAGGGACAGCACTGAGCGCTGAGCCATTCGCGCGACCCTAGTGGAGAACCCGCGCCACGTTCAATCAAGCCTGACCGATGGTGGGGGTCGGCGTGCTCTCGGTCGAACGCGACGGCCGAGCGGTACGCCAAGACGTCGCTCCGGTTTCGACCGGCGGTCCAGGGTCCCCGGACCGCCTGCCGGATAGGTTCGGGCCGCCGCTCCAGCGAGCGGCGTCGGGTCAACCTTCTCCGGAGCATTCCCTTTGCGCAGACTTCCTCTCGCGTCGGCCGCCGCATGCGTGCTGCTGGCCGCATCGGCGTCCACGGCCTACGCCTGGACGACCGTCACGAACGCCAACCGCGACATCTGGAACGTCAATGACGCCGCGGACCCCGGGATGGACACGGGCTCCATCCACAACACGGGCACGAACTCGCTGCAGGGCTACGGCGGCCTGCGCGTGCAGGTGCCGGGCAGCCCGCGCATGAACGGCGTGCTGCTGCGGGGGTTCGACCTGACGGCCGACAGCGCCACGCAGTACACGAGCAAGAAGGCCGTCAAGCTCGGCGGCGTCGCGATCAAGCGCTCGATCGCGTTCAACACCGAGGAGGCGTACGCGCGCTTCTTGGACACGTTCACCAACACGACGGGCGCGCCGATCACGATCGAGACCGCGTTCGGTGGCCAGCTGGGCTACAACACCGGCACCAACCAGAGCGCGATCGCGGCGACCTCGAACGGCGACACCGCGCTCACCGCCGCCGACAAGTGGGCCGTCCACTACTCGCCTTCGGCGGGCGCCGGCTCGGCCACCGTCAACGGCACGAGCGCGACCGTCCCCGGCACGTTCGACCGCACCGGCAACTTCCTGCGCGGCCCGTTCGAGTTCCCGCTCGAGACCACGGGCGATCACGCCAACCACGTCGGCTACGTCAACACGCTCACGATCGCGCCGGGCGCGACCGAGGCGCTCGTCCGGTACGTCGTGACCGGCCTGTCGGAGACGCGCGCGCCCACCGGCGGCGGCAGCACGCCCGCCGCGGGTTCGCAGGTCGCGGCCGTCACGGCCAAGGCCACGGCGCTCGCCGCGGCGCCGCCGCTCGGTGACCTCGCCCCGGCCGAGGCGTGCGCGCTGGTCAACGTCGACATCTCCGCGATCAACTGCGGCAGCGCGCCGGCCTACGCGCTCGGCCCGGTCGCCGGGGACAAGGCGATCGGCGCGACCACGAAGTCGCCCTACAACGTCGTCGGCAAGACGATCACGCAGCTGATCGCGGACCTGCAGGCCGGCAAGACCACATCCGAGCAGATCACCCAGGCCTACCTGGACCGGATCGCGGCCTACGACCGCGGGCCGTTCGGCCTGAACTCGATGATCACGCTCGCTCCGGACGCGCTCGCGCAGGCCAAGGCCGCCGACGCCGCCCGCAAGGCCGGCGACACGCGTCCGCTGCTCGGCATCCCGATCGTCGCCAAGGACCTGATGTCCACCAAGGACATGCCCACCACGGGTGCCTCGCGCGTGTTCGAGGGCTTCCAGTCGACGACGGACGCGTGGCAGGTGATCAAGATCCGCGAGGCGGGCGCGATCGTGATGGGCAAGGCCAACCTGGCCGAGTACGCCAACGACGGCCACTTCTCACCGTCCGCGTACGGCCAGGTGTGGAACGCGTACAACCCGTCCAAGTCGCCGATCGGCTCCTCCGGCGGCACGGCCACGGCGGTCGCCTCCTCGTTCGCCGCCGCGGGCTTCGGCACGCAGACCGGTGACTCGCTGTGGGGCCCGTCGTCCGGCGCGTCGCTGGTGTCGCTGCGCGGCACCGACGGCATGCAGTCGAGCGACGGGACGATGCCGCTGACCTACATCCAGGACTACGTCGGCTGGATCGCCCAGTCGACCGCCGACCTCGCGCTGCTGCTCAACGCCACCGCGCGCAGCGACGCGCCCAACGACCCGCTCGACGACGTGGCCAACGGCAAGCGTCCCGCGGACTGGACCGCCGGGCTGGACACGAACGCGCTCCAGGGCAAGGTCATCGGCGTGCCGGACGGCACCGCGTGGGAGGACCCGTTCGGCACCGAGGGCACCGAGGCCGCGCTGCGCGACGCGTTCAAGTACTTCGTGCAGGCCGGCGCCACGATCACGACGATGCCGGCGGCGCCCAACGGCCCGTCCAACCCGCCCGGCGACCGCGGCTACGAGGGCTGGCGCCAGTGGCTGCTCGCGCACCCGAACGCGCCGTACACGGACGCCGCGCAGATCCTGCGCAGCCCGCTGCGCCTGCCGCAGTTCCGCAACACGACGCCCTACACCGGCACCGGCGCGATGACCGTCGAGCAGACCAAGGCGTGGGAGGCCCAGCGGGCGGAGTACCGGGCGCGGCTGGCCACGTGGATGGACGAGAGCGGCGTCGACGCCGTCGTCCTCCCCGGCCTACTCAGCGACATCCACCTCAACGACTCGATCCAGCCGTCGTTCGGCCGGCGCGATCCGCAGTCGTCGGCGGCGGGCGTCCCCACGGTGATCTTCCCGGCCGGCGTCAACGACCACGGCCAGCCGATCAACCTGCAGCTCCAGGGCAAGGCGTTCCAGGACCTCGAGCTGCTGAGCTTCGCGCACGCGTTCGAGGCCAAGGCGAACGGGCGGCTCGCGCCTCCGGTCGACGTCACGCCGGTGCTGCCGTTCGCGACCACGACGCCGGGCACGGTCGGCGGCACGGTCCCGGCCACGCTCAGCCTGACGCTGGCGGGCACGCCGACCTTCGGCGCGTTCACGCCGGGTGTCGAGCAGGAGTACACGGCGGGCGCGACCGCCAGTGTCATCTCCACCGCGGGTGAGGCGAAGCTCAGCGTGTCCGAGCCGGGGCACCTGGCCAACGGCGCGTTCACGCTGCCGGAGCCGCTGCGCGTCGAGTTCAGCAAGGCGAGCTGGACCGCGCCGGTGACCAACGACCGCGTCGACATCGCGTTCAAGCAGCTGATCAAGCGGACCGATCCGCTGCGGACCGGGACCTACAGCAAGACGCTGACGTTCACGTTGTCCACGACGACTCCGTAGCGGCGCTCGGGGGCGGCACGGCGATGATCGGCCGTGCCGCCTCCATCCGCTTGTGCAGCAGCGGGTTGGCCGTACTCGACCCCGCCGGGATGTAGCGCGCGAGCTCCCCGTAGAGCGGCTTCAAGCGCAAGTTCGTGGCGTCGAGCACCACGCGCTTGCCGTCCGCCCGGGTCAGCCACAGCTGGCGTCCGCGGTAGCGCTCGAAGCCGGTCAGCTCGGCGCGGAGCAGCTCGTCCATCCGGATCGGCTCCCGGTAGCCGAAGACGTGGCGCGAATACAGGGTGGGCCCGTCCACCCACACGCGCGCGTACGCGATCGAGGCCAGCCCGAACAGGGCGAGCAGCGTGAACGGGATGCCGATGACGAGCGACATGCTGATCCCGCCGAAAACGAGGACGGCGACGCCGATCAGCCCGAGGTAGAGCCAGATCGGGACGGCGAGGAGGCGCCCGCGCCCCACGAGGCGCGCGTTCGGGGACTGACGGTTGGACATCTCGGTCCGCTTACCCGCTAAACCTTCGGCCATCGCGGCCGATGTCTGGGTCGTGGGCCTCTCCGCGACCTCCGTCTCCGCGCCGTCGCAACCGGTGGACTCGGTTGCGATCATCGCCCCTGCGGCTGACGTGGCAGCCCCGAGCGAATTCGCCGCGATCCTGCGCTGCTACATCCCCGAGCAGGAGTGCGAGAAGACGGCGGGACGCTTCACGCGCCTGAACATGGCGCTGCGGGCCGGCCCGCCCTACCAGGACGCCGAGGGCGCGCGCTCCTGGTGGGCCTGGTAGCTCCCGGCCTCAGGGGTACGCGAACACACACCTTGGTGGTTGGCCGGACCCGGCGCCGGCTGAGAACGTGCTCCTATGCCTTCCCGGGTGAAGCGACCGCTCCTCTGGCTCGCGCTTGCTCTGCTGCTGCTCGTGGTGGGCGCTTCGGTGGCCGGCCGCTCGAGCTCACCCGCGCCGCCGGCTGAGCCTGCGGACGTGGCGGTGGTCCGCGGTCCCCCAGCGGACGCCGTCACGATTGCCAAGCCCGCCTCCGGCCTCGTGACGAGCGCACGATCGGTCCAGGTCCGTGGGTCGGCACCGTGGATCTCGCCCGACGACGGCGAGGCAGTGGTCCGCGTGACCGTCAACCGGCGACCGCACGAGGTGTTTCCCACGGCTCAGGGGTACGCGACGGTCGTCGCGCTCGAGCTGGGGCGCAACGAGATTGTCGTCCGCGGCTCGGCGTCGCGCTTCGACGATGATGAGGCGGTCCGGGGGTCGGCGCGCGTGGTCATCGAGCGACGCCGGGCGCCCGGCGATGACACCGGCGTGCTCGACCGGGCGACGGCCTCCATGCTGGCGGACAGCACCGAGGAGGCCTACTGGCTCTGCGGCGAGGACGACGGATGCTCCACCGAGCCGGTGTGCTTCAAGCTCGGCGCCCGACGCGTCGACTGCGCGATCGCGCGGTGGTACACCGAGGACCCAGTCCGCCGCTGCGGGCACGTCTACACGTTGCGTCTGCGCGGCGAGCGTCTCTATGCGGGGTCCTATGCATGCCGCGGGCGCGTGTCCCCAGATCCGCGCCGGCTCGTGCGCGCGAGCGTCACCCCGATCCTGAGTCGCGTCGTCATCGACGCCGACGATGAAGACACGTGGTCACGGTTCGTGGTCAACGAGCCCAACGCCTACGGGGCGCCGCGGTTCAACATGGCCCGAGACCGGTTCATGCCTTAGCGGTTCGTACCGGAATGCGCGCCGCCGATCGATCGTCGCTGGTGGTATGTCCGCCACCGCCCACCGGCACGCTGCCGCCAAGACCCGTCCGGCGCTGGTGGCCGGTGCCGTCGCCGGCGCCGCCGGACTGCTGGTGTTCCTCGTCATCCACCACGTGTGGATCATGCCGATCTGGTTCATCCTGCCCCCGGGGCTCGCCATCGCCGGCGTCGGCGGGCTGGCGATCGGCTGGGCCTACGGCGAGCTGGAGCATCGTCTGCCCGCGCGCCCCTGGCGACACGTCGCGTGGGTGTGCCTCGTCGCGTTGACGCTGGCGCCGAGCGTCGCGCTGGCCGAGTTGCGCCCGGCACTGTTCGACGCAGACACCGGCGAGCTCCGGCCGGGCACCGATCTGATGACCGTGGCCACGCGCTTCGGAGCCGAGTTGCTGTTGCCGGCAGCGCTCGTCGGCGCGCTCGTCGGCTGGCGTCTCGCGGGCCGGCGGGCGGCCTGGATCACCGGCCTGGCGGGCTTCGTGCTGGCTCTTGGGCCCGGGCACAACATCCCGTTGTTGGGCGGCACCGCGGGCGCGGCGAAGGGGGCGATCCTGCTCGCGTCCATCGTCGTGGTCTCGACGTTCGTGCTCGTGGAGACCCACGCGCGGCTGTCGCGGCGGAGCTGATCACGCCCCGCCCCTGACCGGGCCGTGTTCGTCGCGCGTCTTCACTGGGGTAGGCCGCCCGGGTGTTCCTCTTCTTCTCCAGCCGTCTCGGCTGCCTCGGCTCGCTCCTCGTATCGGTGATCATCACCGTTGTGCTGCTGTTCCTCCTCGGCGTGCTCTGACCACCCCGCCGGTCGGGGGGAATGGCTCTATACCGTTGCCGCAAGCGCTTGCGGACGCGGTATTACGGAAGGGATGCTGAATCGAATCCTCTCCGCCCTGACCCGCCAGTTCCCCACCGCCCACGCCCCCGAGGCCGGGCACTTCCACGCCGGTCCGCGCGGCCCGTACCCCTGTTTCGACGCGAATTGCCGCCAGGCCGCCAAGTAGGCGCGGCCTCAGGCGGTCCGCCAAGCCGTCATGATCCCGGGCATGGTGGACTGGGGCGCGGGACGCTACGAGACGACAGCCGAAGAACTCGCCCCGGTGTCGGAGCGGGTGGTCGACCGTTCCGGCGTCGGCGCGGACACTGACGTGGTCGACGTTGCGTGCGGCACGGGCAACGCCGCGCTGCTCGCCGCCGCGCGCGGCGCACGCGTCATCGGCGTGGACGGCGCGCCGCGCCTGCTCGCGGTCGCGCGCGAACGCGCGGCGGCGCGCGGCCTGGAGGTCGACCTGCGCGAGGGCGACCTCGCCGCGCTTCCGGTCAACGACGGCGCCGCCGACGTGGTGCTGTCCGTCTTCGGCGTGATCTTCGCGACCGATCCCGCGGCCGCCTTGCGCGAGATCGCGCGCGTGCTGCGCCCCGACGGCCGCGCACTGGTGACGGCCTGGGTGCCCGCGGGCCCGATTGACGCGATGCTCGGCGCGGCGGGCCGCGTGATGGCGCGCGTGGCCCCAGGGCCTCCGCGCAAGCGCTTCGCGTGGTTCGACCCCGAGGCGCTCGCCCCCGTCGCACGCGAGTCCGGGCTGACCCTCGCCACGACGGAGCCGGCCGAGCTCGAGATCCGCGCCGCTTCGCCCGAAGCCTACGTGGACGCCGGCAGCGAGCACCCGATGGCGCTCGCGATGCGGCCGGCGCTCGAGCGGGCGGGCGCCGGCGAGGAGGCCCGCGCCGCGATGATCGACGTGCTGCGGGAGGCCAACGAGTCTCCGTCCGCGTTCCTCGTGCACAGCCCGTACGTTCTGCACGGGCTGCGCCGCACGAGCTGAAGGCGCCGCGTCCGGTCGCCAACGCGCTTGTCTCGCGCGCGAGACGAGCGCTTCCGTGCGGCGGGTCGCGGCGGTAGCGTTGCGCGCAATCGCGAGGCCGGTCGACGGCCTCCACGTCTGACAACTCGCCCAGGAGAGGGGGAGAGAGTGAGAAGGCTCACCGCGCTGTCGGTGACGACTTGTGCTGTCGTCATCGGTTCCGTCGCACCGGCCAACGCCGATCCGCGCGACGTCTCGTCGGAGAAGCTGCGCAAGTCCGTCACGCTTCAGGGGCTGCAGGAGCACCTGGAGGCGTTCCAGGCGATCGGCTCGGCGAACGGCAACACGCGCGCCACCGGGACGCCCGGATACGAGGCGTCCGTCGAGTACGTCGTCGCGACGCTCAAGAAGGCCGGATACCGCGTCACGACGCCGGAGTTCAACTATCCCGTCTGGCAGGAGAACACCCCGGCCAAGCTGACGTGGGGTTCCAGGTCGTTCACGTCCTCGCCGTCGTCGGCGTCCGGCACGCCCGTCGACATGATCACCTTCGGGTTCACGCCGTCGGAGACGCTGACCAACCTCCTCGTGGTGCCGACGAACGACATCGTCATCCACACCGGTTCCGACAACACGTCCACCAGCGGGTGCGAGGAGGAGGACTATCCGGCGGCGGCCGCCGGCAACATCGCGCTGATCCAGCGCGGAACCTGCCCGTTCGTGCAGAAGCTCGCCCTCGCGGAGGAGGCCGGGGCGGCCGGCGTGATCCTCTTCAACGAGGGCAACAGCCCCACGCGCGTGAACCCGCAGTTCATCGAAGGGCCGTTCGACCTCGGCATCCCGGCCGTCTACCTCAGCGCCACGCTCGGCAAGGAGCTCTACGCCGCGACCCAGCAGGGTCCCGTACGCGTCACGTTGACCACGAACACGACGACGACGCCGCGCTTCTTCCGCAACGTGATCGCCTACTCGTCCACGGGCGACCCGGACAACACGGTCATGCTCGGCGCGCACCTGGACTCGGTGCCGGCCGGCCCGGGCGTCAATGACAACGGCTCTGGCTCCTCGGCGCTGCTCGAGATCGCCGAGGGCATGGCGCAGCTGGCCAAGAACAAGAACAAGGGCAGCCTCACCAACCGGGTCGCGTTCGCGTTCTGGGGTGCCGAGGAGTCCGGGCTGATCGGCTCGACCTACTTCGTCGAGCACCTGTCCGACGCCGAGAAGGCCGACATCCTCGCGAATCTGAACTTCGACATGCTGGCCTCACCGAACTTCGCCCGCATGGTCTATGACGGCGACGGCAGCTCGTTCGGCACGGAGGGCCCGGCCGGCTCGGACATCATCGAGCACGTCTTCAACCAGTATTTCGAGTCCGTCGGGCTGACATACGAGGCGACGGCCTTCACCGGCCGCTCCGACTACGGCCCGTTCATCGCCGAGGGGATTCCGGCCGGCGGCCTGTTCACCGGCGCCGAGCAGCCGAAGACCGCGGCGCAGGTCGCCCGCTACGGCGGCGTGCAGGGCGCCTGGCTGGACCCCTGCTACCACCAGGCCTGCGACACGTTGAGCACCCTGCTCGGCTCACCGCCGCTCGACGCTCAGGGGTTCCTGCCGCTGCCGGTCGCCCAGTGGCCCGCCGCGGCCGCCGCGCTCGCCGGCAACGGCCTGGTCGGCTTCGACCAGATGGCCGACGCCGCCGCGCACGCCACCTGGTACCTCACGATGGCGGACGACCCGCTCTCGGGCGAGCCGACGCTCACCCTGCCCAAGCGCGCCGGCGGCCACTAGCCGCCGCGGGAGCGGCGCCACACGGCGCCGCTCCCCACCGCAGCGTTCGCGGTTCAGTGGAATACGCAGCGCCGGGCGGCGTCTTGTCCGAGCGATGACCCTCCCCAGAACCCTCCTCGCCGGCGGCGTGCTCGCCGCCGGTCTCTTCACCGTCATGACCGCGTCCGCGCAGGCCGCGGTCACGTCGAGCTTCAACAACGGGACGCTGAGCGTCAACGGCGACAGCCTCGACAACAACGTGACCATCAGCCGCAACGCCGCGGGTCAGATCCTCCTCAACGGCGGCGCGATCCCGGTGGCCAACGGCACGCCGACCGTCGCCAACACCAACCTGATCCAGGTGTTCGGCCTCGGCGGCAACGACGTCCTCACGCTGAGCGAGATCAACGGCGCGCTGCCGCGCACGAACCTGTTCGGCGGTAGCGGCAACGACACGCTGACCGCCGGGTCGGGCAACGATCAGCTGTTCGGACAGGCCGGCAACGACACGCTGCTCGGCAAGGGGGGCTTCGACTTCCTGTTCGGCGGCACCGAGAACGACACGCTCACCGGCGGCGACGCCGACGACCAGGTCTTCGGCGAGAGCGGCAACGACCGCATGGTCTGGAACCCGGGCGACGACACCGACCTCAACGAGGGCGGGGCCAACACGGACACCGTCGAGGTCAACGGCGGCGGCGGCGCCGAGCAGTTCACGACCACCGCCAACGGCACCCGCGTGCGCTTCGACCGCATCAACCCGGCGCCGTTCTCGATCGACATCGGAACGTCCGAGAACCTCGTGCTCAACGCCAACGGCGGCGACGACAGCGCCTCCGCGACGGGCAACCTCGCCGCGCTGATCAAGCTGACGACCGACGGCGGCACGGGCAACGACACCCTGCTCGGCTCCAACGGCGCCGACATCACCATCGCCGGTGACGGCAACGACTTCGTCGACGGCCAGCAGGGCAACGACGTCGCCTTCATGGGCGCCGGCGACGACACGTTCCAGTGGGACCCGGGTGACGGCAGCGACGTCATCGAGGGCCAGGACGGCGCGGACAACATGCTCTTCAACGGCTCCGCAGCCAACGAGAACATGGCGGTCTCGGCCAACGGCGGGCGCGTGCTGTTCACGCGTGACGTCGCGGCCATCGTGATGGACCTCGACGATGTCGAGACGATCACGCCGAAGCTGCTCGGTGGCACGGACCGGCTGACCGTCAACGACCTGTCCGGCACCGACGTCCAGAACGTCAACCCGGACCTCGCGCAGTTCGGCGGCGTCAACGACGCGGCGGCCGACAACGTCGTCGTCAACGCGACCAACGGCGACGACGTCGCGGTGGTCGCCGGCGCCGGCACCAACGCGCAGGTGCTGGGCCTGGCCACGCGCGTGAACATCGCCGGCGGCTTCGCGGCCAGCGACCGCGTGACGGTCAACGCGCTCGCGGGCGACGACGTCGTCGACGCCTCCGGGCTCGCCGCGTCCGCTCTGCTGCTGTCGGTGGACGGCGGCGACGGCGCCGACGTGATCGTCGGCGGCGCCGGCAACGACACGCTCAACGGCGGCGCGGGCGACGACGTCGTCCTCGGTGGCCCCGGCACCGACGTGATCGACGGCGGCCTGGGCGACAACGTCG
Organism: Solirubrobacter deserti; assembly: GCF_003344625.1. Lineage (GTDB taxonomy): Bacteria > Actinomycetota > Thermoleophilia > Solirubrobacterales > Solirubrobacteraceae > Solirubrobacter > Solirubrobacter deserti. The sequence continues at coordinate 96,306 of NZ_QPKJ02000002.1, read as the reverse complement.
TCCTCCAGCTCGTCAAGTCCGCTCGCACGGTCTCGGGCAAGACGGTGCTCTCGCTCGACGGCGAGCGGCGCGAGCTCCCGCGCGCGGACGTCAGCCAGCTCACGCGCTGAGTGCACGGGCGGGGCGGCTTCACGCCGCCCCGCCCGCGTGAACCGTCCTACGGCTGAGTGGTGCTCAGCGTGAAGGTGACGGTCTTGCTGTAGCTGCCCGTGCGCAGCGGGTCGGTGCTCTTGATCAGCTGCTTGAACGTGACGTCGACGTTCTCGTTGCTCGTCGGGCCGTTCCAGGTGGACTTGCTGAACTCGACCTTCAGCGGCTCGGCGAGGCTGAACGCGCCGTTGGTCAAGTGACCCGGCTCGCTGACGGCGAGCGTCGCGTCACCGGCGGTCGAGGTGACCGTCGCGCTCGTCGACGCGGTGTACTCCTTGGTCGGAGCGCCCGCGATGAACGGCTCGAACGTGGCGCCCGTGCCGAGCGTGAGCGCGAGCGTCGCCGGGACCGTGCCGCCGACCGTGCCCGGCTCGTCGCGGACCTTGCCGAACTTGATCGTGTTCATCAGGTTGAAGGCGACCTTCGACGAGTTGAACGGGTCCAGCGACAGGTCGTACTCCCAGTGGTAGTAGTCGACGTCGGCCGCGGCCTCGAAGATGCGCTTCCAGTCCGTGACGTCGTTCGGGCCGCCGGCGTCGGTGACACGCGACATGTCCGTGGACGGGATCGTCTGCGGGTTCTTGGTCGGGTCCGAGCCCTTCACGTGCAGCATCGAGATCCGCTTGGAGTGCTTGCGCAGGAACGCGACGGCCGCGTCCTGGTCGTACGACAGGCCCTCGAGCAGCCAGTGCACGTCGATCTCGAACGTGACCAGCGACGGGTCGGTGTTGAGGATCACGACCTCGAGCGCGGACACCGTCTCCTTGACGCCGTCACCGTTCGTGTCGTACTGGAGCTTGGTGGAGAGCTCCTTGTCGTGGTTGTGGCCGTAAACCCACAGGTCCTGCGCGCGGGCCTTGGCGCCCAGGCGGTTCATGACCGCGCCCATGTTGACGGCGCCCTCGACCGTGTCCATGTTCGTGCCCGCCGGCCAGCCGCCCGAGCCGACGTACTTGAGGCCCAGCGCCTTGGCCTGGGCCAGGCGCGCGTCCCAGCTGCCCTCGTCCACCGCGCCGTGGTCGGCGACCGCGTGCAGCCCATGCTCCTCGTACTTGGCCCGGTACTCGGCGGCCGTCCAGCCGAACGTGCCGTTGAAGTTCTCGAACGCCGTGAAGCCGTTGGCCGACATCTGCGCGAACACGTTCTGGACCGCGGCCTGCATCTGCGCCGGCGTGTTGGGCGTGCCGCCGGGCGGGAAGTAGTTGCCGCCGCCGAAGTCGATCGCCCCGAACACCGGGACGAGGAAGTTGTAGAGCTGGAAGGAGATCTTCTCCTTCGGGATCATGCCCGTCGGCTCCGTCTGGGCACCGGCGGACGGCGCGACGATGGCGGCCGCGGCCAGGCCCGCGACCGCGGCGGCCCCGAACCCCGAACGCACGCGACTGGCGATCGCGTTGCGGTTTGACCTCACGTGGACTCCTCCTCTGGGTTTGACGTCCATCAACCTACTGGCATGTAGGTCGTTCCGTCAAGTGTGCGCCGAAAGTGGTGCGAGAGGCGGTCGAAACCCGTCGTCAGTCCAGGCGCACCGCCCAGGCGCCGCGTGAGCCGCGGGCGAAGACGAGGCCCAGGAGTCGTCCGTGGCGGTCGAGGACCGGGGCGCCCGAGTCGCCGGGCCGGACGGCGGTCGCGAGCTCGAGCACGGGGCGATCGCGCACGTCCCCGATGGACGCGGTGGCGCGCCGGCGCACGCGCGTGGAGAGCGTGACGGCGCGTCCGTCGCGCAACACGCGGACGGTCGCGCCACCGTGCCCGCCGAGGCGCAGCGACGGCGCGACGAGGCCAGGCACGGCGAGCTCGGCGAGATCGAGCCGCCGGTCGATGCGCAGCACACGGGCGGGACGGGCGCCGACGTGCACGGTGCGCGCACCGTCGAGCACGTGCGCGACCGTGAGCACGCGGCCAGGGCCGGCCGGAACCGCGGTCGCGATCGCGCCGCCCGACACGGTCACCCGCAACGGCTCGGGCGGCGAGGGCGAGTCCCGCCACCCGGGGACGAGCGCGACGACGGCGAGGCCGGCGAGCGCCGCGGCGCGCCGGGACCGGGCGAGGCGCGCCGGCACACCGGGCGGCGGGGCGGGCGCGCGAGGGCCAGACCGGACGAGGCGCGCAGGCACACCGGGCGGCGGCGCGGGCTCGCGAGGGCCAGACCGGGCGAGGCGCACAGGCACACCGGGCGGCGGCGCGGGCTCGCGAGGGCCAGACCGGGTGGCGGGACCGGGGGTGCGGCAACGGGGCGCCACCTGTCGGCGGTCAGTTGACGCACCCTCCTCCCCGGGTCGCGATGGGCCCGTCGGCGTGTCGTGCGCCGCGCCCCGGCTCATCGGGGCGCCGGGCCGGTCGTCGCGCGCACCACCAGCGTCGGTTCGTGCACGCGCGTCACCTTCTCCGCGCGGCCCTCGGTGCGTTCCAGCAGCAGCGCGAAGGCCTCGGCGCCGATTTCGCGGCGCGGCTGGTTGATCGTGGTCAGCTGGATATGGGCGAGGCCGGCGACGAACGTGTTGTCGTAGCCGATCACCGAGACGTCCTGCGGGATGCGCAGGCCGTCCTGCTCCAGCCGGTCGATCAGACCCAGCGCGACGAGGTCGTTGGCGGCGATGACCGCGGTGGGCAGCGTGCGGGCGCGCAGCAGCCGGGCGGCGGCGTCGGCGCCCGCGCCCTCGGTGAACTCGCCCGCCACCACCCGGGCGGCACGGGCCAGGCCGGCGTCCTGCATCGCGCGCTCATAGCCGGCGCGGCGTGGGGCAGCGCCCGCGCCGTCGCCGCCGTCGACGTGCACGATCGACGAGTGACCGAGCTCCACGAGGTGCTCGACGGCGAGGTGCGCGCCGACCGACTCGTCCGTCAACACGCAGTCCAAGGTCGACGCGCGCACGCGGCGGCCCGTCACCACGCACGGCAACCCGCCGGTGGCGGCCGCGATCTGCGGACCGGGCAGGTGCGGGGAGACGAGGATGAGCCCGTCCGTGCGGTACTCGAGCAGCGCCTCGAGCATCGCCTGCTCGCGCTGCTTGCGCCGGCCTCCGGTGATGAACAGCAGCCGGTAGCCGGCGTCCGACGCACCGTCCTCGATGCCCTCCGCGATCTCGGCGAAGAACGGGTTGTGGAGGTCGTTCAGGAGGATGCCGACCGTGTTGGTGCGGTGCGAGGCGAGGTTGCGCGCGATCGCGTTCGGCCGGTAGCCGAGCCGCGCGGCGGCATCGCGCACGCGCTCACGGCGCTCTTGGCTGACCTTCGAGCTGCCGCGCATCACCAGCGACACGAGCGCGCGGGAGACGCCGGCCTCGCGCGCGACGTCGTCCATGGTCACGTACGACCCTCGCGTCATCTGGCGCTCAGTATCCCAGGTTGCGTTGGAGCGCTCTAATCCGTAGGCTTCCCGTTAGAGCGCTCTAACGGGCGCAACCGGCGGAGGAGAGAGCGTGGAGAGACAGATCGACTCGGGGTTGCCCGGGCGACTGGCGGCAGCCCCGATCTCGTGGGGCGTGTGCGAGGTGCCCGGCTGGGGCCGGCAGCTGGCGCCCGAGCGCGTGTTCGGGGAGATGGCGCAGCTCGGCATCACCGCGACCGAGCTGGGCCCGCTCGGCTGGCTGCCGCACGACAGTGCCGCGGCCAAGCGCATCCTCGATCGCCATGGTCTGCAACTGGTCGGCGGGTTCGTCCCGGTCGTCGTGCACGAGCCCGAGCTGGACACCGACTACGCGCGCCGCGCCGCCGCGCACCTGGCCGCGGCCGGAGGCGAGCTGTTCGTCGCCGCCGCCGTGCAGACGCTCGGCTGGGCCACGCCCGTCCCGCTCACCGACGAGCAGTGGCAACGGGCCGGCGACCACCTGGACACGCTCGCCCAGGTGGCCCGCGAAGAGGGCGTCGAGCTCGTCCTGCACCCCCACGTCGACACGCTCGTGGAGACGGCGCAGGACGTGACGCGCGCGCTCGAGCACACCCGCGTCCCCTGGTGCCTGGACACGGGCCACCTGCTGATCGGCGGCACCGACCCGGTCGCGTTCGCCACCGAATACGGCGACCGCATCGGCCACGTGCACTTCAAGGACGTCGACGCGCGGGTCGCCGCGCGCACGGACCTCACCCTGATGGAGGCCGTCCAGCACGGCCTGTTCCAACCCCTTGGACGCGGAGACGCGCGCATCGACGAGGTCGTCGCCGCGCTCCGCCGCTCGGGCTACAACCGCTGGCTCGTGCTCGAGCAGGACCTCGCCATCACCGGGTCGGAGCCCCCGGTCGGCACGGGTCCGGCGCAGGATGTCGCCACCAGCATCGCGTTCCTTTCCACGTTGGCTCCGAGCAAGGAGGAGGCGGTCAACCGATGAAGCGACTCACGATCTTCCTCGCGCTCGCGCTGACGTTCGCGGCGTGCGGGAACTCGGGCGACGACAGCACCAAAGAGGGCGGCGACGCGGTCGAGCTCACGCAGGGCTCGGGCCTGACGATCGCGATGGTCACGCACTCCGACGAGGGCTCGTTCTGGTCCGTCGTCAAGAAGGGCGCCGAGCAGGCCGCCAAGGACCAGGGCGTCGAGCTCGTCTGGAGCCCGTCCAACAACGACCCCGAGAAGGAGGCGCAGCTGATCGACGCCGCGGTCTCCCAGAAGGTCGACGGCATCGCGGTCAGCGTCCCGAACGCCGACGCCATCAAGGGCTCGCTGACCAAGGCCAAGGACGCCGGCATCCCGATCATCACGCTCAACTCCGGCGCCGACCAGTCGCAGGCGCTCGGCGCGATCACCCACGTCGGCCAGGACGAGGCGATCGCCGGCCAGGCCGCCGGCCAGCGCCTGAAGGAGGCGGGCGCCAAGAAGGTGTTGTGCATCATCCACGAGCAGGGCAACGTCGGCCTCAACCAGCGCTGCGACGGCGTCAAGCAGGGCTTCGGCGGCGCCGTGGAGAACCTGCAGGTCAAGGGCACGGCGGACGTCGCCACGACGCAGACCGAGATCAAGTCCAAGCTGCAGGCCGACAAGTCCTTCGACGCCGTGATGGCGCTCAACCCGGACATCGCCAACGCCGCCTCGACCGCCGTCAAGGGCGCGAGCAGCCAGGCCAAGCTCGCGACGTTCGACCTCAACCCGGACGTCACCAAGCGCATCAAGGACGGCTCGATCCAGTTCGCCGTCGACCAGCAGCAGTACCTGCAGGGCTATCTACCGATCGTCTTCCTCAAGCTCTTCAAGGCCAACGCCAACACGGTCGGCGGCGGCCAGCCCGTGCTCACCGGCCCGGGCTTCGTGGACCAGAGCAACGTGGACACCGTCGAGAAGCTGGCGGGCGAAGGCACGCGATGAGCGCGGTCGGGGCTCCGCCCAAGCCGGTCCCCGTCGCCGACGAGCGGCTGGCCAACATCAGCCTGACCGCGCGCCTGCTCCGGCGCCCGGAGATCGGCGCGCTGCTGGCCGCGATCGTCGTCGCGATCTTCTTCTGGACGCAGAGCAGCCTGTTCCTGCAGCTCGACGGGATCGCGAACTGGACCGACGTGGCGTCCACGATCGGCATCCCCGCGGTGATGGTCGCGCTGCTGATGATCGGCGGCGAGTTCGACCTCAGCGCGGGCGTGATGACCGGCACGGCGGGGCTCACGCTGGGCGTACTGGCGACCGAGGTCGGCCTGAACATCTGGTTGGCGATCGTGCTGACGCTGATCGGCGCGACCGCGATCGGGTTCGCCAACGGCTACATGGTGATGAAGACCAAGCTGCCGAGCTTCATCGTCACCCTGGCGACGTTCTTCATCCTGCAGGGCGTCAACCTCGGCGTGACGAAGCTGATCACCGACCAGGTGACGGTCAGCGGGATCGACCTCGCGGCGGGCTACTCGTCCGCGAACGCGATCTTCGGCGACAGCTTCACCAGCCACGGATTCCGGATCACGGTGCTGTGGTGGATCGCGATCACGCTGGTCGCCACCTGGGTGCTCACGCGCACGCGCACGGGCAACTGGATCTACGGCGTCGGCGGTGACGCGAACGCGGCGCGCAACGTCGGCGTCCCGGTCGCACGCGTGAAGATCGGCTTGTTCATGGCGACGAGCTTCGTGTGCGCACTCACCGGCATCATGGTCGCGCTGCGGCTGGCGTCCACGCAGGCCGGCCAGGGCGTCGGCGAGGAGTTCCAGTACATCATCGCCGCGGTCGTCGGCGGCTGCGTGCTCACCGGCGGCTTCGGCTCGGCCGTCGGCGCTGCGCTCGGCGCGACGATCATCGGCATGGCGTTCATCGGCATCCAGTTCAGCGGCTGGAACACCGACTGGCGCTTCCTGTTCCTGGGCGTGATCCTGCTCGTCGCGGTCCTGGTCAACAACTACATCCGCAAGCGCGCCGAGGGGGCCCGGCGATGAGCGCCACGCTGCTCGAGACGCGCGACGTCGCCAAGTACTTCGGGAACGTCGTCGCCCTCAAGGACATCTCCGTGGCGGTCGGCGCGGGCGAGGTGACGTGCGTGCTGGGCGACAACGGCGCGGGCAAGTCGACGTTCATCAAGATCCTGTCCGGCGTGCACCGGCACGACGAGGGCGAGTTGCTGGTGGAGGGCGAGGCGACGCACTTCTCCAACCCGCGCGACGCGAAGGAGCGCGGCATCGCCACCGTCTTCCAGGACCTCGCGACCGTCCCGCTGATGTCGATCTGGCGCAACTTCTTCCTCGGCTCGGAGCCGACGAAGGGCGCCGGGCCGCTGCGCCGCATCGACGTCAAGGGCGCGCAGGCCACGATGCGCGAGGAGCTGCGCAAGATGGGCATCGACGTGCGCGACGCCGACCAGCCCGTCGGCACCCTGAGCGGTGGCGAGCGGCAGGCGGTCGCGATCGCGCGCGCTGTGTACTTCGGCGCGAAGGTGCTGATCCTCGACGAGCCGACGTCCGCGCTCGGCGTCAAGCAGTCGGGCGTCGTCCTGCGCTACATCGCCCAGGCCCGCGACCGCGGGCTCGGCGTCATCTTCATCACCCACAACCCGCACCACGCGTACCCGGTCGGCGACCGCTTCGTCATCCTCAACCGTGGCCGGCTCGCAGGCACGTGGACCAAGGACGAGATCGGCCGCGACGAGCTCGTCAGGCAGATGTCGGGCGGAGCGGAGCTGGACGCGCTGGAGCACGAGCTGAGGCGGGCATGACTCGCGCTGCGCGCTCGCATGCTTCGGGAGGCCGGGGATGATCGGCGTCGGCGTGATCGGGTTCGGCTGGCTCGGCCAGGCGCACAGCCGGTCGCTGCTGCGGATTCCCACGCTGTTCCCCGAGCGCGCCGACACGAAGCTCGTCGCCTGCGCGGACCCGCTGCCCGAGCGGCGCGAAGACGCGGTGCGCTCGTTCGGCTTCGAGCGCGCCACCGACGACTGGCGCGTGGTGATGGACGCGCCCGACATCGACGCGGTATGGGTCGCCGCGCCCAACATGCTGCACGTCGAGCTCGTCGAAGCAGCGGCCGCGGCCGGCAAGCACGTGTTCTGCGAGAAGCCCGTCGGCGGCACGCCCGCGCAGACGCTGCGGGCGGAGGCGTCCGCGCGCGACGTGATCAGCGGCGTCGGTTACAACTACCGCTGGGCGCCGCTCGTGCGCTACGCGCGGCAGCTGATCGCCGACGGCGTGCTGGGCGAGATCACCAACTACCGCGGCCGCTTCTTCTCGATGTACGGCTCAGATCCGCTGGGCGTGCTGTCGTGGCGCTTCCTCGTCGACCAGGCCGGCCACGGCGTGACGACGGACCTGATGAGCCACTCCGTCGACCTCGCGCACATGCTGCTCGGGCCGATCACGCGCGTGGTGGGGACGACCGAGACGTTCATCGCCGAGCGCCCCCTCCCCACCGCCGCCGGCAGCCACTACGGGCGCGGAGCCGCCACCGACCCGAAGGGCGCCGTCACCAACGAGGACTACGCCGCGATGCTGTGCGAGTTCGCCAACGGCGCCCGCGGGACGTTCGAGGCCAGCCGCAGCATCATCGGCCCCGAGTCGCAGATGGCGTTCGAGGTCTACGGCACCAAGGGCGCGCTGAGCTGGAACCTCGAGAAGCTCAACGAGCTGCAGCTCTACCTCGTCGAGGACGAGCTGCACACGGGCTACCGCACCGTCTACGGCGGCGACCGCTTTCCCTACCACGGGCACTTCGTCCCCGGCAGCGCGAACGGGATCGGCTTCGAGGACCTGGTCGTGATCGAGGACTACGAGTTCTGCCGCGCCGTGGCGGACGAGCGCCCGTTCGAGCCCGGCTTCGAGCAGGCCGTGCAGTGGGTGCATGTACAGGACGCGCTGCTGCGCTCCGCCGAGTCCGGGCGCTGGGAGGACGTGGCGTGAGCGTGACCGCCACCAAGACGGTCCGGATCGGCGTGATCGGCGTCGGGCGCATCGGTTCGATGCACGCCGACCTGCTCGCGCGCCAGGTCCCGGGCGCGGAGGTCACGTGCGTCACGGACGCGCGGCCCGACAGCGCCCGCGCCGTCGGCGACCGGCTGCGCGTGCGCGCCTCGACGATCGACGGGCTGCTCGCGGCCGGCGACGTGGACGCCGTCGCGATCTGCACCTCCACCGACACGCACGCGGACCTGATCGTCGCGGCCGCCGAGGCGGGCAAGGCGATCTTCTGCGAGAAGCCGGTGTCGCTCGACCTGGCCGAGGTCGACCGCGCGCTCGCCGCCGTGGAGGCGGCCGGCGTGCTGTTCCAGATCGGGTTCAACCGGCGCTTCGATCCCGCGCACGCGGCGGTCGCCCGCGCGGTGGCCGAGGGCGAGGTCGGCGACGTGCAGATCCTGCGCATCACCTCGCGCGACCCGGCGCCGCCGCCGATCGAGTACGTGCGCACCTCCGGCGGGATCTTCCTCGACATGACGATCCACGACTTCGACATGGCGCGCTTCGTCGCGCAGAGCGAGGTCGTCGAGGTCTACGCGCGCGGCGCGATACGGATTGACGCGGACTTCGCCGCCGCCGACGACGTGGACACCGCGGTGATCGTGCTCGAGCACGCCAACGGCTGCCTGACGACGATCGACAACTCGCGCCAGGCCGTGTACGGCTACGACCAGCGCGTCGAGGTGTTCGGCTCGGCGGGGATGGCGGCGTCGGAGAACCCGCTCGCGCACTCGACCATCGTCCGCACCGCGACCGGCGTGCGCGCGGCGACGCTGCCGTACTTCTTCCTCGAGCGCTACATCCCGAGCTACCTGCGTGAGTGGGAGGCGTTCGTGACCGCGATCGCGACGGGCACCGCGCCGCCGGTCGGACCCGCGGACGCGCGGGCGCCGCTCGTGATCGGGCTCGCGGCCTGGCGGTCGCTGCGCGAAGGGCGGCCGGTCCGCCTATGAGGGTGCTGGTGACGGGCGCGTCGGGGTTCGTCGGCTCCAACCTCGTGCACCTGCTGCGCGAGCGCTGCGACGTGCTCGCGCCGTCCCACGCCGAGCTCGACCTCACGACGACCGTGCCGCCGAAGGTCGACGCGATCGTGCACGCAGCGATCTGGAACGCGCTCGACGGCCTGCTGGCGAACCGCAGGAAGGCCTGGGCGGGCTACGTCGAGGCCACCCGCAACTGCGTGCGTTCGGGCGCACGCGTCGTGCTCGTCTCCACGGACTGGGTGTTCGACGGCACGCAGGGCCCGGCGCGCGAGGACGAGCCGCCGAACCCGATCAACGCCTACGGGTTCCTGAAGGCCGCGTCCGAGCTGGTCGTGCTCGAGGCGGACGGGACGGTCGCGCGGATCGCCGGCGTGCAGGGCGTCCACCGGGCCAAGCCGGAGACGCCGCGCGCGCAGGACGCGGGCTTCGGCTACCTCGTCGCGTCGGTGGTCGACGCCCTCAGCGCGGGCCGCCCGTTCACGGTCTGGGACTCACCGGACATCAACCGGATCGCCACGCCCGTGCTGGCCACGGACGCGGCCGAGCTGATCTGGCGCGCGCTCGAACGGCGGGTCACGGGCATCCTGCACTGCGTCGGGAGCGAGCACGTCGACCGCGTCTCGCTCGCCCGCCGCGCGGTGGAGGCGTACGGTCTGGACATGGAGTTGCTCGAGGTCGGCGCGCCGCCGCCGCAGCGCGAGCGGATCCCGTACGACACGCGGCTGGACGCGACCGAGACGGCGCGGCGGCTGGACGTCGAGTTGCCGGACGTGAACCGCCTGCTGGAAGGGTTGGCATGGGCTTCGACGTGATCACGATGGGCCGGATCGGCGTGGACGTCTACCCGCACCAGGTCGGCGTGTCGCTGCGCGAAGTGACGTCGTTCGGCAAGTTCCTCGGCGGCTCCTCGACGAACGTCGCCGTCGCCGCGGCGCGGTTCGGACGCGACGTCGCGACCATCACGCGGACGGGCCGCGACCCGTTCGGCGAGTTCCTGCACGACGCGCTCGGAGGCTTCAACGTGGACGACCGCTGGGTCACGCCCGTGGACGGCCTCCCCACCCCGGTGACGTTCTGCGAGATCTTCCCGCCCGACCACTTCCCGCTGTACTTCTACCGCGAGCCCAAGGCGCCGGATCTCGAGATCCGGGCCGAGGAGCTCGACTTGGACGCGATCCGCGCGGCGCGCGTGTTCTGGGCCACCGTCACGGGGCTCTCACAGGAGCCGTCGCGCAGCGCCACGCTGGCCGCGCTGGAGGCGGCGCAGGGCATCACCGTGCTCGATCTCGACTGGCGCCCGATGTTTTGGCCCTCGCGCGCGGAGGGCCGCCGCTGGGTGCGCGAGGCGCTCCGGCATGCGGACGTGGCCGTCGGCAACGAGGACGAGTGGGAGACCGCGGGCGAGGCCGACGTGGCGCTGCGGATCGTCAAGCGCGGTCCGCGCGGCGTGTTCGCGCAGCGGGGCGACGAGACCGTCGAGGTGCCGCCGGCCCCGGTCGAGGTCGTCAACGGGCTCGGCGCCGGCGACGCGTTCGGCGGCGCCCTCTGCCACGGCCTGCTCGCCGACTGGCCGCTGGAGCGGATGATGCGCTTCTGCAACGCGGCGGGCGCGATCGTCGCGGGCCGGCTCGCGTGCGCGGACGCCATGCCCACCGCCGAAGAGGTCGAGGACAAACTGCGAGAGGCTGTCAATGCTTGAGTACGCGAAGCTGCGGATCGTCACCGACGCGGACACGTTCAACACCGGTGGCGACGAGGTGATCGTGCTGCCGCTGGCGGGCTCGTGCGCGGTGACGATCGACGGCGAGCGCTTCGAGCTCGAAGGCCGCGAGAGCGTGTTCTCGGCGGTCACGGACTTCGTGTACGCGCCGATCGGGTCGCACGTGGTGATCGACGGCGAAGGCCGCTTCGCGCTGCCCGCCGCGCCCGCCTCCCGCCGGCTGCCCGCGCGCTACGGGCCCGCGGAGGACGTGCCCGTCGAGCTGCGCGGCGCGGGCAACGCCTCCCGCCAGGTGAACAACTTCGCGTCCGTCGAGGCCTTCGAGTGCGACACGCTGATCGCCGTCGAGGTGCTCACGCCCAACGGCAACTGGAGCTCCTATCCCCCGCACCGCCACGACGACCTCGAGGAGATCTACTACTACGAGGTCAGCGGCGGCGGATTCGCCTATCAGCGCGTGTACGACGGGATGGAGCTGCTGGCCGAGGTGCGCAGCGGCGATCGCATCAACCTGCCGCTCGGCTACCACGGCCCGTCGATGGCCGCGCCCGGCTACGACCTCTACTACCTGAACGTGATGGCCGGCCCGGTCCGCGAGTGGAACTTCGTGGACGACCCCGACCACGCGTGGATCCGTGACACGTGGGCCGAGCAGGAGCTGGACCCGCGGCTTCCGATGACGAAGGCGAGGACCAAGTGAGACTCACGGTGGCGCAGGCGCTCGTCCGCTTCCTGAGCGTCCAGCACAGTGAGCGTGACGGCGTCCGGCAGCGGCTGATCGCGGGCTGCTTCGGCATCTTCGGCCACGGCAACGTGGCGGGCGTCGGCCAGGCGCTGCTCGAGGCCCAGGACACGATGCCCTTCTACCACGCCCGCAACGAGCAGGCGATGGTGCACACCGCCGCGGCGTTCGCGCGCCAGAAGAACCGGCTCTCGACGCTCGCGTGCACGAGCAGCATCGGCCCGGGCGCGACGAACATGGTCACCGGCGCCGCGCTCGCGACGATCAACCGCCTGCCCGTGCTGCTGCTCCCCGGCGACGTGTTCGCGACGCGCGCGCCCGGCACCGTGCTCCAGCAGCTCGAGGACGACCGCACGTTCGCGAACACCGTCAACGACACGCTCCGGCCGGTCTCGAAGTTCTGGGACCGGATCGAGCGGCCCGAGCAGCTCGCGCCCGCGTTGCTCGCGGCGATGCGCGTGTTGAGCGACCCCGCGGAGACCGGCGCGGTCACGCTCGCGCTGCCGCAGGACGTGCAGGCGGAGGCGTACGACTTCCCCGACGAGCTGTTCGAGCCGCGCGTGTGGCGGATCCGCCGCCCGCTGCCGGAGCCGGACGTGCTCGAGGAGGCGGTCGCCCTCCTGCGCGGCGCGCAACACCCCTTGATCGTCAGCGGCGGCGGCACGATCTACGCCGAGGCCACGGAGGCCTTGCGCGAGCTCGCGGAGGCGACCGGCATCGGCGTCGGTGAGACGCAGGCCGGCAAGGGCTCGCTCCCGTACGACCATCCGCAGGCGCTGGGCGCGATCGGGGCCACCGGCACCACGGCGGCCAACGCCGCCGCGCGCGCCGCCGACGTGATCCTCGGTGTCGGCACCCGCTGGAGCGACTTCACCACCGCGTCGCGCTCGCTGTTCGCCGCCGACGCCACGTTCATCAACCTCAACGTCGCGTCCGTGGACGCGTTCAAGCACGCGGGGATGCCGCTCGTCGCCGACGCGCGGCTCGGGCTCGAGGCGCTCAACGAGGCGCTGAACGTCACGTTCGACACGCCGGCCAACGACTGGGACGCCGTCGTCGAGCGCGCGTACACCGAGCGCCACGACTCACCTTCGCAGGCCGAGGTGATCGGCGTCGTCAACCGGGTCAGCGGCCCGCGGGACGTCGTCGTGTGCGCGGCGGGCTCGATGCCCGGCGACCTGCACAAGCTGTGGCGCACGCGCGACCCGAAGGGCTACCACGTCGAGTACGGCTACTCGACGATGGGCTACGAGATCGCCGGCGGGCTCGGCGTCAAGCTCGCGGCGCCCGACCGCGAGGTGTTCGTCATGGTCGGCGACGGCTCCTATCTGATGATGGCCTCGGAGATCGCGACCGCCGTGGCCGAGGGCATCAAGCTCACGATCGTGCTCGTGCAGAACCACGGCTACCAGTCGATCGGCGCCCTCAGCGAGTCCGTCGGCTCCCAGCGCTTCGGCACGGCCTACCGCTTCCGCGGCACGGACGCCAAGCTGCCGATCGACCTCGCCGCGAACGCGGCCTCGCTCGGCGCCCGTGCCATCGACACGCACACGATCGACGAGTTCGAGGCCGCACTGCGCGAGGCGGCCGCGAGCGAGACGACCACCGTGGTCCAGATCCACACCGACCCGATGGTCGGCGCGCCCGACTCGGAGGCGTGGTGGGACGTGCCCGTGGCCGAGGTCGCCGCGCTCGCCTCCACCCGCGACGCGCGGGCGCAGTACGAGCGCGACAAGGCGACCCAGCGGACCTACCTAGGTGCGGGCGAGCGCCGCGCCCTCGATGTCGAGGTTGGGGATCACGCGTTGTAGCGGGCGCGGAAGCCACCAGGCCCGGGCGCCCAGCAGCGTCATCAGCGCCGGGATCAGCGTCATGCGGATCAGGAACGCGTCGATCGCGATGCCGACCGCGAACGCGAACCCGATCGACTTGATGATCGGGTCGTCCGGGATGACGAAGCCCGCGAACACGCTGATCATGATCAGCGCGGCGGCGGTGACGACGCGCGCCGAGTGCCGGAACCCGTCGGCCACGGCCTCACGCGCCGTCGAGCCGTGCGCGTACTCCTCGTGCATTCGGGACACGAGGAACACCTGGTAGTCCATCGCGAGGCCGAAGATCACGCCGATGATCAGGATCGGCAGCAGCGAGATCAGCGGGCCGGTCTGCGTGACGCCGATCAGGTCCGCGCCGAAGCCCTCCTGGAAGACGAGCACGACGGCGCCGAAGCTCGCGGCGATGGTGAGCAGGAAGCCGCCGATCGCAGTCAGCGGGACGAGGATCGAGCGGAACGCGATCATCAGCAGGATCACGGCCAGACCGACGACCACCGCGAGGTACGGGATCAGGCTGTCGGACATCTTCTGCGAGACGTCGATGTTGGTCGCGGTCTGGCCCGTCACAAGCACTTCGGCGCTGAAGCGCGTGTCACGGATGCGCTCCACCAGCGCCTCGGTGGCCGCGCTCGACGGTCCGCTGGCCGGCGTGACGGAGATGAGCGCGAGCTCGCCGACCGGCTGCGGCGGGGCGACGGCGGCGACGTCCGGCAGGGTCGCGAGCGTCTTCGCCGTCGCCGCGGGGTCGCCGCCGCGGGCGACGATCGTCAGCTGGCCGTTCGCGCCGACGCCGAAGCCCTTCGCGACGAGGTCGTAGGCCTGACGCTCGGTCGTCTCCGGGCCGGAGGTGCCATCGTTGGGCAGGCCGAGGCGGACGTCGAGCGCCGGGATGGCGAGCGCGCCGAGCGCGACGATCACCGCGCCGGCGGCGATCAGCGGGCGGCGCATGACCAGCGCCACCCAGCGCGCGCCCAGCGTGTGCGTGTCCGACTTGGCGCCGCCGAAGACCTTGCCGCGCACGAGCCGCTCGCCGCCGAACGCGAGCAGCGCCGGCACGAGCGTGATGCTGGCGAACACGGCGATGGCGATCGTCGCGGCGGCCGCGATGCCCATCTGCGCGAGAAACGGCGTGCCGGTCATCAGCAGCGCGACGAGCGCGATCATCACGGTTGCGCCGGCGAACACGACGGCGCTGCCCGCGGTGCCGACCGCGAGCGCGATCGAGTCCGGGATGCCCATGCCGTCGCGGACCTGCGTCCGGTGGCGCGAGAGGATCAACAGCGCGTAGTCGATGCCGACCGCGAGCCCGAGCATCGCGGCCAGCGTGATCGACGTCGACGTGAGGTCGGTCAGGCCGCTGGCGAGCTGGATGCCGAGCATCCCGAAGCCGACGCCGATCAGCGCGGTCAGCAGCGGCAGCCCGGCCGCCAGCAGCGAGCCGAACGTGACCGCGAGCACGAGCATCGCCACCAGCACGCCGACCGCCTCGCCGATCGGCAGCTCGCTGTGCGCGGGCGCGGCTGCGCCGCCGAACTCGACCTGGGGCGCCGCGTCCTCCGCGGCCTGCGCGATCGCGTCGGTCTGCGCCGCGGTCACCTCCATCTCGGGCACCGCGAACTGCAGATCGGTGTACGCGACCCGGCCGTCCTGGGAGACGACCGGCGGCGTCGCCGACGCGATGTCGGGCACGCCGCCGAGCCGTTGCACCGCGGCGCCGAGCGCCTCCCGGTCGAGCGCCTCGTCGGACGCAAACACCACGCGGCCGGTCGCGCCGTCCGCTCTGGCCTGCGGGACGGCGCGCTCGATCAGCTCGACCGCCGCCTGGGACTCGGTGCCCGGAACCTTGAACTCGTCCGAGAACGAGCCGCGGAACGCGAGCGCGAGGCCGGCGAGGACGATCAGGCCGAGGAGCCAACCGGTGAGGACGAGCCGTCGGCGACGCGCCGAGAAGGCGCCGAGGCGGTGCAGAAGTCGAGCCATGGACCACGAGAATACATCGTGATGCATAATTGCCATCTAAGGCATCGTTGCTACCGTTGATCGCATGGACGTCGAGCTCGACCGTCGTGCACGCAAGACGCTGCGGACCCGGCGCGAGATCGTGCGGGCCGCGACCGAGCTGGTGCTCGAGGAGGGCTACGAGCGCGCGACGATCACCCGCATCGCCGAGCGCGCCGACCTCGCGACCCGCACCGTGACGACCCGCTTCCCCTCCAAGGAGGCGATCTTCTTCGAGGGCTTCGACGTCGTGCTGGGCCCGCTCCAGCGCCACCTTCAGGCGTCCGAGGGCGACGTGGTGGATCGTCTGCAGGCCTGGATCGCCGAGCTCGCGGGGACGCCGGACGTCGAGGACCCGGAGATGCGCCGGCTGCGTAGCCGCGCGATCGCGGTCGATCCGGACCTGCGCGCGATGCGCGTGCAGCACTTCGACCGCGCCCACGAGCTGATCGCCGCCGCGGTGGCGGCCGACACCGGCACGGCGCCCGACAGTGCCGGCCCGCAGATGTTCGCCGCGGCCACCGTGGCGCTGTTCGGCGTGGTCGAGCCGATCGCGGCCGTGGACGGTGACCTGGCGCTGCCGGAGCTCGAGCGCGGCTTCGGCGTCCTGCGCGGGACGCTCGCCGCGCTCAAGCCCTGAGCCTGGCGTTCCCGGCCGCCGCGCCGACGAGCACGCCGAGCGCGATCGCCAGGCCGGCCGCCACCGCGCCGGTCGCGGTGGCGAACCCCTCGCCGCCCTCCGTCGCGACCTGCGTGGCGGTGACGACGCCGAGGCTGCCCGGCACGAGCAGCCAGAACGACGGCAGGAACACGCTCAGCGAAGGCGGGCCGTGCGGCAGCCGGTGCACGAGCGCGGCGACCAGCGCCGCGGTCACGCCGCCGGCGAAGCCGCCCAGCGCCGCGCCGCCGACGTGCTGGCCGAGCGCCTGCACCACGGCGGTCGTGAGCAGGCCGAGCAGCATCCACGGGAGCACGCCGGGCGGCGCGCTCAGGTGCACATAGACGCCGACGCCGACCAGGACGACGCCGACGAGGATCGCGGCCGGCCCGAGGTCGTCGAGCCGCACGTTGGTGAGCGTGTCCGGGTGCAGGCCGACGACGTGCGCGGCCAGGAAGACGCCGAACGTGATCAGCAGCAGCTGCACCGTGCCGTACGTGAGCCGCGCCGTGCCGGCGACCATCGCGCCCTGCGCGAGCTCCGACATGCCCGTGACGATCAGCGCGCCCGGCAGCAGCACGGCGACCGGCGCGAGCGCGGTGCGCAGCGGCGCTTCCAGCAGGTCGAGCTCGGCCGCCAGGAACACGACGCAGCCCGCGCCGAACGCGGCCACGACCGGCAGCAGCGTGCGCAGCAGCTGCGAGCGGTCGGCGAGCAGGTCCAGCGCCGCGACCACGAACGCGGCCACCATCGCCGTCAGCGCGCTCGCGACGGTCGGCTGGAGCACGAGCGCGACCCCCGTCGCCTGCGGCACGTGCGCGAGCGCGACGATCGGCCGGGACACGCGCGGCGACTCGTACTTGATGTCCTGGACGGCGTCCAGCGCTTCCTGGGGCTCGACGCGCTTGCCGAGCAGTGCGGTCGTGATCTGCTCCACCTTGGCGGCCTGGTCGAAGCGCAGCGGCGGGCCGACCGCGGCGAACCCCGCGGAGGCGTCCGGGGCCAGGCTCACGAACATGCCGGTCGGGGTGGCGGCCACGCGCGTCTCCGGATAGCCGAGCGCGTTCGCGACGCGGCGCACCTCGCCCTCGACCTCGTGCACCGGCCGGCCGGCCGCGAGCGCGGCGACGCCGAGCTCGAGCAGCAGTTCGCGCGGGGCGGTCACGGCGCGGCCACGATAGCCGCGCCGTGACCGCAGCCCCGTTACGGGGCCGTCGTCGACAGCGTGAACGTCAGCGTCTTCGAGTAGGTCCCGGTGCGCAGCGCGTCCGTCGCGCCGATGGCCTGCTTGAACACCACGTCGGACGTCCCGTTGGACACGGGCCCGTCCCACCCGGACGGCGTGAGCTCGACCCGCAGCGGCTGCGGGAGCGAGAACGCGCCGTTGGTCATGTGCCCGGGCTCAGAGACGCTCAGCGCCGCATTGCCCGCGGTGCTGATGATCGTCGCCTTCGTGGTCGCCGTGTATTCCTTCGGCACGCCCGGCAGGAACGGGTCGAACGTCGGCGCCGCGCCCAGCGAGAGCGAGAGCGTCGCCGGCACCGTCCCGCCGACCGTGCCCGGGACGTTCGTGCCGACCGTGACCACGACCCGCTGGTAGCGGGTGAGCGCCGGGGTCCCAGCGTCCTTGACCTCGAGGATCGCGTGGATGGTGTCGCCGGGCTTCGCGTCGGCGGGGACGACGAAGCTCGCGTTGCGCGTGTCGGCACCGTCCATCGCGATCCGGCCCGCGTAGGTGTCGGCCTCGTAGTACTGCCACCACTTGAACGTCACCGCGTCGCCGTCCGGGTCGACCGCCGCGCCGTTCAGCCCGACGCGCTGGCCGGGGGCGAAGACCATGTCGGGATGCGGCGTGGTCACGGTCGGCGGGTGGTTGGCGTCCTCGTAGGACTTGACCATCCAGTCGGCGCGCGCGGCCCAGTCGTTCTGGATCACGTCGACCCAGCGGGTCTGCGGGTACGTCGTGTTCCAGTGGCTGGAGATGGTCGTGCCGGCCGGGACCGCCTCGCTCAGCGGCTCGGTCAGCGTCACGCCCGAGCCGGCGCCGCGCACGCCGGTGTTCATCGGGTGCGCCGCGGTCAGCGCGGGCGCGAACGTGATCCCCGTACCCGGCTTGCTCTGGTCGCGCACCGGAGCGTTGTTGGCGTGCGCCAGCGCGAGCGCCGGCGTCACGTCCACGCCGGTGCCGGTCGCGCCCGGCGTGCCGACGGCGGAGATCGTGACCGTCTCGGCGTTGCCGCCGCTGTCGACCGTCAGCGTGTCACCGGCGGCGAGGTTGTTCACCGACGCCACCTTGAGGTTGGTCGCCCCCGCCACGTGCGCGCCGGCCAGTGCCGTCGCGACCCCGGCGGTGCCGACCTCGGTCACCGTCGGCGTCTCTTGGCCCGCGCCCGTGTTCAGCAGCAGCTTCTGGCCGACGACGAACCCGGCGACGCTCGGAACCTTGATGTTCGTCGCCCCGGCCGCGGCGCCCGTGAGCAGGGTCGTGTTCGCTCCCTGCGCCGTGCCAACCGTGGCCACCGTCCGCGTCTGCGTCCCGATCGTGATCGGCAGGCCGGCACCGATCGGGTTCGTGCTGGCGACGTGCACGGTCGTCGCCCCCGCCGCGGCGGGCAGCACGGCGGTCGTCGTGGCCGCGGCGTACGGGTTGTAGTCGCGCGTGTTGGGCAGGTCCTCGACCCGGTACGGGTTGGTCGGGCTCTGGGTGAAGCGCCCGCCCCAGCCGCCCCAGGTCGGGTGGTCGAGGTTGCGCAGGCCCGTGTCCATCAGGTGCAGATAGGCCGGCGTGTCGCCTTCGGAGATGAAGTCGTTGAGCTGCGCCGGGTTGGGGTTGAGCCCCTGGTTGTGCTCGGGGTCACCCGGGATCTGCCGCCCGTCGCCCCACGTGTAGTACTGCGCCATCAACGGCCCGTGGCCGGTGAGGATGTTCTCGCGCATCCACGGGCCCTGCAGGTACGGCCGCAGCTCGGCCGGCACGCGCGTGCGCCACTGGTAGGCGAAGCTCCAGAACTGGTCGGCGTTGTAGATCACGCGGATCTTCGGCCAGTTCGGCAGCACGTAGGCGTTGTAGGTGATGTCCTGGTCGAGCACCGTGTAGATCACGGCCTTGCGTGAGACCTTCTCGTAGATCGCGTCCCACGCCGGCGTGTGCTTGTACTGGTCCTCGATCGACTTCAGCGCCCGCGCGACCGTGTTCGTCCCGCCCCAGATCTGCAGGTAGACCGGCGACGGGTCCTCGTCGAGCAGCACCTGCTTGATCAGGTCCGAGCCGGGCGTGTCCTTGGCCATCTCGCCCTCGAACTCGATGTTGCCGATCCGCACCAGGCTCTTCAGGTGCTCCGGGGTGGGATAGCCGGGGGCGTGGGTCTTGAGCGTGTCGTAGCTCTCCGCGTACTTGTCGATCAGCTCCTGGATCCAGGTCTCGTCCGGGTTCGTGTTCCCGGGGATCAGGCTCTTGACCCAGCGCAGGTCAGTGCGCGTCCCGTAGCGCGGGTTGGTCGGCGAGGTGAACAGCGTGCCTTTGCCGTCCCCCTTCCAGTGCCACTGCGAGCTGGAGTAGACGAGGCCGACGGGTTCCATCTCGTTCGCGTACAGGAACCAGCGGATCATCGTGTCGATGTCGTCGACCTCACCGTCCGTCGTGAGGATCGTGCGCGGCTTGGCGGCCTGCGCCGGCGCGGCGAACAGCAGCGCGGCGAACAGCACCAACAGGAGTCGTCTCATGGTGTGGTGGTGGAGAGGGTGAACGTGAGCGCCTTCGAGTACGACCCCGTCCGCAGCGTGTCCGTCGCCAGCAGGTTCTGCGTGTAGGTGAGCGTGGTCGCGTCCGCGGTCACCGGCCCGCTGTAGGTCTTCAGCGCCAGCGGCGTGGTGGCGAGGTCGCCGCCGTTGACCTGCAGCGGCGCCGTCAAAGCGTGCGCCCCGTTCACCAGCCGCCCAGCGTTCACCGGCGCCAGATCCTGCACGCTCAGCGTCGCCTCCCCCGCCGTCGAGGTCACCGTCGCCGTGCTCGTACCCGTGTAGGCCCGAGCCGTGCCCGGCACCAGCGCACCCAGGTTCGGCGCCGTACCGAGCGACAGCGACAACACCGGCGCGACCGTGGCGGTCGGGTACTGCGTGGCCCGCGCGCTCACGGTCACGATCACGCGCTGGTAGGCCTTCAGCGCCGGCGCGCCGTCGTCGGTGACCTCGAGGATCAGATGGATGGTCTGGCCCGGCACCGCGTTGGGCGGCACGACCGAGTTGGCCGGCACCTCGAAGCTCGTCGACAGCGTCTCCGGCGTCGTCAGCGCCACCGCGCCGGTGTACGTGTCGGCGTCGGTGTACTGCCACCACCGGTAGGTGAGCGCGTCACCGTCCGGGTCGCTCGCGGTCCCCGACAGGCGCACGGTCTCGCCGGGTGCGGCCGTGACGTTCAGCGGCCCGTTGACGCTCACGACCGGCCGGTGATTGGCGTCCGCGTAGCTGGCCTTGACCGTCCATTGCATGCGGGCGGCGAAATCCTGCTGGGCGGCGTTGAACCAGCGCGCCGCGGCGTACGCGTTGGTGGGCGCCCCCGTCGCCGGGTTGACGTCCTGCGCGTTGCGGCCGCCCCAGCCGCCGTAGGAGTGGTCCTCGTCGGCGCGCAGGCCGTTGTCGAGGTTGTTCATGAAGATCGGCGTGTCGCCCTCGGAGATCCAGGCGTCCGGCGCCTGCGGGGGCGTCCAGACGGCGTAGCCCTTCGCCGTCAGCTCGGCCGCGGTGAGCCCACGCTCGCCGAAATAGTCGAAGATGTCGCCCGCAACCATCTGCTTGCCGTCGCCCCACACGCGGTAGAAGGGCCCGAACGGGCCGACCTTGGACACCCAGTTCTGCATCCAGGCCGGCTCGAGCAGGTAGCGGTCGGCGGGCAGGATCGAGTTGCGCGCGCCGTAGCCCCACACGCCGGCCGACATGTTGCGGTAGAAGATCTCCGGGAAGTTCGGCCGGATGTACGTCGCGTACGTGTTGTCCTGGTCGCCCCAGGACTGGATCTTGGCCTTGCGCGAGACCTTCGTGTAGATCGCGGGCCATTCCGGCGTGCCCTCGTACTGCTGCTTGATCGACTTCAGCGCGCGGGCGATGGAGCTGTGGCCGGCGCCGGTCAGGAGATACAGCGGGCCCGGCACGTCGTCGAGCAGCAGCTCCTTGATCTTGTTCGAGCCCGGCGTGTCCTTGGAGATGTCCGTGTCGAACTCGATGTTGCCGTTGAGGATCTTCGACCGCAGCGACGCGGGCGTCGGGTAGTCCGGGTGATGGACGCGCAGGTTCGGATAGACCTGCTCGTAGATGTCGACGGCTTCCTCGATGAAGCGCTCGCCCTGCTTCCAGCGCCAGGACGTGCAGGGGCACAGGTTGCGGCTCGCGTACTCACGGCCCGGGACCGCCCACAGCGTGCCCTTGCCGTCGCCCGCCCAGTGCACGCCGCTGCTCTGGTAGAGGATGCCCTGCGTGTCGAAGTCGGTGGCGTAGAGCAGGTACCGGATCAGCGTGTTCTGATCGTCGAGCTCCGGGTCGAGCAGGATCACCGCTCGTGGCTTGGCGTCGGCCGCGCCGGCCGTCCCCACGAGGACGAGCGCCAGCGCCAGCATGAGGACCTTCGCGAGCTTGCTCATGACTTCTTGGCGAACACGCCGTAGTCGTCGGCGTTCTCGGCCGTGATCAGCTCGCAGTCGATCGACTGCTTCTCCGGCTGGCCGGTCTTGCCGGTCTTGATGAACTGGTCGGCCTGCTCGACCGCCATCTCGGCGATCAGGGCGGCCGGCTGGAGCACCGTGGCCTGCATCTCGCCCGCCTTGATGGCGGCGATCGCGTCCGGGGACCCGTCGAAGCCGACGATCTTGATCTTGTCGGTCAACCCCGCGGCCTTGACCGCGGCCACCGCTCCGAGCGCCATCGTGTCGTTGCCGGCGATGATCCCGTCGATGTCCTTGGTCCGCTGCAGGATCGTCTCGACCTTGGTGAACGCCTCCTGCTGATCCCAGTTGGCCGATTGCTTGTCGACCTCTTCCAGGTCCGGGACCTGCCCGATGACGTCCGCGTAGCCGCCGCTGCGCACGCCGGCGTTGGTGTCGGTCTCCTTGCCGACGAGCTCGACGTACTTGCCCTTGCCGCCGAGCGCCTTGACGAACTCCTGGGCGCCGAGCTGCGCGCCCTGCGCGTTGTTGGACACGATCTGCGCCGCCGCGATGCCGGTCTCGTTGATCTCACGATCGATCAGGAACACCGGGATGCCCGCGTCCTTGGCCTTCTTGACCGCGCCGATCGACGCGTCGGCGCCCGCGTTGTCGAGGATGATCGCCTTCGCCTTGCGCGAGATCGCGGTGTCGATCAGCTGCGACTGCTTGTTCGGGTCATCGTCGTGGGACGCGACCGACGTCTCGTAGCCGAGCTCCTTGGCCTTCGCGTCCGCCGCGTCGGCCTCGGCCTTGAAGAACGGGTTGTCGCTCGCGGGCGTGATGATCGCGATCAGGCCGCCCGCCTCGGCCTCCTTGGACGCACCACCCGCAGGCGTCGCGGCCGGTTCCTCCTCCGAGCCGCAGGCGACCGCCAGCGCGCTGCAGGCCACGACTCCCAGAATCGCGAGGCGACCTCGCATCCGGCTCAACATGGGCTCTCTCCTCCTCTGTGGGTTTACGCGCGAGCGGCCGCGGGCCGCTCGGTTGCCGCGGCCGCCGCGATCGCGGCACCCCGGCGCTGGATCTTCTGCTGGCTCTGGTCGAGAATCACCGCGAGCACGATCACCGCGCCCTTGATGACGATCTGCCAGAACGTGGATACGCCGAGGATCACGAGGCCATCCGCCAAGAAGCCGATGACGAACGCGCCGATCAGCGCGCCCCGCACCGCCCCGCGACCGCCGCTCAACGACGCGCCGCCGATGACCACCGCGGCGATCGCGTTGAGCTCGAACGTCTCACCCGCCTGCGGAGCCGCCGACGTCAGCTCCGAGGCGATGATCAACCCGGCCATCGCGGCGCACAGGCCGGAGATCATGTACACGCGCATCGTGACCCGCCGGACCGGCACGCCGGAGAGCTCGGCTGCGCGCGCGTTGCCACCGAGGGCGTAGACCCAGCGCCCGAACGGTGTCCTGCGGGTGAGGAAGACGGCCGCGATCCCGAACGCGACCATCAACCAGATCGAGACCGGGATGCCGGCGAGCTTGCCGGTCCCCAGCACGTCGAAGCCGGTGTTGCCGAGCGCCGGCGACCCGCCCAGGTTCGGGTAGGTCTCCCCGCCTGAGATCAACAGCGCGACGCCGCGCGCCATGTACAGCGTCCCGAGCGTGGCGATGAACGGCGCCACGTTGAAGCGCGTGACCAGCGCGCCGTTGACGGCGCCGACGCCGGTGCCGACCGCGAGCGCGCACAAGATCACGCCCCACACCGGCAGATACAGCACGCTGCCGCCGATCGTCAGCCCTTCCAACAACACGCCCGCGACGATCCCCGCGAGCCCGACGATCGACCCGACCGACAGGTCGATCCCGCCGGTCAGGATCACCATCAGCATCCCGATGGCCAAGATCGCGTTGATCGCGACGTGCTTGGTCATCGTGACCAGGTTGTCCCAGGTCAGATACGCGTCGGACATCAACCCGAACACGACGATGATCACGATCAACGCGATGAACGCCCGCAGCTCCAGCACCAAGTTGAACGCCTTCAGCCGCCGGCCGGCGCCCTGCGACGGAGCGTCGGCGACGCTCATGGGCGGGGCGACCGTCATCGCTCGCCCCCTTCCGATGCGACCATGATCTCCTCCCGGCTCGCGACGCCCCGGCGGACCTCGCGCACCACCTTGCCCTTCGCCATCACCAGCAGCCGGTCGGGCACGTGCAGCGCCTCCTCGAGCTCTGAGGTGGCGAACAGCACCGCCACCCCGCGGCCCGCCAGCTCGGTCGTCAGCCCGAAGATGTCGGCCTTGGCGCCGACGTCGATGCCGCGCGTAGGCTCGTCGAGCAACAACACGCGCGGCTGCGTGAGCAGGGCCTTGCCCAGCACGACCTTCTGCTGGTTGCCACCGCTCAGCGAGGTGATCGGCGCGTCCGGCCCGGCGGCTTTGACCGTGACGTCGCGCATCGTCGCCGCGACCGCCGCGCGCTCGCGCTGGGCCGACACGAGCGGCCCGCGGATGAAGCGCCGCAGCCCCGCCAGGGACAGGTTCGCGCCCACCGACATCGATTGCACGAGCCCGTCGCGCTGGCGGTCCTCGGGTACGAGCGTGAGCCCGCGCGCGATCCGCGCCGCCACCGGGCCCTCGATCAGCTCGCCGTCGATCTCGACCTCGCCGGACACCGCCTTCAGCCGCCCCGCCAGCGCTTCCAGCAGCTCCGTGCGCCCCGCGCCCATCAATCCGTAGAGCCCGACGATCTCGCCCGCCCGGACGCTCAGGCTCACGCCGTCGACCGACAGCCGGCCCGGGTTGCGCGGGTCGGGGACGCTCAGCTCGCTCACGCGCAGCAGCTCGCCGCCGGACTCGACGTGCTCCTCAGGGAACAGCTCGTCCTGGCTGCGGCCGACCATGTGCTCCACGATCCAGGCGAGGTCGACGTCGGCGGCCTCGGCCTCGGCCACGAGCCCGCCGTCGCGCAGGACGACGACATGGTCGGCGATCTCCAGCGCCTCCTCGAGGTGGTGGGAGATGTAGACGATCGCGACGCCGTCCGCGGTCAGCTCGCGGATGATCCGGAACAGCACCTCGACCTCGGCCGCGCTGAGCGCCGACGTCGGCTCGTCCATGATCAGCACGCGCGCGTCCTGGGCCAGCGCCCGCGCGATCTCGACGATCTGCTGCTGGCCCAGCCGCAGCTCGCTCACGTCCGTGCGCGGGTCGATCGGCTCCTCGAGCCGCGTCAGCAGCGCGGTCGCCGTCTGGCGCTGCGCGCGGTCGTCGACCATCCCGTGCCGCACCCGCTCGCGCGCCATGAAGACGTTGTCCGCGACGCTCAGGTTCGGGAACAGGCTGAGCTCCTGGTGGATGATCACCACGCCGCGGTCGGCCGCGGCGCGCGGCGAGGCGAACGTGACCGGCTCGCCGTCGAGCTCGAGCTCGCCCGTGGTGGGCTGCTCGATCCCGGCCAGGATCTTCATCAGCGTGGATTTGCCCGCACCGTTCTCGCCGAACAACGCGGTGACACGGCCGGCCTCGACCGCGAAGTCCACGCCCTTGAGCGCGTGCGTGGCGCCGAAGACCTTCGTCACGGCGCGGGCCTCCATGATCATCCGGACACCTCGAGCTGCGCCGGGGTGATCGTGATGGCGGTCGGGGCCAGGAAGGTGAACGCGCCCATGAACGTGACGGCCTTGCCCTCGAGCGACTCGCGGTCGAGGTCCTGCAGCACCGTGGCCTTGACCTCGTTGTTGAGCGCCGTGCCGGCGGCGGCGTAGTCGACCTGGTTGAGGAAGTCGTTGAAGCCCCACAGGCCGGTGGCGTCGCGCAGCGCGCTGCCGTTGATCGCCGGGCCGATCTGCAGCGACACCGTCACGTCGGACGGCACGCCCTCGACGTCGACCTCCACGACGTTCCCGTCCGGCGCCTTCGCCGTGCCGGTGCCGCGGACCGCGAAGGTGTACGGCGAGGAGCCGTGCCGCACGCCGAAGCGCTCCCCCGCCGCGTCGGCGTCCTGCTCGAGCGCGGGCACGAGCTCGGTCAGCTCGACCGCCCGCCGCTCCAGCTCCGGCACGACCTTGGGCGCGAAGTTCTCGCGCCCGAAGGCCTCGGCGTCGAACGCCTCGCGGCCGTTGGTGGCCGCGCGCGGCTCGTCGGCGGAGCGCCAGCTGGCGTCCAGCAGCATCAGGCCGAGAACGACCACCACGATCCCCGCGCCGATCGCGCGCGCCTTCACGCGCTGACCTCTTCCGGCACGGAGCTCCAGTCGCCCGCGAGCCGCTCGGCCGTGAAGCGATCCGTGATCAGCACGTTCACGAAGCGCCCGCGCAGCGCGCCCTGGATGGCGGAGAACTTGCGCGGGCCGCCGGCCAGCGCGAGCGTGCGCCGCGGGCGCTTGATCTGCTCGAGGTCGAGGCCGATGACGCGCTCGTCGAGCGTCGACGCGACCGGCACGCCGTCGGCGTCGAAGAAGCGCAGGCAGATGTCGCCGACCGCGCCCAGCTCGTCAAGCTCGTGCAGCTCCTCGGCCGTGAACACGTTGCCGGAGGCGGCGAGCAGCTTGGAGGGCGTGAGCGCGCCGATGCCGACGATCGCCAGCGTGATCTCCTCCATCCAGCGCATCGCGGCGGCGACGAACGGGTCGTCCAGCAGCGCGCGGGCGCTCTCGCGCGAGCCGACGACGCCCGGCGCCGGCAGGAAGCGCGCCTCGCCGCCGACCAGCTGCGCGAGCCGGCTCGTGAGCCGCGTCGCGTGCCCCTCGGCCGCTGGGTTCCCGGAGCCGCCGAGGATCTGCACGACCGCCTCGGCCCCGGGCTGCGCGGACGGGTGCATGTTGTCGAGCATCGCCAGCAACGTCTCGCTCCAGCTCGAGATGCCGAGGATCTCGCCGGACGTCAGCGTCGTCTCCAGGTACGCCGCCGCGGCCGCGCCGATCGCCCGCAAGGCCTCCTGGTCGTCGTCGTGCTCGCAGTCCACGACCACCGCCTCGCGCAGCCCGTACAGCACCTGCAGGCGGTCCTCGAGCTCGGCGTGGAAGCCCTGCGGCACCGCGACCGTGATCCGCACGATGCCCTCCTTCTCGGCCTGCTTGAGCAGGCGCGAGACGCGCGACTGGCTGAGGTCGAGCTGCGCCGCGATCTCGGCCTGGCGCATGCCCTGCTCGTAGTACAGGCGCGCGACCTTCGTCATCAGCCGCAGCAACGGGGTCGGGGTCATCGCAGGCTTCCTTCCAACTCTGGGGACGCCATCCGGGAGCGGCGGACGGCCGCGTGCCACGCCTCGCGGCGCGCGTGCCGCTCGTCGTCGGAGATGGCGGGGACGAACGTGCGCGTCGGCCGCTCGCGCCGGCCGCCGGCGGCGAGGTCGGCGACGCCGAGCGCGGACATCTCGGGCGAGGTGCTCACGTGCACCGGGACGCCGGCGAGATCGGCCTGCAGCTGCATCAGCAGCTCGCTGGCGGTCGCGCCGCCGTCGGCGTGCAGGGCGTCGAGCTCGACCCGATCGACGATGTCGCAGATCTGGTGGGCGACGGACTCGAACGCTGCGCGCGCGAGCTGGGCGGGCGTGGTGCCGAGCGTGAGGCCGGCGATTACGCCGCTCGCGTCACGGTCCCAGTGCGGCGCGCCGAGGCCGCCGAAGGCCGGGACGAGGTGGACGCCGTCGGTGGTCGGCGCCTGCCGCGCGAGCGGCTCGAGGTGCTCGACGCCGAGCGTGCGCGCCATCCAGTCCAGCGCGGCGGCGGACGCGAGGATGTTGCCCTCCACCGCGTACACGGCCGAGTCGGTGCGCCACGCGAGCGTGTGCGCGAGGCCGTCGACGGCGCTGTCGGAAGGGACCATCACGGAGCTGCCGGTCCCGTAGGTCGCCTTGGCCGCGCCGTGCGCGTAGAGCGCCGCGTGGCTGTCGGCGAGCACGGCCGCGACAGGGACGCCGCGGTGGGAACCGAACCCGGCGTCGGAGCGCCGGATCTCCGGCAGCGTGTGCAGCGGGACGCCGAACAGCTCGCACAGCTCCGGGTCCCACTCGAGCGTCTCGAGGTTCAGCAGCAGCGTGCGCGAGGCGTTGCCGGCCTCGGTCGCGAACTCGCCCGTCAGGCGGTGGACGAGGAAGGCGTCGATCGTGCCCGCGCGCCGGTCGTCGCGCCCGCCCAGCAGCCGGTGCAGCTTGGTGGCGCTGAACATCGGGTCCAGCGCCAGACCGGTGCGGGCGCGCACGAACGGCTCGTGCTCGCGCAGGCGGTCGCAGTCGGGCGCGGTGCGCGCGTCCTGCCAGCCGATCACCGGGCTGACCGACGTGTCGTCCCACACCACGGCGGACTCGCGCTGGTTGGAGAGCGCGATCGCGTCCGGCGCCGGCAGCTGGTCGATGACCGCGAGCACGCTCTGCCAGATCTCCTCCGCGTCCTGCTCGACCCAGCCCGGGTGCGGATAGCAGCACTTGACGGGGACGCTCGCGCGGGCGAGGACGGCCCCGTCGTCGCCGACGAGCACGCCTTTGGTGGACGAGGTGCCCTGGTCGATCGCGAGCACGGTCACGCCGCGGCCCTCCGGAGCAGCAGCGCCGACTCGGCGATGCCGGCCGCGGTCAGCCCGAAGCGCCGGAACAGGGCGAGGGCCGAGCCGGTCGGCGCGAACACGCCCGGGACGCCCATCAGCCGCATCGGCACGGGCGCCTCGGTGGCCACGACCTCGGCGATCGCGCCGCCCAATCCGCCGTGGATCGTGTGCTCCTCGACGGTGACGATCGCTCCGGTCTCGACCGCGGCCCGGACCACGGCTTCACGGTCGAGCGGCCGGACCGTCGGCATGTTCAGCACGCGCGCCTCGACGCCGCGGGCAGCGAGGAAGGTCGCGGCCTCGAGCGCGCGCTCGACCATCGTCCCGCACGCGATGATCGCGATGTCCGCGCCATCGCGCAGCGTGGTGGCGCGGCCGAGCGCGAACGTATACCCCGGCTCGTTGACGTTCGGGACCGGCACGCGGCCGATGCGGATGAACACCGGGCCCTCGGTCGCCGCCGCCCAGCGGATCACGGCCTCCGTCTCGATCGGGTCGACCGGCACGATCACGGGCAGGTTCGCGATCGCGCGCAGCCACGCCAGGTCCTCGATCGAGTGATGCGTCGGGCCGAGCTCGCCGTAGGCCATCCCGGGCGACTGACCGCACAGCTTCACGTTCGTGTTCGAGTACGCGACGTCGGCCTTGATCTGCTCCAGCGCACGGCCGGTCAGGAACGGCGCCGCGCCGGAGACGAACGGGATCCGGCCGCCGTTGGCCAGCCCCGCGCCGACGCCGACCATGTTCTGCTCGGCGATCCCGACGTTGATCAGCCGGTCCGGGAAGGCCTGCTCGAAGGCGCCGAGCTTGGAGGAGCCGACGCTGTCGTTGACCACGGCCACGATCCGCTCATCACGCGTGGCGAGGTCGACCAGCGTGCGCTGGAACGCCTCGCGGCAGTCGTAGCGCTCGCTCACGACAGCTCCTCCAACGCCTGCTCGGTCTGCTCGGCGGAGGGCACCTTGTGGTGCCACTCGACCCGGTCCTCGATGAACGACACGCCCTGGCCCTTGGTCGTCTTGGCGATCACGCACGTCGGGCGCCCGCGCTCGAACGGGACCGCGCGGAACGCGGCCAGCAGCGCTTCCACGTCGTGCCCGTCGACGGTGCGCACGGCCCAGCCGAACGCGGCGAACTTCGCGTCCAGCGGGTCCAGCGCGTTGGTGGCCTCGGTGCGCGCGCCCTGCTGGAGCCCGTTGCGGTCGACGATCGCGACCAGGTTGTCCAGGCCGCGGTGGCCCGCGGCCATGATCGCCTCCCAGTTGGAGCCCTCCTGCAGCTCGCCGTCACCGACGAGCACGAACGTGCGCCGCGGAGAGTGGTCGAGCTTGGCGGCGATCGCCGTGCCCACCGCCACCGGCAGCCCGTGCCCGAGCGGCCCGGTGTTGGTCTCCACCCCGGGCACCTTGTTGCGGTCCGGGTGCCCGTTGAGCGCCGACCCGTCGGCCATGTAGGTGTCCAGCAGGCTGTCGGGGATGAAGCCGGCGGCGGCGAGCGTCGTATACAGCACACCGGACGCGTGCCCCTTGCTCTGGATGTAGCGGTCGCGCTCGGGGTCGTCCGGATGCTCCGGATCGACGTTCAGGACCGCGAAGTACAGCGTGGCCAGGATGTCGGCCGCCGACAGATCGCCGCCGATGTGCCCCAGCCCCGCCGCGCGGATGATCTCGACGTTGCGCCGGCGGATCGCCCGCGCCTTCTCGCGCACCTCCTCGGCGGTCGCCTGAACGTGCAGTTGGCTCATGCGACCGGCGCCTGCCCGAGCAGCAGCTCGGTGACCAGCCGGTGGGCGGCGAGCGGGTCCTGGCGCGCGTGGATCTCGGCCAGCTCGTCCATGTCGATGCGGTCGATCGCGGCGTCGATCGCCTTCATCGTGTTGATGCTCGACCGCGCCGCCTCGACCGGGTCCTCACGGAACGGGAACTGGTCGAGCAGGATCGGCTGGTCCCACTCGATCTGGCGCAGCGCCACGAAGAACTCGAGCGTCTCGACCAGGTGGATCGCACCGACCGGCTGGTCGTCGTCCCACTCGCGCCAGTTGTCGTTGACCTCGACCGTGAACAGCCGGCCATGGTCGTTGATCAGGTGCAGGACGTCGGCGGGCGCCTCCTTGGCGAAGAGGGAATGGCCGAGATCGACGACGATGCCGATGTCCTCGCGGCCCATCTGCTGGATGCCGACCAGCGTGCGCGCCGCGGTCGACCAGCTCATGTGCATCCGCGGCTCTTTGGTCTTGTACTCGATCGCCACCCGGACCTCGTCGTCCATCGCGGCGACCGCCGAGACGCCCTCCAAGCCGAGCCGCCAGACCTCGCGGTAGTCGACCTGCAACGGCAGGTCGAACCCGTCCTGGCCCGGCCACAGCTTCACCGTCGGCGCACCCAGCGCCTTCGCGACGCCGACCGCCTCCTCGCACAGCGCGAGCGCCTGCGCGCGGACCTTCGGGTCAGGGTTGCTGAACGCGCCGGCCCGGAAGTCCCGCGTGTAGATGTGCGGCGTGATGCACCACGCGTCGATGCCGTTCGCGCTCAGCGCGTGACGCACCTCGTCCACCGTCACGCCCTCGGTGAACGGGAAGTTGATGTCGAGCACCTCGATGTCGCCGACCCGGCCGGCGGCCTCGATCGCCTCGAGCGTACCTACAGCCGGCCCGTACGCGTCGGTCGCGTACCGGTCCACGAACTGCCCGAACAGCCAGATGCCCGCTCCGAACCGCATGGTCTCTCCTCCTGCGCTGCATAGATATTCAAGTACGAATGCAGCGTCCACGCATTTATATGCGGCAGTGGCGGGTGTGTCAAATACCAGGCCCGGTCACTCACGGGGCCCGGTCCGATCGCCTACCGCTGATCCATCCCCAGACCGCGGCGGCCCGTGGCGTTGAGGCGCTCGGGCCGGAAGCGGTCCGGCCACGTGCGCTCGTAGTGCTCCTCGGGGAAGTCGCTCGGGCTCTCCCCGGCCAGGAAGGCCTCACGGACCTTCGCTGCGTACCGCTCGTTGCGAGGGCACCACGGCGCCGCCGGGATGTACATGACGTTGCCCCAGCCCTGCTGGTCGGTGACCGGCGCGACGCTGTGGATCATGTCGCAGTGCCACCACACCGAGTCGCCGGCCTGCACGTCGGGGATGCCGACGAGCGCGCGCATCAGCAGCGGATGCCACCGCTCGATCGCCGGGAAGACCTGGTTGACGGTCGTCCCGCACATGTCGTCGTCGGCGACGTCGTCCAGCAACGGGCGCAGCATCAGGTAGGCCATCGCCTCCGGGATCGGGACGGTGTGCAGCACGCCCTGGTCACGCGCCATGTCCGACAGCGCCGTCCACCCCTGAAACGTGCGGAAGACCGAGCACATCGTCGTGCCCGGGTACTGCGGGCCCGCCGTGCGATAGGACGCGTCCCAGGGGTCGTACTGCTCGACGGAGCCGTCGAACAGGTGCCGGAACGCCTGCTGGTAGGCCTCCGTCATCCAGAGGTCGAGCGTGCCCGGATCGAGGTGGGCGCCGAGACCGCCCGAGTTCGCGCCGGGCGGACGGCGGCGGATGCGGTCCGGGTAGAGGCTGTCGCGGTCGGGGTCGAACCACTGCACGCCCTCGGACGCGTAGGTCCACAGGTGGTTGAGGAACGACTGCACGTTCGCCATCCGGTCGCTCTGACGCGCCTGCATCTGCGCGGATGACCAGTAGACGGGGAAGATCTCAGGCTTGGAGCCGACGCTGCCGAAGAAGTCGTCGCCCGGGCCGCGGTAGTGCTCGAAGAACCGGTTGCGCTCGACATAGTCGACGATGTCCTGATCCCACCGCAGCGCCTGCTCGCGGGGGAAGTGACCGCGGACGACGAGGCAGCCGCGCTGCTTGAGGTACGCGAGCTGCTCCGGCGTGACCGTGCCGTTCGCGATGTCGGCGTACTCGATCACCGGCCACACGTTCTCGCCGCGCGCGGTGGCCGCCTCGATCCCCTCGACGGCGACGGTGAGCCGCGCCGTGACCGCGTCCCAGACCGCTTCGACCGTCCTGCCGGACGCCTCGATGCGAGCGCGGATCGCCGCCTTGACCTCGCGCGTGGCCGCCTTCAGGTCGTCGGGCGGGGACTCCCAGTGGGGGGGCGATTGGACGGTCGCGGACACTTGTCTCTCCTTTGGAAAGGACTACTTACTAGAACTGCAAGGTAGCATCGTCGAAGCATTTAGGCAAGAGTCCTTCCTAGAATGGGGGTCGTGGAGACGACGAAACCGTCCCTGGAGCTGCTGCGGTCGCTGTCGGACGAGCACGTCCTGCGCACGCTGATGCGCGAGCGGCGGGCGACGAGGGCGGAGATCGCCGCCGCCACCGGGCTGTCGAAACCGACGATCTCCGAGAGCGTGAAGCGACTGAGCGCGTCCGGCGCGGTGGTCGACACGGGCGAGCGCACGACGGGGCGCGGCCGCGTCGGGACCTACTACGCGCTGCCCGCGTCGGGCCGGGCGCTGGTCGCGAGCCTCGCGTCGACGGGCGTCGTGGCGGAAGCGGTTGACGTGTACGGCGAGATCGTCGCCCGCGCCACCGCGCCGGGCGCGGACGAGCTGCACGGCGCCGCGCAGGAGGTCGCCGACGGGCCGTTCCGGCTCGCCGTCGTGAGCGCCGCCGATCCGGTCGACCGCCACACGGGCCGGCTGGTCGCGCTGCCCGACGCCCCGCTGGAGCTCGGAGCGCTCGACGTGCCGGCCGCACTCGCGCCGCTGGTCGACGGGCCGATCACCGTCGACAACGACGTCAATTGGGCGGCCCGGGCCGAGCCGCTGCGCGACTTCGCCTACCTGTTCCTCGGCGAGGGCCTCGGCTGCGCCGTGGTCAGCGACGGCGAGGTGCGGCGCGGGCACACCGGGGTGGCAGGCGAGATCGCGCACGTGGTCACCGTCGGACCGGACGGCGCCGCGATGCGGTTCACCGACGTGTTCGGCGCGCTCGGCCTGCGGCGCGCGCGATCCACCGCCATCGACGTGCCGAAGCTGCTCGCGTCCGACGCACACGAGACGCTGGCCGGTGCCGTCGCGGGCGTGCTGTCGGCGATCGTCGCGCTCGCCGACCCCGAAGTCGTGGTCGTCGGCGGGCCGTGGGGACGCGCATGGCTCGAGCCGATCGCCCACGCGTTCGCGCAGGCGCCACGCCACGTGCCGTTGCGCCCCGCCACGGTCGGCGACGAGCTGGTCGCCGCGCGCGCGACCGCGCTCGAGCAGCTCCGGGACGCGGTGGTCTCAGCTGCGACGCAGCGCTGAGACGTCGAAGCCCTCCGGCAGCTCGAGGTCGTGCGCGGCGAGCAGCTCGACGTCCGCGAGCAGGTCCAGGCACGGGCCGTCGGCGACGATCCGGCCGGCGGAGAGGATCACCGCGCGCGGGCACAGGCGGGCGGCGAGCGGAAGGTCGTGGGTGACGATCACCAGCGTTCGGTCGAGCTCCTGGAGCAGCTCCATCAGCTCGCGACGGGTGCGGGGATCGAGGTTCGCGGAGGGCTCGTCGAGCACGAGCACGCTCGGGTCCATGGCCAGGACGGTCGCGATCGCCACCCGGCGCTTCTGACCGAGGCTGAGCTGGTGCGGCGCGCGATCGGCGACGTCGCGCATGCGCACGGCGGCGAGGGCGGCGTCGACGCGGTCGTGCACGTCCGGCAGCTTGAGGTTGAGCGGGCCGAAGGCGACGTCCTCACGCACGGTCGGCATGAACAGCTGATCGTCCGGGTCCTGGAAGACGAGCCCCACGGCGCGGCGCAGCGAGTCCGCGCCGTCCACCGTGACCTCGCCGCCGCCGCCGCGCAGCAGCCCGTTGAGGTGGAGCATCAGCGTCGTCTTGCCGGCGCCGTTGGGACCGAGCACGGCGAGCCGTTCCCCGGCCGCGACGTCAAGGGTCACGCCGTCGAGCCCGACGACGCCATTCGGGTAGGTGAAGCGCAGGTCGCGGGCGCGGATCACGCCAGCAGCCGGACTGCGAGCAGGGGCACCAGCGCGCACGCGAACAGCGCGTCGGCCCGCGTGAAGGCCAGCGCTCCCAGGCGGGGCATCCGCTGCTCGAACCCGCGCGCGAGCATCGCCAGGTGCACGCGCTCACCGCGCTCGTAAGAGCGCAGGAACAGCGAGGTGGCGACGCGCCCCAGCGCCGCCGCCTGAAGCGCGTGGCGCGGCGCGTAGCCGCGGGCGAGCAGCGCGGCGCGCATGCGCCTCACCTCGCCCACGATCACGAACAGGTAGCGGTACATGAACGCGGCGATCAGGATCAGCACGCGCGGCACGCGCAATCGCTCGAGCGCGTGCAGCACGTCCGGGAAGCTCGTGGTGGCGCCGAGCAGCACCGCGGACACCGTGCCGAGCACGGCCTTCACGCCCGCGCTGGGCGTGAACAGCGCCACGAGCGCCACCGGCACGACGACGATCAACGCGCGCCGAGCGACCACGCCCGGCGGGACGCGGGCGACCACGGCGACGAGCAGGAGCGCCACCGCGCAGGCGGCCCACGCCGGCCAGGTCCGCGCCGTCACCGCGACGAGCGTGATCAGCGCGAAGCCGAGGACCTTCGTGCGCGGGTCCAGGCGGTGGATCGGGCTGCGCGCGTCCCCGGCGACGCTCGCCGCGTCCAGCGGGCGCTTCACGCCACCGCGCGCCGGCGCGCGAGCCGCGCGACCCCGTACCCGGCGCCGAACACGAGCAGCGTGCCGGTGAAGCCGGCCAAGCCGGTCGCGATCCGCTCGTCGGAGACCTCCGGGAACGCGTAGTCCGGGATCGGCGCGTCCTGTTGGATCGCGGCGAGCCGGCCGTCTTCGATGAACCCCTCATCCTGCGCGACCCGCTCGAGCCCGTCGGGGTGGCTGGACGCGAACGGGGACGCGGCCGTCGCCAGGCCGACGGCCACGGCGAGGGCGAGGACGGCGAACGCGCGCCGCAGCGCGATCGGGCGCAGACCGGGAGCCGCCGCGATCAGGTCCGGGCGCGTGGTCAGCACGGCGCTCACCGCGGCGACGGTCACCACCGCCTCCCCCACGCCGATCAGCGTGTGCACGCCGAGCATCGCCGGCATGACGGTGCCGAGCGGGACCGTGCCCGAGAGCGCGAGCTGCGCGGCCGTCGCCGCCGCGCCGGCCATCACGGCCAGCCACGCGCCGGCGCCGCTCACGGCCAGCAGCGTCGTCCGCCCTTCGCCGAACAGCCGGCGGGCGCCGTGCATCAGGCCGCCGACGAGCAGCGCGCCGATCACGCCCATGTTGAGCGCGTTCGCGCCGAGCGCGGTGATCCCCCCGTCGGCGAACAGCAGCGCCTGCACGCCCAGGACGACCGCCAGCACGAGGCAGGCGAGCCACGGGCCGAGCAGGATCGCCGCGAGCGCGGCGCCCATGAAGTGCCCGCTGGTCCCGCCCGCGACCGGGAAGTTGAGCATCTGCGCGGCGAACACGAACGCGGCGGTGACGCCGAGCAGCGGGACGCGGCGCTCCTCGAGGTCGGCGTCGGCGCGCCTGAGGGCCACGCCGACCGCGGCCGCCCCGGGCAGCGCGCACGCGACGGCGACCTCCGTGGTGAGAAAGCCGTCAGGGATGTGCACGACGCCCCGATCTCCAGCTACTGAGAGTGACTTGCAAGAGCGGGATTCTTGCAGCACTCGTACGATGGGCGCGTGACCCTCGCACCGCCCAGCGAGCCACTGCCGTTCCGCGACCTCGAGGACGTCGCCGCCGCGCTCCGGCGCGCGGGCAGCCGCCTCACCACGCCGCGCCGGATGGTGCTCGAGGCGCTGTTCGCCGCCGACGAGCTGCTCACCGCCGAGCAGATCGCCGACGGCAAGCTCGACCTCACCTCGGTCTACCGCAACCTCGAGAAGCTCGAGGAGCTCGGCGTCGTCCGCCACGTGCACATCGGGCACGGCCCGAGCGTGTACGGCCTGCTCGGCGACGGCGAGCGCGAGTTCCTCGTCTGCGAGCGCTGCGGCAAGGTGGTGGTGGCCGGCACGGACCAGCTGGACCGCGTCCGCGCCGTGATCCGGGAGCAGTTCGGCTACGAGGCGCGCTTCACGCACTTCCCCCTACACGGCCGCTGCCCCGACTGCATCAGGCGTTGAGCAGCTTGCGGGCCGCCTCGGCGTCGTCGACGAGCGGCAGGAATTCGCTCGCTCCCGCGAGCTCGAAGGCACGGCACACGCCCTTCTTGGACGGGCGCAGCATGATCAATCGGGTCTGCGCCACGCGCGCCTCCTGAGCGACGCCCGCGAGGGCGCGCAGGCCGGTGGAATCGCAGAACTGCAGCGGGGCGAGGTCGACGACGACCCCCTGATTGCACGCCTCGAGGCACTCCTCGATGCGGGAACAAAGCTCTGGGGCCGTCCACAGATCCAGCTCACCACCGACCTCGAGCACGGGGACCTCCCCGAGCTGGTGACGGGTGATCGCCACGCGGGTGGCGACCAGATGGTTCGACGTTGCGGACATGGGGTTCGCGTACCCGACCCACCGCCCGCGGATTGCGGCGCGTCAGCGCTCATACGAACCGTCGACCCAAGGTGACACCCCGCGGTCGCTTCCGGGGGTTCCCCCATGGTTGGCGGGCGCTCGCTCCAGGACCGTGCGCGGTGAGACCTCTCTCCCCCATCACACCGGAGGTGTGGCATGCAGCATCGCATCGTTCTCGCGGCCCTCGTGACGTCACTGTCGCTGGCCGTCGCCGTGCCCGCACAGGCCCAGGCCCAGGAGTTGCCCGAGTGGCCGCCGTGTGGCCCCGTCCAGGTCGTGATCAACGGCGACGGCCTGCCCAACAGCATCCCCGGCTTCGGGTCCAACGACCTGATCAACGGCTGGGACAACGACGACGAGCTGTGGGGCGCCGGCGGCAACGACATCCTCAACGGCGGGCGCGGCGACGACCTCCTCCACGGCAACGCCGACAACGACTGCCTCAACGGCGAGGAGGGCCACGACAAGCTCGAGGGCGGCGAGGGCCACGACCGGCTCAACGGCGGCGTCGGCAGCGACTCGCTGTCCGGCGGCAACGGCAACGACCGGCTCGCGGGCGGGCCGGGCGCCGACTTCATCGACGGCGGCCCGGGCTTCGACGTCTGCGACGTGGACGCCGCCGACGTCTGGGTCAACTGCGAAGTGCTGATCTAGCCGTACGCCGGCGCCGCGCGCGCTCGGGCGGTCGTGCTCCCGCGAGCCGCCCGAGCCGCGCGGCGCTCTGCGAGCCCGGCTCGGGGTGGAAGACCACGAGCGTCAGGCCGTCGGCGCCGTCGATCTCCAGCTTGGAGACGCCGAGGGTGAGCTCGCCGACCCGCGGATGGTCGATGCGGACGGGCTCGCTGCGCGGCGGGCGCACGTCGTGACGCGCCCACGCCGCGCGGAAGGCCTCGCTGGCACTCGAGAGCTCATCGACGAGCTCGGCGGCACGGGGATCGTCGACGAACCGGTCACGCAGCGCGGCGACGCAGTCATCCGTCCAGCGCGTCCAGTCGGGATGCAACGCCTGGTCGGCGGGATCGAGGAAGATCGACCGCAGCCGGTTCTCCCCCACCCGGACGGTCGGGATCAGCGCGGTCACGAGCGCGTTGACGGCGAGCACGTCGAGGCAGCGACCGGCGACGAACGCGGGCAGCCCGATCGTCTCGAGCAGCTGGAGCGTCGCGGGGGGGACCGCCTCGGGCGACGGCGGACGCCGGCGTCGCGGCTGCGGCCGGGCCAGCCGGTGCAGGTAGGCCGTGGCCGTGTCGTCGAGCTGTAGCACGCGGGCCAGCGAGTCCAGCACCGGCGGCGACGGGTTGCGATCGCGGCCCTGCTCGAGCCGCAGGTAGTAGTTCGCGCTGACTCCGGCGAGCAGCGCCACCTCTTCGCGACGCAGCCCAGGCACGCGCCGCCGCCCGCCGGCCGGCAGGCCGACGACCTCGGGTTGCACCACCTGCCGGCGCGCTCGCAGGTACTCGCCGAGCCGGTTGCCGTCGTCCATCCCCCGAGCGTAGAGGGCGCCGGGCCGCCGTCGGTGACCCTGTCACTCCCACCCTGCGCACGGTCCTTGAGGGCCGGCCGCGGGCGGCCCACGGTGCGGGCATGACGAACCTTGCAGGCGGCACCTGGACCATGGGCGATCTGACGGTCACGCGCTTCGGGTACGGCGCGATGCAGCTGGCCGGGCCGGGCGTGATGGGCCCGCCGGCCGACCGGGAGGAGGCGATCGCCGTGCTGCGCGAGGCGGTCGCGCTCGGCATCACCCACATCGACACCGCGGACGCGTACGGGCCCGAGCTCACCAACCGGCTCATCCGCGAGGCGCTCTCGCCCTACCCCGACGCGCTGCACATCGTGACCAAGGTCGGCGCGCACCGCGACGCGCAGGGCGGCTGGCCGCCCGCCCGCGAGCCGGCGCAGCTGCGCGCGGCCGTCGAGGCCAACCTCGCGCACCTCGGCCTCGACGTCCTCGACGTCGTCAACCTCCGGCTCGGCGACGCGTCCGGGCCGCAGCCGGGGTCGCTCGCGCGGGCGTTCGAGACGCTGGCGGAGCTCCAGCAGCAGGGCCTGATCCGGCACCTCGGCGTGAGCAACGCGACGCCCGAGCAGGTCGCCGAGGCGCAGTCGATCGCGCCGATCGTGTGCGTGCAGAACCGCTACAACCTCGCCTACCGTCACGACGACGACCTGATCGACGCGCTCGCCGGGCAGGGGCTCGCGTACGTCCCCTTCTTCCCGCTCGGCGGCTTCACCCCGCTGCAGTCCGAGACGCTGGCCGCGGTCGCCGCCCGCCTGGACGCGACGCCGCGGGCGGTCGCCCTCGCGTGGCTGCTGCGGCGGTCGCCGAACGTCCTGCTGATCCCCGGGACGGCGTCGGTCGCCCACCTGCGCGAGAACGTCGCCGGCGCCGGGCTCGTCCTCTCTGACGCCGACCTCGCCGAACTCGACTCGATCACCGGTGTCAGTGCCTAAGCTGGTGAGGTGGCCACTGAAGATCCGCGCCCGCTGACCGGCGAACCGCTTCCGCTCGACCTGCTCAACACGACCTGGATGACCGGCGACGGCCTGCGCGACCTGCTGGCCGAAGAGGCCGGCACGCGGCTCTGGCTCGACGGCCACGGCTTCACGGACGCGCCGGCCGACGCCGGCCCGCTGCGCGAGACGCGCGAGGCGCTGCGCGCGCTGCTGCTCGACCGGGGCGCGGTCGCCGGCGTGAACGCGGTGCTCGCGCGCGGTGGCGAGCGGCCGGTGCTGCGCGC
Organism: Solirubrobacter deserti; assembly: GCF_003344625.1. Classification (GTDB taxonomy): domain Bacteria; phylum Actinomycetota; class Thermoleophilia; order Solirubrobacterales; family Solirubrobacteraceae; genus Solirubrobacter; species Solirubrobacter deserti. The sequence goes on along the minus strand of NZ_QPKJ02000002.1, from coordinate 56,478 downwards.
GGGCGGCGCGGTCGAGCGCGCCGTCGACGCCGCGCCGGAGTGGCGCGTGCCGTGGGCGTGCGCGGCGCAGCTGGTCGGGCTGCTCGAGTCGCACGGGAGCCGCGTGCGGCCCTGCGCGAACGACGAGTGCGTGCTGTGGTTCCTCGACACCTCGCGCCCGGGCACCCGCCGCTGGTGCTCGATGGCGGCGTGCGGCAACCGGGACAAGGCGATGCGCCACGGGCGCGTTCGTCACCGTTAATTCGGGTGATACCGGTTAATTCGTGTATGGTGGTGAGCATGACCGCTCTCGCCACCACGTTCGCCACCGGCCACGTCGGCCTCAACGTCACCGACCTCGACCGCAGCGTCGGCTTCTACCGCCGCGTGTTCGGCTGGACCGAACGCGGGCGCGGCGACGGGTACGCCTTCCTCGGCGACGACGCGCGGCTGATCGTCACGCTCTGGCAGCAGTCGGCGGGCGAGTTCTCGGCGGCCGCGCCCGGGCTGCACCATCTGTCCTTCCAGGTCGACTCGGTCGAGGACGTGCAGGCCGTCGAGGCGCGGGTGCGCGAGGCCGGGCTGCACCTCTACCACGACGGGATCGTCCCGCACGCCGAGGGCGCGTCCAGCGGCGGCATCTTCTTCGAGGACCCCGACGGGATCCGCCTGGAGGTCTTCACCGGCGCCGGCGTGCACGGCGAAGCGCCGGCCGGCGAAGCGCCGACCTGCGGCTTCTTCTAGGCCGTGGGCTACCACGCCGGGGAGCTCGCCGTCCAGGCGCGCGCCGGGGTGATCGACCGGCCCTTCGGCGCCGAGCCGGCGATGCCGGAGGTCGCGCGCACGTTCCTGTCCGCCCAGCCGTGGATCGCGCTGGGCGCCGAGGACGCCGGCGGGCGCGTGTGGGCGAGCCTGCTCTACGGCGCGCCGGGTTTCGTCACCTCGCCCACGCCGGACGTCGTCCACGTGGCCGCGACGCCGCTCGCCGGCGACCCGCTCGCCGGGGCGCTGGACGGACCGGTCGGCGGGCTGGCGCTGGAGCCGAGCACGCGGCGCCGGATGCGCCTCAACGGCGAGGCTTCGAGCAGCGCCGACGGGACGACGATCCGGCTCGAGCAGGTCTACTCGAACTGCCCGAAGTACATCGCCACGCGCGAGGTCGAGGCGATCGTGCCCAACGCGGCGCCGGCCCGGGCCGCGAGCACCGCGCTCGACGCGCGCGCCACCGCGCGGCTCGCGGCCGCGGATACGGCGTTCGTGGCCACGCGCGGCCCGGACGGGTTCGACGTCTCCCACCGGGGCGGCCGCCCCGGCTTCCTGGCGGTGGATGACGAGCGCACGGTCAGTTGGCCCGACTATCAGGGCAACCGCATGTTCAACACGCTCGGCAACATCGCGGCCGACGGCGCCTGCGGCCTGACCGTCGTCGATCCGGAGGACGGGACGACGCTGTACGTGAGCGGGCACGCCGAGATCCTGTGGGAGCGGGCGCGAACCGTCCGGCTGACGGTCGCCGCCGTGGTCCGGCTCGAGCATGCGGCGCCGCTGCGCTGGCGGCTCGAGCGCCCCGCGCGCAATCCTCCGGTCGGCGCGGCATAGACCTCGGTCGGGGTGCGGCGGCCGGGGCGCGTGCTTCCCTGGCCGCCGTGCCCGCGACCGCCCTCGAAGACCGCGCGCTCGGCCCCGACCTCGCGCGCGGGCTGATGCTGTGGTGCATCGCGCTCGCGAACGCGCACCACTTCCTCGACGCGCCGCGCGTACTCGGCGGCTACCCGGTGCGCAAGAGCCCGGTCGACGAGGCGGTCACGTGGGTCATCGCGACGTTCGTGGACGGGCGCGCGTTCCCGCTGTTCGGGCTGCTGTTCGGCTACGGCGTCGCGCAGGTCGTGCGGCGCCACCCGCTGCGCGCGCGCAACGTGCTGTTCCGGCGCGCGCTGACGCTGATCGCGATCGGCTTCGCGCACGCAATCCTGCTCTACATCGGCGACATCGTCGCGGCCTACGGAATGCTGCTGGCGTTCGGCGCGTGGGTCGTGTTCTGGCGCGACCGCTGGCTGCTGCTGTGGGCGGCGGTCTTCTTCGTGCTCACGGCGCTGCCGGCCGGCGGCGCGCTCGAGTCCGCGCTGGAGGGACCGTCGGCCGCCGAGCTCCCGCCCGACGTCCCGACGCTGCTCGTCGAGCGCCTCCCCGCCCAGCTGGTGATCATGTTCCTCGGCCCGATCGGGTTCGCGTGCCCGTTCCTGATCGGCCTGTGGGCCGGCCGCCGGCGGTGGCTCGAGCGGCCGCCGCGCGCGCTCTGGGTCGTCGCGCTGGTCGGAATCGCCGCGGGTGTCCTCGGCGCGCAGCCGCTGGCGCTCGTCCTCGCCGGGTTCGAGCCAGTTCCGTCCGCGGGCGACTACGGCCTCATCGCGGCGCTGCACACGCTCACCGGGACGCTCGCCGGCGCGGGCTACGCCGCGGCCATCGCGCTGCTCGCGACGCGCGTGCGGCGCGGCCCGGTGATCGGCGCGCTCGCGGCCACGGGCCAGCGTTCGCTCACCGCCTACCTCGCGCAGTCGGTGGTGTGGGCGCTTGTGTTCACGCCGTTCCTGCTCGGCCTCGCGAGCGAGCTGTCGGTCGCCGCCACCGCACTGCTCGCGACGCTCACCTGGCTCGCCACCGTCGCGCTCTGCGTCCGGCTCACGCGCGCCGGCCGGCGCGGCCCGTTCGAGACGCTGGTGCGCCGGGCGACCTATGGTCGTGAGCATGACGCTGCGCGACCGCATGAAGGCGTACGAGCATGAGCACCGCACGGCGCTCCCGTCGCGCACCTGGACGGTCGTGCGGCTCGACGGCCGCGCGTTCAGCACCTGGACGGCCGGGCTCCCGCTCCCGTATTCGACGCGCCTGATCGGCGCGATGGGCCGCGGGATGGCCGAGCTCTGCCGGGAGCTGGCGGGCGCCGTGATCGGCTTCGCGCAGTCCGACGAGATCTCGCTGGTGCTCTCGGACTTCGCCCGGCCGGGCACACAGGCGATGTTCGGCGGCGGCGTGCAGAAGCTCGTGTCGGTGTCGGCGTCCATCCTCACCGCGCACTTCGCGCGCAGCTTCGGCGACCGCGAACCCGCCACGTTCGACGCGCGCGTGTTCACGCTCCCCGACCGCGACGAGGTCCGCAACTATCTGCTGTGGCGCCAGGCGGACGGGCGCAACAACGCGCGGCTGATGCTCGGGCAGCGCGGCGGGGACGTGCGCACCGCCGATCCGCGGTTCCTGCACGGGCAGGTGTGCCGGCGCGAGGAGGCGGGCTGGACCGTGCGCCCGGCGCCGACGCTCGACTGTCAGCCCGGCACGTTTCTCGACTCGGTCATACCTTCTGACCCGGTCGTGGCGTAGGGTCCCGCCGCGTGCGCAAACGCGACCTCAAGGACCGGGCGACGATCGAGGCGGCGGTGCAGCGCGTCGCCGACGAGTACCTCAAGGACCCGAACATCACGTCGGTCGGCGTCGGCTACAAGGTGGTCGACGGCCGGCCGACCGACGAGCTGGCGCTGCAGTTCACGGTCTCGACCAAGTTCGAGCCGCAGAGCCTGGAGGGCGCGACGACGCGGCCGATCCCGGAGACGCTGACCGTCAACGGGATCCGCTTTCCCACGGACGTCGTCGAGCGGCGCTACACGCCCAACCCGGTCGCGGTGGGCGCACAGGAGAAGACGGACCGCAAGCGGCGGCTGGACCCGATCGTGCCCGGCGTCAGCATCGGCGCGGAGAGGGTGAGCGCCGGGACGCTCGCGTGCCTCGTGCGCGAGACCGCGACCGGCGAGACGCGGATGCTGTCGAACTGGCACGTGCTGCACGGCGTCGGCGGCGAGCTCGGCCAGCGGATCGTGCAGCCGGGCGCGTTCGACGACAACCGCGTCGCCGACAACGGCTGCGGCCGGCTCGTGCGCTCGTTCCTCGGGCTCGCCGGCGACTGCGCGATCGCGAGCATCGAGGGCCGCGGCGCCGAGGAGCCGATCCTCGAGCTCGGCGTGCCCGTGCGGCGGCTCGGTGATCCGGAGCTCGGCGACCGTGTCGTCAAGTCCGGCCGCACGACGGCCGTGACGTACGGCGTCGTCACGCGGCTGCACACGATCACGCGACTGACCTACGGCGAGGGCGTGGAGGAACGGATCGGCGGCTTCGAGATCGGCCCGGACCCGGAGCAGCCGGCGGTCGGCGGCGAGATCTCGATGGGCGGCGACTCGGGCTCGGCGTGGATGGCGCTCGACGACGCCGGCAAGCCGACGGACATGATGCTCGGCCTGCACTTCGCCGGTGAGCCCGACAGCGACCCGGGCGAGCACGCGCTCGCCTGCTACGCGTCTTCGGTGTTCGGCAAGCTCGAGATCTCGCCGCTGGAGGCGCCCAAGGGCGATCCGGACGTGCGCGGCTTCTTCACCGTGCACGCGTCCGGCAGCGGCTACGACGCCGCGTTCCTCCCGGGGCATGCCGTGCCGGTGCCGGTCGCCACCGCGGACGTGGAGAAGGACTACGCGCCCGTGCAGGAGGGCGGCGAGGGCCCGGTGCGCCACCTCACGCACTTCTCGCTCGCGATGAGCGCCTCGCGGCGCTTCTGCCGCTGGGTGGCGTGGAACGTGGACGGCAACGCGCTCCAGCAGCTCTCGCGCACCGGCATCGACTTCAAGCGCGACCCCGCGTTCCGCGCCGAGCATCAGGTCGACGACGACCTCTACAGCCACAATCGCCTGGACCGCGGCCACATCGCGCGCCGCCGCGACCTGCTGTGGGGCACGCGCGAGGAGGCCACGCGGGCCAACGCCGACTCGTTCTTCTTCACCAACATCGCGCCCCAGCTCGACGACTTCAACCAGTCCGCCAAGCACGGCATCTGGGGCCAGCTCGAGGACGCCGTCTACGAGGACGTGTCGGTCGACGACCTGCGCCTGGCCGTCCTCGGCGGGCCGATCTTCAAGCGCAACGACCTCGAGTACCGCGGCGTGCTGGTGCCCCGCTCGTACTGGAAGCTGATCGCCTACGCCGAGGACGGCGCGCTCAAGGCCAAGGCGTACGTGCTCACGCAGGACGACCTCGAGGGCAAGCTCGAGTCGCTCGGCCTGGAGCCGTTCAACCTCTACCAGGTGGTCGTGCGCGAGCTGAGCGGCCTGACCGGCCTGGACTTCGGCCCGCTGACCGCGGCCGACACGATGGCCCCGCCGCCGGGCGGCACCGCCCAGGCCGTCACCGCGCGGCCGATCGGCGGGCGCTCAGAGATCGTGCGCTAGTTCGCGCGTGTCGTCGAGCACGCGGCAGAGCGCGTCGACGACGTCCGGGTCGAACTGCGCGCCCGCGTGGCAGCGCAGCTCGGCCAGCGCGAACTCGCGCCCGGGGGCGCGGCGGTACGGGCGGTCGGAGGTCATCGCCTCGAAGGAGTCGGCGACGAGGATGATGCGCGACTCGAGCGGGATCTCCTCGCCGGCCAGCCCGTCCGGGTAGCCGCGGCCGTCGATGCGCTCGTGGTGGTGGCGGACCCAGCGCGCCTGCTCGGGCAGGCCCGCGGACTCGACGATCTCGGCGCCCAGCACGGCGTGCTGCTTCATCACCTCGTACTCGGCTTCGGTGAGCGCGGCGCGCTTGTTGAGGATCGCGTCGGGGACGCCGATCTTGCCGACGTCGTGCAGCAGGCCGGCGAGGCGCATCCGCGCGAGGCGCTCGCCCTCGAATCCGAGCGCCTCGGCGATCAGCGCGCTCAGCTGCGACACGGTCTGGCAGTGACTGCGCGTGTAGGAGTCCTTGGCGTCGACGGCGTGCGCGAGCGCGGCCGCGAGCGTCTGCGTGTGGTGGTCGTCGACCGTGGGCGTGACCGTGCCGGGGTCCAGCTCCTGCGTGTAGACGAGCGCGCGCTGATGGGTGCGCTTGGCGGTCAGCAGCGCCATGTCGGCGTCGTGGATGAGCGCGTCGCGCGCGACCAGCGTCGTGGTCGCAGCGATGCCCGCCGTCGCGCCCGGGAAGGCCTGGTGCAGCCGCTGCGTGAACTCCAGCGCGCCCCACGTGTGCGCGTCCGGGAGCAGGACCGCGAACTCGTCACCGCCGATGCGGTAGGCGGTGTCCGTCGCGCGCAGCGTCTCGCGCAGCGCGTCGGCGAGCTCGCGGATCCGGCGGTCGCCCGCCTGGTGGCCGTGCGTGTCGTTGAGCGTCTTCAGGTTGTCCAGGTCGAGCAGGACGAGCGCGAGCGACGAGCCCGTCCGGCCCGCGCGCTGCAGCTCCCGCGCCAGGTCCTCGTGGAAGACCCGGTGGTTGCGCAGCCCGGTCAACGGGTCGCTCGACGCCATCTCGCTCAGGCGCTTGAGCTCCTGCCGCCGTGCCTCCTCGAGCCGGCGCCGGTGCTGGCGCAGCAACCACCACAGCGCGCCGAACACGAAGCAGGCGAGCACGATGATCTGCCGCCCGCCGTCCACCACGCGCTTCTCGCCGGCGTAGGCGCGGATGCCCAGCTGGTGCGCGCGCACGCCGGCGGCCGCGCTGCCCGCTTCCAGCGCGTGCTGGATGGAGCCCGCGAACGCCGCGGTGGGCTGCGCCTCATACGCTGCGTGCAGCTTCTGGATCCGCTCGACGCGCGCACGTTCCGCGGGATCGAGCGCGGCCGCCGCAACGAGCGCCTCACGCACCGCATCGGCCTTGGACGCCCGCAGCGCCGCCTGCGCCTGCTCGTAGACGGCGTTCACCTTCGCCGTGTCGAGCGCCTGCTTGGACGTCTCGGCGGCCCGGTTGAGCTCGACCACCAGCATGACCGCCCACGCCAGCACGACGAGGACGCCGGACCAGACGAAGAGCGACAGCGGGGAAAGGCGGCGAAGCACAGCCTCCGGGGAGATCGCCTGACCGGTCGGGATGCTGAGCGTCGAGGACCGAATGCTGACAACGGCGTCAGCGCACGTGCGGCAGCTCGTCGAGCTCGGGCAGCGTGACCACGCTCTCCTGCTCGTTCGGGTCCGTACGCGCGATCACGGCCTCCAGGGTCTCGTCGCTCCGATTCATGGGGAGGTGGGGCACGCCCGCCGGGATGTGGATGAAGTCGCCGGCCTCGACCACCGCGTGGTGCTCGAGGCGCTCGCCCCACCAGAACTCGCCACGCCCGCTGATGACGTAGATCGCCGACTCGTGGTCCTGGTGCAGGTGCGCGACGGCGCGCGCACCCGCGGGCATGCTCAACCGATGCAGGCACAACGCCTGCGCGGCCGTGTTCTCGTTGGAGATGCCGGCGCCGTACTCGAGGCCCTGGCGGCCGGCGTAGTCGCGCCGGGGCGCACCACGCTGCACTCGCTCGTGTCAACGGTCATGTCCGACCAGACGTCGCTCGGCGCGTGGGCATTCCTCAGGCTCGACGCAAGCTCAGTGGTCCTTCTTGCGCAGGTGCAGGACGGTGACGACGATCGCGCCGACGATGATGCCGAGGATCGCGGAGGCGATCGTGTTGGTCAGCCACCCGGCGACGCCGCCGAACGCGCCGAGGGCGTCGTGGACGTCCTCCTCGAGGTGGTGGACGAAGTCGTAGAGGAAGTGGACGCCGAGCTCGTCCAGGCCGACGAGCAGGATGTGGCCGCCGACCCAGAGCATCGCGATGATGCCGACCTTCGACAGCACCGAGAGGACGATCGGCATCGCCTTGACGAGCCCGCGGCCGAGCGACTCGGTGCCGCCGCCGCGCTGGGCGAGCTTGAGGCCGACGTCGTCCATCTTGACGATCAGCGCGACGACGCCGTAGACGCCGACCGTGATCGCGATCGCGACGAAGACCAGGATCAGCGCGCGCGAGACGAACGGCTCGTTCTCGACCTCGTTGAGCGCGATGACCATGATCTCGGCGGAGAGGATGAAGTCCGTCCGGATCGCACCGCCGACGAGCTTCTTCTCCTCCTCGGGGCCGACCTCGGCGGCCGGCGCGTCCTCCTCGTGCCCGTGCTCGTGCGGGTGCACCAGCTCCCACAGCTTCTCGGCGCCCTCGAAGCACAGATAGGTGCCGCCGATCATCAGGATCGGCGTCAGCAGCCACGGCAGGAACTGGCTGAGCAGCAGCGCCGCGGGCAGGATGAACAGGAGCTTGTTGCGCAGCGAGCCGACCGCGATCTTGCGGATCACCGGCAGCTCGCGGTTGGGCTTGAAGCCCTGCACGTAACGCGGGGTGACGGCGGCGTCGTCGACGATCACGCCGGCGGCCTTCATGCTCGCGCGGCCGGCGCCGGCGGCGACGTCATCGACGGAGGCCGCCGCGAGGCGGGCGATCATGGCAACGTCATCAAGGAGGGCAGCAAGTCCGGCGCTCATCGCGCTGCACCGTACCCGGTGGACCCCGCGGATGACTCACAGATCCCTCATCCGCCGCGTTGTCTGGGCATGGATCTGCAACTGAACGGCCAAGTCGCCGTCGTCACCGGCGCCTCGAAGGGCATCGGGCTCGCGATCACGCGGACGCTGCTCGCCGAGGGCATGCGCGTCGTCGCGGCTTCCCGCGGCGACTGTCCCGAGCCCGACGCGCTGCACGTGGCGGTCGATCTCACCGAGCCCGAAGCGCCCGCCCAGCTCGTCGCCGCGGCGCTGGACACCTACGGGCGCCTCGACGCGGTCGTCAACAACGCGGGCGGCCCGGTCCCCGGCAGCCCGCTCCCGCACGCCGGCTTCCTGAGCCGCGGCGACGACGACTGGCACGGCATCTTCGAGCTCAACCTGCACGCGGTCGTCCGACTCTGCCGCGCCGCGCTCCCGGTGCTGGTCGAGACCGGCGGCGCGATCGTCAACGTCTCCTCGGCCAACGCGCGTCAGCCGTCGCCGTTCAACGTCGAGTACTCGGCGGCCAAGGCGGCGCTCACGAACCTGAGCACGGCGCTGAGCGAGGAGTTCGCACCACAGGGCGTGCGCGTGAACACGGTCTCCCCCGGCCCCGTGCTCACGCCGTGGTGGACGGCGCCCGGCGGCGCGGCGGAGCGCTTCGGCGCGATGGTGGGCGCCGACGCCGAAGCGGTCCTGAGCACCGTCGGGCCGCAGATGATGTCGATCTCGACCGGCCGGCTCGCGGACCCGCAGGAGATCGCGGACGCCGTCGCCTACCTCGTCTCGCCGCGTTCGGCGAGCACCACCGGCACCGATCTCGTGGTCGACGGCGGCCTGCTCAAGACGGCATAGGTTCCCAGTAGGCCTCGACGATGTAGCCGTCGGGGTCACGGCACTTGACGCTGACGTAGTCGGGCTCGTCGAACGCCTCGACGAGCTCGACGCCGTCCGCTTCCAGCCGCGTCCGGTGCGCGAGGACCGCCGCGCGGCTGTCCAGCGCGACGCCGAAGTGCATCCACGTGGGCGGCTCGATCGGCCCTTCGCTCGGCCCGAGCGCGAGCGCGAACCCGTCGGCCGTGTAGAGCATCAGCACGCTGTCGTCGTACAGGCGCGCGGGGCGGGCGCCGAACCCGAAGTAGGCCTCGTAGAACCGTTGCGAGCGCGCCTGGTCGCGGACCGGGATCGCGAGGTGGTTCATGGCCGCAACGCTAACCGATCAGCGTCGAGCGTCGGAGCAGCGCGACCGCCGCACCCACCGCCGCCGCGGTGCCCGCCACGAGCGCGGCGGCCTCGAACGACGCGCTCTCGACCAGCGCCCCGCCGAGCGCGTTGCCGACCGCCATCCCGGCGACGATCCCCATCACCATCGCCGCGAACGCCTCGGTCACCGTGCCGGCGGGCGCGACGGTGTCCAGCAGCGTCGAGCCCACCACGGTCGTCGGCGCCATCAGCAGCCCGCACACGAGCAGCACCGCTGCCAGCACCACGTTCGAGTCCGCCACCGCGAGCAGCGCGAAGCCCCCTCCGAGCCCGAGCAGCAGCGCCGGGAAGCGGGCCGGCAGCGCGCCCGGCCACGTGCGCGCGCCGTAGATCAGCCCGCCCACGAGCGCGCCGGCCGACAGCGCCGCGAGCAGCACACCGCCCGTCTCCGCCGCCCCGCGCGCGTCCGCGTAGGCCGGCACGGCGACCTGCACGATCCCGACCGCCATCCCGAACGCGACCAGCACCGCGAACACGGTCCGCATCCCGGGCGCGCCGAGCGGGCCGAGCCACCCCACGTCGTGCGGCGTCCCGCGCCACCCCCGCGAAGCGCCCGTGCCAGTGAACGCGAGCGACGAGCCGACGCCCAGCCCGCCCGCCACCAGCACCGCGACTTCCGGCGAAGCGACCGCGGAGATCCCCGCCGCGACCGCGGGCGCCGTCACCACGGCCACCTCGAACACGACCGCGACCAGCGCGTACGCCGACGCCCGCAGCTCCGGGTCGGCCACCAGCATGTTCCACAGCGAGCGCATAGCGGCCGGCAGCTGCGGGAGCGTCGCGCCGCCGGACAGCGCCAGCAGCGCCAGCAGCCACACGGGCGCGCCCGCCGTGGCTGCGAGGACCAGCGCAGCCAGCGCCGGCAGATGCCCGGCCGCCGCCACCCGCAGCACGCCCGTCTGCCCGAAGCGGTCCATGAGCCGTCCCTGCGCGACGGCGCCGAACGCGTTGGCCAGGCTGAACGCGCCCACCACGAGCCCGGCCGCGCCGTACGAGCTGCCGGAGTCGCGCACGAGCAGCAGGATCGCCAGCCCGTACATGCCGATCGGGACCGAGCCCAGCGTGGAGGCCAGCAGCGGCGCGCGCACGCCGCGGATCGCGATCAGGGTCCGGTACCGGTTCAAGCGCCTTAGGATGGGACCTCATGCGGCGGCGCGTCATCACGTGGCTCGGCGCGCTCGCCGTGAGCGCGTGCATCGCGGCGTGCGGTGAGGAGCCCGCGCCCACCGACTCGTCCGCCCAGGCGCCGCCCGCCGACGCCGGCCCGGTCCACATCCACGGCCTGGGCGTAAACCCCGCCGACGGTTCCACACTGATCGCCACCCACACGGGCCTGTTCAGCGTCGCGCCGGACGCCGACCGCGCACAGCGGATCGGCGACTCCTCCCAGGACACGATGGGGTTCGCGATCGTCGGGCCGGACCACTTCCTCGGCTCCGGCCACCCAGACCCGTCGGACACCGACCTTCCGCCGTACCTCGGCCTGATCGAGTCCAAGGACGCCGGCCGCAGCTGGCAGCCGGTGTCCCTGCACGGCGAAGTCGACTTCCACGTGCTCGAGTCCGCGGGCGAGCGGATCTACGGCTTCGGGTCCGACTTCGCCACCCGTGAGCCGCGCTTTCTCACCAGCGCCGACGGCGGCCGCAGCTGGGACCCGCTGACCGCGCCGGAGCCGCTGATCTCACTCGCGCTCGCCCCGGACGACCCGCAACGGCTGATCGCCTCCGGCGAACGGGGCCTACACCGCTCCGGCGACGGCGGTCGCACGTGGGAGCCGGTCGAGGCGCCTGGCCCCGGCCACCTGGCCTGGACCGAGGACGGCGTGACGCTGCTCGACCTCGAAGGCCAGGTCCACCACGAGCGAACGGAGAACCGCTGGCGCCCGGCGGGCAACATCGGCGGCCAGCCCGCCGCGTTCGATCAGGGCGCACCGGGGGAGCTGCTCGCCGCGCTGCACGACGGCGTGGTCATGCACTCCCGCGACCGGGGCCAGACCTGGGTCGTGCGTTCGCGGCCCTGAGCGCCTCGAACGCCGCCTTGCGCTCCCACCCGTCCGCCATCACCTTCACCATCCCGAAGCCCGCCATGTCGAGGTCGCGCACCGGGTCCGGGTCATGCGGGAACTCCGGCATCACGAACGTGAAGACGAAGCTTCCGTGCACGCCGCTCGCGTCGAAGACGTCGAGCAGGTCGCGCAGATAGCGCGCCTGCACCTGCTCATCGCGGACGAGCCCGGCCTTCACCCGCGGCGGGGACCGGAACCAGTTGACGACCTGGAAGGAGCCGGGTCCGGCGAGCTCGGCGCCGCGGAAGCAGCCGCAGCCGAACTCCGTGATCACGACCGGCTTCTCCGAGCGCGCGACGAGCGCCCGTACGCGCGCGGCGTAGGCCTCCGCGTCCGGACCGATCCGGTACAGGTTGACCGCGACCACGTCGAACTCGGTCCAGTCCACGTGCTCCCACAGCGCGGCGGCGTAGGTCACCGGACCGCCGAAGGCCGCCCGCGCGACCGTTCGCGCCGCCGCGAGCCGCCGTCCCAGCCGGCGCGTGATCCGGCGCCGCAGCAGCGGTCCCGCGCGCAGGATGAGCCACAACCGTGCGAGCGTGAACGACCCGGGGACGATCCCGCGCGTGAGCAGTGAGTACTCGTTGCCGACGAGGAGCGTCACGCGCCCCGGATAGTGCACGCGCAGCCGCTCGGCTCCGACCGCCACCCGCTCGAGGTGCTCCAGGCCGTCGCGCTGGTTCTCCTGCTGGGCCTCGATCCACACGTCGAGCCCGAGCTCCAGCGCCACCGCGGCGGCCGCGAGCTGACGGTCGGCGTCGTTGGCCTTCAGCGACACCGCGTCGCAGAGCAGCTCTTCGCGGATCACGGTCAGGTCCCGGCGCACGTCCGCCTCGCGCACCTGGTCGGCGAGATAGGAGATGCCCCTCACAGGCGCAGTCTTGCAATCCGCTCCCGGTCGCTGAGCCCGTCGATGGCGACGATCCGGCCGGCGCGGATCGTGAACGCGAGCACCGCGACGGGCACGCCGTCCTCGGTGGCGACGAAGCCCGCGGCGCCGTCGACGATCGCGGGGTGCGCCTCGCGCGTGCCCGCGAAGAACGTCGCGCTCTCGGCGACCGCGTGCGCGCCCTCGAGCATGCGCAGCGCGCCGACGCCATCGTCCGCGCGCAGGACGACCTGGGGATCGAGCAGCTCCAGCAGCGCCGCGAAGTCGCCGTCGTGCGCCGCGGCCAGGAACGCCTCGACGATCTCCCGGTCGGCGGTCGGCGCGTCCGGGTCGGCGCCGTGCACGCGCCGCCGCGCCCGGGACGCGAGCTGCCGCGCCGCCGCCGGGGAGCGGTCCACGATCGGCGCGATGTCCTCGAACGGCACCGCGAACAGGTCGTGCAGGACGAACGCCAGCCGCTCCGCGGGCTGCAGCGTCTCCAGCACCACGAGCAGCGCCGCCCCGACCGCATCCGCGGCCAGCGCCACGCTCTCCGGGTCCGGCGCGCGTGTGATCACCGGGTCCGGCAGCCGCCCTTCCTCCAGCGCCTCCTCCCGCCGCCGCTTGCGCGAGTCGAGCATCGTCAGGCACACGCGCGAGACGACCGTCGTGAGCCAGCCGCCCACGTTGTCGATGCCGTCCGTGCCCGCCCGGTCGACGCGCAGCCACGCCTCCTGCAGCGCGTCGTCGGCCTCCGCCGGCGAGCCCAGCATGCGCGTCGCCAGGGCGTGCAGGCGCGGCCGGTGCGCTTCGAATTCGTCCATCTCGTCACATCCTCGCGATTCGGTCGGTCAAGGCCATGACCGAGCCCAACCCCACGATGTGACCAAGGAGCTCCCCATGCTGCTCACCGCCCGCATGATCAACCCGGCGTTCGCCGTCGAAGGCGCGATGGAAGGCCTGCAGGCCGTCTCGAAGGCGATCGACCGCGCCCGCCTGCCGATCAACCGCGAGCTCGTCCACCTGCGCGCGAGCCAGATCAACGGCTGCAGCGTGTGCGTGGACATGCACGCCAAGGCGCTGCGCAAGGCCGGCGAGAGCGAGGAGCGCGTGTGGTCGGTCGGCGCCTGGCGCGAGACCCGCGTGTTCAGCGACGCCGAGCGCGCCGCGCTGGCGCTGACCGAGTCGCTGACGCGCATGGCCGACAAGGCCGACCCGGTCCCGGACGAGGTCTGGGACGCCGCCGCCGAGCATTTCGACGAGACCCAGCTCGGCGCGCTCGTGCTCGACATCGCCTCGATCAACGTCTGGAACCGGCTCAACGTCGCAACGCGGCAGATCGTCGGCGACCAGAGCTGGTGAGCCTTGCGGGCCCGGCCTCGATCCGCGAGGCCGGGCCCGAAGCCTCGTCTAGAGCCTGGCCGCGGCGGCCTTGACCGCCTTGCGCGCGGACTTGCCGCCCATCGTGGTCCACTCCTCGCAGTTCTGGCCGTCGGACGTGCACACGAAGCCGGTCTCGAACGGCAGGCCGGCGCGGCTGATGCGCACGAGCCAGGTGTTGTCGCCGCGGCGCGAGTAGGTGGTCTTCGACCGGCCGTACTTGGACTGGGTCGTCACGTCGGCGCGGACGCCGTCCGCCTTCTCGATCTCGCGGAACGCGGTCTGCGGATCGCCGTTGAAGCGGATGCACTTCATGTCCTCCGGCTGCGGGTCCGTCCACTCGCAGGAGAGGGTCTTGACGGCGGTGCTGTCGGCGTCCGAGATGACGATCTCGGTCTGAACGGGCGAGTAGCTCGGCTCACGGGCGTCCGCGACGCCGGCCGAAGCGAGCAGAGCGGTGGCCGCGACGGCGGCAAGCGTGTGGATTCGCATGGCCCCCAGGTCGCCGCCCGATCGACGGCGGGTCGCGGGTTCAGAACATTTTCGAAGACGTGACACGTTGCGGCCGGCCGTGCGTCCTCCGGGTGGATGTCAGAGGACCATCGACACGACCGCAAGCTCGCGGCGCGGGCGGGCGCGGGCGATGAGCAGGCGTTCGCCGAGCTCGTGGCCCGCCACCAGGACCACCTGCGGCACTACGTGGCGCAACGCTTCCGGCCGCAGCTGGCCGAGGACGCGGTGCAGGAGGCCTTGCTGTCCGCGCACCGCGCGCTGGTCGGCGGCACGCGCCCGGCCGATGTGCGCGCGTGGCTGACGACGATCGCGTGGCGGCGCGCGTCCGACCTCACGCGCCGCGAGCGTCACGCCGTCCCGCTCGACGCGGCGGTCGCCGGCCGGCCGGGTGACGACCCCGCGGCGCGTGTGCTGCAGGCGCACGAGCTCGGCCGCGTGGTGAGGGCGATGCGCGAACTGCCCGAGCGCCAGCGCCAGGCGCTCAAGCTGAGCGTGCTCGAGGGCCGCTCGGCCGCGGAGATCGGCTCGGTGCTCGACGTGCCCGCCGACGTCGCCCGCACGATCGTCGCCCGCTCGCGGCGCTCGCTGCACCATCGGCTCGCGGCGGTGGACCTCGCCTGCGACGACGCGCGGGTCGAGATGGAGGCGGCGGCCGCGCGCGGCGTGCGCCTCTCCGGGCTGGTGACGCTGCACCTGAAGTCCTGTCGCCCGTGCGCGAAGCTGCACAGCTCGATCCGGCGCCACCGGCGCGTCGCGGTGTTGCTGCCGGTCGGCTTGATCATCCGCACCGCCGCGCTGCGCGACAAGCTGCGCGACCTGATCGCGTTCAACCCGGCGTGGGAGGCGCAGATCGGCGCGGCGAAGATGTGCGCCGCGGCCTGCATGACCCTCGGCGCGGGCGCGACGGCGAGCGCGCCGGTCATCACGGCCGCGCTGCCCTCGCTCGTCCCGACCGCGACGGCCACCCCGACGCCGACCGCGACCCCGCCCGCCAAGCGGGAGAAGCCGCGCAAGGCCTCCAAGCCGCGCAAACCGGAGCCCACGCCCACCGCCACGGTCGTCGCGCGGCTCACGCCCACGGGGACCGCCACGCCAGTGTGGACCGCCACGCCGTCACCGTCGGCCAAGCGCAAGCAGCAGCCGCGCGCGGAGATCTCTGACCTGGACGTACACGGGCACGGCGCGACCCCGGGTTACCTGTACGCGCCGATCATCCCCAAGAGCCAGCGGCAAGGCAGTGCCTCGCCGACGCCGACACCCACGCCGTCGCCGACCGTCGTCCCGCAGGGGTGAGCCTCAACCGCTGACGGCGACGGTCGCGCATACGAGATAGTCCGTGCCGTCCCGGAACGGCCACTGCCAGACGGCGCGGTCGACGACCTGCGCGCCCGCCGCCGCGAGCGCCGCCCGCCCGTCGCACCCGCGCGGCTGGCGGCCTCGTTCCATCAGCCCCAGCGGTTCCGGCGCAGCCAGCACCTCCTCGAGCGTGAACGGCTGGACGTGGCCTTCCCACCAGCCCAGCACGTCCTCGATCAGGACCACCAGCGCGCCGGCGATCAGCAGGTCGCGCACCACCGCGTTGGTCAGCGACTGGCCGTGCGCACGCAGCGCCGCGGCCTGGAAGCGACGGCTCAGCTGCGAGTCCGACAGCGCCGGATAGAGCAGCTGGCTCAGGAACTGGTCGGCGATCACGACGTCGTACGGCGGGCGTCCGATCGTCTGCGGCGCCGGCGGCACCCGCACCGACCGGCCCCCGACGACGGCGCGGACGATCGCCTCGGCCGCGCCGCCCGTCACGTCCTGCGTGATCGTCCGGGCGCGCACGCCGGTGAGCAACAGCCGGCGCTGGGTGCCGCGCAGCGCCGCGGCGTCCAGGTCGATCAGATCCAGGCGCCCCGCGCGGCGGCCGAGCCGGCGCAGCGGCAGGTCGTGCCCGTTGCCCGCGCCCACGACGGCCACCGTGGCGCCGCGGGCGACGTGGCGGTCGAGCAGCGTCCACGCGGCGTCGCGCGCCGAGCGCCAGCGCCACAGCCGGCGCAGCCCGCCGTTCGCGTTCCGGCGCGCGTTGGCGGCGAGCGTGCGATCCATGGGCGGCACATCCTCGCAGCGCCGTAAGGCGACGGGCGCGGCGTGCGTCTTGGGTCATGACCACCCGGCGAGAGGACCACCGTGAGGGCAGACCCCTGGCGCGCCGAGCGCGCGCGTGACGAGCAGCAGGAAGGGCGGACCGCGCCGCGGGGCGAGACGGCCGTGCTGGACCCGGTGCGCCCGGGGCTGGCGCCGCACTCGCTGCTCGCCCTCCAGCAGGGCGCGGGCAACGCGGCGGTGAGCCGGATGCTGGCGCGCTTCAAGGCGCCCGACGCCACGGCCAGCGTCGGCGGCGACGGCCGCGACGTGACCTACCTGCCCGGGCCCGCCGCCGCGGAGAACGACACGCTCGCGCCCGGCGACAAGGGCTGGACGCTGCAGATGCTGGAGGCGGTGCCCGCCGCCTCCGGCCGGTCGCTGGCCTACTACCAGGACTCCCATCTCTCGACCGTGCGTCCGCACGTGGCCACGCTGGACGCGCAGATCCGCACGCGTTCCGGCCACGAGCAGCAGGCGCGCGAGGAAGCCGGCGACGCCACGTTCCCGCACTTCACGCAGGTGTGGACCGAGCGCGCCACGGACTGCGGCAAGCACGTCGAGCAGCTGATCGGCGACCGCGCGACCGAGCAGCGCTTGTGCGAGCGGTTCAACGCCGGCGTGCCGCGCGCGAACCAGATGTTCGTCTCGCTGGCCCGGCTGGAGGCGATGCAGGAGATGCTCGGCGTCAGCTCGCCCGAAGCGATGAGCACGGCCGTGATCGACAGCCTCAAGGAGGCGCAGGCGGTCGCGGAGAAGACGCAGCTCAAGGGCAGCGCGGGCGCGCTCAGCGTGCCCGCGGCCGACCAGCAGGTCGCGGACGCGACCGGCGAGCTGACGGTGGCGCAGACCACAATGGCGGCCGCCTGGACGGGCGTGCAGCGCACGCTCGTGCTCGATCGCGCCGCCGAGGTCCAGCAGGAGGGTGCAGCGGACGCGCAGCGCCAGAGCCAGATCGAGACGAACATCGGTACCTGGAAGCAGGTCGGGCAGGCCATCGACGTGTCGATGGCCGTGATGGGCGTCGGGGTGACGGGCGCGACCGAGGGCGGCGGGTTGCGCGGCGCGATGGACGGCGTGGGCGCGCCCGGCGTCTCGCGCGACCCGCTGACCTTCTCGCTGACGGTCGGCGAGGGCGGCGTCCCGGCGGGCGCGCAGGAGGCGTACGCCGCGGCCTCCGGTGCGACCGGCCTGAGCGTCCCGACGAGTGCCGGCGACGTGATGGAGACCGCCGCGCAGATCTACTACTTCGACGAGCTCAAGAAGATCCGCAGGCACCTCCAGACGCTGGAGAACGAGGTCGCCGGCCACCGGGCCGTGGCGGAGTCGCTCGGCGTGTCGCAGGCGCTGCAGACATTCAGCGCCGCGGTCGACGCGTTCGAGCACCACGCCCGCGCGCTCAAGAACCGTCTGCACGCGCGCCAGGGCGCGTACCTGCTGCTCGGCCAGCAGCTCGACGAGGCCGCACAGCGCGACCCCAAGGCGGCGAGGTCGGCGCCCGGCAAGGGCAAGGAGCGGTTCGCCACCGTGATGACCGTGACCTCGGCCGTGCGCGAAGTGCTGGCGATGGGCAACGGCGCGCGAGCCGGCTTCGGGACCGACGCCGCGGGCCTGCAGCAGCAGGTCGCGCAGATCGTCGCCCACCGCGAGCGGCCGGTGCACGGCTACCAGCGGTTCCGGTTCCCGGACGAGGAGGCCGAGCCGCTCGTGAGCGCGATCGAGCAGCTCAGGACCTTCGAGGGCAACTTCGCGGCGCTGGAAGCCGCCCTGGGCGGGATCGAGACCCAGGCGCGGACGATGATGACCGCGCTGGGCCGCGGCGAGGAGTCAGCTGCCGCCTACTAGCGCCGGAGCTTGAGCGACTTGGTGACCGCTTCGCCGGTGGACGGCTTCAGCTGCACGGACACGGTCTGCGAGCGGCGCGAGCCCAGCGCTCGCCCGCCGCGCCGTGACGGCTTGACCGTGACCGTGCCGGACCTGCCGCCGGCGACGCGGTAGGCGCGCGAGCCGACGGTCGTCTTGCCGCGCTTGATGCGGAGCGTGCCGCGGCAGGTCGCGGTGCCCGTGCAGGCGACGCGCACGGCGATCTTCCCACCCCGGTAGCGCAGCGAGCTCGAGCGCAGCGCCGGCCCCACGACGGTCCGCGCCCCACCCCAGTGCGGGTAGGAGCCGGCCGCCAGCACGCGCTCGGTGCCCGCGCCGGTCAGGTCCTTGATCACGATCTGGCCGTCGCGGTCGAACGCGACGCGGTCGCCCTCGGGCGAGAACACGGGCGTCGTGTCCGTCGTGCCGGCGGTGACGTCGCCCATCGCCGCGCCGTTCGCGAGCGAGTAGCGGACGATCCTGCCCTTGATGCCGGTCCCCTCCCCCGGCGTGAGCACGGCCACGAGCTCGGTGCCGGCAGCGTTCGCGCCCGGGAAGCCGACGCCGCCGCGCGTGTCGGCCGCGATTGGCGCCACGCACGTGCCGGAGACCTGCGGCGCCTCGGCCGGGCTCGCCATCGTGCACACCTTCGACGGCTCGCCGGGGCGCGTGTCCGCGGGCAGCGCACCGATCGCGGTGTTGCCGAGCCAGCCGTGCGAGATCACGCAGTACGAGCAGAAGCCGACGCCCTCGCTCTCGGCCGCGCCGACCGTGAGCCGGCGCACCCACACCGCGTTGAGCCCGCCGAACCCGTCGGGGCCGTTGTACCACCAGAGGTAGCGCGAGCCGTCCGGGGACATCAGCGGCTGGTTGACCACCGATCCGTTGAAGCCGATCGGCGCGGGCGCGCCGCCCGCCACCGGCGCCTTGACGAGCGCGCCGGAGGGATCCACCCAGGACGCCGTCACACCGTCGCGCGTGACGCCCGCGACGCGGCCCGCGGGCGCGAGCTGGCGCGGCTTCTCACCCGTGTCCGGGTCGACGGCGCACACCGCCTCCGCGCACTGGAAGACGACGGTGGACGCGCTCGCGGGCGTGTGCCCGAGCGCGAACAGGCATGCGCCGCTCACCGCGGCGATCAGGATCGAACGGCCGCCCATGCCGCTCGAAGATAGCCGGGGGTGATGTCGGTGGACGCCCGCTGGGGTACGTGGGCGCCCACCGACATCGGTTACGGCGTCGTGGTCGAGAGCGTGAAGACCACGCGCTTGGCGTAGGCGCCGGCGCGCAGCGGGTCCTCGGCCGCGACGGGCTGGCGGAGGCTGATCGTCACCTGGTCGCCCGCGACCTGGGTCGGGTAGTGCAGCAGCGCCACCGGGCTTGCGCCGAGCGGGGCGAACGCGCCGCCGGGCTGCGCCGCGTTGGCCGCCTTGACCTCCAGCGGTTTGGGCAGCCGGTTGGCGCCGTTGGTGAGCTTGCCGCTGCCGTCTGACCCGTCGGCGACCGAGAGCGTCGCCTCACCCGCGGTGCTCGTGACGGTCGCCATGATCGACGCCTCGTACACGTTGCTCACGCCCGGGACGATCGCGCCGAGGTTGGCCGTCGTCGTCTTGAGGTCGAGCGAGAGGACGGTCGGGACCGTCGCGGTGAACGTGTGGTCGACCTCGGGGCCCGGCGTGGCCGTCGGGGTGACCGTCGGCGTGGCCGTCGGGACGACTGTGGGCGTGGCGGTGGGCGTGGCCGTCGGGGTCGCCGTGGGCGTCGCGGTCGGTGTCGCGGTCGGCGTCGGGGTGGGCGTGGCCGTCGGGGTCGCCGTGGGCGTCGCGGTCGGCGTCGGGGTGGGCGTGGCCGTCGGGGTCGCCGTGGGCGTCGCGGTCGGCGTCACTGTGGGCGTCGCGGTCGGCGTCGGCGTCGGCGTCGTCCCGGTCGTCACCACGACCGAGCCGACCATGCCGCCGTGCGCCGGGCAGAAGAACCGGTACGTGCCCTCGGCGGGAAACGTGCAGTAGCCCTCCCAGCCTGCCGGCTGCGGGAAGCCCGGCATCGGCGGCGCGCCGTCGGTGTCGAGCGGGACGAACTGCGCGATCACGGGATCGGCGGTCTTGACCGTCTGGTTGCACACCGACGGCTTCGGGCTTTCGGGATAGAAGTCGACGCTGTGCCCCTGGAGGTTGTTCGGGGCGACGGGCGAGCGCCACGTCACGGACTGCCCGGCGGCGATGTTGACGACGGTGTCGCCCGTCCCGCCCGCGGCGTCCTGGAAGAAGTCGTCGCCGAGCGTGAACGTCGCCGACGGCGTCGGGCCCGTCTGCGCGAAGGCGGGAGCCGGGAGGGCGACGAGCAACGCGCCGACCAGCCACGGCAAGTACTGCGGTCTCAAGTACGTCTCCTGTCGAAAAGTCGAGCGGGAGCCCCGCGCCCCGGCGGCAAGCCGGGACGCGGGGTTCACCGGGCTGCTACGGGGTGGTCGTCGACAACGTGAAGGTCAGCGTCTTCCCGTAGGTGCCGGCCCGCAGCGGGTCGGTCTCCAGGATCGACTGCTTCACGGTCACCGGCACGTCCTCGATCGAGGTCGGCGCGGTCCAGCTCTTGAGCAGGACCGGCGAGCCGCTGATCGGGCTGAAGGCCCCGCCCGCGGCGCTCACCTCGAGCGGCCGCGGCAGCGCCACGGACCCGTTGACCATGCGGCCGGCGTTCTCGCTCGCGCGATCGACGACCGACAGCGCGGCGTCGCCCGTGGTCACGGTCACCCGCGCCTTGGTCTCCGTCGCGTAGTCCTTGGTCACGCCCGGCGTGAACGCGCCGAGCGTCGTCGGCGCCGACAACGTCAGGCCGAGCACGGTCGGGACCGTGGCCGTGACGTTGCCCTCCACGTCGACCGGGTGGATGATGCTGAACGCGATCGTCTTGACCGCGCTGCGGTTGCCCGCCTTGTCGATCGCGCGGTACTCGATCCTGTACGCGCCCTGGCCCTCGATGCGCGCCGAGCCGGCGAACGTGTTGCCGCCCGCGGCGTTCGAGAGCGTCGTCCAATCGCCGGCGACGCCGTCCTTGACGCTGCGGTACTCGATGCCGGCGAGGCCGGAGACCGGGTTGGCGTCACCCTCGGCGGCGGCGTCCGTCGCGTTGAGCTTGACCGTGACCGGGCCCGGATAGGCGCGGCCCTCACCCGGCAGAGCCGGGTCGAGCTCGGCCGTGGCGCTCGGCGCCGTCGTCTCGTCGTAGACGTTGAACGAGATCTTCACGATCTGCGTCGGGATCGTGTTGTTGTTGCGGCAGCAGCCGACGGCGTAGCGGGACATGTACAGCGCGCCGTCGGCACCGAACTGCGTGCCGATCACCATGCTGTTGAGGCTGGCCGTGTCCGAGCCGGCCGCGTTGGGCGGCAGCCAGTCGTTGACGCGCAGCATCTGGTTGTTGTCCTGCCGCAGGCGGACTTCCTTCCAGAAGCCGTCGTTGGTGCCGCGGTTGTTGATCAGCCACGCGCCGTCGTAGTAGCGCGGGAACGCGCCGGCGGACGCCGAGGAGGCGTCGTAGCGGTAGATCGGGCCGGCGATCGGCTGCATGCCGCCCTTGCCGAGGTCACCGAAGTCGGCGGGGTTCTGCTTGCCGGCCGTGGCCTCGTCGTACTTCTTCCAGATCGTCGCCTTCTCGGGCTTGGGGATCTGGTGACGGCCCTGGAACGTGGCCGGCGCCGGAGCCTGGCCCTCGGGCGCCCAGTTGATGTCGGACGGGATCTGGTCGAGCGAGCAGTCGTACTTCTGGCCCGTCGAGCGCGCGTTCTGGTAGTCCCAGCGCGTCGCCGTGTTCGGGGCCGAGTTGTCGCCGGCGCAGAACGGCCAGCCGTGGTTCGCGGGCTTGTCCACCAGGTTCCACTCGCAGACGCCGGCGAAGCCGCGATCCTCGCGGTCGGTACGAGCGTCGTTGCAGTACTCGCCCACGCCCACCAGGCCCGGGTTCGCCGGGTCCGTGTGCAGCGTGAACGGCTGGCGGAAGCCCATCGCGTAGATCTCGGGCCGCGCGTTCGCCGAGCCGACCGGGAACAGGTTGCCCTCCGGCACGTCGTAGGTGGCGCCCAGCTCGGGCGCCGCGTCCGCCGCGATCTCGCCCATCTTCGGCGCGATGCGGAGCACCTTGCCGCGGAGGTCCGCGGTGTTGGCGGAGGTCTTGCGGGCGTCCCAGCGCTCGGCCGAGCGGTAGTCCATCGGCTGGAAGCGGTCGTGGCCCGTGGCGTTCGGGGACACGTCGTCACCGATGCCCAGGTACAGGTTGCCCGCCGAGTCGAAGTCCAGGCCGGCGCCGCCGACGTGGCCGGGGCCGCCGTTGGTCGGGCCGCCCGGGTGGCCGGACGGCGCGCCGACGATCTTGGCCTTGGGGACGCGCAGGATCACGCGCTCGGAGCCCGGCATGACCGCCGAGCCGTCCTCGGTGAGGGTGAAGCGGCTGATCTGGTTGTAGCCGACGACCTGGACGTTGCCCTCCATGGGCCATGCCGGGTTGCGCGGGGAGTAGTAGACGAAGACGTGCCGCTTGTCCGGCTTGGTGAGGTCGAAGCCGGGCTGCAGGGACATGCCGAGGACACCGTCCTCGGAGGAGCCGTGGTCGGCGCGCGTCGGGATCGAGGCGACCGTGGTCTTGTTGTTCGGCTCGCCCTTCGGGTCGTGCATCTTGATGTAGCCGGTGGACTCCAGGCCCATGGGCTGGCCGATCTCGGACCAGTAGACCTTGCCGTCCGGGGCCACGTCGATGCCGATCGGATTGATGGCGTCGGAGACGAGCACCTGGCGCGAGAAGCTCGACCACACGGTGCCCGAGCAGTCGGACTTGCGGCCCTCGCCGGCGACCCAGCGGATGCCGCCGACCATCATCTTGACCATGTCGTTGTTGCCGTCGTTCTCGGTGTACCGGATGCCGTTGTGGCCCATGCCGGTGACCCAGGTGCGACCGTCACGGTACGCGCGCGTGGTCGCCGTGCCGTCGTTGACGTTGCTGCCGTCGTAGAGCTTGCAGTACGTGATCGGGTGGTCCTGCCCACGGGCGTTGACGCCCGGGTCATACGTGCGCTCGTCGAGCGTGGCGAGCACGTGGTGTCCACCGCGGACGTTGTTGAGGTAGTTGTAGTGCTCGTCGCCGATCTGCCATGTGTCAGGCAGATCGCGCGTCGAGAGGTGGTTGTTGTCGGCCGTCTGCACCGTGGCGAGGTTCGTCGTGGTGCTGTTGCGTGAGTGACCGGGCATCGTGGTGCCGATCACCGAGTTCGGGCCGCCGTCCCACCAGTCCCACACCGATTTGCCGGCACCGGCGTCGGTCGCGTTGTGGATGGAGGCGATGCCACCGCCGTTCTGCACGAAGCCGATCAGCGCGTTCTTCTGCGCGTCCTGGTCGAGCAGCGGGCCGGGGTTGTTGGTGTTCCACGACCATGACATGTTCAAGAACACGATGGCGTCGTAGCGCGCGAGGTTCTCGGCGCTGAAGATGCGCGGGTTCTTCTGCGCGTGGTTGCAGTTGTTGGCCGTGGGCTCGACGCCCGCCGCCGACCGCGCGCTGCAGTCCTCCCAGTCGACCGTGTACCCGAGCTCGGTGAGCTTGGCCTGGATCACGGGCCGGCCGTTGTTGATGCCGTCGGTGTGACGGAAACCGGTGGTGCCCGTGTAGAGCATCACCCGCTTGCCGTCACCGGGGCCCTGTGCGTGTGCAGCTGACGGGGCGACCGCGGTCAAACCCGCGAGCGCCACCGCGCACGTAACGCCGGCACGCCGAAGCCGCGCGCCGGAAGCACGTCGTGTGACCATCCACTCTCCTCCTGGCCCAGGCCCTCGTCCTGGGGTTGAAAATCGCCGGCTGCCTTACGTCAGTCAGCCAGCAGTTAACCTAACACTTGACACACCGATGTCAACGACTTATGCCGGTCTTACGGCCATAAGATGACTTCTTTCACTACTTACCTGAATTCACCCTCGAAAGTGACACAGGGTGTCACTTCAGTCGGTGACTGAGAGAATGCACCGCCGCCAGCCGGGTGGTTCTGGAAAGCGTCTACCGAACTCGCGCTCAGGCCACCGCCACCGGGGTCACGAGCGCCTCGAGCTCGCGCGAGATCAGGGCCGTGGCCGCGCCCAGAACCGGCGCCTGGGCGCCCAGCGCGCCCGGCACGACCCGCGCTCGGGCCATCGCCGGGGAGATCGCGTCGCGCGCCAGCCCGGCGTCGATCGCGTCGAACAGGACCGGACCGCCGTCGGCGAGCTGCCCGCCCACGATCACGCGCGCCGGATTCAAGAGGTTGACCGCGGCCGCGATCGCGGTACCGACCGCCAGCCCGGCGTCCGCGAGCAGCCGACGCACATGGCGGTCGCCGTGCTCGCCGAGCGTCGCCCACGCGCCGCCCTTCACGCCGCGCAGCTCGTCCTCGAGCACCAGCGGGCTGGCAACGGTCTCCAGGCACCCGCGCCCGCCGCAGCTGCACAGCGCGCCGGCCGGCTCCACGGTCACGTGCCCGAGCTCGCCCGCGATCCCGCTCGCCCCGCGGTACAGGCGGTTGTCGAGGATCAACCCCGCGCCCACGCCGGGCGAGAGCCGCAGATACAGCAGATCCGCGCAGCTGCGCCCCGCGCCGAAGCGGTGCTCGGCCAGCGCCGCCGCGTTGGCGTCGTTCTCGATCGTGACGGGCAGGCGCAGCCGCTCCTCCAGCCCGCCGGCCAGATCCACGCCGTGCCAGTGCGTGAGGCTGACGTCGTCCACGAGGTGCCCGTCATGGTCGATCGGCGCGGCCACCGCGACCCCGACGCCGAGCACGTACGCCGTGGAGCCCGCGTTCTGCGCGAGCAGCTCACGCACCAGCGCCGCCGCGTCGTCGAGCAGCGCCTCGCCGTTCTCGCCCCCGCGCACGGGCAGGCGGGCGTGGGCCAGCAGCCGCCCGGAGATGTCGAACATGCCGGCGCCCAGCTCAGTGCGCGTGATCTCCAGGCCGACCGACGACGCCGCCGACCCGGCCAGGAAGACCCGCATCGGCGGGCGCCCGGTGCGCCGCTCGGTCGCCGACCCCGGCACGATCCGCTGCTCCAGGAACCCCCGGTCCTCCAGCAGCCGCAGCGCCGTGGACACGGTCGGCCGCGAGGCGCCCACGCCGGCCGCGATCTCCGCGCGCGTGAGCCCGGGATGCTGGGCGAGCGTGCGCAGGACGCGCAGCATGATCGTCGAGTCGACGGAGGGAACGGCTTGGGCTTCGTGCATGCTTGGTGGGTGCTGACCGAGAAGGAGCGCCAGGATGGCGCACCCCACCCAGATCGCGCGACAGAGGTGACACCGTTCCAACTGGGGGTTCGAAGGGATGTGTCTGGGGGGTCGCGTGCCTAGCGAGGCCTTCGTCGGGCGCACGACGGAGCTCGGCGACCTGGGCGCCGCGCTGGCGAGGTCCCGGGCTGGGAGCCCCCAGGTCGTGCTCGTCGCCGGAGCCGCCGGCATGGGAAAGACGGCGCTGCTGGACCGCTTTCTGCGGGACGCCGGCGACGCGATCCTGGTCCGCGCGGAGGGCGTCGAGTCCGAGGTGGAGCTCGAGTTCGGGATCGTCGACCAGCTGCTGCAGCGAGGCGTGGGCGGCGACCACCTCGAGGCCGGGCGCGAGTTGCTGGACCGGCTCGACCAGCTCGAGTCCGAGGCGCCGGTGATCCTCGCCGTCGAGGACGCGCACTGGGTGGACGCCGGCTCGCTGCGCGCGATCCTGTTCGCCGTCCGCCGACTGGTCGCCGAGCGCGTGCTCACCGTGCTGACCGTCCGCGCCGACGAGCTGGACCGGCTGCCACCGGCGCTGCGGGCGCTGGCCACCGGTGCGCGCGGATCCGTCGTGACCGTCGAGGCGCTGAGCGAGGCGGAGGTCGAGGCGCTGGCGGCGGCGAGCGGCATCACGCTCTCGCGCCGCGTGGCGCGGGCGCTGCAAACGCACACCGCGGGCAGCCCGCTGTACCTGAAGGCGCTGCTGGACGAGCAGCCGGCGGAGCGCTGGAGCGTGGACGACGGCACCTGGCCCGCCCCGCGCTCGTACGCCGCGCTCGTGCATCGGCGCGTCGCCGCCGCGCCCGCGCCGGGGCGCCGGCTGCTCGAGGCGCTGGCCGTCGCCGGCCCCGTACACGCGGCCGCGATCGCCGGCGTGGACGCGCTGGAGGCCGCGGACGCCGCGCTCGCCACCGGCCTGGTCACGTTCGCCGACCGCACGTTGCGCTTCGGCCATCCGCTCAGCCGCGCCGCGGTCTACCACGGCCTCGGCGTCGCGGAGCGCGCGCGGCTGCACGCGCGCGCGGCGGAGCTGGCGGACTCGCCCGCGATCGCGCTGCGCCACCGCGTGGCCGCGGCCGTCGGCACCGACGACGTGCTCGCCGAGGAGCTGGAGCGCTCGGCGGCGGAGGCGCGGGCGCGCGGCTCGTGGCCCGCGGTCGCGACCGCGCTCCACACGGCCAGCCGCTTGAGCGCGGACGCGGCCGCGCGCGAGCGGCGGCTGCTGGAGGCGACCGAGGCCACCCTCTACGGCTCCGACCGGCTGCGCGCGCGGCGGCTCCTCCCCCAGGTCGAGGCGCTGGAGCCGAGCGCGCTGCGCGACGGCGTGCTCGCGTTCGTGGCGATCGCGCTCGGGCAGGGCGACCAGGCCGAGGCGCTGCTCGCGAGCGCGTGGGCGCAGTGCGACACCGAGCGCGACCCCGTCCTCGCCGCCAAGCTCGCCGAGCGCCGCGCGTACCTGGCGGTACTGCGCATGCGTGGGCACGAGATCGTCGAGTGGGGCCGGCGCGCGCTCGCGCACGCGCCCGACAACGACGTCACGGTGCCGCTGGCGACCTGGAGCCTCGTACTCGGGCTCGACCTGACGGGGCGCGGCGAGGAGGCGTGGGCGGTCGTCGAAGCCAGCATCGCCCGCCTCGGGGCGCGGCTGGCCGGGGGCGGCTACCCGCTCGCGGACGTCACGGGCAGCCTGCTGCTCGCGTCCGACCGCGCCGCCGAGGCGCGCGAGCACCTCGCGGTCGCCGCGCCGCCGATGGTCCGGCACGGTCTGCTGACGCCCGGCGCGCTCACCTACGCCCGGCTCGCCCGCGCCCAGTTCCTGCTCGGCGAGTGGGACGAGGCCGTCGTCAACGCGGAGCTCGCGGTCGCGGTCGCCAACGAGGCGATGGACCCGGCGTCACAGGTGCACGCGCTGCAGGTCGCGATGCTCGTGCCCGCCGCGCGCGGTCAGCGGGACGAGGTGGAGGGGCACATGGCCGCGCTCGAGCAGGTCGAAGCGGTGTTCGAGAGCCACGTCGCCGCGCGGCGGATCGGGCTCGCCTACGGCGCCGCGGAGCCGGCGCGCGTGCTCGCTGAGCTCGAGCCGCTCGTGACCGCTCCGGGCTCCGGTGACGCCGACGACCCCGGCTACTTCCGCTGGCACGACGTGTACGTGGAGGCGCTGCTGGACACGGGCGCGCTCGACGCCGCCGCGGACTTCCTCGCAGTCTGGGAGCCGTCCGTCACCCGCGCGGGGATGCGCGCGAACCTCGCCCGGGCGCGCGGGCGGCTCGCGTGGCTGCGGCGCGACCGCGACGGCGCCCTGCGCGCGCTGGCGCAGGCGCAGGCGGTGATCGCTCCGCTCGAGTACCCGTATGAGCAGGCGCGGATCGCGCTCGAGCACGGCAAGGTGCTGCGCCGCGACGGGCAGCGGCGCGCGGCGACGGCGCAGCTGCTTGCGGCCAAGGCCGCGTTCGAGGCGCTCGGCGCCGCGCCGTGGATCGCCCAGTGCAACGTGGAGCTCGAGGCCTGCGGCGTGGCGCTCTCCCCCGACGGCCGGCGCGGCTCTCGCGACGAGCTCACCCCGCGCGAGCGCGCCGTCGAGCGCCTGGCGGCCGCGGGCCGGACGAACCGCGAGATCGCGGCCGAGCTGATGCTCAGCGTCAAGACGGTCGAGAACCACCTCACGCACGTGTTCGCCAAGCGCGGCGTGCGCTCACGCGCGGAGCTCTAGGACGCGCGTGATGGCGAGCGCGGACAGGACCGCGCACGCCGCGGCGGCGGCGAACAGCGCCGGGTAGCCGCTCACGAGCGCGACCGACGCGACCGCCGGCGCAAGCACCTGCGGGAGCCCGTTCGCGAGCTTGAAGACGCCGAGGTCGCGCGCCGCGTCCTGCTCGCGCGAGCGCAGCAGGTCGGTGATCAGCGCGAGATCGACGGCCGCGTAGGCGCCGAGCGCGAGCCCGGTGATGCTGACCGCGAGCACGAAGGCCGGGAACGAGTCCGCCGTCACCAGCACGCACGCGCCGAGTGCGAACGTGAGCCCGGCGGCGAGCAGGAACGGCTTGCGGCGGCCCAGCCGGTCCGAAGCGCGGCCGGTGACCAGGCTGGCGGCGATCACGAACGTCGTGTTGAGCAGCGTCGCGATCGCCATCAGCTGCGGCACGTCGTCGGGCGAGCGGCCGAGATCCTCGATCAGGAACAGCGCCTGGTAGTTGCCGATGATCACGACGCCGAAGAAGAACGCGAGCCGGCTCAGCCACGCCCAGACCAGCGCCGGCGTGGGACGCACTCGCGCGGTGCCGGCGGCCGCCGGGGCGGCGGGCACCGCGGACGGCAGCGTGAACGCGAACAGCGCGACCGCGACGACGGCGGCAAGGGCCGGGGCGAGGAACAGCAGCCGGGGCGAGTCGCCGAGCGCGTCGAGCAGCCAGGTGCCGAGCACCGCGCCGATCGGCGGGCCGACGCCCAGCAGCCCGGACACGACGCCGCGCCGCGCGGGCGCGACGGCGTCCACGAGCACCGCCATCAACGAGACGATCACCGTGTTGCACCCGATCTGCGTCAGGCACCAGCCCGCGAGCAGCGGCGCGATCGAGCGCGCCTCGCCCATCGTCAGCGCGCCCGCCAGCGCGACGAGCGCGCCGCCGAGCAGCCACGGGCGGCGGGTCCCGCGGGTGCGGTAGGTGCGGTCGCTGAGCCAGCCGAACACCGGGCTCGCGAGCGCGACCAGCCCGCCGACGCCGAGGATCAGCGAGAGCGCCTGCGAGGTGTCCTCCGGCTCCAGCGCCTCCACCCGGATCGGCAACGAGACGAGCACCGGGGCCAGCGCCGCCGCCCAGATCGCGGCGTGCGCAAGCACGTAGAGCGCGGTGCGGCCGCCGGCCAGCGCGGGCTGGTTCACGCGCGCAGGCTACGCGAGCCGCGGTAATTGGGACTCGATGTGCAGGCGCATCGCGAGTCATGCGCGGCGGGCGGCGCGCGCGTGCAGCGCGTCGCAGACGTCGTGGCCGGGCGGCGCGGTACGTCCGTACCGTATGGTGATACGGTACGGACGTGCCCGCCGACCATCGCCCCCGCCGCGCCGGCGGCGCCCGCCGCACGCTCGTGCTCGACCACGTGGTCGCGGTGCTGGCCGATCGCGGCTACGCGGGCACGCGGTTCGTCGACGTGTCCGAGGCGTCGGGCGTGGCCGTCAGCACGCTGCAGCACTACTTCGGCTCGCGCGAGGACATGTTGATCGAGGCGCTGCGGCAGGCCACGTCGGTCGCCGTGACGGCGATGGAGGAGCTCGCGGCGCCGTTCGACGATCCGTGGGAGCAGCTGGTCGCAATGGTCGATCGGGGCCTGTCCACGGACGTCGCGACGTGGCGGATGCTGATGGAGTTCTGGACCGCCGCGGCCCACGACGCCGAGTTGCGCGATCACGCCGCCGCGCTCGCCGAGCAGTACCGCGAGCCGTTCCTGGACGCGGTTCGGCGAGGCGTCGAGAGCGGCGCGTTCACCCCGCGCTTCGACATCGCGGCGATCGTCGAGGTCGCCGTGGCGCACATCGTCGGCCTGCTCTACCCGGTCGTCCTCGGCCACCTGAAGCCCGAGGACACCGACTACCGCGAGATCGTCCTCGCCCAGCTCGCGTTCGCGCTCGCCGCCGCTCCCCACAACGAAAGGTGACCCGCATGTCCCACACGATCGTCAATCCCGAGGGGCTGCACGACCCGGTCCCGTTCGGCTACAGCCACACCGCCACGATCCCCGCGGGATCGGAGCTGGTGTTCGTCGCCGGCCAGTACGGATCCGACGCGCAGGGCGCCGTCGTCTCCCCCGACTTCGCGCCGCAGGTGCAGCAGGCCTTCGCCAATGTCGGCACCGCGCTCGCCGCCCACGGGCTCGACCTCGGGAACGTCATCCAGCTCCGGACCTACGTCGTCGAGCCCGACTTCGAGAAGCTGGGCATCATCGGCGCCGCCGTGCGCGACGGTTGCGGCGACACGCCGCCTCCCCAGACCGTGATCGGCGTCGCGGGCCTGGCCATGCCGGACATCCTGTTCGAGGTGGAAGCCGTCGCCGCCCGGCCCGTGCCGGCCTGAGTCACCGCAGGCGGCGGGCGCGCAACACGTCGTCGTGCGTGAAGGCCGAGCCGTGCGGCGCGCCGCCGGGCCGCGGGCGCGTCTCGGCCACCTCGATCTCCCAGCGGTCGTCGAGGAACGCGCTGACGTCCTTGGGCAGCACGTAACCGTCGGGGTCGAACCCGCGCGCGAGCGCGGCTTCGCGCTCCAGCGGCGCGTGACCCACGTAGAGCAGCGTCCCGCCCGGCGTCACTGCGGCGGCGAGCGCTCGTAGGACGGTCCGGTCCGGCGTCTTCTCGAGCGCGGGATAGTGCGTGGTCACGAGGTCGAACGGGTCCAGCTCGGTCGTCGCGAAGTCCCCGACCAACCAGCGCACGTCCACGCCCGCTGCCCGTGCCGCGCCTTCGGCCCGCTGGACGGCGACCGCGGACACGTCGAGGCCCGTCACGTCCCAGCCGGCGCGCGCGAGCCAGATCGCGTCCGCGCCCTCGCCGCAGCCGATGTCGAGCGCCGTGCCGGGCGCCAGGTCCGCGACCTCGACGGCGAGCGTCCCGTTGACGTTGCCGCTGAACATGCCCTCCGGCGCGGCGAAATAGCGCGCGTCCCATTCGGCGTCCGTGCTCATGGGAGACACGGTGGCGTGCGCGCGGTTCGCCGACAAGGGGCGCGTGCCGACCTGGCAAAGCCGGTGCGGCGCTTCGCACTGCGACGAGCTACTCGCGCTGACGGCTCAGGTACAGCGCCCAGTAGGCGAGCATCGCCAAGACGTGCAGGACCACCAGCGCCACCGACCAGGCGATGCGCCCGGCGTCACCCAGGCGCGGGTTCGAGAAGACGTCCCACACGAACAGCCCGATGGTCCCCCACACGGCGACGATCACCGCGAGCGTGATCCCGAAGCTGGCGAGTCCTTCCGGGTCGATGAACGCGGGGCGCGGCAGCCCGAACGCCCGGACCCACAGGAGCATGTACGCCAGCGCCCCCAGCGCGACCGCGAGCGTCAGCACGCGCGCCACCAGCGGCCAGTGGCCCGGCGACCGGCTCGGCCTTCGCGCAGGAGCCATCCCGCTGTGCACGCGGGCCTGGGTACCCGCGTGCGCCGCCGCGCACTCGCTCGCTCTACGCGTCGGCGATGCGCGAGAACACGACCGCGCCGGTCGCCGTAGTCCAGGAACGCGCGCAGCACCCGCTCACGCTCGAAACCCGCAGCTTCGAGCAGGCGCAGCGACGGCTCGTCCCCGGGGTCCACGCGCGCGAACCCGGCCTGTGTGAGCGCCCACTCGGCCGCCACAGCAGCCCCACGGCCGCATCCTGCCCGACGCCGTCGCTCAGGTCGGGCCGTGGGTAGCCGAGCGCCACCGCGTCGCGATCAGGCCTGAAGCGCCTGCTCGAGGTCGGCCCAGAGGTCCTCGACGTCCTCGCACCCGACGCTCATGCGGATCAGCCCGTCCGGGATGTGCTCCTGGCCCGGGTGCACGCTGCGGCGCTCCATCGTCGTCTCGACCCCGCCGAGGCTGGTCGCGTTGTAGATGATCTTGATCGCGGCGCACGCGCGGTCGACGGTCTCCGCGTCGGCGAGCTCGAAGCTCACGACCGCGCCGAAGCCCGGGTAGCGCACGCGCTGCACGGCCGGGTGGGCCTCCAGCCGCGCGACCAGCTCGACCGCGCTCGCGACCGCCGTCTTGAGCCGCACCGGCAGCGTGCGCACGCCGCGGGTGGCCAGGAACGCCTCCAGCACGCCCGGCGTGGCGCCGTAGAGGCTGCGCGCCGTGATGAGCAGGTCGCGCTGGGTCTCGTCCTTGGCCACGGCGGCGCCCATGAGCAGATCCGAGTGCCCGCCGAGGAACTTTGTCGCGGCGTGCACGACGACGTCGGCGCCGAGCTTGAGCGGCTGCTGGAGCAGCGGCGTCGCGAACGTGTTGTCGACCACCACGCGCGTCCCGTCCTTGCGCGGAGCGGCGCAGATCGCGGCCACGTCGGCCACGTCGAGCAGCGGGTTGGTCGGGGACTCCAGCCACACCATGTCCGCCTCGAGCAGCTTGGCGATCCACGTGTCGGTGTCGGGCGCGGGCACGCGCTCGACCTTCCACTGGTGATCGCGCGCGCCCGCCTCGGCGATGCCCGCGACGCCCTGGTAGCAGTCGTCGGGGATGACGAGGTGCGCCCCGGTCGGAAGCTGGCTCAGCACGGCGTTGCACGCCGCCATCCCGGACGAGAACGACACGGCGTGCCCGCCCTCGAGCCCGCCGAGCACCTCCTCGAACGCCTCCCAGGTGTCGGTCGCCTCCGTGCGGCTGTACAGCCGCTCGGTGCCGAGCACGAAGTTGGACGCGGGAACGAGCGGCGTGTTCAGGGGCGCGCCGGGGACGCGTTCGGGCCGGCCACCCACGATGGCCCAGGTCTCTGGCTTCATAGGCCACAGAGACTGGCAGCTGGTCGATCGAGGACACTCATGCCGGAGCCCGTAGAGCCCGGGGCCGTGCGAGAGGGGCGCGACGTGCAGGATGCTGTCGGCCGCGCTGATCGGATCGACGTCCGCGTATGCGAGGCGCCTAACTGGGCGAGGCCGACCCGAACCGCGCGCGCATGCCCGGGTCCACCAGCTCGACCCACTCGGGATGGCGCTGGATGTACGCCGCCGTGAACGGGCACATCGGCAGCACCGTCTTGCCGCTCGCGCGGATGTGCTCGAGCGTTCCGCGCACGAGCTCGCTGCCGAGGCCTTCGCCCTCCCGCCGCGCGTCGATCTCGGTGTGCGCGACGATCACGCTCGCCCCGGCCGGCCGGTAGTCCGACCAGCCGACCAGCTCGCCGTCGACGTGCAGCTCGTAGCGGTTGCGCTCTGGGTTGTCCTCGACCGTCCGGCTCATCGCCCAACCGTACCGTGCGGGCCGGCCCGGCCGGCCGCGTACAGCACGTGCACTCTTGCCGGAGTCGACGCTGCCTCGGGTGCAGCGCTCACTGCGCATCCTCGAGCTGTTTCCGCTCGCCGGCCGCGCATTGACGGGGCGGTGGACAGGCGTGAGGTTCTTGATCGGGCCGTGGCCGTGGATGATCCTTCTGTACGCGCACGACGCCGAGGACGGCGCGGTGTATGTGGTTGCCGTGCACGACGGACGCAACTCCGCGGCGGCGACCCAGGATCGCGGCTGACGCCCACTGGTTGGGTCGACCGGTGATGTCCGCGACCCTGCGGGACACTCACCGGGCATGCACGATGAAGCGCAGCTCGAGAAGCTGCATCGCGAGCACGCCGGAGCGGTCCGGGCCTTCGTGCGCCGGCGCGTGGGCGACGAGGATGCCGACGATGTCGTCGCCGACGTGTTCGTCGTCGCGTGGCGCCGGCTCGGCGACGTTCCGGACGACCCGCGGACGTGGCTGCTCGGGGTCGCGCGCAAGCTGCTGGCCAACCGGTTCCGGACGGCCAAGCGGCAGCGGGCGCTGTACGAGCGGCTCGCGCGGGAAGCCGAGCGCCGACCCGCGTACGCCGACGGCCCTTCGATGGACGAGACCGGCACGCTGCTGCGCGCGCTCGCGTCGCTGCGCGCGCGGGACCGCGAGGTGCTCCTGCTGGTCACCTGGGACGGGCTCAGCCACGCCGAGGCGGCGCAGGTGCTCGGCGTCCGCCCCGCGACGCTGACCATGCGCGTGCACCGCGCGCGCCGGCGGCTCGAGCGAGCGATCGAGCCCACCGCGCCGCCCGACGCCGCGGCGCCGACCGCCACCCCCGCGATCCAGCCCTCCAGTTCCGGAGCTTGAACGAGATGACCACCGAATCCCCTGACCTGCTCGATCGCCTGCGCGCGGCCAACATCGCCGTGGGCGACGACCCCGCACCCGCCTGGGAGCACACGCGCCGGCGCATCACGGCCTCG
This sequence comes from Solirubrobacter deserti, assembly GCF_003344625.1. Classification (GTDB taxonomy): domain Bacteria; phylum Actinomycetota; class Thermoleophilia; order Solirubrobacterales; family Solirubrobacteraceae; genus Solirubrobacter; species Solirubrobacter deserti. The sequence continues at coordinate 21,930 of NZ_QPKJ02000002.1, read as the reverse complement.
CCGCGTCGCTCGCGTCGCCTGCTGCTGGCCGGCGGCGCCGCGGCCGCGATCGCGGTGACCGCTTCCTTCGTCGTCACGTCCCGCGAGGACAGCCCGCGCCCGCTGGGCGTGCTGGAAGCCGCTGCGGCGACCGCGGCGTCGAACCCGCAGTCCGCGCGCTTCTCGGGCTACACGGCCGAGACGCGCGTCGAGATCGGCGCTTTCGAGGACACGACGTGGCAGATCGTCCGCCCCGTCTCCAGCACCGAATTCGAAGGGCGGCTGGAGTCGGTGCGACCCGTGCCGAAGTCGGCGACGCCCAGGGTCTTCCCGCCGGTCGCGCCGATCGACGGCGTGGAGCGCTCCTCACAGCGCGAAGGCGACCAGATGCGCGACGTCATGCGCTGGCGCCAGCCGTACGGGACGATGTTCCAGGGCACGCCGAACTTCTTCGAGCCCGGAAGCACCGAGCGGCCCGTCACGGTCCCCACCGACCCGGACGAAGCGGCCGCGGCCGTCGCCGCCTGGGCCGAGGGCCGCGTCCCCGCCGGCGCCCACCCGCAGCTTGCCCGCCTGATCCGCGAGGCCGGCCGGTCCCCGATCGCCGAGACCCTGCTCTACGCCGAGAACGTGCTCACCGCGCCGCGCGTGAGCCCGGACGTCCGCGCCGCGGTCTACCGCGCGCTCAGCCGCGTGCCGGATGTGCGCGTCGACCCGACCGCGACCGACGCGCTCGGCCGCCCCGCCGCCGCGCTGATCGCGACCGACGACGACGGGCCGACGAACACGCGCACCGAGCTGCTGATCGACCCGGAGACCTCGCGCGTGCTCGGCGAGCGCCATGTGTTCACCGTCGACCCCGGCGCCAACGAGCGCCGTCCCGCCGACGAACCGCCCTACGGCGAGGGCTCGGAGGAGACGACCTACCGCTACGCCGACTGACGGTCGAGCACGGCGACCGCCTCGACCTCGATCAACGCGTCGGCGTACCCGAGGGCGGCGACCCCGAGCAGCGTGTCCGCGGGCTTGTGGTCGCCGAACACGGCCACGCGCGCGGCCTCGATCACGGGCAGGTGCTCGAGCGTGAGCCCGACGACGAAGATCTGCAGCTTGGCCACCTCGTCCGGGCGAGCGCCGGCGGCCGCCAACGCGCGACCGACGTTCGCGAACGCCTCCCGCGCCTGCACCGCCAGGTCACCCGCGCCGACGAAGTTCCCGTCCCGGTCCTCCGCGACCTGGCCGGAGATGAACACCAGGCGCCGCCCCTCGGCGATCATCACCTGCGTGTAGGTGTCGGGCGTCGCGAGCGTCGGCGGGTTGAGGCCTTCGAGTGACATGAGGAGACCGTACGCGACCAAGCCTCAGCGGATCAACGTGTTCTGCCGCGCCGCGATTCGCCAGCGGCCCGCCTCGCGCACGAACACGTACAGGGCGATCATCGCGTCCCGGGCGTCCAGCTCCGCCCCGGCGCGGTCGATCGCCCGCGCGGTCTTGTGCGCCACCGCGACGTCGGGCCCGAGGAACGTGACGTCGCCCAGTACGTAGCGGGCGCGCTCGTCCTTCAGCGGCCCGGTGAGCAGCTCGCGGCTCGCCTCGAGCATCGCCTCACGGCCACGCAGGAGCGCACCCATGACGTTGACGGCCGTGCCCTCGTCGGTGAAGTGCCCGACCAGCAGCTCGGGGTCGTTCTCGTTGAAGCCGGTCTGGACGTCGGCGATGATCGCGCGCAGCTCAGCGATGTCGGCCTGGTGCTGGATGGACATGCGGCGGACCCTAGGTGCGGGTCCGCCGACGGTCCATCGGCCGTTGGTCCTAGGCCGGGCTCAGCGGCCGAAGACCTTGCGACGCACGGCGACCGCGGTGTCCGGGTTGTCGGCGAACACGCCGTCGACGCCGAGCTTGAAGAACAGCTTGAGCTCCGCGGCCTGGTTGCCGCGGGCGCGCGGGTACTCGGGGCTCGCGGGGTCACCCTCGCGGTGGTCGGCCGAGAGGAAGTTGTTCTCCGGGCGGAACGTGTACGGGTGCACCTGCAGGCCGGCGCGGTGCGCGTCGTTCACGAGCGACGTGGGCGCCTGCAGCTTGCCCGCCGCGTCGCGCGGGACGATCTGGTTCTTCTCCGGCCCGAGGCCGTCGGCGTAGCGCGACACCCAGCGCAGGCCGCTCGCGGACGTCAGGTCGGCGTAGGTGCGCGGGTCACCCTTGGCGGTGAAGTCGTACGGGCGGCCGGCCGCGCTCGTGAGCTGGACGATCGGCACGCGCAGGTCACGCGAGAGCTCCTGCAGGTTGGAGACTTCGAACGACTGCACGAACACGTCGGCGTTCGGGCGATCGAGGCCGTTCGCGCGCAGCGTGCGGACGAGCGGCTCCTCGAGCGAGAGGTTGATCGAGTCGAAGTACGTCGGGTGCTTGGTCTCGGGATAGATGCCGACGTCCTCACGCTTGGCGAGGTCGATGACCTCCTGCAGCGTCGGGACCTGGTAGAGCCCGTTGAATGCCGTGTTGAGCGGACGCAGCTGCGGGATGCGCTCGATCGCGCGCAGCGTCTTGAGCTCGGCGAGCGTGAAGTCCTCGGTGAACCAGCCGGTGATCGCGGTGCCGTCGATCGTCTTCGTCGTGCGGCGGTTGGCGAACTCCGGGCGCGAGGCGACGTCCGTCGTGCCGGAGATCTCGTTCTCGTGGCGCGCGACCAGCACGCGGTCCTTCGTGGAGACGAGGTCGGGCTCGATGTAGTCGGCGCCCATGTCGATCGCGAGCTGGTAGGCCGCGAGGGTGTGCTCGGGCCGGTACGCGGACGCGCCGCGATGCCCGATGACCAGCGGCTCACCGCGATGACCGGAACCCCAGGTGCGGCTGGCTTCGGCCGCCGGCACGGCAAGACCAAGTGCGAGCACTCCGGCTACGGCGGAGGCGAGGACACGTCTGTGCATGCGCCGGACGCTACGACGGCGCCCGCGGCCGGAATGTCAATGCGTTGTGAAGCTTGTGCGCTTCTACGCGCCGCGACGCTTGAGGCGACTACGCCACGCGATAGCGCAACAGCACCAGCCCTGAGTCGAACCGGCGGGTCTCCACGGTCTCGAGCTGTCGGAGCTGCGTCCCGGACTCGAAGAGCCGCTGCCCGCCGCCCACGACGACGGGGTACAGGAAGAGCCGGTACTCGTCCACGAGGCCGCTGGGCACCAGATCCCGGACGAGCGTCAAGCTGCCCGTGACGACGATGTCCGCCCCGGGCTCGCCCTTGAGCGCCCGGACGTCGTCGAGCCCGCGCAGGATCGTCGTCGGCTCCCATCCGCCGGGGGCTTGGAGGCGGCCGGAGACGACATACTTGCGCACCCGGTTGAGATAGTCGCTGACGCCCGTCGTGTCGTCGGTCTGGCTGGGCCAGTAGCCGCGCATCTCTTCGAACGTGGTGCGGCCGACCAGGAGCGCGTCGGCACCTTCCCGTTGCTCGGTCTGCGCCTGGATCAGGTCGGAGTCGTCCCAGGCGTCGTCGCGGTTCGCGGGTCCGAACCAGTCGCCGGCGGCGTCGATGACGCCGTCGAGCGTGATGTTCTGCGTGATGACGAGGTTGCGCATACCTACACCGACCGGCTCACCGGTGGTGAGTCATCGCTCCGCCCGCCATAGAGCCCGTTCCGGAACCTTTCGAGGAAGCTCGAAATCCTCGCTTGCGGTGCTCGAAAGCGCGACCGTGGGAACCATGACGGACCTGCATCAAGGCTTTCGCGGCCCGACGGGCACGCCGGTGAACGAGCTCACCGCCTTCCTCCAGGAGGTCGACCGGCTACCGGGCATCCAGCTCGTCCGGCGGGCACTCGCGGCGGCGGTCCGCCCCGCTGCGGGTGAACGCGTCCTTGACGCCGGGTGCGGGATCGGGCTTCAGACGCGACGGCTGGCAGACGAGCACCCCGACGCGCACGTCACCGGCGTGGACCACAACGCCGAGCTGTTGGCGATCGCGGGTCGCGATCCGCGCCCGAATCTCGCCTGGGTGCGGGCGGACCTGAACGGGCTCGACCTGCCGGAAAGCTCCTTCGACGTCATCTGCACCGAGCGGGTGCTGATGTACCTGCCCGACAGCGCGCTCGACGGGCTCGTCCGCCTGCTGGTTCCCGGTGGGCGGGTGGCGTTGTTCGAGCTCGACTACGGCGCGACGATGCTGGCACCCGGCAGCGCGCGCGATGCCGTGGTCATGCGTGCGCAAGCCGCCCTGCACGCCGCGCTCCCGCAACCCTGGGCCGGGCGGCGGCTCCCGCGACTGCTGCGCGATCGCGGCTTCACGGACATCGCGGCCCGGCCCTTCTCGTTCACGGTCTCCGAGCCCGTGTGGCGCGGGATCGTCCTCGGCACGCTGCAGGACCTCGACCGCGAGCTGAACCTGTGGCTCGCCGAGCAGGCGGACGCCGCCGCGCGCGGCGAGTTCGTGGCCGCGTTCACGGGGATGCTGTGTACAGGGCGACGAGCTCGGTCCCACGCGCCGTCCGCCGCACGATGACGGCGCGGCCCTCGCGCACGCGGTTCACCAGGCCGGCACGCTCGAGCGCGCGGACGTGGTGGCTCGCCATGCTCGGCACGCCCCGCAGCAGGCGCGCGAGCTCCCCGGCCGAGGCCGGGCGATCGAGGTGCGCGAGGATGCGCGCCCGCGGCGGCCCGAGCAGCGCTTCCAGCGACGCGGGTGGCGGCACGTCGACCCCGGGGGCGGGCACGGGGTAGCGCACCGCGAGGCACACGCTGCCGTAGTCGTCCGTCCAGCCCGCGGCGGTATCCGGCGCGAGCAACGGCTGCAGCACGAGCGCGGGCCCGGCGCGCACGTCCCCCGGCGCGCCTGAGTGGCTCGGCAGCAGCACCGCTTCCGCCTCGACCGCGCTCTGCGGGAACCGCTCCGCGATCAACGCGCCGCCGGCGCCCCGCGCAAGCGCGACGCTCACGCGCTCGACCTCGCGGTCGAGCCGTCCGGCCGCCTGGACCCACATCGGCTCCAGCGCCGTCCACGCGCGGCGCACCGCGACCGCGTACGCCCGCAGCCAGCGCCCCGGGTCCGCGGCCGCGGCGCGCCAGGGCCCGACTGGATGCCCTGCCCGCTCCGCCGCCTCAACCCCGGCGGTGAACACGTCGGGATCCACCGCGATCACCGCTTCGAGCTGATCCGTCATCGAACTTCCGGGTGGGACGATCTCGTTCGGTCGCCCACCGCCGCCGTCGCCGCGCTCGACGGCGAGCAGCGGCAGCAGCGCCTCCACGTCCCGCGGGCGCAACTGGGCGAGCACCGTGCCGCGCAACTCGGGCAGGGAGCCGCGCAGGACGTGCGCGATCAGCGCGACCGCGGTCGGCAGCGGCGAGATGACCGGCGCGATCACCGCGGATTCCAGCTGGGCGAGCGGCAGGCGCTGGAAGGCCATCAACGCAGGCTACTCACCGCGTAGAGCGGTCGCGAAACGACGGGCATCGGCGATACGCGGCAGGTTGTTGAACATGACATAGGCGGTGCCGGTGGCCGGCAGCGCCGCCGCGATGGAGGCGAGCTCGTCGTCGGTGTAGACGTGACGGGCGCCGGTCAGTCCGTGCAGGCGGAGGTAGGTCTGCTCCGGCGTGACGGTGCTGTCCACGAACGGGTCGACGACGTGGACGAGGTCGAGCTCGCGACAGAGGTCCAGCACCAGTTCCGCCGGCCACGGGCCGCGCGGCTCCCACAGCAGGCGCACGCCAGCGGGGCGATCGACTGCGGCGAAGAACTGACGCATGCGGTCGGCGTTGTCAGCGGTCGGGCGAAAGCTTCGCGGGCATTGGAAGAGCACCGCGGTGGCGCGCAGCAGCCGCGTGCATTCCAGCGTCCGGTTCCAGGCGTCGAGCACCACGGGCGTCGTGCGGAAGCTGCCGCACTGGCTCCGTTCGTCGGAGCTGAGGGTGCGACGCAGACGGCGGTAGGTCGGACTTGACGCTTCGTGGGTGATCAGCTGCCAGGCCTTGAGCGTGAACTCGAAGCTCGGTGGCGCGCGGTGACGCCAGCGCAGCATCGTCGCGTCGGCGGGCGGCTCGTAGAAGGTCTGCTGGACCTCCACCACCGGGAACTCGCGCACGTAGTCGGCGAACGCCATCGTGAAACCGCACAGGCCGACACGGACCTCGGTCATGGCGGTCCGATCGGACGGGAGAACGTCAAGCTCTCGCCCGAGAGCGCGACTTGCAGCTCACGGATGATCGTGCCTTGGAGTCCCGAGGCCAGCAGCCCCGGCCCGAGCGGGCCGGACCGGTCCTCGCCGAGGAGCGGAAGGCATCGCAGCGCGGCCCTCACGCCCACCGACATGTGGTCCAGCTGCCAACGGATCTCCTCGGCGACCGCGGCGTCCTGGTCGGCCGCGGCCAGCCCGGCGGCCTTGGCGGCGTAGCCCGCAGCCCCCAGCGCATGTGCCCCCATGTGCGCGACCGCCGCGGCCTGTCCCGCCGCGCGGGCCGCGGCGACGGCGGCCGGCGCTGTCACCTCACGCGCCGCGCCGCCCCCGGCGAACCGCCGGCGGATCTCCTCGGCCGTGTTCAGCTCGCCGCGAGCGAACGCTCGAGTGCGCTCGATCGATGCGCGAGGGCGATGATCCTCTGGCGCGTCGGCCTCGAACACCCACAGCACCCGCTCAGCGCAGTCCGCGGCCCAAGCGGCCACGAGCCGCCGGTCGCTCTCGGTCAACGTCTGGGGAGACCTCACGGACGACATCGTCGCACCGCGCTCACGCGTCTCAGCGGATGTCCGCCGCGACGCGGTACAGCGCCGGGTCGGCGGCCGCGAGCGACACGGCCCGCTGGGCGTACGCCGCCGCCGCGGGGTCGCCTTGGGTGGCTCTCGCATCCTCCGCCCGTTCCCACTCGGTGAGGTTGATGACGCGCGCGCCGTCCAGGCCGGCGAGGATCGTCGAGCCGATGAATCCCGGGCGGTGGCGGATCACCTGCTGGACCCCGTCGATCAGCAGGTCGACGAGCTCCTGCTGGCGATCGGGGTCGACGTCGAAGACGTTGATGAAGGTCGTCATGCTCGGGAGACGGCGCAGCGCGTCGAATCGTCAGCCTGACGTTTCCTCGTGCTGGCTCGTCCTGAAGACATGAACGCGCGCGCTGTCGCCTACCGGCTGCTCGGATCGATCGGGGAGGCCGAGGACGCCGTCCAGGAGGCGCACGCTCGCTGGTACGCGCTGCCGGAGGCGCGCCGTCGCGAGGTGCGCTCGCGCGACGCCTGGCTCGTGACGACCGTCAGCCGGATCTGCCTGGACATCCTCGGCTCCGCCCGCGTCCGGCGCGAGCACTACGTCGGCGAGTGGCTGCCCGAGCCGGTCGGGACGTCCGAGGACCCGGCGGACCTCGCGGAGCTCGACGAGTCGCTGAGCATGGCGCTGCTCGTCGTCCTGGAGCGGATGACGCCCGCCGAGCGGGTCGCGTTCGTGCTGCACGACGTCTTCGGGTTCCGGTACGCGGAGATCGCCGAGATCGTGGGCCGCACCGAACACGCCTGCCGCCAGCTCGCCTCGTCCGGCCGGCGCCGCGCGGACGAGGCGCGCGGGCGCGCCGTCGACCCTGCTGTCGTGGCCGCGCTCAAGCGGGCGTGGGAAGCGCGCGACCTCGACGCGCTCGTCCGCCAGCTCGACCCGGCCGTGATCGCCTTCGTCGACGGCGGCGGACACGTCAGCGCCGCCCGGGATCCGATCGCGGGCGTGGTCCCCGTAGCGCGTCTACTGCTCTCGGTCCTGGATCGCCAGCCCGGACTCACGTTGCACATCGCGACCGTCAACGGCGCTTCAGGGCTCATCGCGCGTGCCCCGGACGCCACCGTGCTCGCCGTCACCTCGGTCACCACCACCGACGGGCGCGTCGACCGCCTGTGGTCCATGCGCAACCCGGACAAGTTGACGACGTGGACCTGATGCGGCCGCCGCGTGCGACGCTTACGCGATGCGCCGTACCCTTGCCGCCGCTCTCACCGTCGTCGCCGTGTCCGCCCCGGGCATCGCGCACGCCGCCGAGAAGTCCTATGTCCGCGACCCGATGACCGGCCGCCTCGCGCAGAAGCCGCGCAAGGTGGACTTCCGTGACGTCAACCTCACCGGCCTGCGCTGGATCCACTGGGGCTGGACGAAGGCGATCGCCCGCGGGAACGCGCGGGTGCTGGTGTGCGAGCCGAGCTGCGCCGACGGCTACGTCGTGCGCGGCAAGGTGCGGCTGGTCGTGCGCAAGCGGGTGGTCGAGGGCGACCGGCGCGTGTACCAGTGCATCGAGGGCCGGATCACGGGCGTGCCGCGCAGCGTCTCGCGGATCAGCTGGATGTGCTGAACGCCTCGCTCGTCGCCCCGACGTCACCACTACCGTGATGTCGCGATGAAGCTCTCTCAGCGCGCGCTCGAGGTCGAGCCCTTCCACGCCCTGGCGTTCGGTCAGCAGGCCGCGGCGCTGGAGGCGCAGGGCCATCACGTGGTCCGCCTCGGGATCGGCGAGCCGGACTTCGGCGCGCCGCCCGCGGTGCGGGAGGCGATGCGCGCGGTGATGGACGGCCGGCCGCTGCCGTACACGATCCCGATGGGGCTGCCGACGCTGCGCGAGGCGATCGCCGGGTTCTACAAGGACCGGCACGCCGTCAACGTCGATCCCGCCCGCATCATCATCACGTCCGGCGCGTCCGCGGGGCTGCTGGCCGTGACCGCCGCGACGACCGACCCCGGCGACGAAGTGATCCTCGCCGACCCCTCCTATCCCTGCAACCGCGCGATGGTGCAGAGCTTCGGCGGGACCGTCGTCGCGCTGCCCTCCACCGCCGAGACGCGCTACCAGCTCGCCGCGGCCGCCGTCGAGGCGGCCTGGACCGAGCGCACGAGCGCCGTGATGGTCGCGTCGCCATCGAACCCGACCGGTACGTCGATCACGAACGACGAGCTGGCCGCGATCTGCAATCTCGCGCGCGAGCGCGGCGCGTGGCGGATCGTGGACGAGATCTACCTCAACCTGTCCGACGACGCGCCGCAAAGCGTGCTCAGCGCCGACCCCGAGGCGATCGTCATCAACAGCTTCTCCAAGTACTTCGGCATGACGGGCTGGCGACTCGGGTGGGTCGTGCTGCCCGAGGTGCTCGTGCCCGCGGTCGAGAAGCTCGCCATGAACTACTTCCTGTGCGCGTCCACCCCGACCCAGCACGCGGCGCTGGCCGCGTTCACGCCGGAGTCGCTCGCGGTGTGCGAGGAGCGGCGCGCCGAGCTCGCCGCCCGGCGGGCGCTCGTCCTGGACGGGCTCGAGCGGATCGGGCTCCCCGTCCCCGCGCTGCCGGACGGCGCGTTCTACGTGTACTTCGACGTCGCCGGCACCGGCCTCAGCGCGTGGGAGTTCTGCGCCCGCGCGCTCGCCGAGCAGCACGTCGCGCTCACGCCCGGCACGGACTTCGGGAGCCATACCGCTGACACTCACGTCCGGCTGTCGTACGCAGCGTCCCGCGACGAGCTGCGCGAAGGGCTCGCCCGGCTCGAGCGCTTTCTGACCCGCTAGTCCGAGCCGAGCAGGAAGCGCTCGATCTCGTCGACGCCCTGCGCGGTGTAGCGGCTCAAGCCCTCCAGCGCGCCCGCCCAGCAGGCGACCGCCGCGTGCAGGACGGTCCGGCCGCGGCCGCGCTCCTCCCCGTCCCGGAGCAGGCAGACATACGGCTGCTCGGCGTCGTTGTCCACCACGATCCGCACGGCGCCGAACCCGTGCAGGGCGCTCAGAACGTCCTCCAGTGACAGGGACGCGACGCCGAGGTCACGGACCGCCGCGATCACGGCGGGTCGGCTGAGCAGGTGTTCGAGATCGGCGTCGTGCATTGCGCGACGCTACCAACGGCCCCGGCGGACTCACCATCGACCAACCGTCCAAAACGGACGCGGTCGTTTCCGTGACGGCGTCGAATTCCGATCCCGCCGTGATCGTTTTCACGAACGAGGCGACGGCAATCCTCGCTCTAACGGGTTGACGACCTGGGTCCCAGGAGGTCGTCCCCGCCGACGTACATCTCATCTAGGAGGGAATGCCCCATGGCGTACACGCGTGAAGACGTGCTGGCTTGGCGCGGCCAGGATCTGGTCGACAACGACGGCGACAAGATCGGCTCCATCGACGACATCTATCTCGATCGCGAGACCGACCAGCCCGAGTGGGCGGTCGTGACGACCGGCCTGTTCGGCACCAAGCGCACCTTCGTCCCCCTCGCGGAGGCGCAGCCCAGCGGTGATGGCGTGCGTGTCCCGTACGAGAAGGCGACGGTCAAGGACGCCCCGAACATCGACCCGGACGGCCAGCTCTCACACGACGAGGAGCGCACGCTCTACCAGCACTACGGGCGCGAGTACCGCGACTTCGACGGCGGCTCCGGCGTGCTCGATCGCGACGAGGACCGCACGGACCTCGACGCCGGCACGACGACCCGCGGCGACGTCGACCGCGACGTCGACACCACCACGCGCGGCGAGGCCGGCGGCCCCGGCCACGACACCAGCGGCCCCAACACCGACAACGCCATCACCCGCTCCGAAGAGGAGCTGCGCGTCGGCACCACCGAGCGCGAGTCCGGCCGCGTGCGCCTGAAGAAGTACGTCGTCGAAGACCAGGTCACCGAGACCGTCCCGGTCCGCCGCGAGGAAGTCCGCGTCGAACGCGAGCCGATCACCGACGCCAACGTCGACGCCGCCCTCGACGGCCCCGACATCTCCGAAGAAGAGCACGAGGTCGTGCTCCACGAGGAAGAAGTCGTCGCCGAGAAGCGCACCGTGCCCAAGGAGCGCATCCGCCTCGAGAAGGACGTCGAGACCGAGCAGCGCGAGGTTAACGAGACCGTGCGCTCCGAGCGCATCGACGTCGACGACCAGCGCGCCTGAGGGCGAGCGGGGCCGGCTGGGGAGCCGGCCCCGCCGCTACGCCTTCCGGTCGATGTCGGGGTCGATGTCGCGCGCCCGTTCGGCGTGCGCCTGAGCGGCGCCCTGGCGCTCCCGCGCCTCCTGCTGGGCCCGCTCAGCCTCGGCCTCGGCCTCGCGCGCCTTGCGAGCGTGGGCCTCGGCCACCGACCGCTCTTCGTCCGCATGCGCGCGCAACTCCTGCGCGTTGCGTTCGGCTTCGGCCGCCGCTTCCTCGTGGCGCCCGGCTTCGGCGAGTCGGGCTCGCGCCTCGACCCGCCTCTGCGCCGGGTCCGGGCGCCGTGCCCGTAGCAGCAGCACCGCCACGAGGATGAGCACCAGGACGACGGCGGCGATGATGATCGCTGTGGTCACGACCGGGGTGCTACCCGCCCGTGGTCCTGGGTAGTTCAGGCGCATGCCCGATCTCGACACCGTCCTCGCGTGGCGCGGCAAGACCGTCGTCGACCGCGAAGGCGAGAAGGCCGGCACGCTCGGCGCGCTCTACCTCGACGAGAATGACCGGCCCGCCTACGCCGGCGTCCAGACCGGCCTGTTCAAGCGCCGCGAGTCGATGGTCCCGCTCGACGGCGCCCGCCCGCTCGGCGACGACGTCCAGGTCCCGTACACGGTCGAGGAGATCCACTCGGCGCCCCACGTCGACGCCGACGTCAACCTCACCGACGAAGAGCAGGACACGCTCGCGTCGCACTACGGCGAGCCCACGCAGATCCTGTCCGGCGACGAGGGCCCCGAGGCCGAGATGGTGCGCTCGGAGGAGGAGGTCTCCTTCGACGTCGCCCCGGCCAAGCCGCGCGAGCGCGTGCGGCTGCGCAAGCACACCGTCGTCGAGCACGTGGAGAAGACCGTGCCGGTGCGGCGCGAGGAGGTCCGCCTCGAGCACGAGCCGCCGCCGGACGGCAAGATCGTCGACGTCAAAGACGGCTGACGAGCTGGTCTTCGACCGGACCCACGCCTGTGGCGGTTGGGAGGCGGCTCGTGTGTCAATGGGCGACTTTCGGGCCGCCACGAACGGGCTTGTGTTGCGGAACCCGTTCCTCGTTCTCGCGTATGCGGGGCTCGTAGTAGGAGAAGAACACCTTTCCGACGAGGTCTCGCCGGCTGCGCACGCCGGTCTTCTCGAAGATGCTCTTGAGATGCTGCTGGACGGTGTGCGGCGAGAGCACGAGCCGATCCGCGATGGCCGCGGTGGACTCGCCCTGAAGGACGAGGCGCGTGACGTCCTGTTCCCGGTCGGAGAGCCCGTACGCCGACATGAGCAGCGGGCCGATGCGTGCTGGATGGGCCGGCTCGACGATCACGGCGGCGCGTCGCTGGCCGCCGCCCTGAAGCACCGCTCCGTGGAGGATCAGCCAGCGTCCTGAGCGGCTGAGGACTCGCGCCACGGCGATCTCGCCGGGCGCCTCGCTGCCGTCGGTCGAGCGCAGGGCCTGCGCGGCCACGGTCAGCACCGCGGACGGCAGCGCCCCGGCGTCCCAGTTGCCTTCCGGCAGGTCGGCGAGCCACTGCTCGACGCCGGGCGTCGCGGACTCCAACTCCCAATCCGCGGTCAGCACCACCAGCCCCGGAGCCTCGGGGCCTTCCGGGTCGAGCGCCTCGCCCAGCAGCAGCGCCCGCCGCGCTCCGTCGGCGAGCGGCGCGGAGATGGCCGACGCGAACTCGACCTCGTCGTCGCCGAACATCGGCGCGCCCGGTTCGCGATAGAGCCCGAGCCCGCCCCACGCCGCGCCGCTGGCGGTGCGCAGGGCGACGATCAGCTCCTGGTCGGCGCCGAGCTCGCGGTTGGCCCGCCAGCGAGCACTGGTGCTGGGATCACCGCCGGTCGCTTCGTGCAGCGTCGACGCGCCGCGCCGCGAACGGGCGATGTCGGCGAGGCGGTTGACGTCATCCGGGTAGCACTCGCGCGCCAGCAGCTCGGGCGGCAACACCGGCATGTACTCGTTGAAGTGGCTCGTGACGAGCAAGGACGCCGGATCCAGCGTGAACCAGCACGGGGCCAGGTGGTACGGGACCACCGAGCGGATGACGTCGGCGCTCTCGCGCCAGAGGCTCACGAGGTCGAGCCCTGCACCCGCGAGGGCAGCGATCCGCTCGTATGCGCGCTCCTTCGCATACACGCGCATGGCTGCACTCTACGCCGCCCGGCGCGAGCCGCAAATACCACCTTCCTGGAATGGACGGCGGCGCGGGCGGCGGCCACGCTGAACCTCTATGACGGCAGCAGCGCGGACCCCCGAAGAACTGGACACGCTGATCGAAGACGCGTGTCTGCAGCATGACCGGGCACTGCTCGACGACCTGTTCCACGACGCCGCGTTGCTCGCGACGCCGGGCGGCCTGGTCGTTCGGGGGCGCGAAGCCGTCGGCGACATGCTCGTGGGTCGCACCTACGTCGCGCGAGCCAAGCACGTGTTGCAGGTGCGGAGCACCGCCCTGGTGGTGGTGGGCGCCGGCGTCCACGTTCTCGGCCGCGACGGCGACGGCACGTGGCGCGCCGCCATCTCGTTCCTCGACCTTCCGACGTGATGGCGAACCGCCGCGTGCGTTCAGCACATCACCAGTCCCCCCAGCACCAAGGAGCCACCATGCGCAACGCATCTCGGCGACGCTCGCTACCCGTACTCGCCGCGGCCATCGCCGCGCTCTGTGGCCTCACGCTGTCGACAGAGTCCGCGACGAGCAGCGTCACGCACACCCACGACTTCCAGTCCTTCCTGCGGCACTACGAGGCCGCCAACACCGCCTTCGTCAACGGTGATCCGTCGCTGTGGCTGGCGATGACGGCCCGCAAGGACCCGGTGTCCATCTTCGGCGGCTTCGGCGGCCTCGGCGACGCCGGCACCGCGGCCGTGCACCAGCGCTATCTCCTCGCGGCGACCGCATTCCGCCCAAGCGGCGCCAGGGTCGAGTTCCAGTACCTCGTCCGGGACGTCCAGGGCCGGCTGGCCTACACCGTCGCGATCGAGCGCTCCAACGTCCTCTATGCGGGGCAGACGCAGCGCCGTCCGCAGATCCTCCGGGTGACCATGCTGTTCCGTCGCGACCTCGGTGGCTGGAAGATCATCCATCGCCACGCCGACACGATGACCGAACTCCAACTGCCCACGGGCTGAGTCTCGGCATTGCGCTCCGCAGGTGGCGGCGACGTGTTGTCGAGGATGTGACCGCCGCGCTCGGGCTTCTGCTCGCCGCCACGATTCCCATGGACCTCGCCGTCGATCACACGGGGCGCGCGTTCGAGGTCGGGCGGACTTCGTCATCCGTGGCGTGGCGCGTCGCGGCGCCCCGTGAGTCGTTCGGGCCCTGGCGGACGCTTCTGCGGCTGCCCGCAGGCCAGCGGCCGGTTCGAGCGGCCCTGGCCGAGGACGGGCGTGGCTTGATCGCGCTGCACAGCGGGCGAGCGCCCGGGCGGCGGGTGCGCGTCGCCGGCATCGACGCCGCCGGGCGGGTCGGCCGGCTGCGCACGGTGACACGGGGCAGCCGGGCAGACCTGGCGGCGCTCGCGGTGGCGCGTGGCGGCGCCGCGGTGGTCGTGTGGTACGCGCATCGGCCGGACGGGCGCTGGCGGCTCGAGGCCGCGGCCCGCGACCCCGGCGACGGAGCGTTCGGCCGGCCGCAGGCCATCTCGCCACTGCAGCGCGTGCCGTGCTGCACGGCCGTCGCCGCCGCGATCGGGGACCGCGGGGATGTCGTCCTGACATGGCGGTCGACGCTGCGGCCGACGGCGTGGGCGGCGCTGCGTGCGGCCGGTGCACGGTTCCGGCCGCCGCACCGGCTGGCCGCGGAGTCCAGTGACGTCCCTCGCGCCGCGATCGGCGCCGACGGGACCGCAGCGGTGGTCTACAGCCTTCAGCGTGTCCCGCTGCGCCCCGGCGATGGGCTGCGCCTGCACCGGGCGCCGGCCGGTGAGCCGTTCGGGGCCGCCGAGGTCGTCAACCCGGGCGGCGGCGTGACGCTCGGCGACGTGACCGTGACGCGCGCCGGGCACACGGCTGTGGCGTGGGTCGAGCCGGCCGGCGCGCGGGTGCGCTTGTCCGAGGCCGGACCGGGGATGCCGCTCAGCGTCGCCGCCGTGCTCGGAGCGAACGCCGCGCCGCGGGCGCCGGTGTTGGCCGCCGGCGACGACGGGCGCGCCGTGGTCGCGTGGACCGCCCGAGCGCCGTCCTCAAGGTCCCCCGACGAGCGCGTCATGGCTGCACAGCGCGTTGCCTCGCCCGCGGGCTTCGGCGAGCCCGTGGCGCTTGGCGAGCCGTGGCCGAGCGCTGCGCCGCGCATCGTGCGGCTCAGCCCCGGCGCGCGGGCGCTCGTGCTGTGGACGCGCACGGGTCGACGCCACTCGGCCCACGCCGTCACGCGGGTCCCTTGACTCAGGGATACTCGCCCAAACCCTCGAGGAGGAGGACACGATGGCGGTGGATCGCGAGCTCGGAGCCGGTGCGTGGTCGTACTTCGGCGATCCGCGCGCGATCTCGCACGACGGGCACACCTTCACCGGCTGGATCTCGACGACCGGCAACGTGTGGGTCGCCCGCTACACCCGCGGCGGCCGGCTGTCCAAGCGCCTGATCTTCCGCGGCCTGGGCCGCGACGATCACAACAACCCTTCGCTCGTGTTCCGCCGCGACGGGCACCTGATGGTGTTCTTCTCACCGCACTCCGGACACCACCTGCCGCCGCCCGGCATCCCGAGCGTGATGCGCTACATGGTCGCCCTGCATCGTCACTCGATCCAGGAGTTCGGGCGGGTCCGGACCGTGCCGACCAACGTCCCCGGCGGGCTGGGCTACACGTACCCGAACCCGATCCAGCTCCGGGACAAGCTGTGGCTGTTCTGGCGCGGCGGCGGCTGGAACCCGACGTTCTCCTACACCGAGGACGGCCACACGTGGGTGCCGGCACGCGAGCTCGTCCGCAGCGGCGGCGGGGCGCGGCCGTACGCCAAGTACGTCGGGGACGGCAACCGGCGGATCCACGCGATCTTCAGCAACGGGAACGCGCACAGCACGCCCAGTGGCCTCCACTACCTCCGCTATGAAGCAGGAGAGCTCTCCGCGATGAGCGGGCGCCGGCTCGGAACCCTGGACGACGTGCCACTGCACGTCTCCGCGCTCGACCGCATCTACCGCTTCACCGCACAGGGCGGGAGCGCCTGGCCGATGGACATCGCGCTCACCGCCGAGGGCCGCCCGCGCGTCGTCTACACACGGCTGCGAGCCGGCCAGGACACCTTTTACTACGCGTACCACAACGGTGAGCGGTGGGTCAGCCGCAAGATCATCGAGGCGGGACGCGGACGCGAGCACTTCGGGTCCGGCGGGGCGTCGCTCGACCACGAGGACCCGCGCTTCGTCTACCTGTCGCGAACGATCGGCACGTGGAGCCAGGTCGAGCAGTGGTTCACGCCGGACGAAGGCCGGACCTGGACAACGCGACAGCTCACCGCGAGGCCGGACGGCTTCTGCGCGCGGCCGGTCACGCCGCGCGGCCTGCGCGGCGCCAACCGCGTCCTCTACTGGACCGGCGACGAGCGCACCACCGGCTGGACGAAGTACGTCACCCGGATCCGCGCGCTGGACTTCTAGCTCGGCCAGCGGCTCGCCTCGGAGTCGCAGGGGATTTGCGGCTTCACGCGCGAGGGACGCGAGCCGTCGCAGGTGCGGGCAGCCGCACCCTCACCCGGACATGTCGGGGAGGTCAGCACGCCTGGCTGCTCGGTGTCGGCGGCGCCGCGTTCAAGAGACGCTGTCGGCATGTCCCCAACGGCGAGCGACGGAGCTTCAAGATGACCACCTCTGCCCTGAGGGCGCCTCGGCTCCCACGGCTTCGTGCTCGTTCGGCGGAGGCGGTGGTGTTCAGCGTGGCGGCCGTGTTCGCGCTCGCGCACGCGGTCGACGACGCGATCCTGCTTCCCGGTGCCGGCGTGCCGCTCTTCCAGCACGGGATCGCGCTGGCGATCGCGCTCGTGACCACACTGGCCGCCGTCGCCCGATTCGAGTCGATGCGCCCCGGCCTCCGCGCGGCGACGGCGTTCACGTTCGGCGTGCTCGCCACGCTCAACGGTGGCCGTCACGCGCATCACATCGTGTCCGAGGGCGTCACCGCCAACGACGTCACCGGCGTCCTCGCGCTCGGCGCCGGCGTCGTGCTGATCGCGCTCGCGGCCTGGATCCCGTTCCGCCATCGCGGCGAGCGCACCGCGAGCCCGTTCAAGCGCTGGGCGATCCGCGCCGGCGTGGTCGCCGTCTCCCCGCTCGTGGCGCTGTTCGTCCACATGCCGGTCGGCATGGCCATCATCGAGGTCCACTCGCTGCACCGGGCCGTCGGCAGCCCGCCGAGCGCCGCCTATGAGCCGGTGCACCTGACCACGTCCGACGGCCTGGAACTCGACGCCTGGTACCACCCGTCCCGCACCGGCGCGGCCGTGCTGATGATGTCGGGCGGCAGCGGCGACATCCGCGGCACCCTCAGCCACGCGCGGATGCTCGTCCGCCACGGGTACGGCGTACTGCTCTTCAGCGGTCGCGGGACGGGCGACAGCGGCGGCACCCCCAACTCCTACGGCTGGGGCCGCGAGAAGGACGCCGCCGCCGCGCTCGACTATCTCGCCACGCGCGAGGACGTCCAGCCCGGCCGAGTGGGCGCACTCGGCCTCTCCACCGGCGCCGACATGGCGATCGACATCGCCGCCCGCCGCACCGACGTCAACGCCGTCGTCGCCGACGGGACCGCCGCGATCGGCTACGAGGACCTCAAGGAGTACACCTCCAGCCCCGTGACCCGCCTCAACGGCTGGCTCATGTTCAAGACCATCGAGGCCATCCAGGGCACCTCCGGCCCGGACGTCTCGCTCGCCGACCAGATCGCCCGCATGCGCGCGCCGAGCCTGCTGATCGCGGCCGGCGAGGTCGAGAAGACCTGGGGCGACCTCTACGACCACGCCGGCGGCGAGCGCTCGCACCTCTGGCACCTGCCGCACGCCTCTCACACGGCCGCGCTGCGCCAGTACCCGCGCGAGTACGAGCGACGGGTGGTCGAGTTCTTCGACGTTCACCTCGGCGGGCGCGGTGCCGTCACTCGCGCGCGCTGACGGTCCCGGCCGCAACCAGCAGCATGACGGTTAGTGCGTCCCCGATCGGTCGTTCGGCGGCGTGCTCGACCGTCCTGTAACTGAACGTGCGTATCGTCCGCAAACGGGACGCCCTAGCCGACAGTCAAAGCGGCCTTCGGCGCGGCCTCTCACGCAATTGCGATTCGCGCTGCGGTCGCAAGCACGCTGCCACCGGAGCGGGTAGTTCGAAGATCTTGGAAAGAAGCGTAGTCCACAATTACGCATATTTCGACCGCCGTCGAAGCGCGTCGTCCGCCGACGGGTCCGTCGTAAGCACCCGTGACGACTCGCACCCGTCCGGTGTCACCAGCGCGCCAGAGAGCGGCCACGTCGACAGTGAGCGCGCGCATCAACGACCTGAAGAGGCCCTCCCGCACGGGCGGTCCAAGCCGGTGGGGCAGTAGCGCGGCGGCTCGGCGCCCGTACGGCCCCGGCAGCGCCACTTAGCATGAGGTGGTGGCTCAAGGGTCGCTATCGCCATGTTGCCCGAGGAACGGGATATCGCTCCCGTCGAACGGGAGGTCCTCTTCGTCGTGAAGCGGACCGACGATGCATACCGGCTGACCCAGAGATCCCTCCTCAACCGTGATGAACTCGTCTTTCGTGGCCCCTCGAGACTTCGGGTCGAACCCACGCGGCCACCGTGTATCGGGGCTGTACTGCGCGCCGGCAAGCCGCGCCGAGTCCAGCCCAGCTGCGCCGCAGAAGTTCGTTCCTTGCAGACTCGCGCCACGGAGATCAGCGCCGGCCAGGTTCGCTCCGTGGAGGTCGGCCCACATCAGATCAGCGTCCCGGAGAATGGTCTGTCTAGCGTCGACCCAGTCGAGTTGAGCCTCGTACAGCGAGCTCTCTGTAAGATCAGCCGCCACAAGTTCCGCACGTTCCAAATGGCTTGCGTTGAGTGTCGCGTGCCGGAACGAAGTCTCGTTCAGTCGTCGGGACTTGGCGCCTCGGAAGTACACACCGGAGAGGTTGGCGCCGTCGAACCGGGCTTCACGGAGATCCGTGCCGACGAAGCGCGTCCCCGCCATCCGTGCCCGGTCCAGCCGTGCCCATCGCAAAGTCGCGCCATCGAACACGCTGGCGGAAAGGTCTGAGCGGCGAAGATCCGCACCTTGCAGATTTGCTCTCTTGAGAATCTTGCGGACCAGGAAAAGACCACTTAGGTCCCGTCCCGGAAGGGCCAAGCCGGTTAGGTCCTCCTCGAGCGTGAGCGTTAGTTGCAGATTCTCCTTCTCATCGGCTCGTTGCTGCCGGCGTTCGTTTAACCGGAGCTGGTCTTCGCGGCGCTTATCCCCGTCCCGCTGCGCAGCGGTCAAAGCGATCGCCACGACAACGCTCACGAAGATGCTTTGCCCGAGATCACCCCATCCTTTACTAGCGTCACGCGCCCAAAGGAACAGTCCCACTCCCAAGAGGACGGACACCCCGACCGCGGATAGCACTCCGGCGCCAGTCACCAAGCTAACCGCGAACGACAGCAAGGCGCCGATCCCGGCAATCGCTCCGGCGGCCACTGGTCCTACGGAGTCTTTAGCGCTGTCTTGGGCCCCCCGGGCTGGCTCGTTAGACATCTTGGCGGCATAGTCCCACCGCCCTAAGCCCAATCGGAAGCGCTGGCCCAGAGGTGTCGATTCGATCAGCGCTGGGAAGCGGGGACAGGGCTCGGGACAGAACGATCGTGATTGTGCGTGCGCTGACATTCATGCGAGGTGAAGTGCGAGCGGGCGGCGAAGCCCTCCTCCGGCAACGAAAACACGCCGCCATACAGAGCGCTTTTGGACGGTTCCGCTACTTCGACGGTGGGCAGGGCCGCCGGTCTCGGCTCTCAGATGGGAATCCCAAAGCCGCGCAAAGACTCGACCTTCGCCTGAGACAGGTCTCCGCGAGCAGCAGCGGCGCTCACAGCCGCGACTTTCTCGTCCGTCGTCATCTGCAGAACCTGATCTACGTCGACCTCAAGATCGAGCAGCGTGTCTACGAGCACAGCCGTGGTCGCGCCCGTCCCCGCTTGGTCGTCGTTCATGCGTCGCAACCTACAGCGGCATTCATCGCGAGGCGCCGTCCGAGGGATGCGCACCTCGTACGAGGAACGAAAGTGGCGTTACTCGACGAAACAGAACGTGAGGGCTGCTGCGCGCTCAGACGCGGAGCAGCCTGCGAAGGTCGCCAGCGAGGTCGTCAAGGTCCTCGGGATCACATGCGTCGAGATCGTCCTCGGCGACCCCGGCCATCGCCTCGGGATACCGCCGTTCGAAGCTCGCAACCTTCTCGGGGTAGGAGAGCTCGAGCTCCTCGACCAGTTCGGCGAGGGTCATGTCGTCGCGGCGGTCGTTGAGTACGGGTCCGACGGTAGCTGCCGGGCCAGCCTAAGTAGCGCTTCTCGACGAAAGACGCTCCTCTCCTGGTCGAGCGGTACGGGCTCGCCGGCTGCGATGAAGCAGCGCCACGTCGCCACAATGGCCCGGTGGCGACGGTGCTTTTCCACGTAAGCCCCAGCGCAAACCGCGAGTCCATTCGCCGTTTTGGACTCGACTGGCGCCGCATGGGCACCGAACACAACATCCCGGGCGCGATCGGGGCTGAACAAGCCGGCATCTTCCTGTCACGCGATCGCGAAGAAGCGCGATGGTTCGTCGCCATGGGGCGACACCTTCATGGCGAGCTCGACGTGTGGGAGGTCACGCTTGCGCACGACTTCGACGCCGAGGACCGGCCCCTCGACATGCCCTGCCGAATCATCGATGGGTTCCTCTGCTGGACCCAGCCGATCGAGCCGACACGCATCCGCCTGCTGCGCTCTCCTTCCTGATGAGCGGCCCGCCGCGGTCTCCTCGGTCACGTGCGAAGACGGCGGCTTCTCGGAGCTCAGCGAATGTGGTGTTTATCGATGGTTTCGCTCATTTGGCCGGCAGTCTCCGGCCGGAGTGCCACCGCTCCGTTCAGGCGGAAGCGGGACTGAGCCGATCGAGACGATACGGTCGCGCGCGTGCCGGTTGACCCGAACGATCCGGAGTGGCAGGCCACAGATCGCTTCGCGTTGATCTTTCGCGACGTGGCGGCCGCCCTCGTCCACGCGGACCCAGTCGGGCTCGTCACGACGGGTGCACCAGCTGACGAATACGACTCCGAGGCCGCTCGAATCACGCGCCTGGTCCTTGCGGAGGCCGATAGTCGTGAAGATGTCCTTCAGATCGCGGGTGACGTCATGGCCTACTACTTCGGGGGTGACCGCTACAACGGTCGACTCGGCGAATTCGCGGACGCCGTCTGCGAACTACGGCGCGACGAGTGACGTAGTCCTTCGATGCACGCGGAGCATCTACGCCCGCCCCGCCAAAGTGGTGTTTGTCGGCGATCCGGCCACTCTCGCCGCTCACAGCAAGAGCGCAGTTGCCACGGGGGCAGCGCGGTAGGTTGCCCGCGTGCACGAACCCGCGCCCGACCTTCCGTCAGGCGACCACTTCCGGCTCGTGGCCTCGCTGCTGCTTACGACCACAGCGGAAGGTGGTCGGCAGACGCCAGTGGGGTCCGGCTACAGGCCCGACTGCTGGTTCGGCGGCGCGTCCGAGCAGAGCCAGCGCGACCTGACTGGATGCCTGATCTTCATACGGCCGGGCGAGGACGTGTTCGAGCACGACGGCACGTTGTGGGTCCCGCCGGGCGGGAGGTGCAGTGCGGATGTTCTCGTTCGGTACCCGTCCTCCGTGCGGGATCTTGTGCATCCGGGCGGGGTGTTGGAAGTCCAAGAAGGGCATCGTGTGATTGCGGCGGGGACGATCCTGTCGATCAGCGACCCCGGACCGGAACAAGCGACCCCGGACCGGAACATGAGTAGCTAGAGCCCGCGGCAAAGTGGTGCTTTTCGACGGTTGCGTACCTTTGAACGGCCCAGTCCTGGCCCGCGCTACTGCCGGTACCTCCGGCGGAAGCGAT
>NZ_QPKJ02000161.1 GCF_003344625.1 Solirubrobacter deserti | reverse complement strand
ACTCGAGGTTATCCAGACTACTGTTTTTCCGGGCTCAACTTGGCCCTTACCTGTAAGCGCTGCAATCATCGCAAGGGTTCATATGACTGTAGGACAGACAGGTCCTTGCCGGCACCGGCCGATTACTCAAGCGCGGCAACAGACTACATTTGGGTTCATCCTTACTTCCATTCCTACTCGCAGCACATCGAAAGACATGCAGGATACATATACCTTCCTTTCGAAGAATCTCTCGAGGGAATGGCTGTTATAAGGGCTTGCCGGCTGGATAAAATTGGTGCCATTGAGCTGAGGTCAGCGGAGGAGTCGGCAGGTTCCTATATTGGATTGATGGATTTTCTTACGGAATTGTGGATAAATTATAGTCTTACGGACCAACAGATGACAGAAATTATTGTCAAGAAATTCATGCAATTGGATCCGCAACATGTCTTACGCGCGCTCGTCTCAGAAAATAAAGATATTTATGGGCTGGTGCGCGTGGCCGCAGAAATCGAGGCGATGCTCTGAGCATGCTAATCAAGCGTGCTCGCAACATCCTCAGCCGTTCCAATCTATGAGCTCTGTGCCTCCAGGCAAGAGAGTAGCGACCTACATACAGCCTTGGCACTGACATTTGGTTCATCCCTTCAGAGGATGACTTAATGGCTCGGTCAGTTTTAGTCGGCCGACGTGGCGCAACCAAAGGCTAAACGACCCTCTCGTCTGTCCGCAGGACTTCCTCCAGGATCGAAAGCTGCCGCCACGCACCCCCGATAAATCTCCCTAATCCCCTGCCCCGTCAATGTCCGCTTCCGGCCAAGAGCGGACATCCAGTGCGCTAGCAGTGAACCTGCACCATCTCGGATGATCTAAAGTGGGAATCTGACTTAGATCTTGTTTTTCGAAACGTCGATGACGAATCGATAGCGAACATCCTTCGCTA
>NZ_QPKJ02000037.1 GCF_003344625.1 Solirubrobacter deserti | reverse complement strand
GTGCAGCGTGGTATGGAAATCACGTTCCAGCCGGGCGACCTGTTGGCTGACCACCGCCTTGGTGATTCCTAGGCGGTCGGCCGCGGCGGTAAAGCTACCCGTTTCCACTACTGCTGCGAAATACGCTAGGCGCTTCAGATTCGCCAAGTGACTAAAACTGCCGGGATTGTTTATTTTTGACATACAGTCTATCTATCGCGGCATCATTTATTTGTCAATCAAGGCTTTTTACGATGACGACATTCATTCGCATCGGAGCCCGTCCATGTCCAAAACCCTGCATTACGTGTTCGACCCGCTCTGCGGCTGGTGCTATGGGGCGAGTCCAGCACTGTCGGCATTGGCGGGTGCGCCCGGCGTTGCGATCCGATTGCTGCCGAGCGGTCTGTTCTCCGGCGATGGCGCCCGTCCCATGGACGACGATTTCGCGGCCTTTGCCTGGAGCAACGACCAGCGCATCGAGCGCCTGACGGGCCAGCGCTTCACAGAGCACTACCGGACCGAAGTGCTGGCCGATCGCCAGCAGATCTTCGACAGTGGTCCGGCGACCGTCGCTTTGACGGCCGTTGCGTTGACCCAGCCGGAACTGGAGCTGGACACGCTCAGGGCTGTCCAGGAGGCCCGTTACGTTGAAGGGCAGGACATTACGCGGTTGCCTACTCTGATCGATGTGCTGCGCTCACTGGGCCTGGAGCAGGCCGCCGAGCGCTTGGCGACGCCCGACGGCGAGCTGCTGGCAGCCAACCGCGCCCGCGTGAAGGATGCACAGGCGCTGTTGCAGCACGTCGGCGCACAGGGCGTTCCCACTTTCGTCCTGGCTCAGAACGGACAACGGCAGTTGCTGCATTCCAGCACCGTCTTCTCCAACCCCAAGGCCTTCTTGGAACAACTGGCGGTGGCCTGAAGCGCTCCTTCCTGAACATTCTTTCTATCCACCCGAGGATCCGCATGATGACTCGCCAAAACTTCACCGTAACCTCTGCAGCCGATGTCGCTGCCGACCCGTTGTCCGGGGGTACTCCCACTTCCGATCAAGCCTCACCCTTGCGATGGAAGCACTTTCCGGCCGGTGAGAACGGCTTCTTTCGCGCCCCGGTGCTGCTCTCGGGTGACAAAGAGGCCATCCTGATCGACGGCGGGTTCTCGCTGTCCGACGGCCGTGCCGTGGCCGAAGCGATACAGGCCTCGGGAAAAACGCTGACCACCATCTACATCAGCCAAAGCGACCCTGACTACTACTTCAGCCTGGGCCCCATTAAGGCCGCCTTCCCGGACGCCAGAGTGTTGGCTGCAACCGATACCGTCACTGCCATCCGCGCCAGCGTGCAGAAGAAGATCGACCTCTGGGCACCACAGCTCGGCGGGAATGGCCCACAAACACTGGCCGACATTGTCTTACCCGAAGTCTTCGATGGCCCTTCGTTGAACTTGGAAGGCAACCTGCTCGAGATCGTCAGGGCGCAGGGTCTGGACAACCGACGCTACCTGTGGGTGCCCTCTCTGAGCGCCGTGTTCGGTGGTGTCCTTGTGTTCTCGGGGCTGCACGTGTGGACGGCCGACACGGCCTCAAGCGCGTCGCGAGCGGCCTGGGTCAGCAACCTTGAGGCTCTCGCCGCTCGCAAGCCCGCCGTGGTGGTGCCGGGCCATCTGTCGGCCACCGGGGCGTTGGATGCGTCTGCCGTGAACTACACCCGCGAATACCTGCTCGCCTTCGAGGAGGAACTGGCCCAGGCCGCCAGTGGCGATGCCCTGATCGCCGCGATGAAGAAGCTCTACCCCGATGCCGGTCTGGCCGCTGCGATCGATATTGGCGCCAAGGTGGCCAAGGGCGAGATGCCCTGGGGCTGACCTCAGCACCTGCATCACTGAACCACATCAAGGAGAACGATATGACCAAGGTAGCTCTCATCGGCGCATCCGGCGCAGCCGGTTCGCGCATTCTCAAGGAACTCTCGGACCGCGGCCACACCGTGACGGGCATCGCCCGCAATCCCGAGAAGATCGCGCTGCTCCCAGGCGTCACCACCGCACGCGCAGACGTGTTTGACAAGGACGCGCTGGCTCAGGTGCTGCGCGGTCACGACGCAGTCGTGAGTGCCGTCCACTTCACGGCCAGCGATGTCCAGACGCTCATCGATGCCGTGCGCGCCTCCGGCGTCAAGCGCTACATCGTCGTAGGCGGAGCAGGCAGCCTGGAGGTCGCGCCCGGCCAGCGTCTGGTCGATCAGCCCGACTTTCCGCCTGCCTACAAGGCCGAGGCCAGCCGCGGCGCCAATTTCCTCGACCTGCTGCGCAGCTCGGCAAATGACCTGGACTGGACCTTCCTCTCGCCGTCGGCCCTGTTCGTGGCGGGCGAGCGCACCGGCAAGTTCCGCCTGGGCACGGACCAGCTCCTGTCCACGCCGTCGGGCAGCAGCATCTCGTTTGAAGATTTCGCGATCGCGCTGGTTGATGAACTGGAGCACCCCGCGCACGTTCGCCCCCGATTCACCGCCGGCTATTGTGCCGGTCACCTAGTAACCCTTCCTGACACGGAGTTTCCATGACCACCCCCTTTTT
>NZ_QPKJ02000160.1 GCF_003344625.1 Solirubrobacter deserti | reverse complement strand
CGCCTTCGGTGACATGCTCCTGATGTTCATCACAGGCACAATGTTCGTCGTGCTGCCTACCTTCTGGATCATGGCCTTGGCTTGGGCGGGCGTTCGTGCCGGTAACGTGCTGCAAGGCCTCGCTGGTGCCACTGGCGATGCCAAGGCTGCCGGTGGGAAGGGAGGAAGTATCGCGATCAATGCAGTGTCGAAGAAGTGATCACTGCTAGTCGTCCTCGACATGAGGATCAATGCGAAAACCGTCGTAGGTGTACAGGCCGAACCCGGCTGGTCCGTTTCGCCATTCTGGCTCGGGCAACTCCTCGCCCAGGCCGGCGTTGCGGGCCATCCAGGCAACGACCATGACGCACACCAGCAGCAAAGCCAGCCAGAAAGTGGTGTACAGCAGCGCCCCGAGCGCGGCCAGCTTGACCGCCCACACGAGCACGACAGCGCCAGCTACCGGCACTCCTTTGGAGATCAACCAGTTCGACGCCCGCCGTTCGCCGCGCGCATAGGCACACCATCCGCGGCCAAAGGCGCGGCCGAGGCGTTCTGCAGTGCTGGTGCGGGTCGTAGTGTTCATGGTCGTCTCCTGCTGCTGAGGAATGCCTATTCCAGTTTGCTCCACTTCATTCGGTTTGCGGCTTCAATGCGCTTTCTTGCTGCTTCATGAGGCTTCGTCACGATGCGGCTCACATGCTGGAGTAGTTCACCGGCATCGATCAGGAACGAAGTCAGCTCGCAGGTCATGGTGGTCTCGCTCTAATGCACCTGGACGCCCAGCACGTTGAACACGGCCTCGGCCACCTCGTCGATCGTGCCATGTGTCACCGCATCCACCGGCGAGCGACCGCCCAGGCCTTCGAGCGGTTTGGACAGCGCGTCGTAGATCGTCCAGTGGTCGATGCCCTCGACCTCCTGAAGCACGGGTTGGGTCAACTGCTGCGTTAT
>NZ_QPKJ02000159.1 GCF_003344625.1 Solirubrobacter deserti | reverse complement strand
ATTTCGTATTCCTACTCCTGCGTCAGTCGACTATCTATACGTCACATCCTTTCATATTGAGAGAGTTATCCCATGAGCGATCTGTGCCCCGCCTGCGAAGCCGGGGTTCTCGTCACTGTCCATGACGATGAAACCATCACATACAACGGTCACTCCCTACTTGTACGCGGCGTGGCATTTTCACGTTGCCCAGTGTGCGCTGAAGAAGTGGTGTTGCCTGCGCAGGCGAAAGCGAATGATGTTCTGTTCGCAGATGCGAAGAGGAATGACGACGGACTGTGGACGAGCGCTCGAATCCTGGAATGGCGCTTGCGTTGGGGCCTTTCTCAACAGCACGCAGCCGCGTTGCTAGGGGGTGGTACAAATGCTTTTTCTAAGTATGAACGCGGTGAAGTAATCCAAAGCAGATCAATGGATTTGCTAATGCGTGTGTCCGACGAAATTTCGGACGTGCGCCATCTCCTCTCCTCCAGGTCTGGTATTGCTTTTGGCGATGACTGGAAAACAGTCACTCAAGCTGAAGACGTATCTCCTCTGCGTAGAATTGATGTGCGGGCCGCAAGCAGAAAAATGACTGCAGCAATGGAGTCATTCGGCACGTCAACAATGCTTGCGGCAAATTGGGCTGATGAAGAAGAGCCGGTGCTATATAATGTCGGCTAAAAAGAAAAAGTCCGATTTTCAGCCGACTAAGCACTTCGTTCTCAACGAAATTTGTTTGTGGACTACGTCGTTAAGTCGTGAGAATGATTACGATCCTGGGAAGCATGATAGAAAGTGTAGTGCTCAGACATATAAGAGGGCGGAGCCAAGTTTCTATCAGGTAAACGTCGAAGGTGAGGATGATGATTTAATCTTGCTGAGAGTGCTGGTTGATCTTGGTGTGCGAACCGTATTCAAGGGGGGTGACGACTCTCCAGGCGAGGAAATAAT
>NZ_QPKJ02000158.1 GCF_003344625.1 Solirubrobacter deserti | reverse complement strand
TTTCGAGGAACGGCCGCACATAGGTGAACAGCGTGACCTGGCCCATGAAGAACGCTGCGCATGCCGCCAAGCCAACTGCGGCAGTCCGGTTTCGGAATAGGCTGAACATGTTTCCGTGACCGGTAGCGCGCTGCTCTGGTCGCATTGCGGGGAGGCTCAACCACTGCCAGGCCATGGCGATCAATGCGACCGGAACGAGGCATAGAAATGCGCCGCGCCATCCAATGACGGTGCCAAGGTAGCTGCCTAAGGGCGCGGCAATTACGGTGGCCAAGGCATTGCCTCCATTGAAGATGGCCAGTGCTCGCGGCACTTGCTCGGTGGGCACCAGGCGCATGGCTGTGGCTGCGGACATGGACCAGAAGCCTCCGATCACTACGCCGATGAGCGCGCGGCCGATCATGTAAATCAGATAAGTGGGTGCCAGCGCGACACATGCCCCGGAGACAGCCATCAGTGCGGTTAGTCCCAGCAGCAGTGTCTTGCGGTTTAGCTCTCCCGCGAGCGAAGAGATCGAGAGGCTGGTCAGGACGGCGAACGCACCGGAAATGGCGATACCCTGCCCGGCGAGGCCTTCACTGACCGATAAATCGGAGGCGATTGGTGTCAGCAGGCTGACGGGCATGAACTCAGAGGCAATCAGCGCGAACACGCACAGGGTCATCGCAAACACGCCACTCCAGTTAGCCGGCTGCTGCTCTCCGTCGTTCAAAGTGACGGTGCCGATAGGGGCGTCATGGGTTGGGGAAGTCATGAATTCTTAGTGGCTCCAAAACTGCCCAGAGTGGGGCATGAAAGATGCCGCGCTCGTGCGAACGAGCGCGGCCAAAAGATCATCAGCACCGCTCTCGGGCATCCGATCAAATCAAACCAGGTGCGTCAGGAAGAATGACGGCAGTTTGTCGGAGGGGATTTTGTCCAGCTTGTCGTACAGGTCGACGT
>NZ_QPKJ02000157.1 GCF_003344625.1 Solirubrobacter deserti | reverse complement strand
TAGTTTTGTTGGTTGGTTAATTGGTCACATTTTATTCATGAAATGGGTTGGATTGGTATTAGTCTGGATACAGCAAAATAATTCTATTAGATCTAATAAGTACATTAGATCTAATAAGTACCTTGTGGCAGAATTGAGAAATTTTAGAAATTTTATGGCTCGAATCTTTAGTATTCTCTTTTTTATTACCTGTGTCTACTATTTAGGCAGAATACCGTCACCCATTGTTACTAAGAAACTGAAAGAAACCTTAGAAACGGAAGAAACAGATGTAGAAATAGAAACAACTTCAGAAACGAAGGGGACTAAACAGGAACAAGAGGGATCCACCGAAGAAGATCCTTCTCCTTCCCTTTTTTCGGAAGAAAAGGAGGATCCGGACAAAATAGATGAAACGGAAGAGATACGAGTGAATGGAAAGGAAAAAACAAAAGATGAATTCCAGGTTAAAGAGACAGAATATAAAAATAGACCTGTTTATGAAACTTATTATCTCGATGTGGATCGGAATCAAGAAAATTCGAAGTTAGAAATATTGAAAGAAAAAGAAAAAGATTTCTTCTGGTTTGAATTTAAAAAACCCCCTATAACTATTCTTTTCGACTATAAACGATGGAATCGTCCATTGCGATATATAAAAAACGATCGATTTGAAAATGCTGTAAGAAATGAAGTATCACAATATTTTTTTCATATATGTGAAAGTGATGGAAAAGAAAGAATATCTTTTACCTATCCACCCAGTTTGTCAACCTTTTTAGAAATGATACAAAAAAATGTGTCTATGTTTACAATAGAGAAATCCCCCTCTAAGAAATTGTATAATCATTGGAGTTATAATAATGAAGAAAAAAGACAAAAACTAAACAACAAATTTATCAATAGAGTCAAAGCTCTAGATAAAACTTTAAATAGTAAATCCCTTATTCTGGGTGTACTCGAA
>NZ_QPKJ02000156.1 GCF_003344625.1 Solirubrobacter deserti | reverse complement strand
TTTCTATATTATCATTATCATATAGTTTAGTTTAATTTTAGGTTTATGAAATTTCATAAGGAGTTTTTATGTCGCGTTACAGAGGGCCTCGTTTCAAAAAAATACGTCATCTGGGAGCTTTACCGGGACTAACTAGCAAAAAGCCTAGAGCTGGAAGCGATCTGCGAAACCAATTACGCTCCGGTAAAAAATCTCAATATCGTATTCGTTTAGAAGAAAAACAAAAATTGCGCTTTCATTATGGTCTTACAGAAGAACAATTACTTAAATACGTCCGTATCGCCGGAAAAGCAAAAGGGTCAACAGGTCAGGTTTTACTACAATTACTTGAAATGCGGTTGGATAACATCCTTTTTCGATTAGGTATGGCTTCGACTATTCCTCAAGCCCGCCAATTGGTTAACCATAGACATATTTTAGTTAATGGTCGTATGGTAGATATACCAAGTTATCGCTGCAAACCCCGAGATATTATTACAGTGAGAGATGAACAAAAAAAATCTAAGTCTCTGGTTCAAAATTATCTTGATTCATCCGCCCGTGAGGACTTGCCAAAACATTTGACTCTTCACCCATTTCAATATAAAGGATCGGTCAATCAAATAATAGATAGTAAATGGGTCGGTTTGAAAATAAATGAATTGCTGGTTGTAGAATATTATTCTCGTCAGACTTAAACCTAACTAAACTAATTAGGGGGATTTTCATTCCTTGTCCATTCTTTCCATTCCAGTATTTTCCATACCAAAGACATTTTGATTAGGGCTCCAGAATCCATATCAAAGAAAGGTCTAACTGTTGGTGTTGGAATAATGGCATCTATTGTTATTTGATATAATATATTGCGGTCAATAACATTGGTGAATTAGGTGAAGGATACGGAAAGAGAGGGATTCGAACCCTCGGTAAACAAAAGCCTACATAGCAGTTCCAATGCTACGCCTTGAA
>NZ_QPKJ02000155.1 GCF_003344625.1 Solirubrobacter deserti | reverse complement strand
CATGACTAGTGAAGGCCTAATGATAAGAGTTATCATTGAGGGCAAAATTGGAATTGTTCCAATCGAACCTAAAAATAGAAAGTTTCTATTTTGGGAGACATCGAGATGTCCCCTGCCACTACTAGGTTGGGGTGAACCCAATGGGTCACACACAATAGAGCTTAAGAGATTCTCTTGAATGAGTGAGAGGTGTTATTCTAATCCTTGTATTAGTTTATCCTTAATTATTAAGTGTTAATAATTAAATAGGATAAAGAATACATTAAATTAGAATAAGTTTATTTTAAATGAGGTTTGGTCGTGCTAGCACTTGTAACCAAACGTCATTATAAGAGGAGGGGACTATAAATATAAAGGGATGGGGAATTAGGGCAAGCAAGCTTTCAAGCAAGCCCCACTCTCTCTCCAACCCGCCACTCTCTCTCTTGCCTCTCAAGCTTGTCTCTCTACAAGGTGTTATAGAGAACAAGGACTTCAAGGGATCTTAGGTTCGTGTGGATTACCGTTGGAGGCTTCCATATTTTTGGAGCTTGAAGAACGCGTGGAGATCTTCAGTGGAGCATCTACAAACCAAGAACAAGTAAGCATGATTTATTGTTAATTAAATTATGTATGTAGATTCGTTTTCATGATTAGAGACCGATCCGTAGAGATTACGATGGGAAAAATTTTAATCGCACGCTTCCGCCGCGTTCCCTACCCGTAATCTTTCAGTGGTATCAGAGCCAACTCTAATCCATGATTCGAATCATGAATGGCATCATTGGCATCTATTAAAAATTGTTTTAATTAATTAATTGGGGATTTGAGAAATCCACCATGGTGAATTCGGCCCTAGGGTTTATGAACCCTTAATGTTTTGTTTTAATTTTATTTGTTAATTCGAGGTTAATGTATAATCTTCCATGGTTGTTAATGGGGCTGCAAATAGGGTTCTTTAACCTTCATAAA
>NZ_QPKJ02000154.1 GCF_003344625.1 Solirubrobacter deserti | reverse complement strand
TTCAGTATCTTATCTATGTACATGGATTGTGAGAGACCAAGCAACCTTTTAGATCTATCTCTATAGATCTTTATACCCAAGATATAGGTTGCTTCTCCCAAATCCTTCATGGAGAAGTTGCTCGAAAGCCAAAGCTTAACAGATGATATCATTCCTGTATCATTCCCAATGATAAGGATATCGTCCACATATAGGACTAGAAAAGTGACAGCACTCCCACTATCCTTCTTGTACACACATGGTTCATCCATATTCTGTATGAAGCCAAACGATTTGACCGCTTCATTGAATCGGATGTTCCAACTTCGAGAAGCTTGCTTTAGTCCATAAATGGACCGCTTTAGTTTGCATACTTTGTGGTCCTCACCACTGGATATAAAGCCCTTAGGCTGTTCCATATAAAGATCTTCCTCAATGTTTCCATTAAGGAAGGCGGTCTTTACATCCATTTGACATATCTCATAGTCATAGTATGCTGCTATAGCTAGCAAGATCCTAATGGATTTCAGCATGGCTACTGGCGAAAAGGTTTCCTCATAATCAACTCCTTGTTTCTGATTATACCCTTTTGCCACTAGTCTAGCTTTATAGGTCTCTACCTTTCCATCTGAGCCTATCTTCCTCTTATAAATCCATTTACAACCTATAGGTACTATACCTTCAGGTGGATCTACTAGAGTCCAGACTCCATTGGAATACATCGAATCCATTTCAGATTTCATGGCCTCTTGCCATCTACTCGAGTCGATGTCCAACATCGCTCCCTCGTAAGTGGTAGGATCATCTGGATGTTCCTTGTCGCCAAGTAACAATTCCTCACTATAATCATGGAGATATCCATATCTCACTGGAGGAGCAGATATTCTACCAGATCTACGAAGAGGTGGTGTAACAGTAGGAACTGCCTCAACAGGGGCAGGTGTGGTATCAGTGTTGGCTTGGGTACTCTCGG
>NZ_QPKJ02000153.1 GCF_003344625.1 Solirubrobacter deserti | reverse complement strand
ACCCGCCTGCCATTTATGAAGTGACGCAGGCCCGTTTGCAGGCGTTACTAGCAGAGGCCTACCGGATCCAGGGACTGTGGCAGGCGTCCTCCGGGCAGCTTGCTGCCCGTGCCGGCGAGGTTTCATACGCGAAGCTCTACGAGGCCGTGTTGGCTTTGGCGGACGGGGCGACGGCTTGCCCGGCGTGTGGAACCGCATTGGCCGCCGTAGCGCAGGATCCGTTCGCCAAGGCGCGCGCGGGCCTGGAGCAGCTCGCTCAACTGGCTGCCCTCCAACAGCAGGAGACCGGACATCGCACGCAGTTGAGCGAGGCGGTCCGCGTCCTGTGGGAGGAAATGCGCCGCGTGGTGACGGCTGGGGCCGTTGCCTGCCCGGCCGAATTACAGGGTGCTGGCCTGCCGCTGCTGCCTCCCACTGCGGCTGGCAACTGGCTTGGTGCCTGGGTCGATGGAGACCGGCGTGCTTGGAACGCTCTGCTGCGCATCGCCGAGATCATTGAAGGAATCGACGCGCAGGCGCGGGAAGTGCATGCCCAGCGCGGCGCAATGGCACACGAGCGAGATGGCCTACAGCAGCACCAGTTGGAGGTCGAACGGCTGCGCACCATGCGGGGGGCGGCCGATCAAGATCTTGCCACTGCCCGCCAGACCGTCGCCCAATTCGACGAGGCGAACCGCGAACTGATCGAGGCCGTTGCTGCGGAAGTGGCGGTGGTGGCGCACCATCAGAGGGTCAAGGTTGCCTACGACGGCTTTTTGCCCGAGATCCAAGCCTACCTGGCTGCATTACCGGGCGTCCTGCTCCAAGGGCTGGGAGAGCAGGCGCGCCAACTCTACAACGCATTCAACCGGGCTGATTCGCCGGGCGATCTGCTGCACGCGTTGTGGCTGCCCGTCGCCGAGAACGGCAAGATCGAGGTGGAGTTCGTCGGGGAGCCAGGCACCCGCTACGACGCACT
>NZ_QPKJ02000152.1 GCF_003344625.1 Solirubrobacter deserti | reverse complement strand
AATTGACTACGGTGTTTGTAACTGCCCTTACAAACACAGTCAAATTCACAAAGTGAATACCTGGCGCCTGGTTTTTATTATCCAAGTCCTTGAAAAAACTCAAAGTGACATTATATGCATGGTGTCCAAATCATGAAGGGCGTTTTCGTCAATTCACAAATCTTATCTTCCAAGATACCGGAGTTCGAACCATATAATCGGAACTAGTCCTTTAGTAACTCAAAAAGATAAAACTCATGAAAGCAAGTCCGACAATCACTAGGATTAAGGTAATCTTGCAATAGTGCTAGATTAGTGAAAGATAGAATATTGAGTTACGGCACTTAACCTCAAATTCTATTTTCACTTGGTCCAGTTCAATGCACTTATAACTTTCTTATAACGCACTAGTGTTTCTATCCGAAGTCAGACACTTCGATGATTGGAGACTTCATCAATCCCGTTGAAATAGACAACACTACATTCTATGGCAAAATAAAGTATTCCATCTTTATTTGCAGAATGTGAACTTTTAATTTAGACATAATGAAATAAAGAATTTAGTCTCCCACATGTGAACACTTCACACGAACAATTCTTTATTACTCATTATTAGTCATGGAAACTTTTAGACGTTTGCATAATAGAAAACATATATATCACATGTATATAATTGGGACATAATATGGAATTTATTAACAACAAATAGATAACACTTAAATCCGATAAACATTGTTTAAAATGCCAAACAAAGAAACTGCTTTCTAGGGCATATTCCCAACAATCTCCCACTTGCCCTTTAAAGCAGATGTAACATATTACGTAGTCCCATTCCTTCTAGGTGATCCTCAAATACTTTGATTTCTAAAGATTTGATAAACGGATCAGCAAGGTTCTTCTGCTAAGGCTATCTTACTCACTATAATGTCTCCCTACTAGGGTTAACACATAACAAAAGGTTAATCCTCTGGAGTATATTTTTCAGA
>NZ_QPKJ02000151.1 GCF_003344625.1 Solirubrobacter deserti | reverse complement strand
GATGAATCCTTTCCCTATAAATACCACACTCTAAATGCTAATGAGTACACAAGTAGTAGAGAAGAAAGAAATTAGAGAGAGAAAGAGAAAGAAAAGAGAGTGATAAGTATTTTGAGCTAGCAAGGAGTAAAGAATTCTTGAAGTTCAATACACACAACCAAGGTAAGGTTCTACTACTTTATTTATTTCATGGGAAGTTTGAAAGTAAATAAGGATTTCTTGTCTTCTTTAGAAGTAGAAATCTTATTTGATAAATTCATGAAAAATGAATTTGGTTTGAGGTTGAAAGATTAAAGTTTACATCTATTGAATTTTTAAGATTTCAATTCATAACTGTTTTAGTATATAAATTCTAATTAAATGTAGAAAAATCGTTTTTGAGCATGGTTTGTTGGAACGATCTCATAACTCCTAGATTTGTTTTCAATAAAAATTTTATGAAGAAATAATGCAATTTACTATTTTTCTTTGATTTTAGAAGTGGTTGTTACACAGCGGGTAATAACACTGTTTTCATGTTTTAACTTGGATTTAAAATCGGATGGTGTTTCACTCATCCTAAAATTATGAAAATTTTTGGAGATGTTCATACGTGAATCTAGTTTATATCTGGAAAATTTCACATTTTAATTCGAAGAGATGAATTTTTAAAAATTCAAATACTATTACTGGGTTGAGCAAATTTATATATTTTCAGCTTTTGTATTGAGATGCTTAATATACTAAATAGTATTTTAGCACAAGGAAATACTTTTCCTTGAAGTATTTTGAGTTATGTATTACATCGATGAGAAAATGGATTTTTAGAGACAAGAATTATGGAAAAATACCTATGGGTGAAGGAGAATTTCTAGAGAGAGAAAGTCTCATGATAATAGGCACAAGGGGTATTTTTGGAATATATCGGAAAATTATGATTTTTACATATATGGTGTAGATTGATTTTCTATGAATTTAGAACTTTGAATCACTTCAATT
>NZ_QPKJ02000150.1 GCF_003344625.1 Solirubrobacter deserti | reverse complement strand
TTGAGTGACAATCAGCGACAGAGCGCCGACCAAGGATCGACCGCTATGCAGGCGGGGCGAGACATTGTTGTCACCAACGGCCTCTCTTATAGCGATGTCAAGGAAGTGGCGTTAGACGTGTTCCGATCGAATTTTTTCCAGCTGGCTGGAATTGCCCGTGACACTGCGACACAAAGAGCCGAACAGATCACCGAGGCTTTCTTGCGCCGCTTGGAAGCAGAACACCCTCAAGGCTTCTCTCAGGCAAACGAACCCGGGTTTCAGCATGCTCTGTACACCGTCCAACGCGAGCATGCGCGGACAGGAGACGCCCAGCTCGGCGATTTATTGGTAGACCTGCTAGTAGACCGAAGCAAGCACGAACAGCGAGACATCCTTCAGATAGTTCTTGACGAGTCCCTCGCGACTGCGCCAAAGCTCACGGACGGTCAGCTCGCAGCGTTGTCCTTAGTTTTTCTCTTTAAGTGCACGCAAAACTACGGGATCGGCGATCATGCGTCACTCGGAGATTATTTAGATAAGCACGCGAAGCCATTTGTTGCCAATGTCTCTCGCAATGCGCCGTCGTTTCAACATCTTGAGTTCACTGGTTGCGGATCGGTAGGCTTAGGGCAAGTAAGCTTGGAGACGATCCTTGGAATCGTCTATCAGGGGCAGTTCCTGAAGGGTTTTGACGAGTCGGAAATCTCAGCGCGGCAGGTGTCCGTCGGGCTAGATACGCGCTTGTTCATGAAATGCCTGAACGATCCCACAAAGATTCAAGTGCGTGCGAATAGTCACGAGAACCTCGATAAGGCGATGGAGCAGATCTCGATTCCGGCCGACGACCGACCACGCATC
This sequence comes from Solirubrobacter deserti, assembly GCF_003344625.1. GTDB lineage: Bacteria > Actinomycetota > Thermoleophilia > Solirubrobacterales > Solirubrobacteraceae > Solirubrobacter > Solirubrobacter deserti. The sequence continues at coordinate 144 of NZ_QPKJ02000150.1, read as the reverse complement.
AAGGAATTGTTCGACCACAATAAAATGTCAGACGAAGAATTGCGGTCGAAGACAATAGAAATAAGACCCTACATGGCCGAGCTATGTGATTCGTGGGCTAACTCGCCGATGAAGCAGTTGGCGCTGACAAGCGTGGGCATCGCT
>NZ_QPKJ02000149.1 GCF_003344625.1 Solirubrobacter deserti | reverse complement strand
GATGGTTACACACTCAACATAGAATGCTATTAACCTCCCGTTGGAGCTATGTTAGTAATTCTATGGGCCGATAAATAAGGGTAATTAGCAAACTGGAATATGAGATATTTGTCTTTTTGTCTAAAGTGAATTGTTCACATTTAACTTGTAGATTCACATGATTACCCGTAGGTAACTTGTGATCTATGGTAGGTTAAAATACCTTGAATATTTGTGATACTCTTAGGGATTCTTACACAAGCATTTAATCTAATAGATTTAATGTTAAGTATTCTAAATTCTTTTATATTCAGATATACTAGCAAACTTAGTTGAGTACTAGGAGGATCATAATTTGCATACTTGTCCATAGTTTATCCTTAGTTTCCAAATGACCAATAAAAGCATAACACATAATCTTCTTGCTTGATTATATGTCATTACATTTATGTTTCTTATTTTACTATATGTGTACTACTATATCTTGCACGAATTGTCTACTGATTTCAAATCAGTTACTTTGACTGGTAAATCACAAGAGTTGGTGATTTTGTCAAAGTTCATTCCTGATAATTTATACCCTTGTTGAGGTATTTATTATCTTACATAAGATGATGAACACCCTTGTTGAGGCGTTTATTATCTTACTGCAAAATTCAATCGAAACAAAGTTGTTTGAATTCGATTATATTTTTCCCTATATGTTTAATTGAGAATTAAACATACAGAATTTAATTGTGAATTGAATTCATTAAATTCGATTATGAATTGAATTTATATTGTGACTTTTGTCTAATTGGGAATCTTGTTATTTTTGCAGTTTTTGGAAATTCAGTTTCATAAGATGGACAAAGTTTCCAAGAAGAGGAAAGAGACAAAAGAGTACTGTACACGGAGTAAAACAAGAACATTTATGGAGGCATCTAAGCGCTCAAAGAGTTTGAACGATAATCAGTCTGAAGATACCTCTACTGAAAAGGGGTTGGGAACTCCGCCCGTATTTAGATCG
>NZ_QPKJ02000148.1 GCF_003344625.1 Solirubrobacter deserti | reverse complement strand
TACGAAATAACCATAGTGGATGCATCGGATGGACGTCAAGTGGTTGATATTATCCCTCCAGGACCAGAACTTCTTGTTTCAGAGGGCGAATCCATCAAATTGGATCAACCGTTAACGAGTAATCCTAACGTGGGTGGATTTGGTCAGGGGGATGCGGAAATAGTACTTCAAGATCCATTACGTGTACAAGGCCTTTTGCTCTTCTTGGCATCTGTTATTTTGGCACAAATATTTTTGGTTCTTAAAAAGAAACAGTTTGAGAAGGTTCAATTGTCCGAAATGAATTTCTAGATCCACGGATTTTCAACACCAAGTTCTAAAAAGAAACCAAAATTTTTGTTGGAAATTGGGTTATGTAATTCTCTATCATCAAAAAACTTCTGAAAAGCTTTTATGCTTGTTTATATTCTTTTTCTATCTTCTATCATATTTTGGTATTTTTGTTCTATCATATTTTGGTATTTTTGTTCTATCATATTTTGGAAATTACTTGTAACGTATTACTAGTTACAGTATGTATACTGTGAAGAAGACTATTTAACTTTCCTTATTCCATTACTTTTACTTCTTTATTTCTTTGTTTTTTCAATCAAAATCGAAGCACTGTGATTATGTCACTATTGTCCGATTTAAATGCCATAGATAAATAAGCGGAAAATATAAACCAAAGTATAAAAAAAAATGCATGAAAGGAAGAAAGCATTCTAATTATAAAAGGAATTCTTTGTATTCCTAGTCTTTGACACAAGAAAAGGAATTTTCCACAACCCTTTCTTGTGTCGAAATTCAAATATAAAATTCTTTCCCGTTCAACAATTCCTATTCGTCTCGTAGTTTCAATTTTTTTTTTCTAGGTTTTTCATAACCTTTTTTTAGATTTTTTACATAAATTAAGAATAGTAGCGAACAAACAACAAATATAACAAAATTGATTGAATAAATAGAACTTCTTCAATAAACTTATCGATATATAATTATATATATCATG
>NZ_QPKJ02000017.1:5000-10000 GCF_003344625.1 Solirubrobacter deserti | reverse complement strand
GATTTCTAATCTTTACAATGGATTTGATTGGAATAATGGAAAATAGGAATATTTGGCAATTCAAGAGACGACTTATCATTATTCATTCTCATTATTCATTATAATATAATAAACAAATGTTCAACTTTATAACTACTATACTCTAATTGAATTAGAATAAGTTATTATTCTAATTCAGTTATACAGTTGGTTACTTTTTTTTATTACAAATATCAATATCAACAATATCTCTATTCTCCGCTCAAATATGAATACTAAGACTGGAGTTTTATGAAAAAATCGAAAGCCCCTTATCGGATTTGAACCGATGACTTACGCCTTACCATGGCGTTACTCTACCGCTGAGTTAAAAGGGCGCGTTTGATTCAATTCCTGAATGAATCATTATGCGGATAAGATAGATCTATGTACATATATTATATACATAAGTACATGCAATAGACTCATAATAGCTAGTGGCCCATTCGGGAACGAGAAATTTTATTTCCCTAGGGTAAGAATGGTTTATTGATATTGAATTTGATAAATATCAATGCAATGAATTATTTCAAGACTGACTCGAATTACTTTTCTTTTATTGAATTGACCCCTATCAGAACGAAATTCACTTGATTGATACATGTACCTACCAATTCGACATAGATCCAAGATATTTCATCGAATCATGTGATGAAGAGATTCTACTTGTCCCCTGAAGCAAATTCTTAAAGAAAAAACCATTTTCGATAACTTGTTGATCCCCTCAGATTTATCGTTTGTTAATTTCCTGGCTTAGTGTGAGATGGGCATATCTCATCTTAACAACGAGTGAATCAATGAATGAAAGTGGAAGAAATGGAGTTTAACCTTTTTTCTGGCGGACAAATCATTCCCTGAAAGGATCCTATCCTTTTTCTATTTATATATATAAATTTATCTATAGAAATTTATTATTATTTTAGTTATCTATTTATTATTATTTAATATATTAATATAGAATATTTAATATAGTACTATCTAATATAGTAATATCGATTTATAGATTTATATAATAGATTTATTAATAGATTTCTATATAGAATGGCGCTTAGAATGAATGATTCATGAATAGAAATGACGAATCAAAAAATTCTATGGAATCATGAAAGACAGAAAGATCCGTCGGATCTAGTCATACCATTACATTATATTGACAATTAAAAAAAACTGTTCATACTATGAGCATAGTATGATGGCGGTCGGGCAAGCATGCATGCCCCCATCGTCTAGTGGTTTAGGACATCTCTCTTTCAAGGAGGCAGCGGGGATTCGACTTCCCCTGGGGGTAGGGTACTACGAAAGGAAGTTGATCATGGATTATCAATAAGCCTAGAATTGATTCTTCCTGGGTCGATGCCCGAGCGGTTAATGGGGACGGACTGTAAATTCGTTGGCAATATGTCTACGCTGGTTCAAATCCAGCTCGGCCCAATAATTCGCTGATCCACCATGAAATGATATAACCCATTTGTTTTCCAGAAATTCCTGATAAGGAGGAAAAAAAAAAGAAAACTTTATGATATATCCCTACTTCTTATTTGCTCTATTTATTTTTATTTGTTCCCACAAATGCGGATCTTGCTAATGATCTAGATTCATATCAGGATTTGTAAGTATAAAGTCTAAGGAAAAGAGTAAAGAAAAAAAAAGACTCTTTTTGTTCATTGAAAGATTGATTATCAATCGATTTGACAATAACGAAAGGATTAATCCATGCCGCTCTCACTAAAGTGCGTATCCATGTGGATATCAATATATCATTCGCGTCTATGTTACAACACGGCGATTCTAAATAGAAATCGTTTGAATGAAATCATAAGAATATGTATGCTATACACCTTATTTCCCTGGGATTGTAGTTCAATTGGTCAGAGCACCGCCCTGTCAAGGCGGAAGCTGCGGGTTCGAGCCCCGTCAGTCCCGACGGATCCAATAAACACTCAATCCATCTCTCCATTTTCTGTGAAAAAGAGGACAAGGAGCAGAATTTCATTCCCAACGGAAATCCTTATTTCTTTTTTTTTTGCTTTTTCGTTTCGCATTTCTTATCAAACAAATACGAGAATTTCCATTACTTCAACTAGTACCGATTGGTGGGAGAGAGACATATGTGGATTAGTACAATTATTGGTAGCATCATATTCAGAATTCCAAGAGATACCATACTGGGTCGGACTTTTTCGATTGTTCCCGATCCGTGTAATGGAATAGAATACCCTATGTTTCCTGGAAGCACATACACAAATGGAATTCATTTCTTGTACGCTACAAAATGAATTTAACATAGTTACCCTGATAGAATACTTTTCAGATTAAACCTATCTCTTTTTCTGGTTCCGATTGTGTGTAATCTCAGTTACTAATTTGAATTTGAAACAATTTATCTCATTCAAATTGCACACTGAACTTTTGATATATGCGTCCCAGTCCTAATCCAAGGAAAGAGGATATTAATAAAAGAAAGATCAAACAAGGATCCCGCCTCTCTTAGCAAGGGAATGAATCATTTTTTTTTTCCTTTCTAAGGTAAAGATCCCATCGAAAAAAGAACAAATTCTAAAATAGTGAATTTGATGGAATATTAGATCTTTTAGACTGGGACTCATCTTTATCACACTTCTTTGTCTTCCAAGAAAATTAGATCATTAAAAAAACGGAGTTTAGAACTTAACTCAGTCTTTTTTTACATTTTACTTCTATTGTTTGTTTGGGTTTGTAACCAATGGAAGTGGAAAAACGGTCAGATGATACTTCATCAGATGATTGTACAAGGAAGGTGGTAGGTTATAGAAAAGAAAGAAAGAATGGAAAAGAATGATAAATAAAGGAATTCTTGATTAGATTAGATCAAGAATCCAATTTTGGATTCGGTATGGATAAAAGATCCTCTATGTTATACTATTCAATTCTCGACGATGAATCGATTTGATAGCTCAGATATTGTTATTCATGATATTGATCTGATTCAATATCATCGAGATATAATTCATCCCATTGAATTTACAGGTGAAAGATTTCTCATCTCTATGGGATTAAATCCCGAGTTATTGCGAAGTAAAAAAAACGAAACGATGAGATTATGGAAGTAAATATTCTCGCATTTATTGCTACTGCACTGTTCATTCTAGTTCCTACTGCTTTTTTACTTATCATTTACGTAAAAACAGTCAGTCAAAATGATTAATTTGAATGAAACTTGACTCCTTATCAATGATTGAAGAAAGAAAATCAAAAGGATTCCAATTTCGCGTCTTAAATGGGACTAGAATCAGCAGTATTCTATGAGATCCGATAGTATGGTAGAAAGATTCATATATTTCTTTCTACCATACTATTTCTTACTGTTATTGTAGTGTATAAAGTTGTACTGTATAAAGATAGAGGCTTAATATAGATCAATCTAAAATATGTATCTTCATATTCATATATGTAGATATCAATTACATATATGTAATGTACATAGCACCCCAATTCTATTTCTTTGCTTCATCTATTTGATTTGTATTGATTCCAATCAAAAAATCGAGAGGCAACTCTTACGGTTCTAATTCCTAGATTTCTGATTATTTCCAATATGAATCCCGGTATCCATCGAAAGAATCAAATCAATGAAGGAAAAATGGTATAGGCATATATTAATAAAAAAAAAACCAAGTAATCTTTTTTTTTTGTTTTTTCGCATTCCGAAGAAGTAATTGATTGAGCCGTTGACAGATGATTCAAGGAGTTCTATGGGAACTTCTTCGGATTTCGAAAAGGAGTAGTAAACCTCATCGATTTGTAACGTTTGAACCATGATATGAAACGAGTTGATAAAGCATAAATCCAATTTATACAATAATAAAGTAAATGCGCAATATGTGACTTGCCCAAGGCAAGATCTTATTATGCGTAGTATCTCGTCGGACAATCGCTATGTCTATGTTGTTTCCCATAGAAAGTGCGTATCCACTTAATAACAGAAAGACTTTCTCTTTGAACAGTAAAGAGGTAAACAAATAAAAAGGGTCCGTTGTTCCTCGTTGTCCATATATAATTCTGGTAAGAGCCGGTTCACCAAAATAGAAAATTTAGTAAGAATTCGGTTGGAAGAAATTTCCTATCATTTGTATCCCCTTTACTTTCGAAATACGAACATGGGAATCATTGAAATATCTGTTTGATTGAAAGGGTATTATTCATATAATACATTATTCCACCAGAATCCAATGGAATTTCGAAATAAAGATATTTTTATTTAAATTTCATTACTATTTTTAAATTAATATTTTCTCAATAGTTAAAGTTAAAAACGAGAATGATTTATAAAACAATTGATACAGTTTGATTTGATTCCTCAACTCAATTAGTAGTACCCTTAGAGTCCACTTCTTCCCCATACTACGAGCGAAAGGGAAAATGTAAAGACTACCATTAAAGCAGCCCAAGCGAGACTTACTATATCCATGTGAATTATGTCCCCTATCTCTATGAATATGAAGGAATTATTCCATTATTGCTCACTAATAATAGTGGAATCAATGGTGCAGAGTCAAAAAAAAAGGGGGGGATTCTGACCCAACACTATTGATGAACCAATCCAATAAATACATCTATAACAAGTTCGTATATGATTTCTAGTAGAATCGGGAAACATTAAGCACAAGCAAAATAAAATAGGCAGTGACACCCTTGGAAAGTATCAAGGGAGTGTTACTAATGGAACATGTAGGATAATAAAACCTATTGTTTCTTTTGTTGCCCTTCATAAGTAAAAAGCATAAAAATATGGAATCAAGATAGTATCTATCACATACCTATATTTCCCATTTGATCTAATCCTTAACCGTCTCCCGATTGTCTATCGGGAGATAGCCTATTCCATTCTTGACTAGGGGTTATCGAAAATCTATTTTTTATTTTTGAACTTTTTTATATAAAAGCTAATGATTCATCCAATCTAATATTGATTGAATGCCTAAGCACTCAAAGACTATCATGAG
>NZ_QPKJ02000147.1 GCF_003344625.1 Solirubrobacter deserti | reverse complement strand
CGGAGGAAGATTCGACGATTTTTTCCAGGAAATCCCCAACGAAAAATACACACTATTCCTTCTTTTATATCGAATCGATCATAACCACTACCCACATTCCACGAAATTGTGCACCACAAATAGAAACTAAAAAAAAGACCCGCGATTCCATAGAAAGACATCACGATTCCTTGTGGAAAAAAAATGATTTGCTGAGAGGGAAATAAAGGGATAAAATTCTGACCAAGATAACTAGAAGTTCCAACCAATAAAAACCCTAATGAACCTAAAAAAAGGGTAAAGGCCCAGCAGAAATTACTCGGTTTTCGAGACCCCGCTATAAGTTCTATCCATATACGGTCTGATCGCCAACTCATACTATACTAGATCTAGTTGCATTTTATTGTAATTGGGGTTATCCCCCAATAAATTTGACTTTAATTTTTTTCTTTCCGAAGTAACTCTCATCAACTAGCACTATTATGATGTAAAGCTTTAGGAGTAATTCATCAATTGCTTAGAGCTAAACTAAAATAACAACATCTCTTTGATATGATTTCTTATAGATATCCACGGACATGTAAATATATTGACTTTACGTTTCAGATTCATCCCGATACTAAAAAATACCGCTTTATTTTCAAATAACTATAATGCATTTAATCATATATTATGTTTATGCGTGAATACGAGCTTCTGCTCGGGGGAAGCTACACGTTATTTCATATTTTACTAAATAGAATATCTATTTTTGCTATGATCCAAGTAAAGTAAGCCTGCCTAAGTCTTGAAAAAAAAATAGATAAGATTTAACCCCATAATATCTAAAAAATCTTATTTTTTTGAACATGAAGAGATAAAGAAACCATTGCAATTGCCGGAAATACTAAGCCCACTAAAGGCACAAAAATAGCGGGTAAGTTGATGATCGTTGTCATAGAATGGGTACCTCGATTTAATATTTGTACCTGTTATTTATTGTTATATTGGTTATTATTATTATATTATATTAAGATTTTC
>NZ_QPKJ02000146.1 GCF_003344625.1 Solirubrobacter deserti | reverse complement strand
AGACGACCTCCCATCGAGGCATGCTATTCACGGTGTATCAGGCTGCTGGCGGATTCTTTTAAAAATTGGTAGAGGGAACCAAAATTTTAAAATGGAATTCAAAGTTATTTTATGCTCTTCATAATTTGTTATAATTATGTGATTCTCAGGTTTTTAAAATGGCTTTCAACCCACTTGCTGTTATTCTCAAAGAAAATAAACTTGATGGAACTAATTATATAGACTGGAAAAGAAACTTGGATATTGTTCTGACTGCTGAAGAGTACAAGTTTGTGCTCACGGATGTTTGCCCGCAGAAACCTGATGAAGGGGCAACCGAACAGGAAGCCAAGCCTTATCGGAAGTGGGTTAAGGCTGATGAGATGACGCGGTGTTATATTTTGGCTTCCATGTCAAATATTCTGCAACATCAGCATCAGTCTATGCCCACAGCCTATGACATAATGTTTAATCTCAAAGAAATGTTTGGGAATCAAACTCGTGCTGCTAGGCAAACTGCAATGAAACATCTGTTGACCACTACTATGGCTGAAGGGACCCCAGTGAGGGATCATGTTCTGAAGATGATCGGTCTTCTGAATGAACTGGAGATCCTTGGATCTGATATTGATGGGGACACCCAGGTCGATATCATTCTCCAATCACTGCCAGAGTCTTTTAAGCAATTCTGCCTGAACTATAACATGAATAATCTTCATTATTCTTTGGCACAACTGCTTAAAGAACTTATGTCAGCCGAGGCTCTTATCAAAAAGCCAGCAACTGCTCTAGTGACTGAAAAAGGTTCTACTTCCAAGCCGAAAGGTAAGTGGAAGAAGAAAAAGGTTCAGAAACAGGGACAAAAACCTCAAGCAGTTAATGGGCCTCAAGGTGGAGTGAAAAAGCCCAAGGGCAAGTGTTTTCACTGTAAGAAGTCAGGGCATTGGAAGAAGCAGTGTCCAGTTTATCTCAACAAAGTGAACAACCAAGGTAAATCTTATTCACTAGTAGTTGAGACATGTTT
>NZ_QPKJ02000145.1 GCF_003344625.1 Solirubrobacter deserti | reverse complement strand
CCAAGTCTACCGAGGTTAACGGTTACCATACATACATGGGCGCCCACAAGTCGACTGAGGTTAACGGTTAATATACATGGGCGCAAGTGATGTGGGCAAGCGCCTCGTGCTAGCAAGGTTGGGCGCCTCGTGCTAGCAAGGTTGCTAGCACGTGCCAAGTCTACCGAGGTTAACGGTTACCATACATACATGGGCGCCCACAAGTCGACTGAGGTTAACGGTTAACATACATGGGCGCAAGTGATGTGGGCATGCGTCTCGTGCTAGCAAGGTTGGATGCCTCGTGCTAGCAAGGTTGCTAGCACGTGACAAGTCTACTGAGGTTAACGGCCACCATACATACATGGGCGCCTCGTGCTAGCAAGGTTGGGCGCCTCGTGCTAGCAGTGTAGCTAGCACGTGCCAAGTCTACTGAGGTTAACGTTTCCCGTACTTTGGCCCAAGTGATGTGGACGGGTGCCTCATGCTTGCTACCTTGCTAGCACGCGCCAAATCTACTGAGGTTGACGGTGACCGTAAATCGTGTGCCACTTTGATATGACGGGCAATGCAACAACTATACGGCTTAACGACGGAGCCATGCGTACGAAATACCTACAAAGGTGTGCACAACTAAAATAGAGACCAAGGAACTCGTCGTAGGAATCCACCTAACGACCGACTACACGGATACGCACAATATGCCCACGCTTTAGAATTTAACTCGAACAAAAGTCATAAAGCATGACTAAAAAGAGAGAAAAAAAATACGTAAGGAACAGTGACCATTATTTCCGTCAAATTAAATCATTTGAACCACGTTTCAATGAAATATTCAAGATGGAAGGCCAAAAAAATGTGTAGGAGAAAACACAGTCGTGCCAAGGGCGACCAGGCACGGGGCAGCGCGCGGGCGTTACCTGTGCCACGGCCGCGCGCACCACTGGGGCCATGCGCGCGCGGTTCTGGCCACCGCGCGCGCGGACGAGGCCATGCGCGTGCGGGAGTGGCTACCCCGCGCGCGAATGTGGCGAT
>NZ_QPKJ02000144.1 GCF_003344625.1 Solirubrobacter deserti | reverse complement strand
AAAAGGTGAGTTCAATGCCCCATTGTGTTTAGATTCTAGTTTTGCATAACATAGTTTAGTTTTAGATTTTTCTACATAGTTGCATGTTTAGGATTGTTTTCCTTTTCTTCTTCTCTCTTTTCATGTCTAGTTCATGTTAGGAATGAGTGTTAGTTCAAGTATTCATAAGCTAGAAGGTTAGTAGTTATTGCATGATAGGTTTTAATGTAGTAGTATATAAATTTCTGCATTTAATGTTTATTGCATGATGTTCATCTTTTTATATGAGTTAGGTTAGATAATATTAATAGGTTAGTAGTTGTTTTCTAGTATAAAGTAGACAATTTTTATGTTATTCAATGATATAACTTTATATGAGAATGCATAAAATGTATGCTTGATATTAGGGGTCTTTTTTGATATGCATGTTAGAATATAATAGTTGCTGTTTTTTTATTTGAATATGTGATTGTATGTGTTTTATTATTTACCATAATGTATGGTTCTTGATGAAAATAAATATGATCATAGTTCATATTAAAAGTAGCATTATTTAGTGTGTTAGAAATAGTTTTTGCATAAGTAAGAGTCTTGTTTTACTAGATTTGATTTCAAGTATAAAAAAAATGACTTCTTTATTGCTTGATATTATTGGGTGATTCTATTGCCTTGATTGATTTATTATCCATGGTTCGAGGGAGCTTGCAAAGGTAAGTCCCTTCCCTTGTGATTAATTTTGATGTGTAAAGTGTATATTTTAGCATGAAGTTGTCATTTTTCTTGTAGTTTTGTTAGTATATTTGTCATATGTTATAATAGGATTGTTTTTGTATATTTTGGTATTAATTATAGGTGATTTTAGGTATATTTAAGTTGCTGTCCAGCAGCTTAAATAACCTTTAAACACCTTTATTTAATGCAATTTTTAGGCATTTAGGTTAGAAATCCATGCTAGGATGATTTAGGAATGATTAAGGTCACATTTTGCATTCATATTAGATTTTCCTTTTTGTTTTCTTGTTATCCAAACAAAGGA
>NZ_QPKJ02000143.1 GCF_003344625.1 Solirubrobacter deserti | reverse complement strand
TCGACGGAAGCGCCACACGCCTCATGCCTCGCCTTCCTGTTCGGAGAGCTAGCCGTCGACGCTGGTCAGCCGTGACGCGACGTCGCGCCACGGCACGGCGATCCCGTTGTCGAAGTCCCCGACCGCCAGCATGCCCCCGGCGAAGGAGAGATCACGAGCGGGCGGCGTCTTCAGCAACCCGAGCGGCGTCAGGGCGGCATCGAATATGCGCAACGCGGAGTCGAGGGCGAGGACCACCTGGTCATCGTCGGTCCAGACCATAGTGACGGCCGGATCGAACGCCGACAGACGATCGGTCCGCGCGCTCGCGGTCCAAGCGCCCGAGTCGTCGCGTGTATACACGGCCAAGCCGGTTGTCGATGGGGTCGCAGCGGCGCCGTACACTGCCACCTTGGTTCCTTCGCGATTGACCGCCAGCGCCAGCGCCGATACCGTGCCTTCAAGGGCGATCGGGGCATGCTCGTCAAACGGCCACTCACGGACCACCACCAGGCCCGGATGGTCCTGGCGATCGTAGGCCCAGCAGCGCCGGTCGGCGGAGACCGCGAGCCGCATCACGAATCCGCCGCCCTCTGACCAGCGTAGGCGCCCGGTGCTGATTTCGTGAACACGCAGGTCGCCGCGCCAGAGCGCGTCGACCACGGTCGTCCCTTCGGGCCCGAACATGGCCCTCGTGGAGGGCTCTGGCCGCGCGTCGTCGAGCACCGCGACGACGTCCCAGCTTCTCTGTCGAGCACGGTCACGCCGCCTTCACCGTCGCCGGCGAGAACCAGTCGGGCATCAGGAGACAGATCCGCACACGCGACGCCCGGCTCGATGGCACACGATCGAAACCGCTGCTTGCGATCGAGGTCGAAAAGCGTCACGCCCTCAAGATCGGCGACGGCCAGCCAGACACCGTCGTCGCTGAACCGAACCGAAGCCGCTGGACCGAGACGAAAGCTCTTCAGCGGCTCAGTCCTCATGGACGCGAGAGGCTACCGGTCGGCAGCAAGCCAAAGTGGTGCTTTTCGACG
>NZ_QPKJ02000142.1 GCF_003344625.1 Solirubrobacter deserti | reverse complement strand
TGGAAATTAGTGTGTAGCAATTTTATGATTAAGGATTCATATACACTGAGGTTCTTAGATGAATGATATGAATAAGGTGAATGGTTCTAGTATGGACTTAAGATAGTGATCATACTGAGACTTTGCTTTATAAGCATACATGATATAATTTTATGGAGACAAAAGTTTGAATGATATAGTATATTTGGAAAATAAATCCTATACTAAATCGAGTTTGAGGTAAGATGTGATATGATACAGTGACAACATATTAGAGATGGTATCAAAGTTATTTTGATGAAATTATCATTTGAAGTATATCATTATGAATCCTTAGCGATTTATGAAATTGAAGGTTGTATGAATCAGCGATACTGGGGGATTCAGTTTAGAGTTCAATAATTTGGATTCATAAAATAGTCATATATGAATTATGATGGGAGATGTATGCCATATATATATTGCATTGAATTGTTGCATCTGGCATATATTGCATATAAATATCATATGCATAACTGTGGAAACGAGGTGACCATCTGTGATGAATATCTACAGATATGGATTTTTAAATATGAACCATTGTTTGCTTTGAGTTAGTGTGACAGTGATGCTCTGACCCAATAGTGCCAACAGTACCAACAGTTCCAACAGGCCGGGTGATGGATGAGGATGAGGTTGAGGATGAGGGAAAGAGATTACTGGAGCTCATAATTCATAGTGAACAAGTTTTTAAAATGAAGGAATGTTGTGGAGGTTGGATGATATATATATACCTGGTGAGGTAATCATCCCAGATGGTTGTGACACCCTAAAATGAGGTGGCCATCAATGTTGAATATTTAATGTTTTGCAGGAAAGGCAGAACAGTGGAAATGACAGGTATGACTGCATGAGCATTGCATAATATATCTGTCATATGCATAAAGCATGCATGTTGTGTGAATTCATTTATTGTGAAAAGTGATGAATATATTCTGTAATAATTATAAATAATTACAGATGTGATGCTGTGAAGATGTGATATTTAGCTGATAATAA
>NZ_QPKJ02000141.1 GCF_003344625.1 Solirubrobacter deserti | reverse complement strand
ATATTAAAGATTCAAAACTGTTTCAAATAAAATATCCAAAATCAAAGACTTCTTAAAAGAAGTAATAATAACATCCGGCAATTAATAAAGAGTTCTAAAAATTCTTAAAATGAAATAATCAAGGATCAAGCTCCAATGTCAAAGGCACCAACACTTTGATCCTTTCCAAACATAGCCAGCTCGATCATCACTCGATCTTCTGCTTCCCCTTGTCTCCTACATACAATCGCATTGTATAATAAAACAATTAGGTATCTCATACCATAAGCAGAATACTAATTCGAAATTAGTAAATGAATAAATAAGACGTACCACTAGAAGAACCATTCTTCAATGATGCGAGGTACTCTTTGCAATTCCTCTTCCAATGACCTGTCTTGCCGCAGTGGAAACACTTTCCTTTGGAGTCCTTAGGCTCTTTTTCTTTCTTCTTTACTCCTCCTTTAGGTTTCAGATTAGACTTCTTCTTCTTCTTACCCTTGCCCTTAGACTTGGATCTAGAAGTCGAAGCCCCATCCACTACCAAAGCATTTCCCTTGGAGTCCTTTTTCAAGGTCTCCTCAGCAGTCACCAACATATTCATCAAATCGGTCAGTGAGACTTTATCATTCACATCAGACATGTGAAAATTCATGATGAACTGTTTGTAACTCGCAGGAAGTGAGTGAAGCAGAATATCAGTCCCCATTTCAGAAGAGATATCCACACCTAGATCATGAAGGGCATGGATATTCCGGATCATCTTTAGACAATGCTCGTTCACAGATGTTCCTTCCACCATCTTACAAGCAAATAGCTCACCAACAGTGTTGTACCTTACAACCCTGTTCTGTGACTCATAAAGCTCCTTAAGATGGGTGATGATTGCATGCGAAGTATCTATGACCTCATGTTGCCTTTGGAGCTCATTGGTCATAGATGCCATGATATAACATCTTGCCTGCACATCATCCTCGAGCCACTTGTTGTAAGTGTCTCGTGCCGCTTCAGATGCCCCTTCAGGTAGAGCATTAGGGCGGGGA
>NZ_QPKJ02000016.1 GCF_003344625.1 Solirubrobacter deserti | reverse complement strand
CCGCGAGCCACCCGCCGGGTGGCCCACCTTTCAACCGGCGCAGGTGGACCAGTTTTCACCCGGCGCCGACAGTGCAGCTTCATAGCGAAGGCATGATCGCCAACCGGCGTCTTACTGTGCGCTGGGCGCGCACGAACCGACGCGGACCCGGCCCGGGGCACAGATGCTCGCCCGTGCCGACTCGAGATAGGACCCAACCATCTCAGACGCGGCGCGTTGAACAGATCAGAAGTCCATCTCGCATGACCGCAGGAGGCACTCATGCACAAGTCCGTAATCCTCGCCGCCGTCTTCGGCGCTCTCGCACTGCCGGCTGCCGCCCAAGCGACCGGCACGCCGACCGCCACCGATCGGCAAAGCGCATCAGCGGAATGCCGGGCGGAGCGCGGCGCCACGGCAGCGACCCACGAGGCGTTCTCGGCCAAGTACGGCACCAACGCCAACCGGGCCAACGCGTTCGGCAAGTGCGTCTCGGCCAAGGCACGCGAGGAGGCCAAGGAGCGCGAGGACGCCAAGGACAGCGCGGCGCAGACGTGCCGGACAGAGCGCGGGACGACCGCCGACAGCCACGCTGCGTTCGATCAGAAGTACGGCACCACCAACAATAAGAACAACGCATTCGGAAAGTGCGTCTCGGCGGCCGCCAAGCAGGCCGAGGCCAAGGCGGACGAGCAGGATCACGAGAGGTCGGAAGCCCGCAAGAGCGCGGCCAAGCGGTGCGCGCAGGAGCGCGGTACGTCCTCCGCCTCCCGCGAGGCGTTCGCGAAGAAGTACGGGACCAACGCCAACCATCGCAACGCCTTCGGAAAGTGCGTCTCGAAGGTTGCTCAGTCGTTGTAACGCCGCGACGATCAGCGGCGTTCCGCGAAGGTTTGAAGGCCCCGCTTCGGCGGGGCCTTCGATGTCGGTGCTCAAAGTCCAAGCGGACCGGGCCCCGATGTCTGCTCAAGGCCTGGCGCGCCGCGACGGGTGCGGGAGCGATGAGTCGTGTTCCCGCGTTGCGCTGAACGTGCGTTGTGTGCGGGGACAGCGGTGAGGGTCCGCGCTTTCACGAGTATCGGCGCGATCCACTCGTCGACGGCGGCCGTCACGCCCCAGACACCGCCAGCGAGGGCGCACGTCGCCTGCGAACACGCGACGGTGCGCCCTCACGGCGGTGAGACACTTCGGCACGCGCCGACGTCGAGTAGCTCGCGAGCCCTTCGCGCGTATTCGTCCGCGCGAAGCTGGTGAACAGCCCAAGCGTCTGAGAATCACGCCGCGTAGTCAGGGCCGGGCGGAACCCCGACAGGGGTCGGAGCACTTTCTAGGCCGCAGTCGCTCTACGCACCGCGTTTGATGCGTAGCCGGATATCTGACCGGTGGCGCTCGCATGGCAAGGACAGGCAGGTCGGATGGGCAGACCTCAGGGGCACACCGACTTTGAGCCACCAGGAGGAGGTCCCATGCCGATGATCGTCAGTGACACCTTGGCCAATGCGACACGAGCGGCGCACGACGTCGGTTTGGCCGCGTGGCTGGGCGGCGCCATGTTCGGCAAGATCGCGCTGAACCCATCGCTCGCGAGGATCACGAACCACGCTGAGCGTGGCAGCGTGTCCAACGCCGCGTGGAACGGCTACAACGCCGTCAACGCCGCCGGGTTGGGAGCGGCGGCGCTGGGCTGGGGCGCCGCACGGCTTACGGAAGCCAATCCGGCGAACCTGTCCGGTCGCGAGAAGGCGCTTTCGACCGCCAAGGACGGGCTGATGGCCGCCGCGGTGCTGACCGGCCTTGCAAACGGCGTGCAGGGCGCCCGTTTGGCCAAGCAGGCTCCCGAAGGCGCCGTTCCGATCGAGACGGGCACCAAGCCCGCGGCCGACACGCCGCCCAAGGCGGCCAAGATCCAGCGCTCGCTCGAAGTGCTGGGCAACGTGAACATCGTCACGGGCGTCGCGCTGGTCGCCGTCAACGCGGTGCTCGCCCAGACTGACCACAGCCGCCCCGCGAAGCGCCGGGCGTTCACCCGCTCATCCTCGCCCAACACCTCCGCGAGTCCTCTGTGGATTGGTTCCGCCGTCGCCACAGCCGCCGCAGCGGTCGACCAAGCGCGCCGGATCTTCGCGTAGGCGCAGGGGGCCAAGCAAAGCGGCACCGCGGCGCGTCAAACGAGACAGCGCGTCGCGTTGCCGCCGGTCGCTACAGCTGGTAGCGGCCACCTGAAGTGCTGCGCCCGTCGAATGAGCGCGATCGATCGCGTGCGAGCGACTTGGTAAGCCGTCCGGGATCGTGTCAGTCCAAAGGGACTCCTTCGCCGTTGTCGCAGCAAAGGTCGACGGATGCCACCATCCGCAGCGTGGAACCTCTGCTGCTTGAACCTGAGCGTCGCTGAGGCGGGGACGTCGTCGTGCCGCACGAGCGCGCTGACGGGGCGGCGGTAGGCACCGAAGGCAACGTCATTGCCCACCATCCAGCGGAGTGCCGCCGCGCGGTGGTGCGACTACCATGGGGGAAAGCGGAAGGGATTACCGTGCGATACGACGACTGGGGCGCCCGGTCGCAGCAGTGGGCGGGGTTGTGCAGCGTGTCGACGAGCGTGTGCCGCGTGCCTGTGCACTATGTCCGCGCGGAGCCTGCTTCGGCCGCAGTTCCCAAGGCACCGGTTCACCTGCTCGTCCCCCCGATGACGGGCAGCGCGAGCATGTGGATCGACCTCGTTCCCTACCTGAGACGGTTCGGGCCGGTGATTTCCGTCGACCTCCCGGGGTCGATCGCGGGCCACACCGGTGCTCCGTATCGGCGCGGGCGACGCGCGGACCTCGACGCTCGCTTCGTCTCGGCCTTCGTCGAGCAGCTCCCTCTCGAGAGCCGGGTGGTGCTGCACGGCTGGTCGATGGGTGGCTTGGTGGCGGCCCTGGCCGCTGGCAGGATGCCTGAGCAGACTCGGGGAGTCGTCCTGGTGGCGCCGGCGCTGCCGTGGCGCCGGACATCACTAGCCGAGGCGCTCGGGTGGCAGACGCTGGGACGCCTGCTCGTCGCAGCCGGCCCGCCCGTGACGCGCATCGCGCTGCGACTCGCGGGTCAGCGCATCCTGGACGCCAAGGGAGCCGCGATCGCAGATGCGACTGCCGCCCCAGGTGGCCGGCCCGGTCTGGTCGGCGGAGACCCGGGCCGTGTCTCGCGCGCGCAGGTCGACCTGTGGCTCGATGGTCTCGAGGCGGCCCGCGAGCACCCGGAGCGGCTGGCGGGCACGGCAACGGCGTTCGCGTCGGCCATCAAAGCCATGTTCATCGAACAGCGGCCCACAAACGAGGCGCTCGATTCCCTGCGGGTGCCAGTCCTTGTGCTGTGGGGAACGGACGATCCGCTGGTCGACGCGGCGTCGCTCATGCAGCACGCCCGAAGGCCAGGCTGGACACCCAGACCCATCCACCGGGTTGGTCACCTGCTTCCTATCGAGGCGCCCGATCTCTGCGCGCAGGCAGTCGGCCAATGGCTCGCCGACCTCGCGGCGTGAGAGGGCGTCGCTCCGAGGGAGGCGGGGCCCCGAGCAGCGGATCAGCCGATGTCGCGGCGACGGAAGACCGCCTGTCCTGTGGCGGAGAGCGCGAGGCGACCGCTGCGACGACCAGCACGGGGCACGGCTCTGAAGTCGTTCGGCCGGGGCGAGCGCGAGGTGCTCGAACGGCGACACGTCGCGGAGCCATTGCGGCAATTGCAGCGTCTCGCCGAACATCAGCATCACGACCGCGTGCGCGAGGGCAACCCCGCTAGGAGCATCCGTCGCGGAGCCAGCCCGTAGACGAGCCGCGCCGTCGCGGTGAGGACGCGCACGGGTGCGACGTACCCCAGCACCGGCGGCCCATAGCGGGCGGCGGAGTCCCAGTCGTCGGTGGTGGCGCCGTATCCGAGGAACAATCCGAGTCCTGCCATGGCGAGCGCCAGAAGGGTGTCGCTCACGGTCATTTGCACGTGACCTGCGAGCCCGAAGGAGCGATGGAGGCCGGTGGCCAGCAGGGCCTCTGCATGGGTCGCGTCCTTCGCCGCGCGGACGCAGTGTGGGAAGAGATCGCGAACCCGGCAGTCAGCAGCGCCAACGGCCCGCCGGCGGGCGCGTAGAACCCGTCGACCAGGCTGCCGGCGCCGCCGGACACGCGTCGCGGACGAAGTCGCTGTCGCCAGGAGGTCGCCGACGCTGTCGCCGATCGAGCCGTTGCTGAGGCCGCGAGCTTCGCGAGGACGCTGCGGGCCACGAGGCCGCACGAACCATCGCTCAGGCGACGCCGCGACGCGTCGGCACCCATGCGTAGGACGACAGGCGAGGGGTAGGTTGGCCTGAGTGATCGATCGCCCCGCGCATACTGTCCAGCGGTAACGGCGCACGATATGGGAGCGAGGAGCGCTCGGACAGCCCGCGCAGTCAGCGCCTCAGGCGCTGCGGCCGTCGCGGTTGCGGCTGCTGGGCTGTTGGCGATCGCGATCGGCTGGTCGGCGGGTGGCGGCGGCTTCGGCGTCGCCTGGGCGCCGACCTGGGACCTGCGCCTGGCCTTTGAGCTCGACGGTCTTGCCGCGCTTTACGGCGTGCTCGCGGCCGGGATCGGGACGCTGGTCTTCCTGTACGCGTCGGCGTACGTGCCCCGTCATCTGGCTCACCAGGAGCGCTCGCGTCGCGAGGAGGCGCGACTGCACGGAGCCATGGTGCTGTTCCTCGTGTCGATGCTCGGCCTGGTGATGGCCCAGGACTTGATCGCGCTCTTCGTGTTCTGGGATCTGACGGCGGTGGCGTCGTGGCTGCTGGTCGGCTATGACCGTCACAACCGCGACGCCCGGCTCTCGGCGCTCATGGCGCTGCTCGTGACGGCGGTCTCGGCCGTGTTGATGCTGGTCGGCATCTTGATGCTGCGCGCGGAGTACGGGACGGTGCAGCTGCCGGAGCTGTTCGCCGTCGCTCAGGAGTCGACGACGGTGACGGTCGCGGTAGCGCTGATCGCGATCGCGGCGCTGGCCAAGAGCGCCCAGGTGCCCTTCCACTTCTGGCTGCCACGAGCGATGGCCGCGCCGACGCCGGTGTCGGCGTACCTGCACTCGGCGGCCATGGTCGCCGCCGGCGTCTTCCTCCTGAGCCGGATCCATCCGCTGATCCAGTTGGACGCTCGCCTGCTCGACGGACTGATCGTGATCGGGCTGACGTCGATGGCGGTCGGCGGCCTGTTGGCGCTCGGATCAAGGGGACTCAAGCGCATCTTGGCCTACTCCACGATCTCCCAGTACGGCTACGTCGTGACCATGCTGGGCATTGGCGGGGCCGCGGGCGCTGCCGGCGCCTGCTTCTACGTGCTCGGGCACGCTCTCGCCAAGAGCGCGCTGTTCATGACGGCTGGAGCGGTCACCGAGGCGACGGGCGCGAAGGCCCTCGGGGAGGTGGGCGGCCTGGCGCGCCGCATGCCGCTGCTCGCAGCGGGCAGCGGCGCCGCTGCGGCCGGGATCGCGGCGTTGCCGTTGACGATCGGCTTCTTCAAGGACGAGCTGTTCTTTAAGGCCGCGCTCGACCGCGGCAACGTGTTGGGGGCGCTGGCGGTCCTCGGGGCGGCGCTGACCTTCGCCTACATGGCGCGGTTTTGGACGGGCATCTTCCTCGGCGCCCCCAAGGGCGAGCTGCGCCCGGTCGAGCGCCGGCTGATCTGGCCCGTAGCGCTGCTCGGCGCGCTTGTCGTCGTCGGCGGCCTCGTGGTCGGGCCGTTTGCCGATCTCGCCCGCGACGCCGCCGTTGTGACCCAGCGTGGCGCGGTCGAGCTCGAGGCGGCCTACCACCTGGATGCTCGGGCGGAGAACCTGATGGCGATCGGGGCCTACGCGCTCGGCTTCGCCCTGTTCGCAAGCGGGCGGCTGCTGGGCGCGCCGCTGTCGGTGTTCTCGCGCCTGGGCCACGACTTGGGTCCCGAGCGAGCGTACAACGCGAGCATCCGCGGCCTGAACCGGCTCTCCAACCGCCTGCACGACATCGAGGTGCGCGACCTGCGCGGGCGCTTGATCGCGGTGGTCGTCCCAGGGGCTGGCCTGGTCGCGCTGGGGGTTGCGGTCACGCCGACCGACGGCGCCTACCGGACCGGCGCGCTCCCCGCTGCCGACGTCCCGCTCGTGGTCGCGCTCGCGGTGTGTGCGCTCGCGGCGCTGGCCGTGCCGTTCTGCCGCCGGCATCTGCTGATCGCGCTCGCGCTGTCGGGCGTCGGGTTCGCGCTGGCGACGACCTACTCCCTCATGGGCGCTCCCGACGTCGCGCTCGTGGCCGTGCTGATCGAGACGATCTTCGCGTTGTTGTTCGTCGGCGTTTTCGCGCTTTTACCCCGCGACGTGCTGCGCCGCGAGGCGCGGTTGCGGGCGCCGCGCTCGCGCAAGCTCCGTGACGCGGCGATCGCCACGGCCTCCGGCGTCGTGACTTCGCTTGTGGTGTGGTCGGCCTTCTCGCGCCCCGTGCCGCGTGAGGGGATGTCCGACCGACTGTCCGCGCTTGCGCCGGAAGCTCACGGAAAGGACATCGTCACGGTGATCCTCGCGGACTTCCGTGGCCTTGACACGCTCGTCGAGATCACGGTGGTCGCGGTAGCGATGATTGCCGTTTCCCTGCTGTTGCGCGGGAAGCTGCGCGGATGACGAGCTCGCTGACGCGGATGGTGGCGCGCGCGCTGCTGGCCCCGATCCTGGTTGTGGCGCTGGCGATCCTCGTGAAGGGCTACGCGAACGTCGGGGACGGGTTCGCCGCCGGCGTTGTAGCCGCTCTCGGCGTGCTGTTGCAGGTGGTCGTGTTCGGGCGCGAGGCGGTCGCTGCGGCGTTGCCGCTGCGCTGGGCCCCCGCGGTGGCCCTGGTCGGGCTCGGCATCGGCTTTGCGGTGTTCGCGGTTCCGGCCCTGTTGGGCGATGCTCCGCTTGAGCATGCTCCGGCTCCGGGCGTGTCGCCGGTGCACATCGGCTCGCTTGAGCTGATCACCGCGGTCGTGTTCGACGTCGGCGTCTTCCTGCTCGTGCTCGGAGCCTCGGTAGCGATCATCGACGCCATCGCCGCACCAGGAGAGGGCGAGCAGTGAACCCGCTGTTCGCGATCGTCATCGGCGTCCTCTTCGGGTGCGGGGTCTTCCTGCTGCTCAAACCGGACCTCTTCCGCGTGATCGCCGGCCTCGTGCTCGTGTCCAACGCCGCCAACCTCACGCTCATGGCCTCCGGGCTGACGCGTTCCGGGCAGGCCCCGATCGCGCCCGTCGAGGGCAACGAGCCCGTGGCCGACCCGCTCGTGCAGGCCATGACGCTCACCGCCCTGGTGATCGGCTTCGCGGTGACGTCGGTGCTGCTGGCGCTGTGTTACGGCGTCTATCGGGCGCGCCGGAGCGTTGATCTCGACGAGCTCTCACGCGAAGAAGCCGCGGAGGCCGCCGCGCTGGAAGCCGATGAGCCCCCGCTGGACGAGGAATCCGAGTACGACCAGCAGGACGAGTTCGACGAGGAGATCGTGCGATGAGCTTGATCGCGGCTCCCTTGTTGTTGCTGTGGCCGGGCGCGATCGTGCTCGCGCTACTCGACGGGCGCCGCCGCGGTCCGGGAGCGCTGGCTGTCGCGATCTTGGCCGCCGTCTTCGTGTTGCTCGCGGTGCTGCTCGCCGCCGTGGTCGCCCGCGGTCCGCAGGAGCTTGTCGCAGGTGGCTGGGCGCCGGACGTCGGCATCCGCCTGCGGGTAGACGCGCTCGGCGCCGTCTTCGCCGTGTTGAGCTGCGGAGTCCTGCTGGCGTCGCTGCTGCAGGCCGTCATCACCGGCATCCACGCCCGAGCCACCCCCTCGCTGACCCTCTTCATGGCGCTCGGCCTCACTGGCCTGTTCCTGACCGGCGACATCTTCAGCTTCTACGTCTTCTTCGAGCTGGCGATGATTTGCGCGTACGCGCTCACCGCCGCAGGCGGAGGCGACCGGCGGGTGCGCGCGGCGTTCACGTTCGCCGTGGTCAACCTGCTCGGCTCCTTCCTGTTCCTGATCGGAATCGGAGCGCTGTACCGCGCGACCGGAACGCTCGAGATGGCTGCCGTCGCTCAGCAAGCAGCGACGATCGACCCGAACACCGGCTTGTTGATCGCGGTGACCTTCTTCGTCGCCTTCGGCATCAAGCTCGGGTTGTTCCCCTTCCACTTCTGGCTGCCCTCGGTCTACCTCGCCGTCGCGCCGCACGTGGCGGCGATGTTCGCCGGCGCGCTCGCGAACATCGGCACGTACGGCCTGCTGCGCTTCGGCGGGGCGATCCTGCCCGCCGAGCTTGAGCTGAGCTCCGCGGCGCTGATCGCGATCGGCGCGCTGAGCATCGCCTACGGCGCGCTGCAAGCCATTGCCCGGCGCGACACCCGCGAGGTGCTCGCGTACTCGTCAATCGGGCACGCAGGCTACGTCCTGATCGCGCTCGGTATCGGCGGCCCAGTCGGGATCGGCGCCGCGGTCATCTTCTCGATCGCCAACGCGCTCAACAAGACGCTGCTGTTTCTCGGCAGCGAGCTGCGCGGCCGGCTGGCGGCGACCGCGTTTCTCGTCGGGGTGTTGAGCGTCGCCGGCGTTCCGCCCACCGCCGGCTTCTTCGGCAAAGCCGCGTTGTTCGACGCGGGCATCGACGCGGGAAGCATCACCACCGTCACGCTGCTGTTCGTCGGAGGCGCGCTCTCGTTCGTCTACCTGTTCCAGATCTACCAGCACGACCGCTGGCGCCCGCGCGCCGAGCGCGAGCGGGAAATGCCGACGGGAGCCGCCTCCCCGGGGCAACGCGGGGTCGCGCTCGCGGTGGCGGCGATCGTCGTCTTGCTGGGCCTATGGCCCGAGCCGCTGTTGGCCATCGGCGAACAGGCCGCGCAGGAGATCACGGCCACCACGCCCGGGCGGGCGGAACCATGATCCGCGGCGTCGCTGCCGCCGCCGGCCTCGGGCTGCTGTACGTGTTGACGCTCGCCAGCACCGACCCGGTGGACCTGGTGATGGGCACGGTCGTGGGGGGCGCACTGCTGCTCGCGCTCGGAAACCGTCTGCGCCCCGCTCGCACTTCCGATGTCGGGACCATCACGAGCCGCATTGCCTGGTTCCCCGTCCTCATCGGAGCCATCCTGTTCGACGTCCTGGTGGGCACCTGGGACGTCGCGCTGCGCGTGCTGCACCTGCGGCCGGTCGACCGGCCCGGGATCATCCGGGTTCCCATCGGTGCGCGCTCCGAGCGCGGGATCGCCGTCTCGGCGCTGGCGACGACGCTTTCCCCCGGGTCCGTGTTCGTCGAGGTCGACCACGAGCGCGGCGATCTGCTGCTGCACCTCATCGACGCTTCCGATCCCGATGCGTCGCGCGCCCGCTTGCAGCGCTTCTACGACCGCTACCAACGCCGGGTGTTCCCCTGATGTCAAACGTGGTCTTTTACATCGCGATCGTGTGGGTGGCGGTCCTCTTGGGCGTCGTCGTCGTTCAACTGGCGATCGCCAGGACGATCGGCCAGCGCATCCTGGCGCTCGACCTGCTGACGCTCGTACTGATCGGCCTACTCGCTCTCGCGGCCGGTGAGGACCAACGCTCTTACGCGCTCGACGCGGCGCTCGCTCTCGCGCTGCTCGGCTTCGTCGCCACCCTCGCCGCGTCCCGTTACTACGAGGACCGGGAGCCGTTCTCGTGACCGCGGTCGCCGCCGATGTGCTCACGCTGCTGGGGCTGCTGCTGCTGACGGTCGGCGTGTATGGCGTTGTGCGCCTGCCCGACGCCTACACACAGCTTCACAGCGCCTCGAAGGCCGGGTTCCTCGGCGTCGCGGCCCTGCTGGCCGCGGCGTCGGTCTCCGGGGAGGGCGCGATCATCGCACGCGCCTTCTTGATCGTGGCGCTGCTGGCGGTCACAACTCCGGTCGCAAGCCACGCCGTGGCCCGCGCTGCGTACCGTCGCGGCGAGCGCATGCGCACCCCGAACGCGGTCAACGAGACGAAGGACCGAGACGTTCAACCGACTCGGAGCCCTTAGATCCTCCCGACGACGACGCCGACTCCAACCGCGGTCGCCGTGCGAGCGCCGTGCGAGCGCGTCGAGACGGGCCGCACAAGTCGGCAGGGAACGGCCATTTGTGCGCTCGTCGGTCAGGACCGCCGCGCGCAGTTCGTAGCGACCGAATTTGGCGTGCGCGTGGTGCCCCTGTTTCGACAGTGATCGAAAGGCGCGCTGGTGTGGATTGACAACGAGGCTGGTGAACTAGCGAGATCGTCGAAAAACGCCATTCCCGGCGAGCCGCTCGTGCCGAGATGTGACCAGGGAGAACTGGTACCACGTTCGCGCAGATCACTTCATGGTTGGCGACTTCGACCAACCGCCGGGATCACGGCGACTGCAGCGTCACGCACAGGCACGATCGTGGGTGTGGCCGGCGCCGCCTTCTAGGTTTCGAGCGTGGCCTGGACGCTGACGAAAGCCGAGGTAACCGCCGCGGTCGCCGAGGCACGCGCCGGCGCCGCTGAACGCCCCACCTGGCGAAAACTCGCGATGCTCGCCCGCGGGCTGCGCTGGCTGGACGAGACGGCCGAGGCATCCCGGGTGTTCCAAGAGGCCGCGACCGACGCGATCTGGCGCGTGGAGGAGCACTACGGCACCGGCGACGGTCGCTCGCGAACACAGACGGCGGGACTGTTCGCACTCGCCGGAGACCTCGAGTCCGCGCGCGAATGGGGCCGGCGCGCCCTGGACGATCCGCTGCAATGGCCCAACGACATCCCGATCGCGGTGGACACGCTGTATGTCTGCGGCGAGCCCGAACAGGCCTTAGCTCTGGCCCACCAGCAGGGCATCGACAGTCCCTCCGTCGACCTGCTCATGGCCGAGCGTGACGGGGATGTCGCCCGCTGCGACGCCATGATCAAGCGCGTCACGCGGGCGATCGTCGCGGAGCGCCTTGAGCCCACCGACAGTTCGGCGCTGTACCCGCTGCACCAGTGGGACTGGCTCGAGGTCGGCTTCGTCGTGCGCGCGCGGCTCGCCGGCGAGCCGGCGCCCAGCCATGCGTCAATGCTGGAGCGGTCAGGGTGCTCGGCCCAGGCGCGAGCCGGAGCGTCGCGAAGCCGCAGCCGGGCAGCGTGGCCCGCGTCCGGGTAGCAGCGGCCGACAGGACGCAGATCGAGGCGACGGTCGACCGTCGTGATCCGTCCGCGGTCGAGGTCGTGCTCGATCCCCGCAAAGACGGGCGATACCTCGCGCTGATGTTCCACTGGCGCGAGCAGGAACGGAGCTACGGCGCCTCGGTCTGGATCGAGCCGCTGGCGAGCCCTCACGAGGTTTTGCCGTTCCAGGGTCCAGGCTTCGGCGAGGCGGTCGACGCCGCCGCCGACTGGTTCGATGGGACGGACTACCACGGACGTGACGGCACGTGGGCGGCGCGGACCTTGCGCGAGCTCGCGGCGAACATTCCGCTCCGATAGCCACCGTCCTGCGGCCACCAAAGGCGGTCACATCCCAGTCACCGGCGATCGCCCAACCGTCGGAGGATCCCTTCGTCGAGAAGGACCACTGCGCTGATTCGCAGCACGACTGATGGGTATGCGAGAGCTGTGCCTAATGCCCGCCAGAACAATCCGGTCCGTCGCCGTCTCTTCGGAGCGGTCGTCGTGGGCTGGACAGCCTTCATGGCGAGCATGCTCGTCGGCCTGTTCGACGGGCCGGACGATCTGCGCGACGCCCTAATGGTTGTCGGCTTCGCGGCACTCGTTGTGTTCGTCGTCATGGCGGTTAGCGCCCGTAGCCGGCGAGCTTCGCCATAGCGGAATCGTCGAAGAGAGCTACTTTCGAGTCGCATTCGCAGCACGCTCACCACGTGGGGTCGCGCCAATCCGCGCTCGCGAGCGCTTCGAGATCGAGCGTTTCGTCCTGGATCTCTGCCAGAACCTGGCGCTCTTCGCCACCCATCAGGCGGTCGCGAATGCGATCTTCGGTCGCGCTGGCCGCTTCGGCGACCAGAACAGGCTTACCTAGCCGCTCGAGCATGAGCCGCGCGATCGCACTCACTGCGCCTGCGCGAGCCGGGTCGCCACCCGTGAGCTTTCGAACGTCGGACAAGTACCCGCAGAACAGCTAGGAGATCGTCCGCTCGCTCTCACTCGCCTCGGCATAGCTCGTCGCACTGTCGACGCCGATGTCCTCGCGCCCGTTGCTCAAGCACCAGCGCGCGCCCACAACGAGGCCGTCCACGACGACGCTTCCGTACGCCCGTGGCGTTTGAGGCAGCGCAGGGCTTCGTTGCGGCTTCTGCCCTAGAAGAGTTTGCGGTGTCGGGGTAGGCGCGGGTTCCGGGGTCGGGGCGAGCGCGGCTGATGGCGACTCGATCAGCGCTGGCGGATCTTGAACGAGGTCGTCGTCCTGGTCGCGTTACCCGCCGGGTCAGACGCGGTGAGGGTGACTTTGTAGCTGCCGGGCTTGAGGTTCGCAGGCAGCCGCAGCGTGCCCTCGCCTCGCATGAAGGTGCCCGTTCGGGTCCCGCGCGAGACGAGCCGCGTGCACGATCGCGCGCCCTTCGGCCTGACCCTCGGCGCCTTCACGCACTTGCCCTTGGCGCTGCGCTTGATGCCCGTGGTCTCGAGCTGGACCAGCGCGGTGACCTGCACCGGCTCGCTGACCGCAAAGCGCAGCGCCGACTTGGTGACCGCCGGCTTGCTGGTGAATCGCGGCGGGATGATGTCTGCTGCCGACGGCGCCGGCAACGGTGGCAGAGGCGGTGCGGACGTCGGTGGGGCGGGCGGCACGGGCGGGTCCGGCTCCTCGTGCGCAGCGGTGACCATGATCCGGCCGAGCGCCGACGACGCGTTGCCGGCCTCGTCGGTCGCCGTGACCTTGACGTCGTACTGGCCTGGGCTGACGTAAGTGTGCTCGCCTGCCGCACCCGTGGTGCCGTCCCCGAACGACCAGTGCAATGTGACGTCGCCCCAGTCGTCCGCCGCGGCCGCCGTGAAGCCGACGGGCGTGCCCGCGACCGCGGTGGATGGGATTATGACGGTGCTCAACTCCGGCGCGAAGCTGTCGTACACCGTGTACCCCAGCGCTCCGCTCTGGTTGCCGAGCGCGAGGAAGCCATTGCCGTTCTCGTCGGTCGCGGCCGCCATTCCGTCGTCGAACCGCACTTCGCGCCGGTAGTCGGTCGCGATCTGCCGAGGCGCGCCGAGCGTGCCGTCGTAGGAGACGCCGCGCGTGCGCACCACGCGGTCCTCACCAGCCCACACCACCTGTGGCTTGGCGTTCGGGAACACCATCACAGTCGCCATCGTCTGCCCGCCCTCCTCGCTGAGCGTGCTCAGCGGTCGCCACACGCCTCCGGAGTCGCGCACCGCGATCCGGTTGACGCCCACGGCGCCGTCGTAGTGGGTGAGGACCGCGACTCCGGCGTCGACCGTCAGCGCGGTCCGGGCCGGTTCGTTGCGGAAGATCAACGGGAGGTCGGTCCGCGCCGGCGCCGACCAGGTGCCTGCCGGCGGGCGCTCCAGGTGTGCGAGTCGCATCGTGTACCCCGTCGGGAAGGTCTCACCCTCGACCGTGCGCTCCTCGTAGGCTGCGACCACGGTCCCATTGGGCAGCCGCGCCACGCTGATGCCGTCGATCGACTGCGACTGGCAGTCGTTGACCGGCGCCGGGTAGACCTTCGGCGTGCGCTCGGCGAGCAGCCGCGGCGTGCCGATGCTGGTCGCCGTGCCGTCGACGGCGTAGAGCCGGTGCGTCGCGCATCCCGGAGCGACCTCGTCGCCGGTCGTCGTGAACACGACCGTGTAGTCGCCGTCCGGGTCGACCGCGAGCACCGCCTCGCGTTCGTGCTCGAATCTCGAGCTAGTCGAATACTGCTGCGGGAGGGTGGCCTTGCCGTCCGCACGCAGGGATTGGACCTGCCCCCTGACCCACTCGTCCGACCGCGTCGTGACGCCGTACAGGTTCCCGGCCGCGTCGAAGCCGGTCGCGATGCGCGGCAGCACATGCAGGCCACCGGGGCTCGGGACGGGCGGCGTGAACGTCCCGTCGGCGCGCAGGAACGACACGCGCGGGCCATCCGGGCCGGTGAACGACACCGACAGCTGGCCTGTCGGCGAGGAGCGCGCCGGTCCGATGACGACGTCCGGGGAGAACGTGCCCAGCACCTGCTCGGCGAACGTACCGCCGGGCCGGCGTGCCATGGCCACCAACTCGGCCCCGCCGTCGTCGCTCAGCCGCAGCGCCGCCATCACGACCGTTCCGTCGGCTCCCATCGCCATCTGGGTGCCGATATGCGGCACTGGCGACGGAAGAATTTCGGCGCCAACCACGAGGGTGCGGCAACCGCGAGGGACGGAGCGGCGAGAGCGGCAACGGTGGCGCCGATCAGCGCCATCCAACGCGTGGACATAGGGATTCTTCCTCGAACGAGCCAGGGTCAGGGGCCGCGCGGACTTTATCCGGCCGCGACGGTCCGCATCAGCCGCCTTGACCTCCGAGCGAACCGGCACACTCGGACCGCGGGTCGCGCTCGACGCGTTCCTTCAGCACTCCTCGAACACCCGGCTCACCGGTCCAGGAGTTGCCCACTGAAAGGGCGGAACCGTCGACAAACACCACTTTCGCCTGTGCCTCGAGGCGGGGAGCCGGAAGCCGGAACGTGGGCTGCGGCGTT
>NZ_QPKJ02000140.1 GCF_003344625.1 Solirubrobacter deserti | reverse complement strand
CCACTTGGAAACTCTTGGATATGGCTAAGGGGAGTTGAGAGAAGCTTAGATAGTGGCTGGAGGGTTTCAAATCGTGGCTGGAGAGGAAAGAGAAAGAAATGACCAGATTTGGTCCAAAATCAATACTTAATGGCTAAGGAAAGGCATAACTTAAATTCTAAGGGGTATTTTTGGTATTTCACACACTAACCATCCATGTGTCCAGCTCTAAATCATTCTTGGCTTACTTACCACGTTGCTGGCCATTCCTATACACTCAAGTTTAGGCTAAGTTAGTGAATCCTAGTTTAGAAAGTGAGAATTAGTCATACTTTGACCTATAATCCCATATGGCCAATCTTATTGTAATCCATTGTAACCTAGTCCCATAACCAATCATTAAACATAAAACTAAGTCAATTAGACTCTAATTAATAATGTAAACAAAGTATCAATGCCTAATTATTAGAATACACCAAGATGACATACACGATTAAGCTGAATCTAAGCTAGCTTAACGTAGTTAAACACCAATTCAGTACAGTGACTGCCACCTCGTGCTTACCTGAAACGAACATTTTGGAAAATGCTAGAAATGATTTCTACACATTAAATAAAAGCTATTTGACGTGTTAAACGCACAGTGAATTTGACTCCGAAAAGCGTGAAAAATGCATTTTATCGAAAAACTACTAATTGACCTAGTTATCAACAAACTTGATTTTAATGCATGTACATAAAGTATTACTTTTCCTGAATGTATTCTTTGTTCCTTTCACACACCAAGCTCTCTTTCTGAGGGTATTGAGCCTTTACACTGCATAGGAGCACTTCAACAAATATTAGTGCAATAATACATATCGAAAGCATTTAACAGTCAGCTTAAGCAATTTACCATGAAATTGACTCTAGTTTTATGATATGCCTATTATGCAATATGAACATGTTTATTATTGGCTTGTTATGCATGTGAGAAATTTGGGCATTACACATCCGCACGACATGCGCGGGCTGGCTGCCCACAGGCCATGCGCAGTTCACATCTGCG
>NZ_QPKJ02000139.1 GCF_003344625.1 Solirubrobacter deserti | reverse complement strand
AGTGTGCGATTCTTTCTTTCAACTACACCATTTAGCTGTGGAGTGTAGGCTGGCGTAAATAGATGCCGAATTCCTTTCTGCTTGAGAAATTCTTCAAATTCGCCTGCTGTATATTCACCACCTTGATCTGATCGAAGCATCTTGATTTGACAGCCACTTTGTTTCTCCACAAGAGCTTTGAACTCTTTGAAGATGTCAAACACTTCTGATTTCCTCTGTAAGAAGTACACCCAAGTTTTTCTGCTGTAATCATCAGTGAAGGTGAGAAAATACTTCTTTCGTCCGTTTGATTCTGGATTCAATGGACCACACACATCAGTGTGCACTAACTCAAGTGGCTTGGTTGCTCTCCAATCTGCTTGCTTTCCAAAGCTGTTTCTGTATTGCTTGCTAAGAACACAGCTTTCACATAGCTCATTAGGATGCTGAATGTTTGGAAGACCTTTCACCATCTTCTTGCTTCCCAATTGTCTTAGACTCTCAAAATTGAGATGTCCAAATCTGAGATGCCACAGCCAGTCTTTGTCATTAACGACACTTCTGAGACACTTCGGTGTATCATGATGAACAGTTAATGGAAACATCCTGTTCTTCGTCATCTTTACTCGAGTAATCAGCTTCCCTCGAGTATCTGCAAGTGTTAAGTGCATATCTTTTAGGCTAATATGATAACCTTTCTCCAGCAGTTGTCCAAGGCTCAGTATGTTGGTCTTCATGTCTGGAACATAGTAGACATTGGAGATGAAAGCATGATCACCATCCCTTCGTTTGATCAGAATATCTCCTCTTCCCTGGACTGGAACTTTTGAGAGATCGCCAAATGAGATTTCTCCACGAACCTTCTCATCAAGTTCTGTAAAGAAATTCTTTCTGCCAGTCATATGATTACTGGCTCCAGAATCAAGAAACCAAATTCCTTGGTCTTGTTCAGTTAAGCTGTGTGCCATCAAGCTCATCGAGTTTCCAGCAACTTCTTCTTTTTCTGCAAAATTAGCTCTGTCGCTAACTTCATTTGTTGGCGGCGATCGACATTC
>NZ_QPKJ02000138.1 GCF_003344625.1 Solirubrobacter deserti | reverse complement strand
ACTGTTCGGTCTCGCCGAAGTGCTCGATCAGGCGTTCCTTCCGCGCCTGGTTGTTGCGTCGTGAGCCGATGGCGCCGACGTAGAACGCAGGACTGTGCAGCGCTTCGAGCAACGCCAGGTCATCAAGCTTGGGGTCGTGGCTGAGCGCAACGATGCAACTGCGCTGATCCGGCCGGAACTCGACGACGGCATCATCGGGCATGGTGGAGACCGTCTGCACGCCCGGAACCGACCACGTGCCGAGGTACTCGATGCGCGGGTCGCAGATCGTGACCGAGAACCCATTGAACAGCGCCATCGTGGACACGTACTCGGCCAGCGCGCCGGCACCGATCAATAACATGCGATAGCCCGGGCCCAGCGTGTTGGCCAACCGGGCGCCGTCGCAATGCAGTGCTTCGGGCGCTGCGCTGTGCTCCAACTGGACGCTGCCATCGGCCAGATTCACCACGCGACGCACGAGTTCTCCGGCTTCCAGCCGGCCAACCAGTTCGGCAAGCGCCTCGTGCGAAGGCATGAACTCCAGGACCAGCTCCAGCGTTCCGCCGCAGGGCAGGCCGAATCGGTGGGCCTCGTCTGCTGTCACGCCGTAGCGCACGACCTCGGTGCCGGCATCGGGCTGGCCGGCGCCGCCATAGGCACTCGTATATCGGTAGATGAGGTCGTCCTCGATGCACCCGCCGGAGACGCTGCCGACCGCGCGCCCATCCTCGCGCAAGGCCATCATGGCGCCCACGGGGCGAGGCGAGGAGCCCCAGGTTCTTACCACCGTCGCGAGCATCGCCCGCTGGCCGGCCGCACGCCAGTCGCGGGCGGCTCGCAGGGCCATGACGTCAATGTTCTCCATGCTGCTGTCCTCCATGCTCGGCAGTCCGCGCCTGCGCGCCAGCTCACGCCGCGGCAGGAAGTCAACTGCGCATGCGATGGCCCACGCGAAGGCCGTCTCCGGGCCTACAAAAGTTTGTCCGGCGTGATCGGCAAAGCGCGGATGCGTTTGCCGGTGGCGTGGAAGACCGCATTGGCGATGGCTGCCGGAATGC
>NZ_QPKJ02000036.1 GCF_003344625.1 Solirubrobacter deserti | reverse complement strand
CCAGCATCAGGTCGATGTCGCCGTCCGCGGCATAGCGCATCCCGACCGGGCTGTGGTGCACCAGCACCGTCGGCTTGTCGGTGTCACGCGCAATGCGGGGCAGTTCTTCCTGGATGGTGAGCGTGTTCACAACGTGGGCATCCCAGGTCTCGCGGTCAGCGTTCATGTATTCCATGCCGATGAGCTGGAGGCCGTGGGTTTCGACCATCTCGCTGCGCAGGATGCGGATGCCGGCGTCTGCGATGAGCCGCAGCGCCTTGTCGGTGTCCATGTAGTACTCGTGGTTGCCCGTGGTGAAGTACTGCTCGGCCTGGACGGT
Source organism: Solirubrobacter deserti (assembly GCF_003344625.1). GTDB lineage: Bacteria > Actinomycetota > Thermoleophilia > Solirubrobacterales > Solirubrobacteraceae > Solirubrobacter > Solirubrobacter deserti. Next base: position 2,415 of record NZ_QPKJ02000036.1, on the reverse strand, counting down.
CTTGAAGAGCGCGAACAGATCGGGGTCCAGGGCGATGTTGCTGTCCACCAGGTCGCCGTTGTAGAGCACCACGTTGGGCTGCTCGGCCTGGACGGCCGCCAGCACCTTGCCAAGCCACGCCTTGCCGCGCTGGGCGCCGAGATGGATGTCGGGCACGTGGGCGATCTTCACCGGCTGCGTCAGGCCGGCCACGGCCACGTCCTGGCGCGTCACCGTTAGCGCCTGGGCATTGATGAAGCCCCACGCCACGAAGAAGGCCGACACCGCCAGCCCGCCGACGCCGACCTGGCGCGCGGGAACGCGCCGGACCAGGGACGTCAGCGGGTGGGTGAGCACCAGGAAGAACAGCAGGTAGAAGGCGAACATGAACAACAGGCCCAGCGCGTTGTAGGTCCACGCGATGGCGATGTTGTCCAGCACATAGATGCCGCTGTAGAGCAGCGCCATGTAGCCGCCAAGCACCAAGGCCGTGAACAGCGCTAGCGGCCACGCCCGCCGCAGGCCCAGCAGATGCTTGAGCCTGGACGGGATGTACCAGATCGAGAAGGCTATCGCGGCCCATGCCAGAAGGGTCAGTGTCATGGTCGTGTCCGTCCTCTGTTGTGATGGCGATTTCTCCGCCGAGTGGAATCAGGTCGTCTGCGCGCCATCGACGATGATGTTGGCCCCGGTGGTGAAGGCGCCCAGGTCGGAGCACAGCCACAGGGCCGTGCCGGCGATCTCTTCGGGCCGGCCCATGCGTCCGACCGGCTCCTGTGCGATGACCGAGGCCATGCCTTCGTCGGTGCCGCCGGAGAAGCGGTCCATCATCGGCGTGGCGATGATCCCGGGCGAGACGACGTTCACGCGGATGTTCTTGTCCGCATAGTCGAGTGCGGCGCCCTTGCTCAGGCCGACCACGCCGAACTTCGAGGCGCAGTAGGCGGCTTGCTTGCGGAAGCCCTTCGCGGCCGCGCCCGAGCCGATGTTGACGATCACGCCACCGCCTTGCTTGAGCATCACCGGGATCTGGTGCTTCATCGAGAAGAACACGCCGCCCAGGTTGATGCCGATCAGGCGTTGCCACTCCTGCGTGCTGATCTCGTCGAACATGATCTGCGGCTGCTCGACGCCTGCGTTGTTGACGGCGAAGTCGATCCTGCCGAAGGCTTCGAGCGCCTTGCCGACAGCGTCCTCGACGTCCGCCTCGTTGGCGACGTCGGCCTGGATCGAGATCGCGCGGCCGCCGGCCTGTTCGATGAGGCGCACGGTTTCCTGCGTCTTGGCCTCGGTCAGACCGACGACCGCCACGCTGGCGCCGGCCTCGGCGAACGCCTGCGCGGCAGCGCGGCCGATGCCGGTGCCGGCGCCGGTCACGAAAGCAACTTTTCCGGTGAAATCGAATTGGACGCTCATGGGGGATGCTCCTTAGCGGTAGGCGGCGGGCCGGTTCCCATCGGTGTGGGGCGGGCTGATGCCGAGGTCTTTGTTGACATGGCGATCCGGGTGCTTGACCAGATCGGCGATGAACCGGCCCAGACTGGCGCGCGAGGTCTCCGTGCCCTTGAAGGTCTCTCCTTTGCGGGTCAGCTCGACCTCTTCGGTGGGCTTGTTGGTCAGCCAGACGGGGCGCAGCAGGGTGTAGTCCAGGGAGGGCTTCTCGATCACCTCGGCGGTCTTGCGGTTGGTCGGCCGGGTGTAGCCCACCATGTCCTTGTCCCAGGCGTTGAACGGCTCGGGCAGCTCGTCGTAGATGCCACCCGCGCTGATGGCGATGATGCGGCGCACGCCCAGCTCTTCCATCACCTGGACGACGCCCTCGGTGAGGTTGCCCAGGTCCATGCCGCCCATGGCGCTGATCACCACGTCCTGGCCGCGGATGGCGGCCTTGAGGTCATCGAGGTTGCGTGCATCGCCCTCGACCACGTGGACGCGCTCGCCGTGAAAACCGCTCAGGCGCTTGGCGTTGCGCGCGAACAGGGTCAGTTCCACGTCGTCCTGCTCCAGCAGGCGGGTGACGATTTCGCGGGCGGTGTGGCCGGTGGCGCCCAGCACAATGACTTTCTTCATGAGGTCTGTCCTCCGTTGACCTTGTAGCGCGCCCAGATCGTGCCGCCCTCCAGGGGGTTGGCCTCGATCAAGGTGAAGGCGCGCGGCTGCACCTGGGTGAGCGGCTCCTTGGCCGTGAACAGGCTGGGGGCGTTCGGCGACGCATCCGCGACCGGCGCCATGAGCAGGCTTAGCTCGTCCACCAGGCCGTCCTGCAGGTACGACCAGTTCAGCACGCCGTCGCCGCCGATCATTACGCGCTCCATGCCAAACAGCGTGGCGAGCTTGTGCAGGACCAGTGCGTTGTCCAGCCGGTCCTTGCCGGCCACGATGTAGGAGATGCTCAGGCGGCGCAGCAGGTCCTTGTAGGCGTTGCTCGCCTGCTCT
>NZ_QPKJ02000137.1 GCF_003344625.1 Solirubrobacter deserti | reverse complement strand
CTTATTCATAATGTGGTAATCTGGTGCTCATTGGCTCTAGTGAGTTATGTATGAAGATAGATGTGTGTGCGATAAGGAATCATCACTCTCAGTTAAATGAGAAAGAATGTCAAGGTTCGTTCACAAAGATAATTCTCAGTGTGAAATCCATGGCCATGGTGATAGGTGAATTGTGAAAAGAGTTTCATAAGTTCATCTTATTGAGAATTATATTTTGTAGAACATTTAACAAGTTGTTAAGATATGGTTTGACTTAATAACCATGCCTGAATATCTTAACAGTGACATTAGGGGATGAAGGATTAAGTAACATGAAGGGTTCATATGGTTCCGCTATTCACCCACACCTAGGGTATGTCATGATATGTTGCTAGATGTCACTCATGACCAGTGTAGGCCTATTGATAAAGTGTTATCAATGAGGGCAAAATTGGAATCGTTCCAATTGAACCTAAAAATAGAAACTTTCTATTTTGGGAACATAGAGATGTCCCTGTCCACTGCTAGGTTGGGATGAACCCAAAGGGTCACACACATAAGGACATAAGTGAGTTTCACATTTTAAAGAGAGGGAAATATTCCAATTAATTATAACCATTGACCCTATTTATTAATAGTTAATAAGAGAGGGGTCAATTTATAATTAAAGGAAATATTATGTATAAATACATAATGATGGGTCAATGCTAGCACAAGGTAATTCATCATTAAAGGCAAGGAGGCAAAACCCTAGAGAGAGAAGCAAGGGTCGGCCCTAGTGTTCTATCCCCTCTCCCTAGCCGTTTTCCCCTTCTCTCATCTCTAAGCTTGGCTCTCCTCAAGGGTTGTGGAGGTTCAAGGAAGTGTGGAGTCTTATGTTCGTGTGGATACCTTGGAGGCTTCATACACTTTGAAGCTAGGATGCGATCGTGGTTTCATCAAAGGCAAATCAAGTAAGTGAATGTATTAAATTAGTTTAATTCATATACTTGTTTATGCTCATGTTCCTATGTTTGAGTTCGGTTCTTTGTTTGATTATGAGCATGGATTCTAATTTTATAAAAGTTTTGTTTT
>NZ_QPKJ02000136.1 GCF_003344625.1 Solirubrobacter deserti | reverse complement strand
CTTCAAGCTTCTCAAGAAAGATGTGCCCACGAAATGGAATGACGCATGCCAAGAAGCCTTTGAACCAATTAAGAAATATTTAAGCAATCCTCCAATACTAGTTCCCCCGTGGCAAGGTGAGCCCTTGCTACTCTATTTAGCACTCACTGAAACTGCGATGGGAGCTATGTTAGCTCAATATCTGCCAGAGTCACGAAAAGAGAATGCGGTGTATTACTTGAGTAAAAAGATGACTGACTATGAGGTTAAATATGACGCCTTAGAGAAGACGTGTGTGGCATTGGTGTGGGTTACTCAAAAGCTCCGCCATTACATGCTGTCCTTTCAAGTGCAACTCATCAGTCGCATGGATCCTCTGAAGTATTTATTGGAGAAGCCAGTACTGTCCTATAGAACATCCCGTTGGTTGTTGCTACTATCTGAGTTCGACATTCAGTATGTGGTACAGAAGTCAGTGAAAGGGAGAGCGGTGGCAGAGTTTCTTGCAGAACATCCATCGGCAGCAGAAAAGCAGTCTGAGTACTACTTCCCTGACGAAGAAATTCTAGAAGTGAGTAAAGAACCGTGGAAAGTATTCTTTGATGGGGCTTATAACAAAAGAGGTTGTGGAATAGGCGCGTTGTTGGTTACACCGGAGGATAATTTGATACCATTATCTGTCAGGTTATCTTTCAATGCCACCAATAATATAGCCGAATATGAAGCCTGCATCCTAGCATTAGAAGCTGCCTTGGAGCTGGGTGTAGAAGAATTGGAAGTTTATGGGGACTCAGCCTTGATTATCTGTCAAACCAGAGGAGAATGGAAGACTCGTGATAAGAAGTTGCTACCTTACCATGAATACTTAGAGTCCTTGGTGAAAGAATTCCGTCAGATTGACTTCTTCTACCTGTCTAGGTTAAAGAATAAATTTGCGGATGCCCTAGCCACTCTAGCATCCATGGTAGATATCCCCAAAGATGAAAGTGTAACTCCTCTTGTCATTGAGTCACGAGAGAAACCGGCATACTGTTTTGCCATCCGCGAAGGAGGACCGAATGATGGGAAGCCGTG
>NZ_QPKJ02000135.1 GCF_003344625.1 Solirubrobacter deserti | reverse complement strand
TAGAAGGCTTAGGCTTGCGATGAGATAAAAATGTGAGTTTAGAAGTTTTTGATGAGATCTGCCGGGGCCGTAAGCCTATTTTCATAAGATAGAATGTGAGAGTGTTTGGAGCAAGATCGGTGTGTGGGCTTTGGGCCCATACTTTGGTGAGCATGTAGCCTGTTGTCCTTTTCATCACACACTTGGTAGTGTTGTGCCGTCAAATTTGACCCTCCAGTTCTTGTGATCCTTTGATTATGACGTGCGTAGGACCTTTAAAACCCTAGGCCCATGGGCCTATGTCTTTCATCGAATACCCCAAACTTGTAAGGAAAGTGTCCCCAAGAGTTAAGGCATTTGGTGGGAGATATAGCATTCTACATGTTATTGGGCCCTAGGTCCATAGAGGCGTTGTGCTGCCCGTTTGGTTTTAGATTCCAAGAGATAGAATTGAGTTTCGCATGCGGGTTTTAGGCTCATGCCCTTAAGATAGAGATGGAGATCTTCTAGTGCGACCTAGGCCTTGGTAGCGTTATGTTGTCCAAATCATTTTGTCCATTAGTGGGCCTTAGAAGATAAGATTGGTGTGTGGGCTTTCAGCCTATGCTTTTAGACCGTTTGTCCATTTATGGACCTTATAATTGGAAAGTGAGATTTGCGTGGGCTTTAGGTCCATGGTCTAGAGTAGGATCCTTAGGTCTACACCTTTGATGAATATTCTTAACCCATAGAAGAAAGTATCCTAAAAAGTTGGGGTAGTTGCCAAAGGTATAGCCTTTATCCCTTCCTTGTTCTTGGGCTCGGGCCCATTGCAATGTTTTGCTACCAGTTGTCATGTCTGTTTGGGGCTTTATGTTTAGGAAGTGATCTTTGTGCGGGCCTTAGGCCCATGGTCTCGAAAGTTTAGTGGTCCTTAACCGTTATTCCTCTTTGTTTGGGGTACCTGTCAGAAGTATAGTCCATATACCCTTCAGCTCTCCACTTACCCCGATGGTAGGGTTATGTTGCCGAATTTTCCTCAATTGCCTTTACATGTTTGAGCAAAATAAGTATAGAATCCATAGATTGTAAGGCAAT
>NZ_QPKJ02000134.1 GCF_003344625.1 Solirubrobacter deserti | reverse complement strand
GTCAGCCGTATTGCACTGGGCACCATGAACTTCGGCGAGCTCACCGACGAAGCAACCAGCTCCAGCATCATGGATGCTGCGCTAGACGCCGGTATCAACTTGTTCGATACCGCGGATGTCTATGGAGGCCCGCAGTCTCCCGATATGACCAAGGGCTACGGAACGTCAGAGGAAATCATTGGCAATTGGCTGGCACAGGACAAGACCCGTCGCAACAAGATCGTGCTGTCTACCAAGGTCTACCAGCCGATGGACATTGGTCCTAACGATAAGTACTTGTCGGCCTATCACATCCGTCGGGCCTGCGAAGCGAGTCTTAGGCGCCTGAAGACCGATCATATCGATCTGTATCATATGCATCACGTGGATCGGGCCACGCCTTGGGAAGAAATCTGGCAGGCATTCGAACAACTGATTCGTGAGGGCAAGATCACTTACGTGGGCTCCAGCAACTTCGCCGGATGGGACATCGCCACTGCCCAATGCGCGGCTGCCTCCCGCAACCTGCTGGGCTTGGCATCGGAGCAAAGTCTCTACAACCTGACCCAGCGCACGATCGAACTAGAGGTCATTCCTGCTCTGCGCCATTTCGGCATTGGCCTGATCCCGTGGAGTCCAATCGGCATGGGGCTCCTGGGCGGCGTACTCAAGAAAATCGCCAGCGGTCGGCGCGCAAGCCCAAGCCTACAGGCGCAGATCGACAAGCTGCGGCCCCAGCTAGAAGCCTATGAGGCGCTATGCGAAGAGCTCGGCCAGACACCCGCTGACGTGGCGCTCGCATGGTTGTTGTACAACCCCGTGGTAACTGCAGCCATCAGTGGACCTCGCACCATTGAACAGCTGCGGCAGAACCTCAACGCCCTATCGGTCAAGCTTGATGAGAGCACATTGGCAAAGCTGGACAGTATCTGGCCAGGACCCGGCGGCGAAGCGCCGCAAGCATACGCTTGGTAGCACGTTAGTAGCTGTTCGGTAGCAGCAACAGCATGAAACCGTAAGTCAGCGACCAATGCTGCAGCAAACCATTACCGCTCTGCGCCTCTAGGGGGGTCTCTGC
>NZ_QPKJ02000133.1 GCF_003344625.1 Solirubrobacter deserti | reverse complement strand
CAGCACCTGCTGTCGCAGCGCCTGGCGTCCGAGGTCGCGCTGGCGTCCGTGCTGGAGAAGGCGCTGCTGCTGCAGCGCACGCTGCTCACGGGCAAGAAGGAGCCCAACGTCGCGGCGAACGAGCTTGCCGTGGAGGCCGTGAACCACGAGAGCGACACGCTCGACCGTGAGATTCGCAACCTCAAGACCGAACTGGAGCTGCGGCGCGAGCTGGCGAACAACTCGCCCATGGCGATCATCCAGCGCCACGGCGCGCGCGCGGCCGGCTCGCGCGGCATCTACGAGGGCGATCCGGTGCCGGACCGTCTCGACCGGCTCCAGAAGGGCAATCCGGGGAGCCGGCCATGAGCCCGGCGCGCATGGCCTGGCGGCCGCTGCGCTGGTTGTTCAGCCGGCGCGCGGCGAAGACGCTGCTGTGGCTGGTACTGATCGTTGCCGCCGCCGTGGGGGCGAACGTCGCGGGCATCTACCTGGTTGGCAGCGCTGCAGGCTGGGAACGGTGGCTGGCGGCCTCCGCAGGGTATTTCTTCATCTGGCGGCTGTGCGTGTACGCGGCAACGGCCTATGGATGGCTCTGGATGCGCCGCAGGGTGTTGGCCCGCGAAGACCAAAGCGGGACAGATCGGCAGGCGCGGCGCCGGCTGATCCGCACCGAGGTCGCCGGCGTCGTCGCCATCGTCGCGCTGGAAACCAGCCTGTTGATGCAGGCCGCTTGAGGGGAGATCGGGGCCATGACGCTCTTCACGACCGACTATCTGGAGTACTACCTCACCCTCGTGTCCTGGATCGTCAACAACGGCATCTGGGCGGTGCTGGTGTCCAGCGGGGTGTTTGCGCTGCCTTTCGTTGCCATCATCGTGCAGGAGTGGCTGAAGGCCCGTGCGGAAGGCGCTGACGAGGGCAACAAAGGCGTCCTGAGTGCCGCCCGTATCGAGAACCGGGTGTTCGTCGCGATCGTCGTGGTGATGTTCGCGGGCATTCCGTTCATCGCCGAGGACCTCAGCACCATCCAGTACGACAGCTCCCGCTCCGCACAATGGCAAGTCATCGTTCCGCAG
>NZ_QPKJ02000132.1 GCF_003344625.1 Solirubrobacter deserti | reverse complement strand
CGGAAAGAGAGGGATTCGAACCCTCGGTAAAAAAAAGCCTACATAGCAGTTCCAATGCTACGCCTTGAACCACTCGGCCATCTCTCCTACATAATGATTATGGTTTATAAACCGAGTGAATAGTGATTCATTCATATTAGGTTTTTGGATAGATACATGCACTCCATCTTAACTTTAACTATAAAAAGAGAAAACTTTGCCAAACCTTTATTCGAGGTTGGGGGATAAAGATATTTTTTTTTGTGAAAAACTGTTCAAAACAATAAATAAAAGTATCTATTCATGTTTACGAAGACGGCATTCCCGACTTTGTTCGAATATTTATATCGGATTAAATCACTGAATTGGAAATGACTCCGCCGATTGATCTATTTTTTTAGACTCTATTTGACTCTATTTAATGGCTACCTTTAGATCATGATTCTAGTTAGTTTAGACTATCTATTATTCTATTTTCATAAAAATTATCAAAATCCTTTCCAATTTTATCCAATTTTAGATCTTTCAAAAAGAACCCCTTACCCCATAGATTTATTTAAAATTCATGAAATGCCCCGGGAATTTTTAGATTTCATTGTCTAGCGTATACCCGTTATACCCACAAGATAAAATGGGCAGTTATTCTATTTTCATTTGGATGAAATCTCAACTATTTCTTAGTTTTTATTGATTCCTGTCAAAAAGAAACAATTTGAGTAGAAGTTTCATTTTAATGAGTCTGTTTTTATGTTATTTCGTACTGTAAAATTCCTTTGTTTGTGGGATTATTTATTTATGATTTTCTCACGAAAAAGTTAATTAAAAGAAATTATAAAATGAATTTCTGCCTATGTCCAGATCTCGAATAAATGGAAATTTTATTGATAAGACCTTTTCAATTGTGGCCAATATCTTATTACGAATAATTCCGACAACTTCGGGCGAGAAAGAGGCATTCGCCTATTATCGAGATGGTGCGATTTGATTCTTTTTTCTTTATTTATTTTATAATTGAATTTAGTTATTTATTTGATTTATTTTTTACCACCCTTAAGTCTTAGGAGAAAGACGCATTATTATTA
>NZ_QPKJ02000131.1 GCF_003344625.1 Solirubrobacter deserti | reverse complement strand
TCTCCTGCCTTCAGAGGTTGTGAACGTCTGAGAAGACGTCCGGGCCCGTCCTGAGGCTCTGCGGTTCCGCCAAGAACTGCAGTCAGGAGGGCCCGGATGCGCGTTCACGCTAACGCGAAGCTCGGACCGGCCGGAAGGCTGGCCCTGGTCTTGTTGATCAAAGAAGGTGCTTCGGTGCGAGCGGCAGCGCAAGTGAGTGCTGTTTCGGTGGCCACGGCCCATCGTTGGTGGCATCGCTGGCTGCAGGCCGACGCTGAGGATCGCGCCCGCGGCGCTTGGCTGGCGGATCGTTCCAGTTGTCCGCATCGCCAGCCGCGACGCACGCCTGAGGAGCTCGCGGTGAGAATCTGCGCGGTTCGCCAGGCCACGGGTTGGGGTCGGCGGTTGGTCGCCGGAGCGACCGGGCAGCCGCACCAGACCGTCTGGAAGGTGCTGCGCCGGCACGGCCTCTCGCGCCGGCCGCCCGCCGATCGCGAGGCTCCTAACCGCTACGAGTGGCCCTGCCCCGGCGATCTGCTGCACATGGACATCTGCAGCTACTCGCGCTTTCGCCGGCCCGGACACCGCACCACCGGCGACCGGTCCCAGCGCAACCGCCAGTGGATGGCCGACAGCACGCGGGTCGGCTACGACTACGCGCACGCGATCGTCGACGACCACTCTCGGTTGGCCTACGTCGAACTGCACGAAGACCAGAAAGCCGCGACCGTCACCGCGTTCTTCGAGCGCGCGTTGGCGTTCTTTGAAAGCCACGACATCAGCACGCGCCGGCTGATGACCGACAACGCCTTCAACTACGTCCGCAACCGCTCGCTCCGCGAGCTGCTCGCCGCGCGCGAGATCCGCCATCTGACCATCCAGCCCTACCGGCCACGCACCAACGGCAAGATCGAACGCTTCCACCAAACCATGGGCCGCGAATGGGCGCACGGCCGCGAATACCCCTCAAGCGCACACCGAGCCAGCCTCCTGGAAGACTGGCTCGAGCACTACAACCACCGGCGACCGCACTCAGCGATCGGCAACCGACCGCCTATCAGCCGCGTTCACAACCTCTAGAGGCAGGACA
>NZ_QPKJ02000015.1 GCF_003344625.1 Solirubrobacter deserti | reverse complement strand
GAAAAACCTTTTGTAACACTTCTTTTCGACTATAAACGATGGAATCGTCCATTGAGATATATAAAAAACAATCGATTTGAAAATGCTGTAAGAAATGAAATGTCACAATATTTTTTTTACACATGTAGAAGTGATGGAAAACAAAGAATATCTTTTACGTATCCACCCAGCTTGTCAACTTTTTGGGAAATGATACAAAGAAAGATCTTCTTGTCCACAACCGAAAAACTCTCCTCTGATGAACTGTATAATAATTGGATTTATACTAATGAACAAAAAGAAAAAAATTTAAGCAATGAGTTTGTAAATAGAATAGAAGCTCTAGACAAGGGATCTCTTGCTCTGGATGTACTCGAAAAAAGAACTAGATTGTGTACTGATGAGACTCAAAAAGAATACTTGCCTAAAAAATATGATCCTTTCTTGAATGGGCCCTATCGTGGAACAATCAAAAATTTTTTTGCACCTTCAATCATAAGTGAAACTTCCATAGAAAATTCCATAGAAACTGTTTGGATAAATAAAATCCATAGTATCCTTCTTGTTACTGATTATCCAGAATTTGAACAGAAAATAGATAAGTTTGATAGAAAATCATTATCAACAGAAATTGGTCATTTCTTGAACTTAATTAGTGAATTTTCTGGAGAATCAACATCGAATTTCAATTTGAAAGGGCTTTTTTTATTTCCAGAACAAGGAAGAATTGATTCAAAAGATCAAGCAAAGTTTTTAAAATTTTTATTCGATGCAGTTATAACTGATCCCAACGATCAAACAATTAGAAAAAAATTTATTGGAATAAAAGAAATCAGTAAAAAAATCCCTCGATGGTCATACAAATTAATCGACGATTTAGAACAACAGGAGAGAGAAAATGAAGAAGACATGGCGGAGGATCATCAGATTCGTTCAAGAAAAGCCAAACGTGTAGTAATTTTTACTGATAATCAACAGAATACCGATACTTATACTAATACCAAAGAGACTAATAATCCTGATCAAGCAGACGAAGTGGCTTTAATACGTTATTCGCAACAATCGGATTTTCGTCGAGACATAATCAAAGGCTCCATGCGCGCTCAAAGACGTAAAACAACTATTTTAGAACTATTTCAAGCAAATATACATTCCCCCCTTTTTTTGGACAGAATAGACAAACCACCCTTTTTTTCTTTTGATATTTCCGGACTGATGAAACTCATTTTTAGAAATTGGATGGGGAAAAACACAGAATTTCCAATTTCGGATTATGCGAAGGAAGAGACAAAAGAAAGGGATAAAAAAGAGGAGGACAAAAATGAAGAGGACAAAAGAGAAGAGAAAACACGAATAGAAATAGCGGAAGCCTGGGATAGCATTGTATTTGCTCAAGTAATAAGGGGTTCCGTATTAGTAACTCAATCAATTCTTAGAAAATATGTTATATTACCTTCATTTATAATATCTAAAAATATCAGCCGTATGTTATTATTTCAATTTCCCGAGTGGTCCGAAGATTTAAAGGATTGGAATAGAGAAATGTATGTTAAATGCACCTATAATGGTGTTCAATTATCAGAAACAGAATTTCCGAAAAACTGGTTAACAGACGGTATTCAGATAAAGATCCTATTTCCTTTCTGTCTGAAACCTTGGCACAGATCTAAGCTACAATCTCCTCATAGAGATCCAATGAAAAAGAAAGGGCAAAAAGATGATTTTTGTTTTTTAACAGTTTGGGGAATGGAAGCTGAACTACCTTTTGGTTCTCCCCGAAAACTACCTTCCTTTTTTGAACCTATTTTTAAAGAACTTGGAAAAAAAATTATAAAATTGAAAAAGAATTGTTTTCTAGTTCTAAGAGTTTTAAAAGAAAGAACAAATGTGTTTCTAACGATCGCAAACGAAACAAAAGAATGGGTTATCAAAAGCATTCTATTTATAAAAACAAGAATAAAAGAACTCTCAAAAAAAAATCCAATTCTATTATTTGGATTGAGAGAAGTATATGAATCGAGTGAAACTAAAAAAGAAAAGGATTTGATAATCAGTAATAGTAATCAGATGATTCATGAATCATCTATTCAAATTAGATCTATGGATTGGACAAATTATTCACTGACAGAAAAAAAAATGAAAGATCTGACTGATAGAACAAGAACAATCAGAAATCAAATAGAAAAAATTACAAAAGAAAAGACAAAGGAATTTCTAACTCCAGAGATTAATATTAGTCCTAACAAAAAAAGTCATAATGCTAAAAGATTAGAATCCCAAAAAAATATTTGGCAGATATTAAAAAGAAGAAATACTCGATTAATTCGTAAATCGCATTATTTTATACAATTTTTCATTGAAAGGATATACATAGATATCCTTCGATGTATCATTAATATTCCAAGAATCAATGCACAGCTTTTTCTTGAATCAACAAAAAAACTTATTGATAAATACATTTACAATAATGAAGCAAATCAAGAAAGAATTGATAAAACAAATAAAAATACAATTCACTTTATAAAGTCACTTTCTAATATTCGAAATAGTAATAAGAATTCACAGATTTTTTGTGACTTATCCTCCTTGTCACAAGCATATGTGTTTTACAAATTATCACAAACCCAAGTTATTAACTTGTATAAGTTAAGATCTGTTCTTCAATATCACGGAACATCTCTTTTTCTTAAGAATGAAATAAAGGATTATTTTGGAGCACAAGGAATATCTCATTCCGAATTAAGACATAAGAAACTTCGGAATTCTGGAATGAATCACTGGAAAAACTGGTTAAGGGGTCATTATCAATACGATTTATCTCAGATTAGATGGTCTAGATTAGTACCACAAAAATGGCGAAATAGAGTTAATCGACGTTGTATGGCTCAAAATAAAGATTTAAACAAATGGGATTCATATGAAAAAGACCAATTTATTCATTACGAAAAAGAAAATGATTATGAAGTAGACTCATTACCAAATCAAAACGAGAATTTTAAAAAACACTATAGATATAATCTTTTATCATATAAATCTATTAATTATGAAGATAAGAAGAACTCATATATTTATGGATCGCCGTTAAAAGTAAATAATAACCAAGAGATTTCTTATAATTACAACACATATAAACACAAATTATTTGATATGCTGGGCGATATCCTTATCAATAATTATCTAGGAGAAGCTGATATTATGGATATGGCGAAAAGTCCGGATAGAAAATATTTTGATTGTAGAATTCTCCATTTTTGTCTTAGAAAGAAGGTCGATATTGAGGCATGGATCAATAGCGATACTGGTACCAACAGTAATAAAAACACTAAGACTGGTAATTATCAAATAATTGATAAAATTGATAAGAAAAGCCCTTTTTATCTCACAATTCATCAAGAAATCAAATCATCCAATCAAATCTTTTTTGATTGGATGGGAATGAATGAAGAAATACTAAGTCGTCCTATATCGAATCTGGAACCTTGGTTCTTCCCAGAATTTTTGCTACTTTATAATGTATATAAAATTAAACCATGGGTCATACCGATCAAATTACTTCTTTTAAATTTTACTGGAATTGAAAATGTTAGTGAAAATAAAAATAAAAACATCAATATCAATGGAAAAGAAAAACAAAAAAGGAATCCTTTTACATCATCGAATGAAAAAAAATCTCTTGAATTAGGGAATCGAAATCAAGAAGAAAAAGAACCCACAGTCCAAGGGGATCATGGGTCAGTTCTCTCAAACCAAGAAAAAGGTGTTGAAGAAGATTATGCAGGATCAGACATAAAAAAACGTAAAAAGAAAAAGCAATACAAAAGCAATACGGAAGCAGAACTCGATTTCTTCCTAAAAAGATATTTGCTTTTTCAATTGAGATGGGATGATTTTTTAAATCAAAAAATGATCAATAATATCAAGGTATATTGTCTCCTGCTTAGACTGATAAATCCAAGAGAAATTGCTATATCCTCTATTCAAAGGGGAGAAATGAGTCTGGATATAATGCTGATTCAGAAGGATTTAACTCTTACAGAATTGATGAAAAAGGGGATATTGATTATCGAACCAGTTCGTCTGTCTGTAAAAAATGATGGACAATTTATTATGTATCAAACCATAAGTATTTCATTGGTTCATAAGAATAAGTATCAAACTAATCAAAAATGCCAAGAAAAAAGATATGTTGATAAGAAGAATTTTGATAAATCCATTGCAAGACATCAAAGGATAACTGGAAATAGCGACAAAAATCATTATGATTTGCTTGTTCCTGAAAATATTTTATCGCCTAGAGGTCGTAGAGAATTGAGAATTCTAATTTGTTTCAATTCAAAGAATAGGAATGATATAGATAGAAATCCAGTATTTTGCAATGTAAATAACGTAAAAAACTGTAGTCAATTTTTGGATGATCTTGATAGAGATAAAAATAAATTGATTAAATTAAAATTCTTTCTTTGGCCCAATTATCGATTAGAAGATTTAGCTTGTATGAATCGCTATTGGTTTGATACCAATAATGGCAGTCGTTTCAGTATGGTAAGGATACATATGTATCCACAATTAAAAATGGGGTGATGGGACATTTTTACTATATATATCCTGTACCATATCTGGTATATGAAAGCAAACAGATGCACACATGCGTTGTCTTACATTCCATTCTGATACATGATACTAATTCAATGACGTATCAATTAGATCTATAAATGAATCAACAGAATTTTCTTATTTTAGGTCTAAATTCTTCTCTTTTGTAAGTGCCATCCTTTTGTATCCCTATACGAATCAAATTGAAAATTGGATTGATCGTTAATTAATCTTATTTGATAAAATTATAAAATTAGGAGTTCATAACGAAATTCAGTATACCAGATTAAAATGGCTGGGATTATTATTACTGATCGGTAAAATTCATATCTTTAACAAAGAAAGGGGGGAGAAGGTTTCGTTTTATGGTAAAAAATCCATTCATCTCAATTATTTCGCAAGAAGAAAACAGGGGATCTGTTGAATTTCAAGTATTCAGTTTCACCAATAAGATACGAAGACTGACTTCACATTTGGAATTACATAGAAAAGACTATTTATCTCAGAGAGGTCTACGGAAAATTCTGGGAAAACGTCAACGGCTACTGGCTTATTTGTCAAAGAAAAATAGAGTACGTTATAAAGAATTAATTGTTCAGTTGGATATTCGAGAGCCAAAAACTCATTAATTTGAAGAGCTTTAATTATTTGATTTATTAGATCTTGAATTTTGATTTTGATGAATTTCTTTTCGTTTTCAGCAATTCATGGAAGAATGAATCGAGGAAAAACCTATGAATGTACCAACTACAAGAAAAGACCTCATGATAGTAAATATGGGTCCTCACCACCCATCAATGCATGGTGTTCTTCGACTCATCATTACTCTAGATGGTGAAGATGTTATTGACTGTGAACCAATATTGGGTTATTTACACAGAGGAATGGAAAAAATTGCGGAAAACCGAACAATTATACAATATCTGCCTTATGTAACACGTTGGGATTATTTAGCTACTATGTTCACAGAAGCAATAACCGTAAATGCACCAGAACAGTTAGGAAATATTCAAGTACCTAAAAGAGCCAGCTATATCAGAGTAATTATGTTGGAGTTGAGTCGTATAGCTTCTCATTTGTTATGGCTTGGCCCTTTTATGGCAGATATTGGTGCACAGACCCCTTTCTTCTATATTTTCAGAGAAAGAGAATTAGTATATGATCTATTCGAAGCTGCCACCGGTATGAGAATGATGCATAATTATTTTCGTATCGGAGGAGTAGCTGCTGATCTACCTCATGGCTGGATAGATAAATGTTTGGATTTCTGCGATTATTTTTTAACAGGGGTTGCTGAATATCAAAAACTTATTACGCGGAATCCTATTTTTTTAGAACGAGTTGAGGGAGTAGGCATTATTGGTGGAGAGGAAGCAATAAATTGGGGTTTATCAGGACCAATGCTACGAGCTTCCGGAATACAATGGGATCTTCGTAAAGTTGATCATTATGAGTGTTACGACGAATTTGATTGGGAAGTCCAATGGCAAAAAGAAGGAGATTCATTAGCTCGTTATTTAATACGAATCAATGAAATGACGGAATCTATAAAAATTATTCAACAGGCTTTGGAAGGAATTCCGGGAGGGCCCTATGAAAATTTAGAAATCCGATGCTTTGATAGAGTAAGGAATCCCGAATGGAATGATTTTGAATATCGATTCATTAGTAAAAAACCTTCTCCTACTTTTGAATTGTCGAAACAAGAACTTTATGTGAGAGTCGAAGCCCCAAAGGGAGAATTGGGAATTTTTCTGATAGGAGATCAAAGTGTTTTTCCTTGGAGATGGAAAATTCGCCCGCCGGGTTTTATCAATTTGCAAATTCTTCCTCAGTTAGTTAAAAGAATGAAATTGGCTGATATTATGACGATACTAGGTAGTATAGATATCATTATGGGAGAAGTTGATCGTTGAAATGATAATTGATACAACAGAAGTACAAGATATCAATTCTTTTTCCAGATTGGAATCCGTAAAAGAGGTCTATGGGATCATATGGATGCTTATCCCTATTTTGACTCTTGTATTGGGAATCACAATAGGTGTGCTAGTAATTGTGTGGTTAGAAAGAGAAATATCCGCAGGGATACAACAACGTATTGGACCTGAATACGCCGGCCCTTTGGGAATTCTCCAAGCTCTAGCAGATGGGACAAAACTACTTTTCAAAGAGAATCTTCTTCCATCTAGAGGAGATACTCGTTTATTCAGTATCGGACCATCCATAGCAGTCATATCAATTCTACTAAGTTATTCAGTAATTCCTTTTGGCTATCACCTTGTTCTAGCCGATCTCAATATCGGTGTTTTTTTATGGATCGCCATTTCAAGTATTGCTCCCATTGGACTTCTTATGTCAGGATATGGATCAAATAATAAATATTCCTTTTTAGGTGGTTTACGAGCTGCTGCTCAATCGATTAGTTATGAAATACCATTAACTCTATGTGTGTTATCAATATCTCTACGTGCGATTCGTTGAGACATAAACTTTTCCTTATTTCCTTTCTTTTTCCTTTCTTTCTAGGAAAGAAGTTGAATGAGTTGAATAGATATCTTCATTTTTTTGTTCATCATTCGAGTTGATGAACTAAATCAGATAGTTATATGAGTGAAAGAAAACAGCTTATAAATTCGCAGTAAAAAGATTGAGTCTCATTTCCTATGTACAAGGGTTAAGCAGAAGTAAACATAAGCAGTAGAGACTGTTTACCCCAAGATTAGTTGATTGGTCATCATAGCTTGAAGCGGGTTCAAAAAATTAACTGTATGGGGTTTTCACTATCATTTGTATGTATTACCATAACAGGGGATTGAGAAAAAAATGAGTGGATGTGGATGGTTAGGAACACAAAGGTACATAAAGGATTAGTAATGGAGATTATGTAAATTATCCAAAGGGACATTTCTGCATAAAAGGAATACTAATTGGGGCTTTAAGTTGGTAGAAATGATCAGGCAGTACTCCCCAGCATTCCGATCCAGAGTATGCCCCTATCCACCAATTAAAGAAATGACTATCAGGAACGAAATAATCCTTTACTTTTTTTTTTTAAGTCCCCTTTTGAGAAAGAAGAATAGCAATGAAAAAAATAGAAAGAATGCAATTCCAATAAAATAAAAAAAAAAAAAGAGATTTTTTTTTTCTTTCTTTCCTATATCCATATTCATAGAGATTGAATTCTTGTCATAACTAATGTAATGTCTAATTATTTTTCGTAATCAAAAACGATGGGTTGAAATATCTATGGATATTGCTACAAGGAGTATTTTATTGAAGGATTAAGTTATTACTCAAAAAAGAGAAATTGAAATTTGTAAAGGATGAGATCAATTCAGAAGTGCTTTTTTATAGCAGACAGAATTCCATTGGTCTAATTTGGGACCTTTCGATCGATTTTGACTTTATCTATCCTACAAACATATCAAGATAAATAATACCGACCTGGTCCTTAGATTTATTTGTGGTCCTCGAGGAGCCGTATGAGGTGAAAATCTCATGTACGGTTCTGTAATAGCGATGGAAACAGTGATGTTATCACCGACTATGATTATCTAACAGTTCGAGTACAGTTGATATAGTTGAGGCGCAGTCAAAATATGGTTTTTGGGGGTGGAATTTGTGGCGTCAACCGATAGGGTTTATCATTTTTCTAATTTCTTCCCTAGCAGAATGTGAGAGATTGCCTTTTGATTTACCAGAAGCAGAGGAAGAATTAGTAGCAGGTTATCAAACCGAATATTCGGGTATCAAATTTGGTTTATTTTACGTTGCTTCCTATCTAAATCTACTAGTTTCTTCATTTTTTGTAACAGTTCTTTACTTGGGCGGCTGGAATCTCTCTATTCCGTACATATTTGTTCCTGAACTTTTTGAAATAAATAAAGTGGGTGGAGTCTTTGGAACGACAATTGGTATCTTTATTACATTAGCTAAAACTTATTTGTTCTTGTTCATTCCTATCACAACAAGATGGACTTTACCTAGGCTAAGAATGGACCAATTATTAAATCTTGGATGGAAATTTCTTTTACCTATTTCTCTAGGTAATCTATTATTAACAACTTCTTCCCAACTCCTTTCACTGTAAATGCGCTATTCTATATTCACAACTTGTCTCAAACAAGAGAAAGAAACAAATATAAAATTATTCATAGATATTCACGATATGTTCCCTATGGTAACTGGGTTCATGAATTATGGTCAACAAACAGTACGAGCTGCAAGGTACATTGGTCAAAGTTTCATGATTACCTTATCCCACACAAATCGTTTACCTGTAACTATTCAATATCCTTATGAAAAATTGATCACATCGGAGCGTTTCCGCGGTCGAATCCACTTTGAATTTGATAAATGCATTGCCTGTGAAGTATGTGTTCGTGTATGTCCTATAGATTTACCCGTTGTCGATTGGAAATTGGAAACCAATATTCGAAAGAAACAATTGCTTAATTACAGTATTGATTTCGGAATCTGTATATTTTGTGGTAATTGTGTTGAGTATTGTCCAACAAATTGTTTATCAATGACTGAAGAATATGAGCTTTCTACTTATGATCGTCACGAATTGAATTATAATCAAATCGCTTTGGGTCGTTTACCAATGCCAGTAATTGATGATTACACAATTCGAACAATTTTGAATTCACCGCAAATCAAAAATGGATAAACCCCTTGATTCAAGAAAAATTACCAATTACTAAGGTTCAGTTTTGATATAAAGGAATTAGTTTTTTTTTTCTATTTCCTTGGTCAATAACTACAATACAAATTCCAACTATTAATTGGTTGGTGAGAATCGAGGCTTAATTTGGATTGAAAATCTATTCATATATACGTAATTATTTCGAAATATATAGTTTTTTCAAACTACCATTTTGAATAAAAAATTAGATTGGCCGAATAATTGTACCTACATCAATCCACACCCATTAGAATTTAATTCAATTAGGAACGTATCAAAAAAAAAAAATAGGGTAACTTAACTTTTTATCCTGGTCAGGTCAATAAGGTCATGAAACATTTCGATTTATTTATTTCTTATTTTACATATAATGGATTTACCTGGACCAATACATGATTTTCTTTTAGTCTTTCTGGGATCAGGTCTTATATTAGGAGGTCTAGGAGTGGTATTACTTACCAATCCAATTTATTCTGCCTTTTCATTGGGATTGGTTCTTGTTTGTATATCCTTATTCTATATTTCATCAAACTCCCATTTTGTAGCTGCTGCACAGCTCCTTATTTACGTGGGAGCTATAAATGTTTTAATCATATTTGCTGTGATGTTCATGAATGGTTCAGGATATTCCAAAGATTTTGATCTTTGGACTGTTGGGGATGGGGTTACTTCGATGGTTTGTACAAGTATTTTTGTTTCACTAATTACTACTATTCCAGATACGTCATGGTACGGGATTATTTGGACTACAAGATCAAACCAGATTATAGAGCAAGATTTGATAAGTAATAGTCAACAAATTGGCATTCATTTATCAACAGATTTTTTTCTTCCATTTGAACTCATTTCGATAATTCTTTTAGTTGCTTTGATAGGTGCAATTGCTGTGGCTCGTCAGTAATAAATCTTTAGAACTAGCAATCCAAATCAAACTTTGTTCTATGTTATCACATCCATTTCCCTTCAATTCTATTTGAAGATTGTTCATGTATAAAATAGAAATGTTTTTAGTTCGATTTATTACCAATAATTAGAATTATTTCTTTGTCTTTGTTCCGTACTTGTTATATTATAGTCTAGTCAATCGAATCGGTTGAATTGTTGTTCATATTGAAATGAATCGAGATTGATAAGGAGTTGGTCAATGATGCTCGAACATGTACTTGTTTTGAGTGCCTATTTATTTTCTATCGGTATCTATGGATTGATCACCAGCCGAAATATGGTTAGAGCCCTTATGTGTCTTGAACTTATACTGAATGCGGTTAATATGAATTTCGTAACATTTTCTGATTTTTTTGATAGTCGCCAATTAATAGGAGACATTTTCTCCATTTTTGTTATAGCTATTGCAGCCGCTGAAGCAGCTATTGGACCAGCTATTGTTTCGTCAATTTATCGTAACAGAAAATCAACTCGTATCAATCAATCGAATTTGTTGAATAAGTAGTATTAATCATAGAAATTCTAATATTCATCAATTCCAATTAGCATGTATGATACGTAATGTATGATCATGTTCATGTTTGCGAAAACGTAAGAAATCAAAGTATCTTGGGCCTCTCTCATGAGCCGATCCAGAAGTAGATTGATTAGAAAAATTCTGGTAAATCATTGATTCATCTGGTGTCTAAATATATGATTCATTTACTAGATCGAAAATTTATGACGTTCAAAAATTTATAGATCCAATGTCACATTCAGTAAAGATTTATGATACGTGTATAGGGTGTACTCAATGTGTCCGAGCCTGCCCTACAGATGTATTAGAAATGATACCTTGGGACGGATGTAAAGCTAAGCAAATTGCTTCTGCTCCAAGAACAGAGGACTGTGTCGGTTGTAAGAGATGTGAATCCGCCTGCCCAACAGATTTCTTGAGTGTTCGGGTTTATTTATGGCATGAAACAACTCGCAGCATGGGTCTAGCTTATTGATACGTTCCAGAAAACTCCACGCGAATCCATTTTATTTTTTTTTACCGACAAAAACCCGTGCTCGAAAATAATATATATTTTTTTTTGAGTACGGGTTTTTCTGGTCCAAGTGTATCTTGTCTTTACCACGAATTATTTTCCTTGGTTAACAATAATTGTAGTTTTGCCGATATCCGCGGGTTCCTTAATTTTCTTTCTCCCTCATAGAGGAAATAAAATAATTAGATGGTATACTATATGTATATGTATCTTAGAACTCCTTTTAACAACCTATGCATTCGGTTATCATTTCCAATTGGACGATCCATTAATCCAACTGGCGGAGGATTATAAATGGATCAATTTTTTTGATTTTTACTGGCGATTAGGAATAGATGGGCTTTCTATAGGACCCATTTTACTGACGGGATTTATCACCACTTTAGCTACTTTAGCGGCTCGGCCAGTTACTCGAGATTCCCGATTATTCCATTTCCTGATGTTAGCAATGTACAGCGGTCAAATAGGCTCATTTTCTTCTCGAGACCTTTTACTTTTTTTTATCATGTGGGAGTTAGAATTAATTCCTGTTTATCTACTTCTATCCATGTGGGGAGGAAGGAAACGTCTGTACTCAGCTACAAAGTTTATTTTGTACACTGCAGGAGGTTCCGTTTTTCTCTTAATGGGAGTTCTGGGTATCGGTTTATATGGTTCCAATGAACCAACATTAAATTTTGAAACATCAGCTAATCAATCGTATCCTGTAGCATTGGAAATACTATTCTATAGTGTATTTCTTATTGCTTTTGCTGTCAAATCACCGATTATACCCCTACATACATGGTTACCAGACACCCATGGAGAAGCACATTACAGTACTTGTATGCTTCTAGCTGGAATCTTATTAAAAATGGGAGCGTATGGATTGGTTCGGATCAATATGGAATTATTATCCCGCGCTCATTCTATATTTTCTCCCTGGTTGATGATAATAGGCACAATCCAAATAATCTATGCAGCTTCAACATCTCCTGGTCAACGTAATTTAAAAAAAAGAATAGCCTATTCCTCTGTATCTCATATGGGTTTCATAATTATAGGAATTGGTTCTATAACCGATACGGGACTCAATGGAGCCATTTTACAAATAATTTCTCATGGATTTATTGGCGCTGCACTTTTTTTCTTGGCAGGAACGAGTTATGATAGAATACGTCTTGTTTATCTCGACGAAATGGGCGGAATAGCTATCCCAATGCCAAAAATATTCACGATGTTCAGTATCTTATCGATGGCTTCCCTTGCATTACCAGGCATGAGTGGTTTTGTTGCAGAATTGATAGTCTTTTTTGGAATAATTACCAGCCAAAAATATCTTTTAATGCCAAAAATACTAATTACTTGTGTAATGGCAATTGGAATGATATTAACTCCTATTTATTCATTATCGATGTCACGCCAGATGTTCTATGGATACAAGCTATTTAATTCTCCAAACTCTTATTTTTTTGATTCTGGACCGCGAGAGTTATTTATTTCGATCTCTATCTTTCTACCCGTAATAGGTATTGGTATTTATCCGGATTTCGTTCTCTCACTATCAGTTGACAAGGTCGAAACTATTCTATCTAATTATTTTTATAGATAGTTTTCATGAATAAAATAAAAAATTAAAAAATAAAAAATCACTCCTATGATTCGTTCGTTGTACAATGAAAAAAAGAAGTCTTTTTTTCTTCTCTTAGGTTAAGTAAAAAAAAATGAATTGGAACCAGATATGTTTAGCATTTGTGAGAACCATTTGAATCAAGTAGTGTTGTGATTCAAATGGTTCTCGCCGGATTACACGAAGTTTTCTTATATATACGCCGTACTTTGTTTGTCTTCGTCAGGCCCTTTCTTCAATTCAATTAGATGTTAATGTAAATGAACCATAACTATGTAGCCCTATTCCTAATAGATTGACCCCAAAATAACATATCCAAATTATAAAAAAGCCCATAGAAGCTACAATTGCGGAATTTGCACCTTGTAAATTTTTATTTGTTCGAGTATGTAAATAAATCGCGAATGTGGTCCAAGTAATAAATGCCCAAGTTTCCTTTGGGTCCCAATTCCAATATGATCCCCATGCCTCATTAGCCCATACTGCTCCTGAAAGAATACCTATGGTTAAAAAGATAAACCCTAGACTAATAATACGATAACTCCAATGATCCAATTGTTGAATCAATTGGGACCTGTAATAATTCCTAGCAGAAAGAAAAGAAGCCTTTCGTAAAACACTGCTTCTTTTCTTTTTATTCATGTATTGAATCTCACCAAAGGAGAATAACTCATTGAATATTATTAAATGATTGCTTTTACCAAAAATCCTTATGTCTTTTCGAAATGTAATGACTAGAAGAGCTACTGATAATAACGATCCACATAAAAGAGCTGCATAGCCCACTACCATCATACTTACGTGCATCATTAACCACTGGGATTGGAGAGCAGGTACTAATATTGCAGATTGATGCATTTCAGTTAAAAGACCCGAAGTAGCAAAGCCTTGGGTAAAAATAGCACTTGGCGCGGTTATTGCGCTTAAATAATTTTTATGTTTTTTAAAATACGGAACCATATGAATAATCGAGAAACTCCATGAAAGGAAGATTAATGATTCATATAAATCACTTAATGGGAAATGTCGCGAATAAATCCAACGAGTGACTAATAATCCTGTTATACAGAAAAAAGTAGCTATCATGCCCCTTTCTGACGAATCATATAGTCCTACGATTTCATCGACTAATAAGGTTATCAAATAAATTGTAATTACAATTGAAACAATCGAAAAGGAGATATGAGTTAATATATGTTCTAAAGTCGAAAATATCATAAAAATTCTTAAAAAAAAAGGAGGGTACCTCAATTACGGAATGGAAATCAGGAATTGAATTCATTATAGGACTTATTCTATTTCTTTTAGAAGATCTCATGCCGCCACTCGGACTCGAACCGAGATGCTCTAGCACTGCTTCCTAAGAGCAGCGTGTCTACCAATTTCACCATAGCGGCTTGCTAGAAATGATAATAACCTATT
>NZ_QPKJ02000130.1 GCF_003344625.1 Solirubrobacter deserti | reverse complement strand
GCACACCGCGCGCGCGGACGTCGCCATGCGCGCGCGGTAACTGGGAGCCGCGCGCGCGGTAACTGGGAGCCGCGCGCGCTGCTCCCAGTCACCACGCCCAGCACTGGGCAGCCAGCATTTTTAACAATGTTTTTGCATTTTAAGCATCCAAATCATTTCATTTCAACCTGAAATGATTCCAATAATTAAGTTATGAATATTGGAAGTGAACCCAGCAATTAAAATGTGTTTTCCATAAAAAAATAATTTTTTATTATTTTTTAATTATTTTTCGTATAAAAAATTATAAAAAATTGAAAATGTGTCAAAAATTTTTTTTGATTGGAAATACCCCATCTTCACATTTTTGTAAGCATGCCTGCAAAAAATCGTATCAAAATTCTAAGTATTTCTATTTTTAAAGCCATATGTTTGCTCGGCAAAAATCATGTTTCCTCCTGCCAGAAAGCTAAAAGCTCAAAATGCTCTTTAGGGGGGTAGAGGTGCCTGCCAGGGGGGGCACCAGCGCGCGCTACCCCCCTGCCCCCCCATGCGCGCACGCCCCTTGTCCCATGTTCTTCCTTGACATAGTCGGGTTGGGCATGGGGCACGGGGTGGGCGGGCATGGCCGGCCGCCAGTGGCGGCGGCGGCGCGGGGGGGCCGGACGCGCGCACGGCGGGAGGGATTATGTGCGGAATTAAGCCCTTGTGGCTTTCTTCCGCACGCGGTTGGCTAGATTGGACCCTTGTTGCTTCGATTTGTCCCTTGTTGCTTCGATTTGTCCCTTGTTGCCTCGATTTGTCCCTTGTTGGCTCGGTTTTGTGTGTGATTTCCCCTGTGGATTTCTCACTTGCGGCACCATGCGCGCGTCCGAATGGGCGCGCGTGCCTTGCTCTCTCGCTGCCTTTCTTGTCCCTCTCCTTCTTCTTGTTGGGCGTTCCAAGCTTCCTCTTCCTCATGCTATGCATGGGACGTGGGGATGTGAGGGGCGTTTGGCACGGGGTTGGCGTGGGGGGAGGGGTAGCGTGTGGGCGGAGTGCAAGCGCTAGTGCATGCACTAGTGCGCGGTCCCTGGTTGGTTAAGCGATGTTTG
>NZ_QPKJ02000129.1 GCF_003344625.1 Solirubrobacter deserti | reverse complement strand
GCCCCAGTCTAAGAAATGCGTTTGGGTCCTTCCTCACTCATGAGGGGCGCCAGCGGGTGGCTACCAAGCTTGAGCCCGCGATTTCTCCGTCCATTTTCACTGGCGAGGATTCGGCGGCTTGCCCTCAACTCCTATTTCGATCAAACGCTTAAGCGGCTGCTGGAGGTGCGAAGTCGCTAGGTTGTAGGGCTGCAATGGGTCATCAGCCTCCCCGCGCAATGCGGCCAAAACAACCGTTTCGCCACCGCCATGTGGTGACGACTTCCACTGGAGGCGCGTGATTACGGAAAAAGTGGAGCTGAAGCCGTCTTTCAGTCCTCTATGGATGAGAGGTTCTGCCTGTCCAAAGTGCCCTCTGACTGCTAAAGTTGCCGTCAACTTATCAACGTCCAGCAGACATACCTTTGCTGGACATTTTTTGTGCCTTAGCGCCGGGGGCGGCCAATGGAGCAGCGCATTGGATACGCGCGAGTCTCGACAAGCGACCAGGATCCGGACTTGCACAGGGATGCATTGAGGCCGGCCGGGCGCGCCGACGTATACGAGGGAACGGGCAGGGGCTTGAACTCTGACCGGCCTCAGCGCGCCGAGTACCTTGGGCGCTTGCGACGTGGCGATAGATGGGTGGTCTGGAAACTTGACCAACTTGACCGTTCTTTCTCCGACCTCATACAGGCCGCCTACCGGCTGCGTGTTGCTTGCGCGTACATCGAGCTATTGCAGCCACGAGTTGTATTCGAGGGCTCGACCATGAGCAATGCCATTTACGCGATGCTTGGCATATTTTCCAGGATCGAGCGCGACCTGATCCGCGAGCGCACCCGTACGGGCCTTGTTGCTGCTCGCGCACGAAGTCGCGCCGGTGTCTGGAAGCCAAATGCTTCCGAAGCTCAGATCAAAGTAATCAACGAGATGGTGTCAGCGCAAAGGCAACCCATCAATCGAATAGCCAAGCTGCACGTGTCTCGTGAGCTACAAGTTACAAGTTAGTTCATTTTTGGTGTCCGAGCCGAAGCAGCAGAACTGAAAACAGAAGGACAACAGTGGTCACCAATACCAACAAGGGCTACGAC
>NZ_QPKJ02000128.1 GCF_003344625.1 Solirubrobacter deserti | reverse complement strand
GCAGAACTTTTGTTTATACACCTTATTTTGCTTATGCCGATGAAAATCAAAATTGAATAAGAATCAAATCCAATCAAGTAGAATCGAATTCTAATGCAACAAACTGATTTGAACTGATTTGAAATTCGAAAATTCAATAGAGAAATGAAATAGAGTAGGATAAAAAAATATACAAAATCAATAAAAGCAAATGAGTCTAAAAACCCATTATAGACTATTGAGTCTGTTATCTAATAAGTTCTACCTACTATTGGATTTGAACCAATGACTCCCGCCGTATGAAAGCAATACTCTAACCACTGAGTTAAGTAGGCCATTTATCATCACAAAGAAAAACAAAAGGGGGCCTATCCCATAGGTCCATTATAAATTGAATATTACTTAGAAGCAATACCAATCAAAGAGATCAAAGAGCTATCTTGACAAGAAATTATCTACATGATAAAATATGTATCACAAGCATAAGGGCTATAGCTCAGTTCGGTAGAGCACCTCGTTTACACGCGCGCCAATGTTTTTCAGAGGAGTCCATCGTGTAATCAAAAGATTTTATCTTATTGAGCAATTGATGTCTTATTCTAGGCTTTTGGGGAACAAAAGAAGAGAACAATAGCATGACAACTGGTTTGGTCTGATTTGGGCGCCTAAACGGGCGCCAAGATAGAACACATCATTGATTTGAGATATTGATAAGGTGAATATCCTATTTATTCAATGCTAAGCCTAATGATGAGTATAAGGATCTCAAAAAAAGGATCTTTTCGTTCTATACTTAGGAACTTTAAGGTGTATAAAGTTTCATATTTGATTCAAGCAGAGCGATAGAGATTCTATTTAACTTAAGTTGATCTAGGCCAAAAGCAGACCTACGTCAGGATAACCCTTCTTTGAAACACTTTGGTAGTGCTCTTGGATTGGAATTCACATAATGAATCAGAGCACGTGGAGCCATCTTTTTATTTTTCTATCAAAAAAAATATGGTAGACTAACCGATATTTATATCGGTTAACGAAAGAGCACAATGCAAAAAAATTCATGTTGGGTCTTTGAAACAGTTCAAATCATTTTGATAATA
>NZ_QPKJ02000127.1 GCF_003344625.1 Solirubrobacter deserti | reverse complement strand
CACAGGGCCCAGGTGATTCGCGGGACTTTGTGCCTCCTCGCGCCGCGCGCTACCGTCGCCCAGCGAGAGCACCAGTGTGCCATCACCAAGAAACGCGATGCGCCCGCCGTTGTTGCCCGCGCGTGGCTTGAGCGTGGAACTGAACAGCACGCGCACGTCCTCGATCTTGTCGCCCGCCAGCCGGGCCCGGACCAAGCGCGTGCCGTTTGCACCCGCTTCGCCGTAGCCCATCGTCAGGTAGAGCCGGCCGTTCTGATCGAACTGCGGGTCCAGCGCGACCTCCATCAGCCCGATGACCCCGCCTTGCTGAAAGATGGGCGGCAGCCCGTCGAGCGCAATATCCGAGGACGAGCCATCGGTGGCGATGGCCAGCAAACGTCCGCCCATCTCGGTGACCAGCACTCGGCCGTCCGGCAGAAATGCCACTGACCACGGACGGTTCAGCCCCGTGGAGACAGTCTGGACCTCATAGCTCGCAGGATCGACCGCCTCGGGCTTGGTGCCAGCACCTGGCGCCATGGCGAAGAAGAGCATGGTCGGAACGGCCAGGAGCGCCAACATGGCACCCACATGGCGCCATCGTGCAGCGCGGTTGCCGACGCCCGGCGTCAGGCGCTTGGGCAAGGTCAGGATGGCATAGAGCAAACCGCCCGCAACTCCCGTCAGCGACATCTGGGCATGGCCGAGCGCTGTCCGTGTACCGGGCAAAGCGGGCATGGGAATCACCGAGCGCATCAGCCAGAACACGAACCACAGTCCGACCACAGCGGCGACGACAAAGACGAGTTTGCGCCAAGCCGGCGAAATGAACCTCAGCACCAGGTGTCCGGCCAGCACTGCAAGCAGCAATGCGGCGATGGCGATCCCCGCCATGACCGGCCCGAACCTAGCCAAGTCTTCCAGCGTGGTCCAGGCCCGCACCGATGCGGTCACGGGCGCACCAAAGTCGACGAGCTGCCGCAGATTGATCTGGGTCTGCACAACGCTGGCGACAGCGCCGGTTGCGACCGCGGCCGCAAGAAAGGCTGCACTTTTCTGAGTCTTCATACGGTTCCCTCAAATGGCGAGCAGGTGCTGTGGCC
>NZ_QPKJ02000126.1 GCF_003344625.1 Solirubrobacter deserti | reverse complement strand
TGTGCGCGAGCTCGGACGGCGGCGCCTGCTTGCCCTCCTTGGCGGAGATCACCCGGCCCGTCGCGCCCGGCAGACCCAGCCCATCGTCATCCTCGCCGAGCTTCCGCCGGAGCACGCATTCGACCTGTGGAAGCAGCATGTCCTGGGCGACAAGCCCAACTGACCCAACGCCGACACGCCATCCTGGCAGCCCCGCACTCGTGCGGGGTTTCTTTTTTCCTGCGTCCATCAATCGGGGCTGGGCCGGATGCCGTTTTCCAACTGACGCGACGCGGCCTGCGCACGAAGCTGCGCGCATGTTCGCTGATTCGTCAGCACATGCCAGCAGCCAGGGTTCCAGGCTGCCGCGGGTCTCTCCCGCGTTGCCCACCAGTCCGCATCGCATCAATTCCGCGGACGCGCGTCCTCGTGACGCTGATGCTTTGTTATCAACCGCGTGCGGGAGCTGCCATCCCGTGAAGGACGAGGCCCCGCTTTTTCCAAGGAGCCCGTCCATGTCTCAGCAAGCCTCTTTCGGCCAGTCCTTCGGGAAATTGGCCCTGACCTACTG
This sequence comes from Solirubrobacter deserti, assembly GCF_003344625.1. Classification (GTDB taxonomy): domain Bacteria; phylum Actinomycetota; class Thermoleophilia; order Solirubrobacterales; family Solirubrobacteraceae; genus Solirubrobacter; species Solirubrobacter deserti. The sequence continues at coordinate 541 of NZ_QPKJ02000126.1, read as the reverse complement.
CGGCAAGTTCCTGCCGCTCGAAGTCCTGCAAAGCGCCGCCGGCCACTACATCGGCACGCGCGACACCGAAGGTCCCGTTTCGCGGGAATCCCGCGAGTATTTCCGCAGCTATGCCGCGGCTCAACGTGCCCTCGAAAGAGGCGGCTGGTCCCAGCTCACCATTCACTGATCCAACTGGAGGAATCACGTCATGAATCAGCTACTGCCGCAGGAAGTCGTCGATCAGATCATGCGGGAAGAGCAGCATTTCACTGCCGCGCCCCAAGCCTTCCTCGAGGCTTGGAAGCGCGGTGTCGAGATCGCCGGCCCGCAATGGTTTGGCGACGGCACCCGTGAAGGTCTGAACCAGGCTAGGAGCAAGTGGGATCTGCGTCCCGACATGCTGCGCCTCAACGACGCCCTCGGCGTCCTGAGCAGCGGGGAACGCATGTTCCTGTCCGCGATGGTCAGCTTCTACAACGCGCGCGAGGGCGGTGCCATGCTCAAGCGCTGCCACTTCCACGGGCTGTCGGACTTCGACGGTCTCGACCTGCAACGCCGT
>NZ_QPKJ02000125.1 GCF_003344625.1 Solirubrobacter deserti | reverse complement strand
ACAATAAGATTTCGTTGCAATCAATATAGTATCAATATAGTAATATAAAAATTTCGACCTACATATTTCTATATATTTAGTTTCTATATATTTAGAATTTATAATCGCCGTACAATATTAAATTTTTTTGTATGATATTATTAGCACAGCTAGTCCATTTTCTTTCTCACTCTATTATTTATTAATTCAATTTTGGTTTGGGCCTGGAAACCTAAGTTCTTAGTTTCACTGGGGTGAGTCCGCTTTTATTCGTTTTCTTTTCTTTTTCTAATGTCTTTTCTTTTGAATTCTAAAAAAAAAATAAAGAAGAGAAGGGGAGGTATTAGTCACAGATATTTGATTGTATCTCTAATTTTCTTCACCCCTTCCAATCTCAATTACTATAATGAAAAAAAGGGGAATATCAACGCATCCGGAAATAAACGATTGATCTCTATCAAGAATCCTGCTAAAGACCCAAACCATATAGTACTTACTACCGGTGCCACGGAAAGGTATGTTTTTAGATCTCGCATTTTAAATCCTCCTTCTTTTTTTTCGTTATTGTAATTTTAATACAATTTGAAATACATAATGGTAATACATATATGAACAGATGCGTATATGTAGTTAATGACTGACACTTGTATTTCTACGCGGAATCCCTAATGCAAATTCAAATATACAACTTGAAATGTACAATGATTCAATAGATATTCCTTTTCTTAAAACAAAAAAAACGTCCCTTTCCATCTGAGAATTTCCGAAAAATATTCATTTTTTTACGGTGGGTTTTATATTTTTTATATTTATTTAGTACGTATATAATATAAGTCTATTCTTATTTCTTATTATAAGATATGAGCCTAAAAAAAAAGAAATGACAAGATACTTTTCTTTTGTATTTCAATGAAAGAAATAAAGATGTAGAAAACAAGACAGGGATTCTCTACAATGACACTGTAGACCAATTGAAAGGGATGTAGCGCAGCTCGGTAGCGCGTTTGTTTTGGGTACAAAATGTCACGGGTTCAAATCCTGTCATCCCTACCTATTACTTATCTTATGAGCAGTAACGAGGGATCAATTGAGAGTGATTAAAATTGGATATACATAATCAATAGAGA
>NZ_QPKJ02000124.1 GCF_003344625.1 Solirubrobacter deserti | reverse complement strand
ATGATTAAAGAAAAATTTGGAAGCCCTAAGGTTCCGTTTTGATTTAAAGAAATGGGTTTTTTCGTTTTGTTTGGTCTCAATAATTACAAATCTCAACTAGTATTCTCAACTAGTATATAGTAATTGGTTGGGAAGAATTACGTCTTAATTTGTATTGAAAATGGATTAATTAATCTATCTGACGTTATGTATAGTTTCGTATTCGAACTACTCTCTTCAGATAAAACATGAAATTAGTCCAATAACCGCCCCCGCATTAATTCACACCTTTTAGGATTTAAATCAATTAGAAATTTTTTATGAATTATCAACAATTTTTTCTGGTCTGGTATCAATAATGTCATGAAAAACATTTTGATTTATTTCTTTCTGATTTTACATAGAATGGATTTGCCTGTACCAATACATGATTTTCTTTTAGTCTTTCTGGGCTTAGGTCTTATCTTAGGAGGTATAGGAGTGGTATTACTTAACAACCCAATTTATTCTGCCTTTTCATTGGGATTAGTTCTTGTTTGTATATCATTATTCTATCTTCTATTAAATTCGTATTTTGTAGCTGCTGCACAACTCCTTATTTACGTGGGGGCTATAAATGTTTTAATCATATTTGCTGTGATGTTCATGAATGGTTCAGAATATTACAAAGATTTTCATCTTTGGACCCTTGGGGATAGGATTACTTTGTTAGTTTGTACAAGTATTTTTGGTTTACTAATGACTACTATTATGGATACGTCGTGGTACAGGATTATTTGGACTACAAGATCAAACCAGATTATAGAACACGATTTGATAAGTAATAGTCAACAAATTGGAATTCATTTATCAACAGATTTTTTTCTTCCTTTTGAATTCATTTCGATAATTCTTTTAGCTGCTTTGATCGGTGCAATTTCCGTGGCGCGACAATAATAAATCTCTAAAATTAGCAACAGCAATCAAAATGAAACTTCATTCTGTGATATCACATTTATTTGATATCACATTCATTTATTTCCCTTCAATTAGAATTGAAAATTGTTTATGTCATGTCTAAAATAGAAATTCTTTTATTCGACTATTACCAATATATTCCTTTGTTCCGCACTTTTTTCTAGTCAATTG
>NZ_QPKJ02000123.1 GCF_003344625.1 Solirubrobacter deserti | reverse complement strand
GTCTAATGGATAGGACAGAGGTCTTCTAAACCTTTGGTATAGGTTCAAATCCTATTGGACGCAATTTTTTTACATATGTATTTTATATTTGATATTTCGATATCAAGAAAGATATTTTGAATGGCTTAAATAAGAGATAAGATCCACTTCTTATATACACTTATTACTTAATGTATAATGTATATATTAATATAGACAGATTTACGGGTTTAACGAGATCAATTTATTTATACTTGTTCTTGGAGGAGAAAACGCTCCATCTGTTCCTGAATAGCTTGTTTCAAAAGGGCTTCTGCTTGCTCAGTAAATGTCTTAGTAGAAGATATGATTTCTTGGAACTGAGGTTTATTCATTTTTAAGTAAGTCCGTAACTCAAGGAGAAATTTCCTTACCTGTCCAATTTCTAATGAATCAAGATAACCGTTCGTTCCGGTATAAATAGTGATTATCTGTTCTTCCACCGCGAGAGGGGCTGATTGAGATTGTTTAAGCAATTCCCGTAATCTTTGACCTCTTGCCAATTGATTCTGAGTAGCTTTATCGAGATCAGAAGCAAATTGTGCAAAGGCTTCTAATTCTGCGAATTGTGCCAATTCCAATTTTAATTTACCTGCTACTTGTTTCATGGCTTTAATTTGAGCCGCGGATCCGACTCTGGAAACCGAAATACCCACATTAATAGCAGGTCGGATTCCAGCATTGAAGAGATCAGCGGATAAGAATATTTGTCCATCTGTAATCGAAATTACATTAGTAGGAATATAAGCCGAAACATCTCCCGATTGGGTCTCAACTATTGGTAAAGCAGTCATACTTCCTTCACCTAACCGCGAACTTGATTTAGCAGCTCTTTCCAAAAGGCGTGAATGCAAATAAAAAACATCTCCGGGATAAGCTTCGCGGCCCGGCGGTCGTCGTAATAAAAGAGACATTTGGCGATAGGCCTGTGCTTGTTTGGAGGGATCGTCATAAATGATTGAAGTGTGTTGTTCCCGGTACATAAAATATTCAGCAAGAGCTGCTCCTGTGTAAGGAGCAAGGTATTGTAATGTAGCCGGAGAATCCGCCGTTTCAGCTACCACAATAGTGTATTCCATTGCTCCCCTTT
>NZ_QPKJ02000014.1:0-2500 GCF_003344625.1 Solirubrobacter deserti | reverse complement strand
ATCCTGTATATTGTCCTTTTCATTCCGTGTTGGAATAGAAACTTATTATTAGACGAGATTTTACGAAAAAAACTCTTCATAAGAGAGAACAAACATTTCTTTTTTCGATGCGAATTTGACACGACATGGGAGAAACCACTCTTTCTATTTAATATTTAGAATTGAAAAAAAAAAAGGGGGGGTTCTATCATAATATAGTGAAGTGATATCCCGGATTCCCACAAAAGAGAATCATTTCTTTCAATACGCACTCGTTATTAGTTAATAATCCGAGTGATTGGATCTATATGCTTATTCTGATAGGAAATGAAATATTCAAATGATTTTTCCTCGAATGACTATTCATCTATTGCATTTTCATATAAATAGGGGGCAAGAAAGCTCTATGGAAAAACGGTGGTTCAATTCGATGTTGTCTAACGAGGAGTTAGAATACAGGTGTGGGCTAAGTAAATCAATGGACAGTCTTGGTCCTATTGAAAATACCAGTGGAAGTGAAGACCCGGTTATAACTGATACGGATAAAAAAATTCCTCGTTGGAGTAATAGTGACAGTTACAGTAATGTTGAGCATTTATTTGGTGTCAGGGACATTCGGAATTTCATCTATGATGACACTTTTTTAGTTAGAGATAGTAATGGGGACAGTTATTCCATATATTTTAATATTGAAAATCAGATTTTTGAGATTGACAATGATCATTCTTTTCTGAGTGACGTAGAAAGTTCTTTTTATAGTTATCGGAATTCTAGTTATCTGACTAATGGATCTAAGAGTGACGATCCCTACTATGATCGTTACATGTATGACACTAAATATAGTTGGAATAATCACATTAATAGTTGTATTGACAGTTATCTTCGTTCTCAAATCCGTATTGATAGTTACATTTTAAGTAGTAGTGACAATTACAGTGACAGTTACATTTCTAGTTACATTTGTGGTGAAAGTGGAAATAGTAGTGAAAGCGAGAATTCCAGTATAAGAACTAGCACGAATAGTAGTGATTTAACTAAAAGTTCTAATGATCTCGATGTAACTCAAAAATACAGGCATTTGTGGGTTCAATGCGAAAATTGTTATGGGTTAAATTATAAGAAATTTTTTAAGTCAAAAATGAATATTTGTGAACAATGTGGATATCATTTGAAAATGAGTAGTTCAGATAGAATCGAACTTTCGATTGATCCAGGTACTTGGGATCCTCTGGATGAAGACATGGTCTCTCTGGATCCCATTGAATTTCATTCGGAGGAGGAACCTTATAAAGATCGTATTGATTCTTATCAAAGAAAGACAGGATTAACTGAGGCTGTTCAAACAGGCACAGGTCAACTAAACGGTATTCCCATAGCAATTGGGGTTATGGATTTTCAGTTTATGGGGGGTAGTATGGGATCTGTAGTAGGCGAGAAAATCACCCGTTTGATCGAATATGCTACCAATAAATTTCTACCTCTTATTCTAGTGTGTGCTTCCGGAGGAGCACGCATGCAAGAAGGAAGTTTGAGCTTGATGCAAATGGCTAAAATATCTTCCGCTTTATATGATTATCAATCAAATAAAAAGTTATTCTATGTATCAATCCTTACATCTCCTACTACTGGTGGGGTGACAGCGAGTTTTGGTATGTTGGGGGATATCATTATTGCCGAACCCAATGCTTACATTGCATTTGCGGGTAAAAGAGTAATTGAACAAACATTGAATAAGACAGTACCTGAAGGTTCACAAGCAGCTGAATATTTATTCCATAAGGGCTTATTCGATCCAATCGTACCACGTAATCCTTTAAAAGGCGTTTTGAGTGAGTTATTTCAGCTTCACGCTTTCTTTCCTTTGAATAAAAATTCAATCAAGTAGAGCTTTAAGTTCAATTATTTTATTTGTGGTAAACAAGTAGTTAGTTTATCGGAATCAAAGTCAAAATCCGAAGAATGGAGTTTTCTTTGGTGACATAAGATCTAATTATAGAAAGAATCAAAAGTTGCGAAAAATGTTTTTTTCTCGAGATCTTTTTTTTACCCATATTCCTGATTAGTAATCATCAAGCCTCTATCAACAAGATAAAAGAGCTAATTTTTCCTTTCGCGAAATTAGGCAAGGCAACTAAAACGAATTTCATATTCCCTTCTTACGTATGTATATATAATACAATTCAAATATAGATATAGAGTCTTGCATCTTTCTATATCTCCTGAGAATCCCCATTTTTTCTAATAATCCCTGTTGGATCGGATTCTAACGAATCTTTCGGAAATTTGTAAGAAACTCTTTCTTTTAAATTATAAGACAAGAAGAAGAATAATAAATGGATTATCATACATATATTTCATGTAGAAAAATGAAATGAATAAGTCCATTTATTTAGTTCTACATTCCTTGCACTTATTATATACTCAATTATTATATATACTCACTTATAGTATAATTATATACGAATTACGAATTCTAATTAATTATTAATTATATACTTACTAATTATAATTATTATAAGAT
>NZ_QPKJ02000122.1 GCF_003344625.1 Solirubrobacter deserti | reverse complement strand
GTGGGCCTTGGCCCATTGTAGTGCTATGCTACCAAATGATCGCCATAAGTCTATGGACCTTGTAGAGAGTGAAAGTGAGAATTGTGCGGGCTTTAAGCCCATGTTCTATAGGTCTGTTCATCTTGAGTGTTTTTACTAGGGGCTTCTTTCCCTGAGATTCCTTATTCTACCTCACGTGCTTTTGGCATGAACCTTCATCCTTTTTGAAGGAATGTCCTAGAGATTAGGGGCTTTGAGAGTTTTGTAAAATATTATTCTTTTTCGGAAAGTAATCATGGGGCTTTAAATTGATTTCAAAATTTTCTTTCCTTAAAAGAGCATTCTGGTTTTGATCGTTGACTCTAGTGGGCCTCTGTTCAGTGTTGATTCATCTACTGATTCCGCTATGGCTAACAACGAAGATCGTACCCCTACTGTTGCCGGATCTAAAGGGAAGACTGTTGATGAGAAGATTGAGGCACTTATGAAAGTAGTTCAAAATCTAGTTCGTCAGAGAGAAGAGGAAGATAAGTTCAGAGCCCATACCAATCCCATGTTTGATAATGAGGAGGAATGTTCCCCAAAACCCAAGAGTCCTACCTTTTTCGCCAATGAATCCATACTAATGAGTAGTAAAATTGAAGCCTTGGAGAAAGCCTTGAGAGGTATCCGAAAGTCTGATGATCTGGTAGACATGTCGTCGTTATCCCTATTCCCAAAAGCCCGCTTACCCAGCCACTTTAGGATGCCGGAATTGGAAAAGTTTGATGGAATGGGTTGCCCTAAGACCCATCTGAAGATGTATGTGAGAGCCATGCAACCTCGAGGGGCCGATGATGAATTGTTAGCACAAATGTTCCATGAGACACTAATTGGGTCTGCTTTAAAATGGTTCCTAGCACTTGATGAGTCAAGAATTAAGACATGGGAGGATGTATGCACTGAGTTTAGTAATCACTATAGGTACAACACGGAAGTTGATGTCACAAGAAGAGATCTGGAAACCACCAAACAAGAACCCCGTGAGACCTTTTCGGCTTTTATTATGAGGTGGAGGGCTAAGGCCTCTCAGATGATCAACTGACCAACCAATGAAGAACAAATCCAGATGGTACTCAAAAGCTTATCACCCATCT
>NZ_QPKJ02000121.1 GCF_003344625.1 Solirubrobacter deserti | reverse complement strand
TTTCCTTAACTTAATTCTGAATCTCTTTATTGGAAGAAAATAAAGTTTCTTGAAATTTTGAATTTCGAGTTGTATCTCTATGAAATGAATGGCAAAATTGAGAAAACTACCTAATCACTAATCATCTTTGTTTCAAAGTCGATAAATTATTCTTTGTTTCAAAGTCGATAAATTATACGTCCTTCTGGTTGAATCATAATGACTTTTTTCAATACTTACTTTCCTCAATTTTTACTCTATCTACTGATGATAGTATGTGGATAAAAAAATTATGCCGAATCTTTCCTGAAACATAACCTAGAATCAGACTTTCTCTATATACTTTAGTTAGATAAGATAAACGAACGTAGAGTATACCGTTGGGAAGTATTTTTTAAATTAAACCTTCATGAACCTTTTTTGGTCTTTCACTTGAGGGATTAACTAATGTAGGAGGCGTAATATTAGAAACCGGCCCTTTCTCTATCTCTTTTTTTTTCACAAATATGAAATATAAAAGTTCTGTATATAATTCGGATATCAGAAAGATTACCATATATAGCACAAAATTTCTCCACCGATTCTTTCTAGTCGAGCCTCTCTGCCTGTCATTATACCCCGCGAAGTAGAAAGAATTACAATCCCCATCCCCCCTAAAATTCTAGGGATTCGTTGATAGTTAGAATAGATTCGTAGACTGGGTCTACTAATCTGTTTTAAATTTAAAACAGTTCTATATATCCCTTTCTTTTTTCGTCTATGGTGTAGAGTTAATACCAAATAGTATTTGTTGTTCTCTTGGTGTTTCCTCATGTTTTCAATAAAACCTTCTCGTAAAAGGATTTTAATAATGTTTTCTGTGATGTTAGTATATGGTATTCGAACTGTTCTTTTTTTATTCATGTCAGCATTTCGTATAGAGGTTAGTATATTAGCAATAGTGTCTTTACTCATAATTAATAAACGAAGATTTTTGTTGTTCCCGAATTTTGATATAATCAACATGCTCTTTTTTTTTCTTTCTGAATTGTTAAAGGCATATACATTAAACACAAACAATCTACTAATTAATAAATTTCATTCAAATACTATAAAAACTGGATTATGGTCTCATCTTATAATACTTCAGGGGCTAAT
>NZ_QPKJ02000120.1 GCF_003344625.1 Solirubrobacter deserti | reverse complement strand
GGCCAGCACCTCGTGCATGCTGTTGAGGAACACGATGGCGACGATTTCATTGGGCTCGGCGGCCAGTTTCAGGCGCAGGTAGTCCATGACAGCCGCAGGCCTCTCCAGGGATGGCCCCTTCTTGAAGACCCGCTGCTCCAGCAGCGCGATGGCTTGCCGGATGATCCAGTCATCGGATTGGGACGCGGGGGAAAAACGTGGCTCCACGCAGGAGTCGTTGGCAACGAGAGACATGGCGGACCTCCAGAAAGTGAGCGGAGGGCGCCACCCTGGGAGGGCAAGCCCTCCTGGGGATGGAAACAGCAGAACAAGGTGCATCCATCACCGCGCGGCGGTTATTGTTCGCGGCCAGGATGCGAAAGCGAACGGGTAGCGGTCAGCGCGGCAAGCCGCGCCGTAGCCTCCAAGACCGAGGGCTACCTGGGCATGTCGCCGACAACGTCGGCAGGCATTTCGGATGTGCGAGTGGCGGGCGAGGCCGCCGCGTCGCTGGCCATGTCCCCGGCCGCCAGCAGGTCCATGGCCGAGAGCAAGGCATCACCCTCGAGCGGCCCCTGCAGCAGGATGGCCTGGCCCGTCTGGCGATCGAGCAGTCGCAGCGACGGCGTGGCGGTCACGCCGCTCTTGGTGGCTTCTGCGGCCTGCGCGCGGATGGCCACGTTGGGGCGCTCGCTCGCCATGCACTGTTCGATGGCTGACGTTGTTCCGGGGTAACGCAAGCCATCGGGCAAGCCCTGGCCGTCGCTGCGCGTGTGGGCATAGACCCATTCGACCGCCTGCCAGAACGCCGCATGCCCGCCCGCTTCGGCGGCGCACTCGGCCAGACGTGCCTCGGCCGACGCGGCAGGCTCGTGCGCGGCCAGCGGCTGGTGGTGCCATTGCAGTGCGACGTCGGTGTTGTTGCCGACCCACCGCTTGAGCTGCGGGAAGTACTCCCGGCAGAACGGACATTCCAGGTCGGCATAGAGCGTCAGCGTGAAGCGACCTTCCGGGTTGCCCATCTGCCAGGGTGGCCCTGCGACCTGCGCCGTGCTGACCGGCGCGGGCGACGGCCCTGAGGATTCGCCGGGCGTCCGGGACACCAGCCAGATCAGCAGCAGCGCGACCAGCGCAGCAGCCAAT
>NZ_QPKJ02000119.1 GCF_003344625.1 Solirubrobacter deserti | reverse complement strand
TACATTTCCACATATATCCACAATTTTATTAAGGATATAATATCACCACATTTTCATATCCATATTTATATTAAGGATAGAAAATTTCCACCACATGCCATATGCAATTTCTTATGCTCAATAATTATAGCAATCATCACATGCATACATTTTATGCACAACTACTCATCACATGCATATAGTTTCTCATGCATATTAATTAATCACATGCATACATTTTTATGCATATATTTCACATTCATATTTCATATTCACATGTATATCAAGAATATAAAATTATCATTCATCATATACATATTTTATATTATAAATATCACATGTACACATGCATATATTTTCATGCATAATCACATACATATAATTTATGTACAATAATTTATCACCAACACATATTTTATTATACATAATTTTATGTATAATAATTCATCACATATATATTAATTTTCTTATGCATATATTTCATGCATAATAATTTCCTCCCATATAATAATTTTCTTATGCATATATTTTATGCATAATAATTCATCTCATACATTAATTTTCTTATGCATATATTTCATGCATAATAATTCATCACATTAATTTTCTTATGCATATATTTTATGCATAATAATTCATCATATACACTTATTTTCTTATGCATATATTTTATGCATAATAATTCATCATATGCATTTATTTTTATGCATATATTTTATGCATTAACATGTTTCAATTATTCATGTTATTCAAATAATAGCATATTATAAATTTTATAAGTTTCACGTGCATTTATTTTTATGCATAATAATATATCACATAAATATATCAATAACACATATATGTTAATATAATTTTCATAACATATATTTCCAAAATTTATCATCTTCATGATTTTTATAAAAATCATTTATTTATGGAATTTAACTATTTTCCAAAGACTCGCCAATTTGGAAGATAGTTAATTTTTCCATTCTCATATATTTATAAAACAATAATTTGCATACTTACCTCTCCTTCGTTCCTCATCCGTTTTGGACGATTCAAGATGCTACAGAATCTGTGTAACACAAGCTTTCAAAATATAATGGTGGTGTATAACACCTCCCATCCAAACATATGTAAAAATAATGCCAAAGTATGG
>NZ_QPKJ02000118.1 GCF_003344625.1 Solirubrobacter deserti | reverse complement strand
CTTATAAACCATACCTGATTATCTTTGACTGTGACATTAGGGGATGAAGGATTAAGTAGCATGAAGGGTTCACAATAGTTCTGCTATTCACCTAAACCTAGGGTATGTCATGATATGTTGCTAGACGTCACTCATGACCAGTGTAGGCCTATTGATAAAGTGTTATCAATGAGGGCAAAATTGGAATTGTTCCAATTGAACCTAAAATGGAAAGTTTCCATTTTAAGGAGACATAGAGATGTCCCTGTCCACTGCTAGGTTAGGGTGAACCCAATGGGTCACACACAAACAAAGAACCCAAGTGAGTCTTTTGAATTAAGAGAGTGGGAAATTTCTTAATTAATAATTAAACAAAAGCCTAATTATTAATAGTTAATAATTAAGGAGTTTAATTATTATTAGAAATTAAATTTATGGAAACCCTAGTGGTTCTCTATAAATATAGGGTTATAGTCATGCTAGCACTAAGCCATTATAACCTAAGTGAAAAGGAGGCACACAAGTAGAGAGAGAAATACCCTAGGGCCGAAATTCCCTAGTGGTCACCTACTCTAGCCGTGAGCCCCCTTCTCCCCTCTCAAGCTTGTTTCTTCCTTTGGAGAGAAGTACAAGAAGTTCAAGAGGTCTTGAGTTCGTGTGGACTTTCATTGGAGGCTTCATTTCGTTGGAGCTTTGGAATCTACATCGCAAGGAGAATCAAGTATGTATTTTTATTGTTTTTAAATATAGCATGCTTGTATGTAAAGGTTTTATGTATTATCTCACATCCCAATGCTTGTTATTCGATTCTGCAAAGTGTTGTATGTATTTGGATTCTTGTTCTTGAAAATTTTTAAAGTTTGTCTTCCGCTGCGAATCCGATTTACCCACAACCTTTCAGTGGTATCAGAGCCAAATCAAGCATGGATGTGAGATTGGTTGATGGCAACAATGGATTAATTAATTAAAATCAATTTAAAGTAGGGTTCTTGAACCCCACATAGAATTCGGCCATGTTGTTTTTGTTTAAACTTGTTTGTTTTGTCAAATGGCAACTAGGGTTACTTGGAGACCCTAGCATAGGCTCACGGCCATGGGGATTTCTTTCCTATGGATTTCGGCTATGTGGGATAGGATCCCTCTTGGTTTATTTGATTAGG
>NZ_QPKJ02000117.1 GCF_003344625.1 Solirubrobacter deserti | reverse complement strand
CTAATCTACCATGAAAATCAAAAAGGGGTAAAGTACCTTTGTGTTGATTGTTTTCTAAATGTTCTTCTGCATGGAAAAAGGGAATAAATAAATCAATCAAATTTCGGGAGGCCTCATGAAGTGCTTCTTTAGGAGTTAAACTTCCATTTGTCCATATTTCGAGAAAAAGTATTTCTTGTTTTTCATTTCCATTCACATAAGAATGAATACTATGATTTGCATTTCGAACCGGCATGAATACAGCATCTATAGGATAACTTCCGTTTTGAAAGTTATTTGGCGTTTTTATACAATATCCGCGACCCCTCTCGATTTGTAATTCAATATACAAATTAATTGGTTCTGTTAGGTTAGCTATATGCTGTGTATTATCAACGATTTCCACCGAAGGTGGTAAGATGATATCTCGAGCGGTTACATATCCAGGACCCTTAACACAAATAAAGGCATCGCGCATTCCATACAGATTGCTTCTCAATACAATTTCTTTCAAATTCATTAAAATTTCATGTACGGATTCGTGAATCCCTACTATGGTAGAATATTCGTGGGGTATTTTATCGGATTTTGCGCGTGTTATACATGTTCCTTCTATTTCTCCAAGCAAAGCTCTTCGCATCCCAATGCCTATTGTATCGGCTTGGCCTCTCATAAGTGGAGCCAGAATAAATCGTCCATAATAAAGACGCTTACTGTCTGCTCTTGATTCAACACATTTCCACTTTAGTGGCCGAGTAGATACTATTACTTTCTCTTGATCCATAGTAATATTCTTTAATCATTGAATTATTTATTTCTCTTGAAATATCTTCAATGTTTATTTTTACACACGTCTTTTTTTAGGGGGCCTACAGCCATTATGTGGCATAGGGGTTACATCTCGTATGAAACTTAATAGTATACCACTTCTACGAATAGCCCTTAATGCCGCATCTCTTCCGAGACCGGGGCCTTTTATCATGACTTCTGCTCGTTGCATACCTTGATCCACTACTGCCCGAATAGCATTTCCTGCTGCGGTTTGAGCGGCAAATGGTGTCCCTCTTCTTGTACCCTTGAATCCACAAGTACCGGCGGAGGACCAAGAGATTACCCGCCCCCGTACATCTGTAACAGTCACGATAGTGTTGTTGAAACTTGCTTG
>NZ_QPKJ02000116.1 GCF_003344625.1 Solirubrobacter deserti | reverse complement strand
TCTTTTATTGGTAGATTGGAGGATTAGAAACATGACTATTGCTTTCCAATTGGCTGTTTTTGCATTAATTGTTACTTCATCAATCTTACTGATTAGTGTACCCGTTGTATTTGCTTCTCCTGATGGTTGGTTGGGTAATAAAAATGTTGTATTTTCCGGTACATCATTATGGATTGGATTAGTATTTCTGGTAGGTATCCTTAATTCTCTTATCTCTTGAACCGAGTCGTTCTAGGTCCAAAAACGGCCCCTCCCCGAATTCTTTCAGGTTATGAGACACGTTCAAATTCAATACAATATAAGATAAGTTAGAAGTTCCCAAAATGCAAATAACGAAAAAAAAAAAAAATTAAAAATTAAAGGGAGGGGTCAAACTTATTGGATTTGTGTCTTTGTTTTGTAAAATTTATTAAATCCAAAATTTAATTTTCTATCTATATATATAGTATAGAAATATGTAAAAAATGCATTATGTATTATAATACATTATATTAATTCTATATATTAAAATTTTGGATTTAATAAAAATATGTACTTATCTACTAAAGTTGTAGATATCAATATACATACAAATATATAAATACATACAAATATATAAATACATACAAATATATAAAAATATATGGAGAGTATTTGGCCTCGCTCTACTCAAATATGATTCATACATTGCGTATCACGAACAAAAAAGTGCGGATATAGTTGAATGGTAAAATTTCTCTTTGCCAAGGAGAAGACGCGGGTTCGATTCCCGCTATCCGCCCAGGATACAGGATAATGGGGTTAATGTATTTAATTTACATTTAATAATAGGATAGATACATAATTAAATATAGTCGATTACGATAGTATATTGGTTCTATCCTCCCACCCCAAAAGAAAAGGGGGTAATTAATTATAATTAATTAATAGTTAACAGAATAAGAATAAAACTCTATTTTTTTTTGTCAAAAAAAAATTGCGGAGACGGGATTTGAACCCGTGACCTCAAGGTTATGAGCCTTGCGAGCTACCAAGCTGCTCTACCCCGCGCTGACGAGAAGAACCGGTAACTAGTGAGCAAACAAGGATTGAATGAGCCCCTTTACCATTCTGTACAAATAGAATAGCCCATTTGTACAGAATGGTAAAGGGGTTCTCTATGATAG
>NZ_QPKJ02000115.1 GCF_003344625.1 Solirubrobacter deserti | reverse complement strand
TTTTTAATCTAATAAATACACCCCTTCCGAAGTCGGGGTTTTTAGCATGTATTAGCTCTAGAATTACCACGGTTATCCATGTAGTAAGGTACTATCAAATAAACTATAACTGATTTAATGAGCCATTCGCAGTTTCGCGGTTTAATTGCTTAAACTTAGACATGCATGGCTTAATCTTTGAGACAAGCATATGACTACTGGCAGAATCAACCAGGTAACTATCGTGCGCCTGGAAAGGCCAACCGCTCGCAAGCGAGCGGAAGAGTTCACAAAGTTACGAAGGTAGGCGGTCCGAAGCTCGTACGGCAGGGCCGAACTTGCCTCGAGACACGCATCTGCTTTCCCCTCCTGAATTCCCCAGAGCGCGGTCGGCAGGAGGACGGGAGAGCGCAGAGCGCCTCTCGCACACCGCCTATGCGCCCCAAGAGGAGGCCCAGCACAGAAGGTTCTGCCCGAAGGCTTCCCCAGCTGGCCGGTACCCCCGGCGGCTTGTAGATAAGTTTGGCCAGCGGCCAGTCATCCACAGAGCCCACCCCTCGGCGCTTATGGGGTACTCCCTAGCGCCTGCAGGATCTTCTCAGATGCCGCCCGGCAGAGGCAGAGCCCTTGCTGGAACGGTGCTGAGGTGGCTCGCGCTGTTAACGTTGACTCCCCGGCAGACCGTAGGGAGCCACGCGATAACAACGCTCCATGAACTGGAACTTGGTTTCCTTTGCAGGTTACCGCGGGAAGGTGCCTAGGCCACAGGCCAGAGCAGCCCTCCCGCAGAAGGCTTCCAGGTGGAGCAGGCCCTGTACGTCCTTGCCCACACCTGTAAGAGGGAGCCGGAGGCAGGGACGACCGAGCAGTCTTACCGCTCGCTCTTTCCCATTGCTCTCCGCCGCTCCTTCTTGTATACCCTCCGACCTCGAGTCTGGGGACGGTGCGGCCCGACGGTCTGAGCCGCGACTTTTCAACTCCCGCGAAATTCCCCAGTATGGGAAATTTTAAAAATCGACTCACGGCCACCCAGCCACCCAACTGGGTCGCACCTTCTCAGGAATCTCGCTCCAAGTTCACAAAGACCACGCCTTCCTCGTCAAGTTGGTTGCGCCTTCCTTGCCTACCCGGTCATTCCTGCCTACCCTGCACTCGGTAGGTACTAC
>NZ_QPKJ02000114.1 GCF_003344625.1 Solirubrobacter deserti | reverse complement strand
GTATACTTTTTGTGAGTTATTATTGTAACTTAGATTACCCCCGAACAAAAAATGATTATAAAACCCTAACGTTGATCATATGCATGCCAATTCCATAACTAAAGTGGATTCGAAACCCAAGGTTCCCTTTTATTTGATTACTTACCAATTTTACTTTCGTGTTTTGATAAACAATCACCAACTCCAAAATTAAAGAATCGTTTGGTAACTAAAATCGGATTTAGAATACGTTCTCATAACTTAGCCTTTAGTCCCTGAGTTCGACACCCGTGCGAAAACCATTTTTCCAACGAATTGAGGTTACAAACACGAGTAGTTTTATAAATTTAAATCTTGATCACTTTCAAGGAATTAACCTCCCTTGTTTGGACCGATCAAATTTTGGCGCCGTTGCCGGGGACTATTGCACGGTTATAGAATTTATGATGAGTTCTATTTTAGTTGTAGTTTAGGATTTTTACTTTCCAGTTTCTACTTACCTTCCCCTCTCATCTGTTCAGGTTGCTGACGTACAGGTTTGCTCCGAATTTTGCGCGCTAAGGCCAAAAAGGCCATAATTGCTAAAAATAAAAATTTTGCCCAGGTGCCAAAGTTTTGGATAGGACCGCGTAAAGATTAGCATTCAGGACCGAGGGGAGTATCTTCTCATCTTCGTTATTTTCTTATTTTAATTCATTCACATATTGCATTCATTCATCTGGGGGAAAAGTTTATGCACGGTAGAAGGTCGTTGTTTTGTGACCTACAACCGCTTGACCTAGAGTTAGAGAGTACCTTGAGGTCTCGTCGAATCAGTCGACCTGAACTAGGGTCAGAGACTGAGAACACTATGGAAAACCAAGGTCAAGACCCACCTAGACCAGTCGTTGTTCCACAAGCAATCCCGCCTGCACCTAGGATGATTAGAGATCACTTCATGTCTGGTCCATTTACACCACCTTCATGCATTCAGGTTCCTAATATCGAGAATGTCCAGTATGAGATTCGTCATGCCACACTTCAGATGTTGCCGACCTTCTATGGGTTGGATAGAGAGAATCCATATGACCATCTTACTGAGTTTCTAGGGATCTGTTCCACTATTAGAATTCAGGGTCTCACTTCTGATGCCATCAAACTTCTTCTGTTTCCGTATTCCCTGCGGGATAAAGCC
>NZ_QPKJ02000113.1 GCF_003344625.1 Solirubrobacter deserti | reverse complement strand
GAGCTGGTCTCCGGCACACCACCACGTCTTCGTTCACTCCCCACGAGGGGCACGCGCCCACGAGGCCGTGCCCCTCATTTTATTTCCCATAGTCCAGCGCAGTACTGACAACGCCATGGTCAGGCGCTGCCTGACGCTTTTTCCATTTTTCAACCCGCCGGGTCCAATTCCGGGTGGCGGGGATTGGCTCCATTATTAAATCTGGAGAGATCCCATGTCCCAGAATCCTAATCCCTTCCTTCGCGGCTACTGGAATCTGAAAATCGTCCGCACGCTGTGCATCAACTACGACGATGAAAGCCCGCATGTCTGGCGCAACATCCACGCGAGCCAAGAGCACCTCTCCGACGAGGAACTGGTTTCATCGTCCTGCATCGTCACCAACGATTTCGCCGTGGTCTGCAATGGCCCCGAAGGCGTGAGCGCCGAGGTACTGGCCGAATGCGACGCCGGTGAAGGCGTCAGCGGCGAAGGCGTGATTGGTGCCGTGGTCTATGCCATCCATGGCGAGGACTTCGACGGTCGCCCAGTCCACGTCGGCGATGCCTATTCGGCCGAGGCTGCGCGGGAAGTGGTGCAGCGCCTGACTTTCGAGACCGGCTACTACAGCCGGTGCTGGGAGATCAGCCGTGAGCACATCACGGTCGATACCTCGCCGACCTGGCGGACATCGCCACGCCGGAGGCCATGCTGTTCATCGCCTTCCGTGTGCCGTACAGCCCGGCGATCGGCGTCAAGCTAATTTCCACGCCCTGGACGGACCAGAACCTGGAGCACGCCGAGGGCATCACCGCCGAGCAGCTTCGGCAGGAGCACCGGAACAAGGGCATGCCGGACGACCTGGCAAACATCCTTGAACTGGCTGGCCAGGCCGATGTGCGCATCCTGATCCTCGATGCCGACGCACCCGCGCTGCTGGGCCTGCCGCTGGCCGAGTCCTAGCAGCCGCGCGCCACGCCGGCCTTCCTCATTGTCCCCCCATGCCAGCCCGTCTCCCCAGGAGCCGGGCTGGTCCATTTTCATAGGAGCAACCTCATGTTTCCCGACCTCATCTCGCCCGCAGCCGATTTCGAGCACCAGCTTGGAGCCTGCGTCAACGCCATGATCCAGGACGACGCCAGCGGCCAGACCCTGGTATTCGAGCGCAGCAAGGGCGCGCT
>NZ_QPKJ02000035.1 GCF_003344625.1 Solirubrobacter deserti | reverse complement strand
TAGTGTCACTACACCGATAGGAAAGACTACCTATCCTCCCATTGGAGCCAGTTTAAATCTGTGCTACTCTTATACGGTTAGTTAAATATCCACTTTAACAAACCTATGAGTAGGAACTGTTTTAGAATAAATGTCTATGAGAAATTATCAGTCTCTCTATCTCAACTCTTTGAGATGAATATTTCTCCTATCATTTATTCATGGACCTTATCATTAATGTGTTTAATACACATCAGATAAGTTATACCTTCATTTATTAATAATATGAAACTTATATGCCCTTTAGGATTGGTTTTAGGGCATACCTCTAACAATCTCCCACTTGCACTAAAGCCAATCATCATAGTATCGAATACTAGTCTTCGCAAGACAAGGCTTATTGCACTCTCTAGTGTATAGGCAAGGTAGATTATCAGATGCAAAACCATTTTGCATTTTATTATTTTCAATAATAGTATTTAAACTAATTCTGCTGCCAACTCTGATGTCCTAGTAAATGAGACCTATGCTTCCAAAAGAAAGCATTTGTTCACTCGACATTCTATTAGGCAATCTATGTAAATGGCGTGTATTTAGTAATTTCTTGAAATACAAGTATTTCATTCTTAAACTCTTTTAAGAACAAACTTGTTTCTATTCTGAATCTCTATTCTGAATTGATTATCAATATCTGCCTGACAACTCTTTGCAGCATGTTCTTGATATTGATATAAGTACATACTTTATTCTCATATGAGTCTCATATTTCTCAAATATTTATCTCATATGAATTAATCATTTCAAAAACTCCTTTTTGATGTGATTTGAATTCCTATAACGATTATGGAATTCTTAATACTACTTTAGTATTAATAGTGTGTACTAATAAAGAAATTAATTTGATGACTTTTCATGCTCCCACTAGTCCTTTTAAAAACTAAGGTACTTTATGTATTAAACCCTTTAATTACATAAAATTCCCTTTGTCGTTTTATAAAGGTATAATTTTAAACTAATATGGAAACCATGTTTTCTTATAACTCTTTATATAGAAAACTTGTTTTTCTAATAACTCTTTATTTAGAAAAACTTTCTTTTAAAGTTTATTTGAAATATCTCATATTATCAAATAACCTTTAAACTATATCGTTTAACATTTTAAAGGTCCTTAAGTGATATAAGATTATTAAGATATCCCAATATCTTTCTTTTAGTTTTACTTCATAATAATCAATTGAACTTTTCAATTATCTATTATTCATGAAGTATATAAGCTAAAAGTTAGGGTTTATACATCTCATGTATTATCCCTTTAATCTTCATATACACTTTAATTTTTATTCATTCAAGGCATTTGTAAAGAATTAAGAACTTTAAGACAGTTGCCAGATAAGATTTCAAAATCTGAAATATCTAATATTAAAGATTTATAAAATCAAATAAATGTTTAAACAAACATTACTAAAATAAAGACTTCCAGAGGAAGTAATTATTACATCCAGCAATTAAAAAGTTCTTAAAATTCTGAATAAGTAAAAATCAGGCTTCAAAGTCAAAGGCAGCAACACTTTGAGCCTTTCCAAACAAAGCCAGCCTGAAGATCACTCTTCTTTCTGCTTCCCCTTGTCTCCTATATACAATCGCATTGTACAATAAAACAATTAGGTATCGCATACCATAAGCAGAATACTAATTCGAAATTAGTAAATGAATAAATGACAAGACGTACCACTAGAAGAACCTTTCTTCAGAGTTGCTAGGTACTCCTTGCAATTTCTCTTCCAATGACCTGTTTTACCGCAGTGGAAACACTTTCCCTTAGAGTCTTTTGACTCTTTCTCCTTCTTCTTCATACCTCCTTTAGCTTTATATGGAGAATTCTTCTTCTTCTTACCCTTACCCTTAGGCTTGGATCTAGAAGTTGAAGCACCATCAAAAACTAAAGCGCTTCCTTTAGAGTCCTTTCTCAAAGTCTCTTCAGCAGTCACAAGCATATTCATCAAGTCGGTCAGAGAGACCTTGTCATTCACATCAGACATGTGAAAGTTCATGATGAATGGTTTGTAACTATTAGGAAGTGAGTGAAGCAGAATATCAGTCCCCATCTCAGAAGAAATATCCACCCCTTGATCATGCAGGGCATGAATATTGCGGATCATCTTCAAGCAATGCTCATTGACAGATGTCCCTTCCACCATCTTACAAGCAAAGAGCTCTCCCACAGTGTTGTACCTTACAACCCTATTCTGAGACTCATATAGCTCCTTAAGATGGGTGATGATAGCATGCGAGCTGTCTATGACTTCATGTTGCCTTTGGAGCTCATTAGTCATCGATGCCATAATATAGCACCTCGCCTGAATATCATCCTCAAGCCACTTGTTATAAGTAACTTGTTCCTCTTCTGATGCCCCTTCGGGAAGAGCATTAGGACGTGGAGATTTTAAGACATAGTCTATTTTGTCGGCGGCTAAAACAATTTTCAGGTTTCTAATCCAGTCATTGAAGTTGGGACCGGTTAAACGGTTGTCATCAAGAATACGTGATAAAGGGTTTAGTGGTGCCATCTACAATAGAAAATAATAATATTAATAAATTTCATATTTTGAAAACATTAAATTTCTGGTCTTTAATTTATATGTTTCCTCCCACTACTTTGTTCAAATCTCATACACCCTAAGATGAGACTTTGTGAATTTCAAACATAGTTCGAATTTCCATAGCAGGGATTGGAGTCCCATTTGAACTAGTGGACCCTCACATGTTAGGTTATTGGGCCACTAACTCAAAGGGGTGGATAACTCTTTATCCTAATGCTTCTCAAGCAAGTCCCAATCATCCTTTAGCCTCTAGAATATAATAACCTCACATAATAGTTTATTGGTTAGTATATTATAGTTAAATCATACCTACCATTCACATGAGTATGGTCAATTGAATGTGGCATCCCG
>NZ_QPKJ02000013.1:22500-25391 GCF_003344625.1 Solirubrobacter deserti | reverse complement strand
AAATGTTTATGCACTTGGTTCACTGCTGCATGAGGTCTCCCAATCTAGCAGTACTTTATTATATACTCAATTATTATATATACCCACTGAGAGTATAATTATATACGAATTCGAATTACGAATTCTAATTAATTATTAATTATATACTTACTAATTATAATTATTATAAGATATCTTTATAACAATATAAATATAAGAATAACAAAATCGAGGTACCCATTCTATGATAAATTTCGACTTACCCTCTGTTTTGGTGCCTTTAGTAGGCCTAGTAGTTCCGGCAATGGCAATGGCTTCTTTATCTCTTCCTATTCAAAAAAACAAGATTTTTTAGATCCAATGGGACCATCCATTTTTTTTTCAAGACTTAGACTTGAATCATAACACAGATATCTATTTAGTGGAATATGGTATAAGGGGTGGTTTCCTCCGAACATAAATGAAAGAGCTTTTATGCATGCGGAAACATGATATATGGGTAAATGAATTATAGCTATTTTCAAATAGATCAAGATCGGCGGATGTCTGAAATGGAAAGTCAATGTATCTAAATGTGTGTAGATATCTATAGGGGATCATATGAAGGGGATGTTATTATTTTAGATCTAACCAATTCGATGAATTACTCCTAAAGGTTCACATCAGAATAGTGCTAGTTGATGAGAGTTACTTCGGAAACACAAAGAGTAAAGTCAAATTTATTTGGGTTATTCTCTCAATTCCAATAAAATGCAACTGGATCTAGTATGAGTTGGCGATCAGAACATATATGGATAGAACTTATAACGGGGTCTCGAAAAACAAGTAATTTGTGCTGGGCCTTTATCCTTTTTTTAGGTTCATTAGGATTCTTATTGGTTGGAACTTCGAGTTATCTTGGTAGGAATTTGATATCTTTATTTCCGTCTCAGCAAATCATTTTTTTTCCACAAGGGATCGTGATGTCTTTCTATGGGATCGCAGGTCTCTTTATTAGCTCCTATTTGTGGTGCACAATTGCGTGGAATGTAGGTAGTGGTTATGATCGATTCGATAGAAAAGAAGGAATAGTGTGTATTTTTCGTTGGGGAT
This sequence comes from Solirubrobacter deserti, assembly GCF_003344625.1. Taxonomy (GTDB): domain Bacteria; phylum Actinomycetota; class Thermoleophilia; order Solirubrobacterales; family Solirubrobacteraceae; genus Solirubrobacter; species Solirubrobacter deserti. The sequence continues at coordinate 24,320 of NZ_QPKJ02000013.1, read as the reverse complement.
TTCCTGGAAAAAATCGTCGCATCTTCCTTCGATTCCTTATGAAAGATATTCAGTCCATCAGAATAGAAGTTAAAGAGGGTATTTATGCCCGTCGTGTCCTTTATATGGAAATCAAAGGCCAGGGGGCTATTCCCTTGACTCGTACTGATGAGAATTTGACTCCACGAGAAATTGAACAAAAAGCTGCTGAGTTGGCCTATTTCTTGCGTGTACCAATTGAAGTATTTTGAAATGAACTGAAGAATAAATGCTTTCTCATCAGGAGGGAAAATCCTCTTTTTCTATAGCATAACTTAACTGAAGTTTCTTCAGAACGCTCATTCGAGCCAAAGTAGACGTATATGGAACAGCCATAAAACAAAACTGTTTTTGTCCGCAAAAATGGTCTTTTATGTGTATTATGGAAATCCACTCAACTCAATTCAGTAACAAAACAAGTAACAAATAGAAATAATGGATTCATCTCATATATCAAAACATTTCGGAATAAAGAAAAAAAATTTCTCTTTTTATTTTAGGTCCAATATTTTGAATTGATACATTAGATACAGATAGATCATATCTTGTAAATTATCTCTCTTTTCTTTTGTCAATCGACGTTTCTTTTTATCCTTTCTTTTGGGTTCCTTAATGACCAAACAATTGGATTTCTTATAACAATAACTATCCAATAACAATAACTATCCAATTTCTCTCTTGTTTTGCCACTCATTTTTGATCACAATATTCTTCAGAAATTGATCTCAATTATTCCGGGACTATGAGTAGCCAGCGACATTTTTTCGAAATATTGAATATTTTAATAGAAAGGGAGTTCTTTCGTCTCGAAATACGAATAATATTCATTACTTGAAATGGTTCTTTCGGGCATTCATCGAAAGGAGGCAATTGTTTCGAATTTGACCAATTGAGATATCTGGAAACAAAACAATATTTTTGATTATTTCTTCATTCGAATTCGAAGTGGACTCTTATTCTATTTCTGTATTCTTTCTAGATTCAAGGACTACCCACTGAATCACAAATAAAAAACAGCGAATAGATTCATAGGCTCGATACCTTGTAATAGAACTCATGCTTGATAGAAATATTAGATCGCATAGAGTCGACGAATGAGGTGGGTTCATTAACAATTCACAGATGAAAAAAATGGCAAAAAAGAAAGCATTCACTCCCCTTCTATATCTGGCATCTATAGTATTTTTGCCCTGGTGGATCTCTCTCTCATTTAATAAAAGTCTGGAATCTTGGATTACTAATTGGTGGAATACTAGGCAATCCGAAACCTTTTTGAATGATATTCAAGAAAAGAGTATTCTAGAAAAATTCATAGAATTGGAGGAACTCTTCGTGTTGGACGAAATGATAAAGGAATACCCGGAGACACATCTACAAAAGCTTAGTATAGGAATCCACAAAGAAACGATCCAATTGATCAAGATGCACAATGAGGATCGTATCCATACGATTTTGCACTTCTCGACAAATATAATCTGTTTTGTTATTCTAAGCGGCTATTCTATTCTGGGTAATGAAGAACTTGTTATTCTTAACTCTTGGGTTCAGGAATTCCTATATAACTTAAGCGACACAATAAAAGCTTTTTCTATTCTTTTATTAACAGATTTATGTATCGGATTCCATTCGCCCCATGGTTGGGAACTAATGCTTGGCTCTGTCTACAAAGATTTTGGATTTGCTCATAACGATCAAATTATATCTGGTCTTGTTTCCACTTTTCCAGTCATTCTAGATACAATTTTTAAATATTGGATCTTCCATTATTTAAATCGCGTATCTCCGTCACTTGTAGTGATTTA
>NZ_QPKJ02000013.1:12500-17500 GCF_003344625.1 Solirubrobacter deserti | reverse complement strand
ATGAAACAAAATCTTATCCGCCGAATCATTGTACATTTCAATTTGAATTAGGGATTCCGCGTACAAATACAAGTAGTCCTTAACTACATATGCATCTGATCATATATGTATTACCATTATGTATTACAATAAAGAAGGAGGATTTTCAATGCGAGATCTAAAAACATATCTCTCCGTGGCACCGGTACTAAGTACTCTATGGTTCGGGTCTTTAGCAGGTCTATTGATAGAGATCAATCGTTTCTTCCCGGATGCGTTGACATTCCCTTTTTTTTCATTCTAGTTATTGACATGGGAAGGGTTGAAGAAGATTAGAGATACAATCAAATATCTGTGACTAATTCCTCTCCCCCTCTTTTTTCTCTTTTTAGAAAGGGAGGAAAGAAAAAGAATAAAAGTGGATTCAACCTCAGTGAAACTCGGGTTCAGGTTCAGGCTCTAAGTAAATTAATAATAGAGTGAGAACGAAAATGGAAATGTGGGTCTAGGGTAACAGTATCATACAAGATACTTAAATAAAATACTGTATTGCAATTCTAAATATAGTTAGAAATCATTGTATTACTTATTATTTTTATTTACTATTCATTGCAACGAAATCTTTCATAATTAATTTTAATTGGATTTCGAGTTAGCAACTTCTTTTTTTTTCGTTCCTTTCTTCTTCGCTTCGGATCGAAAAAATAGAAGAGTTGAGTGAATCAAAAACCCAAAGGAGGTTCATGGCCAAGAGTAAAGATGTCCGAGTAACGGTTATTTTGGAATGTACCAGTTGTGTCCGAAACGGTGTTAATAAAGAATCAACGGGCATTTCCAGATATATTACTCAAAAGAATCGACACAATACACCTAGTCGATTGGAATTGAGAAAATTCTGTCCCTATTGTTACAAACATACGATTCATGGGGAGATAAAGAAATAGATCGAACCGAGTGCCTGTGTGTCACCCTTCCAAGGAACAGGAAAAATGACATATTATATATATAACCTATATTTAAATAGAAACAAATCTATATATAAACAAACCAAATCCTATTTCTTAATTCTAATTCATTTGTGATTGTGATTTGACCGAAATAGGATTTTCGGGATAAGGAATAAACAAACCATGGATAAATCCAAGCGACTTTTTCTTAAATCCAAGCGATCTTTTCGTAGGCGTTTGCCCCCGATCCAATCGGGGGATCGAATTGATTATAGAAACATGAGTTTAATTAGTCGATTTATTAGTGAACAAGGAAAAATATTATCTAGACGAGTGAATAGATTGACCTTAAAACAACAACGATTAATTACTATTGCTATAAAACAAGCTCGTATTTTATCTTTGTTACCTTTTCTTAATAACGAGAAACAATTTGAAAGAACCGAGTCGACCGCTAGAACTACTGGGCTTAGAACCAGAAATAAATAGGCTTACTCTTCAATTGAATCAAAATTCCAATCTGAACTCAAACGCCGATTGATGTTTTGTTCGAAAAATCGGAGAATACGGATTTGATTGTCGTGTCGTAAGACAAAAAAAAAAAAGAATCGGGGAAGAAGAAGAAATCTTTTTTTTTTATTGAACGCATTCGCTCATTTTGACGACTTTATCACTTTCTCATATTATCATATTTTATTATACTAATTTATACTCTACTTTCCCGGAGTTCATTCTCCGGGGAACTCCATTTAAATTATTCCGGTGGATTTCTTCCAATCCCTTTATTTTATGATCTCATTGGAAATCATATAAAGACAATTCTTATTTGATATAGCTATTTGTGCAAGTATTTTACGATTAAGAAGCAATTTCCTCTTGTACAGATCGTGTATTAATCTACTATAACTATAGGATACCCTATTCTCGCGAATTACTGCATTTATCCGAGTGATCCACAAACGACGAAAATCTCTCTTTTGCCTATCTCTATCCCGATGAGCCGAAACCAAAGCTCTTATTTTCTGTTGAGTAATAGTTCGAGTAAGTCTCGAATGAGCACCCCGAAAGCTTGATGCAAATAAACGAATTTTTGTTCTACGTCTCCGAGCTATATATCCTCGTCTAATTCTGGTCATTGAATAAATGAAACTTTGATGAATAACTAATTGATTTCCTTTCTTTCAGTTATTCTTTTCCCCTTTTCTGGTCTATTAATAACAAAACGGATTCTTCCAATGTATAAAATAAAAATTCCAATGGCTTTTGCTACTATAACCTTCCCGACCACAATTTTTTTTCTTTTTTCTAGGCATTTTACCTTGAAATAAGAAATTTATTGATACGAGGTATCAAAAACATAGTAACTAAAATAAAGTAGTAAATATAAATAGATAAAGAAATAGTGGTTCCATCGTTTCTATGGTTACTTCTTAAACGGTGAGGTCCTCTCTATACACCGGAGCCCCTTCCTTCATTTAATCAATATTATTGGTAACTTGTACAGTTCACACCCTTTGGCTCTACCCATGAATTATCCAGTAATAGGTCTTTCACAATGAAATCTACCTATACAGTAACGGTATTTAATTATGAAGGTTAGCTAGGTAGCTGACCCTGTTAGTCCGTTCTTGCAAGAGTGGGAACATAATCTTTCTACTTCTTAAATAGGATTTCCCCCGCTTAATGGATAACGATTTGCTACCAATGGGGAATTGCTTTTCATCTTAAATTGAGGTGATTGGATTTGCACCAATGGAAACCATAAATTTCATACACAATAGAGGGATAGAATAGATCTTTTTATTTTTAGTTTTAGATAGTGAATGGAGTTCTTCCATTCTATCCTATTCACTGGTACTGATCATTGATACTGGAAAAATTGTTTTCTTTCTTTTGTCCCAGCCCATGATCTGAACGAGTCACACATACACCCTAGTACATGTTCCTCGGCGCTGAGGACATCCCCGAAGAGCGGGAGATTTCGTGACATTTCTGATTGGCTGTCTTGTGTTTCTAATAAGTTGTTTAATAGTTGGCATGCTGAATCGTATACATAATGGGTTGGTTTAGATCGACCCTAACCGGATAATTATGAATTATACTTCTATTTACTAGAATATTAAATTACTAGAATATTAAACCCGGTATAAATAAAATCTCAATCAAATCACGGATTTGCGTGAAATCCCTGCTATTTTCATTCAACCGCTACAAGATCAACAATTCCATGAGCTTGGGCTTCTGTTGCTGACATAAAAACATCCCTTTCCATGTCTTCGAATACAACCCATACGGGTTTGCCCGTTCTTTGTACATAAACCCTTGTGAGGATTTCGCGCAGTTTCAGTAGTTCTTCCGCTTCCAGGACAAATTCTCCCGCTTGTGCTTCATAAAAAGCAGCAGCAGGTTGATGGATCATTACCCTGATGATATAACATAATAAATGGTTCCTCTATCTCGCATGATGAGGTGAAGAGATAAAGAATAACAAGAAAAAAAAAGATAGAATTGAACAACCGTACAGGCATCTTTTGCGCATTGCATACGGCTCTATAATGGAATTGACTTTTACCTTCCATCGAAGAAAGAGAAAATATAGGATCTATCAGACCCAGATCGGTAAATGCTCCAATTACCACCCTTTCTTTCGGAGGAGTTAAAAAATACTATGATGGTTCCGTTGCTTTATATATTTATTTCGTCTGTGATTCAGCAATCCCAAAGTTTCTTTTTGATCCTAAAATAAGGAAAAAAAATAATCTTTATTTTCTTTTTTTTTTTTTATTTTCGTACTTTTGATAACATAAATATTGTTAAGAGCCTTCCGGTGTGAAAACAAAAAAAGTTTGTGACGCTGAAATGGACTCCCGATAGATAAGAAAAATCGGAAATACCTTTTCTCTCATACTACTCTTTCGATACATAATCTAATGTTTTGAAAAAACAATAAAAGAATTTTCTCATATCGAATTCGAAGTGCCATGCTATTATTACTTAATATTCCTATTTCATGTGGCGAAGGCACAGTCTTATTTTTTCTCTCAAATAAAAAACTCATTGGCGCCAAGCGTGAGGGAATGCTAAACGTTTGGTAATTTCTCCTCCGACCAGGATAAAGGATCCCATTGAAGCGGCCAATCCCATGCATACTGTATGTACATCTGGTCCCACAAATTGCATGGTATCATAAATAGCTATTCCGGGTAGTACCCATCCGCCAGGAGAGTTTATAAACAAATACAGATCTTTGGTATCATCCTCTATACTGAGATATACCATAAGAGCAATAAGTTGATTCGAGATCTCGCTATCAACGTCTTGGCCTAAAAAAAGTAATCTTTCTCGATAAAGTCGGTTGATTAGGATAAAATTGTATCCCTTAGAAACCGTACATGCATCTTTTGATGCATACGGTTCAAAAAAAAATCGCGAAAAAAAAAAAAAGAAAAAGAATCAATGTGTAGATTCCAGCCCCCTTTCTTTTTTCATAGCAGGCTCTTTCTAACTTCTAACGAAGGAACTTTTTCTTCCATTTTTCAAGAAAGATAAGTTTTGGCCCGTTTCCCTATAATATAAAATAGAAAAAGAATTCACTAAACTTACCGAACTAACTTCTCATTGATGTATTGTTTCATCGAGATCCAATCCAAATCACGATGTCATTTTCTTGTTCCTGAATGGGCCTCTTCAATTCTTTTAGGTTTATGCTCTACTCCAGGTAAAGATATGCCCGATTTCGATTTGCACATATAGGACAAATGCCCCCAATACCACTTCTTTTTACTACGACTTCTTTTTTTTTCACATGTTTTCTGCCAAATATTCGACGTATTCATCATATTACTCAATTGATTAACACTTTGAGATCACTCCTATTAAAAAAAAAAATCGTTTATGATACAAGTAGTAATCATAGATATATTACCAATTGGGTTTTTTCTAAACGGAGCCTGGATACTTCATTTTATTGGTCCAACCAAGCCAACCATAAATTATTCTAATTGATAATATTAATCTGGATCCCCCAAAAATAGATCTAATTGCACTTCACGCTCCAAATTTTTGATAATTCAA
>NZ_QPKJ02000013.1:0-5000 GCF_003344625.1 Solirubrobacter deserti | reverse complement strand
ATTTTATCATCTCATAAATATGAGTCAGAGATATATGGATATATCCATTTCATGTTAAAACAGATCCTTTATTTTTATTTGTACATCGGGTCCTTTAGAGTCCCTTTTAGAAAGATTATCCTTGTCTTTGTTTATGTCTCGGGTTGGAACAAATTACTATAATTCGTCCCCGCCGACGGATCAGTCGACATTTTTCACAAATTTTACGAACAGAGGCCCTTATTTTCATATTTGTCATTCCTTACCTTAACTGAATTCCGAATCTATTTCTTGGAAGAAAATAAGTTTCTTGAGATTTTGAACTTCGAATTGTATCCCCATGAAAGGAATGTTGAAGTTGAAACAACTGCCTAATCGGTCGAATCCTTGTTGCGGAGTCTATAAATTATACGCCCTCTGGTGGAATCATAACGACTTACTTCAATTTTGACTCTATCTCCCGGTAGTATCCGTATAAAACTACGTCGGATCCTTCCTGAAACATAACCTAGAATCAGATCTTCATTATCTAAACGAACCCGGAACATACCATTGGGAAGTGATTCAGTAATTAAACCTTCATGAACCCATTTTTGTTCTTTCATTCCAGGTAAAACCCCCTTGAAGTATCAACTAATGGAGGAGGAGTGATATTAGACAACCCGTCCTTTCTCTTTTTTTTTTCACAAATAGGAAATTTCGGATCTAATTCGGATATTAGAAGGATTACCATATATAACACAAAATTTCTCCGCCGATTCCTTCTAGTCGAGCCTCTCGGTCTGTCATTATACCTCGAGAAGTAGAAAGAATTACAATCCCCATCCCACCTAAAATTCTAGGAATTCGTTGATAGTTAGAATAGATTCGTAGACCAGGTCGACTGATCCGTTTTAAATTTAAAATAGTTCTATATGGTCCTTTCCTATTCCTTCTATGTTGGAGGGTTAAAACCAAAAAATATTTATTGCTTTCCCGATGTTTCCTCACGTTTTCGATAAAACCTTCTCGTAAAAGTATTTTAACAATGTTTTCGGTGATGTTAGTAGATGCTATTCGAACTGTCCCTTTTCTATTCATGTCAGCATTTCGTATCGAGGTTATTATGTCAGCAATAGTGTCCCTACCCATGATGAACTAAAATTATTGGTGCCTCCAAATTTGGATATAATAAACATGTATTTATTTATGAATTATTAAAGGTATATACGTGAGACACAATCTACTAATTAATCTATTTCATTCAAATATCCCTATATCATAGTCTTATCTTATAATACCTCAGGGGCTAATGAAACTATTTTAGTAAAATTTAACTGTCTCAATTCTCGGGCGATCGCACCAAAAACTCGAGTTCCTTTTGGATTTCCTTCTTGATCAATGACAACTGCAGCATTGTCATCATATCGTATTATCATACCGTTGTCACGTTTGAGTTCTTTACAAGTACGTACAATTACAGCTCTGATCACTTCTGATCTTTCTAGAGGCATATTTGGTATTGCTTCTTTGATCACAGCAACAATAACGTCACCAATATGAGCATATCGGCGATTACTAGCTCCTATGATTCGAATACACATCAATTCTCGGGCCCCGCTGTTGTCCGCTACATTCAAATGGGTCTGAGGTTGAATCATATCATTTTTGAATCTCTTCTTTCAATGCAAAAAAGGGCGAAGGAAAAAAAAAGAAATATTCTTTGTCCAAAAAAAGAAACCTGCAATTTTTTTTTATTCCAAAGACCCCTTTTCTTTGGTTCTATATTTCTATCCCGAAATAATGAATTGAGTTCGTATAGGCATTTTTGACGCCGCTACTGAAATAGCCTTTCTGGCTATATTTTCTGCTACTCCGCCCATTTCATAAAGTATTCTACCTGGTTTAACAACAGCTACCCAATATTCGGGAGATCCTTTCCCCGACCCCATACGTGTTTCCGCAGGTCTTACTGTAACTGGTTTGTCTGGAAATATACGTACCCATATTTTTCCACCACGGCGTGCATTTCGTGTCATTGCTCGTCTCCCTGCTTCTATTTGTCTAGATGTGATCCAAGCGGGTTCAAGTGCCTGAAGAGCATATCTACCGAAACAAATACGATTACCTCGATAAGATATTCCCTTCATTCTTCCTCTATGTTGTTTACGGAATCTGGTTCTTTTGGGGTTATAGTTGATGGTTGTTTCGCAATTCCATCTCTACTACAGAACTGGACATGAGAGTTTCTTCTCATCCAGCTCCTCGCGAATGAAACGATTGAAAAATAGTTAATTAAGATAGACATGTATTTAATGAATAATACACTGAATCATGGGATTCCTTACTATTTCATCTAATCTATTCGAAATTTGTCTATCTTGTTTGGATATAGAACTAAACATATATTTTTATTTATAGATAATGTCATTTTTTAGAATGTTATAACGAATCTTTATTTTTTTTTTTCTTTATCGTATCGGATCGCCCAAAATTTAGCAATCCAATAAAATAAAACTTTCGCGGGCGAATATTTACTCTTTCAATATCTAGTTCAGTTGTAGGGTTATCCCATGACCTCTCAGAATAAATGAATTAGTCCTCGGTTCGTTCCGCCATCCCACCCAATGAATCATTAGGATTCGTTTTCAATAGAATCTTCTTCATTCACAGGTTCCGTCGTTCCCACCGCTTCTCAATTAATGGTTAGGTCTGAATTTTACAATGGAGCCCCTAATGAAATTTTTTCTTGAGTCAATCTTCTCAGTCTTTATTGGCTCGAAGCTCTTGATTTTTTTGTTCTATGAACAGATTCATCTAATTAGGTACGAATCAGAGTATTGATGCTTTATTACATTGCCTTTTATGAGATGACTTATAGACCTTACATATTAGATTGGAATCATATATCATTAATATTATTTTTCTCTCTTTCTCTCACCCTTCCAGTTATCCACATCCTTCTATATTTCGCTTCACAACTCATAATCAGATTGGTTTTTCTTTTGTTTATGCAAAAAAAGATTGTAGTTGCTATAATGATATGACCAATATATCATATCTTGACTGGTTCTTTGGATCCAGATAATACGAAGCGATGAGTTGGTTATTAGTTCTATAGTTAGTAGTCCATACTATGGGCCGGTCCACTTTTTTTTGAATCCTAACCCTAAAAAAAGAACCAACGAGTCACACACTAAGCATAGCAATTATATGAAATGGTCAATCTAATTTTTATTCAGCCCTATAGAATTGCTCATTTTTGTTTTGATTGAACAGAAAAAGAATGAAAGAGTTTGTCATTTTTTGTTCCATCACTGGATAGAACGGAAAGGCAAGTAAAGGCTTCTTATTCCTCGTCTACAAATATCCAAATTTTGATGCCTAATACCCCATAGATAGTTCGAACTGTATAAGAACAATAATCAATTTTAGCTCGAATGGTTTGTAGGGGAACCCTACCTTCTCTGATCCATTCGACACGTGCAATTTCTTTTCCGTCGATACGCCCTGCAATTTGTATTTGAATTCCTTTTGTATCTGCCTGTTCAGTTAATTCAATAGCTTTTTTCATTGCCTTGCGAAATGAAACTCTATTTTTTAATTGTCCGGCTATAAATTCTGCAAGAATATTAGGGTGTCCATAAGGTTTTGCAATTCTTGTAATAGCAATGTTGAGTTTTCGGTTCACACAATTAAATTCTTTTTGTACATTCATCTGTAATTCTTCGATTCTTCGTGGTTTACCTTCTATTAATAACTTTGGGAATCCCATAGAAATTATGACCTGAATCAGATCGATTCTTTTTTGAATCTCTATGCGTGCAATTCCCTCGACACCCGAGGATATTCTTATATTTTTTTGTACATAATTCTTTATACAATCCCGTATTTTTTTATCTTCTTGTAGACCCTCGGAATAATTTTTTGGTTGTGCAAACCAAAGGGAATGATGACCTTGGGTTGTACCAAGTCTGAAACCAAGTGGATTTATTTTTTGTCCCATACTCCCCCACTACTATACATATCATGACACGGCATATTTGTGTACTTTTTTTTTATATATCCATCCAGGTTTTTTTAACCATATGATATATTCTTTATTTACCATATGCTATATTTATTGATATATTTATATTCTTCATCTAAGGATATATTTTTCAATACAATAGTTATATGATGTTATATTTATTGATATATTTATATTCTTCTTCTAAGAATATATTTTTCAATACAATAGTTATATGACAAGTGGGTCTTTTTATCGGATAACTACGTCCTCGAGCTCGAGGTTTTAATTTTTTCACGGTAGTACCCTCGTTGACTTCGATTTGACTAATGATTAAATCTCCTTCGTTGAAACCCAAATTGTGACTAGCATTTGCTGCTGCAGAATAAACCAATTTAAAAATAGGATAACATGCTCGATACGGCATGAGTTCTAGTATCATAAGTGTTTCCTCGTAGGAACGTCCACGAATCTGATCAACTACCCTTCGCGCTTTGTGAGCAGACATACATATATGTTTACTAAAAGCGTATACTTCTATCTCTCGGTCTCGGTTTCGGTACTTCTTTATCATAAGGTTCACCTCCTACTAATGAATGATAAACATTTATATTCATTTTATTAACGACGAGATCTATTATCGTTTTTCGCATGTCCCCGGAAATTTAGAGTAGGTGCAAATTCTCCCAATTTGTGGCCTACCATACGATCTGTTATATAAATAGGCAAATGTTCCTTTCCATTATGGATAGCAATAGTATGGCCGATCATTGTGGGTATAATGGTAGATGCCCGGGACCAAGTTACTATTATTTCTTTTTCCGCCTTTGTGTTAAGCTTTTCAATTTTTCTTAATAAATGATTCGCTACAAAAGGGTTTTTTTTTAGTGAACGTGTCACAGTTAATGACTCCTATTTTTTTTTTGAATTTTGTAAAGTGTAAAGACGAAGAAACAAATTCTATTTTCTCTCCTATTTACTACGGCGACGAAGAATCAAATTATCACTATATTTATTCCTTTTTCTACTTCTT
>NZ_QPKJ02000112.1 GCF_003344625.1 Solirubrobacter deserti | reverse complement strand
GTGCGGTCGTTCAAGTATCCCGTGTTCGATGATCAGCCGCACTCCTCGACGCCGGGATTCGCCATAGACCCCCAGCCCTTCGACGGCAAGGTGGTCGCGACCAACGACGACGCCATCGTCGTCAAGCTCAAGCCCAGCGAGTTCGCGGTGCTCGATCCCCACCTGGTGACCACCGTTCCCAGCGAAGGCGCCAAGGTGCATGTCCAACCGTATGCCCGCCGCCGCTTCGACGGCCTGCGCGCGGACACCCCGGAAGTAATCACCGAGAAGACCGCGGACGGTGTTCCCTACACCATCACCAGGCACATCCTCGGCTCCGCGCCTGCCAAGCTGCCCATCCCCGAGCCGCAGTGCATGGAACTGGGGCAGCTCATCCAGCAGTTGGAGGAAATGCCGGCTCCCGACGGGTTCCGGCGCATCACCCACCTGCTGGTCGATGCGGGCGCCCGCGACTTCACCTGGGTCGATCCGAAGCCGTCCAAGATCATCGAGACGCCGCCGGCGATCAGCTTCACGGTTTCGACCGCGAAGTTCGAGGGCCAGGTGACGATCCTCTACGACCGCGGCGGCGATACCTACGCGGTGGAGCTGCGCCGCGACGGCGAGATGGTCGATCGGCACGACGAGGTGTACTTCGACATGCTCGGTGAAGTGCTGGAGCGGCTTATCGACGACGGGCACTGGCGCCTGATCGACGTGAGCGTCATCGACGCCAAGGCAACCAAGCGACGCTACGGCTGATCGCAGCCTACCGGCGAGCCCCCATAGGCCTTCCATCCATTCGGGTGGAGGGCCTTTTTCTTCAGGAGATCAACCATGTCACTGCGATTCAAAGGTTCCGACCTGCGCCCCGTGCTGGCCGAGGCCGTTGCCAAACAATGCCGCGTCGTCCTCGCCAAGGACCAGGACGTGTACTTCCTCGCCGAGCAGGGAGAGCGCCGTCCCGATGGCCGCGTGAAGCTGCTGGCCTATGCCGTCGGCTGCAACCCGGATACCGACCCGTTTGACGACTGGTGGGAGCTGGCGCGCGCCGAGCTGGGTGGCGACGACTTCGGCGAGTTCTTCGACCCGAAGGACCGCGTTTTCACCCGTATTCTGCAAAGCTCGGATGATCTGGAGCTGTCCGCCACCTCGACGTACCTGTCACTGGCGGCGGTGGAATCGGCAT
>NZ_QPKJ02000034.1 GCF_003344625.1 Solirubrobacter deserti | reverse complement strand
ACTCCCCGCGCTGCGCGAGGGCCTGGCATGCCAAGTGGCCGAGGCCGAAGTCAAGGCGCTCAAGACGCTGCCTCCGAAGCCCTACACCCAGGGCGAACTGGTCAAGTCGATGAAAGGCGTGGCGCGCTTCGTGACCGACCCGCGCCTGAAACAGAAGTTGAAGGACACGACGGGCATTGGCACCGAAGCCACGCGCGCCAACATCATCACCGGCCTGCTGACGCGGGGCTATCTCATGAAGAAAGGACGCTCCATTCGCGCATCGGATGCGGCATTTACGTTGATCGACGCTGTGCCCGCGGCAATTGCCGACCCCGGAACCACCGCCGTGTGGGAACAGGCGCTCGACATGATCGAGGCCGGACAACTCACCCTGGACGTGTTCATCGGCAAGCAGGCCGCATGGATTTCGCAACTGATCGTGCAGTACGGCAGCACCTCGCTGTCCATCAAGGTTCCCCAGGGGCCTGCTTGTCCGCAGTGCGGCGCACCGACGCGCCAGCGCACCGGCAAGACCGGCCCCTTCTGGTCATGCAGTCGCTACCCCGACTGCAAAGGCACGCTGCCGGTCGATTCCGGCACGTCCAAGCGCGGTGCCTCGCGCCCGCGCAGTAGCGGCCGCAAAGGCTCCTGACCGACCCCGCTCCCCGAGAGCCGTGCCCGCCATCGGCGGCGTGGCCCATGTCCCGCACGCCCTGCGGGACGCCCAGCGCGCAACGCCTTCTCTTGTCCGTGCGCGCGTCCCGCCCAGCCGTCCCCGGCCGCGGGACCTGAAGGTAGCTTCTCCACGAACAATGTCCGGGGTTTCCCGGCGGGTTCTGCTGATCTGCATTTTCCGCATCTGCGAACGGTCCCCCGGTGGCTTGCCGGCCTGCGAGCCACCCGGAGACCCTTCGTGGTCAGCGGTATTCGATGCCGTGCCCAACGGCGAAAAACTGGGCTCCTTTTGTGCGCGGATGTGCGCCAGAAGATGCCGGCGCCAACCACGACATGCGCCGGGTGCGATTGCTGACAGCAGACGGTTCTAGCGACGACCGGCCTGCAACAGCCCACGGGTGGTTCCGTCCTCCCGAGCCGAAGGCCACACGGCCTTCGGCGCCTTTCTCCTGCCGATCAACGTCCCGGCCCGGACACACGGTCCTGGGCCACACGAACAGGAGACCCGACATGAACCCGCAACCTCGCACCCCAGGCGGTGCGCCCCAGGCCGCGCCACTGCTGTACGGCAGCGTGTGCAGCGGCATCGAGGCCGTGAGCCTCGCCTGGCAACCCCTCGGCCTCGAAGCCGCGTGGTTCGCCGAAATCGAGCCGTTCCCGAGCGCCGTGCTCGCCCACCGTTACCCCTGCGTGCCCAACCTGGGCGACATGACCGCGATCGCCCGCCAGGTGCGCGTCGGCACCGTGCCGGCGCCCGACATCCTGGTCGGCGGCACGCCATGCCAGTCGTTCAGCGTTGCAGGTAGCCGTCGCGGGCTGGATGACCCGCGCGGAGCCCTTTCCCTTGCCTATGTGGAGCTTGCCAATGCCATCGACCAAACCCGCCAACAAGACCGCCGCCCGGCGGCCACGCTCGTCTGGGAAAACGTCCCCGGCGTCCTCAACGACCGCAGCAATGCCTTCGGGCATTTCCTGGGGGCACTGGCCGGAGAAAGCCGTGCGCTCCAGCCACCAGGGGATCGGTGGGCGCACGCTGGTTGTGTGTCTGGACCCCGCCGCCGCATCGCGTGGCGCGTGCTCGACGCTCAATATTTCGGTGTCGCCCAACGCCGCAAGCGCGTGTTTCTTGTGGCAAGTGGTGGAGATGACCTCGATCCCGCAGAAGTACTTTTTGAGCGCGCAGGCCTGCTCGGGGATTCTTGTGCGGGCCGCGCGCCGTGGCAAGAAGCTGCCCTCGATGCTGGACCGGGTGCTGAAGCAGCAGGCGCATGCGCAGGACTTGCAGGATTCGCAGGACTGAAGCAGCCCTACGGCAAGGTCACGACGACGTTCGGATTCAGCGGCGGCATTGGCCCCGTCGATGTGGCCGCATGCCTGATGGCCGCAGGCCCCAAGCACGACATTCGCACCGAGACGTTCATGGTGCAGTCGGTCGCCGGCAGTATCGCCCACACCCTCGACACCGCCAACAACGGCAAGGGCAGCAGCGAGGACGGCACCGGCAAAGGCGTTCCGATCATCGCCTTCACCGCCCAGGGCAGCGGCGCGGATGCCACGCTCGACCTGACGCCGACGCTGCGCGCTGGCGGCCATCGCAACAGCCATGCGAATGCCGGGGTCGTGCCCGCCATCGCGTTCGCGCAGAACAACCGCGGTGAAGTGCGCTTCGAGTCGGGCCATGGCCAGGTCGCTTGCACCGTGCTGTCCAACGGCAAGCCGGGCTACGGCGTGCCTATGGTGGCCTGCGTGTCCCTGCGCGGCCGCGAGCAGGGTCTTGCCGCCGAGCTGGGCGGCAGCGTAGCGGGCGCACTGCGCACCAGCGGTGGCGGTGCGGACAAGCCCCATGTCCTGGCCCCCGACTTCTAGGCGCATTTCCGCTACGACTGGAACGACCCTGGCCCCGGCGACTGGTCGCATTGGCGGGTGCGGAGGCTGATGCCCGTGGAGTGCGAGCGGCTGCAAGGCATGCCCGACGACTACACGCTGATCCCCTACCGCGGCAAGCCCGCCGCGGATGCGCCGCGCTACATAGCAATCGGCAACTCCATGGCCGTCCCGTGCATGGCATGGCTGGGCCAGCGCCTGGCGCACTGCCTGCACAAGACGGGCTCGACCGCTTCGGATTGATCGGCGACGCAGCCTGCGGGCCGCGCCATTCTCCCTCCTGCATTGCCGATGTATCGGCAGCTGCCCGCAGCCAGGGTGTCAAGGCTGCCGTGGGTTCCGCCCACGCCACCCGCCAGTTCGCCTCGGCATCTCACCGGCGAACTCTGCCCACCGGGGCATCGATGCCTCTTTT
>NZ_QPKJ02000111.1 GCF_003344625.1 Solirubrobacter deserti | reverse complement strand
GATCCATCGAATCTGATGCGAAGGATAGTCCTGGGCAACGGCGATACCTCCGAAGCACAGCGAGGCTGCCAGGATGACGGCAAGTCGGACGAGGCGCATGGATTGTCTCCTTATTAAAACGAGTGCTTGAATTTTCCTTGACCTCTGTTATCCGCAGCTACTAGGCATTTCACGTAAAATCAAACGTTGTTTAAACACCTGTTTGATTAAACTCTCATGGTTCGACACTTTCCCGGTGGACCTCGATCGAGCGAGGTCACGAGGCAGTTAATCCTCGATGCAGCGGAGCGTTTGTGTGCTGAGAGTGGCGTCGAGGCGCTGTCCGTGCGCGCTGTCTGCGAGCAGGCAGGCGCCAACGTCGCGGCCGTGAACTACCACTTCGGGAGCAGGCAAAACCTGCTCGAAGAAATGTTCCAGCGGCGCGTGACCCCTCTCAATGAGGAACGGTTGCAACTGCTGGATGCCGCCATCGCCGGGCCGAGAGAGCGGCTGCTTGAGGGAGTGATTCAAAGCTTCATCAGCCCTGTGATCCGTGGGATTGCGTCGGGCGCCCGAATCAATGATCAGCCTGGCGGAAACCCATCTCGAGTCGTGACCCAATTCCTCGGTCGTGTTTATTCGATGCCCGGGGAAGAAGAGTTCTTGAAAGCCCACTACGAGCCGGTCCGCAGCCGGTTCGTACTGGCGCTTCAGCTATGCCTCCCCGGGCTTCCGCTTGATGACCTGCTCTGGCGGTACAACATGATGGTTGGCGCCCTGATCTACGCTATGAACGGGCCTCAGCGAATGACCAGACGCCCGTTGGTGTTCAGCAATGCTCCGGCCGATTTCAGCGCGATCACGCCCGAATCGTGTATTCGCCACATGACGGACTTTTTGGTGGCAGGTTTCCAGGCGGGGTGTCGGCCTGCGGAGCCGACATAGCAGCCGTCTCTCCGCTGTTGCGAGCTACTCGTTGAGAGCGGCTGTACCCGACAGCGCGAGATATGGATTGTTTGGTGGAGTCTCTACGAATACTAGCCGGGCATCATCCAGAAGGTAGCCATGAAGGCGGCGAGACTTCCTTGGTCCAGTGACTTCGCAAGTCCAAATGTTCAGTCCGTTTGACTGCTTCTTGTGCAGCTCCAGCTTTTCAAAATGCTTCTGCATCCATTGCCAATCCTGCTGGT
>NZ_QPKJ02000110.1 GCF_003344625.1 Solirubrobacter deserti | reverse complement strand
TACCTATTGGGCTTTAATTTGAGCTAGACACGGGACCAGATGGATCCATAAAGTCCAAGCTCCAATGGACCATATACCCACTATCATAATTAACTCTTAATTATGATTGGGCCTTGTCCATTAATATTGGGGCACACCACTATAGGCCCAATATTGAACTCTTGGACTAAATGTCATTTATTTTTCTGTGAAGCTTATTAACAATTAATTAGCTTGATCCATTTAGCATATACTATACCTGTAGACATACCCCCGATGCAATGTCGTACTAGCAGGGTGAAATTACCGTATTACCCCTCTAGTACATATTTACCTTTGAGTTGCCATTTTTCATCTAATGGATAATAGTTGACTATAGTGTTTGTATCTGCTCATACTAACACAGTCAAATTCACATAGTGAATACCGGGGCCCTGGTTTATATTATCCAAGTACTTGAAAAAACTTAAAGTGACATTATATGCATGGTGTCTATTATGAGAAACGTTCTACACATTTCATATACCTTATCTTCCAAGATACCGGAGTTCGAACCATAAATAGGAACTAGTCCTTTAGTAACTCAAAAAGATAAAACACATGAAAGTAAGTTCGTTAATCACTAAGATTAAGGTCTTCTACAATAGTGCTAAATTAGTGAAATTAGAAATTTGAGTTACGGCACTTAAATTCAAATTCTAATTCACTAGGTCCTGTTCGATGCTGTTATAACTTTCTTATAACACACTAGTGTTTCTATCCGAAGACTCACTTCGATAATTGGAGACTTCATCAATTAAATAGACAATACTACATTCTATGGCATAGTAAAGTATTCCATCTTCAATATGCAGAATGCGAACAATTTAATTTAGACATAATGAAATAAAGAATATAATGTCTCCCACATATGAACTCTTCATACGAATAATTCTTTATTACTCATTTCATGTCTTGGAATCTTTTAGATGTTTGCATAAAATAAACATACACATCACATGTATATCAATGGGACATTAATGAAATAGAAATTCATGACATGGAATTTATTAATAACAAATAGATAATAAATAATCCAACAATTATTGTTTATAATGTCTAAATAATAAACTGCTTTATAGGACATTATTCCAACAATACCATCTTGCACTTTTCCTTTAATCTTGAAGGTAATTCTTATACTATCTATTGTAGTAGTT
>NZ_QPKJ02000109.1 GCF_003344625.1 Solirubrobacter deserti | reverse complement strand
GTATTGCTTGTTAATGATTTAAACCATAACTTGCTTAGTATTAGTCAATTATGTGATAATGGTTATTATGTGAATTTTACATCAAATTCTTGTAATGTTTTAGATAAAAACAAAAACAATATCCTTGTTGCAAATCGTTTTGGAAATGTTTACATCACATGTTTTGAAAATTTAACATCTCAAGATGTAACATGTTTTTCGGCTTTACAAGAAGCAAATTGGCTATGGCATAGAAGACTTGGGCATGCTAATATGGATTTACTTCAAAAGCTTTCTAGAAATAATCTTGTTGTAGGCTTGCCCAAAGCTAATTTTTCAAAAGACAAAATTTGTGATGCATGCCAATTTGGAAAACAAATCAAAACTAGTTTTAAAACCAAAGCGCATATATCTACATCTAGGCCTTTGGAGTTGTTACATCTCGATTTGTTTGGACCAAATGATGTAGAAAGTCTTGGTGGTAAACTCTATGCCTTTGTTATAGTTGATGATTATTCAAGATATACATGGGTTTTATTCCTTGCTCACAAGAGTGATGCTAGTGGCGAATTTATTAAATTATGCAAAAGAATTGAAAAAGAACAAGGTCACTCCATCATTAGTGTGAGAAGTGATAGAGGTAGAGAGTTTAAAAATCAAGACATCGAAAATTTTTGTGATGAACAAGGATACTCACATAATTTTTCAGCTCCAAGAACTCCACAACAAAATGGAGTGGTTGAAAGGAAGAATCGTTCATTACAAGAGATGGGTAGAACCATGCTTAATGAACATAAAATTCCTAGAACCTTTTGGGCGGAAGCGATTAACACCGCTTGCTATGTGGGAAATAGAGTGGTTATTAGACCTATTCTTGCCAAAACTCCTTATGAGCTATGGAAGGGTCGAAAACCAAACATTGGTTATTTCAAAGTTTTTGGATCTAAATGTTTTATTTTGAATGATAAAGATTATCTTGCAAAATTTGAATCTAAATCCGATGTGGGCATCTTTATTGGTTATTCAACTAATAGTAAAGCATATCGTGTTTATAATAGACGTACTCTAACCGTGCAAGAATCTATGCATGTTGTATTTGATGAATCTAATCCCTTTTCTCGTAAGATTATTGTTGATGAGGATGAAAACAGCAAAGTATTATCAAATACTAATGAAGAACTTAGCAAGCTCAACATTGGTG
>NZ_QPKJ02000108.1 GCF_003344625.1 Solirubrobacter deserti | reverse complement strand
CAGGCGCCCGGCCTTGCTACGACGAGGCGCCTGCCCACGTCACTTGTGCCCATGTACGGTGACCGTTAACCTCAGTAGATTTATGGGCGCCCATGTATGCAGGGGAACCGTTAACCTCAGTAGACTTGGCACGTGCTAGCTACATTGCTAGCACGAGGCGCCTGTCCACATCACTTGCGCCCATGTACGGTGACCGTTAACCTCAGCAGACTTGTGGGCGCCCATGTATGTATGGTAGCCGTTAACCTCAGTAGACTTTGCACGTGCTAGCTACATTGCTAGCACGAGGCACCCGGCCTTGCTAGCACGAGGCGCCTGCCCACATCACTTGCGCCCATGTATGGTGACCGTTAACCTCAGTAGACTTGTGGGCGCCCATGTATGTATGGTAGCCGTTAACCTCACCAGAGTTTGCACGTGCTAGCAACCTTGCGGGCGCCCAGGTATGGCACGTGCTAGCCACTGTGCTGGCACGGGACGGCCACCGTGCCAGCACGAGACACGCACCTCATTTGCACACGGGACTCGCAACTCGCGCCACACGTGCCCGGATCTAGCAGCAAAGCAACCGTTAACCTCAGTAGATTCGGCACTTGGTACGTGGCAAACTCGGCGCGGGACTCGCTCGACACTCGACGTCAAGTGTCGTGCGGATTTCTCTAACGCTTCGAAAGATTTTCTGAGTCTCTACACAACACTTAGAAAAAACACGTGCACCCAACTCGTGGGGCGTGCATGCGCACCCGACGCGCAGTCGGGGCGTGCATGTGCGTTCCTCTGCACTTAGAAAAATTTCCCAGGCGTAGAATGGACCCCGCGTTAACCTCCGTTCCGTGTACGGTATAAAATTACGAGGGGAGGGACGAATCGGAGCGACATAGGGCTGAATCTCAGTGGATCGTGGCAGCAAGGCCACTCTGCCACTTACAATACCCCGTCGCGTACTTAAGTCGTCTGCAAAGGATTCTACCCGCCGCTCGGTAGGAATTGTACTTCAAGGCGGCCCGCACGGCTCGTCCGCCGCGCGGGCTTCACCAACGGCACGTGCCTTTGGGGACAAGCCCCTACTGTTGGTCGGCAAACGTGCGGCGGGCACACGCGTCGTTTCTAGCCCGGATTCTGACTTAGAGGCGTTCAGTCATAATCCAGCGCACGGTAGCTTCGCGCCACTGGCTTTTCAA
>NZ_QPKJ02000107.1 GCF_003344625.1 Solirubrobacter deserti | reverse complement strand
TCAAACAACTGCGGGTACTGTTCCCTCATAGAAGCTTCTGATTCCCAAGTTGCTTCTTCTAAATTCTGATTTCTCCACAATACTTTAACCTGTGGTATAACTTTATTCCTCAATACTCTTTGCTGTCTATCTAAAATCTGAACTGGAATTTCTTCATATGAACCATCTTCTAGATACTTATCAGCAGACAAATCAATAACATGAGATGGATCGCGTAAACTCTTTCGAAACATTGAAACATGGAAAACATCATGTACTTTAGACATACTTGATGGCAAAGCTAACTGATATGCTACATTTCCCACTTCTTTAATAACCTCAAATGGACCAATGAACCTTGGCACTAGCTTACTTCTCTTTCCAAAACGCACCACTCCCTTGCGAGGCAAAGCTTTCAAATAAACAAAGTCCCCAACTTTAAAATTTAAATCTCTGTGGCGTACATCATAATAACTCTTTTGTCTACTTTGGGCTGTCTGCAAACGATCTCTAATGATTTTAATCTTTTCAGTCGTCTCTCTGATATATTTTGGTGTATTAACATGTTTTTCACCAACTTTTGCCCAACAAATTGGAGACCTACAGGGACGTCCATAGAGAGCTTCATAAGGTGTCATTCTAATGCTAGCCTGATAACTATTGTTATAAGCAAATTCTGCTAAAGTCACATGCTTATACCAATTACCTTTAAACTCCAAGGCACAAGCACAAAGCATATTCTCCAAAATCAAAATAGTGTGTTCAGACTATCCATCAGTTTGAGGATGATGTGCTGAACTCATAGTCAACTGAGTTCCCAGTGCTCTATTCAATGCACCCCAGAAACGTACAGTAAATCTTGTATCTCTATCAGAAACTATGGAAACAGGCACACCATGCAATCTGATAATCTCATCAATGTACAGTTTAGTTAACACACTCAACTTATAAGTCTCTTTAATCGGCAAAAAGTGAGCAGACTTAGTTAATCTGTCCTCAATCACCCAAATAGCATCACATCCAGTCTTAGTCTTAGGTAATCCAGTCACAAAGTCCATGGTGATATGCTCTCATTTCCATTTTAAACAAAATTGTACGTAATACATGCACCAAAAACTGAAACAGCTCAGGTCTACTACGACTTTTAAAACACCAACAATATCCTTCTCTTAACCTCAACCTCATCCTCACCCATTACCAGGGCCTGTT
>NZ_QPKJ02000106.1 GCF_003344625.1 Solirubrobacter deserti | reverse complement strand
CATTAAGAGTTAGTTTGAATATAACTTTAAAGATATATGAAGTGCTTGAACTGAAAATGAGGTGTGCAATAGATTCCCAAGCATAGGAGTCTAATGGTCGTCAAGCAATAAATACTAGGGAGTCCCTAGGTCATATCCACAGGGAGTGGAACAGGTCTAAATGATCCTTATGTGTTGCAAACCAAAGAATGCAAAAGAAAGTGTAAAATCATGGGGGTTTTGATTGTTGAGTGTTGTTTATGCTAAATGATGACAAATTATAAAATAAAACTAATTAAGCAAGTAAGATGAATTCTATGGGTTCATTCCTTCAAAACCTTTGGTACATGTATTCCTCATAATGATTCTCATCTAGGATCCATTGAAGAATGGTCTTTGATGGGGGATTTAACTTTAAAAGCATTTGGAAAGGAATTCTCATCTAGGATCCATTGAAGAATGGTCTTTGATGGGGGATTTAACTTTAAAAGCATTTGAAAAGGAATTCTCATCTCGGATCCATTGAAGAATGGTCTTTGATGGACGATTTAGCAATAAAAGCTCAATTGGGTAACCCAAAATGATGGAATAAAATCTAACACTCTCTTTGACATTTTAGCAAACATGTGGTGTGCATATGTGCTCAAGAACCAAAATATAACAAGTTATGCAATGGTCATGAATATGATATTACAAGGGTTCAAAAGATGTAGCATTTTAACAAACATGTAATATGCATATGTGCTCAATAACCAAACATAACAAGCTTACAAGTCATACAATGGTCAAGAATGCATAATCACAAGGGTTCAAAAGATAAGAGATGATTAAACATCTCTTTGACATTTTCACAAACATGTGGTGTGCATGTGAGTTCTAGAACCAAATATAACAAGTTCACAAATCATACAATGGCCAAGAATATGACACCACAAGGGTTCACAAGATAAAAGAGGATTAAACATTATTCCACAAACATTAAAGGTTCAAGAAATGAGAAAATACCATTTACCTAGGGTTTGGAGAGGAAATCCACCATAGAACTCACCTTTAAGGTGTTTAGCTAGCCATCCAAACTAGAAATGCAAGAAACATTGAAATAAATGCTATTCTATTGATTGAGAATGAAAATACAAAGTTTAACAACCAAAATGAAAGATTAAATTACCTAAACTAAAGCTTACAAGTGAAATAAACAAAGAAAATGCAGAAAATCTACTCTAA
>NZ_QPKJ02000105.1 GCF_003344625.1 Solirubrobacter deserti | reverse complement strand
TAAAGTTCAAGACTCTATCATGGAATGAAGTTTCATAGGTCCGACTAAACTTTGTTGTCAAAGTTCAAGACTTACGCTGTGGAATCCACTATCTTATTTTGTATCGAATACTATTTCTTACACTTTTTGTTGATGACAAAAGGGGGAGAAATATGTATATGGTAAAATTGTTGTCTTGATGTTGTGATGTTGTCTTGTCTTTGCTATATTACAAATTTTACATAATTGTTTGTCATCATCAAAAAGGGGGAGATTGTTAGCCTAAATGGTTCCAATCCTGCATATGTTATATGGTTTCAATGATAACAAACAATTGACACTACATTATCCTAATATCTTGTGCTTAAATGTTAAATTTGTAAGACAGGATTTCAAGAAAGACAAGAGCAAACAATTGGACAACAAAATCCAAGAATTGGAGACTCAAGTTTTGAAGATGTTACTATTCCCAGAAAAACTGTTTTCACTATGAAAAATTTGGCTAAGTATGAAAAATGAATTTTTGATATACTGAGATTTTCAAAATAATTTTTGGCGGTAATTGATCCTTATATACTTCTTAACTGAGTATAAACCTAAGGGAGTTTTTATACGTAGTATATAATACTCTACTCGATGGATCAATTTTTGACACTGTTCACGAAAATTATTTTTTGTACTAAAATTGATTTTTCACATTTTGATTTATTGGGAATTTGATTTTCTAGTATTTTCCATTGAATCCAAATGGGGGGTACTTCCTTATTTACATTGTAAACTTAAGTAAATGAAAGTAAAGGTAATTAAAAGTAAAATACAAGCATTTACTTAAATGTTTATATGTAAATAAGTGTTCTGCAGGAATAGTGGACTATGCTGCTGCCAGAATTATTGTCAAAGCTACTATGCTGCCAGAATTGGTTTCACATCTGCTGCCAGAATTGTTGCAGAAACAATTGACCTTGTGATTGTTCATTCACACATGGCTGCACATCCAAACGGATTTGTTCCAAGTTTTCAAACCTTGTTTGAATACGAAGATTGCAAGACGCTCCTATCTGCTCCATTTTTCAAACGTTTCATTTTTCAAACCATGTTTGAAAATGAAGATTGCAAGACGCTCCTAGACGCTCCAACGGATAGCTAATTTCTAATGCTATAAATACACTTGCCATGGAGCTTCAAAAAAACACAATTCCAAGCACACCCAATTAGTACATCAAATTTGATACACTCTTGTA
>NZ_QPKJ02000103.1 GCF_003344625.1 Solirubrobacter deserti | reverse complement strand
CAAAAGAAAGGAATAAAAAAAAAGAAGAGAACAAAAGAGAAGAAGCACGTATAGAAATAGCGGAAGCCTGGGATAGCATTGTATTTGCTCAAGTAATAAGAGGTCTTGTGTTAGTAACCCAATCCATTCTGAGAAAATATATGATATTACCATCATTGATAATAGATAAAAACCTAGGCCGTATACTATTCTTTCAATTTCCCGAATGGTACGAGGATTTAAAGGATTGGAAGAGGGAAAGGCATGTTAAATGCACTTATAACGGCATTCAATTATCAGAAAAAGAATTTCCAAAAAACTGGTTAATAGACGGCATTCAGATAAAGATCCTATTTCCTTTTCGTCTGAAACCTTGGCACAAAGCTAAGCTTAAGTTAAAAGAAACTTATAATGATACAATGAAAAAAAAAGAAGAAAAAAATGATTTTTGTTTTTTAACGGTTTTGGGAATGGAAACTGAACTTCCTTTTGGTTCTCCCCGAAAACAAATTTCATTTTTTGAACCTATTTTTAAAGAACTCAAAAAAAAACTTATCAAATTGAAAAAGAAATGTTTTAAAGTTCTAATAATTGTAAAAGAAAGAACAAATTTATTTATAACTGTATCAAAAGAAACAAAGAAATGGATTCTTAAAAACATTCTATTTCTAAAAAAAATAAAAAAAGAATTCTCAAAAATGAACCCAATTTTTTTATTTGAATTGAAAGAAATCGAAATATATGAATTGAGTGAAAACAAAAAAAAAGAAAAAAAAGATTTGATAATCAATAATGAGATAATGGATGAATCATCCATTAACATTCAATCTACGAATTGGACAACTTTTTCATTGACAACAAAAAAAATACAAGATCTAACTGATAGAACAAACAGAACCATAAATCAAATACAAAAAATTCCCAAAGAGAACAAAAAGGGATTTCTAATCCCACATAGAAATATTAGTTCTAACAAAATGAGTTATGGTGATGAAAGACTGGAATTTCCAAAAAATCTTTTTCAGATATTACAAAGAAGAAATGCTCGATTAATCCGTAAATCCCATTTTTTTTTTCAATTTTTCATCGAAAAAATATCCATAAATATCTTTTTATTTATCAGTAATATTCTTAGAATAAATGTACAAGTTTTTTTTTATTTTTTTGAATCAACAAAAAAAATTCTAAATAAACGCAGTTCCTATAAAAACTATATTTCCACTAATGAAACAAATCAAAAAGTAA
>NZ_QPKJ02000102.1 GCF_003344625.1 Solirubrobacter deserti | reverse complement strand
AAGAAGTAGAAAAAGGAATAAATATAGTGATAATTTGATTCTTCGTCGCCGTAGTAAATAGGAGAGAAAATAGAATTTGTTTCTTCGTCTTTACACTTTACAAAATTCAAAAAAAAAATAGGAGTCATTTTTATGTAATTGTAGTTATGGGCGAACGACGGGAATTGAACCCGCGCATGGTGGATTCACAATCCACTGCCTTGATCCACTTGGCTACATCCGCCCCTCAATTATTTAGGAATTACAAAAGATTCCATTTTTCTCATTCATCATTATTTCTTTCTTATCTTACTTCTGAGATACAAATATTAGGCAGAAAATTTCAATCATTATCTTTTTTATTTTGAACATAAAAATAAAAAACTTTCTAATTGAGAAGAACATCATATATATAAATTACAAAAATGAAAGTATGATACTCAATTAAACTCATAAGAATACTTTTTCTTAAGGTGAAAAAAGAAAGAAAAAAAAACTTTTGTAAGCAAAAGGCTTCTAAATAAAGGAGCAATACCAACCCTCTTGATAAAACAAGAAATTGGTTATTGCTCCTTTACTTTCAAGAACTCGTATACACTAAGACCGAAG
>NZ_QPKJ02000101.1 GCF_003344625.1 Solirubrobacter deserti | reverse complement strand
GCGCCAGCGCGTGCGCGGGATTTATGAAATCCCCGGGCGCGGCTACGGCGACGACCCCACGGCGCGCGTGCGCGTGGTCTCCGACCGCGACTGGGTGGTGACGCTCGACATCACCGCCGACGAGTACTACGGCGCCGAGCAGGTCAAGCGCGCGCTCGTGCGCTACCCGGTGAAGGTCACGCGGGTGGACGTCGATCCCGCCCGCAACCCGTTCGGCCTGGCGCTGGACTGCTACGACGGTGCGCCCCAGCGCATCAGCGCCCCGGAGCCCACGCGCCCGGCACCTGGCGGCCTGTCTCCGCAAACGCCCCAAGGAGGAAACACCCCATGAAGCATCCTGTACTCGTGCTGCTGGGGCTACTGGCCGCAGCCGCGGCACCCGTCTCCCATGCTGTGGAGATTCTGCGCTGGGAACGCATGCCGCTCGCGGTGCCGCTGAAGGTGGGCCAGGAGCGCATCGTGTTCATCGACCGGAACGTCCGCGTGGGCGTGCCCGCAGGCGTGGGCGAACGCCTGCGCGTGCAGAGCGCGGGTGGCGCGGTGTACCTGCGCGCCAGCGAGCCGATCGAGCCCACGCGGCTGCAATTGCAGGATGCCGATACGGGCGCACTGATCCTGCTCGACATCGCGGCCGAGCCGCCCAAGGATGGCGAAGCCACGCTGGAGCCGGTGCGCATCGTCGAGGGCAGCAGCACCCCGCCGCGCTACGGCGATCAGGCAGGCGATGTCGATGAGGCCCCCCCGCGCCCGCAGAACCAGGCAGGCGCTCGGGCAGCGCGGCGCGAGACGCCGGTTTCGGTCGTCCTGACGCGCTTCGCCGCGCAGAACCTCTACGCGCCGCTGCGCACCGTCGAGCCGCTGCCGGGCGTCATGCGGGTGAACCTGCGCAGCGACCTCGACCTCGGCACGCTGATGCCGACGCTGCCCGTGCGCGCGGTCGCGCTTGCGTCGTGGCGTCTGGAAGACCAGTGGGTCACTGCCGTGCGCCTGACCAACACCGGCGCGAGCTGGGTCACGCTCGACCCGCGCGTGCTGCAAGGCGACTTCCTCACCGCCACCTTCCAGCACGAAGCGCTCGGCCCCCGCGGCACACCCGAGGACACGACTGTCCTGTACCTGGTGACGCGCGGGCGCGGCCTCGCGCAGTCGCTGCTGCCGGCGATCCACCGCTTCGACCCGGCCGTGCATCTGCCGCAGCCGGAAGCGGAAGCCAACGACGGCAAGGAGGCCCGCCATGCGCAGTAACGGCTTGCT
>NZ_QPKJ02000100.1 GCF_003344625.1 Solirubrobacter deserti | reverse complement strand
ATGACTTACTTATTCCATGTAACTAAGAACTCCGAATTGAAAAACAAAAAAAATAATAATAATAATATTCGTGAATTATCAGAACTACTTCGATATCTCTTTGTTTTTTAGTTCCTATCCACGTAATTTTGTGAATCCATACCACTTTACCACTTTTGTTCTTCCATTTCTTTCTTTTTTCTTTTCTTCCGAATCATTCTTTGAATTCTTTGTTCTTTAATTCATGATTTAACTTCATTCAATATTCAACTTCATTCAACTCAAAATTACAGACGAAACAGAAGGACTTTCGCCGGAATTCTTAGATAAATTAACAATAGTAGGACAAATTAGATATATCTTTAGTTCATATATACCTAGTTAATATCTAATATCCCATATACATGTCTTTCCCTTATAACGTAAACCAATTATTCATATCTTAGATTCATTCGGATTCTAGAATCATTCTTCGAAAAATCCACAAAAATTGTCTTATAACGATTAGATTACATACGTCTAGTTCAATCCCTCCCTTCCTTCCCTAACTAACCCCCCTTTTTTTTGTAAACCCTTATCTTCTCTTTTATTATTATTATAATTATCTCACATAGGTACAATCAATCGAAATGAGGAACTAAACGAAGAATTCGTTCGGCCGAATGATTGCATAGAAATACCTGTATTTGATTAATTTAAGGTCATCTAAGTTATTTTATTATTTAGTTATTGTATTATTTACTAAATCTAAGTTATTAGTTATTATTTACTAAATTTAGTAATTTTTTTTGTCCATCGCTAAATTGAATGAAATCAACTGAAACGAGAATCATTCTATCTACCACTTTTTTAATCACAATCACATATCGGAAACAGATACCAAAAGAATTATTATTCCGATTAGAACAATACTCCCCAATAAATTACTATTTACTAGACCTACTAATATTTAATATTGGAATTGAATGACCCAAACAATAAAAAAAAATATCCATTAAAAGAATATTCATTGGAGGGCCCCGGCCAAACAGAAATTCTATCTAGAAAAAATATCTTTTCGATCTCTTTCCTTTTTTGTTACAATTCCTTAACTTTCACTTAATATATATATAAGAATATATAAGATATATCGTAATATCTTTTTTCCTATTACTTACTCTAGATCGTATATACCTTATTTATACCTTATTTGGATATTTATCTTCCCTAAGCCTAATCGTCAGACTAAGCTAAAAAAAGACTATGTCGAAAACTAGTCAATGATGACCTTCCATGGATTCGCCTAT
>NZ_QPKJ02000099.1 GCF_003344625.1 Solirubrobacter deserti | reverse complement strand
ACTGGCTCCAATGGGAGGATAGGTAGTCTTTCCTATCGGTGTAGTGACACTATAGTTAATCTGTGGGTGCATACTAGAGAATATGTACACTGAACTTGATCTACTAAGAATATTCCTATGGTAGTTCTGTCAAAAGGAATGTTCTTGTGTTACGTCCATTTGGTAATCCTTAGACCTGAGACACCACAGCTGTCTTATGCATAGGTTGCTAGAGTTTGATAGTATCTTGTACTGCCTTTTTAAAGGGGGTAATCCGGTGCTCATTGGCTCTAGTGAGTTATGTATGAAGATGGGTGAGTGTGCGATAAGGGATCATCACTCTCAGTCGATGAGAGAGAATGTCAAGATAAGTTCACAAAGATAATCATCAATGGGAATCTCTGGCCAGAGTAATAGGTAAACAGTGAAAAGGGTTTCACTGCAGTTACCTTATTGAGATTATATTTTGTGGAACAGATATCAAGATTGTTAAGATAGGGTTTGACTACTAAACCATACCTATTATCTTAACTGTGACATTAGGGGATGAAGGATTAAGTAACACGAAGGGTTCACATAGTTCTGCTATTCACCTAAACCTAGGGTACGTCATGATATGTTGCTAGAGGTCACTCATGACCAGTGAAGGCCTATTGATAAGTTGTTATCAATGAGGGCAAAATTGGAATAGTTCCAATCGAACCTTAAAATGGAAAGTTTCCATTTTTAGGAGACATAGAGATGTCCCTGTCCGCTGCTAGGTTAAGGGTGAACCCGACGGGTCACACACAAACAAAGAGCATAAGAGAGTCTCTTGAATTAATTGAGTTGGGGAATTTCTAAATATTAATTAAGCTTATTTCTAATTATTAATAGTTAATAATTAGTGGAGCTTTAATTAATTAGAAATTAATATTTATTAGAAACCCTAGTGGTTCTCTATAAATATGAGGCTATGGTCAAGCTAGCACTAAGTCACTTGAGCCTTAAGAAAGAGAGAGGCACACTTTTAGAGAGAGAAAACCCTAGGGCCGAAAATCCCAAGGCTTCCCTCCCCTTTTCGTGAGCTCCCTCTCCCCTCTCATAGCTTGCCTCTTCCTCGTTGAGAAGTTGCAAGGATTCGTGAGGTCTTGTGTTCGTGTGGACTATCGTCGGAGGCTTCACATTTGAGGAGCTCGAAGGAAAGCTACATCGCAAGGATTACATGTATGTATATTTAATGTTTTAAATATATTTATTCTTGTATGTAAATAAATACATAACTCTATGCTTGGTTCGATTCTTTAAAGGTT
>NZ_QPKJ02000012.1 GCF_003344625.1 Solirubrobacter deserti | reverse complement strand
TCACTGAGCTCGTTGTCGCCCCCGCGCTCCAGACGTAGAACTCGCACGCGGTGGCGTTCGACTCACAGTCGCGCGAGCACGCGCGCACCGAAGAGGGACTCGAACGCTTCGAGGTCCACGTCGGTGGCGATCAGCGCGTTGTCCGGCCGGTCTGGACGCGACCACGCGGACGCGCGCCCCGGGAGCCAGGCTGCGCTCGTGCCGGCCAGCGGCTCGCTTGCGGTCTCCACGTGAACCAGCGCCGGTGTGTACTCGAACAGGTCGGAGTTGACGGCGCACGCGACGGCGAGCGAGTCGTAGAGGTGCGGCCCGTCGTCGCTGCCGTGCAGCCACTCGTCGGACACGCGACGCAGGAAGCGTCCGAACGGACTGTGGAAGCCGACCTGGGTGAGCTGCTCGGGCGTCAGGTGCGTCCGGTGGCAGATGTCGAGCCCGAGCAGGACGGGCGTAAGACCGGACGCGAGAACGACGTTCGCCGCCTCCGGGTCCATGAAGAAGTTGAACTCGGCCGTCGGCGTGACGTTGCCCGGGGTTTCGAACGCGCCGCCCATGACCACGACGCGCTCCAGACGGTCGGGCAGCGAAGGGTCGGCCAGCAGCGCGGACGCGAGGTTCGTCAACGGGCCGATCGCGATCACCGTCAGCGGTGCGTGCTCGCGCGCCGTGCGAACGATCAACTCGACCGCGCGCGGCTCGGCGAGTGGTCCTTCCGCTGCGGGCAGCACCCGGGCCCGGCGACCGCTCTCGGCGAGCCGGCGCAACTGCTCGTGGCGGGCCGCGCCGCCGAGTGGTCGCTCGTGCCCGGCCGCGAGTGGAACATGCTGTCGGTCGAGCAGCTCGAGCACCCGGGCAGCGCTCGCGAACGAATGGCGGACCGGAACGTTGCCTTGGACGCAGGTGACCGCCCGGACGTCGAGCTCACCGGACGCGAACGCCAGCGCCAACGCCAGGCTGTCCTCCGGATCCACGCCCACGGTTCCGATCCCCGGGTCGGTGTCGATCACGACGTCCATGCGCGCATCTTGCCCGACTCCGTCCGGTGGTACGGATAGCCCCCACCGAAAGAGCCGGTCGAGCGCATTGACGGGCGCCTCACCACCCGCGTAGATTCGCACTCGTGAGTCAGCGTGATGTCGAGGTCGTATCCCAGCCGGCCCCGGCCATCACGCCGGCCCCCACGGCAGCTCCCGCCCCGCTCGCCTCGACGACCGGCCCCGCCGGCCTGGCGGCGCTCGGCCCCCAGCAGCGCGCCGCCGCCGTCCGCGGGCTCAGCGCCGGCGCGGGCAACGCGGCCGTCTCGCGCCTGCTCGCGCGCAACATCCTGACCGACTTCGCCGAGTTCAAGCACGACATCGACATCGACCTGGACACGGCGACGACCGAGCAGAAGCTGGCCGAGATCCAACGGCTGCACGGCAAGCCGGGGTTCGGGGCGACGGTGGTGTGGGAGTCGATGCCGGACCTGGCCGCGGTGGCCAAGCAGAACGCGCCGCTGTTCATCGCCAGCGCCAAGCGCGACCCGACGCTGTTCGACAACAAGGCGTTCGACGGCGTGCGCAAGGAGTTCAAGGCCGCGGTCGAGGGGCGGGTGCTCAACAACCTGCAGTCCAACCGCGACTATGTGACGGCGCAGATGGAGGCGGTCGGCGTGACCGCGGGGACCGATCCCGCGGCGGCCGAGACGACCGCCGACCAGGACCTCGCCGTGCGCAAGGCCCAGTTGCTGGCCGAGAAGGTCGCGCTGTGGCAGGACGGCATGGCCAAGGCCAAGCAGATCAAGGTCGGCCGCAACACCAAGACGCGCCTCGGCGGCTACCGCCGGGACTTCGACTCCGAGGTGGAGGTCGACGCGACCTTCGACCCCGAGAAGCCGCCGTCGATGAAGGGCGCGCCGGTTGGCCGCGAGGGCGAGTTCAAGGACTACAACGAGGTCAAGCAGCACTACGACACGCTCGACCACGGCGTCAAGAAGATCCTCGCCGAGTCGCCCGCGGTGTTCGCGATCGTCAGCGGCGGCGAGGCGGGCGCGGCGAAGGACTTCGCCAAGCAGGACACGGGCAAGGCGCGCGCCCAGCTGGGCACCGCGCTCACCAGCATGGGGTCCAAGATCGACGAGGCCGTGCCGCTCGTCGGCGACGACCTCGACTACCGCGACTTCATCCCCGTCCACCAGCAGCTGATGGGCGCGGGGCCGTTCGCGGGCGAGCTGGAGAAGGCGATCATCCAGCGCGACGTCGAGGGCCACGAGATGGGCAAGGTCCTGCGCTCGCTGGCGCTCGGTGCGCTGTCGGCGGCCGCGTTCCTGGTCGCCGAGTTCGCCACGGCAGGCATGGCGACGTTCATCGCGGTCGCCGTCGGCATCGGCGCCAGCGTCGGCAACGCCGCGCTCTCGATCGAGGACTACCTCGACAAGGCGAAGGCCCACGGCGCCCGCTCGGGCGACACGCGCAACGACATCGTCACCGAGGAGCAGGTCGACAGCGCGCTGTTCCAGGCCGTGATGGACTCCGCGCTCGCGTTCATCGACGCGGGCGTCGGCATCTTCTCGGCCGCGAGCAAGGCGCTCGGCCCGGGCGCCAAGCTGCTGGAGGCGGCCGAGGCGGGCGCGGGCAAGATGGCGACCGCGACCCTCAAGGAGGCGCTCGGCGGCGGCGAGCACGCCGCCAAGGTGCTCGCGATCGAGAAGTCGCTGGCCGAGGCCGGCATCGACGCCACCGTGAAGGCCTCCGGCAAGAGCGCCGAGGAGCTCGCCACGCTCGTCGGCAAGGAGACCGAGTCCGGCAAGCGCCTGCTCGCCGCGGCGGGCCTGGGCAAGGACGCGGCCGCCGTCGAGGGCCTCGTGACCAAGCTGGCCGACTTCGCCAAGCTCGAACCGGCCGAGCGCGCGACGGTGATGCGCGCCGCGATCGACCAGTTCGGCTACGCGGGCGCGCTCAAGCGGGCCGGCGGCTGGAAGACGGTCACCAAGACGCTCGGCGAAGGGCATCCGATCGCGGCTGAGCTGGACGCCTGGCGCTCCGGCCTCGTGCGCGAGATGCAGGCGTGGATGGAGGCGGCGTCCAAGGGCGAGTCCAAGGCCGTCCAGACCGGCACGTCCGCGGCGACCTCCGACGTCGACATCTCCACCGTCGGCCGGGAGGCCGCACAGCAGGCCGACCGCGCGCTGGAGTTCATCTCCCGCCGCGCGGGCGTCACGCGCGCCGAGCTGGAGAGCGTCCTGGACCTCGACGCGGCCGTGAACCCCGCGCGCATGCACCTGCAGGACGTGGTGAAGGGGCTCACGCCGCAGGCGCGCGCGGCGATCGAGCGCGAGGCGGCGCGCTTCGAGGAGGCGCTGACCTACTCGCGCCGCTACCACCAGGCGCAGAAGGCGGGCGACGAGGCGCTGATGAAGTCGATCGAAGCCGAGGCCGGCGGCGCGCTCAACAAGACCTGGCAGCCACTCGGCAAGGACCAGATCGGCGCGCTGCAGAAGCGCATGGACGAGTGGTCGGCGGCGCTCGCCAAGCTCGAGGCCGACGGCGGCTCCGAGGCCGAGAAGGCCGCGCTGATCCAGAAGATCGGGCGCACGCAGGCCGAGGTGCTCGCTTCCAGCGACACGATGTACGGCACCGGCGGCTCGATCCGCACGTGGGTGACCGAGCGCGCGGCCGCCGCCGGCGTGAAGTCCGACCTCGAGAAGCTCGCCGAGGCGGGCGTGAAGATCGACCCGGCGGCGGCGAGCATCTGGCCGGGCCAGCGCTTCACCGCGATCCTCGGCGAAGGCCACTTCCTCGACAAGGCGTTCGCGGCGATCGAGCGCGGCGCGGAGGGCACGGCGCTGGTGGGCGCGATCAAGGACTTCGGCAAGCACGGCGGGCGCGTCGTGGAGATCCTCGGCCGCGACGTCGCCGTCACCGGCATGAACGCGGCCAAGATGGAGCAGCTGGCCGACAACCTGGCGCTGTGGCTGAAGGCGTCCAAGGGCCCGCTGGCCGACACGGTCAAGGACGCGGCCGCACTCGGCGCCATCCGGGCACAGCTCGCGACGCAGGTCGGCCAGCTGCGCACGGCGATGACCAACGGCGTCGGGGCGCTGCGCGCGCAGGCGCAGCTCGGCACGGCGCTCGGGTCGGCCGAGCTGGCCGGGATCGACGCGTGGGTGCGAGCGCAGGCCGCCGCCGAGCTGCGCGGCCAGGCGCTGCTCGACAACCTGCTCAAGATGGAGCAGGCGCTCTCCCTGCCCGGCAAGGTCGCCAACGCCGCCGCGAACACGTCGGAGTCCACCGCGCCCGAGCCCAACACGAGCACGCCGGACGGGCCGGTGTACTCCCCTCCGCCCTCGCCGTAGCTCCTGGCGCGTGACGGCCACGCCCGCCGGGAAGGACCAGGCTCGATGAAGCTTCGAGAGATCGGCAATGACACCGTCGGGCGCGAGCGCGTGGGCGCGATCGGCCTGGGCCTGATGACCTTCGACCAGACCGGCGCGCAACCGCGCGAGCAGCTGGCCGCCACGGTCCGCGCCGCGGTGGACGCGGGCGTGCGCCTGTTCGACACGGCGGACGCCTACGGCCCCGGCGAGGAGCTCGGCGCCAAGGCCCAGGGCGAGAACGAGCGGCTGATCGCCGGACTGCTCGACGAGCTCGGCCTGCGCTCGGAAGTCCTGCTCGCCACCAAGGCCGGGCACACGCGGACCGAGGGAGGCGGCTGGGCCACCGACAGCTCCCCCGAGCACCTGCGCAGCGCGGTCGACGCGTCGCTGCAGCGGCTCGGCGTCGACCAGCTCGCGCTCTGGCAGCACCACCGCCCCGACCCGAACCGCGACTACGCCGACATCCTCGGGACGCTGAAGGAGGTCTACGACTCCGGCAAGGTCCGCATGGTCGGGCTCTCCAACGCCAACCCGGACCAGATCCGCCTCGCCCACTCGATCCTGGGCGACGCGCTCGTGAGCGTCCAGAACGAGTTCTCGCCCGCCTTCCGCTCCAGCCGGCCCGAGATCGACGTGTGCGAGGAGCTCGGCCTCGCCTTCCTGCCCTGGTCGCCGCTCGGCGGGCTCACCAGCGCCAAGGGCCTCGCCGACAAGCACCCCGCGTTCAAGGAGATCGCCGACCGCCACGGGGTCAGCGCCCAGCGCGTCGCGCTCGCGTGGGAGCTCGCGCAATCCGAGTGCGTGATCCCGATCCCGGGCGCCAAGCGCCCCGAGTCGATCACGGACTCTGCGGCCGCCGCCGACCTCGAGCTCTCCTCGGACGAGCTCGCGGCGCTGGACGCCGGCTGACTCGCGCGCGTATCGGCGCGCGCAGCGCGGACACACCGCGTCTGGACAACCTTCCTAGACCGCGGACCGATTGTGAACCTTCGCGGCCGGAGGGACGACGCAGAGAGCATGCTGCGCTCTCTTGTGGTTGCCGTCCTGGCCATGCTCGTCCTCCCCTCCGCCGCTCACGCCGCCGCCGGTGATTTCCGAGACGGCTTCGACACGTTCGACACCACCCGCTGGGCGGTCGGGCAGCACCAGCTGGGCCGGAGCGCGCTGACGGCGCCGAACGTCTCGGTCGCCGGCGGGGCGCTCGCGCTCACCCTTCCGGACGGCACGACCGACGGCGGGGAGATCCGCAGCCAGCAGCAGTACAGCTCCGGCACGGCCCGCGCGCGGGTGCAGGTGGCGAACGCGCCCTCGTCGATCACCGGCTTCTTCCTGTACGCCGCGCCCGACTACGCCGCCGAGATCGACATCGAGATCTTCAACGACCCGTCGGGCCGCGTGATGTTCTCGACCTACGCCGGCGGCCGCCAGACGCACACCGAGACGCGGACGCTCGGGTTCGACCCGACCGCGGCGGCCCACGACTACACGATCCGCTGGGGCAACGGGCGCGTCCGCTTCCTGGTCGACGGCGTGCTCCTGCGGACCTGGAGCGCGGGCGTGCCGAAGGCCCCGATGCACCTGTTCGCCAACGCCTGGTTCCCGGCGTGGCTCGACGGGCTGGCGCCGGTCACGCCGCAGGCGACGCTCGTCGACGAGATCGAGTACCACCGAAGCTGAGTCAGCGCACGCCGTCGAACGCGATCTTCAGCAAGGCGTCGATGTGCCGGGGCTTGATCGGCATGGCGTGGATCAGCCGGTACTCGACGAAGCCGTACACCACGTCGCGCAGCGCCTGCACGTCGGCGTCGTCACGCAGCTCGCCGCGTTCCTGGGCCAGGGCGGCCCGCCGGCCGAACGCCTGCACGTTCGGCTCGATGATCTGGTCGAACAGCGCGCTCAACAGCTCGGGGTCGGACTGGCCGGCCGCGATCAGCCCGCGGTAGGCCGAGCCGAAGCCCGTGTTCGCGATCAGCTTGAGGATCCCTCGGAGCTGGGTGCGCAGATCGGCGGCGAAGTCACCGGTGTCCGGGAACGAGACCACGGGATCGAGGCTGTGGGTCGCGGCCTCGAGCACGACCGCGCCCTTCGAGGACCACCAGCGGTAGATGGTCTGCTTGCCGACGCCCGCTCGCCGGGCGATCGCCTCGATCGAGACCTTGTCGTACCCGAGCTCCCCGATCAGCGCGATCGACGCGTCGAGGATGGCCTGGCGTGACCGCTCGTTGCGCCGGAGCGGATCGGGGGCATGGTCGGGCATCCGGCGCAGCATAGTCCGCAACGAGACGGCGCGTATTGTCACCGTCCATGACAAGACGAGACGGAGCGTCTTGACACGAGACGAGACGGTCCGTAAGTTCTCGCACCATGGCGATCATTCAAGCCTCTCGAGCACCGGCGGCGCCGACGCTCTCCAGCAGTGCGTCCGCGATCGAAGTGCGCGGGCTGCGGCGGACCTACGGCCGCGGCCCGTCGGCGTACGAGGCCGTCCGCGGGGTTGACCTCGAAGTGGCCGCCGGATCGATCACCGCGCTGCTGGGCACCAACGGCGCCGGGAAGACGTCGACCCTCGAGGTGATCGAGGGTCTTGCCCCGGCAACGGGCGGCACCGTCAGCGTGTTGGGCCTGGACCCCGTCGCCGACCGCGGCACGCTCCGCCGGCGCACCGGGGTGCTGCTGCAGCGCAGCGGCTTCTCGGGCGACCTGACCGTGCGCGAGACGCTGCGCCAGTGGGGCGGCACGCTGACCGCCCCGCGTCCGGTCGACGAGATGCTCGCGCTGCTGTCGCTCCACGAGCGGGCCGACGTGCGCATGCTCGCCCTGTCCGGCGGCGAGGCCCGGCGGGTCGAGGTCGCCTGCGCGCTCATGGGCAGCCCTGAGCTGGTCATCCTCGACGAGCCCACCACCGGGCTGGACCCCGAGAGCCGGCGCGCGGTCTGGCGCGTCGTGTCCGACCTGCGCGACGGCGGCGCCACGGTGCTGCTCACGACGCACTACCTCGAAGAAGCCGAGGCGCTGGCCGACCGGCTGGAGATCATGCACGCCGGGCGCATCGTCCGCTCGGGCACGCCGGACGAGATCGCCGAGGGGCACCCGTCGACGATCACCTTCAGCGGCGCCGAAGACCTTCCCCGCGATCTCGCCGGCGTCA
This sequence comes from Solirubrobacter deserti, assembly GCF_003344625.1. Classification (GTDB taxonomy): domain Bacteria; phylum Actinomycetota; class Thermoleophilia; order Solirubrobacterales; family Solirubrobacteraceae; genus Solirubrobacter; species Solirubrobacter deserti. Next base: position 61,470 of record NZ_QPKJ02000012.1, on the reverse strand, counting down.
CCCGGATCGTCCGCGACCACGGGCGCACGACGCTGGAGACCGACGCGCTGCAGCGCTCGCTGCTGGACCTGCTGAGCTGGGCGCAGCACCACGAGATCACGCTCGAGCACCTGGACGCGCGCACCGCCAGCCTCGAGGCCGTCTTCCTCTCGATCGCCGACGGCACCGAGCCCGGGAGCCCGCGATGACCACCTTCTCGCCGCGGCGAACCGCGAACCTGACGCGCTGGAACGTGGTCCTGCTCTCGCGCAACCGGCTGGCGTTCTTCTACGCCGCGGTGTTCCCGCTGCTTCCGCTGGCGTTGCTGTTCACCGGCGACCGCGGCGACGAGGCCCTCGGGGCCCGCACCATCACGACCGGCTTCCTCGTCGCCTCGCTGTTCACGATCTACTACAACGTTCTCTCGCAGTTCGTCAATCGCCGCGACGAGCTCGTCCTCAAGCGCATGCGCACCGGCGAGGCGCGGGAGGTCGAGCTGCTCGTCAGCATCGCCATGCCGGGTGCGCTGAGCACGCTGCTCGTGGCGACGATCGTCGTCCCGCTGGCCGCGGCGCTCGGCCAACCGCTGCCGGTGAACCCGCTGCTCTACGCGGTGCTGGTCGTATTGGTGATCGCCACGTTCAGCGCCTTCGCGTTCTGGACGGCCGCGTGGACGCGCAGCGCCGAGTCGGCGCAGCTGACCAGTCTGCCGCTGATCCTGCTGGCCTCGGTCGGGCCGATGACCAGCTCGATCCCCGGCATGTCGGACGCGCTGCGCGAGCTGCTCTCCCTCACCCCCGGCGCCGCGATGTCGGACCTGATCCGCGTCGGCTGGTTCGGCCTCGACGGCCCGGACGCCACCGCGACGACCCTGAGCTTCGCCGAGACGGGGAGTCAGGCGGCCGAGCCGCTGCTCGTGCTGGCGGCCTGGACGGTCATCGCGCTCGCGCTCGCCCGCCGCTCGATCCGCTGGGAGCCGCGGACATGACCGGAGGTCACCGCGGTCGTCGACCGCTGAGCCTCCGCCGCGCGCAGCGCCTTGAACGCGTCGCCGTTGACGCGGCGCGCCTTCGCGTGGAGCACGATCACCTGCGTGTCCGCCTTGATGACCGCGAACGAGCGGAAGCCGCCCGTGCCGCCATCGTGCATCCACATCTGGTGCTTGCCCGGCGCCTTGCGCCAGGCAAGCGACGGGCGCTCGGCCTCCGCCGCGAGGAAGCGCAGCATGTCGCTCGCCGTGGAGCGCAGGCCGCCGGCGCCGGCCAGCGCCGCGAGGTGCCAGGGCGGCGTGGCGCGGCCGAAGAAGTCGCGGCCCTGGACGAGGCCCGGCGTGTCGAGCGCCGTCTGCGTCATCTCGAGCGGCTGCGTGATGTGGGCGCGGACGAGCTCGGCGTAGCTCGTGCTCGCGCGCTGGGCGAGCGCGTAGCCGAGCAGGCCGTAGCCGAAGTTCGAGTACACCATCTCCGTGCCGGGCTCGTGCTTCGGCGTCGTCGCCGCGATCACGCTCGGCATGACCTCGTCCGTGAACTCGGCGTATGGGTCGCGCCGGTTCCAGCGGCCGGTCTTCTTCGGCAGCCGCGGCAACCCCGAGCGGTGCTCGGCGAGCTGCCGGAACGTGAACGCGCGGCCGTCGACGACGGGCTCGTCGAGCGTGACGAGCCCTTCGTCGACCAGCAGCGCGAGCAGCCGCGCGGTGAACGGCTTGGTCAGCGACCCGATCTCGTACACGGCATCCGGGTCACCGTCGAACGTCGTCTCACCTGCGTGGCGAACTCCAATCGTCTTCACTCAGTCCAATCTAGGCTGCGCTCGACCGCTTTCTTCCACCGCGCGTACTGCGCCTCGCGCTCGCCCTCGTCCATCTGCGGCTCCCAGCGCTTGTCCTCGGCCCAGCGCTCGCGCAGCTCGTCCTGCGACGCCCAGAACCCGGTGGCCAGCCCGGCGGCGTACGCCGCGCCGAGCGCGGTCGTCTCGGTCACCTTCGGGCGGATCACCGGCACGCCGAGCACGTCGGCCTGGAACTGCATCAGCAGGTCGTTGCCGGTCATGCCGCCGTCCACGCGCAGGTCGGTGAACGGGACGTCGGCGACGGCGTTGGCCGCGTCCACCACCTCGCGCGACTGCCACGCAGCCGCCTCCAACGCCGCCCGGGCGATGTGCCCGCGGTTCGCATAGGCGGTCAGGCCGACGATCACGCCGCGCGCGTCGTCGCGCCAGTACGGGGCGAAGAGCCCGGAGAACGCGGGCACGAAGTACACGCCGCCGTTGTCGTCCACGGTCTTGGCCAGGTCCTGCACCTCGGGGGCAGAGTCGATGATCTTGAGGCGGTCGCGCAGCCACTGGATCAGCGCGCCGGTGACGGCGATCGACCCCTCCAGCGCGTAGGCGGCCTTGCCGTCGCCGAGCTTGTAGGCCGCGGTGGTGAGCAGCTTCTCGGTCTGGACGATCTCCTCGCCCGTGTTCACCAGCAGGAACGAGCCCGTGCCGTAGGTGTTCTTGGCGTCGCCGCGGTCGAAGCACGTCTGGCCGAACAGCGCGGCCTGCTGGTCACCGAGGATGCCGGCGATCGGGGTGCCGCCGATCGCGGTGCCCTTCACGTCGCCGTAGGCCTCCGAGCTCGACTTGATCTCCGGCAGCATGGAGCGCGGAATGCCCAGCAGCTCCAGCGACGGCTCGTGCCAGTCGAGCGTCTCCAGGTTCATCAGCAGCGTGCGCGACGCGTTGGTCACGTCGGTGATGTGCTGCTCGCCGCCGGTGAGGTTCCAGACCACCCACGAGTCCATCGTCCCGAACGCGAGCTCGCCCTTCTCCGCGCGCTCGCGGGCGCCGTCGACGTTGTCGAGGATCCACTTGATCTTCGGGCCGCTGAAATAGGTGGAGAGCGGCAGGCCGGTGACGTCGCGCAGCTGGTCGGCGTCGCCGAGCTCGCGCACGATCTGGTCGGTGCGCGTGTCCTGCCAGACGATCGCGTTGTAGACCGGCTCGCCGGTCTCACGGTCCCACACGACTGTCGTCTCGCGCTGGTTGGTGATCCCGACGGCCGCGATGTCCCCCGCCTCGAGGTCCGAGTTCGCGAGCGCGCCGCCGATCACCTCGCGCGTGCGCCGCCAGACCTCCTTGGCGTCGTGCTCGACCCAGCCCGCCTTGGGCGTGATCTGTTCGTGCTCGCGCTGGTCGACGGTGACGATGTTGCCGTCCTTGTCGAACACGATGAAGCGCGTGCTCGTCGTGCCCTGGTCGATGGCGCCGATGTAGTCAGCCACTGGTTCTCCTCACTCAGTCGACCGCGGTGCGGCCCTCTTCGGAAACGTCGGGGTCCGGCGTGATGCCGCGCGCGATCAGCGTGTTGCGAATCAGGAAGTCGTAGATCGCCGCTCCGATGCCGGCGCCGACGATCGGCCCGAGGATCGGGATCCAGAAGTACGTGTTCACGTTGCCGTAGTTGCCGGGCATGGCGACCTCCCCCCAGCCGGCGATCCAGGCGAAGAAGCGCGGGCCGAAGTCGCGCGCCGGGTTGATCGCGTAGCCCGCGTTGGCGCCGAACGAGATGCCGACGGCAACGACGATGAAGCCGACGATCAGCGGCGCCAGGTTGGCCTTGACCGGCGCGTTGTACTCGTCGGTGACGGCAAAGACGAACGCCACCAGGATCGCGGTGCCGATCACCTGATCCAGGAACGGGCCGAACCAGTTCTCGTAGTACGGCGCCGGGAACGTGCCGAAGATGCTGTACGTCGGAACGCTGTTCTCGGCGCCGCGGTTGATGTCGTTCGCCGACTCGTAGGAGATGATCGCGTACCGGTAGTTCAAGTACACGACCGCCGCGCCCGCGAACGCGCCGAGCACCTGCGCGACGATGTAGCCGGGCACCTTGCCCCACGGGAAGCCACGCCGCCACGCGAGCGCGAGCGTCACCGCCGGGTTCAGGTGGGCGCCGGACACACCGCCGGCGACGTACACCGCAAAGCACACGGCGAAGCCCCAGCCCCAGGTGATCAGCAACCAGTCGCCGCTCGCGGCGAAGATGAGCTCGCCGCGCCCGGATTGGTTGAGCGCCGCGACCGCCATGGCCACCACCCCGCAGCCCAGCAGGATGATGATGAACGTACCGAGGAACTCCGCGACATGTTCGCCGAGCACTGATCGCTGCCAGCCCCAACGACGGGTACCGCTCATACGAGTCTCTCCTCTCGCTAGCCTCCCAATGGAAGAAACCTACTCTTCTTTGGAGCCCGCTCTTGCACGACCGTAGCCGTCTTGGTCCCGAGCAACGCCGCCGCGACCTGTCGCGCCTGGAATCCGAGGTGTTCGACGTGGTGGTGATCGGCGGGGGCACGGTCGGGACCGGTTCGGCGCTGGACGCGGCCACGCGCGGGCTCTCGGTGGCGCTGCTGGAGGCGCGGGACTTCGCCTCGGGCACCTCCTCGCGGTCGAGCAAGCTCGTGCACGGCGGCCTGCGCTACCTCGAGCAGAAGGACTTCGGGCTCGTGCGCGAGGCGCTGCGGGAGCGGTCGCTGCTGCTGAACACGCTCGCGCCGCACCTGGTCTCCCCCGTGCCGTTCATGGTGCCGCTGAGCGAGTGGTGGCAGCGGTTCTACATCGGCGCCGGACTGGCGTTGTACGACACGCTGGGCGGTCACCAGGGGCTCAAGCGCCACCGGCACCTCACGCGCCGCGGCGCGCTGAAGATCGCACCGGCGCTCAGAAAGGACGCGCTCGTGGGCGCGATCCAGTACTACGACGCCAAGGTCGACGACGCCCGCCACACGCTGACCGTCGCGCGCACCGCCGCGGCGCTGGGCGCGGTGGTCGCCTCCAACGCGCGCGTCACCGGCTTCCTGCGCGAGGGCGAGCGCGTGACGGGCGTGCGCGTGCGGGACATGGCGGGCGGGCACGAGTTCGACGTCCGCGCGCGGGAAGTGGTGAACGCGACCGGTGTGTGGACCGACGATGTCCAGCACCTGGTCGGCGAGCGCGGCAAGTTCCAGGTGCGCGCGTCCAAGGGCATCCACCTCGTCGTCCCGAAGGACCGCCTGCAGTTGGACACCGGGCTGATTCTGCGCACCGAGAAGAGCGTGCTGTTCGTGATTCCGTGGGGCCGGCATTGGATCGTCGGCACTACCGACACCGACTGGAACCTCGACAAGGCGCATCCCGCCGCGTCGGCCTCGGACATCGACTACGTGCTCGAGCACGTCAACGCAGTGCTCAACCAGCCGCTGACGCGCGAGGACGTCGAGGGCGTGTACGCCGGGCTGCGGCCGCTGCTGACGGGCGAGTCCGAGTCCACGTCCAAGCTCTCGCGCGAGCACATGGTGGCGGTGCCCGTGCCCGGGCTGGTCGCGGTCGCGGGCGGCAAGTACACGACCTACCGCGTGATGGCGCGCGACGCGATCGACGCCGCCGCGCGCGGCCTGGACCGCCACGTCCCGCCTTCCGCCACCCACGTCACGCCGCTGGTCGGCGCCGACGGCTTCCAGGCGCTGTGGAACCGGCGCGGGCGCGTCGCGGCGGACTCCGGCGTGCACGTCGCGCGCGTCGAGCACCTGCTGCGCCGCTACGGGACCATGACCGAGGAGCTGCTCGAGCTGATCCACGAGGACCCGACGCTCGGCAAGCCGCTGCCGGGCGCGGACGACTACCTCGCGGTGGAGGTGCGCTACGCCGCCTCCCACGAGGGCGCGCTCCATCTGGACGACGTGTTGACGCGCCGCACGCGGATCTCGATCGAGACGTGGGACCGCGGGCTCGAGGCCGCCGAGCCGGCCGCGCGGCTGATGGCCGAGCCGCTGGGCTGGGACGAGGACACGATCGAGCGCGAGGTGTCGCTGTACCGCGAACGCGTCGCCGCCGAGCGGCGCTCGCAGGAGCAGCCCGACGACCGCGCCGCGGACCTGGAGCGCCTGAGCGCGCCGGACGTGTTCTCCCCCGCCGGCTGACTACGGGTCGATGAGCTGCTGCGCGGCGGCGTCGACCGTCGGCAGCGCGCGGATCTCGTCGGCGACGACCGCCGCCCGGGCGGCGTAGCGCTCGTCGGCGAGCAGCGTCCGGACGGCGCCGGCGAGCTCGTCGATCCCGCCGACGGCGATGCCCGCGCCGAGCTCGTGGACGCGCGCCGCGTTGTGCGGTTGGTCGGCGAACATGGGCAGCACCGCGAGCGGGACGCTCTCCGCGAGCGCCCCGCGGACCGTCCCGCTCCCGCCGTGGCAGACCACCGCCGAGGCGTCGCGCAGGACGTTCGCCTGCTCGACCCAGCGTTCGACGCGCACGTTGGCGGAGACGGACCCGAGCTGTTGCGGATCGCGGTCGCGCCCGACGGTGACGAGCAGCCGGACCGGCAGCGCCGCCAGCGCGTCGATGGCCGCCCGGTAGAGGTCCGGGAAGAACTCGCGCTGCGGGGCCACCGTGCCGAACGTCAAGTACACCAGCGGATCGGGGTGCGCGAGACCGCGTCCGCCGGTGCGGGCGTCGCGCTCGCGGAAGCGCCGCAGCTCCGGCGGCCCGGGCCGGGCCGGCTGCTCCAGTACTTGCGGCATCAACGTGAAGTGGGCGAGCGCTTCCCGGTCCGGTGACCGCAGCCCGTGCGCGTCGCGAGCGCGCGCCAACGCGGCGTCCGTCTGCTCCAGCAGCTCCTCCTCGACCGCGTATTGGGAGATCGAGACCTTCACGAACGGCAGCCCCACGTGCGCGCCCGCCAGCCGGCCCGCGAACTCGCCCGCCTCCGACAGCACGACGTCCGGGCTCCAGGCGCTGATCGCGTCGAACATGCCCGGGAGCGCCGCATGCACGTCGAGGCCGGCGAACACCTCGGTGAGCGCCCGCTCGTTGGCCTGCACGGGCGCGAGCCCGCGCGTGGAGGCGAAGATCGCGGAGCGCTCCGCGGCAGGGGGTTCGGCCAGCGGCCACGTCGCATAGCCGGCGGCGGCGACCGCCTCGGCCGAGGACGTTCGGGTCGCCACGAGCACCTCGCCCCCGGCGTCGCGGATCGCCTCGAGGAAGGGCCGCAAGGGCCCGAAGTGGCCGGCTGACCCGGTCGTGGTGACGAGAATGCGCACACCCTGGAGACGCCTCGCGCGGAACGGGCATTCCCCGCGCGCTGGGCGGGAATGCGGAGCGCCGACGCGTCGTCTGGCGGAGCATGAGGTTCAGCCGATCCCTCGCGGGTGCGCTGGGCGCGCTCGCCATCCTCGCTCCGCCGGCGGCGGCGGCGGACATCACCTTCGACGGGCGCACGCTTGTGGTGCGCGACGCGGAGGAGGCCGGGCTCGTCCTGCGGGGCGCCCGCCTGGAAGTGGACTTCGGTCGCGACGGCGACCCGGAGTTCCTGGTCCCGCGCTCGCGGTTCGACAGCGTGCGCGTGAACGACGTCGGGACGCTCGCGCTCGAAGGGGGCCGGTTCGAGCTCGCGGCGGTGGACGAGACGGTCCGTGTGAGCGGCAAGTTCGAGGCGGAGCTGGACAGGGTGGGGATCGTGCGCATCGCGGGCACGGACGCGAGCGACGTGCTGAGCGTCGGTGACCTGTCGGCGACGGACACGTTCCAGGTGGCGGCTGCGCTCGGAGCGGGCGCGGACCGGATCACGATCGCCGGCGGTGAGGACGACGATCAAATCTCGATCGGGGCGTTCGGCGTTCTCGGGCCCACCTACGTGACCTTCGAGGGTGCTGAAGTCGCGGACCGGCTCGTGGTGGACGGCGCGGCCGGTGACGACATCGTCAGCGCCTCGGTCGCGACCATGACCCTGACCCTCGCCGGCGGCAGCGGCGACAACACGCTGCTGGGCGGGCCGGGCGACGACACCCTGCTCGGCGGCGACGGGTTCGACGACGTCCGCGGCGGGGCGGGGCACGACGTCGCGAAGCTCGGCGGCAACTTCGACCGCTTCAGCTGGCGCTCGGGGGACGGAAGTGACGTCGTGGACGGCGGCGAGAGCCGCGACTCGCTGTTCTTCGAGGGCTCGAACGCGTCCGAGGCGTCCGTGTTGAAGGCCGACGGCCGCGCGCTGCGGTTGACCCACAGCACCGGCAGCACCGTGATGGCGCTGACCAATCTCGAGGAGGTCGACGCCGTGCTGGGCGGCGGCGCGGACACGTTCTCGGTCGGCGACCTGCGGCGCACGCCGACGCAGCTCGTCGACGTCAGCCTCGCGCCGCTGCCGATCACCGCGGGCGGAGACGGCCAACCGGACCGGGTCACCGTCGACGCGACGCCCGACCACGACGCGCTCACGCTCACCGGCCAGATCGTGGTGGCGGGAACGGCGACGCTCACCGGGCTCGCCCACACCGTCAACGTCAGCCACGCCGAAGCGGCGGACACGCTCGCGATCGACACGCTGGCCGGCCAGGACACGGTCGACACGAGCGGCCTGCAGGCCGGGACGATCGGCGTCCAGGTGTTCGACTAGCGTTCGCCGAGGCCCTTGAACTCGTGCGGGACGCTCTCTGCGTACCGCACGAGGTGGGTCTCGATGCGCTCGTGGGCATCGGCCATGAGCCCGTCGAAAGCCTCGTCGAGCGCCGTGAGCCGCTCGCCGCTGGACTCGACGGCGCGCACCATCCGGCGGAACTCGCTCGACGCACGCTTGCGCGGCGGCTCGTCGAACGCGACGGCGTTGGCCTGCTCGAACAGGCGCTGGAACCGACGTGCTTTGACCAGCGCCGCCGCGTCGGGGGCCAGCGGCGCGAGCGCCGGCGCGACGACGAACAGCTGCTCGAAGCCCCCGAGCTGGATCTGCTCGCACGCCGCGATCAGCACGTACAACGCCTGCTCTCCGGCCGAGAGGGCCTCGAGGAACAACGGCTCGCGCTCCGGTTCGCCGACACGCTCCACCAGCCGCCGGTAGTGGTCGTGAATTCGCGCGACGTCCTCGGGCGACGCAGAGGGGTGGCCGGGAGGAGACACCGCGTTCAGCCGAGCGCTCGCAGCAGGTAGGGGCCGAGGGTCGTCGAGAAGGCGCGCGTGAGGTGGTCCGGGTCCTTGAGGACGAGGACGCCGCCGACCACGGGTGGACAGCGGTCAGGCGTGCAGATGAAGTCCGAGAGGTCGAGCAGCCGCACGCGGTCGTCGCCGGGCGCGCGGGCGGCCTCGGCCTCCGGGTCGGGCGGAAGAGCGAGCTCGCGCGGCTCGGCGCAGTGGAAGTCGATCGGCTCATGTGCGCGCAGCAGGCGCTCCACGCACTCGCTGGTCTCCAGGCTCACCCGGCTCGGCGTGTCGCGGATCACGTAGATGCGTTGCACGCTTCGGGCGAGGGACCGCCACGCCGACCGGTAGCCGGCGACCGCGTCACCGGCGAACAGCGACAGGTCGTGCGCGGCGACGAACACCGTGCGAACCTCGGGGTGGTCGGTGAGCCAGCGGCGGGCGGCGGTGTTGAAGTCCTGGCACTCGGCGGCCTGCGCTGCCGGGTAGTGACGGACCGGGGTGTCGGTGAGCGGGCAGCCGCCGCGCGTGAGCGCGACCACGTGCCAGCGGTTGGCCTGCGCGACCACGTCGAGGGCGGCGCGCCAGTGCTCCGCGTGGCTGTCACCGAGCAGCGCGACGGTCTCCTGCGCCTGCGATGGCGTGACGCCGAAGTGGCAAGGGGCGAGCAGTGGCGTCGCGTCCAGCACCGTGCACGGGGCGCCCGGGATGAGCAGGGCCTCGGTCGGCGTCGGGCTGACGACCGTCCGTAGCTTCTCGTTGCGGCACGCGGACGCGAGTGCGGCGGCGCCGAAGCACCTGGGCGTGGCGAGCAGGCGCGCGCGGGCCGCGAGCGTGCCGCGGCGGGGCAGCGCGTCCGTGCGGTCGCCCCAGCGGGTGCGCACCGACCACCGGAACGAGCCGAACGGCAGTCCCGCGTCGGCGGGCGTGAACTTCACCGTCAGCCTCCCCCCGTTCCGGGACACCGTGCCGACGACGGCGGTGTCGCGGCGCAGGACCAATCGGCCGCGCACGCTTGCGACGCAGAGCGCAACCGTTTCCCGTGACTGTCCGTGCGTGAGGTCCAGGCACAGCGCACGCCGTCGCCCCGTGAGCGCCGCGGGCTGGTAGCGGCCGCGCGTTCGAACCACGAGCTTGAGCTTGGTCCCGTCCTGCCCGAGCGAGGCCGACGCCAGGTCCAGCGGCGCGGCCCGGGGCGTCACCGGCGAGACGTGCACGACCGGCGTCGGGTTCAATGGCGGCGCCGGGGGGTCGAGCACGTGCGCACCCTAGACCGTGCGGGTGTCGAGCGGGTGCGATCGGCTCCGCTCAACGAGCGAAGGGGCCGCGACCGGCGCCGCCCGCCAGAACCAGGAGACACGACATGACGCTGCGACGGATGGACAACGTGCTCATCGTTGTCGAGGACATGGAGGCCGCCAAGGCGCTCTTCCGCGAGCTCGGCATGGAGCTCGAGGGCGAGACGCAGGTCGAGGGCCCGTGGGTGGGCGATGTCATCGGGCTGGGCGACGTCCGCGCCGACATCGCGATGCTCCGCACGCCCGACGGCCACGGCCGCGTCGAGCTGACGAAGTTCCACCGGCCGGAGGCGGTTCGAGCCGAGCCGCGCGACGCGCCCACGAACGCGCTCGGCATCCGCCGCATCATGTTCGCCGTCGAAGGCCTCGACGACGTCGTCGCCCGCCTGCGCAGGCACGGCGCGGAGCTCGTCAACGAGATCGCCCAGTACGAGGACCACTACCGCCTCTGCTTCATGCGGACCCCTGAGGGCTTCATCCTCGGGCTGGCCGAGCAGCTCGGCTGACCACCGCTTCGGCCAGGCTGGTCCGGGGCGCCTACAGCCGCGTATCGAAATCCCGATACGCCGACGGTAGGCGTCAGTCCAGCTGGTCGACGGGATGGAGCAAGCCGGCGAGCGGGTCGTCGTCGACGGGGCCGAAGACGAAGCCGTCGAAGCCGGCGATATAGGTGTCGGTCGGCGAGATGCCCTCGTGGTACTCGGCGTTGTAGCTGCGTTGGTCGCCGTTGGCGCCGATGATGCTCGCGCCGCCGTTGAGCGTGTCGAGCATCGGCTGCCCGAGCGTGTTGACCTGGTCGACCGCCTCGGCGACGAGCTTGAGCGCGTCGTAGGGGTACATGGCCCAGTCGGGCGGCTGGATGACGTCGCGGCCGTCCTGCTCGACGCCGACCTTGTCGGTGCCGAGCAGGTCCTCGTAGCGCTTGCGGAAGGCCTCGAACGGCTTCGGGCCGACCTCGGCCGTGATCCGCGAGGAGACGAACTTCAGCGAGCGCATCCACTCCGGGTGGGCGGCCAGGCGCTGACGCACGAGCGGGTCCTCGGCGGTCTGGCCGGCCAGCACCTCGACGTCCCAGCCCGCCTGGTGGACGGCCTCGACGGTCGCGGCCACGGTCGCCGCACCCGCCCACACGACGACGCGGTTCGCGCCCGCGCGGCGTGCCTGCAGCACCTGCGGCGCGAGGTCACGCGCCGCGCGCGGGATCACGTGCTCGGACACGACCTCGACCTCGTCGATCTCGAACGCGTCGCGCAGCGCTTCGCGGCCCTGCTCCCCGTAGTCGGTGTCGTCGCTGAGCAGCGCGACCTTGGGGTTCGCGGGCGCGATGTAGTCCGCGAGCCGGCGGGTCATGATCGCGTCGGCGGGCGCCAGGCGAAACACGTGCGGCCAGCGCTGCGGGTTGATCAGGTTCCGCCCGCCCTGGAAGAGGATGAACGTCGGGATCTGCGCGGGCCCCGTCACGTCGGCGGTGGACGCCACGCCGGTGCCGTCGGTCAAGAGCACCGCGGCCTTGCGCCGCACGGCCTCGCGCGCGTTGGCCAGGGCGGTCGCGGGTGAGGAGCCGTGGTCGAGCACGACCAGCTCGAGCCGGCGCTTGCCGCCCTGCAGATCCAGGCCGCCGGCCTCGTTGATCTCCTCGACCGCCAGGCGCGCGCCGCCCTCGATCGAGCGGGCGACCCACGGCTCGCTCGAAACCGGCGCGCTCACCACGACGGGCACGGTCGGCCCGCCTTCACCGGCGCCCGCGCGGCCGCAGCCCGCGAGCGCCAGCACGACGCCCAAGAGGGGGGCCCAGGCGCCGAAGCGCCTGGGCCGGGGTTCCATCACGGGTTCGTGGTGGAGAGCGTGAACGTCAGGGTCTTGCTGTAGGTACCGGTGCGCAGCGCGTCGGTGCGCTTGATGAGCTGCTTGAAGGTGACATCCACCGAGTCGTTGGAGACCGGTGCGGTCCACGTCGACTTGGAGAGCTCCACCCGCAGCGGCTCGGGCAGCGAGAACGCGCCGTTGGTCATGTGACCGGGCTCGGACACGCTGAGCGTCGCGTCACCGGCGGTGCTGATGACGTTGGCCGTCGTCTTGGTCTGGTAGTCCTGCTCGACACCCGGCGTGAACGTCGGGAAGCTCGCCGGGTTGACGCTCAGGCTGAGCGTCGCCGGGACCGAGCCGCCCGCGGTGCCGCCGGCGCCGCCGCCGTCGACCGCGTCCGTGAACAGCGGCAGCACGAAGTTGCTGCGGCCGAAGGTCGCGATGATCAGGCGCTTGCCGTCACCCGACAGCTTGAGGTCGTGCACCGGGACGTTCGGGAGGCCGACGCTGATCTCGTACCAGGACGTGTCGCCGTCCTTGAGGTCGAACACGCCGACGTCCGTGGCCGCGAACAGCACGTTGCCCCTCGGGTCGTACTCGAGCATGTCGACCGGGCCGTTGGGCATGTTGTAGGACACGTTCTTCCACGTGTCCCCGCCGTCCTTGGTCTCCCAGACGCTGGCCGAATCATCGCCCTGGCGGAAGCCCGAGAAGCCGATGTAGGCGTGGTTCGGGTCGTCCGGGTCGGCGACGATCTTGTTGACCCAGCGCTCGGGCAGACCCTGCATGCGCTCCCAGGTCTGGCCGGCGTTCTCGGTCTTCCACACACGGCCCGTGTCCGTGCCGGCGTAGATGACCTGCGCGAACGGCACCGGGGTCGCGGACTTCGCGGGCGCGAGGGTGGTGACCGCGCCGTAGAGGTTCGTGTAGAGCCCGATGTCGATCTCGCTGGCGGGGATGGCCCCGGGCAGCGCGTCGGTCGGGTCCGTCGGGTCGGCCGGCGTGCTGTCGGTCGGGCTGATCACGCTGAACGCCGTGCCGCGGTTGAGCGAGCGCCCGATGTAGTTGCCGCCGATGTAGATCGCGTTCGGCGGCTGGGAGCCGTCCTCGGCCTTCGGCGGCGTGTTGGGGTCGATCACGATCGGCGCGTCCGTCGTGTAGCGCTGCCCCGGCGCATCGATCTGTGCGACGCGCGAGGCCTGCGTGCCCGTCTCGCTGTCGATGCGCCGCCAGCAGCTGTGTGAGCCGGCTCCCGACGACTGTGAGCACGTGTAGTAGATGCGGTCGTCGTGCGGATCGATCGCGTTGTAGTGGCCGTCGCCGCCGCCCGCGTCGTTCCAGACGTTGCGCAGCTCCGGATCGGACGGCGACGGCTCCGCAGTCGTCCAGGTCTTGTTGGAGCCGTTGTCCTGGAGGCCGATGATCTGCCGCTTCCAGTCGAACGGGGAGACCGCGAGGTGGTAGCTCTGGTTCCAGGGCTGGTTGGACGCCTTGACCCACGAGTTGGTCACGCCGTCGGCCTCGGACCGCCACATGCCGCCGTCGTTGCCGAGGAACACCCGCACCGGCGTGGCCGGGTCGCCGTCGATCGTCGACGGGTCGAAGTCCATGCCCTGCTGGTCGGCGTGGAGCGGGGGACGGACCGAGGTCGGGCCGTTGGTGACGTTGGCCCAGCTCATGCCGCCGTCCGTCGAACGGCGCAGGTTGACGTCGGCGTTGAAGATGTGGTTCTCGTCCTCCGGGTCGACCCAGATCTTCCCGAACCACCACTGGAAGCCGTTGTTCGCGTACGCGCGGCCGCCGACCCGCAGCGTGTCCCCGCCGTCGTTGGAGAAGTAGAAGCCCTTGTCCGGGCCCGTCGGGCCGCCGGCGACGACGTAAAGCTTGTTCGGGTTGCTCGGGGCCAGCGCGATCCCGATGCGGCCGAGGCTCGCGTCCTTCTTGAGGCCGGTCTGCGTCTGGTCGTACGCGGGCAGCGGGTCGATGATGTTCTCGAGCCGCTCCCACGTGTCGCCACCGTCCTTGGAGCGGAACAGGCCGGAGCCGAGCCCGCCGTAGGTGCGCGTGCCGTTCGTGCGCTTGTGGTCCCACAGCGACGCGTAGACGATGTCCGGGTTGGTCGGGTGGATCTCGAGGTCGACGCCGCCGGTCATCGGCGTGTCGGGCGCGAGCACGCGCTCCCACGTCTCACCCGCGTCCTCGGTGCGGTAGATGCCACGCTGGGAGACCGAGCGGGCGATGTGGCCGGTGGCCGCCGCGAACACGCGGTTGGAGTTCTTGGGATCGACCGCGATCCGGCCGAACGCGGCGCTGTCGGGCAGGCCCATGTGCTTCCAGGTCTGGCCCTCGTCGGTCGACTTGTAGATGCCGTCGCCGAAGTAGGTCAGGCCGCCGCCGGGCGGGTTCGCCTCGCCCGTGCCCGCCCACAGCGTGCGGTCCGGCGCCTGGGCGATCGCGCCCATCGCCTGCACGTTCCGGTCGGGCCAGATCGACGTCCAGTTGGCGCCGCCGTCCGTGCTCTTCCAGATGCCGCCGCTCGCGGCCGAGCCGATCACGGTGTTGGCATGGTCGCGGTCCGCGACGACGTCGGTCATGCGCCCGCCGATGTTGTACGGGCCGAGCTGCTGCCAGGCGATGCCGGAGGCCGCGGCCGGGACCGCGTCCGCCTGGGCCCGCATGCGCTTGACCATGTCGAGCGTCACGTCCTCACCGGAGCTCTTCGCGAGGTCCAGCGTCTCGTTCGGGGTGGCGCCGCCGCCCGCGGCCGCCAGCTCGGCGGCCTCGTTGTGCGGGGGCACGAGATCCAGTGGCGACGCAGCGTTGGTCGGCGCCACGGGCGTCGTCGATCGCGTCAGCGCGAGCATCGTCAATACGCTCGCGAACAGCACCGCCGCGACCACGGTGATCGCGCTCCGCCTCATAGACCCTCCCTCGTTCCACCCCAATACCAGGGCTTCATGAGCCCTTAATGAGGACTCTATGGGACGAGGCGGTCCGGGTCCACTTGACGTTTGTCGGATCCGGGACTAACGGATGTCGATCTCCGTCTCACCGAGCTCGAGCACATCGCCGCGGTGCAGGCGCGCACGCGTGATGGGCCGACCGTTCAACAGCGTGCCATTGACCGAGCTGAGGTCGCGGATGAGACAGATCCCCGCCCGGACCGCGAGCTCGGCGTGGTGGCGGGAGACGGCGTCGTCGGGGATGCAGATGTCGCAGTCGGCGGAGCGGCCCAGCGTCCAGCGGCCGGCGCGGTTCAGCGGCCACTCGCGGGAGCCGACCACGAGCGCGCGGACCGGGTCGCGCGTGAGGCGCCAGCGCGGCAGGTCCCAGATCGCGTCCTCGACCTGCCCCCGCAGGGCAAGGGCGGCGCGGGCCTCGAGCGTGGCCGTGCTGACGTGCCCGGCGCCGTAGGCGTCGCGGAGGCGTCGCAGGGCCCGCTCGGGCGTGCTCATTGAGCGCATCGTGTCACGCAACGCTGCCGACGAGGCCGCTCAGGTCGGGTGGGTGACGCGCGTCGATGACCCGATGTTGCACATGCGTCAAGATCTGGCCATGTCTTCGCACCGCGTCGTCGCGCTCTTGCCGGATCAGGTGGCGACGTTCGAGCTCGGGATCGTGGTCGAAGTCTTCGGGCTCGCCCGGCCCGAGCTGGACGTGTCGTGGTGGTACGAGCTCACGCTGTGCACCGAGGTCCCGGGCCGGCTGCCGGCGACCACCGGCGGGTTCGCGTTCGTGATCGGGCACGGGCTCGAGGCGTTGCGGGACGCCGACACGATCATCGTCCCAGGCTGGAACGGGGAGCCGTCGGACGCGGTGCTGGAGGCGGTGCGGGGGTCGCGCGCCCGGATCGTGTCCATCTGCAGCGGCGTGTTCCTGCTCGCAGCGGCGGGGCTGCTCGCGGGGCGCGAGGCGGCGACGCACTGGCGCTACGCCGACCGCCTGGCGGCGCTGCACCCGGACCTGACGGTCAACGCGGACGTGCTCTACGTGGACGGAGACGACGTGCTGACGTCGGCCGGCAGCGCCGCCGGCATCGACCTGTGCCTGCACATCGTGCGGCGCGACCACGGAAGCGCCGTCGCGAACGCGGTCGCGCGCCGGCTCGTGATCCCGCCGCACCGCGACGGCGGCCAGGCGCAGTTGATCGAGCTGCCGGTGGCCGCGCACCCGGACGACGACCCGATCGCGCGCGTGATGGCGTGGGCGCTGGAGCGGCTCGATCAGCCGCTCGACCTGGCGACGCTCGCCGCGCGCGCGTACATGAGCGTGCGCACGTTCACGCGCCGCTTCCAGCGGGCGACGGGCACGACGCCCGGGCGCTGGCTGATCGAGCAGCGCGTGCGCGCGTCGCTGGCACTGCTCGAGGGCTCCGACGAGCCGGTGGAGACGGTCGCCGCTCGCGTGGGGTTCGGAAGCGCCGCGACCTACCGGCACCACTTCACGGCGATCATGCGCACGACGCCGACCGCGTACCGGCGCGCGTTCTACGCGGCGGCGTAGGCCGACTGTAGGCGCGCGCGGCCGCGGTGCAGCCGGCTCATCACGGTGCCGATCGGGATCTGCAGCACGTCGGCGGCCTCGTTGTAGGCCAGGCCGGCGACGTCGACGGCCGCGATCACCTCGCGCTGCGCCGTCGGCAGCGCGTGGATCTGGGCGATCAGCTCGCGCGTGTGCAACTGCTCGACGGGCTCGGCGTGCGCGGGTGCGACGAGGCGCGCGTCCTCGGGCTCGAGCGGCGCGAGCTGCGGACGGCGGTCCTTCGTCCGCAGGCGGCTGATGTGGGTGTTGCGCAGCGCCTGGTGCAGATAGGCGGCGGTGCCGGCGGGCCCGATCTGCCGCGGCCGAGCGAGCACCTTGACCAGCATGTCCTGGACGAGGTCCTCGGCGTCGTGGTGCGAGCGCGTCATCGCGCGGGCGGCGCGACGCAGGGAGTCCATGTGGGCGGCGATCGTGTCGGGATTCAGGGGCTCGGTGGGCATGCACCGAGACTCCCGGTCCGCGCCCGATCGCCATATGGGGGACCTCCCCCTGCCTCACCCCCCAACCTAAAGGGGGACTGTCCCTCTTTAGGAAACGCCGCGCCGCCGCGCGCTATTCCGCCGCCCGGACCATGACGTTTCCTAAAGGGGGACTGTCCCTCTTTAGGATCGCCTCGTCGTTGATGGTCCGCGGGCGCGGCATCACCCGGGGTCGGGCGTCCCGCTGACCAGGGTCTCCAGACGGGCCTCGAGATCGACGGCGCCCCAATCCGGTCGGGCGCCGTCGGCGTCCACCAGGTCGTAGACGCGCATGAGCTCCCACGAGCCGAGGCACTGACCGGCGAAGCGATTCCGGTCGGGGTCGGCCGCGAGGGCGGCGATCCCGCGACCGAGCAGGTGCGGCGTCTCGGAATGGCTGAAGTAGGGGACTCGCTCGGCCGCCTCGCGCCACGTCTGCTCCGTGACGGCGAAGTAGTCGAGCATCGCTTCCGACCGCAGCCACCCGGGCGTGACGGTCAAGGCCGTGATGCCGTGCGGCTCGAGCTCGTGCGCGAGTGACTCGCCCATCCGAACGACAGCCGCCTTGACGAGGTCGTAGGACATGTTTCCGCGATACGGCACGTCGCCTTTGCCGTCGCCCACCTCGACCACGAGGCCACCCGCACCCTCCAACATGAGCGGAATCGCGAAGTGGCTCGTGATCAGGTGCGTCTCGACGCCGTTGCGGAGCACGGCGAGGGTCACGTCGAGCGGGTGCTCCCACAGCGGCTTGTCCTGGACGAACGGATCGCCGCCCCAGACGTCGTTGACCAGGATGTCGAGCCGCGCGTGATCGCGGCGGATGCGCCCCACGAGCGCGGCGACGTCGTCCGCGTCGGCGTGGTCGCAGCGCACGGCCACACCTTCGCCGCCGGCGGCCGTGACGAGCTCGGCCGTGTCCTCGATCGTCTCCGGGCGGTTCATCGGTGAGCGTGCGGACCGTGTGGAGCGGCCGCTGCCGTAGACGGTGGCGCCGAGCGCTCCGAGCTCGATCGCGATGGCGCGGCCGCAGCCGCGCGTAGCGCCGGCGACGAGGGCGACCTTGCCAGCGAGCGGGTGATCTTCGGTTGGCATTGCCGCAATATAACCGAATGTACGTTTACCAACGTCTCGGCACCCTCATCGTTCGACGAGGGTGCCGAGCGCGCGAGACCCAACGCGGGCGGGACCAAGGTCCCATTGAGGGTGCGACCGGGTTGCGGGGAGCCTCCGTCTCCGCCCATGTCCGCGCCCCGCCTCAGCCCCGCCGCGCTCGCCGCCGCCTCAGACGCGCGGCTCGTCGCCCGCACCCGCGCCGGGGACGAGCGCGCCTTCGCGGCGATCGTCGACCGCTACCGCGGGCCGCTGGGCCGCCACTGCGGACGCTTCCTTCCCGCCGCCGCGGCCGAGGACGCGCTGCAGCAGACGTTCATCAACGCCCACGCGAGCCTGACGAACCCGGCCGCCACGCTCCCGCTCGCGCTCAAGCCGTGGCTGTACCGGATCGGGCGCAACGCGGCGCTGAACCTCGCCCGCGACCCCCAAGCCGACCTCGGGCCGGTGCCCGACGACCTGCTCGGCGACGACGCCCCCGACGACGTCTTCGAGCGGCGCGAGTGGTTCGACACGTTCGTGTCGGCGATCGGGGCGCTGCCCGACTCCCAGCGCCAGGTGATCGTGCGGCACGCGTTCGGCGGCGACAGCCACGAGGCGATCGCGGCGGACCTCGGGATGAGCGCCGGGGCGATTCGCCAGCTCGCCTACCGCGCGCGCGAGACCTTGCGCGCCGCGGCGTAGCCGGCGGCGGCGCGGCAGCGAGCAGCGGCGCGCCGACAAGTGGCGGCGCGGCGAGGGCGGCGCGGCGACGGCGGCGCGGCAGCGAGCGGCGGCGGCACGGCGAGGGCGGCGCGGCGACAAACGGCGGCGCGGCGACAAACGGCGGCGCGGCGACCAGCGGCGGCGGGGCGGCGGCACGGCGGGCGGCCCACCTCGGGCGGTCCCGCTCTCCCCCGCTGCGCGGGCGGTTCTCCGCCCCGCGTCCGGCCACTGGCCGCGACGCCTTCTCGCGGCGGCTCCCATGGCCGCGCGGCCCCGCCGCTGGGACCGTGGAGGCATGCTCACGAACCTCGCACGCGCCGCGTTCGGCGTCATCGCGTTGCGCGTCCTGGATGACACCGTCCTGCAGCCACCGGCCGGCGTGCCGGTCACGGAGCGCCCGCTCGCCGCGCTCGTTCCCCTCGCCCTGCTCGCGCTCGCGGCCTACGCCTATCCGCGCCTGCCGAACGCCGCCCGGGCGGCGCTGGCCGTCACGACCGGCGTCCTCGGCCTCGCGGCCGGGCTCGACGCCGTCTACTACACCCGCGAGGTCGGCCTGTCCGCCGACGACGTGACCGGGTGGCTGGCGCTCCCGGCCGCGCTGGCCCTGATCGGCGTCGGGATCGCCGAATGGTGGCGCAGCCAGCGCCGTCTGGCGACCGCCGCCGTCGGCCTGGTCGCGCTGCTGTTCGGCGTCGTGCCGTTCGCGACCGCGTACGTGAAGGCCCACGTGGCCAGCGCCACGGTGCCGGAGCCGACGTTCGCGCACGAGGACGTCACGTTCCGCTCGAGCGACGGGCTCGCCCTGAAGGGCTGGTACGTCCCCTCGCGCAACGGCAAGGCGGTCATCGTGTTCCCCGGCCGCAAAGGTCCGCAGGCGCACGCGCGCATGCTCGCCCGGCACGGGTACGGGGTGCTGCTGTTCGACCGCCGTGGTGAGGGCGTCAGCGAGGGCCAGCCGAACACGATGGGCTGGGGCGGCGAGGCCGACATCCGCGGCGCGGTGGCGTTCCTGGAAGGCCGCGGGATCACGCGGATCGGCGGGCTCGGCCTGTCGGTGGGCGGCGAGATGATGCTCGAGGCGGCCACGAAGGCCGACGGACTCGACGCCGTGGTCTCCGAAGGCGCCGGGGCGCGCACGATGGCCGAGGCGATCGACCGGCCGGGGATGTCCACGCCCGAGCGGGCGATCGGCGTGATCCAATACGCCGCGCACGACCTGGGCCTGTTCCTGGCCACGGGCGACACGCCCGCGCGCCACCTGGACGGCCTGACGGGGCGCATCGAGCAGCCGACGCTGTTGATCGCCGCTCCGCGCACGCCCAACGGCGAGACGCTCAACCGCGTCTACGCCCAGGGCTCGGACGCCGATCTGTGGGAGATCCCCGAGGCCCGGCACATCAAGGGCATCGAAGCCCGCCCCGCCGAGTACGAGCGCCGCGTCACCCGGTTCTTCGACCAGGCCCTTTAACGACGAACGCCCGCGGCTCTTGCCGCGGGCGCCCGCTCAGAACTGGTGGTTCTGGACTAGATCGCCGTCACGTTGACAGCGTTCGGGCCCTTCGGGCCGTTCTCGGCCTCGAAGGAGACCTTCGCGCCCTCGGCGAGGGTGCGGAAGCCGTTGCTGTTGATGCCGGTGTGGTGGACGAACAGGTCCTTGCCACCGTCATCGGGCGTGATGAAGCCGAAGCCCTTTTCGTCGCTGAACCACTTCACGGTTCCAGTTGCCATTGGGATGCCTCCACGAGGATTGTGTGCTGCGAACGCGGAGGAGCCTTGGAGCAACTTGCGGGCGCTGCGCACTGCTGTTGGCCGTTGTCGGCCCTTACACCAGACATTCTAGACAGATCCTGCGCCCTCATGCGTCCCCCACGACATAGGATCTTCACAAGGCACCACGACGAGGGAGAGACGGGTGGGCGAGAAGGAACTGGAATTCGCCGAGCGCTGGCGCGATAACGCGTACGGTTGCTTCTCCTCCGGGCACAAATTCTGCCGTGAGGTTTGCCCCGTGATGCAGGTCACGCGGAACGAGAACCACACGCCCACGGCCTTCCACGCGAGCATCGTCGCGATGGAGAAAGGGCTGGTCGAGGTGGAGGACGTCGCCGACGACTTCGTGCACTGCACGCAGTGCGGCGCGTGCGAGCTCAGATGCCCGAACACGCTGTTCACCGGCGACTTCTACCGCCATCGCACGAGAACCGTCGACGTCGTGAAGGCGATGCGCGCCCTGATGGTCGAGACGGGCAACGAGCGCGAGGGCTGGAAGCTGTGGAACGAGCGGCTGGCGCTCGACCACAACGAGCCCGTGCTCGGCGACGTCCGCGTGTCCCAGGAGCACGTCGCGGACTGGGCGGACGGCCTGGACATCCCGGTCGGCGGCGAGACGATCCTGTTCGTCGACTGCGAGGCGGCCTTCTACCGAACGTCATATACACGCGCGTTCGCGCAGTTGCTCCAGCGAGCGGGCGTCGAGTTCGGCCTCATGCGCGAGCAGTGGTGCTGCGGCGGCCCGGCCGCGGAGATGGGCTACCAGGACCTCGCGCTCAAGCACGCCACCCACAACGTGCAGGACTGGCGCGCGGTCGGCGCCAAGCGCATCATCGCGCCCGACCCGCACGACTTCATCGCGTTCACCGAGGACTACCCCAAGTACTTCCCGGACGACTACGAGTTCGAGATCGTGCTCGGCGTCGAGCTCATCCACGACCTCGTCCAAGCCGGCAAGATCGAGCTGACCAACCCCGTCGAGCGCACGGTCACCTACCACGACCCGTGCCGCCTGAACAAGCGCAAGGGCGTCCACAAGGCGCCGCGCGAGCTGATCCGGGCCATCCCGGGCATCACCTTCCACGACGTCGACCGCGTCACGCAGTGGTCTTACTGCTCGGGCGGCGGCGGAGGCCTGCCGATCGAGAAGCCCGAGATCACGGCGGAGATCTCGAGACGGCGGGTCGCCAGGGCGGCCGAGCTCGAGGTCGACACGCTGATCAGCGCCTGCCCGTGGTCCGAGCGCCCGCTCTCCAACGCCGGCCACGAGGCGAACATCGGCGTCATGGACCTGTTCGAGCTGCTCGCGATCAGCGCGGGGATCGAGCCGTGAGCCGGACCGCGTTCAAGGCCGCGATCGACGACCACGTCCTGGCGGAGCTGCGCGCGATCATCGGCGACGACGCGCGCGTCCGCCCCGACCGGAGCTCACGCGCGTTCCGCTCCCGCGTTCCCGCGCCGTTCCCGGTGCACCGCTGGGCCGAGCACTTCCCGGACGTCGTGATCCTCCCGCGCACGGCCGTCGAGGTCTCCGAGGTCGTCAAGCTCGCCAATCGCCACGGGATCCCGATCGTCCCCCGCGCCGGCGGCACCGGCCTCAGCGACGGCGCCGTCCCGCTGCGCGGCGGGATCATGATCGACTGCAAGCTCATGAACCAGATCCACGAGATCGACCTCGTGGACCGCACGGTGACCGTCGGGCCGGGCATCAACATGCTCAAGCTCAACGAGGAGCTGAAGAAGTACGGCGTGATCTATCCCGACGATCCCGCCTCCTACCCGTGCAGCCTGGTCGGCGGGCGGATCGGCACGGGCGGCTGGTCGCTCCTGGGCGCCCGCTTCGGCCACACGCGTGACCTCGTGATCTCGATGGAGGTCGTGCTTCCCACGGGCGAGATCGTCGAGATCGCCGAGGGCGGCGGCCGCAAGCTGCGCAAGTCCTCCACCGGCCTCACGCTCAAGCAGCTGTTCACCGGCCACCAGGGCACGCTCGGGATCACCACCCAGGCGACGCTCGAGCTCGTTCCCCGCCCGGAGACCGAGTTCGCCGCGTTCTTCGCCTTCGACGACTACATGAAGGCCTACGCCACCACCGGCATCCTGACCAAGTCAGGCCTGGCCACGCTCGCGGGCGTCGTGCTCTTCGACGAGAAGAAGATCGAGTACCTGCGCCGCGACGACGAGGCCTACATCCCGCAGCCGGAGTCCGTGAGGGCCGTCGTGGCGGTCGCGATGTACGGCCGCCGGTGCGAGGTCGAGCCGGCGTCCAAGGAGATCATGCGGCTCGGCCGCTCCAACGACGGCAAGTACCTCGGCGACGAGATCTCCGCGGGAGACTGGGCGTCAAGACACGACCGCTACGCCACCCCGCTGCACGGCCGTGACCTCGACGGCCAGGCCGTGCTGATGAGCTGGCACTGCGAGGACGCCGCGCTCAACTACTCCGTGCTGCCGCAGGTGCGCGAGGAGTGGCACGCGATCGTCGCCCGCTACCGCGAGCGGTACGGCATCTTCGACGACTGGGGCATGTTCGCCTACACCAGCGGTTCCCACAAGCCGTGGGCCGACTACTTGGTGGAGATCGACGTGGGCATCTGGGAGCAGAAGCTCAACGACGAGAACTGGGCCGCCTGGGTGAGCTGCAAGCGCGAGATCGCTCAGGTCAGCCTCAAGTACGGCGGGTCGATCACGGCGTGCCACGGGGCGACCCGCGAAGGCGACGCCGAGCTCGTCCCCGAGGAGATGGGCAGCGCGTGGCCGGTCGTGAAGGCCATCAAGCGCGCGCTGGACCCGAACAACATCATGAACCCCGGCAAGCAGTCGCTCGACGAGGCCTACGAATGAGCATCTTCCGCCTGGGCGACCAGACGCCGCCGGAGCCGCGCCGCATCACCGACACCGTCATCGAACGGTTGGAGCACCAGTTCGAGGTCGACCCCGACCTCATGCAGATCACCCCCCAGCAGGACATGCCGGTCTGGGATTCCCGCCGCATCTTCAACGCCCGATGGGATCACCTGGACTGGATGCACGCCCACTTCGCCGACGAGGTGCTGCTCGCCGGCGAGCTGTCCGAGACGATGCCGGAGGATCACTCATGAGGTTCAGCTACTGCATGCTGCCCGACTACTCGTTCGACGAGATGATCGACATGATCAAGACCGCGGACGAGCTCGGCTTCCATGCGTGCTACTCGGTCGACGAGACCTGGCACAAGGACCTCTGGGTGCTGTTCTCCGCCGCCGCGCGCGAGACCAAGAACATCCGCTTCGGCCCGAACGTCACCCACGTGTTCCTGCGCGAGCCGACGTTGATCTGCCAGCAGATGGCGTCCCTGGACGAGCTCACCGGCGGCCGCACGGAGATCGTCGTCTCCACCGGCAACTTCGGCCTGCTCTCGCAGTACAACATCGACTGGGAGGGCCAGAAGCCGCTCAGCCGCCTGAAGGAGGCCATCCACGTGATGCGCACCTTCCTCGCCGACGGCGCGATCACCTTCGAGGGCGACTTCTTCAAGTACTCCGGCCTGTACACGTTCGCCCGCCCCGTCCAGGAGGGCGGGATCCCGATCAAGATGGGGGCGATGAAGGGCCCGCGCTCGTTCCGCACCGCGGGGGAGATCGCCGACGGCATGCACCAGGCGCTCGCGTACTCGCGCGAGGCCTACGACTACTCGAGCGGCCTGCTCAAAGAGGGCGCCGAGAAGGCGGGGCGCGACTACGCGAGCCTGGACAACGGCGCCTGGGTCGTGACGGTCGTGAGCGAGGACAGCGCGGCCGCCAAGCAGGCCGCGCGCATCCTGGTCGCGTTCTACATCTCCTCGATGCCCGCCGAGCAACTCGCGCGCCACGGGATCGACGCGTCCGAGCTGGCGCCGGTCGTCGAGGCGCTCGGCGCGGGCGACGTCAAGAAGGCCGTGAGCCTGTTCGAGCCGCACTACGCCGAGAAGCTCAGCCTTGCGGGCACGCCCGAGGAGGTGGTCGAGAAGATCAAGACCGACCTCGAGCCGGCGGGCGTGAACCACATGATCCTCGCGCTCTCCGATCCCGCGCTGGTCAAGCTCTTCAGCGGCGAGGACGTGCCCAACGTGCCCAACATCCAGGGCCAGCTCCAGCTTGTGCACGACCGCGTGATGCCGGCGTTCGGGTAGCCGCACCGCGACACTCGCGCCTCCCGGTCTGCGGGAGGGAGCCGGGCCTAAGAAGATCGCTCTCAATGGCTTCCCTGACTTCCTCCCGCTCCGATTCCGTCGGCTACGGCGTCACGCTCACCTTCGAGACGCTCGGCGCCGAAGCCCCGCTGCGCGTCCGTCCCTGGGACGACACCCTGCTGCGCGTGATCGACGGCGTCATCGCGCTCCGCTTCGACGGCGAGGAGCACCTCCTCTCCCCGGGCGGCGAGGCGATCGTCCCCGCCGGCTTCCACCACACGATGTGCGCGGTCACGGGCGAGGCCCGGATCGTGATGGGCTACCGCCGCGCCTTCAAGGGCGCCGCGTAAGCGCGTCCACCAGCTGGTCCCACCCGCGGACCAGCTGGTCGAGCGAGTAGCCGAGCCCGTGGCGCATCCGCAGATGCTGCTTGGGGTCGAGCATCGCCAGCAGTGACTCCGCCGTGTAGCGCGCGTCCAGGTGCGGCGCCGCCTCCGCGAGCAGGATCCGCAGGTGTGTCGCGTACAGCGCGAGCACGCCCGAGGACTCTTTGACCGTCGGCGCCGCGGCGACCATCAGCTCCGCGTGGGTCTCGATCAGATCGAGGAAGCCCGCGCCGAACGCGTGCAGCCGCTCGGCGGCCGGCACGCCCGGCCCGAGCGGCGGCGGGCCGGAGATCAGCGCGTTCTGGAAGTCCTTGGTCTGGTCGTCGAGCAGCGCGTAGGCGAGCCCGGCACGGTCGCCGAAGCGGCGGTAGAGCGTGCCCGTCCCGACGCAGGCCGCCTTCGCGACGTCCTCCATCGAGACGGCGTCGATCCCGCTCTCGGCGACGAGGCTGCCCGCAGCCGTCAGGATGCGCTCACGGTTGCGGGCCGCGTCCGCCCGCTCGCGCGGTTGTTCCTGGAACTGCGGGAGCTCGAACATCAGGCGGCTTCGACCGGGGCCGTGACCTCCCGCACCAGATCGGCGAGGAGATCCTTGAAGCGTTCCGTGAGCTCGGGGTCGTTGAGCGTGCCGTCCTCCGCGAACGCGTAGTCGGCGAGCCCGACGGGGAGCTCGCTCTCGATCGGGTGCGCGCCGGACGCCTTGAGCGCCTTGCGCACCTCGGCCTGCGCCCAGACGGCGCCGAACAGGCCGGTACTCGCGCCCACGACCGCGGCCGGCTTGTCGCGCAGCACGTTCTCCGGGAACGGCCGCGAGGCCCAGTCGAGCGCGTTCTTGAGCGCGCCCGGAAGCGACGCGTTGTACTCGGGCGTGGCGATCAGGATGCCGTCAGCTTCCTCGATCGCGGCGAAGAACTCCAGCACGGACTCCGGCGGCGTCGCCTCGAGGTCCTCGTCGAAGGCGGGAAGGCCCGCGAGGTTGTCCCACTCCACCAGCTCGACCCCGGGCGGGAGCAGCGTGCTCGCCGCCCGGAGCAGCCGGCGGTTGTGGGATCCTCGGCGCAGGCTGCCGGAGATGCCGAGGATCCGCATGGCGCTTAGGCCTGGACGAGCGCGAGCTCGATCGTGAGGGTGACGTCGTTGGCGAGCGCCTTGCCGCCGGACGGCAGCGGGGCGTTCCAGTTCATCTGCCACTGCGTGCGGTCGATGACGGCCTCGACGTTCAGGTGCGCGCGGGTGCTGCCGAAGGCGTCGGCGGCCGGGGCGATCCACGTGCCCTTGGCGGTGACCGGGTTGGTGATGCCCTTGATCGTCAGCTCGCCCTTGATCTCGACGGTGTTGTCGTCGGCGACGGCGACGTCGGACGAGACGAACGTGATCTCGGGGTGGTTGGCGGCGTCGAAGAACTCCTCGCTCAGGACGTGCGCGCGGAACTGCTCGGGCGTGCGGATCGAGATCGACTCGACCTTGGCGGCGCCCTCGAGCTTGCCGTCCACGAGCGTCGCGGTGACCTCGTCGAGCGTGCCCTTGAAGAGCGAGACGCCCTGATAACGGACGGCGAAGCCGAAGTTGGAGTGGACCGGATCGGCGTTGAACGTGCCGGCCAGCGCGGTGGTGGTGCTCATTGGGGCGTCCTCCGTAGAATCTTCGTGACCTAAGCGGAACCGATTCCGCTTACGGAGGACACTGTAGCGAATCCGATTTCAGATGCAACTAGTCCGAAACCTGATCGGTTTTCGTGCAGACCTCTCCGCCCGGTCCGGTGGCCCGGACGGTCACGCGATCCGGGCCGCTGTAGTCCTTCATGCGGTGCGTGTAGGTGAACGGCCCGTGGGCCGTTCCGCGCCAGGCGACGTGCCCCTCGTGGACGATCACCACGCGCCAGTCCTCGCGCCCACCGACGCGCACGGTGGCCGCGAGGCGCTTCCCCTCGGGCCGGACGTCGAGCGTCAGGCAGTCAGCGGCCGCGCGCACGCTCCCGCAGCCGGCCGCGAGCAGCAGGAGCAACGGCAGCAGGCGGCGGCGCAACATCTACGCCGGGACGGTGCCAACGCCCCGGTCGGGGACTCAATGGGACTTTCGGCCGACTCCGTGGCGCTCCGCCCACAGGGCGGCCTGCGTGCGGTCGGTCACGTCGAGCACGCGGAAGATCCGGGTCAGGTGCGACTTGACGGTCTTCTCGGAGATCTCCAGCCGGCGCGCGATCAGCTTGTTCGGGAGCCCTTCGACGAGCGCGTCGAGCACCTCGCGCTCCCGCTGGGAGAGGCCGCTGAGCGGGTCGGGCTCGCTGCGCGCGGACAGCACGGTGCGGGCGGCACGTGGGTCGAGCGGGGACTCGCCGCGCGCGGCGGCCCGGATGCCCTCCGCGACGTCCTCGGACGCGGCGTCCTTGAGCAGGTAGCCGCAGGCACCCGCCTCGAGCGCGCCGAGGATGCGGGTGCGGTCGGAGAACGCCGTGAGCACGAGCACGTTCGTCTGCTGGCGGGCGAGGATGCGGCGGGTGGCCTCGATCCCGTCCACGCGCGGCATGTCGAGGTCCATCAGCACGACGTCAGGCTCCAGCTGAGCCGCCTTCTCGATCGCCTCGGCGCCGTCGGCCGCCGTACCGACGAGCTCGACGTCCTCCAGGCCGCCGATCAGCCGGCCGAGACCGTCGCGGATCACACCGTGGTCGTCGGCGAGCAGGACGCGGATCATCGCGGCATCTCCAGCGTTACGGTCGTGCCCTTGCCGGGGTTCGATCGCACGGTCAACGTGCCGCCCGCCTGCGCGACCAGATCGTCGAGCAGCGAGAGCCCGACGTGGCCCTGCTCGGCGCGCCCGGCGCGCTCGGAAGCGTCGAAACCGCGGCCGTCGTCGGTGACCGTGAGCCGCGTGGGCGTGACGGCGACCGTGACCGTGCTCGCCTGCGCGTGCTCGCTGACGTTGCGCAGCGCCTCACGGGCGACCCGGTAGACGAGCGCCTCGTCGCGGACGGGCTCCTCGACGCTGAGGTGCGTGACGACGCCCTGCGCGCGCAGCGGGCTCAGCAGGTCGTCGAGCACCGGCTCCAGGCCCGCGGACTCCAGCCGGGGCGGGTGGATCTCCACCAGCAACGTGCGCATGTCCCGCACCCCTTGGCGCAGGGTGTCGACGGCATCGTCGACCACGCGCGCCTCCTCGTCGTTGCCACGCCGGCGCGCGTCGGCGGCCAGCGGGGCGAGGCCGAACGCGACGCCGGCCAGGTCCTGCACAACGCCGTCGTGCAGGTCGGCCGCGATCCGCCGCCGCTCGCGGTCCTGCGCCTCGATGGCGCCCGCCAGCAGCCGCTCGCGCTCGGCGTGGCCGCGCTGCAGGCGGCGCGCGAGCGACCACGCCAGCGGCGCCTGGAACAGCAGCAGCACGAGCAGGCCGGCGACCATCGGCGGAATCAGCGTGGACAGGATGCGGCTGGCGCTGGCGTTGATCGAGCTGAAGCGCTGGTAGATCTCGAACAGCACCTGGGTCCCGCTCTCGGGCGTGCGGATCGGCGCGTGCGCCTCCAGCAGCTTGCCCTCCTGGCGCTCATAGCGGTTCTCGGGTTCGGAGAGGTCGGAAAGCTCGGCGTCCGAGCCGCCGGTCTCGAACAGCTCCGCCTCCTCCTCCCCGAGCGTGAAGCGCTCGCCGATCAGGCGCGGCTCGTCGGAGTACAGGATCGTGCCGTCGGCCGCCCACAGCTTCACGCGCACCACCGACGCGCCGAGGATCTGACCCTGCACGATCTCGTCGACCTTGCGCAGCGCCTCGGGCTCGCGTTCGAGGACGCCCTCGGTGAGCGCCGTCTGCACCAGTTGGCCCTCGATCACCACCCGCTCGCGCGTGTCGCGCTCGGCCTCCTCGGTGGCGACGTCGCGCAGCGCGAAGAAGCCGCCGATCAGGATCACCGCGATCGCGGCGAGGCTGCCGAGCAGGAACCGGGTGACGGCGGACGCGCTGCTCACCCGGTGAAGTATTAGTGCGCGAGCAGTTCCCCGAGGCCGGTGATCTCGACGGCTTGGCGCACCGGCCCGTCACCGGCGACGATCTCGAGCGTGACGTTGCGCGATCTGAGCGTGCTGCGGAGCTCGAGCAGGCCGCCGAGCCCGGTGCT
The DNA here is from genome assembly GCF_003344625.1 of Solirubrobacter deserti. Lineage (GTDB taxonomy): Bacteria > Actinomycetota > Thermoleophilia > Solirubrobacterales > Solirubrobacteraceae > Solirubrobacter > Solirubrobacter deserti. The sequence continues at coordinate 32,236 of NZ_QPKJ02000012.1, read as the reverse complement.
GTCGATGAACTCGATCTCGGACAGGTCCAGCCGCAAACGATCGCAGTCCTCGCACGCCGAGGTCACGGCGTCGCGCAGGTCGCCGACGTTCGAGAGGTCGATCTCGCCTTTCGCGGCAACGGTGACGGTGGTGTCGTCGCGTGATTCGGTGATGGTGAGGTCGTCGTCCATGCGTGCGGCGGTGAATACCCCCTCGATGGCTTCCGCCAACGCGGAGGCTTATCGTTTGACGGGCGGATGACACACAGCGACCTTTCTGACGTGCAGGTCCGGGTTCGGGCGCTCGAGAGCGCCCTGGTCGCGGGCGGCCATGTGGACCCGGCGGCGCTCGACGCGCTCGTCGAGACCTACGAGACCCAGGTGGGCCCGCATCTCGGCGCGCGGGTCGTAGCCCGGGCATGGCTGGACGAGGCCTACCGGGAGCGACTGCTGGGCGGCGCCACGGCGGCGATCGCCGAGCTCGGCATCCGCGGGCGCCAGGGCGAGCACATGGTTGCGCTGGAGAACACGCCGACCGTGCACAACCTGGTCGTGTGCACGCTCTGCTCGTGCTACCCGTGGAGCGTGCTCGGGCTGCCGCCGGTCTGGTACAAGAGCGCGCCGTATCGCTCCCGGGCGGTGTCGGACCCGCGCGGGGTGCTCGCCGACTTCGGGGTGACGCTGGGCTCCGAGGTCTCCGTGCGCGTGTGGGACTCGACCGCCGAGGTCCGGTATCTGGTCGTGCCGATGCGGCCGGCCGGAACGGACGGCTGGGACGAGGCGCGGCTGGCTTCGCTCGTCACGCGCGACGCGATGATCGGCGTGGGGGTGCCGTCAGGGGCTCAGACTCCGTCTCGTCCCGGGAGCCGGTTGTGAACGGCGCGCACGACATGGGCGGCGTGCACGGCTTCGGGCCGGTCGTGCCGGAGGTGGACGAGCCGATCTTCCACGGCGAGTGGGAGATGCGCGTGCTGGCGATGGTGCTGGCGTGCGGCGCGGGCGGGCGCTGGAACATCGACATGTCGCGGTTCGCGCGCGAGAACCGGCCGCCCGCCGAGTATCTGTCGCTGAGCTACTACGAGGTCTGGCTGGCGGGGCTCGAGCGGCTGATCGCCGAGCGCGGGAAGCCCGACCGTGTCCTGCGCGCCGAGGAGGTCCCGGCCGTGCTCGCCCGCGGCGGGCCGGCCGACCGCGAGCCGATCCGCGAGGCCGCGTTCGCGGTCGGCGATCGCGTGGTCACGAAGAACATCAACCCGGTCGGTCACACGCGGCTGCCCCGCTACGCGCGGGGGAAGGTCGGCGTGATCGAGCGCGTGCACGGCTTTCACGTGTTCCCGGACGTCAACGCGACCGGCGCGGGTGAGGATCCGCAGTGGCTGTACGCGGTGGCCTTCACCGGGGAGGAGCTGTGGGGTCCGGACGGCGACCCGCGCTCGACCGTCTGCATCGACGCCTTCGAGCCGTACCTCGATGCCGTTCGATGAGCCCTGGCAGGCCGAGGTCCAAGCCCTGGCCGTGCTCCTGCTCGACTGGCCGGACGTGTCGGGCAAGACCGACTACCTGGAGCTGCTCGACGCGCTCGAGCGCGCCGTCGTCGAGCGCGGCCTGACGTCGGCCGACGAGCTGACCGGGCTGCGCGCCGCGTGGGACCGCGCGGCGCACCGCACGCCGCACGGCGAGCCGATCGAGCTCACCGACGCGGACTTCGCCTAGTCCGTCCGTTCGCTGTAGTCCGCCACCCAGTCCAGGTACCACGGGCTCAGCCGCTGGTCGTCGAGCGTCCGCAGCAGCTGGGCGAGGACCGCGTCCACGACCTCCTCGACCACCGCGTCCGGTGCCGGGAACGACCGGGCCAGGACCGGGTCGCGGACCTCCTCGATCAACGCGCGGCCGAACTCCTCGGCGTCGACCTCGACCCGGCGCGGCCCGGCGATCTGCCCGCGCAACCAGCGGACGCGCTCCTGCGCCTTCTCGAACACGTCGACGGTCAGCGCCATCGCGTCCGTGCGCTTGCGCACGTCCAGCGCCTGCTTCCAGAACGTCTCGCGACCGTCGACCTCGTCGACCGCCACGATCTCCAGCTTGCCGGTGAAGCGCTTGACCGAGTAGCGGATCTCGCCGATCTCGGCGTACGGGAACGTCGTCGCCGTCTTCTTGACGATCACGAGCCGGTCCTCGAACGCGACCAGCGCCCCGTAGATGCCCTCGGCGATCACGAACCGCGGCTGCTCACCCGCCCGGCAGAGGTCCGGGATGGCCTTGAGCTGGCGCTTGCCGACCTTGCCGACGATCGGGTACGGCTGCTGAGCCTGGAGACGGCGCCGGCGCATCAGCCCTGATCGCGCCAGCCGCGGAGGATCTCGGTGAGCGCACGCGTGTAGACGGCGAGCTGCTCGAGGTCGACCCACTCGACGTCCGTGTGCAGGCCACCGCCGGCCGGGCCGCAGACGACCGTCGGGACGCCCGCAGCCTCCCACAGCGCGGATTCCATCCAGTAGGGCGCGTCGAAGCGGGCCGGATGGTCGAGCGCGCGGTCGAAGAGGTCGACGAGCGGGCCGTCGGCGAGCTGCCAGGCCTCGCGGGCGATCAGCTCGGTGGCGGTGGCGTCGAGGTCCAGCCGGTCGATCAGCGCGCGAACCGCGTCGAGGCCCGCGTGGAGCGGCTCGCCCGGCTGGGTGCGGTGCTCGACGGTCGCGACGGCGCGGTCGGGGATCAGGAACGGCGCGGTGCCGCCGTGGACGACCGTCGCCATCAGCGGCGGCTCGAGCGCGTGCAGGAGGCGGCCGAGGTGCTCGACGGCATTGACGCCGTCGTCCGGGCGCGAGGAGTGCGCGGCGCGGCCGCGGATCTCGACCTCCACGACGCTGAAGCCGCGGTGCGTGGCGGCGAGCTCCAGCCACGTCGGCTCGGCGACGATGCAGGCGCCGGGCAGGTCGGCGCCGAGGTGCTCGAGGACGGCGAGCGTGCCGAGGCTGTCGTTTTCCTCGTCGGCCACGAGCGCGAGCAGGACGTTCGCGGCCGGGACGGCCTCGGCTGCGACCACGCAGGCCGCGACGCCCGCCTTCATGTCGCACGTGCCACGGCCGTAGAGCCTCCCGTCCTCGATCCGCGGCGTGAACGGGTCCTGCATCCCGCCCGCGCCGACCGTGTCGAGGTGGCCGTTGAGCGCGAGCAGCGGGCCGTCGCCCACTCGGCGCGTCGCGACGAGGCTCGGACGGTCCTCCGGCCCCACGATCTCGATCGCGAAGTGCTGCGGCTCCAGCCGCGCGGCAAGCAGCTCGACCGCGGCCCGCTCGCCCGGCGCGCCCGGGACGAGCCCCGGGTTCACCGTGTTCAGCGCGACGAGCTCACGCGTGAGCTCGAGCTCAGGCGACGCTGAAGCCACCGTCGACGTCCTGGATCGTGCCCGTGACCCAGCCCGCGCGGGGCGAGGCGAGCCACGCGATCGCGGCCGCCAGGTCCTCGCTCTCCCCCAGCCGCCTGAGCGGGTAGGCGGCGGCCATCGCGTCGGCGCGCGCTTCGAAGTCCGGGCGGTCGGTGTAGGCGAGGTCCGTCTTGACCACGGCGGGCATGACGGCGTTGGCGCGGATGCCGTCGGGGCCGTACTCGACCGCGAGCGCCTTGGTCAGTGAGACGATGCCGCCCTTGGCCGCCGCGTAGGCGCCGATGCCGGGCACGAGCTTGTGGGCGAGCGTGGAACCGACATTGACGATCGAGCGGTCGCCGTCGGCTTCGAGTAGCACCGGCAGCGCGGCGTGCAGCACGCGGAAGTGGCCGGTGAGGTTGACCGCGATCTGCTCGTCCCACGTCTCGTGTGAGAGCTCGTGCAGGCGCACGTTGCGCCGGATCGTGCCCGCATTGTTGACGACCACGTGCAGACCGCCGAGCGCCTGGACGGCCTCTTCGACGATCCGCGCGGCGTCGGTGACGATGTCCCCCACGACGACGGCCGCGCCCGTCTCTTCCGCCACCGCCTCCAGCGGCTCGCGCCGCCGGCCGGTGATGGCGACCCGCACACCTTCGGCGGCGAGGGCGCGCGCGGCGGCGGCACCGATGCCCGTGCCTCCGCCGGTGATCAATGCCATACGCATGGCGCGTGACCTTAGACCTTCGAATAGTTGCTTAACCCGGCGAAACCAGCTCAGGCTGGACCTACGGTCCACCGTCCGTCCACTCCGCCAGGCCGTCTTGACTTTTGTCAGACAGTCCTACAGGATGCTCCGACGCCTGGCTGAATAGTTGTTCGGCAGGCCGAACGACAGGAGGAGAGGATATGGGTCTACCGAGGCCGATCGCCGCCGCGATCGCCGTGATTGCGCTGTCCCTGTGCTGGACAGGCGCCGCCCGGGCACAGGTGCCCGCGGCCGGCGACTTCCAGAAGGTGACGCTCGACGACAACACGTCCAACCCGATGGAGCTGGACGTCGCCCCGGACGGGCGCGTCTTCTACATCGAGCGCGACGGACGACTGATGATCTGGAAGCCGAACACGCGCCAGACGGTCACGGCGGGCACGGTTCCCGTCACCACCAGCCAGGAGAACGGGCTGCTCGGCCTCCAGCTGGCGCCTGACTTCGCCACCAGCAACTGGGTCTACCTGTTCTACTCCCAGCTGCCCGACAGCTCGAACACGCAGGTGGTGTCGCGCTTGAAGGTCAACGGCGACTCACTCGACCTCGGCTCTGAGCAGCGCATCCTGACCTTCACGCACCAGCGCGGCCAGTGCTGCCACTCCTCCGGCTCGCTCTACTTCGGCCCCGACGGCAGCCTGTACATCTCGACGGGCGACAACACCAACCCGTTCGACTCCAACGGCTACAACCCGATCGACGAGCGCACGGGTCGCTCCGCCTGGGACGCTCAGCGCACCTCGGCCAACACCAACGACCTCAACGGCAAGATCCTGCGCATCAAGCCGGTCGACAACCCGACGGGCACGCCCGGGCTGGGCAACACCTACACGGTCCCGCCCGGCAACATGTTCCCGGCGAGCGACAAGACGCGGCCCGAAATCTTCGCCATGGGCTTCCGCAACCCGTTCCGCTTCACGGTGGACCCGGAGACCAGCTGGGTGCTCAGCGCCGACTACGGCCCTGACGCCAGCACCGCGAACGCCAACCGCGGCCCCGCCGGCTCGGTCGAGTTCAACGTCGTCGCCAGCCCGGGCAACTATGGCTGGCCGTACTGCATCCGCGACAACACCGCCTACAACGACTACAACTTCGCGACCTCGACGTCCGGACCGCAGTTCGACTGCGCCAACCTCAAGAACGAGTCGCCCAACAACACGGGCCTCACGGACCTGCCGGCCGCCCGCGGCGCCACGGCGTGGCTGTCGTTCAGCCAGACCGACCCGCGCTTCCCGGGCCTCGGCACCGGCGGCGCCCCCATGGGCGGTCCGCGCTACCACTACGACCCGAACCTCGTCTCGGACCGCAAGTTCCCGGCCTACTACGACGACAAGTGGTTCATCGGCGAGTGGAACCAGGGCTGGATCAAGACCGCCGACCTGAACGCCAGCGGCGCGATGACCGGCGTGCAGAACTTCGCGCTCGGCACGGGCTACAAGCGCCCGATGGACCTCGACTTCGGTCCCGACGGCGCGCTCTACGTGATCGAGTGGGGCTCGGGCTTCAACGGCAACAACGCCGACTCGGGCGTCTACCGCGTCGACTACATCGCCGGTGACAAGTCACCGATCGCCAAGGCGTCGGCCTCGGTCACGAGCGGCCTGGCGCCGCTGGCGGTCAACTTCAGCGCCGAGGGCTCGAGCGATCCCGAAGGCGGCCCGCTGACCTACGCCTGGGACTTCACGTCCGACGGCACGACCGACTCCACCGCGATCAGCCCGTCGTTCACCTACGCGAGCAACGGCGCCTATACCGCCAAGCTCACGGTGACCGACCAGACCGGCCTCACCGCGGTCCAGAACATCCAGATCTCGGTCGGCAACCGCGCCCCGACGGTCACGATCGAGACGCCGCTGGACGGCCAGGTCGCGTCCTTCACGGACAAGATCCCGTACAAGATCTCGATCACCGACCCCGAGGACGGCAGCACCGGCTCGGGCATCAACTGCAACGACATCACGGTCAAGCTCGCGCTCGGCCACGACGAGCACTCGCACGACCTGACGAGCGCCACGGGCTGTGAGGGCGTGCTCGCCTCCGGCCTCGCCGCGGGCCACGGCCCCGAGGCCAACACGTTCACCGTGCTCACGGTCGCGTACACCGACCGCGGCGGCCCCGGCGGCATCGTCCCGCTGACCGAGCGCGCGCAGGCGATCCTGCAGCCCAAGGAGAAGCAGGCCGAGTTCTTCTCCGCCACGGGCCGCGTCGCGGACGGCACGACGGCGGGCGCCGCCGGCGTCACCACCGAGACGACGACCGACACGGCCGGTGGCGGCCTGAACATCGGGTTCATCGAGGACGGCGACTACGTCTCCTACAAGCCGGTGAACCTCAAGGACGTCACCGCGATGAAGTTCCGCGTGGCCTCCGCGGGCGCGGGCGGGACCATCGAGGTCCGCTCCGGCTCGCCCACGGGCACGCTCATCGGCACGACCGAGACCATCACGCCCACCGGCGGCTGGCAGACGTTCAAGGACGTCAGGCTCAACCTGACCAACCCGCCCGCCACCACGACCGAGCTGTTCCTCGTGTTCCGCAACCGCGGCAACACGCAGAACCTGTTCAACCTCAACTGGATCGAGTTCGTCGGCAAGGGCGGCGCGCAGACGGCGTCGCCGGAGCTCGCGATCACGGCCACGCCGGTGAGCGGCGTCGCGCCGCTGGCCGTCAAGTTCGACGCCACGGCGACCGACGCCGACGGCGGCACGCTCGCCTACGCGTGGGACTTCGGCGTCCCCGGCACGTCGGCGGACACGTCGACCGTCGAGGATCCGACGTACACCTACGCCAACCCGGGCACCTACACGGCCACGCTGACCGTCACCGACGGCCAGAGCGGCACGGTGACCAAGACCCTCACCGTCAACGTGACCGCTCCTTCGGGCTGCTTCCCCGGCTACAAGGACGAGTTCGACGGCGGTGACCTCGGCGCGGGCTGGGAGGTCGTGCGACGCGACCAGACGTTGACCGTCGCCGACGGCAAGCTGACGATCCCGGCCCAGGCCGGCGACGTCTACCAGACGACCAACAACGCCAAGAACCTCGTCCTGCGCCCGGCGCCCGCTGGTGCCTGGACGTTCACGACGAAGGTCAACTTCAAGGGCCTGGTGCAGTACCAGCAGGCCGGCATCCTCGTCTACGGCGACGATGACAACTACACGAAGTTCGACCGCGTCTCGACCAACGCCGCGAGCGCCACGACGCCCGTGGAGAAGTTCGAGTTCATCAACGAGGTCGCGGGCACGCCGCGCAACGCCAGCCAGGACGGCACCGCCAACCTGGCGGCCAACTTCCCGAACGACTTCTTCCTGCGGGTCAAGTCCGATGGCACCAACATCACGGGCGAGTACTCGACCGACGGGACCACGTGGACGGCCGTCGGCCGCAGCGCGGTCCAGCCCGCGAACGCCAAGATCGGCGTCTTCGCGCTGTCCAACGCCGCCACGACGGTGACCAACGCGCAGTTCGACTACGTGACCCTCGAGGGCACGAACGTGCCCGTCCCGCTCGTCCCCGGCGACGAGTTCGACGGCACCAGCCTCAACAAGACCCGCTGGAACGCGATCGTCCGTGAGGACGACACGAAGTACTCCCTCGCCAACGGCGCCCTGACGATCACCACGGTCGAAGGCGACATCAACACCACCAGCAATCCGGCGAACACCCGGAACTTCATCCTGCAGTCCCCCACCAACGCGGGGAGCGACTACGTCCTGGAGACCAAGCTCTCCGGCACGATCACGGGCGGCTTCAGCCAGGGCGGCCTGCTCATCTACACCGACGACGACAACTACGTCAAGCTCGACGCGATCTCCGACCAGAACCAGACGCGGATCAACCGCATCGAGCTGCGTTCCGAGCAGGGCGGGGCGACCCAGAGCCCGCAGCCGCAGGCCACCGGTACGGCGATCCCCACGGGGACGGCGAACTTCTGGCTGCGTCTGACGAAGACCGGAACGACCTACAAGGGCGAGTACTCGCTCGACGGGACCACCTGGGTGTCGTCGTTCGCGACCGTCTCCAACACGCAGACCGCCCCGAGGTTCGGGCTCTTCACGATCAGTGGCCAGGCCGCGGGCGCGAACAAGACCGTGACCTTCGACTACTTCAAGGTCAACGGCTCCACCGGTTGCGGTGGCGGCGGTCCGGTCAACACCGCGCCGGTCATCACCACGGCCACGGCGTCGAACACGGCGGGCATCGCGCCGCTGGCGACGACCTTCAACGCGGCCGCGACCGACGCGGACGGCGACACGCTGTCCTACGCGTGGGACTTCGACAACAACGGCACCAACGACGCGACGGGCGCCTCGGCGTCCACCACGTTCGCCACGGCCGGCACCAAGACCGTGAAGCTGACGGTCAGCGACGGCAAGGGCGGCACCACCACCCGCAACCTGACGGTCACGGTGCTCGCCCCCGACGACGCGACGAAGAAGCTCCGCGCGCTCGTGTTCTCCAAGACCGCGGCGTTCCGCCACGACAACATCGGGGCGGGCATCACCGCGCTGCAGGCTCTGGCGACCTCGAAGAACTGGCAGCTGGACGCCAGCGAGGACGCGTCGCTGTTCACCGCCGACATCCTGTCGCACTACGACGCCGTGATCTTCCTCTCGACGACGGGTGACGTCCTCAACGCCTCTCAGCAGGTCGCGTTCGAGAACTTCATCAAGAGCGGCAAGGGCTACGTGGGCATCCACGCCGCGTCCGACACCGAGTACGACTGGCCGTGGTACGGCCGCTTGGTGGGCGCGTACTTCCGCAACCACCCGGCCGGGACCCCGACGGCGACGGTGATCAAGGAGGACCTCACGGACCCCTCCACGATCGGCCTCGAGGCCCGCTGGACGCGGACGGACGAGTGGTACAACTACAAGGCGCCGAGCAACACGTCCAACGACGACTACTCGCCGCGCGCGACCCCCGGCGTGCACGTCCTGCTCACGATGGACGAGACGACCTACGCCGAGGACGACGGCAACACGACCGACGACGACCATCCGATCTCGTGGTGCCAGCGCTACGACGGCGGCCGCTCGTGGTACACGGGCATGGGCCACACGTCGGCGTCCTTCCAGGAGGCCGGCTTCCTGGCGCACATCGGTGCCGGCATCGAGATCGCGGCGGGCAAACTGGCCTCCGCGGCCTGCGGCGTCGCGCCCGCGAACGCCGACCCGGTGATCGGGACGGCGACCGGGTCGGTGAGCTCGGGCGCGGCTCCGCTCGCGGTGACGTTCGCCGCGACGGCCACGGACGCCGACGGTGACGCGCTCACCTACGCGTGGGACCTCGACGGCAACGGCACGTTCGAGACGAGCGGCCAGAACCCGTCGTTCACCTACACCACGGCGGGCTCGTACACGCCGGTGGTCAAGGTGACGGATGCGCGCGGCGCGTCGGCGACCAAGACGCTCGCGGCGATCACGGTCACCAACCCGACGCAGTCCACCAACGTCCCCGTCGACGTCACGGGCAACGTGCCGACGGTGCTCTCGATCTCGCTCGGGAACGCCATCAGCCTCGGCACGTTCACCCCGGGCGTGGCGCAGGACTACACGACGACGGTGCCCGCCACCGTGACGTCGACGTTGCCCTCGGCGACGTTCTCCGTGCGTGACCCGAGCAGCACCGCGCCGGGCAAGCTGGTCAACGGCACCATGGCGCTGACCCAGCCCGTGCGGTTCAAGGCGGGCGACGGCGCGTTCGGCGCGCTGAGCGCGGACCCGCTGACGTTGGCCGCGTACAGCTCGCCGGTCGCGGCGCGCAGCGTGCCGGTCACCGTCAGCCAGACCATCACCGCCGACGAGGCGCTCTTGCGCGGCAGCTACGGCAAGCAGGTCGTGTTCACGCTGTCGTCCACGACTCCCTAACGGGAGCAACCCAGCTCCGGGAGCCCTGCGCTCCCGGAGCTCTCTCCGGGCATCGGGGGGCGCCGGCGTGCACGAGCCGGCGCCCCCTGGTCGTTGAGGGGGGCCCGGCGGTCGAGTGAAGCGACCGCCCGGTGTAAGGGTGCCGACACACCCGCTCGTCGCGATCACGCGCATGCGCTGCACGCGCCGCGTCTCGTCCCGGCGGGGCCGGAATCCGGACTGACCGGTCGCGCGCCGTGCGCTGTCATGTCGCCACGGCGGGTGCGACGGGTGCGGCGGGAGCGGGCGAACGGGAGGCGAGGGCCTGCGCGGACGCACCTTGCGCATGCCGTGCCGGCGGTCGAGGCTCTGAACATGCGGACTCACGAGCCGGTCCCGACCGATCGCTCGCGCCCCGGCGAGCCCCGACGCCGCGCGGAGCAGCCCTCTGCGATCGAGCAGCTGCTCGCGCTTCAGCGCGGTGCGGGCAACCGCGCCGTGGCGCGTTTCCTCGACGTCCAGAACATCGACTACGACCCCACCTCAGGGCGGTTCCACACGGGGCACGTCAATGCCGCGACGTTCGTGACCACGCTCGAGGACAGCAACTTCTACCGAACCTGCAATCCGGCCGAGAAGGCGCGGGTGCAGAACATCAACACCGCGAACCTCGCGGCCGTCGACATGCCGACCTTGACGGACGTGGTGATCCAGCACGTCGCGAACAACCTGGCACCCCGGCTCAACGCGCTCACGCCACACCGGTCGAACGTCGAGGGCGCACTCGTCGTCGCCACCCCGCGCGCGCCGAAGGTCAGCGACCGCGAAGAGGGCGTGTTCAAGCGGATCATCCCCAAGGCCACGCTGAAGTCGCGCAGCAAGGGCGTGCCGAGCGTGATCCCGCTCACCGACCTCAACGACGTGAGCGCGGCGATGAGCAACGGCGTCGCCACGACGCAGGCCACGGTCGCGGCGCGCAACCAGGCCCTCGGGCAGGCCGCCACGTACATGGCTCAGCCCAGCTGGAGCACGGCCGACTTCGCCGCGAACGGGTTGGCCGTGCGCAGCGCGCACATGAACATGGCCGGATGGCTGGTCCAGCACAACGTGGCGCCGACGCTCGACTTGGCGGCGAACAACTGGGCCAACCACCACGCCGGCCCCGGCGGTCACGCGGGGACCCGGCAGGCGATCGTCGCCGAGTTCGGCGTCGCGCCCGCCGTCACCGCGCGCGACATCGAGCGCTCCAACCTGCCGGACCCCGCCAAGCGTCGCTACTTCAACGAAGTCGTGATGGCGCTGCCGACGCCTCGCCAGCGGGCGACGCACGCCTGGCGTGAGTACGCGCACGGCACGATGCCCGGCTGCCCGTTCATCGAGTTCACGGCCGACCAGGCCGGCGGCCTCAGCCGCTATGTCTGGGACTACGTCAATGACGCGTGGTACGTCGGCGTCCACTACAACTGGATCCAGGGCTACAACCCGTTCTTCCACGTGACCGGGCTGCCGTCGAGCTTCTAGCCGGAGCGTGCCGCTGCGCACCGCCACCTACGACGCGAACGTCACGGTCACGCGCGCGCCGCCCTCCGGGCGGTTGGTGGCCACCACCTCGCCGCCGTGCGCCTGGACGAGCCGCCGGGCGATCGCCAACCCCAGGCCGGCGCCGCCCGTTCCCCGCGCCTTGTCGCCGCGGTAGAGCGGATCGAACACGTGCGGGAGGTCCTCGGCGGCGAAGCCCGGGCCGTCGTCGGAGACCTCGACGCACGGCCCGGTCACCCGCAGTTCGACGCGCGTGCGTGCGTGTCGGAGCGCGTTGTCGAGCAGGTTGGTGAGCACTCGCTGCAGCGCGACCGGGTCCCCCTCGAGCGGAACGGGTCCGTCCGTGACCAGATCGACTCGCAACGAGCCCGGTTCGACCGTCTCCGCCGCGCGACGCGCGATCGCCGACAGGTCGACCGGTTCGCCCGCGTGCGCGTCACTGGCGTATTCCACGCGCGAGAACGCGAACAAGGCACCAACGAGGCGATCGAGGTGCGCGGCCTTGTCCTGGGCGCGCGCGAGGGACTGCTCATCGCCGATCCCGCGTTCGATCGCTTCGAGCGACCCACGCAGGGTGAACAGCGGGGTGCGCAGGTCGTGGGCGATCGCGGTCAGCAGGAACCGCCGCTCGCGCTCTGCGGCGGTTGCGGTGCCGAGCGCACGCTCCAGAGCGGCGGCCATGCCGCTCATCGCGTCCCCGACCTGTGCCACCTCGCGGGCGCGCGTGGTGACCGGCTCGATCGCCAGCTCGCCGCCCGCGATCCGCTCCGCCCCGTCGGCCAGCCGCGCGAGCGGGCCCAGCACCCAGCGCTGCAGCAGGCCGACCGCCAGCGCCAGCACGAGCGCGAGCGCGAGCGCTCCGCAACCGAGGGCGATTCCCCACCGGACGGCCGCGCTGTCGCGTGCGACGAACAGCGTCCCCTCGATCCCCGGGCCCACGACGGACTGCGTCCGGTAGTCGTCCAGCATGGTTCGCTTGAAGTCGGCGGACTGCTGCATCGCCTCCAGACCGGGCGTGAGCAGCCTCGGCGCGGGCGACCTGAACACCTTCAGCTGAGCTTCCGTGACCGCCTTGGCGTCCTTCGGCTTGGCCGCGGTGAGGTCGGCCTCGACGCCGACCCGCGTCAACTGGTCGGCCAGGACGTCCCAGCGCGCGAGATCAGCCGCGCCCAGGACGCCGATCGCCTGCGCCAGGCGGTCGTCTTCGCGCGCGGTCTGCCAGCCACCCGCCAGGACCCAGGCGCCGAGCCCGGCCGCGGCGGGAGCGACGATCGCCGCCGCCAGCCCGAGTGACAGCCAGACCCGTAGCGACCTCATGGCGGATCGAACCGATAGCCGACGCCCCAGACCGTGGTGATCAGCTCCGGAGCGAGCTTCTCGCGCAGCCTCCGCACGTACACGGGCACCGCGCTGCGATCGCCCCACGAGCCCCACACGGCCTCGTAGATCTGCTCGCGTGAGAGCACCTGGCGCGGGTGGTCGGTGAACAGCGTCAACAGCTCGAACTCCCGCGCGGTCAGCGCCACCGGCCGGCCGTCGGCGGTGACCTCGTGGGCGTCGCGGTCGATGACGAAGCGCCCGTATTCCCGCCGCCGCGTGCCGCCCGGCGACGTGCGACGCAGGACCGCCTTCACGCGCGCGACCACCTCGGCCGGAGTGGCGGACTTGACGATGTAGTCGTCGGCGCCCAGCGCAAGCCCACGCAGCTTGTCCTCGTCCTCGCCGCGCGCGCTCAAGAACAGCACCGGCACGTCGGAATGCTCACGGATGCGACGGCACACATCGAAGCCGGAGCCGTCGGGGAGCATGACGTCCAGCAGCACGCACGCGATCGCGTGGGCGCCGAGGGCGTCGATCGCGCCACCGGCATCGAGCGCGGACACGACGCCGAAGTCCTCGACGGCGAGGAAGTCGCCCAAGAGCGAGACGATCTCCGGGTCGTCCTCGATCAGCAGCACGGTGGACACCGCGACAGTCTCGCGCCCCGGCGGCCGCAGCGGACGCGTTTTCCACGGATGTTCATCTTCGGTACCGCGGGGTTGTCATCGTTGCGCGGTGGACTCGAGGCATGAAGCGATTTCTCACCATCATCGCCGCCACCGCGGTCGCGGCCGCGGTCACGATCCCTGCGGTGGCCGACAGCGGATCGCCGCCGGAGGACGCCGCCACCTTCGAGCGCTGCCTGCGTACGCAGGGCGTCCCGGTCCCCGCGGGCCTGGAAGGCCGCGCGTTCAAGGAGTGGATCGGCGCCCATTCCGACACCGCCGGCCTCGAGGACGCGTTCGAGGCCTGCGATGCGCAGGCTCCCAAGCCCTCCAGCCCGGAGCCGGATGAGCTGCGCACCTGCCTGGCCGGCAAGGGACTCGAGCCGCCTGTGGGCCTCGACGCGCTCAAGCCGTGGATCCTGGAGCAGTCGCGGACGGCCGCCGGCGAGGACGCGCTGAAGGCGTGCGGCTTTGGCGGGGTCGAAAAGAAGGGCACCGCCGGGGACGGTGGCTCGTGCGGCGCCGAGCCGGCGCGCGCAAAGGCATCTCGCCAGCAGCGCCCGAAGGCACGCACGACGCCGGCGGCCTAACGGGAGCGACCCAGCTCCGGGGCCCTGCGCTCCCGGAGCGCTCTCCGAGCATCGGCGGGGCGCCGGCGTGCACGCGCCGGCGCCCCGCCGAGGCCGTCGGCGTGCTCGCCGTGACCGGGCTCGTGTTCGCCCCGCTGCACGGGCGCCTGGAACGCGCCGCGAGCAAGCCCGCCCTGCTCGTCCTCGTGCGGGCGAACTGGCTGCGCACGACGGCGTGGACCGCGCAGGTCGCCTGCGCGGCCACGCTCGTGTGACGCGCTAGGGCTCCGTCGTCGACAGCGTGAACGTGACGTTCGCGCTGTAGGTGCCGGTGCGCAGCGGGTCCGTCCGCCCGATCGCCTGCTTGAACGCGATCGAGAACGTGTCGTTGGTGACCGGAGCGCTCCACGCCGACTTCTCCGGCGTCACCGTGACCGGCCGCGCGAGGCGGAACGGGCCGTTGGCCAGCGTCGCCTCGGACACGGTCAGCGCGGCGCTGCCCGCCGTGGACGTGACGTGGGCGGTCGCCTGAGTCGTGTACTCCTGCTCGACGCCGGGCGTGAAGGCGCCGAAGGGAGGCGGCGGGTCGAGCGTCAGCGCCAGCACCGAGGGCACGGTGCCGCCGACGGTGGTCTCGACCACCGGCGCGACCAGGACCGAGCCGGCGTCCTCGGAGGCCTTCAGGAACTCGTGCCCGAGGTACTCCGCGGTGATCGCCCGCGTGCTCCCGCCCTCGAGGCCGGGAACGGTGACCGACGCGATCCCGCCGTCCAGGAAGACGGTCTGCTCCCAGCCGCCGGGGCCGGAGAAGCGGACCTGCCCGCCGACCTCGTAGCCGTCCGCGGCCCGGACCTTGGCAGTGGCGATGAAGGTTTCACCCTGCGGGACGGTCGGGGACGGCAGCGTGAGCTCGGTGGTGGTGCTCACGTCGCCGTTCGGCCGGCCCAGGATGCGGTTCCACTCGCGCAGCGTGAGCGGCGTGACGGTGCCGTGCCGCACAGTGCCGGTGTTGGTGAAGCGCGGCGTCTTCGGCGTCCACACGTTCGCCTCGATATCAGCGCTGCATGACACCTGGTAGCCGCCGCCGTTGGTGTACCGGTCCGCCCAGAAGTAGAACTGCTGCGGGCAGGCGGTGTCCCCGGGGTTGGCCTTGAACACCAGCGGGCCCTCGTAGCCCTGGTTGGCGACCCACGTGCTGCGGCCGATGCCCGGGGCGACCCGCGTCCAGTTCGCGAGGTTGGCGTCGCGCAGCTGGGTGTGCTTCTCCGAGAACACGTCCGAGCCCGCATTGCCGGCCTCGTTCTTGGTGAAGCGGTAGAAGACGTCGCCGACCTTGATCACGGTCGTGTCGATGCGCGACTCCGGGTACGGGTCCTGCCAGACCGCGGGTGGCGAGAACGTGCGGAAGTCGCGCGTGGTCGCGTACCACATCTGCTGGTTGCCCGGGTTGGTGCGATTGACCGGGTCACGCCACATTGCCTGCGCCCAGAACACGACGTACGCGCCGATCGAGTCGTCCCAGTAGGCCTCGGGCGCGAACGCGTTGCCTGCGTTGTCCGGCGCGATCTTGACGTGCCGCTGCGGCGACCAGGTCACGAGATCGTGGGACTCGAAGACCTCGATGTACTGGCTGTCGTTGATCTGATAGTCGCGGTTGCGATTGAACCAGTTCAGGTCCGTGGCGATCATGTAGAAGGTGTCGCCGTCGGGCGAGCGGATGATGAACGGGTCGCGCAACCCCTGGTCGCCCAGCTGGGACACGAGCGACGGCCGCCCGCCCGCGAGCCCGACCCAGTCGGTGGCGTCGTTGCCGGTCGAGATCGAGAAGCGCAGCTGCTCGCCGTCGGCCGTGCCCTCGCCGGTAAAGTGGCCGAGGAAGTAGCGCTCGGGGTCCTCCGCGCGCGGCTTGGCCTTGACGGTGGCCGCGAACGTCTTGGTCTCGGTCGCCGCGCCCTTGGTGAGCGTCGCGGTCAGCGTCACCGGCACGTCCGGACGCCCGTACGCGGGTCGCGTGACCTCCCCGGTGGGCGTGATCACGTTCGGGCTCGCCGACCAGGTGATCGCCGAGCCGAAGGCCCCCGTCGCCGGCAGCGTGAGGTTGCCGCGGACATCGTCGAGGCCCACGAGCGCCAGGTCCGCCCGGTCACGCGCGACGGACTGGGCGTCGTCGAACTCCGCGGGCACCGTGATCGTGATCGCGCGGGTCGTCACCTCCTGGCCCTTGGTGAGGTGGGCGGTCAGCGTCGCCGTCGCCGCGGCCTGCCCGCGCGCGGGACGGGTGATCGCGCCCGCGGCCGTCACGACGGCCGGATCGGAGCTCGTCCACGTGATCCGCGACCCGGCGACCGAGCCCACGGTGGGCAGCGCGATGTCGTCGACGATGGCCGACGTGAGGCCGAGATCGATCGCCGCGGCATCGGCCTGCACGCCCGTCACGCCCGGCTCCTCGCTCAGCGCGATCGCCTCGTCGGCGGACAGCGCGCTGTCGTAGACGCGGAAGTTGCGCAGCGTCCCGCGCAGCGCGTAATGGCCCGGGACCTGGGAGCGGCCCAGGTAGTTGCAGTTCGTCCCGGCCGCGTTGACGCTGGGCGGGACCGTGAGGCCCGTGTTGCGGCCGATCTCGACGCCGTCCTCGTAGAGGACGCCGGTCCACGTCGTGCCGTTCGCGTTGCGCTGCTGCGTGTAGGTGAGGTGCTTCCACACGCCTTCGCGCAGGCCGTAGGTCGCGGAGCGCTGAACGCTCGCGCCGGTGGTCGGCGTCGTCGTGCTCAGGCCGGTCCGCAGGCGCCCGGTGGCCGAGCCGAAGATCGAGCCCGCGTAGCCGCCGTTGGCGTCGCAGTCCGTCTTGCGCCCGAAGCTCCACAGGTGGTGATCACCCACGCTGGCCGGGTCGACGCGGATGTCGTAGTCGACGCTGACGTCGGTCATGCCGGCCGTGACGTCGTCCGGGAGCTTGACGTACGCGCCCGTGAGCGAGTCGGCGTACGCGTCCGGGTTGAGCGTGACGCCCGCGCCGGTCAGCGCGGCCTTGCCGGGGTTCACGAGCGTCGCGGCCGCGTTCGACGTGCCCGCGTTGGCCAGGGTCGTCCCGCTGGTCTCGTCGAGCTTGAAGAAGTGGCGCAGGCCGGCCCGCAGCTGGTCCGCCGGGACGGCGACCCGCTGCTTGACCGTGATCGGGAAGGTCTTGCGCTCGGTCAGCCCGCGGTGCGTCAGCGTCGCCGTGAGCGTGGCCGTCGCGTCGCCCTGGCCGGCCGCGGGACGGGTGACCTCACCCTGGGCCGTGACCACGCGGGGGTCGCTCGTGCTCCAGGTGACGCCGGGCGCGGTCGGGAGCGCGAGGTTGCGCGTGACCGCGGTCGTGTCCCCGAGGTCGATCGAGGCGGCGAGCTCGGCCAGGTTGCCCGGCGCCGCGGCGTCCGACAACGCCCGCACCTGCTCGGTCGTCAGCACCGAGGAGTACACGCGCAGATCCTTGATGCGCCCGCGGAACTGCTGTCCGGCCGCGGTGGCCGAACGGCCGACGAAGCCGACCGCGGACGTGATGTCGCGCGGCCTGACGGTGAGCGCGTCGTTGGACGTCATCAGCTCGCCGTCCTCGTACACGCGCAGCTGTCCCGGCGCGGAGGCGTCGCCGCCCTTGACCGTGACCGCCACGTGGATCCAGGTGTTCGTGAGCAGCGACACGGGCGCGGCCGCGGTCTGCACCGCCGGGCTGGCGCCCGGGCCCGCGATCGACGCCTGGTGCGGCGTCGTCCCCGAGCCCGGTGTCGCGGTGAGATAGCCGCCGTTGTCGGCCGTGCGACCGAACGCGAACACGGGCCCCTGGGTCGTGCTCGAGAGCCGCAGGTCGTAGGCGATCGTGACGTTGTCGAGGCCGCTCAGCAGGCCGTCGGGCAGGCGGACCGCGGGCGCGCTCCCGCCGTTGCCGCCGGGGAGCGTGAGGCCGCGGCCGGCGTTCCAGACCGTCGCGGCGTTGCCGTTGACGATCGCGGCGTCGCGCCCGCCGCCGGAGCGGTCACCGACTACGGTGCCCGCTGTCTCGTCGAACGGATAGTGGGCGACGAGGTCCTGGGCCGCGGCCGGCGTCGCCGCCACGGCGCTCGCGAACAGCGCGAGCAGGGTGAGCCGGATCCGCATCATGGCGCCGTGGTCGTGAGGGTGAACGTGAGCGTCGCGCTGTAGGTGCCGGTGCGCAGCGGGTCGGTCCGGCCGATCGCCTGCTTGAAGGCGATCGCGACCTCGTCCGCGCCCACCGGACCGTCCCACGCCGTCTGCTCGGCTGTGACCGTGACGGGCCGCGCGAGCTTGAACGGCCCGTTGGCCAGCGTCGCCTCCGATACGCTCAGCGCCGCGTTGCCCGCCGTGGACGTGACGCGGGCGGTCGCCTGAGTCGTGTACTCCTTCTCGACGCCGGGCGTGAACGGCTCGAACGGCTGCGGCGCGTCCAGGGTGAGGGCGAGCGTCGCGGGGACGGTGCCGCCGACGGGCAGGTCGGCGACGTTGGCCAGGTCGCCGGTGGCGACGCTCACGTCGGCTTCGGCACTCTCGTGGAAGCCGTCGGAGACGCGAACCTTCAGCGCGTACGTGGTGAGCTCGTCGAGCCGCTCGGGCTTCGCGACCGTGAGCTCGCCCGTGCCGGGCGCGATGGCGAAGGTCCCGGCTTCGTTGCCGCCCGTGATGCGCCACGTGAACGTGCGCAGGTTCGGGCGGTTGATCCTGGAGGCCCAGTCCTCGGCCTGCACCGTCCCGACGCTGGAGGTGTACGCGTCGGTGACGTCGAAGCGCTGGCCGGCCGGGATCGTCGGCGGGATGGCGCGGACGTAGTCGTGCAACCACAGGGCGGCGGGCTTGGGCGTGTCGTCGGAGAGGACGATCGGCGCGTTCTGCGCATTGCGCCAGTGGTTGGGCTGGCGCCAGCCCCAGACCGTGACGCCCTCGACCCCCGGGTGCTCCCAGAACACCGGGAAGATGCGCCGGTAGTTGCGCAGCTGGACCTCGTCGCCGGGCACGCCGCCGGCCGCGACGCCGTCGATGTCGAGCTCGGTGATCTGGATCGGGATGCCGGTGGCCTGCAGCCGGTCCAGGTTGGCCTTGTGGGTCGCCATGTTGCCGGTGGTGGAGAACGCGTGGCCCTGCTCACCGACGACGTCGATCAGGTTCTCGCGCTTGAGCAGGTCGATGATCTGCAGGTACTGCGTGGTGGCGGTGGTGGAGTTGGTGATGCTGTAGTCGTTGAGCATCAGCTTGGTGTTCGGGAAGTACTGCTTCGCCAGCCGGAACGCGTTGAGGATCCAGTCCCAGCCCGTGTCCCCCGCGCCGCCGAGCGCCCGCGCGTAGTTGCCGCTGGAGTTGCAGTTGTTGCCCTGGTTGGCGGAATGCGTGCAGTCGGGCGGGTCGTGCAGCGGCTCATTGACCACCTGCAGCCACTCGATCTTCGGGTAGCGCTCGGCCACCGCCGCGAACCACTTCTTGATCTCGGCGAGCTGCTCCTCGGCAGGCAGCGCGGCCATCCACGTCGGCTGCTGGTTGCCCCACACGAGCACGTGGAAGTTGAACGGGAACCCGTTGGCCTCGGCGAACGTGTACGCCGCGTCCAAGTTGCCCCAGCGCATGGCTGCGGTACGGCTCGTGCCGGCTGCGCTCCCCCACTTGCCGGCGTTCTCCGGCGTGACCTGGTTGAAGTAGGTCTTGAACAGCGGCCGGGTCAGCTCGTTGACATTTCCGAGCCATTTGTCCTGTCCGTAGACCGGGAAACCCGGCGGGCTCTGTGCGCTCGCGGTGGCGGCGCACACCAGCGTCGCGCCCAGCGCGAGCGCGCACGCGGTGCGGTAGCGGAACATCCCTCTCCCCCAAAAGTTGGACGACCAAACAAACGCTCTCATGAATGGTACGGTCTGTCAGACGATGTGACAATCGGGTTGGGAGGAGAGAGATGGACCGGTCAGTCTTTGCGAGGGCCACGGCGCTCGCCGGCGCTGCGCTCGCGCTCGCGCTCGCGCCTGCGGTCGCGCACGCGCAGTTCCCGACGTATCCGAAGGACAAGTGGCTCGGCAGCATCAGCGAGTTCACCCGCCCGCTCTTCACGCAGTACTTCAACCAGGTGACGCCGGAGAACGGCGGCAAGTGGGGCGTCGCGGCGGGCACGACGCGCACCGCGCCGATGCGCTGGGGCCAGCTCGACACGGCGTACAACTTCGCGCAGGCCAACGGCTTCAAGTTCAACTTCCACGTGTTGCTGTGGGGCAACCAGCAGCCGACGTGGATGGCGACACTGCCGCCGGAGGAGCAGCTCGCCGAGATCAAGAAGTGGTACGCGGCCGTGGCCGAGCGCTACCCGAGGATCGAGTGGCTGCAGGTGGTCAACGAGCCGACGTGGGACCCGCCGGACGGCTCGGTGCCCAAGAACGCCGGCGCGAACTTCGCGAGCAGCGGCAACTACGTGCAGGCCCTCGGGGGCGCGGGCGAGACGGGCTACGACTGGATCCTGAACGCGTTCCGGCTCGCCAAGCAGTACTTCCCGAACACCAAGTTGATGCTCAACGACGTCGCGATCACGGGTCAGACCGCATCGACGGACGAGTACCTGAAGATCATCAACATCCTCAAGGCGGAGAACCTGATCGACGTGGTCGGGTTGCAGGCGCACGCGTTCGAGTTCATTCCCGACAACCCGAACGTGCCGTCCATTCCGGGCCATCCGTACGACCCCCACGCCTCCATGGCGGTCCACAAGGCCAACCTGGACAAGCTCGCCGCGACCGGCGTGCCGATCCAGATCACCGAGCTCGACCTGGACGGGTTCGCGGTCAACGGCGTCCCGGGCGACGAGATGCAGCTCGCCCACTACCGGCGCGTGGTTCCCACCTTCTGGGAGCACCCGTCCGTCGAGGGCATCACGCTGTGGGGCTGGCGCCAGCCCAACCACTGGCGCAACGCGCAGGGCGCGCCGATCGTGCTCTCCAACGACACGCCCAAGCCCGCTGCGCTGTGGCTCAACCACTACATCCGCGGGATCGCGCCGGTCATCCGGCCCGACCAGGCGTTCACCGTCGCCGACGGCAACGCCAACCGCGTCGGCACCGTGCAGGCCGACGACTGGGCGTCGCAGATCAACCGGCCGAACCTGCGCACGTTCACCTGGCGCATCACGGGCGGCAACGAAGCCGGGATCTTCGCCATCGCGCCCGGCACCGGCGAGCTCACCGTGGCCAAGCCCGAGCTGCTCGACGAGCTCACCACCTACCCGTTGAAGGTCCGCGTCTCCGACGGCTTCCACGAGAGCGCCGAGGTCGCGGTGACGATCACGACCGCCGACCTGGCCAACGTGGTCGACCAGCCCGTCGGCGGCACCGTCCCCGCCACGCTCGCGCTCTCGGTGGGCGCGGCGCAGCCGTTCGAGCCGTTCACCCCCGGCGTCGACAAGGAGTACACGACCTCGGCGACCGCGACCGTCACGTCGACCGCCGGCGACGCGGCGCTGAGCGTGTCCGAGGCAACGATGGCCAACGGCGCGTTCCGCCTCGCGCGGCCCGTCACCGTCACGCCGGCGAAGACCGCGTGGACCGGCCCCGTCAGCAACGACACGTTCCCGATCGCGTTCAAGCAGAGCATCGGTCGCACCGATCCGCTGCGCACCGGCACCTACAGCGCGAACGTCACGTTCACGCTGTCGACCACGACGCCATAGGCGGCTGGAGGGCGGCCTGCTTCGTGCAGGCCGTCCCCGCCAGCGGGCGACATTCACGAAGATGACGCCCTGTGTGCTCGAGGTCCATGCCGCAAGGCATCCAGCACGGCCGGAGGTCCGACGCGGGCGCCGGCACGAACCGTGCCGGCGCCCCGCGTGGCTCAGCCGATCGTGACCGCGAACACGTGCAGCGCCGGCGTGTTCGGCCGGGCCGCCGCACTGACGTTGGGCAGCTCGACGCTGCGGACCTGCTTGCCGGCCTGCAGCGCGACCTCGGCGAAGTAGATCGTCGCCGGGGTGTTCTGGCGCTGGTTGTTCGGCCGGTTCTGGTAGGGCACGACGACCGCGGCGACGCCGCCGGGCTTGGGCGCGCCGTACCAGTCCGGGCTCGAGAGCGCGAACGGCTGGCGGGTGCCATCCGTGTAGCGCACGATGCCGGTGCCCGAGGCGGGCCCCCAGGTCGATGACACGAGGAAACCGAGCCGGCCGCCGGAGCCTGCGAGCTTGAGCACCTGGCCCGACGCGACGACGTTGTCGGGCGTCCCGGGCGCCGCGTCGGGCCACGCGAAGCGCAGGCCGCTGAAGTCCACCGCGCCGCCCGGGCGCACGCCCACCGAGGCCAGCGCCTGGGCGGACAGGCTCGCGCGACCGCCGTCGAAGTCGCCCAGGTTGGTGTTGGCGTCGTCGGTGACCGCGACGTTGTTCAGGCTCTCGGCGAACGTGCGCTCCACCAACACCGACGTCCAGGCGGTCGCCGCCGCCGACCAGTCGGCGCCGGTGACGCGTGCGGTCAGCGGCTGGTCGCCGAACGGGCCGTCGAGCCCGGGCGTGACCTCGAAGACGAGGACGGTCGATCCGTTGCGCGGGACGCGGCGCAGCTCGTACTGGCTCGGCGTGACCGTCCAGCCCGCGGGCACCTCGAGCGTCGCGACCGAGCGCGGGACGGCGCGATCGATCGACCGCAGCTCCACCTTCACCGTCGCCGCCTGGCCCGGGACCAGCTCGCTCGGCGCGGTGACGACGACCTTCTGCAGGACCTGCACGCGGTAGGTGTGGCCCGGGCGGGCGTCGAACTCGATCAGGCCCGGAGCGACGAGCGTGTGCGGGACCTGCCCGCCGTAGGTGGTGTCCTTGAGCAGGAAGCGGCCCTCCACGGCGGCGGCCCGCAGCCGGATGGGACCGCGGCGGTCGGCGGTGACGAGCAGCTCATCCGCCTGCCCGGCGCTCCAGGCGGCGCCGACGGTGTACCCGCCGCGCCCGCGCAGCCCGGCCACGCGGCCCGTCGGCCACGCGGACGGCAGCGCGGGCAGCAGGTGCAGCTCGTCGTTGTGGCTGTGCAGGAGCATCTCCGCGATGCCGGCGGTGGCGCCGAAGTTGCCGTCGATCTGGAACGGCGGGTGCAGGTCGAACATGTTCGGCGCCAGCCGCGCCGGCACGACGAGGTCGCCGAGCAGTTGGTGCGCGCGCTCGGCCTCTTCCATGCGGGCCCAGAAGTTGATCTTCCACGCCAGCGACCAGCCCGTGCCGTCGTCCCCGCGCAGCTCCAGGGTCCGGCGCGCCGCCTCGAACAGCTCCGGCGTGTCGCGCTTGGTGATCTGGTTGCTCGGATGCAGGCCGTACAGGTGGGAGATGTGGCGGTGCGTCGTCTCGGGCTCCACCCAGTCGTAGAGCCACTCCTGCAGGTT
Source organism: Solirubrobacter deserti (assembly GCF_003344625.1). Classification (GTDB taxonomy): domain Bacteria; phylum Actinomycetota; class Thermoleophilia; order Solirubrobacterales; family Solirubrobacteraceae; genus Solirubrobacter; species Solirubrobacter deserti. Next base: position 8,813 of record NZ_QPKJ02000012.1, on the reverse strand, counting down.
CCCGCGCGCGCCGATCTTCATCGGCGGGAGGCGGTCACGGGCGGCCAGCACCCGCTGCCGGAAGCCCGGGTCGTCCCCGAGCCGTTCGCCGGCCTGCGCGCACGCGTCGAACAGGTCGCGCAGCAGCTGGTTGTCCATCGTCGGACCCGCGCAGATGGACGCGTTCGGGTGGTGCGCCAGCTCGGGCGAGTTGGACGGGTTGGTCACCAGATAGCCGAGGTTCGGCTCCTCCACCAGCGTCTCCAGGAAGAACTGGGCGGCGCCCCTGATCGCGGGATAGTGCGCGCGCAGGGCGCGGACGTCGCCGGTGAAGCGGAAGTGCTCCCACAGCATCACGCTCAGCCACGCGCCGCCCGTCTGCCACATGCCCCAGAAGGCGCCGTCGACGACCGACGTGCCGCGCCAGGCGTCCGTGTTGTGGTGCGTGACCCAGCCGCCCGCCCCGTACTGGGCTTGGGCCGTGCGCGCCCCGGAGACCGTGAGGTCCTGGACGAGGCCGAACACCGGCTCGGTGCACTCGGCCAGGTTGGCCGGCCCCGCGGGCCAGTAGTTCATCGGGAGGTTGACGTTGATCGTGTACTTGGAGTCCCACGACGGCGCCATCAGGTCGTTCCACAGGCCCTGGAGGTTTGCGGGCTGCGTTCCCGGCCGGGAGCTGGAGATCAGCAGGTAGCGCCCGTACTGGAACAGCAACTCGGAGAAGTGCGGGTCGTCGCCGCCGGCGTGGCGGGCGATGCGGTCGTCGGTGGGCAGATCGGCGGCGTCCGTGCGCCCGAGGTCCAGCGAAGCGCGGTGAAACAGCGCCTGATAGTCCTCCACGTGCCGCGCGTACAGGCGGTCGTAGCGCCGGCGCTCGGCCCTGCGCAGATGCTCGTAGGCGATCCCCTGGTAGTCACCGTCGACGTTCTTGAAGTCGACGTAGCTGGAGCCGATCGAGACCAGCAGCGTCACCGCGTCGGCGCCCGTGACCGTCAGCTTCGCGCCCGTGCTGGTCACGGTGCCGCCCTCGGCCACCGCCCGGGCCAGCGCGAGGAAGCGCACGGAGCCCTTGACGCCTTCCATGTCGGCCGAGATGCCATCGAGGGCGACGGTCGTGCCGTCCGGGCTCGAGGTGGTCGTGCGTTGCGGGCTGTCGAAGCTCGCCGAGAAGGTGATCGCCCCCGCCCGGTCCGCGGTCAACCGCACCGCGATCACCTGGTCGACGGCGCTAGCGGTGACCTCGCGCCGGAAACGCGTCCCGCCCGCCACGAACTCGACCGTGGACGTCGCCGTGTCCAGGTCGAGCTCCCGCCGGTACTCGGACACGGCGCCGAGGGCCCCGAACGCGAGCCGCAGGTTGCCGACCGGCTGGTAGGCGAGCTGCCCGACCGGCTTGCCCAGCATGGCCTGGTCGACCAGCCGTTGCGCGTCCGCCCAGCGGTTCTCGAACACGAGGCGCCGGATCTCGGCCAACGCCTGCGCGCCCGCGGGGTTGGCCGAGTCGTACGGTCCGCCGGCCCAGACGGTGTCCTCGTTGAGCTGCAACGTCTCGGCCTCGACGTTGCCGAACACCATGGCCCCGAGCCGGCCGTTGCCGACGGGCAGCGCTCGCAGCCACGTGCTGCCCGCAGGCTCGTCGTACCACAGCTTCAGGTCCCCGGTGCTCGCAGCCGGCAAGGGCCCGTGCGCCTGCACGGACCCGGGCCAGCCACCGCGCAGCATGAGCGCGCCCGCGCCCGCGCCCGCCGCACCGGCCTTGAACACCTGCCGACGACTCAGATCGACCATCGCCCTCTCCTCCCGGACGCCGTCTCCCACGACGCTTTTCCGTCGATCGAGACCTGAACGCTCGATCGAATCGACGCAAAGCTACCAGCATTGTCTGACAGTCGGGCACCTTGCGCGCGAATTCGTCGACTGATAGAACGAATATGTCACCGCGCGGCGTTTATGCAGGAGCGCGCCGCTCACGAGAGGAGAGGGACTGTGCGGATACGGACGCCCCGTGTGATCGCGGCGGCGACACTGGCGCTCACCGTGTGGGCGAGCCCGGCGACGGCGCAGACGACGCCGTGCGCGCTGGACGCCGTCTGCGAAGCGGAGACGGGAGCGCTGCACGACGGCGCCGGCACCGAGACCGAGCACGCCGGCTACACCGGCACGGGCTTCGTCGACCAGCTGTTCGGCAACGCGGGCGTCGTGCTGCGCGTGAACGCCGCCGAGGCCGGCACGCACCGGGTCACGGTCCGGTACGCGAACGCGAATCCGGGCACCGGGCTCGCGAGCCGCCGCTTCACGCTCACGGTCAACGGCACCACCGACGTGCCGGTCCTGTTCCCCGTCACCGCCAGCTGGGCCACGTGGTCGACCGTGACCGTGCTCGTCCCGCTGACCGCCGGCGTCAACCAGCTCGACCTGCGCACGGGCCCCGGCAACAACGGCCCCATCAACATCGACCACATCGTCGTGGCGCGCGCCACGGAGATCACCGAGGACGGCGTGACGCTGCGCATCTTCAACGTCAACACGGCGCTGCAGACGCTGTGCAACCTCAAGCCGGGCCAGACGCCCAACGTCGACGTGCTGCGGCCGACGATCGACTGGAGCACGGCGGCCGACTGGGAGTCGTACACGACCAACTTCCTGGCGCAGGTGGTCGCCGACCTCCAGGTCGCGCAGGCCGGCACCTACACGTTCCGGCTGGTCAGCGACGACGGCTCCCGGCTGCTGATCGACGGCCAGCCGGTGATCGACCACGACGGCGTGCACGCCGACACCGCCAAGGACGGCGAGGTCACGCTCACGGCCGGCACCCACGCGCTCGAGGTCCGCTACTTCCAGGCCGGCGGCGGCGCCCGACTGCAGCTGCAGTGGCGGCCCCCGGGCCAGACCGCGTTCGAGACCGTGCCGACCTCCGTGCTGAAGGTCGAGGGCGGCGGCGCCCGCGTCGTGGCGCCCGGCGTCAAGGAGTGCGAGAACCTCAGCGACCTGCCCGGTGACGGCTCGCCGCTGAACGCCGTGCACCCGAGCTTCACGCTGAGCCAGCTGCGGCCTGACGCCTTCCGGCCCGACGTGTCCGGCATCGCCTGGTACCCGGACGGCAGCGCGGCCGTGCTGACCTGGGGCGCCGCGCAGACCTCGTCCAACGGCAAGCTCTACCGCGTCAGGAACGTGCAGGGCGACGTGGATCTGTCCAAGGTCACCTACACCGAGGTCGCGACCGGGCTGCAGGAGCCCCAGGGCGTGGCCGTCGTCGAGGGCGTGACCTACGTCTCGACCAAGGCCGGCCTGGACCGCCTCGTCGACGCCGACGGCGACGGCTTCTTCGAAGGCCGCGTGCGGCTGGCCAGCTGGCCGTACGCGAACAACTACCACGAGTTCGCGTTCGGCCTGCCCTACAAGGACGGGCACTTCTACGTCGCGCTGTCCGGCGCGCTGGACCGCGCCGGGCTCACGACCCTCCCCCAGCCGTCGCCCGACCGCGGGACGGTCGCCAAGGTCAACAAGGACACCGGGCTCATCGAGTACATCGCGGGCGGCCTGCGCACCCCGAACGGCATCAACTTCGGGCCGGGCGGGCGCCTGCTGGTCACCGACAACCAGGGCGGCTGGGTGCCCACCAGCAAGCTCGTCGAGATCAAGCCCGGCGGCTTCTACAACATGTTCACGACGTTCCGGGACCCGGTCAGCGGCGCCAACGTCTCGGGCCGCTTCGACGACCGGCCGGCCACGCCGCCCGTCGTGTGGATGCCGCACAACGAGATCGCCAACTCCCCGTCGACCCCGGTCGTCATGGAGGAGGGCCTGTTCACGGGCCAGCTGGCGATCGGCGACGTCACCTACGGCGGCCTGCAGCGCGTCTTCCTCGAGGAGGTCGAAGGCAAGCTCCAGGGCGCGCTGTACCGCATGACCCAAGGCCTGGAGGCCGGCATCAACGAGGTCGCAGTCGGGCCGGACGGCGGCCTCTACCTCGGCGGCATCGGCTACGACGGCAACTGGAACCAGCCGGGCAAGGCCCGCTACGGGTTCCAGAAGCTGCGGGCCAACACCACCGTCACGATGGACATCCTCAAGACGGAGATCACCCGCACCGGCTTCCGGATGACCTACACCAAGCCGCTGTCGGAGGCGACGCGACAGAACCTCGCGGCGCGCTACCGGGCGCAGCAGTGGCGCTACAACGCCACCGCGGCCTACGGCGGGCCCAAGCTCGACCAGGAGACGCTGTCCGTGACGGGCGCCACCGTCAGCGCTGACGGGCGCACCGTCGAGCTGGAGGTGCCGGGCGTCAAGCCGGGCCGCGTGATCCACCTGCGCTCGGCGCGGCCGTTCAGCGCCGCCGACGGCGAGTCGCTGTGGAGCACCGAGGTCTGGTACACGGCCAACGCCGTCCCGGGCTACCAGGCTCCGGCCGACCTCGGCTTCTACGAGGCCGAGGAGGCTGCGGTGTTCGGGGGCGCCGGCATCAACACCGACCACAGCAAGTACTCGGGGTCGGGCTTCGTCGACAACATGACCACGCAGGGCTCCGGCGTGACCTTCACGGTCAACGCGGCGCAGGCCGGCCCGCAGCCCGTGCACGTGCGCTACGCCAACGGGCCCAACCCGAGCACCAAGACCAAGGTCGTCTCCCTGCTGGTCAACGGCACCGAGGTCGAGCCGTTGTCGCTGCCGACCACGGTGGACTGGAAGACGTGGGCGTTCGCCACGCGTCAGCTCGACCTCGAGGCCGGCAGCAACACCATCACGCTGCGCTACGACGCGGGCGACGACGGATGGGTCAACGTCGACCTGCTCAAGCTCGGGGCGGCGCGTGACATCTGCACACCGCAGACGATCGAGCCCGGCTACCGCAGCCTCTTCGACGGCACGCTCGACAGCCTCGCCGGCTGGCGGCAGGCCAGCGCCGGCTCGTTCGCCCGCCAAGCTGACTGCTCGCTGAAGACGGTGGGCAACGCAGGCATGCTGTGGTGGCCCGGCGAGCGCTTCGACCGGTACAGCCTCAAGCTCGACTGGAAGCTCGCGGGCGACGACAACTCGGGCGTCTTCGTCGGGTTCCCGGACCCGGGCAACGACTGGAACGTCGCGTTCACGCGCGGGCACGAGGTACAGATCGACGCCACCGACGACCCGGACTCGACGACCGGCGCGATCTACAACTACAGCGCGCCGGACGCCGCCGCCCGCGACGCCGTCCTGAAGGCGCCCGGCCAGTGGAACGCGTACGAGCTCATCGTCGAGGGCCAGCGCATCCAGGTGTGGTTGAACGGGGTGAAGATCAACGACTTCACCAACACCGACCCGAACCGGATGACCGTGCCCGGCTTCATCGGCCTGCAGAATCACGCCGCCGGTGACGACGTGTTCTTCCGCAACGTCCGCATCCGCGGGCTCGACCAGCCGCCGCCGGTCGAGGACGTCGAGGCCGACGTCACGCTCGGCGGCACCGTGCCGAGCGCCCTCGGCCTGACGCTGGCCTCCTCCGCGCCGCTGGGCACCTTCACGCCCGGCGTCACGCAGGACTACACGGCCGCGCTCACCGGCTCGGTCATGTCGTCCGAGGATGCGGCCGTCCTGTCCGTCCACGACCCGAGCCCGAACGCCACGGGCCGGCTGGTGAACGGAGCGTGGGCGCTGCCGCAGGCGGTGCAGATGCGCGCCGCAACCGCCGCCTTCGCGCCGCTGAGCGCGTCCGGAGTCCCGCTGGCCCTCGCCCGCTACGACGGCCCGGTGGGCAAGCGTGCGGTCACGATCGACGTCAAGCAGCCGGTCTCCGAGACCGACTCGCTGCGCGCCGGAAGCTACGGGAAGACGGTCGTGTTCACGCTCTCGGCCACGGCGCCATAGACGCACGGTGGACGGACGCGTCCGCACGCAGACCACCCGGTCCCCGTGCCTCCGCGCTCGAGCGCGGACATGTTGACTGAGTGAACAGCTGCGGCTTAGCGTCCGTCCACCATGTACGACCGCGCTCGATCCGCAGTCCCGGACGAGGCGCCGGCGTCGGTCCGGCGCCCGACGCCGCCACCGCAGGAGCAGATCCTCGCGTTGCAGCGCTCAGCGGGAAACCGGGCCGTGGCCGGGCGCCTGCTGCGGCAGATCGACATGAGCGGCGCGACCGAGTACCTGCACGCCGCGTTCGGGTACGCGGTCGAGTCGCTCGCCGGCCAGTCCATCCGGTCCATGTCGCTGCCCCGCGGCTGGACGATCCAGCTGCAGGCGACGCGGGGTGCGACCCTGACATCGTCGTCAAGGACCACCTCGGACACGACATCGGCTGGTTCGACATCACCAGCAGCGGCTCGGTGGGCCACCACCTGCTCAAGTCCGGTGCGGGGTGGGTGCGAACGCCCAACGTGGCCGAGATCACCTATCCGCAGCTCGACCCGGTGATGCTCGGCACCACGTCGCTGGACAGCAAGCGGAAGGAGATGGCGATGGGGGAGGCGGCCAAGGCGCGGACCGTGCGCGAGAAGATGCTGCTGCAGCTGCGCAGCATCGGCGCACAAGTGCCGGCGCCGCTTGCGGGCAACAACACCGCGGACAAGCGCAGGGACATCGAGACGACTGTCGGCCACCTCTTCGGGCTCCCCGGCAAGGCCACGCCGGCGCTCACGAAGGGGGTCCTGGGGCTGCTCAAGCGCGATCTCAACCAGTACGGCTACACGCGCTACCACCAGAGGGGACGCGATACCGAGGGCGCGAAGGAGCTGGTGTACGGCGCCGACGTCATGACCGTGCAGCACGGTGACGAGGACCGCTACAACCGTCACGCGATCGGCCTCCACGCCGAGTTGCACCCGCCGACGGCCGGACTCCCGGTCGAAGGGCTCTTCGGCGAGGAGCCCACAGCCGCCGGGAACCCGGACATCACGCCCGTGCCGCTCGTCGATCGCTTCGGCAGCCAGCCGGAGGATGAGGACGAGGAGCCTCCGGCGTTCCCGACGCCCGCTCCCGCCGACCCCGGCGGCGTCTTCGACTTCGACCCCGGGGACTTCTTCGTCTGAGCACGGTGCGGCTGTGGGTCGTCTTCGACGCCACCCTCGGCGGCTGAGCGCGCGTCAGCGTCCCGGCGGGCGCGGCAGCCCGGCGAGCGCCGCCTCGACCGCCTGGACGAGTGACGTTTCCGGCACCCCCGCGTGGCCGAGCGCTTCGAGGCCGCGCGAAACGGCGAGCAGGAGACCGCCGAGGGCCTTGGGGTCCGCGTCGGCGTCGATGTCACCCTCGTCCTGGGCCCGTGTGACCGCACCGACGTAGGACGCCTCGATCTCGCGGAAGGCCCGCTTGACGCACTGCCCGACGTCGGCGTCGACGGCCGCGAGCTCGGCGGTCGAGCTGGCCAACAGGCAGCTGGGCCCGGTGTTCGAAGAGCGCGCGAGCCCCAGCAGGTGCTCGCGCAGCGCGTCGATCGCGCGCGGCCCCTCCAGCGCTTGCTCGACGGAGGCGACGCTGCGCTGTGCGTAGTCGCCCAACACGCGCAGGTACAGCCCGCGCTTGTCGCCGAACGCCGCGTACAGGCTGCCCTTCCCGAGCCCGGTCGCCCCCATGAGCTGCTGCAACGACGTGCCGGCGTAGCCGTGTGTGCGGAACGCGCCCTGCGCGGCTTCCAGGACGGCTCGCTCGTCGAACTCGCGCGGACGTGCCATGCCCACAGCTTAGCCGGTTCTGTACTTAACGGTCCAGAACGGTGGTATTGTGGACCGCATGGTCAATAACGATGAGTTCGCCGGCCGCCGGGTCCTTGTGACCGGCGGCTCCCGCGGCATCGGTGCCGCGATTGCCGAACGCCTCGCCGCCGAGGGCGCGCAGGTCTTCGCCACCGCCCGCACGGCCCCGCCTTCGCCCCCGGACGGCGTGCATTTCGTCGAGGGCGACGTCTCCACGGTCGAGGGCGTCGAGACGATCGCCGCCGCCGCGCTCGACCGGCTCGGCGGCGTGGACGTGGTCGTCAACAACGCCGGCGCTTCAGAGACGTTCCCGGGCGGATCGAGCACGATCACGCCGGACGCGTGGCAGCACGTCCTGGACGTGAACCTCCTCGCGGCCGTGCGCCTGAACGCCGCGCTGCTCCCGCACATGCTCGAGCGCGGCTCGGGCGTGATCGTGAACATCTCCTCCAGCGCGGCGTACCTCACGCCCGCTCCGGTCCTGCACTACGCCGCGGCCAAGGCCGCCCTCACCGCGTACTCGAAGGGCCTTGCCACCGAGGTCGCGGCGCGTGGCATCCGCGTGAACACCATCACGCCGGGTAACGTGGCCACCCCTGGCGCCGACCTGGTGCGCGAGGGCATCGCCGGCGCGTTCGGCCTGACAGCGACCGACCTCACGTCCGGCGTCCCGCTCGGCATCGGCGCGCCGATCGACATCGCCGAAGCCGTGGCGTTCCTCGCGTCCGACCGCGCGCGCTGGATCACCGGCACCGACCTCGTCGTCGACGGCGGTGAGAAGCCGACACCGTAGAGCGGACCCGCGAGCGCGGGACATCGGCGGGACATGCGTCCTGGAGGCAGTGCCGGGTGCCGGGCGTCTTGAAGCCCGTAACCCACGACTGCCACGGAGGCAGCAAGGCGAAACAAGACCGTCCGCCGGCTCGCGCTGGCCGTGCCGGCGCTCGTCGCGCTCCCCGCGCCAGGCCAGGCGGCCGCCGCCGAGACCGCGAAGGCGTGCCGAGTCCAGCTCGAGCAGCCGGCGACCGCGGGGCCTTCGATCAGCGCCCGCGACGGGGTGGCAGCGCCGCGCCCTCGCCGGCCACCGCGGCCCATCACGTCCAGGACGACCGGTGACGGTCGCCATTCCCCACGTCCGGGGCGCGGGGGCGACAACGAGCTGGGTGG
>NZ_QPKJ02000098.1 GCF_003344625.1 Solirubrobacter deserti | reverse complement strand
CACTACATGCATGCTTTATGCATATGACAGATATACGATGCAATGCTCATGCAGTCATACCTGCCATTTCCACTGTTCTGCATTTCCTGCAAAACAACAAACATTCACAACAGATGGCCACCTCATTTTAGGGTGTCACAACCATCCGGGATAGCTACCCCCTTGGGTACCCACTATCCTTACCACAACAGCATTCCTTCGCCCCCAGTTGCTAGGGAATGAATATCACCCAGTCACCACCATGACTGTCACACACTGACTTGCTGTTTTTAGCAAGGGTGATATATTAGTGCACTAACTGTTTCCAGGAACTTTTGTCCATCGGTGGTCACCTCAACACCTCGTTTCCACAGTTACATAAATAATCACCAATGCATATGATATGCAATATGTAACCATGTCTCATGCCAGATGCAATAATTCAATGCATTATATATATGGCATACACCTCACATCACCATTCATGTATGATTATTTTATGCATACATTTCCACATATAATTCATATGCACATTAAAATCACCAACACATTTTCTTCGTTTTAAAAACTTGTTTACCATGAATTACGAGCTCCAGTAATGTCTTTCCCTCATCCTCAACCTCATCCTCATCCATCACTCGGCCTGTTGGAACTCTTGGTACTGTTGGCACTATTGGGTCAGAACATCACTGTCACACTAACTCAAAGCAACACATTTTCATATCCACATTTCCTTCATTTTAAAAACTTGTTCACCATGAATTACGAACTCCAGTAATGTCTTTCCCTCAACCTCAACCTCATCCTCATCCATCACCCGGCCTGTTGGAACTGTTGGTACTGTTGGTACTATTGGGTCAGAGCATTACTGTCACACTAATTCAAAGCAAACAAAGGTCCAAATTTCAAAATCCATATCTCCAGATATTCACCACAGTTATATCAAGGATATAAAATCACCACCACACATAACTGTGCTTCTGTAACTCTCCGTATTTCTCCAAGTAATAATATTACTCGTTTTGCCTGTACGTACAACATACATGCCCATACACATATGCCCACGTAACAAGCGCACGGTTTTATTTTCTAAAAATATATTATTACTAGGAGATATATGGAATTTACTTATAAGCTCAGTCACTTTCTCATAACATAACCACCACATGCCATATGCCAATTTTTATGCACAATAATTATGGCAAATATTACATGCATATATTTTATGCACAACAATTCATCACATGCATATATTTTCTTATGCATAACTATTTTCCACATGCATATATTTTTATGCACAATAAT
>NZ_QPKJ02000097.1 GCF_003344625.1 Solirubrobacter deserti | reverse complement strand
CTCTAGCGTCGGGGCTGCCTCCTGAAGTTCCATCCAAGAAAATGGCGACGCTTGAGATGTACGCTTCCAGCCAGAAGCGGACCCCCGCCATACCCTCGATAACGCTCCCTAAACGTCAGCGCCCGGGGCTTTTGGGGAATGGCGTGAACCCGCATTGATGAGAGCGGTACCGCCGGCCCGCGCTATCTCCGTGTCTGCAATAGGCCAATCATCCGATTCCCGCCAATAGATGGCTACTTGTGCTCTGTCCAGTTCCTCTGACCGTGCGGGGCGTGGAAGGGGTCCAACGCGGGGAAGCTCTAACGACAACAGTGGCCGGGCAGCACTCATAGGGCATCGCGACCTTGCGTTAACGGCTGTATCTAATCGCGACACAGGTCGTGCTGAATTCCCCCGCGCTTATTGTGACGCACTAGGTGGGGGGGTGCATGTTGCGCATAACAGGTATAGGTGTCGCCTGGCAGAGAAGGTCGGGTCATTGGCAGTCGACGTCGCCGGTGGCTGGGTGTACATCCTGCTCGATAGCGCCCGACGTACACCCGTCCTGAGAAACGGCCGGGCTTAGAGTGTGCGTTGATGATATCGGTATTGGCCAGCTTTCGGGCATACGCGGAGGGCGTCATACCGCCACCTGCTGTCTTGGGTCTCTCCTCGTTGCCTTCGTGTCGCCAGCGCTTAATCTCGGTGCGTGAGTGCAGCAGTGTCGGGAACCAGTGTTCGTCAGCCGCGCATTCTCGGACTCCAGGTCCTTGAGCCGCTTGGCATCCGGCACGCTCCCTCGCTGAAGCCGCGGCGCCGGCACAGGTCGTTGATCGCCACGCCTGCTTCGGCTTCGCGCAGGAGGCCATGATCTGTTCTTCGGAAAACCGCTTCTCCACGTCCAATCTTCTTCGGTTGGGGAATTGGACTCTTCCAAACTGCGGTGCTACTCAATATCCCGGGGGCGTCGGTACGTCGATTATCCGAATGGTAAGGGTTGAAACTACATGCTCTATATGTTCTCAGGAAGCTGTGATCCGATCGATGGCTATCTGCCAGAATTCGAGCGGACGACTTGCGCTTATACCCGCATCTAACTTTGCCATCCCTGCCCAAAACCAAATACAGCCATCCGCTCTGAATTAGCTAAGAGCAAATTTAGCCGAGCTTGGTCGTAAAGCCAATAAGCAGGCTGATCTAATTCGGGTTGCGCTAGTATGTATTGAAAACTGGCAATGCTTCAAATTATTTTAATTGCTAATATCCTATTTTCCGATTGATATCGTGTAGTATCGCTAGGCCATTTTCAA
>NZ_QPKJ02000096.1 GCF_003344625.1 Solirubrobacter deserti | reverse complement strand
AGTTGATAAAAAAAAAATTAATTAAAAAAAAAGGGGGGGTATATTTTTGTATTTCTATTAATTATTGATTTCAAATTCATTTGGTCAGGTTTTCAAAATAAAAAAGAGTACATCTAATTTTCTTAATAATTATAAAAGTACTATTTTCTTTTTCAATTTTCAATAGGAATCATATCATTTAACTAAGTTTAACCCCTCCATTTTTCAATATTTCAAAGAATTGAAAAAGATTCAGAATAATTAAGGCTAAAAAATTCTATATTTTGTATATTTATTTTCATTTTTTATTAACTGATCCCTTTCATTTCAAAAGAAATAAGAGCCGGTAAATCAGAAAAAATTAATTAAAAAAAAAAAATGTTTTTATTTTATTTATTGATTTTTATGGAATATACATTCCAATATTTATGGATTATACCTTTTCTTCCACTTCCAGTTCCTATATTAATAGGAGTAGGACTTCTACTTTTTCCAAGGGCAACAAAAAATCTTCGCCGTATGTGCGTTTTTCCTAGTGTTTTATTGTTAAGTATAGTTATTGTTTTTTCAACCTATCTATCTATTAAACAACTAAATAACCCTGCTATTTATCTCTCTATATGGTCTTGGACTATCAATAATGACTTTTCGTTAGAATTTGGATGTTTGGTTGACCCACTTACTTCTATTATGTTAATATTAATTACTACTGTTGGAATTATGGTTCTTATTTATAGTGACAATTATATGTCTCATGATCAGGGATATTTGAGATTTTTTGCTTATATGAGTTTTTTCAATACTTCAATGTTGGGATTAGTTACTAGTTGTAATATTATACAAATTTATTTTTTTTGGGAATTGGTTGGAATGTGTTCGTATCTATTAATAGGTTTTTGGTTCACACGACCTATTGCAGCAAATGCTTGTCAAAAAGCGTTTGTAACTAATCGCGTTGGGGATTTTGGTTTATTATTAGGAATTTTAGGTTTTTGTTGGATAACAGGTAGTTTAGAATTTCGGGATTTTTTTGAAATATTCAATAACTTGGTTTATAATAATGAAGTTAATTTTGTATTTGTTACTTTGTGTGCCTTTCTATTATTTTCTGGTTCAATTGCTAAATCTGCCCAATTTCCCCTTCATGTGTGGTTACCAGATGCTATGGAAGGGCCCACCCCTATCTCAGCTCTTATACATGCTGCTACTATGGTAGCAGCCGGCATTTTTCTTGTAGCTAGGCTACTTCCACTTTTCATAGTTATACCTTACATAATGAATCTAATAGCTTTGATAGGTATAATAACATTACT
>NZ_QPKJ02000095.1 GCF_003344625.1 Solirubrobacter deserti | reverse complement strand
GATCGCCTCCGAGTTCCTGCCCGTCAGCCTGCTGACGCCCATGGCCCGCGACCTGCAGGTCACCGAAGGCATGACCGGCCAGGGCATCGCCATCTCCGGCGCCTTCGCCGTGCTCACCAGCCTGTTCATCTCGGCGCTGGCCGGCAGCCTCAACCGCAAGACACTGCTGCTGGGGCTGACGCTGGCGATGGGCGTGTCCGGCGCCATTGTCGCGCTGGCCCCCAACTACTTCATCTACATGGTGGGCCGCGCCCTGATCGGCGTGGTCGTCGGCGGCTTCTGGTCCATGTCGGCCGCCACGGCGATCCGCATGGTGCCATTGCGCGACGTGCCGCGGGCGCTCGCCATCGTCAACGGCGGCAATGCGCTCGCCACGGTGGTGGCCGCGCCGATGGGCGCGTACCTCGGCACCGTGATCGGGTGGCGCGGCGCCTTCCTGTGCCTGGTGCCGGTATCGATGATCGCGCTGGCCTGGCAGTGGAAGACGCTGCCGTCCATGCCCGCCGCCGCGCGTGCGCCGGGCATCGGCCAGGTGTTCAAGGTGTTCACCCTGTTCAAGCATCCGGGCGTGGTCGTCGGCATGCTCGCCAGCAGCCTACTCTTCATGGGGCAGTTCGGCCTGTTCACCTATGTGCGCCCCTTCCTGGAAACCGTCACGAACGTGCATGGCACGACGATCTCGCTGTTCCTGCTCGTGCTGGGCGCGGCCGGCTTCATCGGCACGGTGCTCATCGGCCGTGTCCTGCAGCGCAGCTTCTACCAGACGCTGATCGTCATCCCCGTGCTGATGGCCTTGACGGCCCTGGCCCTGATCGCCTTCGGCAGCTCCGTCGCCATCGTCCTCGTGCTGCTCGCGCTGTGGGGCCTGACCGGCACCTCGGCGCCGGTGGGCTGGTGGGCCTGGATCGCCAAGGTGTTCCCCAAAGATGCCGAAGCCGGCGGCGGCCTGTTCGTTGCCGTGGTCCAGATGTCCATCGCGCTGGGCTCCACCGTGGGCGGCGTTCTGTTCGACCACAGCGGCTACCGCACGACCTTCTTCGCGAGCGCTGCGCTGCTGGCAATCTGCGCCGTGCTGACCGTCGTGACCGCGCGCCAGTCCGCGTCGCACGGCTGACCAATCTTCCGAGGAAGGCATGAAGAAGCCCCACGTCATCATCCATACGCTGACGTCGCTGGACGGCAAGATCCACTCGATCGACCTTCCCGAGTTCGATCTCGCGGCGCTCCAGTACGAGCAACTGTTGCTGCATGCCGATCAGCAGGTGTTCGACATCCAGGGCTACATCAACGGCCG
>NZ_QPKJ02000094.1 GCF_003344625.1 Solirubrobacter deserti | reverse complement strand
TTCTCAAGTCCTTGCATTCCTCCTCTGACATGACTCCACCAAGTTCCTCGAGTTCACCATAAGCTTCTTTGAATCACATTTTAATAAAAGAAAGGGATTAAGGAGGAGGGGATTACAAATGTAGAGAGGGAGAGAGGCATGCAAGCCCCAAATTAATTACATCACTTTAACTTTAAACAACTTTAAATACAACCCATAAAATAAACCTAACACATCTCATGCGGCCAATCTCATCTCATTTTAATTGGTCTTAAGTCCATAATCATCCTTTAAAACAAATATACAATCTCATTGCATAAAATAAAAGCTACATAAAGCAAAGGGAATGATGGCAAATGGCATATAAATAATTAAAGTTCAAGTCCTTTATTATTATCCTATAATAATAACAATCTCATTATTATTATTATCCTATAATAATAAACAAGTTCAATTAATCTCATTAAAAGAACCCCTTCATATCTCATATGATAAAACAAGTTTCTTTCTTAAAACAATTAAAACTCCTAAAAGAACACAATTAGGGTTTTAATATAAAAGAATTTAATTTGAGAAATTATTTTCACAATTCCTACCATGCTATTAACACCTTAATAAACTCAGTAGATTAATCACTATTAACCTACAATGGTGGAATAAATAATAACTCAAAATAAAATTCAAAGAAAGAAATAATTTCTATACTAAAACAGAAATTTCAGAATTCGACAACTGTTTTGCGACTAATCTTTCCTATATTAAAACAACTTTTAATAATGTGAGAATACTCTATTTCACAAGGATTTTTAGTCTACTTTCAAATGGCATAGGTCTCATAAAGTAATTCCAACGTTTGGTATCACTTTAAAGTGATTTGTGACATGATCTCCAAACCTTGGCAGATTCTGGAAATTCCTCACAAATGACTTTGTTGGGCTTAACCTAGAGTGAACTAAGTCTTCTAAACACTTCAATTCACAAGGTTTATCAATCCTCTTTCCAATGGCAGGGGTCTCATAAATTAATTCCAACGTTTGGTATTATTTAGAGGCCTTTTGCGATAGAGAGTCAGATTTTCCAGATTTGACTCTTAATCACAAAAATTCTAGTGTGGCTAACCTAGGTCATTAAAAATCATGGGAACTCTTCCTAGACTTTGTTAAGACCTTATATTAATGAAGTCAATAGGTGGCTTGCCTTTAAAAATCCAGAAAATAATTTTTATGGATTTTACAAAACATACTTGGCTGCTGCACAGAAAAGGCCGCAATCCAGAAATTATTACAAAACACGCTTAAATTAATTTCAAGAATATAAA
>NZ_QPKJ02000093.1 GCF_003344625.1 Solirubrobacter deserti | reverse complement strand
TTTTCGTGGTCCTCGTTCGTCGTCCCGTCGCCGCCCGCCTGAGCAGACGAATTGGGCGTGCTCATTGCCCGGACTTCGACCCAGGGGTTTTCGCCGGTATTCGAGTACGACGACACCACCGCATCGGGGATGTAGTGGCGCACCTTGATCGACGTGCGCACCGTGCAGCCCGTCCAGGTGCAGTAGAGCCAGTAGCAGATGCCGACGACGCGGTATTCGAGGCAATCGGGCGATGCCACCGAGCCGATGATGGTCGCTGTATTGAGGGCGTAGCTGCCCGTGGCGCTGAGCAGCAGCAACGAAGCCACGCCAGCACGCAGGCGGCGGCGCATCAGGTCGAATGGTCGGGTCACGGCTGGGTCCTCCGGTGCTGCTCGATGCGCGCGACAGCGCGAGCCACATCCGGCTCGCCATAGACCACATAGCGCCTGTCCACCACCACGGCCGGGAGGCTGGTGATGCCGAGGCTCCATGCGTCGGTAACGCCTTGGTATGCGGAAGCGATGCGTCGCTGCAGATCGGCACCGCCGCCACTCAGGCGGCGCTTGACGATGGCCGTCGCCTGTTCGGGGTCGGTGGGCAGTCCCGCGGAAAGCTCCGCTTCAATCCTGTGGGCTTCGTCCAGCTTGATCAGCCGCTCGCCGCCCATGGTCTTGACCGGGTGGCTGCTGTCGGT
The DNA here is from genome assembly GCF_003344625.1 of Solirubrobacter deserti. GTDB lineage: Bacteria > Actinomycetota > Thermoleophilia > Solirubrobacterales > Solirubrobacteraceae > Solirubrobacter > Solirubrobacter deserti. The sequence continues at coordinate 627 of NZ_QPKJ02000093.1, read as the reverse complement.
GACGACCACCACGTCGGCGGCGAAGGTGGCCGGGCTGAAAACGGCCAGGGCTGCCGGCAGCGCCACGGCCAGGCCGAGGGTTCGCCAGCCCGGCGCGAACCTGGAAAGGGATGCTGGCATGTCGCGTGCCCTTGAAGTTGATCAGAGCAGTAGTCAAACGCGAAGCCGACGCGGCCCCAACAAACAATGCGCATCGCGCACTGCCCGCATACCTGCTTGTCTCGCGCCCATGAAAAAGCGGAGGCCGAAGCCTCCGCGTGGATCAGGGAGCCGATGCCGTCGCTACAGCAGGCCGGATTCCGCGAACGAGTACGGCGTGCCCTGGCCGACGATGAGGTGATCCAGCACCCTGACGTCGATCAGCGACAACGCGGCCCTCAGCGTTTGGGTTAACGCACGGTCCGCGCTTGACGGCTCCGTGCAGCCCGAAGGGTGTTGGTGAGAAAAAATGACCGCTGCCGCATTCAGTTCCAAGGCACGCTGCACGATCGGACGCGCATGCACCGAGGTCGAATGGATCGTGCCTCTGAACATCGGCTCGTAGGCCAGCACCTCGTGCATGCTGTTGAGGAACACGATGGCGAAGATTTCATTGGGCTCGGCGGCCAGTTTCAGGCGCAGGTAGTC
>NZ_QPKJ02000092.1 GCF_003344625.1 Solirubrobacter deserti | reverse complement strand
TACCGAACTCGTTGGATTGCCCCCGTTGGAGCGAGCTTCGGCTGTACACCGACCGGATCTACGATGGGATCCTCAATGGGGAACTGCCCTTCGGGCAGAACGGCATCACCACACCTGATGCCGCATTGATCGACTCCCCTGATCTCACCGTTCGCCACATCCATCTGAAGCGCTGGATGCACCAGCATTACCCTGAGCATCGGCCGGGTTTTCTTTTCTCGCGCAGCGAACGCATCGCCCACCCGGTCATCTCGCTGGAAACCGGGCATGCCATGCTGGTCGAACAACTCGCTCTGAAATCCGCCTTGGAGCAGTCCAAACGCCAATTTCGCGAGCTGCAGGACAAGCACGACGCGCTGCTCAAGCAGTCCACGGTGATTCCCGCCTGCGCGCAGTGCCCGATCAGCGATCGGGCCGAGGCCACCTACCTGAACATCATCGGGGGCATGCTGGAGCTGATGCTCGGCCAGTCGCCCTCGGGCGCGCCGTACTCCAGCTTCAAGACGCAGGAAGCCGTGGTCAGCGCACTGGTCGCTCATCACCACGGCGTCATGGGGATCGCCGAGCGGACGTTGAACGGCAAGTTCGCCACGGCCAGACGCCGGCTGCATAGCGCCACGCTCTGAGGATTGCCAGCTTGTATGTGCAGTCGCGGAGATTGCATTTGCAATGTCTTTCCGCAGCCATGTCTATTGAATAGAGGTCACGCCAACAAACGCCACTGAGCGTTCAGGAGTGACCGCCATGTCGCAAACATCTTTACTCCCACCCAACGAGCGCCGCATCCTGCGTCTGGAAGAAGTCGAAGCAAAGTCCGGCTTCAAACGCGCCCACATCTACAACCTGATGAAGAAGCGCCAGTTCCCGCAGGCTCTGCGCCTGGGGGTGCGCGCCGTCGGCTGGGATTCAATCGAAATCGATCAGTGGATCGCCGAGCGCGTCAACAACCGGGCCTGACCCGTTCTCCCGCGGACCTTCCATCCTCACACGGAGAACGCCATGCAGGTTGTATCCATCATTTCAACGAAAGGTGGCGTCGGCAAGACCACCACGGCCGCGAACCTGGGCGGGCTCGTCGCCGACGCGGGGCTGCGCGTGCTGCTGCTCGATCTCGACGTGCAGCCCACCTTGTCGTCCTACTACGAATTGGGACACCGTGCGCCTGGTGGCATCTATGAGCTGCTGGCCTTCAACGAGCGCGATCTCGGTCAGCTCGTGTCCCGCACAATCATTTCGGGCCTGGACCTGGTGCTGTCCAACGACCACCGGGGCGAGTTGAACAGCTTGCTGCTGCACGCGCCGGATGGGCG
>NZ_QPKJ02000091.1 GCF_003344625.1 Solirubrobacter deserti | reverse complement strand
TTATGTACATTTTCTAATAGTAAGAAGTATAAAAAAAGAAATTATTTGTATATATGTTCGAACTACTGTTGGTCATATTTCTCTTTATCGAGAAATCGAAGAAGCTATACAAGGATTTTGCCGAGCTTGCTCATATGGCACCTAATCATAGGGTATCCAAGTTAAGTAGTTCTATGAATCCAGTGTGAATTCGAGTCCCTTCGGTTCAACAAGGAACATAATTCCTGAATTTCTACTCGAATCAAGGTCGAGAAAAGGAATTTTTCCAATCATTGACTCAAACCCATTGTCAAACCCCACTCATCGGAATATGGAGGTACTTATGGCAGAACGGGCCGGTCTGGTCTTTCACAATAAAGCGATAGATGGAACTGCCATTAAACGACTTATTAGTAAATTAATAGATCACTTCGGAATGGCATATACATCTCACATCCTGGATCAAGTAAAGACTCTGGGGTTCCGGCAAGCCACTGCTACATCCATTTCATTAGGAATTGATGATCTTTTAACAATACCTTCTAAAGGATGGTTAGTCCAAGATGCTGAACAACAAAGTTTAATTTTGGAAAAACACCATCATTATGGAAATGTACATGCGGTTGAGAAATTACGACAATCTATTGAGATATGGTATGCTACAAGTGAATATTTGCGACAAGAAATGAATCCTAATTTTCGGATGACTGATCCTTTTAATCCAGTTCATATGATGTCCTTTTCGGGAGCTAGAGGAAATGCATCTCAAGTACACCAATTAGTAGGTATGAGAGGATTAATGTCGGATCCACAAGGACAAATGATTGATTTACCTATTCAAAGTAATTTACGGGAAGGACTGTCTTTAACAGAATATATCATTTCTTGTTACGGAGCCCGCAAAGGAGTTGTGGATACTGCTGTACGAACATCGGATGCTGGATATCTTACACGCAGACTTGTTGAAGTAGTTCAACACATTGTTGTACGTAGAACAGACTGTGGCAACATCCAAGGGATTTCTGTGAGCCCCCGAAATGGGATGATGTCGGAAAGAATTTTTATCCAAACATTGATTGGCCGTGTATTAGCAGACGATATATATATAGGACCACGGTGCATTGCCGTTCGAGATCAAGATATTGGTATTGGACTTGTCAATCGATTCATAACTTTTCAAACACAACCCATCTCTATCCGAACTCCCTTTACTTGTAAGAGTACGTCTTGGATCTGCCGATTATGTTATGGTCGGAGCCCTACTTATTGCCACCTTGTCGAATTGGGAGAAGCCGTAGGTATTATTGCAGGTCACTCTATTGGGGAACCGGGCAC
>NZ_QPKJ02000033.1 GCF_003344625.1 Solirubrobacter deserti | reverse complement strand
GTTGAGACTCGTGCTGATATTGAACCTTGTGGTCCTACCATGAACATGCCGGTTCCACAACCAGAGCACCATGTCCATGATGGTACACAAGGATCAACATCTACACATCGTATCACTGATAATACACAGCCACAGGTAGTGTCTCGTCGTAGTGGGAGGGTTATTCGTCGACCTTTACGGTATACGCTCTTGGGAGAGTCATATGACAGGATCCCTGAGGAGCTAGATACTAATCCCTGTAACTATGATGAAGCACTTGAAGATAAAGATGCGGATCTTTGGCAAAAGGCTATGAAATCTGAGATGGAGTCCATGTACTCTAATCAGGTCTGGGATCTTATAGAACCACCTGAAGGGATTAAACCCATCGGATGCAAGTGGATCTATAAGAAAAAGAAAGGAGCAGACGGAAAGGTTGAAACCTTTAAAGCTAGGCTTGTAGCAAAAGGGTTTACTCAGAAAGAAGGGATCGATTATGAGGAAACTTTTTCGCCGGTAGCCATGCTTAAGTCTATTCGGATTCTTTTATCCATTGCAGCTCATTTCAATTATGAAATTTGGCAAATGGACGTCAAGACAGCATTTCTTAATGGGTATCTTGACGAGTGCATCTATATGATGCAACCAGAAGGTTTTATAGCAAAGGGTCAAGAGCACATGTTGTGCAAGCTTAAGAAATCCATTTATGGACTTAAGCAAGCATCTAGGTCTTGGAATACTCGTTTTGATCGGGCCATTAAATCTTATGGTTTTGATCAATGTCCTGATGAGTCCTGTGTGTACAAAAAGTGTGATGGAAGCGTGGTGGTGTTCTTAGTACTATATGTAGATGACATCTTGCTCATTGGAAACGATGTAGGGGTGTTATCTTCAGTAAAGGTATGGTTATCCAGCCAGTTCGATATGAAAGACTTGGGAGAAGCCAGTCACATTCTTGGGATTAAGCTTTTGCGAGATCGCAAGCAAAGGATGTTGGGCTTATCACAAGCTACTTATATCGATCAGATTCTTGCCCGTTTTAGCATGCAGGATTCCAAGAAAGGTTTTCTTCCTTTCAGGCATGGAATCACTCTATCTAAGGATCAATGTCCCAAAACATCAGATGAGATAGAGAAAATGAAGGCAGTTCCTTATGCATCTGCAGTAGGAAGCCTCATGTATGCAATGCTATGCACTAGACCTGACATCTGTTTTGCTGTTGGCATGGTCAGCAGATATCAGTCTAACCCTGGGCAAGAACATTGGACAGCGGTAAAACATATAATCAAGTACCTGAAAAGGACTAGAGATTATATGTTGGTTTACCAGGCAGATAGTCTAATACCCTTAGGGTACACAGACTCAGACTTCCAGTCAGATAAAGATTCCAGAAAGTCTACCTCTGGTTATGTGTTTAACCTAGGGGGTGGAGCCATAAGTTGGAGGAGCATCAAGCAATCTTGCATTGCTGATTCCACCATGGAGGCCGAATATGTTGCAGCTTCTGAGGCAGCCAAGGAGGCAGTTTGGCTCAGAAACTTCCTATTGGATCTAGGAGTGGTTCCTTCAATGCAATTGGCTATTACACTTTACTGTGATAATAGTGGAGCAGTTGCTAACTCAAAGGAACCTAGGACCCATAAGAAAGGAAAACACATTGAGCGCAAATATCATCTTATTAGAGATATTGTGCAAAGAGGAGATGTAGTGGTGACCAAGATAGCATCAGCAGACAACCTGGCAGATCCCTTTACAAAGAGCTTACCAGCTAAGACTTTTGATAGACATGTAGAGGGAATGGGAGTGAGATGTGTGGCATCATGGCTTTGAGTCTAAGTGGGAGATTGTTGGGGATATATACTAAAAGCCATGCTTTTATGTAATAGACCTTATTATTTATTTATTAATAAATTCTGATATTACATTTTAAATGAGAATCTGAATGAGCTGTGTTTGCATTATATTATATGTTATGCATGTGTGTCTTTTATTCTACATAGTAGATGATCTGGTGTGTAGAGTTCGGCTTACACACAGAAGATCGGATCATCAGTTCTTGTGGAATATAAGCTTATTGTTCACAATCTGAGATGGAGTTAGACACACCATCGGTAAGATTGTAGCACATGATTTTAGTAGGTCTGTCTTGACTACAGGGAACGGTATAGTTCCAACTTCTTGTGCTAGTACATTTGTGTGTATTGAACGGGACCACATTGGGGTAATTATTTTATACTGACACATAAAATAATTAATACCTCATGGTTATTATGAATACTTATACTCTTAATCCCGAGATATTTAATAGACACGTGCATTTATTGTTAGTTATTTTGATTCATAAAGAGTGAGATCTTTATAGGTCAATAATCTCGATGAGTTGGATAACTGCATTGATTGTATGGTGAATATTAATTATTGACGGAATCCACGTCCCGGTATAGGGAATGATGATACCCTCTTGAGGATACTTATAAGTTTTGATTATGTCAAACCCTGCAGGTGGATTTTGTATCCGACATATCAAATAAGTTAAGTGGAAGGTCTCAAGGAGATTAATAGATGTCGATTAAATATAATTGTCAGTAATTTAATTTAATCGACGGGTATCTGTAATCTTAACGTGGGGAGATTAATATGTATTTAATAACAAAGAGCTCGAAATTTATTTCGAATAAGTAAGGGAGTGCAATTATAATTCTTTAGTGGACTGAATTATAATTAATGTAAATAGGTTTTTATATTTACATTGGGAGCCCTAAACTTATTTGCCTTTAGGTCCCTACCGTAGCCTATATATATGCTGTGATGGGCAGCCATTAGGGTTAGACGAAATACACTCTCTAAACCCTAAAGGCAGCCGTCCATCAAAGAGAGCAAGAAGAGAGCCACTCTCCCTTCACGTTCTGGCATAGGAGGATATACGGTAGAAGGCTTGACGGGATCGAGCTACAGTTTCAGATTTTTGAGATCAATCCAGACAGATCTCTAGGTACGGATTCATCTCTTGATTCTATAGGATTCGGATTATATATAATTTTTTTTTGTGGCATAATCTGCAAGTACTATCACGGGTTCATGGGATTTCCGTTCCCAGCACATGAGTTGTGTGGGCTGTGACCAATTGCATGAGTTGTCTGTTGTTCAGCTGCGCAGGTTGACATTTATCTAATATTA
>NZ_QPKJ02000090.1 GCF_003344625.1 Solirubrobacter deserti | reverse complement strand
GAGGTGGACTGCGAGACCATGATCTTCTTGGCCATCAGCTCCAGGCAGGTCATCTGCGAGGAACCGGCGTAGCCGAGGTAGATCACGCGCACCGGCTGTTTCTGTCCAATGCGCCAAGAGCGGCGTGCCGCCTGCTGGAGCGAGTACACGTTGTAGCCCGACTGCATGAAAACGATCGTCGGGAAGTCCAACAGGTCCAAGCCCGTCTTGACGAGCTCGGGGTTGGTGATGAGCACGTCGATACCACGGTCCAGTTGCTCGGCGATCCAGTCCTCGCGGCGGCTGGCGTCCACGCTTGCGCGCAGCACCGCCACCCGAAAACCTTCCTGCTCCAGCAGCACCTTCAAGCGCGACGTGGTGTCGCGCGTGCCGGTATAGACCGTGTAGGCCAGGACCTTGCGGCCCTGCGCCTTCTCCTCTTTGCAGATGTCGATCAGCTCGCGCTCTTTCGGCGTCACCTCGAACTCGTTGAACTGAGCCGGGACGAACGCCAAGGTGTTGCGCGTGCGCGGATGCACTACGGTTTCCGACCGGAAGCAGCAGTCCGGCCAGGCCAGCAGCACGTTGAGCACCACACCCAGCAGCGTCGTATCGCGTCGCGCCAGAGCCTGTTTCAGCTCCGCGGTCAGCCGACCCGCCAGGTCGCGGTAGGCCGCGGCTTGCGCCGTGTCCATTGCGACTTCACGGAACTCCTCGTCATACGGCGGCAGGACGTTGCCGCCGATGTCCTTGAGCTTGAGGAAGATTGTGAACGGCAGGATGCACCGCAAGACCCCTTTCGGCCCGAAGCCGGGAGCCTTGACCGTGCGCACCGATACTTTGGTGCCCCTGGCCGTCTTGTGCGCCGTGCCGGTGCTTTCGGAGTAGATGTCCTTGAGGACCCCGTGGTCCCTCATGAACGCCATGGCCGCCGAGGTCATGCTGCCGCTCGTGGTCGGGCGGTAGCCGTCTTCGATCATCCGCCCAGGCAGGGCTCGGAACAGCAGGTAGAACAGGTCGTCTCCGTAGCCGCCCATCAGCGTGCCTGTCAGCAGCAAGGTCTTGCGAGCCTTCGCCGCCAGCACGCCCATCGCCTGACCCTGGGCACTGCCACCGTTCTTGTACTCGTGCGCCTCGTCCGCGATGCACAAGTCGAACGTGCCTTGCGGCAGATAGCGCTTGATGAACTCGGACGGCTGGTAGCCGCCTTCGCCAAAGCCGAACTCCATGTTCGCCATTGCTCTTTCCATGCGATGCGCCTGGCGGTCAGAGAAGACCAGTTCGCCGTTGCCATCCATCAAGTTGATGAACTCGTGGATGTTGTCGCCCAGCATCGACGCCA
>NZ_QPKJ02000089.1 GCF_003344625.1 Solirubrobacter deserti | reverse complement strand
GTTCAGGCCGACCATCTGGACGGCCTTGGCCGAGTGGCCAAGGGACTGGCTGACCAGCGCCAGGTAATCGGCGTCGAGCTGCATCGCTTCAAAGGGCGTCAGCGGCTCGTCGTGCAGGACATAGAGGTTGCCGAGGATGCGGCCGGTCTTGGGGTCGCGGCGGCGCCGCACCAGGCTCAACCATCGGGTGAGGCGCAGTAGCGTCAGGGCTCGCGCCACGGTTTCGTGCGAGGCTTGCCCGGCGCAGGGCATCGACGCCAGCCAGGGCCGAAGCTGCACATACGTCGGGAATGCTGTCACGCCATCGTCGTTGAGCATCAGCCGGAAGACCTGCCAGGCGTTGCGCTCCAACGGCGTCAGGCGACGGTCGAGGAAAAGCCGCCGCGGTACGGTCTCGTGCCGATTGCCGCTGAACAGGAAGGCATCGCCAGACGCCGGGCCCGTGGGCATCGCGACAGGCGTGGGTGTGGGTGGGGGCGCGTCGGCGTTGGGCTTGGACACAAGGTCTTTCAGCGCAGCGTCGAACAGGTCTGCGAGTGCTGTGAGGCCACGACGTGGTGCGGTGTCGTCCACGGCCATGGTCAACACAATCCTTGATCGACCCAGGTCTTGATCGAAGCCCAGACCACCGACAGAGGCAGCGACATGCCTTCGGCCAAGTCCATGGCGGCATCGAGGATGGAGGTCTCGTCTTCGAGATCGACGTTCCTGCTGCTGGTCACGGCCTTCCATTGCCGCCACAGCTCCGCGTCCTGCTTCTCGTCCAGCACGGGATGGCGGCCCTTGCGCTTGGGCAGGCCGAGGATTTCGCGGCGAAGCGCCACTTCCTGGTGGGTCAGGCCGTAGAAGCGGCTGACCATTTCGGTGCTCGCGCCCAGCCTGAGCATGCGATCGACCGTGGCGATCTCCTTCTCCACATCCTGCGCCTGCCTGAGCAGACGCCGGAGCACTTCGCGGTTGACCGTCACCGAGCACCACGAGACGTTGGCGTTGGCCAGCACGCTGATCAGCGCGGGATGCTTGAGGGCGTCCAGCTCTTCCTCGCCAAACCCCATCAGCTTGCAGCGGCGCAGTTGCCCATTGCGCAAGTCATAGAGGGCCTGGGCGATGACGGCCTGGTTGAGTGGGTGTGGTGCTGACATGCTGGTCTCCCTCGGTCACGTTCCAGGGTCCGCAGCGCCGGCGTCCAGGTCGAGCAGACGGCGGGCCAGCCGCAGCAGCCGGAACAGCTTGACCAGTGCGGTGTCGCTCAGTCGCCGGGTTACGTCGCCTTGTCCGTGCAGCAGCGCCGACAGGTCGATGACGAATTGCCTGTGATCCAAGCCGACGT
>NZ_QPKJ02000011.1 GCF_003344625.1 Solirubrobacter deserti | reverse complement strand
CCGCGAGCCACCCGCCGGGTGGCCCACCTTTCAACCGGCGCAGGTGGACCAGTTTTCACCCGGCGCCGACAGAACCCGCACGATCCCGCCTCAACATCGCCGGCGGTGACCGTCTGCGATGGCATGCAGCCGCTGATCCCCGGGCGACGATGCCAGTCGAGCAGGTCAAGTCATTGGCCAGCAGGCGCCGATCGGGCGTGCGGCGCAGCCCGTCGAGCTCGCCCCGACGTACGTCTTGCTCGCCTCTCAGGAATCCACGCGACGATCGCGGTGACCGGGGCAAGCCCATCGCGTGAGCCTGATCTCAACCGGCGATTCATGAGTCGAGGCGGGCGATCGAGGCGTTGAGGTTGTGCTCGATGCCGGTGAGGGTCGTCGTGTAGGCCTCGGTGATGTCGACGTCGAGGCGGTCGGCGAGGTCGAGCACCCACCACAGGCACTCGGCGAGCTTGCCGCGCAGGAGTTCAGGGAGGTCACCCTCGGGTGCCCAGCGACCTTCGGTGGCCATGACCAGCCGGCTCAATGTCCCGACGTCGTTGACGAGGCCCAGCATGTCGTCCTTGACGGTCCAAGGGCTGCCCTCGAACCGCTCTTCGATCTGGTGGTAGAGGCTGCGGACGCGGTGAGCGGTCGCGGTGGCTTCGGTGAGGTCCATGATGCTCCGATCGCTCAGGTAGTTCGGGTTTTGTTGTTCCACGGGCCGGGCTGCGCGCCCGAGCACGACACCCGGGTCAACGCTCGCCCGTCAGGTGTGCTGCGCGGGTGCGTTGCCTCAGGCGACTGGGTCGCGGAGAATCGTTCGAAGCCCGTCTTGCGGCGTCGTGCGTGTGAAGGAGTCAAGGTGGATTTCGCGGTGTGGCCCTGCCCGCCGGAGGCCCGCCCGCTGAGCGAATTCACCGAGCCGGGCAAGGGTCGCGAATTCGTTCGCGAAGGGACCGTGGTGCATGACTTGGACCACGGCGTGCTCCTTGAGCACGTAGCGCTCGAGGAGCTCATCGGGTCTGTCGGCCTCGCTGGCCGCGGCACTACGGGCGCGGGCGATGTCATCTGCCGACGCGTGCTCGTCGATCCGCGCCGTGACGCGATAGAGGAGCGACGGGATCGGGTTGAGGCTGTAAAAGTCGGCGATGTCGGCGGACGGCAGGTGGTCGGGGTACCAGAACAGCATCTCGATGACCGGAGGTGTTGTGGGTGCCAGGCCGTTGTCGGCGAGCGCTCGAGCAACGTCCGCGATCAGGGCGTGCTTGCGGTAGAACGCATCGCTTCCGGGTCTCCCCGACCCCGTCGTGGCAACGAACGTCGCGCTGGGAGCGACGACCAGCTCGGGGGCGTCGGACGCGGAGAAATGCTCGGTGGACGGGATGTCGCTCATGCAGCTACCTCATAGGAACGGGAATCGGGCGGTTCACGGGATCTGCCCCGAGCGCGTCGCTCGGGCTCTTCCGTCAAGGAGACGACGGGAGGTGCCCGGGGCGGAGGAACCTAATTCGCGTCTTCGTACGTGACGACCCCGCAGATGTGGGGTCCGTGATGTCCCCGCTCGTGCGGGGTGGTGCCCGTCTCGGGCTTCACCCAGCATCGTCGGCATGAACGAAACGAGTTTTGGACGGTTGCGACGGAAGGTCGCGGTCGTCACCGGTGGGACCGCCGGCATCGGCCTTGCCGCCGCGAAGCGCTTTGCCGCTGAAGGGGCCACGGTCTACGTCACTGGTAGGCGACCCGCCGAGCTGGAGGCGGCGGTCGGGGAGATCGGACCGCGGGCCACGGGCGTCTCGGGCGACGTCGCCGAGCTCGATGACCTGGACCGCCTCTACGCCACCGTGGAGGAGCGTGGGGACCGAATCGACGTGCTGTTCGCCAACGCCGGCGGCGGCGAGTTCCTGCCACTGGCGCACGTGACGCCTGAGCACGTCGATCGAATTTTCGGGGCCAACGTCCGCGGCTTGATCTTCACGGTTCAGAAGGCGCTGCCCCTGCTCGCGGATGGCGCATCGATCATCGTCAACGGCTCGACCGCGGCGGTCTCAGGGACGCCGCGTCTTGGCGTCTACGGGGCGTCGAAGGCGGCGGCCCACCTGCTTTCCAGGACCTGGGCCAACGAGCTCAGTCCGCGCGGTATTCGCGTCAACGTTCTGGCTCCCGGATACATCGACACGCCTGGGATCACGGCGGCAGCGAACTCCGACGACGAGCGGGACGTGCTCCGCAAGGAGCTCGCGAGGGGCATCCCCCTCGGCCGGCTCGGACACGTTGACGAGACCGCCGCCGCGGTGCTCTATCTGGCGTCGGACGAGAGCACCTTCGTCACCGGCGCGCAGCTCGTCATAGACGGGGGCCAACTCCACAGCTGACATCTCACCGCGGGCGATGAACCGGTCGCCTGCTGCCGGACGGTCTTTCTTGTCTTCCGTGGCGGGCCGGAGCCGCCGCACGATACGGACCCCCCCACGAATGCGGGGTGGTTCCTGCGGCGGCGCGCAATACGCTGGTGCCCATGGATCGAGCACGCCTCGGAATCCGGGCCCAGGCCGCACGCGAGGCCATCGCGGAGCTAGCCGAGCAGCCGTTGCCGCCCCGAGAGCTTCTCGATGAGGTCGACGAGCGCGTGCGACGCATCGTCCCGGTCGACACCGCGGGATGGTGGGTGTCAGACCCGGACTCGCTCCTGCCCATCGAGCTGTTCGAGTTCGACATCGAAGAGGTCCGTCGCGAGGTCAAGGGCAGCGCCTACTACGACGAACTCGACCGGGCCGGCCGTGGTGTTGCGGCGATCTCCTCGCACCCATCGTCGGCTCTGCAGGCGGCCGGTGGACCCGAACCGTTCGTCGCAGACACAGGCACATGGGGACACAAGCTGCGAATCCTCACCCGGAGCGCTGGTGCCAGCTGGGGCATGGCCTGCATCGCTCGAGGCCCGGACCTCCCGGCGTTCAGCAGCGCGGAAATGGCCTTCGTGGAGGCTGTCGCCTCCGACGTTGGAAATGCTCTGCGCGTAACGCTTTCGCGAACGGCATCAGCGGGCGAGAACGACTCGCCGGTCGGCCCCGGCACGGTCGTGCTTGATCCAAAGCTGGCCGTCGAAGGTGCGACGCGGGATGCGCGCTATTGGCTCGATCGGCTTGGAGTGGCTCCCGATGGTCCGGTCCCGGCATCGATGCAGTGGGCTGCCATGCAGGCTCGGGCAGCGGAGCGCCTCACAGAAACCGGCCGAGTGGTCCGTCCCGCACGCGTCCGCATGCCGCTTGACGACGGAACCTGGATCGTCGTGCAGGCCGACGTGCTCACCGGCACGGAGCTTCCACGCACGGCGTTGACGCTGCGACCCGCCGGCCGAGCCGAGATGATGCCCCTACGACTCGCCATGCACGGCCTGACACCGCGTGAGGCCGAAGTGTCCACCCTCCTTGCCGATGGACGCAGCACGGACGACATCGGTCGGGCACTGCACCTTTCGCGCCACACCGTGCGTGACTACACGAAGGTGATCTTCGCCAAGCTCGAAGTTCACTCGCGGCCGGAGTTCACGACCCTGCTGTCCACCGGCGCGCGGGCCGCCTGACCGGAGCAACCGCGTCGACGCGGCGCCCGCCACCGCCGGCACCCGGATGGGGGCGTGACTTGCGGTTCGCGTCATAGCTCGCACGCCCGGCCGTCGTCGGACATGTAGGAGTTGCCATGGTGGCGCTCTGGCGCGACCGCTCCACGCGATCGCATTGAGGTAGAAGCGCAAGCGGTGTTTTTCGACGAAGAGGTGTTGTCCAGGACGTGTCTCCGCGCGGTCCTGGGACGGCGGCACGCAGTGGTCGCCGAAAAAGTCGGCAACGAAGCGAGCGTCTCCGGCTCCACCGTCGAGGCATCCGACGGCCTGCTCGCGCGGTACTCCACGCGGCGAACACAGGGCGTCTTGATGCGCGCGCCGAAGCCGTCGGCTGACGAGCTCGCGATTGCTCGCCGTCGTGCTCGGCGCCGGCGCGTGCGGGAACGAGTTCGCCCGCGGCGCGCGACGCGCCCCGAGCCTCGAGGCGATCCGCGGGCGCGAAGGCTCGTTTGCCACCGCTCGTTACCTTCACGGCTACGGTTCACCCCGGCCGACAGGGAACGCGCCCGAGGCTGATCCTCAACGCCCGTGGGCGGAAAGCCGGTTGACTGACTGCGTGACGACCCTGGGCGAGAACCTTCTGCAGATTGTCGCCGCTTGCGTGAGCGTTCTCTTCTGGGGCGGGCTGCTCGTATGGTCGCTGAGGCGAGATCCCCGAGCGCTGCGCAACGGGTTCCTGCTCATCGTGTTCGCGTACAACCTGGTCGGGTTCGGGGCTGTCCTGGCCTCGAGTTCGCCCGCCCTGGAGTTAGAGGTTGGCGTCATCTCCTTGGCGGTTACTGGGGCTGTGGCGCTCGGCTTCTTGGCGTTGCCACTGCTGCTGGTCATCGATGGTGTCCTGATGATTCGGCGGGAGAGCAGGTCCTTGGGCAATTCGTTGGCGCTGATGGTCGGACTGGCTCTGATGCTCCTGCCCGTTGCTCTCGCGGCCCTCCTGCGCCATGAGAACCCCGTCACCGGCAGCGTGGCCGTCGGCCTGCTCACCGCGCAGGCGTGTGCCGGCATCTGCTTTCTGGCGTTCGCCGCTCACACCGCGCTCTACGCTTGGATCGCCCGCCGCTCTCCCGCCCGGGCGGTGATCGTGCTGGGTAGCGGCTTAGTCAGAGGTGCGGTTCCTCCGTTGCTGGCGGCGCGTCTGGAGCGGGCAGTCACCGCCGCCGAGGAACGCCGTGAGACCGATGGGAGGCCCGTCTTCGTACCGAGCGGCGGTCAAGGACGGGATGAGCCTCGCCCGGAGGGTGAAGTCATGGGTGAGTGGCTTCGTCAGCGCGGAATCGACGACGCCGACATCCTCGTCGAGGACCGTGCCCGCACCACGCGCGAGAATCTCCTCTACAGCGTGCAGCTCTTGGAGCGCCATGGCGTGCCGGCGCCGTACCTCGTCGTCACCAACAACTACCACGCCCCTCGCGCGGCAATGCTGGCCCGCGCACTCGGCATCGACGCCCAAGTGGTCGGCGCGCCGACCGCTTGGTATTTCTGGCCCAGCGCCTATCTGCGCGAGTTCATCGCGGCCATGCTCGAGCGCCGGGTGCTGGTGTTCTTGTCCGGTGGCGCCGTCGCCGGCATGGTCGCGCTGGTGTGGTGGTCCCTGTCTGCGACCTGATCGGACGTCACGGTCGGTTACCGGCAGGCGTTGCCGCTAGTCGCCGGCGGATCTCTCGCGCGTAGGACAGCAGCACGACCGCGACCCCTGACCAGAGAACGATGAACCAGCGCCGGCGCGGATCGTGAGCCACTGCCGGGTTGGGCGAGGCCCTGGGCTGCGTCGTCGACGTTAGGGCCTCTATCGGTGAAGGGCGCCGGCTGAGCGCCCTTCATCGACGTGGACCGTGGTGCTCGATCAGGCGGCGTCGAACGCGGCGAACATGCCGGGCTCGTAGGAGCCGCCTGGGTTCCGCACGATGACGTTCATCCGGGTGGCCGCGTTGATCATGCCGATCACGCAGACCAGCGTGCCGATCTCGTCGTCGTCGAAGTGCTCGCGCACGGCGGCCCAGGTCTCGTCGGACACGCCTTGGTGGGCGTCGGCCAGGCGGGTGCCCTCCTCGGCGAGGGCGAGCGCCGCGCGCTCGGCCCCGGTGAAGACGGTCGACTCACGCCACGTGGCGACCAAGTGGAGCCGGAGCGCGCTCTCGCCGGCGGCGGCAGCCTCCTTGGTGTGGATGTCGACGCAGAAGCCGCAGCCGTTGATCTGGCTGACGCGCAGCTCGACGAGCTCGCGCAGCGACTTCGGCAGCGTCGACTGGTCAAGGACCAGCGCGGTGCCGTAGAAGCGCTTCGCGAACTTGGCGGCGGTGGGGCTGTCGAACAGGTTGAATCGAGGTTCCATCACGTTGTCCTCGCTCGTGGGATCGCGCGGCGAATCGTTCACGCCGCGCTCTGACGGCCATGAGATGCCGCCGGCGCGGCGTCTGTGACAGGTGACCTCTCCGCGCATCGGGTGTCACAGAGCGGGCGTGGCCGGCGTCTTGTGCAAGTGCACCGCATCGACCCCGCCACCGAGGCGTTCGTCGCCCACCGCAACCTGCTGTTCACCGTCGCGTACGAGATGCTCGGCCGGCGCCCGGAATCCTACGTCGGCCCATGGCTGCCCGAGCCGCTGCTCACCGCACCCGATGTGGCCGAGGACGTCGAGCTGGCCGACAGCGTCTCGATGGCGGTGCTGCGCGTGCTCGAGACGCTCGGGCCGACCGAGCGCGCGGTGTTCGTGCTGCGCGAGGTCTTCGACTTGCCATACGGCGAGATCGCCGACGCCGTGGGCAAGACGCAGGCCGCGGTCCGCCAGATCGCCCGCCGCGCACGGGCCCGCGTTGTCGCACACCGATCCCGCGGGGTGGTTTCCGCGGCCGAGACCCGCGAGGCGCTCGCCGCGTTCCAGCACGCGGTCGAGACGGGGAATCCGGAAGCCTTGCTCGACATCCTCGCGCCTGGCGTCGCGCTTGTGACCGACGGTGGCGGCGTCGTACAAGCCGCGCTCGCGCCCGTCGTGGGGGTCGAGAGGGTGGCGCAGGTGCTGACCGGGATCCCCGCGACGGCGTCGTTGCGGCCGGCACACGTCAATGGCAGTCCCGCCCTGGTGCTCTGGTACGGCGACGCCATCGACACGGTCCTGAGTGTCCGTATCGACGACGGCCTCATCACCGAGATCTGCGCCGTCCGCAACCCCGCGAAGCTCTCGGGGATGGAGCGGGAGACTCGTCTGCGCTGAGAGGGACGGCCGACCGCCCCACGGGTGGATTGACCGGAGGGTGGCGTCACGCCGCTGATCGGGGGTGGTCTGAACGGCGGCTCGGCCCCAGCTGTTTTTGTCGCAGGGCGCTCCACAGGACCAGGGCTGCCAGGCCCGAGCAGCCCAGCGCAAGGCTGTGCGAGGCAAGGTAGAAGTTGTCGTCCAGCACGGGGTCGGGGGTCGTCGGGACCTCGGCCAGGGCCAGAATGATGCCGCCCGCGGCCAGGGCCAGTCCGGTCACGACGGCCAGGGCCGCACCGATCGTCCAGACCCGGAGCCGTCTGCGCCGGGACACCGTCTGCAGCTGTCCACCGCGTGCCAGCCAGGCGAGGACGAAGCACGCGACGGCCAGCGCGACGAGGTCGGCGCCAACGGTGTCGCTGAGCCGGTGCCACTTTGCAGTGACCGTCTGGGCGCCGATCGCCACCGCGTAGGCCGACCCGACGGCGACGGCGATGCCGCGCCAGCGATGCGGCACCACGATGAGCAGCGCGAACAGCGCAGACATCGCGACCGTGGTGTGCCCACTCGGAAAGCTGTTGTGCGTGTAGTTGCCAGTCACTGAGATGAGCTCCGGGCGCGGGAGGACTCGCTTGAGCGTTTCAGTGATCACCGTCGATCCGGCCAGGACCGTCCCCACGCCGACGGCCGCCCGGAGCCCGGCGCGCCACCAGGCGGCCGCTACCAGGACCACGGAGATCAACGCGAACGAGGACATGGTGATCCAGGAGAGTTCGTCCGACGCAGCGATGCGGGCCGCCTCGGTGGCCTGGTCGGCGCCGCGCAGCGCCGCGTTCTCGATTCGCTGCCCGGTGGTGGTCCGCACGGCGGACCAGTACGTGACGACCAGCAGGACAGCGGCGAGCGCGGCGGCGGCCAGCCATCGGCGCGGGTGTAAGGTCGTGTTGTCCGGGAGCATGCGGCCCTTTGTCGGTCGTCAAGGCTTGCCTGGCCAGCGGGTCACTGACAGGTGTTCTGCTGGGGGAGACCGGCGAGCCGGTCCTCGGTCCACTGTGCGAGGTCGGCGTTCAGTGGTGAGTCGGGCTCGAGGATGCCCATATGCGTCTTCCCTTCGTAGCGCTCATAGCGCAGCGGGCGGCCGGCGGCGCAGAGCCGCGCCACGTACTCGTCCTGCAGCCGGGCGCTGATGACCTCGTCCGCGGTGCCCTGCGCCAGGAACAGGGGGGCGGGCCATGGCCCCAGCGCCACGTTCTGGCGCAGTCGCCGGCCCACAGCGCCGGTCGCCGGGTCGTGCACGAGGATCGGGGTGTCCCGGGAGATGGCGACACCGGTGAGGACCGTCAGCAACGTGCCGGGCTCGCTGGTGCACCGGGCGGCCGCCTCCTTCACGAGCGTCCGCGCCGCCGGGGTGACGTCGTCGAGGGAGATGTCAGGGTAGGTCCGGCTGTACGCGGCCAGCACGAACGAGATCGCGAGGCTGGCGCCGAGCGCACCGGGATGTGCGGTGACGAGCTGGGCCATTCCCAAGGTGTCGCTCGCCGCCGACAGCGCCGCGGTCCCGACGACCTCGACGTCCGGCGCGTACGTCGGCGCGAGCTGCCCGGCCCACAACGCGGCGTGGCCGCCCTGGGAGTGTCCCCAGATGACGGTCTCGGGAGCGAGGTCGAGGCCGTCGATCTGATGGGCTGCCCGGACCGCGTCCAGAACCGAGCGCCCCTCGCCCTGACCGACCAGATACGGGAAGGCACCCTCGGTGCCCTGGCCGATGTAGTCGGTGGCGACCATCCCCCACCCATTGCGGGCCAGGGCGTCCATCGACGGCATGCCCTCGGTGGAGATCGCGTTGCGCCCGAGGCTGGGGGCGCAGGCCCGCGCGACGCCGACCGTGCCGTGGGCCCACGCGATCAACGGCGTCGGCCGGCCGGCCGGCTCGACCGGGACTGCGACCACCCCGCTCGCCAAGCCGGGGACGCCCTCGTCCGCAGTTGTCGTGTAGAGGATGCGGTAGGCCGTCAGGCCCTCCGGCAGGTCCCCGTCGTACCGCTCGGCGCGGAGCAGCTGCCCGGGCTCGGCGGGAACGACGTCCGGCGCGTCGTAGAACCCGTCGAGGACCGGGATTCCCTGCCGGAACCGCTCGCTGATGACGAGCGTGGCACCGGCGAGGAGCAGGACGACGCCTGCGGCCATCCAGCGGGCGGCCCGGAAGCGAGCGAGCCCGGGTCTCAGGGCGACCTGGGCGGAGGAGCCTCGCCGCGCCGCGACGGCTCCCCGCCACAGGAGCGACAGGCCGAAGCCGGCGGTGCGTACGCCGAAGAGGAGGGCGACGACCAGCAGCGTCACGTCCGGCCACACCCACGCGGCCAGCCCGAACGCCAGCTCCGACAACCCGAAGGCGGCCGTGAGCAGCCGGTCGGTGCTCAGGCCGCGCCGCAGCTCCAGCAGCTTGACCGCACCGGTGACGACGAGGAGGCCGGCCACGAAGGGCCCGAGCAGCTGCAGGCTCCGGCCCAGCCACGCGAAAACGCTCACTCCAGCGAGAACCCAGCCGATCCCGATGATGAGCGACAGCTTCCCGGCCCGGTCGCGACGCGCGAGCAGGTCACCCAGGCCGGAGACCACGCAGCTGACGCCGGTGTAGATGCCCAGGGCCGTCAGCGAACTGAGCGGTCGCACCGCGAGCAGGAGCCCCAGGGCCGTGGTCGCGGTGCCTGTGACCGCGAGCACTCACCACGGCGCGCGCGCCAGGAGGCCCGGCAGCGCGCGGACCCGCCGGCTCACGCGGCGGTAGGGCGTCTGGGTCTGCATGAACGCACCGTAGTCATCCGCCACGTCACCACGGACCGCCGCCGCTCGGCGCTCCGGGTCTGGCGACACTTCGGATCAACGCTTGGTACTCCGCCGCGTTCGTGGGTGGCGGGGCCGATCGTCTTTGACAGCTGAGCCACGGGGACCAGACGGCGCGTTCGCACGAGCGCACCGATAGCCGCGGCGTCCAGCGCCACGACCAGCAGGCTCGAGGACGGCACTGCCAGGACGAGCCACCGGTCCCGCGCCCCCGGCGACCTCGCGCTGGGCCTCGACCTCGTGCTCGACGGCCCGCGCGCGCGGCTGAACGGGGTGAACGTTCGCCTGGGCAGCGGCGAGCGCATGGTTGATCACCGGCTTAACTCGCCGCTCTAGCTCGTTCGGCATCGCCGTCCACGCGCGGCACCGCCTGCTCACGTACGGCATCGTCGGCGCGCTTGCGTTGCGTGCGCTCTTCATCGTCGCCGGCGCCGCGTTGCTCGCCGCCTTCGGCTGGGTCTCGCTGCTGTTCGCCGCGCTGCTGGGCTGGACGGCGTGGCGCATGTGGCGCCACCGCCACGACCACGACGACAGCGGCGAGATCGTCGACAAGCTGCGGCGGCGCCTGCCGATCGCCACCGACGACGGCGACGGCCACCGCCTCCTCACCCGCGAAGGCGGCCGCCGCAGGCTCACGATCGCGGGCGCTGCGCTCGCCGCGATTGTGATCGCCGACCTGCTCTTCGCGGTCGACTCGGTTCCCGCCATCCTCGCCATCACCGACGACGCCTTCATCGTCTTCGCCGCCAACGCCTTCGCGTTGCTCGGGCTGCGCCCACTGTTCTTCTTGGTCGCGGACCTCGTCGAGCGCCTCTACTACCTCAAGACCGCGCTCGCCGCACTGCTCGCGTTCATCGCCGCGAAGATGGTCTGGGGCGAGTTCGTCGGCAAGGTCGAGCCGGAGATCAGCCTCCCGGTGATCCTCGCCATCCTCGGCACGGGCGCGGCCGCGTCGATCATGCGCGACCGCCGGCTCGCCCAGCGCGCCGTCACCCATACGTCATGACGACGACGAGCCGGCCCGTGAGGCGCACGGGCCGGCGGCCGCGGGTGTCGCTCAGCCTTCGCGCGGGACGTCGCCGCGCCAGGCGCCGGTCGCGGTGCCCCGGGTCTCGATCAGCTCCTTGAAGCGCTCGAGGTCGCCGGCGACGCGGCGCGTGTCGAAGCCGAGCGCGCCGCCGAGCTTCTCCTTGACGCCCTCGGGCGCCCAGTCCATCTGCACCATCACGCGGGTGCGGTCGTCGGCGAGCTTGTGGAAGGTGACCACGCCGGCGTTGTCCTTGCCGTCGGTGTTGCGCCACGCGACGCGCTCCTCAGGCGACTGCTCGACGATCTCGGCGTCCCACTCGTGCGTGGAGCCGCCGAAGTTGACCACCCAGTGCACGTGACGGTCGTCGAGTTGGCGGATCTGCTCCACGCCTTCCATGAAGCGCGGGAACTCCTCGAACTGGGTCCATTGGTTGTAGACCGTGGAGATCGGAGCTTCTACGTCGATCGACTGCTCGACATTGGCCATGTGAGGTCCTCCGGTGGGAGATCGACGGTGAACACCGCCCGTGACTCGCACTACGGAGTGCCGGTTTGCACCGACCAGCGACCGGCGCCCGATGGTCCGGGACCGAACCACGCCCGAGCCGTGCTCAGAACGGGCAGGTCGAGCGGTAGTCCGACACCGAGCCGGTCGTGGCCGCCGTCGGGCTCGGGCACACGAACGGCGTGTACCGCGTGTCGTCGTCGACGAAGCGCTTGAGCCACGCGATGGTCGTGGACGCGATCGTGGTGTTGGACGAGTTCGGCGCGAAGTGCGACGCGTTGTTGAGCTCCAGGTACGCCTTGTCGAGCGTGCCGGGCAGGCTCGTGTAGAACGGGATGGCGTGTGAGCTCACCCGCGCGACGCTGTCGTTCTCGGCGCCGACGATCAGCGTCGGGGTCTGGATCTCGGGCCACGACCTGTCGAGGTTCCAGGGCGTCAACCCGATCGCGGCCTGCAGCGACGGCCGGTCTTTCGCGGCCTCCAAGGTGCCGCCGCCGCCCATCGAGTGCCCGATCACCGCCAGCCGTGAGACGTCGATGCGCGTGCGCACCGAGCTGCTCTGCGTCAGCCAGTCGAGAGCCGCCAGCAGCTGGTCCCCGCGCGCCGTCGGCTGGTCGTAGCGCGAGTTGGTGTTGAACGAGATCACCACGAACCCGTGCGACGCGAGCCGAGGCCGCAGCCACGCGATCGAGGACTCGGACGCCGTGTACCCGGGCGAGATCGCGACCGCGCCGAAGGTCCCCTCCGTCGTGCTGGTGGGGTAGGTGACGTTGGCGCTCCCGAAGCCCGGCGTCGACAGGTCCGACACCGACGTCGTGGCCGTCGCGAACGGGCCCTGTGTCGCCTGCAGCCGCGCGACGGTCGGATCGGGCCCGCGCTGATACGGACTCGTCTGCGCGAACGCGGACGTCGCGGGCGCGACGATCGCGGCCACCGCCAAGCCGCCGCTGATCAGCGCCTTGATGCTCATCTCGACCCCCCATGCCGTGGCGCAGCACGCGCCGTCTCACTACTCCCGCGCGGTCCCACCGGCCGCAGCGCGAACGTACTGAACCCTCGGCCGTGTGTCACGGGCAGGCTGCGCGCAACCGTCAGCGCGCCGACCTCGCGGACCTCGCGCGCCGTCGCAGCGCGCTCTGCGTTCGACTGTTGCGTGTGGGGACATCGATGCGTGCACCCCGTCGGGCGGGTGCTTGCGGCTGCGGTGCGGCAGTTCTTCTGTGCGCGGATCGACGAACATCAATCCACGTTCGCCTATTGAAGCGACAAAGGTCAATGGAGTACGCTGGCGCCGTCAGAGGTCCGAGGCCAGGCGAGGGCTCCATGAGGTACGTGCTGTTCGTGTGCAACCACAACGCTGGGCGGTCGCAGATGGCTCAGGCGTTCTTCGAGCGCTATGCGCCCGCGGACGTGCGGGCCGAGTCGGCGGGCTCGACGCCGGCGCACGAGGTGTGGCCTGGCGTTGTGGAGGCGATGGCCGAGGTCGGTCTGGACATCGCCGGGCGCCGACCGCGCAAGTTGCTGCGCGAGATGCAGTTGCACGCGGACTGGGCCGTGACGATGGGCTGCGGGGACGCGTGCCCGTACGTCCCGACCACCGTGGAGTCGTGGGACATTCCCGATCCGGCCGGTCTGCCGGTCGAGCAGGTGCGGCCCATCCGCGACGCGATCGAGGTCCGGGTGCGCGAGCTCGTCGACACGAAGCTCGACGCGATCCGCTCGGACCCGACCGCTCATCAGTTCCGGCTGGTGCACCTGCTGCCCGCGCTGGCCGAGGAGTTCGAGGGCGCGAAGTCGCCGGATGAGATCCGGGCGTGCGCCGACGCGGTCCTGTCGCGCTTCGACGACGTGCGCGTGCGCGGGTACGTGCAGGTGCTCGCGGAGCGCCAGGCGCGCCAGTGCCTGCGCAAGGACACGTGCGATCTGGTGCAGCCCGCGTGAGGCGGCCGGCGTCGATGGATCCGGTCGTCCGGCGGCGCATCGACGACGTCGTCGCTCGGCTGGCGTGCGAGTACGACGAGGTGATGCACGCCGACGTCGTGGTCACCAGGGCTGTCACGAGGCGTGCCCGGTGATCGACGGTCCGCGGTATCTGGAGGGCACGTCGCCGACCCGGCGGGGCGGGGCCTCGACAGGGTCCGCTCGATTCGGCAGGACATCGCAGACCATGTTCTCGATCTGCTCAAGGAGCTGTTCTAAGTGACCCAGGACGCCGACGCCGTCGCGGTCATCACCGACATCCACGGCAACCTGCCGGCCTTGGAGGCCGCGCTGGCGCGCATCGACGAGTTGGGCATCGACGAGATCTACTGCGGCGGCGACCTGGTCGGCTACGGGCCGCGCCCGAACGAGGTCTGCTCGCTGATCGCCGAGCGCCGGATTCCGACGATCTACGGCAACTACGACTACGCGATCGCCCGCGACCTTGACGACTGCGGCTGCGCGTACATCACGCCCGAGGACCGCCAGCTCGGGCAGCGGTCGGTGGAGTGGACGCTGGCGAACACCGACCGGGCGTCCAAGGACTTCATGCGCGAGCTGCCGTTCGACATGAGCTTCCCGGTCGGCACCACGGACGTGCACCTCGTGCACGGCTCACCGCGCAAGGTCAACGAGTACCTGTTCGAGGACAAGCCCGCGCGCCTGTACGAGCGGCTCGCGGCGGCCGAGACCGACAAGGTGCTCGTGTTCGGTCACACGCACAAGCCGTGGGTGCACGAATATGGCGGCGTGCTGTTCGTCAACTGCGGCTCGGTGGGCAAGCCCAAGGACGGCGATCCGCGCGGCGCCTTCGCGATCCTGCGCCCGAGCGCCGCCGGTGTGGACGTGAGGATCGAGCGCGTCGAGTACGACGCCGAGGCCGTCGCCCGGGAGGTCGGGGCCTCAGGACTGCCAGTCGAGTACGCCGACAAGTTGCTGGCCGCCGCGTGAGCCGGCGACTGCTGGCCGAGTTCCTCGGCAGCGCACTGCTGGCGGCCGTCGTCATCGGCTCAGGCATCGCGGCGCAGGAGCTCTCTCAGGACACCGGGCTGCAACTGCTGGAGAACTCGGTCGCGACGGCCTTCGGGCTGTTCGCGTTGATCCTGATGTTCGGGCCGGTCTCCGGCGCGCACTTCAACCCGGTCGTCTCGCTGGTCGACGCCGCCTTCGGCGGGCTGCCCTGGCGCACCGCGGCGTTCTACGTCCCCGCGCAGATCCTGGGCTGCATCGCCGGCGCGGTCCTCGCCAACGCCATGTTCGAGCTGCCCGCGGTGAGCATCTCCGAGACCGACCGCTCGACCGGGGCGCACCTGCTCTCGGAAGTGGTCGCGACCGCCGGCTTGATCGTGATGATCTTCTCGCTCGTGCGATCGGGACGTGCGGCGATGGCAGCGGCCGCGGTGGGCGCCTACATCGGTGCTGCGTACTGGTTCACCTCCTCGACGAGCTTCGCGAACCCCGCGATCACGATCGGGCGCGTGTTCTCGGACACGTTCGCGGGTATCGCTCCGGCTTCGGTGGCGCCGTTCGTCCTCGCGCAGCTCGTCGGCGCGGGTGTGGCGTTCGCGCTGGTGCGGTTCCTGTACCCCGGGTTGTCGCCCGCGGAAGCGGAGCAGGTCGTGGTTCCCCAGGACACGCGCCGGTAACAGGACATCAACTTTTCTCGATATCTTTCGTCCAGCGATGAGCCACGTTCTCTTTGTGTGCCTGCACAACGCGGGCCGGTCCCAGATCAGTCAGGCGCTGCTCGAGCGCGCCGCCGAGGGGCGCCACACGGCCAGCTCCGCGGGCAGCGTCGCCGATCCCGACGGGCACGTGCACCCGGAGGTCGTCGAGGTTATGCGTGAGGTCGGCATCGATCTCGCCGGCCGGCGTCCGCAGCGCCTCACGCCGGCGCTGGCCCAGCAGGCCGATGTCGTCGTGACCATGGGCTGCGGCGACGCGTGCCCGTTCATTCCGGGCAAGCGCTACATCGACTGGGAGCTCCCCGATCCGAAGGGCCAGTCCGTCGACGCCGTCCGCGAGCTGCGCGAGGACATCGCGCACCGGATCGACGAGCTCGTGGCTGAGCTGGACGCGAGCTGATCGCTAGGATCGCATCGATGGCCATCGATATGGAGCTGACGCCGAAGACGAAGCGGCCCAACGGCTCCGGCCCGTGCTGTGAGCCGGTCGTCTACCCGGACGTCGAGCGCGAGCATGCTGCGCGCATGGCCGAGGTCGCCAAGGCCTTGGGTGACCCGATCCGGCTGCAGCTCGTCGACGTGCTGCGCAAGCACGCCGGCAAGGTGTGCGTGCACGAGCTGATCCCGCTGTTCGACGTGGCTCAGCCGACGATCAGCCATCACCTCAAGAAGTTGCGGGAGGCCGGCATCGTCGACTCCGAGCGGCAGGGCCTGTGGGCGTACTACTACGTCCTCCCGGGCGCGCTCGACGAGCTGGCCGCCTGGCTCGGCTGAGCTACTCGCCGAGCAGGCCGCGCACGTAGGCCAGTGCGCCTTCGGCCAAGCTGAAGTAGGCGAACGAGCCGCGCTTCTCGCGCTCGACGATGCCGGCCTCGAGCAGTTGCTTGAGGTGGTAGCTCACGGTTGACTGCTTGAGGCCGAGCATGTCCTCGAACTCGCACACGCAGACCGCCTCGCCACCGGCCGACAGCAGCCGGTTGAGGATGCGTACGCGGTGCCGGTCGGCGAGCGCCTTGAAGACGCGCTCGAGCTCGACCACCTCGTCGTCGCTCAGGCGTGGCGCCCCGAGCGGGGGACAACACGACACAACGGGCAGCGACGTCATGCCCTGCAGGATATCGAAAAAACTTGATCTCTCGCAACGCGTCCGCTACGGTCCCGGCAACGCATCGAAATTTCTCGATACCCGAGGAGCGCTGAGAGCATGAATCCCTCCAACCCTGTCGCGGTGATCGGCGCCGGTCCGGTCGGCTTGGCGGCCGCCGCCCACCTGGTCGCCCGCGGTCTGCAGCCCATCGTCTTCGAGGCGGGCGACCGCGTCGGCGCGAGCGTCCGGGAGTGGAGCCACGTGCGCGTCTTCTCGCCGTGGGAGTTCAACGTCGACCCGGCCGCCGTCGAACTGCTGGACCGGCACGGCTGGGACGCTCCCCCGAGCGAGGGCTATCCCACGGGCGCGGAGCTCGTCGAGCGCTACCTCGAGCCCCTGGCCGCGACGCCGGAGATCGCCGCCGCGCTGCGGCTCGGCGCGCGCGTCACCGGCGTCACGCGTGAAGGCGTCGACAAGCTCAAGGACGCGGGTCGGGACGAAGCGCCGTTCGAGCTGGTGGTCGACGAGGACGGCAGCGAGCGCCGCTACGTCGCCAGCGCGGTGATCGACGCTTCCGGCACCTGGACACAGCCCAATCCGCTGGGCGCCGGCGGCCTGCGCGCGGCCGGTGAGCGCGCGCTCGCTGACCGGATCGCCTACGGCATCCCGGACGTGCTCGACACGGCCCGCGCCCGCTACGCGGGCAAGCGGGTCGTGGTCGTGGGCAGCGGACACTCGGCGTTCAACGCGATCCTCGATCTGGTCGCGCTGCGCGAATCCGAGCCCGCGACGCAGATCGTCTGGGCCATCCGCGGCCAGGCGCCGGGGCGCAAGTACGGGGGCGGCGGAGACGACCAGCTGCCCGAGCGCGGAGCGCTCGGCGCCGCCGTGCGCGGCCTCGTGGAGGATGGCTCGATCGCGCTCGCCGGCGGGTTCCAGACACGCGTCGTCAGCACGCGCGACGGGTCGATCGTGCTCGCCGACGGTGAGCGCGAGATCGTCGCCGACGAGGTGATCGCCGCCACCGGCTTCCGCCCTGACCTGACCGTGCTCGGTGAGCTGCGCCTCGATCTCGACGATCGCGTGGAAGCCGCCCGCGCGCTCGCGCCGCTGATCGATCCGAACCTGCACTCCTGCGGGTCGGTGCCGCCCCACGGCGTCGACGAGCTCACGCACCCGGACAACGGCGTCTACATCGTCGGCATGAAGAGCTACGGGCGCGCCCCGACGTTCCTGCTGCGCACCGGCTACGAGCAGGTGCGCTCCGTCGTGGCCGCGCTCGCCGGGGAGTGGGAGGCGGCGCATCGCGTCGAGCTGGTCCTGCCCGAGACCGGCGTCTGCAACCGGTCGCCGGTCCCCGACGCCGACGCCACGGCCGGCGCGTCGGCGTCGGCCTGCTGCGGCAGCGGCTCCACGAGGGACGCGCTGGTCGACGTGCAAGCGCGTTGAGCGCGCCCGCGCACACGGCTGAACCCTCATCCCGGGCGTGGGCGATCGTCGCCGCGCTCTCGATCACCGAGACGGTCTCCTGGGGCATCCTCTACTACGCCTTCGCCGCGTTCCTGGTGCCGATGCAGCAGGACCTCGGCTACTCGGAGGCGCAGCTCACGGGCGCGTTCTCGCTCGCCCTCGCGGTCTGCGCCGTGGCGGGCGTCGCCGTCGGCCGCCACCTGGACCGCCACAGCCCGCGTACGGTGATGGCGGTCGGGTCGGTCGTGGGGTCGCTGCTCGTCGTCGCGTGGTCTCAGGTCGACGGGCTGCTCGCGTTCTACCTGGTCTGGGCCGCCATCGGTGTCGTCATGGCCGCGGTGCTCTACGAACCGGCCTTCACCGTGCTCGCCAAGCACTTCCCGGTCGCGAACGAGCGTCGCCGCGCGATGACCGCGATGACGCTCGTCGCCGCCCTGGCCAGCTTCATCTTCCTCCCGCTCTCGCAACTGCTGATCGACGCGCACGGCTGGCGCGACGCCGCGCTGATCCTGGCCGTGGTGCTGGCGGTCATCACGATTCCCCTCCACGCGTTCGTCCTGCGCCCCGCGCCCGCGCACGCGCCCGAGCACGCCACCGAGCCGTCCATCGCCGCTCGTGACGTCCTGCGCTCCACACCGTTCTGGCTGCTCACAACCGCGTTCGTGCTCGCCTCGCTGGCCACCATCGCGATGACCGTGTTCACGATCCCGTTCCTGCTCGAGCGCGGCCACTCGCCCGCCTTCGCGGCCTTCGCCGTCGGACTGATCGGCGTGTCGCAGATCCCCGGACGGCTGCTGTTCGCTCCCGCTGCGGCGCTCCTGCCCGCCCCGCTCGCGACGGCGAGCGTCTTCGCGCTGATCGCCTTGGGCGTGACGATCGTCGTCACCCTCGACTCCACCGCCGCCGTTCTCGTCGGGCTCGTGATCCTCGGCATGGGCAACGGCATGGCGACCCTCGCCCGCGCGACCTCGATCGCGGACCTCTACGGCGCCGGCGCGTACGGCACCATCGCCAGCGTCGCCGGTGGCATCACGACCGCCGCCCGCGCGGCGGGCCCGTTCGCCGCGGCGCTCTACGTCTCCGTCGTCGGCTACACACCGCTGCTCTGGACGCTCGCCGCGCTCGCCGTGGCCGCCGCGCTTCTCGCGCACAGCGCCGTCGGCGCCGCCTAGACCGTCCGCGGTCCGTTCGCGGGTGCGGCGGGTTTCGGCGCAGATCCGGGCGGGAAGCTCGACAGCCCCGTCCCTTGCTGTGTGGAGGCATGATGCGCGCGATGACGTACCGCGGCCCGTACAAGCTGCGGGTAGAGGAGAAGGACAAGCCCAGCATCGAGCACCCCAATGACGCGATCGTCCGCGTGCAGCTGGCGGCGATCTGCGGCTCCGACCTGCACCTGTACCACGGGATGATGCCGGACACCCGGATCGGCCACACGTTCGGGCACGAGTTCATCGGCGTGGTGGACGAGATCGGGTCCTCGGTCGAGCACCTGCAGGTCGGCGACCGGGTGATGGTGCCCTTCAACATCTTCTGCGGCAGCTGCTGGTTCTGCGCCCGCGGCCTGTACAGCAACTGCCACAACGTGAACGCCAACGCCACGGCGGTGGGCGGGATCTACGGCTACTCGCACACGACCGGCGGCTACGACGGCGGCCAGGCGGAGTACGTCCGGGTGCCGTTCGCCGACGTCGGCCCCGTAAAGATCCCCGACTGGATGCACGACGAGGACGCCGTGCTGCTCACCGACGCCGCCGCGACGGGGTACTTCGGCGCGCAGCTCGGCGAGATCGCCGAGGGCGACACCGTGGTCGTCCTCGGCGCCGGGCCGGTCGGGCTGATCGCCGCGCAGTCCGCGTGGCTGATGGGCGCCGGCCGGGTCATCGTCGTCGACCACCTGACCGAGCGGCTCGAGAAGGCCCGCACGATGGCCTACGCCGAGACGCTCGACTACGACGAGTACGACGACATCGTGGTCGAGCTCAAGCAGCAGACCGACTTCCTCGGCGCGGACGTCGTGATCGAGGCGGTGGGCGCCGAGGCCGACGGCAGCTGCCTGCAGCACATCGCGGGGACCAAGCTCAAGCTGCAGGGCGGCTCACCCGTCGCGCTCAACTGGGCGATCGACAGCGTGCGAAAGGGCGGCACGGTCGCCGTGGTCGGCGCCTACGGGCCGATCCCCAGCGCCGTCAAGTTCGGGGACGCGGTCAACAAGGGCCTGAGCCTGCGCATGAACCAGACGCCGGTCAAGCGACAGTGGCCGCGGATGTTCGAGCACGTCCGCAACGGCTACCTCACGCCCCGAGCGATGGTGACCCACCGCTTCCCGCTCGAGAACATCTCCGAGGCGTACCACGTCTTCTCGGCGAAGCTCGACGGCTGCATCAAGCCGCTGATCCTGCCCAGCGCGTCCTAGGAGCGCCGACCATGACCGATCCGAGCAAGACGCACACCCGCAGCACGGACGAGCTCCCGATCGCCTACGTCCCCGACCGGCCGCAGCTGCGCGAGACCCCCGAGCAGCTGCGGGCGCGGATTCCCGGCTGGGGCGCGGACCTGGATCCGGCCGACCGCCCGTCGCACCCCAAGCTGCGGTACGACCCGGACGGCACGGGCGCGCACTGGCGCTTCCCCGAGCGCCAGCCCGGGGCCGAAGGGCGCGAACGCTCGATCGAGCACGCCTTCGTCACGCCCGTGTTCGGAACCGCGCAGCCGCTGCACGGCGTGTCCGGCCACATCCGCCGGCTGGCGTACGCGCGGTACAGCGAGGCCCGGCTGGGGCACTGGCTCCTGCTCATCGTGGGTGACCGGGTCGACGCCTGGGGCAGCCATGTGCGCTCGTTCGCGACGCTGCGGCCGGACAACCCGGTGACCCAGACCGGCGTGCTCTCCGAGTTCTCCGCCGACGGTGCGGCCCGCCGCGGCCGCTCCGACCGGCGCCACCACCTGCTCGACCCGGTGATCGTCGCTGGGCCGTGGGTGGCTGGCGCGGGGGCGGCGGTCTTCGGCGCGCGGCGGCTGTTGCGGCGCATGGCGCGCTGACCCGCGCATCGCAGAAGGGGCCGAAGCGGGCGACAGGTGTCGATGCAAGACGCGGCATCTGTCGCTGGTCGCGGCACGCGGTGCCCGGCAAGCTGGTCGCTCGCATCCCGAGGAAAGCACGAGGACCATGACCGCATCGATCTTCAACGGCACGCTTCCGGCGCTGATGACGCCCTGCGCCGAGGACCGCACGCCGGACTTCGACGCGCTCGTGCGCAAGGCCCAGCAGCTGATGGAGCACGGCATGACGGCGATGATCTACGCCGGGTCGATGGGCGACTGGCCGCTGCTGACCGACGCGGAGCGCATGGAGGGCGTCGAGCGGCTCGTGGGCGCGGGCATCCCGGTGATCGTCGGCACCGGCGCGGTCAACACGCGCACCGCGGTCGCGCTCGCCACGCACGCGCAGGAGGTCGGAGCCAAGGGGCTGATGGTGATCCCGCGCGTGCTCTCGCGCGGGTCGGTCCTGGCGGCGCAGCGCGCGCACTTCAGCGCGATCCTCTCCGCCGCCCCCGAGCTGGAGGCGGTCATCTACAACAGCCCGTACTACGGCTTCGCGACGCGTGCCGACCTGTTCTTCGAGCTGCGCCGGCAGCACCCGAACCTCGTCGGCTTCAAGGAGTTCGGCGGCGAGGACGACCTGCGCTACGCCGCCGAGCACATCACGAGCGCCGATGACGAAGTCAAGCTCGCGATCGGCGTCGACACCAACGTCTTCCACGGCTACGTCAACTGCGGGGCGTGCGGCGCGATCACCGGCATCGGCAACGTGCTGCCCGTCGAGGTGCTGCACCTGACCAACCTGTGCGTGGCGGCGGCCCGGGGAGAGGCGGAGGCGCGCCAGCGCGCGCTCGAGCTCGAGCAGGCGATGGCGGTGCTCTCCTCCTTCGACGTCGGGCCGGACCTGGTCCTCTACTTCAAGTACATGCTCGTCCTGCGCGGCGAGGCCGAGTACACGCTGCACTTCAACGAGACCGACGAGCTCACGCCGAGCCAGCGCGGCTATGTCGAGCGCCAGCTCGCGCTCTTCGACGCCTGGTACGCCGACTGGAGCCGGCTGCCCGGGGCGGTGCAGACCTACAGGCCCTGAGCCGCGGCGGGGTCGTGAACGTCCTGTTGCCAGGGTCGCGAAGTGGAGCAGGTGGCTCGACTATTCGTCTGAGGCGGTCACAAAGGCCGGATCTCGCGCTACTTAAGGCAAGCGCCGTCCGTTCTGCGACTGGATCTCCCCATGCGCCTGCCCCGTCTCTCACTCGATCCCCTCGCCGTGCTGTTCGCGGGCCTGGCGCTCGTCCTGCTGATCGTCTTCCTGGTCATGCTCGGCTCCACGCAGCCGCACAGCCGGGGGATCGAGGTGCCGTTCACGACGGTCCAGCGGATGGCGGGAACGGGCAACGTCCGCCAGGCGCGCCAGCTGGACTATGACCACCGCGTGCTCGTCTCCGATCGCGCCGGGCGCGACGTGTGGGCGAGCTACCCGGCCAACGGCGGGCTCCAGGACCAGCTGCTGAACACGATCCGGCAGTCGGGCGGGAACGTCACGGTCGACTCCCAGAGCGGCAAGCAGGCCAAGCGCCTGATCGTGCAGGTGCTGCTGCCGATCCTGATCCTCGCGTCGCTGTTCGCGCTGTTCATGCGCATCAGCCAGAAGTCCGACGCGGGCGGGATGGGCGCGTTCAGCCGCTGGACCGGGCGGCGCTCCAAGCTCGGCCCGGGCAACCCGGAAGGGCCGTCGTTCGCGGACGTCGCGGGCGCGCCCGCCGCCGTCGCCGAGCTCGAGGAGCTGTGCGACCTGCTGCGCAGCCCGGACCGCTACCGCGCGCTCGGCGCCCGCCCGCCGAAGGGCGCGCTGCTCGTCGGCCCGCCCGGCACGGGCAAGACGCTGCTCGCGCGCGCGACCGCCGGCGAGGCCCACGCCGCGTTCTTCTCGGTCTCGGGCGCGGAGTTCGTCGAGTCGCTGGTCGGCGTCGGCGCGGCCCGCATCCGCGACCTGTTCGCCAAGGCGCGCGCCGCGGCGCCCGCGATCGTGTTCATCGACGAGCTCGACGCGGTCGGCCGCAAGCGCGGCGCGGGCGTCGGGCAGGGCAACGACGAGCGCGAGCAGACGCTCAACCAGCTGCTGGTGGAGATGGACGGCTTCGACGCCGGCGGCGGACTGATCGTGCTCGCCGCGACCAACCGACCGGACATCCTCGATCCGGCGCTGCTGCGGCCGGGCCGCTTCGACCGCCAGGTGACCGTCGACGCCCCCGACGCCGAGGGTCGCGCGGAGATCCTGTCGCTCTACCTCCAGGGCCGCCCGGTGGCGGAGGACGTCGACCCGGCCGAGATCGCGCGCCGCTGCCCCGGCTTCACGGGCGCCGAGCTCGAGAACGTCGTCAACGAGGCGGCGCTGCTCACCGCGCGCGCGGGCCACACGGCGATCGCGATGCACGACCTCGACGAGGCGATCCAGCGCACGGTCGGCGGCCCGCGCAACGACACGCACGTGCTCGGCCCGGACGAGCTGGAGACGATCGCCGTCCACGAGGCCGCGCACGCCGTCGTGGCCGCCGCGCACCAGGACGGCGCGCAGGTGCACCAGGTCTCGATCGTCTCCCGCGGGCGCCGGCTCGGCCGCTCCACCGCGCTGCTGCTCGACCGTGACCGCACGGTGCTGCGCCGCAGCGACCTGGAGCGCCAGCTGGAGATCGCGCTCGCCGGCGCCGCCGCGGAACGGCTCGCGTTCGGCGAGGTCTCGACGGCGGTCAACGACGACCTGCACACCGCGACGCAGCTCGCCCGCTCGATGGTCACGTCCTTCGGCATGTCCTCGCTCGGTCCGGTGACCATCGGCGAGCAGAGCGCGGAGGTCTTCCTCGGGGCGTCGCTGCAGGAGCTGGGCAGCGTCGGACCGGGCACGCTGGAACGCATCGACGCCGAGACGCGCGTGATCGTGGAGGCCGCCGAGGAGCGCGCCGCGCACACGCTGAACGCCAACTGGGAGATCGTCCGGCGGATGGCGCGCGACCTCGTGGCGCACGAGACGCTGGACGACGCGCAGCTCGCGACGCACCTTGCCGCGGTCCGCGCCGCGCCGCGCAACGGCGGGCGCCCGGCGCAGTGAGACGCCGGCTCGCCCTGGGTGCGGTCGCGCTCGCGACCGCCGGCGCGGCCCTCGCCCTCGCGCAGGACGGCGGTGAACCCGCTCCGCCCGCGCCGCTGTCCACCCGCCCGGAGGTCCCCGGCGCGGCGCACACGCTGGTGCCCTTCGGGATCGAGACGACGCCCGACGGCCCGCGCGCGTGGGCGCTCGGCCGCGCCGGCGACGCCACCGTCGTCATGCGGCGCGCGCCGCGCGGCGGCTGGACGGCCACGCGCCTGGCGGCCGGCCCGCCCGTCGGTGCCGAGGCGCCGCAGCACGCGGGGGAGATGACGGCCGACGGCCATGGCGCGGTCCTGCTGGCCGAGCCGACGCGGCTGTTCACCCGCGCGCCGGCCGCGGAGTTCACGGCGGCGCCCGACCCCGGCGGCGCGCTGGCCACCGACGAGCAGCTCGTCGGAGGCGGGGCCGCGGCGTCGACTGCCCGCACGTTGCTCGCCGTCGTCGGCGGCGACGCGCCGGCGACGTTCGTCGCGCCGACCATCGCCGACGGCACCGCCACCGCGGTGCTGCGCCTGGATGCCGACGGATGGGCCCGGGAGCCGATCGACGCGCCGGACCCCGTCCGCCCCGTCGCGCTGGCCGCGGCGGCGCCCGACCGCGCGTGGATGCTCGCGGCGGCCTCCGACAGCGTCGTCCTGCTGCGCCGCGACCCGGCCGGCCCGCGCTGGGTGCCCGCGAGCTTCGACGAGGAGCTGCGCACCGCCGTCGCGAAGGTCGAGGTCGCTCCACCGCCCGCCGACCCGCTCACGGTGACGGCCGACGGGGTCTGGATCGACCTGCGCGTCACGCCGACCGGGGCGACCGCGCCCATCGACCTCACCGAGCGGCTGAGGATCGCGGGGCCGGACGCGGAGCCGACCGCCACGCCCACCGCCACCGCGACCGCGTCCTCGACGGCGACCGCGACCGCCACGCCCAGCTCGACGGCGACGGCGACGGCGACCGCGACCGGCACGCCGAGCGAAACCCCGACGGCCGGCCCGCCGCGCCTGGTCCTGGACGGCCGCTGGTGCGACGTCCGGCCGCTCTGCGACCGCCCGCTGGGCTTCACGTTCGCCCGCGGAAGCCGCGGCTACCGCTCGCTGGCCACGGCCGCGACGCCCACCGCCCGGTTCGGCTCGCGCACCGTCAGCGCGCCCGTCGACCGCGGTGTCGCGGCGGACGCGCGCGCCCGGGACGCCCAGCGCCAGGGCGGCTACGCCGCGCTGGAGGGCGAGGCGTTCACGCTGCGCCCGGGCATCGGCGAGGACGGCAGCTCGACGACGCAGGCGATCTCCTTCTCCGCGGACGGCACGGGCTTCACGGGTGGGACCGTCGCGTTCGGCGCGGTCAGCCGCGACGCCGCCGGCCCGCCGCCGGCGGCAGAGCCGGTGGTCTTCCCCGACGCGCTCGTCGCCGCGGCGAACGCCCCGACCGGCGACGGCCGCGTCTTCGCCCTCACCCGCTCGACGGGCGCGGTGCTCTACGCGCCCGACCGCGGCTGGACGCAGGCCTACAGCCCCGTGCTGGAGGTGATCTCGCCGCCGCTCGCGCTCGCCTGGCCGCGTCCGAACGTGATCATCGCCGGCGGCGGCTACGGGCTGCTGGCGACGACCAACGTCGACCCGCTCGGCCTCGACCTCGGCTTCGAGGACCAGCGCCCGCCGCCCGCGCGGCTCACCAACTTCGACGCGCTGACCGACCGCAACGTCGTGCTCGCCGTCGCGTGCACGCCGTCGGACCCGCTGGACTGCGTCGCCGTCGGCCTGGAAGGGCTGATCGCGCGCGGCGACGGCTTCAACTGGCGCCTGCAGGCCCTGCCGGACTCGGCGCCGGAGCCGACGCACATCACGGGCGTCGCCTTCGACGGCCGCACGCCGCTGCTGGCGACGACCGACGGGCTCTACGTGGGCAACGCGTCCGGCGACGGCTACGCGCGCGACGAGGACCTGCGGAGCCGGATGGCCACCGCGGGCCTGCCCGCCGCCGTGCGCACGGTGGCGACCGTGGCCGACGGCGGCGTCGCGGTCGACGGCCGCTTCGTGCGCGACAACGCCACCGCGTCCTGGCGCCCGACCGCCGCGCCGCTGGAGCTGCACCCGTACGCCCTCGCCGCCTTCCGCGACCCGGATGGCGCCGTCCGGACGATCGTGTCCGCGACCTCGGAGGCGACCCCGCTGCCGGAGCCGTACGAGCCGGACCGCCAGCCACCGCCGATCGACGACGACGACCCGCCGCCGCAGCCGCCCCCAGGACCGTCGCGGCCCGCGCCGTCCCCGACCGACGCGGTGGTGCTGCGCGAGACGGCCGACGGCTGGGTCGACCTGGACCGCTCGCGCTTCCAGCGCTCGGGCGGCCGCGACCTGCCGGATATGACGCCGAACACGCGCGTGCTGCTCGTGGACGGCGAAGGCAGCGGCCTGCTGCTCGGCGGCGTGTCGGATCCCTCGATGGCACCGCCGTGGCGCAGCGGCCCGGAGTCGCCGACCCTGGGCGGCGTGGCCTCGGTGCGCCGGCTGGAGCGGGGCGCGCTCGCCGCCCCGCCCGCCGACCCGTCCCAAGCCGGCGAGACGCCTCCGCCGGCCGGCTGGGTGCGCCTCGCCGTCGGCGGCCATCCGGCGTGCCTGGACCGCTGCGCCGGCGCGGCCGGCCAGGGCTACGCCCCCGACACGCACCTGCAGGCCGCGACTGAGCGCGTGCGCGCGATGACGGCCGCCGGCGCCGGCCCGGCCGCGCTGCTCATCGGCGGTGGACGGGCCTCGGTCGGCGGCGAGCCACTGGACCTGGGCGGCGCCCGCCGCTACCGCGAGCTCACCCAGGGCGCGGGCGTGCCGACGTACGTGCTGCCAGGACCGGGCGATCTCCCGAACGGTGGCGCGCAAGCGTTCGCTTCGGCCTTCGCCACCGCGCCCGCGCCGCAGGGCACCGGGGAGGTCCCCACGGGCGTCGACCTGCGCACCGTCACGCAGCCCGAGGCCGCGGCCGACGGCGGGCCACGGACCGCGTTCGCGTTCGACGTCGCCGCCGCGGCGGGCACCGTGCGCGTGATCGCGATCGACAACACCGCGGGCCGGCTCGCGGGCGGTCCGGACGGCGCACAGGCCCAGTGGCTCCGCGCAACGATGGAGCAGGCGCGGCAGAACGGCTTCCCGTCGATCGTGGTCGGCAGCGTGCCGCTCGACGACAGCCAGGACGCGAGGCCCGCCGAGGACGCGGCCGAGCAGATCGCGCTGCTCGCGGGCCGCGCTTCGGCCTACGTCTCCACCGCCGGCGTGGACGACCCCGCCGACGAGTACTTCGGCGGCGCGCTCGCGCAGAGCGTCGTCGAGGCCCCCGGCACCGCCGCTCCGCTCACCCTGCTGCAGTCCTCCACGCTGGGCTACGCGCCGTCGCGCCGGTTCTCGGTCGGCATCGACGAGGAGATCTCCATCCGCCAGACGCGCGCCGCGCTGCTGCTGGTCGACGTGGCCGTCGGCCGCTTGGACCCGGCCACGGGCGTCGCACCCGTGGAGGGCGCGGCCGAGCCGCTGCTGCGCGGGCTGGGCCTGGACCCGAACTCCCGGACCGTCCCGCTGGGCTGGGCCTTCCCGCTGTTCGTCACGGCGAGCGATCTCAGCCCGCGGCGCTTCCTGATGTCGCCGGCCCCGGGTGAGCCGGCGCGCCCGGCGAGCCCCAGCACCACGTCCGGGCCGATGCTCGAGCAGTGCCGGTTCTTTCTGCGGTCGTGCCGGACCGTCGTCGCCACGAACATGACGTACGTGTCCTCGGACGCGCGGATCGCC
This sequence comes from Solirubrobacter deserti, assembly GCF_003344625.1. Lineage (GTDB taxonomy): Bacteria > Actinomycetota > Thermoleophilia > Solirubrobacterales > Solirubrobacteraceae > Solirubrobacter > Solirubrobacter deserti. Next base: position 113,697 of record NZ_QPKJ02000011.1, on the reverse strand, counting down.
CGCTTCGTCGCGGTGCGCCCAAGCGGGTCCGGGGGCAACGGCAGTCCCGAGGTGGTCCTCGACGCGGCCGGGAACGTCGTCGACGACCCCCGCGGCTTCGTGTGCCCGCTCGCGCTGGGCAGGGTGAACGTCACGGTGACCGCGTTCGGCCGGCGGGTGACGAGCCCGCTCGAGGTCATTCCGGTCCCGCGGGTCGGGCGCGGCATCCAGGCGACCCCGGTGCCCGCGGGCACGTGCGCGTTCCCCGACATCGAGCGGACCCCCGAGGACCCGAAGCCCACCGCGACGCCCCAGCCGCCCGCCGACGTGCTGCCGCCGGTCTCCGACCCCGCACCCGCGGCGGAGCCCGAGCCGCAGCCACAGCAGCCGCAGCCCCAGCAACCGGCGCCCGCGGAGCCGAACCCGGCGCCGCCCGTGTCCGTGCCGCCCGTCCCGCCGGTGGAGCCCGCGCCGGCCGCACCGGTCGCGCCGCCCGCCGCCGACACCGCGCGCCCGCCCGTTGCGCCCGCGCCCAAGCCGCCGGTTCCGGCCGCGCCGCCTTCGCCGCCGCAGGGCCTGCAGGTGCAAGCGTTCGAGGCGCCGCAGGTGCAGCCGTTCCAGGTCATGCAGCACGCCGAGCAGCGCCGCGAGGAGTACGCCTACGAGGCCGACAGCGCCGCGGTCGCCTATGCGCATCCGCCCTCGCCGTGGCCGTGGGAGATCGCGGGCGGCATCGCCGCGCTGACGCTGGTGATGGCCGGCGGCGGCCTGGCCGGGCGCTCCCGTTCACGGGCGCTGGCGCTCGCCCGGTCCTCGGCGCGCAAATAGTCGATCATGTGCGGCGACTGAACTCAGACGGGAGTGTGTGTATGCAGCGCATGTGGGTGATCGTGCTCGTCCTGGCCGGCTTCGCGGTGCTGGCGGCGCCGGCTTCGGCGCGGGTGATCGACGTCCCGGACGCGCTGAACCCGGCGCTCGGCGACGCCCGTGACGCGGGCATCGTCGTGCTGTTCCCGTCGCGCGTGAACCTGGACATCGACGGCGACACCGAGGTCTTCGCCGAGGGCGAGGGCAACCGGCGTCAGGGCACGTACTCGCTGTCGCTCAGCGGCGCCGAGGACTGCGGCGGGGCCAACGCGTGCTTCCTGGCCGAGTTCAGCGGGCGCAAGGGCGCGCCGCTCGGCTACCGGTCCACCAACGTGTCGCTCGCGCTCGGCCTGAAGGGCTACTACCAGAAGGAGTCGTGCGGCGGCTCGTGCTCGCCGCCGTCGATCTCGTGGGTGCAGAAGGGCGTGCGCTACGAGCTGCAGGCCAAGGCGCTCGGCGGCCGCTCGGCGTTCGTGAAGATGGCCAACAGCGCGATCCGCGCCGGCAACCGCCGCTAACCCCCGATCGCCAGCAGCGGCTCGTTCGCGCGCGTGAGCGGCAGCCGCTGGTACTCGAGGAACGTCAGGGTGCGCGCACCCGCGGGGCGTCCGTCCTCGAGCGTGGCCCGGGTGGAGAGCCGGACCGGTGCGTAGGAGTCCGCGTCGACGAGGTACTCGACCTGCACCGCCGGACCCATGGCGTCGGGCGCGGGCCGGCTGCCGACGAGCCGCCGCACCTCGCGCCCGCCCACCTCGGCCGTCCCGTCGGGCCGCAAGGCGCCCTCGTCCAGCAGGCGCCGGACGACGGCCAGCGGATCACGGCCCGGCTGGGTGAGGCTCGTGCTGCTGTCCATGTCCTCGATCGCACGCCGCGCGGCGTCGTCGAGCCGGGTGGTCTGCACCTTCCCGTCCGCGCGGGTGGTGATGACGCCGTCGGCGTACGCGGACTCGACGTTCGCCTCGCGGATGCGCAAGCGCAGCGGGTCCCGCGCCGACCAGATCTCCGACGTCGTCCCGGAGCGGTCGACGAGCGTGCCGTCGGGATTGAAGCGCTCGTCGCGGGCCACGACATGGACGATCGCGTCCGTGCCGCCGAGCGCAGCGCGCGCCTCGGCCACCACGTCGACGTCCGGCCCGCGCAGCTCGAGGCCGACGACGATCGCCGCCAGCACCGTCATCACGAGCGCCAGGACGAGCAGCAGCCGGCGTCGCGGGCGCCGCGGCGCCGGAGCGTCGTCCAGCCGGGCCAGCAGCGGCGCGACCGGCGGCAGCGCCGGCTCCTCCTTGACGGGGTTGGCCGCCCGCAGGCGGTCGGTCACGTCGTTCATCGCTGCCTCTCGATCTGGGCCAGGGCGTGAGCGAGCCGGGTGCGCGCACGGTGCAGGCGCACGTGAAAGGTCGCGCGGCTGCACCCGGCGGCGCGGGCCGCGCGCTCGGGCGACAGGTCCTCCCACGCCGTCAGCAGCAGCGCCTCGCGGTCGATCGGCTTCAGCCGCGCCAGCGCCTCGCCGAGCATCGGGTCCGGCGCCTCGTCGCTCGCCGCGGGCGCCGGCTCGACCGCCATCCGCGCCTGCAGCGCGCCGCGGCGGCGGTCGGCCCGTGCGCGGTTGCGCACCACGTTCCCCGCCACCGCGTACAGCCACGGCAGCGCGTCGGCGGGCAGCTCCCGCCGCCGGCGCCAGGCGACCAGGAAGGTCTCGGCGAGCACGTCGTCGGCCTCGTCGGCGCTAAGACGCCGACGCGCATACGCGAGCACCGCGGGCCCGTGGACCTCGTAGAGCGCCGCGAACCGCTCGCGTTCACCGGCCGGTTGCGGCAGAGCGCGGATCACCGGGTTCATGCCCGTATCTGTCCGGACCCGCGCCGCGCTTACCGGCTCATTCGATCTCGGTGCTCAGCTCGGTCTCGGCGAAGCGGAAGTTCATCACCTGCCAGCGGCCCTCCTCGTCGCGGATCTGGGTCTTGAAGTACACGGGCTCGCCGCTGGTGCCGTCCATCGTGTAGGTGAAGACGGCGATCGTGCCGTTCTCGGTGCTGGAGTTGATGGCCTTGCCGTCGGGTGACTTCCTGGCCTTGGTGACCAGCGGCGCGACCTGGTCGACGAGCTCGGTCGTCTGCTGCTCGTTCGTGGCCGCGCGGAACGACGGGCCCGTGAGCGAGTAGACCTTCGCGCCGTCGCCGGCCTGGACCGCGGTGACGAGCTCGTCGGAGACCTTCTGCGCGTCCTCGGTGGATTCGTTGACGAGCAGGAACAGGCCCGCGATGAGCGCGATGAACGACACCACGACCACGCTCACCACGATCAGGATGATCCGGCCCGTGCGCCGCTTGGGCGGCTGCTGCGGCGGCGGCGGGTACATGGGCGCGGGGGCCGGCTCGGGCGCGCTGGACATGTCGTGACCGTACCGATGACTTTCCACCCGTGCGCCCGTCAAACGCACCATGATCACCGCTCTCTACGCGGGCGTCCCGGTGTCCGACCTGGACGCGAGCCTCGACTGGTACACGCGCTTCTTCGGCCGCGCTCCCGACCTGCGCGTCGGCGACGAGATCCTGTGGGACATCGGCCCGGGCGCGATCCTGTTCATCGAGCCCAACCCGGAGCAGGCGGGCGCGGGGCGGGTGACGCTCGGCGTGACCGGGCTCGACGCGCTGCTGGAGCGGATGCGTGCGGCCGGCCTCGAGCACGAGCCGGTCGCGACGTACTCGAACGGGGTCCGCCACGTCTGCGTGCCGGACCCCGACGGGAACGCGCTCGCGCTCGCCGAGTCCCCGGATCAGTAGGTCGCGAGCACGCGCGCGGGGCCGCCCGAGCCCTCCTGCCACGGGATCACGCCGACGACGGCGGTGGCGCCGACGGCCGGGAGCTTGTCCAGGTTGTTCAGGCACTCGATGCCGTAGTTGTCGGCACCGAGCCACTTCGAGTGCGCGACGAACACCGGGGCGGGACCGTGGTCGAGGCTGAGCGTGTCGACGCCGATCGCGGACGCGCGGCGGCCCTCGAGCAGCGCCTCGACCGCGTCCTCGCTGAAGCCGGGGAAGTGGAAGACGTTGCCGGGGTCGCGGCCGGTGAAGGCGGGCGTCCCGAGCTTGGCCGCCCAGCCCGAGTTCATGGCCACGAGCGCGCGGTCGGGGATGCGCCCGTGCTTGCGCTCCCACTTGCGCAGGTCGTCGGGCGTGACCTGGGCGTCGGGATCGCGCCGCGCCTTGGCGGTGATGTCGACGACGACGATCGGCACGACGAGCTCCGCGGGCTTGAGCTGCGTGACGAAGCGCCCGCCCTGGACGAAGTGCCCAGGCGCGTCCATGTGCGTGCTGGTGTGCTCGCCGAACGTCCACTCCTGCGCGTAGTAGCCGTCGCCCGGCAGCTGGGCGATCGTGCGCCGCGTGGCCTGCGGCGGCGTGTAGACGGGAAAGTCGGTCGTGAACTCGTGGGTGAGGTCGACGACCCGCCCGCGGTTGCGTCCCGGCTTGGGCTTCGGGGCCTGCGCGAGCGCGTCACCCGGCAGCAGCGCGGCCAGCGCGGCCGCACCGGTCCCGGCCAGCAATCCACGGCGGCTGACCGTCGCCCCGCTCTCCCGAACGGCCTCGATCGTTCCCGGCAAGCACATGCGCACCCTCCCTCGAAGACTCGCGTGAACGGCGAACGGTACACCGGGCCCGAGGCGACGTGCGCAAGCTCAGTTGACGCTTCGTGTTAGGGTGCCCTAACTCGCTCCCCGACCAAGGATTCGACTGATGGAAGGAACGGGTCGTCCGCGCTGGGGCGCGGCGCTCGCGCTGGCCGTGCTCGCTGTGCTGCTGTCGTCCCCGCAGGCGTCGGCCGAGCCCGTCACGTTCGGCGGCGGGACCGTCGACTGGGGCTTCGCCAACCGCTGGCGCTGCTACGTCGTCGGCAACGTCGCGCGCGGGCAGATCGAGGTCTCCGGCGGCGTCGAGAAGGTCGCGGGCACGCCGGCCACCGGGCCGTTGTGCACGGGGCGCAACGCGGGCTCGGAGGTGCTGCGCTTCCCGATCCGCGGCGGGTCCTACGACGCCGGGAAGCTGTCGCTCTCGCTGCGCGGCACGGTGCGCTTCTGGGGCCACGACCACCACCGGCCGGGGAACACGACGCCGCAGCTCGACACCCGCTTCACGAACCTGCGGATCGTCGCCGAAGGCGCCACCGGCACGCTGATGGCCGACACGACCGGCGCGACGCTCGAGAACCCGACGCCGATCACGCGCACGAACGTGCCGGTCGTGCGGATCGACCTCACGGCCCGCGACGCGACCCCGATCGACGGCGGCCTTGGTTGGAGCACGCTGCCGACCGCGCTCACCGCCGAGGGCGCGCAGGTGTTCGGCAGCTACCCGGAGGGCGAGCCGTTCGACCCGCTCACGATCGCCGCGCGCTTCGGGACCCCGCAGACCGACCCGGACTCGGCCGACCCCGCGCCGACCCCGACCCCCACGCCGAGCACGCCGGCCGCCCCCGCGCCGACGCCGGAGCCGGCAGCCGCACGGGTCGCCACCGTGGCGGCCGGCAAGCCGCGCCTGTCGAGCCGGCGCGTCGCGACGCTCGCGACGGTCGCGTGCCCGGCGGGCGCCGCCGCGGGCTGCTCGGTGCGCGTGCCCAAGACGCTGCGGCTGACGATCGCCGGCAAGCGCTACGCGGCCACGCTGTCGACGAAGACGCGGCTGGGCGCCGGGCGGGCCGGGACGGTCAAGCTCAAGCTCGGCTCCGCGGCGGCCAAGCGCCTGCGCGGACGCAGCACGAAGGTCAAGCTCGAGGTCACCACGACGATCGCCGGGAAGGCGACGAGCTCCACCGTCACGGTGACCCTGCAGGGGCGTACGCGATGAGTGGTGGCTGGCACCTCCCTTGATCGCGCTCGGGCCGGCCTCCGCCGCCCTTTGAGGCGCGCGGAGGCAGCGCCCGATCGGGTCCGCGCCCCAACTTCGATCGGAGGACCTCAAGTTGGGCCGGTCCGGGCCGATCCCCGGGCGGCATGCACGACACCAGGATCTCCTCGCCCGCGGTCGGCGAGCTCGAATGCCCGAAGTGCGGCACGGTCGCGGTCAACCGCGACTTCTGCGCCTGCGGTGAGTACCTGGGCTGGGAGCTGACGTTCGGCGACGGGGAGGAGCCCGTCGCCGCGCCCGCGACCTACCGTGCTCCGGCGCCCGCCGAGCCGCGCCGCGCGACGCTGTTGACGCTGCGCGATCCCGCGCGCCAGGACGACCCGAACGCGGCGGTCGCGGTGGGCGTCGTGCCGGGCGGGCACGTGTCCGTGCTGGCCACGGTCCGCAACCAGGGCGAGATCGTCGACACCTATGACCTGCGCGTCGACGGCCTGCCCGAGGGCTGGGCGACGATCTCGGCGCCGACCGTCTTCCTGAATCCGTGGGGCTCCGCCGGCGACTTCCAGCGCGAGCTGCAGATCACGCTGCACCCGCCGCGCGTGTCCGCCTCCGAGGCGCGCGCGTGGCCGGTGATGGTCGTCGCGCGCTCGCGCTCGCTCGGCACCGACGTGGCCTGGGCGCCCGCGACGCTCCACGTCGCGCCGTTCGAGGCCACGGCGATGCGCGTCGGCCCGGAGCGCCGCCGCGGGCGCCGGCACGCCGCGTTCGACGTCGCCGTCACCAACCACGGCAACAGCCCGCTGGAGATCACGATCGGCGCGCGCGACACCGAGGCGCGGTGCCCGGTGACCGTGTACCCGGAGCGGGTGCTGATCCCGGTCGGCGCGACCGCGGCCGGGATCGTGCGCGTCCACGTCCCCCGCCCGCTGCTGTGCGGCCGGCCCGTCGACCACCACATCGACGTGACCCACCGCGCGAGCGGCGCCGATGCCGACCCGGTCCCGCAGCGCGTGACGTTCCGCCAGCGGCCGTGGCTGCCCTGGTGGGTCCCGCCGGCCGTCGCGCTGGTCGCCGCGTTCGCGCTCGTCCTGGTGCTGCTCCAGCGCGACACCGACGTGCCCAAGCTCACGGGCGACACGCGGGCGGAGGCGCACGTGATCCTCGAGAAGCACGGTCTGCAGCTCGGCCGCACGCGCTACGCGACCGGCCCCAAGGACGTCCCGCTCGGCACGGTCATCGCCCAGCAGCCCGCGGGCGGCGCCGAGATGGAGCGCGGCGAAGAGGTGCACATCACGCTCGCGGCGCCGCCCGAGAAGGCCGCGGTCCCGCCCGTGAACGGCATGCCGCTCGCCCGGGCCGCCGACGCGCTCACCGACGCCGGCTTCGTGTACGACCCGCAGCCGTCGAGCGCGGGCAACGACTGGGTGGTCATCCGCCAGGACCCCACGCCCGGCACCAAGCGCGAGGTCGGCACGAAGGTCACGCTCGCCGTCGAGGACCGCACGCCCCAGGCCACTCCGACGCCGGTCCCGACCGTTCCCGCCGCGCCGGCACCCCAGGCCGAGCCGTCGCCGGCACCGGATGCGGGTGCGGCCAAGACCAAGGCGGGGTCCGCCAGGAAGGCCGAAGCGAAGGTGAAGGCCGCCGCGAGCGCCGCGCTGCCGGCGAGCCTCGTGTTCGCCGGGTCGACCAGCGGCCAGCTGTATCGCTCGACCGGCGCGAGGACGACCCGGCTGACCGCCGCCAAGTACCGGCTCGAGACGCCGACCAAGACCGACGACGGGTACGCGGCGGTGCACGTCGAGGACGGCGCGCGTCGGCTCGTGCGGATCTCCAGCGACGGCAAGACGGTCGAGCCGCTCGTGCACGGACGCATCCACCGGCCGCACTACTCCGCGCACCGCGGGCTGCTGGCGTTCGTCGCGCGTGACGCCAAGCGCGGCCCCGCCGACGCCGGCCGGCTCTGCGTGCTCGACCCGCAGGACGCGGGCGAGCCGACGTGCGCGCGTGGGCGTCCGGTCGGGCGGCCCGTCTGGTCGCCGGACGGGCGCTCGGTCCTCGCGCTCGGCGGCCGCTACCACGAGCTGGTCGTGTACACCGCGCGCGGCGGGGACGCGCAGCGCTGGCGCAAGCCGGTGTCGGCGTACCGCGCCGCGCACATCCAGTCGGCGGCGTGGGTCGGCGACGACCGCGTCGCGGTGCTCGTCGCCGACCGCCCCGGTGCGCCCGCGCACGTGCGCCTGCTCGCGCGCGCCGCCGACGGCCGGTTCACGGTCCTCAAGGACTTCCCGCGGCTGACGGGCTTCGAGCTCGCCGCCCACGGACACCGTCTGGCGCTGCGGCGCGGCACGCGCGCGGCCGACGACGGCAAGGTCGACCTCCTCGACCTCAAGCGCGAACGCCCGCGCGTGCGGACGCTCGCCCACGGCGTCAACCCGGCGTTCTAGGCCACCTTGCCGGCCGCGGCCCAGTCCGCCGCCCGGGAGCGCGGGCGGCCGATCATGACCGCCGTCCCATCGTCGAGGATGGGGCGCTGCAGCAGCGACGGGTGCTCGAGCAGCGTCGCCACGACCTGGTCGACGTCCCAGCCGTCCGCGTCGAGCCCGAGGTCCTTGTACTTCTTGTCGCGCCGGATCAGCGCGTCGACCGGGTCCCCCTGCAGGCGCTCCGCGAGCGAGCGCAGCTCGGCCTCGTCCAGGCGCTCCGCGACGAGCAGGTACTTGCGGATCCTCACCTCGTGCCCGGCCTCCTGCAGCGCATCCAGCGCGTGGACGGACGTCGGGCAGTGCGGGTTGTGGAGAAGGGTCAGCTCGGGCACGTGAAGATCGTAGGTCCGCGCACGGACACTGTCTTGTGCCGGGGCGCGTCGTCCGCTTAACCTGCGTCCCGGGAGCGGGACGGTTTGACGTCCTGAACAGTCAGGGGCCAAAGGGAGGCCGAAGTTGAGGTCAGTGGCACTGGCGCTGCTCGGGGCAGCGCTCGTGGTCGTTCCGTCGAGCGCGTACGCGCAGGAGCCGATCGACGGGCAGTACATCGTCGTGCTCAAGGACAACGCGAGCACCACGACCGTCAAGAAGAAGGCGCGCGACCGCGGGGGGCAGATCCAGCGCGAGAGCTTCGGTCGCGTGCTCAACGGATTCGCCGCCGAGCTCGACGGCAAGGCGCTCGCGGCCGTCAAGCAGGACCCGGCCGTCGCGTTCGTGGAGCAGGACCAGGTGATCAGTGTCGGCGCGACGCAGGCGAACGCGACGTGGGGGCTCGACCGCCTCGACCAGCGCGATCTGCCGCTCAGCACGACCTACACCTACGGCAACACCGGCCAGAACGTGAAGGCGTTCATCATCGACACCGGCATCCGGCTCACCCACGGCGACTTCGGCGGGCGCGCGACGAGCGGCTACGACGCCGTCGACGGCGGCAGCGCCGATGACTGCAACGGCCACGGCACGCACGTCGCGGGCACGGTCGGCGGCAGCACGTACGGCGTCGCGAAGAACGTGTCGCTGGTCGCGGTGCGCGTGCTCGACTGCAACGGCGACGGCACCACGTCCGGCGTGATCGCGGGCGTGAACTGGGTGACCAGCAATCGGGGCAGCGGGCCGGCGGTCGCCAACATGAGCCTCGGCGGCGGCATCTCCAACGCGCTCGACACCGCCGTTCGCAACTCGATCAACGCCGGCGTGACGTACGCGCTCGCGGCCGGCAACGAGAACGCCAACGCGTGCAATTCGTCGCCGGCGCGCACGGCCGAGGCGATCACGGTCGGCGCGACGACGCGCACCGACGCTCGCGCCTCGTTCTCCAACTACGGCAGCTGCGTCGACGTCTTCGCCCCAGGCAGCGGCATCACGTCCGCCTGGCACACGTCCAACACGGCGACGAGCACGATCAGCGGCACGTCGATGGCCTCGCCGCACGTCGCGGGTGCGGCCGCCGTCTTCCTGCAGGGCAACCCCACGGCGAGCCCCGCGGAGGTCGCGAGCGCGCTGATCGGCGCCGCGACGACCGGCAAGGTCTCCAGCCCGGGGACCGGCTCGCCGAACCGGCTGCTGCACGTCGCCGCGTCCGGCGGCGGCACGACGCCCACGCCCACGCCGACCCCGAGCCCGACGCCGACTCCCACTCCCACGCCGACGCCCGCGCCGTGCGGGAACCAGACCGCGACGGGCTCGCTCGCGCGCGCCGGCGCGTCCGTGATCGTCCCGAACGGCACCTACTACCAGTCGACGGTCGCCGGCACGCACCGCGCGTGCCTGACCGGCCCGGCGGGCACCGACTTCGACGTGTCGCTGCTCAAGTGGAACGGCTCCGGCTGGACGCAGGTCGCGGTGTCGGACTCGCCGCAGTCGGTGGAGGAGATCCGCTACTCCGGAACGCCCGGGTACTACTACTGGCGCGTCTCCTCCTACAGCGGCAGCGGCGCCTTCACGCTGACGTGGCAGCGGCCATGACGCACTGAACTGCGCATGAGGCGCGTCGGCGAGCCCGGACCTTGTCCTACGCTAGTGGGATATGGAGGGTTCAGTCGGCGCGCCTCCGCAGCGCGTATGTCCCAAGTGCGCTCGGATCTCGTGGGCGACCGGTCCGCAGTGCCCGTACTGCACGGCGAACTTCCGTCGCAGCGGGGGCGTGGCGCCGTGGATGCTCGTGGTGACGGCGCTCGTCGTGCTGGCCGGCGTCGGCCTGATGTTCTACATCACCGTCCAGGAGGTCGACGACCGCGTGAACTCGGTCCGCGGCGAGATCGACCGCAACTTCCAGCAGCTGCAGACCGACGTGCGCCGTGAGCTGGACGCACGCATCCCGGCCGGCGGCGTGGGCGCGGTGCCGACGCCGACGGTGACGCCGCTGCCGACCGAGACCCCGACGCCCGCACCCACCACCGAGGGCGAGCTCCCGCCGGAGCCGACGATCGAGGGCGAGACGACCCCCGACGCTTCGGTCACCCCGACGCCGACCGAACCCGAGATCATCGAACCCTGAGCGCGCCCACGCCGTGAATGCGGCGTGAACATCCCGTAAGTGGCCGTTGCCGCGGACCGCTGGGTCCGGTGGACTCTTCGCCGGTCCCCATCCACGGAGGGAATATGCGGTCGTTGTTCGGCGCCGTCATCGCGGCGCTCCTGATCCTGGCCTCACCGGCGCAGGCGGCGAAACCGCCCGCCTACGACACGTTCGAGCTCGTCAGCCGGTCCGGACCACCGCCCGGTCCGACGTCCGGCAGCCAGACGCCGGAGATCGCCGACGTCACGCCCGACGGCATGCGGCTGTTCACCACGCTCGGCGAGCGTGGCTTCAGCGCCTGGGACCTCAGCGACCCGGCCAAGCCGAAGTTCCAGCGCACGATCGGCATCGGCAACGGCGCCTACGTCACCTCGGTCAACGTCACGCCGGACGGGCGTCACCTGCTCGTCACCCAGAAGGCCAGCGGCACGCTGCAGGTCTCGCGCCTGTCGGTGTTCGACGCGCGCACGCTGGCGCCGCTGGTCACGTGGCCGCTCGCGGGCCAGCCCGACGGCGTCGCGATCTCCCCCGACGGCCAGTGGGCGCTGATCGCCATCGAGAACGAGCCCGCCGGCGTCCAGGGCGAGCTCGCGCGCGTGAGGCTGGAAGGAACCGACCCGGCGGACTGGGAGATCAACGGGATCGCGATCGACGCGACCGACCCCGCGCTGGCGAACCCGAACGACCTCCAGCCCGAGTTCATCGACATCCGGCCCGACAACACGGCCGTCGTCACGCTGCAGGAGAACAACGCGGTCGCGGTCGTCGACATCCCGGGCAACGCGATCACCGACATCTGGAGCGCCGGGCGCACCGACAACCAGCTCTCGGACCGCAACCGGACGCCCAACCGGATCGCGTTCACCGACCCGCTCACGGACCGCCAGGACGCCACGCTCGGCGCGCCGCGCGAGCCGGACGCCATCGGCTTGTTGCCCGGCGGCGAGCACGTGATCCTCGCCAACGAGGGCGAGGCCGGCCTGGGCGGGCGCTCGTTCACGATCCACGCCCTCGACGGCACGCTCGTGTACGACTCCAAGGAGCGCGTCGAGAAGTACCTCGCCGACCGCGGCCTGTATCCCGACGACCGCAGCACGTCGCACGGCGCCGAGTTCGAGGGCGTCGATGTCGGCACCTACGGGCGCACGACCGTCGCCGCGATCGGCGCCGAGCGCGGCGACGCGGTCGTGTTCGTCGACGTCACGGACCCCACGCAGCCCAAGCTCATGCAGGCGCTCCCGAGCGGCGGCGAGCCCGAGGGCATCCTCGCCGTCCCGCAGCGCAACCTGTTGCTCACCGTCGACGCGGGCAACCCGCGCGGCTTCACCGTCTTCCGCGCCGCGATGCGCCGCGACCTTCCGGACGGCCGCCGTCAGATCGCCGCCGCCGACGAGCCGCTCTACCGGCTCCACGGTCTGACCGCGGTCGACAGCACGCGCCTCGCGGTGCTGCACGGCGGCTCGCCGGGCGGCAACGCCGGCCCGGGCGCGATCCTCGAGGTCGCGCTGCGCCGCACCGGCGGCGAGGCGACCGGTGTCAAGACCACGCCGATCACGCTCGACGGTGCGCCCGTGAACCTCGACTACGGCGGAGACCTCGCCCGTGACCCGCGCACCGGCGGCTGGTGGGTCGCGTCGCCGCAGGGAGTGTTGCGCGTCGCCCCCGACGGGACGGCGGAGAAGGTCCACGACGCCGTGGCCACCGGGCTCGCGGTCACGCGCGACGGCGGCACGGTGTTCTTGGAGGCGCCGGAGCTCGCGTTGATCGCCTACGACGTCGCGGCGCGCACGACGCGCACGTTCGTCCGCCCGACCTCGCTCGCGCGGATCCTCGACCTCGCAACGGCGCCAGACGGCGCGCTCGTGGCGTTGACGGGTGAGGGCGACTTCTCCGAGCCGCGGATGTTCGACCGCAGCGTCTGGCGCGTGCCGGTCGCGGGTCTGGCGGACGGCGCGACGCTCGAGCCGCAGGTCGTGACCACCATCGGCGATCAGCCGCTGTTCGCCGACTTCGGGCTCGGCGACCAGACGCTCGCCGTGACGCCGTCAGGCGACGTGTGGGTGACGGGCGAGACGTCCATCCTGCGCAACCTCGGACGCCTGCTCCCGCCGGCGCGCCCAGGCGCCCCGGCCTCCGGGGCGATGCCGTCCGACCGCGGGCACGGCATCGGCCGGCAGGCGCGCGACATGGTCACGGGCCTGCTGGGTGACGGCCCGCGCGTGTACGCCACGGGCGACTACTTCAACACCTCCGGACTCTCGGGGCTGGTGCGCGACACGGGTTCGGTCGCGGTGGTGGACCCGCTCGTCGGGGCGCTGGCCGACGGCTGGCCGCGCGTGGACGGCACGGTCACCGCGATCGTCTCCGACGGCGCGGGCGGCGTGTACCTCTCCGGCTCGTTCACGCGCGTGGGCGAGACCGCCCGCGCCGGGCTGGCGCACATCCGTGCGGACGGCACGGTCTCCGGCTGGGCCCCGGCGGTCACCGGTGCGATCAGCGCGCTGGCGGTGCGCGGCGGCACGGTCTACCTGGGCGGTGCGTCCGGCGTCATCGCCGTGGGCGCGGACGGCGCGCCGGTCGCGGGCTTCACGCCCGTCGCCGTCACGGGCGGCGTGGTGCAGGCGCTCACGGTCGACGGCGACCGCCTGTACGTGGGCGGCCAGTTCACCCGCGCCGGCGACGCCACGCACACGCGCCTGGCGCGCGCCGACGCCGTTACGGGCGCCGTCGACCACACGTGGGCCCCGACCGCCGCCGGCGCCCTGATCGACGAGCTCGTCGTCTCCGGCACGCGGCTGTTCGTCGCCGGCAACGTCACGACGGTCAACGGCACGGCCCGCCGCGCGCTGGCCGCGATCCGCACCGACGACGCCGGCACGCTGGACACGGCGTTCATCCCCACGGTCGCCGCGAACTCGATCGTGCGCGGGCTCGCCGTCGGCGACGGCGTGGTCTACGTCTCCACCGCCACGACGGTCGCGGGCCTCGCCGGACCCGTCTACGCCGTGGACGCCACCACGGGCGCGACGGTTCCCGGCTTCGGCGTGCCGAGCGCGTCCACGGGCACGTCCGGCGGCCCGCTGCTGCTGGCCGGCGCGACGCTGTGGCACGCGTCCCCGGCGGGCCGGCTGACGGCGCTGGACGCGGATACCGGCCAGCTGCGCGGCGCCTATGCGACGGTCTCGGCTACGCAGCAGCCGCTGACGCTGGGCGGCCTCGCCGCTGCGGGCTCACGCGTCGTCGTCGGCGGCTCGTTCGACATGGCCGGGATCGCGACGCACGCGTTCGCGTTCGATGCCCGGACGGGCGAGATCGACCGCGGGTTCGCGCTCGCGGGCGTCGCCCCGCGGCTGCTCGCGCCGGCGGGCGGCTGGCTGTACTTCGTCGCGCAGGACGGGTCGGCGCTGCGCCGCGCCGACCCAGAGGACGGCGGCATCGACGAGAGCTTCGCACTCGAGGTCGCGGGCTCGATTCACGCACTCGCGGCCCGGGGCGACCAGCTGCTGGTCGGCGGTGAGTTCACGTTCCTGGACGGCGTCGGGCGCCTCAACCTCGCCGCGCTGGACGCGCGCACGGGCCGCGTGCAGCCCGGGCTCGTGGCCGAGACCGACGGGCGCGTGCTGCGTGTGTTCTCCGCGGGCGACCGCGTGTACGCCGTCTCGCGTGTGGCCGTCGACGAGGCCTACCGGCTCGAGCTCAGGGCCTATGACCGTGACGGTGCCGCGGTGCCCGGCTTCGAGGGCGAGCTGCCCGCGGGCTGGGACGCGGTCGACGTGCTGCGCGCGGACGCGGACGGCGCGCTGCTCGTGGCCGGCGGTGCCCTCAACGGCCGGTCCGGCGCTGTGGTGCGGCTCGACGCCGCCACCGGCAGGCGCTTGTCCGGGTTCGCGGTCACCACCGACGGCCACGTGACCGCGGTCGAGCGCCACGGCGGCGCGGTGTTCGTGGCCGGCCGCTTCACCAGCGTCGGCGGCGTCGAGCGGCGTGGCCTGGCGGCGGTCGACGCGGCCACGGGCGCAACGCTCGCGGGCTGGGACGCGCAGGCCGACGGCAACGCCTTCGCGCTGTACTCGCACGGCCCGAAGCTGTGGATCGGCGGCTGGTTCGTCCACCTCGGCGGCACCGCGACGGGCGCGCTCGGGTACGTGCAGGCCGAGGCGCCGGTGAACGTGGAGCCGCCCGCGATCGGCGCAACGGCGCGCGTGGGCGAGACGGTGAGCTGCTCCACGGGCACGTGGCGCAACTTCCCGGCATCGTACGTCTACTCGTGGTCCGTCGACGGGGCGTCCGTCCCGGGCGTGGCGACGGCGACCTACACGATCCCGGAGAGCGCGGCGGGCAAGGCACTCACGTGCTCGGTGACCGCCACCAACGACGCGGGGGCGGGCGAGCCGGCGGTGAGCGCGCCGGTGACCGTGCCGCTCCCGGCGCCGATCAACACGGCCGCGCCCGCGATCTCCGGTACGGCCAAGCGCGGCGAGGCGCTCACCTGCTCGACGGGCGAGTGGACGCGCACGCCGACGGCGTACGCGCGCCGGTGGCTGCGCGGCGGCGTGGCGATCGGCGGGGCGACGGGCGAGACGCACGTCGCGACGGCGGAGGACGTCGGGCGTGCGCTCACGTGCCAGGTGGTCGCGACCAACGCGGGTGGCGACAGCGCGCCGGCGGCGAGCGCGGCGGTGACGGTGCTGGCGCGCGAGCCCGAGGCGATCACGGCGCCGAGCGTGGCGGGCACGGCGGCCGCTGGCGCGGAGCTGCGGTGCGAGCCCGGCACGTGGAGCGACGACCCGACCGGCTTCGCCTACGTGTGGCTGGTCGAGGGCGCCGAGGCGGCGACGGGCGCGACCTGGACGGTGCCCGCGGGCAGCTCCGGCCGCACCGTGCGCTGCGGTGTGGTCGCGTCCAACGCGACCGGCTCGAGCGCGCAGGCGCTGAGCGCGCCGGTCACGGTGGCGTACACGCCGGGCGACAGGATCGTGCTGCCGGCGCCGACGACTCGCAAGCCCGTGCGGGCCAAGCTCGGCAAGGTCAGCGCGGGCCGGGTCAGTGTGGAGGTCACCTGCCCGGACGAGGGCGAGCGCTGCCGCGGGCGGATCGAGCTCAAGCAGGGCGCGCGTGTGGTGGGCCGTGCGACCTACAACGTGCGCGCCGGTGAAGCGCGCGTGGTGAAGGTCAAGGTGCCCAAGAGCGCCCGCAACAAGAAGCTCAAGCTGGTGCTGCGGGCGAGCTAGGACGCGGTGCGGGGGCGCTTCGGCCGGAGCGCCCCCGCGCTTGCGGCGCGCGAGTTGAGGTCGGATGATCGAGGTGGGGTGGAGGGAATGCCCGCCTTCACTTCCCGTAGACCTTCTTCTCGTAGTCCTCGAGCATGCGCCCGGCGCCGAACTCCGGGCCGAGCGTGCGCAGCGAGCGCCGGATCCGGGTCACCCAGTTCTTGGGGATGCCGTCTTCGCCGGCCGTGTAGAACTCGGGCGCGACCTCTTCCTCCAGCAGCCGGAAGAGCTCGTGCGCGTGGCGCGCGTCCTGGGCGCCGTGATCGGGGTCGACGTCGCCCGGCAGCGCCCAGCCGTTGTCGCCGTCGTAGCCCTCCGCCCACCAGCCGTCGAGCACCGACAGCTGCAGGCCGCCGTTCATCACGTTCTTCATGCCGGACGTGCCGGACGCCTCCAGCGGCGGGCGCGGGAGGTTGATCCAGACGTCGCAGCCGCGGACCAGATGGGCGGCCATGCGCAGGTCGTAGTCGTCCAGGTAGGCGACGCGGCCCGCGAAGCCCGGCGCGTGCTTCATCGAGAACAGGCCCTGGACGAGCGACTTGCCGGCGTCGTCGCGCGGGTGCGCCTTGCCCGCGAGCAGCACCTGGATCGGGCGGTCGCTGCCGACGACGCGGATCGCGCGCTCGACGTCCTGCAGCAGCAGGTTCAGGCGCTTGTAGGTCGCGAGGCGGCGGGCGAAGCCGACCGTCAGCACGTCCGGGTCGAACGCGGCCGCGGCTTCGGCGTACGGGCGCGACTCGTCCCGTGCCAGCCGGTCCACGACGGCGCGATGGCGCACGTACTCGATCAGCTCGGCGCGCTGCTGGGTGCGGACGGCCCACAGCTCCTGGGCCGGGATGTCCTCCACGGGCGCCCAGGTGGCGGGGTCGGTCGCGCGGTCGAGCCAGTCCTCCCCGAGATGCTGGTTCAGCAGCGCCCACATCGGGCGGCCGAGCCACGTGGGGATGTGGACGCCGTTGGTGACGTGGGTGATCGGCACGTCGTCGACGGCCTTGTCCGGCCACATCGCGTTCCACATCTCGCGCGCGACCTCGCCGTGGCGGCGGGCGACGCCGTTGGCGGCGCGGCTCGTGCGCAGCGCGAACTGGGTCACGCCGAACGGCTCGGCCTCCTCCTCGGGGTTGGTGCGTCCGAGGCGGATGACCTCCGAGGCGTTGACGCCGAGCGTGCCGGCCATGTGCTCGAGCACGCTCTCGACCTGATGGGCCGGGTAGGTGTCGTTGCCGGCCGGGACCGGCGTGTGGGTGGTGAAGACCGTCCGCTGACGCGCGACGTCGAGCGCGGGGCCGAGCGAGCCCTGGCCGCTGTACTCGCGCTTGGCCAGCTCCAGCGAGGCGAACGCCGCGTGGCCCTCGTTGAGGTGCACGATGCTCGGCTCGATCGCCATCGCCTCGAGCGCGCGCACGCCGCCGATGCCGAGCAGCATGTACTGGGCCAGGCGCGTGTCCTCGTCGCCGATGTACAAACGGCTCGTGATCCAGCGCGCGGACTCGTTGTTCTCCGGGCGCTCGGCGTCGAGCAGGTACAGCGGCACGCGGCCGACGTTCGTGCGCCAGATCTGCGCCACGACCTCCTCGGTGCCGATGTGGACGCAGATCGTGATCGGCTTGCCGGCGTCGTCGGTGACGAGCGCGGCGGGGAGGCGGTCCGGGTCGGTGTCGACCCAGTACTCGTGCTGCCAACCGCGGTTGTCGATGCGCTGGCGGAAGTAGCCGTGGCGGTACAGGAGGCCGACGGCGACCAGCGGCCACGCGCGGTCGGACGCCTCCTTGAGGATGTCGCCGGCGAGCGCGCCGAGCCCGCCCGAGTAAATCGGGAACGAGCCGTGGAAGCCGTACTCGGCGGAGAAGTACGCGATCGGGCGCTCGGTCGACGCGGGGCCGTCGTGGGGCGGGCGGTTGAGGTCGGCGTTCACGCGCTCCTCGACGGCCGCGACGCGGGCGAGGAGCTCGGGGTTCTGCGCCGCGGCGCTCAGGCCGGCGGTCGACGCCTCCTGCAGCTGCTTGACCGGGTTCTCGGCGACCTTCTCCCAGCGCTCCGGGTCCAGGTCGCGGAACACGTCGGGGCCGTCCGGGTCCCAAGCCCAGCGGTAGTTATAGGCGAGACGGGCGTAGACGCCCAACGGTTCTGGAAGGCGAGAAGCGAGCGCCTCGGCGGCTCGCTCCAGGTCGCGGCTGCCTGCTTGCACGTGGGCCAGCATAGGTCTTCAGGTTCCCTGAATGCCTGCCGATAAGCTTGACAGTGCTGATCGAGCGCCATCGCAGCGCTCTCGGCCGATGAAAGGAGGATCTATGAGGATCCTGTGCCTTCGCTGTCTTCGGCTGTGGCCGGAGGCGCGCGTTGCAGAGCGGGCAGGTTGCCCGCATTGCGGCGGCGCCCTCGACGCCACGCCTCGTTAGAACGCGACGCCGGGCGGCTCCGATAGCCGCCCGGCGCACACACTTTCGTGCGCGAGCAGCCGCTCTTTGGTGGCCAGCCCGCCGGCGTAGCCCGTGAGGCTGCCGTTGGCGCCGATCACCCGGTGGCAGGGGACGATGATCGAGATCGGGTTGCGGCCGTTGGCGCGGCCGACGGCTCTCGGGACCGAGCCGAGCTCCCGCGCGATCTCGCCGTAGGTCGTGGTCTCGCCGAACGGGATCTGCGTGAGGCGCTGCCAGACGGCCTGCTCGAACGCGGTGCCCTTCGGTGCGAGCGGGAGGTCAAAGCCGGTGCGCGTGCCGGCGAAGTACTCGTCGAGCTGCTCGCGGACGGCGTCGAAAGCGTCGTCGCTCGGCGGTTGCACGGCGACGTGACGCTTGTGCTCGGCCGTGTAGAGGGCGGTCACGTGACCGTCCTCGAGCGTCACGTGGAGCGGTCCGACCGGGCAGGGGAGAAGTGCGGCGTGCATGACCGGTGAAACGCCTGGGACGGTCGATCCGTGAGGGGTAGAATGGTGTATGTCCGCGCGAGCTGCGCTTCCGCACGTCCGCGCATTCCCCCACGAAAGGCGTCTATGGCAGTAGAGCAGAAGCTTGAGATCGACGGCGAGGTCACCGAGGCCCTGCCGAACCTGCTGTTCCGCGTGAAGCTCGAGAACGACCACGAGCTGCTCGCCCACCTGGCCGGCAAGATGCGCCGGTTCCGCATCCGCGTCCTTCCGGGCGACAAGGTCCGTGTCGAGGTCTCGCCCTACGACCTCAACCGCGGACGCATCGTCTACCGCTACAAGTAGGCAGGTAGGCGCGTCCTACGCGCCGCTCATCGCCGCGCCGAGGCCATTGGCCTTGGCGGCGACGAAGCGGACGCGCGGGAACTTCTCCGCGACCGGCGCGACAGCGCTGCTCCGGTCCACGCCGACCGTCACGACCACGTCGTAGTCGCGAGCGGCGAGCATGTGAATCACGCCGAGCTGCTCGGCGGTGGTCTTCACGACCTTCAGGTCGGCATCCGTCGCGGTCGCGACGGCATGCGCCTGCTTGAGCGCGGCCTTGTCGGTGGCGGCAGCGCCGGCGACCACGATCGCCCGCTGGGACCGATGGTCCTCGGGGCTCGCGATCGCAGTGCCCGCGACGAGCGCGAGCGCAATGCCCGCCGGAACGGCGAGGCGAATCTGGATCGTCTTGGTCATACGAATGAGCATAATACGTATGACGGCGGCTCGCAAGTGAAGAACTTGAGACGGTCAGCCCTCCGAGCGGTCGGTTTGTCAACCCCTGGTTGACAGAACGATCACTCGGGTGTCAGGGCGGCGCGGTCGACTCGCGGACCTTCAGCGCGACGGGCATGACCTGCTCGTCGGGCGGGCGGTCGCCCGCGAGGTCGCGGGCGAGGGCTTCGAACGCGATCGCGCCCAGGCCCTCGGCGTCGACCGCCACCGTCGTGAGCGGCGGCGCGAGCACGCGTGCGAAGTCGAGGTCGTCGAAGCCGATCACGGACAGGTCCTCCGGGATGCGCACGCCGCGGTCGCGGGCCGCGAGGTAGACGCCGCCGGCGAGGATGTCGTCGTCGCAGAAGACCGCGGTCACGCCCTCGTCGAGCATGTCGAGCGCGGCCTGCTTGGCGCCCTCGAAGGTGAACGGGGCCTTGACGGTGGGCGGCGGGCCGCCGAGGCGCTCCGCCATGCGCGCCGCGCGCAGGTCGAACGTCGGCGCGTCGAAGTTGGAGCTGACGTGGCCGATCCGGGTGTGCCCGAGCGCGAGCAGATGGTCGACGGCGAAGTCGACGCCCGCCTCGACGTCCAGGCGCACGACCGGCAGGCCGCGGCCGGGCATCATCTCGATCTGGATCGCGTGCTCGGACGTGCCGGGCGGCAGGTCGGACTCGAACAGCAGCAGCCCGTCGGCGGGCCCGGCCAGCAGCGCCTGCACCGACGCCGCCTCCCACGCGCGGTTGTTGCCGATGTCGACGAGCACGACCGTGTAGCCCGCTTCCTGCGCGGCGCGCTGGGCGCCGCGCAGCACGCGGCCGAAGAACGGGTTCGTGATGTCGGGGACCACGAGCGCGACGCTGCGCGCGACGCCGGTGCGGAGCGCGCGGGCCGCGACGTTCGGGCGGTAGCCGAGCTCGGCCGCCGCGGCGCGGACCGCTTCCTCGGTGCGCGCGGAGATCCGGCCCCGGGCCTTGCCGGAGAGCACGAGCGAGACCGTCGACTGCGAGACGCCTGCGCGGCGCGCGACGTCGACGCTGGTGACGCGGGGCGGAGCGGAGATGTCCGCCATCCTAGGGACGTGGACGACGACCTGGTCGAGGAAGTGGTCGGCGTGGCGGGGCGCGACCTCGCTGTGCTGCGCCCGCGCGACGCCGAAGCGCTCCTGAGCGAGGACGACTTCGCGCACGACGAGTTCCTGCCCTACTGGGCGGAGCTGTGGCCGAGCGCCACGGCGCTCGCGCGGGTGATCGGCGCCCGCGCCCTGCGGGGCAGGCGAACGCTGGAGCTCGGGTGCGGACTCGGGCTGGTGGGTCTGGCGGCGGCCGCGGCGGGCGCGCGCGTGACCGCGACCGACTGGGCGCCCGACTCGATCGCACTGCTCGAGCGCAACGCCGCGCGCAACGGGCTGACGCTCGAAGCGCTGTGCGTGGACTGGGCTTCGCCGGGCGTGCTCGTCGAGCGGGCGCCGTGGGAGCTCGTGCTCGCGTCGGACGTGCTCTACGAGGCGCGCAACGGGGTCGCGCTGGCGCCGCTGCTGCCCCGGCTGATCGACGCGCGCGGCGAGATCTGGCTCGCGGACCCCGGCCGGCGGGAGGCCGGCCCCTTCCTCGAACGCATCGGCGAGGTGTTCGACATCGAGACGCGCACGGCGCCGGAGATCCCCCAGGGCGCGATCCACCGCATGCGTCTCCGGCGATAGGCGGGGCGTCGCGCCGCCGCAGCGATCGTGAAGTCGTCCCTTTCCGGGGCGTGAAAGGCTTGAGGAATGACGCAGCGAGAGAAGGCCGAAGAGCTGCGCCGCCTGCACGCGGCGCCCGAGCCGCTGGTCCTGGTCAACGCCTGGGACGCCGTGAGTGCCCGGGTGGTCGCCGACGCCGGTGCGCGCGCGATCGCCACCGCGAGCTGGTCCGTGGCCGCCGCCCGCGGCTACGGCGACGGTGAGCAGATCCCGCTCGACGAGATGATCGACGCGGTGCGCATCGTCGCCCGCGCGGTCGAGCTGCCCGTGACCGCCGACCTGGAGCGCGGCTTCGGGGACGCCGGCGCGACCGTCGCCCGCGCGATCGAGGCCGGCGCCGTCGGCTGCAACCTCGAGGACTCCGACGGAAAGGGCGCGCTGGTACCGGTCCAAGCGCACGTCGCCGCGGTGCAGGCCGCCCGCGCCGCGGGTGAGTCCGCCGGCGTGCCGCTGGTGATCAACGCGCGCACCGACGTCTTTCTCGAAGGCCTCGAGTTCGACGAGGCCGTCGCGCGAGCCCGCGCCTACCTGGGCGCGGGCGCGGACGTGATCTTCATCCCCGGCGTGAGCGACGTCGCCACGCTCGAGCAACTCGTGATCAAGATCCGCGGCCCGATCAGCGTGTTCGGCGGCGCCGGCGGGCCGACGCTGGACGAGCTCGCGCGGCTGGGCATCCCACGCGTGAGCTACGGCCCGGGGCCGCTCGGCGTCGCGATGGCGGCGCTGGGCCGCGCCGCGAAGACGCTCCTGGGCGGGGGAGAGCCCCCCGCCGAGCTGGCCAACCGGCCCTAAGAGGTGACGATCAGCGCGCGGGTGCTGGTGCCGCCCGCGCGGCGCAGGCGGTGCGGAAGCGCGCCGTCGAAGCGCAGCGTGTCGCCCTCTTCGAGCGTCGTCAGCGAACCGGCGACGTCGACCTCGATCGAGCCGCGCGCGACGTAGATCGCGACCTCGCCGGGTTCGGTGGCGGCCTCGGCGGGCCAGCGCCGGTTCGCCGCCGTCCACTCGCGCAGGGTCGGGGCGGCGGGCTCGCCGGGGAGCTCGCGGAGGGTGGCGCCGTGGTGCTCGGCGACCGCGCCCTCGTCGCGGCGCACGACGCGGACCGCCTCGCCCTGGCGCGGCGGCGCCCAGAGGTGGGCGACCGAGACGTCCAGGGCGGCGGCGATGCGCTCGACCGAGCTCACGCTCGGCTTGGCGAGGCCGCGCTCGACCTGCGACAGGAACGGATGGGACAGACCAGCGAGCCGGCCGAGACCCTTGAGGGTCAGCCCGCGTTCGCGGCGCAGCGTTCGCACACGCGCGCCGAGGTCGGTCTCGAAACCGTTGGTGGAAGGGAAGCCGCTAAGCACCGTCTTCCAGACTAACGCGCGACGTCCCGAAAACTGTCAAGCGGGCCGTGCGGAAGTTTGATGACGTCTACGCGGCGCGGGAGATCTCGTCCGCGACGTCCTCGGCGGACTGCGCCAATGAGCGCAAAACAAGCACTTCGACGCTTCCAGCGTACCGGACCCGGCCGCCGGCCAGCAAAGTGACATCAGAGGCGAGGCGGTGGAGCGCGTCCAGGCGGCGCGTGGCCCAC
Source organism: Solirubrobacter deserti (assembly GCF_003344625.1). GTDB lineage: Bacteria > Actinomycetota > Thermoleophilia > Solirubrobacterales > Solirubrobacteraceae > Solirubrobacter > Solirubrobacter deserti. The sequence continues at coordinate 90,791 of NZ_QPKJ02000011.1, read as the reverse complement.
ACGGCGGCGCCGCCGCGGGCGGTGTGGCGCACGACGAGCGAGCGCACCGCCGCGCGGGCCTCGCTGCTGAAGCCCGCGGATGGCTCGTCCACCAGCAACACGGACGGGTTGCCCGCGAGCGCCTGCGCGAGCAGCAGCGGCGAGGCGGCGGCGTCCGCGACCAGCACGACGTCCTGGGCCCGCGCCACGCCGCCGGTCGGCGCGAGCTCGCCGGAGAGCACCCGCAGCAGCACGCTCTTGCCTGCCCCGCACGGGCCGATCAGGCCGTGGACCTGGCCGGCGCCGACGCACAGATCGATCCCTGAGAGCACCGCCCGGTGGCCGAAGCGCAGTTCCAGTGCGGCGGCCTCGACAAGTGGCGCGGGCATGGGCCGATCATCCGTTCAGCACGGGTGGGTCGCCCTACCCGATGGTCCAGGCGAGGACGGACGTACTAGCCTCGCCGCGTATGACCATCGATGTGGACGCAATGGTCCGGGATGCTGCAGCGCTCGTCAGCGTGCCGAGCGTGACCGGAGACGAGCGCGCGGCGCTCGAACGGCTCGGCGAGCTGGCCGCCGCGCTCGGTCTCGAATGTGACCTGCACCGGCACGATCTCGCGGCGCTGCGTACGCATCCGGATCACCCCGGCGAGGAGGCGCCGCGCGACGAGCTGTGGGGCCTCACGGTCACCCTGCCCGGCACCCGGCCCGGCCGGATCGCGCTCAACGGCCACGTCGACGTCGTCTCGCCCGGCACCGAGCCGTGGCGGCTCGGCCCGTGGTCCGGCGCGGTCGAGGGTGGGCGGCTGCACGGCCGCGGCGCCGTCGACATGAAGGGCCCGGTCGTCGCCGCGCTGCACGCGCTCGCGGCGCTCAAGGACCAGGAGCGCCCCGAGGTCGTGCTGATGGCCGTCCCGTCCGAGGAGGACGGTGGGCTGGGCACGTTCGCCGAGCTCGAACGGGATGCGACCTTCGACGCCGCCCTGCTTCCCGAGCCGACCGGCCTGCGCGTGGTCTGCGCGCAAGCCGGCGCGCTCACCTTCAAGGGCGAGATCCGCGGCGTCGCCGCCCACGCCGCCGAGCGGCTCTCCGGCCACTCGGCCATCGACCGCTACGTCAAGGTCCACGCCGCCTTCGCCGCGCACGAGCGCGCCGTCAACACCGATGTCGCGCACCCGCTCATGCGCGAGCTCCCGCTGCCGTACCCGCTGCTCGTGGGCCAGCTGCACGCCGGCGAGTGGTCGAGCATGGTGCCGGACCGCCTCGTGTTCGAGGGGCGCCTCGGCGTTCCCGTCGGCGCCGATCTGCAGCAGGCCCGCGACGAGCTTCAGGCCGTGCTCGATCGCGCGCTCGACGACGGGCTTCCCCCCTGCCGGCTCACCTGGGAGGGCGGCGCGTTCGCGCCCGGCACCACCGACCCCGACCATCCGTGGGTCAAGACGGTGCAGGAGGCGCTCGCCGCGGAAACCGGCAGCGCCCCGCTCGCCGGCGTCCCGTGGGGCGCCGACATGAGGCTGTTCACCGCCCGCGGCATCCCCGCCGTGATGGTCGGCACGCGCGACATCGAGCTCGCGCACGCCGTGGACGAGTCCGTCGCGATCGACGAGCTCGCCACGGTGGCCCGCACGATCGTGCGGGCCGTCAATCGCGCCCCCGTTTAAGGTCGGATGATCGGGGTGGGGCGGAGGGGATGTCCTGCCTTCAAATTCGGCCAGCGTCTTTCGCGGCCTGCTCGGCCTGCTCGAGCTTGCGCTCGACGAGGTCCAGGCCCTTGTCCCAGAAGCCCGGGTCGGCGAGGTCGACGCCGACGATCTGACCCAGATCCTCGGGCGACTTGGAGCCGCCCGCGCGCAGCAGGTTCACGTAGTCGGCCTCGAAGCCCGCGCCCTCCTCCTCGTAGCGGCCGTAGACCGCCAGCGCGAGCAGCTGCCCGTACGCGTAGGCGTAGACGTAGCCGGGGGAGGCGACGAAGTGGGGGACGTAGGACCACCAGGAGCGGTAGTTCTCGGTGACCTCGACGGCGTCGCCCAGCAGCTCCTCCTGCGACTGCGCCCACAGCGCGCCGAAGTCGTCCACGGACAGCTCGCCCGTCTCGCGCCGGTGCGTGTGGATGAGGTGCTCGAAGCGGTTCATCGCCACCTGGCGGAAGACAGTCGCGATCGAGCCCTCGATCGACTCCGCCAGCAGCGACAGGCGGGACTCCGCGGAGGGAGAGGCCTCGAGCAGCCGCCCGAAGACCAGCGTCTCGCCGAACACCGAAGCGGTCTCCGCCAGCGTCAGCGGCGTCGCCATGTGGAACACGCCCTGCGACCCGCCCAGCACGGCGTGCACGCCGTGGCCCAGCTCGTGGGCGAGCGTCAGCACGTCACGGCGCAGGTGCGTGTAGTTGAGCAGCACGTACGGGTGCGCGCTCGGCACGCCGTAGGAGCAGAACGCGCCACCGCGCTTGCCCGGCCGCACCGGCCCGTCGATCCACGGCTGCGCGAAGAACTGCGACACGATCCCGCCGAGCTCGTCGGAGAAGGAGGAGTACGCGTCCTGGACGATCTCCTTCGCCTGCGGCCAGCCGATCTTCTCGTTGTCCTGTGTCACGGCCGCCATGCGATCGTAGTCGGCGAGCTTGTCGAGCCCGAGCAGCTGGGCCTTGAGCCGGTACCAGCGGCGCGGCACCTCATAGCGCGCGCGGACGGCCTCGATCAGCGCCTGCACGGACTCGTCGGAGGCCTCGTTGGACAGGTTGCGCGCCGCCAGCCAGTGCGGGTAGTTGCGCAGCCGGTCGTCGGTCATCTTGTCCGCGAGCAGCGTGTTGAACGCGTACGCCCGCGTGCGCAAGCCGGGCGCCAGCGCGCCCGTGACGCGCTCGGCGGTGTCGCGGCGCACCTCGCGATCGGGCGAGAACAGGCGCGAGAGCGCGGCGTCCAGCGGCACGTCGCCCTCGTCGGGCAGCTCGACCGTGATCGCCGCCGTCTGCTCCTCGAACAGCCGCACCCACGCCGACCGGCCGGACAGCTGCTTCTCGGCGAGGATGCGCTCCTCGGGCTCGCTCAGCAGGTGCGGCCGGTAGCGGCGCGCCGTCTTCAGATGGTGGCGCGCGAAGTCGAGCCCGTCGGTGGCGAGCAGCTCGTCCGCCTTCGCGTCGTCGAGCGCCGCCCACTCCAGGTGGAAGAACAGCAGCTTGGTCTCGATCGCGGTGCCCTTCTCCTCGACGCGCTGCAGCAGCGCGCCGTTCGCCGGGGACTGCGTGTCGGTGCTGAAGGCGAGGTGGGCGTAGGTGCCGGCACGCGCGGCGATCTCCTCGATCTCCGCCAGCTCCTGCATGGCGGCGATCAGGCCCGCGCCGTCGATCGACGACAGCTTCCCCGCGTAGGTCTCGGCGAACGTGTCCGCGCGCGCCTGCGCGTCGGCGAGCAGCGCGTCGACGCCCGCCTGCGGGTCTTCCCCGGCGCCGTTCAACAGGTCGGTGAGGTCCCACGCGACCTCTTGCAGCTCGGGGTCGCTCACGGTATCGGGGGCGCTCATGCCCCCAAGGCTACGACGGCAGTGGCCCGGAAGCGTTCGTGGCGCGCAGGCCGTCGATGATGATCGCCAGGTGGCGGCGCCACGCGGCCTGGCACATGTGAGGCTTGACGGTGGCCATGCCGATGCCGCAGGTGAACATCGGGATGTCGTCCAGGACGATGTCCGGGCGCAGATCGCCCGAATCCTTCGCCCGCTGCACGAGCTGCATGTACGCGTCGTTCATCTCGGCCATCAGGTCGGTGTCGAACGGCATCTCGGCCTGGCCGATGATCTCGGTGAACGCGCGGTCGGAGGCGAGGACCTCGACGCCAGCCCACAGCGCCGTCGTGAACGCCTCCCACGGGTCGTCGATCTCGAGCGCGCGGCGCGCGGACGCGAGCACCTGCTCGAACAGCGAGACCGCGAGCGCCGAGACGAGCGCCTCCTTGGTCGGGAAGTGGCGGTACACGGTCCCGACGCCGACGCCGGCCTTGCGGGCCACATCGTCCATCTGCGCGTCTCGCCCGTGCTCGGCGAAGACGGCTCGGGCGCCCTCCAGCACCCGCTCGCGGTTGCGGCGCGCGTCGGCGCGGAGCGGGCGTTCGGTGGGGATGGACATGGGTCGACTGTAGGGCTTGACAAACGGAACTTCAACTCCGTATCTTGCGAAGCGAAACCGGAACTCCACCTCCATTTCCTCCCCAGGGGTCATCATGTCTTCCACCTCCACGGACCGGCGCTGGCTCGCGCTCGTCCTCCTCGCCGCCGCACAATTCGTGGTGGTCCTCGACGCGTCGATCGTCAACGTCGCGCTCCCGTCGATCGGTCAGTCGCTCAGCTTCAGCCCGGACGATCTGTCCTGGGTGGTCAACGCCTACACGCTCGCCTTCGGCGGCTTCCTGCTGCTCGGCGGCCGGCTCGCCGACCTGCTCGGCCGGCGGCGCCTGTTCATCCTCGGCCTGATCCTGTTCGCCGGCGCTTCACTCGCGGGCGGCTTCGCCCAGAGCGACATCCAATTGATCATCGCCCGCGCCGTCCAGGGCCTCGGCGCCGCGCTGCTCTCCCCGGCCGCGCTCTCGCTCGTCACCGTGCTGTTCAAGGAAGGCGCTGAACGCAACAAGGCGATGGGCGTCTGGGGCGCGGTAGCGGGCTCCGGCGGCGCCGCCGGCGTGCTGCTCGGCGGCATGCTCACCGAGTGGGCCGGCTGGGAGTGGGTGCTGTTCGTCAACGTGCCGATCGGCGTCGCCGCGGCGCTGCTCGCCCCGCGCCTGCTGCCCGAGTCGCGCGAGGAAGGGCACCGCCACTTCGACGTCGCGGGCGCCATCACCGTCACCGCCGGCCTGTCGCTGCTCGTCTACTCGCTCGTGAACGCGAACGAGGCGGGCTGGACGTCGACCGAGACGCTCGTGCTGCTCGGCGTCGCGCTCGTCATCCTCGCCGTGTTCGTCGTCCTCGAGCTGCGCAACCGCGCGCCGCTGGTCCCGTTCCCGGGCATCTTCCGGCTGCGGACCGTGCGCGGCGTGAACCTCACCGGCCTGCTGGTCGCGGCCGCGCTGTTCTCGATGTTCTTCTTCATCTCGCTCTACCTGCAGCAGGTGCTCGGCTTCGACGCGCTGGAGACCGGGCTCGGCTACCTGCCGCTGGCCGGCGGCATCATCGTCTCGGCGGGCATCGCCTCGACGCTGGTCACCCGGCTCGGCGTCCGGCCGGTGCTGGTCGCGGGCCTGCTGCTGACGGCGATCGGCCTGCTGTGGTTCTCGCAGATCTCGGTCGGCGGCAGCTACCTCGCCGACATCCTCGGGCCGTCGCTGGTCAGCGCGTTCGGGCTCGGGTTCGCGTTCGTGCCGATGACGATCGCCGCGGTGGCGGGCGTCGAGCCGCACGAGGCGGGCCTGGCCTCCGGCATGATCAACACGAGCCAGCAGATCGGCGGCGCGCTCGGCCTCGCCGTGCTGGCCTCGATCGGCAACTCGCGCCGCGACTCGGTGCTGGAGGCCGGCAGCGCGCTCCCCAACGCGATGACCGAGGGCTTCCAGCTCGCGCTCACCGTCGGGGCCGGGATGGCCATCGTCGGCGCGCTGGCGGCCTACTTCCTGGTGTCGCCGTCCACGCCCGCCGAGCCGGACGGCAACGCCGTGCCCGTCATGACCTGACGCCACACGGCGAGCTGTAGCGAGCGCGCCTCGATCCACAGCTTCAGCTCCCCCGGATCGAGGCCCATGCGGGAGGCGGCGTAGGCCGCCTCCTGGCGCTCGCGGCCGTAGCGGCCGGCCAGCAGGCAGGCCGCGTCCCACCCGACCGGGCCGAGGCACGTGTCCTCCCAGTCGTTCCACAGCGGTCCACCCAGCACGTTGCCGAGGTGGGCGTCGCCGTGGAGCGGCTGGACCGGGGAGCGCAGCTCCGACAGGACCGGGATCAGCTCCTGGAAGCGCAGCAGCAACGCGGTCGCCGCGTCGGGCGCGATGCGCTCCTCCGCCGCGAGCCGGGCGAGCAGCGCCTCGGCCTCGGTGACCGTGCCCAGCAGTGGGAGCGAGCCGCGGTAGGAGCGCAGCGCCTCGTGGCAGTGCGCGAGCGCCTCGCCGGCCCGCGCCGCGTCGACCTCGGCCGGCGGCGCGTAGCGCCAGAACGAGAGCACCCGGCCCTCATGCTCGTGCGGGCCCGGCGGCAGCTCTCCGCTCGGTGCGACCACGGGCGCGCCCGCGCGCGCCAGATGCCCCGCGACGCTCAGCTCGCGCGCCTGCCAGGCCGGGCCCGGGCGCACGGCCGCGATCGTCCCGGCCACGCGCGCCACCACCGGCGCAGGGCGAAGGTGGACGAGCACGTTCAGTTGATCGCGCAGGATGACGGGCTCCTCCACGCGCAATCCGTGCGCGCGCGCCACTGCCACCGCCGCGCTTAGCGCAGCGCGGTCTTCCACACCAAGGCGATCATCGCACCCTGCAGCGGCAGGCGTGCGTACAGCAACGACTTCGGGATGCGCCGGAAGCGCTCCGGGTGCACGGCCATCTCGACGTTGGCCGGGAACACGCCGACGAGCGTGGCGATCAGCCACCAGCCCGCGGCGCGCCGGGTCTTGGGGTGCAGCACGCCCGCGCCGCCGGCCAGCTCCGCGACGCCGCTCGCGAGCACGAGCTCACGGTGGGCCGGGAGGTAGCGCGGCATGATCGCCTCGTACAACCGGGGCCTGGCGAAGTGCAGGAGCCCGGTGGTGATGAACGAGGCGCCGAGCACGGCGCGGGCGAGCGACATGCGTACTGAGGCTAACGCGGCCCCCTGAGTGCGCTGGATCCGGCGCCCTGACGGCCCGAGTCACCGGCCCAGCGGGCGACGAACGATGCGCGGCCGCGCAGGCGGAAGCTCGCCGTGAAGCGGCCCCCGTTCGCGCCCGCGGTCACGACCTGCTCGGTCCAGCGGCTGCCGGTGCGCGCCGAGACGACGATCGGCTCGCCGCCCTGTGCGCCGTTCAGCCGTCCCGTCACGGTGACGGTGCGACCGCTGCGGCGGGCGCGGTTGAGCGTGATCGTCGAGCGCGTGCCGAAGTCTCCGCCGCTCGCCGTCGTGAACAGGCTGCGGAAGACGCCGGCGTTGACCGCGGGGGTGGAGGTGAGCGCGTACGAGCGCGAGGCGCTCGGGCTGATCACGCCCTCCGTGCCCGGGAACTGGCCGGCCGAGATGCGCTGCGGGCGCCAGTGCCGGCCGCCGTCGCTGGTGCGCAGGACGTACGCGACGCCGACGTCCGCCGGGTACCCGCTGAGCGTCAGGTAGCCGTGCGTGGAGGAGCCGAACGCGAGCGCGAGGCCACGGCTGGTGCCGACCGCGGCCAGCTCCCGCCAGCGCCGGCCGCCGTTCGTGGTCCGCCACACGCGGCCGTCCGTGGTCAGCGCGTAGCCGCCGTTGGCGGACGTCATGTCGAGGTCGGCGAGGCGACCGGGGCGCCGGACCGTCGTCCACCGCCGACCGCCGTTGGTCGAGCGGATCGCGGCGTTGCGTCCGTAGGCGAAGATCGTGCTGCCGGCACGGTCGAACGTCGTCACCCGCGTGCGGTTCTCGACGGCGCTGAACTGTCCGCCGCCCGTAGCCCGGCGGACGCCGCGCGGGCCGGCGAGCAGGACCGTGTCGCCGCGCGTGATCACGGCCAGCGGGGCGCTCGTCGTGCCCGGGTCGATCGGTGACCAGCTCGCGCCGCCATTGCTGGTGCGGAACAGCCCGCCGCGGAAGTCGAGCGCGTAGCCCTCGTTCTCGCTGCTGAAGGACGTGTCGCGCAGGTTGGACGAGGTGGCGACGTTGATGGCGCGCCACGTGACGCCGTTGTCGGTCGTGCGGGCGAGCTGGCCGCCCGAGCCGAGCGCGAGCGCGATGTTCGGGGCGGGGCCGAGCCGCAGGCCGAGGCCGAACGAGCCCGCGATGTCACCGCCGACCGGCGTGTAGTTGCGGCCCGCGTCGTTGGAGACGGCGGTCGCGCCGCCCACGCCCGCGGCGACGGCGCGGGCCGGATTGGCGAAGCCCGCGGCGTAGAGCGGGGCGGTGGCGGCCGTGATCGGCTCGGTCGTGTCGCCGCCGTTCTCGGTTCTGAGGAGGCGGTCACCGCGGTCGGTGGTGAGCAGGCACAGGTCGAGCGTCGCGCAGCTCACGCCGGTGATGGTCGCGGCGACGGGCTTGGCCTGCCAGCTCTGGCCCGCATCGGTCGAGCGCAGCAGCGTGTCGGGGCCGAAGGCGTAGAACGTGGTCGCGTCGATCGCCTCCAGGCGCCGGACGCTGCCGCCCGCGACGTCGGGCTCCGGCGTCCACGACGCGCCCGCGTCGGTGGTGCGCAACGCCGTGTTCGTGCCCGAGAGGAAGACGATGCCCGCGTCGGGGGAGGTGAAGATGGCGTCCGCGGGCGTGGCGTTGCCGCCGCCCGCGCTGCCGGGCGTGCCGGGGATCGCGGTGACGCGGCTGAAGCTCTCGCCGCCGTCGGTGGTCCTGAGGACGTTGCCGTTGCGCAGCAGGATGTAGCCGAGCTGCGGGGTGACGAAGTACGTCGCCGCGACGGGCTCCGGGCAGTCGATCTCGGTCAGCACGTAGAAGCGGCGGAACGTGCGGCCGCCGTCGTCGGAGCGGCGCAGTACGCAACCGTCACCGCCGAGGATCGTCACGACGTCCGGCGTGACGGCCTGGATGCGGTTGAGGTCGAGCGACGTGCCGGTCGGGAGACCGGTCCAGGTCGCGCCGCCGTCATCGGTCCTGAGGGCGGTGCCGTCGTCGCCGATCGCGTACCCCCGACCCTGGGCGAAGTCGATCGCCCTGATTGTGTTGCCCTGCGGCGTCGGGTTGCCCCACTGCCAGCCCGACTGGCTCACCTGCACGGCGGCGTGGCCTGCGGCAGGGCATGCCGCGGCCAGGCTCAGGGCAGCGCAAGTGCCCAGAAAAGCCCTGGAAATCACGTACTTCTCCTCTCGCTGTGATGCTTGCCGGTGAAGCGGCTGCGAGCGGAATTGGTTGCGGGTTATGAAACGTTCACGAACAGGCGGACGTTGCGGTCTTGCCTCTCGCCGGCGAAACGTTGGGGGCGCCCGCCCTGGGCGTCCAGGAACGCGAGCTCGCGGCTGATGCCGGCGAGGCCCCGGCCGTCGTGGTCGACCATCCACGTCTCCAGCGCGGCGCCGTCCGCCGTCTCCCGCAGGCGGAACATGCGCGATTGCTGGGGGAAGTCGGCGAGCGAGCTCGTGCTGACCAGCCAGTAGCGGCCGCGCGGGGTGACGCGGTTGCGGTGGCTGTTGCCGGAGATCGCGGCGACGACGTTGGGGTGGCGGTCGAGGATCTGGAGGGCTTCGGGCGTGAGCGGGTTGTGGGAGAAGACGATCGCGTGGCGATCCGTGTCCAGCTGCTCGTCCAGCCGCTGCAGCTGGTCGGGGTTGATGCGGGCGCGGCTGGTGCCGTCGCGGTTGACGGTGTCGACGGTGATCGCGCGGACGCGGTCGGTGAGGTCGACCGTGTAGTCGAAGCGCTCGCGGCGGAACGCCCGCTCCCACTCACCGGAGCCGACCAGCCGGCGCGTGTCGTCGGCGGGGACGTCGACGCTCGGGAGGAAGAACTGGTTGCCGAGCAGGGCGGCGGTCGCGCGCTGGGCGTCGATCTCCGCGCGCGGGAGCTGGTCGAGCAGCTCGGGGTCGAGCGCGGTGATGAGCTCGTCGCCGGTGGCGTAGGCGTTGATCTGCTCGGTCGGTTGGACCTCGCCCTGGGCGAGCACGTCGTGGTTGCCGACGAGCGGGTACAGCGGCGCCTTCAGGCCCTCGGCGGTGAACGCGCGCTGGGCCTGCGCGAGCGCGCCGGGGTGCGCGGGCGCGTCGAAGTCGGGGCGGTAGTAGAACGGGTCGGCGGAGTCGGGCTGCTGCACGCCGCGATAGCCCGGGCCGCCGCTGTCGGGGTTCACGCGCCCGCCCTCGAGCGTGGCGAGCGCGAGCTCGAGCTCGTTGCGCTGCGCGTTGTCGGTGATGTCGCCCGTGAGGAAGACGGCGTCGGGTCGTTGCGCATTGAGCGCGCGGATCGCGGCGTCCAGCGTCTGGGCGCTGAACGCCTCCTGCGGGCGGAACGTAGACGTGAACGGGGTGCCGATGCGGTCCAGGAACGGCACCCGCGCCGGCGACTCCTCGTCGCGCACGTGTGTGTCCGTCAGCTGGCCGAACGTGACGAGGGTCTCGCCGAGCCGTGACGGCGTGCCGCGGTCCGTGAGCGGCTCGGCCGGTCCGGCGTCGAGGAAGCCGTCGCGGTCGGGGTCGACGAGCGTCGACCGCAGGGTCGAGTCGCCGCCGGCCGCGGGCGGCGAGTCGTCACCGCACGCGGCGAAGGCAAGGGCCGCGAGGACGGTCGCGGCGAACGCGCGGCGGGCGGCGCGGGGCGCGGTCATTCTTCGCGCAACCCCGCGATGATCGGCTCGCTCATCACGCGGCGCGCGACGAACGCGGTCGCCAGCACGGAGAGCGCGAGCAGGCCGCCGATGACCAGCGCGATCTCACCCGCGGACGCGCCGAGCGGGAGGGAGGCGAAGCTCGCGGCCAGGCGCGAGACGAGCGGGCCGAAGACGGTGAGCTCGAGCACGACGCCCGCGATCGCGGCCGGGACGGCGACGGCGACGGCGACGCCCGCGAGCACGAGGCCGATGGTCGTCGCGTCGGCGCCGGTGGCGCGCAGCAGCGCGACGGCGCCGCGCCGTTCGCGCGCGGTGACCGTGAGCGCCTGGATGAGCGCGTACAGGCACACGAGGCCGACCGCCAGGCCGACGCCGCGCAGCACCGCGGCGAGCACGGCCAGGAACGCGGCGTTGTCGGTCTGCGCGGCGCCGACGGGCTGGAGGCTGGCGCCGAGGTTCACCAGCTCCCGCGTCACGGTCGCCGGGTCCGTGTTGGGCTCCAGGCGCACGACGACCTGGGGCGTCAGGTCCGGCCGCGTCTCGAGCAGCTTGTCAGGCTGGATCCACGCGATGCGGCCGTCGTTCTCGAGCGCGCGCACGATGCCTGCGACCTTGAAGCGCACCTCGCCCCCGTCGGGAATCTGGGCGGCGAGCGTGCTCCCGGGGCGCAGGCCGAGCGCGTCCGCCATGCCGAGGCCGACCTCCACCTCGTTCGCGTTCGCGATCCGGCGGCCCTCGGCGAGCGGCGGGTTCTCGAAGCGGGTGTGGTCGCCGGGATAGGCGACGAGCCGGATCGGCTCGCCGAGGCGGAACGAGTCGGCGGCGTCGATCGAGTAGCGCTCGCCGACGTCGGCCACGCCCGGCAGCGCGCGGGCGGCGTCGAGCTGCGACGAGTCGAGCTGCACCGCGAGCTGGTAGCGCTTGCCGACCGTCCCGGGGTCCTCGCGCAGGCGCTCGAGCAGGCTGGCGAGCGCGAGCATGAGCGTGACGACGCCCGCGCAGACGGCGATCGTCGCGACGGCGGCGAACCAGCGGGCGCGCGCGGCGGTGGCGAACCGCACCCCGAGGCCGAAGAGCGAGCCGCCGCCGTGGGGGCCGGAGTCGCTCGACGTCGGCCGCCCGGTGGGGGCGCCGACGCCGTGGGGGCCGGCCGCGCGCGACCCCCGAAGCGCGGAACCGGCTTCGCCGAAAGAGGGGGATGTTCCGCGCGTACGGGGGCCGCGCGCGGCCGGCTGGAGCGCCGTGGCGGACGCTCTCGTGCGGCGGCGCGGTCGCTTCGCGAGGTCGCCGCCGCGCAGGATCTCGACCGGTGGGCGGCGCGCGGCGCGCCACGCGGGCCAGGTGGCGGCGGCGACGACGAGCGCGACGACGGCGGCCGCCGCCAGAGTTAGCGGGCCGAGCAGCGTGGCGCCCGGGCCGAGCTCGTTGAGCGCGGCGATCAGCTCCGCCGCGGGGCGCGCGACGAGCAGCGCGCCGATCGCGATCCCCGCGAGCGCGGCCGGGAGCGCGACCAGCGCGGACTCGACCGCCTGCTGCGCGGCGATCCGCCCGGGGCCGAAGCCGAGCGCGCGCTGGACGCCGAGCCCGGTCAGGCGGCGCTGGACGTCGGCGTGCGCGCTGGCGGCGAGCATCGTGCCGGCGGCCAGCAGCGCGACGAGCGAGAACGCGATCAGCAGCGAGATCACGATCCCCGCCGCCTGCGAGAGCAGGATCTCGACGCCCGTGCGGGTGATGAACTGGAGCTTGCCGAGGCCGAACGTGACCGAGCGCGCCTGGGCGAGCGTGACGTCGGCCTTATCGGGGTCGCTGAGCCATAGCAGCGCGACGTTGGGCGCGACGCGCCGGTGCTGCGCGCGCGTGACGTAGACGCGCGCGGTGCTGGCGAGCGGGAACGCGACGTTGTCGGGCGAGACCGCGATGCCGCTGATGCGGAGCGTGCCGTGCTCCTCGACGAACAGGTCGTCCCCGACCCGCAGGTCCCATTCGCGCGCCACGCCGCGTTCGACCACGACCTCGCCGGTGCTGCCGTCGCGGATGTCGCGGCCCTCGACGACCTTGTAGCCGCGGCGCCCGTTGAAGACCGTGGTCACGGCGCCCTTGCCCGTCGAGTTGAGCCCGGCGCTGAGGTCCTCGTTGAGGTCCTCGAACCGGTAGGAGCGGGCCTCGAGGTTCGGCAGAGCGGACACGCGTGCGTCGATCCGGCGCCGCGGCTGCTCGTCGAAGCGCGCGATCACGTCGGGCAGCTGCGCCTGCTCGGCGGAGCGCTGGAAGCCGGTCGCGAGCGAGTAGCCGACGGTCACGCTCGTGCCCACCACGAGCGACGCCGCGAGCACGCCGAGCGCGGCCAGCAGCGTGCGGCCGCGACGGGCACGGAGTGCCGCGAGGGCGTCGCGGATCACGCGCGCCGCCTCGCGCGGCCGACGTCCCGGCGCGCGGTCACGGAATGAGGCGCCCGTCCCGGAGCGTGAGGACGCGGTCGGCGATGTCCGCGGCGGCCGACTCGTGCGTGACCATCACCACGGCCCGGCCCTCCTCGGCCCCGGCGCGCAGCAGGCGCAGCACCTCGGCGCCGGCGCGCGTGTCCAGGTTGCCGGTCGGCTCGTCGGCCAGCAGCACCGGCGGGTCGTTCACCAGCGCTCGCGCGATCGCGAAGCGCTGCTGCTCACCGCCGCTCAGCTGGTGCGGGAGCGACCGCGCCACCCCGCGCAGCCCGAGCCGGTCGATCAACGCCTGCCCGCGCTCCGCGGCGTCCGGCGCCGCGCCCCGGACCCGGCCGGCGAGCAGCACGTTGGCTTCGCCGCTGAGCTCCGGCAGCAGGTGGAAGAACTGGAAGATGAACCCGATGTGCGTTCTACGCAGGCGCGAGAGCGCGCGTTCGCTCACGCCCGTGACCGGCTCGCCCGCGACCGTGATCGTGCCCGCGTCCGGCCGGTCGAGCCCGCCGACGAGGTTGAGCATCGTCGACTTGCCCGTGCCGGAGCGGCCGAGGATCGCCACCACCTCGCCGGGCTGGACGTGCAGGGCGGCGCCGTCCAGCACCCGCCGGGCGGCGCGGCCTTCCCCGAAGGTCTTCACCACGCCGGTGGCGGCGATCACGGCGGCCATCTACCCACCGTAGGCCGCTCTATAAAGCCGCGCTCAGGCGGGTGCGCCTACTTTGCGTCGAGGTCCAGCGCGGCGCTGTTGATGCAGTAGCGCAGTCCGCCCGCCTCGCGCGGGCCGTCCGGGAACACGTGGCCGAGGTGCCCGCCGCAGCGCTTGCAGACGACCTCGGTCCGGATCATGCCGTGCGAGACATCCTGCTTGGTCTCCACGTTCTCGGCGAACGCGGGCTCCGTGAAGCTCGGCCAACCCGAGCCCGACTCGAACTTCGTGTCGCTGGAGAACAGTTCCGCGCCGCAGCCGGCACAGCGGTACATGCCGTCGTCGTGGCAGTCCCAGTACTTGCCCGTGAAGGCCCGCTCGGTGCCGGCCTGGCGCAGCACCGCGTACTGCTCCGGCGTCAGCTCCTCACGCCACTGCGCGTCAGTCTTCTCGATCTCCGTGGCCATGCCTTCAAGGGTACGGCGAGCCGGCCGCGGCGACGCGTGGCGGCGGCTTCAAGCAGGGCCTGGCTCTGCGCCTCGGCGTACATCGTCATCAACTGGGGGTGCATGGGAGCCATCTTCAAGCTCCGACGCGACCCCCACATCGGGCGTTCGGAGCGCGCTCGCGCGCCACACCCCTTAGGGCCGTCGGCCCCCTCCCTTACGCTTCGAAGGCATGACGCATCAGGCGCAGGTGCAAGCCATCCTGGCCGGCGCGAGAGCGGAGCGGACCGCCCTGCTCGAGCAGCTCTCCCCGGCTCTGCGGGCGTCGCTGCCGGTCGACGCGACCGGGATCACGCAGGCGCTCGACCACCTCGGCGAGGCGGCCGGGATCGACACCCACGCCGAGCAGGTCAGCGCACACCGGACCAACGCCGCCGTCCTGCACGGCCGCGTCTTCGGTCGCGCGCCGCTGTCGGCCGACACGATCAACGCCGCGTTCGTCGACGGCGCGCACGTGCGGGCCGGCACGCTCAACCACCTCGCCGACGCGGTGGGCGGCGAGGCGCTCGTGATCGACGTCGGCCGGATGCTCGAGCGCCCCATCCGCCCGACGCCGACATAGCGGCCGCGTACGCCGCGCAGGAGCAGGCCGCCGTCGTGATCGCGAAGCACTTGGACGAGGCGTCGCGCTAGCTTCTCGGGTCCGAAAAGGAAGGCGGGGCATCCCCTCCGCCCCACCCCGATCATCCGACCTTACTTTCCGAACTCCACTGGAGGCCAGCGTTGTCCGTCGCAGAAGATCGGACCACCCTCGACGAGCTCTGCGTGAACACGATCCGCACCCTCTCGATGGATGCGGTGCAGAAGGCCAACTCCGGCCACCCCGGCACGCCGATGGCGCTCGCGCCGCTCGCGTACGTGCTCTACACGCGGGTGATGGAGCACAACCCCAAGAACGACAAGTGGGCCGATCGTGACCGCTTCGTGCTGTCCTGCGGCCACGCCTCGATGCTCCTGTACTCGATGCTGTACCTGACCGGGTACGGCCTCACACTGGACGACCTCAAGAACTTCCGCCAGCTCGGCTCGCCGACCGCCGGCCACCCGGAGTACGGCCACGCTGCGGGCATCGAGACCACGACCGGGCCGCTCGGCCAGGGCATCTCGACCGCCGTCGGCATGGCGCTCGCCGAGCGCATGCTGGCCGAGCGCTACAACCGCGAGGGTCACGAGATCGTCGATCACTACACGTACGTGATCGCGTCCGACGGCGACCTGCAGGAGGGCATCGCCTCCGAGGCGTCCTCGCTCGCCGGCCACCTCGGCCTCGGCCGGCTGATCTCCTTCTGGGACGACAACCACATCTCGATCGAGGGCGACACCGCGATCTCCTTCACCGAGGACGTCGCCGCCCGCTACGAGGCGTACGGCTGGCACGTCCAGAACCTCGGCGAGGACATCGGCCTGGACCGGATCGAGGAGGCGCTCGCCAACGCCCGCGACGTCACCGACAAGCCGTCGCTGATCGTCGTCCGCACGCACATCGCGCCCGGCTCGCCGAACAAGCAGGACACGCACGAGGCGCACGGCGCGCCGCTCGGCGAGGAGGAGATCAAGCTCACCAAGCAGGCCTACAACTGGCCGTCGGAGGAGCCGTTCTTCGTTCCGGAGGAGGCGCTCAACCACTTCCGCGAGTGCGAGACCAAGGGCGAGGAGCTCGAGTCGGCCTGGAAGGAGCGCTTCGAGGCCTACCGCGCCGCGCACCCCGAGCTGGCCGAGCAGTTCGAGCGCCAGCTCGCGCGCAAGCTGCCGGAGAACTGGGACGCCGAGGTGCCGACCAAGGGCCCGGACGCCGGTATGATCGCCACCCGCAAGGCGTCCCAGGACATCATCCAGTGGGCGGCCGCGCAGGTGCCGGAGATGATCGGCGGCTCCGCCGACCTCGCGCCCTCGACCCTCACCCTGATCAAGGACGCGGACTCCGTGCAGGCCGGGTCCTACGGCGGCCGCAACCTGCACTTCGGCATCCGCGAGCACGGCATGGGCGCGATCGTCAACGGCCTGACGCTCTCCGGCTTCCGCGCGTACGGCGCCGGCTTCTTCATCTTCAGCGACTACATGAAGGCGTCGCTGCGCCTGGCGGCGATCATGCGCATCCCGTCGACGTTCGTGTTCACGCACGACTCGATCGGCGTCGGCGAGGACGGCCCGACCCACCAGCCGATCGAGCAGCTCGCGGCGCTGCGCGCGACGCCGAACATCAACGTCGTGCGGCCCGCGGGCTACAACGAGACCGCGCTGGCCTGGCGCTTCGCGCTGTCCGCCACCGAGACGCCGACGGCGCTCGCGCTCTCCCGCCAGGGCGTGCCCGTGTGGGACCCGGCCGGTGTCCCACGGGACGCGATCGAGCGCGGCGCGTACGTGCTGCGCGACAGCGAGGGCGAGCCGGACCTGATCCTGATGGCGTCCGGCACCGAGGTCCACATCGCGCACGACGCGCTCAAGATCCTGGACGGCGAGGGCGTCAAGGTGCGCCTGGTGTCGATGCCGTGCCTGGACCGCTTCGAGGTGCAGGACCAGGCCTACCGCGACTCGGTGCTCCCGCCGTCGGTGACGGCGCGCGTGGCCGTCGAGGCCGCCTCGCCGCTCGGCTGGCACCGCTGGGTCGGTGACCGCGGCGCGGTCGTGGCCATGACCACGTTCGGCGCCTCCGCGCCGGCCGGCGCGCTCTACAAGCACTTCGGCTTCACCGGCGAGAACGTCGCCGACGTCGCCCGCGGGGTGCTGGCAAAGTAAGCGGGGCAGGGGAGCGAGCCGTAAGGGCGAGTTCCCCCAGCGAGTGCGAGCGCACAGCGCGAGTCACTCGCCGTTCACATCGCTCGGGGTCGCGGGGCCTAGCCTCGCGACCCGAACGTCCGGCAAGGGGTTGCCGGGTCAACACGAGCGGGAGACTCGATGAAGAAGCTTGTCCTGGCCGGCGCGGTCGCGCTGGCCGCCGCCGCGGCGCCGAGCGCGCAGGCCGCGTCGCTGAACGTCGCGACCTACAACATCCACCACGCCGAGGGCGTGGACGGGACGCTCAGCATCCCGCGGATCGCGAACGAGATCCGCAAGACCAAGGCTGACGTGATCGGCCTGCAGGAGGTCGACCGCCACTGGGGCGCGCGGTCGGAGTTCGTCGACCAGGCCGAGCGGCTCGCCAAGCGCCTGGACATGAAGGTCGTGTACGCACCGAACCTCGACCTTGAGCCGCTGAACCCGGGCCAGCCGCGCCGCCAGTACGGCACGGCGATCCTGTCCTCCTACGACATCGTCAGCTCGCGCAACACGCTGCTGCCGCGTCCCAACAACGGTGAGCAGCGCGGGCTGCTGGAGGCCGTGATCAAGGTCGGCAAGGCGCGCGTGCGCGTCGCCAACACGCACCTGCAGCACAACAGCGACGTGGAGCGCACGGCGCAGGTCAACCGCATCCTCGAACTGCTCGAGCCGGCCGAGGAGCCGACCGTGCTCCTGGGCGACCTCAACGCCCTGCCGACCGCGCCCGAGCTCGCGCCGCTGTACACGCGCTTCGACGACGCCTGGACGCTCGGCGGCGTCGGCGAGGGCTTCACCTACCCGGCCGAGGCGCCGGACCGCCGGATCGACTACGTCTTCGTCTCGCCGGACGTGGACGTCAAGAAGGCCCAGGTGCACCCGACGCCCGCCTCCGACCACCTGCCCGTGAGCGCGAAGCTCCAGGTCAAGCCGGAGAAGGGCGTGCTGGCCAAGACGACGCTGCGCGCGACGCGCGCGACGGAGGCCAAGCTCACGTTCACGGCCTCCGCGCCGGACACCGACTGGGCGCGCAACGGCCGTGAGGCCGCGGTCGTGTCGGTGCTGGTCGACGGCGTCAAGACGCAGGACGTCGTCCTGCACCAGGGCGCGCGCCAGTTCGCCTACGAGGTCGCGCTCGGCCGCGTGCAGTCCGGCAACCACCAGATCCGGATCGTGCTCAACGACCGCATGTCGCCGCCCGCGGTGGGCCCGGTGAACGTGAGCAACCTCAAGCCGAGCCTCAGCCCGGTCGGCGACCTCGTCGCCCGCCACGCGCCGATCCTCTACGGCCGCGACATCCCGGAGGTCGCCGGCCGCTGGGAGAACGCGCGCACCGACGTGCCGCTGCTCTCCTACCACACGATCACGCCGCACGCCGACGGCACGCGCACGATCGAGTACACGGTCATCTGGTCCAACGAGGACGGCGGCACCAACTCGCCCGCGCTGATGGCGCGCTGGGGCCGCACGACCGACATCGAATGGCTCTACCGCGTGAAGGTCGACGCGGCCGGCAACGCCATCGCGGGTGAGTTCCACGGCCTCAACCACGTCACCACGCCGTTCACCGGCCTCAAGGAGGGCGACCACCCGCTCCTGGAGGTCAACAGCTCCAACAACAACATGACCCAGGTCACGAACCTGGCGGAGACGTCCGGCTACCGCTTCTTCCTGGACACCAGCCGCACGCTGCCCGCCGGCCGCACGCGCGAGGCCGCGATGGACGCCGAGCCCTGGACCTACCAGGTCATGGCCAAGGAGATGCTGCGCGAGGGCCGCCTCGAGGCGACGTCGAACCCGGCGACGGTCGAGGTCTCCGACCAGCGCAACTACCTGTGGCTCGAGCTGGAGAAGACCGGCGCGCCGGTCACGCTGGCGGCCAAGGTCGACGGCGTCTGGTACCGCGCCGACCACCTCCAGCCCGGCTGGTCGATCGAGCGTGACGGCAGCGCCGCCACGACGATCGAGCTCCCGGCCGGCACGACCGAGGCCGACGTCGAGGAGATCAAGGCCATCCTCGTCCCGACCGCGACCCGCACCGAGGCGGTGTTCCGCGCCGTCAACCGCGGGTTCTTCCTCGGCGAGGACTACCTGCCGCTGCCGTCCTTCGTGCAGTGGCGCGGCACCGTGAACCTCACGGCGGCCGCACCCGAAGCCACCGTCTGGCAGCGCTGATCCTTCCCGGCTGCGCGTCCGCGACACGTCGCGGACGCGCAGTTCGCTAGCGTCCGGAACGCAAGTCCTGGAGCCGCCACGGGAAGGAACTGGAAGCCATGAGTGACGTCACGACGATCGAGGCCGACGTCCCCGAGCGCTACGCCGATGCGGTTCAGACCCGGCTCAGACGAGCCGCCGACGAGGACATCGTCGGCCGGCTCTGGCGCAGGGACGGGACGCTGTGGGCGCCCGAGGGCACGCCCGAGGTCACGAACCGGCTCGGCTGGCTGGACATCGCCGAGCGCTCCCGCGAGGAGCTCGCCGATTACGAGCAGCTGCGCGACGAGCTACTGCGCGAGAACTTCACGGACGCGATCGTGCTCGGCATGGGCGGCTCCAGCCTCGCCCCCGAGGTCTTCCGCCAGTCCTTCCGGCCCGCCGAGAACGGGCTCAGGCTGCACGTGCTGGACTCCACGCACCCGGACGAGGTCGCCAAGTACCTCGACAAGCTCGACCTGAGCAAGACGCTCGCGATCGTGTCGAGCAAGTCGGGCGGGACGATCGAGCCGATGTCGATGTACAAGGCGTTCGCCGCGCGGATGCCCGCCCCGAACTTCGTCGCCGTGACCGACCCCGGCACGAGCCTGGAGACGCTGGCCAACACGAAGGGCTTCCGGCGCGTGTTCCACGGCGACCCGGACATCGGCGGCCGCTACAGCGCGCTGAGCGCGTTCGGCCTCGTTCCCGCGGTGGTGGCGGGCTATGACGTCGCCGCCGTGCTCGACGGCGCGATCACCGCGGGCGAGGAGTGCCGCTCGGAGTCCGGCGGCAACGGCGGGCTGTGGCTCGGCGCCGCGCTCGGCGAGCTCGCCCGGGCCGGCCGCAACAAGCTCACGTTCGTCGCCGACGACCCGCTGAGCTCCTACGGCGTCTGGGCCGAGCAGCTCGTCGCCGAGTCCACCGGCAAGCACGGCACGGGCATCCTGCCGATCGCGGACGAGCCGCTGCTCGCGCCGGAGGCCTACGGCGACGACCGCGTGTTCCTGCACGTCGCCGTCGAGGGCGGCGGCAACGCGGGCAAGCTGCGCGCGCTCAAGGACGCCGGCCACCCGGTCATCACGCTGCACGCGCTCGGCGCGACCGACCTCGGCCGGATCTTCTACCTGAGCGAGTTCGCGGTGGCCGTCGCCGGCTGGGTGCTGGAGATCAACCCGTTCGACCAGCCCAACGTCCAGGAAGCCAAGGACAACACCAGCCGGGTCCTCAAGGAGGGTTCCGGCGGTCTGGAACCGGGAACGCTGGGCGAGCTGACCGAGGGTCTCGAACCGCCGGCGTACTACGCGATCATGGGCTACCTGCCGTACTCCGAAGAGACCGAGGCCGCCGTCGCGCGCGTGCGGCAGCGGCTCATCGAGCAGCACAAGGTGGCGACGACGTGGGGCTACGGCCCGCGCTTCCTCCACTCGACGGGCCAGTTCCACAAGGGCGGCCCGAAGACCGGACGGTTCCTGCAGATCGTCGACGAGCCCCAGCAGGACCTCGAGGTCCCGGACGAGCCGTTCACGTTCGCGTCGCTGATCCGGGCCCAGGCCGACGGCGACCTCGAGACCCTTCGCAACCACGGCCTGCCGGCCGTGCGCATCGACGTCAAGGACCTCAAGGAGCTGTAGATGCAGATCGGATTCGTCGGCCTCGGCAAGATGGGCGGCAACATGGTCCATCGGATCGAGCGCGACTCGGACCATGAGGTCGTCGCCTTCGACCCGAACCCGGAGGCCGTCGCCGCCGCCGAGAGCCACGGCGCCGTGGGCGCGTCGTCGCTTGAGGAGCTCGTGTCCAAGCTCGACGCGCCGCGCCTGGTGTGGCTGATGGTGCCCTCCGGCAAGATCACCGAGGACACGATCACCAAGCTCGCCGACCTGCTCGAGGAAGGCGACACGATCGTCGACGGCGGCAACACGAACTGGCACGACGACCAGCGCCGCGCGAACGAGCTCGAGCCGCGCGGGATCCGCTACGCCGACGTCGGCACGTCCGGCGGCGTCTGGGGCCTGGACCTCGGCTACTGCATGATGGCCGGCGGTCCCGAGGAGTCGATCCAGCGCCTGTCGCCGATCCTCGACGTGCTCGCGCCGCCGGACGGCTGGCGCCACTTCGGCCCCGCCGGCGCCGGCCACTTCGTGAAGATGGTCCACAACGGCGTCGAGTACGGGATGATGCAGGCCTACGCCGAGGGCTTCGACCTCATGCACCAGTCGCCCTTCCCGATCGAGCTCAAGGAGGTCGCGGGGCTGTGGAACCGCGGCTCGGTCGTGCGCTCATGGCTGTGCGAGCTCGCCGAGAAGGCCTTCGAGGAGGAAGGCAACGACCTCAGCCGCCTGGTCGGCTACGTCGACGACTCCGGCGAGGGCCGCTGGATGATGAACGACGGCATCGAGATGGCCGTCCCGACGCCCGCGCTCGCCGCCTCCCTCTACGCGCGCTTCTACTCGCGCAAGGAGGGCGACTACGCGGCCCGCGTGCTGGCCGCGCTGCGCAACCAGTTCGGCGGCCACGCGGTCAAGAAGGTCGAGGAGACCTGATATGGCGGTGGACGTCAGACCCGACCCGCAGGCCATCGGCGAGAACCCGCTGATCGAGGGTCTCGAGCGCCTGCCCGTGCCGGCGACGACGCTGACGATCTTCGGCGCGACGGGCGACCTCGCCCACCGCAAGCTGCTGCCCGCGCTCTACAACCTCGCCCACGAGGGCGCGCTGCCCGAGCGCTTCAACCTGATCGGCGTCTCGCGCCGCGAGATGCCCGACGACGAGTTCCGCGAGGTGATGCGGGCCGCGATCGAGAAGTACTCGCGCCGCGAGACCGACCCGACGGTGCTCGAAGGGCTGCTCGGCCGCGTCCGCTACGTCGGCTTCGACTTCGCCGACGTGGAGAGCTACGCGAAGCTGCGCGCGGTCATCGAGGCGCTCGACGAGGAGGGCGGCGGCAAGCTCAACCGCGCGTTCTACCTCTCGACGGCGCCCGAGTTCTTCCCGGTGATCGTCAAGGCGCTGCGCGAGGCCGAGCTCAACTACGACCCCGACGTCGACGTCCGCTGCATCATCGAGAAGCCGTTCGGCACCGACCTCGAGTCGGCGCTGGAGCTCCAGCGCGTCGTCGAGCACGTCTTCCGCGAGCAGCAGGTCTACCGCATCGATCACTACCTGGGCAAGGAGACCGTCCAGAACGTGATGGCGTTCCGGTTCGCGAACTTCATGTTCGAGCCGGTCTGGAACCGCAACTACATCGAGAACATCCAGATCACCGCCGCCGAGGACATCGGCATCGGGACGCGCGCGGGCTACTACGACCAGGCGGGCGCCCTGCGCGACCTCGTCCAGAACCACATGCTCCAGCTGCTCACGCTCGTGTGCATGGAGCCGCCGGCGTCGTTCGAGGCCGACAAGGTGCGCGACGAGAAGGTCAAGGTGCTGCAGTCGATCACGCCGCCGACGGCCGAGGAGGTGCGCCAGTGCACCGTGCGGGCGCAGTACCTCGCGGGGACCGAGGGCGGCGAGGACGTGGGCGGGTACCTCGAGGAAGAGGGCGTGCCCGACGACTCGCGCACGGAGACGTACGCGGCGCTCAAGCTCGAAGTGCACAACTGGCGCTGGGCGGGCGTCCCGATCTACCTGCGCACGGGCAAGCGGCTGACGCGCAAGGTCACCGAGATCGCGGTCCAGCTCAAGCCGGTCCCGCACCTCGCGTTCCAGTCGCACGGGTCGGTCGGCGTCAAGCCCAACCAGCTCGTGCTGACGATGCAGCCCAACGAGGGCGTGTCACTGTCGCTGGGCGCGAAGATCCCGGGCTCGAGCATGCGCATCCGGCCGGTGAACATGGAGTTCCTGTACGGCTCGGCGTTCATGTCGCAGTCGCCGGAGGCCTACGAGCGCCTGATCCTGGACGCGATGCGCGGCGAGGCGACGCTCTTCACCCGCAACGACGAGGTGATCGCCCAGTGGTCGATCATCGACCCGATCCTGCAGGCGTGGGCGGCCGACGACGAGCCGCTGCACACCTATGAGTCGGGCACGGGCGGGCCGGCGGCCGCGGATGAGCTGATCGCTCCCCACCGCTGGAGGGGGCTCTAGTGGAAGACCTGTGGCGCGAGGACGACACGACGCCCGGCCGGATCGAGGCGGCGCTGCGGCGCATGTTCGCCGAGCGCCACAAGGAGGAGCGCGCGTACGTCCCGGCGCGCGTGATGAACATGGTCGTGATCGCCGACCGTGAGTTCCGCGGCGAGATCGAGAACCGGCTGCAGCGGGTCGGGCGCTTCCACCCGTCGCGGTTGGTCTTCGTGCTCGTCGACCCGGGTCGCACGCGCCTGGCGGCGTCGGTGCGCGTCGGCACCGTGGACGCGCAGAAGGCGGGCTCGATCAGCGTGGGCCGCGAGCGCGTGTCGCTGCTCGTCGGCGAAAAGCACCTCAAGAAGCTCGACACGATCGTCGACCCGCTCGTCGTCACCGACCTGGCGACGATGGTGTGGTCGCCGCACGGCTACCCGGAGGCGGTCGACGAGCTGCGGTCGCTGGCGCAGGTGGTGTTGATCGACTCCCAGGACGAGCAGGGCGTCGAGCGCGCGCTGCTGCGCGCCGACAGCCTCACCGACGACACCTACGTGGTGGACCTCGCCTGGCTGCGCTCGACGCCGTGGCGCGAGCGGATCGCGGCCGCGTTCGACTCGCCGCGCCGGCGGCCCGACCTGAAGGCGATCAGCGCCGTGCACGTGCGCCACCGCGAGGACTCGCTCGCGTCCGGGCTGCTGTTCTGCGGCTGGCTCGCGTCCCGGTTGGGGTGGGAGCCGGGCGCGGTGACGCAGGGCCGCGGCCGGTGGACGGGGACCGCGCACACGCGCCGGCAGGACATCAAGCTCACGCTCGAGCCGGTGGAGATGAGCTCGCCCGGGCTCGCGGGCGTGACGATCGAGCTCGCGAGCGGGCAGACGGTGTCGCTCGACCGCGCGCCCGGCGGACTGCGCGCGTCGCGCCGCGAACGCGACGGCGTCGAGCGCGCGTGGACGGTCATGGGGGCCTCGCGCGGCGAGGGCGGGATCCTCGGTGAGGGCGTCCGGCAAGCACTGCTGCGCGATCCCACCTATCGTCCGGCCCTCAAATCGGCCGAAGCAATGGTGGTCTAGTGGAATTCCGAGTGGAGGAGAACCCGGCGGAGGTGGTGGCCGCCCTGTTGGCGGAGGCCGCGTCCGCGGGTGGGGACGTCGTGCTCACGGGCGGGTCCACGCCCAAGCTCGCGTACGAGATCGCGTCGCGCGCGGGAGCGGATTGGAGCAACGCGACCGTCTGGTTCAGCGACGAGCGCTGCGTGCCGCCCGAGAGCGGGCTGTCGAACTTCCGGATGGCGAACGAGGCGCTGCTGGGCCGGCTGGACCGCGGCGTGCGGCCGACCGTCATGCGGATGGAAGGCGAGCTCGGGCCGGATGCGGGCAGCGCCTCGTATGAGGCGTCCGTGCGCGAGCGGATGGGCGCGGACCCGCGCTGGGACCTGCTGCTGCTCGGGCTCGGGCCTGACGCCCATTGCGCCTCGCTGTTCCCCGGCAAGCCGGAGGTGGAGGAGCGCTCGCGGCTCGTCACCGGCGTCGAGCTGGCCGGGATGGAGCCGCAGGTGCCGCGCATCTCGCTGACGCTGCCGGCTTTGAACAGCGCTCGGATGACCGTGTTTCTCGTGACGGGAGCCGACAAGGCGCAGGCGGTTGCGCGCGCCTTTGGTAAGACACCCGACTTCAGCTCGCCCGCGGCGTCCGTGCGCCCGAGCGCGGGGGAGCTGCTCGTCGTACTGGATCCGGCTGCGGCCAAGGAGCTCGAATGAGCGATCAGTTCATCGGTGTGGATGTCGGGGGGACCAAGATCGCGGTCTCCGTGTTGGAGAACGGCGTCCTCTCGGAGTCCGTGGTCACGCCCACCAACCAGGCCTCCCAGGAGGCGCTGGTCGAGCAGATCGCGACCGCCATCGAGGCGGCCGTGACGCCCGGGACGCGCGGGGTCGGCATCGGCATGCCGTCGATCATCGAGTTCAAGACCGGCAAGATCCTCGCGTCGGTCAACATCCCGTTGCACGACATCCCGCTGCGCTCGCTGCTCACCGATCGCCTGGGCGTACCGGTCTACGTCGAGAACGACGCGGGCTGCGCGGCGCTGGCCGAGGCGTTCGACGACGGCCGGATCGTGGTCGACTCGCTCGTGATGTTGACCATCGGCACGGGCGTCGGCGGCGGTTGGGTGCTCAACGGCAAGCTCTACCGCGGCGCCACCACGAGCGCCGCCGAGGTCGGGCACACGATCATCGGCCGCGACGTCGACTTCGGCAACCACGTGCCGGGCGACCCGTTCCCGCAGCGGGGGTCGCTGGAGACGCTGGCTTCCGGGCGGGCGCTGGACCGGCTCGCCGACTACGCCGCGATCCAGTACCCCGACTCCCACCTGGGCAAGGTGACCGCCAAGAAGGGCAACGTCGACGGCCACGACGTCGTCGCGGGTGCTGAAGCGGGTGACGACGCGTGCCTGTGGTGCCTGCGCGTGCTCGGCGAGCGGATCGGCATCGGGATCGCGAACGCCATCAACACGTTCGACCCGCTGGAGGTCGTGCTCGGCGGCGGCGTCTCGCGCGCGGGCGCGCTGCTGCTGGAGCCGGCGCGCGACGCGGCCTTCCGCCACGTCGTGCCGGGCCTGGGCCTGAACACGACGATCCGGATCGCGCGCCACGGGCCGCGCGCCGGCGTGCTGGGCGCGGCGTTGATCGCCGCGCAGGAGTACGCCGAGGACACGGGCCGCAACCTGCAGGGCGCCATCTCGGGGGAGGGCGGCTGAGTTGAAGATCGCATGCGCGTTCGACCACGCGGGGTTCCCGCTCAAGCCCATGGTGCTGGAGGCCGTCGAGGCGGCGGGGCACGAGGTGACCGACCTCGGCACCTGGTCGACCGATCCCGTCGACTACCCCGACACGGCGCGGCTGGCCGCCGAGGCCGTGCGCACCGGCGCCGCCGACCGCGCCGTGCTCGTGTGCGGGTCGGGCGCGGGCGTGGCGGTCGCGGCGTGCAAGTTCCCGGGCGTGCGGGCCGTCGTGGCCCACGACACCTACACCGCGCACCAGTCCGTCGAGCACGACGACTGCAACATCCTGTGCCTCGGCGGCCGCGTGATCGGTCCCGCGCTCGCCGCGGACATCATCAAGGCGTATCTGGCCGCGGGCTTCACCGGGGAGGACCGCCATCAGCGGCGCCTGGCGAAGATCGACGGCATCGAGCGTGAGTTCCTGCGGGACGACATCTAGGGGGATCTGGTTTGCGCACCATCGAGTGCAACATCTGTGGTGAGACGTTGTCGGCGGCTGACGACGAGGAGCTGGCGCGCCAGCTCAAGGATCACCTGACCGAGGAGCACGACGAGACGCCCGACGACGACGAGGTCCACCAGACCGTCGACCGCGAGGCGTACGACGCGATGGATTCTTGACGCCGCACGAGCGCGACCCGCTCGTCGTCCACGGCCCGCGGTTGCAGTTGCGCTACCCGCGGGCCGAGGACGCGGCGCGGCTGTTCGAGCTCGCCTCGGACCCGCAGGTGACGCGCTGGTTCTCGTGGGGGCCGTACACGGAGGTCGCGCAGGCGTCGGCGTGGATCGACGCCCAGCCGGCCAGGCGCGAGGCGGGCGAGATCATGGACTTCCTCGTCGTGGGGGAGCAAGGCGCGCTGGGCGTGACCGGGTTGACGGAGATCGCGCGGCGTGACCGGCGGGCGACGGTCGGGTCCTGGCTCGGGCAGCCGTACTGGGGGTCGGGCGTGAACTTCGAGGCAAAGGCCATGGTGGCCGCGCTGGCGTTCCAGCGGCTCGGGATGGAGCGGCTGACGGCGTGGGCGAACACGCGCAACGGGCGCTCGCAGCGGGCGCTGGAGCGCGTCGGGTTCCGGCGCGAGGGCGTGCTGCGCGCGTGGCACCGGCACGGTGAAGAGATGCACGACGTGGTCGTGTTCGCACTGGTGCGCGGCGTCTGGGAGCGCAGCGCGCTGGCCGAGGTGCCCGTGCGCATCGAGGGCACGCCGCCGCCCGCGTTCATCGTGAGCTGAGGCCCAGTCACTGGACGAATGTTCCCTGCGCGGTGAGCGCCTTGAGGTACGTTCCAGGCGATGCGGTGGCCGCTCGCTCTCGTGCTGATGTTCGCCGCGCTGGTCGGGCACGCGGGGTCCGCGAGCGCCGTCGATCTGCCCGAGGGGTTCAGGGCGACGACGGTCTGGACCGGCGTCGGCCTTCCGACGGTGATCCGCTTCGCTCCCGACGGCCGCGTCCTGGTGGCGAACAAGCGCGGGGTCATCTACGTCTACGACTCGCTCGAGGACCGGACGCCGACGGAGTTCGCGGACCTCAGCGAGAAGGTGCACGACTACTGGGACCGGGGCCTGCTCGGCATGGCGCTCGACCCCGCGAGCGCCGACGTCTACGTGCTCTACCCGTACGACAAAGCCCCCGACAGCGACCTGCAGCCGCGCTGGGGGGACACGTGCCCGTCACCGCCCGGGCCGACCGAGGACGGCTGCGTCGTCAGCGGCCGGCTCTCGCGGCTGGCGCCGGACGGCTCGGAGACCGTGCTGATCGAGGACTGGTGCCAGCAGTTCCCGAGCCACTCGGTCGGCTGGCTCGAGTTCGGGCCGGACGGGCAGCTGTACGCCTCGGCCGGCGACGGCGCGTCGTTCCTGTGGGGCGACTACGGCCAGAACGGCAACCCGTGCGGCGACCCGCCGGGGAAGGTGCTCGACGCCGCGACCTCGCTCGGCGGCTCCCTGCGCTCACAGTCGTTCCGGCGCATGCCCGGTCTCGACGTCTCGCTCAACGGCTCGATCGTGCGCGTCGACCCGCGGACCGGCGACGCGTCGGCGGACAACCCCGCCGCCGGCGACCCGGACGAGAACCGGCGCCGGATCATCGCGTACGGGCTGCGCAACCCGTTCCGCTTCACGTTCCGGCCGGGTACGCGCGAGCTCTGGGTGGGCGAGGTCGGGGCGGACTTCGTCGAGGAGATCAATCGCGTCGAGGACCGGCCCGAGGTGCCCAACTTCGGCTGGCCGTGCTTCGACGGCGAGCACCGGCACTGGTCCTTCGGCACGCTCGGGAACGCCGCGTGCGAGAGCCTGTACGCGGAGGGCGGAGCCCGCTCGTCGTACTTCCTGTACGACCACGACCAGCCGGTCGTGCCCGGCGACGGCTGCCCCGTGGGGCAGGGGTCGGTCTCCGGCGTGGCCTTCTACACGGGCGCCGCGTTCCCGGCCCGCTACAGCGACGCGTTGTTCTTCAGCGACTACACGCGCGGCTGCATCTGGGTCGCGTACGAGGGCGCCGACGGCCTGCCCGACATGGGCACGCTCGAGCCGTTCGCCACCGGCGCCGAGTTCCCGGTCACGCTGACGCAGGGCCCGGACGGCGCGCTCTACTACGGCGATCTCAAACGCGGGTCGATCGTCCGGATCGAGGCGCACGTCAACCGGCCGACCGCGCGGCTGACGGCGACGCCCACGGAGGGCATCGTGCCGCTGGAGGTGCGGTTCGACGCGTCCGCCTCGAGCGATCCCGAGGGGCGAGCCCTCATCTACGAGTGGGATCTCGACGGCGACGGCGCCTATGACGACTCCACGGAGGCCGCGCCCTCTCGAACGTACACCACGCCGGGCAACGTGACCGCCGGCGTGCGCGTCACCGACGCCACGGGGCAGACGGACACGGCCTCGCAGACGATCACGGTCGGGGCTCCGCCGACGGTCAAGATCACGGCGCCGGACGCGTGGACGGTCGGCGAGGAGGTGCAGTTCTCCGGCGTCGCCTACGACAGCTCTGGGGCGGAGCTCCCGGCCTCGGCGCTGACGTGGTCGCTGGCGATCCGTCACTGCGCGCGCACGGACGCGTCGCAGTGCCACACCCACCCCGTGCAGACGTACACGGACACCGCGTCCGCCGCCTTCGTCGCGCCCGATCACGAGTATCCGTCGCACCTGGAGCTGTCGTTGACCGCGCGGGACGCCGCCGGGCTCACGACGACCAGGGTCGCGCGGCTGGACCCGCGCACGGTCGACCTGACCATGACGAGCGATCCGCCCGGGCTGGCCGTGGTGCTGGGCGACGAGCGGGCGGTGACGCCGTTCACCCGCACGGTGCTCGCGCGGTCGCGGAACTCGGTCGGCGCGGCCGCGTCCCAGGCGCTCGGGGACGGCACGTACACGTTCGCGGGCTGGAGCGACGGCGTCTCGCCGACGGGAACGCTGACCGCTCCCGCGTCGGGTGCGGCGACCTACACCGCGCGCTTCACCCGGCCGCCGCGGAGCAGCCTCGCCGGCGCCGAGGTCGTCGGCGCCCACGTCGCCACCGCCGCGCCCGGGCACGGTGCGATCTACGCGATGACCGCCGCGGCGACGCACACGGCCCACTCGCTGCGGCTCTTCCTCGACGGCGCGAGCACGGCCTCACGGGTGGTACTGGGCCTGTATGCGGACGCGGACGGCCGCCCCGGCACGCTGCTCGCGAGCGGCACGGTCGCCGCGCCGGCCGCGGACGCCTGGAACACCGCGTGGTTGGACGCCGGGGTCCCGATCGAAGCGGCCCGCACCTACTGGCTGGCGGTGCACCACCCGCCGGCGTCGGCGGGCGTGCTGGCGTGGCGGGACCGCGCCGCCGCGGCGGGGCCGGGCGAGGTGGCGGCCGTCGCGCTGCCCGCGCTGCCCGCGTCGTGGTTGCCGCCCGTGAGCGGCACGGACGGTCACGTGTCCGGCGGGGTGTGGGCCGACCGCGAGCCGGAGCCGGAGCCCGAGCCGACGCCGGAACCCGAGCCCCAGCCGACCCCCGAGCCCGAGCCCGAGACGACGCCGGAGCCCGAGCTGACGCCCACCCCGACGCCCGAGCCGTGCGCGCCGCCGGCCGTGCGCTCGGCGTCCGGCGAGTGCACGGGCGTCGCTCCGTGCGCCGCGCCGTGCGGCGCACCGCCGGGTATCGTCGCGCCGCCCGATCTCGGCGGGTTCCCCGCGGAGCCGCGGCTGCTGGGCGCGTGGGGCTTCGACGACCGGGCCGGGCGCGACTGCGTGGCCGGACGCCACGGCAAGGCGTTCCGCATGGATCGACGCCACCACCTCAGCATGCGCCCGCCGCAGCTCACCGCGCTCACGCTCGAGGCGTGGGTCTACGTCACGCGCGCCGGCTGGATCGCGCGCCGCGGCAGCGCCTTCGGGCTCTCCAGCACCGGCGTCCACGTCGGGGCGCGCAGTGCCCGCGCCTCGGTGCCCAAGCGCCGCTGGACGCACGTCGCCATGACCTACGACGGCGCGTCCCTTCGCGTCTACCGCAACGGCCGGCTCGCCGGCAGCACACGCCACACCGGCGGCATCCCGCGCGCCGGCCAGGCCCTGCGCTTCGAGGGGTTCACCGGGCGGCTCGACGACGTCCGCCTCTACGACGGCGCGCTCACGGCTGCGCAGGTCGCTCGCGACCTGCGAGCCGCCGTGCGCTGACGGGCGCCCGACCCTCCTGCGCCGACGCCCGCGTGCGCTGGGTCGCCAGCACGCAGGCGACGACCGCGAGCGCGGCGACGACCATCGCGGCCGTGACATGCTCGTTGAGCAGCAGCGCGGACCAGATCAGCGTGAGCACGGGCTGGACGAGCTGGGTCTGGCCGATCTTGGCCACGCCGCCGAGTGCGAGGCCGCGGTACCAGGCGAAGAAGCCGAGGAACATGCTCACGGCGCTGACGTAGGCGAAGCCGAGCCAGGCCTCCGCATCGGCGTGGATCGGCTCGCGGGCCGCGAGCGCGACGGGGACGATCAGGAACGGCGCGGTGACGAGCAGCGCCCAGCTGATCGTCTGCGGGCCGCCGTAGGTGCGCGAGAGCGCGCCGCCCTCCGCGTACCCGAGCCCCGCCGACGCGACCGCGGCGAGCACGAGCAAGTCCGCGGCCGCGATGCCGCTCACGCCCTGGGTGGCGGCGAACGCCAGCACGGCGACGAGGCCGGCGGTGGCGGACAGCCAGAACGCCTTGGACGGGCGCTCGTTCGCGCGCAGGACGGCGAACACGGCGGTCGCGGCGGGGAGCAGGCCGACGACGACGCTCGCGTGCGCGGACTCCAGGTGCTTGAGCGCGAGCGACGTGAACAGCGGGAAGCCGATCACCACGCCCAGGCCGACGATCAGGAAGCGGGGGAGGTCCTTGCGCGCGGGCCGCGGCGCGCGCGTGGCCAGTAGGAACGCGGCGGCGAGCGCGGCGGCGACCAGCGCGCGGCCCAGGCCGACGAACGTCGCGTCCAGATCCTCGACGGCGACGCGCGTCGCCGGCAGGCTGAACGAGAACGCGAGCACGCCCACGAACC
Source organism: Solirubrobacter deserti (assembly GCF_003344625.1). Taxonomy (GTDB): domain Bacteria; phylum Actinomycetota; class Thermoleophilia; order Solirubrobacterales; family Solirubrobacteraceae; genus Solirubrobacter; species Solirubrobacter deserti. The sequence continues at coordinate 59,533 of NZ_QPKJ02000011.1, read as the reverse complement.
CCCAGACGACGCCGCGTTGCGTTATCGACGTTGTGCCAGTAGCGTTACTGCCGTTACTCATGCTTGACGATAACGCAGCGGGAGCCGTCATCGCAACCCTCGAGGCCGAAGTGGCCTCGGCGGCGCCGGGCGCGCGGCTGCCGTCGGTGCGCGAGCTGATGGCCCGCCACCGCGCCGGGCCGGCGACGGTGCAGCGCGCGATCAGCGCGCTGGTGGCGCGCGGGCTCGTGGAGGCGCGGCCGGGGCGCGGGACGTTCGTGGCGCCGCGGGGCGAGCCGGTCGTCCCCGACCCGGCGTGGCAGGCGGTGCCGCTGGGCGCGCGCTCGATCGACGCCGACGCGCTGGAGACGCTGCTGCGCCCGCCGCCCGCCGGCGCGCTCGTGCTGTCCTCGGGCTACCTGCCGACCGAGCTGCAGCCGACGGCGCTGCTCGGCGGTGCACTGGCGCGCGCGGCGCGCCGCCCGGGCGCGTGGGACCGCCTGCCGCTGGCGGGCCTGACGGGCTTGCGCGCGCACTTCGCGGCCGAGGTCGGTGCGAGCAGCGGCGACGTGCTGATCACGCCGGGCGGCCAGGCCGCGCTGGCGGCGTGCTTCCGCGGCCTGGCCGCGCCGGGAGCGCCGATCGTCGTCGAGTCGCCGACCTACCTCGGCGCGCTGGTCACCGCCCGGGCCCAGGGCCTCGTGCCGGTGCCCGTGCCCGCCGACCGCGACGGCGTCCGCCCGGATCTCCTCGCCGACGCGCTCGCCTCGTCCGGCGCCCGCGTCGTGTACCTGCAACCGGTGTTCGCGAACCCGCACGGCGCGACACTGGCCGCCGAGCGTCGCGCCGACGTGTTGGCCGCCGTGCGCGCCGCGGGCGCCTTCATCATCGAGGACGACGCGTTCCGCGACTTCGCGCTCCAGCAAGACGCGCCGAGCCCCCTGTTCAAAGATGACGTGGACGGGCATGTCGTGCACATCCGCTCGCTCACGAAGGCGTCGGCGCCCGGCATGCGGATCGCGGCCGTCACCGCGCGCGGACCGGCGGCGGCGCGACTTCGGGCGGCGCGGATCGTCGAGGACCTGTTCGTCACCGGGCCGCTGCAGGAGGCGGCGCTGGAGTTGGTCGGTGCGCCGGCGTGGCGGGCGCACCTGCGCAGGCTGCGCAAAGTCCTGCGCGAGCGGCGAGACGCGCTCGCGGCGGCGCTCCCCGTGCCGGTCGACGTGCCGGCGGGCGGGATGAACCTGTGGGTGCCGCTCGAACCCGGCACCGACGACCGCGAGCTGACCGCGCGGGCGGCGGCGAGCGGCGTGATCGTCTCGCCCGGCCGGCCGTTCTTCGCCGCCGAGCCGCCCGGTCCGTTCGTGCGGCTCACGTTCGCCGCGGAGCCGCCGGAGCGGCTCGCCGAGGGCGTGGCCCGGCTGCTGGGCTAGCGGCCTTCCGTGCGGGCCGCTTCGTGCTGCGCGGTCTCCGGGCTGTGTCCGGAGCGGCTGAGCGGGTGCGAGTGGTCGTCGGCGTAGCGGCCCGCGGCGTTGACCTCCGCGCCCAGCAGGAGCGCGGCGCTCGTGAGCCACAGCCAGACGGCGAGGATGATCGCGGTCGCGAACGTGCCGTAGGTGGCGTTGTAGGTGCCGAACGCGGCGACGAACCGGAACAGGCCGATCGAGGCCACCAGCCACACCGCGACCGCGACGCACGCACCCGCGGAGATCCATTTCCACCGCGGGTCGTCGACGGTCGGCGCCGAGTAGTACATCCACGCGAAGCCGGTCATGGCGAGCACGGCGGCGAGCGGCAGGCGCGCGAACCGCCAGGCCGAGGCCGCCGTGTCGCCGAGCCCGAACACCTCCGCCGTCTCCTCGGCCAGGGTGCCGCCGAGGAACACGGCGATGACGGCGCCCACAGCGAGCAGGATGCCGACGCCGGCCGCGAACAGCGCCCAGGCGCGACGGCGGAACGGGTTGCGGTCGTCGCGCGCCTCGACGACCACGTTCAACGCGACCGTCGCGGCGAGATACGCCGAGGAGGCGATGAAGAGCGCGAACACGACGGCGACCGCGAGCGCGGCGGCGGAGGCGCCACGCGCTTCGATGGCGTGGCGCCCGGCGGCGGTGACGGCGCCGACCACGTCGGGATCGGCGCCGCGGTCCACCAGGAACCGGCGCGCGTCGTCGACCGTCCCGGCGGTCCCGAGCAGGCCGAGCAGCGCGACGCCGAGCAGGATCACCTGGAACAGGGCGAGGAGCGCGTGGTAGGTGAGCGCCGCGGCGTGGTGGAACATGTTCTGCTCCCAGAACCGCCGCAACGCCGACCCGAGCACGTGCACGAGTCGCTCTCTACCCAGCGCCCGGAGATACTCGACCTAACCCGGCTTCTGAGCCGGCGCAGCGCGTGGGTGACCATCGCACTGCTCGCGAGCGCGAGCGGGACGAGCTCCTCGACGGGCACCCCGCCGACGTGGGCGAGCGTCACGACACCGCGGCGGCGAACTCGTCCGGGCGCTTGAACCAGTAGCCCTCGGCCTCGTTGCGGCCGAGCGGCGCGCGGTCCAGCCAGTGGTAGATGCCCCACACGGCGTCCAGGCCGCGCTCGTAGGCCGAGTAGGTGTGGAAGACCTTGCCGTCGCGCAGCGCGAACGCGCTCATCCCCGGCAGCTCCTCGTAGGGGTCTTCGATGGGCCGGAAGTTGTACTCGCGCAGTGGACGTTCCGCGGTCGAGGACACGCCGAAGTCGAAGTTGAAGTCCGACCCGTGCGAGGACGCCCACGGGAACGTCCAGCCCATCCGCTCGCGGTAGGCGAGCAGCTTCTCCAGCGGCGCGCGCGAGACGGCGGTCCACGTCACGTCGTGGTTCTCGAGGTAGACGCGCGGCAGCTCCATGTGGTGCGCGATCGACGTGCAGCTCGCACAGCCCTGGTCCCAGTCGGGGCCGAACATGAAGTGGTAGACGATCAGCTGCGAGCGGCCGTCGAACAGCTCGGCGAGCGTGCGCGGCCCGTGCTCGGTGTCGAACACGTAGTCGGCCGTCACCTCCTCCCACGGCAGCGCGGCGCGTTCGCGCGCGAGCTCGTCGCTGAGGCGGGTGAGCTCCTTCTCGCGCGCGAGCAGCTTCAGGCGGGCTTCAGAGGGCATGTGCGACTCCTTCCAGCTTGTCCAGCACGGAGTTCCAGCCGGCGTCGACCGACTGCTCGTTCAGCGGCCCTTCGGCCGTGATGTTGCGGTGCTCGAGGACCACCTCGGTGCCGCCCGGGACGTCGCGGAGGGTCACGGTCAGCACCGTCTCCTCGGCGTTGGGGGCGAACTTGAAGATCAGGACGATGCGCTCGTCCGGCACGAGCTCGGAGATGACGCTGTCGAACATGTGCGCCTCGCCGGACGGCGTGAGCATCTCCACGCGATGGACGCCGCCGACGCGCTCGTCGACCGTCGCGGTCGAGACGATCGAGTCCTCCGGCGCCAGCCAGCGCGCCACCAGCTCGGGGTCCAGGAAGGCGCGGTAGACCTTCACCCGCGGCGCCCGCACGACCCGCGCCACCTGCACGGCGAAGCGGCTCATTCCTCCACCAGCTTCTGCAGGCGATCGAGGGCGTCCTCCCAGAAGCGCTCGTACGTGCGCACCCAGGCGCTCGCGTCGGCGAGCGGGGCGGCGCGCAGCGCGCAGATGGTCGTCCGGCCCTCGGCGCGCCGCTCGACCAGCCCGGCGCCCTCGAGCACCTTCAGGTGCTTGGAGACGCCGGCGACCGACATCTCGAACGGCGCCGCCAGGTCGCCCACGGTGCGCTCCCCGGCGGTGAGCGCGTCGAGCATCGCCCGGCGCGGCTCGCTGGAGAGCGCGTGGAAGACCGCGTCCAGATCCTCAACCATGTGGTTGAGAGTAGCACATTGTCAACCAGTCGGTTGAAGATTCGAAATGGGTAGCGCTCGGACATGAGCACCCAGCCCGCCGCCCGCCCGCGCCTGCACCGTCTCGTCGAGCGCCTGGGGGAGGTGGCCGCCCTCGACGGCCCGGCTGAGGCCGTGGCCAAGTGGGCCCGCGGGGCGATCCCGAAGGGTCCGGTCAAGGACGCGCTGAGCGGCGTGCCGATCGGGCACGCGGCGCATCCGCTGATGATCGTCGTGCCGATCGGGACCTGGAGCTCGGCGACGCTGCTCGACTTCGTCGGCGGGCAGCAGTCGCGGCCGGCGGCCAGGCGGCTCATCGCGGCCGGTCTGCTGGCGTCGCTGCCGACCGCGGCGAGCGGGCTCAACGACTGGTCCGACACCACGCCCGCGAGTGACAGCGTCCGCCGTGTCGGCGCGGTGCACGCGCTGGCCAACGTCGCGGCGCTCGGCCTGTTCGGCGCGTCACTGGCGGCCCGCCGCGCGGGCAGCCACGGCCGCGGCGTCGCGCTCAGCCTGGCGGGGATGGGCGCCGTCACCGTCGGCGGTCACCTCGGCGGCCATCTCTCCTACGCCGAGGGCGTCGGCGTGGACAACACGGTCTTCGCGTCGGGCCCGGAGGAGTGGACCGCCGTGCTCGACGACGCGGCGCTGCTCGAGGGCGAGCTGCGCGGCGTCGAGGTCGAAGGCCGAGCGATCGTGCTCGCGCGTCGCAACGGCCGCATCCACGCGCTCGACGACCGCTGCGCGCATCGCAGCGGCTCGCTCGCGGATGGCGAGCTCAAGGGCGAATGCGTCGTGTGCCCGCTGCACGCGAGCGAGTTCCGGCTCGAGGACGGCGCCGTGGAGCGCGGCCCGTCCGCCTACCCGCAGCCGGTGTTCGACGTGCGGGTGACGGACGGCTGGATCGAGGTGAAGGCCTAGGGCGCGATGCCCATGTGCACGACCTTCGTGCGCGTGAGCTCGTCGAGCAGCTCGGGGCCGTAGCCGAACCCGCTGCCGCTGAGCCGGGCCGGCTCGGCGGCGCCGCCCGGCGCACCGCCGAAGACCGCGTTGATCTTCACGGTGCCGACCTGCAGCTCGCGTGCGGCGCGCTGGGCGTGCGCGGGGTTCTTGGTGAGCACCGTGGCGGCGAGCCCGTACTCGGTGCGGTCGGCGAGCTCGAGCGCGGTGTCGAAGCTGTCGACGACCTGCACCGCCGCGACCGGGCCGAACGTCTCGTCGCGCAGGAGCGGCGCGTCGCGGTCGCCGCCGACGAGCACGGTGGGCGGGTAGAAGAAGCCGGGACCGTCGGGGACGGCGCCGCCGCGGACGAGCCGCGCGCCGCGCTCCAGCGCATCGGTGACGTGGTCGTGGACGAGCCGGCGCTGGCGCTCGTTGATGAGCGGCCCGATCGTCCACTCGTCGGCCGCCTTGGCGAGCGCGGCGATGAACGGCTCGGCGACGTCCTTGTGCACGTAGATGCGCTCCACCGACGTGCAGATCTGGCCGGCGTTGGCGAACGCGCCCAGCGCCGCCTGCTGGGCGGCCCACTCGGGGTCGACGTCGGCGTCGACGATCAGCGCGTCCTTGCCACCGAGCTCAAGCAGCGCCTTGCCGAAGCGCTTCGCCACCACGTCGGCGATCTCGCGGCCCGTCTGCACCGAGCCCGTGTGCATGACCAGGTCGACGTCCGCGTGCGCGGCGAGCGGCCGCCCCACGCGCGCGTCGCCCTGCAGCAGCTGGAGAGCGCCCGGTATATCCAAAAGCTCGACGATCCGCGCGCCCGTCAGCGGCGTCTTCTCCGACGGCTTGAACACGACCGCGTTGCCGGTCACCAGCGCCGCTGCGATCTGCCCGCACGCGATCGCCACCGGGTCGTTCCACGGCACCAGCAGCGCGACCACGCCGCGCGGCTCGTACCGCATCACGTCGACCGCGTCCCAGCCGCCCTGCAGCGCCCTGCCCCGGTGCAGCGGCCCCAGCTCGGCGTACTGCTCGATCGCCCCGATGCCCGCCTCGACCCCGCCGCGCGAGTCGTCGAGCGGCTTGCCGCCCTCGCGCGTCTGCAGCTCGGCGAGCTCCTCGACGTGCTCGCGCAGGCGCCGCGCGCCGGCCTTCAGCGCGGCGGCGCGGTCGGCGGGCGCGGTCCGCGCCCACGCCGGGAACGCGGCCCGGGCGGCGGCCACCGCGGCGTCGACGTCACCGACCGGCAGCGTCTCGATCACCTCGCCCGTGCTCGGGTCGAGGACGTCGAACGTGCCGGTGTCAGGGGGAGAGGCGAGAGAAGTCACGCCGTCGCCCTACCCAGGCATCCTGAAGACATGCGCACGCTCCGGCAGCACATCGTCGAGGATCACGTGCGGCGACGCAAGGCCGCCCGGACAGCGGGGTGATGAACGAACGAGTCCTGTCGGGACCGGTTCGTGCATCACCCCTGGATCGAAACTACGCCGTGACGAGCTCCGCGTCGTAGAACGGCTCGGTACGAGCGGCCAAGGACTCCGGCGGCGCGAAGCGCTCGCCGTACGTCTCCGCCAACTCGCGGGCACGGGCGACGAAGCCCTGCACGCCGCCCTCGTAGCCGTTGATGTACTGCAGGACGCCGCCGGTCCAGCCCGGGAAGCCGATGCCCATGATCGAGCCGATGTTGGCGTCGGCGACGGACTCGATCACGCCCTCGTCGACGCACTTGATCGTCTCGAGCGCCTCGATGAAGAGCATGCGCTCCTGGAGGTCGCGCAGGTTGATCGAGGACGGGTCGTCGACAGCTGGGAACGCTTCGCGCAGGCCCGGCCACAGCCGCGTGCGCTTGCCGTCCGCGTACTCGTAGAAGCCCGCGCCCTCGAGCTTGCCGGGGCGCTCGAACTCGTCGAGCATGCGGTCGATCACCGCGTCGGCGGGATGCGCGACCCACGCGTCGCCGGCCGCGTCCGCGGACGCCTTGCGGATGCGCCGCATGAGCTTCAGATTGAGCTCGTCCGAGAGCTGCAGCACGGGCGCCGGGTAGCCGGCCTGCGAGGAGGCCTGCTCGATCGAGGCGGCGGGGATGCCCTCGGCGAGCATCGAGATGCCCTCGTTGATGAACGTGCCGATCACGCGCGAGGTGAAGAAGCCGCGGGAGTCGTTGACGACGATCGGCGTCTTGGAGATCTGCTTGGCGAAGTCCAGCGCGCGGTAGACGGCCGCCTCGCTCGTCTTCTCGCCCTTGATGATCTCCAGCAGCGGCATCTTGTCCACGGGGGAAAAGAAGTGCAGGCCGATGAAGTCGGCCGGCCGCGAGACGTTCTCCGCGAGCAGCGTGATCGGCAGCGTCGAGGTGTTCGAGCCGAGCAGCGCGTCCTCGGCGAGGTGCGGCTCGATTTCCTTCATCACCTGCGCCTTGACGCCCGGGTCCTCGAACACGGCCTCGATCACGAGGTCCGCGCCCGCGGCGTCGGCCGGGTCAGCGGTCGGCGTGATGCGCGCGAGCAGGGCGTCGCCCTTCTCCTGCGTGGTCTTGCCGCGCGAGACGCCCTTCTCGACGAGCTTCTCGCTGTAGCCCTTGCCCTTCTGCGCGGCCTCCAGCGAGACGTCCTTGAGCACCACTTCGATGCCGGCCCTCGCGCTCACGTAAGCGATCGCGGCGCCCATCATGCCCGCGCCCAGGATCACGACCTTCTTCACGGACGTCGGCTCCAGCGACTCCGGCCGGCCACGTGAGCCCTGCACGGCCTGCAGGTCGAAGAAGAACGCCTGGATCATGTTCTTGGCCACCTGCGAGGTGACCAGGTCCACGAAGTAGCGGCCCTCGACCTCCAGCGCGACGTCGAAGTCCACCTGCGCGCCCTCGACCGCCGCGGCCATGATGTGGTGCGGCGCCGGGTAGTTCGCGCCCTTGATCTGCTTGCGCAGGTTCGCGGGGAACGCGGGCAGGTTGGCGGCGAACTTCGGGTTCGACGGCGTGCCGCCCGGGATCTTGTGCCCCTTGACGTCCCACGGCTGGACCGCTTCGGGATTCGACGAAATCCACTGCTTCGCGGCGGGCAGGAGCTCGTCGACGGAGCCGACGACCTCGTCCACCAGGCCCATCTCCAAGGCGGCCGCCGGACGGTGGCGCGTGCCCAGCAGCAGGAGCTTCATGAGCGCGTCGGCGATGCCGAACATGCGGACCGAGCGCGTCACGCCGCCCGCGCCCGGCAGCAGCCCGAGCTGCACCTCCGGGAAGCCGAGCACGGCCTTGGAGTCGTCGACGATCACGCGGTGGTGCGTGGCCAGGCAGATCTCCAGGCCGCCGCCCAGCGCGGCGCCGTTGATCGCGGCCACGACCGGCTTGCCGAGGCGCTCCAGGCGCCGCAGGTCGGCCTTGAGCTCGCGCACCATCTGCGCGACCTCGGCGGCATCCTCCTTGCGGGCCTTCTTCAAGTCATTGAGGTCACCGCCGGCGAAGAACGTCTTCTTCGCGGACGTGATGACGACGCCCGTGATCGAGTCCTTCTCGGCCTCCAGGCGCTCGACCGTCTCGTGCATCGACGCCTTGTAGGCGTCGTTCATCGTGTTCGCGGACTGGTTCGGGTCGTCGAGCGTGAGCACGACGACGCCGTCGGCGTCCTGCTCCCAGCGGATCGTCGACATCAGACGCGCTCCACCACGGTCGCGATGCCCATGCCGCCGCCGATGCACAGCGTGGCCAGGCCGTAGCGCTGCTGCGTGCGCTCGAGCTCGTCGATCAGCGTCCCGAGGATCATGCCGCCGGTCGCGCCGAGCGGGTGCCCCATGGCGATCGCGCCGCCGTTGACGTTGATCTTGTCGAGGTCGGCGTCCATGTCCTTGGCGAAGCGCAGCACGACCGCGGCGAACGCCTCGTTCATCTCGATCAGGTCCATGTCGTCGATCGTGAGCCCGGCCTTGGCCAGCGCCTTGCGCGACGCGGGCGCGGGGCCGGTGAGCATGATCGTCGGGTCGGCGCCGGAGACGGCGGTGGCGACGATGCGCGCCCGCGGCTTGAGGCCCAGTTCGGCGCCCGTCTTCTCGTTGCCGATCGTGATCAGCGCCGCGCCGTCCACGATCCCGGACGAGTTGCCCGGCGTGTGGACGTGATCGATGGCTTCGACCCAGTGGTACTTCTGCAGCGCGACGGCGTCGAACCCGCCGTGCTCGCCCATCATCGCGAACGACGGCTTCAGCGACGCGAGCGTGTCCAGCGTCGTGCCCGGGCGGATGTGCTCGTCGCGGTCGAGCACGGTGTTGCCGTTCAGGTCGACGACCGGGATGACCGACTTGGCGAAGTAGCCGGCCTCGGTCGCGGCCGCGGCACGCTCCTGCGAGCGCACGGCGTAGGCGTCGACGTCCTCGCGCGAGAAGCCCTCGACGGTCGCGATCAGGTCGGCGCCGATGCCCTGCGGCACGAAGGACGTGTCGTAGTTGGTCTCCGGGTCCATCGCCCAGGCGCCGCCGTCGGAGCCCATCGGCACGCGCGACATCGACTCCACGCCGCCGGCCAGCACGAGGTCCTCCCAGCCGGACGCGACCTTCTGGGCGGCGATGTTGACCGCCTCCAGCCCGGACGCGCAGAAGCGGTTGAGCTGGACGCCGGCCACGGTCTGCGGCAGGCCCGCCTTGATCGCGGCGGTCTTGGCGATGTCCGCGCCCTGATCGCCGATCGGCGTCACGCAGCCGAGCACGACGTCGTCGATCCGGTTGGGATCAAGTCCGTCGTGCCGGGCGAGCGTCTCGTGCATCAGCCCGACCACCAGGTCGACCGGCTTGGTCGAGTGCAACGAGCCGTTGACCTTCCCCCTGCCGCGCGGCGTGCGAACCGCGTCGAACACCAGTGCTTCCGTCGCTGCCATGCCGATTCTCCTCAGAGCCGAACGTAGGCGTCCCAGGTTACTGACGTCACGTCAGCCCGGGAGCCGGTTGGTGACGCATGTCACCATTGTCGCGCACCACGGCGCCACGTGGCCGCGGCCGGCTTCGCCGGCGCGTGGCCACTTCGGCTGGGGAATCGCTTCGCGGATTCCCTAGCGGTAGCGGTCCGCGGCGCGCGTGACCGGGCAGCGGCGCTCCTCGTGCCCGCAGGCCCGCGCATCACAGAGGCGGCACGTGCGCGCCGCGGCGGCGACCTCGGTCGTGGTGGCGTGCAAGATCGCGTCGAGCACCCGGTCCAGCGCGCGCTTGTCCACGTCGGCCACGACCCGCTCGAGCAGCTCGGCGCGCGCCGCGAGCGCCCGCTCGGCCACTTCCCGGCCGGCGGGCGAGATCCGCACGAGCGCGCGGCGCCCGTCCGCGGGGTCGGGCTCCCGCCGCGCCAGCCCGGACGCCTCCAGCTGGTCGACCACCCGCACCGCGCGCGAGTGGGTGACGCGCAGCGCGCCGGCCAGCACGTCGACCGAGCGCCCGTCCGCCCACTCGTGCAGCGAAACCAGGGCCGCCGGCAGCCCGCCGGCCATGCCGGTCGCGGCCTCGGTCGCGTCGCGGATGCTGTCGCTCAGCGTGAGTGCAGCGGCGCCGAGGCGATTCGCCACCGGCGAGATCTGTGCCTCGGGCATACAACGAAGGCTAACGGCCCGCCGCAGCGGGCCGCAATCAGCTCTCGTCGCGGCCGGGTGCTCCGGCCACCACTGCCGTCATCAGCCCGAGCGCGCCGCCGATCACCAACGGAGCCCACGCTCCGGGCACGCCGGCAAGACGGATGATGACCATGAGGACGCCCGCGATCGCGAGCGCGACGACCAACTGCTTCCAGCCCGATAAGGCCGCCATCCCTCTCCTTGGACGGGTTGTTCGTACGGTGACCCTATCGCGTCGGCCGGACCGCGTGCAACATTCACTGATCGCGGCGGGCTTCCCACGAGAAGCCGCGCACCGCCAGGACGGCGCCGGCGAGGCCCCACAAGCCCAGGATGAGTAGTGAGACGGCGTTGGTGGCGACGCTCTCGCCGTCGATCATCGCGCCCGAGAGCCCTTCGACCAGATGGGTGAGGGGAAGCGCCTGCGCGATGTCGCGGACGATCTGGGGCGCCTCGTCGGCGTCGTAGAACACGCCCGCGATCAGGATCTGCGGCAGAAAGACCGCGTTGACGTACGCGGGTGCGGACTCCGGGTTCGGGATCGCGTGCGCGAGCGCCACGCCGAGGAACGTGAAGCAGACGACGCCCGCGGCCGCGAAGGTCAGCATCGAGCCCCAGTCCCGCGGCCACTCGACGCCGAGGATGAAGTGTCCGGCGAGAATGACGATCACGAGCTGCAGTGCGGCGTTGGCGACCGCGTTGCCGGCGAGGCCGGCGAGGTAGGCCGAAGTTGGCATCGGCGTCCCGCGCAGGCGCTTGAGGATGCCGCGCTCGCGCAGCGTCGTGAGGTTGTAGGCGAGCGACGTGAACGTCGCCGACATCACGCTCATGCCGGCGATGCCGGGCACGATCACGTCCAGGTCCTCGTCACGCCCCGCGAACACGGCGCCGAAGATCGCGAGCAGCCCGAGCGGCAGCAGGACGCCGAAGAACGCCGCGGACGGATTGCGCCAGAACATCCGGCGCTCGAGCCGGAACTGCCGCCACGCCGCGCCCCACCAGGGCACGGCTGCGGTCACGCGACGGCCTCCGTGAGCTCCAGGTAGACGTCCTCCAGTGACGGGCGGGTGACGCTCAGGTCTTCGAGCGTCTCGCCGCGGGCGAGCGCGTCGGCGGTCAGCTCGTGCAGCAGCGCCGTCGGGTCCTCGGTGAAGCGCTCTTCCAGCGTGCCGTCGCTCGCGCGCCAGGCGACGCGGTAGCGGGAGGCGCCGAGCTGGTCCGGCGGGCCCTCGGCCAGGATCAACCCGTCCTGCAGGATCGCGACGCGGTCGGCCAGCGCCTGCGCCTCGTCCAGGTAGTGCGTGGTGAGCACGACGGTCTTGCCGAGGTCGCGCAGCGCGCGGATGACGTCCCAGGCCGCGCGGCGGGCGGCCGGGTCGAAGCCGGTGGTGGGCTCGTCGAGGAAGATCAGCTCCGGGTCGCCCACCAGCGCGAGCGCGAAGTCCAGCCGGCGCGCCTGGCCGCCGCTCAACGTCCGCGCGCGACGGTCGGCGCAGTCGTCGAGGCCGGCGAGCGCGAGCACCTCGCTCACCTGCCGCGGGCGCGGGTACATGCCCGCCCAGTGCGCGACCGTCTCGCGGACGGTCAGGTGCGGATAGGTGCCGCAGCTCTGAAGGACGATGCCGACCCGGGCGCGCAACGCGCGATCCTTCGGGTCCAAGCCGAGCACGCGGACCTCGCCGGAGTCACGGTCGCGGTAGCCCTCGAGCACCTCGACGCACGACGTCTTGCCCGCCCCGTTGGGCCCGAGCAGCCCGAACACCTCGCCGCGCGCCACGGTGAAATCGACTCCTCGCAACGCCGCCAGCGAGCCGTACGCCTTGCTCAGTCCAGTGACCTCGATCGCGGGGACGCCGCTCGTCATCGTTCCCATCATGGCAACATCGCGGGCGTTTCCATGGTTTGCGGCTGCATAGATATCGGCACGAACACCACCCGCGTGCTGGTTGCGGACGCCCGCGACGGCCGCCTGACAGAGCTATTACAGCGGCGCGCGTTCACCCGGCTGGGCCGCGGGCTCGCGCCCGGTGGTGCGATTCCGGCGGCCCGGATCGCCGAGAACGCCGGGGTGGTGGCCGAGCAGGTCTCGCTCGCCGAGCAAGCTGGCGCGCAATCGATTCGCGCGGTGGCCACCGCCTGCATCCGCGTCGCGGCCAACCGTGAGGAGTTCTGCCGCGCGATGCGCGAGTACGGCGGCGTGGACGTGGCGGTGCTCGACGGCGAGGAGGAGGCGCGGCTCGCGTTCCTAGGGGCGACGAAGACGCTGCCGGAGCGGCTCGAAGGGCGCGTCGCGGTCGTCGACGTGGGCGGCGGCTCGACCGAGATCGCGGTCGGGACGGTCGACGGCGGCGTGGAGTGGTGGCGCTCGTTCGCCTTCGGCTCCGGCTTTCTCGCCGACGCCTACCTCGGCGACGACCCGCCTTCTCCCGACCAGCTCGACGAGGTCCGCTACCACGCGGCGCAGATGCTGGCCACGACCGTGCCGCCGCCGGTCGACGTCGCGGTCGCGGTGGGCGGCAGCGCCGCCTCGTTGCGGCGGCTGGTGGGCGATGTGCTCGGCCGCGAGAGCCTCGCGGCGGCGCTCGGCGAGCTCACGCGCGGGCCGGCCGTGGACGTGGCCGCGCGGTTCGCGCTCGATCCCCAGCGGGTACGGCTGATGCCGGCGGGCCTGCTCGCGCTGGAGGCCGCCGGCCGCCTGCTCGGACAGCCGCTCCACATCGCCCGCGGCGGCCTACGAGAAGGTGTGTTGCTTGATCTGGCAGGGATGTAACAACTCATTCACTGATCCCGGACGCCGGGTGCGATGATGCCCGATGTGACCGACGTCACCAGTCCGCCTGCGACACCGCCTGCCCCGGATCTCAAGGATCCGGGCCTCTACTTCAATCGCGAGACCTCGTGGATGGAGTTCAACGATCGCGTGCTGCAGCTCGCCGAGGACCCCAGCGTCCCGCTGCTCGAGCGCCTGAAGTTCCTCGCGATCGTCTCCTCCAACCTGGACGAGTTCTTCATGGTCCGCGTCGCCGGTCTGCACGACCAGATCGAGGCCGGCATCCAGAAGCCGCTGCAGGACGGGCGCACGCCGAGTGAGACGCTCGACGCCATCCGGAGGCTGGTGCGCGAGCACACGCAGCGCCAGTCGCGCTGCCTGCACCGCGAGCTGCGGCCCGCGCTGGCCGAGCACGGCATCCGCATCGTCGGCTACGACGAGATCCAGAGCCGCGAGCGCCGGACCCTGGACGAGCGCTTCCGGCGCCAGATCTTCCCGGTCCTGACGCCGCTGGCGGTCGGGCTCGGGCGGCCGTTCCCGTACATCTCCAACCTGTCGCTGTCGCTCGGCGTGATCGTGCGCGACCCCGTCACCGAGGTCGAGACGTTCGCCCGCGTGAAGGTGCCCAAGGAGATGCTGCCCCGCTTCGTGCCGGTCGACGGGCGCACGTTCGTGACGCTCGAGGAGCTGATCGCCGAGAACCTCGACGTGCTCTTCCCGGGCATGGAGATCCTCGACCACGCCGTCTTCCGGGTCACGCGCGACGCCGACTTCACGGTGTCCGACGAGGCCGACGACCTGCTGCAGGCCGTCGAGGAGGAGTTGCGCGCCCGGCGCTTCGGCGAGACCGTGCGCGTGGAGGTCTCGGCGGGCATGAGCGCGCCGATCCGCGAGCAGATCACGCGGGCGCTGGAGGTCGAGCCCGAGGACGTGTTCGAGGTCGACTCGCTGCTCGACCTCAAGGACCTGTGGGCGATCGTCGGCCTGCCCGGCTTCAGCGAGCTGCGCGACCCGCCGTGGTCGCCCGTCACGCAGCCGCTGCTGCAGCCCGACGAGGACGAGCAGCCGGACGTGCTGGGCGCGATGCGCAAGCGCGACATCCTCCTGCACCATCCGTACGACTCGTTCGTGAGCTCGGTCGAGCGCTTCGTCGAGCAGGCCGTCAACGACCCGGAAGTGCTCGCGATCAAGCAGACGGTGTACCGGACGAGCGACGACTCGCCGCTGGTGCCGGCGCTGATCCGCGCCGCCGAGCGTGGCAAGCAGGCCGTGTGCCTCGTGGAGGTCAAGGCGCGTTTCGACGAGCGCGCGAACATCCAGTGGGGCCGCGCGCTGGAAGAGGCGGGCGTGCACGTCGTCTACGGCCTTCCCGCCCTCAAGACGCACGCCAAGTGCATCCTCGTGGTGCGCCGCGAGGGCGACGGCGTGCGCCACTACCTGCACGTCGGCACCGGCAACTACAACGCCAAGACCGCGCGCCTGTACACGGACTTCGGCCTGTTCACGTGCGACGAGCAGCTCGGCAACGACGTCGCCGACATGTTCAACTTCCTGACCGGGTTCGCCCGGCCGCGCGGCTACCGCAAGGTGCTCGTCGCGCCAGCGCACATGCGCCAGGGCTTCATCGACGAGGTCGACAAGACGATCGCCGCGCACGCCGAGGGCCAGGCCTGCCGAATCCGCCTGAAGATGAACTCGCTCGTGGACAAGGAGAGCATCCGGGCGCTGTATCGCGCCTCGCAGGCCGGCGTCGAGGTCGAGATCAACGTGCGCGGCATCTGCTGTCTGAAGCCGGGCGTCCCGGGCGTGTCGGAGAACGTCCGCGTGGTCTCGGTCGTCGGGCGCTTCCTCGAGCACTCGCGCATCTTCGCCTTCGACCGTCCCGACGACCCGCTCGTCTACATCGGCTCGGCCGACCTGATGCCACGCAACCTGGACACGCGCGTCGAGCTCCTCACGCCGGTGCGCGACGAGTCGCTGCGCGCGGAGCTGCTGGACACGTTGGACCGCTGCTTCGCCGACAACACGAACTCGTGGGAGCTCGGCACGGACGGCGAGTGGACGCGGCGCACGCCGGACGGCGGCGAGGAGCGCAACGTCCAGCGCGAGCTGATGGCCGCGCACGCCTCGGCCGCGGCCGAGGCGAGCGCTTCGAGCGAGTGAACGTCAGGCGCCGCCGCGTTCGGCGGCGCCGTTGAGGTTGTGCAGCCGGGCGAGCTCGAATCCGGTCAGGAGCACCATCGAGCCCGCCCCGGCCAGCATCGGGATCCAGCCCGGGCCGACGAGCGTGAAGGCCGCCACCAGCGCACCCATCGCCCCCATCGCGAGGTTGAAGTGCACGTCGCGCGTCTTGATGTCGGTGAACACGAACAGGTACATCGCCGCGACCAGCGCGAGGACGCGCCGCCGACTGTCACGTCGAGCCAATGCGGCCACCGCCGTCTACGGACGTCGGCCACGCGGTAGGGCTCACGCAGCCGGTTGTCCATCACCGGCTCGGACCCCTCAGGCGCGTGGTCGTGCAGGAAGCGGAACAGCTCGTTGGCGTTGATCCGCCCGTTGCCGTTGCGGTCGGCGCCGGTGAGCGCGTCCGTGAGCGCGCGGGTCGGGACGCCCCTGATGACGGCCTGCCCCTCCGCCGGCCGCAGCTCGACGTCGTCGCCCAACACGGCCAGCAACGCCTGGCTGCGGCAGCGCGCGAAGCCCGCCGGGGCCGCGACACCGGCGAAGTGGACGAGCACCACGTCGTCCTTGCGCCGCGCAGCGAGGAACGCCTCGATCGCCGCCGGGTCGGTCGTGCGCTCCACCTCGAACCCGCCGCGGGCACGGAGCGCACGCGCGAGCGGTTGCGCGTCGGGAGCGGCGATCAAGGCGTAGCGGTTCATACGTTGCGGGTGCCGACGAGGCCGGCGGCGAGAAGGAAGACGGCTACCACGATGACGCCGACGCTGCGCGGACCGACGACCTGGTAGCCGAGACACGCGGCGCCGAACGCGGCGGTTCCGACGTACTCCAGGCGTCTGAGGATCGCTCTCAGGGAGCTGAGCGCGAGCAGCGCGAGGGCCAGGAAGGCGATCAGCACGCCCAGGCCGAGGTCCGGCTCGGCGAAGCGGTCCATGAGGCCGTAGATGCCGCCCACGCTCGCGCTCACGAGCGCGGCCAGCGCCGTGTCGCCGTGGCGGGTGGCCGCGAAGCCCAAGCCGGTGAGCGCCGTGAGCAGGCACAGCAGCGGGGCGATCCGCGACGGCCACGCCGTGTCGCCGGCGAACGCGTACTCGAGGCCGCTGCCGCCGAAGACCCACATCAGCGGCAGCGAGCCCAGCAGCGCGACGCCTCCGGCCGCCGCGGCGACGCGCAGCGACCGCACGCTGAGCTCCTGCCGGTGCTCGCGGCGGTTGCGGCGCAGCTCGCGCTCGCGGGCCCGCGCGTGGCGTTGCGTGTGCGTGACCACGAACGGCGTCTCGAGCTCGTCGCGGAAGTCGAGCGTCATCGTGTGCGCGAGCCGGTTGTGGAGCTCGCGCGCGGTGATGTCCCCGTCGGCGTTCCCGTCGGCCCTGCCGTCGCGCAGCACGCGCACGATCGCGCGCGTGGACGCGCCGGCGAGGACCGCGCGGCCCGGACCCGCTTCGGGCGCGAGCCGGCGGCCGGCGGCGATCACGAGCACGTGGGTGCTGCGGCAGGCGGCGAGTGCCTCGGGGTCCACGGGGACGCGGTCGGTGTGGACGAGCACGACGTCCGTCGGCGTGCGCGCGGCCAGAAAGCGCATGACCGCCTCGCCGTCCTGCGCCCGCTCCACGGTGTACCCGCCGCGGCGCGGATCGCCGAGCAGGCCGGCGAGCGCGGTGGCGTCCTCGTCGTCGGCGGGTGCGGCGATCAGGGCGTAGCGGCCGGCCACGCGCGAATCATGGCGTGGCCGCGCTCAGGACGCGCCGGAGAGACGCGCGGAGCGCGACGCGGGTCGGGGGTGCCGCCACCGGCCGTCTTGTCGGCGGGCGATGGCGGCACCCCGGGGCCGCGGAAACGAACGTCCCTGCAGGGGCGGGACGTTCGTTCGCCTCGGAGCGGGTCAGGCGGCGTCGCGCAGCGCGCCGGTGGCCGGCGACGCACGCAGGTGGCGCAGCGCGCGGTCCTCGGCGCAGCGCACGCGGCGGGGGGTGATGCCGAGCACGCGCGCGGCCTGGCCGGGCGTGTGCGGGGCCTCGGCGCCGAGGCCGAAGCGCAGCTCGAGCACGCGGCGCTCCAGGCCGCCCAGCCCAGCGAGCACGGTGCCGAGGTCGGCGTGCATGCGGGAGACCGCGGCGGACTCCTCGGGCGTGGGGCCCTCGTCGGCGAGCAGGTGGCCGAGCTCGGCGTCGCCGTCGTCGCCCACGGGCGCCTCGAGCGAGACCGGCGCCATGGCGATGCGGCGGACGTCGGCCACCTCGGCCTCGGTCCACTCGAGGGCGTCGGCCAGCTCGACCGACGTCGGCGTGGCGCCCAGCGACATGGCCAGGCGGCGCTCGACGGCCTGCAGCTTGCGGACGCGGTCGCCGACGTGCACGGGCAGGCGCACGGTGCGGCCCTTCTCTGACATGGCGCGGCCGATGGCCTGGCGGATCCAGAGCGTCGCGTAGGTGGAGAAGCGGAAGCCGCGCCGGTGGTCGAACTTCTCCACGGCGCGCACGAGCCCGATCGTTCCTTCCTGGATCAGGTCGAGCAACGTCATGCCGGAGTCCTCGCGCTGGAAACGCTTGGCGAGGTGCACGACGAGTCGCAGGTTGGCTTCGATCATGCGGTCCTTGGCTTCAAGGTCGCCGCGCTCGATGCGGCGGGCGAGCTCGAGCTCTTCAGCGGGGGTCAGGAGCCGCGTGCGGGCGATGCGCTGGAGAAAGATTCCGAGGCCGTCGCCGAGCTCGCGTCCGTCCGGGGTCGGCGGCGAAGCGGTGGGCATGGCGGGGAGCATCGGACACATCCCTAAGCGACTCTGAAGCCGACCCTATGCGGGGGTTAAACAAAGCGGCCCCGCGGGATGCGGGGCCGCAAAGTCTCGGGTTAACCCGAACGCAAACTACTTCAGCGACGTGAAGGCGAGGTCCCACTGGGAGTTGTACTCCGCGACGACGCCGTTGACGTTCGCCGACTGGATCAGCGCCTGCTTGTCCCAGATCCACGGGATGGCGGCAGCGCTCTCGGTGACCATCCGGTCGACCTCAGCCCACAGCTGCGCACGCTCCTTGACCGGAGCCACCTCGGCCTTGTCGATCGCCTCGTTGATCTTCGGGTCGTCGAGCTCCGACCAGTTCGAGTTGCCCTGCGGCAGGATGTTCTTGCCGGCGAAGGTCGGGGCGAGCATCGTCTGACCATCCGCGAAGTCGCGGATCCAGCCGACGTTCGGGCAGACGGCGACTTCGGCCTTGGGCACGTTGCAATAGCGCGTGTACATCGTCTGCGGCGCGACCAGACGCATCGTCACCTGGAAGCCCATCTTCTCCAGGCTGTCCTTGACCACCTCGGCGGTCTTGGCCGGCACGGTGGCGTTGGAGCCCACCATCAGGAGCTTCTCGGTGCCCTCGTACTTCCCGGACGCGTAGCCCGCGGCCTTGAAGTACTTCGCGGACACCTCCGGCAGCGGCTTGCCGTCAGGCGAGATGAAGTCCACGCCGGTGCCCTTCATGCCGCCGGCCTGGTCGAAGCCGGCCGTTCCGGGCGGGAGGAAGTGCGTCGCCACGTCGCCGACCGTCGTGCCGCCGCGGGTCAGCACCAGCGCGTTGCGATCCATGCCGGCGATGATCGCCTTGCGCACGTTGATGTCGTCGAACGGCTTGATCGTCGTGTTGAGCGAGACCCAGCGGCCGCCGATCGGCGGCGCGAGCTTGAGCTGATCGGGCGTGTTGTCGAGCGCCTGCTTGACGTTCTCCGGCGGAACCGTCAGGTCGCCGCTGATCATGCCCTCGTTGTCGACGATGCGGCGGATGGCGATGCCGGCGTCGTCGTTGCCCTGAAGGTTGTCGATCTCGTCGAGATACGCCGGCCTGAAGTCGAGCGACTTGTCCCAGTTCGGGTTGCGCACCAGCTGGATGCGCTTGCCCGGGTCATAGCCGATGGCCTTGCCGGACGCGTCGTTCTTGATCATGTAGGGGCCGGTCGCCAGCTGGTTCTCGCCGTAGGTCGTCTGCGGCTCGGCGTCGAACTTCTTGGCGTACTTCTCCGGCACCGGGGCGGTCGCCGGGTACGCGAGCGCCCCCGCGGCCATCACGCCACCGACGGGGCGCTTGAACTTCAGGACGACCGTGTAGTCGTCGGGCGTCGTGATCCCCTTGATCGTCGTGCCCGAGTCGACGCCGACCTTGGCGCCTTCGAGGTCGCTGAAGTAGGACGTGGTGAAGCCGTTGGCCACGGAGTTGAAGAAGCCGCGCTCGATCGCGTACTTGACGTCGGCCGCCTTGACCTCTTCGTTGTACGGCGGCGAGTACTTGACGCCCTGCTTGATCTTGATCGTGACGGTCTTGCCGTCCTCGGACACCTCCGGCGCGCCCTCGGCGAGGTCCGGCACCATGTTGACCGGGTCATCCGGCTTGTACGAGTACAGCGACTTCTGCGTCGCGGAGCAGATGAACAAGCCCATCTGGAAGTAGGTGCGGCCGCAATCGATGAAGTCGACGTCGCCGGTCCACAAGGCGGTCAGCTTGCCGCCGACCTTGGCGTTCTTGGGCGGCGTGTTCTCCGTCGCCGTCTTCTTGGCGTCTCCGCCGCTGTCGCCGTCGCCCCCGCCGCACGCGGCAAGTCCGATAGAGAGGACCGCGAGCAAAGCGACCCCGGTGGTCCGTGCGGACCTACGCATCTAGAGCGTCCTTTCCTTGAACCTCAGAAACGCGGCCGCTCCAGGTTTGGCCCCCGCCAACCCGTAAGCCGACCGCTGATCTGCCCAGCACGGTAGCGAGTGCCATTGTCGCCGAGAGCCAGTACCCAGCCTGCAAGCTTCCGTGCCGGTTAGTACCGGTAGGTCCGGTTCGCCAGGGTCTACCTGACATTCCGTCAGCGGTCTGACGCTTTCACGATGCTCACGCTGAAGCGCGCGGTGAACGTGTCGCCCGCATCAACAGCGGGCGGCGAGTGGCGGAGCGCGTCGGCGGGGGCGGTCATCGGCTCGAAGCACACCACGTCGGCGACGGCGGGCGCGAACACCTGGGCGTAGCCGTAGCCCTGCTCGAACACGACCTCGATCCGGCGCCCGCCGCCCGCCAGCACGAACGGGCCGCCCGCGTAGGTGAAGCCGTCGTCGAACGTGCGGTCGCCGAGACGGCCGTCCAGGTCGCCGGCCGGGACGCGCTCGCCCGTCGGGATCAGCTGCGCGTCGACGGCGATGCGCTCGGCCACGGGCAGCGTGAGCTCCCACTCCGCGCGCGGCACCCCGGGGAGCCGGAAGAACGGGTGATGCCCGAACGTGATCGGCACGGGCCGCTCCCCCGCGGTGAGCGACGTCGAGAGCGTGAGCGTGTCCGCGCGCAGCTCGGCGGCCACCTCGACGTCGTGCTCGAACGGAAACGCCCGAGCGGCGAAGCGGCGGCCGCCGACCAGCCGTGTCCCGCTCGCATGACGGACCTCCCAGCCCGTCACCGCTGCGCGCAGGCCGTGCAGCGGCAGGTCGTGCTCCTCGAGGTACAGGTCGTCCGCGGCCAGCTCCACCGTGGTCCCGTCGAACGTGTAGGAGAACCCGCCGAGCCGGTTCGCCCACGGCAGCAGCTGCGGGATCCCGCTCGCCCACGGCCGGTCCGGGACATGGGCGCTCACGTCCGCCAGCAGCTCCTCGCCATCGTGGCGCAGGGACAGGCAGTGCATCCCCGCCGCGGGCTCGAAGTCGGCCTCGAGCCCGCCGGAGCGCAGGGTTACCAGTGCACGCCCTTCATGAGATAGGCCAGCGCGGTCGCCTCGCCGGACGCCTTGTCGTCCCCGTCCGAGCCGCCCTTGGCCGCCGTGGACTCCGGGAACACGCGGTACGCGAGGTGCAGGATCTGGTCGACGGCCTTCGGCGCCAGCGCGTACGCGACCTCGCCGAACGTGCCGAGCTTGGTGTTGATCTGCTTCGGCTTGGCCCGGATCGCCTCGCACACGAGGTCGGCGGCCTCCTCGGGCGAGATCGTCGGGAACGAGTCGTACATCTTCGTCGGCGCGATCATCGGCGTGCGCACGAGCGGCATGTGGATCGTCGTGAAGGTCACGTTGTCGCCGACCGTCTCACTGGACACCACGCGCGTGAATGCGTCGAGCGCGGACTTGGAGGCGACGTAGGCGGAGAACCGCGGCGGGTTGGTCTGCACGCCGATCGAGGACACGTTGACGATGTGGCCGCCCTTCTGCTCGCGCATGTGCGGGAGCAGCCCGAGCATCAGCTTCACGGGGCTCAGATAGTTCAGGTGCACCGTGCGCTGGTAGTCGTGGAAGCGGTCGTAGGACAGCGCGACCGAGCGACGGATCGAGCGGCCCGCGTTGTTGACCAGCATGTCGATCCGGGGATGGTCGCCGAGCAGCTTCTCCACGAGCGCGTCGATTGCGTCGAAGTCGCTGAGGTCGCACGGCGCGACGTACGCCGTGCCGCCCGCGGCCTCGATCTCGCTCTTTACTTCCTCGAGCTTCTCCAGCGTGCGCGCGACGAGGATCGGGATGCCGCCCGCGGCCGCGATCTTGATCGCCGCGGCGCGGCCGATGCCCGACGACGCGCCGGTGATGACGACCGTCTTGCCGTTGACCGCGCCCTCGAACGAGTGGTCCTTGTAGAGGTCGGGGTCCAGGACGCGCTCCCAGTAGTCCCACAGCTTGTGCGCGTAGGTCGGCAGCGAAGGGACGGTGATGGTGGAGTCGCGCAGTGCGCGCTGGGTGTCGCGCGAGTCGAAGCGGCAGGTGAGCGCGATGTAGTCGACGACCTCGTCCGGGATGCCGAGGTCGGCGAGCACGTTGCGCCGGATCTGCTTGAGCGCCGGCAGCTTGAGCGCGAACGACATCACGCCCTTGGGCAGGTTCTGCAGCGCGCGGCGGTCGATGCGCATGACCGCGCGCGGCGCGTGCCCGGCCTCGGCGAACGTGTTGAGCACCTCGCCGACGCGCTGGCCCTTGGGGTCGACGATGTGGAACGTGTTGCCTTCCAGCTCGCCCTTGTGCGCGATGTGGTCGATCGCGGCGGCGACGTAGTCGACCGGGACGATGTTCGTCCAGCCCCATTCGAGGCTGATCAGCGGGAACCACTCCGGCAGCGCGTGCCGGACCTTCTGCAGCACCTTGAAGAAGTAGTACGGCCCGTCGATCTTGTCCATCTCGCCGGTCCTGGAGTTGCCGACGACGATCGACGGGCGGTAGATGCGCAGCGGCGCCTTGACGCGCTCGCGCACCAGGCGCTCGGACTCGAACTTGGTCCGGTGGTACGGGTGCAGGAGCTTTTGCCCCTCGTCGAACATGTCCTCGTTGAACGTCCCCTCGTCGTAGACGCCGGCGACGGCGATCGAGGACACGTGGTGGAACCGGCCGACGTCGAGCCGGTTGGCGAGCTCGATCGCGTGCTGCGTGCCGCCCACGTTGACGGCCGCGTTGCGCTCCTCGTCGGCGGCCATGTCGTAGATCGCGGCGAGGTGGAAGAAGTGGTCGATCTTCGGGAGGTCGACCTCGACCCCGAGCCCCGGCTGGGTGAGGTCACCGACGACGGGCTTGATGCGGTCCCCCTGGCCCCAGGTCTCGACGAGCGTGGCGAGCTTGTCGCGCGACTCTTCGCGCACGAGTACGTGGATGTCGCCTTCGCGCTCGAGCAGGCGCTCCACGAGGTGCCGACCGACGAAGCCGGTGGCGCCCGTGACGAAGTAGGTCGTCAACGCTCTCTCCCTCCGTGACCGCTCAACGGGCTCAGAGCCTACTTTCTCTGCGCGCATCGCCGCGCACCACGTTGTGAGCCAACGAGCCCAACGGGGACAGGCCGTCTTTAGGTCCTCGCTTCGAACCCGGCGGCGCTGCGAAGCGAATACCTAAAGACGGCCTGTCCCCGCCGCCGGGGCAGTTGAAGCCCGGCGGCGCTGCGAAGCGAATACCTAAAGACGGCCTGTCCCCGCCGCCGGGGCAGTTGAAGCCCGGCGGCGCTGCGAAGCGAATACCTAAAGACGGCCTGTCCCCGCCGCCGGGGCAGTTGAAGCCCGGCGGCGCTGCGAAGCGAATACCTAAAGACGGCCTGTCCCCGCCGTCGGGGCACGGAAGCGGCCGCGCCGGCAGTCGAGCTCCATCCCGCCCGCCAGGCGGTGGCCGGAGATCGCGGCGATCGTCGGCTTGGGGGAGAACAGGCGCGTAAAGCGGACGTCGACCGCGTTGTGGCGCTCCGGTCGGTCGATCGTGATGAGCGCCGCCGCATCGCCACGGCGCTCGGGGTGGATCACCAGCCGCCGCGAACATCAGCCCGCGCGGTGCGGGCCTTCTCGGCGGCCAGGCGGCGCAGGCGGCGCTTCTCCAGCCGGTCGTACGCGATCGAGAGGATCGTGATGATCACGGGGAAGCCGGCGATGATGATGAAGCCGGCCATCGTGACCACGCGGTCGTTGGTGAGGCCCCAGGTGCCCTCGCCGCCGTCCTTGCCGGGATAGGCGAGCGCGACGGGCGCGCTGAGGGCGAGCAGCCAGAGGGTGAGGAGCGCCGTACGGACCATGGCTTAGAGGTTACCTATCCTCGTTGTCCGATGGCTGTCGTGATCGCGTCCGATCTCGCCAAGGACATGGCGGGCGAGCCCCTGTTGCGGGGCGTCTCCTTCAAGCTCGAGCGCAAGGACCGCCTGACCCTGTCCGGGCGCAACGGCTCCGGCAAGACCACGCTGCTGCGCATGCTGGCGGGTGAGACCGGCGTGGACGGCGGCGAGCTCGCGTTCCAGAAGGGCGTGCGCGTGAAGCTGCACGACCAGCGGCCGCCGCGTGACCGCGACCTGACGCTGCGCGACTACGTGCTGGGCGGCTGCCAGGAGCTGATCGAGCTCGAGGAGGAGCTCGCGGCGCTCGAGGTCAAGATGGCCGAGGGCGACATGAGCGTGTTCGACGCGTACTCGCGCGCGCAGACGCGGCTCGAGCACGCGGGCGGCTACAACTGGCGCGAAGGCGTGAACTCGACGCTGCACGGCCTCGGGTTCCGCGACGAGCACATGGACCGCTCGCTGGAGACGTTCTCCGGTGGCGAGCTCACGCGCGCGTCGCTCGCGCGCGCGCTGGCCGGCGACCCCGACCTGCTGCTGCTCGACGAGCCCACCAACCACCTCGACATCGAGTCGCTGGAGTGGCTGGAGGCGCACCTGCAGGCGCTGGACGCGGCCGTCGTGCTCGTGGCGCACGATCGCTGGTTCCTGGAGGCGGTGGGCACGAGCGTGCTCGAGCTCGAGGGTGGGCGCTCGAAGTTCTTCAAGGGCACGTGGTACCAGTGGCGGGCCGAGAAGGCCCAGCGCGAGCTGGCGCTCGGCCGCGCGATCGAGAAGCAGCAGGCCGAGATCGCCAAGCTCCAGCGGTTCGTGGACCGCTTCAGCGCGGGCACGCGCTCCCGGCAGGCCTCCTCGCGGGCGAAGAAGCTCGAGAAGATGGACAAGCTCACGACCGACCCGAAGGACAGCAAGGGCCTCGGGTTCGCGTTCAAGCCACCGCAGCGCTCGGGCCGGGTCGTGTTCGAGCTCGAGGACGGGAAGCTGCAGATCGGCGACCGGGTGCTGCTCGACGACGCCGAGTTGTGGCTCGAGCGCTCCGAGCACGTGTCCCTGGTGGGCGCGAACGGCACCGGCAAGACGACGCTCATCAGCGCCCTGGCCGGGCTGCGCGAGCTCGACGGCGGCAAGCTGCGGCGCGGGCACAACGTCAACCTCGGGCTGCTCGCGCAGCACGCCGAGGCCTTCCAGCAGGGGCGCACCGTGCTGGAGGCGTGCCAGCGCGCGACCAAGCTCACGCCCAACGAGGCGCGGTCGCTGCTGGGGAAGTTCCTGTTCAGCGGCGAGGACGCCGAGAAGCCGCTCGACGGGCTCTCCGGCGGCGAGCGCCAGCGGCTGTCGCTGGCGATCCTCGTGAGCAGCGGCGCGAACGTCCTGATCCTCGACGAGCCCACCAACCACCTCGACCTCGAGAGCCGCGAGGCGCTGGAAGCGGCGCTGCAGCAGTTCCAGGGCGCGCTGCTGCTGGTCTCCCACGATCGCGCGCTGCTGGACGCCGTCGGCACCCGCACGATCGCGCTCGAGGACCAGACGCTGCACTCCTACGTCGGCGGCTGGCCCGAGTACGTGCGCGTGCGCGAGGAACGGGCGGAGGCCGAGCGCAGCGCCAAGCAGGCCAAGAAGCACGCGCCCAAGGCCGCGGCCCCGGCCAAGCCCGCGCCGCAGCGGTCCAAGAACGAGGTCGCCAAGGCCAAGAAGCTCGAGACGCAGATCGAGAAGGCCGAGGCCGCGTTGGCCGCGCTCGAGGTGGAGCTCGCCGACCCGTCCGCCTGGAACGATCCGCGGTCGGCCGAGAAGTCCACGGCGCGCCACGCCGAGGCCAAGAAGACGCTGGAAGCGCTCTATGCGCAGTGGGAGTCAGTCGCCGGCTAGGCGCTCCAGGGCGGCGCGGATGCCGTCCGGGATCGCTACCGGGCGCCGCGTGACCCGGTCGACGAACACGTGCACGAACCAGCCCGTGGCGGCGGGCTCGGCCGCGTCGCCGTCGTGCAGCGCGAGCTCGTAGGTCACGCTCGAGCGGCTCAGCTTGGACACGCGCAGGCCGGCGTTGACCGTGGTCGGGAACGCGAGCGGCGCGTGGTAGGTGCAGTGGGACTCCGCGCACACGCCGATCGCCTCGCCGGCGTGGATGTCCAGCCCGCCGGCGGCGATCAGGTACTCGTTGATGACGGTGTCGAAGTACGCGTAGTACTGGACGTTGTTGACGTGCCCGTAGACGTCGTTGTCCATCCAGCGGGTTGGAATGGCGAGGACATGGGGAAAGTCCATCCCGCAACGCTAGCTCCGAAATGTTCTGACCATTCGAATCCGATGACCAAACTCGCCGCCGAGACGGCACGCGTGCTCGCGGGTGCGCGGCAGGATGGCCACGAAGGGCTGTCGGCGGTCGCGCGCATGCTCGCAACCCGCTTCGACGGGGGTTGCCTGGTGTTGTTCCGCTCGCACCTGGACTCGACGCTCGTCCCGGTCGCCGGCCACCACGACGACGCCGGGATCGCCGGCCGTATGAGCGAGTTCCTCGGCGCGCCGTCCTCGTTCACGAGCACGCGCGCGGTCGGGCTGCTCGGCGCGGGCACGACGCTGCTGGCGTCCGGCACGCCCGAGCACCTGGGCGCGTGGTTCGGTCCGCATGCGGGCGCGGTCGACCTGTGCTCGGCGCTCGCCATGCCCGTCCGGGAGCGTGACGGCGCCGTCCGTGCCGCGATCCTGCTCGCCCGTCACGCCCAGCAGGCGCCGTTCAGCCGCGCCGACCGCGAAGCCCTGGAGGGTGAGGCGGCCGCGATCGGCGAAGCGCTCGAGCGTGAGTGGCTCGCGTGGGAGCTGCGCCGCACCGAGGTCGCCGAGGCCCGCGCCGCGCGGGGGCTGCGGCTGGCCGAGGAGCGCTTCACCGCCGCCTTCCGCCATGCCCCGGTGGGTCTCGCGCTGTTCTCGCTCGGCCCGGGCGCGGCGCTGATCGTCGAGACCAACCCGCACCTGGCGGCGCTGCTGGGCGTGAGCGAGGACGAGCTGCGCCGCCACAGCTCGCCGCGGGACTTCGTGCACGCCGACGATCTGCCCGCGCTCCACGAGGGCATGCGGCGCGTGCGCGCGGGCGAGGTGGAGGCCGCCACCGTCGAGGCGCGGCTGCGGCGGGCGGACGGCGAGCTGCGGCTGTGCGAGATCGCGCTCTCGCTCGTCCGCGACGGCCAGGGTGAGCTGCGCTTGGGGCTCTGCCAGGCCGTCGACGTCACCGATGCACGGCGCGACGAGGCGCGCGCCGAGCGCCACGTGCGCTGCCAGCGCGCGCTGGCCGCGATCGGCCGGCGCGCGGTCGAGGACGCCACCTGGGAAGGACTCGCGGCGGCGACGCTCCCCGCGCTCGTCGACGCGCTGCGCACCGACCAGGCGTGCGTGCTGTCGGCCGAGCCGGGCGGCTCGCTGCGCGTGATCGCGGGAGAAGCGGCGTTCGCGCTCAACCATCCGTTGCCGGACCGGCCGGTGGCCTACAGCGCGCGCGAGCTGCCGGTCGTGTGGCTGGCGCGCGGCGTGCGGACGGCGCTGGTCGTGCCGATCACGCCGCACACCTGGCTCGCGGTCCTCAGCCACACCGACGACGATCTCGGGTCCGAGCTCGCGTTCGTCGAAGCCGCCGCGCACCTGCTGGCGGCGGCCGCCGAACGCCGCGACGCCGAGGCGGGCGCGCGCCGGCGCGCGCTGCTGGACCCGCTCACGGGCCTGCCGACCCGCACGCTGTTCGGCGACCGGATCGGTCACGCGGTGACGCGCGCCGCGCGTGAGAACACGACGCTCGCCGTCATCCGTCTCGATGTCAACCGCTTCACCGACGTCAACGAGACCTTCGGGCACGGCCTCGGCGACGACCTCATCCGGGCGCTGGCCGAGCGGCTCGACGGCGCCCTGCGCGCCCCCGACTCGCTCGCGCGCATCGGCGGCGACGAGTTCGGCGTGCTATGCGAGCACGTCGGCGACGAGCGCGGCGCGCTCGCGGTCGTGCAGCGGCTGCTGCGCACGTTCGACGCGCCGATCGTGCTCGGTGATCGGCGCCTGCACGTGTCGGCCGGCTTCGGGGTCGCGGTCGGCGGCGGCGACGCGAGCCCGGAGGGCCTGATGCGCGACGCCGACACCGCGATGCGGCGCGCGAAGGAGCGCGTCGGCACCGGCTACGAGCTGTTCGACGCCGCGATGCGCCGCCGCGTCGTGCAGCGCCTCCAGCTCGAGCAGGACCTGCGGCGCGCGCTCGACGGCGACGAGCTGCGGCTCCACTACCAGCCGCTGGTCTCGTTGCGGGAGCGGCGGATCGTCGGCGTCGAGGCGCTCGTGCGCTGGGAGCACCCGGAGCGCGGGATGGTCTCGCCCGCCGACTTCGTGCCCGTCGCCGAGGAGACGGGGCTGATCGTGCCGCTCGGCGCCTGGGTGCTCGACGAGGCCTGCCGTCAGCTCGCGCGCTGGCAGGACGACTCGATCTACGTGTCCGTGAACCTGTCCGGCCGCCAGCTCGCCGTGCCTGGGCTCGCCGACCAGGTCGCCCGCACGCTCGAGCGCGCGGGGATCGCGCCGGAGCGGCTCGCGCTCGAGCTCACCGAGACCGTCCTGATGGCCGAGACGAGCTCTCCCGCCGCGATCCTGGAGACGCTGCACGCCCTCGGCGTCAAGCTGCTGCTCGACGACTTCGGCACGGGCTACTCCTCGCTCAACTACGTCAAGCGCTTCCCGCTGGACGGCATCAAGGTCGACCGCTCGTTCGTCGCCGGCCTCCCGCACGACGAGAGCGACCGCGCGATGCTGCGCGCGATCGCCTCGATGGCGAGCGCGCTCGACATCGCGGTGCTCGCGGAGGGCGTCGAGCGGCTCGACCAGGCGTCCTGGCTGGCCGGCGTGGACTGCGACGTCGCGCAGGGCTTCGGCCTCGCCCGCCCGGCGCCCGCGGATGTGATCGGCACGCTGTTGCGCGACGGACTCCCGCCTGAGCGCCTCGAGTGGACGCTCGTGCCCGAGCCCGACCACGACGACGAGGCGACGATGCCGCTCAGCGAGGCGGCCGAGGCGCTCGGCGTCTCGACGAGCACGCTGCGCCGCTGGGCCGACACGGGCCGCATCGGCGCGCACCGCACCGCGGCCGGGCACCGCCGCTTCCCGGTCTCGGAAGTGCGCCGGCTGCTCGGCTGATCACACGAACCAGAGCGCGGCGAACCCCACGCACGTCACCGCGGTCAGCGCGCAGCCGGCGTAGAAGACGGCGCGGTGGGGCCGGACGAGCCCGAAGACGAGGAGCGCGATGGCGGCGACGCCCGGCACGAACAACCCGAGGAACTGCGGGGTCGAGCGCAGCTGCTCGGTGCGGTTCCACGGGATGCTCGCGTCGCTGCTCTGGCACTCGACGGTCTCGTCGACGAGCTCCTCGGGCTCGGGGATCTCCAGCCGCCCGACGAGCTCATCGCCGACAACGGCGTTCGGGGACACGGCTTCGCGGGCCCAGCGGACGCAGTAGTCACCGTCGGCGTCGGTGCGGAAGCCGCCGACCGGCTCGTCGAGGCGGGACTCGAACTCGACCGAGAACTCGGTGTCGGCGAGCACGCGTCCGTCCTGCGTCTGCAGCCGGCCGCGGTACTCGGTGGTCTTGTCCGGGCTCTCGGCGCAGTAGGACGTGTCCCAGGCGCACGAGAGGCCGCCCAACGCGAAGTGCAGGAAGACGACGCCGCACGCGACGAGCAGGACGGCGATGAACACGACGCGGGAGATTCCCCCATCGTTGCGTACCCGCCGTCCCGCTCGCGCCGGGTCAGAGCGTGGAGTTGTCGATCACGAAGCGGTAGCGCACGTCGCTGTTGAGCACGCGCTCCCAGGCCTCGTTGACCTGGCCGGCCGAGATGACCTCGATCTCGGCGGCGATGCCGTGCTGGGCGGAGAAGTCGAGCATCTCCTGCGTCTCGGCGATCGAGCCGATGCCCGAGCCCGCGAACGAGCGTCGCTGGAGCAGCAGCGAGAACACCGGCACGGGCAGCGGCTCGCCGGGCGCGCCCACGTTGACCAGCGCGCCGTCGGTCTTGACGAGGCTCAGCAGAGCGCCCATGTCGACCTGCGCGCTGACGGTGTTGATGATCAGGTGGAAGCGGTGCACGAGCGTCTCGAACGTCGCCTCGTCGCTGGTCGCGTAGTAGTGGTCCGCGCCCAGCCGCAGGCCGTCCTGCTGCTTGCGCAGCGACTGCGAGAGCACGGTCACCTCGGCGCCCATCGCCTTGGCGAACTTGACCGCCATGTGGCCGAGCCCGCCGAGCCCGACGACCGCGACCTGCTTGTCCGGGCCGGCCTCCCAGTGGCGCAACGGCGAGAACGTCGTGATGCCGGCGCACAGCAGCGGCGCGGCCTGGTCGAGCGGGAGCTCGTCCGGGATCCGCAGCACGAAGTCCTCGTTGACGACGACGTGGTCGGAGTAGCCGCCGTAGGTGACGGTGCCGTCGCGGTCGATCGAGCCGTAGGTCTGCGTGTTGCCGGGGATGCAGTACTGCTCGTTGCCGGCCTGGCAGTTCTCGCACTCGCGGCACGAGTTGACCATGCAGCCGACGCCGACCCGGTCGCCGACGGCGAACTTGGTCACGTCGGAGCCGACCTCGGCGACCACGCCGGCGATCTCGTGCCCCGGAACGGCCGGGTAGGGGATCTCGCCCCACTCGCCGCGCGCGAAGTGGATGTCGGAGTGGCAGATGCCGCAGAACTTGATGTCGATGCGGACGTCGTCCGGGCCGAGCGCGCGGCGCTCGATCTCCAGCGGTCCGAGTGCGGCGGTCGGCGACAGCGCGCCGACGGCCTTGGCCTTGGTGATAACGGTCATGTCCGCGGCCCACTATGCGAGCGCGGCGCACGCTGCGAAAGGACCCTGCGAGAGGGGTACTGGCAGGGCACCCCGGCCCGCGCAGGGATCGCCGTACATTGGAGTGATGGGCCAATCGCGCGAGCTGTCGCAGTTCCTCGCCGCGCGCCGGGCGGCCGTCACGCCCGCCGACGTCGGCATCCCCGTGCACGGCCGGCGCCAGGTCGCCGGGCTGCGGCGCGAAGAGGTCGCGTCGCTGGCCGGCGTGAGCGTGGAGTACTACAAGCGCCTCGAGCGCGGACAGGCCACGAGCCCGTCCGACAGCGTGCTCGGCGCGCTCGCCGACGCGCTGCGGCTCAACGCCACCGAGCGCTCGCACCTGTTCGACCTCGCCCGCGCCGCCGGGCCCGCGTGCCCCACGCCGCGCGCCGAGCCGGCCGCGCTGCGCCCGATCGCCCAGCGCGTCCTGGACACGATCCAGGCCGCGGCGGTCGTCATCAACGCGCGCGGCGACTACATCGGCGCCAACGCGCTCGGCCGCGCCCTGTTCGAGCCACTCTTCGACAGCCCGGAAGGCGCCAACAGCGCGCGCTTCCTGTTCCTGGATCCCGCGGCGCGGACGTTCTGGGTCGACTGGGAGCAGATCGCGAAGGCCACCGTGGGCTCGCTGCGCAGCTACGCCGGGGCCAACCCGTGCGACCCCGCGCTGACGTCGCTCGTCGGCGAGCTCTCCACTCGCAGCGAGGCGTTCCGCACGTGGTGGGCGGCGCACACCGTCCACGCCCACCAGGCCGGCGTCAAGCGCGTGCGGCATCCGCTCGTGGGCGAGGTGACGGTCAACTACGAGATGCTCACGTTCGCGGCCGACGACGTGCCGATGGCGGTCTACACGCCCGAGCCGGGCAGCGCCTCCGAAGCGGCGCTCAACTTGCTCGGCAGCTGGATCGCGACGCCCGCGGCCGTCTGAGCGTCCGGCTGCGCCTCCTCGGTGGAGAGCAGGCAGGCGTCGCCCTCGCAGGCCGCCGCGTCCGGGTCGCCGAGCATCTCGAAGGCGCTCATGACGGCACCCGCTCGGACTGGACCTGCTCGAGCGCCTGCGCGAACGCCTCGGGGGCCTGGGCGCCGGAGATGCCGTACCTGCCGTCGATGACGAAGAACGGGACGCCGCGGATGCCGTAGCGCATCGCCTGCTCCTGGTCGGCGTGGACGGCGGCGAGGTGCTCGTCCGCGTCGAGCGAGCGCACGACGTCCGCGCGGTCCAGCCCAACCTCGGCGGCCAGATCCGCGAGGTCCTCGACGCGGCCGACGTGGCGGCCCTCGACGAAGTACGCGCGCAGCAGGCGCTCCTTCATCTCGAGCTGGCGGCCGTGCGCCTTCGCGTAGTGCAGGAGCTGGTGCGCCTTGACGGTGTTGGTGTGCTGGAGGGCGTCGAAGTCGTAGTCGAGCCCGACCTCGGCCGCGATGCCCGCGACGTGGTCGAGCATCGGCTTGACCTGCTCGGCCGGCATGCCCTTGTGCGCGACCAGGAAGTCGATCTCCGAGCCCTGGAAGTCCACCGGCGTGTCCGGCGCCAGCTCGAACGAGTGATACTCGACCTCGACCGGGAAGCCGGCGGACCCGGCCTCGAACTTGCGCTTGCCGATGTAGCACCACGGGCAGGCGATGTCGGACCACACGTCGACCTTGATCACGTCGCTCATACTTCAGAAAGTATAGTGACCCCTGTAGCGTCCGCCGCATGGCCGACTTCCACAGCGAGACGATGTCCGTCATCACGAACGACATGGCGCCTGGCGCGGGGCCGGCGCTGCACCGTCACCCGTACGAGGAGGTGTTCGTGATC
Source organism: Solirubrobacter deserti (assembly GCF_003344625.1). GTDB lineage: Bacteria > Actinomycetota > Thermoleophilia > Solirubrobacterales > Solirubrobacteraceae > Solirubrobacter > Solirubrobacter deserti. The sequence goes on along the minus strand of NZ_QPKJ02000011.1, from coordinate 27,041 downwards.
GTCGAGGGCGAGGCGACGTTCACGCTCGGGGACGAGACGCTCGTGGTGCGTGGCGGAGAACCGCCGGTGGTCGCGCCGCCGAACACGCCGCACGCGTTCAAGAACACCGGCACGGGTCGGCTGATCACCGTCGACATCCACGCCAGCCCGGTGTTCAGGACCGAATGGCTGTGAGGCGCGCACTGACCATCGCGGCCCTCGGTGCGTCGCTCGCCGCTCGCGGCTCCGGCGTACTTCTTCGAGCGGACGGCCGGGCGGTTCGGGCTGGTGCAGAACCGACTCGCCGGGACCAGGCAGGTGCAGGTGCTCCCGGCCGGCGCGGCCGCCGGCGTGACGATCACGGTCGACATGGTGGCCGGCGGGATCGACGCGTTCGGGGTCGACGGGCGCGGCCGGATCGTCGTCGCCGGCTCACGGGCCGGGCAGGCCGGCGTGACGCTGTGGCGCTTCGAGCGCGACGGCCGGCCCGACCTCGGCTACGGCGGCGACGGGACGGTCGAGGTGCCGGAGCTGCGCGCGGCGTGGGAGATGATCGTGGAGCGCGACGGCCGCGTGTACGCGATCGAGCCGCGCCGGCTGGTGGGGCTCGACGCCTCCGGCAAGCCGCTCCCGGGCTTCACGCGGACCGGCCTGCCGTGGCCCGCGGGCCACTACGACGAGCGCTGGATCGACGGGTTCGCGCGCGGCCGGGACGGCACCTTCACCATCCTCGGCTCGGACTCCGGCTACGAGCTTCCCTTCGTCGCCCGGCTGCGGCCGAACGGCAGGCTCGACCGGCGCTTCGCCGCGCGCGGCTTCTTCGCGCGGCACCGGACGTTCAAGAGCGAGATCGAGTTCTCGGCCGTTACGGTAGATCGCCGCGGACGCGTCCTGTTCGGGGGCTCGGTGTTCGCGGACGGGTACGTCGCCGCGCTGTACCGCCTCACCGCGCGCGGCCGGCTGGACCGGACGTTCGCGCGGCGGGGCATCAAGGAGTTCCGGCTCGGCCGGCCCGCGGGCATCGACATCGGGCGGTCGACGATCGGCCACATCGCGGTCGACCGGCGCGGGCGGATCGTCGTCGCGGGCAACGTCTACGACGAGGACTTCGAGTACCGCGAGGACATCGGCAACCCGTACCCGGCGATCGCCCGCCTCCACGGGTAGCCGTCAGGCGACCGCGAGCTCGCCCTCCAGGGCCTGCGCCGGCGCGACGAAGTCGAGGCCCTGGTCGCGCGCGACCGGCTCGCTCGTCAGGCGCCCGCCGATGGTCGCCAGGCCCTCGAGGAAGCCGGGGTCGGCGAGCAGCGCGTCGCGCACGCCGCGGTCGGCGAGCTGCAGCACGTACGGCAGCGTGGCGTTCGTGAGCGCGCGCGTGGACGTGATCGGCACGGCGCCCGGCATGTTCGCGACGCAGTAGTGCACGATGCCGTCGACCTCGTAGGTCGGCTCGGAGTGGGTCGTCGGGCGCGAGGTCTCGAAGCAGCCGCCCTGGTCGATCGAGACGTCGACGAGCACGGCGCCCGGCTTGAGCGCCGGGAGCTGGTCGCGGCGAATCACGGACGGGGCCTTGGCGCCGTGGACGAGCACCGCGCCGATGATCAGGTCCGCCTCGGCGATGCCCTGCTCGACGTCCAGCGTCGAGGCGAAGCACGTGTCGGCCGCGCCGCCGAGCGTCTGCTCGAGCTCGCGCAGGCGCTCGATGCTGCGGTCGTAGATCGCGACGTCGGCGCCCATGCCGATCGCGACCCGCGCCGCGTTGGTGCCGACCACGCCGCCGCCGATGACCATCACCTTCGCGGCGGCCACGCCGGCGACGCCGCCGAGCAGGATGCCGCGCCCGCCGGAGTGCTTGTGCAGCGTGTAGGCGCCGGCCTGCGTGGCGAGCTTGCCCGCGACCTCGCTCATCGGCGCCAGCAGCGGGAGCCGGCCGCGCGGGTCGGTCACCGTCTCGTACGCGATCGACGTCGCGCCCGAGGCGATCAGGCCGTGGGTGAGCTCGGCGTCCGGGGCCAGGTGCAGGTAGGTGAAGAGCGTCTGGTCTTCACGCAGGCGCGCGACCTCGGCCGGCTGCGGCTCCTTGACCTTGACGACGAGGTCGGCGTCGGCGAACACAGCGTCGGCGTCGGGGACGATCGTCGCGCCCTGGGCGACGAAGTCCGCGTCCGGGATCGCGGACCCGGCGCCCGCGCCCGCCTGGATGAGCACGGTGTGGCCGCGGCCGGTCAGCTCGCGCGCGCCCGCCGGGGTCAGCCCGACGCGGTGCTCATCGACTTTGATCTCTGTGGGGACGCCGACGACGGTCATTGCGGGACTGTCACCCCCCACGCGACCGACTTGCAAGATGTGAAGGTCATCTGCTGTGGTTTCGGCTGTGTCCGGCGAGATCGACAACCACATCATCCGTGAGCTCGTCCGAAACGGACGGGCGCCGTTCGCGCAGATCGCGCAGGAGGTGGGCCTGAGCGCGCACGCGGTCGCCGAGCGCGTCCGGCGGCTGGAGGCGCGCGGCGTGATCCGCGGCTACACGGCGCTGATCGACCAGGGCGAGCTCGGGCGCTCGCTCGGCGCCTACATCGACGTGCGGCTCGCGCCCACGACCGACCCGGACACGTTCGAGCGTCTGGCCCGCTCGCTGCCCGCGACCCGCTCGATCGCGTTCGTCACCGGCCGCTTCGACTACATCGTGCAGCTCGCGTGCGAGGACGCGGCAGACCTCGACCAGACCGTGCGCGAGCTGCGCAGCCGCGGCGGCGTCGCCGCCACCGAGACGCGGATCGTCATGCGAACGATCGAAGTTCCGCGCTGACGCGCGCGTAGACGGCGGCGTACTGCTCGGCCACCAGCTCGGGCGTGAAGCCGAGTGCGTACTCGCGCGCCGCCGCCAGATCCGGCCGGCGGCGGCCGCACAGCACGTCGTCGAGCGCGGCGGCGAGCGCGTCCGGGTCCTCGGGCGCGACGAGGATCCCGCGCCCGTCGGCGAGCACCGCCGGCAGCCCTTCCACGGCGGCCGCCACCACCGGCGTGCCCAGCGCCATCGCCGTCACCACGCTCTGTGACCACGCGTCGGCGCGTGAGGGCGCGGCCAGCACGGCGGCGCCGGCGACCCACGGCGCCGGATCGCGCTGCCAGCCCGCGAACACCGCGTCCGGCGCGAGCGCCTCCAGATGCTCGCGCAGCGGCCCGTCGCCGACGAAGTACGCCGGCGGGCAGGCCGGCACGCGGCGCAGCGCGCGCGCCAGCACGTCGGGGCCTTTGTCCGGCGCCAGGCGCCCGCAGAACACGATCCGTGGCGACGGCAGCCCGGGCCGCGGACTCGCGGCCAGGCCCACGACCGGGGAGCGTCCGGGGGCCAGGCGCTCCGGCGCCAGGCCCGCCTTCAGCACGGTTGCGCGCGCGGCCGGACCGTGGGCGAAGAAGTGGTCGACCCGTGGCAGCGCCGCGCGCAGCTCCCGCTCCTGCGGCGGGCCCGGCCAGGTCAGCGCGTTGTGCTCGCTCGCCACCAGCGGCACCTCCGGCGCGAGCACCTGCGCCGCCGCCCACCAGGCGCCGAACATGTGCGCGTGCACGAGCTCGGCCCCCGCCAGCCGCGGGGCCAGCCACGCCGCGAACGCGCGGGACGGCGCCCACTGCAGCCGGCCCAGCTCGCCGCGCAGGCACTCCGGCTCGAAGCCGTGCTCGCGCGCGAGCTGAAGGCCCGCACGGCAGGCCTCGCCCGCGAGCAGCCGCGTCTCGATCCCGTGCTCGCGCAGCGCGACGCTCAGCCGGAGCGCGCTCAGCTGCGCGCCGCCCGGCTCGAGCTTCGCCAGAACGCGGACCACGTCCACTCCGACCAGCTTCCTCGCTCGACGGGCCGAAGATGTAAATGCCGTGTGAGCGCTCGGAAGTTGCCACTTCGTCAGCGTGCGAACCATTTCCGGCATATGCCTTCAAGTTCGCGCGGCGATCGGCCGATACTCACCGCCGATGCAGACCCAGTCGGACCCGGCCCAGGAGTTGATCGGCCTTGTCCAGCGGCTGTCGCTGGCCCGCTCGCTCCCCGAGATCCAGTCGATCGTCCGCACCGGCGCGCGCCGGTTGACGGGGGCCGACGGCGCGACGTTCGTGCTGCGCGACGGCGACAAGTGCTTCTACGCCGACGAGGACGCCATCGAGCCGCTGTGGAAGGGGCAGCGCTTCCCGCTCGGCCAGTGCATCTCGGGCTGGGCGATGAACAACCGGCGCTCGGTCGCGATCGAGGACATCTACGTGGACGAGCGGATCCCGCACGCCGCGTACCGGCCGACGTTCGTCAAGAGCCTCGCGATGGTCCCGATTCGCACGCTCGACCCGGTCGGTGCGATCGGCAACTACTGGGCCGACATGCGCCGCCCGAGCGACCACGAGCTCGACCTGCTGCAGGCGCTCGCGGACTCGACCGCGGTCGCGATCGAGAACGTGCAGGTCTACGAGCAGCTCGACGCGGCGCGCACCGAGACGCTGCAGTGCCTCGCGCGCGCCGCCGAGTACCGCGACGGCGCGACCTACGAGCACACCGAGCGCGTCGCCGACCTGGCCGCGCGGATCGCGTCCGAGCTCGGCTGGGAGCCGCACCGCGTCGCGCTGCTGCGGCTCGCCGCCCCGCTGCACGACATCGGCAAGCTCGCGATCTCCGACGCCGTCCTGCTCAAGCCGGGCCGGCTCAGCGAGCAGGAGTTCGAGCAGGTCAAGGGCCACGCCGAGGCGGGCGCCTCGATCCTCGACGGCGCGCACTCGGACGTGCTGCGGATGGGCCGCGCAATCGCCCGCTCCCACCACGAGTGGTGGGACGGGACCGGCTATCCGTACGAGCTCTCCGGGACCGCGATCCCCGAGGCCGGCCGGATCGTGGCGCTCGCCGACGTCTACGACGCGCTCACCTCGCCGCGCCCGTACAAAGACGCTTGGACGCCGGAGCGTGCCCGGGACGAGATCGTCGCCCTGCGCGGCCGCCAGTTCGACCCGGACGTCGTCGACGCCTTCCTACGGCTCGGCTGAGCGGCGCGCCTGCAGCGCGTCGAAGCGCGCCAGGAACGCGCGCTCGGCCTCGTCCGGCGGCCATGCGACCAGCTCGAGGTCGAGCGCCTCGACGCCCTCGAGCTCCGGCCAGTCCCAGCTCTCGCCGCTGAGCGTGCGCCGCTCGGTGGCGAGCAGCGCGCGGTCCACGCGCTTGATGTCCGGCACGTCGGACTTGATCGCGAAGCGCTCGCGCAGCACGCCCTCCAGGTGGCCCTCGGCCTCCTTGAACGCGGCGCCGAGCGGGGAGCGGTGCTTGATCGGGTGCGGCATGTCGCCGAGGTAGGCCTCGCTGGCGTCGTGCATGAGCGCGGCGAAGACGTCCTCGACGTCGCCGCCGCGCGCCTCCACCAGCTCGCTGACGATCACCGAGTGCTGCGCGACGGAGTAGAACGGCCGACAGTGCCCGCCGAAGCGGCAGACGTTCGCCAGTGCGCGGGCGATGTCGTGCGGGTCCAGCTGCTCGGGGTCGGGGTCGAACGGGTTCACGAATCGCCCCGACACGGTTTGCAGGTACGGCCCGGGGGCGGGTGGGGAAGGTCGGCTCATCGTTCCTCGATGCTGCGCAGCAACGGCTTGACGTCGACGATCGGCGTGCCGTCGAGCGCTTCCAGGTTACGCACGTGCAGGCGCGGGCCGTTCACTTCGAGCACGGTCACCCGGTGCAGGCCGATCGGGTTCGGGCGGTCCGGCGAGCGCGTGTTGAACACGCCCTGGACGCCGCGCGAGCGGTCGCCGCGCGGGATCACCTTGAGCACGTCGCGCTCGGCCTGGTCCAACCACGTCAGCAGGAGCAGCTCGTCGCCCGCCACGATCCCGTCGAGGCCTTCCGCCACCGCCTCGTCGAACACCAGCCAGGCGTCGGGCGCGCCCTCGTCCCCCTGTTTGGGCGCGTCCTCACGCAGCGTGAGCGGCGACTGCACCCGTCCGATCGCGACCAGGTTCATGACGTCGTAGCCTCCCAGACGATGCGGGTGGAGAAGCCGGACGTCCTCGACGACGAGGACCTGACGCCGTGGACGCCGGACGGGCGCTTCGACGTCGAGGACGCGCTCGTGGGCGAGCTCGACCTGAGCGAGCTCAAGGCTGCGGGCGCGCGCGTGCTGCGCAGCCGGCTGGACCGCACGCGCCTTGCGAGCGCGCGGCTGCGCTCGCTGCGGCTGGCGGACGTGGTCGTCACCGACGCCGACCTCTCCAACGCGGACGTCGGCGGCGGGGCGCTCACGCGCGTGCGCTTCGAGCGCTGCCGGATGACCGGGTTCAAGGTGGCGGAGGCGACGCTGGAGGACGTCGCGTTCGTGGGTTGCAAGCTCGATCTCGCCAGCCTGCGCGCCAGCAAGCTGCGCCACGTCAGCTTCGAGGACTGCGTGCTCGACGACGCGGACCTCAGCGGGGCGGAGATCCGCGAGTCGCGCTTCGCCGCGTGCGCGATGCGGCGCGTGGTGGTCGATCACCTGCGGCTGCGGGCCGTCGACCTGCGCGGCAGCGACGTGGAGCCCGACGGCGACGTCACGGCGCTGCGTGGCGCGACGATCGACCCGGTGCAGCTCGTGAGCCTCGGCCCGCTGCTCGCCCGCGGGCTAGGCATCGACATCCGCGACTGACAGGACGATCTTCGCGCGGCCGATGGTCGGGGCGACGGCGAGCTCGAACGCCTCCTGCGCGCGGGTGACGGGCAGCACGTCGGTGATGTAGGCGCCCAGCAGCTCCCGGTGTTCGAGCAGGTAGGCGCGGGCGGCCCGCAGGGCGCTCGCCCGCTCGACCGTGACGCCGGAGAGCAGCGTTCCGTTCTTGCGGAAGAATGGCGTGAACGGGAACGGGTAGTGCGTGTCGTCGGGGACGCCGAACGCGTACAGCGTGCCGTCGGGCGCGAGCGCGTCGACCGCCGCCGACAACGTGTGCGTCTGATGGCCGACGGCTTCGATCACGACGTGGAACGCGTCGTGGGGGAGGGCGGTGGCGTCGTCCCAGCGCACCTCGCGCAACCCGAACGGCTCGGCGAACGCGCGCCGGTCCACGCGGTCGACGCCGCTCACGAGCGCGCCGCGCCGGCTGAGCACGTGCGCGAACAGCAGCCCGATCGAGCCGAGCCCGATCACGGCCGCGCGCCGGCCGGTGACGTCGCCGAGCCGGTCGAGCGCGTGCAGCACCGTGCACAACGGCTGGATGACGGTCGCCTCGACGTCGCTGAGGTCGCTGTCGACCGCGATCACCTGGTCGGCGTCGGCGACGAACCACTCCGCGAGCCCGCGGTGCCCGGCCGGCCAGCCGACCACGCGCGTCCCGTCCTCGGCGTCCCCGACCACCTCGTGCAGCGGGAAGCCGGGGTCGCCCGTGTTGTCGATGAAGTGCTGGCTGCGGCGGCCGCGGAACATCGGCAGGTCCGAGCCGCAGATCCCGCCCGCGCGCAGCCGCACGAGCCGCTGGCCGGCGCCGGCGACCGGCACCGGTACCTCGACACGCTCCAGCCGTCCCGGCGCGATGATCGCGTACGCCCACACGGGCGTCAGCTTAGGGAGCGATCTCGGCGTGCGCGGCACGTCGGCCGAGCACGCCCGAGGCGGTGTCGCGCGCGCTGGCGACGGCGCGCTCGGCGTCCGTGGCACTGACCGTCATGTGCACGAGCATCCGACCGATGCCGAGCTCGATCGACGCGCCCGGCGCCGCGGCGGTGAGGCGCGCGCGCAGGCGGTCGAGGCGGTCCTGGGTCGGCGGATCGCCCGGCAGGGTGAACTCTTGGATGACGCGATAGTCCATGCACGACACGGTCAGTGGTTGTAGCCGAGCGCCGGTCCGCCATCGGCCTGATGGTCAGATCGCAACGCGCGCGGTAGGTTTGCCCGCGTCGATGCGGCGCCGTCCAGACCAGCTCGCGACCGGCGAGTGGGCCGTGCTCGCGCTCGTCGCCGAGGGGCCGACGCACGGCTTCGCGATCGCCCGCGCTCTCGCGCCCGGCGGCGAGGTCGGGCGGGTGTGGGCGATGCGCCGCCCGCTCGTGTACCGGACGCTGGACGTGCTCGCCGAGCGGGAGCTCGTGCAGGAGGTGGGGACCGAGCCGAGCGGGAGCGGCCCGCCGCGCACGGTGTTCGACGTGACCGCCGACGGCCGCGCGCGGGTGGACGCGTGGCGCCTGGAGCCCGTGTGGCACGTCCGCGACGCGCGGGCGGAGCTCATGCTCAAGCTGCTGTTCCTGGACCGTTCCGGCGTCGATCCGGCGCCGCTGCTGACCGCGCAACGCGAGCGCCTCGGGGCCATCGCGCGCGAGCTCGAGGACGCGCGCGACGAGGGCTTCGCACGCACGCTGGCGCTGTGGCGGCTCGAGAGCACGCGCGCGGCGATCCGGTTCGTGGACGGCCTGCTCAGCGGATGACGCGGGCGCTGCCCGGCGCGAAGGACGCGTAGGCGCGCGCACCGCGCTCGAGGCCATCGGCGGTCCCGACCTCGGCCACCAGCGGGCCGACGCGCACGCGGGTGCGCCCGCGGTCGGGCGTGATCGCGCCGACGGTGCCCGCGAGCACGTTGCCGGCGGCGGGCGGGCGGCTCGTGACGGCGATCTCCCACGGGTAGACGGCCACGCCGACGCGCCCGCGCGCGGGCTCGGCGACCTCGATCACGGTGCCGTCGTCGAGCGTGACGCGCGTGCCCTCGGCTTCCCCGTGCAGGAGGTTGCCGCCCGTGAGGCTGGCGACGAACTCGTCGGCGGGATGCGCGGTGAGTTCCTCCGGCCGCCCGATCTGGTGCAGGCGGCCGTCGCGGATCACGCCGACGCGGTCGGCGAGCGTGCTCGCGTCCAGGAAGTCGTGCGTGACCATCAGCGTGGGGATGCGCTGCGCGGCGAGGATGTCGGCGAGCTCCTCGCGCACGGCGGCGCGCGTGTGCGCGTCCAGCGCGGACAGCGGCTCGTCGAGCAGCAGCACCTGCGGGTCGCGGCCGAGCGCGCGGGCGACGGCCACGCGCTGGCGCTCGCCGCCGCTCAGCCGGGTCGGTTTCTCGCGCGCGAGATGGCCGATCCGGAAGCGCTCCAGCAGCTCGCCCACGCGTGCCTGCGACGCGCCGCCGAAGGCCACGTTGGCCGCGACGGTCAGGTGCGGGAAGAGCGCGTACTCCTGGAAGACGAGGCCGACGCTCCGGCGGTCCGGCGCGCGGTCGATCCGCCGCGCGCTGTCGAACCACACGTCGTCGCCGAGGGTGATCCGGCCGGCGGACGGCGTCCGCAGCCCGGCGACGTGGCGCAGGATCGTCGACTTGCCCGCGCCGCTCGGCCCGACCAGCGCGAACGTCTCGGCTTCGACCGTCAGGCGGGCGCGGAGCTCGAACGTGCGAAGGAGGTCGGTGAGGTCGAGCTCGAGCGGCGCCACGAGAGGAGCTTGTACGAAAGCAGCACGACCGCGCTGAGCACCACGAGCAGGATGCCGATCGAGAGCGCGACGTCGAAGCTCGCCTCGAGCTGCTCGTAGATGGTCAACGTGAGCGTGCTCGTCTCGCCGCGGACGTTGCCGGCGAACACGATCGTCGCGCCGAACTCGCCGATCCCGCGCGCGAACGCGAGCACCCAGCCGGCGACGAGGCCGGACGCGGCGAGCGGGAGCGCGATGCGGGCGAACGTGCGCGCGGGGGAGGCGCCGAGCGTGCGCGCCGCGTCGTGCAAGGTGGGGTCCACGCTCTCGAACGCGCTGATCGCCTGGCGCAGGTAGAACGGCGAGGCGACGAAGACGACGGCGAGCACGACCGCCCACTCCGTGAACGGCAGCACGAACGCGCCGCCGAGCAGCCCGCCGGCCCCGAACGCGGCCAGCAGCCCGATCCCGGCCACCGCGGGCGGCAGCACGAGCGGCAGCTCGATCAGCGTGATCACCAGCGCGCGGCCCGGGAACCGGCGGGTCGCGACCAGGTAGGCGGCGGGCGTGCCGACGAGGAGGATCGCGCCGTTGGCGATCGCGTTCGTGCGGGCGGTCACGGCCAGCGCGTCCCGCACCGCCGGGTCGCCCAGCAGGCTCGGCACGTCCCCGAGCGGGACCTCCGTGAACAGCGCGACGATCGGGATCGCCAGGAAGGCCAGGACGACGCCCAGGCACAGCGCCAGCAGGGCGGTGAACCCGGCGCGCACTCAGTCCCCGGGGGGCGGCGTGAAGCCGAGGCGCTGGAGCACGCTCCGGCCCTCCGGCGACCGCACCTGGTCGATGAACGCCTGCGCCGCCTCGGTGTTGGCGCCTTCCCGCTGGACCGCGCACAGCAGGTACTGGATCTTCGGCTGCACGTCCGCGGGCAGGCGAATCACCTCGACCCGGTCGCCCGTGGCGCGCGCGTCGGTGTTGTAGGCGAAGCCCGCGTCGGCCGACCCGAGCGCGACCTTGGCGCTGAGGCTTGCCACGTCCGGCTCGTTGGAGACGGTGTGGCGGGCCAGGACGTCGCTCAGCCCGGCGTTGTCGAGCAGCTCGCGCGTGTACTTGCCGACCGGCACGTCCTCGGCACCCACCGCCAGCCGCCGCCGCGGGCCGGACGCCAGCGACTGCAGCGACGTCACCCTGCCCGGGTTGCCCGTGGGGACCATCAGCACGACCGCGTTGCCGGCGAACGCCACCGGCCGCGAGCAACGCCCGGCGGCGTGCAGCGCGGTCGGCTCCTTCGCACTGGCGGAGGCGAAGACGTCCGCCGGCGCGCCGCGCTCGATCTGGGTCTGCAGCTGGTTGGAGCCGGCGAAGTTGTACCGGGGCGCCTTGTCGATCGCCGGGAAGACGTCCCGCAGCGAAGCCGCGGCGTAGACGGTCACGGGCGTGTCCGCGGCGGCCCCGCCGCACGCGGGGAGGACCACGAGGAGGGCGAGTGCGAGCAGGCGGAACCGCATGACCGGCATCCTAGTCAAAATCGGACTACTGCATAGGTGATGCCTAGGCTCAGTCGGTGGCGACGTGCAGCGCCGGCTGGAAGCCGGTGCGCCACGTCACCCGCACGCGGCCGTCCGCGAGCACCGACACGCGCGGGGCGTGCGGCCCGTCCGTTGCCGCGACCTTCTCGCGCCGCCCGTTGCGCTCGAGGTAGACCGCGCCGCGGGCGGCCCAGGTGACCAGCGGGCGGCTGTCACCCGTGAACGCGACGTCGGCCCCGGTGCCGTCCGCCGTGAGCGTGCGTCGCGCGCCGAACCGTTGGCCCGGGCGCGCGGCGGCCACGCGGACGGCCTTGCGCTCCCCGCGCACGAGCGCGGTCCAACTCGCGAGCGCGCGGCCATCCGGCGCGAGCGCCACGCGCGCGTCCCCGTCGGGGTCGTCCGCGAACGCCGAGAGCGTGCGCGCGCGGTCCAGCAACTGGGCGGGCCGGAAGCGCCCACCGGCGCGCACGGCCGCGTACACGCGGGTGCGCTCGTTCTGCTCCTCGCCGCCGTCGCGGGTGCTCCACGCGACGACCGCGCGCCCGCCCGTGCCGAGGGCGGCGACCGGGGTCGCCATGTCCAGCGAGCGCCCGACGGTGACGGGAAGCCCCGGCTTCCCGGACCGCGAGACGATCGCCGCCCGCACGTGGTCCTGCGTGGACCAGGCCACGAGGACGCGGCCGTCCGGCGCCGTTGTCACGGTCAGCTCGTCCACGCCGGGATCGAGGTCGCCTGCGTCGGGCTCACTCGCCAGCGTGACGGCCTTGCCGCCGACGAGCGCGCGCACCCGCACGCGCGTGTCGGAGAGGTGCTCCGCCCACGCGACGGCGCCGGGAGCGAGCTCGACGGGCTGCGCGTACCCACGCACCGGAAGCGGGGCGCGGCTGAGCACGCGCCCGTCGGCGGCCACGGCGGCGAGGTCCATCCTCGTGCCGCCGCAGCGCTGGGTGTTGAGCACGGCGGTGTAGTGGTCGGCCGTGGCGATCGGGCCGGCCCACAGCTCCTCGCGCAGCTCGGTCACGGGCGGCGGCGCGGTTGCCGCCAACGGCGCGAAGCCGCTCGCGCAGTCGCCGAAGGTCGCGCCGATCAGGCCGCCGCTCAGGCCGGCGACGATGGCGTCGTAGCTCGCGCCGCGTCCGTCCAGCGCGCTGGTCAGGCGCTCGTGCGACCAGGTGGGTGCGGCGGCGACGGCCGCGGCCAGCAGCGGTTCGATCAGGCGCATGCCGACCACGGTCGTACCCCGCCCGGCCACACCGAAGCCACCCAGGGTGGATCCGAGGTCCACCCCGGTTAGAGTTCCGGGTGATGCCGCGGACCGCCGAAGCCCCGATCGAGCAGGAGCTCGAGACCTACCGCAAGGCCCTCACGGGCTACTGCTACCGGATGATCGGATCGGGGGCCGAGGCCGAAGACGCGGTGCAGGAGACGATGGTCCGGGCGTGGAAGTCGGCGGACAAGCTGCAGGAGCGCGGCGCGCTGAAGGCGTGGCTGTTCCGGATCGCGAACAACGTCTGCCTCGACATGCTCGGCAGCGCGCAGCGGCGCGCGACGCCGATGGACATGGGGCCGAGCTCCAGCGCGGACGGCCCGCTCGGCGAGATGATCGTCGACAGCGCGTGGGTGCGCCCGATCGCGGATGTGAAGGTGCTCGAGCCGACCGCCGATCCCGCCGAGCTGGCGGCCTCCAAGGAGTCGCTGCGGCTCGCGTTCGTGGCCGCGCTGCAGAACCTGCCGCCCAAGCAGCGCGCCGTGCTGATCCTGCGCGAGGTGCTGCGCTGGCAGGCGTCCGAGGTCGCCGACCTGCTGGACACGAGCGTCGCCTCGGTCAACAGCGCGCTGCAGCGGGCGCGCGCGACGATCGAGCAGCTGGACCTCGACGAGAGCGGCGCCGCGGAGGTCGACGAGGCCGAGCAGAAGGAGCTGCTGAGCAAGTACGTCAAGGCGTTCGAGGCCTACGACATGACGGCGCTGACCGCGCTGCTCAAGGACGACGCGGCGTTCAGCATGCCGCCGTTCCCGCTGTGGGTCGTCGGGCCGGAGCAGATCGAGGCCTTCATGCGGGGCAAGGGCGCCAAGTGCGAGGGCTCGAAGGTGCTCGTGACGTCGGCCAACGGCGGTCCGGCGTTCGGCATCTACAACCCGACGCCGGAGGGCGACTACGCCGGCTGGGCGGTCGTCGTGATGGAGACCTCAGCCGGGCGGATCTCGGGGCTGCACCACTTCATCTACCCGGAGCTGTTCGCGGAGTTCGGGCTCCCGCTGCGGCTCGACGGCGAGCACGTCGGTGAGGCCGACGAGCTCCAGCAGCCCGCGTAGATCCGGGGACACGTTCTGCAACCGCACGCGCTGACCGCGCCGGCGGGCGCGCAGCTGCATGCGCGCGAGTGAGTCGACGAGCGCCAGATCGGGGCGGGTCGCGTCGACGTAGCCGAGCACCTCGTCGGTGTCGGCGTTGACGATCAGCACGGCGTCTTTGTTCATGTCACCGACTAAGACGACGCGCCTCGCCGAAACTCATCGCCCGGCCCCATTGACCCGGCCGGTGGATTTGTGGATGATCCCATCGAATTTGTCTACGACGGCGCCGTGGACAGACAGGCGGCCGCGGCCGGCCCGGGTACTCCTCCCCGGGCCGGCCGCGGTGGCCAGCAGTTACCGGCGGTCCTCGTGCGAGCTGTGCGAGGCGGTTGCGCGGCCGTTCGAAACCGTGTCTTGGTCACGGTCGCGGTCGAAGCGGCGCTCGGACTCGAGCTCACGTTCGCGGCGCACGTTCTGGGGCGCGCCGCCGCGGCGCTTGCCGATGCGCGGCATCATCGCGAGCAGGATCAGGCCGGCGCCCATCGCGCCCATGATGAGCTTGGTCCAGTTGTTGGTGGCGATCAGGCCGAGGATGTCCGTGCCGTCGGAGAGCGCGATCAGCGCGCCGACGATCATCGCGACGCCGACCATGAACGCCATCGACTTCGCGCCCCAGTGCACCGGCGCGCCGAGCAGCAGCAGAAGACCGGCGGCGGCGAACAGCGCCCACGTCCAGCCGTTGCCCTCGACGCCGAGGAACGTGCTGCCGTTCACGGTCCCGTCGGGGATGTCCATCGTGAAGCTCTGGTTCGCGAAGATGAACCCGAGCACGCCGAACACGAGGGAGGCGATGCCGACGATCGCGACGGGTCCCTTCGCCAGGGACAGCCCTTTGCGCGGTTTGACGGTGTCGTCGTAGGTCTCGGTACGTGCCATGTGATCCTCCTAGAAGCTGTTGTGTAGGAGGATTCCCGCGTGATCGGCACCTCAAGCGCGCTCCGTCAACTTGCGATGCTCCTGGCGCTCGCGTTTCCGGGGAGCGCCGCGGCCGCGCCGCTCGGCGAGGTGTCCTATCAGGACCTGGCGAAGGGCACCGGGTGCCTGGCGCCGACGGGTGCGCCTGGCGAGCTCTCGTGTTGGGCGGCGGGTGGCGCCGAGGTGTTGGTGGCGGGCGTGGACGGAGTGGGCGCACCGGTCCGTGTGCCGTTCGGCCGGCTCCCCGGATGCCCACGCGTCGCCGCGGATGCGAGCGGCGCGGCGGTGGCGGCCGGCGCGACAGACCGGGCGGTGCGGGTGGCCCTGCGGGAGCCGGGCGGCGGCGGATTCGGCGCACCGGTGACGCTCGCCGCCGCCCGGGACGTCTTCGAGCTCAGCGTGGCTGTCTCGCCGCGCGGTGACGCCGTCGTGGCGTGGGCGGAGATGGCCTATCCGCCGCGGCGGCTGCGCATGCGGATCGCGCGCCGCCCGGCGGGTGGCGTGTTCGGCCCGCCCGAGGACCTCGTGCCGTGGCGCTCGTTCGGCGGCTCGGCCGGCGTCGCGGTCGGGATGGCCGCGGACGGTGAGACGGTGCTGATGCTGCGCGAGCCGCGGGGCTCGGACAGCGTGCAGACGCTGCGCATCGCTCCAGCGAACGCGCCGTTCGGTCCCGCCTCGCCGGTGCCGCCGGGCTTCTCCGGCCTCGCGCTCGGCGTCGCGCCGGACGGGCGGGCGCTGGTCGCCGCCTCGACGGGCGCGGGCGTCGCCGTGCTCGAGCGGCCTCCCGGCGGCGCCTTCGGCGCTCCGCAGGTGCTCACCGACCCGGCGGGTGCGATCAACGCGGATCTGATGGCGGTCGGGTTCGGCCCCGGCGGGCGCGCGGTCGTCGCGTGGCACACCGAAGGCCAAGGCACGACCGGCGCGGCGACGCGCGAGGCGCTCGGTGCCTTCGGCCCGCCCGTGGTGATCGTGCCCGCGCCTGCGGACCAGAGCTTCGGCTTCGGCGCCGGCGAGCCGGTGGTGTTCCCGGCGTCGCCGCTGCACGCCGCGATCGCGCCCGACGGGCGCGCACTCGTGGCGTGGCCGGACGACGGCGCCCGCATCGTGACGCTCTCGGGCACGACGATCGTCGAGCGCCAGCGGCTCGGCGGAACGCTGCGGGCCGCCGATGGCCTGTCGCTGCTCATGCTCCCCGACGGGCGGCGCGCGCTGGCGTGGACGAACCACGACCGGTTCCGCGAGAGCGGCCCCGCGCGCCTGCACTACGCCGTCGAGGGCCGCCCGGCCGCGGCGCAGCGGCCGGCGCCCCGGGTGACGATCGGCCGGCCGCGCGAGCGCGCGCTGCGACCCGGACAACCGCTGGTGCTGCCCGTCCGCTGCAGCGCCGCGTGCGACCTGCGCGTCTCCATCCCGGGCCGCGGCGTTCAGGCCGTCGAGCGCTCGCTCACCCGTGCCGGCACCGCGATCGTGCGCTTCCGGCCGTTCGCGCGGGCGATCGCCGCGCCGCGGGCCGCTCCGATCCGGATCGTCGTGCGGGCGAGCGCTCCGGGCTCGCAGATCGTCGCCCGCGCGACGGGACGCGTGTCGCTGACGCGCGTGCCCGCACTCCCGTTCCCGCGCGTGACCGACGTGCGTGCCCGGCGGATCTCGGGCGGCCGCGTCGAGGTGCGCTGGCGCATGACCGGGTCCGCGACCGAGACGCTGCTGTCGGTGGAGGGAATGCTCACGAAGGGCGGCGAGGCGGTCGCGCTGAACGCGCTGTGGGGTGGGCGGCGGCGCAGCTACCGCCTGGTGCTGGACGACGCCGCGCGCGTGCGCTGGGTCACGGTTCGCGTCCGTGCCCTCACCGGCCGCCGTACGCACAAGGTGATCGTGCCGCTTCGCTGACGTTTACGAGCGTGCGTGAGCATCGTGCGGGCGCGCAGTCGCCGAACCGTCTACCTTCTGCTGGCGAAGTGAGCTTAAACGAGTCACCGACCCCGAGCGTCCGGCACGCCAACCGGGTGCGGATGCTGCACGCGCTGCTCCGCCATCCCGCGCGCAGCCGGGCCGACCTCGGGCGCTCGCTGGGACTCTCGCGCGCGACGGTCACCGCGCTGCTCCACGAGCTGGAGGTGGCCGGCATGGTCGAGCAGCAGCGCTACGAGCTCGACGACGAGCGGCCGCCCGCGATCGGCCGCCCGCCGCTGCAGGTCTCACTCGCGCCGCGCGCCGCGTACGCGGTCGGGCTCGACTTCGGGCACCGCCACGTGCGCAGCGCGGTCTGTGACCTCGGCGGCCGGATCGTCGGCGACCAGTGGGCCGCCAACGACACCGACACGCACCCGCTCAGCTCGTTCGACGTCGCCCATCGACTCACGAGCGCCGCGCTGGCCGAGGCGGGCGTGTCGCCCGCGCACGTCGTCGGCGCCGGGGTCGGCCTGGCCGCACCCGTGGACGCCGTCACCGGGCTCATCTACGCCGAGGGCGTCCTGCCGCGCTGGGACGGCGTGCAGCCCGCCGCCGAGCTCGAGCGCCGCCTGGGCCTGCCCGTGCAGGTCGTCAACGACGCGAACGCCGGCGCGATGGGCGAGCACCTGTTCGGCGCGGGCCGCGGCGTCAGCGACTTGGTCTACCTGCAGCTCTCGGGCGGCGTCGGGCTCGGCTTGATCCTCAACGGCGAGTCCTACGGCGGCGTGGCCGGGGTCGCGGGCGAGCTCGGGCACACGCCGGTGATCGAGGATGGCCTGATCTGCCGCTGCGGCAATCGCGGCTGCCTGGAGACGCTCGCGACGTCGGACGCGGTCGCGGACCTGCTCGGCCGCAGCCGCGGTGAGGCGATGACGTTCGCGCGGGTCCTCGAGCTGCTCGAGTCCGGCGACCGCGGTGCGCGCCGCGCGGTGACGGACACCGGCGCGGCGGTGGGCCGCGCGATCGCGGGCGTCGTGAACCTGCTCAACCCAGAGCTCGTGATCATCGGCGGCGAGCTGGCGGCGGCCGGCGACACGCTGCTCGAGCCGATCCGCGAGGCCGTCGACCGCCGCGCGATCCTGCCCGCGGCGCGCGCCGTCCGCGTCGTGCGCGGCAGCCTCGGCGAGCACGCCGAGGTGCTCGGCGCGGCCGCCGTCCAGCTCGCCCGCGCGCCTGAGGCGCTCGCGGGGCGGCTGGCGAACATCGCGTGACGAACGCGCGCCGCGCGCGTAGTACCGGTGATGCGCTGGTTGGTCCTCGCGTTGGTACCGGCCTTCGGCTTCGCGGGCTTCGTCGTCGTCGCGGCCGTGACGTCGGGGCCGGCCGGCGAATCCGATCTGGGTGAGCGGCATCTTCCCGAGACGGCCGAGGAGCAGCTCGTCGCGCGCGTGGCCACCGCGCACGTGCGCAAGCTCATCCGCGGTCGCAGCGTCCACGCCGAGGGCGACTTCGAGCTCAACAGCATCGCGGTGCGCGAGGACGGGACGGCGAGCGTCTGGTTCACCGGGCTGCAGCCCGGGCCGATCCTCAGCGTCTCGCTGCGGCGCGAGGGGGAGCGCTGGCGGGCGATCTCCCACGACTCGTTCGCGCTGATCTGATCAGTGCAGCGCCGCGAGTGCGGCGCGCGCGTTCTCGACGTACAGCGGGACGCCGTAGTCGAGGTCCTCGAGCGCGGTGCAGATCGCGTAGAAGCGCGCCCGCTCGTCGCCGGGCGTGCCGAAGTCGCGCATCAGCCGGCCGAGATCGATCGCGGGGTCGCCGATCGCGGCGTCGCCCCAGTCGATGATGCCGGTGATGCGGTCACCGTCGGCGAAGACGTGCTCAGCGCCGAGGTCGCCGTGGATGAAGGTGAGCCGCGTGGCCGGGGCGGGCACCGCGACGCCGGCCCGGTCGTCGAGCCAGGCCTCGGGCGGCGTGTCGTCGAGCGGCGCGTCGACGCCTTCGAGCGCGTGCACCGCGGCCGCGAACTCGAGCAGCTGCGGCGCGAACGCGACACGGTCGGCGCGCGGGCGCTCCAGCAGTGGCCGGCCCGGGATGCGCCGCTGGACGATGCAGCCCGCGCCGACGATCACCGGCTCGGGAACGGGGAGGGGGAGCTGCGGCGCGATCTGCGCGAGCAGCCTCGCCTCCTGCTCGACGCCGTCGCCGAAGCGTGCGACCAGCCGGTCGCCGACCGCGTAGGCGCGGTGGTCGAGGCCCGCGCCGAGCGGGACGATCTCGACGTCCCCGAGCAGGCGCCGGATCGCGGCGCGGTCCCTAGATGACCAGCCGCTTGCGGTACTCGGTCCCGGACGCATCGCGCCAGACGATCTCATGCAGGCCGCGCTGCTGGAACTCGAGGACGTTCCCGCGCACGCGCTTCTCGACGGTCTTGCCCGATTTCAGGTGCAGCGTCACGCGCTCGACGCCGTCCGGGAACAGCAGGAGGTAGATCGGGCCCTCGCGGTGCGTCGTGCGCGTCCAGGACGGGAAGTCGACGCGCGGGAAGCCGGGGTTGCAGATCACGCCCAGCGTCCGCTGCCCGCGCTGGCCGACCGTGCACAGTCCCGGGATGCCGTCCCACAGGCCCGGCATGACGAACTCGCGGACGTCGCCGCGCTGCTTGACCAGGCGCGCCCGGTCCCAGTCCGGCTGCTGCGGGACGACGAAGCGCGGTTTCAGGCGTGAGGCGGGCTGGTCGGAGGCGCGCGCAGCGCGCCGGAACAGGCCGAACGCCGCCTCGGCCTGGGCGCGCGCCTGGGCGAGCGTCGCGGGCGGGGTGGAAGGATCGCGGCGGTTCGGCGTGAACGGATTCGGTGCGGGGGTCGCCGTCGCCGTGGTCGTCGGCCCCGCCACGACCGGCCGCTCGTCGCTGCGGCGGTCCCCGCCGGCCACGTACGCGAACGCCGCGGCCGCCACGGCCGGAACCGCGACCAGCCGCAGGCCGAGCGTCGTGCGCCGGCGGCGCGCGCGCCGCTCCGCCACCTCGCGCACGAGCGCGCGCAGCTCCGGGACGTCAGACATCGTCGTGCTCCATGATCGTTCTCAGGGTCAGCAGCCCGCGGCTCACGTGCTTGCGCGCGACGAGCGTCGAGCAGCGCATCCGCTCGGCCAGCTCCGGATAGGTCAGCTCCTCGATCACCCGCGCGCGGATCGCCTCCGCCTCCCGCGGGCGCAGCTGCGCGAGCAGGTCGTCCACCGACCGGTTGCCGAGCTGGTCCACGCGCTCGAGCCGCTCGTCGATCAGCTCCAGGCGCGGCGCGCCCAGCTTGCGCCGCGCGCGCTCCTGCACCCGGCCGCGCTCGACCGAGCGCAGCAGCTTGTGCCGGGCGATCCCGAGCAGCCACGCGACGGCCGGCCCTTCGGACGCGCGGTAGCGCTTCACCGACGCCAGCGCGGCGACGAACGTCTCCGCCGCGAGGTCGATCGCGACGTCCGCGGACGCCGTGCGCTTGCGCAGGTACCCGAGCACGAGCCGCTCGTGGCGCACGTAGAACGCGTCGAACGCCGCCGCGTCACGGGGTGTGCGCCGGAGCAGCTCCTCGTCGCTCAGCTGGCTGAAATCGGCCACCACTGAACTCTTCCGGTTGAACGCCACAACGTGACACGCTAAAGTTGAACGAACTTCCTAGAAGATCGTTCAGAAAAGGGTGCTCGACATGGGATACGTCTTCCTCGCCGGCGCGATCAGCGTCGAAGTCATCGCCACCATGAGCCTGCGGGCGTCCGAGGGCTTCTCCAAGCTCGGCTTCAGCGTCGTGGTCGTCGTCGGCTACATCGCCGCTTTCACCCTGCTCACGCTCGCGCTCCAGCGGGACCTGCCACTCGGCATCGCGTACGGCATCTGGGCCGCCGTGGGTGTCGCCGCCGTCGCGATCCTCAGCGTCCCGATCTTCGGCGAGACGCTGACCACGATCCAGATCGGCGGGCTCGCGCTGGTCGTCGCCGGCGTGTTCGCGCTCGAAGCCGGAGGCGCGCATTGACCGAGCCCGACGGGCGCCGCGCCCGCGGCGAGGCCCGCCGCCACCAGCTGATCGAGGCCACGCTGGCCGTGATCGAGCGCGACGGCCTCGCCGGCCTGACGCACCGCGCCGTGGCCGAGCAGGCCGGCGTCCCGCTCGCCTCCGCGAGCTACCACTTCCGGGGCATCGACGAGCTCGCCGCGACCGCGCTCAACCAGGTCACGGACGATCTCGTCGCCGCCCTGCGCGCCGAGGGTGACCGCAGCCTGGGCCGCCTCGCGCAGCTGCTCGCCGACGAGGTGCGCGACCACCGCGGCCAGTGGATCGCCTGTTACGAGCTGTACCTGCTCGCGATCCGGCGCCCGCAGTTGCGCGACCAGGCCTTCGCGTGGCTCGACGTGATCGCCGACACGTTCGCGCCGACCCTCACCGGCACCGACCGGCAGGCCTTCCAGGCCCTGGTGGAGGGCATCTGCCTCCACACGCTCCTGCGCGACCGCCCGTACACCGCGGCCGAGATCGAAGCGCTCCTGCGCACCCCCGGGGTGTAAGTCAAGGGGTTTCCCCCATGGTTGCTCCCCGGAGGCGGCGCGAGGCTGCGCAGCGTTCCCGCACACCTCCGAGAGGACGCTTCGATGCTTCGCCGCCTGCTCGCCGCACTCGTGATCCCGACGGCCGCGTTCGCGCTGCTCGCCGGGCCTGTTTCCGCCTCGCCCGTGGCCGTCTCCGGCGCCACGGCGAACGTCAACCCCGCCGGCGTCCCCACCCAGGGGATCATCATGCGCGACGGGGGCATCTGCAACCCGCGCTGGGGCTGCTGACGCCGCCGCGCCCATGACAGACGTCATGGGCAATTGGTGAGTCTCGGTACTACACGGGCCGCCGCCGGCTCGCGACCTTGGGGGCATGAACACGAACCCAGGTTCCAAGCCGGCGGTCCAGGTCCGCGGCCTGCGTCGAACCTACGGGCAGGGACCCTCCGCCTACGAGGCTGTCCGAGGTGTGGACCTCGATGTCCCCACGGGCTCGATCACCGCGCTGCTCGGTACGAACGGCGCGGGCAAGACGTCCACGCTGGAAGTGATCGAAGGCCTCGCGCCCGCGACCGCGGGTGAGATCCGCGTGCTCGGGATGGACCCGATCTCCGAGCGCGGCGCGATCCGCCGCCGCACCGGCGTGCTGCTCCAGCGCAGCGGCTTCTCCGGCGACCTCACGGTCCGCGAGACGCTGCGCCAGTGGGCCGGCACGCTCTCGGACCCGCTGCCGGTCGACGAGATGCTCGAGCGGCTCTCGCTCACCGAGCGCGCCGACGTGCGCATGCTCGCGCTCTCCGGCGGCGAGACGCGCCGCGTCGACCTCGCCTGCGCCCTGATGGGCGACCCCGAGCTCGTCATCCTCGACGAGCCCACGACCGGGCTTGACCCCGAGAGCCGGCGCGAGGTCTGGCGCCTCGTGTCCGACCTGCGCGACCACGGCGCAACCGTGCTGATCACCACGCACTACCTCGAGGAGGCGGAGACGCTCGCCGACCGGCTCGAGATCATGCACGCCGGCGAGATCGTCCGGTCGGGCACGCCCACGCAGATCGCCGAGGGCCACCCGTCGATGATCAGCTTCGAGGGCCTCATCGACGTCCCCGAGCTGCCCGGCCTCACGCGCGTCACGCGCGAGCATCACCGCACGACGCTCGAGACGAGCGCGCTGCAGGAGACGCTGACCGAGCTGATGCTGTGGGCACGGGCGCAGGACGTCCGCCTCGACGACCTCGACGCCCGCAGCCCGAGCCTCGAGAGCGTCTTCCTCGCCATCGCCGACGGCCGCGATCCGGACGTCCCGCAGACGCCCGCGGGCAGCACCCCCGAAAGGAGCCTCGCATGACCTCCGCCTTCTCCCTCAAGCGGACGCTCAACCTCGCGCGCTGGAACGCGGTCCTGCTGACCCGCAACCGGCTCGCGTTCGTCTACGCCGTCGTGCTGCCGGTCCTGCCGATCCTGATCATGCTCGCCGGCGAGCGCGGCGACCCGGCCGTGGGCGCGACCTCGATCACGACCGTGTTCCTGGTCGTCGGACTGTTCCCCGTCTACTACAACGTGCTCTCCCAGTTCGTCAGCCGCCGCGACGAGCTCGTGCTCAAGCGGATGCGGACGGGGGAGACGCGTGACGCCGAGATGATCGTCTCGATCGCGCTGCCCGGGATCGTCAGCGCGCTGGTCATCAGCGCCGTGGTCGTGCCGTTGTCGCAGCTGTTCGAGCAGCCGCTGCCGGTCAACCCGGTGCTCTACGCCGCTGCTGCCGTGCTGGCGGTCATCATGTTCACGGCGTTCGCGTACTGGACCGCCGCCTGGACCCGCAGCGCCGAAGCCGCACAGCTGACCAGCATGCCGATCATCCTCCTGGCCTCCCTCGGACCGCTCGGCGCGTCGCTGGCCGACAGCAACGAGACGCTGGCCCGGATCATCGACGCCACGCCGGGCGCCGCGATGAACGAGCTCGTCCGCGTCGGCTGGTTCGGCTTCGACGGCGCGGAAGCGACGGAGAAGACGCTGAGCTTCGCCGAGACGTGGAGCGCCGCCGGCCCGCCGCTGATCGTCATGGCCGCCTGGACCATCGCCGCGTGCTCGCTGGCCTCGCGCTCGATGCGGTGGGAGCCGCGGTCCTGAACGTGCGCTGGCCGCGCTGGTCGGAGCTGTCGCGCGTCGGGCGCGTCGGCCTCTACACGCGCTGGTCGCTGTACACCGTGCTGTGGGGGTTCAACGCCTCCGCGCTGCTGACCGCGGTCGTCAATGCCGAAGACTCCACGCCCGTCGCCGAGCTGCTCGGCGGCGGGCTCGTCGTCACCGTGTGCGCGCACGTGGCGCTGCAGACGCTGCTGAACCGCCTCCCGGACGTGCACCCGCTGCCGTGGCCGCGGCTGGCGCCGCTGCTGGTCGCGAGCGCCGCGTACGTCGTGCTCGCCGAGCTGCGGCTGGAAGGCGACCCGCGCGGCTCCGCGGTCCTGATCGCGGTCGCGAGCGCGATCCTGGTCTTCGCGGTCGTCCCGGGCCGGCGCATCCTGCCCGCGCTCATCCTGGTCCCCACGGCGGTGTTCGGGATCACCGGGGGCCAGCCCATCAGCGTCGCCGCCGGGATCTTCGTCAGCGCCTTCTTCGTGTTCACCGTCCGCGCCTCGCTGTGGCTGCTCGGCATCGTGCGTGAGCTCGACGACGCCAGCCGTGCCAAGGCCGAGCTGGCCGTCGTGGAAGAGCGGCTGCGCTTCTCGCGCGACGTCCACGACGTCCTCGGCCGCCAGCTGTCCACGATCGCGGTCCAGGCCGAGCTCGCCGCGACGCTCGCGGCCCGCGGCGACGAACGCGCCGCCGGGCGCATGCTGGAGGTGCGCACGGTTGCCCACGAGGCGCTGCGCGAGGCGCGCGAGCTCGCACGCGGCTACCGGTCCACGAACTTCCTCAACGAGCTCGAGGGCGCGCGCTCGCTGCTGCGCTCGGCCGGCATCGACGTCCGGCTCAGCGTCGGCGCGCTGCCGCGCGCGTGGCACGAGCCCGCCGGCTGGGTCGTGCGCGAGAGCGTCACCAACGTGCTGCGCCACTCGAGCGCGGGTTGCGTGCGCATCGCCTTCGCCGACGGCGAGCTGCGCATCGACAACGACGGCGCCCACCTGGTCGACGGCACCGACGGCTCGGGCCTGCGCGGCCTGCGGGAACGGCTCGCGCCGCTCGGCGCCTCTCTCGAAGCCGGAGCCGAGGGCGACCATTGGATCGTGGTGGCTCGGTTCCCCGGCGCCGGCCCGCTCAGCTCCCAGGAGACCGCATGATCCGCATCCTGCTCGCCGACGACGAGCACCTGATCCGCACCGCGCTCGGGCAGATGCTCGATCTCGAGGACGACCTGCACGTGGTCGCGCAGGCCGCGCGCGGCGACGAGGCCGTGCGGCTGGCGGTCGAGCACGCCGTCGACGTCGCCGTGCTCGACCTGCAGATGCCCGGGCTGGACGGGATCGCCGTCGCCGAGCAGCTCGCGCAACGGCTGCCGCGCTGCGGGTGCGTGATCGTGACCAGCCACGGCCGGCCGGGCCACCTCAAGCGCGCGCTCGCGGCCGGGGTGCGCGGCTTTCTGCCTAAGACGACGTCGTCGGTGACGCTCGCCTCGGTCGTGCGCACCGTGCAGGCGGGCGGGCGCCATGTGGACCCGGAGCTCGCGGCCGAGGCGATCGCCGCCGGGGACAGCCCGCTCACGCCGCGCGAGGCGGACGTGCTCGAGCTGGCCGCGAGCGGCGCGCCGATCGACGAGATCGCCGACCGCGCCGCGCTCTCGCCCGGCACCGTGCGCAACTACCTCTCAAACGCGATGAGCAAGCTCGACGCCGCGAACCGCCACGAGGCCGTCGCGACGGCGAGACGGCTCGGCTGGATTTGAGGGCAACGCGCGCTAGCGTCTTAGCGCGTGCCGCCTCTTCCGCCTTCCCACGGCGTGCGGGCAGCGCTGGCGGCGGCGATCGAGCGCGCCGTCGGCCAGCCTGACGTCGACCCGCTGCTCGTGCCCAGCCGCCAGCCGGGCGTCGACTGGCAGGCCAACTTCGCGATGAAGCTCGCCAAGGTTGTCGGCGAGCCGCCGCGCGCGATCGCCGAGAAGGTCGCCGCCGAGCTCGGCGACGCCGGCGGCCTGCTGACCAGCGTCCAGGTCGCGGGCCCGGGCTTCCTCAACCTCGCGTTCGCCCCGGCCGCGCTCGCCAGGTGGGCGACGTTCGCGCTGGGCGACGAGCGGCTCGGGGTGCCGCTCGCCGAGCACCCGCAGACGGTCTATGTCGACTACAGCGCGCCGAACGTCGCCAAGGAGATGCACGTCGGCCACCTGCGCTCGACGGTGATCGGCGACGCGCTCGTGCGCGCGCTCGAGTTCGAGGGCCACACCGTGATCCGCGCCAACCACCTCGGCGACTGGGGCACGCAGTTCGGGATGCTCACGCAGCACATGCTCGACACGGGCGTCGAGCACCTGCGGGACTTCGCCGCGCTCGGCGAGCTCTACCGCCAGGCCAAGGCGCGCTTCGACGAGGACGCCGAGTTCAAGGAGGCCGCGCGGCGCCGCGTCGTCGCGCTGCAGGCCGGTGACGAGCAGACGCTCGCCCTGTGGCAGGACCTCGTCGACGTCTCGCTCGCGCACATCAACGCGATCTACGCGCAACTCGACGTCACGCTCACCGACGAGCACCTGATGGCGGAGAGCTTCTACAACCCGCTGCTGCCCGGCACGGTCGAGGACCTGCTCAATGCCGGTGTCGCGACCGAGAGCGAGGGCGCGGTCGTCGTCGCCTCCGAGCGCTTCACCGACCAGGACGGCCGGCCGAGCGTGCTGATGGTCCGCAAGTCCGACGGCGGCTACGGCTACGGCACGACCGACCTCGCCACCATCCGGCACAGCGCGCAGGAGCTCAAGGCCGACCGGATGATCTACGTCACCGACGCGCGCCAGGCCCAGCACTTCGCGATGGTCTTCGACGCGGCGAGCACCGCGGGCTGGATCAACGGCGTCCGGCCCGAGCACGTCCCGTTCGGCGCGATGCTCGGCGACGACGGCAAGCCGTTCAAGACCCGTGCGGGCGGCACCGTCCCGCTCACCGACCTGCTCGACAGCGCCGTGCAGCGGGCGCGGGCGATCGTCGACGAGCGCGACGCCGACCTGCCCGAGGACGAGCGCGCCGCGATCGCGCGCGCGGTGGGCATCGGCGCCGTCAAGTACGCCGACCTGTCCACGTCGAGGCAGCGCGACCTGATCTTCAGCTTCGACCGGATGCTCGCGCTGGACGGCAACACCGCGCCGTACATGCTCTACGCGTGCGTGCGCGCGGCGTCGATCGCCGAGCGCGCGGACGAGCACTCCACCGCTGTCACGGCGCTGGACGAGCCGATCGAGCGCACGCTCGTGCTCAAGCTCGCGGACTTCGGCGACGTGCTCGAGCTGATGACGGAGACGCTCGAGCCGCACCGGCTGTGCACGTACCTGTACGAGCTGGCCGGACTCTACACCCGCTTCTACGAGGCGTGCCCGGTGCTCAAGGCGGACACGCCGGAGCGGCGCGCGTCGCGGCTCGCGCTGTGCGACCTCACCGCGGCGACGCTCGAGCGCGGCCTCGGCCTGCTCGGCATCACCGTGCCGGCGCGGATGTGACCGCGGCCTAGGCGACCTGCTGTTCGCACGCGCGCGCGGCCAGCCAGCCGCGCCGCGTGAGCGACCAGTGGTCGCCGGCTGAGAGCACGTAGGAGTCTTGCTCGAGCGCCTCCAACGCGGCGGCGACGGCTTCGGTGTCGAAGACGGCGATCCGCGCGGACAGCAACTCGGGCGTGTTGTCGTGCGGGTGATCGCACAGACAACCGAGCACACGGCGGAGCAACTCTGAGCGCGGGGGAGCTTCAAAGCGGGTCATGACGTGCGTTGACTTTGTCACGATCCGCGAGTCGGTACGCAGGTTCGGTCAGCAGGGTAACGGCAATTGTTGCGGTCAGAAGTTGACCGCAACCGCCCGTAGCCTCGAAGCATGACCACGACCACGCCCGCGATCACGCGCGTCGACTTCGTCCCGATCCCGACGCAGGACGCCGAGCGCGCCACCGCGTTCTACACGGACACGCTCGGCCTCGTCCAGTCGGACCACACGCTGGACAAGCCGTTCTCGGAGTTCGACCTCGACGGCACGACGTTGAGCGTGTGGGACCCGTCGACCGCGGGCCGTGACTTCGCGGCCAACACGAACGCGATCGCGCTGCACACCGACGACGTCAAGGGTCTGCGCGGGCACCTCGAGGGCAAGGGCGTGACGTTCTTCGGCGACATCGTGGACACGGGCGTGTGTCACATGGCGTTCTTCGCCGACCCGGACGGCAACCCGCTGATGCTGCACGGGCGCTACGCGCCGCGCGGTGAGTAGCTAGGTGTCCTGCCTCTAGAGGTTGTGAACGCGGCTGATAGGCGGTCGGTTGCCGATCGCTGAGTGCGGTCGCCGG
>NZ_QPKJ02000088.1 GCF_003344625.1 Solirubrobacter deserti | reverse complement strand
AGCTCAGTATTATCGTTATCGATCCCCCAAACCTTCAAAACGCCGGGCCGAAGATGCGGGCTTGAAACAACGGATTCTGCGGATCTTTGCGGAATTTAAGCAGCGATACGGTGTTATGAAGATCCACCATGAATTGAATCTGGAACTTCAACCACTGCAGCTTCGGTGCAGTCCACGACGGATTTCCCGGCTCATGAAGGAACTGGATATCCACTCCGTTACCGTCAATAAGTGGAAAGCGGCTTCGGCTTCCAAAACCAAGGTTGAACAGCGTCCCAACTTGCTTAAGCAGGATTTCTCGACCACTGGTTTAAATCAAAAATGGACCGCTGATATGACCTATATTCAAACGAAGCGTAATGGCTGGTGTTACTTATCAACCATCATGGACCTGCACTCACGACGGATTATCGGCTATTCGTTCTCAAAAAAGATGGATACTGATTTAGTCTTAAAGACCCTTGAAAGCGCGGTTAAAAATCGAACCATTACTGGGGACCTGATTATCCATACGGATTTAGGATCACAGTATACCAGCGATGATTACAATCAACGTTTAACTGAGCTACATATCCGCCACTCATATAGCCGTAAGGGTTGTCCGTATGATAATGCGCCAATGGAATCCTTTCACGCTTCCCTCAAAAAGGAATGTGTTTATCCAGTGCCGGTCTTTGAAGATTATGAAACTGCCGCTGCCGTCCTTTTTGAATATGTGCATGCTTTCTACAATAGGAAGAGAATTCATAGTTCGCTGGGCTACCAGACCCCCTTACAAGTTGAAATTGCAACACTTACGAGCCAAATGGCCGCCTGATTTAATGCTTTCCAGGGTTCAAATAAGTTATTAATCGCAATTAATGATTTATTTGAGCTGTGGAAGGTAAACGCGGTTCTGAATGTCTCTTAAAATCTGTCTCAAATATTGACTTCAATCCATTTTTCTTAAAATCTTGGTCGTAGCGATTGCGTGAATAGGTCATTTTGAGGACTCCTTTCGGATAAATCAATTCTCTTATGTTTCTGTCCGAAATTCTAGTACAGACCCCGTCACGATGGTAGGCTTATTTGTTATGCCTTCAAGTACGATATTCAGACAACACACCAGATTAAACGCCGCAACTAATAAAACAACAAAAAAGATCTCCCACACGAGGAGATCTCCAAAGGATAGAAACTATCCTTCAACACCATTTGACAAACTTCCCCAATAACAACCATGGATTCATTTAAAAGATTGTTAAAAAGTTTAACATATAGGGAAAAATTTATCTTGTGCTACGACTTAAAAAGAAAGAAACTACTGCTACAACAACTATTGCGCCTATAAT
>NZ_QPKJ02000087.1 GCF_003344625.1 Solirubrobacter deserti | reverse complement strand
GAATTGCGTGGCGGTCTTCGGTTCGACCTCGACCCGCCATTGCTGGGGAATGATGGGCAACTGCTCCAGCGACCAGCGCTTGAGCGCCGCGTCATAGACCTCGGGGGCTGCCGCTTCTACGAGATGGCCGATGCACCAGGTGACGGTGACGCCGGAGCCGCTGAGACAGCCTTCACCGCGCTGCGTCGCGCCGAGGATTCGACCAATGTCTTTACCTTGCGATGGCTTCTCGCACAAGAACAGCCGCATGTCCGTCCATCCGATTTCCGTGGTTCATTGAGTTGCTGGAATCGAGGATGCCGAGCACCACCAGGGGCAGCAGCAAACAAGCCGCATGCGGTGGCGACCACTTTCACGGGATGGAATAGCTGGGACGGAAGTGGCGTGCGGCCGGGGGGGGCGGGCCGGGAGCCGCGATTTTTTGGAGCGCGCGTACGCCGGTGGACGTTGATGGAGCTATCCCCTGGGGATAGCTCGCGAGGACGTGGGGCGACGGACGACTGCCGCCGCCCCATGCTGCATCACTTCCTGCGCTTCGGCTCCTTCGGCGCGATCGGTTCCTGGGTGGCCTGGGAATTCGGCTGCGTGTCCTGCGCGGTCTCCTGCTGCCTGGGGCTGAGAGTCACGGACTCGATGCGGAACGGCAGAATGCCGACGCTGCGCGCGTTGATCTGCCAGGTCTCGCGCGGCTGGTCCTCGTTGTCCGTCCAGGGTTCGCGCTCCATGCGGCCGACGACCAGCACGCGCATGCCTTTCTGGTACAGGTCCTTCCAGTGCGCGGCGTCGCGGTGCCAGATTTCCACCGGCGCCCAGAAGCCGCCGCGATCCTCGAAGTCGCCGCCCTTGGTGGGGACGGGGTTGTCGAAATACACGTTCAGCCGCAGCAAGCGCCGCGGTTCGTCGTTGCCGTTGGGGAACTCCCGGTACTCGGGGGGCGAACCGATGTTGCCCTCGCCAGAAAAATGCGTGCTCATGTTGCAATCTCCGTGGTGGTTGAAATACCCGCACCTGGTCGGTGAGGGGCGCGTGCTGGGTTGCCCGGCGCGATCACCGATCGCGCAGTGCGGGTGGGGTGGAGTTGAGCCGGCGCAGGTAGGCGTCTTCCGCCGCGGCGGCCTTGCTGGCGCACTCCTGCGCTTGCCGGCCCACGGTGTGCAACAGGCTGATCTGCATGTTCAGCGTGATGCGCTGAAGCTCGATGGCGTGCAGGTCGGCCAGCAGGTTGACCGGCGTACTGGTGCTCGCCATCAGCTCCTGCCACAGGGCCACGCCCATGGCCGACCTGTCGTGCCGGCGCCAGCGAAGGAACGTCGTTCCCGCGCCAGTGGCCTGC
>NZ_QPKJ02000086.1 GCF_003344625.1 Solirubrobacter deserti | reverse complement strand
CTATTTTGTTTACTGAATCACATGAAATTTTAACTAACTCCATATATAATATAAATACATGGAATGTATAAAATACGTATGAACGGAGGAATAAAGAGAATTTTATTCTCAAATTGGAATTTGCAACAGATACAAACGGAAAGGAAGTGAGAAATTCCACTATTATGATATTCCGTACTCCAATTCAATTGAATCCCAGAAATGGATTCCGGATTTGATCTGTTCAATGAGATAATGAAATAAAGACATAATAATTAGAAACAATATAGAATTTCTTTTTTTATAAACGTTTTCTTCAATTTAATTGTTCAAAAAAGAATTCACAGAAGAGAGGCATTTTTACACATTTTTTTTAGTCAAATTCGTAGAATATGTGAAATGTGTAAATTAAATAATGTGTAAGTTAAAAAAGCAGATATAACTACAGCTATCTATATATACACTCCCCCCTTAATATAAAGGCTTTATTCGGAACAGCACCAGCCATGCTTGATCAAAATCTCTCGTTTATATATTATATATTCAAGAAAAATTTTAAAAATTTTTACAATTTTAAAAATTGAAGCACGAGAATTTATGGAAAATTACCTTATAGACATCATATACAGATAAGATACCTGATTAGATAATATCCGCATAACAATTTATCTTATGTGGTTTACATATACCCATAATTGATGTTATAATTGCAATTCAGAAGGATTTTTTTATTGAAAAAAAAAAAGAAAACTGATTCATTATGTATCCATTTGAATTTTTTTATATAATTAGGGAAAGACTATTTTAGATTCACATTCAAGAATCGTTCATGAATTTACAACCAATAGTTAATAGTTAACGGTTCAAATTTGTCCTGAATTTTTGCTTTTATGACTGAAAACCCAGATGTTATTTTTCAATAGAAAATGAAAAGAAAG
Source organism: Solirubrobacter deserti (assembly GCF_003344625.1). Lineage (GTDB taxonomy): Bacteria > Actinomycetota > Thermoleophilia > Solirubrobacterales > Solirubrobacteraceae > Solirubrobacter > Solirubrobacter deserti. Next base: position 445 of record NZ_QPKJ02000086.1, on the reverse strand, counting down.
TTTTGAAATATTCGGTATTTTAAGATACTATACAATCAATCAATCAAAGGGGGTTGATCCAATCCAAACAAAAAAGAAAAGGAAGGATTTCTTTTAGGAAAGGGATTAAAAAAACGGGATTCAAAATATAAGTACAATAAAAAAGAAATTTTGTCATCTATTTTGTATCATTTTGGCGGCATGGCCGAGCGGTAAGGCGGGGGACTGCAAATCCTTTTTCCCCAGTTCAAATCCGGGTGTCGCCTGATCAACAAAAGAATCGAAATACCTTATTTATTCTGTTTTTGTTTTGCTGATATAATCAAAAATTTTCCCAGCGGAAGCAAGCGCAGGAAAAGGACTCTTGAGACTTGCTTGATTCGAAGTATCGGGAGTTTTTGTTCTCTAAAATGAAAATGTTGTAAATCCTTTCGCTAGGGTTTAAGGAAAGACTAGAGTCGTGAAA
>NZ_QPKJ02000085.1 GCF_003344625.1 Solirubrobacter deserti | reverse complement strand
CACGAGCAGGCCCTTCACCGTGAGTTGGGCCAGATGGGATGTCGTCATGGGGACCTCTCCTGGCGCGCGGTGAGGACCGCGGCGGTTGGGCGCGTGCCCTGCACGCGGGCAAGGTGGCGGGATACGCTGCGGCGATAGCGGGCGGCAGGCTCGCCGCCCGCAGGACGGTGGTAGCGGCCGATCGCCAGCAACCAGTCCTCGCCGGGGGTGTGCTGCTCGCGCAGGATCTCGGCAGCGATGGCGAGGTTGCGGTATGGGTCGAGCAAATCGCAGGCGCTGGCGTAGCGCTGCTGGTGGTAGCCGAGGTTGATCTGGCCCAGGCCCGCGTCGATGCGCGTGTGCGGCGTGGAGCGCATCACCTGCTGCAAGCCCGCGCAGGCATCGGCGCGGGTCGCATAGCGGCGCGACTGGCCGGCGACATTGAGCGACCACGGCCACGGGACGATGCGCCCGTTGCGGCGGATGCCGCTCTCCTGCAAGGCCACGGCGTAGAGCACTGTCGAGGGGATGCCTGCGCGCTGCGCGGCGAGCTGGTAGGCCGGTGGCGGAACCTCCTGGGCCTGGGCGACGCAGGCGCACAGGCCAGCGGCGAGCACCAGTGCGCGCAGGGGTGCGGCTATGGCTGGCGCTGCCATTGGCCGTTTACCTCGCGCACGACCGCAGGCAAATCGCCCGGCAGGCCCAGCGACAGCCAGCGGCCGCCGTCGTGGTTGAGCGTAATGCTGCCGCCACGCACGCGCGCCGGGTCGACGTTCGCGCGCTTGGCCCAGTCGCGGATGCGCGCGTCGTCCTGGCGGCTGCCGACCATGTACAGGTCGAATTCGGCGCCCGCCGATTGCAGGCGCTGCACGAGCTGGCCGCAGGCCACGCATCCGTCCTTGACGAACACTGCCGTGCGGCCGGAGCCGCGCGTGGCGCCGGCGACCGGCTTGTCGTCCGGCAGGTTCACCCGCTGCATGCCGGGGTTCAGGCGCTGCCAGGCCTCGTCGTAGTCGCGCTGATAGGCGAGCAGCTTCTCGACGCGGCGCGCTTCGACCTGCACCTGCAGTTCTGCGTAGCGGCGCCGTTCCTCGTCGGTGCGGGCCTCGATGCCCAGGGCCGACAGCGGGTCCAGGTTGGGCGAGTAGATGCCCAGCGGCCCGTCCATCAGTTCGCGGTAGCGCGCCCATTCCAGCGGTTGCAGGCCCCAGTCGCTCGCCACCCGGTCGTCCAGGATGCGGGCGGCCAGCGGGCGCTCCTGGCTTTGCGCATTGCGGGCGGGAGCCGTGGCGGGCTGCTGCGCCCAGGCGGGCCACTGGGTGGACGCCAGCAGGAGAAAGGAAAGGATGATCGATGGCTTCATGCGATCTGCTCCGCTCAGGGAATCGCCACGC
>NZ_QPKJ02000084.1 GCF_003344625.1 Solirubrobacter deserti | reverse complement strand
CATCCATTGCCAATCCTGCTGGTTCTCTTGTTTGGCCAACGTGCCGATCTGCGGATGCTCCTGCGCATAGCGCTGGAATACGCCGGGGCTAACTAAGAACGCGGTGTCGCTGACGGAATGCACCAGCGCCTTCGCGTCGTTGATGATGAGCCGACGGGTCGCGATACCCTGTCGCAGCCACGACATGAAGTGCTCGCCAGAGGGCCGCGTCGCCGAGGACGCGGGCGTAGGCACAGGTGACGAAGGCAGAGCCGCATCCCGGGTCGTGGCGGGCACTTCATGGCGCGCGACAGGCGCTTCGCTCGAGGCGGCTTCCGTGTTCATCGGAGTGGCCGGCACATCGCCCATTCCGACCAATGCCAGCATGTCCTCCATGGCGTCGGGAACGGCATGGGGCTTTGGCAGCGGAGCCGGAGCGGTGCTTTGAGCTTCTTCCCATGGCGGAACCTCTTGGCTTGCCAGCGCGGTCTTCGCATCAGCCGTGGCAAGGGGGGGCGGCGCATTGACCTCCTTGTCCGAAAGGGCCGGGTCGATCGCCACCGTCCCTGCGAACGGTGCTGGCCGCTCGCCACCCTCCCAAATCAGCGCAGGCGCCAGCCGCAACAGGGTGAACGAGTGGGACCAGCCGGTGGAGCTGGTCACGGTCGCGCGCCAGATCGCCTTGCCATCGGACGTCGGCTGCAACATGCCGTGGTCCTGGAGCACGTTGAACACCGCGGTGTTGTTCGCGGGGATGCCATCTACCCCCTGGGACAGCAGGTGCGCGCGCAGCTTGTCCGATACCGTCTTGCTCACCAGCCACAGCGCGTCCTCGGTGAGCCAGCCATCGGAGGCTTCGGGCTGGTTCAGTTTCAGCTCTGCCTTCAGCAGGTAGCGCAGCCCGTTGACCAGCTTGCGTTGGAGCGAGTGCTTGGGCGCGGCCATGGCGCGCGCGGGATCGCCGCCCAACTCTTGGGCGACGGAGGCGCGGTCAGCCTGCACGACCAGCTCGCCCACTATCCCAGCGTGCTCGTACTGCCCGGCGAGCACGTACAGCAGCGGCGCCCATAGGGATGGATAGCCACTGAGCCAATCCAGCAAGTCGCGGTCGAGCAGTTGCCGGTAGAGCAAGCCTGTCGCGGCGCTGTGGAGCCGGTACTCGCGATCGTCACGGTAGCGGAAGCGGTATGGCTGGCGCAGGGGGCCGTGCCACGGGTGCCAGGTGCTGCCGTCGGCCAGTTCGACGTGCAGATCGACCGCTACCTTGCCGATGTCGTGGAGCAGCGCGGCGTAAGCGATAGCAGCGGTCCAAGCTTCAGCCTGCGCGGCCTGTTCTTCGGGGCTGGCCCCGATGGGCAACAAATGGGACTGCCGCAGCTTCAGGCCGTAGGCGAC
>NZ_QPKJ02000083.1 GCF_003344625.1 Solirubrobacter deserti | reverse complement strand
ATTGAATTTTTATCTATTTGTCTTTTTCGAATTTAGATGTGTATTAAACGACTTTAGTATCATATATTTTACTACTTTATCGTTTACTCTCTTTCATTTTATTTAAAAAAAAAAGTTCCTATTATTCGATTTTAATTGAATATTGGATTTTGTATTGAATTTAATAAATTTAATAATTAGGAGACTAGAAATGAAAGCCTCTTTCTCACACCCATTTTCATACTACATCACATTGCCGGAACAAAAATACCGTATCCATCCATATAGATGGAAATATTTGCTACATGAAACCACGATCTGATATATATAAGTCTCTAAGATAGAAATAATAAGATATAAATGGATCTTGTCTTGTGGTCTGGAATAAAAAAAAAATAGTTAAAAGAAACGTCTTTTATGTTGTGACTTGGAATAAACCCTTTTCTGTAAAGGATAGGGAATAGCCATTTTTTTTCCTCAAAAACATCTAGAAAAAGAGATTTAATTGGCAATATCTACCGATTCCCACGTATTCCAAAGAAATAAAAAAATGAAAAAAAAAAAAGCCACACTGTTCCAAATTTTGAATTTGAATATTTTTTATTTTAATATCAGAATAGTGGATATAGTTATGATTCAATGGGTTAGGTCCACTTACTTTTCTTTTTTTTTTTTTATTTCTAATTGATTTGATTGCAATAATAGAAAATAGGAATATTTGGAGATTCAAGTAGACAACTTTTTTTATCAACTGAATCTTATTCATTATTTATTATAATAAAATATAATAAACATATTAGCAAATGTTCAACCTTATAACTATAACTTATAATTAGTATTACTATACTATCATAATTAGTATACTATACTACATAATTAGTATACTATACTACTCTAAATTCATAATTAAAAAAAAAAATGAATTTATAATTTATATATAATTTATATTATATTAATTATATTAATTGAATAAAATTAATATAATATAAATATTGAATATTGTTTGTTACTTTTTTATTTTATTACTTTTATTATTACTTTTATTACAAATATCAACAATATCTCTATTCTCCCTTCAACCATGAAGACTCCCGCAGGACTTTTTTGAAAAAAAAAAAACTAAAGCCCCTTATCGGATTTGAACCGATGACTTAGGCCTTACCATGGCCTTACTCTACCACTGAGTTAAAAGGGCCTGTTTGATTCAATTTCTGAATAAGCCACTAGTCGCTATGTGTCTAGTGTATATCTATATTATATCTTATATGGATATAAATACATCGTCATTGACATCATAACGAAATTCAGTGCATTGATACAAGTACTTACCAATTCAACCTAGATCAAAAATATTTTATCGAATCATTAATAAAAATAAAGTCATTAATAAAAATAAAGCGATTCGTATTGT
>NZ_QPKJ02000010.1 GCF_003344625.1 Solirubrobacter deserti | reverse complement strand
AGCCAAGCTCTCGCTCAGGTGGACCACTTTTCAACCGGCCAAACCGGCCCAATCTTCAACCGGCCTTGACACTGCACCGCGTTGCCCGTAGATGACGAACCGCTCCGTGCTCTCCCTCGCGGTTGGAAGCGCCCGGTGCCGCCGTCATCCGTGAGGTCGCCGAGCGATCGCCGGGACGTCTGGACTCCCGCAACCGGGCGCCACGCGTCCTGGCGCAGCTCGTCGCCTGTGAGTGCGAAGCGACACGTAGGGATGTCGCCCCGCATCGGGGTACGACGGCTTTACGCTGGGTTAGCGGAAACGAGACGAGCACAAGACACCGGCCGAAGCGCTCCGCAGCCTCAAACGCCAACTCGCCAAGGTCGTCTACCGGCAGCTCCGAGCCGACCAGCACCGCTCTCAGACATCGTCTCAGTCATCAGATTTGACATAGAGGCGCTATGAAGTCACGCGGCTCCGGTACGGCCAGCGACAGAAGACGCGTCTGCTCCAAGGCACCAACTCGGCCGGCGCTGTTCAGAGTCATCCCGCCGCTAACCGCACCCTCTCTACAGGTCCGGACGAACCCGGACTCCCAAGAGGACCGCGAAGCTGCACAGCGCTTTTCGACGATTTCGCACACCCCTGATCTTGCATAGGGCGTCGGCGAGCTGTGCCGGCATCTGGCGCACCATTGCGGTGGCGGACGTCAGGGGAGGGTCTGCTCCGTCTGCATGCCCTGGCCGGGACGCCACAGGATGGCATCCAGAGGCAGCGTTCCGTCCCGAGGTCCACAGAATCCAGGTCGTCTCGGCGTCAGGCACCACCCCCATCGTCGTTGGCCGCGATCGTCGACGACACGCCGTGGCGAAGGGGGCGCGTCGAGAACCAGGGCATCGCGCCGTGGTGAGACCGGCCCAGCGGCTCGTACTGACACCCGCGGGCCTGGAGGCGGTCCGCCCTCCGAGTTGAACCGATCAGGCGACGGTCTCGCGCGTTCAGCCAACCGTAATGTCGTTTGACTCGCGCGGCGGTAGGTTCGCGACATGAAGCGGCTGGTCATCGCGTTGCTGTTCGTCGGTCTGGTCGCGGGCGGGCTCGGTCTCACCGTAGGTGACGGCACCGACGCAGAGCGCGAAGCGGCCGTCCCGGCGCTTGCACTGACGCGCTTGCACGGGTCCGGTGAAGTCCACCTAGCTCAGGCGACCTCAGCGGAGACGCCAACGCTGCTCTGGTTCTGGGCGCCGTGGTGTCCGGTCTGCAACGGCGAGGCGCCGAAGATCCAGAAGCTCGCCGAGCAGACCGGCGGCAAGCTGGCGGTGGTCGCTATCGGTGGGCGGGACGATCTCGCCAACGCGCCGGAATTCGCGGCGCAGCATGGGTTGACGGCGCCCACGTTGCTGTTCGACGAGTCGATGCAGGTCTGGGCGCACTACCGCATCCCCGGCCAACCGGGTGCGGTTCTGCTCGACCGCGACGGACGAGAACAGCAGCGCTGGCAGGGCGCGTTCGATTCCAACCTCGCCCTCAGGGCGGCGGAGGCACTATGAGAACGATCATCGGCACCGTGGTGCTCACCTTTGCGCTGCTGGTGGGCGCCGCCTCGGCATCAGCGGCCGGGACCCGGATCAGCGTGTCAAGCTCGGAGTTCGGCCCGATGCTCTGGGGGCCGAAGCGGCAGGCGATCTACGTGTTCCAGCGCGACCGCTTCAAGCAGACGCGGTGCTACGGCGAGTGCGCTGAAGCGTGGCCGCCGGTCTACACGACCGGCAAGCCGGTCGCCGGCACAGGCGCGCGAGAGTCGTTGCTCGGGACAATCCGCCGTCGCGACGGGCGGCGGCAGGTCACCTATCGCGGACGTCCGCTCTACTACTACGCGCACGAGGACGCCGGCCAGGTGCGCTGCCACAACGTCGACCTGAACGGCGGGTTGTGGTGGGTGATCGGCGCAGACGGCAAACGCCGCCCGTGAAGCTCGCTCATGACCGCTCGAGAGCTCGCCACCGTGACGTTGCACAGGCACGAGTGAAAGTGGCGCTTCTCGACGATTTCGCTACCTTCCCGCCTGCCTTCCAGCGTTCAAGGCGTTCGTCGGTTCGGGCTCACGGGACTTGCCCGAGCGTCTCGGCAGAGTTCGCCACCGGTCGCATCAAGTCGGGCGTCTTCGTCCTAGTCGAGGCGATGTGGTCGAAGTCTTCTGGCGGATAGCCCAACGCGCGCCGGCTTTCAGGAGGCGATGCTCACCTGCAGTGGTCGTCGCCGCGGTCATCGCTCGTCGCCTTCCCGTCGCTGGGCGCCCAACGTCAACGCGAAGCCTCGTGGATGTCCTCGTACTGGCCGGTCGCTTCGTCCCAGGCGACTGAGAACCTCAGCCTCTCGCCCCTGATGTTCCCACGGAGCCCGCGAATGACGAGCACCTTTCGCAGCTGGCCCGGGACGTCGGAGTTCTCGTCCTCCCACCCGACCGGCTCGAAGTCTTGGCGCGGATGGCCGGCAAACGGAGGCTGGCCCAGTGAGCCCGGCCGACGCAGGCGCTGCATGAGTGCGTCGAACGCGGCGTCTCGGGTGAAGGGGCGCGATACCGGCGCCGGCTCGGGCTCCGGCTCCGGCTCGGCCGGCGCCGGCCTCCGCATGGCTTGCGCCGCTGCCTCGAGACTGCGCAGCTCACGCTCGGCCCGCTCTCGGACGTCGGGATGGTCGGACATCAGCCGCTCTCGGAGGTTCACCGGGTCGCTACCGGTGTACGCTCCCTCGCGATCAAGTTGCTCGAGGCGCTCGACGTTGCCGCGGCGGTCGCTTGGATCTCCGCTTGCCCTGACCGGACCATCGTGAGGCGCGCCGGGCAGGGAGACCGGCCCGGAGGGACCCGGCGCCGGGTCGACGATCGGCCCTACCGGCGGGCTCGCGGCCGGCGGCAGGGTGACGCGAGGACCGCTGTGCGGCTCGGTGACCGGCGGTCCGGGATTCGCAGGTGGCGCCTGCACCGCGGGGTGCCCGTCTTCGTGCGTAGCCCGATAGATCAGGTAGACGGCGATACCGCCGACGATCACGCCCGCAACCACCCAGCCTACGACGGGCACCGTGGCCGAGGCGCCGGCGGCCGCACCCGCGGTGGCCACGCCGCCTGCCGCCGCGCCGCCGGTGGCGACCGCGGCCGTGGCGGCGGGCACGGCAACCACCGAGGCGCCGCCGGCCACGGCCGTCGTCCCGATCACGGCCGCGCCCTCGGCGAGCGCGCCCGTCGCGATGACGGCTGTGCCCTCGGCGAGCGCGGTCGAGCCGGCCACGGTGCCGCCGGCAGCGAGATAGCTGCCGATGCCGAGGTTGGCGCCGCCGACCACGATCGGCACCATCTCGGGTGAGCGCTGGACCTGTCGCACGCGCGCAGCGCCGTGGTGCTCGCGCGCCTGGGTGACCATGCGCGTGACGGCGACATTGCCCGCGGAGCGCTGGAGGGCTCGGGTGACCTGTGCCCGTGTCTCATCGCCCATGGTGGCCAGGGACGCGCCGATCGGCACCGAGCCGCCGAAGGTAGGGAAGGACGCGAGGCCCGGCTCGGCGATGGGCCGTGAGGCCGCCTGCTTCACCGGCCGCTGCGGTGAGTCATGCTGCGTCGCGTCCATCAAGGCCACTATCGTGGGTCAATCCTGCTCGGTCAAGACTGCTAAATGGGTGATTGAAGGAGCGAGCCGTCAATCCGCCAGTTGCGACCGTACACGCGCGGACGAGACGCGCCATGGACGCTAATCGTCCTTGCGCTCTTATGCGCGGCGCGCTGCCGCGGTACCGTGGCCGGGGTGGTCGATCACGTCGTTCTTCTGGCCTTAGGTTCGTCGTAAGCCTGACTCGAGGCGGCGCGCTTCACCGCACCCCTAGCACGCTCCACGGAGCGCGCTCGTGCAGCCGTTCTCGGAACGAGTTCTGGTCTTTGACATCACGAGCTAGCCGCCGCTTCGGACGCCGAAGCCAGGTGCGTACAAGCCTGTGAAGTAGCGCTTCTCGACGAATCCGTCCATTTCGGGACGCCTCATGGCGTGCGGGTCCACCGCTGATCTTGGCTGGGCCGAGGACAGCTGACGCTTAGCGCGATTGGAGCCAGCTGACGCAGCGTTGGCGGTCGCGGCCGCATCGGACGACTGTCACGGTGGCGCGTGGTGGTGCTGGGGTCGGCAGACGGACCAGCGTGTGCCCGTAGAGACCGGGGCTGAGGCATGTGGTGCTGGCGGGATTGGGCTCGGTGCCAACGGTCACCACCACTCGCACGGCCGGGCCGTTTTGCTTTGCGGTGACCTTGGCCAGGGCGTTGCAGCGGCTGTGCGTGTAGCCGACGACGATCGAACGACGGTCTGGCTGCAGGACGGCCGAGCCCGGGACTACGACTACTTGCTGGGAGCCCGTCAGGCTGGCATCGGGCACATCGAGCTCGTCGGGCGCCGCGATTGTGGCGCGCGTCCATCCCGGGACGCTGAGTTCAATTTGCTTCGGTCCGTGCGGGCATGGGGGATTGAGCCGCTTCCCCCATACGGTCACACGTCGCAGCACACCATCGGCCGGTCCGACCTCAACATGGTTCACCGAGCACGGCACTTGCTCCGGCGCGGCTTCTGGAGCCAGGCTCAGCGTCACCGATCCGTCCCGAAATCGGATGCGGTGCCACGGGATCGGTTGCAGCTCCATTGCCGCTGGCTTCTTCGTCCCGGGCACGAATCGCACGCCATCAGAGCTGGTCAGCGTCAACGTGGGCTCGGTCCGGGTCGCGAGCGGCGTCGCCGTCGCCGTCGCCGTGGGCGTGGGCGACGGATCGGTCTGCACACCGCAACCCGCCAGGGGCATGAGCGCGATCAAGCCAAGCCGTCTCATCCCACGCGAACGTACACGTCGGTCGGTCAACAAGCGACGGTTCCGGCTCTGCTATCCGATCTCACGCGCCGACGCAGAAGGTCGCACGGGGTGACGCAGCGAAGTAGCGGGTTTCGACGAATCCGCTCCGTTGCGGGGTCGTCGTCGCTTCTGTCGACGCTCTATGAACCCTTTCAGGCTCTTGGCGATCTCGACAAGGTCCAGACGCGCGGGCGTCTCGCCGATGCCTTCGACCCTCACTATAAAGTTGCCGCACTCGGCGCGTGCGTTCCAGCCGTCGTCGACGGTCTTGAGGCCGAAGCCGTGCACGTGTCCAAGCACGGTGCCCGGAATGGGCTTGAGCACCGCTTCCGTGTATCCGCTTTCGCCGGTGACGGTGACCGTCCAGTCGCCGGCACGGTAGGTCACGAGGTCGGGGCCGGTGAGCCCCAGCTTCGGTGACCCGGGCGCTTGCTGGGGCCAGAGCGCCGGCACACCAGCAAAGGGAAGCGTCAGCTCGAACGGGGCGCCCTCGACGTCGAGATAGCGAAGCGCAGGTTCGCCTTGGCCGCTGCGCTGGGGCAGCACGGCAAGCCAGACGTTGCGGCCGATGGGAGCGCTGTGCCAAGTAGCGCTGCGGTCCTGGACCAACGCGCCGGCCGCACCAGCAGGGAGCACTCCTGCACGAACCTCGGGGTCGCGGCTCAGTTCGGTGTTCAACGAGATCCAGGTCGGGTCGGCGGGAGCCCTTGAGGAGGCGACGTAGGCCATCTCATTCTCGGCGGCCCACACCACGGCGATGCGGTGCTCATCGATTCGCTGCGAGACCGCGACATCGAGTCCCGTGAGCGGATCGGCGGGCGACAAGTTCTGCTGGCGCGCGAGTTGCTCGGCGATCGGTACGTCGACGTCACAGACGAGCACCGGAACGCGCAGCCGCAAGTGAAGACGCCTGGCGAGCGCGAGCCAGAACCGCTCCATCACCACGTATCCGTCAGGCGCTTGGGCGACGTAGTCGCATAGGGCCTGTCCCACCTTGGGAGGAGCGTACGGCGAATCCAGCTCCTCCTGGTACCCGTCCGGCTCGAGGTCAGGCCTGATTTCGCCCCGCACTTCTAGGTCCATCGCGCTTCGCTTCCGTAGGGCTCCGACGCTGGGCCAGCCACCGCGCGGCGAAGGCCTCTGTGACACGTCACATGTGCTTCAGGGGAGTAGCGCTCCTCGACGATCTGGCACCTTCGGGCGGCTGCAAGACCGCCCGCTCCGGCGCGATCGGGCGTCTGGCCGGCCTATCCGCAAGACTGCAGCATTCATCGCGACCAGGAGCGAGCCAGCATGAGCCGGTATATGGCGCTGTTCGTAGGTGCGGGAGATTCGCAGCAGAAGGAGGCCGTCCCCGATGAGGTGTCCGAACGCTTCATGAAGGCATGGGGCGAGTGGCACGCCGACCATGCCGACGCAATCATCGAGTCCGGTTCTCCGCTCGGACCGAACCTTCGAGTCATCCATGATCGAACCGAGACGTTCACCAACCAATTGGTCGCTTGGATGATCGTCGAGGCAAGTTCCGCCGCCGAGGCCGCCGCGATGTTCACTCACCATCCGCATGTTCTTCTACTGTCGGGCAACGCGGTCGACGTCATGGAGCTCTTGTCAGTGCCCACCGGGTGATCGTGCGCTGTGAACACAGCGAAGTAGCGGTTATCGACGAACTGACGCTTCAGCGCCCGGCTCAACCAGATTGCAGGATCGCGCGCGCTTCGAAGTCGTTGAAGCACACGAAGACGTAGACCATCCCGACATCGGCGAGGCTGATGTCGTCGCCGATCGAGTCGAGCTGCCCGTAGAACGTCATGCGCTCGCCGCAATCGCGACATGTCGGTGTTTGATCGTCCTGCAACCAGGTCGGTCGACCTCCGAGCTGGTGGCGGTGGCCGACTTCGTCGGCGGCCGCAGCAAAGCCGAGCACCGCTCTCGCGTCAGCGCCGACGGGCTCAAGCCGGACCCGGAACTCGGGGATCTCCTCCATCGCCCAGAGTGTGCCCGAACGCGAAGTAGCGCGATTCGACGAAGTCGCTATCCCTTTCCCCATCGCGTCTCGAGCAAGCGGCATCCAGCCGTATCGACGAACCAGCGCGCCAGCCGGTCGACCTGCTCGACACGGGCCGGCGCTTCGTCCGGGTGCGGCGGTCCCTGCCCGGTGTGCATCGTCGGCAATGAGATCGTCAATTGTGTCCGTTCGGCGTTGAGCGCCTGCAACTCGAAGCGAAACAGTGCGGAGCCCAGCCCGAAATCCCCGTCCAGGTGCGACCTGATCTTGAAGTCCTCCCGGTGCTTCTTGCGCGGCGGGGTCCGGGTGCCCAGGGCTTCATAGAGCCCGCGGTAGACCAGCTCGCGGGTGTCCTGCGTCGAGCCGGGTACCTCGAGTCGCGCGACCCTCGCTTTGGCCCAATCGAACATGCCGCCCTGGCGCGCGTGCCGGCGCAAGCTCCAAACCCACAAGCCGACCGGGACGGCGATCATCGCGACCGCGAACGCGATCGAGAACACCCGCTCCACGGCTCAGTCCCTCCGGAGGTCAAACACGCCGGCCCAGTACCCCGCATGGGTCTCGTCAACGCACGCGCCTGGCGTCAGTTGAGCGCCCTGATCGTGAGCAGCCGGCGCGTCCCCCACTCTGGCGCTCGAACCTTCTGACTCCGGGAAGGCGTGTTCTTGCAGTAGGTCTGCGCATGCGACACCAGTTCTGCAGCATGGTCCGCGTCGAAGACCGCGAACTCGTCGCCACCATCTTCCGGCTCCGGGAAGAGCGCGCGGACCACCCAGTCCAAAGGCACGTCGATGGCCGTGGGCTGCTGCATGTCGTGTAGACACTGATCGACCGCTTGTTGAACCCAGTCCGGAGCCGTCTCCCAGGTCTGCATCCGGAGTTGTGCGTCCGCCTGCGACGCCCTCGAGGGCGATCAGCTCGAGGTGCACTGCAGGCTTGCCGGCTCGACGAGCCAGCCCCGTCCTGGGCGACGCACGGCGCGGAGTGTTCCGGCGCATCGGTCGACGCGGTTGGCGTGCGTGGCGATGGATCGGATGGCGATCGTGGCGCCGGCCTTGTCGCGGGCGATGACGGTGATCCGCTCGAACTCGATCCGCTGCAGCGAGGAGAGGTCCCGGGTAAAGCGCTGGAGGTCGTTGCCGAACGCTTGCCGCATCCGCGGTCCAGCCAGGCTCCAGGCGCCGGCGTACTCGCCGGCAGCCGCGCGACGGTAGAAGGCCCGGACGGTCGCCGTGGCCGAGCGGCTCGGGCGGGGAGCAGCGGTCGCGGTCGCGGACGCGGGCGAGGGTGTCGCGGCGGGGGACGCCGCAGGCGAGGGCGTGACGCGAGGAGTGCGGTCCGGCGTCGCGTTGGCCAGCGGCGGCGCCGTTGTGGATGGCGGCGAGGCACGCCGGCTCGCCAAGACCGCGACGGTCACGAGGGCGGCGACCGCGAGAGCTGTCAGAACGAGCGTCCGCGCACGTCGGTGGCGTTGCGGGTGTGACTGGACCGCCGGGGCCGGGCGCGTGGGCGATGGCACGCTCGCTGGTGCCGGCTCGGTCGTGGGCGCTTCGGTGAATCCGGCGGTGAGCTCTCTCAGCAGATCCGATGCGCTTTGCTGGCGATCCTCCGGGATGGGCGACATGCCGCGGATCAGCGCGCGGGCTGCACCGGCAGGCGCGTCACGCCAGTGCTCGCGCAGATCCGCTGGCGGCTCGCGTGTGGCTTGAGCCAAGATCGCGGCTACGCCGGGACCCCATCGAGGCAGGCTGCCGCTCAAGGCCTCGAACGCGATCGTCGCGAGCGCGAACACGTCGGCGGCGGCTGTAGGCGTGCCTGGACGTGCCTGCTCGGGAGCCATGTACGCGGGCGTGCCCATGATCGCCCCGGGCGGCGTGATCTTGGTGATCTCCGCCGCGGTCGCCAGACCGAGATCGGCCACCTTGATCGACCCGTCGTCGCCGACCAGCACGTTGGCGGGCTTGAGGTCACGGTGCACGACGCCCTTTGAATGCGCGTAGTCGAGCGCCGACACAATCGGCTCCAACAACTCCGCGGTGCGCTGCCAGGTCAACGGCGCCGAGGCCAGAACGTCTGCGAGCGTCCGACCCTCGACGTACTCCATGACCAGCAGCAGGTCCTCGTCGTCGACCACGATGTCGTAGATCGCCACGAGGTTCGGGTGGCGCAGCGACGCCATGATGCGCGCCTCGCGCCAAAGCCGCTTCGCCGTCGTGGCCGTGACCTCCGCGCCATGCACCCGCTTGATGGCGACCTCGCGCTGCAGGCGTTCGTCCTGCGCCAAGAACACGGTCGCGGTGCCCCCATGTCCCAGGCGACGAACGGCGCGATACCGCTCAGCGAAGACGGTGACCTCCACAGCGCTCTGTTACCCGGAGCGTCCGCATTGCAGGGCTGCGGCGCCGCGGTTCCTCTGTTCTGGCGCTTCATGATCGAAAGGTTCGGCGTCGTTCCGTGCCCGTTCGCAGCAGCGCCTGTCACGCCCGTCGTTTCCGGAAAGCGGGGAAGACCAGACGTCTAGCGGCGGCCCGGTTGTGGTGCGGGTGCGATGACAAGACGTTCGTTGTCTGCGGGCGTCTGGTGCCACTGGAAAACAGCGCCGCCCGGTGCGGTCGTGGCACCCGCTTGGTTGAGGACCAAGCCGCTGTACACGTTTTTCACGACGCTGAAGAATGGTCCCGAGGCGGCCGCGTCGAATTCCCATCGCTGTCCGAGCCCGCCGTGACAGGGCCACTGCAGCAGCGCTCCAGGTTCCTCTGACCAGATGTCCAGGCACTGGCCGGAGGAGCGGTTGACGATCTCAAAGCCTCGTTGGTCCACAGGGACCAGCTTCCACTGCGAGTGAGTTGCGTTCACGACAAATGGGCGCTGCTCGAGTGGCGCTCCCCGTTCGGCGCTCGCGTCGCTCACGCTCAGCGCCTGGCCGCTGTGCAGGAAACCCAGCGACACCCACCCGGTTGGCACTTCGGTGGAGGTCTGGGCTGGAGTGGGCGTCGGCCCAGACGTCGGGCCCCCGCTCGGTGCCGGCGTGATGGACAACTGCTCGTTGGCTGCTCCCTGCGTCCGCGGCCACTGGATCACCGCGCCCCCTCGTGCACTGGTGGCTCCGGCCTGGTTGACCACGAGGCCGCTGTAAACGTTCTTGAGCGTCCGATGGGAACCGTCTGGAGCGGCCGTCTCGAACTCCCAGCGCTGACCCAGTCCGCCGTCGCACGGCCACTGCAACAGCGCGCCAGGACGCTCGGACCAGATGTCCAAACACTGTCCACTGTGGCGGTTGACGACCTCGAAGCCGCGCTCGCCGCGGAGCTTCAGTTGCCACTGTGAGTGGTAGTCGCCCGTGCTCACCGGCCACTGCAGGATCGCCGCGCCCGGCGCCTCGCTGGCGCCGCTCACAGTTAACCCGTGCTCGCTATGCGCAAAGCGCAGCGTCTGCCAACCTGTCGGCACCGACGGCTCCGTCGTGGGCTTGACGGCGATTCCGAAAGGAAGGAACGAGCCGGTGGTGGGTGGGGCGATGAAGGTCTCCTCGCCTCCGCTGCCGTCGACTTCAGCTCGTCCGATTGAGTTGGGACCGCTCGTCGTCCAGTACAGGTGGGCGTCGTCCACCGCTACCGCGGCCGGGCTGCCGACGGAGGCAATGAAGTCCAGATCGACGGCGCTGCCGTCGAGGTTGGCGCGCCCGATGCGCTTCGCGGTGGAGACCGTCCAGTACACGTGAGCGTCGTCGACGGCCACGCTCTCAACCCCGAGCCGATCGGTCTGGATGAAATTCGGATCGGCTCCGCTGCCGTCCAGGTTCGCCCGCCCGATCGTGCCGGGGTTGGTATTCCTGGCCCAGAAGATGTGCGTGCCGTCAACCGCCAATCCGCTTGCGGCGACCCCGGTGATGAATGTCGGGTCGACCTCGCTGCCATCCAGCTTGGCCCGCCCGATCGCCCCGGAGCTGGACCAGTACACGTACGTGCCATCGACGGCCACCCCGAACGCGTTGGAGGTGGGGATGAACTGCGAGTTCGCGCCGCTACCGTCCAGGTTCGCGCGCCCGATGCCCACGCGGCTATTGCTCCAGTACACGTGACTGGTGCTTACCGCCACCGTTCGCATGAACGGAACGCCTCGTTGGCTGCCATCCGGAACGGGCAGCCACCGATGATCGGCGCCGCTGCCATCGAGGTTCGCGCGCCCTAGGGCCGACCCTCCGGCATTCACCCAGAACAGCTGCGCCCGAGCGCTCGCCGCTCCCGCACTGGCCAGCACGGCTACCGCCAGCGTCAACGCCGCCGCGGTACCGGCGAGCCGCCTGCTGAGGTTCCCCTCGCCGCCCGTGCCCACCGAAGTCACAGATCCCATCGACCATCCCGTTCCTAGGAAGATGTGCCGCCGCAGAAGGTTCTGCCACCCGCTCAAGCGCCAGCCAGCCGGCCCGCACGAACCTTAACCCAATTCTGAGCTCCTGATCGACTGAGTTGTCGCAAAGCAAACAGGCTCGAGTCCGAAACCGACGACTGGCCGGCTGTCAGTGCGCGGTGCGGTCCGCGGGCCGCCGCAGCCGGGCCGCCCGGCTGCCGACGGCGGCTCTCGTCAGCCCGGGGAGCGAGCGCAATGTCTGTCGGAGCCCCGAAGGGGCGACCGCGCGTTCAGCACGTACACCTTCCATCCGTGCAGTCGCCGAAGTTGCTGCAGTCGGTGATTGACGAGCACCAGCACGCCGTACTCGTTACTCTCATCCCGCTGTCGGTATTCAACGACCACATCGTCGGTCGCATCGAGCTCATCGCGACCTACCGCGCGGACTCGGCAACGAAATAGCGCGTCAGTGTCATCGTCGCCGAGGGTCCGGCGGTCTGTCCGGTGGACTCGGTTGGGTCTCGGGAGGGCGACGGACTGACTCTGAAATAGCGAGTCGACGCGAGTCTGGCTAGGAAAAGTCATGTCGTCCGTCGCTGCCCGAGGATCACTGGCGTGACTCGATAGGAGCCTGGCAATCGTGCCCTCACTGAGGTCTATCCGTCGGTGGTCTGTCTGGCGGTCAGCTCTCGAAGGGACGGTGGTCGATGATCGTGCTCGGTGCCGACACTCACAAGCGCACGCATGCGCTGGCGGCGGTTGACGCCGGCAGCGGCACCGTCCGCGGACAGCGCTCGATCACCGCTGATGAGCCTGGGCATCTGCAGGCGCTGCGGTGAGCGCGCGGCCTCGATGAGGAGCGCGTGTGGGCGATCGAGGACTGCCGTCACGTCTCCGGTCGACTCGAGCTCGCGCTGATCGCAGCCGGCGAGCGTGTGGTTCGGGTCGCCCCGCAGCTGATGGGGCAGGCGCGCGAGGCTGAGCGTCGTCCCGGCAAGTCGGACGAAATCGACGCGCTGGCGGTCGCGCGTGCAGTGCTGCGCGAGGCGTTGAGCACTTTCCCGCGGCCTTTCTGGATGAGCGCGCGATGGAGATCCGCCTGCTCGCCGATCACCGCAACGACCTGGTCGCCGAGCGCACACGCATCGTGAACCGGCTGCGCTGGCATCTCGTCGACCTGTGCCCGCAGCTTGAAGCGCAGGTGCCCGCCCGATGCCTCGATCACCCGGTGTGGCTTGAAAGATCGCTCGCAAGCTGCAACGGCTGCCTGCCAGCCAAGCACGAGTACGGATCGCGCGCCAACTCGCCATCTCGATCCGGCAACTCACGCGCCAAGCCAACGACATCGAAGCCCAACTGCGCACCCTGGTCCGCGCCTATCGCCCTCGCCTGCTCGCTGAGCTCGGCTGCGGCACGTTAACGGCCGCGACCCTGATCGGCCGCACTGCCGGTGCCGAGCGCTTCGACACCGACGCCCGCTTCGCCCGCCAGGCCGGCACCGCCCCAATCCCGGTCTCCTCCGGCCAACGCGACCGCCACCGACTACACCGCGGCGGCGATCGCCAACTCAACCGGGCACTGCACACCATCGCCATCACCCCGCGCTCAACGCGACCCCGAAACGCGCGCCTACCTGGAACGCAAGATCGCCGAGGGCAAGACCCGCAAAGATTCCATCCGCTGCCTCAAGCGCTACCTCGCCCGACGCTTCCACCGCCTGCTCAGCGAACCGCCCGACGACCCAGCCCCGACGCCGGTCACCGCACTCCCGAACGTTGCCTGCTTGACATAGGAGCAACTTATCGACGAAGGGGCCAGCAGGTGCAGGATCACACGGATGCTGCCGATGATTACGGTGACGTGGAGCTTCTGCACATCACACCCACCGATTCGGGACACCTGCGGGTGACGGTTGCCCACGGCGATGTGCTCGACGATCTCGTCGCCACGCCCGAGCAGATCGACGAGCTCGGCCGGGCGCTCGAGCAGGCGGTGTCGCTAACGCAGGTCAGCACCGGCTTCTGCGTGCTAGCGGACGTACCGGTAGGGGACCGGCTCGTGCGCGTCGGGCTCAGCGGGAGCGGCCGCATTTCGCTCGTGATCGGGCCAGCCACATAGCCAGCGCGGTGCGGCCGCACGTCGTCGACGACTCGCGAACGGCTCAAATGAACGCCGCGCTCGAGGATCGAAGGACCTTCGAGATCGTGGCGGACCACCATGCGGCTCAGAGGCGATTGGTTCGCAAGCCGGTGACGGAGCGCCAGACCGGTGTCCGAGGCCTTGAGATTCGACCGTGCAGTTCAGCGAAACCTCACGGCCGCGCACCGCGGAAGCGGCGAAGTAGGTTCTCGACGGTTCCGCGCGTTTCGCCTGGCCGACTCCCGCTTGGATCGGTCGCCGCCCTTCATCGGGCGCATGACGGTTGTGTAAGCCGAGAGTGCGAGTCACGCGAGTCATGCGGCGCGGATCAGGATTGGTTCGGGTTCGGCTCAGTCTGTGCCGGCAACTAGGAGCGCCGTCCAGCCGATGGCTCGTCGTTGCAGTGAGCAAAAGCCCACCGAGCGATCCGCGGGTACGGCACGAACGCAAGACTGGCGACCGCGGCCAACGTCCCAACCGCGGAGAGCCCGTACCAGGGGATCAGTGCTGGCCCGCCATGCACCAGTTCGTCGCTGTTGCCCGGACCCCAAGCCGATGCAACAAAGAGCGTCAACGCCCCGTAAACCAGCAGCAAAGCACCTGCGACCGCGACGAGTATGCGTGCGCCCCACCGAGGACGAGGCGCCGGCCCCCTCCCGCCCGCTGAAGACATACCGGGAACCTACCCTCGAGCCGGCACGTCCCACGTCAAAGGGCGCTACCTCATTCCTTCACCGAGGCGACGCAACGTGGTCTTTCTCGACGAATCGGCGCCTTCAACTGACGCTCACAGGGAGATGGGAGCGTCTCGTGGCCTGCGTCGAGGCGTCTGTGGAGCTGCGCGCCGCAGGCCAGCTGCTGTCCGGGCCGGCTCGCTCGTTGCGGATGTCGCGCGGAGCGCGGCCCGAGTTGGGAGGATGAAAGGGAATGGGACGCAAAGCGGACGAATTGCGCGCAGCGCTGCGGCAAGGTCTGACGGAGCGGCTGGCCGGGGCGGGCTGGCGGGAGGTCACCTGGACCGGTGGGTTGTCCGTGGCTGGGTTCGTGCGGCCGCTGGAGGGCGGAATGGCAGTGACGGCCGAGGTGACCGAGCCCGTGTCGATCCCGGACTCTTTGCCGGTCGCGATCTCCGGCATCCGCTTCGGCGTTACGTACGAGCCGTTGCGGCGCTGGTGGCCGCTGCTCGGGGAGCGGTTCGCGCTGGCGCTGGTGGAAACGAGCGACGACCAGGTAGAGGACTTTCTCGAGATCTCCACGCCGGATGACGTTCCGGCCGCGGTGGAGCAGCTCGCGACGCTGATCGAGGGCGCCGAGCCGAGCATGAGTCTTGACGCGCTGCTCGAGGTGGTGAGCGGTCTCCAGCGGCCCGCGCTCTTGGCGGCTGCCGGGCGCTTCGACGAGGCGGCCGTCGCGCTCGCGCGCTACGAGCCGGTCCCGGGCACGGGTTCGTTCGCCCGCGAGGAGCAACGCACGGCCTTCCAGCTGCGCCGCTGGATCGACAGTCGTGGCGACGATGCGCTGCTGCCCTCCGCGCCTCCACCGTCGCAGCTGGACGGCAAGCGGCCCTCGTTCAGGAAGACCCTGGCCGAAGGTCGGGCCCAGCGCGCGGCGGTGAGCGCGGTCAAGGCCGCCGGCCGCGGGCGTGATCGGGACGAGTTGCGTGCGCTGCTCGAACGAGAACTGGCGCGGCGCGGAGCGACGATGAGCCCGTCCGCGGTCGAACACTCGCTCGACCACCTGTGGGACACATCCGCCGACCGCCGCGACGCCAGGGTCGAGGGCCTGAAGACGCTGGGCCGCGTCGGCATCGGCGTAGCCCGAGCGATCCGCGACCACGAGCTTGATGCCCCGTCTCGGCCGGAGTGGCTCGAACCGCCGGCGCCGGCGTTCTACGTGCTGCCGCTCACGGACCGCTGGAGCCGCGTCCGGCTAGACGCCGGGAACGAGGACCGACTCGAGCGCATCCACGAGGCCGGGCGCT
Source organism: Solirubrobacter deserti (assembly GCF_003344625.1). GTDB lineage: Bacteria > Actinomycetota > Thermoleophilia > Solirubrobacterales > Solirubrobacteraceae > Solirubrobacter > Solirubrobacter deserti. Next base: position 126,174 of record NZ_QPKJ02000010.1, on the reverse strand, counting down.
CCCGGGTCCCCTCCATCGCAGTTCTGGTCGCCTGGCTGCAGCCCGGCGCGGACGGCCTCACCGTTCTCATCGGACAGGACGCGTCGGCACTCTCCCTGCGGGGCCGTACGCGACGACCGTGGAGGCTGCGAGTTTCCGCGGAGAGTTTGTGGTCCTGCACGCCCGACTCGCTCGCCGCGACCAGCAACCGCAGTACTTGCTCGAAGTCACGCTCCCGCCCGCGGAGCAAGAACAGCCGGCCCGATGGCGCGCCGCGGAAGTGGTGTCTGTCGACGAGAGGCTCCCTCAGGACCACCGAGCACCTTGCGTCGGCGAATGGTCCTTTTCGACGGAGGCGCACTCCGCCGCACTGGCGATGTCCCTTCACGACGGCGAACTTTCCCACGACTGGGCCGCCTGTTGAGCGGCACACGGAGCCGGAGCGGCATACTCGCCGAAGTGGACGACTTCGATCGGTGGCGACAGGAACTGCGCGACGTAGCTGTGATTGCGCAGGACGGCGATGGAGGCGATGCCGTTGTCGGCGAACGTCGCTTTCTGCGGTTGATCGAGATGCTCGAAATGCTACGGGGCGACGAGGACGACAGGTTCTTTCACGCCGTCCTCGAGACGCTGATTGACCAAGAGGACTACGGCGCTTACGAGACCGTGCACCAGACGCTTCTTCGGGTAGACGACGATCGCCGGGGGCGCCTGATCGCGGAGGCGATCAGCGGTGTGCTCGAACGGACGGAGACGAGGGCCGGCGATGTCCTGGGGCAGCTCGCTCATGGCAGCGAGGACGCGGTGCAGGCGTTCAATGCAGCGGCGGCGCTGCTTCCCGCTCACGAGAAGCAGCGCCTCGAACGTTTCATCGCCGAACAGAAAGCCGATGGCTGGCTCAGTCGCGACAACCAACGCGGTCGGCTCCGCTTCCTGAGTTCATAGCGAGCGGCCGAAGCGCTCCGCCGGCCGACGGCTAAGACGCTGATCGTCGACGAGCACGTGCATCAGGATCATCAGGGGGCACAGGACACCCGCCCGTCGGGTCAGCCGCCCGAGGCGCGCGTGATCGGACACTCGAGCGCGCAACGGCAGCTGCGGCAAAGCCCGCGGACTGCTCAGGACCCAAGTGGAAGCGGTTATCGACGGTCCGCTCTTCCTTGGGTCCTCGCGCAAGCGCCGCACGCGCGATGCCACCACTGACCGTTGGCCGCCGCAAGTGACTCGCGCTCACGGAAGGCCGCCGGCGATTTCGGGCAGGCCGCCGTACAACACCCGCGCGCAATCGAAGGCTTAGTGCGTGTTGCCGGGTGCACGACCCGAGCTGGTAGTCACGATTCGGCCGCCGGCGTGATCGCGGGCAGGCGCAGGAGCCGTCGGCCACGCTCGGGCATCCACCAGTTCCAGCGGCCGAGCCACGAGACGGTGGCGGGGACGAGCAGCGAGCGTACGATGAGCGCGTCGATCAGGACGCCTGCGGCGAGTCCGGTGGCAAGCACCTGCAGGTCTCTGTCGCCGGCGGTCGCCATCGAGGCGAACGCGAGGAAGACGATCAGCGCCGCGCTGGTCACGAGCCGCCCGGTGCCGGCCATCCCGCGCACGACCGCCTCGTCGGTGGAGCCGGTGCGGTCGTATTCCTCGCGCATCCTGGCGAGGATGAACACCTCGTAGTCCATCGAGAGCCCGTAGATGAACGCGAAGACGATCACCGGTGCCCACGACTGCACCGCTCCGTCGGGGCCGACGCCGAACACCAGCTCGGTGCCGACGCCGTGCTGCCAGACGAGCGTCATCACGCCCCAGGTCGCGAAGACGGACAGCAGGTTCATCGCGATCGCCTTCGCCGGCAGCACGATGGAGCGGAACGCTCGTGCGAGCAGCACGAACGTGACGATCGAGATCAGCGCGAGCATCAGCGGGAACGAGCCGTAGACGCCGTCGATGAAGTCGATCGTCTGCGCGGTGCTGCCGCCGATGGTCGTCGCCGGTAGCGTGGCGGCGGCGGTGCGCAGGGCGCCGATCGCCGCGCGTCCCGCCTGCGAGTTCGTGTCGCTGCGGGTGAGGACCTCGACGACGGCTTGATCGCCGGCTCGCCATGCGCCACCGGGTGCGCTCGCGGCGCGGACGCCGTCGACTGCGGCGAGGCGGGCGACGGTGTCGGCCGCGCGGTTGGCCGGGGTGAGGACCTCGACCGGCGTGAGCGGCGCCGCGCCGATGCCGGAGCGCTCGAGTTGCTCGAGCGCGGCCTTGGGGGCGCCGGTGCCGCCGAGTGAGCGGGCCTCGGGGCTGCCGAGGAGGATGCCCTGCGCGGCCACGCAGAGCGCGACGAGCAGGGCGGCGCCGCCGAGCGTGGCGGCGACACGGTTGCCGATGACGAGGCGCGCCCAGGCGGCCCAGTGTCGCTCGGCGCGGTCGGTGCGGCGCAGCCGGCGGGCGTCGGCGACCGGTCCGACCGTGGCGAGCACGACGGGCAGCAGCGTGAGCGCGACGGCGACGGACGCGAGCGGGATGAGCAGGCCGCCGAAGCCCATCGAGCGCAGGAACGGCACGGGCAGCACCAGCGCGGCGAGCAGTCCGATCGCCACGGTGGTGCCGCTGAACAGCACGGCGCGCCCGGCGGTTCCGGCGGCGTGCACGATCGCCTGCTCGTTGCTCAACCCGCGGTCGCGTTCCTCGCGCCAGCGCATGACGACCAGGAGCGCGTAGTCGATCGCGACGCCGAGGCCGATCAGCGAGACGAGGAAGACGACGACCAGGTTGACCTCGGTCAGCGCGGTGAGCCCCCAGACGGCCAGCAGTGTGACCGGGATCGCGACGATCGCCATCAGCAGCGGCACGAGGGCGAGTGCGGACGCGAAGACGAACACCAGCACGATCAGTGCGCCGACGCCGGCGAGGAGCGTCTCGCTCAGGAAGGCGGGACCGCTTTCGCCTGGCGCCTCGCTGGCCAGCAGGGCGTTCCCCGTGAGCCGTACCTCGGCGCCGCCCACGCGCGCGTCGGCGGCGGCCTGCTCGGCGCGCGCCAGCGTCTCTTCGCTGATCTCGCTTCCGCTCGGGCCGTTGTCGCCGACCGCGGCCGACGGCGGATGCACGATCGCGAACGTGGTGCGGCCGTCCTCTGAGACGTAGGCCGACTCGGATGTGGAGCCGAAGGACGCGATGCGCGCGCCGGGGACGGCGCGCGCCATGTCCCGCTCGAGCGCGCGCAGGTCGGCACGGACCGCCGCCGAGCTTGCCGTCGTGCCGGGTGGCAGCGTGACGACGGCGACGAGCGGCGGGGTCGCCCCGCCCGAGTCGAACCGACTGACGATCCGCTCGTTCGTGACGGTGCTCGCGCTGTCGGGCATCGTGAAGTTCTCGTCGAGCGCGCCGGTGACCTGCGTGGACCCGTAGAACCCGAGCAAGGTGAGCGCGAGCCAGCCGACCGCGACCAGGCGCTTGTGGGCGAGCACCCACTGGGTGAGGGCCGCGAGCCAGCGTCCGGTGCGGTCGATCGGCGGCGGAGAGATCGGTGTCGTTCGCATGATCGGCGAAGCTAGATCGGCTCCAGTCCGCGCGAAACGTCCGCTCGACGGATCCTCGGTCTCCTCCCGTGGGAGGAGACGCCTCCTGCCGCGGGAGGTATCCGGGCCGCCGGGACAGCACTAGCCTTCGCCTCGTGTCCACGACCAGCCCCGCGCCGAGCTCGCGCCAACTCGCGCTCGACATCGCGCTGACGGCTGCCGTACTCGCGTTCTCGGTCGTGCAGATGGCCAGCCAGGCGTTCGGCGCGAAGGCCGGCGACGCGCGCGAAGCCGACGTGGTCGGCGTCGCGGTCTGCCTGCTCGCCACGCTCCCGCTGCTGGCGCGTCACCGGACGCCGCGCGCGGCGCTGGTGGCGGTCCTCGCCGGCACGGTAGTGCTCGTCGCGCTCGACTACGCGGCGCTGACCGTGCTCGCTCCGGCGATCATCCTCGCCACACTCGCCGAGCGCCACCGCAGACAGGACGCCGTCTCGATCCTGATCGTCTGCGTCGTCGGCTTCGCCGCGTTCGTCGCCCTGGCCTGGGCTCGCTTCGACCCCGAGCCGGGCGAGTACGCGATCACCGCGCTGCTGTGGGCGGGCGGCTGGATCGTCGGCGATCGCCGCCGGCTCACACGGCAGCGCGCCGCGCAGGAGCGCGAGCGTGTTGCGCGCGAGCAGCGCCTCGCGGTCGCCGAGGAGCGAACGCGGATCGCTCGCGAGTTGCACGACTCGGCCGGACACGCGATCAACTCGATCCTCATCCAAGCCGGAGCGGCGCGGCTCGTCCAGGACAGCCAGCCGGAGCGCAGCCGCGAGGCGATCGCGACCATCGAGGCGCTCGCGCGCGAGAGCATGCAGGACCTCGACGCGATCCTGGGCGGACTGCGCAACGGCGCGCCGGCCGACCTGGAGCCGCTGCCCGGCATCGACCGGATCGCCGCGCTCGTCGAGCGCCACCGGGCCGCCGGGCTCGACTTCTCGCTGCGCGACCGCACGAGCCCGGAGCTGCGACTGCCGCCACCGATCGATCGCGCCGCCTATCGCATCGCTCAGGAGGCGATGACCAACGCCGCGCGCCACGGAACCGGCGCCGCCGAGCTGACGCTCGAGTGCCGCGACGGCGTGCTCGCGCTCACCGTCTCCAACCCCGTCGCCGCCGGCGCGACGGCGCGAGCCGAGGGCGGCCACGGCCTGACCGGCATGCGAGAGCGTGCCGCTCTGCTCGGCGGCACGCTCGACGCTCGCCGCGTCGGGGACCGCTTCGAGGTCCGCGCCGCGCTGCCCTACCGCCGAAGCGCGCCGTGACCGAAGCGAACGGTCCGATCCGCGTGATGCTGGTCGACGACGACGACCTCGTCCGCCGCGGCCTGCGCCTGATCCTCTCCAGCGACCCGACGCTCGAGGTCGTCGCCGAGGCCGAGGACGGCGACATCGCACTGCGCCGCGCGCCACACCAGCACCCCGACGTCGTGCTGATGGACGTCCGAATGCCCCAGATGGACGGCATCACCGCGACCCGCGAGCTGATCGCACGGGTGCCCGACGCTCGCGTGCTCATGCTCACGACCTTCGACGAGGACGAGTACGTCGTCGGCGCACTGCGCGCCGGCGCCAGCGGCTTCCTGCTCAAGCGCAGCACCCCCGAGGATCTGCTGCGTGCGATCCATGTCGTCGCCCTCGGCGACGCGCTGCTCTCACCCGCGGTGACACGACGCGTGATCGAGCGGGTGATCGAGCAGCCGATCGTGGGCTCCTCCCCGGATACCCGGCTGGCCGACCTCACGCCACGCGAGCTCGAGGTGTTCCTGCTCATCGCCCAGGGGCGCTCCAACCGTGAGATCGCCGCCGCGCTGACCGTCGAGGACACGACCGTGAAAAGTCACGTCCGCAACGTGCTGAACAAGCTCAACGCACGCGACCGGATCCACGCCGTGATCATCGCCTACGAATGCGGCGTGGTCTCCCCCGGCAAGCGTCCGGCGCCGTGACCGACAGCTGCCTCCCAACTCGCTAGGGCTTCGACAGGAGCGAGAACCGCAGCTGGAGCGAGGCGTCGAAGCTCTCCCGGACTCCTGCAACGCCCGGCCGGACCACCGCGATCTGCTTGCGTTCCCAGAGCGGCAGCAGCGGGACGTCGCGGGCGACGGCGTCCTGGAGCTCGCCGATGATCTGCAGTCGCGCCGTCTCGCGGGTGGTTCGCAGTTGTAGGTCGAGGTTGCGGTTGACGGTCGCGTTCTCGTAGCCGTTGGCCAGGAAGCCGCCGTCGCGCAGGAACGGCTGAGGAAGTTGTCGGCGTCCAGGTAGTCGGGGAACCAGCCGAGGGCGTAGCTCGAGTACCGGTGGCGGGAGAACGCGTCCTCTTTGAACGCGTCCCACTGCGTCGCGCCGAGTGTGACCGTGAACAGGCCGGTGGCCTCGAGCTGACGGCGGATCTCGGCCATGCCGGCCTGCTCCTCGGGACCGTAGCGGGAGGGCGTGTACCAGGCGTCGAGCGCGACCGGCGGGGTGAGGCCCGCGGCCGCGAGCAGCCTCCGCGCCTTCTCCGCGTCGGGCGCTCCGTACATGGCCTGAAACGACGGCTTGGACCCCGGGACAGCCGCCGGAACCATCGAAGGCAGTGGCGTGACCGTGTCGGCGTACGCCGCGCTCGCGAGCGCGGACCGGTCGACCACCTGCGCGACCGCCTGGCGGACAAGGACGTTCGGCACCTTGGCGAGGTCGAACACGAGGTAGTGGATCTCGGCCCCGGGTCCCTCCAGCACCTGCACTGCGGGCTGGGCACGGAGGGCGGCGATCTCGGCCGCGGCGAACCCGCGGAAGGCGATGTCGACGGCGCCCTGCTCGATCGCCGTCTTCAGCGCGGCGCCGGTTGGGAAGTAGGTCACCGTGACCGTCTTGGTCTTCGGCTTCGTGGAGCCCGAGTAGCGCGCGTTGCGCGACAGCACGGCCTGCCGATCGGGGATGTAGCGGTCCAGCTTGTACGGCCCGGAGCCGATCACCTTGCGGTCGGCGAGCAGGCGGCGGGCCGGGAACACCCGCCGCGGGACGATCGCACCGACGGTGTGGCTGAGCACGGACGGCCACGTGGCGTCCGCGCGGCGCAGGTGCATCGTGACCGTCTGGCCTTCGGCGTCGACGTGCCTGAGGTTGCTGAGCAGCGTGGACGGCCCGGTCGGGTCGGCGATGTTGATCACCCGGTCGAGCGAGAACTTCACGTCGGCTGCGGTGAGCCGGTCGCCGTTGGAGAACCGCAGCCCGCCGCGCAACCTGCAGACGTACGTCTTCGCGCTCCGGAAGGCGCAGCGGCGGGCGGCGTCCGGCTTGGGCCGATGGCCCCCGGGCGGGACGCTCAGCAGGGTCTGGAACACGTTGCCGATCAGCTGCTGAGAGCCGAGCTCGTAGGCGCCGGCGGGATCGAGCGCCACAGCCGGCTCGGTCGTACCCACCGTGACTGACTCCGCCGCCACCGCCGGCGCGCCGCCCATCGTCGCCGCGGCGAGCACCAAGCCCACCAGCACTATGCGTTCCTCATGTCGGCGCGACTCTAACCGCTGCGCGGCACGCGGATGGCGACCGCGCGTGTGGTTCCGCCACCCGCCGCGACGCCGCGCGAACCCAGGGGAGCGGTGGCCCGCTCTTGCGGGTAGCAGCCGTACGGTGAGCGTCGCAGCAATCGAGCGAGCGGTGAAGCGCGCCGTCGACCTGCGCGGGACCGTGATGCTCGCGGCAGCAGACAACGAGGACCAGTGGTGCGCGATCTGCGCCGCCGTCGACGGGTCCTTGGAACTGCGCGTCGGCGAGCCCGGTGGCGGGTGGCGGCATCGCGGCCGGCGCAGGAGCGGCGAAGCGTGGCTGCGCGACCACGGCTTCGTTCACGTCGTCGACGCTTGGGCCAAACCGGTCGGCATCTCCTATTCCGCGCGCGCGAGCTCCGAGACGCTCGACCACGCCTTGCGCGAAGGGCTGGGCGTTCGTGCGGACGCCGAGCTGGTCGAGGTCCTGGTCCATCCGGGACTCATCGGCGATGTCGATCCGCCTGCACTGGAGGCGTCGCACGCCGCGCACATCGGCTTCGCGCTTCGCGCGCTCGCCCACGTGGGCCGCGGGAAGCTCTCAATCGAGGGAGGGCAGCCGGCCGAGACCTGGGCGTGGGCGTTCGTGCGCGACGGGGAGATGATCTTGTCGCCCGAAACCCCGCGCGATGACGACGAATGGACGGTGTCGCTCGCCGAGAGCGATGTCGCGCGTGCCGCCGACGAGCTGACCGCCTTGCTCCACAACCAATTGAATCGTGACCCGCGAGCCCCGCTCTTCCTGTCCTGCATGCCACTGAAACCGAGCGAGCGCTGGCCGACCTAGGTTCCAAGACGGCCACCGCCTATCGGACCGCGCCGCGCAGCAGGAGCCAGCCGTCGAGCCCGCGAATCGGCAGCAGGTTGACCACGAGCGCCAGCGCGTTCGTCCACACCAGGAACGGGACCAGATCGTCGGCGACGATGCCGCCCGGGCCGTCTGGCCACTCGACGCCCATGAGCACCCAACCGGCGGCGGCGAGGATGGCGGTGACCAGCGGCCCGGCCACGACGATCAGGGAGAACTCCGCGCGGCTCAGCCGCCCGTCGTGCGCGAGCTCCACGAACCCGCCGGCCGCGTGCAGCGTGAGCCCCGTGACGTCGGCGGCCGCGAGCTTGGCGACGACCAGGTGCCCGAGCTCGTGTGCCACGATCGAGAGCGCGAAGATCAGCGCGGCGCCGACGCCCGCCACGAGCACCCACCCCCACGGCATGGCGTACCTCGGGTAGTCGAAGTCGTTGACCACGTCCAGCCACGCGCTCATCTCCTCCGGCGTGGGCGTGCTCGGAAGGCTCGGCACCTCGGGCGCGTCGACGACCTCGGTCTCGCGGGCGTGGCGGCCGGCGAGCAGGCCGATCACCGCCATGGCCGCAACGAACGTGGGAGTGACGGTCAGGCGCGGCATGCGAGCCGACAACCGTAGAGGTCAGGGGATCAGGCCGCGGCGGATCGCCTTGGCGACCGCGGCGGCGCGGTCGGAGACCTCGAGCTTCTCGAAGATGTGCTGCAGGTGGGTCTTGATCGTCGCGGTGCTCACGTGCAGCTCGCGGGCGATCTCGGCGTTCGCGTAGCCGTCGGCCGCCAACCGGACGATCTGCGCCTCGCGCGGGGTGAGGACCGGCCCCTCGTCGCCGCGCTCGCGGCGCAGGCGAATCTCGTCGGCGAGGCCGTCCTGGACCTCAGGGCGCAGGACGGTCTGGCCGCGCGCGACGCGCTCGATCGCGTCGCAGATGTCGGCGCTCGCGACCGTCTTGGGGACGTAGCCGCGGGCGCCGGCGGCGATCGCGCGGTAGACGGTGGCGCTGTCATCGAGTGCGGACACGACGACGCAGCGCGTGGCCAGGCGCTCGCGCGCGATCGTCTCGATCACGGTCAGCCCGTCGAGGCCGGGCAGGCCGAGGTCGAGCACGGCGACCGCGGGCGCGAGATCGTGGATGTCGTCGAGCGCCCGGCGGCCGTCGTCGACGGCCGCGATGAGCGACAGGTCCGGGCGCTGCGCGATCGCGCGCGTCAGCCCTTCCCGGAACACCGGGTGGTCCTCGGCGACGAGCACGGTCACGCGCGTCACGCCTTCAGCGCCGCCCGCACCGCGTCGACCAACGCCCCGACGTCCAGCGGCTTGGTGACGTACCCCTCGACGTCCAGCCGCGGAGGCGTCGCGTCGGCGCTCAGCACCACGACCGGGATCGCGCGCGTGCGCGGGTCGGCCCGCAGCCGGCGCAGCACCTCCTCCCCCGCGACGTCGGGCAGGTGCAGGTCGAGCAGGATCACGTCGGGCCGGTGCCGCGCGGCCCGGTCGACGACGATGGCGCCCTCCATCGCGGGAGTCAGCTCCGCGGTCGTGAGGAGGTCGCGCACGAGCTCGAGGCTGGAACGGTCATCGTCGACGTACAGCACCTTCAGCGGCGGGAGGTCGCCGGCAACGCCCGCGTCGGTCGCAGCGGGCGGTGCGGCGACCAGCGGCAGCTCGACGAGGAACGTCGAGCCCTCCCCCGGCGCCGAGTGCTGGATGCCGAGCCGCCCGCCCATCGCCTCGACGAGTGACCGCGAGAGCGGCAGGCCGAGCCCTGTGCCCTCATCGTCGGGCGCCAGCCGCGCGAACGGCTCGAACACGCGTCGCTGCTGCGCGGGATCGAGCCCCGGCCCCGTGTCCGTCACCAGGTAGCGCAGCGTCCCACCGCTCACGCGCATCGTCACCCGCACGACCCCGCCGCGCCGGTTGTACTTGACCGCGTTGGCGAGCAGGTTCAGCAGCGCCTGGGCCAGCCGCCGGCGATCGGCCGCGCACCACCGGTGCATCCCGCCGTGGAGGTCGGCGGAGAGCTCGATGCCGCGCTCACGCGCGAGCGGGCGCACCAGCTCGAGCGCCTCGGCCAGCGGCTCGGGCGCGTGCACGGGCTCGATCGCGACGCGCGGCGCTTCCAACACGTCCTCGACGACCGCGAGCAGATGCCGGCCCGCGTGCAGGATCCGGTCCACGTTCGACTGAGCCGTCGCGGGTAGCGGCTCCAGCGCCAGCAGCTGCCCGAAGCCGAGGATCGCGTTCAGTGGCGTCCGCAGCTCGTGGCTGACGTGCAACAGCCGCCCGGTCCTGGCGCTGATGTCGCTGGCGATGCCGCCGAGCGCGTACACCGCGCCGCCCTCGTCCAGCAGCGGGAACTTGTTGGAGAGCCACCGCCCGTCGCCGGCCTCGGTCGGCTCCTCGACCTCGAGCGCGCGTCCGGAGCGCAGCACGGCGCGGTCGTTGCCCGTATACGCCGCGGCCGCCGCGTGCGGGAACAGGTCGAAGTCCGTGCAGCCCACGGCCTCGCCCGGCGCGAGCCCGAACCGGGCCTCGAAGCGCCGGTTGACGAACAGGTACCGCCCGTCGGGGTCCTTGACGAACACGAGCGTCGCGGCGCTGTCCACGAGCGATCGGATGAGGCCGTCGCTCATCCCCGAAATAGCCGACTGGTCGATGCCGCCGAACGCTACGGACAGCAACGCTGAAGCTCCCTGTACCAGCGGTCGAAAGCGCGGCGACCTCTTCACTCCCGCTGGGCGGTATCGAAACGCGTTGAACTCTCCTTGAATCGCTTTCAGGCGCCGTGTGCGGCGCCAGCGCATCCGCGCACGAGAGGGCGGCGCGGAGCGTTCTTCAGCGAGGGATGAGGGGATGAAGGACCCATCAGACGGGAGGGCCGCGGCATGGCTCTCCCGTCGCTCAGTGCTGGCCGTGATGGTCGGCTTGGCGGCGACCGTGGGGCTCGTGGCGGCGCTGCTCGCGACGGGCGGCGCGGTGAGCGGCCAGAGCGGCCCGGCGAGCGCGCAGGCCGAGCCCGAGGTGCCGGTCGAGGAGGCGCTCGCGAAGCCGCAGACGCCGCTGCCCGAGGGCATGCCGACCGAGAAGCCGAAAGCGATCGGCAAGCCGCTGGACCCGCTCAGCGGCGAGGAGGTCGGCTACGCGCGCGGGCTCGCGCTCACCGCGGCCGGCACCGGCGGCGAGCGCGTCGACGGCTCCGCCGGCCTGCAGTACCTGTCGACCGATCTGGCCGAGAGCGACGCGGAGGCGCCCAAGCGCGCGGTCACGGTCAACTCGTACGACTATGCGACCGACGAGCTCGTCACGCAGGTCGTCGACCTGCAGTCGGGCGCCGTGGACACCAAGCGCGCGAAGGGTGTGCAGCTGCCGCCGTCCAAGCGTGAGGTCGACACCGCCATGGTGCGCCTGCTGGCCGACCCGGAGGGCCAGGCGCTCAAGGACGACTACAAGGCCACGACGGGCGTCGCGCTGACGAGCCCGGACCAGCTGGACTACGCCGGCGGCGCCTGGGTCGCCGACGAGAAGAGCGAAGGCGGCGAGCAGTGCGGCGAGCACCGCTGCGTCTTCTTCCAGATCCGCACCGAGGACGGTCGGGGCCTGATCATGGTCGATCGGGTCGTCGATCTCTCCGCCGACAAGATCGAGGTGATCAAGCCGTGAAGGCGTTGAAGTTCGTGGCCGCCGCGTCAGTGGCGGCCGGCGTTGCGCTGGCCGGAGCGCCGGGCGCGAGCGCGCAGACGACGACGCCGACCGCGGCGTTCTGCTCCGGCGAGTCGCTGATCTCCTACAAGCTCCGCAACGGAGCCAAGTGGGAGATGTGCTGGGGTCACCACTCGCTCAAGGGCCTGGTGATCTCCAAGGTCGCGTTCCAGGGCCCGAAGGACACCGCGCCCAAGCTGATCCTGGACGCGATCAACACCGTGCAGATGAACGTGCCGTACGACAACGGCGCGATCGAGTACGACGACGTGCTCCAGTACGGCTTCGGCGGCAACTACCTCAAGGGCCTCGACGTCAGCGAGTGCCCGGACGGCGAGCTGCGCAACGCGACCGTCAACTGGGAGACGTCGACGAGCGTCTACCGCGAGGAGGTGCGCCCGGCGCTGTGCATCCGCGAGGACGACACGGGCACCGCGTACCGCTCGCAGTACCGCTCCAACAGCCAGATCCTGGCCAAGCAGGGCACCGACCTGATCGTCTCCGCGACGGCCGCGATCGGCAACTACGAGTACGAGATGCGCTACTCGTTCCACGACGACGGCCAGATCGACGCCAACCTCGGCGCGACGGGTGAAGCGATCCCGTTCGGCGAGGGCTACCAGAACGGCTGGCCGGTCGGCACGGGCGAGGCCGACTTCCTGATGAACCACTACCACTCGGCGGTCTGGCGGGTGGACTTCGGGCTCGACGGGCAGGCGCAGATGAAGGCCGAGCAGTGGGACACGGCGCCCACGGGCCAGCGCGGCTCGCAGTCGGCGATCTACAACACGACCAAGACCGACCTGCCGACCGAGAAGGCGCTGAACCTGAGCAACCGGCGCTGGTTCCGGGTGCTCGCGCCGGCGAGCCTGAACGCGGACAACCATCCGCGCTCGTACGAGTTCGTGTACGGCAAGAACGACCCGTACTCGTCGTACCCGCACCTCAAGTACGAGCTCGCGTTCTCCCAGTACCGCGCGTGCGAGCAGTTCCCGATGCGGAACATGACCGCGGTCGCAGGCTGCGGCGACAAGACCACGCTCGACTACCTGGACGGCGAGAACCTCACCAACCCGGTCGCCTGGGTGAACGTGGGCTTCCACCACGTGCCGCGTGACGAGGACCAGAGCCCGATGCCGATCCACTGGCAGGGCTTCAGCCTCTACCCGCGCGACTGGCACTCCAACAACTCGCAGGCGCCGGCCGTCCGCTCCGCGTGGAACGGCCGCAACATGCCGGCGGCGCCGACCCCGACGCCGAGCGCGACGGCTACGGCCACGGCGACCGCGACGGCCACCGCGACCGCGACGGCCACCGCGACGGCGACGGCGACGTCGACCGCCACGGCGACGCCCACCACGATGGCGACGCCGACGACCACGCCGGGGGCGACGGCCACGCCCACGGCGACCACCACGCCTCCCCCGGCTCCCGCGACGCGCACGAGCGCGGCGGCGGAGACGGGTGAGGCGACCGCCACGCTGCAGGTCGGCCCGACCGCGGCTCGCAAGGCGACGGCCTCGGTCGCGCTCAAGCTGGCCAACGGCAAGGCGAGCGTGACCGTGCTGACGGGTGGCAAGGCCGCCGCGGGCAAGGTCGCGCTCAAGGTCAACGGCAAGACGGTGAAGACCCTGACCCTCAAGCAGGGCAAGGCGACCGCCGCACTGCCGAAGCTGAGGGCGGGCGCCTACAAGGTCACGGCGAGCTACCTCGGCTCGACCACGACCTGGGCCGCCTCGACCAAGGCCAAGACGCTGAAGGTCAAGTAGGTCCGTGACCCGCACGCGTCCCCGCACCCGCCTGCTCGGCGGCGCCGTCGGCGTCGCGCTGATCGTCGTCGTCGCGCTGCGGACGATCGGCCTGCTCACGGTGGTCACACCGTCGATGCAGCCCGAGCTGGCGGTCGGGGACCGCGTGCTGGTCAACAAGCTCGTCCCGGAGATCGTGCCGTTGCGGCGCGGCGACGTCGCGGTCTTCGAGGATCCCGGCGGCTGGGCCGAGGCCTCGGCCCGCAGCCGGGGAGCGATCACGCACGACACGCTGATCGTCAAGCGCGTGATCGGCGTGGGCGGCGACCGCGTGGTGTGCTGCGCGCCCGACGGCGCGCTGGTGCTCAACGGCCGGCCGCTCGCCGAGCCGTACGCGTCGCGGCGCCCGTTCCCGCTCGCGTTCGACGTCGTCGTGCCCGACGGCAGCTACTGGATGATGGGTGACGACCGCGTCCGCTCGTTCGACTCGAGCGGGCTCGCCGACGCCTCGACACACGGCTTTGTACCCACCGACCGGATCGTCGGGCGGGTGGAGGTGACGCTATGACCGGACTCTTGGCCCACGGCATCGCCGCCGGTGCGGACGTCCCGATCCCGATGACCGTGGCGGCCGCCGCCGCGGCGTTCGTGCTCGTGCTCTCGTTCGGCGTGCTCGCGTTCGGCTGGACGCGCCCGCGGCTGCGCGCGTGGCAGCGTCCCGCCACCGGCTCGCTTCCACGTCCGCTCGAGGTCGCGCTCGGCTTCGCGGGCGTCGCCGCGTTCGCGGTGGTCGCGTACGCCGGGTTGGCCGGCACCGCGCTCCCGAACGAGAACCTCGCCCCCACCGCGGTCTACGTCGGGTTCTGGGTCGGGCTCGCGTTCGCCTCGCTGCTGCTGGGTGACGTGTTCAAGTACGTGAGCCCGTGGCGCGCCGTGGGCCGAGCGGCGGGTTGGGTGGGCGGGCGGCTCGGGCTCGCCTCGGACCCCCTGGCCTACCCGGAGCGCCTCGGCCGCCTTCCCGCCGCCGTCGGCTTGTTCGCGTTCGCGGTCTGCGAGCTGTGCTGGACGGCCGCCGGCGAACCGCGCGCGCTCGCGATCCTGATGCTCGTCTACTTCGTCGCGATGCTCGTCGGGATGAGCCTGTTCGGCGTCGAGCCGTGGCTGCGTCACGGCGACGCGTTCGGCGTGCTGTTCGGGCTCTTCGGCGCACGCGGGCGGGTGGACGCACGCGTCGCGGGCACGGTCGCGCTGCTGCTGGTGGCGATCGGCTCGACGGCGTTCGACGGCGCGCGCGAGGCCGCCGCGTTGCGACCGCTCACGGAGGCACTGGAGGACGTCGGCGTGAGCCTCGGGCTGCCGAGCGACCTCGCGCTGGAGACCGGCCGCGTCGTCCTGCTCGCGCTGTGCGTCGCGATCGTCGTCGCGATCTGGCTGGCCGGCATCGCCCCGGTTCGCCGGCACGCGCGCGCGTTCACGCACACGCTGATCCCGATCGCCGCGGGCTACCTCGTCGCCCACTACTTCTCGCTCGCGGTCGTCGGCGGGCAGGCGCTGTGGCCGCTCGCCAACGACCCGCTCGGCGCCGGCGCCGACCTGTTCGGCGGCGCGGCGGCGCAGATCGACTACGCCGCGCTCAGCACGGACCTGATCTGGTGGGTGCAGATCATCGCGCTCGTCGCGGGGCACGTGGCGGCGCTCGTGCTCGCTCACGACCGCGCGCTCGAGGTCTACGGCGACGCCCGCGCCGCCGCCCGCTCGCAGATGGCGATGCTGGGGCTGATGGTCGTGTTCACGAGCCTCGGCCTGTGGCTGCTCTCCGCCGGGTTCAGCGCGTGACGGTTGTCTAGCCTGCGCGCCGTGGATCGGCGCCGGCAGATCATCGAGGGAACGTTGGAGGCGATCCGCGGCTCGTCCGTGGCGGACATCCCGCTCGGGACGATCGCCGAGCGAGCCGGCATGCGCGCCAACCACGTCCTCTACTACTTCGCCTCCCGCGACGACGTGCTGGTCGCGGCCGCCGCCCACGTGGAGAAGACGCTGGCCGAGGGGCGTGCCGAGCGCCTGCGCGCGATCCCCGATCCGGTCGACCGGTTGCGGGCGTTCGTCACCGAGTACCTGCCCGACGACCGCCACGATCCCGCGTGGAAGCTGTGGGTCGAGGGGTGGCTGCGCTCCACGGCCCACAGCGCGTTCGCGGAGGTCGGCGAGGCCGCGCACGCGGGCTGGCACGCGGACCTCGTCGCGACGGTCGAGCCGTTCCGCGCACCCGAGGATGTCGCGGCCTTCGCGCGGCGGATGCTGTTCATGCTCGACGGGCTCGCAATCCACGTGGTCGGCGGCCACCTCCCGCTCGAGGAGGCCATCCAGCTGGCGATGACGACCCTGCTGCGCGAGCTCGGGGCCTAGACGGCGACCCGGGTCGTGTCGCGACCTGCGCGCTTGGCGTCGTAGAGCGCAGCGTCGGCGGCCTCGGCGAGCGCGTCGGCCGACGACGGCCCGGCCGTGACCGCCACCCCGGCGCTGACCGCGACCGGCGGCGTGCGCGCGTCCTCGCGCAGCGCCCCGCGCACCCGGTCGGCGTACGCGCGGGCGGTGGCGGGGTCGGCCGCGGGCAGGACGGCGAGGAACTCGTCGCCGCCGAGCCGCGCGACCAGGTCGCTCGCGCGGCTCTCCCCACGCAGCGTGTCCGCGACCCGTACCAGCACGCGGTCGCCCGTCTCGTGCCCGTGCTCGTCGTTGATGTCCTTGAAGCGATCGATGTCGAGCGCGACGGCGGCGAGCGGACGGCGCTCGCGGCGGGCGCGCTGAAGCTCGATCTCGAGCCGCTCGTCGAGCCCGCGCCGGTTCAGGAGCCCGGTCAGCGGGTCCTTGCGCGCCTCCGCCCGCAGCTGCTCCACCAGCTGGTCGCGGCGGTGCACGAGCACGCGCACGACGCCCGCGATGATCGCGACGGACACCACCACGTCGATCCAGCGGTCGACCGAGCCGAGCCCGGCGGGCATCGCGTCCAGGGCGACGGCGTGCGCGACCGCGGTGCCGGCGACGGAGAGCACGGTCGCGCGGGTGCCGTAGAAGTACGCGACCCACAGCGTCGGCCAGGAGTAGAGGATCGCGGCGTCGGTGTAGCCGGAGCTCGTCGCCAGCCCGTACGCGATCAGCGCAGTGCCGAGCGGAGTAAGCGCCACCAGCGCCGGGCGCGGCAGCCGCGGGCCGGCAAGCAGCACCGCGCCGGCCACCAGCAGCGCGGCGAGCGCCGGGGCGAGCGAGATGGCCGGGCCGCCGGGCAGCGTCCGCTCGATCACGACGAGCGCCGCGGCGGCCGCGTAGATGCCGGCGCTGCTGCGGATCAGCAGCGGCTCGGGCGTCGAATCGAATTGCGCCATGGGTTTGCTGTCGGCGGCGCGCGTCAAGCGTCCGTCACGCGCAGGTCAACCCGCGGTCAAGAACAATGTGGCCATGAGTGAGCTCATCCAGCGCGGGCCGGCCGAGGCGCTCGCCGGCCTGCTCGGCGTGCCGGTGCCCGAGGACGAGCTGCCGCTGTTCTGGCACTGGGTCTACCTGCTCGACCGTCCCGCCCAGGCCGAGCTCGGCCGCGACGGCCACCGCGCGGCCGGCGTGGAGCCGGGGCGGCGGCGGATGTTCGCCGGCGGGCGGGTGGAGGCGCTCGCGCCGTTGCGCTTCGACGAGCCCGCGGAGCGCCGCGCCGACGTCGTCGACACCGTGGAGAAGCACGGCCGCAGTGGGCGGCTGACGTTCAACACCGTGCGCCAGCAGGTCTTCCAGCGCGGTGCGCTCGTGGTCGAGGAGCGCCAGGACATCGTCTACCGCGACCTGCCGAGCGAGCCGGTGGTCGCCGAGCCGCTGGAGCCGGTGCCCGTGGCCGGCGACGAGTGGGCGATCGAGATCACGCCGCCGCTGCTGTTCCGCTTCTCGGCGCTCACCTACAACGGGCACCGCATCCATTACGACCGCGACTATGCGCGCGAGATCGAGGGCCACCCCGGGCTCGTCACGCACGGTCCGCTCCAGGCGCTCGCGATGGCCGAGCTCGCGCGGGCCCGGGGCATGGCGGCGACGGTCTGCGAGTACCGCCTCGTCGCGCCGCTCTTCGAGCACCAGGGGCTCGTCGTCGGCTTCGCCGACCGCCACGCCAGCGTCCGCGACCTCGGCGGGCGCCAGACCGCCCGCGCCACGCTCACATGACCCACGACCAGCCGTATCCCGAGCTGCGGACCCGGGTCCGCGAGCTGTGCGCCGAATTTCCGGACGCGTACTGGCGCGAGCGCGACCAGGCGCGCGAGTACCCGCAGGCGTTCGTGGACGCACTGACCGCGTCCGGCCTGCTCGGCGCCCTGATCCCCACCGCGTACGGCGGCCTCGGCCTCGGAGTCAGCGAGGCGAGCGTGATCATGGAGGAGATCAACCGCTCCGGCGGGCATTCCGCCGCCTGCCACGCGCAGATGTACACGATGGGCGCCGTGCTGCGCCACGGCAGCGAGGCGCAGAAGCAGACCCACCTGCCCGCGATCGCGAGCGGGGCGCTGCGCCTGCAGGCGTTCTCGATCACCGAGGCCCAGGCGGGCTCGGACACGACGCAGATCGTGACGTCGGCGCGCCGCGAGGGCGACGAGTACGTCATCGATGGCGCCAAGAACTGGACGAGCCGGATCGAGCAGTCCGACCTGTTGCTGCTCCTGGCGCGGACCGGCGAGGGCGCGCGCGGCGAAGGGCTGAGCCTGCTGCTGATCGACCTACGGGCCGTGCGCGAGCACCAGCCCGAGGCGCTCGAGGTCGAGCCGGTGCGCACGATGTTCAACTACGCCACCAACCAGGTCCGCTTCTACGGCCTGCGCGTGCCCGCGTCGAGCCTGATCGGCGAGGAGGGCCGTGGCTTCCGCTACGTGCTCGACGGCTGGAACGCCGAGCGCATCCTGCTCGCCGCCGAGGCGATCGGCGACGGCTACTGGTTCACCGAGCGCGCGGTGCGGTACGCGAACGCGCGCGAGGTCTTCGGCCGCCCGATCGGCGTCAACCAGGGCGTCCAGTTCCCGATCGCGAACGCCTACATGCAGGTCCGCGCGGCCGACCTGATGCGCTACGAGGCGGCGCGGAGGTTCGACGCGCACGAGCCGTGCGGCGCCGAGGCCAACATGGCCAAGCGGCTGAGCTCGGACGCCAGCTGGGCGGCCGCGAACGTCTGCCTCGACACGCACGGCGGCAACGGCTTCGTCGACGCCTACGACGTCGAGCGCAAGTTCCGCGAGACGCGCCTGTACCGGGTCGCTCCGGTCAACGACAACCTCATCAGCGCGTTCGTGGCGACGAAGGTCCTCGGGCTGCCGCGGTCCTACTGATCACGCCTCGGCGGCGGCCAGCCGCGTGTGGGGCCTGGGCGCGGGCGGGCGCTCGCCGAGCTTGACGACGATCACGCCCGCGAGGATCAGCGCGCCGCCGGCGAGCTGGAGCGCGCCCGGGATCTGGTCGAGCAGCAGCCAGGCGAAGACGACGCCCGCGACGACCTCCAGCAGCGCGACGAACGAGGCCAGGCGCGAGCCGAGGCGCACGCTCGCCACGATCCCGGTGCAGTAGGAGAAGCCGGCCGTGACGACGCCGAGGCCGGCCAGCGACAGCCAGTAAGGGACGGTGGCGCCCGCGTACTCGGGCGCGGCGGTGGTCGCGTCCATCGGCAGCAGCCCGATCGCGCCGAGCGCGGCCAGCATGACCGCGCCGGTGAGCAGGCCGGCGCCGGCCAGCGCGACCGGCGGGAGGTCCTCGCGCGGCTTGGCGGCGAGCACGAAGTAGGAGACGACGCCCGCCATCGCCAGCAGCGCCCAGGCCACGCCGGCGGGCGCGAGGTCGGCGCCCGAGAGCAGGTCGAGGACGAGCACGAGGCCGAGCGCCGCGATCCCCGCGCCCGCGACGGTGAGTGGGCCGGGACGCTCGCCGTGGCGCAGCCACAGCCAGAGCACGACGGCCGCCGGGGCGGTGTACTCGATCAGCAACGCGGGTCCGACGTCCATCCGCTGGACGGCCGAGAAGTACGCGAACTGCGTGCCCGCGACCGGCACCGCGCCGAAGATCAGGATCAGCCCGGCGTTGCGGCGCAGGGCGTCCATGCGGCCGCGCAGCGCGCGCAGCGCGAACGGCGTCACGACCAGCGCACCGATCAACAGCCGGGCGAGCACGACCGCGCCCGCCGACCAGCCGGCGTCGAGCAACCCGCGCGCCAGCGGGCCGGACAGGCCGAAGGCCGCGGCCGAGGCGATCGCGAACAGCAGTCCGACGCCGAGATCCGCGCGCCTGTCATTCGTCACCGACTCCATGGCAAATGACACTACTCAGATGCCTGTAAGATGTCAACGTGCTGTTTGTCAATGACACCGAGCTGTCGTTGCGGGCCGCCGTCGCGCTCGTCAACAGCGCCGAGCCGCCGGACACGCTCACGGACCTCGCCCAGCTCGACGCCTTCTACAAGCGACACGAGTTCACCGGCCGCCACGACGGCGACGCGGCCGAGCTGGCGGCGATGCGCGCGCTGCGCCCCGTCCTGCGGGAGCTGCTCACGGCTGAGCGCGACGACGCCGCCGAGCTGGTCAACACGCTGCTCGCCGACGCCCAGGCCGTCCCGCAGCTGCGCCGCCACGACGGCCTGGACTGGCACATCCACGCGATCTCCTCCGACGCGCCGCTGGACCGCCGCATCGCCGTCGAGGCCGCGATGGCGATGATCGACGTCATCCGCGCCGACGAGCTCTCACGGCTCTCGGTGTGCATCGACGGCGAGTGCGAGTGCCTGGTCCTCGACCTCTCGCGCAACCGCTCGCGCCGCTACTGCAGCACGATCTGCGCGAACCGCAACGCGGTCGCCGCCTACCGCGCGCGCCGCGCCCAGCACTGATGCGCATCGCGCTGCGCGGCGTCAGGATCGGCGAGTCGGCCGGATCTTGACGAGCGTCGACCGCCAGGGCACTGGTGGATCGACACGGCGTCCACGACCATCGCCGGGCATGATCGGCGCGCTGGTTCCCCTCTCTCCCCCAGGCTGGGCCGAGCACGGCCGGCACCTGCTCACCGGGCTCGAGCTGGCCGCGCGCGAGCTCGAAGTGCAGCTCGTGGTGCGCGACACCGCCGGCGACCCCGCCCGCGCCGCGGCGGCCGTCGACGAGTTCGCCGACCTGGGCCTCGCGGCCGTCGCGGGCGAGTTCCACAGCGTCGTCGCCCGCGCGGCCGCCGCCCGCGCCGACGCCCGCGGCCTCCCGTTCCTGTGCTCCTCGGCGGTCATCGACGCGCTCACCGATCACCCGACCGACCACGTCGCGCGCCTCGCGCCGGCGCAGTCGCACGGCTGGCGCATCTACGCCGACTTCCTGCTCGCCGCGGGCCACCGCCGAATCGCCGTCATCGCCGAGCCGAGCGTCTATTGGGCCGCCGGAACCCGCATCCTGCGCGAGCACCTCGCCGCGCGCGGCGGCACCGTCATCGAGCTGGACCTCGACGCGCTCGGCGAGTCCGGCGCCACCGCCGTCCTGCTGCTGGTCGGCGACGCCGAGCCACTGGTCACGGCCATCCGAGAAGATTCGCGCCTCTCCGGCATCCTGATCGGCGCGCCCGCCGGCCAGCCGGAGCTGGCCGAGTGGGGCGCCGCCATCCCGTTCCTGCGCTACCGCGCCGACCGGCTCACGCCGCTCGGGGACCGCGTCGAGGCCGCCCTGGGCGGCGCGCCCTCGTTCGTCGCCCTCGAGGGCTACGACGCGATCCTCGTGCTGGCCGAGCAGCTGCGCACGGGTGCGCCGTGGTCGCGCGTGACCGTCGAGGGCACGCGCGGCACGATCCGCTTCACCCGCCCGCCCGGCGGCCACGTCTGGCAATGGACGTGGCCGCCGGTGCAGGTGGCGACTAGGGCTGCGTCGTCGACAGCGTGAACGTCAGCGTCTTGCTGTACGTCCCCGTGCGCAGCGGGTCGTTGGCCTTGATGAGCTGCTTGAACTCGACGTCGACCTTCTCGTTGGAGACCGGCGCGGTCCACGACGACTTCGAGAACGCCACGCGCAGCGGCTCGGCGAGCGTGAACGCGCCGTTGGTCATGCGGCCGGGATCGCTGACCGAGAGCGTCGCGTTGCCGGCGGTGGAGATGACGTTCGCGAACGTCTTCGCCGTGTAGTCCCTGGCCGTGCCCGGGATGAACGGATCGAACGTCGCCGCCCCGTCCAGCGTCAGCGCGAGCGTCGCCGGGACGGTGCCGCCGACCCTGCCGTCCACCGACGTGGCGGCGAACTCACCCGGCCCGGTGCGGAACGCGTAGGCGCCCGAGCCGACCTCGTAGACCACGTGCGAGCCCGAGATGCCGACCAGGTCGACGCCCGGCGCCTCAGAGGCCACCAGCGGCGTGCCCGAGCCGACCTCGCCGACCTTGGCCGGATCGGTCGCGGGCACGTACACGCGGCCCGTCGCGCCCGCCGGCACCTTCACGTTCAGCTGCAGGCCGCCGGCCGTCTTCTTCCACGAGGAGGCGACGGTGCCGCGCACGGACTCGTAGGACGCCGACGCCTGGTTGAGCTTCGCGTCGTCGGCGATCAGCGGCTTGAACTCGATCTGCTCGTACGCCGGCTTGGTCGGCTTCATGCCCACCAGGCCTTCGTAGAACCACTGCCCGATCGAGCCGAACATGTGGTGATTGCGCGTGCGGCTCGACTGCTCCCAGTACTCGCCCAGCGACGTCCACCCCAGCTCCACCGCCCAGCGGCCGTAGGACGGGTAGGTCGTCTGCTGCGCGATCGTGTACGCCGCCTTGGCCGCATCCGGCACGCCCTCCTCGGCGGCCTCCTGCAGCACCGGGTAGATCCAGCGCGCGCCCGCGATGCCCGTCATCTGGTGCCCCTCACGGGTGACCAGCACGTCGTAGACGAGCTTCTCCTGCAGCGCGCGGCGGCGCTCCGGCGGGACGAGCCCGAACGCCAGCGGCAGCACCTGCATCGACTGCACCAGCGGCTGCGTCCCGTTCTCGCGGTAGTAGCCGACCGACGCGTCCCACCACTTCGCGTTGAAGTCGTCCTTGACGTTCTCGTACAGCGCGTCCAGCTCGGCCGGATCCTTGCCCAGCGCGCGTGCCGAGTCGGCCGCGATCTTCGCCATGTAGGCGACGTACGCGGTCGAGGACGGGGCGATGATCGTCGGCGTGTTGAAGCGCGTGCCGGCGCCCAGCGGGGCGTCCGCGCCGGTCGGGACGCACCAGTCGCCCAGGCCGGAGCTGAGCGTGTACGCGTACTGGTCCCCGTCGGAGGAGAACCACTTCGTGAGCCAGTTGAGCAGGTACTGGCGCATGCCCGGATAGGTGCGCGCGAGCGACTCCTTGTCGCCGTAGCGCAGGTAGCCCTCCCACGGGACGACGAACCAGTACGCGTCCCAGATCGGGGTCGCGGCGGCGTTCGCGGGCTTGAACGCCGGGCCGCCCTCGTAGCCGTAGTTCTTGGTGCCCGGCGACACGAGCGGGACCTCACCCGACTCGCGCTGGTCGTCGACCATGTCGATCGAGGACTTCTCGAAGTGGCGCTCGGTGTCGAACTGCAGCGACGCGATCGGCGCCGACAGCTGCGCGTCACCGGCCCAGCCGTTCTTCTCGTAGGTGGGCGTGTCGGTGATGACGCCGGACACGTAGTTCTCGGCGATCGAGGAGCGGATGTTGCGCTCGATCAGGTTCACGAGGTCGCTGGAGGAGCTGAAGACGCCGGTCGGCGCCAGCGGCTCGCGGATCTCCTGCACCGAGTCGACGGTGACGTTGACGCCGTCGGGCAGCGCGGTGCCGCCGACGGCGCTGATCTGCACCCACTGGAAGCCCTTGTAGGTGAAGCGCGGCGTCCAGGTCTGGGCCTGCGGGCCCTTGGAGATGTAGTAGTCCGTCTGGATCTGGCCGGCGGGCGCGTAGCCGGAGATCGAGACCAGCCCGTCCGTGCCGAGCTTCTCGGCGTAGCGGATCTGGATCACGGTGCCCGCGGGGGCGCCGGTGACGGTGGTCGTCGCCCAGCCCGCGTACTGCTGGCCGGTGTCGTAGAGGATCACGCCGGGACGGGGCTCGGAGCGCGTGCCCGCGGGGTGGTTCGCGATCAGCGACGTGCGCTCGAGCTCCTGGGCGATCAGCTTGCCCGTCGGGCCGGGGACGGTGCGGGCGTCGGCCCAGTTGGACGCGTCGAAGCCGGGGGCCGACCAGCCGCTGATCTCCTTGCGAGCGTCGTAGGTCTCGCCCAGATAGTGGTTGTCGTAGCGGATCGGCCCCGCGTCGCTGGTCTTCCACGTCTCGTCGGACTTGATGACCTGCTCGGTGCCGTCCGCGAACGTGATGACGAGGTCGGCCTTGAGCGTCGGGTTGGCGCGCCACTCGGCGCTCGACCAGCCCCAGTTGCCGGACGTCGTCTCGTTGTCGTACTGGCCGGAGCCGAGCTGGGTGGCGAGCACGTTCTCGCCCGGCTTGACGAGGCCGGTGACGTCGTCGGTCGTGTAGAAGACGGTCTTGTCGTAGCTGGTGAAGCCCGGGTCCAGGAACGTGCGCTCGGAGGTCTTGGTGCCGTTGAGCGTCATGTCGTTCCAGCCGAGGCCGGACGCGTAGACGCGGGCCTTGGTGACGGCGCCGTGCTCGGAGGAGACGGTGAACGCCTTGCGCAGGTACGGGACCGGGCGGATCTCCTTGCAGGTGCCTGAGAGCGTGGCGCCGTTGGACGGGCGGCACCAGTCGGTCGGCGCGGGGCCGACGACGGCGGTGCCGCTCGCGTGCGCCTTGGTCAGCCCGGCGGTGAGGGCGAGGCCCGTGCCGGGCGTGGTGACCGTGGCGCCGGCGTCGGCGGCGTTGAGCGCGGGGCTGACCGTGATGCCGGTGCCGAGGCCGCGCGTGGCGGCGCCCTGGGCGTGGGCGGAGGTGAGCGGCGCGCTGAGCGTGATGCCCGTGCCGAGCATGCGTACGGCGGCGCCGTTGGCGTACTCGGCCGTGGTCGGCGCGGTGAGCGTGACGCCGCTGCCCTCGGCGCCGGCCGAGCCGACGGTCGCGACCGTGTAGGACTCGCTGCCGAGGACGACGGTGTCACCGGCGTTCCAGCCCTGGACGCTCGCCACGCGGATGTTGGTGGCACCGGCGGGCACGGCCGCCGCGAGCGTCGTCGCGCGGCCCTGCGTGCCGACGGCCGTCACCGTGCGCACCTCGCCGTCGATCAGGGCGGCGGCGCCGACGGCGAACCCGTTCGTGCTCGTGACCTTGACGTTGGTGGCGCCGGCTGCGACGGGCGCGAACAGCGTGGTCGCGTTGCCCGCGGCCGTGCCGACCTCGGTGACCGTCACGGTCTGGCTGCCGATCGTGAGCTGCGCGCCGGGCGCGAAGTTGTTGACGGAGACCACCTTGACGTTGGTGTCGCCGGCGGCGACCGGTGCTGCGGTGGTGGTCGAACCGGCGCCCGTGCCGACAGCCTCGAGCGTGACCGATTCGTCACCGACGGTGATCGTCTTGCCCGGGGCGAAGCCGACGTTGGACGCGATCCGCAGGACCTTGTCCCCGGCCGCGGCGGCCTGCGTGAGCGTCGTGTTGCCCTGCAGGCAGCAGGCGTCGTCCGCGCTCGCCTCGGCGTTGGTGAGGTGCGCGGGCGTGCGCGCCGGGCCGCTGATCCACGTGCCCTTCCACTCCGCGGGGGTGAGGTACGCGGTCTCGAACCAGGTTGCGGGCGCCCAGTCCGAGCCGGCCGCCTTGACCGACCAGAAGTAGCGCGTGCGCGACTTGAGCGCCGGGCCGGCGTAGTCCGTGCTCAACGCCGATGACGCCACGGTGCCCGAGTCCCACACGTCTCCGTCGCCGGCCGCGGCCTTCGCGGCGGTGGTGGCCACGACGACGCGGTAGCTCGTCGGCTTGACGCCGCGATCCGCGCTCTCCAGCCGCCAGCGCAGCTCCGGCGTCGCGTCGTCGATGCCCAGCGGCGTCGCCGCCGCGTTGGTCTCCAAACCGGTGACCTGGACGCTCGCCCCGTACGCGGGCGCGGCGCTCACCGCCAAGGCCGCGCACACTGCGACGGCCGCTCTCCTCACTCGCATTGCTCTCCTCGCTCGCATTTGATCGGTTTGCTCGCCTAACGCAACCGAACCGATCGAACCAGCACGTGTGTCTACTGGTCGAGCGAAACTGACGCATCAATGATTTCCCCACACTTTTCCCGGCTCGCATAGGGGTTGCGGCGTACGGGATAGTTGGCGCGACCGTGGTGACGCTCACCGGACGCGACGCGGAGTTGCGGGCGCTCGACGCTGCCCGGGCCGCTGCCTGCCCGCGGGTCGTGCTGGTAGAGGCGCCCGCGGGCGGCGGCAAGACGGCGCTGATCGACCACTGGCTCGCGGGTGCGCGCGCAACCCGCGTGCTGCGCGTGAGCGGCGAGCCGACCGAGACCCACATCCCGCACGGCGTCCTCGACGTGCTGCGCCGGCGCGCGGGCGGCGAGCTCGACACCGTCCGCTCCGGCGTCCTCGTGCTCGACGACGCCCAGTGGGCCGACCCCGAGTCGATCGACGCGCTCGTGTTCGCGCTGCGCCGGCTCGTCGACGAGCCGCTGCTCACGATCGTCGCGTCCCGCCCGGGCGCGGACCTGCGCGGCCTCGCCCGCCTGGCCGACACCCGACTGACGCTGGCGCCGCTGACCCAGGCCGACGTGCGCGCGCTGACCGGCCTCGCCGACGGCCCTGCCCGCCGCCTGTGGGAGCACACGGGCGGACTCCCGGGCCACGTCCGCGCGCTCGCCGCGCACGTCCCGTCCGATCCCGAGGCCCCGCTTCCGGCGCCGGCCGTCGTGATCGCCGAGATCGGCCGCGCGCTCGCCGCGTGCACGCCCGCGGCCAGGGCGCTGGTGCAGGCCGCCTCCGTGCTCGGCAACGGCTGCCGCCTCGCCGACGCGGCGCAGCTCGCCGAGGGCAGCGCCGCGCCGGCCGCCGCCGCGCCGCACGACCTCGCCGGCGGCCCGCCCGCCGCCGCGCCCCACGACCTCGCCGCCGGCCCGCCCACCGCCGGGACGCCGGCCGCCGCCGGGCCCCACGACCTCGCCGCTGGCCCGCCCACCGCCGCGACGCACGGCCTCGCCGCCGCGCCGCACGGCGCCCCGTCACACACCGGCGCGGCGTCTTTGGCGGCGCTCGAGGCCGCCGTCCAGGCCGGCCTCGTCGAGGCGCGGCGGGAGCGCGACCTGCCCGTCATCGCGTTCGAGCCGCCGCTCGTCGCCGCGGCCGTCCAAGCCCACGTCGGGCCCGCGCGGCTCGCCTCGCTACACCGGGTCGCGGCGGCGATCGCCGAGGACCAGGCGGTGGCGCTCAAGCATCTCGCGGCCGCCGCGGCCGGGCCCGACGCCGAGCTCGCCGATCGGCTGGACGCGTTCGCGCGCGACCGGCGCGAGCGGCCCGACGCGGCGTCCGCGCTGCTCGCCGCGTCGCGCCTCTCCCCCACCGTCGCGCAGCGCGAGGACCGGCTGCTGCGAGCCGTCGACTGGATGCTGCTCGCGGGCGAGGTGGCGTGGGCGCGCGTGCACGCCGGCGACGTCGCGCGCTGCACGATCACGGCGCGCCGCGAGAGCATCCTCGGCCAGCTCGCGGTCGCCGGGGACCGGGTGCGCGAGGCGGGCGACCGGCTCGCGGTCGCGTGGGAGCGCTGCGACCCGGACGCCGAGCCCGAGGTGGCGGCCACGATCGCGCACCGCAAGGCGTTCCTCGCGCTCGTGCACCTCGAGGACGCCGAGGTGGCCGAGTGGGCGCGGCGCGCGCTCGCGCTCGCCCCGCACGACCGGCTCTCCGTGGAATGGACGGCGACGCTCGCGCTCGCGCTGTGGCGGCAGAGCCACCGCGAGCACGCGTACGCGACGCTCGACCAGGCCATGATCGGCGACCGCGAGCACGACGCGCAGCTGACCGGGATGCGCGCCTGGCTCACGATCGCCGGCGGCGACGTGAGCCAACGCGTCCGCGACGACCTCGCCGCCGCCGCCGACACCGAGCTGCGGCTCGGCGCGCTCGAGATCGGCGTCGTGCACCTCAACGTCCTGGTCCGCGCGCACTTTGCGGCGGGCGACTGGGACGAGGCCACCACGGTCGCCGAGCGCGCGATCGCGCTCGGCTCCGAGCTCGAGGACGTGTCCGCGCGGATCTTCGTGTGGTGGGCGGCCGCGCTCGTGCCCGGCGCGCGCGGCGACTTCGCGACCCTCGATGCGCTCGCCGCCCGCGCGCAGGCCGAGCCCACCGACGCGCCCGACCGCGTGCTCGCCGTCGGCGTCGCGCAGGCGCTCCAGCACGCGCCGCGCGGCGATGCGCAGGCGACGCTGGACGCACTCGCACCGGTCGCCGCGCTCACGCCCAACGGTGCGATCGACGAGCCCGGCTTCTGGCCCTGGCAGCACCTGTACGCCGACGCGCTGGTGGCCCTCGGCCGGCTCGCCGACGCCGACCACTTCCTCGCGCGCCACGAGCAGCTGGCGCAGCGGCGCGACCACCATCCCGCCCAGGCGCGCCTGGCCGCCGTCCGCGGCCGCCTGGAAGCCACGCGCGGCGACCGCGACGCCGCCGAGCACGCGTTCACCACCGCCGTCGAGGTCACCGAGCCGTTGCAACGCCCGTACGAGCTCGCCCAGGCACGGCTCGCGCTCGGCCAGTTCCTGCGCCGCGAACGCCGCCGCCGCAGCGCCGCGGACCTGATCCTCGCCGCCCGCGCGACGTTCGTCGAGCTCGGCGCCGCACCGGCCGTCGCCCGCTGCGACCGCGAGCTCGGCGCCTCCGGCGTCGGCCGCCTCAAGCGCGAGGACGCGAGCGCGCTCACGCCGCAGGAGGTCACGGTCGCGCAGCTCGTCGCCTCCGGCCACTCCAACCGCGAGGTCGCCAACGACCTGCAGCTCTCGGTCAAGACCGTCGAGGTCCATCTCACCCGCATCTACGCCAAGCTCGGCATCTCCTCGCGCGGCCAGCTCGCGTCCCGCCTGTGAGCAGCCCGTGGCGCACGACGCTGCTCGCGGGCTCGGCGAGCTACCTCGACGCGGGGTCGATTGTCGCGGGCGCGGTCGCGCTGCCGCTGTGGACCGAGCACTTCGGCTTCGGGACGACGCTCGTCGGGCTGATCGGCGCGTTCAGCTCGAACGCGATCTCGGCCGGTGTCGGCGCGCTCGCCGGCGGCTGGCTGTGCGACAAGCTCGGCCGCCGCCGGGTGTACCAGTGGGACCTGCTGCTGTACGCGTTCGGCCTGCTGTGCATCATCTTCGCGACCGAGCCATGGATGCTCGTGTTCGGCTACGTCTTCACCGGCCTGGCGGTCGGCATCGACGTCCCCGCGAGCTGGACGCTGATCGCCGAGGCCGCGCCGAAGGGCCAGCACGGAAGACACGGCGCGACGGCGCAGATCATGTGGCTCACCGGCCCGCTCGTCGTGCTCCTCATGGGCCTCGCGCTCGCCGACGCCGGCCTGCGCGGCGTGCGATTGATCTTCGCGCACCTGCTCGTGCTCTCGCTCGCCGTCTGGTTCTTCCGACGCACGCTCGTGGAGTCGCCGCTGTGGGAGCGGCAGGCCTCGCACGCGCACATCACGCTCGCGAGCTTCAAGCAGCTCCTCAAGCGCCCGTTTCTCGCGCCGCTCGTGATGCTGACCGCGATGTACGGCCTGTGGAACCTCCACGCGGGCACGAGCGGCTTCTACCTCCCGTACATCCTGCGCACGATCGGCTCGCAGACGCAGGCCGCGAGCGTCGCGCTCAACGCGTTCCTGTTCGTGCTCGGCGGGTTGTCGGTCTACTTCGTCTTCATGCCCCGCGCCGACCGCGGCCGCCGCACGCCGCTGTTCGCCACCGCCGCGACCATGCAGATCGCCGCCGTCGTGCTGCTGGCGCTGCTGGAGCTGACCACCGGCATCGCGATCCTCTACGTCCTCATCAGCGGCCTGTGCGGCGGCTTCGGCCAGCAGCAGTTCTTCCAGCTGTGGAGCGCCGAGGCGTTTCCGACGCTGCTGCGCGCCACCGCGCTGGGCCTGATGTTCGCGGTCGTGCGGATCGCGCTCGGCGGGTGGAGCCTGATCCTGCCGCACTTCCTGGAGGCCGGCTTCCACGGCGTCGCGTGGACGCTGATCGCGTTCCTGACCGCCAGCGCGCTCGTCGGCTTGGCCTACGCGCGGCGCGTGGCCTCGAGCACGATCACGTGAAGCTGCCGCGGACCGTGCACGCCCTCGACGCGGTCGAGCTCGATGTCGGACGTGGCTGACGGGCCGGAGACGAACGTGACCGGCGCGTCCGGGCCGAGTGCGGCGATCGCGTCCGGCACCGAGGCGACCACCGACTCGGCGCGCACGATGCAGACGTGAATGTCGGGCACGAGCGTGAGCGCGCGCCGGCCGGACGCCTCCCCCGAGACGAGCACGATCGTGCCGGTGTCGGCGATCGCCAGCGCGCTGCCGGTGACGACGGCGTCGAGCGTGTCCAGCTCGGGCACGGACAGACCGTGGTCCTCGATCACCGGCAACCCGACGTCCTGGAACCCCGCCGGCACGCCGATTCGCTTGCCCTCGCCCAGGATGGCGCGCACGGTCGCGGCGACGTCGTCGGTCCGGTGCACGGTCGCCCGGTACTCGGCCACCGTCTCGCAGAAGCGGTCGACGACGCCCTCGGAGCCGATCGACCCCGCCGCCCGGTACGCGCGCGGCACGTCCGGCACGACCGGCGACGGCCCGAGGGCCGAGCGCACCCGCGCGAGGATTTCAGCTTTCGCGCTCACGCCTCCACCAGTCGCGGAACGTCTCCTTGGGCGGCTCCGGCAGGTCGCGCATCGCGGTCCACCCCGGTAGCGCCGCCTTCGCGAGCGGCCCGCGGCCCAGCCGCGCGAGCCGCTGCGCCGCCTCGTAGCGCCGGCGCGTCGCGAACGCGGCGGCCATGCCCTTCATCGCCAGCGCCTCCGGCGTCAGCGAGGACTTCTCCTCGCGCACGACGCGCCCGCGCAGGTGGATCAGGATCGACGGGATGTCGATCTTGACCGGGCACACCTCGTAGCACGCACCGCACAGCGAGGACGCCCACGGCAGCGACGGCGCCTCCCCCAGCCCGCGTAGCTGCGGCGTCAGGATCGCGCCGATCGGGCCGGGATAGACGGACTCGTAGGCCTGACCGCCGACGCGCTCGTAGACCGGGCACACGTTCAGGCAGGCCGAGCAGCGGATGCAGTGCAGCGCGGCGCGCCCGACCTCGTCCGCGAGCACCTGCGAGCGCCCACCGTCCAGCAGCACGAGGTGGAACTCCTGCGGCCCGTCGCCCTCCCGCACGCCCGTCCACAGCGACGTGTACGGGTTCATGCGCTCGGCGGTCGAGGACCGCGGCAGCAGCTGCAGGAAGACCTCGAGGTCCTGCCACGCCGGCAGCACCTTCTCGATGCCCATCAGCGTGACCAGGACGCGGGGCAGCGTCAGGCACATGCGCCCGTTGCCCTCGGACTCGACCACGCCGACCGTGCCCGTCTCGGCGACCGCGAAGTTCGCGCCCGACACCGCCACCGGCACGGTCAGGAACTTGTGCCGCAGGTGCAGCCGCGCGGCCTCGGCGATCGCGCTCGCCTCGTAGCCCAGCGTCTGTCCCTGAGCGATGGTGCGCTCGAACAGCGCGCGGATCTCGGCCCGGTTGCGGTGGATCGCGGGCACGAGGATGTGCGACTGCTTGTCCTCGGGATCGAGCTGGACGATCAGCTCGGCCAGGTCGGTCTCCAGCGCGTGGATGCCCTCGGCCTCCAGCGCCTCGTTCATGCCGATCTCGTCCGTCGCCAGCGACTTGACCTTTATGACCTCGTCGGCGCCGTGCTGCTTGGCGATCGAGGCGACGATCGCGTTCGCCTCAGCCCCGTCGCGCGCCCAGTGCACGGTGCCGCCCGCGGCGGTCACGGCCGCCTCGAGCCGCTCCAGCTGCTCGGGCAGCGTCGCCATCGTGCGCGCCTTGATCGCCTCGCCGGCGTCGCGCAGCGCCTCCCAGTCGGGTAGCTCGGCCACCGCCCGCTCGCGCTTGGCCCGGATCAACCCGGTCGCCTTGCCCACGTTGCGCCGCAGCTGGGCGTCGCGCAACGTCACCTTCGCGGCGCTCTGAAAACTCATTCCTGCGCCGCCAGGATCTCGGCGATGTGCATGGTGCGGACGCCGGTCCGGCCCCGCGACAACGCGCCTCCGATGTGCATCAGGCACGAAGTATCCGCCGAAGTGCACACCTCCGCGCGCGTGTCGAGGACGTGACGGACCTTGTCGGAGAGCATCGCCATCGACGTGTCCGCGTTCTTGACCGCGAACGTCCCGCCGAAGCCGCAGCACTCCCGCGCACCGTCGAGCTCGACGAGGTCGATGCCGCGCACCTCGCGCAGCAGCCGCAGCGGCCGGTCCCCCACGTGCAGCAGCCGCAGCGAGTGGCACGTCGGGTGGAACGTCACCCGGTGCGGGAACGACGCGCCCACGTCGACCACGCCCAGCTCATCGATCAAGAACTCGGTCAACTCGAACACGCGCGGCCCGATCGACGGAATTCGCTCACGCACGTGAGCGACGCAGGATGCCGACGGCGAGACGACCGCCTCGAATTCGTCGAACACGCGGACAAATCGCTCGTGCAGCCCGCCGGCCTCGTGCGCGTAGCCCGAGTTGACGTGCATTTGGCCGCAGCACGTCTGTTCGAAGGGGAATTCGACCTGGCAGCCGAGGCGCTCCAGCAACCGCACGACCGCCTTCCCGGCCCCGGGGAACAGCGTGTCGTTGAAGCAGGTGATGAAAAGCGCGACCTTCATCGGTACCGTCTCTGCGCAACAACGAACACAAAGGAGCCCGAGATCAACCGCAGCCGCTCAGACCGTCCGATGCTGGCCATGGCGCGCCGGTCCGCCATCGCGGAACTGCTGCGCGACATCGGGGCCATCAGCGTGACGGAGGTCGAAAGCCGCTTCGGCGTGTCCCCGATGACGGCGCGCCGCGACCTCGCGGAGCTCGAGCGCCAGGGCATCGCGCGGCGCACGCACGGCGGTGCCGTCCTGCCCTCGATCTCCGCGCAGGAGGACTCGTTCGCCAAGCGCGTCGAGGTCGCGACCGAAGCCAAGACCAACCTCGCCGAGGAAGCGGTGCAGATGCTCTCCGCGCGCGAGACGATCTTCCTCGACTCCAGCTCGACGGCGTACTTCGTCGCGCGCCGGATCGTCGACGAGGGCCTGGGCGTCACGGTCATCACCAACTCGCTACCCGTCGCCGAGGTCATCGCCAACAGCGAGACGCCGAACGTGCAGCTGATCGGCATCGGCGGCACGCTCCGGCAGCTCACCCGCTCGTACGTCGGCCCGTACGCCGTGCACACGGTGCTCGGGCACTTCGCCGACCGCATGTTCCTGTCGGTCAAGGGCGTGACGCGCGACGGCGTGATGACCGACGCGGACGAGCTGGAGGCGGAGGTCAAGCGGGCCATGATCGCGCAATCCGAGGAATCCGTGCTGCTGCTCGACGACTCGAAGCTCGGCGCCCGCGGGCAGAACGCGATCGCCCGGGTGACCGAGGTCTCGAGCGTGCTCGCCTACGGGGCGCCGGCCGCCGCGCTGGAACCGCTGCGGGCGACCGGCGTCAAGCTCCAAGTCGTGGGCTAGCGGGCGTAGGCCGCGGGCACGCCCCCGTCGACGTTGAGCATGTTGCCCGTGCTCTTGCCCGAGCGGCGCTCGGACGCGAAGTGCAGCACCGCCTCGGCGATGTCGCCCGGGTAGATGCTGACCTTGAGCGTGTTGCGCTGGCGGTAGTGCTCGTCGAGCTGCTCCGGGTCCAGGTTGTAGGCCGCGGCGCGCTCCTCGCGCCACGACGAGCCCCAGATCTTCGAGCCCTGCAGGACGGCGTCCGGGTTGACCGTGTTGACCCGGATGCCGGCGGAGCCGCCTTCCTCGGCCAAGCACCGCGCGAGGTGGAGCTCGGCGGCCTTAGCCGAGGAGTACGCCGCGGCGTTCTTGCCCGCGACGACGGCGTTCTTGGAGGCGACGAAGACGACCGAGCCGCCGTTGTCCTGCGCGCGCAGCACCTTGAAGGCCTCGCGCGAGACGAGGAAGTAGCCCGTGGAGAGGATCGCGTGGTTGCGGTTCCACTCGGCCAGCGTGGTCTCCTCGAGCGCGGCCGACGACGCGATGCCCGCGTTGGAGACGACGATGTCGACGCCGCCGAAGGCCTCGACCGCGGCGCGGAACGCGCCCGCGACCGCCTCCTCGGATGTGACGTCGCCCGCGACCGCCAGGCCGCGGTCGCCGTACTCCGAGACCGCCTCGGTCGCGCCCTCGCCGTCGAGGTCGAACGCGACCACGCACGCGCCGGCCGACGCCAGCGAGTCGATGATCGCGCGGCCGATGCCGCCCGCGCCGCCCGTCACCAGCGCGACCTTGCCCTGCAGCTCACCCGGCGCCGGCGCCTGGGCGAGCTTGTAGAGCTCGAGCGGCCAGTACTCGATCGCGAACGACTCGCCGGCGTCGAGCGAGACGAACTGACCCAGCGCCTCGGCGCCCGCGATCACCTCGATCGCGCGGTGGTAGAGGTCACGCGAGATCTTCGAGAGCTTGGTCGTGGTGCCGGTGGAGACCAGGCCCATGCCCTCGACGAGCACCACACGCGGGTCGGGGTCGCCGGGCACGTCGCCCTCACCCGCGAAGGACTCGAAGTACGCGCGGTAGTCGGCCCGGTACTGCTCGGCCAGCTCGGCGATCTTCTCCGGCGTGGCGTTCTCGCGCGAGATCCACAGCGGCAGGCGCTTGGTGTGCACCAGGTGGTCGGGACACGGCGCGCCGACCTTGACCAGCCGCTCAGCCTGCTGGGAGCAGACGAACTCCATCACGCGCTCGGACGTGTCGACCGTGAGCACCTTCGCGCGCTCGGAGGACACCGCGCCGCGGATCGCGGGCAGCAACTCGGTCAGCGACCCGGCCGGCTCGAGCTTGCGCCCGCCGAAGCGCGGCGTGTCGCCCGTCTTGGCGTTGACGAACGCGACGGCCTGGTTGATGACCTCGATCGTCTTGCGGTACGCCTCCTCGGCGCTCTCGCCCCAGACGATCAGGCCGTGCTTGGCCAGCACGACGAGCTTGAGGTTCGGGTTCTCCCGCACGGCGAGCCCGACCTGCTTGGAGAGCGTGAAGCCCGGGCGGATATAGGGGATCCACGCCGCCTCGTCGCCGAAGCACTCGTGGATCAGCCGCTCGCCGTCCGCGGTGCCCGCGAGCACGTTGATGCCGTCCGGGTGCGTGTGGTGCACGTGCGGCGCCGGGACGAACGCGTGCAGCAGCGTCTCGATCGACGCGCGCGGCATCTTCGGGTCCAGCTGGCACTGCGCGAGGTAGGCGACCATGTCCTCGTCGCTCATCTCGTCGCGCTCCAGCAACGGCAGCACCTCGTCGAGCTTGAGGCCCGTGAAGTGCTCCGGCCCCATCGTCGCGAGGTCGGAGCCCGAGCCCTTGACCCACATGGCGTTGATCTCGCGCCCGGTGTGGTCGACCGTCGTGCCCTTGGCGGACGTGTTGCCGCCGCCGAAGTTGGACACGGCCCGGTTGGCGCCGAGCAGGTGCGACGCGAGCACCAGCTCGCCGAGCGCATCGCCGGGGCCGCCGTCGGCTGGCCACAGGTCCTCTACAGAATCAATGATCGGGGTGACGGTGCTCATCGAGTCAGCTCCTGCTCTGTCTCACGTTCGGAGGCCATCCGGGCGGCGTAGCCGGACTCCCGGAGGGCGCGGATCGGGTTCTCGGCGCCACCCACTGCGACGCGCGCCTCGGCGCACGCGGGACGGACGTCGGTGTTGAAGGCGTCGAGCAGGACCTCGTGGCCGCCGAGCACGTCGGCGGCGCGCTGGCACTCGGTCAGCGCCGCGCGGTCGACGAGCAGCGCTTTGGCGTAGGCCTCCTGCAGGTTGACGACGCTCAGCGTCATCGCCTCGACCTTCGCCTCCACGTTGTGCGACTGGTCGATCGTCAGGCGCGGCAGCTCGTCCGAGGCCGTCAGCTCGACGAAGATCAGGAACAGCTCGAAGGGGTTCACCGAGCCGACGATCAGGTCATCGTCGGCGTACTTGCGGTTGTTGAAGTGGAAGCCGCCCAGGCGGCCCTCATCGGCCAGGAAGGCGACGATCTGCTCGATGTTGGTGCCCTGCGCGTGGTGACCGAGGTCGACCAGCACCTTCGCGCGCTCGCCGAGCTTGAGGCACGTCAGCAGCGAGGAGCCCCAGTCGGCCAGGTCGGTGGCGTAGAAGGCGGGCTCGAAGAATTTGTACTCGACCAGCAGCTCCTGCTCGGCCGGCATCGCCTCGTACACGCGCCCGAGGCAGTCGAGCATGCGCCGGCGCCGCTCGCGCAGGTCGTCCTGGCCCGGGTAGTTCGTGCCGTCCGCGAGCCACAGGGACTGGGCCGAAGCGCCCAGCGCGGTCGCGATGTCCACGCATTCGAGCATGTGCGCGACGGCCTTCTCGCGCACGGCCGGGTCCGGGTGCGTGACCGAGCCGAGCTTGTAGTCGGGGTCCTGGAAGAGGTTCGGGTTGACCGCTCCGACCTGCAGCCCGCGGGACTCGATCGCGCCGCGCAGCTCGTCGTAGTCGTCCACGGCGTCCCATGGGAAGTGCAGCGCGACCTTCGGCGCCGTGCCCGTCAGGCGGTGCACCTCGGCGGCGTCGTCGAGCTTCTCGAACGTGTCACGCGGGCGACCCGGCTGCGGGAAGACGCCGAAGCGCGTGCCCGAGTCCGCGTAGCCCCAGGAGGGTGTCTCGATGACGAGCTTGGACAGATCAAGCATGGAGGGATTCCTTGGACGTGGAAGGCTCGTAGTGGGCGGGGACGAAGGAGGCCGCGGACACGGCGCGCATGTCGGCCAGCGAGCCGAGCTCGCCGGCGGCACGGGCCTGCACGAGCACGTTGCCGAGCGCGGTCGCCTCCACCGGGCCGGCGAGCACCTCGCGCCCGGTCATGTCGGCGGTCAGCTGGCACAGCAGCTCGTTGCGGGCGCCGCCCCCGATCACGTGGATGGTGCGGACGCTGCGGCCGGACGCGGCCTCCAGGCGCTCCAGCACGACCTTGTACTTGCACGCGAGCGACACGTAGATCGAGCGCACGAGCTCGCCGCGGGTGAGATCGTCCCGGCCGATCACCTCGGCGATCAGCGCCGGCATGTCGCCGCCGTGCAGGAAGCGCTCGTCGTCGGGGTCGAACACCGGAACCTCGGTCTTGACCTCGCGGGCGGCGCGCTGCAGCGACGGGAAGTCGGCTCCCCACACGCGCGCGCACTCCTGCTCGAGCCACAAACCCATCACGTTCTTGAGCAGGCGGATGGTGCCGTCGACGCCGCGCTCGTTGGTGAGCGCGTCGTCGCTGAACACCGGACCGGGGAGCTCGAGGCCGAGCAGCGACCAGGTGCCGGAGCTCAGGATCGCCGAGTGCTCGTCCCGTAAAGGCGCGGCGACGTACGCCGACGCGGTGTCGTGCGAGGCCACCGTGTACACGGGCGCGTCCACGTCGTGATGGTCGAGCGCGGGGCCGAGCAGCGTGCCCGGCTCCACGAGCGCGCCGAACGGGCGCGCCGGCAGGCCGAGCCGCTCGATCAGCGGGTGTGCCCACTCCCCCGTGCGCGCGTCCAGCAGACCGGTGGTGGAGGCGTTGGTGCGCTCGTTGGCCAGCTCGCCGCTCAGCCAGTAGGCGAGCAGGTCCGGCACGAGCGCGATCCGCGAAGCCGCGCTCACTCGGTCGTCCGCGAGCAGCTGATAGACGGTGTTGATCGGCATGTGCTGGATGCCGGTGATCTCGTAACCCTCCACACGCTGGGCGCCGTCGGTGCGCTCGTCGCGGTAGTGGAAGGGCAGGCCGAGCACGCGGTCGCGCTCGTCGAGCAGCGCGTAGTCGACGCCCCAGGTGTCGATGCCGACGCCGGCGAAGCGGCGGCCCCGCAGCGCGCACACCGCCTCGGTGAACAGGTGCAGCAGGTTCCAGCGCAGCCCGTCCGGCAGTCGGACGGGGCGATTCGGGAACCGGTGGATGTCCTCGAGCTCGACGAGCGAGCCGTCGAAGTGGCCGCAGACCACGCGGCCGCTCGAGGCGCCCAGGTCGATCGCGGCGTAAACCGCCGGGGGGCTGCCGCCCCCCGAGACCCCCCGCTTTTCAGTCAAGGTGGAACACCTCTTCGAGGCGCTCGAACGTCAGGTCTTCGTCGAACAGCGGCGCCATCTCGGTCTGCCAGCGTGCGTTCACGTCAGTCTCCTCCATCGCCCGCTTGGCGGCCTCGAAATCCTCGGTCTCGAGGTAGCCGATCAGCAGCCCGTCGGGCCGCAGGAACAGCGAGTAGTTGGTCCAACCCGTCTCGCTCAGCGCCGCGCGCATCTCCGGCCACACGTTCCGGTGACGCGCGCGGTACTCGTCGAGACGGTCAGGGCGCACCCGCACCTGAAAGCAGACACGTTCCATGATTCGAGTGCGCCCTGCGCGATCGACTAGAAGTCGAAGTCGTCGATGTTGTTGGCGTCGAAGACCGTCGGCGGGCCGAGCAGGACCTCGCCGTTCTTGCCGACCTCGCGCTCGCCCAGGTCGCCGGCGGTGAACTTCTCACCCTCGGCGCCCGTGATGGTCCCGCTCGCCAGGGCGGCCGCGGCGTAACCGGCGAGGTAGCCGAGCTTGCCCGGATCCCACAGCTCGAAGCCCTCGATCGTCCCGTCCTTGACGAAGTCGCGCAGCTGGTTCGGGGTGCCGAGGCCGGTCAGCTTGACCTTGCCCTTGGCGTCCGAGCCCTGCAGGTAGCGCGCGGCGGCGGCGATGCCGACCGTCGTCGGGGAGATGATGCCCTTCAGGTCCGGATAGGCCTGCAGCAGGCCCTGCGTCTCCTCGAAGGACTTCTGGTCGTCGTCGTTGCCGTACGCGATCTTGACGAGCTTGAACTTGGAGTACTCGGGCTTCTTGAGCTCGTCCTCCATGAACTCGATCCAGGTGTTCTGGTTGGTCGCGTTCGGCGTGGCCGAGAGGATCGCGATCTCGCCGCCCTCCGGGCCGATCTGCTTGGCCAGCAGCTGCACCTGGCTGCGGCCGAGGTCCTCGGCGGCGGCCTGGTTGATGAACAGATCACGACCCTCGGGCGCCGTGTCGGAGTCGTAGGTGACGACCTTGATGCCGGCGGCCTTGGCCTTCTGCAGCGCCGGGACGACCGCGTTGGCGTCGTTGGCGCTGATCACGATCGCGTCCTGCTTCTGCGTCGTGAGCGTGTTGATGTAGGACACCTGCGACGAGGCGGCCGTGTCCGACGGGCCGACGCGCTTGTACTCGCCCTTGACGGCGTTGACCGCGTCCTCGCCGCCCTTGTCGGAGATCGTGAAGTACGGGTTGTTGATCTGCTTGGGCAGGAAGGCGATCTTCAGGCCCTCCTTGATCTCACCGCCACCGGCGGCGGCGCCGCCCTCCTCCGTGGCCGCCGGCGTCGCGGCGGCTTCCTTCTGCGTGTCTTCCTTGGTGGAGCCGCAGGCCGCGACCCCGAGCAGGCTCGTCAGCGCGAGCGCCGCGAATGCCTTGTTGCGAATGGCCATCTTCTCTCTCCTCACAGAGCTAGGTGGTGGTGGGTGTGGGTGGTGGGTCGACGCCGCGTCCCCTTCGCAGCGCCTCACGGACGCGAGCGGTGACGCTCGGCCCGAGGACTGAGAGCAGCAGCAGGCTGCCCGTGACGATCGTGAGCACTTCGGCGGAGACGTCGTTGAGCGTCAGCGCGTTGCGCAGCGTGCCCAGCAGCAACATCGCGCAGATGACGCCCAGCAGATGCCCCTTGCCGCCGAAGATCGAGACGCCGCCGAGCAGCACGACGGCGACGACGGACAGCTCGAGGCCGACCCCGTTGTCGGCGCGCGCGGAGGCGAATCGGAAGGCGTAGACGACGCCGGCGAGCGACGCCATCGCGCCCGTGACGACGAACAGCCAGAACTTGATGCGCTTGACGCGGATGCCGCTGAAGCGCGCGGCCTCCTCGTTGGCGCCCATGGCGAAGATCGAACGGCCGATCCCCGTCATGTGCAGCACGACCCCGAAGACGATCGCGAGCACGATGAACAGCACGAACGGGTTCGGGATCTGGGTGCCGGCGAACGTGCCGAAGCCCCAGTCGGTGAACTGCTGCGGGAAGTCCGCGACGGCCTGGTCGCCGAGCACCACGTACGCGAGCCCGCGGTACATGGCGAGCGTGCCGATGGTGACCGCGAGGGACGGGAGCCCGAGGCGTGTGACCAGCACGCCATTGAGCGCGCCTGCGAGCGCGCC
Source organism: Solirubrobacter deserti (assembly GCF_003344625.1). Taxonomy (GTDB): domain Bacteria; phylum Actinomycetota; class Thermoleophilia; order Solirubrobacterales; family Solirubrobacteraceae; genus Solirubrobacter; species Solirubrobacter deserti. The sequence continues at coordinate 86,597 of NZ_QPKJ02000010.1, read as the reverse complement.
CATGACCAGGACCGCCGGGATGATCATCTCCATCGCCCAGCCGTGGTTCCACAGGTAGCCCATGACGGCGCTGGTGAGGCCGAGCACCGAGGCGACCGACAGGTCGATCTCCGCGGCGACGATGATCAAGGTCAGCGGGAGCGCGATGATCGCGATCTCCGAGATGTCGGAGAGGATCGAGTTCAGGTTGCCGCCGGACAGGAAGTCCTCGCCCGACGTGGTCGCGCCGTAGAGGATCGCCACCAGCAGCAGGAAGACCGTGACCGTCTCCCAGCGCGCCAGGCGCGTCTTGACCTCAGACACGGTTCGCACTCCTTCGCTTGCGCAGTTCGCGGGCCAATCGCATGGCCAGGTAGGCGTCGAGGCCGATCGCCGCGAGCAGCAGCGCGCCCTGAATCGCCTGGTCCCAGAAGGGGTCGATCTGCAGGATCACGAGCGCCGAGCGGATCGTGGTCAGCAGCAGCGCGCCGAGTGCGGCGCCCCAGACGGTGCCGGAGCCGCCGAAGATGGCGACGCCGCCGACGACCACCGCGGACACTGCGGCCAGCTCGATGCCCGTGCCGGCGACCGCGTCGAGCGTGCCGTAGCGGGAGGCGTAGAGCACGCCCGCGAGGCCGGCGATCGCGCCGGAGGCGACGAACGCGCCGAGCACGCGGCGGCTGACGCGGATGCCGGCCAGAACGGCGGCGTCCGGGTTGGAGCCGATCGCGTACAGCTCGCGGCCCATCCGGCTGCGGCCGAGCGCGACTCCGACGAGCACCATCGCGGCGATCGTGAAGATCGGCAGGACCGGGAAGCCGAGCACCTCGGTGGTCGCGAGGCTCAGGAAGCCGTCGGGCATGTCGGCGGCGTTGATCTGGCGGCCCTCGGCCCAGGCGAAGTCCAGGCCGCGGATGACGTACAGCGTGCCCAGCGTGATGACCAGGCTCGGGACCCGCGCCCACGCGACCATCACGCCGTTGATGAGGCCGAAGAACGCGCCGAACAGGATGCCGCCGAGGAACACGAGCGGGATCGGCACGTTGTGGTCGGCGAACATGATGCCGGTGGCGAACGCGCTGATGCCGAGGATCGAGCCGACCGAGAGGTCGATGTTGCGCGTGATGACGACGATGGTCTGCCCCACCGCGAGCAGCCCGACGATCGTGACGTTGAGCAGGATGTCGCGCAGGTTCTGCGCGTTGAGGAAGCGCGGCTCGGCGATGCTGACCGCGATCACGAGGACCGCGAGCACGCCGATCAGGCTCACCTCGCGCGCGCGGACGACCGCGTCGATCCACGACGTCTTCTCGGTCGTGTGGGGTGATGCCGGCGTCGGCGCGGCTTGTGTGGAAGCACTCACGCGGCCACCTGACCCGTTGCCGCGCGGACGACGTTCTCTTCGTCGGCCTCGGCGCGGCTGAGCTCACGCGCGATCCGGCCCTCGTGCATCACGAGCACGCGGTCCGCCATCCCGAGCACCTCGGGCAGCTCGGACGAGATCATCAGCACCGCGAGCCCATCGCCCGCGAGCTCGGACATGAGCCGGTGCACCTCCGCCTTCGTGCCCACGTCGATCCCACGCGTCGGCTCGTCGATGATCAGGACCTTCGGGCCGGTGGCGAGCCACTTGCCGAGGACGACCTTCTGCTGGTTGCCGCCCGACAGGAAGCCGACCGGGTCGCTCAGCTTCTGGAACTTGAGCTGCAGCTTGGTCGCCCAGTCGGAGGCGTTGCGCGCCTCCGAGCCCAGGCCGATCACGCCGAGCCGGTTGCGCAGCGCCTGCAGGCGCGTGAGCCCCATGTTGCGCTCGATGCTCATCTCCATCACCAGGCCCTGTTGCCGGCGGTCCTCGGGCACGAGCCCGATCCCGGCCTTCATGGCCTGAGTGGGCGAGCCGGGCTTGAGCTCGACGCCGTCGATCGTGACCGTGCCCGCGTCCGGCTTGTCGATGCCGAAGATCGCGCGCGCGACCTCGCTGCGCCCCGCGCCGACCAGGCCCGCGAGCGCGACGATCTCCCCGCGCCGGACCTCGAACGAGACGTCGACGAACGAGCCCTCGCGCGTGAGCCGCTCGACCTTGAGCACGGGCTGGCCGATCTCGGCGTCCAGCTTCGGGAACAGGTTGGAGAGCTCGCGGCCGACCATGCGGCGCACGAGCTCGTCGGTGTCCATGTCGGCGGTGCGGCCGTCGTGGGTGACCTCGCCGTCGCGCAGGACGGTGACCGTGTCGCAGATGGCGAAGATCTCGTCGAGCCGGTGGCTGATGAACAGCACCGCGGCGCCGCGCTCCTTGAGCGTGCGCACGACGCCGAACAGGCGCTCGACCTCGTGCCCGGAGAGGGCCGCGGTCGGCTCGTCCATGATCAGCACGCGGGCGTCGAACGACAGCGCCTTGGCGATCTCGACGATCTGCTGGTCGGCGATGCTGAGGCCCTTGACGGGCTGTTCGGGGTCGAGTTTGACGCCGAGGCGGTCGAGCAGCTCCTTGACCGTGCGGTTGAGCGCCCTGAAGTCGATGCGGCGGCCGGACCCGAGCGGGTGGCGGCCCATCATCACGTTCTCGGCGACCGACAGGTCCGGGAAGAGCGTGGGCTCCTGGTAGATCACGGCCACGCCCACGTCGCGCGCGTCGGCGGGACCATGGAAGGCCGCGACGTCGCCGTCGACCAGCACGTCGCCCTCGTCGGGGCGCTGCACACCGGCGAGCATCCGCACGATCGTCGACTTGCCGGCACCGTTCTCGCCGGCCAGCGCGCGGACCTCGCCCGCGCGCAGCTCGATCGAGACGTTCCTCGAGGCGCGTACGGCGCCGTAGGACTTGCTCGCGCCCTTCAGGGCGATGATCGGCGTGGTGATCTCAGCAGGTGTCGATTGCTGGTTGATTTGAGGCTCCTCCCCCTCGAAACAACAGAACCCGATCGAAACAGAGCTATCGGACCCTGTCAAGTGCGTTTCGCGATTCTTTTTGTTCGTTTACGTGGTTGACCGCGCTCGGACACTTGACAAACCTGACCTGCGTTGGTTGGCTCAGCAGCGGAGGAGATCCCAATCGCACGCAGACGAACAGACGACGCCCCGGGCGTCCTTGCTGAAGCGCGCCGCCGCGAGATCGCCGACCGATTGCGCGCGCACGGCGCGGTGACGGTCGCCGAGCTGGAGGAGCTGTTCGGCGTCTCGCCGATGACCGCCCGTCGCGATCTGGCCGAGCTCGAACGGCGCGGCGTCGTCCGCCGCACGCACGGCGGCGCGGTGCTGCCGACCATTTCCGCACACGAGGACTCGTTCGCCCGCCGGCTGGAGGTCAGCAGCGAGGACAAGGCGCTGCTCGCCGCGGCGGCCGTTCAGCTGCTCACGCCGCGGGAGACGATCTTCCTGGACTCCTCGACCACGACGTACTACGTCGCCAAACGGATCGTGGAGACGGGGCTCGCCGCGACCGTGCTCACGAATTCGCTGCCCGTGCTGGAGCTGCTGTTCCGCGAGGGCGGGCCCGACGTGGAGGTGATCGGGATCGGCGGCACGCTGCGCCGACTGACCCGCTCGTTCGTGGGCCCGTTCGCGGTCCGCACCGTCCAGGGCCACTTCGCCGACCGCTTCCTGTTCTCGGTCAAGGGCATCGCGTCCAACGGGATGCTCACCGACGCCGACCCGCTGGAGGCCGAGCTCAAGCGCTCGATGATCGAGCAGGCGGGCGAGTCGGTGCTGTTGATCGACCATTCCAAGCTCACGGTGCGGGGGTTGTCGGTGATCGCACCGATCTCCGAGGTGCAGACGACGCTCGCGACGGGATTGAGCGCCGCCGAGGCCGACGGGCTGCGGCTCGGCGGCACCACGGTGCGCGCGGTCGGCGGCGCCTCCCCGGCCACGGCCTGACCGGGCCGGCCACCCGCGCGGGGCAGCCGGCCCGTCGCTCTCTTACGGCGTCGTCGTCGACAGCGTGAAGGTCAGCGTCTTGCTGTAGTTCCCCGTGCGCAGCGGCTCGGTGCGCCCGATGTGCTGCTTGAACGTGACCGTCACCGGGTCGTTGGAGACCGGTGCCGTCCAACTCGCCTTGCTGAACGCGACCTGCAACGGCTCGCTGAGCGTGAACGACCCGTTCGCCAACCGGCCACCGTCCACCGTCAGCGCCGCGTCGCCCGCCGTCGAGATCACATTGGCGGTCGTCGACGTCTCGTACGTGCGGTCCACACCCGGGACGAACGGCTCAAACGGCTTCGGCGCGGCGAGCGACAGCGACAGCGTCGCCGGCACGGACCCGCCCACGGTGCCGTCGGTCGTGGTCGAGGCGTACCCGACGTCCACGAACGGCACGAGCCTGGCCTGCTTGGGTCCGAACGGCAGGTAGTCGAGGTCGTAGCCCCACCACGAGCGGTAGTTCGGCGTGGGGTTGACGATGCCGCGGTCGAGCTGGACGTTGACCAGCGCGGAGTGGTAGTCGATCACGATCCGGTTGCGGCCGTGCACCAGGTAGCGGCTGACGTCGGCCACGGGGTGGGTCGAGTTGATGCCGCCCGTGAACAGCTCCTTGCCGGTGAAGGGTGCGACGTCGCGCTTGACCTTGGTCGGGTGCGTGCTGACCTGGCCGCCGACCTTGCGGCCGTTGATCCACACCTCCATGCTCGCCTCGACCTTGTCGCCGAAGTCGAGGTACGCGCCGCTGGCCTTGGTCGCGTCCCAGTCGAAGCTCGCCTCGTAGTGGCCCGTACCGGAGACGCCGCGCCCGACCTCGGGGATCTGGTCCCAGGTCTTGAGCGTGTCGAGCTCGACGTCGATCGGCGTCTTGACCGTCGACGTCTTGCGGTTGACGGTCGTCACGCCCTCGATCGTCTCGGTCCGGACGAGGTCGCCGGCGGTGGCGTTCGGCCGCCAGGACTCCACGGTCAGGTCCCAGTCGGTGATGTCGTACGGCGCGGGAACGGTCACGTTCCTGCTCAACTGGACGCCGTTGCTGAGCTGCGCCGTGACTGTCTTGCTGGCGGTGGAGCGGACCGTCACGCCGTTCGGGATCGCGCGGGCGGAGTCGGCGTTGTGGGAGACGACGCGCAGCTTGGGCGCGTCGACCTTCTCGAACGCCAGCAGCGCGATGTCGTTGAAGTCGAGGTCGATCGCGACGACCGTCTTGCCGTGCTCCCAGCGGTAGTCGGCGAGCTCGGTCGCCTCCCCCGTCCACGCGTCGATCGCGTACGGGACGAACCGGCCGTCCATCTTGACGTCGGTCTTGATGTTGGTCCCCGGGTTCGGCGCGGTGCGGATCTCGGGCCGCAGGCTCTTGTCCCGGTAGGAGCCGTCCTCGTAGTTGTAGACGTACAGGTAGCGGTTGCCCTCGGCGTCCTCACGCGTCTGCGTGAGCAGCTGCTCGTTCGGCCGCGCGTAGCCCGCGTACGGGTCCACGCCGAGCTCCTGCAGCTTCTCCAGCACGTTGTCGTCGTAGCCACCGGGCTCGGGCCCGAAGTAGTCGGCGGGCGCGTCGGCGACGGTCGCGGTCCGCACGGTGGGCAGGGACTTGAGCTCGGCCATGACGGCGGCGAGCTCTGCGTCCTTGCCGTCGTTGTACGGCGTCTGCGTGGCGGCGTTGCCGAGGATCACGACCTTCAGGCCCTTCTGCGCCCAGTCGCGGATGCGCTCGGCGCCCTCCAGGTCGAGCCAGTTCTGGTAGATGACGACGGCCTTGTAGCCCGCCTTCTCGATCGTCTTGGTCTGCTCGTTGAACGACACGTCGTCGTCGAACAGGAAGCGCGGGCTGAAGTAGTCGTACGTGTACCCGTTGTCCTGCAGCTCCACCGAGCGGTAGTAGACGCCCTGGTGGGCGAGCTGCCAGTGCATCTGCGTGTTGTTGGAGCCGGTGCCGCCGCCGAAGCGCACGCCCTGCGTCCAGTTCTGGTGCAGGAAGCCGACGTCGGTGCGCGACTTGCCGGTCTGCATCAGCTGCTGCACGCGGCCGATGTGGGCGTTGAACTCGTCGTAGCCCGCCGACTCGGGGTTGCGGGTGCCCCAGTACTGGAAGTTGCTCAGGAAGCCGGCCGCGATGAACCCGGGCCACTGGAAGCTGCCGTAGCCGTAGCCCGCGCCCCAGATGTGCCAGATGTGGCGCTGGTAGCCCGCGGCGAAGGCGGCGTAGGCGTCCTGCAGGTTCGTCTGACGTGTGCCGTTGTAGGCCAGCTCGGCGCCCGTCTCGGTCGACAGCACCTTGTTCTCGAGCTTGGCGCCGCCGGTCCAGAGCCGGAAGATGTCGACCTGGTTGTACTGGTTGAAGTTCTCCGCCTCGGGATAGTCGAAGTACATTCCGGGCTCGGAGATCTCCAGTGGGCGACCGTAGGAGATCTGGCCGCGCGTCTTGATGCCGACCGAGTTCAGCCACTCCTTGAGCGGCTTGAGCATGCGCTCGTTGTAGAGCTGGGTCAGCACGTCCTGGTAGTCGTTGACGATCCGCTGGCGCCGCTGCTCGGCACCGTCGAGCCGGTAGGTGCCGGTCGTGCCGACCGAGTGGTACGGCGTGCTCACGCTGGCGTTCACGCCCGCGATCAGGAACAGGTGCGGCGTGATGTCGTAGCCCTTGCGCCGCTGGAACTCCTGCTTCATGTCCTCGGCCCACCAGGTGATGCCGCCGGTGCCCGTGCTCATCTCCAGCGAGTCCATGAACAGCTGCACGTCGCCCTGCTTGAACTTCTCGACCAGGGCGGGGTCGGAGAGGTAGTGGTCCTCCCAGTACTCGCGCAGCGCCTGCACGCCGCGCTCGTCGAAGTAGTTCGTCGCGTAGGCCGGGAGCGTGGACGGGCTGGACGCCTGGTAGGTGCCCTGGGTCCAGAGCGCGAAGACGCGGTAGGTGCCCTCGCCCGGCGCCGTCCAGTTGACGTTCTGGGTCCAGACGTCGGCGCCCTGTGCCGCCGGCAGGTTCACGAAGCTGTTGGGGTCGACCGTGTTGCCCGAGGTGACCTTGTACGCGTACGCGGTGACGAACTTCGCGCCGGCGCGGCGGGCGTTGGCCGCGGGTGCGGGCAGCGCCGTGAGGCTCTGGCCGGCTTGCACCGTGCTCGTGCCGAGCGTGAGGTTCTGCATCGCCGACTGGCTGTCGGGGTCGAGCCCGGGCACGTTGGACGTGTTCCAGTTCGTGCCCGACGTCAGATAGACGCCCATGCCCAGGTCGAGGAGCTTGTTCATCAGCAAGTTCCACTTGTGGGTCCACATCGCGGACCCGTAGGCGTACGTGGCGTCCGGCGCGCCGGCGTCGTTCATCATCGCCAACTCCACGCCGCGAAAGCCGCCGTCGTAGAGCGCCTGGACCTCCTCCAGCAGCGACTCGTCGGTGTTGGACGCCTCGCCCAGCCACCAGCGGATGTCGGAGCTGTAGACCCGGTCGGGGTCGATGAACTTGCGGTTGAGCCGCTCCGCGAACGCGGAGCCGGCGCCCAACGCGTGTGCGACGGCCGGCGCTGACCACGCGGCGACGGCACCGACCAGCGCCGCCGCGACCGCGACGCGCTTCCTCTGCTGACCCACTCTCTCTCCTCGCTCGAATGTGATCGTTCTGGCCGAACTACGCGAGCAACCGCTCGGACCAGAACAGATGTCTACCGAGCCCTAACGAGCGTGCGCATCGGGGGAACCCACATCGTCCGGGCCGTCCGCGTACGTGGCGGCGAGCTCCGCACGCGAGCTGACCTCGAGCTTGGCGTAGATGCGGGTGAGGTGCGTCTCGACGGTGCGGACGCTCACGAGCAGCTCGTCCGCCACGCGCCGGTTGCTGTGGCCCGCGGCGACGAGGCGCGCGACGGCCCGTTCCTGCGGCGTGAGGCCGCTCGGCGCCGGGCCGGCGGTCGGTGTCAGTCCCGCCGCGGCGAGCTCGCGCTCGCACCGGTCCAGCGCGGGGCGCGCCTGCAGCGCGGCGAGGCGCTCGCGCGCGGCGGCGAGCTGCGTCGTGGCGGCGCGCCGCTGACGCCGGCGGCGCAGGAACTGCCCGTACGCGAGCTGGGTGAGCGCGAGCTCGTACGGCATGCCGGCGAGGCCGTCGAGCGCGGCGGCGAACGCGAGCTCCGCCGCTTCAGGTCGGCGGCGCGCCGCTTCCAGGCGCCCGCGCGCCCGCTGCAGACGAGCCGTCACGGAGCGCGACCAGCGGTCCGCGTGGGCGGTGAGGAACGCGTCGGCCTCGTCGTGGCGCTCGAGGTCGATCAGCGCGTCCGCGTACAGCGGCTGCCAGCGCCAGAAGCCGGTCGGCCCGTGGATGAGCGGCGCGAGCGCCTCGAGGACGCGGTCCGGCGCCTCGGCCGCGGCCGCGATCTCAGCGTGCGCGCACGCCTCGACTTCGATGATCCGCTCGAAGGTGCCGCGCGCCGGCGGGAGGCTCGGAGCGGCGTCGCCGCGCGCGAGCGGCACGTGCAGGCCAACCCAGCGCGTGAACGCGAGCACCCACGCCTCGTCGGACTCGACCGCCAGCGCGGTCGCCTGCTCGGCCAGCACCACCGCCTCGTCCCACGCGCCCCGCGCGAACTCGAGCTTGGCCAGCAGCGCGAGCGACTGCGCGGCGATCACGAGCGACCCGATCCGCCGCGCCTCCCGCGCCGCGGTCGTGAGCACGGGCCGCGCGCCCGCGAGGTCGTCGTCCCCGAGCAGCAGCGCGCCCTTGATCGACCGCACCGGGAACCCGGTCCGCGGCGCCGCCGCGAGCGCCGCGTCGAGCGCGGCATGCGCCTCCGCCCGTGCGCCCTGCAGCGAGAGCCCGACCGCGAGCTGCGTGGTCGCGAGCGCCTGCGTCTTGGCGTCAGCAGGCGCGAGCGCCAGGGCCCGCCGCGCCCAGTCCACCTGCTCGTCGGCCCGGAACCGCAGGCCCGCCGCGAACGCGCGCCGGCCCGCGACCGTCGCCGCGAGGTCGCCGGTCACGCCCGCATCCCACGCCCGAGCGAGCCGCCGGTCGGCCTCGTCCACGTCGCCCGCATAGATGGCGAGATACGCGAGCACCGCGTCGCGCTGGGCCGCACCGCCCCCGCTCGGCGCGCCGTCCGCCGCCTCGCCGCGCGCCGCCGCCTCGCCGCGCGCCGCCACCTCGCCGCGCGGCGCCACCTCGCCGCGCGCCGCCTCGTCGGCCGCCACCACGAGGTCCGCAGCCAGGCGGCGTGCGGTCGCGCCCTCGCCCGCGTAGAGCATGGCGTCGATCGCCTCGAGCGTGCGGCGGTCGCGTTCGGCGCTCGTGGCGCTGATGCGGCTCGCCGCGCGCAGGCTCGCGACCGCGCTCGCCCAGGCGCCGCGGCGCAGCTCTTGGCGGGCGAACGTCTCGGCCTCGCGCGCGAGGGCCTCGTCCGGCCCGCTCGCCGCGTCGACGCGGTGGTGGAGCGCAGCGGCCGCGTCCTCGGTGACGTCGGCGGCGCGCGCATGCAGCAGGGCGCGCCGGGCGGCCGGCAGGCCGTGGTAGACGGCGGCGCGGGCCAACGGATGGGAGAACACGACGTCGTCAGGTGTGCGGCGTTCGAGCAGCCCTGCGGCGACGCCTTCGTCGAGCGCCTCGAGCGGCGCGTCCGCCTCCGCGACGGCCACCGCTGCCGCCAGCGTGCAGGACACGCCGAGCACGGCGGCGGCCTCGACGAGCGCGCGGCTCTCCGCCGAGCACCCGCGCACACGGGCGGCGATCACATCCCCGTAGGACCGCGGAACCGGCAGGACCGGCTCCTGCCAGGTCTCCTCGGGCAGCTCGTCGAGCAGGGTCCGCGCGTACAGCGGGTAACCGCCGGTGTGCTCGCTCAGCCGCGCGACGGCGTGCGGGCTCAGCGGCCGCTCGACCGCCGCGGCGAGCGCGCCGAGCTCCTCGATGCTCAACGGGCCGGGCCGAACGTGCGCGGTCGCGAGCTTGCGCAGCCCTTCCGGCAGCAGGCCGGCGTCGCGCGTGACCACGACGATCAGCAGCGGCTCCGCGGTCAACCGCCGGATCGCGAACAGCAGCGCGCGCAGCGAGGCGGCGTCGGCCCAGTGCGCGTCGTCCACCACGAGCACGTCGGGCGCGGCCTCGCCGTCGAGCAGCGCCAACAGCCGCAGGCCGACCGCGACGTGATCGGCGGCGCCGATCACCGGACCGCCGCCCGCCCGTCGCACCAGCTGGTCGGCGAGGCCGAACGGCACGAGCGCCTCGCTCTCCTCGCCGCTCGCCCACCACACGCGCACGTCGCCGGCGACGAAGTGCTCCGCGATCGACGTCTTGCCGATCCCCGCGGGCCCTTCGACGAGCGCCACCGCCGGGCGCGCCTCGAACGCGGCCGCGAGCGCGGCGAGCTCGCCCTCGCGGCCGATGAACGTCTTTGCGTCGACCATCGTCGACACAAGACCCTACGCGGGGCCGGACTGCTTCGCCCGGCCCCGCGTCACGCCCCTACGGGTTCGTGGTGGACAGCGTGAACGTCAGCGTCTTGCTGTACGTCCCCGTGCGCAGCGGGTCGGTGCGCTTGATCCGCTGCTTGAACGCGACGTCCACGACGTCGTTGCTCACCGGCGCCGTCCAGGCCGCCTTCGACAGCTCGACGCGCAGCGGCTCGGCCAGCGAGAACGCGCCGTTGGTCATGTGCCCCGGCTCGCTCACCGTGAGCTTCGCGTCACCGGCGGTGGAGATCACGGTCGCCGTCGTGGACGCCGTGTACTCCTTCTCCACGCCCGGCGTGAACGGGTCGAACGGCTTCACCGTTCCCAGCGACAACGACAGCGTCGCGGGGACCGAGCCGCCGACCGTGCCGGTGCCCGTGGTCTGCGCGTACACGCCGGCGACCGTGTACGGCACGATCTTGGCCTCGCCCTGCAGGCCGTAGCTCTGCGCCGGTCCCGCGGTGCGGTACCCGCGCGTGAGCAACCGGTTGGTCAGCGTCGTCTCGACCGTGACCTCGATCGTGTTCTCGCCCGGCTTGAGCAGATCGGAGATGTCGAGCTTGAGCGTGCGCAGGTCCAGGTCGGCCTCCGTGCGCTTGCCGTTGGCGGTCACCTGCGTGTTGCCGTCGCCCGTGGAGGGGACGGTGAAGTACGCGCCGTTCGTCGCGTTCCAACCCGCCGGGAGCGTGAAGGTGGTGCGGTAGGTGCCGATGCCCGACACGTCGGACATCTTCGGGTCGGTCCCGGTCAGCGTGGCCAGCTGCGCCGGCGTCGCCGGCAGGTCCTTCCACGCCAGCAGTGGGCTGTCCTCGAACACCAGCGGCGTCTTCTTGGTCGTGAAGTACACCTCGCGCGTCGTGTGCCCGAACTTCTCCTCGGTGTTGACGACCTTCTCGCCCTCGTTCCAGTCCTCGATCGTGATGTCCCACTTGGGCAGCGCGATCTCGCCCGGCACCTCGACGTTGGTGGTGACGGTGCGGCCGTCGTTGAGCTGCGTCTGGTAGGCGCCGCTGCGGGTCGCGCGGATCGACGTGTTGGCCCCGTCGATCAGCGCCTCGTCCGCCGTCGTGGACACGGCGTGCACCTTGTCCTCGGCTGCGTCGAGGTCGAGCGCGATGATCTGCGCCTCGCCCGGCTTGAGCGTGACGTCGACCGACGTGCGGCCACCCTGGACGGCGTAGGCGCCGACCGGCGAGACGTCGCCCGTCCAGTCGTCGAGCGTGTACGGCTTGCCCGCGCCCTCCAGCGCCAGTGTGACGGTGGACGCCGCCTGGCCGCGGTTCTTCTCGAACTTGAACGAGTGCACGAACGTGTAGAGGACGTTGCGCGCCTTGTCGTAGCGCGAGATCGTCATCACCTGGTTGCTCGGCTGGGCGTAGCTCACGCGCGGCTTGACGTCCAGGGCCTCGAGCGTCGCCTTGGCGTCGGCCTGCTTGTCGACCGTCTTGACGTTTGGCAGCGCCTTGAGCTGGGCGACCACCGCGGCGAGGTCCGCGTCGCTGTCGGCGGTGAAGCGGCTCTTGCCCGCGGCCGTGCCGTGCTCGACGATCGACCCGTCGTGGACGCGGATCTCGGACGTGTTGTTGACGAACAGCAGCGGCAGCCCGTCACGCGCGATCTCGAGCAGCTTGCGCGCCGCCGAGAGCTCCAGCGAGTCCTGGTAGACGATCATCGCCTTGTAGCCGGGGCCGTCGGGCTGCAGCTCCTCGCCCGTCCAGCTGACGTTCGCCTCGTCCTCGAGCAGCTGCGGTGAGAAGTAGTCGTAGGTGTAGCCGGCGTGTTGGAGCCCCAGGTCGCGCCAGAAGTACGGCATGTCGTTCATGAACAGGCTGTTCTCCGCGGGCCGGTTGTCGCGCGGGTGCCCGTAGGAGATGAACGCGTTGTCGGTGCGCAGGATCGCGATGTCCCGCCGCGGCTGGCCCTGGCGCAGCACCTTCTGGTTGCGGCCCAGCATCTCGGTCCAGCGCGGGTAGGACACCGCGGCCGGCTGGCGGCTGTTGAACCGGTCCGAGAAGGTCACGTACATGCCCTCGTGGCCCGGCCAGTAGGTGTCGGGCTCGGAGCCCTCGATGCCGGAGTAGCCGTGGAAGACGATCCGGTTCACGCCACCCGCGAACTGCAGGTAGGACAACTGGGTCCAGTAGTCCATGTCGTAGTAGTAGTTGCGGCCGCCCACCGCGCCGGTCTCGCTGGAGAACGGGCGGTTGTACATGTGGGCGGAGCCGAGCATGCCGCGGTAGGTGTCCAGGTCGCCGTTGTGGGCGAAGGTCTCTGTCTCCACGCCGTCGATGTACTTGGCGGGCGTCGAGATCTCGAACACGAAGCCGTAGGACGGCTCCGCGCGCAGCTTCATGTTCAGGCTGTGCAGCCACTCCTGCATCGGCTTGAGCACGTTCTGCTCGTACAGCTCGGAGTAGGTCTGGTTGATGTCGTTGCGGATCTTCTGCAGCTGCGCCTGGTCGGCCGGATCGGCGACCGCGTAGTCGAACACCGGCGGGCGGTTGGAGTCGTGGCGGGTCCGGTCCCAGGTGATCAGCGGCAGGTACGGCGTGACGTCGTAGCCGCGGCGCTGGCGGAACTCCTGCTTGAACTGGTAGCCCCACAGCAGGCCGCCGGCGGCGAAGCTGGCGAGCTCGAGCGAGTCCATGTAGATCTCGCCCTTCCCGCTCTGCTGGATCTGCTCGCGCAGCTCGGGCGTGAGGACGTGCTCCTCCCAGTAGTCCTTGACGGCGTCGACGCCGAACCGGTCCATGTAGTTGATCGTGTAGTTCTCGCTGGTCGACGGGTCGAAGGTCTCGCCCGTGCCGTGCATCCAGTACGTGAAGAGCCCGTACTGCCCGTCGGCGGGCGCGGTCCAGTTCAGCCGGTAGCCGTCACCGTCCGGCACCGCGCGATCGGTCAGGTCGACGAGCGTGTCGAAGTCGATCTGGCCCGTCCCGGTGCCCTCGCGGAAGCCGTTGGCCTGGCCGCTCTGCGGCCGCGCCTGCGTGATCTTGGCCGCGACGACGCCCTGGAACAGCAGCTCCTTGGACGCCGCCGACTGCGTGGGCTTGACCGGCGCCGGCAGCTTGTCGTTGAACGCGTCGCCGGCCGCGAGCAGCACGGTCGAGTAGTTGAGCTCCTTGGACGCCGCCTTGTTGTCGTAGTCGAACTTCGCGCCTTCCCACGTGTACGTGTCAGGGAGGTTCGCCGTCGCCCAGTGCGTGCCGCTGGTGAGGCTGAAGCCGAGGCCGCGCTTGACCGCCTCCTGCACGACCAGCTGCGAGTCGGCGTTCCACTCCTGCGAGCCCCAGCCGTAGAGCTTGTCGTCGGCGCCGGGCTCGGGCATCGCCAGGAACTCGGCCGCGCCGAAGCCCGAGTCCGCGATCTCCTTGACGTTCTTGCGCAGCGTCTCGTCGGTGTTCAGGCCCTCGGCCAACCACCAGCGCACACCGGGCCGGTAGTCGGTCTCGATGGTGTCGTACAGCGCCTCGAGCTCGGCCTCGAAGGGCGTCGGGGCGGCGGCGCCCGGGGCGCCGACGGCCACGGGGACGACGAGCGCCGCGGCCAGCAGTCCTCCGGCCAGCGCCCGGATCATCGGGTCACGTCTACGGGACAACACTCTCTCCTCTTGCTTGGTGTTACGGCGTGCTTGTGGTGCGGAGCCGGTCGAGCCAGCGCGCCTGCTCCGGCGCCAGCCCGTCCGTGAGTACGTCTGAGAGCGCCGTGATCGGCGCGATCGCCTGCCGCCCGCGGGCGCGCAGCTTGGAGGCGTCGAGCAGCAGCACCGAGTGCTCGGCCTGGGCCAGCATCGTGCGTTTGACCTCGGCCTCCAGGACGTCGGCGTCGGCGAGGATCCCGCCGGCCGTCACGCCCGTCACGCTCAGCAGCAGCCGGTCCGCGAAGTGGTCGCGGACCGCGCGTACGGCCGCCGGGCCGACGTAGGAGCGGGTCAGCTGCCGGAAGCTCCCGCCGATCGCGACCACTTCGCAGTCGGCGGACGACAGCTCCTGCAGCACCGGCAGGCTGTTGGTGATGACGCGGACGGCCAGCCCGCGCTCCGCGATCATCCGCGCGACGAAGTACGTCGTCGAGGACGCGTCCAAAAACACCGTCTCCCCCGGTCGGAGCATCGCGTAGGCCGCCTCGGCAAGCCGGGTCTTCTCCTCCGGCGCGTCGCGCAGCCGGTGGGCGAAGGAGTCCTCGCGCGCGGCCAGCGACGGCAGGACGGCGCCGCCGTGGGTCCGGCGCGCGACGCCGCGTTCCGCGAGGACGGCGAGATCGCGCCGGGCGGTCATCGGTGAGATCCCGAACCGCTCCTGCAGCTCCGGGACCGTGACCGCTCCCGCGGCCTGCAGCATCTCGGCGACCATCCCGCGGCGCTCCTCGCTCAGCCTCGGTTCCATCGGCCCACAGCGCCCATCTCTCTCCCCCACCCACCTCGCCGTCTCTGCGCGTCTGAGTTCGCGTTGCCGACGGCGCAATGGCAATCGAACGAATGTGACCACGACCTTGTACTGCGAGGGCGCTCGGTCGCGCATCCGTCGCGTCCCTACAGTTGCGACCGCCGTCGTACGTGGGTGACTACGTGGGTCCCGTACGCAGGCGCTCGGCGAGCGCGTTGCGGGAGGAGATGCCGAGCTTGGCGTAGATGCGCGACAGGTGGACCTCGACGGTGCGCGCGCTGATCATCAGCTCCTGCGCGGCCTCGCGGTTGGTGAGCCCACGCGCCACGACCGTGGCCACGGCCTGCTCCTGCGCCGTCAGCTGCGGCGGCCCACCGGTGTCGCCGGCGGCGGCGCCGGCCGCGGTGAGCTCCTGCTTGCAGCGCTTGAGCGCGGGCCAGGCGTCGAGCGCCGCCAGGCGGTCCCGCGCCGCGGTCAGCTCCTCGCGCGCCGCGCGGCGCTGCCCGACCCGGCGCAGCAGCTGGCCGTGCGCGAGCCGGGTGAGGGCGAGCTCGTACGGCATGCCCAGCGGCTCGAACTGCGCCTTCGAGCGCACGAACGCCGCTTCGGCCTCCTCCCGCTCGCCGCGCGCGGCCTCCAGCTGCCCGCGCACGCGCGCGAGCCGTCCGAGCATCGACCGGTGCCTGCGCGCCCGCGCCCGGCGCTCGTGCGGGTGCAGGAACGCGTCGGCCTCCTCCACGCGGTCCACCAGCACCAGCGCCTCCGCGTACAGGTGCTGCCACGGCCAGAAGCCCGGCGCGTTGGCGGCGCCCGCGACGTCGAGCGCCGCCACCGGGGACAGGGCCTCGACGACGTGCTGGGGCTCGCCGCGCGCGGCGTGCAGCAGCGCCCGCGTGATGCCCGTGGCGACGAGCCGGTCGGGCGGGCCCGGAGGGGCCTCGGCCGCGAGCCGCGCGTAGTGCTCGGCCACCTCCCACTCGCCGCGCGCCGCCGGGACGAGGACCGCCGCCCACCACGCGAACGGGCGCGCCGCGGGCTGGTGCAGCTCGGCGGTGAGGGCGACCGCGCGCTCGGCCGCGACCACCGCCTCACCCCACCCGCCGGCGGCGAAGTGCGCGCGGGCGAGCACCGCGAGGTGGACCGAGGCCTGGCTGTAGGAGCCGAAGCGCAGCTCGGCGTCGACGGCGGAGCGCAGGTCGACCGTCGCGGCCGCGATGTCGTCGTCCAGGTAGGCGAGCCAGCCGCGGATGGCGGTCAGCTCCGTGCGGACGCCGTCGTTGACGGGCGCGACGGCGGCGATCGTGGCGCGCGCCGCTTCGCCCTGGCCGAGGCGCCACTGGGCCAGCGCGCGCGTCGCCGGCCAGCCGCCGGCGCTCGGGTGCCCCGGGCCGAGGTCGGGCGCGCGCCCGGCCCAGTGCACCACCTGCTCGTCGTCGAGGTGGATCAGCGCGCTGAAGGCGCGGCTGTACGCGATCTGCGCCGCCAGCACGGGGTCGGCGTGCGCGTCCACGCGCTCCCACGCCGCCGCGATCAGGTCGGCGGCCTCCCCGTAGCGGCCGTCGAACATCGCGAAGCGCGCGAGCAGCAGGTCACGGCGCGGGCTCTCGGCCATGCGCGCGACCTCGTCGGCGTGGCGCTGCGCGGTGCTCAGGTCACCGGCGAGGAACCACCACTCGACCGCCTGCATCAGCCGCCGCTCGCGGTCCGAGCGCGCGGTGCTCAGGCGGCTGGCGGCCGCCAACGCCGCGGCGGCCGCGGGACGGTCGCGCGCGGCCTGCGGCCGGTGGGCGAACGCCTCCAGCCGCTGCGCGACCGCCTCGTCCGGCCGCAGCGTCGCGGCCGCGAGGTGGCGCATCGCCTCCGACTCGTCCTCCACGAGCTCGCTCGCGCCCACGTGCAGGGCAGCGCGGCGCGCGGCCCCAAGACCGTCGACCACGGCCGCCGGGACGAGCGGGTGCGGGAAGCCGAGATGGTCGACGCCGTCCCACGTCAACAGCCCGACGGCTCGCGCCTCGTCGAGCGCGGCGAGCGGATCGTCGGCCCCGGCCAGCTGCGCGGCGACCGCCAGCGACGGTCGCGAGCCCAGGATCGCGGCCGCTTCGACGAGCGCGCGGGTGCCGTCCGCGGCGGCGGCCACCCGCTCGGCGACGAGCGCCGAGAAGGACTCGGGGGCGGGCAACGGCCGGTCCCCGTCGCTCCACGCGTCGGCCGGCAGCGAGTGCAGCAACTCGCGCGTATACAGCGGGTTGCCGCCGGTGTGCGCGTGCAGGCGCTTGACCGCGCGCGGCGGCAGCTCCGCGGGCGCGAGCGCGGCGACCTCCTCGACCGTCAGCGCCCTCAGGTCCACGCGCGCCGGCGCCTTGGCGAGCGCGTCCGGCAGGGTCGCGGGCGAGCGCGTCGCCAGCACCAGCAGCACGTGGTCGTCCACGAGCCGGCGGGCGACGAACGCCAGGGCGGCGAGCGACGGCGCGTCGGCCCAGTGGGCGTCGTCGACGATCGCGACCGTCGTCCGGTCCGCCGTCGCCAGCTCTTCCAGCAGCGCGGTGCCGGCGGCGATGTGGTCGGCGGGCACCGCCCGGGCGCCCAGCCGCCGCAGCAGCTGCTCGACGATGCCCAGCGGCAGCTCCTGCTCGGCCGCGTCACCGCTCACCGCCACGGCGCGGACCGCCGGCTCGCCGAGCTCGTGCTGCAGCCGGGCGAGCAGCGTGGACTTGCCGATGCCCGCTTCGCCCGTCACCACGGCGACACGCGCGCGCCCGGCGCGCGCTTCGGCGAGCGCGCCCTTCAGCGCGGCGAGCTCGGCCTCCCGACCGACGAACGAGGGCAACGGCGTGCGCGTCGGTGCCATGGCATGCTCACTCTAAGGGCGCTGTCGAGGTTGACCGTGCCGGGCGGCTCTGTAAGAGTCGGGTGGTGTAGCACGGTCGTTCACGTGCGGTTCGGCAAGTCGAGGAGAGAAGACGCACACGATGTGGCATCGCCGCACCAAGGCGGTGTTCGGGAGCACGGCCGTGGTCGGGGTCATGGTCGCACTCTGGGTCGCGCTCGGGCAGAGCAGCGGCGCGCACGAGCGCGGCACCGTCACGCTGACCGTCGGGGTGACCCGCTCGACGGCGCTCGCGGGCCTCGCGGAGGAGTACCGGCGGGTCGCGCCGCACGTGCGGATCCGGATCACGACGACGCCGATCGACGCCTACCAGACGGTCATGCGCACGCGCCTGGCGTCCGGGCGGGCGCCCGACCTGCTCACCATCTGGCCCGGCAACGGCAACTCGATGTCCGCGGCGCAGATCGCGCCGCTCGGCGTGCTCGCCGACCTCTCGGACACCGCGTACGGACGCTCGGTGCCCGCCGCCGCACGGCCGCTGCTGGGCACGGACGGGCGCGTGCGGCTCTGGACGCCGGGGAGCAACGTCGTCGGCGCGCTCTACAACCGCGCGGTGTTCCGGCGGGCGGGCGTCACGGTCCCGCGCACCTGGGGCGAGTTGCTCGCCGCGTGCGATCGCCTGCGACAAGCCGGGGTCGCGCCGATCGCCGTCGGCAACCAGACGCCGTGGGTCGCGCAGCTGATCGACTACGCGCTCGCGCCCACACACGCCTACGCGCGCGACCCGCACCTGGACCGCGAGCTGCGCGCCGGCCGCACCACCTTCGCGCGCTCGGGCTGGCGGGAGGCGCTCACGCGCTACGTCGAGCTCTCGCGCCGCGGCTGCTACCAGGCGGATCCGAACGGCACGTCGCTCGAGCGCGCCGAGGCGATGGTCGCGCGCGGCGAGGCCGCGATGACCGTGCTCGTCGGGCCCGCCCACACGTCGCTGCACGCGCTCAACCCCGAGGGCGAGTTCGGCATCTTCCCCTTCCCCGCCGCCGACCGCGCCGAGGACCTGCGCGTGGCCGCCGGGATCGCGTCCGGGCTGGGCGTGAACGCCCGCTCGCCGCGGCTGCCGGAGGCGCTGCGCTTCGTGGAGTTCCTCGCGCGCCCGGAGAACACGCGGCGGTTCAACGCCGAGGCGCAGAACCTCGCGCTGGACGGCAGCAGCGGCGCCGCGTTCCTCGAGCCGTTCGTGCCCTATGTCCGGGCCGGCCGCACGGTGCCGTTCCCGGACCAGCTGTGGCCGAACGCCGACACGCAGCGCGAGCACATCGCGGTCGCGCAGGACCTGCTCGCCGGTCGCGAGACGATCGACGGCGGGCTGCGGCGCATGGATCGCGCCTACGCGTTGCGGTGAGGCGGCGCTCCACGCTCTGGTTCGTCGCGCCCGCGTTCGCGCTGTACGCGCTGGTCGTGCTGTACCCGAGCCTCGCGGGCGCGACGAGCGCGTTCACCGACTGGAGCGGCGTGAGCGGGGAGCGGCGCTGGGTCGGCCTGGCGAACTTCGAACGGCTCGTGTCCGACTCCGCGGGGCGCGCGGCGCTGCGCAACGTGCTCGCGTTGAGCGTCTTCGTGGTGGCGGCGCAGACGGTGCTCGGCCTCGGCCTCGCGCTCGCGCTGCACGCCGCGGCGGGGCGGCGCCGGTGGCTGCGGGTCGCGTTCCTGGCGCCCGCCCTCGTCAGCCCCCTCGTGGCCGCGTTCGTGTGGCGCTACGTGTGCAGCCCCGCGCCGGACGAGGGCGTCAACGCGCTGCTCGGCTTCCTCGGCCTCGACGCGCTCCAGCAGGACTGGCTCGGCGACCCGTCGCTGGCGTTGTGGTCGATCGGCGCCGCCGCGGTCTGGCAGCACACGGGTTACACCGTCGTGATCTTCGAGGCCGGGCTCGCACGCATCCCGCGCGACCTGCACGACGCGGCCAAGCTCGACGGCGCGGGCGCGCGCGCCCGCCTGCGCTACGTCGTGCTTCCCCAGCTGCGCCCCGCGCTGACGATCACCGTGGTGCTGACCACCATCGGCACGCTGAAGCTGTTCGACCAGGTGTTCGCGCTCACCGGCGGCGGCCCCGGCCACGCGACCGAGACGCCGTCGACGCTGATCGTCCGCGAGGCGTTCGCGTTCGGCCGCTACGGCTACTCGACCGCGATCGCGCTCGTGCTGGCGCTGATCGTCGCCGCCGTGGCGCTGGTGCAGCTGCGCACGCTGCGCGAGTGGGAGCTGACGCGGTGAGAACGCGGACGCTGCTCGTGGACCTGCTCGTGCTCGCGGCGGCGGCGGCCTTCCTGTGCCCGGTCGTGCTGCTGGTCGCGCTCTCCTTCCAGGACCCGGCAGGCGCCGTCAGCCTGGAGAACTACACGCGCGCGTGGGAGGAGGCCGGCCTCGCCCGCGCGCTCGCGAACTCGACGCTGATCGCCCTGTGCACGCTGGTCGGCGTGGTCGTCCTGGGCTCGCTCGCCGCCTACGGCCTCGCGCGCGCGGCACGGCGCACCGGGTACCGGCTCTACCTGCTGTTCCTGGTGGGGCTGATCCTGCCGTTCCAGCTCGCGCTGATCCCGCTCTACCAGCTGGTCGCCGACGCCGGCCTGCTCGGCACCTACACGGGCATCGTCGCGTTCTCGATCGGGCTGCAGCTGCCGATCACGGTCTTCCTCTACACCGGCTTCCTGCGCGCGCAGCCGCGGGAGCTCGCCGACGCGGCGCTCGTCGACGGCGCCTCGCACCTGCAGGCGTTCGTCTACGTCGTGTTCCCGCAGCTGTGGCCGGTGACGGGCGTCGTGCTGGTGATGAACGCGGTCTTCGTGTGGAACGACTTCCTGACCCCGCTGCTCTACCTCGGCGGGTCGGGCAAGGAGACCGTGCCGGTGACGCTCTACACGTTCGTGGGCGAGTTCGGCACCGAGTGGGGGCCGATCTTCGCCGCGGTCGTGCTGGCCACGCTGCCCGTGCTGGCGGTGATCGCCGTCGCCGCCCCGCGGCGACGGCGCGCCGGATAAGGTCCGCCTAGCGGGTCGCCTGGGCGAGCGCCGCGCGCAGCGTCTCGGCGGTCGCCTGCCGGCTGGTGCCGGGGGACCACATCTCGTCCGGGCCGGCGGTCTCGGCCAGGTACGGCGTGCCGTAGGCGGGCGTGTCACGGTCGTAGCGCCAGCCTTCGGCCAGCGGACCGACGTCCTCGGCGTCGTACCCGATCGAGTCGAAGAACGCCGCGACCGTCTGCTTGGCGGAGGCGTCGTCGCCCGCGATCAGCAGCGCCGAGCGCTCAGGGTCGCCGCTCGGCCGGGCCAGCTCGCCCAGGTGCATGAAGCTGATGTTGTTGAACGCCTTCACGACGCGCGACTCGGGCAGGTGCGCCTGCAGCAGCTCGCTGACCGTCGTCGACTGGTCGTCGAGCTCCGGGAACTGGCCGTCGCGCTGCGGGTAGTAGTTGTTGGTGTCGATGACGACCTTGCCGCGCAGCGGCTCGACCGGGACTTCGCGGTAGGCCTTGAACGGGACGGTCACCACGACCAGGTCGCCGGCCTGAGCCGCCTCGACGGGCGTGGCCGCCCGCGCGCGCGGACCGAGCTCCTCCACCAGCTCCGCGAGCGTCTCCGGGCCGCGCCGGTTGCTCAGGACGACGTCATGGCCGGCCGCCACGGCCAGCCTCGCGACGGTGCCGCCGATGTGCCCGGCGCCGATGAACCCGATGGTGCTCATGTTCGACATGGCCCCGAGCCTAGCTCACTTACCCCGAGTAAGTCAGCTGGGCTCGTCGTGCAGCTCGCGCGCGCCGCGGTCGGGCGCGAACAGGATGCCGATGACGCCGGAGATGATCAGCAGCAGCGCGAGCACGATCGCGAGCGCGCGGAAGCCGGCCTCCTGGATGGTGGGCAGCAGCAGCGACCAGCCGCCGAGCGCGACGCGCACGACGCCGAACATGAAGCCCTGGGCGGTGGAGCGCAGCAGGGTCGGGAACAGCTCGCCGCTCCAGAGCTGGAACAGCGACTGCTGGCCGATGCCGGCGCCGATGCCGAACAGCACGACGTTGATCAGCGCCGTGAGGAAGCTCACGTCGAAGAAGACGAACGGGACGAAGCCCGCGACCTGCAGGATCGTCGCCCACACGAGCAGGCGGCGCCCGCCGACGCGATCGATCAGCGGCATGTAGACGAAGCCCACGGCGAGGGCGGTGGCCAGGAACCAGATCGCCTGCAGCGTGTAGTTCGCGCGCTCACCCGTGTTGCCGACCGCGTCGAGGATGTACGGGAAGAAGAACCCGTAGGTGCCGGCAACCAGGTTCCAGACGCCGTACATCAGGATCAGGAAGCTCAGCGCACGCGCGTGCCGGGCGCGGAACAGCTCGCGGAACGCGCCCGCCGCGCCCTCGGCCTGCTGCTGCGCCTTGGCCCAGAGCTCGGACTCGACCATCCCCTGGCGCAGCGCCCAGGTGATCATCGCCACCAGGAACAGCTGCGCGAACAGAATCCGCGGCATCCAGTCGTCCAGCCCCAGCAGCGCGATGCCGAGCACCAGCGGCGCGATCGCGCCGACGTACCAGAGCACCTGTGCCAGTCCCGCGAGCCGTCCGCGGACCTTCACCGGTGCGGTCTCGGTGATCAGCGTCCACGACGCGGGCACGTCGGCGCCGACGGTGAGTCCGACGATGAAGTAGCCGAGCAGGAGCATCCATGGCGCCTGCGCGAACACGATCCACAGCGCGCCGAACGCGTACAGCAGCAGGTCGTACTGGTAGATGCGCTTGCGCCCGTAGAGGTCGCAGATGCGCCCGCCGATCAACGCCCCGATGCCGGCGCTGATCGCGTTCGAGCTCATCGCTCCCAGCAGCGAGACGAAGTCGTCACCGAAGCCGAACTGCTCGGCCCAGATCGGCAGCGACACCGCGCCCGCGACGATCGAGCCGGCGTCGATGTAGTTGGCCATCGCCGCCAGGCCCGTCTTCCGCCACTGGTCGCGTGTAGCTCCGGACGCCACGTCCTCTCCCAAGAACGCGCATTACCCGCACCTAAACGCCCTTACGCGCCCAAATTCGATCACGCTCCAGCACGCCAGCAACGGCGACGAAATCCACGCCATCGATGCTGGGCGCGTTCAGGACGCGCCCGTGGCGTACAGATTCCGTCAGGGACGTGTGCGCGGCGTCACTGCGGCGTCGCCGCGTCCACGGCGCGCTCGGACGCCGCGATCTCCCGGTCCACCTGCGCCTGGTCGCGCTCACCCTGCGCCGCGCGGCGGTCGTCCGCTCGCCGCAGCCGCGCGAGCCGCGCGCGCTCGCGCTCCTCGGCCGCGCCCTCGCGCTGGTCCGCCTCCTGCTCGCGCTGATCGGCGAGGCGCTCGCGATCATCCGCGATGCGCTCGCGCGCGTCGGCGATCCGGTCACGCTCGTCCGCGTGGAACTCGCGCGCGTCGGCCCGGCGCTCGCGCGCCTCGAGTCGCCGCCGCCGGTCGTCCATCTCGGACCGCCGGTCGTCAGGTCCGGCCATGCGTGCAGTGTCGCATCTCGGGGCGCGGGCCGCGAACGTTCCTGCCGGTGCTCCGACCGCTTTCCGTGTTCTGCCTCGTGCTGCTGGTGGGCCGCCGCTCGATCGTCGTCGGCTGCATTCCCGGCGGCTGCGACGGGTGTCGCGGAAGCCACGGCGACGGTCAAAGGCTCGCGCCGCCACGAGCGACGGTGACCGTCGTCGGCTAGAGCATCCGCGCGAGGAACTCCCGCGTCCGGGCATGTGCGGGCTGCTCGAGCACCTGCTCGGGCGTGCCCGCTTCGATCACGCGGCCCTCGTCCATGAACGCGACGGTGTCGGCGACCCCGCGCGCGAAGCCCATCTCGTGCGTGACGACGAGCATGGTCATGCCCTCGGCGGCCAGGCCGCGCATCACCTCGAGCACCTCCCCGACGGTCTCGGGGTCCAGGGCCGACGTCGGCTCGTCGAACAGCATCAGCTTGGGCTTCATGGCCAAGGCGCGGGCGATCGCGACGCGCTGCTGCTGGCCGCCGGAGAGCTGCGACGGGAAGCTGTCGAGCTTGTCCTCGAGCCCGACCTGGGCGAGCAGGTCGGTGGCGCGGGCGACCGCGGTGGCGCGATCGAGCTTGAGGACGCGCAGCGGCGCCTCGATCACGTTCTCCAGCGCGGTCATGTGCGCGAACAGGTGGAAGTGCTGGAACACCATGCCGATCTGCGCGCGCTGGGCGGCGATCTCGTGCTCGCGCAGCTCGTGCAACCGGCCGTGCTTGGTCTTGTAGCCGATCAGCTCGCCGTCGACGGCCAGGCGGCCGCCCTCGATCCGCTCGAGCCGGTTCACGCACCGCAGGAACGTCGACTTGCCCGAGCCCGACGGGCCGATCAGGCACGTGACCTCGCCGCGCTGCACGGTGAGGTCGATTCCACGCAGCACCTCGAGCTTGCCGTAGCGCTTGTGCACGTCCGTGGCGACGATCATCGCGCCACCGCCGGCTTGAGGAATCGCATCGGCTTGCTCTCCTTGCGCGTGCGCCGGACGCCGCGCCCGTAGTGCCGCTCGAGCGCGGCCTGGCCGAGCGAGAGCAGCGTCGTGATGGCCAGGTACCAGATGCAGACCACGATCAGCAACGGCACCTGCTTGAAGTTCTGCGAGTAGATCAGCTGCGCGCTGTAGAGCAGGTCGCTGGATGCGATCACGCTCACCAGCGACGTCGTCTTGAGCATCGAGATCGTCTCGTTGCCCGTGGGCGGGACGATCACGCGCATCGCCTGCGGGAGCACGATCCGCCGCAGCATCTGCAGGCGCGACATGCCGAGCGCCGAGGCCGCCTCGGACTGGCCCTCCGGCACGGACGCGATGCCCGCGCGCACGATCTCCGCCATGTACGCCGCCTCGTTGAGCGCGAGGCCGAGGACCGCGGCCATGAACGGCGTGATCAGGAGGTTGGCGTCGGCCTCGAACGGGCCGATGCCGACCGTCGGGTACAGCGCGGCGATGAAGCTCCAGAACAGCAGCTGGACCAGCACCGGCGTGCCGCGGAACAGCCACACGTAGAAGGCGCCCGCGCCGGCGAGCAGCTTGTTCGGGGACATGCGGGCGACGGCGACGACGACCCCGAGGGCGACGCCCGCGACCATCGCGATCGCGGTCAGCTCGAGCGTGAGCAGCAGGCCGTGCAGGATGCGCTCGGAGAACAGCATCTCCCCGACCACGTCCCACTGGAAGCGCGGGTTGGTCGCCACCGACCGCACCACCGCCGCCGCCAGGACGGCGACGGCGATGGCGGCGATCCAACGGCCCGGCCGCCGGACCGGAACAGCGTCGATCGGCTGCATCTACTCGGCGGCCTGGTTGATGCCGGGCTCGGTGATCGCGCCCGCCTCGATGCCGTACTTGGCGAGGATCTTGCCGTAGGTGCCGTCGGCGATCAGCGCCTGCATCGCGGCCTGCATCGGCTTGACCAGCGGGCTGCCCTTCGGCAGCGCGATGCCGTACGGCGCGGTGCCGAACGGCTCGCCGACGACCTTCAGCTGGCCGCCCGACTGCTTGGCCTGATAGGCGGCGACGGGTGAGTCGGTCATGCCGACGTCGGCGCGCCCGCTGACGACCGCCAGGTTCGCGCCCGGCTGGTCCGGGAACGTCATGACCTTGATCGCGGGCTTGCCGGCCGCGGCGCACTTCTCCTGCTGGGCGTCGGCGTCCTCGACCTGCGCAGTGCCCTTCTGCAGCGCGAGCCGCCGGCCGCACAGATCGTCGAGCGTGTTGATGGCCGGGCCGCCCTGCGCCTTGACGAAGAACGCCGTGCCGGCCGAGAAGTAGGTGACGAAGTCGACCGTCTCCTCGCGCTCCTTGGTGTCCGTGAAGCCCGACATGCCGACGTCGAACTTCTTCGTCGTCAGGCCCGGGAGGATGCTGTCGAACGTCGCGTGGCGGACCTCGGCCTTCAGGCCCATCGTGCCGGCCAGCGCCTGCGCCAGGTCGGCGTCCAGGCCCTCGACGGTCTTGCCGTCGGCGCCCATGAACTCGATCGGCGGGTAGCTCGCGTCGGTGCCGACGACCAGCGTGCCCTTGGCCTTGATGTCGTCCGGCACGGCGATCTCGGCGACCGGCTTGGTGGCGATGGTCGGCGCGTCCGGCGCGTCCGAACCACCGCAGGCGGCGAACAGGACGGTGGCGGCAAACAGCGGCGTCAGGAGGAGTCTCGCGTTCATGGGCAGCAGACTCCCAGCCGCGCCGAGGCGCTCCCAACGGGTTGTCCCGTGAGCGGTTGGCGGGCAACCGACAGCCCCCAGTGCGGGCTTCAGCACCCGAAGGATTGGGCCTTGGTGGTGCGTCGCCCCCTCAGGAACTCCCTGAGAGCGTTGCGCTCAGATACCGCCGGTATTAGGACTCCGCCGGTATGCCACTCACCCGCGCGCAGCTGCGGGACCGAACCCGAGAGCGCGTGATCGCCGCCGGCGAGCGCCTGTTCGTCGAGCGCGGGTTCCACGCGTCGAGCGTCGGTGACATCGCCGAGGCCGCGGGCTACACGAAGGGCGCGGTGTACTCGAACTTCGCGGCCAAGGAGGACGTGTTCTTCGCCGTCTACGAGCGGCGGGCGGCGCGCGGGATCGAGGACATCGAGCGCGCGCTGGCCGAGCACGGCGTGCCCGAGGCGCTGGACGTCATCTCGCTGCGGACGGCGCGCCGGCGCGGCACCGCCGAGGACGGCTGGATGGCGGCGTTCTTCGAGTTCTGGGCCCACGTGATCCGGCGACCGGCGCTGCGGGAGCGCTTCGCGGCGATCCACCGCGGCGTGCAGCAGCCGCTGGTGCAGGCGCTCAGCGCGTCCGTCGGCCGCGACGCGCGCGAGCTGGTGGTGGCGGGTACGCGATGCAGCTCGGGCTCTCGCTCGAGCACCTGACCATGCCCGAGCGCGTCGACGACGACTTCGCCGTGCGGGCAGGACGACGTTTCCTCGAGCAGGAGATGCGTGATGACCCGGTTGCTTGATTTCGCCGTCGCGCTGCGGCAGTCCCGCGCGTTGCTCGCCCGCGAGCGCGAGCCCTTCAGTGCGTTCCAGCAGCAGCGCTTCGACACGCTGGTGGAGCACGCCCGGCGGCGGTCGCCGTTCTACCGCGACTGGGACGGCGCGCCGCTCGACAAGGCGACGATGATGGAGCACTTCGATGCCATCGTCACGGACCCGCGTCTGCGCCGCGACGAGCGCTACCTCGGCGACTACCGCGTGATGACGACCAGCGGCTCGTCCGGCCTGAAGGGCCTGTTCGTCTACGACCGCGCCGGGTGGACCGGGATCATGGCCCAGTTCCTCCGGTACTCCGCGACCGTCGGCATCGAACCGCGGTTCCCGCGCCGGTTGCGCATCGGGGCGGTCGTGAGCCCGACCGGCACCCACATGAGCCGCCGCTGCGCCAGTGCGGTCGACGTTGGCGTGCACCGCGTGCTCGGGCTCGCCGTCACCCAGCCGCTGCGCGAGATCGTCAGCCGGCTGAACGCGTTCCAGCCGCAGTCGCTGAACACCTTCCCCACGATGGCCCTCGAGCTCGCCGAGGAGCAGCGCGCCGGCCGGCTGCGGATCGCGCCCGAACTGATCTCGACGAGCAGCGAGCTGCTGACGCCCGAGATGGCCGATCGGATCGAGGAGACCTGGTGCGTGCGGCCGTACAGCCTCTACGCCACCACCGAGGGGTTGTGGGGCGTCGACTGCGAGCACCACGCCGGCATCCACCTGTTCGAGGACATGGTGCGCGTCGAGAACGTCGACGAGCACGGGCGGGCGGTGCCCGACGGCGCGCCCGGCGCAAAGCTGCTCGTCCCCAACCTGTTCAACTTCGTGCAGCCGTTGCTGCGCCTGGAGATCGCGGACGCGGTGACGATCGCCGCCGAGCCGTGCGCGTGCGGGCGGACCCTGCGGCGGCTCGAGTCCGTCGCGGGCCGGGCCCACGATGTGCTGGAGCTGGGCGACGTCCGCGTCCAGCCGCTGCACTTCGGGGTGATCGCGCGCGACCGCGATGTGGTCGAGTTCCAGGTCGTGCAGACCGGTCCGAGCAGTGTGCGGGTGCTCGTCGTCGCCCGTGGCGACGTGCAGGCGCGCCTGCGCGAGCGCTGCTCGAACGGCTGCGCGGGCTGGGCGTGATGGACGCGATGGTCGAGGTCGAGCGCTGTTGGCCGCTCGAGCGGCCCGCTTCGGGCAAGCTGCGGCTGGTCGTGGGCCCCGAGGTCACGGCCGTGGCAAGCGCTGAGCGCGTAGCCGAGCGGTATCGCGAATTCCTCGAAGCCGCAGTCCCGGTCGCCGCCGCGTGGCGCCTCGAACCGCTGTTGCCGCTCGACCCACGGGTCTGAGCTTTGGGGGCCCCGGTCCGTGATCGGACGGCGGGCTTGACCGCGGTCCTCGCGTGCTGGTCGACTGCGCGTGCCAGATTGGCGCGACCGCGACGGCGCGGCCGAGGACCAGCCCATGGCGGGGCGTCCAGAAGGGCGGTAGGACATGCGGGGGTTGCTGGTGTGCGGCGCGTTGTTCGGGGCGCTGGCGTTACCGGCTGCGGCCGGCGCGCAGCGGCCGTGGGACGATCCGGCGCTTGGCCCGGATCGGCGCGCGGACCTGGTCATCGACGCGATGACGCTGCAGGAGAAAGCCGAGCTGATGTCCAACGATCCGGGCACGGCGTGGGCGTACTTCGCCGACGGGATCGACCGGCTGGGCATCCCGTCGCTGCGGATGCTCGATGCCGGCGCGGGCCTGCGCCTGGGCGGAGTCTCCTTGCCCGAGACGGAGAACCGGGCGACCGCGATGCCGTCGCCGCTGTTGCTCGCGGCGGCGTTCGATCCGGCGCTCGCCGCCCGCTACGGGCGGACGGTCGCCGACGAGGTGCGGCAGGTCGGCGGCAACGTGCTGCTGGGCCCGAACGGCGACATCGTCCGCGCTCCCTGGTGGGGGCGGGCGAACGAGTCCGAGGGCGAGGACCCGTTCCTCACCAGCAGCGTCGTCGGGCCCTACGTCCGCGCGGTGAAGGAGCGCGGGGTGATCGCCGACCTCAAGCACTACAACCTCTACACGCAGGAGATCAACCGCGGCACGCCCTACGACTCCGTCGCGGACGAGCGCACGATCCAGGAGATCTTCACGCCGCCGTGGGAGGCCGCGGTCGAGAACGGACTCGGTTCGACCATGTGCGCGTTCAACCGCGTCAACGGCGAGTTCGCCTGCCAGAACCGCCTGCTGCTGGTGGACATCCTCAAGCGCCAGCTGGGCTTCGACGGCTTCGTCCTGACGGACTTCGGCGCCGCGCACTCGACGGTGCAGTCACTCAACAACGGCCTGGACATGGAGACCGGCAACCGGCAGTTCTACACGCCGGAGCTGATCGTGGCCGCGGTGCAGTCCGGGCAGGTGACCGAGGCCACCGTCGACGAGCACGTGCACCGCATCCTGCGCACGATGTTCGAGCACGGCCTGTTCGAGGACGACCCGTCCCCGTCGGCGATCCCGGTGGCCGAGCACGGCGAGACCGCACGTGAGATCGCCGAGGCCGGCATCACGCTGCTCAAGAACAGCAACGCCGCGCTGCCGCTGAACGGTCGCCGGCTCGGGTCGATCGCGGTCATCGGCGGCGACGCGAACCGCGCCCGCGCGCAGGGTGGCGCCTCGCACGTGTCCCCGACCTACGAGGTCTCGCTGCTCGACGGCATCCGCGACCGCGCGCCGGGTGACGTGGACGTCGCCTACGCCCCGGGCACGGACCCGGTCGGCCCCACGTCGATGCTCGGCGGCCCGGCGGCCGCGCCGTCCTCGGTGTTCACCACGCCGACCGGGGGCGTCGGCCTTGAGGCGACGTACTTCACCTCCACCGACCTGTCCGGCGCGCCGCTCGTGACCCGGACGGATCCCGGCGTCCGCTGGGATCAGGGCTTCATCGGCGGAGGGCCCGCCTTCTCGAGCCTGTACGGCTCGCAGCTCGAGCCGACGCCGGCGGACGCCGGTTCCGCGCGTTACACCGGCACGTTCACCGTCCCCACCACGGGTGCCTACACGTTCGCGCTCACCGGCTGGGGCGAGGCGCGGATGTTCTTCGACGGCGAGCCCGCGATCGACCTCGCGACCGAGGTGGGTGAATGGGCGACGGAGAGCACCGCGACGCTGAACCTGGAGGCCGGTGAGCAGCACGACATCGTCGTCGAGTACCGGGCCACGCGCGCGTTCACCGGCCTGGAGCCCGCGTCGCTGCAGCTCGGCTGGACCCACCCGGCCAACGCCTACTCGCCCGCCACGCGGGAGGCGGTCGAGGCCGCCCGTGACGCCGACGTCGCCGTGGTCTTCGCGGCCACGTTCGAGAGCGAGCAGCGAGACCGCTTCTCGCTGACGCTGCCCAACGACCAGGACCAGCTGATCCGGGCGGTCTCCGCGGTGAACCCGAACACGGTCGTCGTGCTGGGCGCGGCCGGCCCGGTGCTGATGCCGTGGCTGTCGCGCGTGGACGCCGTCGTGGACTCCTACTACGGCGGGCAGGAGCAGGGCAACGCGATCGCGAGCGTGCTCTTCGGCGACGTCAACCCGTCCGGCAAGCTGCCGATCACGTTCCCGCGCAGCGAGAGCCAGCCCGAGCAGCTCGGCATCCGCAACCCGTGGGACACGCTCGACGACCTCACGGTCGAGCACGACGAGGGCGTCTTCCTCGGCTACCGCGGCTACGACCGCGCCGGCCTGGACCCGCTGTTCCCGTTCGGGCACGGGCTGAGCTACACCAGCTTCGCCTACCGCAACCTCGCCACGACCCGGCAGGGCGCGAACGTCCAGGTGCAGTTCACGCTGCGCAACACCGGCGCGCGCACCGGCGCGGAGACCGCGCAGGTGTACGTCGGCCGGCTCCCGACGAGCGTGCCCACGCCTCCCCGGCAACTCGCCGGCTTCGCCAAGGTCACCCTCGATCCGGGCGGGCGCGAGCGGGTGACGGTCACGCTCGACCGCCGCGCCTTCTCGTACTTCGACGAGGCCACCGGCGCGTGGGTCACACCGGCCGGGCGCGTCCCGATCCACGTCGGGCGCTCGTCCCGCGACATCCAGCTCACGGGCGAGATCACCGTGGCCGCCGCGCGCGACGTCGTGTCCCCGCGCGGTGCGATCAGAGGGATCGGCGGCAAGTGCGTCGACATCGCCGGCGCCTCCAACGCCAACGGCACGGCCGTGCAGCTGTTCGACTGCAACGGCACCGCCGCACAGCGCTGGAGCGTCACCTCCGACGGCACGGTCGAAGCGCTCGGAAAGTGCCTCGACGTCGCCGGCGGCAGCACGGCCAACGGCACCGCCGTGCAGCTCTACGAGTGCAACGCCACGAGCGCCCAGCAGTGGCGGGCGGCGGCCGACGGCACGCTGCGCAACCCGCAGTCCGGACGCTGCCTGGACGCCGCCTCAGGCGGCTCCGCGAACGGCACCCGGCTGATCATCTACGACTGCCACGGAGGACCGAACCAGCGCTGGCAGTTGCCCTGACCCGACGGCTCCGCTCGAAAACCGACGCTGACCCGGGGCCAGGCCGCGTGCACGGCCCGGCCCCGTCTCAGCGCACGTGCACGTCCCACGCGGGTTGGCGCGGAAGGTGTACGCACCTCGTGCGAGCGCTGCCCTACGGGCGGGCGGTCATGGCGGCGGCGAGCTTCCCCAGCGCGCGGCGCTCGATCTGGCGCACCCGCTCGCCGCTAAGGCCGAGCTCGTCGCCGACGGCGCGAAGCGGACGCTCGTCACCGTCGTCGAAGCCGTAGCGCGCGCGCAGGACGGCTCGTTCGCGTTCGGAGAGCCCGGCGAGCAGCCCGTGCAGCTCCTCGCTCTCGACCGCGGCCAGCACGCGCTCGTACTCGTCCTCGGCCATCGGGTCGACCAGCAGCTCGCCGAACGTGCCGAGCTCGGCGCCGCTGCGGACGATCGGTTCGTCGATCGACTTCGGCGCACGCTCGACCGCCAGCAGGTCGTCGACCTGGCCGAGATCGAGCCCGGTGCGCTCGGAGAGCTCCTCGCGCGTGGGTTCGTGGCCGCTGCCCTGCACGGCGTCGCGGTGCGCTTGCTTGAGCCGTGCGAGGTGGCGCAGCGCCCGGTCGGACAGGACCATCGGCCGCGTCAGCTCGGACACGAGCTGCTGCATGGCCTGGCGGACCCACCACGTGGCGTAGCCCCAGAACGGCACCCCGCGTTGCGGTTCGAAACGCTCCAGCGCTCGCAGCACGCCGACCGCGCCCTCCTGCAGCAGCTCCTGGCGGTGGACCTGGCCGCTGCGGTATGTGCGAGCGACGCCGGCGATGAGCGGCATGCAGGCCGCGATGAGCTCCGCGCGAGCGCGCGCTTCGCCACCCTGGGCCCGCGCCACGAGGTCGGGCTCGATGTGTTCGGCTGCGGACGCCGGCCCGAGCGAGTCGATGTAGCCGCCCGTGGCCGTCGCGCGCCGGGGCTCGGGGCGGCCGAGCTCGCGCGCCAGCTGACGGTCGGCGGCGTGCCCGGCCTCGACTTCTTCGCGCAGTGAGACAACCAGTGGCTTCGACATTGACGTTCGCGGACGGCGGCCTATCCCATAGGTGAGCCACGACATATACGACATCGAGGGGAGGAAGCGACACTTGGAGGACGCCGATGGTCGACAACGGTCTACTGCCGCCCGCGACGAGCCGGCGGCACTGCGCTGAGCCGGACCAGACGACGCAACGGTTGGACCGTGCGCTGGCGTCGGCGGAGGAGGATCGCCCGCTGCGCATCGCGCTGCTGGCCCCGCCGTGGCGGCCGGTCACACCCACCAGCGACGGTGCCGTCGAAGCGGCGCTGGCGTCGCTCGCCGACGCGCTGGTCGCCGCCGGCCACGACGTGACGCTGTACGCCGCTCCCGGTTCCCGCAGCCTCGCGCGGATCGTGAGCGTGCTCGACCGCGCGCACGAGCGAGAAGTCGGTTCGAGCATGGTCGAGGCCGACCACGCGGCGTGCGCGTTCGCCGCGATCGAGCGGGCCGAGTTGGACGGCATGCCGTTCGACCTGGTGCACGATCACTCCGGGTGGACCGCGCTGGCCATGGCCGATCGGCTGGCCGTGCCCGTGGTGCACACGGTGCACCGCCCGTTCGACGAGGCCACGCGGGACTGGTATCGAGCCCACGGCGCCAAGGCCGCGCTCGTCTGCCTGTCCCGCGCGCACGCGGCGGCCGGACCCGCGGGGGTGCGGGTCGACGCCGTCGTCCCGAACCCCGTCGAGGTCGTGAGCGCCGCCAAGGACGACTTCCTGCTGTGGGTCGGCCGCATCGCGCCGGGCACGGGCGCGGACCGGGCCATCCGCGTCGCTCGAGCGGCGGGCCGGCCACTCGTCCTCGCCGGTGCCGTCGAGCGCGAGGCGGAGGCCTACTTCTCGGAGGCGATCGCGCCGCACGTCGAGGGACCGCAGGTCACACACGTCAGCGATCTCGGCGGCGCTCGCAAGCGCGAACTGCTCAGGCGCGCCCGCGCGATCCTCATGCCGACCATGTGGGTGGAGCCGTTCGGGATGACCATGGTCGAAGCCATGGCCGCCGGCACGCCGGTGATCGCCGCTCCGCGTGGCTCGGCACTGGAGGTGATCGACGACGGTCGCACGGGAGTGTTCGTCAACGACGAAGCCGAGCTGGCCGCGGCTCTCGACCGCGTCGATGCGATCGACCTCGACCGGTGCCGCGCCCGAGCGGAGGAACGGTTCGGCCCGAAGGCCGTCGCGCAGCGCTATGCGGCGGTGTACCGCGCGATCGCGAGGCCGTTGCCGGGAGCCGGCGCGCCGGTGCCGGCAGGGTGGCGTCTGCGGTCCGCTCGGTGTTCGAGGGCGGCTTCCTGGCGGCGCCCACGGCCGTGCGCGCGCCATTGACCCGCGTCTTCTGCGCCCGTTGACGGATGGGGACCGGCGGCCTAATTGCCCGACTGAGCCGACCAGAAAGGAACCCACGATGACCGCAGTTCTCCAGCGACACGCGCGCAGGATCAGCGAACGCATCCGGCGGCGGCCGCCTCGGCCGCCGTACACCGGCGCCGTCCCGGCGCTGTGAGGGGTTGACGCGCGCTCGACCCCGCCTATCCCCATTTACGACCGAGAGCTCTGACACGGAGGTGATGTACGTGCACGTCCTGCAGTTCCCGTCCCGGCGGCTTCCGCGGTTCACGATGCGGACCGCGTTGCTCGCGCTCGCGCTGACGGCGCTCGTGCTCATGGTCGGCGCCGAACTCGGCGCACGCGACGGAGCGGGCGCCGGCTCCACGAGCGGCCCGACCGCTCGTGAGGCGGTCCAGGTTCCGTTCGCGCCGTCCACCGTCTTCAACCGGCCGCTGCAGAACCCTGTCACGAACCTCAGCCCGGCGCCGGTGCCGGCTCCGGCCACCGGAGCCTGATCGACCGGCGCCGCCGAGCGCGGATGGGCCCGCCCGGCCGGCCGGTCGGGCCCACGCCCCATCAAGCGGCGTCTTGGTCGGTGAGCAGCGCGTGGGCGAGCTCGAGCCGCGCCTGAGCATGGTCCGCACGTGGACGCCCACCGGCCTGGAGGGTGGCCAGGCCGTGAAGCACAGACCAGACGACCTCTGCCCGGGTCCCATCGCCGTCCGGGAAGGCGTCCTGCACCGCGGCGAACGCGCGCCGCAGCGGCTTCGGGGTGTCGTCGGCCGCAAAGGGCAGCCGGACGGCATCGAGAACATCGCTTCGTAGACCCGGGGATGGGCGGCTGCGAAGTCCGGATACGCGCCCATTCGCGCCAGGGGCGTGGCGTCACCGCCTCGAGCGACGCGGCAAGGTTCGCGAAGCCCTCGAGCGCCACCGCGTCGACGACGGCCTGGCGACTCGCAAACGCCGAGTAGACCACGGGCTGGGTGGCGCCCAGCTCTCCCGCGAGGCGACGCATCGTGACGGCGGCCCAGCCGTCCGACTCGGCGAGGGACCGCGCGGAGCGGATGATCTCATCGCGTCTCGAGTCGAGATCTGGGGCCGGTCTAGGCGACATCGGGCCCGGCGTTCTGCGCAGCGACGTCGTCGTGCGCCCGCTCGCCCGCGACAACCAGCCGAGCCGCGAGGTCTCCGCGGCGACCCGTGCCTCCCTCAGCGGCACCACCGCCGTCCAGGCGATCCTCGCCGCTCTCACCGCGTCGGCACAGCGTCAGGCGACGGCCACTTGAGCGACTGGGGCCGGCGCAGGGGCGCCAGGCCAGCCCCGTTAGACGGTCAGGCCGCGCACCGGCACTGACCCACGGCACAACAACCGCAGTTCGTATCCGCGCGCGGATCGTGCGGGTCACGCGGGACGACGGCCCGCAGGACGGTCCCGCCGCCCTCGGGACTTTCGACGTGGAGGTGCCCACGCAGCGCCCCGAGCCGGTCAACCAGCCCGCGCAAGCCGGATCCGGCGGTCGGATCCGCGCCGCCGCGTCCGTCGTCGCGCACTTCGACTTGGGCCTGCTGGTCGTCACCTTCGATCGTGACGACCACCTCGGTCGCCGCCGCGTACTTGGCGACGTTCGTCAGCGCCTCGGCGACGGTGAAGTAGAGCGCCAGCTCGACCGCCGCCGCGGGCCGCGCGGGCAGTGAGCCGACGACGCGCACCGGCACGCTCGAACGCGCCGCCAGCGCGTCGATCGCGGCGCTCAGGCCTTTGGCCGTCAGCACCGCCGGATGGATGCCGCGCGCCAGCTCCCGGAGCTCGCCGAGCCCGGCATCGAGCTCAGCCGCGACTCGCTCCAAGTCCTCGCGCAGCCGCGAATCGTCGGCGGCGCCACGCATGGCGACCTTCAGCAGCATCGACGCGGTGACCAACCGCTGCTGTGCCCCGTCGTGGAGATCGCGCTCGATCCGCCGGCGCGCCTCGTCGGCCGCCTCGACGATTCGCGTGCGCGACGCCTGCAGCTCTTCCGCGAGTGCTGCGCTCGACCCGAGATCGCTGTTCATGCTCGACCGACCGTAACAAGCGCGAGCGCGGCGCACACGAAAGTCAGCCCGATACCGCCCGACCCACGGCGTCCTGTCGCGTTACGGCATTGACAGCAGCCCGGTGGCACACCGGCGCTGAGTCCTACGAGAGGGGCGGTTCATGGCAAGACTTCGAGCGGTATCGGCGGCCACCGCCGTCGCGTGCGCGTTCACCACAGCGCTCGTGGCGGTCCCGGCGTACGCCGCGCCGAACAACAACACGGTCAAGAAGCTCACCAAGGCGATCACGCCCGACGGCGTGCTCGAGCACCTCGAGGCACTGCAGGAGATCGCGGACGAGAACGGCGGGAACCGGGCGTCCG
This sequence comes from Solirubrobacter deserti, assembly GCF_003344625.1. Lineage (GTDB taxonomy): Bacteria > Actinomycetota > Thermoleophilia > Solirubrobacterales > Solirubrobacteraceae > Solirubrobacter > Solirubrobacter deserti. The sequence continues at coordinate 50,804 of NZ_QPKJ02000010.1, read as the reverse complement.
GGCTTCCCGGATACGACGCGTCGGTCGACTACATCGTCGAGCAGCTCGAACAGGCGGGCTTTGAGCCCGAGGTGCAGGAGTTCATGTTCGACTACTTCGAGGAGAACTCGAAGCTGACCCGCGTCTCCCCCAACCCCCGCGAGTTCGTGCACGGGACCGACTTCCTGCGCAACACGTTCGACACGGGCAGCCCGGAAGGCACCGCGACGGGCCCCCTGGTCCCGGTGGACCTGGTGATCAACCCGTCCGGGCCGGACAACTCGAGCTCCAGCGGCTGCGAGACAGCCGACTTCGCAGGCTTCCCCGCGGGCGGCATCGCGCTCGTCCAGCGCGGCACGTGCGGCTTCAACGTCAAGGTGCTCAACGCCCAAGCCGCCGGAGCGGCCGGCGTGGTGGTCATGAACGAGGGCCAGCCCGGGCGCACCGGGCTGCTGAACATGATCGGCGACGCCACCGGCCTGCGCATCCCCGCCGTCTTCGCCACCTTCGAGGCGGGCCAGAACCTCGCCTCGACGCCCGGCGCGACCGTGACCGTGACGGTCGACTACGTCGCCGACCGGCGCCCGACCTACAACGTCACCGCGGAGACCCGCAGCGGCAACGACGAGAACGTCGTGATGGCCGGAGCGCACTTGGACAGCGTCCACGACGGGGCGGGCATCAACGACAACGGGTCCGGCAGCGCCGCGCTGCTGGAGACCGCGATCCAGATGGCCAAGGTCAAGACCACCAACACCGTCCGCTTCGCGTGGTGGGGCGCCGAGGAATCCGGGCTGCTCGGTTCCGAGCACTACGTCGACAACCTCAGCGACGAGGAGCTCGACGACATCGCGCTCTACCTCAACTTCGACATGGTCGCCTCGCCGAACTACATGTTCGGCATCTACGACGGCGACAACTCGGGCGGCACGGCCGCGCCCGGATTCATCCCCGCGGGCTCGGCCCAGATCGAGGACGTCTTCGAGCGCTTCTACGCCGACCGCGGCGAACCCTCGCAGGACAGTGAGTTCTCCGGCCGCTCCGACTACGGGCCGTTCATCGCCGTCGGCATCCCCGCCGGCGGCCTCTTCACCGGCGCCGAGGTGCCCAAGACGGCCGCCGAAGCCGCGCTGTACGGCGGCGTTGCCGGCGCCGCCTTCGACCCGTGCTACCACTCGTTCTGCGACAACCTGCGCGGCGACGGCCAGAACGTCGCGCTCTACGACGCGCTGCGCGAGGACTACGAGCTCGTCGGCAACGTCAACGTCCACGCCCTCGACGTGAACTCCGACGCGATCGCCACCTCGGTGCTCACCTTCGCCTACGACACGTCGACGGTGAACGCCGTGGCCGGCAAGCCCGGCAAGGGCAAGGGCCTGACCAAGAGCGGGAAGGCTACGCGCTGAACGACATGTCAGCCCGCTGAGCGCGTCGAGTGCTCGCTTGAGGCTGACGCCGGGGCGCCCGCAAGGCGCCCCGGCACCCGCCCGCGAAGCTCTGTCGCGGCCCTCCGTGGAGCGCTTGAGGGGTGAGCGACGGGACACGAACCCGCGGCGGGCGGGACCACATGTCCGTCCCCGCGCCTCTCGAACAGGGGTTCACCTATCTAGCCGTCGAAGAGGGACGCGGCCCAGATCGGAGCCTGAGGGACGACGAGATCGGTTGTACCCCCGTCGGCCGCGAGCGGCCAGGCTTTGACGGTTTCGCGATCGATATGTGCGGCGCCCGGGTTCAGCGCTCGCAGGGACGATTCGCAGAAATGCCGTCGCCTTCGCCGCTTGTGTCCCCCGTCCGCCGCGCGTCCGGCTGGTGTCGTACTCAACGGTCACAACTGACGCGCGGGTTCGATCAAGGGCTTCCCGGGCCAGCGTGCCCAACGGCGCAGGCTGGCGACCAGGAGCGCCGTGCGCCGCAACCACCCAAGGGTTGACAATCGTGTAAAGGCAGGTACCATGGTGCCTACATTTACAGCCGTGTAAACCCACCACGGAGCTCCCCATGACCGACCCGCACGTCTCCCACTCGGCCGGTGACGCACCCCGCCCTTGGACCACGCTGATCCTGCTGGCGGTCGCCCAGTTCATGGTCGTTCTCGACATCACCGTCGTGAACGTGGCCCTCCCGTCGATCGGCCACGACCTCGGGCTCGGCGGCGACGACCTGCAATGGGTCGTCACGATCTATGTCCTCCTGACGGGCGGGCTGCTGCTGCTCGGCGGTCGTATCGCCGATGCGGTCTCGCGCCGCGGCGTGTTCCTCGCCGGCCTCACCGTGTTCACCGCCGCCTCCCTCGCGAGCGGGCTTGCCGAGTCCGGAACGACGCTGATCGCGGCGCGCGCGGCCCAGGGCATCGGCGCCGCGCTACTCACGCCCGCGGCGTTGTCGATCGTCACCTCGTACTACACCGGTCGTCAGCTCACGACCGCGCTCGCCGCGTGGAGCGCGATCGGCAGCGCCGGCGCGGCCGTCGGCGTCGTGCTCGGCGGCCTGTTGACCACGTGGCTGAGCTGGGAATGGATCTTCCTGGTCAACGTCCCTGTCGGGCTCGTGGCGCTCGTCGCGGCCACGCGCGTCCTGCCCGTCGTGCCGACGACGCGCCGCGCGCTGGACGTGCCCGGCGCGCTGCTCGTCGTCGCGGGGATGATCACCCTCGTGTTCGCCATCGACGGCGCGGCCGAGCACGGCTGGGGCTCCACCCGCACGCTGGGACTGCTCGCGCTCGCGATCGTCCTGCTGGCCGCGTTCGCGCTCGTGGAGGCCAAGACCGTTCAGCCGCTCGTGCCCCCCGCGACGTGGCGGACGCGGCCGTTGGTCGCGGGCGCTGCCGTCATTCTCGGAGTGACAGCGATTCTGGTCGGCACGTTCTTCCTGAACTCGCTCTACATGCAGGAAGTGATCGGCGCGAGCGCGCTCGAGACCGGCCTGGGCTTCCTGCCGCTGGCGTTCGCGATCGGTGTGACCGCCCACGTCGCGCCCCGGATCATGGCCCGCATCGGGTCGCGGCTCCTTATCGTCGCGGGCATGTCACTGGTCGCGGCAGGCGCGCTCGTACTGGCCATCGCGCCGGACCGTGCCACGTACTTTCCCGAACTCCTTCCGGGCCTCGTCGTGATCGGGCTGGGCGTGGGCTTCGTCTTCCCTGCTGCATCCGTGACCGCGTTCTCGCTCGTCGCCCCGCATCAGCTCGGCCTCGCCTCTGGGCTGATCTCGACGGCGCACGAACTGGGCGCCGCTCTCGGAGTCGCGGTGCTCGCCGCCGTTGCGGCCATCGCGACCGCAACCGGTCCTGTCGCGCTCGCCGCCGGCTACGAGGACGGCTTCATCGCCGCCGCCGCGATCGCGCTGGGGTTCGCCGCAGTCGCCGCCAGTGCCGTGCCGACGGTCAAGCCGGCTGCCGGCGCGAGCGCGGCCGTCCACTGACCAGGTCGTTCGCCGCTTGCCTAGAGCGATCAGCGCCGCGGCGAGAACCGCTGCGGCGCCGCAGGCGGCGAATCCACCCTCGACGTCAGCGGCCTCGACGAAGCTGCCGGACGCGGCGGTGCCCACGGCGAAGCTGGTCCAAGCCCTACGGTCGGATTCGCTGGATAGCCTTCGGTCCCGTGACTCCGAGCGTCCCCCCTCCCCTGATCCCGTTGCTCGAGTCGACAGCGATCGCCTTCATCTCGACGATCGGTCCCGCGGGTGCTCCTCAAACCACCCCGCAGTGGTTCCTTTGGGAGGACAATGCGCTCCACTTCAGCCTCGTGGAAGGCCGACAGAAGCTCCGTAACCTCCGCCGCGATCCTCGCCTCTCGGTCGTTGTCGCCAACCCGGCAGACCCCACTTGGTACGTCGAGTTGCGCGGACACGTCGACGATCTCATACCGGATCCCGAACTCGCGCTGGAACGCAAGATCGCGATTAAGTACACCGGCTCCCACATCGACGTCGAGCCTCCCGGAGCCGCCCGCTTCGCCGCCACGGTCGTCGTCGACAAGATCACCCACCAGCTCGGCCACTAAGCCGAAGGCGCCTCCGCGGTACCGCCGACCGGCGGCTCCACGGGTGTCTCCCGGCGACGCGCGCCGGTGACTCGCGCCTCAACCCGGCGACGAGCACACGGCTCAAGCAGCGCTATGCATGCCGCAGCGTGGCGTGCCGGACGATGAACAGAGCGGGATCGTCGATAAGCGCCACTTTCGCTTCGTCGTCCAAAGCGAGAGCGCGGTGTCCGCCGCCGCGCCGTCCAGGTCCGCTGTCGCGGTCACGCGAAGGCAGCAGCACGCAGGTCATCCGCAAGCGGCGCGAAGCCGACCGGACGGTGGGCGAGGGCCGCTCGATCGCCGAGGTCGCGGAGTGCGGGTGTCACGACCATCGCGGGACTTGACTCAGCTATTGGACGCCGATGAGAATGTCGTCCACGCGCCAACGACGCCCACACCAGCGGCCGGACGAGAGGTCTGCCGACGCGCCGGGAGCAGCTGAGTTTGGCGCGGCGGCGATGCTTCTGGCCGTCCAGCGTGGCGCCGGCAACCAGGCCGCGGCTCGCCTCGCGCGGCGCCGCGAGCAGGCGGCCAAGACGCTGGACCCGCCGTTCGGCGTCGGCTCGATCACGTCGAGCGACTTCGCGGTCACGATCGAGGTGGCCGCCGAACGCGAGCTCGGCGACGGGTATGAGACCGAGCAGGAGGCCGCGGTCGCGGCGGCTTCCACGGGGCGGATCGGCGTCGTCGTGGCCGACGCCGAGGGCAGGCTGCGGGCATACGCGACCGACATGGTCCCGTTCGACACCCCGGCCCATGTCACGCCCGCGCTGCTCGCGGTCGGTCGCGTCGTCCGCTTCGCGCGGGTCTCGGCGACCAAGGACCCGATCGGCTGGTCACTACGCCAGCACTACATCGCCGCGCTCAGCGATTCCGGCGACGCCGAACGCAAGCGGCTCGCGCGCCTGATGCTCGTCAATCTGCTCGTGACCGAGGTCGGCCTGCGACCCGACGACGTGCATGACAGCACGGAGGAGCCGAAGGCGCCCGGCAAGGTCAACGTCAACATCGACTACAAGGAAGCGCGTGGACACGCCGGCGAGGCGGGACCGGTGGCGAGCGACCGCACCACGCCGCTAGAACGGCCGATGCTCGAGGTCGGCCCGCACGCGTTCGCCGACCCGATCTCGCTACGCGGGACGATCCAGCACGAGTTCGAGCATCTCCATCACACCGAGCGGGCGATGGACGCCGTCGAGCGCTGGCGCGCGACCGAGCCCAAGCTCGAGTTCCTGCCGTGGCTGGAGCAGCAGCGCAAGGCGGGCAAGATCTCGCCGCTCGACCACGGCCTGATCCGCGAGCAGGTCTCCAAGGGCACGCAGGCCACCGAGGCGATGGCCTACATGCGCGGGTTCATGGAGACGTTCCATCTGCGGTCTCTCGACGACGACGCGCGGTTCACCTCGCTGAACCAGTTCGCGGACGAGTGGACGTTCGCCGGGCACGCCGTGCAGGACGAGACCGTCGCGCAGCTGAAGGCGTACCGGGGGACGCTCGACGCCGCGCACCGCGCCGCGCTGGACGCGTTCATCGAGGCGCGGCGCGGCGAGACGCTGTGGAATCGGTTCCTGTAGCCCGCGAACCGCAAAGTGACCGGACCCCGGTCGCTGGTCACAACGCCTGGCATACGGCGTTCTGCGCGGCCGCCACGCCTAGCCGACTACCCCTCGCTTTCGGAGCCAGGCACCCGATGGCAATCGGCGCAAGGTCGGGCCGGCCACATGCAAGGCAGCAGCGCGTCGGGGGCGGTGTGAAATGGCTAGACCGTCGAGAAGGGCTGCTTCTGCTTCTCGTCCAAAGCAGAAGTCGCTTCGCAGGCCAGGAGACTGCGGCCGTCGTCCTGGGGCGCGTGATCTGCGATCTGACTACGCGCACGTCGACTCTATTCGCGGGCGCGCCGATTGCCGGACCCGGGCGGCAGCAATCACTGGGCGAAACCCGGCAATTTCGTCGAACTAGCGGACCTCCCGGCGCCTGCCGACAACATCTCTTCAAAGGCTCAGTTCCGTTCGCGACCTTCGCCTCACGGGCTGTCGTCCGCGTTCCACTCCTCGTAGAATCTCTGGAGAAAATTGCGCATGTACGCGTCTCTTGCAGTCGCGATCTGCTTCGCCGTCTGAGTGTGTAGGCGGTCCTTCACCCGGAGAAGCTTCTCGTAGAAGTGGGCAATGACGGTATTTGCGGTACTTGGGTCGAGGGCGCAAGGATCATGCATCGGCTGCTGTGCGTATCCGCCGTAGGCAAACGCACGCCCGATCCCGATCGCACCGATCGCGTCGAGGCGGTCAGCGTCTTGGACGACCTGCGCCTCAAGGCTAAGAGTCGGGCCGTCCTGATCTCTGCCCGACCACGACGTGGATCGAATCGCGGAGGCGACTGCCATCGCGACCGTTGCGGGCTCGCCGGCCCTAATCAGAAACTCGGCAGCCTCACGAGGACCGCGTTCATAGTCTCCGCCATTGAACTTGTGATCCGAGATGTCGTGAAGCAAGGTGGCCAGTTCAACGACTTCTATGTCGGCGCCTTCGGCCGACGCTATCCGCATGCCAATCCTGCGGACACGGTCGACGTGCCACCAGTCATGCCCTGTCGTGTCGCCTGCAAGGCGACTCTTCACATGAGTCTCGGTGGCGGCAACCACAGCGGTGTGGGAGGTACGGAAACTACTCATCGAGGCCCACAAGGTCGGCACGGATCATGGGCGGATCGCTGCGCGTGGGGGAACGGAAGCCGTCGAAGTCACACGCCGCACACAGCGGGAAGCCTGAACGATCGCCTAGCAGGAGTCGTTCTCGATGAGCGGTGAACGCAGCTGAGTTCCAGATCTGCAATAGGTCTTGTGTTGCAAGACTCCCCAACGACGACCGGTTGTGCGCATCAAAGCAACACAGATTGACGTCACCGGTGTAGGAGACGTGGAGGTCGGTAAACGGTAAGGCGCAGAACCCTCGTGCCGGTCCTGCTGGCTGCGGTTTGTTCGGGGCCGTGCCGGCGCGACTGGTCAAGATTTCGTCGCGCTCACGGACGCTGATCCGGAGATCATACGAAGCGAAGCGCTCCGACACCGCGATGAGGTCCCGGACGCGGCGAGTAAGCCGCACTCCGTCCGTGTAGTTGTTGACTACGAGGCAATCAAGCCCAGCACGGAACAGCGCGACGGCAAGATCCGGGTTCAAGAGCGCTCCGTTCGTCAGGAGCCTGATGTCAGCGGCTGGGACCCTCTTGCGAAACGTGCGGACTATGTCGACAATCCTCGAGTCCAGCAGCGGCTCATTGTTCCCGAACAGTGCCACTCGGCCGTCATAGTCGATCTCCCCGAGCTCGTCGGCGATCTTGTTGATGTTCAGCCAACTCATCTGGCCGGGTGGGCGCGGGTCAACAGTCCGCGCCACCCCGCAGAAATGACAGGAGTAGTTGCAGCCAGATTGCGTCTCGACTGAGACGAGATGAAATAGCGGACGCTCCGTTGCAACCGACCATCTCTCGCCGAAGAGTGGCCTCAGGCGGTTGTCGATTGCCCACGCGGAAACGCCCTTTTCCGACTCTGCCGCGACCGTAGCTGAGTCGTTGACCACCTCAACGCCCCTCGGGATGGGGTCTTTGGACGCCAGCTTGTGCCGCGGATCGAAACGCACGCGGATCACGATGCGCCTGGCTCCCCGTGGACGTGTGGACCGGTCAGGACCCGAAGCACGCGCTTGTACGCATCTAGAACGTCCGGGAACGTCTCGGCGTTCTGCACCATGTTCTCGAGCGTCGCGAGGTCCACGAAGCACACGTTCGTCCAGACGACGTCTGCGCTGGGTGGTGGCTGATACGGGCCTAGTGTCCGAAGAACGTAGATGAAGTCGTAATGGAGCCGGACCAAACGCCGTTGATTGTGGCTTTCGACCTGCACTAAGAAGGGTGCTGGCACTCGACGGACGCGACCGAGAAAGGGCGATTCCCTGACGTCCACCGCCTGAAAGCGGGGATCAAATTCGTATTGAGAGTCGCTAAGACCGACGCGCTCGGCAAGACGGTGCCTGATGGCGATGTGGGGTAGCTCCAGCCGGCCCATACGTCCGCCCGGCGGAAGAAACCGCTGATGGAAGTGGTGCCAGTACAGCATGAGGTGATGCTGCTCGTCGAGGACTATGGCCTCGACCGCGTATCGCCCACCACGTAGCCAACTGTAGACGCTGCGTATCCCTTGCACGAGCCCAACGGCAAGCAGCCCGAGTCCGACGAGAGCGACGGACACCCGCTTCGCTGGCGCCCACGACACCTCCAGCCAGCTCGCCACAAGGTTCAGCGCGACGCTTACGGCGACGACGCCGCCCGCGTACCGTGCGTAGCGGAGCCACATTGCGTGACCCTATCCCGTCAGGGGCGGAGTGTTCAAGACCAACTTAGTGATAGAGGTCGGTACGGCGTCCTCCTCTGCGCCGGTCGTCCGCCCGGACACGGCACGGACTAACGGCGGACAACGAGGGCGCGCCACGCGAGACGACTGCTGGGGGCGAAAGGGTTGATTCGGGATACCGCGCCCTGGCCGGAACGATGACGAGCAAACCCGGATTACGCAGTCCGCGCTGTTCCGGATAAGCCGGCCAGCGTGACTGCTGGTTTCCATGCAACGGAGCAGCGCCGACTACGGCCGGCGGCGAAGTGGTGAAATCCGCGAAAAGCTCTACTTCCGACTGGCGTTGTGACGACTCAGCACCCAGAACCCTCGCCGGTACTGCACGTCAAGCCTTGCTGCCGCCGGCCAGGTCTCGCGACCTGCGCAAGGGCGCCGCCGGGGAGGTTGATCGGATCGCGCTGTAGGGCAATGCTCGTGGCTGCCACCCTGCGTCGACGAGCTGATCCCGCGCCGGACATTCGCGTGCCTGACGACCAGGCTGCTCCAAACGGGGCGCCGGCGATCGGCTCGTTACGAAATGGCTGATCGGCGCGACGGTCTCCGAGTTCGCCGTGAGTCTGTTTGGGCTCGTCAACACGCGCGTGCTGGCCGTCCACGAGCGCACGCGTGAGCTCGGGATGCTGCGCGCGTAGGCATGACACGTCGACAGGCGCGCGCACGATCCGCCAGGAGAGCAGCATCACCGCGCTGAACGGGGCCGCGATGGGCATCCCGCTCGGCCCGTCCCGGCGGTTTGATCACCCAGGCGCTCCGAAGGACGGGTCTGCCTGGAGCTGCCTGCCCGCTGGCGGAGCTCGCCGTGTTCACGACGGTGGCGATCGCCGCCGGGACGTGCTCAACGCCCTGCAGTACGAGTAGGAGGCGGGGAGGAGCGGCGATGAGGCGCCGCCCCTCCTTCCCGCCGTCTACTACGGGTTGGTGGTGCTGAGCGTGAAGGTCAGCGTCTTGCTGTAGGCACCCGTGCGCAGCGCGTCATTCGAGTTGATCAGCTGGCTGAAGCCGAGCGTCACGGTGTCATTGGACACCGGGCCGCTGTAGGCCAGCAGGTTCAGCGGCGAGGCGCTGGAGCCGATGGTCTTGTACGCGGTGCCGGTGTTGGCGGCGTTGCGAGCGCGGGCCTGCAGCGGCTGCGGCAGGAAGAACGCGCCGTTGACCAGGTGGCCGGTGTGGTCCGTGCTCGGGTCGGCGACCGAGAGCACCGCTTCGCCGGCCGACGAGGTCACGTTCGCCAGGGCCGACGCCTCGTAGGTGGCGCCCACACCCGGCACGAACGGCTGGAACGGGGCCGGCGTGCCCAGCGACAGCGACAGCGACGCCGGGACCGATCCGGCCACAGTGCCGTCGGCGCTCGTCATCGAGACCGCCAGCGCGCGATCGCCGGTCACCGCGACGTCATCGGCGAGGCCGGTGGCCGTGCCGTTGGCGACCTTGAAATCGCAGGTGGCGTGCGGGACGCGGACCTCGAGGTAGCCGGCCGAGTCGGTGGCGCCGAAGTCACGCACGCCGTCGCCGCAGTCGGCGAGCACTCTCGCCCCGGGTGATGGCTGACCGGAACCGTTGGTGACGTTGACGTCGACCTTGTTGAGCGCGTTCCAGATGTAGGAGGCGCCGATGACGTCGAGCTGCTCCTGCAGGTAGACCTGCGAGACGTTGTCCATCGCGTCACGCGCCGTGTGGTACACGGGCTCGATGTTGTAGCTGCAACCGGTGCAATTCGAGCCGGTACCGGTCGCGCACAGGCCGCTGGGCGCCTTGCGGTAATCGAGATGGATGAACAGCGCCGCCGGGATGCCGGCGTTGTGGAACGGCACGTGGTCGGACTGCGACAGCTTGCACTGATCGAAGTAGCCGCCGGGACCGGTCGTGATGCCGCTGCGCTGAGCGGCTTTGAACGCCTCGTCGGTCACGCGGTTGGGCCTGCCGTCGACCGTCAGCGCCCACAGCTTGGCGGGAGCGAAAGTCGTGCCGGTCATGTCCATCTGCCACTGGCCGATGTAGCGCTTGGCCTCAGCGCTCTGCGTACGCGGGGTGGCGACCTGGTTCGACGTCAGCGGGTTGTTGTCGTGATCAGAGCTGACATAGAGGTGATCGTTGCCCCACGCGGTGGAACCGGTCAGGCCCTGCTCCTCGCCGCCGAAGCCGCCGAAGCGGATCTCCTTGTCGAGCGGCACGTTCTTCATGACGCGCGCGACTTCCAGCCAGATGCCCTGACCAGTGGCGTCGTCATGCGCGCCCGGCGAGCCGAACGTCGAGTCGATGTGACCACCCATGCCGACGATCGGCGCCGTGTCGAAGACATCGCCGACCGCCTGCTTCTCCGCGGTGATCACCGCGCGAGTCGACAGGCCGGGAGCGTCAACGGTGGCCGCCGCGTTGGCGGTGACGGTCTCGGTTGCGATCGTCAGCGTCAACTTCTTCTGCTCGGCGCACCAGGGGCCGTTCTGCGTCGGCCCGACGGTACCGCCCGCGTGCGGGGCAAACACCGAGCCGTCAGGACCCGGAGCGCACAAGAGCTCCTTGATCGTGTCCGACTGCACGTCGGCGGAGGACACCACCGGGATGGCGGCCGGGGCGGTGAGCGTGAACGCTCCCTGCGGTGACGCGCCGGTGCCCATGTTGATCACGCCGATCGCGCCCGCTGCCACAGCGTTGACGACCGCCGTGTCACGCGCCGCGCCCGTGACGTTGTTGATCGCCGCGATCTTGCCGGTGGTCGAAGCCGGGAAGTCAGCCGCGCTGGCACCGCTGTTGTTGATCCAGATGACCTCGCCGCTGACCGGATTGTCGTACCCGGTCATCCGCGAGTTGCCGGCGGCACGCATGATCCAGGTCGGACCGGGATACAGCTTGGTGTCCGGCGAGCGAACCACGCCCGACGAAGTCGTCGCCGACCCGTGGTACTGGTCGATCTTGGTCTGATATCCGAACCCGTCCATCTGCTGCTTCAGCCAGTCGGCGGCCTGGTCCTCCTGGCGCGTGCCAGAGAAGCGGCCGCCGATGTCATCAGCGAGGTGACGGACGGTCTCGAACGAGTTGGCCGCGTCGAGATTGCCGACGAGCTCGTCGTAGTAGCTCGGCTTTGGCGTCTGCGCGGTCGCAGGACCGGCAAAGATGCCGAACGCCCCAATGGCGGCTGTCGCCGTCGCCATCCGTAGCGCGTGTTTCATTGACCCCTCCGTGATGTAGCCGGTCGGCGCAGAACCAGTCCTTCTGCGTCTCCGGAGACCCTCGCCGACAGTAGACGTCCCCCGGGAACCTGTCAACTACACAGCGTGGGAGGTCTCTCAACACCCCGCGGGCGAACCTGGCACGCCCCCCGCGGGTCGTCTTCGTCAGGTCCGCATTGAGGGCCAGGTTGAGGTCGGCCTCATCCCCGCGGAACGTGTCGAGGGCTCAGCACCCTCTGCTTCGGCCCGGGTCCCGGCGGTAGTTGCATCAGAAACGGTCCCCGTTCGGACCCCATCGCGGCGGACCGACCGGTCCCCCTTTAACGCAGGAAACCCCGTTTGCAGGGGTTTCTGAGGGGTGAGCGACGGGACTCGAACCCGCGGCCGCCGGGACCACAACCCGGAGCTCTACCAACTGAGCTACGCCCACCAAGCGCTGGGCAGTCTAGCGGTGTGAACGCCAGGGTCCGCGGCGAGTTGGTCGGAGCAGACGGGAGCGGGGAATCGAACCCGGGTCGCTGCACCCGCTCGACCCGCTCGTGGCCCGGATGGGCCGCGAGCGGATCAGCCGGTCGCTCAGCGAGCGGCGTGTGAGTGCAAGTCGAACTTCTTGGCCTTGGACTTGTCGCGGGCGGCCTTGCGGGAACCGTCCGGGAAGAGCCCGGTCCTCGACTTGGCCAGCACCAGGGTCGCGTGCGCGGCGGCGTCGCCCATCTCGTTGAGCGCGTTCACATTGAGGTGGTTCATCGTGTCGCACGCCTGGTGGTAACAGGGGTCGTACCACTCGCCGGCGGTGCCGCCGTAGATCGCGGCCTGCTCGGGGGTCTTGACGCCCTCCGCGCCGGTGAACAACCCGCCGGCGGGGATGCCGACGGCGATGAACGGGCCGTAGTCGGACCGGCCGCTGAACTCGGTCGGCTCGGACGCCAGGCCCTGCGACGCGAAGTAGCGCGTAAAGATGCTCTCGATCTCGCCCGAGCCGGGAGGACCGGCCGGCTCGCTGTCGCTTCCGTCGCCGTCGTAGACGAAGCGGACGTAGTTGGGCGAACCGATCATGTCGAAGTTCAGGTTCGCGTAGATCTGGCCCAGCTGGTTCGCGGGCAAGGTCGAGACGTAGTGCTCGGAGCCCAGCAGGCCGGACTCCTCGGCGCCGAAGAACGCGAAACGCACGGCGCGGCGGGGCTTGATGTTCTGCTCGCTCATGGCCTCGGCGATCTCGAGGATGCCGGCGCTGCCGGAGCCGTTGTCGTTGATACCCGGCCCTTCGACGACGCTGTCCAAGTGCGCGCCGACGACGACGGTCTCGTCCGCGTTGCCCTCACGGGTGTCGGCGATCAGGTTCTTGGTGGTGGCGTCGAGATCGGCCTCGGTGGAGGTCGTGATGTGCATCGTGACCTCAGCGCCCTGGAGCTGCTGGTAGAGCGCGGCGCCGTCCTCGAACGTCATCCCGACAACGGGGATGTCGATCGGCTCGCCGAGCGTGCCGGCCGGCAGGCCGGTGCGCCCTTCCTGGCCCTCGTTGAAGATGATCACGCCGACCGCTCCGGCGGCCTTGGCGTTCCGGGCCTTGAGGCCGAAGTCGCACGTGCCGCGCTGGATGAGCGCGATGTTGCCGGCCGTGAAGCCGGTGAAGTCGGCGGCCGTGCACCCCGCGGGGGTCGTGCCCGGCTCGGCGGGCGGCGGGATCGTGATGCCGCGCACCGCCTGGAGCTTGGCGGTGACGTCACCGCTGCCCGAGTACTCGAACGTGTCGACGGTGTAGTCCTTCGGGGTCGGCGAGACCTGCGACGCGACCGCGGGTGCGAGCTCCCGGAAGAACGGGAACGTGAACTCCTGCTCGCGCACGCGGTAGCCGGCCCTGACCAGGCGCTGCTTGACGTACTGGATCGACGCCTCGTAGCCCGGCGTCCCCGACGCTCGGGTTCCGTCGTTGGCGTTGGCGATCGCCTGGAACGCGCGCTCGTGCTGGAGGATGCCGTTGACGGTGACGGCGTCACGCAGCTTCTTGGAGTTGACCTCGTCGAGGCCGAACGCCGTAGAGGGCGCGCACAACGATGCCGCAAGCGCGCCCAGGATGAGCGCTCTGCGATGAGACATGTCCTCAATCTCCCGTTTGAGGGTTTCCAATGAGCGCCGCGAACACCCCTGCACGACGACGCTGGATAGGAGAGTAGTGCGAAACGCGACGTTCGCGCGCATTCAGGCACACTGGTGGGCGTGCACCGGCGGCGACCCACCGCGACGTACGCCCTCGACCGCTTCCATGGATGCGGCTGGTGATCGTCGGCGGCGGCCCGGCCGCGCTCGCCGCCGCGCGCGGCTACCGGGACGCCGGCGGTGACGGCGACGTCACCCTGTTCACCCCGGAGCTGGTCCTCCCCTACCGGCGTCCGCCGCTGTCGAAGGACTTCCTGCGCGGGGAGCTCGACGAGGCGCGCCTGCCGATCGAGGACGCGGCCTGGTACGAGAACCACGGCGTGACGGTGCGCCTGGGCGGCGAGGTCGCGACGCTCGGCCCCGGCGCGCGCACGCTCACGCTCGGCTCCGGCGACACCGTCGGCTACGACGCCTGCGTGCTCGCGACCGGCGCCGAGCCCTGCGTCCTGCCGGTCCCCGGCGCGACGGAGGAGTGGGTGCTGCTCCTGCGCACGCTGGCCACGGCGCGGGTGCTGCGCGACCGGGCAGAGCGGGCCGAGACCGCGCTCGTGGTCGGCTCCGGCTTCATCGGGTGCGAGGCCGCCGCGTCACTGGCGATGCGCGGCGTGAATGTGACGCTCCAGTCCGACGAGAACCTCCCGCACGCGTCCCGGCTCGGCGAGGAGGCGGGCCGGCGCATCGCGCGCTGGCTCGAGGCGCTCAACGTCACGCTCAAGCTCGGCGATCCCGTCCGACAGCTCACGGAGGACGCCGCTGATCTGGTGCTGATGGCGGGCGGCGTGGTCCCGCGCACCGGCCTCGCCGAAAGCGCGGGACTCAACGTGGAGGACGGGCGCATCGTGGTCGACGCCCAGATGCGCACGAGCGCCGAAGGCGTGTACGCGGCGGGTGATATCGCGTACGCGTTCAACGAGCAGGCGGGGCGCCACCTCGCGGTCGAGCACTGGGGCGAGGCGCTCAAGACGGGCGAGATCGCGGGCCGCGCGATCGCGGGCGACACCGAGGCCAACTGGGACGTCGCGCCCGGCTTCTGGTCGACGATCGGCGAGCACACGCTCAAGTACGTCGGGTGGGGCGATGGGTTTGACGAGACCCGCGTCGTCGACCACGGCGGGGACGCGTGGACGATCTGGTACGGCGCCGGGGGCCGAACCGTCGGCGTGCTCACCCATCAGCGCGACGAGGACCACAAGGACGGACGCCGGCTCGTCGAGACCGGCGCGCCGCTGCCGTGACGGGCGCCGGTGCGGCTCTCCGCACCGCAAAACGCAGGTCAGCTCCCGCGCGCCAGCAACGGCAGCACGGAATAGTTCGAAGCATGCTCCGCATTGCACTCGCGATCCTCCCCGCCGCCATCGCCCTCGCCGCCGTCCCCACGATCGCCTCCGCGCAGATCGACCCGGGGTTGCTCAACGCCAACGCGCCCGTGACGCAGGCGCAGCCCCAGAACCCGTGGGCGCAGCTGCCCTCGGGCCTGGGTCAGTTCACGCGGCCGTGATGACGTCCCGCGCCTCGGCCTCGGTGCGCGCCATGCCGCGCTCGATGGCCTCGACGAGGTAGGGCCGCAGGTCGGCGGCGGCGACGATCGAGTTCACGCTGCCGACCTCCACCGCCCGCTGGATCGAGTGGATCGAGTCGAACTTCGCGGCCAGCTCGCCCATCTTCTCCGAGCGGACCGTCTCCATCAGGGTGGAGAGCTCCGCGCGCAGCCGGCGCGTCTCCGCCGCGTCGCCGCAGTCCTCGATCCGCTCCTCCAACTTCACCACGCGCGGGTCCGAGCGCGTCGCTGCGTTCACGTCCCGCGTGAACACGACGCCCGCAGCGGCGCTTCCTCCGATCACCGACGCGTGCGCGCCCTCGACCGCGATCGCCTCGAAGCCCTCGTTCAACCGCTGCGAGAAGACCACGAACGCGCCGCCGTGGTAGCGGGAGATGACGCAGAACACGATCGGGCCGCGGAAGTTGACGATCGCGCGGCCGATCTCGGCGCCGTACTCGAGCTGCCACTGGCGCATCGACTCGGGTGAGCCGTCGAAGCCGGCCAGGTTGGCCAGCACGACCAGCGGCCGCCGCCCGCCGTTGGAGTTGATCGCGCGCGCGACCTTCTTCGACGACTTCGGGAACAGCGTGCCGGACGTCCACTGCGCCGGACCGTCCGCGGGCACCGGCCCGAAGCGGTCGATCGGGTGCGACTCGATCCCGATCACGGTCGTCGGCCAGCCGCCCAGGTGGGCGTCCCACACGACGGCGGCCTCGGCGTCGCGCATGCGCTCCCAGCGCTCCAGCGGCGTGTGGTCGGAGTCCACGACCGCGCGCATGACCGAGCGGATGTCGAACGCCTGCTTGCGGCCCGGGTTCGTCTCGTCGGAGAAGATGTCGCCGACGGTCGCCAGCTCGGAGCCGGGCGCGCTGTGCGGCGCCTCGCGCACGTCGCGCTCGACGGCGTCGCGCGTCACCGCCCGGCGCGGGAAGCGCTCGCCCGGCGCGACGTAGGCGTGGTCGTAGTAGCGCAGCAGCACACCGCAGGCGCCCGCGAGGTCCGGCGCCCAGTACTGCGCCTGGCCGTTCGGGCCCATGATGCGGTCGTAGCCGCCGATGCCGAAGTTGTCCTCGGCCGACACGCCGCCGGCGAAGTCCAGCGCCTGCTTGCCGGTCAGCACCATCGCGCTCTCCGGCGTCATGACGAGGATGCCGCGCGTGTGCATGAGCATCGTCGCCTCGGCGTTCCAGTACGGCTGCGCGCCCACGTTGATGCCGGTCACGACGACGTTGATCTCGCCGCCGTTCTGCGTGAACTCGATGATCCGGCGCAGCGCGGCCGCGACCCAGTCCATGTTCTCCGTGCCCGAGTCCATCGAGATGCGGGCACCGGAGCTCAGCGCGAACCACTCCACCGGCACGCCGAGCTCCTCGGCCATGTCCAGCGCCGCGATGATGCGCCGGCACTCCGGCTCGGCGACGCTGCCCAACGACTTCGTCGGATCGCCCAGCAGCACGAGCCGGGTCATGCCTTCGGGATGGCGGTCGGTGAACGAGCGCGCGACGCCGACCACGATCCCCGCCTCGTTCGTGGCGGGCGCGCGGTCGACCGGCACCAGCTGGCCGTCAGCGTCCAGGTCGTGCTCGACGAACTCGCCGCGCGGGATGCCGCGGGCACGGTCCGTCCGCTCCGGGGCGAGCACCTTGGTCAGCTCCGCCGGGTGCACGGTGCCGCGCCGGCGCGCCTGCACGATCCGGCGCGCGCCCTCGTCCAGCGGCTGCAGCGGACGCGTCGACGGCTCGTCGACCTCCACGATCACGCCGCGGCCGGCGGGCGCGAGCAGGCGCAGCTCGCGCTCGGCGATCTCGCCGCCGCGCATGTCGCGCATGCGGCCCTTGATGATCACGGTCTCGATCCCGAGGCCTTCGGTCTCGCGCGCGTAGCGGTCGATCAGCGCGCCCGCCTCCTCCGGGCCGAGGTCCACCTCGGGCCACACGTTCAGCCGCACGCGGTTCCACAGCAGGCGCTCGCGCGGGGACCGGCGGGCCTGGAAGCGGCGCACCGCGCCCAGCGCCTCGGCCAGCGCGTGCTCGAGCTCGGGCAGCGAGACGACGCGGCCCTCCTTGTTGCGCACGATCGACAGCTCGCGCACCTCGGCGAGCGCGAACAGCCGCTCGTCCTTCGGGTTGGTGCGGCCGACGCCACGGAACAGGTACACGTCCGCGGGCGACGGGATGCGCTCGAGCTCGAACTCCGACATCCGCCACAGGCTCAACCGGTCGGCGAGCTCGGGATGGACGAACTGCAGGTCGCGGTCGATCTCCCAGCCGCCGTCGAGCGTGCGTCGCAGCGTGATCGCGTCCGCGCCGGAGTCGCCGCGGCGGGGCGCCGGGATGTCCAGCACGATGCGCTGGACGAGCGTCGGGATGTCCGCGCGCACGAGCGCCTCACGCAGGCGGTTGGCGAGGTCCTCGCCGGCGGCCTCGACCGCCGGCGCATAGAGGTCCACGTACACCGTCTCGTCCTGCGGGTAGTGCGCGGCGCGGCGGGAGATCGCACCCGCGACGTCATCGAGGTCCTGCGTGTCCACGAACGCCGCCGCCAGGTGCCGGCGCGTGCCGTTCTTGACGTAGTTGGTGGTGATGTAGGCCGTGCCGTCGTTGGTGACGCCGTTCCAGAACGGGGCGAGCTCATGGAGCCGGTACCAGCGCCGGGTCATGATCTCCAGCAGCACCGGATGCTCGCGCGCGCTCGTGTCCTTCATGCGCCCGATCAGCTGCGGCGCGAGCAGCTGCGGCGCGTCCACGACGGCCTGCACGTGCTCCTCGCGGTCGGCGCGGTCCGGGTCCTCCATCAGCGCGGTGAGGTGGCACTCGAGCTCGGCGTAGGCCTTCGCCTGGCGCTCCTCGATCACGGGCTGGTCGTAGTAGCGGGTGCGCAGCTGGCGGGCGAGGTCGGCGATCACCGGGTCGCGGCGCTCGGTGGCGAGCTCGAGCCGGTCCAGCACGCCGCGGAAGTCGCCGTTGATGCGCGCGACGAACTCGTCGGCGCGCTCCAGGCGCTTCTCGAGGATGGCCATGACGGCGGCGCGGGCGAGGTCGGCGCGCTCCTGGCTGACGAACAGGCGGTAGCACGCGTCCTCGAGCGCGGGCGTGCGGTCCAGGCTCTCGACGCCGTAGTGGGCGAGCGCGCGCTGCAGCAGCGCCACGAAGCGGTCGGGCAGGCGCTCGGCCTTGGCGTCCAGGGAGCGCAGGAACGCGTGCAGGTACTCCTGCGGGGAATGCAGGAGCTCGCGCTCGGGATCGTCGTGGCGGGCGCGGGTGAGCGCGCGGACGTCCGTGTACACGTCGAGCAGCTCATGCTCACCCGCGAGGATGTCGCTGGTGCACGAGCGGACGACCGCGAGCGCGCGGCGGACCTCGTCGCCGCTGACGTCGTACCCGAGCAGCGCGTAGCGCAGGCGCTCGAGCGCCGCGGCGGTCTCGTCCTCGGGCGAGGAGTCGATGTCCTCGAACGAGATGCGCTCCGTGCTGGCCTCCGCGGACTCCTCCTCGACCGCCTCCAGCTGGAGCAGCGGCGTGTGCGCCGGGACCTGCACGTTGGTGCCGCTGAGCACGCGCCGGACGCGGCCGGCGAACGGGGCCGTCAGCGACGTCTCCATCTTCATCGACTCGACGACCGCCACGACGTCGCCCTCGGCCACCTCGTCGCCCTCGGCGACCGGGATCGAGACGACCACGGACGGGCCGTGCGAGCGCACGAAACCGCCGTCGTCGCGCGTGATGCGGTGCGGGACGCCGTGGACCTCGACCAGCAGGTCGGCGCCCTGCTTGGAGATCAACGCGCGGTGCGTGACGCCGCCCAGGGTGATCCGGCGCTCGTGCGCGGACAGGCGCTCGACCGCGGCCTCGACGGCGTGCCCGTCGATCTCGGTCCGGTAGCGGGCCGGCGCGAGCTGCGAGACGATGATCCGGTACGCCTGACCGCGATGACGGACCTCGACGGCGCGGCTGACCTGCGCGCTCGCCTCCGGGCGGCCGCGGCGGGCGTAGGCGTAGAAGGACGCGCGCTCGGTGGCGGTCTCCTTGTCGGCGAGCTCGATCGCGGCCATCAGCAGCGCAGGCTCGGCGCCCGTGTCGGCCTCCATCTCGCCGGACACGCCGAGGCGATCCAGCCAGGCGATGTCGATCTCGCCGGCCTCGAACTCGGGGCGGTCGAGGATCGCGAGCAGGAAGGCGCGGTTGGTCGTGCCGTCCTCGATCATCGCCGTCGAGTCGCGCAGCGCGCGCTTGAGGCGGGCGATCGCCTCGGGGCGGGTGCGGCCGTAGGCGATGACCTTGGCCACCATCGAGTCGAAGTCAGGCGGGATGACGTCGCCGGTCGCGATGCCGCGGTCCACGCGCACGCCGGGGCCGGACGCGAGGTCGAGCACCTGGACGCGACCCGGCGTGGGCGCGAAGCCCATCGCGGGGTCCTCGGCGTTCAGGCGCGCCTCGATCGCGTGGCCGACGGGCTCGGGCGGCGTGCCTTCGAGCCTGCCGCCGGACGCCACGTGCAGCTGCAGCTTGACGAGATCCAGTCCTGTCACCGCCTCGGTGACCGGGTGCTCGACCTGCAGGCGCGCGTTGACCTCCATGAACGAGAAGCGCTTGCTCTCAGGCTCGTAGAGGAACTCGACCGTGCCGGCGTTGCGGTAGCCGGACTGCAGCGCCAGGCGGCGTGAGGCCTCCTTGACCTCCTCCTCCTGCTCGGGCGTCAGGACGGTGGAGCTGGACTCCTCGATGACCTTCTGGTGCCGGCGCTGGCACGAGCAGTCGCGCACGCCCGCGGCCCAGGCCTCGCCCTGGCCGTCGGCGATCAGCTGCACCTCGATGTGGTGCGCGTTGCCGACCATCGCTTCCATGAAGACGGTGCCGTCGCCGAACGCGTCGGCGGCCTCACGGCGGGACGTGTTGAGCGCCGGCTCGAGGTCCTCCCAGCTGAGCACGCGCCGGATGCCGCGCCCGCCGCCGCCCGCGGCGGCCTTGATCATCAGCGGGAAGCCGATGCGCTCCGCGTGCTCGCGGGCCTCCTCGATCGTCTCCACCGGCCCGTTGGACCAGGGCGCGACGGGGACTCCAGCGCGCTCCGCCATCAGCTTGGACTGGATCTTGTCGCCCAGCTTGCGCATGACGTCGCCGGACGGGCCGACGAAGATCAGCCCCATCTCCTCGATCATGTCCACGAACGCGGGATGTTCGGACACGAAGCCCCAGCCGGGCCAGACCGCGTCGGCCTTCGCGGTGATCAGCGCCCGCTTGATGCCCTCATAGTTGAGGTAGGCCCCTGTGCGCTTGCCGCTGTCGTCGACCGTGGCGGTCGGCCCGAGGCTGTAGGCCTCGTCGGCGTGGCGGACGAACATCGCGCTGCGCTCGGGGTCGGTGTAGAGGGCGATGACCTTGATCGGGTCGTCCTCACGCCCGGCGTTCAGCTCGCGGACGGCATGGATGAGACGCATCGCGGGCTCGCCGCGATTGATGATGGCGAGCCGGCGAAACGTGCGCTGGGTCACAGAGGGCACGGGTGGCACGTTAGGCGCTGGGGGTGTATCTGTGGTGAATGGAGTTCCTGCAACCCCCCGGGTGGAGGGAGGCGCTGGAGGCACGCGCCGCCCATCCGGACGCGCTCCCGATCTGGGGCGGGACCGACGTGATGGTCGAGCTGAACTTCGCGCGCACGCGACCGGCGGCGTTGCTGGACCTGACGCACGTCCCGGAGCTCTCGCGCTGGGAGTCCGAGGACGGTGGGGTCCGGATCGGCGCGGGCGTGACGTACACGCGGTTGATCGCGGAGCTGGGCGACCGGCTGCCCGGGCTGGCGATGGCGTCGCGGACCGTCGGCTCGCCGCAGATCCGCAACCGGGGGACGATCGGGGGCAACCTCGGGTCCTCGTCGCCGGCGGGTGACGCGCTGCCGCCGCTGTACGCGGCGGGAGCTTCGGTGGAGGTGGCGTCGGTGCGGGGCGCGCGGCGGATCCCGATCGACGAGTTCATCGTCGGGCCCAAGCGCAACGTGCTCGGCGAGGACGAGCTGATCGCGGGCGTCTTCGTGCCCGTTCGCGACGATGCGGCGCAGCAGTTCGCGAAGGTGGGTACGCGCAACGCGATGGTGATCGCGGTGTGCTCGTTCGCGGTGGACGTGTCCGAGGGGCGAGTCGGGACGTGCATCGGGTCCGCGGGGCCGACGCCGATCCGTGCGCGGGAGGCCGAGGCGTTCGCGGCTTCCGCGGCTCCGGAAGACGCCGCCGCGCGCGAGTTCGGCGAGCTGGTCGCGGCCGCCGCCTCGCCGATCGACGACGTGCGCGGGACGGCCGCGTACCGGCGGCACGCGTTGTCCGTGCTCGCCCGCCGGACCATCACCTGGGCCTGGGAGACGCGATGCGCCTGACGTGTGTGGTCAACGGCGAGCCGCGGGAGATCGACGGCGTCTGGGAGGGTGAGTCGCTGCTGTACGTGCTGCGCGAGCGCATGCAGCTGCCGGGCTCCAAGAACGCCTGCGAGCAGGGCGAGTGCGGGTCCTGCTCGGTGTATCTGGACGACGTGCTGGTGTGCTCGTGCCTGGTCGCGGCGGGGCAGGTCGAGGGGCGCACGGTCACGACCGTCGAGGGCCTCGCGCCCACGGAAGACGAGTTGCACCCGATCCAGGCGGCGTTCGTCGAGGCGGGCGCGGTGCAGTGCGGGTTCTGCACGCCGGGCCTGATCGTCGCCACGCACGACCTGCTCGCGCGCAACCCGTCGCCGAGCGACGCGGAGATCCGAGAGGCGCTCGCGGGCAACCTGTGCCGCTGCACGGGCTACGAGAAGATCCTCGACGCGGTCCGATCGGCGGCCGAGGCGTGAAGATCATCGAGGGCTGCGCGGTCGCCACCGTCTCGGGACCGGTCCACTGGGACGGCTACGTCGTGTTCGACGAGACGACCGGCCGGATCGAGGACGTCGGGAGCGGCACCGCTCCGATGCTCGGCGATCGCCTCGACGCGTCGGGCTGCCTCGTCACCCCCGGGCTGATCAACTGCCACCACCACCTGTACCAGTGGGCCACCCGGGGACTCGCGCTCCAGGCGACGCTGTTCGAGTGGCTCGTCGAGCTGTATCCCACCTGGGCCCGGCTGGACGCGTCGATCGAGCGTGCCGCCGCTCGAGCCGGTCTGGCCGCGCTCCTCAAGAGCGGCTGCACGACGGCGTCCGACCACCACTACGTCTTCCCGCGCGGCGTGGAGGATCTGCTGTCGGTCGAGATCGAGGTCGCGCGTGAGCTCGGCATCCGGTTCCATCCGTGCCGCGGATCGATGGACCTCGGCATGTCACAGGGCGGGCTCCCGCCGGACACCGTCGTCGAGGACCGGGACGCGATCCTGACCGCGTGCGCCGAAGCCATCGACCGGCACCACGATCCGTCACCGGGGTCGATGCTCCGCATCGCGCTCGCTCCGTGCTCGCCGTTCTCCGTCACGCGGGAGCTGATGCGCGAGACCGCCGAGTTCGCGCGTTCGCGCGGCGTGCGACTGCACACGCACATGGCCGAGACCGTCGAGGAGGAGGCGTTCTGCCAAGAGCTGTTCGGGATGCGCCCGGTCGAGTACCTCGAGGACCTCGGCTGGCTGGGTGACGACGTCTGGCTCGCGCACTGCGTGCACCTGTCCGAGCGGGAGATCGCCCGGTTCGGCGAGACCGGAACCGGCGTCGCGCACTGCCCGTCCTCGAACGCGCGTCTCGGTGCGGGCATCGCGCCGGTCGTGCCGTTGGTCCGCGCGGGCGCGCCGGTCGGACTCGGTGTCGACGGCGCCGCCTCCAACGAGGCGGGCGAGCTCGGCGGCGAGCTGCGTCAGGCGATGCTGCTCGCGCGCCTGGCCGGGGGCCCAGCGGCGATGACCGCGGACCAGGCCTTGGAGCTGGGCACCCTGCACGGGGCGCGCTGCCTCGGCCGCGAGGACGAGCTCGGCTCGCTCGAGGCCGGCAAGCTCGCGGATCTGACGCTGTGGCGCTACGAGGACGACCTGGACCACGCCGGCATCACCGATCCGGTGGCCGCGCTGGTGTTCGGGCCGCGTCCGGCGGTCAAGACCGTCATCGTCAACGGGCGCATCGTGGTCGAGGACGGCGAGCTGCGCACGGGCGACGAGGAGACAATCGCCGGGGACATCTGGAAAGCGTCCGTCGCCATCGGCGGCCGCAACCACGACCGAGAGGTGTGGCGCGCATGAGCACGGTCACGGAGGTCGCGAACGGGATCGGCCAGTCCGTGCGGCGGCCGGACGGCATCCCGAAGGTCAAGGGCGAGTTCGCGTACTCGTCGGACATGTGGGCCGACGGGATGCTGTGGGGCGCGACCCTGCGCTCGCCGCATCCGCGGGCCCGCGTCTTGAGCATCGACATCGCCGCCGCGCTTGCCGTGCCGGGCGTGTTCGCGGTGCTCACGCACGAGGACGTGCCGGGACGCAAGACGTACGGGCTCGAGCACCACGACCAGCCCGTGCTGGCGTTCGACGAGGTCCGCTACCAGGGCGAGCCGGTCGCGGTGGTGGCGGCCGATCATCCCGAGACGGCGCGGTACGCGGCGTCGAAGATCGAGGTGGCCTACGAGGAGCTCGAGCCGCTCGTGGACCCCGAGTTCGCGCTGTCGGACGCCTCCCCGCCCCTGCACCCCGGCGGCAACCTGCTGCGCCACGTCTACATCGAGCACGGGCCCGAGCCGGGCGAGGCGGACGTCGTGGTCAGCGGCGAGTACGAGGTCGGCATGCAGGACCAGGCGTTCCTCGGGCCGGAGTCCGGACTCGCGATCCCGGCCGAGGACGGCGGCGTCGACCTCTTCATCGCGACGCAGTGGCTGCACGTGGACCGCGACCAGGTCGCGGCGTGCCTCGATCTGCCGCTGGAGAAGGTGCGCTTCACGCTCGCGGGGGTCGGCGGCGCCTTCGGCGGGCGCGAGGACGTGTCCATGCAGGCCCACGCCTGCCTGCTGGCGCTGCACACCGGGCGGCCGGTGAAGATGGTCTACGGGCGCGAGGAGTCGTTCTTCGGGCACGTGCACCGGCACCCGGCGCGGATGCGCTACGAGCACGGCGCGTACGCGGACGGGCGGCTGGCGTGGGTGCGGGCGCGCATCCTGCTCGACGGCGGCGCGTACGCCTCGTCCTCCTCGGCGGTGTGCTCGAACGCGGCCTCGTTCGCGCTTGGGCCGTACGTGGTGCCGAGCGCGCGCATCGACTCCTACGTCGTCTACACCGACAACCCGCCGTGCGGGGCGATGCGCGGGTTCGGCGCCGTGCAGACGTGCTTCGCGCACGAGGCGCAGATGGACAAGCTCGCGGCGGCGCTGGACATGGACCCGGTGCAGCTGCGGCGGCGCAACGCGATGGAGACGGGCTCCTCGATGCCGACGGGCGCGCCGATCAACTGCCCCGCGCCGGTCGACGAGCTGCTGCGCCTGGTGCACGAGCGACCGCTGCCCGAAGGTGACGGCGCCGTGCCGGGCGGCGTCGCGAACGTCACGCGGGGCGAGGGCGTGGTCCGCGGCGTCGGCTACGCGGTCGGGTTCAAGAACGTCGGCTTCTCCGAGGGCTTCGACGACTTCTCGACGGCCCGCGTGCGGTTGTCCGAGGTCAGAGGTGAACCTCTGGTCGAGGTTCACACCGCAGCCTGCGAGGTGGGTCAGGGCCTGGTGACCGTGATGGCGCAGATCGCCCGCACCGAGCTGGGCGTCGAGAATGTGCTCGTGCTGCCGGCGGACACGCAGGTCGGCTCGGCTGGGTCCTCGTCCGCCTCCCGGCAGACCCACATGACCGGTGGTGCGGTGCAGGCGGCGTGCCGCGCGGTGCGCGAGGAGTGGGAGGGGCGCGGCGCGATCGGGGACGGCATCGAGGCGACCCGCGAATACCACCATCGGCTCACGCAGAAGCTCGACGCGAAGGGCCAGGGCGACGCGCACGTTACGTTCGCCTTCGCCGCGCACCGGGCGGTCGTGGACGTGGACACCGAGCTCGGCCTGGTGCGCGTGGTGGAGATCGCGACGGCGCAGGACGTGGGCAAGGCGATGAACCCGCTGGCGGTCGAGGGGCAGATCGAGGGCGGCATCGCGCAGGGGCTCGGGCTCGCGCTGATGGAGGAGATCCAGGTCGTCGACGGGCTCGTCCGGAACGCGTCGTTCACCGACTACCTGATCCCGACCATCCTCGACATGCCGCCGGTCGAGCTGGACGTGCTCGAGCTCGGCGACCCGGACTCGCCGTACGGGCTGCGCGGGATCGGCGAGCCGCCGACGATCTCCTCCACGCCGGCCGTTGTGGCCGCGGTCCGCGCGGCGACCGGACGCGAGTTGCGGCGGGTCCCGCTGCGCCCCGATGACATGATCGGCCTGTGAAGGAGCTCATCGCGGTCGCCCGGGGCGACGCCGAACCGGACACCGTCATCACCGGCGCGCGGGTGTTCTCCGCCTTCACGCGCGAGTGGCTGTCCGGCGACGTGGCCCTGCACGGCGGGAAGATCGCGGGCGTCGGCTCGTATGACGGCGGCGAGCGCATCGACGCGGGCGGCCGCTACCTCGTTCCCGGGTTCATCGACGCGCACGTGCACCTGGAGTCGGCGAAGCTCGTCCCGGTCGAGTTCGCCCGGGCGGTCGTGCCGCGCGGGACGACGGCGGTGGTGTGTGACCCGCACGAGATCGCGAACGTCGCCGGTGTGGAGGGCGTCGAGTGGCTGCTGAGCGCCACCGACGAGCTCCCGCTGGACGTGTTCGTGATGGCGCCGTCGTGCGTGCCGGCTTCGGGCTTCGAGTCGCCCTGCGGGCCGTTCGGGCCGGACGAGATGCGGCGGGTGCTCGAGCACCCGCGCGCGCTCGGCGTCGCGGAGCTCATGAACTTCCCGGGCGTGATCGCGGGTGATCCGGACGTGCTGGCGACGATGGTCGCGGCCCACCGGGACGGGCACGCGCCCGGCGTGCGCGGGCGCGCGTTGAACGCGTACGTGGCCGCGGGCATCTCGACCGACCACGAGGCCTTCACCGCCGAGGAGGCGCTGGAGAAGCGGCGCGCCGGCATGTGGGTGCTGATCCGCGAGGCGTCGAACGCGCGGAACCTGCGCGCGTTGCTGGCGATGGTGCGCGAGCACGGGCCGGACTACTGCGCGTTCTGCACCGACGACCGCGAGCCCGACTTCCTGTTCCGCGAAGGGCACCTGGACCAGATGTGCCGGGTGGCGGTGAGCGAGGGCGTGGCGGCCGAGGAGGTGCTGGTGATGGCCTCGCTGCACGGCGCGCGGGCGCACGGGCTGCTCGACCGTGGCGCGGTGGCGCCCGGGTACGTCGCCGATCTCGTCCTGCTCGACGACCTCGTGGACTTCCACGCGTCCCTGGTGTTGAAGGGCGGCCGCGAGCCGGTGTACGCCGCGGGCGTCCCGGGCGAGCTGCGCGACACCATGCGTTCCGTGCCGGTGTCCTTCGGCGTCTCCGGCGACTGGGTGCGCGTGATCGAGATCGAGCCTGGGCAGCTGATCACGGGTGCGGGCGTGGGTCGCGTGGGCGACGCCGACCTGGCGAAGATCGCGGTGATCGAGCGCCATCACGCAACGGGGCGTGTGGGACTCGGATTCGTGCGCGGGTTCGGGTTGCGGGCGGGGGCGTTCGCGTCGACCGTCGCGCACGACGCGCACAACCTCGTGGTGGTGGGCGTGGATGACGGCGACATGGCGCTGTGCGCCGCCCGGGCGCAGGAGCTCGGCGGTGGGCTCGTGGTCGCGCGCGACGGGGAGGTCATGGGCGAGCTCGCGCTGCCGATCGCGGGGCTGTTGGCGGACGCGCCGCTGGAGGAGGTCGCCGAGGGCCTGGAAGGGCTGCAGGACGTGCTGCGCGGGATGGGCGTCGAGATCGACGCGCCGTTCATGACCCTGTCGTTCCTGGCGCTGTCGGTGATCCCGTCGCTGAAGATCACCGACCAGGGTCTGGTGGACGTCGACGCGTTCCGGCTGGTGGACCTCGAGCTGAGCGAGCGGGAGGCGTTCGTCGCGCGTTTCGGCGGCCTGTACGAACACTCGCCGTGGGTGGCCGAGCGGGCGTTTAGGCCGGGGATCGCGCACGCGGAGGTGGCGGACGCGCTGCGGGAGGCGATGTACGCGGCGTCCGAGGCCGAGCAGTTCGCCCTGATCCGCGCCCATCCGGACCTGGGCGAGCGGGTCGGCGTGCTGACCGCGCACTCGCGCGCCGAGCAGGCCGGGCTGGGACTCGACCGGCTGGAGCCGGAGCTCTACGAGCGCTTCATGGCGACCAACGCCGCGTACCGGGAGCGGTTCGGGATCCCGTTTGTGGTCTGCGTGCGCGAGCACGGGTCGGCGGAGTCGATCCTGGCCAACGCCGATGCCCGCCTGGGCAACACGCGCGAGCAGGAGATCGCGACGGCGCTCGGCGAGATCGCCAAGATCGCGCGCTTGCGCTTGGATGACGTGGTGTGAGCCTCTCCACGCACGTCCTCGACACGGCCGCCGGGCGGCCCGCGGCGGGCGTCGCACTCGAGCTGCGGCGCGGCGGCGAGCTCGTCGCGACCGGCACGACCGACGCGGACGGGCGGCACGCGTTCGGCGACGTCGAGGCCGGCGAGTACGAGCTCGAGTTCGCGGTCGGCGACCACTTCGGCAGCCGCGAGTTCCTCGACCGGATCCCGGTCCGCTTCCGCATCGTCGATCCGGCGTCGAGATACCACGTGCCGCTGCTCGTCTCCCCCTGGTCCTACAGCACCTACCGCGGGTCCTGACCAGGGGAATTGCCCTTTCGGGCAGACGGTCTTCGCGCATGGCTGCGCGTCCGCACCTGGACCCGCGCGCGAGCGGCCTGAGAGAGTCGCTCAGTGCCGCTCTCCGCCGCCCCGCCCCCCCGGACCGGCGATGCGGCACGGGGTCATTGGTCTGCCGATACGTCAGCCGCCGCGGCTGACCGCGCGACGAGGCCGCACGACGCGCCGGCGCCCGTGCCCGCCCACCCCATGCCGGCCGCCGCCGCCCGCACGGCGGCGGCCGGCGTCCTCTTCGCCGTGTTCGCGTTCGTCGCCGGCGGCGTCGCCGTGCTCGCGATCGTCGCCGCTCGCCTGATCGTCGCGGGCGATGACCACCTGGCGATCGAAGGCGCGTCGCTCGTCCTGCTCGTCGTCGGCTTCGGGCTGGCCAACGCCGCGACCCTGACGCTGCTCACCCGGATCGCCCGCCCGTCGACGCTGACCGTCGCCGCGGCCGCCGCGATCGTCTGGCCGCTGTCGGGCCACGCGCTGCTCGCCGCACCGGTCGCGCTCGTGCTCGTCGCCCTGCTCGCGATGCGCGACCAGCGCGTCCGCGGCAGCCGCCGCGCCGGCCCGACGCTCGGCGTCGCGCTCGCGGCCGCCGCGACGGTCATGTCCATCGCTGGCGCCGTCACCGCGACGACCGAGCGCACGGCGGCCTCGCCCCGTGGCGGCGACGACACGCGGGCCGGCCGCGAAGAGGCGCCGGCTGGGAGCGACGAGGCGCCTGCGCCACGGGGCGGCGACGACACGCCGACCGGCCGCGAAGAGACGCCCGCTGGGAGCGACGAGGCGCCTGCGCCCCGGGGCGACGACACGCCGACCGCCCAGGACGGCGACGACGCGCCACGCGGCGACGCCACGCCAGCCGGCCGCGACGAGGCGCCCGCGCCACGCGGCGGCGACGACGTCCCCACCGCGCCCGCCGGCGCCCTCCCCACGCCGCGCGCCGACGACGCGGCGTCCACCCCGCGCGACGCCTCTCCGGGCGCCGCCACCGGCCCCGAGGCGTTCGTGCGCGCGTACTACGCCGACCTCAACGCGCAGCGGTTCGCCGAGGCGTGGGCGAAGCTCTCACCCGCCGTGCAGGCGACGCTCGGCCCCTACGCGCGCTGGAAAGCCGGGTACGGGACGACGATCTCGTCGACGCCGCGCGGGTTCGTGGTCGGCGACGATCGGGTGACGCACATGCTCGTCGCGCGCGATAAGGGATGTGATCGGGCGCGTCAGTTCCGGGTGACGTGGCAGCTGCGCTCGGAAGGGCGTGAGTGGCGCGTGAACGGACTTGCCGCCGTTGCGATCGGGTCGCAAGAATGTTGATGTAGTCGAAAGGCGCTCCGTGCGCCTTGCGTGGCCCCGGGCACGCGGGACCGTCCCTGGACGGTGTTCCCCCCAGCAATGTCCGGGGCCACGCAAGGCGTACGGAGCCCTGCCTGCCCAATGAACGGGCACGAGGGACAAACCTTACGCTGGACCCGAAACGTCGTCCTTTGGACGCCGTCCAGTTTAAGGTGAAGGTGTCCAGGAGCTCGGGTATCCGGACATCAAGCGGGCGGTGGGGGTACCGCTCGTCAGCGATAGTCAACTGCAGCCCGGGGTCGCCGGGCTCGATTTGCGCCGCGCGCTCGCGTAGGCGCGCACGCCGGGAGGCGTTCCTTGCCCATGTCTACGACCGCACGCCGACGGCCGCTGATCGCGGCTGCCGTTTCACTCACCGCTGCCTTCTCCCTGCACGCCGGGCCGGCGCACGCCGCCAGAGGCGCGGACCGATGTCCGGCCGCGACGACGGTGCCCACGCAGGCCACGCTGGACGAGGCCGCGGACGCCGTCGTCTGCCTCGTCAACGCGAAGCGCAGCGCGCGCGGGCTCGAGGAGCTCGAGCGCGACGCCGACCTCGCACAGGCCGCACGCGCCCATTCGCGCGACATGGCCCGCCACAACTACTTCGACCACACCGCGCGCGACGGTGACTCCGTCGGCGACCGCGTCCGCAAGGCCGGCTACGGCCGCCCCGGCGACGGCTGGAACGTGGGCGAGAACCTCGGCTGGGGCACGGGCGACCGCGCCACGCCGCTCTCGCTCGTGAACGCGTGGCTCGCCAGCTCGGGCCACCGCGAGAACATGCTCAAGGGCACGTTCCGCGAGCTCGGCGTGGGTGTCGCCGCCGGCGCGCCGAAGGGCAGCGACGCGCTCCCGGGCGCGACCTACACGCTGAACCTCGGCGTCATCCGCTAAACAGGAGCGGATGACCGCACCCACCTCGCGCCGCTTCGGCGTCACGTCGATGGTCGCGCCGCTCCAGCGCGTCCTCGTCCGCAAGCCCGCGACGTCCGGCGACTGGGACGGCGCGGGCTGGCGCACGCCCGACCCCGCGACGCTCGAGCGCCAGTTCGAGCAGTTCGTCGAGCTGCTCGACGGCCTCGGCATCACCGTCGAGGTCGCCGACCCGATCGACGGACTGATCGACGCGGTCTACATGCACGACCCGCAGATCATGAGCGGCCAGGGCGGCATCCCGCTCAACATGGCCAAGCCGATCCGCCAAAAGGAGCCCGGACACGTCAAGGCGGAGTTCGAGCGCCTCGGCATCCCGATCGTCGGCACCCTCGAGGGCGACGCCTATCTCGACGGCGGCGACCACTTCTACCTCGACGACACGACGTGCGCAGTCGGCCTCGGCTACCGCACGAACCGGCGCGGCGCGCAGGCGCTGCAGGCGCTCCTGAACCCGGAGAACATCCACGTCGAGGCCTATGACATGCCGCACGACCAGGGCCCGGACTACGTCCTGCACCTGCAGTCGTTCCTGAGCGCCGCGACCGAGGACCTGTTCGTGGTCTTCGAGCCGCTCGCGCCCGTCCGCCTGCTCCAGGACCTCAAAGAGCGCGGTATCGACTGGATCGCGATCGACGAGGAGAGCTACCACGCGATGGGCTGCAACATCCTCGCCGTCCGGCCGGGCGTGGTCGTCGTGGTCGACGGCGCGCCCAAGGTGCGCAAGGCGCTCGAGCAGCGCGGGGTCGAGGTCCATGCCTATGACGGCACGGACCTCTCCCTCAAGGGCGACGGCGGGCCGACCTGCCTCACCGCGCCGCTACTGAGAGCGTAGGCGGCTCCCCTACTTGCGGACCGGCAGCGGCAGGCGCCGGCCCGAAGGTGCATGCGTCGGAGCGACCTCGGCGAGGACGACCTCGCCGATGACGCGCTCCTCGACCGGGACCTCGCACGCGGGCTGCAGCCAGGGGCGGTCCGCGTTCTTGGCCTTGAAGACGTCACCCGCGCGACGGCCGGTGTCCTCGCCCTCGGGCCGCTCCTGCAGCGCCGGGATGTGCTTGGAACAGTGGATGTAGGCCTCGTCGATCGAGACCACGACCCAGCGCTCGGGCGTCTTCTTGACGTCCTCGCTGAGCGCCAGCCCGGTCGCGAACGGCAGCCGGTCGAACAGCGGGCCGAAGGCCTCGACCGCCGCGTTCTCGACGACCGTCGCCGTGCCGTTGACGTGCAGGCCGACCTGCGTCTCGAAGAAGTCGACGAACAGCAGGCCGACGTAGCCGTTCTCGGAGATGTTCCCCATCGACGCCATCACGCCGTTGCCCTTGTACTCGGGCCACATGACGGTCTTCTCGTCGATCACGCGCACGAAGCCCGGGGGGCCGGCGCGGAACGAGGAGTCGCACTCGCCGTGCGCGTCCGACGTGGCGATGAACGCCATCGTCATCCGCTCGATGAATTCGCGCATCAGCGGCGTCAGGTGGTCGAGCACCTGGTTGTCGTAGAACGCGTGGGCGCGCTTGACGGTGCCGAGCTTCTCCTGCAGCTCGTGCTCGCCGGCGGACCCTGGGCGACCAGCACCACTCATCGGGCCACCACCAGGCGCCCGGCACCCTTGGCGAACTCGGTCTTGACCGGACGCGGCGCGCCATGGAAGTAGCCCTGCGAGTAGTCGACGCCCTTCTCGCGGAGCATCGCGACCGTCTCCGGCGCCTCCACGAACTCGGCGATCGTCTTCATGCCCATGCCGCGCGCGATGTCGACCATCGACTTCACGACGAGCTGATCGGTCACGCTCGACGTGAGCGAGCGGATGAAGTCGCCGTCGATCTTCAGGTAGTCCAGCGGCAGGTACTTCAGGTAGTAGAAGCTCGAGAAGCCGGCGCCGAAGTCGTCGAGCGCGAAGCGGCAGCCCAGGCGCGTCAGGCGCTCGGCGAAGGCACGCGCCTGCTCCATGTTGGCGATCGCGGCGGTCTCGGTGATCTCGAACAC
This sequence comes from Solirubrobacter deserti, assembly GCF_003344625.1. Taxonomy (GTDB): domain Bacteria; phylum Actinomycetota; class Thermoleophilia; order Solirubrobacterales; family Solirubrobacteraceae; genus Solirubrobacter; species Solirubrobacter deserti. The sequence goes on along the minus strand of NZ_QPKJ02000010.1, from coordinate 18,535 downwards.
GAGGCGGGAGGGGTCGATGCCGGTGGCGGCGATCTCGCGCTCCACCAGCTCCGGGATGGCCAGGTCGCCCATCGACTTGCCGGAGACGTTGACCTCGAGGCGGACGTCGTGCTCGGCCAGCAGGTGGATCGCCTTGCGCGCGACCCACTGGTCGATCTCTTGGATGAGCCCGAAGCGCTCGGCGGTGTCGATGAAGGCGGCGGGCATGACGATCTCGCCGTCGTCGCCGATCATGCGCAGCAGCAGCTCGTACTGGGTGATCTGGTCGCTCGCCAGCTCGAGGATCGGCTGGCAGTACAGGACGAAGCGGTCCTCGTCGAGCGCGCGGCGGATCTGGTCGGCCCAGTTGAGGCGGACCTGCATGCCGGAGACGTACTCGCCGCCGTCGTTGGCGGCCACGTGGTAGCGGTTGCCGCCGGCCTCCTTGGCCGCGTACATCGCGAGGTCGGCCTGGACCATCAGGTCCTCGCCGCGGGGCTCCTCGTCGCCGAAGCAGACGATGCCGATCGAGGTCGTCATCGAGATGCGCTGACCCTCGAGCGGCAGGCGGCGCTCGCGGATGGTCTCGAGCATGCCCTCGGCGATGCGCTCCGCGGTGTCGCGGTCGGCGTCGCGCAGCAGGACGGCGAACTCGTCACCGCCGAGGCGGGCCACGACGTCCGTCTTGCGGACGCTGTCATGCAGCGCGCGGCCGACCGCGCGGATGACCTCGTCGCCGGCCTTGTGGCCGCGGGTGTCGTTGACGTACTTGAAGCGGTCCAGGTCGAGCAGGTAGAGCGCGCCCTGGCCGCCGTAGCGGGCGGCATAGGAGACGAACTCGGCCAGCTCCTGGTCGAAGCGGCGGCGGTTGAAGAGCTCGGTCAGCGCGTCATGGTCGGCGAGGTGCTGGAGCTGGTTCTCGAAGCGCTTGCGCTCGGTGATGTCGCGGATGATCGCGGTGAGGACCGTGCCGTCGTCGGTCTGCAGCGGGGAGACCGTGACGTCGACCGGGAATTCGGTGCCGTCCTGGCGCTGACCCCACAGCTCGAGGCCCATGCCGAGGGCGACCTGGGAGTCCTTGGCCTTGCTGCACAGCACGGCGCGGAAGCGCTCGGCGACCAGCGTCCGGGTGCGCTCGGCGAAGAGCTCCTCGACCGGGCGGCCCACGATCTGCTCGCGGTCGTAGCCGAACAGCTTGTCCGTGCGGGCATTGGCGATCGCGATGGTGCCGTCGGGGCTGACCTCGACGATCGGGTCCGGCGCGGTCTCGAGGATCGCCTTGAGCTTCTCCTCGGCCTTCTTGCGCTCGGAGATGTCGCGGATGATGCCGCTGAAGTAGCGCTGGCCGGCGTTCTCCCACATCGCGAGCGAGAGCTCGAGCGGGAACTCACGGCCGTCGCTGCGCAGCCCGACGACCTCGACGGTCTGCCCGAGCAGGCGCGAAGCGGCGACGCCGCCCTCGGCGACGCGCTTGATGCCGGCGTCGTGCATCGGGCGGAAGCGCTCCGGCATGAGGATCGAGAGCGCCTGGCCGCGGACCTCGTCCTCGCCGTAGCCGAACATCAGCTCGGCGCCCCGGTTCCAGGAGATGATGTCGCCGTTCTGGTCGGCGGCCACGATCGCGTCGGTGGCGGACTCGGCGACCGAGCGGAAGCGGCTCTCGGACTCGCGCAGGGCCTCGGCCAGCTGCGCGGAGGCGATCACGCGGCCGAGCTGGCGGCCGATGTGCGCGGTGACCTCGAGCAGGCGGTCGTCCGGCGTGACGGCGTTGACCGAGAAGCACTCGATGACGGCGAACGTCCGGTCGCCGATCGGGATCGGGAAGCAGAACGCGCCCTTGAGACCCACCTCGGTGGCGACCTCCGCGCGCGGGAAGTTCGGGTCGCACTGGACGTCCACGATCCAGGCGGGACGGCCGGTGGCGGCGACGCGGCCCGGCAGGCCGATGCCGCTCGGCAGGTCCGTGGCCTCCGTCAGCGCGCGGAAGGCCTCGAACTTGGTCGGGTGACCGAGGTGCCAGAGGTGCGACGGCTTGAGCGGCTCGTGGTCCTCCTTGCCCGCGAAGTACACGTGGCCGACGGGCCAGCCCGTCCAGCGGCAGACGTGCTCGACGCAGGCCATCAGCGCGTCGTCGACGTGCTCGACGTTGGCGGTGGCGGCCGCGACGGCCTCGATCAGCGCGACGAACGCGGAGTCCGTGGCGAACTGGCCATGCCCCTGAGCCGGGGCGGGCGAGGTGGTGGTGGTGGTGGCCGAGCTCAGGACGCGCTTGTGCGCCCGGGCCACGGAAGCCGCCGCTGCGGCCGTGGCGCCGGCGCCAGCGAGCGCGGCGATCTGGGCGAGAGTCGGCTTCTTCGTGGGTCCGGGCATTTGACCCGTTCATCGGTCATGTGTCCGCCGACTTGAGAAACCTCATGTCAGTTTTCCATCGCGCTTGTGAAGTTTCGGCGGACGAGGCCGATCGTGACCCGGATCTGCTCCACGAAGGCGTGGCAGCCGTCGCAGTGCTGCAGGTGCGCGGCGACGTCCTGGTACCGCGTCGGCGGCAACGCGTCGTCCAGGTAGTCCGTGACGAGCTCGACGACCTCGCGGCAGCGGATCACGCCGCCTCCTGGAAGTAGCGCTCGAGCTCCTCGCGCACCTTGGCGCGGGCGCGGTGCAGCAGGACGCGCTGGTTGCCGTCGGTGAGGTTGAGTGCCTCACCGACCTCGGCCGGTTGCCAGCCCTCGACGTCGCGCAGGACGAGCACCTCCTGCTGGCGCGGCGGCAGCCGGTCGATGGCGGCGTTCACCCGCTCGAGCGTCTCGGCCTGCAGCAGCCGGTCCTCGGGCCATTCGGTCGGCGGGACGCCCCAGGCGCCTTCCGGCGTGAACCGGCTCGGGTCGACCACGGGTCGGTCGTCGCCGAACGGGACGCTGCGACGCTCGCGTTCCCCACGTGTGCGCGCGCGATTGGCGACGATGCGCAGGATCCAGGTCTTCAGGGACGAGCGGCCCTCGAACTTCGGCAGGCCCTGGACGACCCCGAGCCACGCCTCCTGGACGACCTCCTCCGCGACCGCCCGGCTGGGCGTGTGGCTGAGCGCGATCCGCAGCATCAGGGGACCGTAGCGAGCGACGAGCGCGTTGAAGGCGGCCTCGTCGCCGGCACGGATGCGGGCGAGAAGCTCCTCGTCGTCCATCGGCGCAGGGTAACTACGCTATGGAGCCGATGACTGTCGCGCTGTCGATCGTGCTCGCCGCCGTGGTGGGCGGCCTGGTGTTCATGCTGCTGGACAACTGGCAGCGCAAGCGTGTGGCGCCGGTGGTCGCCGCACCGCGAGTCGCGGATGCCGATCTGCCGCCGCTGTGGACGCCCGAGCCAGACACCTTCTCGTCGTGGCAGCGCCCGTCGGCCGCGGCCACCGAGGCCGAGACGCGCCCGCTCCGGCCCTGGCCGCCGGAGGAGGACACACGCCCGCTGCCGCGGGAACCGCGCGAGCCCGAGCCGCCCCGCCGCGAGCCGCCGAAGCCGCTGTGGACGCCTCCGCCCGGCTCGTCCTCGGGCCGCTGGGACGACGACGACCGCTACCGCGGCCACGAGCGCGATCGCGACGACGAGGACGATCCGCCGCCCGGCCTCTGGTCCGGCTGGGCGCGTCGATAGCGGTGCCCGGCACCCTTTAGCTTGCGGGCCATCCTCGGGTGCGATGGCCGGAATCGGCGATGACGCGAGGCGCGCGCGGCCGTAGAACCGTGCGATGCTCTTCGCCCTGATCTACGACTCCGCGCTCGCGCTCGGCGAGCGGCGCGGGATGGCCGCCCGCCGCCGCGAGGCGCTGCGCAGTCTGCGCGGCCGCGTGCTGGAGGTCGGCGCCGGGACCGGCCTCAACCTCCCCCACTATCCCGACGGCCTCGAGGTGGTGTTGACCGAGCCGGACGCGGCGATGGCGCGGCGGCTGCGTCGCCGCGCCGGCGCGCGGCCCGTGATCGGGGCCGGCGCCGAGGCGCTCCCGTTCGAAGACGGGTCGTTCGACGCGGTCGTGTCGACCATGGTCCTGTGCACGGTCGCCGATCCCGCCGCCGCGATCCGCGAGCTGCGCCGCGTCCTGCGCCCCGGCGGGCGGCTGGTGTTCATCGAGCACGTGCGCTCGGGCTCGCACCGGCTCGCGCGCTGGCAGGACCGGCTCGCGACGCCCTGGCGCGCGGTCGCTGCGGGCTGCCGCTGCAACCAGCCGACGCTCGAGCTGCTGCGCGCGGGCGGGATGACGGTGACGGCCGGCGAGGCGCGCTGGCGCGGCATGCCCGCGCTGGTGGCGCCGCTGGTGATCGGCGAGGCGCGGCCGTGAGCGCGGCCAGCGGAGCCCGGCCCGGCGGCGAGCGCCGGTGGCCCGGACGAGGCGCCGCCGTGAGCGCGGCGCCGCCGAGCGGCCGCTGCGCGCGAGCTGATGACCGGCGCGGGCTCTCGGTCGCCCTGGGGGCGGGTGGTGAGCGCGCCGTGGCGTGGGAGGTCGGCGTGCTGGCCGGCCTCGCCGACCTGGGCTGGGACCTGCGCGGAGCGGACACGATCCTCGGCACGTCGGCCGGTGCGCTCGTCGCGGCGCGGCTCGCGCTCGGCGTTGACCCGCGGGCCGACGCGTCGATCCACGCGCGTCGCAACCCGTGCGTCGCGCCGACCCGCCTCCCCGGCTCCTCCTTTTCGGTGCTCGGCGCGCTGTGGCAGGCGGCGGAGGGCTCGCTGACCGAGCGGCGGCGCGCGCTCGGCGCCTTCGCGGTCGCGCACGCCCGGGGCGACGAGGACGCGTTCGTCGCGCGGATCGGGGCCCTGGTGCCCACGGACGCGTGGCCGGCGGCGCTGCGCGTGGTCGCGATCGACGCGGACACGGGCGAGCGGGTCGTATTCGGCCCCGACGACGGCGTGCCGCTGGCGCGTGCCGTCGCCGCATCCCGCGCGGTGCCAGGCCTGCGGCCGCCGGTCACGATCGGCGGCCGCCGCTTCATCGACGGCGCGCTCGGCTCGGCGACCAACGCGGACGTCCTCGACGGGTACGCGGTGGTCATCGTCCCGCTCACGTCCCGGCCGGAGACCGCCGTCGAGGCGGTCTGGCTGGCGGCCCTGCGCGCGGAAGTGCGCGACGGCCTGGTGATCGACGCGGACGCGGGCGACGTCGCCGCCATGGGCCCGGACCCGATGAGCGGCGCGACCGCGCCGCTCGCCGTCGCCGCGGGCCGGGCGCGCGCCGCGCGCGTGGCCGCCGCGCGCGTGGCCGCGTAGACGAGCGCGCGCCGCGATCGTGGCGGGCGCACCCGTCGCGGCGGCGCGCCGCCCCGCTCCGCGCCGCCCCGCCACGCCTCCCCGCGCTCGGCTAGATCAGCCCGCGGCGCGCGGCGTAGGCGGCAGCGGCAGCGCGGGACGGCTGCGCGAGCTTGGCGCGGATGTTCGCGACGTGGCGGTGGACGGTGTGCGGGCTGAGGACCAGCCGCTCGGCGATCTCGGCGTCCGAGAGCCCGGCGCCGACCAGCGCGAGGACCTCGCGCTCGCGGGGCGAGAGCGCGTCGCCGGGCTCGGCCGGCTCGTCGAGCAGCGCGGCGAGCACCGGTGCGGGTGTGCCGAGCCAGGGCGGGTGCATCGCACCGTCGAGCGGGACGAAGCGGGCATCGGGAAGCCGCGCGGCCAGGTCGCGGCCGAGCGCGTACGGCACCGCGCGATCGTCGCGGCGGTGCATCACCAGCGCGGGCGCCGTGACGTGGGGCACGAGCGGGCGCAGGTCGGTCGCGTACACGGCCTCCAGCGTCGCCGCGGCCACGTCGGCCGAGGCGGCGGCGCGCTGCAGCGCCGTGATGCGCTCCCGCAACGCGGCGCTCGCGCCGGGCATCCAGACGTCGGCGAGCATCCGCGCCCCGGCGCCCCAGTGCGCGCGGACGGTCGCGACGATCGCGGCCCGCAGCTCCGGCGGCGCGATCCCGGCGCCGTCGGCGAACGCGCCGAACAACGCGAGCGAGCGCACGCGATCCGGGTGTTCTGCGGCGTACCGGAGCGCGGTGACCGCGCCGGCCGAGATGCCGAACACGTCGAACGCCGCCAGGCCGACGTGGTCGACGATCGCTGCGAGCGTCGTCCGGTCGTCCACCGGCGCGACCCGGTCGGACAGGCCCGTGCCGAGCCGGTCGTAGCGCAGCACCGTCCAGCGCTCGGCCAGCGAGGACATGAACGCCCGGTACTCCGGCTGCTCGAAGTCGCACTCGAGGTGGGAGACCCAGGGCGCGGGGACGACCAGCGGTGGCCCGTCACCGAGCGTCGCGTACGCGACGCGTCCGCCCGGCACCGCGCAGAAACGGATCTCCTGGTTCACGCACCCAACCTAAACGTGCCGGGCACCTTTGAGTTCGTCGGCGATGGCCGCGACGTGGCGGACGTCGGTCCCGCAGCAGCCGCCGACCACGTTCAGCGTCAACGGAAGCGTGGCGTAGCGCGCGGCGAGGTCGGCCGGGTCGCCCGCGTCCAGTTCCTCGGCCTCGTCGAGCTCCGCGTGCGACAGCGTGGAGGCGTTCGCGCGCACGCCGCGCACGCGTGATGCCCACGGCCCGTCGAGCACGGCCTCGAAGTGCGTCGGATGCGCGCAGTTGACCATGTAGTAGGCGGGCCACGCGGCGGCGTCGACCTCCGCGATCGCGTCGCCCAGCGCCTGCCCAGACGGCAGCCGCCCGTCCGTCTCGACCGTGAAGGAGATCACGGCCGGCAGCCCCGCCCGGGCGGCCGCCCGCACGATGCCGATCGCCTCGGCGGCGTAGGTCATCGTGATCGCGGTGACCATGTCGGCCGCGGCGAACGACCCGATCTGCACCGCGTGGTAGGCCTCGGCCTCCTCCGCGGTGAGCAGTGCAGTGGGGTTGTAGCCGTCGTCCGACGGCCCGACGCAGCCGCTGATCAGGACCCGCGGGTAGCGCTCGCGCAGCTCGGCCATGAGCTCGACCGCGCGCCGGTTGAGCTGATCCAGCTGCGCGTTCGAGTAGCCGAGCTCCTTCGCCCAGCGTGGTGAGGCGCGCCACGTCGGCGTCTCGGCCACGAAGCCCGCATCGTGCGCCGCGGCCAGCTCCACGAACGGCGTGTAGTAGCGCCGCAGCACCGCCAGCCCTTCCTCGTGCTCCAGCAGCGGGAACGCAGCGAACAGCGGCAGGTCGAGGCCTTCGTCGAAGATCAGGACGGTCTCGATCCCACCGTCGGTCAGGTACAGGTCGTCGGACAGGTGCGGGAGCATGCAGCGATCTTCCATCCCGCCCGCGCGGCGGCCAATGTGGATCACCACACACGCGGGTTCGAGCTGGCCGACAAGCCGCTAGGGTCGTTCACGAATGAGAGTGCTGATGCTCGCGCCGCCCGGCGGCGGCAAGGGAACCCAGGGCGTGCGGTTGGCCGAACACCTCGGGTGCGAGCACATCTCCTCCGGCGACCTGCTGCGCGCCGCGGTCGCCGGGGACACGCCGCTCGGCCGCGAGGTCGACGGCTACCTGCGGGCCGGCAAGCTCGCTCCGGACGCGCTGGTCACCGAAGCCATCCGCCCCATCCTGGCCACGCACGAGCACTACGTCCTCGACGGCTTCCCGCGCCGCCTCGCGCAGGCCGAGGGCGTGGACTTCGACGTCGTCGTCTTCCTCGACGTCCCGTTCGACGTCGTCAAGCGGCGCCTGCTCGACCGCGGCCGCGAGGACGACACGCCCGAGGTCATCGAGCAGCGCCTGCACGAATACACCGAGGACACGCTCCCGCTCGTCGACCACTACCGCGACGCCGGCGTGCTGGTGCGCATCGACGGCGACCGTCCCATGGACGAGATCGCCGCCGACCTGCGCGAGCGCCTCTAAGCGACGACCGACAGCGCCGGCCGCCCGGCCAGCGTGTGCGCCGCCGCGCGCAGCGAAGCGACCATGTGATCGACCAGCGGGCTGTCCTCCCCCGTGCGCACGGCGGCGAGGATCTGCCGGGCAGGCGCGCGGCCCCGGACCGGCAGCACGACCACGTCCGAGCGGGAGCTGATGAGTGCGAGCGTCGGGATCATGGCCACGCCGATCCCCGAGGCCGCCATCCCCTGCAGCGCCTGGTAGTCGTCGGACTGGAAGCGGACGTTGGGCTCGTAGCCCGCGCCGCGGAACGCGTTGAAGACGACGTTGGAGTCCGCGCACGTGCCGGTGGTCTCGGCGATCAGCCACGGCTCGTCGCACAGCTCCTCGAGCGTGATCGACGTGCGCGTGGCGAGCGGATGGTCGGCGGCGACCGCGATCCGCATCTCGTCGTCGGCGATCGGCAGATAGTCCACGCCGGCGCGCGGCGTGCTCGGCGACAGCGGCGACTGCACGATCGTGGCCACGTCGACGCGCCCGGACTGCAGCGCGTCCAGCGCGGGCTCCTCGTCGCACACCGTCAGCGCGAGCTCGGCTTCCGGCCGGCGCGCGCGCAGCTCGCGCGTCGCCGTCGGCAGCAGCCCCGCCGCGGCGGACGCGAACGCCGCCACCCGGACCTGCGCGCGCCCGATTCCGGCCGCCTCGCGCACCGCGTCCTCGGCGCGCTTCGCCGCGTTCAGCAGCGCCGACGCCTCGCGCACCAGCACCTCGCCCGCGGGCGTGAGCGTCACGCCGCGCGCGCTGCGCTCCAGCACGCGCGTGCCGAGCGCCGCCTCCAGCCGCGAGATGTGCTGGGACACCGCCGGCTGGGTGAAGTCGAGTGCCGCCGCGGCCTCACTGAAGGACCCGCGCACGGCGACCTCGCGAAAGGTCGTCAAGAGCTTCAGATCGAGCATTACGCGACATTATGCCAGAACCAGCAGATCATCATTGGACATGATCGCGGCGGTCCCGCACCATGCTTCCCATGTCCACCGTCATCCGCTTCGCCGACACCCACGACGCCGCCGCCCTGGCCCGCCTCGCCGCGCTCGACAGCTCCGTCGTCCCGACCGCCCCGCAGCTGATCGCGATCGAGGATGGTGCGCTCATCGCGGCCATCTCCGCCCGCGACGGAGCGGCCATCGCCGACCCGTTCTCGCGCTCCGCGGGTGCGGTCGAGCTGCTGCACCGCCGCGCGGCCCAGCTCAGCGCGAGCGACCGCCCGCGCCGAGCCGCGCTGCGTCTCAGCCCGCTGCCGCGCTGATCGCCTGCCAGACGCGCTGCGGAGTCGCGGGCATGTCGATGTTGCGCACGCCCATGTGCGACAGCGCATCGATCACGGCGTTCCAGGCCGCCGGCGTGGCGCCGATCGCGCCCGCCTCGCCGATGCCCTTCGCCCCCAGCGGGTTGCGGGGCGTCGGCGTCTGCGTGCGCTCGGTCTCGAAGTTCGGCAGGTCGCCGGCGCTCGGGATCGCGTAGGAGGCGAGGTTGGCGGTGACGTTGTTGCCGTCCTCGTCGAACGCGATCTCCTCGAACAGCGCCTGCGCGACGCCCTGGGCGATGCCGCCGTGGACCTGGCCCTCGACCAGCATCGGGTTCGCGATCCGGCCCGCGTCGTCGACCGTGATGTGGCGCACCAGGTCGACCATGCCGGTCTCCACATCCACCTCGACCACGGCCAGATGCGTGCCGAAGGGGTACGTCGCGTCCGGCGTCTCGAAGTCGTTCTCGGACTCGAGCCCGCCCTCGAAGCCCTCGGGCCGGCGCGCGGGGTCGGCCGCGGCGCGCGCGAGCTCGGCCCACGGGATCGCCGACGCAGGCGAGCCGGCGACGGCCAGGCCCTCGCCGTGGACGACCTGGATGTCGCCGGTGTCGGCCTCCAACAGGTGCGCGGCAAGCTTCTTGGCCTTCTCGAGCACGTCGTCGGTCGCGTTCTGGACGGCCGTGCCGCCGACCTGCAGCGAGCGCGAGCCCATCGTGCCCGCGCCGCGCTTGACCAGCTTGGTGTCGGACTGGACCACCTTGATGTCCCGCATCGGGATCCCGAGCGTCCCCGACACGAGCTGCGCGTACGAGGTCTCGTGGCCCTGGCCGTGTGAGGACGTGCCCGCGGTCACGAGCACCGTGCCGTCCTCCTGCACCGTGCACGTCCCGAGCTCGGAGCCGAACCCGGTCCACTCGACGTAGGAGCACAGGCCGAGCCCGAGCTGCTTGACGTCCCCGCGCTGGCGCCGCTGCGCCTGCTCGGCACGCAGCCCCTCGTAGCCCGCGTTGGCCAGGCAGTTGTCCAGCGCCGCCACGTACTCGCCCGAGTCGTAGTTGGCGCCCATGACGGTCTGATGCGGGAACTCGGTGATGAAGTTCTTGCGCCGCACCTCGGCCGGGTCCATCCCGATCTCGGCCGCGAACATGTCGATGGCGCGCTCCACCAGCGCCGTCGCCTCGGGGCGCCCGGCGCCGCGGTAGGCACCGATCGGCGTCGTGTTGGTGACCACGCAGTCGAAGTGGAAGTCGATCTTCGGGATCTCGTAGACGCCGCTCGACATCAGGCCGGTGAGCATCGGCATCAGCGCGGCGTCGGCGGGATAGGCGCCCGCGTCGGCGATCACGCGCACGCGCAGCCCGGTGACCTTGCCGTCGCGCGTGCCGCCGATCTCGACGTCCTGCACCTGCGCGCGCCCGTGCTGCATCTCGAGCATGGTCTCCGAGCGCGTCTCGACGTAGCGCACGGCGCGGCCCAGCTCCCGCGCGAGCGCGACGACCACGACCTGCTCCGGGTAGCACGCGATCCGGGCGCCGAAGCCGCCGCCGGTCGCGGTGGAGATGACGCGCAGCTGCTCCTTCTCGAGCCCGGTGGAGGCGCAGATCGTGCCCTGGTAGGCGTGCGGACCCTGCGAGGGCGTGTACAGGATGAAGCCGCCCGGGACGTCCGGGTCGGGCATGGCCAGCGCGGCGCTCGGCTCCATCGGCACGGCGGCGACGCGCTGGTTGACCAGGCGCGCGCCCACGCGCACCTCGGCGTCGGAGAGCGCGTCCTCGCCCGTCGGCCCGGTGGCCGCCAGGTTGCCGTTCGGCGCGTCCGGGAACAGCAGCGGTGCGTCGGCGTCGAGCGCCTTGGTCATGTCGACCAGCACCGGCAGGTCCTCGTAGTCGACCCACACGAGCTGGCTGGCGTCGACGGCCTGCGCGCGCGTCTCGGCGACGACCACGACGACCGGCTCGCCGACGAACCGCACGCGGCCGGACGCCAGCATCGGCCGGCGCATCTCCTCCGGCGTGTCCACCGGCGGACCCGCCGTGGGGAACGGGCCGAGGTTCAAGTCGGCCGCGGTGTAGACGCCGACGACCCCCGGCGCGGCCCTCGCCTCGTCGGCGTCGATGCTCGTGATCAGCCCGTGCGCGATCCCCGAGCGCACGAACACGGCGTACAGCGCGCCCTCGTTGCGCACGTCGTCGGTGTACGGCCGGGCACCGCGCAGGAACGGCGGATCCTCGACCCGCTTCACCGATGCTCCGTGACCCTCACCCGATCCGTTCACTGACGACATTGGCTCTCCTGTTCCCGGTGGATGGCGAACGTTATCCCTATAGGCTCGCGCGATGCGCTCCTCACGCATCGATACGGCCCGGCTCACGCTGCAGGTGCACGAGTCCGGACCCGAGGACGGCACGCCGGTCGTCCTGATCCACGGCAACCTCTCGACGGGCCGCTTCTATGAGCACCTGTTCGAGGACGCGCCGGAGCGCTACCGGCTGATCGCCCCGGACATGCGTGGGTTCGGGGACTCCGACCGCGCGCCGATCGACGCCACGCGCGGCCTGCGCGACTGGGCCGACGACGTGCACGCGCTGCTGCAGGCGCTCGGCACCACCGCTCCTCCCCACCTCGCCGGCTGGAGCACGGGCGGCGCGGCGATCGCCCACTACGCGATGGAGCATCCCGTAGCTTCTCTGACGTTCATCGACCCGGTCAGCCCGTACGGCTACGGCGGCGTGGCGCTCGACGGCACACCCCACTTCGACGACTTCGCGGGCTCCGGGGGCGGCACCGGCAACCCGGAGTTCGCCGCGCGCGTCGCGGCCGGGGACCGGTCAGAGGAAGGCGACACCGCCCCGCGGAACGTGATGAACACGTCCTACTGGCGCGTCGGACACCGCGAGCCGCCCAAGCGCGAGGAGCTGCTGCTCGGCGAGATCCTCAAGTCGCTCACGGGTGACGACGGCTACCCGGGCGACACGGCCACCTCCGAGCACTGGCCGGGCGTCGCGCCCGGCACGCGCGGCATCCTCAACGCGCTCTCCCCCAAGTACTGCAACTGGGCGGACATCGTCGACGTCGACCCCAAGCCCCCGATCCTGTGGACGCACGGCGCGCAGGACATCGTCGTGGCCGACGGGTCGCCGTGGGAGATGGGCACGCTCGGCTCGCTCGGCGTCGTCCCCGGCTGGCCCGGCGCGGACACGTTCCCGCCGCAGCCGATGGTCCAGCAGATCCGTGCCGTGCTCAGCGAGTACGAGGCGCGCGGCGGCCGCGTCGAGATGACCATCTACGAGGAGTCCGGCCACTTCCCGCCGCTGGACGCCCGCGAGCGCTGGGCGGCGCAGTTCTGGAGCTTCCTCGGATGATCCCGGGCCTGTTCGTCGCCGAGCACGAGTTCGAGGTCCCGCTCGACCACGGCGCGCCGGGCGAGACGATCACCGTCTTCGCGCGCGAGGTGGCCGACCCGGACGGGCGTGAGCGGCCGTGGCTGGTGTACCTGCAGGGCGGCCCGGGCTTCGAGTCCCCGCGCCCGACCGGCACGCCGCGCGGCCCCGGCTGGCTCGACCGGGCGCTGAAGGACTTCCGCGTCCTGCTGCTCGACCAGCGCGGCACGGGCCGCTCGACGCCGGCGGGAGGCGATGAGAGCGCCGAGTACCTGATCCACTTCCGCGCCGACAGCATCGTGCGCGACTGCGAGGTCATCCGCGAGGCGCTCGGCTCGGGGCCGTGGAGCGTGCTCGGCCAGAGCTACGGCGGCATCACGCTCCTCACCTACCTGTCGTTCGCGCCGGAGGGTCTGCGCGAGGCGTTCATCACGGGTGGCGTGCCCGGCATCGGCGTGCACGTGGACGACATCTTCAGCGCCACCTGGGAGCGCGTGCGCGAGCGCAGCCGGCGCTACTACGAGCGCTACCCCGAGGACCGCGAGCGGATGCTGGCGCTGCCCGACCGCTTCCGCTCACTCGGCAACTGGCTCGGCATGAGCGACGGCTTCGAGCGCGTGCACCACGTCCTCGAGCTCCCGCCGGACTCTCCCGCGTTCAAGGCGGACGCGCGCGATCCGCTCGGCCTCGAGCGCAACCCGATCTACGGGCTGCTGCACGAGGCGTGCTGGGCCGACGGCTTCGCGACCAACTGGTCGGCGCAGCGCGTGCGGCCCGAGATGCCGCCGGAGTACTTCACGGCCGAGCACATCCTGCCTTCGATGTTCGAGGGCGCGCGGCGCGCGACCGCCGACGCGCTCGCCGCCCACGAGTGGCCGCGGCTGTTCGACGAGGCCGTGCTGCGGGCAAACGAGGTCCCGGTGGCGGCGACGATCTACACCGAGGACCTCTACGTCGAGCGCCGGTTCGCGGAGCAGACGGCGGAGATGGTCCCGCGCATGCGCGCGTGGATCACCAGCGAGTACGACCACAACGGGCTGCGCGTCGACGGCGAGCGCATCCTCGACCGCCTGATCGACCTCGCCCGTGGCCGCGCCTGATCTGCGCGACCGGCTCGCGGAGCTCGAGATGGAGCACGCGACGCTCCAGAGCGAGCTGCAGGCCTTCCACGCCGAGTACCTCGCGCGGGTCGGCGTGATCGACGTGCAGGTGCAGGAGCTGCAGGCCAAGCTCGCGCGCGGGACGCCCGAAGCGGCGCGCGCCGAGCGGCGCTACCGCGAGACCACGACCGCGATGGCCTCCGTGCCGGTCGCCGCTCCGCCCCCGAGCGACGACCTCAAGACGCTGTTCCGGGACGCCGCCAAGCGCATCCACCCCGACCTGCAGGCGGACGCGGCCGGGCGCGAGCACGCCGAGGCGTTCATGAAGCAGCTCAACGCCGCCTACAGCAGGGGCGACGCGGAGGCGATCGGCAACCTCGTGCGCCAGTGGGAGACGTCCCCGTACGCGGTTCCCGTCGCGACGAGCGCGGGTCCCGCGCCGGCCCTGGCGGCGGCGGTCGAGCAGGCCGAGCAGCGGCTCGCCGAGGCGCGCGACTCCGACCTCGCCCGGCTGCTGGACCAGACGCTGATGGCCCAGATGCACGGGCGCGACCTGCTGCAGGAGCTGCGCTGGCAGGCCGAGGAGGCGCTCGCGGAAGCCCGCCTCCGGGTCGCCGCGATCGACAACTGACGATCAAGCGTCGCGGGGTTCAGCCGACTATCCGGGTCGGTGCCGAATCTGCGACGCAAGGCGATCTCACCCAAGGCCCGCACGTGGACGGCCTGGCTGCTGCTTGCCGTCTTCGTCCCGCTCGCCGGCACCACCGCGGGGCTGTGGCGCGCGCAGGTCAAGCGCCAGAACGACCAGGCGTTCAGCGCCCAGGCCGGCTCGATCGGCGCGTCGGTGACCACCGCGGTGCGGCGCATGGACGACCTCACGCTCGCGGCCCGCACGCTGCTCGGCTCGCGTCCCGAGATGACCGACGCCGAGTTCAAGCGCTGGTACCACTCGATGGACGTCGACCAGCGCTTCGCCGGCGTGGCCGGCTTCAGCTACGTGGAGCTCGTGCGCGAGCGCCGCACCGACGTCTACCCCGCCGGTGAGCGCCCGTACTACTGCCTGCCCAAGCTGAGCGTCGCTGGGCCGGGCATGGCGGAGACGCTCGACGAGCTGACCGTCCCGGGCCTTGATCTCTGCCAGCTCACCAAGCTGCTGGGCGAGACGCGCGACTCGGGCGAGTTCAGCGCGTTCGTCGTCACCTCCAGCCACGGCCACGAGATGTTCGAGGTGATCGCGCCGGTCTACGCGGGCGGCGGCGTGCCGCGCTCGCTGGACGCGCGCCGCGAGAGCGCGACGGGCTGGATCATCGGCCTGTTCGACGCCGAGCCGATCCTCGCCTCCGCCGTCTCGCGGCAGGGCGGCGTCGCCGTCAGCCTCGAGCGCGAGCACGCCGCCGTGCCCGAGTACCGCATCCCGACCGGTGCCGGCGCCGCGTTCCGGACCCTGTCGGAGACCATGCACAGCGCGTCGGTCGCGCGGTTCGGGCGGCCCGCGCGGGGCGATCGCGTCACCCAGCGCATGTCCGTCGAGGCCGACGGCCGCTGGACCGTGACGATCACCGGCGCCGAGCCGACCGGCATCGGCGACCCAGAAGTCCAGGCCACGGTGTGCCTGCTCGTCTGGCTCGCGCTCGGCCTGCTCGCGTTCGTGCTCATGCAGGTGCTCGCCCGCGGCCGCGCCCGCGCACTGAAGATGGTCGAGGAGAAGACCGGCCAGCTGCGCCACCAGGCGCTGCACGACGCGTTGACCGGGCTGCCGAACCGCGCGTTGATCATGGACCGCACCGAGCAGATGCTGCGGAAGGCGCGCCACGCCGGCACCGAGGTCTCGGCCATGTTCATCGACCTCGACGGCTTCAAGGGCGTCAACGACACGTTCGGCCATCCCGCCGGCGACGAGCTGCTGTGCGTCGTCGCCGCGCGGATCTCCAGCGTCCTGCGCGAGACCGACACGATCGGCCGCCTCGGCGGCGACGAGTTCGTCGTGCTCGTCGAGGGCGGCGCGGAGAAGATCGCCGGCCGCATCGTGCGCGTGCTGCAGGAGCCCTTCGACCTCGGCACCGGCAGCCCGATCACGATCACCACCAGCATCGGCATCGCCACCGGCGACCGCGACGCCGCCAAGGACCTGCTGCGCGACGCCGACATCGCCCTGTATGAGGCCAAGGGCGCCGGCCGCAACCGCTACGCCGAGTTCCGCCACGAGATGCACATCGCCGCCCACGAGCGGCTCGAGCTCGAGTCCGACCTGCGCAGCGCGCTCGCCCGCAGCGAGCTCTTCCTCGTCTACCAGCCGATCATCTCCTTCCAGACCGGCGAGGTCCCCGCCGCCGAGGCGCTGCTGCGCTGGCAGCACCCGACCCGCGGCCTGATCCCGCCCGCCGAGTTCATCGCTCTGGCGGAGGAGTCGGGCGTGATCGTCGACATCGGCGCCTGGGTCCTGGAAACCGCCTGCGAGCAGGCCGCCCAGTGGTTGGACGCCGGCACGCCGATCCGCATCTCGGTCAACGTCAGCGCGCGCCAACTCGACGACCCGGGGCTCACGCGCACGGTCGCTTCCGCGCTGCGCCGCTCCGGCCTGGACCCGGACCTGCTGTCTCTGGAGATCACCGAGACGGCGCTGATGCGCGACGCCGAGTCCGCCGCCGCGACCCTGCGCGAGCTGCGCGCGTCGGGCGTCCGGATCGCGATCGACGACTTCGGCACGGGCTACTCGTCCTTGGCCTACCTGCAGCAGTTCCCGGTCAACGCGCTGAAGATCGACCGCACCTTCATCTCCGCGTGCGACACCCACGACCCGCTGATCGCGACCCTGGTCCAGCTGGGCCGCAGCCTCGGGCTGGTCACGATCGCCGAAGGCGTGGAGGACGAGACCCAGCTGGAGCGCCTGCGCGAGCTCGGCTGCGACCACGGCCAGGGCTACCTGTTCGCGCCGCCCCTGGAGGTCGCGGCGCTCGAACGGTTGCTGGCGGAGCACTCGCCCGCCTTCGCCTGAGCCTCGCCTGCCCCGCCGGGCCGTAGTCCTCCGAAGCGGAAGGCGATGGCGAGCCAGCGGTCACGTTGATCGGCGAAGGTCCGCCCGGATCGCGAGGTAGACCGCAGACACGAGCGGCAGGATCGTGAGCAACCCCAAGATCAGCGCTGAGACAGGATCGATGTCCAGAGCTACCGAGCACCCGGCTTCCGGCGGCTCGCAGCCTCCGTAGAGCAGCAGCGCTGCGTCGATCGCGACGTAGATGACGAACGCGAGGCCGCCCGGGACGACCAGGGTGCCGATGACCTTGTCGCGCAGGGTCCACGCCCGTGAGCGCCACAACAGCACCACGCCGACGACCCATACGAGCGGCAGCAGCGTGACCGTCGCCCATTCCCGTCCGCTTCGCCGCTTCATGCCGGCGGCAATGTAGCCGCAGCGACGGTTGGTCGGCGACTCGCCGGTGAACCGCTCGAGGAGGCGTCGTCACTCTGCGCGTCAGTCGGCAGCCGTTCACCAACTGCCCGGAGTATCTGGACACCGACCCGGGCACTTTCACTGAAGCATGCGACTCCTCATCGTGCTCACATGCGTCCTCGCCGGAAGCGTGGCGCTGCCCTCGCAGGCCCAGGCCGGCCTGCGCCCCTGGCTGACCCTCAAGGGCATCGACGGCTATGAGCGCAAGTTCCGGATGATGAACTGCAAAGAGCCCAACAAGCGCTACGGCGGAACGTCGGTCGTGCTCAGCGGCAAGACCCGAGGCAACCTGCGCATCCAGATCATCGCGCGCGACACGCCCGGCACGCCAGGCCGGCTGCAGATCTGGAACGGCGACAAGCCCAAGCGCGGCAACGGCATCTTCGGTTCGGTCACGAAGGTGCGACTGGGCGGCGGCGACGACGAGAACGAGAAGCTGCGGGTGGAAGGCGCGTTCACCGGCGGCGGCCCGACGGGGTCGTGGGTGTTGACCGGTCGCTGCGGCTGCCCGGGCACGTGCAACGGCATCCCCGACAGGGACGGCGACGGCATCCCTGACGACCAGGACGGCCGACGCGGGCGCGCATAGACGTCCTTCGACGCGGTCGAGCCGGTTCGCGACGCACGCGGCGTCGTGCAGCGACCGAGCGGGTACAGGGCCGGTCGTGTTCTTCCTGCTCACCTTGGCGCGCCTGCCGACGACCACGGCCGGCCGCGTCGCGATGCCGGTGGTGTGGGCTGCTGCGGCCGCCTCTGCGTCCGCGACCGAGAGCCGGTCACTGGCCGTGATGGCGCCGCTCGGGTTCATCGTGCTGTTGCACGGCTGGGCGACCCTGACGAATTGGGGAGGAACCTGGGATCGCGTGGTCGAGGCGGAACGCCGGCGCGACGAGGCGGGCGCTGCGCATCCGCTCGGGAGGACTCGCGCCGGTCGTGCGGTTCGCATGTTCAACCGACAGGACGATCAGGTCTCTCGCGGGCTCTCCGGCGCCATGGCGCTGATCATCGGCCCGATCTTCATCGTGCTTGGGGTGCTCGCCTTGATCGGGGTCTTCCGGCCCGTCACGTGAAGCTCACCGGCGGGAGTCGGTCACGGGAGCGCCTTCCGGATCCGGCAGTTCCGCCCCAGAAGGCCGTGAGAGCCTCAGTGACCGGCCCCGGCGTCTCCTCCGGCCACCAGTGGCCCACGCCCTCCGGATGCCGATCCTCGCGCCCGCTTGTTGCGCTGCCCATTCGTGCTGGGCGAGCGTCCCGCTGGCACGCTCGAAGTCATCGAGGGCGGTGTGGGAGAGCCGCAGGCCGGTCCGTGGCGGGTCGAAGCGTTGAGCGCGTTCGCTGCGCTCGTGCTCGACGTGGCCGGGCCGAAGGACGGTCGCCCGCCGATCGTCGCCATCGATGGCCGCAGCGGCGGGGGCAAGACGTCCCTCGCGCATCGGCTCGCCGGGGCGGTGTCGCACGCCGCGGTCGTGCATACGGACGACGTCGCGTGGTGGCATTCGATG
>NZ_QPKJ02000001.1 GCF_003344625.1 Solirubrobacter deserti | reverse complement strand
AGCCAAGCTCTCGCTCAGGTGGACCACTTTTCAACCGGCCAAACCGGCCCAATCTTCAACCGGCCTTGACAGATTTCGGCCAAGATGGGATTCGGTCGTCCATTCGGCGGCCGGGTACGGCTCTCGTAGATCCACTCCCAGAGCTCGGCCGAAGGACTGTCCTCGTGCGCCGCAGCGTTTGTTCGATGCATGCTGGGACCGTGACGCGAGCGTGGCTACGCGACAAGTGCAATTGCCATCGGGCAAGGCCGCTCCTTACGGCGTACCCGCCGGGCCGCGTTCGCGTCGCTCTTCACGCTCGTCCTCGCTCGGGGCGGCCTGCCGTCCTCCTGGGGACGCCTTGCTAATGAGATACAATCCCGTATACTGGGTGCCGCTCACCCTCTAGGAGCCGGTGCTCGCCGGCGTATGTCCTCCTCGCGACAACCCTCCTCGCCGGCGAGCACCGAAATCCCTCATCGCCGCAGCACGACGGTCTTTGTCGTGGACGCGCCGCCCGTCGAGGCGGTCAGGGTGACGGCGACGGAGCGCTTGGATCGGCTCAGCGCCTTGCGTGCTTTGGTGCTCAGACGAACGGTGACCGTGTGGGTGCCTGCGGCGGACCGGCTCGCCGAGCCGCGGCCGATGGTGAGGGTACGCAGACCCAGACGGCGAGCGGTGGCACGCGAGAGCGTCGCCGTGACGGTGCACCGGCCGGCCGCGGCCAGCTGGCAGTCGACGCGGATCGTCTTCGTGTTCAGCCGCACGCGCTTCGCGATCGTGAGCTTGGGCGCGGACGGACGCGGCACCGGCGTCACCGCGGGTGCGGGTGCGGGTGGCGGGGCGGGCACGATCGTCGCCGGGGGCGGCGCTTGGTCGACCGGTGGGTCGCTGCCTGGCGGCGGATCCTGGTCGGGAACTGGGTCGACGCCAGGGGTGCAATCGCGCTCGGAGGCCGCCGCGGCGTCGATGGCGCCGACCGCGACGAGCACGGTCGCCTCGGCGGTCAGGACGCGCCCTGAGCGATAGGTGCCGCTCATCGTGACGTCGAGGCAGTAGACGCCTTCGCGTGAAAACGCCCAGTTGCCGTGGGCGTGGATTCCGAGGGGCACGTCCGCGGCGTCCGGGACGCCATCGCGCGTGTTGAAGACCACACGCGGTGCCCCTTCCAGGTCGGCGTTCTGCCACAGCGCGACGTGTCCCGGTCCACGGGCGGCTCGCAGCGTCCAGCGCAACGGTCCCTGCAGCGTGCCGGCCGGGATGCGTTCGGTGCTCCAGCCGGGCCACAGCAGGTCGGGGTCCTGGGTCTGCGGAAGCACCCAGACCGGGTCCCCCGCTGCTCCCAGGAACGCGAAGCCGGCGTCCGCGGGAACGGCGCGACGTGCCGCCGCCCGGGCGGCGAGGGTGACCGAGCCCGGCGCGCGGTACGTGCGCGCCCCCGCTGTGTCGTCCCCGATCGACACTTCGAGCCGCCCTTCGAGCACGCGTGCCGACAAGTCGACGTGGCCCGTCGACAGGACGCGCCGCGCCGGCTCGCCGGCGGGACGCGCGCAGGGCTTCACCGTCGCGGGATCGATCGTCGCAGGCGTTCCCGGCGGGGTGTCGATCGCGAACGTCAGCTTGTGCTGCACGCTCGCCCCGTTGTCGGTGCGCCACTCCAGGCCGACGCAGTACACGCCGGGAGCGCTGAAGGACCACGTGCCCTCCGACGTCGAGCCCGGCCACAGCGTGTAGGTGTTCTGTCCGCCGCCGAGGACCGGACGTTGCTCGTGGGTGCGGGAGACGGCGTCGTCGATCGTCACGGTGCCCGGGCCGTCGACGTTAACCAGCCGCCACTGCAGGTCGCCGTCGGCGATCCGGGTCGTCGACCAGCCGAGCTGCGGGCCCGAGGTGCCGGGGCGCAACTGGGCGACGTCGCCGCCGCTCGGCGACTGCCAGGGCGCCGTGGGCGGGAGCCTCGGCGCGCGCTGGTAGAAGACCACATCCTCCGGGCGGCGGGTGGAACCCGGGTCCCGGCCGGAGAACTGCGCGAGGTCGACGGCGAGCGCGTCGCCGTCCAGCCGGGGCCGCAGTTCGTAGCGGTCGCTCGTGACGACATGTGCGGGGCCGCCCGCGGCGGCCGCCGGGACCGCGGTCGGCGACGCGACCGGCGCTTCCGAGCCGCGGCGTCCGCACGGGACGATGGTTGACGCGTCGATCGGCGCTCCGGCGGCGTCGGTGGCGGTGACGATCGTGAGCTGCGCCTGCGCGGTGGCGCGACCGGCGGCGCGGCGGGCGGACGCGCCCATGTTCAGGCAGTACACCCCGGGTTCGGTGACGTACCACGCCATGTGGAAATGGCCGGTCGACGTGCGGGCCATCGGCAGCCCCTGGCGCGTGGACCAGAACGGCATGTCCGCGCCCATCGCCCACAAGACGACTTCGCCGGGGCCGGAGACGCCGTCGAGGGTCATGTTGAACGGCCGCAGCAGGTCCTGCGTCGGGCTGTTGCCGAACCCGGCCCAGAGCAGGTTGTGGCTCGCATCCTCAGGCAGTCGCCACACCCACGCGCCGCGGTTGCCGACGTATTCCCACTCTTTGCCTGCGCTGCCGCTGGCTGGGACCCGGATGCGGCCCTCGGGACCGATCCGGATGACGACGTCGTCGAACTCGTGGCTCACGTCACCGGCCTTGACCTGCATGCGGAGCTCCTCACCGACCCAGAACGGGCCGATGTCGGCATGGCCGGCGTCGAGCACAACGGGCGGTGCGGCGCTCGCGACGGCGGGGGCGACGAGCGCGAGCAGGACGCCGAGCAGCACACGCATCAGCGCAGCCACAGCTTCTTCTCCGTCTTCGCGCGCGTGCCGTCGGTGCCGACGATCGTGATCGTCACGGTGGCGCGCAGCCCCGCCCGGCTGCGCTGCAGCGCCCGCTGCGTCCGCGCACTTGGTTTCAGGCGCACGGTGAGCGCGCGCCCGGCGGTCGCTGAGCGAGACACGCGGGCGAGCCGACCGGAACTCAGCTGGAGCCGGCGCGCCTTGGCGCGGTCGATCCGCAGCTCCACCGTGACCCGACCGCCCGCGCTCGCCGTGACCGTGACCGGCAGGCCGCGACGCAGCGTGGCCCGGCGGGCCGTGGCGGGGACCCGCACGCTCGTCGTCGACCGGACAGGCGCCGCCGGCGTTGGGATGGGAACCGGCGGCGCGGGGCGGGTGATCGGCGCGGTTTCCGGCGGGTCCGGGACCGGGACCGGCGCCGCGTCGATGGTCAGGCAGCTTGCGCAGGTCGCGTGTGCCGCGTCGCGGGTGATGAGGGTTACGTTGCGCGGGCCGGTCGCGGTGTCGGTGCTCGCCCGCAGGACCGCCGTCCATCGGGTCGGGTCGCTCCCGTCGCGGGCGAGCTCGGTCACCGACACGCCCGGGCCGGCGTCGAGGCCCGCTGCGACGAGCGCCTCGCCCGTTCGCAGCTCGACACGCACCGGCTCGCCTCCGGCCACCAACCGGGACGGAGCGACGGCGGTCAGGCGGACCAGCGGCGCGGGCGGCGTGAGCCGGAACAGCCGACCGAGCGCGGCGTCCGCGGTCACCATCGAACCGTCACGCGTGAACGCCACGGCGCGCGTGTGGGACATCAGCCGCTGCAATCCGGGTCCGCGGTCGCCGGTGAAGCCCATCCGTGTCTGCGCGCCGATGACGCGTCGGATGCCGGGGCCGCCCGGCTCTTGCAGCCAGACCTTCGAGCCGGCCGCAATTGCGATCGCACCATCAGCGCGTACCGCGAGCCCGCGAGGGGTGAGCACGGGCGCCGCGAGCGGCTCGAGCACCTCGCCGTCCTCCTCGTAGTCGAACGTCGTCGGGTCCTCGAGCGCGTCCGGGTCGCGGCCGTTGCCGATCACGGTCGTGATCCGCTGCGTCTCGGCGTCGATCCGCCGGACGCGGTGGTTGGGAGTGTCGCTGACCAGCAGGTCGCCGTCGGCCAGCAGGGCGAGGCCGCCCGGGCCGATCTGGGCGTCGAGCGCCGGGCCGCCCTCGTCGTCGGGCGCGCGGTCCGGGAAGCCGTTGCCGGCCACGGTGCTGACCGTCCCGGCCTGCAGGTCGACCAGCCGCACGCGGCTGTTGCCGGAGTCGGCCACGTACAGTCGGCGGCCGTCGGCGCTCAGCGTGAGCGCGTCGATGTTCTCGCTGAAGCGAGCGTCGGCGAGGGAGCCGTCCGCGAGCCCCGGCTCGACGAAGTCGTCGGCAGGGCCCGTCACGATCTGCAGGCGGCCTTCGGCATCGATCTTGACGATGCGCGCGATCCACTGCTCCGAACTCGTGTCGGCGATGAACACCGAGCCGTCCGCAGCTGTTGCCACGGCCGCCGGGCCGTCGAGCCGCGCCGTGCGGGCCGGGCCGCCTTCGCCGCACTCACCCGGCACCCCACACGAGCTCCCGGTGCCGGCCAGCGTCGTGATCTGGCCCTGCCGGTCGATCCGCCGCACCCGCCGGCTGCCGCTGTCGGCGACGACCAGTGAACCGTCCGGCAGCGTGGCCACGTCGGTGGGACGGCCAAGCTGTGCGTCCGTCGCCGAAACCCCCTCGCCCGAGAAGCTGGGCGTGCCGTTGCCGGCCACGCGGGTCACCGACGGAGGGGTCGTGGCCAGATCCACTTGCAGCACCTGGTGCAGCGAGCCGTTCGCGATACCGCTTGCGTAGCCGTCGGCGATGTAGACGTGCTCGCCGATCTCGGCAGCGGCGGTGAAGCGCACGAGGTGGCTCTCGAACGTGGGACGACCGGCTGCGGCGGCGGCCTGCACGCCCGTGGCGATCGTCGAGATCGCGCCGTCGCGCGTGATCATCCGCACGCGACGGTTCAAGCGATCGCTGACCACGATCCGTCCGTCGGCCAGGACCGCGACACCACCCGGACGGTTCAACTGCGCGGCCGTCGCCGGCCCGCCGTCGCCACTGTCGCCCTCCGCGCCGGTGCCAGCGACCACAGTCACCGGATCGCCGGCGTCGATGCGGCGGTCCACACCGGCCACCACCCGCCGCACGCGGTGCCCTTGGTCCTCGGCGATCACCAGGTCGCCGGTCAACCGGTCTAGCGAGACACCGCTGATGCCGTTGAAGTACGCATCGCGAAGTGCCACACCGTTGGCCACGCCCGTGTTCGGGTCGGGAGACGGCGCGCCGAGCGTCGAAACGGTGCCGGTGGTCGCATCGATGCGGCGCAGTCGCTGGACGTGGTCGACGAAGAGGATGGTCCCGTCCTGCTGCACGGCGATGGCCTGCGGCAGCGTGAGCAGCCCGGATCGCGCGGGTGAACCGTCCTCGACCTCGCTGTCGGCTGCGCAGTCACCTGCGATGCGGGTTCCGGCGAGCGTCAGCGGATCGAACCGCAGCACGCCGCATTGGTCCGTCACCAGCAAGCCGCCGTCCGGCGCCGCTGCGACGGCGTGCGTGCTGCTCAGCGTCGCGCCTGGCTTGATGGTGCCCGTCGGGTCCATCGCGCTGAAGCCCGCCCCGGCCAGGATCGTGGTGGCGCCCGTGGCGACATCGATCGCTCGGACGGTGCCCGCGTCGTCCACCGCGGCCAGCCGGCCATTCCAGGCGGCGATGCCGCGCGGCGTGAACGCGATTTCGCGCGCCGGCCCCGCGCCGTGGCCGCCCGCGAGCGGTTCGATGTCGCCGGGGGCGGCGTGTGCCGCGGACGAGCTCACCGTGCAGGCGAGCAGCGCGGCAAGTGTGAGTCGGCGAGCCCTCACGGGGCCAGCGAGTACGTCGGGGCCATCGAGAATCCTTTCAGTGTGAGACCGAGTCTCGAACACTATGCGCACGATGGGCAGGGCGCCTCATCCTAAAGGAGGATTCGGTCCCAGGATGGTCGGGAGACGTCATGCGCTCTTGGTCCTGTCACCCGGCGAGGACCAGTGTCTGGACGTCGCATCTTAGGTAACGAGACTTGGTCTCGGTACGGTTCAGCGCTTATGAAGCTGTATCGAACTCTGCTCGCGACCGCCGCGGCGGTCGCTCTAGCACCGGGAACGGCGTCGGCCGATCGGCTGGTCCTGTCCGCCGGCCACATCGACGCCGTGGCGCCCGTCCTGGTCGACCACGGAATGGCACTACGGGTCAAGGACGGAACCGTCGCCGGCCCGGCCGTGATGCGCGAGCCGGACGACGTCCTGCTCCACGTGAAGCCACAGGCCCGGATGACCGTGCCGGAAGGGCTCCCGTCGAGCTATGCGTTCCTTGGCGCACCGGGCAGCGACGTCTGGGTGCTGCCTCAGGTCAACGACGCCAATCTGCTTTGGGCAGGCTGGTCCAGCGAGAACCTCGCGCCCGGAGCGTTCAAGAACGAGACCCTGCGCTGGAGGCTCAACTCGGTGGACGGTCCGGGACCCGTCCAGCTCTACGAGAATGGGGCGCTCGGGGAAGTCCGGTTGTTCTTCGACTCGGCTGACGGCCTTCCGGACACGGACACGCGAGCGGTTGGGACGCACGCGCACTTCAACTGGGTCTTTCATCAGCCAGGGACGTACACGCTCAACTTCGACGTGACCGGCGAGCGGCCGGACGGCACGGAGACGTCGGGCTACGCGAACTACCGGGTGTTCGTCGGCGATCTCGCCGACCTGCCGCCGGAGTACGTCTACGTCGAGGGCCTGGAGCCGAGCTACGACGTGGGCGCGACCGCGTCGCTGACGGCAAGGAACGGGACGACGAGCCGGTTCACCGACTTTCGCTGGCTGCGACAGTGCGATGGCGAGCAGGAGCCGAAGGAGGTCGCGGCCGGCGCGACGTACACCTTCGCCGTCGCCCGTGCGCACGACGCATGCCGGCTGACCGTCGCGCTCCGCGACGACGCCGGCCGAGAGCTGCTGCGCTCGGACGAGGCGCTGGTCAGCGTGCGGTCAGGGACCTGGGGTCCGCGGCTGATCATGTCGCAAGGGCATGCCGACGTGCTCGAGGTCGCGCTGGACGGCAATGCGCTGAAGGTGCAGCTCAAGGACGACAGCGGTGACGAGCCCGTGCTGCGGCGCCCACACGACGTGCTGTTGCACGCCAAGCCGCAGTCGCGGTTCCTGCTGACCGAGGACCTCCCGCCGGAGTACGGGTTCCTCGGCCGGCCGGGCGAGACGATCTACATGCTGCCCGAGGTCCAGGAGCAGGCGCTGTTGTGGCCCGGGTGGGACACGGAGGGCGTGCCCGCGGGATCCGTCGAGGGCGACGCGCTCGCGTTCCGGCTGCTGTCGGTGGATGGACCGGGTGCTCTTCAGCTGTTCTCCACGAACTCGTTCGGGGGCCCCGAGATCCTGTTCAACTCGGCCGACGGGCTGCCGGACACGACACCGATGAACGCGCACGCGCACGCGCACGCGAGTTGGGCGTTCAGCAAGCCCGGCCTCTACAAGCTGCGGTTCACCCTCACGGGCCGCACGACTGCGGGACAGCCCCTCGACAGCGGGCCGCTCGAGTACTGGTTCTATGTGGGTGACCTGGCCGCGCTGCCGGAGTACCCGAACGAGGACGCGGAGCCGACGCCGGAGCCGACACCCGAGCCGACGCCGACGCCGACGCCGACGCCGACGCCGACGCCGACTCCGACTCCGACGCCCGACGGTGGCGGCCAGACGATCACGCCCCCCGCGGTGGTCGCGCCCACCCCTACGCCCACACCGACCCAGCCGGCGGTGCGGCCGACGCTGCGGCTGACGGCGGCCAAGCTGCGCAGCAGGACGCTCACGCTGGGAGCGCGCCTGACGACGCGCAGCCGCGTGACGGTGGTCGTCCGCCGCGGCTCCAAGACGGTGGCGCGATCCAAGGCCCGGACCGTCGCGGCCTCGAGCCGGTCGCTGAAGGTCAAGCTGAACCGGCGGCTCACCGCCGGCCGCTACACCGTCCGCGTCAGCGCCCAAGCCAACGGCCGGACGGTCACGCGCACCATCAAGCTGCGGGTGCGCTGAAGCCGCGCGGAGCCGCGCGCCGCTCAGGCGGCGTGCGGTTCGGCGTCGCGGACGGCCACGGTCGCAAGGCGGCGTTGCGCGATCAGGCCCTGGCGGGGCGCGAAGCACCACGCGAGCAGGAAGAACACGGTGAGTACGAGAACGATCGTCCCGCCGGTGGGGTAATCCCACGACCACGAGATGTACAGGCCGACGAGGGCGGCGATCCCGCCGATCGCAGGCGAGAGCATCATCATCACCGGAAGCCGGTCCGTGAGCAGCCGGGCCGTCGCCGCGGGGGTTATGAGCAGCGCGAGCACGAGGATGTTGCCGATCGTCTGCACGCTGATCACGACCGCGAGCGTGACCAGCACGTAGAGGGCGAGGTCGAGCCAGAACACCGGGATGCCCATGGCTCGGGCGGTCTCGCGGTCGAGCGAGATCGTCACCAGCTCCTTGTGCAGGGCGAACAGCGCGACCAGGATGGCGAGGCCCGTGCCGGCGACGATGTAGAGGTCCTCGTCCGGGATGCCGGTGATCGAGCCGAACAGGAAGTCCTGTAGCGAGCCGGCGTACCCGGGGGCGCGCGAGATGATGACGATGCCGAGCGCGAACGCGGCGACGAAGAAGACGCCGATGACGGAGTCCTCTTTGAGGCGGCGGTTCTGGGAGAAGACGGCGATCAGGATCGCGGTGACGACGCCGGCGGCGATGCCGCCGATGATGAGGTTGCCGCCGATGACGAACGCGACCGCCAGGCCGGGGAAGACGGCGTGGGCGACGGCGTCGCCGATGAACGCCATGCCGCGCAGCACGACGTAGCAGCCGACCACGCCGCAGATGACGGACGACATGACGGCGATCAGCAGCGCCTTCCACAGGAAGCCGAGGTCGGGGTTGGTGAGGTCGCGGATGAATTCGAGAGGGGACATGTCAGGCGACCGCCTTGAGGATGCGCAGGAGGGGGCTGTGCTCGCTGATGCCGAAGGTGCGCATCCAGAGCTCGTCTTCGTCGGCGAGCTCGGCGGCAGTACCGACGGCCACGACGGTGCGATTGAGCAGGGCGATGCGGTCGCAGCCGTACATGGCGCCGGCGAGGTCGTGCGTGGTCATCAGGACGGCGCGGTCCTCGCGCGCGAGTGACAGGAACAGCTCGGAAAGCAGCTCCTGGGTGGGGACGTCGAGGCCGGTGAACGGCTCGTCGAGCAGCAGCGCGGCGGGGCGCAGCGCGAGCGCGCGGGCGACGAGCACACGTTGGCGCTGGCCACCGGAGAGCTCGCCGACCGGCCGCGTGCGCAGGTCGGCCATGCGGACGCGTTCGAGGGCTTCGTCCACCGCCTGCCAGTCTTCGGTGCTGGGGCGGCGCAGCAGCCCGAGCCGGCCGCTGCGGCCGGTCATGACCACGTCCTCGACCGAGATCGGGAAGTCCCAGGCGAACTCGTGCCGCTGCGGGACGTAGCCCATGTTCCCGCTCACCGCCACGCCGCCGCGTACGGGTTTGAGCAGCCCGAGCGCGGTCCGCAGCAGCGTCGTCTTGCCGGCGCCGTTGGGCCCGATCAAGCCGACGAGTTCTCCGGGGTGGACGGTGAGGTTCGCGTCCTCGAGCACGAGGCGGCCGCCGAGTTGAACTGCGAGCCCTTCGACGGCGATCACGTGCGTGCCCTGCGCTTGGCGCCGCGCCCGCGCGCGAGCACGAAGGCGAACCCGACCGCCAGCAGCACGGCGCCGATGCCGAGCAGCACACCGTGCGGAACCCCGCCCGAGCTCTCGGCCGTCGCGGCGGCGGGTGTGGACGCCGCGGCCCGTGGCGTCTCCCGGAAGGCCGCCGTGAACGCCTCATCCGTGCTCGTCTTCGAGCCGACCGCGAAGCGCAGCACCTGGGTGTCGGAGACGGTCTTGCCGTCGACGAGCTCGGCTTCGATCTTGACCTGGACCAGGTAGACGCCCGGCTTGGAAAAGACCCAGTTCGCGTGCGTGTGCGTGTTGACGTCGACCCACACGGGCTCGGGCTTGCCCTCGGAGTCCCACAGCACGTCGGGCTCGGCGAAGTCGCCGGACTGCAGGTAGACGACGAGGCTGCCGGGGCCCTCGACGCCGGTCATGGTCATCGTGACGCCGCGGTCGATCGTCTCCATCACCTCGGGGTCCTGCGTGTTCCAGCCCACCCAGACCACCTCCGGGTCCTGGGTCTGGGGCACAACGAACACGTCGTCGCCCGGCGTGCCGCGCAGGAACGCGTAATTGGGATCGTCGGGGATCTGCAGGATCGCCTGATCGCGAACCTGGAGCACCGTGTGGTCCGTCGGCCGCCAGACACTCTCGCCGTCGGGATCGGCCTTGGCCTGGTCGTCGTGGACGAGCAGCGTCCAGCGGCCGTCGACGAAGCGGGGCCCGATGTCCACGTGTCCCTCGGACAGCACCGTGCGGCCGGCGACGACGGCTTGACCCTCGTCGATCTTCTGCTCGAGGTCGCCCTGCGCGAACGCGGAGGTGGGCGTGAGCAGCAGGGCGCAGAGCCCGATGAGCAGGCGCCTCATGACAGGCATCGCTTCAAGGAGCGGGCGTTGAATCGCATCATGGCTTCATAGGTGCCGACGGTGTCGTCGAGCGTGTCGGAGTAGATGGGACAGAGACGGGCGCCGGTTTCTTCGGCGACCTCGCGCAGGGTTGTGGTGCGCCCGGCCAGACCGGGCTCGAGGAAGACGGACGGGACCTTCAGATTGCGGATGGTCTCCGAGAGCTTGCGGCGGTCCGCGAGCGACGGCTCCACGGCGGGGTTGGGCGTCACGAACCCGGCGATCTCGATCCCGTAGGCGGCGCCGAGGTAGCCGAACGCGTCGTGGGTGGTGATCAGGTACCGCTGGCGGGCCGGGATCGCGGCGATCGTCCGGCGCAGGTCACGGTCAAGCGCGTCCAGGCGCGCGAGATAGGCGTCCGTCCGTTCGCGGTAGGTCTTCGCACCCTCCGGATCGGCCTCGATCAGCGTGTCGCGGATCAGTTCGGAGTACGCCATCACGTTCCGTGCGTTCTGCCACAGGTGCGGATCGATCTCGCCGTGGACGTGCTTGCCCAGGACGGCCTGCGGCAGCTGGTAGATCTGCTCGCCGGCGCGGCCCATGAACCGGAACTCGCGCCCGGCCGGCACCTCGGCGATCGCCTTGGATGGGACCTCGATGACGATGTCGTCGGCCTCGTACTCGGTCTGGGTGTGGTCGCCGCCGCCCTCAGGGTCATAGAGGGCGAGCAGGCGGCCACGGTCGATGTCGGCGGTGAGGTCGGCGTGCCCCTGGTTGAGGACCGTCGCGCCGGCGGGTGGGCGGACGCCGACGGCAAACGTGAACGTGGCCTGCCCGAGCGGGAGGGGCCGAGAGGTCGCGCTGACCTGCAGCGCCGCCTTGAAGGTGGCGGTGTACATCCCGGGCTTCGTGAACACCCACGACATGTGCGTGTGCGCATCCGCGGGCAGCGTCGCGGTGTCGTCCTTGTAGCCGCTCGCGGCGTCGAAGCCGTCGCTGGAGTCGAAGTAGAGCTCCGTCTCGCCGAACGTGCCGGTCAGGTACCCGTACATCGCGCCCGGACCTTTGACGTCGATCGCGGACAGCAGCACGTCGCTGGAGCGATTGGTGCCGTGCCGGGCGCCGGTGCCGCGGGCGCGCAGGCCGAGCCAGATCGTGTCGAGGTTGACGTTCTCGACGAGCGGGATAACTTCGGCCGCGTACTTGGTCGCGTCCTCGGCCAGCGAGATGTTCGGCACGCCGTCGCGCAGGTTGGCGTCGAGCGTCTTGATGACGTTGTGCTGCTCGAGCATCATGTAGTTGCTGAAGGCGACGTCGGCGTAGACGACGTCGCGCACGTCCCGCAGGGTCGGTTCGTAGGCGTGCGGGTCGGCGCCGTCCGGGACTAGGCTCACGGCCCGGACGCGGTCGCCGCCGACCTGCTCGACCATGTCGCGCAGCAGGCTCGTCGTGGTGACCACTTGGAGCCGGTCGTCGGCGCTGGACAGGCCTTCGGGGGCGCCGCAGCCGGTCAGCAGGACGAGCGCGGCCAGCAGCGCCCAGCGCACGCTCAGCTCACCCGTACGGTCAGCGTCGCGGTGTCGGACAGGCTCTTGCCCGACCGCGACGTCGCGCTGGACTTGAAGCGCAGCTTGTACGTGCCGGCACGCGAGAACGACCAGTTGGCGTGCGCATGAACGCCGAGCGGGATCGTGCGCGTCCCGGGCCGTGAGCGGTTGGAGTCGAACAGGACGTTCGCGTCGCCGAAGGAGCCGGTGGTGAAGACCGCGACGCGGCCGGGACCGGAGACGCGCTCAAGCGTCCAGGTCAGCCCGGTGCGCAGCTGGCTCGTCTTGAGCTCCTCGGTGTTCCAGCCCAGCCAGATCACGCCGGACTTCTGCGTCTGCGGGATCATCCACACGCGCGTCCCCTTGCGGCCAAGGAAGTTGGCCCTCGGGAGCGTGTAGCGGGCCTTGGAGTTCAGTGAGACGACGACGTCGGAGGGATCGCGCCACACCGTGCGGCCCCCGCGCGTTGCGTCCTTCACCTGGGCCTGCAACTTGCCGCCGATGATCCGTGCGCCGTAGTCGGCGTGCCCGGAACTCAGGGTGACCGCGGCGTGCGCGGGGGCGGCGCCGGCCAGCAGGACGGCGAGGGTGACGAGAGAGGTCTTCATGTGAGGCTCAGTTCCGGACGCGCAACGCGATCGTTCGCGTGCGGGAGCGTCCTTCGGTGGTTGCGGTGATACGGACGATGTGGCGGCCGGCCTTGGGCCGCTTGTTCAGTCGCAGCTTCAGGGTGCGGGTGCCGGGGGAGACCGTGCGTGTCTTGGCGTGGGCCGTCGTGCGCCCCGATCGGCGGAGCGTCACGGCGACCTTCGCGCGGCGATCAAGCCGCACACGCAGGCGCAGCGTGCGGCCGCTGAGGCGCGCGGACAGCGGACGCAGCGCCGGCGCAGAGGTGGTGTCGCCGGTCGCGGGGGTGTCCGGTGCTCCGGGGATGCCCGGAGTCGGCGTGGCGGTCGGGCTCGGGCCTCCCGGGGCGCCAGGGTCCGGCGTCGGTGTCGGCGTCGGGTTGGTTGCCGTGCCGACCGTCACCGCGAGCGTCTGCGTGTCGCTTGCGGTCTGGCCGCCGCTCAGCCGGGCGCTCATCGTGAACGTGAGCCGGTACGCACCCTCGCGACTGAAAGCCCAGTTGGCGTGCGCGTGGGTGCCGAGCGGGATCGAGTAGGTGTCAGGTAGCCCGTCGTTACTGCGGAACACGATCTCCGGATTGCCGAACGTCCCGCTCTGGAAGACGCTGACGCTGCCCGGTCCGTCGACCGAGTCGAGGCGCCAACTCACCGCGCCGTCGACTTGGGCGTTGGAGAGCTCCTCGGTGTTCCAGCCGGGCCACAACAGGCCGGCGCGCTGGGTCTGTGGCAGCATCCACACCGCGCTTCCCGGGGTGCCGAGGAAGGCGAAGGACGGCGACGACGGCACCGTCGTCCGCGCCGCGTCCAGGACGGCGAAGGTCACGGCGGGGACGTCGCGCCAGACGGTGGTGCCACGGGTGCCGTCCTTGATCTGGCTGCGGAACTGTCCGTCGACGATGCGGGCCGCATAGTCGACATGGCCATCGGAGAGCACTTGCGCGCGAGCCGGCCCGGGAGCGAGCAGGGCCCCGGCAAGCGCGATGGGAATGAGTACAACACGCACGGCGTCACCGTATCAGGACTCAGTCCCATTTACGACTTTGTGGCCTCGGATGACGACGTCGTGGCCGCTCAGTGTGACGCCGAGTCGGCGCGCGACGTCGTTGATCGCTTGTTCGAGGCCTTCATCGGTGAACGGCGTGGGGCTTCCGGTCGCTTCGTCGATGAAGTGGTGGTGATGGTGCCGCGGGTGCGCGATCTCGTAGCGAGCGACGCCGTCGTGATCGATGAAGCGCGACAGCAGCTTGAGCCCGTACAACTCCTCGAGTGTCCGGTAGACGGACGAGGGGGACGCGGTCGGCAGGCGCTCGAGGATGTCGTGAGCGCTGAGCAGGCATTGGCCTTCGCGAGCGAACAACTCGACGATCGCGGTCCTGGCGGGGCCCGCGCGGCGGCCGTTCGAGGACAGCGTCTCGTCTGCCTGCTCAAGCCACTGATCCCGGAGCACTCGGTCCATCGGCCGGACCGTATCAGATTGATGGGATTGGTTCCCAGCCGTATGATCGCTGCATGTCTGCACTTCCATCCCGCCTCCTGGGTGCGGGTCTTCTCGCGCTGCTGCTTGCCCCGCCGGCGCTCGCCGCGCCCGGCGATCTGACCACGATCGCCGGTGGACCGGGTGGCGGGTTGGCCACGGGACTCGGCCTGGTCCCGTCCGGACTCGCCGTCGTCGGTGGTGATCTGGTCGTCAGCGATCAGCAGAACGGCGCCATCCGCTCCGTGGCGTTGTCGACCGGTGGCGTCATCACATTGGCCGGGACCGGGGCCGCCGGTTCCAGCGCCGCCAACACGACAACCGGCCGCGCGGGCACGCTTACCCAGCTCCCGGGCTACGGCGCGAGCGTCGCCGGCCCTCTGGCCGTGGCCGTGGCGCCGGACGGCGACGTCGTCTTCAGCATCGGCAGCGGCGGCACGCTTCGCCGCCTGGACCGCACGACCGGGACGCTCGCGCGGATCGCGGGCACCGGCACGTTCTCCTCGACGGGCGCCGGTGACGGTGGCCCGGCGCTGGAGGCGGGGTTGAGCCTGGTACGCGGGTTGGCCGTCGATGCGGACGGCGCGATCCTGCTGGCGGACGGCGGCCCGGGCCGAATCCGGCGCATCGACCCGGCGACCAACGTCATCACGACCGTCGCCGGTGGCGGCGCCACCGTGGGCGACGGCGGCGAGGCGGGGGCCGCGCGGCTGAGCGATCCGCGGCAGATCGCGCTCGATCCCGCGACCGGGGACCTGCTCGTGGCCGAGTTCGGCGGGCACCGCGTGCGCCGGATCGCGGCCGGCGCCGACGGCCGCATCGGCGCCACCGACACCATCACCACCATCGCGGGCGACGGCACCGCCGCCACCGCTGAGACGCTCGGCGACGGCGGGCCGGCGTCCGCCGCGCGCCTGAACGCGCCCAGCGCCGTCGCCGTGCTGCCCAACGGGGCCGTCGCGGTCGCCGAGGGGACGGGCAACCGGCTCCGGCTCGTTCGCCCTGATGCCACGATCACCACCGTCCCGACCGCGGCGCTCGGCACGCCCGCCGCGCTTGCGGTGCGGGGTGCGGACCGGCTGTTCGTGGCCGAGACGAGCGCGACCACGCGCCGGGTGCAGGAGGTCACGATCCATCCCGCCACCGGGGCGCTGACGGCGATCCGGACCGTCGCCGGCAATGGCAGCAACGGCTTCTCCGGGCACACGACGCCCGCGGTCGAGGCGCAGCTCGCCGACCCCCGCGCCATCACGGTCGCTCCGGACGGCAGCTACTACATCGCCGACAACGCCAACGCCCGCGTGCGCCGGGTCGATCCGGCGACGGGCAAGATCACGACCGTCATCGGCAGCGGCACCACGTGCCCGAACGCGAGCGACGCGACGTGCGTGGAGAACGTGCCGGCGTTGGAGGCGAAGATCACGCGGCCGTGGGACATCGCCGTGGGTCGGGACGGCAGCGTGTTCGTGCTCGAGAGCAACGCTGCGATCTCGCGCATCAGCCGCTTGGATCCCCAGACCGGCCGGCTGACGCGCGTCGCGGGTGGCGCGATCGGCTTCGCCGGGGACGGCGGCCCGGCGCGCGACGCCCGCTTCAACGAGGCGCAGGGTCTCGTGCTCGACGCCGCCGGGCGGTACCTGTACGTCGCTGACACCAACAACCGCCGCGTGCGGCGGATCGACCTCCAGCAGGATGTGGTGACGACGATCGCCGGCACCGGCACGCCCGGCGCGACCGGCAACGGGGGCCCAGCCGCCCAAGCCACCCTGCAGGGCCTGCTCGGCATCTCGTTCGCGCTCGACGGGGATCTGCTGATTCCGGACAACACGGCCCGCGCCGTGCGCCGCATCGACCTTGCCACCGGGGTCATCACCGAGGAGGTGGAGGCGCTCGGCGAACATGACCACGATCACGGCCACGGCGACGAGCCGGAGGGCGAGCCGCACAGCGTCGTGCGCGTCGCCGAGCGCGCGGACGGCCACATCGTGCTCGTGGACAGCACCGGACACGCCGTCTACGAGGCCGAGCGCCACGGCGACCACCATCACGTCAACCGCATCGCCGGCACGGGCACGCGGGACTTCACCGGCGAGGCCGGCCGATCGCTCACGACCGCGCTGGCCGCCCCCTACGACGCCGCGATCACACCCGCCGGGCATGTGCTGATCGCCGACGGCGGCAACAACCGGATCCGCCTGGTCGAGTTCGCTGCGGACAAGGTGGAGGAGCCGGAGCCGACACCTACGCCGACGCCGGAAGCAACGCCCGACGCCGTCACCCCACTTCCCGCGGCGCCGCAGCCCGCCACGCCCCAGCCGATCACCCCGGCGGCACCGCTCACCGTTTCGGCCGGCAAGCCCAGCGTGAAGCGCGCCCACCGCACCGTGGCTCGTCTGCGTGCCGGGCTGGCGGTCACGGCTGCGGTGCGCGGCGCGACAAAGGTGCGCGCGGAGATCCGCGTCTCCGCTTCGACGGCGAAGCGCCTGCGCACACGCACGCGGCTCGCGGTCGTCACGCGGTCCGTCGCCGCGGACGGCACCTTGACGCTTCGCCTACGGCCGAGCGCCGCGATCCGCAAGCGACTCGCGCAGTCCCGACGGGCGGTGCCGGTGACGATCCGTGTCATCGCCACCGCCCCAGGAGCGAAGCCGGTGGTCTCCGCGACGACGCTCAGCCTGCGCGCGTAGCCGCCAGTGCACGGGGCCATGGTCACGGCCATGGCCCCGTCGCTTCCAAGCGCTTGGTCGCCTAAGCCACGGCGTAGTCGTCGTGCCAGACGGGCCACGGGTCGGAGAGCTGCTCCCAGGCGCGCGGCCCGGTGGCCAGCTCGGCATCGTCGAGGAGACAGGCGTCGAGCCGCGCGGTGAGCGCGCGCTCGTCGAGCCCGATGCCGATGAACACGATCTCCTGGCCGGGCTCGTCCATCCAGGTCCCGCCCGGGCCGACGTGGATGACCCCGCCGGCCGTCGACCACTCCCCGGCCATCCCGACGCGCGAGGCGAGCCAGAAGAATCCTTTGGAACGGATGACTTCCGGGAATGCCTCTTCGAGCGCCGCCCAGAGCCGTGCCGGGTGAAACGGACGGCCGCGCCGGTAGACGAAGGACGTGAAGCCGTACTCGTCGGCTTCAGACTCTTCGTCGCCGCGCAGCGTCGCCAGCCAGCCCGGGGCCTCCGCGGCACGGTCGAAGTCGAAGCCGCCGGTGGCGATGAGCGCGTCCGCCGGGACGCGACCGTGTTGGGCGTGAAGGATGCGCGCACGGGGGTTGAGTCGCCGCAGTAGCGCGTTGAGGTGCAGGAGCTCGCCCTCTGCGAGTAGGTCGGTCTTGTTGACGATCAACACATCCGCGAACTCCACCTGGTCGACGAGCAGGTCGACGACCGTACGCTCGTCCTCGGCATCGAGGCCGGCGCCGCGGTCGCGCAGGTCGTCGATCGAGCCCAGGTCACGGACGAAGGCGCCGCCGTCGACCACGGTCGCCATCGTGTCCAGCCGCGCGAGATCACCCAGGTTGCGCCCGTCGACGCCGTCGAACGTGAAGGTCTCGGCCACCGGCAACGGCTCCGAGATGCCGGTCGACTCGATGAGCAGATAGTCGAACCGGCCGGAACGAGCCAGCCGCGCCACCTCGACGAGCAGGTCCTCACGCAGCGTGCAGCAGATGCATCCGTTGGTCAGCTCCACGAGGCGTTCGTCGACGCGCGTGAGGCCGTCCCGGACCAGCCGCGCGTCGATGTTGATCTCGCTCATGTCGTTGACGATGACGGCGATCCTCAGGCCTTCGCGGTTGGCCAGCAAGTGATTCAGCGTTGACGTCTTGCCGGCGCCGAGGAAGCCGGAGAGCACGGTGACGGGCAGACGGCCGTCGAGTGGGCGAGGGGAGGAGGGCATGTGTCCACCGTACTGTAAATGAGACTGAATCTCACCAGACCGTCACGGGAATTGGTTCTGCGGTGAGCGCGGTCGTGGCGATGTGCGCAACCCTGTGCCTTTACCGCCGCGGCCGGCGCCTCCAGAGTTCGGGTGCAGCTGAAGACCCGAACTTGGACTTGACTGACACCGCGTCGACTGCGTCGCCTGACGGTCGTCTCCGTAGTCGCCGCTCTCGCCGCCGCGGCGATCACGTTCTAATCGCTCGAGGGCCGGCGGCCGGCAGTTCATCCTTGCTTCGCGGCGGCTCCGGATACTCTCGTGGGAATGACTCTCATCGGGCTCTACGCCTTCGAGAAGCGTGCGCTGTACGAGGTGCTGCTCATCGCCGTGGGCGCCGGGCTGCTGGGCACGTGGATCGTCCTGCGCGGGCTCGCGTTCTACACGCACGCCGTCGCGGCGGCGGCGTTCCCGGGTCTGGTGCTGGCGGCGGGCCTGGGCTTCGCGCCGATGGTCGGCGCGGCGGGGACCGGGGCACTTGTCGCCGCGGGAGTCGGAGGGGCTTCTGCTCGCCGTCGTGCCCACTACGACGTCGCGACGGCCTTGGCGCTCGTGGGTGCGTTGGTGGCGGGGGTGGTGCTCGCTTCGAACGTGTTCCACTCGGGTGCGGAAGTGGATTCGCTGCTGTTCGGCAGCCTGTTCGCGCTCACCGATCTGGACCTCGTGCTCGCTGGCGTGGCCTCTGTGCTGGCGCTGCTCGGAACGGTGGGCCTGGGACCGCGGTGGCTGGCGACGGGGTTCGACGCGACCGGCGCCCGCGCGCTCGGCGTCCGGTCTCGCGTGCCGGATCTGGTGCTGCTGGCGCTCGTCGCGTTCGCGTCGGTGGCGACCCTCGCCGCCGTGGGCGCGTTGCTGGCCACGGCGCTGCTCGTCGTCCCGGCGGCGACCGCACGGCTGTGGACGAATCGTCTGCTGGCGTGGCAGCTCACCAGCGTGGCGTTGACCGCTGCGCTGGGCGTTGCCGGGGTGTGGCTGTCCGTGCGCACGAACGCGCCGCCCGGGGCGACGATCGCGGCGCTGGGCGGTGTGGCGTTTCTCATCTCCGCCCTGGTAAATGAGAGTGGTTCCCTCTATCGTCGGCGGCATGCGTAAGCCAGTCGCTGCTCTGCTCTTGACTGTCCCGTTGCTGTTCGCCGCCTGCGGCGGCGAGGACGAGCCTGCGGCAGGCGGCGGGGCCTCCGCCGCGGAACGTCCGCTCGTGGTGGCTTCTACGCCTGTGGTCGCCGACATCGTCCGTCAGGTCGCCGGTGACGCCGCGGAGGTCAAGCAGGTGATGTCGGCCAACGCGGACCCGCACGACTACGAGCCGCGGCCGGACGATGTAAAAGCGGTCGCGGGCGCGAAGGTCGTCATCGAATCTGGAAACGATCTCGATCACTGGATGGAGGAGCTCGTCGAGCAGACCGGCGAGAAGCCCGCCGAGCTCGTAATCGCGCCCGATCACACGCCGCACAAGGTCAAGCCTGCGGAGGGCGGTCACGGCCACGGCGAGGAGGAAGAGCACGCGGGCGAGGAAGAGGAGCACGCCGGCGAGGAAGAAGAGCACGCCGGCGAGTGGGATCCGCACTGGTGGCACGACCCGCGCAACGTCGAGACGGCCGTCGCCGCGATCCGGGACGAGCTGGTCAAGTCCGCTCCGGAGAACGCGGACGCCTATCGCACCAACGCCGATGCGTACCTGAAGAAGGTGCAGGCGCTCGACGCCGGTATCGAGGCGTGCATGAACCAGGTTCCGGCGCAGGAGCGCAAGCTCGTCACGAGTCACGACGCGTTCGGCTACTTCACCGAGCGCTACGGAATCACCACGATCGGCGCCGCAACGCCGTCCAACTCCGCGTCCGCGCAGCCGTCGGCCGGTGAGTTGGCCGAGCTGGCCGACGTCATCCGCCGCGAGAAGGTCAAGGCGGTCTTCCCGGAGAGCGCGGTCAACCCCGAACTCGCTCAGACGATCGCCCGCCAGACGGGCGCGAAGGCCGACTACGTGCTCTACGGCGACACGCTCGGTCCCGAGGGCTCACCAGGCGCTACGTATCTGCAGATGGAACAGGCGAACGCCCACGCGATGGTCAAGGGCTTCACCGGGGACGCGCAAGGGTGCACGATCGCGGGCCTGTGATCGACGCACGCGGCCTCGCGATTGGGTATCGCGGCGGGCCGACCGTCCTCACGGACGTGACCTTCTCGGTCATGCCCGGCGAGCGCGTCGGCGTGCTCGGCCCGAACGGCGGCGGCAAGACGACGCTCATGCGCGCCCTGCTCGGCGAGCTCGAGTCACGCGCCGGCACGTTCACCATCGAAGGCCGCCAAGGCACCGTCCCGCAGACCGAGCGCTCGCGCCTCGACTATCCCGTCTCTGCACTCGACGTCGTGTTGATGGGCGCACTCGGCCGCGGCCCTTGGTGGCGCCGGCCCGGGCGCGCTGAGCGTGCGCTTGCGCAGGCGGCGCTCGAGCGCGTCGGCCTCGAGGACCGCGCACGCGAGACGTTCGGCGAGCTCTCGGGCGGCCAGCGCCAACGGGTGCTCGTCGCCCGCGCGCTGATGCAGGACGCAGACATCGTGCTCTTCGACGAGCCCTTCACCGGGCTCGACACGCCGAGCGCCGCTCGGCTCACCGCGCTGATCGACGCGCTCGCCGCCGAGGGCCGGAGCGTGCTCGTGTCCACGCACGACGTCGGCCAGGCTCGAGCCTGGGACCACGTGCTCTGCCTCAACGGTCGCATGATCGAGTTCGGACCGCCGGAGCACGTCCTGACCGAGACGGTGCTGGCTGAGACATACGAGCACGCCGTCATCCGCATACCGGACGGCTGGCCGCGCGGCGTCACACAGTCAGCGGGCGCCTCCGCACGTGCTTGACGCCCTGCTGGAACCCTGGCGTGAGCCGATCTTGCGCGACGCGCTGCTGGAGGTCGTGTTCGTCGGCCTGGCGTGTGGGGCGCTCGGCGTGTGGGTCGTCCTGCTCGGACGCTCCTACAGCGCCGAATCACTCGCCCACGGCATGTTCCCGGGCCTGGTCGTCGCTGCGCTGCTGGGCGTGCCGCTCGTGCTGGGCGGCGCAGTCGGGCTGATCGTCGCGGCGCTCGCGATCGCGGCCGGGGCGCGCCTACGCTCACTGGGCTCCAACACGGCGGTGGCCGTCGTGATCACCTCCCTGCTGGGAATCGGGACGGTGTTCGCGCTCTCCGCCGACTCGCCGCCCGGCCTTCAGAACCTGCTGTTCGGCGACGTCCTGGCCACGAGTCCATCCGATCTCGCGCTCGCGGCCGCTCTGGCCGCGGCCGCGCTGATCGGGAGCTGGCTCGCGTACCCGTACCTGCTCACGTACGCGTTCGACCCATCCGCGGCGCGTTCCCTCGGCGCGCGTCCGCGCGTCGCCGAGGCCGCGTTCGCCCTGCTGTTGACCGCGGCCGTGCTCGTGGGCGTGCAGGCACTAGGCAATCTGCTCGTGGTCGCCGCGTTGATCGGGCCGGCGGTCGCGGCCCGCACGTTCACGCGGCGCGTGCCCCCGCTGATCGCCGCCGCCAGCGCGCTTGGCGTCGCGTGCGGCGTCGGCGGGCTCTACCTCTCCTACTACGCAGACGTCGCCGCCGGCGCCGCCATCGCAGGACTATTGGTAACCACTGCCGCGATCGCAGCACTCGCCAAGGCTCGGCTGCCGACGAGTGACATCTGAGTTTCGCCACCACCCGAGGCCGCGCTAAGTTCTCCTCCGGCGCCTCGCCGGTGGCAGTGGACTGCCGCGAGCACTTTCGGATCGGCGAGAGCCTTACTCTCCACGTACTCTTGAATCGTCGGATTCAACGGGCCGCGGCGGGCTTGATGAACCGAACGGACGCCTCCGGACCGTGCCGGACGAGCATCTCGGCAACTCATAATCCGTCGCGCGCAGGTTCGAATCCCGCCCGGCCCATCGTCGCTCCTGGCTCTACGGGGACGTCCAGATGGATCTCTGATTGGGCCCTGCGCACATCCAGGACAGCGGGAGGCGTACTCCGAAGGCGGCAGTGGCTCGCCTCGAGGAGATGTTGG
Organism: Solirubrobacter deserti; assembly: GCF_003344625.1. Taxonomy (GTDB): domain Bacteria; phylum Actinomycetota; class Thermoleophilia; order Solirubrobacterales; family Solirubrobacteraceae; genus Solirubrobacter; species Solirubrobacter deserti. Next base: position 1,528,908 of record NZ_QPKJ02000001.1, on the reverse strand, counting down.
CTGACGCGAGGGCGGACGTGGACAACGTCGAACCGCGAAGGCGAGGCGCCATGGCCGGGATACTCGGGGTCGGCGCACCGATCGGCGCGGTAGTCGGAACTGGATTCTGAAGTCAACGAGGCCGCCAACCACGTCTTCGTCCGCATGGTCGAGCCGCACTTCGCACCCGGAGCGCGGAATCACGATCACCGTTAGCGACACGCACTTCGGCGACTTCACGCACGACCCGGATCCGGTAGTCAGCAAAGCGGTCTGTCGGACCGCGAACCGAACCGCCGATTTACGTCGTTCAGCAGGACAAAACAGCCTTTTTGCGTTGACTCGTCTCTCGATTTGTGTGAGAGTCCAATTAATACGGATTCGGGGTCCGTAGAGGGGGAGCCGGGCGGAGGAGAGCCGTCCCGGAAATCACGTCCGGAGGGACCATGCGTACTTCACGCACCGTTGACCGGCGGCTTGGCCTCGCCCTGCTCGCCACGCTCTTCATCCTGCTCGTGCCGACCGCGGCCGCGTACGCGCAGGAGCCTCGCTTCAAGGCGCTCGTGTTCTCCAAGACCACGGGCTTTCGCCACACCGATGCCATCAACGCCGGCATCCCCGCCATCCGCGCGCTGGCGGAGCAGCACAACTTTTCCTTGGACGCGACCGAGGACTCGGCGGCGTTCACCGAGCACAACCTCGCGCAGTACGACGTCGTCGTGTGGCTCAACTCCGACGGCGAGAACGTGCTGACCAACCCGCAGGAGGTCGCGTTCGAGCACTGGTTCCAGCGCGGGGGCGGTTCGGTCGCGATCCACGCAGCGTCGAACATGAACCGCGACTGGGCCTGGTTCGCCGACATGCACGGCGGCGCGCAGTTCCGCAACCATGCGGGCGGCGCGAACCAGTTCCAAACCGGGACGGTCAAGATCGAGGATCCGTCGCACCCGTCCACGACCGGGTTGCCGGGTGACTGGTCGCGTGAGGACGAGTGGTACAACCACACCAACGAGCCGCGCGGCAAGGTGCACGTGCTCGCCACGCTCGACGAGAACACGATCTTCGAGGACGACGGCAACGATCCCGTCGCCGACGATCATCCGATCTCGTGGTGCTCGAACTACGACGGCGGCCGCAGCTTCTACACGGCCATGGGCCACCACGGCCGCTACTACGACGAGCCGCACTTCCGCACCCACCTGCTCGGCGCAATCGAGTGGGCCGCGGGTGCCAAGGCCGGCAACTGCGGCGCCGAGCGGGAGGGCATCCCGAGCGACTCGTCCTTCGACAAGGTCGCGTTGGACACGACGACCGAGAACCCGATGGAGATCGCCGTCGCGCCTGACCTGGACGTCTACTACGTCGAGCTGGCGGGCAAGGTCAAGCACTACGACGCGCAGACCCAGAACGTGCGCGTGATCGGGACCATCCCGGTGCACCGGGGCAACGAGAACGGGCTACTCGGCATCGCTCTGGATCCGAGCTTCTCGGTCAACCGCTGGATGTACCTGTTCTACAGCGTGCCCTCGCCCGAGATCCAGCGGGTCTCGCGCTTCACGGTCGCGCCGGACGGGTCGCTGGACCTGAGCTCGGAGAAGAAGCTGCTGGAGTTCCCGCACCAGCGCATCATCTGCTGCCACTCGTCCGGCTCGATGGACTTCGGCCCGGACGGCAACCTCTACGTCTCGACCGGCGACGACTCCCAGCACGCGACGTCGCAGGGCTTCAACCCAATCGACGACCGGCTGGCGAACGAGCCCGGCGACAATCCGGACGCCGACCACGCGCGCGACGCGCGTCGTACGTCCGGCAACACGAACGACCTGCGCGGCAAGATCCTGCGCATCCGGCCGCTGCCTAACCCGGGTGACACGCCTGGCCCGGGCAGCACATACCTCGTCCCGTCGGGCAACCTGTTCGATGAGGCGCTCGATCCGGGCAACAAGACCCGCCCCGAGATCTACACGATGGGGCACCGCAACCCGTTCCGGATCGCGGTCGACCCCGAAACGGGCTGGCTGTACAACGGCGAAGTCGGCCCGGACGCCCAGAATCCGATCGCCAACCGCGGGCCGCGTGGCTACGACGAGCTCAACCAGATCCGCGAAGCGGGCAACATGGGCTGGCCGTACTGCATCGCCGACAATAAGGCCTACCACGACTGGGACTTCACGACCTTGACCAGCGGCGGCGCGTTCGACTGCGAGGGCGGACCGACGAACGACTCGGCCTGGAACACGGGTCTGTCGAAGGTCCCGCCCGGCAGGTCCGCGCTGCTGTGGTGGGGCTACACGCCGTACGAGGCGGGGTACCCATGGGGCACACCGCCGCTGGCGGTGCCGACCGGTCCCGGCCGCACCGCGGTCATGGGCGACGTGTATCACCACGACCGCACGGACGGCGCGTCGGAGACGAAGTTCCCGTCGTTCTATGACGACGCGGTGTTCTTCGCCGACTGGAACCGCGACTGGATCGCCTACATGCGCCTGGACGCGAACGGCAAGCCGGCCGAGATCCAACGCTTCATGGCCAACACGCAGTTCCGCCACCCACACGACATGGCGTTCGGCCCCGACGGCTCGTTCTACGTGCTCGAGTGGGGCGTCGACTTCAACTACGCGGGCGCCAACGTCAACCCGGACTCCGGCCTGTACCGGATCGACTACGCCAAGGGCAAGCGCACGCCGGTGATCGAGGCGTCCGCCGACCGCGAGAACGGGCCCGCGCCGCTGACGGTCAAGTTCTCCAGCGAGGGCACCTACGATCCCGACGGAGACACCGTCGCCCTGGCGTGGGACTTCGGCGACGGCGCGACGTCGACGGCCGCCAACCCGACGCACACCTACACCAAGGCGGGCACCTACTCGGCGAAGCTGACCGTGACGGACGCCACGGGCAAGGTCGCCACGCACACGATCACGATCAACGCCGGCAACACCGCGCCGACGGTCAAGGTCGAGTTCCCGGAGAACGGCGGCTTCTTCGACTTCGGTGACGAGCTCGAGTACAAGCTGACGATCACCGACCCCGAGGACGCGACGATCGCGTGTGACCGGGCGGTCGTGTCGCTCGGGCTCTTCCACGCCGAAGGCGATAACCCGCACGTGCATCCGGGCACGCAGAAGACCGGCTGCGCGGGCACGGTGACGACCGACGCCGAGTCAGGCCACGCCAAGAGCGCGATCATCTCCCAGGTTGTCACCGGCAGCTACACCGACGGCGGCGGCCAGCCGGGCTCAGTCGCGCTGTCGAGCGGCGTGTCGAACCGCCTGAACCCGAAGCAGATGCAGATGGAGCACTACGCCGGAATGAGCGGCGTCACCAACTCCAATCAAAACACCGCGCAGGGCGGGGTACGCGTCGGCAACGCGAACCCCGGCGACTGGTTGTACTTCGAGCCGATGAACTTCAAGAACATCGACTCCATCTCGATGCTCTACTCGGCGGGCGCGAACACCGGCGGGCGCGTGGAGCTGCGTCTCGGCGCGCCGGACGGCCCGGTGATCTCGACCCTGGACCTACCGGTCACGGGCAGCAACAACACCTACCGCACAGTGACCGCGCCGATCGCGCCAACGACCGGCACGCACCGCGTGTACTTCGTCTTCGCGCAGCTCGCGGGCGGGCCGGCGAACAATCTGTTCCAGCTCGATGAGATGACGTTCAACGGCCGCGGCATGGCCGTGAACGCGAAGCCGCTGGTGTCGGCGTCCGCGTCCGCGGTGGCGGGCGAGACGCCGCTGGCCGTCTCGTTCACCGGCACCGCGAGCGACCCGGACAACGACCCGCTGACCTACGCGTGGGACTTCACGTCCGACGGAACGGTCGACGCGACCACCAAGGACGCGTCATTCGTCTACACGCAGCTGGGCACGCACACGGCGCGCTTCACCGCGACCGACGCCAACGGGCGCTCGGCGTCCTCGACCGTGGCAATCACGGTCAACGCGCCGCCGCCCGACGGCAACTGCTACGGACCCGGCTCGGACCGCTTCAACGGCTCCGCGCTGGACCGGACGCTGTGGCCGACGGTCGTACGCGACGCGCCCGGCACCTACACCGTGGGCGACGGGGCGCTGAACCTCGTGGCCGGGTTCGGCACCCTCGACGGCGCCGGCGGGTCCGGTCCGCCGGTTGTGCTGCGGCCGCGCCCGACGACCGCGTCGTGGACCTACACGACCAAGCTCACGTTCAACCCGTCCGCCAACGGCGAGCAGGCCGGCGTGCTGCTCTACCAGAACGACGACAACTTCATCCGGCTCGCGCACGCCTACCAAGGCGGGCGCCGGATCGAGCTCGTCAAGGAGGACGGCACCGTCGTGACCTCGGCCAACGTGCCGGTGCCCACGGGAACGCCTTCGTCCGTGTACCTGCGGCTCACGTTCAGCTCGGGCAACGTCGTGCGCGCGTTCTGGTCGGCGGACGGCGCGCGCTGGACGAGCGTCGGCGAGACGACCCTGAACGGCATCACCAACCCGACGCTTGGGGTGTACGCCAACAACGGCGGGGCAGCGCTCGGTGCGACCCCCGTCGCGGCGTTCGACTGGACGGCACTCGACGACTCTGTCCGTCCGTGCGTCGGGGAGCCGGTGAACGTCGACGTCGGCGGGTCGGTGCCGGCGACGCTGGCGTTGTCGATCGGAGCCGCGGAGCCACTCGGCCCCTTCGTCCCGGGAGTCGCGCGCGAGTACGAGAGCTCGCTGACCGCGACGGTCACCAGCACCGCCGGTGACACGACGCTGTCGGTCTCGGACGCAGGGCCGCAGTCCGGCCGGCTGGTCAACGGCAGCCACGCGCTCGCTCAGCCGCTGCAGATCAGGGCTGGCGAGGGGGCGTTCTCGCCGCTCGGCTCGCCCGTCTCGCTCGTGTCGTACACCGGGCCGGTGAGCAATGGCACGGCGGCGATCGGCCTCAAGCAGGCGATCGGTGCGAACGATCCGTTGCGCACCGGGCGTTACAGCAAGGCGTTGACCTTCACATTGTCGACGACCACCCCGTAGCGCGTCGATCGCGGGCGGCCTGCTGCACGCAGGCCGCCCGCGGTTGTCCTGAGCGTCGCCCATGCCTCGTCCGCCGACGGCCCGGTCCTCTTGCACGCTCGTGCTCCGCTCTGGACCGTCTCGGACAGGCTCCCGGCAACTCATAATCCGTCGCGCAAACTTCGAATCCTGCCCGGCCCATCGTCCTCGCCGGCTGTGCAGCGTCGTCGGGATGAAGATCTTGATCGCAGCCGGCGGCGGCGCGCTCCGTCCTCGGACTGCGGCTTCCTGGGGCGGCGATCGGGCCCTCCTCCTCGGCGGCTGAGCGCTCGCGCGCCCAGCGGGCTGCGCGCAGGCCGGCGTTCATGCCGCCCACGCACGCAATCCCTCGTCCTCGGCGAGGCGCGCGAGGGCGCCGCGCTCCAGCTGCCGCACGCGCTCGGGGGTGAGGCCGAACGAGCGCGCGATCTCGACGAACGTCTCCGGGACGTCGGTGCCAAGGCCGTAGCGTCGTCGGACGATGATCTGCTCGCGCTCGGGAAGCGCCGAGAGCGCGCGTTCGAGCTCGCGTGCCACCTCGGCGCGGAGTACCTCCGGCCACGGCTCCTCGGCCTCGAGCGCGTCGCGGTCGAGGGGGACGGACGGCGCGGTGACGAGCCGCAGGGCCGCAACTCGCTCCGGTGACGTGTCGAGCCGCGCGGCGAGCGACTCGTCGTCACCCTCGAGCACGCGCAGCTTCGCCGCCCGCCGCGCGTCGCGCACCGACAGGCTCGGGGCCGGGCCTTGACGTTGCACGGCCGCGTTCATCGCGCGTTCGATCCAGTGCAAGGCGTACGCGCCGAACGGCACGCCGCGCGCCGGGTCGAAGCGTGCCGCGGCCTGCACGAGCCCGACCGCGCCTTCCTGGACGAGGTCGGAGAACGGCAGGCCGCGGCCGCGGAACCGGCGCGCCTGGGACGCGACGAGGCGGAGATGATCCTCGATCTCGGAGCTCATGCCGGCACCGTCCCAAGCGGCGTTTGACGCTCGTTTGTCAGGCGATCGCGACCGCCTCGTGGGGCGCGCGCATGCGGCGCAGCAGGAGCGCCGTGGCGGCGGCGGTGGCGGTCAGGCCAGCGCCGACCCAGAACGCGGTGGCATAGCCGCTGACCGCCGCCTCGAGCGGGTTCGTCCCGCCCTCGATGAGCCCGGCCGTGCGGTCGCCCGCGACGGTCACGAGCACGGCAATTCCGAGCGCGCCCCCGATCTGCTGGCACGTTGTGATGAGACCCGCGGCCATGCCAGAGAACGCCTCACCGACACCGGAGGTGGCGGCCGACTGGGTCGGCACGAGCAGCGCGCCGATGCCCACGCCGAGCGCGATCTCCGCCGGCAGCAGGCCCGTGAAGAACGACTCGCCGGCGTCGAGCATCGTCAGCAGCACGAACCCGCCGCTGGTGACCAGCGCACCCACGACCAGGAACGGTCGCAAAGGCCTTCCGGGCAGCACTTGCAACAGGACGCCGCTCGTGATCAACATCGCGGCGCTGAAGGGCAGCCACGACAAACCGGTCTCGATCGGGGACCAGCCCTGGATGTTCTGCATGTACAGCGTGAGGAAGAAGAACATCGCGAACAGCGCCGAGGAGCCGAGCATCACGAGCGCGAGCGAGGCGGTCGCGGCGCGTCTGCGCAACAGCGCCGCGGGCAGCAGCGGATCACGGTGGTGGCGCTCGTTGACGGCGAACGCCACCAGCAGGACGACCGCCAGCGCGAAGCCGAGCAGCGTGCGGGCCGACGTCCAGCCATGGTCTCGCGTGTCCAGCACGCTGTAGAGCAGCACGAGCAGGCCCGAAGTGACGAGCACGGCGCCCGCGAGATCGAGCGAGCCGCTGCGTGGCTCGGTGCCGCGAGGGATCAGCCGCGCCGCGAGCGCCAGCACGGTCAGACCGATCGGGACGTTGACGAGGAACACCCAGCGCCAGCCCAGCAGGTCGGTGATGACGCCGCCGAGCAGCACGCCGCTCGCGCCCGCGATGCCCATCACGGCGCCCCAAGCACCCAGGGCGCGTGTGCGGCCGTGGCCCTCGGGGAACGTCGAAAGCAGGATGGCGAGCGCGGCGGGAGAGACGACCGCGCCCGCGAAGCCCTGCAGTCCACGAGCGGCGACCAGGCTGCCCTGGTCGGGCGCGAGCCCGCAGACGAGCGAGACGAGCGTGAACAGCGCGATCCCGCCGAGGAACACGCGGCGGCGGCCGAGCCGGTCGACGGCGCGCCCACCCGCGAGCAGGAAGCCGCCGAACATCAGCAGGTACGCGTCGACGACCCATGCCAGAGCGTTCTCGGAGAAATCGAGGTCGCTCTGGATGGAGGGCAGCGCGACGTTGACGATCGTGTCGTCGGCGACGAGCATGAACTGCGCGGCGCAGACGAGCGCGAGGATGCGGATGGTCATCGCGCGGGGACCTTCACGGCGTCGAGCACGTCGGCCAGGTAGCCGCCGGCGCGGCGCCGGAGCACGTCGCCGGTCACGCGGTGCGCGTAGGGGATCGCAAGCTCGGCGTCGAGCACGCGCGCGCCCGCCTTGGCCAGCGCCTTGCGCAGATCGGCCTGGCTCCACATCGCCCCGTAGCCCGTCTTGCTCGCGCCGAGCACCGCGACGGGCCTGCCCCACAGCACCGACTCCTCACCGAACGGCCGTGACGCCCAGTCCACGGCGTTCTTGAGCTGGCCGGGGATGGTCGTGTTGTACTCCGGGGTGGCGAACACGACGAGGTCGGCGGTGCGGAGCGCGTTGCGCCAGCGGGCGAGGCCGGGCGGCTGGGGGTGATCCTCGCGGTCCTCGTTGAACGGCGGGACCGCTTCCAGCCCATCGAAGAGCGTGAAGGTGACGCCCTCCGGCGCCTCCTCCGCCATCGCGCGCAAGAGCGCGGTGTTGTGGGACGCCTTGCGCAGGCTCCCGGAGACGGCGAGCACACGCACCGTCAGTCCTCCTTCACGGCCGAGACGCTGGCCGAGATACGGACGGCGTTGCCGACGAGCACGTCCCCGCCCGGCAGCGCCTCGTTCCAGCTCACGCCGAAGTCGCGGCGGTCGATCACGGTCTCGAGGTCCAGCCCGAGCCGCTCCCCGCCCCACGGGTCCGTGCCGGTGCCGGTGACCGTGCCGGACAGGACGACGGGCTGCGTGACACCGCGGATGGTCAGGCGGCCCTCGACCGCCAGGCGGCCGTGGTCGGTGGTGATCCGCGTGCTCTCGAACGTCAGCGTCGGGTGGCGGTCGCTGTCGAAGAAGTCCGGCGTGCGCAGGTGGCGGTCGCGATCGGGCTCGAGCGTGGTGAGGCTGGTCGCGTCGACGGTCGCACGGATCGTCTCGCTGTCGATGCTGCCCACGGTGACCTGGGCGCGGCCCTTGATGGTCGCGAAGCCGAGGTGCTTGACGGCGAACTCGAGCGTCGTGTGCGCCGGGTCGACGGCCCAGGTTCCGGCGGGGATGATGGTCGCTTCGGTAGTGGCCACGGGGGTGGTCCTTTCAGTCGGGGTCGACTAGGACCGATGGGACGCTTTGCGCCGGTTCGCAAGTCAGACGGGCAGCCCGGCGAGCAGCCGCTGCTGCAGCGCGGCGGTCTCCGCGTCGGGCTCGAGGCCGGCGCCGTCGATCAGCCGGCGTCGGCACTCGAGGTACTGGCGCAGTGCGAGCGACCGCAGGCCGCTGCGCGACAGCGCCGTTATGAGCAGCCGGTGGGCGCTCTCGTCGAGCTCGTCGCTCGCGATCAGGCGTCGTGCGATCGCGGCGGTGGCGTGCTCGTCCCCGGCACGGCGGTGTTCCAGCGCGAGCGCGTGCAGCACGCGTCGGCGCAGGGAGATGAGCTCCTCGCGCCAGGGCTCGGCCCAGTCGGCGTAGCGCTCCTCGGGCAGCGGCTCGCCGGTGTAGAGCTCGTCCGCACGGATGAGCAGCAGGCGCCGCTGGGGGCCGGAGGCGTCGAGGGCCTGTTCGGCCTCGGTGCGGTAACGCCACGCGTCCACCTCGTCGGCGCAGGTGAGCTCAAGGCGATAGGTGCGATCGCGGTAGTTGAGCAGTGATGGCCCGGCGCGGTGGGCGTCGAGTACCTGCCGGGCTCGGGACACCGCCATGCGCAGCGCGCCTCGCGCGGCTTCGCCGTCGTGGTCTGGCCAGAGGTCGTGCGCGACGCGGTCCTCGTCGACCGGGCCTCCGGCGACGAGCAGGTACCGCACGAGCCGCGCCGCCGTCGGGCGCGTCCAGGCGCGGTCGTCGACCGGCCAGCCGCCGCGCGCGACCGCAAAGCCGCCGAGCAGCCGGAAGCGCAGGGGGAGCGGCCGCGCGTGCAGGTCTTCGAGGGCGGCCTGCGCGGCGCGCCGCACGGTCTCGTCGCGGTCGTCCGCGAGCGCGGCGAGGGTCTCGCCGACGGCGGGGTGCCCGGTCCGGGCCAGCGGGGGCGCGACGGCCGCACGCGTCGCCGCGGCCGGGTGCGCCGCGAAGTCGGGTAGATCCTCGGCCGGCACGGCGGCGAGCACCGCCGCGCGGGTCCCGTCGCCCGCCAGCGCGCCGTCGCGCCGGTCGTCGAGGTCCAGCGCGGACCAGGCGAGCGGTCGCAGGTGACGCCAGTCGGCGGCGAGCAGACGTGTGAGATTCGGGCGATCGATGAGCGCAAACGCGGCGCGCGCGTCGTCCATCCACGGCTCGCCGTGGGCGGCGCGGGCGGCGGCGCGCAGCGCCAGCGCACGGGCCCGGGGATAGGTCGACGTCTCCGGCAGCCGCGTCAGGAGCGTGTCGAGGATCGCCAGGGCCGCGCCCGGGTCACGCGCGACCAGCAGGCATGAGGCGAGCTCGACCGCGAGCATCGCGTAGTGGGCGTCGGGCATGGTCGCTCCCACGCGCAGCGCGCGCTCCGCCGCGGCGACCGCCGGCTCGCCGCGTGCTGCGGCGACGATCGCTCGCGAGGCCAGCCCGAAGCCGAACGGCCAGCCGTCCGGTGGGCCCGCCGCCTCGGCGGCGACGAACGCCACGTCGGCTCCCGCGAAGTCACCCGCCAGCGCCCGCGTCCACGCCTGCAACCCATAAGCGAGCGCGGCGACGAACGGTGGCAGGCCGTCCGGCTCGCGGTCGCTGACCATGCGGTCAGCCCGCCGCACGGCTTCCTCGCGCTCACCGATGTCCGCGAGCAGGAACGCGGCGAGCGAGCTCAGATACTCGGGGCGGCCCGCCGCGCGCTCGCGGCCGATCATGCGCGCGTAGGCCGCGTCGAGCTCGGCGATGGCGACTTCGTGGCGGCCGACCGGTGCCGCGATGAACGCCCCCGCGGACGCGATCAGCCCGGCCGCGGCGCCGGTACGGTCGCGCGCGAGCACCTCGCCGATCCGCAGGCGCGCCTGCTCGGGCCGGCCCGCCGCGGCCTCGTACAACGCGCGCCAGGCAGCGGCGATCCAGGCGTGCGGAACCGGTGCGCCCGGATCGTCCGCGAGGCGCCCCGCCTCGACGATCGCCTCGTCCAGCCGCCCGAGGAAGTACAGGCTCTCGCACAGCGCCAGGCGCGCGCCCGCGCCGTCGTGGGCTCTCCCTTCGTCCTCGAGCCGTCGCAGTCCCTCCTGCAACGGTCCCACCGCGGCCGCAGCGTGGCCGCGGACGCTGTCGAGCCACCCACGGAGCACCAGCGCAGCCGGCTCGTCCACCGATGCCGGCAGCGCGTCGAGCAACGCCGCGACCGTGGCCGGGGTCCGACGGAGCAGCCGGTCCGCGTCTTCGAGCAACGCGTCGAGCGCGGCAGCGTGGTCGCCGCCCGCCATCAGTGCCTCCGCGCCCGCGAGTGTCTGGCCGTCGGCCACGAGCGCGCGGCCCGCCCGGCCCAGCACCGAGCGTTGCCGTGGCTCGTGCACCGTGCGCCGCCACACGGCGCGCAGCGCCTCACGCACGAGCGGATGCCACGCCACGGAACCGTCGGCAAGCCCGGGCCGCGCGACCAGGCCGGCAGAGTGGCCCGCCGCCACATCGACCCCGAGGGCCCGCGCGACGCCCAGCGTCACCTCGTCCACGACGCACGAGTCGAGCAACGCCGCGCGCGCCGCCTCGTCCACGCGATCGAGCAACCGTGCGGCCAGAACCTCCGGGTCATGGTCCTCGGCCAGCCCGGACCCGAGCGCGATGCCGAGCGGCCAGCCGAGGGTCCGGTCGAGCACACTCTGCACTTCCTCGTCGCTCGCCTCGCGCCCGAGCCGGTCCTCGAGCAGCGCCGCCGTGTCCTCTCCGCTGAAGACGAGCTCGTCAGCGGTCACGCGCGTCATCTGCAGCGCCGCCCGGGAGCGCAGCGGCAGCTCGACCCGGGTGCAGAGCAGCATGCGGAGCCGCTGCGTTTCGAGCAGCACGTCGAGCAGCCCTACGGCGTCGTCTGAGGCCTTCAGGTGCTCGGCATCGTCGACGACCAAGACAAGGTCGTCGACGAGCAGCCGGTCGAGGTCGCGCGCGAGCAACCCGCCCAACGCGAGGGGGTCGCCAGGATCGGCGAGCGCGTCGAGCACACCGCCGGCCAGCCCGGGCTGCGCGCGCTCGACGGCGGCGGCGAGACCGGCGAGCAGGCGGAACGGGTCGCCGTGCCCCCGCCGGCACGGATGCCAGGCGACCGGGGACCTTCCGGCGACCGCCTCCAGCGCCGCGGTCGTCTTGCCGTACCCGGCAGGAGCGACGAGCAGCGCATGGCCGTCGTCGAGCGCCGCGGCGAGGCGGTGCGTGATCCGTGGCCGGCTGACCACTCGCGGCATGGCGCGACGCTATCGGACGCGCCCCCGCCCGGTCAGCGCGCGAGTGCGCGCGCACCGACGCGACGCGCGAGCCAGACGAGCGCGGCGATCGGCCCGAGCACGAGCGCGGCGGCCAGCAACGGCAGCAGTGCGCCCGCGATCAGCACGGCCGCCGGCGCGGCGAGCAGGAACAGCGCACCGGCGAGGATCACGAAGCCGGTGAACAGCTCGAGGACTTCCCACATGTCAGTTTCTCCTGAGGCGTCGACAACGCGGCCGATGTAACGGCTCGGCGCTTGACGCTCGCTTGACGACGCTCGGCGTCGTCAAGCGCGGCCGGTCGACGAGACGCCCCTCGTTCTCGCCGTCGATGGCGTTCAGTCGCTCGCCTCGCGCGGGCTCTTCCTCGATCCCCGTGACGGCGAGCCGGTGAGCCAGGCCGCGCTGCTCGTTCGCGACATCGAGGCAACGCCGCCCGCGCTGAACCGCGCCGCCAGGCTGACGACCCTCGGCGACCGCCCGCGCAGCGTCGTCACCGCCGCCACCGGCTCGCGGGCAGAGTGGGCTGCCCAGCAGGACGACCTGGCGCGGCTGTCGACCACCTCTGCCCACCGCACCGTGCGGGCTCGACACGCGCCTCACTCGTCAAGGACAAGGCCGGACGCAGCCGATTCCGGCCGGGCGATCGCGGACATCGTGACGGCGGTGAAGGCCCGGAGTTGAGCGGCCGCCACGAGCTTCCTCGGCGGTCGCTCACGGGTCAGGTCGTGCCAGCGTGAGCAGGGCGGCGGCGGCGACGGCGGCTACCGCGCAGGCCAAGTAGCCGGCCGAAATGCCGGCCTGATCCAGCAGCGGACCGGAGATCGCCGTTCCGCCGGCGTAGCCGATCCAGTTCGCCGAGTTCAGCCACGCGAAGCTCTCGGAGAGGCGGACGGGCGGAGCCGCCTCACCGCACAGCTGTGCCTGAAGCGCGTCGCACGGTGCCATCAAACCGCCGGCTACGACGAAGAGCAGCACCGCCAGGGCGGTCGGTGCGATCCCGATTCCCGCGACGACGGTGGCGTACAGCACCAGCCCGCAAATGAGCTGTGCACGTCGACTGAGCGCCACCGGGCGCGAGCTCCATGCCAGGACGCCGACGACGCCTCCGGCCGCCATGAGCGTCAGCGGCAAGCCCTCCGGGAACCCGGCTCGGTCGGCGAGCGCGACTCCGGAGACCGTCGCCGCGCCGAGCGCAGCCGCCATCGCCACCGTGGCCACAAGCAAGACGACCAGCGCCCGTGGCGGTAAGCCGACGAGGCCCGAAGGGAGGGGGTGGGTGCCTCCCGACGGCAACAGCCGGGACCGCGCGCCGACCATCACGCTGATCACGACCATCGCTGCGCCAACTGCGACGGCGACGGGCCCGCCGCCGGCGGCGACAAGCGCACTCGCGAGGAGCGGCCCGAGAATCAGGGTCAGCTCGGTGGTCAGGCCGTCGAGCGCGAACAACGCGCGGCGAGTCTCCTCGTCAGGGGTCTGCTGCCAGGCTGCACGGCTCACCGTCCCCATCGGCGGGAAGCACAGGCCGGCCAGCGCGGCGGAGATGCCCATGGCGGCCACCCCGGCCTCACGGTGTGCAAGGGCTGCGAACGCGACGAGCGCAAGTCCCTGCCCGATCGCGAGGCATTGGAGGACCGGGCGCGCGCCGTGACGGTCGGCCAGGCGTCCCCACGGCAGCTGCGAGGCCGCCGCTGCGATCGCGAACGCCGCACTGACCAGTGCGGCGGCGCCGTAGCTGCCCGACGCGTCGCGCGCCGCAAGGAGCATCGCCAGGCTGAGCGCTGGGACGCCGAGCCGCGCGATCCCGACGGCTACGAGCAGGCCGGGTGCGCCGGCGAGTTGTCCTGCCGTCCTCAGCGTCGCGTTCATCGGAACCGAGGCTGAAGCGGTATGCCCCACCCGGGTATGCCAATCGGGCATAAGCTTCGTGACGATGTTCGACCCACGCGATCTCGAAGCGCTGATCGCCGTCGCCGACCATGGTGGGATCGCGGCCGCCGCCCGTGCGCTGAACTCGTCGCAGCCGGCGGTCACGCGCCGACTGCAGCGCCTTGAACGCCAGGTCGGCCAGTCGCTTGTCCGTCGAGGACCGCACGGGAGCGTGCTGCTTCGGGACGGGCAGGCGTTGGTCGCTCGTGCGCGGCAGGTCGTGCGGCTGCTCGTGGATCTCCAGCGGCCCGCGAGCGAATCTGGGCCCGTTCTCGGTGTGCTCGCCAGCGTGGAGGGCTGGCTGGTCCCAAGGCTGCTGGACCGAATGCCGGCCGAGCTTTCCCAGGCGTTCAGGCCCAGGACGCTCGAAGCGTGCCGTGAGCTACAAGTGGTGGCCGACGGGCAGGCGGAGGCGGCGGTCATCACCGAGTGGCGACCGGACGACCGCCCAGACGGTCTGGCAGTCCTCGACCTCCTGCTCGAACCGTACGTCGTGCTCTTGCCGTCTCGCCATCGTCTGCTCACCGGCCACGCGCTCGAGCTCGAGGCACTTCGCGGCGAGGACGTCGTCTCGCCCCCGCACCCGGACTGCGGAGGACGCTTCGCCGAATCCGGCGGGTCGCAGCGGATGGCGGCCTCGCTCGTGCACGCCGAAGGGCTGGTCGCGCGCGGTGACGGCGTCGCCGTGTGGCCCTCATGCACATCGACGTCGCTGCGCCTGCCGGCGCGTGCGGTGGGTGATCATCGTGCCGCGCGGCGGCTCTCGGTTGCCGTGCGCGCCGAATCACTTCGCTCGCCGGCCATGCGCCGGCTTCTCGACGTCCTCGCGAGCGCTTGTAAGGCGCGACCTGGAAGGCGAGGCCGATTCTTGTGGCCGGGAATTCCAGGCCCGCTAGCGCGCTGAAGCAGCCCGGCGACAGCGTCAATGCCGCAGCGCCGCTTGAGCTGCTCCGCGCGGGTCGAGCCCCGACAACGTGACCCGAACGAGGTGTCTTGCTGCTCGCCGGTCGTCGCCGCGCGGTACAGCCGTGCCCGGCGACGCCGGGCACGGTAATCAGGCTGCGATGGCCTCGGGGGTTTCGGACGGTTCGGCGGCGGTCGTCTTGGGAATGCGGACGAGCGCGATCGCGGCGAGCGCGCCGATCAGCGCGATGCCGGCTGCGCCGAGGAAGGCGGCTGAGTAGCCGTCGGTCAGGGCGCTGGCGTTGCCGAGATGGTCGGCGCCCTGGCTGGTGGCAAGCGCCGTCATGACAGCAAGGCCCAGGGCGGAGCCAACCTGGTAGCTCGTGTTGACGATGCCCGAGGCGAGTCCGCCCTCCTCGGGCTTGGCCGACTGGATCGCGGTACCCAGCGACGGGATGAACGCGAGGCTCATCCCGGTTGCTGCGATCAGAGAGGCCGGGAGCACGTCCACCAGGAAGGACCCGTTCGGTCGCACCAGCGCCATGAGGGTCATACCGGCGGCGAGGAGGAGCAAGCCGGCGACGATCGGCGACTTGGGGCCGTACCGAGCGGTGACCTTCGGCGCAACCGCGACCATCAGCACCATGATCGTGACCGTCATCGGTAGGAGCGCCGCCCCGCTCTCGAACGCGCCATACCCCAGGACCTGCTGCAGGTAGAGGTTCAGGAAGAACCACATCGGGATCCACGCGGCGCCGAGCAGCAGCTGGACGACATTGGCGGCGCCGAGGTTCGGGGCGCGGAAGATGCCGAGCCGCATCAGCGGCTCTCGCCGGGCGGCCTGAACGACGACGAAGAGGCCGAGGAGCGCCACGCCGCCGGCGAGGCTCGCGAGCGTGGCGGCTGATCTCCAGCCTTGCTCCGGGGCGCGGACGACGCCGAAGACAGTGAGGGCGAGACCGGCCGTGGCGGTGAGGGCTCCGGCGAAGTCGATCGAGCCGCGGCGCGGGGGAGCG
The DNA here is from genome assembly GCF_003344625.1 of Solirubrobacter deserti. Taxonomy (GTDB): domain Bacteria; phylum Actinomycetota; class Thermoleophilia; order Solirubrobacterales; family Solirubrobacteraceae; genus Solirubrobacter; species Solirubrobacter deserti. Next base: position 1,513,329 of record NZ_QPKJ02000001.1, on the reverse strand, counting down.
CTGGGCATCAGGCCGGGCACGACGGCGAGGACGCCGAGGGCGATCGGGATGTTGATGTAGAAGACCCACGGCCAGGAGATCCACTCGGTCATGACCCCGCCGAGGAACACGCCGGCGGTGCCGCCTGCGGGGGCGGCCGCGCCGTAGATGGCGAACGCCTTCATCAGCTCTTTGGGTTGGTTGCCGAAGAGCATCATCAGGAGGGTGAGGGCTGACGGCGCGATGAGCGCGGCGCCTGCGCCCTGGACGGCGCGGGCCGTGATCTCGACCCCGGTGGAGTCAGCGAGTCCGGCGGCGAGGGACCCCGTGGCGAGGACGAGCCAGCCGAGGCTGAATATGCGCTTGGCGCCCAGGAGGTCGGAGAGGCGGCCGCCGAGCAGGAGCAGGCCGCCGAGGGCGATGACGTAGGCGTTGAACACCCACGAGAGGGAGTCCGGTGTGAATCCGAGGTCGGCCTGGATCTCGGGAAGGGCGACGCCGATGATCGAGGTGTCCATGATCACCATGAACTGCGCGAGCGCGATGACGGCAAGGGCCGTCCAGCGCCGCGGATGTGCGGTCTGCATGAGGAAGCCTTTCTGGGCCGTGGGGAGGCCGGCCCGCAGGAGTGAGTGGATGCGTGCGACGCGCCGGGTGCGGACCCGGCCGGCCGTCTGGCGCGCTAAGGCGCTAGACGGCCACGGCGCATCGGCCGCAACCGCTCGCGCCCGCGCGAGCAGCCCAGCGACGGAACCAACGCTCAGTCACCACTGGGCTCCGAGCATGAGGGAAGCGTGCGGCTCGCCGAGGTGGCCGCCGTCGTCACCGTCGAGCGCCTCGATGGCGAGGACGGTGGTGCCGAACACGAACGCCACTGCGAGGATGACGCCGACCACTCGAGGATTCGGCCCGCCGTGAATGCCCGTGCGGTGGACGGCGGCGTGGCCTTTGCCGCGGGCGATCAGCCAGCGGTTGACTGGCAGCGCGACCACAAAGGCCACCGAGAGGGCGAACGCGAGCGCGCCCCAGAAGAACACGGACCCCAGTCCGGCTTCCATGGCACCAGGCACGAGCAGCATCACGCCGTTGTCGATGATCTCCATCACCGCGATCGAGAAGGTGTCCGAAGCGAGGGCGATCGGGATCACGGCGCTGACGGCGAGGCCCGCGCGCAGCAGCGGCAGGCTCGTGAGCGCGTAGCCGAACAGGAACGCGAGGCCAACGGCGAGCGCCACGGTGCCCCACCGCGAGAAGCCCAGCGCTGTGCCGATCGCCATGCCCAGGATCTCGCCGATGGCGCACCCGGTCAGGCAGTGCAGTGTCGCGGATATCGCGGTGTTGGTGAGCGCTCGGCCGGACGTCGGCAGCTCGTGGTGCTCGTGCCCGCCGTGATGTTCGTGTCTGGCGTGGCCGTGCTGCGCGTGGGCCTCCATGACGCGCGCCTAGACGACCTCGTACCCGGCGTCGGCGACGGCGGCGCGGATGGCGTCGTCGTCGATATCGGTGCCGGTCACCACCAATCGGCCGGCGGCGACGTCCACGTCGACCGTGCGCACGGCCGGGAGCTCGGCGACTTCTTCACGGACCGACGCGGCGCAGTGCGAGCACGTCATACCGGTGACCCTGTACTCGCGGGACTCGTCAACGTGGGTGGTTTCGGTCATGTGGGTTCCTAAATACGGGGAGGGGGTATTGGCGCGGCGAACCGTAACACCTTCTACCCGCTGGTGTCAAATACGCCAGGGGGGTATCTGCGGCCAGGGAACGGCGACGGGAGCGGGTCCCGCCGCCGTTGCTGGGCCCCGGGTCAGCCGTGGCCGGAGCCGTGGTCGCCCGTATCGCTGCCCGTATTCGCGGGCGATTCGCTGGAGATCTGGCTCATCGTCTTCTTCCTGTCACGCGACGGAGATATGCCTAGGTGAGCCCCGTAAAAGTACCCCCAGCGGGTATAGTGGTGGTACCACGACAGCTCCCGGAGATTCCGCAATGGCCGCCACCGACGCCCAGCAGACAACGCCCACTCGCGGCTACAGCGCAACCAAGGACCAGCTCCAGAAGCGGCTGCGCCGCATCGAGGGTCAGGTCCGCGGCGTCCAGGGCATGGTCGAGGACGACCGCTACTGCATCGACGTGCTCACGCAGATCTCCGCGATCCAGGCCGCGCTCGACAAGGTGGCGCTCGGCCTGCTCGACGAGCACGCCCGCCACTGCGTCATCGGCGTCGAGCCGGACCAGCAGGCCGAGAAGGCCGACGAGCTGATGGCGGCCGTGGGCCGACTCATGCGCCGCGGCTAAGTCTCAGCCGAAATCGTCAACGATCACGTCGCGGATGACCGCGTCACCCGGCCCATCGTCGACGACCTCCGGCACTCCTGGTGCTCGTGGGCCGTCAACACTGGCCGGCGCTGACGGGCGGGATCTGACTGCGCTGGGTCTTGTGGGCGAGCGGCTGGAGTGGCTGCGGTAGTGTTCGGGCTAGTCGCGGAGGTCTCCGCGACAACGCAGACGACCTCGCCCAGCCGTAGCGACGCGCGGCGCCGGTTGTCGCCCCGAGCAGGGAGGGCGCATGCCCGCCAGTAGTTCGAGCGAGTTGCACGATTCCAAAGCGGCGATCCGCGCGGTCGTGCGGCGCCTGTCGCGGCCCGACGGGCAGGGTGGCGCGGTCATCGAGCGTGCCGCGATCATCGCCGAGGGCAAGAGCTCCGCGGCGATCGAGGCGTGGGTCATCGACAACGGCGGCCAGCCTGAGGTTGTGACGCTCGATCGCCCAGGCGAAGGGCTTCACCCGTTCCGGCGCGACGCGCCCCCGCTCGGTGGGCGGACGCCGGGTCGGTACGTCCTTCCGGCGGCGGCACTGGGCTCACTGTCATGAAGAAGTCGCAGACCGAGCCACTTCGGGGCCAAGCCGCATACCGGGCGCACCTGCAGGAAGTCGCACGCAGCAACGAGATCGCGCAGGCCGCCGCCATGCGCCGGCGTGACGCCAAGGAGGCCGTGGTGATGGGTGAGGCCGCAGAGCGCGCTCGCCGCGAAATGCGCGACCTGCATCGTCAAGAGGATCGCTGACGACTTCGCCGAGGTGGGCGAGCGCCGCAGCACGAACCGTCAGATGGCCTGCTGACGCAGGCGCTGTTCGCTGCTGCGGCACCATTCGAGCAGCAGGGCTTCTCGGGCATCACGCTGGTCGTGCGCGCCGAGTAGCCGCCTCCCCCAGCGGTTGTTGCCGTGGTCGACCGCGAACGTCACCGCGTCGGGGTCTGCTGCGCAGCCAGCACGACGCCGGCTCGGTTCCGGTGTGCCCGTTCGTACGCGAGGACAATGACGAACCGCTCGGGTTCCGCGCCGTCGAGCCCGAACCGGACGCCGTCCACGTCGAGCGCGTCGTAGCCTGGCCACGGCTCCTGACCGAGCCGCGCGTCGATGTGGGCCAACACCGTGACGCGGTTCTGGTGGCTGCGCTCGTGATCTCCGAGCCGAGCCAGGTCGCGCGGGGCCAGCTCCTCCAAGTGCGCGAGCACCTGATCGACGGTGAGCTTGTCGTAGCGGGTGGTCACCGGCCCGGACCCCGCGCCGGCTTCACGGAGCGCCGCGGTTGCTGGCTGGCTCCCGTCTGCGGCGGCGTCGCCCCGGCCGCGACCGAAGTGCCGGAGAAAGGTTCTGGTGGAGCGCTTCATGCGACGGCTCCTGCGTTGACGCTCGCGGCCATGTCGGCCTCGCTTCCTGCCCCTTCTTGAAATGGAGACGCCGAGGAGAAGAGGAACCCAAGCGCTTGCCAGGGAGCCTACTCCCCGCCTTCGGTGATGTCGGGTCGTGCGGCAGCACGCCCGGATCCGTTCAGCTTTCCGTCGGCGGCTGCTTCGTTGGCCCTGCGCGCCTGTTCGGCCTTTTGGGCCGGAGAGTCGCCTGTGCGTGCCGACTTGTCGAGTTCGCGCTGTTCGCGATTGTTGCGCCGGCGAAGCTTTGCTGCTTGCTTGTCTGCCAATTCGTCCTCCTGGGTTCTCTGACTCGTGATCTACGGGCTGTGCGGCATCAGGCAGTGGTTTTCGGCAAGCCGAGCCGGCGCTTGACGGCCGTCCGGTCGCGACGGAGTCCGTCGGCGTGTCTGCGTGCCCGGGCGCTCAGGACATGCGTGGTGCTCTCCTGCAGCGATCGGCGCGGGGGCCCAGCCGGCTCCGAGCTGTCGGTGTGGCAGCGCCAGCATCGCTGGGACTGCCGCGCCATCGGCGCGCTGCATCCGCTGCAGAGCCGCGGTGTGTGTCGGTCAAGCATCGGTGCTCCTATCTGAGCTCCTTCAGAGTGACCAGAGACGCGACAGGCGAAGGGGCGTGCCTGCGCGTATCACGAGCATAGACCCCCTGGCATTCCCTAGCGGTGCCAGAGCGGTGAGGACTCAGGGGATATAGTCGCGGCCAGGCGCTTCGCTCACGAGCGGAGCGCCGTCCCACGAGCGAGCCAGCGTACGCCTGACGGGCGGCCGCCCTCGGGAAAGAGCGCTGACCTCATGCGCGACCGACTGCTGGCATCCGACGGTGCTGCGGCAAAGGACGGCGACATGACATCCGTCATCCCGTCCGAGCAGACGCACGAACCTCGATTTGAAGCTGAACGGCAACTGGCCGCCGCTGCCGAGCGACACCGCGAGGCCTTGGCGTCCCTGGAGATGCCCGGCCTTCCGCAGGCCGGTCAGCACGTGGCGGTCAAGGGTCTCGCCCGATCCGTGCACCTTGTGTCGTTCACGCTGCGGAGGGCGGCGGCGTCCGGCGTCCCGTTCGAGCGGCTGGTCGAGTTGACGGGTTGGGAGCCAGACCTGGTTCGCGAAGGCCTTGAGCGGCTTCCCGAACCGCGGGTCGTCGCTCGGTTGATTCCGGCAGACGTCGACCCTGCGCCGATCGCCGCGGCCGTCACCGCCCTCGAAGCTGTGGCCGACCTGCGGGAGCTGGTGCAACTCTTGTTGGCCGACGCGGTCTTCGCAGCCGAGGACCCCTCGCTCCTGGGCTCCGCAGAGCTGCGAGACCTCCACGACCGGGTCGATGCCAGCTGGCGTTCCTGGCGGCGCGACTCAGGAATCGGCGATCGGTCCTGACCCTCAGGCCCAGCCGACAAGCGGTGCGCGCCGAAGCGGCGAGCGCCCTCAGGAAGGTCGTTGACATGCATACGAAGCCGTCCAACGGGGAGCCACAGCCGCTCTCGCCACAAGCCGCGCAAGAACCGGAGGCACCGCCGCGCTGGGACCCTGTGGCCGAGCGTGACGAACGCCGTAGAGCCCGTGCCGTGCAGCGCGGGCCGCGCGCAAGCAGTGCCCGACCATCCCCGCGTCCGCAGCGTGTGCCTGTCGAGCGCATCCTGACGTGCGCGGCGATCGTCGCCATAGTGGTCGCCCTCGCGGTGCTCGTGGACTCGCTCGGCGCCGGGGCATGGGTGCTCGGCCTCGTCTGCTCGATCGGCACGCTCACACTGGTCAGCGTCTTGCCCGCCGCCACGACGCGGCGGTCGGCCGACCGCCGATACCGCGCAGCGCCGTCACGGCGCTGACGACGCCCTGAGCGTCGATGGCGAATTGCTCCGGCGCCGCCCCGCGAAGCCCGAGCACGCGCGCATCGACCGAGCCAGGTTCGGCGCAGGTCGCATCGTGATGTTGCTCCTGATCGGCCTCGTGTTCACCGCGGCCGGCGTGTGGCTCGGCGGCGCGCGGTGAGCGCTAGGCGTCGACGGGTGGCGTGCCGTAGGTGTGGAAGGACTCGACGGTCTTGACGCCCCAGGCCTGGCCCTTGGCTCGTTCCCGCTCGGTCCAGACGACCGCCGGCTCGTCGGGCGCGTACACGAAGCGGCCTCCGGTGGTGACTTCGATCCGGTTGCCGCCCGGCTCGATGCCGTAGAGGAAGAAGCCCTGGGCGATGGCGTGCTTGGAAGGTGCGGCCTCGATCGGGATGCCGGCGTCGACCCAGATGTCGGCGGCGCGCATGCACTCCTCGCGGGTGTCGACCCACAGCGCGACGTGGTGGAGGCGGCCGTGCGCGCGGTGGGCGTCGCGGGTGTAGATGAGCTCGTGGGCGGCGATGGTCGCGCTCATCCAGGCGCCGGCCTCGGAGCCGTCGTCGAGCTCGATGCGTTCGTAGAGGCGGTAGTCGAGCGTGTCGACGCAGAACTCGCGGTTCGCGCGCACGTCGGACGCGAGGAGGTTGATGTGGTCCAGGCGCTTGATCGCGCAGCCACGGCCGGTGTATCGGCCCGGGACGTTCTTGTGGGCCGGCGCGCGGTGCTCGGGGGCGAGGTAGCGCTCGCACTCGTAGTAGAGCTCGAAGACGTGGCCGTCGGGATCGCGGAAGCGGTAGGACGGGCCGCGGCCCAGGTCGCCTTCGGTCCAGCCCACGCCGAGGCCGGTGGCCTCGACGCCGGCGACGCGTCGTTCGAGTGCTTGCGGGCTCCACGCGCGGAGCCCGAGGATGCCCATCCCGCTGGTGTCGCTCGCGGTCAGCTTGACCGACCAGCGCTGGTAGTCGCCCCAGCCGCGCAGGTAGGTGGACGGGCCATCCTGGGCCTCGATGTCCATGCCGAGGATGTCGACGAAGAAGGCCAGGCTCTCGTCGAAGCGCGGCGTGAAGAGCTCCACCGGGCCGAGGTGCGCGAGCTCAGACACGGGCGTCCAACCCGTCGAGCCGGAACGACAACGCTCCCGCCTCCAGCTGCGCGCGCTTGTCGGCCTCCTTGGCCTCGCGCGCGAGCGACGCCTCCAGGACCTCGTCGGCGCGCGCGGCGTCGACCACCGTCACGCCGTCGGCGTCGAGCACGACCAGGTCACCAGGGCGGATCTCCCACCCGCCGATCACCACCGGCACGTCGAGCTGCCCGGCCGTCTCCTTGGCGGCGCCGCGGGAGCGGATCCACCGCGACCACACCGGAACGGCCATCTGGGACAGCTCCTCGCTGTCGCGGACCGCGGCGTCGACGAGCACGGCGGCCGCGCCGCGCGCGACGGCCTGGGTGAGCAGGAGGTCGCCGAGCAGCGCGACCGGGCGCGGCTCGGGCATGCAGAGCACGAGCACCTCACCGGGCTGCAGCCGCTCCATCACGGCGTGCACCATCAGGTTGTCGTCCTGCGCGCACAGCGCGATCCGCGCCGGCCCGCACGCGCGCGAACGCGGCACCAGCCGCTTGAACTCCGCGTCGACGAGGCCCTCACGGCCCGAGGCCTCGTACACGGTCGCGGCGCCGAGCCGCGCCAGCTCGCCGGTCACACTCACGACAGCTCCTCCACGACCTGCGGCAGCACCCGCATGAACGACTCGCCGTAGCGCACCTCCGAGCGCCCCGACGCGCGGCGCGCGTGATTGCCGCGCTGCTCGCCGCGCTGCGCGTAGTAGGCCTGCAGGTACCGCTGGGCTTGCATCTCGCCCATGGCGGCCACCTTCTGGTCCCACACGCTCGTGATGTCCACGTGCACGGTCGGCGTGAAGTTGCACAGCTCGGGCTGATGCGGTTCGAACAGGAACAGCTGCGGCGGCTTGACGGTGCCGAACGCGCTCGGCACGCCGGCACCCGCCGCCAGCGAGCGGGCCCGGTCCACCGCCGCGTAGGCGACCGGGTGGTCGGGGTTGAACGGGTCGGTGTCGGTGTGCGTGATCAGCACGTCGGGCCCGAACGCGCGGATCGCCTCCGCGATCTCGAGCAGCCGATCCCCGTCGATCTGCAGCGGATAGTCGCCGAAGTCCAGGCAGCGGAACGACGCGCCAAGGTGCTCGGCGGCGGCCGCGGCCTCGGCGTGGCGCAGCCGCTTGACGTTCTCCACCGTCTGGTCCGGTGCCTTCCACAGCTCGCCGGACTCGCCGCGCTCCCCGTAGGACAGCGCGATCACCTCCGCCTCGCCGCCCAGCGCCACCGCCTTGGCCACCGCGCCGCCGGCCCGCCAGACGAAGTCGGCCGAATGGGCCCCGATGACCTGGACCCTCTTAGGCACCGTCGAGCCCCGCCAGCCGCCGCGTGTTCTCTACAGCCATCACTCGAATCTCCTCCTCGCTGAAGCCGGCCGCGAGGAAGCGGTCGGCCAGGATGGCCAGCCCGTCCTCCGCCGGCGGGTTGAAGACCTGCCCGAGGTCGCTGCCCCACACGGTGCGGGCGGCGCCGACCGCGCGGGTTGCCTCGAAGACGTGCTCCCATGTGCACTTGCCGGTATACGGCGTGGTCAGCGCCCGCTGGAAGAACGCGCCGCGCTCGGCCAGCCGCTGCTGGTCGGCCGGGCCGACGCGGTGCGACGGGAACTCCGGGTTGGTCACCACGACCGTCTCCACGCCCGCGTCGACGGCCGCGTCGACGACGGCGAAGATCTCGTCGCGGGACAGATGCCCGGTCGCGAGCACGAGCCCGTGGCGCGCCACCACGTCCAGCACGGCGCGCAGCGCGGGCAGCGGGGCGCGTTCGGCGTCGAGCACCGGCACCGCGCGCGGCGGAGCGCCCGCCTCGCGCAGCTCGCGCTCGAACCGCACCCAGACGGGGACGTTGCCGTGCAGCTGCGCCCGCTCGACCTTGTCGAACTCGCCCGTTGAGCTGACCGTCGGCAGCCAGACGAAACGCGCCCCCTGGCGGGCGGCGACCTCGACCGCCGTCGCGTTCAGCCCGCCGACCGCGTGGTTGAGCACGATCGAGCCGACGGCCATCGGCGCCCCGACCGCGGCGTTCACCACGGCCGCGCGTTCGGCCGTCGCCGTGTAGTGCGACATCAGCCCGAAGCCGGCCAGGCCGAGCTCCAGATGGCGGGCGGCCAGCTCGAGGTCGGTGATGCGGCGCGGGGCGAAGTCCGGCGCCGCGTGCACGTACGGGTCAAAGCCGCCACGCACGAGCTCCCGCGCGCGAGCAGAGGGGACGGGGTGCTCAGGCACAGCCGGGATGTTCCTCCGACCGCGCGCACGACGCATCGGTCACCGCGGTGTGCGCCGGCCGCTCAGCGCACGTGGGCGGCCGGTTCACGCCGGCGGAGGCGTTCGAGCGCGGTCGTGAGAGCGTCCACGACGCACGGGTCGAACTGCGTGCCCGCGCAGCGCTGGATCTCGGTGATCGCCTCCTCGGGGGAGCGGCCGGCGCGGTACGCGCGGTCGGTGACGATCGCGTCGTAGGTGTCGCAGGCGGCGACGATGCGGGCGGCGAGCGGGATCTCCTCGCCCGCGAGCCCGTCGGGGTAGCCGTTGCCGTCGTAGCGCTCGTGGCTGGAGCGCACGATGCGGCCGACGGTCTGCAGGCCGGGTGTCGCGCCGATGATGCGCTCGCCGATGATCGTGTGCTGACGCATGTACTGCCACTCGGCCTCGTCGAGCGCGCGCGGGGCGTGCAGGATCGCGTCGGGGATCGCGATCTTGCCGATGTCGTGCAGCGCGGCGGCGCGGCGCAGGTCGAGCAGGTCCGCGGAGTCCAGGCCGAGCTGCTCGCCGACGGCTTCGGCGAGCTGGGCGACGTCGTCGACGTGCTCGCGCAGGTCGCCGTCGTGCTCGGCGGCGACGCGCAACAGCACGTGGTGGACGGCCTCGTCGGCGGTGCGGCGCCCGCGGCCCTTGGCGGCGTACATGCGCTGGTCGCACAGGCGCAGGGCGTCCGCGGCGTCCGCGACCTCGGTCGGGATCAGGACCACGCCCGCCGAGCAGCCGATGGTGAAGCGCTCGCCGCGTTCGCTGAGCGCCGCGGTCGCCTGCTTGACGAGGCGCTCGGGATCGATGTCCGGGTGGGTGGCGAGCACGCAGAACTCGTCGCCGCCCATGCGGTAGGCGTGGGCGAGGCCGCCGATCTCGGCCGCGAGGTTGTGGCCGAGCCGCACGAGCAGCGCGTCGCCCGCGGGATGGCCGAAGCTGTCGTTGTAGGCCTTGAAGCCGTCCAGGTCGAACGTCGCCAGCACGGCACCGCGTCCGGGCCGGGCGTCGCGGATCGCGCGCTCGAGGTCCAGCAGCAGCGCCCGGCGGTTGCCGAGGCCCGTGAGCGCGTCGGTCAGCGCTTCGGTCTCGCTGACGCCGAGCGTGCGCAGGTTCTCCCGGAACGTCAGGGCGAAGCGGACGACGGCCGCGACGATCGCGCCGCAGGCGAGCCAGATCGCCACGTGATTGAGACGGACGTAGTGGTCGGCGACCAGCAGGCCGAGCGCCACCAGCGTGAACGTTGCGGGCAGGACGAGCAGACCGCCGCGCAGGCGGCGCGCGTCCAGGCGCCGGGCGGGCAGGCAAGCGGCAGCGCCCATCAGCAGGTAGGCGCCGGGCCACGTGAGGTCCAGCAGCGTGTAGTCCTGGTAGGTCCCCTTGGCGGCCTGGTAGAGGTAGATCACGTCGCCGACGGCCCAGATCGCGAACGCCGCGCCAAGCAGCGCCCAGGCCGCGCCGACGCGCCAGCCGGTGATCGCCATGACCGCGATGACGAACGCGAGCAGCATCAGGTCCCCGAGCGGATACGCGAGGTTGGTCGCGACGGTGGCGAACGTCCCCTCGGTGCTCGCGACGACGCCGAAGACGAGCGCCGCGCCGACCGCGGCGATCGTGAGCCCGCACACCAGCCCGTCCAGCCACAGCACCGAGGAGACGCGGCCGGCGCGGGCGCGCAGCAACAGCACGAGCGCGCCGTACGCCGCCGGGAAGATGCTCAGGTAGCCCGCGTCCGACCAGGACGGGTACGGCGGCGCGTCCAGGTCCTCGAGGGCGACCGTGTAGTACACGTCGCCGGCGGCGTAGCCGAGCAACCCCACGGTCAGCACCGCCCAGGCCGTGCGCTCGCTGCCCATGGAGGCGCGGGCGCGCAGCCCACACACGATCACGACCAGGAACTCGACGGCGTTGTAGGCCTTGTCCCCGGGGCCCGGGGGAAGGACGCCGACGACGCGCAGGAGAACGGCGACGAGGCTCGCCGCCGCGGCGGCGAGCAACCACGTCTGGAGATACGGACGACGAAGAAGCTCCACTATCTAGCAATCGACGAGCTTGTCGCCGTCTTGAGTGAGCGAGGGAGACTTCGTCGTCTAACCGAGCCGCGCGCTCCTGACCTTCGCGGACCGCGGAAGCGTGCTGGCGTTGCCCTCGAAGCGCGCGCCGAAGCGCAGGCGGGCCGCCACGCGCGTCGGAAAACTGACCGCGATCGAGTAGCGGCACTGGCGTGAGAGGGCGGTGCGGCGCGCGGACACGGTGCGCCGGCCGGACTTGACCGTGATGCGGATGCGGCCGGAGCAGGCGCCGGCGCTGGCGAGCCGGCCGCGCACGACGAACCGGTAGGGCATCCGCCGGTCACGGCTCGGCCGCAGCGTGAGCGACAACCGGGGCCGGAAGCGCGTCACGGTGACGACGCGCACGGCGCTGGTCTGCTGGCGGGCGCCGTCGATCGCCACGGCGGTCAGCGTGTTAGAGCCGACATCCGCGCCACGCACCGTGTACGTGCACGCGTAGGGAGGCGCGAGCGCCTCGCACACGAAGCGGTCGTCGTCGTAGAACTGCACCTTGGCGACGCCGCGGTCGTCGCTGGCGTTCACGGACAGCACCGGCGGGACATCGCCGCGGAACCTGACGCGGGCCGCCGGGGCGGTCCAGGTCAGGACCGGCGGTGCGTCGTCGAGCGTCGGGGCGCCGGCCACCACCACCACGGGTGCGTTCTCGCAGGCGGAGACGACGTCGAACTGGTCCAGCACCGCGGTGTCGGTCCCCGCGTTGCAGTAGATGCGGTCGGGGAAGCCGTCGCGGGCGTTGATGGTGTCGTTGTAGTCGCTGCCATAGATGACGTCCGCGCCTTCCGCGCCGTCGATGGTCGCCGGACCGCCGTCGACGTCGAGGAAGTTGCCGCCGGCGTCCCCGATCAGGCTGGCCGCGCCGTCCGCGGTGGTCGCGAGCGTCACGTCCTCCACGTCGCCCAGGACGTTGTCGCCCTCGCCCGGCGAGCCGTCGTTGGCCGCGCCGTCGAGGGTCACGGTCACGCTGGGGCGGCTCGAGTAGGAGACGCGATCGAGGCCCGGGCCGCCGCCCAACGCGTCCGGGCCAGAGCCGCCGCCGATCAGGTCGTCGCCGACGCCGCCGTCGACGACGTCCGCGCCCGCCCCGCCGCCGAGCTCCTGGTCATCGCCCGGGCCGCCGCTGATCGCGTCCGCGCCGCTGCCGCCCGTGAGCGCGTCGATGCCCTCGCCGCCGTTGATGGTGATCGGGACCGCCAGGGTCGGCGCGTCGACCCGGTCGGCGCCGTCGCCGGCCTCGACCACGACCCGGCTGACGCCCGCGCACGCGTAGCGCTCACCCTCCGGCACGCCGGTGCAGCCCGCGCCGGCGATGACGTCGGCGTCGGTGTCGATCCGCCGCTCGACGATCACCTGCGCGGCGTCCCCGCTGAATGCCAGGTTGTTGGACGCGCCGGCCCCCGCGACGTACGTCAACGTGCCGTTGGCCAGCGTCAGCGTCGCCGCTCCCGCCGGCGCCGCACCCACGAGACCGGAGCTCACGACCACACCCACGACCAGCAGCGAACGCTTCATGAGCCGACACTACTCCCTCTTCATGCAGCGGTGGCGGCGAGCGCCGCGCGCAGCTCCCGCCGGTTGTGCACGTCGAGCTTGCGGAAGACCTTGTGGAGGGGGTACTCGACCGTGCGCGGGCTGATGAACAGCTGCGAGCCGATCTCCGGGTTGGTGTGCCCGCGACCTGGAGCTCCTGCGGGGTCAGGTCGTCGCGCGTGTCGGGCGTGAGCCGCGAACGCGAGCTCCATCTCGGACTCGACGCCGGACGCCGTCACGATCTCGCACCCCTCGGCGGACGCCGCCAGGTGGCGCAGCAGCGCGGACTTGCCGACGCCGGCCTCACCGCGCAGGACGAGCACGCGGCTCTCGCCGCCGCGGACGCCGGCGACGAGCGCCTCGAGCGCGCCGCACTCGCTGACGCGGTTCACCAGGCTGGGGGCCGCGAGCATGGAGCGGCGCATTATCGCCCGCGCACCAATCAGGCGTAGGCTCGCCGCATGCGCCTCTCAACCGACACCGAGCTGTCCGCCCGGTGCGACCGGCTGCGGTCGCTGCACCGCCCCGGCGCGCCCGTGCTGCTTCCCAATGCGTGGGACGCCGCCACCGCGAGGGCCGTCGTCGCGGCCGGGTTCCCCGTCGTCGCGACCACCAGCGCCGGCGTGGCCGCCGCGCTCGGCCACGAGGACCACGAGCGCGCGCCCGCCGACGAGATGTTCGCCGCCGCCGCGCGGATCGCGCGCGCGGTGGACGTTCCCGTCACCGTCGACGCCGAGGGCGGCTACGGGCTGCCGCCCGCGGAGCTCGTCGACATGCTGCGCTCCGCGGGGGCCGCCGGCTGCAACCTCGAGGACACCGACAACGCCACGGGCTCGGTGCGCGACGCCAACGAGCACGCCGAGTGGCTGCGCGCGGTCCGTGAGGCCGCGGACGCCGACGGCTACCCGCTCGTCATCAACGCCCGGGTCGACGTCTTCTTCGCCCCCGTGCTCGCGGGCGCCGGTGCGGACGTGCTGGCGGAGCTCGTCCCGGAGGCGGTCCGGCGCGCGGACGCCTACTCCGAGGCCGGCGCCGACTGCGTGTACCCGATCGGTCTCTGGGACACGGACGCGCTCCGCCGGTTGCTGTCCCAGGTGAGCGTTCCGGTCAACGTGGTGCGTCTCCCGCAGGCGCCTTCGCCCGCGGAGCTCGCCGCGCTGGGCGTGGCCCGGATCAGCTGGGGTCCGTTCTTGCATTGGAACGCGATGGCCCGGTTCGGCGAGGAGCTGGCGAGCCTCAGCGCGCCGCCCGCAGGATCAACTCGGTGACGCGGTCGGGCTGGGAGATGTAGGACGCGTGTGACGAGTTGATCTCGACCGTGCGCGAGCCGGCGCGCTTGGCCATGAACCGCTGCGCGGCGGGGCTGATGACCTCGTCCTGGCGACCGATCAGATACCAGGACGGGATCGTCTTCCAGGTGGGCTCGCCCGCGGGCTCCTGAACCGCCGACAGGGACACGGCCCGCTGCGCGCTGGCCATCCGCGCGACGGCCCGGGCGGGCACGTCGGCGGCGAAGAACTCGCGGAAGCGCGCCGGGTCGACGAAGAAGTCGGTCCCCTCGGTGCCGTCGGGCAGCGGGAACGGCCGCGTCCGCAGCGCCTCGCCGAAGCGGTTGGGGAAGCGCTCGATGATGCCGAAGTTGCTCTCGCCGGCGTCCAGGGCGAGCGCGTTGAGGTAGACGAGCGCCTTGACGTTGCCCACCAGCTTGGCCGCGGGCGTGGCCACGGCGCCGCCGTAGGAGTGGGCGACGAGCACGATCGGGCCCTTCACCGGCTGCAGCGCGCTGGCGACGTAGGCGGCGTCGCTCGCCGGCCCGCGCAGGGGGTTGGCGGGGGAGACGACGGTGTAGCCGCGGTCCTGCAGACGGCTGGTCACCTCGCCGAAGCCGGACGCGTCCGCGAACGCGCCATGGACGAACGCGATCGTGGGCTTGGCCGGCGTGCGGGCCGCGGCCTCGCCGGCGTGGAGGGCGATCGCGGCCGCGGTGGCGGCGGCGAAGGTGACGAGCGAGCGTGCGAACGGGTGCACGGGGAAGGGCTCCTTCCGGTGGTGGGTCGGGCACCTGTGGGACCGCCCGGCCCTGCCGTTCTGTGACAGCGGCACGGCGCTGTCACGGATGCCCCGCGCCGCCCGGTCAAGCACTGATGCAACCGCACCCAACGGAAGGGACCCCTTGATGGAACCCACGATCGTGCTCGTGCACGGCGCGTTCGCCGAGTCCGCGAGCTGGGACGGCGTGGTGGACGCGCTGCTCGACAGCGGCCATCCCGTGATCGCCGTGGCCAACCCGCTGCGCGGCCTCGCCGCCGACGCCACCGCCGTCAGCGACGTCGTCTCCGGCGTCGTCGGCCCCGTGATCCTGGTCGGACACTCCTACGGCGGCGCCGTCATCACCAACGTCGCCGACGTCGGCGATGTCATCGGCCTCGTCTACGTGGCCGGCTTCGCCCCCGCGCCGGGTGAGAGCTGCTTCACGCTCGCGGGCGAGTACCCCGGCAGCACGCTGGGCGACGCGCTGGAGATGACCCGCCGCAGCGACGGCACCACCGACCTGCGCATCACCGCCGACCGCTTCCACGCGCAGTTCGCCGCCGACGTGCCGGAGGCACAGGCGGCGCGGATGGCCGTCACGCAGCGTCCCGTCACCCAGGAGGCCCTGCTCGAGCCCTCCGGCGAGCGGCCCCTGTGGAAGACGTGCCCGTCATGGTTCATCTTCGGCGAGGAGGACCGCAACATCCCCGCGGCCGCCATGCACCACATGGCCGAGCGGGCGCGGGCGCACCGGACCGTCGAGATCCCGGGCGCGTCGCACGCGATCTCCGTCGCGCATCCGCTGGCAACCGCCCACATGATCCGCGAGGCCGCGGCGCTGCGCGTGGTGGCGTCGTGAGCGCGCCGGTGACGCAGACGCGGGTCGTGCTCGAGCCGGCCGCGCAGGCGTTCGCCGACGCGACCGCATACCCGCCGTTCATCTACGAGCTCGACCCCGAGGCCGCCCGCAAGGTCCTCGACGACGTCCAGTCCGAGCCGATCGAGCTGCTGGAGGTGGACGAACACTGGATCGTCGTGCCCGCCGCGGTCGGCGACGTGCGCGTGCGGATCGTCCGGCCCGCCGGCGCGACCGGCACGCTGCCCGTGATCCTCTACATGCACGGCGGCGGATGGGTGCTGGGCGGGACGACGACGCACGACCGGCTCGTGCGCGAGCTGGCCGTCGGCGCGCACGCCGCGCTCGCGTTCGTCGAGTACGACCGCTCGCCCGAGGCGCGCTATCCGGTCGCGATCGAGCAGGGCTACGCCGTCGCGCGCCACATCGTGCGGGAGGGCGCGGCGCACGGGCTCGATCCGGACCGGATGGCGGTCGTGGGCGACTCGGTCGGCGGCTGCATGACCGCGGCGCTGACGCTGATGGCCGAGGGCCGCGGCGACGTGCGCTTCGTGTCGCAGGCGATGTTCTATCCCGTCACCGACGCGGGCATGGACACCGGCTCCTACCGCGAGTTCGGAGAGGGCTACCACCTGTCGGCCAAGGCGATGGCGTGGTTCTGGGACGCGTACGCCCCAGACCTGCAGACCCGGCGGGAGGCGTACGCGTCCCCGCTGCAGGCCGCCGACTCGCAGCTGGCCGGGCTGCCGCCCGCGCTGGTGATCGTCGACGAGGCGGACGTGCTGCGCGACGAGGGCGAGGCGTACGCGGCGCGGCTGCGGGCGAACGGCGTCGCGGTCACGACCGTCCGCTACGACGGCGCGATCCACGACTTCATGATGCTCAACCCGCTGAGCGGGACGCACGCCACCCGCGCCGCGATCGCCCAGGCGCTCGCCTTCCTGCGGGACACCTTGGGCCCCTAGGGACCCACGACTAGGGAGTTCCCCTGACGAGCGGGGGGGCGGAGGCGGAGGAGGCTCGCGGCATGAGCCCAACCCAGTCCAAAGCCCCCACCGTCGGCGCCGAGCTCGGCGAGATCATGCCGCTGCTCTGCTCGGTCGCCATCTACGGCCCGCCGATCCTGTTCTTCGTCGTGCCGTGGCTGCTGGTCGGCGTGATGTTGAGCGCCGCGTTCGTGCTCGCGCTGGGGACCGTGGCGGCGTTCGCCGCCGTCACGGCCCTCGCCGCCGGCCTCGTGACGATGCTCCGCCGGGCCTCCGCATGAGCGCCGTCTCCGACACCGACACCGTGTCGTTCCTGCACGTGCGCCACCGCCTGGTCGGCGTCGCCCGGCGCGTGCTGGGCGGCCCCGCGGACGCCGAGGACGTCGTCCAGGACGCGTGGGTCCGCTGGCAGGAGAGCGACCGCAGCGTCGTGCGTGACCCGACAGCGTTCCTGACGACCACCACGGCGCGGCTCGCGCTCAACGTCGGTGGCTCGGCGCGGGTGCGCCACGAGACGGACTTCGGGGCGTCCTCGCCCGAGATCGTCGACGCGGCCGCCGATCCCGTGCGCGACGCCGAGCGCGGCGAGGCGGTCGCTCACGCGCTGGCGACGGTGTGCGAGACGCTGTCGCCGACCGAGCGCGCGGTGTACGTGCTGCGGGAGGCGTTCGACTACCCGCACCGGCGGATCTCGGAGGTCGTCGGCCTCAGCGAGGCCAACGTCCGCCAGGTCGCGAGGCGCGCGCGCCGCCGGCTCGACGGCGAACCGCACGGGACCGCCGATCCCGGCACGCACGCGCGGCTCGTCGAAGCGTTCGTCGCCGCTGCGCGCACCGGCGACCTCCCGCGGCTCGAGCGCGAGCTCGCGGCATGACCGCGCCGCTGGCGCACCCGAGCTACCGCTCGTTCTTCGCGGATCTGGCGCCGCTGCACGTCGACCCCGAAGCCCTGCACGCGCTCGGCCGGCCGGGCGGCCCGTGCGATCTCGGCGAGGACTGCGCGCAGGACACCGATTCGGCCGTCGCGGCGGTGTGGCCGTTCTTCGGTCAGTTCCTCGCGCACGACATCACCGCGGACCGCTCACCGCTGGTCGATCGCGCCGATCCCGCGCGCCTGCTCAACGCCCGCACACCGCGGGCGGACCTGGAGGCCTTGTACGGCGCCGGGCCGGTGGGGGAGCCGTACCTGTACCGCAGCGACGACCCGGCCAAGCTGCTGCTCTCCGCCTCCGGCGTCGACGTCCCGCGCAACCACGAGGGCATCGCGCTGGTCGGCGACCCGCGCAACGACGCGAACCTGTTCACCAGCCAGATGGCGGTGGCGTTCATCCGCCTGCACAACCGGTTCGTGGATCGCCTGCGGGCGGAAGGCGCGGCGGATGTGTTCGCCGCCGCCCGGCGCGAGCTCACGTGGCACTACCAGCACGTCATCCTGCGCGAGTTCCTGCCCGGGCTGATCGGCGCGCCGCTGACCGCGGAGCTGCTCGAGGACGGGCCGCGGCTCCACCGCGCCGACGACGAGCCGTACGTGCCGCTCGAGTTCGCCGACGCCGCGTACCGCTACGGCCACGCGCAGATCCGCCATCGCTACCAGGTCAACGCGACGTTCGGCCCCGTGCCGCTGTTCCCGGACCTGATGGGCTTCGGGACGGTCGCGCCGGAGCACGCGATCGACTGGGCGTTGCCGCTCGAGCAGCGCGCCAAGCGCATGGACGTGCGCCTGCCGACGTCACTGATCACGCTGCCCACCCAGATCTCGGGCGCGCGGCCCGGGACCGACTACGCGTCGCTGGCCAACCGGGACCTACAGCGCGGCCAGGCGGTCGGGCTCCCCTCGGGCGAGGCGATCGCGCGCCGGCTGGGCGTGGAGCCGCTGCCCGCCGAGCAGATCGGCCTGGGCTGGACCACGGAGACGCCGCTGTGGTTCTACATCCTCAAAGAGGCCGAGGTGCTGCACGGCGGCGACCAGCTCGGCCCGGTCGGCGGCCGGATCGTCGGCGAGGTGCTCGTGGGCATCATCGACGCCGACCCGGGCTCCTTCCGGGCGATCGAGCCGGAGTGGACGCCGGCGCGGCCGTTCGCCCTCGCCGACCTCCTCCTCGGGCAGTGAGATCAGCGCTGCGGGCGGCATGTCGGCCCGCAGCGCTCGGCTCACGCCTCCCAGTCGCCCGTGACGAGCGTCCGCAGCACGGCCTGCTCGACCGGCAGCAGGTTCGCCGTCGCGTCCGGCGGACGCGGCCCGGCGGCGGTGAAGACGACATCCGCGCCGTTCATCGCCTCCTGCGGCGTCTCGCACACGCGCACGGCGCTGCCCGCACGGGCGAGCAGCGCCGGGTCCGGGAGCAGCGGCGGCGCCGTCGCGAGCCGCACGGTCATGCCGGACAGCGTCGCGGCCTCGATCAGCGACCGCATCGCCGGCTCGCGCGGACCCGGGTACGCGATCTGCAGGCCGCCCAACGTGCCGAAGCGCTCCCGCAACGCCAGGCAGTCGGCCAGCGCCTGGCACGGATGCGCGCGGTCGGTGAGCGCGTTGACCACCGGCACCGACGAGGCCTCGACCAGGTCCAGCAGGTCGCGGTGACGGCCGGTGTGCACGGCGATCGCGTCGCAGTACGCGGACAGTGTCCGCGCCGTGTCCGCGATCGAGTCGCCGCGCGGCTGCAGCACGACCGGCAACGCGCCGAGCCGGTGCACGGCCACCTCCAGCGAAACCCGGTCACGCGTCGCCGCGTGTTCGAACACGCACGCGATCGCGCCGCCCGCGAGCGTGCTCCGCCAGGCCAGCGGGTGGCGCTTCATCACGGCCGCGAGGTCGAGCAGCGCGCCGAGCTCGTCGGCCGTGAGATCGTCGATGCCGAGCAGGCAGCGCGGCTCGGTGGCGGTCGCGATCATCGCTTCTGCTCCAGTCGGCGTCCATGCAGGTGCCGGGCCACGATGACCGGGAGCGCGAAGACCGCGGCCACGAGGCCCAGCGCCACGGTCGGGACGACCACGATCACCAGCAGGATCAGCAACGGCGGGCTGACGAGCAGCGCCAGCAGCGCGATGACGGCCAGCTCGACGCCGCGGACGGCGTCGCCGGCCGCGACCTCGACCTCGGACACGACCTCCTCGGCATGGCTCTGGGTCTCGACCATGGCCATCAGTAGGCGGCGATCTGCCGGGTGGCGTCGTCCAGCGCGGCGGCGAGGGTCTCGGTGTCGATCAGCCACGGCTCGCCGTCGCGCCGGGGATCGAGGCGCAGGTGCAGGCGGCCTTCGTGCAGCACGGTGATCGCGAGCAGCTCGCCGCCGCACCACAGCTCGGCGTTGCCGTCGACGGCTTCTTCCGGGCTGACGACGAGGGCGCGGACGCGGGGCATGGTCTACGCCGCCGCGAGCTGGCGGTCGAGCCAGTCCTGGAAGCGGACGTCGCCGAGGCGGGCGTCCGGGCCGGGCATGAGCGTGGTGTCGTCGACCTCGTAGGTGGCGAAGTACAGCGCCTTGGGGTCGCTCACCACCGTGCGCGGGTCGTTGCGGGCGGCGAGCGCCTGGCGGATCAGGTCGTCCATGCGGAACGGCTCGGGGCCGGCGACCTCGACGATGCCGTTCACGGGCGCGCCGACCGCGGTGCGGGCGACGGCCTTGGCGACGTCCTCGGACGCCATGGGCTGGAACAGGACGGGCGGGAGCCGGACGCTGTCGCCCTCGGTGGCCGTCTGCGCGATGCCCTTCAGGAACTCGAAGAACTGGGTGGCGTGGACGATCGAGTACGGGACCGAGAAGCCGCGGATCAGCGCCTCCTGCACGGCCTTGCCGCGGAAGTAGCCCTTGTCGGCCATGCGCTCGGTGCCGACCACCGACAGCGCCACGTGGTGGCCGACGCCGGCCGTGGCCTCGGCGGCCAGCAGCTTGCTCGTGGCGGTCTCGAAGAACTCGACGACGGCCGACTCCTCGAACGACGGCGAATTGGAGACGTCGACGACGACGTCCGCACCGGCGAGCGCCGCGTCCAGGCCCTCGCCGGTAAGGATGTTCACGCCCGTGTCGGGCGACGCGGCGACGGCCTCGTGGCCGTGCTCGGAGAGCTTGGTGACGACCTGCGAGCCGATCAGGCCGGTGCCGCCGATGACGACGATCTTCATGTCGATCGAGCCTTTCTGGTGGTTGCGGTTGCACCCTGCGAGACCGCACAGCCCGGCGGTCCGTGACATGTCACATCGGGTGCCGCCGTCCGGTCGGGATCCGTGTGAGCCCACCCCTTCGCCTGCGCATGACCGCCCGCTCGATCGACGAGCCGCACCGCACCGCGACCCAGCTGGAGCTGTTCTTCGACCTCACGTTCGTGGTCGCGATCGCCGCGCTCACCAGCCGCTTCGCCCACGCCGTGGAGGACGGCCACGCGCTCGACGCGCTGGTCCCGTGCCTGCAGGTGTTCTTCGCGATCTGGTGGGCGTGGATGAACCACACCTGGTTCGCGTCCTCCTTCGACACCGACGACGTCGCGTTCCGCCTGCTCACGCTCGTCCAGATGGCCGGCGTGCTGGTGCTCGCGGCGGGCGTGCCGGCCGCGCTCGAGGACAACGACTACACGGCCGTGACCAGCGGCTACCTGGTCATGCGCGTGGGGCTGATCGCGCAGTGGCTGCGGGCGGCGGTCGAGGACCCCGCGAGCCGCAGGACGGCGCTCCGGTACGCCGTCGGGATCACGCTCGCCGACGCGGGCTGGGTCGCGCGCCTGCTGGTGGCGGACGAGCTGTCCGACGGCTGGCTGCTCGCGCTCTTCGGCGCGCTGACCGCGTTCGAGCTCGCGGTGCCGCTGTGGGCCGAGCGCGCGCGGCCGACGAGCTGGCATCCGCACCACATCGCCGAGCGCTACGGCCTGTTCGCGATCATCCTGCTCGGCGAGAGCGTGCTGGCGGCGTTCATGGGCGTGCAGCGCGCGCTGGCGGACGACGGCGTGAGCGCGCCGCTGGTCGCCGTCGGCGTGGCCGCGCTGGTGCTCGTGTTCGCGCTCTGGTGGCTGTACTTCCTGCAACCCGTCGGCGACGGGCTCGCGGCCAGCCGCGACCGCTCGTACCTGTGGGGTTACGGGCACTACGGCGTGTTCGCGGCGCTCGCGCTGGTCGGCGCCGGGCTGGAGGCGGCCGTCGCGCACGCCGGCGGCCAGGTCGCCGCGTCCACGGTCGCCATCGGCTACGCGATCGCCGCCCCGGTGGCCGCGTTCCTGGTCCTCGTGTGGTGGCTGCACGTGCCGCTGATCGCGCGGCCCGTGCTGCATCCGGCGGTGATGCTCGGCGGCGCGGGCGCCGTCCTGCTCGTGCCGCTCGTCGGCGCGTCGCTGACCGTGAGCGTCGGCCTGCTCGCGCTCGTGTGCGCGGTCGTGGTCGCCGCGACGCTCGCGCTGGACCGCGACGCGTGGCCCGTCCTCGTCGAACCCCTGGAGGCACGATGACCCGCCTGCTGTTGGCCTACGACGGCTCCGCCGCCGCGACCACCGCGATCGACGCCGCCGCGGCGCTGTTCGGAGGCTCGGAGGCGGTGATCGCCACCGTCCAGCCGCCCGTGCCGACCTTCGAGGCGGCCGCGCTGGCCCGCATCGCGCTGCCCGACGCGATGATCCGCGACGGCGTCGCGCACCTCCGCACCGAGCACGAGCAGCTGGGGGAGACCCTCGTCGCCGCGGGTGAAGCGGCGGCTCGGGCCGCCGGCCTGCGGGCGAGCTCGTCGGTCGTCGAGGGCGCGAGCCCGTGGCGGGCGCTGCGCGCGCTCGCCGCCGAGGACGATGTGGACATCGTGGTGTGCGGCACCCGCGGCGACGGCGCGCTGCAGCGTGCGCTGGTCGGGTCCACGGCCGCCGGCCTGCTGCACCACGGCCACCGTCCGCTGCTCGTCGTGCCCGGAGCGGCTGACCGACCCGAAGGGCCGATCCTCGCCGGCTACGACGCGTCCGAGCCGGCCCGGGGCGCACTGCGCTTCGCCGCGACGCACCTCCGGACCCGGGAGGTCGTGGTCGCCCACGCGCGGCGCGGCTTCTGGGAGCCGACCGGGGAGGACGTGGCCGACACCGGCGCGGCCTACGCCCGGGCGCTCGGGCTCGCCGCGACGCCGCGCACGCTCGACACGCTGCGCGACGCGGCGGGCGAGCTGCTGGTCGGCGCGCGGGCGATCGATGCGGCGGCGATCCTCGTCGGCTCCCGGGGGCACGGCGCGGTGGCCGCGGCGATGCTCGGCTCCGTCGCCACGGCGCTGGTCCACGCCGCCGAGCGGCCGGTCCTCGTCGTGCGCTGACCTGTCGGATTCCCGCCACGACGAGGGTGGCTGGCTCGCTATCGAGCGCGGTGTGCGCCCGGATAGCGTCCGCCGATGTCCAGATTCCTCCCCAGATACGCGCTCGGGCTGCTCGTCGCCCTGAGCGTGCTTCCGGCCGCGCCCGCGTTCGCCGGCGAAGACCACTCCAAGCACATTCCGATCGAGTCCTGGTCGTTCGGGGCGTCGAGCTCAGGCACCGGCAAGACGCTCTCCGCGGTCCTGCTCGGCCGGCCGTGAGCGGGGTGCGGGGCGCCGGCCTCGGCTCCCCGCGCCGGTGCTCAGCGGTCGTCGCTGCCGCGTCCGCGCCCGCGGCCCCGGTCGTTGCCGGAGTCGTCGTCGGACCCGCGCCCGCGGCCGCGATCGTCATCGTCGGAGTCGTCGTTGGAGCCGCCATGCGACCCGCCGCCGCCCGAGCGCTCGACCTCGAGCGCCACCCAGCGCCCGTCCGAGCGCGTGACCACGGTCTCGATGTTGCGCAGGCCGGCGCGCAGGCCCGCGAAGCCGGAGATGCGCTCGAAGCGGGTGCGGGCGGTCACGCGCACGCGGATCGTGCCCCGCTCGGAGTCATGGATGCGGAACGTGCGGGAGTCACGGTCGACCGAGACGACCGTCCCCTCGTACTGGCGCGTCTGCGCCGACGCGGCGGGCGCGCAGAACGCGAGCGCGGCGGCGGCGATGATGGCGATACGCAACGGCTGCTTCATGTCCCTCACTGTGCGCCAGGGCCGGTCCGGGTTTCCATGCGACCTTCGTCGGAGTCGATCAGGTAGTGACCACCTGCCGTCCCTCGGACGGCTGCACGAGCACCCAGCCCTGGCCGGAGAGCGCGAGCTGGACGCTCTCGCCCGAGCCGAGGCCGATCAGCGACTTGGCCTGCACGTCGGTCTTGAGGTTGGTCGTGACGCCGCCCGACCAGGCGATCGCCGCCTGCGGGTCCACGAACGTCGGCGCCTCGCTGACGTCCAGGCGCAGCGGCTCGCCGTCGGACAGCAACGCCACCAGACCTGAGCCCTTGAGGTGGACGTTGAACAGGCCGCCGGCGAGCATGCCCGAGGCGCCGCCCTTGACGCGCGTGATGTCCCAGTCGATCCCGGCCTCGAACGCGAGGATGTTCTCGCCGCTCACGGTCAGCCCGTCGTTGCTGAGCGTGATGACGTGCACGAGCATCGCGTTGCTGGCCAGGAACAGCTCGCCGGAGCCGGAGGCCTGCATCAGCCGCAGGCCCTCGCCGGTGGCGGCCTTCTTGAGCATGCGGCCGAGCCCGCCGCCCTTGTGTTCGAAGCGCACGTCGCCCTGGTAGGCGACCATCGCGCCGTTGCGCGCCATCACGGTCGTCTCGGACAGCTCCACCTTGAGCAGGCGGGGGTTCTGCAAGGTGAACGGCTCGCCGGTCTCGACCTCGGCGTACTGATCCAATGGTGCACCCATGTCGGCCATGCCGGCGAGCCTAGTTCGTCCTACGGGTTCGTGGTGGACAGAGTGAACGTCAGCGTCTTGGAGTACGTGCCGGTGCGCAGCGGATCGGTGCGCTTGATCAGCTGCCGGAACGTCAGAGCGACCGACTCGTTCGACGTCGGACCCGTCCAGGCCGCCTTCGCCAGCTCCACGCGCAGCGGCTCGGCGAGCGAGAACGCGCCGTTGGTCATGTGACCCGGGTCGCTCACGGCCAGCGTCGCGTCGCCCGCGGTGCTGGTCACCGTGGCCGCGCCCATGGTGGAGTAGTCCTGCTCGACGCCCGGCGTGAACGGGGCGAACGGGGCCACGGCGCCGAGCGACAGCGCGAGCGTCGCCGGCACGGTGCCGCCGACCTCGCCCCCGAACACCTCACGCACCCGGACATTGCGGTACATGACGTTGTTGGTCGCGTTCTCGAGGCCGATGAACCCCTCGCCGCCGTTGCGCACCGCGTCGTGGTACTCGCTGACGAGCACCCCGTTGAGGCGGACCTCGAGGTGCTTGCCGACCGCGCGGACGTTGAGCGTGTTCCACTCGCGCGTGGGCTTGAAGTTCGTCGCCGTCGAAGCCGCGAACGTCGTCGCCCCGCGCTCCTGCGTGATCGCGCCGGTCCGCGTCGCCGCGGTGCCGTTGTCGAGGATCGCGACCTGGTAGCCCGAGTCGGCGTCGGCCACGGACTGCGGCGCCGGGAAGCGCAGCAGCACGCCGCCGTTATTGCCGACTGCCGCGACACGGTAGTCCACGGACAACTCGAAGTCCTTGAACCTGCGGGCGCTGTACCAGAGCACGCCGGGGTTCGCGGACGTCGCGCCGCCCGAGGTCGCGAGCGAGGCCATATAAGTGCGCGCGAAGGCGCCGGCGCCGAGCGCGCTCCAGCCCGCGAGCGTCTCGCCGTCCCACAGCTCCGCGACCGCGCCGGTGCGGAAGTCCCACGCCACCGCGCCGGTCCCGCACGTCTGGCTTGCGTCCACGCACGCGGTGACCATGTCGGTGGCGGCGACCGGGGACGAGTACGTGTAGCTCGCGCGGCCCTGCGCGTCGAGCGGGACCACTTCCCGCGCGACCTGGACGCCGGCGCGCGTGATCTCGAAGGTCATGTCCTGGCCGCCCGCGGACGCCTGCGCGTCGACGGTCGTCGTGCCGCCGGCAACCGCCCGCGCGGTGCGGACCGCGACCGTGCCGCTGGGCGCCGCGTAGGCCGTGACGTCCTTGGTCGCGGTGCCGAACACGGTGTCGCCGTCGCGCACGGTCAGCGTCACCGGGTAGCGGCCCGGCGCGGCGTAGGCGTGCGTCGCGGTCGCGCCCTCACCCGTCGTCCCGTCGCCGAAGGCCCAGTGGTAGCTGGCGCTCGCCGGCGCGGCGAACTGCGCGCCCATGACCTGCACCGACAGCGGCGCGGTCGGCGTGGCCTCGAAGCGCGTCACCGCGCGCGTCACGCGCAGCTGCGCGGACACGCCGTCCTGGATGTCGAGCACCTCGAACTGCGTGCCGGTCTCCGGGTCGGTGAACTGCGCGGGTCCGTCGCCCTGGCCCTTGCCGAGCGTCGCGATGTCCACCTCGTTCGTGCAGCCGCCGCCCGTGGAGCCCGGCTGCGCGTCGATGACCTTGATCGACCCGTAGGAGTTCAGGACGGTGACGTTGACCCGGTACAGCAGCACGCCCCAGTCGCACATGCGGCTGGCGCCGGGCGTGGCGGTCGTCGTCGCGTCCAACCCGACCGGCGCACGTAGCTCCGCGACCACCGCGCTCGTCGGCGAGGTGCGGATCACGACGCCCTTCTTGGTCACGCCGTCCGGAGGCGTGGAGACGGGGGAGAGCGTGTACTCGGCCGTCCCGTCGGACGCCAGGCAGCCGAAGTCCGGGTCGTCGAGCCAGCCGAGCTTCCACTTGTTCCAGGCCATGAACTCCGGCGCGTGGCCGAGGATGTTGCCCATCAGGTCCCAGCCGCCGACCCACAGGTGGGTCGCGCCGGTGCCCGAGCCGTTGTAGGACTCCGGCAGCGAGATCGCGTGCCCCGTCTCGTGATTGACGATCTTCGGGCCCCAGGTGAACATGTCCTGGCCGTAGGTGGCGCCGTTCTTGACGATCGTCCCGTCGACGGCGATCTGGTCGCTGTAGAGGTTGAGCTCCGGCGAGAACGCGATCTGCGTCGCGTTGCGCGGCGGCATGATGTAGACGAGGTCGTAGCCCGCGAAGTTCACGTGCGGATCGGCCTTGAGCACCGCCGCGCGTGCGTACTTCTTCTGGTTGGCGATCGAGAACGTCGAGCGCGTCATGCCGTAGGCCGTCGACGGCTCATCCATCCGGTGCCACTGCGGCGCGAGGTCGACGTCGAGGTCGAAGCGCCCGTTGGAGGCCAGCTTGAACATGTCGACCGACGGCGCGAGGAAATCCCAGTAGGACTGGGGGTTGCGCCAGTCGCGCCCCTGCTGGTTCGGGTTCGCGTCCTCGGCCTTGGCGTCGGGGAAGTCGACGAAGATCATCAGCGCCTTCACGGTCCCGATCGGCCGGACCTGCTTGGTCCAGTCGCTGTTGAGCCCGTGGTGCAGGTTCGTGTCCCAGTCGTTGACGTAGTCGCCCGGGAACAGCCCGTCGGGACGGTCCACGCGGCAGGCGGTCGGCGCGTCCGGTGGCGCCGCCTGCGCCGGCCACGCCACCACCGCGCTGACGAGCATCGCCACGGCCACGCACACCCATCTCCACGACATCGCTTCCCCCTCGTCGCTCTTTGTGCGCAACGCTACGGGCGCACGGGGCCGCGGTGGTACGGGCAGATGCCGGTAACGCGACCGCCTTCCTCCGACGGTTGTCTGAGCGCGCTCACAACTACACTCGTAGTAGATGTGGTTGCTCGCCCACGGGCTGGTCGGCAGGGCCGACCTGCCGATCCCGTTCTGGCTGTTCGCCTGGTGCACGGCCGCGGTCGTGGCGCTGTCGTTCGCCGGGCTCGGCGCGGCGTGGTCGACGCCGCGCTTCGCGGGCGACCGCTTCCGACCGCTGCCGGACGCGGTCTCGCGCGTCCTCACGAGCCGGGCCGTGGAGATCGCGTGCGGCGCGCTCGGTGTCGTGCTGTTGCTCGCGGTCATCGCCTCCGGCCTGCTCGGCACGCAGATCCCGGGGGAGAACCTCGCGCCGACGTTCGTCTACGTCGCGTTCTGGCTCGGGTTCGTGCCGCTCAGCGTGCTGTTCGGCGACGTGTTCGCGGCGTTCAATCCGTGGCGGGCCGTGGGCCGCGCCGTCGGCTGGGCGTTCCGCGGCGTCGGCGCCGAGCCGCTGGCGTACCCGGCGCGGCTGGGCTACTACCCCGCGGCGGTCGGCCTGCTGTGCTTCGCCGCGCTGGAGCTGATCTCCGCGCGCGGCGACCGCCCGGGCACGATCGCGATCGCCGCGCTGGTCTATTCCGCCGTGACCTGGATCGCGATGGGGGTCTTCGGCGTGGACACCTGGTCGCGCCGCGGCGAGGCGTTCGGCGTGTACTTCAACCTGTTCTCGCGCCTGTCGGCGTTCGAGCGGCGCGGGCGGCAGATCGGCGTGCGGCCCCTGCTATCCGGGCTCGCGCAGCTCGGCGCGCAGTCCGGGCTGGTCGCGGTCGTGATGGTGATGATCGGGACCGTCACGTTCGACGGGCTGAGCGCCGGGCCGACGTGGCTGTCGAACACGCGCGGGATCATCGGCTCCTTGATCGACGCCGGCGTGAGCCCGCGCGCGGCCGTCGAGCTGGTGTGGGCGGTTGGCATGTGGCTGATCGTCCTCGCGATCTGCGGGCTCTACGCGCTCGCGATGAGCGGCGCGCACACGGTCGAGCGGCGATTCTCGACGCGCGAGCTGGCGCGCCGGTTCGCGCCTTCGCTGGTGCCGATCGGGCTCGCGTACGCCGCCGCGCACTACGTGAGCCTGCTGGTCTTCCAGGGCCAGCTGATCCTGCCGCGCGCGTCGGACCCGCTGGGGGAGGGCTGGGACCTGTTCGGCGCGGCCGGCGGCCAGATCGACCTCGGCGTGCTCAGCGCGGAGGCGTTCTGGTACCTCCAGACCGGCTTCGTGGTCACGGGCCACGTGGCGGCGCTGGCGCTCGCGCACGACCGCGCGCTCGTGCTCTACGGGGACCCCGGACGCGCGCTGCGCTCGCAGCGGTGGATGCTGGCGATCATGATCACGTTCACCGTGCTCGCGCTCTGGCTGCTGTCCGAAGCGGCGGAGGGCTAAGGCACGAGGCGGCCGGCGAGCCCGGCCGGCACGCACGCCAGCGCGGCCCCCAGCAGCGCGAGCGGTGCGCCGAGCGCGAGGCACAGGTCCACCGGGTACACGGCTGCGCTCGCGAGCGTCAGCAGGACGGCCGCGGCAGCTCCCAGCCCGAGTGCGTTCGCGGGCCGGCCGAGCTCGCCCAGCACGTGGCGGACGCGTTCGGGCGAAGCGCCGGCGTGGGCCGGGCCGTGGTCCTCGAACACAATCAGCGCCCCGGCGAGCGGCCGCGCGCCCACGCTGCGGATCGCGACGGCGTCGGCCGCGAGCTCGGACAGCGCCGCATGCGCGCGCACGGCGCCGCGCAGCCCGGGCACGAACCAGAAGCCGTCGCCGATCGCCCGCACGCACGCCCGCCGGAGCGGGTCGCGCCGACGCGCGTGATGGCGCTCGTGCGCCAGCACGCTCGCCAGCTCACGGTCGTCGAGCAGGTCGATCAGCGCGTCGGAGACGACGATCCGGGGCCGCAGCGCGCCGAGCGTGAACGCGAGCGGCCGGCGGCTGCGGACAAGCAGGACGGGCGTGCCGAGGATCGTACGCGGGCGGGTCGGCAGGCGCCGCGCGAAGGCCCGTTGACGCGCGAGCTGCCGCGTCAGCGACGCGCCCGTCACCGCGAGCGCGAGCGCTTCGAAGGCCAGCACCGCGAAGCGCCACGCGTCGTCGTGGAAGCGCAGCGCGTCGAGGCCGACGACGAGCAGGGTGAGCGGCACGGACGCCACGAGCGCGCAGACGGCGAGCTCGAGCCGCAGCAGGTGCCGGCGCTCAGCCACCGCGGGCGCGACGCCGCAGGGCGCGCTGATGAGCGGGCGTGAGTTGGTCGAAGCGGCGGGCGAACTCCGTCAACGCCAGGTCACCGTAGGCGTCCACCAGCGCGTCGACCTCGACCTCCGAGCGGGCGCGCATGTACGCCTCGCGGTCGACGGCCGCCGCGTACACGTCCTTCTTGCCTTCTCGCCGACGGTCCAGGAAGCCTTTGCGGTCCAGCCGGACCATCACCGTGAGGATCGTCGTGTAGGACCGCGGGCCGTCCGGATCGTCGGCCAGCGCGTCCGTCACCGACCGCACGGTCGCCTCGCCCTGCTCCCACACGGCGGCCATGATCTTGGTCTCGAGCTCGTGCAGCGGCGGATGGCCGGCCATCGCCGCCACAGGCTACCGACGAGGCGTGTAGTTGGTGGCTCAGCGCGGGCGCGGTGCGGCGGGGATGCCGGCCGGGTCCGTCGCGCGGTACTTCGGCCACTCGCTGCGCCACGTGCGCTGGTTGATCCACGGCAGGAAGGACAGCGGGTCGTAGTGGTGGACGACGCCGTTGAAGTCCAGGTGCGCGTCGGCCGGCAGGCGCGGGTTGAGCGTCGCGGGCTGGATCTCACGCCACCAGTTCACGAGCGCCAGGTCGGCACCCGAGGCCTGTAGCGCGGTGGCCTCGGCGCCCGTCGGCGTGCGCGCCCACTCGGAGGCGTAGCGGACCACCGGCGCGGCGGCGCCCGCCGGGGGCGTCCACCCGCGGGTGGTGGTCGTCGTGTCCACGGCGGTGAAGTCCGGCAGCGCCGTGGTCGAGAACACCTCGACCCGTACGCCGCGGCGCCCGCCGCCGATCGGGCCGGCGTGGCCGAGGTAGTCGCCGAGCAGGACCCGGATCGGCAGCGTGTTCGGCTCCTGCGGGGCGACCGCGACCATGCCGGTGCGCAGCCGCTCCAGGAACGGGCCGAGCGCGGCGTTGTCGGCGAACCAGCCGGACAGCAACGACGGCCGATCTCCGGCGCCGGGCGGGCGCCCGTCCCAGTGCGAGAGCGGGATCGCGGCACCGCGCGCCGACGTGCGGAACGCCGTGCCCACCTCGCACTCCTTCTTGCGCGCGAGCACGCGGTTCAACCACTCCGGGTTCTCCGGGACGACCCGGTCGAAGCGCATCCCGGGCGGGCGGCCGAGGTGGATGTAGAGCGAGTAGACCGTGGTCGGCGGGATGTTGTAGTCGATCCGGTTCGCGAACACGGGTGGGGTCGCGGTGGGCGCCGGCGGGCGCTCGTCGAGCCGGTGGTAGAGCTCGTGGCGGACGAGCACGAAGGCGAGGCTCGCGCCCGCACCCTCGGCCGGGAAGCGAGCGGCGACGAGCTCGCCGTTGGCCATCGCGTACACGCGCGCGGTCTGCGGGAGCTCGAACGTGCGCGGGGACCCGCTGGCCCCGTGCAGGCCGGGCCGGGCGCGGCCCTGCACGGTCGCGGCCGGCGTGCCCCAGAAGTACTCCTTCAGCGGCGTGTTGCCGTCGCGGCTGGCGAGCGAGTACGGGCGCGCGGCGGCCGCGGTCTCCGGCGCGGCGGCGTCGAGGTCGAACGGCCACCACCACCAGTCCCACACCTCGCGCGCGAAGCGGTGCCAGTCGAACATCGGCCCGGGGCAGTCATGGTCGTCGCCGAGGTTCGGATCGCCCGAGTAGCCGTGCGCGTGGAAGCCGCGGAAGACGTTGAACAGCGCCGTCCAGTGGGCGTTGCGCCGCGGCACGGCGGGCTTGCCGGGCTTCGCGGGCGTGGTCGGGGTGGCCGGGACGGGCTTGACCGCCGGCTCGAACGGCCGGTTGCCACCCGGGTAGGTGGCCTGCAGCGCGGCCTCGGTCAGGACGGTGCCGGCGGGCAGCCCGAACGTCTGCGGCGAGCGCGACAGGCCCTCGTCGGCGAGCACGATCTGCGCGAACCGCCCCGCGTCGTCGAGCATGCCGTGGTGTCCCGTGCCGGCGTCCCCGAAGCCGCCGGAGCGGTTCTTCCACGGGTACAGCGAGAAGTTCCGCGGCAGCAGGTGCTGCTCGGCGACGTAACGCGCGAGCAGCGCCCACGAGCGGTACTGGTGCTCGTTGAACACCATCTCGGGGACGCGCAGCTGCTGGCGCCACGGGCCGACGTAGCGGCCCGTCGTCCAGGTGCCGAGCACGATCTCGCCGGGGAAGTCCTTGACGCGGATGTAGAACTTCAGGCCGGGCAGGTCGTCGTCGGCCTCGGACTCGAGCGTGCCGTCGCCGCTGAGCGCGATCCAGTGGTTGGAGGGCTTGGCCCGGAGCGGGATCAGGTTGCCGTTGGTCGGGCCCGGCTTCTTCTTGCCCGGGTTGTCCGGGTCGTCGACCAACGTCTCGTCCGTCGTGGTCCACGGCCCGATGTGCGCGGTGTGCTTGAAGTTGCCCCAGCCATGGCCGGTCTCGCAGCCGAGCGCCCAGCCGTTGACGAAGTTCGCGTGCGCGGACTTGCGCGGCAGCTCCATCCCGAGCATCACGGTGCCGTCGCCCGCGATGTAGAGCTGCGTCGTCAGGCCCTTGTGCCGCCCCTTGCCGGGCAGGTACTCGCCCTCGAACATCTCCTCGCCGTTGCGGCGTCCCGACCAGCCGGCCGTCTCGTGCACGACCAGCGTCTTGACGTCGGCGATCCGCGTCCCGGTGCTGTTCTTGGGCCAGTCCTTCGGCCGCGCCGCGATCGTCCGCCACGGCGCGTCGGTGTAGACGGCGTTGAGCCGGTTGAAGAGTTGTTGGGCCATCTCAGTCCGTGAGGTCGAAGTGCAGGCCGCTGGACCCCTCGCCGCGGCCGACGGCCTTGCGCCGGCCCAGCCAGAGGTACGTCCCGCCGTCGATCCAGCGGGCCAGCTGATAGGCGCGGGTGACGCGCGCGCCCTCGCGCGGGACCTCGTCCTCGCGCAGGCGCAGGTTCGGGTCGCTCGCGAGCGGGGTGAGCACGCGGCCGCGCGGCGCGCCGCCGAGCTTGAAGCTCATCGACGGGTTGCTCGCCGCCGCGCGCTGCGGGAACAGCGGGAACCAGTACGGCGGCGGGTCGGTGCGCAGGCGGTAGGGCAGCACGTCGTCCGGGCGCGCCTTCGGCGGCTCGGGCTCGACGCCCTCGTGCGCGCGCTGCGCCTGGTCCTGCGGGCGGCCGTCGGGGCCTTCGAGCGAGCGCTCGACCGCCCACGCCAGGTTCGCGGCCTCATCGCGCAGCAGCAGCACCTCTTCGACGTCGCGGCCGTGCAGGCTCTGAGCGAGCGCGGGCGCGACCAACAGCGCGCCGTCGGTCGCGCCGGTGAGGGCGAACATGCTCCAGTCGCCGTCCGGCGCGGTGCGGCCGACCGTGGTCACGCGCCCGAACGTGTCGCGCACGTCGAGCTTGGTGATGCGGGCGAGCGAGCCGAGCGGGAGCTCGAGCGGCACGACCATCCAGTCCGCGCCGTAGACGAGCGCGAACCCGGTCAGCAGCATCCGCCCGAGGTCGGTCGCCTCGGCCTCGATCCCGCCGGCGTTCACGCGCGCGTCCTCGAACTCCCACAGCCGGGAGGCGGGCATGCCGGGGAAGGTCACCGCGCTCGGGACGACGGTCAGCGGGCCGAGCGTCGTGCGTCCGGCCGCCGTCGGCGTGCCCTTGGCCGTGAACGAGTGCCAGTCCAGACGGCCGTCCGTGTACTCCTCGGCCTCGAGCGTGACGCCGTCGGGGGAGCCGGTGGCGAACGCGTACTCGAGCCGGTCGGGCTGCCAGCCCGCGAGCGAGCCGCTCATGACGAGGCCGTTCAGCCACGTCAGCCACGCCTGTGCGGCGGCCGTGACCGCGGGCCGGTCGGCGGCGGTGACGGCGGCGGGCAGCGGGCGGTTGGCGCGGACGTCGGCCGCGAGCGCGACGCCGTCGATCGCGCGCCCCGCGAACAGGCCGTCGCCGCCCAGCGGGTACGCGCTGCGGAACGTCGCGACGTAGCGGGCCAGGTTGCGTGCGGTCAGCAGGCGCTCGAAGTGCTGGCCGGCGCGCACGCGGGAGCGGCGGGTCGGCGCGGCGTGCACGTCGTCGGCCTCGACCAACGCCTCCAGCGGCGCGCCGCCCACGGCGTACGGCTGCGCGGTGCCGTTCAGGCCGTGGCGCAGCGTCGTGATCGGCGCCACCGAGGCGGTCACCTCGGCCGTGATCGCGCTGCCGGTCGCGCCGGCGGCGTGCTCGCCGAACTGCCACTGGCGGCCGAGCAGCCACAGCGGGTCGTGCAGGCGGGCTTCGAGCCCCGGGGCGAGCTCGCGGTCGCGCGAGCTGGGCTCCAGCCGTTCCCAAGTCGTCATGTGCTCATCACCGCCGTGAGGTCGCTGGTCACCGTGTCGGACGGCCCGGACGCCACGTAGGTCGCGGGCAGGTAGTGGCCGAGCCGCGTCGCGGAGGGCGGCGTCGCCGCCAGCGCCTCGGCGTCGACCAGGCGCAGCCGGGCGAGCTCGAGCGTCTCCAGGACGGTCGCCTCGAGCGCGCTCAGGCTCCAGACGCGGCCCTCGTCGGGCGCGACCGCGAGCAGGATCGCCTGCGGCGCCCGCGCGGCCGGCTGGGGGACGTGGAACGCGACGCCGGTCATCTGGGACGCGTCCGGAATCACCTCGGCCCATTCGTCGACCACGAGCCCGGCGAGCTTGGGCTGCGGCGCGCCGCTGGTCTGGACGACGAGGCTGACCTTCCCGCCGGTCGCGGGTCCGGGCAGTCCGACCCAGCGGTCCGCGGTCGCACGCGGGAGCTGCGCCACCTTCAGGCTCAGCTTCGCCGGGCTGGAGGTCGCTTCGGCGCCGAGCAGCGCGGACTCCAGCCGGGAGGCGCCGTCGCGCACGTGCGCGGCGCGCTGCAGCCAGGTCACGGCCGCCAGCGGGTCGCCGGCCTGCAGCTCCGTGCTGGCGGTGAGGCTGAAGTCCGGTGCGGTGACCTTGGGCAGCAGCCGGAAGCCGTCGCCGAGCACGGCCGCGACGCGCTCGGCGTCGGTCGTGGCCGCGGCCACGGCCTTGCGGCGGCGGTCGAGCTCCTCGGGCGTGGTGATGCCGAGCGCGGCGGCGCGGCCCGGGTGGTCGAGCGCGGCGGCCGCGATCGCGGCGCGGGCGGCGAGGTCGGCGGTGTCGATGCCCGTGGCGCCGTCCGGGTTCGGCAGCGCGAGGTCGCGGGCGTCGAGCGGGCGGGCGCCGTCGACGAGCTCGCGTGTCGCGCGGGCCAGCTCGAAGAACTCGTCGAGCGTGAGCGAGCCGGGCGTCGGGGGGGCGGCGAGCAGCTCCCCGCCGAAGCGCGCCTCGATGTCGGCGTCCTGGAGCGCGAGCACGTCGAGCGCGGACAGCTTGAGCGCGCTGAGGTCGGTGTCCTCGATCGTGTCGCCGCGCTGCACGCGCACGCGAACGCGGTTGGCCGGGCCCAGCACGGACGCCGCCCAGGCCTCCAGCGCGGGCTCGACCTTCGCGCGCACCTGCGTGTCGTCGGTCGGCCAGCCGGTCGACGGCGCCGCGTCGGCGAGGATCAGCAGCCGGTGCGTGACCGCCGTGCCCGAGCGCGGCGTGCGCACCACCTCGATCTCGGGCGGCTGGGCCTCCCCGCGCGAGAGCGCGTCGACGGTTGCGCCCGCGCTCTGCGCGTTGCCCTGCGTGAGCTGGTGCACGCTCTCGGCGACGAGCACATCGGCGAGCGCGTCGACGGCGTCGTCGAGCGCGGCCAGCTCGGCGAACACGGCCTGCCCGTCGGCGCCCGACAGCGGCGGGAGCCCGGCCTTGCCGAACGGGATCGTCGTGTCGTCCCAGCGGTTGGCGGCCTTGCCCGCCCGCCACCGCTGGCGCAGCCCGAGCCCGTCGGCGACGTTGCTCGCGCGCACCGCCTCGGACACGCGGGGCCGCGCCTGCTTGAGCTCGTCCACGCGCGCCTGCGCGGCCGTGACCGCGCTCGTGGCCGCCGTGACCTCGGCCTGGCGGGTCAGGATCTCCTGCTCGCGCTGCGCCACCGCCTGCGCGGCCAGCGTCTGCTGGGAGCGCGCATTGGCGAGCGCCACGCCGAGGTTGGTCACGTGCCCGTTGGCGGCGGTCACCTGCGGCTCGAGCAGCCGGATCCGGTTCTCGGCCGCGGCGACGGCGGCGAGCCAGTCCGTGCGCCCCGGGAAGCCGCCCACGGGCGTGGCTCGGAGGCGCGCGAGGTCGTCACGGGCCGACTGCAGCTGCGCCGCGAGCGCGTTCGCGTGCGTCTGGGCGCCGCTGACCAGGCTCTGCGCGTTGTTGACCTGCGCGGTCGCCGCGTCGTGGGCGGCCCGGTCGGCGGAGAGCTGCTGCTGGGTCTGGGCCAGCACGCCGGTCGCCTCCTGCTGGCCCTGCTGCGCGACGGCGAGGTCGTGTTCGGCGGCGGTGAGGTCGTCGAGCGGGGCGAGCTTGCGCAGCGGCGCGACATAGCGGTCGAGGCTGAGGCTCGGGTGGTGCTCGTGCAGCCCGCGCTCGAGCCGGTAGCCGAGCAGCGCGCCGAGCGGCTGGCCGGCGCGCACGCCGTCCAGCAGCGCGAGCGCGAGCCGGACGCGGCGGGAGGAGAGGTCCAGCTGCAGCGCCTCGCCCTCGTGGGCGAGGTGGCCGGAACGCAGGACGGCCGCGGTTGTGGCCTGCCCGAGCGAGGGCGCGTGGATGTAGCCGTGGCTCGCGCCCGCGGTGATCGTCGGCTTGACGTTCTCCAGCACCCCGTAGCCGCCGAGCCGCACGCCGGCGGGCTTCTTGGCCCGCAGCGCGGTCAACTTGCGCGTGGCCTGGCCGGTCACCCAGGCGTCGAGGCGGTGCGAGGCGAGGTCGAGCACGCCGCCGGTGAGCCGGCCGAGGGTGGCGGTCGGGAGGCTGATCAGTTGGCGGAGCGCGCCGTGGACCTCCATCAGCTCGGTGAGCTGGGCGGCGGCGGGCGAGCCGGCGGCGCTGTTGGCGGCGCGGGCGGCGTCGAGGTGCTGGCCGAGCGTCTGACCGGTGGCGGTGACGCCTTCCAGCGGCGCGAGCAGCCGCGCGTACGTGTCCCCCTCATCCGGCTCGGAGATCCCGCGGGCCTTGGCGATCCTGAGCGCGGTGAGCGCGTACGTGCGCAGCAGCGCGTGGCGCAGCAGGACGAACAGCAGCGCGTTGGCGCCGGCCGGGGGCGTGCCCGTGCGCAGGGCGTCGAGGCCGCTGGCCGCGAGCCAGGCGATGAAGCTGGCGCCGGTCGGCATCGGCGCATCGCCGGGTTGGGCGGTCACGAGCGGGCCGGTGAGCTCGGTCGCGGCGCTCTCGAACACGGCGTGGGCGAGCTCGGGCTGCAGATCGAGGTTGAGCGCGCGCAGCGGGGCGAGGGCCTGCGCGACGCGGGCGAACGTGAGCGCGTCCGGCGACGGCGTGGTGACGCCGCGGATGGAGTGGCGCAGCGAGTGCGGGCTCATCGACACCGCGGTGGCCAGGAACGTCGCGAGGTCGGTGCCGGGCGCGAGGCGGGGGATGGTGCCGAGCGCCGCGCGCCACGTCGGCGCGAGGTTGCGCAGCAGCGGGACCAGCTGCTCGTCGAGCGCCGCCGGGTCGTACTGGCGCCACTGGCTGAGGCTGATCGCGGGCAGCACGCCGTACGGCTGGCGGCCCAACCGCAGCGCGGGCAAGCCGCCGCCCGCAGCGACGCTCGTGAGGAAGTGCGCGCGGGCGGTCGCGACCGTCTCGTCGGACAGCTCGTCCGTGAGCTGGTCGAGCAGGTGCCCCCAGGTCGCCGGCCACAGCGCGGTGCGCAGGTTGCGCTCGTTGACCACCGACGCGCCCTGCGCGCCGGTCGCGTGCGTGAACGGCTCGACGGCGACGCCGAGCGCCCGCGCGGTGAGCGCCCCGTCGGAGTTGGGCGAGGCCGTCAGCGCCGGGCCGCGCTCGTGCTTGAGCACGACGGCGGGGTCCTCGCCCGTGGTGCTCCAGCCCGAGCGGACCGTGTCGGTGTTGTTGGTGGCGACGCCCGGGCCGAGCACGGCGAGCCCGTCCGTGTAGTGGTGGGCGTCGAGCAGGTGCGCGAGCCGCTGCGCGCTCTGGGTGCCGTCGAGCGAGGCGCGCAGGCCGAGCACGAGCACGCGGTCGTAGCCCTCGGGGTCGGCGGCGACGCGGACGGCCATGCCGCGCGCGACCGCCTGGTCGAAGTCGACGAGCCACTGCGCGTCGGGACCGAGCGGCTGCGCCGGGTCGGGTGTGGCGGAGGGGTCGGGGCCGAGCGCGAGCGTGTCCGGGATCGGCCTGCCGAGCACGGCGAAACGACGGGTGCCGGCGCGGTAGCCGAGCACGATCCAGCGGTCGGGGAGCACGTTCGTGCGCGCGGCGCGCGTCCACGCGGCGGCCTTCTGCGGGGGCGCGGGAACGGCGGCGGCGCGGGCGATCCAGGCCGCGCGCGGCGCGCCGTAGCGGTCGGCCAGGGCGCGCCAGGCCTCGAGCGTCGCGGGCGCGGTGATGCCCGCGGCCTGCTCCTGCTCGAGGTAGCGCTTGCCCCAGGCGATCTCGTCCGCGGTGAGCTCGGGCTCGTGCGCGTCCACGTGCAGGCTGTCGGGGTAGACGCGCACGAGCAGCTGGCCCTGGTCGAAACGCGTCTCGAGGCGGACGGGCAGCAGGGCGAGCGGCAGGTCGGTGCCGATCAGCGCCGCGAGGTCCTCGGGCGCCGTGACGTCGGCCGGGTTCGCCGTCGGCACCAGCTGCTCCCACTGCTGCCAGGCCGTGGCAATCTTCGGGCGCTGCGCCGCGATCTGCGTGCTGAGCGTGCCGGGCAGGGCCTCCACCGCGCTCTGGCGGCCCTGCTGGGCGGCGAGCTGCTGCTGGGCGGCGGTGAGCTGCTGCTGGGTCGTGGTGCGCTGGGCGTTGGCGGCGGCGACCTCGGCGTCCGCGGCGGTCAGCGCCGTGAACTTCGCGCCCGCCGTGTTGTGCGCGGCCGTGGCGTGGCTGCGGGCTTGGGTGGCGGCCCGCGCGGCGGCCTGGGCGCGCCGCTGCGCGGCCGCGATCACCGAGGCCGGCGGGCGGTTCTCGGGGTCCGACAGCATCAGCTCGACTTCTTCGGCCGCCGCGTCGGCGTTCAGCTGGGCCTCATCCGCGGCGGCGTCGGCCGCGTCGGCGGCGGCGGACGCTTGGTCGTACTCGGCCTGGGCGTTGGCGCGGGCGGTCGTGGCGGCCGCGATGCGCGCCTGCGCCTCGTTGAGCGCCTGCTGGATGGTGGCGATGCGGCCGGGCAGCTCGGCCAGGTCCTTGCGCAGTTGGCGCCGGTCGGCCTTCGCGGCCACGAGCTTGTCGGCCAGCACGAGCGCCTCGGCCTCGGCGCTCTGGCCCTTGGCGCGCGCCGTGGCGATCGCCGCGAGATCGGTCATGAGGCGCTCCTCGTGATCAGCCGCGACGCGTGCAGCGCGACGCGGAACGGCTGCTGGAAGGTCAGGGACGCGGTGGCGGCGGCGTTCTTGCCCCACGCGCCCTGGACGTTGGCCGACGCGTTGATCGGCTGGCTGACGTCGGCGTGGCCCGAAGCGTCGAGCGCGACGTGCTCCCACGCGAGCTGGTCCGGCGTCTTCGGCACGCCGGGCGCGGCGGTGTCGTCGAACCCGAACCGCGGGTCGCCCGCGTACTGCTCGAACACGAAGTACCAGCCCGCGCCGCCGAGGACCTTCTCCTCGCTGAGCGGGAAGCCGAGGCAGACGATGTCCTCGCCCACGGTGGCCCGGAACAGCGGCGCGGTGCGCGTGGCGGGGTCGAGCGTGCCGGTCGCCGTGGCTTCGGCGGCGTAAATCGTGGTCGTCGGGAAGCGCCGCAGCAGCTCGCCTCGGACCAGCAGGACGATCTGCTGCGCGCCGCCCCGCAGGTGCGTGCCGAGCGCGGTGTCGCCCCAGCTCGCGAGCGCGGGGATGTCCGGCGCGTCGCCCTCCCAGAACTGGCGGAACGCGGTGCTCGCGAGCGGCGCCGGGAACTCCCGCCACAGCAGCTCGCGGCTGAGCTCGTGGTTGAGCCCGGCCATGTACGCCTCGATCACGGCCGGCGTCGTCTCCAGCAGCGCCACCCCGTCCAGCTCGAGCGCCTTCACGCCCGGCAGGAACAGCTCCGGCGCCGTGCGCAGCAGCCCGTCGTACATCGGCTCCGTGAACTTCGGACCGACCTCGGCGGGCGCGAGCGGGTCGGGCCGCGTCCACGTGCCCGCGGGCGCGGCGATCGCCGCCTGCGTGCGGGCGAGCACGGTCGTCTCGGGCGCGAGCCGCGCGAGCAGCTGCGTGCGCAGGGCGGCCGCGGCGAGCGCGGGCCGAGACACGCTCGGCGCGGAGGCGACCGCCGCGTGGGTCGACGCGGAGAGGGGCGTCGCGGTGGCGGCGCCCCGCGGCGTCGCGGCGCCGGTGGCGGCACCGCCGTCCGTCGTCGTCGCGGCGCGCGCGGTCGTGGCGGCCGCGGCGCCGGTGGCGGCGCCGCCGTCCGTCGTTGTCGCGGCGCGCGCGGTCGTGGCGGCGTCGCCGTGCGCGGTCGTCGCGCCCTCGCCGTGCGGGGCCGTCGTGCCCTCGCCGTGCGCGGTCGTCGCCGCGCGCCGGTTCGTCACACCCTCGCTGTGCGCGGTCGTCCCGCCCTCGCCGTGCGGAGCCGTCGTGCCGTCGCCGTGCGCCGTCGTCGCCGCGCCCCGGCTCGTCGCGCTCTCGCCGTTCGCCGGCGGCGTGTCGCCGTCGCCCGGCGTGGCGAAGGACGCGGCCTGGGTCACCGTGGCGGCGCCCGTGGGCGGCATCATCACGACCATGCCGCCCGGGATCGGGGCGGGCGGGCGCATCGCGGCGGCGTCGGTCGCGGCCAGCATGTCGGCCGACCGGCTCGCCTGGGCGCGGCGGGCGACGAGGCCCTGGCCGCTCGCGAGCCGGCGCATCGCGCCGGACGTCGCGGCCGCGGGGACGCGGCTCGCGCGCAGCTCGTCGCCCACCGTGCCGGCGGCGAGCGCGATCCGGGCGTGCGCGGGCTGGGTCATGGCCAGCAGCGCGGACGGGCTCAGCGGCGCGAGGTGGCGCTCCATGAGCACAGTGCCGAGCTCGCGGGCGAGCTGCGCCTGGCGCAGGACGGCGTTGACGTCCTGGACCGGGCCGGCCTGCTCCCAGGCGCGGGCCATCAGCGACTCCTGGCGCTCCTGCACGACCTTCGCTCCGGCGGCGGCCGCGATCCGCAGCCGCGGGTCGAGGTTCAGCGTGCTCACCCAGGGCGCGGTGTCGCCCTGCAGCGACCCGTAGCGCGGCGGTGCGAGGCCGGGCGCCTTCAGCGCGCCGTCGAGCGCGGCCGTGAACGCGGTCGGCGCCCCCGGGGGCGGCGTGTCGGGGCCGACCGGGCGCAACGCGGCCTGCAGCTCGACCACGCCGCCGTCCGGCAGGCCGCTGCCGGCCGTCGTCAGGTCGAGCCTGAGCGGGGCGGGCGTGAACGGGCTCGGGTGCAGGCGCCGGGCGAGCGTCTCGAAGCTCCCGGCCGGGCCGGTCGAGAACTCCCAGCTGTCGTAGACGGGCAACGCCAGCGGGCCGGCGGTGCCCGGACCCCAGGCGGGCGTGAGCTGCGCGCTGATCGGCAGGCCGAGCCCGGCCTGGACGCCGGCCGCGAACGCGGGCACCAGGCACGCGCGGTACGCGGTGTCGGGCTCCAGCCGGCGCGGGCACACGAGCCGCGAGCACGCGCGGCCCGGGTCGGCCGCGAGGATCTCGGCGGGCCGTTTGCCCTCGGGCAGGCCGGTGATCTGGCCGTGCGCCCAGGCCCATGACTGCGACAGGTCCGGAAGCTCCGCGGCGGGCGTGCTCACGGTGAGCACGGGCAGCGGCACGGAAGGCGTCAGCGTCGACGCGTCCTTGCGGACGCACACGAGCACCAGCCACGGCCGCAGCCGCGTCTTGGCCGCGCCGGGCGCCGCGGGCGTGAACAGCCATGGCAGGTCGCCGCGCCGGAACTGCACGTGCGGCATGTAGCCGGCTTCGAAGTGCGTGGTGTTCGGAGCGGGATCGCGGCGGCTGATCTGGCCCGGTTCGAGGCCGGTGACGTCGCCGGGGCCGTACAGGCGCACGGGGGTGGGGACGGTGCCGGCGCCGTCGACCGTCAGGCTGACGGGCAGCGTGACGGTCGACGCGAGGGTCGCGCCGGCCTCGTCGGCCGCGGTGATCGAGCGGGCGATGCCGCTCTGGACCCACGGCACGAAGGCGTAGGAGGCAGTGGTCATCGCAGGGCGAACGCCGGGGTGGGCTCCGGCGCGGTCTTGGTGAGGTTCAGGAACACGTCGCCGGGCAGCGGAAGCTTCTGCGCCGCGGGCGCGGTCACGCCCGCGGCCGCCACGACCTGCTGCTCATAGACGAGCCCGACCGTGACGTGGTTGCCGGTCACGAAGCCGTCCGCGCCGAGCGCGGCGCCCGAGGTCATCTCCTCGAACGACGGCGCCGACAGCTTCTTGTCGTCGCTGAGCGCCGTGAACTGCGCGGGCGCGAAGCGGTCGGTCAGCGGCTTGAGCGTCGTCCGGACGCCGCCGACGGTCGCGGTCGTGATGCGGAACTTGCGCGCGCCGCTCGGCACGGCGGTGCCGAAGCGGTCGAGCGTGCGCTCCAGCGGCGCGACGCGCTGGCGGACGTTGAGCGTCGCGAGCGGGTGGGCGAGCACCGCCGCGCCCGGCTCCAGCGCGCGGAAGCTCGCCACCGCCGGGCCGGGCAGCTGCGCCTCCCACGCGCGCGGGTCCTTGAGCGCGTCGTGCACGAGCGGCGCGACGTCCACCGGCGCCGGCAGCGCGGGCTGCGCGGCCTCGCCGATCGTGACGTCGAACGCGAACGAGACGTCGAAGAACAGGATCGAGAAGGACGCGCGGCCCCGGGCCCGCCACGGCCGCGGGCCGCTCAGTGACAGCTCCAGCGA
Organism: Solirubrobacter deserti; assembly: GCF_003344625.1. GTDB lineage: Bacteria > Actinomycetota > Thermoleophilia > Solirubrobacterales > Solirubrobacteraceae > Solirubrobacter > Solirubrobacter deserti. The sequence goes on along the minus strand of NZ_QPKJ02000001.1, from coordinate 1,471,389 downwards.
GACCGACAGCAGCGTCTTGCCGCCGGCCTTGACGGCGAGCTTGGCCGCGATGTCGACCATGAAGCCGAGCGGCGCCAGCGTCAGCAGCGCGTCGAAGGAGAGGAAGCCGGTGAGGCTGAAGCTTCCGGCCTTGGCGGACAGGTCCACGCGCGCGCCGAACTGCACCGTGTTGGAGGTCAGCGCGAGGTAGGCCTCCAGCCGCAGCTTGGGATTGTCGCCCTTGGCCAGCGCGACCGCGACGCGCTCGAGCGCCGGGAAACCCGCGGGCGCCGCGAAGCGCGGGTGGAAACCGCCGATCGCGAGCAGGAACGAGGACTTCTCGCCCCAGCCCATCCGCAGCGCCATGTCGCCCGTGAGCGCGAACTGGGCGAGCTTGGAGTCGCTCAGCGTCGCGTCCACGGCCGCTTCGCGGCGGTCGAAGTCGATCACGCCGAGCGCGTCGACCTGCAGCTTGACGATCGGGTTCTCCGGGTTCGGCAGCACGGCCTTCAGGCGGCCGAGCGCGACCAGCCGGACCGGCGACGGCAGCTCCAGCGCGAGCGCCAGGTCGATCGTGATCAGCGTCGGCGCGCCCCAGACGATCCGTGCGGTCGGCGCGAACACGTGCCGGCCGGCCGCGGGCGGGAACAGCTGCGCGAGCGCGGCGACCTTCTGGCCCGCGGGCTCGCCGGCCTTGGGCGGACTCAGCGCCGCTCCCAGCGCGCCCGTCTTGAGCCCGGCGCGCAGCTTCTCGACGGCGACGGTGCGGTTGATGCCCAGCAGGCCGCCCGCGCCGACGAGCCGGAACCCGAGCCCGAGCTGGATCGGCGGGAAGTCGGCGGAGACGAGCACGAGCAGGGAGAAGCCGGGCTCGGTCGTGATCAAACCGACAGCACGCGCGCCGATCTTCTCGAACGTGAGGTGGACCTCGCCCGCGTACTCGCCCGTGGCGGCGTCGTGCGCGAGATAGCCGCCGCCGGTCACGGGGCCGGCGTCGATCGAGAGCCCGAGCCGGTCCGGGCCCTTGAAGCCGATGTCGACGTTCGCGACACCGAGGTTCCCGGGCGTGGGGGAGAAGTCCGTGCGCACGCCGACGCCGTCGATGTCGACCGCCACCGGACCGAGCTGCACGCCCAGCCCGGCCGTCACGCCCTGTGGCGAGACCTTGACGTTGCCCGGCAGCGTGGCGTCGAGCCCGACGCCGCCGCTGAGCTCGAAGCCGCGCGCGCTGGAGAGCGACACGCCCGCATCGAACTCGACCGTGAGCCCGTCCTCGGGCAGCACGTGCTGGAGGAACCCGTCGCCGTCGCCGGGCGCGATCACGAGCCGGCCCTTGCCGGCCTTGACCGACAGCGCCGCGTTGGGCGCCGACGTCAGCTCCAGTGCCGCCTGCAGGTGCTCGAGCTCGACGCGCGTGCCGTCGGAGGAGCCGAGGCGCAGCGTGCCGGCGCGGCTGGCCTGCAGCTTCGCGCTCGCGGCGGGTCCGGCGGCGCCGACGACCTTCAGGCCGCTCGGCGTCACGGCGAGCTTGGGCAGCGTGCCCTGGCTGGAGAGCGCGAACGTCCACGGCCCGGCGGTGCGCGTGCGGTTGAGCGCGCCGGCCAGCTCGACGATCAACCCGGGCAGCCCGCCGGGATGCTCGGGCGAGGACGTGGTGATCGACAGCGTCGCCGCGTCGAACAGCCGCGCCTCCAGCCGCGCCTGCGTCGTCTTGAAGTACGGCGCAAGGTCGGCGGCCGGCGACGGCGGCGCGTCCTCGGGGGCGACGAAGTCGCGTTCGACGTGGCTGCCTCCAAGCTCGCCGTCCGCCACCGCGGGCAGCAGCGTGGTGAGCTCGCGCGTGACCGGCAGCCCGAGGGCGCCGAGCGCGGCCTCCAGCACCGGGAACAGCTTCTCGCCCGCCGCGAACGCGTCCGCGGCGGTCGCGAGCCCGTTCGGCAGGTACGCAGCCTCGAGCGTGCCCCACGGGTCGGCCAGCAGCGGTCCGAGCCGCTCGGGATGGAGGTCGTCGCCGAGCCAGGCCGTGCCGGCCTGACGCGGCTCGGCCGGCTCGATCAGCGTCAGCAGCGCCGCGGCCTGAAACAGCCGCGCGCGGTATCGACGCAGGTAGATGGCCGTGAGCTGCTCGGCCAGGTCGGAGCCGAGCTGCGCGGGCGCGCCCGTGACCGCGTCGAGCTGCCGGACCGCGCCGAGCGCCTGGCCGCTGCGGGCCAGGATCGCTTCGAGGCCGTCCCACGACTCGAGGTCGAGGCCGTCGAGGTCCGCCAGCGTGCTCAGCTGGTCGAGCGCGGCCGTGACCGCGGGCGTGCGCGCGGCCTCGGGCCGGCCCACGAGCGAGAGCAGCTGCGCCCAGCGGTCCGGCGATCCGGACGCGGCCACGAGCGGCTCGAGCAGGCGCGTGAGTTCCTGCCTCAGGGAGGTTGAAAGTGCAGTCATGAGCGGGAGCGGGGAGGAAGGCGATCCTCCCGCGCCCACGGCACACGCACAATCGGGACCCCACCCCGAAGTTTTCGTGCCATCAACCCTCAAGCGGTGTTGACGAATCTAAAGAGGGACTGTCCCTCTTTAGATTTCATGTGGTGGCAATGCGACGCCGCGATGGAGTGCGGGCGGCCGGGGGCAGCGCCACCAGCGCTCTGTATCGATGTCGCGCCTGACCACCGTCCGTGCCGAAGTAGGCGAGCAGCCGGTCGACGTCGAGCCACTCGGGTGCGCAGTCATAAAGGACATCCGCGTGGCTGCTCCATGGCCAGTCCGCGGCTTGCTTGCAGAGGCCGGCCGTCACGGGATTCCGTGCGACGTACGCCGCCGCGACCCACAACTGCGCGTCATTCTCGATCGGCACAGCGTCGTAGCGACCCTGGAACAAGTGTCCCGACAGATCGTGGCGCTGATTGAAGTACTGCGCGTAGGAGCCGTGAAGCCGGTGCATCCCGGTTCCAAGGTTCGCTTGCCGCGTCTCGATGACCAGGTGCACGTGATTGTTCATCAGGCAGTACGCGAGCAGTCGCCAGCCGGTCCTACCGACGGCGAGCGCGAGCATCGCGATGTAGCGGCGGCGATCGCGGTCGTCGCCGAAGATCGGCTGCTTCCGATTCCCGCGGGCATACACGTGGTACAGACCGGGCTCGAACTCCGAGCGGGCAACACGAGGCATGGTCTCGATAGGCCGCGTCGGCGTCCGACTCGCCCCCTTGCTACTTAAAGAGGGACAGTCCCCCTTTAAGTAGGCGTGGGGCGAGCAGCGTGGGAGCACCGGGCGGGCGCCCACGGCGCGTGGGAGGGCTCGATCCGCGAGTGGCACCGCGTCGAACCTGAACGCGTCCGGCTCACCGCGGGGACGCTGGGCGGCGTGACGCCAGCGTGGTCGTGTGACCCGCGCGGCGACAGGCCGCGGACGAGCTGGTGGTGACGATCGGGGGCCCGCTCACGCCCGCGGAGCTGCTCGCGGCGGCGAGCTCCGCGGACGCTGAGCGCGAGCGCCAGGCACGCCGCGCCGAGCAGGAGCACGAGTTCGCCGCCGCCCTCGGTGGCGAAGAAGCCGTGGCCGAGGTGCGCGGTCAAGAAGGCCACCGCCATGTCCCCGGCGAGCGCGAGGGCGATCCACGGCACGGCGGCGCCGGCGATCAGCAGCAGACCGCCGACGGTCTCCGTCACCCCGACCAGCGGGGCCATGGCCGCCGGCCAAGGGATGCCGAGCGAGTCGAAGAACCGCTCCGTGCCGTCCAGGTCGGCGAGCTTGTCCAGGCCGTGCGCCAGGAACGTGGCGCCGACGGCGATGCGCAGGAGCAGGAGCCCGGCCGCGGCGCGGTCCTCAGGACGGGACGACCAGGCCGCGCGCAGGCGGGCGAAGCGCATCCGGTTGGCGTGGCGCCCGCGCTGCATCGCGACCGGGCGGGTGGCGGTGGGATCGGTCATGTGCCGAACTCTCCGCCGCGGGCGTGTGCGTGGCGTCCGGGAGAGTCCCCGGTCCGCACACCAGTCACTGGGCTCCGGCGCCCCGTCACGGATCGGCGCCGCCGTGTGGTCATCAGCGATGAAACCGCATCGCAACCGAAGGGACACGCCGGATGGAACCCACACACGAGCACGCCGCGGCGGCGGCCGGCCGATGAGCACCCGCGATCAGCGGCTCACGCTCACGGCCGCGACGCTCGGCTCGTTCGTCGCACTGCTCGACTCGACCGTGGTCGGCGTGGCGCTGCCGGCGATCGGCGCCGACCTCGGCGGCGGGCTCGAGAGCCAGCAGTGGATCGTCAACGCCTACCTGCTCGCGCTCGGATCGCTGATCCTGATCGGCGGCTCGCTCGGCGACGTGTTCGGCGAGCGGCGCGTCTTCGTGTCGGGCACGGCCGGCTTCGGCATCGCGTCCGCGGCCTGCGCGGCGGCACCCACCGCCGCGACGCTGATCGCCGCGCGCGGGCTGCAGGGCGTGTTCGCGGCGCTGCTGACACCGGCGTCGCTGGCGGTGATCGTCGCTGCGTTTGCCCCCGAGGAGCGCGGCCGGGCGATCGGCACGTGGACGGCGTTCAGCGGGATCGCCGCGGTCGTGGGCCCGTTGGCCGGTGGCTGGCTCGTCGACAGCCTCAGCTGGCGCTGGATCTTCGGCATCGTCCTGCCGTTCGTCGCCCTCACGCTCGTGCTCGCGACCCGGATGCCGGCCCGGGCGCCGGGTGGAGCGGGCCGCCGTCCCGACTGGCTCGGAGCCGGCCTGTGCGCGTTCGGCCTGGCCGGCGTGTCGTTCGGGCTCGTCCGCCAGCCGGGCCACGGCTGGGCCGACGCGCTGGTCACCGGCCCGCTCGTGGCCGGAGCGGTGCTGCTCGCGCTGTTCGTGGCCTGGGAGCGCCGGGGCGCGCGTGACCCGATGCTCCCGCTCGGCCTATTCCGGCGCCCGAACTTCGCCTGGGGCAACCTCGAGACGTTCTGCGTCTACGGCGCGCTCGGGTTGCTGTTCTTCGTGCTCGTCGTGTTCCTGCAGCAGGTGGCGGGCTACAGCGCGCTCAAAGCGGGCGCCGCGACCATTCCCACGACGCTCGTGATGCTGCTGTTCTCGCAGCGCTTCGGCGTGCTCGCCGACCGCTTCGGCCCCCGGCGCTTCATGGCCGCCGGGCCGGTCATCGCCGCCGCCGGCGTGGCCTACCTGCTGGCGGCGGTCGACCGCTCGCCCGACCTGGTCGTCGACGTGCTCCCCGGGATGACGCTGTTCGCGTTCGGCCTGGCCACGCTCGTGACACCGCTCACGACCGCGGTCCTGGCTGACGCCGACGAGCACAACGCGGGGATCGCGTCGGGCGTCAACAACGCCGTCGCGCGCGTCGCGGGGCTGCTCGCCACAGCCGCGGTCGGGACGATCGTCGGCGGCACGCTCGACCTCACCGGGCTGCGGACGGCCCTGGTCGCCGCCGGGGCGCTGCTGCTCCTGGGCGGCCTCACCGGCCTGTGGGGGATCCGCGACCCTACGAGCAGCCCAGCGGCGACGGTGCGTCCGGGAGCGCGGTCCGAAGCTCGCGCCGAGTGCTGACGCCGAGCTTGCGGAAGACCTTGTGCAGGTGGTACTCGACCGTGCGCGGGCTGATGAACAGCCGCTCGGCGATCTCCGGATTGGTGTGCCCGTCGCGGGCGAAGCGCGCGATCTGCGCCTCCTGCGGCGTGAGCGCGTCGCGCGTGGCGTCGGTGAGCCGCGGCGTGCTCTCGCCCGTGGCTCGCAGCTCGCGCCACGCCCGCTCGGCGAACGCCCGCGCGCCGATGCGGGTGAAGCGCTCGTGCGCCCCGCGCAGGACCGTGCGGGCGTCCGTGCGCCGCTGCTCGCGTCGGAGCCATTCGCCGTAGAGCAGCTGCGCGCGGGCGAGGTGGACGGCGCCGCGGCTGCGGCCCAGCCGCTCGATCGCCTCCTGGTGCAGCGGCTCAGGGGCGTCGGCGAGCAGCGCGTGCGCGCTCGCCTCCGCCCCGAGCGCCCACTCGGTCCCGCTCGCCTGGGTCCGTTCCCGCAGCCGCGCGAACGCGGCGGCCGCCACGTCGCGCTGTCCGACGCGCACCCCGGCCTCGACCAGCTCCACGAGCGCCCACCCGTACGAGATCATGTCCTCGTGCTCGCACGCCCGCTGAGCGGCGGCGAGCGCGTCCTCGTAGCGGCCGGCGGCGTTGTGGAGCAGCGCGGTGGCCCAGTGGAACACGCCCAGTCCCGAGCCCTCGCCGCGCGCCACCGCGTTCTGGACGTTGCGCTCGAGCAGCGCGTGCGTGTGGTCGAGGTCGCCCTGCCACGCGGCCAGCACCAGCGCGCCGTACCGGACCGGGGCCACGCCCGTCGCGAGCGTGACCGCCTCGATCTCGTCGAGCAGGACGGCGGCGGCGTCGAACGCGCCGGCGTGGACGTGCAGCGCGGCGCGATGCGTGGCGACGATCGGCAGCGTGCTCAGCGCGCCGCTCTCGCGGGCCTCGCGCACGCCGCGCGTGGCCAGCGCGTGCCAGAGCTCGTCGTCCCACAGGTCCTGCGCGAGCCGGCACGCGAGCCACAGCCAGCGCCCGTCGTCGAGTCCGCGGAGCGCATCGGGAAGGGCGGGGATCGCGCTCGCGTAGCCGTCGGCGAAGCGCACGGCCACCGCGGCGAGGAGCGCGTCACGCGGTTGCGTTCCCGGCGGCGCCGTGCGCGCCTCCCGCGCCACGTCCTCGACGCCCGGGCCCTCGGCCAGCCGGCCCGCGAACACGGCGGCGCTGATCGCCTCCAGGTAGGTCTCGCGCGCCGCGTCCCCGTCCAACGGCGCGAGCCGCCGTGCGGCGTCGAGCAGGCGGGGCGCGGCGTCGCCGCCCCGCTGCGCGACGAGCGTCAACCGCCCGCGCAGGCGATCGAGCCGCGCGCGCCGAAGCTCGTCCAGCGGCCCGGTTCGCGCGGCGGCGAGCAGGTCCGCGCACGCGGCGTGGTCGGCCACCAGCAGCTTGGCCTGCGCGGCCTCCAGGGCCCGTTCGGCGCGCAGCCCGGGGTCGGGCGTGAGCTTGGTCGCCCACTCCAGGAACGCGGCCTTCGCCGCCAGGCCGCCGCGCCCGGCCGCGCGGTCGGCGGAGCGCAGCAGCTCGGCCGCGATCGCCTCATCGGGCCGGGCGCTGGCGTGTGCGCGGTGCCACGCGCGCCGATCGGGGTCGGCACCCGGGTTGGTCGCCTCGGCCAGCGCGGCGTGCGCCGCGCGCCGGTCGGACACGGCCGCCCCGCGGTAGACGGCGGAGCGCACGAGTGGATGCTTGAAGCGCGCCGTCAGGCCGAGCTCGATCAGCCCGGCGGCTTCGGCGGGACGGCCCGCGTCAGCGCCGACGCCCAGGCGCTCGGCGGCGCGCCACAGCAGGTCGAGGTCGCCGACCGGCTCGGCGGCGGCGAGCAGCAGCAGGCGCTGCGTGTCGTGCGGGAGCGCCTGCGTGCGCTGCAGGAAGCTGCGCTCGATCCGGTTCGCCAGCGGGCGCGCGTCGGGCAGCGCGAAGCCGCCCGCGAGCTCGGCCGGCGTGAGGCCGGCGGGCAGCTCCAGCAGCGCGAGCGGGTTGCCGCGCGTCTCGGCGACGATGCGGTCGCGGACGCGTTCGTCGAGCCGCCCGGGGACCGCGGTCGCCAGCAGGGCACGGGCGTCGTCGGCCGCCAGTCCGTCGATGCGCAACGCCGGCACCCCGGCGAGCACGTCCGCTTCGACCGGCTCGCGCACGGCGAACACGATCGCGACCCGCTCGGCGAGCAGGCGCCGGGCCACGAACGCCAGGACGAGGGCGGAGGTCTGGTCCAGCCACTGCGCGTCGTCGACCACACACACCAGCGGGCGCGCCTCGGCCGTCTCGGCGAGCAGGTTCAGCACCGCCAGCGCCACCAGGAAGCGGTCCGGCGGCTCGCCCGAGCGCAGGCCGAACGCCACGGACAGGGCCTCCCGCTGCGGGCCGGGCAGCGCTTCCAGGCCGTCGAGCAGCGGGGCGCACAGGTGATGGACGCCCGCGAACGCGAGCTCCATCTCGGACTGCACGCCGGTCGCGCGCGCGACGCGGAACCCGGACGCCCGCCCGGCGAGATAGCTCAGCAGCGCCGACTTGCCGACGCCGGACTCGCCACGCAGCACGAGCGAAGAGCTCTCGCCGCGCCGGATGCGTTCCAGCAGCCCGTCCAGCGCCTCGCATTCGCGACGGCGACCCTGTAGCACGAGGGCGCACCTTATCGCCGAGTTGACTGGGGCCCCGGTCACGCGGACTGGGGCCCGGACGCGGGTGGGACACGGACGCCCGCACGCCCGCCGCGGAGCAGGCTCGCGGCATGCCCCGAACCCAGACGCAAACCCCGCTCCGCGCGACGCCGGCCCGGGTGGCGTCATGACCGCCTCCGACGTGGCCTTCGTGCGCGCCCGCCCGCGCCTGGTCGGCATCGCCCGCCGTGTGCTGGGCAGCGCCGACGACGCCGACGACATCGTTCAGGAGGCGTGGATCCGCTGGCAGGCCGGCGACCGGGCCGAGGTCCGCGACCCGGCCGCCTTCCTGGCCACGACGACGACCCGGCTGGCGCTCAACGTCGGCCGTTCCGCGCGCGTGCGCCACCAGACCGCCTTCGGCGCGCGTGAGGCGGACCTCGTCGACCTGGCCGCCGACCCACAGCGCGACGCCGAGCGGCGCGAAGCCCTCGCCCGCGCTCTCTGGACGATCCTCGAGCGCCTGTCGCCGGCCGAAGGCGCCGTCTACGTCCTGCGCGAGGCGTTCGACTATCCGCACCGCCGGGTCGCGCGGGCGGTCGGCTGCAGCGAGGCCAACGCGCGTCAGCTCGTGACGCGGGCCCGCCGGCACCTCGCCGGCGAGCCGCGCTGGACGGTCGATCCCGCCGAGCACGCGGACCTCGTCGAGGCGTTCCTCGCCGCGGCGCGCACGGGCGACCTGGACCGGCTGGAGCAGCGGCTCGTGGGAGCGACGGATGCACGGCTCGCGGCGTAACGGTCTTCCCGCCGCGTTCGGCGGCTTCGAGGCGCACCGGCTCACGACCAGGCGCGGCACGATCAACGCCGTGGTCGGCGGCAGCGGACCGCCGCTGCTGCTGTTGCACGGCTATCCCCAGTCGCTGCTGATGTGGCACGCCACCGCGCCGCGTTTGGCCCGCCGCCACACGGTCGTCGTCACCGACATGGCCGGCTACGGCGACTCCTTCCGTCCGGCGCCGTCCTTCGGCCACGAGGCCCACAGCAAACGTGCGCTCGCGCTCGACCAGGTGGAGGTGATGGACCGGCTCGGGTTCGACACCTTCGCCGTCGCCGGGCACGACCGCGGCGGGCGCGTCGCCTACCGGATGGCGCTCGACCACCCCGGCCACGTGAGCCGGCTTGCGGTGCTCGACATCGTCCCCACGGGCGACGTCTGGGCCCGCGCCGACGCCGCGCTCGCCCGCGGCTACTGGCACTGGTCCTTCCTCGCGCTCCCCGCGCCGCTGCCCGAGCGGCTGATCGCGGGGGACCCCGACGCGTTCTTCGACCTCCACGTCCGCGGCCAGCTCGGCTTGGGCGAGGACCCTGAGCGCTACCCACTCGAGCTCCTGGACGCCTACCGCCGCCCGCTCACGGACCCCGGCGCCGTCGAGGCCATGTGCGAGGACTATCGCGCCGGCGCGACGATCGATGTAGAACACGACGAGCTCGACCGCGCCGAGGGCCGCCGCATCGCCTGCCCGCTGCTCGTGCTGTGGGCGGCGCACGGCAGCCTCCCGCGCTTCTACGGCGATCCGCTCGACGTCTGGCGGCCGTGGGCCGCGGACGTCCGCGGCGCCGCCGTCGACGCCAGCCACTTCATGGCCGAGGATCGCCCGGAGGAGACGGCCGGCCACCTGCTGGCGTTCCTGGGCGCGTGAGCGCCAGGGAATCAGGCCCAGCCCGCGGGTGGCAGCTTGGCCCGCAGCCCGGGCTTGACCCCCGTGCTGACGTAGGCCGTGACGGCGCCGACGAGCTCGCAGAACGCCGCCGGCCGCGCCGCGCTGGAGAACAGCGTGCGGCACTGCAGCCACGTCGCGAACTCCGACTGCAGGTCGAACCCCAGCCCGAGCGCGGCGTGGCCGAACACGTCGTGGAGGGCACGCAGCTCGTCGAACGCGCCGAAGAGCGGGTGCGGCTCGTCGCGCGTGAGCGTCAGCAGGCCGTGGTCGCGCACGTCGGAGCACAGCTCGGCCGCGCTCACGCCCGGGTCCGCGTCGACGTGCACGACGCGGACGCCGAGGTTGCGCACCAGCGCAAACAGCCGCCGGGTGTCGCGTTCGAGCGCCCGGTAGGCGTGGGCGACCGCCTCCACGGGCGGTGCGGGCGCGGTCAGGAACCAGTCGGTCACGCGCGCGGCGTGCTCCGGCTCCAGCTGGCCGGTGGTGCGCAGCACGTGCGGCGACGGCGGCAGCTCGTACGCGTGCTGGTCGACGACGAGCTGGGCGCGCCGCCAGGTCGGGAACACCTCGGACGGCCGGAGAATCTCGAGCGTGGTCATGCGGCGAGTCTTTTCGCCCGCCGCCGCGGTCGCGTCCGGGCAACCCCCGAACGTGCCCCCTAGTCGTCGCCGCCCGGCACCCCGGTCGCGAGCGCCGCACGCAGCTCCTTGCGAGAGCTGATGCCGAGCTTGGTGAAGACCTTGCGCAGGTGGTACTCGACGGTGCGCGGGCTGATGAACAGCTGCGCGCCGATCTCGGGGTTGGTCTGCCCGTCGGCGGCCCGGCGGGCGATCTGCGCCTCCTGCGAGGTCAGCACCTCGCGCGTGGCGGCGGCCTGGCGGGCGACCGTCTCGCCCGCGGCCTGCAACTCGCGGCGCGCCCGCTCGGCGAACGCCTGTGCGCCGAACCGGCTGAACGCGGCGTGGGCTTCGCGCAGCTGCTCGCGCGCCGCGGCGCGCCGCTCCGTGCGGCGCAGCCACTCGCCGTAGACGAGCCGGGCGCGCGCGAGCTCCACACGCATGCGGGTGCGTTCGAGCCGGTCGATCGCCTCGCGGTAGCGCGCGTCGTCGTCGGTCACCAGCGCGTGTGAGCGGGCGAGCATCCCGAGCGCCCAGTCCGTGCCCGCCGCTCGGGCACGCGCTTCCAGCCGCGGCAGCGCGCTGGCGGCGAGCTCCGCCCGGCCGGAGCGCACGCCGGCCTCGACGAGCTCGACGAGCGCGTGCGCAGCGTAGCCCTGATCGTCGTCCTCGGTGGCGGACAGCGCCGCGTCGGCGGCGGCGTCGTAGCGTCCGAGGCCGTTGTGCAGCACGGCGGTGGCGTGGCCGACGAGGGCAAGGACGCGACCCTCGCCGCGGGCGGTCGCGCTCTCCAGCCCGGCGTCGATCAGCCGGCGCGCCTCGGACTCGACGCCGCGCCAGGCCCCGAGCAGCAGGCGCCCGTAGACGAGGCCCACGTTGCCCGTCGCGGCGGTGATGGCGTCGGCCTCCTGCAGCAGGGTCGCGGCGGCGCCGAACTCGCCGGCGAACAGCCGCACGCCGGCCAGGTAGGTGAGCGTCACCGGGAGCATCGTGAGCGCGCCCGCCTCCCGCGCGAGGCGGACCGCCCGGGTGGCGAGCGTGCCGAACGCCGCGTCGTCCCACAGCTCGAACACCACCATCGACTGCAACACCGGGCACAGCAGCAACCAGCGCATGACCGCCTGGTGGTCGTCGAGCGGCTCGTCCGAGAACACCCTGAGCGCGGCGCGCAGCGGCGGCACGCCGGCGGCGTGGCCCTCCGTGAAGCGCTCGGCCATGCCGTCGAGCACGAGGTCCAGCGCGCGCGGCGTCGCGACCGCGGGCGCGGAGCGGGCGGCCTCGGCCGCCGTCCGGACGCCGGCGTCGGCGTACATGCGCCCGGCGAACACGGCCGCGCCCAGCGCCTCCAGGTAGGTCTCCCGCGCGAGCGCGAGGTCGAGCGCCTCCAGTTCCCGGGCGGCGGCCAGCAGCAACGGCGGCGCGTCCCGCCCGCGCCGGGCGGCGAACGCGATCTCCGCCCGCAGCCGGGCGACGCGAGCGCGCTGGAGCGGGTCCAGCGGGCTCGCCTCCGCGACGGCCAGCAGCTCCAGCGCCGCCTCGGGGGCGGCCGACTCGAACTGGGCCTGGGCGGCCGCGAGCGCGCGGGCACCGCGGCGGACGGGATCGGGCGTCAGCTCCGCGGCGCGCTGCAGGAACGCGGCCGCGGCGGCGATCCCGCCGCGCTTCTGCGCGCGCCCGGCGGAGCGCTCGAGCTCGTCGGCGACCGCCTCGTCGGGCCGCGCGGCCGCGTGCGCGCGATGCCAGGCGCGCCGGTCGGGATCGAGCCGCGGGTCGGTGGCGTCGGCCAGCGCTCCGTGCACATCGCGCCGGTCCGGCACGCTCGCGGCGCGGTAGGCCGCGGTGCGGACCAACGGATGCCGGAAGCGCACGCTGGCCCCGATGTCGATCAGCCCCGCGGCCTCGGCCGGCGCCGCCCGCTCGGGCTCGAGCCCGAGCAGCTGCGCGGCGCGCCGCAGCAGCGTCACGTCGCCGACGGGCTCCGCGGCCGCGAGCAGCAGCAGCCGGCGCGTCTCGCCCGGCAGCGGCTCGAGCTGGCGCACGAATCCCTGCTCGATCCGGCTGGTCAGCGGCATCGCGCCCGGTAGCCCGAAGCCGCCGGCCACGGCGGTGGGCGACAGCCCGCGCGGCAGCTCCAGCAGCGCGAGCGGGTTGCCGGACGCCTCGGCGAGGATGCGGTCGCGCACCCGCTCGTCCAGCGGACCGGGGATCGCGCTGTCGAGCAGCACGCGCGCCTCGACGGCGCCGATCCCCTCGACGCGGAGCTCGGGCAGCCCGCCCAGCTCGTGGTCGTCCCCGTCCTCGCGCAGCCCGAACACCAGCCCGACACGCTCGGCCAGCAGCCGCCGGGCGACGAACGCGAGCGTCTGGGCGGAGATGCGGTCGAGCCACTGAGCGTCATCAACGATGCACACCAGCGGCTCCTCCTCGGCGGCGTCGGCGAGCAGGCTCAGCACGGCGAGGCCGACCATGAAGCGGTCGGGCGGCGGGCCGGCGTCCAGCCCGAACGCGGTGCTGAGCGCGGCCCGCTGTGGCTCGGGCAGCCGGCGCAGGCGGCCGAGCAGCGGCGCGCACAGCGCGTGCAGGCCGGCGAACGGGAGCTCCATCTCGGACTCGATCCCCGCGGCGCGGTGCAGCTGGAAGCCCGTCGCCGCCCCGGCGAGGTACTCGAGCAGCGCGGTCTTGCCCACGCCGGCGTCCCCGCGCACGACGAGGACGCGGCTCTGGCCCGCCCGCACCGCGGACACGAGCCGATCGAGCGCTCCACACTCCTGCTGTCGACCCAACAGGCCCGACGGTGGCATCTGCGTGTCGGTCATCGGCGCGGACCGGCATTATCGCGGTTCATCGGTGCTGCCTTTCGGACGGGTCGTCGACTGAGACCGGCCACCGCAGCGGTTCGTGACAGCGACTGCGCGTAACACCCTGGCTACCTCTCGAGGGTTCGGCGCCGCTCTCATCCCCGCCATGAGAGAGCGGGGATTCGATCGCCGGCACTTCCTGAAGCTCGCCGGTGGCGCGGCCGGAGCGGCCGCGCTGGGTCAGTTGCCACAGTGGGTCGCGCCCGGGGCCGCTTCGGCGGCGCTGGACCCGGCGCCGTTCAGCCTGGGGGTCGCATCGGGCGATCCGTCGGCGACCGGGGTGATGCTGTGGACGCGGGTCGACCCCGGCGCGATGGCCTTCGTGCCGGTGCGCTGGGAGGTGTCCGAGAACGAGGCGTTCACGAAGGTCGTCAAGCGCGACACGTACTACGCCGATCCGGCGTGGGACCTCACGGTGCACGCGCAGGTCGACGGGCTGAAGGCGGGCCGCTGGTACTGGTACCGGTTCAACACCGGCGGCCAGGAGAGCGTGATCGGGCGCACGCGCACGCTGCCGCCCGCCAACGCGGCGAACGAGCCGCTGCGGTTCGCGTTCGCGTCCTGCCAGAACTGGGTCGGCGGCGCCTACCCGGCCTACCGCGACATGGCCGAGCAGGACCTGGACTTCGTCCTGCACCTGGGCGACTACATCTACGAGACCGCGACCGGCAGCCTGGCGGAGTTCCGGCGCCTGCACGCGCTCTACAAGTCCTCGGCCGAGCTGCGCGAGGCGCACCGCAAGTTCCCGTTCATCACCACGTGGGACGACCACGAGGTCTCCAACAACTACGCCGGCGAGGTCCCGGGCACGGCCAACGACGCGCGCCCGCACCTGGAGCGGCGCGCGAACGCCTACAAGGCCTACTACGAGTACCTGCCGCTGCGCTACCAGTCGCTGCCGCGCGACGAGCACCTGTACCTCTACAAGCGCTTCCAGTGGGGCCGGCTGGCCGAGTTCAGCGTGCTGGACACGCGCCAGTACCGCTCCGACCAAGCATGCGGCGACGGGATGCGCGCCCCCTGCGACGAGGTCTACGATCCCGCCCGCACGATGACCGGCCCCGAGCAGGAGCAGTGGCTGCTCCGCGGGCTCAAGCAGTCAAAGGCGCGCTGGAACGTGATCGCCCAGCAGACGATCATGGCCCCGTTCGACTACGACCTCGGGCCGGGCGAGGTCTACAACCTCGACCAGTGGGACGGCTACCCCGCAGCGCGCGAGCGGATCCTGCGCACGCTCGAGGGCGAGCGCGTGTCGAACCCGGTGATCCTCGCCGGCGACTGGCACTCCAACTGGGTCAACGACGTCGAGCTCGACGACCGGCTGGTCGCCACCGAGTTCGCGGGCACGTCGATCTCGTCCGGGATCGGCTGGGACGCGGCGGTGCGCGAGGGCCTGGACGCGAACCCGCACGTGAAGTTCTACGAGGGCGGCTACCGAGGCTACGTCAAGTGCGAGGTCGACCGCGACCGCTGGGAGACGACGCTGCGGATCGTCACCGCGCCGAACAACGCGGCGTCGCCGGCCTACACGCTGGCCGCGTTCGACGTGGCGGCGGGCACCCCGGGCGCGCGCCGGCTGGACGCGGGCACCGGGTTGGCGGGCAAGGTCACCGGCACGGGCGGCGCGCCGCTGCGCAACGTCGAGATCGAGGTGCGCAACGCGAGCGGGGCGCTCGTGGTGGAGCGCCCGACCGACGCCGACGGCGAGTTCAGCCTGTTCGTCGCACCCGGCAGCTACTCGGTGACCGCGAACGGCGTCGGCTACGAGGTGGCGACCAAGCCGGCGACGGTCACGGGCGCTTCGATCGCGAAGCTCGACTTCGCGCTCACGCCGGTCGGCTTGCGCGCGGCGAGCGGGCGGCTGCTGCCGGGCGCCCGGGCCGAGGCCCGCGCGACGGACCTGGTGCTGGAGAACGCCAAGCTCGCGCTCGGGCTCTCGCTCACGTTCGAGGACGGTCAGCTGACCCCGACCACGCGTGGCAAGCCGCTTGACCTGGCCGCGGTCGGCCACGTCGACCAGCTCGACTGGATCAACCTGCCGTACACGTCGGTCGCGCAGCCGACCGGCCCGGAGGCCTGGCAGATGCGCACGGTGCGCAACACGACGGTCGAGGTGGTCTCGCCGGGCGTCGTGCGCGCGACCGGGACGGCGAGCAACCCGACGGGGATCAGCGTCGTCACGACGTACACGCTGGAGGCCGACCGCGACTTCGTCCGGATCGCGTCCGTGTTCACCAACACGACGGCCACCGCGCTCACGTTCTGGCTCGGCGACGCCATGGACCACGACGGCACGGGCCAGCGCAGCGGCGTCGCCGGGCACGGCACGATCGCGACCCCGTACGCCGAGCAGGCGTTCTACCCGCCGTCCAAGCCGTGGATCGGCATGACCGGCACCGACGGCCAGACGTACGGGCTCGTCTACGCGCAGGCCGGCTTCACGGCGTACGGCAACGGCAACTGGATCCAGTCCCAGCGACAGATCACGCTCGCGCCGGGTGCGTCGTTCGAGCTGGTGCGCGACCTGGTGGCCGTCAGCAACGGCTTCGGCGACCCGTGGGCGGTGCTGGACAGCCGGGTCTAGATCCAGCCCTCCTCGTAGGCGATCCGCGCCGCTTCGGCGCGGGTCGGCGCGTTGAGCTTGGCCATCGCCGAGGACAGGTAGTTGCGCACCGTCCCCGGGGCGAGGTGCGCGACCTCGGCGATGGCGCTCGCGCTGCGCCCGGCGTGGACGTGGCGCAGCAGGTCGAGCTCGCGCTCGCTGAGTGGACACGTGCCCTCGGTGAGCGCGGTGGCCGCGATCTCGGAGTCCACATAGCGGCCACCGCCGTGCACGTCGCGCAGGATCCGCGCGAGCCGGTCGGCGGGCGTCGTCTTGGGCACGAAGGCGCGGGCGCCGGCCGTGAGCGCGCGCCGCAGCACGCCGGGCCGCGCG
Source organism: Solirubrobacter deserti (assembly GCF_003344625.1). Lineage (GTDB taxonomy): Bacteria > Actinomycetota > Thermoleophilia > Solirubrobacterales > Solirubrobacteraceae > Solirubrobacter > Solirubrobacter deserti. The sequence goes on along the minus strand of NZ_QPKJ02000001.1, from coordinate 1,455,135 downwards.
TGCCGCGTGAGCAGCACGACCGGGACCGCCCGCCGCGCGAGGATCGCCTCCGTGGCCGACACGCCGTCGAGCTCGGGCATCTCGAGGTCGAGCACGACCAGGTCCGGCTCGTGCTGGGCGGCGAGCTCGACCGCCGCTCGCCCGTTCCCGGCCTGCGCCACGACCGTGAAGTCCGGCTCGAGCTCGAGCAGCGTGGCGAGCGCCTCGCGCAGGAGATCCTCGTCGTCGGCGAGCAGCAGCCGGATCACGGCCGGTGCGGCGCGCGGCCGCAGAGCTCGAAGCCACGCGGCGCGAGCGGCGCCGCCTCCACGCGGCCGCCGACCGCCGCGAAGCGCTCGCGCAGGCCCGCGACGCCCGTCCCGTCGCCGTCGGGCACGACCACGCGGGCGACGCCGTCGTCGATCACGCGCACGACCACGTCGTCGCCGTCGCGCTCGACCGCGATCTCACAGCGTTCGGCGCGGGTGTGGCGGAGCAGGTTCGTGGCGCCCTCGCGCACCAGCGACCCGAACAGCGGCTGCAGCGCGACCGGGACGGTCTCGGGCGCGCCCTCGACCTCGGCGTCGACGCCCGCCGCCTTCAGGATGCCGACGGCGTTGGCCAGCTCGGTCGCCAGGCCTACACGCCGGTAGCCCTGGACGAGCTCGCGCGTCTCACTGAGCGCCTGCAGCGCCAGCGCGTGCGCGTCGTCGGCGTGCCGGCGCGCGGCATCGTCGTCGCGCCCGATCAGCCGCGAGGCGAGCTGCGCCTTCAACGCGATGGCCTGCAGCTGGTGGCCCTGGATGTCGTGCAGGTCGCCCGCGAAGCGCAGTCGCTCGCGCAGCACGGCGACCTCGCCGGCCTGCTCGCGCGCCTGGTCGAGCCGCAGCGTCACGTCCCACACCCACACCTGCGCGAGGCAGGCCAGGGCGAACGAGGCCAGCACGAACACGCCGCTGAGCCCCGCGTCCGGCGTTCCCGTCGCGGCCCAGCCGACCGCGAACGCGGCCGCCAGCCCGGCCACGATCACCAGCCAGCGCCCGCGCGGCCCGGCGCCGAACGTCACCCCGCACACGACGCCGGAGAACGGCAGCACCCACATCCAGCGCGTCTCGTCGACCAGCGCGGCCCACAGCACGAGCGCGACCGCCGCGGCGGCCAGCACCACCGGCAGCGACCGCCGTGCCGCGTCCAGGCCCGCCATCCCGCCCAGCAGCAGCCGCGTCTGCACGTAGCCCACGAACGCCAGCGCCACGAACGCGGCGGACACGGCCCAGGGCTCGAGGTCGTCACGCGCGAACAGATCGGCGGCCGGGATCAGCACGACGAGGCCCGCGACGCTCGCGAGCGTCCACTGGGTCAGCCGCCGCATCCACTGCAGGCCGTTCTCGGTCCGGTCCATCCCGGGCAACCTAGCTCGCGCGCGGGATGACAAGCGCATGACATCCGGTGACAACCGGGCACTAACGAGGACCCGCCCGCGCAGGCAGGCTGCTGGACATGGCCGTGATCGAAGTGACCGACCTGCGCTGCACCTACGGCGCCCACACCGCCGTCGACGGCGTCGACTTCAGCGTCGAGCGGGGCGAGGTGTTCGCGCTGCTCGGCGCCAACGGCGCGGGCAAGACGACCACGCTGGAAGCGCTGGAGGGCCACCACGCGCCCGCGGGTGGCCGCGTCCGCGTGTTCGGGCACGACCCGCGCGCCGAGCGCCGGGCCGTGCGCCGCCGGACCGGGGTGATGCTGCAGGACGGCGGGTTCGCGGGGGAGCTGACCGTGCGCGAGACGGCCGAGCTGTGGGCGCGGCTCGGCAGCCGCGCCGGCGACGTCGCCCACGACCTCGAGCGGCTCGACCTGACCGCCCGCGCCGACGTGGCCGTGGAGCAGCTCAGCGGCGGCGAGCGACGCCGGCTGGAGGTCGCGCTCGCCATCCACGGCAGCCCTGACCTGCTCGTCCTGGACGAGCCCACCACGGGTCTGGACCCCGAGTCGCGCCGCCGTACCTGGCAGCTGATCGGCGAGCTCGTGGACGCCGGCACGACAATCCTGCTCACCACCCACTACCTGGAGGAGGCGGAGGCGCTCGCGCACCGCGTGGCGATCCTGCGCGACGGCCGGATCGTCCGCGCCGGCTCGCTCGGCGACGTTTCCGCCGCGCTCCCCGCGCGGATCTCCTTCCGTGCGCCGCCGCACCCGCTCCCCGACGATCTCGCCGCGCTCCGGACGCACGGCCGCCTCGGCGAGCTCGTCCTCGAGACCCACCACCTGCAGCGCGACCTCCGCCGCCTCCTGAACTGGGCGGACACCCACGACCTGACCCTCGAGCGCCTGCACGCCCGCGGCGGCACGCTCGAAGACGCCTTTCTCGGAGTGATCGCATGAACCGCGTGCTCGCCCTCGCCCTGTCCGAAGTCCGCATCCTCGGCCGCAACAAGCTCGTGCTCGCCACGGCGCTGCTGCTCCCGCTCGCCCTCGGCGCGATGATCGCCGCCGACGGGGAGGACGGCAGCTGGGGCGGGGTGGTCGCGATGCAGTTCGTGTTCGTGATGCTGTTCTGCGTCTACGCCACGGCGACGACCTCGCTCGCCGCCCGTCGCCGCCAGCTCGTGCTCAAGCGGCTGCGCAGCGGCGAGCTGAGCGACCCGCAGATCCTCGCCGGGCTCCTGCTGCCGTTGCTGGTCCTGGCCGGGGCGCAGTCGGTGCTCCTGCTGGCGTGCGCGGTCGCGTTCGGCGCGCCGCTACCCGAGCGGCCGCTGACGCTCGTGCCCGCGTACGTGCTCGGCAGCGTGATGTCGGCCTCGCTCGCGCTCGCGACCGCCGCGTTCACGGCCAGCGCCGAGCTCGCCCAGGTGACCGTCGCGCCGGTCTTCCTGGCCGCGATCACGAGCGCCGCGTGGGCGCTGTCGGTCACCGCCGACGCGGTCACGACGGTGATGCACCTGACGCCCGGCGGCGGGCTCGCCGACCTCGTCCGCCAGGGCTGGGAGCAGGGCGGCAGCGTCGTCGCGCCCGCCGCGGGCCTGATCGTGTGGACCGGGATCGGCTACGAGGTCAGCAGGCGCTGCTTCCGCTGGGAGCCGCGCCGCTGAGACGCAACTGTCGCTCCGGATCTCTGTATCAAACGCGAAGTCTTGACAAACAGCCTCGAGCGCGGAGAGGATGGCCTCATCCGCATCCAGCGGATCGTCGAGAGGGAGGTACGGCATGTCCGGCGCGCCCGAGACGGGCACCATTCGACTCCACGTCAAGCCTCGGAGCAGGTTCTTCGCTGAGGACGACGATCGTGCCCGTGAAGAAGCGGGCGAGGTCGAGCGGGAGCTCGCCCGCGAGCTGCCGAATCACGCTGAGCTCCGTCCGGGACCCTCGGACAAGGGCGTGATCACGGACATCGTGATCCCACTGGCATCCAGCGGCGCATTGACGGCCGCCACCGAGGTCTTCAAGGCGTGGCTCAACAAGCGCCCCCAGCATCGCTCTCTGGATGTCGAGTACGAGGTCGAGCAGGACGGTGCGCCCAGCCGCTCGGGCAAGCTGTCGATCGACGCCGAGAACGTCGACGACGCGGTGCTCGAAGCGGTCGTCGCAAACACGCTCAACGGCGAGTGAGGCCGCGTGCCGCACCGCGCGCTCATCATCGGGAACTGGGAGTACGCGGACCCGACCGGCGTGTACGCCCCGTTGAACGGGCCGCGCCATGACGTGCGGTTGATGCAGGAGGCGCTCGAGGACCCGAAGTTCGGACTGTGCGAAGAGATTCAGGTCCTCTGCAACGCCACCTGGAACGAGTTGCAGACGTCGATCGCCGAGTTCATCGATCACAACGGCCCCGACGATCACATGGTCCTCTACTACTCGGGCCACGGCGCGCGAATCGAGGAGGGACGGTTGGCGCTCTGCGGCGTCGACACGCCGAGCCAGCAGGAGTCCTATCGCGGGTTCGACACCGCGAAGCTGCGTGAGTGGCTGCAGGTCCGCAACCGCGCGCGCTCCACGGTGGTGGTGCTTGACTGCTGCTACGCGGGCGCGTACAAGAGCGCCACGCTCGAGATCAGCGACTCGCTCGGCGCCGGAACGGGCGTCCTCGCCAGCGGCGGCAACCAGCCCGCCAAGGACTCCCAGGACGTCAACGAGCCGAGCCCGTTCACAGCGGCGCTCGCCTCGATCCTCCTCGACCCCGAGGTACCCGGCCGTCCCGACGATGGCATGGTCACGCTCGAGACCGTCTACACGCGGCTGCTCGAGCATCAGCCGCGGCTGGACCCGCTCCCACAGCGCAACGTCAGGAGTCAGGGGTCCCTGCCGCTGGCGAAACGCGAGATCCCGAGCCGCGTCTCCCGTCCTGAGCTCGTGGACTACGAGGAGCCGAGGATCGACCCCATCACGCTGCGGTTCGACCGTGCCTCCGTCGTCGCTCAATCGAGCGCCGGCGAGCCGGAATCAATCGATCTGTCGGGACGCGACGACCACCAGTGGTCGGCGGTCCGGCGGATGAGCCAGCTCGCGGACGCGGTCGTGCGTGTGCCTGACTACGACAGCGACCGGTGGGCTCAGCGAGCGGTCCGGCGCGCCTGGAACTGCGTCGGCAGCACGCTCTTCGAGCGAGCGCTTCCGCCGGGCGTGCAGGAGCGGATCCGCGCGCTCGACGAGACCGAGGCCAGCCGCAGCCTGTTGAAGCTGCGGCTGCACTTCGGCGACGGTCGGGACGAGAGTGGAATGCAGCGGTATCCGTGGGAGTACCTGTATCACCAGCCAGATCCGGGCTACGACGACGACATCCGCCCCGAACCGCAGCCCATGGCGCTGCAGCCGGGGTTGCTGGTGGAGCGGGTGATCGTCGGGACCCCGCCGTCGGAGATCAAGAGCCCGGTCGCCGTCGGCCTGGTCAACTCGCAACGCGGTCAGCTCGGGGATGCCGCGGGTCGGGTCGCGGACGGCTTGACGCAGATGGTCGGGCTGAACGTCGTCTTCGACGCGCGCGCGGAGGACGCGCAGTGGGGACGCGTCCTGGATTCCCTCGGCGCGCAACGGCCGAAGCTGCTGTTGATGTGCCTGCCCGTCCGACGCCGGCCCGGCGGCGTGGAGGTGGCGTTCTGGCCCGAGCGCGAAGACGCCCCCGACTGGCGGCGCGTGCAGGACCTGATCGTCCAGTTGCGGCGCCGCAACCTCAAGTTCGACCTGATCTTCTTCAGCGCCTTCGCGGCGCGGCCGTCCACGGACTCCTACCGCGCCACGAACGAGGTGGCGGGCGAGTTGGCCCGGGCGGGGCTCGGACCGGTCATCTTCGTCTGCCACTCGGCCGCGCACGCCCGGCTCGTGCCCCCGCTCGGCAAGGACACTTTCACGCTGCTGCTGATGGACGCGGTCACCCAGGGCAAGCGGCTCGACTACGCGGTCTACTACGCCAAGGACCGCGTCGCGAGCCGCGTGGGCGAGGAGTCGCGCCGAACCTTCGGGGTCCCCGGCTACTACGTGATCGAGGACGCCAACGCGCAGGCCGAGCCCGAGCCGGAGTTCGAGTCCGAGCCGCGAACCGCTGGTCGCAGGACCGTGGGCCGGGCGGGCCCGCTGCGACGTGAGGTCAAACCGTGAGCGCTCGACTCAGCGTGCGCGCCGCGCGTGTCGAGCTCGCGCTGGCCCTCGCGGACCAGGAAGGCCGTCTCGACGACGCCATCGCCGAGCTCGGCCGGGCGCTCGAGGACCCCGGCGAGGACACGCTCCGCTGGCAGGTGCACTGGCACCTCGCGCTGCTGAGCGCGCGCGCGAACCGCCGCCCCGACGCCGCGTTCGGCCAGGCGTTCGCCGCCGCGCTCGCCGCTCCACCGGACGAAGCGGAGGAACCGGCCGAGTTTGCGCTCGATCTGCTCCGCGGCGGCAGTGTGCGGCGAGCGGTCACGCAGATCGACGACGCCACGATCGACCGGCTCGTCGAACGGGCGCTCACGCTGGACGGCGGCTCCGTGCTGCTGATGCTGGCGGGCCACATCCTGATGCTGCGCGGTGACGCCCACAAGGCGGGACGCCTGTTCGACGCCGCGCCGGACACGGGCGGCACGGCGGATGCGGCCCGCGCGGTCGCGGACGCGCTGACGGCAATTGACGACGGCGGCTTCGACGCCGCGCTCGACGCGCTGGCCGGGCTCGACGACGACGTGCCGGGCGTCGCGGCGGCCCGCGCGCTCGCGCTGTACGGCGGCGGACGCTTGGAGGAAGCCCTGGCGTGCACGCGGCGGGAGGGCGGCATGATCGACACCGCGATGGCTGAGACGGTGATCTGGCTTCGGGTTGCCGTCGCGCACGATCAAGCCACCGACGCGCTCACTCAGGCCGAACGGTCGGCGAGCGTCGCCGCTCGGCTGGATCCGTCGCAGCCCGAGGCGCTGCTGCTGCGCGCCCAGGTCGAGTTCGAGCTCGGGCGGGACCTCAGCAGCGCTCGCGACCTGCTCCATCACGCGCTCGACGGCCTCGAAGCCACGCCGGAGCGTTCGCGGTACTGGCGGCTCCAGCAGCACGTCCGAACCGACGGCCGGTTCCGCTACGTGACGCTCGAGGTGTCAGCGGCCTGCAACCGCACTGACGGGTTGCTCATGCTGAGCCCAGCGGACCTGCCGCTCGCGGACACGTCCGCGCTCCAGAACGCCGCGGCGGCGGAGCTCGCAGCCGAGGCGCAACGCTCCGTGGATCGCGTCGAGCAGGCGGCTGACCTCTACGAAAGAGCGCAGTTCTTCGCCTCCGAGAGCGAGGACCTCAGCGGGGCACTGGCTGCTCAGGAGGCCGCGCAGCGGTTGCGGCCCTCCGTGGGCGGGCTGATCCGGCTCGCCGAAGCGTGGTGGAGCGAATCCTTCAGTGCCCCGGAGACGGCCCTCGACCGGGCCGTCGCCAACGGGCTCGCGGCGTTGGACCGGATCGGGTCCGACGGGCTCCGTGTGGCCCCAAGTCAGTGCGTCGAGTCGGGGTACATGCGCGGACTGCTGCTCGCGCGGCGTGCCGCGACGGACATCAAGCCGGTGCCGGAGCGATGGGCGCCGTTGCCGTGGCTGCTGGCGGCGGCGTTGTACGACGCCGGCGATCCGTACCGCGCGGCGCATCTCGCGTGGGGATGCGACACGGCCGCGCTCTCCGGACCCGCGTGCACGCTCGCGGCGCGCGCGCTCGCCGAGGCCGAAGCCGACCCGTGGCTGCAGGAAACGTACGTGGTCATGCGCATGAACTGGTACGGCGTGCTGGACGAGCGCAGCGAGCAGGTGATCGACTCGGTGGGGGACCCCTCCTGGGCGGCGACCGTGCGCGCCGCCGACGCTCTGCACCGTGGCGACCACGCCCGCCTGCGCGAGCTGCTCGCAGACCAGATGAGCCCGGATTCGCGCTGGGCGCGAGAGCTCGTCGCCCAGTGCACGGCGATTGCCTACGGCATGGAGCGCGCGCGGCCGTTGTACGAAGCGGTCCTGGAGGAGGCGAGCACCGAGCCCGTCCGGCACCGGATGGCCTCAGATTGTGCGTTGATGCTCGGTGACCCGGCCCGCGCGCGCCGGCACCTCGCCGCTGCGAGGGAGACGGGCGTGTTGGCACCGCCGGAGCTCCGTCGCGGCGAGGTCATCGTCGACTTGGCCACCGGCGGCCGTGCGCCCTCGGACGCCGCGGTCCGTGAGGCGTTAGCCACGATCGTCCGGCCGTACATGCATCGCGAGTGGACACGCGGGTGGTTGCCGGCGCTGGCGCTCGCCTACGAGTCCGCGCCGCACGCGGCGCGCGCCTTCGAGGCGCTGCGCGGCGAGCTGCTCGCGCGCCCGGAGGCGGGCCCGCCGGTGTCTATGACTGTCGATATCGACGTTGGCCGCGAGACGTCCACTGTCCCCGATCTCGACGGGCTTGTCCGCCTCCTCCTCGGGCTCGTCGACGAGGGCGAACCGGCCGCCCATGGCGGACAGGGCGTGCTGCGTCAGGCGATCGCAGACGCCCCACCCGACCTGCGCCCCGTCCTGGCGGCCGCCCTCCACACCTGACACGGCGGCGGACGCCCGCTGCACTACGCTCCGCCGGTGCCCGAGTACCGCATGCCGCCCGAGTGGGCGCCCCACCAGCGCACCTGGATGGCGTGGCCGTCGTCCGGCTACACGCTCGGCGAGCAGCCGGACGAGGCTCGCGCCACGTGGGCGGCGGTCGCGCGCGCGGTCGTCGAGTTCGAGCCGGTGTCGATGGTCGTCGACCCGGATGCGACCGACGAGGCCGCGCGCTCCCTCGATCCCCGCGTCGAGGTTGTCGAGGCGCCGCTCAACGACGCCTGGATGCGCGACATCGGGCCGACGTTCGTCCTCGACGGCAACGCGCCGGCCGCGGTCGACTGGGTGTTCAACGGCTGGGGTGGGCAGCAGTGGGCGCAGTGGGACAAGGACGCCAACGTCGCCCGCTTCGTGGCCGAGCAGGCCGGCGTGCCCGTCGTCAGCTCCCCGCTCGTCAACGAGGGCGGCGGCATCCACGTCGACGGCGAGGGCACCGTGCTCGTCACCCGCACGGTGCAGCTCGATCCCGGGCGCAATCCGGACTGGGATCAGGCCCGGGTGGAGGCGGAGCTGCGGCGCACGCTCGGGGCCGAGCGCATCATCTGGCTCGAGCGCGGCCTCACGCGCGACTACGACGAGTTCGGCACGCGCGGCCACGTGGACATCGTCGCGACGTTCTGCGCGCCCGGCACCGTGCTCGCGCACCGCCAGGACGACCCGGAACATCCCGACCATGACGTCTCGCGCACGATCGTCGAGCTGCTGCGCGAGGCAGGACTGACGGTGGTCGAGGTCCCCGCGCCGCGCGCCACCCACGACGAGCACGGGCCGGTGGACTACAGCTACATCAACCACTACGTCGTCAACGGCGGCGTGATCCTGTGCGGCTTCGGGGAGCCGGAGGCCGACGCGCGCGCCGCCGCGATCATGGCCGACGCCTACCCGGGCCGGCGCGTCGAGCTCGTCGACGCGCGCCCGCTGTTCGCCCGCGGCGGCGGCATCCACTGCATCACGCAACAACAACCGGCGGCCTAGATGCATCTGCTGCCCAGCGAAGAGAGCCGGTTGCTGCTGTACCTGGCCGCCGAGCTGGCTCGCAAGCGCCGCGCGCGCGGGCTGGAGCTCACGCAGGCCGAGGCGGTGGCGCTGATCGCCGACGAGGTGTGCGAGGCCGCGCGCGACGGGCGCTCCTACGCCGACGTCGAGGCGTTCGGCTACACGGTGCTCGGGCCGGCCGACGTGCTCGACGGCGTGGCCGATGCGATCCCGCGCGTGGAGGTCGAGCCGCTGTTCGAGGACGGGCACCGGCTCGTCGTCTTGCACGACCCGATCCGCCGCGGCGCGCCGCCGGAGCCCGTGGCGGTGGAGCCGGAGTGGCTGGCGGAGGGCTTGGCGCTCGAGGTCGTCAACGAGGGCGAGGTGCCGGTCGGCGTCACCTCGCACTTCCACTTCTTCGAGACCAACCGCGTCCTGCGCTTCGACCGCGCCGCCGCCTACGGCCACCGGCTCGCGATCGCCCCCGGCGCCAAGGTCGTGTTCAACCCGGGCGAGCCGCTCACCGTGCGGCTCGTCCCGATCGCCGGCGCGCGCGTCGTCCGCGGCCACGGCGGCCTGGTGGACGGGCCGCTGGACGACCCGGGCGCGCGGGACGCGGCGCTCCAGCTCGCGCGGGAACGGGGGTACCGCGGTGCCTGAGCGCGTGCGGCTGGCCGACAGCGACCTGTGGCTCGAGCCCGAGGGCGAGCCGGACGCGATCGTCCCCGGATGGGGCGGCACGATGCGCGACGGGCTGTCCGCGCGCGCCGAGCGCGGCGGGGTGGAGGTCGCGATCACGGGCGGTCTCGTGATCGACCCCGTGCTTGGGGTGCGGTTCGCCAGCCTGGGCGTGAGCGGGGGCCGGATCGTGAGCGTCGGCCGGGCCGGCAACCCGGACACCGAGGACGGCATCGACGTGGTGCTCGACACCGCGACCGCCGTCCACGACGCGAGCGGGCTGATCGTCACGCCCGGCGGCATCGACACGCACGTGCACTGGCTCTCGCCGCAGGTCGCGAACGCCGCGCTCGCGGGCGGGCTCACGACGCTCGTCATCCAGGACCCCGGCCCGGTCTGGAACCTCGGCTGCAACCCACCCGAGCTGCTGCACGCCGCCTGGGCCGCGCTCGACGCCTACCCGCTCAATGCCGCCCTGCTCGTGCGCGGCTCCTCCGCCCGCCAGGACCCGATCCTGCACTCGCTGCGCGCGGGCGGCGCCGGGCTGAAGATCCACGAGGACGTCGCCGCCGGGCCGGAGCAGATCCGGACGGCGCTCGACGTCTGCGACGCCGAGGACGTCCAGCTCGCCATCCACACCGACGGGCTCAACGAGGCGCTGTCGGTCGAGGACACCTACCGCGCGTTCGGCGGCCGGACGATCCACGCCTTTCACATCGAGGGCTGCGGCGGCGGCCACGCGCCCGACCTGCTCGCGCTCGCGGGCCGCGAGCGCGTGCTCACGTCCTCCACCAACCCGGGGCTGCCGTTCGGCGCGGGCACCGAGGCCGAGGGCCGCGCGATGGTCGAGGCCGTGCACCTGCTGCAACCGGGCAGGCGCAGCGGCGACCTCGCGATCCTCGACCTGCGCGTCCGCGCCCGCACGATGGCCGCCGAGGGCGTCCTGCACGACCTCGGCGTCATCCACATGATGTCCTCGGACTCGCAGGGCATGGGCCGTGCGGGCGAGGTCGTCCGCCGCGCGTTCCAGAACGCGGATTGGATGAAGGTCGTCCGCGGCGGCGAGGGCGCGCACGACAACGCGCGCGTGTTGCGCCACATCGCGAAGGTCACGATCAACCCGGCGCTCACGCACGGGCTCGCAGGCCACGTCGGCGCGCTCACCCCGGGCCGGCTCGCGGACGCCGTGCTCTGGCAGCCCACACTGTTCGGCGTGCGGCCGGAGCTGGTGCTCAAGGCCGGGATGGCCGCGTGGGGCGCGTCCGGCGACGGCAACGCGACCACGATGTTGGCCGAGCCCGTGCGCGTCCAGCCGCAGGTCGGCGGGATCGGCGGCGCGCCCGCCCGCACCTCGCTCGCGTTCCTGGCCGGCTGCGCGATGGACGCCGAGCTCCCGACCGTCCGCGAGCGCGCCCGCGTCGAGGGCTGCCGCGACCTGACCGCCGCCGACATGCTCCACAACGACCGCCGCGGCGACGTCCGCGTCGACCCGCGGACGTCCGCGGTCACGCTCGACGGCGAGCCGGTCGAGGCGCCGCCGGTCGAGCGCCTCGCCTTCTCCGGCCGCTTCCTGCTCGGCTGATCACCTCGCCACGCACGTGTCGTTCGCCGCGGCACACGTGTAGATGCGCGCGTCGCCCTCGCGGAGCCAGATCTCGGGCGTCGCGAGCGGGGTGAAGAAGCGGTCGTTGGCCGTGTCCTTGACGTTCGGGTCGGTCGGCGGGCGGCCGTGGACGACGAAGCCGACCGGCTTGGTGTCGTCGCTGATCTCGATCCGGCGCAGCCCGCCGTACTGATCGGCCTCGTCGAACGGGAACGGGTTCGTCCACTCGGGCTTCTCGCTGTCCGGCAGGCCGTCGCCGAACAGGTGCAGTCCCCACTTGGCCAGATCGCCCTTGTAGTGGATGACGGCGGTCTCCACGCGCGCCTGCACGATCGTCGCGCTGCGCGCGGCGCTCGTGACGGTGCGTCCGGGCGCGTAGGTGAGCACGGCGCGGTAGGTCACGCGCGCGCCGTCCGGCAGGCTCGACGTGTCGTCGAACGCCGTGTGGACCGGCGACGAGTCGTCGCTGCCGATGCGGGTGAACGGGCCGCCGTCCACCGAGCGCTCGAACGCGACGACGTGGTGCGCGTGCTCGGGCACCGCGGTCGCGCGGACCTCGACCGTCCCGCGCACGCGCTGGCCCTCGGTCGGCGCCTCCAGCGTGATCGTGGGCGGCGCGACGGTCGACCGCACGGTCTGGCTCCGCCGCTCGTGGCGGGCGTTGTCGAGCACCACCGCCCGGTACTTCACCCGCGTGCCGGGGGCGAGGTCGGCCACGTCGTGGAAGACGCGGTACGGCGCGTTGTCGTCGGTGCCGATATCCACCCAGCGGTGCCCGACCCGCGCGAAGAAGGTGACGTGGTAGGCGGAGCTGCCGGCGACGTTCGCGCGCACCTCCAACCGGTCCGAGCCGCTCGCGGGCGCCGTCAGCCACACGTTGGGTGCCCGGCGGCTGCGCTCGATCCGGTCACGCGCCCGGTACACCACGGCGGAGAGCGGCGGGACGGTCAGCGTCAGCCGGGCGTCGCGCCCGCTGCGGGCCCACTTCGGCCCGTCGCCGTACACCCGCTCCCAGTCGCCGCGCGCCATGAACGTCGGGATCGCGGCGCTCGCTGCCGTCTCGGCGTTGTTGAGCGCCACGACGTACTCGCGGTCGTGGAAGCGGCTGAAGGCGTAGACGCCGGCCGCGGGCGAGGAGTACCGGTGCTGCTGGGTGCCGTTGCGCAGCGCCGGGTGGCGGCGGGTGAGCTCGGCCAGCCGCACCAGCTCGCGGTACAGCGGATGCCCGGGGTCGAAGTTGTCGTCCATCGGCGTCTCGTCGGAGCCGAGGTTGTCGTTCTTGCCCGCCCCGTCGTCCCCAGCGATCGGATCCGCGGCGTTGTTGTACTGCGGCGACTGCGAGGGGAACATGTCCTGACGCGAGTCCTGGTCGCCGCCCGCGCCGGTGAAGCCCTGCTCGTCGCCGTAGTAGACGACCGGGTTCCCACGGGAGAAGTACATCAGCGCGTGCGCGAGCCGGTCACGCTGCAGCAGCTCGGCCTCGGTCGCTCCCGGGTTGGCGTCCCGCACGAACATGCCGACCCGCCCGCGGTCGTGGTTGCCCAGGAACGTCGGCAGGTTGTAGACGTTGGAGTCGCCGTCGGTGAACCAGTCGTCGTCGACGAACAGGTTGCGCAGGTCGTCCGTCCCCACCGAGTTGGCGGCGAAGCGCATCGCGGCCGTCTGGAACGCGAAGTCGAGCACGCCCTGCACGCGGTCGTGGGTCGTGAAGTGCGACAGGATCGGCCGGCTGTTGTCCTCGGCCACCTCGCCGAACATGTAGAAGTCGCGGATGCCCTGCGAGCGTGCGTAGCGCTCGATCGTGGGCGCGAACGTCTGCCAGAACTCGTCGTTGACGTGCTTCATCGTGTCCATCCGGAAGCCGTCGATGCGGAACTCGCGGATCCACGTCTTGTAGATCTCGACCATCCCGTCCACCACGCGCGGGTGCTCGGTGAACAGGTCGTCGAGGCCGAAGAAGTCGCCGTAGAGCGAGTTCTCGCCGACGAACGTCGTGTCCCCGCGGTTGTGGTAGAGCGTCACGTCGTTCAGCCACGCGGGCACCTTGACGGTCCGCTCGGCCTCCGGCACGAACGGCCGGAACGGGAAGCTGGTCGTGGCCGACAGCGGCGGGAAGAAGCTCGTGCCCGCGTGGTCGCGGTCGTCGAACGGCGCGCCGGACGCGGTCCGGTACGGCGCCTGATCCTTCGAGCGGTACGGCATCCGGGCGCCTTCGACGTACTTGATGACGTCCGCCGTGTGGTTGGTGATGATGTCGAAGTAGACCTTGATGCCGCGGCGGTGCGCGGCGTCGACGAGCGCGCGCAGGTCCTCGTTGGAGCCGAGGTGCGGGTCGATCTGCGTGAAGTCCGTGATCCAGTAGCCGTGGTAGCCGGCCGAGTTGTCCTCCGGCTGCACCGCCTTGTTCTTGAACGACGGCGTGAGCCAGATCGCGGTCGCGCCCAGGCCCTGGACGTAGTCGAGCTTGCCGAGCAGCCCACGCAGGTCACCGCCGTGGTACCAGCCCTTGCCGGTGGGATCGAAGCCCGACTGCCCGGCGTCCTTGCCCGGCGGCAGGCCGCCGTGGTCGTTCTCCGTCGACCCGTTCGCGAAGCGGTCCGCCATCACGAAGTAGAAGGTCTGGTCCGTGACGGCGTTACGCAGGCTCGGGTGCCCGTCCAGGCCACGGTCGTGAGCCTGGGCGGTGCCGGCCAGCAGCGCGGCGAACAGGCTTGCGAGCACCATGCGACGAACGGCGGACATAGCGCGTCTCTCCTCTCCCGCGGCCTCCCGAGCCACGGCCCGAGACGAGTGATACCACCTCCTCGACGCGGCCGCTGCGACGGCTCAGGCCGCCAGCACCGTCGCCGCGCCTCCTGTTACGGCAGCGCGTCGGTCAGCGTCGGGATCTCGGCGATGATCGCGTCGAAGCGGTGCTGCTCCTGGGCGCCGAGCCGCGCGGCCAGCGCCTGCGTGGTGGTGTCGCCCGCGGTCTGGGCGATGCGGTCCAGCGCCCGGTAGTCGGCGATGTTCGCCGCGTGGGCGGCGGCCGCGTGCCGCGCGCGCTGGAGGATCCGCTCGGCCGGGTCGCGCGGGCGCAGCAGATCGAGCGGGGTGAGGCGGCGCGCGTTCGCCTGCGCCACGGTTCCCTGCACGAGCGAGACGAGGCCGGTGAGCAGCGACCCGCTGCGGTAGCCGAGCTCGTCCAGCCGGTGAGCGAGCGTCCGGATGTGCGCCCGCGTCTCGTCGAGGTGCTCCTGGAGCTGGTCCCGGTAGCCGCCGGGCGGCGCGGCCGCGAGCTGCGCCTGGATCTCCGGGACCAGCGCGCGCTCGCGCTCGTACACCTCGTGCAGACGGCGCAGGACGCGCGCGTTCATTTCTGCGTCAACGCCCATAGCCCGAGCACCAGCAGCGCGAGGGTGCAGAGGCCGCCCACCAGCGCGATCGCGCCATAGGCGGCGAGCCCGCCGGAGCGGGCGCCCGACCGGACTTCCTGCGTCCGTTCGAGGCCGAGCAGCAGCAGGCCCCAGGTGACGACCAGGCCGACGCCGCCCGCGAGCCCGACGAGCACGACCTTGCCGAGGTCACCCCAGGCGATCAGCTCCGCGAAGATCATGCCGCCACCGGGGCCGGGGAGCCCTTGAGGTCGGTGAGCTCGGTGTCGGTGGCGTCCTCGCGGCGCGTCTTGAGGAACAGCGCCACCGATCCCGTCAGCGCGAGCGCGCCGATCACGATCGGTCCGGCCGTGTCGCCGAGCAACGAGACGAGCCCGTAGGCGCCGGCGGCGACCGCTCCCGCGCCGGGGATGGTGAGGACCCACGCGATACCCATGCGACCGGCGATGCCCCAGTTGTCTCGCTCCCACCGCGTCCGATGCCCGAGCCGACGACCGCGCCCGAGACGACCTGCGTCGTGGACAGCGGGTAGCCGAAGTAGGAGGAGCCGAGGATCAGCGTCGCGCCCGACGCCTCCGCAGAGAAGCCCTGTGGCGGCGTGATGTCGCCCGCCACCTTCTTGCCGAGCGTGCCGATGATGCGCCAGCCGCCCATGAACGTGCCGAGCGCGATCGCCGTGGCGCAGCCGATCTTCACCCACAGCGGCACCGTGAAGTTGCCCGCGGAGAGGTTCCCGTTGGCGGCGAGGGCGAGCACGATGATGCCCATCGACTTCTGCGCGTCGTTGGTGCCGTGGCCGAGCGAGACCAGCGACGCCGAGCCGATCTGCCCGAGCCGGTAGCCGCGCGTGGCCGTGTCGCTGCCGACGTTGCGCAGGAACAGGTAGGCGACCTTCGTGCCGATCACCGCCACCGCGCCCGCGATCAGCACCGCGAACACGCCCGGGATGAGCACCTTCTCCACGATCCCGGACCACTTGACGCCGCCCGTCCCGACCGCCGCCAGCATCGCGCCCACCATGCCGCCGATCAGCGCGTGGCTCGACGAGGAGGGCAGCCCCAGGTACCACGTGGTGAGGTTGAACCCGATTGCGCCGAGCAGGCCGGCGAAGATGATCGGCAACGCGATCTGGTCCTGCTCGACGATGCCCTCGGCGATCGTCGCCGCGACCGAGATCGACAGGAACGCGCCGACGAAGTTCAGACGGCCGGTCACCGAACCTTCACCACGATGAGAGCGAAGTGAGCTTCATCATGGTGCGGTGATCGTCGCGGCCGTGTGGCCGACGATGCCGGCGCTGCGTGTCGTGCAGACGTTGTCGTGCGTTCCGGCTCCGTCGGCCTCGACGATGAGTGCGCGCTGCGGCCAGCGGAAGTCGGGGCGGTAGTCGCCGAGCGGGACGTTGACGAGCGGTTCCTCGAAGCCCGCTGCGCGGATCAGGTCATGCACGTGGTCCTCGAGGACGGACTCCGTGGGCACGATGTCGGCGGCGATCTGCCGCAGTGCCTTCGACCGCGCCCGCGCGGTCTCGGCGGTGGTGATCAGGTCATGGTTGAACGCGTTTCGCACCGCGCGGCGGAACGGCTTGAACGGCAGCACCGAGGCGAGGGCGTCCAGCGTGCGCAGCACGGACGTGACCGGGATGTTGTGAGGGAGCACGCGGTCGGGCCTGGTCGTCCTGTGCGTGCTGATGCCCTGTTGCTCGCGCCGCGTCGGCGCGGTCACGTCGATCCGCCGGCCGTCCCACTCCACGAGGCCCCACAGTGCCGCCGCGGCATAGTGGCTCAGTGCCGCGTCTTCGCCGCACGCCTTCACCGCCGCCAGCCACCGCCCTTCGACCGTGAGCTCGCGGTGCCCGACCGCGTAGACACCGCGATGCTTCTCGTGCAGGTGCCCGTCCTTCACCCATCGCGCGTCTCTCGATAGGTCACGCCGCACTCGCGCAACTCGGCGTTCGTCACCACCCCGCGCTGCCGCGCCGCCCGCTCCGCCACTCGCTTGCTGGGTTTCCACCGCCACGTCGACAACCCGCCACGTATTCGTCATGAACGGATGGTCGCCCGACGGCCGCACACGGAACAAGACGCACTCGCAACGACTTTGTGCCAATCTCGCGGCGTGTCCGTCACGCTCGCCAGCGGCGACCTCGAGGCGACGTTCTTCCCCGAGGCGGGGATGATCGGCGCTTCGCTCAAGCACCGCGGCGAGGAGGTGCTCGGCCAGCGCGGCGGCCTGGAGGCCTACCGCGCCGAGCGCAAGACGATGGGCATCCCGCTGCTGTATCCGTGGGCGAACCGGTTGTCCGCGCGCCGGTTCGAGGTCGCGGGCCGCACCGTCGACATCGACCCGGAGCGCACGCCGATCCGGCTCGACGGCAGTGGCCTGCCGATGCACGGCCTGCTCGGCGCGCATCCGGGCTGGGAGGCGGAGGCCACCGCGACGAGCCTCACCGCGCGCTTCGACTTCGCTGCCCACCCCGCGCTGCTGGAGACGTTCCCGTTCCCGCACACGCTGGAGCTCGACGTCACGCTCGACGAGACCATGCTGCGGATCGTGACGATCGTGCGCGGGGAGGTCCCGATCGCGTTCGGCTGGCACCCGTACCTGACGCTGCCGAACGTCGAGCGAGCCGACTGGCACGTCGAGATCCCCGTCACGGAACAGCTCGCGCTGGACGACAACATGCTCCCGACCGGCGAGCGCAGCGCGACCCATGTCCCCGCCGGCCCGCTCGGCGACCGCGCGTTTGACGACGCCTACACGGCGCCCTCTGCGCCGTTCGCGCTCGAGGGCGGCGGCCGCCGGATCGAGCTCGCCTTCGAGGACGGGTTCCCGTACGCGCAGGTGTTCGCGCCGCCGCAGGACCCGCTGATCGCGTTCGAGCCGATGACCGCGCCGACGAACGCGCTCGTGACCGGAACGGCCGCGCTGCACACGCAGTACAGCGCGGCCTTCTCGATCCGCGTCGCCTAGTTCGCCGCGGCCTTGATCGTCTGGTCGAACACGAGCTCGCCGTCCTTGACGGCGTAGACGCCGTAGTCGGTGAGCGTCGTGTCGCCGTTCTCGTCGATCGAGTAGGTGCCGAGCACGGATGTGCGGTCCTTGGTCTCGAACAGCGCCTTGGTGATCGCGTCACGCTCGGCGGTGCCGGAGCGCTCGATCGCGTCCAGCGCGAGCTTCATCGCCTCGTAGCCGTAGATCGCGTACGGGTCCGGGTTGTCGACGCCGTACTTGGCCGTGAAGTCCTTGAAGAACTGCTGGCCGTCCGGCGGGTACTGGTCGGGGGAGAGGGTGGCGATCGTGACCTTGACCTGCTTGTTCAGGCCGGCCGGGATGCCCCCGTCCTTCTCGGACACGAAGCCGGTCTCGGCGACGCCGTCCGGGCCGTAGAGCTTGGCGTCCGGCCCGAGCGCGGACGCGAAGTCCTTGAACTGCTGCACGGCGTTGTTGGCCGTGATGCCGCTGTAGAGGAAGCAGTCCGCGCCCGCCTGCTTGGCCTTCTGCGCGAGCGAGCGGTAGTTGGACGCGTTCTTGTCGATCGCGTCGTTGGCGGTCAGCGTCAGGCCCTGCTCCTTGGCCGAGAGCTCGACCACGCGCGCGAGGCCGGCGCCGTAGACCTCCTTGTCGTTGGTCATCGCGACCTTGGTGCAGCCCTCGGTCTTCATCAGCGTCACGAGCGCCGCGGCCTGGATCGTGTCCTTCGGGACGATGCGCGTGTAGGTGCGCTTCCCGGTCGGGTAGTACTTGTCCGGCTCGCCCGGCTCGGAGCCCGGGTCGTTCGTGGTCAGGCCCACGTACGTGTTGGCGGGCGAGATCATCGGGATGCCGGCCTCGTTGAGGATCGGGATCGAGATCTTCGCGGCGCCCGAGTTGAGCGTGCCGATGTAGACGGCGGTCGTGTCGTCCTGCGAGGCCTTGAGCGCGTTGGCGGACTCGGCCTCCGGCGTCCACGAGCCGGCCTGCGCGGTCGAGTCGTCGAGCGACTCGTAGGTGACCGTGTGCGGGCCGACCTTGCCGCCCACCTGCTCGAGTGCGAGCTTGGCGCCGTTGACCAGCGCCTCGCTCTGCACGCGCGACGCGCCCTGCAGCGGTACGGAGGAGTAGATCTTGAGCGTCTTGCCCTCGGCCTGGGGCGCGCTCCCGGATGGCCCTTCGGTCTCCGGATCGTCGCCTCCGCAGGCGGCGACCCCCAGCGCCAGCACCAACGTCAGGCAGCTCGCCGCTGCCATCCCACGTGACCGCATGACCCCTCCTCAGGGATGTTTGCCGGGCCTAGCTTCTTGCGCCCGGCGCGGATGTGCAACCCATCTGGGACCCACGGTCCACCGGTATCCGGACCGTTTTGGACCAGGTCACCATTGCGGATGGAGATCGTGGACGCTCACGTATGGATGAGCGCGCCTGGGCTATTCACGCGCTCGCCGGAGACCGGTTGAGTTCCGGTTATGAACACGTTACGTGCGGTCTCGTTGCTCGCGGCGACGCTCACCATGGGTTTGATCACCGGCGCCTTCGCGCTCTACGCCCACTCGATCATGCCTGGCCTGAAGACCACCGACGACCGGACCTTCGTCACCGCCTTCGCCGCCATGGACCGCGCGATCATCAACCCGTGGTTCATGCTGACGGCGTTCCTGGGCGCGCTGGTCTTCACCGTCGCCGCGACGCTGGTGAACCTGGGGGAGGACGCGTTCCCGTTCGCCGTGGCCGCGCTCGTCGCCTACGGCGTGGTGTTCGTGATCACGATGGTGGTCAACGTCCCGCTCAACGACGCGCTCAAGGCCGCCACGGGCAGCGACTTCACCGCCATCCGGGAGCGCTTCCAGGAAGGCCGCTGGGTGGCGTGGAATCTCGTCCGCACGTTCCTCTCCGGCGGCGCGTTCGTCGCGCTGTCGTGGGCGCTGCTGGTCCACGACCGCACGTAAACCTGCAAAACCCCTGGTAGTCGCCTCCTAGGATTGCCCGCCGCATGTCTAAGTCGCGCCTACTGCTGGCGATCGTCCTGGTGCCGTTCGCCGTCTGGTTGTTCCTCCCGATGCCGTCGAGCGGGCAGAGCCTGCAGGAGAAGATCGCAAAGAAGGAGCGGCAGATCGAGGCCAAGAAGCGGCGTGAGCGCACTTTGACCTCGACGATCGAGCGCTACTCGCAGCGCATCGACGTGCTGCAGGGCGACATCACGACGCTCCAGGAACGCCAGGTCAGGATCGAGGCCGATCTCGCGGCCAAGCGCGCCGAGCTGGACCGCATCCAGGACGACCTGCGCAAGGAGCGGGCGCGGATCACGCGCCTGCGCGCACGGCTGGCCGAGTCGCGCGCGGCGCTGAGCCAGCGGCTGCTGTACCTGTACAAGGCCGACGAGCCGGACGTCGTCACCGTGGTGCTCGAGTCCAACGGATTCGAGGACCTGCTCCAGCGCACGGAGTTCATGCAGCGCGTGTCCGAGCAGGACGCCCGCATCCTGGACCGCGTGCGCAAGGCCAAGGCCGAGGCCACGGCCGCCGAGGCGCGGCTGGACCGCTTCGAGGCCCGCCAGCGCAAGGTGACCAAGATCGTGTCCCAGCGCCGGCTCGAGGTCCTCGCGATCAAGAACCGGCTTGTCGACCGGCGCCAGCAGTACGAGTCCGTCCGCTCCGACAAGCGCCAGTCGCTCGTGTCCACCCGCGCGGACCGCAAGGAGCTGCAGGGCCACCTCGTCTCCCTGCAAAAGCAGGAGGCGAAGGTCCGCGCCCGCCTGGCCGGCTTCTCCTCGGTGGATGCCGGCCCCGTCCGCCAGGGCTCGGGCGAGATGATCTGGCCGACCAACGGCGCGTTCACGTCCCCGTTCGGCCAGCGCTGGGGCCGCCTGCACGCCGGCATCGACATCGGGGCGCCCGAGGGCACGCCGATCCGCGCCGCGCTGTCGGGCAAGGTCGTGTTGATGGGCTGGACCGGCGGCTACGGCAACTACACCTGCATCCAGCACGGCGGCGCGCTGTCCACCTGCTACGCGCACCAGTCGCGCTACGGCACCTCGCTGGGCGCGAACGTCTCCAAGGGCGAAGTCATCGGCTACGTCGGCAACACGGGCAACTCGACCGGCGCGCACCTGCACTTCGAGACGCGGGTCGGAGGCAACCCGGTCAACCCGATGAGCTACCTGTAGCCTGAGCGGTATGGAACTGTTGGTCGTCCTCGCGGGGGTCGGCTTCGTCTGTCTCGTGACCGCGTTGTTCGTCGTGATCGCGCGCTTCTTCGCGAAGCGCTGGCTCGACGAGAACGACGGCTCGTCGCTGTAGATGAAGCGGGTCCTCGTCGTCGACGACCACCCGGCGGTGGCGCTCGCGCTCAAGCTCTACTTCAAGCGCGACGGGCGCTTCGAGGTGGCCGCCGGCGCCACGACGGCCGCCGAGGGTCTGCGGCTGCTCGAAGGTGGCTTCGATGCCGTGCTGCTGGACCTCAACCTGCCGGACGCGAGCGGGACGGAGCTCGTGCGCGCGTTCCGCGACCGGGCGGGGGAGACGCCGCTGATCCTGTACACCGCGACCGAGGACACCGCCGCGGTGCGCGGGCTGGTCGACGCCGTCGCGGCCAAGACGGACCCGGCCGACGCGGTCGCCGCGCTGGAACGCGTGTGTTCGGCCTGACGGCGTTCGAGCTGCGCTACGACCGCTTCGGCCACGTCGCGGTGCGGTGTGCCGGCGGGGACGTGATGGAGCGCCACGTCGAGGCCGAGCCGGCCGCGGCGTGGATGATCGAGGCGCGCTGCGGGGCGGCCGCCGGCTGGCTGCTGGCGCCGCACGCTCCCGCCGATGTCGCGGGCGCGCGCGCGTGGCTCGAGGTCGAGGTCGCGCGCCGGACCGCCGCGGCCTGGGAGCGCCACGCGCGGGCGCTGGCCGCGCTCGACGCCGACCTGATCGAACGCCTCACCCACCGCCTGCGGACGGACGTGATGACGCTCGGGACGGTCGCGGAAGGCGCGCTGACCGGCGTGTTCGCCGACGAGTCCGCCGAGGTCGCGGCCGAGCTGCGCCGCACGAGCCAGGAGGCGCAGCGCCGCATGACCGCGGCCCGCGAGGTCGCGACGGTGCTCGCCGCGGGCTCCACGGGCGCGCCGGAGCGGATCGACGACACGCTGCGCGCCGAGCTCGAGGGCGCTGGCCGGGACGCGACCGTGACGGTCGCGGCCGACGAGGCGCCGTGGACGCGCATCGGCGGGGCCGGCTGGGCCGCCGCCGCCCGCGTGCTCGCCGCCGCCGACCGCCTCGCCGCGTTCACGATCGAGCCCGACGAGGACGGCTGGCGAGTGACCGCGACCGCCGCGGGGGAAGGCACCGCCGCGGGGGAACGGGGCGAGGCCGCCGCCGCGCCGCCGGCGGCCCCGCCGCCTCGTGCCGCCGCGGCCCCGCCGCCTTGTGGCGCCGCGGGCGGGCGCGGCGAGGCCGCCGCCTCGCCGCCCCGCGCCGCCGCGGCCTCGTCGGCCGCCGCCGCGCGGGCGGCGCACATCGTGGTCGCGGCCGGCGGCCACGCGGACGTCTCGCCGGGCGGTGTCGTGCTCGTCCTGCCCGCGGCGGTCGGCTGATGGAGCTGCGGCGGCTGCGGTTGCTGCTCGAGCTCTCGCGGCGCGGGACGATCGCGGCGGTCGCGGACACGCTCGCGTACAGCCCGTCGTCGATCTCGGTGCAGCTGGCCGAGCTCGAGCGGGAGGTGGGAGTGAAGCTGCTGCGGCGGGTCGGGCGCAACGTCCAGCTCACGCCGGCGGGCTGGCGGCTCGCCGAGCACGCCGAGCGGGCGCTGGCGGCGGACGAGGCGATCCTGACCGAGCTCGCCGGCCTCGGCGGTACGCCGCGCGGGCGCGTGCGGGTCACGTTCGTGCAGACGCCCGCGCTCGCGCTGTTGCCGAACGCGCTCGCGACGCTCGCGCAGACCGCTCCGGACCTCCACATCGAGGTTTCCCAGCGGGAGACGCGCCCGGCGCTGGAGGAACTGCGGTCAAGAGCGGTGGACGTCGTGCTCGGGATCGACTACGACCCCGCGCCGGTCGCGCGCCACCGCGACGTGCACCGGGTCGACCTGATCCGCGAGCGGGTGCTGATGGCGGTGCCGGCGACGCACCCGCTCGCCACCACCGGCGAGCCGATCCCGCTCGCAGCCGTCGAGCACGCGGTCTGGGCGGCGGGCCACCACGGAACGGGCCACGCGGCGTCGGTGGAGGCGCTGTGCAACGGGCTCGGGGGCTACGCGCCCGACGTCCGCCACCGCACCGACGACGCGCTGATCCTGCGCGCGCTCGTCTCCTCGGGAGGCGTCGTCACGCTGCTGCCCGCGCTGATCGCGTCCGCGACCGACCGCGTGGCCGTGCGGCCGGTGGCCGAGGGGGAGGTGCTGCGCACGATCTTCACCGCGGTCCGCGCCACCGCCGCGGGCCTCCCGGCGGTCGTCGCCGTCCGCGAAGCCCTGCGCGCGGCCGCGCACGCCGCGGTCGCCGGCCGAGACGACGTTACGGTGATCCCAGAAACCTAAAGGGGGACAGTCCCCTTTAGGAACAAAGACCTGCACATCGCAGGTTTCGGGCTACCGGTGAAACCTAAAGGGGGACAGTCTCTCTTTAGGTTCGGAGGAACGCGACGACCTCCGGCGTGACGGCCTCCGCGAACTCGTCGAAGAACCCATGGCGGCCGCCCGCCGTGATGCTCAGCCGCGCGGCCGGGATGCGGTGCGCGAGCAGGCGCGCGTTCTCGACGGGCGCCATCCGGTCCTCGCTGCCGTGCAGCACCAGCGTCGGGACCGTGATCCCCGGCAGCCCGTCCCACGCGTCGTGGCTCGCGCTCACCCGCAGGTGCCGCCGCGCCGCCTGCGGCGTGAGCCCGGGATCGCCGAGCAGGTTCGACTCGCGGCGCCCGTCCGTGTAGAAGAGCTCCAGCAGGTTCGCCCGTCGCCGCTCACGGTCCGGCTCGGCCAGCATCCGCCGCACCTCCTGCGAGCGCTCGATTGCGTGGCGCCCTCCCGGCGTCGTGCACGCCAGCACCAGCGCGCTCACCCGCCCGGGCTGGTCGATCGCGAGCCGCTGCGCGATCCGTCCGCCCATCGAGGTCCCGTACACCGCCGTTCGCGCCACGCCGACCTCGTCCAGCACGGCCGCCGCGTCCTCGGCGAACGTCGCGGTCGTCCACTCGCCGTCCGACGCCTCGGTCTCGCCCGTCCCGCGGTAGTCGAACGTGATCGTCCGCAGGCGCTCCGCGAACGGCTCGCGCAGCCCGTCCCACCACCGGTGCGAGTTCGCCTGGCCCGGCAACAGCAGCAGCGGCGGCGCGTCGTCTGAGCCTCGGACCTGGATCGAGAACTTCGGCATGACCCTGTGCACGGTATTCGCCTGAAGGTGAGTAGCCTCTGGCGCCCTGGCGCTCCGACGGAGGAAGGACCCCACGTGGCGAGTGAGACGAAATCCGAGGACGGACGGCGGTTCAGCGCCGCTGACGAGAAGGCGCTCGAGGCGATCGTCGTCGCGCTGACGGCCGCCCGGGACGGCGACTTCACCGTCAAGCTGCCCGCGCGCCGGCGCGACGTCATCGGCGACGTCCAGGCCCGCGTCAACGATCTTGTCGCCCAGAACGCGCGCGTGACCAAGGAGCTGCAGCGGCTCGCCCGCGTCGTCGGCCGGGACGGCCGCATGGCCGAGCGCGCGACGGTGCCGGACTCCTACGGCGGCTGGGCGGAGAAGATCGAGGCCGTCAACTCGCTCGTCGACGACCTCGTCCGGCCGACCACCGAGGTCGGCCGCGTGATCGCCGCCGTGGCCCAGGGCGACCTCAGCCAGAAGATGGCGCTGACGATCGAGGGCCAGCCCGTCAAGGGCGAGTTCAGCCGCATCGGCCAGACCGTGAACGCGATGGTCGACCAGCTCGGCTCGTTCGCCGACGAGGTCACGCGCGTCGCGCGCGAGGTGGGCACGGACGGCAAGCTCGGCGGCCAGGCCGAGGTCAAGGGTGTGTCCGGCACGTGGCGGGACCTGACCGACTCCGTGAACGTCATGGCCGCGAACCTGACCGAGCAGGTGCGCCAGATCGCGCAGGTGACGACCGCGGTCGCGAACGGCGACCTCACGCAGCAGGTCACGGTCGACGCGCGCGGCGAGGTGCTCGAGCTCAAGCGCACGATCAACGCCATGGTCGCGCGCCTGTCCTCCTTCGGCGACGAGGTCACGCGCGTCGCCCGCGAGGTCGGCACGGACGGCGAGCTGGGCGGCCAGGCCCAGGTCGCGGACGTCTCCGGCACGTGGAAGGACCTCACGGAGTCGGTGAACGTGATGGCGTCCAACCTCACCGACCAGGTGCGCCAGATCGCCCAGGTGACGACCGCGGTCGCCAACGGTGACCTCACGCAGAAGGTCACCGTCGAGGCCAAGGGCGAGGTGGCGGCGCTCGCCGCGACCATCAACGACATGACCGACACGCTGCGCACGTTCGCGTCCGAGGTGACCGGCGTCGCGCGCGAGGTCGGCACCGAGGGCGTCCTGGGCGGCCAGGCCGAGGTCCCGAGCGCCGCGGGCACGTGGCGCGACCTGACCGACTCCGTGAACGTCATGGCCGCCAACCTCACCGATCAGGTGCGCCAGATTGCCCAGGTGACCACCGCGGTGGCCAACGGCGATCTCAACCAGAAGGTCACGGTCGAGGCCAAGGGCGAGGTCGCGGCCCTGGCCGAGACGATCAACTCGATGACCGACACGCTGCGCACGTTCGCCGAGCAGGTGACGGGCGTCGCGCGCGAGGTGGGCACGCTCGGCGTGCTCGGCGGCCAGGCGGACGTGCCGGGCGTGGCGGGCACGTGGAAGGACCTGACCGAGTCCGTGAATTCGATGGCGACCAACCTGACCGATCAGGTGCGCAACATCGCCGAGGTCACGACCGCGGTGGCCAACGGCGACCTCAGCCGCCAGATCACGGTCGACGCGCAGGGCGAGATCCTCGAACTCAAGCGGACGATCAACACCATGGTCGACCAGCTGTCCTCCTTCGCCGACGAGGTCACGCGCGTCGCGCGCGAGGTCGGCACCGAGGGCATCCTCGGCGGTCAGGCCGAGGTGAAGGGCGTGAGCGGCACCTGGCGCGGGCTGACCGAGAACGTCAACCAGCTCGCGAACAACCTCACGAGCCAGGTGCGCAACATCGCGCAGGTGACGACCGCGGTCGCCCAGGGCGACCTGTCGCAGAAGATCACGGTCGACGCGCAGGGCGAGATCCTCGAGCTCAAGAACACGATCAACACGATGGTCGACCAGCTGTCCTCGTTCGCCGACGAGGTCACGCGCGTCGCGCGCGAGGTCGGCACGGAGGGCCAGCTCGGTGGCCAGGCCCGGGTCGAGGGCGTGTCCGGCACCTGGCGCGGGCTCACGGACAACGTGAACCTGATGGCGGCCAACCTGACCGACCAGGTGCGCAACATCGCGCAGGTCACGACCGCGGTGGCCAACGGCGACCTCACGCAGAAGATCTCCGTCGACGCGCGCGGCGAGGTGCTCGAGCTCAAGGAGACCATCAACACGATGGTCGACCAGCTGCGCGCGTTCGCGTCCGAGGTCACGCGCGTCGCGCGCGAGGTCGGCACCGAGGGCAAGCTGGGCGGCCAGGCCGAGGTCGAGGGCATCTCCGGCACGTGGCGCGGGCTCACTGAGAACGTGAACCTGATGGCGACCAACTTGACCGATCAGGTGCGCAGCATCGCCGGCGTCACCACCGCGGTCGCCCGCGGGGACCTCACGCGCAAG
Source organism: Solirubrobacter deserti (assembly GCF_003344625.1). GTDB lineage: Bacteria > Actinomycetota > Thermoleophilia > Solirubrobacterales > Solirubrobacteraceae > Solirubrobacter > Solirubrobacter deserti. The sequence goes on along the minus strand of NZ_QPKJ02000001.1, from coordinate 1,428,726 downwards.
ATCACGGTCGACGCGCAGGGCGAGATCCTCGAGCTCAAGGACACCATCAACACGATGGTCGACCAGCTGTCCTCGTTCGCCGACGAGGTCACGCGCGTCGCGCGCGAGGTCGGCACCGAGGGCAAACTGGGCGGCCAGGCCGAGGTGCAGGGCGTCTCCGGCACGTGGCGCGGGCTGACCGAGAACGTCAACCAGCTCGCGGACAACCTCACGAGCCAGGTGCGCAACATCGCGCAGGTCACCACGGCGGTGGCGCTCGGCGACCTGTCGCAGAAGATCACGGTCGACGCGCAGGGCGAGATCCTCGAGCTCAAGCGCACGATCAACACGATGGTCGACCAGCTCTCGTCCTTCGCCGACGAGGTGACCCGCGTGGCACGCGAGGTGGGCACGGAGGGCAAGCTGGGCGGCCAGGCCGAGGTCGAGGGCGTCTCGGGCACGTGGCGCGGCCTGACCGAGTCGGTCAACCAGCTCGCGTCCAACCTCACGACGCAGGTGCGCGCGATGGCGGACGTGGCCTCCAGCGTCACCCAAGGCGACCTCACCCGGCAGATCACGGTGGAGGCCTCGGGCGAGGTGGCCGAGCTCAAGGACCGCGTGAACCAGATGATCGCGAACCTGCGCGACACCACCCAGCAGAACGCCGAGCAGGACTGGCTGAAGACGAACCTCGCGCGCATCAGCGGCGCCATGCAGGGCCAGCGCGACCTGCAGACGGTCAGCCGCATGCTGATGTCGGAGATCTCTCCGCTCGTGAACGCCCAGCACGGCGCGTTCTTCATGGTCGCCGAGGAGCGGCTGCGGCTGATCGCCTCCTACGGCTACAACCGCCGCAAGAACCTCTCCAATGAGTTCCACTTCGGCGAGGGGCTGCCCGGCCAGGCCGCGCTGGAGATGAAGAGCATCCTCGTCACGAACGCGCCGCCGGACTACGTGAAGGTCACGTCCGGGCTCGGCGAGGCGCTCCCGGTCAACATCATGGTCCTGCCGATCCTGTTCGAGGAGCAGGTGCTGGCCGTGATCGAGCTCGCCTCGATCAACCCGTTCGCCGAGGTCAACCTCAGCTTCCTGGACCAGCTCAGCGAGACGATCGGCGTCGTGCTGAGCACGATCATCGCCAACAACCGCACCGAGGACCTGCTCGAGGAGCAGCGCCGGCTCGCGCAGGAGCTGCAGTCCCAGTCGGAGGAGCTGCAGAGCCAGCAGGACGAGCTCAAGCGCTCCAACACCGAGCTCGAGCAGCAGGCCAAGTCGCTGCGCGCGTCCGAGGAGCTGCTGCAGACCCAGCAGGAGGAGCTGCGCCAGACCAACGAGGAACTGCAGGAGAAGGCCGCGCTGCTGGCCCAGCAGAACCGCGACATCGAGGTCAAGAACGCCGAGATCGAACGCGCCCGCCTGTCGCTGGAGGAGCGCGCGGAGCAGCTGAGCCTCTCCTCCCGCTACAAGAGCGAGTTCCTGGCCAACATGAGCCACGAGCTGCGGACGCCGCTGAACTCGCTGCTGATCCTGAGCAAGCTGCTGTCCGACAACCCGGCCGGCAACCTCACCGACCAGCAGGTGGAGTTCGCGCGCACGATCAACCAGGCCGGCACCGACCTGCTCACCCTGATCTCCGACATCCTCGACCTCACGAAGGTCGAGGCGGGCAAGATGGAGGTCAACCCGGCGCCGCTGGACACCGCCGAGGTGCTCGACGGCCTCGAGCGCTCGTTCCAGCCCGTGGCCGAGGAGAAGGGTCTCGAGCTCGTCATCGAGGCGGCCGCCGACCTGCCCGTGGTCATCTCCGACGACCAGCGGGTCGCCCAGGTGCTGCGCAACCTGCTGGCCAACGCCGTCAAGTTCACCGAGCGCGGCAGCGTCAAGCTCACGCTGGAGCCGGCCCGCGAGCCGTACGCGGTCGCGTTCACGGTCACCGACACCGGCATCGGCATCCCGCAGGACAAGCTGATGCTGATCTTCGAGGCCTTCCAGCAGGCGGACGGCACGACCAGCCGGCGCTTCGGCGGGACCGGCCTCGGCCTCTCGATCAGCCGCGAGATCGCGCGCCTGCTCGGCGGCGAGGTGCGCGTCTCCAGCACGGAGGGGGAGGGGTCGTCGTTCACGCTCTTCCTCCCGGCCGAGCTGCCCGCGATCGCCGAGCCGGTCGAGCTCGAGCCCGACGCCTACGAGGAGCCGCTCCCGCCGGCGCCCGAGCCCGCCGGCCAGCCCGAGGCGCTCCCGGACGACCGCGAGCAGGTCAGCCAGGGCGACCGCGTCGCGCTGATCGCCGACACCGACGTCGACCGGGCCACGCAGCGGCTCGACGACGCCCGCGCCGCCGGCTTCAAGGGCCTGGTGGCGATGCGCCCGGCGACGACGCTCGCGCTCGCGCAGGAGCACCGCCCGGACGTGATCCTGCTCGGCCTCGGGGCGGGCGAGGAGCCCGAGACGCTCGGCCGCCTCAAGCGCGACCCGCGCACCCGCCACCTGCCGGTGCTCGTCCTCGCCGACGAGGGGCGCCGCCATGACCTGCTCGCCCACGGCGCCGCCGGCTTCCTCCCGCACGACGCGGGCCCCGAGACGCTGGCCGACGCGCTGCGAGAGGCGTCACAGCTCGGCGGTCAGCGGGTAAGGACGGTGCTCGTGGTCGACGACGACGACACCGAGCGCGGGAGCATCGCCGCCCTGATCGGCGGGGAGGACGTGCACGTGGAGGGCGTGGCCTCCAGCGAGGAGGCGCTGCAGCGGCTCGACGAGACCCGCTTCGACTGCATCGTGCTCGACCTCAAGCTCCCGAAGGCGTCCGGGTTCGCGCTGCTCGAGCGCGTGAAGGTGGACGAGCGCCACCGCAACGTCCCGGTGATCATCCACACCGGCAAGGCGCTCACGCGCCGCGAGGAGACGCGCCTGAAGCGCTACGCGGAGTCGATCATCGTCAAGGACGCCGGCTCGGCTGAGCGGCTGCTGGACGAGACGACGCTCGCGCTGCACCGCCCGCCGGAGTCGCTGGACGCCGGCAGCCGGCGGATGCTCGAGCAGATGCGCGACGCCGACGCCGCGCTCACCGGCCGCAAGGTCCTGATCGTCGACGACGACGTGCGCAACGTGTTCGCGCTCACGAACGCGCTCGAGATGCACGGGATGCAGGTCAGCTACGCCGAGAACGGCCGCGAGGCGCTGGAACGGTTGCGCACCGACACCGACGTCGACCTGATCCTGATGGACATCATGATGCCGGAGCTCGACGGCTACCAGACGATGGAGGCGATCCGGCAGATGCCCGCGTTCGAGCGGCTGCCGATCATCGCGCTCACGGCGAAGGCGATGAAGGGCGACCGCGAGAAGAGCATCACGGCCGGGGCGTCGGACTACATCACCAAGCCGGTGGACGTCGACCAACTCGTCTCGCTGATGCGCGTCTGGCTCTACGGTGACCGCGACTGATCACGACCGCGAGCTGGAGGGCCTCGAGCTCGACCTGCTGCTGGAGGCCGTGTACCGGCGCTACGGCTACGACTTCCGCGGCTACGCGCAGGCTTCGCTGCGGCGGCGGCTGTGGCGGCGGGCCGACCTGGAAGGGCTGCGCTCGCTGTCGGGCCTGCAGGAGCGCATCCTGCACGACCCGGGCTGCATGGAGCGCCTGCTCGCGGACCTCTCGATCAACGTCACCGCGATGTTCCGCGACCCGGGCTTCCACCGCGCGCTGCGCAGCGACGTGCTGCCGGAGCTGCGCACGCACCCGTTCGTGCGCGTGTGGGTCGCGGGCTGCGCGACCGGCGAGGAGGTCGTCTCGGTCGCGATCGCGCTGCGCGAGGAGGGCATGCTCGACCGCACGCGCATCTACGCCACCGACATGGACGCCGACGTGCTCGCCCGCGCCCGCACCGGCTCGTTCGCGCTCGAGAAGGTGCGCGACTACACGCGCAACTACATCTCCGCGGGCGGGACGGAGGCGTTCAGCGCCTACTACGCCGTGGCGGGCGAGCGCGCCGTCTTCGACCCCGAGCTGCTGCGCCCGGTGGTCTTCGCCCAGCACAACCTGGCCACGGACGGCTCGTTCAACGAGTTCAACGTCGTGCTCTGCCGCAACGTGCTGATCTACTTCGGGCGCGATCTGCAGGACCGCGTGCTGCGGCTGTTCGACGAGAGCCTGCCGCGGCGCGGGGTGCTCGCGCTCGGGCGCAAGGAGACCCTGCGCGGGACCGCGATCGAGGATCGCTACGAGCCGGTCGTCGAAGCTGAGAGGATCTACAGGCGGACATGACCGGGTACCGGCTGATCGTCATCGGTGCCTCCTGGGGCGGCCTGCACGCCGTCGGGGAGATCCTCGCGGGTCTGCCCGCGGACTTCGAGCCGACGGTGCTCGTCGTCCAGCACCGCGCCGAGGACGCCGAGGACCTGCTCGCCGGGCTGCTGGACCGGCGCGGGCCGCTGCACGTGCGCGAGGTCGAGGACAAGGACGCGCTGCACAGCGAGTGCGTTCTGGTCGCGCCGGCGGGCTACCACGTGCTCGTCGAGCCGGACCACTTCGCGCTTTCCACGGAGGCCGAAGTGCGCTTCAGCCGCCCTTCGATCGACGTCACGCTCGAGAGCGCCGCCGACGCGCTCGGCCCCGCGGTCGTGGGCGTCGTGCTCACGGGGGCCAACGACGACGGCGCCGAAGGCCTCGCCGCGGTGCGCCGCCGCGGCGGATACGCGATCGTGCAGAACCCGGCGACGGCCGAGGCGTCGACGATGCCCGCCGCCGCCCGCGGCTCGGCGTCCGTGGTCGCCGAGCTGCCCGATATCGCCGCGCTGCTGCGGGAGCTCGCATGACCGATCTGCCCGCCGTCCTGCTCGTCGACGACCGCGAGGAGAACCTGATCGCACTGCGGGCGGTCCTGGAGCCGCTCCCGTGCCGCCTGGTCTCGGCGATGTCAGGGGAGGAGGCGCTGAAGGCGCTGCTGCTGCAGGACTTCGCGGTCGTGCTGCTCGACGTCCAGATGCCGAACATGGACGGCTTCGAGACGGCCGAGCTGATCAAGGGCCGCGCGCGCACGCGGACGCTGCCGATCATCTTCGTCACCGCAATCTCCAAGGAGCGCGAGCACGTCTTCCGCGGGTACGAGACCGGCGCCGTCGACTACGTGTTCAAGCCGTACGACCCGGAGATCCTGCGCTCGAAGGTCGCCGTCTTCCTCGAGCTGGACGCCAAGTCGCGCGCGGCGGCCCGCAGCGAGGCGATCCTGCGCGCCGCGTTCGAGGACGCGCCGATCGGGATGGCGCGGCTGGACCTGGAGGGGCGCGTCGACGAGGCCAACCGGGCACTGGCGGCGCTGCTCGGCCAGCGGCCCGCCGATCTGCGCGACCGGCTGCTGGACTCGTTCGTCCACGGGCAGGACCGCCGCCTGGTCGCCGACGGAATCGCGCAGCTGGACGCAACCACAGCGTTCGAGTGCGAGGCGCGGCTGCTCGTGTCGCGCGACGAGCCGGTTCCGTGCCAGCTCAGCTGCTCGCGGGCGCGCCCGGGCGCGGGCATGGCGGACGTGATCGTCGTCCAGGTGCAGGACCTGCGTGAGCGCCGCCGCGCCGAGGCCGAGCGGGCCGAGCGGGTGCGCGCGGACGCGGCTCGCGTCGAGGCCGAGCGCACCGCGGCGCGGCTGGCGGCGATCCAGCGCATCAGCGACGCCGCGCTCGGGACGCTCGCGTTCGACGACCTGGTGCGGGAGCTGCTCAAGCGGATCGTCGAGGCGCTGGAGGCCGACACCGCCGCGGTCGTGCTCAACGAGGCCGACGGGACGGTCGTCGTCTACCAGGCGGGAGAGGCCTCCGCGCCCGTGCGCCGGCGCGCCCGCAGCGAGGCCGAGACGCCCACGAACGGCATCCAGGTCGGCTCGCTGCTCGCCGGCGCCGTCGCCACCACGCTCGAGGCGCCGCTCGTGGTCGACGGGCAGACGATCGGCGCGCTGCACGTCGGCACGCTGTTCGCGCGTTCGTTCAGCTCCGAGCACGAGGCGCTGCTGCGGCTGGCGGCCGATCGCGCCGCGACGGGCATCCAGCGCGCGCGCCTGTACCAGCGCGAGCACGGGATCGCGCAGGAGCTCCAGCGCAGCCTGCTGCCCGCGGCGGTGCCGCAGCTGCCCGGCTTCGCCACCGCCGCCCGTTACTTCGCCGCCGGGGACGGCTCCCAGGTCGGCGGCGACTGGTACGACGCGCTGGTCCGGCCCGACGGGCGGCTGCTGCTGCTCGTCGGCGACGTCGCCGGCCGCGGGATCGCCGCCGCCGCCACGATGGGGCAACTGCGCAGCGCGCTGCGCGCCTACGCGCTGGACGGGCACCCGCCCGCGGCGCTGCTCGAGCGCCTGAACGCGTTCCAGGTCGGCCTGCGCGACCGCGGCATGACGACGGTCTCGATCGTCGAGGTCGACCCGGGCAGCGGCGCGCTGCGCTACGCCAAGGCCGGGCACCCGCCGGCGCTGCTGGTCGACGCCGAGGGTCACGTCAAGTGGCTGCGCGAGGCGGCCGGCCCGCCGCTCGGGGCGCTCGACGATCCCGTCTTCACCGAAGGCACCGAGACGATCGAGGCGGGCGGCACGCTCGTGCAGTACTCCGACGGGCTCGTCGAGCTGCGCGGCGAGCCGCTGGACGTCGGCTTCGACCGGCTCGCGGCGGCGACGATCGCGGCGCCCGACGGGATCGACGAGCTCACCGACGGCGTGCTCGCCGGCACGCTCGCGAACCCGTCCGCCGAGGATGACGTCACGCTGCTCGTCCTGCGCCGCGACGGCGTCCGCCTGCGGCCCGTGGGCGAGCCGTTCCCGCGCCGGCGCACCGGCCTGCTCGCCCGCCAGCTGCGCGCCGGCTCGTGGCCGCACGAGCGCGTGCGCTCCGCCGCGGTCGAGCTTCCCGGCGGCCTGCAGGCCAGCGCGGCGGCGCGCGGCGTGGTCGCCGACACGCTGGCCGGCGTCGCCTCGCGCGGCGAGCTCGACGACCTGTTGATCATCGTCACCGAGCTGGTCAACAACGCGGTCGTGCACGGCGGCGCGACCGACGCCGGCGATCGCGTGCTCGTCCACGTCGCCGCCGCCGACGAGCGCCTGCGCGCCGAGGTCTCAAGCCGCGGCGCGCCGTTCGAGCTGCGCCCGCCGTCCGCCGTCGAGGAGCCGGGCGGGTTCGGCCTGCTGCTCGTCGATCAGCTCTCCAGCCGCTGGGGCGTCGACGGCGGCGACGACTTCTGCGTCTGGTTCGAGATCGACCGGTCCAACTAGCGCGCGGCGCGTAACGCCGCCGTACATTGGGCAGACCCATCGCTCCTCCCGCCTTTCGGACGGGATGAGACGGCGATCCGTCACTGTCGCATCTACGACATGGCCCGTCTAGTTCTCCGGCTGGCCGGACATGGCGGGAGTATGGCCCCAACTGCAGTATCCGGCCCAGAGCGCGTCCGTGCCCGCGACGAGGTCGCCGCCCTGTTCGAGCGCTACCGCGCCGAAGGCGACCCGTACGCGCAGGAGCAGCTCGTCGAGCGGTTCCTGCCGCTTGCACGGCATCTGGCCCGCAAGTACATCTCCGGCAACGAACGGGAGGACGTCGAACAGGTTGCGGCGCTCGGCTTGCTGAAAGCCATCGATCGCTTCGACCCCGGTCGCGGCCTCGCGTTCACGTCGTTCGCCGTCCCGACCATCCTGGGCGAGGTCAAACGCTACTTCCGCGACCTCGGCTGGACCGTGCGCGTGCCGCGCTCCGTCCAGGAGCTCGTGCCGCGCGTGGAGAAGGGCACGGAGGAGCTGACCGCCAAGCTCGGCCGCACGCCGACCGCAGACGAGGTGGCCGAGCGCTGCGGCGTCTCGGTCGAGGACGTGCTCGAGGCTCGCGGCAGCGCGAGCGCGCACCGCGCCGACTCGCTGGACCGTCCGGTGGCGGAGGAAGGCGAGGCCTCCCGCGGCGACCTGATGGGCGACGTCGATCCAGGCTTCGCGCACGTCGAGCAAGCCGTGGACGTACGCCGCATGCTCGCCTCGCTGCCCGAGCGGGAGCAGAAGATCGTGCGCCTGCGCTTCGAGGGCGACCTCACGCAGCGCGAGATCGCCGAGCACGTCGGCCTCTCCCAGATGCACGTGTCCCGGCTGCTCCGGGACGCGCTCACGCTGCTGGCCGAGCAGGCCCCGCGTTGAACGGGCGCCGGCCGAGGCCGGCGCCCGTAGCTCCCTTTACGGCTGGGTGGTGCTCAGCGTGAAGGTCAGCGTCTTGCTGTAGGTCCCGGTGCGCAGCGGGTCCTTGTCTTTGATGAGCTGCTTGTAGGTCACGTCGACCTTCTCGTTGGAGACCGGTCCGGTCCACATGGACTTGGAGAGCTCGACGCGCAGCGGCTCGGCGAGCGTGAACGCGCCGTTGGTCAGGTGACCCGGCTCGGACACGGTCAGCGCCGCGTTGCCGGCGGTGGAGATGACGTTGGCCTGCCCCGTGGTCGTGTAATCGCGCGTGACGCCCGGCACGAACGTCGGGAACGCCGGCACGCTGGCGAGCGTGAGCGAGAGCGTGGCCGGGACGGTGCCGCTGATCGGCAGCTCGGGGGAGACGGCGGTGGCGGCGCAGCCGTTGGAGGCGCCGGTGATGCGGTTGGCGGCGCCGAAGTCCTTGACGGCGGCGCTGTTGTTCGCGCACTCGAACGTGCCGTTGACGGTGTTGCCGGCCACGACCGGCCCGTAGGCACCGGCGAGCCGGCTGTAGCGCTCGTTGGCGGTGACCTGCGTGTTGCCGGTCAGCGACAGCCCGCCCTTGAACGCCGAGCCCGCGAGCGTGACGTCCTTGGTCGAGTTCGCGATCTTGGTCGCGCCGGTGACGGTGGAGCCGATGACCTGGACGGCCTCGGCGCCGTTCGCGTCGAGCGTGCCGCCGACCGTCGTGTTCTTGAGCAGGAGCGAGGCGCCCGCGGCGACCGTCACGGTGCCGCTGACGGTGGCGCCGTCGACGCAGGTGACGCCTTCGGCCGCGTTGATCGAGGCCTGGTTGCCCGTCACCGACGTGGCGCAGGTCAGCTGCGCCCCCGGCAGCGCCGTGGCGGTGTAGGACTCGGGAATCGAGTAGTTGCCGGCCGGGTCGATCGCGCGGTGTTCGACCGTGTGGGTGCCGAAGCCGGGGATGAAGCCACCGGACGGGTGGTCGTCCGGCAGCGTCTGCTCGAAGCCGGCCTTGGAGATGCCGCCCGTGCCGAGGTTGCCGTAGGTGAGCGCCTTGACGACCTGGCCGGAGTGGCGGAACTCGTACGGCGACTCGGGCATCGGCTTCTCCGGGAAGCCGAAGTAGACGAACCAGCCGTCGCGGTTGAGCCGGAACTGGCCCACGACGGCGGGCGTGCCCTCATACCCGGTGGTGTCGTCCTTCGGGTCCAGCCACATGTCCCAGCCGTTGAAGTAGATCCCGTGGTCGTCGCTGGTCGACTTGGCGGCCGGGGCCGACAGGCGGCGCGCCGCCGTCGGGTCGACGTTGTCGATCTTCCACTCGACCGAGTCCGAGAGCGCGCCGTCGGTGACCTTGGCCACCAGCGTGTGCGTGCCCGAGGGCAGGTTGAGCGACCCGAGGTCCAGCGTGCGGCGGTTCGCCGTGTTCGGCACCTCCGTGCCGTTGACCGTCCACGTCACGGGCAGCACCCGGTCGGCCGGGTGGTTGGTGTTCACGTACACGAACTCGTCGCCCGCGAGCGGACGCGTGTTGGCCGTGTGGGCGGTGATGTCCGCCGCGGCCGGGTCCGCCGTGACCGTGCTCTCGCCGACCGTCCACGTCCGCGTCTGCACGAAGCGCGGCCCGTTGAAGCCGGAGTCGGCGGCGGAGTTGTTCGTCGACGGGTTGCGCACCCAGTCGATGCCATCCGGGCCGACCGGGTCGCGGACCTCGGCGTGGATCGTCGTCCCGGGCGCGAGATTCAACGGCTCCAGGTCCAGGTTGCGGCCGGTGCCGATGACCGGCCCCGTCCCGCTGCCCGACCGCCAGGTCACGTCGACGGCGTGGAAGCGCGGGTTGCCGGGCTCGACCCAGAGGACCTGGTCCTTGGCCACGGCGTCCGTGGTCGGCGTGGTCTGCACGTTCATCTGGCCCGCGTTGCGCATGCCGGTGACGCGCGCGACCATGTGCTCGAGGCCGATCTGGTCGAAGTCGAAGCCGATCCAGCGCATCATCGAGTGCTGGGACGGGCGCTTCTGCCCGCACGGGTACGTGCCGCCGCCCTCGTGCGTCCCGATGATCCCGCCGGAGAGGCTCTCCTCGCCCAGCCAGCGCCACCACTTGACCTGACGCGTGAGCATCTCCGGCGCCGTGAGGAGCGTGTGGTGGAACGAATTCGGCTCACCGCCCGTGTAGCAGGGACGCACCACGTCGCGCGACGAGTACGGGTACTCGTCGGCCATCGTCCCGAGCGAATGCCCGAGCTCGTGCAGCGAGATCAGCGGGCCCTGCGGCGAGCCGCCGGAGGTCGTGGCCTGGGTGCCGCCGATGCCGCCGTAGGTGAAGGTGTTGAAGATCGCGAGCGTCTGGATGTTCTGCGAGGTGCGCGGGATGCCCAGAACCGGCGAGACGTAGTTCTCGATGATGCGGTTATGCGCCTGGTTGCCCGTCTCACACGGGTTCACGCCGGCGGGATAGTAGGCGGCGAAGTTCTCGCATCCGGGCGCGGGCGGGTTGGCGGGCGGGTTCGCGTACACCGTGCCGCGCGCCAGTGGATTCGAGCAGCCGCCGTCGAAAATCATCTTCAGCGCCGTCTGCTTGGTGTTGATGGGGCCCTCGCGCTCACCCGTGTCCCGGATCGTGCCGTCGGGATGCCGCTTGCGGCCGTCGGGGTCGCAACGGACGCCGTAGTCGATCGAGGCGAGTTCGACGGCGTAGACGTTGATGTAGTTGCGGTAGGTGCGGAACGGCTCGGTGGCCCACATCACCGCGAGGTTGCGGTCGAGGTCGGCGCGGAAGAGGCTCTGCTGGTCGGCCTGGTAGCCGTCGCCCATGACGATCAGGTTCAGGCGCTGGGTCGGCGGGCCCGTGACCTGGATCGGGACGACTTTTGGTTCAGGCAGCGGCGCCGGTGGGTCCTGCGCCTTCGCCGTCCCGGCCCACAGTCCGAACAGCAGCGCAGCGGCTACCAGCGCTTTCAGCGTCCTGCTCATGCAACAACCCCCATCCCTCGAAACCAATCCCTCTGATGCGACGCTAACCGGCGGAACGGCGTATCCGCATCGGACAAGTGCCTGAAGTGCGGGCCACGAACGTCGGACACTCGCTGAGCCGGAGTCCGTTGACGGGGGCAACCTGCCGATGACTCAGGCGTGGTCATACGTCTCCGCCTGTCCGTCGCCCTGCTCGCGCTCGTCGCGGCGTGCGCGCCTGCCGCCACCGCGCAGGCCGCGGTCCCCCCGCAGCAGGTGGAGGCTCTGGACCGCCAGGGCGCCACGGAGATCGTCGTCCGGCGCGAACCGGGGCTGACCGCCGCCGAGCGCGCCGACGTGCGTGCGGACGCCGGCGTGGAGCTCGAGCGCCGCAGCACGCTGCCCGACACCGAGCTCGTGCGCGCCGAGCGGGGCGACCTCGCGGAGGCCGTCGCCGAGCTCAACCGCGACCCGGACGTCGTCTTCGCCGAGCCCGTCACCGTTCAGACGGCGCAGACCGCCGACCCGTACTTCGGCTACCTCTGGGGCCTGGAGAACACGGGCCAGAAGATGTACGTGCCCAACGGCGGCGGCAGCTATTACCCGGCGGGCTACCCGGACGCCGACATGGACGTCCCGGAGGCGTGGACGCGCGCCACCGGCGCCGGCGTGTCGGTCGGCATCGTCGACACCGGCGTGCTCACCACCCACCCGGACCTGCTCGCGCAGCTCGCGACCAACGCGGGGGAGACCGGTACCGACGGCTCCAACCGCGACAAGCGCTCCAACGGCGTCGACGACGACGGCAACGGCTACGTCGACGACTGGCAGGGCTGGGACTTCGTGCGCGAGTACCCGCAGATCGGCGTCTCCGAGGGCGACTCGACGCCCGGCGCGGACAACGTCCCGCAGGACAATCACGGGCACGGCACGCACGTCGCCGGCACCGTCGCCGCGCAGGCCGACAACAACGAGGGCATCGCGGGCGTCGCGCCCGGCGCCAAGATCGTGCCGCTGCGCGCGCTCGGCGCCAGCGGCCGCGGCTCGAGCTTGAACATCGCGGAGGCCTTCGACTACGCCGGCAAGCTCGGCGTGCGGATCGTCAACGCCAGCCTCGGCGGCCCCGGCCTGGACCAGTCCCAGCTCGCCGCCATCCAGGCGCACCCGAACACGCTCTACGTGATCGCCGCCGGCAACGACAACACCAACGTCGACGCCACGCCGTACGGCCCGTGCGCGCTCCCGGCCGACAACATCCTCTGCGTCGGCGCCTCCGACGAATACGACCGCAAGGCGTCGTTCTCCAACTACGGCAACGCCAAGGTCGACGTCTTCGCGCCGGGCACCGCGATCCTCTCCACCTACGTCGGGCCCGCGTACGCCTACCAGCAGGGCACGTCGATGGCGTCCCCGAACACGGCGGGCGTCGCCGCGCTCGTGCTCTCGGCCCGCCCCGGGCTGAGCGCGCTGGACGTCAAGAGCGCGATCATGGGCTCCGTCGACGCCAAGCCCGAGCTGGCCGGCAAGGCGCTCACCGGCGGCCGCGTGAACGCGGACCGCGCCGTCTCCGGCGCGCTCGGCGGGCGGCCCGTGAACGTCTCGCCGCCGATCATCACCGGCACGCCGCGCCAGGGCGCGACGCTGAGCACGTCCCCCGGCATGTGGAACCCCGCCGGCTCGACCTACACCTACCTGTGGCAGCGCTCGCTCGACAACGGCGCGAGCTGGACGACGATCCCCGACGCGGCCGCCTCCACCTACGTCCCGGGCGTGGCCGACATCAACGCGCTGGTGCGCGTGACGGTCGTCGCCACCAACCCGTTCGGCGCCGACAGCGCGACGTCCGCGCCCGTCGGCCCGATCGGCTCCGGCGCGCCGGTCAACACCGTGCGCCCGGCGATCGCGGGCACGCCCCGGCGCGGCCAGACGCTGACGATCAACCAGACCTGGAACCCGACCGGCACGACCTACAACTACCAGTGGGAGCGGTCCGCGGACGGCGTCACCTGGGACCCGATCGGCGCGGACACCGCCAGCTTCACGCTCACCAGCGCCGAGCGCGAGCTGCTGATCCGCGTCACCGTCAAGGCCACCAACCCCTACGGCCAGGCGACGGTGACGAGCGACCCGGTGGGCCCCGTCACCTGGGACCCGCCCGTCAACAACGTCGTGCCGTCGATCTCCGGGTCGAGCCTCCAGCGCTCCTCGACGCTGTCGGCGAACCCGGGCACGTGGAGCGGCGCGGGCAACGGGGTCCGCTACCAGTGGCAGTCCTCGCCCGACGGCACGACCTGGACGGCGATCGGCGGCGCGACGGCGTCGACCTACCAGCTGGCCAAGGCCGACGAGGGCCTGTTCGTGCGCGTGCTCGTGACGATGACCAACCCGGACGGGACCGCCGACCGCGCGAGCGCCGCGACGACCGCGATCGTCGCGCCGTTCCCGCCGGCCAACGTGAGCAAGCCGACGATCAACGGCACGCCGCAGCGCGGGCGGGCGATGACCGCCACGCGCGGCACCTGGACCGGCCCGGACAACGTGTACGCGTTCCAGTGGCAGCGCGACTTCGGCGAGGGCTGGGTCGCGATCGACGGCGCCACGGGCGGCTCCTACACGCTCAAGGCCGAGGACGTCGACGCGCTCGTGCGCGTGCTCGTGACCGCCTCCAACCCGGACGGCGTGATCGTCGAGGCCAGCGACCCGACGCCGCCCGTGCTCGCCGCCGGCCCGCTCAACCAGACGCCGCCGGCGCTCACCGGCACGGCGCAGCGCGGGCTCACGCTCACCGGCACCACCGGCACCTGGAGCGGCACCGGCAACGGCTACAGCTACCAGTGGCAGTCCTCGGCGGACGGCACGACGTGGACGGACGTCCCCAACGCCAAGGCGACGACGTACACGCTGGTGACCGGCGACGTCGGACGCTTCCTGCGCCTGCAGGTCACGGCCACCAACGCCGACGGCACCCTGCGCGCCACCACCCCCGCGAGCGCGCGTGTTATCGCCGCGCCGCCCGTCAACACCGTCGCGCCGAGCCTCACGGGCACGGTCCAGCGCAACGGCGCGCTGCTCGCCAACCGCGGCACCTGGAGCGGCAACGGCAACGTCTACGCCTACCAGTGGCAGCGCGACGGGGTCGACATCGCGGACGCCACCGGCGCCGGCTACACGCTGACCGTGGACGACGTCGGCAAGCGCGTGCGGGTCGTCGTGACCGCGACCAACCCGGACGCGACGGCCACCGAGGTCAGCGCGGCGTCCGTGCCCGTGCCGAGCTCACGGCCCGCCAACACCGCGCCGCCCACGATCAGCGGGACCGCCCGGCGCGGCTCGACGCTCACGGGCGCGGCGGGCAGCTGGGAGGGCATCGACAACAGCGTCAAGTTCCAGTGGCAGTCCTCGCCCGACGGCACGACGTGGACGAACATCGCGGGCGCGACCGGCTCCACGCGCGTGCTCGCGACGAGCGACGTCGACAAGTTCGTGCGCCTGTCGGTGACCGTCACCAACGCCGAGGGCAGCGCGACGGCCGTGAGCGCGGCGACGGCCAAGGTCCTGCTCAGCCCGCCCGTGAACACGGTCCGCCCGGTCGTGAGCGGGAGCGCGCAGCGCGGCCAGACGCTCGTCGGCACGCTCGGCACCTGGACCGGCGCCGACACGGCCTACGACTACCAGTGGCAGCGCTCCACCGACGGCACGACGTGGACGAACATCTCCGGCGCGACCCGGCTCACGTACGAGCTGGCCGCGGGCGACGTGGGCGCGGCCGTGCGCCTGCGCGTGACCGGCACCAACCCCGACGGCACCGCCGCCGCGATGAGCACGCCGACCGCGACGGTGCCGGCCGCCCCGCCCGTCAACACGTCCGCCCCGACGATCAGCGGCACCGCCAAGCGGGGCTCGATCCTGCAGGGCACGTCCGGCACCTGGAGCGGGATCGGCAACGGCTGGACCTACCAGTGGCAGCGCTCGACCGACAACGGGACGACGTGGAGCAGCATCGAAGGCGCCACCCGCACGACGTACACGCTGGTCGCGGCCGACGTGGGCGCGATCGTGCGCCTGCGCGTGACGGCCGCCAACGCCGAGGGCACCGAGAACGCCGTGAGCCTCCCGACCGCGGCCGTGACCGGCGAAGGGCCGCTGAACACGGTCGCGCCCGTCATCAACGGTGCCGCGCGGCGCGGCTCGACGCTCACCGCGCTCGCCGGAACCTGGAGCGGGGCCAACAACGCGTACGCCTACCAATGGCAGCGCTCGGCCGACGGCACGACGTGGACCAACATCCAGGGCGCGAACGGCTCGACCTACGAGCTGCTGCGGGCCGACGTGGGAGTCGCGATCCGCGTGCTCGTGACCGCGAGCAACCCGGACGGCAGCAACGCCCGCGCGAGCGCCGCGACCGCGGTGATCGAAGCCACGCCGCCGGCCAACGCCGGGATCCCGAACGTGACGGGCGCCGCGCTGCGCGCGACCACGCTCGTCGGCACGCGCGGCACCTGGACCGGGCCGGACAACATGTACGTCTACCAGTGGCAGCGCGACTCGGGCTCGGGCTACACCGACATCGTGGGCGCGCTCGGCCTCACCTACAAGCTGACCGTGGCCGACGTCGGCGCGCGCGTGCGCCTGCGCGTCACCGCCACCAACCCGGACGGCAGCGTCTCGGCCTTCAGCCTCGGGACCGCGACGGTCCAGGGCAGCCCGCCGCAGGCGACCCAGGACCCGGAGATCTCCGGCACCGCGCGCCGCGCTTCCCGCCTCTCGTCCCGGCTGGGCGAGTGGCTGGGCATCGAGAACTCCTACGCCTACCAGTGGCAGCGTCGCGTCTCCGGCACCTTCCAGGACATCCCGGGCGCCACCGCGACCGTCTACGACCTCGCGGCCGCCGACGTCGGCACCGAGGTCCGCCTGAAGGTGACCGCGACCAACGCGGACGGCTCGGCGTTCGCCGTCAGCCAGCCCACGAGCACGGTGGCGGTCGCGCCGCCGGTGAACCTCGCCCCGCCGACGCTCAGCGGCCCGCCGCGCCTGGGCGGCAACCTGTCCGTGCGCCGTGGCGACTGGGCGCCGGAGGCCGAATACGCCTACCAGTGGCAGCGCAACGGCAACGACATCCCGGGCGCGACCGGCATCAGCTACCTGTTGGTCGCCGACGACGTCGGGGCGGTCGTGCGCGTGAAGGTGACCGCGTCCAACGAGGACGGCCGCACCACGGCCGTGTCCGCGCCCACCGCCACCATCGGGGCGCCGCCGGTGAACCTGGTCGCGCCGGGCGCGCCGTCCGGCACGCCGCGCCAGAGCGCCACGCTGACCGCCGAGCCCGGCACGTGGGACCAGCAGAACGTGACGTTCACCTACTCGTGGTTCCGCTGCACGGCCGCGCACGGGACGATCGTCACGGGCTGCGAGCCGGTCGGCGTCGGCACCGAGTACCTGCTGTCGGCGCAGGACATCGGCATGCGGATCGGCGTGCGCGTCCGCGCCGCCACGACCGGCGGCGAGGCGACGATCGACAGCGCCCTGACGGTGCCCATCGCCATGCACGCCCTGAGCAACACGACTCGGCCCGCGATCGGCGGCGACGGGTACCCGGGCGAGACGCTGCTCGGCGATCCCGGCCGCTGGACGTTCCCGAACGTCGACCTCACCTTCGACTGGCGCCGCTGCGACGCGGACGGCGTCACCGGCTGCCTGTCCGTCGGCGACGGCACGCCGCGCTTCCCGGTGACCGGCGCCGACGAGGCTCACACGATCGTGCTCGTGATCACCGCGACGTTCGCCGGCCAGACCGCGACGGCACAGAGCGTTCCGCTGGCGATCCGGCCGCGGCCCGTGCCCGTGTCCGTGGCCCCGCCGGTCGTGACCGGCCTGGCCAAGCGCGGCCAGGTGCTGACCGCGACCACCGGCACATGGTCGAACACCCCGTCCCGCTTCGCCTACCAGTGGCTGCGCTGCCTGAACGGCGACTGCCAGCCGATCTCGGGCGCGATGCTCGACAGCTACCGCGTGACCAAGGCCGACGAGGGCCACACCCTCGCCGTGCTCGTGACCGCCACCAACAGCTGGGGCTCCGGCTCCGAGCGCTCGGCCGAGACGGGCGCCGCGGTCGCCGGCCCGCCGGTCAACACCCACGTTCCCGTGATCCAGAGCTCGAGCCCGATCATCCAGCAGGGCGTGACGCTGACCATGACGAGCTACACCTGGGTCGCGACCGACGACACCAACTACAGCTTCTCGTGGGAGCGCTGCGACGCCAACGGGTGCGCGGCGATCCCGGGCGCGACCGGCGACCGCTACACGCTCGTCGCGGGCGACGTGGACTTCAAGATCGTCGGCGTGAGCACCGCGGCCAACGAGGACGGCACCGTCACCGCGCGCTCGGCCGAGACCGACGTGGTCTCGATCGCCGGCCCGCGCTGGAAGACGCTGCCGCTGCTGTCCACCAGCGCCGGCCGCGTCGGCGACACGCTGACCATCACCCCCGGCGTCTGGACCGGCCCCGCGCTTTCCAGCAACACGGTCGAGCTGATGCGCTGCACGAACGTCTGCGTCGCGCGCGCCGCGGACGTGCCCACTTACAAGATCGTCGACGCCGACATCGGTGCGATCCTGCGCGTGCGCGAGTCCGCCTCCAACGCAGGCGGCTCCACCGTCGTCTGGTCGGCCCGCTACGTCGGCCCGGTCGTCGGCGCCCAGGGCGCCTCGGCGGTCCTCTCCAGCCGCGAGGCCCCGCTGCGCAACGCCCGCGGCGAGACCCTCGCATTCGCGAGGCTCTCGGGCGGCACCGCCAAGGCCTCCGCCGCGGCGGCGAAGCCCAAGGGCGGCCGGAAGGTCGCGCTCCGTCGCCCGGCGAAGACCAAGGGCAAGCTCGTCGCCTGGGCCTGCCCGGCCGCGATCGAGGGCGCAACCACGCCGCCGCCGTGCTCGAAGCGCGTCACGCTCAAGAAGAAGGCGACGCTGGCGCTCCCGGCCGGCACGGACGGCAAGGTCCGCGTCGTCGTGATCCGCTCCCGCTAGCTCGCAGCGGGGGCGGTGCGCTCACACGCCCTCGCTGCGGAACCGGATCTTGTAACGGGTGGTGAAGCCTGGGCCCTTGTACACGACCGTCGTCGGCCGGCACTCGCCGTCCATGCCGGAGGGCAGATGCCAGTAACGCCAGTCGTCGAAGGGCGCCTTCGCCGTCTTGCGCCACCAGACCTTGCCGGTCCGGTCGTCGATCGCGCGCATGCGGACCGTGCGAGAGCCTCGGGTGCCGGCCTGCGCCCAGATCCCGGGGGCGATGGCGTCGCCGCAGACCAGCGTCCGCGGGATGGCCGAGATGAGCACGTCCGCTGACGCGGCCGGAGCCGAGAACGCGAGGACGAGGGCAACGACGAGTCCGATTCGCAGCATCGGCAGACCGTACGGGATCAGGACGAGGTTGGGCCGCGCGTCCGGAGGCATTCGAGCGTCTCGGCCATGGCCGCCTCGAACACGTCGCTGCGCAGATCGGTCGTCTGGATGACGGGCGCGTATCCCACCGGCGGCCCGTGGGTACCGTCGAGCCGGGTGCCCGACCCGAGGATCATCGCTCCACCCGCGGAGCTCGACATCGCGACGGTGGACGAGTTCCGCGTCGCGCTGGCCGACGCGCTCTCCGACGGCGCCGACGGGCTCGTGATCGACCTCAGCGAGGTGAAGTTCATCGACTCCACCGGGCTCTCGGCGATCCTGCACGCACAGTCCAAGCTCAAGCGCGACGGCCGCCGGATGGCGATCGTCGCGCCGCGCGGAACGGCCGCCGCGATGCTATTCACGCTCTCCGGCCTGCGCCATCAGCTGAGGATCTTCGACTCCACCCGGGCCGCCCTGCGAGACCACTCCTAGGGAAAGATTGGGGTGCTTGTTGGGGTGATCCCTGATGTAAGGGAGCCGCTGACCCACCACTATCCAGGTCATGCTTCTGAGCCCCCCGCGAACGGCTCCCCGGCCCCGGCCTCAGCGCCGGGACCGTGTGCCCGAGCCCAACGACGAGGCGCCCGTCAGGACGCGTTCGCGCGCACGCGCTCTTCGATGAGCGACACGTCGCGCACCGCGCCGCGGTCGGCCGAGGTGGCCATCGCGGCGTACGCCCGCAACGCCGGTGAGACCACACGGTCGCGACCCACCGGCGCGAACTCGGTCATCGCGTCGCGCCGCTCCTGCAGCTCCGCGTCGGTGATCGCCAGCTCGATCGAACGATTCGGGATGTCGATGTTGATGGTGTCGCCCTCTTCGACGAGGGCGATCGCACCCCCGGCCGCCGCCTCCGGCGAGATGTGGCCGATCGACAGGCCCGAGGTCCCGCCGCTGAAGCGCCCGTCGGTGATCAGCGCGCACGCCTTCCCGAGCCCGCGGCCCTTCAGGTAGGACGTCGGGTAGAGCATCTCCTGCATGCCGGGCCCGCCCTTCGGCCCCTCGTAGCGGATGACGACCACGTCGCCCTCGCGGACGCCGCCGCTCAGGATCAGCTCCACCGCGGCGTCCTGGGAGTCCACGACCCGCGCCGGCCCGGAGAACTTCAGGATCGACTCGTCGACGCCCGCCGTCTTCACGACGCAGCCGTCGAGCGCGATGTTGCCGTACAGGATCGCGAGCCCGCCGTCCTTGGAGTGCGCGTGCTCCACGGAGCGGATGCAGCCGTGCTCGGCGTCGGTGTCCAGCGACTCCCAGCGCTCGGACTGGCTGAACGCGGAGGCGCTCCGCTTGCAGCCCGGCGCGGCGTGGAAGAGCTCGATCGCCTGCTCGGACGCGGAGCCGCCGCGGATGTCCCACTCGGCCAGCCACTGCTCGAACGTCGAGTGGACCGTGAACACGTTCGTGTGCAGCAGCCCCGCGCGGTGCAGCTCGCCGAGGATCGCCGGGATCCCGCCCGCGCGGTGGCAGTCCTCCATCAGGTAGGTGCCGTTCGGCGCGAGCTTGCTGAGGCACGGCACGCGACGCGAGATCGCGTCGATGTCCTGCATCGTGAACTCGAGCTCGGCCTCCTGCGCGGCCGCGAGCAGGTGCAGCACGGTGTTGGTGGAGCCGCCCATGGCGACGTCCAGCGCCATCGCGTTCTCGAACGCCTCGCGGGACGCGATGCTGCGCGGGAGCACGGACTCGTCGCCGCCGTCGTAGTAGCGGCGCGTGATGTCCACCACGGCGCGGCCGGCGGCCTCGTAGAGGTCCTTGCGCGCCGTGTGCGTGGCGAGCGTGGAACCGTTGCCGGGCAGCGCGAGCCCGAGCGCCTCCGTCAGGCAGTTCATCGAGTTCGCGGTGAACATGCCCGAGCACGAGCCGCACGTCGGGCACGCGGACTCCTCGATGATCGCGATGTCCTCGTCGGAGACCTCGTCCGCGACGGCGTCGGCGATCGCGGTGATGAGGTTCACGCGCGTGCGCACCGTGCCGTCCACCAGCACCGCCGTGCCGCCCTCCATGGGGCCGCCGGACACGAACACCGTCGGGATGTTCAGCCGCAGGGTGGCGTTGAGCATCCCGGGCGTGATCTTGTCGCAGTTGGAGATGCAGATCAGCGCGTCGGCGCAGTGCGCGTTGACCATGTACTCCACGCTGTCGGCGATCAGGTCACGCGAGGGCAGCGAATAGAGCATCCCGCCGTGGCCCATGGCGATGCCGTCATCGACCGCGATCGTGTTGAACTCGCGCGGGATGCCGCCTGCGGCCTTGATCGCGTCCGCCACGATCTCGCCCACCGGCTTCAGGTGCGTGTGCCCGGGCACGAACTGCGTGTACGAGTTCGCTACCGCGATGATCGGCTTGCGACCGAGGTCCTCCTTCTCGACCCCCGCGGCGCGCAGCAGCGCGCGGGCGCCGGCCATATTCCGGCCATGGGTGACGGTGCGGGAACGGAGCTCGGGCATGGCGGTAAGGTAGCGGAATGGCCATTCCGCCGTGGTCCGAGCTCACGCTCGAGGAGAAGCGGGCGCGCACGCTCGCCGCCGCCGACGACCTCTTCGCCCGCGAAGGGCTGGACGTCGCGATGCCGCGCCTGGCCTCGGCGGTCGGCGCCGGCGTGGGCAGCATCTACCGTCAGGTCGGCGCCAAGGAGGACGTGATCGACGCGCTCGTCATCGAGCGCGCCCGCGCGCTGGTCCGGCGCTTCGAGGCCGCATCCCGCGAGCCCGACGCCTGGGCCGCCCTCGAACGCGCGACCTACGAGACCGCCCAGGACGGCGCGACCGACTTCCTCTCCCAGACCGCGTGGGACGACGCCGCCCAGCGTCGCCCCGCCGTGGCCGAGGCGCGCCAGGCCGCGACGGACGCGCTCGAAACGCTCGTCGAGCGCGCCCGCCCGTTCCTGCGCGACGACGCCACCCACGAGGACCTGCGGCTCGTGTTCAAGTCCACGCGCGAGGCCGGCCAGCTGGACCCGGCCGGCGCCCGCCGCCTCGCCGAGCTCGTGCTGCGCGGCATGCGCCGGTGACCGCCTTGTAGGTTGAGGGGATGGCCGCCGCTCAGCTCGCCATCGCCTACGACGGATCGCCCAGCGCGGTCACCGCCGTCCGCGTCGCCGGCGCGCTGCTCGCCGGCGCGAAGGCCACGATCGTGACCGTCCCCGAGCCGCCGCCGCAGCCGGTGCGCGGTGCGTCGCGCTTTTTGATGAACGTGCCGTCGGGGACGCTCGAGCGCGCGCTCGAGGAGATCGCCGCGCAGGCGGTGCAGGAGGCGCGCACGATCGCCGCCGAGGGGGTCGGGCACGCCGCCGGCCTGGACGCCGAGCCGCTGGTCACCAAGCCGCACACCCCCGCCTGGGAGGCGCTGCTGGACGCGGCACGCGGCGCCGACGCGCTCGTGTGCGGCGCCCGCGGGCGCAGCGAGCTCGCCCGCACGGTGCTCGGGTCCACCTCGACGAGCCTGCTTCACCACGCCGAGCTGCCGCTCCTCGTGATTCCCGATGACTGCGAGCCGGCGGACGGCCCGGTCTTGATCGCCTATGACGGCTCGCCCGCCGCGGACCGCGCGATCGACCTCGCCGGGCGCCTGCTGGCGGGCCGCGCGGCGGTCGTCGTCCATGTCTACGAGTCCCAGTACCGCGACAGCCGCGCCGTTCGGGCGCTGGCGCACGGTGAGGTCAAGGAGATCGTGCAGGCGCTCGACGAGGCGCTCACCGACGAGGCCGGCGCCACGACCGAGCAGGGCGTCGTCCGCGCCCGCGCGGCAGGCCTGGACGCGACGGGCGAGACGATCGAAGCGTCCCAGGGCGTGTGGCGCACCATCTCCGCGCTGGCCCGCGACCGCGACGCCGGGCTCGTCGTCACCGGCTCACGCGGCCAGGGCGGCGCGCGCTCGGTGCTGCTCGGGTCGGTCTCGTCGGGTCTCGTGCACCACGCCGAGGCGCCGGTGCTCGTCGGGCACGCCGATCAGTAGGCGCTCACCGCAACACCACACCCGCGCGTGTGGTGGTCACGAATCTGTCCCTCCAGGAAGTTGCTCGAGACAGATGGCAAACGATTGCCTACCTTGCAGCAGCGCGAGTGCAGCTGAGGGAGGGGAGCAGGACCGTGGCGCAGCCACAGACGATCGACGGCGACGTGACGCGACGTGGCTTCATGGGGGTCGCCGCAAGCGCCGCCGCCGTCGCAGGCAGCGGCGGGCTCAGGCACTGGGGAGCGCCGAGCCCGCCGCCGCGCGTCGAGTCGCTGGTCGAGCCGCCGCGCATCCACAGCTGGCGAGGCCGGCTCTCGGCCACGCTCGTGATCGAGGAACGCGAGTGCTTCTGGGCCGGTGCCCGCCGCACCGCGGTCACCTACAACGGCGGCGTGCCCGGCCCGACGCTCGTCGCCGACCCGGGTGACCGCGTCCACGTGCGGCTGGTCAACCGGCTGTCCACGCCGACCAACCTGCACACGCACGGCTTCCACGTGCCGCCCGGCGGCAACGCCGACAACGTGATGATCGACGTCCCCGCGGGCGGCACGTTCGACTACCAGTTCGACATTCCGCGCGACCATCCGGCGGGCCTGAACTGGTACCACCCGCATCCGCACGGCGACGGCTCACGGCAGCTGTTCGGCGGCGCGGCCGGCGCCGTCATCTTCCGCTCGGAGGCCGAGCGGCGCGGCGCGGCCGCGTCCGCGCGCGACCGCGTGCTGGTCCTGCAGGCGCCGGAGTGGGCCGCGGACGGCTCCCTCAAGCCGTGGTCGGCGAACCTGCTCGCCAGCCAGGTGCGGCTCGTCAACGGCCAGCAGAACCCGCACGTGGCGCTCAAGGCGGGGGAGACCGAGCGCTGGCGGATCGTCAACGCGTCGGTCAGCGACTTCTTCGACCTGCGCCTCGACGGCCACCGCCTGACGCAGATCGCCGCGGACGGCAACCCGTTCTCGCACACGGTCGAGACCGACGTCGTCCACATCCCGCCGGGCGGCCGCGCCGAGGTGCTCGTGCGCGCCGGCGCGCCCGGCCGCTACGCGCTGCACGCGCTGCCGTCCGACCACGGCGCCGGCTTCGTCTCACCCGACCTCGTGCTGGCGACGCTGGACGTGCTGCCGGATCGCCGCCCGCGGCGCGCGCTGAACCCGCAGCCGCTGCTGGAGCCGTTCTGCGACCTGCGCACGCTCCCGCTCGACAAGCAGCGCACGATCACGATGTCGATGACCGGCGGCTTCAAGATGGACGGGAAGCTGTTCGACCACGACCGCGTCGACCACGTCGTCGAGCTGGGCGCGGTGGAGGAGTGGACGATCGTCAACGACAGCGTGCTCGCGCACCCATTCCACATCCACGTCAACCCGTTCCAGGTGACGCACGTCAACGGTCAGCCGGTCGACGAGCCGGGCTACCGCGACACGGTCACGGTCCACCCGCGCCAGAGCATCACGTTGCGCACGGTGTTCGCCGACTTCACCGGCACGTCGCTGTTCCATTGCCACATCACGCCGCACTCCGACCTGGGCATGGTGGGCGTGTTCGAGATCGTGCCGCCCGGCGAGGGACGCGCGCCGCGCCCGAAGCCGCCCGGGTTCCTCTGCCGCCTCTAGGCGGCGCGGTGGACCGACGCGCTGAGGTCGTCGTAGTAGTGGTCGGCGAAGACCTTGGCGACGAGCTCGCCGCGGCTGCCGACCCCAACCTTCTCGTAGACGGCCTTGAGGTGGTCCTGGACCGTGTAGCGGGAGAGGTGCAGCTCGCGCGCGATCTCGCTCGTGGTCAGACCGCGCGCGAGCGCGCGGGTGACGTCGAGCTCGCGCGGTGTGAGCTCGTAGGCGTCGACGATCAGCGGCGCGACCTCGCTCGCCTTGGCCGGCTCGATCACGACCGCGGTGCCGTCGCCCGAGTGCAGGCGGTTGGCGTGGATGAGCAGCCACACGCCGCTGCGGGTGCGGGCGCGCGAGCGGCTGGCGACGCCGCGGGCGCGCGCCTCGGCGGCCGCGACCATCACCTCGCTCGGGACGATCGCGCCGTGCACCGGGTCAGGAAGCTCGTAGGCGGTGTCGATGTCCTGGAACCACGCGTAGGCCTCCGGCGTGGCCGTCTGCACGAAGCCGTCGCCGTCGACGATCGCCATCCCGACGCCGCGGCCGGAATCCGGCTTGGCCGGGTGCGAGATCAGTGACGCCCGCAGCGCGCGGCCGATCATCGGCGCGATCGCGTCCAGCAGCGCGATCTCGTCCGGCGCGAAGCCGGATGTGCCGGCACGGTTGGCGTGCAGCATGCCCCAGGTGCGCCCGCCGGCGTTGAACACCGCGCGCAGCTCCGCGTCGGCGTCCATGTGCGTGCGGATCTCGCGCCAGCGCGCGCTGCGCTCCGGCCGCCCGCCCGTCGCGGCGTGCAGGTCGGCGACCTGGTGCGGCCCGCGCGCGAGCTCGTCGAACTTGTTGAAGTCGGGCACCTCGAACTCGTACTCCCAGAACGGCCGGCACACCGTCTGCGGCATCTGGTGCACCACGCCCGCGCCCATCGCCAGCCCCGTCTGCGGATCGGTCGCGGCCATGAACAGCGCGTCGATCGGCACCGCCGCGCGGAGCTCCTCGGAGACCCGGTCGAGCAGCGCCCGGGCGGGCAGCCGCTCGTCGGCCAGGGCGTCGATCCGGCGTGCCGTTCGCGCGAACGCGAGGGAGGGGCTCGCAGTCATGCGCGGACCCTACGGACGGCCCGTGCGCGCCGCGATGCGGGTAGCTTCACCCGTGCAGGGTGGTTGACCGGCCTCCCCCTCAAACGTGGGGGTGCGGCGCGTCGACGTTCCCGCATCTGCGGGATCGACGGCCCAGCGCGCGATCCGCACCATCTCGCGGCATGCTCTCCGCGACGCTCCCCTCCCTGAACGCCGGCTTCGTCCTCCCGGGTGATCCCAGCTGGGATCACGCCCGCTCCGCCTTCAACCTCACGCTCGACCAGCACCCCGCGGCGGTCGCGCTGCCCGCCGACGCGCGCGATGTCGCCGCGGCCGTGGCCTACGCCCGCGCCGCCGGGCTGCGCGTCGCGCCCCAGGGCGCGGCGCACAACCAGGGCCCGCTCGGCAACCTGGAGGGCACGCTGCTGCTCAACACCAGCGCGCTGCAGGAGGTGAACGTGGACCCGGCCGCGCGGCGCGTGCGCGTCGGCGCGGGCGTCAAGTGGGAGCGCGTTCTCGGGCGCCTGAACGCGTACGGGCTCGCGGCGCTGCACGGCTCCTCGCCCGACGTGGGCGTGGCGGGCTACTCGCTCGGCGGCGGCATCGGGTGGCTCTCGCGCAAGTTCGGGCTGCAGTCGAACGCCGTCACCGCGCTCGAGCTCGTCACGGCGGACGGCACGCTCATCCGCACGGACGCCGAGCACGACCCGGACCTGTTCTGGGCGCTGCGCGGCGGTGGTGGCAGCTTCGGCGTCGTGACCGCGATCGAGTTCGAGGTCCAGCCGCTCGACCGGCTCTATGCCGGCGCGATGTTCTTCGAGCTCGACCGCGCCGGGGACATGCTGCACACGTGGCACGAGCTGCTGCCGGAGTTCCCGGAGGAGCTGATGTCGTGGGCTTCGGTGATCCACTTCCCGCCGGCGCCGTTCGTGCCCGAGTTCGCCCGCGGCCGCTCGCTCGCGATCATCATGGCCGCGCACTTGGGCGCGGAGGCGGAGGGCCGCGACCTGCTCGCGCCGCTGCGCGCGCTCGGCCCGGTGCGCGACACGTTCGCGATGGTCCCGCCGATCGTCCTCAGCGATCTCGCCATGGACCCGCTCGACCCGCTTCCGTTCCGCCTCACGTCGGCGCTCGTCGACACGCTCCCGGTCGACGAGCTGATGACGACGATCGAGACGGCCGGGCCCGCGCTCACGGTGGCGCAGTTCCGCCACATGGGCGGTGCGATCGCCCGCGAGACGCCCGGCGCGGGCGCCCGCGCCACGCTGCCCGGCGAGATCTGCGCGATGGGCCTCGGCGTCGTCATGGACGAGGACGGCGACGCCGCGGTGCGCGGGGCGCTGGCCGAGTTCGACGCGCACCTGCGCCCGCACCGCGCCGGCGACTACGCGAACTTCGTCGAGGTCCCGGTCGACGCGAGCGCGTTCTTCACGCCGGACGTGTGGACGCGGTTGCGCGCGGTCAAGGCCACGTACGACCCGACTGACCTGTTCAAGGGCAATCACCACGTCCCGCCGGCCTGAGGCTCAGAGCGTCGGCTCGATCCCGCGGTCGAACACCATCGCCCCGTCCTCGATCTTGAAGACGCCGTACGGCGTGAGCGTGATGTCCCCGTTCTCGTCGATCGAGTACGTGCCGAAGACGCCCTCCCGGTCCTTGGTCGCCATCAGCTGGTCGACCACGGCCGCACGGTCGTTCCCGTTCTCGCCCGCCCGCTTGATCGCGTCGAGCAGCAGCATCATCGACTCGTAGCCGTAGACGGCGTACCGGTCCGGGTTCTTCTCGCCGAACTTGGCGGTGTAGGCGGCCAGGAACTCCTTGCCCGCGGGCGGGTACTGCTCGGGCGCGACGCCCGGGATGGTGATCAGCACGCGCGAGGCGACCTCGGCCGGCAGGCCGCCGTCCTCCGGGTCGAAGAAGCCCGACTCGCCGACGCCCTCCGGCCCGAGCAACGGCGCGTCGGGCAGCGCGACGGCCATGTCCTTGAAGATCTGGACGGCGTTGTTGGCCGTGATCCCGCTGTAGATGAAGCACTGCGCGCCGGTCGTCTTGATCTTCGCGGCCAGCGAGCGGTAGTTGGCGGCGTTCTTGTCGATCCCGTCGTTGCCCTTGATCTCGAGCCCGACCTTCTCGGCGGACATCTCGATGTTGCGCGCGAGCCCCGCGCCGTACACCTCCTTGTCGTTGAGGATGTAAGCGCTTGCGCAGCCCTCCTCCTTGGCGAGGGCGGCGAGCGCGGCCCCCTGGTAGGTGTCCTTGGGCAGCACGCGGGCGTAGGTCCGCTTGCCCGTCGGGTAGTACTTGTCCGGCTCGCCCGGTTCGGCGCCCGGATCGTCGGTGGTGATGCCGACCGCCGTGTTGCCCGGGCTCACCTGCGCGATCCCGGCCTCGTTGAGGATCGGCAGCGACACCGCGGTCGCGCCGGAGTTGAACTCGCCGATATAGCCGATGGTGGAGTCGTCACCCGCCGCCTTGAGCGCGTTGGCGGAGGTCGCGCCCGGTTCCCAGCCGCCCTGCTGGGCGGTGGAGTCGTCGAGCGACTCGTACCTGACCTTGAACTTGCCGGCCTTGCCGCCGGACTGCTCGAGCGCGAGCTTGGCGCCGTTCACCGCGGCTTCGGACTGCGCCCGCGCCGCGCCCTGCAGCGGCAGGCTCGAGTAGATCGTGAGCCTCTCGCCGCTGTCGCCGCCCGTGCTCGACTCGCCGGGGCCGCCCGCTTCGTCCTCGCCACAGGCCCCCAGCGCCAGTGCCGTTCCCGCCAGCAAGGCGGTGATCGTGCGCTTGCTCATCGTCTTCCCTCTCTCGAGTTCAGCTCGCGACCCGCGCGAGCCGCTTTGCCGCCGTGGCCCCGTGGGCCGCCAGCCCTTCCTCGGCCGAGATCGCGACGACCGCCTGCGCGATGCTCGCCTGAGCCCCGTCGTGATCGATGCGCTGGTAGGTGAGCGGCTTCAGGAACCGCGCCACCGACAGCCCGCCCGTATAGCGGGCGGCGTGACCCGTCGGCAGCACGTGGTTGGTGCCCGTCGCGCCCTTGTCGCTGAACGCCACCGTCGCCCGCGCCCCGAGGAAGATCGACCCGTAGTTGCGCAGCCGCGCGTGGAACCAGGCGTCGTCGCCGGTCTGCACCTCCAGGTGCTCAGGCGCGAGCTCGTCGCTGACCGCGGCCGCCGTCTCTCGATCCGGTGCGACGATGATCGCGCCGCGGTCACGCCACGCCGCTCCCGCGACCTCGGCGGTCGCCAGGTCCTCGAGCTGCCTCGCCACCTCGGCCCGCACGGCCCGGCCGAGGTCCTCGGATGTCGTGACGAGCGCCACGGGGGAGGTGGGGCCGTGCTCGGCCTGGCCGAGCAGGTCGGCGGCGACGAGCTCGGGCTCGGCGCTGTCGTCGGCGATGATCGCGATCTCCGACGGGCCGGCCAGCAGGTCGATGCCGACGCGACCGTAGAGCTGGCGCTTGGCCTCGGCCACGTACGCGTTGCCCGCGCCCACCACCATGTCCACCGGGTCCATGCCGCCGAGGCCGAACGCCATCGCGGCCAGCGCCTGGACACCGCCGATGGCGAAGATGCGGTCCGCGCCCGAGAGCGACGCGGCGTAGACGACGCTGGGGTGCACCGTGCCGCCGCGCTGGGGCGGGGCGCACGCGACAACGGTGTCCACGCCCGCGACCTTCGGGACGAGCACGGTCATGAAGGCGGACGCCAGCAGCGGGAAGCGGCCCGCGGGCAGGTACGCGCCGACGCGGCCGACGGGCACGAGCCGGTGGCCGGCGACCACGCCGGGCGCCACCTCCAGTTCGAGGTCGGTCAGCGTGCCGCGCTGGGCGAGCGCGAAGGTCTCGACCCGCTCCCGCGAACGTTGCAGATGCTCGCGTACGCGCTCGTCGACCTGGTGCTCGGCGGCGGCGATCTCCTCGCGCGTGAGCTCGAACGCAGCGCCGTCCCAGCCGTCGAGCTCGCGGGCGTAGCGGCGCAGCGCGCGTTCGCCGTCGCACTCGAGGTCGAGCAGCATCTCGCTCACACGGATCGCGACCGCCGCGTCCTCCTCCTCGCGCCCGGCCTCCGGGCGCTTGAGGAACAGCAGCTCCTCGTCGTCGAGCAGTCGCCTCGTGATCATGGCCGCGATCGTGCCGCGTCGTCCGGTTCGGCACAATCCTGTCTTGCCACTGCCCAGCACAGGCTGAGCCTTTGTCATGACCCTGCAGCAGCTCCGCTACTTCCTCGCCACCGCCCGTCACGGCTCGTTCGCGGGTGCGGCTGACGAGCTGCTGCTCAAGCAACCGTCCGTGGCCGAGCAGATCCGCCGGCTCGAGGCTGAGCTCGGCGTGCCGCTGTTCGCACGCACCAGGCGCCGGCTCACGTTGACCGCGGCGGGGCTCGCGCTGCGCCCGTACGCCGAGCAGGCGCTCACGACCGCGCAGGACGGCGCCGACGCCGTCCGGGCGCACCGCACGCTGCGCGGCGGGATCGCCTCGTTCGGGCTGCCGCGCAACGCGGAGCTGTACGCGCTGACGGATCTCGCGGCCGAGATGCACACGCGCCATCCACTCGTGGGCATGCGGCTGATCGGCCAGAACTCCGTCGAGGTGGCCGATGCGATCCGCGAAGGCGCGTTGGAAGCGGGACTGGTCGTGCTTCCGGTGGACGACGAGGGCCTCGACATCGAGCCCGTGATCCGCGACGAGGTCCTGTACGCGACCGCGGACGCCGGCCGGGCCGCTGCACCGATTTCGGTCGAGGCGCTGCGTGACGCCCGGCTCGTCCTCTACGACGCGCACTACGGCAACGGCGATCCCACGCGCCGCCAGCTCAACGACCGCCTGCAGCAGCTCGGCGGGCGGCTGGAGCCGCACATCGAGGTCGAGTACCTGGCGGGCGCGCTGCGGCTCGCGGCGCTCGGCGTGGGCGACACGATCGTCGCGCGCGCCGCGGTCGACGGCGGGCTGGTGCCGGACGGGCTGCTGACCACGCCGTTCGCGGACCCGCTCTACGACACCCTCGCGGTGGCCAAGCAGCGCCAGCTGCCGCTGTCACCGGCGACCCGGGAGCTGTTGTCGATTGCGCTCGAGCGCTTGGCAGCGTTCGACCGCCGACGCAACCGGACCGGTCCGCGCGCGTGAATGCAATGCTGGACGCATGACGTTCTGCCGGACCGTGCTCCTCTCGCTGGCGGCGTGGGCCGCCTTCACCCCGACCGCCCAGGCGGGTGAGATCTCCGCCTCCGGAACCACGATCACGTACCGGGCGGCGCCCGGCGAGTCGAACTTCGTCACCGTGAACTGGGGCAACGTGGGCGCCGGGCCGGACTTCATCCCGTCGCTGGACGACCACGCGGACATCGTCGCCGGCGCGGGCTGCGAATACAGCATCAGCCTCAACGCCCGCTGCCCGTCGGCCGGGCCGAACCCGACCTACGTCGTCTACCTCGGCGACGGCAACGACTTCGCCCAGTCGATCAACGACAAGGCCGTCGGCCACAGTGTCACCTTCTACGGGGAGGACGGCGACGACGACATGGACAGCGACGGCAGCTCCGACGTCCTGGACGGCGGGCCCGGCAACGATGAGTTCTCGCCCGACGACAACGATCCCGGGCCGGGGGACGTCGTCCGCGGCGGCCCCGGCGTCGACACGCTGCAGACCGGCAACCCGACCGGCGGCAACGCGCCGATCACGGTCGCCTTCGACGACGTCGCCAACGACGGGTACGTCGGCGAGGGCGACAACTACGCCAGCGACCTCGAGAACCTGTCGGCCACCGGCTCTTCGCCGTCGGTCCACTTCACCGGCAACGCCGCCCCGAACGTCGTGCAGCTGCGCAGCGAGTCGCCCGACATCGCCATCGGCCTGGGCGGCAACGACACCATCGACGGCGCCAACGGCAACGACCGTCTCGACGGCGGCGAGGGCGACGACACGATCTTCGGCGGCGGCAACGACGACGTGATCGTCGGCGGTCCGGGCACGGACTCGCTCTCGGGCGAGGGGTCGGCCAGCGGCCTGTTCATCTCGGTCGCCGGCAACGACACCATCGACGCCCGCGACGGCATCCGCGAGGCGCTCAACTGCGGACCGGGCGCGGACACGGCGATCATCGATGCGCTCGACGTGATCCCGCAGGACCCGGGCTCGCTGTGCGAGGCGGTCGACCGGCCGCCGGTCCTGGCCGCGGCGACCGTCAGCTCCTCGAGCCTGAAGGTGCAGAGCCGCAAGCGCGTCACGGTCAAGCTCGCGTGCCCGAAGGACGTCGCGACCTGCACCGGCAAGTTCACGCTCAAGACGGCGTCGAAGGTGCGCGTGGGCAAGCGGCGCAGCGTCGTCACGCTCGGCGGCGCGAACTACTCCGTCGCGGCGGGGACGACCAAGAGCGTGCGCCTGAACCTGTCGTCGAAGGGCCGCGCGCTGATGCGCACGGCCAAGAAGGTGCGCGTGAAGGTCACGGTCTCGCCGGCCGGCGCGGCGGCGACGACGAAGACCGTGACCCTGCGGCGCTAGCCCGCTACGGCTGCGTGGTGCTCAGCGTGAACGTCAGCGTCTTGGCGTAGCTGCCGGTGCGCAGCGGCTCGTCCGCTGCCACCGCCTGCTTGAACGTGATGTCCACGGCGTCGTTGGCGACCGGGCCGGTCCACGCGGACTTCGAGAACGCGACGCGCAGCGGCTGGGCGAGCGTGAAGGCGCCGTTGGCCAGATGGCCGGGCTCGCTCACCGCCAGCGTTGCGTCACCCGCGCTCGAGGTGACGGTCGCCCGCGTGGACGCCGTGTACTCCTGTGCCACGCCCGGCACGAACGGCTCGAAGCGCGCGGGCGCGCCCAGCGTCAGCGACAGCGTCGGCGGGACCGTCCCGCCGATCGGCTGCTGAACCACCGGCTCGACCGTCACCGTGATGGGCTCCGATGGCCCGTACGCGACGCTTCCGTCCGGCTCGAGCACCGCGACCGTGAGCGTGCGCGAGGCGGCGGCGGTGAACGCGTAGGTGGCCGCGTCGGCGCCGGCGATCGGCTGGCCGTTCTCGTACCACTGGAAGCGGTCGAGCACGGTCGCGGGCGCGACGGCCGCGGTCAGCGTGGCGGTGGCGCCGGTCGGCACCGACGTGTCGCCGGCCACCGTGACCTTCTGGCTCGGCGGCGCGCCGTGGTCGTCGATGTGGATCGCGACGGGCTCGGCGAGCATCGGGTCCCCGCCGCCCGCGCGGACGAGGGCGGCGCGCAGCTGCACCCCGTCGAGCGCCTGCTCGGCCGTCAGCGTGTGCGTGAGGCCGCTCGCACCGGGCACCGCGCGCCAGGACGCCTCACCCGGCCAGCGCCACTGCCAGTCGACGCGGTCGCCCGCGGCGAGGCCCGGCTCGGCCCGCAGTTCGACCGCGATCGGACGGCCCTGGTGGTAGTGGTCGCGAAGCGGGGTGAACACGAACGTCGGCACGGCCGCGACGTCGAGCGCGACGGCCGGGGAGGGCCCGTAGGCCACGCTGCCGTCCGGCTTGACCAGCGCGGCGCGGTACTCGGCGCCGTCGTCGGCCGCGGCCGCCGTGAACGCGTACGTTGCGCCGGTGGCGCCGGCGATCGTCGTGAACTCGCTGGCGCCGCGGGCCTTGCGCTCCCAGCGGTAGGTGCTCAGCACCGAGGAGGGCACGACCGCGGCGGTCAGCGTGGCCGTCTCACCCGCGTCGTAGGTCGTCTCGCCCGTCACGGTGACCTGCTGGCGCGGCGCGGCGCCGTGGTCGTCGACGTGGATCGTCCGCGTCTCGGAGATCGCGGGCGGGACCTGCGGGTCGGCGTAGGTCAGCTTCGCGCGGATCTCGACGCCGTCCAGCGCCTGCTCGGCGGCCACGGCGTACACGTTGTCGACCACGCCGGGCAGCGGCGCCCACGTGTCCGCGCCGGGCCACTTCCACTCCCACACGAGCGTGTCGCCGGCTGCGGGCGCCGGGTCGACCGTCAGCTGCAGGCGGACGTTGTCGCCCTGGTGGTAGTGGCCGGCGAGCGCGTTGAACGCGAGGATCTGGGAGGTCACGTCTTCGGTGACCTTGATCGGGAACGTGATCGACTGGGCCGGCTCGCCCTGGTTGCGGAGCGTGAGCGTCAGCGTGCCGCCGTCGTGCGCGGCCTTGGTCAGGCCGGTCTTGGTGAGCTCGGCTCCCTCACCCCAGGCCTCCGTCACCTCGCCCTTCGTGAAGCTCCAGCTGTACGTGAAGCGGTCGTTCTCGCGCACCGGGAACGCCGTCGCGTCCATGTGGACGGTGCCGCCCTGGCGGTAGAGCTGCTGGTGCCCCTGCGCCTGCAGCTCGCGCCGCCCGGTGGTGAGCGTGGCGAGCGCCGACTTGGCGAGCGTCACGCCGTCCTTGAGCACGCGCACGCCGAAGCCGTACGGGTACGCCCCGGCCGCGTTGCCCTTGTACTTCAGGCGCGCGGCGGCCGCGTCCGGGAACGCGTACGACCAGTCACCACCGAGCTGGCGCGGGATGTCGATCCAGGACACCCCGGACTGAAAGCCCCACTGCAGCGTCTCGCCGTTGCCCAACTCGCGCCCGCCGAAGGCGAACTCGGCCACGTCGCCCGGGAGCAGCGTCGCCCCGCCGCCCGTGACCGTCGGTACCGCGCCGACCGGCGTCACGCGCACCGGCACCCACGGCGTCTGGGCCAAGACGGTCGTCCCGGCGCGGACCGCGACGCTGAGCTCGATGCCGTCCCACAGTGCGTCGAGGGGCGCCGAGAACGTGTCGCTCGTGCTCGTCTGGCGGTTGGAGCCGGTCGAGGTCGAGCCGATCGGCCGCACGAGCCAGCGGAACTGCTGGCCCTCGGCCAGCGTCGCGCCCACCACCTTCGCGCTCAGCGTGTCGCCGACGGCGTAGGCGGCCTTCACGCCCGTGACCGAGAACGGCGGCTCGCCGGGTTCGTTCACCGTGACCTCCACCGGCGTCGAGGTGGAGCCGTCGGCCAGGTTCGCGACCGCGGGCACGAACGTGGCCGTCAGCGACCGCTTGCCGAGACCGAGGTTCGCGACCTCGAGCGTGGCCTTGCCGTCGGCGATCGCGCTGTGACCGAGGACGGTGGCGCCGTCGCGGAACTCCGCGTAGCCGGCCAGGCCGGGGGACACCGTGGCGGTCAGCGTGACGGTCTCATCGGCCGTGATCTCGCTGTCGGAGGCGGCCACCGTCGTGGTCGTGGCGACGTCGGGCGGGAGCGCGCCGACGACGAACGTGTACGTCGCGGACGCGGCGTGGTTCGGGCCCGCTGTCGCCTGGACGGTCAGCCGGTACGTTCCGGGCTTCGTGAACGCCCAGTTCGCGTGCGCGTGCGTGCGGCCGAGCCGGAACGTGTCGATGCCCTCGTCCGAGGACCACATGCGGGTGCGCTCGCCGAAGCCGCCGATCGTGAACAGCTCGAGCGTCCCCGGGCCCTCGAAGCCCGCCAGGCGCAGCGTCGTCTGGTCGCCCGTGATCGCGCCGGCCGGAACGGATTCGGTGGAGAAACCGGGCCACAGCTGCGTGCCGCCCGGGTTGCTCTGGGGCGCGATCCACACGTCGGAGCCGGCGGGCCCGAGGAAATCCCAGCCCCCCGGGACGCTCAGCTTGGACGCATCGTCCACGTGGAACCACAGCTTGTCGGGATCCAGTCGTGTCCCGAGCCCTTCGAAGACGTCGGCTTTGGAGCCGAGCGCGAACACGCCGTTGTCGAGGAAGGTCGAGATCGCATCGGTGTGGAGCTTCTGCAGGACTCGGTACTCCTTCGGTGCTGGAGCTGGACCGGGATCGGCGAATGCCGGTGGCGCGAACGCCAGCATCAGCGCGAGGACAACCGTAAGTCGTTTCATGGCCCGGACAATATCGGGACTCAGTCTCGTTAAGCAAGCGAGGGGGCGGAGCGGGCTACCATCGAGCGCCATGCCGCACGCCGAGGCGCCGCGATGGACGACGTATGCGAACGAGCGCCTCGCCAGCGAGGGGTTCAGGCGCGGCGGCGGCCGCGCGGCCGTGATCGACCTGCTGGACTCGCAGGAGTGTGCGCTGTCGGCGCAGGAGATCGAGGACCAGCTGCGCTCAGGCGAGCGCAAGGTCGGCCGCGCGACGGTCTACCGCGTCCTCGACGAGCTCGTCGAGCTGGGGCTGCTCAACAAGGTGGAGATCGGCGACGGCGTCGCCCGCTTCGAGGCCGCCTTCCCGGAGGGCGCCGACCACCACCATCACTTCGTCTGCAGCAACTGCGGGAAGCTGATCCCGTTCGAGGACGACGAGCTCGAGCGGGCGCTGCGCCGGGTCGCGCGCCGCGAAGGCCTCGTGATGGAGTCTCACGAGGTCACCCTTCGCGGGCGCTGCCCCGACTGTGACTGACCCTTACGGCTGGGTGGTGCTCAGCGTGAAGGTCAGCGTCTTGCTGTAGGTCCCGGTGCGGAGCGGGTCCTTGTCTTTGATGAGCTGCTTGAAGGTCACGTCGACCTTCTCGTTGGAGACCGGTGCGCTCCACGCCGTCTTGGAGAGCTCGACGCGCAGCGGCTCGGCGAGGGTGAACGCGCCGTTGCTCAGGTGGCCGGGTTCGGAGACGCTCAGGGTGGCGTTGCCGGCGGTGGAGATGACGTTGGCCTGTGCGGCCGTCGTGTATTCGCGGGTGACGCCGGGGACGAACGTCGGGAACGCGGGCGCGGTGCCCAGCGTCAGGGCCAGTGTCGCGGGGACGGTGCCGCCGACGGGCAGCTCGGGTGAGACGGCGGTGGCGGCGCAGCCGTTGGAGGCGCCGGTGATGCGGTTGGCGGCGCCGAAGTCCTTGACGGCGGCGCTGTTGCCCGCGCACTCGAACGTGCCGTTGACGGTGCTGCCGGCCACAACCGGCCCGTAGGCGCCGGCGAGCCGGCTGTAGCGCTCGTTGGCGGTGACCTGGGTGTTGCCGATGAGGCTCAGGCCGCCCTTGAACGTCGAGCCCGCGATCGTCACGTCACGCGTCGACCCCGCGACCTTCGCCGCGCCGTCGACGGTCGAGCCGAACACGTGCACCGCGTCGGCGCCGGTCGCCGTCAGCGAGCCGATCGTGGAGCTCTTGACCACCAG
The DNA here is from genome assembly GCF_003344625.1 of Solirubrobacter deserti. Taxonomy (GTDB): domain Bacteria; phylum Actinomycetota; class Thermoleophilia; order Solirubrobacterales; family Solirubrobacteraceae; genus Solirubrobacter; species Solirubrobacter deserti. The sequence continues at coordinate 1,392,524 of NZ_QPKJ02000001.1, read as the reverse complement.
CGAGCCGCCCGAGGCGACGGTCACCGCGCCGCTGACCGTCGCGCCCGACAGGCACGTCACGCCACTGGTGACGTTCACCGCGCTCTGCGCGCCGCTCAGCGTGGTGCCGCAGGCGAGCGCGCTGCCCGGCAGGACGGTTGCCTTGTAGGACTCGACCTTGCCGTAGTTGCCGGCCGGGTCGATCGCGCGGTGCTCGACGGTGTGGGTCCCGAAGCCGGGGATGTGGCCGCCGATCGGATGGTCGTCGGGCAGCGTCTGCTCGAACCCGGCCGTCGAGAGCCCGCCGGTGCCGAGGTTGCCGTAGGTCAGCGCTTTCACGACCTGGCCGGACGGCCGGAACTCGAACGGCGAGTCCTGCTTCTCCGGGAAGCCGAAGTAGTTGAACCAACCGTCGCCGTTGAGCTGGAACTGGCCCACCACGGCGGGCGTACCGGTGTAGCCGGTGGTGTCGTCCTTCGGATCCAGCCACATGTCCCAGCCGCCGAAGTACACGGGGTGCTCGAGGCTGCCGCCGGCGAGCGTCGTGAGCGGCTCCGACAGGCGACGGGCGGCGGTGGGGGCGACCTTGTCGATCTTGAACTCGACGCTGTCGGAGACGACGCCGTCGGTGACCGTGGCGACCAGCGTCGAGGTCCCGGCGGGCACGTCGAGCGCGCCGAGGTCGAGGTTGCGGCTGTTCTTCGGGTTCGGGAGCGCGGTCCCGTTCAGCGTCCAGGTGACCGGCAGCACGCGGTCCGCCGGGCGGTTGGTCTCGACGTACGCGACCTCGTCCGCGGCCAGCGGCTGTGTGGTGGAGCTGTGCGCCGTGATCTCGGCGGCCGGTGCGGAAGGCGTGACCGTCGTGTCGCCGACCGTCCACGTGCGCGTCTGCACGAAGCGCGGCCCGTTGTAGCCCGAGTTCGGGGGCGTGTTGCCGGTCGACGGGTTGCGGACCCAGTCGATGCCGTCGGGACCGACGGGATCGCGCACCTCGGCGTAGATCACGGTGCCGGCCGGCAGATTCAGCGCCTCCAGGTCGAGGTTGCGGCTGTCCTGCGCGGCGGTGAGGACCTCACCGGCCGGACCGCCGACGCGCCACGTGACCTTCTGCTCGTGAAAGCGCGGATGGCCGGTCTCGACCCAGATGACCGAGTCCTTGGCCACCGCGCCCGCGGGCGTGTTCTGCACGTTCATCTGACCCGCGTTGCGCAGGCCGCTGATGCGGGCGACCATGTGCTCGAGGCCGACCTGGTCGAAGTCGAAGCCCAGCCAGCGCATCATCGAGTGCTGGCTCGGGCGCCGGACACCGCACGGGAAGTACTGGCCGCCCTCCCACAGGCCGATCTTGCCGCCTGACAGCGAGTCCTCGCCGAGCCAGCGGAACCACTTGTGCTGCGCCGCGATCATCTGCTCCGCGCTGGTCATGAGCGTGTGGTGGAAGCCGGAGTTCCCGCCCGGCTCGGTCGTGCTCGTGTTGCACGGGTCCACCCGGTCGCGGACGAAGTACGGATACTCGTCGGCCAGTGTGCCGAGCGAGTGGCCGAGCTCGTGCAGCGAGATCAGCGGACCCTGCGGCGAGCCGCCGGACGTGGTCGCGTCGACGCCGCCGATGCCGCCGTACGTGAACGAGTTGAAGATCGCGAGCGTCTGGATGTTCTGCGACGTGCGCGGGATGCCGAGCACCGGCGCGACGTAGTCGTTGAGGATGCGCATGCGCGCCTGGGAGCCCGTCTCGCACGCCCGAGCGACGTTCCCGCCGTAGTAGGGCGCCGCGGCCTCGCAGCCGACCGGCGCGGTGCTGTAGACGACGCCGCGCGCGAGCGGGTCGGTGCAGCCGCTGCCCGAGGAGTGCGAGTAGTGCAGGCGCAGCGCGGTGTTCTTGCCGTCGATCGGGCCTTCGCGCTCGCCCGTGTCGCGGATCGTGCCGTCGGCGTGGCGCTTGCGGCCGTCGGGATCGCAGCGCACGCCGTAGTCGATCGACGCCAGCTCGACGCCGTAGACGTTGATGTAGTTGCGGTAGGAGCGGAACGGCTCGGTCGCCCACAGCACGGAGAGGTTGCGGTCCACGTCCTTCCAGAACAGGCTCTGCTGGTCCTTCTGGTAGCCGTCGCCCAGCACGATCAGGTTCAGCCGCTGCGACGCGGGGCCTGTGACCTGGATCGGGACCACTTTCGGCTCCGGCAGCGGCTCCTGCGCCCGTGCGCTGGCCCACGGCAACGCGGCCAGCATCAAGACCGCCACTAACAGCGTCCTCAGCGTCCTGCTCATCGCACTTCCCCCTCGTCGGTTCGGAACCCTCGCGCGCGACGCTAGCTGCGCGCCAGCGTGGCGACGCGAGGCTTGGCCGAACGGGCGGTCCAGACCAGCAGGAAGCAGGCCGTCAGCACGAGCACGATCGTGCCGCCGGTCGGGAAGTCCCACGACCACGAGACGTACAGGCCGATCAGCGCGGCGAGGCCACCGATCGCGGGCGAGAGCAGCATCATCGCGCCGAGCCGGTCGGTGAGCAGGCGCGCGGTCGCGGCGGGCGTGATCAGCAGCGCGAGCACGAGGATGTTGCCGATCGTCTGCACGCTGATCACGACGGCCAGCGTCACGAGCACGTACAGCGCGAGGTCGAGCCAGAACACGCGCAGGCCGAGCGCGCGCGCCGTCTCGCGGTCGAGCGAGATCGTCACCAGCTCCTTATGCAGCGCGAACAGCGCGGCGAGGACGGCGAGCCCGGTGCCCGCGACGACGTACAGGTCCTCGTCCGGGATGCCGGTGATGGAGCCGAACAGGAAGTCCTGCAGCGAGCCCGCGTAGCCCGGCGCGCGCGAGATGATCACGATCCCGAGCGCGAACGCGGCGACGAAGAACACGCCGATGACGGAGTCCTCCTTCAGGCGCCGGTTCTGGGAGCACACCGCGACGAGCACCGCGGTCACCACGCCGGCGACGATCCCGCCGACGATCAGGTTGCCGCCGATCACGAACGCGACGGCGAGGCCGGGGAAGACGGCGTGGGCGACCGCGTCGCCGATGAACGCCATTCCGCGCAGGACGACGTAGCAGCCGACGACGCCGCAGATCAGCGACGACATCACCGCGATCGCCAGCGCCTTCCACAGGAAGCCGAGGTCGGGGTTGAGCAGGTCGCGGACGAACTCGACCGGGCTCACGCGACCGCCCTCAACACGCGCAGCAGCGGGCTGTTCGTGGAGATCCCGAACGTGCGCATCCACAGCTCGTCCTCGTCGGCCAGCTCGGCGGGCGTGCCGACGGCGACGACGGTGCGGTTCAGCAGCGCGATCCGGTCGCAGCCGTACATCGCGCCCGCGAGGTCGTGCGTGGTCATCAGCACGGCGCGGTCCTCGCGCGCGAGGTCGGTGAACAGCGCCGACAGCAGCTCTTGGGTGGGGACGTCGAGGCCGCTGAACGGCTCGTCGAGCAGCAGCGCGGTGGGGCGGAGCGCCAGCGCGCGGGCGACGAGCACGCGCTGGCGCTGGCCGCCGGAGAGCTGGCCGACGGGGCGGGCGCGCAGGTCGGTCATGCGGACGCGCTCGAGCGCCTCGTCGACCGCCTCCCAGTCGGCGGTGCCTGGGCGGCGGAAGAGCCCGAGGCGGCCGGCGCGCCCGGTCATCACGACGTCCTCCACGGAGATGGGGAAGTCCCACGCGAACTCGTGGCGCTGCGGCACGTAGCCCGCGAGGCCGTCGATCGTCACGGTGCCGCGGCTCGGCTTGAGCAGATCCAGCGCGGTGCAGCAGCGTGGTCTTGCCGGCGCCGTTCGGGCCGATCAGCCCGACGAGCTCGCCCCGAGGGACGGTGAGCGTGACGTCCTCCAGCACGAGCCGGCCGCCGAGCCGCGCGGCCAGCGCCTCGAACGCGATCACGCGCGCGCCCTTCGCTTGGCGCCGCGCCCGCGGGCGACGACGAGGCCGGATGCGGCGGCCAGCAGCAGCGCGCCGGCGGCGATCAGCACCCCGGTCGAGACGCCGCCGGACTCCTCGGCGGTGCCCGCGCGGGCCGGCGTCGCGGCGGCCTTCACCGGGCGCCAGGTCGCTGCGCGCGCGTCCTCCGGGCTCGTGCCGGACCCGACGGCGAAGCGCAGCTCGCGCGTGTCGGAGACCGTGCGGCCGTCGATCAGGTCGGCTTCGAGCTTGAGCTGGACGAGGTAGACGCCCGGCTCGGTGAAGACCCAGTTCGCGTGCGTGTGCGTGTTGACGTCCACCCAGATCGGCTTGGGCCACAGCACCTGCGGCTGCTCGAAGTCGCCCGACTGCAGGTACACGGTCAGCTCGCCGGGGCCTTGGACGCCGGTCAGCGTCATCGTCACGCCGCGGTCGATCGTCTCCATCACCTCCGGGTCCTGCGTGTTCCAGCCCAGCCACACCACGTCCGGGTTCTGGGTCTGCGGGATGACGTAGACGTCGCTGCCCGGCTTCGCGGGCAGGAACGCGTACGCGGGGTCGTCGGGGACCGTCAGGAGCGCGTCGTCGGTGACCTGCAGGACGGTGCTGTCGGCGTCACGCCAGGTCGGGTCGTCGTAGACCTGCAGCGTCCAGCGGTCGTCCACGAAACGCGGGCCGATGTCGACGTGGCCGGTGGAGATGACCGTCGTGGCGAGCGCGCTCACCAGCAGCGTCTTCAGGACAGGCAACGGCGCAGGGAGTCGGCGTTGAATCGCATCATGGCCTCGTAGGTGGTGACGGTGTCGTCAAGGGCGTCGGAGTAGATGGGGCAGATGCGTGCGCCCGTCTCCGCCGCGAGCTCGCGCAGCGTCGTCGAGCGCGCGGCCAGGCCGGGCTCGAGGAAGACGGACGGCACCTGCAGCGTGCGGATGGTCTCGGTGAGCTTGCGGCGGTCGGACAGCGACGGCTCCGCCGCGGGGTTGGGCGTGACGAAGCCGGCGACCTCGATGCCGTAGGCGGCGGCGAGGTAGCCGAACGCGTCGTGCGTCGTGACGAGCTGGCGCCGCGGCGGCGGGATCTGCGCGATCGCGCGCCGCACGTGGCGGTCGAGCGCGTCCAGGCGGGCGAGGTAGGCGTCGGCGTGCGCACGGTAGGCCTTCGCCCCGTCCGGGTCCTGCGCGATCAGCGTGTCGCGGATCAGCTCCGTGTAGGCCATCGCGTTGCGGACGTTCTGCCACAGGTGCGGGTCGATCTCGCCGTGGACGTGCTTGCCGAGCACGGCCTGCGGGAGCTGGTAGATCTGCTCGCCGGCGCGGCCCAGGAAGCGGAACTCGCGGCCCGCGGGCACCTCGGCGATCGCCTTCGGCGGAACCGCGATCACCACGTCGCCGGCCTCGTGCTCGTGCTGGGTGTGCTCGCCGCCGCTAGAGGACGAGCACGCGGCCGCGGTCGAGGTCGGCGGTGATGTCGGCGTGGCCCCGGTCGAGGACTGTCGCTCCCGCGGGCGCGCGGACGCCGACCGCGAAGGTGAAGGTCGCCTCGCCGAGCGGGATCGGCTTGGCGGTGGCCCTGACGCGCAGGGCGGCCGTGAAGGTGGCGCGGTAGATGCCGGGCCGCGTGAACACCCACGACATGTGCGTGTGCGCGTCCGCGGGCAGTGTCGCGGTGTCGTCCTTGTAGCCGTCGCCGGCGTCGAAGCCGTCGCTGGAGTCGAAGTAGCGCTCGGTGGACCCGAACGTGCCGGTCAAGTAGCCGTACATCGCGCCCGGGCCGTCGACGGCGGTCGCCGAGAGCAGCACGTCACTGGACCGGTTCGTGCCGTGCCGGGCTCCGGTGCCACGAGCGCGCAGGCCGAGCCAGATCGTGTCCAGGTTGACGTTCTCGACAAGCGGGATGACCTCCGCCGCGTACTTGGTCGCGTCCTCGGCCAGCGAGACGTTCGGCACGCCGGCGCGCAGGTTGGCGTCGAGCGTCTTGATGATGCTGTGCTGCTCGAGCAGCATGTAGTTGCTGAAGGAGACGTCGGCGTACACGACGTCCCGCACGTCGCGCAGCGTCGGCTCGTACGCGTGCGGGTCGGCGCCGTCGGGCACGAGGCTGGTCACGTGCACCCGCTCGCGGCCGACCTGCTCGACCAGGTCGCGCAGCAGGCTCGTGGTGGTGACCACCTGCAGGCGACCGTCCGTGCTCGAGAGCCCTTCGGGGGCGCCGCAGCCGGCCACGAGCAGCCCGAGCGCGGCGAGCAGCGCCCACCGCACTCAGCTCACCCGGACGGTCAGCGTCGCGGTGTCCGACAGTCGCCGGCCGGAGCGGGCCGTGGCGGTGGACGTGAAGCGCAGGCGGTAGGTCCCCGCGCGCGTGAACGCCCAGTTGCCGTGCGCGTGCACGCCGAGCCGGATCGCGCGCGAGCCGGGGCGCGACCGGTGGCTGTCGAACAGCACGTCGGCCTTGCCGAACGAGCCGGTCTGGAACACGGCGACGCGCCCGGGCCCGTCCACGCGGTCGAGCGTCCACGTGAGGTTCGACCGGACCTGGCGCGAGCTCAGCTCCTCCGTGTTCCAGCCGAGCCAGATGACGTTGGAGCGCTGCGTCTGCGGGATCATCCACACGCGCGCGCCCTTGCGGCCGAGGAAGCTGCCGCCGGGCAGCGTGTGACGCGCGCTGGCGCCGAGCGCGATCACGACGTCGGACGGGTCGCGCCAGACGGTGCGGCCGCGCGTGCTGTCCTTGACCTGCGCCTGCAGCCGGCCGCCGACGATCCGGGCACCGTAGTCGGCGTGCCCGGAGCTGAGTGTGACCGCGGCCTGCGCGGGGGAAGCGCCGGCCAGCAGGGCGGCGACGGTGAAGAGGACGGTTCTCATGGTGAGGCTCCAGCGGGGGTGGGTTCAGCGCGCGCGGACGCGCAGCGCGAGCGAGCGCGTGCGCGCGCGACCGTCGGCGGTCGCGGTGACGCGGACGGTGTGACGCCCGGCGGCGAGGGGCCGGTCCAGCCGCAGCTTCAGCGTGCGCGTCCCGGCGGCGACGGTGCGCGCCTTGGCCGTCGCCGAGACACGCCCGCCACGGCGGACCGAGACGGTGAGGCGCGCGCGGCGATCGACGCGCGCGCGCAGCGTGAGCGTGCGCCCCGCGACGCGTGCGGAGAGCACGCGCAGCGCCGGCGCGTGATCCTGTGGCTTGGCCGCACCGGGCGTGGGCGTCGCGGTGGGCTCGGGTGTGACGGAGCCGCCGGGGGTCGGCGTCGGAGTGGCCGACGGCGTAGGGTCCGGCACGTTGCCGACGTGCACCGCGAGCGTCTGCGTGTCCTGCGCGGCGGCGCCGCCGCGCAGCCGGGCGCTCAGCGTGAACGTGAGGCGGTAGGCGCCTTCGCGGCTGAAGGCCCAGTTGCCGTGGGCGTGGGTGCCGAGCGGGATCGTGTAGCTGTCGGGCAGGCCGTCCGCGCTGCGGAACACGAACTCGGGGTCGCCGAACACGCCCTCTGGAAGACGGTGACGGCGCCCGGGCCATCGACCGCGTCCAGGCGCCAGGTGACCGGGCCGTCGACGGTCGCGCTCGAGAGCTCCTCGGTGTTCCAGCCCGGCCACAGCAGGCCGGCGCGCTGGGTCTGCGGGAGCAGCCACACGGCCTCGCCAGGCGCGCCGAGGAACGGAGCGGAGGCGGGGACGGTGGTCTTGGCCGCCTCGCCGACGCCGAACGTGACGGCCGGAACCTCGCGCCACACGGTGGTGCCGCGGGTGCCGTCCTTGATCTGCGAGCGCAGCTGCCCGTCGACGATCCGGGCCGCGTAGTCGACGTGCCCGTCGGAGAGCACCTGCGCGCTCGCCGGCGTGGAGGAGAGGAGGGCGCCGGCGAGCGCTGCTGCGGTGAGTGCCTGTCGCACGGCGGTCACCTTATCAGGACTGAGTCCCATTTGTGGATCGGCGCCCGCGGATGACGACCTCGTGGCCGGTGAGGCGGACGCCGAGGCGCCGGGCGGCCGCCTCGATCGCCCGCTCGAGCTCGTCGTCGGTGAACGGCCGCGCCGCGCCGCTCGCCTCGTCGATGAAGTGATGGTGGTGGCGCAGCGGGTCGGCGATCTCGTACCGCGCGACGCCGTCCTGGCCGTGGAAGCGGTGCAACAGGCCGAGTGCGAACAGTTCGTCCAGCGTGCGGTACACGGAGGACGGCGACCCTTGAGGGAGGCGGTCGAGCACGTCCTGTGCGGTCACCAGGCACTGGCCCTCGCGGGCGAGCCACTCGACGATCGCGGTGCGGGCCGCGCCGGCGCGCCGGCCGGCGCTCGACAGGGTCGCGTCCGCCTGGGCCAGCCAGCGGTCGCGGAGCGCCTGGTCCATCAGGGCGCGGGAGGTTCGGCGTGAGCGGTCACGCCGAGGACCGTATCAGCGAATGGGACTCAGTCCCAGTGAGATGAGGCGCTCATGACCCGCGCGGGGCCATGGTCGTCGCAATGGTCGCCGTGCGGGTGGTGGAGGTGGTCGCCGACCAGGAAGTCGGTGTGGTCGCCGTGCGGGACGGCCTCGTGGCCGCAGCCATCGCCGTGCTGGTGCTCGTCGCCGTGGGCCGCGCAGGCGTGCGCGGGTGTGCATCCTTCGGGGTGCTCGCCGTCGACCGCGATGACGTGCTCGTCGACGTGGTCGCCGTGTGGGTGGTGCAGGTGCCCGTCGTGCAGGTAGTCGACGTGCCCGTCGTGCTCGAGCGCCACGTGGCCGCAGTCCGGGCCGTGCGCGTGCGAATGTTCTTCGTGCGTCTGGTGCGTCATGCCCACCAGGGTTCCCGTTCCCGGACGGCGGCGGCAACTCGATGCGAGCAGGACCGATTCTCAGACGCGCCGTAGGAGTACGCTGGAGGCATGTGCGCGAACTGTGCCTACACCGCCTCGGTCTCGGCCGCGGCCGGGGCCACTGGCCTGCGGGTCTGGCTGCAGACCCGGACCTGGAGCTGGCTCACGCCGCGCCGGCTGCGCCGCATCACGATCGTGTCCGTGATCGCAGCGTTCGCCGGCGCCACTGTGACCTTCTGATCAGCTGTAAGGGTTGTCCGGCGGGGCGACCTCGTCGACCTTGCTGGCGACGACCTTGAGGTCCTGGCCCGGCGTGCCGGCCAGCTTGCCCTTGATCTGCACCCAGGTGTCAACGGGCAGCTTCGGCGCGTTCTGCACCATCACGGTGAAGCTGTTGGCGTCGGCGGCGCAGCAGCCGACCATGAAGCGCGCGACCTCGAGCTCGCCGTTGGCGTCCTGCTCCTTGGAGACGAACGCGACGAAGTCCACCGGCGTGCCGGCGCCGATCTCGTTGTAGTCGGCGTACTCGGCCGAGTCCTTGGCCCACGCGATCTCGAACAGGCGGATGTCGCCCTCGATCGCGGTCTGCAGCGGCGCGGCGACCTTGTCCGTGCGCTTGGCCGACACGGCCTGGGCGCCGAGCGACGGCGCGGGCACCATCAGCGTCAACAGGATCGGCGCGACGAGCAGGCCGTTGGCCCCGAACTCGCGCACCGTGGGCGTGCGCCCGTTCCCGCGCGACCCGTACAGGTAGACGAGCGCGACCAGCGGCAGGGTGATCGCGCCCAGCCAGACGACCCACTCGGTCTTCGGGCCGATGTAGGTCGTGGCGCGACCGCTCACCCACAGGTAGACGAACAGGCCGCCCCAGGACGCGATCGCGAGCGCGCGTAGCGTCCGCGTCCAGTCCCAGCCCTTGCCGGCCGGGGCCGCGTGGTCGTGCCCGTGGTCGTGGCCGTGGTGCGCGTGCGTCTCGGAATCGGTCTCCGGTCCGCCGCAGCCACAGGAATCAGCACTCACTAGATCACCGCCTGGAAGAGCATGGAACCCGCCACCACGACGGGCACGATCACGAGCGCCAGCTTCACGACGAAGGCGCGTCCGAAGGCGCTGCCGTAGAGCAGCACCAGCTTGGTGTCGAACACCGGCCCGGCCACCAGGAACGCGAGTTGCGGCCCGGGCGGGAATTGGATGAAGGACACGGCCACGAAGGCGTCGGCCTCCGAGCACAGCGACAGGAAGAACGCGAGCGTGATCATCAGCAGCGCGCCGACGAACGGCGACGTGAGCACGCCGGTGAACACGCTCTGGGGGACGATCGTCTGCAGGGCGGCGGCGATCGCGGCGCCGAGCACGATGTACTTGCCCATCAGCAGCAGGTCGGACATCAGGTGGTCGATGAAGCCGCGCAGGCGGCCCTGGCTGTGGTCGTGCTCGCTCGCCCCGCGGCCCTTGCGCGCATGCGCCGCGAGGGCGGCGCCGCCGCCGCGGCTGGCGATCAGCGCGCCCGCGACCATCGCGAGGACGAGCCCGAGGCCGAGCCGGCCGAGCACCATCTCGGTCGCACCGCGCCCCGAGTAGGCGACCGCGGTCGAGAACAGCACGATCGGGTTGATCACGGGAGCGGCGAGCATGAACGCGATGCCCGCCGCCGGGTGGACGCCGCGCATGATCAGCCGGCGCGCGACGGGCACCGAGCCGCACTCGCAGACCGGCATCGCAACGCCCGACAGCGCCACCGCGGGCACCTGCAGCGGGAGCGGCAGCCGGGCGATCCGCTCGAACCAGCGCGACGGGACGAAGACCTCGATCGCCGCCGAGACGGCCGCGCCGAGCAGGACGAACGGCATCGCCTCGAGCGCGATCGACGTGCCGATGACCAGGAACGTCTGGGCGCGCGCCGCTTCGCCGAGCTCGCCGATCCGCCCGCCGATGATCACGAGCGCCAGCAGCGCCACGACCGCGATCACCAGCTGGCGGCTGATCCGGCCGTTTCCGCGCGGGTGCGCCTTCAGGCCCCAAGCGCCGATCACCGCGAGCGAGAGCAGCCCCGGCAGGGCGAGCCCGAGCCGCTCGGAGCCGTCGTCGAGGGCCTGGGTGAGCTCGACCGTCGCGACGGTGCCCGCCATCAGCCCGGCGGCGAACAGCCCGCCGGCGACGCGGCCGAGGCGCCCCGCGGCGAACGCGAGCACCACGAACGGCAGCCAGCACCACAGGTGGAACGGGACGTAGCCGAACGAGAAGCCCGTGTCGCGCCACGTCGAATGCCACAGATACGGGGACAGCACCGTGACTGCCCCCAACAAGGCGATTCCCGGCCCGAGCATCTTGATGCGCCGGCCGGCCGCCACCGAAATCGTCGTCATGCTTGATCGCCTCAGCGTGTCCGTGCCCAGACGCCCTCCAGTCGTCCACGGCAGGTCGGCACTGTAATCCGACGACCTGTAGGGATCAAGCGAAAAGTGCTGTAACCTGGCCGACTGTACGGTCGAGGACGTCTCCTAGGCATCGTCGGAGACGGTTTTCCATGGCCACGGCTACAGTCTAGGAATGAATCTCATCGCGCTCTACGCGTTCGAGCAGCGCGCGATGCTCGAGGTGCTGCTCGTGAGCGCGGGTGCCGGGCTGCTCGGCACCTGGATCGTGTTGCGCGGGCTGGCCTTCTACACGCACGCCGTCGCGGCCGCCGCGTTCCCGGGTCTGGTGCTCGCGGCGGGCCTGGGCTTTGCGCCGATGGCCGGCGCGATGGGCACCGGCGCGCTCGTCGCGGCCGGGGTCGGCGGGCTGTCGGCGCGCCGCCGCGCGGGCTACGACGTCGCCACCGCGCTGACGCTCGTCGGAGCGCTCGTGATCGGCGTCGTGCTCGCGTCCAACGTCTTCCATTCCGGCTCGGAGGTCGACTCGCTGCTGTTCGGCAGCCTCTTCGCGCTGACGAACACCGACCTCCTGCTCGGCGCCGTGGCGTCGGTGCTCGCGCTGATCGCAACGGTCGTGCTCGGGCCGCGCTGGCTCGCCACCGGGTTCGACGCGACGGGAGCCCGCGCGCTCGGCGTGCGCTCGCGCTGGCCCGACCTGGTGCTGCTCGCGCTGGTCGGCTTCGCCTCGGTGGCGACGCTCGCCGCGGTCGGGGCCCTGCTGGCGACCGCGCTGCTGGTCGTGCCCGCCGCGACCGCTCGGCTGTGGACGAACCGGCTGCTCGCCTGGCAGCTCGCGAGCGTGGCGCTCACCGCGGCGCTCGGGCTCGCCGGCGTCTGGCTCTCGGTGCGCACCAACGCGCCGCCCGGCGCGACGGTCGCGGCGCTGGGCGGCGGCACGTTTCTCCTCTCGGCGCTAGTAAATGAGAGTCAGTCCCGGTATGGTCGTCGGGATGCGTAAGTCAGCCGCTCTTCTTCTCGCCCTGCCCGTGTTGTTCGCCGCCTGCGGGGGTGAGGACGAGCCGTCCGCCGGCGGCGCGCCCGCCCGCGGGGAGCGCCCGGTCGTGGTCGCGTCCACGACCCAGCTCGGCGACATCGTGCGCAACGTCGCCGGCGACGGCGCCGAGGTCCACCAGATCCTGCAGGCCAACAGCGACCCGCACGAGTACGAGCCGCGTCCGGACGACGTCAAGGCCGTGGCGGGCGCGAAGCTCGTCTTCGAGTCCGGCAACGAGCTCGACCACTGGATGGAGGAGCTCGTCCAGCAGGCCGGCGGCCAGCCCGCCGAGGTCGCGATCGCGCCCGACCACACGCCGCACAAGGTCGAGGCCGCCGAGGGCGGGCATGGTCACGGCGAGAAGGAGGAAGAGCACGCGGGCGAGGAGGAAGCGCACGCCGAGGAAGGCGAGGAGCACGAGCTCGACGCCCACTGGTGGCACGACCCGCGTAACGTCGCGGCCGCGATCCCGGTGATCCGCGACCAGCTGATCAAGGCCTCGCCGGCCAACGCCGCGACCTACCGCGCCAACGCCGACGCCTACCTGCAGAAGGTCCAGGCGCTCGACCAGGGCATCGAGGCGTGCATGAACCAGGTTCCGGCCGCCGAGCGCAAGCTCGTCACCAGCCACGACGCGTTCGGCTACTTCACCGAGCGCTACGGGATCACGGTCGTCGGCGCGGCGACGCCTTCGCAGTCCGCGCAGGCCCAGCCGTCCGCGGGTGAGCTGGCCGAGCTGGCCGAGGTCGTCCGCCGCGAGAAGGTCAAAGCGATCTTCCCGGAGAGCTCGGTCAACCCGGAGCTGGCCAAGACGATCGCCCGCCGGACGGGCGCGAAGGCCGACTACGTGCTCTACGGCGACTCGCTGGGCGCCGAGGGCACGCCCGGCGCGACCTACCTCGGCATGGAGGCGGCGAACGCCGACGCGATGGTCAAGGGCTTCACGGGGGAAGCGCAAGGGTGCACGATCGCGGGCCTCTGATCGACGCTCGCGGCCTGGCCGTCGGCTACCCCGGCGGGCCGCCCGTCCTCGAGGACGTGACCTTCGCGGTCGCACGCGGTGAGCGCGTCGGCGTCCTGGGACCGAACGGCGGCGGCAAGACGACGCTGATGCGGGCGCTGCTCGGCGAGCTGGCGCCACGCGCCGGGTCGCTCGCGGTGAGCGGGACGACCGGTACCGTCCCGCAGACCGAGCGCTCGCGGCTCGACTACCCGGTGTCCGCACTCGACGTCGTGCTGATGGGCGCGCTCGCCCGCGGCCCGTGGTGGCGCCGGCCGGGCCGGCGGGAGCGGGCGGAAGCGCTCGCCGCGCTCGACCGCGTCGGCCTCAGCGACCGCGCGGAGACGACGTTCGGTGAGCTCTCCGGCGGCCAGCGCCAGCGTGTCCTGGTCGCCCGCGCGTTGCTGCAGGACGCCGACCTCGTCCTGTTCGACGAGCCCTTCACCGGCCTGGACACGCCGTCCGCCGAGCGGCTGACGACGCTGATCGACACGCTCGCCGCTGAGGGCCGGGGCGTCCTGGTGAGCACCCACGACGTCGGCCAGGCTCGCGCCTGGGACCACGTGCTGTGCCTGAACCGCCGCATGGTCGACTTCGGCCCGCCCGCGCTCGCGCTGACCGAGCCCGTGCTGGCCGCGACCTACGAGCACGCGGTGATCCGCGTCCCGGTGGACGGCGACGGCCCTCGTCGTGCGGCCGCGCCCGCCCGTGCTTGACGCGCTGCTGGACCCGTGGCGGGAGCCGATCCTGCGCGAGGCGCTGCTCGAGGTCTCCCTGGTCGGGCTGGCGTGTGGCGCGCTGGGCGTGTGGGTCGTGCTGCTCGGACGGGCCTACAGCGCGGAGTCGCTGGCGCACGGGATGTTCCCCGGGCTCGTGGTCGCCGCGATGCTCGGCGTGCCGCTCGCGCTCGGCGGGGCGGTCGGGCTGCTCGTCGCCGCGCTCGCCATCGCCGCGGCCGCGCGGCTGCGCTCGCTCGGGGCCGACAACGCGGTGGCGGTCGTGATCACGTCGCTGCTGGGCGTCGGGACGCTGGTCGCGCTCTCGGCCGACTCGCCACCCGGCCTGCAGGGCCTGCTGTTCGGCGATGTGCTCGCCACCAGCCCGACGAGCCTCGCGCTCGCCGCGGCGCTGGCGGCGGTCGTGCTCGCCGGCAGCTGGGTCGCGTACCCGCGGCTGCTGACGTACGGCTTCGACCCGGTCGCGGCGCGCTCGCTCGGCGTCGGGTCTCGCGTGGCGGAGGCCCTGCTGGCGCTGCTGCTGACGGCGGCGGTGCTCGTCGGCGTGCAGGCGCTCGGCAACCTGCTCGTGATCGCGGCGCTGATCGGCCCGGCGGTCGCCGCGCGGGCGTTCACGCAGCGTGTTCCGCCGCTGATCGTGGCCGCGTGCGCGCTCGGCGTGGCGTGCGGCGTCGGCGGGCTCTACCTCTCCTACTACACGGACGTGGCCGCGGGCGCCGCGATCGCCGGCCTGCTCGTGGTCCTACCGCTTGTGGGAGTGACGAGCCGGCGCCTACGCGGCGTCTGAGGCGTGGCAGGTGTGCGGCGTGCCGAGCCGGTGCTTCTCGTGGTAGCCGGCGTGCGCCGCGAACGGCAGCGCGAGCGCGCCGACGAGCACGAGCGCGACCATCAGCGGCGCGAGCGCGAACAGGCCCGGGTGGGCGCGCGGCGGCTTGGCCTCCGGGTCGGCTTCCAGCAGGAGCCGCGCGCGGCGCGCGACGACGCCGCCGCCGAGGCTCAGCGCCGGTGCCCGTAGCGAGCCGCGGGCGGTCTTGCAGATCGCGCTCGCGAGCACCGCGGGATCGTGGCGGCGCGAGAGCGCGTAGAGGTCCGCGTGGCGCTCGAGCGCGAACGTGAGCTCACGCGCGGCGGCGCTGGTGCCGGGCACGAAGCGCGCGACGGCTCGTGCCAGCTCACCCGCGATCAGCAGGTAGCGGTGGCGCAGGACGATGTGGCCCCGTTCGTGTTCGAGGCCGGCGCGCAACTCGGCGTCGTCGAGCGTGACCAGCGCCCCGGCGGACACGAGGACCCGCGGTCCGGCGGCCGCGATCAGCAGCTCGCCGTCGCCCAGCACGACGCTTCCGTCCGGGCCGGTGCCGACGGCGTACTCGCGCACGAGCGCGTCGACGTGCCGGTGCGCACGCACGAGCGCGACGATTCCGGCCACCAGCGACCCGGCGAGCACGAGCGCCGGCAGCGCGAACAGCGCGTCCGTGAGGGTGTGGCTGGACAGCGCTCCGGCACACCAGGCGCCGAACGGCTCGAGCGGTCCGGTCACCGGCAGGTAGACCTCGATCGCCACCACCGCGCCGATCGAGGCGAGCGCGCGCAGCAGCAGCGCGCTGAGCCAGATCGCGGCGGCGAAGCCTGCCGGCGCGTGGTCGAGCCGCAGCGCGTGGGGCAGTGCGATCGCGCAGACGGCGAGCGCGGCGGCGACGAGCAGCGCGGTCACTTGCGCGGTTCGCGTGCCTCGCGCGCGAGTTCCTCGAGCTCGGACAGCTCATCGGGTCGCAGGCCGCCGATGATGCTGGCCAGCGCGGCCTGGCGCGCGCCGCTCGAGGCTCCGGCGAGCGTGCGCCGGATGCTGCCCGAGAGATACTCGGCCTCGGTCACCTTCGGGCGGTACACGTACCCGCGGCCTTCCCGCTCGCGCTCGAGCAGGCCGCGCGTCGTGAGCCGGTTGAGCACGGTCTGGACGGTGTTGTACGCGCCCTGATAGCGCGGCGGCAGTTCCTCGCGCACCTGCTCGACCGTCCCGGAGCCGACGCGCCACAGCGCCGCCATCACCTGACCCTGCAGCTCGCCCTGGATCGACCCGGAATCCGTCACGCGCCCATCATAAGTCCTACGACGTGTAGAGATCGCTGGACATTCGTCCGGCGCGGCCTTGATCCCTACGACATGTAGGACTACAGTCCGTCGCTCCGGGCGAACTGGAACCCCGCTCGGTGACCGTGGACTGCGCCGAACCGACCACGGCGCAGTTCACGGTTCCCCTTTTCCGCGGCTAGGCTCGGGGCATGTCCGTCCCGGCGCCGCACGCGCGCGGTGCCACGTTGCTCCGCTGTCCCGTCTGCGCCGGCGGCCTGCGCATGGCCGACCGCTCGCTGGTGTGCGATCAGCGCCACACGTTCGACGTCGCGCGCCACGGGCACGTGACGCTGCTGCGCGGGGCGCCGCCGACCGGCGACGACGCGGAGATGGTCGCGGCGCGCGCGGCCGTGTTCGACGCGGGCCACTACGCGCCGCTCACGCGCGCGCTGGCAGCCGCGGCCGGCGAGACGCGCGGTGGGGGCAAAGGCCGCGGCGACGCCGCCTCCGCGGGCGCGGCCGCCGAGCGCGTCGTGCTCGATCTCGGCGCGGGCACGGGCCACCATCTCGCGGGCGTGCTCGACGCGCTGCCCGGCGCGCTCGGGATCGCGCTGGACACCTCACGACCCGCGCTGCGGCACGCCGCGCGGGCGCACGCGGACATCGCGGCCATCGTCGCGGACGTGTGGGCGCCGCTGCCCTTGCGCGACGACACGGTCGATCTCGTCCTGGACGTGTTCTCGCCGCGCAACGCGGCGGAGATGGCCCGGGTGCTGCGTCCCGGCGGGACCGCGCTCGTGGTCATCCCGACGCCCGAGCACCTGGCGGAGCTGTCGGAGCTGCACGGCGTGCACGTCGATCCCGCGAAGGTCGAGCGGCTCGAGCGGACGGTCGGCGCGCACCTCGAGCTCGCCGGCCGGGAGGCCGTGCGCTGGACGATGGAGCTCGACGCCGAGGACGTCGAGCGCGTGCTTGAGATGAGTCCGGCGGGGGCGCACCGGCGCGAGGGTGTGACGCCTCGCGCCGCGACCGTCAGCGGCTCGGTCGAGCTGTGGACGTTCCGGTCACCAGACGTCGGCGGCCGCGCCGGCTTGTGGCCGGGCGATCTCGCGGACGACGGGGGTTGAAAAGGCGTGGCTCGCGGGGCGGCGGCGGGCGGTGGGGGTGGCGAGGACGGTCATCGTGGGCTCCGTTCGGTGGGTTCGGAGATAAGACGACCGGGGACCGCGGAACTCATCGCTCCCGGACGCAACGCGCCCGAGACGAGCAGGCCGAGCGCGACCAGGCCGCCGGCGGCGGTCAGCGCCCGCAGCGTGCCGGTCTCGTCCGCGAGAAAGCCGATCAGCGGCGGGCCGGCGAGGAACGCGACGTAGCCGAGCGTCGCGACGACGCTCACGCGCCCCGCGGCGAGCCGCGGATCGTCGCTGGCGGCGCTCATCCCGACCGGGAAGCCGAGCGAAGCGCCAAGGCCCCACAGGACCGCGCCCGCCATCGCCACCGGCAGGCTCCCGCCCCAGACCACGAGCGCCAAGCCGGCCACGGCGGTGATCCCGAGCGCGCGCAGCGTCAGCACGCGGCCGTAGCGGTCCAGCACCGCCGGACCGAACCAGCGGCCCAGGGTCATCGCCGCCAGGAACAGCGCGAACGTGAACGAGCCGAGCGCCGCGGCGGCGTCGTAGCCGTCGATCGTCGCCACCGCGAGCCAGTCGATGCCTGTGCCCTCGGTGAAGGCGGCCGCGAACACGAACACGCCGATCAGCAGCGTGCGGGGCTCCGTCCACGCCTTCAGCGGGCTGCCGCTCGCTTCGGCGTGCTCGTCCTGACCGGCCGCGAGGAAGTCGCGCACCGCGTACGGCGCGGCGACCGCGATCAGCGCGGCGACGCCCAGCAGGTGCGCGGCGGGCGAGACGTCGACCGCGATCATCCCGGAGCCGATCAGCGCGCCCGCGACCGTGCCGACGCTGAACCCGGCGTGGAAGCGCGGCATGATCGCCTTGCCGAGCTGCTGCTCGACGGCTGAGCCCTCGACGTTCATCGCCACGTCCCAGGTGCCGTTGCCGGCCCCGAACAGGAACAGGCCGATCACGACCGGCAGCACGCCGACGGTCTGCCCGAGGCCCGCCGTGATGAGCCCGGTCGCGGCGACCAGCGCCATGATTGCGATCGTCCGCGCGGCGCCGAAGCGCGAGACGACGACGCCCGCGAGCGGCATCGAGATCACCGAGCCGACCGCGATCGCGAGCAGGACGAGCCCGAGCGAGCGCGGTGAGAGCTCGAGGTTGTCGCGGACCTGCGGGATCCGCGAGGCCCAGTTGGCGAACGCGAAGCCCGACAGGATGAAGACCGCGTAGACGGCCCGGGTGGCGCGGGAGAGGCTCACGGGCGCACCAGCTCGATCCCGGCCTGGGCGTACGGTTCGAGCTCCGCGGCCGGCGCGTCGCTGACGAGCGCGTCGATGCGCTCGGAGACGACGTGCGGAGCCGCCGTTCCGAGCTTCTCGGCCGTGGCCAGCACGACGAGGCGGTGCGAGCGCTCAACCAGCGCGCGCAGCACCTGCGCCTCCTCGCGCTCGCGCAGCGTGATGCCGTACTCGGGGTGGACGGAGCAGGCGCCGATCACGCACAGGTCGGGCCGCAGCGTCTGGATCTGCGCGATCGTCTCGGCGCCGACGAGCGTCTGAGACGTGCGGTCCAGCCGGCCTCCGGGCACGATCACGTCCACGTCCGGGAGGTCGCGCAGAGCGACCGCCACATCCGGGCTCGTCGTGACGACGGTCGCGCTGAGCTCGGGGGACAGCGCGCGGGCGAGCTCCAGCGTCGTGGTCCCGCCGCCGACGGCGATCAGCTGGCCGGACCGCAGCAGCTGCGCCGCGAGCGCGCCGACGACGGCCTTGCCGCTGGCGCCCTCGGCGACCCGGTCGACGAAGCGCCGCTTGCCCGGCGCCGGCCGCACCGCACCGCCGTGCACGCGGCGCAGGTGGCCGCTGTGCTCGAGCTCCAGCAGGTCGCGGCGGACGGTGTCCACGGACACGCCGAGCCGCTCCGCGAGCTCAGTCGTGGCGACGGTGCCGTGCGCGGCGAGCGCGTCGAGGATCGCGTCGTGGCGGGTGGCTGCAAGCATGCCGCAACTTATAGCAGCATGCCGCAAATTCCTGCACGAAACCGCAGAAAGCTGCGGCTGGGCGGAGCTACGTCGTGCGCTTGCTCTTCGGCTTTGCTCGCCGGTAACCGGCGAGCAGGCGGCGAACCTCGGTCAGCGGCAGCATGGGCCGCAGGTCGCGGGGCGGAAGCGGCGTGGTGGGGACGGGTCCGGCGGGCATGCTGTGCTGGTACCCACGAACCGGACGTGAGCGTCCACCGCCCGTCCTGGAGCTGACCGTTGCACTCGCATCGGCGCGTTGACGGGGTAGCGCGACGGCATGGAGAGAGCACCGGGGCTGTTGCTCGGGATCGGTCTGGGCGGGTTCGTGGACGGCATCGTCCTGCACCAGCTGCTGCAGTGGCATCACCTGCTGACGGGGACGGACGAGCACCCGATGACCACCGTCGCGGGGTTGGAGGCGAACACGCTCGCCGACGGGTTCTTCCACGTGGCGACGTGGATCTGCGTCGCGGTCGGCTCCTGGCTGATGTACCGCGCGTGGGTGGCGGGGCGGATCGCGCCGCCGTGGAGCGCGCACGTCGGGCTGCTGCTGGTCGGCTGGGGGGCCTTCAACCTCGTCGAGGGCGTGGTCGACCACCACATCCTCGGCGTGCATCACGTGCGCGACGACCTGGGCGCGCCGCTCGGCTGGGACCTCGCGTTCCTGGCCTTCGGCGCGCTGCTGGTCGTGGCGGGCTGGGCGCTGATCAGGCGCGCGCGCGTCGCGCCGCGAGCAGTCCCGCAACGCCCGTAGCGAGGCCGAGGGCGCCGACGATCAGGGCGATCACGGCGAGCGTGTTGCCGCCGTCGTCGGTCGTGGTCGTCGCGGCCGTGCGCTCGGCGGGCGTGGGCGTGGCGGCCGCCTCGCTGTGGTCAGCCCCGTGGCTCGCCTCGTCCGTGGGCTCGGTGACGGAGACGATCGGCGCGGGGTTGTCGGAGTCCTCGGCGCCGATCCAGCGCACGACCTCGCCGCCCGTGTACGTCTGCAGCGCCTTGAACGCGAGCTTCGCGCCGGGCTCCTCGGGGATGCGCAGCGAGAGCCCGAAATCCTGGAACGCGCCGGGCGGGATCGCGTCCTCCTCGTCCTCCGCGGTCCACGTGATCGTGCTCACGCGGTCACCGTCCATGGTCACCTCCGCCGTCCACCCGGGTACGGGCGCGTAGGACGCCGACTCGAAGCCCTCGGGGAACTGGAGCTCCACCTTCTGCGTGGAGGCGTCGTCGCGTTCGTTCGGGACGCGGACGTCGAGGCGGGTGTAGCCGCCCGCGGCGGCCGAGCTGGGCTGGAGCGTGACGTGGGCGTGCGCGGAGGCGGGCACGAGGAGGGTCGCGGCCAGAGCGGCGACGATCGGCTTGCGCATGACGAGAGTTCCTTCTGTGAGGCGTGGACGGTCCGGTTGAGGCGTTCAGGCGAACGCCGGCGGACCGCGCAGCCGGTGGCTCGTGCGCTGCAGCGATGCGAGCGGGTGCTCGACGGCGGGCGTCCAGCGCACGGCCGCGGGGCGCGGGCGAGCCGCGGGAGGCCGGCGACGGGCCACGATCGCCTGCTCGCCCGGGAAGCGCCCGACGGCCAGCAGGCCGAGGACCAGCAGGTAGGGCGCCGCGAAGAGCGCTACCTCGAACATCGGCAGTCCAAGGTAGCCGCCGGAGTGGGTACTGGGGGGATATGCGCCTGATCGCGGTGTTGCTGGCCGTGGTGGTGGCCGGATGCCAGTACCCGCGCGACCCCGAGGGGACCCTGGAACGCGTCCGCGGCGGCACGCTGCGGGTCGGTGTCGCCCCCGTGGAGCCCTGGGAGGCGGTGGAGCGCCAGCTGATCTCCGAGTTCGCGCGCACCCTGGACGCGCGGATCGAATGGGTGGAGGGCTCCGAGAGCGAGCTGATGGAGGCGCTCGCGGGACGTCAGCTCGACGTCGTGATCGCCGGGCTCGACCGCGCCTCGCCGTGGATGAACGAGGCGGCGCTGACGCGGCCGTACGTCACGGTCCAGTCCGTGATCGGGGCGCCGGACCGCGCGACCGCGGAGCGTTTGTCGGACGAGCTGGGCGGCGAGCGGATCGCGGCCGAAGCGAACTCGCCAGAGGCGGCGAAGCTCGAGACGGACACTGACGCCGTGGTGGTCCCGGTGGATCAGCTCGAGCCGGGCGTCGCGGCCGCGGTCGAGGACTACCTGCTCGACGACCTCGGGCTCGTGCGCACCGACGCCGAGCTCGACGAGCACGAGCACGCGATGGCCGTCTCGATGGGCGAGAACGCGATGCTGGTCACGCTGGAGCGGTTCCTGCTCGACCGCGAGGCCTACGCGCGCGAGCTGCTCGAGCGGGAGGGCAAGCCGTGAGGTACCCGCCGGGAGTCGAGATCCCGCCCGAGCTCGACGACGTCTACCGGCGCGCGGTTCGCCTCGAGTGGATCACGGTCGCCTACCTGATCTCCGCGGTGGTGGCGATCTACTTCACGCTCGGCAGCTCGCAGGCCATGAAGGGCGCGTGGCTGGAGGACCTGCTGTCGCTCGCGCCGCCGATCGCGTTCCTAATCGCAGACCGGATCCGCTACCGGCGACCCGACAAGGACTTCCCGTACGGCTACCACCGCGCGCTCGAGGTCGCCTTCCTGGCCGGCGCGCTGGCACTGCTGATCACGGGCCTGTACCTGATCTTCGACTCGGTGCTCAAGCTGCTGGCGGGCGAGCACGCGCCGATCGGCATGGTCGAGCTGTTCGACTGGCAGGTGTGGCTGGGCTGGCTGATGATCGCGGCGCTGCTGTGGTCGGCGATCCCGGTCCTGATCATCGGCCGGATCAAGACCGGGCTGGCTTTGAAGCTGCACGACAAGG
The DNA here is from genome assembly GCF_003344625.1 of Solirubrobacter deserti. Classification (GTDB taxonomy): domain Bacteria; phylum Actinomycetota; class Thermoleophilia; order Solirubrobacterales; family Solirubrobacteraceae; genus Solirubrobacter; species Solirubrobacter deserti. Next base: position 1,370,683 of record NZ_QPKJ02000001.1, on the reverse strand, counting down.
TCCTCAACGCGGACGCCGCGATGAACCGCGCGGACTGGATGACCGCCGGCGCCGCCCTGGTCGGCGTGATCGGCATCGGCTTCGGCGTCTGGTGGCTCGACGCGGCGGCCGCGATCGTGATCGGCGCCGACATCACCCGCGACGGCTGGAAGTACACGCGAGCGGCGACCGCCGACCTCGTCGACGGCCGCCCTCGCCGCCTGGACGAGTCCGGCGTCCACGCGCTCGTGGGCCAGGTGCACGAGGTGGTCGGCTCGCTCGACTGGGTCGAGGTCGCCGCGGTGCGCATGCGCGAGCTCGGGCACGTGATCAGCGTCAGCGTCCTCGCGGTGCCGCGTGCGCCCGACGACCCCGGGCTGCTCGACCACGTCGAGGACGCGGTCCAGCGGATCTGCACGCTGGACTGGAAGCTGCAGGACGTGGTCGTCGCCGTCGTGCGCGAGCTCGACGAGGCCCCGGAGGACATCCTGGTCCGCCCGCGCTCGAATTTGGCACAGAGTTGAGGCGAACGCGTCTTGCTCCGTGTGTACGGGACGGCGTGAGATGGGGGCATGCCCGCCGACGCCCGCTTTTCGGACACTTTCAGGCACACCCCCTCGCGCAACCGTGAGATCCGCGCAGTCGCGGCGCGCCAGCGCGACCTGATCACCCGCGATCAGCTCTGGCGTGGGGGCCAGGGGCGGGCATCAGCCACTTCGCCGCAGGCAGCCTGCGCGGCGTCTCGCGCTTCCGCTCCCCGCGCATCGACGTCGTCTCGCCGCGCAAGCGCACCCTCGAAGGCGTCCGGGTCCACTACGCGCACCCTGGACCCAAACGACCTGACGACCGTCCACGGCAGGCCGGAGCAGCGGCTCGTCGTGGAGGTCGACGGCCCGGCGCACGGGCGCCCGTACAACCGCAACGCGGACACCCACCGCGACGCCGCGCGACAGGCGGCCGGTCACACCGTGCTGCGCTTCAGCGCGGACGAGGTCCAGCGCTACGGAGCCTCCGTCGCCGAACGCGTCCGAGGCGCCCTGATCGGCGCGAGATAAGAAGTCGCTCATGTTGAGCGGCTAACTCAATCTGCGTGCTTGAAGTCACCACGGCCGGATGGGCCATCACGCTCGGACTGATCGCCGGGCTCCTGATCCTCGACCTCGGACTGTCGGCCATGCGGCCGCACGCCGTCGGGTTCCGCGAGGCGGCGGCGTGGTCGATCTTCTACATCGCGATCGCCGTCGGGTTCGGCGTCGTGTTCGGGATGGTCGCCGGGTGGGAGTTCGGCGCGGAGTACTTCGCGGGCTACGTCGTCGAAAAGAGCCTGAGCGTCGACAACCTGTTCGTGTTCGTGGTGATCATGACCACGTTCGCCGTGCCCGCCGAGCACCAGCAGAAGGTGCTGATCATCGGGATCCTGCTGGCGCTGATCCTGCGCGCGATCTTCATCGCGCTCGGCGCGGCGCTGCTGTCGGCGTTCAGCTTCATGTTCCTGATCTTCGGGGCGTTGCTGATCTTCACGGCGGTGCAGCTGTTCCGGCACCGCGAGCAGGACCCGAGCATCGAGGACAACGCGGTGGTGGGCTTCGCGCGCCGGCGGCTGCCGTTCCGGGAGACCTACGACGGCGGGAAGCTGGTCACGCGCGAGAACGGCAAGCGGGTGTTCACGCCGCTGTTCATCGTGCTGCTGGCGATCGGCAGCACCGACATCCTGTTCGCGCTGGACTCGATCCCCGCGATCTTCGGCATCACGCAGGAGGCGTACATCGTGTTCGCGGCCAACGCGTTCGCGCTGCTCGGGCTGCGCGCGCTGTTCTTCCTCGTGTCCGGCCTGCTCGACCGGCTCGTCTACCTCTCGACCGGCCTGTCGCTAATCCTCGCGTTCATCGGCGTCAAGCTGATCCTGCACTTCGGCCACGAGCAGAGCGACTCGGTCCCGGAGATCGAGACGACCACGAGCCTGGTCGTGATCGTCGTCATCCTCGTGGTCACGACCGTGGCGAGCCTGGTCAAGTCGCGCCGGGACCCGTCGGCCAAGGCGCACGCCGGCTCGGTGCGCGATCAGTCCAAGCGCAGGGAGAACCGCGGCTAGAAGCCGCGACGGTCGGTCGGCACGACGATCCAGAGCCCGAGGTAGAGCAGGATCTGCGGGCCGGGCAGCAGGCAGGAGATCACGAACAGGGTCCGCATCTGCCACGGCTTCATGCCGAAGCGGCGGGCGAGGCCGGCGCAGACGCCGGCGATCATGCGGCCTCGCTTGGGTCGGACGAGCGCGGTGGTAGCCATGGCTCGACGGTACGTGTCGAGCCTGTCGACCAGATAAGCGCGTGTGGTCCGGACGACACCTTGGGTGGGTGATGCGGGGAAACCGGTCCAGTAGGGTCAACGGCATGGCAGCACGGGGTTTGCTGGCGGCGATCATCGCGTTCGTGGTGATCGCGGCGCCGGCGGAAGCGACGATTCGCAAGGGCTCGATCGACGATCAGCCCCAGGACACGAACACCAGCGGGCACGACATCCTGCAGGCCGTCGGCGTGTCCGACGACAAGGGCGCGGCCGCGATCGCGATCCGCGTGGGTGGGACGCCCGCGACGTCGGCGCTCGTCTCGGGTGCGCTCGGGACCCGGGCGCAGAACGGCACCTGCGGCGCACCGTTCGCGGTCTTCACCGGCATGGTGGGCAACGAGAACGCGCTCTTCGCCCGGGACACGGACACGCGCACGACGTTCCCCGCCCGGCTCGTCGTCGAGGGCACCACCGTGACGATCGCGGCGCAGGACGCCGCCCGGCTGAACCTGCCGTTCGACTGCGCGTACGCGTCGACGCGCAACGTCAACAACGTCCTCTACGACGAGACGGCCGAGTTCGGGCTCGAGGTCGAGGCGCCGCCCGCGGCGACGCCGACCGCGACGCCCAGCCCGACCCCGACCGCGGTGCCGCCCGCGCCCGTCCCGGCGCCGACGACCGCGACCGCTCCGCCGGTCCAGGTGCCCAAGGAGGCCAAGCTCACGGTGTCGCTCACCGGCACGCCGACCACGATCAAGCGCAACCGCGCGATGAAGCTCAAGCTCAAGGTCGCCAACGACGGGTCCAAGCGCTCGTCGAAGGTGTCGGTGAGCGTCGGCAAGGCGCGTGGGCTCTCGGTCTCCAAAGTCAAGGCGTTCAAGGCGCTCGACCCGGCCAAAAGCAAGACCGTGACGCTGAAGGTCACGCTGGGCAAGAAGGCCAAGGCGGAGACGACGCTCAAGGTCACGGTGAAGGCCGGCAAGCTCAAGCAGACGAGCTCGGTGCTGCTGAAGATCGGCAAGGCCAAGAAGATCACGCCGGGCAAGACGGTGCCGGCGCCAGAGGCGAAGAAGAGCCCGATCGTCGGCACGTACTGGTGGCGGACGGTCAACCACGTCGACTGGGCGTGGGACAACCGCGCGCTGTACTTCGTCGACGGCGGCGCCGTCTACAGCGGCTTCCCCGCGGGCGGGCTGCCGACCACGTGCACGACCCCGGTCCAGAGCCCGGAGGACGAGTTCGACACCCGCGAGGGCTGCCTCGCCTACAGCTTCGACGAGAAGACCGGCGCGGTCACGATCGGCGACAAGACGGGCACGTTCGCCAACGGCAAGCTGACGATCGACGGCCAGGGCTACTACGCCACGCAGATCCCGCCCGCCGGCACGCGCTTCAGCTTCTTCGAGCACAAGCACGTCGACTTCAACGGCATGTGCGGGATGTACCTGGGCTGCTCGGTCACCCAGAAGTTCCTGTCGATGTCACCGGACGGCAAGTTCATCCTCAGCCGCAGCACGACGACGACGATGGGCGACCCCGGCATGGGCCCGTTCACCGCGATCGGCAGCTATCCGCCCGACCAGCACGGCACGTACGAGGTGCTGGCCGGCGGCAAGATCCAGCTGTCCTACGCGGACGGGACCGTGAAGGTGGAGACGTTCGCGGTCGACACCAACCACGAGACGGACGTGCCGGACCCGGTCGGGGAAGGTGTCCTCATCGGCGAGGACAACTTCTACCCCGACCCGTTCCCGGAGATCGACTAGGACCGGCTCCCGGGAGTACGCACGATTCCGGCGGCCGCCGATCACCGCCTGGCGCCACCCGGCGACCGGTCATGGGCCACAGCACACTTCCGGTCACCGTGCGGCCCCAGCCGGCGCCGGCGATCGCGCGTACCCCCGGTCGCCGGTCAGCCGTTCGGCACGACGTAGTCGAACGTGACCACGCGCGAGCCCTTGGTGCCGCGCAGGCGATAGGTCTGCGCGGCGTTGGGCCGCAGCTCGCGCCACCGGTAGCCGCCCGCCGTGCGCGGCATCACGAGGTCGCCGTCGCCGCGCAGCGACGCCTCGAACTCCGCCATCCACGCGTGGGCGGCGTGATGGGCGGCCAGACACGAGGCGCCGGTGGCCTTGAGCTTGAAGACGCCGAAGGTCTTCGGCCCGCCGGGCTCGAACGCGTAGCGCAGGTCGGCGGAGGAGCACGAGCGCGGCTTGGCCTCGGCGGCGGCGGGAGCGGCGGCGAGGAGCGACAGGGCGGCGAGAGCGGGGAGGAGGCGGCGCATGGGTCGGGTGAGCCTACGGGCGCGCCGCGGGACCCTGCGATGGGGGTGCCCGTACCGGGGCGGGAGAGGCTCCACGACAAGCCGGCGCGTCCGCGGGCCGCTCGGAAGCGAGTGGGTCAGACTCGTCGGGAAGCCCGTTCGCAGAGGCGGTGACGGGAGGCCGGCGGCACGCGGACGCGCCGTCGTCATCCCCCTCAGGGCTCTTGAGCAAACGCGAGTACGCTCACTGTTCGCCGGGTGACACACTGGCGAGGATGTCGGCCGCGACGTCGGCCGCCCGGCGGCGTGAATCACGCGCGGCGGAGCGCAGCCGCTCGAACGCGGCGAGCTGGTCGAGCCGGTGGCGTTCCATCAGCACGCCGACGGCCCGCTCGATCACGACGCGGTGCTCGAGCGCGTGCTCGAGCTGCTTGACGGTCTTCTCGTTGCGCTGCGCGCGCATGGCCGTCAGCAGCAGGCGCTCGATCAGGGCGGCGTAGGCCAGCAGGCCTTCGACCTCGTGGTCGTCCCAGCGGTGGGGCGAGTCGCAGTAGGCGTCGAGCGAGCCGGCGACAGCGCCGCCGATGTGGAGCGGCACCCCGAGAACCCCGCGCACGCGGGTCGCACTCAGGTCCTCGTGGATCTCGGGCCAGCGCTCGTCGGCCGTGACGTCCTCGGTCTTGACGATGTGGTCGGTGACCAGCGACTGCACGCACGGCCCCGTGCCCGCCCGGACCTGCGCCCGCTCGAGCTCGCGTCCGTGCCCGTCGCTGGAGGCGGCGTAGTGCAGGACCTGGCCGGCGTCGAGGAACATCACGCCGCAGCCCGCGACGTTGAACAGGGCGGCGGCGGAATTGACCGCCTGCTGGATGGCCTCGAGAATGGGGGTCTCACCCTCGAGCTCTTCCAGCTCCCTCAGCGTTCGATGAAGTTCAGCGGCCGTTTCCACGGCCAGCATCCTAGGTGGTTCTAGACGGCGAGCAGTCGGCGGCGCTGCGCGACGCTGTCCGGCGCCGGGCGCGGCACGGTCTCGTCGTCGCGCACGAGCCAGGTGCCGTCGGGCCGGCGGATCAGCCGGCCCGCGCGCTCGAGCGCCGCGGCGGCGGTGGAGACGGACGGGCGCCGAGCGCCGACGAGCTCGCCGAGCATGCGGTGGCTCAGGCACAGCGGGAGCAGGATGCCGTCCCCGGTGACGCGGCCCCAGCGCTCGCAGAAGTGGCGGATGACGGCGACCAGGCGCTCGTCCACGCGTGTGAGCTGCGCAATCGCCTTGACCGTCGCGAGCCGGTGTGCGCGCGCCTCGATGCGCTCCATCAGCATCGCGGCGACCCCGGGGTAGGCGGCGGCGCGGGCCATGAACGAGCTGTCGAGCAGCGCGACCCGGCCGGTGGCGAGGACGTTCCAGCGCACGTCGGCCTCGACGAGCCGGGTCTCGCCGTCCGCCCACGGGCGGATCAGGTCACCGGCGCCCAGCAGTTCGCTGCTCACGTCACCGGCGAGCGCGACCTCGCGCGCGACCACGCCGCTGAGGATCAGCAGGCCCGCGTTGGCGGGGGAGGCGTCGCGCAGGCGGCCGACCTCCCACGGGCCCGTGGTGAGCGGGGCCGAAGTGGTCGTCAGCGATGCGCGAGCTCGCGAGAAGGACTCGGCGTCGAGCAGCATGCCCAGCTCCGGGTCGGCTTCCAGCAGCAGGAGCCGCGGCCGTGATGTGGCGGCGGTGGGTGCGGCGGGTTGAAGCAATTGACCCCTGCGTCAGTTCGTCGGTACGAGGACCGGTTGCGGGGTCAAGGCGAACCGGCAATTCACCCTAGCAACGCCTCCGCGCCCGTGTGAAGGGGCACGTCAACGCTCGAGGCAGTACCAGTACGGGGCAGTGAGCGTGGTGGATCAGCGGACCGCTCGTCCCGCCGGTGAGCACCGCGCGCAGCGGTCCGTAGCCGCGCGAGCCGACCAGCAACAGGTCGAGCTGGTCGCGGTGAGCGGCGAGCGCGGCCCACGGCCGGCCGTCCAGGACGGCGGTCTGCGCGCGGGCGGCGGCGTCCTCGAGCGGGGTCCGCATCGAGACCAGGTTCGAGCAGCCGTGTCATGCGCCGGACGGTGAGCTCACCGGCGGCGGGGTCGTGATCGATCGCGGCGACCACGAGGGGCGGAAACCGTGGTCGGCCGCGGTCCGGGTCCGTGGAAACTACAGCTCGACGAGCTTGTGCTCGAGCGTGTAGATTAACACCGTCTGGCGAGGCTGGTGGACGTCGGGCGGTCGCTCGTGACCGAGCTCGACCCGGAGGCCGTCCTGCAGCGGCTGCTCGAGGTGGCGCGCGAGCTCACGCACGCGCGCTACGCCGCGATCGGCTTGCTGGACGAGCGCCGCGAGCGGCTCGAGCGCTTTCTCACCGCGGGCATCGACCCGGACGTCCACCGCGCGATCGGGGACCTTCCGCGCGGGCGCGGCGTGCTCGGCGTCCTCATCAGCGATCCCCGGCCGCTGCGGTTGCCGGACGTCGGCGCGCACCCGCAGTCCTACGGGTTCCCGCTCGCGCATCCGGAGATGACGACGTTCCTGGGCGTCCCACTGATCATCGACGGCCAGCCGTGGGGCAACCTGTACCTGACGGAGAAGGACGCGGGCGAGTTCACGGCCGAGGAGGATGAGGAGACCGTGGTCGTGCTCGCCGACTGGGCGGCGATCGCGATCCGCAACGCGCGCCTGTACCGCACCGTCCGCGAGCGCCGGGACGAGCTCGAGCGCACGATGCGCGGTTTGGAGACGACGACCGAGATCAGCCGCGCGCTCGGCGGCATGACCGACCTCGACCGGGTCCTGGAGCTCGTGGTCAAGCGCTCGCGCGCGCTGCTGGACGCGCGGGCGGCGGAGATCGCGCTCGGCGAGCATCACGTGCTGGCGGCGCGGGCGGGGGAGGAGACCGACGGCCGCGGCGACCGGATCGACGCGCCGATGATCTTCCGCCATCGCACGGTCGGCACGCTCACCGTGATCGACCGCCTGCACGGCGACCGTCCGTTCAACGAGGAGGACGAGCGTCTGCTGCAGGCGTTCGCGGCCAGCGCCGCGACGGCCGTGGCCACCGCGCAGAACGCGAGCGAGGAGGCGTTGCGGCGCAGCATCGAGGCGTCCGAGGCCGAGCGCACCCGCTGGGCCCGGGAGCTGCACGACGACACGCTCCAGCAGCTCGCCGGCCTGCGCATGTTGCTCTCGGGCGCGCGCCGCAGAGGCGACGCCGCCCGCATCGGGGCCGCGATCGAGGACGCGCTGGAGCAGATCACGACCGCGATCGGCGACCTGCGCTCGTTGATCACCGAGCTGCGACCCGCCGCGCTCGACGAGCTCGGCATCAAGCCCGCGCTGGAGTCGCTGGCGGCGCGCTTCGAGCGCCAGACCGACATCGAGGTCGACCTCGACGTCACCGACACGCGCTTGGATCCCGAGATCGAGTCGACGGTCTACCGGCTCGTGCAGGAGGCGCTGACCAACATCACCAAGCATGCTCGCGCGCAGCGCGTGGCCGTGCAGGTCGAGGCGCGCGGGGGCGAGATCGCGCTGGTGGTGCGCGACGACGGCACGGGCTTCGACCCCCAGCAGCAGTCGAGCGGCTTCGGGCTGATCGGGATGCGTGAGCGGCTCGCGCTCGTCGACGGCGCGCTCGAGCTGCAGACCTCGCCGGGCGCCGGCACCGAGCTGCGCGCGCGGATTCCGCGGCGCTAGCGTTCGCTCATGCCCGCGCTGCTGACCGAGGGCTCGGATGTGACCGTCATGTACCTGGGGGCGACCGAGCCCGGCGTGGTCGAGCGGCTCGAGGACGGCGGGCGGACCGCGCTCGTGGTCACCGAGAGCGGCGACGTGCTGCGCTTCGTGCTGATGGCGAGCGCGGACTACATCACGGCCGATCGCTCCGCCCGCCTGCGACCCGGCGCGTGAAGCGGCCGATCAGCTCCCCGTCCTCGCGCGTGGCGGCGGTGAGCACCACCCGCCCCTCCAGGGTTCCGTGGCAGCGGTTGCCGACGACGCCCTCGAGCTCCACCGTGTCGCCGCGCGCGTAGTTGCGCCGGCTCGGGGTGAACATGACCACGCTGCGGCAGCGCTTGTCGGCGCTGCGCGGGAACCGGCCCTCGAGGCGGTACTCCTGGCCCGCGCCGGTGATCGCCGCGGGCGCGCGGAAGCGCACGGTGAACCACGTGAACCCGCGCTCGCGCCGCGCCGTCACGCGCAGCGGGCGCCGCAGCGAGGCGGCGTCGACCTGCTTGGGCTCCACGTACCCCTTCGGCTCGCAGACCCGCGGCGTTCCGGGCACCGGGCAGCTGGTGCCGTCGCGGTAGTCGATGCGCGTGATCGCCCCGCCCGGGAAGCCCGCCGTGGGCGCGCCGCCCATCATCGTCACCGTCTCGTCGGTCCCTCGGTCGGTCACGTACAGATACGCGCCGTCGGGCGCCAGCGGGACCTGCGCGCTGCCGTCCGTGAACGTGACCTTCGTCGCCTCCGGGCCCAGCAGCCCGAACGCGATCCGCCGCGCATTGGCCGGGTTGCAGCGCGGCTTGTCCCGGTCGCCGTCGAGCGGGCCGCGGCACGCGCGCTCGCGCGTCTCCCCGCTCGCGTAGCTGAGCTTGTCGACGGCCAGGAAGAAGCGGCCGTTGCCGTCGGGCAGCTGGCACGGAGTGTCGGGCGCGCCGCCGACCGTGTTCCGGAGTGGGTGGAAGCGGCCGTCGTCGTTCGCAACCCCGTCCTGGCCCAGCAGCCCGAGCTGCTCGCCGACGACCCGCCCGACCTGCACGCACAGCATCCCGCGCGTGGTCGGAACGAGCCGCATGCCCCACGGCGGGCCACCGTGCGGGTCGGGCACCCGCAGCGCCAGCAGCTGCGCCGCGCCTTCCCGGGCGGTTCCGGAGCCGACGGCGGGATCGCGCTGCACCTGCTTGGGCTGAACGGGCTCGCCGACCGGCGGCAGCTGGAGCACGCCCGTGGCCGCGAGCGCGCCCCCGGTCGCGGCGAGGCCGCCGGCGACGAAGAGCCCGACGAGCGCGGGCCGACGCCGTCGGGGCCGGCGAGCGCGGAGCAGCCCGTCGCGAAGATGGGGGAGGAGGGGCGCACGGGCGGGCGCGGCGAGGTCGTTGCGGCGACCGGGGGCGGCGAGGTCGTTGCGCCCGGGGGCGGCGAGGTCGGTGGGGCGGCCGGGGGCGGCGAGGTCGGTGGGGCGGCCGGGGTCGGTGGGGCGGCCGGGGGCGGCGAGGTCGGTGGGGCGGCCGGGGGCGGCGAGGTCGGCGGGGCCGGAGGGGCGTCCGGCGCCGGTCTGCGCGGTCGCGCGCGCGTCGGCGGCACGGACGAGCGCGTCGCGCAGGTGCGGCAGGATCGTCATCGGGCGCCCTCGCCGAGCATCCGGCGGAGGCGGCCGAGGCCGCGGCTCACGCGCTGGCGGACGACGGCCTCCGAGCAGCGCAGGTCGCTCGCGATGTCCGCGTACTCGCGCTCGTCGAGCACGCGGGCGCGCAGGGCGGCGGCCTGGTCAGGCGGGAGCTCGGCGAGCCAAGCCTCGACGATCGCGTCGCCCTCGGCGGTCACCAGCGCCTCGATCAGCTCGACGTGGGACGGCGCCAGGACCAGCGTCTCGAGGCCGATCCGGCGGCGCGCGGCGGTCTCGACCCGCCCGCGGCGGGCGCTGCCCGAGAGCACGTTGCGGGCGATCCCGAACAGCCACATGCGGGCGGTTCCGCGCTCAGGGTCGAACCGGTCGACGCCGTCCAGCGCGGCCGCGAACGTCTCCGCGGTCAGGTCCGCGGCCAGCTCGGGGCGGCGGGTGACCGCCCCGAAGAAGCCCAGCACCGCGCGTTCGTGGCGCTCGTAGAAGACGCCGAACGCCGCTCGATCACGCCCGCTCTCGGCGAGCAACTGCTCATCGCTGCGATCCATTCACGGGCAACTTGGCCCGGCCGTCCGGATTTGTGACGAGGTGCGCGTCGAGCGTCTCCAGCAGCCGCGCGACCTGGATCGGCTTGGTCAGGTACGCGGCCGCGCCGGCGTCGAGCAGCCGCTTGGTCTGGGACTTGGTCGCATCCGCGCTCAGCACGACCACCGGGATCTGCCGCGTCGCCGGGTCGGCCTTCAGCCGCGCCAGCACCTCATCGCCGTCCAGGTCCGGGAGGTGGATGTCGAGCAGGATCAGGTCCGGCAGGTGCTCGCGGGCGAGCTCGAGCCCGAGCCGGCCCTGCATCGCGGGCAGCAGCGACACGCTCGGCCGCGCCTGCAGGATCGCCTCGATCAGGCGGATGTTCGCCAGCGTGTCCTCGACGTAGAGCACGCGCCGCTCGCCGTCGTACTCGAGGTCGGTGACCAGCGCGCCGCCGTCGGTCGCGTCGGCGATCGTGACCTCGTCCCCGCGCGCGAGCTCGATCCAGAATGTCGACCCCTCGCCGGCCACGCTCTCGACGCCGATCTCGCCCTGCATCGCCTCCACGAGGTTGCGCGAGAGCGCGAGGCCGAGCCCGATGCCGTCGATGCCGGACTCGGCCGCGCCCAGCCGCTCGAACGGGACGAACAGCTTGGCCCGCGCCTCCGGCTCGATCCCGTGGCCGGTGTCGCGCACCTCGATGCGGACGAGCTCCGCGTCGGCGTTGCCCGGCCCGATCGCGATGTGCACCGTGCCGCCGTGGCGGTTGTACTTGATCGCGTTGACCACCAGGTTGATCAGCACCTGCTTGAGCCGCCGGCTGTCGGCGAACGCGTAGCCGTGGCCGCCGGGCGAGGTGACCGGCTCGAGCGTGATGTCGTCACGGCCCGCGAGCGGGCGCAGCAGCTCGAGCACGTCGTGGAGCAGCGGGCCGAGCGCGACCGGCTCCAGCGACAGCGACATCCGGCCGGCCGCGATCCGCGAGATGTCGAGCACGTCGTCGATCAACCGGCTCAGGTGCTGGCTCGCCGAGCGGATCAGCCCGGCCCACTCGCGCTGGCGCGGCTCGAGCTCGGCCAGCGCCAGCAGCTCGCTGAAGCCGCTCACGGCCGTCAGCGGCGTGCGCAGCTCGTGGCTCATGCGCGACAGGAACTCGTCCTTGGCCGTGCTCGCCGCGCGCAGTTGCTCGTTGACGTGCACGAGCTCGCTGACGTCCTCGACGCGGTGGATGATGTACGCGAGCTGCCCCGCCGCGTCGAACACCGGCGAGTTCACGGGGGACCAGTAGCGGGCCTCGAACGAGCCGTCCGGGCTTCGGATGTCGTACTTCTGCGTCGCCATCGTGTGCGGCTTGCCGGTGTCGATGACGCGCCGGAGCGACGCGCCGAGGTTCGCCTCGCCGGTCGCGGCCCCGTCGTCCGGGTTGTCCGGGAACACGTCGAACAGGCCACGCCCCACGATCGCCTCGCGCTCGGTCATCGTCGCGTCCAGGTACGCCCGCGTGACCCCTACGATCGTCAGACCGGGGTCCAGGACGAGCAGCGGGACCGGCGCGTGCTCGAAGAGGGCGCGGAAGTCGGGCTCATGAGACAGAGCGCGCGGAGACTACCGCGCGCGAACCCCTCGCCGGACCCATGCCCGGCGGTTTGTTCGAGCGCGAACGTGGCACCGCCGCGCGCACCGCTCGTGAACGCCCGCGACGTGGGTAGGCTCGCGGCGTGCGACGACTGGTGATGCTGCTGGCGCTGACGCTGTGCCTGGGCGGGTGCGGGTCCGAGGACACCGGCAACCTGCGCGACCGTGTCGATGAGCTCGAGCAGCGGGCGCGCGCGAAGGCGGACGAGCTTCGCTCGCGCTTCGAGCAGATCCTGGACGAGATCGAGCGCGCGATCCCCGAGGCCCGCGAGACGAGCCCGGACGTGCGGCGCGGGGAGGAGGACGTCGAGGCGTTCCTGACGACCATCGTCCAGAACATCCACGCCTACTGGCAGCAGACGCTGCGGGAGAACGGGCTGCCGGAGCCGCGCGTGTTCTACGTCTGGGTCCCGCCGGGGCGCGTGGCGCAGAGCGCGTGCGGGCCGGCCGGCGACGACGCCGCGTTCTACTGCTCGGGCGACGACACGATCTACGTCTCGCAGGCGTTCGCCGGCGCGCTGTGGAACGGCGTGCTGCGCGGGCTGCCCGGCGACGGCCGCGCCGCCGGGGACTTCGGCGTCGCCTACGTGGTCGCGCACGAGTACGGGCACAACCTGCAGCACGAGTTCGGCGTCTTCGATCAGTTCCGGGGGCCGACGGTGCGGCCGCTGGAGCTGCAGGCCGACTGCTTCGCGGGCACCTGGGGCAACTCAGTCTACCGGCAGGGCCTGCTCGAGCCGGGCGACATCGAGGAGGCGATCGGCACCGCGCTCGCCGTCGGCGACTTCGACACCAACAACCAGCAGCACCACGGCACGCCCGACGAACGCCGCGCCGCCTGGCTGCGCGGGTTCGAGAGCGGCCGCCCGTCCGACTGCACGCTCGGCACCTAGCGCCGGGCCGCTCAGGCGAGCAGCGCTTCCAGCTGTCGCCGGACCGCAGCGCGGACCCAGTCCCGGTCGGCGACGCCGGACGCCAGCGCGCTCATCCGCAGCCCGTCGAGGGCCGCGATCACGAGCCGCACGTCGACCGTCGCGGCCTCGCCGAGGACGCGGTCGCCGAGCGCGCGCAGCCCGCGGCCCCACTGGCGGTGCACGGCCAGCGCGCCCTCGGACCCGAGCAGCTCGGCCTGCAGGCGATACAGCGCGACCGTCAACTCGCGCTCCTCACCGAGCTGGGCGAGCAGCCAGTCGGCGAGCTCGTCCGCCCAGGCGGCCACGTCGAACCCGGTCAGCCGGTCGGCGATCGCCGCGATGCTCGCCACCTCGTGCTCGGCCGTCCAGACGAGCGCGGCCTCGAGGATGTCGGCCTTGGTGGCGTAATGCCAGGTGGTCGAGGACAGCGCGACGCCGGCCTCGGCGGCCACGCGCCGGTGTGTGACGGCGGCGACGCCCTCGCGCGCGACGATCCGCACGGTCGCGGCGACGATCGCGTCCCGGACCCGTTGCGACGCCTCGGCACGTGTGGCGGGCATGAGAGCGCCAACAGTACCCGGGAGATCCGCGAAGCGATCTCCAAGCCAAGGTGGCGACGAAGCCGGCCGCGCCCACAAAGCGCCCGGTACGTTCGTACTTGCGGGGCGAGTACGCGCGTACTAGATTGCGCGCGGTCCATGAGCGGATCGGCACAAACCACGCGGCGGTCGTTCTTCGGCCTCGCGGGCGGTGTCGCGCTGCTGTGCACGATCGGCGGCGAGGAGATCGACGTCTCCGCGCCGGGCGGGCTCGAACGCGCCGACGCGGCCGCGGCACGCATCAACAAGCCGCGCGCGCGGGCCGCGCAGGGGCTGCCGCAGCTCCAGCCGCAGCCCGGCGGCATCCGGCGCGAGTACTGGGTCCAGGCCGAGCCGGCGCGCTGGGCGATCACGCCGCGCGGCCAGGACGAGTGGCACGGCCGCGCGACGGGCGGGCGCAACGTCTTCACCGCGTTCGTGTACCGCGGCATGACGCCGGGCTTCGCGGGCCACCTGGTCGACCACCCGACGATCCCGGGTCCGCTGCTGCAGGCGGAGGTCGGCGACGTGCTCGTCGTGCACTTCCGCAACGCGGACACCAAGCAGGGCGTCACGATGCACCCGCACGGCGTCAAGTACAACCCGGAGTACGACGGCGCCTACATGGGCGAGTTCACGCGCGACGGCGGGTTCGTCGCGCCCGGCGAGAGCTTCACCTACCAGTGGGAGTGCACGCCGGACTCCGTCGGCGCCTGGCCGTACCACGACCACGGGCCCAACCACACGCTCAACTCGTTCCGCGGGCTGTTCGGCGCGATCGTCGTGCGCCCGAAGGGCGAGAAGAAGCCCGACCGGGTCTTCAACCTGTTCGCGCACCAGCTGAGCCCGCCGGTCACCCGCCTGGAGCGCAACTTCCACTGCTTCAACGGCCGCGCCTACGCCGGCAACACGCCCACGCTGCGCGCGCGGCCCGGCGAGGACGTCGAGCTCAACGTCTTCGGCCAGGACAACAACTTCCACACGTTCCACATCCACGGCCACCGCTGGAAGGACGCGGCGGGGGCCTTCACCGACAACCCGGGGTTCGGGGCCAACGAGTGCGTCAGAGCGCGCTTCGTGGAGGACAACCCCGGCCGCTGGCTCTACCACTGCCACGTCTTCTCGCATCAGGACGTCGGCATGGCGGGCTGGTACCTCGTCGAATAGGAGCCCAGATGCGCGCCATCGCCATCGCCGTCGCCGCCGTCCTGCTCGCCGCGCCCGCGGCCTACGCGCAGACCTACCCCGAGCCGAAGGAGCCCGGCCCGGTCGCCGCCAAGCCGAGGGGCCCGTTCAAGACCCACACGGTCTGCAAGCAGCAGGGCCGCTGCGACTTCTCCACGATCCAGAAGGCCGTGGACAAGGCGAAGGCCGGGGACACGATCCGCGTGCGCAACGGCACCTATCGGGAGGCCGTGCGCATCCAGGGCACCAAGAAGCGCTATCTGAAACTGATCGGCAACCCGAAGGCGCCGGCGAAGGTGCTGCTCAAGGCCAAGGGCAACATGCAGAACGGCGTCGCGGTCAACGACGCCGACGAGGTGACCGTCGACGGCTTCATGGCCCGCGGCTACAAGGCCAACGGGTTCTTCTTCACGAACCTCAACGGCTACACGATGAACCACCTGATCGCGCGCCAGACGGGCGTCTACGGCCTGTACGCGTTCAACACCATCGGCGGCCAGATCCTCAACTCCGAGGCCTATTACGTCAACGACGGCGCGTTCTACATCGGCCAGACGCCGCCGCAGACCTCACCCGTCCGCACGATGGTGCGCAACGTCAAGGGCTGGGGCAGCCCGCTCGGCTTCAGCGCCACGAACATGCGGTACGTGACGATCACCAAGAGCCAGTTCTTCAACAACGCGCTCGGGATCGCGCCCAACGCGCTCGACAGCGAGAAGTTCCCGCCCGCCGAGGACAACGTGATCATCGACAACGACGTCTTCTGGAACAACTTCAACTTCCACGAGGGCAACCCGCCGTTCCCGCGGCGCGAGTCCGGCGTCCCCGCGCTGGCGCCGGTCGGCACCGGGATCATCCTGCTCGGCGGGCGCGGCAACCGGATCGAGAACAACCGCATCCACGGCAACTACCTGGCGGGCGTCGTCGCGGTCGAGAGCATCCTGCTCCAGGACCCGCCCGAAGCGCGCGTGCTGCGCAACAACGTCATCCAGAACAACCAGTGGGGCCTCAACGGCACCGACCTCAACGGGCGCGACATCGTCTACGACGGCAGCGGGACCAACAACTGCTTCAGCGGCGCCACGTCGATGTTCCCGGCCGACGGGTCCACCTTCGCGGGCTGCGGCGGCACCAACGCGTTCAGCGCCGACGCGCGCAACCAGATGCTGGCGTGGTCGGGCAAGGGCGCGCTGACCGGCTGGGTCAAGCGCCCGCATCCGCCCAAGCCGGGCTATGAGCCGCTCGAGGTGTTCGGCGCCGCGGCGTCGGCCGCGCTGGCCAGGACCAAGACGGTCGACATGGGCGACAACTACTACGCGCCGACGAAGCTCACCGTGGCCCGGAACACGACCGTGGCGTGGCGCTGGCCGGACTTCGAGCAGGCGGGCGACGTGCACGACGTCAAGCTCAAGTCCGGCCCCAAGGGCGTCAAGCCGTTCCAGTCCGAGGCGGCCGCCACCGACTACAGCTTCAAGCGCAAGCTCACGGTCCCGGGCACGTACAAGATCGTGTGCACCCTGCACGAGGAGATGACGATGACGGTGAAGGTGCGAAAGTAGACGCAAGCGGCGCGGTTTTGACCGCGTCGACATCGGCAATCCTGACGGGAACAGTGATCCGCGGACTCACCGCTCGGCTTCTCCTGGCCGGAGGCCTCGCGTTCCTGCTCTGCGCGGGCACGTTCGCCGTGGTCCTGACGCTGGTGCACGACGCGCGCGACGCGTCGAAGAGCCTGCAGGTGGCCAACGCGCGCACGTCGGCGGTCAACCGCGTCCTCAGCCTCGTAATCGACATGGAGACGAGCCTGCGAGGCTACGTCGTCTCGCGCGACGAGCAGTTCCTCGGTCCGTACCGGCGCGCCGTCGCCGCGCTGCCGGCAGCGGAGCGTGCGCTGCTCGCGGCGAGCGCCGGAGACCCGGCGCAGACGGCCGCGGCGCGGGAGCTCGTGGCCGCCGGCGATGCCTACCGCGGCTGGCAGCAGGATCAGCTCGAGCGCGCGCAGCGGGACCCGGATGCGGCGGCGCAGGTGATCGCGACCGGTGCCGGCATGCGCCAGGTCGACCGCATGCGCGGCCTCGTCGGCACGCTCGTGAGCCGCCAGTCGGAGGTCGCGCGCAACGAGCGCGAGGGGCTCGACGGGGCCACCGGGCGCGCGACCACGCTCGCGCTCCTCGGCCTGCTCGGGATCCCGCTGCTGCTCGCCGCCGTCGTCTTCCTCAGCGCGCGGCACGTCTCGCAGCCGCTGCAGCGCCTCGCGCGCGCCGCCGGCCGTGTGCGCGGAGGCGACCTGGACACGCGCGTGCCCGAGGACGGGATGAGCGAGGTGGCCGACGTGGCGCGGTCGTTCAACGCGATGGCCGCGTCGCTCGCGGAGGCCCGGGAGGAGCTCGAGCAGCACAACACCGAGCTCGAGGCCCAGCGCGGCCAGCTCGCCGCGACCGTCGCCGAGCTCGAGCTCGAGAAGGCGCGCATCGAGACCTTCCACGACGTCGTGTCGGCGTTCACCTCCGAGGTCGAGCTCGACCGGCTGGCGCCATTGTTGCTGGCGAAGCTCCGCACCGTCGCCGGGGCGCGCGGCGGGGCGCTGTACGTCGCCGACCCGATCGCGGTCGAGCGCGGGCTGTCGCTGTACGAGACGGCCGCGATCGACCCCGCGAGGTTGCCGCCGTGCTTCACCCCGGAGACCGTCGAGCGCGAGTTCCTGCGCCACCTGCTGCTCCCGCTGGCCACCTCGGGGCGCCCGATCGGCGTCATCACGCTCCTGGACCCGGTCTCGCGCGACCTCGCGACCCTGCAGCGGATGGCCGACGCGGCGGCCGTCGCGCTCTCCAACGCCCTCGCGCTGGAGACCGCGCGCCACCAGGCCGACGTCAACCGAGCCGTGCTGGAGACCGCGCACGACGCGTTCGTGGCCGTGGACGCCGACCGCCGCATCACCGCGTGGACGCCGCAGGCCGCGGCCCTGTTCGGCTACAGCGAGCAGCAGGCCCGCGGGCAGCTGGTCGACGAGCTGCTGCTGCCCGAGCGCTGGCGCGCCGCCTACCGGGCCAAGCACGAAGAGCTGCTGGCGACGCGCACCGACACGCGCCGCTTCGAGCTGCCCGCGGTGCACCGTGACGGTAGCCGGCTGACGATCGAGGTCTCGGTCTCGCCCCTGAAGGTCGGCGACACGTGGCAGGTCAACGGGTTCGTGCGCGACATCGGCGGCCGCGTCGCGCGCGAGCGCGCTCGCGAGGCCCAGCGCGCGGTCGGCGTGGCGCTGGCCGAGGCGGGCGCCGGCGAGAGCGTCGTCCCGCGCATCCTCGAGGCGCTCGGCCGCGCGCTGCACTGGCCCGTGGCCGTGCACTGGGTGCCCGACCCGCTCGCCGGCGAGCAGCGGCGCGCGGCCGAGTGGCGCGACCCCGACTACGGCGGCGAGCCGCTGTCGACGTCGGTGTCGATGCCGATCACGGACGGGCCCGGCGGCTTCGGCTCGTTCGAGTTCTGGCAGCGCCGCCGCGTCCCGCTCGACCAGGAGCTCACGGACGCGCTCGAGTCGATCTCCAAGCTCGTCGCCGAGGTGCTCGAGCGCCGGCGCGCCGAGACCGAAACCGAGCGGCTCAAGAACGAGTTCTTCGCGCTCGTCTCGCACGAGCTGCGCACGCCGTTGACGTCGATCCTCGGGTACCTGGAGCTGATCCTCGAGGAGGAGGCCGGCGAGGTCCCGCAGGAGCAGCTGAAGTTCCTGCATGTGATCGAGCGCAACGCGCGGCGGCTGCTGCGGCTGGTCGGCGACCTGCTGTTCGTCGCCCAGGTCGAGGCGGGCACGCTCAACCTGGACCGGCACGAGGTGGACCTGGAAGCCGTCGTGCTGGAGGCCGTCGAGGCCGGGCGCCCGCGCGCCGACCAGGCCGGCGTGACGTTGACGGCGCACACCGAGCCGGTGCCCGCGTTGGACGGCGACCGCGACCGGCTCTTCCAGGTGGTCGACAACCTGATCGCGAACGCGGTCAAGTTCACGCCGGCGGGCGGCAGCGTCAGCGTGCGCGCCGGCCGCCGCCACGGCTCCGCGTTCATCGCGGTCACCGACACCGGCGTCGGGATCGCCTCCGACGAGCAGCACCGCCTGTTCGAGCGCTTCTACCGCACCAAGGCCGCGACCGAGGCGTCCGTGCAGGGCATCGGGCTCGGCCTGTCGATCGTCCGGGCGATTGCCCAGGGCCACGGCGGGGAAGTCGCCTGCGAGAGCGAAGAGGGTGTTGGTACGACTTTCACTGTGGAGCTCCCCATTCCCATCCACGAGGTGACGGCAAGATGAGCGATGGTCCGCGCACGGTGCTGGTGGCCGACGACGACGAGGACATCCTCCAGCTCGTCTCGTTCCGCCTCGAGCGCGCCGGCTACACGGTCGTGACGGCGTCCGACGGTCAACAGGCGTTGGCCGCCGCGCGCGAACACAAGCCCGACCTGGCCGTGCTCGACGTGATGATGCCGGGGCTGAACGGCTACGAGGTCACGCGCCAGCTGCGCGACGACGAGGCGACGGCCGCGATCCCCGTGATCCTGCTGACCGCGCGCGTCCAGGAGGCGGACGTGAGCCGCGGCTTCGAGGCCGGCGCCGACGACTACCTGCGCAAGCCGTTCAGCCCGCAGGAGCTGCGTTCCCGCGTCCAGGCGATCCTGGCCAGGCGCAGCGTCAGGTGATCGACGCCCTCCAGCTGCTCGGCGGTGCGCTGTCCGTGCTCGCCGTCGCGACCATGGTCGTGCTCGTGGCCCGGCGCGTCGCGCTCAGCCGGACCGAGCGCCGGCGCGCCGCGCTCGAGCACGAGCTGACGCCGCTCGCGCTCGAGCTCGTCGACGGTGAGGAGCCGGAGCTCGGGCGCTTGTCGGCGGCGCAGGAACGCGCGCTGGCGGCGATCCTCGGCCGCTACGCCCGCAAGCTGCGCGGCGAGCCGCGAGACCGGATCGCGGCCTTCTTCGAGGAGCGCGGCGCGGTGCGGCGCGAGCTGGGCCAGCTGCGGTCCCGGCGGTCGGCCAAACGCGCCACGGCGGCGTTCGCGCTCGGCGACATGGGCGCCCTCAGCACCGTGGACGCGCTCATCGGCGCGCTCGACGACCGCGCGCGCGACGTGCGCTCAGCGGCCGCGCGCAGCCTCGGCATGCTCGAGGCGGAGGCGGCCGTCCCGCGGCTCGTGGAGTCGCTGGCCGGCAGCGAGGTGCCGCGCGCGATCGCGGGCGGCGCGCTGCTCGCGATGGGCTCCAAGGCCGCACCGGGCCTGCGCTCGCTGCTGGACGCGCCGGACCCCGGCGTGCGCGCGAACGCGATCGAGCTGCTCGGCTTCACCGGCGACGCGACCGACGCCGACGCGCTCGACAAGGCCCTGCGCGAGGACCACGCGATCGCCGCGAGCTCCTGGGGCGAGCACGCCGAGGTGCGGGCGGCGGCGGCGCGGGCGCTGGGGCGGATCGGGACGCGGCGCGCCGCAGCCGGGCTGCGCGGCGCGCTCAACGACCCGGCGCCGTTCGTGCGTACCGCGGCAGCGCACGCGCTGGGGCGGATCGGGGATCGTGACGCCTTCGACGCACTGGTCCGGCAGGCCTCTGACGACATGTACGACCCCGCTCAAGCCGCCGCGCAGGCGCTGGCCGCGATCGATCCGATGAAGGCCATGCGGCTCGGGGGCGTCGAGGGCGCGAGCGCGCACCTCGCCGAGGCCGCCGCGCTGGCCGAGCTGGAGCCCGCGTGATCCGCGATGTCATCGAGGCGTTCGGCGTCGTCGTCATCGCCTACTTCGCCGTCCTGAACCTGCTCTACATCGCATTCACCGCGCTCGCCTGGCGGTCGATCACGCGCTATCTGCACTCGCTCGAGTACGCGGCGATCGACGAGGCGCTCGCTTCGCCGCTGACGCCGCCGATCTCCATCCTGCTGCCGGGCTACAACGAGGAGGCCGGGATCGTCCAGAGCGTGCACGCGCTGCTGCAGCTGCGCTTCCCGGAGTTCGAGGTGATCGCGATCAACGACGGCTCCAAGGACTCCACGCTGCAGCAGCTGCACGACGCGTTCGACCTGGTGGAGGCGCCGCGGGCGCTGCGCGGGACGGTCGCGCACGCGCCGATCCGCGGCACCTACCGCTCACCGCGGCATCCGGAGCTGCTGGTCGTGGACAAGGAGAACGGCGGCAAGGCGGACGCGCTCAACGCGGGCGTGGACGCGGCGCGCTACCCGTACGTGTGCGCGGTCGACGCCGACGCGATCATCGAGCCGGAGGCGCTGCTGCGTGTCGCCAAGCCACTGCTCGACGACCCCGACCTGGTCGTGGCCACGGGCGGGATCGTCCGGATCGCGAACGGCTGCACCGTCGAGGACGGGCGCGTGACCGAGGTCCGGCTCCCGAAGAACCGCCTGGCGACGCTGCAGGTGGTCGAGTACTTCCGCGCGTTCCTGGTCGGGCGCGTGGGGTGGAGCCAGCTGCACGCGCTGCTGATCATCTCGGGCGCGTTCGGGCTGTTCCGGCGCTCGACGGTCGAGGCCGTCGGCGGCTGGGACCACACGACCGTCGGCGAGGACATGGAGCTGGTGGTGCGCATGCACCGGCACATGCGGGAGTCGGGCCAGGAGTACCGCGTGCAGTTCGTCCCGGACCCGGTGTGCTGGACGGAGGCGCCGGAGACGCTGAAGGTCCTGTCGCGGCAGCGCCGGCGCTGGCAGCGCGGGCTGTTCGAGACGCTGTGGCGGCACAAGCGGATGACGCTGAACCCGCGCTACGGCGCGCTCGGGATGCTCGCGATGCCGTACTTCATCGTGTTCGAGCTGCTCGGCCCGCCGATCGCGCTGCTCGGCTACCTGGTGCTGCCGATCTCGTGGGCGCTCGGCCTGCTGTCCTGGCCGTTCGTGCTCGCCTTCTTCGTGTTCGCGGTGATGCTCGGCCAGCTGCTCTCGATCAGCGCGCTCGCGCTGGAGGAGTTCTCGTTCCGCCGCCACCCGCGCGGGCGGGAGATCCTGCGCATGTCCGCGTACGCCGCGATCGAGAACCTGGGCTACCGGCAGCTCACGGATCTCTGGCGCGGCGTCGCGTTCTGGGATCTCATCCGGGGCAAGAAGTCCTGGGGCGACATGCAGCGGCGCGGCTTCCAGACCGCGCCGAGCGATCAGTTGTCGAACAGCAGCTGAGGGCGTGGCGGCGCGCCAACACGCGCCGCCACGCCGGACGGCTAGGAGCGGCGGAAGGACAGCCGCTTGGTACGCGTCGACTTGTTGCCCGCCGCGTCCGTCGCGGTCACGGCCAGCGACGCCGGGACCGTGCGCTCGCGGCGCAGCAGCACGCGCAGCGCGGCGGCCGGGCGCAGACGCACCGTGATCTCGCCCGGCGCCGTGACGCGCTGGGTGACGCGGGCGAGCCGGCGCGGCTTGCCACGGCGGCCCTTGCGCGTGGTGAGCTGGCCGTAGAGCGTGACGATCAGCGTCGACGGCTCGTCCACCCGCAGCTTGAACGACGTGCCGCGGCTGCCGATCAGCGTCGCCAGGCTCTGGCGGCCGGCCGAGACGAACGAGATGTACGTCGGCGACTTGTCCGCGCCGGGCGGGGGCGGGATGACGTTGCCGCCGCCGGGCGGGGGCTCCTGGCCGGGCGGGATCTTGGAGATCGCCACCAGCGACGGGACGGGGGTCGAGGGGTTCTGGCCCGTGGTCTTGTTGCCCTTCGGCCAGTACGAGCTGTAGGTCGTGACGTTGCCGTACACGCCGCCGTTGTTCACGGACGGGGTCTCCTCGCCCGGGTGCTGGACGTTGACGAACAGCGTCTGCTCGTCCGGCGTGAAGTACGGACCGGTGCCCTCGGCCTCGACCGGCATGTTGGCGAACCGGAACGCGACGCCGGCGTTCGGACCCGTGCGGGGGACCATGTAGACGGCGTTGTTCTGATGGAAGCGCACGCGCTGGGCGGTCGTCGTGCGGTCGTTGTTGAGCGCGCTCGAGGAGACGTCGGTGACGACCCAGAGGTTGCCGGCCTTGTCGAAGACGAGGTTGTCCGGTGACGAGAAGCCCTGCTCACCCGGCTCGGGACGGCCGGTCGGGCCGCCCGCGGACCAGTCCTCCCAGGTGAACTGCGCGCCGGCGCCGACCGAGGCCGGGTCGTTGTTCGCCTCGCGCAGGCGCCGGATCGACCCGTGGGTGTCGTTGACGGTGCTGTTGTTGGTCAGCGCGATGTAGACGGTGCCGTCCTCGTCGACCTCGACGTCCTCAGGCCGGTTGGTCGCGTAGTGCGTGTCGAACTCGCTGTTGCCGACTGCGGCCCGGATGCGAGCCTGGGTGTCGACGAGCTCACCCTCCTGGACCTCGCGCCAGTAACCGGTGCCGCTCGTCTCGCTCGTGAGGTTGAAGTTCCCGTCGAAGGTGCGCCGGCTCTGCGGTCCCAGCGCGCGATGTAGAGCGTCCCGGACTCGAGGATGCGCAGGTTCTCCTCGCGCCGCCCGGGGCGGTAGGGCAGGTCGGAGACGAACTTGTAGACGCCGCCGTTGTTGACGTCGTCACCCATGTAGAGCACGAACGGCTTGTTCGCCAGCGCGCGGAAGGCCGTGTTCTCGTGCCGGAAGCGCCCCAGCGCGGTGTGCTTGCGGCCCACGAAGCTCGGGTCGTACGGGTCGTGCTCGCACACCCAACCGTACTTGGCCGGCTGGGCCGACGCATCCGAGCCGTTGCCGTTGATGTAGTCGGTCGTGCCGGTGCGGGCCTGGTCCCAGCCGTAGCCGAGGTAGTCCTGGTAGTTCTCCTCGCAGCTGAGCGCCGTGCCCCAGGGCGTGATGCCGCCCGAGCAGTTCGCCAGCGAGCCGCTCGCGGTCGCGCCGATGCCCGGGTAGGCCGGGTTGTTCGCCAGCGGTCCCGTGAAGTTCAGGGTCGGGCCCCCGCCGGTGATGCGGCGGTTGTAGCGTGACGGGGACACGACGGACCACGTGCCGTCCGCGGCGCGGCGGACGTGCAGGACCGAGTTGCCGACCGACCCGCGTTCGATCTCGACCTGCGCGGCGGTCTTCGCCGGGGCCGAGGTCACGCCGTGCTGGAAGAACGGCGCGGGGTACTCGTGGTTGATGAACAGCAGCCCCTCGCTGGACCCGTTGAGCGGGAAGTAGGCGAGGAAGTCGTTGTTGTAGCCGTACGTGATGACCGTGCCGTCCTCGTTGGCCACCTGGTCGCCGTAGCCGATGATCACCTGCGCGCGGTAGCCCGCCGGGACCTCGAACGCATCGGCCGAGGAGGCCGCGATGGCGCGGAAGGCCGAGAAGTCGCTCGGCGTGGCGCTCTGGGCAAGTGCCGTCGCGGTGTCCAGGTAGCCGGTACGGTCCAGGGCGACCGCGGCCACAGTCGATGCGCCCGCGGAGGCTATGCCCCGGATGAAGGAACGGCGAGTCGAGTCCATCCCGGGACCCTGGACCGCTTGCCGTTGCGAATCGTGAACGAGTTGTAACGCCCTATCTACTACAGAGGATCGTTGACCGGTGTCTGACGCCGCGCCTACCGTTGGGCGCTACGAAGTGCTACGGGTCCTGGGCGAGGGCGGGATGGCGATCGTCCACCTGGCGCGACAGCCGGACCTGCAGCGGCTCGTCGCGCTGAAGGAGCTGCGGGCGCTGCGCGGGGAGGACGTCCAGCGCTTCCTGCGCGAGGCGCGGCTGGCCGGGTCGCTCAGCGATCCGCACATCGTGACGGTGTTCGAGTACTTCGAGCACGCCGGCGTCCCGTTCCTGGCCATGGAGCACCTCGAGCGCGGCTCGCTGCGGCCGTTCGTCGGCCACCTGGACCTGCCGCAGATCGCGGGCGTGCTCGAGAGCGTGCTCGCGGGGCTGATGGCGGCCGAGCAGGCCGGGATCGTCCATCGCGACCTCAAGCCCGAGAACGTGCTTGTGAGCGCGGACGGACGCGTGAAGGTCGCCGACTTCGGGATCGCCAAGGCCACTGACGCCGTCGGCGCGGGCACGCTGAAGACGTCCACGGGGATGATGATCGGCACGCCGGCCTACATGGCGCCCGAGCAGGCGCTGGGCAAGGACGTCGGCCCGTGGACCGACCTCTACAGCACGGGCTGCCTCGCGTACGAGCTGCTGACGGGGCGGCGCCCGTTCCACGACGTCGAGGCACCGGTGGCGGTCCTGATGCGGCACGCCAGCGAGCCGATCCCGCCCGTGCAAGACGCCGACCCCCGGCTGGCGGCGTGGGTGGCGCGGATGGTCGAGAAGGACCGCCGGCAGCGCCCGCCGTCGGCGGCGGCCGCCTGGGACGCGCTCGAGGAGATCGTCGTCGACGTCCTCGGCCCGCGCTGGCGCCGTGACGCGCGGCTGCTCAACCACCCCGGCGAGGTGCTGGTCGTGGACGAGACGGCGCCCGCGCTGCCGGTCACGGCCACGCCCTACGCGCCGCCGCCGCCGGACCTTCCGCCGGGTCCGCTCGCGCCGCACGTGGACCCGGGCCGCGTGCACGGGACGCCGGCCGAGCGCGCCGGCCCGCGCCGGTGGCCGTTCGTGGCCGCCGCGCTCGCGGTGATCGCGGCGGTCGTGGTCGTCGTGGTGCTGCTCGGAGGCGGCGGGGAGGAGCCCGTCGACGACCTGGCGACCAACGGCTCGTTCGAGCAGGGCACCAGCGGCTGGGTGGCGTTCCAGTCGACGATGGTGGTCGAGGCCGCCGACGGCGCGCGAGACGGCAGCCAGGTCGCGCGCGTGACGTCGAACGTGGACGGCGATCAGTACGCGGTCGACGACGAGCCCGACTCGGTCGTCGAAGGGTCGGTGAAGGGCCGGCACTACACCGCGAGCGCCTGGGTCAGGGCGACCGAGTCGACGGAGGGCAAGCCGGTGTGCATCGCGATCCGCGAGTGGAAGCCCGGCACGGACGCCGGCTCGGCCGCGACCGCCGAGGGCAAGGTGACGCTGACGGGCTCCTTCCAGCGCGTGTCCGCCAGCTACGTCGCCACCGCGGACGGCAACACGATCGACGTCCACGTGTACCGCTGGGCCGACGACGTCGTGGCCGGCGAGGCCTTCCAGGTCGACTCGATCGTGCTCGAGTCCGACGACGCGGGCGGGCCGAACGATCAGCTGGTGGCCGAGGCCAGGTGCGCCTGAGCGCGCCACTTGCCGGGCGCGAGACCGTGGTGGCGCTTGAACGCGGCGGCGAACGAGAACTCGGACGCGTAGCCCAGGGCGGAGGCGACGGCGGCGATCTGGTCTTCGGAGTCGCGCAGCTGCTCGCGGGCGAGCGCCATCCGCCAGCTCGTGACGTACGTGAGCGGCGCGACGCCGAGCGCTGCGCTGAAGCGGCGGGCGAACGCCGCGCGTGACAGCGTGGCCTCGGCGGCGAGCGACTCGACCGTCCAGGGGTGGTCCGGCCGGGCGTGCACCGCGCGCAGCGCCGGGCCGAGCTGCGGATCGGCGGATGCGCGGTACCACGCCGGCGCGTCCTCCCGCATCGCCGTGAAGTGCTCGCGCAGCGCCTGGACGAGCGCGACGTCCAGCAGCCGGTCGAGCAGCGTCTGCTGGCCCGGCTCGTCGGTGTCCATCTCGCGCGCGAGCAGGTCGAGCGTCGTACGCAGGGCGCTGCCCGCCGCGGGCCGCAGGCGGATCGTGTCCGGCAGCCGGCGCAGCAGCTCGTCGCACAGGTCGCCCTCGAACATGTAGGCGCCGCAGAAGAACTCGGCCGGGTCGCCTTCCGTGCCGCTCGCGTACCGGCGCTCGGACACGCGGGTGTCCGCGAGGAAGTCGTCGAGCGGCGTCAGCGCCGCGTCCGGCGAGGTCGCCAGGCAGTGGTCGAGCCCGCCGCGCACGAGCGCGATGTCGCCCGAGATCAGCCGCTCGCAGCGCGTCCGGTCGTCCGTCCACAGGAACAGCTCGCCCTCCACGACGGCGTGCACGGCGAGCCCGGCGACCGCGTCGAACGCGAGCCCGAACGGACCGCGGATGACGGAGTGCGAAAAGCACGCGCCGCGGGCGCGTGCGCGCTCCAGCATGTCTGTCACCAAGTCCACGAGGCGAGACGATCGCATATCTGAGAGAGCGGATCAAGCATGGATCATCTCGATTCTGTGCGGTGAACTGCACGTATGAGCACGATTCTGGTTCTCGGGGGCACCGGCAAGACCGGTCGCCGCATCGCTCCTCGCCTGCGCGCCGCGGGCGCGACGGTCCGCACGGCTGCGCGCAAGAACGCCGACGTGCGCTTCGACTGGCACGACCCCTCGACCTACGACGCCGCGCTCGCCGGCGCGGCCGCCGTCTACGTCGTCGCGCCCGACTTCGACCTCGGCTACGTCGGGTACGCGGTGCAGCTGTTCGACCGGTCCGAGGCCGCCGGCGTCCGCCACGTCACGTTCCTCAGCGCCCGTGGCGTCGAGCTCGCGCCGCCGGAGAACGCCCATCGCGCCGTCGAGCTCGAGCTCGGCCGCCGGACCGCGTTCACCCACTCGATCCTGCGCCCCGGCTGGTTCATGCAGGACTTCGACGAGTTCTTCTTCGCGCCCACGATCGTCAGCGACGGCATCGTCGTCGCGCCCACCGGCGACGGCGCGGAGGCCTTCATCCACGCCGACGACATCGCCGACGTCGCGGCGGCGACGCTGCTGGACCCGGACGCGCACGCCGGCGCCGAGTACACGCTGGCCGGGCCGGAGGCGCTCTCGTTCGCGCAGGTGGCGGAAAAGATCACCGCGGCGTCGGGCCGCGCGGTCCGTCACGTCGACCCGTCGCCGGAGGCGTGGCGCGACGACCTGATGGCCAACGGCGTCCCGGCCGACTACGCCCAGCTGCTGGCCGACCTCACCGGGCTGATCCGCGCGAGCGCGAACGGCCCGACGGACGACGTCGAGCGCGTCACCGGACGCCCGCCGCGGTCGTTCGACGCCTACGCCGCCGAGCGCAACGTCGTCGCCGCGTGGACGGCGGCGAGCGCGCCCGCGCCCGCGTAGAAGCACTGCTCGGCCTCCGTGCGCGCGTTGCCGAGCGCGACCAGGCTCAGCTCGCCCGTGTCCGCGAGCGACTCCAGCCCGTACAGCACCACGCCCGCGCGCGCGATCGGGTTCCAGGCGGCCCCGGACGCGCGCAGGGCCGCGACGGCCTCACGCCAGTCGCCGTCGAAGAAGACGGTGCCGGCGCGGAAGGCGTTCGCGCGCAGGGCGAGCAGCGTCGCGTGCGCGTGCTCCTCCGGCTGGTCGCTCGGCCCGATCGCGGCGGCGGCTTGGTCGAAGTCGAGCGCGAAGGCGCCGGTGAAGCCGTTCGCCGCCACCCGCGCGCCCGTGCGCGCGCCGTGGCGGTAGAGCTCGTCGATGTAGGCCGCGCCGGAGGACAGCCGCGTGCCGCCGTCCGGGAGCCGGTCGTGCGCGGACAGCACCTGCACCGAGTGGTCGGCCCGCACGCGGACGCGCACGGTGGCCGCGGGGTCGGCGTCCGCGGGGGCGAGCGGGACGCGAGCCGCCCGCAGGTCGTTGAGGGAGACGACCGCGGGCTCCGGCTCGTATACGCTCTCGACGATCCGGTCTCCCGCCCCGACACCGATCAGCTCGAGGTAGTAGGAGATCAGCGCCGGCTCGACCGGTCCGGGCACCGCGACCTGAGCCGAGGGGTGGCTGAGCTCGAGGAGGCGGTGCAGCGGATGGGTCATGCCGGGTAGCGTACCGATAAACCCGACCGGGTTTCCACTATTTCCTCCCAGGAGGTCGAGTATGTCGGTCACCGCCGCGATCGAAGCCAACGAGCAAGCCATCGGCACCGAGGCGGGCAACGCCCACTGCCCGGTGCTCGACCTGTTCCGCAACGCGACGCCGGTGGAGCCCCGCCTGGCGGTCAGCACCGCGTAGCTAGCATCGTGCGCCATGGCGCACGATCATGGGCACGGGCATGGTCACAGCCACGGGCCGTCCGCGGACGCGGATCGCCGGTGGCTGACCGTCGCCCTGCTGCTGATCGTCTCGTTCATGGTCGTCGAGGTCGTCGTCGGTCTGATCGCGTCCTCGCTCGCGCTGCTCTCGGACGCCGCGCACATGCTCACCGACGCGGGGGCGATCGCGCTCGCGCTGGTGGCGGCCGGGCTGGCCGCGCGGCCGCCTACGCGCCGCTTCACGTTCGGGCTGGGACGGGCCGAGATCCTCGCGGCCCAGGCGAACGGCGCGACGCTGCTCGTGCTCGCCGGCGTGCTCGCGCTCGAGTCCGTGCGGCGGCTGTTCGAGCCGCCGGAGGTCGAGGGCGGGCTCGTGATCGTCGTCGGCGTGCTCGGCGCGCTGGTGAACATCGCATCGGCGTGGGCGCTCTCGCGCTCCGAGCGCCGTGGGCTCAACGTCGAAGGGGCCATGGCGCACGTGCTGATGGACCTCTACGGCTCGGTCGCGGCCGTGATCGCGGGCGTGGTCATCGTGTTGACGGGCTTCGGGGAGGCGGACGGCATCGCGGCGCTGCTCGTGTCCGCGCTGATGGTGCGCTCAGGCTGGCGGCTGCTGCGCGACTCGGGCCGGATCCTGCTCGAGGGCACGCCGAAGGACATCGACATCAACGAGGTCGGCACCGCGCTCGCCCGCGCGGACGGCGTCGTCGAGGTGCACGACCTGCACGTGTGGGAGGTCACGTCCGGCTTCCCGGCGCTCGCCGCGCACGTCCTCGTCCGCGAGGGCGACGACTGCCACGGCCGCCGGCGTCAGCTCGAGTCCTTGCTGCACGAGCGCTTCGGCATCGATCACACGACGCTCCAGGTCGACCACCAGCACCCGGACCGGCTGCTGACGCTGGGCGCCTAGTGCAGCGCGCGCGTCATGAACGTGCACGCCGGGTGGGGCGTGTAGTTCCCGAACGGCTCGCATTCGGAGAAGCCCGCCCGCGCGTACAGCGTCCGCGCCGGCACCCACTCGGGGCCCGACCCGGTCTCCAGGCTCACGCGCGCGTACCCGCGCTCGCGCGCCACGGCGAGCAGATGGGCGACGAGCGCCCGGCCGACGCCCCGCCCGCGTGCGGCCTCCGCGGTGTGCATCGACTTCAGCTCGGCGTGCGTGTCGTCGAGGTGCTTGAGCGCGGCGACGCCGAGCAGCTCGCCGTCGCCGGCGCGGAAGCTGTAGAGCGTCACGGCGGCGTCGGTGAGCTCGTCGGCCGCCAGGGAGAAGTCGTCGTCGGGCCCGGTGTGGGCACGGATGAACGCCAGGTGGCTCGTCAGGAGGGCGTGCACGTCGTCGGCGTGCGGGTCGTCGGGAGCGATCTGCGACATGGGTGGCGGCCAGTATGAGCCCCGAGTCCGCCGCCGTCCGCGCCGTCTACGCGGCGTTCGTCGTCAACGGCTTCGCGTTCGCGAGCTGGGCGTCGCGGATCCCGCAGGTCAAGGCGCAGCTCGAGTTGAGCGCGGCCGAGCTCGGCTTCGTCCTGTTCGCGATCGCGGTCGGCTCGGTGGTCGGGCTGCCGCTCTCGGGGCCGATCATCCACCGCTTCGGCTCCCGCCGCTGCGTGGCCGTGGGCAGCGCGCTGAGCGGGACGGCGCTGGTGGGCGTCGCCCTGAGCCTGGACGTCGGCGTGATCCCGGTGGTCCTCGGGCTGGTGCTGACCGGCTACGGGATGGCGAGCTGGGACGTGGCCATGAACGTCCAGGGCGCGCTGGTCGAGCAGCGGATCGGGCGGGCGATCATGCCCCGCTTTCACGCCGGGTTCAGCTTCGGCACCGTCGGCGGCGCGCTCGGCGGTGTGGCGATGGTCGCGCTCGACGTGCCCGTCTCCGTGCACCTCGCCGTGGTCGGCGCGGCGGTGGCGGTGGGGCTGCCGCTGGCCGTGCGGGCGTTCCTGCCCGACCGCGAGGACGAGGACGAGGCGCCGAGCTACGGCTTCCGCGCCTGGAAGGAGCCGCGGACGCTGCTGGTCGGCGTGTTCGTGCTGGCGTTCGCGTTCGCCGAGGGCGCCGGCAACGACTGGATCGGCGTCGCGCTGATCGAGGACCACGGCGCAGCCGACGCGATCGGGACGCTCGGGCTCGCCGCCTTTCTGACGGCGATGACCGCCGTGCGCTGGGTCGGCCCGGGGCTGCTCGAGCGCCACGGGCGCGTGAAGATCGTCCGCGGCCTGGCGGTGCTGTCGGTGATCGGGCTGGGCTTGTTCTGCTTCGGGCCGAGCACGGGCGTCGCGATCGCCGGCGCCGTGCTGTGGGGCGCCGGCCTCGCGCTTGGATTCCCGGTGGGGATGAGCGCCGGGGCCGATGACCCCGCGCTCGCCGCGGCGCGGGTGAGCGTCGTCTCCTCGATCGCCTACTGCGCGTTCCTGGCCGGGCCGCCGCTGCTCGGCGTGCTCGGCGAGCACAGCAGCGTCTCGCGCGCGCTGATCGCGGTGATCGCGCTGCTCGGGCTGGCCGCGTTGATTGCGGGCGCCGTGCGCCCGCTCGCGACTAGCTCGACGACCCCGCGATGATCGCGACGATGATGAACAACCACAAGAGGGCCCAGAACACGAGCCCGAGCGCGATGAACACCCAGTCGATCGTCTGCATCGGCGCGTTGGTCGCCTGACCGTTCGTGGCCGCGCGGTGCGCCTGGTTCATCCGCGACTGCACGATCGGGAAGGTGAAGATCCCGGGGAAGCCGAGGATCAGCGTGAGGATGAAGAACAGCACCATGGGGAAGTCCTCCGAGCGCGCGCGCTTGCAGTACTCCTCGATGTCCTTCCAGGCCAGTAACCACATCACGTAGTTCGCGATCGGCACGACGTACATCACCGTGCGGAACGCCGGTGACGGCGCCGGGTTGTTGACCTTGTTGGAGACCTCGCGGGTGGTGTGGTAGATCCACGCGAAGGCCCACAGCCCGCCGCTCACGAGCAGCAGGAGAAAGCACCGCCCGACGCTGCGGATCACCCGCGTGTCGTGGAACCCCGGAGGCGGCTGCTGCTGATCGTAGTAGCCCGGCATCGGTGCGCTCATGCGCGGATCATTGCAGCGCGGGCGTACTGATCGTCGAGTGCGCGCGGCAGCGGCACCGCGGTGTGCCGGTCCCGATGCGGAGCGGTTTCGTGGATCGCGTTGAAGCCGGCCGCAGTGACGATGTGCTCGGCGTGTACGAGGTGCGGTTCGGCGGGATACACGTCGAGGTGCTTCGGGTGGATCACGAGCGTCTTCCCGCGCGCGTGCGCGAGCAGCTGATCGAGTTCGTGCTCGGGACCGGCGTGCACGACGAGCGTGTGCGGGCCGTCGTGCAGCGCCGCGCCCGGCGCGGCGTGGGGGAGTGTCAGCGGCGTGATCGGGCCGGGCGGCGCGTACGGCAGCGGTTCGAGCGCGTGCACGGCTTGGTAGCGCGGAAGCGGCCCGTCCAGGCGCGGCGCGTACGCGTCCCAGCGCAGCGCGCGGGCGACCAGCCGCGCGCGCGGGAGCTCCAGGCCGCACAGCTCGCCGAGGATCCCGCCGGGGAACGCGTCCACGAGCAGCTCGTCGGGCTGGAGGTCGTCGAGCAACGCGCGCAACCAGGCACGAAACGCGTCCCGGTCCTCGCCGAGCCGGCGGGGGACGGGGATGACGGGCCGCCCGGCGGTCACGCGCGGGTCGCGCGCGTGCTTGGAGGCGGTGAGCAGGACGGCGTCCTCGCGGTCGCCGAGGACCTTGCGCGCGCGAGTGAGATGGCCGAGCCCGCCGCCGAGGGCGTAGTAGAGGATCACGGGCCCGTGGGATTGGGCCGGGCCGAGTGCGCGCGGGAGCGGGGCGGCGCGCCCCGCACGCGGCGGCGGCGCGTCATCGGACCGCCGCGAGGCGCGTCGCGCGCGTCTCGTGCAGCGCCTCGACGTAGGCGGCGATCTCGCGGTCGCCGTCGAGCGTCGTGCGGGCGAGCTCGCGGCACGCTTCGGCCATCCGCTCGCGCCCGGCGGCGTCCAGGCGTGCGGCGCGTTGCAGCGCCCACGCGGCGCGGGGCTCGTCGCCCGGCTCGAACAGGAACGCGGTCTCGCCGTCGGCGAGCACGTCGGCCATGCCGTCCACGCGCGCGGCGATCATCGGGACGCCGAGCGCGGCCGCTTCGACCAGCACGTTCGGGAGCCCGTCATAGAAGGACGGGATCGCCAAGAAGTCGCACGCGGCGTACCAGGGCAGCAGCTCGTAGCGGTCCAGGAACGGCAGCGCCGTGTGCTCGAGCTCGTGCTCGGCCAGCCAGGCCTCCATGTCCGGCGCCATCCAGCCCGCCAGCAGCAGGTGGAAGCGGTCGGCGACGCCGGAGCGCAGCAGCGCGTCGAGCAGGAAGACGCCGCCCTTCTTGGCCTTCAGCTGGCCGAACAGGCCGAGCGTGAGCCGGTCACGGCCCTCCCGCCAGGCGGCGGCGTGCGCGCGGTCGGACGGCGCGAGCGCCCACTCGCGCTCGATCCCGTTGGGAATCCACCGGGTGGTGGTCTCAGGGTGCATGGCCGCGATGCGCTCGACCTTCGAGCGCGAGTTGGCGATCACCAGCGCGCTGCGGCGCAGCGCGTCGTCGAGAACCGGCCGGCGCCGGATCGAGAAGACGGCGGCGTCGAAGTCGTTGCCGCGGATCAGCGTGATCAGCGGCGCCCCGAGCCAGGCGGCGAGCACCGGGCCGGCCATGATCGGGCGCGAGCCGCCGAACGCGACGACGTGCGTGTACGCGACCGGCTGCGCCTGCAGCGTCGCCCACGCCCGGTTGAGCGCGTGCGCCGGGTCGTCCTCCACCGCGCAGCTGAGATAGCGCCCGCCCGCCTGCTCCTCCAGCACCCATGGCCGGAACCCGCGCGCGGTCGGCACGAAGTGCAGGACGTCGACGAGCACGCCCGCGCGGCGCAGCCCGCGGACGATCCGGTCGCACGACTGCGCCATCCCGCCGCGGCTCGGCGGGTACGTCTCGGTCAGCCAGAGGGCGCGGAGCGGTTCAGGAGTCGCCGAAGCCGCCGCCGTCGTCGTCATCGTTGGGGTCGTCGTACCAGCGGTAGTCGGTGTCGCTCCAGTAGGGGTCGCCCGTGCCCCAGTAGACCGGCGAGTAGTCGCCTGTCCGGTACCAGCGGTGGCGGGAGCGGATGGCGTAGCCCGTCGCGTCCTCGTCGAGCGCCGCGTCCTCCTCGCGCTTGGCGGCGCACTCGACGCAGATCCCGGCCTGGGTGATGTGCTCGGGGCAGATGCGGCGCGAGCACACGCTGCAGGTGGCGACCGCGGAGTTCGCGCAGTCGCGCAGCGTGAAGAAGCCGCGCTTGCACGAGCACAGGTCCAGCCCTCCGAACGCGGCGGTCACAGCTTCTTCCTCCGCGCGGGCGCGACGCGCTCGTAGGCGCCCGAGATGAGCTCGATCAGCGACTCCAGCTGCGGGACGGCCTCCATGTTCGGCGCGACCAGCGTGCCGCCCAGCGTCACCTTGGTGTGCTTGTCGGCGGGCTTGAGCTTGACCTTCGGCGCCGCGCGCCCGCCCGCGGTCTTCGCGTACATGCGGTTGGACGCCGTCAGCGTGACCGTCAGCTCCGTCTTCTTCTTGTTCTTGGTCTTGCGCTTGATCTTCCCGCGCGGGTTCTTCTTCTCCTTGAAGGTGGAGCGCACGTGGTCGATCACGGCGAACTGGAGCCGCGACCCGTCGGCGAAGCGGGTGCGGCCCTGAAGCCAGATGTCGTCGTAGAAGGTGTCGACGATCTTGCGGTAGGGCGGCTTCTTGTACGGCGGCGTGCTGCGGGTCGCCTTGCCCGACTGCAGCGGCCCGCTGAGATCGACCCACAGCTCCAGCGGCGCGCCGGGCTCGATGTCCTCGCGCAGGATCGCCAGCAGCGGAAACGCGAACGTCCGCAACCCGTTCGGGACGTCGTTCTTGCGCGCGTAGCGGCGGGCGAAGAAGCCGCCGCCGCCCTGGCGGACCTGATCGGCGTGGCGGTCGTATTCGGCGACCGGCCCGAGCAGCGCGATCCACTCGTCCGGTGTGCGCGCGCCGGAGAAGCGGCGCGTGCGGACGATCTCCTGTTGTTGCGGCGTGAGGGCGTTGAACGCCTGCTTCACGGTGTTGGCCACGCCGGAATCCTCTCACCGTAGGCGGCTTGAAGGCGCGCCACGCTCGCCTCCCACGTGAAGTGGCGCTCGATGTGGGCGCGCGCGGCGGCGCCCATCCGCGCCCGCTCCTCGGGGAAGTCGAGCAGCACGCGGATGGCGCGGGCCAGCTCGCCGGGCCGGTCCGGGGCGACCAGCCGGCCGGTCTCGCCGTCCGTGATGAGCTCGCGGACGGCGGGCAAGTCGGACGCGACGACGGGTACGCCGGCCGCCATCGACTCGAGGATCTTCAGCGGCGCGCAGCCCTGGTGCACGTTGCGCGAGCAGTCGCGCAGCGGCGCGAGGCTCAAGAGCGCGTGGTCGCGCCAGCGCGCGAGCTCCTCCTCGGGCAGGGCGAAGTGCCAGTGGACCTCGACGCCGAGCCGCTCGGCCAGCTTGCGGTACGCCTTGGCGCGTCGCGGGTGCACGGACGCGCAGATCACGAGCGGGAGGCCGAGCCGGGCCACGGCCCGCAACGCGGTGTCCACGCCCTGCCACGGCTGCAGCGCGCCGAAGTAGAGGAGGTAGTCCTGCAGCGGTGGAGGTTCGGCCTGCGGGCGGATGTCCGCGCCGTTGGGGATGACGGTCGCGGGCACGGGCAGCCGGTTCGCCGTCACCTGCGACGGCGTGATGACGATGTCCGCCGCCTCCAGGCAGCGGCGCTCGAGCTCGGCCATCCGGTCGAGGCCGGGGATCGCGGGATACAGGAACGGCAGCTCGATCGAGGGCAGGCCGTTGACCTCGTAGACCGTGGTGAACGATCCGCCGTGCTCGACGATCGGGACGCCGCCCCACGGATCCCGGAAGTGGGCGATCTCGAGGTCGGGGAGGTCTTGCAGCAGCGCGGCCAGGCGCGCCCCGAAGCCCGCGGCGCGCTCGAGCACGTGCTCGGCCTCGCGCATGTAGCGGACGATCTCGACGTTTCCCTCGCGCTGGTACGGCGGCAGCCCGTCACCGCCGAGCACGTACAGCAGCCCGCCGCCGCTGCGCTCGAACAGGGCCCGGGCGAAGCGGTCGATGTGGACGGCGCTGCCCTTGCGCGACGGGAAGCGGTCGAACGCCACGTACAGCGCGCGGTGGGGCAGTGCCGGGATCAATTGGGAACCCAGGACTTGGCGGCGCTGGTCAACGTCCCTGCATGCAGGCTGGTCACTTCAGCGCGGCACGGGCGGCGGCGTCGCCGGGCACGCCGTGGACGGCGCCTCCGGGGAACGTCGCGGCGCTGCCGATGAACAGGCCCTTGAGCGGCGTGGCGTAGGGGGTGAGCTTGGGCAGCGGGCGGAACACGACCTGGTTGAGACGATAGGAGCCGCCGCCGACGTCGCCGCCGATCAGGTTCGCGTTGCGCGCCTCGAGCTCCCGCGGGCCCTGGACGTGGCGGGCGAGGATGCGGTCGCGGAAGCCGGGCGCGAAGCGCTCCACCTGCTTCTCCATACGCTCGGCCATCTCCGGCGTGTCCTTGACCCAGTCCACGCCCTTCTGCGGGCCGTGGGTGTAGGCCCAGGCCGTGTGCTTGCCCTCGGGCGCGCGGGTCGGGTCGGCGAGGCTCTGCTGGCCGAGCAGCAGGAACGGGTTGTCGGACAGGCCGTGGCGGGCCTGGTTGACGGAGTCGAGGAACTCCTGCTCGGAGCCGGCGACGTGCACGGTCCCGGCCCGGTGGACGTCCGGGTTCTCCCACGGGATCGGCCCGTCCAGCGCCCAGTCGACCTTCACCGTGGCCGCGCCGAGCCTGTAGCGGTTGAGCGCCGTGCGGTACCAGGTCGGGAGGTCGGCGAGCTGGGTCAACGCGCTCGGCATCACGTCGCCGATGACGAGGTTCGCGCGGAACTGGTCGTCGGCGGTCTCGACACCGGTGACCTTGCCCTCCGCGCTGGTGATCTTCATGACGCGCGCGTTGCAGCGCAGCTCACCGCCGAGGCTCTTGAAGTAGCTGACGAGCGCGTCGGTGAGCCGCTCCGCGCCGCCTTTCGGGGACGGCCAGCCGACGGCGTGACCGAGCAGGTTGAGGTAGAAGGCGGCGATCGCGGAGCCGTTGCCGTCCGGCGGCGTGTCGCCGTGCATGGCGGCGCCGTACAGCCACGCGCGCGAGCTCGGCTCGTGGAACAGGCGCCGGCCGAGGCCGGTGGCCTTGCCGGGGAGCAGGCGGGCGAAGTCGAGCAGACGGATCGGACCGGCGCCGGCGAGCAGCTTGATCGGGCCGCCGACCGGCGGGAACCCCGACAGCATCGTCGCCCGGACGGCGTCGAAGTTGTCCAGGAACGGCCTGGCGAACTGCGCCCATTTCGGGCCGTCGACCGGGCCGAGGCTCTCGATCGTGCGCTGCAGGTCGCGGTACAGGAGCTTGGCCTCGCCGTTCGGGAGCGGGTGCGCGTAGGCGGCCTCCGGGTGCGACCACTCCAGCCCGTGCTGGGCCAGCGGCATGCGGGCGAAGACGGGGGAGGCGGCGGTGGCGGGATAGACCGAGCTGAACGTGTCGTTGAGGAAGCCGGGCAGCGTCAGCTCCTCGGTGCGGACGGCGCCGCCGGGCGCGTCCGCGGCCTCGAGGATGAGGACCTGGCGCCCGGCTTCGGCGAGGCGGATGGCGGCGGCGAGCCCGTTGGGGCCCGCGCCGATGACGATCGCGTCAGTCACTGGGCTCCGAGGGCGATCGCGATCTGGTGCAGCATGCTGAGCTCCGGCTCGTTGCCGACGCCCCAGAACGCGTGCTGGGCGTCCTTGCCCTGGCTCTGGTAGGCCTTGTCGAGGTGCCAGCTCATCGGGTCCCACGTGCCGGCGGCGCGCGCGTAGGCCTTCCCGTCGAGCGCGTAGAGCACGAGGCGGTTGTGGCCGGAGCCCATGAAGTGGCCGGCGTGCGTCGTGAGGTCGAAGCCGACGAGCGGCTCGCCGCCCTCGGGCACGATCCGCGGCTCGCCGTGCTGCTTCATGCCGGCCTCGAGGCCCTCGAACCAGTTGTGCAGGGCCTTCGGGTCCTCGGGGGTGACCAGCGTCGTGATCGTCACGTAGCCGCGCGTCCACAGCGGGACGGGCTTGTCCGTGCCGGCCGCGACCTCGATCTCGAACGTCTGGTTGAGCAGGCCACCCGGGCGCAGCGGCGTGAAGCGGCCGAGCTCGGACGCGTAGTCGGGCCACGTCTCCGGCTTCGTGAGCGCAGCGATCACGGCTTCCGCGGACGGCATCTCGACCGGGTCGTAGGTGTGCCAGACCTGCTGGTCCAGCGGCGCGGACTCGGCGGTCAGCTCGCCCACCTTGGCCAGCGCGAGGCGGTGGGCGTGGTCGTAGGCGGCCTTGTCCTCGGGGGTCTCGAAGGCGATGCCCCAGCCGCGGCGCTCTGCGTCGGCGTAGGCCTCGGGGAACCAGTCGCCGATCAGGGCGGCGGCGCCGCGCTCGAGCGCCTCGCGGTCCAGCCAGCCCTTGTTGCCGAAGCGCTCGCCGCCGAATGCGCGGTGGAAGGCGGGGAGGTCGGTGACGCGCAGCCGGCGGGTCGGGTCCTTGCGGTACCAGTAGGTCGTCAGGACGCTGAACGCGAGGCGCAAGTCGTCGACCGCGCGCTCCTCGCGGGCCCGGCGGTAGTACGCGGCGTTGAGGAAGTCGGTGACCCAGGGGGCGGCGTCACGGCCCGCGATCGACGAGCCCGCCATCCGGGCGAAGCCGATGGGACCGGGCTGATTGGGGGCGGTGGTCTCGTTCGTCGTCATGGTCTTGATGGTCGTCTGCGAACCGGGCTTCCCCGTCGGGGTCGGCCACAAAGACGTTCCGTAGAAACTACTCGTGATCCTCGGGGCCGATCGTCTTGCCGACGGCGTGGATGACGCCGTCTACGGAGTCGCCCGCATCGTGGTCGCGTCTCCGTACGGTGCGTCGCTGCGCTCGTACGGGCGGGCGAGCAGCATGTAGGCGACGCCGACGGTGGCGACGATCCCGCACCCGAGCACCACGATCCAGTTGTCGTACCAAGCGACCTCGTCGCCGCCGCGCGGCCACGCCAGGTTCAGCGCGCCCGCGACGCCGTAGACGAGGGCGGCGACGTTGACCGGGAAGCCGTAGCGGCCGAGCGTGAACTTGCCGCTCGGGTTCCAGCCACGCGAGCGCGCGATCAGCGCGGCCAGCACGACCATCTGGAACGCGATGTAGATGCCGCAGGACGCGAACGAGATGACCTTCAGCAGCGCGCTCTCGCTGACGATCTCGGCGATCGCCACGACGGCGGCGGGGGTGAGGCAGGCGACGGTGAGCGCGACGGGCGGCACGTGGCGCTCGGGGGAGAAGCGGCTGAGTGCGTCGCTCGCCACGATCATCCGGTCGCGCGCGTACGAGTAGATGAGCCGGCTGGCCGCGGCCTGCAGGCTCAGGATGCAGGACACGAACGAGATCAGCACGACGATCGTGATGATCTTCGAGCCGACGCTGCCGAACACGTCGCTGAACACGGACCCGACCGGGTCCGCGTTCTCGCCGCTGATGATCGCGCTGAAGTTCGGCTGGGCGAGTATCAGCGCGGCCGTGATCAGCAACGCCGCGGCGCCGCCGACGTAGATCGTGCGGCGCATCGCCTTCGGGATCGTGCGGCCGGGGTCGGGCACCTCCTCGGCCACGTCACCGCAGGCCTCGAAGCCGTAGAACAGATACAGGCCGAGCAGGGACGCCGCCAGGAACGCGCCGAGGTAGCTCCCGTCACCCTCGGTCCCGAGCGAGTCGAAGAACACGCTGAAGTCGTGCTGGCGCTCGAACAGCAGCAGCCACAGGCCGACGGCCAGCGCGCCGATGAGCTCGGCGACGAAGCCGGCCATCGCCACGCGGCCGAGCGTCTTCGTCCCGCTCAAGTTGATCAGCAAGCACAGGACCATCAGCGCCGCCGCGATCAACACCGTCGTGGTGCGCGTGGGCGTGAAGCCGAACAGGCTGCCGACGAACACCACCGCGCCCGTGGAGACGGACGCGACGGTGGCGATCAGCGCCCAGCCGTAGATCCAGCCGGTCAGCCAGGCCCAGCGCCGGCCGATCAGCCGTCTTGCCCACGGATAGATCCCGCCCGCGACCGGGAACTGCGCGACGATCTCCGCGAACACGAGCGCCACGAGCAGCTGCCCGATCCCCGCGATCACGATGCTCCAGATCATCGGCGGCCCACCGGCCACGAACCCGAGCGCAAACACGCTGTAGATCCCCACGACCGGCGACAGGTACGTGAACCCGAGCGCGAAGTTCTCCCACAGCCCCATCCGCCGCTCGAAGCGGCTCTCGTAGCCCAGCTCCTTCAACCGTGCGGCGTCGTCCATGGCGCGGAAACATTTCACGCTTTCCGGACGGACTTGTGACATTTGCGGCTTGCCGGTTCCCAGGAACCTCTGAGGGTGCGCCCAGGCCGCTCGCAGCCGGCAGGTCGATGGTGGGCGCATGTCAACCCTCGCCCTTGATCAGCCGCGCCGCCGGGCCGGTTCTCTTTCTGCCCTCCGGGCGCTCGTCCAGCGACCGGAGCTGCTCGTCCTGCTCGCGCTCGCGGGAGGGCTGAACCTGTGGGCGCTCGACCTCAACGGCTACGCGAACGACTACTACGCGGCCGCCGTGCGGTCGATGACGCAGTCCTGGCACGCGTTCCTGTACGGCTCGTTCGACGCCGCCGGTCTGCAGACCGTGGACAAACCGCCGCTCGCGCTGTGGGTGCAGGCACTGTCGGCGCGCGTGTTCGGGTTCAACTCGTGGGCGCTGCTGGTGCCGCAGGCGCTGATGGGGGTCGCGACCGTCGGGTTGACCTACGACCTCGCGCGCTCGCGGTTCGGCCGCGCCGCCGGGTTCGTGGCCGGGCTGACGCTCGCGCTGACGCCGATCACGGTCGCGATGGCGCGCCACAACAACCCGGACGCGCTGCTCGTGCTCTGCCTGGTGGCCGCGGTATGGGCGCTCGACCGGGGCCTGCGGCGCGAGGGCAGCCTGAAGTGGCTCGTGCTCAGCGGCGTGTTCGTCGGCCTCGGGTTCGAGACGAAGATGGCCGCGGCGCTGCTGGTGGTCCCGGGGCTCGCGCTGGCGTGGTTCTGCGTAGCGCCGAAGGGCCGCGTCACCGCGGCCAAGCAGCTGCTCGTCGGCGGCGCGGCGATGGCCGTGGTCGGCCTCGCGTGGCCGATGCTGCTGTGGCTGACGCCCGCGAGCGAGCGCCCGTACGTCTCCGGCACCGACGACAACTCGATCTGGTCGCTGATCCTCGGCTACAACGGCCTCGGCCGGCTGTTCGGCCAGGACGGCGGACCCGGCGGCGGAGGCGGCGGCGTGTTCGGCGGCGAGGCCGGGCCGGCGCGCCTGCTCAACGCGGCGCTCGGCGGGCAGGCGGGCTGGCTGATCGGCTTCGCGCTGGTCGCGGCGCTCGGCCTGCTGCTCACCTCGCGCCTGCGGCGCGACGACGCGCGCACGGGCTACCTGATCGCCGTCGGCGGCGCGTTCGCGGT
Source organism: Solirubrobacter deserti (assembly GCF_003344625.1). Lineage (GTDB taxonomy): Bacteria > Actinomycetota > Thermoleophilia > Solirubrobacterales > Solirubrobacteraceae > Solirubrobacter > Solirubrobacter deserti. The sequence continues at coordinate 1,329,546 of NZ_QPKJ02000001.1, read as the reverse complement.
CACGGCGGTCGCGTTCAGCCGCGCTTCGGGCATCTTCCACCCGTACTACGTGGCCGCGCTCGCGCCGTTCACCGCGCTGCTCGTGGGCGCGGGCTGGAGCCTGCTGCGCAGCCGCACGTGGGGTCCGCTGCTGATCGCCGGCGGTCTCGCGACCGAGATCGTCGTGATCGCCGACAGCGCCACCGACCTCAGCTGGGCCACGGGCGTGCTGCTCGTCCTCGGCGCGGTCGCGGCGGCGGTGATCGTGTTCGCACCCAAGCTGCGCGCGATCGCGGCGGCGGCCGCCGTCGGCCTTCTGTTGTTCGCACCCGCGTCGTGGGCGGTGCGGACGCTCGGCCACGCGACGAGCTCGACGTTCCCGGCGGGCGGCCCCGCGTCGCAGGGCATGGGCGGTGGCCGCGGCGGGCTCCCGGGTGGGAACGGGCAGGGCGGCCCAGGCGGCGGCGGGTTCGCGCCGGGCATGGGCGGCGCGGCGCCCGGCGCCAGCGGCTCGTCCGGCACGAACAGCGGCGGCGCCGCGGCGCCCGGCCCGGGCGGTGGCGGCGGCATGTTCGGCGGCGACACGAGCGCGCTGACCGAGGCGGTCGCGTACGCCAACGCCAACGGCGGCGGCACCGTCGTGGTCTCCAGCCAGTCGGGCGCGGCGCAGTCAATCGTCGAGTCCGGCGCCGACGTGGCCGCGATCGGCGGCTTCTCCGGCCGCGAGACGGTCGTGACCGCCGAGTGGCTCGCAGACGCCGTCGAGGACGGGCGGATCCGCTGGATCATCGCCTCCTCCGACAGCGGCGGGATGCGCGACGGGCGCACGGGCGCGTCGCACGCGATGACGATCGCCACGCAGGTCGGCAAGGCCACGACCATCGACGGCCTCTACGACCTCCAGGGCACCGCCGATGAGATTCGCACCGCGGCGTAGTCTTCGTTGACAGAGGGGTGGCACCGGGGCGTGCTTCCTTCTCACCTATCCCACCGGTAGTGCGCCCGCTCTCCACCCCTCTCCTGTTGCTGATGGTCCGCCGCGAGCGGCTCGTGTTCCTCGAGCCCGGCGGCGGACCCGACGCACGCACGGACGAGGTGCTCGCGCGCATCGAGGCGCGGGCCGCCGAGCTCGGGTACGTGTTCAGCAAAGGGCTCTACGCCCAGCTGAACGTCACGCCTTCGGCCGAGCTCGCCGGCATCGGCGACGATCTGCTCCAGCAGCTCGCCACCGAACGCGGCGCGCACGTCCCGCACGTGCCGCTGTTTCGCAACTTCCCGGACTCGACGCCGCAGGACACGTTCCAGCTCTACCTCGAGCGCACGCTCACGCACGTGTTCGCGAGCCCGGACCAGCCCTGCCTGAACTGCACGACCGTCGACCACGTGTACGTGCTGGACCCGTGCGGGCACCTGGTGTGCGCGAACTGCTGGGACGCGACCGACTACAGCGCCTGCCCGATCTGCCACCGCCGGGTCGCACTGGACAACCCGTTCGTGCAACCCGCGCCGCAGCGCGAGCCGCTGTGGGACCCGCGCGAGCTCACCCTGCTCGACATCGGCCGCGACCTGGACGCCACGGCGACGTCCATCTACACGGAGCTGCTCGCGCGGACCACGCCGCTGAACCGCCAGGACCGCGAGGACCTCAAGACGCTCGTGCGCCACTGCGGCGTCGAGCTCGTCCCCGCCCACATCCTTGTGCGCGAGACGATGGCGCTGATCTTCGGCACCTGGCTGGAGTTCGACGTCGCCCGTCCGCACCTGAAGACCGCGACCGACGTGCTGCGCGTGCTGTTCGTCGCGCTCGGCGGCGAAGCGGACCTCGTCGCGGCGCCCAAGCCGCTGCCGAACATCCCGCGCCCGGTCCGGCGCTTCGTCCTGACCGTCCTGGAGGCCATCCCACAGGACCAGCTCGCGGAGGACATGCGCCGCCACGCGACCCACTGGAAGCGGATCGGCGAGAAGCTGCACCCGTACGAGTTCCAGGCGCGCTACCCGAACGTGGCGCTCGCGTTCGCCGCGATCCGCCGCACGCGCGTGGACGACGACTTCACCGCGGGCAGCACCGCCACGGTCACGCGTGAGCGCGTTCGCCTGCGCACGTTCGCCACCCAGCTCGAGGAGGCGCTCGCCGCGCAGGACGCCGAGCTCGCGCTGGAGCTCGCGCAGCGCCGCCCGGGCGAGCTCGTCCGCCGCCTCGACCACCTCCTGCGCGCCGGCGCGGACGCGATCCCCGCGCTCGCCGCCGCCGCGCCGAGCGTCCCCGCGCCGCTGCTGCTGACCGCGATGGCGTCGATCCGCACCCGCGCGCGGCCGCTGCCCACGCGCGTGTTCTTCCCGCGGGGCGAGGTGACGAAGGCGTTCGCCACCGAGGACACGCGCGCGCCGCTCGACCAGGCCACGATCGACGCCGTCGTCGAGACCATCCAGCGCGAGCTGATCGCCCGCGCCGCCCGCGCGGAGCCGCTGGACACCGTGCTGCTCGACGAGGCCGCCAAGGACCTCACGCTCCCGTTCCGTGAGCGTCACAGCGCCCGCGCGCTGCGGACCGTCGCGCGCGGCAGCCGCCTCCCGCTGCCGCCCACCGACAACCTGCGGCTGTTCCTGCACTGGACCGAGCCCGAGCACACGCGCGTGGACCTCGACCTCAGCGTCGCGCTCTACGACGCCAACTGGCGGATGGTCGGCCTGTGCGACTACGCGTCGCTGCGCCACGAGGGCGCGACCCACTCGGGCGACCTGACGTCCGCGCCGGCCCCGCTCGGCGCCTCCGAGTTCGTCGATCTCGACCTGCCGCAGCTGACGGCGGCCGGCGTCGCGCACCTGGTCACGATCGTCTTCTCCTACAACAACGTCCCGTTCGACGCGATGACCGACGCCTTCGCCGGCTTCATGAGCGGCCGCACGCAGCAGGGCGCGATCTTCGACGCCCGGACCGTCGAGCAGCGCTTCGACCTGCAGGGCAACGCGAAGATCGCGGTCCCGGCGATCCTCGACCTGCAACGCCGCGAGCTGCTGTGGGCCGACGTGAACCTGCCGCCGACGATGCGCTTCCACAGCGTCGGCGGCTACCGCGCGACGCTCGCCCACATCGGCCAGGATCTCCAGGTCTACTTCAGCTCCGGCGCGCGCCCCACGCAGTGGGACCTGCAGGCCGTGCACGCCGCCGCACGGGCGCGCCGCGTGATCGTCCGGCGCCGCGACGGCACGCTCGAGGCCTTCACGGCCGAGCCGGCACCCGCGTTCATCGCGCGCCTCGAGATCCGGGGCGAGCCCACCACCGAACGGCCCGACCCGACGCCCGAGACGACCCGAATGCTTTGACTTAAGATACGCACTAGGGATTACCCCGATGTGCGTACGCGCGCGTCCTGAGAGCCTCGGCGCACCATGCGCTCCCTCCCGGCCACGGCGCTCGCCGCGCTCCTGCTCCTCGCCGTCGTGCTCGCTCCCGGCTCCGACCCCGAGCGTGAACCCGCACCCGTCCCGAGCCGTCCCGCGCCCGTCGCGCACCTCGGCGCGCCGCTGACCGGTCCCGCGCCCGGCGACCGGGCCGAGCACGTCCTCGACTACGTGCGCGCGCAGGGCAAGCTCCGCGCGCGGGACGTCAAGGCGCTCAAGCGGGAGCGGTCGACCACGACGAACGGCCTCACGCGCCTGCGCTGGCGCCAGCAGCGCGACGGCGTGACGCTGATCGACGGGGACCTGCGGGCGACGGTCACGCGCGACGGCCGGATTGTGAGCGTCGGCGGCGAGGTGCGGCCCGGTATCGCGGACGCGGACACGACGCCGTCGATCACGGCGAGCGCCGCCCGTGCCGCCGCCGCGAAGCGGACGAAGGGACCGGCGACGGCCACGGTCAAGCGCGCCGGGACAGCCGGCAAGCGCGCCACCACGTTCGCCAACGGCGACCGCGCCCACCTCGTGCTGACCGCGCACACCGGCGACGTCAAGCTCGCCTGGCGCGTGATCCGTGAGCAGGGCGACGCGCTCTACGACCAGCTCGTGGACGCCCACACCGGCGCCGAGCTGCGCCGGGTCAACCGCGCCCAGCGCGCCACCGCGCTCGCGTTCGAGAACTGGCCGGGCGCGCCCATCGGCGGCAAGCAGCAGCCGGTCAGCCTCGACGGCTGGCTCTCGTCCGGTGCCGCCACGCTGTTCGGCCGCCGTGCCGACGTCTGGCTCGACCTCGACGGCGACCGCGAGAACGACCCCGAGGACCGCACGCTCGCCAGCTCGCCCGGCAACTGGAGCTACACGCGCATGGCGTTCCCCGGCCAGGACTGCCCGACGGTCGGCTGCTCGTGGGACCCGGCCCGGCCCGCCACGACCCGGATCAACCGCTACCAGGCCGCCACGCAGGCGTTCGTCACGCTCAGCCGCGTCCAGGACCACTACCGCGCCGCGCCGATCAGCTTCGACGCGTTCCGCGACGACGACCCGGTGAAGGTGCTCGTCAACGCCGGTTCCGACGGCCTGACGATCAACGACAGCGGCATCGTCGTCTACCCGGAGGGCACGAGCCCCGTGATGCGGCTCTCGCTGGTCCTCAACCACCGCCCGCCGCTGCCGGCGGTGAGCTCCGCGGAGGAGCCGGCGACGATCGCGCACGAGCTCGCGCACGGGCTCGCCGGGCGGCTGGTGACCGACGGCGAGGGCTGGGAGGCGCTCACGCAGCTGCAGGCCGACGCGCTCGACGAGGGCCTGGCCGATTTCTACGCGCTCGACTGGCTCGTCGACACGGACGCGATCGCCGACGGGCCCGCGAGCGGGGACGTGCGCTTCGCGCGCTTCGCCGACCCGCAGAGCCTCGTCTACCGCCATCAGGGGATCGACACGCCCGTGGACGAGGGCGGCTTCACCTACGACCACTACGGCATGATCGACGCCGACGGGCCCGAGCCGCACGCCGACGGCGAGATCATCGCCCAGACGCTGTGGGACCTGCGTGACGCGCTGATCGCCGCGTACGGTCAGCAGGACGGGCTGCACCGGGTCCGCCTGCTCGTGACCGAGGCGCTGCGCGAGGTCCCGGCCGAGCCGACGTTCCTGGACTTCCGCAACGCGCTGCTGCTGGTGGACGAGAACGTCCTCGCCGGGGCGGAGAAGGACCGCATCTGGACGGTGTTCGCCGCGCGCGGGATGGGCTGGTACGCGGCCGCGACGGACGCCGACGACGCCGACCCGAAGGCCGACCACACCAAGCCGAACACGGCCGCGCAGCGCGCCGTGGTGCACGGCGTCGTGCGCGACCGCGACAGCGGCGCGCCGCTCGCCAACGCGCAGGTCCGCTTCAGCGCCGGCCGGCGCCTGACGCCGGACCTGACCGCCCGCACCAACGCGCAGGGTGAGTACGCGATCGCCAACGTGCCGGTCGGGACCTACGGCAAGCTGACCGTGGACGCGGTCGGCTACGAGCGTGCACAGCGCCCGAACCTGGCCGTCGGCGGGCCGGCGACTCAGGCCGACCTCACCGCCCGGCGCAACTGGGCGGACGCGCGGATGGGCGCCGAGCTCGTCAGCGAGCCGCAGGAGAACGAGCCGCCGCCGCACTCCTGCCGCGCGCAGGCCGTGCTCGACGGCAGCGCGAAGTCCGGCTGGCGCACGGAGAACAGCGGCCCGCGCACGATCGAGATCAAGCTCCCGGCCGACGTGCGCGTGAGCGGCTTCGCCCTGAACCCGACGCCGCGCTGCCGCGCCGCGGACGGGATGATGCCGCAGACCGCGGTCATCGAGACCTCGGACAAGGCGGGCCGCGCCTGGGCTTCCGTCGGGACGATCCAGCTCGCGGCGGGCCACCGCCACAAGTTCCTCCAGCGGCCCACGTCCGGGGCGATCGAAGGCGTGCGCCGCGTGCGGCTGACCCTCTCGGACCCGCTCGACCCGGCCGCGAAGGACCTCTCGATCGCCGAGTTCATGGTCTTCGCGACGCCGGTGCACCCGCCGCGGGCCGTGTTCGCCGCGACGCCGGACGCGCCCGACGTCGACGAGGAGGTCACGTTCGACGCGCGCGGCTCCAAGGCGGGCTCGGCGGCGATCGTCGGCTACCGCTGGGACCTCGACGGCGACGGCACCTACGAGCGGGACACGGGCACGACACCGACCGTCAAGCACGCGTTCGACGAGAGCGGCACGCACACCGTGCGGTTGCAGGTGACCGCGCAGGACGGCGAGACGGACGAGTTCCGGGCGGCGGTGGCGGTCGGGCTCGGCGTCGAGATCTTCGACCTCGGCACGGCCGCCCCGGAGGACCACCAGGGGCGGGCGGTCGCGATCACGCCCCGCGGCGACGTCGTCGGCATGACGGGTCAGATCGGCCGCCCGGAGGACCCGTGGACGGGCACGACGCACGCGCTGCGCTACCGCGACGGCCAGCCCGCGGCGCTGGCCGGCCTGCCCGGCGCGACGCGCACGATCGCGTGGGACGCGAACGATCTCGGCCAGACCGTCGGCGTCTCCGACGACGACACGAGCACCGCCAACACGCGGGCGGTGCTGTGGAACGGCGACGTCCCGACCGACCTGGGCACGCTCGGCGGCACCTGGGCGCTCGGGCAGGGCATGAACAGCGGGGGCACGGTCGTCGGCGAGTCCGCGCTCGACCGCGACCGCTGGCGCGCGTTCGTCAAGCCGCTGGGCGCGCCGATGGAGGACATCCAGGTGCTGGCCGGCGTGCCCGAGCGCGAGCGCACGAACGCCTCGGCGACGGACGTCAGCGACAGCGGCGTCGTGGTCGGCTGTGTCGGCATGCCCGAGCCGGACCGCTGCGGCCAGCCGATCCGCTTCAGCGGCGGGACGCTGACGCGGCTCCCGAGCCTGGCCAGCGGCGCGGCCCTCAGCATCAACGAGTCGGGGGAGATCGCGGGCTGGGTGTCCGACCATGCGCTCCACGGCCACCAGGCCGCGCGCTGGAGCGCGGCGGGCACGCTCGAGCGCATGGACGACCTCGGCGGTCCGTCCGTCGCGCGGACGATCAACGAGGCGGGGACGATCGTCGGCCACGCCGGAGACCAGCTCGGGCGCACGATCGCCTTCCGCTGGCGGCGCGGGCGCCCGATGGAGGACCTCAACCGCTACGTCCGCGGCACGCGCTGGTCGCTGGTCAGCGCGGAGGGCATCAACGACCGCGACGAGATCGTCGGTACCGGCCTGGTCGACGGCGTGCGCCGCGCGTACCAGCTCTCGCTCGGCCCGTGCCGAGTGTGCGTGGAGCAGGTGACCCTGCAGGAGCGCGACGTCGCCAGCGGTGAGTGGGCGCCGGTCGGCGCCGACGGAACCGTGGACGGAAACCGCGTGCGCGCGCTGGTGAAGGTCGCCAACCGTGACACGCGCCACCACGTCGCGCGCGTGAACGCCCATGACGAGAACGTCGGCGCGTTCTTCGCCGCGCCCGTCGACCCGGTCTCGCTCGAGCCCGGACAGGAGCGCACGGTCACGCTCGAATACGACACCGAGGGCCTGGCCTGGAACGCCGCCGGCGGTCCCGACTCCGACCACGTGATCCGCTTCCTCGCGAGCCGCGGTCGCACGACCTACAACAGCCGCGGCGCGGTGCTGAAGATCCGCCCGAAGCCGCTGGTGCTCGTGCACGGCGAGTTCGCGACCGCGGGCGCGTGGGACGCGATGGCCGAACAGGTCCGGCGCGTGCACCCGGACTGGCGTGCCGTCCCGGTGGGCGGCATGGACACGGGCAACTGGACCGCGCTGGACCGCGAGACGCCCGGCGTCGAGCGCAACGCGGCGGTCCTGGCCGAAGCGGTCCGCACCGTGCGCATGGACGAGGACGCCGCGCGCGTGGACGTCGTCGCCCACGGCCTCGGCGGCCTGATCGCGCGCCAATACGTGCACACCCTGTCCGACCTCGCGACCCCGGTCGAGCATCTGCTGATGCTCGGCACGCCGAACCTCGGCACCCCGTGCGCCGAGCTCGCGCACGTGCCCGCCGTCTACCAGCTCCGGCGCGAGCTGGTTGCCGCGTTCAACACGCGCGTGACCGAGCGTCGCGGCGTGCAGTTCGCGGCCTTCTCGGGCTCGGCGGCCGCCGGTACCTGCGGCACGGCCGAGCCGGGCGACGGCGTGTCCGGCGTGACGAGCCAGCGCTGGACGCTCGAGGACGTCCGCGAGGCCCCGGTGCTCCACGGCGAGATGATCGACTCCGGCCTCGTGCTGCGCTCATTCATCGTCCCGCACGTGGCCGGCCTGCCCGAGGGCCCGGGCGCGCCCGCCGGCGAGAAGCGCGCGGCGGCGGACGACGAGGGCGCCGCGGCGCCGCGCGCTCGGGCCGCGGCCGCGGACGTGGGCGAGGACGCCCCGCGCGTGCTCGGGCGCACCCACGACCTGCTCGCGCGGGAGCTGGTGGCGCTCGCGCCGGGCGCGACGGTCGACACGCCGCTCACGGTCGACGGCGGCTCGCGGATCGCCGTGCAGGTGCTCGCCTCGCCGCGGGTCACCGCCGAGCTGGTGGCCCCGAACGGGACCGTCGTGCAGCGCATCGTGGCCGGGCAGGGCGAGGGCCGGGCGCCGGTGCGGTCGCTCGTCGCCGACGACCCGGATCGCGGGCGCTGGCTCGTGCGGCTGCAGTCGACGGCGCAGGCCGCCGAGCAGGCGCAGGTCGCCGCGCAGCTCGAAGAGGACCGGTGGGAGCTCGACCTGCGGTACGGGCGCGCGCCCGGTGGCGGACCCACACCGCTGCTCGCGATCGTCGAGCGCGACGACCGGCGCGTCCCGGGCGCGACCGTCGACGTGTCCGTCAAGCGCGAGGGGCGCGCGCCGGTCACGGTGACGCTGCTCGACGAGGCCGGCACGGGCTGCTATCGCGGCGCGGTCCAGCTGGAGGCGGGCGCGGCCGTCGCCACGCTGCGCGCGCAGGCGCTCGGCCAGCTGCGCCTGCGCGAGGCGTGGATGGAGGTGCGCGCCGGCGACGGCGCTGCGCCGGCCTGCCCGGCCCGCGCGGGCCGCAACGGCGAGCTCGTGTTCAACCAGCTGATCGGCACGCAGCGCTCGTGGGGGGCGGTCAAGCCGTCCGGCCAGCCGGTCGACCCGCCGCCGCTGTCGCCGTTCGTCCAGCGGGCCGCGCACTCGCCCGACGGGACGCGCATCGGGCACGTCAGCGTCGCCGGCGTGACGATCGCGAACGCCGACGGCAGCGAGGAGCGCACGCTGCCGCTGCCGCCCGCGCACCAGCGCAGCGGGCTCGCGTGGGCGCATGACGGCCGTCGCGTCGCGTACTCGGAGTGCCAGGAGCTCGCGCGCTGCGGGATCGTCATCCACGACCTCGAGGCCAACACGCGCACGGTCGTCCCGAACACGCAGGACGTCGACGCCAAGGAGCCCACCTGGTCGCCGGACGGCGAGCGGCTCGCGTTCACGGGCGCGCTCGCGGACGGCCGAGACATCTACGTCATCGACGTGGACGGCGGCGCCCGCGCCGCGATCACGCGCGGCATGGCGATCGCGACCTCGCCCGCGTGGTCACCGGACGGCTACCGGATCGCGTTCAGCGGTTTCGACCAGTACCGGCGCGACGACCAGCACTACATCGACGCGGAGATCTTCACCGTCGAGCCTGACGGCACGGGCCTGAGCAACCTCACCCGCGACCCCGAGTGCGACGACGACTGTCCGCTCTTCGACAGCGACGAGAACCCCGTGTGGTCCCCGGACGGGCGCCGGATCGCCTACACGTCCGAGCGCGGCGAGACCGTCGAGCGATCGTTCCACGTGTGGACGATGCGGCCCGATGGGGGCGGCAAGCGCAAGCTCACCAGCGGCGTCGCCTGGCGCGAGCGGCCGAGCTGGCGCGCACTGCCGTACCTGCAGGACCCGACGCCGCCCGAGTGCGACGAGCTGACCGCGACCGTCCCGCACGACGGCCGCCTGCGGATCAAGCTCATGTGCGGGGACCCGAACGGCGATCCGCTCAGCGTCCGCGTGCTCACGCCGCCGGCGCACGGCACGCTCGGGGCGGTCGAGGACGACCACACCGTCGTCTACACGCCGTCCGCCGGCTACGCGGGTGCCGACACGTTCACGTACGCGGCCTCCGACGGAGACAACGATGCCTCGCCGGCGACGGTGAACCTGACCGTCCAGGCGGCTCCGCCTCCGCCGCCCCCGCCGCCCCCGCCGCACGTCGGCGGTGCCGTCGGTGGCGGCGGCGGGGCCGGTGGCGGCGGCCCGTCGCACGGCCAGGACGATCCCGCGCCGCCCGGCGGCAGCCTCCCGCCGAGCTGCAACGTCGACCCGCGGACGAACCAGTGCTTCATCTCGATTCCGTGCGCGCCCGGCGGCGACATCAGCAACTGCACGATGAGCCTGAGCGAGGTCGCGGGCGGCGCGTCCGCGGCGAAGGCGCCGAGACGCGCGAAGCTCGTCAAGCCGGTCAAGCTGCGCGTCCCCGCGGGCACGACGGCCAGGCTCAAGATGCGGCTGACGCCGGGCGCGGTGAAGCGCCTCAAGCGGGCCCCGCTGAAGGTCCGGCTCAAGCTCGAGGTGCGCGCGACGGGCAGCGGCAAGCTGCTGTCCCGCCAGACGCGCACCGTGACCTTCAGGAAGGGGAAGCGCTAGGCGTCAGCATTGGAGTGCTGATCGGTGTCGCCCAGCGGCGAGTCGTCGTCCGCGGGCGCCGCGGGTGGCGTGTCCTTGTTCTCTGAGGACTCGCCGCCCTCGGCCCCGGGGGAGTTGTCCGTGCGGTCCTTCTCGTCACCGTCCATGCCGTTCTCCTACCCACCTTGGATAGGGTCCTCGCAATGAGTGAGGGACTGTCGGTCATCCAAGCGGTGCTGCGTGAACAGCGGACGGAGCTGCTGGACGCCTGGGTACAGGCGCAGTTGGCGGCGCCCGGCGTACGCACGGACCTGATCTCCGAGAGCGAGCTCCGGGTCGAGAGCGACCGCTTCCTGACCGCGCTCGCGATCGCCGTCACCGAGTCATCGACGGCTGACACCTCCGGCCCGGCCTGGGACGCGATCCGCGAGCAGCTCACGAACCTCAGCCGCACGCGCGCGACGCGCGGGTTCACGCCGACCGAGACGGCGACGTTCGTGTTCTCGTTCAAGGAGCCCCTGTTCGGCAAGCTGCCCGATGGCGCGGCGATATGGGCCGCGACGCAGCTGATCGACAACCTCGGCCTGTTCACCGCCGAGGCCTACCTGCGCACGCGCGAGGACGTCATCCGGCGCCAGCAGGACGAGCTGATCGAGCTCTCGACGCCGGTCGTCAAGCTCTGGCAGGGCGTCGTCGCGCTGCCGCTGATCGGCACGCTGGACTCGGCTCGCACGCAGGTCGTGATGGAGAGCCTGCTGCAGAAGATCGTCGAGACCGACTCAGCGATCGCGATCATCGACATCACCGGCGTCCCGACCGTGGACACGATGGTCGCCCAGCACCTGCTCAAGGCGGTCACCGCCGCGCGCCTGATGGGTGCTGACTGCATCATCTCCGGCATCCGCCCGCTGATCGCCCAGACGATCGTGCACCTCGGGCTGGACCTGTCCGAGGTCACGACCAAGTCGAGCCTGGCGGACGCGGTGACCGTCGCACTCGAGCGCACGGGCCATCAGATCGTGCGCCGCAAGGCGCCGGTCGCGACGGCGGAGTAGCCGGGATGGACCGCGTGAACCGGATCCCGATCCTCAAGCTCGGCCACCTGCTGCTGGTGAGCATCCAGGTCGACATGCACGACCGGATGGCGCTCGCGCTGCAGGAGGACCTGGCCGAGCGGATCGCGGAGACGGGCGCCCGCGGCGTGCTGATCGACATCTCCGGCCTGGAGTTCATCGACTCCTTCATCGGGCGCATGCTGTCCGACATCGCCGGGATCGCGCGCGTGCTGGACGCCGATACGGTGGTCGTCGGCATGCGGCCCGTGGTGGCGATCACGCTCGTGGATCTCGGCCTCACGCTGCCGGGCGTGCGCACGGCGCTCACGGTCGAGCGCGGCATGGCGATGCTCCCCGCACCGACCGTCGACGAGGATCCGGGCGACGAGGAGGCGGAGACCGCTGGCCCTTGACGAACCGCTCCCGCTGCGCACGGACGAGGACGTCGTGCGCGCGCGTCACCGCGTGCGGGAGCTGGCCCAGCAGGCCGGCCTGCGGCTCGTCGACCAGACGAAGTTCGTGACCGCCGTCTCCGAGCTGGCGCGCAACACGATCATCCACGGCGGCGGCGGCCGGCTGCGCGCCGGGCTGCTGCTCGACGGCGCCCGCCAGGGCGTCTACGCGACCTTCGAGGACGACGGACCCGGGATCCCGGACGTGCAGATGGCGCTCACCGACGGGTTCAGCACCGGCACCGGGCTCGGCCTGGGGTTCGGCGGGGCGCGCCGGCTCGTGAACGACTTCGACGTGCGGGACAACCCGACCGGCGGCACGATCGTGCGCGTGGCCACATGGCGCTGAGCGCCCCGGCCCGCCTGCGCGTCGACGATCCCTCCGGAGTGGCACCCGCGCGCCGTGCGGTGGAGCAGCTCGCGGACGACCTCGGCTTCGACGAGCAGCGCAAGGGCGAGGCCGCGATCGTCGTCACCGAGCTGGCCACGAACCTCGTGCGCCACGCCGGCGGCGGCGAGATCATCCTACGCGTGAACCGCACGCGGGGCGCGACGATCGACGCGATCGCGTGCGACCGCGGCCCGGGGATCTCCAACCTCGCGCGCGCCCGCGACGACGGCTACTCGACCGGCGGCGGCCCCGGCAACGGCCTCGGCGCGATCGGCCGCATGTCCACGATGGACCTCCAGTCCGGGCCGGGCGGCGCGGTCGTGCTCGCGCGCCTCGGCGGCGAGGTGCCGCCGCTGGATGGGCTCGCGCTGGCGATGGCGGGGGAGAGCGCGAGCGGTGACGCGTGGGGCTCGGTCACCGACGGCGAGTTCACGACGATCCTGCTCGCGGACGGGCTCGGCCACGGCGACGCCGCCGCCGCGGCGGCCAACACCGCCGTGCGCGAGCTCAGTCCCGGGCTGGACGCCACGGCCGCGCTCACCCGCATCCACGGCGCGCTGCTGCCCACGCGCGGGGCCGCGGGCGCGGTCGCGCGCTGGAACCGCCGCACGGGCGCGCTTCAGTACGCCGGCATCGGCAACATCGCGGCGACGATCGTCATCGAGGGCGAGACGCGCTCGCTCGTGTCGATGCCCGGCATCCTCGGGCACGGCGTCCAGCGCCCGCGCGCGTTCGACTACGGGTTCCCGCCCGGCGCGCTGCTCGTCATGCACTCCGACGGATTGCGGTCCGGCTGGGACCTGAACGCGTATCCGGGCCTGCCGCGCCGCGACCCGCTCGTGACCGCGGCGGTGCTGATCCGGGACTTCGAGCGCGGCCGCGACGACGTGAGCGTGGTGGTGGCGCGCGGATGAACGCGCCGATCGGCGACGAGGTCGCGCGCGTTGACCTGCGCCACGACGAGGGCGTGGTCACGGCGCGCCAGCGCGCGCGCGACGTCGCCGAGCTGCTCGGGTTCGACCGGCTCGAGCAGACGCGGATCGCCACCGCGGTGTCCGAGCTCGCGCGCAACGCGCACCGCTACGCCGGCGGCGGCGAGGTGCGCATCAGCTGCGGCGCGAACGCGATGCGCGTCGAGGTGGTCGACGCGGGCCCCGGGATCCCGAACCTGGAGGAGGTCCTGCGTGGCGACTACACGTCGGCCACCGGGCTCGGCCGCGGCCTGGTGGGCGTGCGTCAGCTGATGGACGAGTTCGAGATCGAGGCGGCGCGCGGCACCCGCGTGCGCGTGGCCAAGCGGCTGCCCGGGCCGGCGCCCGACGCGCGCGAGGTACGCGCCGAGCTGGCCCGGCGCGGCGCCGTCAACCCGTTCGACGAGGTCTCGCGCCAGAACGAGGAGCTGCTGCAGGCGCTCGGCGAGGTGCGGGCGCGCCAGAAGGCGATGCTCGCACTCAACCGCGAGCTGGAGGAGACCAACACCGGCGTGGTCGCGCTCTACGCCGAGCTCGACGAGCGCGCGCAGCGGCTGCGCGACGCCGACGAGCGCAAGTCGCGCTTCTTGGCGGACATGTCGCACGAGCTGCGCACGCCGCTGAACTCGATCATCGCGCTCGCGGAGCTGCTGCTGAGCGGGAAGCCGCCGCTCGCGAGCGAGCAGGCGACGCAGGTGTCGTTCATTCGGCGCGTCGCGCAGGACCAGCTGACCCTGGTCGGCGACCTGCTCGACATCGCCAAGATCGAGGCCGGGCGGCTGGAGCTCGAGCTCGAGGACGTGGCGCTGTCCGAGCTGCTGGTCTTGCTGCGCGGGCAGCTGCGCCCCCTGCTCAAGGACGCCGGCGTGCAGCTACGCTTCGACTTCCCGCCGGCGGAGGCGACGCTGCGCACCGACGAGGCCAAACTCATCCAGGTGCTGCGCAACCTGATCTCCAACGCGGTCAAGTTCACGCCGCAAGGCGAGGTCCTCGTGAGCGCGGAGGTGCTCGGGCCGCGCGTGCGGTTCACGGTCGCCGACACCGGCATCGGGATCGCCGCCGACGACCTGCCGCGGATCTTCGAGGAGTTCGTGCAGATCCCGGGGGAGCGGCAGAAGGCGCGGCAGGGGACCGGGCTCGGGCTGCCGCTGGCCAAGACGCTCGTGGGGCTGCTGGGCGGGGAGATGACGGTCCGCTCGACGGTCGGCGTGGGGACGGCGTTCACGATCGAGCTGCCGCTGCGGCACGACGTCGACTCGTCGGTGCCGGACGTCACGGGCGCCGTGCTGGTGGTCGACGACGACGAGACCTCGCGCTACGTGGTCGAGGCGCACCTGCGCGACACGGCCTGGCGCACGGTCGCGGTCGCCGGCGGCGAGCCCGCCCTGGCCGCCCTGGCGGAGGCGCTCCCGGCCGCCGTCATCCTCGACCTGTCGATGCCTGATCTGGACGGCGTGGAGGTCCTGCGCCGGATGCGCGCCGATGCCAGGATGGCCGCCGTGCCCGTGATCATCCACACCTCGCGTCTGCTCGAGCGCTGGGAGGTCGAGCGGCTCGAAGGGCTTGGCGCGCACGTGCTCGACAAGTCCCGGACGTCGCGTTCGCAGCTGCTGGAGGTGTTGTCGGTGGCGACGCGATGACCCGCGAGCCGTCGATCCTGCTCGCGGACGACGACGATGTCGGCCGCTACGTGATAGCGACGATGCTGCGACGGTCGGGCTTCACGGTGCGGGAGGTCGCGGACGGGCTCTCGGCCGTCGCCGCCGTGCTGGCGGATCCGCCCGACATCGCGGTGCTGGACGTCAAGATGCCGGGGCTCGACGGGTTCGAGGCGTGCCGGCGCATCAAGTCCCACGAGGACACGCGGCACATCCCGGTGCTGATGCTGTCGGCGACGTTCATGGAGACCGAGGCGAAGGTCGAAGGGCTGGAGACCGGCGCCGATGCGTATTTGACACAACCCGTCGAGGCGCCGGTGCTGGCCGCGACGATCCGGTCGATGCTGCGGGCGCGTTCCCTGGAGGCCGAGGTGCGCAGCGCCGCGACCGAGTGGCGCACGACGTTCGACGCGATCTCCGATGCCGTCGCCGTCCTCGATCCCGACGGCGTGGTGGTGCGGGCGAACCCGGCGTTCGAGGCGGTGTTCGGCTCTGACGCGGTCGGCACGCGCGTGGAGGCGCTCGAGGTGGGGCGCTCCAGCGGCGAGCTCGAGCTCGAGAACCGGACGCACAGTGTGCGCGTGGACGTCGTGCCCGGCTCGCAGCGGCTGGTGGTGACGCTCAGCGACGTCACCGCGGCGCGGCGCACCGAGCGCGAGCGCGCGGCGGCGCTGGCGCGCGAGCAGACGATCTCGCGCACCTTGCAGCAGACGCTGCTGCCCGAGCGCCTCCCGTCGGACGAGCGGCTGGCCGTACACGCGTGGCACCTGGCCGCCGAGCAGGAGCTGATCGTCGGCGGGGACTGGTACGACGTGATCGAGACGCGCAACGGCGTCTGGCTCGTGATCGGCGACGTGGCCGGGCACGGCGTGGCCGCCGCGGCGCAGGCCGGACAGCTGCGCCACTCGCTGCGCGTGTACGCGCACGAGGGCTTCGGGCTCGCGGAGTCCGTGCGGCGGCTGAACGAGCTGGTCACGGACACCGAGCTCACCGACATGGCGACGATGTGCATCGTGGCCATCACGCACGACGATGACGAGGTGCGGGTGGTGTCCGCGGGGCACCCGCCGCCCGTGCTGGTCCCGGCGGCCGGGCCGCCGCGGCTCGCCGTGGAGGGGCACGGGGTCGTGCTCGGCGTGGTCGGCGCGAGCTACGCGGAGTCGACGTTCGCGTTCGAGGCGGGGGACCGGTTGATGCTCTACACGGATGGGCTCGTGGAGCGGCCGGGGGAGCTGATCGACGACGCGATCGACCGGCTGGTGACCGAGTGCGCGACCGTGGACGGGCTGGAGGCGCTGCGCGCGCACGTGGTGGAGCGGCTGGTCGGGGACACGCATCCGCGCGACGATGTGGCCCTGCTGCTCGCCCAGCGCTGCGTCCTCTAAGGTGGTCGCAGATGAAGCTGCCGGTGTTCAAGATCGAGACGCGCGAGCAAGCCGGCGGCCTGGTGCTCGCGCTGTCGGGCGAGCTGGACCTGGCGGGCGCGCCGGAGCTGACCGCGGCGCTCAACGAGGCGCAGTCCGGCGGCCGCGCCCTGACGCTGGACCTGAGCGAGCTGGAGTTCATCGACTCCTCGGGCCTGGGCGCGCTGGTGCGCTTCAACAACGCCGCGACGGCCGCGGGCTATGAGTACTCCGTGATCGCCGGCCCGCCGCAGGTCCATCGCGCGTTCGTGCTCTCCGGGCTCGATCAGGCCCTGCCGTTCGCGGCGAGCTCCGCGCGTTCGTAACGCGCATCCGGCTAGGACTCGTCGAACTCGTGCTCGTGGCCCTGGCCGGTCCGGGGCTTGGCGCCGAACCCGCGCTGGTTCTGCAGCGAGAAGCCGGGGGGAGGGCCGCCGGGCTGGGGATCGCCGGCACGCCCGCGCTGGGACGGGCGGTCCGCGTCGCGTGAGGGTTGGACGCGCTTGGGCTCGCGTGCGGCCTTCGGGAAGTGCGGTGGCCAGGGCGCGTCGCCGAGCCCGCCCTCCTCGTCACGCCGAGCGAGGTCGAGCAGTCCGTCGAGCGAACCCGGGACGTCGTCGATCGACTCCGCGGGATCGCCGATCGCCTTCAGCCGAGCGGGCACCGTGTCCAGACGCAGGTCACCGGGCTCGACGGCCGCCACCTCCGACCACTCCAGCGCGCAGGACACGCGCGCGTCCGGAGTCGGACGAACGCTGTAGCCGGAGGCCACGGTGCGGTCGCGCGCGTTCTGGTTATAGTCGACGAACACGCCGTGGCGCTCCTCCTTCCACCACTTGGCGGTGGCCAAGTCGGGCGCGCGGCGGGCGATCTCGCGCGCCAGCGCGAGCGCCGCGCGCCGCACCTCGAGGAACTCCCACAACGGCTCGATCCGCACCAGCACGTGGATGCCCTTGGACCCTGACGTCTTCGGATAGCCGCGCAGCCCGTGCTCGCGCAGCACCTCGTCCGCCACCAGCGCGACGCGGCGCACATCGTCCCACCCGACGCCGGGCCCTGGGTCCAGGTCGACGCGCAGCTCGTCCGGCCGGTCCAGGTCGGCGCGCCGGCACGGCCACGGGTTGAAGTCGATCACGCCGAGGTTGACGGCCCACACCAGGTGCGCCTCGTCGTTGGCCACGAGCTCCTCGGCGGTGCGCCCGGACGGGAAGGCGACCGTCGCGGTCTGCAGCCAGTCCGGCACCTTCTGGGGCACGCGCTTCTGCCAGATCGGGTCCTCCAGGATCCCGTTGACGAAGCGCTTCATCATCGTCGGGCGCTCGCGGACGTGGCGCAGCGCGGCCTCGCCGACCTCGATGTAGTACTGCGCGAGGTCGAGCTTCGTCCAGCCGGGCTTCGGGAAGTAGACCTTGCCGGGGTTCGAGAGCCGGACCTCGCGCCCGGCGACCTCGAGCACCGTGTACTCGCTCTTGGCCATGTCGAGAGAGCCTATTCGCGGGCATCGACCGGGGCCCGGAAGTCGTCAACTGAACTCAACTGGACTGGTGCAGCGCTTCAGGTCCTGAAAGGATCGCGGGCATGGAGGTTGGTCCGGAGTTCTCGGTGACGCGTCGGCGCGTGGGCGAAACCATCGTCGTCGCCCCCGTCGGCGAGATCGACCTCGGCACGGTCGACGCGGTGGAGGCCGAGATCGAGCAGGGCCTCGCCGAGCCGCACCGCGAGCTGGTGCTCGACCTGCGGGCGGTCAGCTTTCTGGACTCGACCGGGATCCGCCTCGTGGTCGAGCTCGCGCGCGACCACGGGCCGGCGTTCGCAGTCGTGCGCGGCACGGGCGAGGTGGATCGCGTGTTCGGCCTCGTCGGTCTCGACGGCCGCGTGCGGATGCTCGACCTCGCACCCGGGGAGTAGATGCGCGGGTCGACGCTGGTGGCGGCGCTCGGCGTGGCGCTGGTCGCAGCTCTGACGGTCATCGGCGTCCCGCCGCTGGTGAATGTGGCGGTCGCGCTGGCCGTGCTTGCGGCCCTGCTGCACTTGGCCGCCGGCGAGCGGCGGGCGCTGGCGGGCGACCACGAGCGGTACGCGCTCATCCGCGGCGCCGCGGTGATCGCCGATTCCGACCTCACGGTCGCGGAGGTCATCGAGCGGTTGACGGCGCTGCTGACGCCGGGCTATGCGACCAGGTGCGAGGTCGACCTCGAGACCACCGAGCCGCCGCGTCACCGCCCGCAGGCGCTCACCGTTCCGCTGGTCGCGCGCGGCCGCGACATCGGCACGCTGCGCCTCACAGCGACCGAGCGCACGTACGCGCCGGAGGAGCTGGAGTTCGCCCAGCTGCTCGCCGGTCGCGTCGCGCTCGCGCTCGAGAACGCCCAGCTCCAGCGCGTCGAGACCCGGCTCACGGCGGCCCTCGACACGCTCGCCGAGGCGGTCACGATCCAGGACCCGTCCGGACGGCTGATCTACGCCAACCAGGCGGCGGCGCTCGCGGTCGGCTTTGACACGCCCGAGGCGTTCCTGGCGACCCCGTTGGAGCAGGTCGCCGAGAATTGGGACACCTACACGGAGGCCGGTACGCCGGTCCCGCTCGAACGGCTGCCGGGGCACCGCCTGGTCCGCGGCGAGACGCCGGAGCCGCTGCTGATCCGCACGGTGCGCCGCGACATCGGGGCCGAGTACTGGCGGATCCTGAAGGCGACGGCGGCGCCGGGCGGCTACGCCGTCAACGTCATCGAGGACGTCACCGAGGTCAAGCGCGCCGAGCACGCGCAGCGCTTCCTGGCCCAGGCCGGTGCGCTGCTCGCGTCCAGCCTGGACTACGAGCAGACGCTCAACCGGATCGCCCGGCTCGCCGTGCCCCGCCTGGCGGACTGGTGCAACGTGACGATGCCCAGCGGCGAGCACCTGCGCAGCGTCGCGCTCGTGCACGTGGACCCGGAGATGCTCGAGCTCGCCCACGAGTACCAGGAGCGCTACCCGGCGCGGCTCGACGCGCCCGGCGCCGTGGCCGTGCTGAACGGGACGTCGCTGCGCGTGAACGACATCACCGACGAGGTGCTGAAGGAGATCGTCTCCGACCCCGAGCAGCGCGTGGCCGCGCGCCGGCTCGGCCTGCGGGCGTTCATGGCCGTGCCGATGCTCGGCTCCGGCGGTCCGATCGGCTCGATCACGTTCGCGAGCGCGGAATCCGGGCGCACGTTCAGCGAGGACGACCTGCGGCTGGCCGAGGACCTGGGCCGGCGCGCCGGGATCGCGGTCGAGAACGCGCGCCTGTACCGCGAGCGCTCCGAGATCGCGACCACGCTCCAGCGCGGGCTGCTGCCCGACGCGCTCCCGACCATCCCCGGCCTGCGCCTGTCGAGCCTGTACCGCCCGGCCGGCCTCGAGAACCTCGTCGGCGGCGACTTCTACGACGCGTTCCCCACCGACGCGGGTTGGATGCTGCTCGTCGGCGACGTCACCGGCCGCGGCGCGGCGGCCGCCGCGCAGACCGGCCAGGCCCGGCACACGCTGCGCACGGCGGGCCGCTTGCTGTCGGATCCGGCGGCCGCGCTGCAGCAGCTCAACCACACGCTCGCGGACCGCAAGGAGCTCACGCCGTGCACGGTCGCGGTCGTGCATGTCACCGCGCAGACCACGGACGTGCTGTGCGCGGGTCATCCTCGGCCGCTGTTGATCCGGGACGGCGAGCCCCGGCCGGTCGGCCACTTCGGCCCGATGCTCGGCGCCTGGAGCGACAGCCGCTGGAAGCCCGACTCGCTCGCGTTCGAACCCGGCGACGTGCTGGTCCTCTACACGGACGGCGTCACGGACGCCGAGGGCGAGCACGAGCGCTTCGGGGACGAGCGCCTGGTCGAAGCGTTGCGCGGCGTGAGGGACGCGACCAGCGCCGTCGCGGCCATCGACCGGGCGCTGAACGCCTTCCAGCGCGGTGCGCAGGCTGACGACACCGCCGTGCTGGCCATAGACCAACCGGTCAAGGGTGGTTGATTTCCTCTGCGGCGGCGGCCACACTGCCGCACTCGGAGGGGAATCGCGGAAGACCGAGAGGGGTCGAGGGATGAGAGTGGGACGGCTCACGGCTGGGCTGTTGACGGCGGCGTTCGTCGCCGCTGCGCCTGCGGTGGCGCAGGCGGACACGTGGGAACCCGCGCCTGCGCCGGCGCGGGGCGGCGAGGTGAAGCCCGAGCGCTTCAAGGCGTTCACGCTCGACGAGCGTGACCTGAAGGCGGGCCTGCAGGTGGCCGCCAAGAGCCGCGGTGCCGCCCCGAGCGCGACCGTGCTCGAGCTCCCCGGGCCGGATGGGAAGCTGCAGCGCTTCCGCGTGCACGAGTCGTCGATCATGGAGCCCGGCCTCGCGGCCAAGCACCCCGAGATCAAGACCTACGCTGGCCACGGCATCGACGACCCGCGCGCGTCGGTCGTCGCCGACCTCAGCCCGATCGGCTTCCACGCCGCGGTCCGCACGGGCTCGGGCAACTGGTACGTCGATCCGTACTACAAGGACAAGTCCGAGGACGTCTACGTCAGCTACTTCACGCGCGATCTCGAGCACGACCACGCCGAGGAGTTCAAGGAGGGCGCGGCGCTCGTCGAGGACGAGTCGTCGGCGACCGCGTCCGAACTGCTCGGGCCGGAGGTCCAGCTGCGCACGTACCGGCTCGCGCTGATCACCGACCCGAGCTACGCGACCTACCACGGCGCCGCCAACGTGACCGCGGCCAAGGTGGCGCTGATCAACCGCGTCAACCAGATCTACGAGACCGAGTCCGCGATCCGCATGGTGCTGATCAACGACACGGACAAGCTCAACCTCAACACGGCCGCGCTGGCCTCGCAGGCCAACGGGCCGTGCGGCTCGGCGCCGTGCTACCCGTCGGGCACGAACTCCTGCGGCGCGGTGCTCGACCGCAACCGGATCGTCGCGGGCCAGATCGTCGGCGCGGGCGCGTATGACGTCGGCCACATCGCGATGGGCAACTCGGGCGGCGGTGTCGCCGGCCAGGGCGTCGGCGGCGACCAGAAGGCGCGCGGCTGCACCGGGCTCTCGACGCCGGTCGGCGACTACTTCGCCGTCGACTACGTCGCGCACGAGATCGGCCACCAGTTCTCGGCGCCGCACTCGTTCAACGGCACGCAGGTCAACTGCGGCGGCAACCGCAGCGCCGCCAACGGCTACGAGCCGGGTTCCGGCTCGTCGATCATGGCCTACGCCGGCATCTGCGGCCAGGACAACCTGCAGCCGCACTCGGATCCGTACTGGGTTCCGGCCAGCTACCACACGATCCTCAACTACGTGAGCTCGGACCGCCCGGCGATCAACGAGGTCCAGAACATCGCGCTGCGCGACTTCGCCGGCACCGACTCGGTGTCGCTGACGTTCGGCGGCAAGACCGCCGGCCCGTTCGTCAACGGCGTGAACTTCACCGCCGCCGACATCCAGGGCGCGTTCAACGGCCAGGAGGTCCAGGCCGTCCGCCTGACGGGCTACGACGCCAACGGCGACAGCTACAAGCTCAGCTACAAGGGCGTCGAGAGCCACGCGATCGTGCGCGGCCAGAACAACACCGCGGCCGGCATCGCGAACGCGCTGCTCGGCGGCAACGAGCAGCAGCAGGTGATCCTCACCGGCTTCAACGCGCTGCAGAGCTCGTACACGATCCAGGTCAACGGCCAGAGCACCGGCGCGTTCGGCCTCGGCGGCGCGACGAATACGAACCTCAACATCGCCACCGCGATCAACGCCATCCTCGGCTCGACGGGCACGGCCACGGTCACCGGCGCGGGCAACACCGGCTTCACGGTGACGTTCGCCGGTGGCCTGGCCGGCACCGACGTCCCGTCGATCTCGGTTACCCCGAGCGCGGCGGCGGCCACCGCGACGGTGCGCGAGATCGCCAAGGGCGGCGCCCGCATCCTCCCGGAGGGGGCGACGGTCGGCGTCAGCAACCTCAGCGACACCGGTTACACGCTGCTGTTCGGCGGGACGCTCGCCGGCCAGGACGTCGACCCGCTCACCGTCACGAGCGCGACGGGCGCCGACGGCACGGTCGTGGAGACCAACAAGGGCGGCGCCGGCATCCTCGCCGCCGGCCAGACCGTGGCCGTGACCGGCTTCGGCGGCGGCGCGTTCGACACGACCGGCTTCCAGATCACCTACACGGGCACGCTGGGCGCCGCGGATCAGCCGGCGGTCGGCCTCGTCGTCGAGGGCGGCACCGGCTTCGTGGGCGAGACGGCCCGCGGCGGCGCGATCCAGAACGGCGGCTCGACGGTCACGCCGACCGGCAACCGCGCGCCGGACGTGACCGTGCCGACGAGCTACACGATCCCGCCGCGCACGCCGTTCGCCCTCACGGGCAGCGCGGTCGACCCCGACGGCGACGCGCTCACCTACATGTGGGAGCAGAACGACCCGGGCGGGCTGCAGAACGTCAGCAACGCGGGCACAGCACTGGTCAACCAGACCAAGACGAACGGCCCGCTGTTCCGCCAGCTCGGCGTCGGCACGGACATCTCGGCCGAGGACACGCTCAAGTACAACTCGCCGGGCCTGAACCTGGCCGGGACCAACCCGACCCGGACGTTCCCGGACATGCTGCAGATCCTGGCCGACAACACCAACGCCCGCACCGGGCGCTGCGAGACGGGCACGCTGCCGGGCGGCAACACGCCGATCCCGACGGCGGCGCGCGAGTGCTTCGCGGAGTGGCTGCCGACCTCGGAGTACGTCGGCTTCTTCAGCGACCGCACGATGAACTTCCGCCTGACCGCGCGCGACGGCAAGGCGGGCGGCGGCGGGCTCGGCTACGCGCAGACGAAGGTGACCGTCGCCCCGGCGGCGGGCGCGTTCCGCGTCACGTCGCAGAACACGCAGCAGGTCGTGTTCGGCACCACCAAGCAGGCCGTCACCTGGGACGTGGCGGGTACCGACGTCGCGCCGATCGGCGTGACCGACGTCAAGATCACGCTCTCGACCGACGGCGGCCTGACCTACCCGACCGTCCTCGCCGAGAGCACGCCGAACGACGGCTCGCACGAGGTGATGTTCCCGTCGGTGACGGCGGCGAAGGCGCGCATCAAGGTCGAGGCGATCGGCAACGTGTTCTTCGACGTCAACCACGCCGACCTCGCGCTGGCGGCGGCGCCGACCCTGCCCGTCGGCGGCACGGTCCCGGCCACGCTGTCGCTGGCCCTGGAGCCGGCGACGCCGCTGGGGCCGTTCGTGCCGGGCGTCGAGCGTGACTACGCGTCGAGCTCGAAGGCCAAGGTCATCTCGACGGCGGGCGACGCCAAGCTGACCGTCTCCGAGCCCGGCCACCTGACCAACGGCGCGTTCAGCCTGGCTGAGCCGCTGCGCGTGGCGTTCTCGAAGTCCGAGTGGACCGGCCCGGTCTCCAACGACACCGTGGACATCACCTACAACCAGCTCATCAAGCGCACCGACCCGCTGCGCACGGGCACGTACAGCAAGACGCTGACGTTCACCCTGAGCACGACCAACCCGTAGGAGAGGGCGAGCGGCGCGGTCAGCCCTTGACCGCGCCGCTCGTGAGCCCGCGCACCAGGTGGCGCTCGGCGAACGCGTAGAACGCGAGCGCGGGAACGATCGAGAGCGTCGTGAACGCGAGGATGCGCGCAATGTCGGCCGTGTACTGCGTGGAGTAGTTCGTCACGCCCAGCGGCAGCGTCCAGTTGTCGGCCTCGGTCAGCACGACCAGCGGGAGCAGGAACGCGTTCCAGGAGCCGACCAGCGCCAGCACGGCCACCGTTGCCAGCACGGGCCGCGACAGCGGCAGCAGGATCTGCCAGAAGAAGCGCAGCGGGCCGCAGCCGTCGATCGCGGCCGCGTCCTGGAGCTCGTTCGGGAAGCTGGCGAAGAACGGGCGCAGGATCACGATCGTCAGCGGCAGCCCGAATGCGGCCTGGGGCAGCGCGACGCCGAGCGGGTGGTCGAGCAGCCCGAGGTTGCGGACCATGATGAAGATCGGCAGGATCGCGACCGCGACCGGGAACAGCAGGCCGAGCGTGAAGACCGCGTAGAGCACCTCGCGGCCCGGGAAGGCGAAGCGCGCAAACACGAACGCGGCCAGCGCGGCGAGCGGGACGGTCAGCAGCGTGCTCACCACCGCGATCAGCGTCGAGTTCCACACCTGGCGCCAGAACGTGCCGGAGCCGAGGATCTCGCCGTAGTTGGAGAACACCCACGGATCGGGCAGCCCGACCGGGTCGGCGGCGAGCTGGGGGGTGGTGCGGAAGCCGCCGAGCACGGCGTACGCGATCGGGACCAGGATCGCGAGCGCGACCAGCAGCGCGAAGGCGTACAGCGCGATCCGCTTCATCGGCCCATGCTGGTCAGGGCGCCCTCGATGTCGCGGCGCAGGACGTAGCGCTGATAGAGCAGCGCGAACGCGAGCGAGATCACGAGCATGATCACCGCGACCGCGCTGGCGTAGCCGAACTGGAAGCGCTTGAAGCCCCAGTCGACCATGTAGATCGCCATCGTGTTCGACGCGTTCACCGGCCCGCCGCCCGTCATGACCCACACGAGGTCGAAGAGCTGCAGGGCGCCGATGATGCTCAGGAACGCGGAGATCCGGATGGTGGGGCCGAGCAACGGCAGCGTCACGTGCCGGAACACCTGCCAGCCGCTCGCGCCGTCGACGATCGCGGCCTCCTCCAGCTCGCGCGGGATCTGCTGGAGCCCGGCGAGGTAGAGGATCATGTGGAAGCCGAAGTACTTCCACGAGATCGCGACGAACAGCGTGTAGAGGACGATGCTCGGGTCGGCGAGCCACTCGCGGTCGACCGGCGACACGCCGTCCGCGAGCCCGCCCGGCTGCAGCATCAGCGTGAAGACGACGCCCGTGACCACCTCCGAGAGCACGAACGGCGCGAAGTACAACACGCGCAGCAGCGCGCGGCCCCTGATCCGCGCGTTGAGCATCAGCGCGACGCTGAGCGCGAACGGCAGCTGCGCCAGCAGCGAGAGGACGACGAACACGCCGTTGTGCCACAGCGCGCCGGTGAACACGTCGTCGGCGAAGGCCCGCCGGAAGTTCTCGAGCCCGACGAAGTCGTCGAGGTCCCCAAGCCCGTTCCACTTGAAGCCGCTGTAGTACATCGCCTGCAGCACGGGCGCGATGACCAGCAGCCCGTAGAGCACGAGCGCCGGGGCGATGAAGATGGCAATCGTGGTCCAACGCCGCCGGGCACGCGCGCGGCGTGCCCGGCGGACGTGGGTGGGGAGGAGCCCGGTGACGGCGGCGCTATCCGGCCTTGGCGGCATCCGCGATCTTGCCGGCGACGTCCTGGGGGGAGGCCTTGCCCGCGAACAGCTCCTGCACCGCGTCGTTGACCGCCTGGCCGACGGCGGGCGCGTAGGCCTGATCGAGGTAGAGCTGGACGAAGTCGGCCTGCGCGCGGGCGTCGAGCACGGATTTCATGTTCGGGTCGGTCACGGAGGACTCCGTGCCCTTCTTGACCGGCAGGATGCCGCCGCTGGCGCCGGCCTTGTTGGCGACGTCGCTGGTCACGAGGAACTTGATGAAGTCGACGGCCTCCGGCGGGGCGTCCTTGCCGATCGCGAAGCCGTCGCCGCCGCCGAACTGCTCGGTCGGGCCGCCGGCGCCCCCGTCGACGGTCGGGAACGGGAACCAGCCGAGATCGGCCAGCACTTCCTCGGACTCCTTGGTGTTGGCGGCGTACGTCGACGGCGCCCACTGGCCCATCAGGCTCATCGCGGCCTTGCCGTTGCCGATCTGCGCGGCCTCGCCTCCGGCGCCGTCCCACGGCGCGGCCAGGAAGCCCTTCTGGAAGGGCTGCAGGTCGATCAGGCGCTTGAGCTCCGCGCCCGCCTTCACGAAGCCGGGGGAGTCGAAGGAGCCGTCCTCGCCCGCCTGCGCGAGCGCGTCCTTGCCCGCGATCCGCAGGCTCAGGTTCGCCCACCAGAACATCCCGGGCCACTTGTCCTTCTCGCCGACGGCCAGCGGCGTGACGCCCTTCTGCTTGAGCGCCTGGACCGTGGTCAGGAACTCGTCCCACGTGGCCGGGGGCGCGTCGATGCCGGCCTGCTCGAACAGCGACTTGCGGTACCAGACGCCGACCATGCCGAGGTTGAACGGGACGCCGTACTGCTTGCCGTCGATCTGGTAGAGGCCGGTGGCGGCGGAGTTGAGGTCACCGATCCACGCCTTGGTGGGCTCGGTGACGTCCTGGACAAGGCCGGCCTCCACCTGCTCCTTGAGCGTGCCGCCGCCCCAGGACTGGAAGATGTCAGGCACCTTGCCGCCCTGCATGGTGGTCGTGAGCTTGGCCTTGAAGGCCTCGTTCTCGAGCACCGTGACGTTGATCTTGACGTTCGGGTTGGCGGCCTCATACTGCTTGACGGCGTCCGCCCAGACCGACTTCATGGGGTCGTTGTTCTGGATATGCCACCACTCGATCGTCACCGGCCCGGTGCTCTTGCTGGCCGAGCCGGAGCCGTCGTCATCGCCGCCACCGCCGCACGCGACGAGCAGCGCCGTGGCCGCGAGGACCAGCGCGCTGCGAACCGGTTGGATCATCTCCCTCTCCTCCTGTCATCGGGGGTTCGTGGTGCTCTGACGCACCACGAGCGTCGTCGCGAGCTCGACGCGACGGTCCTCGCCCTGGCCGAGGACGAGGCGAGCCGCCGTGGCCGCCATCTCGGTCAGCGGCTGGCGGATCGTGGTCAGCGGTGGCCCGACCCAGCGGGCCATCGGCAGGTCGTCGAAGCCGACGACGCTGAGTTGCGTGGGGATCTCGATCCCCTTCACGCGCGCGGCCTCGTAGACGCCGAACGCCTGCAGATCCGATCCCGCGAAGATCGCGGTCGGCGGATCGTCGAGGTCGAGCAGCGCCGTGCCGTGCTCGAAGCCGGCCTCGACGTGGAACGTCCCCCACCGGATCAGGTCCGGGTCGACCTGCTGGCCGGCGGTCTCGAGCGCGGCGCGGTAGCCGTCCACGCGGGCGCGGCTGCAGAGCATGCGCGACGGACCGCCGATCATGCCAATGCGGGTGTGGCCGAGCTCGAGCAGGTGGCGGGTGGCCGACAGCCCACCGTTCCAGTTGGTCGCGCCCACGGACGGGACGCCGGCCGCCGGCTCCCCGGCGGGGTCGACGACCACGAACGGGATGCTGCGGGCGGTCAGGCGCCCGATCTGCTCGGGGGTGAGCTCGCTCACCACGAGGATGAGCCCCGCGCTGCGCCGGCTCGCCACCGCGTCCACCCACGAGCGCCCGATCGCTCCCGGACCCTCCTGCGCGGACAGGACGACGCCGAGGTGGTTCTCTCGCGCGACCTCCTCGACGCCCTGGATGATCTCCATCGCCCACGGGCTCTCGAGCTCGTTGAACACGACGTCCAGCAGCTCGGCGTGGTTGGGCGCCTGCGGCCGCTTGTAGCCGTGCTCGCGCAGCATCCGTTCGACCCGCTCCCTGGTCTCCGGGGCCACGTCGGCACGGCCGTTGACGACCTTGGAGACCGTCGGGACCGAGACGCCCGCGGCGTCAGCGATGTGGGCGATCGTGACGCGCTGTGCCATGGCCGGAACGTATCAGATATGTTTCGACAATGGCGCGAAACTTTCAGGGTCTAAGCGTTCGCGGGGACGCGATCGTCGACTCGTCGGGCGTCCCCGTGGTGTTGCGCGGCGTCGGCCTCGGCGGCTGGATGAACATGGAGAACTTCATCACCGGCTATCCCGCCAACGAGAGCGCGATGCGCGAGGCGGTCGGCGGGGTGCTGGGCCTCGAGCGCGCGGACGCGTTTTTCGAGCGGCTCCTGGATCGCTTCTTCGAGGAAGACGACGCGGAGTTCCTGGCCGGGCTCGGCGTCAACTGCGTACGTCTCCCGATCAATCAACGGCACTACGAAAGTGACGCCGAGCCGTTCAAATGGCTTTCGAGAGGTTTCGAGCGGCTTTCGGCGGCGGTGGACCTGCTGGGGTCGTGCGGGATCTACTCGGTGATCGACCTGCACGCCGTGCCCGGCTCGCAGAACCAGCACTGGCACTCCGACAACGCCACCCACGTGGCCGCGTTCTGGAAGCACCCGCACTTCATGGACCGGGCGACGGCGCTGTGGGTGCAGCTGGCCTCGCGCTTCGCGGGCAACCCGTGGGTCGCGGGCTACAACCTGCTCAACGAGCCGGCCGACCCGACCGGCGCGGTCGTCGGGCCGTGGCACGAGCGCACGGTGCGCGCCGTGCGCGAGGTCGACCCCGACCACATCGTCTTTCTGGACGGCAACACCTACTCGACGGACTTCTCGTCGTTCGGCGAGCCGGTGGAGAACGCGGTCTACGCGTGCCACGACTACGCGCGCGACGGCATGGCCTTCGGCGGTCCCTACGCCGGCGACCGCGGGCGGCTGGAGACGACGTTCCTCAAGCGCACGGCCTACCAGCGGCAGACCGGGACGCCGATCTGGGTGGGGGAGTTCGGGCCGGTGTACACCGGCGTGCCGGAGCTCGACGAGCCCCGCTACGCGCTGCTCGAGGACCAGCTGGCGCTGTACGCCGAGCACGGCGCGGGCTGGTCGCTGTGGACCTACAAGGACATCGGGCTCCAGGGGTTGGTGTATGCGTCGCCGTCGTCGTTCTACCTGCGGCTGTTCGGGGAGTTCGTGTCCAAGAAGGCGCGGCTCGGCGTCGACTCGTGGGGCTCGACGGACCGCGAGCAGGCGGAGGTCATGGAACCGCTGCACGCGCTGATCGCGCGCGAGTTCCCCGCCTGGGAGCCGTACCCGTGGGACGCGCGCTCGACCACCGACGACCTGGTGCGCCACCTGCTGTTCGCGCAGGCCATGGTGCCCGAGTACGCGGCCTACTTCCGCGGGCTCGACGACGCCGGCCTGGACGCGCTGGCCGACTCGTTCGCGCTGCGTGCGTGCGTGCGGCGCGACCGGCTGTGCGAGATCGTGACGACGGCGGCGTTCGCCATGAGTTAGCGTCGGGGCGGATGACGACGGCGTTCGTGCTCGGCGGCGGTGGTCAGCTCGGCGCGCACGAGGCCGGGATGCTGCGCGCGCTGCTCGAGCGCGGGATCGTGCCCGACGTCGTGGTCGGCACGTCGGTCGGCGCGATCAACGGCGCCGCCGTCGCGTCGGACCCGTCCGTGGACGCCGCCCGGCAGCTCGCCTCGACGTGGCTGGACATCGAGCGCAGCGACGTCTTCGCCGGCTCGCTGTTCAACCGCCTGGCCACGCTGGCCCGGACCGGCACGCACCTGCACGACAACACGGCGCTGCGCGCGGTTCTGGACGAGGCGCTGGAGATTCCGCTGATCGAGGACCTGCCGGTGCGCTTCCAGTGCGTGGCGGCGTCGATCCAGAACGCCGCCGAGCACTGGTTCACGAGCGGGCCGCTGGTGGACGCGGTGCTGGCGAGCGCGGCCGTGCCGGGGCTGCTCCCGCCGGTCGAGATCGCGGGCGAGCACTTCATCGACGGCGGGATCGTGAACTCGATCCCGGTCGGCCGCGCCGTTTCGCTGGGCGCCACGCGGATCTTCGTCATGCACGTCGGCCGGGTGGACCGGCCGCTGGAGCCGCCGCGCCGGCCGTGGGAGGTCGCGGTGGTGGCGTTCGAGGTTGCGCGCCGGCACCGCTTCGTCGGCGACCTCGCCGCGCTCCCCGACGATCTCGAGGTCCACGTCATGCCCACCGGCCAGGCCGAGCCGCCCAAGTACAACGACCTCTCGGCGTTGCGCTACCGCGGCGGCCTGGATCTGGCCGCGAGCATCGAGCGCGCGCACGCCGCCTCGGCGGCGTACCTCGAGGAGCGCGGCCTGTGACCGCGCCGCGCACCTGCGTGGCGGGTTTTCCACCGCCACGGTCGAAAACCCAGCTCGTACCGGCGATCGGCGGGCGGGTCTGATGCGCGTCCCGCCGCCGCGCGTGCGCCGCGTCACGGTCGCGCCGCTCGTGCTCGCCGTCGAGCTGGCGCTGATCGCCGCGTCGCCCGTCCTGACCGCGCTCGCGGCGCTGCTCTCCCCGCTGCTGGGCGGGCGGCGGCCGCTGCGGCTGCTCACGATCGTGCTCGCCTACGCCGTCGGGCACGTCACGGCCGTCGCCGCCTGCCTGCTGCTGTGGGCGACCGGGCGCGGCGGCGCGCGCGGGCCGCACTACGCCGTGATGCGCTGGTTCGTCGGCGGGATCGCGCGGGCGGCGCTGCGGGTCGCGCGCGTGAAGCTCGTCATGCACGGGTCGGCGGCGGCCGAGGCCGCGCTGTCCGCGCGCCAGCGGCCGTTGGTCGTGCTCAGCATCCACTCGGGCGAGGGCGACTCGCTGCTCGTGCTCGACCACCTGCTGCGGCGCCACCGGCGGCGGCCGCGGATCGTCATGCACCAGCTGCTCTCGCTGGACCCGCTGATCGACATCATCGGCCGGCGGCTGCCGAACCGCTTCGTGGACCCGCGCGGCGGGGACATCGAGCAGGAGATCAAGGTGATGAGCCACGGGCTGGGCGCCGAGGACGCGGTCCTGATCTTCCCCGAGGGCGGCAACGTCACCGCCGAGCGGCGCAAGCGCGCGATCGAGCGGCTCCTGCACCGCGGCCACCACCGCGAGGCCAAGCGCGCGGCGGCGATGGGTCACCTCGGCGCGCCCCGGCCCGGCGGGGCGCTGGCGGCGCTCGAGGGCGCGCCCGACGCGGACGTCGTCTTCTTCGCGCACGCCGGCTTCCCGGAAGGGCTGCGCGACACGTGGCGGACGCTGCCCGACCGTAAGACGATCGAGGTCGAGCTGTGGTTGGTGCGCGCGGACGAGATCCCCGCGGGCACCGACGCGCGCATCGACTGGCTGTTCCAGTGGTGGGCCGAATTGGACGCGTGGGTCGCGGCTCGTCGCTAAGGTCGCGGGCATCGAAGTTGAGGTCAAACGGGTTCGAACCGCGATCGGGCGGGCGCAGAAGGGTCTCGTCGATCGTGAGTCGATCGCGGAGGCGGTCGTGCTGTGCGCGGTCGCCGGCGAGCACCTGCTCGTCATCGGGCCACCGGGAACGGGCAAGTCCGAGGCGGTCCGGCGCGTCGCCGAACAGCTCGGCGGGCGCTACTTCGAGTACCTGGTCGGGCGCTTCACCGAGCCCAACGAGCTGTTCGGCCCGATCGACCTGCGCCGCCTGCGCGAGGGCGTCGTGGAGGTCGAGACGGCCGGGATGCTGCCCGAGGCCGAGGTCGCGTTCCTCGACGAGGTCTTCCTCGGCTCGACCGCGATCCTCAACACGCTGCTCGGGATGCTCAACGAGCGCGTGTTCCGGCGCGGGCGCACCGCGCTGCCGGTTGCGCTGCGCGTGTGCGTAGGGGCGAGCAACGCGCTGCCGGACGATCCCGCGCTGGCCGCGTTCGCGGACCGCTTCCTGGCTCGTGTCTTCCTCGACGGCGTCGCGGACATGCGGCTCGAGGAGCTGCTGGAGGTCGGCTGGGCGGGCGAGCGGCCGAAGCCGGCTACTGAGCGCCCGCTGGACGCGCTCGACGCACTGGCCGAAGCCGCCCGCGCGTGTGACCTGCGCGCCGTCCAGCCGGTGGTCGGCCAGGCCGTGCGGCGCCTGCGCGGCGCGGGGATCGAGCTCAGCGACCGCCGCGCGGTCCGTTCCCAGCGCCTGATCGCGGCCGCCGCCGCGCTCGACGGCCGGTCCGCCGCCACGCCCGCCGACCTCTGGGTGCTGCCGATGATCGCCCCGACCGCCGACGACCAGGCGACCGCCCAGGAAGTCCTGGCCGACCTGATCGCCGATGCGCGCAGCGAGGCGCTCGTGCACGCCGCCGAGCAGTTCTCCCGCGGTCGTACCGCCCGGGCCGCGCGCCTGACCGCGACCGGCCGTGAGCTGCTGGAGGCCGTCGGCGACACGCCCGACGACCGGCTGCGCGTCGAGGCCGTGCTGCGCGAGATCGACGCCGGCTTCGCCCACAGCGAGATGCCCGAGGACCTCGCGCTCGTCCGCGCCCGCCTGACCCATGTCCTGGACGATCAGGCTCCGGCCGCGTGAGCCCCCGCTACCCGCGGTCGGCGTGGTCGCGACCGGCCCCGCACTGCGCGGGCTGACGGGGGCCGCCCGTCGCGCGCTCGAGGCCGGCGTGCGGCTGCGCGCGGCGCAGGGCGACGGCTGGCTCGTCGTGCTCGGCGGGTACAACGACCTTCCGTGGGCCGACGGCTGCGTCTACGTGGGCGCGGACGGGCCGCTGTTGCTCCCGACCACGCGCGCGCTGGACATCGAGGGGGTGGGCGGCGGCGCCGCGGTCGAGCTCGTCGCCGGCGCGCTCGGCGACGGGCTGATCGTCGTGCTCGACGAGGTCGTGCTGCGTGGCCCGCGGCCGATGAACACCGCCGCGCTGTGACGACGGAGCTGCCACCCGCGCTGCGGCCCTGGGCGGAGTCGCTCGGCTTTCTCACGGTCGATGCGGCGCTGCACATCGGGCCGCTCGTGCGGCGCCTGGACGCGCTCGTGCGCCGCCACGACGCGGCCGACGCGCGCACCGGCGTCCCCGATGGCTACGGCGGGCTCTCGCTGCGCGGCCATCCCGAGCGGTTGCTGCTGTCCGAGTGGTTGCTGGCGGAGGAGCTGCCACTCGAGTTCATCCGCCGCGCGGCGAACAACGAGCTGCTGTACGTCGCGCCCGCGTTCCGCGCGTCGGCGCCGGAAGGGCGCGTCGCGGTGTTCTGCGACGTCGGCCCGGACCAGCTCGGCGCGGCTCGGCTGGTGCAGCTGGCGGCGCTGATCGTCCTGCACCGGCGGGCGCGCACGCGCGGCACCGAGCTCGTCGTCGGCGTCTCCGGCGGCACGGGCTGGCACGCGGGCGGGCTGCCCGAGCTGTACGCGGCGTGGCGCGCCGCGCGTGAGCCGCTCGCGCCGACGGCGGCCGAACTGGAGGAGCGGCTCAGCACGCTCGACGCGGCCGACGAGCTGTGGGTGCTCGCCGGCGACGCGCTCGCCGAAGCCGGGCGCAAGCTCCCGCTGCTGCTGCACACGCGCGAGTCGGCGTGGGACGCGGAGGGCGTGACCGCGGTCGAGGTCCGGTTCGAGGGCCGCGCGACGACGCTGGCGCTCCCGGGCGGCCCGGTGTCGGTGGCCGCGCTGCGCGGCGCGGCGCTGCGCCGGGTCCCGCGCGAGCGGAGATCGGTGGCGATGGGCGCGCTGCGCTGCCCGACGTTCCCGGCGTCGGAGCGGCGCCTGCTGCTCCGTGGCGAGGAACCGGAGGAGCTCCTGGTGCTGCCGATGCCGACTACCGCCACCGGCGGCGAGGCCCGGCCGCGGCTGCACCGCTTCGCGCATCCGGTCGTGTCCGCCACCTTCTACAGCCGCCGCCTCGTCGTGCTGCTGCTGGACGGGGACCGGCTGCGCTGCGAGGTCGTCGGCAAGCGGCTCGCGCGCGTGGAGCAGATCGAGGTCCCGCTCGAGGATCTCGACCTCGACGCCGGGACAGTGGATCTCGACGTGCTGCCGCCGCTGTTCTTCGACAGCGGCAGCGTGCTGTGCCGGATCGGCGACGCATGGTGGCGGCTGAGCACGCACGCGCGGGCGAGCCGCGAGGACGACGTGGTCGCGGTCGGCCCGGGCCCGGCGCTCGACTCGCCGTACACCTTCCACCGCGTAAGCGAGCGCCTCCTGCTCTACGGCGGCCGGGATCTCGGCAGGTCGACCGGCGCCGTACTGGCCGGGGAGAGCTGGAGCGCGTGGGAGGACGGGGGCGTCTGGCAGCTCGCCGACTACCGGTTCCGGACGGAGGCGATTCCGGTGCCGGCGGACGACACCGTGCTGGGCCGGCTCTACATCGCCGCGGCGCAGGGCCTGGTCACGCTCGACGCGTCCGACACCGTCTGGCTGCGCACGCCCACGTCCGCCACGCCGGTCGGCGGCTGGTCCGGTCCGGGGCTCGACTGGGCGCTGCACCCGCGCCTGCCGCTGCTGGCGGTGCAGCGCTCGCCCGAACTGGTCGAGGTCATCGAGTACGGCTCCAGCGACCCGCCGGTCGAGGTCCGCGCCGGATGATGCGCGGGACGGTCGAGGCGGCCGGCTACATCCTCGACGTGCCGGTCATCGGCGAGCCCGCGGCGCGCGCACGCGTGCTGGCCGCGTGGGCGGCGGGCGCGTCGCTGCGCGCGCTGCCGGACGGCCGCTGGCTGGTCCTGCTCGCGGCGCCGGTGACGGTCCGCGCCGAGCGCGCGCCCGGGCTGCCCGTGCTGCGCGAAGGCACGACCTTGCGCGCCGGCTCGGACGAGCCGGGAAGCGGGCTCGTCGAGCTTCGCCACGGCCGCACGCAGCACCACGACGTCGACGCGCTGCCGCGGCTGGACCCGTCGGCGTGGCTGGAGCTGCCGCCCGTCGTGGCGCTGCGCCCGCTCGACGCGCCGCCCGTGCCGGTGACCGTCGTCCGGCCGGAGCCGCCGGAGGAGCTCGACCTGCGCGGGGTCGCGACGCTCGCCAGCGCGGGGGAGCAGACCGAGCGCCTGTTCGAAGCCGCCAAGGCTGGAACGCGCAGGCGGGGCTGGTTCGCGCGGCTCGTCCTGCGCTCGCCCGCGGCGGGCGTAGTCGGGCGCCGTCACAAGGAGTACCTGGACAAGCTCACGCGCGCGTTCGAGACGGGCGACTACGAGAACGCGCTGCGCGACGCGATCGCGCTCGGCGGCGCCGGGGCCGAGTGGCTCTCGCTCCGCCTCCCCGGCCGCCGCGAGGGCGAGCTGCGGCCGAGCGACCACCTCGGCGGAGGCGGCGGCGCGGTCCCGTGGCCCGACTCGATCGGCGACCTGCTGCGCCAGCTGTACCTGAAGGCCGCCAAGGAGCTCGAGTACGCGGACCAGATCGAGCGCGCCGCCTTCGTGCACTCCGACCTGCTGCACGCGCCCTACGACGCCGTCGCGCTGCTCGAGCGCCACCGCCGCTTCGCGCTCGCGGCGCGCCTGGCCGAGGCCCGCGACCTCGTGCCCGCGCTCGCGGTCTCGCTCTGGTGGCGCGCCGGCCGCCGCGAACGCGCCATCGCCCTCGCGCGCGAGCGCGGCGCCTGGTACTCGGCGCTGCAACGCGTCGAGAACGCGAACCTCGCCCGCGACCTCCGGGAGGCCTGGGTCGAAGCCGAGCGCGAACGCGGCGACCACCGCGCCGCCATCGACGCCGCCTGGCCCGACCCGCTCCTGCGCGAGCAGATCGGCCCGGACCTGGCTGCGCTGCGCGAGCTCGGCGGCGCGCCCGGAGCGACCGCGCTCGCGCTCGCGCTGGCCTGGAGGCCCGACACGCCCACGACGGAGGAGGCGCTCGCGCTGCTGGCGCCGCGCCCGTCCGGCGCCGCCGTGCGGCTTGCGCTCCTCGAAGGCCTCGCCGACCATCCCGCGGCCGACCCGCTCGCGGACCGGCGGCTCGCGAGCGCCGCGCTGCGCGCCGTGTTGCGCGAGGGCGCCACCGGCGAGCTGCGCACGACCCACTCCGGCCGGGCGCTGTTCGAGGCGCTGCGCGAACGGGCCGACCCGCTGCTGCGCGCCGACCTGCCCGTCTTCCGGGCCGGCCGCCAGCCTGGCGGGAACGTGCACTTCGAGGCGCCGGCGGACCGCGGCGCGCTCGAGCTGCGCGACGCCGTGCTGCTGCCCGCGGGCGTGCTGGTCGCCCACGGCGCGCTCGGGGTCCGGCTGCTGCGCCCCGACGGGCGCGAGCTCGCGCGCTGGGCGGACACGCCCGCCGACCAGCTGATCCCCGCCGACCACGGGACGTCGGCGCTCGTCGTCGCGCACGGCGAGTCGGTCGCGCAGGTCCGTCACCTCGATCTGACGACGCGGCGCCTGTCGCACGTCGCCGCACTGGCCGGCTACCGCTTCCTGGACACGTTCGACGGCGCGATCGTGATCGCCGCGCACGAGGGCATCGAGGGCGTCGACCTCACGCACGCGCCGCCGCGCACGGCGTGGTCCGAGCTCGACCAGCGCACCGAGGTCAGGCACCTCGCGCGCACGGCCACGTCGCTGTCGGCGATCGTCGACACCCCGCTCGAGGGGCGCCCCGGAGAGCGCAGCATCGAGCGCTGGACGTGGCGGATGCCGGCGCGCGCGTTGGAGCAGCGGGACCTGCAGAGCGACGAGTGGGCGCCGGACGCGCAGACGACCGCGGGTGGGCGCGTCGTCTGGATCGAGGGCGACCACCTGCGCACCGACCCCGGCCCGCGTGACGGCCGGCCGCTCGACGGCCCGAGCGCGGTCGCCGTCAGCGGCGATCGCTACGCGCTGATCACGGGCGGACGGGTCGAGGTCGCCCGCGCCACGCTCGAGTTCCCCGAAGCCGACGGCGTGCGCTTGCGCGTCTTCGGGGACGTCGCGACCGCGTTCAGCACGGACGGCCGCGTGCTCGCCGTCGACCTGACCAACGACGAGCTGCTCGCCCGCCTCAGGCTCGCACCCCGGTGACGAGCACGTAGCGCCCGCTGACCACCGCGGACGGCGGGCGGTCGTTGCACGACGCGAGCAAGCGGTCGAACGCGGGCCGCGCGTGCTCGTCGTCGGTCAGCTGCGCGAACAGCGCGTCCGCCGTGTCGAACTCGAGCGACACGGCGCGCGTGCGGATCACGAGGTCGTCGAGCAGCGGCTCGAGCCGCGTGCGCACGCGGTCCTCGACGCCCCACATCCCGGGGGAGACGACGCCGGTCGGGCGCGGCAGATGCTCGAACAACTCGCCGGGAAGCCCGCGCGGGCACCAGGCGGCCAGCGCCACCACGCCGCCCGGCTTGCACACGCGCACGAGCTCGCGCGCCGTCCGCAGCGCGCGTGGCGCCAGCGCGAACCCGAACGCCGAGATGACCGCGTCGAAGGACCCGTCGGGGTACGTGAGCGCCTGCACGTCGGCGAGCGAGAAGCGCGCCGCGCCGGCGACGCGCGCCCGACCGCGCGCGACCATCTCGGGCGACACGTCGCACGCCTCCACCTCCGCGCCCGCGGCGACCGCGGCCAGCGCGACGTTGCCGTCGCCGGCGGCCGCGTCCAGCACCCGCCAACCGGGCTGGACGCCCGCGCACTCGACAAGCGCCGACGCGACGGGTTCCAGCGCGCGCAGCAGCGCCGCGCGGTCGCTGCTCGACCACTCCTGCAGCACGCGCAGCGCGGCGCCGTCGTAGTCGATGTCATCCCGGAACAACGGCCCACGGCCGAGCCGGAGCAGGTCCCGCCGCGAGACCCGAGGCGTCGACTGCGGCAGATGTGCGTACCCGTCCCGCATGTTCACGAAGCGGGAAGATACGGCCTCGATCAACTACTACTGACCGTAGTCTCACAACTCGTTGACAACTCGAGGGTCATTGGACCGATAGACGTCCGATTGCCAGCCACCAACCGGAGGGAAGCACCATGGCAACGGACGTCAACCGGCGCACATTTGTGGCCGGGACCGCAGGAGCGGCAGCTACCGCGTACGCGCTGGGTGGGCCGATCACGGCGTTTGCCGCGAAGACCAAGCAGGACAAGAAGCGGCCCAAGGCCGCCGGCTACGGCCCGCTGCGGCCGACGCCCGAGCAGGACAGCGGCAAGGTCTACCTGCAGCTACCCGTCGGCTTCAAGTACCGCCTGATCAACCGCGCGGGCGCGCCGATGCGCAACGGCCTGCCGACGCCGGGCATCTTCGACGGCATGGGCGCCTACGCGGGCCCGGGCGGCACGACCGTGCTCATCCGCAACCACGAGAACCGCTCGCGCACCGGCGAGGTCACCGTCCCGGTGCCCACCGGCAAGCGCTACGACCCGGACGTCGCTGTCCGCGGCGGCAACACCAAGCTCGTCGTGAGCAAGGACCGCCGGCTCGAGTCGGTGTTCCCGGTCCTCGGCGGCACGCACACCAACTGCGCCGGCGGCGAGACGCCCTGGGGCACGTGGATCACGTGCGAGGAGATCTTCAACTACGGCTCGGCCGAGAACAACGTCGCGCCGGGCACGGGCGTCCCGCACGGGTACTGCTTCGAAATCGACGCGGCTGCCAACGGCCCCGTCACGCCGCAGCCGATCCTCG
The DNA here is from genome assembly GCF_003344625.1 of Solirubrobacter deserti. Lineage (GTDB taxonomy): Bacteria > Actinomycetota > Thermoleophilia > Solirubrobacterales > Solirubrobacteraceae > Solirubrobacter > Solirubrobacter deserti. The sequence goes on along the minus strand of NZ_QPKJ02000001.1, from coordinate 1,291,106 downwards.
ACGCCGGCCGCTTCTCGCACGAGGCGGTCGCGTGGCTGAAGGGCTCGCTGTACGAGACCGAGGACCGCGGCGACGCGTGCTTCTACCGCTTCATCCCGGAGCGTGAGCCGAAGGAGGCCGGCGACCTGGCGACGTTCGGCGGCACGCTGTGGGCACTCGCCGTCAAGGGTCGTCCGAACCTCAACGGCAACACCGCCAACCCGGGCGAGACCTACCCGGTCGAGTGGGTCCGCATCGAGGAGCCCAACCCGCTCGACGACACGGTCCGCAAGGAGGCCCAGAGCAAGGGCGCGATGGTCTTCGATCGCACCGAGGGCATCTGGACCGCCGGCAACAGCGTCTACTTCGACTGCACCACCGGCGGCGACGCCCGCCTCGGCCAGCTGTGGCAGTACACGCCCAAGGGCCAGTGGGGCGGCGAGCTCAAGCTCATCTACGAATCGACCGACCTGCAGGACCTCGAGAACCCGGACAACCTGGTGATCGTCCCGGACACTGGTGACGTCTTCCTGCAGGAGGACTCCAGCAACGAGCAGTACGTCCGCGGCGTCACGAAGAACGGCCTGATCTACGACTTCGCCAAAGCCGTGCTCAACACCACCGAGTTCTGCGGTGGCTGCTTCAGCCCGGACGGCAAGACGTTCTTCCTCAACCAGCAGGGCGACCGCCTGGCGCTGGGCGAGACCGAGACTTCGCAGCCGGACAGCAAGGCGGGCTTGACGTTCGCCATCTGGGGCGGCTTCGACGGCCGCGACGAGAAGGCGCTCTAACCGAAGATCGCAGCAGCGAGGAGGCGGGTGCCGTCCGTGTCCCGGGCATTGACCAGGACCGTGCGGCACCCCTTCACGCCGATCGCGACGCGCGCGCCGCTCTCGAGCGGCAGGATCGCGTAGCCCGTCCCGCGCTCGAGCTCGCCGTCCGCGCTCGCGATCAGCCGGGCGGCGTACTTCGTCGGGTCCCGGCTGGTCACCCCGACGATGCGCCCGACCACGACGCCGCCCTGGCGCACCTCGCGCACGTCCACCTTCCCGCCACCCTCCTCCGGGTGCAGCGCCTCGACGGTCTGCGCGCGCGTCGCGGCGTCCACCGGATCGTAGGTGAGGTCCTGCGGCGGCTTACCGTACGGCGGGTCGAGCGCCTTGCACGGCGTGGCGGTGGGCGTGGGCGTGGCGGCGGTCTCCGGTTCGTCACGCTCGGGGAGCAGCTGCGCGACCGCGACCGTGAGCGCGATCCCGACGGCCACGATCACCAGCGCGCCGAGCGGCCCGACCCGGCGGTTGAAGAGGCCGGAGAAATTTCTCTCCATGAGCGATGAGTTCCCCGTGCGGCCGTCGTCTATAGGGCAAGATGCAACGCACACCCCACAACCACCGCGGCGGACGTGAAAGCGGCGACGAGCCGCCTCCCGTTAGCGCACCTTGAAGGTGACCGAGCGCGAACCGGCGCCCGTCGCCACAGTCAGCGTGTAGGTCCCGGGCTTGAGCGTGCGCCCGGCGACACGGCGGCCGAGCGTGAAGGAGCGCTTGCCGGCCTCGGCAGTCAGAGACCACCGGCTGGTCGCACTTGCGGAGCCGGTACCCGTACGACGGACCGTCAGGGCGACCTTGCCCGTGCGGGAGATCGAGAACGTGACCCGGGCCGGGCGGCGCTGGGTGACGGTCCCGGAGACCTTGAGGGAGGAGACGACCGGCGTCGCGGCGGGCGGCGTGGGGGTCGGGGTGACGATCGGCGGCGGCGCGACCGGAGGTGGCGCGGGCGTGGGCGTCGGCGCCACCGGGGTCGGCGTGGGCGTCGGCGTCTCGACCGGCGCCGGCGGGGCGGGCGCGACCACCTCGAGCGCGGCGTTCGCGTCCAGGCGGCCGCCCGTGAGCGAGAGGCCGGTCAGCGTGCCGGTGACCTCCACCGAGCCCAGCAGCGCGCTCTTGAGCTCGGCGCTGCCCGCGGCGGGCTGGGCCGACGCGAGCAGGGCCGCGGCCCCCGCGACGTGCGGCGTCGCCATCGACGTGCCGTCCATGTACCCGTAGCCGTTCGGGATCGTCGAGTAGATGCTGACGCCGGGCGCGAACAGGTCGACGGCGGTTGCGCTGAAGTTGGAGAAGTACGCGCGCTCGTCATAGTCGTCGCTCGCACCCACGCACACGACGTTCGCGGCGTTGGCGTTGCACGGGAAGTAGGCGGCCGCGTCCGTGTCGTCGTTGCCCGCCGCGATGACGTACAGCGTGTTCGGGTGCGCCTTGATGACATTGGTGATCGTCGTGGACGTGCCAAGGCCGCCGAGCGACGCGTTGACGACGGGCACGCCGAGATCGCCGGCGTAGTCGAACGCGCTCGCGATCGCGCTGTTCGTGGCCGAGCCGGACGCGCCGAAGACCTTCAACGGCAGGATGCGGGCCGCGGGCGCGACGCCCGCCACGCCGATCGCATTGTCGGCGACCGCCGCGATCGTGCCCGCGACGTGCGTCCCGTGCGTCTGGGACTCGGTGTCGACCGTGTTGTCGCCCCGCGCGAAGTCCCAGCCCTGCCAGTCGTCGACGAAGCCGTTGCCGTCGTCGTCGACACCGTTGGTCTCGCGCCCGTTGCCGCGCTCGCCCACGTTGCCGGTGAACTGGGCGGCGAGATCCGGGTGCGCGGTCTCGACGCCGGTGTCCACGACCGCGACCGCGGCGCCCGCGCCGCGCGTGCGCGCCCAGGCGTCGATCGCGCGGATCTGCGGCAGCGCCCACAGCCGGAACGAATGGGGGTCGTTGGACGCGAGCTCCACCGGCAGGTCAGGCTCGGCGTACTCGACGTCGGGGTCGGCGTTGAGCTCGGTCAGCGCGGCGCCGACGTCACCGTCACGCGGGACGACCACCTCGGTGTCGGGCAGCGTCAGCGTGTCGACGAGCTTGACGCCCGCGTCCTGGCGCACGTCCGCGCGCTCGGCGCGATCGAGGCCGGCGACGCGCTTGACGACGATCGCGTCGTCGGCCCGCGCGACGCCCGGAAAGACGAGGAGGCCGAAGAGGAGGCTGATGGAGGCGGTGCGCCGCACACCCATTGATTCGGCAGCTGGCCCGCCGAACCGCAACGACCTGGCCTAGTGTTCGATGCCGAGGGCGAGTCCCGCCAGCCGTTCGCCGATCACGGGCGCGAACTTCATCGCGTTGCTCGCTCCGGACGCGATCACCCGCCCGGCCCGCAGCTCGACGAACCCGTCCCCGTGCTCGAGCCAGGGCGCGAACAGCGACACGCAGTCGATCCGGCCGACCGCGCGCAGCTGCGGGAACGCGGTTGCGACCCAGCCCTCCGCGCCAGGCTCGTGCATCCCGATCGCGTAGCGGCCGGTGCGGCCGAGCGGCACCCCGTAGGTCTCCGGCGAGATGAAGCACGCGGAGGGGCCGGCCGGCTCGTAGGTGAAGCGCGTGTGCGGCTCGGTGCGCAGCTGGAGGTCAAGGCCGAGCGGCGTGATGAGCGGCTGTGTGCCCAGCCCGGCGCACACGACCACGACGCTCGCCGACAGTCGCTCGTCAACGACCCACACGAACCCGTCCGGGTCGATCGCGGTCACGGTCCCGAGCCGCACCGGCAGGCGCGCGGCCAGCGCGTCGAGCGTGCGGCGGACGCGGATCGCGCCGGCCAGCGGATCGAGTTGCGCTTCGTGCCAGACGTCGGGCGCGAGGATCGGCAGCCGCGCGCGGATCGCCTCCGCGTCCAGCGGCTCGCCCTCGAAGCCGTCCATGCCGCCGACCAGAACCAGGCCTTCCTCCCCGAGCAGGTGCACGCCGAGCTCGCGCTCCCAGCGCCGCCAACCTTCCCGGGCGGTGAGCGCCAGTTCGCGCAGCCGGGCGTCCCGATGGGCGATCCGGAAGATGCGCGCAAGCCCGGCCGACTGCTCCGCGCCGACGCCCACGGCCTCGATCACCAGCACGCGCCGCTCGCGCCGCGCGAGCTCGTAGGCGGTCGCGAGCCCGCAGATCCCGGCGCCCACGACGATGGCGTCCCAGTGCAAGCGCCTAGCTTCGCACGCATAGGCTGTCGGGATCGCGGACCTCCAGGACATCGTCGACGACCTCGAGGCGGAGCTGCTGCGGCCGATCTCGGTCGAGGACCGCCGCTGGCGCCTGCTCGCGCACTCCGCGCAGCCCGACGAGACCGACGCGGTGCGGCGCAGCTCGATCCTCACGCGCGAGACGGCGCCGGCCGTCGCCGCGTGGCTGGAGGGCCTCGGCCTGCAGCGGGCGCGTGATCTCGTCGACCTGCCGGAGAACGAGGCGCTCGGGATGACCCAGCGCGTCGTGCTGCCGATCCGTCACGGCGACGTCCTGCTCGGCTTCCTGTGGGTGATCGTCGGCGAGCGGCCGCTGACCGAAGCCGACCGTGCCGCGATCGCGCGCGGCGGCGCCGAGGTCGCCGACAACCTGTGGGGGCGCCTGCGCGAGGCCGACGAGCGCCGTGGGCGCATCAACGCGCTGCTGGCCCGCGCGTTCGGCGGCGAGGCCGTCGGTGCCGAGCTCGCCGCGACGCTGCGCTGGCCCGCCACCGGCTCCTTCGCGGTCGTGGTGTCGAGCGGGGGAGACGAGATCCCCGAGCGTCTGCGCCGCCGCCGCGGCGCCGCCGACTACGCCTGGCTGGCGCTTCAGGAGCGCGTCGTGATCGTGGCCCGTGACCCCACGGCCGCCCTGCCCGACGAGCTGGCCACGGCCGGCGCCCGCGGCGGCCTCGCCCGCTTCCCCGGCCTGGCCGACATCCCCGAGGCGCTGCATCACGCGGAGCTCGCCGCGCTGTGCGCCCGCGCGGCGCCCGATCTCGGGCCGGTGGCGGTGTGGGGCGAGCTGGGCAGCTGGGGCCTGGTCGCCGACCTGTGGGTCTCCGCAGGCCGGCCGCTCCCGATCTCGCCCCTGCTCGAGCTGACCATGCATCGCCGGCGCGATCAGTTGTTGGAAGCGCTGACCGTGTTTCTCGAGTCCGGGGGAGACGCGGCCGCGGCCGCCAAGACGCTGCACCTGCACCGGGCCTCGCTGTACCGCCGCATCGAGCGGGTCGAGCAGATCACCGGCCTCGACCTCAGCCGCGGCGACGACCGCCTGCTCGCCCACCTCGGCCTCCGCCTGCTTCGCCTCCACGACGCGTTTTCCTAAAGAGGGACAGTCCCTCTTTAGCGACAATTGTCGCGCGAAGGGGACAGTCCCCTTAACGCGACAGGTGTCGCGTGTGGATCGGTGGAGACGCGACGGCGGGTACCTCGTAGTGCATGGCGCCGAACGCGAGGATTCCGGGCATGGCCGCACCGACCCAAGAGCGCCCGCTGGACCTGGAGCGCCCCATCAGGGAGATCGGGACCGATCTCGCCGCGCGGATGCCGCGTCCGCGCGCCGTCTCGACCGCGCGGGTCGAGCGGCGAATGACCGAGCTGCTGATGAAAGACCCCGCGCTGCGCGCGGCGCTGTTCCGCTTCGTCGACGTGCGCCCGGCGTGCTCCTCGCCGGCCGACGTCACCCGCCACCTGCACGAGTTCCTGGTCGACGCCGAGTCAAAGACGGCGCGCCGCGCGACCGGCATCACGGGCCGCCCGCTCGCGCAGCGGCCGATCGCGGTGGCCGCCGCGGCCGGCGTCAAGCGCATGGCGCAGCAGTTCATCATCGGCGAGGACGCCCGGGACGCGCTGCCGGAGATCACCAAGCTGTGGCGCAACGGCGTCGAGACGACCGTCGACCTGCTCGGCGAGGCGACCGTCTCCGAGACCGAGGCCGACACCTACATGCGCCGCTGCGAGGAGACGCTGCGCGCGCTGGCGTCCGCGGCCACCAAGCCCGGCCAGGTGAATCTGTCCGTCAAGGTCTCCGCGCTCACCCCGCTGCTGCGCCCGACCGCGCCGGAGCGCGGCATCGAGGGCGCTCGCCCGCGCCTGGAACGCCTGCTGCGGGTCGCGAAGGAGGTCGGCGCGCACCTGCACGTCGACATGGAGTCCTTCGACACGCGCGAGGCGATCACCGCGCTCACGCTCGACCTGCTCTCCAAGCCCGAGTTCGCAGACGGCCCGAGTGCCGGCATCGTCCTGCAGGCGTACCTGGTCGACTCGCCCGAGCACCTGGACGAGCTGCTGCACTGGGCGCAGAGCACGCCGCGCACGCACCCGTTCGTGATCCGCCTGGTCAAGGGCGCCTACTGGGACCACGAGGTGGTCCAGGCCGCGCAGATGGGCTGGGCGCCGCCGGTGTTCACCGACCGCCATGAGTGCGACCGCAACTTCGAGGCGCTGACCAAGCGCCTGATCGACGCCACGCCGACGGTCAAGGTCGCGATCGCCTCCCACAACCTGCGCTCGATCTCGCACGCCGCGGCCTACGCAGACGCCCGCGGCGTCGGCAACGAGGACCTCGAGTTCCAGATCCTGCGCGGCCTGGGCGACGACACGCAGGCCGCGATCGCGGCCACCGGCCGGCAGGTCCGCGCGTACTGCCCGGTCGGCGACCTCGTCGCGGGCATGGCCTACCTGGTGCGCCGCCTGCTCGAGAACACCGCCAACGACTCCTTCCTCGCCGCCGCCGCGAGCGGCACCGACACCGCCGAGCTCCTGGAGGCACCGTGAACACGACGTTCCGCAACGAGCCGCTGCTCGAGCTGCGCCGCGGCCCGGTCCGCAACGAGGCGCTGCAGGCCCTCGCCGCGCTCGACGCCAGGCTCCCGCTCGAAGTGCCGATGCTGATCGGCGACGACGTCGTCACGGGCCAGGTGTTCGCGAGCGTGGACCCGAGCAACCCGACGACGGTCGTCGCCAACGCGCACGCTGCCACCGCCGCACACGTGCACGACGCGATCACGGCCGCCGAGCGCGGGCAGCAGGTCTGGTCCAAGCGCCCCACGACCGAGCGTGCCGCCGCGCTCTCGCGCGCCGCCGGCATCCTGCGCAGCCGTCGCTTCGAGCTCGCCGCGCTGGCCGTCCGCGAGGCGGGCAAGCCGTGGGCGGAGGCCGACGGCGATGTCGCCGAGGCGATCGACTTCCTCGAGTACTACGCGCAGAATGCGCTGGTTCTCGACGCCGGACGGCCGTTGGTCCAGATGCCGGGCGAGCGCAACTCCATGCGCTACGTCCCGCGCGGCGTCACGGGCGTGATCGCGCCGTGGAACTTCCCGCTCGCGATCGCCGCCGGCATGGTCAGCGCCGCGCTGGCGACCGGCAACGCCGTCGTCCTCAAGCCGGCCGAGCAGGCGCCCGCGTGCGCGAAGGCCGTCGTCGACGCGCTGCACGCCGCCGGCGTCCCGCACGACGCGCTCGCGCTGCTGCCCGGCGGTGACGAGCCCGGCAAGGCGCTGGTGGCCGACCCGCGCATCCACACGATCGTCTTCACCGGCTCGGTCGCGGCCGGCCTGAACATCCTGCAGACCGCCCACACCATGGTCCCGGGCCAGCGCCACGTGAAGAAGGTCATCGCCGAGATGGGCGGCAAGAACGCGATCATCGTCGACTCCGACGCCGACCTCGACGACGTCGTCCCCGGCCTGCTGAAGTCCGCGTTCGGCTTCGCCGGCCAGAAGTGCTCCGCGGCGTCGCGCGCGCTCATCCACCGCGCCGTCGCCGACGAGCTCACCGAGCGCCTGGCGGGAGCGCTGAGCACGCTGCGCGTCGGCCCCGCCGCGGATTTCGGCACCGACGTGCCGCCCGTGATCGACATCGCCGCCCAGCAGCGCATCGAGGGCTACATCGACTCGGCGGCGCCGCTGGCCCAGGGCGACACGCGCGACGATGGCTTCTACGTTCCGCCGACGCTGTTCGCCGGCCTCCCGACCGACCACAAGATCATCCAGGAGGAAATCTTCGGCCCGGTCCTGTCGCTCGAGACGGTCGACAGCGTCGAGCACGCGTGCGAGCTCGTCGACGCGGGCGGCTTCGCGCTCACCGGCGGCCTGTTCTCCCGCTCCCCGCGCACCATCGAGCACGTCTCCGAGCGCACGCCGGTCGGCAACCTCTACATCAACCGCGAGATCACGGGCGCGATGGTCGGCCGCCAGCCGTTCGGCGGCGGGCGCCTCTCCGGCACCGGCCCGAAGGCGGGCGGCCCCGACTACCTGCTGCAGTTCGTCGAGGCCCGCGCGGTGACGGAGAACACCGTCCGCCACGGCCTGGTCGTGTAGTCCCGATCCCCCGAACGGTCCCGACTCGGACAGCGGACCTGACCGAAAGGTGAGGTCCGCTTTATGATCGCCGCGTGAGCCCCGGCAGGACGGAGGGGAGCGGGCTCGCGCACTGGGGGCTACAGAGGGATGGGGGGCAGTACATGGCGCGTACGCGTGGCCGTTTGCTGGTGCTTGCCGCGGTGTCGGCGGGCGTGTTGACCGCGAGCGCTCCGGCGTTCGCCAGCGGCACCGACGACGGGACGGTGCGGGTGAAGCTCACCGGCGCCGCGATGCTGGCCGAGGCCCAGGAGCGAGGCTTCGATCTCGATCACGGGCTCGAGCGGGTGCCCGACGGCATCGAGGCCAAGATGCACCTGAGCAAGGCGCAGGAGCTCGAGCTGCTCGCGATGGGCGGCGAGATCCTCGAACCCGGCGAGGAGTTCCAGTGGGGTCTCTCCAAGGCCCGGATCGTCGCGGCGGACGCGTTGCCGCGCCCGGCCGCGCCGACCGTGCGGATCGTGCGCGCGGACTACTTCTCGACCAAGGGTCAGGGCTTCCTGTACGTCGAGGCGCGGACCACCAAGGGCAAGGAGAACCTGCCCGGCGGGGATCCCGAGAATCCGCAACCGCTCGTGACGATGACGCTCGAGAGCGACAGCGGGCCGGGAACCGCGTTCGCGACGCCGCGCGCCATGAACCGCTTCATGGACTCCGGCGAGTACATGTTCCACCGCAACCGGATTCCCGTGGACAAGCGCCCGGACCAGATCCGCGTGACCGCGACGCTGCCCGGTCCGGGCGGCACGACGGTCACCGACGGCCAGGCCGTCGGGAAGGTCTCGGACTGGCTCGACGAGGTCACGCCGCTCACCGCCGCGCCGGGCTACAAGTACGACTTCGTCGACGGCTATAAGCACCCGCAGCAGCTGTACGCGCGCTTCGAGGAGATGGCGCAGCAGTACCCGGAGATCGCCGAGATCGTGCGGATGCCCAACCAGACCAACGGCTACCAGCGCAAGGCGCAGGCCACGATCGGCCCGGCGCCCACCAACCCCATGACGCCCGCGCAGTCCACGGTCGTCGTGAGCTCGGCGGCCTGGGGCCACGAGGGTGGCAACGGCATCTCGGTCGAGATGGTCGAGCGGCCCGGGGCGAACCTGCCGCTGTCGGTGACCGTCGAGGGCAAGGCCGTCAAGGTGCACCTCGCGAAGGACTCAGGCGGCGCGCTTGCGAGCACGGCGAAGCAGGTCGCGGACGCGATCGAGGCGGGCTCGCAGGGCCTGATCGACCGGGCCCACCCGTACCGCGCCAACGAGGGCACGGGGATCGTGCCGGCGACGACGGTCCCGATCGTCCTCACCGACTTCCTGAGCCAGAAGCGCAACGGTGCGCCCGCGGGCGAGGTCCCGCGCGGCCCGTACACCATCCGCGCGCTGCGGATCGGCAAGCACCGCGACGGCTCCAAGCCGGGCGTGCTGATCCAGGCGTCCGACCACGCCCGTGAGTGGGTGCCGATGACGATCACGCTGGAGGCGGCCGAGCGGCTCGTGCGCAACTACGCGACCGACCCCGCCACGCGCGACATCATCGACAACACCGACATCTTCCTGATCCCGGTCAACAACCCGGACGGCGCGAACTACTCGTTCTACAACTTCGCGTCCCAGCGCAAGAACATGACCAACCACTGCCCGGACGCCGCGGCCGACCCGGGCAACCGCAACGCCTGGGGCGTCGACCTCAACCGCAACTACCGCGTCGGGTCGGGCTTCGACGGCTACGACGGCGCGTCGGACAGCTGCACCAGCGGCAACTACATGGGCCCGGCCGAGCTGTCCGAGCCCGAGAGCAAGAACTCGGTCTGGCTCGTCGAGCAATACCGCAACATCAAGTTCATGATGTCGGTGCACTCCAACGGCGGTCAGCTGTTCTGGCAACCAGGCGCCTACATCGCCGAGGGGCGCATCACCACGCCGCGCCCGCCGCTCGGGCACGAGTCGTTCTACTGGCAGTCGGCGGAGCGGATCCTGTCGCACGTGCGCGCTACGCCGCGGCAGACCGTCGTGCAGACCGAGGACGTCGGCGGCTCCTCCGACGTCCTGTACTCCTCGGCCGGCAACGTCCGCGAGGACATGTACTTCAACTACGGGATCTTCTCGTTCGGCTGGGAGGTCGGCGGCTCGGTGTACGACCCGAACACCAAGCGCTTCGTCGACGGCTCGTTCCAGCCGCCATGGCCGGATTCACCGCTGATCAGCGGGCACGGCGAGACGCTCGAGTACGCGAACGGCATCATGGAGATGTTCCGCGTCGCCGCCGACTGGGGCCGGGACAAGGCGCCGGCGACGTCCACGCTCACGCCGAGCGCGCGGCAGTTCGACTCGCCCACCGCGGTCCGGTTCGACACCAACGAGCCCGCGACCATCTACTACACGACCGACGGCACGGCGCCGACCCTGCAGTCCACCCGCTACAAGCAAACCGAGTTCCGCGAGCCGGGCGAGGAGCTGTGGGTGGACAAGACCACGACGTTCAAGTGGTTCTCGGTCGACGCGGCGGGCAACGTCGAGCCGGCCGGCTATGACCCGAACAACCCGGCGACGGCGAACAGCTACCGCTCCGAGACGATCAACATCGGGGAGGGCGGCACCGTCGGCGGCACCGTCCCGGCCACGCTCTCGCTGTCGCTCGCCGGCACGGCCACGTTCGACCCGTTCGTCCCGGGCGTGGCGGAGGACTACGAGGCGTCGGTGAACACCAACGTCATCTCCACCGCCGGGAACGCCACGCTGTCGGTGGCCGACCCGAGCTCGACCCACACCGGCAAGCTCGTCAACGGCGCGTTCGCGCTGCCCGAGCCGCTGCAGGTGATGGCCACGGGCGGTCCGGCCTTCGCGAACGTCGGCGGCGCCGCCGCGCCGACCAACGTGCTGACCTACGACGCCCCGGTGAGCAACGCGAAGCCGACGATCACCTTCAAGCAGGCGATCAAGGCCAACGACGCGCTGCGCACCGGCACCTACAGCAAGACCCTGACGTTCACCCTGAGTACCACTAACCCGTAGGCAGGCTCGCGATCTGGATGAGGTTCCCGCACGTGTCGTCCAGGACGGCGGTCGTGACGGGACCCATCTCGGTCGGGGGCTGGGTGAAGGTGACGCCGAGCGCGGACAGCCGTTCGTGCTCGGCGTGCACGTCGTCGACCGCGAAGCTCAGGTACGGGATGCCGTCCTCGAGCAACGCGGTCTTGAACGTCTTCGCCGCCGGGTGCTCGTCCGGCTCGAGCGAGAGCTGAACGCCGTCCGGCGCCTCGGACGACACGACGGTCAGCCAGCGGAACTCGCCGGCCGGGAACTCGGTCTTCTTCACGAAGCCCAGCGTCTCGGTGTAGAACGCCAGCGCCTTCTCCTGGTCGTCCACAAAGATGCTCGTGACGGCGATCCTCATCGGGGCGGCTCCTTCCAGCGCCGGACGATCTCGTCCAGCGGTGCGGTGTCGAGGTGGTGGAACTTGAACCGGCCGTCCCTGCGCGTCTTGACCAGGCCGGCCCGCTCGAGCACGTCGAGGTGCTGGGAGACGGCCTGGCGGGACATGCTGTGCCCGTCCGCGACCAGCCGCGAGCACAGCTCGAACAGCGTCTGACCGTCGCGATCGGTCAGCGCGTCGAGGATCGCCCGGCGGGCCGGCGCGGACAGCGCATGGAAGACGTCCGTGATGCGCCCACTATAGGCAAGTCGCTACTTGCCTGTCGAGCCGGACGTCAGGTGACGGGCAGCCACCAGCGCCGCGGCGCGATCAGCTCGTGCATCTTCTGCGGGCCGTAGCTGCCCGGCGCGTAGCGGTGCAGCGGCGGCGGGTCCTCGAGCAGCGCCGAGGACGCCGCCCACAGGTCCTCGATGCCGTCCGAGTCGGTGAACAGCGTGCGGTCGCCGAGCATGGCGTCGTAGAGCAGGCGCTCGTAAGCCTCGAGCCCGGCCGTGTTGAAGGAGCCCTCGTAGGAGAACTTCATCTGCGCCTGGCCGAGCCGCATGCGCGGGCCCGGGACCTTGGCCAGGAACGAGGTCGTGATGCCGCCCGGGTCGCCGAAGTCGAACGAGATGTGGTCGGGCCCGTAGTCCTCCACGAACGCCTTCACGTCGCGGAACATCTTGCGCGGCGGCTCGCGGAACGCGATCGTGATCAGCCGCTTGGACTCGCCCATCGACTTGCCGGTGCGCAGGAAGAACGGCACGCCCGTCCAGCGCCAGTTGTCGATCTCCGCCCGCATGGCGATGAACGTCTCGGTCTGCGAGTTCGGGTCCACGCCCTCCGCGTCGCGGTAGCCGGCGTACTGCCCGCGGATCACGCTGGCGGGATCGATCGGCCGCATCGAGCGGAACACCTTGCCGCTCTCCTCGATGATCGAGCGGCCGTCCAGCGCGGTCGGCGGCTCCATCGCGACGAAGCCCAGCACGTGGAAGAGGTGGGTGACCACCATGTCCCGGTACGCACCGGTGCCCTCGTAGAACCCGGCCCGGTCCTCGATCGACAGCGTCTCCGGCACGTCGATCTGCACGTGGTCGATGTGGTCGCGGTTCCAGATCGGCTCGAACATCCCGTTCGCGAACCGCAGCGCCAGCAGGTTCTGCACGGCCTCGCGGCCGAGGAAGTGGTCGATCCGGAACACCCGGTGCTCGGGAAAGACGGAGTGCACGAGCCCGTTGAGCTCGACCGCGGTGTCCAGGTCGACGCCGAACGGCTTCTCGAGCACGACCCGCGCGCGCGTATCGAGGCCGGCGTCGCCGAGCGCCTTGACCGTGGCGCCGAACGCGCCCGGGGGCACCGACAGGTAGTGCAGCCGGCGCGGCTCGTCGAGGTCCTTCTCGGCTTCGGCGACCGCCTCCACGAGCGGCTTCGGATCGTCCGCGTTGAAGGCGCTGAAAGCTAGGCGGGAGGAGAAGCGGTCCCACACCTCGCCGGTCGCGGCCTTGCCGATCGCCGTCTGCGCGACCTTGCGGAAGTCCTCCACGGACCCGCCCTTGCGCGAGGTCCCGATGATCCGGTAGCGCTCCGGCATCAACCCGGCGCGGTCGAGGTGGAACAGGCCCGGCAGCAGCTTGCGGCGAGAGAGGTCGCCGAGCGCGCCGAACAGCACGATCACGTGGTCGTCGGGTGTGGTAGCGCCGTCAGATCGGGTCATCTCGCGCGGAGTATGGCGGGCGGGATGTTGAGGGAAGTCCACGCTCGCCCGCTTCTTTAAGACCTCATAACCCGTATAGCGTCCCGAGGAGGGTCCATGAGGGGACCGTTACGAGAGGGGTGCAATGCGTTTTAAGAGGGGCCTCGCCAGCGCGGCGGGGGTAGGCGCGATGCTGTTGGTCGGTGCTCTGGCGCCGTCGGCAGCGATGGCGCATCCGTGTATTTCCGAGACCGAAGCGGCCATGGGCAAGTCGCTTTCGCTCCACACCGGCGGGAACTGGGCCGGGGCGCTGCCGGCGTTCGAGAACCTCGACCACGAGTGCGCCGAGGACCTGAACTCCTACCTGTATGAGACCTCGGCCGTCGCGACGTCGGCGGTGGGCGAGGATCCCGGGCCGATCGTCTCCAACTGGGCCATCAAGAACCTGTCGCCGCTCGGCTACAGCCGCCGCGACGTCCCGTACACCGGTACCAGCGCCGGTGTCTACAACTCGGATCTGGCGTTCAAGGACAACCTGGTCATCGCCGGCACGTACGCGGGCTTCCGCATCCTCGACTTCACCGACAAGAAGAACCCGGTCGAGCTCGTCAACTACGACGGCTGCCCCGTCGGCCAGGGCGACGTCGTCGTCTACGGCGACATCCTGGTCCGCTCGTGGGACTCGCCGAACCACTCGAACCCGATGTGCGGCGGCGAGGCCGTGGGCGCGAACTTCGAGGGCATCCACGTCTTCAACATCAAGGATCCGACCAAGCCGGAGTACGTTCGCTCGCTGCGCTTCGCGGGGACCGGCATGCCCGAGGGCAGCGTGCTGCGCAACCAGGGCTGCGGCTCGCACACCGCGACGGCCGTTCCGGATCCGACGCGTGACGCGCTCTACATCTACAACGGTGGCTCGAGCGGCAGCTGCGAGGGCATCGACATCTTCAAGATCAAGATCTCGGACCCGAAGCAGATCGACATCATCGGTCGCGCCTCCAACGAGGGCATCGACGCCAAGACGGGCGTCGAGCGCGTGGGCAACAACTCCTGCCACGACAACAACGTGCTCCTGAACGTCGGCGGCACCACGACCTCCTACGCCATGTGCGCGGGCGGCAACGGCCTCGCCATGTTCAAGTTCGACCTCACCAAGCCGGTCGAGGAGGAGGGCTCGGTCGAGAAGCCGATCCAGCTCTGGACGCAGCAGATGCCGGGTGTCACGACGGGCCACTCCGGCTCGTTCACCTACGACGGCAAGCACCTGATCTACGGCCACGAGCCGGGCGGCGGCTCGGCGGCGCGCTGCCAGGCCACGAGCCTGCCGGTCGAGCGCACCCTGTACTTCCTGGATCCGCTCACGGGCAAGACGACGGGCGAGATGCTGCACCCGCGCCCGCAGGGCTCGCGTGAGAACTGCACCTGGCACAACTTCAACGTCGTGCCGACCAAGGCCGGTTACTACGCGACCGTCGGCTCCTACCAGTCCGGCATCTCCGTGTTCGACTTCTCGAACCCGGCCGCCCCGAAGGAGCTCGCCTACGCCGACCCGCCGGTCCTGCAGACCACGCCACCCACCACCGAGATCATCCTCGGCGGCGACTGGTCGACCTACTGGCACAACGGGACGATCTACCAGTCCGACATCAAGCGCGGTGTCCTGTCCTGGCAGCTCAACCTGGGCAGCGACGCCACGGCCACGCAGGCCAACGCGCACCTGAAGCAGTTCAACACGTTCGCCCAGTCGAACCCGCAGACGCAGATCGGTTCGTACGCGCCTGACGCGGAGATGCCGACGATCAACGTCCGCACCCCGGGCGAGGGCGCCGCCTACAAGGCCGGCACGGCGATGATGGCCGACTTCGACTGCGCGGACGCGACGGGCATCGAGTCCTGCGTCGGCACCGTCGACGACGGCGCCGCGATCGACACCAAGCTCGGGACCAAGACGTTCACCGTCACGGCCACCGACAAGTCGGGCAACATCTTCACCAAGTCGGTGGCCTACAAGGTCAACAGCATCGACGTCCCCGTGCAGGTCAACGGCGGCACGGTCGAGTCGATCATGAGCCTGTCGCTGCCGGGCTCGGTGCTGTTCGGCCCGCTCACGCCGGGTCTCACCAAGACCTACGAGGCGAACGTCAACGCGACGATCACCTCGACGGGGTCCGACATGACGCTGAGCATCTATGACGCCGCGACGACGGCCACCGGCCGTCTGATGAACGGCACGCGCGCGCTGTCCTCGCCGCTGCAGGTCTTCCTCACTACCAGCGGCAGCAACGGCGCGACCGCCCTCGCGGGCGGCAACGTCGGTGGCGCGAGCAACCCGACGCCGATCCTGTCCTACGCGACGCCGGTGGCGAACCGCTCGGCCAACCTGCACTTCAAGCAGGCGATCTCCGCCAACAACGACGCGCTGCAGGCCGGCACCTACGGCAAGACGCTCACGTTCAACCTGAGCACCACCACGCCGTAACGATGTGAGCGGGGCGTGGAGAAACCTCCACGCCCCGCTCCTTCATCTCACGCTCATAACGCGGATAGCTTTCTCGCATGGTCCATGAGGGGACCGCTTGACGAGAGGGGTGCAATGCGTTTGAAGAGGAGCCTCGCCGGTTTAGCGGGAGTAGGCGCGACGCTCGCGGTAGGGGCGCTGGCCCCGTCGTCCGCGCTCGCGCACCCGTGCACGGAAGCGTGGACGCTGTCCAACGCCACCTTCCTGACGGCGAACAACACCGGGACGGCCTGGGCCGGCTCGATCCCGCCGCAGAGCAACGACGCCGACTGCGCACCGATCACGGAGTCGCTGAGCGCGGCCAAGGCGCGCAGCGCCGTCGCGCCGGGCGACCCGGTCGCCGAGACGGCGACCTACGCCAAGAGCGAGAACCTGACGCCGCTGGGCTACTCGGCGCGCGTGCCCCCGCGGCACCCCATGACGAGCCTCCCGGACATCAACTCGGACATCGCCTTCAAGGGCAACTACGCGTTCCAGGGCCACTGGAGCGGGTTCCGCGTGATCGACATCACCGATCCCACCAAGCCCGAGCAGGTGTGGAACACCGAAAACTGCCGCCACACGTCCGGCCAGGGCGACGTGGTCGTGCACGGCAACATCCTCGTGCGCACGTGGGACTCCCCGAACTCCACGAACGCGAACGCGAACGCGACGTGCGAGGGCCGCGCGGTCGGCGCCGGCTTCGAGGGCATCCACATCTGGGACATCTCGGACCCGAAGAACCCGCAGTTCAGGCGTCAGGTTCGGATGGCGGCCACCGGCAACGAGGAGGGCGCGCCGGCGATCGGCTGCGGCGCCCACACCGCGACGGGCGTGCCGGATGACGCGCGTGGCGTCCTGTGGCTGTACGTCGGCGGCTCGGGCGCTGCGTGCCCGGGCATCGACATCGTCCGCATCAACCAGAACGACCTGATGGACGCGAAGTTCGTCAACCACGCGTACAACGAGCGCGGCCGGAACCCGACGACCGGCAACGGCCAGTCCTGCCACGACAACAACGTGCTGATGGGCGTCGACGGCTCGAGCATCGGCTACGCGATGTGCGCCGGCGGCAACGGCCTGACGATGTACAAGTTCGACATGAGCAAGGCCCCGGACGCGGCCGGCACGGTCGAGAGCCCGGGCGGCGTGGCGAACCCGACCGTGGCGTGGACGAAGGTCATCACCGGCGTCGGCATCGGCCACTCCGGCTCGTTCACCTACGACGGCAAGGTGCTGATCTTCGGCCATGAGCCGGGCGGCGGCACCGGCGCCGCGTGCGAGGCGACGGACAGCGTCGTCGACCGCTCGCTGTTCTTCCTGAACTCGGCCAACGGCGAGACGCTGGGCACGTTCGTCCAGCCGCGCCCGCAGTCCGCGACCGAGAACTGCACGTGGCACAACTTCAACGTCGTGCCGACGTACAAGGGCTACTACGCGGTCTCGGGCAACTACGAGATGGGCATCTCGGTGTTCGACTTCACGAACGTGCAGGCCCCGCAGCAGATCGCGTACGCCGACCCGAGCGAGTACACGCCTGAGGCGACCAACACCTGGCCGACGTCCGGCAACTGGTCCACGCACTACTACAACGGCCGCATCTACGAGTCCGACATCCGTCGCGGTCTGTTGATCTGGAACCTCGACCACGACTCGATGCGCCGGGTCCGCACGCCGGACCTGTCGAACCCGCAGACGCAGATCGGCGGCGTCGCCCAGGACCTCCAGGGCCCGACGATCACGTCGACCGATGAGGGCAAGGGTTACAAGCAGGGCTCCACGCAAGCGCCGCAGTTCACGTGCACGGACGCCGACTCGGGCGTCGAGTCCTGCATCGCGAGCGTGACCAACCTCAACACGTCGACCTTCGGGCCGGCGTCGTACACGGTGACCGCGACCGACAAGGCCGGCAATACGTCGACCAAGACCGTCAACTACACCGTGACGGCCGAGACGACGGGCACCGTGGGCGGTTCCGTCGGGGCGACGCTGTCGCTCGAGATGGGCACGGCGGCGTCGTTCGCGCCGTTCGTCCCGGGCGTGGCGCAGGAGTACACGGCGACCACGACGCCGACCGTGACCTCCACCGCCGGCGACGCGACCCTCTCGGTCACCGACCCGAGCACGACCAACAAGGGGCATCTGGTCAACGGCTCCTTCGTGCTGCCGCAGCCCCTCCAGGGCCTCGGCACCGTGAAGACCTACACCGGCCCGGTGTCCAACGACAAGCCGACGATCACCTTCAAGCAGGCGATCGGCGCCAACGACGCGCTCCGCACGGGCACGTACAGCAAGACGCTGACGTTCACGTTGAGCACGACGAACCCGTAGTCGCAGCGAAGTGCGGTTCGAGGGCCGTCCCGTCGGGGCGGCCCTCGGCGGTTAAGGAACGAGCACGGGGTGGTTGAGCCAGCCCGCGAACTCAAGGGCCGGCAGCGGCCGCGAGACGAAGTAGCCCTGCGCCAGGTCGCAGCCGAGGGCGGCCAGCGCGTCCAGCGTGCGCTGGTCCTCGACGCCCTCGGCCACGACGCGCAGGCCGAGCATGCGCGCGAGCTGGATCGAGGTCGCGACGATCGGCCGGTCGGCGTCGTGCATGTCGGCCACGAACGAGCGGTCGACCTTGAGCTCGGAGATCGGGAACTCCGACAGACGCACGAGCGAGGAGTGGCCCGTGCCGAAGTCGTCGACGGCGAGCTCGGCCCCGAGCTCGCGCAGCGCCGTCAGCACGTGCGCGGTGAGCGCGTTGTCCTCGACCGCTGCGGTCTCGGTGATCTCGAGCGTGAGCTTGGCCGCCGGGAACTCGTTGCGGCGCAGCGCCGCGAGCACGCGGCCGGGCAGGTCGGCCTCCGACAGGTTGCCGGTCGCGAGGTTGACGCTGACGCCCAGCGTGTGCCCCGAGCGGTGCCAGCCGGCGGCCGCCGCGAGCGCGCGGTCGAGAACCCAGTCGGTCAGCGGGCCCATCAGGTCGCTGCGCTCGACCGCGGGCAGGAACGCGTCCGGCGGGACGAAGACGCCGTCGGGACGGCGCCAGCGCAACAGCGCCTCCGCGCCGTGGACGTGACCGTCGGCGACGTCCACCAGCGGCTGGAAGTAGAGGTCGAGCTCGCCATTGCGCATTGCCTCGCGGACGTCTTCGACCAGCTCGCGGTCACGGGCGGCGGCGAGCGAGGCGCGCAGCCCGGTGGCGAACGCGCGGCCCGTGCCGTGGACGGCCACCAGCAGCGTGAGCGCGGCCAGCACGACCGAGACGGCGGGGATCGACAGCCACTCGTTCGCGACCAGCAGCGCGACCGACGCGACGGCGGCGACGAGCGCCGCGGCGTGCGTGCCGAGGCCGCCACGGCCGCGCGCGCGGCGCGGCTTGGCCGGCAGCCAGGCGGCCACGGCGACGAAGCTCGGCCAGAGCGGATATAGCGCGTTGGACGGCATGACCGGCTCCCACGTCCCGGCGTAGGCCTGCAGCGCCCACACGGCGTCCGCGCTGGTGAGGGCGAGCGCGCCGAGCGCGAGCAGCATCCAGGTGCGCCCGCCGCGCCGGCCGGCGACCGCGGCGCCGATCAGCGCGACCGAGAGCAGCGCGCAGTCCGCGACGGGGTATGTGAGGTTGACGATCCGCGCGAGCGTGCTCAGCCCACCGGCGTTCGCCGTCATCAGCGGGACGACCGCCGCCGTGACCAGTGCGGTCAACCCGAACCCGACCGCGAGCGTCTCGAGCGTGAGCGCCTTGGGCGCGCGGCGCAGCCACGGCCAGGCGAAGATCGCGAAGGTGGTGAACGCGAACGGGTACGAGCCCAACCAGAAGCCGTCGGAGATGCTCGGGAAGTCCGGGACGACGCCGTGCATGTCGCCGATGACCTGGACGACAAAGCCGAGCGTCCAGAGCGTCATGCCAACCGAGAGGACGGTCCAAGCGACCCGGTCCTGGCCAACCAGGACCGCGCGGGTCACGACCGCGACCGTCGGCACCGTCAGCAGCGCCAGGGACGCCCAGTGCGTGAGCAGGAGCGTGTCCACGCCGACCACCAGCGCCACCCAGTAAGTGGCGAGCACGGCGCCGGCGGCGGGAAGCGCGGCGCGGGGGTCAAGGCGCGGGAAGCCCATACCTCCGAAGAAATCGGCCACGCGTCCGGTTTCCGGAGCGGTCGGGAACTTTGTGGCGTGCCCGGGAACTTTCGGGCGCGCGCACGCTCAACTACCACTTGCGGCCCATGCCCTCACCTCCCTTGGACGCAGGGACGTGGTTCGCTCGTCCTCCGCGGGCGCGGGCGGGTTCAGCTTCCCGCGCAGGCGGGTGAGCAGCAGCGCGGACAGCGCGAACGTGAGCGCGTTGAACGCCAGCAGCGTGGACGGGTCGGCCACCAGCAGCAGGCCGGCCGCGGCCGCGGGCCCGGCGAGCTGACCGATCTCGCGGACGGCGCCGAAGCGCCCGTTCGCGCGCGCGAGCTCCTCCGGCGCGACGATCGCCGGCAGCAGCGCTCTGGAGATGCGCGGCGAAGAAGGGACGGGCCGGGTGCATGGCCAGCTTGCTCGGGTCCGGCGGCCATGTGGCGGTAAGGCCGCGGTAGAGGCCGCCGCGAATACGGCATAGGCCGCGCGCAACTACGGCAGTCGCGCGGATGCTGTGACGGCGCGTGTCGGAGATCGTTGGCGCCATGAACCTCTACGCCATCCGCCGCCGTGACTTCTGGGGTACGCCCGAGGAGCTTCAGCAGACCGCCGCCCGATCCGCCGAGGTCGGGGCCGAGATGTCCGACGACGTCCGCTGGATCCGCACCTACGTCGTGCAGGAGGAGTCTGGCAAGCTCGGCACGGTCTGCCTCTACGAGGGCACCAGTGCCGAGAAGGTCCGCGAGCAGGCCGAGCGCACCGGCATGCCCGCCGACGAGATCACCCTCGTCGCCGACACCGTGATCGTCAACCCGGATCCGGTCCCCGCGACCACCTGAAGGGTCAGACCCCTCAGGTGGCCGCCGATCGTCGACGCCCGATCCGGTCCCCGCCACCACCTAAGTGGTCAGACCCCTTAAGGTGCTTTAGACTCGCGCCGTGACGGCCCCGGCGCTCATCGGCCGCCGACAGGAGACCGCGTGGCTCGCGGACGCGGCCGCCGACGCGCTGGCGGGGCGCGGCGCGCTCGTGCTGCTGGCCGGTGAGGCGGGCGTGGGCAAGAGCCATCTGGCCGAGACCGCGTTCGCCGGCCTGCCGCTGCTGCGCGGCGCCGCCCACGCGCCGGCCGCGGCGCCCTACGGGCCGGTGGTCGCGGCGCTGCGGTCACGCCTGCGCGAGGACCCGGCCGCGCTCGACGCCTGTGGCCGGCTGCGCCCGCATCTGGCGCTGCTGCTGCCCGAGCTCGGCGAGCCGGACCCGAGCGGCGACCGGGCCACGCTCTTCGAGGCCGTCCATGGCGCGCTCGTGGCGGTCGCTCCGGCCGTCGTCCTGCTCGACGACCTGCAGTGGTCGGACGGCGCGACCCTCGACCTGCTGGCCGCGCTCGCCGTGCCGCTGCGGGAACAGGCGCTGCTCGTCGTGGGTGCGTATCGCACCGACGAGGTCCGCGCCCCGCTGCGGCGCCTGCGCGCCGATCTGCGCCGGGCGCGAGCGCTCCGCGAGCTCGTCGTGCGGCCGCTCGACGCCGCGGGCACGCGGGAGCTGGCCGCGCGGACGCTCGGATCGCCGCCCGCCCCGGCGCTCGCCGAAGCGCTGTACGACCGCACCCAGGGCATCCCGTTCTTCGTCCAGGAGCTCGCCGCCGGCCTGCAGGCCGGGGAGCGGCTGCGCGCCGGCCCGGACGGCCTGGAGCTCGAGCACGACGCGGACGTCCCGATCCCCGAGACCATCCGCGACGCCGTGCTGCTGCGCACGATGGGCCTGTCCGGCGCGGGCCGCGCCGCCGCCGAAGCCGCCGCGGTCGTCGGACCGGAGTTCCGGCTCGACCTGGCGCCCGCGCTGGACGAGCTGCTCGAGGCAGGGCTGATCGTCGAGATCCGTCCCGGCCGCGCCGCGTTCCGCCACGCGCTCGTCCGCGGCGCGATCTACGAGGACATCCCGTGGCGCCGCCGCCGCGACCTGCACGCCGGCTTCGCCGACGCGCTCGAGTTCGGCGGCGCGTCGCACGCCACGATCGCCGCCCACCGCCTGGCCGCCGGCGACCGCGCTCGCGCGCTCGACGCCTTCCTGGCGGCGGCCCACGACCTCGCGCGCGTGCACGCGCACCGTGACGCCGCCGCCGCGGCGCTGCAGGCGCTCGAGTTGTGGCCGGAGGGCGTCCGCTCCGGCGAGCGACTCGCCGCGCTCGACGTCTACGCCCGTTCCGCCGAGCTCGCCGGCGACCTCGCCGAGGCGACCCGCGCGCTGCGGGAGGCCGCCGCGCTGCGCCACGGAGCCGAGCGCGGCGTCACCGCGCGGCGGCTGGCCGGGCTCTATGAGCTGCAGGGCGATCGGGAACGTGCGCTGGTCGCGCGCCGCGACGCGGTCGCCGCCTTCGATCTCGGCGGGCGCCGCGCCGAGGCGGCCGGTGAGCGGCTCGGGCTCGCCGCGTACGCGCAGAGCGCGGGGCGCCATCAGGAGGCGGTCGAACTCGCACGCGCCGCGGCCGCCGACGCGCTCGCGGCCGACCGCAGCGACCTGCGGGCGCGGGCGTTCGGGCTCGAAGGGGTCGCGCAGGCCAAGCGCGGGCGGTACGGCGAGGGCGTCGAGACGATCCGGGCCGGCCTGGCGCTCGCGCTTGCGCACGAGCTCACCGCCGAGGCGGCCGAGCTCTACCAGCGGCTCGCCACCGCGATGGAGAGCGCCGCAGACTACGGCGGCGCGCGGGAGGCGCTGACGACGGCGGTCGGCCTGTGCGAGGCGACCGGCGAGCGCGGGCAGGAACACACGTGCCTGAGCTGCATGGCGTACGTGCTGCGCGAGCTCGGCGACTGGGATCAGGCCGCGGCGCTGTGCAAGGAGCTCGGCGCGGGCCGGGCGCGCGCTGACGACGCGCTCGTCGCGGACGGCATCCTCGGCTCGATCCTCGCGTTCCGCGGCGACACCCGCCACGCCCGTCCGCTCCTGCTCCGCTGCCGCGCCACGGCCGCGCGCCTCGACGTCGTCTCGATGGGCGTCGACAGCGTCGCCGCGCTCGCCTACCTGGACGCGCAGGACCCGTCCGCCGCCGTCGAGCACGCGCTCGCGGTGCTGGAGCGCTGGGAGCGCACCGAAGACCACCACTACGCCGTCTGGGGTCTGCGCACCGCCGCGGAGCTGCTGGCCCGCCACGGCGACCTGCCGCGGGCCCGCGCCGCGGCCGCCGCCCTGTCGACGATCGCCGCCGAGACCGCTCACGCCGACGCGCTGGCCGCGCTCGCGCACGCGCTGGGGGAGATCGCCCTCGCCGAAGGCGACACGCAGCAGGCCGCCGACAAGCTCACGCGCGCGCTGGACCTGCACGCCGACCTCGAGATCCCGTTCGAGCGCGCGCAGATCGCACTGCGCGCCGGCGTCGCGCTCGCGCGGAGCGACCGGCGGGAAGCGGCGCTGCAGCGGCTGGAGGAGAGCTACCGCGCGGCCAAGCGCCTGCAGGCCAAGCCGCTCGCAACCGCCGCCGCGCAGGCGTTCGAGCGGCTGGGCGAGCCCTTGGAGCGCCGGCTCGGGCCGCGCGCCGCCGCCCAGCATGCGTCCGCCGGGCTGACCCGCCGCGAGGTCGAGATCACCCGGCTCGTCGCGCTCGGCCGGACGAACCGGGAGATCGCACGCGAGCTGTTCCTGAGCCCGCGCACCGTCGACATGCACGTCCGCAACGTCCTGGCCAAGCTCGGCTGCCGGACGCGGACCGAGGCCGCCAACCGCGCCGGCCAGCTCGGGCTGCTCACTCGCTAGGCGTGCCCTCGTAGAGCGCGTCCACGTCCCCGGCGTACTTCTCGTACACGACCGAGCGCTTGACCTTCAGCGTCGGCGTCAGCTCGCCCGTCTCCTGCGAGAGGTCGTGCGGGAGGATCGCGAACCGCTTGATCTGCTCGATCCTGGCGAAGCGCTGATTGACGGTGTCGATGTCCTCCCAGATGCGCT
Source organism: Solirubrobacter deserti (assembly GCF_003344625.1). Lineage (GTDB taxonomy): Bacteria > Actinomycetota > Thermoleophilia > Solirubrobacterales > Solirubrobacteraceae > Solirubrobacter > Solirubrobacter deserti. The sequence continues at coordinate 1,267,311 of NZ_QPKJ02000001.1, read as the reverse complement.
CGCGCACCTTCTCGTCGGTCGCCATCGACTCGGGGTCGGCGGGCACGCCGAGCTCCGCGGCGAGCTTGGGCGCCTCGTCAGGGTCGATGGTCACGAGCGCGACGAGGTAGGAGCGGCGGTCGCCGGCCGCGATCGCCTGCGAGATCCAGCGCGTCTCGCGCAGCGCGGACTCGAGCATCTCCGGCGAGACGTTCTTGCCCGAGGAGGTGATGATCAGGTCCTTCTTGCGGCCCGTGATGCGGACGTAGCCGTCGATGATCTCACCCAGGTCGCCCGAGTGCAGCCAGCCGTCGTCGTCGATGATGGCGTCGGTGGCCTCCTGGTTGCGGTGGTAGCCCTTGAAGACGTGCGGGCCGCGCATGAGGATCTCGCCGTCGTCGCCGAGCGAGACCTCCGTGCCGGGAAGCGGGCGCCCGACCGAGCCGACCTGAATCTCCGACAGCGTGTTGAGCGTCGCCGCCGCGCACGTCTCCGTCATGCCGTAGCCCTCGAGCACGGGCACGCCGCAGGCGTAGAAGAACTCGATCACCTCCGCGCCGATCGGCGCGGCGCCCGTGATCAGCACCGGATCGTTGGGCCCGAGCGCGTTCTTGACCTTCGACAGCGCGAGCTTGTGGCCGAGCGCGGCCTGGATCTTGATCAGCGGGTTGACCGAGCCGCCTTCGCGCTGGGCCTTGGCCACCTTCTCGCCCGTGGACAGCGCACGCTTGAAGATCGCGGCCTTCGCGCCGCCGGCGCCTTCGGCCGTGCTGATCACGCGGGTCATGATCTTCTCGAGCAGCCGCGGGACGGTCGGGATGTGCGTCGGCTGGGCCTCGGCGATGTCGGCGGCGAGGTTCTTGGTGTCCCCGCCCCAGAACGCGAGCGTGCCGCCGACCTCGATCGTGACGAACGAGACCATGCGCGCGAGCACGTGGGCGAGCGGCAGGTACTGGAACATAATCGACGGCTTGTCCCGCAGCTCGAGCCGCTCGATGTACGCGCCGGCCGTGTAGAGGAGGTTGCCGTGCGAGAGCACGCAGCCCTTCGGCGGGCCGGTGGTGCCGCTCGTGTAGACGATCGTCGCCGTGTCGTCGGGCGTGATCGCTTCCGTGCGCTCACGCGCGACCTGCTCGCCGTTCTCGACGCCGCGCCCGCGCAGGTCGGCCAGCGTGATGGCGTCCGGCGCCTCGCCGGTGAGGACGACGACGTGCTCGAGCTCGGGCAGGTTCGGGCGCACGGCGGCGACCTTCGCCGCCTGCTCGGCGTCCTCGAGCAGCACGACCTTCGCGCCGCTGTGCTGGAGGACGTACTCGCACTCCTCGGGCGAGTTCGTGTGGTAGACGGGCACGACGACCGCGCCGGCGCAGAACGCGCCGAAGTCGGCGAGCGTCCACTCCGGGATCGTGCCGCACAGGATCGCCACTGGATCCCCGGGCTCGACGCCGAGCGCCGCGAGGCCGCCGGCGATCTCACGGATCGCGCGGCCGAACTCGGCGTAGGTGATGGCGGGCCGGCCCGGGGCGCGCATCGCGTCCCCCGAATGGCGGTCGGCGGCGGCGAGCGCGAGGCCGCCGAGCGATCGCTCCTCGGCGGCGGATGAGCGTTGGGCGGTGTCGGCCATGTTCACACAACCCTACTTCGAACGGACCCGAAGCGGGCGAGGTCGATGCACCGCTTGACGGCGTGTTTATCAAGTGACATTCACGGGGACTGAGCGGCCGTGACTCGCCGCGTTCCTCGCGCTGATCGCGGCGGGCGCCGCGCCGTCCACCGGTCACGCCTCGACCTCGGTCTTCGACACACGGGTCACCGCCCGAGGCGACGCCGCGGTGCAGTGCCGCCAGGCACCGCACCGCGGCGCGGCGGGCGTCGTCACGCGGCCGGTCCGCGTGTCCACGTGCTGGGCCAGCTCGAGCGCGCCACCTGCGACACGCGGTTCGCGCGCGGCGAGTACCGCGTGCGGGTGGTGAACGCCGGCTGGAGGGCGACGCTGGTCAGCCGCCGTCTGCAAACGTTCAGCGCATGGACACCATCCGGTGGAGCCATCCCGACGGCGACTTCACGATCTCCAACAGCGGCGGGCGCCTGCTGATCGGCATCGAGCCCAAGCCCGACGGCGGCTGGTACTCGATCTGGGCCGACTGGGGATGGGAGGGGCCGGAGCTGGGGCTGCACGAGCCCCTCGAATGGGAAGACGAGCACGGCAACCGCGCCCGGGCGGCGTTCGGGCTCGGCAACGCCGCGGTCCGCATCTCGATCCGCCCCGAAGGCGACGACGGCAGCCTCGACGACGCGCCGTCCGTGCTGCTGGACCGCGAGCACTGGATCGAGGCCGTCCACGCGCTGCTGCAGCCCGCCCGCGGGGAGTTCTGGGCGGAGGTGGCCGCCGCGCAGCCGCCCGAGGAGCCGTTGCCCGGCGAGGACGATGAGGACGACGAGAACGACGAGGAGTTGCCGGAGGTCCGCTGGACCGGTGACGGCGGCGACTTCGTCATCACCAACCACACGAGCGACCTGCTGCTCTCGATCGAGACCGACGACGACACGATCTCGGTCTGGGCCCCGGAGTGGGACCTCGCGACGCTCGCGGCGCTCGACGAGCCGGTCACGTGGGAGGACGACGACGGCTGGAGGGCGCAGATCGCCAAGCTCGCGCCCCGCAGCCGGCTGCGTCGTCCCGAGGTGCAGATCGGGTTCGGGTTCGAGCACGAGGCGCCGACCCAGGTGACGCTCAGCCACAAGCAGTGGAAGGGCGTCGTGGAGGTGCTCGCCGAGCCCCTCGACAGCGACTACTGGGACATCAGCGACTGAGGTCGAGCGACGTCAGGGACGTCGTCGACGTGCGCGCCCGCGAACCGAAAACAGCGGCGCTGATCACTTCAGGATCATGTCGCAGTAGCCGTCGGCGATCTGGTCGGCGCTCAGGCGGCCGTTCGGATTCACCCACGTGGCCGTGTGGTTGACCATGCCGAGCAGCGCGAAGTGCTGCAGGCGGTCGGTGATGCCGTTCGCGCGCAGCTTGCTCGCGAGGATCGCCTCGAAGGCGTCGCGGCTCGCGCGCACGGCCTCCCACTCGGGCTCGCGCTCGATCGCGTGGCGCTCCTGGGCGAACACCGCCATGTGGTCGAGGTGGGCCTCGATGTGCCGCACCCAGACGCGCACCAGCTCGCGCAGCTGCTGCTCGGGCGTGCCGCTGTCGATGGCCGCCGCCTGCTCGAGCAGCGGGTCCATGAGCTCGCTGAAGATCTGCAGCAGCAGCGCCCGCTTGGAGCCGATGTAGTGGTACAGCCCGCCGCTCCGGAGCCCGGTCGCCTCGCTGAGCTCGTCCATCGACGTCGCCTGGAAGCCGCGGCGCGCGAACAGCGCGGCGGCGATGCTGACGACCTCGCGCTGGCGGCGGTCGTATTTCTCTCTTCGGGCGGCCATTCTGTAACGAACCAGGGGCTCCGCCCCCGGACGCCCGTTTTTATAACGAGCGTTCGGTATAAGTTGTACATGAACTTCGATCTCCCCGACGACCACGAGCTGATCCGGCGCACGGTGCGCGACTTCGCCGAGCAGGAGGTCGCTCCGGTGGCGGAGGAGCTCGACCGCACGAAGGCGTTCCCGTACGCGATCGTCAAGCAGCTCGGGGAGCTCGGGCTGATGGGCATCCCGTTCCCGGAGGAGTACGGCGGGGCGGGGGCGGACTCGCTGGCCTACGCGATCGCGGTCGAGGAGCTCACGCGTGTGGACTCGTCGGTGGCGATCACGCTCTGCGCCCACACGTCACTCGGGACGCAGCCGATCTACCTGTTCGGCTCCGAGGAGCAGAAGGCCGAGTGGCTGCCGAAGCTGACGAGCGGCGAGGTCCTGGGCGCGTTCGGGCTGACCGAGCCCGAAGCGGGGTCGGACGCGGGCAACGTGCGCACGCGCGCCTCGCTGAACGAGGACGGCTGGACGATCAACGGCGCCAAGCAGTTCATCACCAACGCGGGCACGGACATCTCCGGCGTGGTGTGCATCACGGCGCGCACCGGCGAGGACGAGATCTCCAACCTGATCGTCCCGAACGGCACGCCGGGCTACTTCCAGGGCGAGCCGTACCGCAAGATGGGCTGGAACGCGTCGGACACGCGGCCGCTGACGTTCGAGGACTGCGTGGTGCCGGAGGAGAACCTGCTCGGCCCGCGCGGCGCCGGCTTCAAGCAGTTCCTGCACGTGCTGGACATCGGGCGCATCGGCGTGGCGGCGATGGGCGTCGGCCTCGCGCAGGGCGCGCTCGACCAGGCGCTGGCCTACGCGAAGGAGCGGCGCGCGTTCGGCAAGCCGATCTCCAAGTTCCAGGCCATCCAGGCCAAGCTCGCCGACATGGCGACCGAGATCGAGGCGGCGCGGCTGCTCGTCTACAAGGCCGCGCGGCTCAAGGACCAGGGCCGCAACTTCACGCTCACGGCCGCGCAGGCGAAGCTCAAGACGGGCCGGCTGGCGGTACGCTGCGCCGAGGAGGCCGTGCAGATCCACGGTGGCTACGGCTACATCGAGGAGTACCCGGTCTGCCGCATGTACCGGGACGCGAAGATCCTCACCATCGGCGAGGGCACCGACGAGGTGCAGCAGATGGTGATCGCGCGGGCGCTCGGGGCCTAGCCGTGTTCGACTCCGTGCTCGTCGCCAACCGCGGCGAGATCGCGCGCCGGGTCCTGCGGACGCTGCACGGGCTCGGCATCCGGTCCATGGCGATCTACACCGAGGCAGATCGCGACGCGCCGCACGTGCGTGAGGCCGACGCCGCCGAGCTCGTCTCGTCCTACTTGAGCATCGACGAGATCATGGTCGTCGCCGCGCGCTGCGACGCGGTCCATCCCGGCTACGGGTTCCTGAGCGAGAACCCGGCGTTCGCGCGTGCGTGCGAGGAGATGGGCGTCGTGTTCATCGGGCCGTCGGCGGACGCGATCGAGCTCATGGGGGACAAGGTGCGCGCGAAGGCGGCCGCGGAGGTTGCGGGCGTGCCGGTCGTCCCCACGTACACCCCGGAGACGGCGGAGTACCCGGTGCTGGTCAAGGCCGCGGCGGGCGGCGGCGGGCGCGGCATGCGGGTCGTCGAGCGTCCGGAGGACCTGGCGGACGCGATGGCGGCGGCGAGCCGCGAGGCCGCCGCGGGCTTCGGGGACGACCGCGTCTTCCTCGAGCGCTTCCTCCCGCGCGCCCGGCACATCGAGGTGCAGGTGATCGGCGACACGCACGGCACCGTGATCTCGCTCGGCGAGCGCGAGTGCACGCTCCAGCGGCGCCACCAGAAGGTGATCGAGGAGTCGCCGTCGCCGGTCGTGGACGCGGCGCTGAGGGAGGTCTTCGGCCGCGAGGCGGTGGCGCTGGCGCAGGCCGCGGGCTACGTCGGCGCGGGGACGGTCGAGTTCATCGCCGACGCAGACGATCCGTCGCAGCACTTCTTCCTGGAGATGAACGCGCGCCTGCAGGTCGAGCACCCGGTTACGGAGCTGGTGACGGGCCTGGACCTGGTCGAGCTGCAGCTGCGCGTGGCGGCGGGTGAGCCGCTGGACGTCCAGGTGGAAATGACCGGCCACGCCATCGAGGCCCGCGTGAACGCCGAGGACCTGCGCTTCTTCCCGTCCGCCGGTCCCGTGCTGCTCGCCCGGTACCCGTCCGGCGTGCGCGTGGACGCGGCGGTCGAGACCGGGAGCGTGGTCGGCACGGACTACGACTCGATGATCGCCAAGGTCATCGCGCACGGCCCGGATCGCCGCACCGCCCTCGCGCGCCTGGACCGTGCGCTCTCCAACACCGCGATCCTCGGCCTGGAGACCAACGTCGGCTTTCTGCGCTCGCTGCTTGCGCGCGACGACGTGCGCGCGGGGGAGATGGACACGGGCCTGATCGGCCGCCTTGACCCGCCGGAGCCGCCGCTCACCGACGAGGAGGCCGCCGCAGCCTGGGCTTCCGCACAACTGCGCCGCGCCGGCGACGACCCGTGGCAGCGCGTGGACGGCTGGCGCCTCGGCGGCGCGCGCGCCCCGTCCTACTGGACGCTCTCGGTCAACGGCGGCGCCCCGATCTCTATCGAACACAACCTAAAGGGGTCAGACCCCTTAAGGTTGTGTTCGGGTCCGTGGGTGGCGGTCGATGGGTGGACGTGGCGGGTCAGCGAGCCGAGCGCGGAGGACTTGCACCACGTCGCGGGCGACGGGGAGCTGCGGGCGCCGATGCCCGGGTCGGTGCTGCTCACGCCGCGGGCGGTGGGCGACGAGGTCAAGGCCGGCGAGCCCGTGGTGGTGCTGGAGTCGATGAAGATGGAGCTCTCGCTCACCGCTCCATCTGACGGCACGGTGACCGAGCTGAAGGTGAAGGTGGGGGACAAGGTGGGGCGGGACGAGATCGTGGCGGTGGTCGCATGACGCACGCGGAGCTGGTCGCCGACCTGAACGCGCAGCTCGAGCGCGTGCGGCTGGGCGGCGGGGAGAAGGCCCGCGCACGGCACACCAGCCGGGGCAAGCTGCTCCCGCGCGAGCGCGTGGACCGGCTGCTCGACCACGGCGCACCGTTCCTGGAGTTGAGCCCGCTCGCCGCGCACGGCATGTACGACGGGGACGCGCCCGGCGCGGGGCTCGTCACCGGGGTCGGGCGGGTGCAGGGCCGCGAGTGCGTGATCGTCGCCAACGACGCGACGGTCAAGGGCGGCACCTACTACCCGATGACGGTCAAGAAGCACCTGCGCGCGCAGGAAGTGGCGCTGCACAACCTCTTGCCGTGCATCTACCTGGTCGACTCGGGCGGGGCGTTCCTGCCGCTGCAGGACGAGGTCTTCCCCGACCGCGAACACTTCGGCCGGATCTTCTTCAACCAGGCGACGATGTCCGAGAAGGGCATCCCGCAGATCGCCGCGGTGCTCGGCTCGTGCACGGCGGGCGGCGCGTACGTGCCCGCGATGAGCGACGAGTGCGTGATCGTCCGCGAGCAGGGCACGATCTTCCTCGGCGGCCCGCCGCTGGTGAAGGCCGCGACGGGCGAGGAGGTCACCGCGGAGGAGCTGGGCGGCGGCGACCTGCACTCGCGCACGTCCGGCGTCACCGACCACCTCGCCGACGACGACGCGCACGCGCTGGCGATCGTCCGCGACATCGTCGCCACGCTCCCGAAGCCGACCCGCGCCTGGGAGCGGATCGCGGTCGAGCCGCCACACCACGACGCGGACTCGATCTTCGACGTCGTGCCCGCCGACGTCCGCAAGCCCTACGACCCGCACGAGCTGATCGCGCGGCTGGTAGACGGCTCGCACTTCCACGAGTTCAAGGCGCTGTACGGGCCGACGCTCGTCACCGGCTTCGCTCATATCCACGGCCACCCGGTCGGCATCCTGGCCAACAACGGGATCCTGTTCAGCGAGTCCGCGCTCAAGGGCGCCCACTTCATCGAGCTCTGCGATCGCCGCCGCATCCCGCTCGTGTTCCTGCAGAACATCAGCGGGTTCATGGTCGGCAAGGACTACGAGGCGGGCGGCATCGCCAAGCACGGGGCGAAGATGGTCACGGCGGTCAGCTGCGCGCGCGTGCCCAAGCTCACCGTGATCGTCGGCGGGTCGTTCGGCGCCGGCAACTACGGCATGTGCGGGCGCGCGTACTCGCCGCGCTTCCTGTTCATGTGGCCGAACGCGCGCATCTCGGTGATGGGCGGCCAGCAGGCCGCGACCGTGATGGAGACCGTCGGCCAGCCGGAGGTCGGCGCGTCGCTGCGCGAGCAGTACGAGGAGCAGGGCCACCCGTACTACGCGACCGCACGGCTGTGGGACGACGGCGTGATCGACCCGCGCGACACGCGCGACGTGCTCGGGCTCGCGCTCGGGGCGTGCTCCGGCGCGCCGCTGCGCGACGTGGGCTACGGCGTGTTCAGGATGTAGTCGACTGGAACGGCCAGGCCGTCACGTAGCGGATGCCCGCCGTGTCCTGGCCGAGCCGGAGTGTCTTGCGCGAGTTCGCCGGCACGGTGACCGCCGGTCCGGACGTGATCACCCAGTCGAACTGCTGCGGCGCGTCGCCCTCCTTCTCCTGCCACGCGATCAGCGCGATCTTGATCGTCAAGTCGTCGTCGTTGGGGTTGTGCAGCTCGAGCGCGTCGAACGGGTCGTCGAACTCCTTCGACGGCTTGCCCTCGTTGAGGTACTGCTCGATCACGACGCCGCCCTCGGGCATGTCCGGGTAGTCCACCTGCTTGAGCTCGACCACCTCGACCCGGACGTCGTAGACCTCGTCCGCACGGGCGCCCTCGAACTTGAGGATGTCGAAGTCCTCGAAGAACGACGGGATGATCATCGTGCCGTTCGTGCTGCCGAACGCGCTCGTCACCTTCAGGCCCGAGATCGGCTGGCTCGTCGAGTCCAGCGGTGTGATCTTCAGCTTCGGGGCGACCGCCCCCAAGCCGTCGTTCTTGATCGTGAGGACCTGGTCGAACTCGTCCTCCTCGCCGATCGCCTGATACGAGAAGCTCAGCTCCTCCGCGGTGGTATGCGTCAGCCAGCCAGGCGCGCCGAACAGGGCCAATCCGAGAATCACGATCGTGAGCACGCTCGCCCTCGTACCCCGATTGGGCTACAACAATGAGCATGACCATCGCACCTGAGAAGTCGAAGGTCGACGGCCCGACCCACGACGGCGAGAAGATCTGCCACATCGTCCCCGAGGACGACCCGGACACCGCCCTCTGCGGCAAGGACGTGACGGGCTGGCCGTGGAACCCGCCGTGGCCCTACTGCATGGTCTGCCTGGACCTCGCGGGCTACGACGTGACGGGCTGAAACACCTCGGCCGCCGGCGACAGGTCGGCGTGCAGGTTGCGCTCCATCATCTTCAGCGCGGCGTCCGCGAGCTCTTTGTCGATGTGCGCGACGGCGTCGCGCGGCACAGTCACCTCATACCCGCGCAGGTACGCGTCGAGCGCGGAATAGAGCACGCACTGCTCCGTGACCTGGCCGACGAGCACCACCTTCTTGACGTCGCCCACGCTCAGCACGTGGTCCAGGGCCGTCTGGTAGAAGATCGAGTGCCGGCCCTTGGGCAGGAACGCGACGCCGTCGCTGGGCGCGATCGGCTCGACGAGCTCGGGGTGCTCGCCCTTCAGCGCCCGGTCGACCAGCTGCTCGCGGCCGACCTCCCAGGCGTCGTAGTTGTCCTGGACGTAGACGAGCAGGATGTCGTCGCGCTCGGCGGCGGTGTCGCGCAGTTGAACCATCTGCGGCAGCTGACGCTCGACGCACTCGGCGAGTTGGTCGGCGTCCTCGTGGTCGTACGCATTGAGCATGTCCACGACGATCAGGGCGGTGGTAGGCACTTGACGGCGTTCCTACCGCACGGCAACGTTCCGTGAAACGAGAGGTTCCGGGAGGTTGATGTGCGCAGGCTCGTAGGGGTGATGGCGGCGTCGCTCGCGCTGGCACTGGTGCCGGCCGTGGCCGAGGCGAAGGGCATCTCGTTCAAACCGGGAGCGCCCGGGATCGGGGATCCGTACTTCCCGCTGGACGGCAACGGCGGCTACGACGTGTCCCACTACGGGCTCACGCTCAGCTACGACCCGGACACCGACGTGCTGCGCGGTGTCGCCAAGCTGGAGATTACCGCCAAGCAGGACCTCTCGAGCTTCAACCTCGACCTGATCGGGATGAACGTGCGGCTCGCGCTCGTGGACGGCTGGCCCGCGCGGGTGAGCCGCAGCGGCGGCGAGATGACGGTCAAGCCGCTGAAGGGGATCCGGCGCGGGGAGCGCTTCAACGCGTACTTCCTCTACGACGGCGTGCCGCAGACGATCGACGAGGGTGTCCTCGGCCTGTCCGGCTTCATCCACACCGACGACGGCACATACGTGGCCGGCCAGCCGGACTCCGCCGCGTACTGGTACCCGGTCAACGACCATCCGCTCGACAAGGCGTCCTACTCGTTCTCGATCACGGTCCCGCGCGGGCTGGAGGCGATCGCGAACGGCGAGTTGCGCGACGTGAGCACCTTCGGGCCGTGGACGACGTGGAAGTGGGAGGCGAAGGAGCCGATGGCGTCGTACCTGACGACGGCGACGATCGGCGAGTTCAAGGTCGACGCCTACAAGGCCAACGGCATCAAGTACTGGGACGCGATGGACCCGGACCTGCTCGCCGAGCCCGAGCCGCGCACCGGGCGTCAGATGGCGATCTCGCAGATCGCCGAGCCGTCTTGGAAGCGCCTCACTCGCACCATCGACGTCCCCGCGGGCGGCGGTGAGCTCTCGTTCTGGGTCCGGCGCGAGACCGAGCCCAGCTGGGACTTCTTCTTCGTCGAGGCGCGCCCGGCCGGCACCGAGGACTGGACGACGCTGCGCGACCTCAACGGTCACAACTCGCAGGTGACGGCCGGCGCGTGCAACGGCCTCGGCAGCATCTACGCGCAGGTCGCGAGCTACATCGACGTCGTCAACGGGCAGTGCGTCCCGACGGGCACGACCGGCGAGTGGTGGGCCGCGAGCGGCTCCAGCGACGGCTACGAGCAGTGGCGCGTGGACCTCGGCGCCTACGCCGGGCAGCAGGTCGAGTTGTCGCTCACCCACGCCAGCGACGACCTCTACCAGATCGCGGGCGTCGAGCTCGACGACATCGTCGGCCCGGGCGGGCAGGGCACGACCTCGTTCGAGGCCGACGGCAACGTGTTCGACGGCTGGACCGTGAGCGGCCCGCCCGCCGACGCGCCGCCGAACGAGAACGACTGGATCGTGGGCGGCGCCGCGCAGACCCCGCCGACCGAGGGTGAGGTCGCGCGCTCGGCGCTCGACCAGCAGCCGCAGATCATCACGTTCCTGGAAGGGCTGTTCGGCCGCTATCCGTTCTCGTCCGCGGGCTCGATCGTCGACGATGTCGAGGGCATCGGCTTCGCGCTCGAGAACCAGACCCGGCCGACCTACTCGCGCGCGTTCTTCAACGTGCGGTCCGAGCCGGCGGAGAGCGTGGTCGTCCACGAGCTCGCGCACCAGTGGGTCGGTGACTCGCTGGCGATCTCGCTGTGGCGGCACCTGTGGCTCAACGAGGGCTTCGCCACCTACACCGAGTGGCTGTGGAGCGAGGAGCAGGGCCGTTCGACGGCCCAGGACTTCTTCGACTTCTACGCCTCCCAGCCGGCCGACGACCCGTTCTGGTCGATCAAGATCGGCGACCCGGGCCCGATCGACCTGTTCGACGGCGCCGTCTACGACCGCGGGGCGATGACCCTGCACGCGCTGCGGACCCGGATCGGGGACGGTCCGTTCTTCCGCCTGCTGCGCGAATGGATCGCCCGCAACCGCGGCGGCAACGTGGCGATCCCGCAGTTCATCGCGCTCGCCGAGCGGATCTCCGGCCAGGAGCTCGACCCGTTCTTCGACGAGTGGCTGTTCACGCCGGCCAAGCCGGCCAGCCTCGGCGACGCGGCCGCGATGCGCAAGGCCGGCTCGACGCTGCGCGTCGTCCCGGGCGGCCACGGTCCGATGAAGCGGGTGACGCGCTAGAGCACGAGCAGGGTCTTGCCGACCGTCGCGCGCGCCTCGATCGCGGCGTGCGCGGCGGCGGCCTGCTCGAGCTCGAAGCGCTGGCCGATGATCGGCTTCAGGCCGGCGGTCAGCGCGCGCTCGGTGTGGTGGCGCTCGGGGCGGCCGGTCTTGACGAGCGTGACGTCCCGTGCGGCCGCCTGCTCGGGCGTGATGTCCGCCCAGGCGCCGCTGGCGAGGCCGTAGGAGAGGATGCGGCCGCCGGGGGAGAGCGCTTGGAAGGCCGCGCGGGCCGCGGCGCCGCCGACGCCGTCGAACACCACATCGGCGGCCGGCAGGTCGTCATAGCGCCTGGGCGCGCCGCCCAACCGCTCGACGACGTCGTGCTTGGACTCGCTCGCGGCCCCGACCACCGTCGCGCCCGCCCGCCGCGCGAGCTGGACGAGCAGCGTGCCGACGCCTCCCGCCGCGGCCAGGACGAGCACCCGCTCACCGGGCTGGATCGCCGCCGCGTCGGTGAGCAGCGTCGCGGTGCGGCCGTCGGCGAGCAGCGCGACCGCGTGATCGAGCGGGAGCTCGTCCGGCACGTCGAAGAGCTCACCCGGGACGGCGCGCTCGGCGTAGCCGCCGCGGCCGTTGAGCGAAGCGACCACGCGTCGCCCCTCCAGCCGGCCGCCGACGCCGTTCCCGGGGATCATGGGGAGCTGCACCGGGAACGGGCCGCGGCCGGCTCGGACCTGCGTCTCGACGAACGTGACGTTCGCGAACTCGACCTTGATCAAACCTAAAGAGGGACTGTCCCTCTTTAGGTTCGTGGGCTCCGGCGCCTCACCCGCCTCGAGCACCGAAGGCGGGCCGAACGCGCGCAGCCAGACGGCCCTCACGGGGTGGGGAGCCCGTAGCGCTCGATCACGCGGTCGTAGTTGAGGCGCAGCAGCTCGATCGCGTCGCGCACGTCGTCCTCGCTGCGTAGGTCACGCGAGCCGAACCCCGGCTTGTTCGGGAAGACGGGGTGGTAGTCGATCCGGCCGGCGTCGTGGAGCTCATGCCAGACGGCCTTCGGGAAGCCGATGTGCAGCACGCGGTCACCGTGCACGTGCCCGATCTCGCGCGCGCCCACCTTGAAGGCGTACTCGCCCCGCGAGCCGTGCTCGGCGTGCACGCCGGGCCACGCCTCGACTTCTTCAGCGATCGTGGTCATACCGGGCATCGTCGCTGGGACGACGCCCGGTGACCAGACGCCTTTGGTCCTAGGACCGGTAGCTCAGCGTCTCGCGCGCGCCGTTCCCGGCGGAGCGCAGCATCGCGTCGCAGATCTCGGCCGCGCGGTAGCCGTCCTCGAAGGTGGCGCCGTGCGGTCCGATCTCCGTGTCCTCGCGGATCGCCGAGAGGAAGTGGTGGATCTCGTGGACGAACGTGTGCTCCCAGCCGATCATGTGCCCCTGCGGCCACCAGTGCTCCCAGAACGGGTGGTCGGCCTCGGACACGAGCACGGTGCGGAAGCCTTGCGCCAGGTCGCCGGGCTTGGAGTCCCGGTAATGGACCTGGAGCTCGTTCAGGCGCTCGATGTCGAAGCTCAAGGACCCCTTGGAGCCGTTGATCTCGAACGTGAGCCCGTTCTTGCGGCCCGACGCGAAGCGCGTGGCCTCGATCGTGCCGACCGCGCCGTTCTCGAAGTCGACGATGGACTCCACGGCGTCGTCGACGGTGACGGCCTGCCCCTCGCGGTTCTTGACGAAGGTCCGCGTGTGGGCGCTCACCGCGCTGATCTCACCGACCAGGTAGCGCGCCAGATCGATCACGTGGGCGCCGAGGTCGCCCAGGGCGCCCGACCCGGCCACGTCCTTGTCCAGCCGCCAGACCATCGGGAAGTCCGCGTCGATGATCCACTCCTGCAGGTAGCTCCCACGGAAGTGGAAGATCTCGCCGAGCTCGCCCGACTCGATGATCATGCGCGCGAGCCGAACGGCCGGCACGAAGCGGTAGTTGAAGGCGCACATCGCCTTCACGCCCGCGGCCTGCACGCGCTGCCACGTCTCGTACGCCTCGTCCGCGGTGCGCCCGAGCGGCTTCTCGCAGATCACGTGCTTGCCCGCCTCGGCCGCCGCGATCGTCGGCTCGGCGTGGAAGTTGTTGGGCCCGGAGTTGTCGAACACGCCGACGCGGTCGTCGGCGATGATCTGCTTCCAGTCGGTCACATAGCCGTCGAAGCCATAGCGGCGCGCCGCGCCGGCGACGGCCTCCTCGTTGCGCCCCGCGATCGACACCAGCTGCGGCATCAACGGCGGCGGCCAGGTCATGTAGGCGAGCGTCTTGTACGCGTTCGAGTGGGCCTTGCCCATGAACCCGTACCCGAGCATGCCGATGCCGACGGTGGGGACGTCATCCCCGCCCGCCGACTCTCCCATCGTGACGAATCCGACCTTGCTCATCTACGCCTCCCGCGCGAACGCCGCGTCGAACGCCACCGTGGACGGCGCGAAGTCCGTGCGCCGCACGAACGCCAGCGCGTCGGGCGCGCCCCAGTCCCGGTCCATCCCGGAATCCTCCCACTCGATCGACAACGGCCCGCGGTAGCCGATCCGGTTCAGCGCCCGGAACAGCGCCTCGAAGTCCACGTCGCCGTGCCCGGGGGACACGAAATCCCAGCCGCGGCCGGCCTCGCCGAAGTTCAGGTGCCCGCCGAGGATCGACGTGCGCCCGTCCAGCGTCTTGATCGAGTCCTTGACGTGCACGTGGTAGATGCGGTCCGCGAACTCGGTCACGAACGCGGCGCTGTCGAGGAACTGGTGCGCGAAGTGCGACGGGTCGAAGTTGATGCCGAACCCGGGCCGGTTGTCGAGCGCGTCCAGCGTCTTGCGCGTGGTCACGAAGTCGTAGGCGATCTCGGTGGGATGGACCTCGAGCGCGAAGCGCACGCCCTCGGCGTCGAAGACGTCGATGATCGGCCCCCAGCGCTCCGCGAAGTCCTCGTAGCCGCGCTCGATCTCCGCGAAGTCGTTGGGCGGGAACGAGTACAGCTGGTGCCAGATCGACGAGCCGGTGAAGCCCGTGACGACCTCGATGCCGAGTTGCGCGGCCGCGCGCGCCGTGTCCTTCATGCGCTCGGCGGCACGCTGACGCACGCCCTCGGGGTCCCCGTCCCCCCACACCTCCGGGTCCAGCACCCCTTGATGGCGCGAGTCGATCGGGTCGCACACCGCCTGGCCGGTGAGGTGCGCGCCGATCGCCCAGATGTTGAGACCGTGGCGCTCGAGCACCTCGCGCCGGCCGGCGCAGTAGGAGGGGTCCGCGAGCGCCTTGGGCACCTCGAAGTGGTCACCCCAGGTCGCGAGCTCGAGGCCGTCGAACTCCCACTCGCCGACCTTCTTGGCCAGCTCCTCGAAGCCCAGGTCGGCCCATTGGCCGGTGAACAGCGTTACGGGTCGTGCCATCCCTCGTTCTCCTCCGTTACTTTGCGATCTCGAGCGCCACACCGGCCGCCCGGAAGTCGTGCGCGGTCGCGTCGTCCAGTCCCTCATCCGTGACGATCGCGTCCAGGTCCTGCGCGCGGGCGATCGTCAGCAGCGACGCCCGCCCGAACTTGTTCGAGTCGATCAGCCCGACGGTGCGGGCCGCGTTCGCGCTCGCGACGTTGATCACGTCCGCGAGCGCGCGGCGCGAGGTCGTGAGCCCCGCGTCCAGCGTCACGCCCGCGCACGAGACGAACGCCAGCTCGAAGTTCAAGCCCGACATGAAGTCGGTCGTCCAGCGCCCCGCCAGCAGCCGCATGTGCTGGTCGAGCTCGCCGGGCGTGACGATCACCAGCATCCGCTCGTCCGCCAGCTCGTAGGCGATCGCGGGCGAGTTGGTGACCAGCGTGAGGTTCGACGCCGACTCGCTCACCAGCTGCCGCGCCAGCGCGAGGCAGGAGGACGAGGAGTCGAGGAAGATCGTCGAGCCCGAGCGGACCTCGCGCGCGGCGTGCGCGGCGATCGCGGCCTTCGCGCCACGCGAGGCCGCCGCCCGCTGCTCCCAGCCCGTCGGCGGGATCGCCGTCGCCGGCCCGGCCGCCGCCAGCGCCCGCGCCCCGCCGTGTACGCGCTCGACCAGCCCGTCCTTAGACAGCTGCTCGAGGTCACGGTGGACCGTGATCGACGACACCGTCAGATCGCGCGCCAGGTCGGCGACGGACACGCCGCCGTCGCGCTGGATGCGCTCCAGGATCTGCTGGCGCCGCAGCGCGGGCGGCGTGGTGCTCACACGCGCTCCTCGAACGCGCGCCGGCGCACGTCCACTTTCAGCGGCCGGAACTCGTCGATCGCCCGCACCAGATGACCGGAGAAGCGCGAAAGCGCCTCCTCGCCCTTCTCGGCGGTGGCCGTCAGCGGGTTGCCGATCACGCCCGTGCGCGAGAACTCGCCGTGGTCCATCGGGAACGAGAAGTACTGGTAGCCCTCGAACTGGACGTCGGGCGCGCCGTCGGACTTGAGCATCGAGTCCGGCAGCCACTCGGGCGCCTGCGCGCGGTCCTCGGCGGCGCGGTCCATCCGCACCAGCGCCGCGTTGTGCGCCAGCACCTGGGAGGTCTCCAGCTCGCTCGCGTGCCAGCCCGGCGTCTCCTCCGGCGGGTTGTCCAGCAGCCCTTCGAGGATGCCGATGTAGCGCTCCGCGTACGGCTTGTAGAGCGCGACCAGCGCGCCCGTCTCGTACTTGATGCGCCGCAGCAGCGGGTCCAGCACCTTGACGTTGGAGCCGTGCCCGTTGACCAGGATCAGCTTGTTCCACCCGTGGTGGATCAGCGAGCGCAGGATGTCGTAGAGCACCGCGTTGAGCGTCTCGGCACGCAGCGTGATCGTGCCCACGGCCGACTCGGTCTCGCGCATGTGCTGCGGCGAGTAGCCGGCCCAGAACGGCGCGGTGTAGGGCACATCGGCCTGCTCGGCCGCGCGCCGCGCGACCTCCAGCGCCGTGATCGTGTCCGTCCCGAGCGGCAGGTGCGCGCCGTGCTGCTCGCACGACCCGATCGGCACCAGGATGATGTCCGACTTCTCCTGGAACCACGCGATGTCCGGCGGCGCGAGGTCCATGATGCAGTGCGAGACGGGACGAGCTGAATCAGGCATAGGCTCCGACGAGGGCGAGGTAACGGGTGGCGACCACGTCGGCGAAGTCGTGGTCGTCGACGTGGGCGTCGACGGCTTCGAAGCGGATGTCGGCGCGCAACGCGCCGCTCAGGGCTTCCAGGAAGGCGGAGTCGGCCTCCGGGTCCCACAGGTCGCCGCCCTCGGCGTCGGCCAGCGAGAACCCGCGCAGCGGCGCGACGACGTGCACGGGCCCGGTGGCGCCGTTCAGGCGCTCGGCGACGATCGCGCCGAGCTCGGCCTCCTCGTCGCGGTCCAGCCGCACGAGCGTCATCACCGGGTTGTGGAAGTACGTCTTGCGCGCGCGGTATTGCAGCGGCAGCGACTCGCGCGGGCCCTGGTTGAAGAAGTCCACGCAGCCGGGGACGACGACCTGGGGGAGGCCGAGCCGGCCGGCGACCGTGAGCCGCTCGGGCCCGGTCGCGTGCATCCCGTCCTTCAAGGAGTTCGCGACCTCGGACAGGGTGTAGTCGACCACACCCTGCAGCGCACCCTCTTCGCACAGGTGCTCCATCGCGGGTCCGCCGACGCCGTTGGCGTGGAAGATCACGGGCTCATGCCCGGCCAGCGCGAGGTGCTCGCGCAGGCGCATCACGCCCGGGGTCGTCTGCCCGAGCATCGTGACGCCGACGCAGTGCTCGCCCAGCGTGCCCAGCGCGGAGCCCGCGTCGTGGACCATGCCCGCCATCGCGGCCGCGGCGTTGTCGAAGATCGGCCGCGAGATGCCGTTCAGGCCGAGGATGTCGACGACCGAGTGCATGACGCAGACGTCGCTCTCGCCGACGAAGGCCGCGAACGTGCGCCGCCCGCTCGCGCTCGGCGACACGAGCAGCTTCGGGACGCCCACCGGCAGCGCCTGCATGGCCGCCGCGCCCAGCAGCGCGCCCTCCGCGCCGCCCAGGCACAGCACGCCCTGGACCCGCCCCTCGGCGAACAGGCGCACCACGAGCGCCCGGACGCCGTCCACCATCAGCGACACGGCCGCGCCGCGCGAGCCCGCCGCCTGCACGTCGGCCAACGCGTGGCCGCCCGCCGCGGCCACCTCCTCCCGGCCGATGTCCGCCTTGCAGCCCGGCTCGCCCAGGATGCCGCTGTCGATCACCACCGCGCGCACCCGGAACGCCTTCAAGCGCTCGCGCACGTACGCGATCTCGTCGCCCTTGGTATCGAGGGTCCCGATGAGGGCGACGGCGGGCATCAGACGGTGGATGTGCTCCCGGCCAACGCCGCGCGCAGGTGGTCGATCGACGCCTGGGCGCAGCGGTCGTAGTAGGCCTCGGGGACCGCGCCGGTCGAGTGGTCGCGCAGGAACTTCTCCATGGCGACGCCGCCGCCGGCCTCGGACGCGTCGCCGATCTCGCGCTCGGAGATTGAGCTGCGGTCCAGCGAGGGGACGAACTCCGCCGTCATGTGCCCCTGGTAGCCGATCGTGTGCAGCGCGCGGACGATCGCGTCCCAGTCGAGCGCGCCGTGGCCCGGCGGCATGCGGTTGTTGTCGGCCACGTGGAAGTCGGCGAGCCGGTCGCCGGCCTGGTGGATGGCGTCGATCAGGTCGGCTTCCTCGATGTTCATGTGGAACGTGTCCAGCGCGACGCCGCAGTTGCCGCCGACCTCCTCGGCGAGCGCGAGCGCCTGCTCGCCGCGGTTGAGGAAGTACGTCTCGAACCGGTTGAGCGGTTCCAGCGCGATCCGGACGCCGACCGACTCGGCGTGTGCCTGGCACTCACGCAGCGACTCCACGCACCAGCGCCACTCGTCCGCGGGCGAGCCCATCGGTGTGATCTTGCCCACGGTCGACGGCACGACCGTGACGATCTGGCCACCGAGCTGGGACACGAACGTCAGGCAGTCCTTGACGTACTCGACGCTGCCGATCCGCATGTAGCGATCCTCATGGCACAGGTCGCGCGCGCCCATCATCAGCGTCACGGCGCCCCAGCAGACGAGCCCGTGCTCCTCCAGCAGCCCGCGCACCCGGCCGACGTCGTATTGATCGGGCTCGCCCGAGATCTCGATCCCGTCGTAGCCCAGACGCGCCAGCCGCTCGATCGTGCGCTCGATCGGCTCCGGCCGCATCCAGTTGTGCATCGACACCTTGATCGCCACTGTCTTCCTCTCCTCCTCCGGCACGGCCTTCTCCTCAGAGGCCGAGCTTGCCGGGATTCATGATGCCGAGAGGATCTAACGCGGACTTCACCGAGCGCAAGGCCTCGAGGCCCGCTCCGTGTTGTGCCTGCATGAAGGGTGCGAGCTTGAGGCCCACACCGTGGTGGTCGTTCATCACGCCGCCGGCGGCGAGGACGGCCGTGACGCCGTCGGCCCAGACCTGGTCGTGCAGCTCCCGGGCGTCTTGCCCGCCGTCCGGGATGAGGAAGCGGGCGTAGATCATCGTGCCCCAGCGATACCAGTGGGAGAAGTGCATCCGCAGCTGGAGGCCGTCCGGCGCGTAGCGGTCGCGGACGGCGGTCTGCAGCGCCCGGTGCACGTCGTGGATGGTTCGGTAGGACGCGACGACGTCGATCGTGCCCCAGACCGAGGGCAGCTCCGGGTGGTGCGGCGGCTTGTAGAAGTCGTAGCGGCGGTCCCACCACGTCCGGGCGAGGGCCGGATCGAGCTCGCGCGCGCCCTCCGTGCGCGCGAGCCCGATGGTGGCGGCGCGCTCGGCCGCGGTGACCTCCGGCTCTCCCCCCTCGAACACCACGATCGCCACGACGCCGTCGAGCCCTTCGCCGACGACGGGCGAGAGCGTGCGGCGCGTCGCCTCCTCGTCGTACATGCGGATCACCGACGGCCGGTTCCCGCGCGCGAGCGCGGTGCGGAAGGCGTCCACGCCGGCGTGCACGCTCGGGAAGTGCAGCGCCGCGAACGTGCGCTCGGCGGGAGCAGGGACGACCTCGAGCGTCGCGCGGGTGATGATCCCGAGCGTGCCTTCCGAGCCGACGAACAGCGGCGTGAGGTCGGGGCCGACGGCGTGGCGCGGCGCGGGCACGCTGTCGAAGAAGGTGCCATCCGGGAGCGCGACGCGCAGGCCCAGCACCAGATCCTCGATCTTCCCGTAGCGGGTGGAGAGCACGCCCGAGCCGCGCGCCGCGACGTACCCGCCGACCGTCGCCCACTCCGAGCTCGCCGGGTAGTGGGGGAGCATCAGCCCGCGCTCGTTGAGCGTGCGCTCCAGCACGTTCCCGTTGACGCCGGCCTGCGCCGTCACGGTCATCGAGACCTCGTCGATCTCGACGATCGTGTCCAGGCCGCGCAGGTCCACCACGAGCCCGCCCTCGATCGCCACCGCGCCGCCCTGCGTCCCCGAGCCACCGCCCCAGGCGGTCACCGGCACGCGGTGGGAGGCGGCGATGCGCAGGATCGTGGCCACGTCCTCCTCACGCCGGGGCACCGCCACCACGTCCGGCCGGCCCAGCGGCGCGCCGGCGGCGCGGGCGTGGATCGCCGGCCAGTACGTGTCGGCCGTGTAGGCGTCAAGCTGTGCGTCGTCGGTGAGGACCGCGTCCCCGCCGAGGACCGCGGCCAGGGCGGGGGCAAGCTCGACCAGCTGCGTGACAGAAGACTTCATCTATTGACAGGCAAGCTTGCATTAGCCTTCAATTGCTGTCAAGCCAAATGTCATCAACACTTCAGAACCCGTCACGAACCGCGATCGGCATCGATGTCGGCACGTCCGCGGTCAAGGTCATCGCCGTCGCTGAAGACGGCGAGGTGCTCGAGCGCCGCGAGGTCTCCTACCCGCTCTCGACGCCCAAGCCCGGTTGGTCCGAGCAGAACCCGGACGACTGGTGGGCCGCCACCGAGCAGGCGCTCGACGGCCTCACCGAAGGCGTCGCCGGCATCGGCCTCTCGGGCCAGATGCACGGGCTCGTCACGCTCGACGCCTCCGACCGCCCGATCCGGCCCGCGATCCTGTGGAACGACCAGCGCACCGGCGCCGAGTGCGCTGAGATCGAGCAGCGGGTCGGCTTCGATCGGCTCGTCGAGTTGACGGGCAACCGCGCGCTCACGGGCTTCACGGCGCCGAAGCTGCTCTGGCTGCGCAAGCACGAGCCGGACGCCTACGCCCGGATCGCGCACATCATGCTGCCCAAGGACTACGTGCGGCTCAAGCTCACCGGCGAGCGGGCCATCGACGTCGCCGACGCCTCCGGGACGCTGCTGCTCGACGTGGCCCAGCGCCGCTGGAGCGACGAGGTCCTGCAGACGCTCGAGATCGACCCGGCGTGGCTTCCGACCGTGCTCGAGTCGCCGGAGGTGAGCGGCCGCACGGCGGGTGGGATCGCGGTCGCGGCGGGTGCGGGCGACCAGGCCGCGGGCGGGCTCGGCGTCGGCGTCGACCGGCCGGGACCGTTGAGCGTGGCCATGGGCACCTCCGGCGTGGTCTTCGCGGCGCTGCCCGAGTACCGAGCGGACGCCCAGGCCCGCGTCCACGCCTTCTGCCATGCCGTCCCCGGCGCGTGGCACCAGATGGGCGTGATGCTGTCCGCGGCCGGCTCGCTCGCGTGGCTGCGCGGCGTGGTCGGCGGCGAGTTCTCACAGCTGACCGAGGAGGCGGCGGCATGGGGGCCGGGGGCGGACGGGCTGACGTTCCTGCCGTACCTGACCGGCGAGCGGACTCCGCACGCCGACCCCGACGCGCGCGGCGCGTTCACCGGCCTCGAGATCCGCCACAACCGCGGCGCGCTCACCCGCGCCGTGCTGGAGGGCGTGGCCTGCGGCCTGCGGGACTCGTTCGACCTCGTCGGCGGCGGCGAGCGCGGGCGCGTCTCGGGCGGCGGCGCGCGCAGCGAGCTGTGGCTGCAGATCGTCGCCTCGGTGCTGGAGATCCCGCTCGAGCGGCTTGCGGTGGAGGAGGGCGCGGCCTACGGCGCGGCGCTGCTGGGCGGCGTCGCCGGAGGTTTGTGGGGGGATGTGCACGAAGCCGTCGCCGCGTGCGTCCATACGCACTCCGAAGTCGAGCCCGTCGCGGAGTGGATCGAGCCCTATCGGGAGCTCAAAGCACGCTACACGGCGCTCTACCCCGCGCTGACACGTGCCAACGCAGCCTAGTTGACAAGCGATTGTCAGACAGGTTTAGTTGGCACGCCGGACCAAATAGGGTCATATGAGGGGAGAGAGGGTGTACAGGAGAGCCGCGACCGCGGCTGCGGTCGGAGCTGCGCTGGTTGCGCTGCCGACCGCGGCACACGCGCAGGACACGACGCCGCCGGTGATGGCGCCGGCCACGTTCGCCACACCGGCGAGCGGCAACGGCAACTGGCGCTTGACGGCGCCGCAGACGCTGAACCTGTCGGCGACCGACGACGTCGCCGTGACCAAGTTCCAGTACTCGCTGGACGGCGGGGCGACCTACGTCGACGTCCCGGCGACGGCGGGGGCCGCGAGCCTGACGCTCTCGCAGGAGGGCAACACGCCGCTGCGCTACCGCGCGGTCGACGAAGCGGGCAACGTCTCGCGCGCCACCGTCAACACGACGCTCAACCAGGCCGCGGCCGCCGGCGCGAGCGCGGTCCGCCTGCAGAGCACCGCAGGGCTGGCCCCGGGCGACCGGCTGCAGCTGAACACGGGTGCGACCCAGGAGACCGCGACGATCGCGACGATCGTCGCCCCGGCGCCGCCCGCCCCGCAGCCCAACGTCACGCTGACGGCGCCGCTGGCGAACGCCCACCCCGCCACCACCGCGGTGGCCGGGACCGCCTTCGCGCACACGATCGCGCTGCAGATCGACACCAAGGCCCCGGTCGCGACCTGGGGCACGCAGGCCTCGACGCTGGCCGCGCCGGCGGCTGCGGGCGCGACGGGCATCCGGATCGCGAGCGTCAGCGGCCGCACGGCCGGCGAGACGCTGCAGGTCGACCAGGGCGGCAACGCGGAGACCGTGAAGGTCGCCAGCGTGGATCCGACCGCGGCCGCTCCGGCGCCGAACGTCGTGCTGACGAGCGCGCTGACCAAGGCCCACATCTCGGGGGCGAACGTCTACGTGCCGCAGGTCGTCGACGGCAAGATCCTGCAGTCCCAGACGCTGACGCCGCTGCGCAGCGATCCGCGCCTGCGTGACTCGTCTGACACCGTGGCCAGCGGCGCCGGCGGCGCGGCACCGCGCCGGATGACGCTCGACGGCGAGTTCATGGTCCCCAAGACGGTCAACCTCAACCGGCTGACGGTCGGCAAGCACACCCAGACCGTCTCGCTGCAGGACGCCGCCGGCCAGACGGCCAAGTACGTCAACACGTTCGTGGTCACGACGTCGTTCGCCGACCTGGCGACGGTCATCGACCAGCACGCCGACAACGCGCTGCGCACCACGCTCAACGGCGCCCAGGCCGTCGGCGCGACCGGCCTGCGCCTGACGGCGCCGGTCGGCGGATTCCGCGCGGGCCAGCAGCTCGTGGTGGGCACCGGTGACGGAGCCGAGACGGTGACGATCGCCAAGGCGCTCACCCCGCCGCCGACGCTCAACACCACCCTAAGCGCGGCCGCGACCGCGGGCGCGACCCAGATCCGCCTGGCCAGCTACACGACCGAGACGCTCACCGGGCCCAACCCGCCGAGCAACAACGGCCCGATCATCGGCCAGCCGATCGTGCTCGACACGGGCGCCAACCAGGAGGTCGTCTACGTCAAGCGCCACCTCTCGCCGCTGCCCCCGGCCCCGGCGCCGAACGTCGAGCTGAGCGCGCCGCTGGCCAAGGACCACGCGGCGGGCACGGCGACGAGCCTGAACAACGTGACGCTCACCACGCCGCTGACGAAGGCGCACGCGACCGGCACCACCGTGGCCAACCCGCAGCCGCTGATCAGCGCCGCCAAGGCCACCGAGCTGCGCGCCCTGCTGGCCGACGCCAAGGCCAAGGCCGACGCGGGCCAGACCGCCGCCGCGATCACCGCGCTGCAGGCGTTCAACGCCGCCGCCGCGGCGTCGCGTCCGCTGCAGAGCGCCGGTGAGGCCCTGATCGCTCAGCTCAACGGCACGCCGGTCGACACCACCGGCACGGGCATCACGGTCGAGGCCGCCGAGGACGGCGTGCAGGCCATCCGGGTGTTCAACAACCCGAGCCCGTTCGTCAACAACCCGATGGCGACGTACAAGATCCTCGTCAACGGCCGTGCGGGCGGCTTCCGCCACCAGTCGATCGTGGACTTCCACTGGATGTTCCAGCAGCTCGGGTTCGAGCACGGCTTCAACGTCGACATCTGGGACCCGAACATCAACGGCAGCCCGGGCCGCCAGGCGCCGGCCGGCGTCTCGCTGCCCACGAGCCCGTTCCTGGACTACGAGCAGCTCAAGCAGTACAAGACGATCATCTTCAACTCGACGGTCGGCCTCAACGCCACGTCGACGGTCAACGCGGTGGAGTTCGCCAACCTGCAGCGGTTCGTCCGCGAGGGCGGCGGCGTGATCGCCATCCACGGCGGCACGGACGCGATGCAGAACGTGCCGTGGTACATGGACCTGGTCGGCGCCGGCTTCACCAACCACGGCTCCAACCAGGGCGGCATCCTGATCGACACCGAGTCCGGCGGCCACGTCGAGCTCATCAACGCCGACCCGGCGCACTCGACGATGCAGGCCGTGCCGCGGCGCTTCTTCTCGATCGAGGAGCTCTACAACACCAACCGCGACCCGGCGGCGCTCGGGATCGCGCACCCGCTGATGTACGAGAACGAGGACACGCTCGTCGGTCAGCTCGGCTACGGCCCCGGCAACGGGCTGCACAACACCGACAAGCACGTGATGACGTGGTGCCGGAACTTCGACGGCGGGCGCTCCTTCACGACCACGCTCGGCCACAACTGGCAGTACGCGACCGAGACCTGGTTCCGCGACATGATGCTCAACGCGGTCCAGTGGACGGCGGGCCAGGAGTACTCGAACTGCGTCACGTTCAACGAGGTCCGCGACCTGCTCGCGAAGGCGCGGGCGGACGGCAACGTCACCGCCGCGGGCAACACCGCGCTCAGCGCGGCCCTCGAGGAGGCCGACACGGCCTACCGCGCGGACGACTTCGCGGGCGCGGCGACGCACGCGCGGACGTTCGTGGCGGAGGCCAAGCGGGCGGTCCACGCCGGCGCCGACAACGGCGCGGCGCTGCTCGCGCTCCAGACCAAGGGCGCCGAGCTCGTGGGCTGGATGAGCGGCAACGAGGCCCAGCCGGCTGCGCCGGTCCTGCAGACGGACGCCACCGGTACCGTGGGCGGCACCGTGCCGGCGACGCTCGCCCTCTCGCTGGCCGGCGCGGCGACGTTCCAGCCGTTCGTACCGGGCGTCGAGCAGGAGTACACGACCAGCGTGGGTGCGAAGGTCATCAGCTCCGCGGGTGAGGCGACGCTCAGCGTCTCCGACCCCGGGCACATGACCAACGGCGCCTTCGCGCTGGCCGAGCCGCTGCGCGTCTCGTTCAGCAAGTCCAGCTGGACGGCGCCGACGGCCAACGAGAACGTGGACATCACGTTCAAGCAGCTGATCAAGCGCACGGACCCGCTGCGCACGGGCAGCTACCGCAAGACCCTGACGTTCACGCTGTCGACCACGACTCCGTGAGCGCGTGCACGCCGCGGCGACGACGTGGGTCGTCGCCGCGGCGGTGCCGCTCCACACGCGATGACCGGGCCCGTCGATACGGTTACCGGTCTCATGTGGACCCCGAAGCCCGCCATCGAGCTCTCGAGCCAGCGCGCGGTGCGGCGCCACAACCTCAGCGTTGTGCTGCGCCAGGTGGTCGAGCGCGGGCCGCGCTCGCGCGCGACGATCGCGACGGACACCGGACTCAACAAGAGCACGGTCTCGAGCCTCGTGAGCGAGCTGATGGACTTCGGGCTGCTGGTCGAGCGCGGCGCCGAGCACCGCGGCACGGCCGGCCGGCCCGGCCTCGTCGTCGACGTCGCGCGTGACGGTGTCGTGGCGCTCGGGCTCGAGGTCAACGTCGACTACGTCGGCGTGCAGGCCACCGATCTCGCGGGCGGCTCCCGCTACAAGGGCATGGAGGCCGTCGACAACCGCGGGCGCGGCGTCGACGAGGTGCTCGACCGGCTCGGCGAGCTCGCGCGCAGCGCGCTGGTGGAGGTCCAGGCGCAGGGCCTGCGCCCGATCGGCGCCACCGTCGCCGTGCCCGG
Organism: Solirubrobacter deserti; assembly: GCF_003344625.1. Lineage (GTDB taxonomy): Bacteria > Actinomycetota > Thermoleophilia > Solirubrobacterales > Solirubrobacteraceae > Solirubrobacter > Solirubrobacter deserti. Next base: position 1,241,617 of record NZ_QPKJ02000001.1, on the reverse strand, counting down.
TCTGGTGGACATCGAGCGCGGCGCGCTGCTGATCGCGCCGAACCTGCACTGGAGCGACGTCCCGCTCGTGGACGCGCTGCGCGAGCGCATCGACGCACCCGGCCTGGAGATCGGCGTCGACAACGAGGCGAACCTCGCCGCGCTGGCCGAGCTGTGGGAGGGCGCGGCCACGGGGATCAGCGACTTCATGTACTGCTCGGGCGAGATCGGCGTCGGCGGCGGGCTCGTGCTCGGCGGCGAGCTGTTCCGCGGCTACCGGGGCTTCGGGGGCGAGTTCGGGCACACGACGGTCGAGCACGACGGGCTCCCGTGCGCCTGCGGGTCCCGCGGGTGCCTCGAGACCCGTGCCGGCCTGGAGCCGGTGCTCACCGCGGCTGGAATCAACGGGACCGGGGAAGCGCGCTCGCGCGGCCTGGCCCGCCCGGTGGCCGACCTGGTCAAGCGCGCTCAGGCGGGGGAGGCGCAGCCGCTGGCAGCGCTGGAGGACTGCGGGCGCTGGCTCGGCATCGCGCTCGGGACGGTCGTCAACCTGCTCTCCCCGCAGGCGATCGTGCTCGGCGGCCACTTCGCGCCGATGACCGAATGGCTCAAGCCCGTCATCTGCTCCGAACTCGCGACGCGCGTGCTCGGCGGCAACGGCGCCGTCCCGCCCGTGCTGTCGTCCAGCCTCGGCGCGGAGGCCGCGATGCGCGGCGCCGCCGCCACCCAGTTGCGTCGGCTGTTGGCCGACCCAACACTCGTCGCCGCCGCCTGACCGACCGGTCAGGGGTTGTCACCCCTTTCGGATGATGCAAAAGTCGCATCATGGATGGGGGGTCGGTCTTCGGACGCAAGTCCGCAGCCAGGAAGCGGTTGGCCGCGCCGCGATCGTTGAAGGTCGCGAGCGTCGGACCAAAGGGAGTGACGCTGAAGTGGGCGGCGCCGAAGGGCGCCAAGCCCGCTTACTACGTCGTCGTGCGCGACGGCAAGAGCCTCGGCCGGACGACGAGGGCTTCGTTCACGGATACGACCGTCAAGGCGGGACGGACGTACCGGTACGCGGTCCGGGCCTACGACAAGGCCAAGCGCGCGGGCGCGCTGACGCCGAGCCGGCGGGTCACCGTGCCCAAGCAGACGGACGTTCCGACGCCGGGGACACCGGGGACGAGCAACCCGGCGGCGCCGATCGCGGCGGTCACGCCGACGCCTGAGATCCCGTCGGTTCCGACGCCGGTCGCGACGCCGACGCCCGTGCCGTCGCCGTACGACACGATGACCGAGGCGATGGTCGACCGCCTGTTCTGGCGGGCGGGCTTCGGGCCGACGCAGGCGCAGCGCGACGCGTGGGTCGGCAAGCGCCACGCGGATCTGGTCGAGTGGCTGGTGAGCACGCCGGCGAGCATCGACACGAGCATGCTGGCGCCCAAGACGGCCGCGGGCGCGACGACGATCGACCCGCTGGCCGGGCAGGTCGAGCTCGAGCTCGAATGGATCGACCGCATGCAGCGGGCGGTCAACCCGCTCCCGGAGCGGTTGGTGCTTTTCTGGCATCGACACTGGGTGATCTCGCTCAACGACGGCTCGGTCTCGAACAAGTGGGCGTACGCGTACCGCAACCATCTGCTGCGCTATTCGGACCTCGGCGCCCACCCGGGCGCGACGTTCCGGCAGCTCGCGTACGAGATGACGACGGCCAACGCCGCGATGTCCTCGTACCTGAACCTCAACGCGAACACCAAGACCCGCCCGAACGAGAACTACGCGCGGGAGATCATGGAGTTGTTCTGCCTCGGGCCCAAGGATCCGGCCGGCAATGACAACTACACGCAGGAGGACATCGTCGGCCTGACGCAGGCCTTCACCGGCTGGCGGCTCAACGGGGCAGAGTTCCTCGCCGACAAGGTCACGCCGAACCCGGACTACGGGAAGATCACGTTCGATCCGAAGCAGTTCCACATGCCGGCCAAGACCGTCCTCGGCCGCGTGATCGCGGCGGAGACCGGCAAGACCGACGCCACGAATCCCGACAACGTCAACTGGGGCCCGCGGGCTGTCAACGCCGGCGTCGACATCGTGCTCGAGCACCCGCAGCACGCGCAGTTCCTGATCCGCAAGCTGTGGGGCGAGTTCATGGCGGGACCGATCCCGCAGGCCACGCTCGACGCGCTCAGCGCCGAGTACCGCGCCAACGGCTACCAGCTCAAGCCGCTCATCCGCGGGATCCTGCTCAACACCGAGATCTTCGAGTCGCTCGAGGAGCCGAACCTGATCAAGCCGCCGGTGGTCTACATGGTCGGCGTCCTGCGGGCGCTCGGCGCGCCGGTCAAGGGCAACGTCCTGCAGGGGCCGATGAACAGCATGCAGCAGCGCATCTACAACCCGCCGAACGTCGCGGGCTGGGAGGGCGGCATGTCGTGGCTGAACACCAACACGGTCCAGGCCCGCTTCGACATGGTCAAGGTCGCACAGAGCCTGCGGTACTCGAACGGCTACTACGCGGACGCGAACGCCGCCGCCAGCTACGCGCCGGACGTCCGGGGTGAGACCGCGGCGGAGGTCCTGGAGCGCGCGTACGCGTCGGTCGGGCGCCCGTGGATCTCCGGCGCCACACGGGCCCAGCTGCTGGCCTTCGCCCAGACGCTGACCGAAGCGAACCGCACCGGCACCTCGGCCGCGGCGATCACCGCCCGGCGTCAGCGCTTCTACGCGCTGCAAGCGATGATCCTCGGCGGTCCCGACGGGCAGGTGATGTGAGATGGAGCGTCAGCGCTGCATCGAGTGCGAAGAGATCGAGCTGGCTCGCGTCCGCGACCAGCCGCCGAGCCAGACCATGCCGGTGCCCTATCAGGCCCTGGACGGGTTCCCCGCGGGGCGCACGCCGCGCGACCTCACGCGCCGGCGGCTGCTGCAGTGGGGCATTGCCGGGTCCGCGTCGATCTACGGGGCGCACCAGCTCGGCTGGGACCAGATCTGGGACTCGGTCGCCAACGCCAACGAGGCGGAGAACGAGAAGTGCCTCGTGCTGATCTACCTGGCCGGCGGCAACGACGGCCTGAACGTGATGATCCCGACCGAGGCGGCCGACTACGCGGCCTACGTCGCGGCGCGCCCGGAGATCCACCGCGCCCAGGGCGTCACGCCCGCGAACGGGCGCGTCGGCTCCACGCCGCTGGCCGGCCCAGGCGGCGGGGCGCTGGCGTTCGCGAACGTCGTGGTGTCCAAGAACGGCGGCGGGGACAACGGCCAGGCGCGCTTCAACTTCGCGGCCGGCGGCGACGGCTACGGCCTGGACACGCTGTACGGCGACGGCACGGGCGGCCCCGGCTCGGACCTCGCGGTCCTGCCCGCGGTCGACGCCAAGCAGTACAGCCTCTCGCACTTCGACAACTCCGACATCTGGTTCGCGGCCTCCAACGACCAGAACACCAAGACGGGGTGGCTCGGGCGCTGGATCGATCGCAACGGCAAGCCCGACAACCCGCTGCAGGCGGTCTCGATCGACACCGCGCTGTCGAAGGCGATCCGGACCGAGCGCAACCCGGTGTGCGCGGTCCCGTCGCTCTCGATGTCGGGCTTCACGAACAACCCCGGCGGAGCGGTGGGCGGCGGAAGCTCGGATCTCAACGGCGTGATCAGCCAGCTCGCCGGGATCCAGGCCGGGGCCGGCAACGCGTACCTGCAGCGCTCCCGGTACACGTATGGGCTCGCCCACACGACGTACATGAAGGTCAAATCGCTCACGACGACGCCGAGCCCGACGCCGACGCCCACGGCGACGCCCGTCCCGATCGCCTACCCGAACACCGGCACGCTCTCGGCGCGTCTGAAGACGGCGGCGACGCTGCTGGCCGCCAACCTCGGCACGCGAGTGATCACGATCCACTGGGGCGGCTTCGACACCCACACGGGCCAGCTCGCCTCGCAGGACCGCCAGATGGCCGAGTTCTCGCGCGCGCTCGCGGCCTTCCGGGCCGACCTGCAGGCGCGCGGCATCGAGCAGCGCGTCGCCACGCTCGTGTTCTCGGAGTTCGGCCGGCGCGTGCGCGAGAACGGCTCCGGCACCGAGGCCGGCACCGATCACGGGATCGGTGGCCTGATGTTCGCCATGGGCAGCGGCGTCCGCGGCGGCTTCGCGGCGGACTGGCCGGGGTGCGAGCTGCGTGAGCTGCAGCCGGTCAACAGCGCGACGCAGGGCAACCTCCAGGTGGCGACGGACTACCGGTCGGTCTACAAGGCGGTGCTCGACGAGTGGCTGGGCGAGCAGAACTCGCAGTCGCTGCTCGGCGGGCCGGTGGTCGAGGACCTTCGGCGCGGCGATCAGCTGACGGGACGTAGGCTGTTCAAGTGAGCTGGCTCGCGATCCTGCTGACGCTCGCCGGGCTCGGCGGCAACCCGGCCCCGGACGCCAAGCCGCGCCGGTGCGGTGCGGCCGCGAGCAGCCTCGGCGCGGCGAGCGCGGTGCCGATCAAACAGCCGTGCGTCAAGGCCAAGAAGAAGCGCCCGGCGCCGGCCAAGCCCGCGCCGCGCAAGGACGCGCCGGCGAGCACGAATCCCGCGCCGCGGTCGGACGCCCCGGGCGGCGAGCCCGGTCCGCAGGCGACGCCGACCCCCAGGCCCGGAGCGACGCCGACCCCGACGGCCACCGCGACGCCCGTGGCCACCGCCACCCCGGCGCCGCTGCCGTCGCGCACCAACGTGGACCTCACGGACATCCGCGAGTGGTCGGTGCGGCCGTCCTACCGGCTGCTGGCGGCGGGCCGGGTCGAGTTCAACGCCAACAACCGCGGCGAGGACGAGCACGACCTGACCGTCCGCGACGCGGCGGCGCGCGACCTGGGCGAGCTCCCGCTCGCGCCGGGCGAGTCGGGCACGCTCGCGGTCGACCTCCCCGCCGGGACGTACACGCTCTACTGCTCGCTGCGCGGCCACGAAGCCGCCGGCATGGTGGCCGAAATCACGACGCGCTGAGGTCGCTTTACTGAGACTTTGCCGCCCCGGCCGATGCTGCCGGTGCCGCCCGGCCCGGTGACGGGAGCAGCCGCACGTCCGGGTCCTCCAGCAGCGCCTCCGCCGTCTCCAGGTGCTCCTCGCGCCCGAGCAGCGGCGTCGCCGGCAGCGGCAATGGCGGGGTGTCGGCCGCCGGCGCGGGCGAGGATGAAGGGTCAGACCCCTTCTGTGAGCGAGCGGTGAGGCTTACGTCGTGGGCGAGGATCCGGGCTTCGAGGCGCTGGAGGTCCGGGCCGGGGTCCAGCCCGAGGTCCTCCACGAGCGCGTGGCGGGCGCGGCGGTAGGCGTCGAGCGCGTCGGCCTGGCGGCCGGCGCGGTAGAGCGCAAGCATCAGCTGCGCGTGGAAGCGCTCGCGGTACGGGTGCTCGGCGGTCAGGCGCTCGAGCTCCGCTCCCGCGCCGAGCTCGATCTCGCCGTCCGGCCCCACGACCCGCAGCGGACCGAGGATCGCGAAGTCCATCGCGGCGCCTCTTTACCGAGCCTTTGCCGCCGCGTAGCCCCCGCGGAGACTGATCGCAGTCAACTACGGAGGGAAGCAGTCATGGGCTTCCGCATCGACAGCGCCGGCTGGCGCTGGGGCTGGCGTATCTGAGCCTTCCGCGTCTGCTGGGCATGGTCGCTCAGACAGCGTGAAGCTACGACGACCCCGCCACCGGGAGATCCGCGAAGCGATCTCCAAGCCGAAGTGGCCACGCACCGGCGAAGCCGGTCGCGGACACCAAGCGCAACGGAGCGGGGTCGTCCGTCGCTAACGGGCGGCTTCGTCGAGGATGCGGCGGATGCCCCGGGCGGTGACGTGGCCCTTGGTGCCGACGGACTGCGCGAACTGGCTCATGCGCAGCTCCTCCAGCATCCACGGCACGTCGGCGAGCTCGGGGTTCGCCCCGACCTGGGCCCGCAGCGCCGCGTCGTAGGCGCGCTCGAGCTCGTTGAGCGCGAGCATCCGGTCGCGGTCGACGGCCGCGTTCTTGGTCAGCCGCTGCAGGCGCCACTCGGCGCCGCGCAGGTAGCGCTCGACGTCCGCGAGCCGGTGCGCGCCGGTGGGGGTGACGAAGCCGGGGAACACCAGCCGGCCGAGCTGCTGCGCCACGTCGCGGCGGACGGGCTCGAAGGCCGCGCCGCGCAGCTGGTCGAGCTCCGCGCGCACATCCCGCGCCGCCTGGATGATCTTCACCACGGCCGCGACGATCTTCGCCGTCTCGTCCGCGACGTGCCCGGCGACGTACTGGCGCAGCCGCTCGAAGCTCTCCGCGTCGAACACGGGCCCGCCGGCGCGGTCGAGCAGCGCGGCGATCGCGGCGCTGGCCGCGTCCTCCAGCACCGCGCGCGGGGAGCCGTGTGGCGCCTCGATCAGCACGAGCTGCGCGGCATTGCCCAGCTTGGAGCCCTGGTACTGGCGCAGGGGAGAGGGCGTCGTCAGCGCCAGCAGGCGCCGGGTGCCGGCGCGCATGTGCAGCGCCTGCGCCTGCGGGCTCTCCAGCGCGCGCACGCCGACCGTCTCGCCCTCGTCCACCAGCGACGGGTACGCGCGCACGGTCTGGTTGGTGCCGGGCAGCGCGACGACCTTCGGGATCTTCCCGAAGGTCCAGCTCGTCTGGCCCGTGCTCTCGAGCTTCTTGGTCGCGGACGCCAGCGCGCGGCGCAGCTGCGGGCGCACCTGCTCGCGCACGGCGGCGAGGTCCTGCCCAGCGGCGACGACGCGGCCCTCGTCGTCCTCGACGCTGAACGTCATCTTCAGGTGGTTCGGCAGCCGGGACAGGTCCCAGTCGCCCGGCGCGATGCGCACGCCGCGCTGCGCCTCGATCTCGGCCGCGAGCGCTTCCAGCAGCGGGCGCTTGCGCGGCTCAAGCCGCTCCAGCACGGACGCCGCCACCTCCGGCACGGGCACGAGCCGCTTGCGGACGTCCTTCGGCAGCGAGCGGATCAGCGCGACGATCAGCTCGGCGCGCATCGCGGGCACCAGCCACTCGAACCCCTCGGGCCGCAGCGCCATCAGCCGCTTGAGCGGGACGTGGACGGTCACGCCGTCGTGCGCGGAGCCGGGGTCGAAGCGATAGCTGAGCTGGAGCTCGAGGTCCCCCTGACGCCAGACGTCCGGGCGCCCGGCGATGTCCTCCGCGGCGGTCGGGTTGATCAGCAGCTCACGCGTGAACGTGAGCAGGTCCGGCCTCACGCGGCGCTCGTCACGCCACCAGCGGTCGAAGTGGCGGCCGGAGATGACCGTCTCGGGGATGCGGGCGGCGTAGAAGTCGTACAGCGTCTGGTCGTCGACGAGGATGTCGCGCCGGCGCGCGCGCTCCTCGAGCGCCTCGACCTCCTCGACCAGCGCCTGGTTGTCCGCGAGGAAGCGGTGGCGCGTGTCCCACTCGCCCTCGACCAGCGCGCGGCGGATGAACAGGTCGCGGCTGAGTGCCGCGTCGATCTGCCCGTAGCCGACGGTGCGTCCGGCCACGATCGGCAGCCCGTACAGCGTCACGCGCTCGGTGGCGACGACCTGGGCGCGCTTGCGATCCCAGCGCGGCTCATCGTAGGTGCGCTTGAGCAGGTGGCCGGCGAGCGGCTCCACCCAGCGCGGGTCGATCCTCGCCACCGTCCGGCCCCACAGCCGCGACGTCTCCACCAGCTCGGACACCATCACCCACGCGGGCTGGCCCTTGACGCCGCTGCCTGGCCACAGCGCGAACTTGGCGTTCCGCGCGCCGGTGTACTCGCGCCGGCCGCTGTCCTTGAGGCCGATGTGGCTGAGCAGGCCGGCGAGGATCGCCTGATGGATCTGCTCGGGCTCGGCCGGGACGTGGTTGGCCTTGATGCCGACGCCCTTGGCCGCCTGGCGGATCTGCCCGACGAGGTCCTGCCACTCGCGGATGCGCAGGTAGTGCAGGAACTCGCCCTTGGCCTGCTTGCGGAACTGGTTCGCGGACAGCTCGGCCCGCTGCTCGTGCAGGTAGCGCCACAGGTTCCAGTAGGCGAGGAAGTCGGAGTTCTCGTCGGCGTGACGGGCGTGCGCCTGGTCGGCCTGGGCCTGCTGGTCGGCGGGGCGCTCGCGCACGTCCTGGATCGACAGCGCGGCCGCGATCACGATCACCTCGTCCACGCAGCCGAGCCCGGCGGCCTCGAGCACCATCCGGCCCATCCGCGGATCGATCGGTAGCGCGGCCAGCCGGCGGCCGATCTGCGTCAGCGTGCGTCCGGACTCGTCGAGCGCGCCGAGCTCCTGCAGCAGCGCGATGCCGTCGCGCACCTGGCGGCGGTCCGGCGGGTCCAGAAAGGGGAAGTCCTCGACGTCGCCAAGGTCGATCGCCGCCATCTGCAGGATCACCGCGGCGAGGCTGGTGCGCAGGATTTCGGGGTCGGTGAAGCGCGGGCGCTCCTCGAAGTCCTCCTCGGAGAACAGCCGGATCGCGATGCCCTCGGCGACGCGGCCGCAGCGGCCCTTGCGCTGGTCGGCGGAGGCCTGGGAGATCGGCTCGATGGGCAAGCGCTGGACCTTCAGGCGCGCGCTGTAGCGGGAGATGCGGGCCGTGCCGGGATCGACGACGTAGCGGATGCCGGGCACCGTGAGCGACGTCTCGGCCACGTTGGTGGCGAGCACGACGCGCCGGCCCTTGTGCGGCTTCCACACGCGTTGCTGCGCGGCGGTGCTCTGACGGGCGAACAGCGGCAGGATCTCGACGTTGCGGAAGCGCCCTTCCAGCGCTTCGGCGGTGTCGCGGATCTCGCGCTCGCCGGAGAGGAAGACGAGGATGTCGCCGGGCGGCTCGCGCAGCAGCTCGTCGACGGCGTCACCGATCGCGTCGGTCTGGTCGGCGTCCTCGTCGGGCTCGCGGTAGCGGACCTCGACCGGATACGTGCGGCCGGAGACCTCGATGATCGGCGCGTCGTCGAAGTGGCGCGCGAACCGCTCGGGGTCGATCGTCGCGCTCGTGATGATCACCTTCAGGTCGGGCCGCTGCGGGAGCAGCCGCTTGAGGTAGCCGAGCAGGAAGTCGATGTTCAGCGACCGCTCGTGCGCCTCGTCGACGATGATCGTGTCGTAGCGGCGCAGCAGCCGGTCGTTCTGGATCTCCGCCAGCAGCAGGCCGTCCGTCATCAGCCGCAGCAGCGTGTTCTCGCCCGACTTGTCGGCGAAGCGCACCGCGTAGCCGACCGCGGAGCCCATCGGGACCTTCAGCTCGTCCGCGATCCGCTCGGCGACGGTGCGCGCCGCGAGCCGCCGCGGTTGCGTGTGCGCGATCGTCCCGCGCACGCCGCGGCCCAGCTCCAGGCACACCTTGGGCAGCTGCGTCGTCTTGCCCGAGCCGGTCTCGCCGGCGACGATCACGACCTGGTGGTCGCGGATCGCGGCGAGCAGGTCCTCGCGCCGCGCCGAGACTGGCAGCTCCTCGGGGTAGGAGACGGCCGGGACCGCGGCGCGCCGCTGCTCGAACCGGAGGACGGCCTTCGCGATGTCGGCGTCGAGCCGCGCCTGGCCCTTCTCGTCTCCCTTGGCCAGACGCTTGAAGCGCTGCTCGAGACGAAACTCGTCCTGGAGCGTGAGTTCGGGAAGACGCGCCTGAAGCACGCCCACTTACGTTATCCGCGTTGGAGGGCGCGTTCGAGCCGCTCGAGGCGCTCGATCCGGGCGGCGAGCGGCGGGTGCGTCGGCGGCAGCATGAACTGGCGGGCGTCGCGGGCCGGGAGCAGGTGGAACGCGTCACCGGCCGCGGCGGCGCGCAGGTCCTTCTCCGGGATGGCCACGAGCCCTTCGGAGACCTTCATCAGCGCCGCGGCCAGCGCGGCCGGGTTGCCGGTCATGCGCACGGCCGCCGCGTCGGCGGCGAACTCGCGGTAGCGCGAGAGCGCGCGCCCGCCGAGCGTGCCGACCCAGCCGATGAACGTCGCCACGCCGCCGCCCAGCACGAGCGGCCACCAGCCCTGGTTGACGACCCGCACGCCGCCGGACAGGAGCGCCTCGCCCGGGCCGGCGACGACCGTCATCACGGCCGCGTCGCGGTTGGCGACGTGCGCGAGCTCATGGGCGATCACGGCTTCGAGCTCGTGCGGCTCCAGCAGGTCCAGCAGCCCTTCGGTCAGGTGCAGCCGGAACCCGCCGCGGCTCGTCCCCTCGATCCAGCTGTTGGGCATCGCGTGGCGGTCGAGCACCAGCGCCGGCTTGGCGAGGTCCGCGACCACGCACAGGCGCTCGACGACCGCGTGCAGCTCGGGCGCGTCGGCGGTTGAGAGCCGGCGCCCGCGTGAGGAGATCGCCACCCGCTCGCGCACACCGACCCACACGCCGAGGGCGAGCGCGAACAGCAGCACGGACTGGACCTGCCAGTCGTGCACGTGCAGCGCGCGCCACGGGACCACCGTCAACGCCGCGATCAGCGCGGCGAGGACCAACAGAGGCGTGATCAGCCCGACCGCGACCATCCGGAACACCAGGCCGGGGTCGGCAGGGAAGAGGTCGCGGCGCGCCCTCATGCCGTCAAGTATTGCGCGTTCGCCCGCCCACGGCGAGCGTGATGTCGACAGCGAACCCGTATTGTCCGGCAGGTGCCCGAGACCTTGCAGCTGTTGCAGTACGAGTACGTGCCGGACATCGCTGAGAAGCGCGCACCGCACCGGGCCGCGCACCTGAGCCTGATCGAGGAGTACCACGCGGAGGGCAAGCTCGTGATCGCCGGCGCGCTCGGCGATCCGCCGCATTCGGGGCTGCTCGCCTTCCGCTCGGTGCAGGACGCCGAGGCCTTCGCGGACGAGGACCCGTACGGCAAGGCGGACCTCGTCGTGTCGCGCAAGGTCGAGCCGTGGACCGTCGTGGCGAGCTGATGTTCGAGCGCCTGGCTTCGCTCCCGCTCGAGATCGAGGGCTACACGCTCGAGCGGCTCACCGGCGGTGAGCGCGTCACGACGCTGCTGCGGCTGCAGGGGCGCGGGGAGGAGGGGTTCGGCGAGGACCTGCTCCAGATGCCGGGCGAAGCGGACCCGATCGAGGTCCCGGCCGACCTGCCGCTCGCGGGTTCGTGGACGCTGGAGTCGTTCCTCGACGCGCTGGGCGGCATGAACCAGTGGGTGGAGGAGCCGCCCGAGGAGTGGGGCGACTTCGCGGCGCGGCTGCGCAACTGGGTGTTCGAGTCGGCGGCGCTGGACCTCGCGCTGCGCCAGGCGGGCGTGCCGTTGGCGGCGGCGCTGGGGCGTGACGAGCCGCGGCCCGTCACGTTCGTGAACTCGTTCGGGCTCGGCGACCCGCCCGCGCTGGACCGGTTGCGCGCGACCATCGAGCTGTACCCGACGGTCGGGTTCAAGCTCGACGCGGCGCCGACCTGGACGCGCGAGGTGATCGCAGCGCTGGCCGAGACGGGGATGGTGCGGACGGTCGACTTCAAGGGCCACTACGGGCTCGAGATCGAGGGCGACATCGCGCCCGTGTACGAAGCGGTCGTCGAGCTGTTGCCCGAGGCGCTGATCGAGGACCCGCACGAGGGCGTCGACGGGCTGCCGCTCGAGCGCGTCTCCTTCGACGCGCCGATCACGCGGGTGCAGGACATCGGGGACACGCGCACGATCAACGTCAAGCCCTCGCGGATCGGGTCGCTGCGGCGGCTGCTGGAGATCTACGCCTGGTGCGAGGAGCGCGGGGTCGCGATGTACGGCGGCGGGATGGGCGAGCTCGGTCCGGCCCGGCGCCAGATCCAGCTGCTCGCCGGGCTGTTCCACCCTGACGGGCCCAACGACGTGGCGCCCCCACCGTTCAACCTGCCCGACCCGGCGCCGGGCCTGCCGTCCAGCCCGCTGGACGTCAGCGGGCCGCCGCCCGGATTTCGTCTTAAGTAGCGCCTTAGGCAACGGGGTACTCGGATCTCATGATGAGACGGGCCCTCCTCGCAGTGACCGCCGCCTCGACCCTCGCCCTCAGCGCCTGTGGCGCCGAGGAGGCGTCGGTCGTCAAGACCGCATTCGAGCAAGACATCGAGTCGGCCGACGTCACCGTCGCGCTGTCCATGAAGTCCGCCCAGGGCGAGTCGAACGTGTCGCTCAGCGGCCCGTTCCAGTCCAACGGCGAGAACAAGCTCCCGAGCGTCGACTGGCGGCTCAGCCTCGACGGCATGATGCCCCGGCCCGTCGAGGGCCGGATCATCTCCACCGGCGATGACGCCTTCGTCCAGTACGGCGGCGAGACCTACCAGGTCGGCAAGGACAAGATCGCCCAGCTCGGCGCGCTCGGCGCCGGCAGCGGCATGGAATCCGCGGACGTGACCAAGCTCATGGCCAGGATGCAGGACTGGTTCCCCGAGAGCGACGCCCAGTCCGACGCCGAGCTCAACGGCGAGCGCGTCACCCGCATCACCGGCAAGCTCGACCTCTCCGCCGCCCTCGAGGACATGAAGGAGATGGCCAAGCAGCCGGGCGCCAGCGGCTTCGAGGGCCTCGAGCAGCTCTCCAACGGCGACATCGACCAGGTCGAGAAGATGATCAGCGACCCGACCTTCACCGTCGACGTCGCCCAGTCCGACGACAAGCTCCGCCGCGTCGCGGCGCGCATGACCGTCGACAATGGCTCCGACAAGTCCACGATCTCCTTCTCGATTCAGCTCAAGGACGTCGACAAGCCGGTGCAGATCACGCCGCCCGCCTCGGGCCGCCCGATCGAGGAGCTCATGCAAAAGCTCCAGCAGGACTTCGGCCGCAGCGTGCCGGAGGAGACGACGATCTCCTAGCCGCGCTCGGTCCTCGGGCCCGTCTCGTCATGCACGCGGCGGGCCTCTTCTTTGCGCCGGCCGCGGGATTGGCAACGGCGGGCGTGCAACGTCCCAACAAGCCGGGTTCCCCGGACTGCGCAAACGCTCGCGCGTGTGCGCAGAGCTACTTGCTAGCCCCCGGCGGTGAGTGGTCAGTTCGGGCCCCTATGGGGCCTGAACTGACCAACGATTCCGGTCACGCCACGCGAGGGTTCACTCAGTCGCCTCCTGGGGGCCTTAGTGAACGCTCGCGTGCCAGGCGGCCCTCCACAAGCGCTTGCGACCCACTCCGGCGGCCCGAGCCCGAGCGAATGGCCCGTGCGTGAACGCTCGGCGTTTCACGCAGTCCGGGGAACCCGGCTCCAGTGGGTGTGCTCGCCGTTGCGGAGAACCGCGCGGCAAGAACGCTTGGCCCGCCGCCTCTCCCCACGAGGGGCCGCGGGTCAAGGTCTGGGGAGGGAGAAACTCAGGCGACCGCCGTGAGCTGCGGGACCTCGGCGTCCACGGTGCCGAGGTTCGGGCGGGCGAGGTAGAAGCCCTGGCCGCAGCCGACGGCGAGGCCCCTCAGGCAGCAGAGCTCGGACTCGTTCTCGATGCCCTCGGAGACGACGGTCGCGCCGACGTCCTTGGCGAAGGCGACGATGGCGCTCGCCAGGGACTGGCGGACCGGGTCGTCGTCGATGCCGCAGACGAGGGTGCGGTCGAGCTTGAGGATGTCCGGATTGACGCGGGTGACGTGGCGGAAGGAGGCGAAGCCGGAGCCGACGTCGTCGACGGCGACGCGCACGCCGAGCGCACGCAGGCGGTCCAGCTGTGCCGAGAGGGCGACGTAGTCCTCGACGGGCTGGTGCTCGGTGATCTCGACGACGAGCGGACGGTCGGTCCTGTGGCGCGCGATGGCGAAGGCGAGCTCGTCCTGCTCGAGCACGGCGGGGGAGACGTTGAGCGCGAGGTAGCGGCCCTCGGGGAGGCGGCGCTCGTGGCACTCGAGCGCGAGCTTGATCACGGCGAGCTCGAGCTCGACGCCCATGTCGACGGCGTGCGCGTCCAGGAAGCAGCGCTCGGTCGGGATGGCGGTGCCGTCGGCGTCCTTGAAGCGCGCGAGCGCCTCGGCGCCGACGACCTTGCCGGACGCGAGGTCGACGATCGGCTGGAACGCGACGTCCAGGCCGAAGCCGTTGGTCATGCGCCGGATGCGGGCCTGGATGCGCTCGCGGCGCTCGGCGTCCAGGGTCACGCGCTCTTCGTGGGCACGGGCGCGCTCGCGCTCGGCCACCAGGTTCTGCGCCAGCTCGCGCTCGAACTCGCGCAGCTTCTCGGCCACGGCGATGAAGCCGATCAGCAGGCCGACGGCCGGGATCGCGAACTGGCCGGCGCGCAGCGCCAGGGACGCCCACCAGGAGCCCTCGAACACGCCGGTCGCCCACACGTACGCGAAGGCGTCCAGGGCGGCGAGGCCCATCATCACGAGCACGCACAACTCGCCCCAGTTCAGGGCGCCGCCGGCGCGCCGCCACCAGGCGAAGGCGACGCCGGCCTGCGCGAGGACGATGACGGCGACCAGGACGCGCATCGTCGCGGTCAGCCCGTCGCCGTCGGCGAGGTTCCCGAGCGGGGAGGAGGCGACGGCGGCCCAGGCGAGGAGGAGGGCACCTGAGCCGCCGAAGATGAGAAGGTTGCGAAGGGTCGCCTGCACACCCACGAGGGCGAAGACGCCGGCGAGGATCAGCGCGACGTGCCAGATCACGTAGCGCGCGGCGGCCGAGTTGGCGCCGGAGTCGACCGGCCCGCCGCCCGGGAAGACGCTCGGCAGCGCGACCAGGGAGGTGATCAGCCCCAGCATCGCGACGGTCGTGCCGATCGCGAGCCACGCCATGCGGCGATCGTCGAGCGCCTTGGAGGACGCGTAGAGCATGTGGCTCATCAGCGCCGCGCAGATGATCGCGACGGTCAGACATGCGGGGACGGCGGCACTGGACTCGCCGTCTCCGCCGGCCAGCGGAACGAACGCGGCCACGACGGCGGTGACGGCACACGCACCAAGCAACCGCATCGTGACTGAGACTGATGGGCGGGCTGTCAGCAATGGAGACATATCGGCATTCCGTGGGGTGGCCGTTGGACGCAAAGCTCAAACGCCAAGCGGCGTCCAGACTTGCGGCGCACGTGGCCAATCGGACAAACTGACCTTGTTGCCAGTCGCACAATCCTCGTGATAGGGTCTTGTCAGGTCAACCCTCGAGGAGTCGCCGCCGTGGCCGTCGCGAACCCGTCTCTGCCGCTCTACGCCGCCGAAATCGAGCGCACGATGCTGCCGCTCGAACGGGCCACGCAGCTCCCCGGTCCGGCCTTCACGGACCCTAGTGTGTTGGCGTGGGAGCACGCCAACCTCTTCGCCCGCGGGTGGGTCTGCGCAGGCCACATCGAACAAGTGTCCAATCGGGGCCGGTTCGTCCGGATCGAGGCCGGCGGGGAGAGCGTGATCGTGGTCGGCGACGACGACGGCCTCCCGCGCGCGTTCCTGAACACGTGCCGGCACCGCGGCGCGCGCCTCGTGGACGAGCCCGAGGGGCAGCTGCGCCGCCTCCAGTGCCCGTACCACGCGTGGGCCTACGGGTTCGACGGCAGCCTCAAGAGCGCGCCTTTCACCGACGGCCTGGCGGACTTCGATCCTGGCTGCTTCGCCCTGCACGAGGTCCGGCTGGCGGTGGTCGAGGGACTGGTTCTGCTCGATCTGAGCGGTGAGGCGCCGGCGCCGCAGGACCACATCGGAGATCTGGCACCGCACATGGCGGCCTACCGGCTGCCGGAGCTCAGGCGCGGCGCGCGGATCGTCTACGACGTGCATGCCAACTGGAAGGCGATCGCCGAGAACTACAGCGAGTGCCTGCACTGCCCGGGCGTCCACCCGGAGCTCAACCGCCTCAGCCACTACCTGACGGGCGAGACCTACGAGGGCGCGGGGCTGTGGTGCGGCGGCTCGATGACGCTCGCCGACGGCGTGGAGACGATGTCGACCGACGGCGCGACCCACGCGCGCCGCGCGATCGCGGGCGTCGACGAGCGCGTGATCCTGTACTTCCTGATCTTCCCGAACACGCTCGTGTCGTTGCATCCGGACTATGTGATGCTGCACACGCTGTGGCCGAAGGCCCCCGACCGCACCGAGGTCGTCTGCGAGTGGTTCTTCGAGCCCGAGACGATGGCCGAGCCCGGGTTCGACCCGTCCGACGCCGTCGAGTTCTGGGACCAGGTCAACCGTGAGGACTGGCACGTCTGCCAGCTCACCCAGCAGGGTATGCGCTCGGCCCGCTTCACACCCGGCCGCTACACGACGCAGGAGGGAGACGTGCACGCCTTCGACCAGATGGTCGCGTCCCGCTACCTGGAGGCGTTGCGATGACCGACTTCGACGCGATCGTCGTCGGCGGCGGCCACAACGGGCTGACCGCGGCCGCGTACCTCGCGCGGGCGGGGCTGCGCGTGTGCGTCCTCGAGCGCCGCGCGCTGCTCGGTGGCGCGTGCGTGACCGAGGAGATCAGCCCGGGCCGGCGCGTGTCGAGGGCGAGCTACGTCGTGTCCATGCTGCGGCCGCAGGTGGTCAAGGACCTCGAGCTCAAGCGCTTTGGCTACCACCCGATCCCGCTCGACCCGCCGTTCGCGACCTTCGCCGCCGACGGCACGCCGATCCTGTTCCACAACGACGAGCGCGCCGCCTACGAGAGCCTCGCCCGCGTGTCCAGACGCGACGCGGACCGGATGGGCGAGTTCGAGGCGATGATGGAGCGCGTCGCCGACGTCCTGCGCCCGATGATGCTCAAGCCGCCGCCCGCGGTCGGCTCCAAGCGCCCGGGTGACGTGATGGAGCTGCTGCGCGAGGCCGGCCGCGCCGCCGGGCTCTCCCAGCGGGGCTTCCACGAGCTCTACCGCGTGATGACGATGTCCGTCGGCGACCTGCTCGACGACTGGTTCGAGAACGATGCCTTGAAGGGCGCGTACGCCTCCACCGGCGTGGTAGGCGTGTGGGCCGGCCCGCGCACGCCCGGCACCGCCTACAACCTGCTCCACCACGAACTGGGCGAGCTGGATGGCGTCGGCGGCGCCTGGGGGCACGTCAGAGGTGGGATGGGCGCGATCTCCGAGGCGCTGGCCGGGTCGGCGCGCGCGTTCGGCGCCGTGGTCCGCACCGGCGCGCCCGTCACCCGGATCGACGTCGCCGGCGGCCGCGTGACCGGCGTGACGCTCGAGGACGGCGAAACGATCTCCGCGCCGGTCGTGCTGTCGGGCGCGCACCCGAAGACGACCGTGCTCGACCTGGTCGGCGCCGAGCACTTCCCGGACGAGGTCGGCGAGGACATGCGCCGCTACCGCTCCCGCGGCGGGTCCGTGAAGGTCAACTGGATCCTCTCCGAGCCGCCGCGGCTCCCGGACGAGCGGCTGTTGCACACGAGCCTCGCGATCTGCCCGAGCATCGACTACCTGGAGCGCGCCTGGCAGGACGCGACGCTCGGCAAGCCCGCGCAAGCGCCGTACATCGAGGTCGAGGTGCCCACGGCGATCGACCCGACGCTCACCGACGACGGCACGACCGTGATGACGATGTTCACCCAGTACGGCCCGCACGACGAGGCCGGCTGGCCGGACGGCGCGCGCGAGGCCTACGCGCAGCGCTGCCTGGACCTCATCGCCGGCTACGCGCCGAACGTCCGCGACGCCGTCATCCACTACGAGGTGCTCGCCCCGCCGGACCTGGAGCGCATCTTCGGCCTCGTCGGCGGCTCGATATTCCAGGGCGAGCAGGGCCTGGACCAGATGGCGTTCATGCGGCCGACGCCGCTGCTCTCCCGCTACGCGACGCCCGTCCACGGCCTCTACCTGTGCGGCGCCGGCACGCATCCGGGCGGGGGCGTGATCGCCGCGGCCGGCCACAACGCGGCGCAGCGAGTGCTCAAGGACCGCAGGCGGGCTGAACGCCGGTTCAAGGTGCGAACGCGGGCTTGACACATTAGGCACAAACCGAGAGGATCGGTGTGTCTTGAACGAGCCTTCAGGACTGTCCCGGAGGGGGTTGCTGGCATCGGCCGGTGCGGTCCTCGCCGGGGCGAGCCTGACGGGCTGCGAGAACACGACGACCCCCGTCGCCACCGCCGAGGGGACCGGCGGGCCGGGCATCATGGGGGACGAGACGGCGGGCGGGCCGGTCGACGCCGCGGGTATCCCGCTCGCCCGCCGTGACTACCCCGTCACGCTGCCGCGGATCGGCGACCCGGTGAAGGCGGGCGCGCCCGAGAAGGGCGGCGAGCTGCAGGTCTACAACTACGCCGACTACCTCAATCCCGAGGTCATCCAGGCGTTCGGCAAGCAGGAGGGCGTGAGCGTCCGCGTCACGACGTTCCAGTCGCTCGACGAGGCGTTCACGAAGCTCTCGACCGGCCGCTTCCAGTTCGACGTGGTCTTCACCGCGCCCGACCACCTCCCGCGCCTGGTCGGCCGGCGCCTCGTCCAGCCGCTGAACTTCGACCTGATTCCGAACCTGGTCAAGGAGACCTGGCCCGAGCTGCACTCGCCGTTCTATGACGTCGGCCCGCGCTACTCGGTCCCGTACACGCTCTACACGACCGGGATCGGCTGGCGCAACGACCAGATCGGCGCGCTGGACCCGAACGCGCTCGGCTGGGAGGCGTTCTGGGAGTCGCAGGCGCTGCGCGGCAAGGTCGCCGTGCTCGACGACGCGCGCGAGGCGCTCGGCATGGCGCTGATGCGGCGCGGCGTGTCCAACCTCAACACCGAGGACGAGGCCGCGCTCAAGCGGGCTTCGGACGACCTGGTCGAGCTCAACGACATCACCCGCGTGAAGGTGGCGATCAACGGCTACGAGACGCTGCCCGCCGGCCGCATGACGATGAACCACGTCTGGTCGGGCGACATGCTCAACGCGGTCATCTCCTACCTGCCCGAGGGGACGTCGGGCGACGTGCTCAGCTACTGGTACCAGAAGGTCGGCGGCCCGGTCTTCAACGACTGCATGTGCGTCGGCGTGGAGGCGCGCAAGCCGGTGATGGCGCACCGGTTCCTCAACTTCCTGCTCCGGCCGGACGTCGCCCTGACCAACTTCACGGGCTACGTCGGCTACCAGCCGCCGATCACCAAGATCGACGCCGCCGCGCTGTTCGAGCAGCAGGTGCTGCCGGCGAACCTGCGCAACTGCGTCGTCACGCGCGAGGACTACGCCAACGGCAACGCGTACCTGGCGCTGACCGCCGAAGGCCGGCGGCGCTGGGATCAGGCCTGGGGCGCCTTCCGGAACGGATGAGACGGTGGGCCCTGTTCGCGGCGCCGGGCATGGCGTGGCTCGCCGCGTTCTTCCTCGTCGCCTTCTACGCGGTGGTGGCGGTCGGCTTCGGGAACGTCACGGACGTCTACGACCCGGTCCCGCACTGGAACCCGCTCGAGTGGAACGTCGGCTACATGCTGCAGGCGCTCGAGGACATCGCGCCCGGCGGCCGGACCTGGCCGGTGTTCGTGCGGACGCTGCTGTATGTCGCGATCGCGGTGGCGCTGTCGCTCGCGATCGGCTACCCGGTCGCCTACTACGTCTCGCGCTACGCGCACGGTCGGATGAAGGCGCTGCTGCTGATCCTGCTCGCGGCGCCGTTCTGGATCTCCTACCTGATGCGGATGTTCGCCTGGACGAACCTGCTGGCCGACGGCGGCTACGCGGCGACCGTGCTCAACGCGCTCTCGCTCGACGCGCTCTTGTTGGACGGCGAGGACTGGCTCGGCGGCCAGCACGTCGCGGTGGTGATGGGGCTCGTCTACGGCTACGTGCCCTACCTGATCCTGCCGCTGTACGCGTCGCTGGACCGGATCGACGAGCGGCTGATCGAGGCCGCGCGGGACCTCGGCGCCTCCTCGGCGGGCGCGTTCCGGCGCGTCGTGCTGCCCCTGTCACGGGCCGGCACGCTCGGCGGGATCGTCCTGATCGCGCTGCCGATGTTCGGCGACTACTACACGCCGGACCTGATGTCCGGGTCGCCGCGCACGGCGATGCTCGGCAACACGATCAACAACTCCGTCCAGGGCGGGCCCGACAAGGCGCTCGGCGCGGCGCTGACGCTGCTGCTGTCCGCGTTCCTGCTCGTGTTCATGCTCTATTACCTGCGCGAGCTGCGGCGGGAGAACGCGCTGTGAAGCGCTCTCGCCTGCTGCCGGCGGTCACGTGGATCTACGTGGTCTGGTCGCTGCTGCCGGTGCTGATCGCGATCCGGTTCGCGTTCAACGAGGGCCGCTCGCGCACGACGGGGCAGGGCTTCTCGCTGCGCTGGTTCTGGACGGACCCGACGCTGAGCGTGCGCAACGATCCGACGCTCGCGAGCGCGCTCGAGCACTCGCTCGTCCTCGCCGGGCTGAGCATGGTGATCGCCGTGCCGCTCGGGACGGCGCTCGCGCTCGGGTTGCAGCGCTGGCGCGGGCGGGGCAGCGGAGTCTCGAACGTCCTCATGCTGCTGCCGCTGGTGACGCCGGAGCTCGTGTTCGCGGTCGGGCTGTTCCTGCTGTTCACGAGCGCGTTCGGGTTCATCGGGCTCGGGACGACGGCGCAGGTCATCGGGCACGTGACGTTCTCGCTCAGCTGGGTGGTGCTGATCGTGCGCGGGCGGCTGGTGATGATCGGCCGCGACGTCGAGGAGGCCGCGGCCGACCTCGGCGCACCGCCCTGGCACGTGCTGCGACGCGTGCTGCTCCCGCTGCTCGGCCCGGCCCTGGCGGCCTCGCTGCTGACGGTGTTCGCCCTCAGCATCGACGACTTCGTGGTCGCGCAGTACATGGCGTCCGGCGCGGACACCACCACCGTGCCGATGCGCATCTACGCCAGCGCTCGCGCGGCGCCCACGCCCGCCTTGAACGCGCTGGTGACGATCATGCTCGTGCTGTCGCTGGCCGCGCTCGCGCTCGCGTGGGTCCTGGGACGGGGGAGGCCGGTTGAGCCTCGCGCTTGAGCACCTGGTCAAGCGCTACGGCGACGTGCGCGCGGTCGACGACGTGTCGATCGAGATCGCGCACGGCGAGTTCTTCACGCTGCTCGGGCCATCCGGCTGCGGGAAGACGTCGACGCTGCGGCTGATCGCCGGCTTCGAGACGCTCGACAGCGGCGCGATCACGCTCGACGGCACCGACATCGCGGGCAAGCCGCCACACAAGCGGCCGGTCAACACGGTCTTTCAGTCCTATGCGCTGTTCCCGCACATGACCGTGGCCGAGAACGTGGCCTTCGGGCTGCGCTACAAGCGGGTCGGCAAGGCCGAGGTCGCCCGGCGCGTGGGCGAGGCGATGGAGCTCGTGCAGCTGGGCTCGCTCGCGGCGCGCCGACCCGGGCAGCTGAGCGGCGGGCAGCAGCAGCGGGTCGCGCTGGCCCGCGCGCTCGTGCTCGAACCGCCGGTGCTGCTGCTGGACGAGCCGCTCGGCGCGTTGGATGCGCGGCTGCGGATCGACCTGCAGGTGGAGCTCAAGCGCATCCAGGAGACGCTCGAAATGACGTTCGTCTACGTCACGCACGACCAGGACGAGGCGCTCACGATGAGCGACCGCGTGGCGGTGATGAAGGGCGGGCGCGTGGAGCAGTGCGACGAGCCGCGCGTGCTCTACGAGGCGCCGGGCACGGCGTTCGTGGCGAACTTCCTCGGCTCCTCGAATCTGATCCCGGCGGCGGTGACGGGTGACGGGCTGCAGGTTGGGGAGTTCACGCTGCGCGCGGACGTCAACGGGCGGACCGGCGACGCGCTGGCGATGATCCGGCCCGAGCGGGTGCGGTTGGAGCCGCACGGGTCGGCCGGCGAGAACCGGGTGCCGGGGATGGTCGAGGCGGTCGTCTACCTCGGCTTCCATCAGGACGTGCGCGTGCGGCTGGCGAGCGGCGCGCTGGTGCGCTGCGACGTGCCCAACGACGGGTCCGCAGTCGAGCACGCGAGCGGCGATCCCGTGTGCGTCCACCTCCCGGCCGACTGCTTGCGGGTGCTGGACCCATGAGGCGGCGCGACGAGCTGCTGGGCGCGGCGCGCCGCGTCATCGGGCGCGACGGCTTCGCGGCCGCCACGGTGGGGACGATCACGCGCGAGGCGGGCGCGTCGCTCGGCCTGGTCAACTACCACTTCGGGTCGCGCGACCAGATGGTGGCGGAGGCGTTCGCGGCCGCGGCGCAGGAGGACCTCGCGGCGCTGGAGGCGATCTCGCGCCGCCACGAAGACCCGCCGCACCGGCTGGCGGCGTACCTCGCGCAGTCCGAGTGGGAGGACAGCGGGTCGTGGCGGCTGTGGGTGGACGCGTGGGGCTCGTCCGTGCACTCGTCGCTCGTGCGGGACACGCTGGGCCGGTTCGACGTCGGCTGGCGGGCGGTGCTCGCCGAGGTGCTGGCCGACGGCGTCCGCCAGGGCTGCTGGGCGTGCGCGGACGTGCAGGACACGGCGGCGCGGCTGGTCGCGGTGCTGGACGGGATCGGGCTGCACGCGACGGTCCACGGTGAGGACGTCCCGCCGGCGCGCGCCGCCGGCTGGGCACGGCGGCTGGCGGAGCTCGAGCTGGGGGTGACGCTGCCGGACCCGCCCGTGGTCGAGCCGGTGCGCGGCGCGTCCGTGCACCGGATGGTGCTGTCGATCCGGGCGCGTGATCTGGACGCGCACGGGTTCGTCGATCCCGCCGTGCTGTTCACGTTCCTCGAGGAGGCGCGGCTGGCGTGGCTCGGCGGCCGCGTGCCGGAGGCGGTGGTGACGCACGTCGCGGTGCGGTACCTGCGGTCACTGGGGCGCGACGACGTGGAGGTCACGTGCACGCTGGACACGGTGGGGCGCGCGTCGTTCCGGACGCGCGAGACGGTCGCGACCGCGGACGGCGTCGGCGTGGAGGCGGCGACCACGCTGGAGGTCCCGGGCCGGGCGCTGACCGCCGAAGAGCGCGAGGCGCTCGCTCAGTGAACGCCCAGCTCGGGCGCGATCGCGGCCCAGATCTCCTCGTGCGCGCGTTCGATCGAGAAGTCCTCGATCAGCGCGCGGATGCCGTAGCCGTCGAGCAGCGCGAGCAGATGGTCGACGGTGCGCGAGCGGTCCTCGACGCGGAACTCGTGGCTGGCCTCGCCCTCGGCGATCGCCTCGTCGAACCACTCGTGCATGCGCGCGTACAGGCGCGCGGCGGTCGGGCGCAGCTCGGGGCGGCGGCCGGCGTGCAGCCACAGCTCGACCCACAGCATCCAGTCGTCGTGCTGGTGGCCGGGGAGCGGCAGGCACCAGTCGATCATCCACCTGAGGCGGGCGGGCGCTTCGGTCGGCTGCTCGCGCCGGTTCGTGCGCAGGTCGCCGGCGAGCTCGTAGGAGTGCTCGAGCGCCTCGGCCAGCAGGCTGTCGCGCGAGGCGAAGTGGTAGTGCAGCAGGCTCGCGGAGACGCCCGCCTGCATCGCGATCCGCGCGACCCGGACGTCGTTGATGCCCTCGCGGGCGATGAGCATCACGGCGGCGTCGAGGATCCTCGCCCGGGCGCTGGCCCGAGCGGCGGCACGGCTGGCTTCCACGGCGCGCAACCTACAGGAGGACCACGGTGAATCCAGCCGCTGAACGGGCGCGTGCGTTCGTGGACGAGATCCTGATCCCGCGCGAGATCGACGCCGAGCTGGGGCGGCTCGGGGCCGGCGACGTCGCGCTGATCCGGCGCGAGGCGCTGGCGCGGCGTGTCTCGGGGGGTTTGCACGCGGTGGAGCACGGCGGGCAGGGGTGGTCGCACGTCGAGTGGTTCGAGGTCGAGGAGCAGTTCGGGCGCTCCACCAACGCGTTGTCGTGGCACGTGCCGACGGCCTACAACGTGCTCGCGCGGGGGTCGGCGGAGCAGATCGACCGGTGGTTGAAGCCCGCGCTACGCGGCGAGCTGCACGACGCCTACGCGGTGACGGAGGAGGGCGCGGGGTCCGATCCGTCGGGCATCGAGACGCGCGCCACGCGTGTGGAGGGCGGTTGGCGGCTCGACGGCGAGAAGTGGTTCGTGACGTACGGAGACGTCGCGGCGGTGTTCATCGTCATGGCGTTGGCGCCTCAGCCGACGCTGTTCCTCGTGGACGCGTCGTTGCCGGGGATCTCGGTGGTCGACGATCCGCCCTTCACGCACACGTATCCGCACGGGCATCCGACGATCCGCTTCGACGGCGTCGTCGTGGGCGAGGACGCGGTGATCGGCTGCGTCGGCGGTGGCGACGAGCTCCAGCGCGCGTGGTTCGCCGAGGAGCGCCTCGGGATCGCCGCGCGCGGCTGTGGCGCGATGCTGCGGTTGATCGAGGAGACCACCGCCTGGGCGATCGAGCGCGAGCAGGGCGGCGCACGGATCATCGACCACCAGGGCGTGGCGTTCCCGTTGGCGGACTCGGCCGCGGACGCCGCCGCGGGCCGGCTGCTCGGGCTCGAGGTGGCGCGGCTGGCCGACGCCGGCGAGGACCCCAAGCTCGTGCACGCGAAAGCGTCGATGGCCAAGCTGTTCGTGAGCGAGGCCGCGAACCGCTGCGCCGACCGGTGCCTGCAGGTCTGGGGCGGCCGCGGCTACACGCGGGTCAACGTCGCCGAGCGCTTCTGGCGCGAGCTGCGCGTGGACCGCATCTGGGAGGGCACGAGCGAGATCCAGCGCCTGATCGTGGCGAGGGCGCTGGAGCGCCGCGGCGTGCAGCGGGTGCTGTGGTGACGCGCCCGCCCACCGCGCCGCTGACCGGGTCGCCGCCCGCGTCGGCGCGCTCCGCCGCGCCGCTCGGCGCCCGCCTCTTCGCGCCGCGCAGCGTGGCTGTGGTCGGCGCGTCCGAGCGCGCCGGCTCCTACGGCGGCGAGGTCCTGCTCAACCTGGCGCGGATCGGCTACGGCGGGCGCGTTTTCGCCGTCAACCCGCGGCGGTCCGCCGTGCACGGCGTGGCGGCGGTGCCGTCGCTCGACGACCTGCCCCAGGTGCCCGACGCGGTAGTGGTCGCCGTGCCCGCCGCCGACGCGACCGACGTGGTCGCGCGGGCGGCGTCGCTCGGCTGCGGCGGTGCGGTCGTGTTCGCGGCGGGGTTCGCCGAGGTGCGCGCCCGCGGTCTGCAGGCGCGGCTCGTCGCCGCCGCGGACGGGATGCCGGTGTGCGGCCCGAACGGCAACGGGATCGTCTCCCTGCCCGACCGCGTTGCGCTGTGGGGAGACCCGATCCGGCACGTCGAGCCCGGTCCCGTCGCGCTGATCTCCCAGTCCGGCAACGTCGCGGTCAACGCGCTCGCGTCGCGGCGGGGCCTGCGCCTGCATACCGTGATCTCGTGCGGCAACCAGGCGGTGGTCGACGCCGCCGACTTCCTGCTCGCCGTCGCGCAGCGCGAGGGTGTGCGGTCGGTCGCGCTGTACGTCGAGGACGACGGCGACGGTCCCCGCTGGTGCACCGCCCTCGAGGCCTGCGCCCGCGCGGGCGTCCGCGTCGCCGTGCTCAAGGCGGGCTCCTCCCGCGCCGGCCGCGCCGCCGCCGAGGCCCACACGGGCGCGATCGCCGGCGACCAGCGCGTCTTCCGCGCCGTCTTCGAAGAGTGCGGCGCCGCCTGGGCCGAGGACCCGCACGACCTGTTGGAGATCGCGAAGGCGCTCGCGATGCCGGCCCGCCGGCCGAGTGCGGGGGCGCCGCCCGCCCCCCAGCCCGGCGCGGCGAACGCGCCGGCCGCCGCGGCCTCGCCGCGCGGCGTGGCGGTCATGACGTGCTCCGGCGGAGATTCGGCCGTGGCGGCCGATCTCGCGGCGTCCCTGGGCGTCGACCTCCCGGCGCTCGCGCCGGACACCATCACCGCGCTCGAGCGCCACCTGCCCGCGGCGGCCACGGCCGGTAACCCGCTCGACTACACGGCGTTGCTGTGGGAGGACACGGCCGCGCTCACCGCGCTGATCGAGGCGCTCGGCGCCGATCCCGCGATCGGGCGCGTGCTCGTGCTCTTCGACGCGTACGACGGCCACGCGCCGATCGTCGACGCGGTCGCCCAGGCCCGCGCCCCGACGCTGCTCGCCTCGACGATCCCCGAGCTGATGCCCGAGGACGGGGTCGCCGGCCTCAGGAGCGGGCTGCTCGCCGCCCGGGCGCTCACGGTCACGCCGGATCCCGAGCGGATCGCGCAGCTGGAGCGTCCCGTCGACAAGGGCGCGCCCATCCCCGAGCACGAGGCCAAGCAGCTCCTGCGCGCAGCGGGTGTCCCGGTCCCCGAGGGCCGGATCGCGACCGACGCCGAAGACGCCGAGCGCCTCGCGCGCGAGCTCGGGCCCGTCGCGATGAAAGCGACGAGGTTGCGACACAAAGCGGCCGCGGGTGGCGTCGAGCTCAATGTGCGCGACGTACGCGAGGCCTTCGCGCGCGGCCTCACATACATCGAACGGATGACGGCGCCCGGGCTGGAACTGCTGGTCAGCGTCGACCGGACCGGCTTCATGCCGGTGCTGGTCGTCGGGCTCGGCGGCACGCACACCGAGCTGCTCGACCGGGCGACCATCGTCCCGCTGCCCGCGCCGCGCGAGCGGATCGAGCCGCGCGTGGCCGACATCGCCCACACGCTGCAGCAGCTCCCGCTCGCGCTGATCGAGCTCAACCCCGTGATCGTGACCGCCGACGGCGCGGTCGCCGTGGACGCCCTGGCCGACGAGGAGGCTCAACCATGAACGAGATCGCCGCGAAGCTGGGGGAGGTCGGGCTGCCCGCGCCGGTGCGTGAGCTGGCGGCCACCCACTGGGACGCCGTCATCGTCGGCGGCGGCCACAACGGGCTCACGGCCGCCGCGTACCTCGCCCGAGCGGGCCAACGCGTCCTCGTCCTCGAACGCCGGGAGCGGCTCGGCGGCGCCTGCACGCTCGAGCGCCCGTTCCCGGATCAGCGCTACAGCGTCTCGCCGTGCGCGTACGTCGTCGGCCTGCTCGACGACCTCGTTATCCAGGAGCTGGACCTCAGACGACGCGGCTTCGAGTGCTACGTCGCGGACCCCAACCTGTGGGTTCCGTTCGAGGACGGCACGTCCTTCGGCCAGTGGCTCGACGACGCCAAGACCCAGCGCAACCTCGAGGAGCTCAAGGTCAGCCGCAAGGACATCGACGGCTACTGGGCCTACGAGCACCTCTTCGACGAGATCCGCCAGCGCCTGCGCACCCGCGGCCGCGACGCCTGGCTCGACGAGGCCCCGACGCGAGCCGAGCTGGAGGAGCTGCTGCACGGCGAGCAGCACATGATCGACATCGTCTTCGATGCCTCGATCGCGGAGGTCCTCGACGAGCACATGGACGACCAGCGCCTCAAGGACGCACTGTTCGGCCAGGGCGTGATCGCGGCCTACGGCGGCCCGCAGGACAAGGGCACCGCCTCGATCAAGCTCATGCACTACCAGGGCGACCTCGAGGGCCAGGGCCCGGTGTGGGGCTACGTGAAGGGCGGCATGGGGATGATCTCCTTCGCCATCGCGCACGCCGCTCAGGAAGCCGGAGCGACCCTGGCGACCGGCGTCCCGGTGAGCGCCATCACGCCCGGCGAGGGCGTCACGCTCGAAGACGGCACGGTCATCCGCGCGCGCACCGTCCTCTGCAACGCGGACCCCAAACGCGCGCTCGCCCTGCTCACCGAGCTCCCGCCCGCCTACGAGCAGCGCCTGCGCGAGTGGGAGATCCGCAGCCCGGTCGTCAAGTTTAACGCCGCGCTCACCGCGCTCCCGGACTTCACCGCAGCGCCCGGCGCCACGTGGCCCGCCCGCGCGACGATCGACGTCACGGAGGGCCTCGACGCCGCCCAGCGCGCCTTCGAGCGCTGCGCGGCCGGCGAGCCCGCGGTCGGCTTCGGCGAGATCTACATCCAGACGGGCTACGACCCGTCGCCGGCGCCGACCGACCGCCACCTGCTGAGCGTCTTCGGCCAGTACGCGCCCTACGACATGGACTGGTCGACCCGCCGCGACGAGGTGGCGCGCCAGTTCATCGACCTGATCGCCCGCTTCGCGCCGAACTTCCCGGACATCGTCGAGACCTACGAGGTGCTCGGCCCGCCCGACATCGAGGAGCGCATCGGCCTGACGGGCGGCAACATCTTCCAGGGCGAGGTGATGCCCAACCAGATGTGGGAGCACCGCCTGACGCCGCGCACGCCGATCGACGGCTTCTACTTCTGCGGCGCCGCGACCCACCCGGGCGGCAGCGTGATCGCGCTCAACGGCCGCAACGCCGCGATGGCGGTTCTCGCGGACAGCCGGGTGCCCGCGAGAACCTGAATGCGCCTACGCCCCGACCGGAGTCTCGGTGACCTCCACGTGCTCGTTGGGCACGCAGTGGGTCATCTCCACGTCGCTCACGTCCCGCGGGCCGTTGTGGCCGAGGTTCGCGAGCCGCTCGCGCTCCTCGTCGTTGAGCGTCTGGGAGGCGAGCGGCTCGAGGCCCTTGACCTCGTCGAGCCCGATCCCGATCCCGTCGCCCACGCGGGACCCGAGCTCGTCGTCGACCATGTAGAAGTGCCAGACCATCCGCTCCTGGATCGGACGGTCGCACTGCGACAGCGCGTCGACCAGGTTGGCGACGAGGTCGTCCTTCTCCCACTGCTCGGAGAGGTGGTAGCGCTCGCCGGCCTGCTTGTAGTCGTTGGTGCGCGGGAGCCGCGCGCGACCGAGCCGGCCCTCGATCATCGGCCCCTGCTCGACGTGCCCCGGCTTGGGCGCCTCCTCGAGCCCGCCCGTGATCGACGGCTCGTAGTTGACCGACGGGTTGCCGCCGTTCTCGTCGACGTAGTAGGTCATCTCGCCGTCGCGCAGGTTCGTCGCCACGCGCGTCTTGGGCGCGTTGACCGGCAGCTGGAGGTAGTTCGTGCCGACGCGGTAGCGCTGCGTGTCGCTGTAGGAGAAGGTGCGCCCGACGAGCATCTTGTCGTCGGAGAAGTCGAGCCCGTCGACCAGCACACCCGTCCCGAACGCGATCTGCTCGGACTCGGCGAAGAAGTTCTCCGGGATCCGGTTGAGCTGCATCGTGCCGACGTGCCGGAGCGGAAAGTCGTTCTCCGGCCACGTCTTGGTGTCGTCGAGCGGATCCCAGTCGAGCTCCGGGTGGTCGTGGTCCTCCATGATCTGCACGTAGAGGTCCCACTCGGGGTAGTCGCCGGCCTGGATCGAGTCGTAGAGGTCCTTGGTGTGGACGCCGAGCTCGGAGCCCTGCACCGTCGCCAGGTCCGAACCGGCCCAGGAGGCCACGCCCTGCTTGGGGTGCCAGTGGTACTTGACGAGCACCGTGTCGCCGGCCGCGTTGACCCACTTGTAGGTGTTGACGCCGAAGCCCTGCATCGTCCGGTACGACGCCGGCGTGCCGCGCGGCGAGAACACCAGCATCACCATGTGCATGGCCTCGGGCGACTGCGAGATGAAGTCGAAGACGCGGTTCGGGACCTGGCGCTCGAACGTCACCGGGTCCGGCTTCTGGGAGTGGATGAAGTCCGGGAACTTGATCGCGTCGCGGATGAAGAAGACGCCGAGGTTGTTGCCGACGAGGTCCCAGTTGCCGTCCTCGGTGTAGAACTTGATCGCGAAGCCCCGCGGGTCGCGGACCGCTTCGGAGGAGTCCCGGCCGCCCGCCACGGTGGAGAAGCGCAGCGCGACGTCCGTCCGCTTGCCCGCCTCCTGGAAGAGCTTGGCCCGGGTGTACTTGGCGACCGGCTCGTCGCCCACCTTGCCCGTGGCCTCGAAGTGCCCGAAGGCGGTGGCGCCGCGCGCGTGCACCACCCGCTCCGGGATCCGCTCGCGGTCGAAGTGGCTCATCTTCTCGAGGAAGTGGTAGTTCTCGAGCGTCGCCGGGCCTCGAGCACCGACCGTCCGCAGATTCTGGTTGTCGTAGACCGGATGCCCCTGACGGGTGGTCAGGTCCTTGCGCTCGCTCATCCCGCTTCCCCCTTGACTAGACAGCTGGGGCATGTGCCCCGGAAGGTGATCTCGGCCTCCTCGACCGCGAGGCCGGGCGCGTCGACGCATGGGACGGCGCAGGTGACGTCCGTGGTCCACCCGCACGAGCGGCACACGAAGTGGTGGTGTCCGTCGTCCGCACCCGCTTCCCACCGCGCCGGGCCGCCGTCGAACGCCACCCGGCGCGCCAGGCCGCGCTCGCGCAGCGCCTCGCACACGTCGTACGCCGCCTGCGTGGAGATGCGCAGCCCCCGTTGATGCACCCGCTCGATGACCTGGTCCACGCGCGGGTGATCCCGCGACTCGGACAACACACGCAGGACGGCGACCCGCGGCGCGGTCACGCGGAGCCCCACGCCGCGCAGCTGCTCTTCGATCTCCACGGCCGAGCGCTACCCACCGCTTCCTGGAATCGATCAAAAAGCTGCAATCGCCCGGACCGGTCGTTAGATTTCCGCGCGTGGTCGTGAAGGACTCGACCCGCATCCAGCTATGCGGTCGACTCATCGTGGAGCTCCAAGGACGGAGGCTCGAGGAGAGTCTGCGCGGACGCCAAGGGCGTCTGCTGTTCGCGTACCTCGCGATCAACCGGGACCGTCCCGTCCGCCGCGATGAGCTCGCCGAGGCGCTGTGGTCGGGCAAGGGCGCGCCGCCCGCGTACGAGTCGCTGCTCGCGCCGCCGCTCAGCCGCCTGCGCAAGGCGCTCGGCCCGGGCGTCCTCGAGGGCCGCTCCGAGCTGCAGCTGCAGCTGCCGGAAGACGCGTGGATCGACTGGGAGGTCGCCCGCGCCCGCGTGCGCGACGCCCGCGGCTCGACGCCCGCCCACGCCTGGCAGGCTGCACGCGAGGCGGTCGAGATCGCCGAGCGCGGGCTGCTGCCCGGGCTCGAGGCGCCGTGGATCGACACCAAGCGCTCCGAGCTCGCCGACCTGCACGTGGAGGCGCTCGAGGCGGCTGCGCTCGCGGGCGCCCGGCTCGGCGGCGCCGCGCTGCCCGAGGCGGAGGAGGCGGCCCGCGCCGCGGTGAAGGCGCAGCCGTACCGCGAGTCCGCGCGCGCCGCGCTGATGGAGGTGCTGCGCGCCCGCGGGAACGTCAACGAGGCGTTGCGGGTGTACGAGGACATCCGCGTGCTGCTGCGCGAGGAGCTCGGCTCTTCGCCCGGCTCGGCGCTCGTCGCGCTCCACCAGGAGCTGCTGCGCGACGACTCCGCCCCACCGAGGCCGACGGCGCGGCCGGCGGTCGCGCGCGCGTCCACGCTCGTCGAGCGCGACCGCGAGGTCGCGCTGCTCGACGGCTGGCTGCAAGAGGCGACCCTGGGCGACGGCCGCGCGGTGCTGATCGAGGGCCCGCCCGGGATCGGCAAGTCGCGCCTGCTGGCCGAGTTCCGCCGCCGCGCGGTCACCGAGGGCGCGCTCGTCCTGAACGCGCGCGCGGGCGAGCTCGAGCGCGAGTTCCCGTTCGGCGTCGTGCGCCAGCTGTTCGAGGGCGTCGTGACCGATCCGGACTCGCTCGCCGGCGCCGCCGCCGCCGCGCGGGTCGTGTTCGCCTCGCCCGAGAACGGCACGCCCACCGGCGACGCCAGCTTCGCCGCCCTGCACGGCCTGTACTGGCTTGCGCTCAACCTCGCTGCCGAGCACCCGCTGCTGCTGGAGATCGACGACCTGCACTGGTGCGACCGCCCGAGCCTGCGCTTCCTCGCCTACCTGGTGCGCCGCCTGGAAGGCCAGCCCGTGCTCGTCACCGCGAGCGTGCGCACGGGCGACCAGCCGACGGACGCCGCGCTGCTGGCCGAGATCGCCAACGACCCCGCGACGGCGCACGTGCGGCCGGGCCCGCTGTCGGAGGAGGCGGTCGGTGACCTCGTGGCCAAGCGCCTGGGCGCGGAGCCCGACGACGCCTTCCGCGAGGCCTGCCACAGAACCACGGGCGGCAACCCGCTGCTCGTCCGCCAACTGCTCAACGCGCTGGAGACCGACCACGTCAAGCCGGACGCGGCGCACGCGGACGTCGTGCGCGCGATCGGCTCCCGCGCCGTCTCCAGCTCCGTCCTGCTGCGGATGGCGCGGCTGCCGGGCGAGGCCGCCACCGTCGCGCGCGCCGTCGCGGTGCTGGGGGAGAGCGCGGAGCTGCCGACCGTGGCCGCGTTGTCGGGGCTGGACGAGGCGCAGGTCGCGGGCGCGATGGCCGCGCTGGCGCGCGCGGAGATCCTGCGCCCGGAGCCGCCGCCCGGGTTCGTGCACCCGCTCGTCCGCGACGCGGTCTACACCGGCCTGCCCTTGGGCGAGCGCGAGCTGCTGCACGCCCGCGCGGCCGCGGTGTTGCGCGAACGCGGCGCGGACCTCGACCAGGTCGCGGCCCAGCTGATGCTCACGCCCGGGCGCGGCGACGCGGCCGTGGCGCGCCTGCTGCACGAGGCCGGCAACGCCGCGATGTCGCGCGGCGCCGTTGACAGCTCCGTCGGCTACATGCAGCGCGCGCTGGAGGAGCCACCGGCGCCCGAGGACCGCGCGCGGCTGCTGCTCGACCTCGGCGAGGCGGAGGCGCTCACCCGCGGCCCGGACAGTGCGCGCCACCTGCGCGAGGCCTACGACGGGCTCAGCGACGCGCAGCTGAAGGTCCGAGCCGCCAATGCCCTCGGCCGCGCGCTGCTGTTCACCAGCTCGCCTGCGGAAGGCTCGCGCGTGGCCCTGGAGGCCGCGGACGCGCTCCCGCCCGAGCTGGCCGACGAGGCGCTCGGCCTGCGCGCCTTCGCGCTGATGGGCATCCCGTTCGGCTCGATGGAGCCGGAGGAGTGGACACCGGCCCGCGCGTGGCGGGGCAAGCCGATGTCCACGATCGGCGAGAAGCTGATGGGCGCGGTCTCCGCGCTGGAGTGGACGCAGGCCGGCGGGCACGTCGACGACGTGTTGCCCCAGGCGTTCGGCGCACTTGCCGGCGGACAGCTCCAGCTGCGCGACCCCAACCTGCTCACGCTCGCCGCCAGCCTGCCGCTGATCGTCGGCGACCGCGACGAGGCGCTGCAGATGTTCGACCTCGCGATGGTCGAGGCGCACCGGCGCGGCTCGCTGTTCGCGGTCACCGGCATGTACCTGTGGCGCGGCTTCACGTTGTTCTGGCGCGGTGACCTGATGGACGCCGAGGAGGAGCTGACCGCGGCGTTCGAGCAGGCCGAGGCCTGGGGCTATGGCGCCGACACCCTGCAGTGGAACGCCGCTCACCTCAGCTGGTGCCTGACCGAGCGCGGCAAGCTCGCCGAGGCCCGCACCGCGCTGATGCGCGCCCGCGAGCGCGGCCCGCGCTCGGACGGCGCGCGCTACTGGTGCAACGCCCGGCTCGAGCTGCTCGTCGCCGAGGGCAAGTACGAGGACGCGGTGGAGGCCGCCGAGGACTATGCCGTGCGCTTCCGGCACTACCACAACCCTGCCGCCGCGCGCTGGAGCGGCCTGCGCGCCGTGGCGCTCGACGCGCTGGGCATGAAGAAGAAGGCGATCGCGCTCGCCGCCGAGGAGCTCGACCGCGCTCGCGACTGGGGCGCCCCCGGGACCGTCGCGCGCTCGCTGCGCGTGCTCGGCCTGCTCGAAGGGCCGGAAGGCCTGGAGCGGTTGGAAGAGGCCGTCGAGCTCGTCTCGCGCGCCTCATCGCGGTTGGAGCTGGCCAAGTCCCTGGCGGGCCTGGGTGTGCTGCGCCGCCTGGCCGGCCGTCCGGACTACGCCCGGGAGCCGCTCACGCGCGCTCACGAGCTGGCCGAGGTGTGTGGCGCCGAACGGCTGCTGGGCGACATCCGGCGCGAGTTGGTCGCGGTCGGCGTCGAGCCCGCGTCGGCGATGCCGCACGGCGTGGCGTCCTTGACCGCGACCGAGCGGCGCGTGGCGGCGCTGGCCGCGGCGGGCCGGGCGGAGCGCGAGATCGCGCAGGAGCTGTTCGTGACCCCGCGGATCATCGAGATCAAGCTGGGGAGTGCTCTGAGGAAGCTGGGGGCGAGCTCGACGCGGGAGCTCGCGCTCGCGCTGGAGACCTAGGGGTGCGTCGAGAACCCGTCCTCACAGGACGCTTTCTCGACGCACCCCCGGGGTTCACGCGGCAAGGTCGTGGCAAGCCGTCGGCAACCCGGCCCGGCGACCGTGTCACCCATGACGATGATCGATCCCGCCACCGCGCTCCGCGACCTCTGCGGCGGCGCCGTCGCGCTGCCCGGAGACGAGGGCTACGACGCCGCCCGCCAAGCGTTCAACCTGACGGTCGATCAGTGTCCTGCGGCGGTCGTCTACCCGGCGGACGCGAACGAGGTCGCGGCCGTGGTCAACGCCGCTCGCGAGGCCGGGCTGCGCGTCGCGCCGCAGACCACGGGCCACAACGCGGCGCCGCTCGGTGATCTCGGTCGGACGATCCTGCTCAAGACGAGCGCGATGGGCGGCGTCGAGATCGACGCGGCCAACCGGATCGCGCGGGTCGGGGCGGGCGCGCTGTGGGAGGACGTCGTGGACCAGGCGGCGCCGCACGGGCTGGTGGCGCTGCACGGGTCGAGCCCGAGCGTCGGCGTCGCGGGCTACTCGCTCGGCGGCGGCATGGGGTGGCTGGCCCGCAGCCACGGCCTGCAGGCCAACAGCATCACCGCGATCGAGCTGGTGACGGCGGACGGCGAGCACGTGCGCACGGACGCGCAGCACGACCCTGAGCTGTTCTGGGCGCTGCGGGGTGGTGGCGGGAACTTCGGGATCGTCACCGCGCTCGAGTTCCGCCTGTACCCGCTGAGCGAGGTCTACGCCGGGTTCCTGCTCT
This sequence comes from Solirubrobacter deserti, assembly GCF_003344625.1. GTDB lineage: Bacteria > Actinomycetota > Thermoleophilia > Solirubrobacterales > Solirubrobacteraceae > Solirubrobacter > Solirubrobacter deserti. The sequence goes on along the minus strand of NZ_QPKJ02000001.1, from coordinate 1,207,206 downwards.
GGGACTGGGCGCACGCCGAGCGCGTGCTCACGGCGTGGGCGGCGTGGGCGCAGGACGCGCCCGACCACGTCACGACCTCGCTGCGGGTCATGCAGCTGCCGCCGCTCGAGGAGCTCCCGGAGTTCCTGCGCGGGCGCAGCGTCGTGATGATCGACGGCGCGGTCCAGGGCGACCCGGCGGTGCTCCGGCCGCTGCGCGACCTCCGGCCCGAGATCGACACGTTCGCCATGGTCCCCGCTGCCACGCTCGCGCGCCTGCACCAGGACCCGGAGCAGCCGATGCCGTTCGTCGGCCGCTCCGCGCTCGTCGACGGGCTCACGCCGGAAGCGATCCGCGCGCTGCTCGCGCAGGTCGGCCCGGGCTCCGGCTCGCCGCTCGACAGTGTCGAGCTGCGCCAGGCCGGCGGCGCGCTGCGTCGCCGGACGCCGGGCCACGGCGCGATCGCGGGCATCGACGGCGACTTCCTGCTGTTCATGGCCGGCCTGGTCACGGACGGCCAGGTCGGCGCGGTCAAGGAGGTCGCCATCAAGCGCGTGCTGCGCGCGATGGAGCCGTGGACCAACCGCAGCGTCTACCTCAACTTCGTCGAGCACCAGGTCGGCCTGGAGGACGTCCTGGAGCCCGAGACGTTCGCGCGCCTGCGCGCCGTGCGCGCCCGCGTGAATCCGGACGGGCTCGTCCACGCGAACCACGCCATCTAGAATCGCCGCCACATGGGGCGGATCTACGACAGCATCGACGAGCACCAGCGCAAGTGGATCGCGAATCAGTCGATGTTCTTCGTCGGGACCGCCCCGGCCGCGACCGACGGCCACGTGAACGTCTCGCCGAAGGGTCCGATCGGCTCGCTGCGGGTGCTCGACGATCACACCGTCGCCTACCTGGACATCGTGGGCAGCGGCGCGGAGACGATCGCGCACATCCGCGAGAACGGGCGCATCGTCGTGATGTTCTGCGCCTTCCAGGGCCCGCCGCGGATCCTGCGCCTGCACGGCCGCGGCGAGGTCGTCCTGCCGGGTGACGAGCAGTTCGACGAGCTGCTGCAACGCGGCTTCCACGAGCCCGAGGCGCCCGAGGCGCGGCGCGCCATCATCGTCGTGCACGTGCAGCGGATCGCCGATTCCTGCGGCTACGGCGTGCCGCTGCTGGCCTATGAAGGCGAGCGCCCGCACAGCGACCTGTCAACGGCGAAGCGGTTGCGGGTAGAAGGGCCAGACGCCATGCGCAACTACGAGGCCAAGCACAACCGCGTGTCCATCGACGGGCTTCCGGCACTGTCATGAGCATCCGCGGCGTTCACACGATCATGTTCGGCGACAAGGCCGACGCCCTGCGCGACTTTCTGCGCGATGTGGTGGATCTCGACTACGTCGAGGCCGGCGGCGGCTACCCGATCTTCAAGCTGCCGCCCGGAGAGCTCTCGGTGCATCCGAGCGACACCTCCGGTCACTACGAGCTGTACCTGATGTGCGACGACATCGAAGAGACCCGCGCCGCCCTGGAGGCCAAGGGCGTCGAGTTCACGGCTCCCGTCCAGGACCAGAGCTGGGGCCTCGTCACCGCGATGCAGGTTCCCGGCGGCGGTGAGCTCGGCCTCTACCAGCCGCTCCACGCCACGGCCATCTGAACTTCTCGCCGTCTTCGCGGGCGGGTGCCTGGGGGCGCTCGCCCGCGCCGGCGTCGCCGAGGCGCTGGCCGTCCCGTGGGGCACGCTGCTCGTCAACGTCGTCGGAGCGTTCCTGCTGGGTGCGGTCGTCACGCGCGCACCGAAGTTCCTCGGCACCGGCTTCTGCGGCGCGTTCACCACGTTCAGCACGATGCAGGTGGAGCTGCTCGAGCTCCGGGTGCTCGAAGCGGCGATGTACGGCGCTGCGTCGATCGTCCTCGGACTCGCCGCGGTCGCCCTGGGACGCCGCGTATGACGAGCTGGCTCGCCCTGGCCCTCGCGGGCGGCCTCGGCGCCATGGCGCGCTACCTCGTCTCCTACGCGCTGCCCGTGCCGTACGGCACGCTGGCGGTCAACGTGAGCGGGGCGTTCGCGCTCGGCCTGCTCGGCGACAACTTCGTCCTTGGCACCGGTTTCGTCGGCGCGTACACGACGTTCTCCACCTGGATGCTGGAAACGGACCGGCTGTCCCGCAACGCGGCGATCTTCAACATAATGGGCAGTTTGGTCCTCGGTCTGGCCGCCGCCGGACTGGGGATTACGTTCCGAGGGGCTGGGTAGAGTGGAGCGGCTCCCAGAGCGCCGACCACTCACTTGACTCCACCAGAGACCGCCAATAGGGCTCCGCGGGACACCGCGGCTGGATCAGGGCCGATCCGCCTCCTGCTCGTCGAGGATGACGACGGCGACGCGCTCCTGGTCGAAGAGCTGTTCAACATCAGCGGCGCGTACATGGAGATCGTGCGCGCGACGACGCTCGCCGAGGCGCGGCGCGAGGACCTCACGCAGATCGACTGCGTCCTGCTCGACCTCGACCTCCCGGACGCGCATGGCCTGGCCGCACTGCACCAGCTCAAGACCGACCGCGCCGACATCGCCGTGCTCGTGCTCACCGGGCTCGACGACGAGCGCCGTGGGATGGAAGCCGTCGGCGCCGGTGCGCAGGACTACCTGGTCAAGGGCCAGATCGACGGCCAAGGGCTCACGCGCGCCGTGCACTATGCGGTCGAACGTCTGCGCGCGGACGAGGCGCGCCGAGAGCTCGAGGTCGCGCGCCTGCACGCCGAGGAGAACGCACGCCTGGAGCGCGGCCTGCTCCCGGCCCCGTTGGTCAACGACCCGAACCTGGTCCTCAACGCGCACTACCGCCCGGGGCGGCGCCGCGCGCTGCTGGGCGGCGACTTCTACGACGCCGTCCAGGCCGCGGACGGCTCCGTCCACGCCGTCATCGGCGACGTCTCCGGCCATGGGCCGGACGCCGCGGCGCTCGGCGTGTCGCTGCGGATCGCGTGGCGCACGCTCGTGATCGGCGGGCGCGAACCCGAAGAGCTGCTGCCGACGCTGCAGGTCGTACACGGCCACGAGCGCCACCACTCGTGGATGTTCACCACGTTGTGCATGGCGACGGTCGCGCCGGACCGCCGCAGCGTGCGCCTCCAGCTCGCCGGCCATCCGCCGCCGCTGCTGATCACCGAAGCCGGCATCACGTCGCTGGAGCCGGCGCAGGGCGAGCCGCCGCTGGGCGTCGTCGACGACTTCCGCTGGACGACCTACGAGCACGCCCTGCCGGAGGCGTGGTCGCTGCTGCTCTACACGGACGGGCTGATCGAGGGCCGGACCGGCATGGGGAACGCGCGCCTGGGCGGGGACGGGCTCGCCGCGATGGTCCGCGGCGTCCTGGACAGCGGCCCGCCGGGGCTCGTCGCCGCGCTCGTGGAACGCGCGGAGGAGCTCAACGGCGGTCCCCTGCTGGACGACGTCGCGGCTTTCGTGGTGCGCACGCAGTGAGGCGCCGCGGGAAGCGGCGCCTGCGGGCGGGACAGTGGTTCGCGCGCGGGGTCGCTTTCCTGATCTTGGTCGCGATCGTCGGCACGGTCCGGAGCGCGTTCTCGCTCAACGGGCTCGCCAACGCGCGCAGCGAGCTCGTCGACGAGCTCGGCCCGACGAACCTCGCCGCGCAGGACGTCGTGATCGCGATGGTCGACCAGGAGACCAGTCTGCGCGGGTTCGTGATCTCCGGCGACGAGTCGTTCCTGGAGCCCTACCGGGACGGCCGCCGGAGCGCCGACGAGGCGCTCGCGCGCATGCTGGGATTCCTGCGCTTCGACAGCGTCCAGCCGCTGCGCCGCGAGCTGCAGGAGGTCGACGCGGCCGCCCGTGACTGGGAGCGCAACTTCGCCGACGTGACCGTGAACGAGATGCGCTCGGACCCGGCGAACGCGCGCTCGATCATCCGCGCCGACGCGGGCAAGGCGCAGTTCGACCGCTTCCGGGAGGCCGTGCGCCGGCTACAGGTCCGCCTCAGCCCTGCGCGGGCGGACGCGCGTGAGGCCTTGCGCGACAACGCGAACGTCGTCTGGTTCTGGGTCCTCTTCACCGGCGCCGTGATCCTCATCAGCCTCGCGGCGGTGGCGATCATCCTGCGGCGTCAGCTCGTGATCCCGCTGCAGACGCTCGCCGGGCGGGTGCGCGCGGTCGCGCGCGGGGACTACGACCGCGAGGTGCGCAGTGAAGGCGCCGCCGAGGTGGTCGAGCTGGCCGAGGATGTCGAGGCGATGCGCGCCCGGATCGTCGCCGAGCTCGGCGCCCTGCAGACCGCCGAGGCCGACCTGCGGCGCTCCAACCAGGAGCTCGAGCAGTTCGCCTACGTCGCCTCCCACGACCTGCAGGAGCCGCTGCGCAAGGTCGCGTCGTTCTGTCAGCTGCTCCAGCAGCGCTACGGCGGGCAGCTGGACGCGCGCGCGGACCAGTACATCGGGTTCGCGGTCGACGGTGCCCAGCGCATGCAGGACCTCATCAACGACCTGCTCGCGTTCTCGCGGGTGGGGCGGATGGAACAGCCGCACACCGACGTCGACCTGGGGACGCTGCTCGAGCGGGTGCGCACGGACCTCTCGCGGGCGATCGAGGAGAGCGGTGCTGAGCTCGTGCTGGACGGAGAGCTCCCGACCGTGCGCGGGGACGCGTCGCTGCTGCGGGTCGTGTTCCAGAACCTGATCGGCAACGCGATCAAGTTCCGCGGGGAGGCCACGCCGCGGGTCGAGCTGTCCGCGGTGCGCGATGGGGAGTGCTGGTGCTTCCGTGTGGCCGACAACGGGATCGGCATCGACGCCGAGTACGCCGAGCGCATCTTCGTCATCTTCCAGCGCCTCCACGCGCGCTCGCAGTACGAGGGGACCGGGATCGGGCTCGCGATGTGCCGCAAGATCGTCGAGTACCACGGCGGCCGCATGTGGCTGGACACCGACGGTCCGGCGGGCCAGGGCTCTACCTTCTACTTCACTCTGCCTGCGGAAACGGACACGGAGAGTCGATGACCGACGACGACAGCCAACCGATCAGCGTCCTCCTGGTGGAGGACGACCCGGGCGACGTCGTCCTCATCGAGGAGGCGTTCGAGCACAACAAGGTGCGCAACTCGCTGAAGATCGTCGGCGACGGCGTAGAGGCGATGGCCTGGCTGCAGGACCCCGCGAACCCGCGGCCGGACCTCGTCCTGCTCGACCTCAACCTGCCGCGCAAGGACGGGCGCGAGGTGCTGGCCGAGATCAAGTCCGACCCTGCGCTGCGCTCGATCCCGGTCGTGGTCCTTACGACGTCGAAGGCGGAGGAGGACATCCTGCGCTCCTACGACCTGCACGCGAACGCGTACGTGACCAAGCCGGTCGACTTCAACCGCTTCATCGAGGTCGTGCGGCAGATCGACGAGTTCTTCGTCACCGTCGTCAAGCTGCCGGCGCACCGCCCGCCGCCGCGATGAGGCGCGTGTCGGTCCTGCTCGCGGCTGTCGTCCTCGCCGGGTGTGGGTCCGACCAGCCTGAGCCGAAGGCGGCCGCGAGGACGGTTCCCACCACGCCACCGGCAACGGCGACGCCGGAGGAGACGCCCGGGCCGTCGCCCACGGCCACGCCGCGTCCGCCCGCGCGGCGCGTGATCGCGACCGGGCTCGACGTGCCGTGGGGCATCGCGTTCCTGCCTGATGGAGACGCGCTCGTGGCGGAGCGCTCGACGGCGCGCGTGCTGCGGATCGACGCCGGCGGCGGCGAGCCGCGGCGGGTGATGACGGTCCCGGGCGTGGCACGCGGGGCGGGCGAGGGCGGGCTGCTCGGACTCGCGGTCTCCCCGGCCTACGCGCGTGACCGGTGGGTCTACGCGTACCTGACGTCAACCCAGGGCGACAACCGGATCGTGCGCTTCCGGCTGGGCGAGCGCGTGCGGCCGGTGCTGACGGGGTTGCGCTCGGCGGGCGTCCACAACGGCGGGCGGATCGCGTTCGGGCCCGACGGCAAGCTGTACGCGGGCGTCGGCGACGCGGGGGACACGTCGCTGTCACAGAGCCCGTCCTCGCGCAACGGCAAGATCCTGCGCATGGACCCGGACGGCGACAACGTGCGCGTCTGGTCGCTGGGGCACCGCAACGTGCAAGGGCTCGCGTGGGATCGGCGCGGGCGGCTGTGGGCGAGCGAGTTCGGCCAGAACGCGCGCGACGAGGTCAACCTGATCCGGCGCGGGCGCAACTACGGATGGCCGGAGGTCGAGGGCGTCGGGCCGACGGGCGGACGCTTCACCAACCCGGAGGTCACCTGGTCGACGTCGGAGGCCTCGCCCAGCGGGGCCGCGATCATCGGCCGGAACCTGTACGTGGCCGCGCTGCAGGGCGAGTGCGTGTGGAAGGTGCCGCTCGACGGCGCGTCCGCGGGGAAGCCGACGCGGATGCTGAGCGGGCGCTACGGGCGAATCCGCACGGTCGTGGCCGCGCCGGACGGCACGTTGTGGGTGGCGACGTCCAATCGCGACGGCCGCGGCTCCCCGCGCGACGGCGACGACCGGATCATCGCGGTCCGCGTCGCATGACTCGCGCTGCGCGTTCGCGTGCTCGGGCGGGAACGCGCCCAGGGGCTCGCTCCCGCGTCTTGATGGAGGGCTCGTGACCCGGCGCGGCGTTCCGGTATCGGACGAGGTCCTGCGCTCCATGCAGATGACGGCGGGCAACCAGGCCGTGGGCCGCGCGATCGCCGAAGGCCGGATCACGCCCGACACCCCCGCGGGCGAGCCGGGCGACGACGCGCCGCGCGAGGAGCCCGACCGCGACTCTTAGCCCGCCCTCCTACGATGGGGAACCATCGCGATGATGAGCCTTGACGAGCTCACCTTCGAGCTCGAGCGCTTCGACTGGCAGGGGCCCGAGCGGCTGGAGGTCCGCGGCCGCTGGTTCGGCGTGCGCGGCCAGCGCTTCATGCGCCCGACCCTGCACCTGAAGGCCGGCGGCCGCCGCCGACGCCTGATCGCCGCCCTCGACCACAAGCCCTGGGCTCCCGACGACGACGGCGTCTGGATCGCCGCCTTCGCCTGGCGCGGCTCCCCCGAGGACCACGTCACCGGCGCCCGCCTCGAGCTCACCCCGGAGATCGTCCTCGACCTCGGCGCCCCGGGCGAAGCCGCGTCCGGCCAGTCCCTGACCCCGCGCCCGCGCCCGCGCCGCGTCGCGAAGCCGAAGCCGGCCCCGGTCGCGCCGGCCCGCGCGGCCGCACCTCCGACGTCCTCGCCCGGGGCGGCCGCGAGCTCGCCGCCCGCCGCTACGTCGGCCGGCGCCGTCGCACCCTCGCCGCCGACCGCCGCCTCGTCCGGCGCGCCCGCGTCTTCGTCGCGCGACGACGCCGCCGCCTCGTCCCCGGTGCCCGTCGACGCCGCGGGCCCGTCCACGTCGTCCGTCGACGCCGCCGGCCCGTCCTCGTCGCCCGCCGACGCCGCTGCGCCGCCCCCATCGCCGCCGGCCGCAGCCGCGCCGCCCGCGTCCTCCCCGAGCGCGGACGCGGTCCGGCGCCTCGCCGCGGAGCTCGAGCTCGTGCGGGGCCAACTCGCGGACGAGGTGGCCGGCCGTGCTGGGCTCGAGGCCGAGCTCGAGATCGCGCGCAACGAGCTCGCCGACGAGGCCGCTGATCGGGCGCGGGTCGAGGCGGAGCTCGAGCTCGCGCGCCGTCAGCTCGCGACGCAGGCCGGTCATCACGAGAGCGCGGTCGAGCGTGCGAACGAGGTGGTGCGCCTCGAAGGCGACGTGATCGAGGCGCGCACGCGGGCCGAGGCCGCCGAGGCGGCGCGTGACGAGGCAACGACCCGCGCCTGGTCCGCCGAGGCCGAGCGCGACCAGGCGACGGCGCGATTCGCCGAGCTCGAGCGGGCGCGCACGGCGGCCGAGGAGGCGCTGAACGACGCGACCTCGCGGGCCGAGGCCGCCGAAGCCGCCCGGGATGCCGCCCTCGCCCGCGTGGACCAGGCGAACGCGCGCGCCGAGGCGGCCGGTGAGGACGCGTCCGCCGCCGACGCCGACCTCGCCGCCGCGATCGAGCGCGCCGAGCGGGCCGAAACCCGCGCCGCCGCCGCGATCGAGCGCGCCGAGCAGGCCGAAGCCCGCGCCGCCGCCACGGCCGCACGCGCCGGCGTCGACACGGCGGCTCAGGCTGCGTCTGGCGTCGGCACGCCCACGGCCGCGTGGCCCGCACCCGATGAGTCCGCGGACGTGGCCGCTGGCTCGGCGTTCGCCGACGTCGCCGACCCGCCGGACGCGCGCGGCGCCGGAGCCGGACTCGTCGAGGCGATCGAGCGCGCCGAGGCCGCCGAAGCGGCGCTCGCCGAGACGATCGAGCGGGCCGAACGGGCCGAGGCGCGGGCGGCGGACCTCGCGTCCGCGATCCGGCGCGGCGAGCGCAAGGAGCAGGCGCTGCCGGCGGAGCTGCCACCGCTCGAGCGCCCGGTGCGAAGCCGGCGTACCGAGGCGCATCGGCGGGAGTGGACGCCGACCGAGCGATTGGCGACGGTCGGCGGCCTCGTGCTCGTCGCGATCGTCCTGCTGATCCTCCTGCTCACGCTGCTCTAGAAGCAGGCCTATCAGCCGTCGGACGCGGGTATTGGGCCTGCATGACGCTCGCGCTCATCCTCGCTGCCGGCGGTGGGGACGACGCGCCGGCTGCATGACGTTCGTTCTGTTGTTTGCTCGTGCCGTTCGCTCGTGAGCGGGCGCCCCAGCCCGCCTGACCCTGTCTGGAGAGGACAAACTGATGGCCGCACACAGCACTGAAAGCACCACCGCGTCCGCGCTGGACCAGCACGCGTCACCCGTCTCCGACCACCGGACCGCCAGTGGCGCCAAGAACGGGATGGCGGTCGCCGCCATGATCGTCGGCATCCTCGCGATCCCGGCGATCATCGTCCCGATCCTCGCGATCATCCTCGGCGTCGTCGCGATCGTGCTCGGTGCCGTCGCCCGAAGCCGCGCCAAGAGCGGCGGGATGAGCGGCAGCGGCCAGGCGATGGCCGGCATCGTCTGCGGCGCGATCGGCATCGTCGGCGCCGTCGCGATCATCGCGCTCGCGGTGTCCGGCTCCGGCGCCTCCTAGGCGCTGCGCACCGCCAGCACCGCTTCGAGCGTGTCCGCCTGCGCCGCCGGCTTGTCCGGCCGGTGGCGCAGGACGCGCGCGAACCGCAGGGCGACCCCGCCCGGGTAGCGCGGACTCGTCTGCACCCCGTCGAACGCGATCTCGACCACCAGCTCGGGCCGCACGTGCACCACGTGTCCCTCGCGGCGCGTCTCGAGCTCGAGCAGCTTCTCGGTCTGCCACGCGAGCATCGCGTCGGTCAGCCCTTTGAACGTCTTGCCGAGCATCACGAACCCGTCCTCGTGGCGCGCGCCGAGCCACAGGTTCGAGAGCTTCCCGCGCCGGCGCCCCGAGCCCCACTCGACCGCGAGCACCACCAGGTCGAGCGTGTGCACCGGCTTGACCTTCACCCACGCCGACCCGCGCCGCCCCGCCTCGTAGGGCGCCTCCAGCGCCTTCACCACAACGCCCTCGTGCCCCTGCGCCAGCGCGAGCTCGAGCTGCTCGGGCCCGCCGCGCGGCACCCGCCAGCGCTCCGGCACCAGCGCGTGCAACGCCGACACCCGCACGGACGCGGGCTCGTCGAGCAGATCGACGCCGTCCAGGTGCATCACGTCGAAGAACAGCGGCGTCAGGAGCACGGTGCCGGACTTGCTCGCGAACCGGCTGCCGGTCACCTGGAACGGGTGCGGGCGCCCATTTTCCCGCAAGGCGATCGCCTCGCCGTCGAGCACGAAGGACCGGGCGTCCAGCGCCAACGCCGCCTCGACCACCTCCGGGATGCGCGCCGTCACATCGTCCAACGTCCGCGTGAAGATCCGCACCTTGTCACCGTCGCGGTGCACCTGGATACGCGCGCCGTCGAGCTTCCACTCGACCGCGGCCGGCCCGGTCTTCTCCAGCGCCGCGTCCACGTCCGGCGCGGTGGAGGCGAGCATGGGGGAGATCGGCCGCCCGACCTCGAGCCGGAATTGCCCGAGATCCTCGCCCGCGAGCGCGACCGCCGCCACCGCGCCGAGGTCACCGCGCAGCATCAGCGCTCGCCGGACGTCCTTGACCGGCACCTCCGCGGCCTTCGCGACGGCGTCCCCGACCACCGCCGCGAGTGCGCCCTGCCGGATGTCCCCGAGCACGAGCGCGCGCAGGAACGCCTGCTCGGACGCCGTCGCCCGCGCCATCAGCTCGCCCAGCGCGGCCCGGCGCCCCGCGACCGATCCCGCGCCGCTCAGCGACGCGACGCGCTCCAGCGCGGCGTCCACCTCCGCCACGGTCAACGACGCCTCCGCGGCCGGCGCGGGCGGGTCCTCCTTCAGCGACGCCCAGCCCACACCGAGCACCCGCTGGCGCGGCGAGCCGGCCAGGTAGGACGCGCCGGCCGCGCGCTCGTCAGGCGCGAGGCCGCGCAGCGCGGCCGCGATCCGCTCGGCCTTCGCGAGCCGCCCCGACTCGGCGCGGACGTCCTCGGTGGCAGCGGCGAGCTCGGCGAACAGCATCGCCGGTAGTTTCGCCGACCATGCCCAAGACCGTGCTCGTCACCGGCGCGTCCAGCGGGATCGGGCGCGCCGCCGCCATCGCGCTCGCGCGCCGCGGCTTCACCGTCTACGCCGGCACACGCGCCGCGCTCGACTACGACGGCGTCACGCCGGTCGAGCTCGACGTCACCCGGGACGTCAGCCATCTGCGCGAGCTCGAGCTCGACGCGGTGGTCAACAACGCGGGCATCGCCGTGATCGGCCCGTTGGAGTACCTACCCCTCGACGAGCTGCGCCGCCAGCTGGAGGTGAACACCGTCGGCCAGCTCGCGGTCATCCAGGCGTGCCTGCCGGCGCTGCGACGCACGCGCGGCCGGATCGTGAACGTCTCGTCGATCTCCGGCCGGGTCGCGCTGCCGCTCTACGGGCCGTACGCGGCGTCGAAGTTCGCGCTCGAGGCCCTCAGCGACGCGCTGCGTCAGGAGCTCCGGGGCTCTGTGCACGTCTCGCTGATCGAGCCCGGCGCCGTCGCGACGCCGATCTGGCAGCGCACCCTCGCCGTCACCGAGACGCCGCCGGAGCCGTATGTGCGGATCGCCGAACGGCTGCGCGCGATGGCGGAGGACGCCGAACGGACCGGCATGCCGATCGACGTCGTCGTCGGCGCGATCCACCGTGCGCTCACCGCGGCCCGCCCGCGCGCGCGGTACGTCCTCGGTCGCGACGCACGGGTCATGGTCACGCTCGCGCGTGTGCTGCCCGTGCAAGCGATGGACCGGCTGATCGCACGTATTGTTGAACAATCACGATGATTGTGGAACAATCGCCGTCATGTCCCGGTTTCAGGTCTTGCTCGCCTCGCTCTGCTTCGGCACCACCGGCACCGCCCAGGCGCTCGGTCCGGCGGGGCTGTCGCCGGCGGGGGTGGGCGCGGCGCGGATCCTGATCGGCGGTGCGCTGCTCGTCCTCGTCGCACTGCTGGCCGACGGGCTGCGCGGTCTTCCGCGGCGCCCGCTGCTGCTCGCCGCGGCCGCGGTCGCGGCCTACCAGCTGTCGTTCTTCGCCGCTGTCGCCGACACCGGCGTGGCCGTTGGGACGATCGTCGCGCTCGGCTCCGCGCCCGCCCTGGCCGGGGCGCTCGAGTGGCTGGTCGAGCGGCGGGCGCCCACCCGTGCGTGGGCGATCGCGACGGCGCTGGCGTGCGCGGGCGTCGCGATGCTGGCGCTGGCCGGGGCGGACGCGTCGATCTCGGTTCTCGGCGTGGCGCTCGCGCTGGTCGCCGGCGCGTCCTACGCGGGCTACACGTACGCGGCCAAGCAGATGCTGCAGGCCGGCCACACGCCGGAGCGCGTGATGGCGGGGGCGTTCGGGCTCGGCGCGGTCGTGCTCCTCCCGGTGCTGTTCATCACCGGCGCCGAGTGGCTGGCCACCACGGACGGGCTGCTGCTCGCGGTCTTCCTCGGCGTCGTCCCGACCGCCGGCGCCTATCTGCTGTTCGCGCGCGGGCTCAAGCGGCTCAGCGCGGCCGAGACGGCGACGCTCACCCTGGCCGAGCCGCTCACGGCGACCCTGCTGGGCGTGATCGTGCTCAGCGAGGCGTTGAACGCGCCCGCGGCGGTTGGCGCGGCGTTGATCCTGAGCGGGTTGCTCGTGCTGGCTGCGCCGGAAGTGCGCCGGCCGGTTACGGTCCCGGCGTGACCGCGGTCGAGGCTGTAACGGACGCTTTACGTCAAACGATCCTTGACGGGGAACGTCCCGCGGGGTCGCGCCTGGTCGAAGCGGAACTGTGCGCGCGATACGGCGTGGCGCGGCATTCGCTGCGCGCGGCGCTGCGCGCGCTGGCCGCTGAAGGCATCGTCGTGATCGAGACGAACCGCGGCGCGCGGGTCGCACGGCTGACAGCTGACACAATCGTGAGTCTGTTTGAGCTTCGCACGGCTCTGGAAATTGAAGCCGCGCGTCTGGCACTTGACCGCGGCCCGCTTCCGCCGAGCGTGTACGCGGCGTTGGCCGTGCTGGAGCGGGCGTGCGAGGCGGGCGCCTGGGGCGCGATCAACGACGCACACAACGGCTTGCACCGGGCGATCGTCGAGGCGGCCGACTCGCCGCGGATCACGGCCGCGCACGCGGCGCTCGACGGCGAGCTCCGGCTCTTCATGAACCAGCTCGAGCCGCTGTGGAGCGCGGAGCGGATGGCAACCGACCACGTCGCGCTCGTGCGGGGGCTGGAGCGCGACGGGCCGGCTGCGCTGCGGGGGCATCTCTCCGAGTCGGCAGCGGCGTTGGTCGCGGCGGAAAGGGACTCCGAGCGGCCGGGTCGTGTCGGCGACCCGGCCGCTCGGCGCAGGCGAGGGGAGTAGACGTCCAGTCGGGAGACAGAACGAAGCGTCTGACCGAAGATGCCCACGGGTCCAGGCGGGAAACGCGCCGTGTCAGTACTTGAACGAAAACGGGTGTGATGGGCGTTGCGGCGATCCAGCGGGGGCGCTTGTCAGACTTCTCAAGCGATGAACCGTAGATTCGACATCGGGCCGTTCGTGCTCGCGCTCGGCGCGCTCCTGCTGCTCGTCGGCCTGTTCCTCGACTGGTACGGCGTGTTCAACGCGTGGGCCGTGTTCGAGATCGTGGACCTGCTGCTCGCCGCCTGCGCCGTCGCGGCCGTGATCGGGGCCGTCGGCCTGCTCACCCCGGAGGTGGAGTACGTCGACAAGCGCGCGTTGCCGTGGCTCGTCGGCGTGGCCTTCGTCGTCGTGGCCGCCCAGCTGATGGACCCGCCGCCGGTGCCGGACGAGGATCTCGGGCTCGGCGCCTGGCTCGCGCTCGCCGGCGCGTTCCTGATGGTCGTCGGCGCGGTGCTCTCGTTCTCGAAGGTGTCGTTCGCCGTGGCGGTCGAGGGGCGTGACCGTCGGACGCGCGTGGCCGCCGTCGATCACCGGCCGCCGCCGACCGAGACCGGCCAGCATCCCGTGGCGCGCTCGAGCACCTCGCTGCTGCACCCACGGCCCACCGAAGAAGATCCCCCCGAGGCGCGCGAGACCAGCTGATGCCGGACGCCGCGGACGTCTCGTTCGAGCTCGAGCGCTTCGAGTGGACGGCGGACGACCGGCTCGTCGTCGTCGGCCGCTGGAACGGCGTCAGCGGACGGCGCCTGCTGCGGCCGGCGCTGAACGTCGACGCCGGTGGCCGTCGCACGCGCGTGACGGGCAGTGCGGAAGCTGACGAGGCCGGCTGGCGGGCCTCGTTCGACTGGGACGTCGCGCGTGGCGAGGTGCTCGGCGCCGAGCTCGAGCTCGGCCGCTCGCTCGTGGTCGAGCTGCCGCCGCCGCGCCGGCGTCGCCGCCGCGGCGCGCAGGCCACGGCGGAAAGCGACATGCGCGCCGTGCTCGCGGAGCTGCGCTCCGAACGCGACGCGCTGCGGGCCGAGCTCGACGAGCGCCCGGATCTGCGCGCCGAGCTCGCTGCCGCCCAGGCCGAGCTGGACGCGCTGCGCGACGAGCGTCCCGAGGCGGACCGCCTGGCCGCCGCGCGCTCCGAGGTCGAACGCCTCACGCGCGAGCTGGAGGCGCTGCGCGTGGACGCGGACGGTTCCCGCGCGGACGCCGAACGGCTTGCGAGCAAGGTCGAGGCGCTGCGCGCGGACGCCGCGGCGCTGATCGAGGCCCGCGCGGAGCTCGACGCGCTACGCGCCGAGCTCCAGGCGCTGCGGGGCGGCGCCGACGACGAGGCGGCCGCGCTGCGCGCGGAGGTCGAGCGGCTACGAGGCGACGCCGACGAGCTCGCGCAGGTCCGGGCCGAGCTCGAGCGGCTCTTGGCCGACGCCGGGGCGCTCACCGCCGCGCGGGCGGAACTGGAAGCCGCGCGGGCGGAGGCCGAACGGCTCGCCGCCGAGCTCGCCGCCCTGCGCGACGAGGCCCCGGCGGAGCTCGAGTCGCTGCGCACCGAGGCGCAGGTCGCGCGGGCCGAGGCGGACGAGCTCGCCGGGCTGCGGCTCGCGCACGGCAGCCTGAAGGCCGCGCACGAGCGGCTCGAGGACGAGCTGGAGCAGATGCGCGCCGTCCGCGAAGAGCGCGACGAGCTCGCCGGCCAACTCGAGCAGTTGCGCGCGGCGGCCGGCGACGACGAGCACCAGCGCACCGCGCTCGGCGAGGTCATCCGCGAGCTGCAGGAGCGGACCACTCGGGCCGAGGACTCCAACGAGCGGCTCACGAACGAGCTGGCCGTGGCCCGCGAGGACGTGGTGCGTCTCCAAGGACTGCTGGCCCAGCGCGAGGAGGCGCTGACCGCCGTGGAGGCCGAGGCCGACGAGCGCCTCGAGAGCGAGCGCGCGGTCACCACCGAGGTCCACGAGCGGCTGGCGACGGCGCGTGAGGAGGCGCAGCGGTCCATCGTCGCCGAGGCCGAGGAGACCGAGCGCCTGCGCGCGGAGCTCGACCGGTCCCGCGAGGACGCCGAGCGCCTGCTCGCGGCCGAGCGCGCCGAGGTCGCCCGCCTGCGCGAGGAGCTGCTCAACAGCGAGGTTCCGGACGGTGAGCCCGACGAGGCTTCGCGCCGCATGGTCGAGCGCATCCAGCGTGAGCTCGACCGCGAACGCGCCGCCGCCCGCGGGCTGCGCCGCGAGCTCGAGGTTCTGCGCGCGGAATCGGCCGAGGAGCGCCGCTCGCAGACCAACGGCACGCTGAGCGAAGACGTGACGCTGCCTGCCGCGACGGCGGCCGGCCGCGCCGGCCGGCCGCCCATGGACGCGTCCCGCCGCCGCGCTGCCGCCCGGCCGGGCGCGGCGCACCGGGTGCCGTCCTCGCGCCCGTCCCCGGTCGCGCTGTGGGCCGTGCGCGTGATCGCGGCGATCCTGATCGCGGCGATGGTCGTCGCGCTCGTGTACGTCGCGCAGCTCGTGGTGCCGTGAGCGCGCCCGCGGCGGCGCGTCCCCCCGAACGCTCGCGACGCGCTCGGGTGGGCGCTGCGCGATCGCGTGGGTCGTGGAGAGCGTCCGCGGCGGTCGCGGCCGCCGTCGTGCTCGCCGCGCTCTCGCTCCTGCTGCCGTGGGCGCTCGCGTTCGACCCGCTCGCGTGGCTGGTCTGGGGCCGCGAGACCGGGCGGCTCACGCTGGACACGACCAGCGGGCCGTCCTGGAAGCCGTTCCCCGTGCTGTTCACGGTGGTGTTCGCGCTGTGGGAGCAGGGCGCTCCGGCGCTGTGGCTGATCGTGGCCCGGACGGGCGGGTTGTTCGCGCTCGCCGGCGCGTACGTGCTCGGCGCGCGGCTCGCCGGGCGCTGGGCGGGAGCCGCGGCCGTGGCCGCGATGGCGCTGTCGCCGTGGTGGCTGTTCAACACCGCGCTCGGCAACTCCGAGGGCCTGCTCGCGGCCGCCGTTCTGTGGGCCGTGATCGCGCACCTGTCCGGCCGGACCGCCGCCGCGCTCGCGTGCGCGACCGCCGCCGCGCTGATGCGCCCCGAGGCATGGCCGTTCCTCGCCGCGTACGGCGTGTGGCTGTGGCGCCGCGACGAGGACCGCCGCGCCGTGCTCATCGCCGCCGCCGTCGTGCCGCTGCTGTGGTTCGGCCCGGACGTGATCGGCGCGGGCGGCGCGCTCGGCGCCTCCCACACGGCCCGCGGCGTCCCGAGCCCGGGCAGCGCGAAGCTCGAGTCCGTGCCGTTCCTCGCCGTCCTCGGCGACACCGCGACGATCAGCACGCTGCCCGCGGTGATCGGGGCGCTCGTCGCCGCACTGCTCGGCGGCCGCCTGGCCCGCTGGATCTTCGCCGCGGCCGCCGCCTGGGTCGTGCTCGTCGCCGTGATGACGACCGCGGGGTACGCCGGAAACCCGCGTTACCTGGTCGCCGCCGCGGCGCTGGGCGCCGCACTGGCCGGCGCGGGAGCGGTGCGCCTGGCGAAGCGCGCCGCGGGCGCCGCTCGCGCGGCGTGGGCCGGTCCGCTCGGCGCGCTCGTGCTCGTGGCGTTCGTCCTCGTGACCACCGGCGGCACCCTGCGCGACCAGTGGACCGAGCTCGGCGCGCGCGCCGAGGCCGCGGACGCCTTCGATCCCGTCATCGAGCGCGCGGGTGGGCCGGACGAGCTCGTCGCGTGCTCGCGGGTCCGGACCAGCGCGCGGGCGCGGTCGCTCGTGGCCTGGCGCCTCGACCTGCCGATGCGCGACCTCGACGCCCCGCCGGAACGGCCCGCGGTGATCATTCGGTCCAAGTGGTTCTACGGGCAAGGCCTCGAGCCGGCCGCGCCGAGCGGGTTCACGCCGCTCGTCACGACCGAGCGGTGGCAGATCGTCACGGTGTGCGGTCCGGCGCCCCAGCTCGACCCAGGCGACAGAGGCTCCCCGGCCGCGGCAGCTGGATCCAGCCTTCGACCTCTGCGAGCCGGGCCAACTCGGGCGGCGGCGGCACGGTCTCATCGACCGCGGCCGCGCGCGCGACCAGCGCGCAGACGACCGCGTCGAGGTTGTCGTCGAACGCCAGGCACGCCTCGATCTGCGCCGCCGACAGCGGCGCGACCTCCAGCAACGGCTCGAGCAGCACCGCGCGCCGCTCCCGCGCGTCGCGCTTGTAGGACGACCACGGCCCGCCGACCCAGACGCGCAGCGCCGCGTCCGGATAGGCCTCGACCGCGATCTCGCACCCCTCGATCAGCGTCACGCAGCGCATCGCGCAGTAGGCGATCCGGTCCGTGGTCACCGACATCGGCAGCTTGCCGATCTCGCGGTGTACGAAGCGGTCGGTCGCGCGGTGGGTCAGCACGCGCCGGTCGCGCGGCCACGGCGCCGCGCCCGACACGGCGGCGACGAACGGCTCCGGCCAGCCGAACGGCGCGTCGATCCCGGCGCGGTCGGCCCGGGCGAGCGCGGCGCGGATGGCGTCGTCGTCCACGCCGCGCACGAGCGAGACGTCCCCGCTCGCCCAGTCGATCTCGCACGCCGCGGTGTTCGCCGGCTGTGAGGCGAGGTCGATCCCGAGCGTCCGCATGCTCGTATCGTGCCCGCGGATGATCACCATGGTCGTCCACGGCGGCGCGGGCCACTGGCGCGAGGAGCAGCGCGCGCGGGCGCGCCAGGGGATCCAGGCCGCGGTCGACGCCGGTCACGCGATCCTCCGGCAAGGCGGCAGCGCGCTCGACGCCGTTCAGCGGGCGGTCGTGATCCTCGAGGACGACCCGGTCTTCAACGCCGGGCGCGGCGCCGTCTCGGACGAACTCGGCAACGTCTCCCACGACGCCTCGATCATGCGCGGCAGCGACCGCGCGGCGGGAGCGGTCGCAGCCGTGACCGGCATGCGCAACCCGATTCAGGCCGCCCGGGCCGTGCTCGACGAGGGCCGTCACGTCCTGCTCGTCGGGCTCCAAGGCTCCGACACGGCGAGCGACGCGACCGGGGGAGGGGGCAACACCGTCGGCGCCGTCGCCCGCGACCTGCACGGTCACCTCGCCGCCGCCACGTCCACCGGCGGCATCTCCGGCAAGCACCCGGCGCGCGTCGGCGACTCCGCGCTGATCGGCGCCGGCACCTGGGCCTCGGACACGGTCGCGGTCTCCTGCACGGGCGACGGCGAGGGCATCATCCGCGTGGCGCTCGCCCACGAGATCGACGCGCTGGTGCGCCACGCGCATCTCCCGCTCGACCACGCGGCCGACCGCGCGCTGCACCAGCTCGCGCCGTTCGGGACCGGCGGCCTGATCGCGCTCGGCGCCGACGGCGCCCCCGCGACCCCGTTCACCACGAGAGCGATGCCGCGCGCGGTCCGCATCGGCGATCATCCCGCCAGGATCGATGTCTGAGCAAGACCTGTACGCCCTTCCGCTCGAGGAGTTCATCTCCGCCCGCGACAAGCTGGCCAAGGAGATCCGCAAGAGCGACAAAGAGGCGGCGGCCAAGCTCGCGAAGCTGCCCAAGCCGACGCCCGCCGCCTGGACGGCGAACCAGGTCGCGCGCGAGGAGCCGGAGCTGATCGCCGCGCTGCTGGACGCCGGTGCCGCGCTGCGCGCCGCCCAGGACGCCGCGCTCGCGGGCGGCGGCGCCGACGTCCTGCGCCAGGCCACGCAGGCCGAGCGGCGCGCGATCGACGACGTCATGCGCTTCGCGGTCACGCTCAAGCCGGGCGGCAAGCCGCTCTCGCGCGCGATGGCCGACCGTCTGCGCACGACGCTGCACGCCGCCGCCGGCGACCCCGACCTGCGCGCCGCGCTGCAGGCGGGCCGGCTGGTGGGGGAGGCGCAGCAGGGCGGCGCGTGGCCGTTCGCGCTCGAGACCACCGACCTGCCCGCGCCGCCGCCGAAGAAGCAGCCCAAGCAGCCGCCGCCCGAGGAGGTCGACCGCCAGGCCGAGGAGCGCGCGGCCCGCGAACGCCAGCAGCTGGAGGACGAGCTGCGCGAGGCACGCGCGACGCTCAAGGTCCGCGAGCGCGTGGCCAAGGGCGCCGAGGAGGACGCGCAGGAAGCGGTGGACACGCTGCAGCGCGCACAGGAGGCGTTCGAGGAGGCCAAGCAGGCGCTCGCGGACGCCCGCTCGGAAGCCGAAACCGCCGAGCGCGTGCTCACCGGGGCGCGCAAGGAGCGCGACCGGGCGCGGGACACCGTCGCGCGGCTGGAGGAACGGCTGGATTGATGGCGCGCCACCGCTGGGTATGGCCCGCCGCATGGCTGAATTGACACCACTCGACGAGAAGCTCGCGGAGGTCCTCGGGCTCGCCCAGGCCGCGCAGCAGGCGACCAAGCAGGTCGCGGGCATGGAGGGCGCGGAAGCCTTCAAGGCCGACCTCGACCGCATGAGCGATCAGGCCGCGCAAACCGAGCAGCGCACCGACGCCTACATCGACACGCTCGAAGGCCGCAAGACCGCGATCCGCGAGAAGGCGCGCGAGACGAAGTCCGAGGCCGTTGACATGATGAAGACCTACCTCGAGGGCGAGGAGGAGGCGCTGGACGGCTTCGAGTTCCTGTCCATGGCCGAGGCGGGCGAGCTGTGCCACTGGGAGATCGTGCAGGTGATCGCCTTCACCACCGAGGACGCCGCGGTCAAGGACCTGGCGGACTGGGCGGTCGGTGTGCAGCGCGAGCACGTCGAAGGCGTGCGCCGGGCGTATTTGGACCTCGCCGCCGAGGAGGCGAAGGAGATGACCTCCGCCTAGGAGGTCCGCGGGTAGCAGGCGAGGGCGAGCCGGAAGGTGTGGCCCTCGCCGCCGCCGTACTTGGTCAGCACCTCGCCGAACGCGCGCTGGAGCTCGGCCACGAACGCCGCGCCGTCCTCCGGCGCCAGCGTCACGTCCCCCGCGATCCCGAACGACGGCAGCACGACGTTCCCCATCGCGAGCTGCGCCAGATCGCGCGACATCTCCTCGGTCAGGTTGAGCAGGTAGCCGAGGCCGAGCATGGCTTCCCGGGTGCGCTCGGGTCCGAGCCGGCCGACGCAGTCCGGCGAGACCCAGAACGAGCGCGCCACCGCCTGGTAGATCCCCTCCGCGATCCCGCGCACGCGCCGCTCATCCACGAGCGTGACCAGGCCGGCGGCCTGCAGGCGCTTGACGTGGTAGTAGATCGCCTGCGGCGTCTCACCGAGCTCGCCGCCGATCGCCGTGCACGTCGTGGGCTCGGCCAGGCGGCGCAGGATCTCGACGCGCTTGGGCTTGAGCAGCGCGTCGGCCTGCGCGACATCGTCGATGTAGAGCGTGTCGAGCACCTACAAACGCAGTTGTACGTTTCGCGCGATATTCCTGCAAGGGTGCCGACCGTTCGCGACACCACGTTCGACGTCCTGCGCCGGCTCGAGCTGACGACGATCTTCTCCAACCCCGGCAGCACGGAGGTCCCGTTGCTGGCGGGGCTGCCGGAGGATCTGCGCTTCGTGCTCGCGCTGCACGAAGGGTCGGTCGTGAGCCTCGCGTGCGGGTTCGCGCTGGGGACCGGCCGGCCGGCGCTCGCGCTGCTGCACTCGACGCCCGGGCTCGGCAACGCGGTCGCCGCGATCGCCACCTCGCGCCTGAACCGGGCGCCGGTCGTGGTGCTGGTGGGCCAGCAGGACCGCCGCCACCTCGCGCAGGAGCCGTTCCTGGCCGGCAGGCTGCGCGGGCTCGCGGGGGAGTACCCGGTGTTCGAGGAGCTGCCGGTGCGCCCGCAGGACGTTCCGGGCACGATCGTGCGCGCCTTTCACGCCGCGGAGACCGCTCGCGGGCCGGCGCTGGTGATCGTGCCGATGGACGACTGGCTCGCGCCGGCGCCCGAGCCGCACGAGATCCTCGGCCCGCAGCGGTTGGTCCGTTCGGCCGCGGCCGCGCCGGACGCCGTGCGTGAGCTCGCCGCCTTCCTGGGGGAGCGGCCCGCGATCATCGCCGGCGCGGGCGCGGACTGGGGCTCGCTGGTCGCGCTGGCCGAGCGGCTGGGCACGCCCGTCTTCCAGGAGCCGTTCGGCGGCGCCGCCGGGTTCCCGCAGGACCATCCGCAGTTCGCGGGGATCGCGCCGGCGCGGCGGGAACGGCTCCGCGCCGCGCTGGACCCGTTCGACACCGTGCTCGTCGTCGGGACGGGCGCGCTGCGTCAGTACCCATACGACGCCGGCCCGCTCACGCACGCCCGCCTGGCGGTGATCACGGCGGACCCGGACGAGGCGCACCGCAGCCCGGCCGAACTGGCGGTGCTCGGGGATCCGGCGGCGATCTGCTCCGCGCTGGCGGCGGTCGTGGAGCCGCGGCGCAGCGCGGTCGCGTTCGAGCGTCCCGCGCCCCCGGAACCCGGCGAGCCGCTGTACCCCGGCCACGCCCTCGCTGCGCTCGCCGAGCGGCTCCCGCGGGACGCGATCGTGGTGGAGGAGTCCCCGTCGAGCCGCCCTGAGCTGCACGCGCGCCTCCCGGCGACCGCGCCGGGCGCCTTCGTGAGCGCGATGGGCATGCTCGGCTTCGCCCTGCCCGCTGCGACTGGGCTGCGGATGGCGGGCGACCGTCCGGTCGTCGCGGTCGTCGGCGACGGCTCCTCGCTCTACCAGATCCAGGCGCTGTGGACCGCGGCGCAGTACGGCGTCGGCGTGTTGTTCGTGGTGCTGCGCAACGGCGGCTACGCGATCATGGACCGCCTCGCCGAGCACGCCGGTGCGCACGGCCCGTGGCCGAAGTTCGACATCGACATCGCCGCGATGGCCACCGCCCAGGGCTGCCAGGCGCGCCGCATCACGACGCACGCCGAGTTGCTCAGCGTGCTCGACGAGTCGCCCTGGGACCGCTCCACGCCGCTGCTGCTCGACGTCGCGGTCGCGCAGGACGAGACCTTCGACCCGTAGTCGAGGGTTTTCCTAAAGAGGGACAGTCCCTCTTTAGGAAAGGGCGTCGGCGAGCACCGCGGGGTCGCGTTCGCCCTCGGGGAGCTCCATCGCCATCAGGCGGGCGAGCTGGGCGCGGCCGCGGACGTCGAGCTTGCGGTAGATCTGGCCGAGGTGGTACTCGATCGTCTTCGGTGACAGGAAGAGCGCCGCGGCCGCCTCGCGGTTGGTCATGCCCTGGGAGACGAGCACGGCGATCTGGAGCTCGTGCGGCGTGAGCTGGTCGGCGGCCGCGGGCGCCCGCCGGCCTCCCGCGGGGCCGCCGGTCGCGCGCAGCTCGGTGCGGGCGCGTTCGGCCCACGGCTTCGCGCCGAGGCGCTCGAACTCGTCGAGCGCCTGTTGAAGCGGTTCGCGCGCCTCCGCGCGCTGCTTGGCGCGGCGCAGGCGTTCGCCGAGCGCGAGCTGCGTGCGCGCCGTCTCGAACGGCATCGGCAGGTCCGCGTGGTGCTGCAGCGCGCCTTCGAACACGGCGCGGAAATCGTCGTCGGGCGCGAGGAGGCCGCGGCAGCGCTCGGCCGCGGCGCGCACCCAGCGCGGGCCGACGCCGATTACCGGCAGCGCCGCGAGCGAGTCGGCGCGCAGTGGGCGCA
Organism: Solirubrobacter deserti; assembly: GCF_003344625.1. Lineage (GTDB taxonomy): Bacteria > Actinomycetota > Thermoleophilia > Solirubrobacterales > Solirubrobacteraceae > Solirubrobacter > Solirubrobacter deserti. The sequence continues at coordinate 1,184,801 of NZ_QPKJ02000001.1, read as the reverse complement.
CGTTGGTCGCGGCCTCCACGGCGGCGGCGCGCCGGGCCGCGCGGCCCTCGGCGGTGTCGGCCTCGAGGCGTGCGAGAGCGGCCTCGGCCTCCTCGCGCCGGCCGGCGCGGACGTACGCCTCGATCAGGTCCGGCCGCAGCATGACGACCGAGGACGCGAGCCCGCGCCGGATCATCTGGCGCTCGCCCGTCTCCAGCGCCTCGATCGCCTCCGGGATGCGGCCGAGGGCCAGCTCCAGCTGGCCGAGGGCGGCGTGCAGGTAGGGGTCCTCGGAGCGCTCGAGGCCCTGCTCGGCGTGTGCGCGGCAGTCGGCCTCGTGGCCGAGCCCGGCCTCGACGAGCGTGAGCGCCGCCAGCGCGTGGGGGAGGAGCGCCAGCTGCCCGGCCTCCTCGGCCAGCTCGACCGCCTCCGAAGCGCCCGCGAGCGCCGCCGCCCAGCGTCCGCGCCGCAGGTCCAAATGCGCCTGCGCGGCCAGTGGGTGGATGAGCGCGGACACGGCGCTCGCGGCCCGCGCCGCGCGGACGATCCGCTGCAGCGTGCGCGTCGCGCGTTCCCAGTCCTCGACCCACGTCCACGCGTGCCCGGCCATGCCGACGATCTCGACCATCCCGAGCGGGTCGGCTTCCATCAGGTACGGCTCGCACGCGCGCAGCTCCGCCACGCCCTGCTCGACCTCCCCGAGCGCGATCTGCGCCTCCCCGATCACCGCCGTCGCGAGCAGCTCGACCGCCGGCTCGGTGCCCGCCGACAAAGACCGCGCCTTCTCGGCGGCGGCCACCAGCGCGCCGGGATCACCGGTCATCAGGTGCGCGACCGAAGCCTCCAGGAACATCGCCGCCGCTCGCCGCGGATCGCGCCCGCGGACCCGGTCCGCCTCGGCCACGAGCCGCTCGTTCGCGTCGACCGGCGACCCGCGCCGCATCTCCACGTGCCCCCGCAACCGCTCGACGTCCGCGACGAGCAGCGGATCGTCGTCCGACTCGATCGAGTCCAGGAGGGCGCTCGCCGCGTCGGCCTCGCCGGACCGGACCGCGTCGTCGGCCGCCGCGAGCAGCCGCCGCGCGCGCGATGCGGCCTCCGGCGTGAGCTGTGCCGCCCGTTGGAGATCCCGCGCGGCGGTGGCGTGCGCGCCGCGCCCGCGCGCCTCGAGCGCCGCGGCCTCGAGCGCGGCCGCCACCTCCTCGTCGGGAGCAACCGCGCAGGCCGCGAGATGCCACGCCCGCTCGGCGCCGTCGACCGCCTCGGCCAGCGCCGCGTGCGCCGCCCGCCGCTCGACCGGCGTGGCCGAGTGATAGACGGTCGACCGCATCAGGGGATGACGGAACTCGAGCTCGCCGCCGCCCAGGACGACGATGCCGGCGGCCTCGGCGGGGCCGAGTGAGGCCAGCGCGGCCGCGGGCGACGAGCCCGCGGTGGCGGGCGGCGATACGGCGGCGGGCGGGGACGCGGCGGCCGGCGGGGATGCGACGGTGGCGGGCGGCGAACTCGTGGCGGCGGGCGGGGATGCCGCGGTGGCGGGCGACGTGCCCGCGGTGGCGGGCGGGGATGCGGCGGCGGGCGGGGATGCGGCGGCCGGCGGGGATGCCGCGGCGGCGGGCGGCGAACTCGCGGTGGCGGTCGGCGAACTCGCGGAGGCGGGCGGCGATGCGGCGGGCGGTGAGCCCGCGGTGGTCGCGAGCGCCCGCGCGAGCACGTCGAGGCGGCGCGTGCTCGCCGCCGCCGCGACGAGCAGCGCCGATCGGGTCTCTTGCGGCAGCGCGGCCAAGGCCACGGCGAACGCGCGCTCGACGCCCGTCCCTGGCGGGAGTGGGTCCGCCAAGGGCTCGCGGCCGGCCAGCTGTGATGCGGTCAGCAGCGCCGGGATCTCCAGCAGGGCGAGCGGGTTCCCGGCCGCGGTGGCCACCAGCCGGTCGGCGACGCTCGGCGCGATCGAGGCGTCCAACAGCGCGCGGGCGTCGTCGTCCGCCAGCGGCGAGACGGCGAGTCGCTCCATCCACGGAACCTCCACACGGCCGCGCGCGGCGGCGAGCATCGCCACGCCCTCCGCGACCAGGCGGCGGCCGGCGAACAGGAACGCCTCGAGGCTCGGCTCGTCCAGCCACTGGGCGTCGTCGACCACGCACAACACGGGTCCGTCGTCGGCGGCGCGCGCCAGCAGGGACAGCAGCGCGGCGGGCACGGTGAAGCGATCCGTGGCGGCGGCCGGGCCCAGCGCCAGCGCGGAGCGCAGGGCGGCGGCCTGCACCTCCGGGAGCTCGTCGACGAACCCCAGCAGCGGTCCGACCAGCTCGGCGAGACCGGCGTACGGGATGCCGGACTCGGACTCCATCCCGCGCGCTCGCAGCAGCGTGAACCCGTCGGCCTGGTCCACCGCGAAGCGCAGCAGCTCCGTCTTGCCGATGCCCGGTGGGCCGTGCAGGAGCAGCGCGCCGCTGCGACCCGAGCGAGCGGCGTCGATCAGGGCGGTGAGGCGGGCCTGCTCTTCCGTGCGGCCGACCATGGTGGTGCGAGTCTATGCGGCGGGTGGGGCGCGGTGTGCAGCACGCGCCGCGCTCGGGCCCGGTCCGCTCCGACGGCGGGCACCGATGGGGGAGGGTCCCGTCCGCGCGGCGGATGGATGCACGTTCGCGGTCGATCGGCGCGCTACGGGCGCCAACCGATCATCTTCCATCACGACCGCGCTCCGAACAAAGGGGGTGCGGTCGCTCGCTATCGCTGAGCGCAAGTTTCCGACCGCACCCCTCCGCGGAGCGTGATCGTTTCCTCGCATCCTCGCCGCGGGGCCGGCGCACCCACTCCCTCGATGCTGTCGTTCATCCCGCGTAGACGGTCGGCTCGCGGGAGACCGCGGCCGGATCGAACCCGGCCAGCATCTCAGACGGAGAAGACCCCGCTAGCCCCAACGACGCGCCCATCCAGGCCAGAGCCGCGGACGGCGCCACCTCCCGCAGCGTCACGTCCCCATGCCGCTTGGCGAGTCGCCGCCCATCCGGCCCCAACACCAGCGGCACGTGCGCATACGAGAGCTCCGGACAGCCCAACGCCCGCCCGAGCCAGATCTGCCGCGGCGTCGAGTCGACCAGGTCGGCGCCCCGCACGACCTCCTCGACGCCCTGCGCCGCATCGTCCACGACGACCGCGAGGTTGTAGGCGAACGCCCCGTCGTTGCGCCGCACGACGAAGTCGTCCACGAACCCGGTCTGCGCCCCCAGAACGCGATCGACGAACGCGACCTCGACGCCGCCTGCGTCTACCCGCAGCGCCGGCGCCCGTTCCGCCCGCCGCGCGGAACGCTCCGCCGCGCTCAATCCGCGACACGTCCCGGGGTACGCCCCGACCGGCCCGTGCGCGGCTGATGCGGCCGAAGCGATCTCCGCCCGCGTGCAGAAGCACTCGTACACGGGCAGCGCCGACAACGCCGCCGAATACAAGTCGCCACGCGCCGACTGCGACACCACCTCACCGTCCCAGTCCAGCCCCAGAGCGGCCAGGTCACTCAGCTGGCGCTCCGCGAACCCCGGCCGCACCCGACCGACGTCGAGGTCCTCCACCCGCACCAGGAATTCCGAGCCGGCCGAGCGGGCGAACAGCCACGCCAGCAACGCGGTGCGCAGGTTCCCGAGGTGCAGGACCCCCGTGGGCGACGGTGCGAAGCGCCCTTTCACACCGTGAACGGCAGCGAGTCAGCGACCTCGGCCAGCGTAGGTGCCGAAGCGTCGCGCTCCGAGTACAAGAGCTCGACCGCGCTCGGCCACTCGATCCCCACGTCCGGGTCGTTGAACTTGATCCCGGCCTCGGTGGCGGGGTCGTAGTAGTTGGTGCACTTGTAGACGAAGTCCGCGACCTCGCTGAGCACCAGGAACCCGTGCCCGAAACCGACCGGGATGTACAGCATCGCGCCGGAGACATCGTCGAGCTCGACACCTTCCCACTGGCCGAACGTCGGCGACCCGCGGCGCAGGTCGACCACGACGTCGAACACGCGGCCGCGGGCGACCCGCACCAACTTGCCCTGGCCCGGATGGGTCTGGAAATGGATGCCGCGCAACGTCCCCTGGCGGGAGCGCGAGTGGTTGTCCTGCACGAACTCCGTGGGGACGCCGTGATCGCGGGCGACGTCCGCGCGAAACGTCTCAATGAAGAATCCGCGTTCGTCTCCGTGCACCTGCGGCGCCAGCAGCACCAGTCCGTCGAGTCGAGTCTCAAGCCGTTGCATTAGATGGCAGGAGGTTAGGGAGCGATCGTCGAAAGATCGCCTCGCCATGCCGAGGACCGCCACGATGCCCCCGGCCGCCCGCGGCCACCAAACGCTTTCCACGTACATCTCCGCGCGCTTCGAGGAGTTCTCGCGCTCGCAGAAGGACGTGGCCCAGTACGTCGTCGATCACCTCGACGAAGTTGCCTTCCACACCGCCGAGGAACTGGCCCGGCGGGCCAACACGTCGAGCTCGACCGTCGTGCGCTTCAGCCAGGCGCTCGGCTTCGAGGGCTTCCCGGAGCTGCAGGAGGCGGCCCGGGAGGAGTACCGCCACCACCACCGGACCACCGCGGCGCCCGAGCCGAGCGCGCCGCTGTTCAGCCTCGACCAGTCGCCGTTCGAGCAGGCCATCGCCGCCGATCACGTCAACGTCGAGGACACGGCCCGGCGCGTGAGCCGCTCCGAGGTCGACGGCGCGATCGAGGCGATCGCCAACGCCGAGAAGATCCTGATCGCCGGCACGGACCAGATGGCGTTCTTCGCCTCCTACCTGCGCCACCTGCTGATGCTGCTCGACGTCCGCGCGGAGATCGCCGCGAGCCCGAGCCAGGAAGCGCTGTCCCGGCTCGGCCGCATCGACGAGCGCACGCTCGTTATCGGCCTGTCCGCCGGCCGCCCGCACCCGCTGGTCCTGCGCGCGATGAAGATCGCCCGCCACCGCCGCGCGGCCACGCTCGCGATCGTCGATGCGACGCTCTCCGACGTCGCCAAGCTGTCGGAGCGCACGCTCTACTACTCGAGCAACTCGCCGGCCTTCGTCCGCAGCCACACCGGCCTGCTGAGCATCCTGCAGGCGCTCGCCTACGGCCTCTACGCGCGAGACAGCGCGCAGTACGACGACCGCATTCGCGCGTTCCGTCTGAAGTAGGGCGGGTACGCTCCGCCCGTGCTGGGCCTACCCGACCGCATCACCGCCCTCCTGTTCGACCTCGACGGCGTCCTCACGGACACCGCCGCCGTCCACGCCCAGGCGTGGAAGCAGACGTTCGAGGAGGAGGGCTACACGTTCGACATCGCGACGGACTACGTCCTGTACGTCGACGGCAAAGCGCGCGAGGACGGGATCCGCTCGTTCCTGGCCTCGCGTGACGTCCACCCGCCCGAGAGCGAGATCACGCGCATCGGCACGGTGAAGAACGACCTCGTCCTGCGCCTGATCCGCGAGCAGGGGGTGGAGGCCTACGAGGGCTCCCGCCGCTACCTCGAAGCCGCGAAGGCCGCCGACCTCCAGCTCGCGCTCGTGAGCTCGAGCGCGAACGCCGAGGAGGTCCTGAAGGTCACGGGCATGGATCGCTACATGCAGGAGCGCGTCGACGGCGTCGTCAAGCGCGAGCTCAACCTTCCGGGCAAGCCCGCGCCGGACACGTTCCTGGAGGCCGCGCGCCGCCTGCGTGTCGAGCCCGCACACGCCGCCGTGTTCGAGGACGCGCTCGCGGGCGTCCAGGCCGGGGCGGCCGGCCGGTTCGGGTTCGTGGTCGGCGTCAACCGGGCGAACCAGGCTGAGGCGCTCAAGGCCAGCGGCGCCGACGTGGTCGTGGACGACCTGGGAGAGCTCCTTTGATCACGCACCCGGCCTTCACCGTCGAGCCGTGGGCGGTCAGCGAGGAACGGCTGAACCTGCACGTGCTCGCACAGGCCGAGTCCGTGTTCGCGCTCTCCAACGGCCACATCGGCCTGCGCGGCAACCTCGACGAGGGCGAGCCGTTCGGCCTGCCCGGCACCTACCTCAACGGCTTCTACGAGACGCGCCCCCTGCCGTACGCGGAGGCCGGCTACGGCTACCCGGAGGACGGCCAGACCGTCGTGAACGCGACCAACGGCAAGCTGATCCGGCTGCTGGTCGACGACGAGCCGTTCGACATCCGTTACGGCGAGCTGCTCGCGCACACGCGCTCGCTGGACCTGCGTGAGGGGGTCCTGAGGCGCCACGTGCGCTGGCGTTCGCCGAGCGGGCGCGAGATCGAGATCAACTCGACGCGCCTGGTCTCGTTCGTCCAGCGCTCGGTGGCCGCGATCCGCTACGAGGTCAAGGCGGTCGACGACGAGCCGCTGCGGATCGTCGCCCAGTCCGAGCTGGTGGCCAACGAGCCGAACGCGCACAAGACCCGCGACCCACGCGCCGCGGCCGCGCTCGAGGCGCCGCTCGACGCCGAGGAGCAGGAGGTCCACGACCTGCGGGTCGTGCTCGTCCACCGCACGCACAAGAGCAAGCTGCGGATGGCGGCGGGCATGGACCACGTGTTCGAGAAGGTCGACGGGATCGTGTGCGGCGCCGAGGCGGCACCGGACCTCGGCCGCGTGTGGCTGACCGCCGAGCTGCAGCCCGGCCAGAGCCTGCGCTTTACCAAGTTCCTCGCCTACGGGTGGTCGAGCCGGCGCTCGCTGCCGTCCGTGCGCGACCAGGTGGACGCGGCCGTGGCCTCCGCCAAGCGCACGGGCTGGGACACGCTCGCCGCCCAGCAGCGCGAGTACCTGGACGCGTTCTGGGAGCACGCGGACGTCGAGATCGACGGCGACGGCGAGCTCCAGCAGGCCGTTCGCTTCGCGCTCTTCCACACGTTGCAGGCGGGCGCCCGAGCGGAGCGCCGCGCCATTCCCGCCAAGGGCCTGACCGGCCCGGGCTACGACGGCCACGCGTTCTGGGACACGGAGACCTACGTCCTGCCGGTGCTCACGTACACGCTGCCGACCGCGGCCGCCGACGCGCTGCGCTGGCGCCACGCGACGCTCGACCTCGCGCTCGAGCGTGGCAAGACGCTCGAGCTGGAAGGCGCCGCGTTCCCGTGGCGGACCATCCGCGGCCAGGAGTGCAGCGCGTACTGGCCCGCGGGCACGGCCGGCTTCCACGTCAACGCCGACATCGCGGACGCCGTCATCCGCTACATCCGCGCGACCGGGGACGTCGAGTTCGAGGCCACGACCGGGCTGGAGCTGCTCGTCCACACCGCGCGGCTGTGGCGCTCGCTCGGCCACCACGACCACGACGGCCGCTTCCACATCGACGGCGTCACCGGCCCGGACGAGTACTCCGCGATCGCCGACGACAACATCTACACGAACCTGATGGCCGAGCAGAACCTGCGCCACGCCGCGCTGGTCGCCTCCCGCCACAACAACCACGCGCGCCAGCTCGGCGTCGACATCGAGGAGATCGCGGCCTGGCGGGACGCCGCGTCAGCGATCCACATTCCGTACGACGAGCGGCTGCAGGTGCACCCGCAGGCCGAGAACTTCACGCACCACAAGCTGTTCGACTTCGACGGCGTGCAGTACCCGCTGCTGCTGCACGTGCCCTACTTCCGGCTCTACAGCACGCAGGTGGTCAAGCAGGCCGACCTCGTGCTCGCGCTGTACATGCGCGGCAACCGCTTCACGCCCGAGCAGAAGGCGCGCGACTTCGCCTACTACGAGCCGATCACGGTGCGTGACAGTTCCCTGAGTGCGTGTGCGCAGGCCGTGGTGGCCGCGGAGGTCGGGCACCTCGACCTCGCCTACGACTACTTCGGCGAAGCCGCCCGCATGGACCTCGGTGACCTGATGGACAACACGCGCGACGGCCTGCACATCGCCTCGCTGGCCGGTTCCTGGATCGCGGCCGTGGCGGGCTTCGGCGGGATGCGGGACTTCGGCGGCGACCTGTCCTTCCGCCCGCGGCTGCCGAACGCGATCACGCGGCTGGAGTTCCGGCTCCGCTACCGCGGAAGCTCGATCCGGGTTCGAGTCCGCCACCGCGACGTCACCTACGAGCTCGTCGACGGCGAGCCGTTCGAGATCCTGCACTACGACGAGAAGATCCTGATCGATCGGCCCGTGACGCGCGAATGGCACGTGGACGACCCCGGGCCGGAGCCGAAACAGCCGCCCGGGCGCGAACCCCGGCACCGGCGCGTGCGTGGATAACATCGTCTGGCAATGAGAGACGAGGCGACGTTCCGTGTGAAGGCCGGTCTGGCCGAGATGCTGAAGGGCGGCGTCATCATGGACGTCGTCAACGCCGAGCAGGCGAAGATCGCCGAGGACGCCGGTGCGGCGGCCGTCATGGCGCTCGAGCGCGTTCCCGCCGACATCCGCCGCGACGGCGGCGTGGCGCGCATGTCCGATCCGATCCTGATCAAGGGCATCCAGGAGGCCGTGACCATCCCGGTCATGGCCAAGGCGCGCATCGGCCACTTCGCCGAGGCGCAGGTGCTGGAGGCGCTCGAGGTCGACTACATCGACGAGTCCGAGGTGCTGACGCCCGCGGACGAGGCCAACCACATCGACAAGTGGGGCTTCAAGGTGCCGTTCGTGTGCGGCGCGACCCACCTGGGCGAGGCGCTGCGCCGGATCGGCGAGGGTGCGGCGATGATTCGCTCCAAGGGCGAGGCCGGCACTGGCGACATCGTCGAGGCCGTGCGCCACCTGCGCTCGATCCGGTCCGAGATCCGCCGCCTGGGCACGCTGGACGACATGGAGCTCGCGACCGCCGCGAAGGAGCTGCAGTCCCCGCTCGATCTCGTGCGCCAGGTCGCGGCCGACCAGAAGCTCCCGGTGGTGCTGTTCTGCGCCGGCGGCATCGCGACCCCCGCGGACGCGTCGCTGGTGATGCAGCTCGGCGCCCAGGGCGTGTTCGTGGGTTCGGGCATCTTCAAGTCCTCGAACCCGTCCGAGCGCGCGAAGGCGATCGTCGAGGCGACCACGCACTTCAAGGACCCGGCGCGCGTCGCTCAGGCGTCCGAGGGTCTGGGCGAGGCGATGCAGTCGCTGGAGACGCGCAAGCTCGAAGATCAGCAGCTGCTCGCCACGCGCGGTTGGTAGTCGGCGTTCTGGCGCTTCAAGGCGACTTCGAAGCGCACCGCAAGATGTTGGAGGACCTCGGCGCCGAAGTGCGCGAGGTCCGCGTGCCCGCCGACCTCGACGGGCTGGACGGGCTGGTGATGCCGGGCGGCGAGTCGACGACGATGACGCTCGGCATCCAGCGTGAGGGCCTCGGGGACCCGCTGCGGGACTTCGTACGGAGCGGGAAGCCCGTGCTCGGCACGTGCGCGGGGATGATCATGCTCGACCGCGAGCACCTGGGCGTGATGGACACGCTGGCGCGGCGCAACGCGTTCGGCCGCCAGATCCGCTCCTTCGAGGAGGACCTGGAGATCCCCGGGATCGAGGGCCCGGTGCGCGCGGTGTTCATCCGCGCGCCGTGGCTGGCCGAGTACGGCGACGCGGTCGAGATCCTCGCCGAGGTCGATGGGCACCCCGTTGCCGCGCGCCAGGACAACATGCTCGTGATCTCGTTCCACCCGGAGATCGCGGGGGAGACGCGCGTGCACGAGCTCTTCCTGCAGGGCCTGAAGCCTTGATCGTCTACTTCACGCGGCACGGCGAGTCGCGCTTCAACGTCGCCGAGCGCAACGGGCGGCCCGAGCCCGAGGACGGCGATCACCTGTCCGAGCGGGGCTGGGAGCAGGCGCGCGGGGTGGGCGAGCGCCTGCGCGGCGAAGGGATCGAGCGCATCATCGCCTCACCGTACGGTCGCGCGCAGGAGACGGCGCAGGGCATCGGTGAGGTGCTGGGCCTCGGCTTCGACACCGACGAGGACCTGCACGAGGCGGTCCAGTCCGACGCCTACCGCGCCGTCTCGCCGAACTTCAACGGCGAGGGCCACATCTCATGGATGCCGCGGTCCGCGCCCGATCACGCCGAACCGGGCGCGGAGTCGTTCAACGACATCGTGGGGCGTGTCGCGCGCGTGATGGAACGCCTCGAGGAGCGCGTGGAGAGCGAACGCATCCTCTGCGTTTCGCACTGGGGCTTCATTCACTACTTCACCGGCGCGGCGCTCTTCCGGGAGGAGTTCTCACCCGCCCACCTGCCGGCGCTGTACCGGATGGGGCACATCAACACCGGCATCACGATGTTCCAGCAGCGGCGCGACTACTTCATCGAAGGCGAGCGCTTCGATGGCTGGGCGCTGCTGACGTGGAACGATCAGGCGCACATTTGAGCACCTCGAGCCCGTGCAGCACCACCGTGAGGCCGATGAACGCGATCGGCCACAGCGGCCAGAAGTAGTCCGCGCCGGTCGCGGCCCAGACCGCGAGGCAGATGACCGAGACGGTGATCCAGAACCCGAGGTGCCCGCGCAGCTCGCCGACCTTGCGCCGGCGGAGCGCCTGCGGCGTGCGGGTCTCGTCCGGCAGGTCGGCGGTGAGCGACTCCAGCTCGCGGAACGTCTTGGCGCTCAGCGCGGCCTCGAGCCGCTCATCGAGCTCGACCGGGTCCAGCCGGCCGGCCCGCGCGTGGCGCTGCAGCGCGCCGACGACCCGCTCCCGGTCGTCGTCGCCCACACGCAGGTCCAGCTCGGACATCAGAATTCGATGACGAGGGAGACCACGCCGTAGGAGCCGAGCTTCGGGTCGCCGGTCCCGACGGTCAGCTTCAGCCCGGCCTGCGGGCCCTTGCGGGCCTCGACCGCCTCGCCGACCTTCTCGAACGCGGGCTTAATCAGCGCCATCTTCTGCCGCACGACCTCGTCGCTCGGGCTGCCGCCCTGCGCGAGGTGGGCGACGACCTCGTTGATCGCGGCCTCGGCCTGGACCACCGCGGCCGTGATCTCCTCCAGCGGCGGGCGGTCCTCGACCGTCTCGTCGCCGCCGATCGGGATCTTGACCGTCGCCGCGAACTTCGACCAGTCGTTGCCGGCGCCCTTGCGCAGCTGTGCGTCGAAGCTCAGGCCCTTGATCGAGGCCTTCAGGCCGACCGAGTCGCCCGCGAACGCCGCCTGGCCCATGACCGAGGCGTCGCCGCTCTTGACCGTCGCCGAGGCGCCGTCCTTGTCGGCCTTGACCGTGACCGGTCCGGCCTGGACCTTGGCCTCGCCGGCGAAGGCGAACGTCAGCGTGCCGGGCCCGGCGTGCAGCGAAAGCTCCTTTGGCGGCTTCGGGATCGAGTTCAGGATCCGGGCCGAGACCTCCTGCTGGCGGCCATCCGGCGTGACGACCTTGCGCACGGGCGGCGGCGTGTCGCCGCCGAGCACCTCGACGATCACCATCTCGATCTGGAACGGCGTCGCGGCCAGCGCCTCGGGCACGTTTTGGCGGACCTGGTTGACCAGCTCCGGCATCGAGATCGTGCCGTCCATGTTGTGGAGCTGGATCGCGAGCCGCATCCGCTCCAGGTAGGCGACGACGCGCATCTTGATCGCGTCTTCCATCGGCTGCGGCGGGCCGAGGCGCGGGACCAGGTCGGGCAGCTGGCGGTTGAGCATCGCGCGGGCGATCGCGGCGTTGCCGACGCCCGTCTGGAGCTTGAGCATCTGCTCCTGCTCGCGGGTGAGCGGCGCGTCGGGTTCCTTGCGGCGGGCGACGTGCCGTTGGTGCTCTTCCAGCTGCTCGCGCGTGAGCGTCACGGTTCGACGATACCGGACACCTCGGCGATGCGCACCCGGGTTCCGGGCACCGCGCGGCTGCGCAGCAGGGCCAGCGCGAGCGGGCCGCGGGTGGGGTGGACGACCGCGGTGCCGATCGTGCCCAGCACGCCCGCTTCGTCGTGGACCTCGGCGCCCTCGGGGACGGGCGCGTCGAGCGCGAGGCGCCGCAGCGCGCGGTGGACCGTGCCGGAGCGCTGCTGGCGCAGCACGGTCTGCATGCCCGGGTACATGCCCTTGTCCGTGCGCACCAGCGTCCCGACCAGGCCGGCTTCGGCGGGCAGCGTGCGTTCGTCGATGTCGCGGCCGAGCGCCGGGATGCCGCGCTCGACGCGTTCGAGGTCGGACATGGGCGGCTCGTGATGCTCGAACGGCGTCAGTTCGACCATCCAGCCGACCCGTCCGCGCTCGAGGGCCTGCCGCACCGCCGCCTGCTCGGAGAAGACGCGGAAGCCTTCGGCCGCGCGCTCGAGCCGCACGAGCCCGAGCAAAGTGCCCTTGGGCGCCAGCAGCGCGCCGTGGGCGTCCTCCGCGACGCGACACGTCAGGTGCGCGTCGAGGTACGCCGCCGCCTCCGGGCCCGTCACTTCAAGCAACGGCCGCCACCCGCGCCTGCGCGAAGTCCAGGACCTGCTCGGCCACGAGCCGCAACTGCGGCCGCGCCGCGTCCACGCCCTCGTCGACGACGTTGTGCGCGATCCCGAGCGGCGTCGGCCAGCCCTGCAGCGCGTGCACGGTGAGCCGCAGCGCCTGGAGCGTCGCGTTCGGCCCCTGCCAGCCGTCGCCCGTGGCGATCAGGCCGACGGGCCGGTCGCGCAGATACGGCCGCGGCCGGTCGCGCAGCGCCTCCAGGTGGTCGAGCGCGTTCTTGAGCAGCCCGGTCATCCCGCCGTGGTAGGAGGGCGAGGCGAGGATCAGCCCGTCCGCCCGCTCGACGGCGTCGATCACGTACTGCGCGGCTGCGTTCGGGTCCAACGCGGGATCGTAGGTGGGCAGGTCCAGCCGAGCGCCCGTGATCAGCAGCGTCTCCGCGCCGAGCCCGGCGGCGTGCTCCATGGCGATCTTGAGCGCGCGCTCGTTGGAAGAGCCGAAGCGCATCGTGCCGCCGAGTCCGACGAGAAAGGGCATGGGTCCATTGTGAAACCTCAAGTACGCTTGAATTCAAGTGCCGCAGCTTCTGACGATCGGACAGGTGGCGGAACGCACCGGCGTGGCCACGAGTGCGCTGCGTTTCTACGAGGAGCGGGGCCTGATCGCGTCCGAGCGCAACGGCGGCGGCCATCGCCGCTATCCGCGCCCCGTGATCCGGCGCGTCGCGTTCATCCTCTTCGCCCAGCGCGTCGGGCTGACGCTGGAGCAGATCGGCGAGGAACTGGCCCGGCTGCCCGCGGGGCGGACGCCCAGGCGCGAGGACTGGGCCGCGCTGTCGGCCGGCTGGCGAGCGCGCGTGGATGAGCAGATCGCGCAACTCGAACGGCTGCGCGACTCGCTCACGGACTGCATCGGCTGCGGCTGTCTGTCGCTGGACCGCTGCGCGCTCGTGAACCCGGAAGACCGCTTGGGCCGTGAGGGCTCAGGGGCTCGGCGACTTTAGGATCGCCCTCGCCACCGCGGCGACGTCGGCGCCACGGACGTGCGGCTCGGGCATCGCGACCGGATAGGCGAGGTCGGTCCGCGAGACCCAGGCGGTCTTCAGGCCCGCGAAGGTCGCACCCGCGACGTCCCACCAGTGACCGGCGACGAACCAGGCGTCGGTCGCGCCGAGCTTCTCCAGCGCGGCGCGGTAGGCGAGGTCCTCGGGCTTGAAGGCGCCCGACGCGGGTGCGGAGATCACGTCCTCGAAGTGCTCGCGGACGCCGGCGTTCGTCAACGCCAACTCGGAAGGCTCGACCGCGGACTGGGTGAGCACGGCGAGCTTGAAGCCGCCGTCGCGCAGCGCCTGCAGCGCGTCCGGCACGTCCGGATAGGCCGGCATGGAGCTCAGGTCGACCTCGACCGGCTCGCGCCCGGCGCGCTCGAGCCCGCGCCGCAACGCGGCCTCGAACAAGGGCTTGAAGGTCGTCTCGCGTCCCGCCAGGACGGTGACCATGGCCATCATGTTGGCCTCGTCGAGCGCGGCGATCGGGATCTCCGGCGGGTCCAGCAGCGCGGCGGGATCGAGCAGCGTCCCGTTGAGATCGAAGAGCACCCACATGGGCTTATAGGGTGCCGCACATGACCAAGATGCGTGCCGCGGTGTTGGAGGAGTTCGGCAAGCCGCTCGTCGTCCAGGAGGTCGAGCTGGCGGACCCGAAGCCCGGTGAGGTGCTGGTCCGGCTGGTGGCGTGCGGCGTCTGCCACACGGACATGTACACAGCGTCCGGGGCCGATCCGTCCGGGTACGCGCCGGCCGTGCTCGGGCACGAGGGCGCGGGCGTGGTGGAGAAGATCGGCGAGGGCGTCAAGGACGTGGCGGTCGGTGATCACGTCGTGACGCTGTTCTCGCCCCAGTGTCGTGAGTGCGAGCACTGCCTGTCGCCCAAGACGAACCTCTGCATGGCGATCCGCGCCGAGCAGAACCAGGGCCACCTCCCGGACGGCACGGTGCGCATCTCCCGCAACGGCGAGCCCATCCGCCACTTCATGGGCACCAGCACGTTCGCCGAGTACACGGTGATGCCGGAGATCGCGCTGGCCAAGGTGCCGCAGGAGGCGCCGCTGGACCGCTGCGCGCTGTTCGCCTGCGGCCTGTCCACCGGCCTGGGCGCGGCGATGTTCACGGCCAAGGTCGAAGCGGGCTCGACCGTCGTCGTCTACGGCGCCGGCATGGTCGGCCTCGGCGCGGTCGCGGGCGCGCGCCTGCAGGGCGCGGAGCGCATCATCTGCGTCGACATGAGCGAGGACCGCCTCGAGCTCGCCAAGGGCCAAGGCGCGACCGACACCTGGATCGGCGGCGACGAAGTCGTCCAGCGCGTCCTGGACGAGACGGGCGGGATGGGCGCCGACTACACGATCGAGGCCACCGGGCTGGTGAGCGTGATGCGCCAGGCCGTCGAGTCCGCGCGCATGGGGTGGGGCCTGTGCACCGTCGCGGGCGTCGCGGGCAAGGGCGAGACGCTCGACATCGTCCCGCGCTACCTGATCACGGGCCGGCGCGTCGCGGGCTCCTCGTTCGGCGGCGTCAAGGGCCGCGATCAGGTGCCCCAGCTCGTCCAGCTCTACCTCGACGGCCAGCTCGACGTGGACCCGTTCATCTCGCACCGGATCACGCTCGACGAGGTCAACCACGGGTTCGATCTCATGCACAAGCAGGACGGCATCCGCAGCGTCATCGAGTTCGCTGGGTAAGACCCGTAGATGCCGACCGATTGGACCCTGATCTCGCTCGCCGACCTCGTCCGCCGTGCCGTCGCGATCGTCGATCCGCCCGGCGAGGATGCGGCCGTGGAGGAATTCGCGGTGCGCTTCGAGGATGCGGACCAGCCCGTGCGCGGCATTCTCGACGGGCTCGAGGAGCGGGTCATGTGGGGCGTCGACGAAGACGCGCCGATCGTGATGGCCCAGGCCGTGACCCTCTACCTCGCGCACCGGCTCGACGAGCTCGAGAACACGCCCGAGCACATCCTCGCGCACGCCGCCAAGGCCGAGTTCGACGGCAAGCCGCCCGAGAACGTCAAGGCCTGGCTCGCCGACCAGGGTGTGAATTTGAACTGAGGCGGGCATTGAGCCGGAATGGGGAGGAGAGGCCTCGTTCCGGTTCTGGCGAGCGCGCTGCTCGTGGGCTCGTGCTCGCTGGAGGACCCGCCCGGCGGCGACGATCGCATGTCGATCGCCACCGGCGGCTCCGGCGGCGTTTACCAGGTCTATGGCGGCGGCGTGGCCGAGATGTTCTCGGCCAACGGCCATCCCACCACGGCGGAGACCACGAGCGCCTCCGTCGACAACCTCTTCCTCGTCGCCGACGGTGACAGCGAGGTCGCGTTCACGCTCGCCGACACCGCGATCGACGCGGTCCAGGGCAAGGAGTCGTTCGACGGCGAGAAGCTTCCGCTGCGGGCGCTCGGGACGCTCTACTCCAACTTCACCCACGTCGTCGCGCTCAAGTCGTCCGGGATCGAGAAGATCGAGGACCTCAAGGGCAAGACCGTCTCGCTCGGCTCGCCGAACTCCGGCACCGAGGTGATCGGGCTGCGGCTGCTGGAGGTCGCGGGCCTGGACCCGGACGAGGACGTGACCAAGCGGTCGCTGGGCGTGGGCGAGTCGGCCGCGGCGCTGCGCGAGGGCTCGCTGGACGCGTTCGTCTGGTCCGGCGGCCTGCCGACGGGGGCGATCACCGACCTCGCGACCACCGACGACATCGTCCTGCTTCCGCTGGACGCCTATCTGCCCGAGCTCAACGAGCGCTACGGCGAGGCGTACGTGGAGGCCGAGGTGGAGGCGGGCGAGTACCCGAACGTCGCGCCGGTGAAGACGATCTCGGTCCCGAACCTGCTGATGGTGCGCGAGGACATGGACCCCGCGCTCGCCCACGACCTGCTCAAGCTCATGTTCGACCACAAGGCCGAGCTCGCCGAGGTGCACCCGTCCGCCGAGAAGCTGACGCTCGAGGACGCGCAGAAGGTCGTCGAGCCGGTCGAGCTGCACGAGGGTGCGCAGCGCTACTACGAAGAGGCGGCCGAATGACTCGCGGTGCGCGCTCGCATTCGGTGTCGGGAACTCGCCTGGCGGCTCGTTCCCGCGGCGCCGCCGCCGTGGCGGCGGTGGCGCTGACCGGCTGCGGCTCGAGCGGGCCGGCGGTCGCCGCGCTCGACGGCGAGGGGCGCGAGTACGCCAGCGCCCCGCTGCCCGCCGACGGGCGCTTCGCCCTCACCTACCGGCACTCCGTGTACAAAGCGACCGCCGAGGAGCGCTTCCGCGCCACCGACGGCGGCTTCGAGCTCGACGCCGTCGCCTCCCGCGACGGGCGCGTGCTCGACTACTACGAGCTCGACGGCGACCGCACGCGCGAGGGCGACGTGTGGGTGCTGCACCCGTACGAGCCGGCGAAGTTCCGCACCATGCCGCTCGCCGCGACCCGGCGCGGGCAACGCACGCTCGTCGCCGGCGGCCAGCGCGTGCCGCTGTACGGCGGCCCTGTCCATCTGCGTCTCGTGGTGGAGCGATGACCAAGACCGAAGAGCTGCTGGACGAGTACGAGCCCGAGCGTCCCGGCCGCACGCTCGAGGGCTTCCCCGCGCGGCTCGTCGCCGTCCTCGGCGCCGGGCTCTCGATCTTCGCCATCTTCTGGGTCTTCCAGCCGCTGGCGCCGCAGGTCTACCGGCCCGCGTTCCTGGCGGTCGCGCTGCTGCTGACGTTCGTCGCGTTCGGCCGCGCCAAGCGGCCCACCGCCGCGGACTACGTCGTCGCCGGTCTCGCGCTGCTGGCGATCGGCTACGCCGTCTTCACGCCGGACCTCGTGCGCCGCGCGGCGCGGCCGGAGACGCTGGACATCGTGTTCGGCGTCGCGGCGATCCTCGTCGTGCTCGAGGCCACGCGCCGCACCACCGGCTGGGCGCTACCGGCGATCTGCCTCGCGTTCCTCGTCTACGCGTTCTTCGGCGGCCTGATCCCCGACTGGCTCGCGATCGGCCACAAGGGCTACGGCATCGACCGCATCGTCGGCCAGTCCTACATGGGCCTGGAGGGCATCTTCGGCATCCCGCTGGACGTCGCCGCGACCTACATCGTCCTGTTCGCGATCTACGGCGCGGTGCTCGAGTTCAGCGGCGCGGCGCGCTTCTTCGTCGAGATCTCGTTCGCCGCCTTCGGGCGCTCGAAGACCGGCCCGGGCCGCACGAGTGCGCTCGCGGGCTTCCTGCTCGGTACGGTCTCCGGCTCCGGCGTCGCCACCACGGTGACGCTGGGCAGCGTCGCCTGGCCGCTGCTGCGCAAGGCCGGGTACCCGAAGGACCAGGGCGGCGGCGTGATGGCCGCCAGCGGCATCGGCGCGATCCTGAGCCCGCCGACGCTCGGCGCCGCCGCGTTCATCATCGCCGAGCTGCTCGAGGTCAGCTACCTGCAGGTGCTGGTCTACGCGCTGATCCCGTCGGTCCTCTACTACGTCGGCATCCTGATGGCGATCGAGGCCGACGCGCGCCGCCACGACGTGCACGGCCTGGACATCGACACGCCCGGCGTCGGCAAGCTGCTCGCCCGCTGGGGCTACCACTTCTCGAGCCTGTTCCTGATCGTGATCCTGCTCGCGGTCGGCTTCTCCGCCTTCCGCGCGGTGATCATCGCCACCGTCGTCGCGTTCCTGCTCAGCTTCCTCGACCGCCGCGACCGGATGGGGCCCAAGGACGTCTGGGAGTCGCTTGTCGCCGGTGCGCGCAGCGTGCTGCCGATCGCGGCCACCACCGCCGCCGCCGGCATCATCGTCGCCGTCGTCACGCTCACCGGCCTCGGGCTCAAGCTCGCCGGGCTGATCGTCGATGTCGCGGGCGGCTCGCTCGCCCTTACGGCGATCCTGAGCGCGGTCGCCGTGCTCATCCTGGGCCTGGCCGTGCCGGTCACGGCGAGCTTCATCATCGCCGCCGCCGTGGTCGCGCCCGCGCTGATCGCGCTCGGCGTCGAGGACTTCGCCGCCTACATGTTCATCTTCTACTACGCGGTCCTGAGCGAGGTGAGCCCGCCGACCGCGCTGTCGGCGTTCGCCGCGGCGGCGATCACGGGTGGCAACGGCTTCAAGACGATGATGCTCACCTGCCGCTACACGCTGCCCGCGTTCCTGGTCCCGTTCGCGTTCATCCTCGCCCCGCGCGGCGAGGGCCTGCTGATGCAGGGCGGGCTGGAGACGATCGCGTTCGCGTTCGTGGTCTCGGTGATCGCGGTGATCGCGCTCGGGCTGGCGCTCGAGGGCTGGCTGAAGGGCCGCATCGCGTGGCCGGCGCGCGCGGTGATCGGCGCGGCCGCGCTGCTGCTGCTGTGGCTGGAGCCGACCGTGGCCCTGATCGGCCTCGCGGTGCTGGCCGCGGGCCTGGCGCTGCACTTCGTCACGCGCCGCCCGCCGGACGACCCGTCGTCCGGCGAGCGGTTCGCGCGCGGCGAGCCGGTGGCTCAGGCGGCGCCGTCGTCGCCTTCGAGCTCGTCGTGATAGCTGTCCTCGCGCGCCTCGGCGTCCGTCTTGGGCTCGTCGGGCTTGGGCGTCCGCGTCTCGTAGTCGCGGATCGGGGCGGGCTTGTCGTCCTTGTCGTCGTCGCCGAACATCACTCTTCGCCCTCGGCCTGATCGTCGGTCGTGGGATCGTCCTGCGGCGTCTCGGGCGCGTCCGTGTCCGGGTCCTGCTCCGGGTCGTAGTCGGCCTCGTCGTTGCGCGGCGTCTCGTCGATCATGGCTTCATCGCTGCCCATCCGGCGCGCGGCGCAACCACTGCTCGACCGTCTCCGGCGGGTTCAGGCGCCGCAGCCGCGCTTCCACGTCCTCGTCGTTGGCCTCGCAGACGAGCACGACGAAGTCCCGGGTGGTGTTGAGCACGCCGCGCCAGTCGTGCGCGAGCAGGAGCCGCCCGACCGCTTCGCCGACGGTGTCGTTGGGGTCGTCGACCGCGGGCGCGCCCGTGCGCAGCAGCGTGCCCTCGTCGTCGTCCATCCGCACCCACTCGGGGGCGGCGCCGCCGGGAGCGTCGTAGAAGGGGAAGCGCTCAGCGCGGTCGGCGAAGCCCACGTAGATCACCGCGAACGGGCCGTGCTGGCTGTAGTTGTCCAGCCACAGCGCGTCGACGGGCCGCTGCCGGTCCCGGTCCCGCCAGGCCGTGAGCGCCTCGATGACCGCGTCGGCGTAGCCCGGCGCGCGCTCGGCCAGCAAGGCGTCGAACGGCGGACCCGGCCGGTGCAGCAGTCGATCTCCTCGTACTCCTCGATGGCGACGAGCCGTTCGCCCGCGTAGAGGTAGCGCTCCTCGCTCCGTGGCTGTATTCGGTCCGCACGACGCGCCCGTCCACCAGCGTGTGCCGGATCAGCTGGAACAGCTGTGCCGCCCGGCCTTCCCCCGTGAACGTGACGATCACGACGGTGCCGGGGTCGCGAAGCACGCTCCGGCTCGGCCAGGTCAGAGTCGAACCGTGAGCTCACGAACGCGGTCCTCGGCCAGCGCGTCGAGCGGAGGGCGCAGGTTCGCCCACACGTCGTCGCCCGTGCGCGCCCGCATGATCGCCTTCAGCGCCGGGATCGGCGGGAAGCCCTCGAGGAACGAGCGCGTCTCGGTCAGCGCCGCCTGCTCGGCGTCGGCGGCCGCGTCGCCCGCTTCCCACAGGTCGTAGACGCGCCGCGACTGCGCCGCGGTGACGTTGCAGGTGGCCGAGATGCAGCCGTCCCCGCCCCAGCGCAGCGTGTCCAGCAGGAAGCGCTCGGTGCCGGCGAACACCGTCAGCTGCGGGAACTGCTTGCACAGGCGCTCGATCCGCGCCGCGTCGCCCGCGGAGTCCTTCGTCCCGGCCACGACGCCCGGGTACGCGTCCAGCAGCCGGCCGATCAGGTCGGGCGTGAAGCCCACCTGGGCCATGGGCGGGATGTGGTACAGGAACAGCCGCAGGCGGTCGTCGCCGACGCGCTCGATCAGCTCCGCGAAGAACCGCAGCAGGCCGTCGTCGCTGACGCCCTTGTAGTAGAAGGGCGGCAGCGCGAGCACGCCCGGCGCGCCGACCGCCAGCGCCTCGCGGGCCAGCGTCACCGCGTCGGGCAGCGCGCACGCGCCCGTCCCCGGCAGCAGGACGTCCGCCGGGATGCCGTCCTCCACCAGGCCCTCGCACGCGTCCACGCGCTCGCGCACCGACAGCGAGTTGGCCTCGCCGGTGGTGCCGAAGATGCCGAGGCCGTGGCAGCCGTCGTCGAGCAATCGGCGACAGTGCGCGGCAAAGGCGGCGCGGTCGACCGACAGGTCCTCCCGCATCGGGGTGAGCACGGCCGCGAAGACACCTTTCATAGGGGCCGACAGTACCCTGGCGCGCATGAAACGCGAGCCGGAGCTGCTGAGCGTGGTGGCGCCGATGTACGAGGAGCAGGACACGGTCGACCCGTTCACGGACCGGGTCGCGGCCGCCCTGGGTGACCTCAACTACGAGCTGATCCTCGTCAACGACGGCTCCAAGGACGGCACGCGGGACGCGATGGCCGCTGCCGCGGCGCGCGACCCGCGCGTGAAGGTCGTCTCGCTCGCGCGCAACTTCGGCCACCAGCCGGCGCTCACAGCCGGGCTCGAGCACGCGCGCGGAGACGCGATCGTGATGCTCGACGGCGACCTCCAGGACCCGCCGGAGGTGATCCCGCAGATGCTCGACCAGTGGCGCGCGGGGATCGACGTCGTCTACGCGGTGCGCGAGCAGCGGCTGGGGGAGACGGCGTTCAAGCGCGTCACCGCGCGCGGCTTCTACCGGACGTTCCGGCGCCTCACCGGGCTCGACCTGGCCGTGGAGTCCGGCGACTTCCGGTTGATGGACCGGCGCGCGCTGGACGCGCTGCTGTCGATGCCCGAGCGCAACCGCTTCCTGCGCGGGATGACGGTGTGGATCGGCTTCAGCCAGATCGCGGTGCCGTTCGTGCGCCAGGAGCGCCACGCGGGCGTCACCAAGTACCCGCTGCGCAAGATGCTGCGCTTCAGCTTCGACGCGATCACGAGCTTCTCGTCGACGCCGTTGCAATGGGCGACGTTCCTCGGCTTCTTCTTCAGCCTCGTCGCCTTCCTGGCGATCCCGCTGACCGTCGTCGCGCGCTACGCGAACATCTTCGAGCGCGGCGTGCCGACCACGATCATCATCGTGCTGCTGCTCGGCGGCATCCAGCTGATCACGCTCGGCATCATCGGCGAGTACATCGGGCGGATCTACGACGAGGTCAAGCACCGGCCGCTGTACGTGGTCGGCGAACGCATCAACGTGGAGGAACCGAGCCGGTGAGAATCGCGGTGCTGGGGGCCGGCGTCGCCGGCCTCACCGCCGGGCTGCGCCTGACGCAGGCCGGCCATACGGTGGACGTGTACGAGCGCTGGCCCGGGCTGGGCGGCCAGGCGGCGACGATCGACGTCGGCGGCGGGCACCGGCTCGAGCGCTACTACCACCACCTGTTCAGCACGGACCGCCACATCGCGGCGCTCTACGACGAGCTCGGGATGCCGGACGAGCTGGAGTGGCTCTCCAGCTCGGTCGCCTACTTCGCCGACGGCCGGCAATGGCCGTTCGTGACTCCGATGGACCTGCTGCGCTTCAAGCCGCTGCCGCCGCTGGCCCGCGTCCGGCTCGGCGCGGCGGTGCTGGCGATCCAGCGCGGCCCCGGCGCGCCCGGCCCGTTCGAGCGCGTCACCGCCCGCGCGTGGATCGAGCGCTACATGGGCAAGGACGCCTACCGCGTGCTGTGGGGTCCGCTGCTGCGCGGCAAGTTCGGCGAGCGCGCCGACGACATCGCGATGGTCTGGCTGCAGAACAAGTTCCGGCTGCGGCGTGGCGACGACGCCGCCGAGGAGAAGCTCGGCTACCCGAAGCGCTCGTGGGAGCCGCTCTTCCACGCGCTGCAGGAACGGATCCAGGCCGGGGGAGGGCGCGTGCTGATCGACCGCCCGATCGCGCGCCTGTCCGCCGACTTCACGGTCACCCCGGGTGCGCCCAACTCCTTCCGGCGCGGGCACGATCCCCGCGCGTTCGACACGATCGAGCCCGAGCGCTACGACGCGGTCCTGGCCACGCTGCCCAGCGACGTCTTCGAGCAGGTGCTCGAGCCGGGCGTGCTGCCCGAGGCCTACCTCGCCCGCGCCCGCAGCATCGAGTACTTCACCGCGCTCTGCCTGCTGCTGGAGATCGACCGCCAGTTCTCGCCCTACTACTGGACCAACATCGGCGACGAGACGCTGCCGTTCGTCGGCCTGATCGAGCACACGAACCTGATGGGCGCCGAGCGCTACGACGGCCGCCGCTTCCTGTACGTGGCCAACTACCTGCCGCGCGGGCACGAGCTGCTCGACCTCGACCCCGAAGCGCTGCTGGCGCGCTACACGCCCGGGCTGAAGGCGATCAACCCCGCCTTCGAGCGGGCGTGGGTCAAGCAGATCTGGTCGCACCGCGAGCCGGCCGCGCAGCCGATCGTCACCGTCGGCTACCGGGACAAGATCCCGCCGATGAAGACGCCGCGCCGAGGCCTGGTGCTGGCCAACACGACCCAGATCTTCCCCGAGGATCGCGGCACGAACTACGCGGTACGGGAGGGGGAAGACGCCGCGCGCGCCATGTTGGAATGGCTGCCGCGGTCCGGAGCGTGACGCACCTCACCAACATCGGCTACCTCTAAACATAAGTTCGGTTTGTCCCCCTGGAGAACCGACTCCCCGCTGCCGATACTGAGATTGCGATGCCCTCCTCCTCCCCCGACTCCAACTGGCTCTCCCGCGCCCTGAAGCGTTCTCCCCGCCCGCACGAGGACGAGCTCCATCACTGCGCCGCCTGCGGCAAGGACTACGTCAACCCCGTCGAGTGGGAGCCCGTCACGCCTGAGGCGTGGTGGATGCGCCTGCGCTGCGGCGAATGCCACGTGTGGCGTGAGGTCACGGTGACCAACACCGTCGCTGAGCGCTTCGACGTCGAGCTCGACCGTCGCGCCGACCTGATCCACCGCGCGCTGGCCAAGATCGACCGCGAGCACATGGTCCAGCAGGTCGAGACCATGATCGGCGCGCTGCGACACGGGCTGATCGAGCCGGCCGACTTCGCGCGCCCCGCTTAGATTTCTAGGCGTTCGTCCTCCAGGTCGAGCTCACGCTCGATCCGGTGCATGACGTCATTGGAGATCGTGCCCTCGTTCCGCAGCCGCACGATCTCCGCGCGCTGGGCCTCGAGCACCGAACGCACGATCGTCTGGTACTGCGTCGAGCGGTCCTCGAAGCCCTCGTCGTCCTCGATCTTGCCCGCCCGCGCCTTCAGCCGCCGGCGCCGGTACTCGTACGCGCCGCGCATGCGCTCGATCGTGTCGTCGCGCGTCCACTCCTCGCCGCCGAGCTCCTCGAGCCGGACGAGCGCCGCCTGCGTGGCGTAGAGGCGCGCGGTCAGCTCCTCGCGCTCCTCCTCGGAGCCGTCGTCGAGCACGCCGAGCATCCGGATCAGCGGCGGCAGCGTCAGCCCCTGCAGCACCAGCGTGACGAAGATGACCGCGAACGTCAGGAACACGATCTCGTCGCGGAACGGGAAGTCGACGGGGAGCGCGAGCGCCGCCGCGAGCGAGACCGCGCCGCGCATGCCCGCCCAACCGATGATGCTGCGCTCCTGCCAGCGCGTCCGGGGCCGGGTGCGCATGACCGCGCGGCGGTCCAGCCAGCGGATCGGGAACACGGTGAACCAGCTCCACAGCAGCCGGACGAACACGACCGCGGCGCTCACGGCGACCGCCCAGCCGAGCAGCGTGAGCGGTGACGTGTCCTCCAGCGCCTCCAGGATCGACGGCAGCTGCAGCCCGATCAGGATGAACAGGAAGGCGTTGAGGATGAACTGCAGCAGCTCCCACATCCCGAACCCCATCAGGCGGGTCGCGGGGGAGGCGATCCGGGGCGCCATCCAGCCGACGTAGCAGCCGACGGTGACCGCGGCCAGCACGGCCGAGACGTGCAGCAGCTCGGCGGGGACGTAGGCGGCGTACGGGCTCAGCAGCCCGATCGTGTTCTCGATCAGCGGGTCGTTGAGCCGCTGGCGGACCTGGGCGATCACGAACCCCACCACGAGCCCGATCGCGATCCCGCCCGCGGCCTTCCACGCGAAGTCCCAGGCCGCGTCGAGGAACGAGAACGCGACCGCGCTGGTCGTGGCCGCGATCGCGATCCGGTAGGCGACCAGCGCCGTGGCGTCGTTGACCAGCGCCTCGCCCTCCAGGACGGTCACGATCCGGCGCGGGACGCCGAGCCGGCGCGCGATCGCGGTCGCGGCGACCGGATCCGTCGGCCCGACGATCGCGCCCAGCACGAACGCCGCCGGCCACGAGATGCCGTCAATCAGCGCGTGCGCGGTGGCCGCGACGGCGACCATCGTCAACAGCACCAGCCCGATCGCCAGCAGCGAGATCGGCCGCACCGCGGTCCGCAGCTCGCGCAGGTTGGCGAAGAACGCGCCGCTGTAGAGCAGCGGCGGCAGGAACAGCAGCAGGACCAGGTCCGGGTCGAGCTCGATCTCCTCAAGCCCGGCGAAGCCCAGCAGCGCGCCACCGATCACCAGCATGATCGGGTACGGCACGTTGATCGCGCGCGCGGCCGCGGCCAGCAGCGAGACCGCCAGCAGCAGCGCGACGAGGATGACCTCCAGCTCGTCCACTAGGTCGTAGTGAAGCGAACGACGCCGGCGTGCTCGGTTTCGATCACGTCACCGCGCTCGATCAGCAGGTCCACGTGCCCGAGGACCTCGCTGAGCGTGAGCAGCGCCTGCGTGAACGCGGGCTTGCCCCAGGTCTCGAACGCGATCTCGTGCGCGGTTCGCGGCGCCTGGGCGATCAGCGCCGCGAACTTGCGCGCGCGCCGCTCGTGCATCGCGAAGCGCTCCTCGATCAGCGTCGCGTGGCCCGTGAACGTCGCCCCGTGGCCCGGGAACACCGTCCCGACCGGTTGCTCGCGCGTCTGCCGCAGCGAGCCCATGTAGGTCGCCAGGGTGTGCGGGCGCTCGGCCTCGGGCCCGGCCGTCGGCGGCAGCGCGATCAGCGGGTTGGAGGAGATGTGCCGCAGCAGATGGTCGCCGGCGAGCAGGTCGCCCGACGCCGGATCCAGGAAGGTCGTGTCCGTGGGGGAGTGGCCCGGTCGGTGGTGGACGGTGAACGCGCGGCCCGCGAAGCCCAGCTGCCCGCCGTCGCGCAGCACCTCGCCCACCGGCGCGCTCGCGCCCCATGCGCGGTACCCGCGCGTGACCGCGCCGAGCGTGATCACGACCTCGTCCGGTACGCCGTGGCGGCGCAGCAGTGCCTGCGCGAACGTGTCGTTGCGCTCGGCATAGCCCTCGAAGTCCTCCAGGATCGGGACGAGCGCGTCGAGCGCGCAGACGGCGGCGCCGGAGCGCTCGGCGAGCACGTCGACCAGGCCGAGGTGGTCGGCGTGCTGGTGGGTGATCACGATCCGCTCGAGCTCCTGCACGCGCCGGCCGAGGCGCGCCAGCCCCGCCTCCAGCGCTGCGAGCGAGCGGGCGGAGCCGGGGCCCACGTCGACGAGCGTGAGCGGGTCGTCCTCGATCAGGTACGCGTTGACGTCGCCGACCCGGAACGGCGTGGGGATCGGGAGCTGATGGATCACCGGGTGGCGACTATGACGTGTTGGAAGGTGAAGGGCGTGATCGGCGGCGCCAGCCGATCCAGCCGGCTCCCGCGCGTGAGCAGCCAGCGGCGGCGCACGACGGTGTGCGGCTGCAAGCCGGCCTGGCGCACCAGGTCGAGCGCGTCCCGGCGGGTGAACCAGCGCAGGTGCGTGGCGTCGAAGATCCCCTCGGGCCGGCGGGGCCAGCGGCCGCGGGCGAGATGAGCGAACGTGCTCCAGTGATTGACGTTCGGGAGGCTGACGACGACGGTCGCGCCCGGCTCGAGCAGCTCGGCGTAGCGCCGCAGCGTGGCCCACGGATCGACGAGGTGCTCGAGGATGTCGGCGGCGATCAGCGCGTCGAACGGCCCGTTCACGGTGGCGGTCGCGACGTCGCCCTCGATCACGGCGTCCAGCCGGGACGCGGCCTCGCGGGCGTACTCGGGCTCGATCTCGATGCCGGTCACGTGCGCGGCCTGGCGCTGCTTGAGCGCGGCGCCGGTGGTGCCGGTGGCGCATCCGAGGTCCAAAACACGGCGGGCGCTCGTGGGGACGTGATCGACGATCTCGGGCCGCGCGCGCTCGTAGGCCGCGGCCCGCGCCGCTCGCTGCGCGCGATCCATGGTTCGGATGAGGGTACGGCTAGCCCCCGTCACAGCTTTCAAAGAATCGAATAAGAAAAGGCGACACGTCATCCGGACCGGTGCGTCTACCCGGTCGACCACCCGCCCGCCCCGAGCCACCCAGGAGGATCCCCTGCCCGCCCACGAGGACACGTTCGCCGCCGAGTTCGAGCGTCATCGCCCCGTGCTGGCACGGCAGGCGCGGCGCTTGCTGCGCGGGTCAGGCCACGACCCCGAGGACATCCTGCAGGACGTCTACCTGCGCGCCGACGCCGCCCTGCGCGGCGGCGTCGTCCCGATCGAACCGCGCGCCTGGCTGCTGCGGCTCGTGCGTAACGCCTGCCTGGACGAGCTCCGGCGCGCGCGGGTGCGCGCGGCGGCCGGCGACGTGGAGCTCGAGACGCTGCCGTCGACGGGCGAGCAGCTCCCCGAGGTCCTGGTCGACCGCACGGAGGCCCGTGCCCTGCTCGGCGACATCCACCGGCTGCCCGACCGGCAGAAGTCCGTGCTCGTGATGAGCGCGTTGGATGGCCTGTCGCACGAGGAGGTCGCCGTCCGTCTGGACACGACCGTGGACACCACGCGCTCCTTGCTCGCCCGAGCCCGCGCGAACCTGCGCCAGACCGCGCAGGCGCGTGAGACGTCCTGCCTGTCGGTCCAGGACGCGCTGGACTCTGCCGCGGCCAGCGGCGTGCGCGCGAGCGAGATCGCCCGCCGCCACCTGTGGACGTGCGGCGAGTGCCGCGCGCACCAGGCGTCGCTGCGCGAGCGGCCGTCGCGGCTGCGCCGGCTCGCGGCCTGGAGCCCGTGGGGGATCGTGGCGCAGCTGCTCGGCGGCGGCAGCGTCGCGACCGTTCAGAAGGTCGCGGTCGGCGCGTGCTGCGCGATCGTGGTCGGCGGCGGCGCCGTGACCGTCCCCGTGGTCAAGCACCATGCGGCCGAGGACCCGGCGGCGCAGCTCGCGATGCTCTCGCCCGAGGACGTCGACGCGGCCGAGCCCAAGCGGCGCCCGGCGCGCAGCGCCGACGACGCGCCCGCGCGTCCGGTGCCCCCGGCGCCCGCCGCGCCGGTCGCGACCCGCACGCCGTCGTCCGCGCCCGCCACGACGCCCAAGGCGAAGGCCGAACCCAAGCGCAAGCCGCGCCCGCGGCGTGCCGTGGCCGTTCCCGCGCGCTTCGACGAGCAGCGCCACTACTCGATGCTCATGCGCGCGTTCCTGCGCTCGAACCCGACGCCGGCCGAGCGCGCCGAGGTCTTCCGCCGCGCGCGCAAGTTCATGATCTCGCCGAGGGGCTCTCGTGCCCGCTCGCGCGCGCTGGTGGAGCTGCAACGGGCGACGACGATCCTGCGCGTCCCGCGTCCCGCTCCGCCCAAGGGCCTGCCCGCGCCCGCCCGTCCGGTCCCGACCGCGACGCCGATGCCCAAGCCGGTGCGCACGGCCGAGCCCACGCCGGTGCAGCGGGTCGCTCCCGCGCCGGTCGAGACACCCGTGCCGACCCCGGTGGCGACCGCCACGCCGGCGCCGGTCGAGACCGCCGTGCCCACGCCGGTCGCGACCGCGACGCCCGCTCCGGTCGAGACCGCCGTCCCGACCGCGGTCGCCACGCCGTGAGGTGAGCGGGGCGGCCCGCCCGGCCGCCCCGCCCGACCCACCCGCGCGTTTCCTAAAGAGGGACAGTCCCTCTTTAGGAAACATCGGCGGAAGCGACCCGCCGAGGTCGCTCCCCGCGGTCAAATCGGCGCCAGCGAACTTAAAGAGGGACAGTCCCTCTTTATGTGCGTGTCCCGTCACACCAGCCTCGCCGCGATCGATTCCGCCTGCGCCGCGGTGGGCGCGGGGGCGACGCGGGCCACGATCGAGGAGCCGCTCGCGCGCACCGCGAGCGTCGGCCCCGGGTTCGGCGCCGAGGACTGCGCGGCCACGGCCCGGGTGCTGGCCGTCGCCTTGGTCGCGCCGCTGCGGATCACGACGACGTAGCCCGAGTGCTCGCTCTCGATGTGGAACCACTCGATGTCGTCGAGCGACAGCGTGCCGGTCACCGCCCGCCGCGCGCCCGACCGGTCCACGGCCGAGACCGTGGCCTTCGAGCCCCAGCTCGGGAACACGACCTCGACCCGCTTGCCGCTCGCGCCGTCGACGTCCCAGGCCGTCTCGATGTAGGAGGCGGCGAAGCGGTGCGTGGTGGTGATCGTGATGCCGTTGCGCTCGACCTTCCCGCGCACGCGCAGGCTCGTGAACGGCCCGGCGTGCGGGGGGTTGGTGAGCTTGGGGGCGAGCAGGTCCAGCGGCGAGTCGTCCTGGTAGGAGCGCTGGGAGGCGGCGATGATCGTGCCCGAGGCCTCGCGCACGACCACGCCGAACGCCGCGGGCGGGCGCCCACCGACGCCGCCGGCCACCTCCTGACGGCCGTCGAACAGGCGCGCGAGCTCGATCCCGCCGTACGGGAAGGCCTGGCGGTTCACGCCGACGACCGCGGTGTTGTAGTGCGGCGTCGTCACCGCGAGGCGGCCGACGTCCGGGTCGTAGGCGTACAGCGGCGGCGGCTCCTCCGACGGCTTGCTGCCGAGGCCGAGCAGCGCGGCCTGCGCGACGTTGGACTGCACGCGCGCGGCCGCCAGCACGGCGGAGCTCTCGTTGCCGTCGATCGACGGCACGCCGAACGCGTTCGCCGGCGGAACGCCGCCCGCGCGCTCGGTCCAGCGGTCGAACAGCTCGAACGAGCGGTCGAGCATGTGCTTGGCCCAGTTGCCGTTGCGGGCGAGCTCGGGCGCGACGGCCATGCCGAGCAGCGCCGCCTGGGAGAGCCCGAGCTTCTTGCCCTGGTGCCAGCGCTTGAAGCCGAGGCCGGTGTCCCAGTTCAGGTAGCCCGCGTGCGTCCAGTAGCCGCACATCACGCGCTCGGACCAGTTGCGGATGACCGCGCTGCGGGTGGAGTCCAGCGGCTGCATCCCCGCCTCGCGCGCGACCGCGTACGGGACCAGCACGCCGCAGACGATGTTCGCGTATTCGGCGCTGTCGAGGTTGTACTTGTGGTGCTCGGGCCAGCCCGGCAGGTAGTGGAAGCGGTAGGACGGGCCGAGGTTCGCGATCTTCGCGCCGCTCATCGGCTTCTTCGCGCCGTCGACGAACCGGCGCAGCTGCTTGAGCAGCTGGTCGTGCAGGTCCTCGCGGTCGCCGCCGACGACGCCCGCGGCAACGTACATGCGCGCGTACCAGTTGATCTGGTTCAGCCGCAGCGCGGGCCAGCGCCAGAAGTCACCGGTGGCGGTGCTGATGATCCGGTTGGCGATCAGGTCGCCGTCCACGCCGAGCACGTCCCGCGCGCGCCACGCATACGAGAGCGCCCACGCGATCTCGGTGTCCACCACGAGGTGCTGGATGCCCCCGCCGGCCAGCTCGCCGCGCCACCCGGGCACGTGGCCCTGCTTGCCGCTCGCGGGCTGTCTCGCCCAGGACGGGCCGTTGCACAGGTGCTCGACCAGCGCGCGGGCGCGCTCGTCCTGGCGGGCCGGGCCGGTGTGCCCGACGAGCGCCGCGGCCGCGTGCGTGAGCAGCATGTTCGCATTGAGCATCGACATCGCGGGCTGGTAGGCGCCGTTGCGCCACTTGGCGTCGAGCGCGAGCTGGAGGCGGTCGGCGTGGGCCCAGTAGGCGGCGTCGTCGAGGCCGGTGGTCACGGGTGCAGCATCCGCCTTCGGGGTCCGCGACATCGTCGGCAGCAGCAGCGAGGCGAGCAGGGCGGAGCCGCCGAGGACGAATCCGCGGCGCGTACTTGCGCAGGGGCGATCGGTCCCGCCGCGAGCGTGCAGCGGGACGCGACCGGCTGGGGCAGCCGGCATGGGGAGCACTTCCTTGGTCGTGTTAGAGCCGCCGGTGCGGTCTGTGCGGGGCGCGTGTCAGCCCCTGGGTCACCGGCGTGTCGACCGTGATGACGCACGGCTCTCCAGGCCGTGTCGGACTTTGTTTGCCTCTTCTAGAATCCGACGCATGGCCGGTCATTCCAAGTGGGCGGGGATCAAGCACAAGAAGGCGATCGTCGACTCGCGTCGCGGCAAGCTCTTCACCAAGCTCGCGCGGGCGATCACCGTCGCGGCGAAGGAGGGCGGCGGCGACGTCGACGGCAACCCGGCCCTCGGCTTGGCCGTGCAGAAGGCGAAGGCCGCCTCGATGCCCAAGGACAACATCGAGCGAGCGATCGCCAAGGGCACCGGCGCGGGCGCGGACACCGAGTCCTACGACGCCGTCATGTACGAGGGCTACGGCCCCGGCGGCGTGGCGCTGCTCGTCGAAGCGCTCACGGACAACCGCAACCGCACCAGCGCGGAGGTCCGCCACGCGTTCGGCAAGCACGGCGGCAGCCTCGGCGAGCCCGGCTCGGTCGCGTACCTGTTCGACAAGAAGGGCGTCTGCCTGGTCGACGGCCAGCGCTACTCGGAGGACGACCTGATGCCCGCGGTGGACGCCGGCGCCGAGGACATCGTCATGGACGAGGACGTCTTCGAGGTCATCTGCGAGCCGTCGGACCTGACCGCGGTGCGCACGGCGCTGACCGAGGCCGACATCGAGGTCACCGAGTTCTCGGTGCAGTACCGGCCGAAGACCACCGTGCCGCTCGACGAGGAGGGCGCGACCAAGCTCATGAAGCTGATCGACACCCTCGAGGACCTCGACGACACCGACGAGATCCACGCGAACTTCGACGTTCCCGCCGAAGTGTTGGAGCGGGTCGCGGGCTAAGGCTCGCCCTGCGGGCTCGCCTCAGCGGGGAGTGTTCGCCCAGGGGCGAAACTCCCGCCGCCAGGAGGGTCAGACGCGTCCGTACGATCGGAGCGTCTGGAGCGCTCCGATCGTCATCAGCCCGCTCCACTCGATCGCGATCGCGGGCGTCCACACGGGCCACGTGATGTCCCAGCCGCCGTGCTCGGCCTGGCGCGACTCGAGATGGTCAAGGGAGGCGTTGAGCTCCTCGTCGGAGAACCACTGCCGCGCGAGGCTGTCGGCGCGCTTGGCGAAGTCGTGCGGGTGGTGGATCTCGCCCTCGCCGTAGCCCTCGGGCTGCGCGCCGACGAGGTTCTGCTCGCGGACGAGCTGCCCGAGGCGCTGCGCGGCGGCCTCGGCGCGCGGGCGGTCCGAAGCGGCGTCCAGGAACGTGACCGCGGCTTCGACCTCGTACGGGTGCGTGGTCTCGATCGCGTCGACCGCGTCCCACAGGAACGTCTCCGCGCGGTTGAGCCACGGGTGCGCGACGTGCTTGGACAGCGGCGCGAACAGCAGGGCGGTCGCCAGCAGCGAGCCCTCGGTGCCGATCGCCCACCACGGCGCGACCGGCCACTCGGCCATGTTCGGCGTCGCGACCGGCACGCCGCCGTCCGGCGCGGTGATCGCCTGGAGGTGGTCGGGCACGCGCGGGTCGGTGGCGTCGACGTCCTCCAGCGTGTCCAGCGCGGTCCAGATGTGCGGCGGCTGGCTCGTCGGGCCGCGCCCATCGGGCTCCAGCGCGTAGCCGTAGCCGCCGTCCGCGGTTTTGTAGGGCTCCAGCGCGGCCTTGACCGCCGCGGGGTCGCCGTCCTTGAACACGGCCTCGAACCGCCGCTGCTCGAGCACGCGGGCGGTCTTCCAGATGTACTGCTCGGCTCGGTCGATCATCCCGCCGGACGGTACGCGCCGGGCGCACCGACCGCTTGAACGGAACGGACACGTTCGCCCGCCGCGCCGGCTCCCGAGGCGATCAGCTCGGCGGGCGTGCGCCCGGAGAGCCGCTTGGCCTCGCGCGTCAGATGCGCCTGGTCGGCGTAGCCCGCGTCGAGCGCGAGCCGAGCGAGATCGCTGCCGCGCCCCGAGAGCTCCAGGAAGTGCTGGAAGCGAAGAATGCGGCCGAGCGTCTTCGGTCCGTAGCCGACCGCGTCCAGGAAGCGGCGCCGCAGCTGGCGCTCGCTCACGCCCAGCTCGGGCGCCAGGCTCGCCACCCGCGTCTCGGGGCGCGCCATCGCCAGCGCCGCCGCGCGGTCCAGTGGGTCCACGGGCCGCAGCCGCGCGCGCACCAGCTCCAGCAGCGCCGGCATCCCGCCCGCGGCCACGCGCTCGGACGCGCCGCGGCCGAACACCTCCTCGGCGTCCACGGCGGCGTCGGCCAGCTCCACCGCGGGCAACCCGAGCGCCGCGCCGGCCGCGCCCAGCCGGAAACGCACGCCGAACACCGGCACGCCGAGCGGCACGCCGGCCGCGACCGCCGCGGTCGCCGGGCCCGCGACGATCAGCCGGTCCCCACGCCAGACGACGTCGACGCAGCCGTCGGGCAGGATCACGCCGCCGCGCGAGACGCTCGACCACACGCACGCGACCGAGGCGGCCAGGTCGGGCGGGGGAGCGAGCTCGCGGTACACGTGACGATTGTCGCAACGGATTCCGGGAACATGAATGCCCGGGGATGCTGCGCTCACCGTACTCGCCGCCCGCGCTGCTGCTCGTGCTGCTGATGGCGGCCGGTTCGATCGTGATGTGGATCGGGGTCCCGCTGGGGTTGATCTACGCCGCCGCGCAGCTCGCCGACTCCTCACGGCCGAGCGCCGGCCCGTACCTGCTGATCCTGGTCGGCCTACCGATCGGGATGGCGATCGTGGCCAAGCTGCTCGGCTGGCTGGACCGCCTGCACAGCCGGCTGACGGGCCGCGAGCGGGGGCGTCACCGCGCGTCGTGGCTGCGCTCGATGCGCGCCGAGCGCACGTCAACCGCACGCGGCGGGGTGCTCGACACGGTGATGATCGTGTCGGTCGCGCTCGCGCTGGTCGTGTTCGCGG
Source organism: Solirubrobacter deserti (assembly GCF_003344625.1). Taxonomy (GTDB): domain Bacteria; phylum Actinomycetota; class Thermoleophilia; order Solirubrobacterales; family Solirubrobacteraceae; genus Solirubrobacter; species Solirubrobacter deserti. Next base: position 1,151,467 of record NZ_QPKJ02000001.1, on the reverse strand, counting down.
TCTGGTTCTTCGGCTTCGCGGGCTCGTCCTTGCCCACGTAGGAAGGCGTCCGACCCTCCGCGCAGAATTCGGGGGGTGCACGTGATCGTCCTCGGGATCGACCCTGGCGTCGCCAACACCGGCTACGGCGTAGTCGCGCACCAGCGCGGCCGCGTCGTCGCGCTGGACGGCGGCGTGATCGAGACGCGCGCGGGCACGGACGCCGGGCTGCGGCTCGCCCACATCCACGCCCGCGTGGGGGAGCTGATGGACACCTACAAGCCCGAAGCGGTGGCGGTCGAAGACCTGTACTTCGGCAGCAACGCTCGCAGCGCCTTCGCGGTCGGGCAGGCGCGCGGCGTGGTCATCCTCGCCGCCGGCCAGCGCGCGGTGCGCTGCGCGTCCTACACGCCCCAGCAGGTCAAGACGGCGGTCACGGGCTCCGGCCGGGCCGGGAAAGAGCAGGTGCAGCGCATGGTCCAGACCCTCCTGTCGCTGCCCGAGCTGCCGACGCCCGACCACGCGGCCGACGCGCTCGCGGTCGCGATCTGCCACGCCAACGGCGCGCCGCTGCAGGCCGCGCTCGAAGGGGCGGCGCCCCACGCCGCGGCGCGGCGCGCCGCCAGCCCGCGCGGGGTGAGCGCGTGATCGCGCTCGTCTCCGGTGAGGTCGCGGTGCGGCGCGGCGACCACGTCGTCGTCTCGTGCGGCGGCGTCGGCTACCGCCTCAACGTGTCGGCCGAGACGCTGAGCCACGTCCCGCGCATCGGCGAGGACGTGACGCTCTTCACGCATCTGATCGTGCGCGAGGACGCGATGACGCTGATGGGCTTTGCCACCGAGGAGGAACGCGACCTGTTCCTGCTGCTGATCGGTGTCCAGGGCGTCGGGCCGAAGATGGCGCTGGCGGTGCTCAGCGGCGGCCCGCCGCGCGAGCTGCTCTCCGCGGTGGCCGCATCGGACACGGCGCGGCTCACCGCCGTGCCGGGCATCGGCAAGCGCACGGCGGAGCGCATCATCGTCGAGCTCAAGACGAAGATCCCGGACGTCCAGCACGACCCGATCACGGTCACCAAGCTCGGCGACGACCCGCACGCGCAGGCTCGCGAAGGCCTGATCGGCCTGGGCTTCGCGGCGCACGAGATCGACAAGCTGCTCGACGGCGCGTCCGGTGACACGCCGGAGGCCCTGATCACCCACGCCCTCAAGGTGTCGCGCCGATGATCCGCACCCCCGGCGCCGACGTCGACCGGATTCAGACCCCGCACGTGCGCGAAGACGACGAAGCTGAGCAGTCGCTGCGCCCGCGTCGGCTGGACGAGTTCGTCGGCCAGCCCGCGCTCAAGGCACAGCTGCAGGTGTCCATCCAGGCCGCCGCCGCCCGCAACGAGGCGCTCGACCACGTGCTGCTGGCGGGCCCGCCCGGCCTGGGCAAGACGTCGCTGGCGCGGATCGTGGCCGAGGAGCTCGAGGTCCCGTTCGTGCAGACGGCCGGCCCGGCGCTCGAGCGCAAGGGGGACATCGCGGCCTTCCTGACCGACCTCGAGCCCCGCAGCGTCTTCTTCGTGGACGAGATCCACCGGCTGCCGCGCGCGGTGGAGGAGACCTTCTATCCCGCGATGGAGGACGGCGAGCTGCCCATCACGTTCGGCGTGGGAGCGGGGGCGAAGGTCGTCACGCTGCCGATCCCGCCGTTCACGCTGATCGGGGCGACCACCCGCGCGGGCCTGCTCAGCACCCCGCTGCGCGACCGCTTCGGCATCCAGCACCGGCTGGATCTCTATGACGCCGAGGAGCTGGCCGCGATCGTCGCCCGCAGCGCGCACGTGCTCGGCGTGGCCGTCCACATGGACGGTGCGCGCGCCGTCGCCGAGCGCTCGCGCGGGACCCCGCGCGTGGCCAACCGCCTGCTCAAGCGCGTGCGCGACTACGCGCAGGTCCACGGCAACGGCGCCGTGGACGCGCAGACGGCCTACAAGGCGCTCGACGCCATGGGCGTCGACCACGAGGGCCTGGACCGGCTGGACCGCGAGATTCTCGCCGTGATCTGCGAGCGGTTCGGAGGCGGACCAGTTGGTTTGTCCACGCTCGCGGTCGCCGTGCACGAGGAGCAGGACACGATCGAGGACGTCTACGAGCCGTACCTGCTCCAGTGCGGCTTCATCCAGCGCACCCCACGGGGGCGCTGCGCGACCCCGCACGCCTTCCGGCACCTGGGCCTGGAACCCCCGCAGGAGCCGGCCGGGCTGTTCTAGCCAAACAGCCCATAGCGTCCGTTTAAGGCCAGGGCTACCCTCACTTCTCTGATGGCCCATCTGTTCATCTGCCCGAACTGCGGCAACCGCACGACCGCCAATGAGCGGACGTCCGGCTTCCGCAACGTGCCCAAAGGGTGCTCGAAGTGCGGTTTCGGCTTCCTGTTCGAGCTGTTGGACGACTACTACCCCGCGCCCAACGCCGCCTTCTTCGTCTGTGACAAGGAGGGCCGGATCATCGGTTGCGGCCGTGGCTCTCGCGAGCTCACCGGTCTCTCCGACGAGAAGGTCATCGGCCGGCCGGTGCGAGATGTCCTCGGCCTCGACTTCGACGGAGGCGAGGATCATGTCGGGACGGCCCTGGAATGGGGAGTCCGCCGTCTCGGGAAGTCGGTCGTCGTCAACGCCGAAGGCGATCTGCCCGCGAAAGCGGTCGCGGATCTGTTTCCGGCCTACGATGATGACGGCGGCTTGTTGCTCGTCCTGACGCCGTCCAGGTAGCGCCAGAAAACCTATCCGTCCGCGCAGCGGCCGTCGCCGCGCCCGAGTACCCTCTTCGCGTGATTTCGCATGTCTGAACGCCGCCGATCATCTTTCATCCTGCTGCTCGTAGCCCTCCTGGTCGGGGGATCGATCTACGTCGTGGCCACCAAGCCAACGGTGCTGGGCCTGGATCTCCAGGGCGGCTCGCAGCTGGTCTACAAGGCGGAAGGCACGCCTCAATCACCGCTCACGCCCGAGGCGATGCAGCGCACGCTGGACCTGATGCAGCAGCGCGTGAACGAGTTCGGCGTCTCCGAAGCCGAGCTCATGCAGACCGGCAACGACCAGATCGAGGTCAACCTGCCGGGCGTCACCGACGCCGAGGCCGCGGCCGAGCAGGTCGGCTCGACCGCCCAGCTGTACTTCTACGACTGGGAAGCGAACCTCCTCAACGAGGACTGCAAGACCGACCCGGACCAGAACTCCAACCAGCGTCAGGCGATCAGCGGACTGCGCACGGCCGTCGAGCAGGCGTCCAAGTGCACGGACGTCGGCATCGGCACGGGTCTGAACCCGCTCGACGACGACTCGCCCGGCGGCCCGTCCGTCGCCGCGCGCGAGCCGGCCTTCTACGTGTTCAACCGGGACACGAAGGAGCCGATCGGCCCGTCCGGCAGCAACTTCCCCTCGCGTGAGGACGCGCTCGACTCCGTCCCGGAGAACCTGCGCAGCAAGGCCGAGGTCATCGAGGTGCCCGCGGGCGTGCTGGTCCTGCGCGAGCAGAAGGCCGAGCCCGACGATCCCGATCCCGACCGCTGGTGGGTCATCCAGGACCGTCCCGGCCTCTCCGGCACGGACATCAAGGACCCGGAGCAGAGCTTCGACACGACGCTCGGCAACGAGCCGATCGTCACGTTCAACTTCACCGACAAGGGTCGCGCCGCCTTCCAGGCGATCACGCGGCACGTCGCCGAGCGAGGCGCGGACAACGCCCTCGGCGGGGACCCGCTGCAGACCTCGCAGCACTTCGCGATCGCCCTCGACAACGAGCTCGTCTCCGCGCCGTACATCAACTGGCGCGAGAACTCCGAGGGGATTGACGGCTCGACCGGCGCGCAGATCTCCGGCTCGTTCACGATCGAGTCCGCCCAGGACCTGGCGACGATCCTCAAGATCGGCGCCCTGCCGCTGGAGCTCACCGAGGTCTCGCGCTCGCAGGTGTCCGCGACGCTCGGTCAGCAGGCGCTCGACCAGGGCCTGCTCGCGGGCATCGCCGGCTTCATCATCGTCGCGCTCTTCCTGATCGTCTTCTACCGCGTGCTGGGCATCGTCGCGACGCTCGCGATGGTCATCTACGCGCTGTACACGTTCGCCGTCGTCAAGCTGATCCCGATCACGCTGACGCTGCCGGGCATCGCGGGCATGATCCTCACGCTCGGCGTCGCCGCGGACGCGAACATCGTCATCTTCGAACGCGTCAAAGAGGAGGTGCGGGCCGGGAGATCGGTCGGCACGGCGATCGTCACGGGCTACCGCAAGGGCCTGACGGCGATCGTGGACGCGAACATCGTCACGTTCCTCGTCGCGTTCATCCTCTTCATCCTCGCCACCTCGGGCGTGCAGGGCTTCGCCTTCACCCTCGGCCTCGGCGTCATCCTGTCGCTGCTGACCGCGGTGCTCGCGACGCAGGCGATCCTGTACTCGCTGCGCAACACGCGCCTGCTGAGCGGCAAGTGGGCGCTCGGCGCGGGCGAGAAGAAGCACGACTTCAAGATCGACTACATGGGGAAGGCCAAGTGGTTCTTCTCCGCGTCGGGCATCATCCTGCTGGCCTGCGCGCTGGCGATGTCGGCCAACGGCATCAACTTCGGCATCGACTTCGAGGGCGGCTCGCGGATCACCGCGCCGCTGCGCGAGGCCGCGACGGTCGACCAGGTGCGCGAGACGGTCGCGCCGCTCGGTCTCGCCGACGCGAAGATCCAGACGCTCGACAACGAGGCGCTCGGCCCGAATGTCGTCCAGATCTCCACGGAGGAGGGTGTCGACGTCGACGCGGTCAACAACGCGCTCGACGACGAGTTCGGCAACCCGGAACCGAACGTGGAGGAGATCGGCCCGAGCTTCGGCGAGTCGGTCGCGAACTCCGCCTTGATCGCGATCATCGCGTCGCTGCTGGTGATCACGGTCTACCTGGCGCTGCGGTTCGAGCCCAAGTTCACCGTGCCGGTCTTGATCGCCGTCATGCACGACATCCTGATCGTCGCCGGCGTCTACGCCTTGCTCGGCCTGGAGGTGACGACGTCGACGGTCGCGGCGCTCCTGACCGTCTTGGGTTACTCCTTGTACGACACCATCATCGTGATGGACCGAATCAGAGAGAACGTGCCACGCATGCCGAGCGCCGCGTTCTCGCAGATCGTGAACCGGTCGCTGTCGGAGGTCATCGTCCGCTCGCTGGCGACGTCCTTCTGCACGCTGCTGCCGGTGCTCGCGCTGATGCTGTTCGGCGGCGAGACCCTGCGGGACTTCGCGTTCGCGCTGTTCATCGGCATCGCGTCCGGTACCTACTCCTCGATCTTCATCGCCACGCCGGTGCTCCAGCACTGGAAGGAACGCGAGCCGGCGTTCCGCGCCCGCCACGCGCGCATCCTCGAGCGCCTCGGCACGGTGCCCGCGTACGCGGTCGCCGACCAGGGCGGCCCGATCGACGTCCAGCCCAAGGAGCGCAAGCGCCGTTCGGTGTCCGCGCCTCCCGGCCAGGAGGTCTCGGCGACCGAGTTCCAGGAGATGGTGCAGGACCTCGGGATCCAAGAAGAGTCGACCACGCGCCAGCCGGCCGCGACGGCGGCGGCGGCGGCCGCCGGCGGGCGCCCGGTGGGTGGCCGTCGCGCCCGCGCCCGGGCGAACGGCGGCGTCACCCCGCCGAGTGGTGGGGACGGCAGCACGCCGCCGGCCAACGGCGGCAACGGGGACAACGAAGCGGCCAAGGAACGCAAGCCGCGCAACCGGCGTCACGGGAGGCCGCGCTGATGGCTCTGCTGATCTGGGCCATGATGGGCCTCGCCCTCTGGCACTTCACCGTCTTTTTGCCCGACCACTTCTGGGGCGGGATCGTGGGCGCGTTCGTGGGCGCGCTGGTCGGCTCGATCCTGTTCGGGCTGCTCGTCAACCTGGGCGTTCCCGGCCAGGACGACACGAACTTCCTGGTCGGCCTGGAGGCAATCCCGGGCGCCCTTCTGGGCATGGGGTTCTTCTGGTGGCTCGGCCTGCGCCAGATGCGCGCCGAAGGCCGCATCGCGACGCACTAGATGGGAAGGCGGGGCAGCCCACCGCCCCACCCCGATCATCCGACCTTCTCGGGCCGCCCGGTTTCTCGGGCGGCCCGCGGTGGTTAACGGCGGCGCACGGCCCAGACGGCCCAGAGGCGGTCGCCCGAGCCGGTAAGCGACGTGCGCAGGTCGCTCTCGGCGCCGCCGAACGCGGGCGCGCCGTCGAAGTACTTGCGCAGCTTGCGCACGCGGCCCGCGTCGTCGGCGCCGCCGACGAACGAGCACACGAAGTGCCCGCCCGGCTTGAGCACGCGTGCCACCTCGACCAGCGTCTCGTTCGGGTGCGCGAGCCCGCGCAGCAGGCACACGACGTCGTCGAACTCGGCGTCGGCGTACGGCAACTCCGTCCTGTCCTCGCCGTCGAACTCGACCAGCGCGTCCGGCGGCACCTCGAAGTACTGGTAGCCGCCACCGCACAGGTCCAGCACCCGCCCGTCGATCTCCAGGTCGCTGTACAGATCCCGCAGCGCGGCGATCGCCCCGTCGTCCATGCCCTCCAACATAAACGGGCCTGGCCCGTTTGGGTTCGCGGTTCCGTCCACCCGCGGACCTAGCGTTCTGGGTCGTGGACGCGCGGATGTCAGTGGCACCGTACGAGTTCGCGGCGGCCGCGCGGCTCGCCGCCGAGCTCAGCTGCTCGCACGTGCTGGCGCAGGTGCTGGTGCGGCGCGGACTGGGCGAGCCGGAGGCGGCGCGGACGTTCCTGGCCGCGGGCGTCCGGCACGGGCTGGAGGAGTGGCCTGGGTTGATGGAGGTCGCCGAGCGGATCCTCGGCCACGTCCGGCGCGGCGCACGGATCACCGTGCACGGCGACTACGACGTGGACGGCGTGTGCTCGACGGCGATCCTCGTACGCGCGCTGCGAACGCTCGGCGCCGACGTGGACTGGTACCTGCCGTCGCGGATCGACGACGGCTACGGGCTCGCGCTGGCGACCGTCGAGAAGCTCGCCGCGCGCGGGACGAACCTGCTCATCACGGTCGACTGTGCGGTCACCGCGGTGGACGAGGTCGCGGCGGCGCAGGCGCTCGGCCTGGAGGTCATCGTCACCGACCACCACTCGCCGCGCGCGGACGGCCGCCTCCCGGAAGCGCCGATCGTGCACCCGCGTGTGAACGGCTACCCGTGCCCGGAGCTGTGCGCGGCGGGCGTCGCGCACAAGCTGGCGATGGCGCTGCTGGCGGCCAACGGGATGGACCCGAACTGGGCCGAGGAGGACCTGGATCTGGTCGCGCTGGCGACGGTCGCGGACGTCGTGCCGCTGCAGGGCGAGAACCGCCGGCTCGTGCGCGAGGGCCTGAAGGCGCTCGCGGCCACGCGCAAGGTCGGCCTGCGCGCGCTGATGGACGTCGCCCGCGTGGACCCGAGCGGGCTCGACGAGAGCGCGATCGGCTTCCGGCTCGGCCCGCGCCTGAACGCCTCCGGCCGCCTGTACCGCGCGGACGCCGGACTCGAGCTGCTGCTCACGGAGGACCGTGAGCGCGCCCGCGCCGTCGCCGCCGAGCTGGACGCGGTCAACACGGAGCGCCGCGACGTCGAGACCCGCATCCGCTTCGAGGCCGAGGCGCTGGTCGCCGAGCATCCGGAGGGCAACGCGCTCGTGCTCGCGGCCGAGGGCTGGCACCCGGGCGTGATCGGGATCGTCGCGTCGCGGATCGCCGAGCGCCACCACCGTCCCGCGGTCTTGATCGCCCTCGAAGGCGAGGAGGGCTCGGGCTCGGGCCGCTCGATCCCCCGCTTCGACCTGCTCGGCGGGCTCAACGCCAGCGCGCAGCACCTGCTGCGCCACGGCGGTCACAAGGCCGCGGCCGGCCTGACGATCGCCGCCGACCAGGTGGACGCGTTCCGCGCGGCGTTCCTCGCGCACGCCAACGAGGTGCTCAGCGAGGAGGACCTGCGCCCCGAGGTCCGCGTGGACGCCGTCGCCCAGGGCGACGCGCTGACGATGGACCTCGCCGAGGAGCTCCAGCAGCTCGCCCCGTTCGGCGCCGGCAACCCGCCTATCACGCTGCTCGTCCCGTCCGCGCACCTGATCAACCCGGAGCCGATGAGCGAGGGCCGCCACGTGCGCTTCACGCTCAGCGCGGGCGGCGCGAAGTCCCGCTGCGTCGCGTTCGGCAACGGCGGCACGCTCCCGGTCGAGCCCGACGAGCCCGCCGACGCCGCCGTCCGGCTCGAGATCGACCGCTGGAACGGCGCGGTCTCGCCGAAGCTCGTGCTCCGCCGCGCCCAGCGGTGCAGCGCCGCCCCGATCGAGCTGGTCGGCGAGTCCGCGTTCGCGCCGGGCCTGCTGCGCGAGTTCGACCGCGACCTCGCCGCATGGGACGAATCCGGCGGGGGCGCCGCCGCGCGCCTCGCCGCGCCCGCCCACGCCGGGCACGCCGCGCCTGCCCACGGCCACGCCGCCCACGGCCTCGCCGCGCCCAACCGCCTCACTCGCGACCTGCGCGGCTCCGGCATCGCCGGCCTCCTCGGCGATCTCGTCGCGTCAGGCGAGCCGGTTCTCGCGGTGACCGCGCACGCACCACACAGAGCGCGGGTGCTCGCCGAGCGCGTCGGCGGATTCGCGCTGACCTCATGGGCGGCGCTCGAGGACGCTCCCGAGCTGGCGGACCGGTACGTCCACCTGGTGGCGGTGGACCCGCCGACTCGACATGCGGTCCTGCGGGGTGAGGGATGGACCCACCTGGCGTGGGGTACCTCTGAACTAGACTTTGCTCTACGAATACACGAATGGGACTTCGCCCTCCGCGACCCGCTGACCGCCGTCTTCCGCGCCCTGCGCGAGTGCCGGGGGTGCAGCGGTGAGGCGGCCGAGCAATTGCTTCGGGGCGAGGGGCCGCAACCGAGGTCCGCGGCGCTCGCGGGCCGCGTGGTGCGGGTCCTCTCCGAGCTGGGGCTCGTCAGCTTCGATCGGGAAGGGCCGGGCCTCCAGGTGGCGGAGAACCCGCAGCGCACCGCGCTCGAGAACTCAGCCGCATATGTGGCCTACCAGCGACGGCTTGAGGACGGCAGACGATTTCTGACCAGCGCGAACATGAGGCGACAAGCGGCCTGATCGAGGAGGAGTCGATCGACGGCCACAGCCCCGTGACCGGCAACGGTGACGGGTCCGTCATCGCGATCGCGCAGCACAAGCCGGTCGACCTCGCGGGTTGTGAGGACGACGGCGCCTTCGACATCCCGGACGACCTGACGCCGCTCGAGCACGAGCTGCTGCAGGACCTGTTCGCGATCGTCTCCGAGCACGCGGACGAGGTCGCGCGGCCCGTGGACCGCCAGAAGGTCCTGCAGGCCTTCCTGTTCGCGTGCGAGCACCACGCCGATCAGCGCCGCCAGTCGGGCGAGGACTTCATCACGCACCCGGTCGGTGTCGCGCGCATCTGCGCCGGCATGCGGCTGGACACCGAGACGCTGTGCGCCGCGCTCCTGCACGACACGGTGGAGGACACGACAGCGAGCCTGGACGAGGTGCGCGAGGGCTTCGGCGACGAGGTCGCGGGCCTCGTGGACGGCGTCACCAAGCTCACCGGCATCACGTTCCAGTCGCGCGACGAGGCGCAGGCCGAGAACTACCGCAAGATGATGGTCGCGATGGCCACGGACATCCGGGTCATCCTGATCAAGCTCGCCGACCGCCTGCACAACATGCGCACGCTCGGCGCGATGCCCAAGCAGAAGCAGATCGAGAAGGCCAAAGAGACCCTCGAGATCTACGCGCCGCTCGCGCACCGCCTGGGTATCCACGCGATCAAGTGGGAGCTCGAGGACCTCGCGTTCGCGACGCTGCACCCGCGCAAGTACCAGGAGATCAAGGGCCTGGTCAACCAACAGCGCGAGGAGCGCGAGCGCTACGTGGCCAAGGCGGGCGGCTACCTGGCGAAGGAGCTCGAGGCGCTCGGCATCCGCTCGGAGATCTCCGGCCGCGCCAAGCACTTCTACTCGATCTACTCGAAGATGACCCGCAAGGGCCGCGAGTTCAACGAGATCTACGACCTCACGGCGATGCGCGTGATCGTCGACTCCGTCAAGGACTGCTACGGCGCCGTCGGCGTCATCCATTCCCTGTGGAAGCCCCTTCCGGGCCGCTTCAAGGACATGGTGGCGATGCCGAAGTTCAACATGTACCAGGCGCTCCACACGACGGTGATCGGGCCTGAGGGGCGCCCGCTGGAGATCCAGATCCGCACCAGCGACATGCACGAGACGGCCGAGTACGGCGTCGCCGCGCACTGGCGCTACAAGGAGGGCACCAAGGGCGCCGTCGACGCGACCAGCGCCCGCCTGCAGTGGCTCAAGGGCCTGCTGGACTGGCAGGGCGATCCCGACGACCCGACCGAGTTCACCGACCAGCTGCGCGGCGAGCTGATCGAGGACGAGGTCTTCGTCTTCACGCCCAAGGGCGAGGTCAAGTCGCTCGCGATCGGCGCCACGCCGCTGGACTTCGCGTACGAGATCCACACGGACGTCGGCCACCGCTGCGTCGGCGCGCGCGTGAACGGCAAGATCGTCCCGCTCCACTACGAGCTGCAGAGCGGCGACATCGTCGAGATCCTCACGTCCAAGCGCGAGCGCGGCCCGTCGCGCGACTGGCTCGCGCTGGTCAAGACGACCCGCGCCCGCAACAAGATCAAGGCCTGGTTCAAGGCCGAGAGCCGCGACGACTCCGAGCACACCGGCCGCGAGCTGCTGCAGGAGCACCTCAACAAGGCCGGCCTGCCCGCGCAGAAGCTGACGGGCTCGCCCCTGCTGGCCGACGTCATCCGCGAGCTCGGCTTCAAGAAGGCCGACGACTTCTACATCGCGCTCGGCGGCGCGAAGATCTCGCCCAAGGTCGTCGTCAACAAGGTCCTGCAGCGCCTCAAGCAGGGCGAGGCCGGCGTCGAGGAGCCCAAGCCGGGCGAGGACCTGCTGCTCGAGCGCCGCAAGGCGCCCGCGCTGCGCCGCCCGGACGGCAACGCGGCCAAGTTCGGCATCCGCGTCGAGGGCGTCAGCGACGTCCCGCTGCGGCTGGCCAAGTGCTGTCGACCCGTCAGCGGCGACCCGATCGTCGGTTACGTGTCGCTCGGCCGCGGCATCACGATCCACCGCGACGACTGCCCGAACGTCGAGCAGCTGCGCAAGGACCCGGAGCGCTTCGTCCCGGTCTCCTGGGACGGCGACAACGAGACGGGCTTCAAGGTCGAGATCCAGGTCGACGCCTGGGACCGCCACCGCCTGCTCGAGGACCTGAGCCGCACGTTCGCCGAGGCCGGCATCAACATCGTCGAGGCGCGCTGTCTCGTCCAGCACCCGATGACGCGCAACCGCTTCGTGATCGAGGTGGGGGACACGCAGGCGCTGAAGGCCGCGATCAACCGCCTACGCGCCATCGACAGCGTGTTCGACGCGTACAGGGTCATCCCCGCCGGCGGCTGACGCCGCCATCCGGTATGACCACCGCCGGCCCCTAGGCTGACCCGCCGGCCGCCGGCGGCTGACGCCGCCACGTCATTGCCGCGCGGCGATGCGTCAGAACCCCGGCCGCTCCGATTGGACGCGCGGAGCCTGGGGCAGGACGAAGGGCGATGAACCTGAGCAGCCTGTTCCCGCCCACGATCCTCGCACGGTTGCTGGACGACCTCGGGGCGGTCGCCGACGCTGCCCGCCGCCTCCCCGAGCTCGAGAAGAGCGTGCTGCTGCGCGTCGACACCATGGCGACCGAGCTCGTCGCGGTGCGTGAGGAGATCACGGCGGTCCGCAAGGGCATGGACGCGCTGCGCGAAGAGGTCGCGCCGATCAAGGAGATCTCCAACGTGCGGGCGGGCGTCGAGACGCTCGGCGGCAAGCTGGACGCGTTGCGCGGCGACGTCCGGCCGATTCAGGAGCTCTCGGCGGTGCGCGAAGGCGTGGAGGCGCTCAATGAGCGCATAGCGCCGATCAAGGAGATCTCATCCGTGCGGGAGGGCGTGGAGGCGCTCAATGAGCGCATCATCCCGATCCAGGAGATCCGGGAGGTCCGCAAGGGCATCGAGCCGCTCGACGAGGACATGCGCGCCGTGCGCGACTCCGTCGACGAGCTCGAGCCGCTGATGCGCGACGTGATTGCCCGCCTGGACGCGCTGCGCGAGGATCTCGGGCCGCTCGGCGAGCTGGCCGACAAGATCCCGGGCATCGGGCGCTAGCGGCAGAGCAGCGACGCGCGGACGAGCTCGCGCTGACGATCGTGCGCGGTGCGCTTGGCCAGCGCGGCGGCGACCAGCTGCGGGAGCTTCGGCTGAGGCTGGGGGGAGGTCATGTCCCGAATGGTCTCGCGACCCGCACCGAACACCTATGGGCCTACCTGGCCAAAGGGTGGGGGGCTGGCCGCACGTACGAGCGTCCGGCCAGCCTCCACATCCTCACCGCACGGTGATCGTGGTGCGCTTGAGCGGCGAGCGGTTGCCGGCGATGTCGGTCGCGCGCAGCTCGACGCGGTAGCGGCCGGGCCGGGCGCCGCGGACGGTGACGCTGCGCGTCCCGGTGCCCTCGACCGTGGCGGTCTTGATCGTCCGGCCCCCGCGCGTCAGGCGGACCTGGACCGTGGATTCCTCGTCGACGCGGAAGCGGACCCGGACGGCGTGCCCGGACGCGCGGCGCACCGAGACGGACGTCAGGCGCGGCTTGGCCTTGTCCTCGTCGACCTTCTCGAGCGTGACCGGGGACGCGTCCTGGTTCTCGAACGGCTGCTGGTTCGGCGGCAGCAGCGCGGGCGGCGTCACCGCGGTGCCGACGTACACCGTCCCGACCATCGAGGACGAGTGCACCGTGCAGACGTACCGGTAGACGCCGGGCGTGGCGAACGTGAACGACGCGTCCGGCGCCGGCACACCCAGCGGGGAGTTGAACGAGGCCCACGCCGGGTCGGCGGGCTCGGAGCCGTTGCCGGCGACGTGGTGCGCCTGCTGGGTTCCGGGGAACGTCCAAGTCACCGTCTCGCCCGGCTGGATGCTGACGGCCTCCTTGTCCCACTTGAGCCCCACGTCGAGCCCGGTGACGACCTGGTTCTCCGCCCACGCCGGGGAGGCGAGCGCACCGAACGCGAGCACCGCACCGGCCAGCGCGCGCTTCATCGCTCCACCTCCAGCTGCAGCATCATCGCCTTGTCGCCGTGCTCGAGCGCGTGGCAATGGAACACGTAGCGCCCCGTGTAGGGCACGAACCACGGCTGGACGGTCACGGTCTCGCCCGCCAGCACGCCCACGGTGTCCTTCCAGCTGCGATCGGCCGGATGGATGACGCCGCTGGAGCGCTCGACGATCCGGAACAGCATCCCGTGAAGGTGCATGGGGTGGATGCGGTTGGACGGGTTGTGCCACTGCCACAACTCGCTGGTGCCCAGGCGCGGACGCACGTCGATCCGCTCGGGGTCATAGCCGCGGTCCGCGATCCGCCACTGCACCCCGGAGGCGGTCGCCAGCGACAGGTCCCAGCGCCGGCTCGCGTTCGGCGCGGGCAGCTTCTCGATCGTGCGCATCCGGCCGCGGGGGACCTTGAACTCCTCGGCTCCGCCGCCCCGCTCGACGTCGAAGCGCAGCACGTTGCGCGTGCCCGCGGACTCACCGTCGATGTTCTGGAGCACGATCTCCGAGCCGGGTCGGAAGCCGCGGAAGTCGACGAGCAGCTCGATCCGCTCGGCCGGGTGGATCAGCACCGTGGACCGCAGCACCGGCTGCTCCAGCAGCCCGCCGTCCGACGCGACCTGCAGCAGCGTACGGCCGTTGCCGAGCTTGAGCGTGTAGGAGCGCGCGTTGGACGCGTTCAGCAGCCGCAGCCGGTAGAGCCGGCGCTTGACCGCCATCCGCGGCGACACCGCGCCGTTGACGAGGATCGTGTCCCCGCGGAACCCGAGGTCCACGTTCTCGGAGTAGCGGAAGGACCCGTCCTTGTTGAACGCGTGATCGGCGATCGTGAGCGGGATGTCGAATTCGGGGTCCGTCGGCAGCCCGAGCTCCTCCTCACGGTCGTCCGACAGCAGATAGGAGCCGACCAGGCCGTAGTAGAGCGTGTGCGCAGTCCGCCCGTGCGCGTGATCGTGGTACCAGAGGTAGGCCGCGTCCTGGTCGTTCGGATACGTGTAGTCGAAGCTCTTGCCCGGAAGGATCACGTCCATCGGGTGTCCGTCGTGCGCGGACGGTACGTACCCGCCGTGCAGGTGCACGTTGGAGTCGAACGACAGCTTGTTCGTCTGACGCACGATCGTCGGGCGGCCCTTGCGCGCGCGGATCGTCGGCCCCGGATAGATGCCCTCGTAGCCGTAGATCGGCGTCTCGAACCCCGGCAGGATCTCGGTGAGGCCCTCCTGGATGTCCATCGCGTAGACGTCGACGCCCTGGCGCGTCGAGACCGGCGAAAGCGTGGGCGGGATCGGCAGATCGCGGCTGAACGGCGTGAACGGCGTCGCCGCCTTGAAGCGGCGCCCGGCCGACGTCGGCGCCGTGGACCGGGTGATCTCAGCGCCCTTGAGCGAGCTCTGCGCGGCGAACGTGCAGACGAGCGCGAGCGAGCTGAACCCGTTGCGCATGAAGTCACGCCGGTTGGAGCCGGCGCCGAAGGGCGGCTGCTGCGGCGTCATCAGCGCTTCACCTTCACCGACTTGCGCTGGACGGCGGCTTGGTTGCCGCGTGCGTCACGCGCCTGGAGCTCGAAGCGGTAGCTCCCGCCGGTGAGCCCGCGGACCGTGAGCGAGCGCGCGCCGGACCGCGCGGACAGGCGGATGGTCTTCACGCTCGACTTCCCCTTCTTGACGCGGACGGTCACGTTCGCCGTCTCCGACAGCGAGAACGACACTTTCGCTCCGCGCTTGACGGCCTTGAGCTTGATCCGGCTGATGACGGGCGCGACGGTGTCGCCACGTGCCGCCCCGACCGGCGCCGGCGTCGTGCGATCCATCCCCGGCGTCGGGGTGGGCGTCACCGTCGGTCGCACGGTCGGCGCCGGCGTGGGCGTGCCGGTGGGCGTCCCCGACGGGGTCGGCGTCGCCTCCACCGGGTCGCCCGTGACCGTCACGGTCCCGAACATCGTGCTGGCGTGGGCGTCGCAGATGAAGCGGTAGGAACCGGGCTGCGTGAACGTGAACTCGAGCTCGCCGTCATTGCCGAAGCCCGAGTTGGCCTTCAGCCAGTTCGGGTCCGTCTCCGGTCCCGACTCGCCGCGGACGTTGTGCTGCTGTCCGGCCCGCTCCCAGCGCCACGTCACGGTGTCGCCGGTATTGATGCTGACATTCGGCTTGTCCCACGCCGTCTCTCCCGCGATGCCGATGAGCTCGTCCGCCGCGCGCTCCTCGGCCGCCCCCGCCACACCGACGGACCCGACGAGCGCTCCGGTCAGCACGACCCCGATCGCGGCGTGTACGACTCGCCGCTTCCCCTGCGCCATGTTCTCCTCCAACACCGATCTGCTCCCCAACCTACCGAATCGGCCAGGTACTTCAGCCGTCCGGTATTCCAAAGCGGTGACCTTGGCTCTGATTGGCTGGTAGGTTACGGCAAGTCGTAGCTGAAATGCGCAGGGGGAGATCGGGAGAGAATGCGGTCCGCACGGACGTCGCTTGCTCTGGGAGCAGTCGTGTTGGGAGGCGCGCTCATCGGTCCGGCGGGGACCGGGAGCGCCGCGCCGGCGGGTGGACAACCCGCAGCGGTCGATGGATGTTTGATTGACAGTTGCAGCGCGCTTCGGACGATCCGCGCCGCCGAGACCAGCATCCTCGACACGATCGGAATCACCCGCGCCGACACGCGGAGCAAGAGCCAGATTCGGGGTGGCTACTCGTTCAAGGGCGACCTCATGCCGGAGTCCAAGAGCGTCACCGAGGGCCCGAACGACACCGTCGACGACGTCCCGCTGCGGATGCCCGACACGACCGGCAACGTGGCCAACCTCGCCGCGTTCAAGGGCCAGGTGCTCGAGCTGCCACCAGGGCAGCAGCGCCGGTACACGAAGCTGCACTTCTTCGGCACCACGACCGACGGAGACGGCGGCGGCGAGTTCACGCTCACGTACACCGAAGGGCCGGACCAGAAGGTCACGGTCGCGTTCCCCGACTGGTGCCAGTCCGGCACACCGGACGCGCACATCGCGA
Source organism: Solirubrobacter deserti (assembly GCF_003344625.1). Taxonomy (GTDB): domain Bacteria; phylum Actinomycetota; class Thermoleophilia; order Solirubrobacterales; family Solirubrobacteraceae; genus Solirubrobacter; species Solirubrobacter deserti. The sequence goes on along the minus strand of NZ_QPKJ02000001.1, from coordinate 1,135,323 downwards.
TCGGGCCGGTTCCGGGGCGCTACACGACCACCGGGGAGGACGGCGCCCCGTGCTCGATCTTCCACGTCGTGCGCAACCCGGACCCGGCACGCACCCTGAGGTCCGTGACACTGCCGTCCGGGACGAGCGGGGGCGGCGATCGCGTCGCGCACCTGATGGCGCTCACGCTCGAGGGCGCGGAGTCCTCGTTCACGATGCCCTACCTCGACGGCGTGAACCCGTACCCGAACGACGGCGTCGCGCCGACCACGTCCGGCGCGCTGGCGGGCACGCCCGACACCAGCGGGTGGCACCGCACGCCGCCCACGCTCACGATCGGCGCCGACGACGGCGACGGCTCGGGCGTCGAGCGCATCCAGTACCGCGTCAACGGCGGGCCCGGCCGCACCTACTCGGGGCCGGTGGCGATCACCGACGAGGGTGACCTGAACATCGAGTACCGCGCCTACGACCGGGCCGGCAACCCGAGCGCGTTCAAGAGCATCCGGGCCAAGGTCGACGCCACCGCGCCGGCGACGTCCGCGGTCACCTACCCGCAGTCGCCGCCCGCGAACGGCTGGAACGACAGCGACGTCAAGGTCACGCTGGGCGCGCAGGACGGCTCCGGCTCCGGCGTCACGAGGACCGAATATCGCGTGGGGGAGGCCCCGGTGACGCCGTACGCCGACACGTTCGCCGTCGGCGGGACCGGCACGCAGGTCGTGCAGTACCGGTCGGTCGACGCCGCCGGCAACGAGGAGCCGTGGAAGTCGATGGACATCCGCGTCGACACGCTCGCGCCCACGACCACCGTGCTGCTCAACGGCGCGGCGCCGGTGGCCGAGTACGTCAACGCGGCGCGCGTCGCGTTCACCCGCTCGGACGGGGAGGACAGCTCGGGCGCGGTCAGCACCGAGTACCGCGTCGACGGCGGCGCATGGAAGCCGTACGAGGGCGCGTTCGACCTGACCCACCGGCAGGTCTATCAGCTCGACTTCCGCTCGACCGATCAGGTGGGCAACGTCGAGAACTACAGGAGCGTTCGCTTCACGGTCCGCGCCCCGACGGTGCTCGAGGCCCCGCGCCAGCAGGCCCCCTCCACGACGGCGCCGAAGCCGTTCGCCGCGATCGCGGACGTCTCGACCCGGGTGCGGACGCTCACCGCGCTGCGCGCCGGGCGGTTCCGCGTGAATGTGAGCTGCCAGGGCGTCCGGCGCGGGAAGCTGATCGCGACGGTCACCCGTGCCATCGCTCGCAAGCTGAAGCTGAAGTCGAGCACGCTGGCGTCCAAGACGCTCGACTGCGGGGAAGAGGGTCGCGCGACGGTGTCGCTCAGGCCCTCCTCCGCCATTCGCACACGGCTCGCGCGGACGACGGGGTCCGTGCAGGTCAAGTTGACGCTGCGCATGACGGGTGCGCCGGCCGACACGCAGACGGTGACGTTGAAGGGGAAGTCGTGATGTTCGACAGGGGAGAGCAGGCAATGAGGGGACGTTGGCTGTGGGCACTGGTGCTCGCACTCGCGCTCAGCGCGTTCGGTGCGGGGACCGCCCAGGCACAGACGGGCCCGAAGGTGCTCGTGCTCAAGGGCGCCGACAACGCGACCAACACCGCGGCGGTCGCCGCGATGAAGGCCCTCGGGACCGCCAACGGGTTCACGGTCGAGGAGGCCGCGGGTGTGGACGACATCAACTCGTCCAAGCTCGCCGACTACCAGTCGCTGGTGTTCCTCAACGTCGGCGGCGACGTCCTCGACCCCGGCGGCGAGGCGGCGCTGCAGAGCTACGTCGAGCGCGGCAACGGCTTCCTCGGCATCGGTTCCACGGCCACGCTGCAACCCGGTTCGGACTTCGTCACCAGCCTGATCGGCGCGCGCCCCACCTCGGCGGGCGAGACCGCCGCCAAGACGCTGGTCGCGGGCGACCGCGTGCACCCGGCGACGCGCGAGCTCCCGCTGCAGGCCGAGCGCAACGACGTCTGGTACCAGTGGCGGAGCCGCCCGACCGGCAAGACGCACGTGGTCGCGCGCTACCACGCGCCCACCGAGAGCGCCGGCGACGGCACGGCGGTCGGCGGCACCGACCATCCGATCTCGTGGTGCCATGACTTCCAGGGCGGTCGCTCGTTCTACATGGGCATGGGCCGCACGACGGCCGCCTGGGACGACACGCTCTCCAAGCACGTGCTCGGCGCGCTGCAGTGGACCACGGGCCTGGTGCGCGCCGACTGCAAGGCGACGATCAACAGCAACTACAAGGCGACCAAGCTCATGAGCTCCGGGGCGACCGTGACCGGCCTGGCCACGAGCGGTGAATCCCACGGCCTGTCGATCGCCGACAACGGCTGGGTGCTGTACATCGGCCGCGGCGACTGCCGCACGGACGCCGAGCGCGGCGCGCTGATCGGCGTCCCGGCGTTCGCGCGTGCCTTCAACCACGCGGACCCGAACGTCGGTGTCGGCTGCGGCTCGGTGCACATCTTCGACCCCGCGCAGTACACGGGCGCCGAGAACAGCGGCGTCACCCGCGCCGGCACGCTCGCGGTCTACGGCGACGGCGGCCAGGGCGGCGAGCGCACCGACCAGGACAACCACAAGATGGAGTACGGCCTGATCGGCATCGTCGCCGACCCGAAGTTCTCCGAGAACGGCTACGTCTACCTGCAGTACTTCCCGACCTTCAACCCGGCGACCAAGCCGGCCGGCCTGCCGCTCGAGCGGCGGATCTCGAAGCTGTCGCAGCCGCGCATCTCGCGCTTCACGGTCAACCGGCAGACCAAGCAGCTCGACCTGGACTCCGAGCGGATCATCTTCAAGTACGACGCCCAGATCTACTCCTGCTGCCACGTCGGCGGGGGCATGGGCTTCGACAGCCAGGGCAACCTCTACGTCACCACGGGGGACACGAACTCCTCGCAGAACGCGGGCGAGGAGGCGGTCACGGGCCCGCTCGGCTACTCGGGCAACAACCCGCTCGCCAAGTGCCCGGTGGGCCCCGCGGGCGAGGCCTCCAGCGCGCACTGCGGCACCGCCAACTACTCCTACCAGGACGCGCGCCGGACCGCGGGCAACACGAACGACTACAACGGCAAGCTGCTGCGCTTCAATCCGCTTGAGGACATCCCGGCGGGAACCGAGCCGGGGGTCGGCCGCACGTACTCGCTGCCGGACGCCAGCTCGCCGAACGGCCCGAACCTGTTCGACGGCCAGGAGGGCGGGGGCGGCAAGACCAAGCCCGAGATCTACGCGATGGGCCTGCGCAACCCGAGCCGCCTGTCGATCGACCCCAAGACGGACACGCCGTACACCGCGTGGGTCGGCCCGGACGCCCAGCAGCCGAACGCGACCTGGGGTCCGTCGACCTACGAGAACGCCGCCCAGATCACGCGGGCCGGCAACTATGGCTGGCCGTACTGCATGGGCTCCAAGCAGGCCTACCGCGACCGCCTCGCGGACGGCAGCCCGCGTACGGCCAACGGGCCGGGGTACGTGCCCGGCGGCCCGGCCTCGGGCGGCACCGACGGCTGGTACGACTGCGACAACCTGCGCAACGACTCGCCCAACAACACGGGCCTGGTCGAGCTGCCGCACGAGACCGGCACCGGCGCGGACGCCGGCAAGGTCCGCGGCAACAACCTCTGGTGGTCGCGTGGCAACAAGGGCGGCAACAACGGCTGCCCCGAGTTCGAGCGTCCGCGCTCGAGCGGCGGCACGATCGCCGCACCGAACTACGACGCGACGCCCAAGCAGGGCTGCGCCTACGTGACCGCCAACGGCCTGACCGTGATGAACGGCCCCGTGTACCGCTACGCGGCCGGCGCGGACAACTCACGCCGCTGGCCCGCGTACTGGGACGGCCGTTGGTTCCTGCACAACAACGGCAACGACTCCGTCAAGCACGCGCTGTTGCTGGATCCGGCGACCGCCGGCACGGGCGGCCTGCCGGTGTGGGCCGACTCGCTGCGGACCATGCTCACGTGGAACGGCTCCTACATGGACTCCAAGTTCGGGCCCGACGGCGCGCTCTACGTCCAGACCTACGACGGCTTCTTCCGCGCCGGCACCCGCGTCGGCCTGTACCGCTACGACTACGTCGGTGGCGCCCCGACCCCGGGCGCGAACCCGCGGGCGTTCGCGATCGGCGACCTCGCCGCGCGCTTCTCGAGCCGCGGCTCGGGCGGCAAGACGTTCGAGTGGGACTTCGGTGACGGCTCGGCCAAGTCGACCGACGCCAACCCGACGCACACGTATCCGCGCGCCGGCAGGTTCACCGCGACGTTGACGGTGACCTACGCCGACGGCGCCAAGGACAGCAAGACGGTCCAGGTCGACGTGATCGCGGAGACCGACGCGACCGCGCCGGTCACGACCGCGACGCTGACCCCGGCCACGCCGGACGAGGCGCCGAACGTCTACCGCCGTCCGGTCACGCTGACGCTCAACGCCGCGGAGGCCACGCCGGGCAGCGGCGTGGAGAAGACCGAGTACCGCGTCAACGACGGGCCGTGGCTGGGCTACTCGGCCCCGATTCGCCGTCAGCAGGCCGGGGACTACAAGGTCGAGTACCGCTCGACCGACCGCAAGGGCAACGCCGAGGAGGTCAAGTCTGTCGCGTTCGCGATCCGGCCGGCCGCGAACTGCACGCCGAACCTCGACGACGAGTTCAACGCCACGGCGCTCGACCCGCGGTGGACGGTCCTGCGTGAGGACGCGGCCGCGCGCTCCTTCGTCGAGGGCGCGCTGCGGCTGAAGGTCCGCGCGGGCGACATGATCGGCGACCAGGCCTCGGCCAAGAACGTCCTGCTCCAGAACGCGCCCGACGGCGGCTGGCAGGTGCAGACCAAGATCGACGTCTCCACCCTCAACGCCGAGGGCCAGCAGGCCGGCATCGTGCTGTGGCAGAGCGAGGGCGCTGACAACACGTTCGCGAAGATCACCTACATCGCCAAGAACGGGTTCTCCCAGTACGAGTGGGTGGCGACGCGCGACTCCGAGGAGGAGATCAAGGCCGGGCCGGAGATCTCGACGCCCAAACACGTGTACCTGCGCGTGAGCACTGACGGCTCTGGGACGTACATCGCCGAGGGCTCGACCAACGGCGAGACCTGGCAGCAGATCGGGCCGGAGCTCGACGACCTCGGCGACCCGAACTCGCTGAAGATCGGCCTCAAGGTCTCCGACAACGCAGATTCCGAGAGCTACGCCGCGTTCGACTGGTTCCGCGTGGACTGCTCGGACCGCTTCGCGCCGCGCACGACGGCCACGCTGACCGGCGGCACGCAGGGCCAGTTCGGCTGGTGGACGTCCGCCCCCGCGGTGGAGCTGAAGGCCGACGACGGCGCCCGTGGGCAGCTGGACAAGGTCTACTACCGCGTCGGCGAGGGCCCGGAGCGCGTCTACGAGGGCCCGTTCACGATCAGCGAACCGGGCGAGCACGTCGTCAGCTACTACGCGACCGACGCCAACGGCAACGTCGAGAACACCAAGCAGCTCGCCTACCGGATCGACGGCGCGGCCCCGGCGATCGAGGCCGAGCAGGTGGGCAACCCGGCGACCGGGCCGGTCAAGGTCACGCTCGACGCGCAGGACGGCGACGCCGGCTCGGGCACGGTGCTGACCGAATACCGGGTCGACGGCGGCCCGTGGACGACATACTCGGCCGTCGACGAGCACGTGCTGCTCGACGAGTCCGCGAGCACCCTCGCGCAGTGGCAGCAGGTGGGTGACGGCGGGTTCGAGCGCATGGAGCCCGGCGAGAAGGACGTGGACCTGGGCGGCATCTCGCCGACCGAGAGCGAGTCGCTCGGGATGCTCTACTACAGGACGCAGGACTTCGGCGACTTCCGCTTGAAGCTGCAGTTCAAGGAGGGCCGCCCCGAGGGCGACTCCAACGGCGGCGTGTTCGTGCGCTTCCCGAACCCCGAGCAGACGCCGCGGGTGCACGAGTGCTCGAAGGCCGGCGCCGCCGCGGACGAGCCGGCGTGGGTCGCGATCAACTGCGGCCACGAGATCCAGCTCTACGACGGCGAGGAGGGCGAGTCGCGCAAGACGGGCTCGGTCTACACGTTCGACAACAACGGCATCGAGGACATCGGCCTGCCGAAGCGCGGTCAGTGGGAGGACTACGAGATCGAGGTCGTGGGCCAGCACTACAAGATCAGCCGCAACGGCGACGTGATCAACGAGTGGGACAACCTCCCGGGCCTGAACTCGGATCGCGCCGGGGACCCGAGCACGACGCTGCGGCAGTTCGCCCGCGGCTACATCGGCCTGCAGAACCACGGTGGCGAGGACCGGATGCAGTACCGCAACGTCACCATCGAGGACCTCACGCCGGGCAAGCCGAAGGCCGAGGACGCCAAGCCCAACATCCAGATCACGGGGGCCGGGCCGCACACGATCGAGGTCCGCGCGACCGACGAGGCCGGCAACACGAGCCGTGAGACGTTCGATCTGGCGATCGGCGACCCGGCCGCGCCGGGCGGTGCGACGCCGCAGCCGGCGCCGCTGCCCCCGACGAGCACGATCCTGCCGCCCATGATCGACTCGCCGGCGACCTACCGGCTGGGCTCGCTGAGCTCGCGCGTGACGCGCACGTCGTTCACCAAGCGCGGCCTGAAGGTCCCGATCAGCTGCACCGGCGCGATGGACGGCACGGTGAAGCTGACCGTCTCCAGCCGTGACCGCAAGCGGCTCAAGCTCAAGAGCGCGACGCTCAAGAGCACCGATGTCCGCTGCTGGGGCCCGCACCGCGTGACGGTGACGCTCAAGCCTTCGTCGGCGATCGCGAAGCGCTTGGCGGCCAAGGGCGGGCCGAAGCGCGTGAAGCTGACCCTGTCCGTGCAGATGCGCGACTGGGGCAAGCCCGCGGCGACGACGCGACGGACGATCACGCTCCAGCGGTAGCGATCAGGCCACGACGTGAAGCGCGCTCGGGATGATCCCGAAGCGCGCTTCCGTCACGTCTTCGATGTGGTCACCGTCGACCTGGATCGGGATCGTGCGCCCGTCGGTGGAGCGCACGACCGCCTCGTGGAAGGCGCCGAACGCGTCCACGCCCTTGTGCTTGGCGATCCGGGCGGCGCCGGACAGCGCACGGAAGGTGACCGTCGGGACGTCGTAAGGACGGGCGCGCGTGAGCACGACGCCGGCGAGGCTGCCCGAGTCGAAGCGCGCGCCCTCCACCAGCGGGACGGCGCGCGCGTTGAAGTACGTGTAGTTCTCGGCGTTCTGGACGAACAGCGACACACCGCCGACGGTCCGGCCGTCCACCTCGACCTCCAGCCGTGGCGGGTTCACGACGTACTTGGACAGGAACGTCGTGATCGCGCACTCGACGTAGTAGAACGGGCCGAAGCGCTTCTTGAGGGCCGGGTTGCGGTCCACGCGCTCGACGACGCTCGCGTCCAGCCCCATGCCGGCGGCGAACGTGAAGTGGCGGCCGTTGACCGTGCCGAGGTCGACCGTGCGCGGCGCCCACGCGTCGGCGAGGCCGAGCAGGTGCTCGGTGGCGTCGACGACGTCGGTCGGGATGCCGAGCAGCTTCGCGACGACGTTGTTGTTGCCGCCGGGCAGCAGCGTGAGCGCGGTCTCGGTGCCGACGAGGCCGTTCGCGACCTCGTTGACCGTGCCGTCGCCGCCGAACGCCAGCACGGTGTCGTAGCCGTCGGCCGCCGCCTGGCGCGCCAGCTCGACGCCGTGGCCCTTGGCTTCGGTGTCGGCGGTCGTGACCTCGTAGCGGCCCTGGAGGGCGTAGACGACCAGGCTCTTGAGCCGGTCGGACATCTTCGTCGCGACCGGGTTGATGATCACGAGCATCCGGCGCCGTTGCGGCGCCGACTCTAGAGCCATCCCCGCCGCTTGAAGACGGCTGCGACGCCGACCACGACCGCGACCATCACGCCGATGATGATCCAGAACGGGACCATGTTGCCGTCCTGGCCCGGCACGTGGACGTTCATGCCGAAGATGCTCGCGATCAGCGTCAGCGGCAGGAAGATCAGCGAGATCGCCGTCAGCGCGCGGAACGTCTCGTTCGTGCGGTGCGCGATCGCCGACTCGTTCGTGGCCTCGAGCCCTTCCACGACCTCCTTGAAGTTCTCGAGCATGTCCCAGCCGCGCTCGGACGCGTCGATGATGTCGTCGAAGTAGATGTCGAGGTCCTCGGCGATGTAGCGCGCCTTGTTGCGCTCGAGGTCGCGGAAGGCGACGCGCTGCGGCCGGACGATCTTGCGGAAGTTGATGATCTCCTGCTTGGCGTTGGAGATGTCGCGCACGACGTCCTCGCCCTCGTCGCCCTCGAAGATCGCTTCCTCGATCCGCTCGAGCTTGTTGCCGATCTTGCCCAGCATCGGGAACGCGGCATCGACGCAGTCGTCGACGATCTTGTAGAGCAGGTAGCCCGAGCCCTTGGAGAACAGCTGGTCGCGGAACTCCTCGTTGGTGCGGCAGCGTTCGAACAGGTCCTCGACGCGCTCGACCGGCTCGTTCGGGAGCGTGATCAGAAAGTCGGGGCCGACGAAGAAGTCGACCTCGGCGGCGTTCAGCCGCGCGACCTTCTTGTCGTAGCGCGGGAAGTGGAGCACGATGAACAGGTAGTCGTCGTACTCGTCGACTTTCGGGCGCTGGTTGCGCGAGCGCACGTCCTCGTAGTCGAGGGCGTGGAAGTCGAAGTGCTCCTCCAGCCACGCCTGCTCGAGCGAACGCGGGCGCTCGATGTTGATCCAGCGCAGGCCGGGGGACTCGACGATCTCGACGCGCGGCTCGGTGCGCTCAGGCGCGACCTCAACCGTCGTGCGACCGCGCCGACCGAACGGGCTTCTGGGCAGGCTCGGCATAGCCGGGACTGAGCGGATCGTCGGTCGGGGGCAGCATCAGGTCATGGATTCTATCTTCACTGCCGATAGATCCGCTACGCTTCGCCACACATAGCTGGACGCATCAAGAGGGGGGGAGGGATTGGCCCTGTGAACCCCCGCCAACCTGCTCCCGGTCGCACACCGGGAAGAAGGTGGCAATTCCATCAGGCTCCAACGAGTAGGCCTGGGAGATGCGGTTGGGGTTCTCCCGGTGCACCTGCCGAAGAAGACTCCGCCGCACACCCGGGCGGAGGATTCAAATCACATGCCGGCAGATGCCCTGAAGTGCAAGGAATGCAAGACCGAGTACCCGCTCGAGGCCCGCTTCGTCTGTGAGCGCTGCTTCGGTCCGCTCGAGGTCAGCTACTCGGCCCCGAATGGGGACCCCGCCGAGATCAAGCGCAGGATCCAGGCCGGGCCGCACACCATCTGGCGCTACGCGGACTTCCTGCCGCTGGCCGGGCCGGCGCGCAGCGCGCTGCCGACGGGCTGGACGCCGCTGGTGAAGGCGGACCGCCTGGCCGAGAGGCTCGGGCTCGGCGAGGTCTGGATCAAGAACGAGACCGCCAACCCGACGCACTCGTTCAAGGACCGCGTCGTGTCCGTGGCGCTCGCGCGTGCAACGGAGCTCGGCTTCGACACGCTCGCGTGTGCCTCCACGGGCAACCTCGCCAACGCCGTCGCCGCGCACGCCGCGGCCGCCGGGCTGCCCGCCTACGTGCTGATCCCGCACGACCTCGAGGAGCAGAAGATCCTCGCCACGGGCGCCTACGGCGCGCAGATCGTCGCCGTCACGGGCAACTACGACGACGTCAACCGGCTCTGCACGCAGGTCTCGGGCGAGCGCCCGAACTGGGCGTTCGTGAACATCAACATGCGTCCGTACTACGCCGAGGGCTCCAAGACACTCGCGTTCGAGACCGTCGAGCAGCTCGGCTGGGAGCTTCCGGACCGCGTCGTGGGCCCGATCGCGTCCGGCTCGCAGTTCACCAAGCTCGCGCGCGGCTTCCAGGAGTTCATCGACGCCGGGCTCGTCGAGGGCTCGGTCCCCACGATGAACGGCGCCCAGGCGCTGGGCTGCTCGCCCGTCGCGACCGCCTTCGCGGCCGGGACCGACGTGTGCAAGCCGGTCAAGCCGGACACGATCGCCAAGTCGCTCGCCATCGGCAACCCCGCCGACGGGCCGTACGCCGTCGAGCTCGCCCGGTCGACCGGCGGCTCGATCGACTCCGTGACCGACGACGAGATCCGCGCGGGCATCCGCCTGCTCGCGGAGACGACCGGCATCTTCACCGAGACGGCGGGCGGCGTGACGATCGGCACGCTGGCCAAGCTCGCCGAGCGCGGCGACATCGGCCCCGAGGAGCGCGTCGTGTGCATGGTCACCGGCGATGGCCTGAAGACCATCGACGCCGTGCGCGACACGTTCGAGGTCGCGACCATCCCGGCCGACCTCGACGCCTTCGACGAGCGCTTCGCGCCGGCGGTGGCGTGATGGGCGTCACGGTCAAGCTCCCCACGCAGCTGCGCGACGCCGCGGGCGGCTCGAGCGCGGTGACGGTCGAGGGCGGCACGGTGGGGGAGGCGTTGAACGGCCTCTACTCCGAGCACGCCGAGCTGCGCGAACGGATCGCGGACGGCGACGGATCCCTGCGCCGCTTCGTCAACGTGTACCTCAAGGGCGAGGACATCCGCTTCCTCGACGGCCTGGACACCGAGGTCGCCGACGGGGACGAGGTCACGATCCTCCCGGCGGTGGCGGGCGGATGACCCGCATCGACGACAAGCTCGGCGCTGAACCGATCGTCTCGTTCGAGTTCGGCCCGCCGCGCAGCGTCGAGGCCGAGCTCGCGTTCTGGAGCGCGATCGAGGAGTTGGCGGCGCTCGAGCCGGCGTTCGTGTCGGTCACGTGCGGCGCGGGCGGCACCACGCGCGACCTGACGCTCGCGGTGGTGCGACGGCTGGCCCGCGAGCGCGCGCTGGTGGCCGTCCCGCACGTCACCGCGACCGGCTTCACCCGCGACGAGCTCGTCGCGTTGCTGGCCGAGGCCGCGGCGGGCGGCGCCGACAACGTGCTCGCACTGCGCGGCGACCCGCCGCGGGGCGAGGCGACATGGCGCGCGCCGGAGGGCGGCCTGCGCTCGTCGCTGGAGCTGACCGAGCTGGCCGCAGAGGCCGGCTTCTGCGTCCTCGGCGCCGCCTATCCCGAGCCGCACGCGGACTCGCGCGGCTGGGCCGAGGATCTCGCGCACCTGCGCGCCAAGGTGGACGCGGGCGTGCGCGTGCTCGTCACCCAGTTGTTCTTCGCCAACGACGACTACCGCCGCCTCGTCGACCGCTTGCGCGCCGGCGGGATCGACGTGCCGGTGTTGCCCGGGGTCATCCCGATCACGAGCATCGCGATGATCGAGCGGATCACGGCGCTGTGCGGCGCCACGATCCCGGCGGTGCTGCGCCGCGAGCTGGAGGCGCGCCAGGACGACCCCCGTGCCGTGGCCGAGCTCGGCGTCGCCTACGCGACCGCGCAGGCCGCGGAGCTGCTGGACGAGGGCGCGCCGGGCGTGCACCTGTACACGCTCAACCGCTCCCCGGCCACGCGGGCGATCGTGTCCGCGCTGCGCGCGGCGGGCAAGTTGCCGGCAGCGACGCCGGCCGCGTAGCGGGGCGGGAAGAAGGCGAGCGGGGCGGCGCGGGGATCGGAGGCGTGGCGGCGCGGCTCGCCGGCCCCGCGCGGCTCGTCGCCCCCGCTGCGCGGCACCGGCTCGTCGCGCGCTAGGCGGCGGCGCCGCGCGGGCGGAAGTCGTCGGCCGAGACCAGGTCCAGCGCGAGCGCGTGCTCGAAGCACGTGACGAGCGCCTCCATGCTCTCGGCCACGCAGCGCTCGTAGCCGGCGACGATCTTGGTGCGGTACTCGGCCTGCAGGCGATCCAGCTCGCGCATGTCCGCGCGGCTGTGCGGCGCCTTCAGCCACGTGTTGCAGTCTGAGCAGCGCAGCTCGACGAGCATCACGTCGGCCGCCTTCGCCTCGCAGCGCAAGGGCTGCAGGAAGTGGGACCCGCAGCGCGGGCACATGGTCATCGCGGCCACGTCGGCGACGCTATTCGGCACCCCGGACGGAATGACGGTTGTGCCATCCGCCTCGAACGGCCGATCAACCAGGTATGGACGCCCCGCAACCCACGCCCGATCCGACGCCGCCGCCGAGCGACGCCGAGCACCTGGCCGAGCTCACGAAGATGAGCGTGGATTCCTCACGGACCTTCCTGGAGTTCCACTCGGGCGCGCGCTGGTTACGCCGCGACCGCGACTAGCGCGGCCGCGACGAGAACCGCATCGACCTACGGCGCCGTCGTGGACAGCGTGAAGGTCAGCGTCTTGCTGTAGGTGCCCGTGCGCAGCGGATCGGTCTCCTTGATCAGCTGCTTGAACGTGACGTCGACCTCGTCGTTGGAGACGGGGCCGTCCCACGACGTCTTCTCGAGCTCGACGCGCAGCGGCTCGGGCAGCGTGAACGCGCCGTTGCTCAGGTGGCCGGGCGCCGAGACGCTGAGCGTCGCGTTGCCGGCGGTCGAGATGACGTTGGCCATCGTGGACGTCGTGTATTCGCGGGTCACGCCCGGGACGAACGTGTTGAAGCTCGGCGTGCCGTTGAGCGTCAGCGACAGCGTCGCGGGCACGGTGCCGGTGACCTCGTTGCCCGGGAAGGTCGAGCTCAGGAAGAAGTTCGCCGGGGTCAAGCTGGGCTTGCCGGCCGTGCGCAGCCACTGAGTGAAGTAGACGTCCAGCTTGCGGAGGTTGGTGGCGTCGAAGCCGCCCCGGTCGCGCGCGATCCGCTTGGCCAGCTCGATGAACGCGTCGGTCGTGATCGTGCTGTAGCTGAACTCGTCGATCAGCGCGCGCTGGAAGGCCCAGAACGCGGGCTCGCCGACGATCTGGCGGTAGCCCTCGAGCATGGCCGCGGACCGGTTGTAGGTCGGGAAGCTCGGGACGAACATGTTCTCGGGGCCGGGCAGCGCCGCCGGGATGTACTGCCAGTTCGGCGTTGCGTTCGCGTAGACGTTGGCGAACTGCTGCTGCGTCGTGATGCCGCCGTTCTCCTTGTTGCTCCAGTACCAGTTCCACCACGTGGCCCAGCCCTCGTTGAACCACAGCTCGTCCCAGGTCCGCGGACCGATGCTGTCGCCGAACCACTGGTGGGCGATCTCGTGCGCGAGCGTGCCGTGCGGCACGGGGTTGGGCTGGCTGCTGGAGAAGTGCGACTTCGTCTGGGACTCGAGCGCGTAGTCGAGCTGCGCGTCCGCCGCGACCACGCCGTGCGACTCGAACGGGTACGGCCGCTGCAGTGCGTCGGCCATGAACTTGATGATGTCGTCCTGACGCTGCGTGCCCGTGTTCGCCGCGGTCTTCTGCTCAGGGCTGTAGGTGCTCTCGATCGCGTCGTAGAGCTCCAGCGGCGCGCCGCTCTTGCCGATCGCCAGCGGGGAGTTCCACTTCGTGTAGTCGAACTTGCCGACGGTGGCGGTCGTCAGGTAGGTCGCCATCGGATAGTCGAGCGACCAGTTCCAGGTCCGCAGCCCGTTCGCGGCGGCCGGCTTGCCGGTCGCGTCGAGCGCGCCCGTGAGCTCACCGTTGGCGATCGAGATGTAGTCCTCGGGGATCGTGACGTGGTAGTCGTAGGTCGCCTTGTCGGCGGGATGGTTGTTGCTCGGGAACCAGCCCATCGCGCCCATCGGCTCGTTGACCACGAACCCGCCGGTGGGGATGCGCGCCCAGCCCTCGGTCGAGTTGTCGGGATCGATGACCTCCAGCGGCGCGCCCGCGAACTTCACGATCGTCTGGAACACGCGCCCGTTGGCGATTCCGGCCGCGGGGGTGACGACGAGCTTGTCGTCCACGCGGGACGTCGTCGCGGCGGCACCGTCGATCGTGACCTCGGAGACCGTGTAGGCGCGCAGGTCGAGCGAGAACTCCGACAGGCCCTGCGTGGCCTTCATCGTGATCACGGTCTGCGAGCCCGGCAGCATCGCGTTGTTCACCGGGTCGTAGTTGAGCGTGACGTCGTAGTGCTGCGCGTCGTAGCCGCCGTTGCCGAGCGCCGGGAGCAGCCGGTCGCCCAGGCTGCGTGAGCCCGGCGAGAACTGCGCGAGCGCGGGCGTGCTCAGCGCGAGACTCGCCAGCAGCCCTCCGACAATGGCCAAAGGCCGACCCCTCATACGAACCCTTCCATCCGTGGATGCGTGCCACCCCGCACGCCCATTGGCAGCGAAAGTACCGAGAGGACCGGCAGCAAACAAGCAGACGGATGTCCAGTTGCCCCATGTTCACCCGGGTGGCGGAACCCGGACGTGCAGTTCGGCGACGAGCGCGCGAGGGTCCTGCTCGACGTGGTCGGCGCCGAACTCGAGCGCGGTCGCGCGCGTGCTCGCCGTCCAGAACTGGCCGCCGGCGACGATCAGCGGGCGCGGGTCGAGCGCCCTGAGCGCGCGGAGCACCTCCGCGACGCCGTCGAGCGCGCTCGCTGTAGCGGTCGAGAGGGCGACGAGATCCGGCTGCTCGTGTTCCACGAGCGAGACGAGGTCCACCGCCGGGACGCCCTGCCCGAGCAGCATCACCTCCCAGCCGTCGGCCTCCAGGAAGTCCGCGACCATCCGCGAGCCGACCGCGTGCTGCTCACCGGGCGTGCCGGTGACGATCGCGAGCCGTCCGTCCCGCGGAGGGCGCTGAAGCCGGCGCGAGAGGCCGTCGAGGATCGACTGCACCACGGCGGTCGCGTAGTGCTCCTCGGCGACGTTGATCTCGCCCATCGCCCACTTGTGCCCGACCTCGCGCAGGGCCGGGGCGAGCACGTCGAGGTAGAGGTCCGGAACCGGCGTGCCGTTGTCCAGCGCGGCCTCCACCGCCCGCCGCGCGCGCGCGGAATCACGAGCCAGCACGGCGTCAAGGAAGTTGGCGCGATGCTCGTCCAGGCTCACCGCGCCCGGAATATAACCCTGGACTTCCGACGGGTGGCGGTACAAAGCCCGGAGGCGTAACGTCAAAAAACATGACGCCGCCGCCTCAGCACGACAAGGAGCCGAAGGCCGCGCCGCTCGAGAACGCCGACGCCGCGCGGCACCTCCAGCATCTCGGCATGGACGCGAACGCCGCAAAGACCTCGCGGCCTACCACTCCGGGTTGTACGCCGCGTTCAGACCGCGTTAGGGATTCCCCTGATGCGCCGGGAGGCTTGCGGGCGCAGCATGACGGCATGCTCCCCGTCCTCCGCCTCCTCGTCGTCTCACTCGGTGTCCTGCTGATATCCAGCTCGGCCGCGCAGGCGGCCTCCAAGTCGCTCGCGCTGCCCGCCGAGGGCCAGGTCGCCGTGACCTTCGCATCCGGCGTCAAGAGCGTGAAGGTCAAGTCCGCGCCGGCGGGCGTGACGGTGGCCGGAGGCGTGAAGGGCGGCAAGCTGGCCGTGGCCGTGGTGCGGCCGCGGGGCGCGGCCGCGAGCGGCAAGGTCGTGCTCACGCTCAAGGGCAAGGCGAAGGGCGCGAAGACGGTCGCGGCCGCGCTCGACGGCGGCAAGGCACCGGTCTGCGCCGGCCTCGACAAGCTGCTGGCCAAGCGCCTGAAGGGCACCGCCGACGTCAAGGGCCTGGCGGCCGTGCTGGCGGCGAAGCTGTGTGGCCGGCCCGCGCCGGCGGACGCCGCGGCGACGCTCGGCGCCCTCGGGCTCGGGGCCGTCGTCGCGCCCGCTCCGCCCGCCGCGTCCGGCGTTCCCGCGCCCGCCACGCCCGCGGCGGGCGGCCGCCTCAATCAGCCGGGTCCCGGCCCGACCCCGACGCCGCCGGCCGGTGGGGGCAAGCCCTGCACGAACGGCGCCGACGACGACAACGACGGCCAGACCGACCTCGAGGACCCGGGCTGCGCCGACGGCAGCGACGGCTCGGAGACCGGGGAGGTGCCGGTCTCGGCCGAATGCCTGGACAACCGCTCGGGCGTCGGTCAGGGGGAGGCCGACAACGAGCTGACCGTCGGGATCAACCGCTGCGGTCAGTTCACCAGGGTCCGCGTCGACGCCGCGCCCGGCGTTGCGTCCTGCGAGATCTTCACCGGCGGCGTGCCGTGGACGTGCACGGCGTCGGCGGGGCGCGGCGTTGCGACCGGCCCGGCGATCGACACCGCGGACGCGCTGGTCAAGCTGACCGGGCCCGCGAACTGCGCCCGCAAGGTCACGCTCGCGCTGTATCGCCCGAACGGCGAGGTGGCCGAGCTGCACACGGCGATCCGCGGCTGCGGCGCCAAGCCCGCGTGCGAGAACGGCAAGGACGACGACGGCGACGGGATGATCGACGACCACTTCGCCGAGGGCGCGACCGACCCGGACCCGGGCTGCTCAGCGACCGACGACACGACCGAGAACTCGGAGATCCCCGCGCCGGCGGGCTGCCGCATCGACCTGGGCGTGTGGGACGACGAGGGCTTCGTGCCGGGGGCGATGACACAGGGCTGCGGCGCGATCCAGGGCTTCTGGTTCCGCGCGCCGGGCACCGTCCAGCGCTGCGTCTACCGGCTGGGGGAGGGCGCGGACCTGGCGTGCCAGAAGGTGCGGCAGACCGGCGGGACGATGTTCGACATCACCGCGGAGGACCTGCGCGTCGGCGTCGAGCTCACCCAGGCGGTCCGCTGCGAGCCGATGACGCTCGCGCTGATCAAGGACAACCACCAGACCTGGTTCTTCCGCGGCACGCTCAACGGTTGCTGAGGTACACGGCGCGCCACGCCGCCCACCAGCTGTCCGCGGTCGCCTCGATCGTCCGCGGCCCGGTCACCGCGACGTCGGTGCGACCCCGGTACGGGTCAGCCTGGTCGGCGGTGTTGAGCTGCACCGTGATCGTGCAGGGCGCCCCGGGGTCGTAGACCGGGGCGTCCTGCGGGGCGGCGAGCGCCGCGCGCACCGCCTGCTCGAGCTCCTCGCGAGCGCGCGCGGGAGCGTGATGCCGGGCGCTGTAGCGCCCGAGGGCGGTCTTGACCGCGAGCGTCTGCAGACCGGGGCCGAGCAGCGCGGCGGCCTCGGCGCACACGACGTCGTCGCCGGTGACCAGCGCCACGGGACAGTTCCACGTGCCGCACAGCGCCGCGTTGATGCCGACCTCGCCGACCTCGACGCCGTTGAAGTAGAGGGCGTGCCAGTTGGTCGAGCTGACGGTGTGCGAGAGCACGCCGCGCTCGGCGCCGGCCATCGCGTGCTGGCCGACCAGCAGCGCGACGTCGCAGCCCTGCTCCAGGAAGCCGGTGTACTCGGTCCAACGCGTCTGCACCACGAAGTCCGCGCGCGGGTCCAGGCGCTCCGGGACGAGGCTGTTGAACGCGCGATCGCCGCCCGCGCCGTGGCAGTCCATCACCACGACGTCGGTCGCACCCGCCGCGAACGCCCCGCGCACGGCGGCGTTGAGCTCCTCCGTGTAGAGCAGCCGGCCCTCCTCGTAGGCGGGCCGCCCGGCCAGCACCTGATCCCACCGGCAGATGCCGGCGACGCCCTCCATGTCGGCGATCACGAAGACCTTCACGGGCCGCAAGTGATACCCATTGACCGCCAGGGAGGCACCCCGGACCGTTGACCGCCATGAGCTTCTGCCCCAACTGCGGCGCGCACGTCGACGCCGGCGCGAGCGCCTGTCCGTCCTGCCGGGCACGCCAGGAGCAGTTCGTGGTGCCGGCGTTCATCGCCGCCGTGATCGCGGGCACGACGGCCGCGGTCGTCGTGCTCGTCGCGGGGCTGCTGATCGCGCTCGTCACACCCGACTCGTCGATCGTGGGCGTCGCCGGCGTGGACGCGTCGCTGCTCATCGAGACCTGCCGGCAGGCGGTAGGGACGCTGCTCGCGCCGATGGTGGAGCCGGGGACGTTCCTGCTCGCGGGCAGCCGGCGCATCCACCCGATGGTGCTCCTGGCGATCCCGCTCGCGGCGCTCGCGCTGGCGACGCGCTGGCAGCTGCCGCGCACGGCGGGTGCGCCGGCCATGGCGCGCTTCGGCTGGGCGCTGTTGATCGCGCTGCCGTTCAGCCTCCTCGCGTTCGGGTTCGCGCTGATCGGGGGCGAGACGGAGAGCACCCAGGTGTCGGTGTCCGCCCTCAGCACGCTCGCGGTGGGCGTGCTGTGGGGGCTGCTCGGCGGCGCGATCGGCGCCGCATCCGCGCTTCCCACACGCGAGCTCATCACGCTGTCGCCCGTGGGCGCGCGCGTGCTGGCCGCCGTGCGCGCGACACTGCGCCCGCTCGCCGGCGTCGCCCTGGTGAGCACGGTGCTCGCGCTCGCCGGCTGGCTCGTGCAGATCGGCGCCAACGCCGGTGACGTCCGCAGCGGCCGGTCGACGGCGACCGCGCTGATCGAGGAGACCGTCTACGCCGCCGAGCACGGCATCCACCTCACCGCGCTCAGCGCGGGCGCGCTGTTCCGCCCGGACGCGCCGGCGACCGTCGGGTTGCCGTTCCCCGTCGAGGACCCCAACGCGCTCCCGGGTGACTTCCGCATCTTCAGCTACCAGGACGCGCTCTCGGACGCCGTCTTTCTGCCCGCGCTCGTCGTCCTGCTGTGCGTGATCACGCTCGGCGCGCTGTACGGCGGGTTCGCGGCCGCTCGCGCGGCGGGCGCCGAGCGTCCGGCGACGGCCGCGGCCTGGGGCGCGCTCACCGGTCCGGTCTGGGCGCTCGCGATGGCCGTCGCCGTCGTGCTCGCGGGCGGGCTGTTCCACGGCGACGCGGCGGACGGCTCGGTCTTCGGCCTGTTCCTGGTCGGCGGCGCGCTGCTGGGCGCGGCGGGCGGCGCGCTCGAGCGCGTACGCGCCTGACTTCGTGCCCAGCCGTTACAACCTTCCAAAGTGGTGATGCATTCCTTGCACGCCGCGTTTAGAGTCGGCGGTTGTAAATGGAGAGTGCGTCCCATCTCCAGCGGATCAGCTGCCACTGCGCGGCGATCGCCCGCCGCATGGACCTCGACGACGAGCTGATCGGCGCCGCCAGCCGCCTGCACGACGTCGGCATGAACGGCGTCGCCGACCGCCCGCTCCCGCTCACCGGCCCGGAGCGCCAGGCGCTCGAGCAGCACCCCGAGACCGGGCACGCGATGCTCGCCGGCTCTGGCCAGCCGGCGTTCGAGCTCGCGGCCGAGATCGCCCTCACCCATCACGAGCGCTATGACGGCCAGGGCTACCCGCGCAGGCTGCACGCGGAGGAGATCCCGCTGGCGGGCCGGATCGCGGCCGTCGCGGACGCGTTCGACGCCCTCACGACCGACCGCGTGTACCGGCCCGCGGGGACGGTCGAGCACGCCGTCGCCGCGCTCCGAACCGAGCGCGGCGGCCAATTCGACCCGACCGTCCTCGACGCGTTCATCGACTGCCTCGACGCCGCCGTCGCCGCACTCGAGCGCCACCCCCCCGAGCCGCCGGTCGCGCCGCTCGACGAGACGTTCCTGACGCTGCAGGCCGCGGCCGAGGCGCTGCGCATCAACCCGAGCCGACTGCGCCGGTGGTCGGACGAGGGCCGCATCGAGACCCAGCGCACGCTGGGCGGCCACCGCCGCTTCCCGCTCGCGGCCGTGCGCCGGCTCGCGGACGAGATCGGCGTCCAGCCGGTCGTGCGCCCGATCGACCCGCCCGACGACCCGGTGCTCGCGCTCGCCGAGACGCTGCGCACGCACGGGCCCAGGCTCGCCGCCGCGGCAAGCGCCTCCATCTACCGCGACGGCCCGCGCGGCTGGTTCGCGAGCAGCGACGCCGAGATCGTGATCGGCGAGTGGATCGACACCCTCGCCGAGTGCTGCGCCCGGGGCCGCTACCTCGCGGCCGGGACGGCCTCCGAGGGCCTGATGCGCTACGCCCACGTGCACGCGGCGTCGCTGCTCGAGCGCCACCTGTTCCTGGAGCGCTTCGCGCAGCTCACGCTGCGCGTGATCGTCCGGGGGGAGCGCTCGCGCGAGGAGATCAGCCAGGCGCGGCAGGTGTTCAGCGCCATCCAGCAGCACCTGCTCGACGTGACGCGCCCGACAGGATTCGAACCTGTGACCTCGCGCTCCGGAGGCGCGCGCTCTATCCACTGAGCTACGGGCGCTCGGGGCCGCTAGCTTAGCGGTCTCCGTGCTCCTTGCGGTGATCTCCGACACGCACATGCCGCTCGGGAAGCGCCGCCTCCCGGTCGAGCACCTGGTCGGCGCGGACGCGATCCTGCACGCGGGGGACTTCTCGGCGCGCTCCGTGCTGGAGGAGCTGCAAACGCTCGGACCGCCGGTGCACGCGGTGCGCGGGAACGTCGAGGACCCGTGGATCCACACGCACCTGCCGCTCCAGCGCACCCTCGAGTTCGCCGGGGTGCGGATCGGGATGATCCACGACGCCGGCCCGGCCGCCGGGCGGCTCGCGCGGCTGCGGCGGCGCTTTCGGGACGAGGACGCGGTGATCTTCGGCCACTCGCACATCCCCCTGCACGAGACGGCCGAGGACGGGTTCCAGATCTTCAATCCCGGCTCACCGACCGAGAAGCGGCGCCAGCCGAAGTTCACGATGGGGTACGCGCGGGTCGACGATCGAACCGTCACGTTCGAGCTCGTCGAGCTCGGCTAGATCGCTTGCGAATTTCATCGGTTGATGAAATCATCGGTTGATGAATTCGACAGCGATCAAGGTCGAGGGCCTGCGCGTCGACCGCGGGCACCGCACCGTCCTGAACGGGCTCGACTTCGCGATCCCGGCCGGCGCCGTCACCGGCCTGCTCGGCCCGAGCGGCTGCGGGAAGACGACGCTGATCCGGTCCATCGTCGGCGTCCAGCGCGTCAAGGCCGGGACCGTCGAGGTGCTCGGCCGCCCCGCCGGGGCGAAGGCGCTGCGCTCCCGCGTCGGCTACGTCACGCAGGCGCCGTCCGTGTACGCCGACCTCACGGTCGCCGCGAACCTGCGCTACTTCGCGTCCGTGCTCGGCGTGCCGGCGGACCGTGGGGACGCGGCGCTGGACGCGGTCGCGCTCGCGGACCGGCGGGGCGACGTCGTGGGCCGGCTCTCCGGCGGCCAGCGGGCGCGTGTCTCGCTCGCGTGCGCGCTGCTCGGCGAGCCCGAGCTGCTGGTGCTCGACGAGCCGACCGTGGGGCTCGACCCGCTGCTGCGCCGGGATCTGTGGCGTCTGTTCCACGACCTCGCCGCGCGCGGCACGACGCTGCTCGTCTCCAGCCACGTGATGGACGAGGCCGACCGTTGCGACCGCCTGCTGCTGATGCGCGAGGGCGCGATCGTCGCCGACGGCACGCCCGCCGAGCTGCGCGAGCGCACCGGCGCGGACGACCTCGAGGACGCGTTCGTGCGCGTCGTGGAAGCGGTGGCGGCATGAACGCGCGCGTGACGCTCGCCACCGCCCGCCGCGTGCTCGCCCAGCTGCACGGCGACCATCGCACGGTCGCGCTGCTGCTGATCGTGCCGTGCGTGCTGATGGCGCTGCTGTACTGGGTCTTCGACGGTGACGAGCGCGTGTTCGGCCGCGTCGGCCTGATGCTGCTCGGCGTCTTCCCGTTCGTGACGATGTTCCTGGTGACGTCGGTGGCGATGCTGCGCGAGCGCACGAGCGGGACGCTGGAGCGGTTGCTCACGACGCCGCTGGCCAAGCTCGATCTGCTGCTCGGCTACGCGCTCGCGTTCGGGGTGGCCGCCCTCGTCCAGGCGGCGCTGGCCTCCGCGCTCGCGCTCGGCCCGCTCGGGCTCGACCCGGCCGGCTCGGTCACGCTCGTGCTCACGCTCGCGGTCGCCAACGCGGTGCTGGGGATGGCGCTCGGCCTGCTGGTGAGCGCGTTCGCGCAGAGCGAGTTCCAGGCGGTGCAGTTCCTGCCCGCGTTCGTGCTCCCGCAGCTGCTGCTGTGCGGACTGATCGCGCCGCGCGACCAGATGGCGGGCGCGCTGGAGGCGATCAGCACCGTGCTGCCGATGACCTACGCTGTCGACGGCATGAACCAGCTCGCGCGCACGTCGGAGTTGAGCGGCGACCTGCTCGTCGACCTGCTGGTGGTCGTGGGCGCCGCGGCCGCCGCGCTGGCCCTGGGCGCCGGGACGTTGCGCCGTCGCACGGCCTGATGGCCCGCACGGGCCGCCGGCGAGGGGAGAGCGGGACGCGCGAGGCGATCCTCGACGCGGCCCGCGCATGCTTTGCCGAACGCGGCTTCTCCACTACGTCCGTGCGGTCCATCGCGGCCGCGGCGGGCGTGGACCCGGCGCTCGTGCACCACTACTTCGGCACCAAGGGCGAGCTGTTCGCCGCCGCCATGGAGCTGCCGCTGGACCCGGGCGCGGCCGTCCCCGCGCTGCTCGAGCCCGGCATCGACGGCCTCGGCGAGCGGCTCGTCCGGTTCTTCCTGGGCGTCTGGGACGAGCCCGCCGCGCGCCAGCGCGTCCAGGCCGTGCTGCGCAGCGCGCTCACCGAGGAGGCCGCCGCGGCGCTGCTGCGCGACTTCGTGACCACGCAGGTGCTGGGTCGCGTCGCCGCGGCGCTCGGCACGCCCGACGGCGAGCTGCGCGCCTCGCTCGTCGGCAGCCAGCTCGTCGGGCTCGGCCTGCTGCGCTACCTCGTGCGCGTCGAGCCGCTCGCGTCCGCCGACGAGGACACGGTCGTCGCCGCCGTCGCGCCGACGATCCAGCGCTACCTCACGGGAGACATGCATCAGCCGGGCTGATGGCTGCCAGCAGAAGCATGAGTTCGACTTGGGAAGCAGGCGCTGGCACGATGAAGCCATGGAGCTCCGCCATCTGCGCACCGTCGAAGCCGTCGCCCGTCACCGCTCGCTCACGAAGGCGGGCGAAGAGCTCTTTCTCACGCAGTCCGCGGTCTCCCAGCAGATCCGGCGCCTGGAGACCGAGCTCGGCGTCGACGTCTTCCACCGCACCAGCCGCCGCGTCGAGCTGACGGCCGAGGGGCGCGTGATCCTCGGCTACGCGCAGCGTGCGCTGGCCGAGGTCGACCGCCTGCACCAGGAGCTCGAGCAGATCACCGGTCTGCTGAGCGGCGAGCTGCGGATCGGCGGCCTGTACCCGACCGGCCACTTCGACCTGTTCGCGCTGCTGGCCGAGTTCCGCGCCGCGCACCCGGGCGTCGCGATCCACATGACCGAGGGCACGCAGGACGACACGTTCGCCGCCCTGGGCGCCGACGAGCTCGACCTCGCGTTCATCGCGCACGATCCCGACGCGATCGGCGAGGAGTTCTCCGCCGACCTGCTGTTCAAGGACGAGCTCGTCGTCGCGCTGCCCGTCGACCACCCGCTGACGGCCCAGAGCGCGGTGAGCTTCGAGGACGTCGCCGCGACCGACCTCGTCGCCTACCGCGAGAACTCCGCCATGCGGCTGCGCCTGGAGCGCAAGATGGCCGCCCGCGGGCTGCAGCCGCGCAACGCGTTCATCTGCACGGAGATCGCCGCCGTGCGCGCGTTGACCAGCAACGGGCTCGGCGTCGCCGTGATCCCCCGCTCGGTCGCCGAGCAGCCCGGCCCCCCGATCGAGCTGCGCCCGTTCGGCCCCGACCCGCTGACGTGGCCGGTCGCGCTGGTGTGGCGCGCCGCGCGCCGCCAGTCCCCGGCCGGCAGCGCGTTCCTGGAGGTCGCCCTCGACTACGCGCGGCGCACCGAGCGCCCGCGCCTGCGCGTCGCCTAGCGGCTGGGCGGCGCCGCGCTAGCCTCGCGGGCCGATGGATCTCAGCGTCTTCTTCGCCGGCACCGCGGGTTCGGTTCCCACCCCGAAGCGCGGCCTACCCGCGATTCTGCTGCGCGCGGGCGGCGAGCGGATCCTGTTCGACTGCGGCGAGGGCACCCAGCACCAGCTGCTGCGCAGCGTCGGCCTGCCGGATTTGGACGCGATCTTCATCACCCACCTGCACCTGGACCACTGGCTCGGCCTGCCGGGGATGATCAAGACCTTCGACATGCGTGACCGCGACACCCGGCTGGAGCTCTTCGGCCCGCCCGGCTTCGTCGCCACCTTCGAGAAGGTCGTGCGCCCGGTGATCGGCCGCACCAAGTACCCGCTGGACGTGATCGACCTCGAGCCGCACGAGGAGATCGGCTTCGACGACTTCGTGATCACCGGCTTCCCGGTCAAGCACCGCGTCGAGGCGTTCGGCTACGCGTTCATCGAGGACGACCGCCCGGGCAAGTTCGACGCGGCCGAGGCCGAGCGCCTCGGCGTGCAGGCGGGCCCCGACTTCGGCCGGTTGCAGCGCGGCGAGATCGTGAACGGCGTCACGCCCGAGCAGGTCATGGGGGAGGACCGCCGCGGCCGCCGGATCGTCTACTCGGGCGACACGATGCCGTCCCAGACCACCGAGGTCTACGCCGCCGACGCCGATCTGCTCATCCACGAGGCCACCTTCTGCGAGGACGAGCGCGCCCGCGCGCGTGAGACGGGTCACAGCACGGCCGCCCAGGCCGCCGCGCTGGCCCGCGACGCCAACGTCAAGCTGCTCGCGCTCACCCACCTCTCCACGCGCTACTTCCCGCGCGAGATCCGCGAGGAGGCGCGCGGCGTGTTCGAGAACACGGTCATCCCGCGCGACTTCGACGCCATCGAGGTGCCGTTCCCGGAGCGTGGGGACCCGCACCTCGTGCGCGCCGAAGACGTCGTGACCCCCTGCTAGGTTCACCGCGTCCCTTTAACCCGGTCCGGAGAGGCCAGGAAGGAACCGCATGCCTGAACCGAAGGTCGTCCTCGACGAGGACGACATCCGCCGCACGCTCGTACGCATCGCGCACGAGGTGGTCGAGAAGAACAACGGCCGTCCCGTGGCGCTGGTGGGCATCCACCGGCGCGGCGCCCACCTCGCCACCCGCCTGCATCAGCTCGTGGAAGACCTGCTGGACGAGCAGGTGCCGCTGGGCGACATCGACATCGCCTTCTACCGAGACGACCTGAGCACGCGCGGCCCCGATCCGCACGTGAACGACTCGAACCTCGACTTCCGGCTGGAGGACTACACGGTGGTCCTCGTCGACGACGTGCTGTACACGGGGCGGACGGTCCGGGCCGCGATCGAGGCGTTGTTCGACTACGGGCGGCCGCAGCGGGTGCAGCTCGCGGTGCTGGCCGACCGCGGCCACCGGGAGCTGCCGCTGCGCCCCGACTACGTGGGCAAGAACCTGCCGACCGCGCGCTCGGAGCGCGTGAACGTCCGCGTCCGCGAGGTGGACGGGGTCGACGACGTGATCATCACCGAGCTCGAGGAGGCGTTCGCCTGATGCGGCACCTGCTGTCGATCGACGACCTGGATCGCGAGGCGATCGAGCGCATCCTGGACCGCGCGAAGACGTTCACGGACGTCTCCGAGCGGGAGATCAAGAAGGTGCCGGCGCTGCGCGGGCGCCGCGTCCTGAACCTCTTCTACGAGGCCTCGACGCGCACGCGCAGCTCGTTCGAGCTCGCCGCCAAGTCGCTGTCCGCGGACGTCATCAACTTCGCCGCCTCCGGCTCCGCGGTGGACAAGGGCGAGTCGCTCAAGGACACGGTGCAGACCCTGTCCGCCTACCGGCCGGACCTGATCGTCATCCGCACGCCGTTCGTCGGCGCCGCCCAGCTGGTCGCGAACTGGACCACGGCCGGCGTGGTGAACGCCGGCGACGGCAAGCACGAGCACCCGACGCAGGCGCTGCTGGACGTCTACACGCTGCGCGAGCGGCTCGGCACGCTCGAGGACAAGAACATCTGGATTGTCGGCGACATCACGCACAGCCGCGTCGCCCGTTCCTGCATCCTCGCGTTCCAGAAGATGGGCGCGAAGGTCACCGTTGCGGGCCCGCCGACGCTGATCCCGCGCGGGATGGAGGCGATGTGCGAGGTCGCCTACGACCTCGACCGCCTGCCCGAGGCCGACGTGGTCTACGCCCTGCGCATGCAGCACGAGCGCATGACCGACTCGTTCGTCCCGTCCCTGCGCGAGTACGCCGCCGTCTACCAGATCGACGGCCGCCGGCTCGGCGCCCGCCAGGTGCTCATGCATCCCGGCCCGGTCAACCGCGGCGTGGAGCTGTCCGCCGAGGTGATCGACTCGCCCCAGGCCGTCATCGGCCAGCAGGTCGAAGCCGGGGTGGTTGTCAGGATGGCGGTGCTCTACGAGCTGCTGACCGGCCGCTCGGCCCCGAAGCCCGCCCTCACGACCGCAGTCCCAGCCTGATGCTTGACCACCGACCCACTGAATCCGCCGACGTCCTGATCCGCGGCGCCCACGTCCTGGACCCGCGCACGGGCATGGACGAGCGCCTCGACGTGCTCGTCCGCAACGGCGAGATCGCCCAGATCGGCGAGAATTTGCAGGCCGACGTCGAGGTCATCGACGGCGGCGGCCGCCACCTGTTCCCCGGCTTCGTGGACCCGCACGTGCACCTGCGCGTCCCGGGCCAGGAGCACAAGGAGGACCTCGAGTCGGGCACGCGCTCGGCGGCCGCCGGCGGCTTCGTCGCCGTCGTGGCGATGCCGAACACGACGCCAACCGTGGACTCCGCGCCCGTCCTGCGCTCCCTGCGCGAGCAGGCCCGCCGCGAAGCGCGCATCCCCGTCGGCTTCCTCGCGTCCATCACGCAGGGCCTGGCCGGCGAGGCGCTGACCGAGATGGCCGAGCTGCGCCAGTGCGGTGCGCTCGGCTTCACCGACGACGGCAAGCCCGTCCACCGCGCCGGCATCCTGCGCAAGGCGCTCCAGTACCAGAAGCTCGTCGGCGGGATCATCGCCCTGCACGAGGAGGACCCGACGCTCTCCGGGCGCGGCGTCATGCACGAGGGCGTGGTGAGCGCCCGGCTCGGCCTGGCCGGCATCCCGAGCATCTCCGAGTCCACGCTGATCGCGCGCGACGCCGCGATCGCGGGCTACGAGGGCGGCCGCATCCACATCCAGCACCTGAGCGCGCGTGAGTCGGTCGAGGCGATCGCCGAGGCCAAGTCGCGCGGTGTGAAGATCACCTGCGAGGCATCGCCGCACCATCTCACGCTCACCGACGAGGCGGTCGCGGAGAAGCTGGACACGCGCCTGAAGATGAACCCGCCGCTGCGCACGGAAGAGGACCGCCAGGCGCTGATCGCGGGCCTCAAGGACGGCACGATCGACTGCATCGCCACCGACCACGCGCCGCACGCGCGCGAGGAGAAGGAGGTGCCGTTCGAGCAGGCCCCGATGGGGACCACCGGCCTGGAGACGGCGTTCGCGGCGGTCTACACCGCCGACATCCTCCCGCTCGCGCTGATCGTCGAGAAGCTGAGCGCCGGCGCGCCGCTGATGGGCCTGCCGACGCCCGAGATCGCCGTCGGACACGCGGCCGACCTCGTGCTGATCGACCTGGACGCCGAGTGGGAAGTCGGAGCGCAAGGCTACGAGAGCCGCTCGGAGAACTGCTGCTTCGCCGGCCGGCGCCTGAAGGGCAAGGTCGTGACCACGATCGCCGCCGGCGGGATCGTCTTCCGGCAGCGGGAACTGGCCGCGGTATGAGCTCCTTCGTCCTACTGGAAGACGGCACCCGCTTCGACGGTGAAGCCGTCGGGGCGGAAGGCTCCGTGACGGGCGAGGTCGTCTTCACGACCGGCATGTCGGGCTACCAGGAGTCGATGACCGACCCCAGCTTCGCGCGCCAGTTGATCACCTTCACGACTGCGCACGTCGGCAACTACGGCGTGTCCGAGCAGGCGATGGAGTCCGACCGCATCCACGCGGCGGGCGCGATCATGCGCGCGGCGGTCGACTACGACGACGCGCCCGGCGCCGAGCAGGGCTGGCTGAGCTGGCTGAAGGCCAACGGCATCCCCGGCATCGCGGGCGTGGACACACGCGCGCTCGTCCGGCACATCCGGGAAGCGGGATCGATGCGCGGCGGGATCTTCTCCGCCGACGTGCCGGTCTCCGAGGCCCGCGAGCGGATCGCCGCCGAGCCGAGCATGGTCGGCCGCGACCTCGCGCGCGAGGTGACGATCGCCGCGCCGACCGTCTTCGCAGGTGAGGGCGACGGTCCGCGCATCGTCGCGCTCGACACCGGCATCAAGCGCTCGATCATCCGCAACTTCACGTCGCGGGGCGCGACGCTCGAGATCTACCCGTGCACGACCCCCGCCGAAGAGCTGCTCGCCGCCGACCCGGACGGCTTCTTCCTCGTCCCGGGCCCGGGTGACCCGGCCGCGCTCGATTACATCGTCGAGAACATCCGGACGCTGCTGACCACCAAGCCCGTGTTCGGCATCTGCCTCGGCCACCAGCTGCTGTCCCGCGCCGCCGGGCTGGAGACGTTCAAGCTCCCGTTCGGCCACCGCGGCGCCAACCACCCGGTCAAGGACCTGCGCACCGGGCGGATCGCGATCACCTCCCAGAACCACGGCTTCGCGGTCGCGGGGAAGCCGGGGGAGGTCATCGAGTCCGAGCTCGGCGCCGCCCAGCTCACGCACGTGAACCTGTACGACAACACGATCGAGGGCATCCGCCTGCTCGACGTCCCCGCCGGCTGCGTGCAGTACCACCCCGAGGCCGGCCCCGGCCCCAACGACTCGCTCGGGCTGTTCGACGAGTTCATCGCACTGTTCGAGAAGGCCGGAAATGCCTCGTAGAGACGACATCCAGAAGATCCTCGTCCTCGGATCGGGCCCGATCGTGATCGGCCAGGCCGCCGAGTTCGACTACTCCGGCGCGCAGGCCTGTAAGGTCCTGCTCGAGGAGGGCTACGAGGTCGTCCTCGTGAACTCCAACCCGGCGACGATCATGACCGACCCGGAGTTCGCGACCGCGACCTACGTCGAGCCGCTGCTGCCCGGCCCGGTCAAGCAGGTGATCGAGCGCGAGCGCCCGGACGCGCTGCTGCCGACCCTGGGCGGTCAGACCGCGCTCAACCTCGCCAAGGCGCTGTACGAGGACGGCACGCTGGAGGAGTTCGGCGTCGAGCTGATCGGAGCCAACTACGACGCGATCAACCGTGCCGAGGACCGCGAGCAGTTCGACGCGACGATGCAGAAGGCGGGCCTGCGGACCGCGCGCAACACGATCGCGACCACCGTCGAGGAGGCCAAGGGCGCGCTCGAGCAGTTCGGCCTGCCGCTGATCATCCGCCCGGCGTTCACGCTCGGCGGGCGCGGCGGTGGCATCGCGCGCACGCCGGAGCAGGTCGACGAGATCGTCCAGCGCGGCCTGGACGCGTCGCCGATCGGCCAGGTGCTGATCGACGAGTCCGTGCTGGGCTGGGGCGAGTTCGAGCTCGAGGTCATGCGCGACCACGCGGACAACGTCGTGATCGTGTGCTCGATCGAGAACATCGACCCGATGGGCGTCCACACGGGCGACTCGGTGACCGTGGCGCCGCAGCAGACGCTGAGCGACCGCGTCTACCAGAAGCTGCGCGACCAGGCGATCGCGGTCATCCGCGCCGTGGGCGTCGAGACGGGCGGCTCCAACGTCCAGTTCGCCGTCAACCCGGCGACCGAGGAGATCGTCGTCATCGAGATGAACCCGCGCGTGTCGCGGTCCTCGGCGCTCGCCTCCAAGGCGACCGGGTTCCCGATCGCCAAGATCGCCGCGCGCCTGGCGGTCGGCTACACGCTCGACGAGATCCCGAACGACATCACCAAGGCCACGCCGGCCTCCTTCGAGCCGACGCTCGACTACGTCGTCGTCAAGTGGCCGCGGTTCGCCTTCGAGAAGTTCCCGGGCGTCGACACGACGCTCTCCACGCACATGAAGTCCGTGGGCGAGGTGATGGCGATCGGCCGCACGTTCGGCCAGGCCTTCGGGAAGGCGCTGCGCTCGCGGGAGCTCGACACCCAGCCCGACCTGTCCGGCACCGACGAGGAGTTGCTGACGCGGCTGGAGTCGCCGAGCGCAGACCGCTTCGACGTGCTGCTCGAGTGCCAGCGCCGCGGCATCTCCGACGAGGAGCTGCGCGCCCGCACGGGGATCGATCTCTGGTACCTGCGCGAGTTGCGTCAGGTTGACGCGGCGTTCGAAGGCGTACGGACCTACCGCGCCGTGGACACGTGCGCGGCCGAGTTCGCGGCCGAGACGCCGTACTTCTACTCCGCCTGGGAGCGGGAGGACCGCTCTGAGGTCGTGCGTGGCGACAAGCCGAGCGTGATGATCCTCGGCTCGGGCCCGAACCGCATCGGCCAGGGCATCGAGTTCGACTACTGCTGCGTGCACGCCGCGATGACCGTGCGCGAGTCCGGCCGCGACGCGGTGATGGTCAACTGCAACCCGGAGACCGTGTCAACCGACTACGACACGAGCGACCGGCTGTACTTCGAGCCGCTCACGCTCGAGGACGTGCTCGCGATCGTCGAGATCGAGCAGCCCGAGGGCGTGATCGTGTCCTTCGGCGGCCAGACGCCGCTGCGGCTCGCCGCCGGGCTGGAGCAGGCCGGCGTCAAGCTGCTCGGGACCCAGCCCGACGCGATCGACCTCGCCGAGGACCGCGGGCGCTTCGGCGCGCTGCTGGAGCGGCTGGAGCTCAAGGCGCCGCCGTACGCGCTCGCGCAGTCGCCGCAGGAGGCGCTGGGCGCCGCGCCAGGCGTCGGCTTCCCGCTGCTCGTGCGCCCGTCCTACGTGCTCGGTGGGCGCGCGATGGAGCTCGTCTACGACACCGACATGCTCGCGGACTACTTCGCGCGCACGCGCCCGCAGGGCGAGATCTTCCTCGACCGCTTCCTCGAGAACGCGATCGAGGTCGACGTGGACGCGATCTGCGACGGCGAGGACGTCTGGATCGGCGGCATCATGCAGCACGTCGAGGAGGCCGGAATCCACTCGGGCGACTCGGCCTGCGCGCTTCCGCCCCATTCGCTTGGTGCGGAGATGCTCAACGAGATCCGCAGCGCGTCGAAGGACCTCGCGCTCGCGCTCGGCGTTGTCGGCCTGATCAACATCCAGTACGCCGTCTACGGGGACGACCTGTACGTGATCGAGGCCAACCCGCGCGCGTCGCGGACGGTCCCGTTCGTGTCCAAGGCGACAGGCCAGCCGCTGGCCAAGATCGCCTGCCGGGTGATGCTGGGCGAGAAGCTCGCGGCCATGAACCTGCCCGAGGACCCGTGCGGTCCGCACGTGTCGGTCAAGGAGGCGGTGCTGCCGTTCGACCGCTTCGCGGGAGCCGACGCGCTGCTCGGCCCGGAGATGCGCTCGACCGGTGAGGTGATGGGGGTCGCGACCGACTTCCCGGCCGCGTTCGCGAAGGCCCAGGCCGCCGCCGGCACCCAGCTGCCGACGCGGGGGACGGTGTTCCTGACCGTCACGGACTCCGACAAAGCGGCCGCGATGGGCATCGCCGCCCAGCTGCACGACCTCGGGTTCAGAATTGTGGCCACTCGGGGGACCGCCTCCGCGATCAAGCGGATGGGCATCCCGGTCGAGACGATCAACAAGATCCAGGATGGCTCACCACACGTGCGCGACTGGATCGACCGGGGCGATGTCGACCTCGTCATCAACACCCCGACCGGCACCGCCGCGCGGTCTGACGGATACGAGATTCGTCGAGCCGCGGTGGGTCGCGGCGTGCCCTGCATCACGACGATCGCGGGGGGTATGGCGGCCGCTCGGGCGATCGGCGCAGCGCGCTTCGGCGAGCCCCCCGTCATCTCGTTGCAAGAGCTCCACCGCAACGGGGTGCACGCCTAAATCGATGGGATAGAGTGCGCCCGCACCTTCTGCGTGCGGGCGCAGATCTTGGGTCTGTACGGCTAGTCCTCACGGACTGGACGGTCAGTCCATGCCTCGACCAACGTCCAGGAAAAGCCCTGCAAACGCGTGGCTTAGGCTCGCACACCCTCTCCAGGATTGAACCTCAAGTTCAGGTGAAGCGATGTTTCGGTCAGGACCCTTGTCGGCGGCTCCCAGCGCTGTAGACTCGCCGCCCATGCCGCCAGCGACGAAGACGCCCGCCAAGCCCACCACGGCTGCTCCAGAGCGTTCCCTCGTCCAGCGCATGGAGGCGCTCCAACGTGCGAATGAGATCCGAACCAAGCGTGCGTCCCTGAAGCGCGACCTCAAGGCTGGGCGTGCCAGCATCCACCTGCTCCTGATGGAGCCTCCCGACTACATCGAAACGGCGAAGGTCTTCGACATGCTGCTCGCGGTCCCGAAGTACGGGCGCGTAAAGGTGAACAAGGTCTTGCAGGTCTGCCGTATCTCACCCTCGAAGACCATCGGCGGTCTCTCGGAGCGTCAGCGCGCCGAGCTGATCTCCATGCTTCGTCGATAGTTGTCCGGGACCGTCTTTGTCATCACCGGCCCTTCGGGGGTCGGGAAGGGAACGCTGATCCGCACGCTGCTCGAACGGATGCCCGAGCTCGAGCTGGCGGTGTCCGCCACCACGCGCTCGCCGCGGCCGGGGGAGGAGCACGG
Organism: Solirubrobacter deserti; assembly: GCF_003344625.1. Taxonomy (GTDB): domain Bacteria; phylum Actinomycetota; class Thermoleophilia; order Solirubrobacterales; family Solirubrobacteraceae; genus Solirubrobacter; species Solirubrobacter deserti. The sequence goes on along the minus strand of NZ_QPKJ02000001.1, from coordinate 1,103,135 downwards.
CGTGCACTATCACTTCCTGGACGACGTGGAGTTCGATCGGCGCGTCATCGAGGGTGATTTCGTCGAGCACGCCGAGTACTCCGGTCGCCGCTACGGGACCCTGCGGTCCGAGCTCGAGAAGCGCATCGCCGAGGGGCACTCCGTGGTGCTGGAGATCGAGGTGCAGGGAGCCCGCCAGATCGCGCAGACGATGCCGGACGCCGTCCGCATCTTCATCGCCCCGCCGTCGGAGGAGACGCTGCGGCTGCGCCTGGTCGGGCGGGGCACCGACGACATGGACCAGATCGAGCGCCGGCTCGAGGTCGCCAAGGCCGAGCTGGCCGCGCAGGACGAGTTCGCGCACATCGTGCACAACGACCGCCTGGACGAGGCGGTCGGCGAGCTCGAGCGGATCGTCCGCGGCGCCTAGTCCACCACGCGCATGCTCGCGCCGCTGTCGGCGTAGTTGCCCTCGGCGTCGCGCAGCTCCCAGGACAGCTCCAGCTCGGGCCGGCTCAAGCGAGCGAGGCGACGCAGTCGCGCCGGGCTGATCGGCAGCCGGAGCGTGCCGGGCTGCACGATCGTGTCGCGGCTGGAGAACGGGTCCTCGCCCGCGTCGGCGAGGTGGATCCCGAGCCGGACCGGCTCGCGGACCGTGACCTTCAAGCCGCCGTGGCGCCGCAGCGCCGCGAGCCTCACGCGCTTGGCCGGCTTGGGCGTGATCTCGATCTCCGGCGCGGTGGAGTCGCAGCCGTGGGCGGGCGCGCCGATCGTCGTGCGCTGCAGGCGGGCGCTGCTGCCGAGCCAGAGGCCGCCGTCCGGGGCGAACTCGATCGACCAGCTGGGAAGTGCGGTCGGCGTCTTCGTGATCGTGCCGTCGGCGTTCGCGCGCGCGATGTGGCAGCGGCCCGTGGCGAACCACGCCGCGCCGTCGGGTGCGAGCGCCACGTCATAGGTGCGGCCCGCGCCACGCAGCTTCGTAACGCGGCCGCGCGCGTCGATGTGGCCGGCACTCTCGAAGATGGAGCTGAGCCACATCCCACCCGCGGCGTCGGGCACCAGCCGCTCCTCCCCGGACCTCCCACTGGGCACGTCGGCGATCGTGACCGGCGTGCCGCCGAGCGGCAGGCGGACCATGCCGCACCGGCTCGTGAGGAACCACATCGCGCCATCGGAGGCGCGGGCGAGCGCGTCCACGCGCAGCCCCCTGCAGCCCGGGACCTTGAACGGCGTGCTCGTGATCCGGCCGTCGGGCGTGCTGCGCTGCAGCCCGTGCTGGGCCGTGTGCCACCAGGCCAGGCCGTCCGGTCCGGTAGCCAGCGCGTCGACGAACGTATCGCTCACCGTCGTCACGGTGCCCGCCGCGTCGACGCGCTCGATCGTGCCACCCGTCAGCACCCAGGGCAGCCCGTCCGGACCGAGCGCCATACCGTTGAGCCCGGACACCGACGAGACGCGCGCGGTCCCGTCCGGCTCGACGCGGTGCACGGCCGCCCCGCCGCGCACCCAGGCGCCGGTCCACGCGCCGCCGTCCGGCGTGGCCAGCACGTGGCCGATGGCGTCGCCCAGACCGACGCGGAGGACGTCCTGGGCGTGCGCGGGCGCCGCCAGCGCCAAGAAGGCGATGGCCGTGAGGAGCGCTCTCACCGGGTCACTCGTACCCGGAATGCGTGTCCGCGCTCGTTGCCTTCGTCGTCGGTGACGCCCACGGTCATGAAGATCGTCGTCGAGCGCTTGATGCGGCGGCGATCGGCGTAGGCGACGCGCGCGAACACGCGGCCGGCGCGCGCGAGGACGCGCTCGGTCGGGATCGGGCTGAAGGTCGCGTTCGGCACGTTCACCGTGGTGCCCGCGGTCACCCGCGCGCGCCCGGAGACGCGGATCGGGATGCCGCGCCGCAGCGACGCGAACGAGACCCTGCGCGGGACGTGGACGCGCGGCGCGGCGCCGCGACAGCGGCCCTCGAGCCCGCGCGCCAGCCGCGCGCGGTTCGCCAGCCAGATCGCGCCCGTGCCGTCGAACGCGAGCTCCCGGGCGGCGATCGGCGCGGCGATCAGCCTGACCGCGCCGTCCAGACCGACGCGCGCGATGGTGCAGCGGCCGAACGCGATGAAGGCGCTGCCGTCGGGCGCGGACGCCAGATCGGTCGGGGCGCCGAGCGCCCGCGGCAGCCGCGTGTCGGCGACCTGCCCGTCCGCGGCGGCGTGGGCCACGGTGGCTGGAACGGCGCCGCGGCGCAGGAACCAGACGCCGCCGGCCGCGTCGGCCACCAGCCCGTCGGGGTACGGGTTCACGTGGAATTGCACGCCTTCGCGCGTGAGCCCGCCACACCGGTCCGCCGTCCACAGCGCGCCGTCCGCGGTCCGGGTCATCCAGTAGCCGTCGGGCCAGTCGTCCGAGCACGCCTCGCGCCTGCTCGGGACGTACGTGAGCGTGCCGTCCGGGGCGATCCGCGCGAGCTGGTCGTGCTCGACCGTGCTCGACCAGATCGAGCCGTCGGGCGCGCCCACCAGCGGCAGCGCGGGCACCGCGCCGGTGGTGGGGGTGAGCGCCACCGCGCGCGGCGTGCCGGCCGGATCGACGCGCAGCGCCCGGAAGGGGTCCGTGCCGTACCAGGCGCTGCCGTCGGCGCCCACGGCGCCGCCGACGAGATCGCCGACGTCGGGCGTGCGTACGACGCGCCCGTCCGGCAGCGCGCGGACGATGTCGGTGTCGCCGCGGCGACTGACCTGCACGTACGCGCCGCCGTCGGGTCCCGCCAGCAGCCCGTGGACGTCCTCGCGCAGCCCGACGCGGGTCACATCCGCGGCCTGTGCGGGCATGCTGAGCAAAGCGAACACCGCTGCGGCTAGAATTGCGGTGTGATTTCTCCGCGCGTAGACCGCCTTCTCGAGCATGTCGACTCCCCGTACGCGAGCGTGATCGTCGCCGCCAAGCGCGCGCGGCAGATCAACTCGTACTACCACAACCTCGGTGAGGGCACGTTCGAGGAGTTCCCGCCGCCGATGGTCGACACCGCGTCGAAGAACTACCTGACCATCGCGCTCGAGGAAGTCGCGACGGGCAAGGTCGCGTACCGCTACCGCTAGCGCTCTGAATGCCGCGCATCCTTCTCGGTGTGTGCGGCGGCATCGCGGCCTACAAGGCGCTCGAGTTCACCCGCCTGGCCACCAAGGCCGGCCACAGCGTGCGCGTGGTGCAGACGGAGGCCTCCACGCGCTTCGTGGGGACCGCGTCGTTCGCGGGCATCACCGGCGCGCCGGTGCTGATCACCGAGTGGGAGCCGGACCCGCTGCGCGGCGTGTTCCCGGGCGACCCGCTGCCCGAGCACGCGCCGCTGTCGCACCTCGCGCTGGTCGAGCACGCCGACGCGTACCTGATCGCGCCCGCGACCGCCGAGACGCTGGCCAAGCTCGCTTGCGGGCTGGCGGACAATCTCCTGACGGCCGCCGCGCTCGCGTGCCGGCGTCCGCTGATCGTCGCCCCGGCCATGAACAACGCGATGTACGAGCATCCCGCGACGCAGGCGAACCTCGCCACGTTGCGGGCGCGCGGTGTGACGGTGCTCGAGCCCGGGGTCGGGCCGCTCGGCTCGCCGGGGGAGTTCGGCGTGGGGCGGCTGCCCGAGCCGCCCGAGCTGCTGGCAGCCGTGGAAACCACGTTCGACGCCTCGCTGCGCGGCGTGAACGTGCTCGTGAGCGCGGGCGGGACGCGCGAGCCGATCGACGCGGTGCGCTTCATCGGCAACCGCTCCTCGGGCCGGATGGGGTTCGCGGTGGCCGAGCAGGCGCAGCGCCGGGGCGCCAACGTCACCGTCGTGGCCGCGAACGTGTCGCTCCCGCGGGCCACGGGCATCGAATATGTCGACGTGGTCACCGCCGCCGAGCTCGCCGACGCCTGCGCCGCGCGTTTCGACGCCTGCGACGTGCTGATCATGGCCGCCGCCGTCGCCGACTACCGGCCCGAGGCGGCCCACGGCGGCAAGCTCAAGAAGGATCAGACCGGCGAGGAACTGAACCTGCGGCTCGTACGTACCACGGACGTGCTCTCCTCGCTCGCGGACCGCCGCCGGCCCGGCCAGACGATCGTCGGCTTCGCGGCCGAGCACGGCGACGGTGCGCTCGCTTACGGGCGCGGCAAGCTCGAGCGCAAGCATCTCGACGCCGTGGTCGTCAATGACGTCAGCGGCGCCGGCATCGGGTTCGACGCCGCCGACAACGAGGTGTGGATCGTCACGGCCGAAGGCGAGCACCACGTCCCCAAGACGTCCAAGGATGCGGTCGCGGCCGCCATCCTCGACGCGGTCTTGAACCACTCTTCATCAAACGACACAAAGGTCCGCTGAATGGAACCCCTCGAGGAAGCCGTCCCTGAGCGCCTGGCGCAGGCGGAGATCGACGCCGCGGTCTCGGTGGCGCGCCGGCTCGTTCAGAACATCCGTCGGGCGGTCCAGGTCAATGATGACGTCCTCGAGCATGTGATCGTGACGATGCTCTCCGAGGGGCACATCCTCGTCGAGGACTACCCGGGCGTCGGCAAGACGGCGCTCGCGCGGTCGGTCTCGCGCTCGATCGACTGCCAGTTCGCGCGCGTGCAGTGCACGGCCGACCTGCTGCCGGCGGACATCGTCGGCACCCAGATCTACAACCAGCGCGAGTCGCGCTTCGAGTTCCGGCCCGGCCCGATCTTCGCCAACGTCGTGCTGGTGGACGAGGTCAACCGCGCGTCGCCGAAGACGCAGTCCGGCCTGCTGGAGTGCATGCAGGAGCGCCAGGTGACCGTCGAGGGCATGTCGCACGAGCTCGCGCGCCCGTTTCTGGTGTTCGCCACGCAGAACCCGGTCGAGTACGAGGGCACCTATCCGCTGCCGGAGGCGCAGGTCGACCGCTTCATGGTCCGGCTGTCGATGGGCTACCCGACCGCCGACCAGGAGGCCGGGATGCTGATGGGGCACGAGTCCCATGACCGCGTGATGGACCTCGAGCCGGTCGCGGATCGCGCGGAGATCGTCGAGGCCGTGGAGACCGCGCATCGCGTGCACGCCTCACGCGCGCTGCGCGAGTACATCGTCGCGCTGCTGCGGCGCACCCGCGAAGACGACCGCACCGAGCTCGGCGCCTCCCCGCGTGCGGGCCTGATGCTGCTGCGCGCCGCCAAGGCGCGCGCGCTGGTGCACGGTCGCGACCACGCGCTGCCCGACGACGTGCAGGCGCTCGCCGACGCCGTCCTCTCGCACCGCATCATGCTCGCCCCCGAGGCGGCCGGCGTGCAGCGCTCGGAGATCATCCGGGACGCGATCACGGCCGTCCCGGCGCTATAGGAGCCATCGATGAATACCGCCACACCTGCTGCGGCCCATCCGCTGCACCACATCAGGCGCACCGCCCATTCCTCGAAGGACTCCTAGGGGTACGGGGTTGCGCTCGGCGCTCAGCTGTGCAGGGCTCGGCGTCCTGCTGCTGCTCGTCGCGGGCACGTTCGACGCCGAGCCGTTGTACGTGACCGGAGCGGCGCTGCTGCTGCTCGGCGCGGGCGCGCTGGCCTGGATCGGCGCAGGGTCGATCGGCGCGCGGCTGACGCGCGAGATCGGCGTTCGCTCGGTCATCGAGGAGCAGCCGCTGGAGGTCAAGCTGTTCGCCCAGTCCGGCCGGCTGCCGCTGCCGCCCGGCTGGATCGACGAGCCGCTGCTGCCTGAGCCGCTGCGCCTGCCGGCCGGGCGCCGCCAGGCGCGCGTGCGGATCGAGGTCACGTTCGGCCGCCGCGGCCGCCGTCAGCTGCCGCCGCCCGCGCTGGTGCTGCGCGACCCGTTCGGGCTCGCCCAGCGCGTGATCACCGGTCCCGCGACCGACGAGGTGCTGGTGCTGCCGCGGATCTTCCCGGTCAGCGTCACCGCGGGCGGGGGAGACGCGACCCCCGCGCACGCGCGCGCCTCACTGCTGGCCGCGGCCGAGACCGAGATCGACGGTCTGCGCCCGTGGCGCGAGGGCTCGCCCGCCTCGCGCATCCACTGGCAGTCGTTCGCGCGCGGCGCGGGCCTGATGGAGCGCAAGCTGATCTCCGAGGCCGACTCGCGCCCGCTGGTCGTGATGGACCCGCGCTCGCCCGCGTCGCCCGAGGCGCTGGACGCGGCCGTCCGCGCCGCCACGTCGCTGATCGTGCACTTCGCCAAGCGCACCGGGTGCTCGGTGCTGCTGCCCGGCGACCGGCGGGCGAACGTCGTCGAGCACGACATGGCCGCCTGGCCCGCGCTGCACGTGCGGCTCGCGCTGCTCGGCGAGGAGGTCGGCCCGTCGCTGTCGGCCGCCCAGAACCGGCGCGGGCTCGTGCTGTACGTCGCCGCCCGCCCGGTCGATCGCGCCCCGCGCGGGCTCGGCCGCACGCCAGGCGGCTGCCTGATCGTCGTCCCGGGCCAGATGGGCGGCCGCCGCGCGATCCTCGAGGTCGCGGGCTGCTACGGCTACCCGGCCGGCCGCCACTCGGGCGGGGCCGCCGTGGCCGCGCTGGAGGGCGCGGCGTGAGCACCACCGTCGCACCTGCGCGGGGCGACGACGGGACGGTCACGGCCAAGCCGATCACCACGCCCGCGCCGCCCCGGCGCGGCGACGCGGGCCGGCCGCTCGTCCCGCGCGCGGCGGCGCGGCTGATCGGCTTCGCGGCACTGGCGCTGTGGGGCGCCTTGCACTGGATGCAGCTGCTCGAGCCGGCCGAGCCCGGGCGGGCGTGGCTGGTGGTGCTCGTGGGGCTCGCCGCCGCGGGCGCGATGCTCGCCGCGGGGCGTCTGGGCGCCGCGCGTGCACGCACGCTCGCCGCCCTGGGCGCGCTCGTCCCGATCGCCGCGCTGATGCTGGTCGCGGGCCGGGTCGCGGACGAGCTCGTCCTGCCGACGGGCTGGACCGAGCTGGCCGGCGGGATCTCACGCGCGGTCGAGGATCTCCCGGGCGTCCGTGTGCCGTACCGCGGGCTGGACGAGTGGGTGCGCACGGCGATCCCGCTCGGCGGCTCGGCGCTGGTCGCGCTCGCCGCCGTGCTGGCGTTCTGGCCGCGCCGCAGCAAGCTCGGCTTCCCGGCGCTCGCGCTGCTCGCGCTGATGACCCTGTACGTGGTGCCGGTGGTGGCGCTGGTGATGGAGCACGAGTTCTGGCGCGGCGCCGCCTTCACGTTGCTGATGGTCGCGTTCCTGCGGCTCGAGACACTGCGCCGGACGGACACGGTCGCGGCGGCCACGCTCGCGCTGGCGGCGACGGTGGTCGCGTTCGCGGCGGCGCCCGCGCTCAACCGCGATCAGCCGTGGTTCGACTACGAGACGTGGGCGGCGGAGACGTCGACCTCCAAGTCGACGACGTTCACGTGGACCCACAACTACGACGGGCTCAACTGGCCGCGCGACGGCCGCGAGCTGCTGCGGGTCAGCGCGCGCCAGCCCGCGTACTGGAAGGCCGAGAACCTGGACTTCTTCGACGGCGAGAAGTGGGTGCGCAGCCGCCTGGGCTCCGCGACGCCGGACATCCCCGAGGACGACCCGCGGCTCGTGCGCCGGTACACGCAGGAGATCAAGGTGTCGATCCGCAACCTGCGGACGGATCAGTTCATCCTCGCCGGCGTCGCGCGTGACGTCCAGATCCCGCGCCTGAACGACCTGCCGACGCTCGACGGCCTCTACCGCTCGCCGCGCACGCTGCGCCGCGGCGACGCCTACACGGCGGTCGTCTACACGCCGCGGCCGACCGAGAACCAGCGCCGCCGGGCGACGACCGAGTACGACGAGTCCCTGCGCGAGTACGCGTCGATCCTCGCCACCGACCCGAACCTCACCGGCGCGCCGCGTGACTTCCTGCAGTTCCCGTTCTTCGGCGACGACCCGGCGCAGATCTTCACCCGCAACGGCACGTTCGGCGACGCGCCCGGCCTGATCCGCCGCGCCGGGCTCGAGCGCTCCTACGCGCTCGCGCGCGAGCTCGCCGACGGCGCCGAGACGCCGGAGGAGTACGTCCAGCGCGTCCTCTCCTACCTGGGCGACACGGACCGCTTCACCTACAGCGAGACGCCGCCGCCCGAGGCGCGCACGCTCGAGGGCTTCCTGTTCGAAGCGCGCCAGGGCTACTGCCAGCAGTACTCGGGTGCGATGGCGCTGCTGCTGCGGATGGCCGGCATCCCCGCGCGCGTGGTCACCGGCTTCAGCACGGGCGCGACCGACACCAAGACGGGCGAGTACGTGGTCCGCGACTTCGACGCGCACTCGTGGGTCGAGGCCTACTACCCGGGCTACGGCTGGGTCACGTTCGACCCCACGCCGGCCGCGAGCCCCGCCCGCAGCCAGCCCGCAGACGCGGCCAGCGCCTCCGGCTCGCCGAGCAGCTCGATGCCGATCACGCCCGCGGACCCGCTCGCCGAGCGCGGCGGCGGCATCCCGGTCGCGGCCGAGTCGCGTCCGTGGTGGCACTACCCGGCCGGCGCACTCCTGCTGCTCGCGCTCGCGGGCGGGATCGTCCTGCTCGTCCGTCGCCGGCGCGCCGGCGCGCCGCCCGCGCTGTCCGAGCTCGAGCGGGCGCTCAAGCGGACCCGTCGCCAGCCCGCGCCGGGCACCACGCTGCACGCGCTCGAGCTGCGCTTCGCCCAGCACACGCCGGCGGCCGCGGGGTACGTGCGGGCGCTGCGCGAGAGCCGCTACCGGGACGAGCCGGCACGGCCGACGCGTGCCCAGCGACGCGGCCTGCGGTCCGAGCTCGGACGCGGGGGAGGCCTGGTCGGCCGCCTGCGCGCCTGGTGGGCGTTGCCCCCGCGTTAGAGGGGGTGGACACGCCGCCCGCGGGCCTACAATCCGAGGGATGGACGATGTCTATGACCTCTATCAGCGGGGGATGGCGCTGCTGGAGGACGGGCACTTCCACCAGGCCGTGATCCCGCTGTCCAAGGCCGCTGACCTGGACCCCGAGAAGACCTCGATCCGCGAGGCGCTCGGCCGGGCGTACTACCGCAGCGGCAACTACGAGCCGGCCCGGGTGGAATTCGAGGCCGTCGTCGAGCGCGCACCCACGAACGACTACGCCCTGTTCTGCCTCGGCCGCAGCCTGATGCAGCTCGGACGCCACCGCGAAGCCCGCAAACCGCTGACGCTGGCGGCGAACATGAACCCCCGCCGCCGCGACTACGCGATCTACCGCGACCGCGCGCGCAAGGCCGCCTGAATTTGAAGTGGGGACATCCCCTCCGCCCCACCCCGATCATCCGACCTCAAATGGGATCCCGCTGCTAACCTGAATCCACAAGCTTTTCGCGGCCGCAAGGCCACGTTTGGGAAGCGGGCGAAGAGCCCGCTTTTTTATTGCACTAGGGAGGTGGAAATGAGCGATATCCAGGCCGAGATCGAGGCCCGTCTGGCAGAGGCGGAGCCCGAGGTCGAGGTGCTGCTCGCCGAGGTCCGCGGGGACCTCGTCCGCCTCTTCATCGACCACCCGCAGGGCGTGACGCTGGACCTGTGCGAGCGGGTCACGCACCAGCTCCCGCAGATCCGTGAGCAGTACGCGCTGGAGGTCTCCAGCCCGGGCGCGCAGCGCCCGCTCACCAAGCCCGAGCACTTCCGCCGCTATGTCGGCCGCAAGGCGAAGGTCCGCACGCGGGAGGCCAAGGACGGCCACAAGTCATTCACCGGCGAGCTGTTGAACGCCACCGATCTCGCGGTCACCGTGGCCGCGTCGACCGGCGTCGTGTCGATCGCCTACGCCGACATCCACCGTTCGAATCTCGTGGGAGACTGAGGCCTATGTCCGCTGAGATCGTCGAAGCCGTAAAGACTCTCGGGCGCGAGAAGGGCATCTCCGAGGAGAAGCTGATGGGCGCGCTCGAGGACGCGCTGCTCAGCGCGTACAAGAAGCAGCCCGGCGCGGCCCGCTACGCCCGCGTGCGCATGGACCGCGACTCCGGCGACTTCATCGTCGAGGAGTTCCTGCTGCCCGAGGACCTCGAGGACCAGCTGCTCGACGAGGCCGAAGAGCAGGCGACGGGCGCGCTCGAGCGCCGCGTGGACCCGGAGACCGGCGAGGTCATCATCCCAGAGGCCCCGGACATCGATCCCGCGCGCCTGAGCGACTTCGAGGACCAGATCGAGATCCGCGACGTCACGCCGCACGACTTCGGCCGGATCGCCGCGCAGACCGCCAAGCAGGTGATCCTGCAGCGCATCCGCGAGGCCGAGCGCGACATGATGTTCGAGGAGTACCGCGACCGCGTGGGCGAGCTGATCACCGGCATCGTCCAGCAGTCCGACTCCCGCTACACGCTCGTGCAGTTGCGCGAGCGCGTGGAGGCGCTGCTGCCCAAGTCCGAGCAGGTCGACGGCGAGCGCTACGACCATTCACAGCGCATCAAGGCCGTGATCAAGGAGGTCTCGTCCTCCACCCGCGGCCCGTCGATCATCGTCTCCCGGCGTGACCCGGAGCTGATCAAGAAGCTGTTCGAGCTCGAGGTGCCCGAGATCGCCGACGGCCTGGTGGAGATCACCGGCGTCGCGCGCGAGCCCGGCTACCGCTCCAAGATCGCCGTCGTCTCGCACGCCGACGGCGTGGACCCGGTCGGCGCCTGCGTGGGCCCGCGCGGCTCGCGCGTGCGCATGGTCGTGTCCGAGCTGCGCGGCGAGAAGATCGACATCATCCCCTACAACGACGAGCCGGCCCGCTTCGTGGCGAAGGCCCTCAGCCCCGCGCGTGTGCGCGAGGTGCTGGTGGATGACACCAACAAGCAGGCCACGGTCATCGTGCCCGACGACCAGCTCAGCCTGGCGATCGGCCGCGAGGGCCAGAACGCTCGCCTCGCCGCCCGCCTGACCGGCTGGCGCGTGGACATCCGCAGCGAAACCGAGTTCGCGCGCGAGGAGCAGGACACCGGGACCGAGGAGGAGGAGACCGGTGGCCGCTGCGCCGCGATCCTCGGCAACGGTCGCCGCTGCCCGAACGCCGCGCTTCCGGGCTCGCGCTACTGCGGTCTGGACGCCCACCAGGCGCTCTCCAACAAGGACACCGACCGCGTCGGGGCATAGCCCAGAGCGCCGCTGCATTGGCTGCGGGCGGGTCGCGCCACGAGCGCACCTCGCCCGCTTCGCTAACGTGGACGGTTGCGCGGTGCCGGATCCTCGCGCGTCCTTGCCCGGTCGGGGCGCCTGGCTGCATCCCAACCGCGACTGCTTTGAGGCAGCGACGGCTCGTCGCGCCTTTCACCGCGCGTTCCGCGCGCCCGTAAACCTCTCACAGGAAACCGTAGACTTAACCCAAACATGGCCAAGAAGCGCGTCCACGAGCTAGCCAAGCAGTACCAGATGCCAGTGCCTGAGGTGCTGAAGCGCCTCCAGGGCTACGGCCTCGACGTCAAGGCTGCCGCGACCGCCGTGGACGAGAAGCTCGCCGACGCTGCGCTCACGGGGAAGCCCAAGCCGAAGGCCGCCGCCTCCAACGGCGCGGCCAAGAAGCCCGCTGCCACGCCGATGCAGGCGCGGGCCGGCTTCGGCCACGGCACCGCCCGCGCCCCGCGCGCGGAGAACCTCGCTCCGCCCAAGCCGAAGGCGAAGCCCAAGCCCAAGCCCGGCGCCCGTGACGGGCAGGGTGGTGGCGGAGGCCGTGACAACGGCCAGCAGCGCCGGCCCACGCGGTCCAGCCTCCAGGGCGAGCGTGCTCCGGGCCAGGGCGGCGTTCGCCGCGTCGTCATCGACTCGCAGGCCTCCCGCCGTCCGGGTGGCCCCGGCGGCCCGGGCGGCGGTCCCGGTGGCGGCCCCGGCGGCGGTCCGCAGCAGCGCCCGCCGCGGCGTCGCGGTGGCCGGCGCCGGCGTGGCACCTACGAGGAGCCCGTCGCGCAGGACAAGAGCGAGCTGAAGGCCGACGTCATCCGCATCAACTCGGGCTCGACGGTCAAGGACGTCGCCGAGTACCTGGGTGTCGCGGTGCCGGAAGTGATCAAGAAGCTCATGGGTCTCGGCGAGATGGCGACGCTCACGCAGACGCTGTCCGACGACGCCATCCAGGTGCTCGCCGACGAGTTCGAGAAGAAGATCGAGATCGTCACGGCGGCCGAGGACGTGAACGCCGACCCGACCTACGAGGACGCGGACGAGGACCTCGAGCCGCGCCCGCCGGTGATCACGATCATGGGTCACGTCGACCACGGCAAGACGTCGCTGCTGGACGCCATCCGCGAGACCGAGGTGGCCGCGGGCGAGGCCGGCGGCATCACGCAGCACATCGGCGCCTACCAGGTTCACAAGAACGACAAGGTCATCACGTTCCTGGACACCCCGGGCCACGAGGCGTTCACCGCCATGCGTGCCCGCGGTGCCGAGGCGACCGACATCGCCGTGATCGTGGTCGCCGCCGACGACGGCGTGCGCCCGCAGACCCGCGAGGCCGTCGATCACGCGAAGGCGGCCGACGTGCCGATCGTCGTGGCGGTCAACAAGATCGACAAGGAGGGCGCGCAGCCCGACCGCGTCCGCACGGAGATGACCCAGCTCGGCCTCCAGCCGGAGGAGTGGGGTGGGGACACGATGTTCGTGGACGTGTCGGCCAAGACGCACCAGGGTCTCGACGATCTGCTCGAGGGCCTGCTGCTGACCGCCGAGATCGAGGAGCTCACCGCCAACCCGGACGCGGAAGCCTCGGGCACCGTGATCGAGTCCAAGCTCGATCCGGGCCGTGGCGCGGTCGTCACCGTGCTGGTGCAGCGCGGCACGCTCAAGATCGGCGACGCGATCGTGGCGGGCGCCCACTGGGGCCGCGTGCGCGCGATGTCCGACTACACGGGCAAGCGCGTGAAGACCGCGACGCCGGCCGAGCCGGTCGAGATCCTCGGCTTCGACACCGTCCCGGAGGCGGGCGAGTTCGTGCGCGTCGTCGAGAACGACCGCAAGGCCCGCCAGATCGCCGGCGAGCGTGGGCATCGCCTCAAGCAGGAGGCGCAGGCGCGTCGCGGTGGCATCAAGTACTCGCTGGCCAAGCTGTTCGAGCAGCACGGCGCCGGGCTCAAGGAGCTCGGGGTGGTCATCAAGGCCGACGTGTCCGGCTCGCTGGAGGCGTTCGAGGACGAGATCGCCAAGCTGCCGCAGGACGAGATCCTGGTGCAGATCGTGACCTCCGGCGTCGGTGGCATCACGGAGTCCGACGTCAACCTGGCGGCCGCGTCGGAGGCGATCATCATCGGCTTCAACGTCCGGCCCGTCGGCGAGGCGGCGCTCCTGGCCCAGCGCGAGGGCGTCGAGATCCGCACGTACTCGGTCATCTACCGCGCGATCGACGAGCTGCGCGACGCCATGCAGGGCATGCTGGCGCCGGAGACCGTCGAGGACGTGGTGGGCGAGATCGAGGTGCGCGAGACGTTCCGCGCGTCGAAGATCGGCATCATCGCCGGCTGCATGGTCACCGACGGCAAGGTCACGCGCGGCGCGAAGGTGCGCCTCATCCGTGACGGCGCGGTCATCCATGACGGCGAGATCGGCTCGCTGCGCCGCTTCAACGACGACGTGCGCGAGGTCCTGCAGGGCTTCGAGTGCGGCATCGTGCTCGCCGGCTACCAGAACGTGCAGCCGGGCGACACGATGGAGGTCTACGAGACGCGCCAGGTGGAGCGCACGCTGTCATAGGGTCGTGGACGCGTTTGTCGTCCTCATGCAGGTCGATCTGTTCTTTCCGGAGTCCGGCTCGCTGAAGGGCAAGCGAGCCGAGCTCAACCGTGTCAAGGCGCTCCTGCGGGAGCGCCTGCACACGTCCGTGGCCGAGGTGGGCCATCAGGACACGTGGCAGCGCTCGACGCTCGCGGTCGCCATCGCGGCGCGCTCCGCCGGCATCGCGGAGGAGACCGTGGACACCGTTCGCCGGGCGCTGGACAGCCGTTTCCCGCAGGGGGTCAGCGTGAGCTATCGGCTTACAAGCTGGGAAGACCTGGAGTCACTAGGATGACGTCCGATCGGATGCGTCGGGTCAACGAGGCCATGAGGGAGGTCTTGTCCGGCGCGATCACCACAGAGCTGAAGGACCCCAGGGTCGGATTCGTCACCGTGACGTCAGTCGAGACATCCGCTGATCTGCGCCATGCGCGCGTATACGTGTCGGTGCTCGGCAACCCCGGCGAGCGCCGCCGCTCGCTGAAGGCGCTCGACAGCGCGCACGGGTTCCTCCAACGCCGGATCGGGGCCGAGCTGCGCATGAAGAACACGCCGCAGCTGCAGTTCGTCTACGACGACACGCCGGAGCGCGGAATGCGGATTACAGAGCTGCTCGACAAGGAAGACCCGTCGTAATGGGGGGATCGAACGGGTCGCTGCCTGCGCGGGAGGAGGTGCTGCAGGCGATCCGCGCGCACCAGCGCTTCTGCCTCACCACCCACGAACGCCCCGACGGCGACGCGGTCGGTTCGCTCGCGGCGATGCAGGGCGTGCTCTCCGGGCTCGGCAAGGAGGCGCTCGCCTTCCTCCCGGCGGAGGAGTTCCCGCTGCCCTACGAGTACCGCTTCATCCAGCTCGAAGGCCTGGTCACCGAGCCACCGGACGACCTCGCCGACCGCGTGCTGATCTTCCTGGACTGCGGCAACATCGACCGCTCGCCCGTGGGTGAGTCCAACGCCCGCCTGGTGATCAACGTCGACCACCATCACGACAACACGCGCTTCGGGGCGATCAACCATGTGGACCCGCAGTCCTCGTGCACGGCCGAGATGGTGTGGGACCTCGCGCACGGGCTCGGCGTCACGACGGCGCCGCCGATCGCTGAGGCGCTGTACGTCGGCCTGGTCACGGACACGGGCCGCTTCATGTACGAGAACACCGGGCCGCGCGCGCACCAGATGGCGGCGGAGCTGATCGCGAACGGCCTGCAGCCGCACGAGATCTACCGGCACCTGTACGAGGGCGTCCCGCAGGGCAAGCTGGTCCTGCTGGCGCGCGGGCTGACGAACGTCGAGCGCTTCGACGACGGCCTGCTGACGGTCACCCAGCTCACCGCCGACGACTACGCGCACGCGGGCGCGGACGAGTCCTTCTCCGAGGGCGTCGTCGATCACCTGCGCTCCGTGGAGGGCACCGCGGTGGCGGGCCTCGTGCGCGAGCAGCTCGGCAGCGGCGGCGCGACGCGCAAGGTGTCGCTGCGCGCGACCGACGATCGCGTGGACGTCTCCGCGATCGCGCGGGCGGGCGGCGGCGGCGGGCATCGCCGCGCGGCCGGCTTCTCCACCGAGCTCGACTTCCCCGAGTTGGTCACGTTCCTGCGGGAACAGCTGGCGCAACAGCTCTGACATGACGGACGGGGTGTTGCTGGTCGACAAGCCTGCGGGCGTGACGTCGCACGACGTGGTGGCGCGGATCCGGCGCGGGCTGCCGAAGGGCACGAAGGTCGGTCACGCCGGGACGCTGGACCCGTTCGCGACGGGGCTGCTGCTGATCCTGATCGGCCGCGCCACGCGCGTCCAGCGCTTCTTGATGAAGCAGCCCAAGCGCTACGAGACGATCGCGCGCCTCGGCTACACGTCGACGACCGGGGACCCGGAGGGCGAGATCCGGCCCGGCAACATGCCCGGCGAGGAGCTCGAGCTCCCGACCGGGATCATCACCCAGCGCCCGCCCGCGTACAGCGCGGTCAAGGTCGGCGGCAAGCGCGCCTACGCGCTCGCCCGCGCGGGCGAGGACGTCGAGATCCCCGAGCGCGAGGTGCTCGTCGCCCGCTTCGACCTCGAGTGGCGCGAGTACGGCCGCGCGAAGTTCGTCATCGAGTGCTCGTCCGGCACCTACGTCCGCTCGCTGATCATGGGCCTCAACGACGCCTACTGCGTGGAGCTGCGGCGCACCCGGATCGGCGACTTCGACGTCGCCGACGCGTCGGAGGAACGCCTGATCGGGCTCGACGACGCGTTGGCGTTCATGCCCGCCGTCGAGCTGGATACCGAGGACGCCGCAAAGGCGTCGCACGGCGCCGCGGTTCCCGGGCACGCCAAGGGCATGGTCCGGTTGCGCGACGAGCAGGGCCTGATCGCGCTCGCCGAGCCGCGTGGAGGCGGAACGCTCAAGCCCGTCGTAGGCTTCCGCGCGTGAAGACCGTCTGGCTCCCCGACGCGACTCCTCGCGAGCGCCGGCTCGCCGTGGGCGAGTTCGACGGCGTGCACGTCGGCCACCGCGCGGTGATCGACGGCGCCGACAGCGTGCTCACGTTCGAGCCGCACCCGCGCACCGTCGTGGCGCCGCAGGCCGCGCCGAAGCTCCTGACCACGCTCGAGCAGAAGGCCGACCTGATCGCCGGCCTTGGCGTCGACGAGCTGATCGTGATCCCGTTCGACGGCGAGCGGATGGCGCAGACCGCGCAGGACTTCATCGACCACGAGCTGATCGAGCGGCTCGGCGCGACCTGGGTGTCGGTGGGTGAGAACTTCCGCTTCGGCAACCGGGCGCGCGGCGACGCGGCGCTGCTGAGCGAGCAGACGGCGTTCACGACGCGCGTCAGCCGGCTGGTCGAGCTCGACGGCGAGATCGTGTCCTCCACGCACATCCGCGGGCTGATCGCCGGCGGGCAGGTGGCGGAGGCGGCGCGCTTCTTGGGCGCGCCGTTCGAGACGCGCGGGATCGTCGCGCACGGCGACAAGCGCGGGCGCACGCTCGGCTACCCGACCGCCAACCTCGTCCCGGACCCGGCGCTCGCCGTCCCCGACCACGGCATCTACGCCTGCCTGGCCACCGTGCCCGGGATGGGGCAGTGGACGGCCGCGGTGTCGATCGGCGTGCGGCCGACGTTCGTCACCGGCCGCGGGCTGCTCGTCGAGGCGTTCCTGCTCGACTTCGAGGGGGACCTCTACGGGCGCGAGCTGCGCCTGCAGTTCATCGACCGGATCCGCGGGGAGAAGCGCTTCGACACCGTCGAGGCCCTCATCGAGCAGATGGGCCGCGACGTCGACGAGATCGCCCGTCTGGTCTGACAACTCGGCGTTCGTTCGAGTCTCGCCGAACCGTCCAGGGGGTATAGAGGCTCAATGCGGGTGCTGTTAGCCCATGCGTTGACCCCGAAGCGGCGCAGGATCGCTCGGGTGCTGGCCGAAGCCGGGCATGACGTATACGAGACCGACGACGCCGATGAGGCGCTCGAGCGCTGCCGGACCTGGGAGCCAGCCGTCGCGCTGATCCATGTGGAAGTCGGCGACCTGGTGTGTGCCATCAAGTCCGATCCCGTCGCCTACAGCACGGCGATCATCCTGATCGAGCGGCCGGGGCTCTCGCCCCAGGACGCGCTCGCGGGCATGCGCCGCGGCGTCCAGGACTACTTGATCGAGCCGGTGACCGACGGCGAGGTGCTCACGCGCGTCGAGGCGGCGTCGCGCACCAAGGAGCTCCAGTACGAGCTCGTCGCTCAGGGCGCGCGGCTGGAGGCGTTGCTGCGCGAGGACGCGCTCACCGGGCTGTCCAACCGGCGCGCCATCCTCACCCAGCTCGCGGGCATGGTGTCCGGCGCCCGCCGTCACGGCCACCCGCTGTCGATCGCGGTCTGCGACATCGACCTCTTCAAGCACGTCAACGACCGGTACGGGCACAAGACCGGCGACGAGGTCCTGATCGCCGCGGCGCACGCCATGGGCACGCATCTGCGTCAGGAGGACCAGCTCGGCCGGCTCGGCGGCGAGGAGTTCCTCGTGCTGCTGCCCGATACCGACGGCGACGCCGCGATGGCCGCCGCCGAGCGCATCCGGCACGAGGTCGCCAACGCGCCGTCGCCCGTCGCGGTGACGGTCAGCATCGGGATCGCGACCTGGGAGGAGGGCGAGTCACCGGAGGCGTTCCTGCACCGGGCCGATGAGGCGCTGTATGCAGCGAAAGACGCGGGGCGTGACCGCGTGCTGGCTGCTACTCTGCACGACCGCACATGAGCATGACCGCAGAGCAAAAGCGCGAGATCATCTCGCGGTTCGGCAAGGACGAGAACGACACCGGCAAGACCGAGGTCCAGGTGGCGCTGCTTACGCATCGCATCAACCACCTGACGGAGCACCTGCGCGAACACAAGCATGACCACCATTCGCGCCGGGGCCTTCTGATGCTCGTCGGCCGCCGTCGTCGTTTCCTCAACTACCTCCAGAAGAATGATCTCGAGGGCTACCGCTCGCTGATCCGCGAGCTCGGCCTGCGTCGATAGCAGTGGTCGTCGCGGCCGGAAATCCCGCGCCCGACTTCACGCTCAAGACGGAGGAGGGAGAGGCGTTCACGCGCGAGCAGCTGCTCGGGCGTACGACCGTGCTCGTGTTCTACCCCTTCGCCTTCTCGCCGGTCTGCACGGACCAGCTGTCGGTCTACAACGACCTGCTGGAGGATTTCAGCGCGCGCGGCGCCACCCTTTACGGGGTGTCGTGCGACGCGTCGCCGTCGCAGGCGGCGTTCAAGCAGCAGCTGGGAGTGCAGATCGAGCAGCTCTCGGACTTCGAGCCCAAGGGCGCCACGTGCCGCGCCTTCGGCGTCTACCACGGGGGCGGGTTCGCGCAGCGCGCCCTGGTCATCGTCGGCCCGGACGGCGTCGTGCAGTGGTCGCACCAGGCGGAGAACCCGGGCGTGCTGCCCGGCGCCAACCTCATCTTCGACGCGTTGTCCTGAGCGACCTCGGTTCGTCCCCGCTGGCCCCGATCGGGCCCTCTGACCATGTGCGTGGGCAGGGTGCGCTGGTGATCGTCTACGGCGACTATGAGTGCCCGTTCTGCGCGGCGCTCGACCTCCGGCTCGCCGAGCTGGACGTGCAGGTCTGTTTCCGGCACTTCCCGGTCAAGAGCTCGCACCCGCGGGCATGGCCGGCGGCGTGCGCGGCCGAGGCGGCGGCCGAGCAGGGCGCGTTCTGGGCGATGCACGACGCGCTGTTCGCCGACCAGGGCCGGCTCGAGGACCCGCATCTGTGGGCCCGCGCCGAGGCGCTGGGGCTGGACGTAGAGCGCTTCGACGCCCACCGCCGCTCCGACACGATCCACACGCGGGTGAAGTCGTCCTTCCGGGCGGGTGTCTCGTGCGGCGTCGTGACGACGCCGAGCGCGTTCCTGGACGGCGTGCTGCATCCGGGGCGCGAGATCCTGGACGTCCTCGCCACCTGAGAAGGCTCCACCCCTCTATCTTCGGCGGGGCGTCGAACCGGGAAGCGGACCGGCGCGTATTTCACAACGTCGATGTCTACGGACGCTCAACTGCTCGCGCGCATCTCGTCGGATACCACCGGCGAGGCGCTTCGTGAGCTCTACCGGGTGTATGCCGGTGAGCTCTATGGCTTCGCCCTGAACGCACTCGGGGACCGGGGGACCGCCGAGGAGGTCGTGCAGGAGGTGTTCACGCGCGCCTGGCGGCACGCGGACGCCTACGACCCGACGCGCGGCAGCGTCCGCACGTGGCTGTACCAGATCGCGCGGCACGCGATCATCGACACGCGCCGGCGCGCCGCGGTGCGCCCGGCGCTGGCGCTGCACGAGCCGCGTGAGGAGCAGGACCCCGAGGGCCTTTCGATCGAACGCGCGATGCTGGGATGGCAGGTCGCCGGTGCGCTCGAGAAGCTCACCCCCGAGCATCGTCAGGTGATCCGCCTGGCCCACGTCCAAGGACTGTCGGTCAGGGAGATCGCGGAGCGGCTCGGGCTGCCCGAGGGCACCGTCAAGAGCCGTACGTGGTATGCGCTGCGCTCCCTGCGGCTGATTCTGGAGGAAATGGGGGTGCGGGCATGACGCACGTCCACGAGGACATCGGGGCCTACGTGCTCGGTGCGCTGGACGCGGAGAACGTCAAGCGCGTGGAGGCCCATCTGGCGGAGTGCGCCGAGTGCGCGGCCGCCCACGCCGAGCTCGCCGGGCTGCCGGCGCTGCTCGACCTGGCGGTGGTGACCGGCGCGACGGACGAGGAGCCGCTCCCGCCCGCGATCGAGGAGCGGATCCTCGACCGCTTCGCGCGCGAGCACTCGCCTGAGCCCAAGCAGCGGCGCCGCTGGCGGCCTCGGATCGCGATCGCGATCCCGAGCGCGCTCGTCGGTGCCGCGGCGGCGGCGGCCGCGCTGGTCCTCGGGTTCGGCTTCGAGCGGGCGCCGGAGCGCCCCGCCAACCAGTACCGGCTGGTGCTGCAGCCGATCAGCGCCGCGGCGCAGAACGGCAGCGCCCGCGCCGGGCTGCGGACGACCGCCGAGGGCACCGTCGTCCGGCTGTGGGTGTACGACCTGCCGGGCGGCCCGCAGGACATCTACGAGGTCTTCTGCGACGCGAAGGGCTGGAGCGCGAGCGCCGGCACGTTCCGCGTCGACGCCCAGGGCAACGGCTACGTCATCCTCACCTCAGCCGTCAAGCGCGGCCAGTACGAGGCGTTGCGCATCGTCCGCCGCGCACACTACGCGGGCGGCGACGTGCGGGACATCGACATCCTGCGGGCCAAGATCTCGTGAACCTCGGGATGCGCGCTGCGTATCCCGAGTTATGAGACGTATCGCAGTATTCGCGGCGAGTGCCGCGCTGATGTTCGCCGCGTGCGGCGGTGACGAGGAGGAGCCCGCCGCCACGCCCGCCGCCACCGAGGCGGCGACCGAGGCGCCCACGGAGGCGCCGACCGAGGAGGCCGCCGCGAGCGGGGGCGGGGCCACGCTGGCCATCGCCGCCGACCCGGGCGGCGCCAACGCCTTCACCGAGACCGAGCTGGAGGCCGCCGCCGGCGACGTCACCATCGAGTTCGCCAACGAGTCCTCCAAGCCGCACTCGGTCGTCATCGAGGGCGTCGACGGCGCCGCCACCGAGACCGTTCAGGCAGCGGACGCCCCGCCGGTCGACGTGACGCTGGAAGCGGGCGAGTACACGTACTTCTGCCCGGTCGGCAATCACCGTGCCGACGGCATGGAGGGCAAGCTCACGGTCCGGTAGTCGAAGATCCGCTCGAGGTCGCGGCGGACGAACGCGAGGTGGGCGAGGCCGCCGAACACGCCGAACGGGAGGGCGTAGCGGACGATGTCGCGCACGATCGTCCCGTCCCCGTCGGCCTCGAACTCGTGGGTGTGGTGCCAGAGGGCGTACGGGCCGTGGATCTGCGCGTCGACGAAGCGTTCGCCCGGCACCCACTCGTCGATGCGGGTCAGCCAGCTGATCGGCAGCCCGTGCAGCCTGAGCTCGTACTCGATCAGCGTGCCCTGGCGCATCTCGATCGGGCGCGGCGTGACGATGTGGAAGCTCAGCCAGGGCGGCGTGATCGACTCGAGGTTGCCCGCGTCGGCGAAGAAGCCGAAGACCGTGTCGGGGTCGCCCTGGACGCGCTGCTCGCGGCGGATGACGTGATGGCGGAACACACCCGTGGTACGGGGCGCGTCAGCGTGCGGCTCTCTCGAACGCCTGCTCGAGGATCGGCCAGCCCTGCTTGCGCCGCTCGTGCCACTGGACCCGGTTCCACGTCTTCCAGCTGTAGCGACGCCCGTCCACTCGGATCGACGCCACGCGCCGGAACGTCACGCCCGTCGCGCCGGGTACGAAGACCGTGCGCGAGGACGGATCCGCGAAGCCGAGCAGCAGCCACGGGATCCGGAGCTCGACGTCGCTCCCGCTGCCCGCCGCGAGCCGCCGGACGTCGCTGCCGCCCCAGCGCACGGTGCCGAGATCCAGGTACTCCGGCGCGAGCTCGCGCCCGGTGGTGGGCTCGGTCAGCGGCAGGCTGAGGATCAGCCGGGGGGAGACCCACTCGTCCAGGCGCAGGCCGACGCGGAACACGCTCGGGATGGGGTCCAGCGCACTCGGCTGCTGCAGGCGCGCCCGGCGGCCCGGGCCGAGGATCACGCGCAGGTCCGGCCCGCCGCCGGGCCGCGTGTCGATCTC
This sequence comes from Solirubrobacter deserti, assembly GCF_003344625.1. Taxonomy (GTDB): domain Bacteria; phylum Actinomycetota; class Thermoleophilia; order Solirubrobacterales; family Solirubrobacteraceae; genus Solirubrobacter; species Solirubrobacter deserti. The sequence continues at coordinate 1,081,349 of NZ_QPKJ02000001.1, read as the reverse complement.
GATCGTGCTCGGCGTGCGTGCTCGCAGGTACAGGTAGGCGGCGTCGTGCTTGATGCGCGCGCCGCGCCACTCGCGGACGCGCCCGTCGAGCTCCACGACCGGCCGGCGGCCGGGGTCGACCGCGATCACGCCGAACTGCGTCTCGTTCGTGAGCACGTTGTGCCACAGCGGCCGCCGCTCCACGGGGCGCGCGACGTCCTGCGTGTTCCAGGTGCGCTTGAACCATTCGTCGGTCCACTCGAAGAGCACTGCGCCCGAGTAGCCCTCCTGCTCGATCTCGCGCATCATGGCGGCGTCGATCCGCGCGGCCTCGCGCTCGTCGTGGTCGCCCTGGTCGCGTCCGAGCGGCCCGCGGTGGGCGGCGCCGAGCCCCGTCGGCACGCCGAACTCGGTGACCATCAGCGCCTGGCCCTGGTGGTGCTGCCTGAGCTGGCGCAGGTAGGCGGCGTACGGCGAGGGCTGCCCGCCCGGGTACTCCAGGCGCAGGAAGTCGGGGTAGTAGGGATACGCGTGGTAGGAGGCGAAGAAGCCGCCCGGCCACGAGGGGGTCGCCTGCACGTGCATCGCGTCCACGCTCACCGCGTCCTCGAGCGCGAGCGGCTCCATCGGGTGGCTCAGCGGGTCGACCGTCAGCCAGTTGGTGAACGTGATCGGGCGGCTCCACCCGCGCCGCGCCTCGAGCGTGGCGAGATGGTCGAGCCGCGCCGCGATCCAGCTCTCCATCGGGGTCGCGTTCGGTGTGGACTGGATGAAGCGGCCGAGGTGCGGCGGCGCGCCGGCGTTCACCTGATCGGTGTTCACGACCGCGTCCGGGTCCCACTCGACGCCGGGTGACCAGGCGAGCAGCCAGCGCGAGACGTCGGTCCGGTAGCGCCCGCTCGCGTGCCCCCGGCGCGGCCGGAGCGTCGCGTCGCCGTGCACGACGGCGACCGCGTCGGCGATCTCGCGGTCGAACTCGCCGGTCGTCGCGTACGCGTTTCTGGTGGCGAGGAAGTCCTCCTCGGGGATCCACACGCCCTGGATGAAGTACAGCGGCGTCTTCGGGTGCCGCCGGTTGTGCGCGGCCAGCGCCTCGTAGAAGCGCGGGCGCAGGATCGTGTAGACGCGCACGACGCGGACCCCGAGGTCCTGCATCCCTTCGAGCCAGCGGTCGTAGTCCTTGCGGGACGGCGCGAGCTCGCCGGGCGCGTGCCCGGGCACGGTGGCGCCGAGGTTGACGCCGGGCCAGAAGCGCGTGGCGAAGCTCCCGCCGATCGCGAGCTGCACGTCTTCGCCGGACACGCGCGCGGGCAGCGTCACCCCGTCCTGGCGGATGGGCCGGCCGGCGTACGAGGCCGCCTCGGCCGAGGACGCCAGCGCGAGGAACGTTGCCACCACCAACAAGAGCTTCACGGCGATCCGGTTACCCGAAGCGCTGCCTCGGCAGTACGGCAGGTCACATCTGGCGCCGGCGGCGTCGGCGCACGAGCAGCAGCCCCGTGGCCGCGAGCGCCGCGACGCCGGAACCCGCGGGCGCGACGATCCGCACCACGTCCGGCCCGCTGCCCGGCCGCTGCGCGTGCGTGCTCAGCAACGTCGTCGTGTGGCGCGCGAGGTCGCGCACGAACACGCCCGCGATCCCATCCGGCTTGCCCTCGGCCAGATTGCCGCCGGTGGAAGCGAACGCGACGCGCTGTCCGTCGGCGGAGATCGCCGGGTCGGTGGCCAGGCCGTCGCCGGGCTCTCCCCGCCGGCCCGCCGCGCGGCTGACGAGGGTGTTGCGGCCGGTCTGCAGGTCGTGGCGCCAGATCCGCGAGCGCAGGCTCTTCTGCGTGCCGTTCGGACGCCCGACCCGAACGACGAACGCGACGTAGCGCCCGTCCGCCGACAACGAGGGGGAGCCGGCGTCGGCCTTGATGGCGCCCGTGACGAGCCGAGTGGCACCGGCCTTCAGGTCCCGCACGTAGACGTCGGCGCGGCCGTCGCCGCCCAGGTTGCGCGCGCGGCTGGTGAAGGCGACGTAGCGGCCGTCGTGCGAGACGCTCGGGTCGTACGCGTCGCCGTCTGCCGGGGCGCTCGCCCGTGAGACCAGCGTCGTCTTCCTCGTGTGGAGGTTCGTGCTGTAGATGTGCGTGAGGCCCGCGTTGTCGGCTTCGGCCGACGTGTAGACGACGGTGCGCCCGTCGCCGGCGACCTCGGGCAGGTACGCGGCGCCGCGCGAGCTGGCGGTCACGAGCCGCTCGCGTCGGCGCGCGCGATCGACCACCCAGAGGCCGTTCTCGGACGGTGTGCCGTTGCGGCCGGCGTCGGTGGCCTCGAAGGCGACGACGTTTCCGTCGGCCGAGAGCGCCGGGTTGAACGCGGTGCGGGTGGGGGCGCCCTTGGGCCGGAAGGCGTGGCTCACGCGCGTCACGGCGCCCGTCGCGAGGTCGCGCACGTGCACGGTCATCTGGCCGACCCGCTTGGCCAGCGGATAGGTCGACTCGGCCGTCTCGAACGCGACCGCGGTGCCGTCGGCGGAGACGACGGAGTTGTAGGCCGAGCGGGGGCGCCGGGTCTCCGCGCGCGGCGGCGTGACGGAGAACTTGCGCTGGCCGAGCACGGCCGCGCGCACGTGGATCTCGCCGAAGCGCTCGGCCTGGGCGACGTCTGCGCGGTACGCGTCCCACACGACCGTCAGCCCGTTGGCGGACAGGCTGGGGTGCTTGGCGGCGTCGGCTTCCGGGAGGTCGGGCTTGTTGGCGCCGCCGGACGGGCCGTTGTAGCGGTGCTGCCCCAGCCAGCGCGGGACCTGGCGCAGCTGGCGGTCGAGCATCACCTCGGCCTGGGCGGGCGGCAGGGAGCCATCACGCACGCCGCGGGCGGCCGCCTCCCGCAGCGCGTCCGACACGCCCTTCTGCGCCTCGACGCGGGTCTTGCCGTTGAGCTCGCAGATCTGCAGCGGGCTGAGCTCCGCGCGCCGCAGCTTGAGGAACTCGTCGCGGTCGCGCGTGCCGAAGATCACTGTCGCCTTCTCGGGCACGGCGGTCTGGTGCAGGGCGTGGAAGAGGATGTGCTGGCCGAGGTGGCCCTGGGTGAGCGTGCGCTCGGCGCGGTCGGCGAGCTCGCGCAGCTTGGCCGCGCTCACCGTGCCGCGCCGCGGCTCCACCAGCGCCTCCGCGAGCTTGCGCGGCTCCCAGCCGTTGGTGCGGGCGAGCTCGGCGATCGTCTTCTCGTCGCGGACCCAGCGGAACACGTCACCGCGCGAGTGGCCGATCAGCTCGTACAACCGCGCCTCCTCGTACGGGAGCCACAGGTAGTTGATCCAGTCCTCGTTGGCGAGCCAGTGCTTGGGCGCGCCGTCGGGCGCCTCCGGGTCCTGGGCATGCGCGGGCGCCGCGGCCGCGAGCGTCGCGGCGAGGGCGAGGGCGGCGGTTCGGGTCCTCACGCGGCCTCCTGGAGGATGAGCGGCTCGACGGGATGCAGGTGGACGGGCGGTGCGGCGGCCCAGGCGTCGTGCCAGAGGCCGAACGCGATCAGCGCCCACAGCGAGCGGCCCAGGTCCTCGCGGCGCGCGAGGTGGCGTTCCAGCAGCCGCGTGACCGTGGACGGGTTCAGCCAGCCCTGGCGCGCGACGCGGTCCGGGGCGAGCAGGTCACGCGCGAGCGGCTCGAGCGGACCGCGCAGCCAGGCGGCGACGGGCGTGCAGAAGCCGCGCTTGGGCCCGCGCACCACCGCTTCGGGCAGCAGCTGCGCGGCCGCCGCGCGCAGCACGCGCTTGGTCTCGAGGCCGCGCACGCGCGCGTCGACGGGCAGCGCGTAGGCCAGCTCGGCGACCACCGGGTCCAGGAACGGCACGCGCACCTCCAGCCCGTGCGCCATCCCGGCGCGGTCGGCCTGGGGGAGCAGGTCGTCGGCGAGGAACGTGCCGGCGTCCACGTCCTGCAGGCGGGCGATCGGGTCCAGGCCGTGCGTCTCGGCGTAGCGGGCGCGCAACGGCGCGAGCGGGTGGCCGCTCCAGCCGAGCAGCTCCCGCCGCAGCGCAGCGCTGAACGTCTGCTTGAACGCGTGGTGGCGCTCCAGCGGGCCCAGCCCGGCGCCGAGCGCGAGCCGCCGCAGCTGGAAGTCCAGGGAGAGCCGGCCGGAGGAGCTCGGGAAGCGCGCGACCGCCGGCGCGAGCGCCTGTGCGGCGCGGGCGGCGGGCGCGCCGAGCCGGTCCGCGACGTAGGTCTGGTAGCCGCCGAACAGCTCGTCGGCGCCCTCGCCGGTCAGCACCGCCTTCACCTCGCGGGCCGCGAAGCGCGCCAGCAGCCAGTACGGCAGCGCGGTCGCGTCGCCCGAGGGCTCGTCGTAGGTGGCTGCGACGCCCTCGAGCTCGGCCGCGTCGTCGGCGGCGAGCCGCAGCTCGTGGTGGTCGGTGCCGTAGCGCTCGGCGACGGCGCGCGCGTGCGTCAGCTCGTCGAACGCGGCGATGTCGAACCCGACGCTGAACGTCTTGACCGGTGCGCCGGCGACCGCGGTCACGAGGCCCGAGTCGATCCCGCCGGAGAGCAGCACGCCGACGGGCGCGTCCGCCTGCAGGTGCGCGCGCACCGAGGCCGCGAGCCGCTCCCGGGCTTCGGCCGCGAGCGTCGCCAGCGGCTCGGTGCGGTGCTCGGCCGCGGGGCGCGGGCGCGCGTACCGTTCGAGGCGGATGCCGGCCGGCGTGACGATCAGCCGGTGCCCGGGTTCCAGCTTGCGCGCGGCGCGGAAGATCGTGCCGGGCGCCGGGACCGCGTTGTGCGCGAGGTAGGCCTCGACCGCTTCCGGGTCGATGTCGCGCGGGAAGCCGGGCAACGCGAGCAGCGCCTTGAGCTCGGACGCGAACGCCAGCCGCCCGGGCAGCAGTGCGTAGACAAGCGGCTTGATCCCGTACGGATCGCGGGCGAGCACGAGCGTCCGGCGGCGAGAATCCCACAGCGCCACCGCGAACATGCCGCGCAGCTGCTCCACGAACGCGGGCCCGCGCTCCTCGTACAGGTGCACCAGGACCTCGACGTCCGAGCCGGTGCGGAACGTGTGCCCGCGCCGCTCGAGGGAGCGGCGCACCGCGCGATGGTCGTAGAGCTCCCCGTTGGCGACCACCCGCACGGTGCCGTCCTCGTTGGCGATCGGCTGCTGCCCGCCGACGGGATCGACGAGGGCGAGCCGCCGGATCGCGAGCGCGGCCGTGGCGTCGAGGTGGAAGCCGGAGCCGTCCGGGCCGCGGTGCGCGAGCGCCGCGCTCATCGCCGCGAGCTCGTGCCGCGACGGCGGCGCCCCGTCGGGCAGCGCGAGCAGGCCGGCGATCCCGCACATCAGCACCGCCCCCAGGCCTCGAAGCGCTCCGTGCGGGCGATCAGCGCGTGGCCCGCGGGCGCGGCGGCGATCGCGGTGCCATCGGCCGGGACCTCGTAGACGTTGAGCGCCGCGCTCTCGTCGTGCGGCGGGCGGACCGCGAGCGCCAGGCCAGGACCGGTGGCGTCGAACGTGCGGTCCGAGCGGGCGCGCACGCCGCTCGCCGGCGCGTCGAGCGCCCAGCGGATCTCCGGCAGCAGCTTGTGGTTGGGCACCGTGATCGGCCCGCACGCGGCCGCGGCGGCGACTTCGGGCCGCGCGAGCAGGCCGTGCAGCTCCGCGCGAAGCTCGGGCCGCTCGTTCAACGCCCGCACGAGCCCCGGCCCGCTGAGCCGCGCGGCCGTGTAGGCGCCGCCCACCACCGCCGCGAAGATCGCCACGCTCATCCACACCGTCCGCATCCGTGACGCCGGCAGCCGCGCCCAGCCCGCCAGCGCGAACGCCGCGAACAGCACGCCGCCGATCCCGGTCAGCAGCAGGTAGCGATAGACGCCGGCCAGCCCGCCCGTCGCGATCACGAGGTAGCTCGCCAGCGTGACCAGCGCGACCGCTGCCGGCACCGCGAGCGGCACGGCCCGCGCGCGCAGGGCGAGCACCACGCCGATCCCGGCCAGCAGCAGCACCGGCAGCTTGAGGATCTCGGTCAGCAGGAACAGCGTCATGTGCGGGATCTCGCCGAGCGGGATCTCCCGCTGGAGCTCGGCCGCGAGCGCGTCCGTGTGCCGGATCGAGAACAGCGGGTCGCCGGTGACGGCGAGATCGAGCGCCATCCAGATCGCCGGCGCCGCCAGCGCGGGCAGCGCCGCCTGTGCACGGCGGATCAGCCCGCCGCGCCCGATCCAGAGCCCGTACAGACCGGCGAGCAGCCACGCCTCGGGCCGCAGCAGCCCGGCCAGCCCGAGCAACCACCACACCGCGCCGCCGCGCCGCGGCCGTTCCGCCTCCAGCGCCATCGCCCACGCCACGAACGCGCAGTACGGCACGTCCAGGTACCCCTTGGACGCGAGCAGGCCGAAGTTGAACCGGCTCAGCAGCAACCCGGCCGCCACGAAGCCGCCGACCGGCCCCGCGGCCAGCTTCCCGAGCCGGTACACGGCCGCCACCAGCGCGACCAGGCCCGCGAAGCAGAGCGCGATGAACAGCCGCGCGCCCGCGTCCCCGAACGGGACCAGCAGCAGGCCGACTGGCAGCAGCAGCGGATGCTGCGTGGGCGTGCGGTAGCCGTCGAAGCCGGGCGTGGTCCCGTCGAGCAGCTCGCGGGCCCACAGGAGGGCGTAGAGCGAGTCGTACGCGGGATAGGTCGGGTAGGCGAGGAAGACGGCGAGGCCGGCGGCGGTGACGAGAGCGAGCGCGCAGGCCGGAGCGCTCAGCGCGAATCGCCGAGAGGGTGCAAGCGGTATGAGCCACGGGATCGTGCTCATCGGCACGACCCTACGTGGGGGTCCGGCGGAACCGTCAAAGGCGGCCACCGAGGGGGAAAGGAGCGGCGTTTCGCTCGCGCGCCTGGGCTCAGCGCCTCCCGGGCTCCGCGTGGCTCGGTCGGGGCGGCGTGCGGCGTACCGACAGATACGGGCTACGGAGACGACGTGGGGCCGCGCGGCGAGGACCGGCCTCGTGCGGATCTCGCGGAAACGAACACGCGCCGGAAAAGGGGTGCGGTCGGAAACCTGCCCTCAGGGCAAGAAATCGACCGCACCCCCCTTGTTCGAAGCGCGGTCGTGATCGAATGCGACCGTTCGGGCGTGGTGCAGGCGCGACCGACCGCGCCTTCTCGATGCGCCGTTCGGGCCGGCTACGGAGTTCGGGCGAGGCCGGCACTGCGCGCCCCGGCCTCGAAATCCGAGAGGCCGAAGGCCGAGATCGGCCCGAGCACGCCCGCGGCGCCCGAGACCTCACGCTGCGCGGCCCATGCGATCAGCGACGCCGTGAAGTCATACGGATCCGGCCCTACCAACTCCACCCGCGCGAGCACCTCGCCGCCCGCGTCGAGCGCCTCGGCCACGATGTCCGAGCGCACGTCCCCCGTGGTCCCCGCGTCCGGCCCGCCGACGAGCGACACCGCCCGCTCGCCCCAGAAGCGCATCGTCGGCCGCGCGAGCGGCAGCTTCTGCACCGCCGTGCCCACCAGCGACCCGGCCTGCAACGCCCGCGAGAGCGGCCCGAGCCCGCCGAGGTACACGTTGACCTCGCGCAGCCCTTGGTACGTGGCCGGCAGCGCGTAGTGCTCGGCCCCGCCGATCGAGACGGCCTCGCGGGACTTGCCGTCGACTTCGAAGGACCGCACGCGCTCAGCGGCCCGCACGGTGCTCACGGCGCCGTCGCGGAACGCGAAGTGGTCGCCGACGGTGACGCCCACGAGCGACTCGCGCGTTCCCGCGGACAGCGACGTCGGGCCCGCGCCGAGCGCGTAGTAGCCGACGTCCACCCGCGCCGCACCGTCGCCCGCCTCGTCCAGCGCGAGCGCACCCGCCAGCGTCCCCGCCGCGAACTCGTAGGACAGCGACGGCAGCAGCCGCGCACCCGACCGCGAAGCCGGCCCGTCCAACTCGTCGAACAACCGCCGGATGAACTCCGGCTCGCCGCTGGTGTCGATGTACGTGCAGCCGGCGGCGACCGCGGCGCGCGCGGCCGGCAGGCCCCACTTCACGAACGGCCCGACGGTGGAGACGAGCACATCGGGGGGCCCGACCAAATCGAAGACGGTGTTCTGGCGCATGGCGTCGGCGCGCGTCCACTCGAGGCCGCCCAAGCGCTCGGCCAACGCTGACAAGCGGTTTTCCGAGCGCCCGGCCAGTACGGGCCGCACGCCCGCGGCCACCAGACGCGCCGCGATCAGCTCGCCCGTGTAGCCCGTGGCTCCGAAGACGACGATGCGATCAGCCATTGGCGGCAGACCCTACCCACCTGCGCTCGCGCACAAAGCGCTTACTAACATGGATGTCAACGACTACCGAAGCGTCAAGACGATGCAGAGGACCTCGCCGACTTCCGAGGCGGGGCAGAGAAAGGGACATATGTCTGAAGTGCACCGCGTCGCCGTAGAAATCGGCGGTACGGAAATCGCCTTCGAGACGGGCAAGATGGCCAAGCAGGCCTCCGGTGCGGTCACGGTCACCGCCGGCGACACGATCGTGCTCTCCACCGCGACCGCGGGCAACGCTCGCGACGTCGACTTCCTCCCGCTGACGGTGGATGTCGAGGAGCGCATGTACGCCGCGGGCAAGATCCCGGGTTCATTCTTCAAGCGCGAAGGCCGCGCGGGGGAGAAGGCGACGCTGATCGCGCGCCTGATCGACCGTCCGCTGCGCCCGCTGTTCCCGAAGGGCTGGCGTCGTGAGACGCAGCTCGTCGCGCTCACGCTGTCCGTCGACGGCGTCAACCCGTACGACATCCTCGCCATGAACGGCGCGTCCGCCGCGCTGATGGTCTCCGACATCCCGTTCCCGCAGGCCGTGGGCGCCGTGCGCATCGGCAAGGTCGAGGGCAACTTCGTCGTCAACCCGACCGAGGAGCAGCTGCTCGAGGCCGACATGGACCTCGTCGTGGCCGGCACGGACGACGCGCTGCTGATGGTCGAGGCCGGCGCCAACGAGGTGCCCGAGGCCGAGATCCTCGACGCGCTGGACATCGCGCACTCGGCGATCAAGAAGATCACCGCCGCCCAGCGCGAGCTGGCCGAGAAGGCCGGCAAGCCCAAGGACGAGATCGTCGTCCAGGGTCCCGACCAGGACCTGATCGCGAAGATCCAGAAGAGCCACGGCAAGGACCTCGACAAGGCCACGCAGGTCGAGGACAAGCTCGAGCGCCAGGCGGCCACCAAGGAGGTCGAGGAGGCCGTCCTCGCCAAGTACTCCGGCAAGGAGGACGCCGCGGACTACGCCGAGAAGCGCGCCGCGGCCCAGAAGGCGTTCGACGCGCTCGAGAAGAAGATCATCCGCGAGCGCATCGCCGTCCACAAGAAGCGCCCGGACGGCCGCAACGAGACCGAGATCCGCAAGATCTCGATCGACATCAAGCCGCTGCCGCGCACGCACGGCTCCGCGCTGTTCACGCGCGGCCAGACGCAGGCGCTGAGCGTCGTCGCGCTCGGCACCACGCGTGAGGAGATGCGTCTGGACAACCTCGGCCTCGAGACGTCCAAGCGCTACTTCCACCACTACAACTTCCCGCCCTTCTCCGTGGGCGAGGCCGGCTTCATGCGTGGCCCCAAGCGCCGCGACATCGGCCACGGCGCGCTCGCCGAGCGCGCGCTGGTCCCGATGATCCCGGACCAGGAGAAGTTCCCGTACACGATCCGCATCGTGTCGGACATCCTGGAGTCCAACGGCTCGTCCTCGATGGCGTCCGTCTGCGGCTCCTCGCTCTCACTGATGGACGCCGGCGTGCCGCTCACGCGGCCGGTGGCCGGCATCGCCATGGGCCTGATCAAGGAGGGCGACGACTACACGATCCTCTCCGACATCGCCGGCGTCGAGGACCACCTCGGCGACATGGACTTCAAGGTCGCGGGCACGTCCGAGGGCATCACCGCCCTGCAGATGGACATCAAGATCACGGGTGTCACGTTCGAGATCATGCGCGACGCCCTCCAGCAGGCCAAGGAGGGTCGCGAGTTCATCCTCGGCAAGATGGCCGAGGCGATCGAGGCCCCGCGCGAGCAGCTCTCCGAGCACGCGCCGCGCATCAGCTCGATCCAGATCGACCCGGAGAAGATCGGCCTCCTCATCGGCAAGGGCGGCGAGACCATTCGCTCCCTGCAGGAGGAGTACGAGTCCCAGATCGACGTCAACGACGAGGGCCAGGTCCTGGTCTACGCCGTCACGGGCGCCAAGGGCGACGCCCTGGTCGAGCGCATCCGCTCGATGACCAAGGAGGTCGAGGTGGGCGACGAGTTCACCGGCAAGGTCGTCAAGACCACGACCTTCGGCGCCTTCGTCGAGCTGGCCAAGGGCACCGACGGCCTGCTGCACATCTCCAACGTGTCGCCGGGCAAGCGCGTCGACACCGTCGAGGAAGTGCTCAACAAGGGCGACGAGATCGCGGTCCGCGTGGTCGAGGTCGACAAGGAGCGCGGCCGCATCGGCCTGCGCCTCGCCGAGGACCCGGACATCGCGGGCAAGACGAAGGAAGAGCTGGCGTCCGTCGGCACCGGCGACCCGAGCATGGGCGGCGGGGGCGGCGGCGACCGTCCGCGCGGCCGTGGCGGCGACCGCAACGGCCGTGGCGGCCGGGACCGTGACCGTGCCCCCCGTGGCGGCGCCGGGCGCGATCGCGACCGTGCCCCGCGCGCGCCGCGCGGCGATCGCGACCCGGACCGCGGGTAAGCGCCCTGCCCGGCCATCGCATCACGGAGCTCGAATCGGGGCTGCGGATCGTCACGGAGCACATGCCCTCCGTCCGGTCCGCGGCCCTGGGCTTCTTCGTGCACACCGGCTCGCGCGGTGAATCCGTCACGGAGGCCGGGCTCAGCCACTTCCTCGAGCACCTGCTGTTCAAGGGCACCGCGCGCTACGCGAGCGCGGAGATCGACCAGCTCTTCGACGGCATGGGCGCCGAGCTCAACGCCGGCACCGACAAGGAGAGCACCGCGGTCTACGCGCGCATGCTCGACCAGCACCTGCCGGCGGCGTTCGACGTCATGGCCGACATGGTCTGGCGCCCTGCGTACAACGACGTGGACCCCGAGCGCGAGGTCGTGCTCGAGGAGATCGCGATGTACGAGGACGACCCGCAGGACACGGTGTTCGACGTGCTCGGCGAGGCCGTCTTCGGCGACCACCCGCTCGGGCGGCCGATCATCGGCCGCGCGCCGGTGATCCGCGACACGCCGATCGACGTCATCGCGGACTTCCACAAGCGCCGCTACGTGCCCGGCAGCGTCGTCATCGCCGCCGCCGGGTCTGTGGACCACGACGCGATCGTGGAACTTGCCCGCGCGACCCAGTCAGGATCGCACGGCGTCGAGCCGGTCGCGGCGCCCGAGCCCGCTCCGAGCGACCCGGGCGCGCGCGTGCGCTTCGTGCGCAAGGACACCGAGCAGGTGCACGTCACGCTCGGCGGCCTCGGCCTGCAGCGCGGGGACGAGCGCCGCTTCGCCGCCCGCGTGCTGGACGCGATCTTCGGCGGGCTCTCCAGCTCGCGGCTCTTCCAGGCCGTGCGCGAGGAACGCGGCCTGGCCTACAGCGTCTACTCGTTCGCCGGCCAGTACGCCGACACGGGCCAGGTCGGCCTGTACGTGGGCACGCGCCCGGACAACCTCGTCGAGGCGATGAAGGTCGTCGGGGACGAGCTCGAGCGCCTGCGCGAGCAGCCGGCGACCGAGGAGGAGCTCGTGCGCGCGCGAGAGAACGTCAAGGCCCGGATCGTCCTCGGCATGGAGTCCACCGGCTCGCGCATGCACCGGCTCGGCGGCTCGCTGCTGTTCGGGCTCCCGCTGCTGGAGACCGAGGAGGTCATGGAGCGCATCGACGCCGTGAGCATGGACGACATGCGTTCGCTCGTCGACGACCTGTGGGCGCCCGGCCGGCTCTCCGCGGCCGGCATCGGCCCGGACGAGGACAAGTTCTGCGACGCCGTGCGCGGCGTCGCGGGGGAGGCCGTGAGCGCGTGATCAAGGTCGCCGTGGCGGGCGCCGCGGGGCGCATGGGCGCGACCACGTGCGAGGCGGTCGAGGCCGCCGACGACATGGAGCTCGTCGGCCGTGCCGACCCGTCGCTCGGCACGTCCGTCGCCGACGTGCTCGAGGGCACCGACGTGCTCGTCGACTTCACGCTGCCCGATCAGGTCGTGGCGAACGTCCAGCTCGCGGCGGCCTCCGGCGTGCACTGCGTGGTCGGCGCCACCGGCTGGGACGAGGACGAGCTGCGCGCAGCGGTCGCGGACCGTCCGGGCAACGTCTTCTTCGCGCCCAACTTCGCCATCGGGGCCGTGCTCATGATGCGCTTCGCGGCCGAGGCGTCGAAGGTGATGTCAGGCGCGGAGATCATCGAGTATCACCACCCGAAGAAGGTCGACGCGCCGTCGGGCACCGCGAAGCGCACGGCCGCGCTGATGGAGGGCGAGGTGCCGATCCACTCGGTGCGCCTGCCCGGCATCGTCGCCGACCAGGACGTGATCTTCGGCGAGGAGGGCCAGTCGCTGATCATCCGCCACGTGACCTCGGACCTCGCGAGCTTCATGCCCGGCGTGCTGCTCGCGATCCGCAACGTGGCCGAGCTGCCCGAGTCCCCGGTGATCGGGCTCGAAAAGCTCCTGTGGCCCTCGTAGCGGTCACCGATCACGCGGCCGAGCGCTACCTGCAACGCGTCCGCGGCGCGCTCGACCCGAAGCTCGAGGTCACCTCGCGCGTGTCCCGCGCGGTCGAAGCGGACCGCGTCGAGCCGGGAGAGCGCGGCGCCGTGCTCGTTCGCGACCTCGAGGACGCCGAGCTCGTCTTCATCTGCATCGAGGACGTCCCGCGCGGCGAGCTGATCGTGATCACGCTGTGGGAGGGCGGGGAGGACCCGCGCGTCCCGAAGCGGTTCACCGACGAGCTTCGCCGAGCCGCGCGCGCAACACCCCGTTCCTGGGTGTGACGACCTCGACCTCGACCGCGCCGCCCGCGCGGTCCAGCCGCAGCGCCACGCTCCGGCGCCGGCCGGCGGGCACGCGCACGCGCCGCTGAGCCACACGGCCACCGTCCACGCGCAGCCGGCCCGTGCACGCGCGTGCCGCGCGACAGGACAGCACGATCTGCGCCGACCGCACGCCCACACGGGTGATGCCATGCAGGATCAGCCGGCGCGCACCGCTGACGTGCGGGCACCACGTGTCCTCGTCGGCCGTGTCGATCGTCGCGCGGTCGCCGTCGAACGGGCCGCCGCAGCCGACCGCGTCTCGCTCGCCGTCGCGCGCGAGCAGGACGTCGGTGCCCCGCTCGCCGTGGAGCTCGTCGCGTCCGGCGCCGCCGTCGAGCCGGTCGTTCCCGTCGCCGGCGTAGGTCGTGTCGGGGCCGGCGCCGGCGTCCAGCTGGTCGTCGCCGGCGTCCCCGGTCAGCCAGTCGCGGCCGCCGCGCGCACGGATCACATCGTTCCCGGGACCGCCGTTGAGGGACTCGTTCCCGTCGCTGCCCTCGATCACGTCGGCGCCGTCGTGGCTGTGGATGATCACGCCGCCACCGAGCGGGGCGCGCAACACGTCCGGACCCGACCCGCCGTAGAGGATCTCGGTTCCGGGCGCGATCTGGTCGTTCTCGCCCGCAGCGCCCGCCGTGCCGCCCGCCAGATCCACGGTCACGCCTTCGGCGTGGTCGCTGTAGTCGAGCGTCTCGGCCGTCATCACGTCCGCCCCGGGGCCGCCGAGGACGCGTTCGCCGGCGAGCGTGTCGTCGCCCGGACCGCCGAGGACGAGCGCAGCCAGCGGGAACTCGACGATGTCGTTGCCGTCACCGGCGTCCACGTTCGTGTTCACGCCGTAGAGCCCGAGCGCCTGCGACACGCGGTCGTCGCCGTCGCCCAGGCTCACGCGCAGGATCCGTCCGCCGTGCGGCGGGCACGAAGCGGTCTGCGGATCCTCCTGGACACACGGGGGCGTGGCCGTGATCCCGGCCGGGTCGCGCAGGCGCAGGCCGTGCCCCGCCGTCTCCGTCAGCTCGAGCCGGTTGACCTCGCCGGGTGCGGCGACGTAGTCGACGTCGCGCCAGTCGAGAGATCCCAGGCGCGTGTCGAGCTCCACCCGGTCGCGGGCGGTGACGGTGGCCGCGGGGGCGGGCGCCGTCCAGAGCAGCAGTCCTGCGACGATCCCGAGCGTGCCCGAGGTGAAGCTCACCAATCCCGACAAGGTCCTCTTCCCTGACGACGGGATCACGAAGGCCGAGTTGCGCGATTACTACTCAGCGGTCGCCGACGTGATGGTGCCGCACGCGCGCGACCGGCCGATGAACCTGTGGCGCTGGAACAAGGGGATCGCGGCCGACGTCGTGATCCAGCAGTCGCTGCCGAAGGGCGCGCCGGAGTGGGTCGCGCGCTGCGAGGTCCCGCGCCGCAAGGGCGGGGACATCACGCACGGGATGGTCAACGACGCCGACACGCTGCGGTGGCTCGCTCAGCAGAACTGCATCACGCCGCACGTCTGGAACGCGCGCTGCGACAACCGCGACAAGCCGGACCGGCTCGTGTTCGACCTGGACCCGTCCGACGAGGACTTCGACGCGATCCGGAAGGCCGCGCTGGCGGTGGCGGACCTGCTGCGCGAGATCGGGCTCACGCCGTACGCGAAGCTGTCGGGCTCGCGTGGGATCCATGTCATCGCGCCGCTCAAGCGGCTGCGTTCGGCGGACGAGGTGCGCGCGGCGGCGGGCGCGCTGGCTGAGCGGGTCGCGGGTGAGCATCCCGACGCGCTCACGACCGAGTGGCGCAAGGACAAGCGCGACGGGCGGATTCTCGTCGACGTCGCCCGTAACACCTACGGGCAGACGCTCGTGGCCGCCTACGCCGTGCGGGCGTTGCCGGGCGCGCCGGTCTCGGCGCCGGTCACCTGGGAGGAGGTGGCGGACCCGGCCCTGGCGCCGCACGCCTTCACGTTGCGGACGATGCAGGAGCGGCTGTCGGCGGTCGGGGACGTGTGGGCGGACATCGCTGAGCACGCCGGGACGATCCCGAAAGCCTTGATGATGTCTTGATACTCCGCGGACGCGGACTTGAGAGAGGGCTCCGATCACCCAGGTAACCCGATCACCTGTAGGAGCGACCCTCTTGTCTTTCATCCCCACCCGAATCGGCTTGCGCGGCAAGCTGATGGCCGGCTCAGCCGTCCTGTTGGCCTTCACCGGCACCGTCGGTGCCTTCGGCGTCCACGACATGAACACGGCCAACCACCACGCCGACACGCTCTTCACCGGGTCGGCGGAGCCGCTCGCCGAGCTCGGCACGGCGCGCGCGAAGTTCAATGAGAACCGCGCGTTCGCCAACAACCACATCCTCGAGTCGACCGCCGCCGAGAAGGCCAAGGTCGAGGCGAAGATCAAGGCCAACGTCCAGGTCGTCGACTCCAACCTCGCCAAGGTCAAGGACTCGGTCCGTGGCAACGCGGAGCTCGCGCGTGAGTTCGAGGCGGTCACCGCCGGCATCGCGTCCTACCGCGCCAATCGCGACAAGGTCATCGAGTTCTCCAACGCCGGCCGGGCCGAGGAGGCCTACGCGTACAACAAGGCCGAGGCCGTCCCGGACGCCGCGGTCGTCGCCGAGGCGTTCACCAAGCTCTTCGAGGGCAAGGTGGCGCAGGGCCAGGAGGCGTACGCGCAGATCGAGGCTGACGCCGTGACGAGCCGCAACCACGCGCTCGTGATCATCTTCGCCGCGATCGTCGTCGGCTTCGGACTGGCGTTCTGGTTCTCCAGCAAGATCGTCAAGACGGTGCGCGAGATCCAGCATCGCCTGACGATGCTGCGCGACAACTGCACCGCGGACCTGGCGAAGGCGCTCGACCGCGTCGCGCACGGTGACCTGACCGTCGAGGTCGAGCCGGTCACGCCGCTGCTCGAGCGCACCTCCAACGACGAGATCGGGGACATCGCCGAGTCCGTCGGCGCCATCCGCAACGCCACGGTCGCGTCCGTCGCCGCCTACAACGACATGCGCGCCAAGCTCGCAGACACCATCTCCCAGCTGTCCGAGCAGGCCCAGACCGTCGCCGCCGCGTCCCAGCAGATGGCCGCCACCTCCGACGAGACCGGCCGCGCCGTGTCGGAGATCGCCGCCGCCGTGACCGAGGTCGCGCACGGCGCCGAGCGTCAGGTCCGTGGCGTCGAGGCCACGCGCGAGGCGGTTCAGCAGGCTGCCCTGTCCGCGTCCACGAGCGCCGAGGTCGCGCTGCAGACGGCGCAGGCCGCCGACGAGGCCCGCAACGTCGCCCTCGAGGGCGTGTCCGCCGCCGAGTCCGCTTCCGCCGCGATGCGCGAGGTCGCCGAGTCGTCGGCCGCCGTCGGTGGCGCGATCAACTCCCTGACCGAGCGCAGCGAGCGCATCGGCGGCATCGTCGGGACGATCACCGGCCTGGCCGAGCAGACGAACCTGCTCGCCCTCAACGCCGCGATCGAGGCCGCCCGTGCGGGTGAGCAGGGTCGCGGGTTCGCGGTCGTCGCCGAGGAGGTCCGCAAGCTGGCCGAGGAGTCCCAGGGCGCCGCGGCCGAGATCTCGGCCCTGATCGGCGAGATGCAGGCCGAGACGGCCCGCGTCGTCGGCGTCGTCGAGGACGGCACGCAGCGCACGCAGGACGGCGTCCAGACCGTCGCGCGCACCCGCGAGGCCTTCGAGGCCATCGGCGGCGCCGTCGAGGACATGGCCGCCCGCGTGGCCGAGATCTCCACCGCCGTCGACCAGATCTCGTCGGAGGCCTCCCGCGCCGAGAACGAGGTCGTCGAGGTCGCCGCGGTCGCCGAGGAGTCCAGCGCGTCGGCCGAGCAGGTCTCCGCGTCCACCCAGCAGACCAGCGCCTCGGCCCAGGAGATCGCCGCCTCCGCCCAGACGCTCTCCGGGACCGCCGAGCACCTGAACTCGCTCGTCGCCCGGTTCACGGTCGCCGCCTAGGCCGACGAAGCCGCGTGGCGCCGCCGCGCTTTTGATCGGGCCGCGCCGGCCCGCCACGCACCGAAAGGGCCCGCCGTCGGCGGGCCCTTTCGCGCTTCTTGACGAAATCTTGCGGTTAATCGGATCAAACGCGGGTGGACCGACCGGTCGAGCTGCCGATCTAAGTGTCAGACAATCTTCCATCCGCTCACCGGAGGCACCTCCTTGTCCCTGACCATCCGCACGAAGCTGCTTGCCGGCTTCGGCACCGTCCTGTTGATCCTCGCGGGCGCCATCTTCGTCGGCGTCAGCGCTGCCGGCTCCGTCAACGACAACGCTCAAAGCGCGTACGTCGACGACGCGATCCCGCTCAAAGCAGCCGCCCAAGACCTGCTGACCGAGATGGTCAACCAGGAGACGGGCGTCCGCGGCTACCTCGTCACCGCTGATGAAGCCAGCCTCGAGCCGTACTACGCCGGACGCAAAGGTGTCCGGGCCGAGCTCGAGGAGATGCGGCCGCTGCTCGCCAAGCATCCGATCATGGCGGACCTCGTCGCCAAGGCCGAGCCGCAGATCAAGGCGCTCGAGGACTACTTCGAGTCCCAGATCGCCCTCGTGAAGTCGGGTCCGGCCGGCCAGGCTGAGGCGCAGAGCCGCATCGGCGAGGGCAAGGAGGAGTTCGACGCGTTCCGCAAGTCCTACGCCGCGATCGAGGCCGACACGGTCAAGTTCGTCAACGACGCCAAGAACGAGCAGGACGCGGCGTTCGCGAGTGCGCGCACGCAGCTGATCGGGCTGGGCGTGATCGGCGCGCTGGTCGCGCTCGGGATCGCGTGGCGGATCACCCGCTCGATCGTCGGGCCGGTGCGCACGATGATGCGCGCCGCCGACGGGATCGCCGAGGGCGACGTCGACCAGACGATCGCGGTCAAGAGCCGTGACGAGCTGGGCGCGATGGCCCAGGCCTTCGAGCGCATGCTCGACTACCTGCGCGAGCAGGCCGAGGTCGCCGAGCGCGTCGCCGGCGGCGATCTGACCGTCATGCCGAACCCGCGCTCGGAGCGCGATCTGCTCGGCGGCGCGATGCAGCGCCTGGTCGTGGACCTCGAGCGGGTCGTCGGGGACGTCACCGCGAGCGCGAGCACGGTCGCGAGCGCGTCGCAGCAGATGGCGTCGACCTCCGAGGAGGCCGGCCGCGCCGTCACCGAGATCGCCTCGGCCGTCGGCGACGTCGCCCAGGGCGCCGAGCGTCAGGTCCGGATGGTCGAGACCGCGCGCGACAGCGCGCTCGAGACCACGCGCGCGGCCCGCGCCTCGTCGACCGCGGCCGCCGAGGCCGCGACCGTCGCCGGCGAGGCGGGCGAGGTCGCCCGTCACGGCGTCGCCGCCGCCGAGCAGGCCACGGACGCGATCCAGCACGTGGCCGACGCGTCGCGCGAGATCACGTCCGCGATCGAGAACCTCGCGCAGCGCTCCGAGCGCATCGGCGGGATCGTCGACACGATCACCGGCATCGCCGAGCAGACCAACCTGCTCGCGCTCAACGCCGCCATCGAGGCCGCCCGCGCGGGCGAGCAGGGTCGCGGGTTCGCCGTTGTGGCCGAGGAGGTCCGTAAGCTGGCCGAGGAGTCCCAGGCCGCCGCGTCGCAGATCTCGAGCCTGATCGGCGAGATGCAGACCGAGACCAACGCCGTCGTGGTCGTCGTCGAGGAGGGTGCGCGCCGCACCGAGGACGGCGTCTCGACCGTCCAGGAGACGCGTGACGCGTTCCAGCGCATCAACACCGCCGTGTCCTCGATGAGCGAGCGTGTCGCGGAGATCGCCGCGGCCAGCGAGCAGATCTCCTCGGACTCCGAGCGCATGCAGGACGAGATCGCCGAGGTCGCCTCCGTCGCCGAGGAGTCCTCCGCGTCGGCCGAGCAGGTGTCCGCGTCCACGCAGGAGACGAGCGCCTCCACCCAGGAGATCGCTTCCAGCGCGTCCGAGCTGGCGCGCACCGCCGAGCGCCTCGAGGAGCTCGTCGGGCACTTCCGCGTCGCGCACGCGTAGCCGCGCACAGCACCCCGGACCGCGAAGGGCCCGCCATGTGCGGGCCCTTCGCGATACCGTCGTGCCATGGGCTTCCTCGACAAGGCCAAGAAGCTCGCCGAGCAGGCGCAGACCAAGCTCGACGAGGTGCAGTCCCAGATCAACCAACAGGGCGCGCCGCGCCCCGGCGGTCCTGGCCAGCAGCCGGGCGGGTACGTCGAATACGACGCGCACGGCCGCCCGATCCGGCCACAGCAGCCGCCGGGCGAGCAGATCCAGTACGACGAGCACGGCCGGCCGGTCCCGCCGCAACAGTCCGCGACGCCGCCGCACGGGGACCCGCTCGCCGGCCCGCCGCCCGCGCCGCCCGCCTCCACAGGGCCGGTGCCGGACTCGAACTCCCCGGGCTCGGTGACCCACGGTGACCCGCTCGGCGGCGCCGCCGCGAGCGGCCCGCCGTGGCCCGGCCAGTCCCAGAGCCCGTCGTGGCCGCCGCCCGGCGACGCCCCTGGCGCGCAGAGCGGGGCGCCCTCGTCCGGGCCCGCCGGCTGGGCGCCTCCGTCGGGTCCGCCCTCGCCCGGCGGCCCGCCGCCCGCACCGCCGGCCTCGTCCGAACCCTCCGGCTGGGGCCCGCCGCCCGCCAGCCCCGCCGCGCCGTCCGCCAACGCGCCGTCGTCTTCGGACCCGGCCAGCTGGACGCCGCCCGGGCCGCCCGCTCCGGCGCCGCCAGGCTCCGCGGACTGGACGCCGCCGCCGACGCCCGGCGTGCCGCCCACGGAGCCGCCCAGCGGTCCGCCCGCTCCCGCTGAGGGCGCGGTGCCGCCGCCCGAAGCGCCCGGGGTGCCGTCCGGGCCGCCGCAGCCGCCGGCCGAAGGTGCGGGCAAGCCGCCGGCCATGCCGGGCGCGCCCGGGGCGGAGGAGGACCGCAACCAGCCGTCGTACGCACCGCCCAAGCTCAGCTCGGGGGACCCGCTCGCGGGCTGACCGGCGAGCGTGCCATCCTAAACGCCATGCGTCCCTACGAAGGCCTGCTGACGGCCATGATCACGCCCTTCCGTGCTGACGGCTCCGTGGACGAGGAGGGCGCGGTCGCGATCGGCCGCCACCTGCTCGCGAGCGGCTCGCACGGGCTGGTCGTGGCCGGCACGACGGGCGAGGCCGCGACGATGACCGACGAGGAGCACCTGAACCTCATCGCCCTCATCGCGCGCGAGCTCGGGGACGAGGCGATCGTGATCGGTGGCACCGGCTCCAACGACACGCGCCACGCCGTGCACCTGACCGAGAAGGCGGTCGAGGCCGGCGTGGACGCGGTCCTTTCCGTGACGCCGTACTACAACAAGCCCAACCGCCGGGGGATCATCGCGCACTTCAGGGAAGTCGCGAAGGCCGCGGGCAACACGCCCGTGATCCTCTACAACATTCCCGGCCGGGCGGTGGTCAACATGCCGCCGGATCTGCTCGCCGAGCTGGCGCAGCTGGAGAACATCGAGGCCGTCAAGCAGGCCAACAGCGAAGAGCTGCAGCTGATCGACGGCCTCGCGGTGATGGCGGGCAACGACGACATCTACGCCAAGTGCCTGGACATCGGCGGCACGGGCGGGATCTGCGTCGCTTCGCATGTCGTCGGCCCGGAGATGCGCCGCATGTACGACGAGCCCGAGCACCGGGCGGAGATCGACGCGAGCCTGCAGGAGATCTACGAAGCCATGTTCTGCACGGCCAGCCCCGCCCCGGTCAAGGCCGCCCTCAAGATGCTTGGACACGAACCCGGAACGCTGCGCCTGCCGCTCGTCGAGTGCGACGAGCAGGAGCGTCAGACCGTGCACAACGCGCTCGCCCAGCACGGACTGCTGGCCGAGGTCTCCGCCCGTTGAGCGGGACACTGCGAGTCCTCCCGCTGGGAGGCGTCGGCGAGATCGGCAAGAACATGACCGTCGTCGAGTACGACGGGCGGATCGTCGTCGTGGACTGCGGCCTGCGCTTCCCGACGGCCGAGATGATGGGCATCGACCTCGTGCTGCCGGACTTCACGTACCTGCGTGAGCACGTCGACGCGATCGAGGCGATCATCATCACCCACGGCCACGAGGATCACCTCGGGTCGCTGCCGTGGGTCATTCGCGACCTCGGCCAGGAGAAGATCCCGGTCGTCTACGGTGGCCAGCTGACGATCGCGATGGCGCGCTCGAAGCTGGACGAGCACAAGCTGCGCGACGTCAACCTCGAAGTGCTGCCGATCGGCGACGAGGTCGACGCCGGCCCGTTCACGCTCGAGCGCGTGCACCTCACCCACTCGATCCCGGACGCGTCCGGCGTCGCCATCGGCACGCCGCTCGGCACCGTCTTCTTCACGGGCGACTACAAGTTCGACCAGACACCGGTGATCGGCGCCCCCGCGGACATGAGCCGCCTGGCCGAGCTCGGCCGTGAGCGCCTGCTGCTCCTGCTGGGCGACTCCACGAACGTGGACCGACCGGGCATCAGCGACTCCGAGTCGATCGTCGGCCCGCACCTGGACCGCGTGTTCGGGCGCTGCGAGGGGCGCATCGTCGTCACCTGCTTCGCGTCGAACATCCACCGCGTCCAGCAGGTCGTGCACGCGGCCGAGAAGAACGGCCGCAAGGTCGCGCTCGTCGGCCGCTCCATGCGCAAGAACGTCAACATCGGCCGCAGCCTCGGGCACATCGACATCCCGGAGGGCATGCTCGTGCCGCCCCGGGAGATCGACCAGTGGGCCGACGACAAGATCGTCGTGATCTCCACCGGGTCCCAGGGCGAGCCGCTGTCCGCGCTGCGCCGCATGGCCTACCGCGACCACCCGCAGGTCGAGCTCAAGCAAGGCGACACCATCGTCTTTTCCGCCACGCCGATTCCGGGCAACGAGCGCGCGGTCAACGAGACGATCGACCGGCTCTACCACATCGGCTGCAAGGTGGTCACGGCGCGCGACGCGCCGATCCACGCCTCCGGCCACGGCTACGCGGAGGAGGTCAAGATGATGATCAACCTCACGCGGCCGAAGTACGTGATGCCGGTCCACGGCGACTTCAAGCGGATGCTCATCCACGGTGAGCTGGCCCAGGCGGTCGGCGTGCCGCGGGAGAACATCTTCCGCAGCGAGAACGGGACGCCCCTGGAGATCACCGCCGAGGGTGCGAAGTTCGGCAAGCCCGAGCACTCCGGGATGATCTTCGTGGACGGCGTGGATATCGGCGACGTGAGCGACGTCGCGCTGCGCGATCGGCGGATGCTGTCCGCGGACGGCATCTTCATCATCGTCGCGACGATCTCCGAGGAGGACGGCTCGTCCGTCGTCCCGCCCGAGGTGATCGCGCGCGGCGTCCCGTTCCTGGAGGGGAACGACCGGTTCACGGACGATCTGCGCGAAGCGGTCGAGGACTCGCTCGACGCGGCCGCCGAGCAGCAGATCACCGAGGTCGACGTCCTGCAGAACCATCTGCACGACGACCTCGCGCAGTTCATCTACGACCGGCTCAAGCGCCGTCCCATGGTCTTGCCGGTCGTGGTCGAGGTCTGAGCGGCCCGTCGCTCGAGGCGCGGCCGTAGCAGCAGCGCCAGGATCACCAACGCCAGGATTCCCGCGCCCGCGAAGGCAAACGCGGTGCGCGGGGAGCCCAGCGCGGTGAGCAGACCGCCGAGCAGGAAGCCGATGCCGGGCATCGCCGCGCCGATCGACTCCAGCAGCCCGGACATGCGCGCCTGGAACTCGGTCGGCGTGACCTCCTGCAGCGCGGTCATCACCGCCACCCACTGGATGCCGTTGCCGGCGCCGCCGATCACCGACATCACGCACGCCAGCCACAGCGTGCCCGCCTGGGACATGCCGAGGTAGGCGAGCCCGACGAGCGCGCTGGAGAACACGATCAGCCCGAAGCTCGACCGGTTCTTGACCGCGATGTACAGCAGGCTGCCCAGCACGATGCCGGCGCCCCAGGAGGACAGCAGCACGCCGAAGCCGGCGTCGGTCGTGCCGAGCGACTCCTTCGCGTAGATGACCTCGATCGGCACGACGATCGTGAAGCAGATCAGCGCAAGCGACTGCCCGAGCAGCAACGTGCGGATCGTCCGCTGCGAGCGCGCGAACGCCATCCCGTCCCGGAAGCGCCGGTGCCACGGCTCGTAGTCGTGGTGCTCGATCTGCGGTAGGTCGCGCGCCGTCGCCAGCCACACCGCGATGATCAGGAACGACGCAGCGTCGACGAACAGCGCCGCCGACAGCCCGAAGGCCGCGATCAACCCGCCCGCGATCGCCGCCCCGAACACGGAGGCCGCCGCGAACCCGAGATTCATCAAGGCGTTGCCCTCAGCAATCAGCCCGTGCGGCTGCAGCGCGGCCGCGACCGCCCCGCGCGTGAGCCCCCGACCGGTGATCGCGAGTGTCCCGTCAATGAGCCCGAGCGCCAGCACGAGCGGCAGGAAGAAGCGGTCCCCGATGGCCAGGAACGCGAGCGCGGCGAACACGAGCGCCTCGATGCCGTAGATCGTCGGCAGCACGCGCCGCAGCGAGAAGCGGTCCAGGTGCGCCGTCAGCCCGGTGGAGAACAGCGCGGGCAGGAACTTGGCGACCAGGAAGAACCCTGCAGTCGGCGCAACGTCCCCCGTGCGGTCGAAAACGAGCACGGACAACGCGACGACCCCGATCGAGTCCCCTAAGTCGTTGACCGTGTACGACCCCAGCAACCGGCCGAACGGCCGCACCCGCAGCGGTTCGAAGCGCCTCCGCACTCTGGCGCACTGTACCCCGGATGGCCGAACGTGTCCTGCGTGGATGTAAAAGGGGGGAGGGTTTCGCTGCGGAAATTGCGTCTCCTGCCGATGAGCTTGGAAGCATGCGTTCGCGCCAACTCACCATTTCCGTGGTCGCTGCGCTCGTGTTTCTCGGCACGGCCGTCGTGGCATGGATTGCCAACGATCAGGCCGATTGGCACCCGCTGAGCCTCGTGGTGCTCCTCTTGCTCCTCGCGATCGTCAGTGACGCGGCCTTCGTCGAGATCCGTGGGCTGCGTCTGTCGGGCTCCTTCCTGGCACTCGTGTTGGCTATGGCGTTGCTCGGTCCCGGTCCGGCAGTCGCGATCGGAGTCGCCTCATCGGTCGTGGACGGATTCGTCTCTCGCCGATCGTTGGATCGAGCCTTGGCCAATATCGCGACCTACACCCTTTTCCCGCTGATCGGCGGGCTGATGGTCAGGTTCATCGTCGGCGCCGACATCCACGACGTCGATCGATTCAGCTTCGCCGCCGTGGTCCTGCTGGTCTTCGTCGTCACGAACACGATCAACTTCGCCGTGGTCGCCGCCGGCTCCGCGTACGGCTACGACGTTCCGATGCCGTTGATGCTGCGCTCATTCGTGACAGCACTGCCGTCGGAGTTCGCGACAGCGCTGCTGACCGCTGGCATCGCGATCACCTATTTCGAGACCGGGGTCGGCGCGGTGGGACTCGCGGCCGTCGTCATCTTCGTCTTCCAGTACCTGCTGCGTACGAGCATCGCGGCGGATGAGCGCGGGGAAGAGCTCGAGCAGCGCACGCGCGAGCTCGCCTCGCTCCAGATGGGCCTGCTGACCACGGTCGTGCAGACGCTGAACATGCGCGACGCCATGACCGCCCGCCACTCCACGGCGGTCGCACGTTACTCGCGTGAGGTGGCGAAGATGTTGGGACTCGACGAGCGCGAGCAGGACCTCATCCACACCGCGGCACTGCTGCACGACATCGGCAAGGTCGTCCTCCCGGACAGCATCCTGTTCGCCGAGCGCAAGCTCGATGACGACGAGTGGCAGCAGATCAAACTCCATCCGGTGCACGGCGCGAAGCTCGTCGAGCGCATCGAGGGCTACGGCCCGGTCGCCGAGATCGTGCTCCACCATCACGAGCGCTTCTCCGGCGGCGGCTACCCGGCCGGGATCGCAGGGGACGAGATTCCCCTCGGCGCACGCATCCTGTCGGTCGCAGACACCTACGACGTCATGACCGCGCGTGACTCCTATCGCCGCCCGGTCAGCTCCGAGGCTGCGTTGGAAGAGCTGCGCCGGGTCGCCGGCACGCAGCTCGACCCGCAGGTCGTCGAGGTCTTCGAGCGGATGATCCTGGAGAGGGGCGTGGCCTTCAGCCACACCGATGAGGCCGACTTCGAGGCCGAGTTGGCCTTCGAGAAGCGGGTCGCCGACTACGCCCGTCCTCGGCTGGCGGCCGCCTAGGGATGGGGCATCGCCGGCGACACTCGGCCATCGGCCGCCAACCGCACCCCACCCGCCTGACCAACCCGCTCGTGCCACACATCTGGACGTTTGTCCGATTCAGTCGCCGGCCGAATCGGCCGTTAACGAGAACGAGCGCCTCAAGGCGCTCGCTCGCAGAGTGATTAGAAGCGCCAACCCATGACGTGGCTCCTTTCTGCGTGATCCTCATTCGCCGCGCTGCAACGCGGTTCGTGAGGCTTGAGGTGTGTTCCCTTCGACAGGACGCATCTTCGCCTCTGGATGTTCGCTCCCAAATAGGACGAACGTCCAGAAGCGCTTAAGTGTTCGCGCGCGGACAAAACGCTTGCGATCGCCAGAACACGTGCCGACTAACTGAGTGATGCCGAAACTCCGCGCTATCGCCGCGTTTTTAGGGGCCGCGTTGTTCGCGGGCAGCCTCTCGCTCGGCGCTTCCCTCGCGGAAGGCGACTCCCCCGAGCGGGGGAGCCACTACACGCCGGCGGGGCTCTGCGTCCTCGTCGAGCCGTCCACGAAGGACTGAGCGCGCAGCCGCGCGGCGTCGCGGCCGGGCGGGAGCCCGAACTGGCGCCGGTACTCGCGGCTGAACTGCGAGGCGCTGTCGTAGCCGACGCGGAACGCCACCGTGGCGACGTCGTCGCGGCCGCTCATCAGCAGCAGCCGTGAGCGCTGCAGGCGGATCTGCTTCTGGAACTGGATCGGGCTCAGCGCGGTCACCGCCGCGAAGGCGCGGTGGAAGGCGGACACGCTCATGCCGCACGTGCGGGCGAGCTCCTCGACGCGGAAGGCGCGGTCGTAGTGCTCGGTGATCCAGCGGACGGCGCGGCCGATGTGGGTGAGCGAGCTGTCGGCCACCCCGATCGCGCGCACGCTCGGGCCGAGTGGCCCGGTGATCAGCCGCCACAGGATCTCGCGCTCGAGCATCGGCGCCAGGACCGCCTGGTCCTGCGGATGATCCAGCAGCCGGACCATGCGCACGACAGCGTCCAGGAGGTCCGCGGACGCGTCGGCGACGCCCAGACCGGACGGTGCGGGGCCGCCGGCGTCGACGTCGAGCAGCAGCTCGGCGATCACGGCCGGTCGCAGGACGAGCCCGAACCCGAGCGCCGGCGCCTGCGTGTAGTGGCCGGTGATCGGCAGGTCCACGGATGCGACGAGGTACTGCCCGGGCCCGTAGTCGTAGACGCGCTCGCCGATCGCCAGCCGCTTGGAGCCCTGCGCGATCAGCGCGAACACCGTCCCGGTGCTGGACGCGCGCGGCTCGCCCGCGACGTCCGTCGCTGAGAGCAGCACGCCGTCGATCGCGGTGGTCTCGTCCGGCCGGGCGTGCCGCGCGATCAGCTCGCGCAGGATCAGGCAATCATCCGCGACTTCTGTTCTCACGCTCCCGGCCATCGGCGCCCGATCCTACAGGCCATGACCAAGATCGCTCTCGTCACCGGCGCAGGATCAGGCATCGGCCGCGCTACCGCCCAGCTGCTCGCGGACCGCGGCTTCGGCGTCATCACGACCTACCACCGCAACCCCGCCGACCACGTCGGCCTCCCGCTCGACGTCTCCGACACCGCGACGTTCCCCGCGTTCGCCGACCGCGTCCGCGACGCGCTGCAGGAGCACTGGGGTCGCGAGGACCTCGACTTTCTCGTCAACAACGCCGGCATCGGCGGCCCCTCGCCGTTCGACGCCACCAGCGACGACGCGTACGAGCGCTACCACCGCACCCTGCTCAAGGGCCCGTTCTTCCTCACGCAGACGCTGCTCCCGCTGATCCGCGAGGGGATCGTCAACGTCAGCAGCAGCTCGACCCGCCCGGGCGTCACCACACCCGGCTACGCGGCCTACGCGGCGATGAAGGGCGGCGTGGACATGCTCACCCCCTACCTGGCCAAGGAGCTCGCCCCGATCCGCGTCAACGCCGTCAGCCCCGGGCCGACGCGCACCAACCTCGGCGACAACGGGTTCGAGCGCTACCCCGAGGCGATCCCGCCGATCATCGCCGAGACGACGCTGAACCGGCTGGGGGAGAGCGAGGACGTCGGCAAGGCCATCGCCGCCCTGCTCTCGGACGACCTCGCGTGGATCACCGGCGAGGTCATCGAGGTCTCCGGCGGCTTCAAGCTCTAGCGAGCAGCGCGCCCAACGCGGCGGCGCACTCGGCCGGCCGCTCGAGCGTCGCGGTGTGCCCGCAGCCCTCGATCGGCGCGAACACGGCCCCCGGGATGCCCGCCGCCAGCTCCTCGCCGTTCTTGAACGCGATCAGCTGATCCTCGCGCCCGTGCACGACCGTCGTGGGGCACGCGATCGACGCCAGCAGCGGCCGGGAGTCGGCGCGCGCGATCACCGCCTCCTGCTGGCGCACGTAGACGTCCGGCCCGACCTCGGCCGCCATCGCCCGCGACGTCGCGAGCAGCGCCTCGTCGTCGACGCGGCTCTCGGCGACCATCTTCGGGAAGGCCGCGTCGACGACCTCGTCGAAGCGGCCGGCCTCGACCCGTCCGAGTTGCTCGCGCCGAGCCGCCGTCTGCTCGGGTGAGTCAGACCTCGCGGACGTGCTCATCAGCGCGAGCGCCGCCACGCGCGACGGGGCCTGGCGCATGACCTCGAGCGCGACGTAGCCGCCCATGCTCAGGCCGACCAGCGCGAAGCGCTCGGGCGCGCCGGCGAGCAGCCGCGCGGCGATGCCGGCGATCGAGTCGTCGCGGCGCGTATCCGCGATCGTGACGGCGCCGAAACCCCACACGGCGGGCAGGACCGGCTCGTAGAGCCGGGGTGAGCAGAGCAGGCCGGGGACGAGGATGGTGTGCACCATCCCCGTCTACCCAGGTGCAGCGAAACCGCTAGGCGAGCGCCTTGCCGACCGCCTCGAGCACGCGCTCGGGCTTGAACGGCTTGACGACGAAGTCGCGGGCGCCGAGCTTGATCGACTCGAGCACCTTGGACTCCTGACCCAGCGCGGAGCACATGATCACGCGGGCCGAGGGATCAAGCTCGATGATCTCCTTCAGCGCGGTCAGACCGTCCTTCTCGGGCATCGTGATGTCGAGCGTCGTGAGCTCAGGCTTGAGCTCCTGGAAGCGCTCGATCGCCTCCGCACCGTTGCCGGCCTCGCCGACGACCTCATGACCGCCCTTGGTGAGCGCGTCAGAGACCATCTTCCGCATGAAGGCGGCATCGTCGACTACCAGGATTCGGGCCATCCGGCCACCTCCATTCCAGAATCACTGTCGTTTGCGTTTTCGAGGACGTGCTCGATGCGCACGGCCCAGTCCGTCCCGTCCACGACTACCAGACGACCGGTCGCGAACTTGGTTCCGTTCACATATAGGTCGATCGCGTCGTCCGCCTGCTTGTCGAGCTCGACCACCGCTCCCGCCGGCAAGCCGACGACCTGCGCCGAGGGCATCCGCGCGCGGCCCAGCTCGGCCCACACCCGCACGTGAATCCCGGCCAGCGAGGGCTTCGCGGTCGTGGAGCCCTTCGGCCCGGCGCCCGCCGGAGCGTCCGGCGCGGCGCCGACGACCTCGGAGCCGATCTCGTCAAGCGCGCTGGACATGCGCACCACGAACGCGCTCGGCACCAGCTGTACGAGCCGCGCCGGCTCGCCGCAGATCGACATCGCGATGCGCACCGCGTGCGGGGTCGAGGGGTAGGCCGCGCCGATGTCGTCGCCCGAGCTGAAGGTCTTGGTGTCGGGCGTGGAGATCTCGACCTCGTTGCCGAGCACGACCGACGTGGCGGCCGCGGCGGAGGCCATCATCTGGTTCATCGCCTCGGACACCGCGGAGAGCTCGAGCTCGCTGAGCTCCTCGGCGTTCGGGTCCTCCGGCTCGTCCATGCCCATCATCGACGCCGCGAGGTTGCGCGCGCCGTCGAGCGTGATCAGGAAGACGTTGCCGCCGGTCACGCCGTCCACGTAGGACACCGACATCGCCACGCAGGGCACGGGCACGCCGTCGAACGCCTTCTTGGGATCGTCGAGGGTCGTGACATCACCCGTGGAGACCTTGTCGGCGGCGAACATCTCGAGCACGCCGAGGCACGCCTCCGCCGTCGACTCGCCGAGCTTGGTCAGCGCCTCGGACGCGCTCATCGCAGGCCGCCCTTGGCGATGTTGGCGGTGACCTGCACCGCGCGGCGGCTGCCGCTGCGGCCCGGGCGGCCCGTGTGGACGGGCACCTGGTCGGCGTAAAGCGTGATCCCGGCCGCGGCGGGCGAGTTCAAGCGCAGCAGGTCGCCCTCCTTGAGCGCCAGCACGGCCTCGATCGGCATCATCACCGACGCCACCTCGGCGCGGACCATCATCTCGACGGAGCCGACGGCCTGGCGCACGGAGCTCTTCTCGTCCTCGCTGCGCGGGCCCTTGGAGTCCTCGCGCGAGCCGAACTGGTCGGCCACCGGCGCGATCGCCGACCACGGGATCAGCAGCGCCATCGTGGCGGAGATTCCGCCCAGGCGCGCCTCGACCATCATCGAGAGCGTCGGCTCGGACACCGAGACCATCTGCGCAGTCTCCAGATGCTGGTCGACGGTCTCCAGGTTGAGCGACAGCCCGGCGACGTCGGTCCAGATGAGCGTCAGCTGCGCGAGCAGGCGCTCGAAGAAGTGCCGGCCCAGCGCCTGGTCGATGTCGGTCATGCGGCGGTCCTTGACGCCGCCGTCGATCGACCCGCCGAGGAGCAGCTCGATGGCGCCCAGCAGCAGCGTGCTCTCGGTCGAGAGCAGCATCCGGGTGCCGATCGGCTCGACCTCGAAGATCGCGGACGTGGAGGACGAGGGGACCGCGGAGTGCGCGTTGGCCCACGTGAGCTGCGACGAGGTCAGCAGCTCGAACTCCAGCGGCACGCGCAGCTCGGCGGACAGCCGCGTCGACGCCGTGCGGCAGAAGGCCTCCAGCGTGCGGCCCAGGCGGCGCTCCTGCTCGGCCGTGAACTTCGTCGGGCGCGTGAAGTCGACCGCGCGCATGCGGCGGCGCCGCTGCGGGACGGGCTTCTCCTCGGGCAGCCGGCCGTCGCGCGCCGCATCGACGAGGGCCGCGATCGCGTCCTCGCTCAGAACGGGTCCGCCGGCGCTCATGCGGCCAGCCTCGTGGCTCCCGCCACCAACACCTTCTCGACGCCACCGGCCTCGCGCACGGTGACCTTGTGCGAGCCGACGTAGACGCGGATCGTGCGCCCGCGCGACCCACCGGTCTCGGTGGCGATCACGTTGATCCGGGCAGCACGCAGCAGCTCGCGCACCGCGGCCTCGTTGCGCTGACCGACCTCGAGCGAAGATTTCGACACGGAGAACATGCTGGCACCACCGACGAGCACAGCCTCAAGCATCGGCCGGCGCGCGCCGAACTTGACCACACGATCGATGAGCTCGGGTACGGCGAGGTCGGCGAACTTCCACGAGCCCGGGGCCGCGTTGCCGCCGCTGGCGGGCAACACGACGTGCGCCAGCCCGGCGACGCCGGCGCGCCGGTCCAGCAGCGCGAGCCCGATGCACGAGCCCAGCCCGAGAGACACGAGGACGTCTCCGGCGACGGCCGAGGCGGCGAGCTCACCCATCCTGACCATCGTCTCGGCCATGCAATTACACGCCCAGGCGCTCGAGCATCTGGTCCACGCCGCCCTGGTCCGGGACGAGCAGGAACGACACCGAGCAGTCCTCGCCCTCGACCACGAGGTCGGAGTCCAGCAGCAGGGCGACGTCACCGGCACCGGCGCGCTCGGCCAGCACGGTCTCGACGATCGTGCCGAGCATGTCGGTCGCCGCGGCGGGCGGGGTCGGCTCGAGCTCCATGCCGATCATCTGCCCGAGCGCGTTGATGTAGGACGCGCCGACGATGTTGCCGATCTCCATCAGCGCGGACTCGCCGAACTCGCTGCCGGCCTCGACGCCCAGCAGGCCGCACATCAGCTCGGCGTCCTTGGGCGTGAACAGCAGCAGCACTGAACCCGGCATCTCGCCGACGATCCCCAGCACGACGCCGGTGGCCTCGGACTCAGGGTCGCCGATCGTGCCGACGGCCTCGGCCATCGGCATCACGAACGCGCTGGGGACGGAGATGTCCACGCTGCGCCCGAGCA
The DNA here is from genome assembly GCF_003344625.1 of Solirubrobacter deserti. GTDB lineage: Bacteria > Actinomycetota > Thermoleophilia > Solirubrobacterales > Solirubrobacteraceae > Solirubrobacter > Solirubrobacter deserti. The sequence goes on along the minus strand of NZ_QPKJ02000001.1, from coordinate 1,050,128 downwards.
TGCTCGAGAGCGCGGTCGAGGCCGTGCCCGATCCGATGTTGGCCAGCTCTCGCAACGCGTCGAGCTGGGTGTCCGTATAGCGGCTCAACGTTCGTCCTTTCTGATGCTCAGGCGGAGACGGGGACGTCGACGACCGCGTCGCAGTCGACGATGAGGGCGATCTGGCCGTCCGAGAGCACGGCCGCGCCGGACAGAGCGGCGCCGTCGGAGATCTCGGGCGGCAGGGGGCGGGTGACGAGCTCGTGCTGGCCGATCATGCGGCTGACGGTCAGCGCGAAGCGATCGCCGTTGCCGCGGACGACCACGGCGTACTCGGCCTCCGGGTTGGTCGGCCCGCCGTAGTGCGAGGACGCGTCCACAATCGGAAGCACGCCGTCGCTGAGGACGAGCATGCGGCGCCCGGCGACCGAGCGCACGGCCTGGTCGGCGACGCGCACGGTGCGCTCGATGCGGTCCAGCGGGATCGCGAACGGGCGGTTGTCGGCCTCGACGATCAGTGCGGCCATGATCGCCAGCGTGAGCGGCAGGCGGATCTGCGAGCTGGTGCCCTTGCCGGGCTCGGAGGTCATGATGACCTCGCCGCCCAGGCCGCGGATCGCGGCGCGGACCGCGTCCATGCCGACGCCGCGGCCGGAGATGTCGCTGGTGACCTCGGCGGTGGAGAAGCCGGGCGTGAACAGCAGCTCGACGGCGCGCGCCATGTCGATGGAGTCGACGCTGGCCGGGTCGATCAGCCCGCGCTCGGCGGCCTTCTCGGCCACCTTGCGGGCGTTGATGCCGCGGCCGTCGTCGGCGACGGTGATGATCACGTTGCCGCCGGCGTGGCGCGCTGAGATCTCCAGCGTGCCCGTGGCCGGCTTGCCCGCGGCGACACGCTCCTCCGGCCCCTCGAGGCCGTGGTCGAGCGAGTTGCGCACGAGATGCACGAGCGGGTCGCCGAGCGCGTCGACCACGGTGCGGTCGAGCTCGGTGTCCTTGCCCACGAGCTGCAGGTCCACCTGCTTGCCGAGCTTGGTCGAGAGGTCGCGCACGAGCCGCGGGAAGCGCAGGAACACGGCCTCCACCGGGATCATCCGGACCTGCATGACCATCGACTGCAGGGCGTGCGACGTGCGTGTGAGGTTCTGCATGGCCTGCGAGAGGCCCGGCACGTCGGCCTGCTGGATGAGCGCCTCCACCTGCGTGCGGTGCAGGACGAGCTCGCCCATGAAGTGCATCAGCTGGTCCAGGCGCTCGGCGTCCACGCGGACCGTGGAGGAGCCGCCGTGCTGCTTGTTGGCGGTGGCCTTCTCCTTCGGCTTCTCGGCCACGGGCGCCGGCGCGGGCGCGGCGGACGCGGGCGCAACGGGCTCGGGCGCCTCGCCGGCGGGCGTGTCCGTGGCGAGTGCCTCGACCGGGGGCGGAACGGGGGCGGTGACCTCCTGCTCGACCTCGTCGGGAGCCTCGAGGGCGGCGTCCGGGACGGCCTCGAAGACCTGCACCTCGGCCACCTCGGGCACGGAGGCGACGGCGTCCTGGATCTCGGTGTCGGTGCGCTCGGAGACCACCCAGGCGTCGATCTCACGCCCGTCGAACGTGTCCACGTCCTCGGGGGTAGGGCTGCACCTGAGCGTCTCGCCGTAGCCGGCGATCACCGACAGGACCATGTAGGCGCGCACGGCCGCCATCGAGACGTCCTCGTCCAGGCGCGCGGAGATCTGGATCACGCGGCGGCCGTCGGCCAGCGCGGACAGCTCGTCCGACGGCGGGATCGCGAGGCCCGCGCGCTCGGCTTCTTGCTCGGGCGTGCGCTCGCGCACCAGCCCGCGCAGGCTCTCGATCAGCGCCTGCGGCTGGATGTTCTCCGCGCCGGTCTCGTCGATCGACTCGACCGCGGCCGAGAGCGCGTCCAGGCACTGGAACAGCACATCGACCGCGACCCGTGGGAGCCCGGTCGTGCGCTGGCGCAGCAGCTCGAACACGTCTTCCATCTCGTGCGTGAGCGCCGCCATGTTGGCGAAGCCCATCGTCGCGCTCATGCCCTTCAGGGAGTGCGCGATGCGGAAGATCTCGTCGACCGTGGCCTGGTCGTCGGGTGTCTCCTCGATCTGTACGACCGCGAGGTTGAGCTCCTGCAGGTGCTCACGCCCCTCGGCCAGGAACATCGGGAGATACTCGTCCATTTCAGCTCTTCTGGTAGATGAAGTGGAAGGGCGACGTCAGCCCGAGGCCCTTCGGGTCCGAAACACGCTCCGAGGTGCCCACCACGAGGTAGCCGCCGGGAGAGAGGGCCTTGACGAGCCGCTCGTGCAGCGCGTCGCGAACCTCTTCGGTGAAGTAGATCACGGTGTTGCGGCAGAAGACCACGTCGTACCGTGCGGAGGGAACCGCCATACGCAGAAGGTCCCCATTTTCGAAGCGCACCATGCGCTTCAGTTCGGGCTTGGCCTGCCAACCGCCTTCCGGGCGGGGCTCGAAGTGCTTGGTGAGCAACGCCTTCGGCGAGGTGCGAGCGTCCTCAGCGGTGAAGTACCCCTCACGGGCACGGGCGACCATGCGCTTGTCCAGGTCCGTGCCGACGATCTCCACCGGGATGTTCGGGATCGTCTCACGCGCGACGGCGGCGATCGTATACGCCTCCGCGCCGTAGGAGGAACCGGCGCTCCAGATCTTCAGGCGCTTGCGCTCGGCCAGCTGCGGCAGGATCTGCTTGCGCAGGACGTCGAACTGGTCCTCGTGGCGCCACAGGTGGCTAACGTTGATCGTGACGCGGTCCAGGAAGGCGTCGAGCTCCTCGGAGTCCTTGCGCAGGATCTTGCCGTACTCGGCGAGGTCCGGCGTGCCCCGGCGCTCGGTCCAGGTGCGCACGCGGCGCTCCATCTGGTTGCGCTTGTACTGGAGCAGGTCGACGCCGCAGAGCGAGCGCACGAGCTCGCACAGGGCGGTGAAGTCGTCGGCCTTGAGGCTCGCGGTGCCGACCGTCGGCCGCGCGGGCGCGGCCGGGCGGGCCGGGCGCGGCGGCGCAGGCGTCGCCGCGCGCGGCGTCAGCGGCGCGCGGGGCGTGAGGGGAGTACGAGGGGGAAGGGTCATGCGCCGGCCTCCCGGGCAATCGCGGCGGGCAGGTCGTGAAGCGGGAGGATCTCGTCGGCGAGGCCGGCCTCGGCCACCGCGCGCGGCATGCCGTAGACGACGCAGGTCGACTCGGCCTCGACCAGGATGCGGCCGCCGGCGGCCTTGACCGCCTTGGCGCCCTCCAGGCCGTCCTTGCCCATGCCGGTCAGCACGACCAGCAGCAGGCTCGGGCCGTAGATCTTGGCGACGTCGGCGATCGTGAGATCGGCCCGCGGGCGCAGGCCGCCCATGGGCGCGTCGTCGGAGAGGCGCACGCGGCCGTCGGCCTCCATGCGCAGGTGCGCGCCGCCGGGGGCGAGCAGGAGGCGCTTGGCGTCGACGGCGTCGCCGGCCTTGGCCTCGATCACGTTCAGGGGGGAGGTGCCGTCCAGGCGCGTCGCGAGCGACGCCGTGAAGCCGGGCGGCATGTGCTGCACGATCACGGACCCGGAGCCGAGCGGTGACGGCAGCTTCGGGATCAGCTCGCCGAGGGCCTTCGGGCCGCCGGTCGAGGACGCGATCATCACGAACTTCTTGCCGGGGCGCGGACGGACCGCGGCGCGCGAGGCGACCGGCGTGACGGGCGCGGCCGGCTTGGCCGCGAGCGGTGTGACCGGCGCGACACGACGGCGGGCGCGGGCCTTGCCGCTGTCGGCGGCGTCGTTGACCTTCTTCGCGAGCTCCTTGGTGAACTCGTCCATCGACTCGCCCATCGCGGGCTTGGCGACGAGGTCGAACGCGCCCTCGGCCAGCGCGTCGACCGCGCGGGCGCCGTGGGCGGGGGAGAAGGCGGAGACCACGATGACGGGGACGCTCGTGGCCTTGCCGGCCTTGAGCGCGCGCAGCACGCCGAGGCCGTCGAGGCCCGGCATGTGCAGATCGAGCGTCATCGCATCGGGCCGGTGCTGATTGCAGGCGGCCAGCGCCTCGTCGCCGTCGGCCGCCGCGGCGACCACTTCAAAGCCCTGGCGTCCGAGGGCGTCGGAGAGGATGCGGCGCATCAGCCGCGAGTCGTCGGCGACGACGACCCGCGGGCGCGCATTCGTGTTCAAGAGGCTGGCCACCGGACTACTGCTTACGCCGCGGCGAGCTCGTCGGCGCGAGCCGAGGCGAACAGCCCTTCCGGGTTGAGCAGGATCACGAGGCGGTCGCCGATCTTGGCGATCGACTCGATCGTCTGGATGTCGGCGGACGGGACGGCCTCGAGCTGCTCGGCCGTGACGGTCAGGACCTCCTCGACGTCGCCGACGACGACGCCGGCCTGGCCGGTGCCCGTCTCGACGATGACGATCTTGCCGAACTCGGCGTCGCCGGCGTCGATGCCGATGCGCGAAGCGAGGTCGTAGATCGGGATGATCTTGCCGCGCAGGCCGATGACGCCGCGGATCCACGGCACGTCGGAGGCGACGGAGCGGGGCTCTGAAAAGCGGATGATCTCGTGGACCGAGCCGATCGGGAGGGCGTATTCCTCCGACCCGAGGCTGAAGACGACGAGCTGCTGGGAAGTGGTGTCAGACATGTCCTTCTGTCCATCGGCATCAGCGGCGATGGCTTGAGGGCATGTGAGCTTCTAGGGGGAGGCCGGGAACCGCACCACGAAGCGGGCTCCGCGTCCGTCGAGGGGCGGCTCGAGGCTCACGCTGCCGTGGTGGCTCTCGGCGACGGCCCTGACGATCGCCAGACCCAGCCCGGACGAGCCGCTGCGGTCGCCGTGGGCGCGGAAGAAGCGCTCGAACACCTTCTCGCGCAGCTCGGGCGCGATGCCCGGCCCGTCGTCCTCGACGGCGAGCACGATCTGGTCGCCCTGGCGCTCGACGCTGGCCTCGACGGCCGTGCCGGGATCGGTGTGGCGCAGCGCGTTCTCCATCAGGTTGAGCACGAGCCGGTGGAGCTCGTCCTGCACACCTTCGATCCACGCGCCCGGGCGGGCCGTGATCGAGATCTCGTGGTCGCCGGCGACCGGCTCGAGCTCCGCCGCGGCGGCGGCGACGATCTCGCTCAGGTCCACGGGGCGGTGCTGGATCGGCACGCGGCCGGCGTCCTGGCGCGCGAGCAGCAGCAGGTCGGCGACCAGCCGGCGCATGCGCTTGCTCGAGCGCAGCGCGGACGCGGCGGCCTCCTTGTGCTCGCCCGTGAGCGTCTCCTCGAGCAGCTCGAGGTTGGCCAGCACGGACGTCAGCGGCGTGCGCAGCTCGTGCGAGGCGTCGGCGACGAACTCGCGCTGGCGCTCGAGCGTCAGCGCCGTCTCGGCCCGTTCCTTCTCGAGCGCCTGCAGCATCTCCTCGAACGTCGTGGCCAGCTCGGCGACCTCGTCGTCGGCCTCCGGGCGCGGGATGGCGACGGTCGCATCGCCCGTGCGCTCGACCTCGCGCGCGGTCGCGGTGAGCTCGGCGATCGGCTCCATCGCGCGCCGCGCCGTGGCCAGGCCGGCCAGCAGCGCGAGCCCGGCGCCGCCGAGCACGCCGAGGCCGAGGAACACCTTCACGCGGTTGGCCGTCGCCCGCACGTCCGACATCCGCCGCGCGTACTGGATCGCGAGCGTGTAGTAGACGGCGGTGCCGGGCCGCGAGAGCGGCGCCTCACGCGTCTCCACGCGCCAGCCGTCCACCTCCTTGCGGCTGGCGTCGGGCGCCCCGAACGACGGCGCGTTGCGCGACCCGTCGAACCGCTGCCCGTTCAGGTACACGACGCGCACCGCGGCGTTGGTGCTCGACACGTACGAGTCGAGGTCGATGTTGGGCGTGTACTGCGGGTTGCCGTTCGGGTCCAGCTGCTTGAAGTCGTAGCGCAGCTGGGCCTCGAGCCGGTCGGCGGCGCTCGCCACCTGGCGGTTGAAGTCGCTGTAGATGGCGCGCGTGGTGAGCGTGCCGACGATCACGGCAAAGCCGAGCAGGATGACCAGCGTCAGCGCGGCGGACCCGCCCGCGAGCCGCCAGCGGATGGGCTGCCGCTTATACGCGGAGTACGTAGCCTGCGCCGCGGACCGTGTGGAGGAGACGGGGCTCGCCACCGGCTTCGAGCTTTCTTCTGAGGTTGGACACGAACACCTCGATCGTGTTCGTGATGGAGAACGGGTCGTAGCCCCAGACCTCGTCGAGCAGCTTCTGGCGGCTGATCACGAGGCGCTCGTTGCGCATCAGGTACTCGAGCAGCTCGAACTCGCGCTGCGTCAGGTCGATCTGGCGGTCCCCCCGCGCCACTTCGTGCGTGTCGGGGTTGAGCGTGAGGTCGCCCACGCGCAACGGGGCCATGCCGCGCGGAGGCCGGCGCCGCAGCAGGGCCCGCAGGCGGGCCAGCAGCTCCTGGCGCTCGAACGGCTTGACCAGATAGTCGTCGGCGCCGACATCCAGGCCCTGCACGCGCGATTCCAGCGCGTCACGGGCCGTGAGCATGAGGATCGGCGTCTCGTCGCCGTCGTCGCGCAGCCGCTTGGCGACGTCGATGCCGTCCAGGCGCGGGAGCCCGAGATCGAGGACGATGATGTCCGGCAGGAAGGCATGGGCCTCGTCCAGGCCGCTCACGCCGTCGGCTGCGAGCTTGACCTCGTAGCCCTCAAGGCGGAGCGAGCGCTGCAGGACCTGGGCGATCTCCTCGTCGTCCTCGACGACGAGCACGCGCACGGGACGGCTGGCGGCATCCATTACTTAAAGATGGTACGCGGCGACCGGACGAAACGGCCCGACGTTTTAGCTGCTCGTGAGCATTTGGCAGGGGAGCGCGGGCGCGCGTCGAAGGGGCTCGGGCCAGATGCCTGCCGCGAAGAAGAAGCCCAAGAAGAAGCCCGCCGCTCGCGCGCGCCAGTCGGCGCCCTCGCGCGGCCTGCCGGTGCTCGAACAGCGCCAGCTCGACCTGATCGGCCTGGGGCTCTTCGGCCTCGGCCTGTTCTTCGGATTCCTCGTCTACATGGGATGGGAGGGCGGGCGCGTCGGCTCTGAGGCCGTCGAGGGGCTCAAATGGCTGCTCGGCGCCGGGCACTACCTCGTGCCGCTGGCGCTGATCCTCGGCGGCGCGATCGTCGTCCTGCGTCCGGTGCTGCCCGCGGTCAAGCCGTTCCGCGCGGGCGCGATCTGCCTGTTCCTGTCGGTGACGCTGGCGCTGTCGGCCGGGACGCTCGGCCTCGGGCCCGACGGCGCGCGCCCGGACTGGTGGGACGCCGAGTGGGTCAAGACGCGCGGCGGCATGGTGGGGGAGACGCTCGACTGGGGTCTAGAGACGCTGTTCGGCGCCGTCGGCGCGCACATCGTCGCGATCTTCGTGTTCATCGCGGGCGTGCTGCTGCTCACGGGCGCCTCGGTCGCGAGCGTCATCAAGTTCACGACCGATTCGGTGTCCTCGACCACGCGCGAGCTGCGCACGGCGGCCGCCAAGGCGCCGCGGCCGCGGCCCCGCCCGCGGGTCCGGGACGATCTGGCGACGCTCGAGCGCTCCACGCGCGTGAAGGTGTCCACGAAGACACCACCGGCGGAGATCGAAGAGCCGCCCGAGTACGACTCGCTGTGGGACACGACCGTGCCCGACGAGCCCGAGGTCGAGGTTCGGCCGCTGTTCGAGGACCCGGAGCCCGAGCCCGAGTTGATCGCGCCCGAGCTCGACGAGCCCGAGCCCGAGCCGGAGATCGAGGAGGTGCCCGAGCTCGAGCGCCTCGCCGAGGACCCGGCCGAGGACGAGCCGGGCGTCACGCGCGGCCCGGCCAAGCCCGTCGAGCCCGAGCAGCTCACGCCGCAGGGCCGCTACCGCAGCGACGTCACCGACTCACCCGACTTCGTGTGGGAGCTCCCGGACGCCGGCGAGCTCACGCGCTCGAGCGAGGACGCCTCGCGGCCGGACACCGCCGGGCAGGAGAAGGTCGCGGCGGCGCTGCTGGAGGCGCTCGCGCACTTCAAGATCGAGGCGAAGGTCATCGGCATGGTGGCCGGCCCGCACATCACGCGCTACGAGCTCCGGCTCGCGCCGGGCATCAAGGTCGGCAAGGTCGCGCAGCTCAAGGACGACCTGGCGTACGCGCTGGCCGCGTCCGACGTGCGCATCCTCGCGCCGATCCCGGGCAAGCAGGCCGTGGGCATCGAGGTGCCGAACGCGCGCCGCCGGATCGTGCACCTCGGCGACATCTACCAGCAGCCGCCCGAGGACTGGTCGCCGCTGACGGTGTGGCTCGGCAAGGACGTCGCGGGCCGCGCGATCGGCGCCGATCTGGCCAAGATGCCGCACCTGCTCGTCGCCGGGACGACCGGCGCCGGCAAGTCCGCGTGCGTGAACGCGATGCTGTCGAGCATCCTGCTGCGCGCGACGCCGCACGAGGTGCGGATGGTGCTCGTGGACCCCAAGCAGGTCGAGCTCACGCACTACGACTCGATCCCGCACCTGCTGACGCCCGTGATCACCTCGCCGCGCCAGGCCGCGACCGCGCTGCAGAACCTCGTGCGGGAGATGGAGCAGCGCTACGGCGCGATGGCGCTCGCCCGCACCCGGACGCTGAAGGACCTCAACAAGGTCCGCGCGACGCGCGACCAGCCGCCGCTCCCCTACATCCTGTGCGTGATCGACGAGCTCGCCGACCTGATGATGGTCGCGCCCGCCGACGTCGAGGACTCGATCATCCGGATCGCCCAGAAGGCGCGCGCGGTCGGCATCCACCTCGTACTGGCGACGCAGTCCCCGCGCGTGGACGTCATCACGGGCATGATCAAGGCCAACGTGCCGTCGCGGATCGCGTTCGCGGTGTCCTCGCAGACCGACTCGCGCGTGATCCTCGACCAGAACGGCGCCGAGGCGCTGCTCGGCATGGGCGACATGCTCTTCTCGCCCGTCGGCTCCTCCCGGCTGCAGCGCATCCAGGGCGCCTACATCGACGAGCCGCAGATCGAGGCCATCACGGGCGCCTGGCGCGACCAGGGCGAGCCCGAGCTGCGCGAGGACCTGCTGGAGGAGGTCGAGGAGGAGGGCGCCGCCGAGGCCGAGAGCGCGCCCGACGAGTTCGACCCGGACGAGGACCCGCTGCTCGAGGACGCGATCCGGCTCGTCGCCGAGATGCAAACCGCCTCCACGTCGATGCTGCAACGCCGCTTGCGGCTGGGCTACACGCGAGCCGGGAGACTGATCGACATGCTCGAGCGGCGCGGCGTGATCTCCGGATACGAAGGTTCCAAGCCACGTCAGGTGCTCGTGACCGAAGCAGATGTCCCGCGCATCCTCGAAGCGCTGGCCGCTTCGCCGGCCAAAGTGCCGGACAGCGACGTAGACGGCGACTGAGGCGCTTGTAGCCTCGTAGAAGCTGATGCCGGAGATCGGTGAGACGCTTCGCGAGACACGGATGCGCCGCCGCATCGACATGACCGAGGTCGAGGCGGCGACGAAGATCCGTGCCAAGTACCTGCGCGCGCTTGAGAACGAGGAGTGGGACCTGCTGCCAGGTCCCACTTTCGTCAAGACGTTCCTGCGCACGTACGCCGAGTACCTGGACCTCGATCCCCGGCTGCTGGTGGAGGAGTACCGCCAGCGTTTCGAGCGGCCGACCACGCAGGACCTCACGCCCTTCCGGCGCGAGCGGCCCGGGCGCCAGCGCCAGCGGGCGCGGCGGCCGATCGGGCCGTTCGTGGTCGTCGGGCTGGCGATCCTGATCGTGCTCGGCGCGCTCTACATCCTCGGCCAGCAGGGGCCTGACGAGGAGGAGCCGAACGTCGTCTCCACGCCCACGGCCACGCCGACCGCAACCGCCGCGCCGACCGAGACCGCGTCCGGGAGCAAGCGCAAGAAGAAGCGGGGGCCGGCGCGCGTGTCACTGAAGCTGACCGCGACCGACCGCGTCTACGTGTGCCTGGTGGACGCCACGGGGAAGGCCGTCGTCAATGGCGAGTACATCGAGAAGGGACGCTCCACGCGGACGTTCCGCTCCAAGTTCTTCCGCGTCAACCTCGGCAACAGCTCGGTGCGCATGAGCTACGGCGGCAAGCGCTACGGCGCGGCGAACATCGGCCAGCCGATCGGCTACGAGCTGCGGCCGGGCAAGCGGCCGAAGCGCCTGAAGGAGTCGGTGCGGACGGGGCTCTGCGCCACTTGAGCGTGCGCGCGGGCATCGTCGTCACCGGCACCGAGGTCCTCTCGGGGCTGATCCGGGACGCGAACGGGCCGTGGCTCTCTGAGGCGCTGCGCAGCTTCGGCGTGTCGGTCGAGCAGATCGTCGTCGTGGGGGACCGGCCGGACGATGTCCGGCGCGCCCTGGACTTCTTCGCGGACTTCGACCTGGTGTTGACCACCGGCGGGCTCGGGCCGACCGCGGACGACCTCACGGCCGAGGTGGTGGCCGGTTGGCACGGAACGTCGATGGTCTTGGACGAGGCCCTGGAGGAGCGGATCTGGGGGATCGTCAACGGCCTGCGCAAGCGGATCGGGGGCGAGGAGGCGCCGATGCGGGCGGGTGCGCGCAAGCAGGCGCACGTGCCGGTCGGAGCGGTCGTCCTCGAACCCAAGGGCACCGCTCCCGGCTTCCTCGTGGGGTCGTCGCCGCTGGTCGCGGTGTTGCCGGGGCCGCCGCGCGAGCTGCAGAGCATGTGGGCCGACGCGGTGAAGGTCGAGCCGCTGGCTTCGTTGCTGGCGTCCGCGGGCGCGCTGGAGCGTCGGATCCTGCGCTTCTTCCCGCTGAGCGAGCCGCAGATCGCGGCGACGTTGCGCGAGCTGGACGAGGGGTCGCTGCCGTTCGAGGTCACGACGTGCCTGCGGCGTGGCGAGCTCGAGGTCGCGACGGTGTACCGGCCCTCGGAGGCGGCGGCGTACGAGTCCTTCGAAGCGCAGTTGCGTGCCCGGCACGGTGAGGTGCTGTTCTCCGACGACGGCGCGACGATCGACGAGGTCGTTCAGCGCGGGCTGGACGGGCTGACGATCGCCGTCGCCGAGTCCTGCACGGGCGGGCTGATGGCGGGCCGGCTCACGGACCTGGCCGGCTCTTCCGCCCATGTCCTCGGTGGTTTCGTCGTGTACTCGAACGAGGCCAAGACGAAGTTCGCGGACGTGGACCCGACGTTGATCGAGGCCCACGGCGCGGTTTCGCCCGAAGTCGCGCAGGCACTGGCGTTCGGCGCGCGCTCGCGCTTCGGTGCGGATCTCGGCATCGGGATCACGGGGATCGCCGGACCGGGTGGTGGGACGCCCGAGAAGCCGGTCGGCACCGTGTGCCTGTGCGTCGAGGCGCCGTGGGGGCGCGACGATCGCGTGGTCCGGTTGCCGGGATCGCGTGCCGACGTGCGCGACCGGACGACCACGGTGGCGCTCCACATGCTGCGTGGGCTGCTGGCGCAGCGGCGCTGAACGGCTCACCGAGGGGGAAGGAGCTGGCGTTTCGCTCGTGCGGCGGGCGAAGCGGCGCCTCGCGGGCTCCGCGCGGTGTTCGCCTCCAGGAGGCGGGGTGGGCGACGAAACTCTCGCCCAGCGATAGTTTCGTCGACTACCCAGAGCGAGGGCGTGTTCGTTTCCCCGAGATCCGCAGCAGGCGGACCGAAGCACGGCGCTCCACGTAGTCTCCGGAGCCCGTACCTTGACGGTACGCAGCACGCCGCGACTCCCTTGCCGCGCGGAGCCCGAGAGGCGCTGAGCCGGCCGTGCGAGCGAAACGCCAGCTTCTTCCCCCTCGATGCCCGCCGTGCTGCGCCTCTTTGTCGCCCTCGACCTCCCGAACGAGCTCCGCGCCACCCTCGCGGCGCTCCGGATAGACGAGTCCACGTGGCGCCCGATCCCCGAAGAGGCGCTCCACATCACCCTCGCCTTCCTCGGCGCCCGGCCGCCCACCGACGTCGACCTGATCCGCCCAATCATCGAAGCCGAGCGCGCGGCGCCCGAACTCGTCATCGGCAACGTCCTCCTGCTCCCACCGCGCCGCGCCCGCGTCCTCACGGTCGAGCTGGAAGATCCCACGAACGCGCTCCGCGAACTGCAAGCGCGGGTCTCGCACGGGCTCGAGCAGGCCGGCGTCCACACCCCCGAGAAGCGCCCCTTCCGCGCCCACGTCACGGTCGCCCGCATGCGCCCGCGCGTCACGCCGCCCCGTGAAGTCCCACTCGACCTCGAGCCCACCCGCTTCCACGGCCGCTCGCTCACCCTCTACCGCTCGCAGCTCCATCCCAGCGGGGCGAGCTACCACGCGCTGATCTCCCAACCTCTCGGCTACATTCAGCCGTGATGCGGAGGCTCATCTTCGGGGCGCTGCTCGCCCTCGCGGCGCTCACGGCCCTCCCGACCACGGCGCACGCGGCGCTGCAGTGGCGCTCGTGCGTGGACTTCAACGGCGTCCAGTGTGCGACGCTCGACGTCCCGCTCGACCGCGCGAACACCATGCCGGGCACGGTTCCCCTGCGGATCGCCCGCGCGGGCCGGCGGTCCGGGCCGACGCTGATGTACCTGTCCGGCGGCCCGGGCGGCGCCGGGGTGAGCGAGATGATCGGCGTGCTCGCGGCCGTACCGTTCCTGCTCGATCGCTTCCGCGTCATCGGCTTCGACCAGCGCGGCACCGGTCGCTCGGGCCTGCTGCGCTGCCCGCGGCTCGAGAAGGACCCGTACCTGCGGGACACGGGGGCGGCCGAGGAATGCGCGGCCCGGATCGGCCCCGCGCGGCGCTTCTACACGACGCCCGACTCCGTCCAGGACATGGAAGCGATCCGTCAGCAGCTCGGCAGCGCGAAGCTGACGCTGTTCGGCATCTCCTACGGAACCGAGCTGGCCGTCGCCTACGCGCGCGCCTTCCCGCAGCACGTCGAGCGGCTGATCCTGGACTCGGTGGTCGACTACGACGACCGCGACCCGTTCGCCACCGTCAACTTCCGGGCGATGGGCCCGTCGCTGAAGTCGCTGTGCCCGGGTGGCTGCCGCGGCATCTCCGCCGACCCCGGCGCCGACCTGGCCAAGCTCGTGGCCCAGCTGCGTGTGACGCCCCTGCAGGCATTCGCCTACGACCGGCTCGGCCGCTCCACGCGCGTGCGCATCACGCCCACGGCGCTGTTCGACCTGATGCTGCTCACGGACTACCTGCCGGCGCTGCGCGCGGCGGTCCCCGCCGGCGTGCAGGCCGCGCTCAAGGGCGACGGCGCGCTGCTCGCGCGCCTGATCCGGGAAGCGCGGCGGCTCGAGGGCTTCGGCTCGCCGCGGGACTTCTCGGTCGCCCGCTACTCGACCGTGTGCGAGACGACGCCGCTGCCGTGGGACCCGGGCACGCCGATCGAGGCCCGCGCCGCGATCACGCAGCAACGGCTCGCGGCCGTCGCACCGAACGCGTTCGCACCGTTCGACGCCGCGGTGGTGCTCGAGGACGAGATCGACCTGTGCCTGCGCTGGCCGGACGTGCCGCGCCCGGTCGTCGACGTCCCGGCGCCGCCGTACCCGACCGTGCCGACGCTCATCCTGCAGGGCAACGAGGATCTGCGCACGCCGCCGGAGTGGTCGCAGAACGTCGCTTCGCGGATCCCGGGCGCGCACCGGATCGTCATCCGCGGCGTCGGCCACTCCACGGTCAGCGACCCGCGCGACTGCGCGGCCTCCGCGATCCTGCGCTTCGTCACCCGGCGCACGCCGCCGCGGACGTGCAAGCGCGTCCCGACCGGCGTCCCGGCGGTCCTGTCGGCGCCCGCGTCGTTCGAGTCGCTGCGCGGCCTTCCGGGCTACTCGCGCAAGACGGGCCGCACGCTGCGCGCCGTGCTCGCGACGATCGACGACCTCGACCTCGTGCTCTCGCCCGCCACGCTCGCGAGCGCCGGCGGCGGGCTGCGCGGTGGGTCCTGGTCGGTCGCCGGGCGCCGGCTGCGGCTGAGCGACTACCAGGCCGTGACCGGCGTGACGGTCGGCGGCGGAGGAGACCTCACGCGCTCGCTCACGCTGCGGATCGCCGGCACGAAGGCCGCCAAGGGGACGCTCGTGCTCAACGCGCGCGGGCTCACCGGCCGGCTGGGCGGACGGCCGGTCCGACTGCGGCTCGACGCGGCCCGTGCCAGCCTCGTGCACGAAACCGTGCAGCTGCAGAAGTTGGCGCGCTGACAGACCGAGAACTGGTCGGCATCGCGACGCTACGGTCCCTGCCTCCGTGGGCGAACTGGAGCGTGTAAGCGGTCTCCCGTTGGCGAGCTTCCGCGACGAGCACGTCGACGAGCAGGTGGCACGCGCGTGCCGCCGTCTCGACGTGCCCGACGTGCTGTCTCTGGCGCGCGTACTGCGCTCCGACGAGGCCGCGCGCCGCCGGTTCCGGCGCTCGATCGCGATCTCGCACGCAGCGATGTTCCGCGACCCCGAGCAGTTCGCGCTGCTAGAGGAGGAGCTGTTGCCGCGGCTGCTGGCGGGGACCGCGCGGATCAGCGCGTGGTCGGCGGGCTGTTCGGACGGCTCCGAGCTCTACTCGCTCGGGGTGGTGCTCGAGCGCCTGGGCGCGCTCAACCGCTCCTTGCTGCTCGGCAGCGATCTGCTCGAGGAAAACCTCGCATTGGCGCAAGTCGGGGCCTTCGACGGCGTTTCGGACGCTGTGCGCGCACGTGCGCGGTTCGAGCGACGGGACCTGACGGCGGACGGCCCGCCGCCCGGTCGCTGGCGCCTGGTCCTCTGCCGCAACGTCGCGATCTACATGGGTCCGGCCGCCCGCGAACGGCTCTACGGCACGCTGGTCGCCGCCCTGGCGCGCCGCGGCGTGCTGCTGCTCGGCCGCAGCGAGCGCCTGATCGACCCGGCGCGGTACGGGCTGTGCGCGATCGCGCCGCACGCGTACGAGCGGGTGGGCGGATGACCCGCCGGACCATCCTCGGCTCGCTCAGCCTCGTGCTGATCGTGTTCGCCGTCATCGCGCTGCTGTCTTGGGCGGTCGCCCGCCAGCAGGCGACGGCGGCCCGGGCGCTGGAGTCGCAGGAGGTCATCGCCGCCGCCAACCTCACGCAGCAGCGGCTGCTCGCGGTCCAGACGAACGTCCGCGGCTACCTGATCTCCGGCAACGAGGAGCTGCTGCAGGAATACCAGCACGTGCGCAGCGCCCTGCCGGACGCCGCGACGGCGCTCGCCGCGCTCGTCGCCGACGATCCCGAGCAGGCGCGCCGGGCGGCGCGGATCCGCGACGAGGCGCTCTCCTACGTCAACAACTACGCGGAGAACGTGGTCACCCGCACGCGTCAGGACGGCGTCGGCGCCGGGCGGGAGTTCGCGGCGGCCGCCTCCGGGACCCAGCGCGCGAAGGTCGTCGAGGACCGGATCGCGGCGCTGTCGGCGGCCGAGCAGATCCGGTCCGTACGCGAGTCGCGGGAGGCCGACGCCGCGTCCGAGCGCGCGTCCAGGATCGCGCTCGTCGGGCTGCTGGTGTGCGTGCTCGCACTGGCGATCGTGACCTTCTACGTGGCGCGACGGATCGCGCGCCCCGTGAGCCGGCTCGCGGTCGCGGCCGACCGCGTGCGCAGCGGTGACCTGGACGCGACGGTCCCGACCTCCGGCCGCGGTGAGATCGGCCGGCTCGCCGCGACCTTCAACGCGATGGCGCGCTCGCTCCAGCAGTCGCGCGACGAGCTCGAGCACCAGAACACCGAGCTCGAGATGCAGGCGATCGCGCTCGAGGAGCGCCAGGAGGAGCTGACCGCGGCGGGCGAGGAGGTGCGGGCCCAGCGCGACGAGCTGTCGCTGACGGCGGCGCAGCTGGCCGAGGAGAAGCGGCGCGCGGAGGCCTACGGCGCGTTCGCGGACTCGCTGGCCGCCGAGCGGGACGCGCGCGTGCTCGCCTGGATCGCCCTGTCGGGCCTGGTCGAGGCCGCGGGGGCGGACGTCGGCGCGCTGTACGGGGCGTCCTGGGCCGAGGAGCAGCGCTGGGCGCGGCTCGCAGCCGTCGGGCTGGACCCGGAAGCCCTGGCCGAGCGGATGGCAGCGGGCGGCGAGGGCGCCGCGGCGCGGGCGGTCCTCGCGCGCGAAGTCGTGCTGATGGACTCCTCGGCGCTGCGCGTGCAGACGCTCGGCGGCGAAGCGCCGGTGCGCTGGGAGCTACACGTGCCGCTGCAGATCGGTGAGCGGTCGATCGGCGTGGCGACGCTGGGCGGGATCAGCTCGGACGCGTTCGACGCGGACGAGAGCGAGCTCGTCCTGCGGCTGGCCGCACAGGCCGCGACCGCGTTGGCCGAGGCTGACGCGCTGGCCCAGCAGGACTGGCTGTCGCAGGTCAACGCGGCCGTGCTGGACGGGGTCCGCGAGGGCATCGGCCTGGTCGGGCTGGACGGCGAGCTGGTGTTCGCGAACGCGGCGATGGCGGAGCTGGCCGCTCGTGCGGACATGCCGGTGGCCGCGGCGATCGGTGCCGACCGAGGGCCGCTGCCGGCGTCGTTCGACGGGGACACGTACTTCGCCGACTGGGAGGCGGTGCTGGCCGACTCCGACGAGCCGACCGCGGACGAGCTGGCCGTGTCCGGCTTCGTGCTCGAGCGCTACACCGCGCCGATCGACGACGCCCGCGGCACGCGGATCGGCCGCCTGGTGGTGCTGCGCGACGTCACGCGCGAGCGCGAGGTGGACCAGCTCAAGTCGACGCTCATGCAGACCGTCTCGCACGAGCTGCGCACGCCGCTGGCTTCGGTCGTGGGGTACACGGAGCTGCTGCGGACGCGGCGGCTGGACGCGGACTCGCGCGCGGAGATCCTGGGGACGGTGCACCGCGAGGCCAAGCGGCTCTCGTCCTTGATCGACGACTTCCTCGATCTGCAGACGATCGAGGAGCAGCGGCTGGAGCTGTCGCTGGCGCCGTTCGACGTCGGCGCGCTGCTGGCGGAGTCCGTGGCGGTGTTCGGCGGGCAGAGCGAGGCGCACACGCTCGTGCTGCTGCCGTGCGAGCAGCCCGTGGTGGCGGTCGGGGACCGCGCGCGGGTGGCCCAGGTGATCGCGAACCTGCTCTCGAACGCGATCAAGTACTCGCCGGACGGCGGCACGGTGCGCGTGTCCGCGCAGTGCGGGGAGGGTGTGGTGCGGATCTCCGTGGCCGATGAAGGGCTCGGCATCCCGCTGGCCGCCCAGCCGCGCGTGTTCGAGAAATTCTTCCGGGTCGCGCGCGAGGAGACGGTGCGCGTGGCCGGGTCCGGGCTCGGCCTGGCGCTCGCGCACGACATCGTGGTCGCGCACGGCGGGGAGATGGGCTTCGAGAGCGTCGAGGGCGACGGCTCGACGTTTTGGTTCACCTTGCCCACGGCCTGACACAGAAGTGTTCCTTTTGTGTGCCAAATGCGCACACGCGTTCGCATCCGTCCGATCCTGGTCGTAGCTTGATCGTCATGAGCAACCAGGACCCCTTGAAGGCACGAGACACAGCCCTGCAGGGCGCCCTGTCGCAGATCGAGCGCCAGTTCGGCAAAGGCTCGGTCATGAGGATGGGGGACCCCGGTGCTCAGGTGAAATGCGAAGCGGTTCCTACAGGGGCGCTGTCGCTGGATCTCGCGCTCGGCATCGGCGGCATTCCGCGTGGCCGCATCGTGGAGATCTTCGGCCCGGAGTCGTCCGGTAAGACGACGCTGATCTACCACATCATCGCCGAGGCCCAGAAGCTCGGCGGCGTGTGCGCGTTCATCGACGCCGAGCACGCGATGGACCCGCTGTACGCGCAGAGGATCGGCGTCAACATCGACGAGCTGCTCGTCTCGCAGCCCGACTACGGCGAGCAGGCGCTGGAGATCGCCGACATGCTCGTGCGGTCCGGCGCGGTGGACGTGGTGGCCGTGGACTCCGTCGCGGCGCTGACGCCGCGGGCCGAGCTCGAGGGCCAGATGGGCGACCAGAGCGTCGGCCTGCAGGCCCGCATGATGTCCCAGGCCATGCGCAAGCTCGCCGGCAACCTGAACCGGACGAAGACGCTCTGCCTCTTCACGAACCAGATCCGCGAGAAGGTCGGCGTCATGTTCGGCTCGCCGGAGACCCAGCCGGGCGGCCGCGCGCTGAAGTTCTACGCCTCCCAGCGCCTGGACATCCGCCGTATCGAGACGCTCAAGGACGGCACCGAGGCCGTCGGCAACCGCGTCCGCGTGAAGGTCGTCAAGAACAAGGTCGCCGCCCCGTTCCGCCAGGCCGAGTTCGACATCGAGTTCGGCCGCGGCATCTCCACCTCGGGCTGCATCCTCGATCTCGGCCTCGAGCACTCGATCGTCTCCAAGTCCGGCTCGTTCTTCTCCTACGGCGACGAGCGGCTCGGCCAGGGCCGCAACAACGCCAAGGGCTACCTCGACTCCCACCCCGAGGTCGCCAAGGAGATCGAGTCCAAGGTCTACGAGGTCCTCGGCGTCAACCAGGACCTCGTCGAACCGATCGAGGGCGACGCCAAGAAGGCCGCGGCCCTCGTCGGCGCCTAGCGCCGGAAAGCGTTCCGAGCATGGGCAGCGCCGCGGAGCCGCACGAACGCTCCGCAACCCCGCAGGCCGAAGCCTCCGCCGACACGGAGGCCACGCCCGGCGCCGCCCACCCGGGCACCACCGCCGCCGCGTCCCGCGGCGGCGGCCCGCCCACCCCTTCGCCCGCCGCGCCCGACGTCGCGCCGGCCGGCCCCGCCGCGGCCTTGTCGCCCGACCCCGCCGCGGCCTCGTCACCCGACCCCGCCACGGCCTCGTCACCCGACGACTCGCAGCTCGCGCTCGACGGGCTCGCCGCGGAGCTCGCGCCCGACTCGCTCGGCGCCCTCGCCGCCGGGCCGGCCGCCGCCGACGAGGCGCGGCTGCGCGAGGAGGCGTTCAACGCGGCGTGGCGGTTCATCGCGCGGCGCGAGCGCACCGAGGCCGAGGTGCGGACGCGGCTCGAGCGCAACGATGTCGAGCCGCCGCTGATCGACGAGGTGCTCGACGAACTGCGCGCCGGCGGCTACGTCGACGACGCCGGGTACGCGACCCGCTTCGCCGAGGACCGGCGCAACCTGGACGGGTGGGGCGCCGAGCGGATCGAGCGGCGCCTGCGCGAGCTCGGCGTCGACCGTCGGCACATCGCCGCCGCGCTCGCGGCCGGCGACCATGACGAGCTCGCCGCGGCCACCGCGCTGCTCGCGCGCCGCTACCCGATCCCGCCGGAGCAGCCGCGCGACCTCGAGAAGGCGCTCGGGTTCCTGGTGCGCAAGGGGTTCGACCTCGAGCTGGCGCACGACGCGCTCCGCCGCCACGCGGCTTCCGCCGTCGAGCGCTGACCGTTCCGCAGCACCGCTCGGTGCCACCCCGCTGACACGTGTCGTGCCTGCCGGCGAGGTTCCCGCCGGGCGAGCCCTCGTAGGCGCCGGTGGCGCGTTGCGTGCGACCACGCGCGGTACTACGATCCGCCGCAGCGACAGACCGGGTCCGGCACGGACCCACCTGAAACCAGCAGCAAATCCAGATAATTTCACCAGCGATTCAGCAGCTTCAGTCTTGACGGCCACGACACATCACTTAGGGCGAGAACGCCCACCGTGTGGGCTTGAACGCTCGCTACGGCTCCTTCGAACAAACACGCACGAAGCCGCCATCTGACGCGGCGGCGCTACGCCGCCTCTCATGCTGATCCTCGTTCCCGGGCCCCGGGCCGACCCGATCTGCCGCCTCTGGAAATCGAAGCATCGGATCTCGCCGCGCCCTGCAGGGCGGCGTACGGAGAGAGGACACTGGACAATGGAAATCGTGATCGCGGCGGCCGTGCTCGCGGCCGGCCTGGTGGTCGCGGCGCTGCTGTTGGTGAAGCGAGCTCCCGGGCTCGCCGCCGCGGGCGGCGCCTCGCGCACGGCGTCCCGCGTGGCCGCACCGCCCCAAGACGCGCCCGCCGCGCGTGAACCCGCCGCCGACGACGCCGCGCTCGCGCGCCGGCAGGAGATGGGCCGCCTCGAGGAGCGCCTGCTCGCCCGCGAGGAGGCGCTGGAAGCCCGCGCCGCCGAGCTCGAGCGCCGCGCGGAGGAGCTCACCCGTCTGCAGGAGCAGGCCAACGAGGCGCACGTCCGCCACGTCAAGGCGCTCGAGCGCACCTCCGGCTACTCCGCCTCCCAGGCCAAGCAGCTCCTGCTCAAGGAGCTCGAGGACCAGATCCGCCACGATTCCGCCCGCCTCGTCCGCCAGATCGAGGACGAGACCAAGCGCGACGCCGACCGCCGCGTCCGCAACATCCTCGCCGTCGTCATGCAGCGCCTCGCCGCCGGCCACGCGGCCGAGACCACGGTCTCCGTCGTCCAGCTGCCCGCCGACGACATGAAGGGCCGCATCATCGGCCGCGAGGGCCGCAACATCCGCGCCCTCGAGCACCTCACCGGCGTCGACTTCATCATCGACGACACGCCCAACGCCGTGATCCTGTCCGGCTTCGACGGCGTCCGCCGCGAGATCGCCCGCATGACGCTCGAAAAGCTCCTGCAGGACGGCCGCATCCACCCGGCCCGGATCGAGGAGACCTACTACCAGGCCAAGTCCGAGCTCGAGTCCCACATCATCGAGTCCGGCGAGCAGGCCGCGCTGGAGTCCAACGTCCAGGGCCTGGACGCCGAGCTCATCCGCATCCTCGGCCGCCTCAAGTACCGCACGAGCTACGGCCAGAACGTCCTCGCGCACTCGATCGAATGCGCTCACCTGGCGGCGATGATGGCCGAGGAGCTCGGCGCGTCCCCCAAGACGGCCAGAAGAGCCGCCCTCCTGCACGACATCGGCAAGGCCGTCAGCCACGAGGTCGAAGGCCCGCACGCGCTCGTCGGCGGCGACCTGGCCCGCCGCCACGGCGAGTCGGAGGCCGTCGCCCACGCGATGGAGGCCCATCACAACGAGGTCGAGCCGCAGACCGTCGAGGCCGTGATCGTCCAGGCCGCCGACGCGCTCTCCGGCGCCCGGCCGGGGGCCCGCGGCGAATCGCTCGAGCAGTACGTCAAGCGCCTGCGCGATCTTGAGCAGATCGCCACGCGCCACGACGGCGTCGACAAGGTCTACGCCATGCAGGCCGGCCGCGAGATCCGCGTCATGGTCATGCCGGGCACGCTCGACGACGACGGCGCCGTCCTGCTCTCGCACGAGATCGCGCGCGAGATCGAGCAGGAGCTCGAGTACCCGGGTCAGATCAAGGTCACGGTCATCCGCGAGTCACGCGCCACCGACTACGCGCGCTGAGCGAGCTCCTCGAGCGTCGCGAGGATCTCGTTGCGCACGACGGCATCGACCGCCTCCCACGCCAGGCCGCCGAGCGAGATCCGCTCGACGGCCTGGTCGCCGGACTCGCCGAGTACGCTGTTCGGCGGTCATGAAGCGCTTCCACGTCACCACCTTCGGCTGCCAGATGAACGAGCACGACTCCGAGCGCATGAAGGGCATGCTCGAGTCGCTGGGATACGCCGAAGCGGACGCGCGCGAGGAAGCCGACCTGATCCTGTTCAACACGTGCTCGATCCGTGAGAAGGCCGACGAGCGCTTCGTCTCGCACCTGTACGAGGCGCGGGCGCTCAAGCGCCGCGACCCGGAGCGCGTGATCGGCGTCGGCGGCTGCTGGGCGCAGTCCGTCAAGGACCAGGTCTTCCGCGACTACCCGTTCGTGGACGTCGCGTTCGGGCCCGGCCAGGTGCACAAGCTGGCGGAGTTCCTCACAAGCGACAGCCTCACCGCCCAGGGCTTCTTCGAGTTCGAGGGCTTCACCGGCCACCTGCCGGGCAAGCGCGCGCGGGACGTGCACGCGTGGGTGCAGATCAGCGCCGGCTGCAACATGAAGTGCTCGTACTGCATCGTGCCGTCCACGCGCGGTCGCGAGGTGTCGCGGCCGTTCGAGGAGCTCGTCGCCGAGGTGCGCCAGCTCGCGTCCGAGGGCGTGCGCGAGGTCACGCTGCTCGGCCAGAACGTGAACTCCTACGGCACCCGCCTGCGGCCGCAGCCGCGCAAGTTCAGCGAGCTGCTGCACGCGGTGGACGCGATCGACGGGATCGAGCGCGTGCGCTACACGTCGCCGCATCCGGCGCACATGACCGAGGACGTCATCCGCGCGCACGCTGAGCTGCCGTCGGTCTGCCAGCACATCCATCTGCCGCTGCAGGCCGGCTCCTCGCGGGTGCTCAAGCGCATGCGGCGCACCTACGGGCGCGACCGCTTTCTGGACCGTGTCGCGTTGATCCGCGAGCACGTGCCGGACTGCGCCATCACGACCGACATCATCGTCGGCTTCCCGGGGGAGACCGAGGCGGACTTCGTCGAGACGCTCGAGGTGGTCGAGGAGGTCGGCTTCGACGGCGCCTTCACGTTCATCTACTCGCCGCGGCGGGACACCGAGGCGGCGGAGTTCGTGGACGAGTTCGTCCCGCACGAGGTGCAGGTCGAGCGCATGGAGCGGCTCGTCGAGGCCGTCCAGCGGCGTGCTCGTGAGCGGGCCCAGCGCTTCGTCGGGCGGACTCTGGACGTGCTCGTCGAAGGGCCGTCGCGGTACGACCCCACGCGCCTGCGCGGGCGCACGACGCACAACAAGGTCGTCAACTTCGACGGCCTCGGCGCCGCGGGCGAGATCGTGCCGGTCGAGATCCTCTCGGCCACGTCGCAGTCGCTCTCGGGCACCGAGTCGCTGCTCTCGCGCGTCGCCTAGCCGTGTGCGCGCTGCCGTGGCCGTCCCCGCCGCTGAGCGACGGGGTCGTCACGTTGCGGCCGTGGCAACCGGACGACATCCCGGCGATGCTCGTCGCCTTCCACGACCCGGTCTTCCAGCGCTTCTCGGACTGGGCGCCGCTGACCGACGCGGCCGCACGCGAGCACTTCTCGGACCTCGAGCGAGCCCGGCTGCGCGGCGAGGTGCTCGACCTCGCGATCGTCGACCCGGCGGTGCTGGGCGGCGTATCGCTGCACGGCGTGGCGGGCGAGCGGGGGAGGATCGGGTACTGGCTCGCCCCCGACGCGCGCGGCCGCGGCGTCGCGACCCGTGCCGTGCGGCTGCTCGTGCGCTGGGCCTTCGACGCCGTGGGATTGACGCGGCTGGAGCTCACGTGCGGGCCCGACAACGTCGCTTCACATTGTGTGGCCGAGCGCTGCGGGTTCCGGCGCGAGGCGCTGCTACGCGCACATCAGCCGTTCAAGGGCGGGATGCGCGACAGCGTCGTCTACGGCCTGCAGAACACACGTTTGTAATCCGTCCGAAGCTCGTGCGAACATGTGTTCGTGCGCTGGTCATCACAAGTCATCGAGCGGGACGACGCCGGGCGGCTGCCCGGCCTGGGGGACACGGTGGTACGCCGGTTCGACGCGCCGGAGGCGCTGGACATGCGCTTCCACGAGGTCCGGACCAAATCGGCGCTCAACCGCGTGCCCGCCGCTTCCCGCGTGCCGTTCAACTGGACGGTCAACCCGTACCGCGGCTGTTCCCACGCCTGCGTGTACTGCCTGGCGGGAGACACGCAGATCCTGCTCGCGGACGGCGGCGTCCGCGAGCTCGCGGACCTGCGGGTGGGGGACCGCATCTACGGGACCCGCAAGCGCCGCTTCGTGGAGACGGAGGTCCTTGCCCACTGGTCCACGCGCAAGTCCGCGTACCGCGTGACGCTCGAGGACGGCACGGAGCTGCTCGCGAGCGGCGACCACCGCTTCCTCTCGCGCGGCGGCTGGAGCTTCGTCGCCGCGGCCGACGGCGCGTGCGCCGGCCGTCCTGTGGCCGAGCGGCTCGTCGGGCCGTCTGCGCGCTCGTCGGGGCACAGGGCGGGCGCCGCGCTCCTCGCGCCGCCGGTGGCCGTCGGCACCCGCCGGCGCGGCCGGTCGAGCGCCGCGGGCGGGCGCCGCGTCCTCGCGGTGGGCGACCGGCTGGCCGGTGTGGGCCAGTTCGCCGAGGGTCCCGTGGAGGACGTCGACTACCGGCGCGGCTACCTGTGCGGCGCCATCCACGGCGACGATCATCTGTTCCGGCTCACGCCGGCCGGGCGCGAGGCGCTCGAGCGTGTCGACCTCTACCTGGCCGAGCTCGGCTTGACCATGACCGCGGCGGCGGTGGCGGGTTACCGCGAGGTACGCGCGGCGCGGCCGAGCGCCGAGTCCCTGCGCCAGGTGCTCACCTGGCCGTGGGACGCGTCGGAGCAATGGGGCAAGGGGTTCTTGGCGGGTGTGTTCGACGCGGACGGCTCGAGCGGCGAAGCCGTCCGGCTCGAGAACTCGGACCCGGCTGTGCTGCGCCGAGCGGCGGACAGCCTGCGGGTGCTCGGCTTCCACTTCGTGTCCGAGAACGCGCAGACGCTGCGCCTGCTCGGCGGCAGCGCCAACCACCTGCGCTTCTTCCACACCGTCTGGCCGGCGGTCCGGCGCAAGTGCACGATCGCGGGCCGCGCCGTCAAGTTCCCGGGTTCGCTGCGGGTGACGTCGGTGGAGCCGCTCGGGCTCGAGATCCCGATGTACGACATCACGACCGGCACCGGCGACTTCATCGCCAACGGCGTGGTCAGCCACAACTGCTTCGCCCGTCCCACGCACGAGTACCTGGAACTCGACGCCGGCCGCGACTTCGAGCGTGAGATCGTCGTCAAGGTCAACGTGCCCGAGGTCCTGCGCGCGGAGCTGCGCCGGCCGTCCTGGAAGGGCGAGAGCGTCGCCCTGGGCACGAACACGGACCCGTACCAGTGGGTCGAGGGTCGCTACAAGCTCATGCGCGGCATCTGGGAGGCGTTCCGCGACCACCACAACCCGTGCTCCGTGCTCACCAAGTCGCCGCTCATCCTGCGCGACGTGGACCTCCTGAAGCAGATCGCCGAGGTCACGGACATCAGCGCCTGCCTCTCGGTCCCGACCCTCGACGAGAAGGCCTGGCGCGCCACCGAACCGCACACGCCGCACCCGCGCGCCCGCCTCGAGGCCGTCGCCGAGCTCAACCGCAACGGCATCCCGACCGGCGTCCTCATCGCCCCGCTGATCCCGGGCATCAACGACTCACCAGATCAGGTCGAGCAGATCGTCGAGCTTGCCACCGAGGCGAACGCCTCCTACATCGGCGGCCAGACCCTGTTCCTGGCTGGCCCGGTCCGCAAGATCTTCATGGACTGGCTGCGCGACTACCGCCCGGACCTCGTCCCGCGCTACGAACGCCTCTACGCGAAGAGTTCCCGCCTCACACCGGCCGAACGCCACAAGATCGAAGCCGCCGCGGGCGCACCCTGGCTGCGCCCAGACCGCGAGATGGACCCCTTCCGCCGTCACCGAGGCGGCCCGACCCCACCACCTCTGATGCCGACACCGATCCCCCGCGTGAAGCAGGGCACCTTGTTCTAGAAACGCAACAACCGCCTCGGCGGGCGGTCTATCCGGTTCATCGGCAGCCGCCGCCCGAACCTTTAGCGGTCTCCGCCGTATTGGCGCGTTGGCGCTCGCACGCCCAGGGCGGGTCGCCCGCACACGGACGCCGCAGGCGACCGCACGGAGGCCGACGGCGGCCGCGGCGGGGCACGATCGCCGCGCGGCCACATGGAGCGGACAGCGCGGCCGCGATCCCCGCGCCCCCACACGGAGCGGACAGCACCGCCCCTTGCGCGGGTGGCCTCGTGGGCGTTTGGAGGTCCCACGAGGACAGGACCCGACCCACACGGCCAATCCCGAGCCGAACCGCAGCCGCCACGCGACGGCACGGAGACCCAAGCGGGCGCGCCCCAGAAACGCGAAAACCGCCTCGGCGGGCGGTCTAACTCGGTTATCGGCCGCTCGCGGACGAACCTTTAGCGCGATTTGCCTTGTTGGCGCGTTGGCGCTCAAGCGGCGCGACAAGGAGCCGCGAGGCAAAGACGTGGAGCGGCCCGAGCGCCATCACCGCCGTCGTGCTCGGCCTCGCCGCCCAGCAGACGCTCGGGAACCTGATCGCCGGCCTCGTGCTGATCTCCGTGCGCCCGTTCAAGGTCGGCGACCGCGTCCGCCTGCAGGCGGGCGGCCTCGCCGGCCAGGTCGAGGGCGTGATCTCCAGTCTCGGCCTGCTGTACACGACGCTCGCCCAGGGCCAGGACTCGATCATGGTCCCGAACAACGTCGTCCTGTCGGCCGCGATCGTGCCGCTGCGCGAGCCCGCCGCCGTCGACCTGCGCGCCCGGCTGCGCCCCGATGTCCGTCCCAGCGACATCCAGACGATGCTCGAGGAGGCGATCTCCACGCCCACGCGCGGCGAGCCGAACATCTCGCTCGAGGAGGTCGACGCCGACGAGGTCGTCGTCCGCATCCAGGCCACGCCGCTGTCAGACGCCGACGGCCCGCGCCTCGCCGACGAGGTCCTCGCCGCGGTCGGCAGCGCCACCGAGCACCCCGCCGGCAGCGGGAACGGCGTGACCGACGACGGACGCAGAAGTGACGGCGGCTGAGCCCCTGTGCGGCGCGAGCGCGCGGCGTGAGGGCGGGCGCGAGCGCAGGCGCGCGCGGCGCGCGGCGCGAGTCAGCGCTTGCCGGTCTGCCCGCGCCCGATCGCCTCGGACGTCTTGACCGCCCCGAGCTTGCGCTGGACGGCGCCGATCGGGCCGGGCGCCACGGACGCGAGCAGCGCGCCCGCCCGCAGCGGCAGGGGCGCGACGTCGAGCTCCGCACGGTTCTGCTCGATCGCCTTCACCGTGGCCCGCGCGACGTCCTCGGGCCGCTTGGTCCCGACGTAGCCGGGCAGCTTGGCGCCGGAGTCGGCGAACATGCCCGCCTCGCGGATGAACCCGGGCAGGACGACGGACACGCCGACGCCCTTCCCGGCCAAATCCTCCCGCAGCGCGAGCCCAAAGCCGCGCAGGCCGAACTTCGTCGCCGCGTACACGGACGAGCCGGGCGCGGCCGCACGGCCCGAAAGCGACGACATGAACACCAGGTGCCCGCTGCCGCGCTGCACCATCGCGGGAGTGAGCGCGTGCGCGAGCAGCATCGGCGCGCGCAGGTTCACCGTCAGCGCGCGGTCGATCTCCTCGACCGAGAACGAGTGCAGCCCGCCGCTGGCCGGCAGCCCGGCGTTCGCGACCAGCACGTCCACGCGGCCGGTCTGCGCCAGCAGTTCCGCAACCGCCTCCCGGTCCGCGAGATCGGACGCGAACGCGACACCGCCCACTTCGGCCGCCAGCGGCTCCAGCACGTCCGCGCGGCGGCCCGTCAGCAGCAGCGTCGCGCCGCGCGCGTGCAGCGCGCGCGCGATGGCCTGGCCGAGCCCGCCCGTCGCGCCCGTCAACAACACCCGCGCACCATCGAGGTTCATGCGAACACCGCCACCGTGGCCGTAAAGGAATGCAGGAAGTAGCCGCCGCCGACCGGGCCGATCTCGCCCGCGGCGAAGAACCCGGCGGCCGGGGCGCCGGCGAGCGACTCCGACACGGCCTCGACATCATGGCCCTCGCGCCCGAACATGCCGCGCCCGCGGCCGTTGCACGCGAACAGCAGCGCCCCCGCGGGCGTCCGGCCGCCCAACGCGGTCATGCGGATCGACAGCGCCTCGCGCAGGTCGCGCCCCGCGCTCTCGGCGTCCCGCGCATGCAGCCGCACGACCTGCCCAGGGTGGATGTCGGCGGCGAGCGCGACCTGCCCGGTGTCGGGGTCCGCGCCGAGCAGCCCGCGCACGAGGAAGTCGCCCTGCAGGTAATCGGGCTTGTTGGCGTCCACGACGATCCCCATCAGCAGCCCGCCCTGGACGAGCTGGAGCTCCTCCGGCGGCAGCTCCTCGATCGTGTCGCGCAGCTTCTCGAGCGCCGGCTTGCCCGCGAGCTCGCCGATCACGCGGCCCTCGCCGGCGGTGATGGTCAGCTCGGGGCCGATCGGCGCCGCGCCCTGCGAGACGGCCGGGAGCATCTCCACGCCGTCGAGCCGGACGCCCACCGCGCCGTCGGTGACGACGCGCTCGTCGATGAACAGCACCGCCTCGTCGTCCAGCGAGCGCCCGGACGCGAGCCCGCCGATCAGCGGGAGCATCGGCGTCGACTCGCTCAGGAAGCGCAGCACCGCGTCGGTCGGGAACGTCTCCGGCTCGGCGATCAGGATCGCGCCGTCGGCGCCGGTCAAGTCGGCCATGCCGGTCAGCGCGCCCGTGCCGGCCTCGAGCTCCTCGACCGCGGCGTGGAACGTCGTCGCCGTCCCGTCGCCGAGCGTGGCCGCCCAGACGGACACCGCGGTGCCGTCCTCGACCTCCTGCCCGTGCCCGATCACGCCGCCCGCGCCGCACCCGATCACGCCGTCGGGCTGCAGGATCTCGTGCACCGCCTCGAGCACCAGCTCGGGCGCTCCGAGCACGGTGCCGGACGCGAACACGACGGCCAGGTCGCAGCGCGCGACGCCGAGCTCGGCGGCCGCGGCGGAGGCGGCGTCGAGCGCCGCTGCGCGCGGCTGCCCCAACCTCGACAGACCGGTTCCGATGCGGACGGACATGCCATGGTGACGATACTGCGGGGCCGTGCAAGTCTTCGCTGTGTTCGGGCCGACGGGCGTCGGCAAGACCGCCGTCGCCATCGCCCTCGCCGACGCGCTGCGCGAGCGCGGGGAGGACCCGGTGGCGGTGTCCGCGGACTCGATGCAGATCTACGCGGGGCTGCCGATCCTCACCGGCGCGGCCGACGCGCAGGAGCAGGGCCGGCTCGAGCACCGGCTGCTCGGCTTCGTGCCGATCGACCAGACCTACTCGGCCGGCGCCTTCGCCCAGCGCGCCCACGCGGAGATCGACGGGCTCATCGAGCAGGGGCGCCGGCCGATCGTGGTCGGCGGCACCGGCCTCTATCTGCGGGCCGCGCTCGCCGAGCTGGACCTGCGGCCGCCGGTGGACCCCGCGATCCGGGAAGCGCTCGCCGCCCGCGACCTCGCCGAGCTCTACGCCGAGCTGCCCCCGGAGCTCAACATCCGGCCGACGGACACGCACCGCATCATCCGCGCGCACGAGCTGCTCGCGACGGGCCAGCACCCGCACACGACGAGCGACCAGCTGTGGACCGAGCACACGCGCCACCCGACGCTGCTCGCCGCGCTGGTGATGGACCGCGAACGGCTGTACGCGCGGATCGAGGCCCGGATCGACGCGATGATCGCGGCCGGGGCGGCCGACGAGGTGCGCGCCGTCGCCGACCGCGCGAGCGCCACCGCCCGCCGCGCCGTGGGCTTCCAGGAGCTGCTGGACGGGGACGTCGAGGCGATGAAGACGAGCACCCGCCGGTACGCCAAACGCCAGCTCACGTGGCTGCGCAAGCTGCCCGGCGCGCACCGCATCGACGTGACCGATCGCACCCCGCAGGACGTCGCCGCCGAACTGATCGCCATGATCTAACACCGTGCGCTTCGAGAAGTGGCAGGCGCTGGGCAACGACTACCTCATCTTCGAGGAGGTCGAGCTGTCCCCGAACACCGTCCAGCGGCTGTGCGATCCGCACTTCGGGCCGGGCGCCGACGGCGTGCTCGTGCTGACCAAACCGGACGAGCCGGGCTACGTCGCGCGGCTGCGGATCTTCAACCCGGACGGCAGCGAGGCCGAGCTGAGCGGCAACGGCGCGCGCGAGGCGATCCTGTACCTGCGCCGGCACTGGACGGACGCGGACACGTTCTCCATCCAGACGCTCGCCGGGGAGATCCGGCCGACGATCCTGAGCCCGACCACGTGCCGGGTGGACATGGGCCGGGCCAGCCTCACCAGCCCGAACTATCCCGACGGGCCGCCCGACGGCACCGGCGAGGTCGCGGGCTACCGCTTCCAGCACGTCGCCATCGGCAACCCGCAGTGCGCGATCCGCGTCCAGGACCCGGACGCGCTCGATCTGCAGGCGATCGGCCCGCAGATCGAGCGCAGCGCCCTGTTCCCGAACCGCACGAACGTCTCGTTCTGGAAAGAAGTGGCCCCGGACACGATCCGGGCGCGCATCTTCGAGCGCGGCGTGGGGGAGACGCTGTCCTCCGGCACCGGCGCGAGCGGCGCGGCGGTGGCACACGTGGTCCGCGGCGGCGACTCGCCCGTGACCGTCCAGCTGGACGGGGGCGAGCTGGTCGTCGACGTCGACGAGTCCCTGCACGTGGACCTGACCGGGTGGGCCGAGCCCATCTACGCCGCGCAACTGAGCGAGGAGTTCCTAGCGGGGGGCCTGGGGGGCGGCAGCCCCCCAGAGGATCTCAAACAACACATGGAGGCCGAATAGATGCTGCTGGTGACCGGAGCGACCGGGACGACCGGCATGGAGGTCCTCAAGGCGCTCAAGGCCCGCGGCGCCGAGGCCCGCGCCCTGGTGCGCGACGAGACCAAGGCCCACCACCTGCGCGACCTGGGCTTCGAGCCGGTCACGGGCGACCTGGGCGACCCGCGCACGCTCGGGCCGGCGCTGGAGGCCGTCGAGCGCGCGTACCTGGTCTCGCCGATGGGCCCGATGCAGTCCGAGTTCGAGCAGGCGTTCCTGGAGACCGCGCGCGAGGCCGGCGTCAAGCACATCGTCAAGTTGTCGGTGATCGGCGCGAGCCCCGAGGCGCCGCTGCGCTTCGCCCGCACGCACGCGAAGGTCGAGCAGGCGCTCAAGGACTCGGGCATGGCGTGGACGCTGCTGCGCCCGACGAGCTTCATGCAGAACACGCTCAGCTGGGGCGCGCGCGTGCTGGACGGGACGTTCTACTCACCCGTGCCGGACGCGGCGTTCAGCATCGTGGACGCGCGCGACGTCGCCGAGGTGGCCGCGGTCGCGCTCACCGAGGAGGGCCACGAGGGCAAGGCCTACGGGCTCTCCGGGCCCGAGCCGGTGTCCTACCGTGACCAGGCCAAGCGGGTGTTCGCGGCCGCGGGCCGTCAGGTCACGGTGCAGGAGATCCCGGTCGAGGCGCTCAAGCGCGAACTCGTCCGCGCGGGGGTCCCGCCGTGGAACGCCGAAGGGCTGACCGAGCAGTTCGAGCAGTACGCCGGCGGCGGGCTGCAGATGGTGACCTCGGGCGTCAAGGACGCGCTCGGCCGTGACCCGCGCACGATCGACGAGTTCGCGAAGGATCACGTGGACGCATTCAAGGAGCAGGCATGACAGAAGGTGGGGCCTGGGGTGCCGGGCTGGCGACGTACGCGGGCGACCGCATCCTCGAGGTCTTCTATCCCGACCCGCAGCTCGGCTCCAAGGGTGAGTCGGCGCTCACGCAGCTGAGCACGGAGAAGGCGTCCGAGTACGGCCTGCCGACGGCCCTGCGTACCGACGAGCTGCGCGACGTCCGCCAGGCCGCGGTGCTGACCCGGATCGCCGACCTCAACACGCCGCCCCGCAACACCGCCGACGCCTACCTGCGCCTGCACCTGCTCAGCCACCGGCTCGTCAAGCCGCACTCGATCAGCCTCGACGGCATCTTCGGCGTACTGCCGAACGTCGCGTGGACGAGCGCCGGCCCGGTCGACCCTGCCCACCTCACCGCGGTGCAGCTCAAGGCGCGTGGGGAGGGCATCGCGCTGCAGGTCTTCAGCGTCGACAAGTTCCCGCGTATGACCGACTACGTCGCGCCCTCCGGCGTGCGCGTCGCGGACGCCGACCGCGTGCGGCTGGGCGCGCACCTGGCCGAGGGCACGACCGTCATGCACGAGGGCTTCGTGAACTTCAACGCCGGCACGCTCGGCACGAGCATGGTCGAGGGCCGGATCAGCGCCGGCGTGGTCGTGGGTGATGGCTCGGACGTCGGCGGCGGCGCGTCGATCA
Organism: Solirubrobacter deserti; assembly: GCF_003344625.1. Lineage (GTDB taxonomy): Bacteria > Actinomycetota > Thermoleophilia > Solirubrobacterales > Solirubrobacteraceae > Solirubrobacter > Solirubrobacter deserti. Next base: position 1,018,513 of record NZ_QPKJ02000001.1, on the reverse strand, counting down.
TGGGCACGCTCAGCGGCGGCGGCTCCGAGGTCATCTCGATCGGCGAGCGCTGCCTGCTGGGCGCGAACGCCGGGATCGGCATCTCGCTCGGGGACGAGTGCACGGTCGAGGCCGGGCTCTACGTCACGGCCGGCACGGTCGTCACGTTGCCGGACGGTGAGACCGTCAAGGGACGGGACCTGAGCGGCGCGAACGGCCTGCTGTTCCGGCGCAACTCGAAGACCGGCACGGTCGAGGCGCTTCCGCGGTCAGGCAGCTGGCAGGGCCTGAACGCGGCACTTCACGCCAACAACTGAAAGCTCACGTAGCGGCAAGTTCTGCCCCGAGCGGCCGACCGATCGGGGCATGCTTGACCGATTCCGAGGCACACGGGTGCCGGTGAAACTGTGGGTGATCGTCGTGATCGCCGCCCTCGGGGTGGTTGCGACGGGTTGGACGCGCCTCGCCGAGGTGCGTCCCACTGAGACGGAGGCGCGCCAGGACAAGGTGCGCGACCTCACGAACACGGCGCTGACGACCATCGCGGGCTTCCAGGCCCGCGAGCAGGCCGGCGAGCTGACGCGCGCGCAGGCCCAGGCCGGCGCGATCGCCGCCGTCAAGTCGATGCGCTACGGGGACAACGACTACTTCTGGATCAACGACATGCGCCCCGTGATGGTCGCGCATCCGATGAAACCCGAGCTCGAGGGCAAGGACCTCAGCGCCAACCAGGACCCGAACGGCAAGCGCCTGTTCGTGGAGATGGTCAACGTCGTCAAGGCCGACAAGGCCGGCTTCGTCGACTACATGTGGGACCGGCCGAACGCCGAGCAGCCCGTGCCGAAGCTCTCCTACGTCGCCGGCTTCGAGCCGTGGGGCTGGATCGTCGGCACCGGCATCTACGTCGACGACGTGGACGCCGCGGTGCGCTCGGCCACGATCACCGTCGCCTGGGAGACCGGGCTGGTGCTGGCGATCATCGCGCTGCTCACCTTCCTGATCAGCCGGACGATCTCGCGTCCGGTGGCCGCCGACGCCGCGCGCATGCGCAAGCTCGCGACGGGTGAGCCGGCCGCGGCCGACGGCGGCCTGGCGGAGACCCGCGAGGCGCTCGAGGACCTCTCGACCTACCTCAGCGAGTCCGCGCGCGTGGCCGAGCGCATCGCCGCCGGCGACCTCACGGTCGACGTCGAGCCGCGCTCGGAGCACGACGTTCTCGGCAACGCCCTCGCGGCGATGGTCGGCAACCTGCGCCGGCTCGTCGGCGACGTCACCGACAGCGCCGGCACGCTCAACGAGGCGTCGCGCGAGATGGCGTCCACGTCGGACGAGACGGGCCGCGCGGTCGGCGAGATCGCCGCCGCGGTGGGCGACGTCGCGCAGGGCGCCGAGCGCCAGGTGCGGATGGTCGAGTCCACGCGCGAGGCCGTCCAGCAGGCGGCGCGCGCCGCGGACGCGAGCGCCGAGACGGCGCAGGCCACCGCCGAGGCCGCCGACAGCGCCCGGGCCGCGGCCCGCAGCGGCGCCGAGGCCGCCGAGCACGCCACGGCCGCGATCCAGCAGGTCGCGACCTCCAGCGAGCAGGTCAGCGTCACCATCCAGGACCTGTCGCAGCGCTCCGAGCGCATCGGCGGGATCGTGGACACGATCACCGGCATCGCCGAGCAGACCAATCTGCTCGCGCTCAACGCCGCGATCGAGGCCGCCCGCGCCGGCGAGCAGGGCAAGGGGTTCGCCGTCGTCGCCGACGAAGTGCGCAAGCTCGCCGAGGAGTCCCAGACCGCGTCGGGCCAGATCGCCGCGCTGATCTCCGAGATCCAGGCCGAGACCGGCCGGGCGGTCGAAATCGTCCGCGCCGGCGCGCAGCAGACCGAGGAGGGCGTCGAGACCGTGCGGCGCACGCGCGCGGCGTTCGAGCAGATCGGCGCGAGCATCGACGAGATGGGCGCCCGCGTCGGCGAGATCGCCGCGTCGGCCCAGGGCATCGCGGGCGACATCACGCGCGCCGAGCAGGACATCACCGAGGTCGCGGCCGTGGCCGAGCAGTCCTCGGCGTCCGCCGAGCAGGTGTCGGCGTCCACGCAGCAGACGAGCGCGGCGACCCAGGAGATCGCCGCGTCGGCTCAGACCCTCGCCGGCACCGCCGAGCAGCTCAACGAGCTCGTGCGGCGCTTCAAGGTGCTCGCATGAGCTCGACCGCACGCTCGATCGCGTCCAGCGGCGGGACGAGCGCGAGCCGCAGGTAGCCCTCGCCCGCAGGGCCGAAGAACGAGCCGGGCGCGACGATGACGCCCCGCTCGAGCCAGCGGGCGGCGAGCTCGTCGGACCCTTCCATCCACAGGAAGAACGACGCGTCGCCGCCCGCGGAGCGCAGCCCCAGCGCCTCGAGCGCCGGCAGCAACAGATCACGCTTGGCCTGATAACGGGTGCGGACCTCGGTGACGTGCGCTTCCTCGTTCCAGGCGGCGATCGCCGCGTGCTGGAGCACGTCCGGAGGTGCGACGCCGACGTTCGGCCGGTACTTCTTGAGCGCGGCGACGATCTCCGGGTCGCCCGCGACGAAGCCGGAACGGTAGCCGGGCATCGACGAGCGCTTGGACAGCGTGTTGAACACCGCGACGTGGCGCAGGTCGGTGAGCTGGAGGGCGGACTCGGGGGCGCGGTCGCCGAAGTACAGCTCCGAGTACGCCTCGTCGGACGCCAGCACGAACCCGTGCTTGCGGGCCAGCGCCGCGGCCTCGACGTAGAAGTCGAGCGGCGCGGTCGCGCCCGTCGGGTTGTTCGGGTAGTTGAGCCAGAGGATCGCGACGCGCGACCAGTCGACGGCGCCGAGGTCCGGCAGCCAGCCGTCGGCCTCGCGCAGCGGCAGCTCGACGACCTCCTTGCCCGCGAAGCGCGCGCCGCGGTCGTAGACGGGATAGGCGGGCTGCGGGATCACGACCTGGTCGCCGCCGAACACGTGCGCGAGCCCGAACACCGCCTCCTTGGAGCCCAGCGTCGGGACGATCTGCGTGTCGGGGTCCAGCGAAGTGCCGAAGCGGCGCTGCGCCCAGCCCGCGATCGCCGCCCGCAGCTCCGGCAGCCCGACCGCGCTGGGATAGGGCGCGAGCGGCTGGATCGCCGCCGCGAGCGCCTCGCGGATGAACGCCGGGGTCTCCTCACGCGGCTCGCCCATGCCGAAGTCGATGAGCTCCACGCCCTGGGAGCGCAGCCGCGCCCGCGCGGCCTCGAGCTTCACGAACGGGTAGGTGCCGAGCCCGTCGAGGACGGGGGAGAGCCTGATCATGCGCCGAACGCCTCCAGGACGCGGTGGGCGTGCAGCAGCCGGTCGACGCCGATGCCCTCGCCGCGCTGGTGCGCCTGCGCGGTCTCGCCCGGTCCGAAGTTCACCGCGGGGTAGCCGGCCGCGGCGAACTCGGCCACGGGCGTCCACGCCTGCTTGGGCGCGACGTGCAGGTCGCCCGCGGTGATCAGCTTCTGTGCGAGCGGGTGATCGACGGCGACGGCGCCCGAAGGCGCGTTCCCGTCCACCGTCAGCGCCCCGAGGCCCTGCGTGAGCGCGAGCAGCCGCGCCTCGGCCTCGGCCGGCGTGCGGCCGGGCGCGTAGCGGAAGTTGACGTGTGCCGTCGCCGTCTCCGGGACCACGTTCATGGCGATCCCACCGCTGACCTTCGTCACCGACGCCACCTCGTGGAAGGTGAGTCCGTGGAAGTCGACGGGCAGCGAGGGCGCGGCCGCGAGCGCCGCGATCCCCAGCGCCGCCTGGTGGATGGCGTTGACGCCCTGCCACGGCCGCGCGGAGTGCGCGCTGCGCCCGGTGAACGTCCACGTGGCGTTGATGTTGCCCAGGCAGCCCGCGTGCAGCTCGCCGTCGGTGGGCTCCATCACCACCACGAACTCCTGCTGGAGCGTGTGCCGCTCCAGCAGCGGCGCGAGCGCGCTCTCGGTCGCCGGCAGCTCCTCACGGGGGAAGAACACCGCCGCGTACGGCACCCGCGCCAGCACGAGCTCGATCATCACGGCCAGGGCGCCCTTCATGTCCGAAGCGCCGAGCCCGAACACGCGGCCGTCCTCGATCCGACCGGGGAGGTTGTCCTGCGCGGGCACGGTGTCGAGGTGACCGGCGAGCAGCACCTGGGGGCGCGTCTCGGACGGGTAGGCGAGCACACAGGAGTCGCCGAGGTCCTCGACCACGGCGCCGCCCCCGCGCAGCACGCTCGCCACGTGCTCGGCGAGCGCGGCCTCGTGGCGGGACTCCGAGGCGATGTCGATCAGCTCGAGCGTGCGCGCAGCGAGGCGCTCCGCGGCTTCGGACTCGCTCGGCGCAGGGGCAACGGGCATAGGTCCGGGGACTCTAGAATGGGAAGCCTTGGAACGCTCTCGTAACGGCCGCACAACCCAGTCCCGTCCCGTCGCGCAGCCCGGTGAGGGCCGCGCCCGCCAACGCGCCTTCTGCATCGCCGCCTCGCCGGAGACGGCCGACCTGGAGGAGCTCAAGGAGCTCCTGCGCACCGCCGGCGTCGCCACGGTCGGCGAGCTCGCCCAGAAGCGCGACAGCCCGCACCCCAACCTCTACATGGGCCCGGGCAAGGTCGACGAGATCAAGCCGCTGCTCAAGCGCTTCGACGCGAACGTGGTCGTCGCCGACGACGAGCTCACGCCCCGCCAGCAGCGCAACCTGGAGGCCGCGCTGGATCTGCCGGTGCTCGACCGCACGTCGGTGATCCTGGACATCTTCGCCTCGCACGCCCACACCGCCGAGGGCAAGATGCAGGTCGAGCTCGCCCAGCTCGAGTACAACATGGCCCGCATGCGCGGCCTGTGGACGCACTTGGAGCGTCTGGGCGCCGGCCGCGGCGTGGGCGGCATCGGCACCCGCGGCCCGGGCGAATCGCAGATCGAGACGGACCGCCGCCTCGCGCGCGACCGCATCACGGTCCTGCGCCGCCGGCTGGAGGACGTCAAGTCCACCCGCGCGACCCAGCGGGCCGAGCGCGAGCGCGCGCACCTGCCCAACGTCGCCCTCGCGGGCTACACGAACGCGGGCAAGTCGACGCTGCTGAACGCGCTCACGGGCGCCGAGGTCGGCGTCCGGGACCGCCTTTTCCACACGCTGGACCCGACCACGCGCACGCTCAAGCTGCACGGCCGCACGTTCCTCGTGACGGACACCGTCGGCTTCATCCGCAAGCTCCCGCATCAACTGGTCAACGCGTTTGCGGCCACGCTGGAGGAGACCAAGCTCGCCGACCTGGTCCTGCACGTCGTCGACGCCTCCGCCGACGAGGAGGAGCTGATGGCGATGACCCGCGCCGTGGAGGACGTGCTGGAGGAGATCGGCGCCGGCAGCTCGACCCGCATGCTCGTGCTCAACAAGGCCGACACGCTCGACGACGAGCGTCGCCGCGAGCTCTCCTTCCGCCATCCCGACGCAGTGCTCGTGTCCGCCCAGACCGGCGAGGGCCTCGAGGAGCTCCAGGAGCGCATCCACGAGGAGTTCGAGAAGACGCTGCAGGACGTCGAGCTGCTGCTCCCGTACGACGAGGGCGGCCTCGTGCATGAGATCCACGAGATCGCGGGGGAGATGGGCCGCGAGGACACGCCCGAGGGCGTGCGCCTGACCGCCCGGCTGCACCCGGTCGTCGCCGAGCGCTACAGCCGCTTCTCGCTCAACGGTGGACGTAGTCCAAGCGCGTAGACCGCACGTGGCGACCGGCGTAGCGCACGGATAGGCGTGCGTCGGCGCCGAAGAAGCCGTCGTCGACGGACCCCGCGTGCCAGCTCGTCCGGCCGAGGCGACCGCCGAGCACCCGCTGGACCTCGCGTTCGCTCATACCGACGAGCGTCCGGCAGCGCACGAGCCCTTCGGCCACCGGCGTGGGGTCGCGCTCCCAGGCCGCCCGGCTGAACTCGAACCGCTCGCACGAGCTCGGCCCGGCGGCGATCGCGACCGCCGCACCCGCACTCCCCAGGCCCGCGAGCCCGAGCACTCCGATGAGCGAGGCGAGGGCGGCGTCGGGCAGCTCCATCGGCGCCGTGGCGGCCAGCGTCGCGATCACGAGCGCCGCGCCGGCGGCGAGCGCCAGCCAGCCCGCGCACTCCATCGCGGGCGTGGCGTACTCCTCGCGCGTCGTCACCGCGTGCAGCGCCTTCGCGTCGGCGGCCAGCGCGACGAGCGCGTAGGCCCCGGCCGAGACGACCAGCGCGGTCTGCTGCAGCACGCCCCAGGACCCGTCGGCCCAGCGCCCCGCGAACAGCGGCCACGCGGCGAGCGGGGAGACCGCGACGACGACCAGCGCCGCCAGCACCGGCGTCAACGACCAGTACAGCCAGAACAGCGTCGTCCAGACCAGGACGAGCCCGCCCGCCGCGGCGCCGAGCGCCACGAACCCACCGGCCAGGCGCAGCCACAGCGGTCGCATGCGCCCAAGGTACTCAGCGACCGCTGGAGCCGAACCCTCCGGTTCCGCGATCGCTGTCCGGCAGCGCGTCCACGGCCTGCAGCGCCGGCGCGGCGAACGCCACCAGCAGCAGCTGGGCGATCCGGTCGCCGGCCTGCGCGCTCCACGGCTCGGAGCCGTGGTTGATCAAGATCACGCGCAGCTCGCCGCGGTAGTTGGGGTCGATCAGCCCGGGAGCGTTCACGCACGAGATGCCGTGCTTGATCGCCAGCCCCGAGCGCGGGAGCACGAGCCCGCACAACCCCGGCGGGATCGCGACCGCGACGCCCGTGGCGATCAGCGCCCGCTCGCCCGGCGCGAGCGTGAACGGCTCCACGCAGGCGAGGTCGTAGGCGGCGTCGCCTTCGCGCCCACGGGTGGGCACCCGCGCCTCAGGATGCAGCAGCTGGACTTGAATGCGTTAGAGCTAAGCGTCGAGCCCGGACGGCACGATCCAGCCGGCCATCGTGATGAAGTGCGTGATCGCGGCGAGGATCACGAATACGTGGAAGATCTCGTGGAAGCCGAACACGGCCGGCCACGGGTTCGGGCGCCCGAGCGCGTAGATGATCGCGCCCACGGTGTAGAAGAGGCCGCCGAGGCCGAGGAGCACGAGCGCGATGCCGGGCAGCTCGGCGTGCATCTGCGGGAACGCCACCACCGCGACCCAGCCGAGGGCGACGTAACAGAGCGCGCAGATGGCCCGCGGCGCGTTGATCCACGCGACCGAGAGCGTCACGCCCGCGAGCGCGCCCGACCAGACCGTGATCAGCACGATCCACTGCACCGTGCCCGAGAGCACCAGCATGCCGACCGGCGTGTAGGAGGCGGCGATGAACAGGTAGATGGTCGAGTGGTCCACGCGGCGCAGGATCGGGCGCCAGCGCGGGTTCCAGCGCCAGCGGTGGTAGAGGCCGCTGCCGCCGAAGACGGCGCACAGGCCCGCGCCGTAGACCGCCGCGGCCATCCGCGGCGCGCCGCCGGGCGTGAACACGATCAGGCAGACCGCCGCCACCAGGGCGAAGAAGAACGCGTAGGCGTGCGACACACCGCGCAGGCGGGGGATGTCCAGGGCGTCCATGAGTCAAATATGCCCGGATCCGCGCGGGTCGAACAACGACCGTGCGGTCAGTGTGCGGACGACTACAACGGGGCTGGACGGGTACCCACAGGGTCCGCGAGCGTCCAGAAAGGCGAACCTTGCACGCACAACTCGACGGGATACCGGTGCCGTGCTACGTCTGGCACCGCGCCAAGGGCAACTTCTGGCTCGAACACGCCAATCGCGCCGCGTTCGACCTGACCGGTGAACGGCTCGCCGAGCGCATCGGGCGCCCGGTGACCGAGGTGTTCGCCGACCGGCCCGAGATCGCCGACGACCTGGCGCGCGTGGCCCGCACCGGCGAGACCGTCGAGCGCGAGCTCCAGTACCACGAGCGCCGGCTCGCCATCAGCTTCGTCCCGATCGGCGAAGACCGCATCCTCGCCCATACCGAGGACGTGACCGCGCTGCGCGAGAACGAGGAGCGCCTACGGGCCGTGATCGCGACGGTCGAGGACGGGCTGCTGACCGTGGACCTCGCAGGCGCCGTCGTGGACGCCAATCCCGCCGCCTGCGCGATCCTCGGCATCCCGCGCGAGCAGCTGCTCGACGACCCCGTCTGGTGGGAGTCGCTGCAGCTGCGCTACGCGGACGGCTCGCCCCTGTTCCTCGATGACCCCGACCATCCCGGCGCGCGGGCCACGCGCGGGGAGATCGTGCGCGACGTGGCACAACGGATCACGCGCCCGGACGGCGAGACCGTCGAGGTCTCCACCAACTACACGCCGCTGCGCAGCGGGCCCGAGGGCGCCCTCAAGGGCGTCGTGATCGCGATCGACGACGTCACCGAGGCGCGCCGGCTGCAGGCGCAGGTCGCCCACCAGGCGCTGCACGACCCGCTGACCGGCCTTCCGAACCGCCTGCTCTTCCAGGAACGTCTCGAGCAGGCGCTCAGGCGCGAGCACCGCGGCCGCGTGGTCGTGCTGCTCGTCGGCCTCGACCGCTTCCGCGCCGTCAACGACACGCACGGGCACGCCGCCGGCGACGCCGTCCTGTGCGAGGTCGCGGGCCGCCTGCGCGGCGTGCTGGAAGCGTCCCACGCGCTCGCACGCATCGGCGGCGACGAGTTCGCCGTCCTGGCCGAGTGCGAGGACGAGCGCAGCTCCGCCGAGCTCGCCCAGCGGCTGTGCGGCGCGCTGCTCAAGCCGCTGGAGACCGGCAGCCAGATCACCGCCTCGGTCGGGATCGCCGTCGAGGAGGAAGGCCAGCGCGCCGCGGACCTGCTGCAGAGCGCCGACGCCGCGATGCAGCGCGTCAAGGCCCGCGGCGGCAACACGTTCGAGATCTTCGACCACGCCATGGAGGGCCGCCTGCGCGACCGCCTCAAGGTCGAGGACGGCATCCGGCGCGCGATCGCCAAGGACGAGCTGCGCCTCGTCTACCAGCCGATCGTGGAGCTCGACCCGTTCCGCACGGTCGCCGTCGAGGCGCTCGTGCGCTGGCAGCACCCGGAGGAGGGCCTGCTCGGCCCCGCGCGGTTCCTGCCCGTCGCCGAGCAGGACGCCCAGCTGATCTCGGGCATCGGCCGCTGGGTGCTGCACCGCGCGTGCATCGAGGCCCGGCGGTTCCCGGACGACATCCGCGTCAGCGTCAACGTCGCCGCGCGCGAGCTGAGCGATCCCGACCTGGAGGACCGCATCCTGGGAACGCTCGAGGCCACCGGCACGCCGCCCGAGCGGATCGGGCTGGAGATCACCGAGACGACGCTGATGGAGGGCGGGGACGCCGGCATCGACCCCCTGGTGCGGCTCGCGGACGCCGGCCTGTACATCTCGCTCGACGACTTCGGGACGGGCTACTCGAGCCTGACCCGGCTCGCGACGTTGCCGCTGAACGGGATCAAGCTCGACCGCGGCTTCGTCGCCCGCTACACCGGCGAGCGCGACCGCCGCATCATCGAGGCGGCGGTCAGCATCGGCCGCGCCGCCGAGCTCAACGTCGTCGCCGAGGGCGTGGAGACCGAGGACCAGCTCGAGCTGCTGCGCGCGGCGGGCTGCGGGTTCGTGCAGGGCTACCTGCTCGGGCGCCCGCAGCCGCCCGAGCAGATGATCGCGGCGCTCGGCGCCGCGGTGGCTACTTGATCAGCCCGGTCTCCTGCAGGTACTCCTTCGCGACCTCGGCCGGCTCCTTCTTGTCGAGGTCCACGCGCGCGTCGAGCTCCTGCATCGCGTCGTCGGTGAGCGGCTTCTGGATCAGGTCGATCGTCTTCGCCAGATCCGGGCCGGCGGCGTCCGCGGTCTCCTTCTTCATCAGCAGCGTCGGGTTGTACGGCGGGAACATGCCCTTGTCGTCCTCGAGCAGGATCTCGCCGTTGCGCTTGATCTGCGGGTCGGTCGTGTAGACGATCGAGACGTCGGCGCGGCCGGAGTCCAGGACCTCGTGGCGCTGGTCGCCCGAGACGGGCACGAAGCGCTTGAAGTCCAGGCCGTAGATCTCCTGCAGGCCGAGCAGGCAGTCCATGCGCTGGCGGCACTCCGGCGTGCCGTAGAGCGTCAGGTCCTTGGCCACCTTCGAGAGGTCGGAGATGTTCTTGAGGCCGTACTTGTCGGCCGTCTCCTTGGTCACCGCGACCTCGTTGGACGAGGTGAACGGCGCGGGCGGGAACGCGGTGATGCCGTCCCCCTCGAACGAGGTCTTGACCTCGTCGTAGGCCGCCTGTGGGTCCTTGGGCAGGTCCGCCGCGTCCTTGTCGAAGAAGATCAGCAGCGCGCTGCCCGTGTACTCGGGGTAGGCGCTGATCTGACCGCCCTCGAGCGCCTGCATCGCGGACTGCTCGTCCGCGAGGTTGAGGTCCGTCTTGGTGGTGTAGCCCGCGGCCGCGAGGCCCTGGGCGTAGATCTCGCCGAGCACGCGCTGCTCGGTGAAGCTCTTGGAGCCGATCGTGAGCGAGACCTTGGCGTTGTCGGGGTTGTCGACGATCTGGCCGGAGGCCTCGGCCGTCGCGGTGGGCGTCGACTCCGAGCCGGTCGTGGTCGGCTCCTCGTCGTCACCCCCGCAGGCGGCGACACCGACTGCCAGCGTGGTCAGCACGGTCGCGAGTAGATACGGGGTTCGTCTCATGGCGCGGTCTGGATCCTCCTCTTGGTGAGACCGAAGCGGGAACGCGCGCGGCCCTCGGGACCGCGCTCAAGCTTGATGCCTTCCGGGGTGACGGCGCGCTGGACGGCCGACAGGCCGATCTCGGCGGCGATCGCCAGCACGGCGACGATGATCGACGCGCCGATCTGCCCTTCGCGCCCGTAGACCGAGAACGCCACCAGCGGGTCGCCGAGCGTGACGACGCCGACCAGCGGCGCGATCGTCGCGGTGGCGATGACGTTGACGGTCGACGTCTTGATGCCGCCGAAGATCAGCGGCAGCGCGAGCGGGAGCTCGACCTGGCGAATCACCTGCGCGCCCGACAGCCCCATGCCGCGCGCCGCGTCGACGGCGTCGCGGTCCGTCTGGCGCACGCCGACGTAGGCGTTGGTCAGGATCGGCGGGATCGCCAGCAGGGCGAGCGCCAGCGTCACGTTCAGGAACTCGGGGCTGCGCGGGAAGAACGCGACGAACAGCGCGATCAGGGCGACGCTCGGCACGGCACGGCCGACGTTGGACGTGCTGATCGTCAGGAACGAGAAGCGGCCCGTGTGGCCGAGGATCAGGCCCAGCGGGAGCGCGACGGCCATCGCGAGCCCCATGGCGGCCGCGGACAGCTTCAGGTGCTCCCACAGCAGCGCCAGGTTGTGGCTGCCGCCGACGGGTGACCCGCGCTGGTTCTCGCGCTCGCTGAAGATGAACGAGATCGCGTCGCCGAACTCGCCCAGGGCGGCGAAGGTCGCGCTCACGTCGCCACCTTCCGCGTCCACGGCGTGATCAGCTTCTGCGCGGCCAGCACGAGCAGGTCGAGCACGACCGCCAGCAGCACGCACAGCCCGCCCGCGACCACGACGTTCGAGCGGAACTGCATGTCGTTGAAGATCTCCTCGCCCAGCCCGCCGGCGCCGGCCAGGAACACGAGCGCGGTCAGGCCGACCGTCGTCGTGACCGCGATCCGCAGCCCGGCCATGATCGCCGGCAGCGCGAGCGGGAGCTCGACCCGCCACAGCAGCTGACGGGGCGTGAGGCCCATGCCGCGCCCGGCGTCACGCGCCTCGGCGGGGACGCCCTCCAGGCCTGTGATCACGTTGCGGAAGATGATCAGCAGCGTGTAGGCGACCAGCGCGATGACGGCGGTCGTCTTCCCGCGGCCGGTGAGCGGCAGCAGCAGGAAGAACAGCGCGACGCTCGGCAGGGTGTAGAGGATGCCCGTGATCTGCGTGATCGGCGGGATCAGCCAGCGGCGGCGATGCGCCACCAGCGCCAGGCCGAACGCGATCACGAAGCCGATTGCGACGCTGATCAACGTCAGCGCCAGGTGCTCGAGGAACGGATCCTGGTAGCGCTCCCAGTTGTCGGCGATCCAGCTCGGGCAGAAGCCGTTGTCGGCGACGCAGGAGTCACCGGCGTCGTCCTCCCCGCGGATCTGCAGCTGGGCGAGGATCATGCCTTCGCCAACCTCGCGAGGGCCTCCATGCTGATCCCGCCGACGGTGCGGCCGCCTGAGTCGACGACGTTGCCGTGCAGCGCGCCGTGCTGGAGCAGGTCGCTCAGGGCGTCGCGGACGAGCGCCGTGTCCCGGATCGACGGGCCGCCGTTGGACGGGCCGAGCTCGATGTCGGACACCCGCAGCAGCGCGAGCCGCTTGAGTGCGCGGTCGGCGCCGACGAAGTCCTCGACGAACTCGTTCGCGGGGTGCAGCAGGATCTCGGACGGCGTCGCGTACTGCGCGAGCTTGCCGCCGACCTGCAGGATCGCGATCCGGTCGCCCATCTTGATCGCCTCGTCGATGTCGTGGGTGACGAAGACGATCGTCTTGCGGATCTCGGCCTGCAGGCGCAGGAACTCGTTCTGGAGGCGCTCGCGGTTAATCGGGTCGATCGCGCCGAACGGCTCGTCCATCAGCATCAGCGGCGGGTCGGCGGCGAGTGCGCGGGCCACGCCCACGCGCTGGCGCTGGCCGCCGGACAGCTGCGCCGGATAGCGCTTGGACATGTCCTGCGGCAGGCCGATCAGGTCCAGCAGCTCCTCGACGCGGGCGTTGATCTTCGGCCGGTCCCAGCCGAGCAGCCTCGGGACGGTGGCGATGTTGTCGGCGATCGTGCGGTGCGGGAACAGGCCGATCTGCTGGATCACGTAGCCGATCTCGCGCCGCAGCTCGTCCACGTCACGGTCCTTGACGCTGCGCCCGCCGACGAGGATGTCGCCGGAGGAGATGTCGATCATCCGGTTGACCATCCGCATCGCGGTGGTCTTGCCGCAGCCGGACGGGCCCACGAACACGCAGATCTCGCCCGCCGGGACGGTCAGGCTCAGGCCGTCGACCGCGGGGGAGTCGGCCCCGGGATAGCGCTTCGTGGCCTCGGCGAACTCGAGCTCGACCGCTTCGCGGTAGCCGGACGGCCCCTCTGATTGGGCGGTGTGGGTCGGAGGCAAGAGGAGGGTCCCTCGGGGGAAGGGTGCCCGGATGCTACTGGGTCAGATACCGGCGGCACGCCGTGCGGCGGCGTGTGCGGCGTCTTCGAGCCGGTCGTCGAGTGGTTTGAGCTCACTTACCGCCCGGTGCAGGGCGGTTGCGGTCAACCAGTCCGCGAACCACGCGTTCTTGGGCAGCAGCGGGCCGTGCAGGTAGGTCCCGACGACGGTGTCCCGGGGCCCGCCGCGGACGCCCTCGAAGCCGGAGCGGCCGTCGTTCCCGTGGCCCTTGAGCACGCGGCCGAGCGGGCGCGTGTGCGCTCCCAGCCGGGTGCGACCGCCGTGGTTCTCGAAGCCGGCGAGGACGTGCCGGGTGCCGTCGAGCTCGAGCTCGATCGCGACGTTGCCGATCAGGCGCGGCCCGTCCTCGCGGACCGTCTCCAAGTCGACGAGGCCGACGCCCGGGAGCTTGGTGCCGTCGAGCTCGTAGGCGTGGCCGAGCAGCTGGTAGCCGCCGCAGACGGCGAAGATCACCTTGCCGTCCTCGGCCGCGTGGTGCAGCGCCGCGCGCTTGTTCGTCGCCATGTCCTCCGCGCACAGCGCCTGGTCGCGGTCCTGGCCGCCGCCGATGTAGAGCAGGTCGTGCGCGTCGGGGTCCAGCTCGTCGCCGAGGCCGACGCCGCTGAGCTCGAAGCCGAGGCCGCGCCACTGCGCGCGCCGCTGCAGCAGCTGCAGATTGCCGCGGTCGGCGTAGATGTTCATCAGGTCGGGATAGAACGCGCACACGCGCAGCACGTCAGCCACGGAAGAGCACCACCTCGGACGCGACGTGCTCGGGCGTCTCCTCGATGTGGCGCAGCTCGTCCGCCTCCAGGCCGTGCTGGGCGGCCTCCTCGGCCAGGGTGCCGGGGGAGACGACCGCGAGCTCGATCCGGTCCTCGGTGGTCTCGCGCTCGCCGTCGGGCGCGACGCGCTGGCGCAGGCGGTCGATCGTGGCGCTGTGCGGGCCGACCTGGACCGAGACGGGCTGCGAGATATAGGTGTACTCGCCGAAGTGGCCGATGTCGGGCGCGGGCAGCGGCGGCTGGCCGTCGTAGGTCTCCAGCTGGGTGACGATGGCCACGGCCAGGCGGCCGCCGGGGTGCAGTGCGCGGCGGACCGAGTCGAAGAATCCGAAGCGCGTGGGCAGCAGCTGGAGCGTCTGCATGGGGACGAGGATCAGGTCGAACTGGCGCTCGAACGTGAACGAGCGGGCGTCGGCGGCGACCGTGGGCACGGTCACGCCGGCTTCGTGCGCCCGCTCGGTCAGCACGTCGAGCAGCTCGGGCTCGAGGTCGAGCGCGGTGACGTCGACGCCCGCGTAGGCCAGCCGCAGCGCGACACGGCCCGTTCCCGCCCCGATGTCGAGCACGCCGTGCTGGGACTCCTTGGCGAGCTCCTTCCACAGCGGGAGGTCGGCCTCGTAGCGGCCGCATTCAACGTCGTGCCAGGCGGCGAGCTCGGAGATCGTCATCGCCAGTAGGCCTCCGCCTGGCCGCGGCGGGTGAGCAGCTCGCGCAGCTCGAGCAGGGCCGTGTAGGTGGGGATCACGTACAGCGGGCCGTCGCCGGACCTCAGGGCGTGGTCGAGCCCGTGCTCGAGGTTGTCGATCACGGTGATCTTCGTGGGGTCCAGGCCGGCGTACTTCATGCGCAGCGCGAGCTCGGCGGCGCGCGTGCCCGAAGCCGTGAACGAGCGCACGCTGCCGACCAGCAGCTCCCAGTCGGCGTCCCAGACCCAGCTGACGTCGCGGCCGTCGGCGACGCGGTCGTTGAGCACGCCGAGCAGGTCGAGCTCGGTGCCCTCCAGCGCGAGGGTTCTGAGCACCTCGTTCGCGCCCGCCGGGTTCTTGACGAGGAGCAGGCTCGTCGGGCGGCCGAGGTCGAGCGTCTCGGCGCGGCCGAACGCGGGCGCGACGGCCTGCAGGCCCGCGATCACGTCGTCGAGCCCGACGCCGAGCTTGAGTGTCAGCGCGGCGGCGCCGAGCGCGTTGTAGACGTTGTAGAGGCCCGGGAGCGGGAGCTCGACGCGGCGGCCGTCGAGGTCGAAGGCCGCGTTGCGGATGCCGTTGAGCTGCACGTTGGTGGCCACGACGGTCGGCGTGGGGCGCTCCTGGCCGCAGTTCGGGCACTTGTAGTGCCCGAGATGGGCGAGGTACACGGCGCTGTAGGTGTACGCGTGCCCGCAGCGGCGGCAGTGCTTGGAGTCGCTCGCGTGCTGGAGCTCGGGCAGCGCGAGGCGGTCGTCGTCGACGCCGAAGTACACAGGCTCCGGTGCGTTGCGGCCGAGGTCGGCGACCAGCGGGTCGTCGGCGTTGAGCACGAGCCCGGCGCGGTTTCGGACGATCGCCGCCCAGCGGTCGGCGATCGTCTCCAGCTCGCCGTAGCGATCCAGCTGGTCCCGGAACAGGTTGCCGAGCAGCATGGCGCGCGGCTCCACCTGCTCGGCGACCTGCCCGAGCCAGAACTCGTCCACCTCGAACAGGCCGAAGTCGCCGGTGAGCCGCCGTCCGCCGTTGCGCGCCGCGCCGGCCAGCGTTGAGGCGATACCGCCCGCCATGTTCGCCCCGGCGCGGTTGTGGACGAGGTGCGCGCCTGTGCGCTCGAGGATCGAGGCGACCATCGCCGCGGTCGTCGTCTTGCCGTTGGTGGCCGAGATCACGACGCTGCCGCGGGTGAGGCGGGCCGACAGGTGCCGGATCGCGTCCGGCTCGACGCGCGTGAGCACCTTGCCGGGCAGGCTCGTGCCGCCGCCGCGGCCGGCCGTGCGCGCGAGTGTGCCGACCGCCTTCGCGGCGGCCACCCCTGCGGCCAGCCGGATCATGCGGGCGTCACCACCCGCAGCGCGCCCGGCTGGACCGTGACCGTGAGCGGCAGGTCGCCGATCGGGTCGCCGTCGGCGTAGGCCGTGAACGGGCGGTCGGCCTCGAACGTGATCTCGCTGCCCTGCAGCAGCGTGATCGCCGGGTCCTTGAGGTGGCTGCCGTTGAACACGCGCGGGAGGCCGCGCAGGTAGCGCAGGCGGGACTGCTGGCGGATCATCACCACGTCCAGCTGGCCGTCCTCCATGGACGCGTCGGGCGCGAGGAACATCCCGCCGCCGAAGACGCCGGAGTTCGCGACCGCCACCGAGTAGCCGGGGTAGTCGTGCGCGGTGCCGTCGATCGTCACCCGCCAGTCGGCGGGCTTCCAGCGGGCGATCGCGCGCAGCACGCCATAGGTGTAGACGAACGTGCCGAGCTTGAGCCGGGTCTCCAGCGCGATCCGGGACACGTCGGAGTCGATCCCCGCGCTCAGGATCCCGAGGTAGACCGTGCCGTTGGCGACCGCGAGGTCGATGTGGCGCTCCCGCCCGGTCTCCAGCAGCTTGACGGCCTCGACGGGGTCGAACGGGATCTTCAGCTTGCGTGCGAAGTCGTTGCCGCGGCCGCCGGGGAGGACCGCGAGCAGTCCCTGGCGGTCGCGCAGCTCGCCGGCGACGGCGCCGGTGATGCCGTCGCCGCCCATCGCCGCGATGATCTCGCCCGCGTCGCACGCCTCCCGCGCAAGCTCGCGCGCGTGCTGCATGGACGTCGTCTCGGTCATCCGGAACCGCCGTCCCTGGCTGCGCAGCGCGGCCTCCACGCCGGGCAGCAGGCGCAGCGCCCGGCCGCCGCCGGCGTGGGGGTTGACGATCAGGCAGACAGGGCCGTCGATCACGAGGTCCGGGAGGCTAGACGGTCAGCTCGCGCACGATCGCCGCGAAGGCCGCGACGAGCGGGTTGGCGTCGCGTTGGCGCCAGGCGAGCGCGACGCGCAGTGGGTCGATGTCGGCGATCGGCACCCATGCGAGGTCCGGGCGGGCGTAGAAGGTCGTCATCGAGGCGCCGACGATGCAGTAGGCGGAGCCATCGGCGACCTGCTCGAGCATCTCTTCGACGTTGTCGTTCTCGGGGCCCCAGCGCGGCTGCGCGCCGCTCGGGCGCGGGTTCACGGCCCACCAGTCGACCCAGTAGCGGGGTGCGCGGCGCGTCCACATGATCGGCTCGTCGTTGAGCTCGTCGACCGCCAGCTCGGCGCGGCGCGCCAGCGGGTGGTCGCATGCGAGGCCGGCGAAGCGCGGCTCGCTGGCCACGATCTCGGACTTCAGGCCCGTGAGATCCGCCGGCAGCCACACGAACGCGACGTCGGTCTCGCCCTCGCGCAGGGCCGCCACCTCGCCGCCCCAGTCGTAGCGGCGCGGCTCCACGCGCACGTGCGGGAAGCGGGCCAGGAAGCGCGCGCGGGCCTGGGTCGAGAGCCGGCCGGCGCCGGTGGCCTCGAACCCGACCCGCAGCCGGCCCGTCTGCCCCCGCGCGGCGTCGAGCGCCGCGTCGAACGCCCGCACCGCCTCGGCGCCCGCGCTCACGAGCGCCTCGCCCGCCGCCGTGGGTGTCACGCCGCGCCCGCCGCGCGTGAACAGCTGCACGCCGAGCTCCACCTCGAGCTTGCGCAGCGTCTCCGACAGCGCGGACTGGCTCAGGTGCAGCTCGGTTGCGGCGCGCGAGACGCTGCCGTGCTCGGCGACGGCGAGCACGTAGCGCAGCTGGCGGATCTCGGCCATCGGCGCAACCGATACCACGCTGCGGCAACTCGTGTGGAGCGACCGACTGCCCGCGGAGAGCATGACCGGCATGCGCACCCTCGGAACGCTCGCGACCTCGACCATCGGGTACGGCGCCATGGCGCTCGTGCCCGGCATGTACGGTGACTCTGACGACGAGCAGGCGGTCGCCACGCTCACGCACGCGATCGAGGCGAGCGCGACCTTCATCGACACCGCCGACGCCTATGCCGCGGGCGGCAACGAGCAGCTCGTCGCCCGAGCGCTCGCGGGCCGCCGCGACGCGGTCCAGCTCGCGACCAAGTGGGGGATCGTGTTCGAGGGCGGCCGCGTCCTGCAGCACTGTCACGCCCAGGAGATCCGCGTCGACGCGCGTCCCGAGCGCGCTCGCGAGGCGCTGGAGGCGAGCCTGCGGCGGCTCGGCACCGACCACGTCGACCTCTGGTACCTGCACTTCCCGGACCCGGGCGTCCCGGTGGAGGAGACGGTGGGCGCCATGGCCGAGCTCGTCGCCGAGGGCAAGGTCCGCCAACTCGGCCTGTGCAACGTCACGACCGAGCAGGTGCTCGCGGCGCATCAGGTGGCGAAGATCGACGCCGTCCAGTCCGAGTACTCGCTGTGGACCCGCGACCCCGAGCGCGAGCTGCTGCCCGTGCTGGCCGAGCTCGGCATCGGCTTCGTCCCGTGGTCGCCGCTGGGCGCCGGCTTCTTCGCGGGCGCGGTCAAGGACACCGACAAGGACTTCCGCGCCAACCACCCGCGCTTCAGCCGCGACAACCTGGCCGCCAACACCGACCGCTTCGCCCCACTGCGCGGCATCGCCGACGAGCTGGACATCACGCCCGCCCAGCTCGCGCTGGCCTGGATCCTGCACCAGCGCGAGGACATCGTCCCGATCCCGAGCACCCGCACCCCGTCCCACCTCGACGAGAACCTGGCCGCCGCCGACGTGCCGCTCTCCGCCGACGTCCTGGCCCGCATCGACGAGATCGCTCCGGCGGGCGCCGCCTCCGGCGCCGCGCTGCTTTAGCTGGGGTTCATGTCGGTGTGAGCGCACATAAAGAGGGACAGTCCCTCTTTAGGAAAGGACGAGGGTGGCGAGCGAGTCGGCGACGAAGGTCGGGGCGGGGTCGGCGGCCTCGGCCGCTTCGCGGGAGGCGCCGCCGGTGAGCACGAGCGCCTGGTCGAGGCCGGCGCGGCGGGCGCCGAGGACGTCGATCTCCAGCCGGTCGCCGACGCCGAGGATGCGACCCTCGCCCAGCCGATCTCGCGCGGCGGCGTACATCGTCGACTCCGGCTTGCCGATCACCGTCGACGCCGTGCGGCCCGTCGCCGTCTCGACCGCGGCCAGGATCGCGCCCGTGCCCGGCCACGGCCCGTCGGGCATGGGGAAGACGGCGTCGCGGGTCGCGCCGATCAGGTCGGCGCCGCGCAGGACGGCCTGGGTGGCGACCTTGAGCTCCTCGAACACGAACTCGTCGTGGCCGCCGACGACGACGACGTCCGCGCGGGTCGCGAACGGCGTGTTGTTGACGACGCGCAGACCGGCCTCGGCGACGTGGTCGACCAGGGCCTGCGAGCCCACGACGTACGCCGTGCCGCCCCTCACGCGCTCGGCCAGCGCGAACTGGACGGCCGCGCCGACGCTCAGGATCTCCGGCAGCGAGGCCTGGAAGCCCAGACGCCAGAGCTTGCGCACGAACCCCTCGGGTGCGTGGCGCACGTCGTTGGTGAGGAAGAGGACCGATTTGCCCGCTTCACGCAGGGCGGCGACGGCGCCGACGGCGCCGGGCAGGGCCTCGTCGCCCACCCAGAGGCAGCCGTCGAGGTCGAGGAGAATGTGGTCATACGGACGAACCGCGGCGGAAACGGACAAGCGCCGCATTATCCTTGCCCGCCGTGTCCCGACTGATCGCCCTCCTCACCGCCTGCCTGTTGGCCCTCGTGCTCGCCTCGTGCGGTGGTGACGACGGCGGCGACGAAACCGCTGCGACCGCGACGCCCACGGCGGAGGCCACGGCGGAGGAGACGCCGGCCGGCGCGGACGAGTTCCTGCCGGAGGGCTGCGAGAACGTCGAGAAGCCCGCGCCCAAGGAGGACGGGACGCTCGAGGAGCCCAAGGAAGAGCTCGACAAGGCCAAGACGTACGTGGCGACCGTGTCTACCACCTGCGGCGACTTCGAGATCACGCTGGACGCCGAGCGCGCCCCGATCACCGGCGGCTCGTTCAAGTACCTCGCCGACGAGAAGTTCTTCGACGGCCTGACGTTCCACCGGATCGTCGCCGACTTCGTGATCCAGGGCGGGGACCCGCTCGGCGCCGGGACGGGCGGCTCGGGCTACTCGGTCGTGGAGGAGCCGCCGAGCGACCTCAAGTACACGAAGGGCATCGTCGCCATGGCCAAGACGGCCGACGAGGCGCCGGGCACGTCCGGCTCGCAGTTCTTCGTGGTGACCGGCGCGGGCGCCGAGCAGCTGCCGCCCGAGTACGCGCTCGTGGGCGAGGTGACCAAGGGCATGGAGGTCGCGGAGAAGATCGGCAGCATCCCGGCCGGCCCGGACGGCGCGCCCGCGGCCGCCGTCGTGATCAACTCCGTGACCGTCAGCGAGTCCTGATTCCCTCGAGGTCCAGGAGCGCGGCCTTGCGCTCCGGCCCGCCGCGGTAGCTCCCGAGCCGCCCGGTGCCGGGCAGCACGCGGTGGCAGGGAACGATGATCGGCACGGGGTTGCGCGCGCACGCCGTGCCCACGGCCCGCGCCGCCTTCGGGTTCCCGGCCCGCGCCGCGAGCTCGCCGTAGGACACGGTCTTGCCGCGCGGGACCTCCCGCAGCCGCTCCAGCACCGCGTGCCGGAACGGGGCGCGCGCGAGCCGCAGGTCGACCGGGAGGTCCAGCGGCTCGCCCTCGAAGTAGCCCGCGAGCGCGTCCCGCGGCGCGGCCATCTCGCGGTCGGAGCCGATCACCCGCGGCCCCAGCGCCGCGGCGACCTCGGCCAGCGCGGCGTCCTCGTCCTCGGTCTCGAACGCGACCCGCACGACGCCCTGCGGCCCGGAGACGACGAGCAGCCGTCCGATCGGGGTCTTCAGGCGCGTGAACAGCGCGTCGGCGAGCCCTTCGCGCACCGCGGCGGCGGCGACGGACTCCAGCAGCGAAGCAGGCAGGCCGGTCATGCGTAGCTCTCCCGGAGGGTGCGGACGGCGGTCGAGACGCGCTGGCGCGCCGCGGCGGAGCTGCAGCCGAGCCGCGCCGCGATCCCGTCGTAGTCGAGGTCGTCGACGAAGCGCAGCCGCAACGCGGTCTGCGCCGTCTCGTTCAGGGGCGCGATCAGGCCCTCGAAGTCGTCGTGGTCGGTGTCGTAGGTGGCGACGACGGGCAGCTCGTCCATCACGACCTCGCGCTTGGCGCGGCGGTGATGGTCGATCGCGGTCGTCGTCGTCACGCGGTACAGCCACGCGCGCAGGTGCTCGGCGTGGCGCAGCTTCGGGTACGCCCGCAGCGCGCGCAGCAGCGCGTCCTGCAGGACGTCCTCGGCCGCTTCCCCGCTCAGGCGACGAGCGTGGACGAGCAGCTCATCGCCGTGGGCTTCAACCAGGGACCAGAACGGTGGCAGCACACCCGTTCCAACGGACGCCCTGCCGGATTTGTGAGCTACCGCTTCCCGCCGCCGTACATGGAGGCGCGTTGCTCGGCCATCTTGGCCCGCGCCGTCCGCTGCCGGCGCCTGCCGAGCACGGCCAGCACGCCGAGCACGACGAGCACGAGCAGGAAGCCGTAGAACCACGCCGCGCTGCCCGGGTCCCAGCCGAGCGGCCACGCGACCAGCCTGACGAGCAGCATGCCGACGGTGATCACGAGCGCGACGAACAGCAGCACGAGCAGGATGCCGCCGATCCGGCGCGGCAGCCCGGCGCTCTTGGGCGGCGCGATGACGCCCATCACGCGCAGCATCAGCAGCTGGCGGTTCGTCGGCGGCGTGCCGCCGAGCTTCTCCGTCGCCACCTTCAGGTCGCCCGCGCGGCGCTCGGCCAGCGCCAGCGAGGCCTCCGCCATTCGCCGCAGCTGCAGGCGCTCCTGCGGCCGGGCGGCCGCGATCGCGGCGCGGAAGTGCACGCGGGCCTTCTGCGCGTCCATCCGCTCGGCCGCGCGGGTGCCGAGGATGGCCTGCGCGGCGGACTTGAAGCGGGTCTCCTTCTCCAACTCTTCGTCGGAGCGCTGCTCGAGCTGCTGCATGGCAGCCATCGCAGACTTGGATTCGATGCGGACTTGGCGGGGCTTCGGCGGCATGGGCCTATCAGTCTACGTTCCGCCGGAACCCGACGGGAGCCGGATCGACGTCCAGCGGTGACTCGGGCAACCCCGGCTCGGGATCGAGGTCGTCGTAGCCGCCCGGGGCGATGTCGTTGGGCGCGTTCGGGTGGAAGATCGCGGCCAGCATCTGCACCTGCCCGCGGCCGACGCCGAGCTCGTACTGGCCGCCGCCGTAGGCACCCATACCGCGCTGCTCGCAGAACTCGTAGGCGGCGAACAGCGCCTTGACCGACCCGAAGCGCGACGGCTTGAGGTTGACCGTGCGCGGGATCACCTTGCGGGCGAGGATGTCGTCGACGCTGTGGATCGGCGCGTCCCACGTGATCCGGTCCTGGAACGGGGCCAGCGCCTTGAACGCCTCCTCGTCGTCGAGGTCCGGGTCCTCCAGCCATGCGTCCGGGAACGTCTCGGCGATCCGGCGATAGAACGCCGGGTCGGTGTCGACGTCCACGACGGTGCCCTTGTAGGCGCCCTTGAAGTCGATCGAGTCGACGGCGCCGGTCTTCACGAGTCCGTCGATCAGCTCGTCGCTCCAGTCGGGCGTGCCGTCGAGCTTGAAGCGGATGCTCGGGTAGCGGGCGAGCCGGCGCGTGACGGGGTCGAGCGTCGGCGGGTCGCCCATCCGGGAGGAGACGACGAACGTGACGGGCTGCGGCTCGCGGCCGAGCAGCGCGTGCAGCGACGTGCCGGCCTGGCGCAGCGCGAGGTCGAGCGCCGCGGACTCCAGGCCCCAGCGGCGGTAGCCGCGGTAGGCCTCCTGCGCGAGCGTGCGGCCTTCGAACAGGTCGAGCGTGCCGAGGTGCTCGGAGAACGCGTCGAAGGTCCACTCGCCGGCCAGCTCGAGCACCGGGCCGGCCGCGATCTGCGCCTCCTGGTCCTCGGCGTCGTAGGTGACGTCCTCGCCCTTGCCGGTCTCGCCGCCGCCCTCGAGGACGAACACGGTCGAGACCCGCTCGAAGCCGGAGGACACCATGCGGGACAGCCGTTGCAGGGAGTAGCCGTCGATCTTCAGCGGCAGTTCGGCGATTGCGTCGTAGAGCGCCATGGCCGTCCAACGTACACGGCGGTTCGTGCGCGCGGCCGCTGCGCGGTGCGTGCTCACCTCGGCTTGGAGATCGCTTCGCGGATCTCCTACGATCCCCGGCCGCTGATGCTGGACGCCGTCGGGCTCTTCGTGCTGATCGAGGTGGTGGGCCTGGCGGCCACGCCGCTCGCCGCGCTCGTGCTCGGCCGGCTGCCGGGCGCCGGCCTCGCGTTCGGCAAGGTCCTCGGCCTGCTGCTCGTCACGTGGCTGATCTGGCTCGCCGCGTCGCTCGGGATCGCGCCCTACGGCAGAGGGCTGATCATCGGCGTGATCGTGCTGGTCGCGCTCGCCGGCCTGCTGGTCGGGCTGCGGCTGCGCTCGCTGGACCCCGAGTCGCGCTCCAGGCGCCTGCGCCGGCTCGCCCTCCCCGAGGACCCGGTGCGCCGGCGGCTGTTCTGGGGCGCGGAGCTCGTGTTCGTCGCGGTGTACGCGCTCGGCGTGCTGTTCGCCGCGTCGGCGCCGGACGTCTGGAACACCGAGAAGCCGATGGACATGGCGTTCATCACGGCCATCAACGCGTCCGACTCGTTCCCGCCGCACGACCCGTGGATGAGCGGGGAGACGCTCAACTACTACTACTTCGGCCACGTCGTCTTCGCCTGGCCGCTCCAGCTGCTCGGGCTGCGGCCGGACGCGGGCTACCTGCTGTCCTGGGGCCTGCTGCTCGCGCTCACGGCCACCGCCGTGTACGCGTTCTGTGGGACGCTGTGGGCCTCGGCGCGTGAGCACCTGGGGGAGATGGCGCCGCGCGGCGGGCCGGTGCTGGCCGGACTGGTGGGGGCGGCGCTCGTCGCCGTCCTGGGCAACCTCGCCGGCGTCCGCGCGTGGATGAACGCCGAGGATCCGCCGAGCGACTACGCGTGGTTTGACCCGTCGCGCGTGATCCCGGACACGATCAACGAGTTCCCGGCGTTCTCGTTCATCCTCGGCGACCTGCACGCGCACGTGATCGCGCTCCCGTTCACGGTGCTGGCGATCGCGTTCGCGCTCCAGGTGGCCCTGCACGGCCCGCGCGGAGATGCGCTGTGGCGGTCCGCGGCCGAAGTCCTCGCCGCCGCGATCGCCATCGGGGCGCTGTACGCCATCAACACGTGGTCGTATCCGGTGGCGGCGGGCCTGCTCGCCGCTGCGCTGATCGTCTGGCTGCGCTCGCCCGAGGCGCGGGGGCGGACAGGCTACGCGCTCGTGTGGTTCGTGCTCGTCGTGGTCGCGAGCTTCGCGCTGATCCTGCCGTTCGTGCTCCAGTTCGAGCCCGAGTCGCGCGGAATCGGGCGCGTCGGGACGCGGCGTGACTTCGGGCACTGGCTGGGCGACATGGCGCTGATCTACGGCATCCTGCTGTGGCCGCTGCTGGCGCTGTACCTGCGCCGCCTGCTGGACGCCCAGCACGCCGTCCGCTGGACCGCCTGGGGGCTCGCGGCGTCCGTCGTCGCCGGCTCGCTGCTGGCGTCCAGCGACATGACCGGCGCGGCGCTCGTCGCGGTGGCGATGATCATCGGCGTCGCGGCGGCCGTCGACGACGACGTCTCACCGCCCGCGCGCTTCCTGTGGGTGCTGGTCGCGGGCGGCGCCGCGCTGCTGCTGATCCCGGAGCTGCTGTTCCTGCGCGACGCGTTCGACAACAGCCCGCTCGAGCGCATGAACACGGTCTTCAAGGCCGGCTACCAGGCGTACCTCGTGCTCGGCCTGGCCGCGGGCGCCGCGCTGCCGTGGGCCGCCGTGTGGCTGCCGCGCTGGCTGTGGCCGCCGTGGGCGGCCGGCATGGCCGTGCTGCTCGTGCTGGGGCTCGTGTACCCCTACGCGGCCGGCTACGCGCGCACGAACGGCTACGCCAACGCGCCGACGCTCGACGGCCTGAAGTGGCTGAAGACCAACTCGCCCGGCGACCCGGCGGCGATGGAGTGGATCCGGGCCAACACGGACGGCGACGCCGTGATCCTGGAGGCGTTCGGCGAGGACTACAGCGCGTTCGGGCACGCGCGCATCTCGACCTTCACCGGCCGTCCGACCGTGATGGGCTGGGCCGGGCACGAGGTGCAGTGGCAGCACGACCCGGGCCAGCGCAGCGCCGAGATCCAGGTGCTCTACACGACCACCGACACCACGGCCGCACAGTCGCTGATCGACAAGTACGGGATCGATTACGTCGTCGTCGGCCCGATCGAGCAGACCACCTACGGCGACGCCGGCACGGCCAAGTGGGACCAGCTCGGCGAGCGCGTCTTCAGCGCGGAAGGCACCACCGTCTGGCGCCTCACCGCTTGATGTAGAGCCACTCCTTCATCCCGCCCGTGGGGTTCCAGACCTCACGCTTGGTGACGTAGTTGAACCAGTTGGTCGGGTTGGGCGTGTTGATCTTGTCGTACTCGCGCACCCACCAGATGCGGAAGTCGAACTGGCGACCGTCGTAGGGTGCCAGTTGGCCCGCGGCCTCCATGCGCGCCTTGCTCGTGTCCGTGAGGATCAGGACGTCGCTCGTCGGCGGCGCGGCGTTCTCCTGGTGGTAGTCGATGTACCCCGACTGCAGGTGGCGGAAGTACCAGGCGTACGGGAACGTGGCGCCTTCGGCCGAGTCCACCGTCACCGTCAGCGGCGGCTGCGTCGGCCCACGGCTCTCGGCGAGCGCGAGCACCTGGTCGGCGACCTGCTTGACCTGCTCGGAGGACTGCGTGGAGACCAGGAACTCGCGCGGGTCGGTGCCCCGGTCGTGGTTGACCCACCATGAGCTCAGCGCCAGGTACACGGCGGCCAGGGCCGCGAACGCGAGCCCCGCGGCGCGCAGCACGCCGCGCGCCTCCCAGATGGCCTGGACGCCGACGCCCGCCAGCAGGATCAGCGGCAGCAGCTGGTGCAGCACGAGCCAGGCGAACTTCTCGCCCGCGACGGCGTAGACGATCAGGTTGACGACGAAGTAGAAGACCAGGAACGCCGACAGCATGCCGTTGCGCGACCACAGCGACACGGCGCCGATCCCGGCCAGGATCAGGATCGGCCACTCGACCGTGGCGATGATCCACCAGTAGAACGTCGGGTGCTCGCCGCCGCGGCCGACTTCGTGCTGGCCGAGCCAGTAGTCCAGGCCGGTGACGACGCCGTCGTAGAGCCCTGACGGATGCGTCAGGAAGGTCGTGAACAGCAGCGTGAACACGCCCGCGAACGCGGCCAGGAAGTAGCCCCACCCGTCCACGCCGGGCCGGACCAGCGCCGGGATCAGCTGGGCACGCCACGACTGCACGAAGATGGACAGCAGCAACGCGACGATGAAGAACAAGCCCATCGCGAACAGGGAGATGAACATCGTCTCCTTGGTCCCGAACAGCAGCGCGAACAGGACGCCGATCAGCGCCGGGTGGTACTTGCGCGGACGGTCGATCCCGCGCCAGATCACGACGATCAACGCGAGCGTGAGCGACGCGAAGTAGATGTCCTCGCGCGCGAAGCGACTGAAGTACAGAAAGCTCGGGCCGAAGGCGAAGAACACCGCCGCGGCGCACGCGGCGACGCGCCCGATGACGCTGCGCAGGCCCCAGCACAGCGGGATCATCGCCGCGCCCATCAGCGCCGGGGCGAGGCGGGCGGTGAAGTCGCTGTCGCCGAACGTCACGTACATCAGCGCCGTCAGGTAGAAGCGCAGCGGGCCGTGCAGCAGCGGGTTGTACTCGTAGTCGCCCGTCTGCCGGAACAGGTAGGAGAAGTACGCGTCTTGGCTCTCGTCGTGGTGGAACGCGCGCTCGCCGAGGGCGATGAAGCGGACCACGAGCCCGAGCGCGAGCAGCGCGCCCCAGACGGCGAGCTCGCGCTTGTCCTGGTCCGCGAACCACTGCGCCGGGCTGCGCCGTCGCGCCTTTTCCGTCGTCACCGGGGTTGCGGGGGTGGCGGCGATCTCGGTCACGTTCGTTCTCTAGCTCCGGGCTTCGGCGCGCGCGGCGCGCAGGTTCTTGATCCCGCCGTAGCGGGCGACCAACAGGATCAGACCCAGGATCGTGATCGGGACGACGATCACGAAGCGCAGCATGAGCATGTAGGAGACCGCGGTGCCGCCGGTGCCGCCGAGCGCCTTGACGCCGGTCGCGACCGCGGCGTCCTGGGTGCCCGCGTAACCGGGCCCGCTCGGGATCATCGAGAACACGCTGGCAAGCGCGACCATGTAGAGGCCCTCGATGACGCCCATGTTGAAGCCGACGGCGGCGCCGGTGGCCATCCACACGCCGGTCTCGATCGCCCAGATCAGCAGCGTCATGACCAGCAGGCGGGCGCCGTGGTGCGCCTTGCGCAGGCCGAGCGTGGCCGACGCGATCGGCGCGAGCGCGCCGTGCACCTTCTCGTTGTTGCTGATCAGCCGCCAGCCCACCGCGGCCGCTACCGCGCCGCCCACCGCGAGCACCGCGATCAGCTCGACCGAGTTGCCGCCGACCTCGCCCAGCAGGCCGTAGCCGACGGCGACGAAGAGCACGAGCAGGACGGCGACGTCCAGCAGCCGCTCGGCCACGAGCGTCCCGACGACGGTGCGCTTGGACGCGTTCGCGCGCGGCGCGGCGAGGAAGACGCGGATCGCGTCCCCGGCGCGCGCGGGCAGCACGTTGTTGCCCATGTAGCCGATCACGGTCAGCATGTACATGTCGACGCGCTTGGGTGTCGCGCCTTCGTCCTTGAGCAGCCGCTCCCAGCGCTCCGCGCGCACCACCGTGGCGAGCGCGTAGAGCCCGATCGCGCCGATCAGCGCGCTGATCTGGCCCGCGGTGCTCGGGAAGGTCGGCGCCTCCTGCTTGGTCGCCCACCACACGACGCCGGCCAGGGCCACGACCGAGACGAGGATGCCGAGGATCGGCAGCAGGGACCGGCGGCGCCGGCTCGGTGGGGCGGTCGGTGGGGCGACGGCCGCGAGGGGGTGCTCTGAGGTGGGCGTGTCCGTGCTCACGGGTCAGCGGGCGCGACCTCGCGCCGGGTGTCCAGGATAGGCGGACTAGGTGATGCCTCGCTCGCGGGCTCGCGCGACGGCCTCAGCGGGCGGGTCCGTCCAGGGCTCACCGTGACCGAACAGCGTCAGCGTCGCGTCGATGCCCGCGACGTTGTCGAGGCTCTGCAGCATCGTCTTGGTGTCGTACGCGAACGCGCGCGGCATCAGCTGCGGCCCGCGCCTGCCGGTGAGCGGGTTGTAGTTGCAGATGGCGTCGCCGGTGATGAGCACGCCCTGCTCGGGCAGGTGGAAGACGACGTGGCCGGGGGAGTGGCCGGGCGTCGGGACCGCGCGCGGGCGGCCCGGGACGTCCAGGTCGGCGTGGTCGTCGAAGGTCGTGACGGCCTCGATGTTCGGCGTGCGCGCCACGCCGAGCCGGCCGGCGACGAAGAACAGCTTGTAGAGCGCGGGGTAGCGCAGGTAGGGGAGGATCGAGCCGTCGCGCGGGTGGACCTTGCCCGTTCGCGCCATGTGCTCTTCCTTGTGGTGCGCGTGGACGGGGGCGCCCGAGTCGGCACGCACGTGCTCCACCATGCCGACGTGGTCCCCGTGCGCGTGGGTGAGGATCACGGCCACGATGTCCTTGATGCTGCGGCCGCGGGACTGCAGGTAGGCGTCCAGTTGGGGGCGGAAGCCGGGGAGACCGCCGTCCACCAGCGTCAGGTCGTTGCCCTCCTCGAGCAGGTAGCAGTTGATGAGCTCGTTCCCGAGCCGGTGGACCCCGGGGGCCACCTGGGTGGGGGCTTCGGCGGACATGGGCGCAGCTTCGCAGGGTTCGAACCTTTTGGGTTCGAAGGGGTGGACGAATGCGGGTCCGACCTGTACTTTGCTTCGTACCGATGCGTACTTGCACCGCCTACAACCACGCTTTCAAGCGGCCCGTGAACTCGGGTACGTCGACGTGGGCGAGCGCGGCCGGCATGCGTGTCGAGGCGCAGCTGCACATCGATACGCCGCGCGGCACCTAGCGGAAGGGTCCTGACATGCACCCGTCCGCGAAGACCGCGGGCGGGCGTCGAGTGACGCGCTGGACCCGCGAAAGCATCATCGAGAAGATCCAAGAGTGGAACGAGCTCTACGGCGAACCGCCGTGCTCGGCCGACTGGAACCCTTCGCTGGCCCGTTGGCGCGCCCAGGAGTGGCGTGCCGAGCGGTACCGCGACGGGATCTGGCCCTCCACCAACGCCGCCAAGCGCCCGTTCGACGGGTCGTTCGACGCCGCCGTGCGTGCCGCCGGCCTGGAGCCTCACCGCTCCGGCCCGCGTCGCCGGCCGGCTCGTACGGCTCGCCCAGCGGTCGAGCAGCGCGCGCCTGAGGCCGTCCCCCGGAGCGTCAACGACGCCCTGGTGGAGGCCGACGAGCGCGAGCAGGCTCTGGAGCGCCGCGTGGCCGAGCTGGAGCGTGCCGTGTCGGCGGCCGAGCGCCGTGCGTCGCGCGCGGAGGACCTGCTCGACGACGCCCGTGCGCGGGCGCGTCGGGCCGGCGACCGCGAGCGCCGCGCGCGTCTGGCCCGTGACCGCGTACGTGAGGCGAACGAGCTCGTCTCGGTCGAGGCCGACTCGGCCGTGGCCGACGCGGGCGCTCGCGTCCGCGCGGCCTACGACCAGGCGGCGGCGGCCGTCGCGGAGTCCCGTGACGCCCGCCGTGCGGCGACGGCGGCCGAGGCCCGTGCGGCCGAGGCCGAGGCCCGTGCCGACGCGGCCGAGCGCCTGCTCGAGGCCGCCACCTCGGTGACCACCGGCACCACGACATACGCCCACGCAGGTGGGCGGAACGAGGCGAACGGCGGCGCGGCGACGCGCGGCTCGACGGCCAACGGTGGCGGCGCGGTGACGCGCGGCGACGACGCTCGCGGCTCGTCCGCGGTGACCGGCGGCGCGGAAACGCGACAGGCGTCGCGTGAAGGGGACAGTCCCCTTCACGCGACAGATGTCGCGCGCGGCCTGTCCGAGGCCGAGGTCGACGCGCGGATCGCGGCGGCCGTGGCGCAGGCGCAGGCCGAGTCCGGCGGCGCGGTCGCGGCGGCCATGGCGGCCGCGCGGGCGGCCGAGGACCGTGCGGCCGTGGCCGAGCGGCGTGCGCGCGAGCTGGCCACGCTCGTCTGCGGTGAGCCGCGTCAGCTGACGCGTGCGGAGCTGGCGGACCTGCGTGACTCGGGGCCGACCGGTCCCGCGGTCATGGCCAACGCGCTCAAGACGCTGCATCGCGCCCGTGCGGCCGGCGACCGTCGCGGCCTGACGGACGCGCTGGGCGACGTGGCCTCGGCCGCGGTCGGCTGGCGCGATCGCCTCTGACAGACCACCCGCCGGGCGTGCGCGCCCGGCGGGGCGAGCTTCCCTCCCCAGGACGGCGCCCCGGCCCGGTGTTCCCCCACCGGGCCGGGGCGGGCGACATCCGAATTTGACGACGCCCCGGCCCGGTCCGCTCCCCGCCGGGCCGGGGCGAACGGCACGAACCACTTGGCGACGCCCTCGGCCCGGCCCCATGTCCCGGCCGGGCCGAGGGCTGTGTGTGGCGTCGCACAGGCAACGTACGGAAAGTAAGCAATTATGGTCGCATGACATCGGAACGTTCTCAGGCGTACGGCCGCGTGATGCGCACGCTCGCGGACCTTGGCCCGAGCAAGCTCCTGCCGGCGGAGCAGGAGCGCGTGCGCGCGGCCGCCGACGTCCTGCTCTTCTCCGAGGACGCGCACGAACCGGCGACGGCCGAGGCGCTCGAGGCGATCCGCGCGCTCAGCGCGCACCTCGTCGCGACGGAGCGCTGGAGCGAGACCAGCGCCTCGCGGCTGCGCGAGGACCTCGAGGCCTGCGGGCCGGCCCTGCTCGTCGGCTGAGCTACTCGAGCTCGGTGCTGAACGGGTTGTCCGCGCTGCGGAAGCTCAGGACCCGCCAGGCGCCGTCGGTCTCCTGGATCTGCGTCTGGAAGTAGACCGGCGCACGGCCGTTGCCGTCGAGCTTGTAGGTGAACACGGCCACCTTGCCGCGGTCGGTGCTCGCGTTGATGGACTTGCCGTTCGGCGAGACCGGCTCGCGCGTCACCAGCGGCGAGATCTGCTCGACGATCGCCTTGACGTCGGCCTCGGTCGCCACCGTGCGGAAGTCCGCGCCGCCGAGGGCGTAGGCCTTGGCGGCGTCGCCGGTCTGCACGGCGGTCACGAGCTGGTCGGAGACCTTCTGCGCGTCCTTGGTCGACGCGTTCACGAACAGGACGAGCGCGACGACGATCGCGGCCAGCGTCGCGATCATCACCCCGCCGACGATCAGGGCGATGCGGCCCCAGCGGCGCTTGGGAGCGGGCGCCGGAGCGGGCGGGAAGGACGGGGCGGGTTCAAAGGTCGCGGTCATGCCGTGACCGTACGGGCCACTGAAAGCGCCCGCGGTCGAGGCTGCCGGTGGCCCGCGGTGCGGTTGTCACGCCCTCCCGTGGCGCCGTTCCGCGAGCGCGGTGCGCAGCGCGTCGGGATCAGGCGTGGGGGAGATGCGCCCGTCGGCCAGGCGGTAGATGCGGCACGTCAGGCCGGGCGGCTCGTCGGTCGGGAACAGGTCCTCTCCGTCCACGCGCAGCGTCGGCGAGCCCACGAACCCCGCGCGCTCGGCGTCCTGCTCGCTGACGATCTCACGCTCCACGACGCGCACGCCGAGCCCCTCCAGCATGCTCCGAACGGCCGGATGCGACGGGCACCCGGCCCACCACAGCAGCTCTACTTCCACTTGATCGAGCAGCCCTTCGGCTCGGTTTCGGCGCGAGCGACCGGCCGGCCCGCGAGCACGTCGTCGAGCGCCTCGCGCAGCCACGAAGCGCGCAGGGACGGATCGCCGTGGTCCGCGTCGGGCGCGCCCCGGTACACGACCCCCGTGGCGTCCGTGACGAACACGTCCGGCGTGACCCGCGCGCCCCACGCCCGCGCGACCTCCTGCGTCTCGTCGACCAGGTACGGCCCGGCGAACTCGCCGCGTCGACCCGCGCGCGCATCGCGTCCACGCGGTCGCGCGGGTACTTGTCGGCGTCGTTGGCGTTGATCTGGAGGAACCGCACGCCCTGCGCCGCGTAGTCGCGCGCGACGTCCTGCAGCCGCTCGTGCCACGCGAGCGCGTAGGGACAGTGGTTGCAGGTGAAGACCACGACGGCCACTCGCGCGCCGTCCTCGTGCAGGGAAACCATCGAGCCGAACGTGTCGGGCAGCGTGAACGCGAGGGCCATGCGCTGCACCTTACGCTGCGCCCGATGCGGGTCCTCACACGCGCCGAACTGACCGCCACGCTCGCCCACCGGCAGGGCCTGATCACCCGCTGGAACACGACGCCGGCCGCGGCCATCACGCGTCTCACGCCGCTCCAGGGCCAGGAGGCGCGAGCGCCGTTCGTCGCGCTCGCCGCGCGGGTGGAGGGCTTCACGCGCGCGGCGCTGGAACGGGCCCTCACCGAACGCCACGTCGTCAAGTCCACGCTGATGCGGCTCACGCTGCACCTGGCCAGCGGCGAGGACTTCCCGGCCTACGCCGCACTGCTGCGGCACTCCCGGATGCGCAAGTGGCGCGCGACCGACCCCGGCGTCGACGACGAGGCGGCCGAGCTCGCGGCGTGGTTGACCACCCCGCGCACCAACCAGGACATCCGCGCCAAGATCGAGGCGCCGGACCTGTGGACGCCGATCCTGCGCGCCCGCACGCTCGTGCCGCTCGTGCAGCTTCCGCCCGCCGGCCACTACGACGACCGCGGCCGCGACACGCTGTTCGTCAAGGACCCGCGCCCGCTTCCGACCCCCGAGGACGCGGCGAAGCTCGTCCTCACCCGGTATCTCGGCGCGTTCGGGCCGGCGCAGAAGCGCGACGTGGCCGCCTGGGCGGGCGCGGCCCAGCGTGACTTCGACTTCGACGCGCTCGAGACCGTCCGCTACCGCGACGAGGCCGGCCGCGAGCTGCTCGACCTGGCCGGCGCCGAGATCCTGCCCGGCGACACGCCGCTCCCGCCGCGCTTTCTCGGCAACTGGGACCAGCCGCTGCTCGCGTACAAGGACCGCGACCGGATCCTGCCGCCCGAGGTGCTGCCGCTCAAGCTCACGCTCTCGGGCGACCAGACGCTCACGGTCGGCGGCCGGGTCGTGGCGAGCTGGCGCGTCGACGACGAGACCATGACGATCGCGGCCCACACGGACTTCCCGACCGACGGGATCGAGGCGGAGGCCCGGCGCACGGCCCGGTTCTGCGCCCCGCACGCACGCGCGTTCGAGTTGGTCATGAAATGACCCTCAACCGAAGGTCGGCCCCGGCCGATACCCGGACTAGAGACCCATGGCCACCGGATTCGCGAGCGCGCTGAGTGAAGGACAGCCCGCCCAGCTTGACCTGGGTGACGACGCCGTGCCCTGCCTCGTGGTCGGGTTCACCGGCGCCGACGTGATGCTCGCGCCGCAAGCGCCGTTGCCCGAGGACGCGCTCGCGCCAGGTCTCACGACCTATCTGCTGATCGAGGCGGGCGGCAGCCTGCAGGCGCTCAAGGCGAGCGTGAGGCCGGGCTACGCCGATGGTGAGCTGATCGCCACGCTGCTCGATCCCTTCCGTCTCGGCCAACGCCGGACGTTCTCGCGGGCACCCCTCGTGCTGCCCGCGCACCTGCGCCCGGCCGGCACCGAGAACCCGCCGAACACCACCTTCACGCGCGACATCAGCGCCGGCGGCCTGCGCGTCGCCAAGCAGTCGAGCTACCTCGAGGCCGACCTGCACGAGATCGTGATCGGCCTCGTCCAGGCCAACGCCGAGATCCGCGCCACGGCCGAGACCGTGCGCGTCACCAACCAGGACGTCTCGTTGTCGTTCGTCGACATCGGGCCCAGCGATCGTCTGCTGCTCGCCCAGCTGACATTCGCCTTCCACCGCCGTCGCGCCGCGAAGTAGCAATCGATACGCTCCGCCCAGTTTTCCGACTGGGAGGAGACGCATGGCTGGTTCGGTGCGGGTCACGATGACCGTGAACGGCGCTCAACAGAGCGCCGAGGTGGAACCTCGCCTGCTCCTGGTCCACTTCCTGCGTGAGACGCTGGGTCTGACCGGTACGCATGTCGGCTGCGACACGTCCAACTGCGGCGCGTGCACGGTTCATCTGAACGGCGAGGCGATCAAGTCGTGCACGCTGCTGGCCGCCCAGGCGGACGGCGCGGAGATCACGACGATCGAAGGAATGGGCCAGGAAGGCGCGCTGCATCCGCTGCAGGAGGCGTTCTGGGAGCACCACGGGCTCCAGTGCGGCTACTGCACGCCGGGCATGATCATGGCCTCGGCCGACCTGCTCGAACGCAACCCGAAGCCGAACGAGGAAGAGGTCCGCGAGGCGCTCGCCGGCAACCTCTGCCGCTGTACCGGCTACCACAACATCGTCAAGGCGGTTCTCGCGGCCAGCGAGGCGTCATGAGCGCCACGGCCGCAGAGCCTTGGGTGGGCAAGCCGCTCAAGCGCAAGGAGGACCCGCGGCTGATCATGGGCCGCGCCCGCTACATCGACGACATCAACGTCACCGGTCAGCTGTGGGCGTCGTTCGTGCGCTCCCCCGAGGCCCACGCCAGGATCGTCTCGATCGACACCGCGGAGGCAGCGGCCCAGCCCGGCGTGCACGCCGTGTACGTCGGCAATGACCTCGACCTCGAGGCGCCGCTGCCGATGGCCTGGGTCCCGCCGGGGGTCGAGGTCAAGAACCCGCCGCACTGGGCGCTGGCCAAGGACGAGGTCCACCACGTGGGCGACCCGGTCGCGCTGGTGATCGGCTCGGACCGCTATGCGGTGGTCGACGCGGCGCAGCTGGTGAGCGTCGAGTACGAGCCGCTCCCGGTCGTCGTCGACCTGGAGAAGGCCTACGAGGGCGGCGACCTCGTGCACGCCGACCTCGGCACCAACCAGTGCCACGAGTGGTCACTCGGCGGAGGAGACCTGGAGGCGGGCTTCAACGCCGCCGAGGTCGTGGTGGAGCGGCGGATCGTCAACCACCGCACGGCCGGCGCGGCGATCGAGCCGCGCGGCGTGCTCGCGGACTACCGCGCGGGCTCGCTCACGCTCACGTCGAGCACGCAGGTCCCGCACTTCCTGCGGCTCTTCCTCGCGCTGCAACTGGGCATCTCCGAGGACCGGGTGCGGGCGATCGCGCCCGAGGTCGGCGGCGGCTTCGGTTCCAAGCTGCAGATCTACGGTGAGGAGATCGCGCTCGCGTGGGCATCGCGCAAGCTCGAGCGGCCGGTCAAGTGGGTCGAGTCGCGCACCGAGGGCATGCTCGCCACCCATCACGGGCGCGACCAGATCGCCTACGCCAAGATCGGCGCGACGCGCGACGGCAAGATCACCGCCTACCACACCAAGATCCTGCAGGACCTCGGCGCGTACCTGATGCTGCTCACCCCGACGATCCCGTCGCTCGGCGCGTTCGTGATGAGCGGCGTCTACGACATCCCGGCGGTGCAGACCGACATCGTCGGCGTCTTCACCAACAAGATGCCGACCGACGCCATCCGCGGGGCGGGACGGCCGGAGGCCACGCACCAGATCGAGATGATGATCGACCAGCTCGCGGACGAGCTGGGCATGGACCGGCTCGAGCTGCGGCGCAAGAACTTCATGACGCCGGAGTCGTTCCCGCACGAGACGGCGCTCGGCGTGGTCTATGACTCCGGCGACTACCCGAAGGCGCTGGACACGCTGCTCGAGATGGCCGACCTGGACGCGATCAAGGCGCAGGCGCCCGCGGGCAAGCTGCGCGGCGTCGGGTACTCGACCTACACGGAGATCTGCGGCCTGGCGCCGTCGCGCGTGACGGGGCCGTCCGGGTTCGGCCTGCAGACCGGCCTGTGGGAGTCGGCGATGGTGCGCGTGCACATAACCGGCGCGGTCACCGTCTACACCGGCACCTCGCCGCACGGCCAGGGGCTGGAGACGACGATGGCGCAGATCGTCGCCCAGCGGCTCGGGGTCGACCCGCAGAACGTGGAGGTCATCCACGGCGACACGGGCACCGGGCCGCAGGGCCTGGGCACCTACGGCTCGCGCTCCACCGCGGTCGGTGGCGAGTCGGTCGCGCGCGCGACGGCCAAGATCGTCGAAAAGGCGCGCCAGATCGTCGCCCACCAGCTCGAGGCCTCGCCCGAGGACATCGAGCTGATCGACGGCAAGTTCGCGGTCAAGGGCTCGCCGGACAAGGGCATGACGATCGGCGAGATCTCCGGCGCGGCCTACATCCCGGAGAACCTGCCGGAGGGCATGGAGCCGGGGCTCGAGGAGCTCGCGTTCTACGACCCGGAGAACTTCGTGTTCCCGTTCGGCGCGCACGGGTGCGTGGTCGAGGTGGACCCGGACACCGGCAACGTGGACGTGATCAAGTACGCGGCGGTCGACGACTGCGGCCCGGCGATCAACCCGAAGATCATCGACGGGCAGGTCCACGGCGGCATCGTGCACGCGATCGGCCAGGCGCTGTTCGAGCGCATCCACTACGACGAGGACGGCCAGCTCGTCACCGGCAACTTCGCCGACTACGCGCTCCCGAGCGCGGCAGACGTGCCGTCCTTCGACCTGGACCGCACGGAGACCCCGTCGCCGGTCAACTCGCTCGGCGTCAAGGGCATCGGGGAGGCGGGCACGATCGCCGCCTCGCCGTGCATCACGAACGCCGTCATCGACGCCCTGCGCCCGCTCGGCGTGACGTTCATCAACATGCCCCTCGGCCCACAGCGGGTCTGGGAGGCCATCGAGGAGGCGAAGCGTTGATCCCCGCTGAGTTCGACTACGTCGCGCCGCAGTCGCTCGACGAGGCGCTTCAGGCGCTCGCGCAAGGCGGCGAGGACGCGAAGATCCTGGCCGGCGGGCACTCGCTGATCCCGCTGATGAAGCTGCGGATGTCGCAGCCGTCGCTGCTGGTGGACCTGCGCCAGCTCCAGGACCTCAAGTCGGTGAACGCCGACAACGGGCAGATCCGGCTCGGCGCGATGGTCACGCACCACCGCGTGGCGACGGGCAACTTCGGGCTGGCCTCGGCCGCCGCGGCCACGATCGCCGACCAGCAGGTCCGCAACATGGGCACGATCGGCGGGACGCTCGCACACGGGGACCCCGCCTCCGACATGCCCGCGGTGCTGCTCGCGCTCGAGGGCTCCGTGGTGATCCGCGGGTCGTCCGGCGAGCGCGAGGTGGCCGCGAACGACCTGTTCGAGGACTTCCTCACCACCGCGGTGGGCGAGGGCGAGATCCTGACCGAGGTCCGCTTCCCGCGGCTCGAGGGCTACGGGTACGGCTACGAGAAGTTCAACCGCCGCCAGGAGGACTGGGCGATGGTGGCCGTGTCCGCACTGGTCAAGAAGGCGGCGGACGGCACGTGCGAGGACGTCCGGATCGGGCTCACGCACATGGGCTCGGTGCCGCTGCGGGCGACCGCGGCCGAGCAGGCGCTGCGCGGGCAGCCGCTGACGGCCGAGTCGATCGCGTCGGCGGCGTCGCATGCCGCCGAGGGCACGGAGCCGCCGGCCGACCTCAACGCCTCCCAGGATTACAAGCGCCACCTGGCACGGGTGCTGACGCGGCGGGCGCTCACCACCGCGTCAGAATGAGGTAGGTGCAGACCCCGCAGGATGTTTCGCGGGCCCTGGCCGGCGAGGGCTACCTCGCCGACCAGGGGCTCGCCACCGCCGCGTACCTCGCCTTCGCGCTCGAGCAGCCGCTGCTGCTGGAGGGGGAGGCGGGCGTCGGCAAGACCGAGGTCGCGCGGGCGCTGGCGGCCGCGACCGGCTCCGAGTTGATCCGGCTGCAGTGCCACGAGGGCATCGACCTCCACCACGCCGTCTACGACTGGGACTACCAGCGCCAGCTGCTCGCGATCCGGGCGGCCGAGGCGGGCGCGCCGGCGCGGGAGCTGTTCGGGCCCGAGTTCCTGCTCAAGCGGCCGCTGCTGGAGGCGCTCGAGCACGAGGGCGGGCCCGCCGTGCTGCTGATCGACGAGATCGACCGCGCCGACGACGAGTTCGAGGCCTTCCTGCTCGAGTTCCTGGCCGACTTCGCGATCACGATCCCGGAGCTGGGGACGATCACGGCCGCGCATCGTCCTCTGGTGATCCTGACGTCGAACCGCACGCGTGAGCTGCACGACGCGCTCAAGCGCCGCTGCCTGTACCACTGGATCGACTACCCGACGCCCGAGCGCGAGGCCGAGATCGTCCGCACGCGGCTGCCGGGCGTGCCGGAGGAGGTCGCCGCGCGCGTGTGCAGCGCCGTCGCGAAGCTGCGCGAGCGTGAGCTGTACAAGCTGCCCGGCGTGGGGGAGACGATCACCTGGGCGCGGGCGCTGCTGGCGCTCGACGGCGCCGCTTCGCTCGACGACACGCTGGGCGTGGCGCTGAAGGTCCGTGAGGACATCGATCGCGTGCGCCGCGACAGGATCCTCGAGGGTGCCTAGCGGCCCGCGCATCGCCTCCGGCCACGGGCAGATCGCCGAGCAGGCGCGCGAGAACGTCGCGCGCCGCGAGCGCGCGCGGGTGGCGGACGAGGCGACGATCGCGCGGGCCGCCTCCGTCACCGACTTCGCTCCACTCGCGGACCACCTCTCTGGCCGGGTCAGCGCGGTGGCCCAACAACTCCGTGCGCACGGGGCCCGAGTGGGGATGGGAGAGGTGCTCGCCGCTCAGCGGGCGCTCGCCGCGGTCGACGCCACCGACCGGACTGAGGTCTTCTTCGCGCTGCGTGCTGCGCTGTGCTCCACGCGGGCCGAGATGAGCGCGTTCGCGAGTGCCTTCACGGCGGTCTTCGGCGCCGAAGAGGCCCGCGACGCGCTCGACGAGCTGGGGGAGATCGCCAAGCAGGCGCTGCCGCGGGTCGGCATCCCGCCACAGGGCGACGAGGCGCCCGGCGCCGAGCTGTTGCCCGCCCCGGCGGCGTGGAGCGAGGAGGAGCTGCTGCGCGAGAAGGACTTCGCCGCTTACACGGACGCCGAGCGCGCCGTCGCGCGGCGGCTTCTGATGCGGATCGCGCTGCGCGGGCCGACGCGCCGCTCGCGCCGGACGGTGCCGACGCGGCGCCGGCGCGAGACGCACGACCTGCGCGCGACCATCCGCGCGTCCCTGCGCACGGGCGGCGAGCTGCTCGAACGCCGCTACCGCGAGCAGGCCGAGCGGCCGCGGCGGCTCGTGCTCGTGTGCGACGTCAGCGGCTCGATGGCGCCGTACAGCCGCATGCTCCTGCAGTACATGCAGGCGTGCGTCGCCGCGCGGGCCCGCGTGGAGGCGTTCGTGTTCGGCACCCGGCTCACGCGCGTGACCCGTGAGCTGCGCGGGCGCGACTCCGATCGCGCCCTCGCCCGCGCGGCCGCCGCGGTCGACGACTGGAGCGGCGGCACCCGGATCGGCGAGGCGATCGCCGTGCTCAACCGCGAGCACGGCCGCCGGATCGGCCGCGGGTCGGTCGTGATCCTGCTCTCGGACGGCTGGGACCGTGGCGAGCCCGAGGAGCTGGCCGAAGAGATGGCCCGCCTGCAGCGCACCGCGCACCGCGTGATCTGGCTCAACCCGCTGGCCGCCGACCCGCGCTACGAGCCGCTCACGCGCGGCATGAAGGCGGCGATGCCGCACGTGGACCGGCTGCTGCCCGGCAACTCGATCGCTTCGCTGGAGACGCTGGCCGCGCTGATGGAAGCCGAAGTGTCGTGAGCTTGACACTCGCTCTGTAGCTCGCGATCAAGGCGCCGACGCCGCGCTAGACACGCTCGGCGTACTCCTCGACCATCCGCCGCTGCAGCGGCGTGAGGTCGGGGAGCTGCTCGCCGGCGGCGAGCCGCCGCGCGGCCTGGTCCAGCGTCAGGCCGGTGCCCGTGAGGATCTGGCCGATCAGCGGCGGGACGTCGCCCGCGCAGACGCCGCAGTCCGGCGAATCGCTTCGCGGATTCACTTTCACGTCGCTTCCCGCCGTCCGAGGGTCGCTCATCCCGCCGCCGTGTCCGGGTCGGGGGTGGGCGAGTCGCGGAGCGCCTCCTCCGGCGCGGCCCGGCCCCCTGCGATGTCCTCGCCGCTCGGCACGTCGCCCAGCTTGCGCGAGAGGCAGTCGCCGAAGTCGCGCAGCAGCCGCCCGGAGAGGTCGTGCACGAGGCCCCCGAACAGGGCCAGCGCGCCGATCTCCGCCAGGTCGGCGGCGGCGGTGACGTCGGCGACGCCGTCACGCGCGGCGACCGCGAGCTGCGCCCGGTGATGCCCGGTGGTCAGCTCCATCGTCCGCGTGACCGGGTCCGACGCCGTGATGGCGACCGTGCCGCGCAGGCGCGTGAAGCCGACGCTCAGGTCGCCGTGGACGCTGCCGTCCTCCTCGCGCCCGGTGATGCGCGCGCCCGGCAGGCACGGCACGACCCGCTCGAGGTCGTTCAGGGCCGCGAAGACCTCGTCCGCTTCGGCGCGGACCTCGAAGGTGTGCTCGATCCTCATGAGAGCGCCTGGAGCTCCTCGGGCGTGTCCACGTCGGTCGCGTCGGCCAGGTGCCCCGCGTCCCAGCGACGCACGTTGAAGCGCGCGAGCAGTTCGCGCGCGCCCTGGTCGCCTTGCAGCTCATCCGCCGCGGCCAGCACCGTGCGGCCGAGCACCACCGGATGGCCCGGCTTGCCGTCGTAGACCGCGCGCACCGCGTCGTAGCCCGGCAGCTGGGCCATCGCCGCGGTGATCACCTGCGGCGTGATGAACGGCTGGTCGCCCAGCGTGATCACGACGGCGTCCGCTTCGCCCGCGGCCCGCAGGCCGCGCCGCAACGAGGCCGCCTGGCCGTCGGCCCAGTCGTCCGCGACGACCACCTCGGCACCGCCGAAGTCCACGCGGGCGCGGATCGCTTCCGCCTCGTGGCCGAGCACGACGACCACCCGGTCGAGCGCCGCGTTCATCGTCTCGACCGCGTGCGAGAGCAGCGGCCGCCCACGGAGCAGCGCCAGCTGCTTGGTGGCGCCGAAGCGGCGGCCGGCACCGGCGGCGAGAATGAGACCCACGGGCATGGATCCCAGGCTAGCCAGCGCGCGCCACGAGCGAGGCGGCGTCGAGCACCTCGATACGCCCGCGCCGGAGGGCGAGCTCGCCGCGGGCCTGGGCGTCGCGCACGACGCGGTTGACGGTCGCGCGGGACGTGCCCGCGAGGTTGGAGAGCTCCTCCTGCGTCAGCGGCACGACGCCGTCCTCGAGACCGAACTCGGCCAGCCGGCGCAGCACGCGCCGGTCGGCGGGCACGTAGTGCGCTTCCAGCAGCAGCTCCGAGAGCCGCCGCACGCGCAGGGCGAGCGCGCGGGCGAGCAGGTCGGCGATGCCGGGATGGCGGGCGACGAGCGTGTCGAAGTCGAGCTTGTGGATCGCGCGCGTCTCGGCCCTCTCCAGCGCCACGACCGTGGCCGAGCGCGGCCCGACGCCGTCGAGCAGCGCGATCTCGCCGAACGTCTCGCCCGGCCCGAGCAGCGAGAGCATGACCGTGTCGCCGAGCGGTGTCTGGATGCGCACGGCGAAGCGCCCGCTGGCGACGAGGTGCAGCGTGTCGGCCGGGTCGCCGTGGTGGAAGACGACCTCGCGGCGGGCGAAGGTGCGGCGGCGCGCGATCGACAGCACGCGCCGCGCGTCCTCCTCGGGAACGCCAGCCAGGATCGGCCACTGCATGCGCCGAACCTAGCTGACCGCGTCAGCGAGCGGTGACCGGCTCGTGCGTGATCGTCGC
Source organism: Solirubrobacter deserti (assembly GCF_003344625.1). Lineage (GTDB taxonomy): Bacteria > Actinomycetota > Thermoleophilia > Solirubrobacterales > Solirubrobacteraceae > Solirubrobacter > Solirubrobacter deserti. Next base: position 976,838 of record NZ_QPKJ02000001.1, on the reverse strand, counting down.
CAGGTGCTTCTTCTGCACGTTCGTCGTGCCGAGCCCGGCGGCGGACGCCGCCGCGGGAACGGCGAGCGTGGCGAGGAGCGCGGTGGCCAGGATGAGCGGACGGGACGGGTTCATCGGGCTTCTCCGGGAAGGTCGAGGCGGTCTTGGAGGAGTTCGAGCTCGTGCAGCTCGGCGGCGAGGTCGCCGGTGACCGGCAGCCCGGCCGAGAGCTGCGCGCGCAGGGCGGCGACGCGCACCACCTGCTGCTGGATCAGCGCGACGAGTTGGGCGCGGGCGAGGCGCACCCCGGGGGAGGTGGCCTCGGAGACGAGGGTGGTGTGCGTCACGATGCCCCAAGCCTCCTCCTGCGCGTCGCGCCCGTCGCGCTCATCCGCTACACGCAAACTGTCAAGCGCGCGACAGTGCGGGCGCCTCCAGTTCGGTATGGGGCACGATCCGGTCCAGCCAGCGCGGCATCCACCAGCTGCGCTCGCCCAGCAGCTGCATCACGGCGGGCACGAGCACCATCCGCACGATTGTCGCGTCGACCAGCACCGCGGTCGCCAGCCCGATACCGATCAGCTTCAGGAACACCTCGGGCGAGAGCGCGAGCGCCCCGAAGACCACGACCATGATCGCCGCGGCGGCGCTGATCACGCCCGCCGTGCGCGTGAGACCCTCGGTGACGGCGCGTGAGGTCGAGCGTCCGCCCAGCCACGCCTCCCGCACGCGCGAGAGCAAGAACACCTCGTAGTCCATCGAGAGCCCGAACAGCGTCGCGAACATGATCACGGGGATGAACGGCGGCACGGGCGTGGCGGTGTCGATGCCGACGAGCTGGCCGGCCCAGCCGCCCTGGGCGAGCAGCGCGACCACGCCGTAGGCCGCGCCGACGCTGAACAGGTTGAGCGCGGCCGCCTTCAGCGCCACCGTGACCGACCGGAACGCGACGAGCAGCAGCAACAGCGAGAGGCCGACGACGCCGCCGATGAACAGCGGCAGCCGGTCGGCGGTGGCCTGCGCCTGGTCGACGGCCTGTGCGGTGCGCCCGCCGATCACGACCTCCTCGCCGAGCCGCCCGTCGCGCAGCCGCGCGAGCAGGTCCTCGGTCGCGGTGGCCTCGGGCGAGGTCGTCGGCGTGGCGAGCACGAGCGCCGTGTCACCCGCGGGGTTGAGCTGCGGCGGCGCGACGGACGCGACGCCCGGGTCGCGCCCGATCGTCTCCGCGACGCCGGCGGCCGCGGCGGCCGGGGCGACCACGACGAGCGGCCCGTTCGCGCCCGCGCCGAAGTGCGCGGTCATCAGGTCGAACGCCTGCCGCGTCGTCGTCTCGGCGCGGTCGTTGCCCGCGTCCGGGAAGCCGAGCCGCAGCCCGGTCACGGGGGAGGCCAGCGCCAGCAGGACGAGCGCGCCGGCGATCGCCGCCGTCCACGGCCGGCGCTGCACGGCGCGGCTCCAGCGCGCGGCGAAGGCGCCGCCGGAGGAACGCCGGCGACCGGGCAGGCGCAGCCGCTCGATCCGCGGCCCCGCGAACCCGAGCAGCGCGGGCAGCAGCGTGATGGCCGCCGCCATCACGACCAGCACGGCGATGATCGCGGCCAGCGCGACGCCGTAGAGGTAGGTCAGGCCCATCGCGAACAGGCCGAGCAGCGAGATCACAACGGTCAGACCCGCGATCAGCACCGAGCGGCCCGCGGTCGCGACGGCCTCGCGGATCGCGCCCTCACCGCCGCCCGCGGCCCGGTAGCGCGTCAGGATCAGCAGCGCGTAGTCGAATCCCGACGCCGATGCCGAGCATCGCGGCCACGGTCGAGGACCAGTCGGGCGTCGGCAGCACGGCCGCCAGCAGCATGATCAGCGCGGACGCGATCCCCAGCCCGAACAGCGCCAGGATCAACGGCAATCCAGCGGCGACGATCGTGCCGAGCGCGATCAGCAGCACGATGAAGGCCACGGCCATGCCGACGATCTCGCTCGAGATCGGCCCCTGCTGCGCGGTGGCGATCACCTGCCCGCCGAGCTCGACGTCCGCCGCCTCACCCAGCTCCAGCAGCCGCTCGCCGGTCGCGCGCGGCACCTCGTCCGGCAGCACGGTGAGGGGAATCCGCGCGACGCCGACCTGGCCGTCGGGCGAGATCTGCGGCTCGCCCGCGGCGGCCAGGCCGGGGAGCGTGGACGCTTCGCGCAGCAGCGCGGTCGGCGTGCCCTCGGCGGTGCGCCAGACGACGTCGACGGTGTCCGGCGACGTCGCCGGGAAGCGATCGGCGAGCGCATCGGCGGCCGCCTTGGAGTCCGATCCGGGCGTGTTGTAGTCGGCCGAGAACGTGGCGGCGAGCGCGAAGGCCGCGACCAGGGCGCCGACCCAGGCAGCGAGGACGAGGCGGCGTCGCCGGAAGGCGAACGCGCCGAGGCGGGCGAGGCGGGTGACGGGCACGGTCGTCAACTCCCTTTCCGGAGCAAGCATTGACATAGCAACCGTTGCGAAGTAAAGCTCGCAAGGATTGACTTGTCAACCGTTGCCTCTACAGTCTTCGCTCATGGATGACCCGAAGTACCTCGCCTTCTACGGGATGCTGCAGGTCAGCAGCCGGCTGCTGGAGCTCGTGGGCGACCGCATGGAGCGCGAGTCCGGGCTCGCGCCGGCGTGGTTCGAGGTGCTCGCGCAGCTGTACAAGGGTCCGGTGCGCATGGGGGACCTGGCCGACTCGCTGACCCTGTCGCGCGGCGGCGCGACCCGCCTGGTCGCCCGCATGGAGGAAGCGGGGCTCGTCGAGCGCGAGATCCCCAAGGAGGACCGCCGCGCGACCTTCGCCCGCATCACGGAGCAGGGCCGCACGGTGCTCGAGGAGGCCAAGCCCCTGCACTTCGCCGCGGTCGAGGAGATCTTCAGCCGCTACCTCACCGAGGAGCAGGCCGCCGTGCTGCGCGACGTCAACGCGCACGTCCTGCTCGGCAACGGACTCGCGTGCGGGCCCGTCACCGACGGCTACGAGCTAGCCGAGTAGCTTCGCCTTCGCGGCGGCGAGCTCCTCGTCGGTGAGCACGCCCGACGCGTGCAGGGCGGCCAGCCGCTCCAGCCGGTCGACCTGGTCGCCGCCGTTGCTCTGCGCGGGCTGCCCGCGCAGGTCGATCACCAGCGGCTGGCCCATCGTCACGCCCGGCAGGCCGCCGGACAGCATCGCCTCCGTGCGCTGCTGGATGAGCTCCTGCGCCGTCGGCAGCTCGTCCCATTCGACCTTCAGCCGCGTCGGATCGGCCCGGTCGAGCGTGACCGGCAGCGTCATGCCCTGCTGCGGCCACTGGTCCTGCGGCACATGCACTCGTGCTCGACCGGCGTCGGCTGCAGGCCCTCGGCGCTGACGATCAGGTTCATGACGAGGTTCGACTTCACCGCGGGACTCAGGTACCGGCTGCAGGCGACGACGTGCGCGCTGCCGCGGACCGGGTCCTTCATCCGCTTGCTCCGCAGCCAGTCGTTCATCAGTCCCATGGCGCGACCCTACCGGGCGCAGAGCCGGTCTGCCGGAAGCCAGCCGCGGGCGCCGGAATCCGCCGTGACCCGGCGCCAGCCGTCCCGCGTGGCGCGGATCGTCACGGGCTGCCCGCGGGTGAGCGAGCCGACGATCGGCCCGCCGGGGCGGCGGCGCAGGTAGACGCGGTCCACGCACACGGCCGCCGGCCGGCCGGGCGCGGTGACCGGGGCAGCGAGGATCGACCCGTCGGCGCCCGGGCGCTTGCAGACGACGGCGATCGTGAGCGGGTGCGGCGTCGGCTCGACCAGCACGACCGCGGCCGTGCTCGCGCCGACGATCGTCTCGGGCGCGAATGCGTGCGAGGTCTTCGCCGTCGTCGGCTGCAGGCCCGCGACGCGGTGGCCCGGGGGACAGGCGATGCGGTAGCGGCCGACCGGCAGGCCCGGGGTCGTGGCCACCGTGCGGGTGACGACCGCGGTGCCCTGCGGGACCGCGCTGCCGAGCGGCAGCACGCCGCCGGGGACGACCGCGCTGCGGACCGTGACGGGCGCGGGGGAGCCGGGCCCGGCGAGGCGGTCGATGCCGAGCGCGCCGCCGGCCACCGCGACGCTCATCGCGCCGGCCGTGATCAGCTTCGAGGAGCCCGCCGGCACCGCCGCACTCAGCAGCACGCCGAGCAGCACCGGCCCGGGGACCAGCACCCGCAGGTCGGCGCGGCGGCGGCGCAGCTCGCTCCGGAACTCCCGGCACGGCGCGCACGCGGCGAGGTGGCGGTAGACGTGCGCGGTGGCGCGCCGGCGCGCGTCCTCGGCGAGCAGCACCTGCTCGCGGATGTCGTCGCAGCGGGCGTTGCGGCCCGCGCGGGCCTTGACGAGGTTGCTCCGCGCCCGCAGCACGAGCACGCGCGAGGCCGCCTCGCTGATCCCCAGCTCCGCGGCGATCTCCACGTGCGGCGCGCCTTCCAGCTCGCGGCGCAGCAGCGCGTGACGCTGCAGGTCCGGGAGCGCCGCGACGTCTGACAGCGTGTCGCGCACGTGCCCGCGCGCGAGGGAGACGTCCGCGGGGTCGGCGCCGGCCGCTGCGGGTTCGGGCGCGTCGTCGAGCGGCGTCAGCTCCGCTCGCACGCGGGCGAGCTCGTCGAGCGCGCAGTTGCGGACGAGCTTGAACAGCCACGGGCCGAGGTCGAGCGCGCGGTCGCCGCGCCGCAGCACGAGGTGCGTGCGCAGGAGCGCCTCCTGCACCACGTCCTCGGCGTTCGGCGAGCGATCGCCGAGGATGCGGCGCGCGAAGCGCAGCAGGCGCGGCTGATAGCGCCGCAGCGCGATGGCGAGCGCCTCGTCGTCGCCGGCGCGATAGCGCGCGAGCAGCTGCTGGTCGGACATGCGCGTGACGACGGCCACTCACGCGCCCTCGTCGCACAGCAACCGGGACTTCACCCAGCCGCGCGCGCCGATGTTCGTGCGCACCCGCACCCAGCGCCCGGACGCGGCGCGCCGCAGGATGATCACCGTCCGTCCTTCGGCGATCACGCCGATCTGCAGCCCGCCCGGGCTCTCGTACAGGTTCGCCCGCGGCGCGCACACGCGGTCGGTGGATCCGGCGGACGCCGCCGGCGCGGTGATCGCACCGGCGGCGAGCACGAGGGCCGTCAGGCCCGCCACAGCGAGAGGCCGGCGCGTGGCCGGCCTCCGCAGGGTCGTCATCTACCGGCCGGCCTTCTTGCCGGCGCGGGCCTTGCGGGCGATCTTGGCGCGCGTCTTGGCCTTGATGCCGACCTTGCGAGCGGCGGACGCGATCACGTCGTCGTCGCCCTCGACCTGGCGGACCGTCGCGGTCGGGTGATCGCCCATGTTGAGCAGCTTGCTGTTGGCCGCGTTGCGGGGCAGCTGCTCGACGGACAGCTGGGTGTCGACGAACTTCTGCTTGCCGTCGCGGGAGACGAAGGTCATCTCGACCGTCTCGTAGCTCGCCTTGTCCACGAGCAGCGTCGTGTTGCCCGAGTCGGCCGGCGACTGCGCGGTCTCGGTGAGGACGAGCAGGGCGCGGCCGTCACGGACCTGCTCGCCGCTCACCTGGTACCACCCGCGCTGGATCAGCTCTCGCGTCATCGCCGCCCGCGCCTCGCGCGTGATGTTGCTGGGCCGGTTCGGCGTGGTGGGCACGACGAACAGCACGTTGCGGTTGGCCGTCCAGGAGAAGACCGTGCCGTCCACGGTCGCGTTCTCGGCGATCAGCTCACCGCTGGTCGCGTCGCGTGCGACCTCATGGTCGCGGTCGCTCGTGATCCAGCTGTCGATGGTGAGGCAGCCGTTGCGGCCGAACTGCGCGTAGATCCCCGAGACCTCCTGGCAGTGGCGCGAGACCCGATGCTCGATCTGGTCGGCGGGGAACGGGATGTCCGGCGGGAGGATGCGCGGCGGCTCGGCGGCGCCCGCCGGGCTCGCGGCGAGCGCGGCGGCGCCGACCACCGCGCACGCGGTGAGGGTCTTCTTCATGCTCATGAGGACGTAGCTCCTGAGGTTCGTGTGTCGGACTTGACACGCCCGGGGCCCCGGTGTGCGTACGTGAAACCGCGCGCGGCGGCGGATGTGACGGACTAAGAGTTCGGCGGGCTCTTAGAGCCGCAGCAGCTGGACTTCGGCGCCCGCGGGGAGCGAGCCGGAGCCGTGGGGGGCGATCGCGAACCCGTCGCTCTCGCCCAGCGCGCCCGTCATGTGCGAGCCCTGGCGCTCGGTCGGCCACGCGACCAGCGTGCCGTCCTCGTCCTCCACGAGCTTGGAGATGAGGAACGTCGTGCGGTTGTCGGACGGACCGGCGGGCTCACCGAGCCGGCCCTTGACGAGCCGCGGCTGGACGTTCGGCTCGCCGCGCAGTGAGCGCAGCGCGGGGAGGACGAACATGGCCGTGCCGACGATCGCCGACAGCGGGTTGCCGGGCAGCCCGAAGACGAGCGTCCTGCCACGGCGGCCGAACCACAGCGGCTTGCCGGGCTTGATCCGTACCCGCCAGAAGACCTCGTCCACGCCGCAGGCCTCGAACGCGGGCTTGACGTGGTCGTGCGGGCCGACGCTCACGCCGCCGGACACGATCAGGATGTCGCTCTCAAGGCCGTGCTCGATGGCGGCCTTCGTCGCCTCGAAGTCATCGGGGACGGGCGGCTGCTGCTCGACCTCGGCACCGACCGCGCGCACGAGCGAAGCCACGACCAGCGAGTTGGACTCGTAGATCTTGCCCGGCTCGGGCGGCGCGCCCGGGGGCAGCAGCTCGTCGCCGGTGACGATCAGGCTGACCTTCGGCACCCGCGGGACGGAGACGGTGGCGACGCCGGCGCTGGCGAGCGCGGACAGGCGCGCGACGGTGAGCACGTCGCCGGGCCGGGCGAGCACGTCGCCCGCGTGCACGTCCTCGCCGCGGCGGCGGATGTGCAGGCCCTCCCGCACGCTCGCGGTCGCCGTGACGACGCCGTCGCCGCCCTCGGTGTCCTCGACCTTGAGGATGCTGTCCGCGCCCTCCGGGATGGCCGCGCCCGTCGAGATGCGTGCCGCGGTGTGCGGGCCGATGACCAGCGTCTCGCCGCCCGCGGCCAGGTCGCCGACCACCTGCAGCGCCACGCCGGGCGCGACATCGGCCGCGCGCACGGCGTAGCCGTCCATCGCGGTGCGGTCGAACGGCGGCAGGTCGATCGCGGCGCGCGCGGGCTCGGCGATCACGCGCCCCTCCGCCCGGGGGAGCGGGACGGTCTCGGGCGCCAGCGGCTCGATCCCCTCGAGGACCAGCGCGAGCGCCTCGTCGAAGTCCTTCAGGGTCAGCCGCCGATCTGCGACATGGTGCGGGCCGGCTGCACGAAGCCCTCGTCGTTGACGTGGTGCTTGAGCTCCTTCTCCCACACCGCGTCGCGGATGATCGTCTCCAGCTCGTCGTCGGACGCGCCCGCGCGCAGCGGGCCGCGCAGGTCGGTCTCGGTCATCGAGAACAGGCACGTGCGCAGCTTGCCCTCGGCGGTGACGCGAATGCGGTTGCAGTCGCCGCAGAACGGCTCGCTCACGGGGGAGATGAAGCCGATCGAGCCCTGGCCGTCGGCGAACTCCCAGCGGCGGCTCGTGCCGTGGCGCTCGCGGCCCATGTCCTTGAGCGGGTACGCGGCGTGGATCAGCCGCCGGACCTCGGCGTTGGGCAGCACGCGGTCGCGCGACCACGTGCGGTCGGCGTCCAGCGGCATGAACTCGATGAAGCGGACCTCGTACGGGTGCTTGCGCGCGAACTCGGCGAAGCGCACGACCTCGTCCTCGGTGAAGTCCTTGAGCGCGACGACGTTGACCTTGATCGGGCGCAGCTCGGGGTGCCGCTCGGCCGCCGCGAGCCCGTCCAGCACCTTCTGCAGCGAGTTGCGGCGGGTGAGCTGGAAGAAGCGGTCAGGGGCGAGCGCGTCCAACGAGACGTTCACGCGGCGCAGGCCCGCCTTCACCAGCTGCTCGACCTGGCGCTCGAGCAGGTAGCCGTTGGTCGTGAGCGAGAGGTCGTGGACGTGCTCGTCGGCGCTCAGCAGCTCCACCAGGCGCCACAGCTCCCGGCGTGCGAGCGGCTCGCCGCCCGTCAGGCGCACGTCGTGCACGCCCATGCTCGCCATCAGCGACACCAGGCGCGCGATCTCCTCGTAGCTGAGCAGGTCGTCGCGGTCCAGCCAGGGGAGACCCTCGGCGGGCATGCAGTACTGGCAGCGGAAGTTGCAGCGGTCCGTCACCGAGATGCGGACGTCGCCGATCTTGCGCTTGTGGCCGTCGATCAGTTGGGCTCTCACCGGTGATAGTCCTTCTTGCCGCCGGTCTTGTCGAGCAGCTCCACGCGCTCGACCACGACGCCGTGCTCGATGCCCTTGACCATGTCATAGACGGCCAGCGCGCCGATCGAGCACGCCACCATGGCCTCCATCTCGACGCCGGTCTTGGCGTCCACGCGCGCCTCGCAGACCAGCGTGACCGTGCCGGCCTCGACGTCCACGGTGATGTCCGTGTCGACGGAGTTCAGCGGCAGCGAGTGCGCGAGCGGGATCAGCTCGTCGGTGCGCTTGGCGGCCTGGATCGCGGCCAGCCGGGCGACCGTCAGCACGTCGCCCTTCGGCGCGTCCCCGGCCTGCACACGCGCGGCCGTCTCCGGCGACATGCGCACGACAGCGCGGGCGCGGGCCCAGCGCGACGTCTGCGCCTTGCCGCTGACGTCGACCATGCGGGCGTTGCCCTCGGCGTCGAGGTGGGTGAGCGAGGCCTCCACGACGTCCATGGTAGTCAAAACGTGGCTACCGCCAGAGCGTAGGATCCTGCGCGTGAAGATCTCCGTGCGTCTGTTCGCCGGCCTGCGCGAGCGCGCGGGCGCCGACCGCGTCGAGCTCGAGCTGCCCGACGACGCCCGCGCCGGCGACGTCCTCGCCGCGATGGGGCTCGAGCCGGGCCAGTGCATCGTCGCCCTCGACCGCGAGTACGCGCGCGTGGACGAGCCCGTGCTGCCGTCGCACGAGGTGGCGCTGATCCCGCCCGTCAGCGGCGGCGCGTCGGACACGGTGCGGCTGGTCGCCGTCACCGAGGAGACGCTGGACCCGGCGGTCGTGCTCGCCGCGGTGCGCGACCCGCGCGCGGGCGCCGTCGTGCTGTTCGAGGGCGTCACGCGTGACGTCCCGGCGCTCGACTATGAGGCCTACGCCGAGATGGCGATCTCCAAGCTCGAGGCGATCGCCGGTGAGGTGGCCTCCAAGCACGGGTTGTGGGGCGTCGCCGTCGTCCACCGCGTCGGCCGCGTGCCGCTGAGCGAGCCGTCCGTGCTCGCCGCCGCGTCCGGCGCCCACCGGGGGGAGACGTTCGCCGGGGCCCGCGAGCTGATCGACCGGGCGAAGGCCGAGGCGCCGATCTGGAAGGTCGAGCTCACGCCGGAGGGCCCGCAGCGCGTGGAAGGCGCGCTGCCGCAGTGGCCGACCTGACGCTCGGTGAGGCCGCGCGGGCGCTCGGCGTCTCCGCGGACACGCTGCGGCGCTGGGACCGCGCCGGCAAGCTGCGCACGGTCCGGGACGCACGCAATCGCCGGCTCGTGCCCGAGGAGGAGGTCGCGCGGCTCTCCGAGCGTCCGCAGCGGCCGCCGACGGGGACCAAGCTCTCGGCCCGCAACCGCTTCTCGGGCATCGTGCGCTCGGTCGAGGTGGACGGCGTGATGGCGCTGGTGGAGATCGAGGCCGGCCCGCACATCGTCGTCGCGGCGGTCACGCGCGACTCGGTCGAGGAGCTCGGCCTGGCGCCCGGCGTGGCGGCCACGGCGGCGGTGAAAGCGACCTCCGTCATGGTCGAGCGACCCTAATACTTGAAAGTCGATCGGATTTATCGATATTGTGTGTCGGGCCGTGCGGCGCGCCATCGACATCCACCAGCACCTGTGGCCGGATGCCTTTCTCTCCTCCCTGGCGCGCCGTACGGCTCCTCCTCGGCTCAAGCGCGACGGGCACGGGTGGTGGCTGGAACTGGCCGGCGACGCCCCGGCGCGGTTCAACCCGGCTGATCACGACCCGGCCGCCCGGGTGGGCTTCGACCGCGTGGTCGTCGCGCCTTCGCTGCCACTCGGCGTCGAGGCGCTGCCGGAGGCGGAGGCGTTGCTCGAGGACTTCCACAGTGGGGTGCTCGCGTTGGGCGCCCCGTTCACGCTGTGGGCGAGCCCGGCGCGCCCGGCGCTCGTGGACGAGCTTCTGAAGGCGGGCGCGGCGGGGATCGCGCTCGCGGGCCGGGAGCTCGTGGATGAGCGCTGGGCGCCGGCGCTCGAACGCCTGGCGGAGGCCGGCAAGCCGCTGTTCGTGCATCCCGGCCCGGCCTCCGGCTCGCCGGCGTGGCTGCCGGCGCTCACGGACTACGTCGCGGAGATGCACGCGGCCTGGCACGCGTGGGCCGCGTACGGCCGCCCGCGGCACCCGCGGCTGCGCGTGATCTTCGCCATGCTCGCCGGGCTCGCGCCGCTACACGCGGAGCGGCTGGCGGCGCGCGGCGGCCCCTCGGACGCCGTCCACGACCCGTTGACGTTCTTCGACACGTCCTCGTACGGCCCGCGGGCGATCGACGCGATGGTGCGGGTGGTCGGCGTGGACCGTCTGCTGTACGGGACCGACGTGCCCGTGGTCGCGCCCTCCGACCTGGCGCCGCTGGGGGAGGCGGCGCTGCACGCCTTGATGGTCGCCAACCCGGAGCGAGTGCTGTGACTGAGACCGAGCTGGAAGCCCTGGCGCGCGAGCTGGCCGCCGACCGCGAGCGCTGGGAGCACCTCGTGCGCCACTCGCGCGGGCAGCGCGAGTACGTCGAGCTGCACCGCGACGACGACGTGGCGGTCTGGCTGATCTGCTGGATGGACGAGCACGACACCGGGTTCCACGACCACGACCTTTCCAGCGGCGCGGTCGCCGTCGCCGTCGGTGCGGTCGCGGAGGATCGCCTCGCACTCGGCGGTCCGCCGGCCACGCGTGTGGCGCAAGCGGGGGAGTCGTTCCACTTCACCGCGGCGGACATCCATCGCGTCCGTCACGTGGGTGACGAGCCGGCGGTGACGATCCACGCGTATTCGCCCCCGCTGTGGCGCATGGGGGCCTACGAGGTCCTCGACGGCGGCGAGCTGCGGCGGCACTCGCTGTCTTATGCCGAAGAATTGCGTCCGCTTTCCTAAAAGCACCTGGACATCTGTCGGGTTCGCCTTGGCTGCGACCCCTCCATCTGGGATGGTGGCTGCGCCCACTCGAAGGGGTGTGCCGCGTGGCAACGCGAACGATGGAACACGGACTCGAACGGTCACCCGACGTCGAACGGGCCGCTGCGCGGCTCGCACGCCCGCGTTCCCGGGCGGCGCTCGCGTGCAAGCGGCTGCTGGACGTGACCCTGGCGCTGGCGATGCTGCTCGCCGCGCTGCCGGTGTTCGTCATCGTCTTGCTGCTGCTCGGCTTCGCCGGGGACGGGTTGATCGAGCGCCGCACGCGCCTCGGCCGCAACGGCAAGCCGATCGTGCTGACGCGCTTCCGGGAGCTCCCGGGCGGCGCGTTCGGGCGCGCGCTCCAGCGCGCCGGCGCACGTGAGCTCCCGCTGCTGCTGACGGTCCTGCGCGGGCGGCTGAGCTTCGTCGGGCCGCGCGTGGCCGCGCCCGGCACGAGCTACACGGGGCCGCGCCGGCTGATGACGCCGGGCCTGATCGGGCCGCGGTCAGGGCTCGACGACGACGAGTACGTCGAGCAGTGGTCGCTGTGGCGGGACGCGCGGCTGCTGGCCGGCCGCGGCTCCGTTCACCACAGCGTGTCGAACAGCAGCTCGTAGACGATCGCCTGGACGGCGAGCGTCGCGGCGATCAGCGTCGGCCGGCGCACGAGCGGTGCGGCGGCGAGGCACACGAACGGCACGAGGAACAGCCAGATGCGCTCCGTCTCGGCCTTCGTGAAGCCGGCGACGGTGGCGACGAGGATGACGGCGAAGATCGCGAACGCCTCGGGCGCACGCTGCTGCAGGCGGGTGAAGGCCAGCCAGGAGATCGCGGGGCCGAGGATCAGGAAGAACGCTGTCGGGGAGCCGAACAGCCAGTACCAGTACGGGCGCCGGGAAGCGATGCCGACGTCGTAGACCTCGTGGGTGGCGTGGAAGGTGCCGATCGGGTCCCACCCGGTCGTGAGCGCGAGCAGCGCCTGCACGCCGAGCACCGCGATCCCGCAGACCACGCCGAGCTTGAGCGCCGGCCTGAAGCCGTCGCGGGTGAGGACGAGGATCGCCGCCCAGGCGCCGACCGCGAGCTCGCTCCAGGCGAACATCACCACGACCGCGAGCGCGATCCCGCCGAGCACGAGCCGGCCGGACGCCAGCGGGATGGCGGCGAGCAGGCCGAGCGTCAGGTAGACCGCGTCGGGTGAGACGGCGCCGAAGTGCAGGACGACCGGCGCGAAGACCATCAGGACGCCGGCGATCCGGGCCGTGCGCTCGTCGAACAGCTGCTTCGCCAGCACGTAGGTGAGCGGGGTGGCGAGCGCGCCCACGATCAGGCAGAACCAGGCGAGCCGCATCCCGGTCGTGAGCCCGAGGTAGTGCATCGTGAGGATCAGCCCGGGCGGGTGGCCGGCCGAGTGCACGGGCAGCGCGGGCACCAGCTCGGCGAAGCGGTCGAGCACGAAGCGCGGGCCGTACTCGAACGCCGCCATCGTCGGCAGGTACTCGTTCTTGCCCTCGCCGCGTGGGAGCACCGTGAGCGTGCGGTCGAAGTCGCCGCCGAGCCGGGCGGCGAACAGGACGATGCGCAGCACGAGCGTCGTCGCGAAGATCGCCGCGGCGAACGCGAGCGCCTTCGGCTTGGCCAGCAGCGGGTTCACGAGCGCGACGGCCACGGCGAAGCAGGGGATGGCGAGCGCGAGCCATCCGGTGGCCTCGGGGTTGTAGCCGCCGATGAACGGCGGATGCGGGACGCCGAGCAGGCGTCCGTTGGCGTCCTCGTAGAGCCCGACGGCCACGGTGAGCACGCCGAGGATGGCCGCGGCCAGCGGCGTGGCATGCTGCTTGACGAATGTTCCGGCTCGCACCGTTACTGCTCGTCCTGCTCTGCGGCTGTGGCTCGACGGCGGTCGCGGAGCTGCCCGCGCCCGCCGGGCCGCCCGCCTCGCCGCCGCTCACGGCCGAGCCGGCGGGCGTGGTCGAGCCGGCGCAGCCGGCGCCGGACGCGTTCCGCATCGTGGACAGCGCACCGTGCCAGGACCCGCTCGCCGAGGACGGGCTCGCGGGCGGCGCGCAGGCCGTCGTCCTGTGCGGCCGTGCGCGCGAGCTGCGGCTGCTGGACACGCAGACGGGCAAGCGCGTGGCGACCGCCTCGGCCGGCATCGGACCGACCCGCATGGTGACCGACGGCAAGGACGCGACCTACGTCGTCGACTCCCTCGGCGAGGCGCTGCTCGTCTATCGCCGCCGCCCGTTCCAGTTGATCCGTCGCGTCCATCTCGGCGGGGCACCGTACGCGATCGCGTTCGACCGCGAGCGCTGGGGGCTGTGGATCACCCGCAACGGGGCCAACGACGTCGTCTTCTACAAGGCGGGCTGGCGGCCGGTGCTCGAGCAGACGTACCCGTCGATCCGGGACGCGCGGCACATCGCCGCCGAGGGCGACGAGATCACGGTCCAGAGCCAAACCGAGGTTCAGCGCCTGCGGGCGAAGTAGACGGCGGCCGAGAGCGCGAACAGCGCCGCGGTGACCAGCAGCCAGCGGGTGCCGTAGCCGTCCCAGGCGAGGCCGCTGACGCGCGTGTAGGTGCCTTCGCCCTTGCCGCGGATCGTGCTCCAGAACACCACGAGTACCAGCAGCGAGAGCCCGGCGGGGACGCGCACGTAGTTGATCAGCGTGCCGGGCAGCGCGAGCCGGCCCGCGCGGTCGGCCGCGCTGTAGAGCGGCAGGATCACGAAGTCGTGCACGATCACGGCAGCGACCAGCCACAGCGCGACGTTCGCCGCCGCCCGGAAGTCGAACACGGTGATCAGCGCCCACACGGCGAGCGGCAGGAAGATCAGATGGGCCAGCCAGAGCCTCATGCGAGACCACCCTGCATGCGGGGACGTTCACGGAGCGTGGTCACGTCCTGGCTTCCCGGTTGAAATCCATCTGCGCGACCCACTTGGTGTTGTGCACGCCGGGGAGGGCCGGGACGATGATCCGGGCCGGGTAGCCGTGGTCGAGCGAGAGGTCCTCGCCGTTGACCTTCAGCGCCAGCATCGCGTCGTCCGCGCCGAGCTGGTCGGCCGACAGCGACGCGCGTCTGAGGACACCCGCCTCCTGCAGCGACTGCACGAGCACGGTGGCGTCCTCGGACGCGCCCGCGCGCCGGCGCAGGTCCGACAGCCGCACGCCGGTCCACTCCTGGGTCGTGCTCCAGCCCTCGACGCACGCGATCGGCAGGCGCGCCGTGTGCTGGGGGAGGGCGAGCAGGTCCTCGCGGGTGAGCGACGTGACGCGCTGCCCGGCGCGCAGGACGAGCTGGTAGTCGTCGCCGACCATCGCGGGCGTGATGCCGGCCTGCCGGGCCGTCTTGTTGACCGGGAACCCGCTGTCGCGGCGGGGCGCGAACAGCGCCGTCTTGCGCAGCGGGCCGCCGATCGACTGGCCGACGTTGCCGAGGAGGAGGGTCAGCGCGCCCGCGCCGGCGAACGCGATCACGCCGCGGCGCGAGATGGTCGGCTCATCGAGGTCCTGGCGGATCGGCTTGATCCACTCGCGGTCCTTGTAGACCCGCAGGACCATCGGCATCTTCACGATCACGTGGATCGCCAGCGCGGCCACGAACACGATCGCGCCGTAGTAGTGCGCGACCACGAAGTTGAACTTGAACGGGTACCAGTACTGCGCGTTGGCGACGCCCGTCGCGAGCTGGAAGATCGTGCTCGAGACCAGCAGCGCGATCGACAGCCGCTCGATCGCCTGCGCGGGCGACTTCGCCGGCGGCCAGACGAACAGCCTCGGGAAGACCGACCACAGCTTCGCCAGCACGAACGGGATCACGACGAGACCCACGTTCGTGTGCAGGCCCTGCGTGAGCGCGTAGAGCCAGCTCGGCGAGGTCGGCCAGTCGAACGTGAGCGGGAAGTCCCGGTCCTTCGGCACGATCGCGTTCCCGGGCAGGTCCGGCATGTACGCGATGTGGCTGAGGAAGCCCGTCAGCGCGACGATCGCGGTCAGGACGAGCAGGATCGACCCGAGGATGCCCGTGAGCACCGGCCCGCGGATCGGGGACCGGAAGAAGCCTTCGCGGAACGGTCCCGGAGGTCTCATTCGGGCCGCCGCAGCGTGACGAAGGTGCGGCCCGACAGCTCCCGCCTGCCCGCGACCTCGAACCCCGCCCGCCCGGCGACCGCGGCCGCATCATCGCCCCCGACCCACGCCCATCTGAACCAGTCCGACACCATCCCGGGCGCCTCGATGCGCACCCGCACGCGGCGCGTGGCCGCGCCCGTCTCGACGACGATCGCGCCGCCCGGCGCGAGCAGCTCGCCCGCGCGCTGCAGCAGCGCCACCGGGTTCCCGCCGATCCCGATGTTCCCGTCGAGCAGGAGGATCGTCGCGTAGGTCCCGGGCACCGCGTCCCACAGCGAGCCGTTGATCGCCGTCGCGCCCCGCTCGCGCGCGAACGCCACCGCGACCGGCGACAGGTCGACGCCCAGCCCGTCCTTGCCCAGCTCGCGCAGCCGGGCCAGGTGCCGCCCCGGCCCACAGCCGAGATCGAGCACGGGCGCCTCGACCGCGGTGAGGATGGCCTCGTCCGCCGCGTCCGCGGGCGCGAGCCAACGGTCGAGCGGCAGCGGCTCGAGCGCGCCGTCCGCGAGCCGAATCCGCGCCCGCGGCGGCGGCCCGGCGCCGTCGAGATGCTGCGCCGCGCTGGCGAGCAGCCGCCCGTAGAGCGCGTCCGCGGGCAGCGCCGGCACGTCGTCGTCCGGCCGCGCGAACCGTGGCCCGCGACCGTCGCCGGAGAAGCGGCGCACGCCGCCGCCCACCTCGCCGCGCGGTGCGAGGTGGTCGTGCTCGAGCGAGGTCATACCGCGATCTCTTCTTCGAGCGCGAACTCCGCCAGCAGCGCCGCGAAGTGCGACCCGTGCGCCTCCCGGGCGACCGCGACGGCGTCCTCGTAGGTGTCGACGTCGCGCAGCGGCTTCAGGATCGCGGGCGTCAACCCGCGGGCGCGCATTCTCGCCAGCTGGACGGCGCCGGTGCGCTCCGTGCTCATCGGCACGCCGTCGAAGACCGGGTGGTCGCCGGGCTGCAGGCCGATGCACCAGAAGCCGCCGTCGAGCGCGGTGCCGAACGCCGTTCCGCCGCCGCGCACGGTGCGCAGGCCCTGCTCGATCAGCGAAGGGGTGACCTGCGGCGTGTCCATGCCGACGAGGAACGCGGGGGCGCCGACGTCCTCGAAGGCGGCCGCGAGCCGCTCGTCCAGGCCGTCGCCGCGCTGGGGGATGACCTCGAAGCCGGGCGGAAGCCACGGGCCCGGCTGGCCGTCGAGCACGACGACGCGGCGGGCGGCGCCGCGCGCGGCAGCCACGGCGGCGAGGGTGTCCGTCAACGCCGCGCGTGCGAGCGCGGCCGCCTGCTCCGGTTCCAGCGGCGGGGTGAGACGCGTCTTCACCCGGCCGGGGATCGGTGCCTTGGCGATCACGAGAATTGCTGGGCCCACAGGACTTCTAGCGTGCCCGACTCGTTCCTGGATCACTCATTCGCGCAACACACCGGCCATGTCGCGGATGGCACGGACCGTACCTTTGGCCGTTCCGGTGACCTTGGACTCGCCGTCGCGGGGGTGGTAGGCGACCTGGGTCTCGCCGATCCGCCACCCGGCGTCGGCCGCGCGCAGGACCATCTCCAGCGGCCAGCCGAAGCGGCGGTCGCGGATGCCGAGGGCGAGCAGCGCCTCGCGCCGGGCGGCGCGCATGGGTCCCAGATCCTTCAACTTCACCTTGGTCCGCCGCCGCAGCTCGAGCGCGAGCACCGTGTTGGCCGCGCGGGCGTGGATCGGCCACGCCCCGCGCGCCGTCGGCCGCCGCGCGCCGAGCATCAGGTCGACGCTCCCCGCCGCGACCGGGTCGGCGACCTTCGGCAGCTCCCGCGGGTCGAAGGACGCGTCGCAGTCCATGAAGCACACGATCTCGGCCGTCGCCGCCGTCAATCCGGCGTAACAGGCGGCGCCGAACCCGGGCGTGGACTCGGGGACCACGCGCGCGCCGAGGGACGCCGCCAGCTCGCCCGAGCCGTCCGTGGACCCGTTGTCGACCACGATCGGCAGGTAGCCGTCGGGCATCCGCTCGAGCACCCACGGCAGGGCGTCGCGTTCGTTGAGGACCGGGAGGATCACGTCGGGCACGCGGCGGGACGGTATAGCCTGGCGCGGCGTGATCCTCGTAACCGGCGGGGCCGGGTTCATCGGTTCGCACATCGTCGACGCGCTGCTCGAGCGCGGCCACGACGTGCGGGTGCTCGACATGCTGCTGGAGGCCGCGCACCGCGAACGGCCCGACTACCTGAACCCGCGCGCCGAGTTCGTCGAGGCCGACGCGCGTGATCCGGCGACGATCGCCGCCGCCGTCGAGGGCGCGTCCGCGATCTGCCACCAGTCCGCGATGGTCGGCCTCGGGCTCGACCTGGGCGACATCGCCGACTACGTCTCCCACAACGACCTCGCGACCGCCCAGCTGATCCGGGTGCTGGCCCGCAACCCCGTGCCGCTCGTGCTGGCGTCGAGCATGGTCGTCTACGGGGAGGGCCGCTACCGCTGCGCCGAGCACGGCGTCGTGCGTCCGGGCCCGCGCGCGCCGCAGGAGCTGGACGCACGGAACTTCGAGCCGCCGTGCCCCGTGTGCGGCCGGCCTCTGTCCCCGGAAGCCGTCCCCGAGGACGCGCCGCTGGACCCGCGCAGCGTCTACGCTGCGACCAAGCTGGCGCAGGAGCACCTGACCAACGCATACGCCCGGGAGACGGGCGCGCCGGTCACCGCGCTGCGCTACCACAACGTCTACGGGCCGCGAATGCCGCGCGACACCCCCTACGCGGGAGTGGCCAGCATCTTCCGCTCCTCGCTGGCCGCCGGCGAAGCGCCGCGCGTGTTCGAGGACGGCGGCCAGAAGCGCGACTTCGTGCACGTCCGCGACGTCGCCCGCGCGAACGTGCTCGCGCTCGAGCACGCCGTCGCGGGCGCGTTCAACGTCTGTTCCGGCACCCCGCGCACCGTCGGGGACATGGCCGCCGCGCTCGCCCGCGCGACGGACGGCCCCGAGCCGGTGGTCACGGGCCAGTGGCGTGGGGGAGACGTGCGGCACGTGTTCGCGTCCGCCGAGAAGGCGCGTGCCGAGCTCGGCTTTGAGGCGCAGGAGGACTTCGAGGCCGGCATGCGCGAGTTCGCCGAGGCGAAGCTGCGGGCATGACGCGATTCGCCTCACGAGACCGCGAAGCGTTTCCGAGCGAATCTGCGAAGCGATTCGCCGTTGTCGGCCACGTCGAGTGGATCGAGTTCGGGCGCTTCAGCCACGTGCCCGAGCCCGGCGAGATCATCGACGCCACCGAGTGGTTCTCCGAGGCCGCGGGCAGCGCGGCCGTCGTCGCCGTCCAGCTCGCCAAGCTCTCCGGCGACGTCGACTTCTTCACCGCGCTCGGCAACGACTGGCGCGGCGCGCGGGCCAAGGAGCGGCTGGAGGAGCTCGGCGTCCGCGTCCACGCCGCGCGGCGCGAGGCCATGCAGCGCTGGGGCTTCGTCCACCTCGACGACGACGGCGAGCGCACGATCTCGATCCTCGGTGAGCGTCACGTCCCGCTCGGCAGCGACGACCTCCCGTGGGAGCGCATCGACGGCGCCGCGGCCGTCTTCGTCTCTGGCGGCGACAACGCGGCCATGCGCCAGGCCCGCCGCGGGGAGCTGCTCGTCGCCACACCGCGCGCGGTCGAGACCCTGCAAGGCGTCCAGCTCGACGCGCTCGTCGGTTCTGGCAGGGACCGCCTCGAGCAGGTCGACCCGGACACGCTGGATCCGCGCCCGCACCTGATCATCACCACGGCGGGCAAAGAAGGCGGGAGCTGGACCGGCCGCGAGGGCAACGGGCGCTTCGAGGTGGCTGAGCTCCCGGGCCCGCTGGTGGACGAGTACGGCGCCGGCGACACGTTCGCCGCGGGTTTCACCTACGGCCTCGGCGCCGGCTACTCGATCGACGATGCGCTCAAGCTCGCCGCCCGCGCGGGCGCCGCGAACCTCACCGGCCGCGGCCCGTACGCCGGCCAGCTCACGCAGCGAGACCTTCCGCGCGAAGAAACCAGCTGACGTCGTCGACGAGCGCGTGCGAGGCGATCTCCCGCGCGATCCGACGGGCGCCGTCGCGGTAGAGCGGGTCGCCCAGCAGCGCGCGCACCGCGTCCGCGAGCCCGTCGACGCCGTCCAGCGCGATGCCCGCGCCGAGCGCCGCGACGCGGGCCGCGTTGTCGGGCTGATCGGCGTACAGCGGCACGCACGCGAGCGGCACGCCCGCGGCCATCGCGGCCAAGGTGGAGGCCGACCCACCGTGGCCGACCATCGCCGCCGCTTCCGGCATGACCTGCGCCTGCGGGACCCAGCGCTCGACATGGACGTTCGCCGGCACGGGCCCGAGCTCGGACGCATCCACCTCGGTGCCGAGCGTCATCAGCACACGCACGTCGAGCTCCGCCAGCGCGGAGGCCGCCGCGCGGTACAGGCCCGGGAAGAAGCCGTTGCCCGCGGCGGTCGAGCCGAACGAGACGTACACCAGCGGCGCGTCCGAGCCGCGCCACCAGTCGGGCAGCGGCGGCTCCGGTCGCACACGCGCGCGGAAGCGCACCGCACCGGGCCGCGGGTCGAACGAAGCAGGCGACAGCGTGAGAAATGGGCCGCTCTCGGGGACAGCCGGGCCGAGGTAGCACTCGACGCGCCACACCGGAGTGCCGAGCACCTCGGCGACGCGCGGCGACGCGTGCTCCTCGGTCTCGTGCAGGATCGCGTCGGGGCGCATGCGCCGCGCCAGCGCCAGCAGGCCCGGGTAGGCCTCGCGCGCGTACGCCCCGGCGAACAACTCGCCGCGCACGATCCGGTTCTGCTCGTCGGGGTCCGTCGAGGCCTTCACGCGCGCCCAGATCGGCCCGATCTCCGCCTCCGCCGGGAAGTCGAAGCCCGCGAACGGCAGCCCGGCGCGCGCGACGTGCTCCCACGACGAATGTGGGGCGGCGAGCAGGACGTCGTGCCCGGCGCGCTTGCAGGCGAGGGCGAACGGGACCAGCGGCGCGATATGAGCGGCGCCGCGCGTGCTGGCGAAGAGGAAGCGCATGGCCCGTCAGACGCCGGGCCCGCGGGCGCTATTCCCCGCTCACACCCACCCGAACAGGAAGCTGAGGATCGCGCCGCCGAACA
The DNA here is from genome assembly GCF_003344625.1 of Solirubrobacter deserti. Lineage (GTDB taxonomy): Bacteria > Actinomycetota > Thermoleophilia > Solirubrobacterales > Solirubrobacteraceae > Solirubrobacter > Solirubrobacter deserti. The sequence goes on along the minus strand of NZ_QPKJ02000001.1, from coordinate 956,468 downwards.
GGAAGAAGAACAGGACGAGGACCCAGCCCATGCCGTAGGGCAGTGACGGGCCGGAGCCAAGGGAAGAGAACCACGAGCCGACGCGGTTGCCGAGCCCGGGCCCGGCGTCCCAGCGCCTCGTGTCCAGGTCCGCGCCGCACACGGCGCAGCCCGCCGCGAACGGGCTCACGGGCTCTTTGCAGTTGGGGCAGCGACTCCGATCAGCCATCGCTCACGATTATGGCGCGCTGCCGCGCGGGGAGAACCCGACTATCGATGAGGCCCGCGCGTCGGCGTGCGCGTCGGCGTGCGGTGGGGCGTCCGTCGCGGCGTGAGCGGCGCGCCGCGCCGGTCGCCGCCGTGGTCGCGCCGGCGCGAATGCCACGGCTGGGACTCGGGCAGCGGCAGCTTCGAGCCGCCCGGGTCCCGGGGCTCTTCGGGCTCGTGCCCGTCGTCCTTCCCACGCCGGAAGTCGTCTCCATCGTCATCGTCGTCGTCGCGCAGCCGGAAGAACCACACGAGCCACACGACGAGGGCTCCGATGTCGAAGACTCGGAGACCGACCATGAAGATCCACCCCTCCAGCGTCACCTCACGTCGAAGACTAGGACAACTCCCGCGCGCTGTCACCCCTTCGCCGTCAGGACAATGGCGTCGGCGATCGGGCGTTCCACCTGGCCGGCGTCCGAAGGCCGCGTGACGACGCTGGATCCGACCGTCATCGTGGTCGAGCCGCCGCCGTCGAGGTTGACGCCCTCGCGCGCTCCGAGCGCCTCCAGGATCGCCGCCTCCTCGGCGAAGCTGGCACCGGCGGAGTACCCCGGCGCGCGGCCGTCGACGGTCACCAGCAGCAGGTCGCCGGACGGCGTCGTGCCCGCGAACGTGCGCGGGTTGCGGCGCAGGCCGAAGCGGTAGTAGAAGCCCGGGTCCTCGGCCCAGTCGAAGCCCTCGGCCTCGGCCGTGATGCGCGGCAGCAGCCGCGGGCCGCCGTTGACGACGCCGGTCCCGCGCTTGAGCCAGAGCAGGCCGTCATCACCGTGGATCGCGCTCAGCGTGGTCACGAAGCGGCCCGGCCGGGCGTGCTGCGCGAGCCAAGTGGCGCCGTCGCCGGTCCCCGCGAGCACGGACCCCGAGAGCGGCAGCGCACCGCCGCGTGGGCGCTGGGCGACGACGCGGCCCCAACGGTCGAGCACGGCCTCCGAGCCCGCGCCGGCGGGCGTCGTGGTCCCGAACACCGTCTCGTAGCGGATGACCTCGCTCGGATCGGTGCAGGTGAAGTCGTGCTTGGCCGGCGCCGTCTCGTCGCCGCACGCGCGGATCAGCCCGGGCTCGCGGTTGACGCCGTCGAGCTCGCGGTGGGCGCGGGAGGAGGTGACGAGCGTGTGCTTGTCGGCGAGCGTCGAGATCTCGGTGCGGTCGCCGTCGAAGACGAGCGACGTGCGCCCGTCGACCGCCTCGGACACGAGCTCGCCGTCGATCACCGACAGGCCGGCGAGGTCGCCGTCGGTGCCGTTGGCGGCGCCGATCACGAAGTACCCGCCGTTGACGGAGGCGAACGCGCCCGTGCGCGCGGCGAGCGCGCTCAGCGGCTCGCGGCCGGGGACGACGCCCGTCGCCAGCACCGGCTCGACCTCGCCCCGGAAGCGCCGCTGCACGCGCAGGACGTTGACCACCCACGGCCCGGTGGTGGCGGTGCCGTCCTCGCCGCTGTAGACGACGCTGCCGGTGCCGAGCGTCGCGCGGTACGCGTTCGCCTCGGTCTGCGTCGCGAAGCGCCCGGCGCGCACGCGGTAGCCGAGCGGGCCGGGGGCGCGGTCGTCGTCCGGGCGGGGAAGCGCGTCCACGCGGGCGCCCGGGATCTGCGCCGCGCGCGCCTCGGCGGCGGCGCGGTCCGCGAGCACGGCGACGTCGACGGTCCAGAACGCGTCGGCGTCCGGCGTCCCGCGGACGATCTTCGTGTACTCGACACCCGGCGCGAGCGTGCGGCTCTCACGGGTCTCGGGCAGTCCGGGGGCGCCGAGCGGCAGGGCCGCGGCGACGGCGAGCGCGGTGAGCATCGCCGGACCGTACGACCGCGGCCGCGGCCGGTTGTGACTAAGGCGTGAGCCAGTTCTCGATCAGACGGCGGGCGATCGCGAGCTTCGGCGGCAGCGCGAGCGGGCCGTCCGGGCTGCCCGCGGTCCAGTCCTCGTTGCTCGCCTCGCCGGCCGCCGTCTCGACCTCGTCGCGCGTGAACCAGCGCACGTCCTGGAGCTCCTCGTCGCCGATCCGCGGCTTCCCGCTCTCGTAGGTCGCCGAGAAGCCGAGCATCAGGCTGGCGGGGAACGGCCACGGCTGGGAGGAGATGTAGTCGACGCGCCCGACGCGCACGCCCGCCTCTTCGAGCACCTCGCGCGCGACCGCTTCCTCCAGCGACTCGCCCGGCTCGACGAAGCCCGCCAGTGCGGAATAGCGGCCGGTCGGCCACGCGGCCTGGCGCCCGAGCAGCAGCCGGTCGCCGTCGGTGACGAGCATGATCACGACCGGGTCGGTGCGCGGGTGATGTTCGGCGCCGCAGTTCGGGCAGCGGCGCGTCAGGCCGCCCTCGACCAGGTCGCTCTCGTGCCCGCAGGCGCTGCAGTAACGGTGCCGGCGGTGCCAGTTGAGCAGCGCGGCGGTGTAGGCGGCGAGGCCGCCGTCCTCACGCGAGAGCCGCGCCGCGGCCTGGCGCAGCGGCACGCGGTCGCCCGAGGCCTCCTTCGGCGGCTCGCCGCGCACGCCGCCCGAGCCGATCATCGGCACGCGCCCGTCGCGCGGCGGGTCCTCGTCGTACGCGAACACGGGGCCGCTCGCGTCCAGCCCGAGCAGCAGCGGGGTGCCGCCGTTCAGCTGCGCCAGCGGCACGAGCTCGATCGCCCCGTCGGCGATCCGCAGCCCGCGGTCACCCGCGACGACCGCGCGGGCGGCCGGGTGCTCGAGCTGCGCCGCGAGCCACGCGTCGTCGCGGCGCCGGCCGTCTCCCGCGCGATCGAGCGCGGCCCCCGTGAACGCGTTCAGCACTAATCCTCGATCCGGAACCCGATCTTGAGGGTGGTCTGGTAGTGCGTCGCGTTCTCGACGATCGCGCCGCGGATCTCGGTGACCTCGAACCAGTCGATGTTGCGGATGGTCTCGCCGGCCTTCGAGAGGGCGCGGTCGATCGCGGCCTGCACGCCGTCGGGGGAGGTGCCCGTGATCTCGACGGACTTGTACACGTGATCGCTCATGACGGGCGGTGATACCAGGGGTCGGCGTTCAATGCGTCCTCGAGCGCGGGCTTGCCCGAATCCATGACCGGCTCGCCGTGGGTGACGAGCGCGTGCTCGAAGTCGATCTCGAGCAGGTGGCGCAGGGCCGGCGCGCCGGTCTGCTGGAACCACGTACGCCGCTGCTCGGTGATCGGATCGTTCATCCAGTAGCGCAGGCCGCCGTCGACGCCGACGATGCGGTCGCCGAACACGAGCGCCTTGGCGCGCGGGAGCTCGAGCGGGCGCTCCTTGCCGCGGCTGAGCGTGTGCATGACCAGGTCCAGCGGCAGGTCCCGGTCGCCGTGCACCGGCGTGCCCTCGGGCAGCTTGTTCGCGATGTCGGGGTGGCCGACGAGCGTCCCGCCCCAACGCTCCAGCGCGTCCACGCAGTTGCGGACGTGGTAGGGGATCGTGATCGCGATCACCACCTCGCCGCGGACGAGGTCGTCGAGCTGCGTGGTCACCTCGTCGTCGAGCAGCGGGTCCACGAGCACCGTGTTCTCGCCCTCGTGGACGAGACAGGAGCCGACGAGCGCGCCGAACTCGCCCGGATGCCACTCGGGGTGTCGGAGCAGCCAGCGGTGGATGCCGTGGCCCAGCTCCTCGATCACGCGGGCACCTCGTCCGGGACCTCGTCGAGCACGCCCAGCAGCTCGCCGACGCGGCACACCAGCAGGCGCTCCTCGTCGACTTCGACCCACGCGCCCGCGCTGGCCGGGAAGACGACGTGATCACCGGGCTTGACCGGCATGTTGATCCCGGCGCCCTCCCACCAGTCCAGGCCAGGGCCGATGGCGAGCACGATCCCGTGCTGCGGCGGCGGCTCGTGCGTCCCGGCGGGGACGAGCAGGCCGGACTGGCGGATGCGGTCGGGTTCGAGTTCCTTGACGACGACGCGGTCGAAGAGGGGACGCAGAAAGTGGCGCACGCTTAGGAGTGTGGCGAAGGCATGTGCAGGCGCAGGTCGTCGCCCGCCAGCGCGAGGTGCCGTCCGGCCAGTCCCAGGTGGGCGAACGGGCTGTTGTGCGGGATCTGCAGCTCGACCAGCGCGGGCGCGGCCTTGATGCGCGCGCGGCCGATCGTGTCGCCGGCGGGGCTGGTGATCGGGGTCGGGATCACGATCGGGAGCCCGCCGCGGCGCCGTCGCAGGCGGGCGTGCAGCAGGGTCGTCTCACCCTGGCGCGCCGTGAAGCTGGCGGCGCCGTACTCGAACTGCGCCAGCTCCTTGGGCAGGCCCCAGATCTCGCGGCCGCCACTCATCGACTGCTCGTCGTCGACGTAGATGTGGCTCACGACCATGCCGCGCGGCGTCGCGTGCGAGAAGACGATCAGCTCGCGGTAGACGAGCGTGCCGGACGTGTAGTTGGCGAGCATGACGCCGCCCAGCCGGCGGCCGCGCGTGAGCGCCGGGACGACGACCAGCTCACCGTTGAGGTGCCAGGGGGCGGGTGGATGAGGCACGGCGGTGGTGGAGCTCCAGGATCACGATCGCGACGGCGATCGGCACCGTCGCCGGGAGCGTATTGAAGTGCAGGAACAGCAGGTCCCAGGCGCAGCACAGCCCGAACACGAGCAGCGCGGCCGGACCCTGCCGGCGGCCCTCGACGGCGAGGATCCCGCCCAGCAGGCCGGCGACGAACACGTCTCCATAACCCATGCGCGCCCACGTGACGTCCAGGAACTGCAGCTGGGGGAGGCCGGGCGCGGGGATCGCGGCGTTGAGCGTCGCGTTCGGCCCCTGCAACTGATTGCCGAACACGAGGATCGCGTCGATCACCGCCATCGCGATGATGCCGAGCTTCAGCGGCCACGCCGGGACCAGGCCGGCGAGCAGCCGGCCGAGCGTGATGCAGCTCAGCGCGGTCAGGAACGCGGCGGCGCCCTCGCTGGGCGGCGAGTCGACGTCGATCAGCGCGACCACGAACGCGGCGACCGCGAGCAGCGCGTAGACCGGCTTGGCGCCGCGCATCGCCCAGCCCAGCGCCAGCAGCGCGCCCGGCGGGACCAACAGCAGCGCGAACCAGGTGAGCCCGTCCGCGACCTCGGGGACGAGCGCGATCGCGGCGACCACGATCGCGATCGACAGCGGCGCCAGCAGCGCCCACGCGCTCGTCTTCAGGCGGTTCAGCCAGGCGGGGATGCCCGCGCCGGGCAGCAGCACGAGCAGCGCCTGCGTCGCGTTGAGGATGCCGATGCCGATCATGAACTCGCGGCTCACGGCGCTCAAAGCTGACAGGATCGTCGGCGTGAGCTACCCGATCTGCGTCACCTGCGGCGTGCAGTACGGCGGTTCCGTCTCCTCCTGCCCGGTGTGCGAGGACCCGCGGCAGTACGTGCCGGTGTCCGGTCAGGCCTGGACCTCGCTGGAGGCGCTGCGCGTCGACCACCGCAACCGCTTCGACTCCGACCACGGCGTGCTGGGCGTCGGCACGACGCCGAAATTCGGCATCGGCCAGCGCGCGCTGCTCGTCGAGGACGTCCTCTGGGACTGCATCACGCTGCTCGACGAGGAGACGATCGAGCGCATCGGCTCGTTGCGCGCGATCGCGATCTCGCACCCGCACTACTACTCGTCCATGGTCGAGTGGGCGCACGCCTTCGACTGCCCGGTGCTGATCCACGAGGCCGACCGCGAGTGGGTGATGCGGCCGGACGCGCGCGTGGAGTACTGGTCGGGCGAGACGTACGACCTCGGCGCGGGTATGACGCTGATCCGCTGCGGCGGGCACTTCGCGGGCGGGACCGTCCTGCACCTCGGCGCCGATTTCTCGGAGGTCGATCCGGCCTCACGGCCTGATCAACCACCTCACCTCGAAAGGCCGCCTGGCGGCGACCTGTTCGCCGGCGACATCGTGCAGGTCATCCCGGACCGGCAGTGGGTGGCCTTCATGTACTCGTTCCCGAACTACATCCCGCTGCCGGCGGCCGCCGTCCGGGCGGTGGGCGCCGCGCTGGAGCCGTTCGCGTTCGAGCGGATCTACGGCGCGTGGTGGGAAGCGGTCATCGAGGCCGACGGCAGCGGTATCGTCCGCCGCTCAGTTGAGCGGTACGTCGCTGCACTGGACGGATATCTGCCATGAAGTCACGCAGTGAGGGGTAACCGATAAGACATGGCTGTTCTGGAACTCGTGAGCTCACGCCCCGATTGGATGGGCGCCCTGACCGTGGCCCTGACGCGGCCGGCCGGTGTGCCGGAGCGTCGCGCGGGCGACGATCCGTGGGCGGCAGCCGGTCGCGCGCAGCGTCCCCGCCGTATCTCCGACGACCTCGCGTGGCTGCGCCAGGCCTTCGACGAGCCGTCCGAGCACGGCTTGAAGGGGCTGGAGGACACGGCCGCCGTCGCCGCGTGGGAGACCGACCACGAGGCGCAGGAGCGGCTCGCCCGGCTGCGCGACCGCCGCGTGCTCGACGCCGCCGGCTTCCTCCTGCACGAAGAGGAGCGGATCGCGGTTTAGATACCCCTCAGGGGTAGCGTGAGACTTGGCGGTATGGCCGAGCGCGGCTACACCGCGCGGTCGGCCGGCTCATGCGCCGGGGCTCGCGGCTCAGTAGTCGCCGAACTCGATGCTGTAGCCGATCTCGTCGCTGTCGTCGAACGGCTTGAGCGCGCCCGCGGCGCGGTCCATGTAGATCATGTCGTCGTCGCCGGGCGTGTCGCGGCGCAGCCAGACATCGAAGCGCGGGCTCTCGGGCGTGCCGACGATGGTCATGTCATGGAACTCCGGCATCGCCCGCAGCGTGCGTTCGACGGCGTCGATGGCTGTCAGCGAGGGGTTGTCCCAGTCCTCGGGCCACACGCCGACCCACAGCAGCACGTGGTCGCGCCAGAACCGCTCGTACTCGTCCGGGACGTGCTCGGGCTTCGGCGGCGGCTCCGGCCGCGGCCCGAACAGCCGGCGCAGCAGGCTCATGGGCGTGCGGTCGCGGCGCCCGCGTCGACCATTCCCGCGCCGTAGATCGAGTCCACGCCCGGCACGCCGAGATCGCGCGCCGTGGCCTTCAGGTGCGCCTCGATCTGGTCGGGCGTCGGCTTCGAGCCGAGCACACCGGAGGCAATGATCAGCGCCGCGGTCGCCGAGACGTGCGGGGTCGCCATCGAGGTGCCGAAGTAGTCGCCGGGATAGCCGAACGACGTGACCTTGCGCTCGCGCGCGAACGTGAGCTGGAAGATCGGGCGGCCGTCAGGGCCGTTCGGGAGGCAGTTCGCCTGGCCGGGGACCGCCATGTCGCGGCCGCCGCCCGGCGCGACGAGATCCAGGCCGTCGCCCGTGTTCGAGTACACCGCCGCGCACCCGCGCTCGGTGACCGCCCCGACGCTGATCACGCCCGGCAGCGCCGCCGGGAACCCGACCCGGCTGGACTTCGTGTTCCCGGACGCCGCCACGAGCGTGACGTTCTTCGAGCGCGCGTACCGGACCGCCGCGGCGATCGACCGGATCTGGTTCGCCGACGTGGTGCCCTCGCCGAACTCGAACGAGAGGTTGATCACCTGCGCGCCCTGCTTGACGGCGTAGCGGATGCCGGCGGCGATCGTCGCCTCGTCGCCTTCGCCACGCGCGTTGAGCACCTTGACCGGGATGATCGTCGCGCCGTACGCGAGCCCGGTCAGCCCGACGCCGTTGCCCGTGGTCTCCGCGATCGTGCTGATGACGTGCGTCCCGTGGCCGTAGTCGTCGTTCGGGTACGCGTCGCGGCCCTCACACGCGTTGAACCCGTCGCTCGTGCGCGCGCAGAAGTCGTAGCCCTTGGCGAAGCGGATCGACTTGAGCTCCGGCGACTGCTTGAACCGCCCGTTGGAGCGGTACGCCGCGCCGCTGTCGAGCACGGCGATCTTGACGCCCTTGCCGCCCGGCCGGCCCGCGGCGAACAGGTTGTCCCACGCGCGCGGGGCGTCGACGCCGGTCCCGGGCAGGAAGTTCCACTGGTCGGCCTGCCACCCGAGGCCGCCGATGCCCTTGTCGTCGGGAATCCACGCGTGGGCGGTCGTGGGCGAGATGAGTGCGGCCAGCACGGCCAGGACGAGAAGCGTGCGCACGGGATCGATGAGGGTACCCGTGAACGTGGCCCTCGCCCTGAGTTGATGTGCAGGTTCACATAACGTCGATTAGCGAGCATTCAACGGAGCGACGGGCCACGTCGAAGAGCCCTCTGTCCCCGGTGATCAGCAGCGGATCGGGCAGCGCCTCGGCCAGGGCCAGATACGTGGCGTCGTAACTCGTCAGGTTGTGGCGCAGCGCCCACACGCGTTCGCGCAGCGGCGCGTGCGGGTGTCGCATCAGCCGCAGATCGCCGAGATCGTCCAGCGCGGCCCGCGCGCGCTCGGCGCTGATGGCGCCGCTGAGCGCGTGCCGGCGCAGCACGCTGAGCGTCTCGGGCTCGATCAGCTCGGGCGCGTGCAGCCACTCGTGCTCCCGGCCCTCGAGCGCGCCGAGGATCGTCGCGAGTGCGGCTTCGCGACCGAGCAGGAAGTCCGCGAGCGCCGATGCGTCGAGGACGATCACCGGCGTTCGCCGCGCAGCACGTCGGCGCTCGGCGGCAGCTCGGCCGTCGCACGCCCCCGGATGCGCTCGGCGAGCTCGTCGACCGTGGGCGTGCTCGCGATTTGGCGCATGTGCTCGAGCAGAAACTCGTTGAGCGACTGCCCCGCCATCGCGGCCTGGGCTTTGAGCCGGCGGTGCACATCATCCGGCACGTCGCGGACCTGCACGTTCATGCCCCGATGCTATCAGTGTGCATGCACTGCATGCAATCCACATGCAATGGCAAGCGGACCGGACCTGTCCCCGCGGCAGGAGGCCGCGGGGACAGGGACCCCCCGGTAGCTCTACGGCGTGGTCGCCGACAGGGTGAGCGTGAGGCGCTTGCTGTAGCTCCCGGCCAGCAGGCGGTCGGTCGACGCGACGGACTGGCGGAACTTGACCGCCACCGCCTCGTTGGCGAGCGGGTGCGCCCACGTGGCGAGCACCGTCGGCGCGGACGTGCCGCCGACCGCACCGTACGCGCCGGTGCCGGCGGCCACCTTCAGCGGCTGCGGCAGCGGGAAGGTGCCGTTGACCAGGTGCCCCGTGGCCGTGGTGCTCTCGTCATGGATCGTCAGCCGCGAGGAGCGCAGGCTCGACGTCGCCCGCACCGTGAGCTCGCTGTCGTAGTCCTGCGCCACGCCCGGCTGCATCGCCCCGAGCGCCACGCTCCCGCCCTGGAGCGAGATGCCCAGCACGCGCCCGATCTGAGCGACGACGTCAGCGTCCTCGGAGACGGACTCGCTCGGCGTGATCGTGAAGTCGACCTTGCCGGCCGTCTCCACGTTGCCCGCCGCGTCGGTCGAGCGGAACTCGACGCTGTGCGCGCCGTTGCCCGTGACCTGGAACGTCCCGGTGTACGCCGTCCAGGCGCCGCCGTCGACGCGGACCTCGGTCTTCGCCACGCCCGAGCCCGTGCCGTCGGCCGCCTCGAGCGCGACCGTCACCGGACCGGTGTAGCCCGCGGCCGGCGCGGCGCCGTTGAGCTTGACCGTCGTCGCCGGAGCGGCCTTGTCGATCATGAACGTCACCGAGCGGGTCGTCTCGGTGTTGGCGGCCTTGTCGACCGAGCGGTACTCGATCGTCGTGCTGCCGGCCGCGTCGACCGTGAACGGCACGCTGTAGCGCGTCCACGTCGCGGCGCCCTGCGTGCGGTACTCGACGTAGTCCACGCCCGAGCCGCCCGTGTTGTCAGTCGCGGCCAGCGTGACCTTGACGTTGCCCTTGTACCACCCGGCGGACCCGTCCGGAGCGGCCGGATCGAGCGTGTGGGTGGTCGTCGCGGCCGTCGTGTCGGGCGCGGAGCCGCAGCTGCCGGCCGTCACGTTGAACGAGTCAAAGCGGATGGGAGCCGCGGTGCCGCCCCCGTCGTGCTTGACGAACAGGCCGATCTTCGTGATGCCGGCCGCGCCGAACGTCGACGCGTTGACCGGGATCGCCGGGCCGACGGCGGTGAACGTCGTCCCGTCGTACGAGTACAGCGTGGTCACGCTCGTCCCGTCGTAGGACGCGCGCAGCCAGAGGTCGTTCGACGTCGGGGTCAGCTTGCCCGAGTTCGGGTACTGGCCGCCGTGCGCGTTGTTGTTCGTGCCGTTGGAGGTCAGCGCGCGCTCGGCCCAGAACGCGTTCATCGGCTGGCCCGAGAGGTCGGTGTTCTTGTACTGGATGCTGAACTTCGCGAAGTAGTTCGGGCTCTGGGCGCCGTAGAGCACCACGCCACCGGCACGACCGTTCTGGTTGACCGTCGTGTGGTCGAGCTTGGCGGTCATCGTCCACGGACCCGTCGGGACCGCCTGCAGGAGGATGTTGCGCGCGGTGAAGTTGCCCTGGTTGACGTCGCCCTGCGCGCTCGTCAGCGAGAGGTTGCCGTTGGCGACGGCCAGGTTCGCCGGCGTCGGATTGACGATCTCCCACTTGGAGTCCAGCGCCGTGCCGTTGAACTCGTCGACCTGCGGGCAGCCCTTGATGCCGCCGCAGTCGTCGCCCGGCGTCTGCGGGTCGGCGCCCGAGACGACGTTGAACGCGTCGAAGTCGACGGTGCTGTCGGCCGAGCCGTCGTGCTTGGAGAACACGCCGACGCGCAGGCCACCGGCCCCGGACAGGTACTGCGTGACCGAGATCGGGGCGCCGAAGGACGCGAACGTCGTGCCGTTGGCGGAGCTCCAGGTCGTGATCTGCTTGGTCGCGTCGTCATAGACGAAGCGGACGTAGACGTACTCGCCCGTCAGGTTCAGCGCGCCCGAGTTGGGCCACGGCACCGTCGCCGGCGGGATCGTGATCGACTGGTTGTTGGACGTCAGCACGCGCTCGGCCCACTTGCCGTTCTGGTTGCCGGACGTGTTCGGGTCGACGTCGTTCTTGTACTGGACCGTCGTCTTGAGCAGGTTGTTCGGGTTGAGCGTGTTGATCAGCGCCAGGCCGGCCGCCTTGCCGTCGGCGTTGATGTTCGCGTGCTTGAACTTGGCGGTCGCGACCCACGAGCCCGTCGGCATGGGCTGCAGGAGCGTCTGGGCGGTGCCCTGGTCCTGGTAGAGATCGCCGCGCAGCATCGGCATCGTGAGATGGCCGTTGGCGACCGTCGGCGCCTTGCCGGCGACCGGGTTCACGACCTGCCACTTGTTGTCGACCGCCGTGCCGTCGAACTGGTCCGACAGCGCGTTGCAGCCGCCGGTGGGCGCGGAGATCGAGAACGTGACCGAGCCGACCGGGTCGGACACGTTGCCGGCGCGGTCGCGCGCGCGGAACTCGACCGTGTGCGAGCCGTTGCCGGCCACCGTGAACGAGGTCTCGAACGGCTCGGCGCTGCTGGTGTTGTCGGCCCGCGTCCACGCGCCGCCGTCGATCCGGCGCTCGATGTACTCGACACCGGCCGCGCCGGTGCCGTCGGTCGCGCGCACCGTGAACGTCACGGGCGCGGTGTAGCTGGTCGCGGGCGTCCGGCCGTTGATCTGCGCGACCACGGTGGGCGCGGACGTGTCCGGCGCCGTCTGCGTGCCGGCGAGCAGGACGCGCTCGACGGCGTCGTCGCCGTTGGCGTCGATCACCAGGCGCGCGACCGACGTGTATCCGGCGCGGGTCGGCTTGTAGCCGACGTTGATCGTGCAGGTGCCCTTCGGCGCGATCGACTTGCCGCGGCAGTCCTCGCTGACCACGGCGAAGTCCGCGGCTGTGGCGGCGCCGCCGTCGGCCTCCTCGGCCTCGATCTTGATCGCGTCGGCCCCCGAGGCGATCACCATCGGCGCGTCACCGTCGTTGGTGACCAGGATCGGCGCCTGGTTGGCCGACGCCGCCGTGCCCACCGGCACCGACGGGAACAGCTTCGGAGCGGCCTTCAGCGAAGGCATCGGGTTCGCGCGCAGCGCCTTGGCGCCGTCCCCCGCGTTGGTGAACGGGTTGAAGTTCGTCGGCCCACCGATCGCGACCGGATCGCGCTCGGAGAAGTAGTAGCGCGTCTTGTTCTTGCCCGAGGCGAACAGCGGGCCGAAGTTGATGCCGCCCTGACCGAGCGTGCGCTGGTCGGCGTCGCCGCAGCTCGGGCGGATGCCGGCCGGGTCCATGTCCTTGACGTGGAAGGAGATCACGCGGCGACCGAACTTCTGGATCATCTGGTTGACGTAGGCCGCGCCGACGCCCGGGTCGACCGGGGTCGCGTGGCCCGACGCGCCGCAGACGGCCCAGCCGATGTCGATCTGCGCGACGACGTAGCGCGGATCGGTGCGCTCCATCACGATCTCCCACGCGCTCTTGTTCTGCCCGTCGCCCTGGGAGTCGATGAAGCGCGTGCTGAACTCGGCGTTGTGGTTGTGGAAGTACGCCGGCCCGAGGCCCGCCTCGACCGAGCGCTTGCCCAGCCGGTTGAGCGTCTGCGCCGTCGTCAGCGTCTGGGTGTAGCTGCCGAGGCCGCCGATCCCGCCGAGGCTGCCCTCACCCAGGTGGTCCTGGCCGAGGATCTTCGCGTGCGCGATCTCCGCGTCCCAGCGGGCCTCGTTGAGGCTGCCGTGGCGCGCCGGGAAGCGGATCCCGTACTTGTCACCCAGCGCCCGCAGCTCGATCGTCCCCTGCAGGTTGCCCTGCGGGCTGCTCGAGCTCGGGAACGGGTTGCCCGGGAACCCGTAGAGCTCGACGTTCTTGATGTCGTTCGCCTGCAGGAACGCCAGCAGGCGCTCCATCCGCCCCATCACCGTGTTCGGCGGGAGCGTCGGCGTGCAGTACGGCGTCGGAGGTGCCGGCGAGGCCGGACACAGGATCTCGCCCGAGCCGTTGCTCAGGTAGTCCCTGAAGTTGTACAGCTGGATGCCGCTCTGCCCCACGGGCGCGCCCTCGCCCATGGACGGCGCGCGCTGCGCCTCCGCGGCGGTCGCGCCGGTGAGCATCGCGCCGGCCGCCAACGCGGCCGCGATCGCTCCTCGCACCTTCCGGTGTGCCAACAAGTGCCCTCTCCTCCTCGAACGGTTCCCGACTTCACTGTCGGCAACCTCACCCGGACTGTGCGTACCTTATGCCAAGACGCGGGCGGAAGTCCAGAGCTTTGGTAACGGCAGCAGAAGGTTTTGTGTCCCGACCCGTTTCAAGTGGGTCGATCGACGAGCGGGAGCGACTCCACGTCCACTCCCGCGAGCACCTCGTCGATCAGCGGCTGCAGCTCCGGCTTCCACAGGCGCAGCAGCTCCTCCGGGTGCTCCGGGCACGTGAACGCGATCGACCACGTACGGCCGGACTCGTCGCTGGAGTACATGGCGCCGGTCGGAACGAGCACGTGGTTGTCGTCCGGGCAGCGGGCCCACGCCTGGCGCAGCCGTTCGTCGTGGATCACGCGGTGGCTCAATGCAGGAGCCTCGCGACGTCGTCGGCGCCGACCTTGTCGACCAGCGCCTGCAGGATCCGGCCGGCTTCGTCGTGCAGCGACGCGATGTCCGCGCCGAGGCCGGTGTGCGCCGCGCCCGCGCCCGAGCGGTCGGAGGCCTGCGCGACCTTGGTAACGAACTGCGGGATGCCGAGCTCCGCGGCCGCCGCCGGCTCGCGCTTGGCGAAGGCCTGGAAGATGTCGTACTCGATGTCGTGGATGTCGTTGCGGAAGTGCTTGCCGAGCCTCTTGGCCGCCGCCTCGAGCTCCCCCGGGATCTTGATGCCCTTGGTCTCGTAGAGCGAGCTCGTCGCGCGCGTGCCGATCTGCCACTCGTGCGTGAGCCCGGTCTGCGGGTCCTCGACGATGATGTGCCAGCGCGGGTAGCGGGTCACGCCGGTGTCCTTGATGATGCGCGGCTCGACGACGTCCGTCACCCGGAACCCGGACTGCTCGCGCATCGCCTGCGCGACCCGGGCGACCTCCGGCCCGTCCGTGATGTTCAGGCGCCCGCGGATGATGTCGTCCATCTGGCCGAGGATCGGATAGTGCTTGCGCTCGCACTTCTCGAGGATGCCGGTCACGAACCCGGCGAGGTCCTCGCGCTTGCGGATCGAGATGATCTCCGCGTCGGCGCCCTTGAGCATCTGCGCGGCGAACGCCTTCATGCGGTCGACGGCGCCGCCCGCGGCGTCGAACAGCGTCTGCTGGACCGCGGCGCTCACCATCAGGTCGGCGGGCGTGAGCTGGCGGAACGGCTTGGCCTTGATGTCGGCCAGCATGCGCTCGGCCGCCAGCTTCTGGGCCGGGAAGGCCTCGGTGTCGGCGATCTCCTGCTCGAGCGTCCGGCGTGACTGCGTGAGCCGCTGCATCAGCGCGGCGCTGTCCCCCGCGATCGCCGTGGGCACGGCCGGTGAGGCCGCGCCGCCGACGCCGTCGGCGGGCGTCGGACGCGGAAGCCGGAGCAGCTGCGGCGAGCCGGACGCGCCGCCGCCGGCGTCCGCCTGCTTGGCGAGGTCGAGGCCGTGGTGCTCGACCATCTCGCCGAAGCGCCCGTAGTTGTCGAGCAGGAAGCGGTCCGAGGGCGCGGTCTGCGGCGCGCCCGCGTCGGTCATCACGCTCGCCTTCTTCGCGCTGCCCGCGAGCTCGATCGGGCCCGGACGGTCGAGCGCGCCGGTCGCCTCGCGGTCCACGCGGTACACCAGCTCGGACCAGTTCTTGAAGAACGCCAGCCGCTCGTCCTGGATGCCCGCCTGCTCGAACAGCTGGCAGATCCGGAACACGTACTTGAACAGCTCGTAGCGGCGTGCGGCCTCGATCACGCCGCCCGCCTCCTTGACGGTGTGCGCGATCATCCCGACCTGGTCGAGCAGCGCCTGGTACTGCTCGGCCGCGTTGGTCAGCTTCTGGCCGAGCGCGAAGCCCTTCACGCCGCCGGCGGAGATGTACGCCTCGTCGTCCATCGCGTTGGCGAGCATCTGCTGGAACGTGACCTTCTCGGCGAGCTGCGCCTTCACCGCGGGATCGGTGGTGGTCTTGAGCTCCGCCAGCAGCTGGTCGCCCTTGAGCAGCGCCTCGTTGCGCATCTGGATCCGCGCATCCCCGCCCAGGGCCGCGAGCTGCTTGGCGCGTCCGACGTCCACCCCCGGCGGCGGGTCGGCCTCCATGGCGGCGCGCTCGGCGCCCTGGAGGAAGCTCAGCCGGCGCGCGTACATGAGCGTCGCCGTCTCCTGCGTCACGCGCGCCCGCACGCGCGCCTTGGCGTCCGCGGGCAGCGCGGCGATCAGCTCCTCGGCGCTGCCGATCCGGCTCGCGTCGATCAGCAGCCCCATCCGGTACTTCTTCTGCCAGCCCGGATAGGCGCTCTCCATGTACTGCTCGGCGGCGATCAGCTTCGCGCCGGCGTCGTCGCCCTTGACATTGAGGTCGACGTCGCTGCCGGCCTCGGCGCTCGCGTCGCCCACGGCGTGCGCGTTGAACTGCTTGCCCAGCGTCTCGACGATCCCCTGGCGATGCGCGACCAGCTTCGCGACCAGCTCGTCACGCATGGCCTTCTCGAGCCCTTCGCCGAGCCCGGTGCCGTTCTTGAGCTCGCCGATCCCCTTCTCCCAGCGCTCCATGCGGGTGACGAGCCGCTTCATCGCGCCCTCGTCGCCGGCCAGGACCTTGCCGACGAGCGGATTGTCCGCGTGCGAGAGCGGCAGCGCCTCCTCCGGCGCGCCCCGGAGCGCCTTGATGCCGCCGAGCGCGGCGTGCAGGGAGAGCGCCATGCCGGCGCCGGTGGCCGCGCCGCCGGCGGTGCTCGACGCGACGCGCTCGAGGCCTTCGGCGATGCCCTGGCGCCAGGTCTCGTCGCGCGCCATCGTGTCCACCATCGAGGTCGAGCCGCCGGCGAGCGTGCCCTCGGTGACGGCCAGCAGGCCGTTGCGGGCGGCGCCGCGGAACAGCGACCCGGACGCCGCCTTGGCCGACAGGCCGACCGCGTCCAGCTGCGCGCCGATCACGCCCTTGGCCGCCAGGCCGCCGGAGACGTTCATCACGCCCTCGACGGCGCCCGTGGCGAACGCGACCGCGCCGTCGGCGCCGATGATGTCGAAGCGGTCGCCGCGGATGACCTTCTCCGTGAGCACCTTGGCCACGGCCATCGCGGCCGCCGCGCGGGCGAGCTGGGCGAGCACGATCGGGCCCGCCGCGCCGCCGGTGATCGCGGCGATGATCACCGACACCGCGGTGTTGGCGACCATCGACGCGGTGTTGGCGAACTCGTCGCGCGCCGCCGTGTAGTCGTCGAGCGCGCCCTGCGTGCGCGCCCCGCGCTGCTCGAGCAGCCGGCGCTCCTCGGGTGTGAGGTTGCCGTCCAGGCCGGCGAGCGTCGTGCCGGCCTGCAGCTCGCGGTTCTCGTCGGCGACCGCGTCGCCCGTGGAGCTGAACAGGTCGAAGAAGCCGCTGCGCTCGCGCTCGACCGCCTGCGTGAGCCACTTGGCGTTCTCCTGCGGCGTGAGGTCGGACGGCTTGAGCAGCGTGATCGCCCGGCCGAGCTCGCTGCTGGACAGCGCCGAGCGCATGTCTCCCATGAACTTCGCGTCGCCCGCCAGCCGGCGCTTGTCGGCGTTGGACGCGAAGTTGCCGAGCAGGTGGAAGAAGTAGTCCTCGTCGTCGCTGAGCACGCCGAAGCAGAAGTTCAGGCGCAGGTCCAGGTCCGTGGAGAAGATCGTGCCGCTGAGGTAGCCCTTCTCGATCGCGGTGGTGTTCGCCGACACGTACTCGTTGAAGGGGCCTCTCCCCTTCTCCCACTCGGCCTTGAAGCGCGCCCACGTCGCGCCCGCGGAGAGCTTGAGCTGGTCGAAGATCGTGCTGCGGTCGACGCCGCCGAGGCTGCGCAGCAGCTGCACGGCGGGGTCGGCGAGCTGTCCGTCGGTGACCTGTCCGGCGGCGTCGGCGGCGCTCTCCTGGATGCCGAGCTTGGCCTTCAGGCGGCTCAGCTCACCGCTGGAGAGGTCGCCGAACCAGCCCGCCAGGCCGAGCGGGTCGCTGCGGGCCTCGACCTCGGCGCGCAGGACGTCGCGCTCGGCCTGCGTGGCCTCGTCGATCGCGCTCATGATCAGCTCGACGTTGGTGCCGGCGCCGTGCACGGCGGCCTTGACGAGCGCGACGAGCCGCTGGTTGTCGCCGAGCTTGCGCGTCTTCTCGCTCGACCCGAAGACCCAGCCGTACTCCGGGTTGGGCTCGCGGCCCAGCAGCGCGAGCGCGCGCCGGTAGTCCTCGCCCGAGAGCTCGGCGTCCAGCGCGTCCCAGATCGAGCTCGCGTTGTCGGAGAACGCGAGATTGCGGAACTCGTACGCCTGGAAGTCGGCCTCGATGGTGTTCGGGTTGCAGCGCGCGAGACCCTCGAACAGCATCGCCTCGTCGGTCCCGGACTGGATCGTGGCGATGTAGACCTTGTCGATCGGGCGCAGGTCGCCGTAGGCGAGCGTGGCGTGGGCCTTCACCAGCTCGTAGCCGTCGAGGTCCTCGTCGAGCGCCGCGCTCAGCGTCTGGGACTTGAAGTCCGGGAACACGGTGTCGGGCAGCGAGCCGGTGACGGCAGACCACATGGTCTCGAAGCGCGCGAAGCCCTGGCCGGCCGGCGCCGCGCGGTTGCACTCCTTGAGCACGCGGAACAGCGTCGTCGTGTCCGTGCCCGCGCCGCCGAGCGCGATCAGCACCTTCGACATCGGGCGCAGCTCGCCGTAGTTGAGCGAATCCAGCGCGCGCAGGGCGTCGGCGCCGCCCATCGACGCGAGATCCCGGTCGAGGTCGCGCTTCCAGGTCCCCTCGTAGGCCGCGCGCAGCTCGGCCGCCCGGTCGCGGTTCTGCAGCAGCGTCTGCAGCAGCTGCTCGCGCCGGGCCGACGTCGGGGCGTTGATGAAGTAGGTGGCGATCGTCTCGGCCGCCGCGGCGACGCCGTCGCGCGCGGTGGGCGTGGTCTCCAGGCGCAGGAGCTTCGCCACCGCCTGGTTGCCGGCGCTCTGCTGGAGCGCGAGCAGCGCCCGGTGCGGCGTCGGCGACGGAGCGGCCTGGGCCGGGGAGCGCAGCTGCTGGGTCTGCTCTTCGCGGTCGTGGATCACGGTTGCCTCAACAGCCAGACGGCGGAACGGGTCCAACCATTCCAGGTTCCGCGGACCGGTGCGCAAGGACGTCACCGATTCAACCCAAACGGTCAGGTGCCGATACCGGGAGTGTGACCACCCTCCTTCGCACCGGCCTCGCTGCCCTGGCCCTTGCCGTCGCTGCCGTCCCGGCCGCTGCCGATCCCGCCGACGCCGCCACCAAGAAGACCAAGCGCACCGCCGTCGCCAAGAAGAAGAAGGCGCCCGCCAAGAAGAAGGCCGCCAAGCCGGTCGCCGTCCAGACCGCGTCCGTCCCGGCGGTCGAGGCGGTCCAGACGTCCGAGCCGACGCCCGCCCTGGCTCCCGAGCCGACGTTCACGTCCGTGATCAGCATCGGCGGCTTCGTCTTCTACAACGTCACCTACGCCGAGGCCGTCGCGCAGTACCAGGCCCTGATCGCCTCGGGCGCCACCCCTCCCCCGCCGGTCACGTCGATCTCCGTCACGGTCGGCGTCGGCAACTAGCCGCGGTGTGACACCTACCGGCGCCGGTGTTACACTGGCGCCGGTGCCGACGAGCCGTCCTCGCTACGCGATCACGGACACCGGGAAGATGGCTCGGATGCTCGACGACGCGCAGCAGCGGTGGCCCGACGTGCACGACCGGCGCGAGCTGCTGCTGCGGCTCGCCGCCACCGGCCATGACGCGATCGCGTCCGACGCCGCCGCGCGCGACCGCGCGGCCCGCCTCCAGCGCCAGCGCGAAGCGCTGAGCCGCGCGCGCTCGCTCGTCGACGTCGACGAGCTGCTCTCCGACGCCGCCTGGCGTTGAGACTGCTGCTGATCGACAAGTCCGCGTACGTCCGCGGCGCGCTCACCGTCGCCGATGAGGACGAGCTCTGCCTGTGCGCGATGACGCGTCTGGAGCTGCTCTACAGCGCCCGCAGCGCTGACGGCTACGCACGGCTCGAGCAGGATCTGGCCGCGTTCCGCGACCTGCGCATGGACGCCGAGACGTTCGGCATCGCGGTGACCGCCCAGCGCGAGCTCGCCTCCCGTGGCCGGCACCGCGTGTCGCTCCCGGACCTGCTGATCGCAGCGTGCGCGCAGCAGCACGCCGCCGACGTCCTGCACGTCGACCGTCACTTCGAGACGCTGACCGACGTCCTGGCGTTCTCCGCCGTGCGCGCGCATTGAAGGCGCCAGCGCTGAGCCCCGCACGCAGATGACATCGTCGCGGTGACAGAATATGAAATCTGTCACCTTGCATCTCATGTTTACTCGTCAGCTCGGAAAGACCGGCCCCACCGTCTCCGCTCTCGGTCTCGGCGCCATGGGCATGTCCGATCTCTACGGCCCCGCCGACCGCGCCGAGTCGATCGCGACCATCCACGCCGCGCTCGACGCAGGCATCACGCTCATCGACACGGGCGACTTCTACGGCATGGGCCACAACGAGCTCCTGATCCGGGAGGCGCTCGCGGGCAAGGACCGCGACGCGATGACGATCAGCGTCAAGTTCGGCGCGCTGCGCGACCCGGCCGGTGGCTGGATCGGCTACGACGGCCGCCCGCAGGCGGTCAAGAACTTCCTCGCCTACACGCTCAGCCGGCTCGGCACCGACCACGTCGACATCTACCGGCTCGCGCGCACGGACCCGGACGTGCCGATCGAGGAGACCGTCGGCGCCATCCAGGAGCTCGTCGAGGCCGGGTACGTCCGTCACATCGGCCTCTCGGAGTCCAGCGCGGACGTCGTCAGCCGTGCCGCGCAGACCGCGCCGATCTCGGACCTGCAGTTCGAGTACAGCCTGATCAGCCGCGGGATCGAGACGGAGATCCTGCCCGCCGCGCGCGCGAACGGCATCGGCGTCACCGCGTACGGCGTGCTCAGCCGCGGCCTGCTGTCCGGCCACTGGAGCAAGGACCGTGAGATGAGCGCGACCGACTTCCGCGGCTTCAGCCCGCGCTTCCAGGGCGAGAACCTGGACCGCAACCTCGCGCTCGTCGAGACCCTGCGCGCCACGGCCGAGGAGGCCGGGGCGACCCCCGCGCAGGCCGCGATCGCCTGGGCGCTGTCCCGCGGCGAGGACATCGTGCCGCTGATCGGCGCGCGCCGCCGCGAGCGCCTCGCCGAGGCCCTGAAGGCGCTCGAGCTCGACGTCGACACCCCGGCGCGCATCGAGGCCGCCGTGCCCGCCGACGCCGCCGCCGGCGAGCGCTACCCCGCGGCGCAGATGTCACATTTGTCGGCATGACGCAGCCGCTGACCCCCGAGCGCATCCTGGAAGCGGCGGAGGAAGTCCTCCGCCGCCACGGGCCGCAGAAGGCCAACGTCGTCGACGTGGCGCGCGCACTCGGGGTCAGCCACGGCGCCGTCTACCGGCACTTCCCGTCCAAGCAGGCGCTGCGGGAGGCGGTCACCCGCCGCTGGCTGCACGAGTTCCACGCGACCCTGGAGCCGATCGACGACCCGCGTGAGTGGATCCGCACGCTGTCGGCGGCCAAGCGCGGCACCGCGCGCGTGGACCCGGAGCTGTTCGCCACCTATCAGGCGCTGTGCGACGAGCAGAGTGCCGTCGTCGACGAGCACGTCAACTGGCTGATCGAGCAACTCGAGGCGATGGTCGGCGACAAGGGCCGCCCGCTGCTGCAGGCTACGACCCGCTTCCACCACCCCGCGCACGTGCACGAGTGGACCGATCCGGAGATCGAGCGCGACCTGGACCGGATCCTCGACCTCGTGCTGCCACAGAACTAGGTCTTCGCGCCGTCTATGGGGCATGGTCAACCCCATCCCAACCGCGTGATCGCCGTCGCGCTCCCCAGAGCGAAGGCGCGCACCGACTCGCGCACGGAGCTCGCCGCCCGCGCGCTCGCAATCGCACGCGCGACCGCGCTCGGCGTGCTCGGCGACCACGCCGCCGCCGAGGATGTCGCGCAGGAGGTGGCGATCGTCGCCATCCAGCGCGCCCGCCAGCTCCGCGACCCGGCCAAGCTCGACGCGTGGCTGCACAAGGTCGCGGTGCGCAAGGCGATCGACCTCGCGCGCAGGCGCCGCCCGACCGTGCTGCTCGAGCCGCACCACGAACCGCACGCCGAGCAGCCGAGCCTCGACGACGCGCTCGCGCTCCTCGCGCCCCTTCCCCCACGCCAGCGAGCCGCGCTGACGCTGCGCTACGTCCACGACCTGCCCGACGCCGCGATCGCCCACGCGCTCGGGTGCCGCCCCGCGACCGTCCGCTCGCTGCTCAGCCGCGGCCGCGAAGCTCTGCGCGAGACCCTGGAGACCGACCGATGAAGCTCGAAGACCGCCTCTCACCGCTGCAGCCGCACGAGCCCACGGACGAGGAGATCGCGCGCCTGCTCACGATCGCCGACCGGCGCACGCGCCGTCGTCGCACGCGGATCGCGGGCATCGCCGTCGCCGCCACCGCCACCGCGAGCATCACGTTCGCCGCGCTGCCGTCCGAGCAGGCCCCGACGACCGTCGCGGCCATCCTCACCTCCACCGCGCAGACCGCCGCCGAGCAGGACGCTCCGGCTCCGTGGACCGGCTATCGCTACCTCGAGTCGATCGACCGCCGCGAGACCGCGACGCACACGATCGAGGCCACGGAGCGCTGGTGGAGCGACAGCGAGTGGCAGGGCCGCCGCACGACCACCACCAAGCTGGTCTCAGGCACGATCACGGCCCCGGAGATCCCCCGCAAGGCGCGCGAGCGGATGACGCCCGAGCAGCTCGCGCAGTGGGAGGCGTCCAGGCGCGGCTACGCGCAGAGCGTGCTCAAGCCGCGCGAGTTCAACACGCCCGAGGACATCCCGAACCTGTACGGCGACGCCGGGCTGGCGAAGGTCCCGCTGAACGAGCTCCCGACCGACCCCGACGCGCTCGGAAAGCTGCTCTTCCAAGCGCACGAGGACGGCCGCTGGTCGCCCGGCGGTGGCTGGGATCCGGCCGCGGACCGGGCGGCGTACCAGGTGCTGCGCGACATCGTGCTCCTGCTCGCCCGCGCGAACGTCACCCCGGACCAGCGCGCCGCGCTGATCACCGTTCTGAGCCACTACGACGGCGCGACGCCGCTGCCGGAGGCGGTCGACCGCCGCGGCCGCAGCGGCCGCGGCGTCACGATCGGCGGCGTCACGATCATCTTCGACCCGGACACCAGCGAGCTGCTCGAGTGGTCCGAGCGCGGGCAGACCGAGACGTTCCTCGCGGCCGGCCGGGTCACGAGGATCGGCGAGCTTCCCTAGTAACGGCCCAGCAGCTCGACGGCGAGCGAGGCGTGGAACTTCGCCATGCCTCGCATCACCCACACCGTGATGAACGCGAACGGCACCGCCAGCAGCATGGTCAGCACGGCCTCGGTGAACGTGTCCACGGTGTACGCGCCGAGCTCGTAGCCGCCGGGCACCGCCCAGTACCAGAGCGGAAGCGTGGCGGTGCCGAGCGTGCCGACGATCAGCGACACGGCCAGCGCGCCGAACGCCATCCCGACGACCGAGTGCGTGATCAGCCACGCGAGGTCCCGCCACACCTGCGGGTCGCGCAAGGTCACGAACACGCGCGAGAACAGGCCGGGCGCCCGGTGCGAGCGATAGTGGCCGCGGACGGGTCGACCGAAGACGAGCGCCGCGTTCTGGCGGTCCAGCTCGGCCGTCCAGCGCATCAGGTAGACCGAGGCGAGCACGATCGGCAGGCCGATGACGAGGATGCCGAAGGTCAGGGAGACCGTGAGGGCGACGATCCAGACCGCCAGCGCGGCGATCGACGTCAGCAGCGTGAAGGTCAGATAGGCCGCGTCACGGGCCGTGCGATCGAGCGTTGGGAGCATGCTCACAGCATCGGTCCGCGGCGCGCGCCGATCCATGCGGCGCGCGGGCGTCCCGCACTGAGGTCAGCCCTACCCCTGCCGCAGGAAGGCCAGAACGGCCAGGACCCGCCGGTGGTCCTCGTCGGACGCGGGCAGGTCGAGCTTGCTGAAGATGTTGGAGATGTGCTTCTCGACCGCGCCGGGCGTGACCACGAGCGCGCGGGCGATCGCGGTGTTGGTGCGGCCCTCGGCCATCAGGCCCAGCACCTCGCGCTCCCGTGGCGTCAGCGCGCCGAGGGCGCCGTCGGTGCCGTCCGGGTCGCGCCGGCGCACGAGCTCGGACACGACCTCGCGGTCGAGCGCGGTGCCGCCGCGGGCCACGCTCTCGACGGCGGCGACGAACGCCTTCACGTCCCCCACCCGCTCCTTGAGCAGGTAGCCGACGCCCCCCTCCCCGCCGCTGTCGAGCAGCTCGGCCGTGTAGACCGGCTCGACGTACGCGGACAGGATCAACACGCCGAGGCCCGGGTATTTCGCCCGGGCCTCCAGTGCCGCTCTGATGCCTTCGTCGGTGAACGTCGGTGGAAGCCGGACGTCGACGATCGCGAGGTCCGGCTTGTGCCCGCTCAAGATGCGCAGCAGCCCAGGTCCGTCCTCGGCCTGGGCTACGACGTCGAATCCCTTTTCGCGCAGGAGGGCGACGATGCCCTCCCGCAACAGCGCTTGGTCCTCCGCGATGACTACTCGCACGGCAGTTCGGCGTGCACGGTCGTGCCCTCCCCTGGGTTACTCACCACCACCAGGATGCCATCCAGCGCCTCGACACGGCTCTTGAGCCCGGACAGCCCGTTGCCCTCGGGGTTCGCGCCGCCCGGGCCGTTGTCGTCGACCTCGACCACCAGGCGCCCGCTCTCCTCGAACAGGGAGACCTTGGCGGCGGCCCCGCGGGCGTACTTGGCGGCGTTGGTCAGTGACTCGGCGACCACGAAGTAGGCCGCGGACTCGACCACCGGCGAGAGCCGGCGCCCCAGCCGCGCGTCGACCTTCACCGGCAGCGCGGAGCGCTCGCCGAGCGCCTCCACCGCCGCCGGCAGGCCACGGTCCGCCAGCACCGGCGGGGCGATGCCGCGCGCCAGATCCCGCAGCTCCTTGATCGCGTTGGACGCCTCGACACGGGCGTTGCGCACGAGCTCGGCGGCCTCGGGGTGGTCGTCGAGCCGGTCCTCGGCGCGGCCGAGCTGCATGCTCAGCGCGACCAGGCGCGCCTGCGCCCCGTCGTGCAGGTCACGCTCGATGCGGCGCAGCTCCGCGGCCTGCGCGTCCAGGGCGCCGCGGCGGGTGCGGGTGAGCACGTCCACGCGCTCGGTCAGCTCCTTCTCGCGCTTGGGATGCAGCGCCCGCCACCAGACGGTGAGGAAGGCGTGCAGGATCAGCACGGCGGACATCCCGAACAGCGGCCAGAACAGCCAGAAGCCGAAGCCGGTCAACAGCCAGATGAACGTGAGGATCGCGCCGCTCACGCACGACAGGGCCGCGTGGACCGAGAGCGCCCGCCATCGTCGTGGCCCGTCCAGCGCCCGCTTGACCGCGTACTGGACGGCGAGCGGGATCGACAGCCCGAACCACACCCAGATCGGCCAGAAGTATTCACCCAGGCCGGTCGCGGCCCAGATGACCACCATCAGGAAGACGATGAACCCGGTGGCCCCGAGCTGCATCGTGTGGACCGCGCGCCAGTCGATCTCGCTCTTGGGCTCGTCCACCATGTACTCATTGTCCATGACAGAGAAGATCGCGTTCTGAGCGCCCGTTGCGTATGGGGCGCGATGGCGTCCGAGACTGAGGCTATCCCTACTCCCAATGCCACCCCGCAAGGACTCCCCCGTAGAAATCCGCCCCGGTGAAGCGGCTGTCTGGACCGACGGCGCCTGCTCGGGCAACCCCGGCCCCGGCGGCTGGGCGGCCATCGTGATCCCGGCCGACGGGGGCGAGAACGTCGAGCTCTCCGGCGGGGAGAAGCTCACCACCAACAACCGGATGGAGCTCTCCGCGGCGCTGAACGGCCTGCGCGCGCTGCCGGACGGCCAGGACGTGGTCGTGGTCACCGACTCGCAGCTGATGCTCAACTCGATGACCAAGTGGCTGCCCGGCTGGAAGAAGAAGGGCTGGAAGACCGCTTCGGGGTCCGCGGTCAAGAACCAGGACCTGCTGATGGCGCTGGAGGCGGAGGTCGCACGGCTCGGCAACGTCCGCTGGCACTGGGTGCGCGGGCACGAGACCGGCGCCGGCTTCGACTACAAGGCGCTCAACGACCGCGCCGACCAGCTGGCCGTCGCGGCCGCGCGTCAGGCCGCCTGAGCGAGCATCCACTCGCGCAGCGGCACGGGCAGCTCCGTCGCGACCGCGGCGCGCGGCAGCAGTGAGTCGTCGAGCAGGATGGCGTCGGAGACGAGCGCGATCGTGACGTCGTGGGAAGGGCGGTGCGTGACCTCGATCGCGTCGCCCGCGCCGAGCTCGCCCTCGGTGACGATCCGCAGGTAGGCGCCCGGCCGGCTGGCCTGCGAGAAGCGCTTGACCATCTTGAGGTCCTGGAAGCGCAGGCCGAGCTTCGAGCACGGCTGGCGCGGCTGGCAGACCTCGAGCTCGACGGTCCCGATCCGCCAGCGCTCGCCGATCAGCGCGCCGGAGACGTCGATGCCCTCGGTCGTGAGGTTCTCCCCGAACATGCCCGCCGGGATCTCGCGGCCCAGCTCGGCCGCCCACCAGTCCGCGTCCTCGCGCGCGTACGCGTAGACGGCCTTGTCCGGCCCGCCGTGGACGCGCAGGTCGGCCTGCGCGTCCCCGGCCACGTTGACGCCCTCCACCCGCACGCGGGCGTCGACCGGGTGCTTGGTGATGGCGCTCATCATCGGCCGCCCGCGACGCATCGCGATCTGCTGGGGCGTTCCGACGTTCACGGAGACGAGCTTCGGCACGTCCCCCAGGCTATCTGGCGTTCCAGGTGAGCTGCTTGACCTCGCACCGGTCGATCACCTTGCCGCGACGCGTGACCATGACCTTGCCCGCGAGCGTGCCGGACCAGCGGTCGGTGGCGGGGTCGCGCGCACCGGCGAGCGTGACGGTGATGCGCGCACGCAGGCCGCCGCGGTAGCGCACCCGGTAGGTGCCGGCGTCCTGGACCGCGTCGGCGGTGGCGACATCGAGCCGCGGCCGGAACGTGGTGTGCTCGTTGAAGCGGTAGCCCTCGCCGCAGGGTGCGCGCCAGCCGAGGCGGACGCGGTTCACCACCCCGTCGGCGCCCGTGCGCAGCTCGGCGACACGGCCCTGGCTGGTTCGTCCCTTGTAGTTCTTGGCTTCGGCGACGGCCGGGACAGCGGCAAGCAACAGCGCGCTGAGCGCGCAGGTGACGAAGGGCCTGGTCATGGCCCCTCGATTACCCGGATTTCAGACGGTCTTCACCCGCGAGGGAAGGTTGACGATGATCGCGGCGCCTATGACGGCGAGCGCCCCGAGCAGCTGGACGGCGCCGAGCGCCTCGCCGAAGGTGACGAACACGAGCGCGACCGTCACCGGCGGCTCGAGCGTCGAGAGGATCGCCGCCGTGCTGGGGCCGACGCGGCTCATCCCGCTGAAGAACAGCACCACGGCGGCGACCGTGGACACGAGCGCGGCCAGGCCGAGCCATAGCCAGCCGACCGGGTCGAAGCCGAAGTCGAGCGCGCCCATCGACGCGGCGACGGTGCCCAGCGTGACGAGCGCGCCGGTCGACACGAGCGCGGCGAGCGGGATCGGGTCCAGCGCCTTGGTCACCCCGTCGGACACGAGGATGTAGGTCGTGTACGTGAGCGCGGCCCCGGCGCCCAGCGCGCACCCGGCGAGATCGAGCGAGCCGACGCCCGCGCCCGCGAGGACGAGCACGAGGCCGCCGGACGCGGTGACGAGGGCGACGAGACGCCGCCGGCTGGCCGACTCGCGCCTGAGGATGATCGCCGCCCCCGTCACCAGTGCGGGGTAGCTGTAGAGGATCAGCGAGAGGACCGACGCGTCCATGCGCTCGAGCGCGAGGAAGTACAGCCCGGCCTGCATCGCGTAGCCGACGGCGCCGAGGGCCAGCGCCCGCAGCACCGGGCCGCGGTCGCGCGGCACGGCGCGCTTGACGGCGACGGCGGCCCACAGGACCGGCGTCGCGATCGCGAAGCGGACGAAGAGCAGCGTCGCGACGCCGACCCCCGCCTCGAACGAGAGCTTGCCGAAGATCGGCATGACGCCGAACGCGACCGCCGACGCCAGCACCAGTAGGGCTCCAGTTCGCTGCTTCATGGTCGGGAGGAAAGCAGCGCCGATCGTCCGTATCCACTGGAAGTTCTGAGGGATATCGTGCGATTCTTCTTCACGATGCTCGACCTCCGACGCCTTCGCCTGCTGCGCGAGCTCGCCCACCGCGGGACGATCGGCGCGGTCGCGTCCGCGCTGGACTACTCGCCCTCCGCCGTGTCCCAGCAGCTCGCACTGCTCGAGAAGGAGGCGGGCGTTCCGCTGCTCGAGCGCGCGGGGCGCAACGTGCGGCTGACGGCGGCCGCGCACACGCTCGTCGGCCACACCGACGCGCTGCTCGCACGCGTGGAGGAGGCCGAGGCCGACCTGCAGGCCGCGGCCGAGCAGATCACCGGCACCGTGCGCGTGGCGACGTTCCAGTCGGCCGGGCTGTACCTGCTCGCGCCGGCGCTGCAACGGCTGGCGCGCGACCATCCCGCGCTGCGGGTGGAGGTGACGGACGCCGAGCCGGAGATGACGATGCCGACGCTGGCGCTCGGCGGCCTGGACCTCGTGCTCGGCGACGAGTACCCGTTCCACCCGCGCCCGCCCGACCCGCGCCTGCACCGCGAGCCCTTGCTCACCGAGCGCTTCCGGCTCGTGCTGCCCGCCGAGCATCCGGAGGCCGCGCACGGCGGGCCGGTGTCGCTGCGCGCGCTGAAGGCCGACGCCTGGGCGGTCGGCAAGCCCGACACGCACTACAGCGAGCTCGCGCTGCGCGCCTGCCGGGCCCTGGGCGGCTTCGAGCCCGACGTCCGGCACCGCTCCAACGACCTGCTGATGCTGCTCGCGCTGGTCGCGAACGGGCTCGCGGTGACGCTGCTGCCGGACCTGGTGCGACCGGACCGCGACCCGGGCGCGGTGGCGCGCGACGTCGCCGAGGACCCGCTCACCCGCACGGTCTTCGGGGCGATCCGGCGGGGCAGCGAGCGCCGCCCGGCGGTCAATGCGCTGCTGGAGGCGCTACGGGAGACGGCGGCTGGCCTTCGGTCGGCAGCCACGCCCGGACCCTGAAGCCGCCGGGCGCCGGTGCGGCGGCCAGCCCGCCGCCGATCGCGGCCGCGACCTCGCGCAGCTCGTCGAAGTCGCGCGCCGAGCCGCCGTCGTCCTCGACCTGCACGACGAGCGCACCCGGCATGAACTCGATCGCCACCGACGCCTCGGACGCGCAGGTGGCGGCGTCGAGCGCGTCGCGCACCACCCGGTAGGCGGAGCGGAAGACGACCGGCGGGACGTGCCGCGGCTCGCCGCTGCAGTCGAGCGCCACGGGCATCGGCGCGCCGTCCAGCAGGGTTTCGATCTTGTCCATGTCACACACCATCCGTGGGTCTTTCTACGCCTCCTCTTTGAGAAGACTCTGACGAGCGGCGAACGTGTCGGCCTTTGTCATCTTTTCGTGTGTGGCCGCACTCCTTTTGGTCGATGACGATGCACCGATTCGCCGGATGCTCGAGCGCACGCTGAGCGC
Organism: Solirubrobacter deserti; assembly: GCF_003344625.1. Taxonomy (GTDB): domain Bacteria; phylum Actinomycetota; class Thermoleophilia; order Solirubrobacterales; family Solirubrobacteraceae; genus Solirubrobacter; species Solirubrobacter deserti. The sequence goes on along the minus strand of NZ_QPKJ02000001.1, from coordinate 927,678 downwards.
CGAGGGCTATGCGGTCGAGGCCGCGGCCGACGGCGGAGCGGCGCTGGCCGCGGTCGAGCGGTCCGTGCCCGACGCGATCGTCCTCGACGTGACGATGCCCGGGCTGGACGGTCTCGCGGTGACGCGGCGGCTGCGCGCGAAGGGCCTGCGCGTGCCGATCCTGCTGCTGACCGCACGCGACGCCGTGGCCGAGCGCGTCGCCGGGCTGGACGCGGGCGCCGACGACTACCTGGTCAAGCCGTTCGACCCCGACGAGCTGTCCGCGCGCGTCCGCGCCCTGCTGCGCCGCAACGCGCCGCCGTCGGAGAGCGACGCGCTGGCCTTCGCCGACCTCACGCTCGCCGAGGGCATCGCCCGGCGGGCGGGCCGCGACCTCGAGCTCACGCGCCGCGAGGCCGAGCTGCTCGAGCTGCTGCTGCGCAACGCCCGCAGCGTCGTGACCCGCGAGCTCGCGCTCGAGGAGGTCTGGGGCGGCGAGCACGAGGCCACCCCGAACGCGGTCGACCGCTACGTCGGCTACCTGCGTCGCAAGCTCGGCGAGCCGCCGCTGATCCACACGGTCCGCGGCGTCGGCTTCCGCCTGGACCGCGAGGGATGACCCTAGAAGAGGGACTGTCCCTCTTCAGGTTCGCGCGCCGTCGCGCCGGCCGCGGGCGGCGCCCGTGACGCTGCGCGCCCGCGTCGCCGCGGCGGCCGCCGCCGCGATCTTCGTCGCGCTCGCACTGCTCGTCGTCACGGTGCCCAAGCTGCTCGCGGATGACCTGCGCGGCGAGCTCGACGACTCGCTGCGCCGGCGGGCCGCGGACGTCGCTCGGCTCAACGCGACCGCGCCCGGGCAGCTCACCGAGGTCGGCGCGATCGAGGGCGGCGGGCTGCTGGTCCAGGTCGTCGATCGCTCCGGGCGGATCGTAGTCCGGTCCTCCGCGCTCGGTGGGCGCGTGCTTCCCATCGATCAAACCGTCCTTCGCGAGCGCCAGCCGCGGCTCGACGACGGCCGGCTCGGCACGGACCCGGTGCGCCTGTACACGGCGCCGCTGGGCGAACTGGGCTCCGGTGAGGCCGCCGGCGGCGTGGTGGTCGTCGGGTCCGAGCTGGCGGCCGTGGACCGCACCGTGGACCGAGCGCGCGTGCTGATCGCCGTGTGCGCGCTCGTCGCCGCGCTGATCGCCGCCGCGTTCGCGACCTGGCTCACCCGCCGCGCTCTGCGACCGCTGACGCGGCTGAACGCCGGCGCGCGCGAGATCGGCCGCGCCGGCGACACCTCCAAGCGCCTCCCGGAGCCTGCTCGCAGCGACGAGGTCGGCGAGCTCGCGCACACGCTCAACGCCATGCTCGCCTCGCTCGAGCGCGCGCAGGAGGCCGAGCACCGCTTCGTCGGCGACGCCTCGCACGAGCTGCGCACGCCGCTCACCGCGCTGCGCGGCAACGCGGCCTTCCTGGCCAAGCACGGCCCGGACCCGACCGTCGTCCAGGACATCGCCGACGACGCCGAGCGGCTGACACGCCTGCTCGACGACCTGCTCGCGCTCGCCCGCGAGGACGCGGCGGCGCCGCTGCAGGCCCAGCCCGTCCGGCTCGCCGATCTCGCCCCCGACGCCACCGTCGAGCACGACGCCTGGACGCGCGGCGAGCGCGACGCCCTCCAGCGCGCCGTCGACAACCTCGTCCGCAACGCGCACAAGCACGGCACCGGCGCGGTCACGGTCACGGTCGGCGGGGACGGCACGCAGGCGTGGATCCGCGTCGAGGACGAAGGCCCGGGCCCGAGCGACGTGCACCAGATCTTCGAGCGCTTCCACCGCGGCCCGGACGCCCGCGGCGACGGCTCGGGGCTCGGCCTGCCGATCGTGAAGGCGATCGCCGAGCGTCACGGCGGCCGCGTCGAGGTCGACGGCGCGCGCTTCACGCTCGTGCTCAGAGCGACTGATCGACGATGAGCGGCACGCCGAACACGCGCGGCACCTCGCCTTCGACCACGACGTCCTCGTCGAGCAGCTCCTCGTAGTCGTCAGGGTGCAGCAGCACCTCGACGGCGCGCTCGGCCAGCACGGCGTCGAGCCGGAGCGCCGCCGCACGCTCCGGCGACAGCGAGACGGCGGCGACCGCGCCGGGCAGCGCGCTCTCGGAGACTCGGACTGAGGCCACCGGCCGGTCCGCCTCGCGGGCGTCGTCGAGTTCACGCTGGATCGCGTCGGAGACCTGAGCCATCAGGCGTGGCACTCTGTCAAAGAACTCTCAAAGACCGTCCGTAGAACTGCGTCGTGATGAGACGACTCCGCACCGCTTCCACCCGCCGCCTGGTGACGATCGTCGCCGTACTCGTCGCCGCCGTCGCCGGCGCCGGGATCGCCCAGGCCGCGCTCCAGACCGAAGAGACGCCGGCCCCCAAGCCGCTCGACCGCGCGCTCTACGACGCCGCCAACGCCAAGCCGGTCGAGGGCGTGACCGCGCGGGTCAAGTTCACGAACAACCTCCTCCCTTCCGGCTCGCTGCCCGAGGGCACGGCCTCCCCCGTGCTCACCGGCGCGACCGGCCGGATCTGGCTCTCCAACGACGGCAGGCTCCGGCTCGAGTTGCAGTCGGCCAACGGCGACGCGCAGATCGTGGCCGACGGCGAGCGCTTCCTGATCTACGACGCGGCCATCAAGCAGGCCGTCACCGGCAAGCTCGACGGCGCCCCGGCCAAGCAGCCGGACGGCAACAAGCCGAACCTCGGCGCCATCCAGACCGGACTCGACCGGCTCGGCCAGGCGTGGACGCTGTCGGGGGCGACACCCTCCAATGTTGCCGGGCGACCAAGCTACACCGTGCGCGTCGCGCCCAAGGACGACGGCGGGCTGCTCGGCGCGGCCGAGGTCGCCTGGGACGCGGTCCGCGGCGTGCCGCTGCGCGCCGCGGTCTACGCCCAGGGCGACGACAACCCGGTGCTCGAGCTCGAGGCCACCGACATCTCCTACGGCAAGATCCCGGCTGACAAGGTCGACGCCACGCCGCCCGCCGGCGCGAAGGTCACCGAGATCGACCCGAGCTTCAAGCTGGACGCGCAGGGCAAGCCGGTCGCCGTCGAGGGCGTCGACGCCGTCCAGAAGGAGCTCGACTTCCCGCTCGCCGCGCCCGCCGAGCTGGCCGGCCTCCCGCGCAAGGCCGTGCGCCTGATCAAGACCGACGATCAGGTCGGCGCCGTCAGCACGTACGGCCAGGGCCTCGGCCAGATCCTCGTGTTCCAGACCCGCGCCGGCGCCAAGTCGTCGAACACCGCGCCGGGCGGCCTGACGCTTCCCCAGGTGAACATCGACGGCGCGACGGGCTCCGAGCTCGCCACCGCGCTCGGCACGCTGCTCACGTTCCAGCGCGAAGGCGTCCAGTACGTCGTCGTCGGCTCCGTCCCGCCGATCGCCGCCGAGAACGCCGCACGGGGCCTGAGGTGACCGCAGCGATCGAGGCTCGCGGCCTCGTCAAGCGCTACGGCGAGATCACGGCGGTCGACCACGTCGACCTGACCGTCCGCAGCGGCGACGTCTACGGCTATCTCGGCCCGAACGGGGCCGGGAAGACGACGTCGCTGCGGATGCTCCTCGGCCTGATCCGCCCGGACGAGGGCAGCGCGAGGCTGTTCGGCCACGATCCGCTCGTCGAGGGTGCCCGCGCCCTCGACGGGGTGGCCGGGTTCGTCGAGGCGCCGCGCTTTTACCCGTACATGAGCGCGCGCAAGAACCTCGAGTTCGTCGCCGCGCTCGACGGCGGCGACGCGGCCGAGCGCATCGACGAGGCGCTCGACACCGTGGACCTGACCAAGCGCCAGCACGACAAGGTGCGCGGCTACTCGCACGGCATGAAGCAGCGCCTCGGCATCGCCGGCGCGCTGCTGCGCGACCCGAAGCTGCTGCTGCTCGACGAGCCCACCACGGGCCTCGATCCCGCCGGCATGCGCGACATGCGCGCGCTCGTCCACCGGCTGGCGGAGGACGGCCTCACCGTCCTGCTCTCCAGCCACCTGATGAGCGAGGTCGAGGATCTGTGTGACCGGGTCGCGATCGTCACGCGCGGGCGCGTCGTCTACGAGGGCGCGCTGGACGAGCTGATCGCGACCACCGCCGGGCGCTACGACCTCAGGACGACCAACGACGCGGAGGCGGCGATGATCGCCCGCCGCGCGCACGGCATCGCCGGCGTGACGGTCTCCAACGCCGGCATCGCGTTCGAGGGCGACGAGGTCGCCGTCGCGCACCTCACGCTCGAGCTCGCGCAGGCCGGCATCGGCCTGCGGGCGCTCGTCCCCCGCACCGCGACCCTCGAGGAGCTGTTCTTCCGCATGACCGAAGGCACGCCGGAGCAGAACGGCTCGCAGCCGCTGGTGCCCGCGTGAGCGCAGTCGCCGTCTCCACGCGCACGGTCTACGCCTGGGAGGTCCGCAAGCTCGCCGCGCAGAAGCGCACCTACATCGGGCTCGGCTGCGCGCTGCTGGTCCCGTTGATCTTCATCGCCAGCCTGCTCGCCGACGACGGGGGGCCGGAAGGGATCCCGTTCGGCGACTACGTGCGCGAGTCCGGCCTGGCGATCCCGCTCGTGGGGCTGTTCTTCGGCGCGTTCTGGTTCTTCCCGCTCGTCACCGCGCTCGTCGCGGGCGACATCGTCGCGACCGAGGACGGCAACGGGACACTGAAGACGATCCTCACGCGCTCCGTCGACCGCTGGCAGATCTTCCTGGCCAAGGTGCTCGCGGCCTTGACCTACGCGTTCGGCGCGCTCGCCCTGTTCGTCCTGGTCGGGCTCGGGCTGGGCGGCGTCTTCTGGGGCTTCGATCCGCTCGTCTCGCTGTCGGGCACCGAGATCTCCATGGAGCGCTCGCTGCTGCTGCTCGGCGGCGCGACGCTCGCCTACGCGCTGCCGACGTTCGCGGTCGCGTCGATCGCCGTGCTGCTTTCCACCGTCACCCGCAACAGCGCGGCGGCCGTGGTCAGCACGCTCATGCTGTCGCTGATCATGCAGCTGCTCGGGATCGTGTCCGCGCTGGAGGCGATCCAGCCGTACCTGCTCCCGCGCCAGTTCAACGCCTGGCAGGGACTGTTGCGCGACCCGATCGACTGGGCGCCGATCCTCCGCGCCGCCTGGGTGTCCGCGCTTTACGCCGTGCCCGCCCTTCTATGGGCGTTCATTCACTTTTTACGGCGCGACGTGGCCGGCGGGTAAATAGGATTCCCACTATGAGTTTCATCGAGGTCTCATCTGGCGTACGGGAGCGCGACACCTCCCTGATCATGGGCCAGGTTCTCAGCCTGGTCGCCGCGGCGATCGGCTTGGCCGCGCTGTGCACGTATCTCGGCCGCGACCTCGCCCCCGAGACGGCCCGGATCTTCTCCATCGCCGGCATGGTGATGCTCGTGGCGACCTGGTTCGTCGCGCGCCTGCGGTTCGGCGCGCTCGGCATCTTCTGGCTCATGCTGATCGCGTCCGCGATCGGCTACGGCCTCGGCCCGGTGCTCGACTTCTACGTGAGCACGAACCCCAGCAGCGTGACGAGCGCGGCCGGCCTCACCGCGCTCACCGTGCTCGGCATGGGCGCGATCGGGTTCGTGATGAGCAAGGACACCGTCCGCTGGATGCGGCCGCTGTCGTTCGTCGTCCTCGGCGCCGTCGTGGTGTCGCTCGGCGCGCTGATCTTCGGCGGCCTGGGCACGCTCTCGCCGTTCCTCTCGATCATCATCCTGGCCGCGTCCGCGCTGCTGATCCTGGTCGACTTCAACTACGTGCGCAAGCACGCCACCGAGGACGACGTCGTCTGGCTGGCGACCGGCATCTTCGTGTCGATCATCAACATCTTCCTGTCGCTGCTGAACCTGTTCAACCGCTGATGCTGACCCGCCGGGTGACGGTCGTCGGCGAGCTGTCCTCGGTCGACGCCGTCACCTGAACGGTGGCGGTCAGCGCGCGCTTGCCCTTCAGCGCCCTCGCCAGCGAGCGCACGCCCGCGACGCTCAGCCGGGGCCGGATCGTCACCGTGTTGCCCGCGGGCAGCGTCTGCGGTGTGAAGGCGAGCTTCACCGCCGGTGACTTCTTGCCGCGGGGCGTCAGCGTCACGACCGCGGTCAGCCGGCAGCGCACGTCGCAGCGCACGCGCAACGGGAACTGGCGGATGCCGAGGATGCCGCTCGTGCGCGTCGGCTCCAGGAACACCTCGGGCGGGACCGGGTCCGGCTGCGTGGCCAGGATCGGGTTCGGCGGCGGCGTGATCGCGGGCAGCGAGCCGCAGCCGCCGGTCGCGGGCAGCTGGAACTGCTGGACGCGGTTGTTGTCGGCCTCGGACACCGTGACCAGCCCGTTGCAGGAGACCGAGATGCCGGTCGGCTCCCACAGCTGCCCCGGCCCCGTGCCGCGCGAGCCCCAGGCGCCGAGCGGCTGTCCGTCGGGCGAGTAGAAGGCGACGCGGTGGTTGCCGCGGTCGGCGACGAACACGTTCCCCGCCGCGTCGAGCGCGACCTCGGCCGGTGAGCGCAGCTCGCCCACGCCGATCTCCCCCACGTCGCCGCCCGAGGCGGTCATGATCGTGATCCGGTTCGTGCCGGCGTCGGTCGCGTAGATGCGGCTGCCGTCGGGCGAGACGGCCACGCCGCGGACGTTGCGGAAGCGCCCGACCGAGCCGATGTGCTGCCCGGCGGTCGAGAAGCGCACGATCCGGCCGTTGCCGGTGTCGGCGACGTACACCGTGCCGCCGCCCGAGACCGCGATCGCGCTCGGGGACAGCAGCTGGCCGGCGCGTCGGCCGCGGCTGCCGATCTCCCGCACGATCTTGCCCCCGCGATCGAAGACGAGCACGCGCGAGCGCCGCTGGTCGAGCACGTACAGCAGGCCGCGGCCGTCGAAGGCGACGGACACGGGGTCAGGGAGGAGCGTCGGGCCGGGCGCGGGCGCGCCGAACGCGGCGACGACCTTCCCGCTCGGGTCCAGCAGCTGCACGCGGCCGTTGACCGAGTCGGCGACGGCGCGCATGCCGCTCACGTCGGAGGCGACGCCGAGCGGCCGGATGAACTGGCCGGTCACGCGCCCGGAGTCGCCGAAGAAGTCCTTGGGCTTGCCCTGGAAGTCGAAGACGTCGATCCGGTTGCCGCCCGGGTCGGCGACGAACTGGTCGCCGTTCGGGGCAACGGCGAGCCCGCGCGGATACTGCAGCTGGCCGAGCCGCGAGCCGTACGAGCCCCAGCGCCCGCGGTAGACGTACCCCGGCGCGGGCCCGTAACGGACGACGCGGTGGTTGATGTTGTCGGCCACGAACACGCGGCCGAGCGCGTCGATGCCGACGTCGTAGGGGAAGCTGAGCTGGCCCGGCCGCGGGCCGGGGCCGGAGCCGAACGTCGTCAGCTGGGCGCCGTTGTAGTCGTAGACGACCATCCGGTGGCCGTTGTCGTCGGCGACGATCAACCGCCCGCCGCGTGCCGCCAGGCCCTGCGGGCGCTTGACGGCGCCCTTGGGGACGATCACGGTCGCTCCGGTGCCGTCGAGCGCGAAGCGCTGGATGCGGTCGTTGCGCGTGTCGGCGACGAACAGGTACCCGTCCGCGATCGCGAGGCCGCCGCCGGCGCCCGAGTCGTTCCCGCCGCCCTGCCCGAAGCGGAACTCGCCCACGCCGTCGCCCGTCCTGCCCCACTCGGCCAGGAACGTGCCGTCGGCGGCGAAGCGGTCGATGCGGTCGCGGCCGTCGGCGACGTAGATTGAGTTGTCCGGGCCGATCGCGACGCCGCCGACCGACGTCAGCCGCTCGGGATCGCCGATCTCGCGCACGAAGCGGCCGTCGGGGCCGAAGACCTGGATGGCATGCGAGTACTGGTCGGCGACGTAGACGGAGCCGTCGGGCCCGACCGCGGTGGCCTGCGGGAAGCGCAGCACGCCGCCGGTGCGGTTGCCGACGACCGAGGACGCGGAATAGGGACAGGGATCAGCGCCGAGGCAGGGCTCGGCGGCGGTGGCGGGAGTGGCGGGCAGCGCGAACAGCGCGGCCAGGAGCACGATGACGAGACGCGGCATCAAGGGCACCCAACCCCAACCGGACCGGGAAGTCGCGCTACTGCTTGAGACGACGGAGCGAGGACGCGATCTCGATCATGCGCGCGTTGGAGATCTTGCGCCCGATCGTGTTCGAGATCCAGTACGCGGCGCGGGGCGTGCGCCAGCCGACCATGCGGATCTTCTTGCCGTCGTAGAACAGCATCAGCTCGCGTCCGCTGGCGGTCTTGCGGATGCGGTCCGGGTTCTCGAGGATCGGCGGGTTGCGCCACGTCAGGCCCTGGACGCCCCAGTACTCGCCCGACTCGCCGATCGCCCCGACCATCCGGTACGCGCGGTGCAGCCGGCCGTCCTCGTCGCGTAGCGAGTAGATGCGCGGCGTGTCGTTGGTGTAGCGGGTGCGGCTGGTGATCTTGCCCGGGAAGTAGAACGGGAGCCGCTTCAGGCGCGGCTCGGCCAGCACGGCCATGTCCTCGCCGAGGCGGCGCGCGTCGACCATGCCGCTGACCGTGGACGCGTTGCCCTTCTTGCGCTTGGGCGTGCGGACCGGCTGCGTGCTGCGCTCCGGGTTCTGCGCGCCGTCGCCGGTCATGAACGCGTCGTAGGCCTTCTGGATGTTCTCGTTGCTGATGTACAGGCGCGTGTCGGCCACCGGGTCCTCGGACTCGGTGATGCCGGTCAACGAGATCTGGTTGACGACGGTGTCGTTCATCGCGAGGTGCACCGCGGTCTTGAGCAGACCCGCGAGGTTCCGGCGGCCGAGGAACTTCTTGTCGAAGCGGAAGTACTCCTGCAGGATCCCGAGCAGCTCGCTCGCCTCGCCGACGCTCTTGAGCTCGCGGACGCTGCGCTGGGTCGTCGCCTGGCGCAGGAAGTCCTGCTGGCGCGCGCCGCGGAACAGGTCGGAGTCGGTGTGCCGGAAGCGGACGTAGTCCAGCGCGTCCGAGCCGACGAGCCGCTGGTAGCCGGGGTCGATGTCGATCGACGCGAAGCCCGTGCCCTCGGGGTTGTAGTACTCGCGGTCGACGTCGACGTAGATGCCGCCGACGTGGTTGACCGCGCGCTGGAAGCCGTCGAAGTTGACGTCGATGACGCCGTTGACGTTGAACGTTCGGCCGACGGCGCTCTCGAAGAAGTGCTTGACGGTGTCCAGCGTCAAGCGGGCGCCGCCCTCGTCGTAGGCCTGGTTGATCTTCGTGTTGTCGGCGAAGCCCGGGATCGTCACCGCGAGGTCGCGCGGGAGGCTGAGCACGGCGACGCGGTGGCGCTTCGGGTCCAGGCGGACGAGCACGATCGTGTCCGAGTGCGGCTTCTCGCGCTGGCCGAGCTGGGCGTCCCGGGAGGTCTTCGCGCGCCGGTCCGAGCCCAGCACGAGGATCGTGCGCGGGCCACCGGGCTCGACCGGCACGATGACCTCCTCGGGGAGGTCCGGGATCGGCGCCTGGCGCTTCGCCGGGTCGTCGGGGATCGGCGGCGCGATCATCAGATAGCCCGCGATGGCCACGCCCGCGCCGGTCGAGATGAAGATCAGCAGCACGCCCACGAGGGCCTTCGCCAGGACCCGTGCCCCCACGCGCGGAGGGCGCTCCTGGTTGGTGTACCTCCGGCGCATTGGTCGGAAAGCGTAATGGCCGGACCGGAACTTCTACCGTGGATGTGCGTTTGCTGCCGGTGATGCGACGGTGTTCCGTGATCGCGCTGGCGGCCTGCAGCGCCGGGCTGCTGGCCCCCGCAAGCGCCGACGCAGCGCGCAAACGCGCGCCTGAGCTGACCCGCATCCGCTGCGTGCCGGCCGCGTCGGCGACCTGCAAGTCCGGTGTCAAGGTGACCGTCGGCCGCCAGCTGCAGCTCAGTGGCCGGCGCGTCTACAAGGGCATGCGCGTGTCGTTCCGGTGGACGCGCGGCGCGCTCGCGACCAAGCTCGACCGCAGCCGCGTCGGGTACGTCGCCCGCGTGCCGCCGGGCACGCGTGCGGGCACGGTGCAGGTGACGGTCTCCGACCGCGCCGGCCGGCGCTCGAACGCGATCCGCATCACGGTCACCGCACCGCCGCGGGTCGGCGGCCCGGCGCCGCAGCAACCCGGTGCGCTGCCCGACGTGTTCCGCGGCAACGGCATGTGGATCTGGCAGCTGCCGAGCTCCGAGGGCGGCGACGCGGCCGCGATCGGCGCCCGGGCGCGCGCGTCCGGCATCTCGACCGTGTTCGTCAAGAGCTCGGACGGCGCGAGCAGCCGCTGGGGCCAGTTCTCCGCCGAGTCGGTCGCGGCGCTCAAGGCCCAGGGGCTGCGCGTCTGCGCGTGGCAGTACGTGTACGGCAACGATCCGGCGGGCGAGGCCGCGCTGGGCGCGGACGCGGTCGCGGACGGCGCCGACTGCCTCGTGATCGACGCCGAGAGCGAGTACAAGGGCAAGTACGACGCCGCGCGCGAGTACATGGGCGCGCTGCGGGCGGCCGTCGGCCCGGCGTACCCGATCGGGTTCACGAGCTTCCCGTACGTCGACTACCACGACAGCCTGCCCTACTCCGTCTTCCTCGGCCCGGGCGGCGCGAACGCGAACCTGCCGCAGGTCTACTGGAAGGACATCGGCAACACCGTCGAGGCCGTGTCGGGCCGTACCCTCGCCCAGAACCGCGTGTACGGCGTCCCGATCGCGCCGATCGGCCAGACCTACGACAACGCCCCGCCGGCCGAGATCGCGCAGTTCCGCTCCCTGTGGGCGGCCTACGGAAGCGCCGGCGTGTCCTGGTGGTCCTGGCAGGCGACGAGCGAGCCCGGCTGGGCGGCGCTCGCCGCCGCGGTCGCGTCCCCGCCGCTGCCACCGCCGGACCCGGGCTGGCCCGCGCTCGCGCGCGGCAACAGCGGCGACCAGGTGCTGTGGCTGCAGCAGCGCCTCGCGTCGGCGGTGCCGTCCGTGGCGCGCACGGGCACGTTCGACGCCGCGACCGACGCGGGCCTGCGCGAGTTCCAGGCTGCCCGCGGCCTGCCGGTGACCGGCACCACGGACGCCCTTACCTGGCAGGCCGTGCTCGGACCCCGTCACGCCGTAGGTCTTTATGTCAAGCGCCGATTGAACTGAAAGGACCAGTCGCGCGCCCTGACAGCACGGCGAGCGCTCGGCCCGGGAACATCCGCGCGAACACCGGGAACAGCAGATCGCGCGGAAGTGCCATCGCGTTGCAGTCGCTCTGGAAGACGGTGTTGAGCGAGCGCGCCCCGAAGGCGTAGAAGCGCGCCTGCGCCCGCCGCGACGCCTCGAACGCGGCCAACGAGTCCGCGTCGGCCAGCGCCGCCGCGTCCATCAGCGCGAGGTTCGCGCCCTGCCCGAGCTGCGGTGAGAGCGCGTGCGCGGCGTCGCCCAGCACCACCAGCCGGCCCGCATGCCAGCGCGGCAGCGAGATCTGCCGGTAGGAGGCCTCCAGCAGCGTGTCCATCGAGCCCAGGTCGAGCGTCTCGGCCACGGGCGCGAGCGCGACGAGCTCACGCCGGAACGCGTCCATCCCGGCGGCGCGCACCTGCGCCACCCGGTCCAGCCGGACCGACCAGAACAGCGACACCGCGCCGCTGCCGGTCGGCAGGAAGCCCGCCATCCGCGAGGCCCCGTCGAAGTACTGGTCCAGCTCGGTCCCGAACACGCCGCCCGGATCGTCGAAGACGCCCCACAGCGCTCCCCAGCGGTGCTCGTAGACCCGCGCGCGCACGTCCAGGAAGCGCCGCATCGTCGAGCGCGCGCCGTCCGCGCCCACGACGAGGTCGTACGGCCCGTGCGTGCGCCCGCGCGCGTCGGTGAGCACACCCTCCGGCCGGTAGTCGACGATCTCCGCGCCCGCGATCACCCGCACGCCCGCGTCGACGGCGGCGTCGCACAGCGCGGAGAACAGCGCCCCGCGGTGCACGCCGAGGCCGTGTTCACCGCGGTACGCCATGTCCATGAACCGCCGGCCGCGCACCGTGGTCCCGACGATCCGGTCGATGCGCGCGGCGCCCGCCTCGACCCGCTCAAGCACCCCCAGCCGCGCCAGCACGCCCATGCCCGTCGGCTGCAGCAGCAGGCCGGCGCCCACCGGACCGGGCTCGGGCGCCCGCTCGAGCACCTCCACGTGAGCGCCCGCGCGCGCGAGCAGGATCGCCGTAGCAAGTCCGGCCGTGCCTGCCCCTACCACACCCGTCCGCTTGAAAGTTGTCGATCGGGGCGGCAAAGCTCACGTCGCCTTTATGAGAGAAGTTCTCATGCCGACCTCTCGCATATGAAACCGATCCGCAATCTGCCAATCGCCGCGCGCCTGGGTGGCGCGTTCGGCGTTCTTTGCCTGGCGTTGGCGATTGTCGCCTTCACGGGCATGCATGCCCTCTCGGGCCTCCGTGAGGACACGGACAACCTCGGCGAGCGCCAGCTCGTCTCCGCGCAACTGCTCGGCCTCATGCAGGAACGCGCCAAGGACAACATCGCACTCATCGGCCAGCATCTTTACGTCGACGACGGCAGCCTGGCCAAGCAGGACGCGCACCTGAAAGAAATCGAGGGCAACTGGGCCCGCAGCAAGGCTGACGGCGCCAGGCTCGACCAGCTCTTCAAGGGCACGTCCGCCGAGCAGGAGTTCAGCGCCTGGGCCGACATCCGCGCCAAGGTCCTCGACATCCAGAAGCAGACGCTCGAGGCCTCGCGCGCCGAGACGGTGCGCAACGCGGAGGACCGCAGCGCGTCGCGCACCCTGTTCGAGGGGCAGTTGCTCGTGCTCGACACCGAGATGGAGAAGATCGGCGCGAAGCTCGAAGCCGCCACCACCGAGTTCGCCGCCGCCGGTATCAAGGACGCGCACCACGAGCACGCGAGCGGCTCGCGCCTGATGCTGATCGTCGCCATCCTCGCCATCCTCGCCGCCATCGGGCTCGCCGTCTGGGTCACGCGCTCCGTCGTGCGCCCGGTCCGTGACCTCAACGACCGCATGACGAGCCTCGACAACCACTGCCTCAACGACCTCGCGACCGCGATGGACCGCATGGCCGAGGGCGACCTGACCTTCGGCGTCACCCCCGTGACGACCCCGATCGAGGTCAAGTCGACCGACGAGCTCGGCCGCCTCTCCAGCACCTTCAACACGATGCTGGGCAAGGCGCAGCACTCCGTCCGCGGCTACGAGGCCATGCGCGCGCAGCTCAGCGGCGTCATCAGCGAGGTCGCCGCGGGCGCCGGCACGGTCGCATCCGCCTCCCAGGAGATGGCTGCCACGTCCGACGAGGCCGGTCGCGCCGTGGGCGAGATCGCGTCCGCCGTCACCGACGTCGCGCAGGGCGCCGAGCGCCAGGTGCGCATGGTCGAGTCCACCCGTGAGGCCGTCCAGGAGGCCGCGCGCGCCGCCACCGTCAGCGCCGAGAGCGCGACGGTCACGGCCGAGGCGGCCAAGGAGGCCCGCAGCGTCGCCGAGCAGGGCGTCACCGCGGCCGCGCAGGCCACGGACGCGATCCGTCAGGTCGCGGAGTCGTCGGCCAACGTCGGCACCGCGATGGAGGACCTGGCCAGCAAGTCCGCCCAGATCGGCGGAATCGTGACCACGATCACCGGCCTGGCCGAGCAGACCAACCTGCTGGCGCTCAACGCCGCGATCGAGGCCGCCCGCGCCGGCGAGCAGGGCAAGGGCTTCGCCGTCGTGGCCGAGGAGGTCCGCAAGCTGGCCGAGGAGTCCCAGGCCGCCGCGGGCCAGATCTCGAGCCTGATCGGCGAGATCCAGGCCGAGACGCAGAACGTCGTGGGCGTCGTCGCCGAGGGCGGCCGCCGCACGGCCGACGGCGTCGCCACGGTCGAGCAGACCCGCGAGGCGTTCGAGGCGATCGGCACGGCCGTCGAGGACGTCACGAGCCGCGTCGGCGAGATCGCCACGGCCGTCCACCAGATCTCCGCCGAGGCGCAGCGCGCCGCGACGGACATCGCCGAGGTGGCCGCGGTCGCCGAGCAGTCGTCGGCTTCGGCCGAGCAGGTGTCGGCGTCCACGCAGCAGACGAGCGCCTCCACGCAGGAGATCGCCGCTTCGGCCCAGACGCTCGCGTCCACGGCCGAGACGCTCAACGGCCTGGTTGGCCGCTTCAAGCTGACCGTGTAGAGTCAGACGCAATGGAGCCGTTCGCCACAGATCTCGTGTCGAACGGCTTCGCCTGCTCCATCGCCATCATCATTCGCTAGGCCCGCGGAACTCCACCGCGGGCCTCTGTCGTTCCTGGGGGAACGTCGGCGGGTGGTGCGCGCGCGGGCAGCTTCTCTTCGGGGACGAGAAAGGTCTCCCATGCTGCTCCTTCCCCCCGGCGTCGCCCCCTCCTCCGTCACGCGGCTGTCCGTGCAGGTCCTCGACCGCCCCGGAGTTCTGCTGCGCGTGCTCGGAATCTGCCAGCGCCGCGGCGCGCGCGTCCTGGCCATGACGTACGCGCACGACCGGATCGAGCTCGCCGTGAGCGCCGACGAACGCCATCTGCAGCTGCTCCGGGGGCGTCTGGAGGGGGCGATCGACGTGCTCGGTGTGAGCAGCCGTTGAGAAGAATCCGCGCCCGCTGATTGGCGTCCGGCGTGCTGAAGGGCTACGAATCTGGAGATGTTGGTCGCGGAAGGCACCAGAGCGCGCCACGTGCGCGTGCTGGTGGTCGACTCGAATGAGGTGCTGGGCAACGGTCTGCGCTGGCTGCTGACGCGCGTGCCCTGGGTGGAACGGTGTGCGCTGCGCGACGAGCCCGTGGCCGGCTACGACCTCGCGCTCGTGGACGTCGGGCTGGGCCTGCCGCTGTGCGAGCGGATCGCGGCGACCGGCGCGCGGACCGCGCTGCTGGCGTCGCGGTGGGACGACGTGCCGCTGCGCACCGCTCGCGCGGCGGGCGCGCACGGCGTGATCGCGCGCGAGGCTCCGGCGCGGGACATCCTGAACGCCGTGCGGGAGCTCGCCCGCGGCGGCACCCCGGAGCCGGCGCCCGCCCCGCACGACGCGGTGCGCTTCACGCCGCGCGAGCGCGAGATCCTGCGCCAGGTCGGCGCAGGGCTCACGAACGCGGAGATCGGCGCGCACATGTTCCTCGCGCCGGGCACGGTCAAGCACCACATGCTCGGCATCTACGACAAGCTCGGCGCGCGCAACCGCGCCGGAGCGGTCCACGCCGCACGCCGCCTCGGGATCGTCGCGGAAGCGCACGAGCCGTTCGCCGAGCCCGCCGAGCCGCTGCGGGTGCTCGTCGCCGACCCGGTGGACGTGCGCCGCGCCGGCATCCTGCTGTGGCTGCACGGCCGCCCGTGGGTGGCGGCCTGCGCGGGCGCGCGCACGCTCGAGGACACGCGTGCCATGGCCGCGCGCCTGACACCAGAGCTGATCCTGGCCGGCGCGCCCGAGCTCGCCCTCCCCGGCGTCCCGACGCTCGCGCTGCGCGACGACGGCACCATCGCCCAGCCCGTCGGCACCGAGCCGAGCGCCGGCGTCTCCCCGCGCGAGCGGGACGTGCTGTTCGCGTTCGCCGCGGGCGCGACCAACCCGGTGATCGCGCGAGACCTCGGGCTGTCGCCGAACACGGTCAAGCAGCACGCCTCCTCGATCTTCCGCAAGCTCGGCGTGCGCAACCGCGCGGAGGCGGTTGCACGGGCGGACGAGCTCGGCCTGCTCGCGGCCTAACCCGCGTACGCGACTTCGACCAGCGCGATGAAGCCGATCGCGAGGGCCGCGCCGCCGCACCCGAGAGCGACGAGCAGCACGTCGCGGTTCGCCTCCGACCAGGCGCGGCCGGCGAGCATGGCGGCGCCGGCGCCGGCGATCACGCCCGGGAACGTCAGCCCGACCAAGGCCAGGACGAGCGCGGCGACGCCGACGAGAAGCGCGGTCACGGGATCCGGTTACCCGGTCGCCTGGCGGGCGATGCGCTCGCGCTCGTCGGGGTTCAGCCACGGGCCGTCGCCCGCCGCGGCGTTGCTCCGGACCCGCTCGGGCTTGGACGAGGCGGGGATCGCGACGGTCACGCGCGGGTCGCTGAGCACCCACTTGAGGAGCTCCTCGGCGGGGACGCGCGCGGTCAGGCGGCCCGCGCCGAGCGGGCGCATGACCACCACGCCGAGACCGAGCTCCTCCGCGAGCGGCAGGATCCGCTGCTCGACCTCGCGCTCGAGCGGGTTGTACGGAATCTGGATCGCGCCGATCCGGCCCGTCTTCATCACGGTCTCGAGCTCGTCGAACGCGGACGGTGAGTAGTGCGTCGCGCCGATCACGCCCACCAGGCCGCGGTGCTGGAGGCGCTCGAGCAGGTCCAAGCGGGCGCGCCAGGCGACCAGGTTGTGGATCTGGAAGAGATCGACGCGCCCGTAGAGGTCGAGCGAGCGGCGGGCCTGGCGCTCGGCCTTGCCTTCGTCGGGCGTCCACAGCTTGTCGGCGACGAACGCCTCGTCGCGGCGCCCTTCGAGCCCGTGCGCGAGCACGCGCTGGGCTTCGCCGTACATCGGCGAGGTGTCGAGGAAGGTGGCGCCGCTGTCGAGCGCCGTGTGCACGACCTCGTCCCGTGTGCCGGAGACGTCGAGCGTCTGCCACGTGCCCATGCCGACGACGGGCACGCGCGGCCCGCCGCGGCCGAGCTCACGTGTCTCCATCGTCGTCTGGTTCGTCCGTTCCGGCTTCTTCGGGCTCCGGCTCGGGCGCAGTGTCCTCGCGCTCGTCGTGCTCGCGCATGGCGTCGCGCACCTTGTCCATGTCAGGGCGGGGCCGTTCCGTCATGCCAGGTGCCTACCCCCTGCAGGCCACTCCGAGACGGGCGGCGCCCTCGCGCAGCTCCTCCGGCGTGGCGGTCGCGAACGACACGCGCAGCGTCTCCGGACGCGGCTCCCCCGCGTAGAAGTACTTGCCCGGAACGAAGGCCACGCCGCGGTCCAGCGCGCGCGGGAGGATCACCTCGGCGTCGTGGCCGGCCGGCAGCTCGACCCAGATGAACAGGCCGCCCTCGGGCTCGGTCATGCGCGCGCCGGCGGGCAGGTGCTCGCGCAGCCCGGAGCGCAGCGCGTCGCGGCGCGGGCGGTAGTGCGCGGCGAGCGAGGCGATGTGGTCGCCGAGGTCGTGCGTGGCCAGCCAGCGCTCGGCGGCGAGCTGGTTGACGGTCGACGTGTGCAGGTCCGCCGCCTGCTTGGCCACCGCGAGCGGGCCGTGCAGGGACTCGGGGGCGCGCACGTAGCCGATCCGCAGGCCCGGCGAGAGGACCTTGGACAGCGTCTGGATGACGAGCGTGCGCTCCGGCGCGTAGGACGCCAGCAGCGGCGCGTCCTCTCCCTCCAGGCGCAGCGCGCTGTACGGGTCGTCCTCCACCAGCCACAGCCCGGCCTGGGCGGCTGCGTCGGCGATCGCGGCGCGCCGCGCGGCAGGCATCGTGCGACCGGTCGGGTTCTGGAAGGTCGGGATCAGATAGGCGACCTTCGCGCCGTGGCGGCGGGCGAGCTCAAGCAGGCCCTCGGGGTCCGGGCCGTGGTCGTCGCACGGGATCGGCACCGCCTGCAGGTCCGCCAGCTGGAAGGCCTGCAGCGCCGCGAGGTAGGTCGGGTCCTCGACGAGCACGACGTCGCCGGGGTTCAGCAGCGCGCTCGCGATCAGGCCCAGCGCCTGCTGGGAGCCGGTCGTGATCAGCAGGTCGTCGCCGGCGACATCGAGCCCGCGCGTGGACATGAAGGCCGCGAGGCGGGCCCGTAAGCCGGGGTCGCCCTCGGTGGTGGAGTACTGCAGCGCGCGGATCGCATCTGGGCCGGCAAGAACCTCGTCGAACGCGGCGCGCAGGCCGGGCACGTCGAACGTGTCCGGCGCGGGCAGCCCGCCGGCGAGCGAGATGATCTCCGGCCGCATCGCGATCTGCAGCAGCTCGCGCACGGGCGAGGACTGCGTGGAGGCGAGACGGTCCGACAGGGGGGCGCCGGCAAGCGGCGCGGGAGGCGAGATGGCCATGGGTGAAGCTCCGGGTTGAGTGGACGTGGACCCGCCGCTCTCCCGGCCGGGCCGGGTCTTACGGAGCGACGGAGCGGGCTACTCGCCTCATCTGGGTCAATGGTACGGCTTCAGATGCTCGGATGTCCACGCTTTCTCGTGGAGGTCCGTCAACGTCCCCCTATGCGTCCTCGGGCGGCGGCTCTCCCGGCCCGGGGCTCTGGCTGCCGCGCTCGTCGTGCTCGCGCTGCTCGTCGGCGTTGTAGTAGCCGATGCGGTTGTGCTCGCCGCGCTCGGGCTCTGCGTCCGGCTCGCGGCGATCGTCGTCCTTCAGTGGGTTCGCCATGTCGGAGGCCTACCCGGCAACCCGAACACGTCGAACAGCGCCGGATCGAGGAACGCGACCGCGTCGACGATCGCGCCGCGGTCATCCAGCGTGATCACGTGGATGGCGTTCGGCAGCCACTCGCCGTCGATCAGCTTGTAGGTGCCGAACGCGGGCTGGCCGTTGGCCCGCGTGGGCACGAAGATGCGCGGGATCGACAGCGGGCCGGTGGGCAGGAACGCGCGGATGGCGTCGTGGCCGCGGAACCACTCGGAGTTCGGCGGCATGCTGAACGTGGCGTCTTCGGCCAGCATGTGCACCACGGCGTCGACGTCGCCGCGGTTCCAGGCCTCGACGTAGCGCTCCACGATGTCCGCGACCGCTCGATCGCCGAGCCGCTGGAGCGTCGCCTGCTGGGATTGGTCCGGGAGCCGCTCGTCGACCGCCGCGCGGGCGCGCTGCATCGCGCTGTTCACGGACGCCGGCGTGGTGTCGAGCAGCTCGGCGGTCTCCTTGGCGCTGAAGCCCAGGACCTCGCGCAGGATCAGCACCGCGCGCTGGGTGGCCGGCAGGTGCTGGAGCGCGGCGATGAACGCCAGCTCGACGCTCTCGCGCCGCTCGTAGGAGGCGCCGGGGTCGTCCGGATACGGCTCCAGGTAGGCGATCTCGGTCAGCGGCGCCTCGTCGGGGCCGCGGTCGATCGGCAGCTCGCGCTTGCCCTTGCGGCGCGCGATCGCGTCCAGGCACGTGTTGGTCGCGATCCGGTACAGCCACGTCTTCGGCTGCGCGCGGCCCTCGAAGCGGTCGAACGCCTTCCACGCGCGCAGCAACGCCTCTTGCAGCGCGTCCTCCGCGTCCTGCACGGAGCCGAGCATCCGGTAGCAATGCGCGTGCAGCTCGCGCCGGTGCGGCTCGATGAGCTCCTGGTAGGCGTGCTCGTACGCGGCGGTGCTCATCCGCTCAGGGTAAACAGTCCGAGCGACCCGCTAGAAAAGGGTGGTGGCCCGTCGACGTCGACGCCGTTCCGGGGGACTCGGGTACGTGCCCCGAGCGGGCTCGCCGTTCCTGTCCCCGCCCAAGCACGCCCGCCGCCGGCGCCGGCGCGGGCCGTCGCTGAGCATCGTCTTCACGGCGATCGTGCTGCTCGGCGGGCTGGCCGCGGCCGGGTACGCGGGCGTGCGCGCGTACCTGGACGAGGACGAGCGCCTGCCGGCGGTGGTCGCGTTCACGCAGGCGTGGGAGCGCCAGGACTACGAGGCGATGTACCGGCTCCTGGACGTGAAGAGCCAGCGCGCGAACCCGAAGATCTCGTTCCTCGCCGACTACCGGCGCGCCAACCGGGCGGCAACGGTGGAGAAGGTGCGTGTGGGCCGGGCCGGCCCGCTGCTCAGCGGCGGGAAGGTCGTCGTGCCGGTGACGGTGGAGACCAAGGACTTCGGCCGGCTGCCCGACCGCGAGATCGAGTTCACGGCGTCCGAGAACGAGCAGGGCGAGGGCCGCGTGGCCTGGACGCCCGCGCTGCGGCTCCCCGGCCTGCGCGAGGGCGAGGACGTGCGCCGCCGTTCGGGCGCGCCCCCCAGGCGCGGGAACATCTACGCCGCGGGCGGCAAGCTGCTCGACTCCGACGAGCTGGGTGCGTCGATCGCGGGCGTCGCTGGCGACAAGCCGACCGGCCTGAACCGCATCTACGAAGAGCGCCTGGCGGGCAAGCGCAGCTCGACGCTGCGCTTCGGGGACCGCGTGATCGCCCGCGTGAAGGGCACGCCCGGCAAGTCGGTGACCACCACGATCCGGCTGGGGCTGCAGCGGCAGGCCAACGACGCGCTCGGCGGCCAGCTGGGCGGCATCGCGATCATCAAGCCGAGCGACGGGTCGGTGCTCGCGCTGGCGGGGCTCGCGGTGAGCGCTCCCCAGCCGCCCGGGTCCGTGTTTAAGGTCGTCACCGCCGCGGCGGCGCTGCACTACAAGAAGGCCACCATGGGCTCGTCGTATCCCGCGCGCTCCTTCGCGACGCTGTCGGGCGCGAAGCTGCGCAACGCCGGCGACTCCGCGTGCGGCGGGTCGTTGACGACCTCGTTCGCGAAGTCCTGCAACAGCGTGTTCGGGCCGCTGGGCGCCAAGGTGGGCGCGAAGCGGATGGTCGCCATCTCGAAGAAGTTCGGCTTCTTCGAGCAGCCGGACATCCCCGCGGCGAAGATCTCGACGATCCCCGAGGCCGCAGAGATGAAGGACGCGATCGCCGTCGGCTCGGCCGCGATCGGCCAGAACACCGATCAGGCGACGCCGCTGCAGATGGCGTCGGTGGCCGCGACGATCGCCAACAAGGGCGTGCGGATCAAGCCGTGGCTGGCGGGCACCAAGCGCAAGCGGACGAGGGTCGTCAGCGCGAAGGTCGCCGCCAACGTCCGCACGATGATGATCGCCAACGTGGCCTCGGGCACCGGCACGGCGGCGCAGGTCCCGGGCGTGACCGTGGCGGGCAAGACCGGCACGGCCGAGCTCGTCTCCACCGGCGACATCGCCCAGAACGCGAAGAACACGACCGCCTGGTTCGTGGCCTTCGCCCCCGCGCAGAACCCGAAGGTCGCGATCGCCGTGATGCTCCCGAACCAGGGCCAGGGCGGCACGAATGCCGCCCCGGTCGCCAAGCGGGTCCTGCAGGCCGCCCTCTAGAAGCGCGCCGCCCGGCGTAACTCACGAACCGCTCGAGGGGTGCAGCAAGGAGCTTCCGCTGAGCGGAAGGAGATTGCGGCACCCCCCTCCCTAGATCAGCTCCAGCGCGAAGATGGCCTCCGGCAGCACCGCCGAGACGACGAACTGCCCCGCGTCCACGATCTCCGAGATCTTGAGGTCCACGACGAGCGAGCACAGGACGTAGGCGTCCTCGCGCGAGAGCCCGTGCTCGGACACCAGGTGGTCGATCATCGCTCGCGTCGCGTTCTGCGCGTTCTCGAACAGGTCCGGACCGACGCCCGTGGTGGCGAAGAACGAGCCGTCGTCGACGGCGGGAGTGAGCGGGCCGGGCGCCGTGCGGTACTGCGGCGCGGGGATCGAGCGCTTCTCGACGCTGAACCGCATCGTCGCGTACATCGGGGCCTCGAGGCCGGTGACGCAGATCTCGCCGTCGCCCTGGCAGCCGTGCGCGTCGCCGGTCGAGAACAGCGCGCCACGCTCCTGCACCGGCAGGTACAGCGTCGTGCCCTTCACGAGGTGGCGGGTGTCGAGGTTGCCGCCGAACACGCCCGGGGGCATGATCGGCGTCCCGCTCGCGCCCGCCGGGCAGACGCCCATCGTCCCCATGAACGGGTCCAGCGGGACGGTGATGTCCTCGCGGAAGTGGGTGACGTCGCCCTCGGTGAGGTCGAAGATGCGCAGGTAGGGCTCGGTGAAGTCGTCGGCCAGCAGGCCGAGCCCGGGCAGGATCGCGGCCCAGCCCCAGCCCTTGGTGTGGATGTCCAGGACCTCGATCGCGAGCGTGTCGCCCGGCTCGGCGCCCTCGACGTACACCGGCCCGCTCAACGGGTACACGCGGTCCCAGTCGAGCGTCGCGATCACGCTCGTGTCGGACCCCGGCCCGATCTGGTTGTCGGACACGTCACGGGTCTCGTAGACGACGGTGTCGCCGTCGGCGATCGTCAGGACCGGCTCGTTGCCCGCGTCCCACGTGAAGTGGACCCGGTCCGTCGGGAAGTAGTGCGTGGCCATTCGCGCACCCTACTCACGGTCGAACCGGGTTTGGACCGTGGGCCATGTCCGCACGGTCAACGTTCCCGCACAATTCTTCTCATGCGGGAACCTCTCATCACGGCCACGCTCCTCTCCATCTACGTGGGCACGCGCGGCACCGCGAAGGCGCTCGGGGCGCTCCAGCGCGTGTTCTAGACCAACCCCACGCGGTGGGCGACCGCTGCGGCCTCCGTGCGGGAACGCACGTCGAGCTTGGAGAGGATGCGCGAGACGTGGACGCTCGCGGTCTTCTCGGCCATGTACAACGCGGCGCCGATCTCCCGGTTGGTGCGCCCGGCGGCGAGCAGGGCCAGGACCTGCTTCTCGCGCGGCGTGAGGCCGAACGGGTCTTCGCCGTCTTCCGTGGCAGTCGGCGCGGAAGGCGGCGAAGGCTCGTCCGCGTCCAGCCGCAGCCGGGCCCGCAGCGCGAAGCCCTCGATCTCCGAGGCGAGCCACGTGGCGCCGACCGCCGAGGCCGCGGCCAGGGCCTCGGCGGCGGCGACCGCCGCGCCCTCGCGGTTGCCGCCGGCCAGCAGTGCCTCGGCGCGCCGCCGCTGCGCCTGCGCCGCACGGTACGGGCGGCCCAGCGCCTGCCAGGCGGAGACCGCCGCGGCCCACAGCTCCGGGTCGTCCTCGTCACGGGCGCGCGCGAGCTCGGCGTGGGCCAGCGTGAGGAACGCGCGCTCGACCGGCCGCTCGCCCTCCGCGCAGGCCTCGACGCGCGCCAGCAGGCCCTCGGCCATCATGATCGCGAGCTCCGGGTCCTCGCCGAGATCGCGCGCCCGGACGGCCGCGTCGGCGTGCACGCGCACGCCCGAGGCGGCCACGCGGGCCATGCGCGCGACGTCCTGCGAGCAGAAGTCCAGCCGGTCGAGCGCGTTGTCGATCGCGGCCACGGCGGCTTCCAGGTCGCCGGCGCGGCGCTCGAGCTCGGCCCGGAGCGCGCCGAGCGGCCCGATCCACTGCGGCTCGCGCGTGTCCGCGGCCACGTCCTCGGCGGCGTCGAGCAGCGTCCGCGCCGTGTCGTGATCACCGCGACCGAGCGCGAGCTCGATCCGGCGCAGCGCGTCGTTGATGAACGTCGTGCCCTGGGCGGGCCGGCCGGGTGAGGGCAGCGCGGCCTCGGCCACGTCCCATTCCCCCGCTTCGAACGCGAGCTCGGCGCACAGCAGCATCAGCCAGCGGCGCGGCGTGCCGCGGGCGGCGGCCAGCTCGAGGCCTTCGGCGGCGATCTTGCGCGCATCCGCCAGGCGCCCCGCGCCCGCGAGCGCGTCGGCCATGTTCACGTGCGTGCTCAGGAAGTAGAAGATGTCGTTCTGTTGGGAGCGCTGCATCGCCTCGCGCAGCGCGGCCTCGCCCTCCTCGTAGCGCGCCATGCCGAACAGCACGACGCCCTTGGCGTCCAGCGCGCGCAGCTCGGACACCTGGTCGCCGGCCGCGCGCGCGACCTCGATCGCCTCGTCGGCGACCTCCAGCGTCTCGTGCAGGCGCGACTCGAGCATGAGCTCCTTCGCCATGCCGGCGAGCAGCGTCGCGCGCGTGCCGCTCGGCCCCTCGGGCAGCAGCGCCAGCGCCTCGCGCCGCGTCTCGGCGGCGGCGGCCGAGCGGCCCTGGTTGAACTGCTGGCGCGCCGTCAGCTCCAGCAGCTGAGCGGTGCGGACCGGGTCGGAGTCGCCGAGCTCGGCGATCGCGGCGCGCAGGTAGGACTCGGCCCGCGCGGGCTCGTGCTCGCGGTCGTTGGTCCAGGCCGCGTTGCGCAGCAGCTCGACGTGGTCGAGCCCGGTCAGCTCCTCCGCGTTGGGCACGCGGTCCCACAGCTGCAGCGCACGGGAGTACAACGCCGCGGCCTCGCCGTTGGCGTGGACGCTCTCGGCCGCCGCACCCGCCCGGACGCTGGCCGCGAGCGCCGCGGGCTGGTCGCCGGACTCCAGGTAGTGGTGAGCGATGCCGGTCGCCAGGTACGCGCCGCCGCCGTTGGGCAGGGACGCCGCACGCTCCTCGAGCGCCCGCGCGAGCGCGAGGTGCAGCGAGGCGCGCTCGCCCGGCAGCAGATCGTCCACGACGACCTCGCGCAGCAGTGCGTGCCGGAACGAGTAGAAGCCCTCCTCGTCGGCCACGACCAGCTGCGCGGCGACGGCCTCGCGGGCGGGGCCGCGCGGGTCGAAGTCGCAGGCGGCGGACAGGATCTGGTGATCCAGCCGGCGGCCGGCGGCGATCACGCGCAGCAGCTCCTGCGCGTCGGGCGAGAGCCGCTCGATCCGCAGCATGAGCGCGTCGCGCAGCGTCGGCGGGAGCGCGCCGCGGCCGTCCAGCCCGGCCGCGAGCAGCTCCTCGGCGAAGAGCGGATTGCCCTCCGAGCGCGAGAACAGGCGGTCCAGCAGGTCGGGCCGCGGAGCCGCGCCGAGGATGTCGGCGAGCTGCTCGCCCAGCTCGGCGCGGGTGAGCGGGCGCAGTTCGACGCGCCGGGCGCGGGCGTCGCGCTCCAGCTCGGCCAGCAGCGGGCGCAACGGGTGGCGACGGTGCAGCTCGTCCGGCCGGTAGGTGGTGACCACGAGTACGCGCTCGCGGCACAGTGAGGAAGCGAGGTAGACGAGGAACGCGCGGGTCGAGCGGTCCGCCCAGTGCAGGTCCTCGATCGTGAGCAGCAGGCCGTCGTCGCGGGCGAGCAGCTCGAGCAGCTCCAGCAGCCCGTCGAACAGCCGCGCCTGGGCCGTGGCCTCGTCGTCGGTGCGCGTCTCCGCGGCGCCGAGCCCCGGCAGGATCTGCGCGAGCGCGGCCCGCGCGGGATCGGTGAGCGCGGCGAACGCCTCGTGGCCGGAGCGCGCCAGCGGGCGCAGCGCGCCGACGATCGGGGCGTACGGCAGCTCGCTCTCGCCCAGCTCGACGCAGTCGCCGCCGATCACGCGCATGCCGTCCTCGCGCGCCAGGCGCTCGAGCTCGGCCACCAGCCGCGTCTTGCCGAGCCCGGACTCACCCGCGATGAACGCGATCGCCGGGCGGCCCTGGGCAGCTTCCGTCAGCCCCGCCCGCAACTCGGCGAGCTCTGCGGCCCGGCCGACGAAGGTCGTGCTGGTCACACGGGACGCCACGACCTCAGTATCGCGAACGGGGCTGACGGCTGGGGAGGGGGACACGCGACCATCGTGGTGCGGTTGCCTCCCGTCCACATCGGGCGGATGGAGCGCACGTGCGCTGTCGCGTTCCTTACACACGCTGTCGACACCCCTTACGGTGGTGTCATGGACGCTCCGTTCGGCTCTTGGCCCTCACCGGTCGACGGCGACGTCGTCGCGCGCGACCCCGGCTGGACGCACTCGCTCGTGTTGGTGGACGGTGACCACGTGTACTGGTCGGAGGCGCGCTCGCTCGAGGGCGGGCGGGACGTGATCGTCGCGCGCGGGCCGAACGGCGCGTGCGAGGACGCGATCCCCGCCGGCTGGAGCGCCCGCACGCGCGTGCACGAGTACGGCGGCGGCGCCTACACGGTGGCCGGCGGGACGGTGTACTTCTGCCGCGACGCCGACCAGCGCGTCTATGCGATCCGCGACGGTGCGCCGGTGCCGCTGACGCCGGAGCCGGGGGTCGAGCACGGCCTGCGCTACGCGGACCTGCAGGTCGCGGGCGACTGGCTCGTGTGCGTGCGCGAGCGCGTCGCGGAGCCCGAGCACGTCAACGAGCTCGTCGCCGTGCCGCTGGCGGGCGGCGAGCCGGTCGTGCTGGAGGCCGGGCACGACTTCTACGCCGCGCCACGGGTGTCGCCGGACGGGTCCCGGATCGCGTGGCTCGCGTGGGACCACCCGCGGATGCCGTGGGAGGGCTCCGAGCTCTACGTGGCCGAACTTAAAGAGGGACTGTCCCTCTTTAGGAAACGGCGGGTCGCGGGCGGTGCGGCCGAGGCGATCGTCCAGCCGGCGTGGAGCCCGTCCGGCGAGCTGCACTACTCCTCCGACCGGACCGGCTGGTGGAACCTCTATCGCGAGAACGGGACGGCGGTGACCGCGCTGGAGGCCGAGGTCGGCGGCCCGCTGTGGGTGTTCGGCGAGTCCTACTACGCGTTCCTGGACGACGGACGGATCGTGGTCGTCTACTCCAGCGCGGGCGCGGATCACCTCGCGGTCGTCGAGGACGGGTCGCTGCGCGACGTGGAGCTCGAGTTCACGCGGATCGTCGACGTGGTCTCGGACGGGCGGCGCGCGCTGTTCATCGGCGCTTCGCCGGTGCGCGGGCTGCGCGTGGTCGCGCTGGACGTCGACTCCGGCGCCGTCGAGCCGCTCAGCCCGGACGGCGAAGCGCTCGTACCCGCCGAGTACGTGTCGGTCCCGCGCGCGGTCGAGTACCCGACGACCGGCTGCCGGACCGCGTACGCGCTGTTCTATCCCCCGCACCACCCCTCCTACCGCGGGCCGGAGGGCGAGCGGCCGCCGCTCGTCGTGCGCGTGCACGGCGGTCCGACCGCGCACGTGAGCGCGATCCTGCGCCCGGAGATCCAGTTCTTCACCACGCGCGGGTTCGCCGTCGTCGACGTCAACTACGGCGGCTCGACCGGCTACGGGCGCGAGTACCGCGACCGCCTGCGCGGCCAGTGGGGCATCGTCGACACCGACGACGCCGTCAACGCGGCGCGCTTCCTCGCCGAGTCCGGCGAGGTGGACGGGGCGCGCATGACGATCACCGGCGGCAGCGCCGGCGGCTGGACGGTGCTGAGCGCGTTGACGCGCTACCCGGACGTGTTCGCGTGCGGCGCCGATTACTACGGGGTCGCGGACCTCAGTGCGTTCGCCGAGGACACGCACAAGTTCGAGTCGCGCTACCTGGACTGGCTGATCGACCGCTCCGAGTGGGTCGAGCGCGCGCCGCTCACGCACGCCGACAAGATCCGCGTCCCGGTGATCGTGCTGCAGGGCGACGAGGACCGGGTCGTCCCGCCCTCGCAGTCCGAGGTGATCGTCGAGGCGCTGCGGCGCAAGGGCATCGACCACGAGTACCTGGTGTTCGAGGGCGAGCAGCACGGCTTCCGCAAGGCCGAGAACCTGCGGCGCGCCGCCGAGGCCGAGCTCGCGTTCTACGGGCGCGTGCTCGGGTTCGCGGTCCAGCGATGAGTTCGTGAGGCGCCCGTCGTTGTAGCGGCATGACCAAGATCACCGCAGGCGCGAGCGTCTCCATCGACGGCTACATCTCCGGTCCGGACGAGTCCGGCTTCGAGCACCTGTTCGCCTGGTACGGCAACGGCGACATCACGATCGAGACCGCCGATCCGGACCTCCCGCTCAACGTCACCGAGCCGAGCGCCGCGCACATCCGCGCGATGATCGACGACACGGGCTGCTTCGTCGTCGGCCGCCACCTGTTCGACATCACCAACGGCTGGGGCGGCAAGCACACGCTGGGCATCCCGTACGTCGTCCTCACCCACTCGGTCCCGGACGGGTGGGAGCGCTCGACCGAGTGGTACGAGTTCGTCACCACCGGTCTGGAGGACGCGATCGCGGCCGCGCGACGGCGCGCGGGCGACAAGAACGTCGGCCTCAACGGCGGCACGATCGTCAGCCAGGCGCTCGAGGCCGGCCTCGTGGACGAGATCGACGTGGATCTGGTCCCGGTGATCCTCGGCGGTGGACGCCCGTTCTTCCGTCCGCTCGAGCACGGCCCGTACCTGCTCGAGGGGCCGATCTCGTCCGTGCAGGGGAATCGCGTGACGCACCTGCGGTATCGCGTGCGCAAGTAGGCACGGAATTCTTGCGAACGCGTGTAGATCCGTCACAGCGGGCGGCGTAAAGATCCGGGGGTGCCGCAATCCACTTCCGCTCAGCGAAAGCTCCCTGCGGCACCCCCGGTCGAGATCAGCACCGTCGCCGCGCGGCAGCACGGCGTCGTGACGATCGCGCAGCTGCTCGCGGCCGGCATGAGCGGACCGGCCGTCACGCGCGCTGTGGGCACGGGAAGACTGCACCGGGTCCATCGCGGGGTGTACGCGGTCGGCCATCCCGGGCTCTCGCGTGAGGGACGGTGGTCGGCCGCGGTGCTCGCGGCCGGCGACGACGCCGCGCTGAGCGGCCTGTCGGCGGCGCGATTTTGGGACGTCTCGCGCTGGCGCACGCACAGGGTCCACGTGGTATCCACGAAGCGCCGGAGGCTCGACGGCGTCGAGGTGCACACCGTCCGCAACCTGGATCCGCGGGATGTGCTCGTTCACAACGGCATTCGCGTGACCACCGTCGCGCGCATGTGCGTCGACCTCACCGACGAGCTCGCGCCGCACCAGCTCGCCTACGTCATCCACCAGGCCGAGTACCGCCACATCTTCAGCCTCACCGCGACCGAGGACGCGATGGAGCGCGCGAACGGCCGCCGCCATCTGCACGTGCTCGAACGCGCGCTCGAGCTGCGCGCGCAGGGCTCGGCGGGCACGCGCAGCGCCAAGGAGGACGCGTTCCTGGCCGCGCAGGACCGCGAGCCCTTGGTCAACGTGAAGATCGAGGTGGACTTCCACTGGCCCGACGAGCAGCGCATCGTCGAGGTCGACGGGCCGCACCACGACCGCCCGCCCACGCGCCGCGACGATCAGCGCCGCGACGCGCTGCTGGCGGCGGACGGCTGGGACGTGACGCGCGTCAGGACCCGATAGCGGCCCGCACGACGTCCTCGTCCTGCTGGCCCGTGCCGCCGCTCGCGCCCATCGCGCCGATCACGGTGTCCCCGTCCGTCACCGGCAACCCGCCGATCTGGGGCGTGAAGCGGCCGCCGGTCGCGGCGGAGATCGACGCCGAGAACGCGTGCAGCTCCTTCATCTTCTCGCCCTGGGCGGCGCTCGGCGCGCCGTAGGCGGCGGCCGTCCAGGCCTTGCCGAGCGCGACGTCCGGCGCGATCCAGGGCGCACCGTCCATCCGGGCGGAAGCGACGAGGTGCCCGGACGCGTCGACGACCGCGAACGCGAGCTTGAACCCCTGGCGCCCCGCCTCCTCGATGCCCGACGAGATCAGGGCCTGGGCGCGTTCCAACGAAATCATGCGGCGGGCACCTCCACGGTGGTGGTGAGCAGGACGGCTTCGCGGGCGTCACGCCGGTTGACCTCCAGGAAGTCGGGCGCGGCGCACAGCAGCAGCGTGTGACCATCCTCCCCACCGAGCTGGCAGGCGAACACCGCGAGGTCCTCGGGCAGCTCGATCTCGTCGACGATCTCGCCGCCCGGCGCGATCCGGCAGGTCGGCCCGCCGATCCCGTCGGCCGCCCAGATGTGGCCCTCGGCGTCGAGCGTCGCGCCGTCGGGCGCGTAGCCGAGGTTCGGGAGCATCTCCGCGACCGAGCCGGGCGCCACGCGCGGCGCGATCTGCCCCCACACCCGCTGGTCGGTCAAGGAGCCGTCCGCAGCGATGGTGAAGGCGCTGAAGCCGCCGCCGAACGTCTCGGCGACGATCAGCGTGTCGCCGTCGATCATCATCGCGTTCGGGAACCACAGGTCCTGGCCCTCGGGACGCGCGGTCCCGTCGGGGTCCACACGCACGAGCGTGGTCGGCGCCGGGTCGGCCATCTCCATCAGGTCGAAGCCGAAGTTGCCCACGTACGCGCGGCCCTGGCCGTCGACGATCAGGTCGTTCAGGTGCCCGCCGCAGTACTCGGTCACGTCGGCGTGCACGGTCACCTCCCCCGAGGGCGACCGCCGCAGCAGCGTGTGGTCGTTCATGGAGACGACGAGCATCGACCCGTCCGGCATCCAGCCGAGCCCGGACGGCTGCCCCGGCACCTCCATCACGACCTCTTGCGCGCCCGTTGCCGGGTCGACCGTGCGCACCGTCCCGGTGTAGAAGTCCGACACGAACCAGCGTCCTTCGTGCCACCGCGGCCCTTCGAAGAAGGACCCGCCCTCGACCAGCGTGCGCAACTCACGAGCTCCCATGGGCCGGACCCTATCCTGGAACGCATGCTGCTCAGCGTCCTCGATCAGTCACCGATCGCGGAAGGGTCCACCGGCTCCCAGGCGCTGCACAACACGCTCGACCTCGCGCGCCTCGCGGACGACCTCGGCTACCACCGCTATTGGGTGGCCGAGCACCACGGCGGGCCGATGCTCGCCGGCCCGTCGCCGGAGGCGCTGATCGGCCCGATCGCGGCCGCGACCGAGCGTATCCGCGTCGGCAGCGGCGGCGTGATGCTCCCGCACTACAGCCCGTTCAAGGTGGCCGAGACCTTCAGCGTGCTCGCGGGCCTGTACCCGGGCCGGATCGACCTCGGTCTCGGCCGCGCCGCCGGCACCGACCCGATGACCACGCACGCGCTGCAGCGCGACCGCAACCACGCGCTCCCGGACGACTTCCCCGAGCAGCTGCAGGAGCTGCTGGCCTACTTCGAGGGCACGATCACGGTCTCCAACCCGCTCGCGCGACTGCAGAAGGTCCTCCCCGGCCGCCCCGAGACGCCGGAGCCGTGGCTGCTCGGTTCCTCGCCGCAGTCCGCCGTCTGGGCGGCCGAGATGGGTCTCCCCTACGCGTTCGCGGACTTCATCAATCCCAAGGGCGCCGACATCGCCCAGCTGTACGCGCGCGAGTTCCGCGACGGAGTGCGGCTGGACACGCCGCAGACGGCCGTCGCCGTCTGGGCGCTCGCCGCCGACTCCGAGGAGGAGGCCGCGCGGCTCGCCGCCTCCAGCCAGATGGCGTTCGCGATGCTGCGCCGCGGGCGGCTGATCGAGGTCCCGCCGCCCGACACCGCCGTCCGCTTCCTGGAGACGCTGGACGAGGCGGACGCCCGCAAGGCTCGCGGGCGCCGCTCCATCCTCGGCACGCCGGACCAGGTGCGCGACGGGATCGAGGCCGTCGCCGCCGAGTACGGCGCGCAGGAGGTGATCGTCGTCACGATCACCCACGACCACGAGGTCCGGCGCCGCTCCTACGAGCTGATCGCGGAGGCGTTCGCCCTCAGCCCCTTGTCGCGCACCTCCAGCACCTGATCGCACTCGACGGCCTCGATCAGGCGCCGGTCGTGCGTGGCCACGACGAGCGTCCCGCGGTACGCGCGCAGCGCCGCCTCGATGATCTCGAGCGTGTCGAAGTCGAGGTGGTTGGTCGGCTCGTCGAGCAGGATCAGGTCCGCGCCCGCGCCGACGATCGCCGCCACGTGCACGCGCGCCCGCTCGCCCGGCGAGAGCGTCGCGAGCGGCCGGTCGATCGCGTCCACGCCGAGCCGGTAGTGCGCGAGCAGTGTCCGCGCCTCGGACTCCGGCAAGGCCGTTTGGGCGCGGAACCAGGCCAGCAGAGCGACGTCGGCGGCCGTGCGCGCGGAGTCGCCGGGCAGCGCCGCGACGCCCACCTGCGGGAGCAGGCGCGTCCCGCCGCGCACGTCCACCTCGCCGGCCGCCGGCACCAGCCGCCCGCTCAGCACGTGCAGGAGCGTGGACTTGCCCGACCCGTTCGGCCCGATCAACGCCACGCGATCGCCCGCGTGCAGCGTCAGCGACACGTCCTCGAGCACGCCCGGAACGGTCACGCCGCGCAGCGCCGCGACCAGCCGCCGCCCGCCGTCCTCGCTCTCCAGCCGCACCTTGAACGCGGCCGGCTCGCGCGGCGCGCGCACCCAGTCCTCGGACGCCATCTCGCGCCGGAGCCGGTGCTCGCGCGCCTTGGACTTCTGCGCCACCTTCTTGGCGTAGCGCTTGAGCTTGGGCGCCTCGCGGCGGCTGACGGTGCGCTCGGTCCATTGGGCCTGGCGCGCCGTCATCGCGATGTCGGCTTCCAGCCGGCGCCGCTTCTTGTCCTGCGCCTCGACGAGCAGCGCCAGCCGCTCGCGCCGGCGTTCCTTCTCCTCGCGGTAGGCCGTGTAGCCGCCCTCATAGACCTCCAGCCCGTCGGCCGAGAGCTCGTAGACGCGGTCCACGGTCGCGTCGAGGAAGTCGCGGTCGTGTGAGACCGTGAGCAGCGTGCCGGAGAAGCCCGCGAGCCACTCCGCCAGCCAGGCGCGGCCGTCCGCGTCGAGGTGGTTCGTCGGCTCGTCGAGCAGCAGCACGGTCGGGTCGCCGAGCAGCACGGACGCGAGCAGGCAGCGCGCCGCCTCGCCCCCACTCAGTTCGCCGAGGCGGGCGCCACGGTCCAGCGCCTCGATCCCGAGCCGCCGGCGCGCCTCGTCCAGCCGCGCCTCCAGCGCCCAGCCGCCGAGCGCCTCGAAGCGCTCCTGCGCCGCGCCGTACGCGTCGAGGTCGACGAGGTCCCGCTCGTGCGCGTCGAGCTCGAGCCGGACCTCCCACACCTCCCCGAGGGCTCGTCGGAGCAGGTCGTCGATCGTCGCGCGTGGGTCCAGCACGTCCTGCGGCAGGTAGCCGACGCGGTCGCCGACGCCCGCCGCGACCGCGCCGCGATCAGGACGAGCGACGCCCGCCAGCAGCCGCAGCAGCGTCGTCTTGCCGATGCCGTTCGCGCCGACGAGCCCGGCGCGTGCGCCGTCGTCGAGCGTCAGCGAGATCCCGTCGAAGAGCGGGGTGATCGTGAGGTCGGTGCCCTTGAGCATGGGTGCGGTCCTTTCGGATGAGGACCGGGCCTGCGGGCGCGCGCGGACGAACGAGGAGTCGAACCGACACCACGCCACCGCACGCCCGGCCCAGGGGTTGGCCGGAGAGAAACAGGTGCGGTGGCCGTTCACTCCACTGAGGCGGAGGGTAGCGTGCGCACGGTGCCGCTTGAAGAACATCCGCTCGGGCTGACCTGGGTCGCCGAGGACCCGCTGCAACGCGCCGCGCACGCCCTCGCCCACGACGGCCGCGTCTGGCTCGTGGACCCGTTCGAGGACGAGGAGGCGCTCACGCGCGCTGCCGCGCTCGGCGAGATCGCCGGCGTGCTGCAGCTGTTCGTCGCCCACGGGCGGGACGGCGCCGCCCTCGCGCAGCGCCTCGGCGCCCCGTTCCACAAGCTGCCCGACCACGTCCCGGACGCCCCGTTCACGGTCATCGCGCTCGACCAGCTGATCTGGAAGGAGCGCGCGCTGTGGTGGCCCGGGCCCAAGGGCCTCGTGGTCGCCGAGTCGATCGGCACCGCGACGCACTACGCGGTCGGGCCCGGCCCGGCCGGCGTGCACATGTTCCGCCGCGCGTTCCCGCCCGGCAATCTCAGGACGTTCCTGCCCGACCACCTGCTCGTCGGCCACGGCCCGCCGATCCACGGCCCGGACGCGGCCACCGCCCTGCGCGAAGCCCTTCACCGTTCACGACGTGACATTCCGACCATGATCCGACGCATGCCGGGCCTCTTCCGGAGCATGCAGGACCGAAGCTGAGATAGGTTGCGAACCATGTTCACCCTCGACCACGACCCCGTCGACGGCAGCCACCTGATCGTCGCCGGCGGCGAGCTCGATCTCGCCGCCACCTCTGAGATGAGCGCGATCTTCGCCATGGCCGCCGCCGGCCCGCAGGATGCCGTGGTCCTCGACCTCGTCGGCGTCGACTTCATCGACTCCAGCGCGCTCGGCACGATCCTCCGCGCCGCCCAGTCGCTGGAGGCCTCCGGCAAGCGCCTGCACGTCGTCGCGCCCGAAGGCCCCGTGCGGCGCCTCCTGGAGATCACCGGCACCGCTTCGCGCTTCAGCCTCCACGCGACGCGCGACGACGCGTTCGCGGCCGCCTAGCGCCCCTCAGCCGCCCGGAACGCCGCCTGCGCGTCCGCCTCACGGCCGGGCAGGCGCGCGAGCAGCTCCCCGAGCTGGCGCCAGACGCGGGCGAGCATGTCGCTGCGGGCGAGCTCGCCCCCGCGCTCGGAGCCCAGCCGGACGTGGTCGGTCGCAAACGGCTCCACGTCGCCGTGCTCGTACTCGGCGAGCGCGGCGCGCAGCGCAACCTCGGCGTCCGCCTCACGGCCCGGGATCCGCGCCAGCAGGCGCCCGAGCCGGCGCTCGGTGTGGCGGGCACCGTCCGCGAGCGCGGCGCGGTACGCGGCTTCCGCGTCGTCCTCGCGGCCGGGTTGGCGAGCGAGCAGGTCGCCGAGGTGACGATGGAAGCCGTGCCCGTCGTCGATCAGCGCCCGCAGCGCGGCCTCCGCGTCCTCCTCGCGACCCGCCCGGTCCATCAGGTGCGTCGCGATCAGCACCCGCGCCTCCATGGAGTCGCCGCCGAGGCCTTCGATCTCGTCGGCGCGACCCGCGCCGACCAGCACGCCGTACAGCGTCAGCAGGTGCTGCGCCTCCCCGGCCTCGACGGCGGCCCGCAGCCGCCCTTCGGCCTCCTGCACCCGCCGCTGGCCGGCGAGCAGCTCACCGAGCGCCCCGACCGCGTCCGTGTTGCCGGCGTTGATCGCGCGCCGGTACAGAAGCTCGGCCTCACCCTCGCGTCCCTGCTGCTCGCGCACGGCGCCGAGCCCGTACAGCGCGTCGACGTCGTCCTCGAGCGCCCGCTCGAGCTCCTCGCCGGCCTCGTCGAGCCGGCGTCGTGCGGCCAGGAAGCGGCCGAGCGCCGTGCGGGCGCCGCGCGAGCCCGCCGCGACGGCCTCCCGCCACGCGTGCTCGGCGTCGGCGTCGCGGCCGTCGAGATCCTCCAGCAGCCAGCCGAGCAACCACCAGCCGTCGGGATCGCCCGCGGCGACCGCGGCGTGGCAGGCGGCTTCCGCGTCCGCCGCGCGACCGGGCAGGCGCGTGAGCAGCTCCGCCAGGTTGTACGCCGCGGTCGCGTGCCCGGCCGCGGCGGCCTCCCGGTAGAGCGGCTCGGCGTCCTCGAAGCGCCCGGCGCCGTCGGCGGCGTAGGCGCGGGCGAACAGCGCGTCAGCGGCGGACGGCATCCGTGGTGAGCGCGTCGAGGTCCGGCAGGCGCAGGTCGGCGAGCGCGAGCGCCTCGTCGGAGGGCGGGAAATGCGGGTTCGGGATCGCGATCACGTACAACCCGGCCGCATGCGCGGAGCGGATGCCGGCGTCGGAGTCCTCGATCGCGGTCGCCGTCCCGGCGCCGAGGCGCCGCAGCGCCTCCTGGTAGACGTCCGGCGCCGGCTTGCCGCGCGCGACCTCCTCGGAGGAGACCGTGGCGGCGAAGCGGTCCGTCACGCCCATCTCGCGCAGCACGAGGTCGATGATCGGGCGGTTGGAGGAGGAGGCGAGCCCGAGCGTGAACGCCCCGGCCATCCGCTCCACCGCCTCGCGCGCCCCCGGCAGCAGCGGCAGGTGCTCGCCGTACTCGCGCAGCATCGCGGCCACGACGGCCTCGTTGATCTCGTCGACGGTGAGCGGCACGCCGAGCTGCTCGATCAGGTAGACGGGCCACTCCTTCGAGCTCATGCCCAGCATGTCGGTGGTGGCCGAGTCGGTCCAGGTGCCGCCGTGCTGGCTCACGACGTCCTTGCGGGACTGGTCCCAGACCTGCTCGGAGTCGACGAGCACGCCGTCGAGGTCGAACACCACGAAGCTCATGCGGCGGCCACTTCCACGACCGCGTCGAGCACGGCACGGACGGCGGGATTGGACTGCGCGCCGCCGCGGCAGGCGGCGAACACGTGGCGCTTGGGCGGATCTCCGGTCAAGGGAACGATGGTGACACCCGGCGGCGTGACACTGTGGGCGAGCCGCGGCACCAGCGACACCCCGAGGTCGGCGGCGACGAGCCCCATCACGGCCTGCCAGTCGCCGGAGCGGTGCGCGATCCGCGGCGTGTAGCCCGCGCGCTGGCAGCCGGCCATGAATACCTCGTCGCACGACCAGCCGACCGGCGGCGCGACCCACTCGGCGTCCCGCAGCTCGGCGAGGTCGATCGAGGAACGGCCCGCCAGCTCGTGATCGACCGGCAGCACGGCGTCCAGGATGTCGCCGAGCAGCTCCTCGCGGTGGTAGCGCGGGTCGTCCCGGCGTGGCGCCGCGCGGCATTCCATCGACAGGATCACGTCCACCGCGCGGGTGGAGAGCAGCGCGACCGACTCGTCCGTCTCGGCCTCGAGCACGCGCAGCTTGAGCTCGGGAGCGCGCTCGCGCAGGGTCCGCGCGGCGGGTGCCAGCAGGCCCGCGAGCGACGTCGGGAACCCGCTCACGCGCACCTCCCCGCGCGGCGTGTGGTCCTGCGCCGCGAGCTCGCCCTCCATCCGCTCCAGCTGCGCGAACAGCGTGTCGGCGTGGCCCAGCAGCACCTGCGCCGCGCCCGTCAACCGCACGGAGCGCCCGTTCGGCTCCAGCAGCGGCTGCCCGATCTCGCGCTCGAGGCCGGACAGCTGCTGCGAGACGGCGCTGGAGGTGAGATGCAGGGCGTCGGCGGCCGCGGCCAGCGTGCCATGGTCGGCGACGGCGCGCAGGGTGCGGAGCTTGCGCAGATCGACCATCAAGGCGATCTTACGGGTTCCATTCAGAAAGTCCAATCGCTCTTCCCGGTCGCGCTCGTCACCGTTGGCGCATGCCCCGCCGCCATGTCGCCATCGCCGTCCTCGTCGCGCTGACATGGGGCGTGAACTTCGTCGTCCTGCACGTCGGCCTGGAGTCGTTCCCTCCTCTGCTGTTCACCGGGCTGCGCTTCGCGCTCGTCGCGCTGCTGATCCCGTTCGTGCCGCGCCCGGGCGTGGCGGTCAAGTGGGTGATCGCCGTCGGGCTGTTCATGTCCGCCGGCCAGCACGCGTTCGTCACGCTCGGCCTGCACGAGGGCATGCCCGCCGGGCTCGCCTCGCTCGTGCTGCAGTTGCAGGCCGCGTTCACGATCGGCTTCGCCGTGCTGCTGCTGGGCGAGCGCCCGCGCCGCGCGCAGCTGCTCGGGGGCGCGATCGCGCTCGGCGGGATCGCGATCATCGCCGCGGGCCGCGGCTCGCACATCCCGCTCGGCGCGCTGCTGCTGACGATCGGCGGCGCGTGCTCGTGGGGCGTCGGCAACGTCGCCGCGCGCCGGGCCACCTCCCCCAACCCGCTCGGGCTGCTCGTGTGGTCGAGCCTGGTCCCGCCGCTCCCACTGTTCTCGCTCTCGGCGATCTTCGAGCGCGGCGAGGTGGTCGCGCTCGATACGTCGGGCCTGCTCGCCCTCGCCTACGTCGTGGTGCTGTCGACCGTGGGCGGGTTCGGGGCCTGGGTGTGGCTGCTGCGCCAGCACCCGGCCTCGACGGTCGCGCCGTTCACGCTGCTGGTGCCCGTGTTCGGCATCGCCTCCGCCTGGCTGCTGCTGAGCGAGACGCCGAGCGCGAGCGAGCTGCTCGGCGCCGGCGTCGTGCTCGTCGGCATCGCGTTCACGCTCGGGCTGACAGTGCCCGGGCGAGCTTCTCGAACGCCGACTTCCACCCCGCTTCGGCGTGCCCGGCGTTTGTGGGGTACGGCCCGTCCGTGAGCGTCATCCGCGTGCGGCCGGGGCCCTCCTCGTGCAGCTCGAGGCGCGTGACCGTCGGCTCGGGCATGCCGAACTGCGGCATCGGGTCCGAGCGCAGGACGAGCAGCTCGGGCTCGACGAGCTCGATGATCTCGTAGCTCGCCGGGAACTCGTCGCCGGAGCTGCGCTGGATCATCGTCAGCTCGTAGCGGCCGCCGACGCGCAGGTCGACGCGGATCTTCTCGGCGGGCGTGTCGAAGTGCTCGGGCCCGTACCACGCGGCGATCTCCTCCGGCTCGGTCCAGGCGCGGAAGACCTCCGCGCGCGGCGCCTCGAACACGCGGGTGATGACGAACGAGTCAGCGGTCACGGTCATCTCGGTCTCCCTTGCTGCGCAGGTGTGCGTCCAGCCGGTCCATCCGACCCTCCCACGTTCGCCGCCGCGCCTGCATCCACGCCACCGCCTCGTCGAGCGGCTCGGCCTGCATGCGGGTGGGCCGCCACTGGGCGTCCCGGCCGCGGACGATCAGGCCGGCGCGCTCGAGCACCTTCAGGTGGCGCGAGACCGCCGGAAGCGTGATCGGCAGGGGCGCGGCGAGCTCGCCCACGGTGGCCTCGCCCTCGGCGAGCCGGGTGAGGATCGCGCGGCGCGTCGGGTCGGCGAGGGCGGAGAACGTGAGGCTGAGTTGGTCGGTCGGCATTTGACGATTCGGTTAATTAGCCAAACGGTTAAATAGCACGGACGCGGCAGCGCCGTCAACCCGCAGCGCGTTCTAGGCGACGGCGCGCAACCGCCGCAGCGGCTTGCCGCGCAGCGCCCGGACGACGGACTGCAGCACGGCCTCGGACTCGTCCGCCCGGCCGTCGGTGACGGCGCCGACGATCCCGCGCTTGCGCGCGAGCACCTCGGACATCTGCTCGTCGATCGTCTCGGCGGCGAGCAGGTACCACGCCGTGACGGCGTCGCGCTGGCCGAT
Organism: Solirubrobacter deserti; assembly: GCF_003344625.1. GTDB lineage: Bacteria > Actinomycetota > Thermoleophilia > Solirubrobacterales > Solirubrobacteraceae > Solirubrobacter > Solirubrobacter deserti. The sequence continues at coordinate 889,510 of NZ_QPKJ02000001.1, read as the reverse complement.
GCGGTGCGTGCGGTCCTCGGCCTGGTCGTGCATGGCCGGCGACCACTCGAGATCCAGGAACGCGACGTTGGACGCGCGGGTGAGCGTGATGCCCTGCCCGGCGACGCGCGTCGAGCACACGATCAGCTGCGGCCCGTCGGGCTCCTGGAACGCCCGCACGGCGGCTTCGCGCTGCTCGGCGCTGTCCTGGCCGATCACGTGCAGCGCGTCCGGGAAGCGCGCGATCACGCGCTCCTGCAGCTCGCGGTGGGAGGCGAAGACGACGAGGGGCTCCTCGGACTCGAGGAAGTCGTCGATCCACGCCAGCGCCGCCCCGAGCTTCCCCCGGCCGGCGAGCTGGCGCAGCGTGTTGAGCTGCGCGAGGCGCTCGGCGCGCAGCGTCGCCTGGACCTTCGCCTCCAGCTCGCCGAGCTCGATCGGCTGCTCCTGCAGCCACGCGATCACGTCGCGCTCGGCCAGCCGGTACTCCTTCTCGTTCTCGAGCGCGACCGGCACCACCACCTGGCGCTTCTCGGGCAGCTGCGGGAGCACGTCCTTCTTGAGGCGGCGCACGAAGCATGTGCGGCGCAGGTGCCAGTGGATGCGCTCCTCGGCGCCCGCGCCCTGGAAGCGCCGCTTGAAGCGCGCGCCGGACCCGAACTCCTCCAGCCGGCCGAGGATCCGCAGCTGCGCGATCAGCTCGTCGGGGTGGTTCATCACCGGCGTGCCGGTCAGGCACAGCCGCAGCGCGTTCTCCGGCAACCCCTCCGCGAGCTTGCGCACCGCGCGGGTGCGCTTGGCGGCCGGGTTCTTGACGTAGTGGGACTCGTCGAGGATCAGCGCCTTCGGGCGGCTGATGTGCAGGCGCTCGCGGTGCGCGTGCACGATCTCGTAGTTGAGCACCGTGATCTCGGCCCTGGGGATCGTCTTGCCCGTGCCCGAGACGACGTGCACCGTGCGATGCGGCAGCCAGTGCGCGGCCTCGCGCTGCCAGTTGAGCTTCAGCGAGGCCGGGCAGATGATCACGGCCGGGTACGCGTCGTCCTCCTCGAGCGTCGCCAGCGCCTCGACCGTCTTGCCCAGGCCCTGCTCGTCGGCGATGAACAGCCGCCGCGACTGCAGCGCGTAGCGCACGCCCGCGCGCTGGAACGGCCGCAGCTCGCCGCCCAGGCGGGGTTCGCAGTCGAGCGCGTCGGCTTCCGCGGCGCGTGAGCGACGGACGTCGTCGATGGCGGCGTCGTGCTCTTTGCGCAGCCGGTCGAGCGCCTCGCGCGCGTTGGCGCCGACGTCGATGCTGTAGACGCGGATGAAGTGCTCCAGCGGCTCCAGCAGGTACGGGTCGATCGGCAGCGTGCGGCCGTGCGCCTCGGCCGCGGGCAGCTCGTTGAACGCGCCGACCGTGTCCGGGTCCCAGTTGACCTCCAGCTTGAACCGCGACTCGCCGTAGCTCTCGACCAGCATCAGGGTCGCGGGCGCCGGGTCGAGCCCGACCTGCAGGTTCGACGCGCAGCGCAGCGCCCGCTGGTCCAGCCGCGCGCCCGGCAGCTCGAGCAGCGCCTCCGCGACCGCCTGCGTGAACGGCAGCCAGCGCCGGTCGCCGCGGGCGTCGGCGGCCGCCTCCAGCTCCTCGGTCAGGTCGCCCGCGATCCCGTCCAGGACGAACCAGCCCTTGCCGTCGCGGCGCGCGGTCGTGACGCGCCCGACCCAGCCCTTGACGGCGCGCGCCAGCCACTCGCTGACGGCCGGTTGGACCTCCAGCTCGGGGAAGCGCTCCAGCACGCCCTGCACGTACGGCGCGGTCGCCTCCGCCTGCGGCGCCCACCACTCCTTCGCCTGCCAGTCGAAGCGCCGTCCCGGGATCGACCGCACCGCGTCGACGATGTCCGCCCGGTACGGAAACGAGAACACGACGCCGTCCTGACCCTGCGGGTTCTGGCGGAGCTCGACGTTGTGCACGGGATCGGCGAGACGCACCCGTCCACGGTACCTAGGCGAGCACGTGGCGTTCGATCGTCGCCGCAGTATGCGGGCGAAGATCGTGGAACACGTGACGGCGGCCGGCGAGCGTGCGGATGGTCAGCCGTGCGCGCTTGCGGCGGACCTGGTGGGAGATCTGGGCGACGTTGCGGAACGTCAGGCTGTGCACGCGCGCGACGGGCGCGTCGTCGAGCAGCCACAGCAGCCGCCGGTCGGTGACGGCGAGGATCGCGCGCGGGGACGCCCAGGTGGAGGTCGGCGTGACGAGCCGGACGTCCTCGTCGGGCACCAGGTGCGTGAGCAGCTCACGGCCGAGCGCGGCGCGCAGCGCGGGGGCGAGCCAGTGCCCGGGGCGCTTGGGCGAGGCGGATGTGGCGCGGGTGCGCGCCATCTCTTCCGCCAGCCCCGACAGCGTCTGCTGCTCGGCCGCGCGCCACAGGTCGTACGCGGCGTTGATCTCGGCCATCCGCTGCGCCCCCTCGGCGCCCGCCGTGTCGGGGTGGTAGCGCTTGGCCTGCTCGCGGTATGCAGCGACCACCTCGGCTTCCGCGGAGCCGGGGCGCACGCCGAGCACCTCGTAGGGGTCCATCCGCCCATTGTGAGCTACCGTCGAGAGCATGCGGGTCCTGGCACTGGCCGATCGCCCGTTCCACGCCGACGTCGCCAAGCTCGCGGCCAACTACGACGTGGACGCGATCGTCACCCTCGGCGACCTCCAGCCCAGCTGGCTCGAGTCGCTGGACAAGTGCTGCCAGCCCAAGCTCGGCGTGTACGGCAACCACGACGACGAGCCGTACATGACCTACTTCGGGATCGACAACCTGCACCTCAACCAGCTCGATCTCGGCGCGCTCACGTTCGCCGGCTTCGAGGGCTGCGTCTCCTACAAGCGCAGCGGGCACGGCCGCGTCGGCCCGTCCTACACCCAGAAGCAGGCCAAGAAGCTCGTCCGCAAGCTCCCCGCCGCCGACGTGCTGTGCTGCCATTGCCCCCCGCGCGGTGTCAACGACGACCCCGACGATCCCGCCCACATCGGCTACGAGGGCCTGCGCGCCTGGGTGGACAAGTACCACCCGAAGTACCTGCTCCACGGCCACGTCCACCCCCACCCGGGCGAGATCCTCACCCGGATCGGCGACACCCGCGTCGTCTACGTCAACGGCGCGAAGGTCCTGGACCTCACCTAGGCCGTCAGGCGGAAGCCGCGCACGATCTCGTCGAGCTCCTGCGCCGTGCCCGCCAGGGTCGCGGCCGACGCCGCGATCTCCTGCGCGCTGGCGCTGGTCTGCTGCGTAGAGGCGCTGACCTGCTCCGCGGACGCCGAGGACTCCTCGGCCACGGCGGCGACTTCGGTGATGTCGGCCTCGGCGCGCTCGGCCTCGGAGGAGATGCGGCCGACGGCCGAGGCGATCTCGGCCACCTTGCTGCGCATGTCGTCCACGTCGGCGTCGATGCGCGCGAACGCGTCCCGGGCGGTCTCCACGGTCGACACGCCGTCGCGCGTGCGCTCCGCGCTGTCGCTGACCACGGCCACGACCTCGCCCGTCCGCGCCTGGATCTCGCCGATCAGGGTCGAGATCTCGCCCGCCGCGGACTGCGACTCCTCGGCGAGCTTGCGGACCTCCTCGGCCACAACGGCGAAGCCCTTGCCCTGCTCGCCGGCGCGGGCGGCCTCGATCGCGGCGTTGAGCGCGAGCAGGTTCGTCTGCTCGGCCAGGCCGGTGATCGTCGTGACGATGCCGCCGATGCGCTCGGAGCGGTCGGCGAGGTCCTCGATCGCGGTGGCGACCTGCTGGGAGGAATCCGCGACACGCTGGATGGCGTCCGTGGCGCGCGTGGCGGCGTCGACGCCCTCGCGGGCGGTCCGACCGGCGGCCTCGGCGGCCATGGCGGTGGCGTCGGCGGCGACCGTGGTCTCCGCGGCGGCTTCCGCGGCCTGCTGGACGGCGGCGCGCGTGGACTCGACCATCCGCACCTGACGCTCGGAGCCGTGTGCGACCTCGGTGACGGCGGAGGCGATCTCGCCCACGGCGCGGCCGGCTTCCTCGGAGGTGGCGGCCATCTCCTGGGACGCGGCCGAGACGGTGCCCGCGCCGGCCGCCATGCGGCCGACGGCGTTGCGGAGCGTGCCGATCATGCGCGCGAAGGCCGTGCCCAGCGCGTCGCGCTCGGACGCGGGGGTGACGTCGGCGCTGAGGTCGCCGTCGGCGATCCGGTCGGCGGCGCCCGCCATCGAACGCAGGTACTCGAGCATGCGCCCGAACGCGGTGGCCATGGCGCCGATCTCGTCCCGGGAGCGGACGTCGATGTGCTGATCGACGTCGCCGCGGGCGATGCCCTCGGCGGCGTTGAGCATCTGCGTGACGCCGCGCACGATGCCGCGCGCGACCAGCAGCGCCACGCCGAGGCCCAGCGCAAACGCGGCCACGAGCAGCGTGAGCGTGACGATCCGGCCCGTCCGGCCCGTGGCGTTGATCTGCGCGTTGAGCTCCTTGGCCACGGCGTCGTTGACGGTCACCAGCCCGGCGAGCTCCTTGTCGACCTCGGCGTACAGGGGCGCGGCCTGGTCGAGGTAGAGCGCGGACGCCTCGGCGTCGCGCTCGGCCCGGCCGAGCGCTTCGAGTTGCGGGAGGACCTTCTGATAGGCGTCCCAGCGGCTGTGGAACCGCTCGAGCCCTTCCTTCTCCGCTTCGACGAGGAACGTCGCCTCATAGGCCTTGACGAGGGCGTCGATGCCGGCGACGTCCGCGGCGGCGGTGCGCGCCAGCTCGTCGTCGTCGGCGGTCGTGCCGAACGAGCGCAGCACCTGGCTGTCGATGTCGCCGAGCAGCGCGCGTGCCTGCGCGATGTCGCGGATCGGCACGACCCGGTCGGCGTACATCGACCCGCCCTTCTCACCGACGGAGGACAGGTTGATGATCGACACGACGCCGACCACGGTCATGAGGGCGAGCAGCAGACCGGCGAGGCCGAGCAGCTTCGCACGGAGCGACAGCTTCATGCCATGTCTATTCGACAGATCCTGACGAAGATTCAGCGGACGTGTCAGCGAGCGAGCGCGCCGACCACTTCCTGCCACCACGCGCGCTCCGCGGGCGACTTGGCGTTGGCCAGCCGGCGGCGCGCGAACGCCTGCAGCTCGCCGGACGGGCCGATCGCGAGCAGCGGCCCGGAAACGCCGTAGCGCCCGTCCTCGAGCGCGACCAGCGCGCCCGGCTCATCCCGGCGCGTGCGCAGCTGCTCGACGACGGGCTGGCCGGCGAGCGTCTTCGGGCGCTGCGGGTCGCCGTCGGCCTCCGCCCACGGGCGGATCGTCGTGACCGACGGACGCGAGCGCGGCTGCCGGCGCGGGCGCTCGGGCGGGCCGACCGGGCCGGTGCGCCAGCGGCGCATCAGGTCGCGGAAGTCCATCGCGACCTCCTGGCGGACCAGCACGTGCAGCTGGTCGCCTTCTTGGATCGCGGTCGAGCCGCGGGGCGGGATCGCGCGGTCGCCGCGCACGATCACGTTCAGCAGCGCCTCGCGCGGGAGGCCCAGATCGCGCACCAGACGGCCCTCGATGGCGTCACCGTGACGCACCGGGAACTGCATCGTCTCCGCGCCCAGGCGGTTGAGGATCACCGGCTCGACCAGCGGCACGGGCAGCGCCGCCTCGTCGGAGGTCACGCCCAGCCAGCGCGCGACGGGCTCGATCGTCAACCCCTGCAGGACGGTCGAGAGCAGCACGACGAAGAACGCGACCTTGAAGATCGTCTCGCCGTGCGGGAGGCCCTCGGTCACGGGGAAGGTGGCGAACACGATCGGGGTCGCGCCGCGCAGGCCCGCCCAGCCGAGGATCAACCGCTCCGGCAGCGTGAACCCGTAGGCCACGAGCAGCGCGGCGAGCGGCCGCGCGATCACCGCGGTCACGATGGCGATCGCCGCGCCCTCCGGGATGAACTCGATCAGCTCGGCCGGGTTCACGAGCAGGCCGAGCAGCAGGAACAACGCGAGCTGCGCGACCCACGCAAGCCCTTCGTGGAACGTGATGACCGTGCGCCGGGCGGGCGAGGACGCCGAGCCGATCACGAGGCCGGCCAGGAAGACCGCGAGGAACCCCGTGCCGTGCGCGGTCTGCGCGCCGCCGTAGGCGATCGCCGCGAACGCGATGGACGCGACGGGGTACAGGCCGGCGGACGGCAGCGTCACCTGGCGCAGGACGATCACCCCGAGCGCGCCGACCGCGAGCCCGACCGCCGCGCCGATCGCCAGCTCGCTCGCGGCCAGCCACAGCGCGTCGACGAGCCCGAAGTCCGCGTGGTTGATGGCCTCGATGCCGCCGATCACGAGCAGGATCGCGATCGGGTCGTTGACGCCGGACTCACCCTCCAGCGTCCGCGCGAGCCTGCGTCGCAGCGTGGATCCGCGCAGGACCGCGAACACGGCCGCGGCGTCGGTCGCCGCGACGGTCGAGCCGAGCACGAACGCCTCCAGCCCGGTGAGCTCGTCGAACAGCCACAGCGCCGCGACCGCGGTGAGCCCGGCGGTGAGCAGCGTCCCGAGCGTCGCCAGCATGATCGAGGGGCCGACGACGGGCTTGATCTCCGCCCAGCCCGAGGACAGGCCGCCCTCGTACAGGATCAGCGCGAGCGCGAGCACGGCGGCCGACTGCGCGACCTCGTAGTCCTGGAAGTCGATCAGCGTCAGGCCGTCGGTGCCGATGACCATGCCCAGCACGAGCACCAGCACCAGGCCGGGCAGGCGCAACCGGCCCGCGAGCAGCGAGGCGGCGATACCCGCGGCGAGCAGCGAGCCCACCGCCAGAGCGAGGAAACCGACGTCCACCCGCGGACCTTTTCAGAACAGCGTGTCCGACGGGGGCGCCACCGGCTCGTCCGGCGGCGTCAGCAGCTCCGGGCCTTCTACTCCCGCCCTATTGACGGCCGGATTGGCGGGTGCTACGGACACGCGCTCACTCGGGAACGGGATCAGCAGCCCTTCGGCCTCGGGGATCTCGACGCTGTCCGACAGCCACATCGCCTCGGCCTCGGGCCCGTCGAGGATCACCGGCATCCGGTCGTGCACGGGCGCACAGATCTCGTTCGCCTCGGTGGTGAGGATCGCGACGCCCGTGCCGTCGTAGACGCCGGCGAACGCGAACAGCGACCCTTCGTCGACCGTGTAGCGGAACGGCAGGCGCGGCTGGCCCTTCTTCTCCGCCTTGAGCCACTCGTACCAGCCGTCGGCGAGCACGAGGCAGCGGCCGCCGTCCATCAGCCGCTTGAAGCGGGAGGCGGCGGTCTCCGAGCGCACGTTGATCGGCGCGTAGTTCTGGTTGCGGAACGGCCGCAGGCCCCACGCGACCGCGCTGGCCTGGCCCGGCTGCAGAACGGCCGCGACCGTCTCGGTCGGGCACACGTTGAAGCGCCCGAGCGTCTCCTCGGACGGCGGGTCGATCAGGCTGAAGCGCTGCGCGATCTCAGGACCGTCGACGGTCGAGAGCGTGTATCGGCCGCACACGCGCTACGCCGTCTCCACTTCCGCGAGCCCCAGCGACTCGATCGCCGCCTCGCGCAGCTTGTACTTCTGGATCTTGCCGGTCACGGTCATCGGGAACTCATCCACCACCTGAACATAACGCGGCACCTTGTAGTGGGCGATCTTGCCCTGGCAGAACTCGGCCACCGCTTCGCGGTCGAGCGCAGCGCCGCCGCGGAGGCGCACGTAGGCCATCAGCTCCTCGCCGTAGCGCGGGTCCGGCACCCCGATGACCTGGACGTCCGCGATGTCCGGATGCCCCATCAGGAACTCCTCGATCTCGCGCGGGTAGACGTTCTCGCCGCCGCGGATGACCATGTCCTTGATGCGCCCGACGATCTTGATGTAGCCCTCGTCGTCCATCTGCGCCAGGTCGCCCGTGTGCATCCAGCGCGCCCGGTCGATCGCGTCGGCGGTCTTCTCCGGCTCATCCCAGTAGCCCAGCATCACGGAGTAGGCGCGCGTGCACAGCTCGCCCGGCTCACCGCGCGCGACCACGGCCCCGCTCTCCGGCGAGACGATCTTGACCTCGACGTGCGGATGGACGCGGCCCACGGTCGCGACACGCTTCTCCAGCGGGTCGTCGGCGCCGGTCTGCGTGGACACCGGCGAGGTCTCGGTCATGCCGTAGCAGATGGTCACCTCCTCCATGTGCATCTGCTCGACACAGCGCTTCATCGTCTCGATCGGGCAGGGCGAGCCGGCCATGATCCCGGTGCGCAGGCTGGTGAGGTCGTACTCGCCGAACTCCGGGTGCTCGAGCTCGGCGATGAACATCGTCGGGACGCCGTACAGCGACGTGCAGCGCTCGTCCTGGACGGCCTGAAGCGTCGCGATCGGGTCGAACGCCGGCGCCGGGATGACCATGCACGCGCCGTGCGAGGTGCACGCGAGGTTGCCCATCACCATGCCGAAGCAGTGGTAGTAGGGCACCGGGATGCAGACCCGGTCCTGTTCGGTGTAGCGGCAGCCCTCGCCGACGAAGAAGCCGTTGTTGAGGATGTTGTGGTGGCTGAGCGTCGCGCCCTTCGGGAAGCCGGTCGTGCCGCTCGTGTATTGGATGTTGATCGGGTCGTCGAACTGGGTCGCGGCCTGCCGCTGCCGCAGCTCGTCCGCGCTCACCCGCTCGGCGCGCGCGATGAACTCCTCCCAGTCGCGCCCGATGAACACGACCTGCTCGAGCTTCTGGCAGTCCGCGCGGACGTCGTCGACCATCTTCACGTAGTCGCTGGTCTTGAACGACGTCGCCGCGACCAGCATCCGCACGCCGGACTGGTTGAGCACGTACGCCAGCTCGGACGTCCGGTAGGCCGGGTTGATGTTGACCAGGATGATCCCGGCCTTGGCGGTCGCGTACTGGACGAGCGCCCACTCGGCGCAGTTCGGGCTCCAGATGCCGACGCGGTCGCCCGCCTCGATCCCTGCCGCGATGAGCGCCCGTGCGCAGCGGTCGACGGTCTCGCCGAACTGCGCGTACGTGTACCGCAGATCCTGGTGGACGGAGACGAGCGCCTCGCGGTCGCCGAAGCGCGCGATCGTGCGGTCGAGGTTGTCGCCGATCGTGTCGCCCAGCAGCGGCGTGGTCGACGTTCCGGATGCGTACGACAGCTCCATCACGGCCCTCCTCGGTCTCTCCGTAGGGAGAGACTAACCGGAGGAGCGCTGGAAGCGTTCGTCCGCGGAGGGGACGACGTCCAGCGCGGTGAGCGCCGTGCCGTCGAGGCGGAAGCGCACGCGCTTGGTGCCGGTGGGCTCGCCCGCGCGGTCGCCGTCCTTGTAGACGCCGTAACGCAGCGTGACCGTCGCCTTGCCCTGCTTGGCGACCTCGAGCTCGGTGCTGCGGAAGTCCGAGTCCTTGCCGACGAAGCCGTCCTTGGTGAAGAAGTACGCGCGGTAGCCGCCGGTCGAGTCGCCGACCGGGCGGCCGATCAGCACGCGCAGCCGCGCACGCGGGTCGTAGTCGGCCTCGCGCACGGTCGTGTCGCCCTGCATGCGCACGTCGTCGACGGCGTCCGCACGGGCCTGCTTCTCGCGCGCCGTCAGCGGCTTGGCCTTCTTGGACTTCTTCTTGGAGGACTGCTTCGGCGTCGCGGTGGGCGTGGCCGCCGTCTCGGACGCGACCACCGCCGCGCCGTCGTCGGGCCGCACGAGGTTGAAGACCGCGACGCCGACGCCGAACAGCGCCACCGTCGCCAGCACGCCCGCGACCCGTTGCGTCCACACCACCCACGGGCTCTTGGGCGGCAGCCTCCGCCGGTTCCGCTCCCTCCGCGCCTTCGAGTCCATCCGCGCGGCATGGTCCACGAAACGGAGCGCGCCGTCAATGGGTGGGAGAACCTATGCGCTCCCCGGCGAGGTTCGCCGGGGAGCGCGACGGTCCGCCTACGGGGTGCCGGCCGACAGCGTGAACGTGACCGTCTCGGAGTAGGTGCCCTCCAGGATCCGGTCCGTGCGCTTGATCAGCTGCTTGAACGCGACGGCGACGTCCTCGTTGGCCACCGGGCCGGTCCAGGACGTCTTGGCCGGCTCGACGCGCAGCGGCTCGGGCAGCTCGAACTCCGCGTTGGACATGCGCCCGGAGGTCACGCTGAGCTTCGCCGTGCCCTGCAGCGTGGAGAGCACCTTCAGCGTGGCGTTCACCGAGTACTCCTTCTCCACGCCCGGCACGAACGTGCCGAGATCCACGGGGCCGCCGACGAACGACAGCCCCAGCGCCCGCGGCACCACGCTGGCGACGACGTCGGTGTCGACCGAGGTGCTGTCCCCGGGCTCGGGCGTCGGGGTCGGCGTCGGGGTCGGGAGCCCCCCGCCCTTGACCTGCACGCTGCGGTAGCTGACGTCCGCGCCCGCACCGTCGTTCTGGATGCCGAAGAAGCCGGCGCTCGGGTCACGCTCCGGGTGCGGAGAGGTGTAGCGGTTGACCTCCACCCCGTTGATCCGGACGACGATCAGCTGATCGGTGACCTCGACCTCCATCACGTTCCACTGGCCGTGCGGCTTGAGCGCGAGCGCGAGCTGGCCCGCATTGGCGGCCTGGAAGGAGTAGATCGAGGCGGTGCGGCGCGTCGGGTCGCCGTCGGTCGGGTCGATCTGGATCTCGTAGCCCTGGCTGACCGGCTTCCACGGGTCGTCCATCGGGTCCGGGAAGCCGATGAACACGCCCGAGTTGTCGTCGTCGCCGTAGATGCGCCACTCGGCACGGATCGTGTACGGGGCGACGAGCTGCTGCTTGGAGTACCACAGCAGGCCCATGCCGCCCCAGGCGTCGATCACGCAGTCACCCGTACGCGGCTGGAAGCCGCCCGGGCCGGCCATCGTCCAGTCCTTCAGGCTCTGGATCGTCCCGTCGTAGAGCGCCTGGAAGCCGGGCTCGGGGGTGACCGGCGAGCACGTCGGTGCGGCTGCGACCTGCACGTCGACCGTGCTGAAGTCGGACGTGTTGCCCGCCTTGTCGGTCGCGCGGAACCGGACCTGTCCAGTCTGCGCGACCTCGATCGGCCCGGTGTAGGTCTGCCAGGCACCGTCGCCGTGCGACCACTCGATCTTCTCCACGCCCGAGTCGAAGTCGGTCGCGCTGACCGTGACCTTGGCGCGGTTCAGGTACGCGCCGGCCGCGGTCGGGATGCCGTCGACGGAGGAGGTGACGCTGGGCGGCGTCGTGTCCGGGCCGCCCGTCCCGCCGCCGGTGATGCGGAAGAAGTCGAAGCTCGCGTCGGTGCGCTGGTTGCCGTCGTTGGTGACGGCGGTCAGGCCGATGCGCGGGGAGGTGAACGACGACGAGGTCGCCGTGCGCCCGATCTGCTGCCAGGTGCTGCCGTCACGCGAGGCGGCCGCCGTGATGGTGCCGTTCTGATGCGTGAAGCGGACGTAGAACGTGGTCGGCCAGTCCGACGGGATGTTCAGGCGGTCCTGGCTGGCGTCGTAGCGCGGCGAGCCGTTGATCTCCTGGACGATCTCCATGAACTTCTCGCTCGAGCTGCGGGCGAGCAGCACGGCCTTGATGTAGTTGTCGTCGTTCTGGTAGAGGATCAGGCCCGCCTGCTGGCTGCCGGCCTGCGCGTTGATGGTGACCTTGGTGGTCGCCTCCCAGGCGCCGCTCGGGGCCTTCTGGAGGATCAGGTTCGGCGCGTCGCCGCCCCCGCCGTAGAGGTCGCCCGGCGCGGTCGGGACCTTCAGGACGCCGCCGGAGACGGTGTGCTGGTTGGTCGAGCGCACGATCGACCACTGGCAGCCGAGGGCTGTGCCCTCGAACTCGTCCGAGGTCGCGGTGCACGGCTCGGGCTCGGGCACCGAGCAGTCGCCGCTCACGTAGCCCGCGGCCCAGCGGATGCCGCCGGCGAGGTGCTGGCGGAAGTTGGCCTCCGAGTAGGACTCCTGCGTGTGCCCGCCGCCGGTGTACCAGGAGCGGCCGCCTTCGAAGCTGCGGCACCACGCGATCGGGTGGTCGGCGCCCATCGCGCCGTTGCCGGCGTTGTAGGACGTCTCGTCGAGCTTGGCCAGGACGTGGACCTTGCTGGACGGCGACTCGCGGTAGTTGTACCACTCGTCGTAGCGCGTCCAGGCGGCGGGCAGGTGGCTCGTCGAGGGGTGCGCGCGGTCGATCACGTCGACCTTCGCGTCCTGGTTGTTCGGGTGGCTGTTGAAGTACGCGCCGACCAGCTCGCCGTACCAGGGCCACGAGTACTCGGTGTCGGCCGCGGCGTGGACGCCGACGTAGCCGCCGCCCGCGCGGATGTAGCTCTCGAACGCCGCCTGCTGGGCGTCGTTGAGCACGTCACCGGTGGTCGACAGCCAGACGACCGCGTCGTACTGGTCGAGGTTCGCGGTGGTGAACTTCGTCGCGTCCTCGGTCGCGTCGACCGCGAAGTTGTTGGCCTGGCCGATGGCCTGGATCGCGGCGATCCCCTGCGGGATGGAGTCGTGCCGGAAGCCCGCGGTCTTCGAGAACACGAGCACCTTTTGCGCGTGCGCCGCCTCGGCACCCGCGAACACCATTACGAACAACAGACACGCAAATCGCAGCGTCCAACGCAACTTCCCTCTCCCCTTTTGAACGACTGACTAGCCGAAGAAGGTTTGATACACGAGGAAAGCGTTGAGCGCAACGATCAATGTTGCGACAAGTCCGGCGATGGCGGTCGTCTGCCGGCGGTTGACGAGCGCGCCCATGATGTCGCGACGGCGGGTCAACAGGACCATGGGGATCAGCGCGAACGGGATGCCGAACGACAGCACGACCTGAGAGATCACGAGCGTCGTCGACGGGTCCACGCCGATCGCGAGCACGATCAGGCTCGGCGCCATCGTGATCGCGCGGCGCAGGAAGAGGTTGATGCGGCGGTTGATGAAGCCCTGCATCACGACCTGGCCGGCGAAGGTGCCGACGCTGGAGCTGCTCAGGCCGGAGGCGAGCAGCGCGACGGCGAACGCGAGCGCCGCGCCACCGCCGAGCAGCGTGTCGAAGCCGGCGTGCGCGTCCTCGATCGACTCGACCGTGGTGTTGCCGCTGTCGTGGAACAGCTGCGCGGCGACGACCAGCATCGTCAGGTTGATGATCCCGGCCAGGCCGAGCGCGACGATCACGTCGAGGCGCTGGAACTTCAGGAGCTCCCGGCGCTCCTCGGTGGTCTTCGGCGCGATCCGGTTGGACGTGAGCGCCGAGTGCAGGTACACGACGTGCGGCATCACGGTCGCGCCGAGGATGCCGACGGCGAGCAGCACGGAGTCCGTGCCGTCGAAGCTCGGGATGAGCCCTTGGGCGAAGTCGCCGGGGTCCACGCCGACCTGGCTCAGGTCGTACATGAAGCCGAAGAACACGATCATCAGAAAGCCCGCGATCGCGAGCTCGAACCGGCGGTAGCCGCGCGACTGCAGCTCGAGGATCGCGAACGCGACGACCGCGGTCATCAGCCCCGCGGCGAACGGCGGCACGCCGAACAGCAGGTTGAGCGCGATCGCCGCGCCGACGAACTCGGCGAGGTCGGTGGCGATCGCGATCGCCTCGGCCTGCAGCCACAGCCCGAAGGTCACGGGCCTGCGGAAGTGCTCGCGGCACAGCTCCGGCAGGCTCCTCCCCGTCGCGATGCCCGTCTTGGCGGAGAGGTACTGCACGAGCATCGCCATCAGGTTCGCCCCGACGATCACCCAGACGAGCAGGTAGCCGAACTGCGCGCCGCCGGAGATGTTCGTGGCGAAGTTGCCCGGATCGATGTACGCGACGGCCGCGACGAACGCCGGTCCGAACAGGGCCAGGACGCCCTTCACGCGCCCGCGCCGGCGCGCGGTCTGCAGCGGCGTCAGCGGCGCGGCGGGCGAGGCGGTCTGCACAGTCCGATTATGGTGTGGCTAACTTCGGCTTCAATAGCGCCACACCCGAGAGTGCTGTGGCGCACAGAGCGATGCTCGCCCCGGCCGCCAGCTCGAGTTGGTAGCTGATGACGAGTCCGGCTACCCCGGACACCACCGCGAGTACCGCCGCCAGCGTGAGGATGCTCGGCAGCCGCTGCGCGAGGTTGAGCGCGGCCGCCGCGGGCGCGAGGATCAGCGCGACCAGCAGCAGGTTCCCGAGGCCCTGGACGGCGGCGACGGTCGTCACGCCGAGGATCGCGAGCAGCGCCAGGTCCGCGCGGCCGCCGCGCTGCTCGAAGCCGGCGACCGCCAGGCTGCGATAGGCGAGCGCGAGCGCGACCAAGACGCCCACGGTGAGCGCGACCGCCACGAGCAGGTCGCCGGTGGTGACGCCCAGCAGGTCCCCGAACAGCAGCTCTCCGAGCCGCGGCGGCGTCTCCGGCGAGAGCGCGAGGATGCCACCGAGCCCGAACAGCCCGCTCACCACGACGGCCACGCCGACGTCCCCGCGGACGGCCGCGATCAGGATCGCGGCGACGAGCACCCCGGCCGCCGCCCCGAAGATCAGCGGCAACCCCGCGAGCGCGGCGATCACGAGGCCCGGCAGCATCGCGTGGCTGAGCGACTCCGCCGCGTACGAGCGCCGCAGCAGCAGGATCCAGACGCCGAGCGGCCCGCACGCGAGCCCGAGCACGATCGTCTCCACGAAGGCGCGCTGCATGATGCCGGACGAGAACATCAGCAGTTGGAGTCCCGGCGGATCGGACCGGCCCCGTGGTGGGCCGTGATGAGGCCGGCCCGGTGGTGGGCCGCGGTGAGGCCGGCCCCGTGGTGGGCCGCGGTGAGGCCGGCCCCGTGGTGGGCCGCGGCCGCGCGACCCCCCTCGCGCGAAACCGGGCTTCGCCCGAGGAGGGGGATGTTTCGCGCGGAGGGGGGTCGCGCGTCCGCGGCCTGGAGCCGCCACGCTGACGGGGGCGCCATCGCCGTGGCACCCCGCGCCCGTCGTGGTCGTACTCGGACCGCGCCCGCCCCGCCTGCGCCGATCTCGCGGGCCCCCATCAGTGGTGGTGATGGTGCGAGACGGTGACGGCCTGGCCGGAGCCGTCGAGGATCACGAGCTCGTCGCCGTAGGTGCGCGCCAGGACCTCGGTGCTCAGGCATGTGTCGGGCGAGCCGAACGCGACCTGGCCGGCGTGCAGGCACAGCACGCGGCTCCACGCGCGCGCCTGCGCGACGTCGTGCGTGGCGACCAGCAGCGTGCGGCCCTCGGCCTGGAGCTCGGCGAAGACGCGCTCGATCTGGACGGCGCTCGGCCGGTCGACGCCCGACAGCGGCTCGTCGAGCAGCAGCACGCGCGCGTCCTGCACGAGCGCACGGGCGATCAGGACGCGCTGGCGCTGGCCGCCCGAGAGCGTCCCGAACCGCGCGTGCACGCGGTCGCCGAGCCCGACGCGCTCCAGCGCGGCCTCCGCGGCAGCACGATCGGCCTTGGAGACGCGCTTGAACCACGGCGTCCGGCCGTACGCGCCCATCAGCGCGACGTCGTGCGCGCTGACGGGGAAGTCGAGCCGCGCCCGCTCGGTCTGCGGCACGTACGCGGGCCGCCCGTCGAGGTGCACTTCGCCCGACCGGAACGGCAGCTCGCCCAGCAGCGCGCGGAACAACGTCGTCTTGCCGCCGCCGTTGGGGCCGAGCACCGCGACGATCTCGCCGGGCGCGACGGAGAACTCCGCGCCGCCGAGCACGTCCGTGCCGCGCACGTACCCGCCGCGCAAGTCGCGCACGGAGACGGCCGCGCCGTCGCGCGCCGCGAGCTGCCCGCCGGCCGCGGCGACCTCGCCGCCCGCCGCCGCGCGCTCGCCACCCATTGCCGCGCGCTCGCCGCCCGGCCCTCCGCGCTCGCCGCCCGCCGCCGCGCGCTCGTCGTGAGCGCTCACGCGGCCACCTCGCGCGGCGTCGCCACGCGGCGCACCCGCGGCGCGGCCACGGCGGCCACGCCGTAGACGGCGGCGCCGAGCACCGCGAGGGCCGGACCGGGGCCGACGTTGTAGGCGTCGGCGATGCCGATCGCGACCACGCCCTCCATCGCGGTCAGGGCGAAGGTCGCGAGCTGCTGCGCGCGCAGGCCGGGCTCGAACAGGCGGACGGTCGCGGCCGGCACGGTCAGGACGACGGTGACGAGCAACGCGCCGACGGCGTCGATCGCCACGACCACCGCGACGGCGACCGCGAGCAGCAGCGCGCGATCAGCCAGCGCGGTCCGCACGCCGCCGGCGCGCGCCGTGTCGGCATCGAAGCCGGTCGCCAGCCAGGAGCGGCGCAGCAGGCGGTCGCACACCAGCGCGGCGACGGCGGCCGCGGCGGTCAGCCAGACGTCGGTCGCCGTCAGCGCGATCAGCGAGCCGAACAGCAGGCGGTCGACGCCCGCGCCGGACTCGTAGACGTCGCTCGCGAGCACCACACCCACGGCCAGGGCGGCCACCAGCAGCAGGCCGATCGCGGCGTCCGGATCGATCCGGCGCGTGCGCTGCACCCGTTCGAGCACGCCGCCGAACCCGACCGCGCACACGAGCGCGGTGAGCTGCGCCGGCACACCCCACGGGCCGGCGACCACCAGGCCGGGGAACGTCGCGGTCCCGATCGCGTGCGTGTAGAACGGCAGCCGCCGCAGCACGATCCACGTCCCGAGCACGCCCGCGATCACGGCGAGCAGCAGGATCTCGATCAGGCCGCGCTGGATGTACGGGGCGGCGAGGTTCATCAGCTAAAAGCAGTTCGCGGGCTTGCCCGTGAAGCCTTCGACGAGCGCGCGCGTGTTGGCCTCGATCGACCCGATGTAGGTCGCGCCGTCCGAGCCCTCGGGTCCGAGCGAGTCGGCCCACAGCTCCTTGCCGACCTTCACGCCGGCCTCGGACGCGATCGCCTGCTCGACCTTCGCGTTCACGGAGCTCTCGGCGAAGATCGTCTTCACGCCGGTCTCGCGGATCGTCTGCACCAGCGCGTCGACCTCACCGGCGCTGGGCTGGCCGGACGTCGACAGCGAAGGGATCACCGTGCCGACCACGCGGATGCCGTAGCGGCGCGCGTAGTAGCCGAGCGCGTCGTGGCTCGTGACCAGCAGCCGCTCCTCTTCCGGCACCGCGTCGATGCACGCCTGCACGTCCCGGTCGAGCGCCTGCAGCCGCTGGACGTAGCGCAGGGGATCCACGGCCAGGCCCTGCCCGATCGCCGCCGCCGCCGACACGGCGCGTCGCGGGTCCTGCCACCAGTGCGGGTCATCGCCTTCCAGCCCCGCGGCCGCGCCGGCGTCGATGACCTTGTCGTCCGCGACCCCGGCGCTCTCCAGCGCACCATCGAGCCACTCGTCGGTCTCGCCACCCGACTTGAGCACGAAGTCCGCGTCGGCCAGCGCCTTGACGTCGTCCGGGCGCACCTCGTACGCGTGCGGGTCGGTGTTCGCGCTCAGCAGCGCGGTCACGTCCGCCGACGGGTCCAGGTTGCGCGCCATGTCGGCCAGCTGCGTGGTGGTGGCCACGACGCGCAGCCCGCCAGCGTCGCCGCCCGACGAGGAGGAACCGCAACCGGCCAACACCGCCAGTCCGAGCACGAGGAGCACACGCATCATCAAGACGGGACGTCATCTTAGTGAAACTCATTCCCATCTTCTTCGCAGGTTCTCGTGCAAGTGGACGCGGCGCTCCAAATGACGCCATGCTGTGTTCCCGTATCCGATGGACCTCTCCCGCCGCCACGTTCTAGGACTCGGCGCGGTCGCCCTCGGCGCGCTGCGCTTCCCCGTCACCGCGAACGCCAAAGCGAAGGCCCCGCGCCTCTTCGAGCTCGGAATCGGCTCCGTCCACTCGAGCCGCTGGCACCTCACCAAGCCGCTGAAGGCGCCCGACCGCTTCGACCTCGTCGGCCTGCGCTGGAACAAGGGCGCCCACGTCCACGCCCAGGTCCGCGCGCGCACCGAGGGCGGCCGCTGGACGCGCTGGACCGCGCTGCCTCACCCCCACCTCCCGCTCGACGGCACCGACCCTGCGTTCACCGGGACCGCCGACGAGCTCCAGTTCCGCCTGCGCGGCGAGGCGTCCAAGCTCACCGCACGCTTCGTCCGCTCCCTCGACGCAGCGCCCCGCGCGCCGCGCGCCCGCGCCTCCCAGGCCGCGCCGCTCGTGATCCCGCGGGACTCGTGGGGCGCCGCCCAGGTGCCGCCGCGCGGGACGCCCGCCTACGGCACCGTGCAGGCCGCGTTCGTCCACCACACCGCGGGCCAGATCGCGTACGCGCCCGAGGAATCGCCCGGCATCGTGCTCGGCATCGCCCGCTACCACATCGAGTCCAACGGCTGGAACGACATCGGGTACAACTTCCTCGTCGACCGCTACGGGAACGTGTTCGAGGGCCGCGCGGGCGGCATCGAGCAGGCCGTGATCGGCGCCCAGGCCCAGGGCTTCAACGACGACACGACCGGCATCGCCTGCCTCGGCACGTTCACCGCCACGCCGCTCGACGAGGCCGGCTTCGACGCGCTGGCCAAGATCATCGGCTGGAAGCTGAGCATCCACGGGGTGCCCGTCACCGGCCAGGTGACGCTGATCTCCGGCGGCGGCGCCACGAACCGCCACCCGTCCGGCGCGCCCGTCGTGTTCGAGCGCATCAGCGGCCACCGGGACAGCAACGAGACCAGCTGCCCCGGCGACCAGCTCTACGCCCAGCTGCCCGCGCTGCGCACGCGCGCGACCAGCTACGCGTTCTCGGCCGCCGGGATCACGGTCAAGGCGGCCAGCCAGAAGGGCACCAAGCCCGTGAGCGTCTCCGGCCAGCTGCGCTTCGCCGACGGCTCCTCGCCCGCCGGCGCCTCGTTGAGCGTCGAGTACACCACGGCCGGCAGCGCGTGGACGCCGATCGGCACCACGAACGCCGCCGCCGACGGCGCGTGGGCGACCGCCGTCACGCTGCCCTCCAGCGGGCAGGTCCGCGCCGTGTTCGCCGGCGACGGCACCCGCCCGCGCCTGGAGTCCACGCCCGTCACCGTCAAGGTCGTTCCGAGCCTCGTGCTCACGACGGACAAGCGGCGCGCCCGAGCCGGCACGGCGTTCGCCGTCAGCGGCACGCTCTCCCCCGGGCAGGGGAGAGTGGAATGCCTGCTGGAGCGCCAGGTTCGGGGCCGCTGGACACGCGTGCAACGCAAGCGCATCAACGTCCGCGGCGGGCGCTTTGCCACCAAAGTGCGGCCGAAGACGCCCGGCCTGTACCGCGTCTCGATCATCGCGGACGGCGTGACGAGACGCCGCACGCTGCGCGCGCTCCGCTGAAGGTTCCTCGCGCGCCCGCCGACCACTGGAGGGTGATCACCAGCTGGATCCCTCGAGGCGGAGCGCTGCCGCACGACGTCTGGGCCGCCCGCCATCGCGGGCTGCTGCTCGTGCTCCTCGCGCACCTGATGGTGCTGCCGGCGTTCGCCGTCACCCAGGGCTGGTCGCTCACGGCGGCGTGGGGCTTCGACCTGGTCCCCGCGCTGTTGGGCGCCGCGGCGTGCATCCCCCGCCTCGGCCGCGTCACCCGCTCGAGCCTGTGCGCGACCGCGCTGCTGTCCTGCTCCGCGGTGCTCGTCGTCGCCTGGCACGGCACGACCGAAGCCCACTTCCACTACTTCGTGATGGTCGGCGCCCTCGCGCTCTACCAGCAGTGGTGGACCTACCTGATCGCCATCGGCTTCGTGGTCCTCCAGCACGGCGCGTTCGGCGCCGCGAACACCGAGTCCGTCTTCCAGCACGCCCACCACCCGTGGAAGTGGGCCGCGATCCACGGCGCGTTCGTCGCCGCGCTCGCGGTCACCAGCCTCGTCAGCTGGCGTGAGAGCGAACGCGTGCGGGAGGCGACGCAGGCGTCCGAGGAGCGCTTCAAGCGCGCGTTCGACGACGCCCCGGTCGCGATCGCGCTCGTCTCTCCGCGGGGGCAGATCGTCCAGGCCAACCGTGAGCTGCGCGAGCGCACCGGGCACGGGCAGCCCCACGGCCTGCGGCTGTGGGACCTCCTGCCCGAGCGCGACCGCGTCGAGCTCAGCCAGAGCTGGCCGCCGGGCCCGGACGCGCCCGAGGTGGAGCGCCGCTACGTGCGCGCCGACGGCTCGACCGGCTGGTTTCTGTGGCGCCACTCGTTGATCCGCGACGCCGCCGGCCAGCCCGACCACTGGGTCTTCCAGGGCGTCGAGATCACCGCCCGCAAGCGCGCCGCCCAGCGCCTCGACCACCAGGCCCACCACGACGCGCTCACCGGCCTCCCGAACCGCACCCGCTTCGACGAGCTGCTCGAGGACGCGCTGGGCCGCGGCCGCGACGTGGCCGTGATCTTCACCGACCTCGACGACTTCAAGGTCATCAACGACTCGCTCGGCCACGGCACGGGCGACCAGCTGCTGCTCGACGTCGCCGAGCGTCTCGCGCGCGAGCTGCGCGCGGGCGACGTGCTCGCCCGCTTCGGCGGCGACGAGTTCGTGGTTCTGCTCGAAGGCCTCGACGACGTCCACGACGCGCGCCGCACCGCGAACCGCCTCGCAGCCGCGCTCAAGGAGCCGTACGAGCTCGGCGGCCACCAGCGCTTCCTCACCGCGAGCTTCGGCATCGCGTACGGCGCCGGCACGGGCGAGGCCCTGCTGCGCGACGCCGACGCCGCCATGTACCACGCCAAGGCCCAGGGCAAGGCGCGCCTGGAGGTCTTTGACAGGTCGCTGCGCACGCGCGCGGTGGAGCGCCTCGAGCTGGAAGCCGGCCTACGCGAGGCGATCCTCGACGGCCAGCTCGAGCTGCACTACCAGTCCGAGATCCGGCTCGGGGACGGCGCGCTGTACGGCATGGAGGCGCTGCTGCGCTGGGACCACCCGGAGCACGGCATGATCTCCCCCGCGCGCTTCATCCCGGTCGCCGAGCAGAGCGGGCTGATCGTGCCGATCGGCGCGTGGGTGCTGCAGACCGCCTGCGAGCAGGCCGCCGCGTGGCGCGCCGCCGGCCACACCGGCTTCGTGATGGCGGTCAACCTGAGCCCGCGCCAGCTGTCCTCACCGAGCCTCGCCCGGGTCGTCGACGACGCGCTCCGCAACAGCGGCCTGCCGGCGCACGCGCTCTGCCTGGAGATCACCGAGTCCGCGATCATGGAGGACCCGGAGGCCGCGCAGGCAGTGCTGCAGCGGCTCAAGGCGCTCGGCGTCAAGCTCGCGATCGACGACTTCGGCGTCGGCCACTCGTCCCTGTCGAAGCTCAAGTACCTGCTGCCCGTCGACGTCGTCAAGATCGACAAGTCGTTCGTCGACGGGATCACCGAACAGGGCGACGACCGCGCGATCATCGCCGCGATCATCTCGCTGGCCCACGAGCTCGGCGCCGTGGCGATCGCCGAGGGCGTGGAGGACTCAGCGCAGGCGGACGCCCTGCGCGCGATGAACTGCCACGTCGCGCAGGGCTATCACTTCGCGAAGCCGCTGCCGGCCTACCGCTGCCTCAGCCAATCGGAGACCTTGTCGGCGGCGTCGCCGGCCTTGTCCCCGACCTTGCGGACGCCGGTGCCGGCCTCCTCGAAGATCCCGCGGAACTTGTCCGCGTAGTACTCGGTCGCGTCGGCGGCCTCCGCGCGCGCGTCGGCCTTGGTGCCGCGCTTGACGTAGTCCCCGTTCATGATCCGGTCGTACTCGCCGGAGCGGACCCACGCCATCAGCTCGTGGACGCGGCGAACCGGGTACGGGTGCGTGATCGCGAGCTCACGGCCGAAGCGCATCATCTTGTCCCAGCCGGGCTCCCAGTCGACGTACTCGTTCGCCTGCTTAACGAAGGCGTCGAGGGAGAGCTTGCGCGAGGACGCGCCGCCGGCCATGACCATCAGCGTCTGGCAGGTCGTCATCGGGCTGCGGTTCACGAGCGTCGCGGCGCGGTCGCAGCTCAGCTCCGCGGCGCGGAACCACTCCAGCAGCGCCAGCCGCACGGCCAGCAGCGGCAGGCCGGCGAAGAACGGCAGCGCGGAAAGCGGACGCGTGCCGATCATCAGCAGGATCGCCAGCGCCGTCCGGTACAGCGTGTGATCGGACAGAATGTGCCCCGCCTCGTGCCCGAGCACCGTGCGCAGCTCGTGCTCGTCCATGAGGCTCACGGTGCCGCTGTTGAGCACGACCATCGGACTCTTGGAGCCGATCGCCATCGCGTTCGTGAACGGGACGTTCCAGATGTACAGGTCCGGGATCTCGTCGATGTCCAGCCGGGCCAGCGCCGCGCGATGCGAAGCCCAGATCTCGGGCATCTGGTCGTCGCCGAGCCGCACCGCGCCCGCCAGCAGCTGCTGGCGGATCGAGCCCTCGAAGAACTCGATCAGCTTGCGCACGACCGTGTCCATCATCGGAATCTGCTGCAGCGCCGCCGTGGCTGCCCGGTCAGCCGGGTGCTCGTACGACTTCGGCGAGATGAAGTGGAGTCGCTGATCCTCGGGGAGCTCGTCGGCCATTTAGTCAAGGTAGCCGGTCCGTGCCCTCCAGGTGCGATTCAATGCTCCGGTGGTTGTCGACTCCGCGTTCCAGCCGATCGTGGAGCTGCGCGACGGGTGCGTCGTGGGGTACGAGGCGCTCGCGCGGCCGGCCGATGGATCCTCGCCCGAAGCGTTGTTCGCCACCGCGCGCGCGGAGGGCCGGCTGGCCGAGGTCGACGCCGCGTGCCGGGCGGCCGCGCTCGAGCAGGCGGCGTCCGCGGGGCTGGGCGCGCCGTTCGCGCTCTTCTTGAACGCCGACGCGAGCGCGCTGGAGCACGACGTGCCGGACCTGCCGATGAGCGGGCTGACGCTGGTCATGGAGATCACCGAGCGCGCACTGACCTCGCGCCCGGACCTCGTGCTGCGGACGCTCACGCGGCTGCGCACGCGCGGGTGGGCCGTCTCGCTGGACGACGTCGGCGCCGACTCGCGCTCGCTCGCGCTGATGCCGCTGCTGTATCCCGACGTGATCAAGCTCGACCTGACGCTGCTGGCGGCGCGCGCGCCGGCCGACGTGGCACGGGTGGTGACCGCGGTCGGCGCGGAGGCCGAGCGCCGCCACGTGACCGTGCTGGCCGAGGGCATCGACTCCGAGGAGCAGCTCGCGATGGCGCGCGCCGCGGGCGCGACGCTCGGGCAGGGCTACCTGCTCGGCGCGCCAGCGCCGTTGCCGGACCCGCTGCCCGAGCCGGGGCGCCCGCTGCGGCTGGCCGGCGGCGGCGGGGACGTGACGGGACCGTTGCCGTACGCGCGCGTGACCAACTGGCGGCGGCCCGTATGCGGGCCGCTGGCGCTGGCCGAGCGGGCGGCCGCGCTGCTGACCGCGCAGGCCGCGGCGCTCGGGCCGACCGGCATGCTGCTCGCCGCCCCCGACCGCTCGCACGCGTCCGAGCGCTTCGAGGCGCTGCGCAGCGAGCTCGGGTTCGTCGGCGTGCTCGAGGCGGGCGAGCTCGAGGACACGTGGACCGAGGTCGCGCTGGGACCCGGGTTCGGAGCGTGCTTCGTCGCGCGCCGGGTGGAGAGCGGCGAGTGGGCGTTCGCGACGTCCTACGACCGCGAGCTGGTCGTCGAGTGCGCGCTGGCGCTCATGGCACGGCTTCCGCGATGATCTTCGACACCTGCGCGCCCTGCCACGCCAGCGGTGAGGCGCCCTCGTCCTCGGTGAGCAACCGGGCGTCCGGGATCGCCTCCGCGTAGCGCTCGCCGACCGCGAACGGGTGCTCGGGGTCGACCTCGTCGCGGCTGGCGACGATCACCGTCGGGGCCTCGATCTGGGCCAGGTCCTCCCAGGCCTCGAACGGGCGCGAGCGCGGGACGGCCGACAGGGCGTCGGCGAGCGCGTCGGGGTGCGCGTGGGCGGACAGGCGCTGGTGCAGGACGCGCAGGATCGTCTCGTGCCACTTCTCCGGCACCTTCGGCGTGCCGTAGGCCTCGACGAAGCCGTCGACCCCGCCGGTGCGCAGCCCGTTCGCGAGCCGGTCCCAGCGCTCCAGGCCGGGGTCGCGGTCGGGCGCGTAGGCCGGGGTCATGATCACGAGCGCGTTGACGCGGTCGGGGTGCTGGAGGGCGAAGCGGGTGATCGTGTGCGCGCCCATCGAGGCGCCGGCGAGCGTGGCCCTGTCGATGCCGCGGTCGTCGAGGACGGCGAGGAGATCGGCCGCGAGGCGCTCGTAGGAGTACTCGTCGCCGCCCTCGGACTGGCCGTGGGCGCGCGCGTCGTACAGGACGACGCGGTGGCCGGCGCGCTCGAGCGCCTTGGAGCCCATGACCACGTAGCGGCGCGTCGCTGTAAGCCCATGCAGCAGGACGACGGGCGAGCCCTCCCCCGCTTCCTCGCCGTCCAGCGTGGTTCCGTCCGCGTCGATCTGCATGCCGGATATCCTCGCAGCGTGCCCATCGACGCCACTGACACCACCTTCGAGCAAGCGGTCATCCAGCGCTCGTACGAGAAGCCCGTCGTCGTCGACTTCTGGGCGGAGTGGTGCGGCCCCTGCCGCATGCTCGGGCCCGTGATCGAGAAGGCCGTCGAGGAGCGCGGCGACGCGGTCGAGCTGGTCAAGATTGATACCGACGCCAACCCGCGCGTGTCGCAGCAGTTCGGCATCCAGTCGATTCCGGCGGTCAAGGCGTTCAAGGACGGCAAGGTCGTCGACGAGTTCGTGGGCGCGCTCCCGCCCGCGCAGGTCAACCGCTTCCTGGACCGGATCGTCCCGTCCGAGGCGGACGCGCTCGTGGCCGACGGCGGCGAGGCGAACCTGCGCCGCGCGCTCGAGCTCGAACCGACGCGCGTGGACGCGAAGGTCGCCCTGGCCCGGCTGGTGCCGCGCGAGGAGGCGCTGCAGCTGCTCGCCAACTCCACCGGCTTCGCCGCCGAGGGCCTCGCCGCGCAGCTGCGCCTGGAGGAGGACCCGAACCTGGCGGAGGCGTTCGCCGCGATCGACCGCGGAGACACCGAGACGGGCCTGGACACGCTGATCGGCGCGATCCCCGCCTCCACGGGCGAGCAGCGCGAGGACCTGCGCCGCGCCGTCGTCGGCGTGCTCGACGACCTCGGCGTGGAGCATCCCGTGGCGCGCGAGGCGCGCCGCAAGCTCGCCAGCGCGCTGTACTGACGCGGTGTCGTGTCGCGCGCGTGCGGGAATCATACGGCATGGAGCCACTGGTCCAGCTGTCGGCGCCGGGCGGGTACGTCGTCGCTTTGCTGCGCGACGAGGTGGGGCTGTGGATCGGCTCTCGGCGCGGGTCGGCTGAGCGCTTCGGCGCGACGCTGATCGAGGAGCGCCGCGCGGTCGCGATCGCCGGGCCGGGCTGGACGGCGGTCGGCGGGCCGCTCCCGGCGCGCGCGGACCGCGCCGTCGTGCGCGGACCGGCCGGGTCGGTGGACGCCGAGCTCGGCCGCGGCGCGTTCATCGCCGTCCTGCCCGCGAACGAGGCCGGCCCGGCCGTGCGCTTCGAGGACGAGGACGGGCTGCTGCTGCGCGACCCGCCGCGCGGAAACGCGATCACCGACGCGACCGACCGCTGCCCCGCGTGCACGGCGCTCGACTGGGAGCTCGGGGACGACGACTGCGTCCGCTGCCGCGCGTGTGGCCACACGTTCCGGCTGCCGACGTTCTACGCCGGCGGAGGGCAGCCGGCCGAGCCCGGCTCGCACCGCTTCACGCGGGCGTACGCCGCCGATGCCGTCCGTCGCGCGCCCGGCCCCGTCTACGCCGCGCCCGGCGGAACGCCCGCGATCCGCGGCTTCGGCGGCTCCGACGACGCGGTCACCCACGTCAAGCTTGCAACGGGCGAGATCGAAGTTGACACCCGCTTCGGCGCCCACGAGCCGCCCGAGGACGCCGCCCGAGCCGCCGTCGCGCAGCGCACGACCGACGTCGCCTGGCCGGCGCCTCGCAGCCCGCGATCGCGATCTGGCTCGACGCCCGCCGCCGCGAACGTGAGGAGGCGAGCGCGAACGCCCGGCCCACCGCCGTCGAGATCAGCGTCGACGGGCGCCCACGGATCTTCACCATGCTCACGGTCGGCGATACGTGGGCAGCGACCTGCGACGGCATCCTCGTGAGCGGGCGCGGCGAGCTGCCGAGCGCGTTGACGAGCTACAGCGGCAACGCGAGCTG
Source organism: Solirubrobacter deserti (assembly GCF_003344625.1). Classification (GTDB taxonomy): domain Bacteria; phylum Actinomycetota; class Thermoleophilia; order Solirubrobacterales; family Solirubrobacteraceae; genus Solirubrobacter; species Solirubrobacter deserti. Next base: position 863,558 of record NZ_QPKJ02000001.1, on the reverse strand, counting down.
ACCCACCGGCGCGACGGGCGCGGGCGGCTTGTCCGGCTCCACGTCGTCGAACGCCGACAGGCGCACGCCCAGCAGCCGGACTGGCTGCGGCGGCGCGTACGCGTGCAGCAGCGCGACGGCGGTCTCCGTCACCAGCTCGATCTCGTTGGTGGAGCCGTCGAGCGTCTTCGCGCGCGTGACCGTCGTCCAGTCCGCCAGGCGCACCTTGATCGCGACCGTGCGCCCGCGCCGGCCCTTCTTCTGCAGCCCTTCGCACAGCTCCCGCGCGAGCTTGCGCAGGATCTCCTCCTGCTCGGCGTGGGTCTCGACGTCGGTGTCGAACGTGCGCTCGGTCGAGACGGACTTGGCCGCGCCGCTCTCGGTCTCCACTGGCGAGTCGTCTTGGAAGCTCGCGCGGGCCTTCAGATAGCGCGCCCAGCGGTCGCCGAAGCGCGCCGCGAGCTGCGCCTCGTCGGCCTCCTGCAACTGCCCGACGGTCGCGTAGCCGAGCTCGGCCAACCGCTCCGCGGTCTTCGGGCCGATGCCCGGGAGCCGGCGCGTGGGCGCGGTCGCGAAGCGGATGCACGCCTCTTCGCGCCCCATCGCCACGAACCCGGCGGGCTTGCCGAGGTCGCTGCAGCACTTGGCGATCAGCCGGTTGGGGCCGACGCCGACCGAGATCTGCACGCCCGTCTCCTTCTTGACCTGCTCGACGAGCTCACGCAGGACCCGCAGCGGCTTCTCGACCCCGGTCAGGTCGGCGTAGGCCTCGTCGATGCCCATGCCCTGCACCGCTTCCAGCCGCGCGCGTACGAGCGTCCACACCTCACGGGACTTCTCGCGGTAGGCCGTGAAGTCGGGCGGGATGACGACCGCGGTCGGGCACAGGCGGCGCGCCTGGGAGGCCGGCATGGCGGAGCCGACGCCGAACTTGCGCGCCTCGTAGGACGCGGTCGTGACGACCGAACGCGGGCCCGAGCCGGCGACGATCAGCGGCTTGCCCTTCAGGTCAGGACGCTTGAGGAGTTCGACCGTCGCGTAGAACGCATCGCAGTCGAGGTGCGCGACCACGCGTTTCGGAGCCATCCCTGCACACGGTAGGGATGGCTCCGGACGCGAACGTACGTTTCCCTAGCGCGTCGCCTGGATCGGCCCGTGGCCGGTGAAGCGCAGCTTGCGCGCGGTCGCGGCCGTGAGGTCGTACTCGCGCCCGCCGACGTAGGGCCCGCGGTCGATCACGGGCACGCGCAGGACGCGGCCGCGGTGGCGCAGGGTGACCTTGGTCCCGCACGGCAGGTGCTTGTTGGCGACGCCGACCGAGCCGTACTGCAGCGTGCCGCCGCAGCCCAACGGGTTGCCGAACAGGCCCGGGCCGTACCACGACGCGTGCGCGTTGCGGTACACGTTCAGCCGCCCGACCGTGCGTTTGAAGCCGGTGCTCGTCGTGACGCGCACACGAGCGCTGGCGGCCTGCTTGAGGCGCTTGCGGAGCGTGAAGCGTCCGCGGGCGTCGGTGCGGTCGCGGTCGATCGTCAACCACCGGTGACCGCGTTGGACCTGCAGTTTGACGGTGGCCGGCGCCTGGGCCACACGGCCCTTGACGGTCGCGCGGCTGCCGACCTGGACGTTCAAGCGCTTGGCACTGACGCCGACCTGCTTGGGCGCAGCGTCAGCAACGGCCGGGGCGGCCGCCGCCGTGAGGCACAGCGCGCTCGCGCTCAGCAGCGCGCAGCGCAGCGTGGATCGCGGCATGGATCCTCCTGTATCGCGCATCCGGCCTGGGACTCTCTGCCTGCAGGGTGTGTCGGTGACTCCCGCGCGCCGATCCTCCACCGACGCTTGTCCTTCTAGGAGTCCCCCACCCGCGAGCGCTCCGTGCGCTCACGGCTCGGCAAGACCGAACGAGCGCTCTGTTATAGCGGCGCGCTCGACCGCTTCAACGCGTACGGACGGGTGTCACACAGCGACGGCGAACTCGTCCCGCAACCGCGCGAGGCCCAGCCGGATGCGGCTCTTGGCCGTGCCGAGCGGGATGTGCACGCGCTGCGCGATCTGGTCGGCGGTGAGGCCGCCCCAGTACGCGAGCACGAGCGCCTCACGCTGCGTCTGCGGCAACTTACCGAGCGCCTCGCGCACCTCGTCGGAGTCCTGCGCGCGGTCGGCGACGACCTCGGGCTGCTCCTCCGGGCGGGCCTCCTCCTGACCGCCGACCAGCTTCAGGCGGTCCGCGGCCCGACCGCGAACCTGCGTCTCGCGCCAGAGGTCCAGCGCGCGGGAACGGCCCATCAGGCGCAGGTAGGCGCCGAGGTCGCCGCGGCTCGGGTCGAACGCCTGGGGCCGGCGCCACAGGCGCAGGAAGACATCCTGGACGACGTCCTGAGCGAGTGTGGCATCACCCAGCACGCCATACGCGGCGGCGTACACCTTGCGGTGGTGGTCATCGAACGCGCGGCTGTAGGCGCCGGGCTCGCTCAGATCAGTGGTCACAAGCAACGTTATACACACTGTTGAAGGTTCTGAAACACGGGTTCTGCGGCAGAATGCGCATCTATGACGCGGCTCACGGGTCTGGATGCCTCGTTCTTGGCCTTCGAGGCCGCGGGAGCGCACATGCACGTCGGCTCCGTGCTCGTGTTCGAGGGTCCGGCCCCGGACTACGAGGCGTTCAAAGACCGGATCGAACGTGGTCTGCACAGCGTTCCGCGCTATCGGCAGCGGCTGGCGTTCCCGCCGCTGGGGGCCGCGCGGCCGGTCTGGGTGGACGACCCGCACTTCAACGTCGGCTACCACGTCCGCCATACCGCCCTGCCAGGCGCGGCGGGCGACGAGGAGCTGCGCGCGCTCGCGGGTCGCTTGTTCGCCCAGCAGCTCGACCGCGACAAGCCGCTGTGGGAGATCTGGCTCGTCGACACGATGGGCGACGGGCGCTTCGCCCTGATCTGCAAGACCCACCACGCGCTGGTGGACGGGATCAGCGGCGTGGACATCCTCAGCGTGCTGCTGGACCTCACGCCGGACGCGGATGAGCCGCCGCCGGCGCCGCCGTGGTCGCCGCGCCCGCTGCCGAGCGGCGCGGAGCTGCTGGCGGACGGCGTGATCGAGCGGGTGACGGCGCCGATCCGGTTCCTGCGCGGCGTCCTGGCGGCGCCCGACCGGGCGGGCGCGGAGGCGGGCCGGTCCGTCGCGGGCCTGGCGTCGATGCTCGCGGCGGGCGTCGCGGGTGCGCCGCCGTCGCCGCTGAACGTGCGGATCGGGCCGCACCGGCGGTTCGCGTGGGTGTCCGCCGATCTCGCGACGTTCAAGGCGGTCAAGGACGCGCTGGGCGGGACGATCAACGACGCGGTGCTGACGGTCGTGACCGGTGCGCTGCGGTGCTTCCTGGTGCGGCGCGGCCGCGACCCCGAGGGCGTCGAGCTGAAGGCGATGGTGCCGATCTCCGTGCGCGCGGACGCCGAGCGCGGCGCGCTGGGCAACCGGGTCGCCGCGATGTACGCGCCGCTGCCGGTCGGGCTGGCCGACCCATGCTCGCGGTTCCGCTACATCCACGCCGCGATGGCCGGGCTCAAGGAGTCCGGCCAGGCCGTGGGCGCGCAGGCGATCACCCGGCTCGCCGACGCCGCCGCCCCCACCGTCCTCTCGCAGGCCGCCCGCCTGCAGTCGCGCCAGCGCTGGTTCAACCTGACCGTGACCAACGTGCCCGGGCCGCAGCTGCCGCTGTTCATGATGGGCCGCCGGCTCCAGGCGTTCTACCCGAAGGTGCCACTGGTCCTGAACACCGCGCTCGGGGTCGCCATCATGTCCTACGACGGGCAGCTGTTCTTCGGCCTGCTCGGCGACTACGACGCCCTCACCGACTTGGACGCCCTCGCCTCAGACCTCGACTGTGCCATCCGCGAGCTCGCGGCAGGCGCCGGCGTGCACGTCCCGGAACGCAGCGCCGAGCGCGCGCCGGTCCACACGCCGTGAAGGCGCTCTACGCGCTGGCGATCGCCGGCCTGGCGTCGGGCCTGTGCCTGCTGCTGATCGTCGTCCTGGCGGGGCGCGACTCCTCGCAGGTCGAGAGCGGTGCGGCCGCGGGGCCGGGCGTGCTCGAGCCCGACCGCGGCTCTGGCCGGACAGCGGGAGCGGGCGCCTCCCCCGCCGACCGACCGCCGACGTCCGGCCCGCATCGCGCGGAGCCCGTCCAGGCCGACCGCACCGTGCTGAGCGACGACCAGATCCTCGAGGCGCTCGCCCTCGGCAACGTCGTGATCGCGTACGAGGGCGAGGCGCCGGCGGCCGTGCAGGAAGAGGTGAGCGGGCCGTTCGACCCGGAGCTCGCCGCAGCCGGGCAGGCGGTGATCCTGGCCCGGCGGCCGGGCGTCGGGCCGCCGCAGGCGTTGGCGTGGCGGCGCCGGTTGGTCGCTTCGGGCCCTGAGGACCCTCGGTTGCGGGAGTTCGCCGAGGCGTGGCTCGGGCAGGGCGCCCCATCGGGGTGAGCGCCAGTGGCGCGTTGCCGCTCGTTCGCCACGGGGCAAGCGGCTCGCCGCGCAGCGCGAGTTGCTTGACGCGCGGCCCAGTGGGTGTGCTCACCGTTGGCTTCAGCGCGACACCGTGGTCCGCACCACGGCGCAAAGGCGGCCCTCGTCGTCGCGCACATCGACCTCCCACACGGCCGTCGTCCGCCCGCCATGCCGCCGCCGCGCGACGACATGAAGCGTCCCGGAGAGCGCCGGCCGCAGGAACGACGTCTGGTTGGTGATCACCCGCCCGTCCCCCGCCGTCAATGCGTCCGCGATGACTGCGTACACCCCGCCGTGGACGACGCCGAGCGGCTGCTTGAGCGCGTCGGAGACGGGCACGCGGGCACGCACCTCGTCCTCCTCCGTCGACTCGATTTCCAGGTCGATCAGCGCGGATCCGCTCATGGCTTCTCTAGGCTACGGAGCCTGATGCCGGCAAGCCGCGCCACCGCGTTCGACAGGCTGGCGCCCGATCAGCGCGCGGCCGTGGAGCTCGTCCTGCGCCATGGACGGTCCTACGGCGAGCTGTCCGACCTGCTCGGGATGCCCGAAGAGACGATCCGCTCGCGTGCCCGAAGCGGACTCGCCGCGCTCGCGCCCGATCTGCCCGCGCCGAGCCGGTCCGGCGAGATCGCCGACTGGCTGCTCGGCCAGCAGTCCGAGGCCCACGCCTCCCGCACCCGCGCGCTGCTGCTGAGCGACCCGGCCGCGCACCGCTGGGCGGCGGAGGTCGCCGCGCCGCTGCGCGAGGTCGACGGCGGCGAGGCCGTGCCGGCGCTGCCGACGCGCCCGGGCGCCGAGCAGCCGCGCGTGGACGGCAAGAGCCGCGCGGCCGCGCGGCGCGGAGACGCGGCGACGGCGGACGACGAGAGCGCGCGCGACCACGCGGCGACGGCAAGCGGCGACACCGCGCGCGACCGCGCTCCGGGCCGCGGCGCCGCGGCCCACGACGACGCGCTCGCCGCTCCGCCGCGCGGCGACGCGCCCGACGACGCGCTCGCCGAACCCGCCCGCAGCGACGACGACGCCGATCCCGCGCGCGGCTCCGCTTCCCGACTCGGCGGCGCGATCCTGATGATCGCCGCCGCGACCGTGGTCGGCGTCGTGCTCGCGTTCGTGTTCACGCGCGGCGAGGACGAGCCCGAGCCGCCCGGGGGCGCGTCCGTCACGGCGACGGCCACGCCGTCGGCCACCGCCGTCGGCGCCAATCAGATCCTGCTGCGCGGGCCCGCGGGATCCACGTCGGTCGGGCTGATGGAGCTCTTCCAGGCCAATGACGAAACCGTGCGGTTCGCGCTCGCGGCACAGGGCGTCGCGCCGAACGCCTCCGGCGAGCGCTATTCGATCTGGCTCACCCGCGAGGGCGGCGCGCCGCGGCTGCTCGGGGACGTCCAGACGCCGGTCGGCGAGAACGGTCAGCTGACCGCGGCCGGGCCGGGCAACGAGGACACCGACGAGTTCCTCGAGTGGCTGCAGGCGTACGACAGCATCGCCGTGACGCTCGACGAGAAGGGCGCGAAGGAGCCCGGCAAGGTCATCCTGAGCGGCGCGCTGCCTACGCGGTGATCAGCTTGCCGGGGTTCATGATCCCGGCCGGATCGCAGCGCGTCTTCACCGTCCGCAGCAGCTCCATTCCCAGCTCGCCGATCTCGTCGCCCAGATAGGGCGCGTGATCGCGGCCCACGGCGTGGTGGTGGGTGATCGTGCCGCCGTTGGCGACGATCGCGCGGGACGCCGCGTCCTTGAACGCGCGCCACTGCCCGACCGGGTCCTCGGACTGCGCGCCCAGCACCGTGAAGTACAGCGAAGCGCCCGTCGCGTACACGTGCGAGACGTGGCAGCCGACGTGCAGCCCCGGCAGCGCCGCCGGCACCGCCCGGTAGAGGCGCTCGAGGTTCGACCAGGTCGTCGCCGTCTCCAAGGTCTCGACCAGCACGCCCCGGTCGAGCAGGTCGTCGCGCAGGTGCGGGCCCGCGAAGCGCGACTTCTCCCACGCGTGCCCCGGCGACGGCCCCAGCGGCAGCGCCCCGCCGCGGATCAGCTTCCGAGCGGCCGACGCGCGCCCCGTCGCGCCCTGCCAGCCGCATACGAGCAGGCAGCGACCGCCGAGCAGCCGCCGGCCCACCGTGCCCGTCCCGGCCAGCGCCAGCGACGTCCGCGTCTCCTGCTCGTCCGAGAGCCGCGCGATGTCCGGCGCGATCCCGTCCTGCTCGAGCGCCCGCAGCAGCTCGGCGCCCGCGAGGAACGACTCGACGGACCACCCGTCGAACGACACCTCGCCCCGCCGCCGCACCCGCAGCGCGACCGACGTGATCACGCCGAGCGTTCCCTCCGACCCCAGCACGAGCTCGCGCAGCGAGGGCCCCGCGGCCGACGCCGGTGCGTCCAGCGTCGCCAGCGACCCGGAGGGCGTCACGCACGAGAGCGCCACGACCTGCTCGTCGATCCGGCCGTGTCCCGTCGAGGTCTGGCCCGCCGAGCGCGTCGCCGCGCACCCGCCGACCGTCGCCCACTCGTAGGACTGCGGCACATGCCCGAGCGCCAGGCCGTGCGCGCGCAGCGCCGCGTCCGCCTCGGGCAGCCGGGTCCCCGGCTCGAACACCGCGACCAGCGACCGCGGATCGACCGACACGACCCGGTCCAGCCGCCCCAGGTCCAGCGACACCAGCGAGGAGAACGGCCCGCGCTCCCCCGCGAGCCCGCCCACCACGCTCGTCCCGCCGCCGAACGGCACCACGGCCACGCCGTACTCGCCACACACGCGCAGCACCTCGGCCACCGCGGCCGCATCGCCCGGCGCGACCACCGCGTCGGGCGCCGAGGCGAAATCCCCGCTCCGCGACGCCAGCAGGTCGAGGTAGGACTTCCCGCGCGTCCGCAAGACCCGCGACAGGTCGTCGTCGCGCACCTCGGCGACCGCCTCCAGCCGCTCCCGCAGCCCGTTCGGCAACGACGGTGCCGGCAGCGACACCGACTCGACAGGTCGCGAGACGACATCGCCCGACACGCCGAGCTCCTGGCGCAGCACGTCCCGCGCGTGCTCGGGCAGCGACGGCCCGGCCCCGGGCTCGCCCCAGCCCCAGAAGACCTGCTCGCGCCTCACTCGCCGTCGTAGGCGATCAGCGTCTTGACGTCGATCCCGTCGAGCTTCTCACGTCCGCCCAGGAACGACAGCTCGACGAGGAACCCGAAGCCCGCGACCTGCGCCCCGCGCCCCCGGACCAGGTCCACCAGCGCGGCGGCCGTCCCGCCCGTGGCGAGCAGGTCGTCGTGGAGCAGGACTCGCGCCCCGTCGGCGATCGCGTCCGCGTGCATCTCCAGCGCGTCCACCCCGTACTCGAGGATGTACTCCGCCGACACCGTCTCCCCCGGCAGCTTGCCGGGCTTGCGCGCCGGCACGAACCCGACGCCCAGCTCGCGCGCCAGCGCGGCGCCCAGGATGAACCCGCGCGCCTCGGCCGCCACCACGAAGTCGACGGACAGCGGCCGCGCCCACTCCGCCAGGGACGACACCGCGAAGTCCAACGCGTCGAAGTCCAGCAGCAGCGGCGTGATGTCCTTGAAAACGATCCCTTCCTTCGGAAAGTCCGGGATGTCGCGGATGTAAGAGGCCAGGTTCATCCGATGATCCGCCGCAGATCCCGGACCAGCAGCAGGTGCTTGAGGTGCGAGGCGACCGCCGCGAGGTTCTCCAGCGCGTCGATCGCCTCACGCCGCCGCTCCGGGTTGCGCGAGCGCAGGGAGGGCGCGAGGATCTGGTTCAGCAGCGCCGCCTCGCGCTCGGCCGACGACTTGAACACGCGCAGGTTGCGGCCCGCGACGCCGTACGCGGCGAGCTCGCGCACCGCGCGCACGATCTCGCGGTCGGTCTCGTCGTAGAAGCGGGTGCCGTCGCGCGGGACGCCCTTGATGATCCCGAAGTCCTCGAGCTCCTGCACGAGCCGGAGCTCGGCGCCCGTGTCCTCGACGATGTCGTCGAGCGAGAACGTCGGGCCGCCCGAGCGCACGGAGATCGCCATCCGCCGCGGCGACGCCGCCCGCGGCGCCGGAGCGGCCGGCGCGCCCCCGTCACCGGACGAGGTGCTCGAGGACGCCTCCTCGACCATCCGCCCCGCGGCGAGCTCCTGCCGGATCACGGCCAGCGGCATGTACTCGTCGCGCTGCAGGCGCAGGATCGTCCGCAGCCGCTGCACGTCGGACGGCGAGTACAGCCGGTACCCGCCGGGCGTGCGCCGCGGCGTGATCAGCTTCTGGTCCTCCAGATAGCGGATCTTGGAGATCGAGATGTCCGGGAACTCCTGCTGGAGCCCCTTGCACACCGCCCCGATGGTCAGCGACTTGGCCTGCCTCGGCGACTGGACTGCCTGTTCGCTCGCCCCACTCGCGGCGTCGTCGGTCACAGCCACTCAGCGGGCGAGGTAGGTGAGCTTGTATTTGCCGACCTGCAGCTCGTCGCCGTCGGCGAGCTTGTGCGAATCCACGCGGCGGCGGTTGACGTAGGTGCCGTTCAATGAGCCGGAATCATCCAGGAACCAGTCCCCCGCGCGCCGCACGAGCACGGCGTGCTCGCGTGAGACGGTGACATCGTCGAGGAAGATCGCGGCATCCGGGGAACGCCCGATGACGAGTCGGTCGCCTTCGAGAGGGAACGACTGGCCGACGCGGCCGCCGCCGGAGCGGATGACCAGGGCGCCCGTGGCGGCCGCGACGTCGCCGACGTCGACCGGCTTGAGCTCGCCGGTCTGCTCGTCGACCATGTACGTCGCGGTCGTCGCGTCCTCACGCGTGTCTTCACGCGTGCCGACGTAGGCGCCGCAGCGCTGGCAGTAGTTCGCCCCCTCCGTGACGACGAACCCGCACTCGGGGCAGTGACGGGCCAAAGGCCGAACCTCCGCGCGAGCTAGATGGTGTCGTCGCCGGCGCCCGTGGCGCGACCGGCAAGGATGTCGGTCAAACGCTGGACGTCGGCACCGGAGATGACTTCCTCGCCGCCCTCGTGCTTCTTGCGGAGGCGGTTGACCAGCTCAGCCCGCAGGATGTCGATCTTGCCGTGGAGGATCCGCCGGCGATAGGACACCTCCTGCTCCTCGTCAGTGAGCTGCTGGATGAGGTCCTTGAGCTCCTGGTCGGAGAGTGAACCGAGATCGGGGAAGGTGTCCATCTGTTAACGAGTCCTCTCCTCTGGGCGACGAGACGGAAGGGGAAGCATAGCGTTCGTAAAGCTCAACTAGAGCCTTGGCCTCGCGCCATGCGCAGACCATCACGAACGTACTGCACCGTGGAGCCGAGCACCAGCACCAACCCCACGTACAGACACGCCAGGGCGAGCCACTCCACACTGCAGAGCGCGAAGAACAGGGCGCTGAAGATCGGCCACACGCCCCACCTACCCAACCAGTTGATCTTCAGCTCAACTTGACGGTACATCGCGTACCGGGCCAGACCGAGCATGAACAGCTCGCGCGCGGTGAGGATCGCGAGCGCCCAGCGCGGCAGCAGGTCGAAGTGCCAGCAGACGATCACGCCCGACAGGATCAGCATGCGGTCCACGAGCGGGTCCAGCAGCGCGCCCATGCGCGAGTACTGGCGCGTCACGCGCGCCGCGATGCCATCGAGGTAGTCGCTCCAGCCGATGATCGCGAACAGCACGGCCGGCAGCGCGTCCGTGCCGGACTCCGAGTTCAAAGCGAGCACCAGGAAGACCGGCACCAGGAGCAGCCGGGCGTACCCGATGGCGTTCGGGATCGTCCACGGGCGCAGGGGCGCGCCAGGCTGCGTCTCCGGCGGCGGCGGGCCCGAGCGGTCGAGCCCGGACAGCCGCCGGAACGTGAGCCGTTGCCGCTTGTCTTCTACGGGAGCGTCTTCCACAGCTCGTGCGCGGCCTCCGCCGCCCCCTCGAGCGGGACGGAGCGCGTCTCGCGCCCGCGCCGGACCTGGGCCTCGATCTCGCCCGCCTCGATCGTGCGCTTGCCGATCGTCAGCCGCAGCGGGCAGCCCAGCAGCTCGGCGTCGGCGAACTTCGCGCCCGGGCCGCCTTCGCGGTCGTCGTAGATGACGTCCAGGCCGAGCGCGCGCAGCTCGTCGTAGAGCTTGTCCGCGAGCGCGGCCTCGTCCGTGCCCGGCTTGCCGAGACCCACGAGGTGGATGTCGAACGGCGCGAGCGAGCGCGGCCAGGAGATGCCCTTCTCGTCCGCGAACTGCTCGACCGCGGCCGCGCAGATGCGCGCCGGGCCGATGCCGTAGGACCCCATCCAGATCGGGTGCGACTGCCCGTCCTCGTCCAGGTAGGTCGCGCCCAGCGGGACCGAGTAGCGCGTGCCGAGCTTGAAGATGTTGCCGATCTCGATCGCGGGCTCGATCCGGATCTCGTGCCCGTCGACGGTGTCGCCGGCGACGACGCTGCGCACGTCCACCTGCGTGAACTCGAAGTCACGCGCGGGATCAACGCCCCGCAGGTGCGCGTCCGCCTTGTTCGCGCCCGCGATGTAGGAATGGCCGTCGAGCGCGGCGTCGAGCAGGATCGGCACGCCGGAGACCCCGACCGGGCCGATGAAGCCCGCCGGGCCGATCCGGTCCTCGAACTCGGCCTCGTGCGCCGGGCGGAAGCTCGCGCCGAGCGCGTTGCCGAGCTTGATGTCGTTGACCTTGTGGTCACCGCGCACGAGCACGAGCCGCAGCTCGTCCTCGCCGACGATGATCGGGTAGGCCTTGATCAGCGCGCCGGCCGGCACGCCCGCGAGCGTGGCCACCGCTTCGATGGTCGTGGCGCCGGGCGTGGAGAACTCCTCGGGGGCGTCCAGCGCCTCCGGCAGCTCCACGGGCTGCGGCGTGGCGCTCGCGACCTCCACATTGGCCGCGTAGCCCGGCGCGAGCGCGACGTCGTTCTCGCCCGCGGGGCACGGCGCCATGTACTCGTGCGCGCCCGTGCCGCCCATCATGCCGACGTCCGAGTCCACCCGGTACCACTCGAGCCCGCAGCGGTCGAAGATCCTGTCGTAGGCCTCGCGGTGCTTGTCATAGCCCACGTCCAGGCCCGCCGCGTCGCGGTCGAACGTGTACGAGTCCTTCATGATGAACTCGCGCGTCCGGAGCACGCCGGCGCGGGGGCGCGGCTCGTCGCGCTCCTTGGTCTGGAAGTGGTAGAGGATCAGCGGCAGGTCGCGGTAGGAGCGCACGACCTGGGCCACGTGCGAGGTGACGACCTCTTCGTGGGTCATCGCCAGCACCATGTCCGCGCCGCGGCGGTCCTTGAGCCGGAACAGCTCGCCGCCGATCGCGTCGTAGCGGCCGGACTTCTGCCACAGCTCGGCGGGGTTCAGGACCGGCATCAGCATCTCCTGCGCGCCGATCGCGTCGAGCTCCTCGCGCACGATCTGCACCGCCTTCTGGTGCACGCGCCAACCCGCCGGGAGCCACGACCACAGCCCGGCGCCGACCTGGCGGATCATGCCGGCGCGCACCAAGAGCTTGTGCGAGAGCGCCTCCGCGTCGGCGGGCGGCTGCTTCTCGGTGGGTAGGAAGTACTGGCTCAGTCGGGTCATAAGGAGGCCCGAAGCCTAGTCGCCGGAGGTTGCGGACCGGCGCGCGGTGATAGAACGCAGGGACCGACGCAGAGTTCGAACCCGCTGGGAGGCACCCCGATGGCTTACGAAGTTCCCGCGCTGCCGTACGCGTACGACGCGCTCGAGCCGCACATCGACGAGGCCACGATGAAGGTGCATCACGACAAGCACCATCAGGCCTACGTCGACAAGGCCAACGCCGCGCTCGAGGGCACGGAGTGGGCCGACAAGTCGGTCGAGGAGGTCCTCAAGAACCTCGATTCGCTGCCGGCCGACAAGCAGAAGGCCGTGCGCAACAACGCCGGCGGCCACTACAACCACTCGCTCTTCTGGGAGATGCTGTCGCCGGACGGCGGCGGTGAGCCCAGTGGCGAGCTCGCCGAGGCGATCAACAGCGCCTTCGGCTCCTTCGACGAGTTCAAGGCCAAGTTCAAGGAGGCGGGCGTCAACCAGTTCGGCTCCGGCTGGGCCTGGCTGGTCTACGACGGCTCGGGTGTCGCCATCACGAGCACGCCGAACCAGGACTCCCCGATCTCGGCCGGCCAGGCGCCGCTGCTGGGCGCCGACGTCTGGGAGCACGCCTACTACCTCAAGTACCAGAACAAGCGCCCGGACTACCTGGACGCCTTCTGGAACGTCGTGAACTGGGCGAAGGTCGCCGAGCTGTACGCCGCCGCCAAGTAAGCGACTTTTCGCTCACTCCGCAACTCCCGTCCGGGCGGGGCGTTGGAATGTTCTCGATGACTGAGACTTCCCGACGCCGCGCCCGGCGGCTGTTCGTGGTGGCCGCAGCCTGCGCTGCCCTGCCCACCGCGCCCGCGATCGCGGCCCCCGATCAGCTGTCGCTGATCGAAGACGAGAAGATCATGCTGGAGTCCGGACCTGAGATCCAGGCCCAGGCGCTCGATGAGGCCAAGGCGCTGGGCGCCGACATCATCCGCGCGAACGTGATCTGGGCTCGTTATGCGCCTTCTCCCACCTCGACGAAGAAGCCGAAAGGCTTCAGCGGACGCAAGCCTGAGGCCTACGGCGCGTCGTTCGCGATGCTCGACTCGCTGGTCGCGGGCGCGCAGGCGCGCGGCCTGCAGGTGCTGCTGACCCCGACGGGGCCGATCCCCGCCTGGGCGTCGCGCTGCAAGGGCTCCGCCGCCGCGCGCAAGGTCTGCAAGCCGGACCCCAAGCTGTTCGGCGACTTCGTGCGTGCGCTCGGCACCAAGTACCCGACCGTCAAGCACTGGTCGATCTGGAACGAGCCGAACCTCAAGTCGTGGCTGAGCCCGCAGTACGAGGTCGTGGGCGGCGTCGCCGTCCAGCGCTCCGCGTCGCTGTACCGCTCGCTCGCCCGCTCGGCGATCTCCTCGCTGAGCGCCACGGGCCACAAGACGTCGACCGACCAGATCTGGCTCGGCGAGACGGCGCCGCTCGGCGACGACCCGTCCGGCTGCTCGGCCCAGCGCAAGCTGCGCGCGCCCAAGAGCTGCGCGACCCGCATCACCAAGACCTCGCCGGAGACGTTCCTGCGCGGCGTGTTCTGCCTGTCCAAGAGCGGCGGCAGCCTCGGCGGCGTGGAGGGCAAGGAGCAGTCCTGCTCGGGCTACAAGCGCCTCAACGTCAACGGCTACGCGCACCATCCGTACACGCGCGGCGGCTCGCGCCCGCCGCTGTCGAAGACCAACGCGGGTGAGATCACGATCGGCGTCGCCTCGCGCCTGACGCGCCTGCTCGACCAGGCGGGCAAGCGCAAGCGCATCCCGTCCAAGCTGCCCGTGCACTACACCGAGCACGGCTGGCAGACCAACCCGCCGGGCGTGAACGACATCTTCGCCGTCACGGACGCCCAGCAGGCCGAGTACATCAACCAGTCCGACTGGATCGCGTTCAACAACAACCGCGTCAAGACGGTCGCCCAGTACAAGATCGTCGACGACGCGAGCATCGCCGCCGGGTTCCAGATGGGCCTGCGGCTGTTCAGCGGCGGCGCGCGCAAGGTCGCCTACGACGCCTACAAGCTCCCGATCTGGGTCGTCAAGAAGGGCTCTACCCTGACGGTCTACGGGCAGGTGCGCCCGGCTGACGCCGGTGCCGCCGGTACCGTGGACATCCAGAACGCGCCCGCGGGCTCCTCGTCGTTCAAGACCGTGACGTCCGTCCCCGTGACGAGCGCGAACGGCACCTTCACGGCCGAGGTCCCGGACACGGGCGGTCAGTGGCGGCTGAGCTGGAACGGGCTCACGTCGCGCCAGGCGGAGGTAGCGACCAAGTGAAGCGTTTCATAGTGGCCGCCGCGGCGGCGATGTCCCTCCTCGGGGTGGCTCCGGCCGCCCACGCGGCCACGTTCGAGTTCGGCATGGAGGACGAGGGCCTGCTGCTCTCGAACCCGCAGTCGGCTCCGCCCGCGGTCGCCGCGTGGCAGAAGCTGGGGGTGGACGTCGTCCGCATCCACGCTCGCTGGTGGGAGATCGCCCCCGCGCAGACCGCCACGACCAAGCCGGCCGGCTTCGACGCCGCCAACCCGGCCTCGCCGGGCTACGACTGGGTCCGGCTCGATCAGGCGGTCCAGCTCGTCCGCGCCAACAACATCCGGGTGATGCTCACCATCACCGGGCCGGGGCCGCTCTGGTCGAGCTCGCAGCCGGCCAAGCGCAACCCGCGCTGGAAGCCGGACCCGAAGGCGTTCGCGGACTTCTCGAAGGCCGTCGCGACGCGCTACAAGTCGCAGGTCGATCGCTACCTGCTGTGGAACGAGCCCAACCAGAAGGGCTGGCTGCAGCCGCAGTGGGAGCGCGTCTCGGGCAAGTTCCAGGCGGTGTCGCCGCACGTCTACCGCGGCCTGGTGCGCGCTGCGCAACCGGTGGTCAAGGCCGCCGACCCGGGCGCCGAGGTCGTGATCGGTGAGCTCGCGCCGGTCGGCAACCGGCCGATCAGCGCCGACACGCCGATGCGCCCGCTGCCGTTCCTGCGCTCGATGGGGTGCGTGGACGACAACTACCGGTCGGTCCGCAGCGGCCGCTGCAAGGGCTTCAAGGCGGCCAAGGGCGACACGCTCGGCTACCACCCGCACCCGAAGAAGTACGCGCCGGACCGGGTCAACAACGACCTCGACTCGGCGCAGTTCGGCGACCTCAAGCGGCTGTTCACGGCGATCGACAAGCTGCGCGCCCGCAAGGCGATCAGCATCTCGAAGACCATCCACCTGACCGAGTACGGCTACGAGACCTCACCGCCGGACCCGGCCTCGGGCGTGTCGACGGCGCTGCAGACCAAGTACCTGCAGCAGGCGGCCTACATCGCCTGGGCGACCAAGCGCGTGCGCGGCCTGTCCTTCTACCAGTGGGGCGACGAGCCGGTCCGCAACCTCGGCAGCGGCACCAAGCGCTACTCGGGCTGGCAGACGGGCCTGCTGTACAACGACGGCCAGCCCAAGCCCGTGCTGTCGGTGATGCCCGCGCCGTTCGTGATCGACCAGGCGCCGGGCGCCAGGTCCGCCGTCCTGTGGGGCCACGTCCGTGGCGAAGCGCAGGGCCAGGTCACGATCATGGTCCGCCCGAAGGGCTCCTCGGAGTTCACGGACGTGCAGACGCTCAACATCGGCGCCGACGGCGTCTGGTCACGCAAGCTCACGCCGCAGGCCGGCGCCGCCTATCGCTACGAGTGGACACCCAAGCCGACGCTCGAAGACCCGAACCCGCAGCCGCGCGTCTCGGGCATCGTCGACCTCGCCAAGACGGACAAGAGCCGCTACAAGGCCGCCGTGGCCCTGGCCGCGGGCAGCTGATGACCCCGACCGCGCACCAGGATCCCGCCGCGTTCTACACCGCGGGCTACTCGCTCGACGATCACGAGCGCAGCCTGAAGATGGGTCGCTGGCGGGCGATCGGGGCGCGGTCGAAGGCCGCTCACGCGGTCGAGCTGTGCTCCCGGGCGGGCGTGGAGCCCGCCCGGGTCGTCGAGATCGGCTGCGGCGACGGTGCGCTGCTCGCCGCGCTGTCGGAGCTGTGGCCGGCGGCGCGCTTCGACGGCTTCGAGCTCTCGGCGCCGGCCGTGGAGATCGCGCGCGGCCGCTCCATCCCCCGCGTCGAGCGCCTGGAGGCCTACGACGGCTCGCGCGTGCCCGTCGAGGACGGCGCGTACGACCTCGCGATCCTCTCGCACGTCCTCGAGCACGTGCCCGACCCGGAGCCCTTGCTGGCCGAGGCCGCGCGCGTCGCGCGGCACGTGCTCGTGGAGGTGCCGCTGGAGAACAACCGCAGCGCCGCCCGGCCGGCGAAGCGCGCCATCTCGGCGTCGATCGGGCACCTGCACGCCTTCGACCGGTCCTCGGTCCGCGCCCTGGCGGCCCGGGCGGGCGTGCGGCCCGTCGCCGAGCTGGCCGACCCGTTGGGTCACGAGCACCACGCGTTCTTCGCCGAGACGGCGAAGGCGCGCGTCGCCGCGGCGGCCAAGTGGGCCGTGCGCTCGCTGTCGCACCGCGCGCACGCGCCGAGCGCGGAGCGCTTCTTCACGGTGCACTACGCCGTGCTCGCCGAAGCGCGCTGATCGGCTGGCACGCCCGCTGACCGCGCGGGCGGTCAGTTGACGACCTGTGCGGGGGTCAAGTGACCGATCGCCCGGTGACGACTACACGCGCGTGAAGCGGCGGCCCGCGACCGGTGAGAGCGCCTCGTCGATCGCGTCCGCGTTCTCCTTGGTCTTCTCGGCCTCGAGCGCAGCCAGGCGCTCCGGCGTCATCGCCGTGAGGTCCTCTTCCTGAGCCAGCCAGGCGGCGGCCTCGGCGGCGGCGGCCGCGTCCCGCTCGACCTTCTTGCCCGAGGCGTAGTACTTGTCGATCTCGGCGAAGAGCTCGTCGACGAGGTTCTCCGTGGCGACCTTCTTGATCGGCTCGCCCTTGGAGTAGATCATCCCCATGTCCTTGGCGCCGGTGATGCCGAAGTCCGCGTGGCGGGCCTCGCCGATGCCGTTGACGGCGCAGCCGAGGACGGAGACCTCGATCGGGTCGTCATAGGCCTCCAGGCGGCGCTCGACCTCGGCGACGACGGAGTCCATGTCGAACTGGAGGCGGCCGCACGTCGGGCAGGCGATCAGGACGGGCCCGCGCTCACGGAGCTTGAGCGCCTTGAGGATCTCCCAGGCGACCTTGACCTCTTCCTCGGCGTGGAACGTCGAGAGCGAGATGCGGATGGTGTCGCCGATGCCGTCGGCCAGCAGCGTCCCGAGGCCGACCGCGCTCTTGAGCGAGCCGGACCACTTGGTGCCGGCCTCGGTGACGCCGAGGTGCAGCGGGTAGTCGATGCGCTGGCTGAGCAGGCGGTTCGCCGCGATCGTGTTCGGGACCGAGGTCGACTTGATCGAGACCTTGAAGTCCTCGAAGCGCAGTCGCTCCATCAGCTCGACGAACTCGGTGGCGGCCGTGACCAGCGCCTCGACCGGGTTGGTCATCTCGAGCTCGTGCAGGTGCTTGGGCAGCGAGCCGGAGTTGACGCCGATGCGCATCGGCGTCCCGGCGGCGCGCGCTCGGTCGGCCACCTCGGCGACCTTCTCGGGCCCGCCGATGTTGCCCGGGTTGATGCGGATGCAGTGCGCGCCCGCGTCGATGGCCTTCAGCGCCAGCGTGTGGTTGAAGTGGATGTCGGCGATGATCGGGATCGGCGACTCGCGCACGATCGTCTTGAGCGCCTCGACGTCCTTCTCGCGCGGCACCGCGCAGCGCACGATGTCGGCGCCGGCGTCCGCCACCCGGCGGATCTGGTCCATCGTGGCCTGGAGGTTGGCCGTTTCGGTCTTGGTCATCGTCTGGACCGCGACCGGAGCGCCCCCGCCGACCTGGACACCACCGACGTTGACTGAGCGCTTGGAAGCCATCGACGACCAGTTTAGAGGTCGAAGACCCGCTCAAGTGTGAACGCCTTGAAGCCGAAAGATTCGGTGGCTAAACTTTGCGGGGTCAACTATGAAACTGGAACCACACGTCAAGCGGATCGCGATCGCCGTCGTCCTCGGCGCGATCATGTCGATCCTCTCCACCACGATCGTGAACGTGGCGCTTGAGACCTTGTCCGAGCAGCTGCACGCACCGCTGGACAACGTCCAATGGGTCGTCACCGGCTACATGCTCGCGCTCGCCGCGGTCATCCCCGCCTCCGGCTGGGCCGCCGCCCGCTTCGGCGCCCGCCGCCTCTACATCGCCTCCCTGCTGCTGTTCACGCTCGGCTCGCTGCTCTGCGGCCTGGCCTGGAACCTCGAGACGCTCGTCGGCGCGCGCGTGCTCCAGGGCCTCGCGGGTGGCCTGCTGCTCCCGATCGGCCAGATCGCGCTCGTCAAGGCTGCGGGCCCGCGCAACATGGCGCGCGTGATGAGCGCCATCGGCGTCCCGATGATCCTCGCTCCGATCTTCGGCCCCACGCTCGGCGGCCTGCTCGTCGAGCACGTCAGCTGGCAGTCGATCTTCTTCATCAACATCCCGGTGGGCATCGGCGCCGCGATCGCCGCCTTCCGCCTGTTCCCGCACGACGAGGCGCAGGCCACCGAGCCACTCGACTTCCCGGGCCTCGCTCTTGTCGCCACCGGCCTGGTCGGCATCACCTACGGCCTCGCCGAGTCCGGCGCCGCCGGCTCGATGGCCGCGCCCGAGGTGCTGGTCCCGGCGCTCACCGGCGTCGCGCTCGTCGCCGCCTTCGTGATCCGCGCGCTGCGCATCCCGAACCCGCTGCTGGACGTGCGCCTGTACGCCAACAAGGCGTTCAGCGCCGCCTCCGTGACCACGTTCGGCCTCGGCGCCGCGCTGTTCGGCGGCATGGTCCTGATGCCGCTCTACTTCCAGCTCGTCCGCGGCGAGGACGCCGTCATGACCGGCCTGCTGCTGATCCCGCAGGGCATCGGCGCCGCGCTCGCGATGGCCGCCTCCGGCCGCCTCACCGAGCGCCTCGGCGGCGGGCTCACCAGCCTGATGGGCGGCGCGATCATGATCGTCGCCACGCTGCCGTTCGTGCTGATCGACGCGACGACGTCCTACCTGACGCTCGACGCCGCCATGGTCGTGCGCGGCTTCGGCATCGGATTGTCGATGATGCCGGCCATGACCGCCGCCTACGCGACGCTCCGGCCCGAGCAGGTCAACGACGCCGCGCCGCAGCTCAACGTCCTCCAGCGCGTCGGTGGCTCGATCGGCACCGCCATCCTGACCGTCGTGCTCCAGAACGGCATCACGGCGAACACGCCCACCGCGATCGCCGCCAGCTTCGCCCACACCTACTGGTGGGTCGTCGGCGTGAGCATCGTCGCGCTGCTGCCGACGGTCCTGCTGGCGATCGTCGAGCGCCGGACCCGGCGCGAGCCCGAAGCCACCCTGGTGACGGCATGAGCCACGACGTCCGCGCCGCGATGAGCGAGCTGTTCGCCGCCGAGCGCCGCCTGCGCGGGCGCGACCCGCACCGCCCGGGCGAGCTTTCCGCCGCCCAGGTGCGCGCGCTGTTCCAGCTCGAGCGCGGTGAGGCGTGCACCGCGGGCGAGCTGGCCAAGCGCGCCGACCTCTCCCCCGCGTCAATGACCGCGATGCTCGACCAGCTCGAGCAGACCGGGATGGTCGAGCGCCGGCGCAGCGACCGCGACCGGCGTCAGGTGATCGTCTCGCTCACCGACGCCGGCCACGAGACGCTCGCGGTCAAGCGCGCGAAGATCGAGCAGCGCACGGCCGAGGTGCTCGCGCCCTACAGCGACGAAGAGCTCGACGCCGCGGTCCGCGTGATGCGGTCGCTCGCCGAGCTCCTCGATTCACT
The DNA here is from genome assembly GCF_003344625.1 of Solirubrobacter deserti. Classification (GTDB taxonomy): domain Bacteria; phylum Actinomycetota; class Thermoleophilia; order Solirubrobacterales; family Solirubrobacteraceae; genus Solirubrobacter; species Solirubrobacter deserti. The sequence continues at coordinate 843,743 of NZ_QPKJ02000001.1, read as the reverse complement.
GGGGAGGTAGGGTCAGCCCCCGCTGAAGATGGGGGCCTCCACGTAGTCCGTCGCGCCTGCCAAACGACAGACTTGACCTCCTCCGGCCGGCCACGGCTTCATCGCGTGGCCGGCCGTTGACTCGTTTTACAGCCGGAAGGTGGAGACGAGCTCCTCCAACTCGGCCGCGGTGCCCGCCAGCTCCTGCGCCGACGCCGCGATCTCCTGCGTCGAAGCGCTCGTCTGCTGGGTCGAGGCCGAGACCTGCTCGCTCGAAGCGCTCGCCGACTCGGCGACCGTAGCCACGCCGACGACATCGTCGGCGATCTGGTTGGCGTCCAGCGACAGCGCCTCGACAGCGCCGGCGATGTCCGCGGCCCGCGCCGTGACCTCGTCGACGGCGGCGCCGATGGCCTCGAACGCCGCGCGGGCGCGCTCGACCGTCTGCGTGCCACCCTCGGTGCGCTCGGCCGTATCGGCCACCATCGCGACGACGTCGGTCGTCTCGCGCTGGATCTCGCTGATCAGGCCCGCGATCTCGCCGGCGGCGGACTGCGACTCCTCGGCCAGCTTGCGGACCTCCTCGGCGACGACCGCGAAGCCGCGGCCCTGCTCGCCGGCCCGCGCGGCCTCGATCGCGGCGTTGAGCGCGAGCAGGTTGGTCTGCTCGGCGAGGCCGGTGATCGTGGTCACGATGCCGCCGATCTTCTCGGACTTGGCGGCCAGCGTCTCGATCGCGCCGGTCACGCCGCTCGCGGACTCCGCCAGGCCGCTCATCGCGTCCGACGCCTGACCGGCGGCGACGAGGCCCTCGGTGGCCATCGTCTTGGCCTGTTCGGCCTGGCCGGCGGCCTCGTGCGCCCGCTCGGCGCTGTCACGTGCCGTGCCGGCGACCCGCTCGGCGGCCTCGCGGACGGCTTCGACCTTCTGGACCTGCACGTTGGTGCCCTCGGCGACCTCGCCGATCGCGACCGCGATCTCCTGGATCGCGCGGCCGGCCTCGTCGGAGGTGCCGGCCATCTGGCGGGAGGCGTCGCTGACGCCCGTCGCCGTCGAGTGCACGCGGCCGACGATGCCACGCAGGTCGTCGACGAGGCGGTTGAACGCGGCCCCGAGCACGTCCTTCTCCGAGCGCGGCTCCACGTGCACCGTCAGGTCGCCACCCGCGACGGCCTCGGCGGCGACGGCCTTCTCGCGCAGGTACTCGACGATGCGCTCGAACGAAGCGGCCAGGCGGCCGACCTCGTCGTTGGTCTTGACGTCGATCTGCACGTCCACGTCGCCCTCGGCCACGCGTTCGGCGGCCTCGGTGACGGTGCGGATCGGCTTGGTGAGGCGGTTGGCGACCAGCACGATCACCAGGCTGATGAGCAGCAGCGCGATCACGCCGACGAGCAAGAGGGTGTTCCGCAGGCTCTTGACCGGGGCGAGGACCTCAGACTGCGGCACCGAGGTGAGGAAGCTCCAGCCGGCGGAGTCGATCTTGGACCAGGTGAGGACGACATCCTTGCCCGTGAACGGGTCCTTGGTCTCGATCTGGCCGCTCTTGCCGGCCGCGATCGAGTCGGCGACCTGCTTGAGCTCGGCGTTCTTGGTCTTGGCGGCGAGCTCGGCGAGGCTGACCTTGCCGGTCTGGTTCTTGTCGGGGCTGGCGATCAGGACGCCCTTGGCCGACGTCGCGAACGCGTAGCCGGTGTCGTAGAACTTCAGCTTGCCCATCTCGCTGTCGATCAGCGCGAGCGTGTTGGCGGTGCCGGCGTACCCGACGACCTTGCCGCCGCGCTGCACGGCCGCCTGGTAGGTCACGTACATCGTGCCTTCGTAGGCCGCGGGCTCCTGGACGCCGGGCTTCGGGTCCTTGGCGAACGCGGCCGCGCCCGTGGGGCCGTCCTTGCTGGCGGTGACGTTGAGCTTGCCCTTCTCGTCGAGCGCGACGCTCGGCTGGAAGGAGCCGTCGGCGAGGGTGGCGGGCTGGCCGGCGGCCTTCGCGTCCGAGCCGAACGAGTTCGGGAGCAGACCACCGAAGACGGCGACGACGCTGCCCTTGGCAGCGGTCTGGAGCGCCGTCATGCCGGCGACGGCGTCGGCGCGGCTGTTGCTGGTGGAGAGGATGAGGGCCGCGCTGTTGGCGATGTTCTGCACGCCGGCGACGGCGGCGTCGACCTTGGCGGACTCGACCGCGGTGCGCTGCGTGAGCTCGGCGTACGCGGACTTCTCCTGCGCGGATGACGCGCGGGAGATGGCGATGAAGGTCACCGCGGCGAGCGCCACGATGACCGGCAGGAGGATAAGCGCGAGCATCTTCGCGCGCAGGGATTGGATCTTCGGCATGGCCTCCCAGCAATCGGAGGCGGTGGTCAAAACTTGACGGATTGGCCGTATCGGGGCGACGATCGTCAGCCCTGGTACATGGCGTCGATCTCGCCCGCGAACTTGTCCATGATCGGGCGCCGCTTGAGCTTCATCGTCGGGGTCAGCTCATCTCCACCGGGAACCCAGTCGTCGTTCAGGATCGTCCAGCGCTTGATCTGTTCCGGACGGGAGAGTCCGGAGTTCGCGGCCTCGACCGCCTCGGCCACGACCGCTGCGTGATCTTCGACCGCGGCTGCGTAGTCGGGGTCGAGCACGATCAGTGCGACGTTGTACGGACGCCCGTCGCCCACGACGCACGCCTGGCCGATCAGCGGCGAGGCGCCCTTGAGCGCCGCCTCGATGTTCGCGGGCGACATGTTCTTGCCCGCGGCGTTGATGATCAGCTCCTTCTTGCGGTCGATGATCGTGACGTAGCCGTCCTCGTCGATCGTCGCCACGTCGCCCGTGTGCAGCCAGCCCTCCTCGTCGAGCGCCTCCGCGGTCTTGTCCGGCAGGTTGCGGTAGCCGACCATCACGACCTTCGAGCGCGCGAGCAGCTCCCCGTCCTCGGCGAGCTTGAGCTCCACGCCCGGTGACGGCAGCCCGACGGTCCCGATCTTGATCCGTTCCTCCGGGTTCGACGCACCCGCGCCGCACGTCTCGCTCATCCCCCAGATCTCGGCCAGCGGGACGCCGATGGCGTGGAAGAAGACGAGCACCTCGCGCGGCGTCGGCGCGGCGCCGACGTTGACCAGCCGTGCCTCGTCGAGCCCGATCGCCGCCCGCAGCGGCCCGAACAGCTGCTCTTCGCCGAGCTCGACCGCCGACTCCAGGGCGTCCGGGACCGGCTCGCCCGCCTGCCGCAGCTCCACCACCTGCTTGGCGGCGGTGAGGACCTTCTCTGCCTGCTCGTTGCCCGCCAGCTTCGTCTCGATGCCGGCCTTGAGCTTCTCCCACACGCGCGGGACGGCGAAGAACCACGTCGGCTTGACCAGCGGCAGGAACTCGCCGATCCGGCGCGGGTCCGGGCAGGTCGTGATCGTCATGCCGTAGACGATCGGCAGGTAGTGATGGGCGGTGCGCTCGGCCACATGCGCGCTCGGCAGCCAGGAGATGATGCGCGAGCCGTCCGGGAAGCCGACGCGCTTCTCCACCGCGTCGACGGCCGCCATCTCGTTCGCGTGCGAGAGCTGCACGCCCTTGGGCGGACCGGTCGTGCCGGACGTGTAGATGATCGTGAGGATGTCGTCGGGCTGGACCGCGCGCCAGTCGGGCTGGAAGCCCGGCACGGCGTACCCGTCCATCTCCTCGACCGTGAGCACGTACTCGACCAGCGGCGCGACCGCGTCCTTGAACGGCGCCTCGACGATCGCCACCCGCGCCGCGGCGTCCTTGATCACGTACGCGATCTGGTCGGGCGCGGAGGTCAGATAGATCGAGAACGGCGTGGCGCCCAGCATCGTCGCCGCCAGGTCGGCGACCATGAACTCCGGCCGGTTGGAGATCATCAACGCGACTGTGTCCCCGCGCGTGACGCCGAGCTTGGCCAGGCCGCCCGCGAAGGCGTCCACCTTCGCCTCCAGCTCGGCCCACGTCCAGGCGATCTCGTCGCCGGCGGTACGGACCGCGATGCGGTCCGCGTTGTCCTCGACGGTCAGCCGAAAGGCCTCGGCGATCGTCGCCGCGTGCACTGCGCGTCGCTCCCCCATAGGGGGACGTTACAGGAGATCCGCGAAGCGATCTCCAAGCCGAAGTGGGCACGCACCGGCGCTAGCCGGTCGCGCACACCAAGCGCCTCTATCGCAGACCGAAGCCGCCGTTCTGGATTCGGTCGATGTCGTTCGAGAGCCCGATCACGAACAGCATCAGCACGAGCGCGAAGCCGACGAAGCCGGCGCGCTCCATGACGCTGAACGGGATCGCCTTCCCGCGCACCTTCTCGGCCAGCGCCCAGAAGATGTGGCCGCCGTCGAGCGGCAGGAACGGGAACAGGTTGATCACGCCGAGGCTGAGCGAGATCAGCGCCAGCACGTACAACGTGACGATCAGGTCCTGCTGCTCGATCGTCTGGCGGGTCGTCTCGTAGCCGCCGACCACGCTGCCGATCTGCTCGCGCTGCTGGGCGTCGAAGATCCGGGCGATCGTGCTGACCGTGGTGGACGTGACGAACCACATCTCGCTCACGGCCTCCTCGGACGCCCGCACCGGGCCGGCGTCGATCCGGCTCGCCTCCTGGTCGTAGCCAAAGCCGAACCGGTTGCGCTTGAGCTCGCGGTCGTAGAACGTGTTGCCGGTGACCGTCAGCTCGCGCCCGTCGCGCTCGATCGTGAACGAGACCTCGCCGCCGTTGGCGTGCGAGTTGACGGCGTTGGTGACGTCGCGCACCTGGTCCTGGTAGGGGCCGGTGAGACGCTTGTCGTCGACGGCGAGCACCTTGTCGCCGGGCTCGAGCTTGCCCGCAGCGGGCTGGCCGGCCGCGACGGTTCCGACCACGAGCGGCGGCTCCACCGGGCCGCGCGCCATGAACACGCAGGCCATGATCACGAACGCCAGGACGATGTTGACGGCGGGCCCGGCGCCGATCACGACGATCCGCTTCCACACCGGCTGGCGGTAGTACGCGCGGTGGGCGTGCTCCGGCGGGATGTCCTCCGCCGGGTTCATGCCCGTGATCTTCACGTAGCCGCCCAGTGGGATCGCGCCGATCGCGTACTCGGTCTCGCCGCGCTTGCGCTTGGCCAGCAGCGGCGGGAAGAACAGGCTGAAGCGCTCGACCCGCATCCCGACGGCCTTGGCCGCGAAGAAGTGGCCCGCCTCGTGCAGGATGATCAGGACGGCGAAGCCCAGGAAGGCGAGCAGCCAGCTCATTTACGCGTGTACTCCTTCGATCAGCTCGGCGGCGATCTCGCGCGCCTCGGCGTCGGTCACGTAGAGCGCCTCGAAGTCGTGCACACGGCGCGATCCGAGCTCGTCCAGCACGCCCTCGATGACCTGCGGGATGCCGGCGAACGACAGGCGGCCGTTGAGGAAGGCGTGGACGGCGACCTCGTTGGCGGCGTTGAGCGCGCACGGCGCGGTGCCGCCCGCAATCCCGGCCTCGCGCGCCAGGCGCAGGCACGGGAACGTTTCCAGGTCGGGCGCCTCGAAGTCCAGGCGGCCCAGCTCGACCAGGTCCAACGGCTTGATCGGCAGGTCGGCGCGATCCGGGTGGTGCAGCGCGTAGCCGATGGCGACGCGCATGTCCGGATAGCCCATGTGGGCCTTCGTCGAGCCGTCGCACAGCTGCACAAGGGCGTGGATGATCGACTGCGGGTGGACGACCACGTCGATCTTGTCGTAGGGCGTCCCGAAGAGATGGTGGGCCTCCATGACCTCCAGGCCCTTGTTCATCAGCGTCGCGCTGTCGATCGTGATCTTGCCGCCCATCCGCCACGTCGGGTGGTTCAGGGCTTCCTCGACCGTGATGTTCTGCAGGTCCTTGCGGCCGCGGAACGGGCCGCCGGATGCCGTCAGGATGAGCTTGTCCACCACGCCGGGCGGCTCGCCCGTGAGCAGGTGGTGGATCGCGGTGTGCTCGGAGTCGATGGGGATCAACCGCGCGCCCGTGGCCTCGGCCAGCGCGGTCACCAGCTCGCCGCCGACGACGAGCGACTCCTTGTTGGCGAGCGCGACGTCCATCCCCTCGGTGAGGGCGACGATCGTCGGGCCGAGGCCGGCGGAGCCGACGATGCTGTTGAGCACGAGGTCGGCACCGGACTCGGCGACGAGCCGGACCAGGCCCTCGGGGCCGGCGAGCACCTCGCCGCCGGTCCAGCTCTCGGCGGCGCGCGCGGCGGCGTCGGAGTCGGTCAGCGCGATGCGCGTGACGCCGCGTTCGATGGCCTGCTGAACGAGCGGGAGGTGGTTGCTCCCGGCGGACAGGCCGACGATCTCGAACTGCTCGGGCGCGCGCTTGACGACGTCGAGCGCTTGGGTGCCGATGGAGCCGGTCGAGCCCAGGATGAGGAGCCGCTTCACGACGCCTCAGTGTGGCAGGGGCCAGGTTTGCCGCGGATAAGGTTCGCGCCCGTGACGCACTTCGAAGAGCAGGCCGCCGACTGGCTGGCGTGGGCGCGCACGCCGGACCACGACGACTACTGGAGCTACCGGGACGCGTTCTTCGAGCTGGTGCCGCCGCCGGGCCGCGCCACGCTCGAGGTGGGCTGCGGCGAGGGGCGCGTCTGCCGCGACCTGGCGGCACGCGGTCACGACGTGACCGGGATCGACACGTCCTTGACGCTCCTGCGCGCCGCGGCCGAGGCCCATCCGGAGGGCACCTACGCGGTCGCCGACGCGGCGGCGCTGCCGTTCGAGGACGGCACCTTCGACCTCGTGGTCGCTTACAACTCGCTGATGGACATGGAGGACATGCCCGGCGCGGTGCGCGAGGCCGAGCGGGTGCTGGCGCCGGGCGGCGCGTTGTGCGTGTGCATCACCAACCCCGTGGCCGACTTGCTGCGACCGGCCGGCGACGGCTACACGCTCGCGCGGCCCTACAGCGAGGAAGGCGTCTTCGAGGGCACCTTCTACCGCAACGACCTGACGATGCACTTCCGCGGCTGGACGCGGCCACTGGAGTCCTACGCGCGCGCGTTGGAGGCCGTGGGCCTGCGGATCGAGGCGTTGCGGGAGCCGGTCCCGCCGCGTGAGCGGGGGCAGCTGCTTCCGTCGTTCGTCATGTGGCGAGCTGCCCGCTGAAACGCCGCTCCCCGGAAGTCCTGGCCCCCTGGGCCATGACTTTCACCGAAGCGAGCCCGCAGGGCGAGCTTCGTCCCACTCGATCTCGCGCGCGACGGTGGCGGCCTGGTCACCGACGAGGTGGAGCGCCATGTCGATGCCGGCGCTCACGCCCGCGGACGTGAGGATGTCGCCCTCGTCGACGTAGCGCGCGCCCTCGACGACGTCCGCGCCCGCCTCGCGCAGGTCCTCGATCGCGCTGTGGTGGGTGATCGCCCGGCGGCCGGTGAGCAGGCCGGCGGCGGCGAGCAGCATCGCCCCGGTGCACACCGACGCGATCCGGCCCTCGCGCTCGCGCAGCTTGGCCGGGATCACGCCGCGCTGCGCCTCGGCGTAGGCGCCGGGCCCGGAGCGGTCGTTCCAGCCGCCGCCGGGGACGATCAGCAGGTCCGGATCGCCGAGCACGCCGTGCGGGATCACGCGCGCGCCGCCGGACGAGGTCACGGTGTCGGCCGGCTCGGCCGTGACGAAGCGCGTGTCGAGCCCCGCCGTGCGGAGCACCTCGAACGGGCCGAACGCGTCCAGGTCGTCGAAGCCGTCGAACAGGAGGATCTCGATCGTCATGCCGGCATCGTCGCGGCGCGCAAGCCGCAGAACGAGTGGCAGGAACGCCGTTCTCCGTTACGATCCAGCCAAGTGCACGAAGTCGCCGTCCTCGCCCTCGACGCGGTCGTCCCGCTCGACCTCGCGATCCCCGCGCAGGTGTTCGGCACCTACGAGGAGACGCCGTACCGCGTGACGGTCTGCGCCGCGACGCCGTCCGTGCCCACGATGGCGGGCTTCGCGATCACCGCCCAGGCCGGCCTGGAGGCGCTCGCGCACGCGGACACCGTGATCGTCCCGGGCTTCTCCCCGCACCTGCGCGTCCCGGACGAGCCGGTGCTGGAGGCGCTGCGCGGCGCGCCCGGCCGGATCGTCTCGATCTGCACCGGCGCCTTCGCGCTCGCGGCCGCGGGACTGCTCGACGGCCGCCGCGCGACGACGCACTGGCGCGACGCCGCCGACCTGATCGCGCGGCACCCGCACGTCAGCGTCGAGCCCGACGTCCTGTACGTCGACGAGGGCGACGTGCTCACCAGCGCGGGCGTCGCCTCGGGCCTGGACCTGTGCCTGCACATCCTGCGCACCGACCACGGCGCGGATCTCGCCGCCCGGGTCGCGCGCCGGATCGTCGTCCCGCCGCACCGCGAGGGCGGCCAGGCCCAGTACGTCCAGCAACCGCTGCCCAAGCACCCGGGCGGTTCCCTCGCCCCCACCCGCGCCTGGGCGCTGCAGCACCTCGAGCGCCCGCTCACCGTCCGTGAGCTCGCCGCCCACGCGCACGTCTCCGAGCGCACCTTCGCCCGCCGCTTCCAGGCCGAGACGGGCGTCTCACCGCTGCGCTGGCTGCTGTCCGCCCGCGTCGACGCCGCCCGCACCCTGCTCGAGACCACCGCGGCCTCGGTCGACGACATCGCCGACCGGTGCGGCTTCGGCACCGCCGCGAACCTGCGCAAGCACTTCCACCGCCACCTCTCCACCACGCCGACCGCCTACCGGCGGACGTTCAGCCGCGCACGAGCGGCCTGAGAAACCAGAAGACCACGAGCATCAGCCCGATCACAGCCGGGCCGGCGATCACGATCCAGTGCTCGTAGAGGAACGACGTGACCATGACCATGGCGAGCACGATCGCGATCGCCAGGCACACCAGGCCGGCGATCAGGTACTTGTTGGCCGACTCGATCACGAACGTGCGGTCGCGCTGGTGGAAGCGCAGGCGGTGCGTGGCCGACGGCGCGATCAGGAACACGACGGACGCGGCCGTGAACAGCAGCGCGCCGTAGAAGACCGTCTTCTCGAACCGCGTGATGCGCTCGAAGCCCTGGGCGAACGGGACGGTCAGCAGGAAGGCGAGCAGGAACTGGACGCCGGGAAGCGCGACCCGGAGCTCGTTCAGGAGCTCCAGCATCTGCCGGTCGCGCTTGTCCTCGTCGTTCATGCCAATACAAGCCACACGTAGTAGCCGGCGACGAGCGCGAAGAGCGCGGCGTCCACGCGGTCCAGCGCGCCGCCGTGGGCCCCGAACAGGGTCCCGGTGTCCTTCGTACCCATGTCGCGCTTGATCAGCGACTCGAACAGGTCACCGATCGGTGCGGCGATGACCGCCGTCAGACCCAGGATCAGCCCGTCGGTGCCCGAGATCCAGTCCCCGTCGTAGGTCCGGGACCAGTACCAGACGATCAGCGTGCCGACGACGATGCCGCACGCCAGGCCCTCGACGGTCTTGTTGGGCGAGATCGTCGGGGCGAGCTTGTGACGCCCGAACGCTCGGCCGCCGAAGTAGGCGAACGTGTCCCCCACGAACGTGCCCAGCAGGATCATCACCACGAGCGCCCCGCCGTGGTCGAGCCCGCGCAGCATCGCCGCGTGCGCGACGCCGAGCCCGATCCAGACGATGATCAGCATCGTCGCCGAGATCGACGCCGTGATGCGCTCGCGCTGCGGCATCAGGCACGCCAGGAAGAACGTCAGCGGCACGGTCGCGGCCAGCGCGAGCAGCACCTGCCGCTCGTCCCCCGCCGTGCCCGCGACGACCAGGCCCAGCACGCCGAGCATCGCCGCCAGCCGCACGGGCCGCGCGCGCTCGATCATGACCGTGAGCTCGTGGACGCAGATCACGGCCAGCGCCCCGATGCCGGCGGCGAACACCCACTCGCCCTGCCAGATGATCAGGACCGCGAAGGCCACCGCCGGGACCGCCACCAACACGCGGTTGAGGAGGTCTGACACGGCGGCTCAGCGTCCCCCGAACCGCCGCACGCGGGCTTCGTACGACGCCAGAGCCTCCTCGAAGTCGGCGCGCGAGAAATCCGGCCACAGCACGTCGGTGAAGTGCAGCTCGCTGTAGGCCGCCTGCCACAGCAGGTAGTTCGAGATCCGCTGCTCGCCGCTGGTGCGGATCAGCAGGTCCGGGTCGTGCATCTCGGGCGCGTACAGCAGCTTGCGGAACTCGTCCTCGCCGCCGCCGGTGTACTTCTCGGCAGCGTCGAGGATCTCCGAGCGGCCGCCGTAGTTGAACGCGACGAACAGCGTCAGCCGCGTGTTCGCCGCGGTCTTGGACTCCGCCCACGCCATCTGCTCGAGCAGCTCGGGCAGCACGCCGTCGCGCCGCCCGACGAACCGCATCTTGACGCCCTCGTCGTGCAGCTCGGGCGTCTCGTCGATGATGCGCGCGCTGAACAGCGCCATCAGCGCGTCCACCTCGTCCTGCGGGCGGTTCCAGTTCTCGGTCGAGAACGAGTACAGGGTCAGCTCGCGCACGCCGAGGTCGACGGCATCGCGCAAGCGGGCCTTGACCGTGTCGGCGCCTGCCTTATGGCCTTCTGCGATCGGGACGCCGTGCTGGTGAGCCCACCGCCCGTTGCCATCCATGATGATGGCGACGTAGGTGGCGCTCACACCTCGGTGATCTCGGCTTCCTTGGCCTTGAGCAGCGCGTCGAGCTCGGCGACCTTCTCGTTGGTCAGCTTCTGCAGCGCTTCTTCGGCGCGATGCTCGTCGTCGGCGCCGGCCTCACCGGCGTCCTTGAGCTCCTTGAGGTCGTGCATGACGTCGCGCCGGATGTTGCGCAGCGCGACCTTGCCGTCCTCGGTCAAGCTCTTGACGACCTTGACGAGCTGCTTGCGGCGTTCCTCGGTGAGCTCCGGCAGCACCAGGCGCACGACGGAGCCGTCGTTGTTGGGCGTGAGCCCGAGGTCCGATTCCTGGATGGCCCGCTCGATCGCCTTGATCGAGCTCTTGTCGTACGGCTGCACGGTGAGCAGCCGGGGCTCGGGAGCACTGATCGACGCCATCTGCTTCAGCGGCGTCATGGTCCCGTAGTACTCCACGTTGATGCGGTCCAGCAGCGACGGGTTGGCCCGTCCGGCGCGCACCGAAAGGAATTTCTGGCGCGTCGCCTCCACGGATTTGTCCATGTGCTCGCGCGCGTCTGTAAGCAGTTCGTCGATCACGTCGTCACCAGCGTCCCCACTCGATCGCCGGAGATTATCCGGTTGATGTTGGAGTCGTCGGCCATGTCGAAGACCCGGATGTTCAGGCCGTTCTCCATGCACAGGGCGAACGCCGTCTGGTCCATCACCCGCAGGTCGCGCTGGAGCGCCTCCTTGGCGGTGATCTCCGAGATGAACTCGGCGTCCGGGTCCTTGCGCGGATCGGCCGTGTAGATGCCGTCGACGCCGTTCTTGGCCATCAGCAGGATCTCCGCGTGCATCTCCACGGCGCGCAGCGCGGCCGCGGTGTCGGAGGTGAAGAACGGGTTGCCCGTGCCCGCGGCGAAGATCACGACGCGCTTCTTCTCGAGATGGCGCATCGCCCGCCGGCGGATGTACGGCTCGGCGACCTCGGAGATCGTGATCGCCGACTGCACGCGCGTGTGCACGCCCCGCGTCTCCAGCGCGTCCTGCAGCGTGAGCGCGTTGAGCACGATCGCGAGCATGCCCATGTAGTCACCGGTGGCACGGTCCATGCCCTCGGCGGCGGCGGCCAACCCGCGATAGATGTTGCCCGCGCCGAGGACGATGCCGATCTCCACGCCGCGATCGTGGACCGTCTTGAGCTGGTCGGCGATCTTCCCGACCGTCTCGGGGTCGGTCCCGTAGTCGAGCGGGCCCATGAGGGCCTCGCCCGACAGCTTGATCAGGACCCGACTGAAGACCGGATCGGACAACCTACGCGCCGACCGCGAAGCGGGCGAAGCGCCGGATCACGATGTTCTCGCCGGCGGTGCCGGAGAGGTTCGCGCGCAGCTCCTCGATCGTCTTGCCGTCGTACTTGTCCTGGTTGACGTGCGGCTGGTTGAGCAGCACCACGTCGTTCATCCAGGCCTTGAGCTTGCCCTCGGCGATCTTTGGGCGGATGTGCTCGGGCTTGTCGGCCGCCTGCTGCTCGAACACGCGCAGCTCGGCGTCCTTGGCCTCCTGGGAGATCTCGTCCTCGGAGACGTACTTGACCTGCGGCGAGGCGGCGATGTGCATCGCAATCTCGCGGGCGAATGCCTGGAAGTCGTCGTTGCGCGCGACGAAGTCGGTGTTGCAGTCGACCTCGACCAGCACGCCGACCTTGCCGTTGGAGTGGATGTAGGAGGCGACGGTGCCCTCGGTGGCCTCGCGGTCACCGACCTTGAGCGCCTTGTCGCCCAGGCGGACGCGCAGCAGCTCGACGGCGGCGTCGATGTCGCCGCCCGTCTCGGCGAGGGCGTTCTTGCAGTCCATCATGCCCGCGCCCGTACGGTCGCGGAGCTCCTTGACCTGCTTGGCGGAAATGGTGGGGGTCGTCACGTCTCGTCCTTAGTTCTCGGTCTTTTCGTCCGCCGTCACGTCGGCGGCGGGCGCTTCGGGCTCAGGCGTGGGAGCGGCAGCTTCGACGTCGGCGGGGGCGGCCGCGGCGGCCTCCTCGGCGACCGGGCTCGGGCCCGGCTCCGGAGCGGCGGGCGCCGGCTCGGCCTTGGCGGCGGCGGCCGCCGCCCGAGCCTGCTCGCCCGCGGACGGGGTCGGCTCCTCGGTCGGGGACGCCGGCGCCTTCTCGCGCTCCGCGCCGCCCGGGTTCTGGCGCTCGCGCAGCGGCGGGTTGGCGCCGCCCGTGGCGGGGATACCCGGCTCCTCGGCGGCCTGAACGGCGGCCTCGGCCTCGGCCTGACGGCGGTGCGCGACCGGGCGGCCCAGATCCTGGACGGCCTGGGCGACCTGCGCCTCGGCCTCTTCGCGCGGCACGCCCTCGCCGGCGTGCGTCAGCGCGGCCTCGGCCTCGGCGCGCTTGGCGGCCTCGGCGGCGGCCTGCTCCTCGGCCTCGCGGCGGGCGCGCTCCTCGGCTTCGCGCTGCTGCTGCGCGGCGGCCTCGGCGCGGGCCTGCTCCTCCTCGGAGCGGAAGCGGGCGCGGCCCTGCTGGACGACGTCTCCGATCGCCTGGGTGATGATGTTGCAGGCGCGGATCGCGTCGTCGTTGCCCGGGATCACGTAGTCGATGCCGTCCGGGTCGGCGTTCGTGTCGACCAGGCCGATGATCGGGATGCGCAGGCGCTGGGCCTCGCGCACGGCGATCGCCTCGGTCTTGAGGTCGATGACGAACATCGCGTCCGGGACGCGCGTCATGTTCTTGACGCCGCCCAGGTTGGCCTGCAGCTTCAGGAGGTCGGCCTCGGCGGCCAGGCGCTCGCGCGTCGGCAGCAGCGACAGCTGGCCCTCGGAGGCGTAGCGCTCGAGGTCGTGCAGGCGCTTGATGCGCGCGGACATCGTCTGGTAGTTCGTCAGCAGGCCACCGAGCCAGCGGTGGTTGACGTACGGCATGTTCGACGCTTCGGCGATCTCCTTGATGCCGTCGCGCGCCTGCTTCTTGGTGCCGACGAACAGGACCGTGCCGCCGCGGTGGGCGATCTCGGTCGCGAAACGCTGGGCCTGCTCGAGCAGGGCCTGCGTCTTGATCAGGTCGATCAGGTAGATGCCGCCACGCTCGCCGTGGATGAAGCGGCGCATCTTCGGGTTCCAGCGGCGCGTCTGATGACCGAAGTGGACTCCGGCTTCCAGCAGCTCCTTGAGGCCAACTTCGGCCATGGGAGTTTCTCCTTGTTACGTGGGATATGGAATCCGGGCGATGAGGTGACGCGGACCCGGCTGACAGGCGCCGGGCAGGAACCGCGGCCTCGGGACGCTCGCTTCATCTGGAAGCTCACAGCCCGGGGTAGGGAACGTGCTCGCGAAGAGTTTAGAAAAGTTTTTGCGGACGCCTGCGTTTCGGTCTGTGACGAGCCGGCCTAGGTTCCCCTACACCGCATGGTCTGTTCGTTCCCCTGACGCCTCCCGGAGGGCCCTGACCAGGTCCTCCGGGAGTGGCGCCCGCAGCTCCATCGGTGCCCCGGTTTCAGGATGATTGAACGCGAGTCGTTGCGCGTGCAGGAACTGCCTGGAAAGGCCGTGTCTTCCGGCGTGGCCGTATTCCGGGTCGCCGGCCACGGGATGCCCGATCGCCAACAGATGCGCCCGGATCTGGTGCGTGCGCCCGGTTTCCAGCGTGACCGTCAACAGCGTGTCGTTCGGGAAGGTCCGCTCGGTCTCGAAGTGGGTGATCGCCTCGTGCGGATCGTCGGTGTCCGTGCTCATCCGCGTCCGCACCCGGCGGTCGCGGCCGAGCGGCGCGTCGATCGTCCCGCGCCTGGCCGGCGGCCGGCCCTCGACGAGTGCCAGGTACTCGCGCGTGACCTCGCGCCGGCGCAGTGCCTCCTGCAGCGCGAACAGCGTCTCCTCGTCGCGGGCGAGGACCAGCAGGCCGGACGTGTCGCGGTCCAGACGGTGCACGACGCCCGGCCGGTCGGGGTCGGTGCCGCCCGCGACCCGCCCCGCCAGCGCCTGCACGAGCGTTCCCTCGCGGTTGCCGACGCCCGGGTGCACGACGACCCCCGCCGGCTTGTTGACCACGATCAGCCGGTCGTCCTCGTAGGCGATCTCGAACTCGGCGGGGGGGACCTCTTCGCGCGGCCCTTCTGGCGCGGCCGCGACCTCGATCGTCTCGCCCCCGAGCAGCGCGTAGCGCTTCTGCCGGGGCTTGCCGTCGACGAGCACGAGGCCCGCCTCGATCAGCTTCTGCGCCTTCGCGCGGGAGCCGACCGTCTCGGCCAGGAAGACGTCGAGCCGCTCGCCGGCGGCTTCGTCAGGTACGCGAACGTCGGTCATTGACCTCGAGGACGATGATGAGCACGATCACGCCGAACGTCACGCCGATGTCGGCGACGTTGAACGCCGGCCAGTACGGGAAGTCGATGAAGTCGGTGACGGCGCCGATCCGGATCCGGTCGATCAGGTTTCCGGCCGCGCCGCCGAGCAGCATCCCGACGGGCAACCAGATCAGCCGCTGCCTGAGGTGCGTGAAGAAGAAGATCAGCAGCGCCGCGAGCGCGACGCAGGCGATGATCACGACCAGCGGCCCGCCCCCGGACAGCATGCTGAAGGCCACGCCCGTGTTGCGGGTGTGGACCAGCTTGATGCCGAGGATCAGCTCGATCTCCTCGAAGCGGTCGATCTCCGCGCGGACGAGCGCCTTGGTCAGCTGGTCGGCGACGATCACCGCGAGCGTGACGATCGCGGCGCGCAGGATCGTGCTGCGCGGGCTCATCCGGGCCGGATGAGGCCGACCAGCAAGCCGCCGCCGATCTGCAGGACGAGGATCGCGACCACGGGGCTGAAGTCGATCGGCCCGAACTGCAGACCGAGCCGGCGGAAGATCCGCAGGTACGGGTTCGTCACGTCGCGCAGGAAGTCGAAGACGGCGTTCAGCGGGCGTGAGTACGGCACGCGGACGCCGAACGAGAACAGCCACGAGACGATGATCGAGGCGAAGATGATCAGCGTGTAGACCAGGATCAGCGCCGCCAAGAAGTCCGCGAGCTCGTTCAAGTTCAGCCTCCCACCACGTCGTCCATTGCCTGGGCCACGGCCGCGCGCACGCCGCCGCGCTCCAGCGCCGCCAGCCCGCGCGCCGTCGAGCCGCCGGGCGAGGTGACGCCGCGGCGGAGGGAGAGCGTGTCGGTCTGGGTCAGCAGGGCGGCGGTTCCGGCCATGGTCTCGGTCACCAGTGTGGCGGCTTGGGCGGCCGGGATGCCGTGACGGACCGCGGAATCGGTGTAGGCCTCGACGAACAGCGCCCAGAACGCGGGGCCGACGCCGGTCACCGCGCCGGCGACGTCGAGCAGCCGCTCCGGCACCTCGACCACCGTGCCGACGCGCTCGAACAGCGCCCTGACGGTCGCCGCCTCGGGCCGCTCGGAGGCGGCGAGCACGGTCACGCCGCGGCGCACGGCGGCGGGCGTGTTCGGCTCCACCCGGATGACCGGCGAGCTCGGGTAGACGGCCTCGATCTCGGCGACGGTCGCCCGGCCGAGGATCGACACGATCGGCTTCTCGGTGGTGATCGGTCCGGCCACCTGCTCGAGCTGGTACGGCTTGTGCGCGAGGATCACGAGGTCGGCGCGTTCGAAGACCTCGGCGTTGGACAGGCGCTCGCCGCCGAGCTCGTCCACGAGGGTCTGGGCCCGGCCGGAGCCGGAGTCGCTGGCGAGCACGGGGTCGCCCCAGCCACGCGCCAGCGCGCTCGCCATGTTGCCCGATCCGATGAAGCCGACCTGCATAGTCGGCCCGCCAGTCTAGGACTGGTTGAAGAAGCCCTTCTCGATGAGCGCGGCCCGCTCCTCGGCGGACACCTCGACGTTGCGCGGGGTGAGCAGGAACACCTTGTTGGCGATCCGCTGCATGCCGCCGTCGAGCGCGTACGTCAGGCCCGACACGAAGTCGACGAAGCGCACGGACAGGTTGGGGTCCGCGCCCTGCAGGTTGACGATCACCGGGATCGATTCCTTGAACTTGTCGGCGACGTCCTGGGCGTCGTTGAACGACTTGGGCACCACGAGATGCACGCGAACCTCCCCGCGGCCGTTGGCAGGCCGTGAAGCCGTTCCTCCCACGGGACGGAGCTGGGTGGTCCGGCGCTCGGACGGAGAGTCGTCGCCGAAGATGTCGTCGATCTCGTCACGGCGGCGCCGCGAAGGCATCCGGCGGACGTTCGGGCGCTCCTCGTACCGGGCCGCGGTCTCCCGCTCGGGCTCCTGGTAGTCGGGCTCGTCGTCGTCGTAGTACTCGCGGTCCTCAGCGAGGCCGAAGTAGACAAGAACTTTGCGGAAGGAGTTGCTCACGGGTCGGTGCTCGGTTCGCGGCGCGCGCCGCTTTCCCTGCAAACCATCCTACGTGTACAACGTGGTGCCGATTCGCACAATCGTTGCACCCTCCGCTGCAGCGACCGCGAAGTCCTGGGACGTGCCCATGCTCAGGTGCTGCAGGCCGTGGGCGTGCGCGAGCTCCCGCAGGTGGGCGAAGTGCGGGCGGCTGGCTTCGGGGTCGGAGGCGAACGGCGGCATCGTCATCAGTCCCACGACGTTGACGCGGCTCGCCTCCAGATAGCGCTCGAGCTCGTCGGGCGCGATGCCGGCCTTGCCCGGCTCCTGCGCGACGTTGACCTCGAGCAGGATCTCGGTGTCGGGCGTGCCGTGCTTGGCCAGCTGGTTGAGCGCGGACTCGGACGCGACGGAGTGGACCAGGGTCGCGTGCGGGAGGATCTGCTTGACCTTGCGCGACTGCAGTTGGCCGATGAAGTGCCAGCGGAAGCCCGGGTGGCGCGTCGCCTTGTCCTCGAGCTCCTGGGCGCGGTTCTCGCCCAGCAGCGTGAGCCCGGCCTCGGCCAGCGTGCCGATCTCCTCCATCGGGACGTACTTGACCGCCGCCAGGATCTCGACCTCGGCCGGGTCGCGGCCCGCGTCCGCGATGTCGCTCTTGATCCGTTCGAGGTTGGCGCGGATGCGGTCGGCGTCGAGGTCGGTGAACTGGCGCGGCATGGGGCGTTAGGAAAGCGCAACCTGGAGTTGGGACTCACGGTCGGGCGCGCGGCCCTCGAGCATCGCGACGGTCGCGCGTTCCAGCCCGGCGCCGATGGCGGGGCCGGTGAGGCCGCGCTCGATCAGGTCGCGGCCGCCGATCTCCAGCCGCTGGTGGCGAAGGTGGTCGCGGTAGCGGCGGGCGCCTCTGTCGCCCGCGGCGACGAGCAGGTCGACGGTTTCCGGCCGCTCGCGGCGTAATAGGCGCCACAGGTCGGCGTCGGGGACGTCGGTACGGGTATGGAGCTTGAGCGCCGCGGTGATGTCGGGCGCGTCGGACAGCGGGCCGTACTGGCTGAGCAGGTGCGGCGACTCGTCCAGCAGCAGCCGGATCTCGCGGTTCACGCGGTCCTGGCTGACGGTCTGCAGCAGGTCGAGGTCGAACAGCTCCCGCGTGCGCGGGTCCGGCTCGAAGTTCAGGCGGTGCGCGTAACGCACGAGCCGCAGCATGCGCGTCGGGTCGTCGATGAACGAGCGGTCGTGCAGGACGCGCAGGACGCGGCCGCGCAGGTCCGCGAGCGCGCCCGTCCAGGGGATCAGGTCACCGTCGAGTGTGCGGGCGATGGCGTTGACCGTGAAGTCGCGGCGAGCCAGGTCCTGCTTGAGGGTCGCGCCGAGATGCACGGTGGGCAGTGCACCGGGCCGCTCGTAGGTCTCCGTGCGGGCGCTGGTGAAGTCGATCGCGTCGGTCGCGGTGCGGACGGTCGCGGTCCCGAAGCGCTCGTGGACCGTGAGCTCGGCGTCCAATCGTCCCGCCACGCGCCGGGCGACCGCGATCGCGTCGCCTTCGACGACGAAGTCGAGCTCCTTCGGCGTGCGCCCGAGCAGCTCGTCGCGCACGGCGCCGCCCACCAGGTACACGTCGCGCTCGCCGTCGAGGAACTCCATGGCCCACATGTTCCGTTAAGTGGCCCCTCTACCCTGCTTGGCCCATGACGGCCAGGAAGAAGTGGCTCCTGGGTGCCACCGCCGTGGTGGCGCTCGTGCTCGTCGCCGGGGGCGCCGTGTTCGCACTGACGCGCCCGCCCGAGGACGTGAACAACGAGGACGTCGCGTTCGTCGAGGAGCCGACGGTCACCGCCGAGCCGACCCCGGTTCCCACGGAGCCGCCCGCCAAGTCCAAGCAGCAGGATCCGCTGCGCAACTTCGTGTGGGCGGGCTACGGCTACTCCAAGGACAAGCGCAAGTTCCTGCCCGCTTCACAGCAGCTGCGGCCGCCCTTCCGGCGCGTGTGGACCTACCCGGGCTCGGTGCTGATGGAGTTCTCGCCGTCGATGGCCGAGGGCAAGCTGTTCGTCCTGCGCAACAACGGCGCGCTGCACGCGATCGACAAGCGCACCGGCAAGGCCGTCTGGAAGCGCAAGATCGGTCACCTGGCCGCCTCCA
This sequence comes from Solirubrobacter deserti, assembly GCF_003344625.1. GTDB lineage: Bacteria > Actinomycetota > Thermoleophilia > Solirubrobacterales > Solirubrobacteraceae > Solirubrobacter > Solirubrobacter deserti. The sequence continues at coordinate 824,797 of NZ_QPKJ02000001.1, read as the reverse complement.
CCCCCGCCTACGGCAACGGGCGCGTGTTCGCCACGGTGCTCGAGCGCGGGCGCCGCAAGCCCGGCGCGATCTTCGCCCTGGACGCCGAGACGGGCAAGATCCTGTGGAAGCGGCTGCTGCCGTCACGTTCTGAATCCTCTCCGGTCTTCGACGGCAACCGTGTGTACTTCGGGTCCGAGAACGGGACGGTCTACAACCTGCGCGCCGGCGACGGGGGCGTGCGCTGGACGTTCAAGGCGAGCGGCGCGGTGAAGGCCGGGCTCGCGCTGGCCAACGGGAAGCTCTACTTCGGCGACTACAAGGGCCGCGTGTACGCGATCCGCCAGCCCGACGGCAAGCAGGTGTGGGCGTCCACCACCCGCGGCGCGCGCTTCGGCCTGGGATCGGGCCAGTTCTACTCCACGCCGGCCGTCGCCTTCGGCCGCGTGTATCTGGGCAACACGGACGGCCGCATGTACTCGTTCTCGTCCGACAACGGCAAGCTCGCGTGGACGAAGGGCACCGGGTCCTACGTGTACGCCTCGCCCGCGGTGATGCAGCCCAAGGGCGGCAAGCCGACCGTCTTCTTCGGCTCCTACGACGGCACCTTCTACGCCGTCGACGCCCGCAACGGCAAGGTCATCTGGTCCAAGAAGGAAGGCGGCAAGATCAGCGGCGGCGCGACCGTCGTCGGCGACGTCGTCTACTACTCGAACTGGGGCAAGAAGACCACGACGGGCCGCGGCGTGCGCACCGGCAAGGCCGTGTTCACGATGGGCCGCGGCGCGTTCAACCCCGTCATCAGCGACGGCCGCACGATCTTCCTGACCGGCTACTCGACGCTGTACGCGCTCAGGCCGCGCTGAGGCGTGTGAGCATCGCCCAGAGGGCGATCCTCCGGGTCACGCCCTCGCCGAGATCGGGCGCATGGGGAAGCCCGCGTTGCGCAGGGCGTCCTTGACCTCGGGGATCGTGTGGCTGCCGTAGTGGAAGATCGAGGCGGCCAGGACGGCGTCGGCGCCGGCGGCCAGGCCGTCGATCAGGTGCTGCGGCTCCCCCACCCCGCCTGACGCGATCACGGGGACGTCCACGCCTTGGCTGATGCGCTGCGTGAGGGTCAGCTCGTAGCCGTCCTTGGTCCCGTCGCGGTCCATGGAGGTGAGCAGGATCTCCCCCGCGCCGCGCTCCACGCCCTCCTTGGCCCATTCGACGGCGTCCTTGCCGGTCGGTGTGCGGCCGCCGGCGACGAACGCCTCATAGGAGCCGTCAGGGCGCCGCTTGGCGTCGATCGCGAGCACCACGCACTGGGCGCCGAACACCGTCGCCAGCTCGTCGATCAGCTCGGGCCGCGCGAGCGCCGCGGAGTTGATCGACACCTTGTCCGCGCCCGCGTCCAGCACGTCGTGCGCGTCCTGCACCTGTCGCACGCCGCCGCCGATCGTGAACGGCACGAACACGTCGTCCGCGGCGCGTCGCGCCAACTCAACCACGGTCGCCCGCTTATCTGAGGTCGCCGTGATGTCGAGGAAGATCAGCTCGTCCGCGCCCTGCGCGTCGTAGTGCGCCGCGAGCTCGACCGGATCGCCGGCGTCGCGGATGTCGATGAACTTGGTGCCCTTGACGACGCGGCCGTTGTCCACGTCCATGCAGGGAATGACGCGCTTGTAGTGCACGTCAATGACCCTAGAACGTCGCGGCCACCGGCGTGGGCGCGCGGCCGAGCAGAGTGGCGAGCGTCGGATCGGTGCGGTCGAACTCGCCGGCGCGCGAGGCCAGGAACGAGCCGAGGAAGAGCTTTGCGACCGCCTCCGGGACGCCGGTCTCGATCAGGCCCGCGACCCACGCGTCGTCGTCGACGACGGTCCGCTCGACACCGAGCAACGCCGCCACGTGGTCGAAGTCGACGGCCTCGGCGCCGATCAGCGGCGGCGTCGGACCGTCGAAGCGGCCCTCGTCGGCGAGGATCACGGCCGCGGCCTCCGCCAGGTCGGCGCGGGCCGTCCAGGACACGGGCCCGTCGGCCGGCAGCGCAATGCTTCCGCGCTCGCTGACCCCTCGGAGCTGGAACTCGAGGCTCTCGGCGTAGTAGCCGTTGCGCAGCGCCGTGAACGGCCGTCCGCCGGCGCGCAGGTGCGCCTCGACGGCGGCGTGGTCGCGCGCGGGTGCGAAGTGCGAGTCCGCCGCGGCGGCCTGCTGGCTGGTGTACAGGACGCGACGCGCGCCCGCGGCGTAGGCGGCGTCGATGGCGCCCGTGGTCATGGCGACGTTCTCCGCGCCGAGGGCGTTGACGGACACGACGAGCACCTGGGTGGCGCCTTCGAACGCCGCCGCGAGCGTGTCGGGCTCCGCGAAGTCGCCGCGCCGCACGCGCACGCCGCGCTCGGCCAGAGAGGTGGCCTGGTCGGGGTCGCGGACGCTCACGCCGACCGCCTCGGCCGGGACGCGTTCGAGCAGGCGCTCGACGATGAGGGACCCGAGCTGGCCGGTGGCCCCGGTAACGATGATCATGCCGTTACAGTACCACTGTTACTATCGCTGATAACGTCAGACTGATATCGTCGTTCGCATGCCGTCCGATCTGCGCACCCGCATCGTCGACGCCGCCGCCCGCCTGCTGCAGGAGCATGGCCTCGCGGCGGTCACCACGCGCGGCGTTGCGGAAGCCGCCGGCGTGCAGGCGCCGGCGATCTACCGGCTCTTCGGTGACAAGGACGGCCTGCTCGACGCCGTCGCCGAACGGGCCTTCGCCCGCTACGTCGACGCCAAGGCGCTCGCCGACGAGACCGACGACCCCGTCGCCGACCTGCGCGCCGCGTGGGACCACCACATCCGCTTCGGCCTGACCCACCCGGCGCTGTTCGCCATCCTCGCCGACCCCGGGCGCCCGCCCTCGCCCGTCGCGGCGGCCGGCCTGGAGATCCTGCGCGGGCGCGTGCACCGGATCGCCGTCGCGGGTCGGCTGCAGCTGCCCGAGCACCGGGTCGTCGAGCTCATCCACGCTGCGGGCACCGGCGCCATCCTCACGCTGCTGGCGACGCCGGAGGACACCCGCGACCCGCTTCTCGCGGAGCTGCTCTTCGACGCGGTCATGTGCACCGCGCTCACGGACGCCCCGGCCGCCGCGGGCGATCACACGGCCGCCGCGGCGGTCGCACTGCACGCCGCCGCGCCCGAGCTGCCGGGCTTCAGCGCCGCCGAGCGCACGCTCCTGGCCGAGTGGCTGGAGCGCATCGGCGGCTACCTGCCGTCGAGCGCCGCCTGCCCCTCGGCGACCGTGAACTTCTTCTCGTAGAGCGACTTGCCCGCGATCACGCCGGACAGGTTCACCTGGCGCAGCTGCGCGAGCGCGCGCAGGTCGTCGAGCGAGCCGATCCCGCCGGAGTAGATGAAGCGACCGCGCACGGCCTCCGCGACGGTCTTCACCGACTCCAGGTCCGGGCCGGTGAGTTTGCCGTCGCGCGAGACGTCGGTGTAGATGAACGAGCGCACGCCGCGGCCGGTGAGGCGCTGGATGGCGTCGACGACCGGCAGCGAGGTGGTCTGCGTCCAGCCCTCGGTGGCGATCATGCCGTGCTTGACGTCCACGGCGATCATGATCCGCGGGCCGAACTGGGCGACGACGTCGTCGAGGAAGTCGATGTCCTTGAACGCGGCGGTGCCGATCACGGCGCGCTCGGCACCGGCGCGGAGGGCGTCGCGGACGTTCTCGACGGTGCGCAGGCCGCCGCCGTACTGGACCGGGATGCCGGTTTCGGACACGATCCGGCGCAGGTGCTCGAGCGACTTCGGGGCGCCGGAGCGGGCGCCGTCGAGGTCGACGACGTGCAAGTAACGCGCGCCGGCGGCGAGCCAGGACTTGGCCGCCTCGACCGGGTCGTCGTGGTACTTGGTCGAGTCCTCGAACTTGCCCTCGACCAGCCGCACGGCCTGGCCGTCCATGATGTCGATCGCGGGGTAGAGGATCATGCGACCGGCACGGCGGCGAGGGCCGCGAAGTTCTTAAGCATCTGTAGACCGTCGGTTGAGGACTTCTCGGGGTGGAACTGGGCGGCCATGACGTTGTCGCGCTCGACGACGCTCACGAACCGCTCGCCGTACTCGCTCGTGCCCACGACGTCGGAGGCGTCCGACGGCCGGCAGGCGAACGAGTGCACGTGGTAGAAGGGCGCGGCCTCGCCCAGGCCCTCCGTGAGGGCGGACTCGCGGGCGAACGTGACGAGGTTCCAGCCGATGTGCGGCAGCCGCGGGGACTCGAGCTTGGTCACCGTGCCGGGCAGGATGCCCAGGCCCTCGGCGCCCTCGTGCTCGGTGGAGGACTCGAACAGCAGCTGCATCCCGAGGCAGATCCCGAGCAGCGGGACGCCGGCAGCGGCGCGCTCCTTGAGCTGCTCGCCCAGGCCGGAGCGCTCGAGGTGGCGCATGGCCTCCGGAAAGGCGCCCACGCCGGGCAGGATGATCGCGCTCGCATCGCGGACGTCGGTCGTGATCACGGACTCCGCGCCCACGTGCGCGAGCGCCTTCTCGACGCTGCGGCGGTTGCCCATCCCGTAGTCGGCGATCGCGATCATGACGTCAGCGTCCCCTTGGTCGACGGCACGCCGGTCTCCTCCGGGTCGATGGAGACCGCCGCGCGCAGGGCGCGCGCGAACGCCTTGAAGCAGGCCTCGATCATGTGGTGGCCGTTGGTGCCGGCCTGCAGCTCGATGTGAAGCGTCAGACGCGCCGCGGACGCGACCGCGCGGAAGAACTCCTCGGCCTCCTCGTAGTCGAAGCCGTTGATCGTCCCGCCCGGCAGCCGGTCGAAGCCCGTGACCAGCGTGTACGGGCGGCCGGAGATGTCGATCGCGCACATCGCACGCGCCTCGTCCATCGGCACGACCGCGTGCCCGTAGCGGAAAATCCCGCGCCGGTCGCCGAGCGCCTGGTCGAGCGCCTGGCCGAGCACGATCCCTGTGTCCTCGACCGTGTGATGCGATCCCGTGTGCAGATCTCCGTCGACCTTGACGTCCAAATCCAACTTGCCGTGGCGGGCGAGCAGGTCGAGCATGTGGTCGAAGAACCCGACGCCGGTGGAACGCGTACCGGCACCGGTTCCGGACAGGCCGAGCGTCAGCGAGACGTCGGTCTCCCCGGTCTTGCGGGCGATCGTTGCGGTTCGGGAGCTCACGGACGAGGATTCTGACGCAAGCCCGGCGCCAGCCGGACTTGCGAGGCGGAGGAACCGGTCAAGGCGCCGGCCTTGAGCGGTTCCGCAGCGACATGCTCGCGGCGTGGAGGGCGAAGGATTCGGCCTCGGCGATCGGCACGCCGGCGGCCGCCAGCGCGGCGCCCGCGTCGCCCACACGGACCTCCGCCATGCGGCGCCGGAAGTGGCGCACGTTGAGGCCAGAGGCGAAGCGCGCCGCGCCCTCGGTCGGCAGAACGTGGTTCGAACCCGCGACGTAATCGCCGAACGCGGTGCCGCTCGCGCTCCCCACGAACAGGCAGCCGGCGGACCGGATGCGCGGCGCGAGCGCCTCGGCGTCGGCGCCGGCCAGCTGCAGGTGCTCGGGCGCGAGGGCTTCCACGAACGCGAGGGCCTCGTCCATCGTCGCGACGAGCACATCGTGCTGTGCGTTGAGCGATGACAGAATCTGTTCGTTGTCACTCACCGCGACCGTGAGCGATCCCTCGCCGTGCTCTGCCTGCCCCGCGATGTCCGCGGCCAGCACCTCGAGGTCGGCGCCCTCGGTCGCGACCACCGTCAGGTCGGAAGGTCCCGCGAACCCGTCGATCCCGACGACGCCGGACACCTGCCGCTTGGCCTCCTGCACCCACAACGACCCCGGGCCGACGATCACGTCCACCGCCGGGATCGATCCCGTGCCGTACGCCAGCGCGGCGACGGCCTGCGCCCCGGTCACCGCGAAGTAGCCGTCCGCACCGCACAGCTCGGCCGCGGCGACCATCACCGGATGCGGCGCGCCGACCACGTACACCTCGTCCACCCCGGCCGCGCGCGCCGTCACGACGCCCATCACGACGGTGGACGGGTACGGGTTGCGCCCACCGGGCGCGTACACCGCCGCGCGCCGGACCGGCTCCTCGCGCAGGGTCACCGTGTGGCCCTGCGGCAGGGTCACCGTCCGCGGCTCGTCCACGCCGGCCTCGGCCACCGCCCGCACGTTCTCGATCGCGACCAGCAGCCCCGCCCGCACATCGTCGGGCAGCGCGCCCGGCGGCGGCGTGAATGGCGCGCTCAGCCCCGCGCCGACCTCCGCCTCCATTTCCTCGACGGCCAGATCGCCGTCCTTGCGCACGTGCCGGATGATCGTCGCGACGTCCTCGGCCACCGACGCGCCCGGCGGCACCGAAGCGCGGATCTCCGCCGCCCGCTGCTCAGGCGTGAGTGGCACGCAGCTTCTCCAGCACCGCGTCGATCTCCGCCGCCTTGACCCGGTAGGAGACCGGGTTGGCGATCAGCCGCGCCGTCGCGACCGAGATCTCCTCGCGGACCACGAGCCCGTTCTCGCGCAACGTGGTGCCCGTCGCCGTCAGATCGACGATCCCGTGCACCATGCCCGTCAGCGGCGCGAGCTCGACGGAGCCCTTGACCTCGACGATCTCCACCTGCCGCCCCGTCGACTCGAAGTACGAGGCCGCGATGTTCGGGTACTTGGTCGCGATCCGCATGATCCCGAGCCGCCGCAGCGCCTCGGTGGCGACGTCCTCGCCCTCGACCGTCGCGAACACCATCCGGCAGCGGCCGAACCCGAGGTCCAGCAGCTCATAGACGTTGCGCTCGGGATGCTCGGCGAGCACGTCCTTGCCCGTGATGCCGATGTCCGCGGCGCCCGACTCCACATAGGTGGGCACGTCGGACGGCCGCATCGTGATCAGGCCCGCCTCCTCGAACAGCAGCTTGCGGTCGTTGGAGCGCACCTCGGCCGTGTCGATGCCGAGGCCGTCGAGCACGTCGAGCGCTTCCTTGAACAGCGCCCCGCGCGGAACCGCGATCCTCATCGACCCTCCCCCAGCGCCGCCGCGTGCACCCGCTCGACGTCCAGCGCCCAGCCGCACGCGGGCAGTGGACGGCCAAAGCGCCCGAGCAGGTCGTCATAGCGCCCGCCGCCGCCCAGCGGCGAGCCGAACGCGGCGTCATAGACCTCGAACACCGGGCCCGTGTAATAGCCCAGCGTCCGCACCAGCCCAAGATCGAAGATCACGCGCCCGGCCACGTCCTCCGCCAGCAGCTCATAGACCTCGCGCAGCGGCTCGCCCTCGGGCACGATCTCCACGCCGCCGCGTGCCCGCGCGATGTCCAGCAGCTCGACCGCGCCCGCGGCGCGCAGCTCGCGCTCGAGCCCGACCATGTCGCCCGCGGCCAGTTCCCGCAGGATCGGCCCGGTGTCGTGCACGCCGGCACGGTCCAGCGCCCGCGAGAACAGCGACGCGTCCCCCAGGCCGACCCGGTAGGAGTCCAGGCCGGCGGCGTCCAGCGCCGCGCACAGCACCGTGATCGCCTCGGCCGTGCCGGCCGGCCCGGGCGCGCCGACGAGCTCGATCCCCGCCTGCAGGATCTCCCGCGGCTGCCCGCGGTGCTGCTTGACCGCGCGGTAGGCGCTCGCGATGTAGGAGAAGCGCAGCGGCGGCGACGCGGTCCCATAGCGGGTCGCGACCACGCGCGCGATCGGGATCGTCATGTCCGACCGCAGCACGAGCACGTTGCCGTGCTCGTCGAAGAGCCGGTACGCGGGATCGGCGGCGGCCGAGTCCCCGCGCGTGAGCACGGTCTCGTACTCGAGCGCGGGCGTGGCGACCTCGCCGTACTCGTGGGCGTCGAACACGGTCCGCATCGCGTCCGTGATCGCCCGCAGCTCCCGGAGCTCGTCCGGGAGCACGTCTCGCGTGCCGCTGGGGATCGGGTGGATCACGTCACCGGAACGCGTTCGATGTTGGCCCCCAGCGCGCGCAGGCGCTCGTCGATGCGCTCGTAGCCGCGGTCGATGTCGCGCACGTTGTGGATCTCGCTCGTGCCCTGCGCGCACACGGCGGCGATCAGCATCGCCATGCCGGCGCGGATGTCCGGGGAGGAGACGCGCGCGCCGCGCAGCTGCCGCGGGCCGATGACGATCGCCCGGTGCGGGTCGCAGATCGTGATCTCCGCCCCCATCGAGATCAGCTTGTCCACGAAGAACAGGCGGTTCTCGAACATCTTCTCGAAGATCAGGACGCTGCCCTCGGCCTGGGTGGCGAGCGCGACCGCGATCGACGTGAGGTCCGCCGGGAACGCGGGCCAGGGGCCGTCCTCGATCTTGGACTGGTAGTCGCCGGCGTCGCGCGCGACCTTCAGGGTCTGGTTGCCCGGGATGTGGCAGGTGCCGTCCTCACGCATCTCGGACTCCAGCCCGAGGCGGCGGAACGCCAACCGCACCATGCGCAGGTCGTCGGCGACGCAGCCCTTGATGTCCAGCTCACCGCCGGTCACGCCCGCGAGCGCCATGAACGACCCGATCTCGATGTGGTCAGGCGATACCGAGTACTCGCAGCCGCCGAGCGTCGCGACGCCGTGCACCGTCATGACGTTGGACCCGATGCCCTCGATCGCGGCGCCCATCTTGTTGAGCATGCGCGCGACGTCCTGCACGTGCGGCTCACACGCGGCGTTGCGGATCACGGTCGTGCCCGCGACCCCCGCGGCCGCCATCAGGGCGTTCTCCGTACCCATCACGGACGGCTCGTCCATGAAGAAGTCGCACGGCGCCAGGCCCTCGGCCGGCGCCTTGATGACGACGTCGCGGCCGTGCTCGACGGTCGCGCCGAGCGCGCGGAACGCGTCCAGGTGCGGGTCCAGGCGGCGGCGGCCGATCACGTCGCCGCCCGGAGGCGGCATCGTCGCCGACCCGAAGCGCGCGAGCAGCGGGCCCGCGGCCAGGAACGAGGCGCGGATGCGCTCGGCCAGGTCCGCGTCCACTTCCGTCTTGTTGACGTTGGCGGCGTTGAGCTTGACGGTGTTGAGGTCCGGACGCTCGACGGTCACGCCGAGGTCCACGAGCAGCTCCAGCAGCGCCTCCGTGTCACGGATGGCGGGGACGTTGTACAGCGTGACGTCCTCGTCCGTGAGCAGGCAGGCGGCGAGCAGTGGCAGCGCGGCGTTCTTGTTGCCGGCGGGCGTGACGGTGCCGGACAGCGGCACCCCGCCTTCGATGACGAACTTCTCCATGTTGGCGGCGGCTAGGCTACCGAGTCCCATGCCGCTGCCCATGACCCGTGACGAAGCCTGGACGCTGTTCTGCGAGTGGACGGAGTCCGAGAGCCTGCGTCGTCATGTGCTCGCGGTCGAAGCCTGCATGCGCGCGTACGCGGAGAAGTTCGGCGAGGACGTCGAGCGCTGGGGCATGGTCGGGATGCTCCACGACCTCGACTACGAGCGCTATCCGGACCTCCACACGGGCCACCCGCGCTACGCGCTGGCCGAGCTCGAGCGGCTCGGCTTCCCGGAGGACATGGTGCGCGCGGTCGCGTCCCACGCGGATTACCTCGAGGTCTCGCGCGACACGCCGATGGAGAAGACGCTGTTCGCGGTCGACGAGCTGTCCGGGTTCGTCATGGCGTGCGCCTACGTACGCCCCACCGGCATCGAGGGCCTCACGCCCAAGTCGGTCAAGAAGAAGATGAAGACGCCCGCGTTCGCGCGTGAGGTGGATCGCGAGGGCCTGCACGAGGGCGCCGAGCTGCTCGGCGTCGATCTCGACGAGCACATCGCGTTTGTTATCGCGGCGCTGGAGCCGCACGCGGCCGAGCTCGGGCTCGCCCGCACGCCTTCGGGCTGAGCCCGCCCGGCCGCGACTCCGCACATTCCGGCCGGCCCTGCCCGCCCTGCCCCCCGGGCAGGCACCACGGGCCACCAGCACGCTCGGGCCTGCCCGGAACCGGCGGGGACGACGGTTGCATTCGCCGGCGATGCACGGGCCTCGCGGCCAAGCGGGCTAACCTGCCTCGTCGATGCTGAAGATCATCGTCCTCGAGGGCGACGAGACGGGTCAGGAGCTGCTCGAGCAGTCGATCCGCGTCCTCGATCCCTCGCTGCTCGGTCTCGAGCTCGAGCTGGTCCACTACGACCTGTCGCTCGAGAAGCGGCGGGAGACCGGGAATGAGATCGTCCACGAGGCGGCGGGCGCGATGCGCGAGGCCGGCTTCGGGCTCAAGGCGGCGACGATCACGCCGGAGGGCAAGGACGACGTCGGCTCCCCGAACCGCATCCTGCGCGAGGAGGTCGACGGCAAGGTGATCGTGCGCACCGGGCGGCGGATCCCGGGCGTCGTCGGTCCCGTCTCGGGCGTCTACCACCCGATCTCCGTCGTGCGCATGGCCGTCGACGACGCCTACGGCGCCAAGCAGTGGCGCGAGGGGGACGAGGACGAGGAAGCCGCGTTCATGACGATGCGGATCTCGCGCTCGACGTGCCGGGCCGTCGCCGAGTACTCGTTCATGTTCGCCGAGCGGATCGGCGCGAAGGTGTACGGCGGGCCCAAGTGGACCGTCTCGCCGATCTACGACGGGCTGCTCAAGGAGGAGATGGACGCCGCGGCGGCCAAGTACTCGAGCGTCGTCTACCAGCCGGTCCTGATCGACGCGCTGTACGCGGGGCTGATCTCCGGCGCTGCCGACTCACCGCTCGTGATTCCCGCACTGAATCGAGACGGCGACTGCCTGAGCGACCTGGTCATGCCGATGTTCGGGTCGATCGCCGGAGCCGAGTCGGTGCTCTTGAGCTTCGATGCCGATTACAACGTGCAGGTCGCCATGGCCGAGGCGCCGCACGGCACCGCGCCGTCGCTGTTCGGCAAGAACCTGGCGAACCCGATGGCGATGCTGCTGGCCTGCGGGTCCGTGCTCTCGTACGCGGGTGCGAAGGGCCATGCCGGCGCGGATCGCGCCTCGCGCGCCGTCTACGAGTCCGTGCTGGAGGCCACCGCCTCGGGCGTCAAGACGATCGATCTCGGCGGTCACGCGACCACGTCGGAGTTCACCGACGACGTCCTGGACCGCATCCGGACCAAGATGGAAGTCTGGTCTTCCTTGGGCGCTCGCTGAGGCATCATTGTCGGCGGGGTGGACGTCGACGCGAGCATCGAGCAGGTCGCGGGGATCCTGGTTCGCGAAGGGCTGCGGTACCAGGTCTCCGGCGACGGCCGGACCTACCGGCTGCGGTTCGACTCCGCTGCCGTCTTCATCGACTTCCGCGAGTGGCAGGACGACAGCGTCGTCATCATCGTCCACTCCCCCGTCCTGCAGGACATCGATCCTGACTCACCCGGCGCCGCGCAGGCGCTGAACCTGCTGAACGACCTCAACCGGAGCTTCTTCTTCGTGAAGTTCACGTTCCGGGACGGGGTGCTGATCGCCCGCTACGACCTGCTCGGCGAGACGCTGCAGGCGGGCGAGCTGGTCAACGCGATCTACGAGATCGCGGGCGCCGCCGACCGCCTCGACGACGAGCTCGCAGACGCCCTGGGCGGCAAGCCGTTCGAGGTCAAACTCGGCGAGACCGGCGACACCGGCCCCTGATTCCGAGCTCTGCAAGATCGCTTGCAGCCCACGAACCCGTGTTCGGCTCTACGGCGTGGGATCCGCAAATTCCGGGGTGAGGTTCCCGCTCTTTGGGTCCTTTTCCGTCCGACCGGATCCATAGCCTTGCGAACACATGTTCCCTTCGATGACCGATCGCCGCCAGAACAAGCGCTCGCTCCGAGAGCTGGTGCGCGGGGCCATGGACACGGCCCTGGAGTTCGTCACGCTGGGTGAGGCCAACCGCGCGACCATGACCGAATCGTCGCCCGCCCCCACCGTCGAGCACCCGCACCGCCGCACGCTCGATCATCGTCGTAAGAGCCGGAAGCGCCCAGGGATGGTGCCCGCCCGGCCACAGGTGTGCACGTCGCCGGTTCATCGCCCGGCGACCCACAGCCGCACCTGACCCCCGCGCCCGCCGGCGATCTGGTCTGGGAGGACTGATCGATCCGGCCGGGCCGCGGAGCGGAACACACCCGCTCGACCCGGGCCCGGGCGCAATCCGGCGCCCACCCGCCCGGGCCGAAGCGGCCACCGGCGCCGCACAGCCGCGCCCGCGCGACGTTGCGGCGCCCAAGCGTGCGCCGCCGCGCGGCCCGCCGCGGCCACACGCCCCGCCGCCGCCACACGCCCCGCCGCCGCCACACGCCCCGCCGCCGCCACACGCCCCGCCGCCGCCACACGCCCCGCCGCCGCCGCGCCCTTCGCCGCCGCCGAGCGCCGCTCGGCCGGTTCGTCGGGCTCAGCCCGACAAACTGACCTTGGGTGACGTGGTGGGCGCTGACCCGGTCTACGGCTTCGTGGTGGACAGCGTGTAGGTCAGGGTCTTGGCGTAGGAGCCGGTGCGCAGCGCGTCGGACGCCGCGATCGGCTGCTTGAACTCGAGCGTGACCTCGTCGTTGGAGACCGGTGCGCCGTAGGTCAGGAGCGTGAGCGGCGCGCCGGACACGGTGCCGAACGGCGTGCCAGTGTTCAGCGCGTTCAGCGCGCGGGCCTGGAGCGGCTGCGGTAGGACGAACGTCCCGTTCACGAGGTGGCCGGGCGCGACGGCGCCGGCGTCGACGACGCTCAGCGCGGCTTCGCCGGCCGTCGAGAGGACCTTCGCGGTCGAGGAGGCGACGTAGTCCTGGGGCACGCCCGGGACGAACGGCTCGAAGGCCGCGGCCGTGCCGACGCTCAGCGACAGGGCGGGTGCGACCGAGCCGGTGACGTCGCCCGTGGTCGACGAGCTCACCCGCGGCACGTCGAGCTCGGTGGAGACGACGGTGGTCTGGCCCGAGGAGTCGGTGATCTTCGCCGTCAGGACGACGTGGTCGCCGATGTGCTCGTAGGCGGGGCGGTACTCGAACTCGTAGGGGGTGCGGCCGACCGCGCCGACCGGGATGCCGTTCGCCGTGAGCTCGACCGACTTGACGCCGAAGTCGTCCGCGGCGACGACGACCGGGTAGATCGTCTCGTCCCAGGCGACGGTGGTCGGGCCGAACGGATCGACGATGGCGCCCGTCGGGGGCGCGTCGACGACGGCGCCGGGGGCACTCGGCGCGGTCGGTGCCTCGCTCAGGACGTCGCCCACCTCGACCGGGCCGGTCGTGGTGCTCGTACCCCAGAAGTTGCCGCCGACCGCGGCCGCGACCGTGCCGGTGTTGAGGAGGCCGCCGAGCAGGCTCGAACCGGACGCGGACCAGGCGCGCACGACCGGGTTGCTCGGATCGGGCCCGGTCTCGGCGTCGGTGAGCGTCACCGCGCCGGTGATCACGCTCCCGGTGATCGAGCCGCGCTGCCCGTACGTGTAGCTGACCGGTCCCTCGACGCGCGAGCCGGTGATCACGCCGTAGGCCTTGATGCCCGACCGGACTGTGGTGGTGGCGGTGCCGTCGGCGCCGCGGGCGTCGTCGAACAGCACTGAACCGGTGACCAGCGACTTCTCGAGCACGACCTCGCGCCGGACGCCGGCCTCGGCGCCCTGGAGCGAGTTGGTCATCACGACGCCGTACGAGTAGGGTCCACCTTCTGCCTTGATGGTGCCGATCCGGCTGTTGAGCAGCAGCCCGCTCGTGTTGAAGAACGCGAGCCCCGCCTCCGCGTAGGTGTGCGGGGACTCGATGGTGACGCCGGAGATGTCGACGAAGTTCTCGTTGTCGTCCGTCGCGCCGAGCGACTGGCGCGCGACCGTGACCACGTTGCCGCCGCCGTCGCGCAGGTACGGCGCGGTGCCGGCGAGTGAGGCGCCCAGCGCCGACGCCGGCCGGATGAAGACCTTATTCGCCCCCGCGCCCTTGAGCGTCAAGGGCTTGGTGATCGTCAAGCCGTTGCGCGAGCCGGCCTGGCTGGGCGTGTTGTTGCCCGACGTCGGGACGGACTGCTCCTCGTAGATCCCCGCGCAGATCACGACGGTGTCCCACGGCGCGGCCTGGTTGACGGCCGCCTGGATCGAGGTGAAGGCGGCGTTCGGGCAGTCGGCCTTGTCGTCGTCGACCGTCCAGGTCGACGCGTAGGCGCTGGTCGGGGCGAGCGCCGCGATCAGGGCGGCGGCCACCACGGCGGGGACTCGGTTCATGTGAACGGTGGGACCTTTGTCGAAGGTGATCGAGCCGCGCAGCCGTCAGTGGCGCGCGGTTGGAGCGGCCGCAATCTACGTGGACCGCAGGTCCCCTTGTTATGTGAATCCGGTCGGTCGTTGCCTGGTCACCTTTCTACCGGCGGTCCACACATGAGGACCCCGTCGCGGACGTACGATGCCGCCGCTTCGCCGCGCACGGCTGGTCGCCGTGCCAGCACGGACGCACTCATGAACCGACAGCACGGAGACCTGGTGACCCCTGCCCTGAAGGCCATCGCCCTGGCGCTTTTCCTCGCGGTGCTCGCGCCGGCGACCTCCCTGGCCGCACCGCCCGACCCGATGACGCGCGGCCCGTACAGCGTGACGACGCTCGATCCCTTGCGGATCGGCACGGTCAACCTGCAGGAGCCCAACGCGGCCGGCGGCGGCCTCACCAACCAGGCGTCCGCCGTCACGCTGCAGCTGCGCGGCTCGATCTACTACCCGGCCAACCGGGCGAGCGGCTCGCCCGTGATCGTCCTCGTGCACGGCAACCACGCGAGCTGCGACACGGGTTCGGCCCCGAACTGCACCGCCTTCAAGCGCAACGACCGCGGCTATGCCTACCTGGGCGAGAACCTCGCGAGCTGGGGCTACACGGTCGCGTCGATCGACCAGGACCAGCTCATGTACTACCAGGACAGCGCCTTCGGCAAGGGCATGCACCAGCGCCGCCTGATCATCGCCGCGATGCTCGACGCGCTCTATGACGCGAACGCCGGCGCGATCCCCGACAGCGCCGACAGCAACATCGGCGGCGCGCTCGTCGGCAAGCTCGACTTCTCGCGCGTCGGCCTGATGGGTCACTCGCGCGGCGGCGATGCCGTCTCCAGCTTCATCGACTACAACCGCACGCGCCCCGCCCCGGGCCGCAAGTACAACCTGCGCGGCGTGATCGCGCTCGCACCCGTCGACTACGAGCGCCGCGCGCCGTATGGCATGCCATACATGACGATGTTCGGCTACTGCGAAGGTGACGTCACGAACCTGCAGGGCGCGCGGCTGTTCGAGCGCAGCCAGTACATCCAGCCCGACGATCCGTTCCCGCGCATCCAGATCTCGCTGCTCGGCGGCAACCACAACTGGTTCAACTCGGTCTGGTACGCCGACGGCGACGACGCCAGCGGCACCGACGCCGCGTGCGGCACCAGCCAGCCGAACAACACCCGATTGAGCGGCGGCACCTACGACCGCGACACCCGCGGCTCCGGCGACCCTGCCCTGATGGGCGACCAGCCCAAGATCGGCCTGGCGCTCATGAGCGCGTTCTTCCGCCGCTACGTCGGCGGTGACGTCGCGTTCGATCCGTACATGACGGGCGAGCTCAGCGAGAACGGCGGAGCGCCGCAGATCCCGGCGTCCGCCTGCCCGACCTCCGCGTCCGGCGTGCGCATGCCGTGCGAGGAGCGCGTGCTGACGACGTACTTCGCCGAACCCGCGGCACGGCGGGACGTGCTGCGCCCGGAGACGGACAATCCGCTGACGGTGAGCGCGCTCGGCACGTCGATCACCGGCAGCGGCTTCTCGAACCCGTACCTGACGGGCGGCGGCATCAACCCGATCCCGCCGACCACGGCCGGCGGCTTCGACTGGTGCAACCCGGAGCCGCTGCACTTCACGCCCTCGCTGGTCGGCGTGACCGGACTGCCGACCGCCACCAAGGGCTGCCCGCTCCCGGCGGCCAACGCGCTCGGCGGCCAGAGCGCGACGCGTGAGGGAGCCCCGGTCAACCACTCCTACGGCCTGCAGCTCGCGCTGGCGTGGGACCAGCCCGCGACGATCGGGACGCGCATCCCGGCCGCGTCCGGCGACGTCCGCGCCTTCAAGGCCCTCGCGCTGGACGCCGCGGTGAACTTCTTCGACCCGCGCAACCCCGCCCGCACCGGCGAGGCGATCTGGAACCCGGCCGCCACGACCCAGGACTTCTCGATCGTCGTCGCCGACAAGGCCGGCAAGGAAGGCGTCGTGTCCGCCGCGTCGCCGCGCTACGGCAACGCGCTGCACCAGACCACCGGGTCGACGACCACCCGTACGCACATCGTGCTCAACCAGATCCGTGTCCCGCTGAGTGACTTCGCCGCGCAGGGTGTGGACCTGGCGAACCTCCGCAAGCTCGAGCTGCGCTTCGGCGGTGCCGGCAAGCCGGCGACCGGCTCCATCCAGCTCGCCGACGTGCGCTTCCAGGAGGCCGCAGCGGGATCGGCCGTGTATACGGACAAGCTCGCCGACGTCCCGCCGACGGTCGCCCCGGGCGCTGCGGCCGAGGCGGCGGCTGCCGGCGCGACCCCGCAAGCGGTCGCGGCCCCGGCGGCCAGGAGCGTCGCCGCGGCGGCCCCGGGTGCGAGCTGCACCGCGGTACCCACAGTCACCGCGGTCAAGGTCACCCGCGGCAAGCTGGTCGCCAAGGGCAAGGCGGGCTGCGCCGCCACGGTGAACGTGGCGATTGCGAAGGTCGGCCAGGCGAGCAAGAGCAAGGCGGTGCGGGCCAGGGTCGCGGCCGGCCGCTGGACGGCGACCGCAAAGCTCGCCCAGGGCAAGTACAACCTGAAGGTCGCGGCGGGCAAGGCGAAGGTCTTCACCGTCCGGTAGTCGCTGGTCACCGCTGAGGTGCCGACGCCGCCGAGGGAGACCTCGGCGGCGTCGGTGGTTAAGCGGCGCGAGCGCAGCCGCGACCGGCGCGACGAAGCGGCCGCGTAGGCGCGGCGGGGACCGAGGGGTCGACGAACGGCGCAGCGAGGGTCGAGCGGGTCGACGAACGGCGCAGCGGGCGCCGAGGGGGTCGACCAACGGCGCAGCGGGCGCCGAGGGGGTCGACCAACGGCGCAGCGGGCGCCGAGGGGGTCGACCAACGGCGCAGCGGGCGCCGAGGGGGTCGACCAACGGCGCAGCGGGCGCCGAGGGGGTCGACCAACGGCGCAGCGGGCGCCGAGGGGGTCGACCAACGGCGCAGCGAGGGGTGTGGCGAAACCGCAGTCGCGCAGAGGCCGGGTCCGCGCATCGGGCGTGGAGAGCCACGGCAACGCGCGTCACGCGTGGGAGAACCACGGCGGCCCGCACTAAGCGTGGGAGAGCCACGGCGCGGAGAGGCCGGCGAACTGGGCAGCGAGGGGGCCGCAGCCGAGGGCGCGTAGGCGTCGGAGACGGCGCATCGAGGGATCTCGGACCCGCCACGCGGTGGCGGCGGTCGGAAAGGTCCGCTCAGCGACCGTTTGCGACCTCACCCCCGCTGGGCGCGCGTGCCAGGCGCCTCGGATCTCGCCGCGAGGAGACGGCGGCTCGCTCGTCGAGACGAAGCGGAGATGGCGGCGGCCTGCGAGGCGGGCGGCGCGGCAGCGCGCGACGCGGCCGGCGCCGATCACCCCCGGCGTGCGACCGCCGCGGGCGAAGCACGGCCCGCCACGCGTTCGGCGGTGATCCCGCATCGCGATCGCCATACTCGCGGGCGGAGGCGTTCGCCCCTCAGCCGGCCCGATCCGGTCCGCGCGGCCGGCGCGGAAGCGTATGCGGCCCCTAGAACGCAAAAGAGCCGCCCCACGGGGCGGCTCAGTTATGTAAGGACCGGCGGCGACCTACTCTCCCAGGCCCTTTCAGGCCAAGTACCATCGGCGCTACGGGGCTTGACTGCTCTGTTCGGAATGGGAAGAGGTATTTCCCCCGTGCAATAGCCACCGGAAACTTGTCAAGACCACGCCTCGCGTGGACCTTCAAAACTGCACAACCCGCCAACGAACGGGCACCACTAAATCTGTATCCCCTGCGAAGGGGTAAATATATCCGTCAAGCCCTCGACCCATTAGTACCGGTCTGCTACGGACATTACTGCCCTTCCACATCCGGCCTATCAACCTGGTGGTCTACCAGGGGTCTTACCCTCTCGAGGAGGTGGGAGAGTTCATCTTGAGGCCGGCTTCCCGCTTAGATGCCTTCAGCGGTTATCCGATCCGCACGTAGCTAACCTGCGGTGCCCTTGGCAGGACAACAGATACACCAGAGGTGCGTTCATCCCGGTCCTCTCGTACTAGGGACGAATCCTCTCAACTCTCCAACGCCCACGGCAGATAGGGACCGAACTGTCTCACGACGTTCTGAACCCAGCTCGCGTACCGCTTTAATGGGCGAACAGCCCAACCCTTGGGACCTACTTCAGCCCCAGGATGCGACGAGCCGACATCGAGGTGCCAAACCGAGTCGTCGATGTGGACTCTTGGACTCGATAAGCCTGTTATCCCCGGAGTACCTTTTATCCGTTGAGCGACGGCACTTCCACTTGCTACCGCCGGATCACTAAAGCCTGCTTTCGCACCTGCTCGACCTGTCGGTCTCACAGTCAAGCTCCCTTGCTGCTTTTGCACTCTACGTACGATTTCCAACCGTACTGAGGGAACCTTTGCGCGCCTCCGTTACATTTTGGGAGGCGACCGCCCCAGTCAAACTACCCGCCTGGCACTGTTCACTGCCCGGATAACGGCGCAGTGTTAGAAGCACAATACATCAAGGGAGGTATCTCAAGGTTGGCTCCACGCCAGCCGCAGCCAGCGCTTCAAAGCCTCCCTCCTATCCTGAGCGAGATGCACCGCACTCCAATACCAGGTTGTAGTAAAGGTTCACGGGGTCTTTCCGTCTAGCCGCGGGTACTCGGCATCTTCACCGAGACTGCAATTTCACCGAGCCCATCGTTGAGACAGCGTTCAACTCGTTACGCCATTCGTGCAGGTCGGAACTTACCCGACAAGGAATTTCGCTACCTTAGGACGGTTATAGTTACCGCCGCCGTTTACCGGGGCTTAGTTTCAGTGCTTCGGCTTGCGCCTAACACCTCCACGTAACCTTCCGGCACCGGGCAGGCGTCAGCCCCTATACGTCGTCTTACGACTTAGCAGAGACCTGTGTTTTTGGTAAACAGTCGGTTGAACCTATTCACTGCGGCCCTCTCGGGCTCCGCACGCGAGGTGCTTCACCCTACTGGGGCGCTCCTTATCCCGAAGTTACGGAGCGATTTTGCCGAGTTCCTTAACGATGGTTATCTCGATCACCTTAGTATTCTCTACTTTCCCACCTGTGTCGGTTTTGGTACGGGCACGTATGCTTCTCCCTAGAGGCTTTTCTTGGAGGCATGGCGTCCGGGACTCGCCGGCTTACAGCCAGCTGTCATCGCGCCTCAGGTTATGGAGCTCCGCATTTTTCATGAGCTCCCCCTACACGCTTGACCCAGGACTACCGTCGCCTGGGTTCCCATAACCTTCCCCGTCCCCCCATCGGTCAAATGAAGATCCGTGGTACAGGAATATCAACCTGTTGTCCATCGACTACGCCTTTCGGCCTCGCCTTAGGTCCCGACTAACCCTGAGCAGACGAACTTTACTCAGGAATCCTTAGGAAATCGGTGGAGGGGATTCTCACCCCTCTTTCGTTACTCATGCCGGCATTCTCACTTCCCAGGGCTCCACGGCTGGGTTCCCCCGCCGCTTCACTGCCATGGGAACGCTCTCCTACCGCTCGCTTGCGCGAACCCGAAGCTTCGGTGTCTAGCTTGAGCCCCGTTACATTATCCGCGCCCGGACACTTGACCAGTGAGCTGTTACGCACTCTTTCAAGGATGGCTGCCTCTAAGCCAACCTCCTGGTTGTCTATGCACCCGGACATCGTTTGCCACTTAGCTAGAACTTAGGGACCTTAGCTGTCGGTCTGGGCTGTTTCCCTCTTGACGCTGAAGTTTATCCCCCAGCAACTGACTCCCGGAGTAGCCGTGACGGTCTTCGGAGTTTGCCTGATTTCGGTAAGCTGGTAGGCCCCCTAGACCAAACAGTGCTCTACGGCCGCCACGGAATTGATCCGAGGCTATACCTAAATATATTTCGGAGAGAACCAGATATCTCTGAGCTTGATTAGCCTTTCACTCCGACCCACAGGTCATCCGCCCAGTTTTCAACCTAGGTCGGTTCGGTCCTCCACGCGGTCTTACCCGCGCTTCAACCTGCCCATGGGTAGCTCGCTCAGTTTCGGGTCTACCGCCTACGACTAAATCGCCCTATTCGGACTCGCTTTCGCTTCGGCTCCGCTCATCGCTTAACCTTGCCGCAGACGAGTAACTCGCCGGCTCGTTATGCAAAAAGCACGCCGTCACAGAACAAGTCTGCTCCGACCGCTTGTAGGCACGCGGTTTCAGGTACTATTTCACTCCCCTTCCGGGGTACTTTTCACCTTTCCCTCACGGTACTTGTCCGCTATCGGTCACCAGGGAGTACTTAGCCTTGGAGGGTGGTCCCCCCAGATTCAGTCCGCGTTTCACGGGAGCGGACCTACTCAGGTACCTCATCGGGAGATCAGCTCGATTTCGCTTACGGGACGATTGCCCTCTATGGTGCGCGGTTCCACGCGCTTCAGCTATCGACTGATTTGGTAACTCCCGCCGAGAAACGCACTTCTCGGACAGAGGCCCTACAACCCCGACCCGGCAACGCGTGCGCGCTTACACCGGTCCGGTTTGGGCTATTCCCCTTTCGCTCGCCACTACTCGGGGAGTCTCGGTTGATTTCCTTTCCTCCGGGTACTGAGATGTTTCAGTTCCCCGGCTTGCCCCCTGCCCGCCTATATATTCAGCGGGAGGTAACGCCGTATTAACAGCGCTGGGTTTCCCCATTCGGGAATCCGCGGGTCACTGGCTATTCAGCGCCTCACCGCGGCTTATCGCAGCCGTTCACGCCCTTCATCGACTCCTGGTGCCAAGGCATCCACCATGTGCCCTTCCTATCTTGACGGTGATCCGCAATTACTTGCGTAATTGCAGGTGATACCCGTTCATACCGGCCACTTTGCGATGGCCGGTACTTCGTTGGCATGATTGTGCAGTTTTCAAGGTCCGCTTCGAGGCGTCGCCCGGATTGGGCGGACGGTCTCTCAAAACTCAACAGCATGCCCGTGCTAGGCGCACGAGCCAGGTCCGGTCGACGTTAGGTACCGAGTCAAACTCGAGAAGGACGTTGTGCCCTTCTGGTTGTCGCCGGCGCTCCAAGTCCTGGAGCTTCCCTAGAAAGGAGGTGATCCAGCCGCACCTTCCGGTACGGCTACCTTGTTACGACTTCACCCCAGTCACGAGCCCCACCTTCGACGGCTCCCTCCCAAAAGGGTTAGGCCACCGGCTTCGGGTGTTGCTTGCTTCCATGGTGTGACGGGCGGTGTGTACAAGGCCCGGGAACGTATTCACCGCGGCAATGCTGATCCGCGATTACTAGCAACTCCGCCTTCATGCAGGCGGGTTTCAGCCTGCAATCCGAACCGAGACGCGCTTTAAGGGATTCGCTCCACCTCGCGGTATCGCAGCCCTCTGTACGCGCCAATGTAGCACGTGTGTAGCCCTGGACATAAGGGGCATGATGACTTGACGTCATCCCCACCTTCCTCCGGTTTGTCACCGGCAGTCTCGCATGAGTCCCCAACTAAATGCTGGCAACATGCGACGGGGGTTGCGCTCGTTGCGGGACTTAACCCAACATCTCACGACACGAGCTGACGACAGCCATGCACCACCTGTGATCCTGCCCCGAAGGGAAGCCCTGTTTCCAGGGATGTCAGGAACATGTCAAGCCCAGGTAAGGTTCTTCGCGTTGCGTCGAATTAAACCACATGCTCCGCTGCTTGTGCGGGCCCCCGTCAATTCCTTTGAGTTTTAGCCTTGCGGCCGTACTCCCCAGGCGGGGCACTTAATGCGTTAGCTTCGGCACGGAGGGAGTCGACACCCCCCACACCTAGTGCCCATCGTTTACAGCGTGGACTACCAGGGTATCTAATCCTGTTTGCTCCCCACGCTTTCGCGTCTCAGCGTCAGTAACGTCCCAGCGAGCTGCCTTCGCAATTGGTGTTCCTCCTGATATCTGCGCATTTCACCGCTACACCAGGAATTCCACTCGCCTCTTCCGTACTCAAGCCCGACAGTATCCACCGGCATCCGAGGGTTGAGCCCCCGACTTTCACAGCGGACTTACCGGACCGCCTACACGCGCTTTACGCCCAATGATTCCGGACAACGCTAGCCCCCTACGTATTACCGCGGCTGCTGGCACGTAGTTAGCCGGGGCTTCTTCTGAAGGTACCGTCACTCCACAGGGCTATTAACCCTGGAAGCTTCGTCCCAACTGAAAGGGGTTTACAACCCGAAGGCCTTCTTCCCCCACGCGGCGTTGCTGCGTCACGCTTTCGCGCATTGCGCAAGATTCCCCACTGCTGCCTCCCGTAGGAGTCTGGGCCGTGTCTCAGTCCCAGTGTGGCTGATCGTCCTCTCAGACCAGCTACCCATCGTCGCCTTGGTAGGCCGTTACCCCACCAACAAGCTAATGGGCCGCGGGCCCGTCCCGATGCGAAGGCCGAAGCTATCTTTGCTGAATCCCCTTACGAGAAGTCAGAACATCCGGTATTAGCCCGAGTTTCCTCGGGTTGTCCCGGTCATCGGGGTGGGTTACCCACGTGTTACTCACCCGTTCGCGGCTCTGCCACGGGCCGAAGCCCGCTTCGTCGCTCCACTTGCATGTGTTAAGCACGCCGCCAGCGTTCGTCCTGAGCCAGGATCAAACTCTCCGTGAAGAACTTCACAAAGAGTGTCTCTCGCTACTCGAGAGCCGGCCAGTACACATGAGGCCGGCTGAGCGATTGACAGGGTTACTGCTCAGTACTGCTGGTACTTCTTACTACTTGATTCCTTATTCCGTCCGGAGCTCGGGTAGAGCCCCGCCGGAGTAACGAAACCTGGACACTCCGATGACAAGGAAAGTCATCAGAAGTGCATGCTGTTGAGTTTTCAAAGACCGCTGCGCCTCGCTCGGGCGGGGATTCCGCCGGGTGCTGCGCTATGTTGAGAGCCTAGCAGCCCTCTGTGCCGTTGCCTTTCGGCTTCGGCCCGAAACCTTGGCGGCTCCGGGACGAGAAGCTTAGCGCTTCCGTTCCCGGCGCCTTTCGGCTCCGGCCCCAGAGCTTAGCGCTCTGAGCGGGCGGTGAAGTCTAGCGCACCCGGGGCCCGGAACACAATCCAGTCGGCTCCGGCCGGGCTTGCCGCCCCCAACCGCGGCGCAGAAGAGTAGCACCGGCCTTTCGGCCTACAAGAGGTTGGCCGAAGAAATTTTGATTCGGCGGAATTGGCGCTTGCCGAGCTGCATCACGCGGCCGTCCAGCGTGGACGCCGGCACGTCGAGCGGATCGGCGGGCACAGGCTCGCCGTCGAGCTTGACCCCGCCCTGCTGCAGCCGGCGCCGTGCCTCCGACCGGGAGCCGCCGAAGAGCTCGACGATCACCGCCGGCAGATGCAGGTCTCCCCCGTTGGCCGAGAGCACGACTTCCTCGATCTCGTCGGGCATTCCGCCTTCGCGGAAGACGGCGTCGAAGTTTCGTTCCGCGGCGTGAGCCTTTTCCTCGGAATGGAACCGGGCCACGAGTGCGCGCGCGAGGGCGCGCTTCGCGTCGCGCGGGCCCAGTTCGGGCGGCGGCTCGCTTCCGAGCAGCAGCCCGTACCAGGACTCGATCTGCTCGTCGGGGATGCTCAGCGTCCGTCCGTACATCGTCCCGGGGTCGTCGGTGATCCCGATCTGGTTGCCGAAGGACTTCGACATCTTGCGCGTGCCGTCGAGCCCGTTGAGCAGTGGCATGGTCAGCACGATCTGCGACGGCTGCCCGTAACTGGACTGCAGGGCACGGCCCATGTGCAGGTTGAACGTCTGGTCGGTGCCGCCGAGCTCGACGTCGGCCTTCACCGCCACCGAGTCGTACCCCTGAAGCACGGGGTACAGGAACTCCAACAGTGAGATCGGCTCGGCCGCGGCCATGCGCTTGGCGAAGTCGTCGCGTTCCAGCAGGCGGGCGATCGTGACCGTCCGGACGATCCGGAACAGGTCCTCCATCTCCATGTCCAGCCACTCCGAGTTGCGGCGGACCTCCAGCCGCTCGTCGTCGGCGAGCACCTTGGTCGCCTGCGCGAGGTAGGTCTCGGCGTGCGCGTCGATCTGCTCCGGTGACAGCACGGGGCGTGTCGCCGAGCGCCCCGACGGGTCACCCACGCGGGCGGTGTAGTCGCCCACGATCAACACCACGGTGTGGCCGAGGTCCTGGAACTCCCGCAGCTTCTGGAGCACCACGGTGTGGCCGAGATGCAGGTCCGGGGCGGTGGGGTCGAGGCCGAGCTTGACGCGCAGCGGCCGGCCCGCCTCCAGGCGCTCCTTCAGCGCCCCCTCAGGCGAGACCTCAACGGCGTTGCGAGCCAGAAAGAGCGCTGGGGAATCCATCCGCCCCAATGCTAGAGTCCGAAGCCCGGCCGGGCCTGGTCCGCCCGCCGTGATCGGCCCGGTTCGAGCCCTCTGCTTGGCACCGGGGCCCCGCACCTGTCATGAGTGACGAGCGAACCACCACCATCCCGAGCGAGGACGAAGGCCTCAACGGGAACGGCTCGGTGGTCCAGTTCCCGCGCTCGCGTACGCGCGCGCGTAAGCAGGAGCGGCGGCGGATTCGTCTCTGGCTGCGCCGCAAGCGCAAGAAGCGCTTCCGCATCCGCAAGCTGCGGGTCCTGATCGTCCTGTTCTTCCTCGGCGTCCTGGCCGCGATCTCGACCGCCTTCGGCATGTTCATGGCGCTCGCGGCAGACCTGCCGAAGCTCGAGAACGCGCCCGACGTCTCCAAGCCGTCGGTGCTGCTCGACAAGCGCGGCGAGGAGATCGGCACGCTCACCGGCAACGAGCGGCGCATCTACCTCGCCGAGGACCAGATCGCGGACGTGATGAAGCAGGCGATCGTCGCGATCGAGGACCGGCGTTTCTGGACGAACTCCGGTGTCGACGTCAAGGGCATCGCGCGCGCGGCGTTCCAGAACACGACCGAGGGCCGGACCGTCTCGGGCGCCTCCACGATTCCGCAGCAGTACATCAAGATCTCCCTCGCGGCCGAGAACAACCGCACGGCGTTCCAGAAGCTGCGCGAGGCGGCGCTCGCCTACCAGCTGACGCGCCGGTGGTCCAAGGACCGCATCCTGCGCAACTACCTGAACACGATCTACTTCGGCAACGGCGCGTACGGGATCGAGTCCGCGGCGCGCACCTACTTCGGGTACAACCACGACAAGTGCGAGCCGGAGTGCGCGAAGGAGCTGCTCCCGCACGAGGCCGCGATGCTCGCCGGCATCGTGGCCTCGCCGAGCGCCTACGATCCGGCGCAGCACCCGAAGGCCGCCCGTGAACGCCGCGATCTCGTCCTGCAGCGCATGTTCGAGCAGGGCTACATCCCGCGCGACGTGTACGAGTACGGCAAGGCGCAGGCTCCTCCGAGCCGGTACGACCTGACGTATCCGAAGGAGGACACGAAGTACCCGTACTTCACCTCCTGGGTCAAGCAGCAGGTCGTCGACCAGCTCGGCGGCGGCCAGCAGGGCGCGCGGCTCGCGTTCGACGGTGGCCTGAAGGTCAAGACGACGATCGACTCGCGCCTGCAGAGCGCCGCGCAGCGGGCGATCAAGGACTGGCTGGGCGAGAGCGGCCCGCGCGCATCGCTCGTCGCCATCTCCAACAAGGACGGCATGGTGCGCGCGATGGTCGGCGGTGACGACTCGAAGTTCGACTCGAGCCCGTTCAACCTCGCGACGCAGGGTCAGCGCCAGCCCGGGTCGGCGTTCAAGCCGTTCGTGCTGGCCGAGGCGCTCAAGCGCGGAATCAGCCCGGGCTCGACCTGGGAGTCCAAGAAGCGCACGTACATCCTCAAGGGCGGCGAGCGCTTCACCGTCAACAACTACGACGACTCCTACCTCGGGGTGACGACGCTCGCGAACGCGACGACGTTCTCCGACAACGCCGTCTATGTGCAGGTGGCCAAGGAGGTCGGGACCAAGCGCGTCGCGCGGCTGGCCCGGGACATGGGCATCCGCACGCCGGTCTCGACCAACCTCGCGGTGGCGCTCGGCGGCCTGCGGCAGGGTGTCACGCCGCTCGACATGGCGCACGCGTACCAGACGTTCGCCACCGGCGGACTGCTGGTCACCGGCAGCCTCTCGCCCGGGCAGAGCGAGAAGAAGCGGCCCGTGCCCGGCCCGGTGGGCATCGAGCGCATGCAGCAGGGCGAGGGCAAGAAGGCCAAGGTCGTGGAGACCGCTGACGGCCGGCGCATGGTCAACAAGCGCGAGCGCCGGCGGGTGCTCAAGCCCGAGATCGCCTCGGAGGTCTCGCGCATCCTGCAGACCGTCGTCAAGGACGGCACCGCCGAGCGGGCGCAGATCCCCGGCGTGATGGTGGCGGGCAAGACCGGCACCACCGAGTCCTACGGCGACGCCTGGTTCGTCGGCTGGACGAAGGAGTACACCGTCGCCGTCTGGGTCGGCTACCCGGACGAGTTCAAGCCGATGGAGACCGAGTTCCGGGGCGAGCCGGTCGCGGGCGGCACCTACCCCGCCGCGATCTGGAAGAGCTTCATGATGTCGCTGCTGAAGGTCGACCCGCTGCCCAAGGCCGACGGCGGTGACGGCCGCGCGAAGCCGTCCCCGACGCCGGGCACGGTGACCCCGGGCGTGACCCCGGCGCCCACCGCGGTCCCGCCCTCGGCCAACGACACCCAGCAGACCCCGCCCACGGAGGAGACGGCGCCGCCGCCGGCCACCGAGCCGGAGGTCACCCCGCCGCCGGTGGCGACGCCGCCCCCGACGGCCACCGAGCCGCCGCCCACCGACCCAGGGGCCGGCGGGGTCCAGCCGCCGGCCACCGACGGCGCCGGCGCGACCGGCTGACTTACGCCGCGAGCGAAGCGCGGAACCCGGGCGGCCAGGGCCGGGACACGTCGCGGACGCCCAGGGCGCAGAACCGCCACGGCAGCTCGGCGGCCTTGGTGATCCCGATCCGCGTCCCCGTGACGTACTCCAATGGCTCGCCGCGACGGATCACGATCGGCCCGTCGACGAGCGAGGTGTCGTTCTCGGTCAACCCGATGCCCATCGCCTGAGTCAGCTTGCCCGGCCCGTTGCACAGCTCGGCGCCGCCGCGCCGCTCGCGCATCGCCGCCAGGCCCTCGAGCGGTTCCAGCGCGCGGATGAGCACCGCCGCGCCGACGTCCTCCGGTTCGCACACCGCGTTGAGCAGCGCGTGGATGCCGTAGGACCGGTACACGTACGCCGTGCCGGGGCCGCGGAACAGGACCGACGTGCGGGCGGTCAGGCCGACATAGGCGTGGCAGGCGGCCTCGCTCATGTGGTAGGCCTCCGTCTCCACGATCCTGCCGGCACAGCCCTCGAACTCGACGATGCAGCCGAGCAGATCCGGCGCCACCTCGAGCACCGGCCGGTCGTAGAACGCGGTCTCTAAGAGGTCCGATCCAGCGCTGCCTTCGCGTGGGCGAGCTGCTCGCGCACGCGCGCCAGCGCGGTCCCGCCCTCGCTCTCCTTGGACTCCAGCCACGCCCCTTGGGATAGCACCGCGTAGAAGTCGTCGTCCAGGACCTCAGAGTGCTCGCGGAGCTCCTCGCGGGTCAGCTGGGAGAGCACGCGGCCCGACTCGACCGCGGTCCGGACCAGCCCGGCGACCACGCCGTGCGCCTGCCGGAACGGGACGCCGCGCTTGACGAGCATGTCGGCGACATCGACGGCGGCGAGCATCTCGTCCGTCGCGGCGGCGGCGAGCCGCTCGCGCTTGAACGTCATGGACTCGAGCATCCCGCGGGCGGCGGCCAGGGACAGCTCCAGCGTGTCCACGGCGTCGAACAGGTGCTCCTTGTCCTCCTGCATGTCCTTGTTGTAGGTCAGCGGCAGCGCGTGCATCACACCGTGGAGGCCGCTCAGATGGGACACGATCCGCGGCGCCTTCGCCCGCAGCAGCTCCGCGGCGTCCGGGTTCTTCTTCTGCGGCATGATCGACGACGACGAAGCCCAGTCGTCGCGCACCTCGCAGAAGCCGAACTCCTCCGAGCTCCACAGCACGATCTCGGCGCCGAGCCGTGACAGATGCGTCGCGCAGGTGGCGGCCGCGTTCAGGTAGTCGAGCACGAAGTCGCGGTTGGAGACCGCGTCGATCGAGTTCGGCACCACGCCCGCGAACCCGAGCTCGGACGCCACCAGCCGGCGATCCGTCGCGAAGTTCACGCCGGCCAGCGCGCCCGCGCCCAGCGGCAGCTCGCTCGTCCCGCCCAGCACCAGCTCGAACCGCGCGGCATCGCGCCGGAACATCCAGAAGTAGGCCAGCAGGTGATGCGAGAGATACACCGGCTGCGCGCGCTGCAGGTGCGTGTAGCCGGGCATCGGCCAGTCCAGGTGCGCCTCGGCCACGCGCACGAGCACGGTCTGCAGGTCCTGCAGCGCCTCGATCGCCCGCAACGCGTGCGCGCGGGTGAACATCGCCATGTCGGTCGCGACCTGGTCGTTGCGCGAACGCGCGGTGTGCAGCTTGCCGCCCACCGCGCCGACGATCTCGGTCAGCCGCCGCTCGACGGCCATGTGGATGTCCTCGTCGTCTTCGAGGAACTTGAACTCGTTGGCGTCGAGCTCGGCCTGGACGCGATCGAGGCCCTTGAGCAGCTCGTCGCGGTCGGCGTCGGTGATGATCCCGGCCGCCGCGAGCATCGTCGCGTGCGCGCGCGACTGCTCGACGTCATAGGGATAGAGGCGCCAATCGAAGCCGATCGACGCGTTCATCGTCACGAAGACGGGATCCGGAGGCAGGGAGAAGCGGGACATCGCCCGCCATCATGACCAAAGATGGATTTGCTCGTCCGCCCCGCACGCCCCGAGGACGCCGCCGCGCAGCTGCTCTTCGAGTCGGCGAAGCCGTACTACACCGCCTACGCCGGCAGCGAACGCGGGGCGCTGCGGCTGCTGCAGCGCGTGTGGGCGCACCGAGGGCACGCCGCCAGCTACGAGTACGCGCTGCTGGCGACCCATCAGGAGGAGATCGTCGGCGTGATGGCCGGCTTCCCCGTCCGCGACGGTGATCGCCTGAGCCGGCGCTTCATCCGCCTCACGCTCCCGCGCGTGGCCCCGTGGCGCCTTCACCGCACGTTCGCGCACCTGTACGCGGCGGGCGGCGTCGCGCCGCACCCGCCGCTCGACGCCTACTACGTCGACGCGCTCGCGGTGCACGCCCACCACCGCCGCCAGGGCGTCGCGCAGCGCCTGCTCAAGGCTGCCGAGGAGCAGGCCGCACGCGCGGGTTGCATGCGGATCGCGCTCGACACGGGCCTGCAGAACCGCCCGGCCCGCGCCCTCTACGACGCGTACGGCTTCCGGGAGCGCGAGATCCGCCGCGCCCCCAGCGACCGCATCGCCAAGTTCCTAGGCGGCCCCGGCTTTGTGGGCTACCTGAAGGACGTCGCCTAGCTTCTCCGCCACCTCGGCGACCTGCGACTCGGTCAGCTCCGGGAAGAAGGGCAGCGCGATCGACCGCGCCGCGACGTCCTCGCAGACCGGAAACTCGCCCTCGCGGTGGCCGAACGCCTCGCGGTAGAAGCTCATCAGGTGGATCGCGGGCAGGTACGGCTTGGACTGCACGCCACGCTCCAGCAGCGCCCGGACCGTGTCGTCGCGGTCCACGCCGCGCGGCAGCTGGACGACGAACACGAACCAGCCGCGTACGTCACCGCCCAAGTCCTCGCACGGGAGCTCGAGACCCTCGACGCCGGCCAGGGCCTCCCGATACCGCGCCGCCACCCGCGCGCGGTCCGCGAGCATCCCGTCCAGCCGGTCGAGCTGGGCGAGCCCGAGCGCGCACGCGATGTCCGTGAGGCGGTAGTTGAAGCCGAGCCGGTCGTGGTCGAGCCAGCCCATGTCCGGCGCGCGGCCCTGGTTGCGCTCGGAGTCCACGCGCACCTTCATGTCGGCCGAGCCCATGGTGAGCATCCCGCCCTCGCCCGTGGTGAGCTGCTTGTTGGCGTAGAAGCCGAACGCGGCGGGATGGCCGCGCCCGCCCACCCGCACGCCGTCGGCGTGGACGGCCCCGAGCGCCTCGCATGCGTCCTCGACGATCGGCAGTCCGTGCCGCTCGAGCGCCGGCGTGTCGGCGGGGTAGCCGAAGATGTGCACCGGCAACAGCGCGGTGGTCCGCTCCGTGATCGCCGCGGCCGCCGCCTCGACGTCGAGGTTGAGCGTCACCGGGTCGATGTCGACGAAGACGGGGCGCGCGCGCTCGTACAGGATCGAGTTCGCGCTCGCGACGAACGAGAACGGCGACGTGATCACCTCGTCGCCCTCGCTCACGCCGACCGCCCGCAGCGCGAGGTGCAGCGCGGCCGTGCCGGACGAGACGGCGGACGCGTGCGCGGCCCCGACCTTCGCCGCGAACCCCCGCTCGAAGGCGGGGACGCGCGGGCCCAAGGACAGGTACCGGGAGCGCAGGACCTCGACGACCGCGTCCTCCTCCTCGCGGCCCAGGACGGGCCGGGCGACCGGGATCACGACGCCTGGACCGACGCCTGCGAGCGCAGCATGCCCGCCTCCAGCGAGTCCACCAGCGCGTCCCACGAGGCCTCGATCACGTTCTCGTGCACGCCGATCGCGCCCCACGTCGACGTGCCGTCGGACGCGTCGAGCAGCACGCGGGTGGTCGCGCCCGTCGCCTTCCACTCGTCGAGGATGCGGACCTTGAAGTTGACCAGCTTGATGTCGCGCAGGTGCGGGAAGCGCTCGCCGATCGCGGCGCGCAGCGCCTGATCGAGCGCGTGCACCGGGCCGTTGCCCTCCGCCGTGCGCACGAACCGCTGGTTGCCGACCCAGACCTTGATCGTCGCCTCGGTCTCCACGCGGCCGTCGGCGCGCTTCTCGGCGATCACGCGCCAGGACTCGAGCGTGAACAGCGGCTGGTAGTCGCCCGTCTCGCGCTTGATCAGCAGCTCGAAGGAGCCGTCGGCGGCCTCGAACTGGAAGCCGCGGTGCTCGAGCTCCTTCACGCGCTCGACCACGCGCGCCGCGGCGGCGTCGTCCAGCGCCCCGCCCGCGTGCGCGATCACGGTGCCCTTGCCCGACAGCTCGCTCACCAGCACCTCGCGAGAGTTGCCGACCACCGTCGGGTCGATGTGCTCGAACGTGGACGGGTCCGCGTTCACGCCCGCGACGTGCATCCCGCCCTTGTGCGCGAAGGCGTTCTTGCCCACGTAGGCCTGGTTGGCGTCGGGCTGCAGGTTGAGCATCTCGGCGACCATGTGCGACGCCTCGGTCAGCCCTTCCAGCGACGGCAGGCACTGGAAGCCCATCTTCAGCTGCAGGTTCGGGATGATCGAGATCAGGTTCGCGTTGCCGCAGCGCTCGCCGTAGCCGTTCATGGTCCCCTGGACCATCGAGCAGCCCTCGGCGATCGCCGCCAGCGAGTTCGCGACCGCGCATTCGGCGTCGTTGTGGGTGTGGATGCCCAGCGCGGCGGACGGCAGCGCGGCGCGCACCGCCCGCACGGCCTCGGCCACCTGGTGCGGCAACGTGGCGCCGTTGGTGTCGCACATCGTGAGGTTCTCCGCGCCCGCCTCCAGTGCCGCGGTGAGGCACTCGATCGCGTACGCGCGATCGTCGAAGAACCCGTCGAAGAAGTGCTCGGCGTCGTAGATCACGCGCTTGCCTGACGCCACCAGGAACGCGACCGACTCGGCGATCATCCGCAGGTTCTCTTCGCGGTCGACCTTGACGACCTTCTCCAGGTGCAAGCCCCACGTCTTGCCGACGATGGTCGACACCGGCGTCCACGACTCCGCGAGGACCCGCAGGGCGGCGTCCTCCTCGGCCGACACGCCGCGCCGGCGCGTCATCCCGAAGGCGCACACGTCCGCGCGCAGCCCGGCCTCGCTCAACCGTTCGAAGAGCTCGAGCTCCTTCGGGTTCGAGGTCGGGAAGCCGGCCTCGATCATGGGCACGCCGAGCTCGTCGAGGATGCGCGCGACGCGCACCTTCTCCTCGACCGAGAGCGACATCCCCTCGCCCTGCATGCCGTCGCGCAGGGTGGTGTCGTAGACGATGACCTGGCTCATGAGACCGCGGCGGGCACCCGGTCCAGCCAGTGCGCGTAGCGCTCCGAGCGCCCGTGCAGGGCGTCCTCGAAGATGGCCTGGATCTCGGTCGTGACCGGGCCGCGCGTGCCGTCGCCGACCGTCAGGTCGTCGACCTCGCGGATCGGCGTCAGCTCGGCCGCGGTGCCGGTCATGAAGATCTCGTCGGCGCGGTAGAGCTCGCCGCGCGCGATGTCGCGCTCGATCACCTCGTAGCCCTGGTCGCGCAGGATCTCGATCGCGGCCGCGCGGTTGATGCCCTCGAGGATGTCGTTGGCAAAGCCCGGCGTGTGCACGACACCGTCCTTGACCAGGAACAGGTTCTCGCCCGTCCCCTCGCACACGTAGCCGTTGGAGTCGAGCAGGATCGCCTCCTCGTAGCCGGCCTTGTCGGCCTCGATCTTCGCCAGGATCGAGTTCAGGTACTGGCCGCCGGCCTTGGCCGTCGGGATCAGCGCGTCGGAAGAGATCCGCCGCCACGAGGACACCCGCGCGCGGACGCCGGACACCTTGCCCTCTTCGCCGAGGTACGCACCCCACGCCCACACGGCGATGATCACCTCGACCGGGCAGTCGAGCGGGTACAGGCCCATCGGCCCGGCCCCGCGGAACACGAGCGGCCGGATGTAACACGACTTCAGACCGGATGCGGTGATCGTCTCGAACGTCGCGGCGCGGATCTCGTCCTTGGAGTACGGGATCTCCATGTGGTAGAGCGCGGCGGACCGGAACAGCCGGTCGATGTGGTCCTGGTGGCGGAACACGGCCGAGCCGCCTTCGGGCGTCTCGTACGCGCGCACACCCTCGAACACGCTCGTCCCGTAGTGCAGCGCGTGCGTGAGCACCCCGACCTTGGCGTCCTCGTGCGCGACGAGGTCGCCGTTCATCCAGATCTGATGGCTCACGTCACAGCTCCTCCAGCACCGCCTTGGTCACCTCGGCGGTGGTCGCGGTCCCGCCCAGGTCCCTGGAGCGGATGCCCTTGTCCAGGGCCTTGTCCACGGCCGATTCTACGGCAGCCGCCTCGTCCTCCCGGCCGAGTCCGTGGCGCAGGAGCAGCGCGCCGGAGAGGATCATGCCGATGGGGTTCGCGACGCCCTGGCCGGTGATGTCGGGCGCCGAGCCGTGGACGGGCTCGAACATCGACGGGCCGTCGCCGCCGAGCGAGGCGGTGGGCAGCATGCCCAGCGAGCCGGTGAGCATCGAGGCCTCGTCGCTGAGGATGTCGCCGAACATGTTCTCGGTGACGATCACCTCGAAGTGCCGCGGGGCCGCGACCAGCTTCATCGCGCACGCGTCCACGAGCTCGTGCTCGAGCTCGATGTTCGGGAACTCCTCGGCGTGCACCCGCGTGACCACCTCGCGCCACAGCCGCGAGGTGTCCAGCACGTTGGCCTTGTCCACGCTCGTGACGCGGGACTTGGCGGCGCGGAAGCCGGCGCGGACGATCCGCTCGATCTCCTCGACGGTGTAGACCATCGTGTCGTACGCGCGGCCGTCCTTGGTGCCGCGCTCGCCGTAGTAGAGCCCGCCGGTGAGCTCGCGGACGATCAGCATGTCGACGCCCTCGATCAACTCGCGCTTGAGCGGGGAGGCGTCGTAGAGCGCGCGCAGCGGCCGGATGGGACGCAAATTCGCGTACAGGCCGAGGTCGGCGCGCAGGCGGAACAGCGCGTCCTCGGCGCGCACCGCGCCGGACTCGTTGGTGTCCCACTTGGGACCGCCGACGGCGCCGAGGAAGACGGCGTCGGACGCCTTGACGGCGGCCACCGCCTCGTCGGTGATGGCGACGCCGTACTCGTCGATGCCGGCACCGCCGACCTTGTGCTCGTCGTAGGTGAGGTCGAACGCGACGGCGTTCAGGACCTCGACGGCGGCGGTGGCGACTTCCGGACCGATCCCGTCACCGGGAAGAAGGGCAATGTTCGGCATAAGTTGCGGGACCCTACAGATTCAGGGTGACCGGCCCGGGCCGCTCACGCGTGGACTCGTACTCGCCGATCTCGTCGGCGTTCTGCAGCGTGAGCGCGATGTCGTCGAGCCCGTTGAGCAGGCGGTGGCGACGATCGGCGTCGAGCTCGAACGGCACGGCGCGGCCGGCGAAGCGCACTTCCAGCGCCTCGAGGTCGACCTCGGCCTCGCCCGCCTCCATCACGGCCTTCACGTCCTCCTCCGGGAGCACGACCGGCAGCAGGCCGATCTTCGTGCAGTTGGAGAAGAAGATGTCGGCGAAGGAGGACGCGATGATGGCCTGGAAGCCGTAGTCCTGCAGCGCCCACGGTGCGTGCTCGCGGCTCGACCCGCAGCCGAAGTTCGGGCCCGTGGCGAGGATCGGGTTCTTGGGCAGCGACCAGCCGGGTTCCTGCGCCCAGTCGTAGAACAGGAACTCGCCGAAGCCGGTGCGCTCGATGCGCTTGAGGAACTGCTTGGGGATGATCTGGTCCGTGTCCACGTCGGCGCGCGCCAACGTCGACACCTTCCCGGAGACGACCTTGACGGGCTCCATTTAGTTCCACTCCCGGATGTCGACGAAGCGGCCCTCGATCGCGGCGGCGGCGGCCATCGCCGGGGACACCAGGTGGGTGCGCCCGCCGCGGCCCTGACGGCCCTCGAAGTTGCGGTTGGAGGTGGACGCGCAGCGCTCGCCTGGGTCCAGCGTGTCCGGGTTCATGCCCAGGCACATCGAGCAGCCCGCGGTGCGCCAGTCGAAGCCGGCCTCGCGGAAGATCTGGTCCAGGCCCTCCTGCTCGGCCTGCTTTGCCACCTGCACCGAGCCCGGCACGACCATCGCGTTCTTGACCGTGGACGCGACCCTGCGGCCCTTGATCATCTCGGCGGCGGCGCGCAGGTCGCCGATGCGGCCGTTGGTGCAGGAGCCGATGAAGACCCGGTCCAGCTTGAGCTCGGTGATCGGCGTGCCCGCCTCCAGGCCCATGTAGACCAGCGAGCGCTCGTCGGTCTCGGTCTCCGGCGCGGGCACCGCCTCCGCGACGCCCACGACCTGGCCGGGCGTGGTGCCCCAGGTGACCAGCGGCGAGATCTGCGACGCGTCGACGGTGATCTCGCGGTCGAACGTCGCGCCCTCGTCGGTCTTCAGCGTCTTCCAGTACGCGACGGCCGCTTCGAAGTCCTCGGGCGCGCCGACGCGTCCGCGCACCCACTCGAACGTCGTCTCGTCCGGCGCGATCATGCCCGCGCGGCCGCCGCCCTCGATCGTCATGTTGCAGATCGTCATCCGCTCCTCCATCGAGAGGGAGCGGATCAGGTCACCGGAGTACTCGACGACATGGCCGGCGGCGCCGTTGGTGCCCATCTGGCCGATCGTGCCGAGGATCAGGTCCTTGGCGGTCACGCCGTGGCCGAGCTCGCCCACGTAGTTGATCCGCATCGACTTCGGCTTGGGCTGGGAGAGGGTCTGCGTGGCGAGGACGTGCTCGACCTCGCTCGTACCGATGCCGAACGCGAGCGCCCCGAACGCGCCGTGCGTCGCCGTGTGGGAGTCGCCGCACACGATCGTCATGCCGGGCTGGGTGACGCCCAGCTCCGGGCCGATGATGTGCACGATCCCCTGGCGGTCGGAGCCGAGCGAGTAGACCGGGATGCCGAACTCGTCGCAGTTGGCCTCCAGCGCCTCCACCTGACGGCGGGAGAGGGCGTCGCGGATCTTCGCGCTCACCGGCGTGCCGTCCGTCGGCACGTTGTGGTCGGCCGTCGCGAGCGTGCGGTCCGGCCGGCGCACCTCGCGCCCGGCGAGCCGGAGGCCCTCGAAGGCCTGCGGGCTCGTCACCTCGTGCACGAGGTGCAGGTCGATGAAGATCAGGTTCGGCGCGATCTCGTGCGCGGACCAGATCTTGTCGAACAGCGTGGTGGGGGTCATGAGCGGCGCAGGCCCGCCGACACGATCGCCAGCAAGACGGCCTCCTCCTTCCCGAGGTTGGCGAAGTGGTGGGGTAGATCAGCGTCGAAGGTCACGCAGTCACCCGCGTGCAGCTCGTGTTGAGCGTCTTCGACGTGCAGGGTCAGGGTGCCGCGCTCGATCAGCGCGGTCTCGCGCGCGCCCGCCTCATGCCGAGGCGGGTCGCCCGGGCCGCCGGTGACGGCGCCGGGAGCGAGCGTGTGACGCGTGACCTCGGCGCGCAGGCCGGGCAGCGGCGGCGTGAGGAGCTCGTACGCGTGGCCGCCCGCACCGCCGCGGCGACCTTCGCCCCGACGCACGATCGACACGGCGCTCTCCTCGTCCAGGCGCAGGAGCTGCGACAGGCGCAGCTCCAGCCCTGAGGCGATGCGGCTGGCCACCTGCAGCGTCGGGCTCGTCTCTCCGCGCTCGACCTGGCTGAGCATCGGAGCGGAGACGCCGGAGCGCTCGGCGAGGTCGCGCAGGGAGAGATCCATCGCCTCCCTGAGCGCCTTGACGCGCGGACCGACGGCCGCGACGGTGGGATCGGCAGCTGCCGCCATGTCGCCTGTACGTTATCACGTACAGGCGTTCGCGGATCAGCACTTCACGTGCACTAGTTGCGCCAGTGGTCGAACATCTCGCGGCCTCTCTCTCCTGAATGGCCGCGCGCGTTCCCCGGCGCACGGTACGTCTCAACTGGTTGACAATCGACGCTTCTCGGGCCGTCGCTGCCTAAGGTGGGGATTTCCGGACCCTCGCGTCAACAAACACACGCCGGAGTCCGAACGTGCCCATTCGACCGACCCGTCCGGGTCGCCGTTGCGTATGGGCAGGGAAGGCCGCGGCACCGGCCGGTCAGCGTTCCCCCTGACCGCTTCTCACCTCGGTGCTCGCGGCCTTCCTACTACCTTTGAGCCCGTGCTTCCGGATGCTCTGGTGCTCGGCGCGGGCGGGACCCTCGGCGAGGCGTGGCTGCGCGGCGTGCTGAACGGGCTGGAGGTGAGTTCCGGGTTGGATTTCCGCGAGTGCGAGTACCTGCTCGGCACGTCCGCGGGCTCGATCGTGGCCGCGACGCTCGCCGCCGGGCAGCGCCCGGACGCCGGCGAGCGCGCCGCGGACGAGTGGGCGCGCGCGGTGCCGGACGAGATCGAGGAGGAGCCGGAGACGGCGCGCTTCGAGGTGGTCGGACGCGCGGCTCGGGCAGCCGCGACGCCGTTCGCGAACGTCGCGCTGTCGGTCACCGCCCCCGCCGGCCGGCTGGCCCGCGCCGTCGTCCTGCGGCGCGCGCCGCGGCCTGACCGCACGCTCGGCGGGCTCGGCCCGCACATCGAGGCGCTTGACGCGCGCTTCGACGGGCGCCTGCGGATCTCCGCCGTGGACCGCTCGAGCGGCAAGCGCGTGATGTTCGGCGCGCCGGACGCGCCGCGCGCGACCGTCGCCCAGGCCGTGCTCGCCTCCTGCGCCGTCCCGTGGCTGTTCGCACCGGTCGAGATCGGCGAGCGCGAGTACGTCGACGGCGGCGTCTGGAGCCCGACGAACCTGGACGCCGTCCCCGCCGGCCGCGGCTCCCGCGTGCTCGCGCTGATCCCGACCGCCGGGGCGACGATCGCGCCGCTGCGGACGGCGACGTCGCTCGCGCTCTCCCGCGAGGCGTCCGCCCTGCGTGGGCGCGGCGCGCAGGTGACGACGATCGTCCCCGACGACGCCAGCCTGAGGGCGATCGGCCCCAACCTCATGGACGCGAGGCGCCGCGAGGCGGTCGCCACCGCCGGGTACGCGCAGGGCCGGCGCGCAACTCCTGAGTAGACCGGCCGTTTCAAGACGCGGATGCTCCCCTGTGGTCCCGCCGACGTCGACGAGCTCGCGCGCACCGCGCACACTCGCGTGTACCGGCACGAGGGCGAAGTCCGCGGCTGTCATCGCGGCCGGGCGTCGTTCACGCTCGGCCAGCGGGTCGTGCGCGTGTACGTCCGTGGCCGCTTCGCCGCGGTCCAGCGCAAGGTGGGCGAGCGCGAGGCGCTGCGCGTGTACGACCTGCGCGCGCGCCGCCCGCGCGGCGACGAGGACCGCGCCCGCCGGTTCGTGGCCATCCGGTTCTCCGCCGGCACCGCGGTCTACCTCGCGGAGGAACCGGACGGGACGACGACGGTCTCCGACACGGGCGAGGGCTATTACGGCCACCGCGCCGCCGGCACGAGCTTCCTCGCGTTCAAAGGCACGGTGATCGCCACCGGTCTCGGCAACCAGTTCTCCTTCTCCGGCCTGAAGTCCGGCGGCAAGTCGGCGCCGAACGGGCGGCTGATCACGCACGGCTCGATCCGCGTCGACGTCCGCAACAGGAACCTGCTCGTGGCCGGGCACGGCGAACGGCCGCCGATCCGGCTCGGGACGTCGATCGGCGAGTGCTCCTCACCCGGTGACTGCGAGGGGATCGGCGGGGTGCAGATCGCCGGCGATCGCTTTCTCGGCGCGAGCTACGGCTACGCCCGGCAAGGCGGGTACAGCGACGTCACGATCCATGACCTGGTCGCGGGCACGCAGCGCAAGCTGTGCGTCGGCATGACGCGCTACGTCCTCGGCGACTCCGGTCGCGTGGCCTGCAGCGATCGCACGCCGCTCGGCGCGCAGATCCGCGTCGAGGACGTCGTGCTCGAGGAGAACGAGCGCGTCGATCCCGACTCGCTCGAACGCCGCGGCGACCAGCTGGTGTGGCGCACCGGCGGCGTCGAGCGAACCGCGCCGCTGCCCTAGGAGCCCGTCACGGCGTCTGCGTGAGGACGGGCTCGTCGGTCTCGGCCGACTCGGCGGCCTGGATGACCTTGGTCTCCACGTTGGACAGCGCGCGCACGTAGGCGAGCGCGGCGGCCTCGATGATGTCGGTCGAGACGCCCTGTCCGGAGGCGCTGGAGCCCGAGAGCTCGAGCACCACGCTCGCCTCGCCGAGCGCGTCCTGGCCGGAGGTGATGGCGTCGATGCGGAAGTCGCGGAGCTTGGCCTCGCGCGTGGTGGCGGCGTTGATGGCGCGGAAGATGGCGTCGATCGGCCCGTCGCCGGTGAAGTCGCCGCGGACGCTCTCGCCCGCGGGCGTGAGGATCGAGACGGTGGCGTGCGGCGGGCGGCGCGTGGAGGCCTCCACGTCGAACCACTCGAGCGTGTAGGCGCCGGCGTCGGAGCGCAGCTCGTCGGTGACGAGCGCCTCGAGGTCCATCGCGGTGACCTGCTTCTTCTTGTCCGCGATCTCCTTGAAGCGCTTGAACGCCTGGTTGAGCGTCTGGCCCGAGACCTCGTAGCCGAGGTCCATCAGCGCGGACTGCAGTGCGTGGCGGCCGGAGTGCTTGCCGAGGACGATCGAGTTCGCGTCGTCGAAGCCGACGGACGCGGCCGACATGATCTCGTACGTGGAACGTTCCTTGAGGACGCCGTCCTGGTGGATGCCCGACTCGTGCTGGAACGCGTTGCGGCCCACGACGGCCTTGTTGGGCTGCACGCCGTAGCCGGTCAGGCGCGACACGAGCCGCGACGTGCGCGCGATCTCGCGCGTGTTGATCTCGGTCGCCAGGCCGATGTGCTCCTCGCGCGTCTTGAGCAGCATCACGACCTCCTCGAGCGACGCGTTGCCCGCGCGCTCGCCGATGCCGTTGATCGCGCACTCCACCTGGCGGGCACCCGCCTGCAGCCCGGCGAAGGAGTTGGCCACGGCCAGGCCGAGGTCGTTGTGGCAGTGGACGCTCAGCACCACGTCCGCGAGCGCCGGCACGCGCGCGTACAGGCCCTTGAGGAACTCGCCGTACTCGATCGGCATCGCGTAGCCGACGGTGTCCGGGATGTTGATCGTGGTCGCGCCCTCCTCGATCGCCGCGGCGATCACCTCGGCGGTGAAGTCGATGTCCGCGCGGGTCGCGTCCATCGGGGAGAACTCGACGTCGTCGACCAGTGACCGCGCATGCGCGACCGCCGCGCGCGCCTGGCCGAGCACGTCCGGGCGCGTGGACTGCAGCTGGTGCTCGATGTGGATGTCACTGGTGGAGATGAACGTGTGCACGCGCGGGCGGTCCGCGTCCTTGACGGCCTCGGCGGCGCGCTCGATGTCGGCCGCATGAGCGCGCGCGAGGCCCGCGATGACCGGGCCGTGCACCTCCCGGGCGATCGCCTGTACCGCCTGGAAGTCACCCGGGGAGGCGATCGGGAATCCAGCCTCGATCACGTCCACGCCGAGCCGCGCGAGTTGGTGCGCGATCTCGAGCTTCTCGGTCGTGTTGAGGCTGATGCCCGGCGACTGCTCGCCGTCGCGCAGGGTGGTGTCGAAGATGATGACCCGGTTCGGATCCATGGGACGCAGCTCCTTTTGAGGACTTTCTCGCTTCTTCTCCGGTGTGAGTTCGCGGCTTAGCGGCCGCCCACGCAGTAATCCCCCTAGCGGGGGAGGAGAAGAAGAAGGGAAAGGCCGAACTGCGTCATCGCTGGACCGGACTGTACCTCAGACATGCCAGCCGTGCCAGTGCTCGATCTCGATCCAGGCGCTCGTGCGCGCCTTGTCGCGGACCGGGTACGGGTTGCCGCCGTAGTGCGTGGAGAGGCGGTCGATGTCCTTGAGGTCGCTGTCCGGTGCGAACTCGACGATCGCGCCCTGGAGGCTGACGTGCGTGTACCAGTTCTCGTCCAGCGCCGTGATCGACACGCGCGGGTCCTTGCGCAGGTGCTCGAGCCGCGCGCGGCTGTCCTCCATGTTGATCAGCACGCGGCCGTCGTCCTCGAGGATGTACCAGGTGGCGACCGACAGCGGGGAGCCGTCGGGCTTGAGGCTGGCCATCACGGCGGGCAGCGGCTTGGCGAGGAGCGCCTTGACGTTGTCGGGGAGCGGTGGCTTGGGCATGCCCTTCAAAGTACGTCGTCGAGCAGGCGGACGATGCGCCGTGCGTCGCTGCCGTCAGGGTCCTGATCGGGGTCGTAGATCACGGCGCTCATGCCGACGCAGCCGCCGTGCGCGAGCGCGCCCTGCAGCAGCTCGGTGAGCTGGGGCCACGTGAGGCCGCCGGGCTCGTCGGGGACGTCGGGCAGGCCCTGGGCGGGAAACTCGACCGGGTCGAGCACGTCGAGGTCCAGGTGCAGCCACCACGGGCGGTCGATAAGCGCGGCCGCCTCACGGCCCGACCCCGCGGTCATTTCGGGCAGCGGCCGCACGAACACGCCCAGGTCGCGCAGCGTGCCGACGTTGAACTGCGCGCGCCAGGCGTCGTCGCGCGGGCCGAGCAGGGCGAGCGCGTCCT
This sequence comes from Solirubrobacter deserti, assembly GCF_003344625.1. Classification (GTDB taxonomy): domain Bacteria; phylum Actinomycetota; class Thermoleophilia; order Solirubrobacterales; family Solirubrobacteraceae; genus Solirubrobacter; species Solirubrobacter deserti. Next base: position 783,537 of record NZ_QPKJ02000001.1, on the reverse strand, counting down.
TGTCGAGCGAGGTGAAGTCGGGCTCGATCGTCCGGCCGGTGAGACCGAGCAGCAGGCCGATCTCGGCGTTGGCGGCCTCGCCGTCCTCGGAGACGTCGAGCGGCATCGTGTCCTCGTGGCCGTCGACGCAGATCAGGGCCTGCGGCCGGATGCCGAGCAGCACCGAGCAGTCACCGCCCACCACGAGCGGGAACCCCTGCGTGCGGCGAAGGCGATCCGCGAGCTGATCGGCCATGGCCAGCAGCGCGTCCTCGTTGATGAGCGTCGTCCGCGGGCCGCGTTCCGGGTTGCCCCGTGGGAGCTGGAGGTCTGCACCGGGATGGCTCAGCCCGGCCTCGCGCAGCGCGGCCGCCGCTCGCGCCTGGTGCCCAGCCCGGCCGTAGCCGTCGAACGGCACGCCGATCAGCTCGATCATCCGCGCACCGGGCGACGAACGGCGGGGGCGTCGCCGGACTTGACGCGCGCGACCAGGGGGCGGGCCCGCGGGGTGCGCGGCAGCCAGATCGTCATGGTCACGGACCGGCCGCTGGCGAGGACGTACGAGTCCCCGCCGGTCGTGACGGTGCGCCCGCGCCGCGAGAGCTTCGCGTCGACCCAGCCCGCGCAGCCCGTCCCGACGGCGGCGCGTGGGCACGTCAGCCGCACCTTCAGGTGGTCGCCGGCGAGCTTGACCGTGCCGACCCGCGCGTCCGCGCAGGCGGACGGAGCGGGCGCCGGCGGCCCTTCGGCGAGGTCCCAGACCTGCACGACCAGGTCCCCGCACGGCCGGGCGACCCAGGCCACCCGGGCGCCGTCGAACGCCCAGTACGGCTGCAGACCCTCGACCGTCACGCGCCGCTCGCCGACCGTGATGACGCCGTCGTCGTCGCGTGTGGCCGTCGCGCCGCCGCTCACCCGGGTCTCGATGCCCTCGGGCAGACGCTCCGAGCGGGCCGCGCCGGGAGCCAGCCGCTCGAGCGTCTCGCCGAGGCTGTAGACGAGCGTGCCGTCCTCGCTGAGTTCGACGAGCCACAGCGGTTTCTCACCGATCCTGACGCGGGACACGACGGCGCCGGTGCGCCAGTCGGAGACGACCAGCGCGCCCGCCTCCGCGTCGCTGGCGGCGGCGAACCGCCCCGCGAGCGCCCGCAGTTGGCCGGGAACCGTGGCGCGCGCTCCGTCGGCCACGTCGACGACGCGGCTGTCGGCGTTGCAGGCGGCGCCGAACGCCGTCCTGTCCAGCGCGAAGAACGTGAACGGCACCGGGCGCCCGCACGGGTGGTCGCGTGACTGGGCGCCGGTCGCCAGATCGACGCGGAGCGCCTCGCCCGGGTGGTCGTTGTCGTCCAGGCACCGCCCGCGGCACAGCGCGCGCTGCGCGAGCACGGTGTTCGCGGAGCCCACCACCGAGAGCAGCCGCTCCCCGCGCCCGGGCGGGAACGCCGCGATGTCCCGCCGGACGCCGTCGGGCCCCGCGGCCACGAGTACGTCGCCCGCACCGCGGCTCTCGAGCCAGACGACGTGCCCCGCAGCCAGGACGATGTCGCCCCCGGTGACGGCCAGGGTGTCGGCCACCGGGGCGGCGATCGAGTACGAGCGGGCGTGGGCGGCCGGCGCGAGCGCCAGCAACAGCAGCACGGCGATCGTGGCGCGCATGCAGTCGGGGTGCCCGGTTCGCCGCGCCGGAAACGGGTATCCCCCGCGCCGTGGCTGCGATCTCCCCCTCTCCCCGCCGTCGTCCCCACGACCTGCCGCGCTGGGCCGGTACGCTCGGGCTCGTGTTGGGGAGCTCGATCGGCGCAGCCGCCTGTTACGGGCTCGCCGCCCTGCTGTGAGAGCGGGGCAGGCGCTCGGACTGGGCGCCTGGCTGCTGATCATCGCGTGGCTGGTCCTCTACGTCACCGACCGCTCGCGCGCCGCGGGCTGGTGCCTGCTCGGCGCGGGCGTCCTGCTGCTCGTCGCCGGTCCCCTGTTCCTGCACACCGGTGACCGGCAGCTCCGCATCACGGGCGTGGTGATGCTCGCCGCGGGAGCCTTCTTCGCCGCCTTCGGGCTCTATCTCGCGACGTGAATGCCGAGCGCGCGCGGGGCAGCCGCGACCGCGCGCGTGAGCAGGTCCACGGGCGCGCCGCGCTCCTCCAGCCGTTCCTTGCGCAGGAACGCGCGCCGGACGAGCATGCCGCCCGCGAACGCGAACGGCTCGGGCGGGACGCGCACCGGCTCGGCGTCCTCGAGCGCGAGGTCGGTGGTCCTGCCGGAGGCCAGCGCCGCGAGCGCACGGCCGGCGAGGTGGCACGGCCCGACGCCGTTGCCGGTGAACCCGAACGCGTAGTGCACCGGAACGCCTTCCAGCGTGCCGATCTGCGGCAGGTGCGAGGGCGAGACGTCGATCGGCCCGCCCCACGCGTGCGTGATCGCGCGGCCTGCGAGCTGCGGGAACATCTCGACCAGGTGCTGCGCCGTCTGCGTCGCGACTTCGGCGTCGACCTCGATCTTGCCGCCGAGCCGAGCGCCGGGCGCGAGCCGGCCGCCGCCCCAGCCGAAGGCGATCCGGCCGTCCCGCGTGGTGCGGAAGTAGTGCACGAACGTGCGGGCGTCGGTGATGCACTCGCCGCCGGACCAGCCGAGCTCGGCGAGCACGTCCGGCACCGGCTCGGTGAGGACGATGTGGGAGCTCGTCACGGACAACCGGTCGCGCAGCGGCGGCACGCCGCGCGTCGCGGCGTTCATGGCCAGCACCGCCGCGCCCGCGATCACGCGCCCGCCGGCCGTCTCGGCCTCCACCCCGTCGGCGGACACCCGCAGCGCGGTGACGCGCGAGCGTTCGCGGATGACGTCCCGCAGCCGCTCACGCAGGCCGAGCGCGAGCCGGGCGGGCTGCACAGTGGCGTCGTCGGCGACGAGCAGCCCGCGGCGGAAGCGCGGCGAGTCGCAGCGCGCCCGCACCTCCCCTTCGCTCAGGACACGCACCCGGTCGGGCGGCGCGGCCTCGGCGATCTCGTCGACGATCGCGTCGTGGGCGGGCGCCGTGGACGCCATCACGTAGCCGCCGGGCGTGAACCACGCGTCCACTTCCTGCTCGCGGCACCACTCCCCGATCGAGCGCACGCTCTCGGCCGACTCTCGGCACAGCTTCAGCGCACGCGCCCGGCCGAAGCGCTCCTCCAGCGACGGCAGGTGCGTCCACAGCGTCTCGCAGAAACCGCCGTTGCGCCCGCTCGGTCCGTGCCCGCACAGCCCGGCCTCGAGCACGAGGACGGATGCGCCGCGCTCGCGCAGCTGCCACGCCGTCCACAGGCCGGTGTAGCCGCCGCCGACGATCACGACGTCGGCGCGCGCCTCGCCGTCCAGCGCCGGGGCAGGCTCCACCGCGCCGGCCTCCGCCAGCCAGTAGCCGTGCGCGGTGTGGACCATCACGCCACGTAGAAGCGCTCGGACGCGTCGGCCAGCACGGCCTCGGTCTTCGCGGCCATCTCCTCCAGCTCCTCGCGGCTGCTGGTGAGCGGGGGCGCGAGGTGCAGGACGGCGTCGCCGCGGTCGTCGGGCCGCGCGATCAGCCCTTCCTCGAGCAGGCGCCCGGACAGGAACCCGCGCAGGAGCTTTTCGCGCTCCTCGGCGCTGAAGCGCGACTCGCCCGCGTCGCGCACGAGCTCGAGCGCCCAGAAGAACCCGGCGCCGCGCACGTCGCCGACGATCGGCACGCGGGACTTGATCCCTTCCAGCAGCTCGCGGATCACGGGCTCCAGCGCGCGCACGTTCTCCAGCACGCCCTCGCGCTCGAAGATCTCGAGGTTGCGCAGCGCGATCGCGCTCGCCACCGGGTGCCCGGCGAACGTGATGCCGTGCATGAGCATCCGGCCGTCCTCGTACAGCGGCTCGGCGATCCTGTCGGACACGAGCACGGCGCCCATCGGCGCGTACGCGGACGTGATGCCCTTCGCGCACGTGATCAGGTCGGGCGCGACGCCGTAGCGCGAGGACGCGAACCACTCGCCGATGCGGCCGAAGCCCGTGATGACCTCGTCGGCCACGAGCGCGATGCCGTACTTGTCGCACAGCGCGCGCAGCCCGGGCCAGTAGCCCTCGGGCGGGACCAGGCACCCGCCGGCGTTCTGGACGGGCTCGGCGATCAGCATCGCCACCGACTGCGGGTCGGCCTCGACGATCGTGCGCTCGACGTCCTCGAGCAGGTACTCGCAGAACGCCGCCTCGTCGCCGCCCTCGGGGTGGCGATAGCGGTTGGTGTTGGCGATCCGCGTGACCGGGATCGGCGCGGCGCCGAACGGCTCCTTCATCGGCCGCACGCCGGTGAAGCTCAGCGCGCCGAGCGTCACGCCGTGGTAGGCGATCTCGCGCGCGATCGCCTTCGTGCGCTGCGGCTCACCCTTGGCCAGGTAGTGCTGGCGGACGATCTTCCACGCCGCCTCGACCGACTCGGAGCCGCCGTTGGTGAAAAAGACGCGGTTCAGGTCGCCGGGCGCGCGCTCGGCCAGCGCCGCCGCGAGCTTGATCGACGGCGGGTGCGCGGTCGCCCAGTTCGTGTTGAACGCGAGCGTCGACATCTGCGCCGACGCCACCGAAGCCATCTCCTCGCCGTACGAGTAGCCGATCTGGCAGCAGAACAGCGAGCTCAGCCCGTCGAAGTAGCGGTTGCCCTCGGTGTCGAACACGTAGGAGCCCTCACCTCGCTCGAGCACGAGCAGCGGCTTGCCGCCCGGGCCGAACGCGCCGTTGCGCGTGAAGTGCATCAGCAGGTGCCGGTGCGCCTGCTCCTGGAGCGAGTCGATCCCCACCGTGTCGGGCACAGTCATGCGCTTCATGCTCGCCCGGCTGCCCGGGTGCCCGCAATGGGCGGAACGTCGCGTTCCGGCCGCTCCGCGCCGACATTCCGTCATGGTGGACGAAAAGGCCGCTTGTCGCATTTCCGACGAAGGGCGACCCTTCGCCGCCGTGACGCGATGGATCGCACTGCTGGTGCTCGCGGCGGTGGGCGCGACGATGCTGCTCACCTGGCCCGAGGTCGACGACGAGACGGGCCCGGAGAAGGCCCACTCGCTCTACGGGTTCACCTGCCCGCCGCACTGCGACCTGGGTCCGGCCTACGTCGCCTTCCGCGTCAACAAGCTGTTCGCCGCGCGCACCGACCCGGGTCAGTGGGCGGACAAGCGGCTCGCCCGGAAGCCGTCCATCGGCGCGATCGCGTCCTGGGGCGACGGCCGGGTCGCGTTCGTCGAACAGGTGCTCTCGCCCGATGCCGTCGAGGTCACCGAGCTCACCCCGGAACGGCTCACGCGCCGCACCGTCACGCGCGGTCACGGCTGGCCGCGCGGGTTCATCCTGATCGGGCCGCCGACGTCGGACAAGCCGGCGCCGACCGGCGAAGGCACGCTGATCTGAGCCCCCGGACGGCCCGGAACGCTTGACGTCCCCGGCGCGGTCCCGTACACACGCACCGCTGTATGAGGGTGCCGTGAACGGACCCGCCGGCGATGGGGTTCGCCGGAGTTCCAGCGGCACTTCCACGAGGGGAGGGTTCCATGGTGGAGTTGTCGTTCCCAGCGCGACCGCGCCGCGCGGCCGGGGTGCTGCTGGCCGCGACCACGTTCGCACTGTCAGCCGCGCCGGCCTTCGCGCAGCAGGCGCCGACCGGCGTGCAGGTCAAGCAGGGCCAGGGCTTCGCGACCGTGTCCTGGAACGCGGTCGAAGGCGCAACCGAGTACCGGATCGAGCGAACGCCGCTGCAGGGCGAGGAGCCGGCCGGCGAGCCGGTGCTCGTCGGGCGTTGGCTGCCGGACCGCTACCTCGGCGCGCCGCCGACGGTGAATTACACCCGCGAGCTGACCTTCGCGGACTCGGGCTTCACGCTCGGCCAGCGCTACCGCTGGCGGGTGAGCGCGGTGGTGGGCGAGACGGTGGGCGCCCCGTCGGCGCCGGTCGACGGTCAGACACGGGAGCCCGACGGACCGGCGCAGTTCCGCACGGGCTTCGAGCTCAGCGACGGGGCGACCTGGACCGTCCATCAGAACGAGCTGCAGGTGGTGCAGGGGATCGCCGCCGCCAGCGAGCGTGTCCGCCTGGAGAGCATCGGGAGCACCCACGAGGGCCGGCCGATGCTGCTGGCCACCATCGGCTACCCGCGGCCGAAGCCGGTCGAGCAGATCGCCGACTCGCCCGGCGTGTTCATCATGTGCTCGGTCCACGGCGGGGAGCGGTCGGGACGGGAGGCGTGCCTGATGCTGCTGCGCGAGCTCGCGTTCTCGGACGACCCGCGCATCATCGACATCCTCAGCCACGCGACGGTGCTGATCAACCCGTCCGCCAACCCGGACGGACAGGCTGCCGGCCGCCGCACCAACACGGCCAACCAGGACCTCAACCGCGACAGCCTGCTGCTGCGCCATCCCGAGGCGTTCGCGATCGCCGACGCCATCCGCCGCAGCCAGCCCGAACTCGTCATCGACGCGCACGAGAAGGGCGGCGGGCCCGACACCGACCCGTCGTGGTCGCGCAGCCGGATCATCAACGCGCAGCTGGTGTCGCTCGGCCAGGAGATGACGATCGGCCGGCTGTTCCGCGACGGCGCCGGCGCGGGCTGGTCGATGCGGCCCTACACCGGCTGGGCGAACAACAACTGGGAGGGCTTCCACCACAACATGGCCGGCATGAAGAACATGCTGGGCTCGTTGCTGGAGACCGCCAACGCCACGCTCCCGGCACGCCCGAACGCGCCGTCGAACTCGCCCGCGGGCCAGAAGCGCCGCGTGTACACCCACCTGTGGTCGATCCAGACGCTGCTCGACTACCACCGTCAGAACCTGCCGGCGATCCAGACCGTCCTGGCCGCCTCCAAGGCGGCCAACGTCGCCAACGACAGCCCGGTGTACCTCGACGGCGCCTACGACGACCCGTACGAGGTCCCGTTCGGCGTCAACGAGCCGTTCACGGTGGCGCTGGAGCCCTTCTGCGGCTACCGGCTGTCCGCCGAGCAGTACGCCCACCGGGCGACCGGCGCGCTGATCGCCCCGCTCGCCGGCCAGACGTGGACCTCGAACACGGTGCAGGCGCGGCTCGCCGCTCACGGCGTCGAGGTGAGCCAGGTGGGCGCCGGCATCGTCCAGGTCAAGCTGGCCCAGCCGCTGCGTCCGCTGCTCCCGTACCTGCTCGACCCGCAGCTCGAGACGCCCAACCGGCCGGCCGGGCTGCCGAACCTCAGCATGACGAAGGCTGCGCGCCTCGACGATCGCCGCGCCACGGTCGTCATCGGCGAGACCGACACCGGCGTGCCGAACACGGTCGACGCCGCGAGGTGCTCGATCAACGACCTGATCGCGGACGAGCAGACCTGGCCGTCCCACGGGCAGTTCCTCGTCCACGTCGCCGCGGTCGCCGACGCCCTCGCGGCGGCGGGGACGATCACCGCCGACCAGCGCAACCGGATCGTGTCGGCGGCCGGCGTCGAGGCCGAGGGAACCGTCTCGGGCTCGGTGCCCGCGACGCTCTCGCTGTCGATCAACCGGCCCGCGACGTTCGAGCCCTTCGTGCCGGGCGTCGACCGCACGTACACCGCGGGCACGACCGCCGACGTGATCTCGACGGCGGGCGACGCGCTGCTCAGCGTGGCTGATGCGAGCCCGACCGGCACGGGCCGGCTGGTCAACGGCGCGTTCACGCTGCAGAACCCGCTGATGGTGGCGGCCACCAGCGACGGCGGAACGGGCTCCGCGCCCGCGTCGATCGGCGGTTCGGCCGCTCCGACCCCGCTGCTGGCCTACACCGGCCCGCGGAGCAACGACTCGGTCACCCTGGCCTTCTCGCAGGCCATCGGGCGAGCGGAACCGCTGCGCACGGGCACCTACAGCAAGACGCTCACGTTCACGCTGTCGACGACACAGCCGTGAGCGCGTGACGGGCGCCCTCGGCACGCCGCCGAGGGCGCCTCAGCGCGCGCCGCGCCGGAAGCGCCGCGCCCGGACGGCGAGATGCAGGCCCAGGATGACGTCCTCATCCTCGAGCGAGACGCCGAGCGCCTCCTCGATGCGGCGGAGCCGCAGGTAGAGCGACTGGCGCTCGAGATGCAGCGCCCGTGCGGCCTCGGCCTTGCGGCCGCCGGCCGCGAGGTAGGCCTCCAGCGTCTCCAGCAGCACCCGCGTGCGGGGCGAGCCGTCGTAGAGCAGCGGGCCGAGCTGGTCCTCGACGAACGCCTCGAGCTCCGGCGTGTCGCGCAGCTCGTGCAGCAGGTCGGCGACGCCCGGACGGCGCGCGTCGTACCAGCGTCGCGCGGGCAACGAGGTGGCCGCGCCGGCCGAGCGGCGTACGCGCCGCAGGCCCTGCCCGGCGGCGGTCCACGTGTCCGCGGGCCCGCCGACGGCGAGCGCGGCGTCGGCGGGGCCGAGCCCGTGGCGGTCCAGCGCGCCGTGGAACAGGTGCGCGACGTGCTCGACGAGCGCCTCGTCGTAGCCGCGGGTGCCAAGCGCGAGCAGGACGAGCAGGTCGACGTCGCGCGGGCCGAGCAGGACGGCGAGCCCCGTCGAGGCGAGCGCGGCGCGGAGGTCGCCGGACAGCCTCGTCCACGAGACGCCGTCGGCGACCACCGCGTCCGCCGGCCAGTCGGCGGCATCGTGGCCCGGCGCGGCGAGGTCGCGACCGGGGCCGGCGAGGCCGCCGACGGGGCGTGAGGGCGCGCCGAGGCCGCCGGCGGGGCCGGTGCCGTGGCCGCGCGGCGGCCCGCCCGCGGCGGAGCCGCCTGTCGCGCTGCGCCGGCCTCTCCCCCGGGCGTACGCCGGATGGCGCCACGCGGCCACCACCGGCAGCAACGCGCCGCGCCCCGTGCCGGGGAAGCCGAGGGCTTCAGCGCGGCGGCGCGCGTCGTGCTCTTCCACGCGCCCGTCGGCGAGCTCGGACAGGAAGGCGCCGCGCGAGCGGGCGCGCAGCTGCTCGTCGTGCTGCTGGCCGAGCAGGTCGACGGCCACGGCCAGCGCCGCGCGTTCGACGGCGACGCGGTCGAAGTCGTCGAGCCGGTTCTCGAGCGAGAGCGCCATCAGCCGGCCCCAGCCCGAGTCCAGCAGCCGCACGTCGGCGCAGACGGCGCCCTCGGCGACCTCGCCGCGAGCCTCCGCGCGGTGCAGGTCGGCCCAGGCGGACAGCGCGAGGTCGTCGCCCGGCGGGCCGGACACGTAGTAGACGAGGGAGCCGCTCGCGTCCTCGAGCACGACCGGGTTGCGGACGGCGGCGCACAGCTCCGCGAGGATCTCCGGCACGCCGCGCCCGCGCAGGATCAGCTCGGTGAAGCGGCGGTGGATCTCCTCCCCGCGCGCGAGCAGGGCGAACTGCGCGTTGACGACCGCGGCGTGCACGGTCTCGGTGATCTCGATGAAGCGCACGGGACGGTGGAAGGCGATCACGGGCACGCCGGCGCGGGCGCAGCCGGCGACGACGGCGGACGGGACGTCACGCCACGAGGTGCCCAGCTCCACCGCCAGCGCGGCCATGCCCTGCTCGACCAGCGAGGCGGTCCACGCGCCCGGGTCGGCGCTCGCGCCGAGCCCCGTGGTGAGCACGAGCTCGCCGCCCTTCAACAGATCGTCAGGTTCGGGCAGCTCGATGACGTGCGCCCAGCGGATGTCGCGGTCTAGAGCGGCGTCGCCGACGACAACCTCGGGCAACGCGCGCCTGACCACCGGCAGATCGAGCACGTCGGCGAGGCTGAGCATGACGTTCTGTCATCCATGATCGCTTAACATCCGACCCACTGTCCATTGCGACGGTCCCGTCCACCCGGAAGGGTGAGCATCGGTCAGACGGAAGGAGCGAGGGTGGCAGCAACGCAGGCCGAGGCCGACATCCATCTGGATGGCGTCAGCAAGCGCTTTGGGGACATGACGGCGGTCGACGACCTCACGATGTCGATCCCGCGCGGAAGCTTCTTCGCCATGCTCGGCCCGTCCGGGTGCGGCAAGACGACGACGCTGCGGATGATCGGCGGGTTCGAGGACCCGTCCGAGGGCAAGGTGTTCCTCGGCGGCTCGGAGGTCACGCAGCTGCCGCCCTACAAGCGCGACGTCAACACCGTCTTCCAGTCCTACGCGCTGTTCCCGCACCTGAGCGTGGAGCGCAACGTCGCCTTCGGCCTCGAGCGCAAGAAGGTCGGCAAGGCGGAGGCGCTCAAGCGCGCGAACGAGGCGCTCGAGCTCGTGCAGCTCGGCCACCTCGGCAAGCGCAAGCCCGCACAGCTCTCGGGCGGCCAGCAGCAGCGCGTGGCGCTCGCCCGCGCGCTGGTCAACCGCCCACGGGCACTGCTGCTCGACGAGCCGCTCGGCGCGCTGGACCTGCGCCTGCGCAAGCAGCTGCAGATCGAGCTCAAGCGCATCCAGCAGGACGTCGGCATCACGTTCGTGCACGTGACCCACGATCAGGAGGAGGCCATGAGCATGGCCGACACGATCGCGGTCATGAACGGCGGCCGGATCGAGCAGGCCGGCTCGGCCACCGAGCTCTACGAGCGCCCGCGCACGGCGTTCGTGGCCAACTTCCTCGGCATCTCGAACCTGATCGAGGCGAAGGTCACCGGCGACCAGCGCGTCGCCACCCACGACGGCGTCGCGCTGCACGCGCCCGAGTGCGCGGGGTTGATCGGCGACGTGCAGATCGGCGTGCGGCCGGAGAAGATCACCCTGATCTTGGACGGCGAGCCGGTGCCGGACGGCTCGAACGTGCTGCGCGGCAAGATCCTCGTCGCGGCCTTCCTGGGCGTGTCGATCCAGTACGTCATCCAGGCCGCGGGCGGCGAGGAGCTCACGGTGTTCGCGCAGAACACCGACGGCACGGAGGCGTTCGGCGCGGGCCGCGAAGTTCAGCTGGTGTGGAAGCCCGAGCACACGTTCGTGGTGCAGCGTGGCTGATCCGCACACCCGCCGGAAGTTCCTCGGCCGTGGTGGATCGCTCGCGCTCGCCTACGCGCTCGCGGGCTGCGGCATCGAGGGAACGCTCGAGAAGGCGCAGAAGGCCGCGACGCCGATCCCGCAGATCACGCACCCGAAGGTCCCGATCGGCGACTGGACGTTCTCCAACTGGCCGCTGTACATCGACAAGGAAGTGCTCAAGGACTTCGACAAGCGCTTCGGCGGCAACGTCAAGTACGTCGAGGACATCAACGACAACGACGAGTTCTACGGCAAGGTCCGCCAGCAGCTGCAGGCCGGCCGGCCGATCGGGCGCGACATCGTGACGCTGACGGACTTCATGGCCGTCAAGTGGGTGCGCAACCGCTACGTCGAGCCGCTCGACAAGAAGAACCTGCCGAACGTCACCAAGAACCTCGTCGACAACCTAAAGTCAGTTCCGTACGACAAAAAGCGCGACTACACAGTGCCGTGGCAGTCGGGCGCGGTCGGCCTGGGCTACAACCCGAAGAAGACCGGCCGCGAGCTCAACTCGGCCAAGGACCTGTTCGACCCGGCGTTCAAGGGCCGGGTGACGATGCTGACCGAGGCCTACGACTCGGCCTCGACGGCGCTGCTGAGCATGGGCGTCAACCCCACCGAGGCCAAGATCGACCAGATCCTGAGCGGGATCGAGAAGATCCAGCAGGCCGCCGACGCCGGCCAGTTCCGGCGCTTCACCGGCAACGACTACTCGACCGACCTGGCCAAGGGCAACATCTGGGTCGCGCTCGCCTACTCCGGTGACATCGTGCAGTTGCAGTCCGACAACCCGGACCTGAAGTTCGTCTACCCCGACGAGGGCGCGATGCTGTTCACCGACAACATGATGATCCCGGCCAAGGCCGAGAACATGTACGCGGCCGAGACGATGATGAACTTCGTCTACGAGCCGGAGGTGGCCGCGACGCTCGCGATCTACGTCAACTACCTGTCGCCGGTGAAGGGCGTGCAGGAGATCGTGGAGAAGACCGAGCCGGAGATCGCCAACAACCCGCTGATCTTCCCGCCGGACGAGATCCGGGCCAAGCTGCACCCGTACCCGGCGCTGTCGGACAACGACGAGCGCACGATGAAGGAGGCGATGGCGAAGGTGACGGGCGCATGAGCCTCCAGCGTCGTCGCAAGCTCCTTCCCTGGCTGTTCATCGGCCCGGGCCTGCTGTGGCTGCTGATCTTCTTCCTGTATCCGCTGCTCAATCAGGCGAGCGTCTCGCTGATGAGCGGCAACCCCGAACAGGGCTACGACCTCACGTGGACGTTCAGCAACTACTGGGACGCGATCTCCGAATACAAGGAGCAGTTCGGGCGCTCGATCCTGTACGCGGGCATCTCGACCGTCCTGTGCCTGATCATCGGGTTCCCGCTCGCGTACTTCGCCGCCTTCCACGCGGGGCGCTGGAAGAACCTGATCCTGCTGCTGATCATCCTGCCGTTCTTCATGTCCTACGTGCTGCGGACGGTGGCGTGGCAGCTGATCCTCTCCGACGACGGCACGGTGGTGAGCGTGTTCCGCACGCTCGGGCTGCTCTCCGACGACGGGCGACTGCTCGCTTCGAGCACGGCCGTGATCGCCGGCATCACCTACAACTTCCTCCCGTTCATGGCGCTGCCGCTGTACGTGGCGCTGGAGAAGATCGACCCGCGGCTGCTGGAAGCCGCGACCGACCTCTACGCGAGCCGCGCGACCGCGTTCCGCAAGGTGACGGTGCCGCTCGCGCTGCCGGGCATCTTCGCCGGCTCGCTGCTGACGTTCATCCCGGCCTGCGGCGACTTCATCAACGCCGCGCTGCTCGGGACGCCGCAGCAGTACATGATCGGCAACGTCATCCAGTCCAAGTTCCTGAACATCCTCGACTACCCGCAGGCGGCGGCGCTGTCGTTCACCTTGATGCTGTTCATCCTCGTCGGCATCTTCCTGTACGCCCGGCTGCTGGGCGCGCGCAACCTGACCCAGGCGGCGGTCTGAGATGACCATCGAAGCTCCACCCGCCGCGGGCCGCGCCGTCGAGGAAGAGATCGCCGCTCCTCCGGGCCGCGGCGGGAGCTCGCGCGACCGGCTGCGCCACGGCGCGCTCGCCGTATGGTCGGCGCTCGCGCTGCTGTACCTGTTCATCCCGATCTTCATCGTGGTCCTGTTCTCGTTCAACGACAACCAGGGCCGCTTCAACTTCACCTGGCAGGGCTTCACCCTGCGCCACTGGACCGACCCGTTCGCGGACCCGGACCTGGCGCGAGCACTGGTGAACAGCGTCGAGATCGCGCTCATCTCGATGGCGATCGCGACCGCCCTGGGCACGTTCATGGCGATGGCGCTCGTGCGCTACCGCTCCCGCGGACGCTCGGCGATCGACTTCTTCGTGTTCATGCCGCTCGCGTCGCCCGAGGTCGTGCTCGGCGCCTCGCTGCTGGCGATGTTCCTGACGCTGAACATCAACACGGGGTTCGTCACGATCGTCATCGCCCACGTGATGTTCACCGTGTCCTACGTCGTGGTGACGGTGAAAGCGCGCTTGGAGGGGATGGACCGCCACATCGAGGAGGCGGCCATGGACCTGGGCGCATCGGAGTGGACGGCGTTCCGCAAGGTCACGCTGCCGATGATCTTCCCCGGCGTGGCCGCGGCGGCGATGCTGTCGGCCGCGATCTCGTTCGACGACTACGTGATCACGGCGTTCAACGCGGGCCAGACGCAGACGTTCCCGCTGTTCATCTTCGGCGCGACCCGCCAGGGCGTGCCCGCCGAGGTCAACGTGCTGGCGACGATGCTGCTGGTCGTGGTCCTGATCCTGATGGGCCTGAACGTGATGGTGCAGCGCCGGCTCGCCCGGCGCGACCGGGCGGCGCAGCCGGCGTAGTCACATTCGGCGGAGCGGCGGTGCTAGACGGGTATGGCAGTGTCCACCCCGTCTCCAGCCGCCCCCGTCCGGAGCGATCTCGAGTCGATCTTCCGCAGCGCCTATCCCCGGGTCGTGTCCGTCGCGGCCCGGGTGCTGGGCTCGCGGAACGAGGCCGAGGACGTCGCGCAGGAGGTGTTCCTGAGCTTCGGCCGCTCATCGGTGCCGGCCGGTGAGGCGATGGGCTGGCTGTCCGTCGCCGCGGCGCACACGGCGCTCAACCACATCCGGTCCGGCAAACGGCGCGCGGCGCGTGAGCAAGCCGTGCGCGGGGACGGCGTCGCGCCGGACATCGCGGACGCGGTCGCCGCGCGCGACGAGCGCGCGCAGGTCCGCGCGGCTTTGTCCCGCCTCCCGCGCAAGCAGGCCGTCGCGCTGGTGCTGCGCCACAGCGGGCTCAGCTACGCCGAGGTCGCGGCCGCGCTCGACCTCTCCCCGTCCAGCGTCGGCACCACGGTGCGGCGCGCCGAATCCGCCCTACGCAAGGAGTTGAACCGTCATGCGCCATCCGAGTGACGGCACGCTGCGCCGGCTGCTCGACGAGCCGATCGGCGTCGCCGACGCCGAAGCCGATCACGTCATCGGGTGCTCGACCTGCAGCGCCGCCCTGGCCGAGGCGCAGGAGGACGCCGCGTTCGCCGCGTCCGCCCTGGCCGTGGACGTCGAGGTGGACGTGGACGCGGCGTGGGAGCGATTCGCGCACGCGCTGGCGGTGGAGGCGCCGGCCGCGCCGCCACGTGCGCGGCGACGTCGGTTCTCGCTGCGCGGGCAGACGGCGGCGATGCTCGGCGTCGCCGCGTTGCTGACGGGCGCCGGCGTGGCGGCCGCCGCGGACTGGCTGGAGATCTTCTCCACGCGCGACGTCGCTCCGCTGGCGATCAACCAGGCCGACCTCGTCGGGCTGCCGGACCTGTCCGCGTACGGTGACGTCGAGGTGATCAAGGAGCCGAACGTGCGCAGCGTCAAGGACGCGCGCTCCGCCGCGGAGCTGACGGGGCTGACCGTGCCGGAGGTGGCGCAGCTGCCGAGCGGCGTCACGGGCGTGCCGGCGTTCCAGGCGAGCGAGCAGGCGACGGCCGTGTTCACCTTCTCGGCGGCGAAGGCGCGCGAGGCGGCGGCGCGGGCGGGCGAGCCGCTGCCGCCGCTGCCCGCGGGGCTCGACGGGGAGCCGTTCCGGCTGGTGGTCGGGCCGGGCGTGGCCACGATCTGGCCGGGCAACAGCGGGTTGCCCGCGCTGATGGTCGGCCGGGCCGGCGCGCCGAAGGTGTTCTCGACCGGCGTCCCGTTCGAGACCGCCCGCGGCTACCTGCTGTCCCTGCCGGGGCTGCCGGAGGACGTGGCGGCGCAGCTGCGCCGGTTCGGCGGCGCCGACGGGACGTTCCCGATTCCGATCCCGGCCGATCAGCTGACGACCTCGACGACCGACGTCGGTGGCACGCGGGCCACGGTCTTCCGGACGCGCGACGGCGCGCTCTCGGGCGTCGTGTGGGTGCGCGACGAGCGCGTGAACCTCGTCGCGGGGACGCTCAGCGAGGACGAGGTGCTGACCGTGGCGCGCGGGCTGCGGTGAGCGAGGCGCTGGCGCAGCGGCCGCCCTCGCCCGCGGTCTGGTGCTCCGGGCTGCGCAAGCGCTACGGGCGGCAGACCGCGGTCGACGGCGTGTCCTTCACCGTCGGCCGCGGTGAGGTCGTCGGCCTGCTCGGGCCCAACGGCGCGGGCAAGACGAGCGTGATCAAGATGCTGCTCGGGCTCGTGCACCCGGACGCGGGCCAGGTGCTGCTGCTCGGGCGGCGCGCCGGCGACCCGGAGGCGCGCGCCCGCGTCGGCTACCTGCCCGAGCTGTTCCGCTACCAGCCGTGGCTGAGCGCCGCGGAGGTCGTGGCGCTGCACGTGAAGCTGTCCGGTGTGGAGGTCGACGACGGCGCCCAACGCGAGTCGCTCGCGGCGGTCGGCCTCGGCGAACGCGCCCGCGATCGGGTCGGCGGCTTCTCGAAGGGCATGCAGCAACGGCTAGGGCTGGCCGTGGCGCTGGTCAGCCGGCCGGAGCTCGTGATCCTCGACGAGCCGACGAGCGCGCTCGACCCGCTCGGCCGCGCGGACGTGCGCGACCTGGTGACGTCGCTGCGCGAGCGGGGCGTCGCCGTGCTGCTCAACTCGCACCTGATCGGCGAGGTCGAGCGCGTGTGCGACCGGGTCGTGATCTTGGACAAGGGTCGGCTCGCCGCGTCCGGCACGCTCGCTGAGCTGCTCGGCCGGCGGGAGCTGCGGCTGCGGCTCGAGACCGTCGACGACCGCGCGCTGGCGCGGCTCGCCGCGGCCGGCGAGGTCACCCGCGCGGGCGACGCGTTCACCGTCGTGCTCGAAGACGCCGACGTCGTGCCGGACCTGGTCGCCGACCTCGTCGCGCTCGGCGTGCGTGTGCACAGTGTCGAGCCCGCGCGCATCAGCCTCGAGCAACGGCTCCTCGACATCCTCCGCGAGCCATGACGCTGCGGACCGTCTGGATCTTCGCGGGGCTGACCCTGCGCGAGGCGTCGCGCCGGCGCGTCGTCCGCTCGCTGGCCGGGTTGATGCTCGTCCTGCTCGCCGTGAGCGCGTTCGGCTTTTCCCGCATCGACGCCGAGTTCAGCGGGCTCACCACGGGCGAGGCGTATCTCGCGACCTCGACCGTCCTGAACCTCGTGATGTTCGGGCTGAGCCTGATCGCCGCGCTCGGCACGGCGTTCCTGGCCGGGCCGATCCTGGCGGGCGAGATCGAGTCCGGCATGGCGCTGGCCATCCTCGCCCGCCCGATCCGCCGCTCCGCGGTGCTGGTCGGCAAGTGGCTCGGGCTCGCGGGCTTCGGCAGCGGGTTCGTCGCGGCCGCCGGGCTCGCGCAGCTGCTCGTGGTGTGGGCGACGACCGGCTACTGGCCGCCTTCGCCGTTCGTGGGCCTGGCGCTGCTGGCGGGGCAGACGGTCGTGCTGCTCACGCTCGGGCTGCTGCTCTCCACCCTGATCTCGCCGATGGCGTCGGGGATCGTGGCCGTGGGGCTGTTCGGGGCGACCTGGATCGCCGGCGTCGTGGGCGGCCTCGGTGTGGCGCTGGAGAACGAAGCCGTCGAGCGCGTCGGCACGGTGTCCCGCGTGCTGCTGCCCACGGACGGTCTGTGGCGGGGCGCGATGAACGCGTTCCAGTCGCCGGGGCTGCTGTCGCAGTTCACCGAGGCGTTCGAGGGCCACCCGTTCCTCAGCGCGTCGGGCCTGACCGCCGCCTACGTGCTGTGGGCGGTCGTGTGGGTGGCGCTCATGCTCGCCCTGTCAGCGATGTCGCTCGTCAGACGGGATTTGTAGAACCACTCACCCGTCGCCCACGTAGTACCGGGCATGCGGAGAACTCTCCTCGCGGCCGCGACCGTCGCCGCCGCGACCGGCCTCGCCGCCACCGCCGTCGGTCACGGCGACGACGGGCCGCGCCCGCTGCGGCCCGACGCCAAGTGGACGACCGTCTTCACGCCTCCGGCGGGCGTGTCGATCGAAGGGCTGACAGCTGACAGACGCGGGAATCTGTTCGCTCCCGGACGGGTGACGAATGCGGTCTGTCCGGTGCTGCAGGCCGGGACGGGCGTGGTGGGCAGCCTGCCCGCACCGTGCAACCCGGCCGGGCTCGCGTTCGGACCGGACGGGCGGCTCTACATCGCCGACAGCGGCCGGATCATGGTCCTGCGGCCCGACGAGCGCACGCCGCCGACGGCGGAGGTGTACGCGGAGGGCGTGCCCGGCTCCAACGGTGTGGCGTTCGACGTGCGCGGCGATCTGTGGGTGTCCGACGGCGGGACTGGCCAGGGCCGCGTATGGCGGATCGGCCGCGACCGCGCGCCCGTCGAGATGTTCCGCGTGCAGCCGATGGCCAACGATGCGCAGCCCGGCGGCGTCGGGCGCGATGTGCGCGGGCTGCCGCCGGGGACGATCACGATCACCGAGACGAGCCGGCAGGCGTCCAACACGCTTGGCTCGCAGGCGATCGTCGCCAACGGGCTCGCGTTCGGGCGCGACGGGACGCTGTTCGTCGCCGACACCGCGCGCGGCGCGATCTGGCGCGTGTTCGTCGACCGGCGCGGCCGCGTGCTCTCACGCACGGGCTGCGACACGACGTTCACGCCGAACACGCTCTGCCTGGACAACGTGCTCGTCCAGCACCCGTACCTCGACGGTGCGGACGGGATCGTGCTCGACGACCGCGACAACGTCTTCGTCACCGCCAACGAGCGCAACGCGATCGCGGTCGTCACGCAGAAGGGCGACGCGGTCGAGCTCTACCGCAACCCGGCCGGCGCCGACCGCCTGCGCAACGCGGGCCCGCTCGAGTTCCCGACCAGCCCGGTGCTGATCGGCAAGCGCCTGTGCACGACGAACTCAGACACCCCGCGGCGCGACAACTTCCCGGCGACCGCCGGCGAGGGCCCCAAGATCAACTGCGTTTCCTGAGTCCGCGTCGAAGTGGTGGAGGCGATCCGGGTCGACCGTAAGCTCGATCCGGTCGCCGACCGCCACCGGCGCGCGGGCGTCCAGCACGACCGTGAACGAAGCGCGGTCGTCCTCGGCGAGCAGGACGTCGTCGTCGGCCGCAGAAGCGTCCAGCGCGTCGGCCAGAGCGGCCGACCGCAGCCGCGGCGCGTCGATGCCCGCGACGACGTGCGTCTCGGTCCCGAGCCGCTCGACCACCTGGACGACCGCCGGGATGCCGGGGCCGAGCTTGAGGTCGTGCGGGCGGATGCCCAGGATGCAGCGGCCCTCGACCGGCGAGGGCACCGCACACGACCCGAAGCGGCCGCCTTCGGCCTCGACCAGGTTCATCGCCGGTGAGCCGATGAACGCCGCCACGAACAGGTTGGCGGGATGGTCGAACAGCTGCTCGGGCGTGTCGCACTGCTGCAGCACGCCGCCGCGCAGCACGGCCACGCGCTGGCCGAGCGTCATCGCCTCCACCTGATCGTGGGTGACGTAGACGGTCGTCACGCCGAGCCGCTCGTGCAGGCGCGAGAGCTGCGCGCGCATGGAGACGCGCAGCTTGGCGTCGAGGTTGCTCAAGGGCTCGTCCATCAGGAACGCCTGCGGCTCGCGCACGATCGCGCGGCCCATCGCCACGCGCTGGCGCTGCCCGCCGCTCAACTCGCCCGGCTTGCGGTCCAGCATCTCCTCCAGCCCGAGGATGCGCGCGACCTCGTCCACGCGCGCCGCGATCTCGGCCTTGCCCGTCTTGCGCAGCTTGAGCCCGAACCCGAGGTTCTGGCGCACGGACAGGTGCGGGTACAGCGCGTAGGACTGGAAGACCATCGCGATGTCGCGCTTGCGCGGATCGAGCAGCGTGACGTCGCGGTCGCTGATGTAGATGCGGCCGTCCGTCACCTCCTCGATGCCCGCGATCAGCTTCAGCAGCGTGGACTTGCCGCAGCCGGAGGGCCCGACGAGCACCATGAACTCGCCGTCGCGGACCTCCAGGGACACCTCGTCCACGGCCCGCGGCCCGTTCTTGTACGCCTTCGTCACCGCTTCGACGCGGATGCTCAACTGAAACCTCCCACCCGTTCGCGGCCGTCGACCAAAACCTGCCGGATCCCGAGGCGATCGTCGAGCACCACCACGTCCGCCGGCGCCCCGGGGACAAGGCGTCCGAGATCCGGCCGGCCCGCGATCCGCGCGGGCACCTCGCTCGCCGCCCCCAGGGCGGCTTCGAGCCTCACACCGAGCCCGTGCAGGTTGCGCACGGCCTCGACCATCGTCAACGCGCTCCCCGCGAGCTGCCCTTCGGGCCCGCGGACGACGCCGTCCTCGGCCTCGATCCGGCGCCCGCCGAGCACGAACTCGCCGTCCCCCATCCCCGCCGCGGGCGCGGCGTCGGTGACCAGCGCGAACCGGCCCGCGGCCGCGTTCCACGCCACCCGGACCGTGTCCGGAGCGACGTGGTGCAGATCCACGATCATCTGCACGAGCACATCCTCCCGCGCCAGCGCCGCGAAGCCAACGCTCGGGTCGCGCGACGTCGAGGGCCGCATGGCGTTGAAGAGGTGCGTGACGGTCGTGATCCCGCGGGCGAAGCCCAGGTGCGCCTCGGCGGCGGTCGCGTCGGTGTGGCCGGCGCTCACCGTCACGCCGCGCGCGACCAGCTCGTCCACGAGCTCGAACGCCCCCGGCAGCTCCGGGGCGATCGTCACCTGCGACACCGGCGCGACCTCCAACAACCGGCGCAGCAGCGCCAGGTCCGGCGCGGACAGATGCGCGGGGTCGTGCACGCCGATCCGCCGCGGCGACAGGAACGGACCTTCCAGGTGCGCGCCGAGGACGCGCGCGCCGATGCCGCCCACAGGCATCGCGCGCAGCGCGTCCAGCAGCGCGGCTTCCGGCGCCGTCACGAACGTCGGCTGGAACGCCGTCGTCCCGGTCGCCAGCAGCGCTTCCCCCACCCGCACGTACCCGTCATGGTCGGTGGCCATCAGGTCCACGCCCGCGAACCCGTTCACCTGCAGATCGATGAACCCGGGCGCGGCGATCCCGCTTCCCGCACCGGACAATCCCACGCCGGTGACCACGCCGCCGTCCACCGCGACGTCGCCGGGGACGAGCGCGCCGTCGACCAGCGCCGCTTCCACGCCCAGCCTCATCCCTTTACCGCCCCGGCCGTGCGCGCGGTCATCAGGTGCTTGCGCGCGAGGACGAAGACGACCGCCACGGGCAACGTATACAGGACCGACGTCGCCATCACCGCACCCCAGTCGGTGTCGCCGCGGCCCACGAACGTCTGCAGCACGAGCGGCGTGGTCTTGCGCTCCTCGCTGTTGATGAACGTCAGGGCCAGCAGGAACTCCTTCCACCCCTCGAGGAAGCTCAGCACCGCCGTGACCGCCAGCCCCGGCGCGGCCAGCGGCAGCACGACGCGCCACATCGCGCCGATCCGCGTCGCGCCGTCGATGCGCGCCGCGTGCTCGAGCTCCTCCGGGATCGACATCACGAACCCGCGCATCACCCAGATCGCCAGCGGCACGCTGAACGCCAGGTAGGTGATGATCAGCGACCAGTACGTGCCGAGCAGCCCGGCCTTGCGCATGGTCACGAACAGCGGGATCACGAGCACGACGAGCGGGAACATCTGCGTCATCAGCACCAGGATCAGCAGGATGCGTGTGATCCGCACCCGGTAGCGCGCGAGCACGTACGCGGCGCCGGCGCTCACCAGCAGGCAGATCACCATGGTGCCGGAGGCGACGATCAGCGAGTTCATCAGCGCCCGGCCGACGTGCCCTTCGCCGAGCACGCGCGGGTACTGGTCCCACTGCGGGTCGCTCGGCCACAGGTCCGGCGTGCGCGTGTAGATCTCCGACCGCGGCTTGAGCGACGTGATCACGATCCAGTAGATCGGGAACAGCGCGAACAGCGCGACGAGCGCCATCGCGGCGTACATCCACCCGCGCTTGAGCACCCACCTCATCCGAGCTCCCCCTCGCGCCCGATCAGCTTCACGTACACGAGCGAGAACGCGAGCAGGATCAGGAACAGCACGACGGCGACCGCGCTGCCCAGCCCGTAGTGCGACAGCGCGAAGCCTTCGCGGTAGGCCGCGACCGCCGCGGTGTCGGCCGAGCGGTCCGGCACCCCGGCCGCCATCACGTAGATCTGGTCGAAGATCTTGAAGTCCCAGATCGTGGAGAAGATCACCAGCACGGCGACGATCGGCCGCAGCAGCGGCAGCGTGACCAGGCGGAAGCGCTGCCACGCGCCCGCGCCGTCGACGGCCGCGGCCTGCAGCATCTCCTTCGGGATCGTCTGCAACCCGGCCAGCAGCGCCAGCGCCACGAACGGGAACGACTGCCACACGACCGTGATGAAGATCGCGACGAACGCGCTCCAGCGGCCGGCGAACCAGGCGTAGTCGGCGAAGCCCTCGAAGCCGAGGTTCACCAGCGCCCAGTTCACGAAGCCGTAGCGCGCGTCGAACAGCCACTTCCAGATCGCGCTCGCGGCCAGCGCGGGGACCGCCCACGGCAGCAGTACGGCGACCCCGAAGAACAGGTTGCCCTTCAGCCGCTGGTTGAGCAGCAGCGCGACCGCGAAGCCGAGCACCATCGTCCCGACCACGCACGCCGTCCCGAACACGACCGTGTTCACCAGCGACGCGCGCAGGTGCTCGTCCGCGAAGACCTCCCGGAAGTTCTCCAGACCCACCCACGTCGAGCCGCCGTAGATCAGCTCGCCGAGGCCGGTGTCCGTGAACGACAGGTAGACCGTGCGGACCAGCGGGTAGCCGACCAGGCCCGCGATGATGATCAGTGCCGGGAGGAGGAGGAGAACCGGGAGGGTGAGCCGGTTCACCGCACGGCGGGCGATCATCATCGCGGGCGGACGCGGGGCGGTCCTTCGCCCCGCCTGGACGGCTGCCGGGGCCATGCTCACCCGGCGAACTCCTCGTCCATCTTCGTCGCGAGCTCGGCGACCGCGTCCTGCGCGGCCTGTTCGCCCTTCATCACCTTCTGGATCTGGCCGTCGAAGATGTTCGCGCCCTCCAGACCGCCCCACTTGGGCGACGGCGGGTAGACGGCGGACGCCTTGAGCAACTGCTCCGCGAACGGCTTGCGCTGCGGGTCCTCGAGGTAGCCCGACGCCTCGATGCCGGCGGTCGTGCCGGGCAGGAAGCCGATCTCGCCCGTGAACTTGTTCAGCTGGTCGGGCTGGAGCATGAAGTCGATGAACGCGGCGCCCAGCTCGTGGTTGCCGGACTCGGTGAACTGCACGAGGTGGCTGCCGCCCGCGAACGCGGTGCCCTTTCCGGACGGGCCGGTGGGCGTGAGCGCGGTGCCGATCTTCTCCTCGAGCTCCGGCTTGGTGGCGATGATCGAGTTGTAGCCCCAGCCGCCCGCGATCAACATCGCCACGTCACCGTTGATGAAGGCGGTCTGGGCGTCCGGCTCCTCCCAGCCGACGGCGGCCTTGGGCACGTAGCCCTCCTTGTAGAAGGACGAGTACCAGTCGATCGCCTCAGCGGCCTGCGGGGAGTTGAGCGCGCTTTTCCAGGTGTCCCCTTCCTGGGTCGCGATCTCGCCGCCGGCCTGCCAGATCGTCGGCAGGTACATGTGCTCGCTGAGCCCCGTGAAGCCGACCGGATAGACGCCCTTGTTCTTCTCCTTGATCGCCTTGGCGGCGGCCGTCATCTCGTCCCACGTCTTGGGCGGCTCGACGCCCGCCTTCTCGAGCATGTCCTTGCGGTAGATCAGCGAGCGCGCGCCCGCGTACCACGGCTTGCCGTAGACCTTCTCGTTGAGGGTCGCCGCATCCACGAGGGAGGAGACGTACTCGCCGTCACCGATCCCCGGTTGCTCGAGCAGCGCGCCCTGGTCGGCGAACTCCGGCGTCCACGTCGTGCCCATCTCGGCCACGTCGGGCACCTTGCCGCCGGCGATCGCGGTCACGAACTTGTCGTGCGCCTGCGCCCACGGGACGAACTGGATGTCGACCTTCGTGCCGGGGTTCGCGGCCTCGAAGTCCTTGCCGTACTGATTGACGACGCCCTGGATCTTCGGCGAGCCCGGATCCATGATCCAGACGCTGATCGACCCTTCGAGCTTGCCGCCCGTCGAAGCCTTGTCCGCGGGGGCGTTGTTGTCGTCTCCACCGCACGCCGCGACCACGGTCGCGAGCAGCGCCGCGACCGCCAAACCGAACCTTCTCATCTTCCTCTCTCCTTCTCTCCCCTAAGTGACCCGCTACCGAAGTGCGGGACGAAGCTCCGTCACCAACCGATACCGGTCCCCGCGATACACGGACCGGACGAACTCCACCACCTCCCCGTCCTCGCTCGTGGTGGTCCGTTCGAACAGGAAGGCCGGCGAGTGCACGGGCACCCCGAGCAGCTCGGCCTCCTCCGGTGAGGTCACGGTCGGTTCGATCGTCTGGACGCCGGAGGCGATCGTGATCCCCTGGCGTTCCCGCAGCAGCTCGTAGTACGAGTGGTCGGAGAGCTCCTCGCGGCGCAGGTCGCCCAGCAGGCGGCGCGGCGCGTGCAGCCACTCGATCGCCATCGTCTCGTCGTCGGCCAGGCGCAGGCGGGTGATCACCCACACCTCGTCCACCGGCGAGATCTGCAGGCGCTGGCCGAGCTTGGCGCCGGCGGCCAGGCACTGGAAGTCCACCACGCGGCTGCCGGGACGCATCCCGCGCCGGGTCATGTCCTCGCTGAACGAGGTCATGGTGAGCGGCAGCGCGATCTTCGGCTCGGCGACGTAGGTGCCGCTGCCGTGCCGGCGCAGCAGCAGGCCCTCGCGGACCAGCTCGTCGATCACGGCGCGCAGCGTCGGGCGGCTCACCCCGAGGTCCGTGGCCAGGCGCCGCTCGCTCGGCAGCGCGTCGCCGACCTGCAGGTCGTCCAGCATCCCCAGGATCTCGTCGCGCACGAGCGCCTGCTTGCTGCCGCGACCGTTGGTGTTCGCCAGCCCCGTCATCTCTCCGGGGCGGAACCGTAACAAGTGGTCAACGAGTGGTCAAGACCACTTTGGTCCGGCATCAAGGATTCGTCAAGCCGTCCGATCACCCGGACCATGCTTCGGTCACGGCTGCTTCCGTTCGTCATGGTGCTTGCGGCGCTCGTGCCCGTCGCCGCGGTCGTGCTGGTCGGCACCAGACCGGCGGGGATGACGCCGCCGACGCACTTCGTCCTCGTGGCCACCGCGGCCGCGATCGCCTCCTTGGCCTCGCTGGCGCTGAGCATCGCCGGCGCCCGGGCTCGGGACGGCCGCGCCGTCCTGATGGGCACCGCCTTCTCGACGATGACCGCGCTGTTCATGGTGCACGCGTTCGCGACCCCGACGATCTTCACCGAGGGTTTCAACGGGATGATGCCGCTCGCGGGCGGGCTGTCCGTGCCGATCGGCGCCGCACTGCTCGCGCTCACCGCGCTGCCCGCGTTGCGCCGCCCGCACTCCGTGCGCCCGCTGGTGACGTTGCAGGCGGCCCTGTTCGCCGGCGTGCTCGCGTTCGGCGTCTTCGGCCTGCTCAACCCCACGGTCCTGCCGGCCGTGCCGCAGGCCAAGTCCAGCCCGGCGCTGCTGCTGCTGTTCGCCGGCGCCTTCTGCCTCGGACTGCTGATCATCCGCGCCGTGCGGACCTACCTGCTCACGCGTCGCGGCGCCGACCTCGCGATCGCCCTCGGGTGCGCGTGGCTGAGCGTCACGCTGTGGGCGAACCTCGTCATCGGTCCGATGACGATCGGTTACTTCATCGGGCACGCGCTCGAGATCTGCGCGGTGGCGATGGTCGCGATCCCGACCGCGCTCGACCTGCGCCGCGCCGGCGCCTCGCGCGCGCTCGTCGGCGACCTCACCGCGACGGAGCTCGTCGAGCGCGAGGAGGCCTACCTCGGCGCGCGCGTGCGCGCGCTGATGGTCCGGCTCGAGCGCCGCGACCGTTCCACCGAGGAGCACACCCGCCGCGTCGCCTACCTCGCCGCCCGCGTCGGCGAGGAGCTCAAGCTGTCCCCGACTGCCCGTCGCCACCTCGCCGTCGGTGGCCTGCTGCACGACATCGGCAAGCTCTCCGTGCCGCTCGAGATCCTCAACAAGCCGGGCAAGCTGACCGACGCGGAGTTCGCCGCGATCAAGCGCCACCCCGAGGACGGGCGCCGGCTGCTCGACGAGCTCGGCGGCTTCCCCGAGGCCGTGCGCGAGCTCGTCTCCGACCACCACGAGCGCCTCGACGGCAGCGGGTATCCGCGTGGCCTGACCGCGATGGACATGAGCCTCGAGACGCGCATCCTCGCCGTCTGCGACGTCTACGACGCCCTGGTGAGCGATCGCGTGTACCGCGCGGCCTGGACGCCCGAGCGCGCGTTCGCGCTGCTCGAGGAGGAGTCGGACGCCTACGACCAGACCGTCGTGGCCGCGCTCAAGCAGGCCGTGTGCCCGAGCTTCGTCGCCGATCTCGCCACCGCGCCGGTGGTGGCGCCGCGCGTGCGTTCCCCCCGAACGGTGTAGTTGCCACGCCCGCCAGGGCGACTAAGATCGCGTGCGTCAACCCACGGAAGGGTCTTGATGCGCGCGGCGCTGTCCGGATTTCTGTTGTTCGCCCTGCCCGGCCTGCTGGCCGTGCTCCTGCTGCGCCCGTCCGCGGCGGAGCCGCCCGCGTGGCCGGTGTCCCCCTCGTTCCCGCCGCAGCCCGAGGCGACCTATTGGGACCAGCCCGCGACCGAGTCGCTGGAGCTGCTGCGCGAGGTCACCGTTTCCGAGGCCAAGCTCGCCGGGCCGGCCTTGGCCGCGTGTGAGCTGGAGGCGCGCGGCGCGGAGAAGCCGAACGTGGTGTTCCGCCGCTGCGCGACGACGCCGCTCGCCCGCGTGGACGGGTTCGCGAGCGCGAACAGCCGCATGCTGTCGGCGCTGGCCGACGCCGCGCGGGACGACTGCCGCCAGCGGATGATGAACCTCGGCGGGCTGACGTCCACCCTCGGCACGACCGCGCGCACCACGCTGCGCGGCGCGCTCGGGTTCGCCTGGGACGAGGTGCTCGAAGCGTCGCGGACCATCCGGGCGTTCGCGCGCGAGGCCTCGAAGGTCGCGCGCGAACGCGGGTGGAAGTCCAGCTGCCGGGCGTTACCCGAGCGAGATCGACCGGCCGCTGACGAACCCGTCGCTTGACGCGATCTGGTCGATCACGGCCTGCGGGACGGCGCCGTCGGTCGTGACGGCCATGACGGCCAGGTCGCTCTCCCCCTCGCCCGGGGCCTGACGGCCCACCGCGGCGGCGGAGATGTTCACGCCGGCCTCGCCGAGGCTGGAGCCGACGCGGCCGACCATGCCCGGCACGTCGCTGTAGCGGAACAGCGCGAGGTGCGGGTCGTCGATCTGGAGGTTGAAGCGCTGGCCCCAGGCCTCCAGCAGGTGCGGGCGGTGCAGCTGGCCGAGCGTCGTGCCCACGACGCGGACCGACTCGCTGCCACCGACGAGCGTGAGGCGGACGAGGTCGGAGTAGTCGCGCGCGTTGGTCTCCCGCGTCTCGGCCACCGAGATCCCGCGTTCCTCGGCCAGCGTCGGCGCGTTGACGAGGTTCACGCCCTCCTCCGTGCGGCCGGCGAACAGGCCGGTCAGGACCGAGAGGGTGAGCAGGCGCGTGTCGCGCTCGGCGATCCGGCCCAGGTACTCGATCTCGACGCGCTCGACCGAGTCGGCGAGGCTCGCCGCGATCGTGCCCAGCTTCTGGGCGAGCGGAACGAACGGGCCGAGGACCTCCATGTCCTCCGCGCTGATCGCGGGGATGTTCACGGCGGTCGTGACCGAGCCGCCGGTGAGGGCGGCGACGACCTGCTCGGCGGTCTGCACGCCGGCGCGGTCCTGCGCTTCGGCGGTGGAGGCGCCCAGGTGCGGCGTGACGACGACGTTGGCGTAGCCGAACAGCGGGTGGTCGGTGATCGGCTCGGTCGTGAACACGTCGAGCGCGGCGCCGGCGACCTTGCCGGAGTCCAGCGCGGCCTGCAGGTCCTCGTCGACGATCAGCGGACCGCGGGCGACGTTGATGATCCGCACGCCGTCCTTGCACTTGCCGATCGTCTCGGCGTTGATGAAGCCCTGGGTCTCAGGGGTCTTCGGCAGGTGCAGCGTGAGGAAGTCCGCGGCGGCCAGGACCTCGTCGGCGTTCTCGGCCTTCTCCGCGCCGATCTCGCGGTAGCGGCTGTCGGCCGTGAACGGGTCGAACGCGATCACGCGCATCCCGAACGCGCGGGCGCGGATGGCGACGAGCTGACCGATGCGACCGAAGCCGAGCACGCCGAGCGTCTTGCCGTCGAGCTCGGTGCCGCCCAGCTTGGAGCGCTCCCACTTGCCGGACGTGAGGCTCGCGTGCGCCTGCGGGATGTTGCGGGCGAGGGCGAGGATCAGGGCGACCGTGTGCTCGGCGGCGGCGACCGTGTTGGCCTCCGGGGCGTTGGCGACGATGATGCCCTTCTTGGACGCCGTCTGGACGTCGACGTTGTCCACGCCCACGCCGGCGCGGCCGACGACCTTGAGGTTGTCGGCGCGCTCGAGCACCTCGGCGTCGAGCTTGGTGGCGGAGCGGATCAGGATGCCGTGGAAGCCGCCGATGCGCTCGAGCAGCTCCTCACGCGTCCAGTCCGTGCCGACCTCGACGTCGAAGCGCTCCTTGAGCATGTCGACGCCGGTCGCGGCGATCTTCTCCGCGACCAGGACGCGGTAGTTCTCGGTCAGTGCGGTCATCTATCCCTCTTCGAACTCCGTGTCGATCCAGCTCATCATCGAGCGCAGCTGCTTGCCCTCGGTCTCGATGGCGTTGGCCTGGCCCTCCGCGCGCAGGCGCTGGAAGTTCTCTTGGCCGGCGCGGTTCTCGGCGATCCACTCGCGGGCGAACGTGCCGTCCTGGATCTCCGTGAGCACGTCCTTCATCGCCTGACGCGTCTGGTCGGTGATGATGCGCTTGCCGCGCGTGAGGTCGCCGTACTCGGCCGTGTTGGAGATCGAGTGGCGCATGCCCGTGATGCCCTTCTCGTACATCAGGTCCACGATCAGCTTGAGCTCGTGGAGGCACTCGAAGTAGGCCATCTTGGGGTCGTAGCCCGCGTCCACCAGCGTCTCGTAGCCCGCGGTGACCAGCTCGGAGACGCCGCCGCAGAGCACGGCCTGCTCGCCGAACAGGTCGGTCTCGGTCTCGTCCTTGAACGTGGTCTCGATCACGCCGCCGCGCGTGCCGCCGATGCCCTTGGCGTAGGCCAGCGCGAGGTCCTTGGCGTTGCCCGTCTCGTTCTTGTGGATCGCGATCAGCGCCGGGACGCCGGAGCCCTCGGTGTACTGGCGGCGCACCAGGTGGCCCGGGCCCTTGGGGGCGACGAGCGCGACGTCGACCTCCGGCGGGGGCTCGACCTCGCCGTAGTGGACGCTGAAGCCGTGGCCGAAGAGCAGCAGGTTGCCGGGGGCGATGCCGTCCTTGATGGACGCCTCGTAGACGTCGTGGTGCTTCTCGTCGGGAAGCAGCACCATCACGATGTCGCCGCGGCTGGAGGCCTCCTCCAGGCTCGTGACCTCGAGCCCGGCGGCCTTGGCGTGCTCGACGGACTTGCTGCCCTCGCGCAGGCCTACGACGACGTCTACCCCAGAGTCCTTGAGGTTGCGGGCGTGCGCGTGGCCCTGGGAGCCGTACCCCAGGATGGCCACGGTCTTGCCCTTCAGGAGGTCCAGATCCGCGTCGTCGTCGTAGTACATGGGCGGTGATCCTAGGCGGTCGCCGTGGCTATCCAGGTTCTGGCCGGGATTTCCAGACGGTCGTCGGGTTGCGTGAACGGTTGTGCCGCTTCTTCGAGCTCGGCGAGCACGTCGCTGCGGGTGGCGAAGTCGAGTTGGGCGTCGGCGTCGCCGGTGCGCGTGGACATCTGCGTCTGCGCCACCCACCAGTCGTCGACGTCCTCGTAGCGCATGACGAAGTTCACGGCCTCGACCTTCGGCTCGAGGAAGCCGGCGGTGGCCATCGTGTCCTCGATGACGTTCGGGTCGGCCCACGTGAACTGGCCGGGGCCGGGCGGCGTGGGCTCGAGGATGCCGCGGCGTTGCAGGATGCGCACGGGCGCCGCGCTCCACAGGTTGTCGTCGGGGCCCGACCAGGCCGCGAGCGCGACCGCGGCGTCCTGCTTGAGGACGCGGCGCGTCTCCCTGAGTGCGAACTCCGGGTCGTCGAGCAGCATGTAGCCCCAGCGGCACAGGACGCCGTCGATGGACGCGGCCTGGATGTCGATCGGGGTGCTCAGGTCGATCTGCTTGAAGCGGACGTCGACGTTCTGCGGGGCGCGCTTCTGCGCCGCGGTGAGCATCTCCGGCGCGAAGTCGCTGGTGATGAGCGTGCCGCCGGGCTGGATCAGCTCGGCGGCGAGGAATCCCGTGTCGCCGAGGCCGGCGGCGAGGTCCAGGATCGTGTGTCCGGGCTGGGGGCGGACGAGCTCGACCAGGCGGGCGGACACGGGCATCGTGTCGCGCGCCATCTGCTCGGCTCTGGCCTCCCAGCCCTGGGCCGCGCGGACCCAGCGATCACGGGATTCGAGCGTCACTACAGGTTTTCGACCACGTAGTCGATGCAGGCGGTGAGCGCCTTCACATCCTCCGGCTCGATGGCCGGGAACATCGCGACGCGCAGCTGGTTGCGACCGAGCTTGCGGTACGGCTCCACGTCGACGATCCCGTTCGCGCGCAGCGTCTTGGCCACGGCGGACGCGTCGACCTCGTCGACGAAGTCGATCGTGCCGACGACCAGCGAGCGCTTGGCCGGGTCGGCGACGTAGGGCGTCGTGTACTCGGTCTGCTCGGCCCACTGGTAGAGGTGGTTCGAGGAGGCGGTGGTGCGCTCGACGCAGCCGTCGAGGCCGCCAAGGCCGAGCATCCAGTCGATCTGGTCCGCGAGCAGGATCAGCGTCGCGAGCGCCGGCGTGTTGTAGGTCTGGTCCTTGACGCTGTTGTCGAGCGCGGTGCTGAGCGAGAGAAACTCGGGGATCCAGCGGTCGGTCGCGGCGATCTCGCCGATCCGCTCGAGCGCCGCCGGGCTGGTGAGGGCGATCCACAGGCCGCCGTCGGACGCGAAGCTCTTCTGCGGCGCGAAGTAGTAGACGTCGGAGTCGGCGACGTTGACGGGCAGGCCGCCCGCGCCGGACGTCGCGTCGATCAGGACGAGCCCGTCGCCGACGCGCTCGACGGGAACCATCACGCCGGTGCTGGTCTCGTTGTGCGCCCACGCGACGACGTCCGCGGACGGGTCGGAGGTCGGGGCGGGCGCGTCGCCCGGCTCGGCCTTGACGATGATCGGGTCCTGCAGGAACGGCGCGCCGCCGGTGGACTTGGCGAACTTGGAGCTGAACTCGCCGTAGGTCAGGTGCAGCGCGCGCTCGCGCACGAGGCCGAACGTCGCGGCGTCCCAGAACGCGGTCGTACCGCCGTTGCCGAGCATGACCTCGTAGCCCTCGGGCAGCTGAAACAGCTCGCGCAGGCCGCCGCGGACCCGGCCGACGAGGTTCTTGACCGGCTTCTGCCGGTGCGACGTGCCCATCAGCGCGACGGCCTCAGGGTCCGACAGGCGCGCGAGCTGCGCGGGACGAACCTTCGACGGGCCGCAACCGAAGCGGCCATCGGACGGCTTCAGGTCGGCGGGAATGTTCACGGACGTGACGGTGTCGGACACGTGACTCCTCGTGTGATCGCGTTGAAAGGTGCCCAGGCGCGCGACCGTACGACGCCGCCGCTCCCCGGTGGTGCTCCACCTAAGCGCCAGTTGCGACGGCCGAATGCAGCGTAGCGGGGGCGAAGTTCGTCAGCCGTTGCCTACACGTGACGAAACCTCCGGCATGCGGACCTTTCGTTACATCTCGCGGCTCGCGACCGCGCAGCACGGTGTGGTGCGTGCCGCGCAGACCGGCGCGACGTCGCAAACACTGCGGCGTGCCGTCGTGGCCGGCGAGTTGTGGCCCTTGTACCGGGGCGTGTACGCGGTCGGGCACCCGGGCCTCTCGCGCGAGGGCGAATGGCTTGCCGCGGTGTACGCGGCGGGCGACGGCGCCGCGCTGGCCGGCTTCAGCGGCGGCAAGTACTGGAAGATCTCGCGGTTCAAGGAGCCGGCGATCCAGGTCGCCGTGCCGAAGCGGCGCCGCAAGCAGGACGGCTTCGAGATCGTGCCCGGCCTGCTCGTCCCCGGCGAGTCGTTGGTGCGCGACGCGATCCCGGTGTGCAACGTGCCGCGGGTCCTGTTCGACATGAGCCGGGAGTTGAACGCGGAGCAGGTCGCGAACGTCATCCACGAGGCGGCGTTCCGCAAGCTCTTCGACCCGCGCATGGTCAAGCGGCGCACGAAGACGCTCGACCGGGCGCTCGAGCTGCACGCCGCCGGCAGCGCCGGGACGCGCTCCGGGCTCGAGGACCGGTTCCTCAAGCTGATCCGCGGCGCGCGGCTTCCGGAGCCAGTTGTCAACACGCGTCTCCTGGGATTCGAGCTCGACTTCCGATGGCCGGGGCTCAACGTCGAGATCGACGGCGATCACCACGACCGGCCGAGGACCGCGCGCGACGATCGCATCCAGGACGCGGTCCTGCGCGAGCACGGGTTCGTCGTGCTGCGCTTCCGCGAAGAGGATCTCGCGCGCCCGGACGAGGTCCTACGCGAGCTCGCGGCGCAGAACCTTCCCAGCCGCATTCCGAGGTAGCGCCTCGACTTGCTCAATGCCTTTTGGAACTTTGAACGGCGCCAGGCGCTCCCGCACGAATTCACGGAGGTCAGGCGCGTCCGCGCCCAGGACCACGAACGCGGTCACGGCCTCGCCCCACTCCGGGTCGGGCCGGCCGACCACGGCGGCTTCGAGCACCGCCGGGTGCGAGAGCAGGACGGCCTCGACCTCCTGCGGCATGACGTTCTCGCCGCCGCTGACGATCGTGTCCACCTTGCGGCCGTGGACCACGAGCCGGCCGTCCAGCCACGAGCCGAGATCGCCCGTGGCGTGCGTGCCGCCGACCACGGACGCTCCCGAGACGATGATCTCGCCGTCCGCCGCCAGGTCGATCGTCACCCCGGGCAGTGGGCGGCCAGACGTCTCGGTGTCTCCGATGTCCGCGAGCGCGACCGCGCTGCACGCCTGCGTGAGCCCGTAAGACGGGCGGACGGGCCAACCGGCGGCACGCGCGCGGACGAGCAGCGTCGGGTCCGCGGGGGCACCGCCGAGCATCACGTCGCGAAGCGTCTCCGGCGGCGGTTGATGGATCAGGCGCGCGAGCTGCGTCGGGACCAGCGAGGCCACGGTGACGTCGGGCGTGTCGGCTGGGCCGATCACGGCGGTGGTGCGCGTGAGCCAGGACCGCAGGAGCACCATCAGGCCGCCGATGTGCGAGAGCGGTAAGGGGCACAGCCAACGGCCCGGCTCGATCACGGCGGTCACGGCATCCGAGTTCGCCTGGATCTGGGAGAGCGAGAGCCGGATCGGCCGGGGCACGCCGGTCGTGCCGCTCGTGTGCACGACCAGGCCGAACCCGGCGCCCTTTTCCTGTCTGCCGTGGTCTATCTCCGTGATGACCTGCCCGGCATCGGCCACACGCCATACC
Organism: Solirubrobacter deserti; assembly: GCF_003344625.1. Taxonomy (GTDB): domain Bacteria; phylum Actinomycetota; class Thermoleophilia; order Solirubrobacterales; family Solirubrobacteraceae; genus Solirubrobacter; species Solirubrobacter deserti. The sequence continues at coordinate 750,641 of NZ_QPKJ02000001.1, read as the reverse complement.
GGCTCGCGCAGGTCCACCGGCACCGCTTCCACGCCCGCCTGCATGCACGCGCGCAGCGCGATCGCGAAGTCCAGCGACGGCGGCATCGCGATCGCCACGCGCGGCGCCGACACACGCACGCGCGAGGCGCGCTCCGCCAGCTCGTCGTAGGTCAGCGACCCCTGCGGCGTCTCGATCGCGTTCACGAGCGCCGAGACTAGCTATGGTCATCCGCCGTGAACTGGACCTCTGCGGGCGATTACCAGGACATCCGGTACGAGCTGTCCGGGGACGGGATCGCCAAGATCACCATCAACCGCCCGGAAGTCCGCAACGCGTTCCGCCCGGAGACGATCATCGAGATCTCGCAGGCGCTCGAGGTCGCGCGTGAGGACGAGTCGGTCGGCGTGATCATCCTCACCGGCGAGGGCCCGCTCGCGTTCTGCTCGGGCGGCGACCAGCGCGTGCGCGGGGACACGGGCTACGTGCCGGGCGGCAAGGCCGTCGGGCGCTTCCACGTGACCGACCTGCACGTGCAGATCCGGCGCCTGCCGAAGCCGGTCGTAGCGATGGTCGCGGGCTACGCGATCGGCGGCGGGCAGATCCTGCACCTGGTGTGCGACCTGACGATCGCCGCCGACAACGCGCGGTTCGGACAGACGGGCCCGCGGGTCGGCTCCTTCGACGGTGGTTACGGAGCCAGTCTGCTCTCCCGGCTCGTCGGCCCGAAGAAGGCCAAGGAGTTCTGGTTCCTGTGCCGCCAGTACGACGCGCAGCAGGCGCTGGAGATGGGGCTCGTCAACACGGTCGTCCCGCTCGACGAGCTCGAGGCCGAGACGGTCAAGTGGTGCCGCGAGATGCTCGCCCTCTCCCCCTTCGCCCTGCGCCTCGTAAAGCTCAGTTTTCACGCTGAGGAAGACGGCATGGCCGGGATTCAGCAGCTCGCACACGACGCCAACTTGCTCTTTTACGGCAGCGACGAGGCCAAGGAGGGCCGCGAGGCCTACAAGGCCAAGCGCCAGCCGGACTTCTCCCAGTTCCCGCGGCGGTCGTGAGTTCCCTTCACATCTGGTTCATGGCCGCGCGGCCACGCACGCTGCCCGCGGCGGCGGCGCCGGTGTTCGTCGGCACGGCCTACGCCGCGGCGCTCGGCACCTTCCGGCCGCTGACGTTCGTCGCGACGCTGCTCGGCGCGCTGCTCATCCAGATCGGGACCAACCTGAGCAACGACTACTCGGACGCCCGCCGCGGCGCCGACACCGAGGACCGCCTCGGGCCGGTCCGCGTCACCGCCGGCGGGCTCGTTCCGCCCAAGCAGGTGCTGGTCGCGACCTATGTGGCGTTCGGCCTGGCGGTGCTGGTGGGCGTGTACCTGATCCTGACGTCCGGCTGGGAGCTGCTGCTCGTCGGCGTGCTGTCGATTCTCGCCGGCGTGCTCTACACGGGCGGGCCTCGGCCCTACGGGTACGAGGGCCTGGGCGAGGTGTTCGTGTTCCTGTTCTTCGGCATCGTCGCCGTCACCGGCACGTTCTTCGCGCAGACCAAGGAGCTGGCGTGGGAGGCCTTCGTCCTGGCCGTGCCCGTCGGGTTGCTGGCGACCGCGATCCTGATGGTCAACAACGTGCGCGACCTGGAGACGGACCGGCGGGCGGGCAAGCGCACGCTGGCGGTGCGGCTGGGGCGTGATCGCGCGCGCGTCGCGTACGCGCTCATCGTCTACCTCGCGTTCGCCACCGCTCCCTTGGCGTGGGCGTTCGGCGGGGAGCAGCTGACGCCCTGGTTGTTGCTGCCGTGGCTGTCGCTGCCGATCGCGGCGCCGATCGTGCGGGTCGTGCGCAACCGGGTCGACGGCCCGTCGCTGAACGGCGCGCTCGCCCGCACCGGGATGCTGCAGCTCGCGTTCTGCGTGCTGCTGTCGGCGGGGCTGCTGTTGTCGAAGTGATCGCGCTGAGCGTCCGCACCGAGCGGTTCACGCTGCCTTCGACGCTGCGGGCCTCGTGGGGCGAGTTGCGCGAGCGCGAGGTGCTGGTCGTGCGGCTCGACTTCCCGGACGGGCTCTGGGGCGAGGGTGAGGCGGCGCCGCTCGAGCCCTACGACGGGGTGTCGATGGCGTCGGTGCGGGCCGCTCTGGATGCGTACGCGGCGGTGCTGCGTTCGCTGGAGCCGACGGCCGACGTGCTGGAGGCCTGCCGGGCGGAGCGGGATCTTCCTCAGGCGCTGGCGGCGGTGGATCTCGCGCTCTGGGATCACGCCTCCCGGCGGACCGGGACGCCCTTGGCGCGGCTGATCGACCCGCGCGCGGTCGGCGCCGTGCCCGTCAACGCGACGATCGGCGCCGAGGACCGCTCCGGCGCCGCCGCGGCTGCGGCCGCCGCCGCGCGGGCGGGGTTCCGGTGCGTGAAGGTCAAGGTCGGGATCGGGGACGACGCCGGGCGCCTGGCCGCCGTGCGCGCCGCGGTCGGGCCCGAGGTCGGCATCCGCGTCGACGCGAACGGGGCCTGGGGAACCGTGGAGGTGGCGCTCGCGGCGTTGCGTTCACTGGAGCCCGTGGGCCTGGAGCTGTGTGAGGAGCCGGTGCACGGCGTCGAGGGGTTGCGCGAGGTGCAGGCCGGCACGCGCGTGCCGATCGCCATGGACGAGACGCACGCTCCCGGCGCCGGCGGCGTCCGCGCGGTGTGTCTGAAGGTCACGCGCGGCGGGATCACGGGCGTGCTGGCCGACGCCCGGACGGCGCGAGCGGCCGGTGCCGACGTCTATCTCGCGTCCACGTTCGACGGTCCGCGCGGGATCGCGGCCGCGGTGCACGCCGCGGCCGCGCTACGCGTCACGCGTTCCTGCGGGCTCGCGACCCTGGCCCCGGCCGGGGCGTTGACACCGCGCGACGGCGTCATCGAGGTTCCGGGCACCGTCGGTCTGGCGTGACGTGGCTGTAGGGTTCGCCGCATGGCACGCGAATGGCCTGAGACGCCGGACGACCCGGTCGATCCCGCGCTCGCACCGCTGATCGAAGCTGGTGAGGGCGAGAGCGAGGGTTTCGAACTCGCCGAAGCGGATCTCATCGAACACGCCGAGCACGGCGACCAGCACAGCACGGAGCCGATCATGCGCGACGGCGCGCAGTTCGACGACCTGCTCGAGGACGACTTCGACGGCGACGACTACGCGGAGGCCGACGAGGAGGGCGACCCCAACTGGTGAGCCACCGCGGCTGGATCCTCCAGCTGCGGTGCGTGGCCGGTGTTCGGGATCGTCACGTGCTCGGCGTTCGGTAACCGCCTCGCCATGTCTTCGGCGAGCGCGCGGAACTTCTCGTCGCGCTCGCCCGTGATGAGCGTGACGGGCGTCTGGAGTTGCGGAAGCCGGTCCCACAGGGGCTCCATGGTGCCCGTGCCCAGGCCTCTGAGGGCTTGGGCGAGGCCGTGCGGGGTGTTGCGCAGGCGGTCGGCGTAGGCGGCGGCCCTTACGCGCTCCGGCTGGCCGGCGAAGAGCGGCAGGTTCCCCCACTCGCGGGCGAACGCCTCGACGCCGATTTCTTCGATCTTGGCGGCGAGCGCCTCGTCGGCGCGGCGGCGCTGCTCGTGTTCGGCGGGGTCGGCGATGCCCGGGCTGGCGCCGATCAGGACGAGCCGGTCGAGGTCGAGCTGGAACGCGGCGTGGAGCGCGATCCGGCCGCCCATGCTGTAGCCGACGAGCGTGAACGGGGTGCTCGGGGTGAGCGCGCGCAGGTAAGCAGTGACGGCGTCGCAGCTCGGCGTGCGGTGCGCCGCCTGGCCGTGGCCGGGCAGGTCCGGCGTGAGCACGCGGTAGCGTGAGGTGAGCTGGGTCGCCGTGCGCCGCCAGGATTGGCGGGTCTGCGTGAAGCCGTGCAGCAGGACGAGCGGCGGCAGCATTTTCTCCATCATGCCCGGAACCGACACGTATCTGTGCCTGCGCGCCTTCGTGGACGAGCTCGTCCGCTGCGGGCTGCGCGACGCCTGCACCTCGCCGGGGTCGCGCTCGACGCCTTTGACCTTGTCGTTTGCCTGGGATGGGCGCCTGCGCTCGACGTCCCACCTCGATGAGCGGAGCGGCGCTTTCTTCGCGCTGGGGCTGGCGAAGACGACCGGCGTGCCGCCCGCCCTGGTGTGCACGTCAGGGACGGCGGCCGCGAACTACGCGCCCGCCGTGCACGAGGCGTACGAGGCGCGCGTGCCGCTGCTGGTGTTGACCGCGGACCGCCCGCCTGAGCTGCGCGCGATCGGCGCTGGGCAGACGATCGACCAGATCGGGCTGTATGGGTCTGCCGCCAAGTGGTTCTTCGAGGTCGACGACTTTCCCGCCTCCCCGGCGCGGGTGCGCTGGCTGCGGCAGCTCGCGTGCCGCGCGTTCTGGACGGCGCTGGACGGGCGCCCCGGGCCGGTGCACCTGAACTTCTCGTTCCGGGAGCCGCTGGTGCCGGACGGCTCGTCCGGGGTTCCTGCGACGGAGGTGGTCGAAGGGCGTGCGGGCGGGCGGCCGTGGGTGGCGCGCCCGCCCGTGCCGCGGGTGGCGTCCGACGACGTGATCGGTGCGTTGACGCAGCAGGTGCGCGAGGCGTCGCGGGCGGTCGTCGTCGCGGGGCGGTCCGAGCGCGATCCGCGGTTGGGCGCGTCGTTGGCGGCGTTCTGCGAGAAGGCGGGGCTGCCGCTGCTGGCCGATCCGCTGTCGGGCGCGCGGCGCGGGCCGGCGGCCATCGCGCATTACGACGCGCTGCTGCGCTCCGAGGCGTTCGGTTCGTCGGTGGTACCGGATCTGGTGTTGCGGGTCGGGGATCTGCCGACGTCCAAGCCGTTGCGCGCGTGGCTGGCTTCGAGCGGCGCGCTGCAGGTCTCCTTCGACGCGGAAACCGCCTGGCAGGACCCGGACGGGTCGGTGGGCACGATCGTGGCGGCGAACCCGCGCGTGACGTTCGACGAGCTGACGGCGCGCGTGCGCAAGCGTCGTGACCGGTCGTGGTTCGAGCGCTGGCACGCCGCGGACCGGGCCGCCGCGGGGGCGATCGCGGGCGCATTGGGAAGTGCGTTGAACGAGCCGCGCGTGTCCGCCGAGCTGGGCTCGCGGCTCCCGGACGAAGCCGTGCTGGTCGTGGCCTCGTCGATGCCCGTGCGGGACGTCGAGACGTTCTTCCCGGCGCGGCCGAACGCGTTCCGCGTGTTGTCGAATCGGGGCGCGAACGGGATCGACGGGACGGTCTCCACGGCGTTCGGTGTCGCTGCGGCGTCCTCAGGGCCGGTCGTGCTGCTGATCGGCGACGTCGCGCTGGCCCACGACGTGGGCGGCCTGCTCGCGGCTTCCCGGCTCGGGTTGCGGTTGGTGATCGTGCTGATCGACAACGACGGCGGCGGCATCTTCGAGTTCCTCCCGGCCTCCGGGCAGGGCGCCGCGTACGTCGACCACATCGCGACGCCGCACGGGCTCGACTTCGCCCACGCCGCCGCGCTGTACGGGCTCGGCTGGGAGCCTGTCGCGGACGTCGAGTCGTTTCGCTCGGCCCTCGACCGGGCCTTGGTCGCCGACCGCTCGACGATCATCAGCGTCCGGACCGACCGCAGCGAGAACGTGGACCTGCACCGCCGCGTCTGGGAGTCCGTCCGCTCCTCGACTTAGAGTTCGCCGTCGTGTCGGCCGACATCCACCAGGTCTCCCTGCTCTCGATCGAGCCCTCCGCGCCCTCGACCAAGCGCACGACCTCCAAGGGCATCGCGCCCGGGGACATCGTCGAGATCGACAAGCGCGGCCGCCGCTACCACGCCCTCGTCCTCGAGCTCGAGCAGCTGGAGAGCAACCGCTTCGAGCTCAAGGTCAAGCCCTTGGACTCCCGCATCTCCTGGCGAACGGCGAGCGTCCGCGAAGTCGTCGAGGTCTGGCGGCGCGCGGGCCGCTAGCTTTGGCTCCGTGAGCGCTGCCGCCCCGGACGACGACGACCACCAGATCGGCTACCAGGCCCTGCCCCGCGGCGTCCCGGTCGTCACCTCCGACGGCGTCCGCGTCGGCCTCGTCCACCGCGTCCAGGACAACGCCCGCGAGCACATCTTCGACGGCATCGTCGTCAAGACCGACAAGGGTCGTGTGTTCGTCGACGCGCCGGAGGTCGCGCGCATCACGCTGAGGCAGGTCACGCTCTCGATCGACGCCGCCGAAGCCGCCGCGCTGCCCGAGCACCGGGGCGCGCTCGGGGCGATGGAGACGAACCTCAAGCGCTCCGGCAGGCGCTGGAGGCGCCGACTCGGCCGCTAGTAGACGACGATCACGGGCTAGCCGGAAAGGACCGGGAGGAGTGCGCCGAGCTTGATCTCGGTCTCGGCGAGCTCGGACGCCGGGTCCGAGTCGCGGACCACGCCGACGCCTGCGTACAGGCGCCCTTCGTGGCCGCGGAGGAGCGCGCAGCGGAGCGCCACGCAGAACTCGCCGTCGTCGTTGGCGTCCGTCCACCCGATGGCGCCCGCGTACCAGCCGCGGTCCAGGCCCTCCAGCGCGGGGATCAAGGGCACCGCGGCGGCATGGGGTTCGCCGCCCACAGCGGGCGTCGGGTGAAGCAGCGCGGCGAGCTCGATCGCGCTCAAGGGGTGCGCGAGCTGGGCGCGGATCGGCGTGGCGAGGTGCTGGATGTTCGCGACGCGGATGACGGTCGGCTCGTCGGGCGCCGCGACCCAGACCGCGTGGGGCTTCAGCGCCTGCGCGATGCGGCGGACGACGATCTCCTGCTCCTCGCGGTCCTTGACCGAGCGCAGGAGCTGTTCGCCGAGGTGGTTGTCGACGGCGGGGTCGGCGGAGCGGCGGGTGGAGCCGGCCAGGGCAACGGTCTGGGCGCGGGCGCCGTCGCGGCGGACCAGCAGCTCGGGTGAGGCGGCGATGAAGGCGGCGTCGCCGCGGCCCGCGCAGAAGACGTAGCAGGAGTCGAAACCGGAGCGCAGGACGCCGAAGACGGCAGCGGCGTCGTGGGGCGTCGGGGCCTGGACGGTGACCTCGCGCGCCAGGACGATCTTCTCGAAGGCGCCGGCGCGGATGCGTTCGACGGCGCGGGCGACGGCGGCCTCGTAGTGCTCGGGCGGCGCGACGGAGTCCACGCGGAACTTGCCGACGGGGTCCGGATCGAGCATCGGCAGCGGATCGAGGCGCAGCGAAGCCACCCGGGCCGACAGGCGCTCGGCGAGATCGGACGGCACATCGTCCGGGGCGACGAGCGCAGCCACGGTGAGGCGGACGTCGTCACCACGCCGCGCCAGGGACACCTCGGGCACGACGAGATCCGCGGCCGAGAAGCCCTCCCAGTGCGGCGCGCGGCCGCCATCGGGGGCGAAGGCGAAGCCGCCCACCGCCACGAGGCCGGCGCCCGGCGGGCCGTCCGGCGCGTCGGCGACGGCGTCGGCGGCCAGCGCGCGCCACGCCGCGGAGACCTGCTTGAAGCGGGACGGGCCGCTCGCGGTCAGCCGCGTCACGACGCCCAACGCCGCCAGCGCGGAACCCGCACGGTCGGGCTGCTCGAAGCAGAACCAGTCCTCGCCCTCAGCGCGGGATGCGAAGACAACCGCGCTCGGGTCCACTTCCGACCCGACGCGCACCGTCAGCCCCAGCAGGACCGGCTCGCCTGACTTGCGCGCACGCTTGATCGCGCGCTCGGCGCGCCGCAGCAGCGCATCGGCGTCGACAGCGAGTCCGCGTCCTGGCGTGAGTTGGCCGACCGTCAAGGCCATACAGGTTATGAAGTGGCGGGGGTGATGAACGAGACGGTCCTCACAGGACCGGTTCGTTCATCACCCCCGGTTCGCGTGGTGGGCGCCGCGGACCCGCGGACGCCCACCCGCACACCCGTGGGTCAGGTCTCGCCGCGACCGCGGCTGATGGCGATCTCGCCGGTGCGGGCCATCTCGATCAGGCCGAAGGGCCGGACCATCCGCTCGAACGCCTCGATCTTGTCGAACGAGCCCGTGACCTCGATGATCACGGACCGCTTGGAGACGTCGATGATCTTCCCGCGGAAGATCTCGACCATCTGCATGACCTCGGCGCGGGTGGAGCCGTCGGCGCTCACCTTGAACAGGGCGAGCTCGCGCGCGACCGTCTCGGTCGGCTCCAGGTCGCGGATCTTGATGACGTTGACCAGCTTGTGCAGTTGCTTGGTCACCTGGTCGATCGGGTGCATCGCGCCGTCCAGGGTCAGCGTGATGCGCGAGAGCGTCGGGTCGTCGGTCGGGCCGACGGCGAGCGTGTCGATGTTGAAGCCCCGCCGCGCGAACAGGCCGGCGATGCGGGTCAGCACGCCCGGCTTGTTCTCGACCAGGATCGAGAGGATGTGCTTGCGGCCGGTGCGCAGGCCGACGGACGCCTCGAGCTCCTCGAGCGACAGGACTTCCTTGGTTCCGGGTTCGCCCACGGCTCAGCCCACCATTTCCCGCGCGGCGGCGCCCGGCGCGATCATCGGGTACGTGTTCTCCTCGCGCGTGACCTTCACGTCGACCACGACCGGGCCGGGCGTGGCGAGCGCGGTCCGCAGGTCCTCGACGAGAGTGGTCTTGTCCTGCAGGAGCACGCCGTGCGCGCCGTAGGCCTCGGCGAGCTTGACCCAGTCCGGGTAGGAGCCCATCTCGACGTTGGAGTACCGGCGGTCCCAGAACAGCTCCTGCCACTGGCGGACCATGCCCAGGTAGCCGTTGTCCATGATCACGCACTTGACCGGGACGTCGAACTGCTTGGCGGTGCCGAGCTCCTGGATGTTCATCTGGAACGAGCCGTCACCCGTGAGCAGGACGCTCGGCACGTCCGGGCAGGCGATCGCGGCGCCGATCGCGGCCGGCAGGCCGAAGCCCATCGTGCCCAGGCCGCCCGAGTTGATCCAGCGGCGCGGGCCCTTGAAGTGGAAGTACTGCGCCGCCCACATCTGGTGCTGGCCGACGTCGCTGGACAGGATGCAGTCACCGTCGTTGGTCGCCTTGTAGAGCGCCTCGACCAGGTACTGCGGCTTGATCTCGCTGTCCGCGCTGTCGTCGTAGCGCAGCGGGTGCTGCGAGCGCCAGTGCTCGATCCGCTCCCACCAGCCGGTCAGGCGCGCGGCGTCGGGCTCGAGCGCCCGATACTCGCCCACGAGACGGGCCAGGATGCGCTTCGCGTCGCCCACGATCGGGATGTGCGCCGGCACGTTCTTGGAGATCTCGGCCGGATCGATGTCGATGTGGATGAACTTGGCACGCGGGGCGAACTCGCTCAGCTTGCCCGTGATGCGGTCGTCGAAGCGGGCGCCGATCGCGACGATCAGGTCCGCCTCGTCCATCGCGTAGTTGGCCGCGCGGGTGCCGTGCATGCCGAGCATCCCGAGCCACTGCTGGTCGGGCGCCGGGAACGCGCCGAGGCCCATCAGCGTGCAGGTGACGGGGAAGTTCCCGGAGCGGGCGAGCTCGGTCAGCTCCTCCGAGGCCTGGGCGGAGATCACGCCGCCGCCCGCGTAGAGCACCGGGCGCCGTGCGTTGGCCAGCGCCTTGGCGGCGAGCCGGATCTGCTTGGAGTTGCCGTCCAGCGTCGGCTGGTAGCCGGGCAGGTGGACGTCCTCGACCGGCTGATAGTCGATCTCGGCGCGGCTGAGGTCCTGCGGGATGTCGATCAGGACCGGGCCGGGGCGGCCGGTGCGAGCGATGTGGAACGCCTCGTGCACCACGCGCGGGATCTCCGTCGGGTGCTGGATGACGAACGAGTGCTTGACGATCGGCATCGTGATGCCGAACGTGTCCGCCTCCTGGAAGCCGTCCGTGCCGAGCAGCTCCGTGCGGACCTGGCCGGTGAAGGCGACGAGCGGGACGGAGTCCATCATCGCGTCCGTGAGCGGCGTGACGATGTTCGTGGCGCCCGGACCGGACGTCGCGAACACGACGCCCACGCGGCCTGAGGCCTTGGCGTAACCCTCGGCGGCGTGGCCGCCGCCGGCCTCATGACGGACGAGGACGTGGCGGATGCCGGCGTCGACGAACGCGTCGTAGGTCGGCAGGTTGGCCCCGCCCGGATAGCCGAATACGACGTCGACGCCTTCGGCCTTGAGGCATTCCATGATGGCGTCGACAGCACGCATCATCGGCTCTGTCACTTCCTTCCAGGGGACTCGCGAGGGGGACGGCGACAGCCGAGTTTATCGCTGAGCAGCGGCCGATTCCGGCTCAACCGCGAAGTCCGGGAAGTCCAGATCGGTCCCGCACCGCATGCACATCTGGTCGTGGAGCTTGACGAGCTTGCCGCACGTGGGGCACTGACGGCGCACTTCGTCCCGGTCAGACCGGTAGAAGAGCGCCATGACCAGGCCGATGACCGGCACCACGGCGCCGATCACGAACCAGATGAAGAACGACGAGCCGCGGACGCGCCCGACCAGTCCGGTCGCGATGCCGAACCAGGCGCACAGCAGCAGGTAGATCACAGTTTGCGCAGCACCCAGATCACGGCGCCGGCCATCACGATCACGAGGCCGACGGCGAGCAGGAGCTTGATGAACCCGACCACGGCGCCGATCACGGCGTTGAACAGGAAGATCGCGACGAACGCGAGAACCAGGAAGCCGATCGCCTTGCGGGCGACGGAGCCGAAGGCGGACTTGTTGTTCATGCGCGCAAATGTAACGCGCCCCGCTGAAGATGACCTAATCGTGCGAACGGTTCAGGTGCGCCACGCGCTCGGCGCGCGCGATCTCGCGGTCCTCGAGGTGCAGGCGGGCGAGGCGATAGCGGCGCACGGCGGCGTCACCGCGGCCGGACGTGGGCACGAGGGCCAGCCGGCGCACGGGCAGCGCGGTGGCGGAAGCAGTCGCGGTCGGGTTGAGCATGGACCGAATAGTGCCCGCGCGCGGGCGGTGTTCCCTTGGCCCGTCGGCTGAAGTTTTGACGGGTCGAACTATCCACCGTGTCGAACGGCTCGCCTCCTCGCCGCGGTAGCGCGGGGCGAAGGAGCGCCGTTGCCGTGGTGGCCGGGTGCGCCTCACGCCGGGGGCCCATCCGCGGGCGTCTGCCGTGGGACCTTGCCGCTACGCCGGTCGTCGGGCGGCGTCCAGGGCGGGGCGTTGGCGCTTGGGCAGGCGCCGTCTGACGCGCCAGCGGGCTCCCGCGAAGGCGTGGTTGGCCACGGTGGCGAAGCCCTCCTCGTCCTCGCGCAACGCCAGGAGGAGGTGGGCGATGCGGTCGCAGGAGGGCAGCGAGCGCTCCGGGACGCGCACGCACCAGCAGTGCACGCGGCGGCCGCGGACGAGCAGTGCGCCCGCCTCGCCCACGAGCCAGACGCCCAAGGCGCCGCGCTCCATGACCAGGCCGGTGCGCGCGTGCAGGTCGCGCGCCTCGTGGCCCACGAGGTCACCGAGCAGGCCCAGGGCGACGCGTTCGGGTTCCTCCCCCGCGCGCGCCCGTGGCTTGACGACCTTCGCGCCGCGGTTGGCGTACAGCTCCGCGATCGCCCACGCGTGCGCGACCAGGATCAGCCCGACGACGGCCGCGACCGGGTGCAGGAACAGCAGCAGCACGCCCACGCCGACCATCGGCACGAGCTGGGCGATCATCGTCACCGTCCACGCCCGCGCGTAGAAACGTAGGCGCGCCGGCGTCATGGGTGGGCGCCAGGAAACTGACGCCCGCTCGGGGAGGGCCCCGGCGCTCACCCGCCCGCGATCGGGCGGCGCAGGATGACCAGATCGGCGTCGAGCGGGAGCGCCGTGACCTGCTCGGCGCGACCCTCGCCCTGGGTGACGACCGCGTAATACCCCTGCTCAAGCGCGGCTTGCAGCTGCGCCTCGGCCTCGGCGGCGTCCGAACCGGAGGTCCATTCCGCCAGCGTGGTGTGTCCCGTCTTGTCCATCCGTACGAGGCGTGCCATCCACCAATCGTACGCCTACATGGTCAAGAAGCCTCGCGCTGCGGCCGATGAACAGAAACGATGGAGGAGTCGACGACCTTGGTGCGCCGCCTGCCGCGCTCACCACGCGAACTGCTGGTCTGGACGTACGTGATCGCGCTGAGCGTCGTCGCCGCGGTGGCCTGGGCGCTGGTCACGCACAACGCGGTCCCGCACGGTGAGCCGCACCTGCCGTGGTGGGCCGTCGCGCTCGGGTTCGCCGCCGCCGAGCTGTGCGTCGTGCACGTCCGCTTCCGCCGCAGCGCGCACTCCTTCTCCCTCGCCGACCTGCCGTTCGTGTTCGGCCTGGTGTTCGCGACCGGCGACGACTTCGTGATGGGCGCGCTCGTCGGCCACCTGGTGGTGCTCGGCCTGATCCGCCGCCTGGAGATCGTCAAGCTGCTGTTCAACCTGGCGCAGCTGGCGCTCGCCGCCACGCTCGCCGCGGCGATCCTGAACGCGATCGCGGGCGGCGCCGACGCGATGCAGCCGGAGACATGGATCGGCTTGTACGCGGCGACGCTCGCGTCCGGCGCGCTGACGATCGTCCTGCTCGGCGTCGCGATGGCGTTCGCCGAGGGCCGCCCGAGCACGTCGATGCTCGCGCAGATGTTCGCGACCGACGCGCTCGTCACGCTGATCAACGCCAGCATCGCGATCGCCGCCGCGCTCGTGGTCGCCACCGACCCGCGCGCCGTCCCGGTGCTACTGATCCCCGCGCTGACCGTCTTCGCCGTCTACCGCGCATACATCTCCGAGCGCCAGCGCCACGAGCGGCTGGAATTCCTGTACGACGCAAACCGCACGCTGTCGCGCTCCCCCGAGGTCGCCGAAGCGCTCGAGGCGCTGCTCGCCCGCTCCCTGGAGGCCTTCAACGCCGACGTCGCCGAGGTCCTGCTGCACACCTCCGACGGCGACCCGCTGCGCACCACGCACGGCCCGGGCGACCTGCGCACCTCGATGGAGCCGGCCGACAAGGCGATCGCCGAGGAGCTCGCGGGCTTCGTCGACGCCGACCGTCCCGCCATCAGCCTCACGCCGCCGTTCGGCTCGCCGCACCTGCGCGCGCACCTGCAGTCGCGCGGGATCCGGCACGCGATGATCGCGATGCTCCCGGGCGAGGAGCGCACGATCGGCACGATCATGCTCGCCAACCGCGTCGGCCTGGAGCGCTCGTTCGGCGCCGACGATCTGCGCCTGCTGGAGGCCCTGGCCAACAACGCGGCCGTCGCGCTCCAGTACGACCGGCTCGAGCAGGCCGTCAACAAGCTCGAGTCGCTGCAGGAGCAGCTGCACCACCAGGCCTACCACGACCCGCTCACCGACCTGCCGAACCGCACGCTGTTCATGGAGCGCGTGCGTGAGGAGCTCGCCGACGACGGCGCGGCCGCGGTGCTGTTCGTGGACGTCGACGACTTCAAGACGATCAACGACTCGCTCGGCCACCACGTCGGCGACGCGCTGCTGGTCTCCGTGGCCAAGCGCATGCGCGAGTGCGTGCGCCCCGAGGACACGATCGCCCGCCTCGGCGGTGACGAGTTCGCCGTGATGATCCCGGGCGTCGGCGACCCGCTGGTGGACGGCCGCGCCGTCGCGCGCCGCATCCTGAAGGCGTTCGAGCTGCCCGTCGAGGCCGGCACCGAGCTGGTCTCGGTGCACCTGTCCGTCGGCCTCGCCTCCTCGCACCAGTCCGGCGGCGACGGCGACGAGCTCATCCGCAACGCCGACGTCGCGATGTACCAGGCCAAGTCCAAGGGCAAGGCGCGCTTCGAGCTGTTCGAGCCGCAGATGGCCGCCGCGATCCTGCGCCGCCACGACCTCAAGGAGGAGCTGGCGAAGGCGATCGAGCGCGAGCAGATGATCGTCCAGTACCAGCCGATCGTCGCGCTGGACTCCGGCCGCATCGTCGCCGCCGAGGCGCTCGTGCGCTGGGAGCACCCGTCCCGCGGGCTCGTCCCGCCCGGTGACTTCGTGCCGCTGGCCGAGGAGACCGGCCTGATCGTCCCGCTCGGCCGCTACGTGCTGCGCGAGGCGTGCCGGCAGGCGCGCCGCTGGCAGGACGCCGAGACCGAGCCGGGCGTCGAGCCGCTGCGCATGCACGTGAACCTGTCCGTCGCCGAACTGCGCGACCCGGACCTGGTCAAGAACGTCCTCGCTTGCATCAGGGAGTCCGGGATCGACCCGCAGCAGCTCGTGATCGAGATCACCGAGTCCCAGCTGCTGGCCGCCGCGTCCGTGGAGCGCTTCCACGAGCTGCGCGCGCTCGGCGTCAAGATCGCGCTCGACGACTTCGGCACGGGCTACAGCTCGCTGTCCTACCTGCACTCGCTGCCGCTGGACACGCTCAAGATCGCCAAGCCGTTCATCGACGGGCTCACCTCCGGCCGCCGCGAGTCCAGCTTCGTCGGCATGATCGTCGACCTGGCCAAGACGCTCGAGCTCGAGGTCATCGCCGAGGGCATCGAGACCTCGGCCCAGCTCGCCGCGCTGCGCGAGATGAACGCGGGCCTCGGCCAGGGCTACTTCCTGGGACGCCCGTCAGCGGCGGCGCCCCGGCTGGCCGCCTAGATGTGCTTGTAGGCCTGGCGCGTGATCGCCCAGGTCACGAGCAGGCCGCCGACGCAGGCCGCGGCCGAGCCGAGGTGCGACGTCGTGGCGAAGCCGAAGGCGTAGATCGCGAGCGCCGGACCGGCGATGAAGAAGCCCAGCAGGAACACCAGGGCGCACAGGCCGGTGACAATGGCGTGGCGGCGATCCTCGGTGATCTCGACCTTGGAGCGCTTCTGCTTCGGAAGCGTGATGACCTGACCCATGTCGTCATCATGCTTTAGTGATTGCCCCGCCTGAATAGGACGAGTGTCCATTCGGACCCCGTATGGGGTCCTGACCCCAGGCGCGGCCCCGTTGCTACCCTGAGCGGCCGACTTTCGATCAGCATTAGGAGACCTGTAGGAGACCATGGGGCGCTATACCGGACCCGTTGAAAAGCTCTCGCGCCGCGAGGGCGTAGAGCTCTTCCTGAAGGGTGAACGCGCCCTCAATGGCAAGTCGGCGCTCGAGCGCCGCGGCGACAACCCGCCCGGCCAGCACGGCGCGAACCGCCGCCGCAAGCAGTCCGTCTACTACACGCAGCTGCGTGCCAAGCAGACGGCCAAGCGCTACTACGGCGTGCGCGAGAAGCAGTTCCGCATCTACGTGGACAAGGCCAACCGCGCGCAGGGCGTGACCGGCGAGGAGCTGCTGCGCCTCCTGGAGCGTCGCCTGGACAACGTCGTCTACCGGCTCGGCTTCGCCGGCACCCGCGCCCAGGCCCGCCAGTTCGTCAACCACGGCCACGTGCTCGTGGACGGCAAGAAGGTCGACATCGCGTCCTACCTGGTCTCGCCCGGCGAGAGCATCAAGGTCAAGGACAAGGTCCGCGAGACCGCCTCGCAGGCGACGGAGCTCACCGGCTCGGTGGCCGGCTGGCTGCAGACGGACTTCGACGCGCTGGAGGGCAAGGTGCTGCGGCTGCCGGAGCGCATGGACATCAACGCGCCCGTCAACGAACAGCTGATCGTCGAGCTCTACTCGCGCGTCTAGAACCGCAACGCCGAAAGGGCCCGCACGGAGCTCCCGTGCGGGTCCTTTCGCGTTTAAGCGGCGCGAATCTCGCCGCGGGTGATCCGGTAGATGCCGATCGCCAGGGGAAGCACCATCCACACGAGCATCGAGACGGCGAACTGCGCCCACTCGGTGCCTGACGCGGCGTGCTCCATCAGCGGCGTGGTCGTGCGGCCGGTGTCCACCCACTCGGCGATGTCGTCGAAGAAGTTGAACTCACCGAGGATGCCGAGCGCGAGCGGTAGCGCGAAGTAGAGGACGATCGCCGGCGCCGAGCTCAGGAACGCCGCGCCGAAGCCGATGCCGATCAGCATGCCGGTGAGCACGACGACCGCGGTCTGGCCGAACACGGCGGCGCCGAGCTCGAAGTCGCCACCGAACGCGGCGGTCGCGGCGAGCGCGACCACGACGGCGATCGCGAACACGATCACGCCGAGCACGAGGCCGGCCGCGACCTTGGCGTTGATCACCCGCAGCCGTTTGGGCACGAGCGTGAATGTGATCAGCGCGGTGCGCTGCGTCCACTCTGAAGAGACCAACAGGATGCCGATGATCGGCAGCAGGATGGTCGCGGGCGCGACGGCCACCGACAGCATGCTGCGCAGCGTGCGGTCCGTGTCCTCGCCGACGATTCCGACGAGGACCACGGCGGCGATGGTGATCACGGCGGTCGCGACCTGCAGCCAGAAGCCGGCGCGGGTGTCGACCATCTTGCGCAGTTCGACGAACGTGAGCTTCGGGAAGGGAATCGCGGGGTTCATGCCGGGGTCTCCGTGAGCTGGAAGAACAGGGTCTCGAGCCCGGCGCCCTCGGCGGGCGCCAGGTGGGTGAGCACGACGCCACCGGTGAGCGCGGCGCGGCCGATCGCCTCCGGGTCGGCGTCGACGACGAACGCGCCGTCCTCGAGTGCCTGCGCGGCGAGGCCGGCGCTGTGAAGCGCGTTCTCGAGCTCGCGCGGGTCGGTGGCGCGCACCAGCACGCCGGTGCCGGCGAGCAGCTCGTCGCGCGTGCCGTCGGCGACGATCTTGCCTTGGCCGATGATCAGCAGGCGGTCGGCGACCGCCTCGACCTCGCTCAGGAGGTGGCTGGAGAGGAACACGGTGCCGCCGCGGTCGGCGAAGTCGCGCAGCAGGCCGCGCATCCAGCGGATGCCTTCGGGGTCCAGGCCGTTGGCGGGCTCGTCGAGGATCAGCACCTGCGGATCGCCGAGCAGGGCGTGCGCGAGCCCGAGGCGCTGGCGCATGCCGAGCGAGTACTGGCGCACGCGCTTCTTCGCCGCGCTGTCGTCGAGCCCGACCAGCGCGAGCAGCTCGGTCACGCGGGACTCCGGCACGCCCATCATCTGGGCGCTGATGGCCAACGCCTCGCGGCCGCTGCGGCCGGGGTGCTGGGCGGACGCGTCGAGCAACACGCCGACGTGCCGACCCGGGTTGGGGATGTCGTGGTAGCGGCGGTCGAGCACGCGGGAGGCGCCGGCGTCGGGCGTCGAAAGCCCGACCACCATCCGCATCGTCGTGGTCTTGCCGGCGCCGTTCGGTCCCAGGAAGCCGGTGACGGTGCCCGGCTCGCAGCGGAACGACACGTCGCTGACCACGGTGCGCCCTCCCAGGCGCTTCGTCAGTCCTGTCGCTTCGATCATGGCCCGGAGGATCGGCCGCGGCGGTCCGTGCGCCATCGGTCCCTCGTCGGTGGGTGGATCGACTTCAGTAGGGGGTGCTGCTCCGCGCGCGGGCGTACGCTTGCGGTCGTGAGCGGTCCGCGGTTCTCGATGCTTCCCGGCGTGCTGGCCGAGTCGGGGTCGTCCAGGCGCACGACGCGCGACTGGATCGTGGACGCGTCGATGCTCGCGGTCGGCGCGTTCGTCGGACTCGTCGCGCTCGGGGGGACCGAGCACTACCGCACCGAGCAGCAGGTGAACCTCGACTTCGTCGTCGGCGTGCTCTGCTTCATCCCGCTGTGGTGGCGCCGCCGCCGTCCGTGGCTCGTCTTTCTGCTGCTGACGCCGGTCGGCGCGTTCTCCGCCATGGCCGCCGGCCCCGGGCTGATCGCCCTGTTCAACCTCGCGCTGCGCGGCACCCGCAGGCAGATCGTGATCTCGGTGATCCTGAGCTGCCTGATCGGCATCGTCTACTCGGTCGTCTTCGACGACCCCGAGCTGCCGATGGTCATCGACCTCGCGTTCGCGGTGCTGTTCCCGCTCGTGGTCGTGCCGTGGGGACTGTTCACCCGCGCCCAGCGTGATCTGCTGCTCACGGCCCACGAGCGGGCGGAGAAGGCCGAAGCCGAGCAGCGCGCGCACGTGGAGGCGGCGCGGGAGACGGAGCGGCGTCGGATCGCCGGTGAGATGCACGACGTGCTGGCGCACCGCCTGTCGCTGCTGAGCGTCCACGCCGGGGCACTGGAGTTCCGGCCGGACGCGACGCCCGAGGAGATCGAGCAGGCCGCGGGCGTGATCCGCCAGACCGCGACTGACGCGTTGCGCGACCTGCGCCACGTGATCGGCGTCCTGCGCACGGGCGACGGCGTGACCGCTCCGCCGCAGCCCACCGTGGACGCGATCCCGGCGCTGATCGAGGAGTCGCGCGCCGCCGGCATGCACGTGCGCTCGCGGGTCGAGGCTTCCGGCGGCGAGGTGATGGTCGGCCGCACGGCCTACCGCATCGTCCAGGAAGGACTGACGAACGCGCGCAAGCACGCCCCCGCGGCCGCCGTCGAGGTCACCGTGGGACCGTCGGACTCGTCGTTGGTGGTCGAGGTCGTGTCGCGCAAGTCGGCCCTCGCGCCGCCCGCCGCGCCCGGGGGCAGCGGCCTGATCGGCTTGACCGAGCGGGTGGAGCTCGCGGGCGGCTCGCTGGAGTGCGGCCCGAATCCGCGCGGCGACTTCGTGCTGCGGGCGGTGCTGCCGTGGACGTGATCCGCGTCCTGCTCGTCGACGACGACGCGCTCGTGCGCAGCGGGCTGCGCATGATGCTCGCGGGCGCGCCGCAGATCGACGTCGTCGGCGAGACCGACGACGGCCGCGGCGTGCTGGCCGCCGTCGACAGCCACCACCCGGACGTCGTGCTGATGGACATCCGCATGCCGCTGCTCGACGGCATCGAGGCCACGCGCCTGCTGCGCGCCCAGCCCTCGCCGCCCGAGGTGATCGTGTTGACCACGTTCGACGCCGACGAGCTGGTCCTGCGGGCGCTGCGGGCGGGCGCGGCCGGATTCCTGCTCAAGGACACGCCGCCGCCGGAGATCGTGCGCGCGATCGAGCACGTGCACGCGGGCGAGGGAACACTGTCACCGGCCGTCACCCGGCGCCTGATCGCGCTCGTCGCCGACGACGGCGGCCGCCGGGAGACCGCGCGCACGCGGCTGGAGACGCTCAGCGCCCGGGAGCGCGAGGTCGCCGACCTCGTCGGCCTGGGCTGCTCGAACGCCGACATCGGGTCCCGGCTGCACATGAGCGTCGCGACCGTGAAGGCGCACGTGTCGCGGCTGCTCGTGAAGCTGGAGGTCGAGAACCGCGTGCAGGTCGCGCTGCTCGTCCAGGACGCGTCCTGATGTCACTCACGTCGGCCGAGGCCACCTTCTGGTCGTCGCTGCCCGTGGGCGTCACCGATGCACAGGTCGTGGCCGCATGGGCGGCCGCCGCGAACGACGTGTGGAGGGACGAGACCCACGTAGCCGACGGGCACGCCGAGTTCCTGTTCAACAGCGGCCACGTGCGGACGACGGTCGCCGAATGCGTGCTGCTCGTCGCGCCCGTGTGGACCACGACCGACTTCCTGACCGCCGTGACGAAGACGTCGTTCGGCCTGAACCTCGGCTGGGCGCTGCACACCCGCACGCTCGACGCCCTCACGGGTGGCCGCTGGGAGAACCCGCTCTTCGGCGAGCAGGCCGTCCGCCGGTGGTCCGAGCGCGAGCAGCTGCGCCGGCAGGCGCACGTCGATCCGGCAGCGCTGGATGCGGTCCGCATCGACCGGGAAGAGCGCTTCGCCCTCGAGCGCGACCGCGTCTCGGGGCGGACCTTCGTGTCGGTCGCGGTCTCCCACTCGGCGGTCGAGTGGTCCGAGTGGTACGAGGTCGACGGCGCGACCTTCGAGGGCTTCCTCGCTGATCCGGCAGCGGGGCGCGCGTTCGTCGCCCGCGTGCGCAACGGCGAGCTCGAGCACCTGCGGCGCTCGCCGTCCGGGGCCTCGCGCTGAGCGCGAGGCCCGTCAGCGATGCTGCTTCAGACGCCGAGCTGCTCGCGCAGGAGGCGGTTGACTTCGCCGCCGTCGGCGCGGCCCTTGGTCTCGCGCATGATCGGGCCGACGAGCGCGCCCATGGCCTTGGCGTTGCCGCCGCGGACCTTCTCGACCACGTCCGGGTTCTCGGAGATGACCTTGGCGACGATCTGGGAGAGCTCGCCCGAGTCCTCCATGACGGTCAGGCCCTCGGCCTCGGCGATCCGGTCCGGGTGGTCGCCGGTCTCGACCATCTTGTCGAGGACGGTGCGGGCCGAGCCGGCCGTGACCTTCTTGGCGGCGACGAGAGCGGCGAGGGCCGCCAGCTGGGCGGGGACGACCGCGGACTTGTGCGGGTCGGCGTCGGCGCCCAGGCGCGTGCGCAGCTCGGTGACCCAGATGGCGGCGGCCTTGGCGTCGCGGTTGCCCTCGACCGCGACGCGCTCGAAGTACGTGCCCCAGGTGGGCTCGTACGCGAACAGGTGCGCGGTGTCGGTCGGGATGCCGAAGTCGGACTCGTAGCGGGCCTCGCGGTCGGCCGGGAGCTCGGGGATGGCGGCCTCGGCGGCGGCCATCATCTCGGGCGTCGGGACGATCGGGACGAGGTCGGGCTCCGGGAAGTAGCGGTAGTCGTGCGCCTCTTCCTTGCTGCGCAGCGAGGAGATGCGGCCGGACACCGGGTCGAAGTGCAGGGTCTCCTGCGTGACGGACTCGCCGGACTCCAGCAGGGCGGTCTGGCGCGCGATCTCGGCGTTGATGCCCTGCATCACGTACCGGAACGAGTTCATGTTCTTGAGCTCGGTCTTGGTGCCCAGCGCGTGCGTGCCCTTGGGGCGGATGGAGACGTTGGCGTCGCAGCGCAGCGACCCCTCCTCCATGTTCACGTCGCTCACGCCCAGCTGGCGCAGCGTCTCGCGCAGCAGCTGCAGCCAGTCGCGCGCCTGCTCGGCGCTGCGGAGGTCCGGCTCGGTGACGATCTCCGCGAGCGGCGTGCCGCCGCGGTTGTAGTCCACGACGGAGGCTTCGCTCCCGTGGATGCGGCCCGACGCGCCGACGTGGACGAGCTTGGCCGCGTCCTCCTCGAGGTGGATGCGGTGGATGCGCACGTCGCCCAGCCGCCCGCCCAGGCACAGGGGGATGTCGTACTGGGAGATCTGGTAGCCCTTCGCCAGATCGGGATAGAAGTAGTTCTTGCGGTGGAAGATCGACCGCGGCGCGATCTCGCAGCCCAGCGCGAGGCCCATCATGATCCCGTACTGGACGGCCTGGGCGTTGGTCACCGGCAGCGTCCCGGGCAGGCCGAGGCAGATCGGGCAGGTGCGTGTGTTGGGCTCCTCGCCGAAGCTGAGCTCGCACCCGCAGAACATCTTCGTGCGGGTCTTGAGCTGGACGTGGATCTCCAGCCCGATGACGGGTTCGTACTCGGTGCTCATGCGTACGCCTTGCTTGCGTCGAATCCGATCGCCTTCTCGAGCGCGAGCGCCGCGTCCAGGATGCGATTCTCGCTGAACGCCGGGCCGGCGATCTGGAAGCCGACCGGGAGCCCTTCGGACAGACCGTTCGGGATCGAGATCGCGGGGATGCCGGCGAGCGACATCGGCACGGTGCAGAAGTCGTTGAGATACATCGCGAGCGGGTCGGCGGTCTTGGAGCCGAGCTCGAACGCGACGCCCGGGGCCGTCGGGGTGACGATGAAGTCGAACTTGTCCCAGGCGTTCTTGAAGTCCTGCGAGATCAGCGTGCGGACCTTCTGCGCGCGGCCGTAGTAGGCGTCGTAGTAGCCCGAGCTCAGCGCGTAGGTGCCGAGCATGATGCGGCGCTTGACCTCCGCCCCGAAGCCCGCCTCACGCGTCTGCGTGTACATGTCGATCAGCGTGCTGGCGCCCGACTTGCGGAAGCCGTAGCGGACGCCGTCGTAGCGCGCGAGGTTGGACGAGCACTCGGCGGGCGCGATCAGGTAGTACGCGGCGAGGCCGTGCGGCGCGTGCGGCAGGTGCGTGGTCTCGACGGTCGCGCCCAGCGATTTGGCCAGCTCCAGCGTGTCGTTGAACGCCTTCAGCACGCCGTCCTCGATGCCCTCCCCTGCGAGCTCCTCCGGCACGCCCAGGCGGATGCCCTTGAGGTCGTTCGCGGTCGGGATCCGCACGGGCTCCGGGAGGCCGAGGCTCGTCTGGTCGCACGGGTCGGCGCCGACCATCGCGGACAGCAGCATCGCGCTGTCGGTGACGTCGCGCGTGAACGGGCCCGCCTGATCCAGCGACGACGCGAAGGCGATCATGCCGTAGCGGGAGATCGCACCGTACGTGGGCTTGAGGCCGACGATGCCGGTGAGCGCGGCGGGCTGGCGGATCGAGCCGCCGGTGTCGGTGCCGATCGACCACGGCGCGGTCGCCCCGGCGACGACGGCCGCCGAGCCGCCGCTGCTGCCCCCCGGGACGCGGCTCGTGTCCCACGGGTTCAGCGTGGGCCCGTAGGCCGAGTTCTCGGTGGACGAGCCCATGGCGAACTCGTCCTGATTGGTCTTGCCCAGCAGCGTGCCGCCGGCGTGCGTCGTGAGCCTGTCGACGCTGGTGGCCGTGTAGGGCGGGCGATAGTCCTCGAGGATCTTCGAGCCGGCCTGGCTGGGGATGCCCTCGGTGCAGAAGAGGTCCTTGATCGCGATCGGCACGCCCGCGAACGGCTTGCGCGTGTCGATCTCCGGCGCCTTCTCGGCGACCCAGGTGTACGAGTTGTACGGGTCCGACGCGGCTCGCTGCCGGTAGAACTCGAAGTACTCGTTCGCGTCCAGGTCGCCGGAGCGGATCGCGTCCGCGGCCTGCTTGGCGGTGAGCTCGATCATGAGGCGCCTGGGCTCGGGACGCGGAAGCCGCCCTCGGCGGCGTCCGGAGCGCTCTCGAGCGCGCGCTCGACCGGCATCGACGGCCGCGGCTCGTCGGCGCGGAGCGCGTTCTCGACGTCGATCACGTGCGAGGTCGGCGGGACGTCTTCCAGCTCGAGCTGACCGATCAGCTCGATGTGGTCAAGGACTTTGGAGAGTTCGCCGCCGAAGCGCTCGACCTCCTCGGGGGTGAGCTCGAGGCGGGCAAGGCGGGCGACATGGAGAACCTGGTCGCTGCTGAGCATTGCCGCTGATCTTAGGCGGCGCGGCGCGGGACGTCCGGCCCGGCGGCGCCCGGAGTCGACTCGTCACGGACGCTGAGCCAGGCGCCGGTCCATGCGAGCAGCGCCGCGCCGAGGGCGATGAAGGCACCCGCGCGGGGTTCGAGCGCCTCGGGCGGGAAGGCGAGCCGCGCCGCGACGAGCAGGGTGGCCAGCGCGCCGGCAGTGGGAGCGACGCGGCGGATGCGCGTGAGCGCGGCCAGCGCCAGGATCGCCAGGCCGACCGCCGTGAGCGTGAACAGCGTCCACGGCGTGGAGAGCGCGAGTTCGACGCCCTCCCCGCTGCCCAGAACGGCCGCGAGCTCCGGCGCGGCGAGGTTGCCGACGTCCGGCGGCGGCTCGACGTCCGCGGCGTACCACGGCATCCACAGCGCGGCGATCAGCAGTGGCGCGCCCGCGTAGCGCGCGTACGGGCCGCACAGGGCGACCGCGCCCGCGAGCGCGACGCCGGCGCCTATTGCCAGCGTGTGCTCGACCGGCGGGCCCGGCGGCTCGATCAGCCGGAACACGACGAGGGCGAGCGCGAGCGCCCCGAACAGCGGCGCCGCAGACGGTCGGCGCCAGGCGATCACCGGCGTCGCCAGCGCGAGGGTCGCGAGCACGACATCGGTGGCGGTGAACGCGGACCATGCCGCCACGCCGTCGAGCTCCCTCATGCCGAGCAGCGACACGGACTCGGTGTCGTTGGCGCCGCGCGTGACGATGAACGCCGCGTCCGAGCGCTCGAACCGCTCATACCACGACAGCCAGAGCGAGCCGAGCAGCGCGGCGCCGCCAAGCAGCGCGAATGCCCTAGACCACTTCACGTCTCGCCGCCCACGCCCCCGCGAAGACCATCACGGCACCCGCGAGGGCGACGAACGCGCCGGTGCTCGCAGTGAGCCAGTCGAGCGGCGGCACGACGCCCCGGAACCCGACGAGGACGACCGCCACCACGCCCAGCGCCCACACGACGCGGGCCACCCGGGGCCACACGGCGGCCACGAGCGCGGCGCCGGCGATCAGCGCGAGGACCATGTCGACCGCGCCGAACAGCGACCAGGCGGACAACGTGTCCGCGCCGACGAGGACGTGGATTCCCCCCTCCTCGTCGGGCGCGTAGTGGGTCCAGCCCGTCGATTCGCCGAACGTATACCAGTCGAGCCAGAGCGAGCCCAGCAGCGCGGTACCGCCGAACGCGGCGGCGAGCCTAGACCACATCCGGCGCCGGCCGGCGGGGGACGTCCGGCGTGGTCGCGCCCGGTGTGGACTCGTCGCGCAGCGACAGCCAGGACCCGACCCAGCCGACGAGCGCGGCCAGCGGCGTCACCCAGCCGCCGTCGCCGAACACCAGCTGCACGAGACCGATCAGCAGCGGGACCCAGCCGAACGCGCTCGCCAGCACGGCGGTGCCGACCGCCTTCGACGGGCCGGAGGTGGCCAGCGCGACCACCGGCACGGCGAGGAACAGCAGCCCGAAGCCGATCAGGACGACGGCCTGGACCGCGCCCATATCCTCGCCCCAGTGCAGCAGCGCCGCCACGATCAGGGCGACGCCACCGAGCCCCGCGATCGGCTCGCTACGCCGCATCCTTCGCGGCCTGGAGCGTGTTCCGGAGCAGCATCGCGACGGTCAACGGACCCACGCCGCCCGGCACCGGCGTGATCAGCCCGGCGCGCTCGACGGCGGAGTCGAACTCTACGTCGCCGGTGAGCTTGCCGTCGAGGCGGTTCATGCCGACGTCGATCACGGCGGCGCCCTCCTTGACCCAGTCACCCTTGATCAGGTGCGCGACGCCGACCGCGGCGACCAGGACGTCCGCGCGGCGACAGACCTCGTCGAGGTCTCGGGTGCGCGAGTGAGCGGTGGTGACGGTGGCGTTGGCCTGCAGCAGCAGCGCGCTGATCGGCTTGCCGACGAGGTCGGAGCGGCCGACGACGACGGCTTCGGCGCCCTGGAGGTCGACGTCGTGGCGCTTGAGCAGCTCCATGCACCCGAGCGGCGTGCACGGGCGCAGACCGGGGAGGTTCTTGTGCAGCAGGCCGGTGGAGATCGGCGTGAGGCCGTCGACGTCCTTGCCGGGCGCGATCTCCTCCGTGAGCTTGGGACCGTCGAGGTGCTTGGGCGGCGGGAGCTGGAGCAGGATGCCGCTGACCTTCGGGTCAGCGTTGAGCTCGTGCAGGAGCCGCTTGACGTCGTCCTCGGTCGCGTCCACGGGCAGGCGGTGGTCGAAGCCCTGGATGGCGACCTCGGCGCACGCCTTCTGCTTGTTGCCGACGTACACGGCGGAGGCCGCGTCGTCGCCGACCAGGACCGTCGCCAGCCCGGGAGCGTCGTGCCCGGCCGCGACCCACTCCGCGACCTGCTCGCGGACCTCGTTGCGTACTTGCTGCGCGATCGCCTTGCCGTCGATGAGCGTCATTCGCCGCGCCAGGCTAGCGTTTCGCGCGTGTTCACCACACGGCCCGAGCTCTCCGGCACCTTCGGGATGGTCGCCTCGACGCACTGGCTCGCCAGCGCCGCCGGGATGGCCGTGCTCGAGCGCGGCGGGAACGCGTTCGACGCCGCCTGCGCCGCCGGATTTGCGCTGCAGGTCGTCGAGCCCCACATGAACGGGCCGGGCGGCGATCTGCCGATCCTGCTGTGGGACGGCACCCGCGTGCGCGTGGTCTGCGGGCAAGGGCCCGCGCCCGGGGCCGCGACGATCGACGCCTACCGCGAGCTCGGCTTCAGCCTGGTGCCGGGCATCGGGCCGTACGCGGCGTGCGTGCCGGGCGCGTTCGACGCCTGGTGCACGCTGCTGCGGGACTTCGGCTCCTGGGAGTTGGCGGACGTGCTCGCGTTCGCGATCGCCTACGCGCGCGACGGCTTCCCGGTCACGCCCGGGATCGTGGGCGCGATCGCGCGGATGGATCCGTCCTGGGAGGTCTCCGCGCGTGTCTGGCGGCCGGTCGACGGACGCCTGCGCAACCCGATGCTCGCGGAGACCTACGAGCGGCTCGCACGCGTCACGGGCCTGTCGCGGGAGGCGCGCATCGACGCCGCGCGCGACGCCTGGTACCGCGGCTGGGTGGCGGAGTCGCTGGCCGCCGGGTTCCTGACGGGTGACGACCTCGCGCGCTACGCGGCCACGATCGAGGAGCCGGTCGCGCGGCGCTTCGGCGCCTGGACGGTGTTCAAGACCGGCCCGTGGGGCCAGGGACCCGTGTTCCTGCAGCAGCTCGCGCTGCTCGACGGCGACCTCGGGCCGTTCCTGGGCATCGAGCACGTGCACCGCGTGATCGAGGGCGCCAAGCTCGCGTTCGCGGACCGGGACGCGTGGTACGGCGACAGCGCGCCGGTCCCGCTCGACCTGCTGCTGTCGGACGAGTACGCGCGCGAGCGCCGGGGACTGATCGGTGCTGACGCCTCGGGTGAGCTGCGGCCGGGCGGTCCGTCGCCGCGCTATCCATTCGTGCGGACGGGCGCGGTGGGCGACGCCGAGCCGACGCGCGGCGACACCTGCCACCTCGACGTCGCGGACCGCTTCGGCAACCTCGTCAGCGCGACGCCGAGCGGCGGCTGGCTCCAGTCCTCCCCGTGCATCGACGGCCTCGGCTTCGCGCTCGGCACGCGCGCGCAGATGTTCTGGCTCGAGGAAGGGCTGCCGTCTTCGCTGCGGCCGGGCGCGCGGCCGCGCACGACACTCTCGCCGAGCCTGGCCGTCCACGACGACGGCACCGTGCTCGCGTTCGGCACGCCCGGCGGCGACCAGCAGGACCAGTGGTCGCTCGAGTTTTTCCTGGCCCATGCCGTCTTCGGCCTGAACCTGCAGGCGGCGATCGACGCGCCGATGTTCCACACCGACCACTTCCCGAGCTCCTTCCACCCGCGCGAGGTCGCGCTGAAGGCGGTCACCGTCGAAGGGCGGCTGCCGGCGGAGACGGTGCGCGAGCTGGGGGCGCGCGGCCACGCCGTCGAAGTCACGGTTGACTGGTCCCAGGGCCGCCTCTCCGCGATCTCGCGCCGCCCCGACGGGCTGCTGCGCGCGGGAGCCAACCCGCGCGGGATGCAGGGTTACGCGGTCGGCCGCTGAGCGAAGAACGGCGCGAGCCGCGCGGGCGCGGTCGGCAGCTCCGGGCCGGTGAACCGCACGACCGTGTACCCCGCCGCGCGCAGGGTGCGGTCACGACCGGCGTCGCTGCGCCGGTCCTTCGGGCGCGTGTGGTTTCCGTCGACCTCCACGACGAGTTTGCGCTGCTCCCAGCGGAAGTCGATCTCGTAGCCGAGGTGCTCCGTGTTCACCAGCGGCGCGGGCTGATCCGCCATCAGCTCGAGGAAGCGGTCCTCCAGCGCGCTCTTGGTCCCCGCGCTGCCGGACTCGTAGAGGGCGAGGGCGCGGGCCAAGACGCCGGTGCCGGGATGGCCGTGCGCGCGGGCCCGCGCGCGCAGCGTGGCCTCGCGGTCGAAGACGCGCCGGAAAGCGGCCTGGTTGATGACGTAGGCGACCTGGTGCTCGGTGTGCGTCGCGCCGAGATCCACGAGCATCCGGGCGACGGTCGTCGCGGGGATGCCGTTGATGACGGTGAGGTCGCGCGGGTCGAGCCCGAGGCAGTGATGGAGGGTGATGCCTTCGACCGGGCGGTGACGGCGCGGGACGATGACGTGCGGGGCCTCGGCCGGCCAGCGCGAGAGACGCAACAGCTCAGCGAGGGAGAGGTGAGCCAGCGCCGCGCCCTCACCGCAGGCGAGCACGGCCGCCATCCACGCGGCTTCGGGGGACAGCTCGCCGCGCCCGTAGGAGTACACGCCGGGATAGCGGCGCGTCAGCGTCCCCCGCGCGACACGCTTGCTGATCGCGCTCGGCGTCAGGTGCAACTCGTCCCGGCACACGAGGTCGAGCCGGGGTGATGTACGAACGAGTCCTCTCGCGACCTGTTTGTTCATCACCCCCGATGATCAAGCGGCTTGCTGGCACGGATCAACACGCGTTTGTGCCAAAACGCGCCGCAAATCGCGCCAAGATTCGCTACGCGAAGGGGCGGTCCTTGCGCGCGTGACGGTTGACGCCCGCGAACAGGGTCAGCGCGATGCCGACGACGGTGGGGATCGCGCCCAGGACGGCGAGCGTGACGCCGATGCCGACCCAGTTGTGGTCGAGCAGGAGCGCGAGGACGATGCCGATGACGACGAGCGGCGCGCCGATCATGATGAACCGGCCGCCGCTGCCGGTGAGCTTGCGTTCGGTTCTGTTGGCCATGGGCTGAGCATTCCCGCTCAGCGCATTGCTCATGCAGGCGCCGGTCGCCGGACCGAAGTCGCGCGCAGCACGAGGAACGCCAACAGGCAGATCGCGGAGAGCACGAGGTAGGCGACCTCGTCGCCCGCGGACTCGCCGAGCCGCGCGCCGCCGATGTCGCCGATGCTCTGGCCGGTCGCCCACGTGAGGTTCATCAGCCCGAATGCGAGGCCCTGCTCGAGGCCCACGTGGTCGGCGCCGTCGGAGAGCATCGCCATCGCGGGCGCCCACAGCAGGCCGATCACGGGCGAGCCCAGCACGATCACGATCGCGAGCAGCAGCGCCGTGTCCGGCCACGGCAGGATCGCGAACGCAACCGCGCCCCCGAGCAGGCCGGCGAGCAGCGGGGCGATCCGGCCGCGGCGATCGCTGAAGCGGCCCGCGAGCGGGCTGACGATCGCCTCCAGGCCCGCGGCGACCAGCCAGGTGGCGCCGATCGCGGCCGAGACCGCGCCGAGCTCGTCCATCCGCAGCGGGCCGAGCACCGAGAGCGTGCCGAACAGCAGGCCGGGGATCGTCACCAGCAGCAGGCCCACGCGCACCTGGCCGTTGCGGAGCGCGCCGAACAGGCCGCGGAGCGAGCCGTCGCCGAGCGGCTTGGCGGCGGGCGTCCGCAGCGTCCACACCATCAGACCGACGCCGACCGCCCCGACCGTGCAGAACACGAGCGCGTACGACGTCAGGTCCGCCGCGACGCCGATCACCGGGCCGAAGAGCGCGCCCGCGATCGCCGCGCCCATCGCGGTGCCGATCATCTGGCCGCGCTGCTCCTTCGGCGCCGCGCCCGCGATCCAGGCCATCGCGCCCGCCCACGACGCCGCGCCGCCGACGCCCTGCACGAAGCGGGCGAGGTCCAGCAGCAGCACCGTGTTCGCGAACGCGAAGCCGACGCTGGCGACCGTCATCAGCGCCAGGCCGGCCAGCACCGTCGGCTTCACGCCCACGCGAGCGGCCATGTAGCCGCCGGGCAGGCCGCCGACGAACGTCCCGATCGGGTACGCGGCCGCCAGCACGCCCGCGCCGGTCTTCGACAGCCCGAACTCCTCCGTCAGGTCCGGCAGCAGCGGCGTGATCGCGGCGTAGAACGACGTGTCGACGAGGACGACGATCGAGGCGAGGAGCAGCAGGGCGCGCATGACGTCCGGCACCTTATGAGCCGGGAAGGCGGCTGTCGCTCCGGGTAACCCGTGTGTTTCAGCGCTTGCGGATCGGAGCCACGTCGGCCATCAGCGACCGGTCGCGGCCCTCGCCCTCGAAGCGCACGACGACGATCCCGCCCGGCTGCAGGTCGGTCACGACGCCGTCGCCGAGTTGCGCGTGGACGACGTCGTCGCCCACCTTGAACAGCTGGGCGTCATTCGTGTCCGCCGAATACTCCGCGGAGGCCGCCGCGGCCTGCGACCAGGACGCGACGCGGCCCGGCGTCGGAAACCCGCGCGAGATGCGGGCCGGCTGGTCGGTCAGCTCGCGCGGGAGCTCGTCCAGGAAGCGCGACTTGATCGTCGGCGTGGCCCCGCCGCCCCCGTAGCCCATGCGCCGCCGCGCGTAGGTGAGCGTGAGCTGGCGCATGGCACGGGTGACGCCGACGTACGCGAGCCGGCGCTCCTCCTCGAGGTTCGATTCCTCGATCGAGCGCGAGTGCGGGAACGTGCCGTCCTCCATGCCGATCATGAACACGATCGGGAACTCGAGCCCCTTCGCGTTGTGCATGGTCATCAACGTCACGAGGCCTTCGTCCTCGCGCAGGTTGTCCGAGTCGGCGAACAGCGACGTCTGCTGGAGGAACTCGTCCAGGCTGCCGTTCTCGGCGTTGACGTCGTACTGGGCGGCGGCGGACACCAGCTCCTGCAGGTTCTCGACGCGGCCCTGCGCCTCGATCGTGCGCTCGGCGTGCAGCGCGTCCAGGTAGCCGGACTCGTGCAGGACGGCGTCCAGCAGCTGCGCGACCGGGCCGTTCTCCTCCGCGCGGCGCTTGAGCGCGTTCATGGTGTCCATGAAGCGCCCGATCGCGTTGCGGGCGGGCTTGGCCAGGCCGGGCACCTCGCCCTCGGCCGCCTCCCATACGGAGATCCCCATGTTGTTGGCGTGCGCGAGCACGCGGCTCAGCGACGTCTGCCCGATCCCGCGCCGCGGCGAGTTCGCGATCCGCGTGAAGGCGGTCGCGTCCTGCGGGTTCACGAGGAACGTCAGGTACGCGATCGCGTCCTTGACCTCCGCCCGCTCGTAGAACTTCGGCCCGCCGATCACCTGGTAGGCGACCCCGGCGCGCGTGAGCATCTCGTCCAGCACGCGCGACTGCGCGTTGGTCCGGTAGAAGACCGCGATCTCCGAGCGCGACACGCCCTCGTCCACGAGCCGCTGGATCTCGGCCGTGACCCAGCGCGCCTCGGCGTGCTCGTCGGCCATCTCGCGCACCCGCACCGGATCTCCCTGCCCGAGGTCCGTCCACAGGTGCTTGGGCATCTGGCCGCGGTTGTTGGAGATCAGCGCGTTCGCGGCGTCCAGGATGGTCTGCGTCGAGCGGTAGTTCTGCTCGAGCTTGACGACGTGCGCGTCCGGATAGTCCTCCTCGAACTCGAGGATGTTCCGGATGTCGGCGGCGCGGAAGCCGTAGATCGACTGCGCGTCGTCACCCACCACGGCCAGGTTGCGGTGCTCGGACGTCAGCAGCTGCAACCACCGGTACTGGACCTTGTTGGTGTCCTGGTACTCGTCGACCATCACCCAGCGGAACTGGTTGGAGTACGCGTCCCGGACGTCCTGATGGCGCTCCAGCAGCCGCACCGAGTTCAGCAGCATGTCGTCGAAGTCCATCGCGTTCATCCGCAACAGCTCGCGGTCGTAGTCGGCGTAGATCTCGGCGACGATCTCCTCGAACGGCGAGCCGACGGTCTCGGCGTACTGCTCCGCGGTGACCAGCGTGTTCTTGGCCCGGCTGATCTGGGACTGCATCGCACGCGGCGTGTAGCGCTTGGTGTCGTACCCGCGGTTGTCCAGGCACTGCTTCATCAGCCGCCGCTGGTCGGCGGAGTCGTAGATCGTGAACTGGCGCGTGAAGCCGAGCTTGTCGGCGTGCGCGCGCAGCATGCGGGCACACGCGGCGTGGAACGTCATCACCCACATGGCGCGGGTGGCGCGGCCGACCAGCAGCTCGACGCGCTCGCGCATCTCCGCCGCGGCCTTGTTGGTGAAGGTGATCGCGAGGATCTCGCCCGGGCGCGCCTGCCCCGTACGCAGCAGGTACGCGATCCGGTGCGTGATCACGCGCGTCTTGCCCGAGCCGGCGCCGGCGAGGATGAGCATCGGCCCCTCGCCGTGCGTGACGGCGTCCCGCTGCGGCGGGTTCAGTCCTTCCAGCAGGTGATCGATGGCGGCGTCGGCGGGCACGGCGTCCCATGGACGCTAGCGCTCCCCGAGGACGGCTCAGCGCTCGAACTCGATGCCCGGGCCCTGGCCCGGGTCGTCGGGGCCCGCCTGCGGGTCGAACGTGACCTCGGACGAGTGCACCTCGTCGGCCTCCCCCGGCTCGGCGCTCGCGCGCAGCGCCTCGCGGTCCCGGGGCGCGGCGAGCGTGCCCTCGTCGGTGCGCTCGAGGTCGGAGAGGTCCTTGGCCACCGTGTCGGCGTCGTCCTCGTCGACGGCCGTGGCGGGGTCGTCGAGGTCGAAGCCGTCCGCGGCCAGCTCGGGCTCGGGCGCGTTCTCGGCGTTCTCGATCAACTGCTGCTCGGCCAGCTCGAAGCCTTCCGCCTGGCCGCCGCCGGCCTCCTCGACGGCCTGCATCGCGGGGTCGTCGGCCTGCGCCAACGTGGCCGGGTCTTCGGGGCCGATGACGACGTAGTCGGTCTCCTGGTCGCCGTAGGGCCGGTCCAGCTGGTCTCCGTGACGTGGGTCTGTCATCACCGGGCGCTACCCCGCCGCGCGGACGGCTAGGGTCGGCCGGGCATGACGCTGACCGACGAGATCCGCGCCAAGGCCGCATGGGTCGCGGAGCAGGCCACCCACGTGCGCATCCACGAGGACGCGATCACCGACTACGCGCGCGAGCTGCCCGCCGTCTCGCCGCCCGCGCCGGACCTCAACGGCGAGGCCGACGACGAGCTGCGGGCCGCGTTCAGCCTCCAGCTCAACGCCATCAACTTCGGCAGCGGCTGGTTTCCGACGCTCAACAAGCCGCCCGGGCTCTCCGGCTTCCGAACCGTCGAGAACGGGCTGCGCGGGCACGGCCCGTGGACGATCGAGGCGCTCAAGCACGTCACCCGCGAGGAGATCGCCCAGGCGCTCGGCCAGGCCGCCGACCACCCGCTGATGGCGCTGTTCGAGCGCAGCCTGCGCGAGCTCGGCCAGCGCGTCGGGGACTCGTTCTGCGTGTTCGCCCGCTCCGGCACCGCGGAGGAGCTCGCGACCGAGCTCTCCACCTGGCCCACCTGGTACGACATCTCGCCCTACAAGGGTAAGGCGATCCCGCTCTACAAGCGGGCGCAGATCGCCGCCGCCGACCTCGCGCTGCAGGGCCTGGCCGACGGGCGCGACCTGCACCGCCTGACGCTGTTCGCCGACAACCTCGTCCCCCACGTGCTGCGCCTGGACGGCATCCTCGGCTTCGACGACGACCTCGTGGCCCGCATCGACGCCGAGCAGTTGATCGAGCACGACTCGCCGGAGGAGGTCGAGATCCGGGCGTGCGCGCTGCACGCCGTCGAGCTGCTCGTCGCCGCGCACGGGAGCACGACGGCGACCGCGGTCGACAACGCGCTCTGGAACCGCGGCGCCGGCGCCCGCTACAAGGCCCGCCCGCGCCACCGCGCCCGCACCACCGCCTATTGAGATGGACGTCCGGCTCGAGGGCTTCCACGCGCTCAAGCACGCGCTGCGCTTCGGCGCCGAGATCGTCAGCGTGACCGGCGACGCGGCCGAGATCGAGCGGATGCGGGCCCTGCTGGCGCCGGACCTCACGCTCCCGCCCATCGAGCCGGGCGAGGAGATCGTCACGGTCGCGCGGCGTCCCGCGTACGCGCTCGCCGCCGCGCTGCAGCGCTCCGGCCCCGTGATCTACCTCGAGGAGCCGCGTCACCTCGGCAACCTCGGCGCCGCCATCCGCGTCGCGGCCGCCGCGGACGCCGCCGCCGTGCTCTCCACCGCCGACCCGTGGCAGCCGGGCGCGATCCGCGGCGCCGCCGGCCTCCAGTTCGCGCTCCCCGTCCTGCAAACCGCCACCCCGCCGCACACCGACCGCCCGCTGATCGCGATCGACCCCGAGGGCGAGGAGCGCCGCGTCCCACGCTACGCCGTCCTCGCCTTCGGCTCCGAGCGCCACGGCCTGTCGCCCGAGCTGAAGGCCTCGGCCGACGCGCTGGTACGGATCCCCATGCGCGCCGGCGTCTCCAGCCTCAACCTCGCGACCGCCGTGGCCGCGACCCTCTACGGACTGGTGGTCGACAACGTGAACGTCACCGTGCGCGAGTAGGTCCCCGTCCGCAGCGGGTCCGTCCGCTTGATCCGCTGCCGGAACGTGACGTCCACCGACTCGTTCGACACCGGCCCGGTCCACGCCGCCTTCGAGAACGAGACCCGCAGCGGCTCGGCCAGCGTGAACGCGCCGTTGGTCATGTGCCCCGGCTGCGACACGCTCAGCGCCGCGTCACCCGCGGTCGAGATCACCTTCGCGGTCGTGCCGGCCTCGTAGTCCTCCTCGACCCCCGGCACGAACGGCGGGAACGTGGCCGCGGCGCCCAGCGACAGCGACAGCGTGGCCGGCACCGTCCCGCTCACGACGCCCGTGGCCAGCGCCTCGGACACGACGTCCGGCCCGGCCGCGCTCCAGTTCAGCGCCGCGGCCAGCATCGGCCACTCACGCTCGGGGATCGCCCGGTACAGCGGGTTCATGGCGAACACGGCCTGGCGCGAGGTCCCGGCCGTGTTGAGCCCGTGCGCGATCACGGCCGAGCCCGGCGCGCTGAGCGACTGGGCGTCGTCCGGCCACAGCCCCGCGGCCAGGAAGTCGCTCTCCGGCAGCGAGCCGTCGACCGCCCACGAGGACGGCATCGACGTGAACCACACCGGCGGGTCCACGATCGCCGTGTCGCGCGCGGGATAGGCGCCCGTGATCGGCGAGAACGGCGCCCGCACCCAGTTGATGATGCCCGAGCGTCCGTTGCCCGACCGGTTCGCGGTCGTGAGCCCGGCGACCTCGCCGGCGCTCGCCAGGAACGCGCCCGCGCTGGTGCCGCCGCCCACATAGCCGCCGCCACGAGCGAAGAAGGCCGACAGGCGCGTGCGCGCGACCGCGTTCGCCGTCCCGGTCGGCCACGTCCCCGAGTTGAAGATCGTGTCGTAGCCCGCCAGCGGATCGACGGCACCGTTGAGCGCCGCCGTCCCGACAGCGTCGGCCACGTAACCCAGGCGCTCGAGCGCCCACGTCTCCTGGTTGGGCGCGGCCGTCATGACCGCGATCCGCGGCACGCGCGTGATCTGCTCCAGCGCGCCCAGCGAGGAGGCGGTGGCCCGCACCAGGCGCACCTCGTTCGCCGCCGCGGCCGCCACCAGCGCGTCCGGCTCGCCGCGGAACGCGACGCGCCCGTCCCCGGTGCGATACCCGCCCACGCCCGCCGCGAGCGTGGCGTTGAGCGTCCGGATCGCCGACGGCGA
The DNA here is from genome assembly GCF_003344625.1 of Solirubrobacter deserti. Lineage (GTDB taxonomy): Bacteria > Actinomycetota > Thermoleophilia > Solirubrobacterales > Solirubrobacteraceae > Solirubrobacter > Solirubrobacter deserti. The sequence goes on along the minus strand of NZ_QPKJ02000001.1, from coordinate 715,906 downwards.
GTTGACCGTCAGCACCGTCATCTCCCCGCTCCCGCTCACGCCCGAGCCGGCCGGCACCGGCGCGGTGATCTTCGTCGACGCGGGCGAGAAGGACGCGCCCGCCGGGATCGTGACCGTGTCCGCGCCCCATAGGTAGCCGAGGCTCCACGCCGTCGGCGGCGCGTACACGCGCGAGATGCGCGCCGAGATGTCCGTGCCGACCGACAGCGCCGTGTGCGCCATCCCGCGCCGTGCCTGCTTCATCGGCACCACGTACGAGCCGGCGGCGAACGTCTGCCCGCCGAACGACGCGGCCGCGTTCAGCGTGTGCACCTCGACCTGGTTCTCGAGCAGCCAGCGCACGAGCCGGTTGGCCTCGGCGTCGGACCGCTGCCCCGCTCCGACCGGGATCACGAACGCGGTCGGGTACTCGACCATCCAGTTGTGGTCGGTGTCGAACGGCGCCGGACAGCACTCCGGTCGCGCGGCGCCGGCCACGCCGCGGCGCGCGACCTCCAAGGTGTCCCGCAACAGGGCGACACGCTCGTCGGCCAGGTGGCGCAGCGTCGTGTCGATCATGATCTCGCCCTGACGGCGGGCGCCGAGCCGCCCGCCGCACGCCTCGGTCTGGCACGTCTCGAAGGTGGACGCGTCCAGGCCCGTGACCTCGCCGTAGATGGCGGAGAAGTGCGGCGCCTGGTCGTCGAGCCCCTCCGCCACGTCCGGCCCGGGCGTCTCACCGTTCGGGCAGACGCCGCTCGCGGGCGGCTGGCCGGTCGAGCACCAGTCGTTGATCGGTCGCTGCAGCTGGAAGCCGGCGGCGTTGAACGCGGCCTCCGTGCGGTCCAGCCGCAGCTGGTTCCACTTCAGGAAGAGGTCGTACTCGACCGCCTCGCTGTGCGGCTTGGTCGGCCCGCCGAGCATCGCGGGCGTGAAGTAGCCGTGCAGGTCGACGAAGATCGGCGCGCTCCACTCGCGCATCACGCGCGTGGAGACCTGCATCTCGGGCTGCGACTGGATCAGGTAGTCGCGGTTCATGTCGAACCCGTCGGCGTTCGCGCGCGTGCCGGCGACGCGCCCGTCCGGGTTGATGTTCACGAGTGCGCCGACGATCGTGTGGTCGAGGATCCGGTCCACGACCGGGTCGGTGCCGCGCGGCGTCGTCGCCAGCCGCTCGAGCTGCATCAGGACCGCGTCGGTGCCCTGGAACTCGTTGCCGTGGATGGAGCCCTGGAACAGCGCGGGCGCCTTCACCGCGTCGCCCGCGGCCGCCAGCTTCGCCAGCGACGCCGCCGGGTCGCTCAGCTGCGTCGCCCGGATGGCCTTGTAGTTGTCCGACGCCGTCCGCTGCGCCTCGGTCTCACGCGCATCGATGGTGGCCAGATACAGCGGCCGGCCCTGCACCGAGCGCCCGACCTCCTCGACCTTCATGCGCCCGTTGGACGCCGCGGCAATCTTGTCCAGCGTGCACCCGATCGCGTACGCCGGGATGTGCGGAAATGAACCGGCCGGATCGCCGGCCCGCGTCCCGTCCGGCAGCGCGGCCGCCGCGTCCGGCTCCACCGTCCCGCACCACGGCGGCGCCACGATCTGCGCCCCCGCCTCGCCGGCCGTGCACGCCAGCACCGCCAGCGCGCACCCCAGCGCGCGGCGCATTGCCCTTCCCCCCATCACATGCCCCTCTCACCTTGTGGCCCCGTTGAGCTTCCTCAACGCCGAAAACCCGGCGCAATCGGCTCTGGTCCGACATTATCCGCCAGTCGCATCACGTGCAGTTGGAGGAGCTGCGCACGGATATGGAGGGCTGTTAGTTGAGGAGTGGGTTCCTACCCGTGCTCGTCGCCGCGGGGGTACTGTGCTCGGCACAGAGCGCCTTCGCCGCCGCGACGCTCACGGTCGACGACGACAAGGCCGACTGCCCGGCCGCCGGCTTCACGTCGGTGCAGGCCGCGGTCGACGCGGCGGCAGACGGTGACACGATCGTGATCTGCCAGGGCAAGTACGTCGAAGGCAACGGCGCGCCCGGCACCAACGCCGTCACGATCCAGAAGAACAACCTGACGCTCAAAGGCGCGGGCGCCCACCTGGTGAGCATCAGCCCGAAGGCGTCGGGCGTGAACTTCGGCAGCATCCTCGAGCCGTCGCCCGACGTCCGCAACGGCGTCGGGGACATCATCGCGGTCGTCGGCACGCCGACGCGCCCGCTGACCGCGAACATCTCGGGCGTCACCGTCAACGGCTACGACCCGGCCGGCCGCCCCGTCGCGGTCGAGGCGGGCATCGCGTTCGTCGACGCCAAGGGCTCGGTCAAGCGCAGCCACGTCACGAACGTCGTCACCTCGGAGGGCGACAACGCGTACCAGCTGCCCGGCGGCTGGCGCGGCCCGCAGCCCGGCATCGGGATCGTCCAGACCTCGCGCGCGCTGCTCGCGCCCGTGGATGGCTCCCGCAGGCTCGAGATCGACCGCACCCGCATCGACAAGTACAACCGCATCGGCGTCCTGATCGACGGCGCGCAGAACGACTTCGCGCCGTTCACCAGCTCCGGCGTGCCGAACTGGGGCGTGATCACGTCCAGCCAGATCGTCGGCCGCACGCTGTGCGTCAACTACGCCGGCACCGGCGCGTGCGCGAACCCGGGCCAGGTCCGCACCGGCCCGACGTTCGGGCAGGACGGCCTGCGCGTGACCGCCGGCGCCTACGCGACCGTCGACAGCTCGCTGATCTCGCAGAATCTCGTCCACGGCGAGTTCGCGGCGGTCCGAAGCACGACGACCCCGGCCAGCTTCGGGCAGAACCCGCAGCCCGCGCGGTTCAACCCGAGCACGACCAACAACCAGAACCTGGTGCTGGGCTCGGGCGTGCGCTACGCCGGCGCCCGCCTCACGCAGTGGACGGACGCCACGGGCCGCGTGATCGACTCCAGCGTCTCGCGCTCGAACATCGTCGACAACTCGTTCGGGGCGCTCAACGTGGCCAACGACGGCACGACGACGCGCACGGGCAACGTCAACGCGAACGAGTTCCAGGACGCCGGCCAGCTGCTCAAGGCCGAGAACAACTGGTGGGGCGTGCGCAACATTCACACGGAGCGCGTGACGCCGCCGCCGGCGATCATCCCCGCCGCGAACATCCCGGTCGAGACCGTCAACCCGCCCGCGCCGGAGAACCCCGTGAACGGCACGTCGGTGACCGAGGCCGCGACCGGCGGTGCCACGTCGAACTCGGTCGACTTCTTCCCGTACCGCAGCGGCCCGCAGTCCGACCCCGCGTCGGGCGCCTGGCCGGTGCTGGCCGCGCCGATCCCGGTGCTCGATCGCGGCCCGACCGGCGCCGCCCTGAGCGCGCCGGCTTCCGCGCAGCGCGGCACGACGATCACGCTCACCGCGGCCGGTGAGGACGACTTCGCGCTCAAGCGCGTGCGCTTCGCCGACGGCGGCGCGACCATCGGGACGGCCACGCAGGCGCCGTACTCGGTGCAGGCGACGATTCCCGCCGACGCCGCGTGCGACAGCACCCGCACCTACAGCGCGGTCGTGATGGACAACGCGGGCCAGACGGCGTCGGCCTCCGCCACCGTCGCGGTCACGTGCCCGGCGCCGAACCCGAACCCGGGTCCGGCCGCGCCCACGATCGCGTTCGCGAACGCGCCGGCGACGCTCTCGTCGCGCACCCGCATCGCTTTCACGCCGACCGCGGCCGCCGGCGTCAAGCAGGTCGAGCTGTTCCTCGGCGACCGCCGCGTGTGCACGCTCACCAGCGCGCCGTTCGACGCGTGCGAGGTCACGCCCACCGGCGCGGACGTCGGTCGCCAGGCGCTGCGCGTGGTGGTGACCGACCTGGCCGGCTCCACCGCCCAGGCCACGGTGAACGTCACGGTCGCGAAGTTCGCGACGTCCGTCACGCTCAAGGTCAAGAAGTCGAGCGTCCGGGGCGGCAAGACCAAGCGCACGATCAACGGCACGCTCAAGGTCCCGGCCAACGTGACCAAGGCCCAGGCCTGCTCGGGCAAGGTCACGATCACGATCAAGCGCAACGGCCGCTCGGTCCTCAACCAGGCCGTCAACGTGTCGCGCAACTGCACGTTCTCGCGCTCGGTGACGGCCGCCCGCAAGGGTCAGTCCTTCAGCGTGAGCGCCAAGTACGCCGGCAACGCCGTCCTACGCTCCGCGAGCGAGTCCCGGAGGTTCTCCTGATGTTGGCCCGTAAGGCCTGGCGCGCGGCGCTGGCGGTCGCGGCGGCGGCGTTGCTCGCCCCGGCCGTCGCGCAGGCGCAAGCCGAAGACCCGCTGGCGACGTGTCCCACGACGCACAGCATCGACACGAGCATCCCGACCTGGGAGCAGCACTTCACGGAGCGGCCGAACAAGGACGCCGTGCTGCCGCTGGGCTGGGGCGCCGCCGGCGCCGGTGGCGGGGCGCCCGCCTTCGGCAGTGGGGCGAACGGCCCGATCGGCCGCAACCTCACGAGCGTCATCTACGACTACTGGGACCGTCTCGTCGAGGCAACCGCCCACAACCCGCGCGTGCGGATCATCAAGAAGCACGTGGGTACGGCCGCGAGCGGCCAGCGCGAAATCTACTTCTACGTGCTGGGCACGCCGAAGAACATCGCCGAGCTCGACGGGCCGAACGGCCAGGCCGCGTTCTGGCGCGGTGTGCGCGCCGGCACCATCCCCGAGGAGGTCGGCCTGGAGGCAGCGGTCAACAAGCCCGCGTTCGCCTGGATCACGGCGACCCCGCACGGCGGCGAGTCGGCCGCGGGCGAGTCGATCACCCGCCAGGCGTACGAGCTGGCCTCGCGCACGGACTGCGAGAACCTGGACCGGCTCGAGAAGCTGACGTTCTTCCTGCAGCCCGTGCGCAACCCGGACGGCCGCGACGCCGTCCAGCGCTTCACCACGTGGGGCTTTGACCCCAACCGCGACTTCGGCACGCAGAACCAGGAGGAGAACAGGGTCTTCGTCCCGCAGATGAACGAGTACCCGGGCGTGTTCTTCATCGACGCCCACCAGACGACGAACGACTACTTCTTCCCGCCCAACGAGGATCCCGTCCACCACGAGATCTCCAACTTCGCGCTGGACTTCATCCAGAACCGGATCGGGCCGGCGCTGCAGGACGCGTTCAACGCCCAGTCGATCGCGTACCGCAACTTCAGCCAGTACGACCTCTTCACACCCGAGTACGGCGACACCGTGCCGTCCCTGATCATGGGCGCGGCCGGCATGACCTACGAGAAGGGCAACCGCGAGGCCTACAGCAAGCAGGTCTATGACCACTACGTCGCGATCGACACCACGATCAAGGCGACGGTCGAGGACAAGGTCGGCGTCACGTCCGGCTGGGTGAAGCAGTGGTCGGAGGCCGTCGGCCAGGGCCAGCGCTGCGAGCTGCAGCCGAACAAGCTCGTCAGCCCGCTGCACGACAAGATCAAGCAGCAGCCCGACCCCGACTACAAGGTCTGTGGCTACTTCTTCAAGCCCGATCAGCACACGGGCGACATGGCGGCGATGATCGACCTGCTGCAGAAGACGGGCGTGCGCGTGTGGCGCCTGAACACTCCGGTCGCCGTCAACGGCTACCACGAGTACGGCACGGGCAACGTCTCCAAGGTTCCCGGCGCCGACGCGCTGGGCACCAACCGGCCGATCACGGTCGACGGCGTGACGCTCCCCGCGGGGACGCTCTACATCCCGCTCGAGCAGGGCATGAAGCACTGGGTCCAGGCGCTGCTGGGCGAGAACCCGTTCATCCCGTACGACTACTACTACGACGTCGTCACGTGGTCGTACCCGCTGCAGCGCGGGCTCGCGGGCTCCGGCTTCCTCACGCAGCCGCTGTCGCCCGGCGTGCAGATGTCGGAGATCTTCTCCACCGACTACGGCACCGTAACCGGCGCCGGCTCGCCCGTGTACGCGTTCAACACCGACTCGGCGCGCGGGCTCGCACTCGCGATCGACCTCCTCGACCAGGGCGTCAACGTCTCGCGCGCGGTGCAGTCGTTCGTGGCCGGCGGGAAGACGTTCTTCAGCGGCGCGGCGTTCGTCGACGGCCAGTCGCTGCGCAACGCCGGCGTCGACCTCGCCACCCTGGCCGCGAAGCGCGAGACGCCCGTGACCGGCCTGCAGGACTACCCGGCGCCGCGCAAGCAGCTCACGCGGCCCAAGATCGGCCTCTACACCGGCGGCACGAGCGTCCCGTCGAACCCGATCGACACCGGCAACGGGACGCGCTACTGCGGTTCCAGCGCGTTCTGCATCGCGCGGCACGACCTCGGCGTCAAGCTCGGCCTCCCGAACAGCGTGATCGTGCCGGTCACCTCGACGGACCTCACCAACGACGTGTTGACGACCGGTGGCTTCACCGCGTTCATCAACCCCGGCTCGAGCATCGCGGTGACGGCGCAGGGCCGCGGGCTGACGCCGGCCGGCCAGAACCTGCAGAAGTGGGTCAACGCCGGCGGCAACTACATCGGCGTCAACGACGCCGGCGCGAGCGCCGCCCGCGGCATCGATGCGACGGACGTCGCGACGATCACCGAGGACGACCTGCCGGCGCTCGAGTTCCTGCTCACGCCGGGCTCGACGTTCGACGCGCAGTTCGACGTCACCAACCCGGTCGCCTGGGGCTTCGACCTCGGCGGCTGGATCTACCGCGACTCGAGCACGAACTCGGTGTTCGTGACCGAGTCGGTCCCGGCGACCGACACGGTCGTCGTCCGCTACAAGCGCACGCCGGACGAGAAGTACGGCTGGGAGGCGAACGCCCAGCTGCTGACCAACCGGCCGGCCGTCGTGGACTCGCCCGCCGGGCAGGGCCGCGCCGTGCTGATCGGGTTCAACCCGTTCTTCCGCTCCTGGAAGGAGCAGGACGAGCGGCTGGCGCTCAACGCGGCGCTGTACCCGAAGGGCGCGACGATGCCGCCCGCCCCGGCATCGGCGCAGACCGCCGAGGCGCCGCCGGCGGCGACCGAAATCAAGGCCGCCACCGTCGCGCCGAAGGCCGCCGGGACGGGCACGGCGGTTCGCAAGCCCACCCGCTCGGACCGGGACGTCAAGGTCCAGGTCAAGCGCAAGGACGGCGCGAAGCTCAAGCTGGCCGTCAAGCGGACCCGCCTGAGCAAGGCGATCCGCAAGAAGATCAGCTACCGGACGACGCGCACGACGGTCACGCTCGTGATCAAGGGCGTCCGCACGTCCAACGAGCACGCCCGTGAGCAGTGGACGGGCGAGCTGCGCAACCAGCTCGACCGCCGCAAGGTCAAGCCGATCTACGCGCTGCTGTAGATCCGTGTCGGCCACGCCCCCGGAGCCCGGCGCTCCGGGGGCGCGTGCCACCCGCGCGAGCTGGGTAGGGGGACGTTCGCCAGGGAACTCGCGGGAGGAGCGGCGGCGTGTACAAGCAGGTGTTGGACCCGGTGGGCGGCTCGCTGGCGGCCAGTGCGCTCGTGGCGATGCTCCCGCTCGCGACGCTGTTCGTCCTGCTCGGCGGCCTCAAGCTCAAGGCGCACATCGCGGGCCTGGCCGCGCTGGTGGTGGCGATGATCCTCGCGATCGCCGTCTGGGGCATGCCGTTCGGCACCACCGTCGCGGTCGCGACCGAGGGTGCCGCGTTCGGCCTGTTCCCGATCATCTGGATCATCTGGAACGCGATCTGGATCTACAACATGACCGTCGAGACCGGTCACTTCGCGGTGCTGCGGCGGTCCTTCGGGTCGATCTCCGACGACCAGCGGATCCAGGCGATCATCATCGCGTTCTGCTTCGGCGCGCTGCTGGAGGCGCTCGCGGGGTTCGGGACGCCGGTGGCGATCACGGCCGTGATGCTGATCGCGGTCGGCTTCTCCCCCATGAAGGCGGCGGCGATCGCGCTGGTGGCGAACACGGCGCCGGTGGCGTTCGGCGCGATCGCGACCCCGATCGTGACGCTGGCCGAGCTGACCGACATCCCGAAGGAGGACCTGGGCGCGATGGTCGGCCGCCAGACGCCGCTGCTGGCGCTGTTCGTGCCGCTGATCCTGGTCGGGATGGTCGACGGGTGGCGCGGCGTACGCGCGGTGTGGCCGGCGGCGCTCGTCGGCGGCGTCACGTTCGCGGTCGGACAGTTCGTGTCCTCGAACTTCATCAGCGTCGAGCTCACCGACATCATCGGCGCGCTGCTGTCGGTCGGCGCGATGGTGCTGTTCCTGCGCGTGTGGCAGCCCGGCGACCCGCTGCTGGTCGAGGAAGGCGGTGGCGGGCGGCCAGCGATGGCGGGCGCGGCTGAGCACGACGCGGCGCACGAGGCCGCGGTGCGCCGGCGCGAGGGCCACGGCAAGGACTCGACCGCCGACATCGTCAAGGCCTACGCGCCGTACCTGATCATCATCGTCGTGTTCGCGATCGCCCAGTGGGGGCCGATCAAGGACTTCCTGGCCAAGGGCGCGACCGAGTTCACCTGGCCGGGAACCGGTGACATCCAGACCGCCGAGGGTGAGGCGCCGAGCGCCACCACGTACAAGTTCGGCTGGCTCGCGGCCGCCGGCACGCTGCTGCTGGTCAGCGGCCTGATCACCATGGCGGTGCTGAAGGTCAAGCCGGGCGCGGCGCTGCGGGCCTACGGCGCCATGCTCAACCAGCTCAAGTGGGCGACGCTGACCGTGATGGCGGTGCTCGCCCTCGCCTACGTAATGAACCTGAGCGCGCAGACGCTGTCGATCGGCAACTGGATCGCGGGCGCGGGCGGTGTTCTCGCGTTCCTGAGCGCGATCATCGGCTGGATCGGCGTGGCTGTGACCGGGTCGGACACCTCGGCCAACTCGCTGTTCGGCGTGCTGCAGGTGACGGCCGCCAAGGAGGCCGGGCTGGACCCGACGCTGCTCGCCTCCGCCAACTCGTCCGGCGGCGTGCTCGGGAAGATGATCTCGCCCCAGAACCTCGCGATCGGCGCGGCGGCGGTGGGGCTCGACGGCGAGGAGGGCGAGCTCTTCCGCCGTGTGGTGGGATGGAGCCTCGCGCTCCTGCTCATCATGTGCGTGCTCGTATATCTGCAATCCACGGCGGTGTTGTCATGGATGGTCGTGTAGAGGCTTCACCCGTCGGCCCGGCCCGGGTCGAGGACGCGCCGAGCGAGGCGCCGCGGGACATCTCCGGGCTCGTGCGCGAGCTGCGCGGGGTCGTCGGCGACGAGTGGGTGTACACGGCCGAGCACCAGTTGCGCACCTACGAGTCCGACGGGTTGCTGCAGTACCACGCGACGCCCGCGTGCGCGGTGCTGCCGGGCACCGCCGAGGAGGTCCAGGCGATCGTGCGCTCGTGCGCGCGCGAGCAGGTCGCGTGGGTCGCCCGCGGCGCGGGCAGCGGGCTCAGCGGCGGCGCGCTGCCGATCGAGAACGGCGTGCTGATCGTGCTCACGCGCATGAAGCGCATCCTCGAGATCGACCTCGACAACGGGCGCGTGTGCGTCGAGCCGGGCGTGACGAACGCGAACGTGAGCGCGGCGGTCGGGCCGGGGTTCTTCTACCCGCCGGACCCGTCCTCGCAGATCGTGTGCTCGATCGGCGGCAACGTCGCCGAGAACTCCGGCGGCGCGCACTGCTTCAAGTACGGCTTCACGACCAACTACGTCACCGGGCTCGAGCTCGTGCTGGCCGACGGGACGATGATGGTCATCGGCGGCTACGAGCTCGACCCGCCCGGCTACGACCTGCTCGGCGCGTTCGTGGGCAGCGAGGGGACGCTGGGCGTGGCGACGAAGATCTGGCTGCGCGTCGTGCCGTCCCCGGAGACGGTCAAGACGCTCGTGGCGTTCTTCGACTCCACGCACGCCGCGGGCGAGGCGGTGTCGCGGATCGTGCAGGGCGGGGTCGTGCCAGGCGCGATCGAGATGATGGACGCGCGCACGATCGAGGCGTCCGAGCAGATGGCGCACGCGGGCTATCCGGTCGGGCGTGCGGCCGCGTTGCTGGTCGAGCTCGACGGCTCGGTGCAGGAGTGCGAGGCGCGCTTCGACGAGGTGGTCGGCATCTGCGAGCAATGCGGGTCCGACGACGTGCGCGTGGCGCGTGACGAGGCCGAGCGCGCGCTGTTCTGGAAGACGCGCAAGGCCGCGTTCCCGGCCATGGGCCGCATCTCCCCGAACTACTTCGTGCAGGACGGCGTGATCCCGCGCACCAAGCTGCCGGAGGTGCTCGAGCGGATCGAGCAGCTCGGAGAGGAGTACGGGCTGATCGTGGCCAACGTCTTCCACGCCGGCGACGGCAACCTGCACCCGCTCGTGTGCTACGACGGGCGGGTCGAGGGCGAGGCACAGAAGGCCGAGGAGCTGTCGGGCCTCATCCTGGACGCCTGCCTGGACGCGGGCGGGTCGATCACCGGCGAGCACGGCGTCGGCGTCGACAAGAAGAAGCACATGCCGAAGATGTTCGCCGAGGAGGACCTGGACGCGTTCCAGCGCCTGCGCTGCGCGTTCGATCCCGCCGGGCTGGCGAACCCGGGCAAGGTGATGCCGACGCCGCGGCTGTGCGGCGAGGTGCCGGGCCCGTACCGCGTGCATCCGCTCGAAGCGGCCGGATTGGCGGAGCGGTTTTGAGGCCGTCATCGGTGCAAGAGGCGGCGCGGCTGCTCAAGGGCTTCGAGAAGCCGGTGCGGCCCGTGGGCGGTGCCACGAAGCCGTGGCTGCCGGCCCGCGAGGAGGAGCCGCTGGAGACGGGCGGCCTGGACCGGGTGCTCGAGCACAACGTCGGCGACTTCACGGCCGTGCTGGAGGCGGGCGTGCCGTTCGCGGACGCGCAGAAGGCCTTCGCCGAGCACGGGCAGCGGCTGGCCTGGGACCCGCCGGATCCGGGCGGCGCGACGATCGGCGGGATCGTGGCGAGCGCCGACTCCGGGCCGCTGCGCCACCGGTACGGCGGCGTGCGGGATCTGGTCGTGGGCATCAACGTCGTGCTGTCGGACGGCACGATCGCCAAGGCCGGCGGCAAGGTGATCAAGAACGTCGCGGGCTACGATCTGGCGAAGCTGTTCGCGGGCTCGATGGGGACGCTCGGGCTGATCGCCGCGGTGAGCGTTCGCCTGCATCCGCTTCCCGACCAGACGGCGACGGTCGTGATCGAGCACACCAACCCGGACCACCTGCTCGAAGAGGTGCTCAAGCTCGCCCGGCGGCCGCTGGAAGCGGACAAGTTCGACGTCGTGTGGACGGGCGGGCACGGCCGCATCCTGATGGAGTTCAGCGGCGCCTCGGCGCTCGACCAGGCGGGGCAGGTCGGCAACGTGCGCGACGTGGACTGGGACGACGTGCGCGGGATGCAGCGCGGCGAGGTCGTCATCAAGGTCTCCGGCCGCCCGACGGACCTGCCGAAGGTCATCCGCGCCGCCGACGACCACGGCGGGACGGTCGTCTCGCGCGCCGCGCTCGGCCTGTCGTGGATCGCGCTCCAGAACGCGGAGGGCGTCGCGGGCATTCGTGCGGCGCTCGGGCCGCGCAACTGCGTCGTGCTCGACGGCGTGTCCGAGGCGGCCGAGCCGGCGCCCGGGCAGGAGGTCATGGAACGGTTGAAGGCTCGCTTCGACCCGGCGCGGATCTTCCGGCCGGGCGTCTACGTGGGAGGGATCTGACTTGAGCGCCGCATGGGATACCGAGCGCCCCGCGCCCGAGATGGACCTCATCCGCGACTGCGTGCACTGCGGGTTCTGCCTGCCGACGTGCCCGAGCTACGCCGTCTTCGAGGAGGAGATGGACTCGCCGCGCGGGCGCATCCTGCTGATGCGCGTCGGGCACGAGGAGGGCGAGGAGATCTCGCCCGAGATGGTCACGCACTTCGACCGCTGCCTGGGCTGCATGGCGTGCGTGACGGCGTGCCCGTCCGGCGTCCAGTACGACAAGCTGATCGAGCGCGTGCGGCCGCAGATCGAGCACTCGCAGGCGCGCTCGTGGAAGGAGCGCGCGTACCGGCGCGCGATCTTCGAGCTGTTCACGCACCCCGGGCGGCTGCGCGCGCTCGTGCCGGGCTCGGCGATCGCGCCTCGGCTCGCGCCGCTGATCCCGAACGACCGGCTGCGCTCGCTGCTGTCGCTGGCGCCGCCCGCGCCGCCGTCGGCCGTGTTCCGGCAGCTGCCGAAGGTGCGTGGGACGAAGGCGCCGGCCAAGCGCGGGACGGTCGCGTTCATGCAGGGCTGCATCCAGCGCGTGTTCTTCGGCGACGTCAACGCCGCCACCGTCAACGTGCTGTCCGCCGAGGGCTGGGAGGTCCACTCCCCCCGCTCTCCGCGCTGCTGTGGCGCGCTGCCGATGCACGCCGGCGTCGACGAGGAGGCGATCCCGCTCGCCGAGGCCACGATCGCCGCCTACGAGGGCTTCGACAAGATCGTGACCAACGTCGCCGGCTGCGGGTCGGTGATGAAGGACTACGGGCACATCCTCGACAGCGACCGCGCACGCGAGTTCAGCGCGAAGGTCGTCGACGTGCACGAGCTGCTGACCTCCGAGGAGCCGCAGGCCGTGCGCAAGCCGATCGAGCTGCGCGCCGCCTACCACGACGCCTGCCACCTCGCACACGCCCAGGGCGTGCGCGTGCCACCGCGCGAGCTGCTGCGCGGCATCCCGGGCCTGGAGCTGCTCGAGCCGCAGGAGTGGGAGCTGTGCTGCGGCTCGGCGGGCATCTACAACCTGCTCCAGCCCAACGCCGCCGCCGAGCTGGGTGAGCGCAAGGCGAAGAACCTCAAGGCCACCGGCGCCGACGCGATCGCCGCCGCCAACCCGGGGTGCGCGCTGCAGATCGCCAAGCACCTCGACCTGCCCATCTATCACCCGATGACCCTGCTGGACATGTCCCTGCGAGGAGTGAAGCCGTGAGCAACGTGAAGGCCGCCGCACCGCCGTCCGAAGCCGCCGCGCAGATCCTGACCGACGAGGCGCTCGCCTTCGTGGGCGAGCTGCAACAGCGCTTCGGTGCCCGCCGCGCCGAGCTGCTGGCGGCGCGCAAGCAGCGCGGCAAGCCGTCCGGATTCCTCGAGGAGACGCGCGAGATCCGCGAGGGCGACTGGCAGGTCCCGCCGCCCCGGCCCGACTACCAGGACCGGCGCGCTGAGATCACCGGCCCGACCGACCGCAAGCTCGTCATCAACGCGCTCAACAGCGGCGCGAAGGGCTTCATGGCCGACTTCGAGGACGCGAACTCGCCGACCTGGCAGAACCAGGTCGAGGGGCACCTCAACCTGATCGACGCCATCGAGGGCACGATCACCTACGACTCCTCCGAGGGCAAGCACTACGAGCTCGTCGACAACCCGGCGACGCTGCTGGTGCGCCCGCGCGGCTGGCATCTGCCGGAGAAGCACATAACCGTGGACGGCGAGCCCGTCGCGGGCGCCTTCATGGACTTCGGCCTGTATGCCTTCCACTGCGGCCAGCGGCTCGCGTCCAAGGACCGCGGGCTCTACCTGTACCTGCCGAAGATGGAGCACCACCAGGAGGCGGCGCTCTGGAACGACGTCTTCACGTTCACGCGAGAGGCGCTCTCGCTGCCGCCCGGGCTGATCCGCGCCACCGTGCTGATCGAGACGCTGCCCGCCGCGTTCCAGATGGCGGAGATCATCCACGCGCTCGGCGAGCACTCCTACGGCCTCAACGCCGGCCGCTGGGACTACATCTTCTCGATGATCAAGGTCTTCCGCGACGACCCGGACTTCGTACTGCCGGACCGCAACGACGTGAAGATGACCGTCCCGTTCATGAAGGCCTACACCGAGCTGCTCGTGCGCACCTGCCACGAGCACGGCGCGTTCGCGATGGGCGGCATGGCGGCGCTGATCCCGTCACGCAAGGACAAGGAAGCCAACGAGCGCGCGATCGAGGCCGTCAAGGCCGACAAGGAGCGCGAGGCCAAGGCCGGCTTCGACGGCACCTGGGTCGCGCACCCCGACGTGGTCGAGGTGGCGCTGACGGCGTTCAACGACGTGCTCGGCAACCGCCCGAACCAGATCGACAAGCAACGCTTCGACGTCGAGGTCACGCCCGAGCAACTGCTCGACGCCGCCTCCACCCCGGGCGAGATCACCGAGGAAGGGCTGCGCTCGGACGTCAACGTCGGCTTCCAGTACATCTCGTACTGGCTCGGCGGGCGCGGCGCCGCCGGCATCAACAACCTGATGGAGGACGCCGCCACCGCCGAGATCTCCCGCTCGCAGATCTGGCAGTGGGTCAAGCACGGCAAGTTCGAGCGCGACCACGTCCGCAAGGTGCTCGACGAGGAGATGGAAAAGATCCGCGCCGAGGTCGGCGACGAGGTGTGGGAGAAGGGCCGGCCGGAGGAGACCAAGCGCATCTTCGAGCAGGTCGCGCTGTCCGACGAGTTCCCGGACTTCCTCACGCTGCCGGCCTACGAGTACATCGACTGATCAGGTGCTCGGGTCGCGGGAGCGGACCCGAGTACAGCAGGTCCCGCGGGTCGTCGTGACGTGCGCGTCTCCTCGCGCACGCGGGCGAACCCGTCCCTCCTCTCGTAGGCCGCCGCGGGCCGGGGCAGCTTGGCCACGGTGACCGTCGGCGCGCCGCTCGCGCCGCGCATCCAGCGCGGCTGGACGTTGCCGATCGTCTGGGTCCCGAACCAGCCGTTGACGGCGTCGATGGTCGCGACGATCGCGGCGGCGTGGCCGGGCGTCTCGGTCTGGTCGGCCGCGAGGGCGTAGACCGCGCGAAACGAGCGTGCCGGCCCGGGCAGGCGAGGCGGCTCGGCCCACCGGATCGACGTCGTGAACATCCCCACGGTGACGAGCCGGCGCACGGTCCCGCGCCGGCCCGGCCCCGCGATGACGGTGAGCGGCAGCCGTCGCGTGCGCATGCCGGTGCAGCGCAGCGGCAGCGTGTAGCGCCCCGGCCGGACCGTGCGGGAGAGCCTGAACCGGAACGCGACGCGGTCAGCGCCGGTCGTGCCGGCCGCGCCGTCGCGGCTTCGGACCTGCAGCGAGCACTGCTCGACCGTGGCGTCCAGGCGGACGACGACCTGCACCGCGGCGCCCGCCCTCACGCGCTTGGGCGCGCGCACCGAGAGCAGCCCGGCGGCTGACGCGGAGGCGGGCAGCGTGCCCCAGGGCGACGACCAGCGCCGCGACGATGAGTCCTTTCAGCGCGGCGCACGGGAGTCAGTCCTCGGGGCGTTCGCCAGCGTCGGCCATGCGGACGATCCGCGGGTCGAAGCGGGCGATCACGTCCACGAGGTCGGTCTGCGCGGCCATCACGGCCTCGATGTCCTTGTAGGCGAACGGGTTCTCGTCGATGCCCGCGCTGAGCACCTTCACGCCGCGCTCCCTCAGCAGTGGCCGCACCATCTGCCAGTTGAACTGCTGGGTGGCGGCGGTGCGGCTCATGCGCCGGCCGGCGCCGTGCGAGGCGGACTCGATGCTGTCCGGCGCGCCCTTGCCGCGCACGACGAAGCCGGGCGCGGCCATCGAGCCCGGGATCACGCCGAGCTCGCCGGCCGCCGCGGGGGTCGCGCCCTTGCGGTGCACGACGACCTCGCGGCCGTCGCGCTCGGCGGTCCAGGCGAAGTTGTGGTGGTTCTCGACGCCCGCGAGCACCTCGGCCTTCAGGTGGCCGGTGACGCGCTCGTGGATGACGGCGTGGCAGGCGGACGCGTACTCGCCCATCAGCCGCATGAGCTGCAGGTACTCGCGGCCGGAGTCGTGGTCGAGGTCGAGCCAGCTCAGGTAGGAGAGCTCCTTCGGCAGCT
Organism: Solirubrobacter deserti; assembly: GCF_003344625.1. Classification (GTDB taxonomy): domain Bacteria; phylum Actinomycetota; class Thermoleophilia; order Solirubrobacterales; family Solirubrobacteraceae; genus Solirubrobacter; species Solirubrobacter deserti. The sequence goes on along the minus strand of NZ_QPKJ02000001.1, from coordinate 700,216 downwards.
CGGGGTGCAGCTCGCGCGCGAGCTTGGAGTAGTGCGAGGCGATCTGCGCGCCCGCGCCGCGGCTGCCGCTGTGCGAGAGCAGCGCGACGTAGCGGCCCGCCGGCAGGCCGAGGTCCGCCTCGGGCAGCGTCAGCAGGCCGAACTCGACGAAGTGGTTGCCGGAGCCGGACGTGCCGAGCTGGTCGGCGGCCTTGTCGCGCAGGCGCGTCGCCAGCGGCGTGAGGCGCCAGCGCTCGTCGTGCATGGCGTCGTGGTCGGCGCGCTTGCGCAGCTTCGCGCCGGTCCCGAACTGTGTCTGCGTGAGCAGCGCCTGCTCGAGCGCTGCGCCGCTGTCGAGCGCTTCCGGCTCCACATCGAGCACGGACAGCTTCATCCGGCACGCGATGTCCACCCCGACGGCGTACGGGATCACGGTTCCCTCGGTCTCCAGCACGCCGCCGATCGGCAGCCCGTAGCCGCGGTGGGCGTCCGGCATCAGCGCGCCGCGCAGCGCGCTCGGCAGCCGCAGCGAGTTGCGCATCTGGTCCAGCGCGCCCGCCTCGGCGTCTTCGCAGTAGTTGGCCAGCGGCGCGGGCGCTTCGCGCTCGACGAACCGGCGCGCGGCCTCGCGCGCGTCCGCCACCAGCCGCTGCGCGACCGGCGCGAAGTACTCGTCGTCGCCGTGCGCGTCAGGGGCGGCGGCGACGTCGGCCAGCCGCTCGAGCGCCGCGTCGCGCCCGAGCGCCTTGACCGCGCGCGGGATGCAGCTCAGCGCCACACCCATCGCGGGCCCGTCCGGCACCCCGGCCGCACGCACGTCTCCACCACGGATCTTCTTCACGCCACCACCGTAGATAAAGGGGTCAGACCCCTTCAGGTACAAGTCGCTGCACATCGGCGGGTTCGAGCCGCACGTCGAACCTAAAGGGGTCAGACCCGTTAATGTTGCTTTATCTTCCGGCGATGCGCTCGCGCGCGGAGGCGATGGCGGCGAGGCCCTCGTCGAGCGCGCGGTTGGCGCCGGCCTCGTCGCCCCGGCGCTGCAGGTCGTTCGCGCGCGTGTAGGCGTCGAGCGCGCGGTCGTAGTCGCGGCGGCCGGCCTCGCCGAGCGTGACGTCGAGCTCGAGCGCGCGGATCTGGTCGCCGAGGCGCACGAAGTCGTCGGTCTGGTTGATCTGACCGACCTCGGAGCGGCCGTCGCTCGCGCGCTCGCGGCGCCGGTTGACCACCAGCAGCGTGCCGCCGACGATCACGCCGAGCAGGACGAGGCCGGCGACGATCGCCGCGATCGCACCGCCCGCCCCGCCACCGGCGGACTCGGACTCGTCCAGGAACTGCGTGAGCGCAGCCTGCAGGTCGTCCGGGTGCGCGGCGCGCGCCTCGAGCCCTTCCTCGGCCGGGATCGTGCGCAGCTCGTCGCCGACGACCAGCGCGTAGCGGCCGCTCTCGCCGACGGCCTGGCGGAGCTCCCCGAGCGTGCGGCCGGCGCTGCCGTCCACCGCGCTCTCGGGCAGCACCGCGACGAAGATCTGCTGGTCGCCGATCTGATTGCGCAGCGCGTCCGCGTCCACCTGCCCGGCGAGCTCGGCGCCCTCGGCGACGTAGACGTGGTCCGAGCGCAGCGCCGACGCCGCGTCCTGGACCGTCTGCGCCGCCGCGACGGCCGGCACGGCAAGGCTGAGCACCGCGCCGAGCAGCGCGGCGCGCACGGTGCGCCGGACCCTAGAAGTCGCCGCCACCGAAGTCCCCGCCGCCACCGAAATCTCCGCCCCCGAAGTCGCCACCGCCGAAGTCCCCGCCTCCAAAGTCGCCGCCACCGAAGTCCCCGCCTCCAAAGTCGCCATCGCCGAAGTCTCCCCCACCGTACTCGCCGCCGTCGCCGAACCCACCGTTGTCGATGTAGACGTCCGGCGTCGGATCGCCCCAGCCGCCGCCCAGCATGGAGCCGAGCAGCATGCCGGGCAGGAATCCGCCGAAGCCGCCGAAGAAGCCGCCGTAGAACGGTGCGTACGCGGGGCCGGCGTCGTAGTAGGGCACGCGCCGGCCACCGACGACCATCTCGCGCGTGTGAGGGTCCTCGCCGCGCTCCACGCGCTGGGCGTCGGCCTCGCACGCGGGCACGGGCCGCGGTGTGCCGCCGGGCGGCGCCCACTGGACGTCGCGCGTGGAGGGCCCGTGGCGCGGGTCGAAGAAGCAGGGCGCGCGGCGCGGCGGCGGTTCGCGCCCCGCGAGGCGCTCCTTGGCCGCGATCATCGCGTAGCGGCCCTCCTCCAGCGCCTCCGCGGCCGGCGCGAGGTCCTCGGCCCGGCGCGCGGTCTCGAACACGCGGTTGGCGCGGTCGTAGGCGTCAACGGCACGGGCGTAGTCCTCCCTCGCGCGCGGATCGGCGTCCGGCATCTGCACGTCCAGGTCGAGCGCGCGGATGTCCTCGCCCAGCGCCACGAGGTCGTCGCGGACGTTGTCCTTGACCTCGTCGAGCTCGGCCGCCTCGGCCCGCGCCCGGCGACGCCGGCTGACGAACATCAACCCCAACCCGGCGAGCAGCAGGAGCGCGATGAAGCCCAGGAAGACAGCGCCGCCGCCGCTGGACTCCGACGCGCCGCTCGGCTCGCGGCCGTCGCGGCGGTCGGCGACGCGGCCGATGAAGTCCTCGAGCGTGCCCTGGACGTCGTCGTTGGCCTGCCGCGCCGCGGTCGCGTCCGGGCCTGCGGAGTAGAGGTCAGAGCCGGCGCGGAACTTCGTCCCCGAGACCAGCGCGTACGTCCCCGCGACCCCAACGGCGTCGTGCAACTGGTTGAGCGTGACGCCCGACGGCAGCACGGCCACGAAGACCGGCGTCCCGGACGCGCGGATCTGCGAGCGCAGGGCGTCGGCGTCGACCTGGTCCGCCAGCTCGGCGTCCGGGTCCACGTACACCGGGTCCTGCCGCAACTGCGCGGCGACCTCCGACAGCGTCTGGGCGCTCGCCGCCGCCGGCGCGAGCAGCGCCAGGAGCACGGCGAGGACCAGCAGGCGCATCAGCCTTCCAGCAGACCCTTCAGCCGCTCGAGGTCTTCCTTGAGCTTGCCTTCGAGGCGGCCCTGGACGATCGGGATCAGCATCTTGGCCGTGAAGCCGGAGGCCTGGGCGTCGAGCGTCTGGGTGAGACGCGTCCCGCCGCCGTTCTCGGCCAGGATGTAGGCGCTGGTGACCTTCACGCCGTTGGTCTCGAACGCGGTGGCCGCGCCGGAGGGCGGGCTGTACTCCGTGATCTCCATGTCGAGCGCGATGCCGCCGGCCACGGTGAGCTTCTGGGTCACGCGGGTTCCGACGCCGAGCGGGCCGTCGACGTCGTAGCGCTCCAGGTCAGACGTCCACTGCGGCACCTTGTCCTGCTCCAGCAGCCACGGGAAGACTTCGGACGGCGGCTTGGAGACCTCGATCGAATGCGAGAAATTGGGCACGAGCCGGGAGGCTACCCACCTGCGGGGCTGGGACCACGCGCGGGTCTCAGCGGCACGACAGCGGCCACTTTCCCGGGGTCCTCGCCACGCAGCGTCGCGACCTCGCGCTCGAGGTCCGCGATCCGTGCCGCCATCTGCTTGAGGGCATCCGCGATCGGGTCGGGCAGGTGCACCCAGTCGGCGTCCGGCCCTTCGGGCTTGCGGCCTTCGACGCGCACGGGGTGGCCGGGGTTGCCGACCACGGTCGAGTTCGGCGGCGCGTCGTGGATGACGACCGTGTTGGCGCCGATCTTGGCGCCGTGCCCGATGGTGATGGGCCCAAGCAGCTTTGCCCCTGAGCCGATGGTGACGTTGTCCTGCACGGTCGGGTGGCGCTTGCCGGTCTCGAAGCCGGTGCCGCCGAGCGTCACGCCCTGGTAGAGCGTCACGTTGTCGCCGACCTCGGCCGTCTCGCCGATCACCACGCCGATCCCGTGATCGATGAACATGCCGTCGCCGATCCGCGCCCGCGGGTGGATCTCGATGCCGGTCAGCGCGCGCGAGAAGTACGCGAGCGCCCGCGGGAAGAACGGGACGTCGGCCATCACCAGCGCGTGCGCGACGCGGTGCAGCAGCAGCGCGTGCAGGCCGGGCCACTGGGTCAGGATCTCGGCGGTCGAGACCTCGGCGGCCGCGGGGTCGCGCTCGCGCACGGCCGCGATGTCGCGCTTGAGCTCCCCGGAGACCCTGCGGATCGCGCTCAGCATCGCTCTCGAACCCTACCCCGCGCAGTCCGAGCAGTCGCCGCGCCGGTGCACGCTCACGTGCGTGAACTCGAGCGAGACGAGGTCGACCGACAGGAACGCGTCCAGCAGCGGCGGCTGCGTGCTGGAGAGCAGCTTCAGCGCCTCGAGCGCCTGCAGCGTGCCGAGCACGCCCGCGGCCGGACCGAGGATGCCGGCCTCCGCGCACGACTGCGCGTCCTCCGGCTCGACCGGGAACGCGCAGCGATAGCACGCGGTCGCGCGCGGCAGGATCGTCATCACGAGCCCGCTCCACCCCACCGCGCCGCCCTCGATCAGGTCCACGCCCGCGTCGCAGCACGCGCGGTTGACGGCGTAGCGCGTCTCGAACGAGTCCGAGCAGTCGATCACCAGGTCCTGCCCCTCGACGAGCCCGAGCGCGTTGGTCGCATCCAGCCGCACCTGGTAGGGCTCGATGATCACGTCCGGGTTCAGGAATCGCAGCTTCGCGGCGGCGCTCTCGACCTTCGGGACGCCGAGGTCGGGCGTGAAGTGCAGCGGCTGACGGTGCAGGTTGGAGATCTCGACCACGTCGTCGTCGACGAGCCCGATCCGCCCGACGCCGGCGCCCGCGAGATAGAGCGCGACGGGCGCGGCCAGCGCGCCCGCGCCGACCACCAGCACCGACGCGTCGCGCAGGCGGATCTGCGCCTCCTCGGTCCAGTCGGGCAGCACCAGCTGGCGCGAGTAGCGCTCGATCTCGGCCTCCGAGAGCAGCGGCGCGACGACCTCCTCGGGCGGCTCCTCGGGCTCCGGGTCCGGACGCAGCGCCGCGCGCGCGGCTGACTGGAAGGCACCGCGGAAGAAGTTGCGCCGTGACGAGGAATCGCTCATGCGCGCACGATCCGGATGTGCGTGCCGTCGACGGTCACGGTGTGCCCGGCCTCGCGCGCACTGCGTGGGACGTTCGTCTCCGCCTCGCCCGCCGGCACCGTCACCTCGAGCGTCTCGCCAACGGCCAGCCGTTCCAGCGCGAGCTTCGTGCGCACCCACGTCATGGGGCACCGGAGGGCGCTGACGTCGAGTGCGTGGGCCACGTCGGCTACGGTAGCGACCGGGATGACCCGACCCGCCTATCTGATCCTCCACGGCTATCAGGGCTCCGGGCCGGGCCACTGGCAGTCCTGGCTCGCCGGCCGGCTGCGCTCCGGCGAGGCGACGGTGCACTTCCCCGACCTGCCGGATGCCGACCACCCGCAGCTGGACGCGTGGCTGGACGCGCTCGAGCGGGAGATGGACCAGTTCGCCGAGCCGCCCGTCGTCGTCTGCCACAGCCTCGCGTGCGTGCTGTGGCTGCACCACGTCGAGCGCGGCGGCAAGCCGGCCGAGCGCGTGCTGCTCGTCGCGCCGCCGTCGCGGGCGGGCGTGCCGGAGGCGCTCGAGCCCTTCTTTCCCGTCCCGGACGTGAGACCGGGCAACGCCCGCCTCGTGTGCGCCGAGAACGACCCGTATTGCCCGGAAGGCGCCGCGAACGTCTTCACCGGCCTCCCCACCGACGTCCTGCCCGCGCAGGGCCACATCAACCCGGAAGCCGGCTACGGGCCGTGGCCGGCGGTCGAGGCGTGGGCCAAGGCGGGGCGGGAACCGCTTACGGCGCGAGAGCGGTGACGAGCTCGCGGATCGCGGCGGGATAGCGGTACGTCAGCCGCGCGTGCGTGCCGTCGAACAGCTCGCACGTGTGGTCGACGCCCAGCTTGGCCAGCTCGGCCGCGAAGGCCTGGGCGCCGAGGTCGAGGAAGTACTCGTCGCTGCGGCCCGCGTCGATGTAGATGCGGCGCATCGAGCGCAGGGCGTCGGCGCGGCGCGGCGCCATCCGCACCGGGTCCTTCTCCACCCACTGGGCCCAGATGTGCGCGATCAGCCGGCCGTTGGCGTCGAACGGGATCAGCGCGCGGCCGGGCGTGGCCGGGTCGGGCGAGTAGGCGGCCGCGTAGCCGTACATCTCGAGCAGGTGGATCCACTCGTCCTTCGGCGGGTCTGCGCCCTGCGCGGCCTCGAAGAACTTGTCCCAGGAGCCGTCGAACGCGTCGCGCAGCTGGCGCGCGCGGACCGGGAACTCGGGCAGGTAGCACGCCTCGAACAGCGCATCCCCGGCGTGACTGGCGAGCGCGCCGAACACGTCGGGCCGCAGCATCGGCACCACCATCGCGCCGTAGCCGCCGCTCGACTTGCCGGTCAGCCCGCGGTGGTCGCGGTCGCTGAACGTCGGATAGCGCTCGTCGATGAACGGCGGGAGCTCGTCGCACAGGTAGTCGAGGTAGCGGCCCGTGCCGGTCGAGTTCAGGAACTGCGAGCCGCCGAACGTCGTCCAGGCGTCGACGAAGACGATGATCGCGTCCGGGCAGGCGCCGTCCGCGAACATCGCGTCCACGCGCTCGATCATCGTCGGCTCGAACGGCGTCCGGTTGAACCACATGTCGAGCTGGCCCGTGTAGCCCTGAATGACGTAGACGCTGGGCAGCGACTTGGGGTGGTCGGGCTCCACGCCGGGCGGCCGGTAGACGTACAACGGCCGGATCGACGGGTCGCCGAGCGGGTTGTCGGTGAGCGCCTCCGATTCGACGACGAGCCGGTCCAGCGTCCCGTGCAGGGGCCGCTCCCACGGCGCGCCCTCCGGCCCGTCGACCGCGCGGATCATGACGCCGGCGCGGAGGTCGGCTCGGGCGCGAAGAACGGCAGCGACACGTAGCGCTCGCCCGAGTCCGGCAGCACGACCACGATCCGCTTGCCCTTGGCCTCGGGCCGCGCGGCCACCTGCAGCGCCGCCCACAGCGCGGCGCCGCACGAGACGCCGACCAGCACGCCCTCACGGCTGGCCGCGGCGCGCGCCGTCTCCAGCGCGTCCTCGTCATCGACGGGGATGATCTCGTCCAGCAGCTCCCGCTGGAGCACGGGCGGGACGAAGCCCGCGCCGATGCCCTGGATCTTGTGCGGGCCGGGTCGCCCGCCGGAGAGCACGGGCGAGGTGAGCGGCTCGACCGCGATCACCTTCAAGTCCGGGTTGCGCTCCTTCAGGAAGCCGCCGGCGCCCGTGATCGTCCCGCCGGTGCCGACGCCGGCGACCAGGTAGTCGACCTTGCCGTCCAGCGCCTCCCACAGCTCCGGCCCGGTCGTGCGCCGGTGCACGGCCGGGTTGGCCGGGTTGGAGAACTGGTCGGGCAGGTAGAAGCCGTCGTCGCTGGCCATCGCACGCGCGGCGGCGACGGCCTCGTTCATGCCGCCCATCGACTCGGTGATGTGCACCTGCGCGCCGTACAGGCGCAGCAGGCCTTCGCGCTCGCGGCTCATGCCCTGCGGCAGCGTGAGGATCAGGTCGTAGCCCTTCGCGGCGCAGACGAAGGCGAGCGCGATGCCGGTGTTGCCGCTCGTCGCCTCGACGATCGTCGTCCGGCCGGGCTCGATGATGCCTTCCTGCTCGGCCGCTTCGATCATGGCCACCCCGATGCGGTCCTTGACGGAGCCGCCCGGGTTGAACATCTCCAGCTTGCCGAAGACCTCCGCGCCGCCCTCCGGCGCGAGGCGCTTGAGCTGCACCATCGGTGTGCGGCCGACGTGATCGGCGATGTTGCTCGGGATCATCGGCGCCCTAGTCTGGCAGCGGCTTGTGGTAATCGTCGATCCGCCAGCGCTGCGTCATGCCAACTCGCTCGTACAGGCGCAGCGCGTTGGGGTTGTCGGAGGCGACGCTGAGCGTGACGTGGCGGTAGCCGTTCGCGCGCGCGGCGGCGAAGGTCGCCGTCAGCAGCGCCCCGCCCAGCCCGCGGCCGGCGTGGTCCGGGTGCACGGCCAGCTCCTCCACGTACGCGACAGCCTCCTCCCACCGGCGAACGAGCGTGAACCCCCGGCCCGGCTCGATGCGCGAGGTCTCGAAGTCGACGTTGTGGGCGTGCAGGTGGCGCTGCGTCCAGGCCTCCTCACTGCGCGGCTCGTAGTCGGCGTTGCGGGAGAACGCGGCCTCCCAGATCGCGAACAGCTCGTCGTCCGCGCGCACCGCCCGGAAGCCGGGCTCGCCCTCGTCGCCGAGCGGGCGCTCCATCCGGTAGTAGCTGCGCACGACGCTGTACCCACGGGCCTCCAGGAGCGCGCGCGCCGCGTGAGCGCGGTCGCCGATGCCCTGGCGCAGCCGGTCCTCGCCGCGCTCGCGGGCGCGCCGCTCGGCCCAGTCCAGCAACGCGCTGCCCGCGCCTTCGCCCTGGCGCTCCGGATGCACGCACGCCAGCAGGTCCCCGCCGCGGAAGTGGGCGTAGCCGATGATCTCGCCGTCGGCCTCGGCCACGACGGCGTCTTCGGCGAGGTCGAAGCCCGGCTCGCCCCACTCGTCGTGCAGGTCCTCGAGCGAGTAGTCGGGCTCGCCCACCTCCGCGACGTCGACCGCGATCACGATCTCGGCCGCCCGCGGGCCGTCCTCGCGCGTCGGTGGGCGCAGGCGGATCACGCCGTGACGTCCCGGCGCCGCATCACCACGAGGCCGATGGCCATGACGATCGCCGCGTAGAGCGCGAGCAGCAGGCCGGCCACGGGCTGGCTCAGGAAGTCCGCGTCGTCCCCGTAGACACCGCTCAGTGCGTTGCTCACGCCGCCGAGCCCGTACTTGGGCAACCAGTCGCGGACCCACGGGATCAGCCCGATCAGATCCTCGAGGATGAAGCCGTAGATCAGGATGCCGACGATCGCCCCCACTTGGTTGCGCACGAGCACGCCGACCCCGACGCCGAGCGCCGCGTTGAGCGCTGTGCCGACCGTCATGCCGATCAGCAGCGCGCCCGCGTACTGGGAGCCGTCGAAATCGCGCAGCTCGCCGAAGATCGCGCTCGAGCCGACCATGATCGCGCCGGACACGAAGCCGAGCGCGAGCGCGAGCGCGAGCACGGCGACGAGCTTGGACAGCATCAGCCGCACCCGATCGGGCACGACCAGCAACGTCGGCGTGATGGTGCCGTGGCGGAACTCGTTGGTCACCGCGAGGATGCCGATCACGAGCGCGAGCGCGCGGACGATCGGGCCGAACACGATCCCCAGGATCTCGTTCGAGACGTCCTCGCCGTTGAAGTTCACGAACGCGCAGATGCAGATGGAGGCGACCAGCACGATCGCGAGCGCGATCCCGAAGAGCGCCAGGAACGTGCGGGTCGTGCGCAGCTTGAACAGCTCGCTGTTGACGACGTTGATCACGACGGGCCTCCCGCTCCGCCGCCGGTGAGCTCGAAGTACACGTCCTCGAGGCTCGCGCCGATCGGGACCAGCTCGGAGATCACCAGCTGATGCTCGGCGATCACGCGGCCCACCTCCTCGCCGGTGCGGTCGGCGACCGTGATCTGCGTCGGATCGCCGCTCACGCGCGCCCCCGCCTGGTAGAGGATGTCGCCGAGCCGGCGCACGTCCGGGCCGGCGACCCGCACGCCACCGCCGCGGGCGCGGCTCATGATGTCCTGCAGCGGCGCCTGCGCGACGCTGCGGCCCTTGGCGATGACGACCACGTCGTCCGCCGTCTGGCCGAGCTCAGCCAGCTGATGGCTGGAGATGAGCACGGCGCGGCCCTCGCTCGCGAGCTGGCGCAGGAAGTCGCGCAGCCAGCGGATGCCCTGCGGGTCCAAGCCGTTGGCGGGCTCGTCGAGCACGAGCACCTTCGGGTCGCCGAGCAGCGCCGCGGCCAGGCCGAGCCGCTGCCGCATCCCGAGCGAGTAGCCGCCCGCCCGGCGATGCGCGGCGTCGGCGAGCGCCACGAGCTGCAGCAGCTCCTCCACGCGCTGGCTGCCGATCCCCGACGCCTTCGCGAGCGTGCGCAGGTGGTTGCGGCCGCTGCGGCCCGGATGCAGCATGCCGCCGTCGAGCACGGCACCGACCGTGTGGACGGGGTCCCTGAGCGCCGGGAACGGCTGGCCGAGCACGGTCGCCGAGCCCGACGTCGGGTTCACCAGCCCGAGCAGCATCCGCAGCGTGGTCGTCTTGCCGGCCCCGTTCGGGCCCAGGAAACCGGTGACGCGCCCCTCGTCCACCGTGAACGAGAGGTCGTCGACGGCTTTGACGGGCCCGAAGTGCTTGGTCAGGCCCGCCACCTCTATCGCATGTGCCATCGGTGAGAGAACCTAGCGTGAGCGCGCCGAAGCGTGCTCACCGGTCCCGCCGCTAGAAGCTGCCGTCAGGCGCGAGCTTGATCTCGCAGTCGGCGCCGACGGTGTCGGTGTCGTCGAAGCGCACGACGTCGGTTCCCGCACCGCAATCAACCGAGTCCGCGCCACCGCCGGAGACGTCGATGACGTCGCGGCCGTCGCCCGCGTCGATGACGTCGCCCTCGATCGAGCCGCCGAAGATCACGTCGTCGCCGGTGCCCGCGGTCACGTTGTGCGGGCGGGGCCGGAAGCCGCCGGAGCTGCCGTGGACCGCGATGACGTCGTTGCCGTCGCCGCCGGCCGCGCTGCTGGTGCTGAACCCGGAGGCGCCCAGGATGATGTCGTTGCCCGTGCCGCCGTCGCTGTTCACGGTGCCCGGCTGGCTCGAGCGCGCGCGGATGAGGTCGTTGCCGCTCCCGCCGACGGTGGAGCCGCCGTCCTGGCCGCCGCAGCAGAAGATGTCGTCGTTGCCCGAGCCGCCGTCGGCCAACGCCCCGCCGTCGCCGCCCGCGAAGACGCGGTCGTCGCCGCCCTCGCCGAACACCTGGGCGCCTGAGCCGAACGTGGTGCCCGCGACGTCGTCGTTGCCCACGCCGCCGAGCACCGTCACGCGCCCGCCGCCGATCTGCACCGACGCGCGGTCGTCGCCGGCCAGCAGCCGCAGGACGGTGTTGGTGCCGCGCTGGCACTCGACGTGCCCGTCCGGCAGCGCCGTGCACCCGGGGCCCGCGGTCGTCGGATAGTTCGCGTCGTGCCAGTCCACCACCCCGAAGTTGGAGCCGGGCCGGACCGTGACGTCGTTCGCGCCCTCGTTCGCGTTGGCGCGATACGTCACGTCGTAGAGCGTCGAGCCCGGCGGGCCGGGCGCGAAGGTGACGAAGCCGGCTTCAGCCGTCGGGGCAGCAGCGAGCAGGGCGACGGCGGCGGCGCCGAGGCCGCGCGTGAGACGACGAACACTGGGCATGTCCCGACCATATGCGCTTCGAATTCGGCCGTACTGGACTTTCGGAGAGACTCAAATTCAGTACTTCGAAGTGCGTACGCGCCGATCGGCGAGGACTGCCGCGCCGATGCCCGCCGCGCCGACCGCGCCGAGCCCGACGAGCAGCGGCGTGCCGGCGCCGTCCAGAGCGCCGGCGGTGAGCACGGCGTGGCCGACGCCGAGCACGACCGTCACCGTGGCGAGGTACGCGTGCAGGACGCGCCACGTGGTGCGCGAGAGGCGCGACGACGGGCCGATCGCGCCAAGGACGGCCGCGACCAGCAGCGCGACGGTCGCGATCAGCGCCATCCGCGCCCGCGTCGGCCCGTTCGGCGACATCGCGAACAGCGCGTCGTCGGGCGCGAGGATGTAGAGCAGCGCGACGTGCAGGAGCACGAGCACGACGATCGCCGCGCCGATCGCACGGTGCGGGCGCACCGCGCGGGTCGCGGCGAGCCACGGCTGCACCGCGATCGCCCCGACCGCGAGCGCGGCGCACGTCGTCGAGGCCAGCAGCAGCGGCTCGCCGGCGAAGTGGTCGCTCACGAGCGCGAGCACCACCGGCGGCAGCGCCGCGACGGCGACGAGGGCCGCCGCGCCGCGCGCGCCGAGCCGGCGCGACGAGCGCGCCCGCCGCGGGGCCGTGGCCGCGTCCTCGTCGCGTGCCGCCGCCTCGCCGCGCGCCGCCGCCTCGCCGCGCACCGGCGCCTCGCCGCGCGCCGCCGCCTCGCCGCGCGCCGCGTCCTCCCCGCGCGTCATCGGCGGCGCAGCGTGAGGTTCACGACCGCGCGCTTGTCGTCGAGGTCCACGACGCGGCGGATGAAGACGGGCTCGAAGCGCTCGTCACCGTCGACGGCCACGTGGATGTTGGGCTCGCCGAACTGCGGGATCGTCGGGGGCGTCTCGATCCGGTAGCGGCCTTCGTCGTCGGTGCGGACCGAGGCGCGGTTGTCCTGCTCTCCCCCGGTCTCGGTGGCGAGCCAGACCTGGACGCGGACGTCCTCCAAGCGCTCGCAGCCGAGCGACTGGCGGACGAAGCCCTCGATCACGAAGCCCTCGCCGAGCGACTCGCGCTCCGGCGCGTTCTCGATGTAGTTGTTGTCGCCGCCCGGGTTGGAGTCCGTCGCCTCGCAGTTGCGGCGCTGCTCGGGCTGCTCGGTCGCCCCGGGCTCCGGCGGGTCGGGGGTCGGGGCCTGCAGCTCCGTGCGGCCGTCGTCACCGACGTTCTCGGCGCCCGTGCCGGACTCCTCGCTGGTGACGAGCGCAGCCGCGACGCCGGCCGTCATCAGCACGATCACGAGCGCCAGCAACCATGGCCGCATAGACCTCTAGATGTAGTACATGGTCGCGCCCGCGGCCTGGTTCTCGCGCTCGACGACGTCGTTGATCGTCGTCTTGGCCAGCACGGCGCGGGCCGCGGCCGCGGCCTCGGCGAAGATGCCCTCGGCCTCGGCGCCGAGGCGGCCGTCGAGCAGCTCGACGACCTCGAGGACGGTGACCTCGGCCGGCTCGCGAGCGAAGGCGTAGCCGCCCTTGACGCCGCGCTGGGAGCGAAGGATGCCGGCGCGGCGCAGGACCGCGAAGAGCTGCTCGAGGAACTGGACGGGCACGTCGCGGCGGCGCGCGAGCTCACCGATCGGGACGGGGCCGGCTCCGCCGGTGCGGGCGAGCTCGGCCAGCGCGCGGATCGCGTAGGGCGACTTGGTCGTGATCGAGAGCACGTGTCAATGCTGACACGCGGGGCGGTCAGTCGGCGTCCCAGCGGGCCAGGTGGGCGCCGCAGACGTCACAGCGAAACAGGTAGCCGGTCACGCTGGCCTCGGGGTCGAGGGCGTCGATGAGCTCCTCGACCTGCCCAGGCGGCCAATCGTGGACACTCGTCTGCGCGCGGAGGTCGTCGCAGGCGTCGGGGTACTGGCGGAACTCACCGGCGCGGGGCTGGCCGAGGTAGACGGCCGGCTCGCCACAGTGGACGACCCAGGCCCAGTCCTGCCAGGTGACAAAGCCCGGAGTGCGGCGCTCGACGATCGCCGCGAGCGCGGGTGCAGCGCCGGCCTCGATCTCGTTGAAGCGCGCCGCAGCGCTGCCGTCGGCGATGCACCAGGGACAGAACCGCGCGTCTTCCGGGACGTCGGCCGCGTACAGCAGCGAGGTCGCGATCCAACCGCGGGCGCGCTCGCACGCCCCGCACACGGCCGTCGCGCGCTCGAGCGTGCCGTCGCTCACCGGGTCCGGATAGAACCGGAACTCGGGGAGCGACTCGCTCACGAAGGCTTACAACCAGCCGCGCTCGGTCGCGTGCAGGACGGCCTGCGCGCGATCGACGGCGCCGAGCTTGCCGTAGATGTTGTGGAGGTGCGTGCGGACCGTCGACGTGCTCAGGGAGAGCTCGAGCGCGATCTGCTTGTAGACCATGCCCTGGGCCAGGCGCTTGAGCACGTCCAGCTCACGCGTGGAGAGCGGGCACGGCTCGACCGCGCGCGGGCGGTCCTGGGACGGGTACGGCAGGTCGTAGAGCACCGAGCGCAGCTCGGACGGGCCGAAGCCGACGGTGCGGGCGGCGCGCAGGAGCTCGGTCGAGGAGACCGGGGAGCCCTGCGAGTAGTGCGCGAGCATGTCGGCGAGGCGCACGAAGGCGGCGTCGCCCTGCGCGTCGTCGGAGTGGTGGCGCTCGATCGCGCTCGCTACCGCGTTCGGGAGGTTCCAGCGGCGGGCAAGAACGCCGCCGACCAGCGCGTGATCGACGCCGAGCTCGCGGCGCTCGTAGTGGAGGCGCTCCTCGGGCGTGCGGGCAGGGCCGTGGACCTGCTTCGGGTAGCCCGGGTAGGCGTGCATGAGCACGAGCTTGCCGACGTCGTGCAGCAGGGCGGTGATGAGCAGGCGGTCGCGGTGCGCGTAGCCCGCGGCCGCGGCGAGGCGGTCGGCGGCGCGCTGGACGGCGACGGCGTGCAGGCGAAAGCGCTCGGGAGCAGCGTCCCACGTCTTGCCGCGCTCGAAGAACTCGAACGTCTCGGCGTTGGTGGCGAGGCGCTGGACCGCCTCCGGCGAGAGGACCTCGACGGCGGAGACGACGGACTCGACCTGGCCGCGCTTGGGCGAATCCAGGCCGTTGGCCAGGCGCATCACGGAGATCACGAGCGCGACGTCGGACTCGATGGCCCGGACGACGTCACCCGTGGACGGGTTCTCCTCGCCGGTCAGGGCGAGCAGGCGGTTCCGCGACTCGGCCAGCGCCGGGAAGACCTCGAGGGCCTCGAAGGCAGCCGTGAGTCGCTTGCCGTGCCCCTCGTTACGGGGACGGCCGACGACGGCGTACGGCGCGTCGCCGCGGGGGCGGGGCCGGACGGCGGCCGGTGCGGTTGCGGTGCTCATGAGTGAGTCATCGACCGCAGGAAGCTGTTCTGGAGTGTGGCCGGTAGTCAAGGTCGCGTCACCTTGACTCTGTATCGGCACCACTCGACCGATGGTTGAGGCCCCCGCCACTTCGTCCTCCTCGTTCCCCACTCAAGCCTCAAGCGATCGTCCCACCCTCTTGAGGGTTTCCTCGCGCCCCAGCAGCGCGACCGTGTCGAAGATACCGGGTGAAACGGTCGTACCGGTCAAAGTGACCCGTAAAGGCTGGTAGACCGCCTTGGGCTTCATGCCCAGCGCTTCGGGCACGACGCGCAGCGCTTCCTCCACACTGGACGCGCTCCATGGCTCTGGCAAGCCGTCCAGAGCGGCCCGGACCTGCTCCAGCGCCGTGCGCGACTCCGGCGGCTCGAGGAATTTCTCGCGCGCCTTCGGGTCATCACTCGGACCGTCATAGAAGGAGCCCGCCAGCGGCCAGAACTCCGCGAGCGTCGAGATCTTCTCCTGCGTGATCTCGACCGCCGGCTTGAGCCCTTCGCGCCCGGTGAACTCCTCCAGGCGCGCCGTCAGGTCCTCCACGCTCAACTCCCGCACGTAGCGCCCGTTCATGTGGCGCAGCTTGAGCTCGTCGAACACGGCCGGGTTCTTAGAGACGCGCTCCAGCGAGAAGTTCCGCTGCAGCTCCTCCACCGTGAAGAACTCGGTCTTGTCGTCGTAGCCCCAGCCCAGAAGTGCGAGGTAGTTGACCACTGCTTCTCTGAGATACCCCGAATTCCGGAGATCTGACACGGAAGCCGCGCCATGACGCTTGGAAAGCTTCTTGCCATCGGTCCCGTGGAGCAGCGGAAGATGCGCGTACGTCGGCGGCGTCGCTCCTAGTGCGTCGTAGATCCGAAGGTGCTTGGGCGTATTGGAATAGTGATCCGCGCCCCGGACGACATGCGTGATCTGCGCGTCGCTGTCGTCGACCACGACGGCGAGGTGGTAGACCGGCGTGCCATCGGCGCGCGCGATCACGAGATCGTCGAGTAGGACGTTCTCGAACGCCGTCTCGCCGCGGATGATGTCGTTGACGACCGTCACGCCCTCGTCGGGCATCCGCAGCCGGATCGCGCCCTCGGACTCCTCCTGCCCGCGGAAGCCGCGGTTGTCGTTGGCCTCCTTGTAGGCCTTGACCACGTCCGGGCCGGCCGTCGTGCGGTAGGCCTTGCCCTCGTCGAGCAACTGCTGGACGACGCCGGCGTGGCGCTCGGCGTTCTGGGACTGGTAGATCGGCCCCTCGTCGTAGTCGATCCCGAGCCACTCGAGGCTCTCGAAGATCAGGTCGACGTTCTCGGGCGTTGAGCGCTCGCGGTCCGTGTCCTCGATGCGCAGGACGAGCTGGCCGCCCGAGCCGCGGGCGAGAAGCCAGTTGTACAGTGCCGTCCGCGCGTTGCCGATGTGCAACGCGCCTGTAGGCGACGGAGGAAAACGAACGCGCATGATCACCATCCTATGTTGATCGGCGCCCACGTCTCCCCCGCGGGCGGCCCGGCGAACGCCGTGACCCGAGGGGAAGAGCGCGGCTGCCGGTCGATCCAGATCTTCAACCAGTCCCCGCGGGCCTGGAAGGCGAGGGTCTACTCCGACGAGGAAGTCGCTGCCTTCCACAAGGCGATGGAGGAGTCCTACGTCGTGGAGGCGCTCGTCATCCACGCCGTGTACCTGCTCAACTGCGCCTCCGAGGACCCGGAGATCCGGTCCAAGTCGCTGGAGTCGCTGAAGGTCGCCCTGAACGCCGGCGCGCAGCTCGGCGCCGTCGGCGTCGTCCTGCATCCGGGCAGCGCGCTCAAAGACGGCGGACCGGTGGACGAGGCGATCAAGCGCGCCTCCGAGGTCATCAAGGAGGCGCTGGCGGAGTCCGAGCAGTGCAAGCTGCTGCTCGAGGACACCGCGGGTGCCGGCGGCACGCTGGGCCGCTCGTTCGAGGAGCTCGCCGCGTTGATCGACGGCGCCGGCGGCGATGAGCGGCTCGGCGCCTGCCTGGACTCCTGCCACCTGTTCGCGTCCGGCTACGACGTGCGCACTGCGGAGTCGCTGCGCGCTGTGATCGACGAGTTCGACAAGGTCGTCGGCTGCGACCGGCTCGGCGCCCTGCACGTGAACGACTCGATGACCGAGCTGGGCTCGAACCGCGACCGCCACACCAACCTGGGCGACGGCGAGATCGGGCTGGAAGGCATGATCGCGTTCCTGTCGGAGCCGCGCTTCGAGGGCCTGCCGGTGATCTTCGAAGGGCCCGGGCGGCTCGGGAAGGGCGTCGAGGCGGTGGACATGGCGTGGGCGCACGACCTGCGCGCCCGCGGGCTCGCCGCACAGCTCCACAGCTAGTTCCCAGCCGGTTCCCAGGATCGGGTGCGACCTTGGGGACATGAGCGATGACCACGACAAAGGGCTCGGCCACGACCTGCCTCGCCTGATCAGCCGCCGCCGGGCGCTCGGCGTGATGGTGGGTGGCCTCGGCTCGGCCGTCCTCGTGGCGTGCGGCGGGTCGTCGGGCGAGCCGACGACCGCCACCGCCAGGGCGACCGCCACGTCGGGCGAGCAGATCCCCGAGGAGACCGCCGGCCCGTTCCCGGGCGACGGCACCAACGGGCCCAACGTGCTCACCGAGAGCGGCGTCGTGCGGTCCGACATCACGCGCAGCGTCGGTGACGCGTCCGGGGTCGCCGAAGGCGTGCCGACCACGATCGACCTCACGCTGCTCGATGTCGCCGGCGGCGGCGGGCCTCTCGCGGGCGCGTCCGTGTATCTGTGGCACTGCGACCGCGAAGGCCGGTACTCGCTCTACGACGAGACGATCGGCGGCGAGAACTATCTGCGCGGCGTGCAGGAGTCCGACGCTGACGGGAAGCTGCGGTTCACGACGATCTTCCCCGCGGCCTATGAGGGCCGCTGGCCGCACATCCACTTCGAGGTCTACGAGAGCCTCGACGCCGCCGTGGCCGGGACCGGGAAGCTGCGCACGTCCCAGCTCGCGATCCCGCAGGCCGCGTGCGAGGCCGTGTACGCGACCGCCGGCTACGAGCAGAGCGCGCAGAACCTCGCGGGCACCTCACTGGACACCGACATGGTGTTCAGCGACGGCTACCGCAGCCAGCTCGCCACCGTCACCGGCGACGTGGCGAACGGCTACACGCTGTCGCTGAACGTCGGCGTCTAGGCCGCGGCCGGCGCGGCGGCGGCGCCCAGGATGTCGTCGAGCTCGGCGCGCAGCCCGGCGTCGCGCGCCTGGACGCGGTAGCCGGCACCGAACTTGAGCCGGCGCAGGCCCGTGCGGGTGTGCATCTCGAGCACGAACTCGGTCTCGCCCGGGTAGCGCTCGAACAGGTCGCGCAGGTCCTCGATCACCGTCGCGGGGAGCTGGGAGGCGTCCACGCGGCGCTTGAGGGCCTTCGGCGCCGTGGCCGCGACCTTGGCCAGCTGGGCCTTCGCCTTCTCGATCTCGGCGTCGCTCGGGTCGAACTTCTCGACCGAGGAGACCACGAGGGAGACCTTGCCCTGCTCCTTCTGCTCGACCTTGCCCTTGACGAGCATCGTCGCGTCCGCCGCGATCAGCTCCTCGATCGAGGCCATCACCTCGTCGAAGACCACGATCTCGACCGCGCCCTCGAGGTCGCCGAGCGTCGCGAACATCATCATCTTGCCCGAGCGGGTGCGGATCTTCTTGTGCTCGGTGATCATGCCGCCGACGCGCCGCCACTCGCCGTCGCGCTGGTTGACGAGCTCGGCGATCGTGCAGTCCGTCTTGACCTGCAGTGCCTCGCTCACGCGCTTGAGCGGGTGCTCGGAGATGAAGACGCCGATCGACTCCTTCTCCATCGACAGCAGCTCGTTGCGCTCGTACTCGTGGGTCGGGACTGGCGGGTGGCTCGGGGCCGCGGCCGGCGCGTCGCTCCCGCCGCCCATGTCGAACAGGTCGAAGATCGAGCCCTGGCCCATCTGCGCGTCCTGCTGGGCGCGCTGGCCGGCCTGCTGGGCCGCGTCCAGGACTTCGAGCATGCCGCGGCGCGTCGCCCCCGTGGAGTTGAACGCGCCGCACTTGATCAGCGCTTCGATCGAGCGCTTGTTGACGACCCGGCCGTCCACGCGCTCGCAGAAGTCCCACAGTGACGTGAACGGGCCGTCCTCGCGCGCGACCTTGATCGCCTCGACCGCGGCGTAGCCGACGCCCTTGACGGCGTCCAGGCCGAAGCGGATGTTGCCGTCGACCACCATGAACTCGTGGTCGGACAGGTTCACGTCCGGCGGCAGGATCTCGATCCCCATCTGCTCGGCCTGGTTGACGAAGAACGGGACCTTGTCCTTCGTGTCCATGACCGACGAGATCAGCGCCGCCATGTACTCGGCCGGGTAGTTGGCCTTCAGCCACGCCGTGCGGTAGGAGATCAGCGCGTAGCAGGCCGCGTGCGACTTGTTGAACGAGTAGTCGGCGGACTTCTCGTTGGTCGCCCACAGCGACTCGATCACGTCCGGCGCCACGCCGTTGGCCCGGCAGCCCTCCACGAACAGCGGCTGCAGCTCGGCCATCGCCTTGCGGTTCTTCTTGCCGATCGCCTTGCGGAGATCGTCCGCCTTCGGGCCCGAGAACCCCGCCAGCTGCTTGGCGATCTGCATCGCCTGCTCCTGGTAGAGGATCACGCCCTTGGTGGACTCCGTGATCGGCACCAGGCGGTCGTCGATGTACTGGATCGTCTCCGGGTTGCGCTTGCCGCGCGCGTACGCCGGGATCTGGTCCATGGCGCCCGGGCGGTAGAGCGCCACGAGCGCGACGAGGTCCTCGAACTCGGTCGGGTTGACCTTGCGCAGGGACTCGCGCATGCCCTCGGATTCAAACTGGAACACGCCGACCGAGTCGCCGCGGGCCATCATCTCGTACGTTCGCGCGTCGTCGAGCGGGATCGCCGCGATGTCCGGCCGCACGCCTGTGGAGCGCTCGATGATGTCCAGCGCGTCCTCGATGACGTCGAGGTTGCGCAGGCCCAGGAAGTCCATCTTCAGCAGGCCGATCTCCTCGATCGGCTTCATGCTGAACTGGGTCACCGTCCGGTAGACCTTGTTGCCGTCCTCGTCGGTGGAGTTCGCGTCCGCGAGCTGCAGCGGCACGATGTCCGTGAGGCTGCGGTCGGAGATCACGACCGCGGCCGCGTGGATCGAGGAGTTGCGGACGATGCCCTCCAGGCCCTGGGCGACCTCGACGATCTGCGCGGCCACCGGGTCCTTGGCGACCTCGTTGGCCAGATCCTGGCCCGGCTCCAAGCACTCCTGGAAGCTCGGCGCGCGACCCATGATCGGGTCCGGGATCAGCTTGGAGAGCTTGTCGCCCACGCCGTAGTCGTGCCCGAGCACGCGCGCAGCGTCCTTGGTGGCCGCGCGCGGGAACATCCGGCCGAAGGTGATGATCTGCGCGACGCGATCGGCGCCGTACTTCTCCTTGACGTACGCCATCACGCGCTCGCGCCCGCGCACCGAGAAGTCGATGTCGATATCCGGCATCGACACGCGCTCGGCGTTCAGGAAGCGCTCGAACAGCAGGTCGTACGCGAGCGGGTCCACGTCCGTGATCCGCAGGCTATAGGCGATGATCGAGCCCGCAGCCGAGCCACGGCCCGGGCCGACGGCGACGCCGTTGCGCTTGGCCCAGTTGACGAAGTCCCAGACGATCAGGAAGTAGGCGTTGAAGCCCATCTTGTCGATGACGCCGAGCTCCATCTCCATGCGCTCGACGGCGTGCGCGGGGATCGGGTCCCCGTAGCGCTCGCGCATGCCGGCCTCGACGAGGCTGCGCAGGTACTCCTTCTCCGACAGGCCGTCCGGGCAGTCGTAGCGCGGGATCAGCTGGCCGCCGAGCGCGATCTCGACGTCGCAGCGCTCGGCGATCTCGATCGTGGACTCCAGCGCCCCGGGGAAGTCGGCGAACGACTGCGCCATCTCCTCCGTCGACTTCAAATAGAACTCGTTGGTGGAGAACGACATCTTCGGCGCCGCGAGCGTGGA
Organism: Solirubrobacter deserti; assembly: GCF_003344625.1. Classification (GTDB taxonomy): domain Bacteria; phylum Actinomycetota; class Thermoleophilia; order Solirubrobacterales; family Solirubrobacteraceae; genus Solirubrobacter; species Solirubrobacter deserti. Next base: position 679,533 of record NZ_QPKJ02000001.1, on the reverse strand, counting down.
CTTGGTCTGCACGCACAGCAGCGCCGCGTGGTTCCGGAAGTCCTCCTTGCGCAGGTAGTGGACGTCCGCGGTGCCGACGAACGGACGGCCCGTGTCCTGCTGGAAGGAGCGCATCGCCTCGTTGACCTGCTCCTGCTCGGTCAACCCGTTCTTCTGGACCTCGAGATAGACGTCCTCGGGGCCGAAGATCTGGATCAGCTGGTCCAGGTGCTCGCGCGCCTCGTCGAGGCGGTTGTCCATGATCCGCTGGCTCGTGCGCGAGGCCAGGCAGCCCGTGAGGCAGATGACGCCCTCGGCGTGCTGGGACAGCAGCTCGAGATCCACGCCCGGCTTGCCGCGGTGCAGGCCCTCGAGGAAGCCCTTCGAGGACAGCGTCGTGAGGTTCTTGAAGCCCTCGTTGGTCGCCGCCAGCAGCGTCAGGTGGTTGCGCTCGACCTTGCGGTCTCGCACCGTGCGGTCGTCCACGAAGTAGGCCTCGAGGCCCAGCAGCGGCTTGACCCCGTGCTTCTTGGCCGCCTTGTAGAGCTCGACGGCGCCGTTCATGACGCCGTGGTCGGTCAGCCCGATGGCCGGCTGGTCATAGGCCGCGGCGCGCTCGGCCAGCTTGTCGATGTTGCAGGCTCCGTCGAGGAGCGAGTACTCGGAGTGGACGTGGAGGTGCGCGACCGTCGGGGAGCTCATCGGGGAGGGAACACTAGGTGACGCTTCGGACCGAATCGGCGCGCGCTGCGGAACGTGGGCGGATTGCCGAGCGTCCTCCCGGGTTGACCGCCGCGCGGGCTTGTCCGCGTGCTGCCCAAACTGAACGGAAGTCCGGGTGTTCGACGTCCCGGACCGTTCGGACGTTCGTCCGTTGACACTGTGTTGCTTGACAGTTCCACGCGATCCTCAGAGCATCGTGTCAATGCAGGAACAGGTCGTCCGCGCCCCGTGGCAAACGTTCAACGCGGGGCAGCCACATGCCGGGTTGCCCTTCGCTGGGCGAGAGGACCGCCTGGTCCGTGCACGGACCTCTTACGCGGGCGCAGTGTCCGCACAAGGACTCACCGGTTTGGGGTATTCGGCGTGACGCTCGTCCCGCTCGAGCGCTTCACGGTCGCCGACACGGTCGCCGAGTCCCTGCGCGACGAGATCCTCGGCGGGTCCTATCCCCCGGGCACGGCCGTGTCCGACAGCGAGGTGCAGACGCGGCTGGGCGTCCCGCGCGACCAGGCGCGGGCGGCGCTCGGGCGGCTGGAGCGCGAAGGGTTGCTCGTGCACTCGCTGCACCGCGGGCTCGAGGTCGTGCGACTGTCGGTCGAGGACGTACGCGACCTCTACGCGACACGGCGGACGCTCGAGCTGGCGGGGCTGGAGGCGATGGTGCGCCGGCGGCCCGCCGACGACGTGTGGCTGCAGGCCGCGCTGACGTCGATGACCGACGCGGCCAAGTCCGGCAACGCGCGCGCCGCGGTGGCCGCCGACGCCGCGTTCCACCTGGCGATCGTCGCCTCCGCCGGGTCGCGCCGGCTGCGCACGACCGCCGAGGCCGCGCTGCGGGAGCTGCGGATCGTGCTCGCCGTCGCCGAGCGCGTCGCCTCCGACTTGGACGAGCTCGCCGCCGACCATGCCGGGCTGATGGACGCGCTCATCTACGCGCCGCCGCCGTCCGCGCGCGCCGCGCTGCTCGACCACCTGCGGCGGGGCGAGTCCCGCGCGCTCGCGGTCACGCACGGCGCCTAGCGTCGTTGTCACCTTTCGGGGGCGCCGCGGTGCTCTGGAGGCATGACGATCGAGGTACGCGGGTTGACGCGCCGCTACGGCGACGTGGTGGCCGTCGATGATCTGAGCTTCGACGTGCTCCCGGGCACGGTCACCGGGTTCCTCGGGCCCAACGGCGCCGGGAAGTCCACGACGATGCGGATGGTGCTCGGGCTCGACCGGCCGACCGCGGGCAGCGCACGGGTCAACGGGCGTGCGTTCGCGGAGCTGCGGGCGCCGTTGCGGGAGGTGGGCGCGCTGCTCGATCCCGGCGCGGTGCATCCCGGGCGGACCGGGCGCGCGCACCTGCGCGTGGCGGCGCGGACGAACGGGATCCCGACGGCGCGGGTCGACGAGGTGCTCGCGCAGGTCGGGCTCGAGCGCGCAGCGCGGCGGCGGATCAAGGGCTACTCGCTCGGGATGAAGCAGCGGCTCGGAATCGCGGGCGCGCTGCTCGGGGACCCGGGCGTGCTGCTGTTCGACGAGCCGATCAACGGGCTGGACCTGGACGGCGTGCGCTGGATTCGCGGGCTGCTGCGGTCGCTGGCGGACGAGGGGCGCACGGTGCTCGTGAGCAGCCATCTGATGAGCGAGGTCCAGCAGACGGCGGACCGCGTGGTGGTGATCGGGCGCGGGCGGCTGATCGCGGACACGACGACGGGCGAGCTGATGCGCGGGCTCGGCGCGCGCGTGGTGCGCGTGCGCACGCCGGAGGCGGATGCCCTGCTCGAGGCGCTGCGGGGGCACCGCGTCGCGCGGGCCGGGGTCGACGAGCTGCACGTGTCCGAGAGCAGCAGCGCGGAGGTCGGGGCGCTGGCGCACGCGGCCGGAGTGCCGCTGCACCATCTGTCGGAGCTCGAGCAGTCGCTCGAGGAGGCGTACCTGGCGCTGACCGGGGACGCGGTGGAGTTCGCCGGCCATGGGTGAGCTGTTCGCGCGCACGTGCGCGGCCGAGTGGACGCGCCTGTGGAGCGTGCGGTCGACCTGGTGGTTCCTTGCGGCCGCGTGGGCGATGATGCACGGGATCGCCTTGATGGCGGGCGTGTCGACGGCGGGGCAGCCCGATCCACCCGTCGGCGACCCGGCCTGGGGCATCGCGCCGATCGTCGTGCTGCCGGCGCAGTTCGCGCTGCTGGCGGTCGCCGTGACGGCGGTGACGGCCGAGTACGCGACCGGCGGGATCGTGCCGACGTTGCAGTGGACCCCGCGGCGGTCCGTGCTCTTCTGGGCGCGGGTGGTCGTGACGACGGCCGTGGCGACGGTGCTCGGCGTGGCGTTCGCGTTCACCTGCGGGCTGGTCGGCTGGGTCGCCGCCCGGCCGATCCTCGACCTGGAGGGTGCAGGCGTGCTCGGGACGGTCGCCTTCGTGCTGCTCGCGGGGACGCTGCTGTCGGTCGGGCTCGGCTTTCTGCTGCGCAGCACGGCGGGCGGGCTTGTGGGCGTGTTCCTGCTGCTGCTCGTGCTGCCGGCGTTGCTGCCGCAGTTCGGCTACGAGTGGCTGACCGAGATCGCCGACGTGCTGCCCGGGACGAGCGCGATCTTCCTGCTGACGGAGGAGCCGAGCGGGCGCGGACTGACCGAGCGCGGGTCGGTCGTGCTGATGCTCGTCTGGGCGGTGGGGGCGCTGGCCGGCGGCTGGGCGCGGCTGGTGCGCGACGACGCGGGCTAGCCGCGTGCCCGGTCGGTCCAGCGTTTGAGCGTGGCGACCGCCTCGCGGTCGCCACGGACGACCGGCAGGTCACCGGGCGCGGGCGGCTCGCCTTGCAGCAGCCGGTCGAACGCGGCGCGTGACATCGTCACGGTCGCGTCGGCGGCTGCGCCGGTGGTGTGCTCGACGACGCTCAACCGGACGCCGTCGCGGGCCGTGATGTACCACGCCCGCGAACCCAGCTCCCGGATCTCCTGCGCGACCGTGAACACGTGACCCTTAGTCCACTCGGGCGCGACCGCGTACGGCAGCGCCGCGTAGACCTGCGCCGGCTCGAGCCGCGCGCCGGCCTTCACGGCCTCCGCGAGGCTGAGCGTGGACTCGGCGAGCGCCTTCAGCGGCGGCCGGGCACGCCTGCGACGGCCCGTGATCCGCGCGCTCGGCTTGAACCGCCCGAGCCGCTTGCGGTCCCCGGTGAGCAGCTGCGCCAGCACGTGCGGCTCGCCCGCGAGATGGAAGGCGGCCTGTTTGCGGGGCCGGCGCTTGGTGAGGCGCTGGACCTCGGTTCCGCCGTGGCCGATCGTGACGGCGAACGTCCCGTGGCCGCGGACGGTCAAGTCGTACGAGAGCGGCTCGGCGAGCACCGCGCCCTGCGCGGGCACCAGGCCGGCGATCAGCCCGGCGGCCGCGAGCGGGTTCTCCGCCGCGAGCTCGAGCAACGCGCGCCGGAGCCCGGGCGCGGGCGCGTCGAGGGGTGCCCGCGCCGCTGCCGCGGCGCGGCGGGCGGCGGAGGTGACGATCACGGGACGGTGGTCGCGCGCGGGCGCGACGCCGTCGGGGGGCGGGGCAAGGTCGGGCGGGGCGAGAGGCGCGGGCGCGACGTCGTCGGGGGGCGGGGCAACATCGGGCGCGGCGGCGGGCGCGGGCGCGGCGGCGTCGGGGGGCCCGGCAAGATCGGACGCGGGGGGCGCGGGCGCGGCGGCATCCGGCGGCGCGGCAAGGTCCGGCGACCCGGCCGTCGTCCCGCCGGCCTCGGCGGGCGACGCCACAAGGGCCGGCGACCCAGCCGTCGTCCGCGCGGTGTCGTCGGGCGGCGCAGCCGGTTCCGGCGACGCGGCCACCGCCGTGTGTCCGTCCGACGGCGGCGCCGCGAAGGGTGCGGTCGCAATCTTGCCCTCAGGGACGGTTTCCGACCTCACCCCCTCGTCCGGGTCGGACGAGGGCGCGGGTTTGGCGGCCCGGAGGGTGCTGGCCGCGGCTTCGAGGGCGGCGACCATGCGGTCGGCGTCGGCCAGCGCGCGGCGGCCGGCCCCGGCGGACACTGCGGCCTGCTGGGCCGCGAGCTCGGTCAGGGCGCCCGGCGGGACGGGCGAGCCGAGTGCCGCTTCGGCGGCGGCGCGGGCTATGCGTTCGGACTCGAGCGCGGAGCGCAGGTGCGTGATCTCCTCGCGGGCGCGTTCGAGCTCGGCGCGGACGGTGAGCAGCTCGCTCTGGGCGCCGAGGACCGACAGGTCGGCCACGCGGGCGGCGCGCTCCGCCTGCAGGTCGGCACGGGCGCCGGAGAGGATCGCCTTGACGGCGTCGTGGGCCGCGCGCTCGGTCCGGTGTGCGTGCGAGAGCGCTTCGACCGCACGCGACAAGTCCGCCTTGAGGTCGGCCCGCGCGGTCTCGTAGCCGTCGGCCTCAGCCGCGGCACCCATCGGGCCCGCGTCCTCGGGCGCATCGACCGGCGTGGCCGGGGCCGACGCGGGCCCTTCCCACGGTGACGCGGTCCAAGGCAGCGGAGCCGGCCGGGCGGGCTCCGGGGGCGCGCTCCAAGCGCGGGCCGCGACGAGACCCGCGGGGCGAGCCGAGAAGTCGGCCGGCGTGGGCGCCGCGAGGCCGGACGAGGCCGCCGGGGCGGGCGGACGCGAAGCGTCGGCCGGCGTGGGCGCCGCGAGGCCGGACGAGGCCGCCGGGGCGGGCGGACGCGAAGCGTCGGCCGGCGTGGGCGCCGCGAGGCCGGACGAGGCCGCCGGGGCGGGCGGACGCGAAGCGTCGGCCGGCGTGGGCGCCACTTCGCCGGCCGGACGAGCCGGCGGGTCGGCCGGCGCCACCGGGTGCGGGAGCGGGGAAGCTTGGGCGGGCTCGGTCGCGGCTTCGGGTGGCGGCGCCGGCGAGGCGGCGCGGCGCGAGTCCAGGCGGATGACTTCGGCGCGGCCCGCGGGTGGGTCCGGGAGGACGGCGCGGGTGCCGTCGGGCCAGGCCAGGACGGCGAGCGACCAACGGAGGCCGGCGGGCACGAGGAAGTCGGCCGTGCGGGAGAAGCGGGTCTGTGGGCCGGGTGCGATGCGGGTCTCGGGCCCGCGGGTGGACTGGAGGATCAGCGTGGGTGGTTCACCCGGGCCGAGCTCGGCGCGCAGGAGGTGGGCGCCGCCGATGGCGGGCAGCCACTGGACGCCCCCGGGCAGGGCGGGTGAGGGTGACTCGGCCACGGGTCCTCATGCTGCCAGGCGGTCCGGCGGCAAAGCGGGCCATCGAAGTTATGGATACGCGCGTCAGTCGGAGTCGCGGGCGGCGCGCTGGATCGCGACCACGATCGCGATGCCGACGGCCACGGTGACGCCGGCGAGCAGGGACTTGGGCACGTAGGTGGGGCCGTACTTGCGGCGCAGCACGAGCTTCAGGACGAACCAGACCACGCGGCCGAGCAGCGAGTAGAACATGGGCGAAACCCTACCCGCGCGATGGGTCGGCCAGCCGCTCGGCGGCGGTGAGGGCCGCGTCGAGGATGTCCGCGTTGGTCGTGCCCTCGCGCACCACGACGGCGAAGTGGCAGCCTTCGTCCACGAGCAGCAGGTCCTGCTCGACCGGGACGATCGAGCGCAGCCACAGCGCGAACACGGCGGCCTCGTCCAGCCCGCCGTTGAGCTCGACCGTCTGGCGGTCGCGCATCAGGTGTCCATCGGTGAAGCCCGCCTCGCTCCACGGGACGTGGAAGCGCAGCAGCGCCGGCGACTCCGAGTCCTCGGAACGCCAGATCGAGGCCGCCGGCACCGCGGCCAGCAGCCGCCGCTCGAAGCCGTCCACGCCCATGACCCACGACGTTGGCTCCGCGGGCACGAGCAGGTAGTCAGCCATGCACGACCACGCGGCTCGGCACGGCCCACCCGGCAAGGATCGCCTCCAGCACGGGCACGGCGCGCGCGTCGTCGGTGACGACCTCGAGCCCACGCACGGGTGTCGAGGGATCCGCCCATACGGCCTGGTAGCGCGCGATCTCGTGCTCGAAGGACCGTCGGGCCAGGACCCGCAGCCGCTCCGGCACGTCCGAGCCCTTCACCCAGGGGCTCCGCGACGGGTCGGGCCCGACCGCCTTCGCGCACAGGATCGACGCGTCCGTCGCCCGGAACCCGTCGGCCCAGATCGCGGACGCGCCGTCGCCCATCAGGTAGTCGTTGGCGTCCAGCGCGCGCGAGAGCGCGCTGCAGTACGGGCACGCGCCACCGGGCACTAGGCCGCCAGAACCGCGGCCACGATCTCGTCGCGCGTGATCCCCGGACGCAGCGGCACGTCGAAGCTGTAGCCCTCGTCGTAGAAGAGCAGCTCCTGCTCGGGCTCGACGATCTCGCGCATCCAGGCCGCGACCTCGGCGCTCTCGGCCAGGCCGCCTTCGAGCGTGACCGCCTGCCCGTCGCTCATCAGGTGCCCGAGCGGCGGATAGTCCCCGTCGACGGGCACCCGGAACGACAGAGCGTTCAGCGAGTCCTCCAGCTCGCGCACCTCGATCTCCGGCCAGCGCGCCTTCAGGCGCAGCGCGAACGCCTCCGGATCGAGGCTCCAGGGCGTGTCGCTGGACGGGGAGACGAGAAACGTGCTCATGACGGGGGTGTGCCGCGCACGATGACGCGGCTCGGGAGATCGTACTTGGCCAGGATCTCCTCGAAATATGGCACCGCGCGCGGATCGTTCGTGATCACCTCGAGGCTCCGGACCGGGTTGCCCGGGTCCCTGACGATCGCCGCGTAGCGCTCGATCTCGCCCTCGGTGAGGCGGCGGGTCTTGTCCTTGAGGAACTGGGGAGCGTTCGAGTCCGGGACGTAGGGACTGCGGTCGGCGGACCCGACGTGCTTGGCCTCCAGCGCGGAGCCGTCAGCCGCTCGGTAGCCGTCCGCGTCGATCTTCTGCCCGCCGCCCTCCATGCTGAAGTTGTTGGGGCCGGTCTGCTCGACCTCGTACTTGCCCGCGGCGTTGTGCGTCGGCGTCTGGAACTGGCGCAGGCCGTCCTGCCAGGCCTGGCTCTCGGCCTGCTTGGCGGGCGGAAGCGTGTCGAACGGCTGGAGCGTCGGATAGCCGCCGGTCGGCGCGTGCTTGGCGACGTCGTTCATCGAGTCGACCGCGTCCACCCCGCGCTTGCCCCACTTGGCGCCCGTCGCGGCCATGCCGACGAACGGCAGCGCCGCGCCGCCCGACAGCGCGGCGTTGACCATGTCGCCCTCGGCGGCGTAGATGCCGGCGTTGAGCAGGTCGGCGGGCTCGCCGACGACCGGGATCATGCCGACGACGTCGAGCCCGCCGTGGACGATGTCACTGAACAGGCCGCCGTCGTCCTCTTCCTCCTCGGCCCTGCGGCGCGCCGCGGCGGCGGCCTTCTCGGCCTCGTACTGGCGGTGGAAGCGCAGCGGGTCGCCGTGCGTGCGGTAGCCGTCGCCGGACGCGGCGTCCGACATCGGCCCGCGCCCCGGCTTCTTGGGCGGGTACATCGGCGGGATGTGGCCCGCGCCGACCGCCGCCTCGCTGTTGGCGCCCGGGACGCTGACGTAGAGCACGGCGTCGCCGAGCGCCGCAAACCCGCCGGCCGCCGCCTGCCCCGCCTCGCGCGCGGCCTCCTCGGCCTTCTCCCCGCGCTTCTTGGCGCGCTTGAGGTCCGCCCGCGCGTCCTGGAGGCGCCCGCTGATCCGAACCTGATCGGCCGCGGCCTGCCCCGCCGCGGTGTTCGCCTCGGTGAGCATCGACTCCGCCGCGGGATCGGGCGTGCCGGACGCGGCGGCCGTGTTGACCGCGATCGTCGCCGAGGCCGCCCGCTCGCGCGCCGCCGTCTCGCGATCCTGCGCGTCCGTGAGCGCTTCCTCCAGGCGCCGGATGCGCCGCGTGGCCTCCCTGGCGTCCTCGATCGCGGCGCGCGCTTCGTCCTGCGCCTCGTCGAGCGCCTCGGCGTAGCGGGCCGCCGCCTGACCGGCCGCGCTCAGCGCGCTGACCGCGCCGCGCGCCGCGTCGGCGTGCTGGGAGGCGGCGCCGGCGAAGCGCGCGCTCGCGGGCCCCTGCCAGTCGGCGAGCTGGCCGGGAAGCGCGCCCATCCGGCTCGAGCAGCCGTCGACCTCGATCGCGAACGCGTTGAAGGCCCGCGCCGCCGAGCGCAGCCCGCCCGGCTCGCCCTCGGGGACGGTGATGCCGGCGAAGGACTCAGGCACGTGGCTCCACCTCGTGCCGCACCGCGGCGAAGATCCACTCGGCGGAGACGGGATGCAGCCACACGAAGCCCGTCTGCGGGAACACGCCCCACGAGCCCGACGCGTCCTCGAGCACCTCGACCGAGCCGATCCGCCAGTGCGCCTCGAACTCCCCGGCCGCGATCGCCGTCGCCAGCGCGCCCGGCGCGTACCCGCGCGGCTCGGCTTCCGGCGTCGGCAGCTCGCGCGCGCCCGCCGCCCGCAGCAGCGCCAGCTCGACCTCGTCCGGTTCGAGCTCGAGGAGCACGTCGGAGACCAGCAGGCACGCGGACTCCTCCCCCAGCCAGCACGTCGCGACCGCGTCGCCACGCTCGACCTCGAGCACCGCGCGCGGGACGAACGAGACCTCACCGACCGGCCGCATCGCTCACCCGCCCATCTGGGTCGCGTCCGTGCGCTCGTAGACGAACGCCGCCGTGCCGAGGTTCTCCGCCATGCCGGAGGCCGACGCGCCCAGCCGCGCCAGCGCGCCCGAGAGCTGTGCGCTGCCCGAGCCGACCGCCTCCGCGGCGGAAGGCTCGCCGCACGCCCCGGCGGCCGTCGCGCCCGCCGCTTGAATCAGGCCCGCCAGCGCCACCAGGTCACTCGCGAGCGCACCCTGCGCCCCGCTCGCCCCCGTCAGCGCAGCGGGATTCACCGCAAACTGTCCCATCGCCATCCGTATACCCGCTCTCGCGGGCGGCACTCAGTATCTGTGGCGCGGTTGGCGAGCGATCGCCCGCTCGTAACGGAAGCCCTCACCGTCGTCGGCCTCCTCGTAGCCGACGTCCTCGGGGGAGTCGTCGGCGTCGCGCACATCGCGCAGCCAGTGAGCGCCCGAAAGGTCGGTGCGGCCCGCAGCCTCGTCGAACAGGCGCGCGTTGTCGACGCCGAGGATCTCGGCGCTGCGGCGGTGCAGCGCGGGCACGGAGAGCGCCTCGCGCGGGTCGCCCTCCTGCGCCAGGGACGCCGCGATCAGGCCCTGGACGACGGGCTCACCGCTCTCCATGCGCACGGCCAGCGCGGCCATGCGCTCGCTGAACACGAGCAGCAGGCCGGCGCGGGCGCCGTCGATGGCCTCGCGGAACACGGCCTGCCGGCCGGGCGAGGACTCGCTGAACGCACGCACGACGCGCGCCACCTGCTCGTCTTCCGAGCAGGGGATGCGGCTGCGGTAGTAGCTCTCGCCGGGAGGCATGTCCAGCATTCCGAGCAGCTCACGAAGGTCCATGGCCCCGGCTAGTCAAGCACGCGCGGCGGCGCGGCGGTAGTGGTATGACTCTCCGGGTGGGAGTGAGCGTGTGCGACGTCGGGCCTCGGGACGGGCTCCAGAACGACAAAGTCACCCTCGAACCGGCCGTGCGCGCCGAGCTGTGCGCGCGGCTCGCGGCCACCGGGCTGCCGCGCGTGGAGGCCGCCAGCTTCGTGCATCCCAAGCTCGTCCCGCAGATGGCCGGCGCCGAGGAGGTCTTCGAGCACCTGGCGCCCCACGACGGCGTCGCGTTCGCCAGCCTCGTCCTGAACCGCAAGGGCCTGGACCGCGCGCTGCAGACGTCCACCACCGAGATCCACGTCGCCTATCCCGTCACCGAGACGTTCGCCAAGCGCAACCAGAACCAGACGGTCGAGGAAGCGGCGAGCATGGCCGAGGAGATCATCGGCGCGAGCAGCCTGAAGACGACGGCGACGCTCGCCGTCTCGTTCGGCTGCCCGTTCGAGGGCAAGGTGGATCCCGGTCTCGTGATCGAGCACGCGCACCGCATGGCCGCGGCCGGAGCGGACGAGGTCATCCTGGCCGACACGATCGGCGTCGGCGTGCCGCGCCAGGTGAAGGTGCTGGTCCCGCGCGCCCTCGAGGGCGGCAAGCCTGTCGGCCTGCACCTGCACAACACGCGCAACACGGGCTACGCGAACGTGATCGCCGGGCTCGAGCACGGCGCGACGGTCTTCGACGCGTCCGTCGGCGGCCTCGGCGGCTGCCCGTTCGCGCCGCGCGCGACGGGCAACATCGCCACCGAGGACCTGATCTACCTGCTGGAGAACGAAGGCGTCGCCACCGGCGTCGATCTGGCGAAGCTGATCGAGGTCGCGCACTGGCTGGCCGAGACCATGGGCAAGGAGCTACCGGGCCTGGTGCAGCGCGCGGGTGACTTCCCCTAGGCCGACCACGTCCCCGTAGCGCCCGCCGATGTCGCTCAGCGCCTGCGCGTGCGCGGCGGGAGAACGATCTCCGACGCACTCGCGCGGGACGATCGGGGCGAGCCCGTGCTGCATGGCGTCGACGACCGTCGCGCGCACGCAGCCGGAGGTCGAGGCGCCGCACACCACGAGCGTGTCCCGCCCCGCGAGCATCGCCGCGAACGGCACGCCGAAGAACGCGGACGCACTCGACTTCTCGAGCACCGGCTCGGACTCGCGCCGACCCAACCGGGAATCGATCTCCACCCAGCGCGTCCCCGGCCGGCAGATCTTCAGCGCCGGCGCCTTGCGCAGGAACACGGCGGCGGCCGCCTCCCCCACCGCGTCGAACACGACCGTGGTGAAGAAGACGGGCACGCCCACGTCCCGGGCCACGTCGAGCAGCGCGCGCGTCGCGACCAGCACGTCGTCGAGGTCGCACGCCAGGGGCGAAGACGGGTCCGTGAACCCGTAGTTGAGGTCGACGACGACAACCGCGGGACGACGGCCGAAGCCCGCCGCCCCGCCGAAGTCACTCACGCGCGCGAGCCATCGCGGACTCGGCGCTCTCGAGCGGCGACCAGCGCAGCGGCTTGGCCCGCTCCGGCGCCGGCAGCCCCGTCTCCTGCGCGCACGCCGCGATCGCCTCGTCCATCGGCGGGCCGAAGTCGAACGCGAGCGCGTCCCCGCGCTCGGCCCGCTGGCGCGCCCGCTCGGTCTCCGTCGCGGCCGCGTCTCCGATGACCACGCCGTAGTTGCGCAACGCGCCCTCCACGGACACGAGCCCGAACGCGACGTCCCGCTCGACCGCCTCCACCGGCCGGTCCAGCCGGTCCTTCCAGCCGCCACCGCCGGCGGTCCTGAAGATCAGCATGTCGCCGGGCTCGACCGCCACCTCGTCGCACTTGGCCGGCAGCCGCTCCTCGGTCCCGTCGACCCGCCGCAGGACCTTCTCCGAGCGGCCGCCGGGCAGCCCGCCGAGCACGCCCCACGGCCGTGAGAGCCAGCGGTCGTCGTGGATCGACACCTGCCCCGGCTCGAGGTAGACGTAGCGCTTCTCGACCCCGTTCCCGCCACGGTGCAGGCCTGCGCCGCCGGAGTCCGTCACGGTCGTGTAGCCGTCGACGCGCAGCGGATAGTAGGCCTCGAGGTACTCGGTCGGGATGTTCTCGAACAGCGGCCACCACGAGTGCCCGTCCATGCCGTCGCCGATCGGGCGCCCGGGGATGCCGCCGTACAGGATCTCCATGGCGTAGAAGAACTCGCCGCTGTCCTTCCAGCCGGAATACAGCATGTACGGCGAGGTCCCGTAGCCCGCGGCCGTGTTGAGCTCGGGCGCCTGCTTGGTCAGCGCGCCGCCGAGCACGTCGAACAGCCGCGCCAGCCCATGCGTCCGGCATCCCAGCGCCGCGGGGTAACGCGGGTTGAGCAGACAGCCCTCCGGCATCACGACGTGCAGCAGCGGATAGAAGCCGTCGTTGAACAGGATGTCGGGGTCGTTGACCATGATCAGGTAGACCCCGATGAACATCTTGAACATGCCCTCGGAGAGGTAGAAGTTGATCGGTCCGAGCGCCTGGGGATCGGTACCCGACCAGTCGAACCAGGCCTCCTCCCCCTCGCGCCAGATCGTCAGCTTCATCTTGTATGGGCCGTTGCCGAGCCCGTCGTCGTCGATGTAGTCCTCGAAGGTCTGCTTCTCCTCGGGGATGGCGAGTTGGATGAGCTTGCGCATCGCCTCGTGCGTGCGGTCCAGCAGCGCCTGCAGCGTCGCCAGGTAGACGTCCTTGCCGAAGCGCTCGCACAGGCCCATCACGCGCTTCTCGCCCGCATGGCAGGCGGCGATGATCGCGAACAGGTCGGCCCGGTTGACGTCCGGGAGCCGCACGTTGTTGAGGATCAGGCGCAGGACGTCCTCCTGCACCTCGCCGCGCTCGACGATCTTCAGCGGCGGGATGATGATCCCCTCCTCGAAGATCGTCGTTGCGCCCGTGGGCAGCGAGCCCGGGAGCCGCCCGCCGGCGTCCATCTGGTGGCCGAACTGCGACGACCACCCCACCAGCTCGTCCTCGTAGAAGATCGGCACCAGCACGAGCCAGTCGTTGGTGTGCGAGATCGACGCGCTGCACTTGTACGGGTCGCTCGTGAGGAGCACGTCGCCCGGGTAGATGCCGCGGTCCCAATCGGCCATCATCTCGTTGATGTAGGCCCCGAACTGGCCGACGACCATCCGGCCCTGCGGGTCGGTCAGCATCGGGAACTCGTCGTGCTGCTCGCGGATGACCGGCGACATCGCGGACCGGAACAGCACCGCGTCCATCTCGAAGCGCGCGTGCCGGAGCGCGTTCTCGATGATGTCGACGGTGACGGGGTCGACCTCGAGGTCGGGGATCTGGGCGACCTTCATGTCACGACCCCTTCCGGATCAGGATGTTGAAGAAGCGGTCGACCTCGGCGACGTAGCCGTCCAGCACGACCGTCGTGGAGTCGAACTCGGTGATGATGCTCGGGCCGGGGACGATCGAGCCGGGATGCAGCTCCGACCGGGCGTGCGTGCCGGGCTCGAGCATCGCCTCGACCGGGTCCTCCTCGGGCAGCTCGGGCTGCGGGCGATCGCCCGTGCCCACCGCGCGCAGGTTGACGATCTCCGACGCCGTGTTCGGCATCCGGAAGCCGTACAGCTGCTCGTGCAGCTCGTTGAAGCGCTCCTCGAGATCATCGCCCCATGGGACTGGGATCTCGTAGCCCTGGCCGCGGTAGCGCATGTCGGCGATGAACTCGATGTGCTGATCGTCCGCGGCGATGCCCTGGGCGTCCATCCACTCGCGTGCGCGGCCTTCGAGCGCTTTGAGGATGTCGTCCGCGTCGTCGACCTCGGACGTGAGCCGGATCAGCGTCTGCGCGAACTCGTTGCGGAAGCCCGCAACCAGGTCGCCGAGCGCGCACAGCAGCCCGGGCGAGGGCGGGACGATCACCGGGAACGAGCCCATCAGCTCCGCGACCGCGTTGGCGTGCAGCGGGCCGGCGCCGCCGAAGGCGACGAGCGCGAACTCACGCGGGTCGTGGCCGCGCTGGACGCTGATCACGCGCAGCGCGCCCGCCATGTTCTCGTTGACGATCCGCAGGATGCCGTCGGCGGCCTCCTCGAGCGACAGGCCCATGGCGTCGGCCACCTTGCCCACGGCGGCGCGCGCGGCCTCGACGTCGAGCGTCATCTCGCCGCCGATCAGGTCCGCCGGGAGGTGGCCGAGGACGACGTTGGCGTCCGTGACGGTCGGTTCGGTCCCTCCCTGACCGTACGCCGCCGGGCCCGGCTCGGCGCCCGCGGACTGCGGGCCGACGCGCAGCGCGCGGGTGAGCTCGGGCACGTGCGCGATCGAGCCGCCACCCGCGCCGACGGTGTGCACGTCCACGCTCGGGACCTTGATCCGGAACTGCCCGATCGTGGTCTCGCGCCCGATCGTCGGCTCACCCGCCTGGCATAGCGACACGTCCGTGGAGGTGCCGCCCATGTCAAACGTGAGCACGTTCGGGAAGCCCGCCCGCGCCGCCACGTAGAGCGCGCCCGCGACCCCGCCGGACGGACCGGACAGCACGCCGTAGACCGGGTTGCGGGCGGCCTCGGCGGGCGTCATCACACCCGCGTCCGAGCGCAGGATGTCGACCTCGGTCTTGACGCCCATGTTCGACAGCGAGGACTGCAGGCGATCGACGTACTGCGCGACCTGCGGGCGCACGTAGGAGTTCATGCACGCCGTCAGCGTCCGCTCGTACTCACGGAACTCCGGCAGCACGGCGGACGAGAGCGTCACCGGGAAGCCGGGGTGGAGCTCCTCGACCAGGTCCGCGATCTCCTGCTCGTGCGCGCCGTTGACGTACGAGTTGATCAGCGAGATCGTGAGGGACTCCACCCCGCCGTCGACCAGATCCTCGATCACCCGCGAGACCTGCTCGCGGTCGACCGCGACGAGCGTCTCGCCGCGCGCGTCCATCCGCTCGATGGCCTCGCGCGTATCGGCCAGTGAAGCGGGCGGGTCGGGCTTGACCATGATGATCCAGCCCGCGAGCGGGCCCGGCGTCTGCGAGCGCGCGAGGTGCAGGATCTGCCCGAAGCCCTGCGTCGTGATCAGCCCGACGCGCGCGCCCTTGGATTCGAGCACGGCGTTGGTCGCGACCGTCGTGCCGTGCACGACGTTGGCCAGGTCGGCGGGGCTGATCCCCGCGGCCTCGCAGATCCGGCTCACGCCTTTCAGGACGCCCTGACTGGGGTCAGTCGGCGTCGATGGCGTCTTCACGCGCCACTGCCGGTGGTCTCCGTCGTCTACGAGAAACAGGTCGGTGAACGTCCCTCCGACGTCCACCCCGAGCCGATACGCCATGCCACTCCTCTCAGCCTCGTTCGAGCTCCTCCAGCACCGCTTCCGTGTCGGCGCCCACCGTCCAACGGGCCGCCTGGCGGATCGAACCGGGTGTCCGGCTCAGCTTGGGCACGATCCCCGGAACGGTGATGCGCCCGTGGACCTCGTCCTCGACCTCCACCAGCAGCTCGCGCTCGCGGAAGTACGGGTCCTTGTAGACGTCCTCGGCGGTGTAGACCGGCGCGCACACGACGCCCCCGCCGTTGACGAGCTCGTCCAGCTCCGCGGCCGTGTGCTGCGCGGCGAACTCGCCGATGATCTCGTCGAGCAGGTCCTCGTGCTCGCCGCGCGCGTGGTGGGTGGCGAAGCGCTCGTCCTCCCCCAGCTCGGGCCGGCCCATGATCTTCGCCAGCCGGCGCCAGAGCGTGTCGTGGTTGGCCGCGATCACGACCCACTTGCCGTCCTTGGAGCAGTAGACGTTGCTCGGCGCGATGCGCGGCAGGCGCGGGCCCGTGGGCTGGCGGACGAAGCCGGTCTTCTCGTACTCGAGCGTGGACGACTCGCTCATGGCGAAGCAGGCGTCGACGATGCTCGCGTCCACGACCTGCCCCTGGGCGCCGTTGTTGCGCGCGATGAGCGCGAGCAGGATGCCCTGGAACGCCGACTGCGCCGCGAGCGTGTCGCCGAGCGAGATGCCGCTGCGCGGCGGCGCCTGGTCCGGGTAGCCGTTGATGTGGCGCAGGCCGGAGATGGCCTCGCCGGCGGACGCGAACCCCGGGCGGTCGCGGTAGCGGCCCGTCTGGCCGTAGCCGGACACGCGCGCATAGATCAGGTCCGGGTTGCGCGCGTGCAGGTCCTCGGGCCCGAGGCCCCACTTCTCCATCGTGCCGGGGCGGAAGTTCTCGAGCACGATGTCAGCGGTGGCGGCCAGGTCGGCGGCGATGCGCTGGCCCTCGGGCTCGCGCAGGTTGAGCGCGACCGAGCGCTTGTTGCGGGCCAGGATCGACCACCACAGGGAGCGGTCGTTGTGGCGCAGGCGGCCCCAGTCGCGCATGGCGTCGCCGTCACCGGGCGCCTCGATCTTGATCACCTCCGCGCCGAAGTCGCCGAGCAGGGTCCCGGTGAACGGGCCCGCGAGCAGCTGCCCGAACTCGATCGCCCGCAGGCCCGCTAGTGGCTCGGCCATTGCTCCTCCAGGAACGCGATCGCGCCGAGGATGTGCATGCGCATCACCGCTTCGGCGAGCTGGGCGTCGCGCGCCGTGAAGGCGGCGACGAGCCGGCGATGGCACATGAGCGACTCGTCCCGTTGGCGTTCGTCGTGCCAGAAGACGCTCCGGAACGTGCGCGGGATGCCGGTCGCGGCGCGCATCGCGTCCAGCAGGCGCGGGCTGCCGGCGGCCTCGAGGATGATCCGGTGGAACGCCTCGTTGGCGACCATCTGGTCCTCGGCTTCGCACAGCCCGGCCAGGCGCTCGATGTCCCCGTCCCCGATGCGGGGCGCGGCGAGCGCGGCGGCGCGCGGCTCCAGCAGCGCGCGCAGCTGGTAGAGGTCGAAGAGGTCATCGCGGTCGAACGTCCTGACCACCGCGCCGCGGTTGGGCTCGACGTCCACCAGGCCCTGCGCCTCCAGCTGCAGCAGCGCTTCGCGGACCGGGGTGCGACTTGTGCCGAAGCGCTGCGCGAGCGCCTCCGCGCGCAGGCGCTCGCCCGGCTTCAGCTCGCCTTCGAGGATCGCCTCCTCGAGCAGATCGCGCACGCGCGGTGCCGCCATCTTGCATACGAAACCACGCCGTCAGGGCTCGCGCAAGGCCATTCGAGCCGATTTTGCATGCAATCAGAGGCCGGGCGGTGGATCGTCCCAGCGAGGGGGACGCTCGCGCGGCACCTCGTCCGGCTCGGGTTCGTCGGCAGCGCCGGCCGGTGCGAGCCCGCGCTTGACCGTGCGTCCCACGACCAACGCGGCCCCTGCCATCGCGAGCAGGATCAGTGGCAGCGTCAGGTCGAACGCACCGTTCTGGCTCGCCGCAGGCGGCCGGTTGCTGAACGTGGCGCTCTCGACCCCGCCGCCGGGCGCGTCTTCTCCGGCGCACGCGTCGCCGCACGACTCGTCGGAACCGCGGCCGTTGCCGCCCTTGTCCCGTTCGCGTCCGGCGTCGCGGGGATCGGCGGTCCGGCTGGTGGAGGAGCCGCCGGCGACGGTGGCGGCCGTCGCGCTCCCGGGTGCGGTCTGGCCGCTCGCGAGCGTGGTCGGGGCGCCGCCGCCGCAGGCGCCGCCGCCGGCCAGGGCGCGGAGGCGTCGCAGCCCGGTCGTCTCCAGCCGCGTGACGCGCTGGACGCTGATGTCGAGCCGGCGCGCGACGCCCGTGCGCGAGCGCGCGGGTTGCGGACCCACGCCGGCCCGCAGCGACAGCACGCGCCGCTGCGCGGGTGAGAGGTCGTCGAGGCAGCCGCCGGCCCGCGCGACCGTCGCACGCAGCCGCCGCTCGCGCTTGACCGGACCGGTCCTGGGTCGGGCGTCGTCGGCGTTGTCGAGCTCGACGCGCGGCACCGCCGGGGCCACGTTGCGAGGTGCGCGCGAGGTGCCGCCGCCGTCGCACGACGAGCCGCACGCGGAAGCGCCGCCGCGTGAAGAGCTGCGCGTGCCGGCGGGCTTGTCGTCGCCCCCGGTGGACGAACCGGCGCGGGACGAGCCCTCGCCGCCGGACGTCGTGCCGCCGCCGGACGACCCGCTCGCGCCACCGCCGGACGACGAGCCCCCGCCGGACGAGCCGCCCGCGGAGGATGAGCCGCCGCCCGAGCCGCCGCCGGACGCCGAGCCGCCGCCACCGGACGTCCCGCCGCCCCCGCCGCCGCCGGACTGCCCGCCGCCGGAGGAACCGCCGCTGGGCGTGCCGCCGCCGCTGCGCCCCCCGCCACCCTGACTGGGCGGCGCGGTCGGGATCGGCACCTGCACCGTCGGGATCGGGACCTGCACGGTCGGAATCGGCACCTGCACGGTGGGCACCGGGACCTGCACGGTCGGGATCGGCACCTGCACCGTGGGCACCGGGACCTGCACGGTCGGCACGGGGACCTTCGGCAGGTTCTTCGTCGGGTCAGGCAGCTGCGCGAAGGCCGGAGCGGCGACCACGATCGCCGCTGTTCCCGTCACGATCAAGCCCGAGATCCGCAATGCACGGGGCTAGTACCGCCCTGCGATCCTCGCCAAACCGGTGTGAGTCAGGAAAGCGCTGCGGACAAGCGGTTAAGCGCCTCGTCGATGTGCTCGGACTCGGTGATCAGCGGCGGGAGGAAGCGCAGCGTCGTCGGGCCGGTCGCGTTGATGATCAGCTTGTGCTCGAGCAGGGCGCGCTTGGCGATCTCGGGCGCCGGCCCGTCGATCTCCGCGGCGACCATCAGCCCGCGCCCGCGCACGGACACCACGCCGGGCAGCTCGCGCAACCCCTCCGTCAAGCGCTCACCCATCTCGCGCACGTGCGCGAGGAAGGCCTCGTCGTCGATCACGTCCAGCGCCACGTTCGCCGCCGCGCTGACGAGCGGGCCGCCGGCGAACGTCGAGCCGTGGTCGCCCGGGGCGAAGACCGACTGCAGCTTCGGGCCGATCACGAGCGCGCCGATCGGCAGCCCGCCGCCGAGGCCCTTGGCCAGCGTCATCGCGTCCGGCACGACGCCGAGCTGCTCGTGGGCCCACAGCGAGCCGGTGCGGCCCATGCCGGTCTGGACCTCGTCGAACACGAGCGCCGCGCCGACCGCGTCGCACGCCGCACGGATCGAGGCCAGCAGCTCGGCGTCGAACACGTTGACGCCGGACTCGCCCTGGATCGGCTCGATCAGCACCGCGGCGGTGTCCGCGTCCACGGCGGCGGCCGCGTCAGTCGCATCCACGGCACGGAAGCCCGGCACCAGCGGCGCGAACGGCGCCTGCTTGGACTCCTGCGGGGTGGCGCTCAACGCGCCGTACGTGCGGCCGTGGAAGCCGTTGAGCGCGACGACCAGATCGCCGCGCGGGCGGAACTTGCGCACGAGCTTGATCGCGGCCTCGTTGGCCTCCGCCCCGCTGTTGCAGAAGAACACGCTCTCGCCGAACGAGCGGTCGCACAGCCGCGCGGCCAGCGTCACGTTCGGCTCGTTGTAGAACAGGTTCGAGACGTGCAGGAGCGTCGCGGCCTGCCGCTGCACCGCGTCCACGACCGCCGGGTGGCAGTGGCCGAGGTTGTTGACCGCGATCCCGCTCAGGAAGTCCAGGTACGCGTCGCCCTGGGCGTCGGTGAGCCACATCCCGGCCCCGCCGACGAACTCGACGGGGTAACGCGCGTAGGTGTTCGCCAGGCTCACGTGGCCGGCCTCACTTTCGTCCCGATGCCGGCGTCCGTGAACAGCTCGAGCAGCAGCGAGTGCGGCAGCCGCCCGTCGATGATGTGCGCGTAGGTGACGCCGCCGTGGATCGCCTCCACGCAGGCCTGCAGCTTGGGCCGCATGCCGCCCTGCATCGTCTCGATCGCCGCTTCCACCTCGTCCGCCCCGCACTCGGAGATCACGCTGTCGGGGTCGGACGGGTCGCGCAGCCAGCCCGGCACGTCCGTGAGGAAGATGACCTTGTAGGCGCCCATGGCGCGCGCGATCGCGCCCGCCGCCTCGTCCGCGTTGACGTTGTGCGAGCGCCCGTCCCGGTCAGCGCCGACCGACGCGATGACCGGGATGTAGTCCTCGGCGATGTGGTTGATCACGCCGATGTCGACGCGGTCGATCTTGCCGACGAAGCCGATGTCCTCGCCGCCCGGCCCGGTCGTGGTCGACACGCGGAACAGCTGTCCGTCGTCCCCGCTGAGCCCCACCGCGGGCTGCCCGTGGCGGTTGATGCGGGCGACGATGTCCTTGTTGACCTTGCCGACGAGCACCATCTTCGCGATCTCGACCGTGTCGGCGTCGCTCACGCGCAGCCCGCCGACGAACTCGACCGGCATGTCGAGGCGCTGCATGTAGCGCGTGATGTCGGGCCCGCCGCCGTGGACGATGATCGGGTTCAGCCCGACGTACTTGAGGATCACGACGTCACGCGCGAACTCCTCGCGCAGCGCCGGGTCGTTCATGGCGGCGCCGCCGTACTTGATCACGACGGTCTTGCCGTGGAACTCCCGGATGTACGGGAGCGCCTCCAGGAGGGTGCCGACATCCCTCATGTCGTGTAGTCCGCGTTGATGGTCACGTACTCGTGCGAGAGGTCCGAGAAGAACACCTCGGTCTCCGCGCCGCTGCCGGGCAGCACGACGTCGTACTCGACCTCGTCCCCGCTCACGGCCTCGCTCAGCGCCGCCACGTCGAAGCCGATCGCGTTGCCCGCGGCGCACACCTGCACGTTCTCGATGTAGATGTCGAGCGCGAGCGGCGCCGTGTCGGTCAGCGCACCGCCGACGGCCTGCGCGATCCGCCCCCAGTTCGGGTCCCCGCCGTGCAGCGCGGCCTTCACCAGCGGCGAGTTGGCGACCGCGCGCGCGGCGCGCTCGACCACGTCGTTCGACCCGCCGCGTACCACCACGCGCCCGATCCGCTTGGAGCCCTCGCCGTCGCGCACGATGTCCAGCGCGAGCTTGCGCAACGCCCAGTCCAGCGCCTCGCCGAACTTGGTCGCGTCCTCGCTCTCGGCCTGCACCTTCACGCCCGAGGCGCCGGACGCCTGGAAGATCACCGTGTCGTTGGTGGAGAGCTGGCCGTCGACGGAGATGCGGTCGAACGAGCGCTCCACGCACAGCCCCAGCAGGAGGTCGGCGAACGGCGCGTCGAGCGCCGCGTCGGTCTGCACGAAGCACAGCATCGTCGCGAACTTCGGGGAGATCATCCCGGCGCCCTTGGCCTGCGCGGTCAACCGCACCGTGCCCGACGGCAGCGCGACGTCGACCTCGACCTCCTTGGCGAACTTGTCCGTCGTCTGGATCGCCTCGGAGAAGTCGCCGTGCCCGTACTCGCGCAGGTCCCCGCGGGCGCGGGCGATGCCGCGAATGACGTCGCCGGCGTCGAGCTGCACGCCGATCACGCCGGTGGACGCGACCGCGACCTGGTCCTCGCGCACCCCGCTCGCCATCGCCGCCGCGCCCTGCGTGCGCGCGGCCTGCTCGAAGCCGCGGTTGCCCGTGGCCGCGTTGGCGTTGCCGGAGTTGACGATCACGGTGCGGATCGCGTCCTGGCGCGCACGCTCCTTGGTCAGCACGACCGGCGCGGCCAGCACGCCGGAGCGCGTGAAGCGCGTGGCCGAGACGCACTCGGGCGACGAGCACACCAGCAGCCCGACGTCCATGCCGCCGCTCGGCTTGATGCCCGCCGCGACGCCCGCGGCCTTGAAGCCCGCCGGCAGATCGCCCGGGTTCTCGGTCACGTGCTCCGGCAGCTCGAGCCACCTGCTCATCTGAGACCCTCCGTCTCCGGCCGCCCGAACATCAGGTTGAGGTTCTGCACGGCCTGCGAGGCGGCGCCCTTCCACAGGTTGTCGATCGCGGCGAACACGATCACGCGGCCCGTGCGCGGGTCGTGATGCCACGAGATCCGGCAGTAGTTGGTGTCGCGCACGTCGATCACGCCCACCGGGCCCTCGCGCAGCTCGATGAACGGCTCGTTGCCGTACAGCTCGTCGAACAGCGTGAGCAGCTCCTCGCCGTCCACGTCGCGCGTGGGCGTCACGTAGGAGGTGACGAGCTCGCCCTGCGCGAGCGGCAGCAGGTACGGCGTGAACGTCACCGTCACGTCGTTGCCGAGCGCGGACAGCTCCTGCTCGATCTCCGGCGTGTGCCGGTGCCCGGTGATCTTGTACGGCGCGACGTTCTCGTCGGCGGCGATGAAGTGGGTCGCCGGGGTCGCGCCGCGCCCCGCGCCGCTCACGCCCGACTTGCCGTCGATGACCACGTCGCCGATCAGCCCCGCCTTCGCGAGCGGCGCGAGCCCGAGCAGCGCTGCCGTGGGGTAACAGCCGGGGTTGGCCACCAGGTCGGCCCCGGCGATCTGCGCACGGTTGAGCTCCGGCAGCCCGTAGACCCCCTGCCCGAAGATCTCCGGCGCCTTGTGCTCGCCGTACCAGTCGTCGTAGGTGGTCCGGTCGCGCAGCCGGAAGTCGGCGCTCAGGTCCACGACCCGCACGCCGCGCTCGCGCAATTGCGCGACCACCGGCGCGGCCGCCCCGTGCGGGTAGGCGACGATGGCCGCGTCCGCCGTCTGTCCGTCGAACGTCTCCAGCTCGAGCGGCACCCGCGTCTTCGGGTGCACGTCGTCCAGCCGCTGCCCCGCCTCCGCCCGCGCGGTGACCGCGGACAGCTCGAAGAACGGATGGCGGTAGAGGATCTGCGCGGCGATCGCGCCGGCGTAGCCGACGGCGCCCAGGACGGCGACCTTAGCCACGGAGCTCACCCTCGAGCTTTTCCGCCACCGCCTTTACGATCTTCTCGCGCTGGGGCGAGATCTCGTCGTCCGTGAGCGTGCGGTCGCCCGCGCGGAACTCCAGTCGCACCGCGAGCGACGTCTGCCCCTCGCGCGCGTACACGTCGAACACGCGCACGTCCTTGAGCAGCTTGCCGCCCGCGCCGCGCACCACCTCGACCAGCTCGGACGCCGTGCGGTCGGCCGGGACCCAGAACGCGAGGTCCTGACGGATCGCCGGGAACGACGTGAGGTCCTCGTAGTGCGGCGCGACGACCGCGTGCGGCAGCACGGCGCCGAAGTCCAACTCGAAGCCCGCGACGCGCGCGAGGCCGAACTCGGCCGCCACGCCCGGGTGGATCTCGCCCAGCCAACCCGCGTCCTCGCCGCCGACCAGCACGCGCGCCGCGCGGCCCGGATGCAGGAACGGGTCGGCGCCGCGCACGACGGTGAAGTCCACGCGCAGCGCGCCCAGCACCGTCTCCAGCACGCCCTTGGCGGCGAAGAAGTCCGCGGTGGGCGGGTTCCCGTCACCCCACGAAGCCGGCCGGATGCGGCCGGTCATCAGCGCGGCGAGGTGCATCCGCTCGTCGGGGAGCGGCGTCGAGCGCGCCTCCGCCGCCGTGGGCTCGCGGCGGTGCGGACGGTCGAAGTAGACCGAGCCCTTCTCGAACAGCCGCACGTCCTCGGCGCCGCGCGCGGTGTTGTGGCGGACGCTGGTGAGCAGCGAGCCCAGCAGCGTCGTGCGCATCACCGCGAGGTCCTCGGACAGCGGGTTGCGCAGCTTGACCGCCGAGTCGTCGATCCGCAGGCGCCGCGCCATCTCCGGCGCCTGGAAGCTCCAGCCGATCGCCTCGCTGAAGCCCGCGCCCACGAGCGCGTCGCCCGCGCGCCGGCGCAGGCGTTGCTCGGGGGTGAGCCGCGCGCTCATGCCGTGACCGGGAATCGTCGCCGGGAGCTTCTCCAGCCCCCAGATGCGCGCGACCTCCTCGATCAGGTCGACCTCGCGCGTGACGTCGTTGCGGCGGAACGCCGGGACGGTCACATCGAGCCCGTCGCCGGCGTCGTGGACGTCGAACTCGAGCGCCTCGAGGATGTCGGCCTGCTCGCGGATCGGCACGGCCGTGCCCAGCAGGCGCGTGACCTTCTCCTCGCGCAGCCGGATCGTCTTCGGCGCCGGCCCTTCGCCGCCGACGTCGATCGTGCCCGGCGCCAGCCGCGCGCCCGTGAGCTCGAGCATGAGCTGGGTCGCGACGATCGTGCCCCACATCGACTGCTCGGGCGGCAGGCCCTTCTCGAACCGGCCGGACGCCTCCGTGCGCAGGCCGAGCTTCTGGGACGTGCGCTGCAGCGTCGGCCCGTGCCAGTTCGCGGCCTCCATCAGCACGCGGGTCGTGTCTTCGCGCACCTCGGAGCGCTGGCCGCCCATGATCCCGGCGATCGACGTCGGTCCCTCGCCGTCGTCGATCAGGTGCATGGAGGAGTCCAGCGTGCGGACCTGGTCGTCGAGCGTCGTCATCTGCTCGCCCTGGCCGGCCCGGCGGACGACGAGCTTGCCGCCCGCGACGAGGTCGAAGTTGAACGCGTGCAGCGGCTGGCCCGTCAGCAGCATCACGTAGTTCGTGATGTCCACCACGTTGTTGATCGGGCGCTGACCCGCGGCCATCAGGCGCGCCTTCAGCCAGCGTGGCGACGGGCCGATCTTGACGTCCTCGAACAGCCGCGCAGTGAAGCGCGGGCAGAACTCCGCGTCCTGGACCTCGACCGTCACGCCCTCGACCGGCCCGGGCGTGCCCGGGTCCTCCATCCACGGCGGCGGATTGAGCGGCGCGCCGGTCGCGGCGTGCACCTCGCGTGCGACGCCGTACACGCTCAGGCAGTCCGGGCGGTTGGGCGTGATCTCGAGCTCGAGCACGTCGGTGGAGATCGGCAGCACCTGCGCGAGCGGCGTGCCCGGGACCAGGTCGTCGTCGAGCACCATGATCCCGGCGTGGTCGGAGCCGATGCCGACCTCGTCCTCGGCCAGGATCATGCCGTTGGACGGCACGCCGCGGAGCTTGGCCTTCTTCAGGCGCGTGCCGTCGGGCATGACCGAGCCCGGCAGCGCGACCCCGACCGTCTGGCCCGCGGCGACGTTCGGCGCGCCGCACACGATCGTCGACACGTCACCCTC
Organism: Solirubrobacter deserti; assembly: GCF_003344625.1. Classification (GTDB taxonomy): domain Bacteria; phylum Actinomycetota; class Thermoleophilia; order Solirubrobacterales; family Solirubrobacteraceae; genus Solirubrobacter; species Solirubrobacter deserti. The sequence continues at coordinate 654,565 of NZ_QPKJ02000001.1, read as the reverse complement.
GCCGATCGCCACCTGGCAGACGCTCAGGCGATCGGCGTCCGGGTGCTGCTCGCGCTCGAGCACACGCCCGACCACGAAGTTCTCCAGCGCGGACACGCCGTGCGTGTGCACGCGGTCTACCTCGGTGCCGGTCATCGCGAGGCGCGCGGCCAGCTTGGACGCGTCCATCCCCGGGTCGACGTAGTCCGTCAACCAGAACAGCGGCAGCCTCATCCGAATTGCTCCAGCAGTCGAAGGTCGTTCTCGAAGAACATGCGCAGGTCCGGCACGCCGTGCTTGAGGAAGGCGATCCGCTCGATGCCCATGCCCCAGGCGAAGCCCTGGTGGCGCTCGGGGTCGTAGCCGGACTCGGCGACGTAGCCGTAGAGGTTCGGGTCCACCATGCCGGCGCCGAGGATCTCGATCCAGCTCGTGCCCTTGCACAGCGGGCAGCGCGAGCCGTCCTTGAGAAAGCCCTGCTTGCAGTTGAAGCAGGACACGTCGAGCTCGACCGACGGCTCGGTGAACGGGAAGAAGTGCGGGCGCAGGCGGACCTCGCGGTCGTCGCCGAAGATCGCGCGGGCGAACGCGAGCAGCGTGCCCTGCAGGTCGCCGAGCGTCAGGTTTTCGTCCACCGCCAGGCCCTCGACCTGGTGGAACTGCGGCGTGTGCGTCGCATCGTTGTCGGGCCGGTAGACGCGGCCCGGGACGATGATGTACAGCGGCGGCGGCTGCAGCTCCATCTGGCGGACCTGCATCGGCGAGGTCTGCGTACGCAGGACGACGTCGTCCGCGACGTAGAACGTGTCTGCCAGCGACCGCGCCGGGTGGCTCGGGTCGTGGTTGAGCGCGTCGAAGTTGTAGTAGGCGAGGTCGATCTCCGGCCCTTCGACCACGGAGAAGCCGAGCCCGACGAACACGTCCTCGATCTCCCGCCGGGTCGCGGTGAGGATGTGCAGGTGTCCCGCGGGCGTGACGGGCGTGCCCGGCAGCGTGACGTCGACCACGTCGGCGGCGAGCCGCTGCTCGAGCTCGACCGCCTCGAGCTCGGCCTGGCGCGCGTCCACCGCGGCCTGCAGCGCCTGGCGCGCCTGGTTGGCGCCCTTCCCCACGGGCCCTCGCTCCTCCGGCGGGAGCTTGCCGACGTCTCGCAGCAGGTTCGGCAGCTCAGCTTTACGGCCGAGGAAGCGGACGCGGATCTCTTCCAGGTCCGCGGTCGAAGCGGCGGCGGCGACCGCGGCCTCGCCCTCGGCGCGCAACGCGGCGATCCGGTCGGCGGTGGCTGTGCTCATGAGGGCGTGATCCTAGTTAGCTCGTAGACAGCGACAGTTGCGGCCATGGCGGCGTTCAATGAGTCGGCGTGCGCGATCGGGATGTGGGCGACCTCGTCACACCCCGCGATGAAGTCGTCGGAGAGGCCTTCGCGCTCGGCACCGACGACGATCGTGACGGGCGCCACATCGGCGCGGCCGGCTTCGCCGGCGCGTGCCGATTTCGGCTTGGCGACCGCCCGCAGCGGCTCACCGGAGCGCGCGGCCAGCGCGATCTTGCGGCCGGGCAGCTCGGCGGCGTTGCGCACCTTCGCGACGGGCACGGAGAAGATCGCGCCCATCGAGGCGCGCACGGCCTTGGGGGACCAGGGATCGGCGCTGCCCGGGCCGAGCGCGACCGAGCTCGCGCCGAACGCCAGCGCGGACCGGATGACCGTCCCGACGTTGCCCGGGTCCCCCACGCCCCACAGCGCGACGCACAGCGGCCCGACGGGCTGCGCCCAGCGGATCGGATAGACGCCGATCGCCCGCGTGGACGAGCCCAGCTGCGAGACGCTCGGCATCACGTGGGAAGCGACCGGGATCCCCTCCAGGCCGGAGCCGGAGGTGACGTAGCGCGCGCTCGCGTGCCAGCCCGCCGCCTCGGCGGCCTCCAGCAGGTCCTCGCCCTCGGCGACGAAGGAGCCCAGCTTGTCCCGCCACTTCTTGCCGGCGAGCTTGCGAATCTCCTTCAGGGCTTCGTTGTGGGGGCTCTTGATCTCTTCGGTCACTGAAAGCGGGGGTCTCGGGGGGCGGCAGCCCCCGGTGGCCAAAAAAAAGGGCGCCGCTCCGACTCGGAGGGGCGCCCTATTGAAGGCTCGGCGGTTTCGAGGTTGCCTAGGCCGCCGAGGCCTCGCGGGCGCGCTCGACGAATCGGCGGAAGGTCTCGGGATCGCGCACGGCGATGTCGGCCAGGACCTTGCGGTCCAGCTCGACGCCGGCGGCCTGCAGGCCGTGGATGAACGTCGCGTACGTCATGCCCTCGGCACGCGCGGCGGCGTTGATGCGGGTGATCCAGAGACGGCGGAAGTCACGCTTGCGGTTGCGACGATCGCGGTACGCGTACGCGTCCGCCTTGAACATCGCTTCCTTGGCGCGCTTGTAGTTCGAGTTCGCCTCGCCGCGGAAGCCCTTCGTGCGCTCGAGGACCGCACGGCGCTTCTTCTTGGCGTGGACTGAACGCTTGACGCGGGTCATCGGCCGTTCCCGTTCAGCATCGTCTTGGCACGGGACGCGTCACCCTTGACGAGGACGATCGCAAGAGCCATGTGCCGCTTGCGCTTGGGTGACTTCTTCTCGAGGATGTGGCTCGAGAAGGAGTGACGGGCCAGCACCTTGCCGGTGCCGGTCACCTTGAAGCGCTTCTTGGCGCCGGAGTGCGACTTCATCTTGGGCATAACCGGCGGCGCAGTATAGCGAAGCAAAGGCCCCGCTCCCACGAGAAATCGCGGGAGCGGGGCGGGTCGCTTGCTACGGCGTGGTGGCCGACAGAGTCAGCGTCACGCGCTTGGTGTAGTTGCCCTCGAGCAGGCGGTCACCGGCGGAGACCGGCTGCTTGAGGTTGAGCGGCACCGACTCGTTCGCGAGCGGGTGCCCCCAGGCGTCGAGCTCGACCGTGCTGGTCAGCGGCACGAACGCCCCGGCGTTGTCCTGCACCTGCAGCGCCTGCGGCATGACCGAGGAGCCGTTGACCAGGTGGCCCTTGGCCGTGCTCGTGGGATCGGAGATCGTGAGCTTCGACGAGCGGACGCTCGACGTCGCCTTGACCGTCGCCCCGGCCGTGTAGACCTGGTCGAGACCCGGCGTGATCGCGCCGAAGTTCAGCGCGCCCTCGATCGTGATCCCGAGCACACGCGGCACCGTGCCGATCACGTCGACGTCCTCGTCGACCGAGTCGCCACCGGACGGCTCATCGATCGTGAAGGCCACCGTCTTGGTCGCTTCCACGTTGCCGGCCTTGTCCGCCGAGCGGTACTCGATCGAGTACGCGCCCTCGGCCTGCGCCTGGAACGTGGTCACGAACGGCGACGCCGTACCGGTGTTGGTGTTCTTGACCCACGCACCGTTGTTGACGCGGTACTCGGTGTAGTCGACGCCCGAGCCCGGCACCGACGAGCTGTTCTCGCTGACGGTGACCTTGGTCACCATGCCCTTCCACTCGCCTTCCTCGCGGTGGCCGTGGACCTTGCACACGAACGTGTAGGTCCCCACCTGATCGACGACCACATCGGTCGGCGGGGTGGTCGGGAAGGCGTAGCCCGGCGGCGGCAGCAACGACGTGCCGTCCGCGTTGGGCGCGTCACCCGGGTTGAGCTTCCACAGATCGTGCGTGGTGCCGCCCTCGTTCCAGGTGAACCGGACCGTGTCGCCGACCTTGGCCGACACGGCGGCAGGGTCGAACACGGCCGGCATCGCCTTGACGGTGTGCGTGGCCGCCGGACCGCCGCCCGTGCCGGTCTCGGCCGGATCGGTCGCCGACAGCGTCACGCCCACCGGACCGGTGTACGTGCCACCCGGACCCGGCTGGGCCGGGTTGAGCGCCGCCGTGGTGTTCGGCGCCGTGTCGTCACCGGACGGCTCGTCGCCGATCGTGAAGTCGACCGACTTGGTGGTCTCCACGTTGCCCGCGTTGTCGGTCGAGCGGAACTCGACCTTGTGGGCGCCGTCGCCCGAGACGGTGATCGGACCCTTGGCGACATCCTGGCCGAGCGGCTCGACGCGGATGTTGCGGTAGTCGATCACGTCGCTCGTGCCGTGGTTCTGCAGACCGATGTAGCCGCGCGCGAACTGGCGATCCGTCGTCGACGGGTCACCCTGTCGCGAGGACGGCTTGTCCCGCGTGTTCTCGAAGGTCTGCAGGACCTCGCCGTTGCGGATGATCGTGTACGTCTGGCCGACGACGCGAATCTCGTAGTCGACCCACGTCCCGCGCGGCTGCACCTTGGCCTGCGTGGTGTTCAGCGGCTGGAAGTTGTACACGGACCCCGTCTTCTGGGGCTCCGACGGCTGGTTGTCGTTGATCTGGATCTCGTGGCCGCAGTAGATCGCGACCCAGGCCGGATCGCTCTGCGCCGAGCCGACCTGGCAAGCGTGACGCTGGCCGGCCGGACGCGTGACCGCCTCGGTGGGGTTCGGGAAGCGCACGAAGACGCCGCCGTTGCCGCTGGTGCCGGTGCTGGAGTCACGCCACTGCATCTTCAGCGAGAAGTCGCCGTAGTCCTTGACGGGGTACCACGGCATGCCGAAGTTGCCGAACGTGCGGGCGTAGCCGCCGTTCGGGTCGTCGACCCAGTTGAGGCCGCCGGCCCCAGCCTGCGCCCACTTGGCGAGGTCGGCCGCCGAGTTGAGGATCGTCTCCGTCTCCTCGTACGGCTTCCACTCGCCGCCGTCGACGCGGACCTCGGTCTTGGCGACACCGGAGCCGGTGCCGTCGGTGGCGTCGAGATCCACCTGGACCGGGCCGTCGTAGTTGGCCTTCGGCGCCTCACCGTTGAGCTTCGCGGTGGTCGTCGGCGCCGCCTTGTCGATCTGGAAGGTCACCGTGCGCGTGGCCTCGGTGTTGCCCGCCTTGTCGACCGAGCGGTACTCGATCGTGCTGCGACCGGCCGTCTCGACGACGATCGGATCGCTGTAACGCGTCCAGGCGGTCGTGCCCTGGTTGCGGTACTCGATGTAGTCGACGCCCGTGCCGCCCTGGTTGTCCGTGGCGTTGAGCGTGACCGTGACGTTCGACTTGTAGTAGCCGTTCGTCCCGTCCGGCGAGGCCGGGTTGAGCGTGTGCGTCGTGCGCGCCGGCGAGGAGTCGCCGCCGCCACCGCAGCTGTCGGCCGCGACCTTGAACGAGTCGAAGCTGATCGGCCGCGCGGTGTTGCCACCGTCGTGCTTGACGAACAGGCCGACCTTGGTGATGCCGCCGGCGCCGAACGTCGACGCGTTGACCGGCACCGCCTGGGCGATGGAGGCGAACGTCGTGCCGTCGTAGGAGTACTCGGTCACGAGGTTCGTGCCGTCGTACGTGGCTCGCAGCCACAGGTCGGCCGTCTGCGGGGTCAGCTTCCCGGTGTTCGGGTAGTTGCCGCCGTAGCCGGCGTTGATCGACCCGTTGGAGGTCAGCACGCGCTCGGCCCAGATCCCGTTCATCGGGTTCCCGCCGAGGTCGTTGGTCTTGTACTGGACGCCGATCTTGGCGAAGTAGTTCGGGTTGTCGGAGCCGTAGATCACGAGGCCGCCGGCAACGCCGTTCTGGTTGATCGCCGTGTGGTCGAGCTTCGTGGTCACCGACCACGGGCCCGTCGGCACGTCCTGCAGGGCGATGTTGCGGGCCGTGAAGTTGGCGCCCGAGACGTCACCCTGCGCGGTCGTCAGCGAGAGCTTGCCACCGGCGACGGCCACGTTGGCCGGCGTCGAGTTGCGGATCTCCCACTTGGGATCGAGCGCCGCGCCGTCGAACTCGTCGTTCTGGACGCAGGCGGTGACCCCACCGCAGTTGTCGCCCGCGGTCTGCGGGTCGGCGGTCCCGGGCACGACGTTGAACGCGTCGAGCTGGACCGTGTCGTTCTCGCCACCGTCGTGCTTGGCGAACAGGCCGAGCTTGAGGCCGCCCGGCTGGCTCAGGTACTGCGAGACGCTGATCGGCGCGCCGAACGAGGTGAACGTCGAGCCCTCGGTCGACGTCCAGGTCGTGATCGTGCCCGCCGTGGCGTCATGCACGAACCGCACCCAGACGTAGTCGCCGGCGGTCGAGAGCCCACCCGAGTTCGGCCACGGCACCGTCGCCGGCGGCAGGGTGACCGCCTCGCCGTTGGCCGTCAGGACGCGCTCCGCCCACTTGCCGGGCTGGTCGCCCGCCGTCTCCGGATCGACGTCGCTCTTGTACTGCAGAGCCGTCTTGAGGAAGTGGTTCGGGTTGGTGCTGTTGATCAGCGCCAGACCGGCCGCTTCGCCGTTGCGGTTGATGTTCTCGTGGGCGATCTTCGCCGTGGCGACCCACGAGCCCGTCGGAGCGTCCTGATAGAGCACCTGGGCCGTGGCCGTGCCGCCGTACAGGTCGCCCTGGATGACCGGCAGCGTCAGGTGGCCGCCGGAGACGCTCGGGGCGTTCCCGGAGGACGGGTTCAGGATCTCCCACTTGGGGTGGAGCTCCGAGCCGGTGAACTGATCCGACTGCGGGGAGCAGCCGGCGGTGCAGTTGACCGGTGTGTCCTCGGCCGAGCCGCTGTGGACGCGCAGGTAGTCGAACGACGCGGTGCCGCCGCCGTTGGAGCCGCGGAACGCGACCGGGCCGACCTTCAGCGCACCCGTGATCGGCGCGGCGTGGGTCGCCGTGCCGACGCGGGTCCAGCTCGCGCCGTCGTCGGTGGAGAACTCACCGATGATGTTCGTGCCGTTGTTGCGGGCACGCAGGAGCACGTACGCCGGCAGCTGGCCGCCCGGAGCGGGCGTGATGCTCGAGCCGATCGGCGGGTTGACCGCACCGTTCTGGGTGACGATGAACTCGAACTGGTGCGTGCCGTTGCTCGACTGGATCGCGACGAGCTTGGCGAACGTGTTCGGCTGCTCGGACTTCCACAGCACGATGCCGGCCTGCTCACCGTTGGCGTTGAGGCCGCTGGTCTCGAGCTTGGCCGTCGCCGTCCACTCGCCGTTCGGCGCGTCCGTGAGGACGGTATTGGAGGCGAGCGCGTCGTTGGCGATGAAGTCGCCCTGCAGGATCGGGAGGTTCACGTGCCCGTTGGACACCGTGGGGCCGCCGCCCGCGGAGCGCAGCACGGTCCACTTGGCGTCGAGCGCCGAACCGCTGAACTCATCCGACTGCGGGAGGCAGGAGGTGCCGCCCGTGTTGAGGTTGATCGTGAACGTGACCGAGCCGACCGGATCGGTCTGGTTGCCGGCGCGGTCGCGGGCACGGTACTCGACCGTGTGCGAGCCCTGGCCGCGCACCGTGAACTTCGCCTCGAACGGCTCGGCGTTGCCCGTGTTGGTGGCACGGGTCCACGCGCCGCCGTCGACGCGATGCTCGATCCACTCGACGCCGGTGGCGCCGGTGCCGTCGGTCGCGCGCACGGTGACCTCAACGGGCGCCGTGTAGCTCGCCGCCGGGGTCTGGCCGTTGATCTGGACCGTCGTGGTCGGGGCCGCGGAGTCCGCGCCCACCGTGACCAGCGAGGTCTTGGTCTGCTTCTCACCGTCGGCGTACGTGACGGTCAGGCTCGCCGTGTAGGTGCCGGTCTGCGCGTACGTGTGGGTCGGGTTGGCCTCGGTCGACTTGGCCGTGCCGTCACCGAAGTCCCACTCGTAGCTGACGCCACCGGAGGCGCCGAGCGAGAACGCGACCTGACGCGCGGTGGACGTCGAGCGCCACTGCGGGTCGGCGGTCGGCGTGTCCGGGCCGCCCGTGTAGGACAGCCGGAACAGACCGACGTCGTTGCCCGTGTCGAAGAAGCCCTGGTAGACCTGCACGTAGAGCGCGCCGTCCGCACCGAACTTCGAGTCCATGTAGCTCGCGCCCCATTGGAAGCCAGAGCCGTCGCGCAGCGAGTCCGCGTACACGGGCTGAGCGCCGTCCTGGTCAGTCGCCGGGTCGAGCAGCAGGCCGTGCTTGGCGCTGCTGTTGCTGAAGTCGTTCAGGAACCAGCGGCCGTCCCAGTACTTGGGCCAGCGGACCGAGTTGTCGGTCGCCGCGTCGTCGTAGCGGTAGACCGGGCCCGAGAACACCGTCGCGCCGGAGGCGGTCAGGTACGGGCACAGCTGCGTGTTGGTGGCGCCGTAGTCCGGCGCGTTGTTCGCCCCGGTCGGACGGGGGAACTCGGGGCAGCCGTTGCCGCCCGGGTTGCCGCGGCTGTACCAGAGGTTCAGCTTGCGCGCCGTGCCGGCGTCCTTGCCCGTGCCCGTGGTATGCGGCAGGGTCGTCAGGCCGGTGTTATTCGGCGAGTCGTTGACGAGGTTCTTGCAGTCGTACCAGCCGGGCGTCGGGCCGGCGGTCGGGCCGGCGACCGGGCCGCCGTCCACGAAGCCGGGGCCGTTGGTCGTGCGCAGCGCGCCGTTGGTCCCGACGCGGTCACGGTAGGCCTGCTGGTTGCCCATGCAGTACGGCCAGCCGTAATTGCCGGCGCTCGGGAGCTGCGTCGCGCTCTCGTACGTCGACGGTCCCATCGTCCGCGACGGGGTGGTGGCGTCCGGACCGACCCACGCGGCGTACGGGACGTCGGTCTTCGGGTCGATCGCCATGCGCGACGGGTTGCGCAGACCCATCGCGTAGATCTCGGGCTTGGTCTTGCCGCCGCCCTCTTCGGTGCCGCTGAACAGGTTCGGGCCGTTGGGTGCGTCCGCGCCCGGGATGCTGTACGTGGTCCCGACGCCGGGTGTGACCGGCGCGCCGTCGGCGAGCTGCTCGATCGGGTTGATCCGCAGCATCTTGCCGTTGTAGTCGTTCGTGTTGCCCGCCGTCCGGCGCGCATCACGGATCGAGTAGTTGGCGGCGCCGCAGTGGTTGTTGGACACCTCGGTGGCGGGCCCGACCGGGCACTTGATGCCGGGGTGGTTGCCGGACGTGCCGCTCGTGCTCTGCGAGGAGTTCGAGTCGCCCGTCGTGACGTAGAGGTTGCCCTTGGAGTCGAAGGCCATGCCGCCACCGCGGTGGCAGCAGGAGTAGACCTGCGAGTCGTACTCGAAGATCTTGACCTCGGAGTCCATCTTGAGCTTCTTGGTGGTCAGGTCGACCGTGAAGCGCGAGATGCGGCCCTTGCCGATCTTCGTGATCCGGCGCGCGTCGCCGTCGGCGAGGCCCGGCAGCACCGGGTTGTCCGGGTTGAAGGTCGGGAAGTACTGCAGATAGATATGGCCGGTGGTGGTGAAGTCCGGCGACGGAGCGATGCCGAGCAGGCCGGTCTCGATCTTGCCGTTGATCTCGTCTCCGCCGCCACGATCGCCGTAGACCGGGATGACGCCGACCTGCGTGATGCCGCTGTTGACGGTGCCGGTGGCGGCCTTCGGATCCCACAGGTGGATCGTGCCGCAGCCGACGCCGACGTTGCGGTTGGCGAAGTCGAGGATGCGCGGGCTCGACGGCTGGCCGATCATCTTGCCGCGCTCTTCGTTGCTGCGGCAGTCGGCGCGGCCGATGTAGAAGACCCAGCCGTTCTTGACCGGCGCGACACCGTGCGACTCGCCGGAGACCGGGAGGCCGCCGACGCCGCTGGTGACGCGCTCGCTCTTGTAGTTGGAGTTGATCGTCGCCTTGCAGCCGCCGCGCACGAGGCCGGCCGCCCATTCGATGGCGCCGGTCAGGTGCTTGCGCAGGTTCTCCTGCCCGAACGCGGCCGCGGTGCGGCCCATGCCGGTGTAGAACGAGCGGCCGCCCTGGAAGTCACGGCACCAGGAGATCGGCCAGTCGGTGCCGCCCGTGGCGGTGCCGTCGCCGGCCGGGGCGCCGGGCGCGCGGTAGCGCGCGACGGTGTGGACCGTGCCCGTCGGGCGCGTGGTCCACGTGTACCAGATGTCCTCGCGCGTCCACTCCAGCGGGAGGTCGCGCGTGGCGGGGTGCACACGGTCGCCGGATGCGACGACCTGCGTACTGGCGGTCGTCGGGCTGTTCGCCGCGGGGCGAGCACCGATCAGGCCGTTGAAGAACGTGTTGCCGGTCTCGGCCTCCGCGGAGGAGCCGATACCGACGAAGCCGCCGCCGCCCTCGATGTAGGCCTGCAGCGCACCCTCCTGCGCCGCATTCAGGCGGTCACCCGCGCTGTTGAGGAAGACGACCGCGCGGTAGTTCGCGAGGTTCGCCGCAGTGATCGCCGTCGCGTCGCTGCCCGCGTCGACGTCGAAGTCGTTCGCGTCGCCGATCGCGGTGATGGCCGCGACACCGGCGTCGTTGGTCGCGTTCGCACCCCCGTGGAACACGAGCACCTTGCTCGGCGTCTGCGCCGATGCGCTCGCCGCAGCGAGCAACCACAAACACAAGACGAGCAGCGCCAAAGGCACCACACGCCAACCTGGACGCAGACGTGACGTCGCGTCCAGCAACCCAACAGCCCTCACAGAGTTTGCCCTCCTCCTCGGCCTGGACAGCCTTTTGTCTCTCAGGGCGCGATACTACACGTCCTTCGCCGGATGGTGAACCATCTTCTGTCGGACGCGTGCTAGAAGGCCGCAGTTAGGCCTGAGAAACGGCACGCCGCGTTGACGCGGCCGAGTGCGGCGGGCGAGAAAAGCGCTGGAAAGCGGGCGAGCCGCCCCGATCGGGGCGGCTCGCGGAAGCGCTAAGCGGGCTTGCTCGTGTCGCTCGGCGCGGCCTTCGCCGGCCCGAGCATCATCGTCATGTTGCGGCCGTCCTGCTGGGGCCGCTGCTCGACGACGGCGAGCTCGTTGAGGTCCTCGGCGAGGCGGTTGAGGATCATCTCGCCGCGTTCCGGGTGCGCCATCTCGCGCCCGCGGAACATGATGGTGACCTTGACCTTGTCGCGCGCCTTCAGGAAGCGCTCGACGTGGCCCTTCTTGGTGTCGTAGTCGTGCTGGGCGATCTTCGGCCGGAACTTGATCTCACGGACGTTGATCGTCTGCTGGTGCTTGCGGGCCGACTTGGCCTTCTGCGCCTGCTCGTACTTGTACTTCGAGTAGTCCAGGATGCGCACAACGGGGGGCTTGGCCTCCGCCGCCACCTCGACCAGGTCGAGGTCCTTTTCCTGGGCTCGCCGCAGAGCGTCTTGGGTGCGCATGATGCCGACCTGCTGACCGGTGTCGTCGATGAGACGAACCTCGGGAACGCGGATGCGCTCGTTGACGCGGGTGGTATCACGCTCCGGCGGCTGCCGGTCAAACCTGCGAGGGACCGGCATTAGCTGGTGTAGGCGCCGTACGTCAAGAACGCGGCGCGGTATGGGAACGCGTATTCAACGTCACGAAGTATAGGGCGAAACATCGCTGCGGCTCAAGTTCCCGTTCCGAGGACCGAATACTCCGGCTGAGCCCGAGACACGGATTCGTCAACGGCAGAGGGTTACCCGAGGGGCACGGATGCCCGCGGGTCACCCCCTACTCGGCCGCCGAGAGCTGCGCCTTCAGGCCCTCGAGATCGAGCGCGCCCTGGTCGCCTTCCTTGTGCCGGCGCACCGACGCCGTCCGCTCCTGCACCTCGCGGTCGCCGACCACGAGCATGTACGGGATCTTGCGCAGCTCGGCCTCGCGGATCTTGCGGCCGATCGACTCGGTGCGGTCGTCGACCTCGACGCGGAAGCCGTCCAGCGCGCTTTGCAGCTCGCGCGCGTATTCGACGTGCCGGTCCGCCACCGGGAGCACGATCGCCTGGACCGGCGCCAGCCAGACCGGGAACTCACCCGCGTAGTGCTCGACGAGCATGCCGATGAAGCGCTCGAAGGAGCCCATCAGCGCGCGGTGGATCATCACCGGGCGGTGGTCGGCGTTGTCCGCGCCCGTGTACGTGAGGTCGAAGCGCTCCGGCATCACGTAGTCCAGCTGCACCGTGCCGAGCTGCCAGGAGCGGCCGATCGCGTCGGTCATGTGCAGGTCGATCTTCGGGCCGTAGAAGGCGCCGTCGCCCTCGTTGATCTCGTACGCGAGGCCGCGCTTGTCGAGCGCGTTCTGGAGCGCCGCTTCGGCGCGGTCCCACATGTCCTCGGTGCCGATCCGCTTCTCCGGGCGGGTGGAGAGCTCCAGCCGCGGCTCGAAGCCGAACCGCTCGTAGATCGCGAAGCCGAACTCGAGGCAGCGGATGACCTCCTCCTCGATCTGCTCCTCGGTGCAGAAGATGTGGGCGTCGTCCTGCGTGATGTGGCGGACGCGCAGCAGGCCGTGCAGCGTGCCGGACGGCTCGTGGCGGTGCACGAGGCCCTGCTCGGAGTAGCGGATCGGAAGGTCGCGGTAGCTGCGGCGCTGGCTGTCGTAGAGCTGCGTGTGCGCCGGGCAGTTCATGGGCTTGAGGCCCTGCTGGTCGCCCTCGACGTCCGTGAAGTACATGTTCTCGCCGTACACGTGCCAGTGGCCCGAGCGCTTGAACAGCTCGCTCGTGTACAGGATCGGCGTCTTGACTTCCTTGTAGCCGCGCTGCGAGTTCTCCGTGCGCCAGAGCTTGGTGAGCTCGTTCCAGATCGCCATGCCGTTCGGGAACCAGAACGGCGACCCCGGCGACAGCTCGGAGAACATGAACAGCTCGAGCTCCTTGCCGAGCTTGCGGTGGTCGCGCTTGCGCGCCTCCTCGAGGCGCTCCAGGTGCTCGGCGAGCTCCTCCTTGGTCGCGAACGCGGTGCCGTAGATGCGCGTGAGCATCTGGCGGTTCGCGTCGCCGCGCCAGTACGCGCCGGCGACCGAGGTGAGCTTGAACGCCTTCGCCCGGCCCGTGTCGGGCGCGTGCGGGCCGCGGCACAGGTCCCGGAACTCGCCGTTCTGGTAGATGCCGACCGTCTGGACGCCCTGGTTGGTCACCAGGTCTTCGATCAGCTCGACCTTGTACGGCTGGTCCTCGCGCAGGTAGCGGTCGATCGCCTCGGCCGTGGTGGCCTCCGAGCGCACGAACGGCTCCGCCGCCTTCACGTGCTTTTTCATCTGCGCTTCGATCTTCGGGAAGTCGTCCTCGTTGATCGTCACGCCGGGCGGGAACTCGAAGTCGTAGTAGAAGCCCTCGGCGATCGGCGGGCCGATGCTCACCTTGGTGCCGGGATAGAGCTCGAGGACCGATTCGGCCAGCACGTGCGCGATGTCGTGGCGCAGCAGCTTCAGCGCGTCTCCGTCCCCCGCCTTCGCGGTCACGATCTCGATCGGCTGCCCGTCCGTCAGCGGCACGTCGAGGTCGATGATGCGCCCGTCGTCGTAGGCCGTTCCGTCGCGCTTCTCCGTCTTGTCGGCGTCCAGGACGCGGATGGCCAGCGCCGCGCGGGCCAGGCCAGGGCCGATATCGGCGGCGAGGTCGGCTCCGGTGGAACCGTCGGGAAGCTCACGGACAGAGCCGTCGGGAAGCGGGACGCGCACGGCGGCCATGCTAGTGAGCCGCGGACTTGCGGGTTCAAACCGACGTCAACGGCGACCACACCGCTGGCGCCGCGCAAGCGCTGCGCACACGGGGTGCACAACGCGAGTTGCGCTGAGCGGGACCAACGTCACGCACCCCTCCGGGAACCGGACCTGATTGGGCCGAGGCCGCTACGGTGTCCCGCTCGCCGCAAGCGACGAAAGGTTTCACCATGCGCACGACCACGACCGCTCTTCTGGCCGTGGGCGCCGCGACTCTCGCAGTACCCGCGACGGCGCACGCCGCCGCCCAGTCGGACTTCCAGGTCCCCCTCGCCGGCCATCTCACCGTGGCCGACCAGATGCAGTACGAACGGACCGCGCTCGCCCAGGAGCGCTTGACGCGCAAGGCGTGGCCGCTGGCCCGCCGGCTCGCGAACGAGCGCGGCGAGGGGTTCTCGCCCGCGCAGTACCGGCGCCGCGTGAGCGGTGATGCTCCCGCCACGCTCGCGCGCCGGATCCGATCGCTCCGGAGCGACATCCGGCGCGAGGAGCGCAAGGACCGTCGGCGGGCGGCCCGGGCGCGGGCGAAGGCGCGCAACGCCACTGCCTCCCCCGCGCTGGAGGCGATCGCCGCGTGCGAGTCGGGCGGCGACCCGGCCACGAACACCGGCAACGGGTTCTACGGCAAGTACCAATTCACGCTCAGCACATGGCAGAGCGTCGGCGGCTCGGGCAACCCGGCCGCAGCGTCGGAGGCCGAGCAGAACCGACGCGCCGCGATCCTGTACGCGCGGGAGGGCGCCTCGCCCTGGCCGGTCTGCGGACGCTAGGGTCCGCCGGCCATGGCGTTCCGTGACCAGTTCCCCGTGCTGCAGTCGATCGCGTACCTGAATGCGGGTACGGACGGGCCGATTCCGCTTGCCGCCGCCGAGACGGCGCGTGCGGAGCTCGACGCCCAGCTCAGCGAGGGCCGCCTGCACGCGCACTTCGCGCGCCGCCACGACCTCGCCGCCGGCCTGCGGGAGGGATACGCGCGCGTGATGCACGCCGCCCCGGAGCACGTCGCGGTCACGAGCGGGACGAGCGCGGGGCTCGGCGCCGTGCTGGCGGGCATGGACATCGGCCCGGCGGACGAGATCGTCACCTCCGACGCCGAGCACCCCGGCCTGATCGGCCCGCTGATCGGCGCGCGCCACCGCGGGGCGACCATCAAGGCCGTGCCGTTCGCCGAGCTCGCCAACGCGGTCACCGCGAAGACGACGCTCGTCGCCGCCAGCCATGTCAGCTGGATCACGGGCGAGCTCGCCCCCGCGGAGCTCGCCGAGGTGCCGGTGCCGGTGATCCTCGACGGCGCGCAGGGCTCGGGTGCCGTGCGGGTCGACGTCGGCGAGCTCAACTGCGCCGCCTACGCCGCCGCCGGTCAGAAGTGGCTGTGCGGCGCCGACGGCACCGGGATGCTCTACCTGGACCCCGAGCTCGGCGAGCGGGTGCGGACCGTCAACCCCACGTACTTCTCGTTCGAGGACACCAGCCTGGGCCTGCAGAGCCCGCTCAAGTCGGTCGCGAGCCGCTTCGACCTGCCGCTCCCGCGCGAAGCGGTCGCGCTGTCGGCCGCCGCGCTCGAGGTCCTGGAGGCTGAGGGCCTGGACGCGATCATCACCCGCGCCGCCGACCTCGCCGACCGCTTCGCCACCGCGCTCGCCGACGCCGGCTACACGGTCGCGCCCCGCGGCCGCTCGACCCTGATCGCCTTCGAGGTCGACGAACCCGAGGCCAAGCGTGAGCAGCTGCTCGAGCGCGGCGTCGCCGTCCGCGACCTGCCGGGCACGCCGTACCTGCGCGCGTCGGTCGGCGCGTGGAACGACGAGTCCGACCTCGACCGCCTGCTGGAGGCGCTCGAGCCGTGAAGTCCGTCTGCGTGTACTGCGGCTCGAGCGCCGGCAACGACCCGGCGTACCTCGAAGCCGCCCGGCAACTCGCGGCGGTGCTCGCGCAGCGCGGCCTGCGGCTCGTCTACGGCGGCGCGTCCGTCGGCCTGATGGGCGCGGTCGCCGACACGGCGCTCGCCCACGGCGGCGAGGTCGTCGGCGTCATCCCGCAGGTGCTGGTCGACCGCGAGGTCGCCCACCCAGGGCTGACAGAGCTCCACACCGTCGCCGACATGCACGAGCGCAAGGCGCGGATGGCCGAGCTCAGCGACGCATTCGTCGCGCTCCCGGGCGGGATCGGCACGCTCGAGGAGCTCATCGAGGTCTACACGTGGAGCTATCTCGGCATCCACGACAAGCCGCTCGGCCTGGTCAACACCAACGGCTACTACGACGGCCTCACGACGTTCCTCGACCATTCGGTCACCGAGGGCTTCCTGCGCCCGGAGACCCGCGCCGGCCTGAAGGTCGCGGCCGACCCCGAGACGCTGCTGGACGAGCTGGTCCGAGGACGGACGTGACCCGTCAATAGCTTGTGACGTGCCGTTTGGTCCAGGCGCCTCGCCGGAAACAAGCCGGTCAGCGCCCGTGTTCCAGCCGGCGCCTTCACTGGTCCCGCTCGTCGCGACGGGCGGGCGGGATCAGCCGTATCGTTGCGGCATGCGCGCTGCCGTCCTGATCGTCCTGCTGCTGGCGCTTCCGAGCAGCGCCCACGCCGCCACGCTGGTCAAAACCGGCTCCACCCTGACGTACACCGCCGCCGCCGGCCGCGTGAACACGGTGACGTTCAACGTGCCCAACTCCGACCGCCCGCGCGAGGTGCGCATCACCCGGGACGGCGACGGCGACCCGATCCAGACCACCGGGTGCGGCAGCCAGGACTTCTGCACCGGCATCGAGCGGATCGTCGTGAGCCTCGGCGACGGCGACGACTTCGTCGACACGCGCAACTTCAGCGGCCCGGTGAGCCTCGACGGCGGCCCGGGCACCGACCAGCTGCACGGCGGCGGCGGAGCCGACGCGCTCGACGGCGGTGACGGCGACGACGTGCTCGACGGCGGCACCGGGACGGACGCGCTGTACGGCAACACCGGCGACGACGCGCTCAACGGCGGCACCGGCGGGGACGCGCTCAGCGGCGGCCCGGGGCTCGACGGCGCCACGCACGTGATGCTCGCCGCCGCGCCGGCCCCGACCGTCTCGCTCGACGACGCCGCCAACGACGGGCTCCCGGGCGAGGGCGACAACTACGGCTCCGACATCGAGGACGTCGCGATCCTCGGCCAGGGCATCGTGGTCCCGAGCGGCTCGACGCTGATCGGCAGCGCCGGCCCGAACGAGCTGTCCACCGGCGCCGGCACCGACACGATCGTCGGCGGCGCGGGCATCGACCGCGTCGACGCCGACGCGGGTGACGACGCGATCGACGTGCGCGACGGCTTCAGCGACCGCGTCCGCTGCGGGCCCGGCGCCGACGCGGTGACGGCGGACACGCTGGACGTGCTCGGCGACGACTGCGAGAACGTGAACGTCGCGCCCGCAGGCAACGCGCTCGACGACCGCCCGCCGACGATCGAGTGGGCCGCGCCCGCGACCGGCGCGCGGCTGGCTGCCGACCCCCCGAATACGCTCACGGTCAACGCGGCCGACGACCGCGGGCTCGCGCTCGTGCGCTTCCTCGACGACGACCGCGTGCTGTGCGAGGTCACCGCGCCGCCGTACTCGTGCGCCTACCAGGCGACCGCGGGTGATGTGGGTCGCAACACGCTCTCGGCGGTCGCGGTCGACACGGCCGGCCAGACGACCACGATCCAACGTCCGGTGATCGTCAACCGCTTCCGGCCGCGCTTCACCATCACCGTCAAGCGCGGCTTCAAGGTCAGCGGGCGGCTCGCCTCGAGCGGCGCGGGCTGCCGCGGCACGGTGACCGTGCGCGCCACCGTCGGCAAGCGCACGCTCAAGACCACGCGCGTGAAGCTCACGCGCCGCTGCACCTACGCCGCGACGGTGCGGGTCAGCCGCCGCGCGAAGCTGCGCTTCAGCGCGCGCTTCGCCGGCAACGGGCTGGTCATGGCGCGAGCTGCTTCAAGAGCAGCGCCTCGGTGAGCGCGGACTTCTCGAGCTCCTCCAGCGAGACGGACTCGTTCGCGGCGTGGATCTGCGCCGCGTCGGAGTCCTGCGCGCCCCAGAGGACGATCGCGGCGTCCGGATAGACCTCGGCGAGGTGGGCCACGAGCGGGATCGAGCCGCCGTTGCCCATCACCGCGACCGGCTTGCCGTACGCCGCCTCGAGGGCGCGGGCGGCGGCGGCGTCGGCGCGCAGGGCCAGCGGCGAGGACGCGGGCTCGACTTCGATCTCCACGTGCGCGCCCCACGGCGCCCGCGCCCGCAGGTGCGCCTCGACGGCGGCCATCGACGCCCGCGGGTCCGCGCCCGGCGGAACCCGCACCGCGACCTTCGCGCGCGCGGCCGGGATGACGATGTTGCCGGCGCCCTCGACGGCGGGTGCGTCGAGGCCGAGCACGGAGATCGCGTGCCGCGCCCACAGGCGGTCGCCGACGCTTCCCGGCCCGATCAACTGCACGCCGTCGAGCACGCCGGCCTGGCGGCGGAAGTCCGCTTCGGGCAGGTCCGCCCCCGCCCACTCGCCCTCGAAGAGCCCGTCGACGGCGACCGCTCCGTCGGCGTCGTGCAGCGTCGCGAGCAGCCGCGTGAGCGCGAGCAGCGCGTCGGGCGCCGCGCCGCCGAACATCCCCGAGTGCAGCGCGTTCTTCAGCGTGCGCAGCGTCACCGTGAGCTTGCCGTGCCCGCGCAGCGTCGTGCACAGCGTCGGCTCGCCCAGCTTCCAGTTGCCGCCGTCCGCGATCACGAGCACGTCGGCGCGCATCAGGTCCGGCTCGCGCTCGACGACCTCGAGGATGCGCTGGCGTCCGTTCTCCTCCGAGCCTTCGATCAGGACCTTCACGCGCACCGGCGGATCGAACCCGTGCGCGCGCAGCGCGCCGAGGTGCGCGACGACCCCGGACTTGTCGTCGGCGGCGCCGCGCCCGTAGAGACGGCCTTCGCGTAGCGTCGGCTCGAACGGGTCGCTCTTCCAGCCCTCGGGCGGAGCGGGCTGGACGTCGTAGTGCGCGTACAGCAGCACGGTCGGCTCGCCGGAGCCGTACTCGGCGTAGACGCTCGGCGCCTCGCCCGGCACGTCGACGAAGCGCGAGCCCGGGAGCAGCTCGCGGACGAGCGCGGCCGCCTCGTCCAGCGGCGCCCGCGGATGGCCCTCGAACGCGATCGACGGGATGCGGACGAGCCGCTCGAGGTCCTCACGCAACCGTCCGGCATCAATCGGGTCCATCGCGGGCACATTAGAGGCCGTGCGGCGGGTCGAGCGCGCATCACCCTCGCGGTCGACGGCGCCGGCCAGAGCGGCGGAGTTGAACGTCACACACGCCCACAAGCGCGCCGAACTGGGCGAACGCCTCGCGGACTGGCTCGCAGCGCACGGAAACGGTCGCCGGGTCCGTCACACTTGAGCGCGTGACCGATGTGCTCGAGGGCGCTCATATTGCCGGGTGCCGGATCGAGTCCGTCGCCGGCCGCGGAGGCATGGGGATCGTCTACCGGGCGACCCAGCTGTCGCTCGGCCGCCCCGTCGCGCTCAAGCTGATCGCGCCCGAGCACGCCGCGGACAGCGACTTCCGCGAGCGCTTCCAGCGCGAGTCGCGGATGGCGGCGGCGATCGATCACCCGAACGTGATCCCGGTCTACGAGGCGGGCGAGGAGGACGGGCGCCTGTACATCGTCATGCGCTGGGTCGAGGGCACCGACCTGCACAAGGAGCTGCGCGCGCACGGCCGGATGGACCACGCGCGGGCCGCGCGCATCGTCCATCAGGTCGCGGGCGCGCTCGACTCCGCGCACGCCGCCGGGCTGGTCCACCGCGACGTCAAGCCCGCCAACGTCCTGCTCAGCGGCGAGCACGCCTACCTGGCCGACTTCGGGCTCACGCGCTTCGCGAACTCCGAGACCAACGTCACCACCGGCGGGCACTTCCTCGGCACCGTCGACTACATGGCGCCCGAGCAGTTCCGGCCCGGCCCGAGCGACGCGCGCGCCGACGTCTACGCGCTCGGCTGCGTGCTCTACGCCGCGCTCGTCGGCCGCCCGCCGTTCGTGCGCGAGACCGTCCCGCAGACGATGCTCGCCCACCTGCACGACCCGCCGCCGCCCGCGCCCGGCGACTTCAACCGGGTGCTCGCCCGTGCGCTGGCCAAGGACCCGGCGGACCGCTTCCCGTCGGCCGGCGACTTCGGTCGCGCCGCGCTCGCGGCCGCCGAAGGGCGCTCGGTGACCGAGGAGGAGCGGTCGGTCGCGCGCGGCGCCGCCGCGCCGACGATGCAGCGCCTGTGGTCGGGCACCGTCGACGCGCCGCCGGAGGCGCCGATCGAGGAGCTCCCGCCCGTCAAGACCTACCGCGCTCGCAAGCGGCCACGCTGGCTGCTGCTCCCCCTCGTGGGCCTGCTCGCGGCGGCCGCGGTGGCGGTCGCGGTGATCCCGGGCGACGCCAAGGTCCCGCCGCCCGGCTCCCCGGTGAGCGAGGACGAGATCGAGCGGCTCGCGCGCTCGTTCGCCAACGCGTACGCCAAGGAGGAGCCGGCGGGCATCCGGCGCATCATCACCACCGACGCCGAGCGCGTGCTGCCCAACGAGCGCCAGCAGGGCCGCGACGAGGTCACCGCCGCGTACGAGCAGCAGTTCGCCGAGAGCAACATCACGCGCTTCGACCTCAGCGAGCTGGAGGTCTCCGGCGGGCCCGTCGGCCGGCTCACCGCGCGCTACACGACCGGTCGCGTCACGGGCCGCATCACGTTCAACGTCATCCGCGAGCGCACGCGGGCGCGCATCAAGCTGATCGCGTCCGAGCCGGATCCCGGTTAGCAGTATCCGAGAAGCGAAGTGGCCGCAATGGGCGCTAGCGTGCCCGGCATGGCCACGACGGAGACGCAATCGCCCACGGCTCACGCCGCTGACAGCCACGACCTGATCCGCGTGCACGGCGCGCGCGTCAACAACCTCAAGGACGTCAGCATCGAGATCCCGAAGCGGCGGCTGACCGTCTTCACCGGCGTCTCGGGGTCGGGCAAGAGCTCGCTCGTGTTCGGGACGATCGCGGCCGAGTCCCAGCGGCTGATCAACGAGACCTACAGCGCGTTCGTGCAGGGCTTCATGCCGGCGCTCGCGCGGCCCGACGTGGACGTGCTGGACGGCATCACGACCGCGATCAGCGTCGACCAGGAGCGGATGGGCGCGAACCCACGCTCGACGGTCGGCACGGTCACCGACACCGACGCGATGCTGCGGATCCTGTTCAGCCGGCTCGCGCAGCCGCACATCGGCGGGCCGGGCGCGTACTCGTTCAACGTGGCGTCGGTGTCCGGCAGCGGCGGGCTCACGATCCAGCGCGGCGAGAAGACGATCACCGAGAGCGCGAGCTTCAGCCGCACCGGCGGCATGTGCCCCAAGTGCGAGGGCCGCGGCGCGATCAACGACTTCGACCTGGCCGCGCTCTACGACGAGAACAAGTCGCTCGACGACGGCGCGCTGACGATCCCCGGCTACAGCATGGACGGCTGGACCGGCCGCATCTTCCGCGGCTCGGGCTTCTTCCCGACCGACAAGCCGGTCAAGGACTTCAACAAGCGCGAGCTGCACGACCTCCTCTACAAGGAGGCGACGAAGATCAAGGTCGAGGGCATCAACCTCACCTACATGGGTCTGATCCCGCAGATCCAGAAGTCGATGCTGTCCAAGGACGTCGAGGCGATGCAGCCGCACATCCGCGCGTTCGTCGAGCGGGCGGTGGTGTTCAAGACCTGCCCGGAGTGCGACGGGACGCGGCTGAGCCGCGAAGCGCGCGAGTCCAAGATCGACGGCGTCTCGATCGCGGACGTGGCCGCGATGGAGATCCGCGAGGTCGCCAAATGGGTGCAGACGCTCGACGAGCCGTCGGTCGCGCCGCTGCTGAAGGCGCTGCGCGAGACGCTCGACTCGTTCGTGGACATCGGGCTCGGCTACCTGTCGCTGAACCGGCCGTCCGGTTCGCTGTCGGGCGGCGAGGCGCAGCGCACGAAGATGATCCGCCACCTCGGCTCGGCGCTGACGGACATCACCTACGTCTTCGACGAGCCGACGATCGGCCTGCATCCGCACGACATCAACCGGATGAACAACCTGCTGCTCCAGCTGCGCGACAAGGGCAACACGGTGCTGGTGGTCGAGCACAAGCCGGAGACGATCGCGATCGCCGACCACGTCGTCGACATCGGGCCCAAGGCCGGTTCGCTGGGCGGCGAGATCATGTTCGAAGGGACCGTCGACGGGCTGCGCGAGAGCGACACGATCACGGGCCGCCATCTCGACGACCGGGCGTCGCTGAAGGACACGGTCCGGCAGGCGAAGGACAAGCTGGAGGTCCGCGGCGCGAACATGAACAACCTGCGCGACGTGGACGTCGACATCCCCCTCGGCGTGCTGGTGGTGCTGACCGGCGTGGCGGGGTCGGGCAAGAGCTCGCTGATCCGCGGGTCGGTCGAGGGCCACGAGGGCGTCGTCACCGTCGACCAGGGCGCGATCCGCGGTTCGCGGCGCTCGAACCCCGCGACCTACACCGGCCTGTTGGACCCGATCCGCAAGGCGTTCGCCAAGGCCAACGGCGTCAAGCCCGCGCTCTTCAGCGCCAACTCAGAGGGCGCGTGCCCGAACTGCAACGGCGCGGGCGTGATCTACATGGACCTCGGGATCATGGCCTCGACCTCGGTCACGTGCGAGGAGTGCGAGGGCAAGCGCTTCGACGCCTCCGTGCTCGAGTACACGTTCGGCGGCAAGGACATCAGCGAGGTGCTCGGGATGTCGGTCGAGGAGGCCGAGGCGTTCTTCCGCGAGGGCGACGGCAAGGTGCCCGCGGCGCACAAGATCCTCGCGCGCCTGCACGCGGTCGGGCTCGGCTACGTCAAGATCGGCCAGCCGCTCACGACGCTGTCGGGCGGCGAGCGCCAGCGCCTGAAGCTGGCCGTGCACATGGCCGAGAAGGGCGGCATCTACGTGCTCGACGAGCCCACCACGGGCCTGCATCTGGCCGACGTCGAGCAGCTGCTCGGCCTGCTCGACCGGCTCGTGGAGGACGGCAAGTCCGTGATCGTGATCGAGCACCACCAGGCCGTCATGGCGCACGCCGACTGGATCATCGACATGGGCCCGGGCGCCGGCAACGACGGCGGCACGGTCGTGTTCGAGGGCACGCCGGCCGACCTGGTGGCGGCGCGCTCGACGCTCACCGGCGAGCACCTCGCGGACTACGTGGGCACCGGTGAGCGCTAGTACGCGCGATCGCTCGGGGTCGCCGGCGCCGGCTGGGGGCGACCGGTGACCGGAAGTGTGCTGGTGGCCCATGACCGGTCGCCGGGTGGCGCCAGGCGGTGATCGGCGACCGCAGAATCGTGCGTACTGGCGTGAGCCGGTGTTTAGCAGTCCCGCTGGGTGAGGAGCGTGACGGTGGAGCGGCGGTCGACGAGCGTGCCCTCCACCGGATCGACGGCGCACACGCGGCTGATGCCGGGGATCACCCGGTCCAGCCAGCTGCCGCCCTGCTCCTCCACGGCCTTCAGGCCGAGCTTGCCGAGCGCGTCCGCGGCCTGATCGAACTCCAGCCCGACCAGCTCCGGAATCCGCACGCGCATGTCGCGCGTGACGCGGACGGCGTCCGTCGCCGGGCGCCGGCCGGTCGAGCTCGCGCTGACGTCGATGATGTTGGCGCCCGGGTCCAGCGGCACCTCGGCGTGGAACTCGCCCGCGTCGACCTCGGCGCTCTCCCCCGCGATCAGCACCGCCGAGTCCGCCGGTGAGACGGTCCCGCGCACCTCGACGCGGTCCTCGAACGTCGTCCCGCCGTCGTCGGGCGTCGTGAGCTTGAGCGTCACGCGCGGCGGGTTCGCGGTCGCCCGCGGCTCGTCGCCGCAGCCGGCCACGAGCAGGCCGGCGGCGAGAAGCAGGACGAGCGCGCGCATCGCAGTCAAGGCTACTTCTTGACATGTGACCATTTGGTCACGTATATTGTGGGTGTGACCGACGACGACCGCGTGTTCAAGGCCCTCGCCGACCCCACGCGGCGCTTGCTGCTCGACCGGCTGTTCGTGCGTGACGGCCGCACGCTGACCGAGCTGGAATCCGAGCTGGAGATGACGCGCTTCGGCGTGATGAAGCACCTCAAGCTGCTGGAGGCGGCGAACCTCGTGGTCACGCGGCGCTCGGGCCGGGAGAAGCTGCACTACCTGAACCCGGTGCCGATCCGCCAGATCCACGACCGCTGGATCGACAAGTACACGGAGCACCGCGTGTCGGCGCTCCTCGACCTCAAAGACGAGCTGGAGAACGCATGAGCACCATGACCGCTGAGACGACCCAGGTCTACCGCGTCTACATCCGCACCTCGCCCGAGGCCGTGTGGGACGCGATCACCAAGCCTGAGTGGACCGAGCGCTACGGGTACCAGGGCGTCGCCGACTTCGACCTGCAGGTCGGCGGCAAGGCCAACATGCGGCCGGGCGCCGGGATGCGCGAGTTCCCGCACGTGCCCGACACGATCATCGACGGCGAGTTCCTCGAGGTCGATCCGCCGCGCCGGCTCAAGCAGACGTGGCGGATGCTGATGGACGCCGACCTGGCCGCCGAAGGCTTCACGACGCTCACCTACGAGATCGAATCCGTCGGCGAAGGCGTCACCAAGCTCACGGTCACCCACGAGCTCGAGAACGCGCCGCGCAACGCGCACGTGGTCGCGGGCGGGATCGAGGCCGAGGGCGGCGGCGGGGGCTGGGCGTGGGTGCTCAGCGACCTCAAGTCGGTGCTGGAGACGGGGTCGCACATGGCCGCGGGCTGACAGACTGCGGCGCCATGAAGCGAGCGATCTTCGTGGCCCCGTTCGGGGAGCTGAGCGAGCCGCGGGTCGTGGCCGAGCTGGCCCGCCGCACCGAGGAGCGCGGGTGGGACGGGTTCTTCGTCTGGGACCACGTGGCCTACAAGCCGCCGGTCCGCGAGCTGGCCGACCCGTGGGTGTGCCTGAGCGCGGTCGCGATGGTCACCTCGCGCGTGCTGATCGGCCCGCTGATCACGCCCCTCCCACGTCGCCGGATGCACCAGCTCGCGCGCGAGACCGTCTCCGTGGACCGCTTGAGCGGCGGCCGGCTCGTGCTCGGCGTGGGCATCGGCTCCGAGACCACGGGCGAGTTCGACCCGGCGCGCTTCGGCGAGGAGGGCGACATGCGCGAGCGCGCGCGGCTCCTCGACGACGGGCTCGAGCGCCTGGTGCGCTACTGGGACGGCGAGTTCGAGCCGCGCCCCGTCCACGGCCGCATCCCGATCTGGGTCGGCGGGCGCTGGCCGCGCAAGAAGCCGCTGGCGCGCGCGGCGAAGTGGCAGGGCTACTTCCCGGTCGAGACCCGATCCCCGGACGACGTGCGCGAGATGGCCGTGGCACTGGGCGAAGGGTTCCCGATCATCGTCGTCAACCAGCCGGACGTGGACCCGGCGCCGTGGTTCCAGGCGGGCGCGACGTGGGTGCTGACGGGCTTCGGGCCCGAGCCCACGGTCGCGGCCGTGGAGGCGGTGATCGATGCCGGACCCTGAACGCGCGTTCATCGTCACCGGCGGGGCGGGCGGGATCGGGCGAGCGATCGTGGACCGGCTACCCGGGCACGTCGTCGTGCTGGACGTCGTCAACGGCGAGGACGCCGCCGACGAGGCGGTCGCGGCGGACGCGATCGCGCGCGCCGAGACGGTCGCCCCGCTGGCCGGGTGGGTCAACAATGCGGCGGTGTTCCGTGACGCGTGGCTGCACGAGGACGAGCCGGTGCTCGACCTGATCACGGCGAACCTGGCGCTCGCCGTGACGGGCTGCCGCGTCGCGGTGCGGCACTGGCTGCACGCCGGCCGCGGAGGCGCGATCGTCAACGTCTCCTCCCACCAGGCGCTGCGACCGGTCCGCGGCGCGCTGCCCTACGCCGTCGCCAAGGCCGCGCTCGAAGGGCTCACGCGCGCGGTCGCGGTGGACTACGGGCCGCACGGCATCCGCTGCAACGCGGTCGCCCTCGGGTCGATCGCCACGCCGCGCTCGGATGCCCGGCCCGAGCTCACCGCGGAGCTCGCGCGGCTGCACCCGCTCGGCCGGATCGGCACGCCGCAGGAGGTCGCGGACGTCGTGGCCTCGCTGCTGGCGCCCGGGTTCGTCAGCGGCGCCGTGATCCCGGTCGACGGCGGGCGGTCGGTCCTCGGCCACGACCCCGAGGCGCGCGAGCTCTGAGCGCGGTCGGCACGCGGACAGTTCACAGGAACGCGGCGCACGTGGGCGCCTCACCGTGCAGACTTCGGCGCGATGAGGCGCACCGTCCGCGAGCGGCCTGCCGAGCGCTCCGAATCCGCCGTGCTGTCGCGCGCGGCCACCTCCCCACAACACCAGGTGCTGGACCTGCAGCGCTCGGCCGGCAACGCCAGCGTCGCGGCGATGCTGTCGCGCCAGGCCGCCCCAGCGGCCGCCGCCACGCTGCCCAGCGCGGAGGAGCTCACGTCCCGCATCGCCAACTGCATCGGCATCTGGGAGACCAACCGGGGCGGTGACGCCCCCAACCCGCAGGAGTCCTCGCTGGACACCGTCGCCGGCGTGAAGGCGAGCATGGCGACGATCGAGCAGGCGACCATGCCGTACGCGCTCGACGCGCTGCGCCGCCACGTCTCGCTGCGCAACCTGGCCGAGCCGCCGCTCACGCGCGAGGAGATCGACGCCGCGATCCTGCGCGTGCAGGCCGTCCCGACGCTGCTGACCGCGATCACCACCGCGGCCGCCGCGGGCACGTCGCCCGACGACTTCATCCGCGACCGCCAGGCGCAGATCACGCCCACCGGCCTGTCGGACGAGCACGTGCGCACGATGTTCAGCGCGGTCGAGCTCAAGGAGACGATCGACACCAAGCACGGCGAGCTGGGCAAGACCAAGACGGCCAAGCAGGCGGCGGAGGAGATCCCGGAGGGCGACCGGCTCGGGCTCGGCGTCGGCTCACTGACGTCCTACATCCGCACGCCGCGCAACTGGGGCGAGAACCGCGCCGCCTGGCAGCGGCTGGCCGTGAACCTGATGCCCGGCAACGTGGGCGAGCGCGTGAACGCGGTCGCGACCTCGTCCGGCGGCACGGCGCTCGCCGGTCCGGTCGTGCGCGGCCGGGTCGACGCTCAGCTCGCGCAGACCCCGCGCCCGACCGAGCAGCAGATCGTCGAGCGCGTCGCCCAGCAGAACAACCCGAACGAGACCGGCTACGGGGCCAACGTCTGGGCCACGTACCAGCGCATCTACTAGCCGCGGTGCACGTCTCGGCCGTGCACGTTGGCCGAGAACTGCGCGCCGTCGCTGAAGGTGAGCTGCCAGCGCGTGCCCTCGAGGGCGACGTGTGAGATCGACGTGACGCGCCGGTTCGTCCGGCGCGTGACGGTGCGGACGATCCGCGCGGGCGCGCGCGGGTCCACCCGCACGGCCTCGCCCGTCGGCTTCTCGGCCGCGGGCAGGTCGGTGACCAAGCCCTTCGACGTGACGCGGACCAGCCGGACGCGGCCGTTGACGACCACGCGCGCGTCGAGGTGGTCGGTCGTCACCCGCAGCGTCTCCACGCGGGCACCGTCCGGGATCCCGGTGAGCGCCCGCTCCAGGGCCACGGCGCGCAGCAGCGAGCCGCCCTCCGCGGGGACGGCGCGCGCGGACGCCCCCTCGCGCAGCAGCCCGAACAGCTCCCCGCCGACGCCCGCTGTCCACACCGCGACGGCAGCCACGATGGCGACGAGCAGCACGCGCGACATCACGCGCCGGCCGCCCCGCCGGCGCCGCCAGGCGGGGGTGCGGCGCGCGGGCGGGGCGTACGGCGGCGCCGCGGCGTGGAACTCGGTGGTCGGCGCGAGGATCGCGGTCGGGTGCTCGACCGGCGGGGCATCGCCGATCGTGGCCACGAACTGAGGCTCCTCCCGCTGCATCGAGAGCAGAGTCGGGCGCGCGGGCACGAGCGTCAAGCCCTGACGGACGATTCTCGTAGCACCTCGCGCAGCTTGGCGGCGAACGCCTCGGGCTGACCGGCCCACCCGAACTCGCCGTCCAGGAAGCCGCCGTGGTGGCTCGGGAACACGGTCGCCTCCTGGCCCAGGTAGGCGGCGGTGCCGTCGCCGGTGCGGCCGGTGAACGTCGCGCGCGACTCCTCCCCCACCGCGATCACGATCCGCGTCGGAGCCGCCGCGAGCGCCTCGCGGTCCGGGCGGTAGTCGCGGATCGCGGCCCCGCGGTCGCTCAGCAGCGGGTCCTCACGCGTGCCGTCGTCCTCGGTCGGCATGCCGAACATCGCGGGGTCGGGCGCGGGCTGGGCGAAGTAGGCGTCGGTGTACTCACCCTCCCACGTGGTCAGCCGCATGAACGCCGCCATGCCGTGGCCCCACCCCTTGGCCTGGTAGGTGGCCTGGACGGCCTGGGTGGCGCGGCGGGCGGCCTCGGCGTCGGGCAGCATGTCGATCAGCGGCGGCTCGTGCGCGACGAGCGTGAGCACGTCTTCCGGGTGGGCGGCGACGAGCGCGAGCGCGGTCACGGCGCCGCCGGAGCTCGCGAACAGGTCGACCGGGCCGCCGACCGCCTCGATCACCGCGTGCACGTCCTCGGCCTGCACGGTCGGCGAGGCGTCGACGCGGCCGTCGTGGCGCGTGCTGCGGCCCATCCCGCGCGGGTCGTAGGTGATGACCGTGCGGTCCGGGAACAGCTTCGCGAGCGCCCGGAAGCCGCTCGCGTCCATCGGCTGGCCGATCAGCATCAGCGGCGGGCCTTCGCCCGACCCGTGGACGTCGTAGGTGATGTCGGCACCGGCGTGCGGGAGGACGTGCGTGGTGGTCATGGCGCAGAGACTCCCGGTCAGCTGGAAAGTCATCGGCGTTGACACGTGTAAGTGAACGCAGGGATACTTCGCTCGCCAGGTCCCGAACTTGAGGTGGAGGAGAACTTTGTTCGCACGCACTGCTCGCAGCGCGGCGTTGCTGATTGCGCTGACGGCGTCCGCAGGGCTCGCCGCGCCCGCGGCCGCCGTGCCGCCCGGTCCCAACGGCGAGCCGCCGCGACCGTCGACGGCCACCGGGGCGACCGTTCCGGCGCCGACCGTCAGCGGCCCGGTCGCGAGGACGTCGCCGGTCGGCGATCCCGCACACGGCTACCCGTTCCTGGCCACCGACGTCGACCTCGCCAAGGCGGGTTACGTGGAAGAGGAGTTCCTGATCTCCGGGCAGGCGACCCGCTACGCCACCGGCAACAGCACCACGACCGCGACGGTCACCAGCACCGGGCATCCGTACACGACGCGCATCGTCGTGCGCCGTCCCACCTCGGCCGCGAAGTTCAACGGCACAGTCATCGCCGAGTGGAACAACGTCAGCAACCAGTGGGACCAGGAGGTCGACTGGTTCCAGACGCACGAGCACCTGCTGCGCCAGGGCTACGTCTGGGTCGGCATCTCCGCCCAGCGCGTGGGCTTGCACTCGGCCACCGGCCTGAAGGCGTGGAGCCCGACGCGCTACGGCGCGCTCGACGCGACCGCCGGCAACACGATCACCGACGACACGCTGTCCTTCGACATCTTCTCGCAGGCCGTCAAGGCGCTGCGCAGCCCGGCCGGCACCGACCCGCTCGGGCCGCTGGCCGCGCCCGACTACGTGATCGCGACCGGCCACTCCCAGTCCGGCGGCCGTCTGCGCACGTACGCGAACTCGATCCAGCCGCTGTCGAACATCCTCGACGCGATCATCCTGCACGGCAACGGCGGCACCATCCGCACCGATTTGCCGACACCGGTGTTCCGCATCAACTCCGAGGGCGACATCTCCAGCGGCATCGGCAACAACTCCCGCCAGGCCGACTCGGCGACCTACCGCAACTGGGAGGTCGCGGGCGCCTCGCACGGCGACTGGAAGCTGATCACGGACTACGGCCCGCTGCGCAAGCGCGACATCGGCACCTACCCTGGCGGCTATCCGGGCGAGCCGAACACGTGCGCGCTGCCGTCGCTCTCGCGCGTGCCCCAGCACATGGTGCAGAACGCGCTCGTCGACCACACCGTCAAGTGGGTCGCGTACGGGATCGCGCCGCCGACCGCACCCGTCATCACGACCAGCGGCACCAACACGGTCGAGCGGGACAGCCTCGGCCTCGGACAGGGCGGCATCCGCCTCGCCCAGCACGAGGTGCCGGTGCGCGTCAACAGCGGCTCGAACACCGGCCCCGGTTTCTGCTTCCTGGACGGCAGCTCCGTGCCGCTGACCGACTCGCAGCTGGCCGAGCTGTACCCGACCGTGCAGGCCTACGTCGACGAGGTCGTCGCCGTCACGCTCGAGAACGCCGAGAAGGGCTTCATCCCGGCCGACTTCACGCGCGATCCCGCCTGGTACACGGACATCCGCGACCTGATCGACGAGTACGGGACGCGGCTCGGCGGCAACGCCGCGCAGCTGAAGGCCCTCATCGCCTCCGCGCAGGCGGCCGGCGAGGCCGACGACAAGTACCGCGCGATGCTCTACCTGGACATGGCGTCCTCGCTGACGTCCCACTCGGTCACGGACGCCGCCGCGCGCGACGGCATCCTGCGCCAGACCAAGGCGGTCAGCGCGCTGCTGTGGAAGCAGATCGACGCGCCGACCTCCGTCTCGGTCCAGACGACCGTTGCCGGCGTCACCGCCGGGACGCTGTCGTTGGAGCTCGCCGGTGCGGCGTCGTTCCCGCCGTTCATCCCGGGCGTCACGCAGGACTACACGACCTCGACCCAGGCGACGGTGACCAGCGCCGCGGCCGACACGACGCTGTCGGTCTCCGAGCCGGGCCACCTGACCAACGGCGCGTTCACGCTCCCCGAACCGCTGCGCGTCGCGTTCTCCAAGTCCTCCTGGACCGGCCCGGTGCCGAGCGAGAAGGTCGACATCACGTTCAAGCAGCTGATCAAGGACAAGGACCCGCTGCGAACCGGGACCTACTCCAAGACGCTGACGTTCACGCTGTCCACCACCAACCCGTAGGCCGCGGCCGGCAGGGCCATACCCTTGAGGCATGGCCCTGCTCGGTTCCGATCGCGACCCGTCGGCTGATCCCGGCGTCGACTTCTACCGCTTCGCCAACGGCGGCTGGCTGGACGCCAACCCGATTCCTGCGGGCTACGGCTCGTGGGGCGCGTTCGAGGAGGTCGGCCGGCGCAACGAGCTCGCGCTGCGCGAGCTGCTCGAGCGGGCCGCCGAGGCGCCCGCGGACGCGCTCGACGGGCTGCTCGGGGACGCGTTCGCCGCCGGCATGGACCTGGAGGCGATCGAGGCCGCCGGATTGGAGCCGATCGCGCCGCTGCTGCGGGCGATCGAGGACGATCCCGCGGCCGCGTTGCCCGCGCTGCACCGCGCCGGGATCTTCGCGCTGTTCGGCTGGTACGTGACCGTCGACCACGACGATTCCGGCCGCTACCTGCTGTGGCTGGTGCAGGCCGGGCTCGGTCTGCGCGACCGCGAGCGATACTTCGACCCCGCCGACGACGCCGTCGCGCTGCGCGCGGCGTACGTCGAGCACATCGCGGCGCAGCTCGCCCACGTCGGCTTCGACGCCGCGCGGGCGGCGGACGTGCTCGCGTTCGAGACCCGGCTCGCGGGGCTGCACCTGAAGGCGGAGGAGCGCCGGGACGTCGACCGCACGCACAACCGCCGCACGCCGGCCGACGTCGAGGAGTACGCGCCCGGCTATCTGCTCGCGATCGGCGCGGGCGCGGCGGAGAGCGTGAACGTCGAGAATCCGCGGCTGCTGGAAGCGCTCCCCGGCGTGCTGGCGGAGGTCGATCCCGAGGTGCTGGGCGCCTACCTGGCGTTCACGGTGGTGCGGACCGTCGCCAACGCGCTCCCCAAGCGCATCGACGACGAGGACTTCGCGTTCTACGGCCGGCGGATCCGGGGCCAGCAGGAGCAGCACGAGCGCGGCAAGCGGGTGATCGACGCGATCGGCGAGGACCTCGGCGAGGCGCTCGCGCAGCGCTACGTCGCGCTCCACTTCGCGCCCGAGGCCAAGGAGCGGGCCGCGGCGATGGTCGCCGCGATCCTCGAGGAGATGCGCGCGTCCATCCGGACGCGGGACTGGATGAGCGCCGAGACCAAGCTGCGCGCCGAGGCCAAGCTCGACGCCATGCGGGTCAAGATCGGCTACCCGGATCGGCCGCGCGACTGGTCCGGCCTGTCACTCGGGCGCACGACCTACGCCGCCAACCGGCTCCGGGCGACCCGCTTCGAGCTCGACCGCCAGCTGGCGAAGCTCACCGAGCCGGTCGACCGCGAGGAGTGGGAGATGCCCGCCCACATCGTCAACGCCTACTACCACCCGTCACTGAACGAGATCGTCGTCCCCGCCGGGATCCTGCAGCCGCCGCTGTTCGACGCCGCGGCCGACGACGCCGTCAACTTCGGCGGCATCGGCATGGTCACCGCGCACGAGGTCACGCACGGCTTCGACGACCAGGGCCGCCGCTACGACGCGGACGGCGCGCTGCGCGAGTGGTGGACGCCCGAGGACGCCGAGCGCTTCAAGGCGCTGGCCGACCGCCTCGTCGCCCAGTTCGACGCCTACACCGTGCTCGGCGACCTCCCCGTCAACGGCCGTTTGACGCTGGGCGAGAACATCGCCGACCTCGGCGGCCTCGCGCTCGCGCAGCGCGCCCACGCCCGGGTGTCCGCCGGTGCGCCCGCCGTCGACGGCCTCACCCCGGCGCAGCGCTTCTTCCTGTCCAACGCCACCCTCTGGCGCGCGAACATCAGCCCCGAGTACACGCGCACGCTCGCCGGGATCGACCCCCACAGCCCGCGCAGCCTGCGGGTCCTGGGCCCGGTCTCGAACCTCGAGGCGTTTCGCGAGGCGTTCGGATTGGCCGACGACGCGCCGATCATGCGGCCACCGGGCGAGCGCATCGAGATCTGGTAGCGCACCGCCGGGCTCGCGAGTGGGCGATACTGGATTCGAACCAGTGACCTCACGCATGTCAAGCGTGCGCTCTAACCAACTGAGCTAATCGCCCGTACGGGGCGATCAGAGTAGCAACCGCGTCCGCCCGCCGACGGGCTAAGATCATCCGCCCTACCCCGGCGCCGTGGTCGAGTGGCTAGGCAGCGGCCTGCAAAGCCGTGTACACCGGTTCGATTCCGGTCGGCGCCTCTTTTCGTTGCTCGCGTTCGACACTCACGGCAGCGGCGAGCCGCTCGTCCTGGTGCACGGGCTCGCGACGACGCGGTTGATCTGGCGGCGCGTGGTGCCGCTGCTGCGCGACGGGCGCGAGATCACGGCGCTCGACGTGCCCGGGTTCGGTGAGTCGCCGCCCGCGGGGCCCGGGTTCGAGCTCGAGGCGGTCGCGGACGTGATCGCCGAAGGGCTCGCGCACATCGACGGTCCGATCGACCTGGTCGGCCACTCGCTCGGCGGGTCGCTGGTGATCGCGCTCGCCGAGCGCCACCCCGAGCGGGTGCGGAAACTCGTGCTGGTCGCGCCCGCCGGGCTGCGGCGTATGCCCGCGCCGCTCGCGCGGGTGGTGGGCGCGGCCGCCGAGCGGGCGATCCCGGTCCGGCGCTTCGGGGCGCCGCTGGCCGACACCGAGTGGGGCCGGCGGTTGCTGATGTCGCCCGGCACCGCCGATCCGGCTTCGATCCCGCCCGCCGAGGTGCGGGCGATGCTTCACGCGTCGGCCGGCGCGGAGCGGATCGCGGACGCGCTGCGCGCGGCGGCCTCGGCGGACCTGCGCGAGCGGCTCGCGCGGCTGCCGATGCCGGTCGGCGCGATCTGGGGCGAGCGCGACCGGATCATCCCGTCGGGCGGGGTCGAGACGCTGCTGGCCGCGCGGCCGGGCGCGCCGGTGCAGCGCGTCCCCGGGACCGGGCACATCCCGATGATGGAGCGCCCGCAGGCCTTCGCCGCCGCGCTCGTGCGAACCCTGCGCGCGTTGTCACCGACTGAAAACATCACGGAGGGCGTCACGGACTAGGGTGATTTGCAGGGAATTTGCCGTGAACCAGCTGCGTGTCTCGACCACCAGTGTGCGCCTCGCGGACGGCCGTCGGCTCGCGTTCGGCGACGCCGGCCCGCTCGACGGTCAGGCCGTGATCTACATCCACGGCGCGCTCGGTGCCCCGCTCGACTGCCACGGCGAGTTCGCGGAAGCGCTGGAGGAGCTGGGCATTCGCCTGCTGATGCCGCAGCGTCCCGGGTTCGGCGAGTCGACCGCGCATCCCGGCCGCTGCCTGCAGGACTTCGTCCGCGACCTCGAGCAGCTCACCGACGCGCTCAGGATCGACCGCTTCGGCGTCGTCGGCGTCTCCGCGGGCGGCCCGTACGCGGTCGCGTGCGCGCACGGGTTCGACGACCGGCTCACCGCCGCCGCGGTCGTCTCCTCGCTCTCGCCCCTGTGTGCGCCCGTCGACGTACCCGGCCTCCCACGCCGGATCCGGCTCCCGCTGCGCGCGCTCGCGGCGGCGCCGAAGCTCACGGCGCGGCTCGGCGACCGGGCGGTGGCGCTCGTCCAGCGCCACCCCGTGCTCCTGCAGCGGGCGATGACCGTCGGTGCGCCGCCCGTGGACCGCGTCCACGCCGCGACCAACAGCCACGCGCACAGCTCCTTCCTGACCGCTGCGCGCGGCGGGGTCGCCGGGCTGGTCGAAGACCACCTGGTGACCTCGCGCCCGTGGGGTTTCCCGCTCGACGAGGTGCGCGGCGAGGTGCACGTCTGGCACGGGATGGCGGACGCGTTCGTCCCCGCCGACCACGCGCTGCACCTGGTGGCCAGCCTGCCGCGCTGCCGCGCGTGGTTCGACCCCGGCGAGGGGCACTTCTTCTTCCGCCGTCGCGCGCGCGACATCCTCGCCACGCTCTGCGGCGATACGCTCGCGGTGTGAACCCGGAGGAGCTCGCCAACCTCGCTCATCTGCGCCGGGCCCGCGACCAGATCGACCGTGAGTACGCGCAGCCGCTCGACGTCCCCAAGCTCGCGCGCACCGCGCTGATGTCGACGGCGCACTTCAGCCGCCAGTTCAAGGAGACCTACGGCGAGACGCCGTACTCGTACCTGATGACGCGCCGGATCGAGCGGGCGAAGTCGCTGCTGCGGCTCGGCGACATGAGCGTCACCGAGGTGTGCTTCGCGGTCGGCTGTACGTCACTGGGCTCGTTCAGCGCGCGCTTCACCGAGCTGGTCGGGATGACGCCGTCGGCGTACCGGGTGAGCGATCACAGCGCGCTCGTGCGGGTGCCGGGGTGCGTCGCCAAGCAACTCACGCGCCCGGCACGCAACACGAAGACGCTTGCCGGTCTTCCCTGACGGCAGGAGCAGAAATGGAGAAGCCAAGCGGGCGGTCGCGGCTTAGCCTCCCGGGCATGGAACTCTCCCTTTCAACCTGCTTCGTCGTCGTCAACGACCCGGACGAGGCGCTCGCCTTCTACCGCGACACGCTCGGCCTCGAGGTGCGCAACGACGTCGCCAACGACGGCTCGCGCTGGATCACGGTCGGCGCTCCTTCGCAGCCGAGCGTGAACATCGTGCTGACCAACTACCTGGACGGCTCGCCCGCCGACCGAGAGGCGGTCGCCGGGCTGGTGGCCAAGGGCGCGCTCAACGGCGTGAACTTCACCACCGCGAACGTGGACGAGACGTTCGAGCGCGTGCGCGCGGCCGGCGCGGAGATCATCCAGGAGCCGACGGATCAGTTCTGGGGCGTGCGGGACTTCGCCATCCGCGACCCCTCCGGCAACATGGTCCGGATCGACCAGCCCCCGACGGAGTAGCGCGCCTAAGGTCAGATGATCGGGGTGGGGCGGAGGGGATGTCCCGCCTTCATTTTCCCTTCGGGCAGCGGGTGAGCTTGGACTCGCCCGGCTGCTGGCACTGGTCCGTGCGCAGCGGCGCCTTGCCCTTGCGGATCTGGATCGTCGAGACCTTGGTGATGTAGCCGGGCTTGGAGATCGCGATCCGGAGCTTGATGCCCGCGGGCAGCACGCGCTGGAACTGCGTGATCCGGAACAGCTTGGTGGCGCGCGCGACCGACTTGGTCGGGCAACCCTTGCCGGAGCAGGTGACCGTGATGGTCGCGCCCTTCGGCGCCTTCACCGACAGCACCGTGATGTTCGCCCCGCCGGTGGTGAGGCGGCCGCTGATGCGCACGACCGGGTACGGCTTGATCATCCTGGTCGCGCGCTCCGTCGCGCCCAGCACGCCGCCGGCGGCGGGGACCGCAGCGGTGCTCTGCGACGCGGCCGGCGGGTCCGGCTGCGGCGTGGGCTGCGCGTCCGGGGCCGGGGTCGGCGTCGGCGTGCCGGGGACCTCGCCGCCCGGCGTGACCGTCACGACCGGGCTCGGCGTCTTGACGGGCGTGGCCGTCGGCACCGGGGTCTTGACGGGCGTCTTGACCGGCGTGGCCGTCGGCACCGGCGTCTTGACGGGCGTCTTGACCGGCGTGGCCGTGGGGACCGGCGTGCGGGTCGGCGTCGGCGTGGGCGTCGGCGCCGCCGTGACCTTGGCGGTCGGGGCGGACGAGCGGTACTCGATCTTGTCGAAGTCGAGCCCGCGCACGACGTCCCACCACATCGCCGCGGCCTTCACGACGCGCAGGTACTTGTTGTTGTCGTTCGCGGTGACCGTGTACGTGGAGCCGAGGTCGTCGGTGAGCCACACGCAGCGTTCCGGCGACGTGCTCGTCTGATCGCAGCGCAGCCAGACGTACTCGATCAGCACGCCCTGCGGGCCGCCGGCGGAGGCGCCGCTCGCGGTCAGCGTCTTGCCGATGTGCGCGGTCCCGCTGATGGACGGGGTCCCGCTCACCCACGGGCGGGACTGCGCCGACGCCATCGACGGCCACGCGCAGAGCGCGAGCACCGCCACCAAAATCGCCTTAGTGCTGCTGTTTCGTGCTGACAAGCTGCCGCGCCTCCATGCGGGTCCCGTCCTGGTCCTGACAAGCTTGACTTGAATCGGCCGAAGGTCAACTCGGCCGATCGTCCAGACGAAGGTTCAGGTCGACAGCAGGCCGAGGACGGCCGCGGCGACGTACAGCACCGCGAACGTCGCGGCGAACACTACAAAGCGGGCGAACAGCCTGCGTCCGAGCATCACATCAGCTCCCCGACCTGGACGATGACGTACCAGCCGGCGAAGAAGCCGTAGAACGCGACGCAGAACAGCAGCACGCCCAGGCGCACGCCGCCCACGCGGATCGCCTTCGGCAGACCGGTGCGGTTGAGCTTCACCAGCAGGCACGAGTAGACGAACATCACGATGCCGTTCAGGCAGGCGCTGAGCACGAGCAGGACCAGCGGCTGGTCCATGCCGGACAGCAGCACGCACACGCCGGCGGTGCACATGCCCCACACCACGAACGTGTAGATCTTGGACTCGCTCCACTTCTCGTTGTCACGCAGGTGCAGCGTCTTGAGCACGTCGGCGACGAGGCGCGCGACGTAGTCGATCACGCCGAGCGCCACGAGCACGAGCGAGATCGTGCCGAAGATCCAGAAGAACGTGCCGAACCACGGGCCGACGACGTCCTTGAGGGCGTTGCCCTCGGCGAGGATGAAGTCGAAGTCGGGGCTCTCGGACAGGTTCGCGCCGACGCCGACGGTCGAGTACGCCAGCACGGAGAACGTGATGATCGAGGCGAGGCAGATCGCCCAGAAGGAGACGAGCTGCTCCTTGTTGGCGACCTTCCACCAGCCCTTCCAGCGCTTCAGGTTCTCCTCGTCCTGCTTGATCATGTGCCCCGTCGAGGGCTGCGGCTCCGGCTCGCCGGTCAGCGGCGACTCGATCTTGGGCACGTACTTGCCCATGCCGAAGCCCTTCTCGCGGATCCAGTTGGACTGCACGAGGTTGTTGGCGCCGCCCGCGCCCGCGAACACGAGACCCGCGAGGAGCGTCGCTATCGCGACGTCACCGGTCGGCAGCGTGCCGAGCGTGTTGGCGTTCTCGCGCAGCTCGCCCCACGCCGACACCTCGATCGCGGCCACGACGGCGACCGCGAGGAACACGAGCGTCAGGCCGACCTTGAAGAACTCGGCGGTCTCGAGCGCCTTGTAGACCACCGGCGAGGTGGTCAAGGCCACCCCGATGGCTATGCAGACGATCACCGCGATCGTCGTCGGGTTGCCGCCGACCAGATAGGTGAACGTGGTCGCGCCCGCGGTGCCCCAGCCCGGCCAGAGGTTGGGCACGATCGCGCCCACGCAGAACACCAGGCCCCAGGGCTTCCAGTAGCGCGCGAAGCCGGCGATCGCGGTCTCCCCCGTGGCGAGCGTGTAGCGCTCGATCTCCATGTTGAGGAAGTACTGCAACGTGACGCCCACGACCGCCAGCCAGAGGAAGCCGAGGCCCACGTTGGTCGTGATGTAGGGCCACAGGATGTACTCGCCCGAGCCCACGCCGACCCCGGCGAGGATCACGCTCGGTCCGAGCACCTTGCGCAGCGGCAAGGGCTCCGGCATGTCCATGTACTCCATCGGCGGCAGCACATCGCTGCGCACCTCAGGGGCGTAGAGGGCTTCCCCCGGCGCCTCCCCCCGGTCGAACCGCCCACCTGTCCGAGTGTTCTCGGTCTCGGCTCCGCGTCCCACGGTTCCCGCCATGTCCTCACCTCTCCTCCACGGCCCGCTCGTGGGCCGCGGCCTGTGTCAAGGAACAGTGGCTTTGTTGCCGGACCGTCAAAAGGTCAAACGTTCTTAGGGCGTGGCGGTGGCCGTCGCCGTCGCGACCGGGGTCTCCGTGGGGGTCGGCGTGGCGGTCGCGGGGGGCTCCACCGCGGGCGTCTCGGTCGGCTCGGGCGTGGCCGTCGGCGTCTCGGTCGGCTCAGGCGTCGCGGTCTCGGTCGGCGTCGGCGTCGGCGTCGGCGTCTCGGTCTTCTCCGGCGTCGCCGTCGGGGTGGCCGTGGCCGTGGGCGTGGCGGTCGGGGTCGGCGCGGGCTCGCGCGCCTCGCGCTCGGTCGGCACGCCGCCGTAGCGCGCCTCACGCGCGGGCGTGTAAGAGGGCCGGCCGCCCGGGATCTCGCGCACGCCGCCGACCGCCTCGCCGACGGTGCCCCTCTCGCCCGGCCGGATCGGCTCGTAGTCGCCGTTCGGCCACCACGTGTAGGCAGCAAAGGCGCTGAAGCCGAGCGCGACCACCGTCGCGACCCGTGGCCTGGCCAGCAGCCGGCGTCCGGCGCGGGCGAGGCTGAACGCGATCGCCCCGCACGGCAGCGCCAGCGCCAGCACCTGCAGCACGGCGGCCGCGACCGCGAGCGGCCCGTCGGCGTCGCCCAACCGGTCGAGCTGGAGGCCGAGCGAGTCCCACGCCGTGGCGAACATCCGCGGCGCGCCCATGATCGCGACCACGAGCATGAACGCCAGCACCGGCACGAGCGCGAGCACGTACGCGGACACCACCACGCGCACCCACGGCTTGAGCTCCTGCACGCGCGCGTCCGCCTCCCGCCCCGGCACGAGCGAGGCGAAGATCGGCTTGATGCGCGACAGGATGTCCGGCACGCCGGTGAGGTCGGAGACGACGTAGTAGCCGTCGAAGCGCAGCAGCGGCAGCAGCTGCTGGAACGCGATCGTGTGCATGACGACGATCACCAGCACGAGCGGGTCCCAGCGCGTGACGGCGAACGCCGCGCCCGCCGCCAGCGCGAACAGCAGGTTGAAGTAGACGCCGCCGAGGTCGGTCCGCAGCCGGCCTGGGCGGTTGAGGCGGTAGGCGTCGGTGACGTCGCAGTAGAACGCCGGCCAGACGAGGTACACGCCCGCGCCGAGCACGCCCGGTCGCGCGCCGCCGTAGCGGCACGCCGACGCGTGCCCGATCTCGTGGAACGCGGTCGCGACCACGACCGTCGCGAACATGGCGACCAGCAGCAGCGGCGAGTACAGCGCGTCGCGGAACCCGCCTGCGACGCCGTGGGCGAAGAACACCCACACGTCGAGCGCGATCACGGCGCCGAGCGCGAGCAGCAGCACCGGCGGCCAGAACAACGGCCGGAACACGGCCGCGACGCGCTGCACCGGGCCTTCGGGCACGAGCGCGCGCCGGAACTTCAGGCCGAGCAGCGGCGCGCGCTTCTCGAGCTTCGGCGAGGTCCCGTCCGCCGCGGCCAGCACGGCGAGCGGGCGCAGCTTCTTCTCGACCAGGAACTGGACGTTGTCGGCGCTGACCGTCCGGCCGTAGCCCTCGGTCACCACGGCCGCGATGTCCTCGTAGGTACGCGTGCCGTCGACAGCCTCGGCGACCAGGTACAGGAGCTGTGTGAGCTGGATGACCTGGCCGTCGGAGCGCCGCACGATGTGCGGCGGCTCCTTGAACCCCGAGCCCTCGTAGACGCCGATCAGCTCGACGCCCTCCGCGGGCTGCGGCCGGTGGACGGTCTCAGCTGTCGTCATCGCCGCGGTCGCGGGAGCGCAGCACCTTCCACGACTTGCCCGAGCGCGGAACGAGCTCGTTCTGCAGCACGTCGAGGGCCCGCGCCTCCTGGGCCTCGAGCGCGTCCGCGAGCTGATCCACGGTCAGGTCCTGATCCTCCAACTTGCGCAGCTCATGCCGCACCGACGCGAGCGTGAGCAGGCCCTTCGCGGTGAAGCGCACCGGCTTGTCGACCACCCGGACGAGCTGGCGCGCGCCCGCGTAGACGACGCAGCGCGTGCATTGGTCGTTGACGGCGACGGCCTGGTTGACCGGCGCGAACTTCTCCGGCTGGCCCTCGACGATGACGATCTGGAACGCGATCGCCGTCGAGCGGCAGTCGCTGCAGCGCGCGCCCGCCTGGGCGACGTTGCGGTGCTCGACGACGCCGCCGCGCTGGCGATCCAGCGACCACGCGAAGTCGAAGTCGCGCCCGCCGTCGGTCTCGATCGTGGCCGTCGCCGTGTTGTCGCGGGCCTGCGCGGCGCTCGCGGGCGCCGCGCAGATCAGCGCCGCCACGAGGGCGGCAAGCGCCCTAGTCGCCACCCTGACCGATGTTCGAGTCCTGGTTCGTCTCGGCGTTCGCGACGCCGTCGAGGTCCTGGACGATGGTGGAGTTCTGGGTCGCCGCCGCGGCGGCGGTGGCGTCCGGCGAGGCGACGTTGGCCGCGACGGCGGCGTCGATCGGCGCCGCGACGTTCGCGTTGGCCGCGACCGCCGCGCCCACCGGGGCGGCGGCGTCGGCGCTCAGGTCCACGTTGACGTCGAGGTCGAGCAGCCCGCCGGCCCCGGCGAGGTCGAGCGCCTCGCTCCCGGGCAACGAGGGCGGAAGCGTCGACATCGCCTCGCGGTCGGGCAGCGAGGCGGCGTTCTGCGCCTCGAGCTCCTCGGGGGTCAGCTCATCAGCCATCGGTCGGCTCTCCCTGCTCGATGTCGGACACCTGGTCGGACGTGGCGTTGGCCTCGCCCTCGAGGCTCTGGCCGATGACGGACGTCTGCGTCGCGCTCGCGCCGGCCTGCGCGCCCTCGGAGAGGACGTTGGCCGAGGCCGCGGCGTCGATCGGCAGCGCCGCGTTGGCGTTGGCGGCGACGCTCGCGTTGACCGGCGCGGCGAGGTCGAGCGCGGCGTCGATGTTCGCGTCCAGGTCGAGGATCGGCGGCATCGCCGGCAGCGTGGACATCGCTTCGCGGTCCGGCAGCGCGGTCGCGTCCTCGGCGGCCATCTCCTCCGGGGTCAGGCCCTTCTCGCTCACGACGGGTCCTCCTGGTCGACCTGGCCGATGATCACGGTCTGGTCCGCGTCGGCCGCGGCGACCGAGGAGACCGAGTTGTTGTTGACCGCCAGCGCCTCGTTGATCGGCATGGCGAAGTTGTCGAACGAGCCCGTGATGTCGGGCGAGATCGTCGACATGGCCTCGCGGTCGGGAAGGGCGGCGGCGTCCTGCTCGGCGAGCTCGCGCTCGCTCAGGCCTTCAGGGTGTCGCTCCATGATGGAGCGAGGGGTTCCCGGCGCTCAACGCACCGAAAACCCGCGTCACTTCGGGTTGACGATCCGGCGGGCCCAGGTGAAGCGATCGCGCCGCCAGTCTTCCTCGAGTGAGGAGACGTAGACGCCCTGACCGGACGCGTGGATCATCCAGCGGTCGCTGAGGGCGATGCCGACGTGATCGACGCCGGCTTCGGTCGCCTTGGCGGTGAAGCTCGCGCGCCCGAAGAACACGAGGTCGCCGGCGCGGACGGCGTCGAGCCGGATGCGCTTGGCCTTGGGGATCTCCCCCGCCTGCTGGGCCGCCGTGCGCCCGCCGACGCGCCGGCCCGCGGGATGGCCGGAGAGCCTGAACACGCGCCAGACGAAGCCCGAGCAGTCGTAGCCGCCGTGCGCCTGATAGCCCCAGTAGGAGGACTTGGCGTCGGTCTCGCCGCCCCAGATGTACGGCATGCCGATCTTGCTCACCGCGACGCGCAGGGCCTTGCGCGTCTGGGCGCCGTAGCGCGGGAGGCTGAACGTCGAGAGCTGCGCGCGGGCGTGCTCGGCGCCCCAGTCGCCGATTCGCAGCAGCGTGTCCAGCGAGTGCGCGGCCTCGGCGCGGGTGATCGGCTCCCACGGGTACAGCTCGAGCGCGTCGTCCTTGAACGGGTGGTTCGTCCGCAGGCCCAGGAACCGGGCGACGACCTCGGTGCCGAAGTGGCGCGGCGGGCGCAGGCCGGCGTCGCGGGCGGTGCGCTGCACGTGCTGCGCGACGTCGTCGAGGCCGAGCGCGCGGACCAGGCGCGCGTCGAAGGCGATGACGGAGAGCTTGGCGGCGGACGACGCTGCGACCGGCTCGCCCGTGATGACGGTGAGCGCGTTGGAGAGCTGGGCGCCGGTGAGCGGGCGCTCGCCGTGGAAGCGGCCGTCGGCCAGGCGCCCGAGCACGCCCTGCTCCGCGACCCGCTCCTGCTGGTCGAGGTTCCAGTTGGCGCGGGTCTTGGCTTCGGCGGGGGCCGCGACGACCAGCGTGGCGGCGGCGGCAACGATCAATCGGCGCATCTGCGTTCTAGATCGGTTGAACCCGCGGGACGATTGAACGTTGCGTCATCGGTCCGACCGCGCAACCATGGTGGGCATGGAGCTCGCCATCGGGCTCACGATCTACCTGACGTTCGGCGCCTGGCTGACGTTGCCGTATCTCGGCGCCCCCGAGATCTTCGGGCGGCTGTGCATCGGCCTGTGCGCGTCCGAGCTGCTTGGCCGCGACGGCCTACGCGGCCACCGGCCACGCGACGTTCGCGGCCGTCGCGGGGACGCAGATCCCGGTCGTGGCGGGCCTGGTGGGGGCGCTGGCGTTCGCCTACGCGGTGTTCGTCGTCCGCGACTGGTAGTACACGCGGGATGCAAATCCTGGTCACCGGCGCCCACGGCAAGGTGGGCGCGGCGACGATCCACGAGTTGATCGCGGCCGGCCACGAGGTGACGGGCTGCGACGTCGTCGCCCCGGTCTACGAGGGCGGCGACTTCGGCGCCCACTACGTGCAGGCCGACCTGACCGACGCGGGCGACGCGTTCGCGGTCGTGCGCGGCGCCGACGTGGTCATCCACTGCGCCGCGTTGCCCGAGCCGACGCGCAACGTCGGCTCGACGGTGTTCCGCAACAACGTGATGGCCACGTTCAACGTGGCCGAGGCCGCCGTGCGGATGGGCGTGGACCGCGTCGTGAACGTCTCCAGCGAGACCGTGACCGGGATGGCGTTCGCCGAGCGGCCGTTCCACGCCGCCGCCGCGCCGATCGACGAGTCGGTGCCGGCGCGCCCGCAGGACCCGTACGCGCTCGCGAAGGTGTTCGGCGAGCAGCTGATGGACGCGATGGTCGCCCGCTCGGACGTCACCGCCGTGTCCATCCGACCGTCCTGGGTGCAGTGGGAGGGCAACTACGAGCGCTCCCTGAAGCCCTGGGTGAGTGACCCG
Organism: Solirubrobacter deserti; assembly: GCF_003344625.1. GTDB lineage: Bacteria > Actinomycetota > Thermoleophilia > Solirubrobacterales > Solirubrobacteraceae > Solirubrobacter > Solirubrobacter deserti. The sequence continues at coordinate 611,421 of NZ_QPKJ02000001.1, read as the reverse complement.
TTCAGCGCGCCGCCCAGCGAGTCGTTCTGGAGCTACATCGACATCTACGACCTCGCGCACGGCCTGCGCCTGGCCGCGGAGGCCCGGACGGCGGGTCATGAGGCCTTGTACGTCGTCTCGGCCGACAACGGCACCGGGCGGCCGCTGCGCGAGCTGATCGCCCACCACTTCGGTGAGGCGGTGGCGGTCGGCGAGCTGGCCCGTGCGGACGCCGGCGGGATCTCCTACGCCAAGGCCGAGCGGCTGATCGGCTACAAGCCCGCGCACACGTGGCGCGACTACCTCAACGAGGACGGGTTGCTGCTCGACGCCCCGCGCGAGCGGCTCGCGCGGGGTGAGACGGGCGTGCAGCGCGGCCGCGCCGCGCTGGGTTGATCAGGCGTTCAGCGGGACGTCGACCGGCGCGCGCGGGGCGGTGAGCCCGGCCGCCGCGTAGGCGTCATCCATGTCGAGCGTCTCCTCCTCCAGGAGGCGCTCGGTGAGGCTGTCGAGCTTGTCGCGGTTCTCGGCGAGGAGCGTGACGACCTGCGCGTACTGCTCGTCGACGATCCGCTTGACCTCGGAGTCGATCAGCTGCTGCGTGGCCTGGGACACCTCGGACACGCCGGGCAGCAGCGGGCCCTGGGCGTCGGACGGGATCACCGCGATCGGGCCGACGGCCTCGCTCATGCCCCAGCGGCCGACCATCTGACGCGCGATCCCGGTGAGCTGCTGGATGTCGGACTCCGCGCCCGCGGAGATCGAGCCGTACACCAGCTCCTCCGCGATCCGGCCGCCCAGGGCGACCTTGATCCGGCCCGTGAGGTAGTCGACGTCGTAGTTCGTGCGCTCGGAGTCGGGGCTGGAGATCGTCACGCCCAGCGACATCGTGCGCGGGATGATCGAGACCTTGCGCACCGGGTCCGCGCCCGGCGTGAGCATGCCGACGATGGCGTGGCCGGACTCGTGGTACGCGGTGCGGCGCTTCTCCTCCTCGGAGAGCACGATGCCGCGCGGCGCGCCGAGCACGATCTTCTCGAGGGAGTCGGTGAAGTCCACGCGCTGGACCTTCGCGTGGCCTCTTCTCGCCGCGAGCAGTGCCGCCTCGTTGGACAGGTTCGCGATGTCCGCGCCGACCATGCCGGGCGTGATCGCGGCGATGTCGTCGAGGTCGACGTCCGGGTCGAGCGGGAGGCTGCGCGTGTGGACCTGCAGGATCTTCTTGCGGCCCTCCTTGTCCGGCGGCGGGACCGTCACGCGCCGGTCGAAGCGGCCGGGGCGCAGCAGCGCGGCGTCGAGGATCTCGGGGCGGTTGGTCGCGCCGAGCACGATCACCGTGTCCCCCGTCTCGAACCCGTCCATCTCCGTGAGGATCTGGTTGAGCGTCTGCTCGCGTTCGTCGTTGCCGCCGGAGAACGGACCGCCGCCCGAGGAGCGCTGGCGGCCGATCGCGTCGAGCTCGTCGATGAAGATGATCGCCGGAGACGCTTCCTTGGCCTGCTTGAACAGGTCGCGGACGCGGGACGCGCCGATGCCGACGATGGCCTCGACGAACTCCGACGCGGAGATGGAGAAGAACGGCACGCCCGCCTCGCCCGCGACGGCGCGCGCGAGCAGCGTCTTGCCCGTGCCCGGGCGGCCGGCGAGCAGCACGCCGCGCGGAATCCGCCCGCCGAGCGCCTGGTACTTCTGCGGGTTCTTGAGGAAGTCGACGACCTCCGTGAGCTCCATCTTGGCCTCGTCGATGCCCGCGACATCGTTGAACGTGACCTTCGTCTGGTCGCCCTCCACGCGGCGCGCCTTCGAGCGCCCGAACTGGCCGAGCGCGCCCATCTGGCCGCCCGCGGCGCGGCGGGAGAGCCAGATGAACAGGAACACGAGCAGGATCACGGGGCCGAACCCGAGCAGCAGGGACGTAAAGAACCCGCGCCCGTCGTTGATCGGCGTGGCCGTGATCTCCACGTTGTTCTCGTTGAGCTGGTCCAGCAGCGCCGTTCCGTCGTAGACGACCGGCGTCGGCAGCTCCGTGTCGAAGTTCTTCGCCGGCTCGGCCTCGGCGTCCGGATAGCGCTGCTCTTGCTTGAACTCGCCGGTGACCGTCGCGCCCTCCATCTTCACCCGCGCGACCTTGCCCTGGTCGACCATCTGCGTGAAGCCGGGCGCGCCCTGCGCGCTGCTGTACGGGATCGTCACGCTCGGCTTCTGCCCGGGCGAGAACACGGCCATCAGCACGTAGTTGAGGACCAGCAGGCTGAGGACGATGATCCAGAAGTTGCGCCCGCCGGGCATCCGCGGCGCGCGCCCCTGGGGCTGGTTCCCGGGCCGCTGCGCCGGGGGCTTACCGTCCTGCCGCGGGGGCAACGGAGTCCGGGGCCGTCGCTCGGTTGGGGAGTCCGCCATGAAATGAATGTACTGGCCGCCCTGGAAGAGCTCCTAAGGGCGGCTATACTCGACGCCCACCGCGCGGATGTAGCTCAGTTGGCTAGAGCGTCTGCTTGCCATGCAGAAGGTCGAGGGTTCGAGTCCCTTCATCCGCTCCTCACGAAAGCCCCGGATCTCCGGGGCTTTCGTCGTCTCGGGCGGAGTCCGGCGCCGCGGCGCGCATGGAGCGGTCTTGTCGCCGACCGCGAGCCGTCCGGCCGTCGAGCCGGCGCGGGACGACGCCGTCACTGTCAGAGCCGGTCGCCTCTCAGGGCTGGCCGGCGCGGCGGCAGCGGGCTCGTGTCGCTGAGGCCTTCGACGCGCCGCGCGCGGCCGACAGCAACGAGACATGTCGTCGAGGTCGCGGCCGAGGAGCCCTTCGAGATGTAGGTGGCGTCGTCGCTTATGTCGAGCACCCGCGGTAGACCAACATCGTGACCGCCACGGACAGCGGGTGTTGCAGGGCTGGCCCGCCGTGCGCGCCTCGCGCACCCCCTGGCCCAGCATCCGATCACCCTCGTACAGCGCCCACGGCCGGCCATCATCCGGCCGGTCGGGGCGGTCGAGTGTCGTAGCCACGTGCGTTTATGGTGGCCGAGGGTCGCCCGCAAGACCCAGCAGGCACTGTACGGACTGGGGCGCCCCACACAACTTGCGCTCCTCGACGACGAACGCCGCAGACATTCGCGGAGTTCGCGAGCACGGTTCCGAACGTCGCTCGGCACACCGCTGGCGTTTCACCATCGGACTGCGGACGCTGGCGACTCACCAGCGCCCGTATTCGGTCGCACACCATCATGTCGACGGCGTTGGAAGTCCACCGAGATCATGCGGCGAAACATCGGTCACGCGCAGCAGCAGCGAGAAGATGTCCAGCGCCGCGCGTCCGGCGTTCGTTTGCAACTCAACGACGTCGAGAGATCGCAGAGAGCTGGCCCCGACATCGAGCGTCATGACAATCGGCCGTTGATCAGACGCCGATCTGAACAGCACGAGACAGCGGTATGCCAGGACCAGACCAGACTCGTCCCTACGCTCCCGAACGATCGGCCGGACGTAGACGGGGCCAAGCCCAACCTGACGTTCGAGAGCCGCTGCGGAGCCCCACCGAGCCGGCCAACCCGCTGCTTGAGCCTCCTGCTCAAGCACAGCGAGTTGGCTGCGGTCGATCACGGCTAGGCAGAAATCCGGATCTCCCTTCTCAACGGCGGCGCCGGGCGGAATGGGCGGAGACCCGGCCACTAGTAGTCCAACGTCTCCACCCGGACTTTCACGTTCGGATCCAAGCTTCCTCCTTCGATGCGCCGACGCAGCTCGCCCACTCGGTGGTGGCCACCGATCAGCTTCCCGCCGGGCGTCACCAAGATGCCCTCGCGACTCTCAGCATTGTTGACCAGCGCCAAAAGCTCGTCGTTGCTGAGACTCTGCATGTACGCGCTGGTCTCTGCTCTCAGGCCGTGGGTCGGAGCGTACCTTAGGACGTCGGACGCGGGCTCAACAGCGCACGAGTCGTTGTGCACCAGCACGCGGGCTTCACCGACGAAGTACGTGTGGAGATCCTCAACGCTGAGGTTGTACGCGCGCCCCTGCCGGAGAGACTCGGGCCGCACGCCGCCGACGCTGATTCGCTCCCCCGTGACCGTGAAGACCGAATCGCCGGGCGTGAGATCGGCGGCGTCCTGCCACTCGCCGTCAGTGGCGTTCCAGAACGGGTGGTCCTCAGTGGTTGTCAGTCGCTCGCTTCCAATCGTCAGATCGACGAGCGTGTCGTCATGACTCCAGACCGCCAGCACACGTCGCCACCCGCGCACGCCGGTCAAGGGATCCGCGGCCATTACCCGATCGCCAACCCGGATCTGTGAGATCGGCCGCAGCGTCCCGTCCGCCATCAGGACACCCGTCGTTGCGCTGAACGAGCGCAGTCCGCCAATGGCAGTGCACGACTTGAGGAGCTGCCGCCCCGCGCTCTGCGGGGGGACCGAGTCGACAGCGACCTTGGCACCACTCTTTGCGCCGTCGACTCCCCGCTTGCTCCACTTCCCGGCCGTTGCGCCCCAGCCCAGGCCGGGCACCGCAGCTCCGCACGAGAGGCCGGCGTCGAGCTTCTTTCCGCGGACGGCGTAGATGCCGCAGTTGGCAAGGTCCGCCGGCTCACCAAGCCACGGGAACAGGCCGAGGCCGTCGAGCGTCAGGTGGACGTCCTCGATGTCGCGATCGAGTTCGTACCCCTCCGGCGGCGAGTCCGACGTGCCGATGTTGCGCAGGGAGAACCGCGGCGGCGGGCCGCCAGTAGGCGTCTTGCCGGCGTCAGGCGAGGCTGGAGGTTGCGCGGGGTTGTTGGTCGGGTCTGAGCCGGGTCCGTGATCTGGGGGATTGGGCTGCGGGGGGGTGTCGGTGGGCGCCGGCGGCCGTGCCTTGCAGTTGCGGTAGCCGCCCTTGCCGTCCGTCATCCCGGTGCAGTCGCCGTCGGCGGCCCGGTGGCCGTCGAACTCGACGCGGTTGACGGGGTTGCCGGCGCCGAAGGCGTAGCGCTCCTGGGTCAGGTGATCGGACTGGAGCGCGAAGTCCCCGAGGGCGTCCTCGAAGCGGTCCGCGGTGCTGAAGCGGCCGATCGACGGCAGGTAGGACCGAGCCTGCATGTCATAGGCGCGGATGCCGCCGTCGTAGTGGTGGCCCTGGAACCGGAACGGGTTCTCGCCCGCCTCGACGCTCGGACTGTTGGGATTCTCCTGCTCGCCGTACGGATTCAGGTCGTAGCGGTCGTCCGGGTCGATCGTGCCCGCTGGGTCCTCGAGTCCGATGACGTTGCCGTTGGCCGGGTCGGTGAAGTAGCTGTGGTAGTCGTGCCGGTTCTGGTCGGCGTCGTCGCTGGCCTGGCCGATGCGCCCGAGTGCGGAGTCGTAGTCGTAGGTGTTGACCGTGTCGTTGCTGTCGCTCGGGTCGCGGGTCCGCGAGAGCTGCTCGGTCATGCCGACGTAGCTGTGCTCGCGCGTCGTCCCCGAGGCGCAGCCGGACGTCGCGCGGACGCACTCGTTGTCACGACGGTCGAGACCGTCGTATTCGTAGCGCTTGTCGGTGCTCGCGCCCTCGGTGGAGGTGAGGCGGCTGAACCCGTCGTAGCGGAGGCGGGTTCCGCCCGCGCAGTTGTCGACGTTGTTGCTGCTGTCGGTGCTGCTCGAGCAGGCCAGGTTGCCGGCGGAGTCGTACTTGAAGTACTGCGTCTGCTCGGCGTTGTTGTTGATCCGCGTGTCCTGATAGCGCGCTGTCTTCAGGCGATAGCCGACCACGTCGAAGTCGGTCTCGATGACGTGGTTGTTGGCCCGCTCGTCGCGGATCTGGGTAGTGGCGCCGGCGCCGTTGAGCTTGTACTTGACTTCGGAGCCCACGACAGGCTCGTCGGCTTCCGGATGCGGGCGGTCGACCGGCCGCGCGTCGACGCCACGCTTCCACCAGACGAGCTGGTTGCGCGAGTTGTACTCGTGCCGGTTGTAGAACACCCTCGTCGGCGGAGTGGCATTGCTCCAGCGGTACTCGTCTTTGCGGTTGCTGTTGCCGTCGTACTCGAAGTAGCGGTAGTTCGTCTCCGCGTGTTCGCAGCCGCGCTCATCGGCGTTGGTGGTCCGGCCACGCGCGGTGACGCGGCCCTGGGTGTCGAAGTAGGTGCGCTGGCAGACCTCGCCGTTCTGGCGCAGCACGTTGGCCTTGCGGCCGGCCGGCCACCACGTGGTACGGGTGATCCGGTCCGCCTGGTTGCTTGTGTCGACCGTGACCTTGCGCTCGCGGCCGATCGAGTCGTACTCGAACGTCGACGTCTTGCCGCCGGAGTACGCCGGGTTGGTGCCGAGGTTGCCGTCGGTCTTGCGGACGGTGATGTTGTCGTCCGCGTCGTAGTCGTAGAAGGTGTCCTTGTCGTCGTCCCAGCTGTCGTTGGTGTCGACCTCGTTGACCTCGGTGAGGCGCTCGGCGACGTCGTAGACGCTGTGCGTCTCGCGGCCGTCATTGGTCTGCCGGATGCTGATCGTCGAGCGGTTGCGGTTGTAGCCGTAGCTGTAGCGCCGCGGGCCGGTGTCATCGCCGGTGGCAATCCGCCGCAGCAGCTGGCCGTTCGGGTAGTAGTGGCGCGTGACGCTACGCGGACCTTCCGCGTCCCACTTGACCTGCAGGCCGCGCTTGTCGAAGTCGTACGTGTACGCGCCCTCGCGGAGGCCGTCGTCATCGTCGTCCTCGTTGGGGTCGACGACGTACTCGTCGGTCGACTCCCGGATCCAGCCGTTGTCGTAGTAGTAGTAGCCGGTGCGCGCGCGGTTGGCCGTCGTGCTCCGGTACGGGGCGTCGATCCACTTCACCCGGCCACGCTGATCGCGCTCGACGATCGAGCGCCATTGCACGTCGTCTTCGCTGTCGTTGGTGCTGTTGGCGCCGACGGGCAGCCAGGTCGAGCGGAGATGGTTGTCCTCGTTGAGCGAGAACACCGTGGCGTGATACGTGGCGGCGGTGGCCGGCGGATTGCTGCCCACGGGCGGGATCGAGGAGCCGTCGTCGTTGGTCAGGGCCGCGAGCGCCGCGCCCGGGTTGTCGAGGTTGATGTTGTCGGGGTTCGGTGCCCCCCTCGGATTGACGACCCGGCGCAGGTTGCCCGAGAGGTCGTACTCCATGACCGTCACGGTGCGATCGTCAAAGGCGGCGTCTTCCTGGTCGCCAGTGTGCTTGCTCCCCTCGATCACGATCAACGGCCGCCCGGCACCGTCGTAGCGGCGCTCGGTGACCTGCGTGCGAAGACCGCCGCCGGGGCCGCGCCGTGCCCCGGGCGCGGTCACCGTGATCTGGTTGCCGTCCAGGTCGTAGGCGAACGTCGTCGTGAGGACCTGGTCGGCCTCGCTCTCGTAGCCCGCCTGCTGCGACACCGTCTTGAGCTCGTCAAAGCGGGTGTAGTCGCGGATCGTGGTGAAGTCGCCGGCGGCGCACGTCGTCGACGTGGACGTGTTCCCTCGCGGCATGCGCTCACACGTCTGGTTGCCGTTGGCGTCGTAGTCGTAGGTCGTGACGTGATCGAGCGGGTCCTTGACGCTCCGCAGACGGTCGACCGCGTCGTAGGTGCTGGTCGTCGCGTTGTTGCGCGCGTTCTCGAAGACGGTCTGGTTGCCGTTCTCGTCCCAGGTGGCCTCGGTGACCTCCTCCAGGAAGCCGCCGGTCGGCAGCGGATCGTCGTCCGGGTCGCCGCCGTCGGTCAGGGCGCCAGGCGACGTGCGCTTGACCCAGCGATCGAACTGGTCGAACTCGGTGACCGTCTGCTCGCCCTCGCCGTCCTCGGACATGACCAGGTTGCCGTTGCGATCGAAGCCGAACTCCGCGGGGATGCGGACCTCCTCGTCGACCGACGTCGTCGAGGAGTCGTCGGCCTTGTAGGGGTACTCGATGCCCTTGATCCGGCCCAGGTCGTCGCGCCGCAGATCGATGACCTTGCCGGCCACGTCGACGACGCTCTCGAGACGCATCTCGCCGTCGTACCGGAGCTCCGTCCCGCCGGCCATCGGCAGCAGGTCCGGCAGCGGCATGCCCGTGACCTTGCCGAAGTCACCGGGGCCCTGAGGGAGCTGCGGCCGGCTGCCATCGAACAAGAGCCACTCGTCCGGGGTGCGTTCGCGGACCTCGGGCTGCCCGCCGGGCTCGACCGTCCACCAGCTCGGGCGGTCCGTCCAGCGCAGCTCGCCGGTGTCGTAGAAGCGGTTGGAGAAGTAGTGCGCCGGCGGCGCGGGCGTGCCGTTGGCCTCGTCGTTGCCGCGCGGGTCCTTGATGTCGATCGGGTCGCCCACCGCGTTGCGGCCGTACTTGACCTTGGCGGCGCGCGACGGGACCTGGCCCGGAGCACGCGGGAGCGTGACCGTGGCCACGTCGCCGTTGCGGTCGTACGTGTACGCGGTCTGGAAGTCGCCTGCGACCGTCGTGCTGGCGACGCCGCGCGGGGACGTGATCGCCGTGATCCTGCCGTCGTCGCGTCGCGCGTACGCCGTGGTGCGCTGACCCCCGCGCGTTATCAGCGTGACGTCGTCGTGCACGTCGTACTGGAACGTCGTCGTGAACTCGGCGGCGGTGCCGTTCGGGCCGGTCAGGGTCATGCCGCGCGGCGAGATCACACTGGCGAGGTTGTTGTTGGCGTCGAAGGTCCGGAACGTGCGCAGCGCGGGGACCCCGCCGCTGGCGTCGGGGTTCTCGATCTGGTCGACGCGGTTGTCGGCCAGGTCGTAGCGGTAGAGCCAACGCTGGGCGCTGGCCGACGCGGCGTTCGTCTTCGCGTCGCCGACCTTGTTGGCCAGCGGGTCGGCGACTCCCACGACGTTGTCGCGCCAGTCGTAGGCGTAGGAGGTGATCAGGTTCTTGACCGCGTCGCCGCGGCTCTGGCGCTGCTCGACGACGAGCCGGTCGATCGCGTCGTACTCGTACGCCGTCGCGTGATCCCCGGCCACGCTCGCGGACTGACTGCCCTCCGGCGAGGTGACGAGCGTCACGTTCTCGCGCGCGTCGTAGTCGTAGGACGTCTTCTCACGAGCCGGGTCCTGCTCGCCGTGATGGTTCACGGCGGGGGCGAGCTCGAACGACACGGCGTCCATCGCCGTGAACTCGCGGTCGGTGTGTGCGCCCTCGGCGTCGGTCGAGCGCGTCGGGTTGCCGTTCGCGTCGTACTCGGTCAGACGATGGCTCCACGTCTTGGTCGGGCAGCCCTCGTCCGGGTCGTTGCTCGGGTCCGTGCACTTCGGCGTCCACGACTCGCGCACGCGGTCGAACGCGTCATAGACGAACGACGTGGTGTACGGCTGGCCCGGCGTTGCGGACGTCCCGCCGCGCGGGTCGGTGACCGCCAGCAGATTGCCGACCGGGTCGTAGTTGTAACGCCACGTACCGTCGTAGCCGGCTTCGCCCGCGTTCTGGCGCGGATCGACCACGACCGTCGGCATGCCGTTGGCGTCGTAGCTCGAGTAGCTCGTGCGGTTGTCGTGCTCGTCCTCCTCCCAGTTGATGAGGCCGTAGCTGCCGTACTCGGTCTGCGCCGGCGCCAACCCCGCGTAGGTGCGACTGGTCACGTTGCCCGCGTTGTCCAGGCCGAACGTCACCGTCGGCGCCGGGAACAGGAACGTGTTGCCGCGCGCCGGCCGGCGCAGCGACGTGAGGTCGGTGACGTACTGCGTGCCGTCGTCGAGGCCGCCGTTGGTCGGGCCGCTCTCGGTGCCGAAGCGGTAGCTGAGCGTGGTCACGCGGTCGAGCGGGTCGGTGATCGTGACCGGGTCTCCGAGACGGGTGTAGGTGATCTCCGTCTCAGCCGCCTCGGGCCGGTTGGCCGCGACCTCGTAGCGCGTCATGTAGTTGTCCGTGCTCCAGCCCATCTCGGTCACGGTGCCGAGCTCGTCCGTGATGGTCACGGCGCGACCGACGGTGTCGGTGCAGTACTTGGTGTCGCGGTTGACCGGGGCGGTGGCGGTGAAGCAGCGGTTGGGGTCGTCGTAGGAGAACGCGGTGGCGTGGTCGCGACGGTTGGTGATCGAGGTGGAGCGCATGCCGACGCTCTTCACGCCGGCCGCGCCGGGCGCCGCCGGGGTCTCGTAGGCGAGCGTGGTGTCGTTGCCGCGGGGGTCGATCACGCTGGCGAGCTGACGGTTGGGGCCCGAGCCCGCGTAGGTCAACGTGGTGGTGCGCACGTGCGCGGTGCTGGGCGTGCCGTTGGGCGAGACGACCTCGCCTTGCTTGAGGGTCGTCAGGTAGCCGTCGGCGTCGTAGCCGAAGTCGGTGACGCGGCCGGCGTGGTCGACGATTCGCGAGATGCGGCCGGCGCGACCTCCGACCGGGCCGGCGAGCGCTTGGACGTCGTGGATGTCGAGGGTGTGGCTGCCGGTGGGCAGTGTCGGCCCGGGTCGGTAGCTGATGGTCAGCGATCGCTTGGCGGTCTCGGCCCCACCGTGCTGGACGCCGTAGGGGTCGACCACCCGGATCACGCGCTTGGTGCACAGCAGGTTCGCGGAGGGCGAGCCGTTGCAGTCCGAGACGTTGCCGGTGACCTTCGAGTAGCGCTCGTAGTCGAAGCGGATCGTGTTGTTGTTGCGATCCGTGATGTAGGTCTGGTAGCCCTCGGTGTCGAAGAAGAACGTCACGCCGTCAGGGCGCGTCGCGGCGAACTTGCGCGCCGGGTCGGTGGTCGAGTAGATCCGGAACGCCAGCTCCACCCCGGCCGGCGCCGAGAACCGGTTGGTGTTCGGAACACGCCAGAACTCGTGATAGGTGCCGTCGACGTCGGTGAGGCCGAGCGTGGACGGATCATCGGCGCTCGCGCCGGCGAGACGACGCAGCGGCTCGTTGAGGCGCGTGAGGCCGGAGATGCCCAGCGAGAAGCCGTGTCCGGCCTCGCCGTACACCGTGCCGCTGAGATAGCCGGCGGAGGTGATCGAATAGCCGACGACCTTCGTGCCGCCCTCACGGATCAGCGAGCCGACGTAGGCGCCGCGATCCTGCGAGTTGTAGGTCAGGTTGACCACGCTCGACAACCCGCGACCGGGGTTGACGACCGGGGTCGAATGCCAGACGAGATTGCCGTTGGCGGCGTTCACGTGCGCCGCGGTGCCCGCGCCCGTCGGCGTGCTCTCGTAGGCGAAGAAGTTCTCGAGCCCGAACCGGCCGCGGTTGAGCCCGTCCGGATGGACCACGTAGATGTTGCGCGTCAGCGCGGTCGACAGGTTCCCCGCAGCGTCCTCCGCCCGCACCGTGATCGTGTGCAGCCCCTCGGAATACGAGGCGGGATCCAACGAGTGGTAGCCAGTCCGGGAGTTCCAGCAGCCGCCCGAGCAGGAAAAGTCGATCGACGGCTTCGCGACGCCGTCAACGCTCACGTGCACCTTGGCGATGCCTGAGCCGCCCGAGCTGTCAGTGCCCGTGATGCCGATGTCGCTGCCAGAACCCACCGGGTTCGCGAACGACCCGCTGAAAGACACCGTCGGCGCATTGCGATCCACCTGGACGTTCCACGTCTGCAGCGCCGAGACGTGGCCGGCGGCGTCGCGAGCGCGCACGCCGAGCGTGGAGGCGCCGTCCGGCAACAAGCTGGCGCTGTAGGAGAGCGAAGCCGCCCAATTGCTCGAGCAGGACGGGTACCAACCACCGGTGGCAGGAGAGCCGGGCGTGCAGTCCGTGCGGTCCGTCGTCGCCAGCACCGTCCCGTTGCGGACGAGCTCGAAGGCGATGGCGCCGAGCCCGCCGTCCGACGCCGTCGCCGACACGGTGCGCGAGGCGGTCCCCACCCAGCCGCCGGATGCGCCGGTGACCGCGGACAGCGTCGGGACGTCCGGGTCATCCACCTGCAGCCACGGCGCGAACACGATGTGGTCCTCCCATGACGTCGGTGCGAACACGTCCATCCGGAACACCGCTTGCGTGCCCGAGAAGTAGGAGAGATCGTTCGTCGGGCTGTCGTAGGACTCCGGCTCCTCGCAGCTGTAGATCACACACACGGTGACCGCGCCGTCCGGCGCCGCGACCGGGCTGCCGGGTACCCATGAACCACCGGAGTCCCGGAGTCCGAGGACGCTCTCGCTGTAGCCCGCGCCATAGCGATAGAGCTCGCCGCCGGCGGCCACGACGTACGCCGATCCCGGCGGCTCATAGCGGAACTCGCCCCAGTCGCCGGGAGCCGTGCCGGACTGGTTGTTCAGGTAGTACTGGAGGTAGCCGTTGGAACCCTGGACCGGCGCGCTCAGATCCGGCTGGAAGAAGCCCACCGCGTTCTCGATGTAGTAGACCGTCGGGTCGATGAGGATCGGGTAGTGCAGACCCGCGCCGCGGTGAGCGATCTCGATCACCAGCTTGCCGTCGACGACCGACTCCCGCGTCGTGACCGGGACGTCCTCGGCGTCGACGGCCCGCACCGGCGTCGTGGCGCCGATCACCGTCTCACCGCGCACGATCTCGGCCGATCGACCCGGCGCCAGCGGCGCGCGGACGGTCAGGCCCGGCTCCAGCCGGTACTCGAGCGCGACGCGCTCCGGGCTGTCCTGCGAACGCAACACGAACATGGCCTCGAGGCCGCTGGTGCGCGGGGCGACCAGGTAGTCGACGTCGCTCGCGACGTTGGCGTAGAAGACGCTGCCGCCCACGATCTCGCCCGGAGCTCGCGGCGCTCCCACGGGTGCGAACCCGATGCCGCCGTCCTTGAAGCGAGCACCGTCGGGCGCCGAGGCGCCGACGGCCACCTCGCGCGGCGGATTCTTGAGCGAGAAGCCGGACGCGGACGCGCGCCAGCCCAGGTCGACGGGGGCGAGCCGACCCGAGCCCACCGCCGACTGCACCGGCGCCGACGAGACGAGCGCCGACGTCTCACCCTGCTTGTCCGTCAGCAGCGCGGCGTTGGGACGTTGCAGCCGCGAGCTCTCAGCCGGTGAGCCGACGCGCTCCAACACGGACCGGCGAGGCCCGACCATGCCGGGGAACCGGTCCAAGGCCAAGCGCCCGGCAGCGTCGGCGCTGAGCGTCCGGAACGCGGTCTTCGACGCTGCCCGGTTCGCGACCGCGTTCGGCTCGCTTGAATGCTTCGGCCGCCTGATTGGTGCTGCCGGCGCCGGTGTCGGCGTTGCCGCCGAGCGTGTCGGCGTCGCAGTTGGCGAGGCGGTGGGTGTAACCCCTGGCGCGGTGCCCGTCGGCGTCGCGGCCGGCGCTGTGCCGGTGGGTGTCCCGGCCGGCGCGGTGCTCGAAGGTGTCGCCGTCTCGGACGCGCGCTGAGCGCGGACCGGAGCTCCAGCCGTCGCGATTGCAGCCAGCCCCGCGAGCGTGGCGAGCGCCACCACGACGAATCGAGTCGGCCTGGCGTCCTCACCACCGAACCGGGACAGCCACCAGCGAACGACCCGACGCGCCGTAGAGGCGAACATCTCGTACCCGCTCTCTTATTGGGGTCCGCCGCAGGCTCCCCCGCAGCGACTCGGTCAGAACCCAACACGCCGATCCAGGTTCTGTCAACCGCTCACGGACGCCTCATTGAAAGAATGTCCGCGCAGGGACATGGCCCGGAAGTTGAGTTTCAAGTGCCCGGGCGCGGGTACGCGCGCGGACACCGAGACCGAGGCACGGTCGGTGCGGTCCGGACCGGCGCGCGCGAAAAAGTGCCGTCGACGGGCACCGAGTGGCTAAGTTGTCAACGTCGAGCTGCGACGCGCTGTGACGCGCCTACTCAACGCGTCACGGCAGATCGGCGCCGCACTCGTCCGCCGGCCGGGTGTGCCGGGCAAAGGTTGGACGATTCGTACCCGCTCTCCCTTTCCCGCGCCCCGGCCGGCACCGTTTCACGGACCATAGATCCCTCAGGACCGTCGCGTGTGACCGGGGCCAGAATCTGGCGGTCCGGAACCCAGTTTCCAGGCTTATAGGCAGGCGCAATCGGCCGGTTGACCTGTCCGCAGGATCGGCTTAGCGTCTCTCCGTGGCACACGAGCGCGCGCTGCAGGAAACGCCGGCCTCAGTGCCCGAGCGCGTCGGGGCGCCACCATTGGAGCTGGCGCTGGCCGGTACGCCCGAGCGGGCGCGGTCGCTCGCCGCGACGATCGGCAACCAAGCGTTCGGCCGTGTTCTGGCGCGCAACGGGCGTGGCGAGGGCGGCGGTGGCGGAGGAGGCGGCGGCACGGGGACGGTCGCCCCGCCGCAGACGCGGACGATCATGCTCGACGGCAACGTGCTCGACCAGATCAATCGGGGCAACGCAGCGGCGGCGAGCACGCTGCGCGGGCTCCAGCAGGCCGGGCACCGGCTGTACGTCACCCATCAGGCGATGCGAGAGATCACGGACGACATCGAGGACCCGCAGATGCGTGCCGCCTACCGCGCGATGCTGGCGGACCTGCAGCTGACGGTCGCCCCGGCCGGATCGAGCTCCACGATGGCGGACCGGGTCCGCGACTACGCGGCGAACCTCAGGTCCAACGCGCTCTCTGACGACGACCTGCTGGTGGCCACGCAGGCGCGCGCGTCGAACGCGGAGTTGTGGAGCCTCGATCGCGCGTACCGGCGCAACGCCGGCAGCGTCACCGCGACGATCCGAGGACTTCGCCTGGCGCCCGAGTGCACTTCCGTGCCGCTGGTCAACTCGACCTGGGACTACGCGCAGGGGCGGCGGCTGCTGAACCTGCCGCCGATCACGATCGACGCCGCGGGTGGGGTGACGCGCCCGCCGACCCCTCCCACCGGTTCGGGCGGCGCGCCGCCGCCGACGACGCCTCCGCCCGTCGGTGGTTCACCGCCTCCGCCGCCTCCGAGCGGAGGCGCGGCGGCGCAAGGTACCGGCGGCGATGACGGAGGGCGACGTCCGTCCGCGGCTCGACCACAGGCGCCGGACGTCGAACCGGCCCGGCGCGTCATGGGAGCGCCGCGCACGGCGTCCGCGCCCGCGGCTGCCGAGCCCGCCGGCAGGCGGGCACCGGCCCCGGTGCCGCCGGCCACCGAGCCGGCGGGCCGGCCGCCCGCGTCGGTGACCTCCGTGGCGGTCGGCCTCGCGGCGGGGCTGGCACAGAACCTGCTGACGGGGTGGGTGCACGACGCGATGCTCGCCGGGATGCGGCACACCGCCCGCGCCGCCCAGGGCAGCGGTCGAGCGTTCTTCGAGCAATGGCAGCGCCCGGCCGACCTGTCGCCGTTGACGCTCGCGAACACCAACATCGGGCAGTACGCGACCGAGTTGCAGACGGCTCGCGTCGCGGCAGGCGGCCAGATGCTCCAGCAGGCCGCCGCGATCGACGCCCGCCCCGAGCGGGCGGACCGCGTCGCCATGATGCGCCACCTCCAGCTGGAGTACATGGACGACGAGCTGCGACTGATGCGCGTCGAAGGACACGTCGCGCATGCGCTGACGCTGCAGTCACAGCTCGAGGAGCGAGCCGCCGCAGCGGAGCGGCTGCGCGGCACTCTCGAGTCCGGCCCGGCCGTCGCCTGGCTGTTCCACAACGGCTTCTCCGTCGAGGAGATCGACGCGATGAACACCAACCTCGCGACCTACGCCGCTGCGCACCGGACCGCCGTGCAACAGCTGCAACGGCTGCGCGGTGTGGTCCGCGACGCGATCGAGTCGGACCGCCGCACGCTGCAGATGCTCGACGCCGCCGTCGAGCGCGGGCGCTTCGCGCCGGCCCGCTGAACACCGGCGCTTCTAGGGTGAACGCGTTGTTCGCCCCCGACGTTGTGATCATCGGCGCAGGTGCCGCCGGAATGCTGTGCGCCGTCACCGCCGCCGAGCGCGGTCGTCGGGTGCTGCTCGTCGACCACGCCAACAAGGCCGGCAAGAAGATCCTCATGTCCGGCGGCGGGCGCTGCAACTTCACGAACATGTACGCGGAGCCGGCGAACTTCACGTCGACGAACCCGCACTTCTGCAAGTCGGCGCTGGCTCGCTACACGCCGTGGGACTTCATCGCGCTCGTGAGCAAGCACGAAGTGCCGTACCACGAGAAGAAGCTCGGTCAGCTGTTCTGCGACAACAAGTCCAAGGACATCCAGCGGCTGCTGCTGGCCGAGTGCGAGCAGGCGGGCGTCGAACTGCACCTGGACACGTCGGTGCACCGGATCGAGAAGGCCGCGGCCGGCTACGAGCTGGCCACCGACCTGGGGCCGGTCGCGGCGTCGTCACTGGTGATCGCCACCGGCGGGCTGTCGATCCCGACGCTCGGCGCCACCGGTTTCGGCTACGAGGTCGCGCGCCAGTTCGGGCACAACGTGCTCCCCACGCGCGCCGGGCTGGTGCCGTTCACGCTGTCCGGGCGCTTGAAGGAGCTGTGCACCGAGCTGTCGGGCACGTCCGCGGACTGCGTGGCGCGCTGCAACGGCGAGAGCTTCCGCGAGAACCTCCTGTTCACCCACCGCGGCCTGAGCGGCCCGGCCATCCTCCAGATCTCCTCGTTCTGGCGCCCGGGCGACGTCGTCGAGATCAACCTGCTGCCCGACCGCGACGCGCTGGAGTGGCTGCAGGCCGAGCAGGCCGCGCGCCCGAACAGCGACCTCAAGACGGTGCTGTCGGAGGTCTTCACCAAGAAGCTGGCGGCGCTGCTGGCCGAGCACTGGTTCGCGTCCAAGCCCATGAAGCAGTACACGCCGGCGCAGCTGCGCGAGATCGCCGACCGGCTCGGCGGCTGGCAGCTCGTCCCGGCCGGCACCGAGGGCTACCGCACCGCCGAGGTGACGTTGGGCGGCGTCGACACGCGCGAGGTGTCCTCCAAGACGATGGAGTCGCTCAAGAGCCCGGGGCTGTACTTCATCGGCGAGGTGCTGGACGTCCAGGGCCACCTCGGCGGGTTCAACTTCCAGTGGGCGTGGGCGTCGGGCCACGCGGCCGCGCAGGTCGTCTAGCTCAGGCGGGCGCGTACGCGACCGCTTCGATCTCCACCCGCATCCGCGGATCGAGCAGACCGGTGACGAGCATCGACGCGGCCGGCGAGGCCTCACCGAACGCCTCCCCGTGGACGGTCCCGACCGCCTCCCAGTCGCTCGGGTGGACGAGGTAGATCCGCGTGCGCACGACGTCGCCCAGACCGGCGCCCGCGGCCTCGAGCGCGGCGGCGAGCTTGCGCACGACCTCGCGGGTCTGCTCGGCGGGATCGTCGGCGCCGACGACCTCGCCGTCGCCGGACACCGCGGTCATGCCGCTCACGAAGACCCAGTCGCCGGCACGGACGGCCGCGCTGAAGCCGATCGTCGGGGCGTACGGCGAGGGAGAAGGAACGCGGGTCATGGTCATGGCGCCGAGCCTGCCGGAGCGTGCGCGACACTGTGCGCGATGCGTTCCGTCCAACGGAACATGCTCGCGCTCCTCGACGCGCTGGACGGCGAGCCCGTCACGTTGCGCGAGCTCGCACGCCGGACCGGCCTTCCGCTGACGACGGTCCACCGCGCCGTGGCCCCGCTCGTCGCCTGGGGCGGGCTCGAGCGCACACCGGAGGGTCTGATCCCGGGACTCCGGCTCTTCGAGCTGGGCCAGCTGGTGCCGCAGCGCGCGCAGTTGCGCGAGCTCGCCCTCCCGTATATGGGCGACCTGTACGCGGCGACGCACGAGGTGGTGTCGCTCGCCGTGCTCGACGGCACCGACACGGTCTGGATCGAGCAGTGGTCCGGCCGCCTCGCGCCACCGGTGCCGTCGCGCGTGGGCGGCCGGCTGCCGGCGCATGTGACCGCGGCCGGCAAGGTGCTGCTGGCGTCGGCCCCCGCGGCCGTGGACGCGCTGTGCGCCGGAGGGCTCGACCGCCACGGCCCCGGGACGGTCACGGACCCGGCGCGGCTGCGTGCCGAGCTGGCGACCATCGCCGAGAGCGGGCTCGCCATCAACCGCGAGGAGTCGGCCGCGGGCGTGCTGGGCGTCGCCGCCCCGATCCCCGGCGAGAACGGCCCGATCGCCGCGCTGGCGCTCGCGGTGGCCCGCCGCTCGCGCTCGAGTCCGGAAGCGATGGCGCCCGCCGTGCGCACGGCCGCGCTGGCGATCGGCCGCGCCGTCGAGCGCAGCCCGACCTACGACGGCGCCAGAAAGCAAGCGAGGCGCCCCCGAAGGGACGCCCCGTTCACTGAGTGAGGAGGAGGGTTGTTACGACGCAAGGTATGAGGAGGGTCTTGCGGCGCGACAAGACGATTCTGCCCACCGGCTGGGGTTCGCAATCGCCCTGTCGCGGCTATCCGCAACAGGACTCGCCGTAGACGACCGCGGGCCGCTCATACACGCGCTCGCGGTCGGGGACCGGCTCCATCACCACGGCTTGCGCGAGCGGTACGGCGCCGTGGGCGAGTTCGGCCTCGAACCACATGCGGTGGACCGGGAAGAGCGCCACGGCGGTGATGACCAGCAGCGGCGCGGCGAGCCACGCCAGCCCGGCTGCCGTGCGGCGAATCACCAGCACCAGCAGGGCCGGGACCAGCAGCGCCGCCGCGGTCGCCGCGAGCGACGCACCCACGAACAGCAGCCACTGGACGAACAGCCATGCCGGGTCGTCGAGCGCGTAGGGCGCGCGGGTCAGGTTCACGAACCCGGCGACCGCGATGATCGCCCACGCGGTGCAGCCGATGTGCAGCGGTGACGACACGTTCGGGAAGCTAGCGTGGAGACGCGGCACGCACGCGCTGGCGGTAGCGCAGCGGTGACTCGCCGGCGATGCGCTTGAACGCGGTGCTGAAGGCGCTCTCGGACCCGTAGCCCAGCTCCGCCGCGAGCGGTCCGAGCCGCACGTCGCCGTCGCGCAGCGCGCGCTGGGCGAGCACCATGCGCCACTGGTTGAGGTAGGTCAGCGGCGGCACGCCGGCCGCGGCCCGGAAGCGCTCGGGGGACGACGTGCGTGACATGGCGGCGGCGCGCGCGAGGTCCTGCAGGCCCCACGGCTCCCCGGCCGCTCGTGCATGCGGTCGAGCGCGGGCCGCAGGCGATCGTCCTTGATGGCGTGGAGCAGGCCGGGCGGGAGCTCGGCGAGGTCGAGGTAGGCGCGCAGGACGTGGAGCAGCAGCAGCTGCCCGTGCTGGCGGATCGCGAACGTGGAGCCGAGCTCGCCGGCCCGCTGCTCGCCGGCCTCGGCGGCCTCTACCTCTCGGACAACGACGTCTCGCCCCTGGACCCCGAACCGCGGCCGATGGACTTCGACCACCCGCCCGCCGATGTCGCGCTCGCCCGCGATCGACCCGCAGTCGGCGCGACGTCTGTGGGCGCTGAGTGAGGACCTTCTGCGCAACCCGGCCCGGACGGCGGCGTCTCAATGATGTGCTCGCGCTCCGCATGGTCGCCGTCGTGGCGGCTCTCCTGCTCGTTCCCGTCGCCGCGGTCCACGCGCAGGAGTGGGACCCGATCGTCGTCGACTGCGTCGACGACAGCGTCCTGCAGGGCGACTACTCCGTCACGGAGATGCGCACGGCGATCAACAACCTGCCGGCGGGCATCTCCGAGTACGCGGACTGCCAGGACGTGATCTCGCGCGCGATCGCGGAGAAGACCAAGGTGACGAACCCGAACCCGACCCCACCGCCGGAGCCTTCACCAGCGGCGGCAGCCCCGCCCGCGTCCCGGCCGGCCGCCGCGTCCACCCCCTCGCCCGCGCCCGCGGCACAACTCACGGGCAAGGACCCGGGCATCGTCGTCGGCCCTTCGACCGAGCAGGACTGGCGGGCGATCGAGCGCGCCAACGAACGCGGCGGAGACCCGCCGGCGATCGAGGGCCGTCCGATCACACCGGTGGCCAGCATCGGCCGCAACCCGCTGCCCGAGTCGGTGATCGCTGTCCTCGCACTGCTCGCAGCGGCCGCGCTGGCGGCGAGCACGCGGATTCTGCGCAGGCGATGACCACCGCTGAAAGGGCGTTCGCCCCGGCGCGTTGAGCGCCCCCTCTTCACGGGTCAGCGGGCGCGCGCTCACCCGTCCAACCTGGGCGGCGTGCCCGGACACGCGGACCTTCCGTCCTTGCGCTCGCGGCAGCGCTTGCGCCACTCGCGGTACTCGCGCTCGAAGCGGCGCACGTCCGCCGAGCTGTGCACGACGCGCTTGGTCCCTTCAGGCACGACGATCCGCAGCCGCGCCTCGTTCTGCGGCGTGATCGGGAGCCGCTCGAACGCCTCCACCACGAACGTCGACGTCATCGCCGGCCCGCGGTTGCCGAACTTCGTGGTCGTCGACCCGCCGACGGGGGCGAAGGTCGCCGGGTCGACGTCGATCACCGTGTCGACGTGGCGGCTCGTGCGCACGAGGCGGCGCACGGTCCGGCCGCCGGACTGGACCTCGCCCCGGTCCTGCACCGCGCCCGACGCGAGCATGCCGCGCAGGTCGGTGTCCGGCTCGGCGCCCTGCGTAAGCATGTTCGGGAGCCGCGACTGCGGCGTGTCGTCCTTGTAGCCCTGCCGGACCGTCAGCGTCCCGGCGCGCAGCCACGACAGCTCGCCCCCGGCGTACGCGGCCTGCTCCTGCGCCGGCCCGCCGACCCACCACTGCTTCAGGCGCCAGCGCTCGGGTGCCTGCGCGGTCCACGTCTCCTGGTAGGCCTGCTGGATACCGCTGACGCCGGGCGGCGCGTCGGTGCGGATGCGCATGTGCAGGATCACCCCGCGGGGGTCGAGCGCGCGGCGGGCGGCGGCGACCGCGTCCACGGGCTGCGTCCCGCCGCCCGGCCCGAGCGCCAGCACGGCGCCGAGGACCGCCACGGCGACGACGAGCAGCGTCCCGGCCGCGAGCTGCCCGCGCCGCCGCGGCGGCTTGGCGCCGCGGACCTGCGCGCCGAAGCGCTCGAGGTAGGCGTCGAGCTCGCTCATGATGACCTCGCGTGTTCGATGGTGGCCGCGTCGAGCAGCCCGGCGAGCCTCGCCAGGCCGCGCGATACGCGGGTGCGAGCCGCCTGCTCGCTCATGCCCAGGCGGCCCGCGAGCTCCGCGTACGGGACGTCGTCGACGACCCGTAGGTGGACCGCCTCCCGCACGCCCGGAGAGAGCTGCGCGAGCGCACCCGCGAGCTCGGCGCGCAGCTCGCTCAGGCCGGCGCGCTCGGCCAGCTCGGCGAGCAGATTCGGGGACGCCGGCTCGCGCTCGAAGCGCAGCCGCTGCACCGCGCGCTGCTCGGTCCGCCCTCGCTCGTAGTAGCGGGCGAGCTGGCGGCGGGCGATCGTGTACAGCCACGCCGCCGCCTCTTCACCCGTCCGCCCGCGGAACCGCCGCGAGGCGGCGATCGCCTGCGCGAACGTCTCAGCCCACAGGTCGAGCGCGACCTGCGGGTCGGCCGTGCGGCGCGTGAGGAACAGCAGCAGCTCCTCGCCGTGCCGGCCGTACAGCGCGTCGATGTCCAAGCGGCCCATACGATCCCATCAGTGCGACCAGGCGCCGATCTGTGTCAGTCAAGCGCATGGGCGCAGCATCACGGACTAGAGCAACCGCGCGGTCCTCTCCTTGACCGCGCAGCTGCTCGCCCGGCTCAGTCCTGAGCCGCGGCGCGCTTGAAGTGCAGGACACCGAGCTCGGTCGCGAAGACGCCCTCGGTGCCGCGCGAGGCGCTTTCCGCCGCGATGGCGAGCGCCTGCTCCTGGGTCTTGGCCAGTAGCTTGTTGAGTTTCTTGAACGCCTTCTCGTCGAGCTCGAGCGGCGTGCGCGTGATCACGACCTCCGCGTCCTCGAGCGCGCCGGCGTCTGCCGCCGCCGCGAGATCGGAGACGAGCTCGCCGATCGTCTCGTCCGCCAGCTCGCCGCGCAGCCCGGACGGGAGCGTGCGCCACTGCCCCTCGTCGAGGTTCGGACGAGCCGTGGCCTTGTAGAAGTGCTGCAGCGCGCCGCGGCGCGGCTCCGTGCGCACGAGCTCGACGCAGTCGTAGTCGCGCAGCATGCGCACGTGGTAGCTGACGACGCCGAGGGGAGCCCCGAGCTCCACCGCGAGATCGCCAGGGCTGGCCACCCGCTCGCCGAGGCGCTGGAGGATGCGCGCGCGCAGCGGATGCGCGAGTGCTTTCGCGATCCGCGCCTCCGACGTCTCCCCCGCGGGCCGATGGCCATTACTAGATGAGGTTGATGCAGTACTGGGCATGGTCAGGATGCAGACTACCTTCCCGAGCGGTCGAACGTCCGTCAGCCTACGGACCGGTCGGTCCGATTACTAGCAGATCAGCGGCCGTTCGTGACATCGCGACCACTTCGAGGTGAGGTTCGACTTGCGGGAAACCGGTGAGGCGTGGTAGTGGCTCGATTCACTTGCTTGACACGCGTGTAAACCCTGCGCTACGGTCCGGGTATACAGCGATGTAAAGGAGCACGGCATGCGGCACTTCATTCGGCACTACGTGGAGATGGTCATCGCGATGTTCGCCGGGATGATCGTCCTCGGCCTTCCGGCGGAAGGCGCGTTGCGGGCGCTCGGGTCCAGCTCGTCCGAGCTGCAGGTCGACGCGCCGGCGCTGCTGCTGCTCGGCATGGCGGTCACGATGACCGTGCCGATGGTGGCCTGGATGCGCTTCCGCGGGCACGGCTGGCGGCCGTGCGCGGAGATGACGGCGGCGATGTTCGTGCCGACGTTCGCGGCGATCACGCTGCTCGGCGCCGTGGACTTCGACGCGCTGATGATGTGGGAGCACGTCGGGATGCTGCTTGCCATGCTGGGCGCGATGGCCGCGCGTCCCGCCGAGTACCTGCATGCCCACCAGCACTGACCACCGCCGCGCGACCGCCGAGCGCAACGCGGTCGCGATCCTCGACGCGGCCGAGCGGCTGCTCGGCCGCGGGGAGCCGCTGACGATGGTCTCCGTCGCGGGCGAAGCGCGGTTGTCGCGACCGACCGTCTACGCGCACTACAAGAGCGTGGGCGAGATCGTGGAGGCGGCGGTCGAGCGCACCGTGGTGGCCTCCACCGCCGCGTTCGCCGCCGCCCGACCGGACGAAGGGCCCGCGGACGCGGCGCTCGAGCGCATGGTCGCGGCCTCCTGGGGCCAGCTCGCCGGCTCGGAGGGCCTCGTGCGGCGTGCCGGCGAGTACGTGTCCGACGGCGCACGCCACCGCACGCACGGCGCGCTGATCGCGCCGGTGGAGGCGCTCGTCGTGCGCGGGCGCAGGCAGGGCGCGTTCCGTACCGACGTCCCCGTCGACTGGCTGATCACGATGTACCTCGCGCTCGTGCACGCGGCGGCCGAGCACGCGGTCGTGCACGACACGCCGCGTGAGGCCGCGCTCGCTCTACTGCAGCGGACGATCGGGGAGCTGTTCAGCGCGGCACGCTGAGCGACCGCGCGGCGTGCGACCATCCCGCGCCAGGATGATCGGCCGCGCACGCGAACTGGCCCGCCTGGACGAGGCGCTCACGCGGCTTCCCGCCGTGGTGGCCATCACCGGCGAGCCCGGGATCGGCAAGTCGCGCCTGCTGGCCGCGCTGCGCGAGCGCGTGGCGGGCGCGCTCGTGCTGAGCGGCCGGGCGGCGGAGTTCGAGCGCGAGGTGCCGTACGGGCCGTTCGTGGACGCGCTCGACGCGCACGTCGCCACGCTGTCGGACACGCAGCTGCGCGGCCTGGACCTCGCGCAGCTCGGCGGCATCTTCCCGTCGCTCGCAGACAACGCGACGCCGACCCTCGCCGTCGAGCGCTACCGCGCGCACCGGGCGCTGATCGAGCTGCTCGGGCGGCTCGCCGCGACGCGCCCGCTCGTGCTCACCCTCGACGACATGCACGACGCCGACCCGGCCTCGATCGAGCTGCTGCTCGCGCTGATCCGGCGCCCACCGTCGGCGCAGGTGCTCGTGGCCGCGGCCCTGCGGCCGCCGGCGCCGGACGGGTTCCGCGACGGAGAGTTGGTCCGGATCGACCTCGGCCCGCTCGACCCCGACGAGGCGCTGCAGCTGATCGGGAGCGAGCTGCCCACCGCGCGGCGCGACGCCGTCCTGCGCGAGAGCGGCGGGAACCCGTTCTACATCGAGCAGCTCGCGCGCGCGGGCGTCGCGCTGCCCGGCGGCGTCGCGGAGGCGATCGCGGGCGAGCTGCGCGCGCTCGACCTCCCGGCGCGCCGGCTGCTCGAGGGTGCGGCGGTCGCCGGCGACCCGTTCGAGCCCGAGCTGGCCGCCGCGGCGGCGGACCTCGCCGACCCGCTGGAGCCGCTGGACGCGCTGCTCGCCGCCGGGCTGATCCGCGCGACCGACGTGCCGCGCCAGTTCACGTTCCGCCACCCGCTCGTGCGGCGCGCCGTGTACGAGGGCGCGCCGGGCGGTTGGCGGCTCGCCGCGCACGCCCGCGTGGCGCGCACGCTCGCGAGCCGTGGGGCGCCCCCGACGATCCTCGCCCACCACGTCGAGTTCTCCGCCCAGCCGGGCGACGCGCAGGCGGTCGCGCTCCTGCGCGCCGCGGGTGACATGGTGCGGCCGCGCACGCCCGCGAGCGCCGCGCGCTGGTACGAGGCGGCGCTGCGGCTGGTCGCCGGGGCCGAGCTCGACCCGGCCGTCGGCGGCACGCGGCGTGCGATCCTCGGCGACCTCGCCCGCGCCGAGGCCGCCGCCGGGCACCTCGAGCGCAGCCGCCGCGCCGTCCTCGAGGCGCTCGTGCTCGTCGACCCCGCTTCGCCCGAGTACGTGCGGCTCGTGACCGAGTGCGCGGCCGTGGAGCACTGGCTGGGCCGCCACGAGGACGCGCGCCGGCGCCTGCACGCCGCGCTCGACCAGCACGGCGACTCGCAGGCGCTCAAGCTCGAGCTCGCGTTCGACGCGCTCTACGGCCTCGACCTGGCGACCAGCGCGGAGCGTGCCCGCGCCGCGCTCGACGGGCCCGATCGTGGCGCGAGCGCCTCCGCCGCCGCGCTGCTCGCGCTCGTGCTCGCCGCCGACGGCCAGCGCAGCGCGGCCGAGGACGCCGCGCGCGCGGCCACCACCACGCTCGCCGGCCTCGACGAGCGCACGCTCGCTGCTCAGCTGCAGTCGCTCTGGTACCTCGCGTGGGCGGAGACGTTCCTCGACCACTACGACGCGTCGCTCGAGCACAGCCGCCGCGGCCTGGAGCTCTCACGCGCGACCGGCCAGGACTGGCTCGTGGTCCCGCTGCTGCTCGCGCCGGTGTTCGCGCTCGAGATGCAGGGCCGCCTCACCGAGGCGCGCGAGACGGCGACAGCCGCCGTCGAGGCCGCGCGGCTCGCCGGCAACCCGCACCACCTGGCGTGGGCGCTGTGGGAGTACGGGCTCACGCTGTGGTACGGCGGCGACATCCCGGGCTCCCGGGTTGCGCTGGAGGAGAGCCACGCGCTCGCGGACGAGACGGGCCGCAACGTGCTGTGGGAGAGCGAGCCGGGCTGGGCGTTCGCGACCGTGCTGGCGGAGGAGGGCGACCTGGTCGCCAGCCGCGCGACCCAGCTGCGCTGGTGCGGCGGCTTCGACCTCGACCTCGTCGTGCCCGCCGAGCGCAGCATCGGCTGGGACATCTTCACCGACACCGCGCTGGCCCTCGGGGACCTCGACGAGGCCGAGCGGACGGTCGAGCGGTTGGAGGCGCACGCCCCCCAGGTCGGCCGCCCGCTCGCGGCCGTGCTGGCGCGTCGTGCCCGCGGCGCGCTGCTGCTCGCGCGCGGCGATGCGAGCGCCGCCGCCGCGACCGCGCGTGAGGCGATGGAGATCGCCGCCGGCGCGGGGTTGAAGCTCGAGTCATGTCGCGCGCAGCTGCTCCTCGGCTCCGCGCTCGCCGTGTCCGACCGCCCGGCGGCGGTGCGCGAGCTGCGCGCGGCGGAGGAGGCGCTGGACGCCGGCGGCGCGCACATCCTGCGCGACCGCGCGCGGCGCGAGCTGCGCCGGCTGGGCCACCGCGTCGACACCGCCCGCCGGCGCGACCCTGCGGGCCTCGAGGGGTTGAGCGCCCGGGAGGCGGAGGTCGTGGCGCTGGTCGCCGCCGGCCACAGCAACCCCGCGATCGCGGCCGAGCTGTTCCTGTCGGTGAAGACCGTCGAGACGCACCTGCGCAACGTGTTCGCGAAGCTCGGCGTCGCCTCGCGGGCCGAGGTGGCCGCGGCCTACGCGCGCTCGAACGGGTGAGACAGGCGGCGTGGTCGCCGGTCACGCGTACGCGCGGGCCATGTGCGCCGCGAGCGCGGCACGGGAGCTCACGCCGCACTTGGCGAAGATGTTCGTGAGGTGACCCTCGACGGTCTTCTCGGCCAGGAACAGCTCCGCGGCGATCTCGCGGTTGCTGCGGCCCTGGGCGACGAGCGTGGCGATCTCGCGCTCGCGGCCAGAGAGCTCGCCGGGGGCGGCGCGGCGTTGGCGGCCCGGCGCCTTCTGCCCGAGGCGGCGCAGGGCCTGGGCGGCTTCGTCGTGCAGGCGGCGGGCGCCCGGGA
Organism: Solirubrobacter deserti; assembly: GCF_003344625.1. GTDB lineage: Bacteria > Actinomycetota > Thermoleophilia > Solirubrobacterales > Solirubrobacteraceae > Solirubrobacter > Solirubrobacter deserti. The sequence continues at coordinate 585,225 of NZ_QPKJ02000001.1, read as the reverse complement.
CGGCCTGGGCGGCGACGAGGTCGGCCGCCGAGCCGAGCGCGATGCCGCGGATCAGGTGGGCCTGGGCGGCGTGCAGCGGGAACGGGGAGTCGACGACGGCGTCGGCGAGCGTGGGGTCGCCGGTCATCGCGGCGCGGGCGAGCAGGACGCGGTCGCGGGGGACGCGCAACGGCAGCGGCTCGGCCAGCGCGGCGGCCTCCATGAGGCGCTGGGCGGCGATCTCCGGCCGTCCGAGCGCGGCCTCCGCTCCGGCCGCGACCAGCAGCAGGAGCGCGTGGCGGCCCGGGTCGAGGGCCGTGCCGGTGAGACGGACCTGCTCGAGTGCGCGGTCGGGCTCGCCCGCCTCCAGGAACGTCGCGGCGGCCAGACCGTGGGTGGCGACCGTGAAGAAGCTGCGGTCGAGCTGGGTGGCGAGCGCCGACGCCTCCAGAGCTGAGGTGCTCGCGCGCTCGCGCTCGCCCATGACCGCGGCGATGTAGCCCTCCTCGGCGCGCGCCCACGACAGCAGCTGGTCGTGGCGGGCGCCTTCGACAGCGCGCTCGGCCACCGCCAGGGCCTCGCCCAGGCGGCCCTGGCGCTCGAGCGCGTGCGCGAGCCCGACGAGCATCGGCAACCGGAACTGCCCGTGGCTGGCGCGGCGGAAGTGGCGGATGGCGTCCGCGTCGCGTTCGCACATGTACTCCGCGAAGCCGAGGTAGTAGGCGGCGTCCGTGAGCTGCTCGTCGGGGGTGGCGTCGACGAGCGCGACGGCTTCGTCGAGCGCCTCCTCGGCGGTCGTCAGCTCGCCCAGCGTGCCGTGGGCCAGCGCGAGCAACGCCCAGGCGGACGCGTTGCCGGGGTCCTGCGCGACGGCGCGCTTCGCGCGGGACTTCAGCGCCGCGTAGTCGGGCTGGTAGAGCGCGTCGACGAGCTGGGCGACGTCGTGCTCGGGCAGCGCGGACAGCCGCGCGTGCGCGGCGGCGTGGCGGCCGAGCAGGTGCTCGCACGTGGCGAGCGCGGCGATCAGGCGCTCGTCGCCGGGCACGAGGCCGAGCGCCTCCTGCAGCGCGTCGCGCGCCTGCTCGAGCCGGCCCGTGGCGGCAAGGGCGTGCGCCAGCGGCACGAGCAGCGAGTGGCGACGGTCGCGCTTGAGGCGCTGGGCGGTGGCGTACCAGCGCGCGGCGACCTCCGGCGGCGCCTCCCGAGCGGCTTCGACGAGCACGGCGATCGCCTCGTCGTCCCCGGCCTTCGCGCAGCGCTCGAGGTGGTGCGCGCGGTCCTTGGCCGGTCCGTCGCGGAGGGCGTCGGCGGCGCGGGCGTGCGCGGCCAGCCGCCGGCCGGGGCTCGTGCACTCGTAGGCCGCGAGCCGCGCGATCGGGTGCCGGAAGCGGTACCGGCGCGCGCTGCCCTTCAGCACCCCGGCGTGGATCGCCTCGTCGAGCGCCGCGAGGTCCTCGTCCAGACCGCCCGCGGCGAGCGCGAGGTCGAGGTCCTCCCCCGCCACCGCGACGCCTTCCGCCAGCGCGCGGGCGGCTTCGCTCAGCGCGCTCAGCTCGGCCTGCACGGACGCGACGATCGCGGGCGGGACACCGCGCGGATGCTGGGCCAGCTCGGTCAGATAGAACGGGTTGCCGCCGCTCAACCGTTGCGCGACGGGCGGGAAGCCCGCCATCTCGCCCTGGCTGAGCGGCGCGAGCGGGAGCTCGGTCAGCAACCCGCGCCGCGCCGCGGACTCGAGCGCGCCGAGAAGCGGCGGCGGCGTCCGCCGGTAGGCGAACGCGACCAGCACGCCGCCGCCCGGCGGCTTGCGCAGCAGCGCGGCGAGCGCGGCGGCCTCATCGTCCGCGTCGTCGACGATCGCGACCACCGGCGGGCGCAGGTCGCCGAGGTCGTGCGTGACCCGGACCCGCTCCGCCTGCGCACGGTCGGCGAGCGCCTGCAGCAGCGTCGTCTTGCCGATCCCCGGCTCGCCGTGCAGAGCGAGGAACGCCGTGGACCGCAGCTCCCGCACGGCGGCCTCGATCGTCTTGAGCTCTGGTTCGCGTCCGACGATCTGCCGACACTAACTCACGCCGCCGTCTTTGAACACGGTGTGGATCAGCGGCACGCCCGGGCGGTAGGCGAGATGAACGGGCGAGGGCGCGTCGAGCAGGACGGCGTCGGCGCGCGCGCCCGCGGCGAGGTGGCCGACGTCGTCACGCCGGAGCGCCTGCGCGCCGCCCAGCGTGGCGGCCCGGACGGCCTCCTCCGGCGTCATGTGCATCTCGCGCACGGCGAGCGCGATGCAGAACGGCAGGTTGGTCGTGTAGCTCGAGCCGGGGTTGCAGTCGGCGGCGAGCGCGACCTTCACGCCCGCGTCGAGGAGCCGCCGCGCGTCCGGGTACGGCGCGCGGGTGGAGAACTCCGCGCCGGGCAGGAGCGTCGCGACGGTGTCGGAGTTGGCGAGCGCGTCGATGTCGGCATCGGAGAGGTGGGTGCAGTGGTCCGCGGAGGCGGCGCGCAGCTCGACCGCGATCTGCACGCCCGGCCCGTGACGGAGCTGGTTGGCGTGCACCCGCGGCGTGAGGCCCTTCTCGATTCCCGCCGCGAGGATCGCGCGGGTCTGGTCGGCGTCGAACGCGCCGTCCTCGCAGAAGACGTCGATCCAGGTCGCGTGCGGTGCGCAGGCGTCGAGCATCGCGCCCTTGACGAGGTCGGTGTAGGTGTCCGGCTCGTGCTCGGGCGGGACGACGTGCGCGCCGAGGAACGTGCGCTCGAGGCCCGCGGCGACCTTGAGCGACCGCTCCTCGTCGGGCAAGGTCAGCCCGTAGCCGGACTTGGTCTCGACGGTGGTCGTGCCCGAGCGCAGCGCCTCCGCGACCAGCCGGTCGAGGTTGGCCTTCAGCTGCGCGTCGCTGGCCGCGCGGGTCGCGGCGACCGTGGTCCGGATCCCGCCCGCCGTGTAGGGCCGGCCCGCCATGCGTGCGGCGAACTCCTCCGCGCGCTCGCCCGCGAACACGAGGTGGCCGTGGGAGTCGACGAACCCGGGGATCAGCGCGCGGCCGCCCGCGTCGAGGTGCGTGTCCCCGGCCGCCTCGGGCGGCTTGGTCCCCACCCACGCGACGCGGCCTCCGGCGAAGACGATCGCGGCGTCGTGGAGCGTGCCCAGCTCGGGGTCGTTGGTGACGAGCGTGCCGATGCCCGTGATCAGCATCCGACGACCGTGTGGGAGACGTCCGCGGCGGTCGCGGCGAAGACGATCGACTCGAGCAGCGTGTCCGGCTCGGCCAGCTCCAGCCGGGGCGAGGTGAGGTCGAGCGTGATCAGGTCGGCGCGAAAGCCGGGGGCGATGCGGCCGGCGTCGGCCCACCCGAGGCAGGCGTGGTTGGTGGCGGCGTCGAGGAGCTGGCGCGCCGTGAAGTGGCCGCGACGCTCGGTCTTCAGGCGCAGGTTGAGCTCGACGGCGCGCGCCTCCTCGAACAGGTCGATGATCGCGTGGCTGTCGCTGCCGAGCGCGAGCCGCGGACCGGCGTTCCCGATCCCGTCGGCGAGGTCGCGCTCGGTCGTCGGGCACATGCAGATCGTGGTCTCGCCCAGGTCGTCGTCGGTGTGCGTGGCGTGGACGGCGGTCGAGTCCGGGCCGAGCGCGCCGTGCTCGGCGAGCAGCTGCACGGGGGTGCGGCCCGTCGCGGCCAGGCACGCCTCGTTCTCGGCACGCTGCTCGGAGACGTGGAAGTGCAGTGGCCGGCCGCGCGCGAACTCGACGACGGTGGCGAGCTGGTCGGGCGGCACGGCGCGGACTGAGTGGATCGCCGCGCCGACCTTGCCTTCGATCTGCGCGACCCGTTCGGCCCACTTCGTCGCGTCGCCGTCGCTGAAGCGCTGCTGCGTCTCGTTCGGCGGCTCGCCGAAGCCGCCCGCGAGATAGCACGCGTCGAGCAGCGTGAGCCGGATGCCGGCCTCGCGGGCCGCCGCGACGAGCGCGTCGGAGCAGTGCAGGTAGTCGAACTCGCCGACGGTCGTGATCCCGGCCCGGCGCATCTCGGCGTACGCGCCTTTCGCGAGCTCGAAGCAGCGGTCCGGCGTCATCGTGCGCGCGAGCGCGTACATGTCCTCGCGCCAGGTCCAGAAGCTGCCGCCGCCGCGCTGGGTCCGGCCCCGCAGCGCCCGTTGGAACGCGTGCGAGTGGGCGTTCGCGAGGCCGGGCAGCGTCACGCCGCGCAGGTGCTCGCCCTCGCGCTCGGCGCCTTCGCGCACCGTCACGATCCGGCCGTGGTCGACCTCGATCGCGACGTTCGCGACCACGGTGTCGCCGCCCAGCCAGGCGTAGTCGGCGAAATAGATCACGGCACCCGGATGCCGCGCTCCGCCGCGACCTCCTCCGCGCGCTCGTAGCCCGCGTCCACGTGCCGGATCACGCCCGTCGCGGGGTCGTTCGTGAGCACGCGTTCGAGCTTCTGCGCCGCCAGCTCGGTCCCGTCGGCGACGCTCACCTGTCCGGCGTGCAGCGAGCGCCCGATGCCGACCCCGCCGCCGTGGTGCAGCGACACCCAGGACGCGCCGCTGGCGACGTTGACCATCGCGTTCAGCAGCGGCCAGTCGGCGATCGCGTCGCTGCCGTCGAGCATGCCCTCGGTCTCGCGGTACGGGCTCGCCACGCTGCCGCAGTCGAGGTGGTCGCGGCCGATCACGATCGGCGCCGCCACCTCGCCGCTCTCCACGAGCTCGTTGAACTTCAGGCCCGCGCGGTCCCGCTCGCCCGCGCCGAGCCAGCAGATCCGCGCCGGCAGGCCCTGGAACTGGACCTTCTCGGCGGCCATCCGCATCCAGCGGGTGAGCGTCTCGTGCTCGGGAAACAGGTCGAGGACGGCTTTGTCGGTGGCGGCGATGTCGGCGGAGTCGCCGGAGAGTGCGGCCCACCGGAACGGGCCCTTGCCCTCGCAAAACAGCGGGCGGATGTAGGCCGGGACGAAGCCGGGGAAGTCGAAGGCGCGCTCGTAGCCGGCCAACGCGGCCTCGGCGCGCAGGGAGTTGCCGTAGTCGAACACCTCGGCGCCGGCGTCCTGGAAGCCGACCATCGCCTCGACATGGCGGGCCATCGACTCGCGGGCGCGCTCGACCGACCACTCGTCGCCGGGCGCGGCGCCGGACGGCACGTAGGCGAGCGGGTCATGGGCGCTCGTCTGGTCGGTCACGATGTCGATCGGGGCGCCGCGACGCAGCAGCTCCGGGAAGACGTCGGCGCAGTTGCCGAGCAGGCCGATGCTCAGCGGGCCTTCCGCGCCCGTCGCGAGCTGGAGCGCGTGGTCGACGGAGTCGGCTTCGACATCGAGATAGCCCGTCTGGAGGCGGCGCCGGATGCGCGAGGGATCGACCTCGACGCAGATCGCCACGCCTCCCGCCATCGTGACCGCGAGCGGCTGCGCGCCGCCCATCCCGCCGAGCCCGCCGGTCAGCGTGATGGTGCCGTCGAGCGAGCCGCCGAAGCGCTTGTTCGCGACCGCCGCGAACGTCTCGTAGGTGCCCTGCAGGATGCCCTGGGTACCGATGTAGATCCACGAGCCCGCGGTCATCTGGCCGTACATCGTCAGCCCGAGCGCCTCCAGCCGGCGGAACTCGTCCCACGTCGCCCACTCGCCGACGAGGTTCGAGTTGGCGATCAGCACGCGCGGCGCCCACTCGTGGGTCTGCAGGACACCGACCGGCTTGCCGGACTGGACCAGCAGCGTCTCATCGTCGGCGAGCGTCTGCAGCGTGCGGGAGATGGCGTGGACGCTGTTCCAGTCGCGCGCGGCCTTGCCCGTCCCGCCGTACACGACGAGCTCCTCGGGGTGCTCGGCCACGTCGGGGTCGAGGTTGTTGTGCAGCATGCGCAGGGCGGCTTCCTGCGGCCAGCTGCGGCAGGCCAGCTCGGTGCCGCGAGCGGCGCGGACGGACGTCTTCATGCGAGTGCTCCGGTGATGGCTTCGGCGGCGCTGCGGGCGCGGCCCGATTTGACGAAGTCGGTCGCGGCCGCGATCTCGGGGGCGAGGAAGCGGTCGGGGCCCGGTGCGGTGCCGAGCGCGTCGATCACGGCGTGCGTCGCGGGCGACGGGGCCAGCGGCGCCCGCAACTGGATGCCGCGCGCGGCGGTCAGGAGCTCGATCGCGAGCACCTGCGCCAGCGCGTCGACGGCCGTGCGCAGCTTGCGCGCGGCCGACCAGCCCATCGAGACGTGGTCCTCCTGCATCGCGCTGCTGGGGATCGAGTCCACGGAGGCCGGGACGGCGAGCCGCTTCATGTCCGACACGAGCGCGGCCTGCGTGTACTGGGCGATCATGTAGCCGCTGTCGACGCCCGGGTCGTCCGCCAGGAACGCCGGCAGCCCGTGGTTGCGGGCCACGTCGAGGAAGCGATCCGTCCGCCGCTCCGCCATGCTCGCGACGTCCGCCGCCGCGATCGCGAGGAAGTCGAGCACGTAGCCGACCGGCGCGCCGTGGAAGTTGCCGTTGGACTCGACGCGGCCGTCCGGCGTGATCACCGGGTTGTCGATCGCGGACGCCAGCTCTCGCTCGGCCACTTGCGTGGCGTGCGCGAGCGTGTCGCGGGCGGCGCCGGCGACCTGCGGCGCGCACCGGAGGCTGTACGCGTCCTGCACGCGCGTGTCCTCGGGGCCGCGGTGGCTGGCGACGATCGCGCTGCCTGCGAGCAGTGCGCGCAGGTTGGCCGCCGACTGCTGCTGGCCGTGCTGGGGGCGCAGCGCGTGCAGGTCCCGCGCGAAGACGCGGTCCGTGCCCAGCAGCCCTTCGACGCTCATCGCGGCCGTGATGTCCGCGGTCGGGAGCAGCGTGCGCAGGTCGTCGATCGCCAGCACGAGCATGCCCAACATCCCGTCCGTGCCGTTGATCAGCGCGAGCCCTTCCTTCTCGTGCAGCGTGATCGGGTCCGGTACGGTGGTCAGGGTGCCGTTCGCGTCACGGACCGGGCCCTCGCCGATCAGCGCCAGCGCGCAATGGGCGAGCGGCGCGAGGTCGCCGGAGCAGCCGAGCGAGCCGTGCGCGTGGACGATCGGCGTGAGATTGTCGGTGAGCAGACGCGCGTAGGCGAGGGCGGTCTCGGGGCGCACACCGGTGCGGCCCGTGGCGAGCGTGGAGGCGCGCAGGAACAGCAGCGCGCGGACGACCTCACGTTCCACTTCGGCGCCGGAGCCCGCCGCGTGGCTGCGGATCAGGCTGCGCTGCAGCTGGACGCGGCGGTCCTGCGGGATGTGCCGCGTGGCGAGCGCGCCGAAGCCGGTCGAGACGCCGTAGTGCGGCGTGGTGTCCGCGGCCAGCGCCTCGACGATCTGCCGCGCCGCGGTGATCGCCTCGATCGCCTCGGCACTCAATTGGACCGGCGCGTTGTGCCTGGCGACCGCGACGACGTCCGCGATCGTGGGGGCTCCGACGCCGATGATGATCGGGGGCGGCTTGAACACGCGCTCGATTGGACCAGCGGCCCGGGCCTTTCGCCACGGATTGCAACTCGTACCGTCTCAGATCTGAGACGCGGCACCGAGGCGGGGTGACATCGCCATGTCTCATACCTGAGACGATGGCGCAAGATGGCCAACGCCCCGGCAGCCAGCCACGCGCTGAAGGTCCTCCGCCTGCTGGCTCGCCACGCCCAACCGCTTCCCGCCGCGACGATCGCCACGGCACTGGGGCTCCCGCGATCGAGCACCTACCACCTCCTCAAGGTCCTCGCCGACGAGGGCTTCGTCGTCCACCTCCCCGAGCAGCGCCGGTACGGCCTCGGCGTCGCCGCCCACGAGATCGGCTCCGCCTACCTCAAACAGGAGCCGCTCCGATGGATCGCCCAGACCGTCCTGACACGGCTCACCAGCGCCACGACCCACAACGCGCACCTCGCCGTCCTCCACGGCCGCGATGTCCTCTACGTGATCGAGGAACGCGCGCCCGACCGGCCGGACCTCGTCACCGACGTCGGCGTCCGTCTCCCCGCGCACCTCACCGCTTCCGGCCTGGCCATGCTCGCCGCACTCCCCCAGCCGCAGCTGCAGGCGCTGTTCCCCGACCGCAGCGCCCTCACCCGCCGCAACAACGCGGGCCCGGCCTCGCTCAAGCAGCTCCGCGCGACCCTCACAACCGCCCGCGAGCGCGGCTACGCCGAGGAGGACGGCTACGTCACGCCCGGCTTGGCCAGTGTCGCGACCGCCGTCCTGGACCACGCGCGCCAGCCGATCGCCGCCGTCGCGGTCACGTTTCCCGCCGACGCCGACAAGCAGGACCTCGCGCAGCACACGATGCGGGCGGCGAAGCAGATCGCCGCCCGCATCCGGGGCGTCAGTCCGTGAGGGTCCAGAAGCCGTCGGCGCCCACGTGGTGCTCGACGGCGATGCGGCCCAGCGCCTCACGCGCGCTGAGGACGTCCGTGTCCATCACGACGGCGACCTCCTTGGTCGCCAGCGGCGTGCCCGCCCAGCGCAGCACCTCGGCCACGTCCGTGGCGGCTTCGCGGCGCAGCAGGTCCGGCGCGACGTTCGCCAGCGCGACCTCGTAGGCCGCCCACGGCTGGAAGCCCGGCACCGACAGCGCCCCGCCCGGCCCGCTCAGCTCGTAGGACGGGCACGTGTAGCGCATGCCGCCCTCCCACTGGGCGAGCTTGTGCGCCTGGGCGAGCGCGGCGGGCGTCGGGTTGCGCGCCGCGGCCTTGTCCGCCTCGAACGAGGTGGTCTCGATCCAGCCGGCCAGCTGCACCGGATCGAGGCCGACGTCGACGGCGGCGTCGGCGATCGTGGCGTGCTCGTCCAGCATCTGGCCTGCGAAGTGCCGCACGCGCAACCGGCGCAGCAGCGGCCATTCGAGCTCGGGGGCGTGCTCCCGGGCGGCGACGACGGCGCGGCACGCGGGTGCCGTCGCCCACAGGCGCGGCTTGACCCGCGTGTCCATCGGCATTCCGTGCTCACGCGCCAGCCGGTCGTTCCCGCCGGCCAGGATCTCCGCGGTGAGTCCCTTCGCCGCGTAGTCCTCCACCGATTCGGTCAGCACCACCATCCGTAGGTGCCACTCCAGCTGGTCGCCGTAGAGCCACTTGAGCCGCCACCGGATCGGTTCGGCGGAGAAGGCGAAGGGGCAACCGGGATCGGTGTATTCAGTGATCTGGACCGCAGCCATGGGCTGCGATCTTACGAAACGTTAGTGGCGGCGCTCGGCGGCGGCGCCCAGCGCGATGCTGGACACGGCGACGGCGGCGAACGCGATGAGCTGGGCGGTCTTGACGAAGTTCATGCCGCCACTGTCACGGACCGACGTTGCCACTTCCTTGCCGCAAGGTTGCCCGCTAGCGTTGTCGCCCAACGTGCCGACCGTTCAAGGCCTCGAGTTCGCCTACAGCCTCTACGCGCTGCCGCCCGGCCGGTTCCCGTTCAAGCGCTGGCGTTGGGAGCTCTGGCACGGCGCGAACCTGCTGGCCGCGGGCTGGCGCCTGTCGCGCCCGGACGCCGGCCGCGCGCTGCGCCTGTACGCCGCCGAGCACGGGCACAAGCTGTTCGGGCTCCCGGTCCCGCCGCGCAACGACCGCACGGCGCGCGGCGATCTGCCGCCCGGCACGACCGAGCGGCTGACGATCGGCCCGATCACCGCGCTGCTGGTGCCGCGCGGCCTCGAGCTAGTGACCTAGGTGCCTCCTCTGGGCCTTGCGCTCCTGGCGGCTCAGCTTGCGGCCGCGCTGGATGTCCGAGCCGCCCATGATCGAGATCAGCTTGATGTGGATCGTCGGCCCTCCGGGGTCGGGCAGCATCTCACCGACCTTCGCGTCGTTGCCGCCCATGAACGCGAAGTCGGAGATGACGACGTTCACGTTGTCGGGGACGCGGATCTCCGAGCCGCCCATCAGCGAGAACACGGTGATGGTCGTCTCGCGGTCGGTGAGCTCGGCGTCGTTGAGGTCCACGCTCGCGCCGCCCATCACGCTGACGACCTTCAGGTGCTTGCCGACGCGCCAGCGCCCCTTGCGCTCGTGGCCGCTCATGACCGAGACGACCCACTCGGACCCGCCGCCGCTGCGGACCGGCATGCGTGCGCCCACCCGGTCGCGCTCGCCGGGGACGATGACGTCGGCGGTCAGCCTGTCGAGCTCGCGCTGGGTTCGAGTCTGGTAGACGAGATCGAGCCGCTCGTCGAGCTCCTCCATGGTGAGCCGTCCCTCGCCAGCCGCGTGCCGCAGCAGGTCGGCGGTCTTCTCACGGTCGGCGTCTGAAGCGCGGAGCTCGGGGAGCGCGTCGTCGGTCACGACTTCAGCCTACGGTGTCGGGCGTGCGGAACGCCGTCCACAGCCTCGAGCCCGACCTGGAGCGCGCCCGGCAGATCGCGCTGGACCATCTGATCCTGCGCACGACCGTCGGTTCGGTCGTGCACGGCCTCTCGAACCCGGGCACCGACGACCGCGACGAGATGGGCGTGTGCATCGAGCCGCCCGAGTACCTGCTCGGCTTCAAGCGCTTCGAGCACTTCGTCTACCGGACCCAGCCCGAGGGCCATCCGTCCGGCCCGGGCGACCTCGACCTCACCGTGTACGGTCTGCGCAAGTTCTGCGTGCTCGCGCTCAAGGGCTCGCCGACCGCGCTGCTGCCGCTGTTCGTGACGGGCGAGCACCAGCTGGTGACGAGCCCAGCCGGTGAGGAGCTGCGCGCGCTCGCGCCCGCGTTCGTCGCACGCTCGACCGGCCGCGCCTTCCTCGGCTACCTGACCAACCAGCGACGCGGGCTCACGGGCGAGCGCCACGCGACCCGCACGCGTGAGCTCTCCAGGCTCCACGGCTACGACACCAAGTACGCGATGCACGCGCTGCGGATCGCCGTCCAGGGCATCGAGCTGCTGTCCAGCGGCCGGATCACGCTGCCGGTGCCCGAGCCCGAGCGGACGGGACTGCGCCGCGTGCGCGCGGGCGAGCTGCCGCTGGACGAGGTGCTCGAGCGCATCGACGCCGCCACCGTGCAGCTCGAGGAGCTCGCGACCGACCCGTCCTTGCCCGCCAAGCCCGAGATCGCGCGCGTCGACGAGTTCCTCGTGCGCACCTACCGGGCCGCTTGGGACTAGCCTCCCGGCATGGGCCGGATCACGCTGCACCGAGGAGACATCACCAAGGACGCGGAAGCCGACGCGATCGTCAACGCCGCCAACTCGAGCCTGCTCGGCGGCGGCGGGGTCGACGGGGCGATCCACCGTGCCGCCGGGCCCGCGCTGCTCGACGAGTGCCGGACGCTGGGCGGCTGCGAGACCGGCGACGCCAAGCTCACCGGCGCCGGGGACCTCCCCGTGCGGCACGTCATCCACGCGGTCGGACCGGTCTGGCGCGGCGGCTCCAGCGGAGAGCCGGAGCTCCTCGCGTCGTGCTACCGGCGCGCGATCGAGCTCGCGGCCGAGGCGGGCGACACGCGGGTCGCGTTCCCGGCGATCTCGACCGGCGTGTACGCCTACCCGCTCGAGGACGCCGCGCGCGTGGCGATCGACGCTACCCGGAGCGCTCTGGACGCACACCGTGAAGTCGAGGAGGCGCGCTTCTGGCTCTTCGACGAGCGCGCGTACGCCGCGTTCGAGGCCGCCCTGTGAACGGCGCCGAGAGCGTCCTGCGCACGCTGGCCGCGTCCGGCGTGGAGGTGTGCTTCGCGAACCCGGGCACGTCGGAGATGCACCTCGTCGCCGCGATGGACCGCGTGCCGGAGGTCCGCGGCGTGCTGTGCCTGTTCGAAGGCGTCGCCTCCGCCGCCGCCGACGGCTACGCGCGCATGGCCGGGCGCCCCGCCGCGACGCTCCTGCACCTCGGCCCCGGCTTCGGCAACGCGTTCGCGAACGTGCACAACGCCTACAAGGGCCGCACGCCGATGGTCAACCTCGTCGGCGACCACGCGGTCGCGCACGGGCCGCTGGGCGCGCCGCTGACCAGCGACGTCGAGGGCATCGCCCGCCCCGCCTCGCACTGGCTACGCACCGCCCGCGACGCGCGCGAGGCCGCGACGCTGGCCGCCGAGGCCGTCGCCGCCGCTCGCCGCGGCCAGGTGGCGACGCTCGTGCTGCCCGCCGACGCGGGCTGGGAGCCGAGCCTCGGCCCGGCCTCCCCGGTGCACCAGAGCTCACCCGCGCAGGTCCCGGACGAGGCGGTGTCCGCGGCCGCGCACGCGCTGCGCTCCGGCCGCGCGGCGCTCCTGCTCGGCGGCGTCACCACGCGCGAGCGCGGCCTGCGGGCCGCCGCGCGGATCGCCGCCGGCACCGGCGCGACCGTCTTCCACGACACATTCGCGCCGCGGCTCGCCCGCGGTGGCTCGCGCCCCCGCGCGCGGCTGCTGCCCTACCTGACGGAGATGGCCGTCGACGCGCTGGCCGAGTTCGAGCAGCTGGTCGTCGTCGGAACGCGCCCGCCGGTCGGGTTCTTCGCCTATCCGGGGAAGCCGAGCCTGCTGTGGAACCCCGAGACGAGCGTGACCGTGCTCGCGACCGCCGAGGAGGACGCCCTCACGGCGCTCGAAGCGGTCGCGGACCTCGTCGGGGCCGAACCTGAGCCCGTCGAGCCGCTCGCAGAGCCCGAGCTGCCCACGGGCGGAACGCTCGACCCGGTCACGCTCACCGCGGCCGTGGCCGCGCTGCTGCCCGAGCACGCCGTGGTGGTCGACGAGGCGGTCACCGCTTCCGCCCTCTTCCAGGAGCGCACGGCCGCCTCGCCCGAGCACGACTACTTATTCCTGACCGGCGGCGCGATCGGCTGGGGTCTGCCCGCCGCCACCGGCGCCGCGATCGGCGCGCCCGGCCGGCCCGTCTATGCCTTCGAGGCCGACGGCTCGGCCATGTACACGATCCAGGCCCTGTGGACGCAGGCCCGGGAGGAGCTCGACGTGACCACGATCATCGTCGCCAACCGCTCATACGCGATCCTCGAGTTCGAGTTCTCGCGCGTGGGCGCCGAAGGGGACGGCACCGCCGCGCACGCGCTGATGGACATCGGCACGCCGGAGCTGAACTTCGCGCAGCTCGCCCAGGCACAGGGCGTGCCCGGCCGGCGCGTGGACGACCTGCCAGGCCTGATCGACGCGCTCAACGAAGCGAACCGCGAACCCGGTCCGCACCTCATCGAGGCGCTGGTATGAGCAAAGCGATCGTGACCGGGGGCGCGTCCGGGATCGGCGCCGCGGTCGTCTCCCTCCTGCGCGAGCGCGGCCACGACGTCGTCGTGCTCGACCGCGACCCGTCGGACGGCATCCAGGTGGATGTGACCGACGCGGCGGGCGTCCAGGCCGCCGTCGACGAGGCCGCGAGCCGGCTCGGCGGGCTCGACCTCGTCGTCAACAACGCGGGCGTCGGCGCGGCCGGCACGGTCGCCGACAACGACGACGAGGAGTGGCACCGCGTCTTCGACATCAACGTCGTCGGCATGGTGCGCGTGAGCCGCGCCGCCCTGCCCTACCTCCGCGGCTCCGGCGACGCGGCGATCGTCAACACGTGCAGCGTCGCGGCCACCGCCGGGCTGCCGCAGCGCGCGCTCTACAGCGCGACCAAGGGCGCCGTGTACTCGCTCACCCTCGCGATGGCCGCCGACCACGTGGGCGAGGGCATCCGCGTGAACGCGGTCGCGCCGGGTACGGCCGACACCCCCTGGATCGGGCGCCTGCTGGACGCCGCCGAGGACCCGGAGGCCGAGCGCGCCGCGCTGGAGGCGCGCCAGCCGATGGGCCGCCTGGTGTCCGCCGCCGAGGTCGCCGAGGCGATCGTCTACCTGGCGAGCGCGACCGCCACGACGGGCACGGTGCTCGGAGTCGACGGCGGGATGCAGGGGCTGCGCCTCAGAGCACCCCGCGGCCGGTGAGGTCGGAGATCACCTTACGGCGCTTGAAGAACCCGGCGTTGGCGAGCTTCTCGAGCGCGTTGCGGCGCTCGCGCGACTCGGCCTTGGTGGACGCGAGCTCGGCGCGCAGCTCGGCGGCGTCGCCGCGGGCCGCGTCCAGGGCGGCGCGCAGCTCGATCTGGTCGGCGCGCGAGGCGTCGATGCTCTTGCGGATCGCCTCGAGCTCGGCGCGCAGCTCGAGATGGCCGGCCTCCGACTGTTCGAGCGCCTCGCGCAGCTGCCGGATCTCCTCCTCCGCCATCTCCTCGTGCTCGTTCACGAGCACCGGGTTGCGGCGGGCCTCCCCGCGCGGGGCCAGGGCGGCGCGCAGCTCTCCAGGAGAGACGTGCGGCTCGTTGCGGTGATCCGTCTCGCTCATGCGGGTGCCATTCGCGGCCTTCCCTCCGGCTCCTCCCGGGTGCAATGAGCGGCCCCGCCGAGGTGCGCGCCGCGATCCGCGCCGGTGAGCTGGACGGCCCGACGGCGGCGCTCGCGCCCGGCTTCAGCCAGGCCAATCTCGTGGTCCTGCCCGAGGCGGACGCGTTCGACTTCCTGCGCTTCTGCGTCGCCAACCCGCGGCCCTGCCCGATCCTCGAGGTGCTGGAGCCGGGGAGCGTCGAGCCGGTCGTGACCGCGCCCGGCGCCGACCTGCGCACCGACCTCCCCCGCTACCGCGTCTACGAGCACGGCGAGCTCGTCGACGAGCCCGCGCAGGTCGCGTGGCGTGACGATCTGGTGGCGTTCCTGATCGGCTGCTCGTTCACGTTCGAGCGCGCGCTGCTGGCCGCCGGCTTGCCCGTCCGCCACCTCCAGCAGGACGTGAACGTCCCGATGTACCGGACGACGCTCGCCTGCCGGCCCGCCGGCCGCTTCTCCGGCCCGATGGTCGTCTCCATGCGCCCGATGACGCGCACCCAGGCCGTGCACGCGGCCCGCATCACCGCGCGCTTCACGTCCGCCCACGGCGCGCCGCTGCACGTCGGCGACCCGTCCGCGCTCGGCATCGCCGCCCTCGACGCGCCCGACTACGGCGATCCGGTCGAGATCCACCCCGGCGAGGTGCCCGTCTTCTGGGCCTGCGGCGTGACCCCGCAGGCCGTGGCCGCCGCCAGCCGGCCCGAGCTGATGATCACGCACGCGCCGGGCCACATGTTCGTCACGGACCTAGACGAGGGCGATCGGCCGAACGGGTGAGCCCGTCCCGCCGCGCAGCTTGAGCGGGAGGCACACGAACGCGAACTCGCGCACGCCGTCGGCCGCCAACTCCTCCAGGTACAGGTTCTCGACGATGTGAACCCCGGACTGGACGATCAAGATCGTGTGGCCGGGGATGGAGCCGAGCTCCGGGTCGTGGGCGTCGATCGCGTCCCACGCGACGTTGTCGGCGCCGACCGCGAACGGGCGCCGTTCGGCCAGCCAGCGCGAGCCGGCCGCGGTCACGCCGCCCGCGGCCAGGTAGCGCTCCGGGTCGCTGTAGAGCGCGCCGCAGCCGAGCCGGACGAGCGCCACGTCACCTTCTCGCAGCTCGACGTCGCACGCCTCGAGCTCCGCCGGTCCCACCGCCGAGCATGGCGCCACGTCGAACAGCACCCCGCGCCGCACGATCGGCGCCACGGTGTCGATGCCGAGCTCCGTGAAGCCCGTCGGCGTCTGCACCTCCGGCGTGACCTTCACGCCGCCGTGGAGCTCGCCGTCGTAGGCCTGGTGGCAGAGCGCGTCGATGTGAGTGCCGGTGTGCTCGGCCATCACCAGCAGCGCCGACGCGCCCGTCCGGGACTCGGCCGCGTCCCGCTCGTGGCGGCGGTGCAGCGTCAGCGACACGCCGGGCTCGTGGGCCGGGTGGATCGGCAGCCCGGCGTGGCGGGGCTGCTCGAGGTCGTAGACGCGCGCGTCGAGCAGCTCAGCGAGCAATGTCACGCCCCGCGGTCTCCGGCAGGACGAGGAGCGCGCAGATCGCCAGCACGTAGCCGAAGACGCCGAAGGCGATCGCGCCGCCGAGCCCGATCGCGGCCGCCAGGAAGCCGATGACGCCCGGGAACAGGGCGCCGATGCCGCGGCCGACGTTGTAACAAAAGCCGCCGCCCGTGGCGCGCGCGTGCGTCGGGAACAGCTCGCTCAGGTAGGAGCCGAACCCGCTGAAGCAGCCGGACGCGAAGAAGCCGAGCGGGAAGCCGACGAGCAGCAGCGTCGTGTTGGACCCGGACGGCACCGTGAAGTACAGGACCAGCGACGCGCCCGCCAGCAGCGCGAACAGCGCGAACGCGCGCCGGCGCCCGATCCGGTCGTGCACGAACCCGGCGCTCAGATAGCCCAGGAACGCGCCCGCGATCACCACGAACAGGTAGCCGGACGTGCCGACGATCGTGAGGTCACGCTCCTCCTTCAGGTAGGTCGGGATCCACGTGAACATCGCGTAGTAGCCACCCTGGATGCCGGTCGCCAACACGGACGCGGCCACGGTCGTCTTCAGCAGCGAGCCCGAGAGGATCTGCTTGAGCGGGACGACGTCGGGCTTCTCGGCCTCCCGGAACACCTCCGGGTCCTCCACCCGCGAGCGCACGTACAGGATCAGCACGGCCGGCAGGATGCCCAGGCACATGAGCACGCGCCACGCCGTGCTCTCCGCGAACAGCTCGAACGAGATCAAGTAGGCGATCACGGCCAGCGCCCAGCCCGCCGCCCACGCGCTCTGGATCACGCCGAGCGCCTTCCCGCGCGCCTCGGGCCGCACCAGCTCGGCCACCAAGACCGCGCCCACGCCCCACTCGGCGCCGAACCCGATCCCCTGGAAGACGCGGAACACCATCAGCATCTCGTAGGAGGTCGCGAGCCCGCTCAGGAACGTGAACAGCGAGTACACGCCGACGCTCAGCATCAGCGTCCGCGCCCGCCCGATCCGGTCGGCCAGGACGCCGCCGAGCACGCCGCCGATCGCCGATGCGCTCAGCGTGACGGTGGACAGCGCGCCCGTCGCGCCCGTTCCCACCGAGAACGTCGCCCCGATCGCGGTCAGCGACAGCGTCAGCACGATCAGGTCGAACGCGTCGAGCATGTAGCCCGCGTACGCGGCCCGGAACGCCCGCCGGCCCTTGACGCCGAGCGCGGCGAACCAGCCCTCGCGCGCCGCGGCCCTGCCCGCGGGGATGGCGGTCATGTCCGTCTGGATACCCGGCGCTCAAGCCAGGCACGCCACCGCCCGATGCACCTGCAGATGAAGCGTCTCGGCCTCGCCCTGCTCGCGTGCCTCGCCTTCGCCGGCTGCGGCCAGGAGGAACTCGCGGTCGACCCGGCGGTCCGCGCCGCGACGTGGCGCTGGGACACGACCGTCGCCGCGCCCGACCAGCGCTGGATCCTCGCCGCGATCGACCAGGCCCGGCCGGAGGCGCGTCAGCTGATCGACGACGTCGACGGCATGGTGATCTTCGGCACCTACGCCCAGCCGGGCGCGTCCGAGACCGGGATGATGCGCCCGGTCGGCGACGGCGACTACCAGGTCGTCTTCAACCTCGCCTACCTCAACGGCGAGCGCAAGATCGACCGTGAGATGGTCGTCCTGCACGAGCTCGGCCACGTGATCGACGCCGCGCTCGTGGAGCCGGAGCTGCGCGACGAGCTCGCCGCCGCGCTCCCGCCCGTCGGGTCCTGCCTCTCTCCCGTCCACGGCGACTGCACCGTGCCCGAGGAGCGCTTCGCCGACACGTTCGCCAAGTGGGCGCTGCGCGGCGCGGTGTCCGTCACGGGCGCGGGCTACGGCGTGGCCACGCCCGCCTCGCTCGAGGACTGGGGCGCGCCGCTCGCGAACCTGGCGATCGAGATCGACGTCAGCGCTTCACGCGCAGCGTCTTAGTCACCGTCGTGCGCAGCGTGCCCTGCCGCAGCGTCGCCTTGACGGTGTAGCGGCCGGCGCGCAGCGTCTTCGCCGACAGCACGTTCAGGCTCACCCGCTTGCCCGGCAGGATCGCCGCCCGCGCGGAGCCGCGGCGCGTGCCGGTCGCGCCCTTGACCTCCACCGTCGCTCTGACCGCCGCGTTCGTGTTCCCGGTGGAGCGGACGGGCAGCAGCAGCTGGTCCTTGGACACCTTCGGGCTGCTCGCGCTCAACGCGTAGCGCTTGGTCGCGGCGTGGTAGCGCAGCGCGCCGACGAGCCGGTAGCCGGTGACGACGCCCTTGCGCTGCTCCAGGTCGGTGGGCAGCCCGACGACCTCGAGCGCGCCGTAGAGCGAGCCGCCGGCGGGCGCGCCCGCGAGCGCGACGTCGACCTCGCGCGTCTGGTTCGGCGCGAGCGTGAAGGCGCCTTCGCTGACCCGCACGCCGCCGAGCGTGGAGCGCCGGTTCGGCGCGACGTCACCGGACGAGGACACCGACCACGGCCGCGCCTTCACTTCGATCGTGAGCGCCTCCGGGCTGCGGTTGGCGATCGTGATGCGGTCGGTCGCCCCGGTGACCGCCTGGCGGTCGACCCGCAGGGGCGAGATCAGCAGCCCGCCCTGGCCGTCCGCGATCCGCGAGGTCTTGGCCGTGCCCGCCTGCGAGAGCACCCCGGCACCGATCGCCAGCGCGCCCACCGCCACAACTCCCGTCACCTTCAGCACTCGGATCCTCGCTCCACTCGCGTCCGTCACAGCCCTACCACGGTGGAACCCGCTCGTGACGCGATCGGAGCGGTCCGTAGTCTGTCCGCCGTGACCCGACGTGAGATCCGCTCGTGGCTGATGGACATGGACGGCGTGCTCGTGCACGAGGAGAACGCCATCCCCGGTGCCGACCGCTTCTTGAGCAACCTCCGCAAGCGCGAGGCGCCGTTCCTCGTGCTCACGAACAACTCGATCTACACGCCGCGGGACCTGTCCGCGCGGCTGCGGTCCAGCGGGTTGGACGTGCCGGAGCAGTTCATCTGGACCTCCGCGCTCGCCACCGCGCGTTTCCTGGAGGACCAGCGCCCGGGCGGGTCGGCGTTCGTGATCGGCGAGGCCGGGCTCACGACCGCGCTGCACGACGCGGGCTACACGCTGACCGAGCGCGAGCCGGACTACGTCGTGCTGGGTGAGACGCGCACGTACTCGTTCGAGCGGATCGCGCTCGCCATCCGCCTGATCGTCAACGGCGCGCGCTTCATCGCCACCAACCCGGACCCGACCGGCCCGTCACCCGACGGCCCGCTGCCCGCCACCGGCTCCGTCGCCGCGCTGATCACGCGCGCGACGAGCGTGGAGCCGTACTACGTCGGCAAGCCGAACCCGCTGATGATGCGCAGCGCGCTGAACGCCATCGACGCCCACTCGGAGACGACGGCGATGATCGGCGACCGCATGGACACCGACATCATCTCCGGGCTGGAGGCGGGGCTGGAGACGATCCTGGTGCTGACCGGCATCAGCACCGTCGAGTCCGCGGAGCGCTTCCCGTACCGGCCGTCGCGGATCGTGGACTCGGTCGCCGACCTGGCCGCGCTGCTCGAGTAGGGCCTCCCCTACCGTGACCGTCGTGTTGCCAGGGCTGGCCGCAAGCGGCGCGGGCGCGAATACTCACCTGTAGTGCTCGCCCGCCACCGCACCCCCGCTCTCGCTCTCGCCGGCGTGCTCGCGCTCGTCGCGCTCGTGCTGACGCTCACCGGCGTCGTGAAGATCCCGAGCGTCGAACCGCTGCTGGCCGACTTCGCGGACTCGCTCGGCGCCTGGACCTACGTGCTCGTCGCCGCGATGGCGTTCCTGGAGACGGGCGCGTTCGTCGGCTTCATCGCTCCGGGCGAGACCGTGATCGTGCTCGGCGGCGTCGTGTCCGCCGAGGGCGAGACGAACATCGTCGCGATGCTGCTCGTCGCGTGGCTGTTCGCGCTGCTGGGCGACGTCGCGTCCTTCCTGCTCGGCCGCAAGCTCGGGCGCCGCTTCCTGCTCAAGCACGGCCGCCGCTTCGCGATCACGCCGGAGCGGGTCGCGCGCGTGGACGCCTTCTACGCCCGCCACGGGGCCAAGGCGGTGCTGACGGGCCGCTTCGTCGGCATCATCCGTGCCGTCTCGCCGTTCCTCGCGGGCGCCTCGGGCCTGCGCCCGCGAGTGTTCGTCTTCTTCAGCCTGATCGGGACGCTCGTGTGGGCGAGCCTGTACACGCTGATGGGCTACCTGCTCAACTCCGCGGGCGAGGCCACCGACCTGCTGGCGAAGCTGACGCTGGGCGCGTTCGTGGTCGGCGTCGCCGCCTACTTCATCGCACGCCGATCAGGTCAACGACGAACACCAGCGTCTCGTCCGGCCCGATGACGCCGCCGGCGCCACGCTTGCCGTAGGCCATGTCCGGCGGGATGGTGATCCGCCGCCGGCCCCCGACCTTCATGCCGGCCACGCCCTCGTCCCAGCCGCGGATGACCTGGCCCTTGCCGAGCCCGAACTTGAACGTGTCGCCGCGGTCCCACGACGCGTCGAACTGCTGGCCGGTCTTCCAGGACACGCCGACGTAGTGGACCTCGACGGTAGAGCCCGCCGTGGCCTCCTGGCCGTCGCCGACCGTGATGTCCTCGAGCTCGAGCTGGTAGGAGGGTGAACCCTCCGGAATGGTCACCTCAGGCTTGCTCATGCCCGTCACCTTCGCAGGTCGACCCTTTACGATGGGGTCATGTCGTCGCCTCGGTATGGCAGCTGGGGAGCACGCGTAGGAGCCGCGATCCTCGACGCGCTGATGGTCATCGCCGTCTGGCTCGCGCTGCTGGCGACGGTCGGGATCGGCGCCGTGCTCGTCGGCGCTGCGCTGCAGGGCATCGCCACCGGGCTGCTGCTGATGCTCGCGGGCGGCGTCTACTACGTCGGCACCATGACCCGGCCGGGCGACCGCAACGGGCAGACGCTCGGCAAGCAGGTCTCAGGGCTGCGCGTGGTGCGCGACGACGGCAAGCCGATCGCGATCGGGACGGTCCTGGCCCGCGAGGTCCTGTTCAAGGGCTTCGCCTGGTGGTTCACGGCCGGCATCGTCTGGATCGTGGACGTGCTGTGGCCGCTCGGCGAGCGCAAGCGCCGCGCGCTGCACGACCTCGTCGTGCGCACCCACGTGCTCGACGTCACGCCGCCCAAGCCTCAGCTGACGTGGGCGCGGCCGATGCCGCGGCTGGTCCCGCCGCTCGCACGCCACGTGCAGGCGGCCTACGCCCTGCGCGGGCGCATCACGCAGCTGGACGCGTCGCTCGGCCCGGACATCGACGTGATCGTGCGCGCGCTGGAGGCGTCGGCCGGGCGGGCGCAGATGCTGTGGGACGCGCTGTCGGAGACGCCGCCGCACGTGATCGAGCAGCGCGTCGAGGAGACCGCGCGCGCCGGCAAGGCCGAGCTGCTGGCCGCGCTGCGCGAGCAGCACACGGTCGCGCGGCGGATGGAGAAGCAGCTCGAGCACTACCGCGACGAGTTCGAGCGCGTGATCGTCGAGCTCAACACCATTCGCGGGCACCTGGTGAGCGCGACGGCGTCCACCGACGCCGACAACCGCGAGCGGCTCGCGGTCACCGTCCGCGAGCTGCGCGATCACACCAGCGCGCTCGCGGACGGGGCGTTCGAGGCCTACACGCGCTAGACCGGCTCAGCGGACCACGCCGCAGGCGACGCGGGCGCCGGAGTCACCGGTGTTGAGCGTCTCCGCGTCCGGCTCGCCGTAGCGGTCCGGGATGTTGGCGAAGTTGTCCGGGCCCGCGTGGACCATCAGGGCGCTGCCGTCGGCGTCACGCAGCTGCTGAAGCGTGAAGCGATCGGTCTCGAAGGCGGCCGAGGCGGAGCCGTCGGCGTTCACGAGCAGCGGCGGCAGGTCGCCGGCGTGGGCGCCGTGGGCCTGGCCGGGCGCGCTGAAGTGGCCGCCCGCGGACGTGAAGGACGGACCCTCGCACTTGCCGACGGCGTGCACGTGGAAGCCGTGGAAGCCGGGCGTGATGCCGGTGACGCGGCCGGCGACCGTGACCTTGCCGCGGAACTGCACGAGCGTCACCTTGCCGACGCGTTTGCCGGTCCCGTCGACCAGCGTCGCCGTCGCCTTCTTCGTGTGGCCCTTGTGGCGGTCGTCGCCGCCGGCGATCGCGACGCCGGCCGCGACGGTGCTCAGCACGACGCCGAGCACGAGCGTTGCTCGTAGTGTTCGCATGCGTGAGGCCTACCCACGAGCAAGTGATCGCATGGCGGCGCCATCTGCACCGCCATCCCGAGGTCAGCTTCCACGAGCACGAGACGTCGGCGTTCGTCGCGCAGACGCTCGGCGAGCTCGGCGTCGAGGTCTCGCGGCCGACCGAGACGAGCGTGCTCGGCCGGCTCGCCGGCACCGAGCCCGGGCCGGTGGTGGCGTTGCGCGCGGACATCGACGCGCTGCCGATCACCGAGGAGAGCGGCGTCGAGTTCGCCCCCGAGCGGCCGGGCGCCATGCACGCCTGCGGGCACGACGGGCATACGGCGATGCTGCTCGGCGCGGCCGCGACGCTGGCCGCCGAGGGCGTTCCGCGCGGCGAGGTGCGGTTCATCTTCCAGCACGGCGAGGAGCTCGCACCCGGCGGCGCGCGGGAGCTGATCGCGGCGGGCGTGATGGAGGGCGTGGACTTCGTCTACGGCTGCCATCTGTGGACGCCGCTCGAGTACGGGAAGGTCGCCGCGGTGCCGGGCGACTGGATGGCCGCGGCGGACTTCTTCGAGCTGCGCGTGACCGGGCGCGGCGGGCACGCCGGGCTCCCGCACACGGCGGTGGACACCGTCGCGTGTGCGGCCGAGCTCGTCGGCGCGCTGCAGCACATCGTCTCCCGGCGGCTCGATCCGCTCGCGGCCGCGGTCGTGACGGTCGGGTCCTTCCACGCCGGCGATGCGCCGAACGTGATCCCGGGCGAAGCCGTGCTGCGCGGCACGGCGCGCTCGTTCGACCCGGACGTGCGCGCGCTGATCCCGAAGCTGATCGAGGAGATCGGGCACGGCGTCTGCGCCGCGCACCGCGCCGACTTCGAGCTCGACTTCGTCTACGGGTACGCGCCCGTGGTCAACGACGCGGCAGCGGTCGAGCTCGTCCGTTCGGTCGCGGCCGAGGAGCTCGCGGACCTCGCGCCGATCATGGGCGGCGACGACTTCTCCGCCTACCTCGCCGAGGCGCCCGGCTGCTACGCGTTCATCGGCGCCGGGGGCGCCTTCCCGCATCATCACCCGCGGTTCGTGATCGACGAGCGTGCGCTCGCGATCGGGACGCGGATGCACGTCGACGTCGCACGAAAGGTCCTTGGATGAACCGAGTCCCCGATGAAGTGCTCGACGATCTGCGTCGTCGCCTGGACGCGACGCGCTGGCCCGACGACGGGCCCGGCGGCTTCGCGCTGAGCGCCGCGCGCGAGCTCGCCGCCTACTGGCGCGACGGCTACGACTGGCGCGCCGCCGAGGAGGAACTGCTCGGCTTCACGCACGAGCACGTCGAAGGCGTGCACTGCATCGTCGAGGGCGAGGGCCCGCCGCTGCTGCTGCTGCACGGGTGGCCTTCGACCGTGTGGGAGTTCCACCGCGTGATCCCGCAGCTGCGCGAGCACTTCCGGCTGGTCGTGCCTTCGCTTCCCGGCTATGGCTGGTCGCCTGGCCGCGCGGGCACGGCGGACATGGGCGACGCGTTCCACAAGGTGATGGGCGCGCTCGGCCACGACTCCTACCTGGTCGCCGGCGGAGACTGGGGCGCGCACATCGGCTGCCACATGGGCTGGGCGTATCCCGACGCCGTCCGCGCGCTGCACCTGAACATGCTGCCGATCCGCAACCCCGCCACGTTCCCGGAGTGGGCGAGCGAGGCCCGCGAGGCGCTGGCGGAGTGGACGCGCGAGGAGGCCGGCTACACGGCGATCCAGGGCACCAAGCCGCAGACGCTCGCCTACGGGCTGTTCGACTCCCCCGTCGGGCTGATGAGCTGGATCGCGGAGAAGTTCGAGTCCTGGACCGACGAGCGCGGTGTCTCCCGCGACGACGTGCTCACCACCGTGATGATCTACTGGGTGACCGGGACGATCGGCACCTCGTTCTGGCCCTACTACGCGCGCCTGCACGGCGGGTTCACGCTCGACCAGGTCATCGAGCGCAACGAGCAGATCCGCGTGCCGCTGACGTTCCTGGACTTCCCGAAGGAGATCGTGCACGTCCCGCGCGAGGTCGCCGAGCTCGCGTTCGCGGACATCGAGCGCTGGGAGGCGCCGAGCTACGGCGGGCACTTCCCCGCGTTGGAAGCGCCCGACGTGCTCGTTGAGAGCTTGGTGAAGTTCAGCCGATAGCGACGATCTTCAGCTCGCGGGCGCCGCGCGGCGTCTCGAGCTTGACCGTGTCGCCCACGCGCGCGCCGAGCAGCGCCTTGCCGACGGGCGAGTCCATCGAGAGCTTGCCCTCGGCCGGCGCGGCCTCCGGCGGGGAGACGAGCGTGTAGCTCTGCTGCTTGCCGGACTTGACGTCTTCGACGTCCACCTTGTTGCCGAACCCGACCGAGTCCGTGGAGGTCGCGACCTCGCGCACTTCGGCGTTGAGCAGCTGCTCCCGGATGCGCAGGATCTTCGTCTCCAGGTGCGCCTGGTCGTTCTTGGCGTCGTGGTACTCGGAGTTCTCCTTGAGATCGCCCCACTCGCGCGCGGTCTTGATGCGGTCCGCGATCTCCTTGCGAGCCACCGTCTCCAGGTGCTCGAGCTCGGCCTGCAGCGCCTGCTGGGCCTCGGCGGTCATGACAACACGTTCGCTCAAGCGCAACATTCTAGTCCTCAGGGGCAAAGCAGCGACGCCACTCACCGTGGTCGCAGACGGTCATCAGCGCGTCCGCGACGCGCGCGCGCAGCATGAAGTCACCCGTGTCGCAGACGAAGGTGATCGTGCTCGCGCTGCGCGTCATCGTGATCGGCGGACTGCCGCCCTCGGCGAGCACGGTCTCCAGCTGGGCCCACAGCGTGGGCGGTTGCTCTTGCAGGATCGAGATGCGGTGTACGGCGGGCTCCATGCCGCGCATCGTACACGAACATACGTTCGCTCACTTCAGCCATCCGTCCGCCTCCATCACGGCCGTGGCGACGTCCCAGGCGTCGGCGGCCACCCGAGTGGGATCGTCCCGCCCGACCGTGATCGACGCGCCGTAGGCGCGCAGGCTCTTGCCGTCGCGCACGAGCGTCACCTCGTACTCGATCGACGCCAGGCGCAGCGTCCCCGGATGCGACCGCGTGACGGTCGTGAGGATCACCTCGACGCCGTCGGCTCGCTGGCCGTACAGCCCCGCGATGTGATCCTCGACGCCCAGCCGCTGCAGCTCCTGGTTGACCTTGGGCGGCGCGTAGCGGATGCCCGCCGCGCTCTCGGTCCCGAGGTTGTTGCCGCGGCTGTGCGCGCGCTCCCAGCCCTTCAGATCGACCTCGACCGACGGCGGCAGCAGCCGCTCGAGGTACTTGCGGCCGAGCGGCGGCCCCACCGGCCCGCGGATGATCGTCGCGCCGTCCGGCCCCACCGTCTCCGCCAGCACCGCGCCGCCGCCCTTCGAGGCCGGCCAGGACCCGGGGGGCGACGGGACGCCTGGCCCGCCTGCGCTCGCGAAGGCGAGCCCGTCGCCGGGCACGCCGTCCGAAATCATGCGCACGAGCGCCTCCGCCTCCTCGAACAACGGGTCCAGCGCCGCCCATACCGGCCGGAAGCTCCTCGCCAGATACGGGCGCGCTCGCGCGGCGGCGCGCGCCAGCTCCCGTAGCGCCCGCGCGATGACCTCGACCGCCGCGAGCAGCCCGCGCCCCGCTCGGCCGAGCCGACCCACGGCGGCGACGCCCGCGTGGACCAGCGGCGCGAGGCCATCCGACACGGCGGCGAGGACGATCTCGACCGCGATCGTGCCCGCGATCCGGCCGAGCTGCCCCCCCAGCACGGGCCAGTCCTGCTCGGCCACCTCGAACGCGCCCGACACCGCCTCGCGGCCGAGCCGGTTCGCCATCCCGGCGGCGCCCGTGGTCAGCTGGTCGCCGAGGGACTGCAGCACGCGCACCGCTTCGACCGGATTCTTGAGCACGTCGTCCAGGGCGTGCCGCAGCGCGGCGTCGAGCAGCGCGGCCCGCACCGCGACGGTCTGCGCCTGCGCGAGCACACGCGCCCGGTCGCAGGTCATCACCTCCACCCCGGAGGTGATGACCCACTGCGTGAGTCGGCGGTTGAGGTCGGCGCCGAGGAGCATGACCTCGAACAGGTCCGTCACCGGGCTGACGAGCCCGTGCGCGAAGCCCTTGTTCCAGCCGAACTGGAAGCGCAGGAGGTTGCTGGGGCTGGAGAACAGCTCGGGCAGCCGCGCGCCGAGCCGGCTTGCGCGCTGTGCGTGCAGTTCCTCCGCCACGAGCTGATCGCGCGCGCCGTCCAGGAAGGCGAGCACGAACGCCGCGGTGACCGCCGAGCCGCCGCCGCCCAGCGCGCGGGTCGTCGCGCGGTTGCCGGCGGTCCGCTGCAGCGCGAGCACGGCCGACGGCGAGAGCCCGCGCGAGAGCGGCGCAGCTGCGGGTCCGGCGCCCCGCGACGGCGCCTCGGGCGCCGCCGCAGGTTGCCGCGCGGGGTTCGTCAACACGCGCTCGGCTTCGTCGCGCCCGGTGCCAGGCAGCGCTCGGTGCGCTTGGGCACCGCACCCGCACGCAGCACGAAGCTCACCACGAGACCGATCGCCTCCCGCGGCTGCGCCGTAATCTCGATCCGCGTCCCCGCCGGAAGCCGGCGCGCCCCGAACGGCTTGCGCACGACCAGCGTGCCGGCCCGCGCGGCCGTGTGGCGGCGGCTCTTGTACGGACAGACGCCGCGCTTGCGGCTTGCGCACGACACCGTCACCACCGTCCCGCGCGGGAGGTCGGTGAGCTCCAGGCGCAGCACGTTCGAGCGCGGATCGCGCGCGGCCCACTGCACCGGCATGCGCACGTACGAGCGCAGCACCGGCCACGGCTCGGGCGAGCCGCTGCAGTCCTCGTCCGCGGCGTCGCCCGGGGCGTCGCGGGCGCCCGGGTTGACGGTGGCGTCGGCGTCGTCGCAGTCCTGCGGGACGTTGTAGCCGTCCTCGTCACGGTCACGGCTGGGCGGCGGAGGCGGCGGCGCCGGCGGCGCCTGCGTGTCGACGCCGTCGCAGTTCTCGTCGCGCCCGTTGGCGGGGACCTCCGGCGCGGACGGGTGCACCGCCGGATCGGCGTCGTCGCAGTCCTGGCCGGCGCGGAAGCCGTCCCGGTCGAGGTCGGCGGTGATCGTCCACGTGCGCGTGGCCGGCGTGGGATCGCGATGGCCCGCGACGTCCACGGCCCGGACCTCGAGCGTGTGCGGACCATCGGCGAGGCCGCTCAACGTCAGCTTGGCCGCGCACGCCGCGAACGGCGCCGTGTCCAGGCGGCACTCGAAGCGCCCGGCCTCGCTGCTGGCGAACTCGAAGTACGCGTCGGTCTGGCTGGTCTCGATGCCGTGGCCGTGCCCGACCGGGATCGCCGTCTCCGGCGGCGTCGTGTCGACGCGGAACGTGTGCCGGGCGACCCGCACGTTGCCGTACGCGTCCTCGGCCGCCACCTCGAAGACGTGCTCGCCGTCGGCGATGCGTTCGGCCCGGTGCGTGCGCTGGCTCAGGCTCGTGCACGCGTCGTACGGGTCCGCGTCGATGCGGCAACGGACCGCCGCCGCCTCCTTGTCGTCGTAGGCGAAGACGACCTCAGCGGTGCCGGTCGCCGACAGCGCCGGCCCGCGGACGATGCTCACGGCCGGCGGTGTGCGGTCGACGAGGTACGTCTGACTCGACACGCGGGAGTTGCCTGCCGCGTCGGACGCCGTCGCGGTCACGACCACCGAGGGCGCGTCGAAGCCGATGAACTCGGCGTCGAACGGCGGGTGCGGATCGGTGATGGTGCGGTCGCCGACCGCGAACGTCACGCTGACGGCTCCGGAGTTGTCGCTCGCCGTCGCGGTGAAGCGCCACGGCTGCGACGCCAGCCGGTCACCCGGCGCCTGGGGCGCCAGCTCCACGTCTGGCGCCCCGGTGTCGGTGAACCGGGCGATGACGTCGAGCGTTGACTCCTCCCCGCCGTCGGTGTGGCAGTAGCCGTCCGAGCGCACGACGCATCCGCTCCAGGAGTTGAACGTCCATCCGGCCTTGGCGGCCGCGCGCATCCGGACAGCGGTCGGCTCGTCCTGGCAGGTTCGGTCATCCTCCGGGCCGGTGCACACGTGCACGGTGGAGAGGGGGGCCGTGCAGGTGATCCCGCAGTTCAGGACCCGACTCCACGAGCCGCCGCCCCTGGGCGAGTACACGTAGGCGTCACCGGTGATCGTGCCGGCTCCGGGCGGGTCGGACCGCACGGTGATGGTCCCGGCACGCGCGGTCGCGTTCAAGGACAGCAGGAGCAACACGGCGATGACGGGAAGGCGGCGAAGCATCCGGCGACCGTAAGGACGGCTTTTGGCGAAGTCACTGGACCCCCCCACCTAGGGTTTCATTGGACTCCCATCCAACGTTCTGGTTGCCTGGCTCCGTGACGTTGCTTGAACGCGAAGGGGAGCTGTCGCAGATCGAACAGCGGCTCGCGGCGGTCGCCGTCGGGCAGGGTTCTCTGAGCTTCGTCGAAGGCTTCGCCGGCACCGGCAAAACGACGCTGCTGACGGCCGCCCGGGCGCGGGCCGAGGCCCACGGCCTCCGCTGCCTCACGGCTCGTGGCGGAGCGCTGGAGCGCGAGCTGCCGTTCGGCCTCGTGCGTCAATTGCTCGACGGTCCGGTCGCCGCCGATCGTGATCGCCTGCTCGCCGGCGCCGGCGGGCTCGCGCGTCACCTGTTCGAGACGGCCTGTGTCAGTGGAGAGACACACAGCACGTTCGGGCTCCTGCACGGGCTGTCGTGGATCGTCCAGGACCTCGCCGAGGCGCGGCCGCTCTGCCTGCTCGTCGACGACGCGCACTGGGCCGACGTGCCCTCGCTGCGCTTCTTGGACTACCTCGTGCGGCGGTTGGACGAGCAGCCGGTGGCCGTGCTCATGGCGGCCCGCCCGGGCGAGCCGGGAGCGCCGCCCGAGCTGCTGCAGCTCGCCGCTGACCCCGTCCGGCTCGAGAACCTGAGCCTGCGGGCGGTCGAGCTGTTGGTGCGCGAGCGCTTCCCCTCTGCTGACGCCCAGCTGACCGACGCCTGCGCCGCCGCCACCGGCGGCAACCCGTTCCTGCTCCGCGTCCTGCTCGACGCCGTCGGCGACGACCCGACCGCGGCGCGCGTCGAGGCGCTCGCCCCTGACGCGGTCGTGCGATGGGTGCGCCTGCGTCTGCGCGCGCTGCCGGCCGAGGCCACCGCGCTCGCCGAGGCCGCCGCGGTGCTTGGCGACCGCGCGCCGCTCCGGCTCGCCCGCGCGCTGGCCGGGCTCGACCTCGCCGCTGCGCGCGCCGCCGCGGACGCGCTGATCGCTGTACGGCTGTTGCAGGGCGGTGACCGCCTGACGTTCGCGCATCCGCTGCTGCGCGCCGCCGTCTACGAGACGCTCGGTCCTGTCCGCTCGGCGGCGCTGCACCTCACTGCCGCCGAGCGCCTGCGCGTGGAGGGCGCGGCCGACGCGCAAGTCGCCGCCCAGCTGTTGCGTGCAGGCCGTGAAGGCCGGGCGTGGGTGGTCGACACCCTTCGGGCCGCCGCCCGCGATGCCGTCGGCGAAGGCGCACCCGCAGCCGCCGCAACGCTGCTCACGCGCGCATTGGAGGAGCCGCCGGCGCCGCCTGACCGCGCCTCGGTTCTGGCCGAGCTCGGCCGCGCCCAGGCCGCTTGCGGCGCTCCGGGCGCCCCGGACACGTTCCGGGCCGCGATCGCGGTGACGTCCGACGTGCGCGAGCGCGCGCACCTCACGCGCGAGCTCGCGTCCGCGCTCACCCTGCTCGGCCGGAGCCCGGAAGCGGCCGAGGCGGTCCAGCTCGCGCTCGAGGAGGTCGACGACCGCGAGTCGCGGCTCGCGCTCGTCGCCGAGCTGGCCGCGGCGGCGCGGCTCGACGTGTCGTTGCGCGCCCGCGCGATGGCAGCGTTGCGAGCGCTGATGCCGAGCATCACCGGCGAGACGCCCGCGCAACGCGCGCTGCTCGCGCAGATGTCCGACATGCTGGCCTTCGCGGGCGAGCCGCATCACGAGGTCGCGGCGATGGCCCGCCAAGCGTGGTCCGACGGCCTACTGCTGCGCGACTACGGGCCCGAGGACTGGAGCGTGAGCGCGCCGCTCGCCGCGCTCGGGTGGTGTGATGCCTTCGACGACTACGAGCAGATCGTCGCGTGCCTGCTCGACGAGTCGCGCCGCCGTGGGTCGGTGCACGGCTACGCCTCCGCGATCTACGCCAAGCACTTCACCGACTACCACCGCGGGCGGCTGGCGGACGCGATCGCCGACTGCGAGGAGGCGATCGGCTTCCAGCGGTTCGGCTGGCGGCTCCATCTGCCCGCGGCTGCCGGCCAGCTGGCGTGGGCCCGCCTCGACGCCGGCGATCTCACCGGCGCCGAACGCGCGCTCAGGCTGCCGGCGGTCGAGGCCATGCGCGAATCCGCGTCCTACGGGCTCGTGCTCGAGGCCTCCGGCCGGCTCGCCCTTGCCCGCAGCCGTCCCTCCGAGGCGCTCGAGCACTTCCTCAGCGTCGGTGCGATCACGCGCGCCGCCCGCATCCCGAACCCGAGCTGCGCGGCTTGGCGCTCGGGCGCCGCGCTCGCGGCCGCGCAGCTCGGCGACGCGGAGCGGGCGCGCGAGCTCGTGGGCGAGGAGCTGGCGCTGGCCGAGCGCTTCGGCGCGCCACGTCCGATCGGCGTCGCGCAGCGCGCGGCCGGCTTGGTCGAGGGCGACGTCGAGCGGCTGCGAGCGGCCGTCGCGATCCTCGCCGAGTCGCCTGCCGCGCTCGAGCACTGCCGCGCGCTCGTCGACCTGGGCGCCGCGCTGCGCCGCGCGGGGCACCGGCGCGAGGCGCGCGGGCCGCTGCGCGAAGGGCTCGACCAGGCGCAGCGCTTCGGCGCGCGACGGCTCGCCGAGCAAGCCGCGGACGAGCTGCGCGCGTCCGGAGCGCACCCGCGACGCCGCGCAACCAGCGGGCGCGACGCGCTGACGCCGTCCGAGCAGCGCGTTGCCGCCATGGCCGCCGATGGGATGACGAACCGCGAGATCGCTCAGGCGTTGTTTGTGACGGTCAAGGCCGTCCAGTTTCACCTCGGCAACGTGTACCGCAAGCTCGGCGTGTCCTCGCGCGAGGCGCTCGCGCCGGAGATGTTCGGCGCGTGACGCTGCTCGCGCGCCGGCGCTGATTGACGCCGTCCCGAACGCGACCGGCGCGGGGCTCCTATCGCGCCCAGCGCTGGAACGTCCGTTGCGATGCGCCTCGTGGCGGGCGTCAGGCCACAAGCGCCGGGGCGGGCTCCGCGGCGGGCACAGCCCCCGCGGTGACCCCGCGCCAGGCGAGCGCGAGCCGGTCGACGACGTCGCGCAGGGTGTCGGGCGGCAGCGAGTACGGGATGCGGACGTAGCGCTCGAAGGCCCCGTCGACACCGAACCGGGGCCCCGCGCCCAGCCGCACGCCGTGGCGGTCGGCGAGGGCCGCGAGCGCGGTCGAGCGGGGCGCGTCGAGCTCGACCCACAGGCACAGGCCGCCGGGCGGCGTCGCGAAGCGCCACTCGGGAAGCTGCGTGCGCAGCGCGTCGAGCAGGGCGCCGCGGCGCGCGCGGGCGGCCTCGCGCTGGCGTTCGAGGATCGACTCGGCGCCTTCCAGCAGGGCGACCGCCATCAGCTGCTCCAGTACCGGGCTGGAGATGTCGAGCGCGGCGCGGGCGGCGGCCAGGCGGGCGATCAGCGACGGGTTCGCGCGCACCCAGCCGATCCGCAGGCCGGCCCAGAACGTCTTGCTCATCGAGCCGATCGTGATCACGGTCTCGCCCGGCTCGTCGAGCGCGGCGACCGAGCGCTCGGGCGGCGCGTCCAGGTGCAAGCCGACGATCGCCTCGTCGACCACGAGCGGCGTGCGGGTGGCGCGGGCCAGGCGGACCAGCTGCTCGCGATCCGGCTGGGACATGGAGAGACCGGTCGGGTTCTGGTGGTCGGCGATCAGGTAGGCGAGGCCGGGCGCGGCCTGGCGGAACGTCGCCGCCAGCATCTCCAGGTCCCACCCGTCGTGGAGCATGGGCACCGGGACGGGGCGGGCGCCGGACGCGCGAACGGCGTCGAGGGCCGCGGCGTAGGTCGGGTGCTCGACGACGACACGGTCGCCCGGGCCCGAGAGCACGCGCAGCAGCAGCGTGAGCGCGTGCAGCGCGCCGGCCGTGACGAGGATCTGGTCGGGGGTGGTCGGCGTGCCGAGGCGGGTGAGGTGCGCCGCGATCGCCTCGCGCAGGACCGGGAGGCCCGCGGCGTCGTAGCCCGGGCCGGGCAGGTGGCGCGGGAGCTCGGCGGTGGCCGTCGCGAGCGCGGCGTGCAGGTCGCGCTCGGGAGCGGCGGTCGCGGCGCAGCTGAGGTCGATGACGTCGTCGCCGGTGGACGGCTGCGGTCCGGGCGCGGCGCCGGGGTCGGCGGGTAGGCGCGTCCACGAGCCCGCGCCGCGCCGGCTGGCCAGGAAGCCCTCCTCGCGCAGCGCGGCGTAGGCGGCCGTCGCGGTGGTACGGCTCACCCCGAGCGCCTCGGCGAGCTCGCGCTCCCCGGGCACGCGCGTGCGCAAAGGCAGGCGGCCGTCG
Organism: Solirubrobacter deserti; assembly: GCF_003344625.1. Classification (GTDB taxonomy): domain Bacteria; phylum Actinomycetota; class Thermoleophilia; order Solirubrobacterales; family Solirubrobacteraceae; genus Solirubrobacter; species Solirubrobacter deserti. Next base: position 552,759 of record NZ_QPKJ02000001.1, on the reverse strand, counting down.
AGGACGAGCAGCCGCAGCGCGCGGGCAAGCGCGGCGTAGGCAGGACCACCAGAGCGCCACTCGCCCAGCAGCCGGGCCAGGTGCGGGCCGGAGAGGCCGCGGTCAGCGGTCACGCGGCTCCCTCCGCGGTCGTACCGGCTTCTTGCCGAGAGCCACTGTCACACGCCATGCGGTCCACTTTCTCACGATTGGCTATGGATTTCAATGCCACTTCGCCCGATCATGCGGTCCATGACCCGTCGACTCGTGCAGCTCTACGCCGGATTGCTCCTCTACGGGCTGAGCATGGCGCTGCAGGTGCAGGCGCTGCTCGGCCTCGGCCCGTGGGACGTCTTCCACGAGGGCGTGGCCAAGCACACGGGCCTGAGCTTCGGCACGGTCGTGATCGTCACCAGCGTGTTGGTGCTGCTGCTGTGGATCCCGCTGCGGCAGAAGCCGGGTCTCGGGACGATCTCGAACGTGATCGTCGTCGGGCTTGCCGCCGACCTCGGCCTCGCGCTCATCCCCGAGGGCGAGGGCCTGCTCGTGCAGGTGCTGATGCTCGCCGCGGGCGTGGGTCTGAACGCCGTCGCCGGCGCCGCCTACCTGGGCGCGAACTTCGGGCCGGGCGCCCGTGACGGGCTGATGACCGGGTTCGTCCGGGTGACCGGCGCGTCGGTCGGCAAGGTCCGGACCACGATCGAGCTGTCCGTGATGGCCGCGGGCTTCGCGCTGGGCGGCACCGTGGGGCTCGGCACCATCGTCTACGCGCTGTCGATCGGCCCGCTGTTGCAGCTGATGATCCCGACCTTTCGGGCTCCCGCTCCAGTTCCGACTTGACAAGCCGATCTATACCGGTAAAGTCTTTACCGGTATAGATGTCAGCCACCCGCCCCACACTCGCCACGATCGCCGAAGCGCTCAGCGTTTCGCGCATGACGGTGTCGAACGCGTTCAACCGTCCGGACCAGCTCTCGCCCGAGCTGCGCGAGCGCGTGCTGGCCAAGGCGCGGGAGCTCGGCTACGCCGGGCCGGACCCGGTGGCGCGCACGCTCAGCCGCGGCCGGACGGGCTCGATCGGCGTGATGTTCGACGCGCCCTTGACCGTGGCGTTCTCCGATCCGGCCGCCGTGCAGCTGTTCACCGGCGTGGCGATGGTGTGCGAGCAGCAGGAGCTCGGGATGGCGCTCGTCCCGCGCATCGCGGGCCGGGACGACGCGTTGGTCAGGACCGCGCTGGTCGACGGGTTCGTCGTCTACAGCATGGGCCACGACGATCCGCGGCTGCGAGCCATCCGCGACCGCCAGCTCCCGTTCGTCCTGGTCGACCACGACCCGACTGAGGCGCCGCTGACGGTCAACGTCGAGGACCGTGCCGCCGCCCGCACGACCGCCGAGCACCTGCTCGCGCTCGGACACCGCCGGTTCGGCATCGTGATGGGCGGCGACGAGCCCGACGCCAGCGCCGACCAGGCGCTCGTCACGCTCGAGTACCACGACATCCGCGAACGGCTGACGGGCTGGCGTGAGGCGCTCGAGCCGGCCGGCGTCGCGTGGAGCGGCGTGGCCCTGGCCTCCGCACCCGGCTTCGGCCGTCCCACCGGCCGCGTCGCCGGCGGCAAGCTCCTCGATCGCGGCGACCGCCCGACCGCGATCCTCTGCAGCTCGGACGTGCTCGCCCTCGGCGTCCTGGACGCCGCCGCCGAGCGCGGCGTCGAGGTCCCCACCCAGCTGTCCGTCACCGGCTTCGACGACATCCCCGACGCCGTCCACGCCGGCCTCACCACCGTTCGCCAGCCGCACCAGGAGAAGGGCGCCACGGCGCTTCGCCTCCTGCTCGACAAGGCGGCCCCGCAAGCCTCGGTCCTCCTCCCCGCCGAGTTCATCCCCCGCTCAACCACAGCTCCCATTCCTCCCCATGCTCACCGGTAACCCCCACATGGACGCGCAGCGCGCGTTCGACCGCGCCTCCCGCGCGTCCCGCCGTCACGCCCTGGCCGTCCGCCTGCGCCGTCGTTGCGTCGACCGTGCCCGCCTGCCGGTTCACTCCACGCTCAACCGCGCGCCGTCTCCTCTGGCCTCGGTCAAGGAGATCCCGGTCGAGGCGATCCACGCCACCGTGGAGCCGCACCGCGCGACGCAGTTCGACGCCGCCTTCCGCCCCGCCGGCAAGCGCACCCGCGCGCGCTGGGAGCGGTTGTGGGTCGCGGAGCAGCGCGGCGAGGTGATCCCGCCGATCAGCGTCGTGCGGACGTCGTCGGGCTACGCCGTCGTGGACGGCCACCACCGCGTGTCCGTCGCGCGCGCCCGCGGCGCGGTGACGATCGACGCCGTGGTGAGCGCGGCCTAGGCGCACGCCGTTATCGTCCCTGGCGCATGCGTGTGCTGATCGCCGACGACGACCCCGTGATGCGGATGCTGCTCTCCGCCGTGATCGACGCGGACCCGCAGCTCGACCTGGTCGGCGCCGCCGAGGACGCGACGGAGGCCATCCGCCTCGCGACGGCGCACACGCCCGACGTCGTCCTGCTCGACGTGGAGATGCCGGGCGGCGGCGGGCAGCACGCGGCGCGCGAGATCAAGGCAAGCCGGCCCGCCACGCGCGTCCTCGCCCTGTCCGCGCATGAAGACGGCCCCGCCCGCGACGAGATGCGCGACGCCGGCGCGGACGGCTACGTGATCAAGGGCACGCCACCCGCGGAGATCGCGAAGGCGCTACGCGGCGATTAGCGCGCGGGCGCGGCCCGCGTGCTTGGCGTCGTACAGGGCGGCGTCGGCCCGCGCGAGCAACTCCTCGGCGGTCTCGGTGCCGTCCCACAGCGCGATGCCCGCAGACGCCGTCTGGTCGAACGGGACGACCGCCAGCAGCCGCTCGACGACCCCCCGCGCGCCCTCGATGTCCGAGTGCGGAAGCAGCACCGCGAACTCCTCGCCGCCGTAGCGCGCCAGCGTGTCGGTCGTCCGCAACTCGGGACGCCACGCGCACGCGGCGGCCTCCAGCAGCTCGTCGCCCGCCTGGTGGCCGAACGTGTCGTTGTAGGTCTTGAACTTGTCGAGGTCGAGCATCGCGAGGCACAGGGAGCCGCCGTGGCGGCGGGCGCGGGCGAGCTCGCGGTCCAGGTCCTCGTCCCACACGCGGCGGTTCGGGAGCCCTGTCAAGGGGTCCGTGCGCGCCGTGGACTGCAGGCGGGCGAGCAGGTCGGTGCGGTGGATGGTGATCGCGGCCTCGGCGGCGAGCAGGCGCAGCAGCTCGGCGTCGCGGTCGGACAGGGACGCACGGTGCGACGCCCAGCCGACGGCCAGCACGCCGACGGCGCGCCCGTCGCGCACGACCGGCACCCACGCGGCGGAAGCGGCGCCCGCGACGGCCTGGCAGCTCGACGCGCGCGCGTCGCTGAGCACGTCGGCGACGTGGATCAGCTCGCCCGTCAGGTAGGCCTCGCTCGTGACTGCGCGCGCGTCGATCGCGACCGACATCCGCAGCACGGCCGCGCCGACCGCCGCCGACACCGTCAGCGCGTCCCTGCCCGACGGCTCGAGCAGCGCGACGGACACGGACCCGGTCACGTCCCGCACCGCGCGGCAGAGCGTGTTGCGGGCCGCGAACAGGTCGTTCTCGACCGCCAGCTCGTGCGCGACGTTCGACAGCGTTCGCAGGTCGGCCGCCTGCGCGAGCACGCGCGCCTCGGCCTCACGGCGCTGCAGGAACTGCGAGACCTGCCCGCCGATCGCCTCCAGCAGGCGCGTGAGGCCGTGCTCGGGCTCGCGCGGCGTGCACGACACGAGCACGATCACGCCCTCCGGCGCGCCGTTCGCGCGCAGCGGCAGCGCGACGGTCGAGCGCACGCCCTCCGCGAGCGCCTCCTCGCGCCGGACGAGCCCGCCGTCCACCGCGATGTCGGCCCGCCAGAGCGGCACACGCGACATCCACGACATGCCCGGGAGTCCGTCGCCGACCTCGTAGGACAGCCAGTCGCCCGCGCGGATGAAGCGCTCGAGCCCGCCCGCGTCGGCGGTCCACGCCGCGCTCCGGTGCAGGCGCTCGTCATCGCCCATGCGCCACAGCTCGGCGCCATCCCAGCCGAGCTCGCGGCCGAGGACGTCCAGCAGGACCGGACCTGCGTCCTCGAGCGACTGCATCGTCGTCAGCGCACGCATGACGCCCTGCTCGGCGGCGACGTGCTGCGCCGCACGGCGCTCGTCGGTCACGTCGCGCATGACGCCGACGAACCCCGTCGGGAGCCCGTCCCAGCCGCTGATCGCGCGCACCTGGACCTCGCCCCAGCGCTCGGCGCCCGCGGCCGTCAGGTAGCGGTGCGAGTGGCGCAGCGCGACGCGCTCGCCGCCCATCATCGGCGCGAACGCGCGCGCGTGCTCGGCCCGGTCGTCCGGGTGCACGAAGTCCCACACCGGGCGGTCCAGGCACGCGTCGACGTCGAAGCCGGTCGCGGCCGTCCACGCCTCGGTCAGGTGCGTCCAGCGCCCGGACGCGTCGGTCTCGAACACGCAGTCGGACACGCTCTCGACCACGCGCCGGTGGCGCTCCTCGCTGCGGCGCAGCCGGCCCTCGGCGTCACGGAAGTCGGTCAGGTCGGCGTTGACGATCACCGCGCCGAGGCGCGCGCCGTCGGGACCGGTGACCGGTCCACCGGACGCGAGCAGCGTGCGGCGGCCGGCGTCCGTGTCCACCAGCACCTCGACCGGCTCCACCGGCTCGCCGCGCAGCGCGCGCAGCAGCGGCGTCTCGTGCGGACCGAACGGCCGGCCGTCAAGGTGATGCAGGCCGAAGTGCTCGGCCCATTCCAGCGGGTGCAGGTCGTCGTCGACGGTCGAGCCGTCGAAGGCGTGCAGGCGCCCGTCGGCGTCGGCCACGCGCACGCGGTCGCCGAGCTCGTTGAGCACCGCCTGCAGGAAGATCTGCTGCTTCTCCAGCGACCGGCGCAGCGCGCGCTCGGAGCCGATGTCGCGCATGAGCACCGCCACGTGCGTGATCTCACGACCCTCGGCGAACGGCAGCACGTCCATGCGGAACCACGCGCCCTCGCGCCGCGAGCTCTCGGTCTCGAACGTGCCCGGACGGCCGGCGAGCGCCTTCTCGACCAGCGCGATCAGCGGCTTGCCCCGCTCGGTGTCGAGCGCCTGCGGGAGCACGTTCCCGAGGAACTCGTCGCGCGCCCAGCCCGAGCACTCCAGCGCCTCGCCCTCGAGCTCCACCACGCGCAGGTCGCGGTCGAGGAGCGCGATCGCGACGTGCTGGTCGTGGACGGCGAGCCGGCGCATGCGCCGCTCGGCGGCGAGCGCACGGTCACGCGCACGGGCGGCGCGCCACGCGACCACGCCGGCGCAGAGCGCGGCGAGCACGGCCGCCAGCGTCACGATCACGTTGCGTCCTCGAGCAGCGCCGCGCGCAGGGCGTCCCGCGTGTCGGCGAACACGCGGTCGAGCGCGTCGAGCTGGCCGGGCTCAGCGGCGCGCGCCTGCTCGAGGTCGGCCGCGAGCTTGGCCATGAAACCCGCGCCGATGTTCTGGCAGGAGCCCTTGAGCTTGTGCGCGGTGCGGCGGACGGCGTCGCCGTCACCGGTGACGGCGCTCTCACGCAGCTCGGTGAGCAGCGGCGGCGTGCTCTCCACGAACAGCTCGATCAGCTGGTCGATGATCTCGGGGTAGTCGACGCGGAACACGCGCATGCGGGCCGCGTCGACGAGCGCCTCGAACGGGTCGCCCGCGGGCGCCGCGGCCGGCACCTGCGCGGCCGAGGCGGCGACGCCGCCGAGCATCCGCTCGAGCGTCGCGTCGAGCTCTTCAGGACGCAGCGGCTTGGACAGGTAGTCGTCCATGCCGGCGGCCAGGCAGCGCTCGCGGTCCCCCTTCATCGCGTGTGCCGTCATCGCGACGATCGGCAGGCGGTCGGTGCCGCGCTCGCGGCTGCGGATCGCGGCCGTCGCGGCGTAGCCGTCCATCTCCGGCATCTGGCAGTCCATGAACACCAGCGCGTAGGAGCGCACGGCCAGCATCGACAGCGCCTCGCGCCCGTTGTTGGCGCACTCGACCGTGTAGCCGCGCTTGTCCAGCATCGCCTGCACGACGCGCTGATTGACGACGTTGTCCTCGACGACGAGGATCGTGTCGGCGCCCGCGGACGGCACGGAGGCCGTCGCCGCCGGCGCGACGGCCGACACCTCGCGCGCGGTGCCGAGCGCCTCGGCGATCGCGTCCAGCAGACGCTCGCGGCGCACCGGCTTCTGCAGGTAGCCCGTGACCCCGGCCTCGCGGGCCGCGGCGCGGCGGTCCGTCGTGGACGTGAGCATCACCAGGCGGCTGTCGCGCAGCGACGGCGCCATCTGGATCGCCTGCGCGAGCTCGACCCCGTCCATGCCCGGCATCTGCCCGTCGAGCAGGACGATCTGGAACGGCTCACCCGCGCGTGCGGCCCCGTGCATGACGGCCAGCGCCTCGGCGCCGGAGCCGACGCTGGTGCTCTTGACACCCGGCACGCTCGCCACGTAGGCCTCGAGGATCTCGCGGTTGGTGGCGTTGTCGTCGACGACGAGTACCTTGAGGGTGGGCGGCACCGGGTGCTGGCGGACGGGCGGACGAGGCATGGTCGGCTCGGCGAGCGCGACGGTGAAGGTGAAGGTGGAACCCGCCCCGGGCGTCGAGGTGACGTCGATCCGGCCGCCCATCAGCTCGACGAGCTGGCGGGAGATGGCCAGGCCGAGCCCGGTGCCGCCGTAGCGGCGCGTGGTCGAGGTGTCCGCCTGGGCGAAGGAGTCGAAGAGCTTGCCGACCGCTTTGCGCGAGATGCCGATGCCGGTGTCGGTGACGTCGAAGCGCACGAGCGCGCCCTCCATCCGCACGCGGACCGCGACCTCGCCGGCCTCGGTGAACTTGACCGCGTTGGAGAGCAGGTTCGTGAGCACCTGGCGCACGCGGCCGCGGTCGCCGTTGACCATCGCGGGGACGGCGTCGTCGATCCACGCCATCAGCTCGAGGTCCTTGCCGTGCGCCTGGGGCGCGAGCATCTCGCAGGTGTCCTCGATCGCCTCGCGAAGATCGAAGTCGTGATGGTCGAGCTCGAGCTTGCCGGCCTCGATCTTCGAGAAGTCCAGAATGTCGTTGATGACGTCGAGCAGCGCCTCGCCCGAGTTGGCGGCGGTCTGCGCGTACTCGCGCTGCTGAGCCGCGAGCTCGGTCTGCAGCAGCAGCTCCGTCATCCCGATCACGCCGTTGAGCGGCGTGCGGATCTCGTGGCTCATGTTGGCCAGGAACTCGGACTTCGAGCGGGACGCCTCGACGGCCTCGGCCAGCGCGCGGCGGCGGTCGCTGACGTCGGTGCCCATCGTGCCGGTGGCGTACACGGAGCCGTCAGCGTCGGTGAGCGGGAACTTGACGAGGTGCACGGCGCGCCCGCCCGGGAGGTCGCGCTCGAACTCGGTCGCCTCGCCGGTGCGCAGGACCTCGAGGTCCGTGACGCGGATCGTCGCGGCCTGCTCCGGGGAGAAGAGCTCGTCGTCGGTGCGGCCGATCACGTCCACGCCGACCTGGCCCATGGTCTGGCGCCACTGCTCGTTGACGAGCAGATAGCGGCCCTCGCGGTCCTTGACCGAGATCGTCGTCGTGGTGTGGCTGAGGATGCCGTGCAGGCGGTCGGACTGCACGCGCAGGTCCTCGTCGCGGGCGGCGAGCGCCTCGGCCATCGCGTTGAACGATCGCGCGAGCTGGCCGATCTCGCCCGAGAAGTTGGTGGCGACGCGCGTGTCGAGCGCACCGTGCTCGAGCTTGCGGGCGGCCTGGCCGACCCGGCGCACGGGCTTGAGGACGCGGCGGTCGAGGACGTAGGCGAGCAGGACGAGCAGCGCGACCGAGAGGCCGGCGCCGCCGGCGCCGAGGCCGAGCATGCGCTCACGCAGCGCCTGCGAGCGGGCGCGGCGCTCGAGCGTCAGGGACTGCTGCTCGCTGCTGAGCGCGGCGAACTCGCCGCGCAGCGCGTCGAGACGCTCCTTGCCCTCGGCGGTCGCGGCGAGCACGCTCGGGCGGCGGGTGCCGGCGACCAGCGGCTCGGTGTACTCCGTGACGTACGCGTTGACGTGCTCGGAGATGGAGACGGCACGCGGGCGCATCCGGTCGTCGCTGAGCGTCGCGAGCTGGTTGAGGCGCATCTCGAGCCGTTCGCGGCCGCGGCGGTAGGGCTCCAGGAACTTCTCGTCGTCGGTCAGCAGGTAGCCGCGAACGCCCGTCTCGAGGTCGACGACCGTGCGCTCGAGCTGCTGCGTCGACTGCGTCATGGCGCTCGTCCGCCGCTGCGCCTTGGAGACGTTGTCCAGCGCGCGCACGGACATGAACATGAGCGCGAACATGCCCGCCACGACGGCTGCGATCAGCGCGAGGGCAAGGAGGATGGGGCCGCGCAGGCTGCGCGGGCGGACGCGGAGGACGGACATCTCATACCATCCATCGGCTAAAAGGCGCCGAAGCCGTAGTCGGCGTGAAGGTCAATGAAAATTCTGATCGTCGATGACGAGCCGGGCACGCGCCTGATGGTCGCGTCGACCATCCGCCGCCTCGGGCACGAGGTGGTCGAGGCCGAGGACGGCAACGACGGCTGGCGGCGTTACGAAGCTGACCGCGCCGAGGTCGTGATCACCGACTGGGCGATGCCCGGTCTGGACGGGACCGAGCTGACGCGGCGCATCCGCTCGCTCGAGGGCGGCGGCTACACGTACATCATGATCCTGAGCGCGCGGGTCGACGCCGAGGCCTCACGCGACGCGGTGCGTGCCGGCGCGGACGACGTGCTGGCCAAGCCGGCCGACCCCGCCGAGCTCGAACGCGGGCTGATCGCGGCCGAGCGGCTGGTGACCATGCACCGGCGCATGACGAGCGACCTGCGCCAGGACCCGGCCACCGGGGCGGGCTCCCGCCAGCGGTTGGATGAGGATCTCGCGGCGGTGTGCGCGCGGGTCACGCGCTACGGACACGCGTACTGCGTGGCCATGATCGGCGTGCGAGGCGCAGACGAGGCGGTCCAGCGCGCCGGCGCGGCGCTCGCTCAGGAGATCCGCTCCGGCGATGCGCTCTACCGCTACGGGCCGGCGCAGTTCGTGGCGCTGCTGCCCGAGCAGGGGCTGGAGACCGCGAACGTCGCCGCGAACCGGCTGCGCGCGGCCGCCGAGCGGGCGGCGGCCGCGGAGGCGACGGTGAGCGTCGGGATCGTCACGACGGGCTCGGAGCCGGAGCCGCGCGCGCTGCTCGCGGCGGCCGAGGAGGCGCTCGCGCGGGCGACCCAGTCGGGCTCGATCGTCGGGCAGGGCGGCGCCGCCGGAGAGGGAATCCGGCTCGTGCTGGCCGACGATGACCCCGTGTCGCGCCTGATGCTGGGCGCGATCCTCAAGCGCGAGCCGGGGTTCGACGTCGTCGGCGAGGCCGAGGACGCCAAGGGCGCGGTGGACCTCGCGCTGCGCCGGCGGCCGGACGTGGTCCTGCTCGACGTCAACATGCCCGGCGGGGGCGGCGCGCGCGCCGCCGTGGAGATTCGCGAAGGGCTCCCCGACGTGAAGATCGTCGCGATCAGCGCCGACGACTCGCAGGGCTCTCAGTACGACATGATGCGCGCGGGCGCCGTCGGTTTCATCACGAAGGGCTCGTCTGACGACGAGATTCTCCGTGTGATTCGAAGCTCGGCCCGGTGGTGACTAGTCTAGTCGCCCGCAGTAAGGGGCGCGAAGTCTCCGGTGATGCGCGCACGACGGCGATCACGGACCTCGCGCTGACCGCCGCCCGTGGAACCGGGCAAGCGGCGTTCCTTCTTGCGGCGGTCGACGATGACCGTCACGTTGGGATCGTCTTCGTAGTAGCCCGCGAGCTTCGGGTACAGCTCGTCGGCAAGTGGCTCGGGTACGACGCAGTAGATCACGGCGCCGATCCTAGCCCGTCGAGGTGCGGAAAGTGATCGGTCATGTGTTGATTTGGAGGTGCAATGCGCCTCGCTCATCGGCCGCAGCGTTCGGCACCTGCTCCTCGGGGATCAGCTCGGACAGCTCGTCGCCCTGCGCGTCGCGCCGGACGCCGCCCGCCTCGTCGGACAGGTCGACCTCGAAGCGGTACCACGAGAGCTCCCACATGACGGTGATCGAGACCACCGCGGGACGGTCCGGCCGCGGACGCACGCAGACCGCGGGGGCGCCGAGCGAGCGGGCGACGCCGCCGACGGTGCGCGTGTGGTCGGACGCGTTGAAGACGTCGAGCGCGCGCTGCATCTTGAGCTCGGCGTTGGTCGGGACGGCGCGGATGTGACGCGAGGCCGAGCGCGGTGCCTGGACGGGCTCGGGGCGCGGCGCGGGCTCGCGCTCGCGCTCACGGCGTGGGGCCGGCTCGGGCGGTGCCTCGTAGACGACCGCCGACTCCTCGGCGACCTCCTGGCGCGCGGCGGCGCGGTCGCGCCGTCCGCGGAAGCGCTCGATGAAGCCGCGCCCCTCGTGGCGCGGATGGCGCAGCTCGAGGTCGTCGGCGCCCGACTCGCGAATCCAGCCTTCGTGCTGCGCGCGCGTGATGCAGAGGTCGCAGACCGTCTTGCGCTCACCGCCGGCGAGGTAGTGCTCGGGGTGCTCGCCACGCAGCAGCGTGCGCCCGCAGATGTCGCAGGCGACGTCGAGCTGGTTCGTGCGAATGTCCCTGGTACGCGCCATGCCGGAGGGGTGAGGCTAGCAACGGCGCCCCACCCCTCCGCAACGCTCGAACCACGCCCGCGGACTTCGTCCGCGCACATGGTTCTCACACCGCTCGTGGCCTCGCTAAGCCACTGCTTCGGCTTCCTCGCGCGCCTTGTCGGCGACCTTCTGCGCGAGGTGCGCGGGAATCTCCTCGTAGCGCAAGAACTCGAGCGTGTACTCGCCCTGGCCGCCGGTGATCGCGCGCAGGTCGGGCGCGTAGGAGAGCATCTCGCTCATCGGCACCTCGGCCTTGACCTCGGTCATGCCGCCCACGGCCTCGGTGCCCAGCGGGCGCCCGCGACGGGAGCTCAGATCGCCCATCACGTCACCGACCGACTCGTCCGGAACGGAGCAGGTGGCGAGCATGATCGGCTCCAGCAGCACGGGCGTGCACTGCGACATCGCCTCCTTCATGGCGATGCTGCCGGCCATCTTGAACGCCATCTCCGACGAGTCCACCGTGTGATAGGAGCCGTCGAACAGCGTGACCCGCACGCCCTTGACCGGGTAGCCGGCCACGGCGCCGCTGCGCATCGCCTCGAGCACGCCCTTCTCGACCGCCGGGATGAAGCCCTGTGGGATCACGCCGCCCTTGATCGCGTTGACGAACTCGAAGTCGGCGTCGGGGCACGGTTCGACGGTGATGTGGCAGTCCCCGAACTGGCCGCGGCCGCCCGTCTGCTTCTTGTGGCGCCCGTGCGCCTTGGCGGTGCCGCGGATCGTCTCCTGGTAGGGCACGCGCGGTGGCTTGAGCGTGACCTCGGCGCCGAAGCGCGACTTCATCCGGTCGATGATCACCTCGACGTGGATCTGCGACAGGCCGGCGACGATCTGCTCGCCCGTCTGCTCGTCGCGGTGCAGGTCGATCGTCGGGTCCTCCTCCTGCAGGCGCCGCAGGGCGGTGTAGACCTTGTCCTCGTCGCCCTTGTTCTTGGGCTCCATGGCAAAGGCCATGACCGGCGCGGGCAGCTTGATGCGCGGCATGTGGATCGGCTGGTCGCGCGCGGCGAGCCAGTCGCCCGCGTGCGTCTCCTTGAGCTTGGCCACCGCGCCGATGTCGCCCGGCCCGAACTCGTCCGCGTGGCTGACGTCCTTCCCGCGCGGGACGAGCAGCTGGCCGACACGCTCCTTGTGATGGGTGCGGGTGTTCATCACCTGCGTGTCGTGCGTCATCGTGCCCTGATAGACGCGGAAGAGGTTGATGCGGCCCGCGAACGGGTCGGCGCGCGTCTTGAACACGTAGGCGAACATCTCGCCCTCGGGGTCGGGCTCGAGCTCGAAGCCCTCCTCGACCGTGATCCGCTCGTGCTGGGCGGGGCTCGGGAGGTCGTCCATGATCGCGTCCAGCAGCCGGTTCACGCCCAGCCGCGTGGTCGCCACGCCGCACGTGACCGGGAAGATGTGGCCGGTGTCCGTGCCCTCCTCGAGCGCGTGGACGATCTCGTCGTGGGAGATCTCGTCGCCCTCCAGGTAGCGCTCCATCAGCGCCTCGGAGTTCTCGGCGACCTCGTCCATGAGCTTCTCGCGGTACTCCTGCGCCTGGTCGGCCAGATCATCCGGGATCGGGATCTCCGTGCAGTTGCCCTCCGCGTCGTACCGGTAGGCCTTCATGTCGACGAGGTCGATGAGGCCCGTGAGGTCATGCTCGGCGCCGATCGGGATCTCGGTCGCGACCACGTGCGGACCGAACGCCTCCTTGAGCGAGTCGAGCGTCCGGAAGAAGTCCGCCCGCTCGCGGTCGAGCATGTTCACGTAGACGAGCCGGGCGACGTGCAGTTCCTGCGCGCGCTCCCACAGCCGGCGCGTGGAGACCTCGACGCCCATCACGCCGTTGACCACGAAGATCGCGGACTCGCATACGCGCAGGGCGCCGAGGGCGTCGGCGATGAAGCTGGGCTCGCCGGGGGTGTCGATCAGGTTGACCTTCACGTCGCGCCACTCGAACGAGGCGAGCGACGCGGAGATCGACATGCCACGGGACTTCTCGTCCTCGTCGGCGTCAGAGACCGTGGTGCCGTCAGCCACCGAGCCGAGCCTCGTCGTCGCTCCGGCCTCGAACAACAAGGCTTCGTGCAACGACGTCTTCCCGCTCCCTCGGTGGCCGACTAGGGCCACGTTGCGAATCCTGTCTGCGGCGTGCGGCATGCCTGGCGCTCCTCTCTCCCAGGAAGGTTGAGAGGAACGCTACAGGGTGTTTCGCGCTTGTGACGTTAGTCGCGTAGGTTCTCGGTCTGGAGCCGCGACTTCAGGCGCAGGACGGCCTTCGTGTGCAGCTGCGAGATGCGCGATTCGGTGACGCCGAGAACCTCGCCGATCTCTCGCAGCGTCAGGTTCTCGTAGTAGTAGAGGGCGATGACGAGTTTCTCGCGCTCGGGCAGCGCCGCGATCGCGTCCGCCAGCCGATCCTTGAGCTCGGACTGCGCCAGCAGCGCCTCGGGGTCCGGCGCGTCCGGGTCCTGCAGCGTGTCCAGCAGCGAGACGGAGTCGCCGGAGGAGTCGCTGACGGCCCACAGCTCGTCCAGGGCGACGACGGTCGAGGTCGAGATCTTGACCAGCGACTCCTGGAACTCGTCGTTGGTGATCCCGAGCTCGCGCGCCATCTCCTCGTCGGTGGGAGCGCGGTGCAGCCGGTGCTCGAGCTTGGCGTGGACCTTCTCGATCTCGCGGGCGCGGGCCCGGACGGAGCGCGGCACCCAGTCCAGGGCGCGCAGCTCGTCGATGATCGCGCCCTTGATCCGCGTGATCGCGTACGTCTCGAACTTGATGTCGCGCGAGAGGTCGAAGCGCTCGATCGCGTTGATCAGGCCCAGGAGGCCGTACGAGATCAGGTCGGCTTCTTCGACGTGCGCCGGCAGACCCGAGGACATGCGGCCGGCGACGTACTTGACGAGTGGTGAGTAAGCGACGACGAGCTGCTCACGTGCGCGGTCAGAGCCGTCCGTCTTGTAGACGGTCCATAGCTCCTTCAGCTCGATCGCTTTGACGTTGGTCTCCAGAACGGCCCCTTATTCCCTTAAGCGCGCGGGTGGCTCTTTGCGTACGCCGCCCGCAGCCGCGCTGACTCTACCCGAGTGTAGACCTGGGTCGTCGAGATACTCGCGTGCCCCAGCATCGCCTGGATCGCGCGGAGATCCGCGCCTCCATCCAACAGGTGGGTGGCGAAGGAGTGCCTGAGTGCGTGCGGGTGGACGCCGGTCTGCGTCGCGGCATGCTTTGCCCATACCCGAAGTCGGCGCCGAACATCGCTCGTCGACAGCCTGCGACCGCTTTTGGACAGAAAAAGCGCCGGATCCTGGTCCGCTGAGAGCAGCGCGGGCCGCGCGCGCTCGAGGTAGGCGGTGATGGTGCGCAGCGCGGGCTCCCCCACGGGCACGAAGCGCGTCTTGGCGCCTTTGCCCTCGACGCGTACCTGCTCGTTGTCGAATTCGATCGAAGTCGTGTCGAGATCGACGAGCTCCTCGGCTCTGAGGCCGGAGCTGTAGGCGAGCTCGAAGAGGGCGCGGTCGCGCATCTCGAGCGGCGTGCTGGCCGGGATCTTCTCCAGCAGCCGCTCGATGTCCTCGGGCTTGAGCGTCTTCGGGAGGCTGTGCGGGAGCTTGGGCGCGGGCAGCAGGTCCGCCGGGTTGGCCGTGATCTCGCCGTGCTCGAGCAGGGAGCGGAAGAGACTGCGCGTGGACGCGAGCTTGCGCGCCATCGTGCGGGGGGCCGCGCCCTTCTGGGACAGGCGGGCGGCCCAGCGCCTGAGGGCCTTGTAGTCGACCTCCGTCGGTTCGAGGCCGTTCGCCGTCGCCCAGGCCGCCAGCTCCGCGGCGTCGGTCCCGTAGGCCTTGCGGGTGCGTTCGGCCGCCCCGCGTCTTTGGAGGTCGGCGTCGAAGGTGCGCAGCGCCGCGCGCCAGGGCTCGGAGATGGCCGCCGTACCCTCAGATGGTGTGAGCGCGTTCTTCATCGACACGACAACGGGTCAGATCGCGACCCTGAACCGGCTCGTAGAGACCGGGATCGCGGACGGGAACGACCCACCGCCGCGCCCGTGGCACCCCGTGCGCGGGGACCGGGACGCGAGCACGCTGTGGTACGCGGTGATGCGCAAGCAGACGAAGGGCGTGTTCATCGGCACCCTTGCCATTCGCCATTCCGACCACCATGCCTCCCTGCTCGAAGGCGGATGGTCGGAAGTTGCACCGGAGGAGATCGACGGCGGAGCGGCCGGCGTCGCCGCCGGCCCGTTCTCGCGTTAGCGCTGCTCGCGCTGCGCCGCGTCGATGTTCGGCGCGTCGAGCTTGGCCAAGTTCTCGGGCGTGGCCTCGAGCTGCTCGTAGCGGTCGACGGTGGTCGTGATCGTCAGCGAGCCGGTCGGCTCGCCGTTGACGGGCTTGCCGTCGACGACCTTCGGCTCGTGCATGGTGAGCTTGATGACGCTGCCGAGCGGCATCGCGTTCTCCGGGTCGACGTAGTACGTGGTGTCGCCGGGCAGCCGCCGGCCGCCGGTCCCCTCGGGCACGCGGTACGCCCGGGCGGCCTTGCCGTTGAACGTCGTCATCCCCAGCTCCTGCGCGCCGCGGATCGCCTCGCGGAAGCGGTCCACCAGGGTCGTGACGCCGACCTTGAAGCCGTGTTCGAGCTCCTCCTGGTTCCAGCCCGGGTCGGTCTTGCGGGTCACCTGCAGCTCCTGGCCCCGCTGGTCGCTGTTGATCAGCGTCCGGAACGTGCCGCCGTTCTGGTCGTGCTCGTAGACCCACTCGCCGCGCGGCTGCCGCGTCTCCATGAAGTTGTGCATCCGGTCGCGGTACTGCCACTGGCGCAGCTTGTCGTAGCTCTCCAGCCGCGGGTTGTCGCCGGTCTGGACGGTGGTCGTCTCCGTGTAGGTGATGAAGTCCGGCTTGGGCGCCGTGGCGGCGAAGGCGCGCTCGGCAAGGCTCGCGACGGGCGCGGGCGCGTGGTCGGCGCCGGGCAGCGCGGCGATCGCGACGACGGCGGCCGCGGCGAGGCCGGCGGCGGCGACCGCGAGGCGCGGCGCCCGGCGCCGACGCGCCTCGGGTGGCGTGGCGACGATGCGCGCCAGGACGTCGGCGGGCGGCGTGGTGCGGGCGTGCGCGGCGGGATCGGACTCGCGCAGCTCGAGAACGGGATCAGGCATCGGCGGGCTCCGAGAAGAAGACGAGAGGATGGGCGGGCGCGACGAGCGCGCAGGGCGGCGCGGCGGCGTCAGGCATCGGCGGGCTCCATCGGGAAGTCGAGGTCGAGCGCGGCGTCCTGCTCGCGCAGGCGGGCGGCGAGGCGGCGGCGTGCGCGGTGCACGCGCATCGCGAACGCGGGGCGGGACACTCCGGCCACGCGGGCGGCGTCGGCGAGGCTCAGGCGCTCCCAGGCGACGAGCCGCAGCGCCTCGCGGTCGGGCTCGTTGAGAGCGGCGAACGCGCGCAGGGCGGCGTCGCGTTCGGCGAGGCGCTCCGCGGGGTCGCGCCCCGTGTCCGGCGCACGCGCGGCGCGGCGGCGGCCTCCGGCGAGGTCGTCCGTGGAGGCGCCGCCCTCTCCGCGGGCCGGCGTCCGGCCCGCTTCGGTGGCCGCGGCGCCCACGCGGCGGGCGTGGCGGGCGGCCTCACGGCGGCGGTTGGCGAGCACGTGCCCGGCCGTGGCGTACAGCCAGGGCAGCGGCTCTTCGGGCACCTGGTCGAACCGCCGCCACGCGACCAGGAAGGCCTCGTTGACGACCTCCTCCGCGAGCGGCGGCTCGGCGCGCCGGAGCGCGTAACGGTGCACCGCCACGTAGTGCTCGTTGAAGAGCGCTTCGAAGCGGGCTTGGCGGCTGGGGTTCACACCCCTATCTGTCCGGCCACCCGCCCAAGTTCACAGGCCGGCGACCGCCCTACGCGATGTAGATGGGAGCTCCGACCGGGACCTGGTCGTAGAGCTCGATCACGTCCGGGATGTGCATGCGCAGGCAGCCGTGGGACGCGGCGGAGCCGATCGAGGCGTCGTCGGAGGTGCCGTGGATGCCGACGCCGTCGTAGATCCCGAGCCAGCGGGCCTTGATCGGGTTCGACGGGTCGTCGCCCGGGATGACCTTGCCGGCGAGGTCGCCCGCCCAGTCCGAGTTCGGCACGTGCCAGGCCGGGTTCACGGCCTTGTTGGCGATGTTGTAGAGCCCGGCCGGCGTGTCCATGCCGACCTTGCCGACCGCGATGCCGTACGTCTTCTCGAGCTTGAGGTTCTTGTAGAGCTTGAGCTTGAAGCTCTTGCGGTCCGCGACCAGGATCGCCGGGTACTTCGCGGCGATCTCCTTCGTGGAGACCTTGGGCTGCACGACCGTCGTCTTGACCTTGACCTCTTCGGTCTTGCCCGGCGTGAGCAGCGTCTGCTCGAGCTCCTTGGCCAGCGTGTTGTACTTCACGCGCAGGCCCGTCTTGGACGGCGTGGGCTCCTGGAAGCCCTCGCTCAGGTCCAGCTTGGCGTCCCGGGGCTTGCGGTCGATCGACTTCTGGACGCGCTTGACCAGCTTGGAGATCGCCGGCTGGTTGTAGCTGACCTCGGCCGCGAGCTCGGTGTTGACCGACTCGTTGCGCACGTTGCGCCAGGTGCGGCTGAACATGTCGCCCTGCTGCGAGCGCGCGAGCGCCTTGTCCACGGAGCCGCGGATGTCGATCCCGATGGCCGCGGCCTTCTGCGTGAGCGTGAACGTACGGTCCTTGTAGGAGACCTTCACGGGCCGGTCGAGCGGCTCCAGCAGCGCGGCGGACAGCTTCTTCTCCGCCTGCACGCGGGAGAGCCCGCCGATCGGGACGCCGTTGACCTTGACCCCCTCGGCGACCAGGTCCTTCTTGGACTGGTCGTAGAAGTAGGTGGCGCCCACGACGCCAAGGCCGAGGACCACGAGCAGAGAAGCGATGACGATCAGACGAGTACGCATGGGGCCTGGCAATGGTAAGACGCGGAGCAGTGAGTCGAGTACCCCTGCAACGAGGCTGGCTTGTCAGCCACCTTACTCGTCGCGTCGGACGCTCGGTGACCAGCGTAGGAACTCCTCGACCTCGCGCTCGTAACGATATGGCGCTTCGCCACTCTCGCGCAGTGGGGCGAGCCGCAGCGCGGCGGCGAATTCCTGCACCGTCTCGCGTGTGGTGAGGCTGAAGCGGAAGCCGCTCATCTTGAGCTTGCGGTTGTCCAGACCGCGGCCGTAGCGGAGCTGCCGGCGGACCTCCTCGGGGACCCGGATGCCGACCGCCGACCACGCCGCCGTCGCCAGGCTCGTCCCCCACGGCGGCAGCAGCGGCGCGTACGGCTTGCCGAGCAGGCTCGCGACCTCGCTCAGCACGAGCACCCCGTCCGGCGCCGCGTTGTAGACGCCCGGTAGGTCGTTCATCGCGGCGTGGTGGAGCGCGCCGACGATGTCGTCCTCGTGGATGAACTGGCAGCGCGGGTCGAACCCGAGGATGCCCGGCACCGCCGGCAGCGACAGCAGCCGTGAGTGCGACGTGTGCAGATCCGGGCCCAGCCCGTTGCAGAAGCGCAGCGTCGTGACCGTGACGTGGCGGTTGCGGGCGGCGAAGTCCTGAACGGCGTCGTCGGCCTCGACGATGTCGGACTCCAGCCGCGTCCGCGGCGGATGCGGGCGGCGCATCTGCTCGGTGAAGAAGCTCGGGTCGTCGCGCTCACAGCCGTAGTAATGGGCGCTGGACTTGAACACGACCTTGCGCACGGGCGAGTCCGGCCCGCCGCACGCGGCCAGCACGTTCATCGTCCCGATCACGTTCTGCTCGTGCGCCGCCTTGGCCGGCGCGGTGGCCGAGTCCACGATCAGCCGCGTGTCGATCACGGTGTCGATCTCCGCCGCGTGCACGATCCGGCGCAGCAGCGCGTGGTGGGTGCCGACCCGGACGAACTCCGTGCGCTCGAGCTGGCAGCTCGGGTCCTCGGTCGAGACACCGACGATGGCCTCGACCGACTCGTCCTTCTCGAGCTCCTGCGCGAGCCGGCCGCCCCAGTAGCTCGAGAGGCCGGTGATCAGGACGCGGCTCATCCCAGCCACACCGACTTGCGCTCGGCGAGCATCGCGTACAGCTCCTCCTGGATGCGGGCGCGGACCTCCTCGGCCACGGTCTGCACGAGCCCCTTGTCGTTCCACGGCTCCTCGCCCCACTGGTCGGTGGGAATCGGCTCCAGGAAGCGGATGCGGAACTTGGCGGGCAGATAGCCGGGCGCCGGGATGACCGGGAAGTAGATCAGCCGCGTGAGCTTCTGCAACGGGCGGACGTGGGCGAAGATCGGCATCGCCTCCTCGGCCCCGACGAGCGCGATCGGGACGATCGGGGCGCGCGCCCGCATCGCCGACTCCACGAACCCGCCGCGCCCGAAGCGCCGCAGCCGGTAGCGGTCCTTGTAGAGCTTCTCGGTCCCCTTCGCACCTTCCGGGAACACGAGCACGAGCTCCTCCTCGTCGTGCAGCAGCCGGTGCACGTTGGCCGGGTGCGCGGGCACCCCGCCGAGCTTGCTCACGAGCAGCGACAGCCCGGGATAGCCCTTGAAGAAGTGCTCGACGGTCAGATGCAGGTTGCGCGGGCGCGCATGCTCTTCCTTGATCGCCTTGGCGATCATCGACGCGTCGGGCGGGAGCGCGCCGGCGTGGTTGGAGACCAGCAGCGCGCCGCCGGTGGACGGGACGTGCTCGATCCCCTCGACCTCGACCCGGAACCAGTAGTGGTAGAGGAACTCGTAGAGCGTGCGGTCGAAGAAGCCCTCGACGCGCTCGGAGCGGCCCCAGTCCGTGACCTGGCGCTCGGGCTCGATGGCCGGGAGGTGGGCGCGGTGGTCGGCTGCGGGTTCGAGCTCCTTCACGTCAGATGCGGCTCCAGGCGTTGCGCGAGCGTCGGCCAGTCGGGGGCGGAGATGACGCCGGGCAGGTCCCGGTTCCACGGGTGCTCGAGCGTCGCGGCCGTGATACCCACTTCGACGGCCCGCTGCAGATTCACCGGCGAGTCGTCGATCAGCACGTCGATCTCCAGCTCCAGGCAGCGGCTGATCTTGTCATTGGAGCAGTACAGGTCGTCGTGCGGGAGGCCGATCTGCTCCAGCCACTCGGCGGTGTGCGGGTGCGCGTCGGCGGCCCGGTGGCTGGTGATGTGGATGTAGTGGCCCTGCTCGTGCCAGCGCGTGATGGCCTCGACGGCGCCCGGGTAGGGCTCGGCGGCGAGGACGTGCTCGGCCGTGTGGGTCTCGGTCACGATCACGCGCAGCTGCTCGGGCTCGAGCTTGTCGATCGCCCACGTGGCCTGGCTGTCGTACGGGAGCTCGACGCCGAAGCGGCGGCGGGCGATCTCGGCGAGCTGGTCCCAGTAGGGGTGCAGCGTCGAGTCGATGTCGATCGCGAGGCGCACGGGCGTTGGTACGGTAGCGGCGTGTCGGGGTTCCTCGGGCAGGTGCGTGCGCTCCCCGGCAATGCGCTATTCCGGCAGAAGCCGGACCCGGAGTACGCCGACGGCGACGACTCGACGTGGATGAGCGTCGACTGGCCGTCGCTGACGCACGACGTGACGGTCCTCGGCAAGCGCGTGCGGGTCGTGGACACGGGCGGCGACGGGCCGCCGCTGCTGTTCCTGCACGGGCTCGGCGGGCTGTGGCAGAACTGGCTGCTGAACATCCCGGCCTTCATGGATCGCTTCCGGGTGATCGCCCCGGACCTGCCGGGCTTCGGCGGCTCCGAGATGCCCGCGGGGCGGATCTCGATCCAGGGCTTCGCGCGGGTGATCGACCAGCTCTGCGATCAGCTGGGCATCGACTGCCCGGTGGTGGTCGGGAACTCGATGGGCGGGTTCATCGGGGCCGAGCTGGCGCTGGCGTTCCCGACGCGGGTGCAGAAGCTCGTGCTGGTCTCGGCCGCGGGGATCTCGGTCGAGCACATGTGGAAGGAGCCGGTGATGGCGATCGGGCGCCTGATGGCCGTGGGCGCCGCGCGGGTCGGCGTCAAGCAGCTGCCGGTGGCGACGCGGCCGCGCCTGCGGCGCGCGGCGCTGCAGCTCGTGGTGCGCTACCCGGAGCGCCTGTCGGTCCCGCTGGCGTCCGAGCTGGTGGTGGGCGCGGGGACGCCGGGGTTCGTCGGCGGGCTGGACGCGGTGCTCGACTACTCGTTCCGCGAGCGGCTGCCCGAGATCGAGATCCCGGTGCTGATCGTGTGGGGCCGCAACGACATCCTCATTCCGGTCGCGGACGCCTACGAGTTCGAGGAGCTGATCGGCGCCAACGCCCGTGCCGTCGTGTTCGACGACACGGGCCATCTGTCGATGCTCGAGCGCCCGTCGCGGTTCAACGGGCTGCTCGCCGAGTTCATCGATGCGTGATCGCGCCCTCGCTGGCGCTGGAGACCTGCTGGGCGTACTTGCCCAGCACGCCGCGGGTGACGGTCGGCGGCGGCTCGTAGGCGTCCAGCCGCCGGGCGATCTCCTCGTCTGAGACGTCGAGGTCCAGGCGTCGTGCGTCGACGTCGATCGTGACCGTGTCGCCCTCCTGCACGGCCGCGATCGGGCCCTTGTGGACGGCTTCGGGCGCGATGTGGCCGACCATGAACCCACGCGTGGCGCCGGAGAAGCGGCCGTCGGTGAGCAGCGCGACGCTGTCGCCCAGGCCCTCCCCCACGATCGCGGCCGTCACGGCCAGCATCTCCCGCATGCCGGGGCCACCGGCGGGGCCTTCGTTGCGGATGACGACGACGTCGCCCGCGTTGATCTGGCCGCTCGTGACGGCCTTCATCGCCGCTTCTTCACCCTCGAAGACGCGCGCGGGGCCGCTGTGGCGGCGGCGTTCGTGGCCGGAGAGCTTGACCACGCTGCCCTCAGGAGCGAGGTTGCCGCGGAGGATCGCGATGCCGCCGGTCTTCTTGATCGGGTTCTCGAGCGGGCGGATCACCTCCTGGCCCGGCGCTTCGTTGGCCGCCTCCGCCTCCTCGCCGATGGTCTTGCCCGTCACGGTGGGCGCGTCTTCGTGGAGAAGCCCGAGGTCGACGAGGCGCTTGGCGAGCACCGCCGTGCCACCCGCGGCGTGCAGGTCGGTGGCGACGAAGCGGCCGCCCGGCTTGAGGTCGCACAGGGACGGGCTCGACTCCGCGATCCGGTCGAAGTCGTCGATGTCGAGCGGGACGCCCGCTTCCCGCGCGACCGCGAGCAGGTGCAGGACGGCGTTCGTGGAGCCGCCGGACGCGGCGACGGCGAGGATCGCGTTCTCGAGCGACTCGCGCGTGATCAGGTCGCTGGGCTTCTGGCCGCGGCGCAGGACGTCCATGACGAGCTCGCCGGCGGCATAGGCGTGGTCGGCCTTCGTGGCGTCCTGGGCCGGTGTGAGGCTCGGGCCGATCGGGCTGATGCCCATCATCTCGAACGCCATCGCCATCGTGTTGGCCGTGTACTGGCCGCCGCACGCGCCGGCGCCCGGGCTCGCGGCCGCCTCGATGTCCGCCAGGTCCTGGTCCGTGATCTTGCCCGCGGCGTTCGCGCCGACCGCCTCGAAGACGTCCATGATCGTGATGTCGCGGCCCTGGTAGTGGCCGGGCGGGATCGAGCCGCCGTACAGCATCACGCCGGGCACGTCGAGGCGCGCGAGCGCCATCACCGTGCCGGGGATCGTCTTGTCGCACGCGCACAGGCAGATGACGGCGTCGAACAGGTGGCCGAGCGTGACGAGCTCGATGGAGTCCGCGACGACCTCGCGGGAGACCAGGCTCGTCTTCATCCCGGACGTGCCCATCGTGATCCCGTCGGAGATCGCGACGGTGTTGAACTCCATCGGCGTCCCGCCCGCGGCCTTGATGCCGTCCTTGACGTGCTTGGCGAGCGCGCGCAGATGGAAGTTGCACGGCATCGTCTCGATCCACGTGTTCGCGACGCCGATGATCGGCTTGGAGAGGGCCTCGTCGTCATAGCCGATGCCCTTCAGGTACGCGCGGGCGGCCGCGCGGTCACGGCCCTCGGTCAGTGCCCGAGAGCGGTGTTTGAGGTCCATGTGGCGAATGCTACGCGGCGCCGGACTGAGTGCGTCCCGATCGCTCGAGACGCTCGCGCTCCCAGCGCCCGAGACGCCAGATGTCGCGCTGGAGGAGCTTCTGGTCGACCTGGCGGCCGGGCAGGTGCATGTTCGCGGAGGAGATCAGCCGCCGTTCGTCGCCCTTGAGCGCCATCCACTTGGCGAGCACGTCGTCGGAGTCGGGGAGCCGCGTGGAACCGTACGGCTTGGACTCGTCCGGGAACTCGACGCAGTACTCGTTGAGCAGGCGGCCCGTCTGCGGGAGGTAGGCGACGATCGGCTTGTGCGGGTAGATGAGGTACGCGTACGGGACGCCGCGGAGCTCGGAGTCCAGGCTCTCGCCGCCCCAGACCCGGATCAGCCCCAGGTCCCGGTACATCTCCCACTCCTCCTCGTTCACGCACGACTTCAGCAGCTCGCGCGCGCGGTTCTCGGCGCGGCGCTCGCGGCCCGGGTCGTACGCGGCGATGTGGCCGGCCTCGATCGCGGCCTTACGGACGCGACGGGCCTCGGCCCGGCGGTCGAACCACGGGATCGTGACCTCGAACAGCAGCGCGACGATGACGATCGCCGTGGCGATGAGCGCGACCGTCACGGCGGGTCAGCGCGCTCCGCCCGCCGCGCGCGGGAAGAAGATGACGCGGCCGGCGTCGCGCGGGACCTCGGCGAAGTCCCGGACCATCTCGGCCTCCCTGCGGCCGCTTTCGGTCTGCACCGGGATCGCGGCCCACATGCCCAGCTCCAGCTGCTTCCGGAACTCCTCCACGAGCCGCTGCTCGTCCTCGAGGAGGTTCGGATCCCCCTCGGCGATCAGCTGCTCGCCATAGCCCGGACGCATCCGCAGGAACTTCATGCGCGCATTATGTCACGTGCGCTGGGGCGGATTTGAGGGTGTGGTCGCGCCAGGCTGACGCGCCGTCAGGCCACGGACGGCGATGTTCAGCGCGTCCACGGGCCCCGCTCCGCGCCCGAGGTCGCGCAGGCCGTGCTTGACGGCCTCGGACGCGATCGCCCGCGCGTGCCGGGCCGCTTCGAGCGGAGGGAAGCCGAGCGCGAGGTGGGCTGCAAGCGCGCTGGAGTGGGTACAGCCCGACCCATGCGCAGCCCCATCCGGGTGTCGCTCACCGGTGAGCGAGTGGAAGTGCACGCCGTCGAAGTACACGTCGACGACCTCCTCGCGGTGGCCGCCCGTTATGACAACGGCCTCTGGCCCGAGCGCGTGCAGCGCCCGGGCGAGATCCTCGACGTCGCGGCTCGGATCGCCCCCGCGTGCCCACGCCGCGGTGTCTCCCTCACCGCCCGCGAGCACGCGGGCCTCCGGCAGGTTCGGCGTGATCACCGTGGCCAGTGGCAGCAGCTCCTCGACGATCGCCTGCCGCGCCTCGTCGTCGAGCAGGACGGACCCGCTCTCGGACACCATCACGGGGTCGATCACGACCGGCGTGGCCGGGTCCAGCAGCTCGAGCGCGGTGCGCACGGCACGGACGGTCGCGGCCGTGCCGAGCATGCCGATCTTCACCGCGGCGATCTGGATGTCTTCGTTGATCGTCTTGACCTGCTCGACGATGAACTCCGGCGGGACCGCGTGAACGCCCGTCACGCCCACGGTGTTCTGGGCCGTGAGCGCGGCGATCGCCGTCATGCCGTGGACGCCGCAGCGCGCGAACGCCTTCAGGTCCGCCTGGATGCCGGCGCCGCCGCCGGAGTCCGACCCGGCGATCGAAAGGACTGCGGGAGGGGCCATCGCGCTCAGGTTAGGCGGTTGATCGCGTTTGGCCCGCGTGTAGGGGGTCCGCGGGTTGACGTTCTGTCAGGCTGGTGCGTCTGATGGCCTCGATGCCCGCCGACGAGCTGCTCTCCGCCTATCCCGCCGTCGAGGGCTGCTACGACGAGGCGTTCACGCAGGACGGCGCGGTGCGCGCGGCGTACCGTGCGGGGCTGGAGGCGGTTCTGCGCGCGGAGCCCGCGGAACTGCCGGGCCGCGTGTCGCGGACCCTGCGGCGCGCCGGCGTTCGCTTCTCGTCGGTCGAAGGCGACCTGGAGTTCTACGTCGACCCCGTCCCGCGCGTGATCACGGCGAGCGAATGGGAGCCGGTCAAGCGCGGGCTCGCGCAGCGCGTGCGCGCGCTGAACGCGTTCGTCGCGGACGTGTACGGCGAGCAGCGGATCGTGTCCGAGGGCGTCGTCCCCGCCTGGGTACTGGAGTCCGCCGATTACTTCGAACCCGAGATGCGCGGGGTGCGGCCGCCCGGCAACGTCTGGATCGGTGTCGCCGGTCTGGACCTGGTCCGTGACTGCGACGGGTCCTGGCTGGTCCTGGAGGACAACGTCCGCACGCCTTCCGGGTTCGCGTACCTGCACGCGACGCGCCGAGCGCTGCTCGAGCACATCGACGTTCCGCCCGACGCAACGCCGCGTCCCCTCGACGGCGAGATCGACCTGCTGGCCGACACGCTGCGCGCGGTCGCCCCATCGTCCGCCCGTGGGCGGCGGGCCCCGGTCGCCGCGCTGCTCACCGACGGCGAGCGCAATTCGGCCTATTGGGAGCACGGCTGGCTCTCCCGCCAGCTCGGCATCCCGCTCGTGGAGCCGCACGAGCTCGAGGTGCGCGAGGACGACTGCGTGTGGCTGAAGCCGCGTGGCCTGCGCGAGGCGCGGCGGATCGACGTCCTCTATCGCCGCACGAACGCCGACCGCGTGGACTCCGACCTCGCGCGCATGTTGCTCCCGGCCGTGCGCGCGGGTCGCCTGGGCCTCGTGAACCAGTACGGCACGGGCGTCGCCGACGACAAGCTCACGCACGCCTACGTCGAGGACATGATCCGCTTCTACGTCGAGGAGGAGCCGATCCTGCGGTCGGTCCCGACCTACGACCTCTCCCAGCCCGCGCAGCTCGAGGAGGCGCTCGACGTCTTCGACCAGCTGGTGTTGAAGCCGCGTGCGGGCCACGGCGGCGTGGGCGTGCTGATCGCGCCGCGCTCGTCGCCCGCCGAGATCGAAGCCACCCGCAAAGCCGTGCTCGCCGACCCGAGCGCCTGGATCGCCCAGCGCATGATCATGCTCTCCACCCACCCGACCGTGGTTGACGGCGGCGGACTGGCGCCGCGGCACATCGACCTGCGGCCGTTCGTCTTCCTGGGCGAGGGCTGCAACCCGCGCGTGCTGCCGGGCGGGTTGACGCGCGTGGCGCGCTCCGAGGGCGCGCTGGTCGTCAACTCGTCGCAGAACGGCGGCGCGAAGGACACCTGGGTCCTGCCGTAGCGGCGCGGACCAGCTCGCTCGCGCGGCACAACCGTGACGATCGGTCACTTGACCCCCGTATGCGGGGTCAACTGACCGATGGCCCCTTCGCGCGGGCGTGACGCTCACGCCGCTCGCTCCCAGCGGCCGGCGAAGCCGCGGCGGACCAGGCCGAGGCGTTCGAGCTCGGCGAGGCCCGCGAGCGCGAAGCGGGCCTCCTCCGTCGTCTCGGCCAGCTCGGACAGCGTGCCGTGGCCGTCCTCGACCGCCGCGAGCAGCGCGGCAACCCGCGGCTCGAGTTCCGGCCGCGGCGCGACGCGCTGCTCCGGCGGAGCGGTGAACACGCGGCCCGTCGCTCCGGCGAGGAGTTCGAGCGCGTCCTCGGCGTGACGGATCAGCGGCGCGCCCGCCTGGATGAGCGAGTGCGTTCCGCCCGAGAGGCGGGACGTGACCATGCCGGGCACCGCGCCGACCGCGCGGCCGAGCTCGTTCGCGAAGTCGGCGGTGGTGAGCGAGCCGGAGCGCTCGGTGGCCTGGACGACGACGGTCGCGGCCGACAGCGCGGCGATGATGCGGTTGCGCGCGACGAAGCACCAGCGGTGCGCGCTCGCCCCCGGCGGCATCTCCGAGATCACCGCGCCGCGCTCGGCCACCGCTGTGTGCAGGAGGCGCCCGCGCGGCGGGTACGGGATGTGGGCGCTCGCGGCGAGCACGCCGATCGTGCGCCCGGGGCCTTCGAGCGCGCCGGCGTGGGCGGCGGAGTCGATGCCCATCGCGAGCCCGGAGACGACGGTGACCTCCGCCGCGGAGAGCCCGCGCCCCAGCGCGCGGGCGACATCGATCCCGTAGGTCGACGCGCGTCGCGCGCCCACCACGCCGACGCCGTCCGTGTCCTTGAGCACCGCCGGGTCGCCGAGGATGTGGAGGACGGCCGGCGGGTCCGCGAGGTCACGGAGCCGCTCCGGGTACTCGTCGCGGCAGCGGCACACGGTGACCAGCCCGGCGGCGGTCGCCCGCGCGCGGGCCGCGGGCGCATCGAACTCGGCGTAGCGGCGCGCGATGTCCTCGGAGGCGCCGACCTCGATCAGCGCCTCGTCGCTGAGCGCGAGCACCCGCCCGGGCGCACTGCGCTGCTTGAACTCGATCTGCAGCCGGCCGGCGATCGCGGCGATCAGCCCCGTCCGCCGCAGGCACACGTCGCACGCGGTCATGACCGCGCCTCCCGGCGACGCCGGCTGGCCCGACGCGGCTGCCGCGGCGGTCCGGAGACGCCGCGCCGCCCGCGATGTGGCCGCGGCCGTGGCGCCGCTTCGTGGCGCAGCACCGGGGCTGCTGCGCTCGCTCGTGGCCGCGTCACCCCCCACCGGAGCGTCGTCACGGTGGCGCTCATGCGGCCTCCGCGAGCGGTAGGTGGTCGTCGAGGCGGAGGCTTCCGGCGATGCTGACGTGCTCCGGACCGACGATGTCGGAGGCGTCGAGGTCGGCGACCGTGCGCGCGACGCGCAGGATGCGTGTATGGCCGCGGGCCGAGAGCGAGTGGCGGTCGTAGAGCTCGGCGAGCAGGCGCAGGGCGCTCGGCGTGATCTGGCCGAGCTCGCGGATCTGGCGCGAGGTCAGCTGGGCGTTGCAGGCCTCGGGGTGGTTGGCGAGGCGGTGCTCCTGGCGTGCGCGCGCGGCGACGACGCGCTCGCGCACGGTCGCCGAGGGCGGCGCGGCCTGGCGGCGCAGCGCCTCCGACGGTGGGCGTTCGACGCGCATGAGGATGTCTATGCGGTCCAGCAGCGGGCCCGAGAGGCGGCGGCGGTGGCGAGCGAGGTCGGC
Source organism: Solirubrobacter deserti (assembly GCF_003344625.1). GTDB lineage: Bacteria > Actinomycetota > Thermoleophilia > Solirubrobacterales > Solirubrobacteraceae > Solirubrobacter > Solirubrobacter deserti. Next base: position 525,005 of record NZ_QPKJ02000001.1, on the reverse strand, counting down.
CTGGGTGCACGTGCAGCGCGAGCCGCCGAGGCCGCACGGGCACGGGTTGGAGGCCGCGACGAGCATGAAGCGCGTCGGGAACGCCATGACCTGCTGGCCGCGGACGATCGTGACGTGGCCGTCCTCGAGCGGCTGGCGCAGTGCTTCCAGGCTCGGCCGGGCGAACTCGCTCAGCTCGTCCAGGAACAGCACTCCACGATGTGCCAACGTCGCCTCGCCGGGCTGGGGCGGGTTGGAGCCGCCGACCAGGCCGGCCGCGGAGATCGTGTGGTGGGGCGCGCGGAACGGGCGCTCGGTGACCAGTCCGGCGCTCCCGCGCAGGCCCGCGATCGACTGGATGCGGGTGACCTCGATCGCCTCGTCCGGGCTCAGCGGCGGGAGAATGGACGGCAGCCGGCGGGCGATCATCGTCTTGCCCGTGCCCGGCGGGCCCTGAAGGAACAGGTTGTGGCCGCCCGCCGCCGCGACCTCGAGCCCGAGGATGAGCGCGTTGTGGCCGCGCACGTCGGCGAGGTCGGGGACGTCCTCGGCGGCGTCGGGGACCTCGTTCGGCAGGCCGGGCGGCGCTTCCTCGCCGCGCAGCGTCGCGACGAGCTCGCTCAGCGACTCGACGCCGATCACCTCGATGTCCGGCACGAGCGCCGCCTCGCGCGCCCGCGACAGCGGCAGGACGAGCCTGCGCAGCTCGTGCCGGCGCGTGCCCTCCGCGACGGCGAGCGCGCCGCGGACCGGGCGCACCTCGCCGGTCAGGGAGAGCTCGCCGACGATCGCGCACGACTCGACCCGCTCGGCCTCGAGCTGCCCGGACGCGACGAGCACCGCGACCGCCAGCGGCAGGTCGAACGCCGGCCCGACCTTGCGCAGGTACGCCGGCGCGAGGTTGACCGTGATGCGCCGCAGCGGGAACTCGTAGCCCGAGTTCACGAGCGCCGCCCGCACGCGCTCGCGGGCCTCGCGCACGGCCTTGTCCGCGAGCCCGACGACGGTGAACGCCGGCAGGCCGAGCCGGATGTCGGCCTCGACCCAGACGCGCCGCGCGTCCACGCCCTCGACCGCGAAGGTGGTCACCCGGGCGAGCATCAGAACGCCGCCTCCAGATGGTCGAGCCGGATGAGCTCGCCGCGCGAGTCGAGCAGGACCGCGACGCCGTCGAAGCGCAACGCCGCGCCGAACGGGCGGCCCGGCGCCTCGGTGAGCCACGCGATCGCCATCCGGCGCACCTTCGAGCGCTTGACGAAGTGCAGGTTCTCCCACGGTTCGCGGTCATCGGAGCGGCGGGTCTTGACCTCGACGAAGACGAGCGTCGAGCCGTCATAGGCGACGAGGTCCAGCTCGCCGAAGCGGGTGCGATGGTTGCGGGCGAGCACCTCGAACCCGAGACGCTCGAAGTGCTGCGCGGCGAGATCCTCGCCTTGCTGGCCCGCCGTATGCCGGACGTCGGTCATGGGGCGCGACGCTATGGCCGACCCCTGCAACAGCGCTACGGCGTGTTTGTGCCGGAAGTGCGAATTCTTTGTGCCGGAATTACGCGACGGCGAGCAGCGCGGCGAGATCGGTGGGGTGCGTGACCATCGCGTCGTGGGGCGCGTCGAAGTCGACGACATCCCAGCCCGCGGTGTCGCGCAGGCGCGTGGCGAAGCCGGAGAAGCTGGCCGTGAGCGGGCCCTGCGTGCAGCGCACGTACTGTCGCGCCAGGGGCGGAGACGAGGGTGCGGGAAGCGGCTGCGTCAGCGTCGCGAGCGGGTGGGGCGTGAGGCGGTCCGAGACCCAGTCGGCGCGCTCACCCACGACGCCGAAGACCTCCGGTGAGGGCGGAACGACGACTCCGCCGGACGTCGCCTCGTCGTAGGCCTTGCGCCGCGCCGGCAGCAGCAGGTCGAAGAACGACTGGCCGTCTTCGGGCACGAACGCGTCGAGGAAGACCAGCCGCGCGATCCGCGCGTGCGCGCGCGCGGCCGCGCCGGTGACCACCATGCCCCCATAGGAGTGGCCCACGAGCACGACCTCACGCAGGTCGGCGAAGTAGAGCAGGCCGGCGAGTTCCTCGACGTGCCCGTCCAGCGTCGCGGAGGCGGCCATCGAACGACGCTCGGCGAGGCCGGACAGCGTCGGCGTGAGCACGTCATGACCGGCGAAGGCGAGCTCGGTGGCGACATCGCGCCAGCACCAGCCGCCGTGCCAGGCACCGTGAACGAAGACGAACGTGGCCATGGCAAGAGGAAACCACGCCGGGGCGCGACGAGGCGCGCCGCGTGCGCGGCTAGAGCGGGCCGACCTGGCGGGTGCGCCCGTCGGGGTCGATGGTGCGGATGACGTAGTAGGCGCCGCCTTCGATGTCGGCGCGGCGGAGGCGGGCCGCGGCGCGGGCGCCGATCGGGACGCGGACCGTGCGGCGGGCACCGCGCGGGACGGTGGCGCGGGCGCGCCCCAACCGGCTTCCGGACCGGCCGATCTCGTAGGCGCGGACATCGACCCGGCACCCGGCGGTCGGGGCGGTGAGGCAGCGGATGATGACGGGCAGGCTCGGGTTGCGGTGGCCGAGGGTGGGCGTGCTGTAGACGGTGACGGCGACGTCGGAGCGCGCGCAGGGACCCGCCGGGACCGTCACGCCCGAGGCGGCGGGCGCAGCCAACGACAGGAACTGGCAGGCCTGTGAGGACCAGGCGACGTGGGAGCCGTTGAAGTCGAGCGTCTCGATCTGGAACGCCGGGGGGCCGCGGAACAGCACGGTCGGGTTCTCCGAGCCGGGCCGCGGCTCGACGACGACCGCGCGGGCGCCCTCGTCGAGGCCACGCGAGGCGACGTAGGCGATCCGCCCGCCCGCCAGCGACACGAGCCCGAAGTCTCCACCGGTGGTCACGACCTCGAACGCGCCGGCGCCCACGGGCGCCCAGGCCAGCACGTCGACCCCGTACTCGCTCTCGCCCGTCGCGGCCAGCGCGCCGCTCGGGTCCACCGACAACGAGCCGACGCTCATCGCGTCCAGCGCGACCCGGCGCACCTCGGCGCCCGTCGCGAGATCGAACACGACCACCGCTTGCCCCACGGACACGGCCGCGAGGGAGCCCGCCACGGCCAGCGTCCGCACCCGCGCGCCCGCGGGCAGCGCCAGGCGGCGCACCGAGCCGTCGGCGCCCGTCACCACCGCGCCGAGCGCGGGGCCCGACCGCTCCAACGTCACATAGCCGCCCGACCAGGCCCAGAAGTCGCGGTCGGCCGCCATGGTCGCGCCCCGCGGGACCGAGCGGCGCAGCGGCGCGCCGCCGAACGGCGCGCTGAGCAGCGCGCCCACGCCACCCCGGCCCGACACGACGCGCAGCCCGACCCGCCCGGCACCCGCGGCCAGCCGCCAGGAGCCGGCCGAGGCCGCACCCGACGACGCACGCCCGAGATGGGCAACCGGCCCGCCGGCCGCGGCCCGCGCGGACACACGCACGCCGTCACCGCCCTCGCCACGGCTCCAGACGACGGTGCCCGCGTCGAGCACCGGCCCGCCCTCACCGAGCTCGCGCGCCTCCAACGCCTCGACGCTCTGCGCGCCAGCGGGCGCCGCCGCGAACAACGCTCCCGCCAAGACCAGCCCGACCAGCACCCCGCCGAAGTTACCGGGGCGAGCCTCGAGCGGTCGCGGTACCTAGAGCGCCAGCTGCTGGTAGGCCATCGACTGAAACGACATGCGGTGCAGCGGCGAGACGCCCTGGCGCTCGATCGCCGCCCGGTGCTCGGGGGTCGAGTAGCCGACGTGGGTGCCGAACTCCCAGCCCGGATACTGCTTCTCCATCCGCCGCATGAAGCGGTCGCGCGTGACCTTGGCGATCACCGAGGCGGCGGCGATCGCGGCCGAGGTGGCGTCACCACCGACGACGTGGCGCTGCTCGAACCCGCAGTCCGGCACCGGGAACCCGTCCGAGAGGCAGATGCCGTCTTCTGCGCCCACGCGGCGCAGGCAGTCGCTCAACGCGGCCAGGTTCGTCTTGTGTAGGCCGCGCGAGTCGATCCCGCGCACGCACCGCGAGGTGACCGACACGCGCACCGCCGCCCGCAACACACGCGGATACAGCAGCTCGCGCATCTCCTCCGAGTGCTGCTTGGAGTCGTTGAGCGCGCTCAGCGAGCGCCGGTCCGACAACGACAACGTCTCGTAGTCGAACAGCACCGCCGCGGCGACCAGCGGCCCGGCCAGACAGCCGCGCCCCGCCTCGTCCGCACCGGCGACGAACCGGTAGCCGAGCTCGCGGTCGAACTTGAACAGGCGCGAGCCCGACGGCTTCTTAGAGGAGGCCGATGCGGCCCGGCGGCCAGTAGGTCGCGAAAGCTTGGCCGATGATCCACTTTTCTGGGACTGGACCCCAGAAGCGGCTGTCGTCAGAGGAGCCACGGTTGTCGCCCATCATGAAGTAGTGGTCGGCTGGAACGGTGATCTCCGTCGGGAATTCGCACGCATCTTCCGGATCGCACGGCCGCGCGAAGTCCTCCGTCTGACGCTCGCCGTTGAGCACGACGTGCCCGTCCTCGATCGAGATGCGGTCGCCGGGACCGGCGACGACGCGCTTGATGAAGTTCACGTCGGCGCGATCGGCCGTCGGCTCGCCGCACGGCGCGCCGGCGGCCGGCTGCCCCGACCCGCACGTGTTGGTGGTGGCGCCCTGCGGCGGGTGGAAGACGACGATGTCTCCCACCTCGGGACTCGTGAAGCGCTCGCCGATCCGGTTGACCAGCACACGCTGCCCGATCTGCAGGGTCGGGACCATGGACTCGCTCGGAATCCGGTACGGCTTGACCAAGAAGGCCTGGATCCCGAGCGCGAGGCCGAGCGCGACCGCGACGATCAGGACCAGCTCAACGAGAGACCCGGAGGTCGACGACGACCCCTTCTTGGTCGCCACGCCGCGGTGCTCCTAGCTCTGCTTTTCGTCACCCGCGGCCGCCGACTCGGCGTCCGCAGACGCCTGCGTCTCGGCGACCTCGGCTTCGGCCTCGACGAGCGCCTGCTCGTCGACAGCCTCGCCCGGAACCTCGGGGTCGACCGCAGCCGCGGTCTCCGCCGACGGGTCGTACAGGATGCCGCGCTCGACGACCTCCTCCGGACCGGTGTAGCGGCGCTCGCGCACGCGGGCGCGCTTGCCGACCCGGCCGCGCAGGTAGTAGAGCTTCGCGCGACGGACGTCACCGCGAGCAGCGACCTCGATCTTCTCGATCTTTGGCGAATGGATCGGGAACGTGCGCTCAACGCCGACGCCGAAGGACTGCTTGCGGACCGTGAAGGTCTCGCGCACCCCCTCGCCCTGGCGCTTGATCACAACGCCCTCGAAGACCTGCGTACGGCGACGCGAGCCCTCGATGACCTGGAAGTGGACCTTGACGCGATCACCCGACTGGAAGCGGGGCACGCGGCGCAGCTGAGTGCGCTCGAGAGTGTCGATAACAGTGCTCATGGCTAAGAATGGCCTCGGGCGTACAGGGCTCCAGGGCGGTCGATCATGGTAGCGGACGTTGCGCCCGCAGCCGCGACTGCGCTCGCCGCCACTCCTCCACGCGGGCGTGATGGCCCGACAGCAACACGTCGGGAACCGCCCAGTCACGCCATTGAGCCGGTCTCGTGTAGTGCGGGTATTCCGGTGCGCCCTCGAGCGCTTGCGAGAACGACTCCTCGACCGCGGACAGATCGTCGCCGAGCACGCCGGGCAGCTTGCGCAGCACCGTGTCGAGGACGACCATCGCGGCCAGCTCGCCGCCGGCCAGCACGTAGCGGCCGATCGAGATCTGGTCGGACACGAAGTGCTCGAGGATGCGCTCGTCGAAGCCCTCGTAGCGGCCGCACAGCAGCGTGAGCTCCTCCTCCCCCGCGAGCTCGGTGGCGAGCGCGTCGTCGAGCAGGCGGCCGGCAGGGGTCAACGCGACCACGCGCCGGTGCGAACGCAGCGACACCGGGTCCTCCCCGTAGCGCTCGCGCAGCGCCGCCTCCATCACGTCCACGCGCAGGACCATGCCCGCGCCGCCGCCGAACGGCGTGTCGTCCACCTGCCCCCACTTGAGCGGCGTGGCGCTGCGGAAGTCGAACGCATCGACCGTGTGCCCGAGCGCAAGCGCGTTCTGCACGTGGCGCTGCGAGCGGAACCACTCGAACCACTGCGGGAACAGCGTGAAAACGTCAGCCTTCACCGAGGAACTCCAGGTCGATGTCGATCCGGCGCGCCTCGAGGTCGATCGAGCGGATGCAGTCGCGCACGAGCGGCACCAGCAGCTCGGACCCGTCCTCGCGGTCCACTTCCAGCACCTCGACGGACGGCAGCGCGCTCATGCGGCGCACGACGCCGACCGCCACGTCGCCACACACCACCGCGCACCCCTCCACATCGGACGCCCAGAACTCGTCCTCGTCGAGCATGGAGTCCTCGCGCGGGATCGTCAGCACGAGGCCGCGCAGCGCCTCGGCGTCCTCGCGGGTCGCGGAGCCCTCCAGCCGCAGGATCGGCTTCTCAGCCGTGCCGGCGCGCCGCACGATGCGGCGCCCGGAGACGATCCCGCCCGAAGCGGGGAGCTCCGGGGCGACGTCGTACACGTAGAAGGAACCGTCGAGCCCGTGCGGCCGGCCTACGCGGCCGACCACCAGCTCACTCGACGATGTCGATGAGGACGCGTCGGTTGTCCTTGACCGCGGCGGCCTTGACGACCGTCCGGAGGGCCTGGGCGGTTCGCCCACCGCGTCCGATGACCTGTCCGTAGTCATCATCATCCACCGAGAGCTCGAGGACGAGCGTGCCGTCGTCCTCCTCGTACTCCTCGACCTGCACCTTTTCAGGGTGGTCGACCAGCAACCGCGCGAGGTACTCGAGCAGCTCGCGCACGAACAGTCGCTTAGGCGGAGATGCCCTGGATCTTCATGAGCTTCTGGACCGGCTCAGAGGGCTGCGCGCCCTTCGAAAGCCAGTACCGAACCCGCTCCTCGTTGAGCACGACCGTGGACGGCTCCGTCTGCGGGTTGTAACGACCGATGGTCTCGATGAACCGGCCGTCCCGCGGGGAACGGCGATCGGCGACGACCACCCGCCACTGGGGATCTTTTTTCCCGCCGACGCGGGTGAGTCGCATGCTGACTGCCATATCGGCGCAGCAGTTTAGCGACCGCGCATGATCTGACCGAGATCAGGCATTTTCCCTTGCTGAATGCCGCGCATGACCTTGCGCATCTGGTCGAACTGCTTGACGAGCTGGTTGACCTGCTGGACCGTCGTGCCCGAGCCCTTGGCGATCCGCAGCCGGCGCGAGCCCTTGATCAGCTCCGGGTGCCGGCGCTCGTAGGGCGTCATCGAGAGGATCATCGCCTCGACGCGGTCGAGCTCCTTTTCGTCGACGTTCATCTTCGACAGCTGGTGGCCCGCCAGGCCCGGGATCATCCCCAGCAGAGACGTCAGCGGGCCCATCTTGCGGATCTTCTTGAGCTGGTCGAGGAAGTCCTCGAGCGTGAACTGGTTCTTGCGGAGCTTGCGCTCGAGCTCCTTGGCCTCGTCCTGGTCGACCTGCTGCTCGGCCTTCTCGATGAACGACAGCACGTCGCCCATGCCCAGGATGCGCTGCGCCATCCGGTCCGGGTGGAACTTCTCGAAGTCGCCGAGCTTCTCACCCGTGGACGCGAACAGGATCGGCTTGCCCGTGACCGCCTTCACGGACAGCGCCGCGCCGCCGCGGGCATCGCCGTCGAGCTTGGACAGGATCACGCCGTCGAACTGCGCGACCTCCGCGAACTGCTCGGCGACGTTGACGGCGTCCTGGCCGGTCATGGCGTCCACGACCAGCAGGACGACGTGCGGGCGCACGCGCTTCTTGATGTTGGCCAGCTCGGCCATCAGCGCCTGATCGACGTGCAGGCGGCCGGACGTGTCCACGATCAGGACGTCCTTGCCGTCCCGCTTGGCCTGGTCGAGCGCCCATCCGGCGATGTCCACCGGGTCGGCGTCGGTCCCGCGCTCGTACACCGTCGCGCCCGCCTGGGCACCGACCTTGATCAGCTGATCGACGGCCGCCGGGCGGTAGACGTCGCACGCGGCCACCGCGACGGACGACCCGTTCTGCTCGGAGAGCAGCTTGGCGAGCTTCGCGGTCGCGGTCGTCTTGCCCGAGCCCTGCAGGCCGGCCATCAGGATCACGGTCGGCGGCCGCGGCGAGAACGTGATGCCGGCGGACTGGCCGCCCATCAGCGCCGTCAGCTCTTCATTGACGATCTTGATGACCTGCTGGCCCGGGTTGAGCTGCTTGGTGATCTCGATCCCGAGCGCGCGCTCTTTGACCGAGCTCGTGAACTGCTTGACGACCTTGAAGTTGACGTCGGCCTCGAGCAGCGCGAGGCGGATCTCGCGCATGGCCTTGTTGATGTCGTCCTCGGTCAGCGCGCCGCGTTGGCGAACGCCCGCCAGCGTCCCTTGAAGCTTCTCCGAGAGCGAGTCGAACATGTGCTGTGAGACTGTACCCGCCGTGGAGCTCGATCTTCTCGTCATCGGCTCGGGTCCGGGCGGCCAGCGCGCCGCCATCCAAGCAGCCAAGCTCGGCAAGCGCGTCGCCGTCGCCGAGCGCCGAAACCGCCTCGGCGGTGTCTCGATCCATACCGGGACCATTCCTTCGAAAACCCTGCGTCAGGCCACGCTGGAACAGATCGCGACGCGTCCGCTGGACGTGCTCGATCCGACGCGGGTCGAGGAGACCGAGCAGGAGGCGATCCAGCAGCTGCTCGACCGCGCCGCCGCCGTCGTCGCCGGCGAGACCGCGATCACGCGCGAGCAGTTCCGGCGCAACCGCGTCGGGCTGCTGCAGGGCGACGCGTCCTTCATCGACCCGACCACGGTCCGCATCGAGGGCAGCGACGAGCCGGTGAAGGCGCAGCGGATCGTGATCGCCACCGGCACGCGGCCCGCGCGCCCCGCGTCCGTCGAGTTCGACGACCGCACGATCATCGACTCCGACGGGCTGCTCAAGCTCGAGAAGCGCGTGCCGCGGACGATGACGGTCGTCGGGGCGGGCGTGATCGGCGTCGAGTACGCGTCGATGTTCGGTGCGCTCGGGACCAAGGTGACCGTCGTCGATCAGCGCGACCGCGTGCTCACGTTCCTCGACGGCGAGCTCGGTGAGGCCTTCCAGTACCTGCTGCGGCGCCGCAACGTCACGTTCCGGCTGCGCGAGAAGGTATCCGGCGTGGATGCGCTGCCCGGCCGTGGCGCGCGGCTCAAGCTCGCCTCCGGCAAGGAGATCGTGTCCGAGACCGTGCTCTACGCCACCGGCCGCCAGGGAGACACCGAGAAGCTCGAGCTCGAGAACGCCGGGCTGAGCGCCGACAAGCGCGGCCGGATCGAGGTCGACGGCACCTACCGGACCACGGTCCCGCACATCTTCGCCGTCGGCGACTGCGCCAAGTGCGGCGGCGCCGGCGGCCTCGCCGCGACCGCCATGGAACAGGGCCGGATCGCGGCGCTGCACGCGTTCGAGCGGCCCGTGACCCAACTCCCGGAGCTGATCCCGACGGGCGTGTACGCGATCCCCGAGCTGGCGCAGGTCGGCGCGACCGAGGAGGAGTTGACGGACGCGTCGGTGCCCTACGTGAGCGGGATCGCGCGCTGGAGCGAGCTCGCGCGCGGCGTGATCGCAGGCGACCGCGACGGGATGCTCAAGCTCCTCGTCTCGCCCGAGACGCGCGCGGTGCTCGGCGTGCACGTGCTCGGCAGCGGCGCCACCGACCTCGTGCACATCGGCCAGGCCGTGATGGCGAGTGGCGACAAGGGCCTGGACTTCCTCGTCACCGCCGTCTTCAACTATCCGACGTTCGCCGAGTCCTACAAGGTCGCCGCCCTCGACGCGGACAACCGCATCAAGGGCATGGCGGCCTTCGGGCAGAGCTGACCCGCCAGCGCCGCCAGACCGCGAGCGCACCGACGAGCGCGAGCGCCGCGACCACGACCAGCGGCCACAGCTGGACGGTCGCCGCCCGGATGAGCATGGCGAGCTGGGCCGCAGCCGCCACGCCGAGCACGAGCGTGCCGGCGCGGCTCGGCCGCAGGAACGCCAGAGCGGCGATTGCCGCGACCGCGAGCAGCCACGCCCCGACCAGCGCGACCGCGAACAGATAGGCGTCGCCCTCGAACCCCACGCCGCAACGCTAGAGCACCGCGTGGACGAATGTCTGATGGGCAGCGGTCGCTGAGCGCTGAGAGAGTGCCGCGGAACTACGGAGCGGTGTGAGGGGGCGACAGGATGAGTCGAGGCGATCGGGCACGGGTGCGGTTGGCGGCCGTGGCAGCGGCGGTGGGAACGGTGCTGGTGCTGCTGAGCGTGGTCGCCGTCGCCCGCTCGACGCCGACCGCGGCCAAGCAGGTGGCGATCCTCTCCATCAGCTCGCCCAGCAACGGGACCTACGAGGCCGCGCGGGCGCGCGACAGCGGGCTGGAGCCGGTCATCCTCGGGCCCGCCGAGTGGGTCGGCAAGACCGTCGACGACTTCAAGCAGTACGCGGCACTGGTCCTCCCCGAGCGCAGCTGCGGAGGCGCCCGCAGCACGCTCGTCTCGAGCAAGGCGGCGTGGTCGGCTGCGGCGACCGGCAACAAGATCCTGATCGGCAGCGATCCGAGCGATCACGGGAGCGGAGGCCGGCCTCTGGTCGCCAACGGGATCCTGTTCGCCGCTTCGGGCGACGAGACCGGGCTCTACGCCGCCTTCGAGTGCGACAACAACGACGCGGGGATGGTCGAGGTGCTCGACGCGATCGACGGCACCACGGGTGAGTTCGCCACCCAGACCGCGGGCTGTTACAACCGTTCGCACCGGGTCGCCGACCACCCCGCGTTCGCCGAGACCACGGACGCCTCGCTCTCCAACTGGTCGTGCTCGGTCCACAACGCCTTCACCAAGTTCCCGGACCGCTGGCGCGTGCTGGCGATCGCCCAGGAGCTCGGCACCTTCACCGCGCCGGACGGCACGATCGGCCTCCCGTACGTGCTTGCCCAGGGCCAGGCGCTCACGTACGCCGGCCGGGACCTGACAGCGGTGGGCGACTCCGTCAGCGCCGGTGAGGGCATTGGCTACGGCTACAAGTGGAACAAAGACAGCAAGCGCTGGGAGGACAAGAACGGCTCTTCGGCCTTCTGGGATGTCTTCTACGAGCCGATCGGCTGCCACCAGAGCGACGAGGCCCATCCGCGGGTCCTGGCCACGCTGACCGGAGCGACGCTCAAGGAGCACCTCTCGTGCACGGGCGCCACGTTCGACGAGGGCCTGAAGGGCCGCCAGGACACCGACGGCGTCAAGGAGCCGCAGATCGGCGGGTTCGCGGACGGCCCGGGCGTCAACCAGCAGTACGTCGGCAGCACGCCCGACCTCGTGACGGTCAGCATCGGCGCCAACGACATCCAGTTCTCCAAGATCGTGACGAGCTGCTTCTACCCCGTCTCGTCCGTCTTGGTCGGGACCTGCGGCGGCAACCTGGATACCGCGACCACGCGCGTGGACGGCGACTACGTGTCCAGCCGGCTCACCCGCCTCTACAAGCGCATCCAGGACATCGGCGACGCGAACGGCAAGCGGCCGCTCATCCTGCACACGCAGTACGTGAACCCGTTCCCCGCCTCCGACGAGGACGAGGACTGCTTCGACGTCAAGGGCGGGTGGACCAGCGGCTTCGCCCGCGACGACATCAACAAGATGGTCACCGGGCTGAACACCCTCAACCGGCGCATCAAAGAGGCGGCCGACGCGGCTCACGGCGTGATGGCGGTCCCCGCCAACCCCGAATTCGCCGACCACCGGTTCTGCTCGGACGACCCGTGGGTGTTCGGCATGGACACCGGACTCGACCCGCGCGCCAGCTGGACCGCGATCGATCTCAAGACGGCGGCGCCGTTCCACCCGACGATCGCCGGTCAGGCCGCCATCGCCCGCCAGATCAAGAAGACGCTGGACTCCGCGGTCTCGATGCGCCGGTCGGGTGAGCTGGTGGAGGTCGCGTACGCGTCCGGACCCAAGCTCACGTTCGCCCGCGTCAACACCGCCGGCACGACGATCGTCGTGCCCAAGTCGGGCTCGGAGGTCCCCGCCCACCCCAACTTCCGCGTCCGCGACGCGTGGGAGATCGACACGGCCGCAGATTTTTCTGGAGCGATCACCGTCTCGCTGCCCGCGTCGGCGGGCGACAGCCTGTGGCACCACACGGGCGGGCGCTGGGAGCAGGTGCAGTCCACGTTCGACGGGTCGAAGCTGCAGGGCAGCGTCACGTCGCTGTCGCCGTTCGCCGTCGGACCGGCCGTCGACCCGATCCACGCCGCGATCGGCGGCGGAGAAGGCGGCGTGGCTCCGGAAGCGGTCGCGTTGACCGCGGCTCCGAGCACCGGCGCGGCGATCGACGAGGTCGCGTGGGACTTCGGTGACGGCACGTCCGCCACGGGGATCGACGTCACGCACGCGTTCCGCCACAGCGGCACGTACACGGTCCAGGCGACCGTGCGCAGCGTCGACGGCGCCGTCGACACGGCGACCCGGACCGTCACGATCACCAATCCCGCCCCGGTGCTCCGCGCCGAGGTGCCGGCCACCGGGACCGTCGGCGAGCAGGTCGAGCTCGACAGCCGCGGCTCGACCGACGCCAACGGCAAAGTCGAGCGCGGCTGGTGGGAGCTCGACGGCGTCGTCCTCGAGCCGGCGGCGCAGCTGAGCACGCTCACGCTCGAGCAGCCCGGCTCGGTGACCGTCGAGGCGGTCGTCCGCGACGACGAGCTCAAGGAGACGCGGCGGGCGTTCACGATCACCGTCGAGCGGCCGCAGACGCCGTCCGCCCCGGGTGGCGGCAACACCGGCGGCGGGGGCGGTGGCAGCGGGGGCGGCGCCGGCCCTTCACCGCAGGCGGGCTTCTCGTTCGCCTCGGCCTCCGGCCCCGACATCCTGCTCACCTGCGCCCGGGCGTCGCTCCTGCTGACCGAGGTGTCCAGCCGGGGCAGCCGGTTGCGGGCCGCGGGCGTGGCCGCGCGGGCGCTCGCCGGGCAGACCGTGCAGCTGCGCCGTGCAGGTAAGCGCGTCGCCAGCGCCAAGGTCCGGGCGGACGGGACGTTCGGGATCGGCGGTGCCGCACGCGCCGGGCAGTACACCGCGGTGATCGGGAACACGACATCGCCGCGGATGGCGCTGCAGTCCAAGCTGCGCCAGAGCGCGGCCCGCCGGTCCGGGGGCTCGGTGACGCTGTCCGCGATGACGACGGGCACGGTCATCGTGGAGCGGATGACCGCGTGCGGTCAGTGGCGGCGTGAGGCGAGGGCGAAGGCGAGCCGCAACGGCAGGTTCAAGGCCACGGTCAAGGCCCCTCCGGCCGCGGCGGTCGTCTATCGCCTGCGCGCCGGCGGGCGGCAGGTGCTGATCCCGGTGGCGCTGTGAGAGCGGGCCGCGGCATGAGCCGCGGCCCCTAGGGCCGCTAGGCGCCGGGTACCGGCGGGGCGGGCGGGATCTCGCGCGGCGCCGGTGAGGTCCCGACTTGGCTCGTGGCGCTCTCGGCCTCCTGCGTCGCCTGCGCGGCGGCGCGGGCGGCCTCCTCGGCGTCGCGGCGGGCGCGCTCGTCGATCTCGTCCATGGTCGAGGACGGCTTGGGCTTCGGCTTCGCCTTGCCGGCGAACTGCTCGGTCAGGTTCGAGACGGCGCTCGTGAACTCGGACGGGATGATCCAGATCTTGTTCGCGTCGCCGTTGGCCAGCTGCGGCAGCGTCTGCAGGTACTGATACTGCAGCAGCGCCTGATCCGGAGCGCCCTCGTGGATCGCGTTGAAGACCGTCTCGATCGCCTTCGCCTCGCCCTCGGCCTTCAGGATCGCGGCCGTGCGCTCACCCTCGGCCCGCAGCACGGCGGACTGCTTCTCGCCCTCGGCGGTGAGGATCTGGGACTGCTTGACGCCCTCCGCCGTGAGGATCGTGGCGCGGCGGTCACGCTCGGCGCGCATCTGCTTCTCCATCGCCTCCTGCACGGTGCGCGGCGGCTCGACCGACTTGAGCTCCACACGGCCGACGCGGATGCCCCAGCGGCCCGTGGCCTCGTCCAGCACGGCCCGCAGCTGGCTATTGACGCTGTCGCGGGAGGTGAGCGTCTCCTCGAGCGTCATGCCGCCGATGACGTTGCGCAGCGTCGTGACCGTGAGCTGCTCGATCGCCTGCAGCGGGTTGGCGACCTCGTAGGTGGCCGCCCGCGGGTCCGTGACCGTGAAGTAGATGACCGTGTCGATGCCGACGACGAGGTTGTCCTCGGTGATCACGGGCTGCGGCGGGAACGAGACCACCTGCTCGCGCAGGTCGATCAGCGGCTTGACGCGGTCGATGAACGGGACGATCAGCGTCAGCCCCGGGTCGAGCGTGCGGCTGTAGCGGCCGAGCCGCTCGACGATTCCGGCGCGCGCCTGCGGCACGATCCGCACGCCCGAGGCGGCGATGATGAACAGGAACACGATCAGGACGATCAGCGCGATCAGGCCTGCGGTCATTCGGTCTCCCTCTTACTCGGCCACGAGCGCGGTCGCGCCCCGGATCTCGAGGACGTGCACTTTCGTGCCCGGCTCGATGACGGCATCATCGTCGTACGCGCGGGCGGTCCAGATCTCGCCGTCGAGCTTCACGCAGCCCACGCCTTCGTCGTTCGCGATCCGCTCCACCACCATCGCGGTCTGCCCGACGAGTGCCGCGGTCCCCATCTTCAGTGCCTTCGTCTTCTGATGCGAGCGGGCGAGCGGGCGCAGCGCCGCCAGCAGGATGATCGAGACCACCAGGAAGGCCGCGGCCTCGATCGTCGTGCCCGCGCCGAACGCGGCCAGGACCGCCGCGACCGCCGCCCCGCCGGCGAACGGCGCCAGGAAGAAGCCCAGCGTGGCGATCTCCCCCACGGCGAGCGCCACCGCGAGGATCAGCCAGATCACCCAGGGGTCCATGAGCTCGAGATTACGCGGTCAGCAGGGCTTTGGCGAAATCATCCGGGTCGAACGGCCGCAGGTCCTCGAGCTGCTCGCCGATGCCGATCAGCTTGACCGGGATGTTGAGCTCGTTGGCGATCGCGAGCGCGATGCCGCCCTTGGCCGTGCCGTCGAGCTTGGTGAGGATGATCCCGGTGACGCCGACGGCCTCGCCGAACAGCTTCGCCTGGCGCACGCCGTTCTGGCCCGTGGTGGCGTCCACGGTCATCAGGGTCTCGTGCGGCGCGTCCGGCATCTGCTTGGAGATCACGCGCCGGACCTTGGTCAGCTCGTCCATCAGGTTGGTCTGCGTGTGCAGGCGGCCGGCCGTGTCGATGATGATCACGTCGGCGCCGCGCTCGCGGCCACGGGCGATGGCGTCGAAGGCGACGGCGCCGGGGTCGGAGCCCTCAGGGCCCTTGACGACATCCACGCCGGCGCGCTCGCCCCAGCGCTCGAGCTGCTCGACGGCGGCGGCGCGGAACGTGTCCGCCGCGCCGACCACGACCTGCAGCTGGAGCGTGTTGCGCAGGTGCCAGGCGAGCTTGCCGATCGTCGTCGTCTTGCCGGTGCCGTTGACGCCGACGACGAGGATGACCGTGGGGTCGGGCCGCAGATCGATCTTGTCGTCGCCGGTGCGGGCGAGCTGGGCGAGCAGCTCCGCGAGGCGATTGCTGAGCGCCTCGCCGCCGACGAGGTTGCCGTCCTCGGCCTCACGCTCGAGCTCCTCGACCACCTGGGCGGTCGTGGCCGCGCCGACGTCGGCGTAGATCAGCGCCTCCTCCAGGCGCTCCCAGGTCTCCTCGTCGAGGTCACCCTCGAAGAGCGTGGCCTGCACCTCCGCGGTCAGCGCCTCCCGCGTCTTCTTCATGTTCTCGCGTAGGCGCTTGAAGAAGCCGCGGCGCTTCTCCTCGCGTTCGGGCTCGGCGGGCACCTCGGGGGGCGCCTGGTCAAGCAGGAAGAGGTCGTACCAGTCTCTGGCCATGCGGTTCGGCAGGATACGAGGCGTGATCGACGTGAGGCGGATCGACGGCGACTCAGAGGTCGCGCGCGAGCTGTTGGTGGCGATGGAGGCCTACGTGGAGGCGAGCCTCGGGCCGGTGTCGGCCGAGACGACGTCGACCGTGGACCCGGGCGAGATGTCGCCTCCGGACGGCGCCTACGTGGTGGTGCTCGAGGACGGCGTGCCGGTCGCGGGTGGCGGCGTGCGGCGGCTGGGTGACGATGTCGCCGAGGTCAAGCGGATGTACACGCTGCCCGAGGCCCGCGGGCGCGGGCACGGGCGACGGCTGCTGGCAGCGCTGGAGGACGCGGCGCGGGAGCTCGGGTACGCGCGCGTGCGGCTCGACACGGCGGCGACGATGGACGTCGCGCGGCGGCTCTATGGCGAGGCGGGATACCGCGAGATCGAGGACTACAACGGCAATTCCTACGCCGTGTTCTGGGGCGAGAAACGGCTGTATCCTGAGTAGGGCAATGTCCGCCTTGGTTGAAGCTCGTGAATCGCTCTCGTACTGGGAGTCTCGCCTCGATCAGCTGCCGCGGACGGCGGTGCGCAAGCGCCGTGAGGCGCGCGAGATGGTCGTGCGCTGGCGCGAGCGCGTGGACGCCGCCGAGCGCGCGGAGTACGGGCCCGGGTTCCTGGGCGCGCTCTTCCTGCTGATGGCCGAGAAGCGCCTGCCGACGCAGGCGTCCCGCCAGATCGTGCGCGTCGGCAAGAGCGCGGCGATCGTGGCCGCCACCGCCGTGGCGACGATGGTCATGCTCACGGTGGTCCTGTTCGACGTGTTGCTCGCGCTGATCTTCTAGGCGTGCTGAACCACGTTGATGACGTGGCCGCCGGGAGCTTTGACGAAGAATCGCCGCACGCCCCAGGGCTCGTCGCGGAGCTCGTAGACGATCTCGAGGCCTTGCTGCTGGGCTCGGGCGTAGATCTCGTCCACGTTGTCGACGCCGATCGAGACGACGGCCTGGTCGAGCCCGTAGGCGTGGCCGATCGAGAGCTGCGCTGACGGGACTTCCGGCACGACGAACGTGGTCATGCCCGGCATTTCCATCCCGACGTCGAGGCCGAGGAAGTCGGTGTAGAACGCGCTCGCGGCCGCCGGGTCCTCCGTGAACAGGTTCGGGACCACGCGGTGGACCGTCATGCGTGCACGCCGATCAGACCGACGCCGCCCGTGATGCCGCTGCAGCCGATGCACGCGACGCAGCCCGTGCAGTTCACGCAGCCGATGCACGCGACGCAGCTCGCGCAGCCGACGTTCCCGAGGCCGGCGACGATGCCCGCACTACCGACGATGCCCGCCGAGAGCGCGACGCCCGCGCTGCCGACGACGGTCGTGGAGCCCGCGACGGCCGCGGAGCCGACGACCGCGGACGAGCCCACCACGGCCGCGCTGCCGACCACGCCGGCCGCCGCGACCACGCCGGTGCTGCCGATCACGCCGACCGAGCTCGCAACGCCCGCGCTGCCGACGACGCCGGTCGAGTTCTCGACGCCCTTGGAGCGGTAGACGCCGCGCGGCTCGAGCACGGCTTGCGCCTGTGCGCCGTTGCCGTTGCCGTGCGTCACGCGGCGACCTCCTCGGCCGGCTTGGGCAGCTTGCGCGAGATCACCTTCGAGACGCCGTTGCCGGCCATGGACACACCGTACAGGGCGTCCGCGGCCTCCATCGTGCGCTTCTGGTGGGTGACCACGATGAACTGCGCCCGGTCGCTGAACCCGCGCAGCACCTGCAGGAAGCGGTCGATGTTGAGGTCGTCGAGCGCGGCCTCGACCTCGTCGAGGATGTAGAACGGCGACGGGCGCGCGAGGAACACCGCGAACAGGAACGCGAGCGAGGTCATCGTCTTCTCGCCGCCGGACAGCAGCGTCAGGCGCTTCGTGGACTTGCCCGCGGGCGTGATCTCGATCTCGACGCCGAGCTTGTCCTCCGGCGTGCTCTCCTCCTCGTCCTCCTCGGGCTCGGGCACCGGCGTCTCGTCGTCGCCGCCGCCGAGCACGGGGCGCGGGCCGGAGTCCTCGCGCACGAGCCGCAGCGCGCCGCGGCCGCCCGGGAACAGGTGACCGACGACCTCCTCGAAGTTCTTGGCCGCCGCGTCGAAGGTCTCCTCGAACGCCTCCTTGATGCGGCGGTCGGTGTCCTTGATGAGCTGCGCGAGCTCGCGCATCGCCGTCTCGAGGTCCTCGCGCTGGGCCTCGAGCTCCTGGACGTGCTCGAGCGCCTCTTTGTACTCCGCCTGCGCGAGCGGGTTGACCGGGCCGAGCTGCTCGCGCCGGCGCTGCAGGCGCTCGATCGTCTTGTCCAGGTGGGCGCGCTCGCCGTCGTCGAGTGGCGTGTCGGACGGCTCCGGTTCCAGGCCGAGCTTGGCGGCGAGCCGCTCGAGCTCGGCGTTGGCGTCTGCGGCGTGGTCGCGGGCGCGCTGGGCCTGCACCTCACCGCGCGTGACGGCCTCGCCGCGCTCGCGCAGCTTCGCGTGCACGCGTGACTCCTCCGCCGCGCACTCCCTGAGCTCCTTCGCCAGCTGCTCGCCCGCGGCCTTGTCGGCGTTGAGCTCGGCCTCGAGCGCTTCGAGCCGGTTGGCGACGGCGGCCTGCACCTGCTTGAGCGCGTTCGCGAACCGCTCCGCGACGGGCTTGAGTTGCCGGTCGCGCTCCAGCCGGCGCTGCTCGTGCTCCAGCCGACGTGCCCGCTCGGCCCGCTCGCGCTCGGCACGCTCCTTCAGGCGACGCTCCGTGGCGATCTGCGACTCGACCTGCGCCTTGCGGTCCGCGCTCGGCCCCTCGTCGGGCGCCGCACGCCGCTGCTGGATGACCCAGCGCGCGTGCCGCTCGGCCTCGGCGGCCTCGTCGCGTTCGCGCGCCGCCGCACGCGCCTCGCGGTCGAGGCCCTCGCGCGCGGCGTCGGCCTCGGCGACCTTGACCTGCGCGGCCTCGACCGCGTTGAGTGCGGCCCGCTCGGCCTTCGCTGCCTCGTCGACCTGGGCGACCAGCGCGTCGCGCCGGTTGCGCTCCTTGAGCACGCGGTCGTGCCCGCCGGGGCTGACCTGGCGCAGCTCGCGCGTGCGCGGCGACCACACGCGCCCGTCCTTGGTGACCGCGATGCCCGCGAAGTCCGGCCGCACGGCCGCCACGTCGTCGACGACCCAGACGTCCTCGAGGATGGCCGCGGCGAGGCGGCGAGAGGGGTCGTCGCCGGAGGCCACGACGTGGGCGCCGAGAGGCTCGGCGCCGTCGGCGGGCGGCGAGGACGCGGCGGCGGGCGCCGTCCCCGCGGCCGGCACGATCAGCGCAGCCGCGCCGTCCTTGCCGCCCTTGGACAGCAGCTTCCCGCCGGCCTCGAGGTCGAGCGCGACGCCCGCGCGCAGGCGCGGGCCCAAAGCGGCGGACAGCGCGAGCTCGTAGCCCGAGGCCGCGGAGAGCGTGTCGGCGAGCGCCTTGGCGCCGCCCGGGGCGCCCGCGTTCGCGCGCAGGAACTGGTTGACCTTGGCCAGCTCGGCGCCGATCCGCGCGGACTCGCGGCGGGCCTTCTCGGCGGCGACGTCGAGCTCGCGGCGGGCGCGGCGGGCGGCCTCTGCGGCGGCCTCGCCCTCGGCGCGGCGGGCCGCGGCCGTCGCGGCGAGCGCGGTCTTCTCCGCCACCACCTGGGTCGCGGCCTCGCGCTTGGCTTCCAGCTCGGCGAGCTCACGCTCGAGCCGCACGCGGTGGTCCTCGGCCAGCGCGGCGAGCTCGGCCTGCAGGCCCGCGATGCGCTCTTCGGCGCCGTCGTCGCCGACGTCGGCCTCGATCTCGGCCTGCAGCGCGGTGATGCCGCCCGACCGGCGCGCCGTGCGCTCTTCGAGTTCACCGATGAGGCGCTGGGCGGCGTCCAGCCGCATCCCGACGCGCTCGCTGGAGGACTTGGCGGAGTAGAACCGCGACGACAACGCCTCACGTTGACTGCCGCGCGAGGACAGCGCCTCCTCGGCCTTGGCGCGGCGCGCGCCGACGGCGGCGAACTCCTCCTCGGCGGCAGCGGCCGCGGCCCGGGCCTCCGCCACGGCGGTCTCTGCCGCGACCAGCCCGGCGCGGGCGCCGCGGGCGTTGTCGCGCGCCAGCGTCCACTTGGCCTCGTCGCTCTGGCGCTCGATGCGCTCGTGCAGCTCGGCGGCCTCGGCCTGGCGCTTGAGGGGCTTGAGCCGCGTGCGGGCCTCGCGCTCGACGTCCAGCGCGCGGTCCAGATTGTCCTGCGTGCGCTCGAGCTTGAGCTGCGCCTTGCGCCGGCGCTTGCGGTGCTTGCCGAGGCCCGCGGCCTCCTCGATCAGCATCCGCCGGTCCTTGGGCTTGGACGTGACGATCTCCGCCACGCGGCCCTGCGAGACGACAGAGTGCATCTCCTTGCCCAGGCCCGTGTCCGAGAGGATCTCGATGACGTCCGTGAGCCGGCACTTGGCCCCGTTGATGCGGTACTCACCGTCGCCGGCCCGGTTCAGCCGCCGGGTGATCGCGATCTCGCCCGCGGGCAGGTCCACCCGGCCCGACGAGTTGTCGAGGATGACCTCGACCTCCGCCTCCGAGCGGGACTTGACCCCGTGCGCACCCGCGAAGATGACGTCCTGCATCGACGCGCCGCGGACGGCCACCGGCGACTGCTCGCCCAAGGCCCACAGCACGGCGTCCGTGATGTTGGACTTGCCGGACCCGTTCGGGCCCACGATCACCGACACGCCCGGCGCGAACGTCAGCCGCGTGCGGTCCGGGAAGGACTTGAAGCCTTTGAGCGTGATCGAGCTGAGGTGCATCAGCCCGGCCCCAGCGACTCCAGCGCCGCCTCGGCCGCGGCCTGCTCGGCGTCCTTCTTCGAGCGCCCGCTCCCCCGCGCCACCTCCTGGCCGTCCACGACCGCGACGACCTCGAACGTCCGCTCGTGCGGCGGCCCCTCCTCGGAGGCGACCTCGTAGACGACGACCGTCCCGCGCCGCGCGAGCTGCTCCTGCAGCGCGCTCTTGAAGTCGGCCGGATGCGCGAGCGCCCGCTCGATCTCGGGCTGGAACGCCTCCACCACCGCGTCGGCCACCTGCTCGTAGCCGAACTGCAGGTAGCAGGCCCCGATCACGGCCTCGATCACCGACGCCAGCACCCGCTCGGTGCGCGCGAGCTGCTCGGTCGCGGGCCCGGCGAACTCCGGCGGCGCCGCGGCCTTCAGGCGCTCCGGGATGCCCAGCCGCTCGGCTACGTCCCGGCACGAACGGCCGCTCACCGCCTGCGCGCGCACCTTGGTCAGGCGGCCGGCGCCGTAGGCGTCGGGCTGCAGCCGCGGATACAGGTGCGTCGTGACCGCCAGGCCGAGCACCGAATCGCCGAGGAACGCCAGCCGCTCATAGGAATCCGAGCGCTTCTCGGTCCAGGACGAGTGCGTCACCGACTGCCGCGCGAGTTCGGCCGGCAACGCCTCGAGCATGTCGTGCAGCTGGTTCAGGTGCCCGACGGTTCGTGGGCCAGAACGAAGTCGATGGCCTGGCGCACGGTGTGGATGCGCGCCGCCTCCTCGTCGGACATCTTCACGCCGTACTGATCCTCGAGCTCCTGCACGAGCGTGTACAGATCCAGCGAGTCGGCCGACAGGTCCTCCCGGAAGTGCGTGTCCTCGGTGATCGCGGACGGATCCTCGAGCTCCAGCTCGTCGGCCAGGTGTTCGCGGATCAGGGAAAGGACTTGCTCTCGGGTCATGACTGGTCCGGCAAGCTACCGACCGCCTCGGACGCCGTCTTGCGCAGCGCGCCCGCCTCGGCCAGGCGCGCGTAGGTGCGTCCGGCCACGTCCTCGCGGACGCCGCGCGCCGCGACCTCGATCGCGCGCGTGAACCCGCGCGCCCTGAACGACCCGTGCGGGACGACGCCGATGTGCCGCAATCCGAGCAGGACCGCGCCGCCCTGCTCCTCCGGGTCGATCTCCGACCGCAACCCGCGCAGAGCGGGACGGAGCAGCATGCCGCCGAGCTTGGAGCGCCAGTTCGACATGGCCGCGGACCGCACCGCGCCCAGCAGCGCGGCCGAGGTCCCCTCCATCACCTTCAGCGCGACGTTGCCGGTGAAGCCGTCGGCGACGATCACGTCCGCCGCGCCCGTCCCGATCGCGAAGCCCTCGACGTTGCCGACGAAGTTCAGCCCCGCCGACCCGGCCAGCGCCTCGTGCGCGGCGACGACGACCTCCGTGCCCTTGGTCGACTCCGTCCCGTTCGCGAGCAGCGCCACGCGCGGCGACGCGACACCGCCGACCGCCTCCATGAACGCCGCCCCCATGTGCGCGAACTGGACGAGCATCTCAGGCCGGACCTCGACGTTCGCGCCTGCGTCGAGCAGCAGGAACGGCTTGCCCGGCACCGGGATCATCAGCGCCAGCGCGGGACGGTGGACGCCGCGCACGCGCTTGAAGCCGAACGTCGCGGCCGCCAGGGCCGCGCCCGTGGACCCGCCGCTGATCACCGCGTCGGCCTCGCCGGAGGACACCGCGGCGACGGCCTGGACGATCGACGCGTCGGGCGTGCGGCGCACGGCCCGGACGGGATCGGCCTCCTTGGCGATCGACACGGGCGCGTCGACGACGGAGACGTGCGAGGGCACCGGCCCGATCTCGGCGGCCGGGCCGTACAGGATCACGCGGACGCCCGAGGCGTCCGCAGCACCGCGCGCGACCTCAGCGGGGCCGAGATCGGCCCCGTTGACATCGACGGCGACGGTGAGGCTTCTAGTGCTCGTGGTCGTGATCGTGCTCGTCGTGCATGTGCACGACTTCGCGACCGCCATAGAACCCGCAATGCGGGCACACGCGGTGCGGGCGGCGAGGCCGGCGGCACTGCGGGCAGTCGTTGACCGAGGGAGCAGTGATCTTGTGCTGCGCCCGGCGCTGCGAGGTGCGCGCGTGCGACTGCTTTTGCTTAGGGACGGCCATTTCGGCGCGACAGGATAGCGGCTCGGGAGTTCCCGCTCCGGACACGTCTCTCGACGCGACCTCGGGGAACTCCCCGTAGCGTCGCCCGCAGGCGATGCGACCTACTCGAATTTGAGCTCGGACAGCTTGGCCCAGCGCGGATCCGGCTCGGCCTCGTGCGCGTGGTCCGGGTCCTCGTTGAGGTTCGCGCCGCACTGCGGGCACAGCCCCGCGCAGTCCGCCCGGCACTTGATCTGGGCCGGAAGCGCGAGCGCGAGCGCGTCGCGCGCCCACGCCTCGACGTCCAGCTCGTCGTCCACATACGGCGACTTGAGCTCCGAGTCCCCGGCTCCCGGCTGGTGGACCTCATAGGAGTCCACGTCGAAGGTCGGCGACGCGGGCTCGAGGCAGCGCATGCACGGACCTTCGAGCTGCGCGCTGAAGCGCAGACGCAACGCCCAACCGTTTCCGGTGGTGCGGGAGACGTCAAGGCGCGCGGGCACCAGCTCCGGGACGACGGCGTAGGTCGAGCCGCCGTAGTCGAACGGCTCGACGTGGACATTGAGGTCCAGACGCCGGCCTTCGCCGGAGGTGAGCCCGAGGCGCGCGAGGTCAAAGGAGTCCGTGCGCTGAGGCATGCCTCTTACATTAGTTCTCGCTTCAACACCTTCCCGGTGGAGGTCCGCGGGAGCTCGTCGACGAACTCGACGTCGCGCGGCTGCTTGTAGCCGGCCAGGTTCTCCTTCACGTACGCGCGGACCTCGTCCGCGGTGATCTCGCCCCGCCGGACGATCACCGCTTTCAGCCGCTGGCCGTACTGCTCGTCGTCCACGCCGAAGACCGCGGCCTCCACGATCGCCTCGTGGCCGTGCAGCAGATCCTCGACCTCGGCCGGGAAGACGTTCTCGCCGCCGCTGACGATCATGTCATCGTCGCGACCGTCGATGAACAGGCGCCCGCGGTCGTCGAAATGGCCGACGTCGCCGGAGGAGAGCAGCCCGTCGATCTCGTCCTTGCTGCCGCCGCCCGTGTAGCCCTCGAACTGGACGTCGTTGCCGACGAAGATCCGGCCCGTCTCGCCCGGTGGCAGGACGTTCCCGTCCTCGTCGTAGATCTTCACCACGGACCCGCGCGGCGGGCGGCCGACGGTGCCGGGCGCGTCGCGCAGGTCGCGCGGCGTCGCGATCGTCGCCCACGCCACCTCGGTCGAGCCGTAGAGGTTGTAGAGGTTCTCGCCGAAGTGGTCCATCCAGCGGCCCGAGATTGCGCCCGGGAGCGCGGAGCCGGACACGGGGACCGCGCGCACGCTGGAGAGGTCGTAGCGGTCGAGCACCTCGTCCGGAAGCTCGAGGATGCGCTGGATCATCACGGGCACCACGACGAGCGCCTGGCAGCGGTGCTGGGCGGTGAGCGAGAGCGTCGCCTCCTCGTCGAACTTGCGCTTGAGCACGACGGTCGACGCCAGGCTGATCCCGAGCGCCCACTGCGCGAAGCCCCACGCGTGGAACAGCGGCGCGGCGAGCATCGTCTTCTCGCGCGCCTTCAGCGGGATCACCGACAGCAGCGCCGCGATCGGGTCGATCGACTTCGGCATCGAGCGTGACGCGCCCTTCGGCGTGCCGGTCGTGCCCGAGGTGAGGATGATCGCGCGGCCCTTCTCGTCCGGCGCCTTCAGCGGCGCGGGGTCGCCGCGGCCGATCACGCCCTCCAGGTGCGGGTGATCGCTGGGCTCGTCGTGCCAGGCGACGTAGCGCTTGCGGCCCTCGGCCGCGTCCGCCAGCACCTCGGCGAACTCCTGGTCGTAGACGATCGCCTTCGGCTGCTCGCGCTCGGCGACGTCGGTCAGCTGCGGGCCGCTGAACGCGGTGTTCATGAACAGCGCGTTGGCGCCGAGCTTCGAGCACGCGACGACGGCGTCGATCCAGCCGCGGTGGTTGCGGCACATGACCGCGACGCCGTCCCCCGGCTTGATGCCGTCGGCCATGAACGCGCGCGCGAGCGCATTCGTGCGTTCGTCGACCTGTTTGAAGGTGAGCGTGCCGAGCTCGTCGATGACCGCGGGCTCGTCCGGGAACTTCTTGGCGGCGCCGATGTAGCCCGCGGCGGGCGTGGTGCCGAAGCGCAGCAGCGCGCTCACGGTGTGCCACAGGTGGTCCGGGCGTTCGGGGTGCACGATCCCCGCTCGGGTGAGCGTTACCAGCGTCTGCAGCTTCGTCGTGGCCTGCGTGGCGAGCTCACTCGGCTTCGGGATCAACGGTCTCTCCTATTTGGACGGCAGCCTCATACCCGCTGGGAGCGTTCCCGTGTCTATGAGCTTGCGAATCTCGGCTGCGCGCTTGGGATTGAGGTAGACGTGGCGCTGGCCGACGGAAGGCTTCTCGGAGAGCAGCCCCGCTTCCAGCAGCGCCTCCCCGACCTCCTGCGCGAGCGCGCGGTCGTTGCCCGCGAAGCCTCGCGCAAGGTGCGCGAACTCGGTGTGATATCCGCCCCACTTCCCCATGCCGTCGAGCCGTTGCAGGATCCGGCGCGCGGCGCGCTTGGCGGGGTCGGGATCCTCGTGCGGGCGCGTGGCGTTGCCGCCGGTGCCCAGGATGGACAGCACCGCGTCCTCGACCTCGTCGTGGGGGCCGGCGGGGCGACCGCCGAGGCGCGCGACGGCCTCGGCGATCTTGAGCGGGTGCTGCGCGCCGATCGGCGCCTTGAGCTCGACGTTCTCGATCACCCCGGGCGGGAGCGCGTGCGCGCGGGCGCGCAGGCGGTCGATGCCGTACGACTGCTCCTCGAACGCGAGGTCGACGAGCTCGGGGTCCAGCTCGCCCGCCTCGAAGCCGAGCACGAGGAAGCCGCCCGGGAGCTCGCCCGCGCGCAGGCGCAGATCGTGCGGGCCGGTGGGCGGGCCGGGCTCGGCGAGCTCGACCAGCGTGCCGACCACGGCTGCGACGAGCAGCCACTCGCGCTCGGGGATCGATTCCGGGTCGGCGCGCAGCGTGGCCGTCGCCGGGGTGGCGGCCAGCAGGCCGTTGGCGAGCCCGATCTCGACCGGCTGCTCGATGCCCGAGCGCGGCTTGGCGAGCTCGTGGCGGCCGCGCTTGAGCGTCTCGGTCAGGACCTCCCTCAGGCGCGCGGAGGCCGAGGGGGGCGCCTTGGCCCCTCCACAGGCGTCGAGCTCGCCTTCGAGGGCTGTCATTTGTCTACCGTACTGGCATGGCCGAACGGCGCCGCGTGGTGGCGCACGGGAACGTGCAGGGCGTCTTCTTCCGGGAGTCGACGCGGCGTGAGGCCGAGCGGCTCGGCGTCGCCGGCTGGGCCGAGAACCTGGGTGACGGGACGGTCGAAGCGGTCTTCGAAGGCCCTGCGGCTGCGGTTGACGCGCTGGTCGAGTTCGTGCGCGGCGGGCCCGGGCACTCGACGGTCGACTCGGTGGACGTGCGCACCGAGGCCGCCGAAGGGCTGCGCGGCTTCTCCACGCGCTAGTTCCGTCGGGACCGGCGCGTAGCGTGGTCGGTTGCTCATGGAGGCCGCCACCCCACTTCGCACCCCGCGCGTCCACGTCCTGATGGGGCGGGTGATCGTCGACAACGTCGTCATCGACGATCCCACGACCGCGGCGTTCCTGGACCGTCGCATCTCCGCGGGCGACGACCCGGTGGCGATCGTCAACGACGCGATCGAGGTCGGCGCGCGGATCCTGGAGCGCGAGCAGGCCGCGGTGGACGCCGAGTTCGTCCGCAACGAGTTCGAGAAGGTCTCACGCGAGGTGGAGACCGCGTTCACGGACAAGGCGCGCGTGGTGGCCGAGTTCTTCGGCACGAAGGTCGACGAGGTCTTCGGCGAGGAGAACGGGCACCTCGCCCGCGAGCTGCAGCGGCTGTTCGGCGAGGGCTCGACGGCGGCCGTGCAGCACCAGCTGCGGGAAGTGATGCGCGACCAGAGCGCGCGCATGCGCGAGGACCTGCTGCGCCAGTTCTCGTCCGCCGACGGCAACAACCCGCTGGCCGATTTCAAGGCCGCTCACCTGCGCACCACGCGCGAGCTGGCCACCCGCCAGGAAGCGCAACTGGAAGCCATGCGCGAGCAGATGGTGGCGTTGAAGCTGGAGCTGGCCGGGCTGCGCTCCGAGCGCGAGAAGGCCGCCGAGGTCGCGGCCGAGCATGCTCGCGGCACGGCCAAGGGCCGCCCCTACGAGGAGGCGCTCGTGGACGCGCTGGACGCGATCGCCCGCGGCCACGGCGACGACTGCGACGCCGTCGGCGACTTCCGCGGCGGCGGCGGTCGCAAGGGCGACGTGGTCGTGGACATCGAGGGCTGCTCCGGCGCCGCGCGCGGCCGCATCGTCTTCGAGGCCAAGCACTCCCGTCGCTCACGCAAGGAGGCGCTGTCCGACCTCGAGGAGGCGATGGCCCAGCGCGCCGCCGACTACGGCGTGTGGGTCGTGCCGTCCGCCGAGCAGCTGCCCGCGCGCGTGGACGGGTTGAAGGAGATCGGCGGCGACAAGATGTTCGTCGTCTACGACCCCGAGGACGGCTCGCGCCTGGCGCTGGAGGTCGCGTACTCGCTGGCCCGGGCGCGCGTGCTGATGGCCAAGGGCGGCGTGGACGGGCTGGACGCGCCGGCGCTGCGCGCGGAGGTCGAGCGGGCGCTGGGCGCGATGGACGAGGTCCGCCGCATCAAGCTCCACCTGACGAACGCGGCCGGCGGCATCGAGCAGGCGCGGGCCGTGCTGGACGCCATGGCCGAGCGGGTGCGCGCGCATCTGGCCCAGATCACCGCTCTGGTCGACTCGGCGGACGAGAACGGCGACGACACCCACTGACCGCGCGGCGGGCGCGAAGGGCCTGACGCTCGGCCAGTGGGCGTGCCAGCCGTTCAGGCGGCTCGCGCGGCCAGGAACGCGTCGTGCTGGGCGACGGCCAGCGCCCACAGCCGCGGGTCGCGCCGCGTGATGCCGAACTCGCCCGAGAGCACGGCCCAGAACTCCGCCTCGTCGAGCACGCGCTTCTCCGCCACGCCGGGCCCGACCGAGGAGAACGTGCGTGCGCGCAGCGTGTCGATGCGGTCCGCGCGCGGACGCTGCACGACGAGCGTCTTGACGAACGAGGACTCCGGGTCGGTCGCGAGCCGGCGGTGGTGGGGCTCGAAGGCGCTCACGGGCGACGGGTCCTCGTCCATGCGGAAGCCCGAGAACGTGGACCACTCGTGCGCGCCGATCCACCACGTGCCGCAGGGCTCGAGCTCGACGGTCCACGCGAACGGGCCGATCGCGTGCGTGCCCGGCTCCAGCGGCAGCGGGTCGACGAAGCCCTCGCCCAGGCCGGCGTCGGCGATCCACAGTGAGCCGTCGATGTCGACGACCAGCGCCATGTGGTTCGTGGGTCCCTCGCCGCCGACCACGGCCTGATGGCGCTCGACCGAGAAGCCGAGCTGCTCGAGCAGCCAGCTGAAGACCGTGTTGACCTCGAAGCAGTAGCCGCCGCGGCCTTCGCTCAGGAAGCGCTCCGCGAGCGCCGCCGACGCCAACGGACCGGTCTCGCCGAGCTGCACGGCGATGTCCTCGTACGGGATCGCGCCGAGGTAGGCGCGGTGCACGTGGACGAGGCCGTCGAGGGTCGGCTCGACGGGGCCGTCAAGGCCGATCCGGTGCAAGAGGGCGTTGAGCATCGCGCCCGGGATGGTAAGCCAGCCCGTATGGCGATTGCACGCATCTGGCGCGGAACGGTCCCGACCGCCCGCGCCGACGAGTACACCGAGTACATGAACCAGACCGGCATCAAGGACATCCGCAACACCGCCGGCAACCTCGGCGTCTTCCTGCTGCGCCGCGAGGAGGGCGAGGAGACGCACTTCCAGACGATCTCGGTGTGGGAGTCCGAGGACGCGATCGAGGCCTTCAGCGGGTCCAAGGACCGCACCGCGCGGCTGGAGCCCAAGGACGAGGAGTTCCTCATCCGCTCGGAGCCGGAAGCCGAGCACAACGTGATCGCCAGCGATCCCAACAACATCTTCACCGGTTGAGCGCGGCGCGGCGCCTAGCGTCGCGCGCATGTCCAAGGTCGCCCTCGCGCTGCTCGCGCTGCTCGCCCTCATCGCCGCACCCGCGGCGCAGGCCCAGGTCAAGGCCACGCTGGAAACCGCGCCGCTGTTCGACGACGAGGCCGGCGGGGACGCCGACGCCGACGACCCCGCCATCTGGGTCCACCCCACCGACCGGCGCGGGACGCTGGTCGTCGGCACCAAGAAGAACGCCGGCCTCGACGTCTACGACCTGCAGGGCCGCACGCTGCAGTCGATCCCGTCGGACCCGGGGCGCTTCAACAACGTCGACGTCGTCACGGGCGTCCGCCTCGACGGCAAGACGCGCGACCTGGTCGTCACGTCCGACCGCGGCCTGGACCAGCTGCGCGTCTTCGCCATCGACCCGGCCAAGGCCCGCAAGGGCCAGCCGCCGCTGACCGACATCACCACGCCGAACGCGCCGCTGGTGTTCAGCGCGACGCCCGAGGAGGTCGAGGTCCAGGCCACCGCCTACGGCCTCGCCGCCTACAACGACCGCGGCGACGGCTTCGTCGCCGTCTCCCGCCGCTCGCGCACCGCGGTCGCGCTCTACAAGCTGATCGCGGCGCCGAACGACACGGTCTCCTACGTCCGCGTCGACGACTTCACGCTGCCGGACACGTTCCGGCTCCCGAACGGCACCCGGTGGACGCCGTGCGAGGACCCGGGCGACGGCCCGCAGGTCGAGGGCATGACGTTCGACCCCCAGCGCGGCCTGCTGTTCGCCGCCCAGGAGGACATCGGCCTGTGGGTGGTCAAGGTCGGCCGCCACGGCTTCACCGGCCAGCCGACGCTCCTGCAGAAGGTCAAGGAGTTCGGCGTCCCGGGCACGTTCGATCCCGAGACCGAGGAGTGCGTCCTGGGTGCCGACCCGGGCTTCGGCGGCCGGCACGTCGCCGCCGACATCGAGGGCCTGACGATCTGGCGGATCCCGTTCGTGCGGGACATCCTGCTCGTCTCCAGCCAGGGCGACAGCCGCTTCGTGGCCTACGGCGACGGCGGCCTCGGCGGCTTCATCGGCGAGTTCACGATCACCGACGGGACCGTGGACGGCGTCGAGCACTCCGACGGCGCGCAGGTCCTCGCGGAGCCGCTCCCCGGGTTCCCGCTCGGCCTGCTCGTCACGCATGACGGCGAGAACCGGCCGGATCCCGAGGAGCGGGCGTCCACGAACTTCAAGTACACGCGCCTGGAGCGCGTCGGCGTCGCGCTCCTGCTGCAGCCCTTCTAGCTAGGAGAGCTCCGGGAACGAGAGGTCGAGCGACAGCAGCGGCGTGCTGGTGCCGAGGATCGGGCCCAGCACCGGACCGAGGATGTCGTTGAGCGCCCCGCCCACCGTCACGTCGAGGTCCTTGACCGTGACGGTGCCGTCGAGCACGTTCAGATCGAGCTCGTCGGTGTCCATGTCGCCGACCTTGACGCGGACGCCGTCGATGTAGGCGTAGAGGCCGGCGTTGGCCCCGAGCACGATCTCGGGGTTGACGAGCTCGACGCGGCTGCCCAGGCCGGGCAGGTCGAGGATCAGGCCGCCGCCGAGCTTGATCGTGCCGGTCTCGCTCGTCACGTCGACGTCGACGGACTCCAGCGGCAGCACCGTGACCTCGCTGTTGCCGTCACCGTCGAGGTCGAGCCCGCCACCCGGTAGCAGCGGCGAGATCGAGCCGCCGCCCGGGAGCCGATCCAGCAGACCCGGGTTGACGGTCAGCGCGCCGCCGGGCGTGTCGCCCCGGCCGGGCACGCCGCTACCGCCGCCCGGAGCCCCCGGGGTGCTCGGCGCGCCCGGCAGCCCGGGGCGACAGGGGTGCCGGAGGACGCGGGCTGGATCAGCCGGACGTCGAGCGTGCCGAACTGGCTGAACCGCTTGAGCGCCTTCTTGCGCAGCGCGCGATTGACGTAGTTGGCGCCCGCCTGCGTGAGCTTGAGCGTGTAGCCCTTGGTCTGCTGCACCTTGCCGCTGTCGGCGGCCGTCGCCCGCGCGCCCGACACGGTGAAGGACTTGATCCGCTCGTTGGAGATCAGCATCGACACGTAGCCGCTCTCGGGCGTGTCGAGCACCAGGCGCGGATTGACGACGGTCGCGGTGCGCTGGCCGCGCTTGAACTTGAAGCCGGTCTTCTGCGTGTAGTACGCGACGTCCCCCTCGCGGGTGCCGAAGTCCTTGACGATCGCGGCGGAAGCCGTGCAGGGGAGCGCAACCCCGCCGAGCAGGGCGGCGGGGACGACGAGCAGGCTCCGGTCAGCGGATGAGAGCTTCGCGACCTGGACGCTCGGCGCGATTGCGGGCGAGCGTCCAAAGTGTCGATGAACCCAACAACGCGAGTGCGCAAGCAAGCTTGCTGTTCGCGTGCTGACCTACTGTCGGGCGAGCCGCAGTGCCTCAGAGAGCTTGACCGCGGAACCCGTGCGCAGGACGACGGCGGAGTAGATCCGGGCAGCGAGCGGGATCAGCAGCGCGGTGGCCGCGATCATCACCCCGACCGACGCCGCGATCTCCCACGCCGGGACCTCGCCGAGCGCGATCCGGCCGGGCATCGTGATCGGTGCCGTGAACGGGATGAACGCGCAGATGTGCGCGACGACGCCGTCCGGGTCGTCGTTGACCGCGAAGCCGGCGAAGAACGAGACCAGGATCGCCATGGTCAGTGGCGTCGTGGAGCTCTGGAGCTCCTCCTGGCGCGGGACGAGTGCGCCCGCGGCCGCGTACAGCGAGGCGTAGAACGCGTACCCGAGCACGAACCACACGAGCGCCAGCGCGACGGCGGTCAGCAACGCGCCGTCGATGTCCAGCGCTCCTGTCACCCCGGCCACGGCGACGCCGATGACCGCGATCAGCAGCAGCTGCCCGAGCCCGAGCAGCCCAAGCCCGATCACCTTGCCCGCGAGCAGGTCCTTCGGGCGGATCGCGGCCAGCAGCACCTCGACCACGCGCGAGGACTTCTCCTCCACCACGCCGGACGCCACGTAGAAGCCGTACGCGATCAGCTGGCCGTAGAGCATCAGGATCGCGAAGAAGGCCAGCCCGGCCTTGGCGTCGCGGTCGGGATCGACCGGCTCGGCCGTGACGACCCGCAGGTCCGGCCGCCGGCTCGGCTCCAGCGCCTGGTTGGCGGTCTGCAGCAGGCCGACGAGCGTGTCGTCGGGCTCCTCCTCGGAGCGGATCTCGCCGCCGACCAGCCGCACGTCCGGCTCGGTGTCGCTGATCGTGACCTCGGCGTCGAAGTTGCCGGCGAGCGCGACGGCGCGTTCGGCGACCGGCCGGCTCTGCGCGTCGGTCGCGATCACGTACTCCGACGTCCCGCCCAAGCCCAGCAGCGGCGGGATCACCACGACGAGGACGATGATCGCCAGCGTGATCCCCGTCGAGATCAGGAACGACTTCTCGCCGGCGCGCTCGGTGATCTCGCGCCGCGCGACCAGGCGCACGTTGCGGTTGATCATTTGACCGCCTCCCGGAACAGGTCGGTGAGCGTCGGGCGCTCGATCACTTCCTTGACCACCTTCTGACCCGGCCCGCGCAACTCCTCGACGGTGCCGGAGGCGACCAGCCGGCCGTCCTTGATGATCGCCACGGCCTCGCACAGGCGCTCGACGAGCTCGAGCTGGTGCGAGGAGAACACGACGGGCACGCCGGTGCGGGCATAGTCGAGCAGGACGCCCGAGAGCACGTCCACGCCGACCGGATCGAGGCCGGAGAACGGCTCGTCCAGCACGAGCAGCTCTGGCTCGTGGACGAGCGCGGCGGCGAGCTGCACGCGCTGCTGGTTGCCGAGCGAGAGCTCCTCCACGCGGTCGCCGGCGCGCTCGGTCAGGCCGAGGCGGTCGATCCAGCGGTCCGCCGCGGCGTCCGGATCGTCGACGCCGTGCAGCGCGGCGAGGTAGCTGAGCTGCGGCTTGACGCGCATCTTCGGGTACAGCCCACGCTCCTCCGGCATGTAGCCGAAGCGGGCCCGCATCCGCGTGTGCAGCTGCTCACCGTTCCAGCGCACCTCGCCGGCGTCGGGCGCGAGCACACCCATGACGATCCGCATGGTCGTCGTCTTGCCGGCGCCGTTGGGGCCGACGAAGCCGAACATCTGGCCGGGCTCGACGCGGAACGACACGCCGTCGAGCGCGACCCGGTCGCCGTAGCGCCGAGTCAGACCTTCCAGCTCGAGCCCTCTCAGGAGACTTCAGCCGGCTCGTCGCGGCCTTGGAGCCGCTCGCGCCCGCGCTGTACGGCCGCGATGAACTTGGACAGGTTCACTTCGAGCGTGTTGAGGATCTCGTCCGCGTAGTCCTCGGCGCCGAGCCGGATCTCGCGCTCGCGGGCGCGGGCGTCCTCGATGATGTCCTCCGCGGCGCGCTCGGCCTGGCGAGTGACTTCCTGCTGGGAGACCAGCTGCTCCTGGCGCTCGCGCGCCTCCTTGACGATGCGCTCGGCCTCGCGCTTGGCCTCGGCGAGCATCTCCTGGCGCTCCTTGACGATCCAGCGCGCCTGCTTGATCTCCTCGGGGATCGTGGCGCGCATCTGGTCGAGGATGTCGTAGATCTCCTCTTTGTCCACGCGCACGGTGTCCGTCAGCGGGACCGCTTTGGCGTTGTGGACGAGGTCGTCCAGCTTGTCGATGAGTACCAGGACGTCCATTTGGCTCCCCGTTTCGCTACCGCCCCAGCGCTTCCTGCAAGCGGCGGGCGACCTCCTCAGGTACGAGTCCCGACACGTCGCCACCGAAGGTGGCGATCTCCTTGACTCCGCTGGATGACAGGAAACTGTACTGCGGTGAGGCCATGAGGTAGATGGATTCCACGTCGGAGGCCAGCGAACGGTTCAGCTGGTTCATCTCCAACTCGTATTCGAAGTCGCTGATCGCGCGCAGCCCTTTGACGATCGCCTTCGCCCCCTGCTCGCGCGCGAAATCGACGACGAGCTTGTCGAACGGGACCGCGCGCACGTTCCCCAGATGCGCGGTCGCGCGCTCGATGAACGCGATCCGATCCTCCGCGCTGAACACCGACCTGCTCTTGCGCACGGACGCGTTCACGACGGCCACGATCAGCTCGTCGAACATCACCGACGCGCGCGAGATGATGTCCAGGTGGCCGTTGGTCACCGGGTCGTAGGAGCCGGGGCAGACGGCGATGCGCGGGTCAGGGGCCATAGATGCGGATGAGGGTGTCGCCGTAGCGGCGTTCGTCGGTGAGGGGCAGGGTGAGCGTGAGCGGCGCCCGTCTGTCGCTCTCGGCCACCACCACCGCCCCGGGCGCCAGCACGGCGGGGAGGGCCTCCGACAGCGGCTGCGCGAGGCGCTCAGCATGACGGTACGGCGGGTCGAGGAAGACAAGATCGTATTGCTCGCCGCTGATGGATGCGGTGGTGAGCAACCGGAGGGCGTCCCCGCGCTTGACCGTGGCGTGCGCCTTCAACGCCTCGAGGTTGGCCCGGATGACCTTGACGGCGGCGTGCGCGTCATCGACGAACGTGACGCTTTCGGCGCCGCGCGACAGCGCCTCCAGCCCCAGCGCGCCGCTGCCCGCGAACAGGTCCAGCACCCGCGCGTCCTCGGTCCGCGTGCCGAGGATGCTGAACAGCGCCTCGCGCACCCGGTCGGACGTCGGGCGCGTGGCGTCCCCGGGCGGGGCCTTGAGGGTCCGCCCTCCGTAGTTGCCGGCGATCACGCGCACTCACAGATGATCCAAGCACGTGCCCGTCGCGGCGGACACCGCGAGCACGAGCGCCGCCAGGATCGCGACCCAGCCCGCGCCGCCGAAGCCACCGACGAGCGCGAACGACCCCGGGCTCCGGCGGTCCTCGATCCGGGAGACCGCGAGGCCGAGGGCGAGCCCGGCCGGGACGGTGAACGCGAACGCCCACACGCCTTCGGCGAGCACCCAGGCGAGCGCGGCGAGCACGGACGCGGCGACCCACGTGAGCACGAGCGGGCCGCGCACGCCGCGGCCACGGGCGATCAGCACGAGCGGGACGACGAGCAGGGCGAGGAACGCGACCGTCCCGGCGATCGTCCACAGCACGCGCGAGTCCTCGGCCAGGGCGCCGCACCACACGAGGGCGCATATACCCTCGACCGCATGGATGAAGCCCTCGCTCGGTTGCCCGTCAGCACGCTGTGCGACGTCGACAAGTCGCTGCCGGTCGTCGATCCCGCGATCCGCCCGCTGACGCCCGCGGCGCGCCTGTGCGGCCCGGCCTACACCGTGGTCGCGGCGGGCGAGTTCCTGTCGGTGCTGTGGGCGATCGGTGAGGCTTCGCCCGGCGACGTGCTCGTCGTGCAGGCGGGCGGCGCGCCGCTGGCGGCGCTCGGCGAGCTGCTCGCGAGCGAGGCGCACCGCCGCCGGCTCGGCGGGATCGTCGTCGACGGCTACGTGCGCGACCGCGCCGGGCTCCCGCCCGAGCTCCCGCTGTGGGCACGCGGGACGGTGCCGATGGCGGGCCGCAGCGACGTCGCGCCGCGCGTGGGCGGACCGATCCTGTTCGGCGGTGTGCGCGTGACGCCGGGTGAGCTCGTGCTCGCCGACGAGGACGGAATCGTGATCGCCCCGCGTGAGCAGCTGGAGGCGTGCCTGGCGCGGGCGAAGGAGATCGAGGCGCTCGAGGACGAGGTGCTCGGCGGGATCCGGCGCGGCGAGGACCTGCTGGCGATGACGAACCTGCGCGAGCACGTCGCCCGCCTGCAGGCCGGCGAGGCGTCCTCGCTCGCGATCAACCCGCCCGCTTGAGCGCGGCCCGCTCGGCCTCGGTCAGGCTCGGGTAGTCGCGCTCCTCGTTGAGCCAGCGGTCGATCAGCGGTCCGCTGTAGCCGGCCTGGGCGAGCTTGAGCGCGCCCAGCGCGGTCAGGTAGGCGCGCTGCTCGCCGCGGGCGACCGGGTCCAGCTGGGCGGGCTCGAGCAGGCGCGCGGCGCGGACCCAGGTCTGCGGCCAGTGCTCGGGGTCCGGTGCCTGCGGGAAGAAGCGCAGCACGCGGACGAGCCCGGCCACGACTGCGTCCGGGAGCGGGCGCGGCATGCGTTCCGCCATGGCAACGAGCTTGCGGGCGTCGGCCTCGGCGGGGTCGGCGGCGTACGCGAACTCCACGTCGCCGAGCGTGAACGGCGTGCCCGCGCCCTCGAGGACGATCCGGCGCACGCCCGGCTCCAGGTCGGTGGAGACCGTGAGCGGGCCGGGCTCGAGCGGCAACTTCGCCCAGTTCGGGCTGCGCGCACCGACCTCGACCTTGACGACGGTCGGCCCGGTGCCGGCCGTGGCGCGCCACGCGTCGGCGTCGAAGCGGTACTCGGTCACGACGACCATCGAGGACCCCGGCTTGCGGGTCGCCATCCGACCCACCGCCGGGATCTTGGTCAGCCACGCGGCAAGCTGCTCGGCGACGCGGTCGCTCGGCTTGGGCGCCTTCTTGGTCACCGGCAGCGGGAACGGGTCCGGCAGCAGGCCGTGGACCTGGACCGCCGCCCACGTGCGCCCGTTGGCGGTGGCGACGGTCGTCCCGGACGTCGGGAAGCCCGCCTTCCGGAGCGCCTTGTTGGCCTGCGTGAGCGGAACGTCAACGGTGAAGCCCAGGCCGTAGCCGAGCACGTGCGGCGGCGGTGTGCTGCCGATCTTGAGCAGCTCGATGTCCACGCTCGCCCGCACGATCCCGGACGTGAACGGGCCTGCGTCCCGCACCGGGACGAGCACGGGCGCGCCGGTCCGCGCGACCAGCTCGTCGAGCGCCGCGGCCGGGTCCGCGGCGCGCAGGATGACGTGGTCGAGCGTCAGCCGCACGCCGCGCAAGATAAAGGGTCAGACCCCTTAGGCTTTCGCGCCGCATGCGCACGCGGATGATCTGGATCGTCGCCCTGGTCGCGTCCGCGCCCTTCGCGTTCGCCTGGTTCGCGCTGGCGGCGCGGACGGTGATCCGGGCGCCGATGGACGAGCGCTCGCTCGAGGTCTCGGTCGACAACGTGGCGGCGTTCGGGCTCATCGCCGGCACGGAGTGCACGCCCGCGCTGACGCGTTGCATGGTCTACGACGACTCCGGCGGCGGCGCGACCTATGCCGTCACCGCCCGCAACCGCTCGTGCTGGGATGCGCGGCTGATCGACAGCTACTCGGCTGAAGTCGTTCCGCCGTCCGAGCTGAGCGGCTGCGTGCGGCTGTGGCAGTGGTCGGTGCTCTAGCGCGTGGCCTTCGCCAGGGTGAGGTGCGTGCGGACGACCGGCGCGGTCTCCGCGGCGTAGGCGCGGACGTTGGCCACGCGGCCGGCGTCGATCTCCAGCAGGCAGATGCCGAGCGTCTGGCGGTGGGCGACGATCTGGCGGCGCAGGTAGGCGCGGTCGAACGCCTCGCCCTCGAGCGCGGCGAGCCGGGCGGCGTCGCGGCGCTGGGTCGGGGACGGGCGGCTGGGCAGGCGCGTGTCCCACGCGCGGGCGACGGCGCGCAGCTTCGCCTGGGCGGCGGTGTGGTCGGTGATCATGCGCCGCGCGAAGGCGCGCACGGCGGTGTCATCGCTCTCGCGCAGGGCGAGCCGGCCGGTGGCGATCTCGGCCAGGTTCGAGTGTGCGGCGTTGACCACGAAGGAGCGGTCCTCCGGGAAGTCCATGGGACGCGCGGAGGCGGTGGCGGGCGCTGCGAGGGCGAGGGCCGCGACGGCGGCGGCAAAGGGGCGATTGCGCATGTGCGCTCGCTACCCCTGCACCCGGGCACTTTCCGTGCACGGAGGGGCGAGAACGGACCGTGACATTGGCAGCGCGTCCTGACCCGAACCGGGAAGTGATCCCGGAGCGCGCGAGCGCCGTTCAGGCCGGGATCGGCTCGAGGGCGTCGGCGCCGTAGGTGCGCAGGATCGCGTCCTCGATCAGCGCGTGCTCGGGCTGCAGCAGCTCGGGATCTGCGTCCTGGATCTCGCGGGCGTGACGGCGGGCGCGCTCGAGCAGCTCGACATCCTCGGGCAGGCGCGCGAACTTGAACGCCTGCAGA
Source organism: Solirubrobacter deserti (assembly GCF_003344625.1). Classification (GTDB taxonomy): domain Bacteria; phylum Actinomycetota; class Thermoleophilia; order Solirubrobacterales; family Solirubrobacteraceae; genus Solirubrobacter; species Solirubrobacter deserti. Next base: position 487,139 of record NZ_QPKJ02000001.1, on the reverse strand, counting down.
CCGGACTGGCGCACGCCGAGCATCTCCCCCTCGCCGCGCAGCTCGAGGTCGATCTCGGCCAGGCGGAAGCCGTCGGAGTGCTGGTGCATCGCCTGCAGGCGCCGCGATTCCTTGGGCCCGAAGAGCAGGCACAGCGAGTCGTGTTGGCCGCGCCCGATCCGCCCGCGCAGCTGGTGCAGCTGGGAGAGGCCGTAGCGCTCGGCGTCCTCGACGAGCATCACGGTCGCGTTCGGGACGTCGATGCCGACCTCGATCACGGTCGTCGCGACGAGCACGTCGGCGCCGCCGCTCGCGAACTGCGCCATCGCCTCCTGCTTCTCGCGCGGGCGCATCTGGCCGTGCATGAGCACGACGCGGTAGTCCTTGAGCTCGCCGCCGCGCAGGCGCTCGAACTCGGCGGTGGCGGCGCGGGCCTGCAGCGCCTCGGACTCCTCGACGAGCGGGCAGACGACGAACGCCTGGCGGCCCTTGTCGAGCTCCTCGCGGATGCGCTCGTAGGCGCGGGCGCGCTCGTTGTCGGTGGCGGCGACGTGGGTGTCGATCGGGCGCCGGCCGGCGGGCAGCTCGTGCAGGGAGGTGACGTCGAGGTCGCCGTAGGCGGTGAGCGCGAGCGTGCGCGGGATCGGCGTCGCGGTCATGTGCAGGATGTGCGGCGCCATCCCGGCGGGCGCCTTGCGGTCCAGCTTGCGGCGCTGGTTGACGCCGAAGCGGTGCTGCTCGTCCACGACCGCGACGAGCAGGCGGTCGAACTCCACGGCGTCCTCGATCAGCGCGTGCGTGCCGACGAGGATCTTCAGCTCGCCGGACGCGAGCTTGCCGAGCAGGTCGGTGCGGCGGCCCTGCGGCGTGGAGCCGGTCAGCAGCGCGGCCTGCACGAGCTCGCCCGGCATGAGCTTCTGGAGCGTGGCGAAGTGCTGCTCGGCGAGCGTCTCCGTGGGCGCCATCAGCGCGGCCTGGCCGCCGGACTCGACCGCGCGCAGCATCGCGTACAGCGCGACGACGGTCTTGCCGGAGCCGACCTCCCCCATCAGCAGGCGCTGCATCGGGCGGTCGGAGGCGACGTCCTCGTCGATCGTCGCCATCGCCTTCGACTGATCGCCCGTGGGCGTGAACGGCAGCGAGTCCTTCAGCCAGCGGGCGGTGAGCGCGGCCGGCGGTTGCAGCGGTTCGGCGCGCGCGCCTTCGCGGCGGCGGGCGCGCCGGCGCAGCAGCGCGATCTGCAGCAGCAGGAACTCGTCGAACGCGAGCCGTCGTCTTCCGCCCTCCTGATCGCCGAAGTGGGCGGCGTCGACGGCGGCCCAGCGGTCCGGCAGCCGCTCGAGCGCGCGGATGCGGGCGGGCAGCGGGTCCAGCACGTTGCGCATCTCGGCCCGGTGCTCGTGGGCGAGCGCGGCGATCTGCACGGACGTGAGGCCCTCGGACGCCGGGTAGGTCGCCATGTCCTCGCCGGTGGACACCAGCTCGCCCGTCTCGGCGTGCTCGTTGACGCGGAAGCCGCGCTGGCCCTGGTACTTGCCGGTCAGCAGGAGCCGGGTGCCGGGGCGGTAGCGGCGCTCCAGCCACGGCTGGTTGAAGAACGTGACGCCCATGGTGCCGGTCTCGTCGGAGACGCGCGCGGAGACCAGCGGCTTCATCCCGCGCCGGCGCACCTGTCGGCTGGTGATGCTCAACACTTCGACGACGACGGTCGCCGTCTCGCCCTCGACGAGGTCCCCGATCGTGCGCGCGGCGCGGCGGTCGCGCGGGATGTGATCCAGCAGCGCGGCGATGCTCGTCAGGCCGAGCTTCTCCCCCGCCTTCTCGGCCTTCTCGCCCGGCAGATCCAGCGCGTGCTCCAGCCGGCTGGGGCGCGGCATGCGCGGGCGGCCGCCCTCGGGAAGCGGGTCGGAGCTGGCGAACGCGGTCGGTGGCACGACTGAAAAGTCTGGCGTGCGGGGAAGACGCGACGCCGACGGGTTGTTTAAGGTCCGTTTACGCGACCACAGGGGGACGTGGCATGGGGGCAAGCCGAAGCACGACCGGACCGTTCGCGGTCAAGGACCATTCGCGCCTGATCGCTGACACCGAGGCCGGCGCGGAGGAGGGCGGCCTCAAGCGGGCGGTCGGGGCGCTCGACCTGACCGCGCTGGGGATCGGCGCCGTCATCGGCACGGGCATCTTCGTCGTCATCGGCGAGGGCATCGGCCTCGCCGGGCCCGCGGTGATCCTGTCCTTCGTGCTGGCGGCGGTCACGTGCGTGTTCTCGGCCCTGTGCTACGCCGAGCTCGCGTCGTCGATCCCTGTGTCCGGTTCGGCCTACACGTACGCCTACGCGACGCTCGGCGAGCTGGTCGCGTGGATCATCGGCTGGGACCTGATCCTCGAGTACGGCGTGGCCGTCGCGGCCGTGGCCGTCGGCTGGGGAGGCAACCTCAACGAGTTCCTGGACAACACATTCGGCTTCGCGCTGCCGGAATCGATCGCGAACCCGCCCGAGGAGGGCGGGACCGTGAACCTGCCGGCGGTGGTGATCGTCGCGTGCGTGACGTTCCTGCTCGTGCGCGGCGTGCGGGAGACCGCGAAGGCCAACTTCTTCATGGTCATCTTCAAGCTGCTGATCCTCGCGTTCTTCATCGTCGTCGCGTTCGCGACGGCGTTCAGCGCCGACAACCTGTCCCCGTTCGCGCCGGAAGGCGTGAACGGCGTCGTCAGCGCCGCGGCGGTGATCTTCTTCGCCTACATCGGGTTCGACGCGGTCTCCACGGGCGCCGAGGAAGCCAGGCAGCCCCGGCGCGACCTGCCGATCGCGATCATCGGCTCGCTGATCATCTGCACGATCGTCTACATCCTCGTCTCGATCGCCGCGGTCGGCTCGCTGGACGCCAAGGCGCTGCAGGAGTCCGAAGCGCCGCTCGCCGCCGCGCTCGACGAGGGCGCCGGCATCAGCTGGGGCGCGAGCATCGTGGCGCTCGGCGCGTTGGTCGCGATCACCTCGGTGCTGTTGACGATCTTCTACGGCCAGACCCGCATCTTTTTCGCCATGGCCCGCGACGGCCTGATGCCGCGCAACATCGCCAAGGTCAACCCCCGCACGGGCACGCCGGCCAAGCTCACGATCGGCCTGGGCGTGTTCATCGCCGCGCTCGCCGCGTTCGTGCCGCTGAGCGAGATCGTCCAGCTGGTGAACATCGGCACGCTGTTCGCCTTCCTGCTGGTGAACATCGGCGTCGTGATCCTGCGCATCACGCATCCCGACATGGAGCGGCCGTTCCGCGTGCCGCTCGCGTGGCCCGTCCCGATCTTCCCCCTGATCGGCGTCGGGCTGATCATCTACCTCATGCAGGAGCTGCCCGCCGCGACTTGGTGGCGCTTCGGCATCTGGCTGGCGATCGGCATCGCGTTCTACTTCCTGTACGGCCGCCGCCACTCCGTGCTGCAACGGGAGCATCGATCATGACCATCGTGGTCGGGCACGACGGGTCCGATTCCGGCGACGACGCAGCCGCCCTGGGCGCGCAGCTCGCACAAGCGACGGACGCCGCGCTGATCGTGGTCAGCGTCTACCCCGAGGAGAACCCGGTCGGTCTGGGGCGCGTCGACGCCGAGTGGGTGGGCTACATGCGCGAGCAGGCCGAGGAGGTCAGCGCGTCTGCGCGCCGGTTCGTCGACGAGCGCGGCGCCGAGGCCACGTTCCGCGTCGTGGGCTCGAGCTCGGCTGCCCACGGCCTCGATGACGTGGCCGAGCAGACGGACGCGACGATGATCGTGGTCGGCTCCTCCCGGCACGGCGCCCGGCGGCGCATCTCCCCCGGCTCGACCGGCGAGCGCCTGCTGCACGGCGCGATCTGCCCCGTCGCGGTGGCCCCGCGTGGCTGGCGAGACCGGCCGGCGGAAGAGGCCGTGCGCCGGATCGGCGTCGCCTACCTCGACGCGCCGGAGGCCCGCGAGGCGCTGAACGTCGCCGCGGCGCTGGTACAGCGGACGGGCGCGTCGCTGACGCTGTACACCGTGGTCGCACCGCGCGCGGAGATCTTCTCGCCGGTGATCGGGCGCGACGCCGAGGAGTCGTTCCTCGGCGCGGTGCGGGAGGGTGCGCGCGAGGCGCTGGACCGCGCGGTCGCGGGGCTCCCGTTCGAGGCGGCGGACGAGCTGCTCGAGGGCGACGTGGTCGACTGCCTGGCGGCGCTGGACGAGCGTGAGTGCGACCTGCTCGTGTGCGGGTCGCGTGGGTACGGGCCCGTCCGGCGGGTGCTGCTCGGGGGTGTGGCTTCGCGGTTGGTGCGGCGGGCGGCGTGTCCGGTGGTGGTGGTGCCGCGCGGGGCCGAGTGAACGGCAACGCCCTTCGCGAGCGACATCCGTCAGTTGACCACCCATACGGTGGTCAAGTGACGGGTCGCTTGCCCGGGTGGCTCTACTCGGCCGACACGAGCCACCACCAGGCGGGCTGCCCGCCACGGGACAACTCGACCTCGGCGGTGTCGGGCGCGAGCGCCGCGACCGCTTCCCTCGCCAGCGGTGCCCCGTCCCCTTCGATCACGGTGAGCAGCTCAGCCTCGCGGCCCAACTCACCGAGCACCACTTCCAGCGTCTCCTCGACCTCGCCCCACGCGACGAGCTCCTCGTCGATGAAGCCGACCGAATCCCCGCGCCGGAAGCGCCCCTGGGTGTCGTCCCGCGCCGCCTCCGTCACTCCGCCGGTGCGGACGTGGCGCAGCGTCTCCTCCATCGACGCCGCGTTGCGCCGGGAGTCGGCCCCGGAGTCCAGCGCGACCGCCGCCGCCAGCCCTGCCGCCATCGAGCGCGTGGGCACGACCCGGACCGCCTTCTCGCTCAGCTCGGCGGCGCGCTCGGCGGCCATGCGCACGTTCGGCGAGTTCGGGAGCACGACGACTTCCTCGGCCGGGATGTCGTGGATGCCGGCGAGCAGCTCGTAGGTGCTCGGATTCAGGGTCGGACCGCCGTCCAGGACGCTCGCGCCGAGGCCCTCGAACAGCGCGCGCATGCCGTCGCCGTTGACTACGGCGAGCACGCCGCAGGCGTCGATGGTGCCGCCGACGCGGGCCTTGCGCTGCTCCACCTGCTCGTGCATGTCCGCGACGTCCAGGCGCGAGACCTCGCCGGCGCCGTCGAACAGCGCGGTGGCGCGTTCGGGCTCGTCGGTGTGCACGTGGACCTTCAGCGTCGCCGAGTCGCCCACGACCAGCACCGAATCTCCGAGCGCCTCCAGGCGCGGCAGCCAGGGCGTCGGCTCCAGGTTGTCGCCCGTGACCGCGAAGTTCGTGCAGTAGCGGTAGGTCGAGGAATGGTGCTGCGGGTGCGTGATGCGGGCCGGCGCGTGGTGCTCCAGCGGCGGCGGCTCGTTGCCGCGCAGGGCCGCGATCACGCCCGCGAAGATGACGGTGAGCCCGTAGCCGCCGGCGTCGACCACGCCGGACTCGCGCAGGATCGGCAGCAGCTCGGGGCCGCGCTTGACCGACGCCTCGCCGGCGTCCAACGCGTGCTCGAGCACGTAGGCGAGCATCTCGTTCTGCGTCGCGTCGTCCACGCGGTGCTGCAGCCGCGGCTCAGCCATGTGCGCGATCTCACTCGCGGCACGGGCGGCCATCTCGCGCACGACGGTGAGGATGGTGCCCTCGGCAGGGTCGCGCACCGAGCCGTACGCGCGGTCGGCCGCGCGGGCCATGGCGGCGGCGATCAGCACCGGGTCCACGAGCTCGCCGGGCCGGGAGATGAGCTCCTCGGCGGCGCCGCGGATCAGCTGGCTGAGGATGACGCCGGAGTTCCCGCGCGCGCCGAGCAGCGCCGCGCGGGCGACGGACTCGACGATCTGGTCACGGCCGATCTCGTCGATCTCGCCCTGGGTGGAGAGATTGTCGAGCTCGGTGAGGACGGCGCGCAGCGTCAGCGCCATGTTGTCCCCCGTGTCGCCGTCGGCGACCGGGAAGACGTTCAGGTTGTTGACCTCTTCGCGACGTGATTCGAGGTGCGCAAGCGCAGCCTCGATGACGAAGCGGAAGCGGAGGAGGCTCGGATCGGCCACGACGTGCGCGGCCGTCCGTTAGGCCTTCGTGACCTTGCCCGCTTTGAGGCAGCGCGTGCACACGTACACGCGCTTCGGCGCACCGCTCTCGAGGATGCGGACCTTCTGGACGTTGATATCGAAACGCCGCTTGGTCGCGACCATCGAGTGCGAGCGACTCTGGCCGAAGGCCGGGCGCTTGCCGCAGGAGTGACAGATTCGAGCCATTGGAGCCGCAGAGTATAGGAGGGCGGGCGGCGGGTACCGTGTACCTGATGCCTTCGGTCTCACCGGATCGCATTTCCCTGCCGGATCGCTACCGCGTGATCAGGCACCTCGCCAACGGTGGCATGGCGAGCGTCTGGGAGGCGCACGACGAGCTTCTGGACCGCGCTGTAGCGGTGAAATTGCTGGCTTCGCATCTCGGCGAGGACGACCGCGCGCGCCGTCGTTTCCAGCGCGAGGCGAGGGCCGCCGCGGGCCTCTCCTCGCACCCGCACGTGGTGACGATCTACGACGTCGGCGAGCACCAGCGGCAGGTCTTCATGGTCATGGAGATCATGCGCGGCGGCTCGGTCGGGGACGCGATGAAGTCGGGCCGCCAGATCCCGGCGCAGATGAAGCTGCGCTGGCTGCGCGAGGCGGCCAGCGCGCTGGACACCGCGCACGAGGCCGGCGTCGTGCACCGCGACATCAAGCCCGGCAACCTGCTGCTCGACGACCACGACCGGCTCGCCGTCGGCGACTTCGGCATCGCCCGCGTCGCCTGGGAGGACCAGCTGACCGCGACCGGCCAGGTGCTCGGGACCGCCGCCTACCTGTCGCCCGAGCAGGCCATGGGCGAGCCGGCGACGGCCGCCTCCGACCGCTACGCGCTGGCCGTCGTCGCCTACGAGCTGCTGACGAGTTCGCGGCCGTTCGAGGCCGAGCACTTCGCCGCACAGGCCCGCGCGCACCTCGAGGATCCGGTGCCCCCGGCGTCCACCCGCGCGCCCGAGCTGTCCAAGGCGGTTGACGCGGTGTTGGAACGCGGACTGGCGAAAGCGTCCGAGGACCGGTGGGACAGCGCGGCGGAATTCGTCGACGCGCTGGAGCGCACCGTCGACGACGACGACGCGCCGACGCGCAAGCTGGGTCGGCGGGGGAAGAAGGGCGCGGCCGCGCTGGGCGGCGCGGCGGCCGGCGCCGGGTTGGCCGGAGACCGCGACGGCGGCGCGGCCTCGGGCCGCGCGGACGGGCGCGGCGACGCCGCAGCGGCGGCGAGCGCGGCCGGGCGCAGCGACGGGGATACGGCCGAGTACGCCGCGGCAGGGCCGGGTGGCGGCGACCGGCGCGGGGCGGCGCCGGCCGGCGGCGGACATGACGGTCCAGGCCCGCTCACGGCCGGCTCGGCCGGCGACCCCGAGCGGCGCCGCTCCGGTGCGACCGCCCTGATCGTCGGACTCGTGGCGCTGGTCCTGCTCGCCGGCGCGGGCGTGTACGCGCTCGCCAACCGCAGCGACGACCCCGAGCCGAGCCAGCAGGCGCGCGAGGAGCCGACCGCCGAGCCCACGCGTGAGTCGACCCCCGAGCCGACGCCTGAAGAGACCCAGACGCCGACCCCGGAGCCGACCGAGACGGCCACGCCCGAGCCGACCGAGACCGCGACCTCCGAGCCCACGCCTGAGGACACGCCCACACCGGAGGCGCAGGGCGAGCCCGACCTCGACGCAGCCACCGCGGCGCAGGTCGAGGGCTTCAACGCGCGCCGCAACGGTGACTTCGAGACCGCGCTGGCCAAGGCCCGCGAAGCGCAGCAGCTGTGCGCCGGCTCGAAGGAGCTCAGCCCGTGCGGGTACGCGCTGTTCGAGGAGGGTGCCGCGCTGGTCGGCCTCGGCCAGCCTGCGGCGGCCATCCCGATCCTGCAGCGCCGTCTCGACGAGTTCGGCGACAACGACGCCGGCGAGGTCCGGGACATGCTCCGCCAGGCGCGCCGCGACGCCGGGCAGGATTGAAGAGATCGGGGCCCGCGCGGTGAGCGCGGCCGCGGGCGCGGGCCACGTGGCTAGCGCAGCAGGCTGATGATGTTCGAGTAGTCGTCGGTCCACGTGTGCGAGTCCGGGCCGGTCTCGCAGCGCTGCCAGCGGCCGTCGCCGGCGATGTCCCCGAGGTCCTCGGGGCGGCGCGCCAGGGCAACCCAGGCGGAGGCGTTCGCCTCCTCGATCCCCTCGCCCAGCGGCGCGTCGAGGTCGCCGGCGTAGCACGCCAGCCGCGCTTCACGGGCGAGGTTCCCGAGCACGCTCTCGAGGTCGATGTAGCGGTTGGAGATGTGGAACGCGAGCACGCCGTCGTCCACGAGCTTGCGGAAGTAGAGGTCGATCGCCTCCCGCGTGATCAGGTGGGTCGGGATCGCGTCGGAGCTGAAGGCGTCGGCGACGATCAGCGAGAACGTGCGGTCACGCGCCTCCTCCAGCGACAGCCGCGCGTCGCCGATCACGACCTCGGTGGCGCCGGGCGCGTCCCGCAGGTAGGTGAAATAGCGCGGGTTGCGCGCCACGCGGACGATCTCCGGGTCGATCTCGTAGAACGTCCACTCGTCCCCGGGCTGGCTGTAGGCCGCCATCGTGCCCGTCCCGAGGCCGACGACCGCCGTACGCCGCGTGATCCCGCGCGGCCCACCGGTCACGAGCTGGCCGATCGGGCTCGCCGGGTGGTAGTAGGTCGTCGGCTGCGGCAGGCCGGTGCGCAGCAGCTGGTTGCCGTGCAGCGTCGTGCCGTGCACCAGCGAGCGCACGCCGCTGCCCTGCTCGACGGTCCGCACGCCGAAGAAGTTGCGCTCGCGCTCGATCACGGGCGTGCCCGCCGCCGCGACGCCCCACGTGCCCGCCAGGAACAGCGCCGCGAGCCCCGCGGCCAGCCGCGCCGGGCGCCGCAGGGCGAACAGCACGCACACCGCCGCGCCCGCGATCAGCACCGCGTTCTCGTACGACAGCTCCGTCAAGGCCACGTACACCGCGACACCGAGCCCGACCGGCCACGCGAGATCCCAGACCCGGCGCGGCTTCACGCCGCGCACGCCCGGCCACAGCAGCGCCGCGCCGACCAGGAACAGCGGGTACTCCCACAGCGCGTTGAACACGAGCGGCGCGAGCAGCGCCGCGAACGCCCCGCCGAGCACGCCGCCCGCCGACTCCACCAGGTAGAAGGTCGTCAGCTTCTGCGGCGCCGGCCGGTCCTGCGCCAGCCGGCCGTGGCAGACCATCGCCACCAGGAACACCGCCACGAGGTGGACCGTGAGGATCAGCCACAGCGGGCTGCGGATCTCGGCCACGGTCACGACCGCCACCGCCAGGATCGCGAGTGGCATCAGCCACACCGACGCCCGGAACACCCAGCGCGAGCGCCCGCCGCTGGAGAAGGCGATCATGAACGTGATCAGGTAGAGCCCGAGCGGGAGCACCCACAGCAGCGGGATCGGCGCCACGTCGGTCGTCAGCACGGTCGTCGCCGCGACGACGAGCCCCGAGGGCACCGCGGCCAGCACGAGCCACGTGAGCCGCCGCCGGACCGTGAGCTGCTCGTCGGCGCCACGCTCGACCGGTCGCGCCGCTCCTGCGTTGCGCCACACGAACGCCGCACACGCGAACAGCAGCACCGCCAGCAGCACGTAGCCCCACGTCCACCAGCGGCCCTGGTCGTCCAGCGCCAGCCGCGGCTCGAACAGCAGCGGGTAGGACACCAGCCCGAGCACGGACCCGAAGTTGCTCGCCCGGTACAGGAAGTACGGGTCCCGGCCCGCGGGATGGTCCGTGTTCACGAGCCAGCGCTGCAGCAGCGGCGCGGTGGTGGAGACGACGAAGAACGGCAGCCCGACCGACACCGTGAGCAGCCCGAGCAGCGCCCACGCCGGGTTGCCCGCCGACGTGCCGGCGTCCGTCGCGGGCACGCCGAGCGGCAGCACGAGCACGGGCAGGACCAGCAGCACGCCGTGCAGCGTGAGCGCCCGCCGTACCCCCAGCCGGCTCGAGGAGACGTGCGCGTACAGGTACCCGAGCAGCAGCACGGCCTGGAAGAACACGAGCGCCACCGCCCACACCTGCGGCGCGCTGCCGAACGTCGGCAGGACGAAGCGCGCGACCATCGGCTGGACCGCGAACAGCAGGATCGCGCTCGTGAGCATCGTGGCCGAGAACAGGGCCACGACACGGCGGTCACCCGTCACGCCCCGCTCCGCCGGGCGCGCGAGGGCGAGCCCTCTGGGCAAGCCCTCGCAGCAACGCGAGCCGTCAGGCGAGCGTTGCCCCTCACGTGGCGATGAAGGGTCGGACGCGGTCGAGCAGGACGGGCCGGCTCATCACCTCTTCGAACGCGAGCGGTGCCGCCGGCTCGCCCGCCAGCGCTCGCAGCGTGGACGCCTGCTGGGCTTCGACGTGCACGATGCTCGCCAGCAGCGCCCGCACCTCAGGCGTCTCGGCCGCCGGGATCGCGCCGACGTACGCGCCCACCACGGTGTCCTCGACGGTCGGCGCGAGCCGCAGGAACTCCTCGCGGGTCTCGAGCTCGTAGCTGAAGCGCAGGGTCGCCGGTACGCCGCCGAGGGCCGTCAGCCGCTCGACGTGCGCCTCCTCATGATCCGCGAACGTGCGCAGCAGCCCGCCGAGGTCGAAGCCGATGCTCAGCTTCAGCGCCTCCTCGTAGAGCGTCGTCTGCAGCTTCTCGAGCAGCAGCGCGTAGTTGAGCACGCTCCGGTCGCGCTCGACCGCGCTCGCCCCCGCCGGCAGCGCCAGGGGCGACGCCAGCGCGAGCAGGAACGCGCCGCGGGTCATGCGAGCCACGTCCGCACCTCCTCGAGCGCGCCCCGCGCCGGCGCGCCGAATGCCTCCGTGGGCGCGAGCGCCACGCCGGCCAGCTCCCGCAGCGCGATCACGTGGCGGGCCTCGACCGCGTGCAGCGCCAGCCCGGCCGCGAGCAACCCCGGGTTCCCGAGCCGCGACACGAGGTCCAGCGAGGCCGCCGCCCGCCGTTCCTCGATGCGCAGCGCGAGCGCGGGCACGGCGTCCCGCGCCGGCAGCCGCAGCGCGACGTCCGCACCGCCCACGGGCCGTCCGCCGGCGTCGCGCACCGCGCGCGTGAGCGCCGCCACGTGCTCGGCCTCCTGCGCCGCCAGCTCCGCGAACCGCTCGTCCCGGGCCGCGGCCGCCGCGTAGAACGCGGCCTCGACGTGCTCGAAGGCGAGCGCCTCGTTGAGCAGCTCGACGTCCGCCCGCGAGACGCCGGGCCGGTTCGGTCCGGCCGCGGGATCCTGTCCGCACGCGGTCAACACGGCGCTCGCTCCGGCGGCGAGCAGGAGCGAACGTCGCTGCATCGCCTCCGAGCCTACGAGGCGAACCGGCTACAACGACGTCTTCAGCCGCGCCAGCGTGATGACCGCCTCGGCCGCGTGCGCGCCCTGGTCGCGCTTGCCGCCGCCGGTGCGGGCCAGTGCCTGGTCCATGTTCTCGACCGTGAGCACGCCGAACGCGCACGGGACGCCGGTCTTGAGCGACACCTTCATGATCCCGCGGGCGGTCTCGGCGCACACGTAGTCGTAGTGGTCGGTCTCGCCGCGGATGACCGCGCCGAGGCAGGCCACGCCGTCGTAGCGCCCGGTCTCGGCCAGGTACTGCGCCGCCAGCGGCAGCTCGAACGCGCCCGGGACGTCGAACACGTCGGCCTCGCCGCCGAAGACGCCCTGCGCGCCGGCGACGAGCCGCTCCGCCAGGTCCTCGTAGAAGCGACCGACGACGATGGCGAACTTCACGAACGACCCTCCCGGTCATGGACGGCTTCTTCGTGCACCATCTGCTCGTCCAGCGCGAGACCCTGGTGGTGCAACGTGTGGCCCATGCGGTCGCGCTTGGCGCGCAGGTAGGCCTCGTTGTGCGGGTTCGGGGCGTGCTCGATCGGCACCTGCGCGGTGACGCTGAGCCCGTAGCCCTCCAGCCCGCGGATCTTCTTCGGGTTGTTGGTGAGGATCCGGATCGACGACAACCCGAGGTCGACGAGGATCTGCGCGCCGATGCCGTAGTCGCGCAGGTCGGCGGGCAGGCCGAGCTCCAGGTTCGCGTCCACGGTGTCCAGCCCGCGGTCCTGCAGGTTGTAGGCCTTGAGCTTGTTCAGCAGGCCGATCCCGCGGCCCTCCTGCGCGAGATAGAGCAGGACGCCGCGACCTTCGCGCTCGATCATCGAGAGCGCGCTCTCCAGCTGCTCGCCGCAGTCGCAGCGCAGCGAGTGGAACACGTCGCCGGTGAGGCACTCGGAGTGCACGCGCACGAGCACGTCCTCCTCCCCCGCGACTTCCCCCTTGACCAGCGCCACGTGGTGCTTGCCGTCCAGCAGCGCGCGGTAGCCGACCGCCGTGAAGTCGCCGAAGCCGGTGGGCAGGCGCGTCTCCACGACGCGCTCGACCAGCCGGTCGTGCTTGCGCCGGTAGGCGATCAGGTCGGCGACCGTGATCATCTTCAGCCCGTGCTTGGCGCAGTAGCGCTCGAGGTCGTCGACGCGGGCCATCGTGCCGTCGTCGTTCATGACCTCGCAGATCACCCCGGACGGGTTGAGCCCGGCCAGGCGCGCGAGATCGACGGCCGCCTCGGTCTGCCCCGTGCGCTCGAGCACGCCGCCCGGCTTGGCCTTGAGCGGGAAGACGTGGCCGGGCTGGACGAGGTCGCGCGGCGCCGCGCCCGGGTCGATCGCGACCTGGATCGTGCGCGCGCGGTCGGCGGCGCTGATGCCGGTCGTGATCCCGTCGCGGGCCTCGACCGAGACCGTGAACGCCGTCTCGAACGGGGACTCGTTCTTGGCCGCCATCAGGTCCAGGCCGAGCTCGTCGCAGCGCTCCGGGGTGAGCGCCAGGCAGATCAGCCCGCGCCCCTCCTTGGCCATGAAGTTGATCGCCTCGGGCGTGGCGAACTGCGCCGCCATCGTGAGGTCGCCCTCGTTCTCGCGGTCCTCGTCGTCGCAGACGACGACCATCTTCCCGGCGCGGATCTCCTCGAGCGCCTCCTCGACCGTCGCAAAGCTCATCGGGCGAGCTTCTCCACGTACTTGGCGAGCACGTCCACCTCCAGATTGACGGGCCGGCCGGGTTCGGCCGTGCCCAGCGTCGTCCGCTCCAGCGTCTCCGGGATCAGCGACACCGCGAACGAGTCCTCATCCACCGCGGAGACGGTCAGCGACACCCCGTCCACCGCGATCGAGCCCTTCTCGACGATGTAGCGCAACAGCTCGGGCGCGGCGTCGAACGTGACCACGCGCGCGAAGCCGTCCTCGCGCACGTCGCGCACGGTCGCGACGCCGTCCACGTGGCCCTGCACGAAGTGCCCGCCGAGCCGGTCGTGCGCGCGCAGCGGCAGCTCGAGGTTGACGCTGCGGCCCGCGGCCACCTCGCTGAGCGACGTGCGCCGCAGCGACTCGTTCATGACGTCGGCGGAGAACGCGCCGTCGGCGATGTTCGTCGCCGTCAGGCAGACGCCGTTGACGGCGACGCTGTCGCCCTCGGCGATCTCCGGCGCGAGTGAGGTGCGCACGGTCAGCCGCACGCCCTCGTCGCCCGCGTCGACACCCACGACCTCGCCCAGGTCCGCGACCAGCCCGGTGAACATGGCTACCACTCCCGCATGCGTGCGGTGATCAGGACATCGTCGGCCACCCGCGCGCAGTCCAGCGACAGCGCGCGCAGCGCCTCCGAGATGCGCTCGGCGCCCTCGCCCTCGAGCGGGTCGCGCGCGGACGAGCCACCCAGCACCACGGGCGCGACGAACAGGCGGATCTCATCCACCTCGCCCGCGTCCAGGAACGCGCCCGCCAGGTGCGGCCCGCCTTCCAGCAGGATCGACGTGATGCCGGACGCGCCGAGCTGCGCCAGCGCGTTGCGCACGCGGTCGGGCTCGTTCGCGCCGGTCGCCGTGATGATGTCCGCGCCGGCCACCTCGAGCGCGTCCACGGCGGTGCGGTGCGCGGCGCGGGTCACGACGACGGTCAGCGGGACCTCGGCGGCGCCGCGCAGCAACTGGGAGTCGAGCGGGAGACGGGCCTCGGAGTCGAAGACGATCCGGCGCGGCTGGCGGCGCACGCCCTCGATCCGGGCGGTGAGCTGCGGATCGTCGGCCAGCGCGGTGCCGATGCCGACGACCACCGCGTCGACCTCCGCGCGCCAGTGGTGCGAGAGCCGCCGCGAGTCCTCGCCGGAGATCCACTTCGAGTCGCCGGTGCGGGTCGCGACCTTGCCGTCGAGCGTCATCGCCGACTTGAAGAGAATCCACGGCCGCCCGGTGCGCGCGTGCTTGCGGAACGGCTGGTTCAGGCGCCGTGCCCGCGAAGCCAGCTCGCCGTCGGCGAACACGACCTCCACGCCCTCGTCGCGCAGGATGCCGGGGCCGCGCCCGGCGGCCTTCTCGGTCGGATCGTCGGATGCGATGACCACGCGGGCGATCCCCGCCTCGAGGATCGCTTCCGTGCACGGCGGCGTGCGGCCGGTGTGCGCGCACGGCTCCAGCGACACGTACATCGTCGCGCCGCGCGCGTCCTCGCACGCGGCGAGCGCGGCGCGCTCCGCGTGCGGCCCGCCGAGCTCGGCGTGGAAGCCCTCCGCCAGCACCTCGCCGTCGCGCACGATCACCGCGCCGACGAGCGGATTGGGGCTCGTCGCGCCACGTCCACCCTCGGCGAGCTCGACGGCGCGGGCGAGGTGGAGATGGTCGGTGGCTTCTAGGGTGCTCACGGGACGCTCCACACGATATTGACTCGGCAATCAACCCCACGAGGTGCGGCCATCCCCCGTGATGGGGATGACCGGGCCGAGGAAGTGGGGGTCGGCGCCCGTGACGGTGTCGCCGATGGCTTTCACGCGGGCCGCGGCCTCGCGGACCTGCAGGCGCGGCATCACGCGGCCGTAGTCGCGCTTGTCGGCCGCGTAGCCCGTGACCCTCAGGCCGGCGCGGCGCGCGTCCCACAGCGCGCGGGCCATGTGGAAGCGCTGGGTGACGACCACCGCGGACTCGACGTCGAACACGCGCCGCGCGCGCTGCGCGGAGTCCCACGTGTCGAAGCCGGCGTGGTCGGTGAAGATGTCCTCGGCCGGGATGCCACGCGCGAGCAGGATGCGCTTCATGGTGCCGACCTCGTCGTAGGTCCGGCGGCCGTGGTCACCGGACAGCAACAGCTTGTCGACGCGGCCGGCCTCGTAGAGCTCCGCGGCGGCGGTGATCCGGTCCGACAGCATCGAGGACGGCGCGCCGTTGGGCATCACCTGCGCGCCGAGCACGAGCGCCGCCTGCGCCCGCGGGACGTCCCGCGTGTCGTGCGTGACGCCGCGGCCGCCCAGCCACACCACCAGGTTGGAGCCGCCGAGGACGACGACCAACAGTCCGGCGGCGATCACGAGCACGCGCCTCATGCGTCAGCACACCCTATAGATGGTGATCTCCGGCCCGGGACGCTCGTAGTCGAGCGGGTAGTAGTTGAACGAGTAGTCGAACGAGAACGGCACGCGGCCGCGCTCGCCGTACGGGCTGATGTGGAAGACCTCTTCTCCGCGCTCGCGCAACGCCCGGTAGTAGTCGAGCGCCTGCGGCACCTCTTCAGGGTCCGCGGCCGCCCGGCCGGCCTGCGTCGACCCGCTGACGACCCAGCAGAAGTCGCCGTTGACGTAGGAGTCGATCAGCGCGGGCCGCAGCGTGCGCTCGTAGTCCTCGAGCTTGACCACGGGGCACGGGCGCTCGTCCACCAGGCGCCCGTTGAGCCAGCAGGAACGGGACGTCGGGTACTTGTTCCAGCGCGCGCCCGACCCCGTGCCGACCGGCGGGTCGCCGAACAGCGGCCGACCCGCATCGGTGGCCCACTGGTCCGGGGCGATCGGCTCCATCACGATCTTGGTCCCCACGGGGAGGTTGCGCGCCATCCAGTCGCGCGCCACCTGGCGCGTGTCGTCGCGCGCGAGCACCACGTCGTTGTGGACGCTGAACACGAGCGGCTGCAGCAGCGCCAGCACGGCCAGCGCCGGGATCAGGACGCGGGGCTTGAAGCGGCTCGCCACCGCCACGATCGCCCACGCCGCCAGCATGGCCAGGATCGGGTACATCGGCAGCATCCAGCGCGCGAAGAAGCGCGTGTTGTTGCCGAAGTAGGCCAGCAGCAGGATCGGAGCCGGGACCAGCACCGCCGCGAACCGGCGGTGGCGCGCGATCAGCCCGCCGATCCCGCCCAGCGCGAGCAGCGAAGGCAGCCACCCGAAGCCCCACGTGAACGTGCCCAGGTAGTACGTCCAGCCGCTCGTGTTCGCCAGCCCGAGCTTGCCGCCGCCCTCGCTGCCCGCGGCGGTGCTCGTCTGCTTCTGCAGGTCGTCGATGAACTGCGTGCGGTCCAGCAGCGCGTACGGGTTCGCGATCAGGAACGCGAGCAGCATCGGCGCGAAGGCGAACGCCAGACCCTTGACGCGGCTGTGCACCACCGGGGTCGCGAACGCCGCGGCGACGATCGTCACGACCACGATCCCCGCCTGGTACTTGGTCGCGATCGCCAGGCCGAGCCCCGCACCCGCGAGCACGTACTCGCGCATCCGTCCCGTGCGGTAGATGCCCGCGACACCGACCAGCGCCAACGCGAGCGGCGCCATCGTCGGCGCGTCGTTGAGGGCGAAGTGGCTGTAGTGGACGGGCAGGAACGCGGCCGCCAGCAGCGCGCCCGCGATCAAGCCGACGCGCCTGTCCTCGAACAGCCGCGCGCCGGCGATCGCGGTCAGCGGGACCGCGAGCGCGCCCAGGAACGCCGACGTGGCACGGGCGATCGCGAACGCGTCGGTGGGGCTGGCCGCGAACGCGCCGCCGATCGACGCCGGGTCGGTCCCCCAACGAATCGCGAACAGGACGTGCAGCACGTACGTGTAGGCGGGCGGGTTGATGAAGTAGCCCGGGTTCCAGCCGTGCCCGAACATGCCGATCGCCCGCGGCACGAAGTGCGCGTTCTCGTCGGCGTTGTAGACGTACGGCAGCCCGGTCTTGAAGCCGACGATCCGCAGCACGAACGCCCCCGCGAACAGGGCGACGAGCGCAGCCGGCCACGCCGCGCGCGACCCCGGTCGCGCGGAACCGGGCTTTGCCCGAGGAGGGGGATGTTCCGCGCGGACGGGGGTCGCGCGCGGCGCGGATGAGCCGCTGCTAGCAGCGGACATACGCCGCGTAGAACCGGGTCGTCTTCACGCGCTGGAAGCCCGCGGGCGGCACCTGGATGAGCGGGTCGTCGGCGCGGTCGCTCCAGGCGTGTTTGAAGATCGCGAAGCGGCTCGTGACGACGATCGCCACGCCGCGCTCGTGTGTCGAGCGGGCGCGCGCGAGGTCCTCGGCGTCGGGTCGCTCGATCGGCTCGCCGTTCTTGGTCTTGCCCGCGAGCGCGTCGCGCTCCTGGCGCTCGATCCGGTCCACCCACTCGCGCGCGAGCACGGTGCCCTCGGCCGTGCCGGCGATCCAGCGCGCGTCCGGGACGATCTTGTGGTTCGGACCGGTCAGGGGCCCGCAGCGCAGCCCCGCTTTCACGCGCGGGTCGCTCAGCACCTCGGTGAGGTCCGCGTGCGCCTGCCCGCGGAAGCGCAGCTCGTTGTCGAAGCGCGCGAGGTTCAGGCGGGTGGCGGTGAACACGACGCCGAAGATCACGATCGCGATCGCGCCCACCATCCACGTCGTGCGAACCCAGCCCGGGAGCAGCATCGTCCAGCCGCCGATGGCGACCGCGGCCAACACCATGAGCGCCAGCGCGGGCACGGCCAGGTAGCGCTCGATCACGGACGCGCCGGCGACGCCGATGGCGATGAACGTGACCAGCCCGGAGGCCAGCACGACGATCGGCATGGTCATCCGCCGCGGCGAGATCACAACTCCTAACACCAGGCCGACGCCGGCGGCCGCGAACACGGGCAGCTTGACGAGGTTCTCGAAGAACGTCGGGATCGCCGCCGGCAGCTCGCTCAAGGGGCGCTGGCGGCCCAGGTCCTCCGCGCTCGCCGACGTGTAGTTGAGCGAGAACATCGGGTCGCCCGTGACCACGTAGTCGACGGCGCACCAGATCAGCGGCCCGCTCGCCGCCAGCGCGGCGTACAGCACACGGTTCCGCCAGCTCGCCTTCCACGCGACCCAGCACCAGTACATGGCCGCCAGGAACCACGCCTCGGGGCGCAGCAGGCCCGCGAGCGAGAGCATGATCAGCACCGAGACGCCGCGTCGCGGGCGCTGCCACTCGAAGATCGCGGCCCACACCACGAGCGCCATGTACGGGATGTCGAGGTAGCCGCGGGCGGCCAGGAAGGGGTAGTCGAAGCGGGTCAGCAGCAGCGCCGCCGCGATCGCGCCCACCAGGGGCGTGGCGGCGATCTTCCCGAGCCGGTACAGGCCCGCGACGAGCACCAGGAACGAGGCCAGGATCGCCAGCACCCACAGGCGATCCGCGTACTCGCCGAAGAACTGCAACAAGAAGCCGGCGGCGATCGTGAGCGGGTGCTGCGTCGGGTAGCGGAACCCGTCGAACACGAGCCCGTCGCCGTGCCACAGGTCGCGCCCCCACAGCAGCGAGTAGTAGGAGTCGTAGACCGGGTAGGTCGGGAACACAAAGAAGCCGACGAGCGTCGCCACGCACAGCAGCGCGAACGCGACCTTGGCGAGGCCGTCGCCTCGCTCCCAGACGCTGGTCCGAGGCCGTGCGGAAGTGGTGCCCGACTCCGGCCGGGTGAGCGTGGAACCCTCCATGCGAGCCGATAAGTCTGACGCGCGCGGTACCGTCTTCGTCCGAAGCGATGAAGCTGATCATCCAGATCCCCTGCCTCAACGAAGAGGAGACGCTCCCCGGAACCCTCGCCGATCTGCCGCGCGAGGTGGACGGGTTCGAGAGCGTCGAATGGCTCGTCATCGACGACGGGTCGACCGACCGCACGGTGGAGGTCGCGCGGGCCAACGGCGTCGACCACATCGTCAAGCTGACGAACAACAAGGGTCTGGCCAACGGCTTCCAGGCCGGCCTGGACGCGGCGCTCAAGCTGGGCGCGGACGTGATCGTCAACACGGACGCCGACAACCAGTACGACGCGTCGTTCATCCCCGACCTGGTGGCGCCGATCCTGGCCGGCAACGCCGACATGGTCGTCGGCGACCGCCAGGTGATGGAGATCGCGCACTTCTCGCCGCTGAAGAAGTCGCTGCAGCGGCTCGGCTCGTGGGTCGTGCGCCAGGCGTCGGAGACCGACGTGCCGGACACGACCTCGGGCTTCCGTGCCTACAACCGCGAGGCCGCGCTCCAGCTGCAGGTCGTGTCCAAGTACACGTACACGCTGGAGACGATCATCCAGGCGGGCAAGATGACCGTCGCCGTCGACCACGTGAAGATCCGGACGAACGAGAAGACGCGCGAGTCGCGGCTGTTCAAGTCCATGTGGCAGTACGTGCGCCGCAACATGGTGTCGATCTTCCGCATCTACTCGATGTACGAGCCGCTGAAGGTCTTCATGACGCTCGCGACGCTGCTCGGTGTCGCCTCGGTCGGCGTGTGGACGCGCTTTTTGATCTTCTGGTTCCAGGGTGAGGGCGCCGGCCACGTGCAGTCGCTGATCCTCGGCGCGGTGCTGTTCAACGCCGCCGTGGTCCTGTTCGCGATCGGCATCCTCGGCGACCTGCTGAGCGGCCACCGCACGATGCTGCAGCGGATCTTCGAGCGCGTCCGGCGCCTGGAGCTGCAGGCCAAGGTGCCGCCGTCGCACTACGAGCCCGGCGCGGCGCCGACGGGCCAGCCGCCCACCACGGGCGCGAACGCGGGCAAGACCGAAGAGCGAGAGGCCATCAAGCTGTGAGCAGCACCGTCACCCGTGATGCCGAGGGCACCGTCACCGGCAACACCTACGACAAGTACGGCTCCACCAACCCGGTCGTGAAGAAGCTCATGGCGGGCTTCGAGCGGACGCTGGACGAGCTGTGGGCGAAGGCGTCGCCGCGCTCGGTGCTCGACGTCGGCTGTGGCGAGGGCGTGCTCACGCACAAGTGGGCGCAGCGCCTGCGCGACGGGCGCATCGTCGGCATCGACCTCGAAGACCCGACCATCCAGGCCGAGTGGGCCAAGCGCCAGGCGCCGAACCTCGAGTACAAGATCATGAAGGCGGAGACGTTCCCGTTCGGCGACGGCGAATTCGAGCTCGCGTCCGCGATCGAGGTGCTCGAGCACGTGCCCGACCCGGCGCACACGGTGTCCGAGATGGCGCGCGTCGCCCGCGGCGGGCACCTGCTCGTCAGCGTCCCCCGCGAGCCGCTGTGGCGCGGGCTCAACATGGCCCGCGGCGCGTACATCAAGGACCTCGGGAACACGCCCGGGCACCTGAACCACTGGTCGCGCAAGTCGTTCGTGGAGCTGCTCTCGCGCTACGGGACGGTCGAGGAGACTCGCTCGCCCTTCCCGTGGACCATGCTCCTAGTCCGGGTGTGAGCAAGGCCAAAGGCTCCGGCTACGGCGCCGGAGCCAAGCTGCTCGGCCTCGGGATCGCGTCCACCGGTCTCGTCACCTTTGCGTACTTCAGCGTCGCCTCCTACGCGCTGGACGACGTCGACTACAAGGCGATCTCGCTGCTGTGGTCGATCCTGTTCGTGACGGTGTCGGTGCTGTACCGGCCGATCGAGCAGCTGCTCTCGCGCACGATCGCCGACCGCCGCGCCCGCGGCTACGAGTCCGGCCATCCGCTGCGCACGCCGATGACCATCCAGGCCGCCTTCGCGCTCACGTTCCTGGTGGTGGCGCTGATCTTCAAGGACCCGATCGAGAACGACCTGTTCGACGGGTCCAGCGCCCTGTACTGGGTGCTGGTGATCGCCGTGCTGGCCTACGCGGCGAGCTACTTCGCCCGCGGTTGGCTCGCCGGGCACCAGTGGTTCGGGCTCTACGGCGGGCTAGTGTTCATCGAGGCCAACGCGCGGCTGCTGTTCGCGGTCGCGGTGGTGATCGGGATCGCTGAGGGGCAATCCGTGGTGGCGATGGGCATGGCGGCGGCGCCGTTCGTGTCCCTGGTGGTCGTCCCGCTCGCGTTCAGCCGCCGGCCGAGGGAGAGCGCGCCCAAGCGCGACGACGAGCTCAGCATGGCCCGCGGCGGGCGCTTCGCGATCGCCGTGCTGGCGATCATGCTGGCCGAGCAGACGCTGCTCAACGCGGGCGTGATCACCGCGGACCTGACGGCCACGGACGCGGCCGTTGCCGGCTACGTGTTCAACGCGCTGATGATCACGCGCGCGCCGCTGCAGCTCTTCCAGGCGATCCAGGGCTCGCTCCTCCCCCACCTCGCCGGCCTGGAGGCCCAGCAGGGCAAGGCCGAGTTCGAGAAGGCGATCCGGGTCACGATCCTCGCCATCGCTGGCTTCGCGCTCGCGGTCGCGCTCGGGCTGCTGATCCTCGGCCCGTTCGCGATGGACCTGCTGTTCGAGGACGACAAGACGTTCGGGCGCCTCGGCCTGGTCGCCGTCGCGCTCGGCATGGGCTTCCACCTCGCCGCGGGCACGCTCAACCAGGCCGCGCTCGCGCGCGACCACGCGCCGACCGCCGCGGCCGCCTGGCTGTTCAGTGCCGCCATCTTCGTCGCCTGGATGCTCGTCGGCGTGATCGACGACGAGCTCCTCCGCGCCGAGGTCGGGTACCTCGGCGCGGCGAGCCTTCTGTGTGCGCTGCTCGCCGTCGTGTACCGACGCCCGAGCAACGCGCCACCCCCGGCGGCCTGAGGGGGCCGCCGGGGCAGGTGGTTGCACACCTGGCCTAAACACTGACCATGCCCGGCGTGACGCAATGCCTATGAGCCGGTTGACCGGTCCGTTGTGACCGACCGTGAAGTTTCGCGTTCCGGCGTGAGTCCCCGAACCTTGTTGACACGCCGTCCGCGCGGCGAAACACTTTTCTGTGCTCAGCAGAAGCTCACGTAGTGCCTAGGGAGGGTTCGTTTGTTACGTGCACGTGCTGCAAGCGCCGTCGGGCTGTCTTGGCTCGCGGCCTCACTGGTGGTGGCCTCGAGCGCCTCCGCCGCGTCGGCCCCGCGGCTGGACGTCTATGCGGGTGACGTTCCCCGCGAGCAGTTGGAGAAGATCGTCGCGCTCGGCGTCGATCGGCATGAGCTGGAGATCTCGAAGGCGCGGTCCGGCGGCAAGGACACCGTCCACGTCGAGACGATCATCAGCGCCCAGGACGCGGCGCAGCTGGAGAAGGAAGGGGTCGCCCTCGAGCCCAAGGAGATCGACGGCGCGACCGTCGCCGAGCGCGCCACGCGGATGGCCGCCGACGGCATGGAGGTCTTCCGGCCCTACTCCGGGACGGGAGGGCTCAAGCAGGAGTTCGAGCGCGCGGCCGCGGACAACCCGCGCATCGCAAAGCTCATCAATCTCGGCAAGACCCACAACGACGAGGACATCATCGGCATCAAGCTGACGCTCGACGCGCGCCAGACGCGCGACGGCGCCAAGCCGGCCACGCTCTACATCGGCGCGCAGCACGCCCGTGAATGGATCACGCCGGAGATGAACCGGCGCCTGATGCACTACCTGATCGACAGCTGGCGCGCTCGTGACCAGCGGATCCGCCGCCTGCTCCGGAACTTCGAGCTCTGGATCGTCCCGGTGGCCAACCCGGACGGCTACGACTTCAGCTTCACCGAGGGCCAGCGGCTGTGGCGCAAGAACCTGCGCGACAACGACGGCGACGGCCAGATCACCGGCGCCGACGGCGTGGACCTCAACCGCAACTTCGACTACCGCTGGGGCTACGACAACGAGGGCTCCTCACCCGAGCCGTCGATCGACACCTACCGCGGCCCGTCCCCGAACTCCGAGCCCGAGAGCCAGGCGCTCGACCGGCTGGTCGCGCGCGTGCGCTTCGAGTTCTTCGTCAACTACCACTCGGCCGCGGAGCTGCTGCTCTACGGCGTGGGCTGGCAGGTCGCGACCCCGTCGCCGGACGACGTGATCGGTGAGACCCTTGCGGGCGACGACGCCGAGCCGGCCGTCCCGGGCTATGACCCGGACCTGTCCGCCGAGCTCTACACGACCAACGGCGACACCGACACCTACATGCAGGAGAAGTACGGCAGCTACGGCTTCACGCCCGAGATGTCGACCTGCGAAGCGGCGTCGGACTCCGTCCCCGACGACGAGTGGGAGGCCGAGGACTGCGGCAGCGGCTTCGAGTTCCCCGATGACGAGGCGCTCGTCGAGACCGAGTTCCAGAACAACCTTCCGTTCGCCCTGTCCGTGGCCGAGTCCGCGGACGACCCGGCCAACCCGGAGTCCGTGGTGGGCCGCGAGGCCGAGGACTTCCGCGTCGACAGCTTCGCGGTCTCCTACGGCGACCCGCAGACCGTCGCGGTCACGGCCAAGCGCGAGCTGCGCCGCAAGCGGATGCACTACCGGATCGGCAACGGCCGCACGCGCACCGCTCCCGTACAGGAGTGGATCGGCGGCGAGCGGTACGGCTATGAGATGAAGCGCTACTACGCCGAGTACCGCGGCGAGGTCTCCGGCGCGAGCGCCGGCCAGCGCGTGACGGTCTGGTTCAGCGGTGAGGAGCGGCGCAACAACGGGCAGTGGCGCGACGTGTTGAGCGAGCCGTTCACCTACACCGTCAAGCAGGACACGGGAGCGCAGGTGCTCGTCATCGCCGACGAGGACTACAAGGGCACGAGCCCGACCTACCCGGCGGGCACGAACGCGCCGCTGTACGGGCAGGCGCACCTGGACGCGGTGCGCTCGGCGGGCTACACCGCGGACCTGTGGGACGTGGACGTCGACGGCGTGCCGCACGACCTCGGCGTGCTCGACCACTACGACGCGATCGTCTGGTACCTCGGCGACAACGTCCTCACGCAGGACCCCGAGGACGAGTTCATCGACACGGGAGGTCTCACGAACCCCGATCCGCTGTTCGAGATCGGTGTCGCCGAGCGCGCGCAGTACCTCACGCTCGCCGTGCGCGACTTCCTCAACGAAGGCGGCAAGCTCGTCCACATGGGTGAGTTCGCGCAGTACGGCGGGCTCTTCGACCAGCTTGTGGGCGGCACCTACTACGGCCTCAACGGCGATCCCACGGCGGAGTGCCGGATCACGACGGGTCCGCAAGGGCTCTTCGACGACTGCCTGATCCTGGCCAACGACTTCCGCCAGTACTACCTCGGCGCGTACACACGCGTCGGGCTCGGGGGAGCCGACTCGGTGGCCGGCATCGCCGAGCCGATCGAGGGCTACCAGGCCATGCTCGGTGCCACGCCGACCAACGAGCTCGACCAGGCGGGTGTGTTCCAGCCGACCAGCGACGTGCTGCCGCCGGAGCAGTTCCCGCAGTTCACCAGCCGCGGGGCGGCGGAGTACAACTTCGCCGGCGGGCCGTTCACGCCGGTCGAGGGGTCGCGCTACGCGGCCGCCGTGCACCAGGACGAGTCCTACATGCGGCTCACCAAGGCGTTCAACCTGGGCGCCGTGACCGCGGCGCAGACGCCGCAGCTGCGCTTCCAGCTGTCGCTGGACTCGGAGACGCGGTACGACCACCTGATCGTCGAGGCCCGGCGGCTCGGCAGCAATGACTGGACGACGCTGCCCGAGGCCGGCGGTCGCTCGATCAACACGGTTCCGGCCGAATGCAACGCGGGCTACCTGCTCGCGCTGCACCCGAAGCTCCGCCACTACCTGACGGGTCCGCCGAACACGCCGGGGTGCACCAACACGGGCACCACCGGCGCGTGGAACGCGATCACCGGCTCCACCAACGGCTGGCAGCAGGTGGCGTACGACCTGTCCGCCTACGCGGGCTCGGTCGTCGAGATCCACATCTCGTACGTGACCGACCCGTCCACGGGCGGCATCGGCGCGTTCGTCGACGACACCCGGCTTGCGGTCGGCGGGGTCGAGCAGCAGAAGGACGGCTTCGAGAGCCGCGGCAGCTCGTGGTTGGTGCAAGGCGAGCCGGAAGGCAGCCCGCCCACGGTCGGCAACTGGGTCTTCGGTGCGCAGGCGGTCAACTTCTTCGCCGGCACCTCGACCGAGGACACGCTCCTGCTCGGCTTTGGGCTCGAGCACGTGACCGCGCCGGCCGATCGCACGACGCTGATGCGCCGCGCGCTCGGCGGGTTGGGAGTCGGCGGCTAGAGCAGCGCCTTCGCCAGTTCCTCGTAGTCACGGGCCGGATGCGGCCCGTGACCGAGGACCTGGACGCAGACATGGTCCGCGCCCGCCTCGAAGTGGGCGCGGATCTGCTCCGCGATCTGCTCCGCGCCGCCGTGCGGAATGACGGCGTCGATCAGGCGGTCCGAGCCGCCGTTCTCGATGTCGCGCTCGGTGAAGCCGAACTTGAGCAGGTTCTGCGTGTAGTTCTGCAGGCCGAGGTAGAGCTGGGCGAACTCGCGGGCGTGCTTGCGCGCGGTCTCGGTGTCTTCCTCCACGACGACCGCCACCTCGGGCGCGACCAGGACGCCCTCCCCCACCCGCTCGCGGGCGAACTGCGTGTGGTCGGGCGTGATGAAGTACGGGTGCGTGCCGAGGCTGCGCTCCGCGGCTAGGTCGAGCATCTTCGGCCCGAGCGCGGCGGCGACGAGCTCCTCCTTCGGCAGGTTCAGGCCGTCGAAGAACTCGCGCATGGTCTTCAGCGGGCGCGTGTAGTCGGACGTCGCCTCCGGGTGGCCGATGCCGATGCCGAGCAGGAAGCGGTCCGGGAACTCCTGCCGCACGCGTTTGTGGGCCTCCGCCACTTCCTCCGGCGTGTGCTGCCAGACGTTGAGGATGCCGGTGGCGACCACCATCGTCTCGCTGTCCTGGAGGTAGGGGCGGGCCTCTTCGACCGACGGGCTGCCGCCGATCCAGAACGTGCCGTAGCCGAACGCCTCGAGCTGCTTCAGGTCGCCGGCGCCGTGGCGCTTCGAGCGCCAGACGCCGATTCTTCCGAGTTCCATGCGGGCATCGTGGCAGTCTCGGCCTCCGACGCCTTCGGTCGTCGCTGCAGCGCGAAGAACCAGCCCGCGACGCCGCCCGCGATCAGCGAAGGCATCAACGGGATGTTGTACCGAGCCTGCGAGACCACGATCGTGTGGATCAGCGTGCTGAACGCGATCGTGATGATCACCGCGCCCAGCAGCGGGTGGCGGCGGCGCAGGAAGCCGGCCAGCAGCCCGGCGCCCGCGAGGATGACCAGGACGACCTGCCAGATGCGCATCGGCGTCGAGATGTAGTGCACGCCGCCGCCGCGGTAGTAGAAGAACCACATCCGCTTGGCCTTGGACCACTGCATCTTCACGAACGCGACCGGCTCGGTCGTCGAGTAGTGGAGGAGGTTCTCGCGCGCCTCCTTCTGCAGCGCCTGGTCGCGCGGCAGGTCCGGGTGGCGCTCGGCGAAGATCTGCAGCGCGTCCGCGGCCGGGATCTTGTACGTCTTCATCCCCGCGTACTCCGGGTGCCGGCGCCGCAGCTCTTCCTCGAGGTGCGTCTTCATGCCCATCGTGGTCCCGCCGCCGGGCAGGTAGGTGCCGACGAACAGCGCCGCCGCGCTGCCCTTGGTGACCGGGATCAAGCGGCCTTCCTCCGCGGACGCGTAGATCGTCCACGGCGCCAGCACGACGCCCGCCGTGACCGCCACCAGCCCGTACCGCAGCGTCGTCGCCTTGATCTGCCGGCGCCGGACGACCGCGACCGCGACCATCGCGCCCGCGATCAGGAACGGCACGGGCAGCAGGTCCGTGCGCGTGAGGATCGTCAGCCCGAACAGCGCGCCCGCCGCCGCGTAGAGCCAGAGCCTTCGATCGCGCTTGATCGCGAGCGCGAGCACCGTGAACGCGGTCACCAGCAGGAACGCACCGAGCGGCTCCGACAGCTGGTCGCCGGTCGCGCCGATCAGCGGTGCGTAGGTGGCGACGATCAGCCCCGCTATCGCGCCCGCCCACGGGCCCACGAGCAGCCACGCGAGCAGGAACACCATCAGCGTCGTGCCGGTCGTGACCAGCGCCTGCGACCAGTACACCGCGCCGATGTCGTAGTCCTCGCGGTCCGCGTCCGAGCCGAACAGCTTGTACGTGACCGCGAACAGCATCGGCGCCCCGGGCGGCCAGTGCAGCGGCTCGCGCATGTTCGTCGCCCGCCCGCCGTAGTGCCCGTTGTCGGCGATGTCCACGGCCAGCTTCCCGTACGACCGCTCGTCCGCGGACTGATAGTCGTCGCGAGGATCGGCCGCCATGCGCGCGTTGAGCCCGAAGGACAACGCGCACACGAGCGCGAGCAGGATGAAGGGCAGGCGACGCCGCACGGAAGAGACGAGGCTAGCCGGTCACCCGGCCGACCTCGTCATCCGAAGGGCTATTCCGTCGTCACCGCGCGCAGGACGTCGACCTTCGCGGCCCGCCGCGCCGGCGGGATCGCCGCGACCACGCCCGCGACCCCCGCGAGGACGAAGAAGACGATCAACGTCACGATCGGGAGCGTGAACACGAAGCCCTGCTCCGCCAGCGGCCGCGAGATGATCAGCGCGAACACGACGCCCAGCACGATGCCGAGGATCGCGCCGATGCCCGCGGTGATCACCGACTCGGCCCGGACCATCGCGCGCACCTGGCCGCGGGTCATGCCCACCGCGCGGAGCATGCCGAGCTCGCGGGTGCGCTCGTGGACGGACAACGCCAGGGTGTTGACGATGCCGAGCAGCGCGACGAGCACGGACAGCGCGAGCAGGCCATAGACCAGGCCGAGCAGGCCGTCGATCGAGCCCGTGGCGTTGTCCTTGAACTCCTCGCGGGTCAGGGCCTCGGTCTGCGGGAAGCCCTGCAGCGCCCGGTTGGTGGCGGCCGCGAGCGTGTCCGCGTTGGTGCCCGGGTCCGAGGCGGCCATCGCGTAGGCGATGTCCTTCGCGTTCCAGTCCTGCTCGAGCGTGTTGCTGGTGAGGAGCACGTCGGCGGTGAGACCGGCCTGGTTCTTGAAGGTGCCCGCGACCTCGTAGGTCACCTCACGGCCGACGGGCGTCGTGAACTGGACGCTGCCGCCGACGCCGACGTCGTGGGACTTGGCCCAGTCGGACTCGACGATCACCTGCTGGTCGGTCAGGCCGCTGAGCGTGTCCGGGTTGCCCTCGACCCAGTTGAGGGTGAGGACCGAGTTGAACTTGTCCGCGTCGATGCCGTTGACGGCGGTCGTGCCGGAGTCGCCCTTCGCCTGGCCGACCGCGAAGCGCATCGAGGCGACGTCGGTGACGCCGTCGACGCCCTCGACCGTCCGCACCACGTCGGCGGGGATCGGGCTGAAGCCGTCCTGGTTCTGGACGACGAGCGAGGCGCGCACCTGGTCGTCGATCGTGCCGTTGATGGTCGCCTTGAGCCCCGCGGCGAAGACGGCGACGAGCACGACGAGCGCCAAGCCGACCATCAACGCGGCGGCAGTGACCGCCGTGCGCTGCGGCTGGCGGATCGCGTTCTCGCGCGCGAGCACGCCCGTGAGGCCCTGGAAGCGCGCCATCGGCGCCCCCAGCACGCGTGCCAGCGGCCGCACGAGCAGCGGCGCCAGGAACGCGAAGGCGAACATCAGCAGCAGCGCGCCGAGGCCGATCAGCGACGCCGCTGCGCTGCTCGAGTCCAGCCCGCCGAACAGGCCGATGAAGAGCACGACCAGGCCACCGGCGGCGAGCAGCCCCGAGCCGACGATCCGGATCAGGCCCATGTGCTTGAGGCCCGGCGTGACCGCGTCGCGCATGGCCGTGACCGGCTCCACGCGTGTCGCGCGCAGCGCAGGCACGAAGCCGGAGACCATCGTGGCCACGAGCCCGATCACCAGGCCGATGATCACGGTCATCGGCGAGACGACGATGCCGGTGGTGCCGAGGTCGATGCCGCCCGCCTTCATCAGCGCCGCCAGGGCCGGCGCGACGACCAGGCCCGCGAGCACGCCGATGATGGACGCGAGCAGGCCGACCGCGAACGTCTCGATCAGGACCGAGCGCAGGATCTGCCCGCGCGACGCGCCGAGCACGCGCAGCAGCGCGAACTCCTTGGTGCGCTGCGCGACGGTGACGGTGAAGGTGTTGAAGATCAGGAAGCCGCCGACGAGCAGCGCGACGCCGGCGAAGATCAGCAGCGCGATGCGGATGAAGCCCAGCGCCTCGGACAGGTCCTGCGCCTGCTGCTCGGCCGCCTCCTCCCCGGTGCGCACCAGGAAATCGCGCCCGAGCTCGCTCGCGACCGCGGCCTTGACCGTGTCCGGGTCCTCCCCGCCGGTGGAGATCGAGATCGAGTCGAACCCGTCGTGCCCGGTCACCCGTTGGGCCTCGGGCAGCGTCATCGCGATCATCCGGCTACCGCCGAGGTTGTCGCTGCCGCCGATCGTGGCGACGCCGGAGACCGTGTACTCCTTCGCGGGCGCGCGGCCGGAGACGGTCGCCTTGTCGCCGACCTTGAAGTCGTACCGCTCCGCCGTGCCGCGGTCGAGCGCGATCTCATCGGCGGTCTGCGGCGCCCCGCCCTCCTCGTATTCGAGGATCTGGAAGACCTTCTCCGTGTTCTCGGAGACGATCAGCGTCGGCGGGCCCTGGGAGACGATGACCTTGCCCTGCTTGTCGAGCAGCGTGCCGTCGGAGGTGACGCTGCCCTCGGCCACGGCCACGCCCGGCACCGACTTGACCTTCTCCAGCGTGTCCGACGGCATCGTCGGCGGCACCGAGAAGTCCGACTTGACCGCTTGGCGGCCCTCCACGGACACGTCGACGCCCTGCTGGGTGCGCTCGAACAGGTTCTTGAACGACTCGTCGATCGTGTCGGTGAACACGAGCGTGCCGACCACGAACGCGACGCCGATGACGACCGCGAACCCGGTCAGGACCGAGCGCAGCTTGCGCGAGAGCAGGCCGCGCAGCGCGACCTTGGTCACGTCAGCCCACCGCCTTCATCAGGTCGAGTACGCCCTCGGCGTCCGTGCCGGCGCCGTCGTGGACGACCTGACCGTCGCTGAGGATCACGATCCGGTCGGCGATCGCCGCGGCGGCGGCCTCGTGGGTGACCATGATCACCGTCTGGTGGAACTCGTCGACGGCCTGGCGCAGGAGGTTCAGCACCTCCTCGGATGAGCGCGAGTCCAGGTTGCCGGTCGGCTCATCGGCGAACAGCACGGCGGGGCGGTGCACGAGGGCGCGCGCCACGGCGACGCGCTGCTGCTGGCCGCCGGAGAGCTCGGACGGCCGGTGCGTGAGCCGGTCGCGCAGCCCGACGGTGTCCACGAGCCGGTCGAACCACTCCTGGTCGACCTCGCGCCCGGCGAGCGTCATCGGCAGCTTGATGTTCTCCTCGGCCGTCAGCACGGGCACGAGGTTGAAGGACTGGAACACGAACCCGAAACGCTCGCGCCGGAGCATCGTCAGGCCGGTGTCGTGCAGGCCGGCGATCTCGTGCCCGTCGACCTTCACGGAGCCGGACGACGGCTTGTCCAGCCCCGCGAGCAGGTGCATCAGGGTCGACTTGCCCGAGCCCGACGGACCCATGATCGCGGTGAACTGGCCGGACGGGAACTCGAGCGTGACGCCGGCGAGCGCGTGCACGGCGGTCTCGCCCTCGCCGTAGGTCCGGCGCAGATCCGCCGTCGAAACGATGTTCATGACTGCAGCATCGTGAAGCAACCGCCCCCTGAGCGTGCGGCTGGCTCGTTACCCGGGGTAGGGCTAACTAGAGCGCAGGTACGCCAGGACGGCGAGCACGCGACGGTGGTCCTCGACCGTCGGCGTCAGGTCGAGCTTGGAGAAGATCGACGTCACGTGCTTCTCGACGGCGCGCTCGGTCACGACCAGGGCCTCCGCGATCGCCGCGTTCGAGCGGCCCTCGGCCATCAACCCGAGCACCTCGCGCTCGCGCGCCGTCAGGCCCTCCAGCGGGTCCTCGCGGCGCCGGCGGCCGAGCAGCAGCGCGACGACCTCGGGATCGAGGGCACTTCCTCCCCCGGCCACGCGCCGCACGGCGTCCGTGAACGTGTCCACGTCGGCCACGCGGTCCTTGAGCAGGTAGCCCGTGGACTCCGTCGACTCCGACAGCAGATCGAGCGCGTACGCCTCTTCCACGTACTGGGAGAGGACGAGCACCCCGGTGCCGGGATGGTCCGCACGGATCTTGCGCGCGGCGCGCAGGCCCTCGTCGGTGTGCGACGGCGGCATCCGCACGTCGATCACGGCCACGTCGGGCTTGTGCGCCCCGACCTTGCGCAGCAAATCCTCGCCGTCACCGGCCTGGCCCGCGACCTCGAAGCCGGAGTCCTCGAGCAGCCGCACGAGGCCCTCCCGCAAGAGCACGGAGTCTTCGGCGACGACGACCTTCAAGGGAGTTTCTTCTGTGCTCATACGGGGATCTCAGCTCGGAGAGTAGTGCCCGACCCGGGTGGGGAGTCGAGCGCCAGGGAACCATCCAACGCCCCGACCCTATCGGCAAGACCCTGCAGTCCGGAACCACGTCCCGGATCGGCTCCCCCGACACCGTCGTCGCGCACTTCGACGCAAGCATGCCCGTTCACGCGGCGGATCGCGACCGTGGCGCTGTTCGCCTGCGCGTACTTGGCCACGTTCGTGAGCGCCTCGGCGATCACGAAGTAGGCCGCCGCCTCGATCGGCTCGGGCAGGCGCTCGCCCGGCACCTCGACGACCTTCACCGGCAGCGGAGAGCGCACGGCCAGGGCCTCTACGGCGGCCTGCAGCCCGCGATCGGACAGCACGGCGGGGTGAATGCCGCGCGCGAGCTCGCGCAGCTCCTCGAGCGCGCGCGTGAGCTCCTCCTGCGCCGCGCCGATCATCTCGGCGGCGCGCTCTGGGTTCTTCGCGATCTGGTTCTGCGCGATCCGCATCTGGAGGCTGAGCGCGACCAGCCGCTGCTGGGCGCCGTCGTGCAGGTTGCGCTCCAGGCGACGGCGCTCGGCCAGCCCGGCCTCGACGATCCGTGCGCGCGAACGCCGCAGCGCCGCCTCCAGCCGCTCGCCGCGCATCGCCAGCCCGGCGGCGGCGGCGACCAGCGCGAGCGCCTCCGGCTCCAGGCTCGCGTCGTGGATGATGGCGCCGACGAGCTCACCGTCGAGCTCGACGGGCGTGTACGCGTGGTTCGGCCGGTCCGCGCTGCGCCCGTCGCGCTTGACCCAGCCGTCCTCGACCCAGTACAGGAGCTGGAGGGTGGGATCGTGCAGCGCCTCCGCCAGCAGGCCGCGCAGGTCGCCCGTGGACGCCTCCCCGAGCCGCTGCAGCAGCTCGCCGATCGCGTCCGCCTGCGCGAGCTGCCCACGCAGCAGGCCGATCAGGAAGACGAACGGCACCGCGGCGAAGACCAGCTGGCCCGCGAGCGGCAGGATGCCCGGCACCTGGTCGCCGCTCACCGTCTGCGAAGTGAGCGTCGCGGCCACGAGCGCGACGAGTGCGATGCCCGACCACAGCAACGGCGCCAGCACGCGACGCTGCGGGCGGCTCGCGGCGCGCCAGCGGGCGGCGAGCACCCAGATCACCGTGCCGGCGAGCACCACGGCCGCGACGGTCGTGAGCACGTCGCCGACGTTGCCGGCCGCGGTGCTGTCGGTGAGCTGGATGACGCTGCTCGGGCAGCGCTCGCACGCCGGGAGGCCGGACAGCAGGATCGGCAGCGCGCCGACCGCGCACAGCGCGTAGACGGCGGCTGCGAGCCCGCGGTCCAGACGGCGCCGCAGCGTGCCCTCCGGGTACGCGAGCAGCAGGTGGACGAACGCCGCGAGGTAGAGGTTCGAGGCGAGGACGGCGAAGGTGAAGACCGCGGCCGAGTTAGAGGCCACGAACGCGTTCAGCAGCCACGCGAAGCCGGTCCAGGTCATCAGCGCGCCGACCCGGTTGGCCGGGCGGCGCTGCCAGGCGAACAGGCCGGTCGCGATCCACGCGAACGCGACGCCGACGAGGAAGACGATCGCGAGCGGCGTGTCGTCGACGTGGTCGGACCCGGCGATCACGGCGGCCGCCAGCAGCCCCAACAGCAGGGCCGCGAGCGCCAGCATCGCCAGCGCGCGGGTGAGTGTGCTCAAACGAGCAGCTCCTGGACGCGCTCACCCGACAGCTCGGCCTTGGGCACGAACCCGCGCGCGCCGGAGCGCGACACGAGCGGCCCGAAGTCCGAGGAGTCGCGGCTCGACACGAGGATCACCGCGGGAGAGTCCGGGCGGCCCGTGATGCGAGCGGCGACATCGAACCCGTCGATATCGGGGAGCTGCACGTCCAGAAGAACGAGCTGAGGCTTGAGCCGGCAGGTCTCGGAGACCGCGCTGGCGCCGTCCACGGCTTCGCCGATGACGTTGAATCCCTCCGATTCGAGCAGCACGCGTGCGCTCGCCCGGAAGGACGGATGGTCGTCGACGATAAGGACGGTGCAGTCCACAGGATCGATTCTCGTCACCCCGTGAACCCCTTCACATACGGCTGGCCGTACAACTCGTGAATGCGGGGCTTCTACCCACGCGCCGCGGACGTGATGGCCTGGACCGCGGCGACCGGGTCCTGAGCCCCGAAAACCGCTGTACCAGCAACGAAAACGGTCGCTCCGGCGGCCGCGCAACGGGCCGCCGTCGCGGCTCCGATTCCGCCGTCGACCTGGACGGATGGACGGTCTCCGACCAGCTCGCGGAGCCGTTTCAGCTTCGGAATCGAGCTTTCCAGGAACTTTTGGCCGCCCCAGCCAGGATTGACGGTCATGCAGAGGACCATGTCGGCCTCGACGGCGCTGACGGTTTCCGGCGGCGTGCCGGGGTTGATCGCGACGCCCGTCAGACAGCCGGCGTCCTTGATCGCCTGCAACGCGTAGTGCAGGTGCGGCGTCGCCTCGACGTGGACGGTGATCGAGTCCGCGCCCGCCTCGGCGAACGCAGCGACCTGCTGCTCGGGGCGGTCGATCATCAGATGGACGTCGATCTTGGCGCCGGCTTCGTGGACCTGGTCGGCGATCGCCTTGACCGCGAGGTCGCCCATCGTGATCGGCGGCACGAAGTGGCCGTCCATCACGTCGACGTGGATGACCTGCGCGCCGGCGTCGAGGACCATGCCGACCTGCTCACCCAGGCGGGCGAAGTCGGCGGCGAGGATGGACGGTGCGATTCCTTGGAGCATCAAATGGGAGCGAGCATCGAGGACTGACAGTGGCCGCAGATATACAGGGCCGTGCTCGACATGCGCACGATCGTCGAGTGCTCGCCGCAGTTCGGGCAGACGCTGCGAAGTTCGAAGCGGTGCAGGCAGTTCACGCAGCGGTAGCGGCCCGGGAGGTTGGTGGCGCGCAGCCACGGCTGCTGGCAGGCGGGGCACGTGGCCCCGGTGTCCTGCTCGCTCATGCGTCTCTCCGCAGACGCGCGATGAAGAAACCGTCCGTGCGGTCTCGGTGCGGGAGCGTCTGCAGGTGCTGCGGCATGGTGGGATGCTTCCAGAGCGGGAGCCGAGTTCCTAGGTCATCGACCGTGAACTCTGGATGAGTGGCTAGGAACGCGCTGACCACTTGCTCGTTCTCGGCGGGCGAGATCGTGCACGTCGAGTAGACGAGGGTACCGCCGGGCCTGAGTGCGTTTGCTCCGGCGCGCAGGATCTGCTGCTGGAGCTCCGACAACGCCTCGGGGCGGCCGGCCTTGCGCCAGCGGGCGTCGGGACGCGAGGCGAGCGTGCCGAGGTCGCTGCACGGCGGGTCGACCAGGACGCGGTCGAAGTTCTTCGCGTGCGGCTGGGCGGCGTCGCCGGTGTGGACGTCGACGATCGTCGCCCCCATGCGGGCGGCCGTCTTGCGCAGCGAGTCGGCGCGGCCCGGGTGCTGTTCGACGGCGACGATCTCGCCCTCGTTGCCCATCAGGGCGGCCAGGTGGGTGGTCTTGCCGCCGGGCGCGGCGCACAGGTCGAGCACGCGGTCGCCGGGCTGCGGGTCCAGCAGACGCGCGACCGCCATCGCCCCGCGCGACTGCGGCATCAGCAGGCCGTCCTCCCACTCGCGGCTCGAGAAGGCGTCGAAGGCGTCGTCGAGGATCAGCGCGTCGCCGTCGAGCCGGGCTTCGATCGACAGCCGTTCGAGCAGCTCCGGCGCGGTGGTCTTGAGCGTGTTGGCGCGCAGGACGGCCTCGGCGGGCTCGTTGTCGGCGGCCATCAGGGCGCGGGCGTCAGGGGCGCCGAGCGCATCGAACCACAGCTGCGCGATCCACTCGGGGTGCGAGTGGGCGAGCGCGGCCTGCTGCGGGGTGGTGTCTTTGAGCTTGGCCACGAGCCCGCGGGCCTCGCGACCGGCTCGGCGCAGGACGGCGTTGACGAGCCCGGCGCCGCGGGGCGCGTCGCGCTTGGCCAGCTCGACCGACTCGCCCACGGCCGCGTGCGCGGGCACGCGGTCGAGGTAGGTCAGCTGGAAGACGCCGAGCCGCAGTGCGGCCAGGACCGGCTTGTCGAGCTTGTTCGTCGAGCGGCCGCTGAGGGTCTCGATCACGTGGTCGAGCGTCGCGACGCGCTGGACGGTCCCGTAGCTCAGGCGCGTGGCCAGCGCGAGGTCCCGCGGGTCCAGCCGCAGGCGGCGCGCCTCGCCGTGCAGCGCGCGGTCCGCCCACGCTCCGCCTTCGAACACGCGCCGCACGACCGCGTACGCGCACGCACGCGAGGGGGCAACGCCCGGCGGGGCGGCCGCCCCTCCGAGACCCCCCCGCTCAGTGGGGTCACGACTCGACGGTTCGTCCATCTTGGCCTTGCGAACCTTTACGAGCGGGCATGCTTCTGATTGGCTCCATCACGCGCACGGTTGCGCGTAGGCGCCTCGAATAGAGGTCCAAAATCCGGTCTGATCCTCAAGTTGTAGAAGTGGGCTCTTTGCAGCCCTTTTCGTCGATGCTCATACGTTCGTCCAATTCGCCCCTGAGAACCTCATTTTCGTCCGAAAGGGCTAATGGACCGCGTACAACTTGCCGACATAACCCCACGGAAGGGGATTTGAAGAATGTCGGACACTGACACCACGCACATCGCACCGCGGCCCTCCGCGCTCGGAGACCTGCGCCTCGCAGGCACGATCGCGACCGGTCTTGTCGCCGGCACGCTCGGGCTCGGAGCCCTTGCCGCGCCGCTCGTCGGCTGGAAGGACTGGACGTCCGGGCTCGAGCAGAATGCTTCCGCGCCCACGCTCAGGCTCGCCACGCCCAAGACGCAGGAGCCCGCGACCAACAAGCCCAACGTCTCCACCGGTGAAGGCGAGACGCCCGCGGGCGGCGGCGCCGCTCCGCTGCGCGTGAGCCTGCCCGGGCCCGGCGGCGTTGCGGGCGGCGGCGGCTCCGCCGTGACGGTGTTCGTCGGCGGTGGCAGTGACACGACGGCCTCCGAGGAGCGCGACGCCGACGTCCGCGGCTCCGAGTCCCGCGCCGAAGATTCCCGCGGCACCGTGACTTCCTCGCCCGAGAACGGCACGACCATGGCGCAGGCGCCCGAGTTCAGCGCGCCCGACATGGCCGACGACGACGGGGACAGCGTCGCCAACGACTACGAGCGCGCCAAGGGCTCTGACCCGAGCAACTCGAGCGACGCGAAGACGACCAAGACCGACACGGGCATCAGCGTCGAGACCGCGTTCCGCATCTCCACCGGCGCGCAGGCCAAGGACACCAACGGCGACGGCCGCATCGACGGCGACGACGACTCCGACGGCGACGGCGTGTCCAACGCGGTCGAGGAGGCCCAGGGCAGCGACCCGCTGGACCCGGACTCCAACAAGGACGGCATCCCGGACGGCATGGACGACCGCAACGGCGACGGCTACCCGGACGGCCTGCCCGTCCCGCCCCCGCCGCCCGCGGACGAGGACGAGGTCGACGAGGACCCGACCCCGGTCGTCCCGGACGTCGAGCAGCCCGCCGAGGACGAGACGCCGGAGACGCCCGTCGAGGAGCCGCCGGTCGAGGAGCCCGCGCCCACCGAGCCGACCCCCGAGGCGCCGCCGGTCGAGACGCCCGAGTCGACGCCGGCCCCGGAGGCTCCGGCCCCCGAGGCCCCGGCCGAGACGCCCGCGCCCGAGCAGGCCCCGGAGGCCGAGGCCCCGCCGGCCGCGCCGGCGCCCGAGCCCGAGCCCGCACCGGTCGCCGAGCCGGCGGCCGCGCCGGTCGAGGCGGCCGCCCCGCCGGTCGAGACGCCCGCCCCCGCCGAGCCGACTCCGGCCGCGGTCCAGGCCGAGCAGCCCGCGGTGGCCGAGCCGGCCGCCGATCCGGCCGCGACGCCGGCCTGGTAGGCGGTCTCACATAGCTTGTGCGACGGGCGCCCCTTGGGCGCCCGTCGTCGTTGTGGAGGGCAGTCCACGTGCCGCGGCGGCCGTGACCGGGTTCGAAGGCTCACCGAGGGGGGAAGGGAGCGGCGTTTCCGCCTCGCGCCCGCGCTCAGCGCCCTCCGAGCCCCGCGTGGCGCGAACATCGCCGTGCTGCGTACCGTCAAGTTACGGGCTACGGAGACCACGTGGGCGGAAGTGGTCGTTTCGTCCTGCTCCGGGCCCGAAGCGATCACGCTCGGGCTCAACCGCGCTCTGAACAAACGGGGTGACGAACAAACGTTGCGCTAGGCGCAACCTATGTACGTCACCCCCCGCCGGCCCGTGTTCGCTCGATGAGCCGTTCGCCGTTCGTTTCGAAAACGCTGCGGCGCCCGCGGACGACCTACGAGTCCAGACTCTCGCGTGTCTCCGCCAACAAATGGCGCCGCCACACGCCGTCGTCCGAGGCATCCCGCCCGGCGAGCAGCTCGCGCGCAGGCTCAGCCGCACGCGCATCCCCCCGCAGCGCGAGCCCGTGCACGGCTTCCATCCGCGTGTCCTCGTCCGGATCGTCCAGCCGCGCGGCCAGCGCGTCCCGCAACTCATCCCCGTCCGATGGGGCCAGCGTCCCGAGCGCGAACGTCGCCCAGTCGCGCACCTTCGCGTCCTCGTCCGCGGACAGCTCGATCAGCGCGGCCAGGGTGTCCTCCCCCGGTCGCCCGCCGAGCGCGAACGCCACGGCCTCGCGGACAGAGACGTCCGCGTGGCCGCGCTGCGCGAGCAGCCAGTCGTGCCCGGCCGGCGCGCCCATGTGGCCGAAGGCGCAGATGATCGCCGCGAGCACCGTCGGGTCCTGCTCGCGCTCGGCCATGCTGCGCAGCGCGGCCTCCTGCTCGGCCGGAAGCGCGGGCGTGGTCGTGCCGAGCTGGCCGACCACGTAGGCGGCGAGCTCGCGCAGCTCGGGCTTGTCGGAGCGGGCGAGCGGCTCGAGCGCGGCGAGCGTCTCCGCGTCCCCACGCGCGGCGAGCGCGCACACGTGCGGCTGCCACTCGTCGTCGGGGTCGCGCCATTCGCGCTGGGCGGTCTCGAGGATCTCGTCCAGGCCGCGGTCGGGCAGCGCGGGGTCGAAGCGGAAGTTCGTGAGCATGGCGTCGCGCTGGCCGCGCAGCCAGTCGGCGGCGGGCATGACCTTGCCGCCGGGCGGCCTGACCTCGAGGATCTCGAGCGCGCCGCCGTGGCAGTCGAGCAGCAGGCGCAGGCCGTCGGTGCGGACGAGGCCGCCGGCGGGCGCCCGGGTCGGCCCGTCGACGCGCGCCGCGGTCACGCCCAGGAACGTGCCGTCGGGCAGCGGCAGGCGGGACCCGATGTGCGGGCGCAGCGCGCGGATCGTGCGCTCGACTTCCTCCGGCGTCTGCGTCGGGTCCAGCGCGCGCTCGCGCGCGCCGATCTTGTTCGCGTAGGTGACGCCGGACTCGTCCTGCTCGACCGGCTGGGGACGCTCGTCGAGGACCTGCACCAGCAGGCGCGCGCCGAGCTCCTCCAGGCGCGGGACGAGCGTGCCGTAGTCGTCGTCCTCCCGGATCGGCTCGCGCCCCAACGCGTAGACGGGCCCCGAGTCCCAGCCGGCGGTGACGCGCATGATCGCCACGCCGGTCTCGGCGTCGCCGGCCATGATCGAGCGCTCGATCGGCGCCGCCCCGCGCCAGCGCGGCAGCAGCGACGGGTGCACGTTGATCATCTCGTAGTCGCTGAGCAGCGGCTCTTTGATCAGCACGCCGTAGGCGCAGGTGGTGAGCACCTCGGGCTGGACTTCCGCGATCGCCTGCAGCGTCTCCGGCGCGTGCAGGTCGGCGGGCTGGATGAACGGGATGCCGAGCTCGGCCGCGAGCACCGCGACCGGCGGCGGGGCGAGCTTCTGGCCGCGCCCCTGCTTGGCGTCCGGGCGTGTGACGACCAGCTGCGGGCGATGGTCGCTCGCAGCCAGCGCGCGCAGCACGACGGCCGCGAACTCGGAGGTGCCGAGGTAGACGTTTCTCAAGCTGTCTGAGGCTCGAGCTGCTCGCGGAGCGTCTTCATCGCCTGCTTGCGCTGGTCGCGCGAGGCGCGGTCCAGGATGAGGACGCCGTCCAGGTGGTCCATCTCGTGCTGGATGACCCGCGCCTCCAGGCCCGAGGCCTCGATGAGGATCGGCTTGCCGTACTCGTCGAGCGCGGAGACGCGGACGTGCACGGGGCGCTCGACCTCTACGGCGACGCCGGGCAGCGACAGACAGCCCTCCTCGGAGGTCTCCTTGTCCTTGCTCGCCCACTCCAGCACCGGGTTGACGAGCGCGGCGATCGAGCCCTCGAGCTCGGTCCGGTAGACCAGCAGGCGGTGCATCTTGCCGACCTGCGTGGCGGCGAGCCCGATGCCGTAGGCGTCGTGCATCAGGCGGCCCATGCGACGGACCTCCTCGCGCAGCGCCTCGTCGAAGTGGTTGATCTCCAGCGCGCGTGAGCGGAGCACCGGGTCGCCGTACTTGCGGACGAGCTTGAGCGCGGCCTCGCGGCGGGCGCGCGTCTCGGGATCGAGCCGTTCGCTCGGCTCGACGACTTGTCCGTGCGCTTCCTCGGCCACCCGTCGATCTTAGACCGGGTCGACGTCCACCGAGAAGTTGACCTCTTTGAAGGCCTTGGCCCGCGCGGCGTCCTCGACGGCGTGGCCGGTCGCGTGGATGGCGGCCGCGCGCTCGTGGGTCTTGAGCACGAGCTGGAAGCGCTCGCGGTCACGCAGCCGGAACAGCGGGGCCGGGCCGAGCAGCTGCGTCTCGGGGACCGTGATGTGCTCGGCGATGGCGGCCGCGGCGGAGCGGGCGGCGTCGGGGTCGGCCGCGCTCGTCACGACCCGGATGATGTCCGCGAACGGCGGGTACTCGTGCGCCTTGCGGCGGGCGAGCTCCTCGCGCAGGAAGCCGTCGCTGTCGTGGTTGGCGGCGGCGACGATCGACGGCGCGTCGGGCGAGCGCGTCTGCACGAGTACGCGGCCACCCTTCGGGCCGCGGCCGGCGCGCCCCGCGAGCTGCGCGATCAGCGCGAACGTGCGCTCCTCCGCGCGGAAGTCGGGGAAGCGCAGCGTGGAATCGGCGTCGAGGACGACGCCGAGCGTGACGTCCGGGAAGTCGTGGCCCTTGGCGACCATCTGCGTGCCCAGCAGCAGCCCGGAGGACGACGCGTGGAAGCGGGCGAGCAGCTCGGGGACCGCGTCCTTGGTGCTCGTGGTGTCGGCGTCCAGGCGGAAGATCGGCACGTCGAGCATCTGGCGCAGTTCGTGCTCGACCCGCTCGGTGCCGGCGCCATGGCGGGCGACCGCGAGGCTGCCGCAGTTGTCGCAGCGCTTCGGGACCGGCTCCTTGTGGCCGCAGTGATGGCAGGCGATCTCGTGCTGCGCGCGGTGCAGGACGAGCGCGACGTCGCAGCGCGGGCACTCCCACGCCTTCCCGCACGTCTTGCACGAGAGGAAGTTCGACCAGCCGCGGCGGTTGAGCAGCACGATCGACTTCCGCGTGGCGAGGATGGCGCGGCGCGTCTCGGGGTGGAGCGAGTGCTGGGACTCGCGCATGTCGAGGATGCGCACGGGTGGGAGGCCGTCCGCGCGGCGGGGGGTGAGCGCAGGGCGCGGCGGTGCGACGCCGGGCGGCGCCGGGTCCTCGGCGAACACGAGCGGCTTCTTGCCGGCGGCCTCCACGCGCGCGGGGAGCCGCAGCCGGTGCATGGTGTGGACGGTCTCGGGCCGCGGTGTCGCGCTCCCCGCCACGAGCCGCGCGCCGGACTGGTAGGCGCGGAAAGCGGCGACGTGGCGGGCGTCGTAGCGCGGGTCGCCGTCCTGCTTGTAGGACGCGTCGTGCTCCTCGTCGACCACGATCAGGCCGAGATTGTCCACGGGCGCGAAGACGGCGGAGCGCGGGCCCACCGCGATCCGCGCCTCGTTGGTGCGCAGACGGCGCCACTCGTCGTAGCGCTCGCCCTCCGACAGGGCCGAGTGCAGCAGCGCGACCGTGTCCCCGAAGCGGGCCTGGAAGCGCGCGACGGTCTGCGGCGTGAGCGCGATCTCCGGCACGAGCACGATCACGCCTTCGCCGCGCTCCAGGCACGCCTGCGCCGCGCGCAGGTAGACCTCGGTCTTGCCCGAGCCGGTCACGCCGTGCAGCAGGTGCGAGCCGCCTTCGTCGATCGCCTTGAGCGCTTCCACCTGGGGCTGCGTGAGCTCGTGCGCGCGGTCCTCGGTGGCGTTCGTGCGCGGGACGCGACGCTCCGTGCGCTCGCTGATGGTCACCAGGCCGCGCGCCTCGAGCCGGCGCAGCGCGGCGAGGTCCTTGCCGGCCGGGCCGGGGAGCCGCTCCATCAGCTCCTGCTGCTTGGCGGTGAGCTTGCCGGTCTCACCCGTGGGCTCCGCAAAGAGGTACGTCTTGGCCTTGCCGGGCGGCGGCGTGACGATCTGCAGCGCCCGCGCGGGCGTGGAGCAGTACTCCTCGGCGATCCACAGCGCGGTGTCGACGAGGTCGCGCGGGACGCTGTCGTCGCGCACGTCCGTGGGCACGACGAGCTTCTCCTCAGGCACGTCCGTGCTGTCGGTCAGCGCGACCACCACGCCGTCGAGCTGCTGGTGCCCGAACGGGATCCGCACGATCGAGCCGACGTCCAGCGCGAGCCCGTCGGCCTTGTAGTCGAACGGGCCCGACAGGCGGCGCGTGGTGGTGAGCGGCTCGACCCGGGCGATCATCGGCGAGCCCTAGCGTGGCACGGTCGCCGGACCGTAGGATCGCGCCATGGTGATCGGCCGCGCCGAAGAGCTGGCCCGCATCGACCGGCTGCTCGCCAACGCGCGCCTCGGCACCAGCGAGGCGTTGACGATCACCGGCGAAGCGGGCATCGGCAAGACCGCGCTGCTCGAGTACGCGCTGTCGAGCGCGTCCGGGATGACCGTCCTGCGCGCGACCGGCGTCGAGTCCGAGTCCGAGATCCCGTTCGCCGGCCTGCTTTCGCTGCTGCGGCCCGTGCTCGACCGCGTGGACACCCTGCCGGCGCCCCAGGCCGCCGCGTTGCGCGCGGCGCTCGGGCTCGCCGAGGGCGCGGCCGGAGACCGCTTCCTGATCGGCGCCGCGACCCTGACGCTCCTGACCGCGTGCGCGGAGCAGGCGCCGGTGCTCGTCGTGATCGACGACGCCCAGTGGCTCGACGCGTCCTCCCTGGCCGCGATCCTGTTCGCGGCCCGCCGCCTGCTCGCCGACGCGCTCGCGATCCTGGTCGCGAGCCGCGTCCGCCTCGACCTGCCCGAGCTGTCGCTGTCCGGCCTGGACCGCGCGACCGCCGCCGCGCTGCTCGAGCGCCACGCGGGCCGCCCGCTGCCCCCGGGCGCCGCCGACCGCGC
Source organism: Solirubrobacter deserti (assembly GCF_003344625.1). Taxonomy (GTDB): domain Bacteria; phylum Actinomycetota; class Thermoleophilia; order Solirubrobacterales; family Solirubrobacteraceae; genus Solirubrobacter; species Solirubrobacter deserti. Next base: position 444,489 of record NZ_QPKJ02000001.1, on the reverse strand, counting down.
CTTCGAGGCGACCCTCGGCAACCCACTCGCGCTGGTCGAGCTGGCCGCGTCCGCCGCCGGGCTTGCGCTGGAACCGGCCGTGCCCGTGCGCACGAGCGTCGAGGAGACCTTCGCCGCGCGCGTGCGGGGCTTGCCGGAGCCGGCCCGGCGCCTGCTCGCGCTGGCGGCCGCCGACGAGGAGGGAGATCTGGGCGTGATCGCGGCCGCCGCAAGAGATATGGCGGCGCCAGGCGTGAGCGGCGCGGCCGGCGGCAGCGGCCCGACCGGCACGAGCGGCACGAACGGCCCGACCGGCCCGACCGGCACGAGCGGCCCAGCCGGCACGAGCGACCCGGCCGGCACGAGCGGCCCAGCCGGCACGAGCGGCGCGGCCGGCGGCGCCGCCGCGGTCCTCGCGCCGCTCGCCGCCGCCGAGCGGGCCGGCCTCATCACCCTCGCGCTCGATCGCGTCCGCTTCTGCCATCCCCTTGCGCGCTCGGCGGCGTACCGGTGCGCCGCGCCGGACGAGCGGCGAACCGCGCACGCCGCCCTCGCGCGGGTGGAGCCGGACCCGGACCGGCGGGCGTGGCATCGAGCGGCGGCGGCGCTCGGGCCGGACGACGGGGTGGCGGAGGAACTCGAGCGGGCCGGGCTGCGCGCCCGAGGCCGGGGCGCGTACACGGCCGCGGCGAGCTCGCTCGAGCGGGCCGCGCGGCTCACGGCCGACCAGCCCCGCCGGGCGCAGCGGCTCTTCCACGCGGCGGAGGCCGCGTGGCTCGCCGGGCACGCCGAGCGCGCCGACGAGCGTCTGGCCGAGGCGCGGGAGCTGTGCACCGACCCGCCGCTGCGAGTCGAGATCGACCATCTGCGCGGCCACGCGGCCCTGCACGGCGGGCACGTGCAGCTGGCCCACAACGTGCTCGTCGCGGCCGCGCGCGAGGCGCCGCCCGAGCGCGCGGCCGAGATGCTCGCGCAGGCCACCGACGCCGCGATCTGCGCCGCCGATCCCGCGCGCATGCTCGCGACCGCCCGCGCGGCGTGGGCGGCGCTCACGCCCGCGGCGCCCGTCCGCACGCGGGTCCGGGCGACGCTCGCGCTCGGCATGGCGCTCATCTACAACGGCGACGACGCGGGCGTCCCGCTGCTGCGGGAGGCGACCGCGCTGCTGGACGACTCCTCGGACCCGGCGCTGCTCGCGGCGGCCGCGACCGGCGCGCTGTGGCTCAGAGAAGCCGAGCGCGGGCGGGAGCTCATCCAGCGCGCGACTGAGACCGCCCGCCGCCAGGGCGCGGTCGGCGAGCTGCCGCTTCCGCTGTGGCTCGCCGCGCGGGACGCGGCCACGTCGGACCGCCCGCACGTCGCGGTCGCGCTCTATGAGGAGGCGATCCGGCTCGCGCGCGAGACCGGCCAGGCCACGAACCTGTGCGCGGCGCTCGCCGGCCTCGCGTGCGTCGAGGCCCGCCAGGGGCGCGAGACCCCGCACGCCGCCGAGGCCCTGCAGCTCGCCCGGCAGCGCGGGCTCGCGTTCTTCGAGCTGTGGGCGCTGGACGCGCACGCGGAGCTCGAGCTCGGCCGCGGCAACCTCGACGCCGCGATCACCCACCTCACCGCCAAGCAGCACCTGCTCGACGACCGCGGCATCGCCGACCCCGACGTCTCACCCGCGCCCGAGCTCGCCGGGCTCGTGCCGGAGACGCCGCTGGACGCGTTCGCCGCCGCGGCGCAGGCCAAGGGCCAGCCCTGGTCGCTCGCCCGCCTCGCCCGCGCGCGCGGCGACTACGACGCCGCGCTTGCCCTGCACGCCCACACGCCGGATCGCTTCGAGACCGCCCGCACCCTGCTCGCCCAGGGTGAGGCGCTGCGGCGCGCCAAGCGGCGCAGCCAGGCTCGCGAGCCGCTCCGCGCCGCGATCGCCGCCTTCGACGCGCTCGGCGCGGTCCCCTGGGCGGAGCGCGCCCGCCGGGAGCTGCAGGCCAGCGGCGAGACCGCCCGCCGTCGGACCCCGCTCACGCTCGACGCGCTCACCCCGCGCGAGCTGCAGGTCGCGCTGATCCTCGCCGAGGGCCACACGATCCGCGAGGCCGCGGGCAAGCTGTTCCTCTCGCCCAAGACCGTCGACCACCACCTGCAGAGCGTCTACCGCAAGCTCGCGATCGACTCGCGCACCGCGCTGGCGCGGGTCCTGACCCAGGACCAGGACCCCCTCCCGATGCGAGCGCCGCAACCGCAGATCTAGCGTCGCGCCATGACGACACAGACAATCGACGAGGCCAAGCTCCAGGACTTCGTCATGACCGCGGTGGGTGAGCTCGGCGCGACGCTCAACGCCGCCCTTGTGGTGATCGGCGACCGGCTCGGCCTCTACAAGGCGATGGCCGGCGCCGGCGCGCTCACGCCGCGCGAGCTCGCGGACAAGACCCAGACGAGCGAGCGCTACGTGCGCGAGTGGCTCAACGCGCAGGCCGCGGGCGGCTACGTCGCCTACGAGGACGGCCGCTACGCGCTCCCCGCCGAGCACGCGATGGCGCTCGCCGAGGAGGACAGCCCCGTCTTCCTCCCGGGCGCGTTCCAGCTGATGACCGCCGCGGTGCGGGACGAGCCGAAGATCGCCGAGGCGTTCAAGAGCGGCGCCGGCGTCGGCTGGCACCAGCACGGCCACGACCTGTTCGAGGGCTGCGAACGCTTTTTCCGCCCCGGCTATCAGCACAACCTCACGCAGACCTGGATTCCCGCGCTCGAGGGCGTCGAGGACAAGCTGCGCGCCGGCGCGCGCGTCGCCGATGTCGGCTGCGGCCACGGCGCCAGCACCCTGATCATGGCCGACGCCTACCCCGCCTCCGACGTGCGCGGCTTCGACTACCACGACGCGTCGATCGCGGCGGCCAACGCGAAGGCCAGCGCCGCCAGCTTCCAGGTCGCCAGCGCGCAGGACTTCCCCGGCCACGACTACGACCTCGTGACCACGTTCGACTGCCTGCACGACATGGGCGACCCGGTCCGCGCCGCGCACCACATCCGCCAGGCGCTCGCCGCGGACGGCACGTGGCTGCTGGTGGAGCCGTTCGCCGGCGACACGGTCGAGGAGAACCTGAACCCGGTCGGCCGCGTCTACTACGCCGTGTCCACGCTCGTGTGCACGCCCGCGTCGCTCAGCCAGGACGTCGGGCTCGCGCTCGGCGCGCAGGCCGGCGAGGCGCGGCTGCGCGACGTCGTCACCGCCGCCGGCTTCACGCGCTTCCGGCGCGTGGCCGAGACGCCGTTCAACCTCGTGTTCGAGGTCCGCCGGTGAGCCGCGCCCGCCACCCGAACCACGAGGGCTACGTCACCCGCAACGGCGTGCGGCTGTTCTACGAGGTCTCCGGGAGCGGGCGCGACACGATCCTGCTGCTGCCGACGTGGTCGATCATCCACTCGCGCCTGTGGAAGGCCCAGATCGCGTACCTGGCGCGGCATTTCCGCGTGATCACGTTCGACGGACGCGGGAACGGGAAGTCGGACCGCCCGCCCGGCGTCGAGGCGTACGCGGAGGCCGAGTTCGCGGCCGACGCGCTCGCTGTCCTGGACGCGACCGAGACCCGCGAGGCCTTCCTCGCGGGTCTGTCGTGCGGCGCGCTGTGGGCGACGCTGCTGGCCGCGAACCACCCGGAGCGCGTACGCGGCGTGGCCTACATCGGCCCTTCGACCTCGCTCGCGCCCAATCACCCGGAGCGGGCGATCTGCGCCCGCTTCGAGGAGGACCTGACCGGCTCCACCGACCCGTGGGCGAAGTACAACCGCCACTACTGGCGCAAGGACTACCGCGGGTTCCTGGAGTTCTTCTTCGGCGAGATGTTCACCGAGCCGCACTCGACCAAGCAGATCGAGGACTGCATCGAGTGGGCGCTGGAGACCGACCCGGAGACGCTCGCGAACACCATGTCGGCGCTCTCCCTGTGCCGGCTGGAGTCGTTCGAGGACACGGTCTCACGGATCCAGTGTCCGGTCCTGGTCATCCACGGCGACGACGACCGCATCCGGCCGCACGCGCAGGGCGCCGCGCTGGCGGAGGCCACCGGCGGACGGCTGGTGACGATGGAGGGAGTCGGCCACGGGCCGCAGGCGCGCAAGCCCGTGGAGGTCAACCGGCTCCTATACGAGTTCGCGGGCGGCCAGCCGCCGCGGCGCGTCCGCTCCAAGCGCCCCCGCGCGCTGTTCGTCTCCTCCCCCATCGGCCTCGGCCACGCGCGCCGCGACGTCGCGATCGCGCAGGATCTGCGCCGCCTGCACCCCGACCTCGACATCGACTGGCTCGCGCAGAATCCCGTCACGCGCGTGCTCGAGGCCGAGGGTGAGCGCATCCACCCGGCGAGCGCGCACCTGGCCAACGAGTCCGCGCACTTCGAGTCCGAGTCGGCCGAGCACGACCTGCACTGCTTCCAGGCCTGGCGCCGGATGGACGAGATCCTGATCGCGAACTTCATGGTCTTCCACGACGTCGTGGAGGCGCAGGACTACGACCTCTGGATCGGCGACGAGGCGTGGGAGCTCGACTACTTCCTGCACGAGAATCCCTCCCTCAAGCGCGCGCCCTACGTGTGGCTGACGGACTTCGTCGGCTGGCTGCCGGTGGACGGGGAGGCCGCGCTGACCGCCGACTACAACGCCGAGATGATCGAGCACATCGACCGCCATCCCGGGCTGCGCGACCGCGCGCTGTTCGTCGGCGAACCCGACGACGTGGTCCCCGACGCGTTCGGCGCCGACCTGCCGCTGATCCGCGACTGGACCGAGCGACACTTCGACTTCCCCGGCTACGTGACCGGCTTCGCGCCGGTGCCGGACCGCGAGCGGCTCCGCAGCGCGCTCGGGTACGGTCCCGAGCCGGTCTGCCTGGTCACGGTCGGCGGCTCGGGGGTCGGCGGCGCGCTGCTGCGGAGCGTGATCGCCGCGTACCCGCTGGCCCGGGAGCGCGTGCCGGGGCTGCGAATGATCGTCGTGGCCGGCCCGCGGATCGACCCGGCGACGCTGCCCCCGCATCCCGGGCTGGAGATCCGCGCGTACGTCCGCGACCTCTACCAGCACCTGGCGGCGTGCGACCTGGCCGTCGTCCAGGGCGGGCTGACGACCGCGATGGAGCTGACCGCCAACCAGCGCCCCTTCCTCGCGTTCCCGCTGCGCCACCACTTCGAGCAGAACTTCCACGTGCGCCACCGGCTCGAGCGCTACGGCGCGGGCCGCTTCATGGACTTCGAGACCGACGGGCCGGAGCAGATCGCGGACGCCATCGCGCAGGAGATCGGCCGCCAGCCGGAATACCTCGCGGTGGACACCTACGGCGCGACCCGCGCGGCAGCGCTGATATCCGACCTGCTCTGACGGTGGCGACGCTCGCCTTGCGGCTCACGTCGCTCGGGGAATCGCCCAGAGGGCGATTCCCCCGGGCGCGCCGATAGGCTCGGCGGGTGCCGTCCGCGTCCACGCTCGCCCTGTTCGCTCTCGCCGCGCTCGCGCTGATCGCGATCCCGGGGCCGAACATGGTCTACATCGCCACGCGCTCGATGGCGGAGGGCCGCTCGGCCGGGATCGCATCGGCGCTCGGGCTGTTGACGGGCACGGCGATCAACGTGGTCGCTGCCGCGGTGGGACTGAGCGCGCTGATCGCGTCCTCGGACACCGCCTACGACGTGATCCGCTACGCGGGCGCGGCCTACCTCGTCTTCCTCGGCGTGAAGGCGCTGCTCAGCCGCGGCGGCGACGCTGCCGCGCAGACCCCGCGCGGCAGCGCGTACCGACAGGCGATCGTCGTGCAGCTGCTGAATCCGAAGGTGACGCTGTTCTTCCTCGCCTTCCTGCCGCAGTTCGTCGATCCTGGCCGCGGCCCGGTCGCGACGCAGATCCTGGTGCTCGGCGCCGTGCTGGGCGCGCTCGGGTTCGCACTCGACTGCGCCTACGCCTTCGCCGCCTCCACCGCCGCCCAGCGGCTGAAGGGCTTTCGCCACGGGCACCGCGTCACCGGCGCGGTGTACATCGCGCTCGGTGCCGCCGCAGTGTTGACGGGCGGCCGGCGCTGATCCTCGAGGGCGACAACCTCACTCACCTGCGCGAGCTGCCTGACGCGATGGCGCAGATGGTGTACGCGGATCCACCGTTCAACACCGGGCGCACGCAGACCCGCCGTTCACTGGTGATGACCCCCGCCGACGACGGTGACCGCGTCGGCTTCGGTGGCCGTCGCTACACCACCAAGCTCTTGGCGGAATCGTCATACAAGGATCACTTCGACGACTACCTGGGCTTCCTCGCCCCGCGGCTGGAGGAGCTGTGGCGGGTGCTCGACCCGACCGGCACCCTCTACCTGCACGTCGACTACCGCGAGGCTCATTACGTCAAGCTTTTCCTTGACGAGCTGTTCGGTCGCGAGAACTTCCTCAACGAGCTGATCTGGGCCTACGACTACGGCGCCAAGCCGAAGGGCCGCTGGCCGCAGAAGCACGACACGATCCTCGTGTACGTGAAGGATCCGCGCGAGTACTACTTCGACAGTGAGAGCGTGGACCGTGAGCCGTACATGGCGCCCGGGCTGGTGACGCCCGAGAAGGCCGCCAAGGGCAAGCGGCCCACGTCCGTCATCTGGCACACCATCGTCTCCCCCACGGGCCGTGAGAAGACGGGTTACCCGACACAGAAGCCGGAGGGGTTGCTGCGCCGCTTCGTGCAGGCGAGCTCCCGGCCCGGGGACCTGTGCCTGGACCCGTTCGCGGGCTCCGGGACGCTCGGAGCGGTCGCGGCCAAGCTCGGCCGTCGTTATCTGCTGATCGACGAGAGCCCTGAGGCGATCCGGGTCATGCGGGAACGGCTCGAGGCCTGAGCCCGTCCCATCGCAGGGGCGCGACGCACATCACGCGCCGCTCGCCCTCCCACGCGTGGTAGACGATCGAGTCGTCGACGACGCAGTTGTGCCCGCGGCCGTCGCGGAGCACCACCGGTCCGACCTCGGGTTCGGTGAACGGCCCGAGCGGGTGGTCGGCGATCGCGTACGAGACGCCGTAGGTGTCGCGTTCCCATGAACCACCGGAGTAGAACAGCACGTAGCGCCCGTCCCGCCGGACCACGAACGGGCCTTCCAGTGTGTGCCAGTCATAGACGGCGCCGTACATCTCACGGTCGCGTAGGAAGATCTGCCAGTCGTCGGAAGCGCGCAGGAGCACGCGCGGCTCGCCGGCCACCTCGGTCATCGTCACCAGGCGGTCGACGGCGACGGTCGTGCCGACGCGCTCGCCCTCGAGCACGTCACACGCGTAGTACAGGTACCACTGACCGTCAGCGTCACGGAACGGGCTCGCGTCGATCGCGAAGCGCTCGCCGGGAGTCAGCACCACACCCGCATCACGGAACGGGCCCCAGGGTGACTCGCACACCGCCACCCGCACACGGTGTCCCTGGTCTCCGACGCCGGGCGAGTAGTACAGGTAGTAGGCACCGTCGTGGAACGCGACCTCGGGCGCCCAGTAGTCGGTGAAGCCGTCGAGCGGCTCCAGCGCTCCACCCACCCGTTCCCAGTGCACGAGGTCCGCGGACCGCAGGATCTCGAACGCGCGGCCGTCGACCATCGACCCCGTGCCGTACGCGGCGTAGCCACCCTCGGGCAGACGCAACACGAACGGGTCGGCGAAATATCCGTCGTAGACCTTCACCCTTTGAGCCCGCTGCGCGAGACGCCTTCGATGATGTAGCGCTGGGCGACGGCGAACAGGATGAGCACCGGCACGCTGGCGACCAGGCCGCCGGCCATGAGCAGCGCGTAGTTGGTCTGGTTGGCGCCCTGTAGCAACCCGAGACCGGGGCCGAGCGTCAGGTTCTCCGGGTTGAAGAGCACGTACAGCGGCCACAGGAAGTCGTTCCAGTTCGTCAAGACCGACAGCAGGAAGAGCGTCGCGAGCGCCGGGCGCGAGAGCGGGACCACGATCCGCAGGAACACCTGCAGGCGGTTCGCGCCGTCCAGCAGCGCTGCCTCCTCGAGCTCCTTCGGGAGACCGACAAAGAACTGACGCAGGAAGAAGACACCGAACGCGCCGGCCGAGACGGGGAAGATCACCGCCGGAAGGGAGTCCAGCCAGCCGAGTGCTTCCACGATCTCATAGTTAGGTGCCAGGAAGATGATGGGCGGCACGAACAGCGTCGCCACGATCAACCCGAACACGAGGCGCTTGCCCGGAAACTCCATGCGCGCCAACGCGTACGCGGCGGGGGCGGCCGTGAGCACGACCACCAGGCCGGTGCCGAGCGCGGCGACGAGTGAGTTCACGAACCAGCGCGGCACCGGCGTCTGCGCGGAGGAGGAGAAGATCGTGTCGAGCGCCTCCGTCGACCACTGCGACGGCAGCAATGTCGGCGGTGAGGCGGCCGACTCCTCCTCGGTCTTGAACGCGGTCACCAACATCCACAAGATCGGCGCGAGGTAGATGACCGACAGCGCGATCAACGCCACCCACACCCATGCGCGCTTCACGCCGCACCCCGCTTGCGGAAGAAGAAGAACACACCCGCGCTGAGCGCCATCAGGAACATGGCGAGCACGTAGCTCATCGCCGCGGCGGAGCCGAGGTTGAAGTCCTGGAAGCCTTCCTCGGCGATGAACATGATCGCCGAGCGGGTCCTCTCCTCGGGCGCGCCCTGTGTCATCAGGTAAGACTGGCCGAACAAGTTCGCCGAGGCGAGGATCGTCACCGTGACCACGAACACGGTCACCGGCCGCAGCGACGGCAGGGTGACGTTCCAGAACTGCTGCCAGCGGCCGGCGCCGTCCACCGCGGCGGCGTCGTAGAGCGAGCGGTCGATGTCCTGCAGGCCGGCGAGGTAGATGACGGCGTTGAAGCCGAGCGTCCACCACACGGTCATGCCGATCAGCGACACCCACGCCCATGGGAGCGCGGTGGTCCACGGCGTCGTCGTCCCGAGCAGGTGGTTGAGCGCGCCGATGTTCGGGTCCAGCACGAAACGGAACACCATGCTGACGACCACCACGCCCAGGACATAGGGCGCGAAGTAGATCGCGCGGAACACGGCACGGCCCTTGAAGCGGCGGTTGAGCAGCAGCGCGACGCCCAGCGGCAGCACCACGAGCAGCGGGACGCTGAAGAGCGTGAAGATGCCCGTGGCGAGCATCGCGTCCCAGAACGGGCCCGCTTTGGCCGAGCCGGGCGTGAACAGGTTCGCGTAGTTCTCCAGCCCGATGAACGGCTTCTCCGGCAGGAACTGGTCCCAGTTGTGCAGGGACATCCACAGGCCGTAGAGGACCGGCGCGGCGACGAAGGCGCTGAAGAGCAGCAGGTACGGCGCGAGGAACAGCCAGGGCGTGGCGCGCTTCATGTGCCGTACTTCTCCCGGTTGAGCGCGAGCAGCTCGTTCGCCCGGCGCGCGCTGTCGTCGAGCGCCTCCCGCACGGGACGCGAGCCGTTGATGGCCTGCGCGACGGCGATGTCCAGCGTCGACTCGCGCACGTCGGACAGCCCGGGCGCCGCGGCCGCGAAGCGCAGATCGGGCACCTGCCGGGCGAGCGCGGACTGCGCCTCGAGCTTGCGGAACGCCTCGCTCTCACGGGCGCTCCGGCGCGCGGGGATCTGCCCCGCCTCGGCCCACGCGGGCGAGCGGGTGACGCCGTCGATCAGCACCTTCACCGCTTCCAGCCGCTGCGGATCCGGCGTGGGCTGGCGCATGACGGTGAAGTTGTGGGAGTTCGACCAGGCGGCCGCCACGCTCCCGATCTTCGGCAGCGGCGCGAGCGTCCACTCCAGGCCCTCGGTCGAGCCGTAGTCGCCGATCGCCCACGCGCCGTTCCAGATGAACGCGTTCTGGCCGTTCTTGAATGCGATCGAGTCCGCGTCCTGGCCGACGTTGCGGGGCGAGTAGCCCTTGGCGATCAGGCTCCGCATCCACTCCAGCGCCTCCACGCCCGCGTCCGAGTTCCACGTCGCACGCGTGGCCTCCGGGTCGGTCAGGTCGCCGCCGAACTGCCACAGCAGCGACATGAACTGGTGCCCGCCGGTGAAGAAGAACGGCGTCACCCAGTGCCCTTGGACGCCCTTGCCCTTGAGCTCTTCGAGCGCGGACTCATATTCGTCGCGCGTCGTGGGCAGGCTCTCGGGATCGAGCCCTGCCTCAGACAGCACCTGCTGGTTGGCATAGAGCCCGATCGGGTGCATGTCGAGCGGCACGCCGTAGCGTCGGCCGTCCACCGCCCCGGCGCGCCAGACCGGCGCGGCGAAGTCGTCCTCCTGCAGATCGAGGTCACGGACGAGGTCGTCGAGCGGCATGATGGTGCGGTGGGCGGCGTTCGTGGGGATCTGGTCGACGTGCATGAGGGCGACGTCCGGCCCTTCGCCGCTCGCCACGGCGGCCGGCAGCTTCGTGTAGAAGTCCTCCCAGCGCGCGGTCACCATCCGCACGCGGATCTCGGGATGTTCCTTCTCCACCGCCTGCACCAGCGCGAGCATCTGCGGCCCGTCGCCGCCGGTGAAGCCGTTCCAGAAGTCGAGCGTCACCTGGGCGCCGTCCGAGCGCGACGATCCGCCACAGCCCGCCAGCACCAGCGCGGCACCGGCCGCGGCCGCCAGGAACTCCCGGCGCGTCTCCCTCATGACGGCTCGTTACCCCGCTCCCGCGGCGGTCAACCGTGAGCGTGCGCGCGTTCGGCCCCGGTCGGGTGAACCTGATCGGCGAGCACACCGACTACAACGACGGGCTCGCGATGCCGTTCGCGATCGAGCGGGGTGTCACCGTGACGGCCGAGCCGGCGCGCATGTTCACCGTCGACGCCCTCGATCTGGGCGAACGGGACGAGTTCGACGCGCCCGAGCGCGCCGAGGGCTGGCGCGCGTTCGCGCGCGGGATGGTGGGCGAGCTGCGCGCCGCGGGATTCGACGTCGCCCCCGCGCACCTGACCATCAGCGGCGACGTCCCGCAGGGCAGCGGCCTGTCCTCCAGCGCGGCGCTCGAGGCGGCGCTGGCGCTCGCGCTGCTCGGCCGCGAGCCCGACGACCTCCTCGAGCTGGCGCAGCTGTGCTCGCGCGTGGAGAACGACTGGGTCGGCGCCGAGACCGGGCTGCTGGACCAGCTCGCCTCACTGTGCTCGCGGGACGGGCACGTGCTGCGGATCGACTTCCGCAGCCTCGACGTGGACCCGCATCCGCTCGACCTCGGCGAGTGGCAGCTCGTGACCGTGGATTCCGGCGCCACGCACACGCACGCCGCCGGTGGCTACAACGAGCGCCGTGCCGAGTGCCGCGCGGCGTGCGAGGCGCTCGGCATCACGAGCCTGCGGGACGCGCGCGACTTCGAGGGTCTCGACGACACGCTCCGCCGCCGCGTCGCGCACGTGGTCAGCGAGAACGAGCGCGTCGAGGCCGCCGCGCTCGCGCTCGACGCGGGCGACCTCGAAGGGCTCGGCCACCTGCTCGACGAGTCGCACGCCTCGCTGCGCGACAACTACGAGGCGTCCGTCCCCGAGGTCGAAGCCACCGTGGAGCGACTCAAGGCCGCCGGAGCCGCCGGCGCCCGGATGGTCGGCGGCGGCTTCGGCGGTTCGGTCCTCGCGCTGCTAGGACCCGGTGTCCCCCGGCCGGCGGGTGCCTTCGCCGTCGCTCCGGGCGCTGCCGCTCGCCTGCTCTGACTCGCGCAACTCGCGCCCGAGGGGGCGCGTGAACGCCCACAGCAGGAACAGCAGCCCCAACACCAGCATCCCGATGCCCGAGTAGAGGTTGATGTTCATCGCGTTGTCGACGTCGCCGACGTCGAGGAGCCCGAGCACGATCAGCAGGACCCCCCAGGCGACGAACAGCCCGCCGATGATCCGGCGCAGGTCGAAGAGGTTGGCGGCGCGCTCGGCCCGGTTCGGTGTATCGGACACGGTCTTCTCCTACCAGAACACGAGCGTCAGGATGGCGGCCCCGGCGAGCACCGAGAACCCGAGCAGCTTCGGCGACTCCCACCAGTGTGGCGGGCGCTTGACGCTCTCGTCGACGTTGGCCATGCCGTACACCAACCCCTGCAGCTGGTCGACCGGCTTGGGCTTGGTCATGAGCGACACGACCACCGTGACGACGGCGTCGACCACGAACGCGGCGCCCGCGCCCCACATCGACTGGTCGAGGTCGGAGCCGAAGCCGATCCAGCCCGCCTTGTAGCCGATGAACAGCCCGGCGGCGGTGACCGTGCCCGCGATCAGGCCCCAGATCGCCGCGGCCGAGGTCATGCGCTTCCAGAACATGCCGATGATGAACGTGGCGAACAGCGGCGCGTTGAAGATCGAGAACAGCGCCTGCAGGTAGTTCATGAGGTTGTCGTAGGTGGAGGCGATCAACGCGGTGAAGATCGACACGAAGATGCCGCCGATCGTCGCGATGCGCCCGAAGCGGATGTACCACTCGTCGGGCATGCCCTTCTTCAGGTACGGCTCCACGAGGTCGGTGGTGACCACGGTGTTGAACGCACTCACGTTGGCCGCCACACCCGCCATGAACGACGCCATCAGGCCGGTCAGTGCGATGCCGAGCATCCCGTTGGGCAGGTACTCGTTCATGAGCAGCGGGATCGCGTTGTTGTACTCCATGTTCGGCTGATCGCTGCCGAGCCCCGGGATGACCACGAGCGCGATCATGCCCGGGACGATCATCACGAACGGCAGGAACAGCTTGGGGATCGCGCCGATCAGAGGCGTGCGCTCGGCCGCGCTGAGGTCCTTCGCGGACAGCGCCCGCTGGACCTCGGCGAAGTTCGTCGTCCAATAGGAGAACGCGAGCACGAAGCCGAGGCCGAACACGAGCCCGATCCACGTCGCGCCGATCGGGTTGGTCACGTCGCCCGGGTTCGTGCCCTCCAGCGCGTGCAGACCCGCCTCGCCGAGCTTGGACTCCCTGACCCTGTCCTGCAGACCGCCCCAGCCGCCGACCTCGAACAAGCCGATCACCGTGATCGGGATCAGCGCGGCGAGGATCACGAAGAACTGCAGCACCTCGTTGTAGATCGCCGACGACAGGCCGCCGAGCGTGATGTACGCGGCGACCACCACCGCGGCCACGATGATGCCGACGATGATCGGCCAGCCCAGCAGCAGCTTCAAGACGAGCGCGAGCGCGAACAGGTTCACGCCGGCGATCAGGATCGTCGCCACCGCGAAGGTGACGCTGTTGAACACATGCGACTGCTTGTCGAAGCGCAACAGCAGGTACTCCGGCACCGAGCGGACCTTCGAGCCGTAGTAGAACGGCATCATCACCAGGCCGAGAAAGACCATGGCCGGGATCGCACCGAGCCAGTAGTAGTTGACCGTCGCGACGCCGTACTGGGCACCGTTGGCGGCCATGCCGAGCACCTCCGTCGCGCCCAGGTTGGCGGAGATGAACGCGAGGCCGGTGATCCAGGCCGGGAGCGACCGCCCGGACAGGAAGTAGTCGAGGCTGGACTTGATGTAGCGCTTGGCCGCGAAGCCGACGCCGAGGACGACGACGAAGTAGCTGGCGACGATCAGGTAGTCGACGAAGTTGGTGTCGAGCCGGACGTCATTCACGAGAAAGGGACCCCCTCATGGGGGTCCCCTTTACCCGTTTAAGCGCGGATTAGCTGCTACGCAACGGAGTCTGCGACCGCGAGGCCGGCGGCCTCACGCAGCGCGGCGGCCTTGTCCGTCTTCTCCCACGTGAAGTCCTCGTCGTTGCGACCGAAATGGCCGTACGCGGCGGTCTTCTGGTAGATCGGACGGTGCAGCTGCAGGTACTCGCGGAAGGCGCCCGGGCGCAGGTCGAAGAACTCGTCGACCAGGGCGGCGATGCGGCCGCGGCCGATCTTCTCCGTGCCGAACGTCTCGACCATCACCGAGACCGGGTGCGCGACGCCGATGGCGTAGGCGACCTGGACCTCGACGCGGTCGGCCAGGCCGGCGGCGACGAGGTTCTTGGCGACGTAGCGCGCGGCGTACGCGGCGCTGCGGTCCACCTTCGACGGGTCCTTGCCCGAGAACGCCCCGCCGCCGTGGCGAGCCATGCCGCCGTAGGTGTCGACGATGATCTTGCGGCCCGTGAGGCCGGCGTCGCCCACCGGGCCGCCGATGACGAAGCGGCCGGTCGGGTTCACGAGGAAGTTCTTGCGCAGCTTCTCGGCGTCGAACTTGTCGGCCGGCAGGATCGGCAGCACGACCTGCTCCCACAGGTCGTTCGTGATCTGCTCGCGCGTCGCCGACTCGGCGTGCTGCGTGGAGATCAGGACCTTCTCGATCGAGACGGGCTTGCCGTCGACGTACTTGACCGAGACCTGGGTCTTGCCGTCGGGGCGCAGGTAGTTCAGCGTGCCGTCCTTGCGGACCGCGGCGAGGCGCTCGGCCAGGCGGTGCGCGAGGGAGATCGGGAGCGGCATGAGCTCCTCGGTCTCGTTGGACGCGTAGCCGAACATCATGCCCTGGTCGCCGGCGCCGGCGATGTCCAGCTCGTCGGTGTCGGACTCGTCGACACGATGCTCGAGCGCCTCGTCGACACCCTGAGCGATGTCCGGCGACTGCTTGTCGATCGCGTTGATGACGGCGCAGGAATCAGCGGAGAAGCCGAGCTCGGCGTCGGTGTAGCCGATGCGGCGGATCGTCTCGCGCGCGATCTCCTGGATGTCGACGTACGTCGAGGTCGAGATCTCGCCGGACACGACGACGAGACCGGTGTTCACGAGCGTCTCGCAGGCCACGCGGCCGGTCGGGTCCTCGCGGAGCACGGCGTCCAGCACGCCGTCGGAGATCTGATCCGCGACCTTGTCGGGGTGGCCTTCGGTCACGCTCTCGGACGTGAACAGGTACTCGTTGTCGCTTTGATGGCTCATTGAACGTGAAAGGCTAGCGGGTTTCAGGTTGTTGGCTATTAGGCCATTCGTTCAGCTTTGGAGCGGTTCTTGCGCTCCACGAAGTCGATGATCACGGGCACTCCGTCGAGCCCGTACCGCTCTCTCAGTCGGTTCTCCACAAAGTAGGCGTAGTCCCGGGTGACACGCTGGCGGGAGTTGACCTGGATGGCGAATCGCGGCGGCGCCTCGCCGACCTGGGCGATGTAGAGCATCTTGAGCCGGTGGCCCTGCTTGGCCGGCGGCTGGCGCGCGGCGATCACGTCGGCCAGGAAGCGGTTGAGCTCCGGCGTGGGGATGCGGTGCTTGGCGCGGTCGGCGATCGCGAGCGCCTCGGTCAGCACGCGCGCGATGTTGCGGCCCGTCTTGGCGGACGCGGTCAGCACCCGCGGCCGCAGGCGCAGCTTCTGGTTCACGCGGGCGCGTTCGGCGTCCAGCTCCTCGGCGCCGACGCCGCCGCCGGGCCCGCGCGCCTCCTGGTCGCCGCCCGTGATGTCCCACTTGTTGAGCACGAGCGCCGTCGCGCAGCCGGCCTTCATCGCCAGCTCGGCGATCCGGAGGTCCTGGGCGGTCACGCCGTCCTGCGCGTCGCACACGACGAGCGCGACGTCGGCGCGCTCGGCCGCGCGCTGGCTGCGCAGGTTCGTGTAGTACTCGACCGACTCGGTCACCTTGGCCTGGCGGCGCATGCCGGCCGTGTCGACGAGGATCACCTTGCGGCCGTCGACCTCGATCGGCGTGTCGATCGCGTCGCGCGTGGTGCCGGCGATGTCGGACACGATCACGCGCTCGCGGCCGAGGAAGGCGTTGACGAGGCTGGACTTGCCGACGTTCGGGCGCCCGATCACCGCGAGGCGGACAAGGTCCTCGTCCTCCTCGGGGAGCTCTTCCTCCTCCGGCAGCAGCTCGACGAGGCGGTCCAGCAGATCGCCCGTGCCCAGGCCCTGTGCGGCGGAGACGGCGAGCGGCTCGCCCAGGCCGAGGCCGTAGAAGTCGTGCGCGAGCGGGAGGTCGTTCGGGCTGTCGATCTTGTTGGCGGCGACGACGATCGGGATCTCGCCGCGGCGCAGGATGTTCGCGATCTCGGCGTCGCCGGGGCGCATGCCGGCGCGCGCGTCGACGACGAACAGCGCGACCTGGGCGTCCGCGAGCGCCTCGCGCGCCTGATCCTGGATCGACACCGCGAGCGGGTCCTCGTCCTGGGTGTCCACGCCGCCGGTGTCGATCAGCGTGAACGTGCGGCCGTTCCAGTCCGTCTGAAGCTCCTTGCGGTCGCGCGTGATGCCGGGGCGCTCGTGGACGACCGCCTCGCGGGACTGCGTGAGCCGGTTCACGAGGGACGACTTGCCCACGTTGGGGTAGCCGACGACGGCGACCTTCATGCCTGGATCTCCTTGGCCTCGATCGCGAGCGTGACCACCTGGTCGATGACTTCGTCGAGCGTGAGGCCGGTCGTGTCGACGGGGGTCGCGTCCTCGGGCGCCTGCAGCGTGGAGCGGCCCGCGCTGGAATCGCGCTCGTCGCGGGTGCGCTGCTTGGCCAGCACGTCCTGCGGGTCCAGGTTCAGCTGCGCGGCGCGGCGGCGCGCGCGCTCCTCCGGGTCGGCGTGGAGGAAGACCTTGACGGCCGCGTCGGGCGCGACGACGGTGCCGATGTCGCGGCCCTCGGCCACCCAGTCGCCGTCGGCGACGATCGCCTGCTGCTTGGCCACGAGCGCCTGGCGCACCTCGGGGTCCGCCGCGACCTTGGAGGCTGCCTCCGACACGCCCGGGGCGCGGATCGCCTCGGTCACGTCCTCGCCGTCGAGTAGGACGCGCTCTCCGACCTCGATCTCGATCCGCCGGGCGACCGTGGCCGCCGGCTCGCTGCTGCGTTGCGTGGCGAGGCCGACGCAGCGGTACATCGCCCCCGTGTCCAGGTAGGTGAAGCCGAGCCGCTGCGCAACTGCGCGCGCGACCGTGGACTTCCCCGCTCCGGCGGGCCCGTCGATGGCGATGACCATGACTTACAGAGGCTAGCTACCGGTCCGTCAGCGACCTTACGTGCTCGGGGACGTCCATGGCGTCGGGCAGCCGCGGATCGGGGATCGGGTCGCCCCGGACGGTCGTGATCGGGATCACGCCGGCCCACGTGTCCAGCGCGTAGTCGGGCTCGTCGTCGATCGGCTCGCCCGTGCGGACCTTCGCGCTGCCCTCGGTGATCGGCAGGCTCAGCACCTCGGTCGCCTTGAGCTCCTGCGGGTTCGGCCAGCGAACGTGCTCCCAGCGGCCCGGCACGAGCTTGTTCGTGAAGACCTCGAGCGCGCGTTCCTTGTCCTCGGCGGGCTGCAGCGTGCCGTAGAGGATCGCCGAGCGGTAGTTCATCGAGTGGTGGAACGCGCTGCGGGCGAGCACGAGCCCGTCGATGTGCGTGACCTCGACGCACGCCTCCTGCCCCGCGCGGAGCGCGCGGACGGTGCGGGACGCGTTGCTGCCGTGGATGAGCAGCTCGTCGCCGTCTCTGGCGATCAGCGTCGGGATCACGGCCGGGTGGCCGGTCGGCGTGACGAACCCGACGTGCCCGATGAGCGCTTCGTCGAGGATCGCGTACAGCGTCTCGCTGTCGTGGCTGCCCCGTTGCGGGACGCGGGTGAGCTTGGTTCTCGGTGTCTTGAGCATCTGTTACAGTACAGATTGACTTCTGTGTCAGTACAGTTTGCCATATCTGGAGCGTCCGCGGAAGAGATCGCCGGCTCGGTCGAGCGCGCGGTCGCCTCCGGCGTGCTGTCGCCGGGCACGAAGCTCCCGTCCGTCCGCACGCTGGCGGACTCGCTGGACGTGTCACCGACCACGGTCGCGTCCGCGCTGGCCGAGCTTCGCCGCCGCGGTGTCGTGGTCTCCCGCGCCCGCTCGGCGACGCGCGTGGCCGACCGCCCGCCGCTGCGATCGCCGCGGGCGCCCTCCCCCCTCCCACCGGGCACGCGCGACCTCGCGCTCGGCAACCCGGATCCGGCGTTCCTTCCCGACCTCGCGCCCGCGCTCACGGCGCTCGCGTCCGGCGCCTCCACGAGGGGGTCCGGCTCCGCCGCGGCCACGCAGCGCGGCCCTTTCGCGCAGCGGCTCTACGGCGAGGCTCCGGTCGACGGTGGACTCGCCGAGCTGGCGCGGGCCGCCTTCATTGCGGACGGCGTGGCCGCCGAGCGCGTCGTGGTGGTGAACGGGGCGCTGGACGGGATCGAGCGGGTGCTGGCGGCGCAGCTCGCGCCGGGCGATCTCCTGGCGGTCGAGGATCCCGGGTGGCCGGGCGTGCTCGACCTGGCGCGGGCGCTCGGATTGCGCCTTGCGCCGGTCACGGTCGACGGCCGCGGCATGCGGCCCGAGTCGCTTGCCGCCGCCCTCGCCGCCGGCGCGCGGGGTGCCATCGTCACACCGCGCGGGCACAACCCGCTCGGCGCGGCGCTGGACGCCGAGCGCGCCGGCGAGCTGCGTGAGCTCCTGCGCGACGTGCTGGTGGTCGAGGACGACCACCTCGGCCCGGTCGCGGGCGTGCCGTACTGCTCGGCCACGGGCGCCGGCGGGCGTTGGGCGGTGGTGCGCTCGGTCTCCAAGTGGCTCGGCCCGGACCTGCGCTGCGCGGTGCTCACCGCGGACGAGCTCACGCTCGCGCGGGTGGAGGGCCGGCTCTCGCTCGGGCCCGGCTGGGTGAGCTCCATCCTGCAGCGCCTGGCGGCGCGGCTGTGGGCGGACAGCGAGATCGCCGCGCTGGTCCGGCGGGCCGCCGACGTGTACTCCACCCGCCGCGCGGCGCTGGTGCACGCGCTCGCGGCCCACGGCATCGCGGCCGAAGGCCGCAGCGGGCTGAACGTGTGGGTGCCCGTGCCCGACGAGGACGCTGCCGTCCGCGCGCTGCTCGGCCACGGCGTCGCGGTCGCCGCGGGTGCGCCGTTTCGGCTCGAGGCGGGTCCCGCCGTCCGCGTCACTATCGCCACGCTCGAGCTCGAGGAGGCGGCGCCGCTCGCGGCCGCGCTCGCCGCCGCGGTCGACCCGCCGCGCCGCACGCGCGCGGCGTAGACCGCGCCGCCGCGCCGCCGCGCCGCCTCGCGCCGTGACGTCCGCCTCCCCGGGGCGTATCGTTGCGGCCGTGCACGAGCGGGGCTGGGTGCGGTGTGACTCCTCAGCCATCGCTGCGTACCGGTTCGATGCCGTGCGCGGGGTCCTCGAGCTGCTGTACGTGGAGGGGCGGCTGGTCTACGACTATCCGTGCGACGAGCTGCTGTTCGCGGAGTTCGAGCTCGCGCCGTCCAAGGGCAAGTTCGTGAACGGGGTCCTCAAGCCGCACGCGGAGCGCTTCAACTGGACACCGACGCCTCGGCCGCTCGGGGCCGCGTAGTTTGTCGCGGGTGATCGCGAACCTGTGGCACCCCGAGACCGTCTATCTGAACACCGCGAGCTTCGGGCTTCCACCCGACCCGGCGTGGGAGGCGCTGCAACGGGCGCAGGAGGACTGGCGCCACGGGCGGGTCAGCTGGGAGCACTGGACGGCGGTCACGGACCGCGCGCGGGCGGAGTTCGCCACGCTCGTCCGCGCACACCCGGAGAACGTCGCGGTCGGGGCGAACGTGTCGGGGCTGATCGCGCAGGTGGCGGCGGCGATCCCGGACGGCTCGAAGGTCCTCTCCCCCGAGCCGGAGTTCACGTCGCTCATCTTCCCGTTCCTGGCGCAGGCCGAGCGCGGGGTGACGGTGGACTTCGTCCCGCTCGACCGGCTCGCTGAAGCCATCGACGCGAGCATCGACGTCGTCGCGGTGTCCGCGGTGCAGTCCTCGACCGGAGAGCTCGCGGACCTGGACGCGATCGCCGCCGCCGCCGAGCACCACGGCGCGCGCACGGTGATCGACGCCACGCACGGGATCGGTTGGCTGCCACTCGACGCGACCCGCTTCGACGCGGTCGCGTGCGCGGCCTACAAGTGGCTGATGAGCCCGCGCGGCACCGCGTTCCTGGTGCTCAAGCCCGAGCTGGCCGAGACGCTGACGCCGCACCAGGCCGGCTGGTACGCGGCCAACGACCCGCTCACGGACCAGTTCGGCCCGCCGCTGCGGCTCGCGCCGAACGCGCGCCGCTTCGACACCTCGCCCGCGTGGTTCAGCTGGGTCGGGACCGAGCCGGCGCTGCGGGTGATCAACGAGATCGGCGTGGAGGCGATCCACGCGCACGACCTGGCGCTCGCGAACCGCTTCCGGCGCGGGCTCGGGGAGCCGGAGGGCGACTCGGCGATCGTCACGTCCGCGATCGACGACGCGACGGAGAAGCTCGCGCGGGCGGGGATCATGGCCGCCGCCCGCGCGGGCCGTCTACGCGCGTCGTTTCACCTCTACAACACCGAGGCGGACGTCGACGCGGCGCTCGACGCGCTCAGTTCCTGATGCCCGGGACCTTCAGGACGATGAAGTCGCTGTAGTCCGGCAGGGCCGAGTTGCGGCCGGTGGAGCCGAAGTTCGTGTCGTTGACGAACAGCAGCTCGTTGTTGGAGAGCGGCAGGACCGCCTCGACCGTCACGTACGGGAACTCGAACGGGTTGCCCAGGCCGAAGTCGCCCGGACGGGCGCCGAACAGCGAGATGCCGTCCCGGTCCCTGATGTTGAGCAGGTCGACGATCTCGCGCTTGGCCAGGTTCGGGCGGCGGTCCGGGACGTCGATGACGAACGCCTTCTTCCAGGCCGCGGCCTCGCCCTGGTTGTTGTCGCGCTCGGTGACGATGAGCTGGTCACGGCCGATGGCGACCGCGTCCGAGACGAACAGGCCGGGCTGGGTCATGCGGTAGTTCCAGGTGCGGCCCGTGTAGCGGCGCTCCTTGACGTCGAACTCGTACACGCGCCGGATCAGCGGATCGTCACCCGTGACGGCGTTCTCGAGGATCGGGTACAGGAACTTGCCGTCGTGCGAGAGCGCCATGGCCTCGAAGCCGGACGAGCCGCCGAGGTTCGGCGTGCGGCCGAACAGGTACGGATTGTCCGGGGACTGGACGCGCGGCTGGCCGCCGATGCGCGGGATCGCGATCGGGGCGTCGAGGACCTTGCCCTGCGCGTCGACGTGCAGCAGGAACGGGCCGAACTCCTCGCCGAAGTAGAACGTGCCGTCCGGGAGCTGGCGGACCGATTCGATGTCGAAGTCACCGCCGGTGAGGATGCGCTCCGGCGTGGTCTCGTTGACGATCGGGAACGGGACCTTCTCGTCCGGGTCGCTGAGCGTGATCGCGGACTGGATGTTGACCGTTCCGCGGCCGCTCCACTCGGTGCGCCAGTTCGGGCGGACCTTGTACAGGCGCAGGATGAACGAGCGCGAGTTCGTCTTGTTGCCGAAGCCGTTGTCGGGCATCGCCCAGTAGCTGCCGTTGCCGGCGTCGAGCAGGGCGGAGAAGCCGCCGACCGGCTGCGCGGCGCCCGGCGCGGGCGCCGGGTCGGTGTTCGGCACGCCGGGGAAGGGCGCCGGGAACGTGGCGTCAGCGGGCAGGATCGCGCGCGCCTCGAGACGCGCGTCCTGCGCGCTCGCCGCAGCGGGGGCGAGCAGGGCCGTCATGGCCACGGTGGCCAGCATGAATCGCTTCATGCCTGGCACCCGATCACGCGCTCGGCGCACGCAAGTCAACGCGCCGTGAAAGTGGCTGTCGGAGCGCTAGAAGCGTGACGGCGACCAGCAGCGCGTACACGATCACCGCTCCGATCGAGGTCGCGGCGAGCACGAGCCCGGCCGCGATCGGCGCGCCGCCCGTGCCGACCGCGGTGACGGTGGCCGCCACCGGCGCGCCCGGACCCACGGGCGACAGCGCGTAGGCGCCGGAAGCCGTGAACGCGATCCCGACCCTCTCCGGTGTCGGCGACACCCCGCACGCCGCGAGCGCGATCGCCACCCGCCCGGCGCCGATCGCGCTGATGACGCTCACCCAACCGGTCAGCGCCGCGAGCCGCCGCTTGTCGCGCAGCACCTTGAGCCCGCGCAGCGCCGCGAGCCGCTCGAACCGCTGCGAAGCGTGCCCGCCGGTGAACAGCAGGACGATCGCGCCCGCGAGCAGCGCGAGGCCCCACGGCGTCGCGCCGCACAGGATGAGCGCGGTCGCGCACACCTCGAGCAGGAAGATCGGCGCGTCGCTCACGAGAATCTGCGTCGCCTTCGGCGCCCGCGGCCCGGCGAGCTGCTTGAGCAGCACCACCCGCGCCGGCAGCGCGCTGTGCGACTCGATCGACCCGGCCAAGAACGCGCCGGCGTTCGCGCCGTGCACCGCTCTTCGCGGCGGCACCGACCCCTCGACCGCCGCCAGCGTGAGCCGCCACGCCTCGCTGCGCACGATCAACGTCACCAGGTGCAGCGCCGTGAGCGCGACGAGCGAGGCGACTGAGACGAGCGCGAGCGCACGCTGCAGCTCGTCCGCTCGGCTCCAGCACAACACCCCGAGCGCGACCAGCGCAAGCGCGACCCCCGCGGCTGAGCCGAGGCGGCGCCGAGTGACCATGCACCGCGCAGAGTGCCTGCATATCGCGGGGTTCCGGTTACCTCATGGTTACCGCCCGAAGGGCCGCGCCGACGTGTTCGGGTGCGAACCGCAGGAGCTCGTAGCCGGCGGATCGCCACGCCTCGGCTTTCCGTTCGTCCTGGCGCTGCGTGCGCGTGCGGGCGTGGTGCGGGCCGTCGAACTCGATCGCGAGCTTGAGGGCCGGCCAGTGGAAGTCCACCTCGTGGCCGTTGAGGTCGGTGTTGAGGCGCGGCTCGGGGAGGCCGTCGCGTTCGAGCGCGATCAGGAAGCGGAGCTCGCCGCGGGAGCGGACGCCGGCGCTGCCGTCGAGG
The DNA here is from genome assembly GCF_003344625.1 of Solirubrobacter deserti. Lineage (GTDB taxonomy): Bacteria > Actinomycetota > Thermoleophilia > Solirubrobacterales > Solirubrobacteraceae > Solirubrobacter > Solirubrobacter deserti. The sequence continues at coordinate 421,837 of NZ_QPKJ02000001.1, read as the reverse complement.
TGGAGTTGGACGGCCTTCTTCGCGACGCTCGTCTTCCGCCCCCGTCCGCGCTCGATCGCCGCACACGTGTCCTCGAGCCGGAACAGGCCGCGGAACGCGGCCTCGTGAATGACGTTCGCGATCTCCCACGAGGTGATCTGATCGGTGAGATCGACGACGAGGCGGGCGATCGTCGTGCACGGGATGCCCTTGTGGACCGTGACGTCGTCCCGGTGCAGCCTGGCCTTGTGAATGCGCGCGTTGGTGCGGACGCGGCGTTCCTTCGGGGCAACGACATCGATACAGGGGGCGCGCCAACGCCGGACCTCGTAGAGCTCAGCGCACGCCAGGCCGCTGAGCGCCGCCCCCTCGCCCGCCGTCAGGACCGCCGCGAGAAACTGCGCCTCACGCGAGAGCGCGGTGTGCCCCACCGCGTACACACCCCGGCGCAGGCGATGGAGCCGCCCAGAGCGCACTCGCCGCGCGATCGCGTCCTTGTCCAACCCGGCCGCGCCCAGCTGCGCAACGGTCACCAGCCCGTGCTGCCGCGCCGCCACCCGCGCGATTTCGACCTCGGGTGGTCGACGAAAGTCGCGGATTTCGCGAGTTAGGTCGACCACCCCGTGATCATGCGCGAGGGGCACGCGCGGATCTACGCGTAACCGTTACAAAAGTAAGCCAAGATCGCGCTCAAAGCCCGGATACGAGACCGCGGCCGCTTCCATGCCGTCGACCGTGACGCCCTCGCGGCTCGCCAGGCCCGCGACCGCGCCGAGCATCGCCAGGCGGTGGTCGCCGTGCGAGGAGATCGTGCCGCCGCGCAGGCCGCCGGTGCCCTGGACCACGAAGCCGTCGTCGGTAGCTTCGATCGAGGCGCCGAGGCCGCGCAGGCCGTCGACGACGGTGGCGATCCGGTCCGATTCCTTGACACGCAGCTCGGCCGCGCCGGTGACGACGGTCTCGCCCTCGGCGAAGCAGCCCAGCAGCGCCACCAGCGGCAGCTCGTCGATCGCGAGCGGGACCTCGTGCGGTTCGACGACGGTGCCGACCAGCGGACCGGAGGTGACATCGAGCTCGGTGACCGGCTCGTCCGGGCGGATCGTCGACGCGTCGGGGGACTCGAGGTCGCCGACGACCACGCCGCCCATGCGCTCGACGATCCGGACGAAACCCACGCGGGTCCAGTTCGCGCTCATGTCCGTGATCACGATCCGCGAGCCCTTCACCAGCACGGCGGCCGCGATGTGGAAGGCGGCGGACGAGGGGTCGCCGGGCACGTGAATGGAGCCGAGCTCGAGCTCGTCGTGCTGGGTGAGCGAGATGCGGTCGCCGTCGCGCGCGATCTTCACGCCCGAGCGGGCGAGCAGGCGCTCGGTGTGGTCCCGGGAGGGCTCGGGCTCGACGATCGTGGTGGTGCCGGACGCGAGCAGGCCCGCCATCAGCACGCACGACTTGATCTGCGCGCTCGCCACCGGCAGCGCGTACTCGATGCCGTGCAGCGGCGAGCCGTGCACGGTGAACGGCGGCAGGCGGTCGTCCACGGCATCGATCCGTGCGCCCATCTCACGCAGCGGCCGCGCGATCCGGTCGACGGGCCGGCGGCGGATCGACTCGTCGCCGTCGAACGTCCACGTGCCGCCGTCCTGCCCCGCGAGCCAGCCGGGCAGCAGCCGCATCAGCGTACCCGCGTTGCCCACGTCGATCGACGCCTCGCCCGCGGCGCGTAGGCCCGGGCCACGGATCGTCAGCGTCCCCGGCGAGCCGTCCTCGACGAGCGCGCCCAACGCGTGCACGGCAGCCAGAGTGGACCGGGTGTCGGCCGCGTCGAGGTAGCCGGTCACGTGCACCGGATCAGCGCTCATCGCCCCGAACAGCGCGGCACGGTGCGACATGGACTTGTCGCCGGGCGCACGCAGTGTGCCCTTCAACGGACCAGACGGATCGAACCTCACGCTCTCACAACCTCCAACCCAAGTTCTCGGACAAGTCGTTCGGCCTGCTGCGCCACGACGGCGCCGCGAATCCACAGCGCGACCGTGCCGTGGGAGCCGGACGAGGGATACAGGCCCATGTCCACGATGTCGATCGTCTCGCGTCCCAGGGCCAGCGCGATCTCCGCCACGATCCCGGGGCGGTTGGGGACCAGCACGCGCAGCTCGTGGACCTCGCCGCCGGCCAGGCCGGCCTCCAGCAGGCGCCGGCGGTCATCGCGCGCGCCGTCGTTCCACTCGGCGATGCCGGCCGCGTCGCCGGCCGCGAGCATGTCACGCGCGTGGGACAGGCGAGCGACGAGGTCGTCGATCGCGGCCACGAGCGCGTCGGCGTTGGCGGCGTAGATCCCACCCCACACGACGGAGTTCGCGCCCGCGACACGCGTAACGTCCCGGAACGACGGCCCCGTGGCGGGCAGGCGCTCCTCCCCCAGCACGCGCGCCGCCTGCGCCACCAGCACGTTGGCCAGCACGTGCGGGAGATGGGACACCGAGGCCATGATCACGTCGTGCGTCTCGGGCTCGACCGCGGTCGGCCACGCCCCGATGCGCGTGATCAGCCGGTGCAGGCGCTCGAACGCGCTGCCCTCGGTGTTCGGCGTCGGCGTCAGGTACCACGTCGCGTCGGTGAACAGGTCCGCGCGCGCGTGCTCGACGCCCGCTGTCTCCGCGCCCGCCAGCGGATGCCCGCCGATGAAGCGCGGATTGGAGACAGCGCCCGCGACCGCGCGCTTGACCGAGCCGACATCGGTCACCACGCACTGCGGCCCGGCCACCGCCAGCACCTCGCTGACCACGCCCGCCAGCACGTGCACGGGCGCGGCCACGAACGCGAAGTCGGCGTCCCCGACCGCGTCCACCAACGAAGCGCACGCCTCGACGATCGCGCCGCGCGCGACCGCCGCTTCCAACGCACCCGCCGACGGGTCCCAGCCCACCACGTGCGCCCCCAGACGCTGGCGAGCCGCAAGGCCGATCGAACCGCCGATCAGCCCGACACCGACGACGGCGACCTTCACGCCGCGGCGCTCAGGACCTTGCCGGCGACAGCGGCCGCGCGCTCGACCTGCTCGAGGTAGGCGGCGAACTCCTCGGCGTAGATCTGCTGCGGGCCGTCGCAGATCGCCTCTTCGGGGTTCGGGTGCACCTCGACGATGATGCCGTCCGCGCCCGCCGCGGCGGCGGCCAGCGACAGCGGCAGGACCATGTCGCGGCGCCCGGGCGCGTGCGACGGGTCGACGATCACGGGCAGGTGCGAGAGCTCCTTGAGCATCGGGATGGCCATGATGTCGAGCGTGAAGCGGTAGGCGGTCTCGAACGTGCGGATGCCGCGCTCGCACAGCATCACGTTCGGGTTTCCCTCCTTGAGCACGTACTCGGCGGCCATCAGCAGCTCTTCGAGCGTGGAGGACAAGCCGCGCTTGATCAGCACGGGCCGCCCCGTGCGGCCGATCTCGGCCAGCAGCGGGTAGTTCTGCATGTTGCGCGCGCCGACCTGGATCACGTCCGCCACTTCCAGGATCGGCTCGACGTCACGTGCGTCCATCAACTCGGTGACGATCGGCAAGCCCGTTCGCTCCTTGGCTTCCGCCAGCAGGCGCAGACCCTCCTGGCCCAGGCCCTGGAACGAGTACGGCGATGAACGCGGCTTGTACGCGCCGCCGCGGAACATCGACGCGCCCGCCGCGGCGACCGTCTCCGCCGTGGAGAGCACCTGGTCGCGCGACTCGACCGTGCACGGCCCGGCGATCATCGAGAAGTGCTCGCCGCCGATGCGCCGGCCGTCGATCTCGATGACGGAGCGCTCGCCCGACTTGAACTGGTTGGACGAGAGCTTGTACGGCCGCAGGATCGGCACGACCTGCTGCACGCCCGCGTGGCCCTCGAGGCCGAGCCGCTGCACGTGCTCGCGGTCACCGATCGCGCCGATCACGGTGACCTCCTCGCCGCGCGAGAGGTGGGCGCGGGCGCCGCAGCTCTCGATGCGCTCGACGACGGACTCGATGTCGGACTCGGTGGCGCCCGGCTGCATGACGATCATCATCTGACTGGTACTCCCTGGACTGAAAAGGCTGGCAAAGACGTACGGCGAGTGGAGTCTCCGGCGCTCGGCCCTCAGGCCCAGGATGCGGACGGAGACGGTGCGTCGCCGGCCGAGCGCCTAACTAAATCGCCAGCCGTAATAGGGGTACGCGGACGCCTGCGCGTGGAGCTTCTGTGCGGCAGACGTCGTCATAAGCACGGCGGACCTTACAGCAGCGGAGCGAGCGCTTCCAGGAAACGCTCGTTCTCGGCCTGGTTGCCCACGGTGACGCGCAGCGCACCCTCGCGGCCGAGCGCCTCACCGGAGCGCACGAGCACGCCGGTCATCGACAGCCCGCGCAGCACGTCGGCCTCGGACGCCGTCTCCGGCAGGTCGAACCAGACGAAGTTCGCCTGCGACTGCGCCGGCTCGATCCCCAGGGCGCGCAGCCCGTCCTCGAGCCCGATCCGCTTGGCGAGGTTGCGCTCGACGCGGCGCGTCACCTCGTCCTGGTGGTTCAGCGCCTCGACCGCCGCGGCCTGCGCGGCCGCGTTGCAGAAGAACGGCTGGCGCACCTGATCCACCGCCGTCCGGAACGACTCCGCCCCGCACAGCGCGTAGCCGACCCGCAGCCCGCACAGGCCGTAGATCTTGCTGAACGTGCGCAGCAGGATCAGGTTCGGGTGCTTGTCGAGCAGCTGCACGGAGTCGTCCGGGTCCTGCAGGACGTTGAACTCGATGTAGGCCTCGTCGAGGATCACCGCGACGTTGCGCGGGACCTGGTTGATGAAGGCCTCGATCTCGTCCAGGGGCAGCGCCGTCGAGGTCGGGTTGTTCGGGTTGCAGACGATCACCAGCCGCGTGGCGGCCGTGATCTCCTCGGCCATCTTGTCGAGCTGGTGGTAGTGGCTGGAGTCGAGCGGGACCTCGATCGCCCGTGCGCCGGAAGCGGCCGCCAGGTGCGGGTAGACGGAGAAGGACGGCCACGCGTACACCAGCTCCGCGCCGGGCTCGAGCAGCGCGTCGCCGGCCGCGAGCAGGATGTCGCAGGAGCCGTTGCCGATCGCAATCCGCTGCGCGGGGACGCCGGTCAGGTCCGACAGCTTGCGCCGCAACGCCGCGTTCGTCGGGTCCGGATAGCGGTTGATGCCGGCGAGCGCCTTGGACGCCGCCTCGATCACCTGCGGAAGCGGCGGATAGGGCGACTCGTTGGACGCCATCTTGGCGACCGGCCCTTCGTACCCGTAGCCCTCGGCCGCCGGATAGACCGGGATGCGCCGAACTTTCTCGCCGTACTCGATCGCCATGCGCCTCAGTCTATTTCGGCCTCGAACCCGTCCAGCAGCCACTTGAGCCCGAGCTCGAAGTCCGGCGCGGGCAGCGGCGAGTCGCTCGCCACGAACTCGGCCACGAGCGGGAACTCGCCGCTCTCGAGCAGGTAGCGGACGTTTGGGTCGTCCCAGCTGCGCCGCTCGCGCCGGTCCTGCATGTCCAGCTCGCGCAGCGTGAAGCCGATCGTGTAGTCGTCGACGGCGTTGACGATGTTCGAGAGCAGCTCCGGGCGAACGCCCTCCAGCGCGGCGACCGACCGCGCCGACTGCTCGATGTGACGCAGCAGGTTGGGCGTGACCGTCGGCACGCCCTGCAGGATCGGCAGCACCCACGGATGCTGGTGGAACATCCCCCGGCTGCGGCGCGCGACCGCCTCCAGCGCCGGCCGCCAGCTCTTCGGCAGCGCCGGCACGACCATCTCCCCCGCGACCGTGTCCACCATCAGCTCGAGCAGCTCGTCGCGGTTCTCGAAGTAGTGGTAGAGCGACATCGCGCCCGCCTGCAGCTCACGCGCGAGCCGCCGCATCGAGACCGCCTCGATGCCTTCGGCGTCCGCGACCTCGATCGCGACCCGCACGATCCCGGCCCGCGAGAGCGGCGACTGCCGGCCGCGGCCCTTCGGCTCGTCGCGAGCCCAGATCGGCGGGAGGCTTGACATTCGTACAGCGTACTCCTACCGTACGCCGTATGAATTCGTACGCCGTACGAACGGATGCGCTCGGCCGCCGGTTCAGCGAGACCGACGCGCTCCGCGACCTCGACCTCGAAGTGGCGCCCGGGACCGTCCTCGGCCTGCTCGGCCACAACGGCGCCGGCAAGACGACCGCCGTGCGGATCCTTACGACGCTGCTCGAGCCCACCGCGGGTCGGGCCGAGGTGGCCGGCCACGACGTGGCCCGCGCGCCCGCCGCCGTGCGCGAGCAGATCGCGGTCGCCGGGCAGGACGCGTCGCTCGACGAGCGGCTGACCGGGCGCGAGAACCTGATGCTGCTCGGGCGTCTGCAGCGGCTGTCGAAGGCGGACGCCGCGGCACGGACGGAGCAACTGCTGGAGCGCTTCGGCCTCGCCGACGCGGCCGGCCGGCTGCTCGGCACCTACTCCGGCGGGATGCGGCGCCGGTTGGACCTCGCGGCCTGCCTGGTCGTCCGCCGTCCGGTCGTCTTCCTCGACGAGCCCACGACCGGGCTCGACCCGGCCGCCCGCGCCGACATGTGGGGCGCGATCGCCGACCTCGTGACCGAAGGCGCGGCGCTCATCCTCACCACCCAGTACCTGGAGGAGGCCGACCGGCTCGCGGACCGGATCGTCGTGCTGAGCGGCGGGCGAACCGTGGCCGAGGGCACGCCGGCCGAGCTCAAGCGGCGCGTCGGTGAACGCCGCGTGCACATCACGTTGGACGCGTTCGAGGAGGCCGCACGACGGCTGGACGCCGAGGTCGATCCCCGCGCGCGGCGGGTGTCGGTCGCCGCGCCGAACGGACCGGACGACCTGCGCCGGATCCTCGACGCGCTCGACGACCTCGACGTCGAAGAGGCGTCGCTCGCCCAACCCACCCTCGACGAGGCGTTCTTCGCGCTCACATGAACACGGTCCTGGAGATCCGGCTGCTCGCCGGCCGCAGCCTGCGCCACATCCCGCGCATCCCCGAGAAGCTGTTCGGCGGGCTGCTGATGCCGATCGTGTTCGTGCTGCTGTTCGCCTACGTCTTCGGGTCCGCGATCGCCGTCCCGGGCGGCGGCGACTATCACGACTACCTGGTGTCCGGCATCTTCGCCCAGTCGATGATCGGGACGATCCCGGGAATCTCGGTCGGCGTCGCGTCGGACATCCGCAGCGGGCTGATGGATCGCCTACGCGCGCTGCCGATCGCCCGCGCATCGGTGATCGCGGGCCGCACCATCGCCGAGCTGGTGGAACTGTGCGCCGGGCTGGTGGTGGTCGTCATCTGCGGCTTGATCGTCGGCTGGGCGCCGCACGGCACCATCCTCGAGACGCTGGCCGCGTTCGCGCTGCTGATCGTGACCGCGTTCGGCGTGACCTGGGTCGGCGTCTGGATCGGCCTGATGGTGCGCGACCCGGACGGAGCGGACGGGATCGCGCTCAGCATCATCTTCCCGCTGATGTTCCTGTCCGGGATCTTCGTGCCCGTCGAGGGCCTGCCGGACGGGCTGCGCCAGGTCGCGGAGTGGAACCCGCTCACCGCGCTGGCGACCGCGTGCCGCGAGCTGTTCGGCTCGCCCACCGGCGACGTGCCGGACGTGTGGCCGCTCCAGCACCCGGTGCTCGCCTCGCTCGCCTGGGCGGCGCTGCTGACGGCGATCTTCGTGCCGCTGAGCGTGCGCCGCTACCAGCGCCTTTAGAGATCCGCGAAGCGATCTCCAAGCCGAAGTGGGCACGCGCCGGCGAAGCCGGCCGCGCACACGAAGCGCCGCTATTGGGCGCCGGTGAGGTCCAGCCGCAGCTTGGCCGCCTCGCCGAGATAGACGTGCTCGGCGGGGCGATCCATGTAGGCGTGGATCAGCACCCGGATGATCTGCGGCAGCGCGCCCGGCACCGGGATCTCCCGCGCGCACAGCAGCGGCACGCTCGAGAGCCCCATCGCTCGCGCGGCGGCGGCGGGGAACTGCGCGTCGAGGTCCGGCGTGAGCGTGAAGATGCAGCTGACGAGGTCGTCGGCGCCCAGCTCGTTGCGCGCGAGGATCTCGCGCATCAGCTTGTCCGTGGCCGAGAGGATCGCCTCGGCGGTGTTCTCGGTGACCTCGTTGGCGCCTCGGAGCGCGACCAGCCGCATGGGCGCCATTCAACCAAGCGAGCGCAGGCGCTCGACCTCAGGCTGGCCGAGCTTGCGGAACTCGCCCGGTTGCAGGGACCCGAGGCGCAGCGGCCCGAAGGCGACGCGCTCGAGCGAGTACACGCGGTGCCCGACCGCTTCGAGCATGCGCTTGACCTGCCGCTTGCGGCCTTCGTGGATGGTGATCTCGAGATGGCCCGAGCTGATGTTCCGGACCTTGGCGGGCGCGGTCATCCCGTCTTCGAGCAGCACGCCTTCGCGCAGCGCCCGCAGCGCGGGCTCCTGCACCGGGGCGTTGGCCACGCGGGCGCGGTACGTGCGCGGCACCTCGAACGACGGGTGCGTGAGCCGGTGGGCGAGGTCGCCGTCGTTGGTCAGCAGGATCAGGCCGGTGGTGTCGAAGTCCAGCCGGCCCACCGGATACAGCCGCTGGGACGACGGCACGAGCGAGACCACGGTCTGCCGATCCTGCGGGTCCTTGGCGGTGGACACGTACCCCGCCGGCTTGTTGACCAGGTAGACGACGAGCGTCTGGCTGGCGACCTTGACGCGCTTGCGGTCGACCTTGACGGCGTTGGAGTCGTCGACGTCGCGGGCGGGATCGGTGACGATCGCGCCGTCCACGGTCACGCGGCCGTCGGCGATGATCAGCTCGGACGCGCGCCGCGAGGCGACGCCGGCGTGGGCGAGGTACTTGGCCAGTCTCACAGCCCTGCCACCATATGAGGTCGTGGATCTGCAGTTGCTCGAGAAGACGCTGGAGGATCAGCCCGCCTTCCGAGCGCGGCAGGTCTGGCGCTGGGCGTCCCAGGGCGCCTCGTCCTACGAGGAGATGACGGACCTGCCGGCCGCGCTGCGCGCGAAGCTCGCCGAGGAGGTCCCGTTCAGCACGCTCGAGCTGGTGCGCGAGGCCCACGCGTCCGACGGGACGGTGAAGGCGCTGTTCCACACGCAGGACGGCCGCGCCGTCGAGGCCGTCCTGATGCGCTACCGCGACGGGCGCCGCTCGATCTGCGTGAGCTCGCAGTCCGGCTGCCCGCTCACCTGCACGTTCTGCGCCACCGGCAAGATGAAGTTCGGCCGCAACCTGACGGCGTCCGAGATCCTCGACCAGGTGCTGCACTTCCGCCGCATCGAGCCCGTCGACCACCTCGTGTTCATGGGCATGGGCGAGCCGATGATGAACCTGGACAACGTGCTGGAGACGTGCCGCCGGCTGCCCGACGTCGGCATCACGCACCGCCGCACGGGCATCTCCACCGTCGGCTGGGTGCCGGGCATCAAGCGCCTCACCGAGACCGACATGCCGATCCGGCTCGCGCTCTCCCTGCACGCGCCCGAGGACGCGCTGCGCTCGCAGATCATGCCGGTCAACGAGCGCTACGACCTGCGGGAGGTGCTCGCCGCGTGCGAGGCGTTCTACGAGCGCAAGCGCCGCCAGGTGTTCATCGAGTACGTGATGCTCGCGGGCGTCAACGACGGCTACGCGCAGGCCGTCCAGCTCGCCCAGATCCTCGATCCGAAGATCTACAAGCTCAACCTGATCCCGTACAACCCGACGGACTCGATCTACGACGGGTCCTCGCGCAACGCGATCGACTCCTTCAAGGCCGCGCTCGAGGAGCACGGCCTGCGCGCGACGGTCCGGCTGACCCGCGGCCGCGACATCGACGCGGCCTGCGGGCAGCTCGCGGCTAAGACGCCGGCTTCGGCCTGACCGGCTTCGGCCGGCGCACGACCGGCGGGAGCACGATGGGCACGCTCGGCTGGCACGGCTCGCGCACGGTCAGGCACGTCACCGCGACGTGCTCCTCCGGGCGAGCGAACGGCCAGCGGATGATCTCAGGCTGGATCATCCGCTGGACGCTACCGCCTATTCGGGCTTGGTGGTCCCGGACGTCGTCAGGACCTTGCCGGCCGCGTCGTACGCCCGCACGGCCACGACGGCCGGGGAGCCGTTCGCGGACAGCGCGGTCTCGAAGCCGCTGTACGGGGCGCTCGCCAGCGGGGCGAGGGAGTTCGCGTCCGCGCCGCCGAGGAGCTCCCAGCGAGCGACCTCGGTCGCGCCGTTCCAGCTCACGCGGGCCGTGACCTTGCCGCCTCCGGCCTCGGCCGTCACCTGCGGCGCGTTGGACGGGTAGCCCTGCCACGGCGAGCGGAACGCGCGGTAGTTGTCGTTGCCGCGGGCGATCCGGCCGTCGAAGACGAGGTTGCCCTTCGCGTCGAACTCGCTGAACCAGCGCTGCGAGCCCCAGCCGACGAACAGGTTGCCGTTGGGCAGCGTCTCGACGTTGCCCTGACTGGCCGAGAGCAGGCCGAGCGGGTGCTTGAAGGCCTTCACCAGCGTGGCCGTCTTGGCCTGCTCGTCCAGGCGCACGTTGATCACGCGCGAGTTCTTGCGCGTGGGCGGCGCGGCCGAGTTGTCGTAGATGTTGATCGTGCCGTCGGCCTGCGTGCGGGCGCTGTGCTGCCAGTCGAAGCGGACGCCCTTGCCGAGCTTGAACGTCGAGTTCTTGCCGCCGAGCGTCCACAGGACCTTGCCGGTGCGGCGGTCGATCTTGTAGACCGCGGACGTGTTGCGCGCCGAGATCAGGAAGTTGTTGTCCGGCGTGAGCTCGACCGAGTTCACGTGGAAGTACTCCCACTCGAAGCCGGGTGCGGTCGGCGCCGGGATGCCCGACTCCTTGAGGCCGACGTTGCCGAACGAGTGCCACTCGAACAGCACCGCGCCGGTCTTGAGGTCGATCTCCTGGACGATGTTGTCCACCACGCGCGAGTCCTTCGGGCCGCCCCACGGGCGCAGGTCGCGCTTGAAGCGCTCGTAGGAGAGCACGAGCGCCGTGCCCTGCGGCGTGAGCGTGAACTCGTGCAGGTCGAACGAGTAGCCGTTGCCGGCCGTGACCGTCGCCACCTTCTGGTAGTTCTGGTCGTAGACTTGGCCGACGCCGTCGCCGTCACCGACGAACAGCTGACCCTCCCACCAGGTCAGCACCGGCTTGCCGCCGAGCTGCTGGACGCGGAAGTCGGCGGGGATCTTCCCGGGCGTGGCCTTGAACCACACCAGCTCGCCCTGATCGTTGATGATCATCGGGCCGTCCTGGCCGCGACCGGCCTTGGGCGCGAGGAACACCAGGCCGGGCGCGCGGCCGGGCTTGGCCGTCGTGACCGTCACCGCGGGCGGCGAGAGGTCCGGGCGCGTCTCGTACTTCTGCACGTCGCCGCGGCCGACGTCGGGCAGCTCGACCGGCCGCGCCTTGCGCGTGGTCTCGTCGCCGATGTTGATCTCGAAGTCGCCGTTGCTCGCCCCGACGATCTTGCGGTCCGTCTGAACCGTCACCTGCTCGTTGGCCTCGAACGGCTTGTCGGGCTTGAAGCTGACGCCGCGGCCGTCGGAGTGGGCGACCAGCTTGCCGGGGTGGCTGCCGGAGCGCGAACCGCGCACGGTCACCGTGCCGAGCGCATCGGCGTTCCCGCCCCGGAAGGAGATCGTCGTCTTCTCGCCCGCGGTCAAGGTGCCGGGGACCGGATAGACCGAGAACTCCGTGTCTTGCTGCGCGTTGGCCTGCGCCAGGACGATTGTGGTGCCGCCCGTGAAGGCAGCGGTCGCGCCGAGCGCGAGGATCAATTTCCGCACGCTGGAACGCAACCCGTGAACGCTCGTGAAGTTGCGCATAGTGGCGCGTGGTTCGCCGTCGCGGGCCGCACTCCTCGCAACCGATTACCGGGGCGGGGCGTCCGCAGAACCGGGCGGGCCCTGCGCCGCGCGCTCGTTGAGGCGGCGCGTGAGCGTCGCGGCCATGACGATGGCCAGGATCGCCGCCGGAATCGCGGTCAGGTCGGACACGAGGTAGGCGTAGGTCCCGCTCCGGATGTCCTCGGGCGTGTCACTGCTGAACCCCGACCGTCCCGCGAAGTTGCCGATGATGCTGGAGAACAGCCACAGCGCCCACCATCCCTGGACCACGCCGTTCGGCTCTGGCGGCGGCCCGCCGGCGCGCCAGACGTCATTGACCACCTGCTTCGGGCGCCACAGGTTCATGATCGGGACGAACCAGCCGCCGATCGCCCAGCCGTGCCCGTAGCGGCGCACGCCCGGAGCGACCGCGTCGCTGTTCTGGTAGGCGCGGAACAGCCACATGATGAACACGACCGCCGCCGCGATCAGCAGCAGGAGCTGCAGGCCGCCGACGAGCGCCTGGCGCATGTCGTTGTTGTCGGCGTCGGAATCGCTGACCGCTTCGCCGGCGATCATCCGGTTCAAGAGCGCGATCTCGAGCAGGTCGGAGACCACCGCGAACGCCGTGACGGCGACGGTCAGCCAGAGCACGACCTTCACCGCGAGCAGACGTGCCTCGAGCGGGCGGTAGTAGGCCGGCGGCGGCCCGTACGGCTGGGGCGGCGGCGCGTACTGCGGCGGGCCGTCGGGCGGCGGCGGGGCCTGCTCGTACGGGCGGGGAGGCTCGGTCATGGCGCGCAGCTTGTGCCCGCTACGCAGCGGGAGCTAACCGCTAGGTGGTGCCCGAACGCGCCTCGCCGGCGCGGAGCAGGCGATCGCGCAGCTGGGCGGCCTCCTCCGGGCTCGGGTCCCATTGCGCGACGTCCGGCAGCGCTTCCGGGGACTCGAGACCGAAGAGCTTCAGGAACTGCGGCGTCGTCCGGTAGAGCACCGCGCCGAACTGCGAGCGACCCGCCTCCTCGATCAGCCCGCGGTCGGCGAGCGCGGTGGTCGCGGACTCGCTCGCGACGCCGCGGATACGCGCGACCTCGGGCCGGCTCACGGGCTGCAGGTAGGCGACGATCGCGAGCGTCTCGGCCTGAGCCGGGGTGAGCGCGGGCGTGCGCGGCCGGGCGAGCAGCCGCCGCGCGGCCTCCTCGGCGTCCGGGTGCGACGCGAGCGCGAGCCCGCCGCCGATGCGCTTGAGCACCAGCCCGCGCTCGGCGAGCGCCTCGTCCAGCGCCAGCGCAGCGTTCGTGACCGCCTCCTCGGACGTCTGCAGCGCGTCCGCGAGCTCCTCGACCGTGACCGGGTCGGGGGCGAGGAACAGCAGCGCCTCGAGCCGCGCCGACAGGGTGAGCGGCGCGTTCACGGCCGGGCCTCCGCGGGCGCGGGACGAGATGGGCGCGCGGCGTGGGCGCGGCGCGTCACGCCGCCGCCGCCTCGCCGGCCACCGGCGCGGCGGCGTGCGCGTGAACCGTGATCTCGCCGAACGGCTCCTCCTGCTCCCACGACGCCTCGCCGCGCTTGTAGAGCTCGAGCAGCGCGAACACGGTGACGCAGACCGTCACGCGGTCGGCGTCCTTGACCGCCTCGTCGAACGAGAACGAGCTCGCGCGCTTGAGGAGCCCGCGCAGGTGCGTGAGGCGCTCGGCGACGGTGACGCGCGGCATCGCCATGTGCGAGAGGTCGATCGGCTTCGGCGTGCGCAGCAGCGAGCCGAGTGCGGCGCCGAGCACGGACGGCTCGTACGCGCCCGCGGTGACCTCGGCCGGGCCGAGCTGGGGTGGCGCGCTGCGGTACAGGAACCCGCGCTCGTGCTCGCCCAGCTCCCGCAGGTGCGCACCGGCGGCGCGGAAGCGCGCGTACTGCAGCATCCGCTCCACGAGCTCCTCGGCGGCCTCGGCGGGCGCGAGCTCGTCGAGCTCCTCGACCTCCTCGTTCGGGAGCATCAGCCGCGACTTGAGCTCTAGCAGCGCCGCGATCAGGACCAGGAACTCGGTCGCGGACTCGAGGTCCAGCTGGTCCGTGGACTCGAGGTGGTCGAGGTAGGTGACGACGATCTCCGCCAGGTCCACCTCGAGCAGGTCCAGCTCCTCCCGCAGGATCAGCGAGAGGAGCAGGTCGAACGGGCCCGCGAAGACGTCCAGATCGAGTTCGAGCTGCGTGACACGCACGCAGCGGAGACTAGGCGGGGGTGCGGACGGGTCCGACGCCCATGGCCTCGCGGACGTCGGCGACGACCGGGGCCGCGATCGCGCGCGCCTTCTCCGCGCCGAGCTCGAGGAAGCGCTCGATCTCCGACGTGTCGTCCTTGATCTCGAGGAACCGCTCGCGCGTCGGCGCGAGCCACGCGGCGACCTCCTCCCCGACGGCGGTCTTGAACGCGCCGTAGCCCGAGCCCGCGAAGTCGCGCTCGATGTCGGCGGGCGTCACGCCGCGCGCCACCGCCAGGATCTCGATCATGTTCGAGATGCCGGGCTTGTCTTCGGCGACGACGATCTCCGAGCCGCTGTCGGCGACGGCCTTCTTGAACTTCTTGACGATCGACTCGGGCTCCTCGTCGACGAAGACGGTGCCTTGCGGCGTCCCGCCCGTCGTCGACATCTTGCGCTCCGGCTCCTTGAGGTCGCGCACGCGCGCGCCGACCGTCGGGATGTTGCCCTCGGGCACGACGAGCGTCTCGCCGAAGCGCTTGTTGAACGCCTCCGCGACGTCGCGCATGAGCTCGATGTGCTCGCGCTGGTCCTCGCCCACGGGCACCTCGTGCGCGCGGTAGGCGAGCACGTCGGCGGCCATCAGCACCGGGTAGAACAGCAGCCCGGCGGACACGCGGTCACGCGCCGCGCCCGCCTTGTCGCGGAACTGGTGCATGCGGTTGAGCTGGCCCACGGACGTCACGCTCGACAGCAGCCAGCACAGCTCGGCGTGCTCCTGCACGTCGCCCTGGCGGAACAGGATGCAGCGCTCGGGTTCCAGCCCGGCCGCGATCAGCAGCGCGGCGGTCTCGCGCGTGCGCCGGCGCAGCTCCTCCGGGTCGTACTGGACGGTCGTGCCGTGCAGGTCGACGATGCAGTAGATCGCCGGGTCGGCCTTGTCCTGGCCCTTGACGTAGTTGAGGATCGCCCCGATGTAGTTGCCGAGGTGCTTGCGCCCGGTGGGCTGGATGCCGGAGAAGATGACCACTGTGCGGCTTAGCCTAGCCTCGACTTGAAGATCACCCGCGTGCGGTCGGACGCGGTTCGAGTCTCGATGAACACCCACACCAGCGGCGTGGGGTCGCGGCGCAGCAAGCGCTTCCCGGCGGCCGTCGTCTTCAGGCGCGCGCGCAGCGGGCCCGCGGGTGCGTTCAGCGTGCGGCGGGCGAGCGCGGGAAGATCGAGGTCGCCGCGGTGGGTGCGCCGGCGCACGCTGATCATGGTCCGCATCGGCACCTCCAGCCGGCCTTTGGCGAACACGCGCGAGACGCGCGAGAGCCGCGTCAGCCCGGTCACCGGCCGCGCGCAGCCGTCGCCGAAGCGGTCCTGCGGCTCGCCGGTCACGCGATCGTTGCCCGGGCCGCACACGAGGTCGATCGGATGCACGTACGGGTTGGTGAGCGCGGGCCCGAGCACGTCGTCGCCCTCGCCGCCGATCAGCGTCATCCCCGGCCCGCGGCCGAGCATCTGCAGCGTGTCGTTGCCCGGGCCGCCGTCCACGGTGATCGGGCCGACGTAGCCCTGGACGCTGTTGAAGGCCTCGACGTGGTCGTCGCCCGGCCCGCCGCTGACGCTCGCGGCGGGAGCGGTCACCTCGTAGGTGTCGTTCCCCGGCCCGAGGTCGGCCGCGACCGTCACGGGCGCGCTGGCCTCGACCCGGTCGGCGCCGTCGCCCGTGGCAGTCGGATGGCCGTCACGCCGTCGAGCGCGCACGTGACCTCCCGGCCGCCGCAGCCCTCGCCCGGCGTGACGTCGTCGCCGGTGAAGCGCAGCACGCCGTTCTCCGCCGTGGCGAAGAACGCGTCGTCGGCGCCCGGCGCGGCCCGGAAGACCAGCTCGCTGCCCTCGCGGCCGAGCGTCCCCGCGTGGGCGGCGGGCGCGAGCGCCAGCAGCGCGACGATCGCGAGCAGCGCGCTCATCGCGCGAACCGCGTCTCCAGCTGGTACGCGTTGCGGTCGCCCCCGAAGCGCGTGCGCAGCTCCACGAAGACGCTGCGCGATCGCTCGCCCCGGCCCGCTCGGGTCGGCCGCATGCGCACGCGCAGCGGCCCGGCCGCGGCGGCCGTGGCGGCGCCGCGCGCGGTGACCCTGCCGTCGCGCCAGAACGCCGCGGCCAGGCTCCCGGGGCCGGACAGGACGGCGTCGAGCCGGGTCCGGAAGGTCGTGGTGACGCCCACGTGCGGGGCGCACCCTTCCCCCGCGCGGTCCTGCAGCGTGAGCCGCAGCCGGTCGGCACCCGGTCCGCACGCCACGTCGACGGACCCCTTCGCCCGGCCCTCGGCCGTGAGCTCGTCGTCGCCCTCGCCACCCGCGATGGTGGCCGAGCCCGAGGTCGACCCCGCGCCGAGCCGTTCGAACCGCACCTGGTCGGAGCCGGGTCCGCCGTCGAGCGCGCCCTGGCCGGCCGTGAAGCTGAGCCGGTCGTCGCCGTCGCCGCCGCTCGCCGTGACGGTGCGGGCGCGCCCGAGGAACGCGTCGTCCCCCGGGCCGAGGTCGGCAACCACGGGCAGGGGGGCGAAGATGTCGACCTGGTCGTCGCCGTCTCCGGCGAGGACGCGGATGGCGGTCACGCCGTCGAGCGAGCAGGTGCGGTCCTGGCAGCCGGCGCCGAGCGTCACGCCGGTCCCGCCCGCGGAGATGCCGGGCTGGCCCCGGAGCACCTGCATCACGACGTAGTCGCGTTCGCCCGGCGCGGAGCGGTACACGAGCTCGGTGCCCTCTCGCGCAACCGTGCCCGCCTCGGCGGAGGCGGGCACGATGGCGAGCATTGCTGCGGCGATGGAGAGACGCTTCACGCGTCTCCCCATACCCGGTTATGCGGTGCGCGGACTCAGGGCCAGCAGCGCGTTCAGGATCTGGACGAGCTGCCCGAGCGGCGTGTTCGCCACCGGCGAGCCGCCCGTGGCGGGATTCAGCAGCCCGGTGATCGCGCACAGCAGGTTGCCGAGCAGGTTGCCCGGGCCCTGGACGGCGTCGATGCGCAGCTGGATCTGGTTCGTGCGAACGACGAGCCCGAGCACGTTCAGATTGATCGGCCCGAGGTCGAGCGAGAGGATCGAGCACGCGTTGCCCGCGGGCAACGGCGGCAACGGCAGCGGCGGCACCTGGCTCGCCTGGGCCCCGCCCGCCGCCGCGCTGTTCGCCACGGCGGCCGGAACGCGCACGTTCTTCTTGGTGACGCTCTTGTTGCCGGCCTTGCCCTTCACCGTGCCG
The DNA here is from genome assembly GCF_003344625.1 of Solirubrobacter deserti. Lineage (GTDB taxonomy): Bacteria > Actinomycetota > Thermoleophilia > Solirubrobacterales > Solirubrobacteraceae > Solirubrobacter > Solirubrobacter deserti. The sequence goes on along the minus strand of NZ_QPKJ02000001.1, from coordinate 404,596 downwards.
ACGGCGTGCAGCGCGCCGCCCGCATTGACGAAGCGCTCGATCGTGTACGTGCCGGTGAACGGCTTGCCCTTCTGCCCGCCCTTGGTGACGGTGCCGGACATCGGGACGACCTGCGTGAGACGCGCAGCCTCCTGCGCACCGGCGGCGCTCGTTCCGCCGACCAGCAGCAAGCCGCACGAGACCATGGCCGACACGGCGGCCAGACGAATCCTGGACATCTAGTCCTCCCCTACGAAGGATCGGTTCGGTTGACGGGGAGGACCATCCCCTCGACGGTCGGGTCCTGAAAACCGGTGGGGTGGTTTCAGAACCTTTCCGTCAAGGGGTGTTGATGCCGTCTACAACCGTTGACGTTTGGCCGTCTACAGCGGTTGACGGATGACCGGACGCTTGGCCGCGCCCGCCTCATCCAGCCGGCGCACCGGCGTGCCGTACGGCGCGTTGCGGGCGATCTCCGGATCCTCGGCGCCCTCGCGCAGGATCTGGGCGAGCGCGTCGGCGAACGCGTCGAGCGTCTCCTTGGTCTCGGTCTCGGTCGGCTCGATCAGCAGTGCCTCGTCCACCAGCAGCGGGAAGTACACCGTCGGCGGGTGGAAGCTGTGGTCGAGCAGGCGCTTGGCCAGGTCGAGCGTACGCAGCCCGAGCTCGCGCTTCATCGGCGCGCCCGAGAGCACGAACTCGTGCATGCACAGGCGGTCGTAGGCCGGCGGCAGCAGGTCCGTCACGCCGAGCTGGCGCAGGCGCGCGAGCAGGTAGTTGGCGTTCAGGACCGCGGTCTCGCTCGCCTCCTGCAGGCCGTCGGAGCCGAGCGACAGGATGTACGCGTAGGAGCGCACGAACACGCCGTAGTTGCCCTGGAAGCCGCGCAGGCGGCCGATCGACTTCGGCCGGTCGTAGTCGAGGTCGAACGTGCCGTCCTCGCGCTTGACCACCTGCGGCTTGGTGATGTACGGCTCGATGCGGTCCGACACCGCGATCGGGCCGGCGCCGGGGCCGCCGCCGCCGTGCGGCTGCGTGAACGTCTTGTGCAGGTTGAAGTGCACGATGTCGAAGCCCATGTCGCCCGGCCGCGTGCGCCCCATCACCGCGTTGAGGTTCGCTCCGTCGTAGTACAGCGTCGCGCCGACGCCGTGGACGATCTTGGCGATCTCCTCGATGTTGGTGTCGAACACACCGAGCGTGTTCGGGTTGGTGAGCATCAGGCACGCGACCTGCTCGTCGGCCTTCGCGCGCAGGTCTTCGATGTCCACGCCGCCGTCGGCGTTGGTGCCGACCTTGACGACCTCGTAGCCGCCCATGGTCACCGTCGCCGGGTTCGTGCCGTGCGCGGTGTCCGGCGTGAGGATCTTCGTGCGGTGGTCGCCGCGATCCTCGTGGTAGGCGCGCGTCAACAGCACGCCCGCCAGCTCACCGTGCGAGCCGGCCGACGGCTGCAGCGACACGTGCGGCAGGCCCGCGATCTCGCCCAGCGCGCCCTGCAGCTCGTACATGAGCTCCAGCGCACCCTGGGCGCGCTTCGGGTTCTGCAGCGGATGCAGCCGCGCGTTGCCCGGCAGCGCCGCCACGCGCTCGTGCAGCTTCGGGTTGTGCTTCATCGTGCACGAACCGAGCGGGTAGAAGCCGGAATCCAGGTCGAAGTTGCGCTTGGAGAGCCGGTTGTAGTGGCGGACGATCTCCGGCTCGGCGATCTCCGGCAGCTTCGGCGCCTCCGCGCGGCGGAAGCGCTCGGGCAGCTCGTGCTTGGGCACGTCGAGCTCGGGCGCCACGAACGCGCGCCGGCCCGGCTTGGACTTCTCGTAGATCGTGCGGGCGCGGTCGCGCTGCTGCTCGGTCTCGACGATCGCGCTGCGCTGCGGGTGCTGCTCGTGCGCCTCGATCCCCGGGTCGCCGTGCAACTGATTGTCGGTGATCGTCATGCGAGCGCCTCCTGCAGCACCTCGGCGAGGCGGTCGATGTCGGCCTTCGAGCGCTGTTCGGTGATGGCCACCAGCAGCCCGTTGTCGGCGAGCGGGTAGCCCGCGTTGACGCCGCGCTCGGCGCAGAACTCGAGCACCTCGTGGACGTCCTTGCTGAGCTTGACCGCGAACTCGCGCACGACGGGCTGGTCGTGCCAGAGCTCGACGCCCTCGATCGCGGCCAGCGTCTCGCGGGCGTAGTGGGTGCGCGAGACGAGCAGCTCGCCGAGCTCGGTGAGACCTTCGCGGCCGAGCCAGCTGAGGTAGATCATCCCCGCCAGCGCGTTGAGCGCCTGCGCCGTGCAGATGTTGTGCGTCGCCTTCTCGCGGCGGATGTGCTGCTCGCGCGTCTGCAGGGTGAGCACGAAGCCTCTACGGCCGTCGACGTCGGTGGTCTCACCGGCGATGCGGCCCGGCATGCGGCGGATGTAGTCCTGCTTGGCGGCGAAGAAGCCGAACGACGGCCCGCCGAAGTCCAGCCGGTTCCCGAGCGTCTGGCCCTCGCCGACGCATAGGTCCACGTCGTCCTCGCCGGGCGAGCGCAGCACGCCGAGCGTGAGCGGGTCGGCCTGGACGATCAGCAGCGCGCTGTTCTTCTTCGCGCTCAGGGCGGCGACGTCCTCGACCGCGCCGTAGAAGTTCGGCTGGCCGATGAAGATCGCGGCGACGTCGTCTCCCACCTCGTCGAGCTGCGTGAGCCCGTTCTCGAGTGGCAGCGTCTCGATCGTCGTGCCCCAGCCCGCGGACGTCGTGATCAGCGTCTCGAGCGAGTGCGGGTGCAGGCCCTCGGAGACGAGGAACTTCGTGCGCTTGGTGTGCGTGTGCGCCAGCCAGCCGGCGGCCGCGACGGCCGACGGGCCCTCGTAGACGGACGCGTTCGACACGGGCAGCCCGGTCAGCTCCGAGATCGCCGTCTGGTACTCGAACATCACCTGCAGCCCGCCCTGGGAGATCTCGGGCTGGTAGGGCGTGTAGGGCGTGAGGAACTCCGAGCGCTGAAGGATGTTGTCGATCAGCGCCGGAACGTAGTGGTCGTACATCCCGGCGCCGAGGAACGAGATCTCGTCCTCGGCGGAGACGTTCTTGGCGGCGAGGTCGCGCAGGCGGCCATAGACCTCCTGCTCGGGCTTGCCGGCCGGCAGCTCCAGAGGACGACCGAGGCGGACGCCCTCAGGGACGTCCGCGAAGAGGTCGTCGATGGACTCGACGCCGATCGCGTCGAGCATCTGGAGCCGGTCGGATTCAGTCGCAGACGTGTAGCGGCTCATAGTGAGCCACTGAGCTTATGACAGGGTCTGGCGGTAGCTCTCGGCGTCCATCAAGCTGTCGCCTTCGGACGGGTCGGAGAGCTTGATCTTCACGAGCCAGCCCTCGCCGTAGGAATCCTCGTTGATCTGCTCGGGCGAGTCCTTGAGGGCCTCGTTGACCTCGATGATCTCGCCGGAGAGCGGCGCGACCACGTCGGACACGGCCTTGACGGACTCCACCTCGGCGTACGGGCTGTCCTTGTTGATGCTGGTGCCGACCGCGGGCGGGTCGAAGAACACGACCTCGCCGAGCTGGTCCTGGGCGTACCAGGTGATCCCGAGCGTGGCGGTGTCGCCTTCGATCCGGGCCCAGTCGTGCTCGGAGTGGTACTTCAGATCGTCGGGGTAGCTGGCCTCGGCCATCTGTCAGGTCTCCTTGCTGTAAAGCGGTTTGCTGCGCACCTCGGCGGCGCGGGTGCGGCCTCGCACGTCGATCTCGAGCTTCGTGCCCGGCTCAGCCTTGTCGACCGGGACGTAGGCCATGCCGATGCCCTGGTTCAAGGACGGGCTGAGCGTGCCGGACGTGACCTCTCCCCCGCCGATCACCGCGTTGCCCTGGCGGGCGATGCCCTGCTCGGTGACGAACGGGACGAGCGTCTCTGACGGCCCGTTCTCACGGGTGACGCGGATCGCCTCGGCGCCGATGAAGCCCGTGTCCTCCTTCACGCACCACCCGAGACCGGCCTCGATCGGGCCGCGCGACTCCATCAGGTCGTTGCCGTAGAGGTGGTAACAGACCTCCAGGCGCAGCGTGTCGCGCGCGCCCAGGCCGATCGGGGCGACGCCCGCCTGCAGCAATGCGTCCCACACCTTGACCGAGCCGAGCGGGTCGATCAGCAGCTCGACGCCGTCCTCGCCGGTGTAGCCCGTGCCGCACACGAGCACGTCGGGAACGCCGGCGACGGTGGCGCGGGCGGTGCGGAAGCGCTTGGGCAGCTCGGCTTCCGTGAGGTTCGCGACGATGCCGCGCGCCTGCGGCCCCTGCACCGCGAGCATCGCGTAGTCGTGCAGGGCGTCCTTGAGCTGGACGTCGAACGCCTCGGCCTGTTTGCGGAACCACGCGAGGTCCTTCGCGTGGTTGGCCGCGTTCGTGACCGTGAGGTAGTGGTTCTCGGCCAGCTTGTAGGTGAACAGGTCGTCCAGGACGCCGCCGTCCTCCTTGCACAGCACGCTGTACTGCGCCCCGTTCTCGGCGATCTTCGAGACGTCGTTGGAGAGGATGCGCTGCAGGAACTCGAGCGCCTGCGGGCCCGTCGTCTCGATCTCGCCCATGTGGGAGACGTCGAAGACGCCCGCGCGCTCGCGGACGGCGAGGTGCTCCTCCTTGATGCCCGCGTACTGGACGGGCATCTCCCAGCCGGCGAACGGCACCAGCTTGGCGCGCGCGGCGACGTGGCGGTCGTAGAGCGGGGTTCTCAGCAGAGTGGTGTCGGACCCGATGGCCATGCGGCCCCGGACCCTAGCGCGCTCAGGCGACGACTGAGCGGCCCACGGCGGCCGCGACGATGCGTGCGGCCGGGGACGACGGCGCGTGGCTCTCCGCGACGAGCCGCGCGACGGCGCGTAGCGAGGGCGCCGCGGCGATCACGTCCTCGCCGAGCGCGTGCAGCTCGACCGCGTAGCGGACCGCCTCGCGCTGCTCGCGGTCCAGGCCGAGCTTGAGCGCGGCTTCCTCCGCTCGGGCGGCGATCCCGGGGTCCTGCGGGCCGAGGACGGCGAGCAGGACGTCGCGCGCCTGGCGCGCCGCCGACATTCGGCCCGAGTTCTTGCACGCGTACATGCGCTGGTCGGCGATCCGCAGCGCCGTCTCGGAATCGTCGGCCTCGGTGGGCAGCGTGATGGAGCCGAACGAGCAGCCGACCCAGTAGCCCTCGCCCTCGTCGGACAGCGCCTCGGCGGCGCCCTCGACCAGCGCGGTGGCGTCGGCGGCGGACGGCTTGAACAGCACGCAGAACTCGTCGCCGCCCATCCGGAACGCGCGGCCGCGCTTGCCGACGTAGGTCCGCAGGCGCCCGCCGAGGTCGGCGAGCAGGACGTCGCCGGCCGGGTGGCCGAACGTGTCGTTGTAGTGCTTGAAGCCGTCGAGGTCGAACAGCGCGAGCACGCGGGGCGCGTCCTCGTGGGCCTCGGGGAGCGCGGCGTCCAGCGCCCGGGTCAGCGCCCTCCGGTTGCCGAGTCCGGTGAGGGCGTCGGTCATCGCCTCGGTCCGGCTCGCCCGCAGGATGCGGACGTTCTGGCGGAAGGTGAGCGTCAGGCGCACCATCACGAACACGATCGCGGCGGCGGCGAGCGCCACGGCGAGCCCGTTCAGCGCGCCCGTCGAGGCGTAGACGAGCAGCTCGAGGGAGACGGCGCCGGAGACCAGCGGCGCGATCAGCAGGCGCAGGCTGTCGTCGGCGGGCCGGCGGCGCGTCGACGGGCCGCGCTGCCACGCGGCGAGCGCGATCAGCAGCAGGGCGAGCCACCAAGCCATATCCAGCCAGCCGCCGGACTCGAACGTGCCCTCGGCCGCCTTGACGAGGAACACGGAGTCGGCCAGCCAGAAGGCGAGGATGCCGGCGACCAGCAGCGCCCACGTGCGGTCGAGCCTCCAGCCCGCGGCGGCCAGCGCGCCGACGCCGACGGCCAACAGGACGAGATCGGCGATGGGATAGGCGAGGCTCGTGGCCACCGCGACACCATCGCCCTCGGCGTGCTCGAGCACGGTCTGGAAGACGATCGCGGCGCTCAGGGCGCCGACGGCGAGCGCGGCCGTAATGCCGTCGACGAGCAGGGTCGGCGTCAGCCGGACACGTCGGCGCAGCAGGACCAGCATGCCGGCGAAGGTGAACGGCGGGAACAACAAGAATCCGGCGTCGGCGAAGCTCGGGATGGGCGGGGCGCTCTCATCCCACAGGGCGGCGGTGTAGTAGATCTCGCCCGCGGTCCAGGCGGCGACGCCGGCGCCGATCAGCAGCCAGGCGCAGCGTTCGCGGGCGGCCAGCGCGCCGCGCGTGAGGCAGATGCCCGCCGCGACGGCGAGCACCACGTCATGGGCGAAGCGCGAGCTGAGCGGGCCGAGATCCGCGCCGGCGAAAGCCACGACGTTCACGGCGTAGCCCAGCAGCCACGCGGCGCAGGCGAACAGCGGGACGAGCAGGATCGGCCGGCGCGACAGCATTCCTCCGCGTTGATCGGCCGATCGGCCGACAACACGGAGGGCGGGTCAGCGAAGGAACGGCGGGATGTCGAGATCGTCGTCGCGGATGACGAGCGAATCGCGCTGGCGCTCGTCGATCCGCGGGTTGCGGTCGCGCGGCGCGCGCGAGCGCTCTTCGCGGGCGGCACGGACGCCCCCGTGGTCGAAGCCGGTGGCGATCACGGTGACGCGGATGTCGTCCGACATGCCCTCGTCGATCACGGCGCCGAAGATGATGTTGCTGTTGGCGTCCGCGGCGGAGTGGATGAGCTCCGCGGCCTCGTTGACCTCGAACAGGCCCAGGTCGCGACCACCGGTGATGTTGAGCAGGATGCCGGTCGCGCCCTCGACCGACTCCTCCAGCAGCGGAGAGCTGATCGCGGCCTTGGCCGCTTCGCTGGCGCGGTTCTCGCCCTGGGCGGTGCCGATGCCCATCAGCGCGCTGCCGGCGTTCTCCATGATCGCCCGCACATCGGCGAAGTCGAGGTTGATCAGGCCGGGGATCGTGATCAGGTCCGTGATGCCCTGAACGCCCTGACGCAGGACGTTGTCGGCCTCGCGGAACGCGTCGAGGATGCTCGTGCGCCGCTCGACCATCGCGAGCAGCTTCTCGTTGGGGATCACGATCAGCGTGTCCACCATCTCGCGCAGGCGGTCGATGCCCTCCTGCGCCTGGCGGGCCCGCTGAGAGCCCTCGAACGCGAACGGGCGTGTGACCACGCCGACCGTGAGCGCTCCTATTTCGTTCTTGGCGATCTCGGCGATCACGGGTGCGGCGCCCGTGCCGGTGCCACCGCCCTCGCCGGCCGTGACGAACACCATGTCCGCGCCCTTGAGCGCCTCCTTGATGTCGTCGCGCGACTCCGCCGCGGCGCCCTGACCGATCTGCGGGTTGGCGCCCGCGCCCAGGCCCTTCGTGAGCGTGCTGCCGATGTGCAGCTTGAGGTCGGCGTCCGTCATCTGGAGCGCCTGCGCGTCCGTGTTGGCCGCGATGAACTCAACGCCGCTGAGACCGGCGTCGATCATCCGGTTCACGGCATTGGTTCCACCGCCGCCGACGCCGACGACCTTGATGACTGCGAGATAACCGCTGGCTTCCATGTGGGTTTTTCCGTCCGGACCTCTAGTTAGGGTCGAGCGTTTTAGCAGGCTCGCCGACGGCGCGGATTACCGCAAGGTACGGGGATTTCGTTCCCGATGTCAACGGGAGCGAACCGGCGCAAGCATCGTTGCAGACTGCCGAAGTCTCGACTACGGATTCAGAGTTGGGCTATTCTCAGCCTCAGGTTGAGCGTTCGGGTCGGGCGTCGGCGTGGCGATCGGGGCGAGTCCGCCCGCGGCCACTCGGCCCGGGATCCGAAGGTCGAGATATGTGGCCCCCTGCGCGGAGATCTCGGCCAGGACACGGGCTGCGGCCGCCCACTTCTTGTCCGCTTCGTCGCCTCCCCCGAAGATCAGCTCGGGGCCTTCTTGGAGGTCGACGATCACGCCGCGCTTGTCGACCTTGACCTCGTCGGTGCGACCGCGCAGCGGGTCGGGCGCCGCCCCCGCAACCGTCAGCGCGTTGAGGATCCGGCGGTCCGTGATCCGCGCTCCGGCCGGGTCGCGCTTGAGCTTGACGCTGGGAAGATCGCGCTCGGCGGTCACGCCGCGCAGCAGCGTGCCGTTGCTGGTCACCGGGACGCGCCGCTCCCCCGGCCGGGAGACCGCGGCCACCGGCCGGCGCTCGATCACCTGGATGCGGAGCGTGTGCGGGAAGTCGGACTGCACCTTCACGTCGTCGACCGACGTGTATGAGGCACTGGCTTCGCGCAGTACCTCTTCGCGGACGTTGAGGGTCGTCATGTCCTTGGCCACCGACTCGAGCGCGGCACGGACCTTGTCCCCGTCGGAGGCGGTGACGCCCGTGATCTGGACGTCCTGGACCGCGACGAGGCTCGACCCGCGCAGCCACAGGAAGCCGCCGCCGGTCAGCACGATTACGGCGACGACAGCGAGGCCGACTTTGAGACGCGTCATCGTCCGGGGGGTTCGCTATGCGCGACGAGGTCCCTGCCGATCGCGTTCACGTCTCCGGCGCCCATCGTGAGCAACAGGTCGCCCTCCTGCAACGCCCGTTGCAGGTACGCACGCGCTGTGGCGTGCGTCTTGGCCCAGATCACGGGCATCCCCGGGCGGGCGTCGTAGGCGTGTTCGGCGACGAGCAGGCCGCTGACGCCGGGGTAGTCCTCCTGGCGCTCGCGCGCGGGATAGACATCGAGCAGCACCGCCATGTCCGCCCCGGCCAGGGCCTCGCCGAACGCGCGGGCCTCGCGTTGGGTGCGGCTGAACAGGTGCGGCTGGAAGAGCGCGATCACCCGCGGCGGGTGCTGGCTGCGGGCGGCCTCGATCGTCGCGCGCACCTCGGTCGGGTGGTGCGCGTAGTCGTCGACGACCGTGGCGCCGTTGGCGGTGCCGACCACCTCGAAGCGCCGGCCCGCGCCCTCGAAGGTCGCGAGCAGCTCGCGCGCCAGCTCGGCGGTGCCCTGGGCGATTTCGATCGCCGTCAGCGCGGCCGCCGCGTTCTTGCGGTTGTGCGCCCCGGGCACGGCCAGCGGGCCGTCGTACTCGCCGAACACGTGCGCGTCGGCGCGCAGGCGCGTGAGGTCGGGCGCGACGACCGCGTCCCTCGCGCGCGCGAGAAACTGGGCGAACGTGTCGTCCACGTCGCGCGAGCTCGCGTAGGTGGTGTGGTGGTCGAGCTCGGCGTTGGTCACGACCGCGATCGTCGGGTGCAGCTTGAGCAGGCTGCGGTCGGACTCGTCGGCTTCGACGATCAGCCAGGCGCTGTCCTCGTGCCAGTCGGCGTTGGTGCCGGTGCTGCGGACCTCGCCGCCGACCAGGTAGCTCTCGCCCGGCATGGCGTGTACGAGCATCGACGTGGTGGTCGTCTTGCCGTGGGTGCCGGACACCGCGATCGTCGGCTTGAGCTGCGTGAGCTCGGCCAGCAGGTCGGCGCGGTGCAGCTCGGGCGCGCCGGTGGTGCGCTCGGGGTTGTCGGCGCCGATCGCGGTCGAGAAGACGACGGTCGCCCCGGCGGGGACGTTGCGCGCGTCGTGCCCGCCCTGCGCGCGGTCGGAGCCGGTCACCTCGGCGCCCAGGCTGCGGGCCACCTTCGCGAGCCCGCTCATCCCGATGCCGCCGATGCCGACGAAGTGCAGTTTGCGTCCTGACCACGGCTGATTCACGCCTGTCACCCTACGGCGCTTGGCCGACGAATCGAGGATCGAACGGGTTGCGCGAGAGGCGTTCGGCTACGCCGAGCTCCGCGCCGGGCAGCGAGAAGCCATCGAGGCGGCGCTGGAGGGACGCGACGTGCTGGTGGTCATGTCCACGGGCGCGGGCAAGTCGGCGATCTACCAGATCGCCGGGCTGCTGACGCCCGGCGCGACGGTCGTCGTCTCCCCGCTGATCGCGCTGCAGCGCGACCAGGTGGACGGGCTCAACGAGCTCGCGGCGGGCGGCGCGGCGCAGGTGAACTCCTCGCTGCCGCGGGCCGAGCGCGAGGAGGCGCTGCACGAGCTGGCCGAGAACGCGCTCGAGTTCCTGTTCCTCGCGCCCGAGCAGCTGGCGCGCAAGGACGTGCTCGACGAGCTCGCGGTGGCGGACATCTCGCTGTTCGTCGTGGACGAGGCGCACTGCGTCAGCGAGTGGGGGCACGACTTCCGGCCCGAGTACCTGCGGCTGGGCGCCGCGATCGAGGCGCTGGGCCGCCCGCCCGTGCTCGCGCTGACCGCGACGGCGGCGCCGCCCGTGCGCGAGGAGATCGTCACGCGGCTCGGGCTGCGTGACCCGGTGCTGCTGATCCGCGGGTTCGACCGGCCGAACCTGCGCTTCTCGGTCGAGCGCTTCCACGGGGAGCAGGGCGCCGAGCGCAAGCGGCGGGCGCTGGTCGAGCGGATCGCGGCTTCGCCTCCGCCCGGGATCGTCTACGTGTCGACGCGGCGCGAGGCCGAAGAGCTCGCCGACGAGCTGTGCGAGGGCTCGCTGCGCGCGGCGTCCTACCACGCGGGGATGAAGTCGGCCGAGCGCGACGACGTCCAGGAGCGCTTCATGGACGGCTCGATCGACGTGGTCGTCGCCACCACCGCGTTCGGCATGGGCATCGACAAGGCCGACGTCCGCTGGGTGTTCCATGCAGAGGTCGCCGAGTCGCTGGACGCCTACTACCAGGAGGCGGGCCGCGCCGGCCGCGACGGGGAGCCCGCCGAGATCGTGCTCTTCTACCGCAGCGAGGACGTCGGGCTGCGCCGGTTCTTCGCCGGCGGCCACGTCGAGGTCGACGAGCTCGCGCACGTGCTGGACGCCGTGCGCCAGGGCGTTCCGGCGGCGGACCTGGGGGACTCGGTCCATCTGTCGGACACCAGGCTCGCCTCCGCCCTGTCGCGCCTGGAGGACGCGGGCGCGGTGCGCGTGGCGATGGACGGCGAGATCGCGCCGATGTCGGACGCGCCGTCGTCGGAGCTGGTGACGGCCGCCGCGGAGGCCGAGGAGATGCGCCGCTCCTTCGACCGTTCGCGCGTGGACATGATGCGCGCCTACGCCGAGACCGACGACTGCCGCCGCGCATTCATCCTGTCCTACTTCGGCGAGCCGTTCGAGCCGCCGTGCGGCTACTGCGACAACTGCGAGTCGGGTCGGGTGAGCGCCCCGCCGTCGGACGTGCCGTTCCCGGTCGGCGCGCGCGTCGCCCACGAGTCGTGGGGCGAGGGCGTCGTCCAGCGTTACGACGACGGCTCGATGGTCGTCCTGTTCGACGAGGCCGGCTACAAGACGCTCGCGCTGGAAGTGGTGCGCGAGCGCGAGCTGCTGACCGCGGTGTAGGCGCGCCCGCGCGCTGCGCGCCGGTGCCGCCGTGTGGGGGCCCGCCGGCGAGCGGCCGCGTGGCCGCCCGCCGGGGTCTCTCCCCCAAGGGCTAGTTCTGGCCCTGCGCGGCGTTCATCTGCTCCTGGGCGGCCTCGAGCTGCTCGCGGGCCTCGTCCGGGATGTCGGCGTCCTTGGCGGCGTCGATCGTGTCGTTGGCCAGGCCGTTGACGTCCTCCTGGATCTCCTCAGCCGCCTGCTCGGCGTCCTTGGTGCCGGCACGGACCTCCTCGGCGGTGCGCTGGGCGTCCTCCTGCACCTGCGAGGCGCGCTCCTGGATGCGGTCGGCCTCGTCCTGGTCGATGCCCTCGTTGCCGCAGGCGACGACGGTCAGAGAGGCGGCGACGGCGGCAAAGGTGAGCAACTTACGAATCATTGGAGTTCCTTTTCTTGGGGAGGAGAGGACAACTCTTTCGTGCCTCGCCCCCACGCGCCGCGGGGTTACCGCGTCGATCCAGGTGCGGCTAGCTCCACGGCCAATTCCTGGGGGAGTGGTTGGGGTCGGCACGCACCGGACTCTGCCGCCCGCTTGGCCACCGCGCCTCAGGGACGACCCTGATCCCGTGCCGGTTCGGGGTGCGGGTATCCCCGCGCTCCGCCCCGCCCGCGGCCCCGCCTCAGCGGTGCCGGTCCACCGCGGCGAGGACCTCGTGAGCGATGTCGCGCGCGGCGTCCGGCTTTGCCAGCGCGCGGGCGGCCGCGGCCATGTCCGCGCGCGCGGCCAGCACGGCGTCCGTCTCGGCGCGCAGCCGCTCCGGGCTGAGCTCGGCGTCCGGCAGCACGCGGGCGGCGCCGGCTTCGGTCATCCAGCGCGCGTTGGTGGTCTGGTGGTCGGCGGTGGCGTGCGGGTACGGGATCAGGACGGCGGGGAGGCCGTACTGGGCGAGCTCGAAGATCGAGCCGCCGGAGCGGGCGACCGCGACGTCCGCCGCGGCCAGCGCGACGCCGAACGGCGTCAGGTAGTCGAGCAGGACGTAGTTGTCGTCCGGCGCCTCGAGGTCGGGGTAGTCGCGCGTGCCGGCGACGTGGACGACGCGGTACGGCGCGTCCTTGAACGCCTCCACGGCGGCGTGGTTGATCGAGCGGGCGCCGAGCGAGCCGCCGAAGATCAGCACGGCGGTCTCGTCCGTGCCGATGCCCAGCTGCGCACGGGCCTGGGCCCGGTCGCTGTAGGTCTCCGGGACAGGACGGCCCGTGACCCGGAAGCGCTCGCCCTCGTGTCCCGCGAGCGGGAACGCGAGGCAGACGCGCTCGGCCCGCTTGGCGAGCAGCCGGTTGGTCAGGCCCAGGTGCGAGTCGGCCTCGGTGAGCACGAGCGGCAGCTTCGCCAGCGTGGCCGCGAGCCCGACCGGGCCGGCGACGTAGCCGCCGCCCCCGAGGACGGCGTCCGCGCCGCGACGCTTGAGAATCCGGCGCGCCGCGAGGAGCGCGCCGCCCGCCTTGCCGACGGCGCGCGCGGCCTTCACCGGATTCGAGCGGTTGATGCCCTCGACGTTGATCGGGTCCAGCTCGTAGCCGGCCTGTGGGACGAGCTCGGCCTCGGCGCGCTGGCCGCCGACGAAGCTGACCTCGGCGCCCTCAGCTCGCAGCGCGTCGGCGACGGCTATCGCCGGCACCACGTGCCCCGCCGTCCCGCCGGCCGCGATGACGATCCTCGGCGGCGCGGTCACGAGCGGACTTGGAGCGTTGCGGGACGGCACTGAGCGTGTGGGCGTGGCCGCCCGAGGCGACGTTGAGCAGCACGCCCATGGAGACCATCAGCGTGATCAGGCTCGTCGAACCGGACGAGATGAAGGGCAGCGGGACGCCGGTCAGCGGCGCGAGGCCGAGGATGGCGTAGACGTTGAGCAGGGCTTGGCACAGGATGAGTGAGGTGATGCCGGCGGCGACGAGGGTGGCGTAGATGCCCTTGGCCTTCTTGGCGGTCTGCAACCCGGCGTACGCGATGATGCCGTACAGGCTCAGGAGGCCGACGATGCCCGCCAGGCCGAGCTCCTCCCCGATGATCGTGAGGATGAAGTCCGTGTGGGCCTCGGGAACGTAGAAGATCTTCTGGATGGACTGCCCGAGACCGTTGCCGAAGATGCCGCCCGAGCCGATCGCGATCTGGCCCTGGACGATCTGGAAGCCCTCGTCGTGCGCGTGCGCCCACGGGTCCAGGAACGACGTCAGGCGCTCGCGCCGATAGGGCTCGAGGATCGCGAACAGCAGCACCAGCACCGCGCCGGCACCCGTCATCAGGCCCAGCTGGCGCATCGGCAGGCCCGCGATCACCAGCAGCACCGCCATCGTGAAGCAGATCACCAGGCACGTGCCGAGGTCGGGCTGGGCGGCGATCAGCAGGACCGCCCCGCCGCCGACGGCCAGCACGGGTCCGACGACCGTCCTGATGTTGCGCGCGATCTTGGGCCGCTCCGCGATCACGGCCGCGACGTGCAGGACCAGTGCGAGCTTGACGATCTCGCTCGGCTGGAACTGCAGCGGGCCGAACCCGAGCCAGCGTGTCGCGCCGTTGACCTCGACGCCCAAGCCCGGCACCTTGACCATCACGAGCATGACGAACGAGGCCCCGAGCAGCACGGACGTGTAGCGGCGGATCAGATCGAGCCGCAGCCGCGAGATGATGTGCATCGCGATCAGGCCGAAGAACCCGTAGCCCACGTACTTTGCGAGGTACATCGTTCCGTCGCCCTGGCCCTGGAGCACGGTCCGGGCGCTCGACGCCGAGTACACCATCACCGCCCCGCCCGCCAGCAGGCAGAAAGTGGCAGTGAGCAGCAGTCGATGTTCAAGCGGCTGCTGCGATCGGCCCATCGAGCCGCTGTTCGGTGCCGTCGCCCGGACCCCTTCCGGTGTACAGAAGAATTTCTGTCTCTACGGCCGCACCTGCACCGTCACCGCACGGCTGTGCCCGGCGAGAAACGGCCAGCCCTCGTCCGCGCGCACGAGAGCACGGACCTGCTGGACCCGAGCGCCCGTGACCCGGTAGCGGCCGCTGAAAGTGCCGCCGTGGCGGGCGAGGCGCGTGGTCGCGAACGTCCACCAGCGCGCTCCCACGCGGACCTGCAGCTCGAGGGGCTTGCGCACACCGGCCGGCGCGCCCGCGATCTTGCCCTTGAGCGCGACGGTCTGCCCGGGCCTCAACAGCTCGCGCTCCGCCGTGAGCGTCACCTTCGGCGTGACGTGCACGACCAGGTCCACCGCTCGTGCGGAACCGGCGCGCAGCCGCAGGGTCCTCGACACCCCCGCCGGCACGCGGTAGCGAAACCGACCGTCCGCGTCGCTGACCACGTGATCGAGCGCCGGCGCCGGATTGCCGAGCACGTGCGGCGCGGCCGCGATCTCGACCCGCGCGTGCGCCAGCGGCTGCCCCTCGCCGCCGCGGAGCGTGCCGACGATCACGGGGCGCTCGCCCCACGTGACCTTGGCCCAGGTCCGGTCCGAGCCTTCGAACGCGGCGAGCAGCGTCACCGGCGCCTCGGGCGGCGCCGGTGCGGGTCCCGGCGGCGAAGCGGGCAGCGGCGTGGCCGGCGGAGGCGCCGGGGTCGGGTCCGGCGTCGGCTCGGGGCGCGGAGCGGCGGGGGCCGCGACCGGGTCGGTCGGGTCCGAGTACGCGTCCGCGGCGCCCTCCGCGTTGACGGCGCGGACCCAGAACCGCAGCGCTTTGCCGTAGTCGGCTGGGGTCACCTCGTAGCCGGAGCTCGTCGCCCGGGAGATGTCCGTCCATGTGCCGGACTCCAGCCGCTGCCAGCGGCGCGTCAGGGTGAGGCCGGTGCCGGTCCAGGTGCCGTCCGACGCGGTGAGCGTCTCGCCGTGCCGCGCGACGCCCGCGACGACCGGCGCGCTGGCGCTCGAGGGCGCCGGGACGTTGTCGATCGTGACGAAGCCGACATCCGTCGTCGCGCTGTTGCCCGCGTAGTCGACCGTCACCAGACGAAGGAGCCGAGTGCCGTCGGGGACGCGCGTGGTGTCGATGTCGATGATCTCGTCGACGCGTTGCGGGCACGGCGGGAACACGTCGTCGGCGCAGGCCGGCGACAGCCCGCCGACCGCCGTGCCCCCGAGCGTCGCCGTGACGCTCCTGACGCCCGAGTCGGCGTCGGCGGCCACCACGCTCAGCGCCCGGACCCCACGCTGGCTCCCCGACCCGAGCACCGCGCCGCTGCCGCTCGCGGTCGGCCGCACCGCCTCCGCGAGCGTGAGGTCGACGCCGTACAGCGAGAACAGCGGCCCGGACCAGTTGCAGTAGCCGGGCCCGTTCGCCGGCGAGCACCACGTGTGGAAGTGCAGCGTGCGCGCTCCGCTGGGCGTCTGGAAGTACTCGCCCCATCCCGCCGTCCCGGACGGGGTGTCCTTGAGCTGGGTCGACCCCGACCCGAGCTGCAGGTACGCCGGGTTGGTGCTCGGCGCCTGCGGCGTCGACCGATAGCTCGTCGTGAACGAGGCGATCGTCGTGTTCGGCATCGACGCCGGCACGGCGAACGTCAGCAGCGCGCTGCCGTAGTGCGCGAGCCGATGCGCCGGCGCGGTCATGACCACCGACCCGCCTTGCGCGTAACACGTCTGCGCCACGGCGGTGTTCGCGCTCCACGCCACAGCGCTGAACGCCGCCCCCGCGGTGCACTGACGCACGACGAACCGCCCCGGGGTCGCCGCCCCGGCCGCAGGTGGAACGAATCCGAGCCCGACGAGGGCCAGCACGGCGACAACAGCGGCGCGGAGAGGCCACGCGCGCCGCATCGCGGCGAAGCGTGGCCGCGCGAGGCGGGGCCACGCGGGGCGGCGCCCGCCGCGCCGGGGACGGGCGCGCCAGGCCGCGGGCGGGCCGACGGGACGGGCCGCGGGCTGGACGACGGGACGGGGCCCGGCCGGGCCGACGGAGCGGGCCGCCGCGACGCGGCCCGCGGTCGTATGTGCGTCGGAGCTCACGCCGCGGCCTTCAGCGCACGCGTGCGGGCCGCCGGCCGCTCCGCCGCGGACTCGGGTGTCGGCGGACCCGGCGTCGCGCGACGGAGCGCCGGCGCCGGCGGACGCCGCATCCGAGCGCGACGCGTCGGACGGCGACGCGTCGGCGCTGGCGGACGCCGTGTCGGGCGGCGGAGCGCCAGCGCCGGCGGGCGCCGCGTCCGAGGGCGAAGCCTCCGCGCCACGCGTGGGCTCGTCGGGTTCCGGCGGCTGCCACGCGGGCGGGCGGAGCCGGCGCGACGGGGCGGCGCGGCCGCCGTCGAACTCGAGGCCCTCGGCTTCGAGGCGGCGGCGGACCTCGGCGGGGTCGCCCAGGGCGGTGCCGCCGATCGTGCCGTCGGACTTCAGGACGCGGTGGGCGCCGGCGAGGGACTCACGGATGAAGCGCTGGTTGAGGGCGCGGGCGTGCTTGTCGGTGCCGCCGGAGGCGGCGGCGACGTCGCCGTAGCTCATCCAGTGGCCGGCGGGGATGCCGGCGACGAGAGCGCGGAGGCGGTCGAGGTCCATGAGCGGGGCTCCTTGTTGGTGGGTTTCCGCCATCAAGGAGGGTGTGGCGCCGGTTGTGGTGGCGAGCGCTTCAATTGGCACTGATTTGGTGCAGTTTTGTGACGGGGTGCGTCGAACACGTGCCGATTCGGGGTTGACGGTCGGGACTCGTCCCGCTTAGCTACCGGCGCCGGATGAACGGGAGGCAGGGGCAGTGCAGGGATTGATCGGACACGGATGTCGCGCGGCGGTCGCCGCCATGGTGGCCGCGCTGGCGCTCGCGGGATCGGCGTCGGCGGCGGACCGGTGGCATCCGGTCCCGCAGTCGTGCATCAGCGCGAGCGGCAACAGTGGCGCGTGCACGGTCGGGACCGCGGCGGGCGGTCTGTGGAAGGTCGCCGTCGCTCCGGGCGGCGTGCATGCGTACGGCATCGCGCACGACCCGTCGGTCTCGATCCTGATCTTCAACCGCGACCCGGCGACGGGGAAGCTGACCCAGCGCGGGTGTCTCAGCGCGGACGGCGCCGGCGGCGCCTGCACGCCGGCGCTCAACTTCGGCAATCCGAACGGCATCGTCGTCAGCCAGGACGGCGCCAACGTGTACGTTTCGTCCGGCGCCTCGCTCACCGTGTTCGATCGCAACCGGTCGACCGGCGCACTCACACAGAAGCCAGGCAACACCGGCTGCTTCACGGTCGACGGCAATTACCCGCCCGGGGCGGGCAACCCGGCGAACTGCACGCGCGCCCGTGGATACTACGGACCGTTGAGCAACGGGCCGTCGAACCTCGTCATCAGCCCCGATGGACGGCAGATATACACGGGCGCCGGCTCGATCGTGACCCTGATGCGCGACCCGGCGACCGGGGCGCTCTCCCAGCCCGCAGGTGCGGATGGCTGCATCACCGCGAACGGCGCGGACGGCTGCGCGATCGGCCGGGGGTTCTCGCACGGGCGCCAGTTCGCGATCTCGCCGGACGGGCGCTCGATCTACGCTCCCTCGTACATCGGCAACACGCTGATGGTGTTCGATCGTGACCCGGGCTCGGGCGTGATCCGTCAAAAGGACGGAGCGGCCGGGTGCATCGGAGCAACGGTCGGCTGCGCGCCGGACCCGCACGCCAGGCTCGTGCAGCCCCTCGCCGTGACCGTCAGTCCGGACAGCCGCCACGTCTACGTGTCCGTCAGCAACGGCATGCTCGTGTTCGCCCGCAACGGCGACGGCAACCTCTTCTTCCAGAGTTGCGTCAACGACGGCGGCACCGCCGGCTGCTCGTTCGGCCGCAACCTCAGCACGGTCTCCTACAGCGACGTCAGCCCGGACGGGCAGACGGTCGTCGCCGGCCTCGAGACCAGGCCCGGCGTCGTGATGTTCGCGCGGGAGGCCGACGGCAACCTCTCCCAGCCGCCGTGGGGTGACGGCTGCGCGACGCCCGGCGGCGCGGCGCTGATCGCCGGCGCCTCGGTCCCGGGCCAGTGCGTCGCCTACCCGTCGCTGACCGGCAACGGTCAGGTCACGTTCGTCGACGACTCGAGCTTCATCACCGGCTCGCACACGGGCAGCTCGGTCACGGCGTTCCGGCGCGACTTCTACCCGCAGTGCCGCAGCCAGTCGCTGACGCTGACGCAGAACCTCGCGGCTCCGCTGCCGCTCACCTGCTCGGACCGCAACGGCGACGCGCTCAGGTACGCGATCATCGCCAATCCGATCGCGGGCGCGCTCGGCGCGATCGACGAAGGCAACGCCCGCGTCTTCTACAACCCGTTCTCGGGCTATCTGGGCAAGGACACGGTCCGTTACCGCGCGACCTCAACGGGCCTGACGTCCGAGGACGCGACGCTGGCCCTCGAGGTCGTGCCGCCCGTGCAGCCGCCGCCCCCGACCGTGCGCCCGCGGACGGTCAACGCGCCCGTCTCCTACAACTGGGCGGTCCGG
Source organism: Solirubrobacter deserti (assembly GCF_003344625.1). Classification (GTDB taxonomy): domain Bacteria; phylum Actinomycetota; class Thermoleophilia; order Solirubrobacterales; family Solirubrobacteraceae; genus Solirubrobacter; species Solirubrobacter deserti. Next base: position 385,867 of record NZ_QPKJ02000001.1, on the reverse strand, counting down.
AGCACGCGCCACACGCTCACGCGGCTCATCGTGCGCAACCTGCCGCTGGACTCGACGGTCACGCTCACCTGCACCGGCAAGCCGCGCTGCGTGCTCAAGCGACTCACGATCAAGCGCAGCCGCAAGAGCACGATGAACGTCCTCAACGCGAAGGCGCTGAACGGCAAGTACAAGCGCAGGACGCGCTTCCGCTCCGGGCAGACCGTGGACATCCGGATCGCGGCGCCGAGCATGAACACGAAGGTGCTGCGCTTCAAGCTGCGCAAGGGCAAGGTCGCCAAGCACCGCACGTACTGCGTGCCGCTCGGCGCCAAGCGCGCCCAGCGGGGGACCTGCAGCTAGCCGATCGACTGCTGGTAGAGCGTGAAGCCGATCGCGCTGCAGACCGCAGCGACGATCCAGAAGCGCAGGATGATCTTGGTCTCCGACCAGGCCTGCAGCTCGAAGTGGTGGTGGATCGGCGCCATCAGGAACACGCGCTTGCGGAAGGTCTGGAAGGCGAAGACCTGGATCATCACTGACAGCGCCTCGATGACGAAGATGCCGCCGAGGATGATCAGCAGCACCTCGGTCTTCGTCATCACGGCCATGGCGGCGATCGCGCCACCCAGGCCCAGTGACCCGGTGTCGCCCATGAAGATCGAAGCCGGGAACGAGTTGAACCACAGGAAGCCCACGCACGCCCCGACCACGCAGCCCGCGATCAGCGACAGGCCGAGCTGGTCGGTCGTGAACGTGATCGCGATGTAGGCGAGCAGGACGATCGACGCGCAGCCCGCGGCGAGGCCGTCCAGGCCGTCGGTGAGGTTGACCGCGTTCGTGGTGCCGGCGACGACCAGGTAGATGAAGACCGGGTACAGGTAGCCGAGGTCGATCGTGGCGTCGACGATCCGCAGGTTCAGCGTGTCCGGCAGGTCCGCGCCGCGCGTCGCCACGAGCCAGAGCCCGATCGAGATCACGACCATGCCGACGAGCTTGGTCCGGCCGCGCAGGCCGAGCGAGCGCTTCTTGTGGAGCTTCGTGAAGTCGTCGGCGAAGCCGAGCAGCGCGCACGCCAGCGCGACGCCGAAGACGCCGATCGCCCGCCAGTCCAGATCCGTCAGCAGCAGGAACGGGACGGAGATCGCGATGAAGATGATGATCCCGCCCATCGTGGGCGTGCCCGCCTTGGAGTGGTGCCCCTCCGGGCCCTCCTCGCGGATGTTCTGGCCGAACTCCCGCGCGCGCAGGAACGAGATGAACTTCGGCGACAGGAAGATGCAGATGAGCAGGGAGGCCGTTCCCGCGATCAGGACCTCACCCACGAGCCAGCGCCTCCGCCACCGTCTCCAGGCCGATGCCGCGCGAGGCCTTCACGAGCACGATGTCGCCGGCGCGCACCAACCCCGCGGTGACCGCGGCGGCCTCCTGCGCGTCCGCGGCCAGGTGCAGCTCGCCGCGGAAGCTCGAGCGCATCTCGGCGGACAGCGGCCCGACGGCGACCAGGACATCAACGCCGGTTGACGCGGCGTGCGCGCCGATTTCCCGGTGGGCCTCCACGCCGCCCTCGCCCAGCTCCAGCATGTCCCCGAGCACGGCCACGTGCCGCCCCGTAGGCGCCTGCGTGGCGAGATCGTCGAGCGCGGCGCGCATGGACAGCGGGTTGGCGTTGTAGCAGTCGTTGATGACGACCACCCCGCTCGCGAGCTCAACGTGTTCACCGCGCAGCGCGCCGAACTCGACGTCCACGCGGCCCTCGGGCTCGACGCCCACGGCCTGGGCGGCGGCGACCGCGGCGAGCAGGTTGACGAGCTGGTGCCGGGCGCGGAACGGCACCTCGAGCTCGATCACCCGCTCGCGCGCGACGATCTTCACGCGCGGCGGGTCGAAGTCGTCCAGGAAGACGTCGGTGCCGAAGTGGACGACGTCCAGGTCCTCGCGCAGATAGGGGTCCAGCAGCGGGACGTCGGCGGGGATGACCGCCACGGGCACGTGCGCCAGCAGCTCGGCCTTGGCCCGCGCGACGCCCTCCAGCGAGCCGACGAGCTCGATGTGCACCGGGCCGACGTTCGTGATCACGCCGACGTCCGGCTCGGCGATCCGCGCCAGCTCGTCGATCTGCCCGAAGCCGCGCATGCCCATCTCCAGCACGAGCACCTCGGTGCCCTCGGGCGCCGCCAGGACCGCCAGCGGCAGGCCGATCTCGGTGTTGAAGTTCGCCGGGTTGGCCGCCACGCGCCGGTGCGGCGCGATCAGGGCGGCGATCAGCTGCTTGGTCGACGTCTTGCCCACCGAGCCGGTGACGCCGATCACGGCCGCGTCGAGCTCGCGCCGCCAGGCGGTGGCGAGCGTCTGCAGCGCGAGCAGCGGATCGTCGGCGGCGAGCACCGCCCCGCCGGTCAATCCCTCGGTGTGCTCGGGCGCCACCAGCACGCCCCACGCGCCCGCCGCCAGCGCGTCCGCGCCGAAGCGCCCCCCGTCCACGCGCTCACCCCGCAGGCCGACGAACAGGTCGCCCGGCTCGATCGCGCGGGTGTCGATGACGGCACGGGTCGGCCCACCCGAGCCCGCCGCGACCAGCCGCGCGCCCGCCGCCTCCGCGACACGAGCGGCATCCCAGGAGATCACGAGCGCACCGCCGCGATCGCCTCGCGCGCCACCTCGGAGTCGTCGAACGGCTCCTTGCGGCCGCCCTCGAACTCCTGACCCTGCTCGTGGCCCTTGCCCGCGATCACCACGACGTCGCCGGCCTCGGCCAGGGAGATCGCGCGGAAGATCGACGCCCGCCGGTCCGCGTCGCGCTCGACGACCGCGTGCGGCGTCGCCGGGATGCCGGCGACGACCTCGTCGATGATCGCCTCGGGCGGCTCAGAACGCGGGTTGTCCGACGTGATCAGTGCGACGTCGGCCAGCCGCGCCGCGATCTCGCCCATGATCGGCCGCTTCCCGCGGTCGCGGTCGCCCCCGGCCCCGACGACCACGATCAGCTTGCCGCTCGCCAGCTCGCGCGCCGCCAGCAGCACCTGCTCGAGCGCGTCCGGCTTGTGCGCGTAGTCGACCACCACGCCGAACGGCTGGCCGGCCTCGACCGGCTGGAAGCGCCCCGGCGCCGTGACGGCGTGCGCGAGCGAGTCCGGGATGGTCTCGACCGGGACGCCGAGCGTCCGCGCGGCGGCCCACGCCCCGAGCGCGTTCAAGACGTTGAAGCGGCCCGGAATCGGGACGCGCGCGGGGAACTCGCCGTCCGGCGTGACCGCCACGAAGTCGCACCCGGTGGCGTCGGTCTGCACGGCGATCGCGCGGTAGTCGGCCTCGGCCTCGATCCCGAACGTCAAGCAGTCGAACTCCTCGATCAGGCGCCGGCCGTACGCGTCGTCGGCGTTGACGATCCGCGTCCGTGTCAGCTCGGAGGCGAACAGCAGCCGCTTGGCCTGGAAGTAGTCCTCCATCGTCGGATGGAAGTCCAGATGGTCCTGCGTGAGGTTGGTGAAGACGGCCGCGGCGACGTGGATGGCGTCGGCGCGCCGCAGCTCCAGCGCGTGCGAGGAGATCTCCATCGCGCACGCGGTGTCGCCCGCGTCGAGCATCTCGCGGAACGTGCGCTGGAGGTCGATCGCCTCGGGCGTCGTGCGCACCACGGCCCGCTCCTCGCCACCCACCACGGACTTGACCGTGCCCAGCAGCCCCGTCCGCACGCCCGCGCCCTCGAGCAGCGCGCGGACGAGGAACGCGGAGGTCGTCTTGCCGTTGGTGCCCGTGATCCCGGCGACCTTCAGCGCGGCCGTGGGATCGCCGTAGAAGCGGGCGGCGGCGGCCGCCATGGCCGCGCGGACATCGTCCACGCGCACCTCGGGCACGCCGAGATCGAGCGGGCGCTGGACGACCAACGCCACCGCCCCGCGCGCCACCGCGTCGGGGGCGAAATCGTGGCCATCGCGGGTGAACCCCGGGACGCAGAAGAACAGGGTCCCCGGACCCACGAGCCGGTTGTCGAACGTCAGGCCCGTGACGGCCACGTCGGGGCCGTCCCCGAGCAACTCGCGGAGCGTCATGCGACGAGCATCCTATGAAGCGGGTCGGCAGAGAGATCCGCGAAGCGATCCGCAAGCGGATCTGAGCCGCATCGGCGCCAGCCGATCGCGCTCACCGATCCGCCAGCGTACGTGTGACGATGGCCGCCCCGTCAACGCCGGACGGCAGCGTCCCGAACACGCGCCCGCCCTCGCCCAGCCGAGCGGCGCAGAACGCGTCGGAGACCGGCGCGGGCGCGTGCCGCACCAGCAGCGACGCCTGGAAGGCGAGCGCCAGCTCCTCGACGCCGCGCCGGGCGGTCCAGGGGTCCAGCGTCCGCGGAAGGCGGTCCAGGTGCGCGTCCAGCAGCGCGTTGCCGCCGCGGGCGAGCTCGCACTCGGCCACGAACGCGGCGAGCCCGTCCGGCTCGCGCGCGAGCGCCCGCAGCACGTCGAGCGCGATCACGTTGCCCGAGCCCTCCCAGATGCCGTTGAGCGGCGCGTCGCGCAGCAGCCGCGGCATCGGGGACTCCTCGACGTACCCGTTGCCGCCCAGGCACTCGAGCGCCTCGGCGGCGTGCGGCGTCGCGCGCTTGCAGATCCAGTACTTGGCGATCGCGGTGCCGAAGCGCCGGAACGCGGTGTCGCCGGAGTCGTAGGCGCGGGCGAGCCGCAGCGCGGTCACGGTCGCCGCCTCGGACTCCAGCGCCAGGTCCGCGAGCACGTTGATCATCGCGGGCTGGTCCACGAGCAGCGCGCCGAACGCGGACCGGTGCCGCGCGTGCCAGATCGCTTCGGCCACGCCGCGCCGCATCGACGCCGTCGACCCGATCACGCAGTCCAGCCGCGTGTGCGTGACCATCTCGATGATCGTCGCCACGCCGCGACCTTCCTCGCCCAGCAGCCGGGCGGCAGCGCCGCGGAACTCGACCTCGCTCGACGGCAGCGAGCGCGTGCCCAGCTTGTCCTTGAGCCGCTGGAACTCCATGCCGGCGCCGCGCTCGACCACGAAGCACGAGAGCCCGCCGGGCGCCTGCGCGAGCACCAGGAAGATCGTGCACGGCGGATACGAGCAGAACCACTTGTGGCCGTGCAGCTCATACCAGCCGTCGCCGACCGGGCGGGCCTCGGTGATGTTCGCGCGCACGTCCGAGCCGCCCTGCTTCTCGGTCATGGCCATGCCGGCCAGCTCGCCGGCGATCAGCCGCGGCTCCCACTCGGCGGCGATGACCGGGTCCACCCGCAGCGCGGGCACGGCCGAATACGTCATCGAGATCGGGCACATGACGCCCGCGTTGGCCTGCGTCCACATCAGCTCCAGCCCCGCGCGGGCGACGTGCGCGCCCGGCTGCGGGTCGGCCCACGGGAGCGCATGGATGCCGCGCGAGACCGCGCCGTCGAGCAGCCAGTGCCACGAGGGGTCGAGCTCGACCTGATCGATCCGCGCGCCGAACCGGTCGTGGGTGAGCAGCCGCGGCTCGTTGCGCTCCGCACGGCGCCCGTGGGCCTGCGCCTCGGCCGACATGGCGACCAGGCCCGCCTCGCGCACCCGCTCGATCGCCCAGCCCGCGCCCTCGCGCTCCAGCGCCTCCTGCAGTGCCGGATCGAGGAAGTCGACATCCTCGAACGGGACGGACTGGTTCATGCGAGCGAGCCTACTCCGGGCGGATCTTCTTGTAGCCGAGGGCGAAGTTGACGATCTGCTTCCACGCCGGCGCGGCGACCTGACCGCCGTAGATGTCCCCTTCGGGCTCGTCCACGATCACCGCGGCGAGTAGCTTCGGGTTGTTGGCGGGCGCGAAGCCGACGAACGAGGCGACGTAGAACTCCTCGGAGTACTTGCCGTTGATCGCCTTCTCGGCCGTGCCCGTCTTGCCCGCGGTGGTGTAGCCCTCGATGTGCGCGCCGGAGGCGGTGCCGCCCTCACCCGTCACGCCCTCGAGCATCTTGCGTACCGAGGCCGCCGTCGACTCGCGGAGGATCCGCTTGCCCGCGGGCTTCTTCGTCGGCGTGGTGCCGACCTTGTCGACGATGTGCGGCGCGCGCAGGATGCCGCCGTTGGCGATCGCGGCGTACGCGGCCATCATCTGCATCGGCGTGACGTTGATGCCCTGACCGATCGGCAGGTTGCCCATGGTCGCGCCGGAGTAGTCCTCGAGCGCGAGCACCTGGCCGCGCTCCTCGCCCGGCAGGTCGACGCCGGTCCGCTTGCCGAAGCCGAAGCGGTGGATCCAGCGGTCGAACGGCTTGGCGCCGCCGAGCGCGCGCGCGATCTTCACGGCGCCGATGTTGGACGAGTACTTGACGATCTCGCTGACCGTCATCGAGCCCATCCCGTGGTCCTCGGAGTCGCGCAGCTCACGGTCGGCATACATGAGCACCGACCCGATCGGGAAGCTCGTGTCCGGCGTGACCTTGCCCTCTTCCAGCGCGGCGGCGACGGTGAACGCCTTGAACGTGGAGCCCGGCTCGTAGTTGGTGCCGACGGCCCGGTTGACGTTGACCTCTTCGGGCGCCTTGTCGGGCTCGTTGGCGTTCACGCGCGGCCAGTTCGCGAGCGCGAGGATCGCGCCGCTGTGCGGGTCCATCACGATCGCGGTCGCGCCCTTGGGCTTCCACTTCTCACCGACCTCGGCCAGCACCTCCTCGGCCTGGTCCTGCAGGTCGGCCTCGAGCGTCAGCGTCACGTCCTTGCCGGGCTCGACCGGCTTGGTGTCGCGGATCTCGAGCGGCTCGCCCATGGCGTCCTTGACCATGCGGCGCTCGCCGTCGGTGCCGGCGAGCTGCTTGTCGAACGTGTACTCGAGTCCCCGCAGGCCGTTGCCGTCGGTGCCGACGTAGCCGAGCAGCTGCGACGCCATCCAGTCCCGCGGGTACTCGCGCCGGTAGCGCGGGATGAACTCCAGGCCGGGGATGCCGAGCTTGCGCGCCCTCTCGGCCCGGGTGGCCGGGATGCCGCGGCCGAGGTAGACGAACTGGGTGTCGCGGCGGGCGAGCGAGCTGAGGATCTTCGTCTCGTCGCGATCGATGATCGGGGCCAGCTCGGCCGCGACCTTCGTCGCGTCGTTGACGAGCCGCGGCGTCGCCGCGATGTCCATCGCCGGCTCGGACACGCCAAGGTCGATGCCGTTGGCGTCCTTGATCGACCCGCGCTGGGCGGGGATCGTGATGTCGTCCTCCTGCTGGACGGCGGCCGCGCGCTCGAGGTCGTCCGCGCGGACGACGCCGAGCCACGCGGCGCGGGTCGCGCCGATCGCGAGCAGGGCGAGGAAGACGGCGAAGATGAAGCCGATGCGCCGGTCGATCAGGTGCACGCGCTACCCCTGCGGCGCGACAGCCAGGCCGGTCGCGGGATCGACCGTGGGGACGGCGGTCGCCAGCGGCGTCGCGGTCGGGACCGGCGTCGCGGTCGCAACCGGCGTCGGCAGCGGCTCCACCGTGGCCGTGGGCGCGACCGCTGCGGTCGGCGTGGCCTGCGGCTGGGTCACCGGCGTCGTCAGAGTGCCGTTCTTGGCCGCGAGCAGCGAGTCCACGGTCGCCCCGGGGCCGGGCATCCAGCCGTCGTTGAGCATCACCATCTTCTGCTGGTCGCCCGGCGGCTTCATCCGATCGGCGGCGCGCTTGGCGTCCCGCTCCACGCCACGTGACTTCAGGTAGCGGTTGTCGCCCGCGGCCGGGTCCACCAGGCCCATGTCGGCCGCCTTGGTGCGGATCGACGCGGCGGACGTCATCTCGGCCAGCTGCGTCTGCAGCATCGCGTTCTTGCCCGCGTAGGTCTCCTGCGCCTGGTACGCGCGCGAGATGCCGGTGTTGAGCTTGAGCAGCGAGACCTGCATGGCCACGATGCCGCCGAGCATGATCCCGATCAGCCAGATCACCCCGCGCGAGCGCAGGATGCGGTCCACGATCCGGTTGTCCGGGATCCGCGCGATCCGCTCGAAGGCGGACGTGCGGCCACGCAGCTGCGGGCCGGCGGCGGTGGCGGGACGGCGGACGGGTCCGGAGACGCGGCGCGCATGGATGGGACGGGAGCGGGTGGCGGTACTAGGCAAGGCGCACCTCGGAGAGCTTGCGGGCGGCCCGGAGGCGAGCCGACTTCGAACGGGGATTGGCCGCGACCTCGCCCGGCGTGGCAACGACCGACCGACGGTGCACGAGCTCCGCCTCGGGGTTGTTGCCGCAGACGCACACGGGCAGGTCGGGCGGGCAGACGCAGCCGCGGGCCTTGTCGGCCAGGAAGCGCTTGACGCGGCGGTCTTCGAGTGAGTGGAAGGAGAGCGCGGCGAGGCGCCCGCCGATCTTGAGGACCTCCCACGCGCGCGGGAGCGCCTCTTCGAGCTGCTGGAGCTCGCCGTTGACGACGATCCGGATGGCCTGGAACGTGCGCTTGGCGGGATGCCCGCCGGCGAAGCGCGCGGGCGCAGGGATCGCCGCGGTGATGGCCTCGTTGAGGTCGAAGGTCGTGACGAGCTCCTGGCGGGCGCGGCGGCGGACGATCTCGCCCGCGATCCGGTCCGCGAAGCGCTCCTCGCCGTAGTCCTTGATCGCGCGCGCGAGCCGGCGGCGCTCCCACGTGTTGACGACCTCGCGCGCGGTCAGCTCCTGCTCGGGGTCCATGCGCATGTCCAGCGGGGCGTCGTAGGCGTAGGCGAACCCGCGCTCGCGCGTGTCGATCTGCATCGAGCTGACGCCGAGGTCCATGTAGACGAGGTCGGCTCTCAGGCCTTCGCCGATCAGCTGTTCGAGGCCGGAGGCGAAGTCGGCGCGGATGAAGCGCGTCTCGCACGGGACCTCTTGGGCGAGGGCGTTGAAGGTCGGCTCCGCGGTGGGGTCGCGGTCGATGGCGATGAGCGTGCCGGTCGGGCCGAGGCGCTCGGCGACCAGGCGGGCGTGGCCGCCCGCGCCGAGGGTGCAGTCGATCGCGATCTGGCCGGGGCGCGGGTCAAGCGCCTCGATCAGCTCGCCGGCGAGGACCGGGACGTGCGTCTGAGGCATGTCAAGAAGTGTGGCCAAGGGACTCGGTGAGCTCAGGCGCTCGTTGGGTGAGGTCGGTGTCGTAGTCCGCCCAGGCCGAGCGGTCCCAGATCTCGAGGCAGTCGCCGACGCCGGTGATCACGACCTCGCGGCCGATCCCCGCGTGCTCCAGGAAGCGCGGCGTCAGCATCACGCGCCCGGCGGAGTCGAGCTCCGTCTCCAAGGCGGTGCCGTAGAGCAGTCGCCGCGTCTCGCGCGCCTGCGCGGACAGCGGGTTCGTGAAGCCCGCGAGGGCTTGGTCCGCCATCGCCGAATACGTCGCTTTGGGATACAGGCTGATGACGTTCTCGATCGCACGTGAGAGGTACACGCCCTCGCTCAACGCCGCTCGGAACTTCGACGGAATCGTGAGCCGATTCTTCGTGTCGAGGTTGTGTTCGAAGGTGCCGGTGAAGGCCAAGGCGCATGGTGAGTCGTCGCGAAGCGTGGGAGGAGCTGGTCAGTCGATCCCGGGTGGCGGAGTGGGAGGAGCCCCGCCACCCGGGAACGGCTTCGCACGAAGGAAAGTACCCCACTTCGTCCCACTCTGCAACACAGAACCCGCACAACGTCCCACAATTCTCCCGAGCGATGTCAGAAAGTGCCGGTTTGCAGCCTCTTTTGTCTGACCCGGATTCGCCTCAAACCTGCACGGCTTGCTGCATCCGCGCGATCTGAACGCGGATTTGCGCTTCGGGGGGCGTTGTGGGGCGCTCCGTGGGGCGGAGTGGGAGGAAATGCGCCTCAGGCGCCGAGGGATGGCACGAGCGCCGCGGCGATCAGCAGCAGCACGGCCGGAACGAGCATCAGCGCGACCACGAGCTGGATCTTGGGCGCGGCCTTGGCGGCCTGTTCGCTCCGGCGGGCGGCTCGTTGGGAGCGCGCTTGCGTCGCCTGGGCGCTCAGCGTGGGTTGAAGTGGGGTGCCGTGGCGTTCGGCGCGGCGGAGCGCGGCGACGAACGGTGGGATGGTGTGGGACGGGCAACGCTGCTGCAGGTGATCGAGGGCGGCGTCGACCGGTTCGCCGAGCTGCGTGCGGGCGGCCAAGCGGGTGAGCTCGCGGGCGAGCGTGCCGGGATGGCGGCGGCCGACCTCCTCGAGCGCGCGGCGCGGGGCGAGGCCGGCGGCGATCGCGACGCGCACGAGGTCGAGCACGTCGGGCAGCTCGGCCTCGATCTCGGCTCGGCGCTGCCGGACGCGGCGCCTGAGGCCGACCTCGGGGAGGGCGAAGCCGGCGAGCGGGGCCGCGACGAGCAGCGCGAGGCCGAGCCGGCCGGGCGCGGCGGTGATGAGCGGAAGCGCCGTGAGCGTGGTGAGGATCGCCAGGCCCGCCTGGAGGGCGACGACCTCGTGTGTGTGGCGGTCGAGCCCGGCAGCCTGGATGCGGGCCGCGAGGCCGCTGCTCGGCTTGACGCCGGAGCGGGCGCCGAGCGTGGCGATCACGCGGGTGAGCGGGCGGCGCCGCGTGCGGGGCGCGAGGTCGGCGAGCGCGAACGTCGCCAGCGCGGCGGCAAGGCCGGCGAGCAGGCTCGTCATCGCGCGACGTTCCGGCTGATCCGGGCCATCGTGAGCAGCGCGACGAGCTGGAACGCGAGCGCGGCCGTGGTGAGCGCGACGGACACCGGGTTCGTGAGCAGGCTCTGCAGCAGGCCGGGCTTGGCCAGCTCGGCCAGGACCACGGCGCCGAGCGGGAGGACGAGCACGATCCGCGCCGTGAAGCGCGCCTGCGCGGTCGCCGCGATCGCATCCCGCTCCTGGCGCTGCGCGGTCTCGAGCGCGCCCGCGAGGTCCCGGAGGAGGTTCGGCAGGTCCCCGCCGGCGTCACGCTGCAGCAGGACGCCGGCGACGATCGCGTCCCATGCGGGCGCGTTCGCCTTGCGTCTGAGCCGCTCCAGGACGGTCTGCGTGTCCGCGCCGAGCGCGAGCGCCCGCGCGGCGCCGGCCAGCTCGTGCCCGCCGGGGCCGGGCACGGTGAGCGTCGCGAGCGCGCCGCGGATCGAGTGGCCCGCGGAGAGCGCGTCCGCCAGCGCGCGGGCGACGGCGGGCGCGCTCTGCTGCAGCGCGGCCCGGAAGCGGCGGCGGCGCGCGGTGACGAGCGCGGTGGCGAGGGCGGGCCCGCTGACGCCGGCGATGAGCGCGACGGGCACGCCGCCGAGAAGCCACCCGGCCGCCGCGAGCGTCCCGGCGGCGAGCACGGCGAGGCGCCGCCGTTCCGTGCTCGTCGGGCTCGCTCCCTCCGTGCCGGCGCGCACAAGCGGCGCGATCGCGCGTTCGAGCGCGGCCGCCACGCGCGTGCGCTCGACGGCCGCGAGCAGCTCCCACGCGCCGACGACGGCGAGCACGGCCGCGGCGAACGCGAGCCCGACCGCCATCACGCCCCCGCACGCGGTCCGCGCGGCGGCACGCCGGGATCGCCGCCCGCCCCCGTCCGCGGGCCGCGCGGCGCCTCAGCGCGGTCTTCTCCGGTGACCTCCAATCGCGCCGCGAGCCCGTCCGTCATCGCGGCGTGCCATCGCGGCGCGCCGTCGCGCCATGTGTACAGCTCACGGGCGGCCGGGCCGGAGGCGACGCGGACGACCTCGGCGACGCTCGTGATGCGGCGGGCGCCATCGGCCGTGCGCGCCTGGCAGACGACGAGGTCGAACGCGTCGGCGATCTGCTCGCGGACGGCCGCGTGCGGGAGGCCGACGTCGGCCATCAGCGCGAGCACCTCGATGCGGCGCAGCGCCTCGACGGGCGAGCCTGCGTGGACCGTGCTGAGCGAGCCGTCGTGGCCAGTGGACAGCGCGGTCAGCAGGTCGAGCGCTTCGGGGCCGCGCACCTCCCCGACGATGATGCGGTCCGGGCGCATGCGCAGCGCGTTGCGGACGAGCCGCCGGATCGTGACCTCGCCGCGCCCCTCGAGGTTCGGCGGACGCGCTTCCAGCCGGACCACGTGCGGCTGGCGCAGCCGCAGCTCGGCCGCGTCCTCGATCGTGACGACGCGTTCGTCCTCCCCCACGAAGCTCGAGAGCACGTTGAGCGTCGTGGTCTTGCCCGAGCCGGTGCCGCCACAGACCAACACGCTCGCGCGGGCGCGCACGACGCGCGCGAGGAAGTCGAGCAGGCCGCGGCCGAGCGTGCCGTTCTCGACCAGATCGTCGGGGCTCAGCCCGTGGCGGCGGAAGCGGCGGATCGTCAGCGCGGGACCGTCGAGCGCGAGCGGCGGGAGCACGACGTTGACGCGGCTGCCGTCCGGCAGGCGGGCGTCGCACAGCGGCTGGGACTCGTCCGCGCGGCGACCCAAGGGCGCGAGGATGCGCTCGATCGCGTCGCGCAGGTCGGCTTCGCGCTCGAAGCGCACGCCGGTGCGCTCGAGCCGCCCACGGCGCTCGACCCAGACCGGCGCGGTGCCGCTGACCATGATCTCGTCCACCGCCGGGTCCGCGAGCAGCGGCTCCAGCGGCCCGAGCCCGAACGCCCGCTGCGCGATCCGGGCGGCCAGCTCGCCGCGCCGGTCCTCGCTCAACACGCCGGCCTCGCGGTCGACCAGCGACCGGATGCGGCCGTTGAGGTCACCGTCCGCGTCAGCCGCTCCCGCGAGCAGCCGTTCGCGCAGGTCGCCGGCGAGTGCCTCGAGTGGGTCCATGCCGTCTCTAGGCCGCGCGTGCGGAAAACTCTCCCCCTCTGTCCCCAAACGCGCGAGCCGTCCGTCTGCCTGACATGAAATACGCACTGCTGATCTACGTCGACCCGCACGCGCACGACGGCAAGTCCGACGAGGAGCGCGCCGCGATCACGCGCGAGTACATGGCGATGTACGAGGACGCGCGGGTGAAGTCCGGCGCGCACCTGAAGGACGTCGACACCGCCACGGTCGTCCGCGACGACCTCACCACGGACGGCCCGTTCGCCGACACGAAGGAGATCTTCGGCGGCTTCTTCCTGATCGACGCCGAGGACCTCGACGCCGCGATCGAGATCGCCCGCCGGATCCCGGCGCAGCGGTTCGGCGGCGCGATCGAGGTCCGCCCGGTCCACGAGGAGTACGCGCGCTGATCGATGCCGTCTTCCGCACCGAGTGGGGTCGCGTCGTGGCCTCGCTCGTCGGCTTCCTCGGCGACTTCGACCGCGCCGAGGAAGCCGCGCAGGAGGCGTTCGCGATCGCGGCGGAGCGCTGGCCGCGCGACGGCCTGCCCAGCAACCCGGGCGCGTGGCTGACGACCACCGCGAAGCGCCGTGCGATCGACCGCATCCGCCGCGAGCAGGCCCACCCCGTGATCGAGCCGACCGAGCCCGCCGAGACGTCCTCGTTCCCGGACGAGCGCCTCGAGCTGATCTTCACCTGCTGTCATCCGGCGCTGGCGCTGGAGGCCCAGGTCGCGCTCACGCTGCGCGCGCTGGGCGGCCTGACGACGGAGGAGATCGCGCGGGCGTTCCTCGTCGCGCCGGAGACGATGAAGCGCCGGCTCTCGCGCGCCAAGCGCAAGATCCGCGACGCGGGCATCCCGTTCGCGGTCCCGCCCGACCATCTGCTGCCCGAGCGGCTCGCCGCGGTGCTCAAGGTCCTGTACCTGATCTTCAACGAGGGCTACGGCGGGCGCGGCGACCTCGCGGACTCCGCGATCTCGCTGTGCTCGGTACTGGCGGCGCTGATGCCCGACGAGGGTGACATCCACGGCCTGCTCGCCCTCATGCTCATCCACGACGCGCGCCGGGCGGCACGGTTCGACGGCGGGGAGCTGGTGCTCCTGGCCGACCAGGATCGCACGCGCTGGAACGCAGCCAAGCTGGCGTCGGGGCGGCGGGCGCTGCGCCGGGCGAGCGGGCCGTACGCCGTCCAGGCGGCGATCGCGTCGGCGCAGTGCGAGGACCCGATCGACTGGCCGCGCGTCGCGGAGCTCTACGCGCGGCTGCCGAGCTCGCCCGTGGTCGAGCTCAACCGCGCCGTCGCGATCGCCGAAGGCGGGGACGCGCAGCGCGCGCTGGACATCGTCGACGCGCTCGACCTCGACGGCTACCGCTACCTGCACTCCACGCGCGGCGAGCTCCTGCGCCGGCTCGGCCGGCGCGAAGAGGCGGCGCACGCGTACCGGCGCGCGCTCGAGCTCGATCCCTCCGACGCCGAGCGCCGCTTTCTCACGGGTAGGCTCGATGGCCTTCATGACCGATCCGCGCCGCATCGCCCGTGAGCTCTACGGGCTCGACGCCACCGCCGAGGCGCTTCCTGGCGAGCTGGACCTCAACTTCGCGCTGACCGCGAACGGCACGCGCTACGTGCTCAAGCTGCAGAACGGTGACCTCACGCTCGAGGACGCCGTGCTCGAGCACCTGCGTGACGAGCCCGCAGTGCCGCGCCTGGCGGGACCGACGCAGACGCTGGACGGGCGCACGGTGCGGCTGCTGAGCTGGCTCGAGGGCGAGCCGTGGGCGGCCCGGCCGGGCGATCGGGCCTCGTTGGGACGGACCGTCGCGCGCGTGGACCGGGCGCTGAGGGACTTCACGCACCCCGATCTGCACCGTCCGCACCGGTGGAACCTCAAGCATGTGGTCGACGGGCTCGACCACCTCCCCCACCAGCTCATCCACAATGACGCCAACGACTACAACGTGCTCGTCGGCGCGGACGGGCAGGTCTCCGGGCTGATCGACTTCGGCGACGTCGTGTTCACCGCGCGCGCGTGCGGGCTCGCGATCGCGGGCGCGTACGCGATGCTCGGCTGCGCCGATCCGGCGCGCGCGGTGACCGACGTCGTGCGCGGCTACCACGAGGTGACGCCGCTCTCCGTCGAGGAGCTCGAGGTGCTGTGGGAGCTGATGCTCGCGCGGCTGCGGATGAGCGTCGACATGGCGGCCAAGCAGTCCGCCGAGCAGCCGGACAATGCGTACCTGCTCGTCAGCCAGGGGCCCGTGACCGAGTTGCTGGCGCGGCTGGAGGGCGAAGACGGGGCGCTCGCGCACTTCCGCTTCCGCGACGCCTGCGGGTATGAGGCGTCGCCGAAGGCCCGCGCGGTGCGGCAGCGGCTCGCGCTCGCCGACCCGCATCCGGTGATGGACGGGGACCTGGCGTCCGCGCCGGTGCTCGACCTGAGCGAGGCGATGCCGCCGGTCGACGGGCTTGCGATCGGCCGCTACGACGAGCAGCGCGCGATCTACACCGCGCCCGAATTCCAGACGCCGGACGGGCGCTGGCGCACGCGGCACATGGCGATCGACCTCTTCGCCCCCGCCGGCGCGCCCGTGTACGCGCCGCTGGACGGGGTCGTCGAGCGGCGCGAGAACCGCAACCAGCTCGGCGACTACGGCGGGTTGCTGGTGATCCGCCATGACGATTTCTGGACGCTGCACGGGCACCTGGACCCCGAGTCGTTGGCGGACGGCGAGGTGCGCGCGGGCGACATGATCGCGCGGCTCGGCACGCCCGAGGTCAACGGCGGCTGGGAGCCGCACCTGCACCTGCAGCTGTTCACCGACCTGGTCGGCAACCTGGACGGCGTGGCGC
Organism: Solirubrobacter deserti; assembly: GCF_003344625.1. Lineage (GTDB taxonomy): Bacteria > Actinomycetota > Thermoleophilia > Solirubrobacterales > Solirubrobacteraceae > Solirubrobacter > Solirubrobacter deserti. The sequence goes on along the minus strand of NZ_QPKJ02000001.1, from coordinate 370,384 downwards.
TGCCCGAGGAGGCCGACCTGTTCCGCAGCGTCTGCCCGGACCCGAACCTGCTGATCGGCCGCCCGGGCGGCGTGGACGCCCGCGGGCCGCGGCCGGACATCGCCGCGCGCCGCCGGACCGTGATGAGCCGCGCGCTGTCGCTCGCGTACGCGGAGCCGCTGCACATCGTCCGGGGCGAGGGCGCGTACCTGTTCGACGCCGAAGGCCGGCGCTTCCTCGACCTGGTCAACAACGTCGCGCACGTCGGGCACTGCCACCCGCGCGTCGTGGAGGCGGGCGCGCGGCAGATGGCGCTGCTCAACACCAACACGCGCTATCTGCACGCGTCGGTGGTCGACTACGCGCGCCGGCTCGCGGCGACGCTTCCCGACCCGTTGCACGTGTGCTTCTTCGTGAACTCCGGCTCGGAGGCCAACGACCTGGCGCTGCGGCTCGCACGGGCGCACACCGGGCGCGACGAGGTGGCCGTGCTCGACCACGCCTACCACGGGCACCTGAGCTCGACGATCGAGCTGTCGCCGTACAAGGCGCCGCCGTCGCGGTCGCGGGTGACGCCGCTGTGGGAGCTGCCGGAAGTGGACCGCCCCGCGGCGTTCTTCGCGGAGCCGATTCTCGGCTGTGCGGGCCAGGTGGTCCCGCCTCCCGGCTATCTCGAGCGCGCGTTCGAGGTCGTGCGCGAGGCCGGCGGGTTGTGCGTGATCGACGAGGTCCAGACCGGGTTCGGCCGCGTCGGCGAGCACTTCTGGGCGTTCGAGCTGGGCGGCGTCGTGCCGGACATCGTCACGATGGGCAAGCCGATCGGCAACGGGCATCCGCTGGGCGCGGTCGTGACCACGCCGGAGGTCGCCGACTCGTTCCTGACGGGGATGGAGTACTTCAACACGTTCGGCGGCAACCCGGTGAGCGCGGGTATCGGGCTCGCGGTGCTGGACGTGATCGCCGACGAGCGGCTCCAAGCGCACGCGCGGGCGATGGGCGACCGGCTGCTCGCCGGGATGCCCCACGCGCGCGGGCACGGCCTGTTCCTCGGCGTTCAGCTCGATTCACGGGCCGAGGCGGCGCGCGTGAAGGAAGCCCTGAAGGCGCGCGGGATCCTGATCTCGACCGACGGGCCGAACGAGGACGTGCTGAAGATCAAGCCGCCGCTCGCGATCAGCGCCGAGGACTGCGACTTCTTCCTGAGCGCGCTAGCCGACGTGTTGTAGGCGGATCAGGGCGTCGGCGCGGTCGGCGGTCGTGGCGACCAGGTCCGCGTTGCGCTCGTCGCTGCGCAGCACCCACGCGCGCGCGTAGTCGGGCGTCTTGCCGAACTGGATGTGGCGCTGGATCAGCCGCTGGACGCGCAGCTCCTCGTCGGTGTCCACGTACCAGCACTCGTCCAGCAGCGGCTTGACCTCCGGCCACAGCAGCAGGTAGTTGCCCTCGGTGACGACGAGCGGAATGTCCTTGGGGACCGCGATCGCGCCCGCGATCGGCTCCTCGATCTCGCGCCGGAACTCGGGCGCGTAGACGACCGCTTCGTCGCTTCTGAGGCGGGTGAGCAGCGCGGCGTACCCGGCGGCGTCGAACGTATCCGGCGCGCCCATCCGGTCCCGTCGCCCGAGCCGCACCAGCTCGGACTGCGCGAGGTGGAATCCGTCCATCGGCACGAGCCGCGCGCGCTCGCCGAGCGCGGCCACGACGGCGCGCGCGACGGTCGACTTCCCGCCCCCGGGCTTGCCCGCGATGCCGAGGATGCGGCGCCTGCCGCCGTCGGCGAGCGCGCGCGCCCGGGCGAACAGCTCCTGCTCGGTCGTGAACACCACGGCGCGAGACCTTAGAGCCCATCGCCCACCGTCAGCGGCTGGGTGGTGCGCGTGTCGCCCGGGACGCGGCTCAGGAGCTGCACGTCGCGCGCGTACGAGCCGGCCGCGACGAGATAGACCGCGTCGGTCACCGGCACCCGCAGCGTCGCGCTCGTGCGCGGCCCGCCGCCCTCCTGCTTGGGCGGCGCGGGCTTGGCCGCGAGCACCTCGACGTCCTGCAGCGCGAGCCGCGTCTCCTTCTCCGTCGAGACCACGACGTCCACGCGTGTGCCCGCGACCACCGAGCCCGTCGCCACGATCTCCACCGCCCGCTCGCCGCGCTCGACCGGCGACTCCGGCGGCGCACGCTCGATCAGCTCGGCGGTCACCGCGCCGCCCCGCGGCACCGGCACGGCGAGCTTCTGCCCGGCGAGCCCGGCCGCGAACACCGGCTCGCCCGCGGGCGCGTACCGCGCCGGCACGTTCCGTACGCCGAGGTCCGCGAGCTGCACCGTCCGCCCGGCGGGCAGGTCCCGCCGCGCGACGACCACCTCGACGGTCGGCCCGAGCTGCTCGCGCAGCGCCGCCTCCCGCCGCGACATGTGCGTCGCGGCGAGGGCGCCGAGCACGAGCGCGAGCGCGAGCAGGACCGTCGCGCGCCGGCGGCGGGTCACGAGTCCGCCGCGACGATCGCGGGATGGGCCGGCGCGGCGAGGTCCCGCGGAACGGGCGCGTCGGCGGCGCGCGCGGGCGGAGCGGCGGGGTCGTCTCGGCCGGGCGCGGCGAGGTCATGCGAGACGGGCGCGGCGAGGTCGCGCGGACTCCTCGCGGGGCTGGACATCGCCAGCGGTGCCCGGCGCCGGCGGGCGTGACTCGCCGTGGGCAGCTCGATCGTGAGCGTCGGGCCGTCGGCGGTGAGGCGTCCGCCGTGGCGGTGGGCGATGCTGGCCGCGATCGCGAGGCCGTGGCCACGGCGGCCGTGGCGCAGGCGGGCCGTGCCGGTCAGCACGACGAGCGGCGCCGGCAGGCCAGGGCCGTCGTCGCTGACCTCGACGCGCACGGTCTCGCGGCTCGCGCGGACCCGGACGCGGACCTCACCCGCACCGTGCTCGGCCGCGTTGCCGACGAGGTTCGCGCATGCCTGGGCGAGCCGGAGCGGGTCGGCGAGCACGGTCGCGGGCGCGCGCGGGTCGCCGCCGTCGATCGCGAACGGGAGCACGACGACCGGCGGCTCGACGCGTAGGGTCGTCCCGTGCGCGGCAGCCAGCGCGCACCACGCGGGCTCGTACTCGGCGACCAGCGCCGCGACGTCCACGCGCTCCTCGCCCGCACCGCCCACCTCTCCCCGGCGCGCGGCGACGAGATCGTCCAAGGCGCGGCACGCCCGTCGCAGCTCGAGCTCGATCGCGGCGAGCCGTGCGGGCTCGCCCGACAGCCCGTGCAGCCCCAGTCGAACGGCCGACAGCGGCCCGCGGATCTCGTGGCTCGCGCGGGCGACGAGCATGAGCCGCAGGTGGGCGCGGAACAGGAAGGCGGCGAGCGCCGCGACGAGGAGCCAGGAGACGATCGACATGCCCCTTCTAGGGCGGCGCCGAGAAACTTCTCCCCACCTCGACGGGTGTGACGCGGACAGCGTTGCGGCCGCCGCGCTTGGCGGCGTACAGCGCGCGGTCGGCGGCGTCGACCAGGCCGTGCTCGGCCGTCTTCACCGTCCCCGCCGCGACGCCCGCGCTGATCGTGAGCTCGACCGGTCCGCCGCCGCCGGCGATCGCGGCGCGCACGCGCTCGGCGAACTCGCAGGCGCCCTCGACGCCGGTGCCGGGGAGGACGACGAGGAACTCCTCGCCGCCCACGCGGGCGGTGATGTCGGCGCCGCGGGTCTCGCGCATCAGCGTCTCGGCGACCCATTTCAGGACGCGATCGCCCACGTCGTGGCCGTGGACGTCATTGATGCGCTTGAAGTGGTCGATGTCGAACATCACTACGGCGAGCGACGTGCCCTCGCGCACGGCTCGTGCGGACTCGGTGTCCAGCCGCTCGCCGAACGCGCGCCGGTTCCACAGGCCGGTCAGCGGGTCCACGCGCGCCTCGGTCGACAGCTGCGCCACGAGCCGCTCGTTGCGCGCCGCGAGTACGCGCACGACCACGGCCACGACGCTTACCGAGACCACGACGTCGGCCCAGCGGTCCGCGCTCGCCATGCCGTCGGGCATCGCCGCCAGCGCGACGCCGTGGACGATCCCGACCCACGCCACGATCGCCACGGTCGCGCGCGTGCCGTAGAAGGACGCGACCCAGATCACGGGCCAGCAGTAGATGATCGCCGCATCGGAGTACCCGCGCGTGGTCGCGACCGCGAGCGCGACCAGCGCCGCCCCGACCGGCCCGAACGCGTACACGACCCAGCGCGGGAGCCGGCGCCCGAACAGCGTCAGCAGCGCGGCGATCGCCAGCGCCGACAGCCCCGCCGCGGGCGAGAACTCCGGACCCTCGGGAAGCAGGGACTCGATGGCGCCGACCACGCCCGCGGCGGCGAAGATCGCCGCGGCGCTGTAGACGAGCGCCGGCTCAGCCCGGCGCGGCACCGTCTCCCCCGGTTCGCCACACGCGGCCGAGCAGCGGCGAGAGCTCGTCCGCGGGTCGGGGGCGAGAAAGGTGGTACCCCTGCCCGACATCGCAGCCGCTCGCGGTGAGCTGGGCGAGCTGGCCTTCGGTCTCGATCCCCTCGCCGACCGTGCGCAACCCCAGCGCGGACGCCATCTTGGTCATCGCCTCGAGCAGCGCCCGGGGGCGCGGCGCGCCGTCCAGCGCGGCGACGAACGCGCGGTCGAGCTTGAGCACGTCCAGCGGGAACCGGCTCAGGTAGCTGAGCGCGGAATAGCCCGTGCCGAAGTCGTCGAGCGCGACGCGCACGCCGACCGCGCGCAGCTCGTTCATCGCGAGTTCGTAGGCCGGGCGATCGTCGAGCAGGACGCGCTCGGTGATCTCCAGCGTGAGCGCGTCCGCGGGCAGCCCGCACCCGTCGCAGATCGCCGCCACCCGCTGAGGGAAGGCTGGGCTGCGCAGCTGGATCGGCGCCACGTTCACCGACACGGTCAGATGCTCCTCCGTCGCACGCCACAGCGCCAGGTCGCACGCCGCGCGTTCCAGCACCCATTCGCCGATCGGCATGATCGTCCCGGTGCGTTCGGCGACCGGGATGAACTCATCCGGCCGCACGGCTCCGAGCTCGGGGTGCTTCCAGCGCAGCAGCGCCTCGAACCCCAGCAGCCGCCCCGCGCGCAGGTCGACCAGCGGCTGGTAGACGACCAACAGCTCGTCACGCTCCTCGACGCCGACCAGCGCCTGCTGCAGGCGCAGCCGCCGCGTCGCGCGCGCCCGCCGCTGCGGGTCCGCCCGCCCGGCGGTCTCGGGCGCACCGCCCTTGCGACAGGCGAGCGCGTCCAGCGCCGCGTCGATCAAGTCGTCGGTCGCGACGACGGTGTTCGCGGTGGCCACGCTCAACGTCGCCGACACCGGCACGGTGTGCCCGTTGGCCTCGAACGGCGCGTGCGTGAGCGCCGCGCGCAGCCGGGAGACGACCTGCGCCGCTTCGCGCTCGTCCTCGAGCGAGTCGCACAGCACGAGGAACTCGTCGCTGCCGAGCCGACACGCCGCGTCCCCGTTGCCCAGCGCCGACGAGAGCCGTGCCGCGACCGCGGTCAGCAGCGCGTCTCCCGTCGCATGACCGAGTGCCTCATTGACCAGCCGGAACCCGTCGAGGTCGATCGCGACCACCCCGCAGGCCCGCTCGGCCCGCGCCGCCCGCGCCACCCCGCGCGTGACCAGCTCCCCGAACAGCGCCCGCCCGGCAAGCCCCGTCAGCCGGTCATGAAGCGCTTGAGCCCCCGCACGGCGCGCTTCGAGCAGTTCCACCGCGAGCGCGGCGAGGTCCTCGAGGATGCGGACGTCGTCGGGGGTCCACTGGTGCGGGACCTTGTCGATCGCGCAGAACGCACCCAGGGTCTCGCCGCCCGACAACGTGAGCGGCACTCCGGCGTACGCCGCGACGTCGATGTCGCGCGCCGCGAGCTGCGCCTGCGGCAGCGGCGACTGCTGGGTATCCGGAATCACCAGCGGCGCCTGGCGCTCCACGACGTGCCGGCAGCACGAGTGCGAGATCGGCGTCTGACGTTCGGCGTCGAGCAGGCCGCTCAGGCCGGTCGCCCCCGCGAAGTACTGGCGCGTCGTCTCGACCAGCGACACCAGCGACATCGGCACGCCGAGCAGCTCGCCGGCGAGCCTCGTGAGCCGCTCGAGCGCCGGGTCCGGCTCCGCGTCCACCAGAGCCACGTCGCGCACTGCGCCGAGGCGAGTTCCTTCATCGACGACGACGTCCTGCACCCTCCCCCACGTACCCAAGAGCAGACCTCACGCAATCGCTTCAGGAAGCCGGACCGTCAACCAAGCGATAACCGACGCCCCACACGTTCACGACGAACTCGTCGCCCTGCTCGCGCAGCTTCTGGCGCAGCCGGCACGCGTGGGAATCGAGCGTCCGGGTGGACCCCGCGGCCCGGAAGCCCCACACGTCCCGCAGCAGCTCGTCCTTGGTGAACACGCGCGTCGGCGCCGAGGCGAGCATCCGCAGCAGCGCGAACTCCTTGGCCGAGAGCTCGAGCCGCCGGCCGCGCACCGACGCGGCCCGCCCCGCCGGGTCGAGCTCGAGCGACCCCACGCGCATCGTCCCGAGCTGCACCCGCGTGCGCGCGCGCCGCAGCACCGCCGCGATCCGCAGCCGCAGCTCCGCGTAGGAGAACGGCTTGACGACGTAGTCGTCGGCCCCGCGCTCGAGCCCACGCAGGCGGTCGAGCTCCTCGGCGGCGCCGGAGAGCATCACGATCGGCAGCGACGGATCGAGCCGGGACGCCACCCCGTCCGCCCCACGCACGCGCCGGAGGAGGTCCAGCCCGGACCCGTCGGGTAGGTGCACGTCGAACACCGCGAGGTCCGGGCGTTCGCGCTCGAGCGCCTGCAGCGCCTCCTCGAAGCACTCGGTGACGATCAGCTCGTAGCCGTCGGCGCTCAGGTTGTCGGCGAGGAACACCCGGATCACCGGGTCGTCCTCGACCAGCAGCAGCGTGCACGTGACCTCGTCCATGTCCCCCATAGGGGACCGCGGCGAAAACTATGCGGGCGAGCGGACCGTGAGCCGCACGGAGGCGGGCTTGCGCGTCTTGCAGCGCGAGATCGTCTTGCCGTTCTGGCGTACCTCGGCGGTGCCGCTGACCGTGCCGACGACGACGTCGCGCTCGGTGAAGCGCCCGCTGAACTCCCACCGGAAGTGTCCGGTGCGACCCGACACGCCGCCGACGTTGCGGGACACGCCCGTGAGCGTGTCCTCGAAGCGGCCGTCGCGGACGCGGACCTCGGGCTTGGCGGCGACGTTGGAGGACCACAGCTCGCTGAGCCCGCCCCCGGTGCACTTGCCATGGAAGCCGAGGGCGACGGTGAGCCGGGTGCCGTCCTGGGCGTCGGTCTGGACGAACATCTTCTGCGCGCGCGGAAACTTGATCTCGCCCTGCAGGTGCAAGCCGGCGCGCGGTTCGGCGGCGATCGCCGTCCCCGCGGCCGAGAGCACGAGGGCTGCGCTGAGTATTGCGAGGCGACGGACAGCCATTCCCTGACCCTAGCCAGTTTTCACAACTAGAACACGGTGCATTGCTGACAGCCTGGCGGAACGCCGAGGCCCGCTGCGCCGGTACACTCGCGCAGATGGGCCGTACCGCCCGCCGCACCGAGGCCTCTGAGTGCCGCCAGTGCCTGACGTACTGCGATCGGGTGATCGCTCCCGCCACCTGCGTGGCGGCGGGATGTCCTTCGCTGTATCGCTACACGGAGCCCGTGTCGGGCATCCGCTACATGGGCTGCGCGCAGAAGGTGTTCGCCACCGACATCGACGTCGCGCTGTTCGAGGAGGCGGAGCGGGCCAGGGGCTACGGCGCGCTCAAGTTGGCGCGTGAGCCGCTGCCGCAGTGCGCGTTCTCGATCGAGAAGGCGCACGAGCGCCCGCCCGGCGAGGAGTGGGTGTGCCGGAACCGGCGTTTCGCCGACTTCCCCGACACCGCGGACGGGGCGGTCCGCGCGTTCGATCTCCGACACGGGCTGAGCGCGGCGTGAAAGATCCAGTTCAACGGCAGACTCGGGGCAGGAACCGCGCATAAGATGCAGACGCCCCACGGGGCACCTCTCCTATGGATCAGATTCGCCGCGGCAACTACGACTCCGGCCAGGACTACGTCCTGGAGTACGGAGACCTTCGCTTCACGTTCAACGAGCGTGACTTCTCCGAGCGCGTCGAGCAGGCCGCGCGCAAACTCGGCTTCGTCGGGCGCCCGCTCGAGGAGACCGAGCTCGAGGATCTCGTCAACCTGACCGTGAGCGGGGAGGTCGTCAATCCCGCCTCCGGCCTCGGCGAGCACGTCAACGACTGCTGGCCGGACCTCGTCGGCCCGGCCGACCGGTCACTCGTGCACTGGCTGCGCCGCCTCGTCTTCCGCTCCGCCTGGCTGGACCAGCGCGTCAAGGAAGGCGAGCTCGACGTGGTCTTCAACGACGCCACGCACACGTTCGGCTACGTCCAGCCCGAGCGCGATCGAGAGCCGATCGAGCTCTCGCCCGAGCCGAGCTGGCGCCGCGTGGCGTACGGGCCGCGGCGCTGACCGTGCGCGGGACGCGGCGCCCAGCGTGACCCGGCGCGGCGTGACGCGGCGCGTGGGCCGCGGCCGGAGCCGCGGCCCTCACACGTCGGTCTAGGAGTCGCTGCCCGCGGCCGGCTTCTTCGCGCGCGAGCGCGCGGCCGGCTTCTTCTTCGCCGCCGCGGCCTTCTTGGCCGCCGGCTTCTTCTTAGCCGTTGCCTTCGCCTTGGCCTTGGGCTTTGCGGCGGCCGGCTCCGCGGCGACGGCCTCGACCTCCGCCGCGGCGGCGGCGACGGGCTCCGAGGCGGTCTCGGCGGCCGGCTTCGGCTTGGCCTTGGCCTTCGCCTTCGGCTTGGCCTTCCCCTTGGGCTTGGGCTTCGCCTCCGGCTCCGGCTCCGGCGCGACCTCTTCCACGACCGGCGGGACGAACTCGCCGCCCGCGACCGCGGCGCGGATCGCCTCCACGCCGGCCTCGCCGACGAGCAGGTCCGCGCGCAGGACGCCGGACTCGGCGAGAGCGAGCGCCGGGAACGTGCCGAGCGCCGCGGCCGCGGCGTCGAGCGCGATCACGGTCGTCTCGCCGCCGACCGGCGCGAGCGAGGTGGCGATCACGGTCAGCGAGCCACCGCCGGACAGGTTGCGGCCGGCGGCCAGCGCGCGCCGGGCGGCGTTCGCGGGTAGGTACTCGAAGCCGTCGATCAGCACGACCGCGTCCCCGCCCCGCGCAGCCACGCGACGCCCGGTCTCGACCGCCTGCTCGACGGCCTGGGCCTGCGCGTCGCTGGAGGCGGCGAACGTCAGCGCCGCGCTCGGCGTCACGGGCCAGTCGGCGATCTCCTCCGGCAGCACGCCGGCGAGCACGGCGCTCACCTCGAGGTCCTGCTTGGCGGCCAGTGCGACCGCGAGCCGGCGCAACAGCTCGCTCTTGCCCGAGCGCGCCGCGCCCGCGATGACCACGCGCGAGCCCTTGCCGAACGGCGTCAGCCACTGGACGGCGTTGACGGCCGCGTCTTCGGCGCCGAGCGCGATCCGCTCCTCCGGCCACGCCACCGGGAGCTCCTCGAAGCGCGTGCCCTCGGCGACCTCGTCGGCCGGGCGGCCGTTGATGGTGTCCACGCGCACGAGCGACGCGAAGCGCTCGGAGCGGCGGGCGGGGCGCACCGGGCCGCTGATCTTGTCGCCCGAGACGAGCTCGCAGCGCTTGACCTGGGCGGCGGAGATGTAGATGTCGCCTTCGGACTCCTCGTCCTCGGACAGGCGCAGGAAGCCGGAGCCGTTCGCGAGCAGCTCGACCGTGCCGGTGGCGATCTTGTCCTCGCCGCCGCCACCACGGGTCTCGGCCACCGGCTCCTCGTCGCGGTCGCGGTCACGATCGCGGCCGGAGTCGCCTTCGTCCTCGTCGCGGCGCCGGCCCCGGCCCCCGCGGCGGCCACGGCGCGAGCGCTTGGGCGCTTCGTCCTCGTCGCCGCCGCCGACGGCGACGGGCTCCTCGGCGGCCGCTTCCCCACCCTGGCGGGCGAGGATCGCGTCGACGAGGTCGGGCTTGCGCAAGCGGCGGAAGCCGTCGACGCCGAGCTCGTTGGCGAGCAGGTGCAGGTCGGCCAGCGGGCTCTGCTCCAGCGCGGAGCGGTCCAGGACAGTGGGCATTCGTTCTCCTCGAATCGGTAGGCGTCCGGCCGCGTTGTCGTCAGCGGCCGGCGATGGGAGCGGGGGGCGGCGCCCCACCGGTCGATTACGCGGCTCAGCCTAGCGAGAGATGCGAGGGAACACCGTCGGGATAGCGCTCCGGCGTCAGGCCCTCGAGCGGCCCCAACTCACGCTCCCCGGCCAGCACGGCCCGCACCGCGAAGAAGTCCCGCACGCCCGCGACGTCGTGCACGCGCAGGATCGAGGCACCCTGCTCGACGCCGTACGCCAGCGCCGCCAGCGTCCCCGGGTCGCGCTCCGCGGGCGGGCGCCCCGTCACGGCGCCGATGAAGTCCTTGCGCGAGGCCGCGAGCAGGATCGGGCGGCCCAACGCGGCGACGGCGTCCAGCCGGCGCAGCACCGCGACGGTCTGCGCGGGGGTCTTGGCGAAGTCCGGCCCCGGGTCGAGCACCAGTTGCTCCTCCCCCACGCCCGCGGCTCGCGCGACCGCGACGCGCTCCGTCAGAAACGCGACGACGTCGTTCACCACGTCGTCATAGGTGGCGGGATCGAGCAGCGTGCCCTTGGGCGCGACCGCCGTGTGCATCACGACCAACCCCGCACCGGTGCGCGCGCACACCTCGGCCAGCCGCACGTCGCGCAACCCGGAGACGTCGTTGACGATCGCCGCGCCGGCGGCCACAGCCGCCTCCGCGACCTCCGGCTTGTACGTGTCGACCGAGATCAGCGCCTCGTCCGCGAGCGCCGCGACCAACCCGCACACCCGCTCGATCTCCTCCTGGACCGACACCGCCGGCCGGTCGCCGCGCGCGGACTCCCCGCCGACGTCGAGCAGGTCCGCACCCGCCGCGATCAGCGCGCGGCCCCGCCGCACCCGTGCGCTCAGCGGCTCCTCCCCGCGCTCCTCCGAGAATGAGTCCGGGGTCGCGTTGAGGATGCCCATCAGCAGCGGGCGCGCGCCGAGCTCGAGCCGGTGCGTGCCCGCCCGCAGGATCACGACTTCTTGATCCGCAGCCTGACCTGCTTGCGGGTCACGTTCCCGGCCTTGTCGACGGCCGCGACCTTGAGCCGGTACGTGCCGCGCTTGTAGCGGTGACGGGTCGTGCGGCTCTCGGACTTGGCCGACTTGTCGCCGTAGTCGACGGTGATGTGGTCCAGGCCCGACCCGCCCGCGTCCCGCGCCGTCACGCTGATCTTGAGGTTCTGCCCCGCGACCCGCTTGCCGCTGACCTTCACCTGCAGCGTCGGCGCGGTCGCGTCGATGCGCAGCGTGCGCACGCGGCTGCGGCTGACCTGGCCGCGGATGTCGACCGCCTCGACCTGCCACGTGTGCTTGCCGGTCGCCAGCGGCACGCGCGGCGTGAAGGTGTCCACGGACGTCTCGCCGGCCACGGCGCCGTCGATCAGCACGCGGAAGCGCTGCGCGCCCCACAGCTCCAAGCCGGGCCGCCAGCGCAGCTGCGGCCGGGTCTGGCGCTTGTAGGTCGTGGTCTCCTCGATGAACGGCGTGCCCGGCTCGCGGTCGTAGACCGCGGTGCTCAGCGTGTAGTTGCCAGGCGTCCCCTGGACCATCGCCACCGCCATGTCGCCGAGGCGGTCGCCGCCGATGAACACGCCGGGGTCGGCCACCGGACCCAGGCCCGGAGCGGAGATCGTGGCCTCCGGCCCGAACGCCGTCGCCGTGTCGTCCTTGTAGCGCGCGCGGGCGAGATCGCTCGTGCGCCACACGACGCCGAGGTCGCCGCGATCGGACGACGCGACCTCCGGCTTGGAGGTGAACGCGCTCGGACCACCGAGACCGACCGGCGGCGTGAAGTGGTCCTTGGTGAGCCAGGAGCCGATCACCTGCTCGTTCCCGGCGCCCTGCGTGACGCCGACACCGACGCCGTCCCCGTTGATGTCCACCTTCGGCATGGACGTCGCGTTGCCGCCGTCGATGAACTCCGGCGCCTCGAACTGCGAGCCGACGAGCCGGCGCCCGAGCGTCCGCGACACCCCGTTGATGTCCTGCCGGAACACGACCCACGCGAACGAGCCGTCCTCCTCGATGTCGATGTCGGGCGAGTCGGCGTGGCCGTGCTCGGGCAGGTTGAGCACCTGCGGCACGGCCGACAGCGTCAGGCCGGTGAGGCGGCGTGACCACACACGCGTCGCGCCGGCGGGAGCGTCGCCCCACGTGACGACCGCGTACCCCTCGGCGCTGACCGCGACCCGCGGACGCAGCGCGCCCTTGCCGGCGACCAGCCCCGGCTCGACGTCCAGCGGCTGCTCGACCAGCGCCCACGTCGTGTCCTGCAGGCGCGCGGCGCGCACGTCGCCGCCCTGCTCCCAGGTGACATAGGCCGCGCCGTTGATGCCGATGTCGAGGTCGATCGAGCGCGCGTCCGGGCCGCCGAGCGCGACCGGACCGGCGAACGCGCCGGGCTCCGGCGTCCCGCCGGGCGCGACGTTGGCGTACACGTGGCCGTCCGCCACCCACGCGACCACGAGCCGGTTGCCCTCGCTGGCCGCGGCCAACACCTCGGTCGCCTCGCCCGTGGTCGGGTCCACGCGCTCGGCGCCGCGCCAGCTGCCGCCGACCATGCGGTTGACGAACGCGTGCGTCACGCCACCGTCCTTGCGCAGGTACGCGACCGCGCCGACGCCATCACGCGCGAGATCGACGTTGCCCACCGAGACGATGTCGGGGCTCGGGCCCTCGAGCGCCACGGCGGGCAGCCAGGCCGCCTGCGCGGCGGTGGGAAACAACAACAGGACGATCAGCGGGACGAGAAAACGCACAACGGCTCCGGGTCGATGGGCTCCGCCGCTCTCAACCGGCGGGAACCCCGAAAGTTACGGCGCGGGCAGGATGCCTTCTTCGCGGGCCTCCTGCGCGAAGGCGTCGAGCTCGCGCGCGCGGCGCGTCTCGTCCCAGCCGAGCTCGTCGCCGAGCACGCCCGCGACGCGCTCGAGCACGGGCGCCGTCAGGGCGCGCGCGGCGGTCAGACCGAGCCGCGTGCGGCGCAACAGCACGTCCGCGAGCGTGCGCGCCTGCTCGCGCCGGGCGGCGTAGACGACCTCCGCCAGCAGGTCCGGGCGCCCGTCGACGATCCGCTCGGCGGGGCCGGCGGCCAGCACGTCGTGGGCGACGTGCCCGTAGCGCCCCGCGAGCTGCTCGCGCGCCCACTCCGGGGCGGCCAGGTCGTCGGGTTCGACCGCCATCCCGAGCGGCAGCTCGTGCGTGATGCAGCGGGCATCGCTGCCGTCGCGCTCGACGATCCGGTCCACGGTCTGCTTGGCCATCCGCCGCCAGGTCGTGAGCTTGCCGCCGGTGATGGTGATCATCCCGCTCGAGGTCTCGTACAGCTCGGCCTTGCGCGAGATGTCGACGGACTTGCCGCGGTCGCCGGTCGAGATCAGCGGGCGCACGCCCGCGTACGCCCCGGCGAGGTCGTCGGGCGTGAGGCTCGTGGCGAAGAACCCGTTGACAGCGTCGAGCAGGTAGTCGACGTCCTCCTCGGTCGGGCGGACGTGCACGACGTCGCCGCTGTGGTCGGTGTCGGTGGTGCCGATCAGGGTCTGGCCGAGCCACGGCAGCACGAAGATCGTCCGGCCGGCGCCCGCGGGAACGATCGCGCCGGCGGTCATCGGGAGCCGGTCGCCGTCGACGATGATGTGGGTGCCGCGCGACGGGCGGATGACGGGCACCTCGGCCTCGTCGTGGAGCTCGGCGGGGCGCAGACGGTCGGCCCACACGCCGGTGGCGTTGACGATCGTGCTCGCCCGGATCTCGAGCTCCTCGCCCGCTTCCGCGTCCCGCACGCGCGCGCCGATCGCGCGGCCGCCGTCCTCGAGCAGCTCCAGGACCTCGACCCGGTTCGCGGCCACGACGCCGAACCGCTCCGCCTCGGCCAGGACCGTGAGGACCAGACGGGAGTCGTCGGTCTGGCAGTCGTAGAACAGGTAGCCGCTCGTCGGCGCGCGGCCCTCCAACGCCGGAAGGAGCTGCGCGACCTCCTCGCCTGGGATGATCCGGTGGCGTGCCGGGCTCCAGTCGCTGTCGTCCCGGCGGCGCCGGCGGCGGATCCGGTCGACGGACATCACGTCGTAGGCGTTCAGGCCCAGGCCGACGATCCGGTCCAGCCGCTGGCCCTCGAACGCGGGGACGATCAGCGGCAGCGGCTTGGTCAGCCAGGGCGCGAGGTTGACGTTGATCTGGCGCTCGAGCAGCGCCTCGCGGACCAGGCCGAGGTCGAAGTTCTGCAGATAGCGCAGGCCGCCGTGGACGAGCTTGGACGAGCGTGAGCTGGTCCCGCCGGCGTAGTCGTTGCGCTCGACGAGCGCGACCGAGTACCCGCGCGTGGCCGCGTCCAGCGCGACGCCCGCGCCCGTGATCCCGCCGCCGATGACCAGCACGTCGAACGGCTCCCGGGTGAGCGAGGCGACGGCGTCGGCGCGGGGCAGCACGCGACCGCACGTTACCGTTCTGGCGGTCGATGACCAGCGGATTCGTCCAAGGGCTGTGGCGGTTCCCCGTGGTCGGGATGGCGGGCGAGCAGCTGCGCTCGACCCAGATCGACGCCCGCGGCGTCGCGGGTGACCGGCAGCACTACGCCGCGGGGCCCGAGGGCCGGCTGTCGGTCCAGGACCTGCCCGAGCTCGCGCAGTGGTCGGCGGCGTACCCGTTCTATCCCGACGGCGCGATCGACCCGCACAAGCCAGCGCCGTACCCGACCCTCACGCACGCGGGGAAGGCGTTTCTGTGGGGCGACCCGCGGCTGGAGTTCGCGCTGCAGCGTTCGCTCGGCCGGACGATCGACCTCGTGCGCGACCTCGACCACGCGCGCGGCGTGATCGTCGCGACGGTCGCACCGCCGATGCAGCGGGCTATCGCCGGCGTGAACGTCCAGCTCGGGCTGCGGCTCCCCGAGGGCGGCGGCTGGGGCGGGACCGAGCTGATCTTCCGCGATGGCGTGCGCCTGAAGCTCGTCGCCTCCCGCGCCGACGGGCCCGGGATCGAGGCCCGGGTGGTCGAGGCGGGCCGCATCGTGCTCGGCGAGCCGGTGACGCTCGGTTAGGCTTCGGGGTCCCGACCTGGCCAAGGAGGCTGTGACGCCGTGCTGCGCATCGATGAGACTTCCGGGACGCTCGTGGCGCCACAGGCGTCAGGGCTCATGGAGAGCCCGCCGGACCGCGAGGAGCTGCTCGGCCTCATCACGTCCTCGTGGGACGCCTTCTCGGCCGAGCTCGGCCTGAACGGCATCCGCCTGCTCTCGCGTGAGCCCGTCCCCTACGTGGACCTGCTCGGCTTCGACGAGACCCGCAACCGCGTCGTCGTGATCCTCGTGACAGGCGACACCGTCGAGTGGCAGCTCGGGCGCGCGCTCGGGGCCGCGGCCGACGTCGCCGCCTGGGACCGCGAGCGCCTCGTCTCCGTCGATCCCGGCCTGGAGGCCGTCGACGGCGCCGAGTCCCCGTCGCTCGTGCTGATCGCGGGCGGCTACGACCCGCGGGCGTTGACCACGATCGACTGGCTCGCCTCCCGTCACGACGTGCCCGTGTTCGCCTACACGGTCGCGATGATGCGCTTCGGCAACGAGCGCCTGCTGTCGGTGCGGCGCGAGCCCGCCGAAGACGGCGCGCCGGACATGAACACGCTGCTCGACGACTCGCGCGGCCAACAGGCCGAACCCGCCGAGGCGCCGGCGCAGCCGGACGAATAGGCGCTCAGCCGAAGAACAGCGAGAACACGCCCCAGACGCGCTCGGGGTGCCAGTCCAGGGCCGGTCCGCGCCGCATGCGCGTGACCGGCTCGACCTCGCGGCCCAGCAGCTGGAGCAGCTGCACCGCGGCGCGGTTGCCCTCCGGCACGGCCACGCGCAGGCCGGGCCGGATCAGCGACGCGAGGAGCGTCGTCGCGCCCGCCGGGTCGCCGACGATCGGGAGCGCGCCCCACGGCGGGCGCAGCGCCACTGCCGACAGGTCCGACGTCGCGACCGCGCCCTCCAGGGAAGCGAGGACCGCGAGCGAGCGGTCCTCGCCCGTGGCCGAGCGGTCCAGGGCCAGCACCGCTTCGCGGTCCTCCTCGCGCACGTCGCGCAGCTCGACCGTCTTCTCCGGCCGGGCAGCGCCCGAGCTGAACACGCGGTACAGGCCCTCCGGCTCGAAGCCGAGCTTCTCGTAGAGCGGGCGGCCGAGCGTGCTCGCGAGCAGCAGGACGGTCTCGCGTTCGCCCAGGGCATCGATCGCGGCCTCGGTCAGCGCACGGCCGAGCCCGCGGCCGCGCGCGGACGGCGCCACGGTGATGCCCCCGAGCCAGCCGGACGGCCCGAACGTGACCGACGCCGCCGTGCCGACCACGACGCCGTCCTCCTCGGCCACGAGCAGCGTCCCGTCCGGGGAGGAGGCGACCAGCGTGTGCACCGTCGGCGCGCGCAGCTCGATGCCGAACGCCTCGCTCATCACGGCCAGCGCGGGCTCGATGTCGTCCGCTGCGGCGCGCCGGATCGTCACGCGCTTAGAGCTTACGGGCCCGGGTAGACGGGGCACCGTGCCCCGGATCGCCCTGCACTGCTCGCACGAGCAGATCCCTCCCTCCCGCCTGCTGAAGTCGATCGTCAGAGCCGAGCAAGCCGGCTTCACGGGCGGCATGTCCTCCGACCACTTCGCGCCCTGGAGCGAGCGCCAGGGCGAGTCCGGGTTCGCGTGGTCGTTCCTGGGCGCGGCGCTGGCGCAGACGTCGCTGCCGTTCGGCGTCGTCAACGCGCCGGGACAGCGCTACCACCCGGCGATCATCGCGCAGGCCGCGGCGACGCTGTGCGAGATGTTCCCGGAGCGGCTGTGGGTCGCGCTCGGGTCGGGCGAGGCCGCCAACGAGCACATCACGGGTGAGGGCTGGCCCGCCAAGGAGACCCGCAACGAGCGGCTGCGCGAGTGCGTGGACGTCATGCGGGCGCTGTTCGCGGGCGAGGAGGTCAGTCACTACGGCCTGGTGACCGTCGATCGCGCGAAGTTGTGGACGCTGCCCGAAACGCCACCGGAGCTGCTCGTGGCGGCCGTGAGCGAGAAGACGGCCGCGTGGGGCGCCGAGTGGGCGGACGGGCTGGCCACGGTGAACGCGCCGGTCGAGCAGCTGCAGCGGATGCTCGACGCGTTCGGGCGCCGCGACGCGCGCCTGGTCCTGCAGGTGCACCTGTCGTGGGCGCCGACCGAGCAGGAGGCGCGCGCGGTCGCCTTCGACCAGTGGCGCACCAACCTGACCGACCCGCCGGTGTGCTGGGACCTGGACACGCCCGAGGCGTTCGATGCGGCGGCGGCCTTCGTCCGGCCCGAGGACCTGGACGGCAAGGTGCTGATCTCCTCCGACCTCCAGCAGCACGTCGCGTGGCTGCAGGAGTTCGCGGCGCTCGGGTTCACCGACATCGCGCTGCACCATGTCGGCCAGGACCTGGACGCGTTCATCGACGCGTTCGGTGAGCACGTGCTGCCGGAGCTGCCGGCATGAGCGTCAAGACCTCGAGCGACCTGTGGTGGAAGAACGCGGTCGTCTACTGCCTCGACGTCGAGATGTTCTTCGACTCCGACGGTGACGGCTGCGGCGACCTGCTCGGGCTGACCGAGCGCGTCGACTACCTGGCCGGGCTCGGGGTGAGCGTGCTGTGGCTGATGCCGTTCTACCCGTCGCCGAACCGCGACGACGGCTACGACATCACCGACTTCTACGCGGTGGACTCGTCGATGGGGACGCTCGGTGACTTCGTCGAGCTCGTCCGCACGTGCCGCGACCGCGGCATCCGCGTGATCGTCGACTTCGTCATGAACCACACGTCCGATCAGCACCCGTGGTTCCAGGCGGCGCGGTCGTCCAAGGACTCCCCGTACCGGGACTTCTACGTGTGGGTCGACGAGAAGCCGCCCGAGAAGCCGGGCGACCTCGTGTTCCCGGACGCCGAGACGTCCAACTGGACCTACGACCGCAAGGCCGGCCAGTACTACCAGCACCGCTTCTACAAGCACCAGCCCGACCTGAACCTGGCCAATCCCGCCGTGCGCGACGAACTCGCGCAGGTGCTCGGCTTCTGGCTCGAGCAGGGTTTGAGCGGCTTCCGCGTGGACGCGGTCCCGTTCCTGATCGAAGGCGTGCTCGACGATCCGCACCAGATCATCCGCGACCTGCGCTCCTACGTGAACCGGCGGGTCGGCGAGGCGGTGCTGCTCGGCGAGGTCAACCTGCCGGCCGAGCAGACGCGCGCGTTTCTCGGGGATGAGGACGGCGACGAGCTGCACATGGTGCTCGACTTCATCGGCAACCAGGCGCTGTACCTGTCGCTGGCGCGGGGATCGGCGGAGCCGCTGACGAAGGCGCTCTCGTCGTATCCGAAGATCCCGGCCGCGGCGTCTCTGGGGCGCTTCGTGCGCAACCACGACGAGCTGACGCTGGACAAGTTGAGCGAGGAGGAGCGCGCGGAGGTGTTCGCTCGCTTCGGGCCGGACGAGTCGCTGCAGCTGTACGGGCGCGGGCTGCGGCGGCGGCTCCCCACGATGCTCGAGGGCGACGAGCGCGCGCTGCGGATGGTGTACTCGCTCGCGTTCTCGCTCCCCGGGACGCCGGTCCTGTTCTACGGCGAGGAGATCGGGATGGCCGAGAACGTCGACATCGAGGGGCGCTACGCGGTGCGCGCGCCGATGCAGTGGGCGCGCGACGGCGGCTTCACGCTGCCCGGCGTCTCACCGCGCCGGCCGATGGTCGAGGGCGCGTTCGGGCCCGAGCGGGTGAACGTGACCGACCAGCGGCGCGATCCGGGGTCGCTGCTGAACTGGTTCGAGCGGCTGATCCGGCGCCGGCGCGAGTGCCCGGAGCTCGGGTTCGGGTCGCTGACGTTGCTGGAGAGCGGCGCGGAGTCCGTGTTCGCGCACCGGGTGGACTGGGAGGACGCGACGATCGTGTGCGTGCACGAGCTGTCCGGCTCGCCGGCGACGGTCTCGCTGCCGGTGGGCGACGGCGAGCGGCTCGTCGACCTGTTCGACCACTCCGACCATGATCTGCCCGCGACGCTCCAGCTGGAGCCGTACGCGGCGCGCTGGTTCCGGGTCGCCCGGACCGGCGTGCGGCTTCCGCCGTAGGTCAGTACTCGTCGCGGCCGCGGAGCTTCTCGAACTGGCGGCGGTCGCGCTTGGTCGGTCGCGCGTTGCGGTCCACGCCCTGCGGGCGCGTCATCTTCATCTCGGCGATGCGGCGCTCCCGCTCGGTCCTGGAGTCCTCGGTCTCGGTGTAGAGCTGCTGCGCCGCGCTCGCCGGGAGCCGTCGCTCTGCCGTGCCGTTGATGCGGGCGGTGATCCGGATCACGCCCTGGCTGAACTCGATCTCGTCGCCCGGCTTGACGTCCTTGCTGGGTTTGGCGGGGGCGCCGTTGAGCTTCACCCGGCCTCCGCGGAGGGCGTCGACGGCCAGCGCGCGCGTCTTGACCAGGCGCGCGGCCCACAACCACTTGTCGATGCGAACGGGAGCGGTGTCCATCGTCGTTGACATATTGAACCGACCCTCGCGGCGGTCGCCCGTTGTGCGGACATGAAGACAACGATCGCGCTGCTCGCGGCAGGCTCACTGCTCGTGGCTCCAGGGGCCGCGCTCGCCAAGCCCAAGGCGAAGGTCTACAAGGGAACGTTCACCTACGTCGGTGCCGACGGCGACTACGTCACCGGCAACTTCGGCAAGGTCCACCTCGTCGACGGCAAGCGCAACGACAAGCTCTCCGTGCACGTGCGGCGGCTGGCGCCGCGGACGACGTACGTCTACCGGCTGCAGTCCGCGCCCTCCGCGTGCGCTGCGGACGCGCCCGGTGGCGTGGACGTCTCCGGCTGGACGTACCGCAAGCTCAAGACCTCCCGTTCCGGGACCGGCAACGCCGCCGCCCGGTCGCGCACGTTCACGGTGGACCGCACGAAGCGCTACTTCGTCGGCGTCTTCCGTGCCGAGGCCGACGGATCGGCGGGCGAGCTGATCCTGTGTGCCCGGCTCAACACGCCCAAGGCCAAGCCCGGCAAGCAGGGCAAGCCGGGGAAGCCGTCGCCGAGCAAGCCGGTCGCGCCGGCCGGCGCGCCGTCCGAGCCCGAGGCCCCGCCGGCGGACACCCCGCGCGGCAAGAGCGAGGACGCGCCGCACGGCAAGAGCGACGAGGCGCCGCGCGGCAACGCCCGCGGGCACGACAAGGACAAGTCCGGCAAGCCGGACAAGGAGCGGGGCAAGCCGTCCCGCTAGGAGGAGAGACCGGCCGGTCCTCCGCCCCGGCGGGCCGGCCCCTGGTCAGTTGAGGCCCGCATAGGGCCCCAAGTGACCACCCGCCCGACGCGACCGGCGCGCCGGGCGCCTCGAAAGCGCGGCTAGTTGCGCTCGAGCCAGCGCCGCAGCGCGGCACCACCGACGAGCGTGACCTCGCCGTCAGCGTCGATCCAGTCCCGCACGCGCAGCTCGCGCACGAGGCCCAGCGCGTCGCTCGGCCCGGGACCCTCACCGTGCGCGGCGAGCATCGACGTGCCCGGCTCGATCGTCCACCGGCCCGAGTCCAGCGCGGCGAGCGCTCGCCCCTGCTCGTCGGTCGGCATGTCCAGCGGGTCCGGACCCGCGCCGCTCAGCGGATCGTCGTTCCAGGTCGGCTTCTTGGCCGGCGACGGGCTCGGCGTCGGCGCCGGCATCGGGAACCCGACGTCCCCAAGGTTCTCCGTCTGGGCGCGCAGCCACTCACCCGCGCCGTCCACGAACCGCTTCGCACGATCCGTGTCGATCCCGTACGAGCGTGCGACGTCCTCGAACTCGCCGGCCTGGAAGCGCTGAATTCCGCGCTGCACCTCGTCGGCGATCTCGCGGAGGGCCTCCTCGAAGCTCTTCGGCTTGTCTTCGTCGTCCATAGGCAAGGATGATCGCAGCGCAACATGTTGCTTGGATCAAGCAGGCGCGTCAGGCGAACGGGAGTCCGTCGAAAGACGGCGGCGGACCGTTGACCCACTTCGGGAACGGCGCGTACGCCTCCTTGGAGTGCGGCGTGTCCTGCTCCGGGCCGGCGCCGTGCTTGAGCGCGGTCTTGTCGCGGACGTAGAGCGTGTCGGTGGAGTCGTCGCCGTTGTCGCGCGCGCCGATCGCGAAGACCACGCACGGTCCGTCGCCCGCGCCGACGAGGATGTGCTCGGTGCCGGCCGGTGAGTGGAAGAAGTCCCAGGCCTTCAGGCGCCGCTCCTGGCCCTCGACGATCAGCAGCGCCTCGCCCTGCAGGACGAGGAAGTCCTCCTGGTTGCCCTCGCGGTGGTACATGCCGTTCGGCTGACCGGGCTGCAGGACGCACAGCGTGTAACCGATCTGCGGGAAGCCGGCCTGGTCGCCCTCGAAGATGCAGGCGTCGCCGAAGTACTCGTTGCGCACCCACGCGGCGTCGCGGACGTTGACCGTGAACCAGCCCTCGCTCGCCGCAACTCGTCCATATTCGGACTGTTCCATCTGCGCCTCGTCCATTCGACCAGGCTAGATCCAATCGGGATGCGGGAGAATCGATCAATGAAGCGCCACTCGCTAGTCGCCGTCCTCGCAGTGCTGGCGCTTCCGGCGAGCGCGCATGCCGCGACCTTCGCACTCGAGGCCGGCTCGCCCTTCCCGACGCGGTACGCGACGTATGCGATCACCGTCAACGACTTCAATGGCGACGGTCTCCTCGATGTCGCCGCGGTAAATGGTCGCTTCGCGACGAATTCGGACAGCGTCTCGATCTATCTGCGGCAGCCGGGCGGCGGTTTCGTGGAGGAGCCCGGGTCACCGATCAGCGTTCCCCAGGGACCGAACTCGATCGCATCTGGCGACTTCGGCGGGGATTCGCGGGCCGACCTGGCGATCGCGACGTTTGAGGCGACCAGTGTCTCGCTGCTGGTGCGCAACGCAACGAATGACGGCTTTGTCTCCGGCGGTTCCCCCGGGTTTGTGCCCGGAGGAGGAAGCGCCCTCGCCGCAGCGGACTTCGACGGCAACGGCGCCTTGGATCTGGCCTACGGGAGTTGGCGGGACAGCACCGTCGGCGTGCTGCGCCGCCAGGGCACCGGTTTCGTCGACGAGCAGCCGAACCGCTATCCAGTCGTCGCGAACCCGCGCCAGCTCGCGCCAGGTGACTTCGATGGCGATGGTCGTCCCGACCTCGCGGTGACCAACGCCGGTGATGACAGCGTGTCGATCCTCATCCGCAGCCAAGACGGCAGCACGTTCGCCGCCGAGGACCCCGTGCCGGTCGGAGCGGAGCCGTGGGGCATCGCAGCCGGTGACTTCAATCGGGATGGCCGTCTCGACCTCGCGGTGGCGAACGAAGGGGGTGACTCGGTTCAGTTGCTGGTGCGCAACGGCAGCAACGATGGCTTCACCGCGACGTCGCCTGTCGCCGTGCCGGATCAGCCGAGAGACATCGCCGTCGCTGACTTCGACAGCAACGGCTCACCCGACGTAGCGGTCGCGAGCTTGGGCGCCGGTGCGTTGACGGTGCTGTCCGGAGGCACGACGCCAGAGCCTTCAATCGCGCTTGCGAGCGCCTACACCCCAGCTGTCGGGGACTTCAATCGCGACGGGCGGCCGGATCTCGCAGTGAGCTCGGCGTTCCCGGGCAGCTTCAGTTCATTTCTCAACACGACTGCACCCCCGCAGCAACCGCCACCTCCACAGCCGCCGCAGCCGCCGGCCCCCACTCCCACGCCGTTGCCCGAGCCGGTCGCCGGGCGCAACGTGAACGCGACGCCCGTCGAGGGCCGCGTCCGGGTCCGACTGCCCGGGAGCCGCGCGTACGTCGACCTCGCGCAGACGCAGCGACTGCCGGTCGGCACGACAGTTGACGCGCGCAACGGCACGGTGGAGCTGAGAGCCGCCAACAACGGCGGGACCGCGAAGTTCTTCGACGGCATCTTCAGGATCAGCAGCCAGACGCGCGGGTCGCGGCCGCTGACGACGCTGACGCTCACCGAGCAGCTCAGCTGTCCCCGGTCCAAGCGGGCGTCCGCGGCCGCGCAGAAGAAGAAGTCGCGCAAGCTGTGGGGTGACGGGAAGGGCGCGTTCCGGACGTCCGGGCGCTACAGCGCGGCGACCGTGCGCGGCACGAAGTGGCTGGTGACCGACCGGTGCGACACGACGACCACCCGCGTGACGCAGGGCTCGGTGACCGTCCGCGACTTCGTCAAGAAGCGCAATGTGGTGGTGCGGGCCGGCAAGAGCTACACGGCCCGCAAGCGGCGCTAACTAGTCGTTGTGGTCGTCGTGCTCGCCGCCGCCGTGCCCGCGGGGCTGGCAGCCCGACGCCGAGTCCGGCGTCGGGTCGCCGAAGTCGCGGCCGAAGGTGGCGGAGAACTCCGGGCGCGGCGGCTTGCGGGCGATGCCGCTGCGCAGGTCGTTCGTGAACCAGGTGTGCATGACGACCGACCAGCCGTCGCAGTGGGAGTGCCAGGGCAGGACGGACCGCGCGTACGCCGGCTCGGCGCCTTCGTGCACCCGGTACATGAACGCCACGAGGATCATCGGGCGCGGCGGGTCGTACCAATAGACGACCGCCTCGGGATACCGCACGTCGAGCTCGCGGCCGTCCTCGTGGAGCTTGGTGTTCCGGAGGTGGAAGAAGAACGGCTTGGGCCGCTTGATCTTGGAGACCTGGCCCTTGTAGCCGAGCTTGCGCGCGGCGGCGACCGTCGGGAAGCGCTTCGCGGCCGAAGCCTTCGAGCGCAGCCACAGCCTATTCGCGTCCGCGACGTCCTCGGGCGGGGCGGCGGAGAGGTCGGGGTAGATCGACGCCGGGAACGTCCAGATCGGCGGCGCCGGCGCCGGCTCCTGCGCAATGCCGGCTCCCGGGACCACGCACGCGGCGATCACGGCAAGCCCCAAGCACGACGTGCCCTTCAGCGACATGTCCTCACTCCTTCCACGCCTTCGGATGCGGCCAGCACGCACGCATCAGCCCGCGCCGGAAGCGCTCGACCCGCCGATCGTCCGCGCGCCGCTCGGCGGCCGTCCCCGGCCAGCCCGCCGCGTGCGAACCGTGCAGGAAGCGATTCTTGCCGTACGGATTGCCGGGGTCAAGCGCGGGGGCGGGACGGGTCAGCCAGCAGTCGAGCCGCCGCAGCGCACGCGCCTGCACCCGGGCCGAGGACGCCGCCACGGCCTCCCCGCGCGCGACACCGTCCCGCCGGTCGGCCGCGAGCATCTTCCGCGCGTGCGCGCGCAGCCGCGCCACCGGCACGTCGCCCTCGCGCGCGATCTCCGCGTAGCTCGCGCCCTCTTCGCGCAACGCCCGGTACGCGTCCGCGGGCATGCCGAACACGTCCTCAGCGTGCGGGTGCAGATCCAACCCGTGGAAGACGTGGAAGAACAGGTGCTGCGCGAGATGGCCCTGGGTCAGCACGCGCACCGTGCGCTCGCGCAACAGCGGCGACGATGGCGCCAGGCGAGCCACGAGCGGGTCCAACTCCATCCCCCGCGCACGGGCCAGCGCGGCCACCGTGTGATGGTCGTTGTAGAGATACGCCTCCAGCTGCCCCGGCCGCAACCGCAGCGCGGATTCGAGGGCGCGCTCGTCGAACGGCACCCAGTGCCGGTGCACCCACTCCTCGTCGGGCAGCCAGTTGTGGTCCGCCCCGGCGGGCGCCAGCGAGTCGTGCGCGAGCGCCGGAGCGGCCGCAGCCAGGAACGCGACCAGCGCCGCGACGATCGCTCGCATGCCCGGGACCTTACGATCAGTTGATGATCGATGAGGCCACGGACTTCGGACAACGCGCCGCTCGCCATCTCCGAGAGGACGAGGTGGTGTGGCTGACGACGGTCACGCCCGGCGGGCAACCCGTCCCGAACCCGGTGTGGTTCCTGTGGGACGGCGCGACCAACGTCCGCCTGTACACCCTCCCGAAGAGCTTGCGCGTGAAGACGATCGAGAGCAACCCGAGGGTGTCGCTGAACTTCCGCGGCACGGAGACCGGCGGTGACATCGTCGTGCTCAACGGCCGGGCGACCATCGTCGGTTCGAGCGAGCCCGCGCACGAGGACGCGGCGTACGTCGAGAAGTACCAGCGCAGCCTGAGCAGCCTGAAGATGACGCCGGAGGCGTTCGCGGCCGAGTACAGCGTCGCCGTCGACATCGAGCTGACCAAGGTGCGCGGCTTCTGATGCCTGACATCCGCACCGCCGGGCCGGAGGACCTGGACACCGTCACCGACCTGCTGATCGGCTTCCGCGACTGGTGGAACTCGACGACGCCGTCCGACGAGACGTTCCGGACGACCGCCGCCAAGCTGCTCGAGGACCCGAACACGGAGTTCCTGCTCGCGGGCACCGACGGCCTGGCCCAGATCCGCTTCCGTCTCTCGGCCTGGACGGGCACGGAGGACTGCTGGCTCGAAGACGTCTATGTGAAGGACCGCGCGCGCGGCACGGGCCTGGGCAAGGCGCTCACCCAGGCCGCGATCGACCGCGCCCGCGAGCGCGGCTGCCAGCGCATCGAGCTCGACGTCAACGAGCAGAACACGCACGCGATCGGCCTCTACACGAGCCTCGGCTTCAAGCTCGAGCCCAAGCCGCCCGGCCGCACGCTGTTCCTCGGCGCGAAGCTCGCATAGAGCATCCGCGAAGCGATGCTGCAGCCGGAATGGGCACGCGCCGGCGAAGCCGGCCGCGCCCATCGGGCGCCTAGTACTCGTCCTTCTTGCGCCACCACTGGTAGGGCGGCTCCTGCGGCCGCCCCGCCGGGGTGTCCTCCCACTCCTCCTGGCGGCCGAACGGCACCAGGTCGAGGAACGTCCACACCGACCCGAGCGCCTCGACGCCGCGCCCGCGCGTCTCGTAGGTGAGAAACGCGCGCTCCCCGGCACGCAGGAAGACCTGCAGCCGGAAGTACTCCGTCGTCCCGCACGCCTGCTGGAACGACAGGTCGTCCGTGTACCACGGCACGCTCCACCCCATCCGCGCCTTGTAGGCCGCGATCCGCTCCTGCGGCGCGCGCGAGACCAGCGCGAACGACACGTCACGCGCGTGCAGGTGGGCGAGCTCGGACACCTGGTCGGTGAACATCGAGCAGCCGCCGCACGGCTCGCCGTCCTCGGGGAACCAGAAGTGGTAGAGGATCAACTGCGGCCGGCCCTCGAACAGGTCGAGGAAGGTCAACCGCCCGGAGGGCCCGTCGAACGCGAAGTCCGTCCGGAAGGCCGTCATCGGCTGCCGCCGGCGCTCGGCGGCGAGCGCGTCGCGCGCTCGCGTCGCCGCCTTCTCCTTCTCGATCAGCGCGCCGTTGGCCTCACGCCAGCTCTGCTCGTCCACGATCTGCGGAAGTGACATGCAACCTCAGACTCCACGCGGCCGTGACATTCATCGCGGCGACCGCCAGCAGCCCGAGCACGACCGAGCCCGTCACCGCGACCACCACGCAGAACGCGAGGTAGCCGCGCAGCCCGACGATCAGCCCGCCCAAGGCGCTCGCGGCCGCCGCGACGCCCCGCGAGCGAGCGACCAGCAGAGCGAACGTCGCGCTGAGCGTCGGGAACGCGGCCACGATTCCCGCCAGCTCCGGCCCCGACACCTCGGCGACCACCAGCGCGCAGCCCACGATCGCGGTCACGACCCCCGCGCCGACCCGCGCGTCGAGCGGCTCGCCCTCGAACCTCGAGGTGCCTGGCACCTTGATCTTCGCCAGCAGCGCCGGGACCGCGCAGGCGATCGCCACCCACGCCGGGACGAGGGCGACGAGCAGCGAGACGGCGGCGAACGCGACCGCCGCCGCCGCGACTCCGAGCAAGGAGCCGCGCCGCACGATCACCCGCGCGAAGGCGACCGCGAACGCCACCTGCGCCACCACGTGCGCCGCCGCGCTCTCCGCCACCGCCGGCCCTTCAGCGCCCAGCGCGACCACGATGAGCGTGATCGCGAACGGCATCGCCGCCACCGCCCCGCCGACGGCCGGGCCGAGGCGTCGCTCGACCCAGGAGGCGAGCCACATCAGGACAGGCGCGGCGAGCAGCGGAGCGAAGACCATGCGCCCCAGCCTGAGAGACGAACCGCTTCACTTCCAGCGAACGTTTCGCACGGAAACCCGTGCGCAAACTCAAACGATCGGGCAGTCGAGCACGTAGCGGCGCCCGTCAACGCGCGCCCGGGTATAGATGAAGCCGTCGACCGCGACGCACTCCTGCGGCCGCGACAGCCGCACGCGCGCGCCGCCCGCGCCCGTCCCCACCGCCACGTCCTCGTTCCACCCGCGCCAGCTCAACCCGCGCACCCGCACACGACGCCCGTCGCAGCCCACGACGAGCGTCCGCGGCTCGCTCACACCGCGCCGGCAGTCGGCCACGGCGAGCACCCGCCGTTCCACCGCGGCCGATACGGAGAGCGTCCGCGTGCACGACGGCTCCGCGTAGGTCGCCGACACCGCGTACGGCGCCCCCGTCAGCCCGACGCTGAACGCCTGCTGGAACCCGAGCGAAGGCAGGTCGGCCTTCCACCCGCGCCCGAGCCGGTCGAACACGCCGAGCGTCCACCCCGCCCCCGTCGCCTCCCCCACGCCGGTCGGCGCCAGCGAAGCGGTGTACGAGCGGCCGGAGACCAGCACCGGCGGCACGCCCTCCAGCCGCATCGCGGCCGGCGTCTCCGCCGGGCAGGCGGCCGCCAGCGAGATCAGCGCCGCCGCGATCACTCCCCGATGTCCTCGTTCCAGACCTCAGGGTGCTCGGCGATGAAACCCTGCAGCAGCTCGTAGCACTCGGTCGAGTCCAGGTCGATCACCTCTACACCCGACTCTCGCAGCCACGCGGCCCCGCCGGCAAACGTACGCGACTCGCCGATGACCACGGCCGAGATGCCGAACTGGCGGACGAGCCCTGAGCAGTACCAGCACGGCGACAAAGTGGTGACCATCACCGTGTCGCGATACGAGCGTCTCCGTCCGGCCGCCCGGAACGCGTCGGTCTCGCCGTGGACCGACGGATCGTCGTCCTGGACGCGCCGGTTGTGCCCGCGCCCGAGCAGCTCACCGTCGCGGGAAAACAGCGCCGCGCCGATCGGGATTCCGTCCTCTGCACGGCCGATCCGGGCCTCTTCGAGGGCCACCGCCAGCATCGCCCGGGCATCCATTCGTCCAGGGTACGCGGCGGTGTGAACATTTATCCCTTGGTGGGCTAGGCAGCGCCTCGACGAGTCGTCATATTTCCGCGCGCCATGAGGAGAGCCACGACGGTCGTGGTCGTCCCGTCCCGGACGATCGAGAAGTTCCACGAGCCCCCGGCGGAGACGCAGGCGTACGAAGAACGCCTGCTGTGCCTGCTGCTGCGGCTGCGAGAACGCCACGTCCGCGTGGTCTACGTCACGTCGATGCCGGTCGCTCAGGAGATCGTCGAGTACTACCTCGGCCTGCTGCCCGCCGACATCCGCGAGGACGCCCGCAACCGCCTGACGATGCTCAGCGCCGACGACCCGTCGCTGCGCCCGCTCTCGGCCAAGCTGCTCGAGCGCCCGACGCTGCTCACCCGCATCCGCTGGGAGATCACCGACCACCAGGACGCGCACCTCGTCCCGTACATCACGACCGAGCTGGAGTTCGCGCTCGGCGCCGAGCTCGGCGTCCCCGTCCAGGGCGCGCACCCCGCGCTCGCCTACCTCGGGACCAAGAGCGGCGGGCGGGAGCTGTTCGCGCGCGCGGGTGTCGCGCACCCGCTCGGCGTCGAGCACGTGCGCTCGCGCGCGGACGTGATCGCCGCGATCGCCCGGCTGCGGTCGGTCCGGCCGCGGATCGGGCAGGTCGTCGTCAAGCTCGACGACGGCGTGTCCGGCGAGGGCAACGCGATCGTCGAGCTGCGCGGGATCGGGCGCACCGGCACGCGCGCGGAGCTGCTGCGAATCGCCGAGCGCGTGGACGCGATGCGCCTGCAGGCGCCGAACGTCACGCTGCACGAGTACTTCGAGCGCCTCGAGCGCGGCGGCGGCGTCGTCGAGGAGCGGATCGTCGCGCGCGAGCTGCGCAGCCCGAGCGTCCAGCTCGAGCTCTCGGCCGACGGCGCGCGCGTCGTCTCCACCCACGACCAGCTGCTGGACGGCGACCGCTGCGTCGGCTGCCGCTTCCCGGCCGAGCCCGCGTACTCGGGCCTGATCACCGAGGCCGCCGAGCGGATCGGCGCGCTGCTCGTGGCCGAGGGCGCGATCGGCCGCGCGGCGATCGACTTCATCGTCGGCCGCAACCGCTCGGGCAGCTGGAGCGCGTACGCGATCGAGATCAACCTGCGCAAGGGCGCGACGACGCACCCGCTGTACGCGCTCGAGCTGGTGACGGGTGGAAGCTACGACCCGCGGGCGGGCGTCTTCCGCGCGCCGGACGGCGCGATCCGCCACTACGTGGCGACCGACTACCTCGCTTCACCTCGTCTGTCCGCGCTCGGGGACGGTGCGTTGTTCGCTCTTGCGGATCGACCGGGTCTGGATCCTGACGGCCGCGGGGTGGTGTTCCACATGCTCAGCGCCCTCACCGAGCTGGGGCGGATGGGAATGACCGCAATCGGGAGTACTGCGGCAGAAGCCCAAGAACGGTTCGAAGCGACTCAATCCATTCTGCTCGGCGCCGCCGCAAACCTCGAATCCGAGGTCGCCGTGGTGGCGTAGGTCGGCACGAAGTTTCGGGGCCTGGACGCGTTATGGCCTGCAGGAGGAACGTCCAGTCGAGTTCCCGGAGGCCACATGTTGAAAGAGAACGCCCGGCTCGGACGAGCGGCCAGTCGCCACTCCGACGAGATGGTCCAGAAGGGCTACTTCAGCCACGAGAACGGCGGCGAGACGTTCGTCGACCGCATCCTCGCCGCGGGCTACGCGCGCCGCGACGACGGCTGGTCGCTCGGCGAGAACCTCGCCTGGGGCACCGGCACGCTCGCCACCCCGCGCCGGACGATGGAGGCGTGGATGGACTCGCCCGCCCATCGCCGGACGATCGTCAAGCGCAACTACCGCGAGATCGGCTTCGGCGTCCGCCTCGGCGTGCCGAAGGACCCGGCCTCGGGCGCGACCGTCACCGCGAACTTCGGCGCCCGGCCGTAGGCCATGCTCCGCTCCACGCTGCTCCTGCTCGCCGCCCTCGCGGCGCCGGTGGTCTTCGCCCCGAAAGCGCCGACGACCACCGTCCACGGCGAGACGCGCGACGACCTCCCGGACCTGGACCTGCGCCGCAGCGTCGCCGTCGCGGCGCAGGCCGGCGGTGGTGTCCCCACCAGCTGGTGCGGGGACGTCACGGCGAGCGACGACCGCACGCACGCCGCCTTCGCGCCCGAGACGCCGCAGATCAAGGTCGTCTACGCCTACGCCGCCGACCGGCCCGACCGCTCCGGCGGATGGATGGACGCGCTGCAGGCCAACGTCGCGCTCGTCAACCGCTACCTCGGCGCCCAGGCCGGCGGGACGAAGGCGCTGCGCTTCGACATGGGCACGCGCTGCGGCCGCCAGTTCGTGGACATCCAGACCGTCGCGCTCCCCGGCGCGCACGCGGAGTACGCCGACAACTTCCGCGCCGTCGCGCAGGCGGTGCAGCGCGTGCTCGGGGACCTGGGCGGCCCGCGCAACGCGATCGTGCTCGCCGACAACCTGTCCGCAACCGGCTCCGACCACGGGCTGGCGGAGACGATCACCGGCGGGGGCGGCGAGCAGCCCGGTCCGGAGAACCCGCACAACCGGGGCGGGCTCACCGGCGTCCTGTTCACCCGCGACGGCGGTGAGGTGCCCGGGCCGGGCGCGCACGGCTTCTGGCCCGAGGGCTTCCTGCACGAGATCACGCACACGCTCGGCGCGGTGCAGTGGGGCGCGCCGCACTCCACGCAGCCCGCCGGTCAGCAGAACCGGTTTACGGGCACTGCTGGCAGGGCGTGGACGTGATGTGCTACGCCGAGAACGAGGGCGCCGCCAGCCAGCTGCGCACGGACTGCGCGTCGGTCGAGGGCGCGATCACGGTCAGCTTCGACTGCGGTCGCGACGACTACTTCAGCCCGGCGCCCGCGCCCGGCAGCTACCTGGCCACGCACTGGAACACCTACGACTCGGTGTTCATGGCGCCGTGCGCGACGATCGCGCCGGCGTGCAGCGGCGGCGCCGGCGCGGGCGAGGACCCGGTGACCGTCCCCTCGCCCACGACCGACCCGGCGATCATCGGCGCGGTCCGGCGCGGCGCGACCCTGAAGACCACCAAGGGCGCCTGGATCAACCGGCCGACGCGGTTCACGTACCGCTGGCAGCGGCTGACCGGCTCGACGTGGCGGGCGATCCCGCGCGCTGACCGCCGCCGCTACCGGCCGACCGACCGCGACGTCGGCCGCCGCCTGCGCGTCGTGGTCGCGGCGACCAACGAGGACGGCACCACCGCGACCACGTCCGAGCCCACCGCGCGCGTCAGCTCACGCCGCCACCCGCAGTGAGTACACGGGCGGGAGCCGAGCGGCCGCGCAGCCCCAGCTCCCGCCCGCGTCGCCCGAGCCGAAGACGTCCCCGCTGGTGGCGCCGAAGTAGAGCTCGAGGGCCTCGCCCTCGCCGCCGCGGTCGAACGCCTCGCGCAGCACGGTCAGGTAGGCGTGCTCGGCGGGCAGGCCGTCGCCGCGGGCCGTCCAGCTCTCCCCCGCGTCGCGCGTCTCATAGACGGCGACGCGGCCTTCGGGCGTGACGCGGTCCTCGGCGCCCTTGAGGGGAATGACGTACGCGGAGTCCGGGTCGGCCGGGTCGAGGACGAGCGGGAAGCCGAAGTCGGACGGCAGCCCGGCGCCGATGTCGGTCCAGCTCTCGCCCGCGTCGTCGGAGCGGTAGACGCCGCCGTGGAACTGCATGAACAGGCGGTCTGGGTCCTTGGCCGCGCGCTGGAGGTCATGGACGCACAGGTTGATCGTGTCCTCGGGTGCATCGTCAGGCAGGTAGCGGGCGCGCAGGCCGCGGTTGCCGTGGCGCCAGGACGTACCCGCGTCGTCGGTGAGCCAGACGCCGACGGCGCTGATGCCGAGCGCGAGCCGGCCGGGCGTGCCGACCGTCGGCGCGATCGAGTGCAGGCACAGCCCGCCGCCGCCCGGCTGCCACAGCGGCCGGGTCGGGTGCTCCCACAGCGTGCGGTTGAGTTCCCACGTGACGCCGCCGTCGTGGCTGGCGAACAGCACCCCCGGGTCGCCGCCGGCGTACAGCGTGCCGTCGTCGTCGGGCACGATCACCCACATGCGCTCCAGCGCGCCCTCGGGCAGCTCGAGCCCTTGCGCCTGCTCCCACCCGCCCGCGACGGGATCGTCGGTGTAGAAGATCTTCGGCCCGTACCAGGGCGAGGTCATCGTCGCGAGCGTGCGCCCGGAGTGCGGGTCGCGCATCGCGTACTCGATCGGCTCGCCCGCGAACGCGCGGGCGGTCACGTCGAAGGCCGCTCCCGGCTCGCCCTCCAGCACGAACAGGCCCTTCTTGGTACCGACGAGCAGCTCGGTCATGCGCTCCCTCCTGAGATCGCGGGCAGCACGTCGATGCGGTCCCCGGGACCGACCGGCGTGTCCTCGCGCCCGCGCTCGCCATTGACGAACACGTTGATGTGGCGGCGGATCCGGTCGCGCTCGTCGAGGATCCAGCCGTCGAGCGGCGGTGTGTCGTGCTCGAGGTGCTGGAGGAGCTCGCCGACGGTCGCCCCCACGACTTCGAGCTCGCCGCTGCCGGCGAGCTGCTTGAGGGGACCGCGCAGACGGACGAGCGCTCCGGTCATGTGCAGTACAGACCGAAGCGCCCGCGCAAACTCATCGCAAGAGGTGGTTGAGGTCGTCGCGCAGCGCGCGCAGGCCCTCCACGTCCAGGGTCGGGTTCGTCGTCTCCGCCAGCCCGCGCTGGACCGGGTCCGGGATGACGAGCGTCCCGTCGCCCAGGTTCTCCATCACCTGCTCCATGGCGACGGAGATCTCCTGCTGCAGTCTGGCCTTCTCCTCCTCCATGCGCCGATCTTACGCCAGCGACCGCCGCTCGCCACCGGGGTAGCCGGGGACGCGGCGGGCGACGCCGAGGGCGGCGTCGACGCTGTAGCGGCCCGCTCCGGCGATCGCGATCGCGAGCGCGCTGAAGCCCAGCGCCAGCACCAGCTCCTAGCCACCGTCAGAGGCGAAGAACCCGTTCTCGGCGTGCACGACGAGCCCCGCGACGAGCATGTCGATGGCGAGTCCGAACGCGAACACAGGAGCGAGTGCGCCGACGATCAGCGCGATCCCGCGGACGCGACCGGCTACCTGTTGAAGGACGCCGAGCCGGAGGAGGTCGTGCGCGCGGTGCGCGCCGCGGCGGCGGGTGACGCGCCGCTGGACCCGCGCGCCGCCCGCGAGGTCCTGTCGGCCCAGCGCGAGATGCCGCCCGACCTGACCGAGCGCGAACGCGAGATCCTCGGGCTGGTCGCGGCGGGCCACGCCAACAAGGTCATCGCGCTGCGGCTCGGGATCTCGCACAAGACCGTCCGCAACACGCTGTCGGGCGCGTGCCGCAAGATCGGCGCCACCGACCGCACGCAGGCCGCGCTCTGGGCCCAGCGCTCAGGCCTGGCGTGACTCGCGCCAGACGCGCGGCGCGTCGGTGGCGGCCAGCGCCCAGGCGATCAGCAGCGGCTGGAAGAACAGCCGCGCCAGCCGCTTGGTGTCGGTGTCCAGGCCGAACGCGTCGCGGTGCTCGGTGTACTGGGCGATGTTGCCCGGGAAGATCGCCACGTAGAACGCGGCGAGGGCCGCTCCGGCGAGCGCGCGCCGCGGCTGCTTCCAGGTCACCAGCAGCGCGGCGCCGAGGCCGATCTCCACGGCGCCCGACAGCAGCACCGTCAGGTCCTCGTCGATCGGCACCCACGGCGGGACCTGCGCCTGAAACTCCTCGCGCTGGAAGGTGAGGTGGCCGGTGCCGGCGCCGACCATCGCGGCGCCGAGCAGGATCTGGGCGGCGGCTCGCAGGCGCCTCACGCGAGCTCGAGCGCGACGTCGACGTTGCCGCGCGTGGCGTTCGAGTACGGGCACACCTGGTGGGCGGCCTCGACGAGCCGCTGGGCCTCTTCGCGGTCGAAGCCCGGCAGGTCGACGACGAGCGTGACCGCCAAGCTGAAGCCGCGGTTCTCGTTCGGGCCGATGCCGACGCGGGCCGTGATCGTCGACTCACCGAGGTCGGTCTTCTCGCGGCGCGCGATCGTCCGCAGCGCGCTGTGGAAGCACGCCGCGTAGCCGGCCGCGAACAACTGCTCGGGGTTGGTCGCGCCGCCGCTGCCGCCCATCTCGCTGGGGACCGCGAGGTCAAGGTCGAGCACCCCGTCCGAGGACTTGGCGTGGCCGTCGCGGCCTTCGCCGGTGACGGTCGCTTCGGCGGTGTAGAGCGTCTTCATCGTTGCGACTCCTCGATCAGGGCATGGCAGGCGCGGTGCAGCGCCGCGAGCGTCTCGTCGTCGACGCCGGTGGCGTCGTGCAACTGGGCGGGGATCTCGACCGCGCGCTCGCGCAGCTCCCATCCCGCGTCGGTGAGGCCGACCCGGACCTGACGCTCGTCCTCGGCCGCGCGCGCCCGGGTCACGAGCCCGCTCGCCTCCAGCCGCTTGAGCAGCGGCGAGAGCGTCCCGGAGTCCAGGTGCAGCGCCTCGCCGAGGTCCCGCACCGAGCGCGTCCCGTGCTCCCACAGCACGAGCAGCACCAGGTACTGCGGGTAGGTCACGCCGAGCGGCGCGAGCAGCGGCCGGTACGCGGCCGTGACGGCGCGCGACGCCGAGTACAACGCGAAGCACACCTGCTGCTCGAGCGCGAGCGGGTTCACGCCGATCACCGTAGCGCGCGATTCAATTGTGCGCAACCTAAAGAGGGACAGTCCCTCTTTAGGTTCGTGTCACAGCGCCTGGACTTCGGTGAGGATGTCGGCCACCGAGGCCTTGGCGTCGCCGAACAGCATCGCGGTCTTGGGGTCGTAGAAGAGCGGGTTGTCGATGCCGGCGAAGCCGGATGACATGGAGCGCTTGAGGACGATCACGCTGCTCGACTTGTCGACGTCGAGGATCGGCATGCCGTAGATCGGCGAGCCTGGCTCGGTGCGCGCGGCGGGGTTGGTGACGTCGTTGGCGCCGATCACGAGCGAGACGTCGGTGCGTGCGAACTCGCCGTTGATGTCGTCCATCTCCTTGAGCTTGTCGTAGGGGACGTCGGCTTCGGCGAGCAGGACGTTCATGTGGCCGGGCATGCGGCCCGCGACCGGGTGGATCGCGTACAGGACCTCGACGCCGCGCTTCTCGAGCGCGACGGCGAGGTCGGCGACGGCGCGCTGGGCCTGCGCGACGGCCATGCCGTAGCCGGGCACGACCACCACCAGGCGCGCGTAGGAGAGCTGGATGGCGACGTCGGCGGCGCTCGTGCTGCGCGCGGTCCCGCCTCCCCCGGGCGCGGCCAGCGCGCTCGCCGCGCCCGTGCCCACGCCGGCGAAGAAGACGTTGCCGATCGAGCGGTTCATGGCGTCGGCCATCTGCTTGGTGAGGATGGAGCCGGACGCGCCGACGAGCATGCCGGCCACGATCAGCGCCGTGTTGTCGAGCGCGATGCCCGCGGCGGCCGCGCTGAGGCCGGTGAAGGCGTTCAGGGTCGAGATGACGACCGGCATGTCGGCGCCCCCGATCGGCACGACGGCGAGCACGCCGAGCGCGCCCGCGCTGAGCAGGATCAGCCAGAACAGCAACTCGGAGTCGCTGCCTGCGGCGATCACCGCGGCGAGCGCGACCGCGATCGCCAGCAGCGCCGCGTTGACCGCGGGCGGCGTGCGGATCGAGCCCTTCATCAGCTCCTGCAGCTTCAGGAAGGCGATGTTCGAGCCCCAGAACGAGATCGAGCCGATGATCGCCGCGAACAGCAGCGGGATCAGCTCGTCCAGCGGGAGGTCCACCTCGGCCGCGCGGAACTCGACGATGGCGATGATCGCCACGGCACCGCCGCCGACGCCGTTGAACAGCGCCACCATCTGCGGCATCGCGGTCATCTTCACGCGCTGCGCCGCCGGCACACCGACGGCGACGCCGATCGCGATGCCGCCGATGATCAGGGCCCAGTCGCCGACACCGTCCTGCGCGAGCGTCGCGCCGACCGCGATCGCCATGCCCACGGCCGCGACCTGGTTGCCGCGCACCGCGGTGCGCGGCGCGCGCAGCATCCGCAGCCCCACGATGAACAGCGTGAAGGCGACGATGTAGAGCGCGCTGATGACGTCAGCGCGGCTCATCCGGCTTCTTGCCCTTGAACATGCCGAGCATGCGGTCGGTGACGAGGAACCCGCCGACGACGTTGATCGTGCCGAACGCGATCGCGACTACGAGCAGGATGTCGTTCAGGACGCCGTCGACGTGGCCGATCAGGATCAGGCCGCCGAGCACGACGATGCCGTGGATGGCGTTCGTGCCGCTCATCAGCGGCGTGTGCAGCGTGTTCGGGACCTTGGAGATGACCTCGAAGCCGACGAACGCCGCCAGGACGAGGATCGCGAGCTCGGTGAGCAGATCCACTTACACCACCTTCCCGTTCCGTACCACGGTCGCCCCCGCGACGACCTCGTCCCCGGGATCGAAGCCGAGCTCGATCAAGCTGAGGATGTTGCGCGCGTACAGCGCGGACGCGTGCTCGGCCATCTCGGAAGGCAGGTTGAGCGGGCCGATGATCTTCACGCCGTTGTCGGTCACGAACGTCTCGCCGGGCTGCGTGAGCTCGCAGTTGCCGCCCGCTTCGGCGGCGAGGTCGACGATCACCGAGCCGGCCCTCATGCCTTCCACCGCGGCCGCCGGGATGAGCTTCGGCGCGGGGCGGCCGGGCACGAGCGCGGTGGTGACGATCACGTCCGACTTGCCCATCTGCACGCTCAGCGCTTCCCGCTGGAGCTGCTGTTCCTCCGGCGTGAGCTCGCGGGCGTAGCCGCCCGCGGCCTCGGCGTCGCCGATCCCCTCCACCTCGAAGAACTTCGCGCCCAGCGACTGGATCTGCTCCTTGACGGCGGAGCGGATGTCGAAGGCGGTGACCACGGCGCCGAGCCTGCGTGCCGTCGCGATGGCCTGCAGACCGGCGACGCCCGCGCCGAGGACGAGCACCTGCGCGGGCGGGACCGTGCCCGCCGCGGTCATGAACATCGGGAAGAAGCGCGGCAGCTCGGTCGCCGCGATCAGCACCGCGCGGTAGCCCGAGACGGTCGCCTGGCTGGAGAGCGCGTCCATCGACTGCGCACGGCTGATGCGCGGCACCTTCTCCATCGCGAGCGCGGTCGCGCCACGCGCCGCGATCGCCTCCAGCCCTCCGGGGTCGCCGAGCGGGTTCAGGAAGCCGACGAGGATGGTGTCGCCGCCCAGCCGTGCGACCTCGTCGGCGGTCGGCGGGGCGACCTTCGCGACCACCTGCGCGCCCCAGGGATCGCCGATCGTCGCGCCCGCTTGGACGTACGCTTCGTCGGTGGCGCCCGCCGTCAGCCCGGCGGCGGCCTCGATCACCACCTCGTGCTCGGCCGCGCGCAGGCGTCGGACGACGTCGGGCACGAGGGCCACTCGTCGTTCGCGGTCCACCCTCTCCTTAGGAACCCCGATCCGCAAGTGAGGCGGAACCCTACCCCACGGCCTCCCGGCTCTGATCCATCACGTACACCGGGTTGCCGCCGGCGTCCTTGAACATGGACATCTGGCCGCCCGGGATCTCGAACGGCGGCACGGTGAGGTCGTACGCGCCGTCGTGCTGGGCGTGGAAGGCCGAAGCGTCGTCGACGATGAAGATCGGCCCGGGCCCCCAGTCGGGCATCGGCGCGGCGTCGATCATCAGCGCCACGTCGCTCCCCGGCAGCGCGAGGGCGACGGTGTCCTCCCCCTCGCGCCACGCCTCGTCCAATCCCAGCGTGTCGCGGTACAGCGCGAGCGATGCAGCGAGATCCTGCGTCGGCAGGTACATGAATTGGAGCTTCATGGACGCGACTATAACTGAATTACGGAATCGCGTAACATGTTTACGGATGGATTGGATTCCGACGAAGGCGACCGCGAAGGGACGCCTGGTGCTCGCGGCGCTGGAGGCGTTCGGCGAGCACGGCTACGAGGCCGTCAAGGTCGGCGAGCTCGCCGCCGCGGCCGAGACCACGACCGGCCCGCTCTACCACCACTTCGGCAGCAAGGCGGGGCTGTACGCGTTCGTCCGCGAGGACGTGGACCGCCGCGTCGCGGAGCGCATGGAAGGCGCGCTGGCGGCGGCGCTGGACTTCGAGACCGACGCCGTGGGCGCCGCGCTGCTGGTGGCCTACGACTACGCCCGCAGAGCCGGGTTCATGAGGATGTTGTCCGAGCCCCGCGAGCCCGATCCGATCGCAGCCACTTTGAATGAGGCCGTGGGCGCGCCGCTCGGCGCGATGCTCGCGGCCGCGTGGCGCGCGGCGCTGGCGGCGGGCGGCGACCCAGAGGAGGCGCGGGCGGCCCTTAGGGCCCTTCGACCGGCAGGGGCACTCCACGCCCCTCCTCGATCGCCAGCGCGAACCTGAAGCGCAGCATGTCCTCGGTCAAGGCGGCCGCCGCCGCGGCGACGCCGACGTCGTCCGTGCCCGTGATCATCCAGGTCGGGCGCTGGTCGCGGTAGGCCGTCGCGGCCACCAGGCCGGCGCCCGGGCCGAGCGTCTTCTCGACCGCGCCGTCGGGGTCGAGCAACTCGATCTCGTTGCCGGCGGCGTTCATGCGCGCGAACACGCCGGACTCGGCCGGCCCGGTCTCGAGCGTGCGGGCCGCGATGTCCTTGCGGACCTCCGCCCAGGTCCCGACGAGCACGCGCAGCACCTCCCCCGGCGAGGATTCGAGGTTCGAGCGCGTGAGCCCGCGGATGCCGGCGGCCTCCAGGCGCTCCTCGACCTCGTCGCAGGAGCGGTCCTCGGGCGCGAGGCAGACGACCCGGATCGGGAGCTTCTTGCCGTCGATCCCCGACGTGAACGGCTGCGGGAACGAGCCCACCACCGCGCGCACCGTCGAGTTCGTGCCGTGGTGGTCGTACCAGATGCGGTCGCCGCTGTAGAGCTTGCGCGTGGCGGCGCCGGACGGCGTCGCGATGCCGTTCACGTACGAGAACCACTCGACCGGCTTGCCGTTCTCGCGCCCGCCCGACAGCCCGTCGATCTCCTCGACGGCCGCGCCGCTCGCGCGGACCTCGAACTGGGAGCGGTCGAGCATGTCCAGCACCGTGTCCTGCTCGGCCGCCTGGAGGCTGCGGGTCGGCGCGAGGCGCGTCTCCCCGAAGTCCTGCGAGACCGTCACCGCGACGCGCCCGCCCGTCGGGACTTCGGCCTTGGAGCCGCAGCCCGCGGCGAGGGCCGCGAGCACGGCGGCGAGGATCACGCGTCTCATCGGCAGACTGGTATAGCGATGACGGTAAATCTGACACGCATCTACACGCGGCTCGGCGACGGCGGCGAGACCCACCTCGGCGACATGAGCCGCGTCCCGAAGACCGATCCGCGGATCGAGGCGTACGGGACCGTCGACGAGCTCAACGCGCAGCTCGGCGTCACGCTCGCCGCCGGCGGGCTGCCGGAGCAGTACGCGGCGTGGCTGCGGCGGATCCAGAACGACCTCTTCGACGTCGGCGCGGACATCTCGGTCCCCGAGGGCGGCACGCGCGAGCGCCTGCGCGTCATCCAGGAGCAGACCGCGTGGCTGGAGGGGGCGTGCGACGAGGCCAACGCCGAGCTGCCGGCGCTGAAGTCGTTCGTGCTCCCGGGCGGGACGCTCGCCGCGGCGCACCTGCACGTGTGCCGCACGGTCTGCCGGCGCGCCGAGCGCCGCGTGCTGGCCTGCGGGGACGCGGTCAACGCCGAGACGGTGCGCTACCTGAACCGCCTCAGCGATCTGCTGTTCATCCTCAGCCGCGGGGTGAATCAGGCGGCAGGCGCCGCCGAGCCCCTGTGGGAGCCGGGACGCTACCGCTGAGCACGAGCGCCGCCGCGGCGATCGTCAGCGCGCCCAGCGCGAAGGTCGTGTTCGCGATCGCATAGTCCACCGCGGCGTCGACGCGCGGCAGCACGGCCAGCGCGAAGAGCGCGAACAGCGCGCCGGACGCGAGCAGCGGCCCGCGGACAGTCACGCGCTCCTCCTCGCCGAGCAACAGCACGGCGCCCGACGCCCACGCGGACGCCAGCAGCAGCCCGCCGAGCACGTCGCTCGGATAGTGCGAGCCCGCCATCAGCAGCGCGTTGACGGTGAGCACGGTCAGCAGGGCACCCGCCGCGACGGCGTACGGGCGCAACCGCGGCGGCGCGACGATCGCGAGCGCCAGCGCGAACCCCATCACCGCCGTCGTGTGCCCGCTCGGCCAGGCCGCGGGCTCCAGGAACGGCACGTCGCGCTGCACGGCCAGCAGCGGCTTGAGCACCTGCGCGCTCACCTCCGCCGCGACCATCATCCCCGCCCCCAGCAGTCCCGCGCGCACGCGGCCGAAGAGCACGCCGAGCGCGACGATCAAGAGCGTCAGCGCCGCGAACGGCGCGGGATCGAACAGCGAGATGAGCTCGAGCGTGCGCCCGGCGCCGGGCAGCGTCGTCAGCCCGATGAAGCCGTACAGCGCGTGGGCGTCCGCCGCCCGCAGCTGCGGCACGTACGCGGCGCCGAGATAGACCACGGCGGCGAGCGCGAGCAAGAGCAGTGGGCGGCGCATCGGGGTCCAAACTACCCGTCGCGCTTAACGCGCAGGCGAACGTCCTCGAGCGGCGGCGGCGCGACCATCAGCTGCCAGCCCCGGGGGGAGAGCACGAAGGCGCCGTCCGGCTCGCGCAGCACGATCCGGGGGCGGCGCCCGTTGCGCGTGGTCGCCAGCTGCGCGTCGGTCAGCGGCCAGTCGCCGTCCAGATGCGCGATCGCGCGCCGGATCATCGGCCGCGAGACGCCACGGTCGAGCAGCGCCTTGACCATCAGCGCCTCCAGCACGTCCTCGAACGCGTACACGTGCGGGTCCCCGTCGGAGCGGGACGCGCGGATGTACCCCCAGCGCGCCCACTGGCCGATCGTGGTGCCGGAGACGCCGGCGATCTCACCTACCGCTCCGGCGAGGAACTCGCCGTGGGCCTTCACGGCTCCGGATTGTCCAGCAACCTCACTGCCGCGTCACGGTCCGGCACGCGCAGCTTGCGCAGGATCGCGGCCACGTGGGAGCGCACCGTCGCCGGCGAGACGACGAGCGTGCGCGCGATCTGCGCCGTCGTCATCTTGCGCCGCATCAGCTCCAGCACCTCCCACTCGCGGGAGGTGAGCCGCGGCTCGCCCTCGCGGCTCGGCATCAGCGCGCGGCGGCGCGGCGCGCGGTCGCGGAACTCCTCGACCAGCCGCGTGACGAGCGTGACCGGCAGCGCGGCCTCGCCGTTCATGACGTCCTTGAGCGCGGTCGGCAGCCGTTCGGTCTCGGTGTCCTTGAGCAGGTAGCCCGCCGCGCCGGCGCGCAGGGCCGCGAACACGTGGCTGTCGTCGCGCGAGATCGTGAGCATCACGACCCGGGTGGAGGGCAGGCGCGCGCTGATCTCCCACGCGGCCGCCAGCCCGCTGCCGGGCATGTTGACGTCCAGCAGCGCGAGGTCCGGCTGCTCGCGCAGCGCCGCGTCGACCGCGCCGGGCGCGTCCTCCGCGGTGGCGATGATCTCGAAGCCGCCGTCCCGCCCGAGCGCTACCGCGATGTCGTCCCGCGTCGGCGCGTGATCGTCGGCGACGAGTACTCGTACGGGGTCTATGGCAGCACCACCTGCACGAGAGTACCCGCGCCGCGGACGGACTCGAGGCTGAACTTCCCGCCCACCAGCTCGGCGCGCTCGCGCATGGCGATCAGGCCGTACCCCGCGATGCCCAGGCCGCTGCTGGCGCCGTCGCGGAAGCCGCTGCCGTCGTCGATGATCCGCACGGCCAGCGGCGTGCCGGCGACGTCGACGCGCACGTGGCGCGCGCCGCCGTGGTGCGCGGCGTTGCGAGTCGCCTCGCAGATGATCCGGGACAGCTCGGCGCGCACCTCGTCGCTGACCTCGCCGTGTGCCCGGACGTTGACCTGGACCTCGAGATCGCACTCGCTCGCGAGCTTCGCGCCGAGGCGCTCCAGCGCGACGTCCAGCGTCTCGGACGCGGGCGGCACGAGCGCCTCGATCGCGCGCCGCGAGTCCTCCAGCGCGCGCTCGGCAGCGCCGAGGATCTCGATGCCGTCGGCCGTCTCCCCCAAGCGGCCGGCGCGGCGGCGGATGAAGGCGAGCTCCTGCGCGACGCCGTCGTGCAGCTCACGGGCGAGGCGGCGGCGCTCTCGATCGACGGCGGCGTCGGCGCGGGCGCGCACGTTGCGGCGCAGCTCCCCGAGCACGCCGGCGAACAGGGTCGCCCACGCGAGCATCCGCAGCGCGTCGCCGAGGTGCACGTTGTCGGCGCCCGTCGGCGGGAACAGCGCGTAGTCGAGCTTCGCGAACCCGCCGAGCACGACGGCGATCGCGATCCAGCGCAGCAGCGCCTCGTCGCGTGCGCTGGCGCGGCGGGCAAGGCCGATGGCGGCGACCACCAGCGTGATGGCGATCGCGACCTGCACCGGGACGCGGCCGGCGCCGGGGGCCGCACCGGCGAAGAGTGCGGTGGCGGCGAAGACGAGCGCCGCGATCAGCGTGCCGGGCGCGAGGATGCTGCGTGCCCGGACCTTCAGGCGGCCGGCGGGCGCGAAGGCCGCGACGGCGAGCAGCACGGTGCCGGCGAGGTTGCCGCCCATGGCGTAGCGCGCCTCGGCTCCAGACCAGGCACCGGCGACGATCAGGCCGGCGACGCCCAGTGAGGTGGCGGCCAGGACGACGAGCCCCAGCGTCAGCCACAGATGATCAGGGCGCGAGCGTAAGCCGCATTGGCGCACGAGTAAGGCGACCGTCGTCGCGGCCAGTAAGGCACCCCCGGTTTCGAGTGCGACCCGTAACCCCGGCGCCTCGAACGACATTCGCAGCCAGGGGACGGCCACGACCGCGAGCGACACCGCCGCAGCACCCGCTGCGGCCAGCGACACCGTAGGAAGCGCCGGCCTCCGAGCCGGTCCATGCTCCATTTGTTCCACCCTCCGAACCTCCGAACCCGGCGGGTGTTCTACCTCAAGCGACGAACGTTGCGCAACCCCTCCGGTTCGATCCAGCGCACTCAGGGGTTCGCTCCCGCTCCAAATCGCAAAACTCGTCTTTCTAGTTTTTCGCGCTGGTGGTGCGTTTGTGAACGGCAGTTGTCCGATCGACGGAAACGTCTCGCGTCCATCAGTACATACGTCCAGTCTTGCCGGTAAGGGCTGTAAGGCGACAACTCGGCCCGTTCGCCCGATGTGCGCCGAGGGTCTCAGGCCGACACTGCAGACATGCTCAAGACCGGTAACACCCTCATCGACGCGGAGACCGCGTTCACCCGAGCCCGCCGCGGTGCACGGATGCGCAAGCTCCGCCGCGCGCGTGTCCAGCTGCCCGTCTACACCGGCGCGCATCCGGTCGCGGCGACCGGCGGCGTGCGCGAGATCGCGCTGGACGAGATCCGCGGCACGCTCGAGCCGAGCCGCGCGACGCAGTTCGACGAGCGGTTCG
This sequence comes from Solirubrobacter deserti, assembly GCF_003344625.1. Classification (GTDB taxonomy): domain Bacteria; phylum Actinomycetota; class Thermoleophilia; order Solirubrobacterales; family Solirubrobacteraceae; genus Solirubrobacter; species Solirubrobacter deserti. Next base: position 326,720 of record NZ_QPKJ02000001.1, on the reverse strand, counting down.
CCCCCGTGCGGGCGGCGGCGCGCCGGCGCTGGGAGAGCATCTGGACGGCTGAGGAGCGCGGGGTCGCGCTGCCGCCGATCTCCGTCGTGCGGGTGCGCGACGGGTACGCCGTGCGCGACGGCCATCATCGCGTCTCGGTCGCGCGCGCCCGCGGAGCGGTCGCGATCGACGCGGCCATCGGCGTCTGAGCGCCGCATTACCCTTGCCCGCGTGCTGAAGGTGTTCGTGGCCGAGGACGAGGCGTTGGTGCGCGGCGGGCTGTGCGCGCTGCTGGAGCTCGAACCGGACATGGAGCTCGCGGGCGAGGCCTCCGACGGCGCCGCCGCGGTCGAAGGGGTGTTGCGCACGCACCCGGATGTGGTGCTGATGGACGTCCAGATGCCTGTGCTGGACGGGATCGAGGCGACGCGCCGGATCCTCGCCGCCGGCTCGCGCGCGCGGATCGTGATGGTGACGACGTTCGACCAGGACGAGTACGTCTACAGGGCGCTGCGTGCCGGGGCGAGCGGGTTCCTGCTCAAGGCGCTCGCGCCCGAGCGCCTGGCCGCGGCGGTGCGGACGATCGCGTCCGGGGAGTCCGTGCTGGACCCGGTGCTGACGCGGCGGCTGATCGAGGAGTACCTCGTGCGCCCCGCGCCCGACGAGCAGCTGGGGCAGCGCTTCTCGGACCTCACCGAACGCGAGCGTGAGGTCTGGCGGCTGCTCGCGCAGGGCAAGTCGAACGCCGAGATGGGCAACGAGCTGTTCCTCAGCGACGCGACGGTCAAGTCCCACGTCACGCGGCTGCTGAGCAAGCTGGGCGTGCGTAGCCGCGTCGGCGCGGTGGTGCTGGCCTACGAGAGCGGGCTCGTCCGGCCGGGCGGCCGCGCCGCCGGGTGACGCGCACCGAACGGCGCGCTCGGGCACACCGTTCGATTGATGCGCGCGGCCCGCTCGCGCTGCACGCTGGACGGTGATGGTCTTCGGCACGAGCCGCCGCGCCGCAGCGCTCGTCCTCGCGCTCGCGGTCTGGAGCGCGGGCGAGGCGGCCTGGCAGGTGACCGGGCCGGGCGGGGCGCCGTTCTCGCTCGTGGTGATGCTGTGGGCGTTCGTGCTGCCGCTTCCGCTGCTGCTGGCGGGACGCGCGCCCGGGTGGGCCGCGCTGGCCGCGGTGGCGATCGTGGCGACGCGTGACGCCGCCGAGCAGCGGGCGCCGGGCGCCGCCGCGCAGAGCGTCGTGCTGCTCGTCGCGCTGTTCCTCTCGGAGGCTGGCGCGCCGCCGCGCAGCTTCCCGCGGCGCGGGCTCGCCGCCGGCGGGCTGCTCGTGCTCTCGGTGGTGACGATGGATCTCGCCGGCTTCGGCGTCTACGCGAGCCCGTCGCTCGGCGCCTACGCGCACACGCTGACGCTCGCGATCGGCGGCGTGAGCGCGGGCGTCGCGCTACGCGACCGGCGCGGCGAGGCCGAGCGCCGCGAGCGTGAGGTGCTCGAGCTCGAGGCCGGTGCCGAGCGCCGGATCGACCTTGCGCTGGCCGGCGAGCGTGCACGGATCGCGAGCGAGGTCGACGCCGCTGTGGCGATGTTGCTCAACGGCGTCCGCCCGCTCGCCGACCGCGCCCGTCACGCGGCCGCGGACGAGTTCGCCGAGCTGATGGCCGCCGTGCACGACCGCGCCCAGGCGGCGATGCTCGAGCTGCGCCGCGCGGTGCGGCTGCTGCGCACGCCCGACGAGGAGCCGACGCTCGCGGTGGCGGCGGGCGACGAGGCCGCGGCGCGACGGGACGGCGACAGCGCAGACGCGCGGGCCGGCGACGGCACGCGGGCGCTCGGGTCGGCCGTCGCGGCCGCGCGGCGCACCCGCGTGGGGCACGCGGTCGGGCTGGCGGCGCCGGTCGTCCTGCTGACGTTGCTCGGGCTCGCCGACCGGCTGACGGTCGCGATCGAGCCCTTCGTGCCCGCGTTCCCCGTGCCCGGGCCGGTGCTCGGGCCGGCCTCGCCGTGGGTGACGGCGGTGCTCTATCCCCTGCCGCTGCTGCTGCGCCGGCGCTGGCCGGTGACGGCCGCGCTGGCCGTGTTCGCGCTGGTCGTCGCCCGGATGCTCGTGCACGACCTGAGCACGCTGACGTTCTCGCAGTTCTACGCGGCGGCCGCGGTGACGTTCATCGGCGCCGCGCACGCGCGCCGGCGGACGGGCGGCGTGGTGGTCGTCGCGGCGGGCACGGTCACGTCGCTGGTGTGCATGGTGCTCGAGGAGATGCCGTACCAGTTCTACGCGTACAGCTTCGCGGGGCTGCTGCCGCTCGCGTGCGGGCTGGGAGGCCTGCTCGTGCGCGACCGCGTGGCGTCTTCGGTGCGCGCGCGTCGCGCCCACGAGCGCGCGGACCGGGCGCAGGAGGTCCGGGCCCGCGAGCGGGTGATGGCCGAGCGGCTGGCCGCCGCGCGTGAGCTGCACGACGTCGTCGGTCACGCCGTCACGATCATCACCCTCCAGGCCGCGGTCGCGGTCCGCTACGCCGCGCTCGACCTCGCGCGCGCCCGCCGCGCCGGCATCGCCGTCGCGCAGGTGGCGAGCGACGTCCAGCGCGACCTGGTCCGGCTCGGCGCGGGCGCGGCGCCCGCGGACGACATCACGCGGCTGGCCGAACGCTCCGGCTTGCCGGTCACGCTCGATCTGCGCGTGGACGCGGCGGAGCTGCCGCTGCCGCTCGCGCTGACGACGGTCCGCATCGTCCAGGAGGCGCTGACCAACGTCGGCCGCCACGCCGGCCCCGTGCCGGTGACGGTGCGCCTGGAGCGCATGGACGAACGGCTCGTGATCGAGGTCGTCAACGCGCCCGGCCGGCAGGGCGTCGGCGCCGGCGGCGGGCGCGGCCTGCGCGGGATGCTCGAACGCGTCGAGCTCTACTCCGGCACGCTCCAGGCCGGGCCGACCGGCGACGGCGGCTGGCGCGTCCGCGCCGAGCTGGCCTTCGAGATACACCAAAAGGTGATGCGAGAAGCACCGAAGTCCTGATTTCGGTGGACGCCGGAGCCGAGAGGCTGGGTCCATGCCCCGGTTGCTCGCAGCGCTCTGCCTCACCCTGCTCCTCGTCTCGGCGCCCGCCGCGCACGCGCAGCGGCCCGGGGAGCTCGACCGCTCGTTCGGCAACGGCGGGGTCGTCGTCAAGGACGTCGGCACCTACGGGGAAGGGCGCTACGACGATGCCGCCGACGTCTTGATCCAGCGCGACGGGAAGATCCTCGTGATCGGCGACGGCGAGCATGGCACCTCGCGGGAGGATGCCGACTACGACCCCGGCGTCGTGCGGCTGCACCCGGACGGCTCGCTCGACGGCAGCTGGGGCACCGGCGGCGTCTCGCGCGTCGAGGTCCCGGGCACGGACTGGGTGAACGCTGGAGCGCTCGGTCCCGACGGCAAGCTGGTGACGGTCGGCCAGAACCGCCCCGGCGGCGCGATCATCCGCTACACGACGACGGGCGCGCCGGACACGACGTTCGGCAATCGTGGGGTCGTCCAGCTCCCGCAGCCGTGGTACCTCAACGCGGTCGACGTGATGGACGACGGCCGCATCGTGGTCGGCGCCGTGTCGGACGTCTCGGAGCTCTCGACCGCCGTCGTCATGCGCTTCACGCCCACGGGCGCGCTGGACCCGACGTTCGGCGGCGGTGACGGCCGGCTGGACTTCCGCTTCCTCGACGGGTCCGAGCGCGGCGATGGAGTGACCGACCTCGCGGTCGAGCCCGACGGGGACATCGTGGTCGCCGGGTGGGGGGCCTGGTTCCGGCGCGAGTCGCAGATCGGGATGGCCCGCATCACCGACAACGGCACGCGGCTCGTGAACCGCAAGACGATCTTCCTCGGCGGCGACTTCGAGGACGACTCGCCCGCGGACCTCGTCGAGCTGTCGGAGGGGCGCTTCGCGCTCGCGATCAACAGCCACGGCGGCGCCGCCAACGGCAACGACCTCGGTGTTGCGCGGCTCACGCCGGAGCTGTCGCTGGACCCGACGTTCGGCACGGGCGGCTACACGCTCGTCAACGTCGCCACCGGCGACTACGCCAGCGGGGTCGCGGTCGCGCCGGACGGCAAGCTCGTCGTCTCGGGCAGCACCACCGAGCGCGTGGGCACCGAGCGCGACACGAACGTCGTCGTCGCGCGCTTCACGAGCGAGGGGCGTCTGGACCCGGCGTTCGCGGGCACCGGCGTCGGCGTCTTCCCGCTCGCCGGGCAGCGCGCGCTGGACGTCGCCGAAGCGGTCACGGTCGACCCGCGCGACGGCGGGATCGTGTTCGCGGGCTATACCTCCCCGAAGATCGGCTTCGGCGACTTCGCGGTGGGCCGCGTGCTCGGCGCCTACCCGACGCTGGTCTCGATCACCGGCGGCCCTTCGGGCATGATCAACCGCCGCGACGCGCGCTTCGAGTTCGCAGCGCTGACCGAGCAGGAAGGCGTCTACGAATGCCGGCTGCTCGAGCGGGTGGCGTGGGAGCCGTGCATCTCGCCGAAGACGTACACCGGCCTGACCGACCGCGTCCACCAGTTCGAGGTGCGCTTCGTTCCGCGCGGCGCCGAGAACGAGGAGCACCGGGCGGCGGTGCGCCGCTTCACGACGGACACGACGGCGCCGACCGTGACGCTCGACAGCGCCACCCCGGACGGCGCCGACGCCCGCTTCACCTTTCGCGCGAGCGAGGACGGCGCGACCTTCCGCTGCCAGATCGCCGGCCGGGAGGCCGTCGACTGCTCGTCGCCCTACCGCGCCTTCGATCTTCCGCAGGGCGCGCAGCGCTTCACCGTGTGGGCCTACGACGCGGCCGGGAACGAGTCCGAGCCCGCTTCGACGAGCTGGACGGTCGGCGGCGCGCCCCCGTCGGACCCCGGCCCCCCGCCTCCCCCGCCCGCGCTGTGCCCGGAGGGCGCGCACGCGTCGGTGACGGTCGGCGTCGTCACCGCGCAGGCCACCTCGCCCGCGGGCTGCTTCACCGCGAAGATCGTCGGCCGCGTGACCGAGCTGTCCTCCGCCGGCCCGATCCGGGTCAACGGAGTCGGCGTGCAGCCCGACGCCGGCAAGCGCGTGATCGTCCGCCAGGAACCCGGCAGCGGGCGGCTCATGCTGACCGGTCCGTCACGGCTCTCACTCGGTGAGGCCTCCCTGCGCGTGCCGCTCGGCTTCAACTGGCAGCTCGGGGCCCAGAACTCCGCGGCCAAGCTGGCGCTGCCGATCGTGGAGGCCGGCGCCGACGCGTTCCCGTCCGCGCTGGCCGGGATGACCGCCTCGATCGCGCCGACCTTCGAGCTCTCCGGCGACAACGGCGGCACGACGAAGGTCGGCTTCAAGCTCAAGCTGCCGTCCGCTTTCCGGGCGGTGCCGCACGCGACCAAGGACCCCTTCAACCCGAACGCCGACGGCGGGCTGACGCTCGAAGGCGGGATCGCGGCGTCCAACAGCAACGGCATCTCCTACAACCTCAAGGGCAAGCTGCAGAAGGCGTGGCTGTTCGGGCTCGAGCTCGAGGACGTCGGCTTCGGCTACGACAGCGGCCCGCCGTCCTCGTTCGAGGGCTTCGGCACGATCAAGCTGCCGAGCAAGGCGGACGTCGGGGTCGCGATCACGCTCGGCCCGGGCGGCTTCGCCGGCGGCCACGTCCGCAAGATCTCGATCCAGGTCTCCAAGATTGCCAAGCCGATCGGTTATGGCTTCTTCCTGCAGCGCTTCGGCGGCGAGTTCGAGCAGGGCACGGACGTCTTCGGCCGCCCGGCGCTGACGATCTCCGCCAACGCGGGCGTGTCCTTCGGCCCGCGGCTCGAGCTGCCGCCGATCTTCGACGGCGAGGTCGGGTCCGCCGACGCGAAGGTCAAGCTCACCGTCGGCACGCCGTGGGTGGTCGAGGTCTCCGGCGAGGGCAAGATCGTCGAGGTCCCCGTCGGCAACCTCACCGTCAAGTACACGCACCCGAGCAAGATCGACCTCACCGGCCGGCTGGACTACAGCCTCGGCGGCTACGGCGCGACGGGCGAGATCCGGGACGCGTGGTTCGCCGACGGCGACTTCAGCGTCGACGGCGTCACCGACATCAACCTGCCCGGCGGCGTCATCGAGGGCCGCGCGGAGACCGTGCTGTCGATGACCGGCGTGGCGTCGTGCTTCGGGCAGCCGGACGCGCGCATCGGCTTCGCGCGCAAGTGGGGCGAGCCGGTGGACGTGCTGATCGGCGCGTGCGACGTCGGGCCGTTCCGGCGCGAGCGCCCCAAGGCCGCGAGCGCCGCGCACGCCTTCACGGTCGGCGAGCGCGCGAAGGTCCACGTGGTCGCGGTCGAAGGTGAGGGCGCCGCGCCCAACGTCACGCTCGTCGGCCCGGGCGGCCGGCGCGTGACGACGCCCGCCGACGGCTCGCTGCTGCAGACCCGCGAGGCGATCGTCGTGCAGGACCCCGAGCGCGCGACCACCACCGTCGCGCTGCTCGATCCGCCCGCGGGCCGCTGGCGCGTCGAGACCCCGTCCGCCGTGCGCGCCGTCCGCTCGGCGCCGGGGTTGGCCCCGGTGAACGTGAAGGCGTCCGTCAAGCGCGGCGTGCTGCGCTGGACGCTCGACCGCCTCCCCGGCCAGCGCGTGACGTTCGTCGAGCGCGGCGCCGACGGCGCCCGCGAGCTGGTCACCACCGCGCGGGCCTCCGGGCGCGTGCGCTTCAAGCCCGGCACCGGGCGGCGTACGGTCGAGGCGCTCGTGACGCAGGACGGGCTCCCCCGCGCGACGCGCGTCGTGGCCCGCTTCTCCGGCCCGTCGCCGAAGCTGCGGCGGGTGGCGAAGGTGACGCTGCGCGGCGGCACGCTGCGCTGGCGCGGCCAGGCCGCGGCGGCGCGGTACGCGGTCGCCGTCGAGGCCAAGGACGGCGGAGTCGAGAGCTTCACGCCGGCGCGCGCGTCGCTGCGCGTCGGGTGCGCCGTGCGGCGCGTGACGATCGTGGCCCTGAGCGGGGACGGGCGGCCGGGACCAGCGTTCACGCGCCGCATCCGCTGCTGAGCTGATCCGCGCACCAGGGTCGGTGCGCAGCAGGGTCTACAAGGGGCGACACGTCCGCCCCGTGTCTTCCTCATGCCGACCGTCCAGCGTTCAACGACGCCCGGGATCCACCGGGCAATCTGGCATGCCGCCACCGAGCACATCGAGTCCAACCTCGATGCCGTGCTCACGGTGCCCGGCATCGCCCGCGTCGCACTGACCTCCGAGCGTCAGCTGCAGCGGGTGTTCGCCGCGGTCGGCTCCACCACCGTGCGCGAGCACATCCTCGCGGTGCGGATGGGCCGTGCGGCCGAGCTCGTCCTGCTCACGGACGCGCCGATGACGGCCGTCGCCGAGCAGGTCGGGTACGGCCACGCGTCCGCGTTCATCAAGGCGTTCCGCCTGCATCACGGCGTGACGCCGAGCGAGTTGCGCCGTCGCCATCGCGATGTCGCGATCCCGCCCGTTTCCAGCCGATCCGTGTAATGCCGCAAGCCGCAGGGCATGGTCGGACCACTTCTCCACACCACTTTCTCGGAGGGCTCCTGAATGCCCCATCATGTGACGCTTGACGTCGCGGACCCGGACGAGGTCCTCCGCGGCGCGATGACGCGCGGGCACACCCGCGCACAGCTGTTCCGGCGCGGTGCCGGCGCCGTCGTGGCCGGCGGCCTGGTGATCGGCGGGTTGCCGGCGGTCGCCGAAGGCAAGCCGTCGGCGGCGCTCGACGCGCGCGTGTTGAACTTCGCGCTCCTGCTCGAGTACCTCGAGTCGGAGTTCTACGTGCAGGCCGTGGCCGGAGGCGCGCTCAGCGGACGGCTGCTGGAGTTCGCGCGCACCGTCCGCGACCACGAGCTCGCCCACGTCGAGTTCCTGGCGAAGGCGCTCGGGAGCGCGGCGATCCCGAAGCCGACGTTCGACTTCCAGGGCACCACGACCGACGCGACGAAGTTCGCGGCGACCGCCATGGTCCTCGAGGACCTGGGCGTGATGGCCTACGACGGCCAGGGCTACAAGCTGCGTCCGAAGACGCTCGCCGCGGCGGCCACGATCGTGTCCGTGGAGGCGCGCCACGCCGCGTGGATCCGGCACATCATGGGCGTGTCGCCCGCGCCCACCGACCTCAACCGCCAGCTCGGGCGCAACGAGGTCGAGGCGCAGGTCGCCGCGACCGGGTTCGTCAAGGCCTAGAAGGAGATGGAACGGATGCTCGATCTGGAAGCCGTCGACGTCGACGGCGCGATCCGCGAGACGCAGGACGAGGCGATGACGCGGTCGTCCGCGTTCCGCAGGGCCGTCGCCTTCGGCGGAGGCCTGTTCGGCGGCGCGACGCTGCTCGGCCTGCTCTCCCCGAACGCCTTCGCGCAGTCCAAGGGCGACGTGGCGATCCTCAACTACGCGCTGACGCTGGAGTACCTGGAGGCCGAGTTCTACACGCAGGCCGAGGCGCGCGCCGGGCTGTCCGGCGAGCTGCTCGGCTTCGCCCAGGTGGTCGGCCAGCACGAGCGCAGCCACGTGGCCGGCCTGCGTGAGGCGCTCGGCTCGGCGGCGGTCAAGAAGCCGAAGTTCAACTTCCGCGGCACGACCGAGAACGCGCAGGACTTCGCGGCCACCGCGCAGCTGCTCGAGGACACGGGCGTGGCCGCCTACAAGGGTCAGGCGGCCGCGATCCGCTCGAACGCGGTGCTCACCGCGGCGCTCGCCATCCACGCCGTGGAGGCGCGCCACGCCGCCTGGATCCGCGACATCAACGGGGCGCCGCCCGCTCCCGCCGCCTTCGACGAGGCGCTGAGCATGAAGCAGGTGCTCAGCGCCGTCGCCAAGACGCGGTTCATCGTCGCTTAGGCGCCTTCAGCGTCACCCGCGTGGTCGTCACCAGCGGTGGCGCCCCCGTCCGCCTGAGCGTCACCACCAGCTGCACCTTGAGCTTGCGCTTCTTGTTGAGCTTGGAGCGCAGGCTCTTGTTGAGCTTGACCTTGACCGTCTTGGACGCCCCCGGCATGACCTTGAACGTGCTCTTGCCGAGCACGGCCGAGGTCTTGCCGATCCTGCGGCAGCCCTTCGGGTCGCAGATCTGCACGTCGCCGACGCACTGGTTGCCCTCGTCGCGCGGGCAGGTGATGGTCACCGGGACGTAGCCGGACTCGTCCGGCCGGCAGTTGGACCGGCACGAGCTGCCGGGCCCGCGGGACTGGCCGGGGCCGGGGCCGGCGCCGGGGCCCGGCGTCGGCTGGGGTGCCGGGCCACCTCCGAGCTCCGGCGGGACCTGCGGCGCATGGTAGGTGAGCACGAGCTCCATGCGGGCGAGCGCCGACACGTTGCCGCCCTCGTCCGTGGCGCGGAACGTGAACGCCGTCTCGGCCGAAGCGCGCGTCTCGTAGCGCAGCACGAACTCGGGCGACAGCGTCCCGACGTGCGGCGCGTCGACGAGCTCGACCTTCACCGGCCCGCCCTCGGGGTCCGTGCACCGCACGACCACCTGGGTCTCGATCGGCGCCCGGAAGCCCTGGCGCCCGGACTCGCACACCGGCGCGAGATCGTCGACGTAGACGGTGAGCTCAGCCATCGGCGACCACTCGCGGCCGTCGTTGGCCCGGAAGCGGATCGGCTCGGGCCCGCGGGTCATGCCCGGCGTATAGCGGCCCAGCCCTTCGTCCCCGAGCTTCAAGGTCCCGAGCTTGAGCTCGGTGTAGACCTCGAGCCGCACGGGGTCTCCGTCGACGTCCGAGCAGCGCAACGCGACGTCGACGGGCACACCTGGCTTGGTGTACAGCGTCCCGCCCTGGCACACGGGCGGCCGGTTGCCCGAGCCGCGCTCGGCGAAGCGCACGAAGCGCGCCAGCACCCCGTCGCGGGCGGTCCAGACCTCGTGCTCGCGGAACGCGAAGCCGCCGCCTGCGAACCCGTCGCCGCAGCGGCTGGTCGCGGTCTCCGCGACGGCGCACGAGCCGCCGACGATCGCGCCGGCCGCGTCGCGGTGGAGCACGAGCACCCCACCGCCGCGCGCGCCCGCGTAGAGGTCCTTGCCGTCGGGCGAGACCCGTAGGCCGCGCAGACCGGCGAGCGCCTCCACCCGCACCGGGCAGCGGCTCTCGTCCAGCCCGGCGTCCTGCACGCAGCTGGCCACGTGCAGGTCCGGCGTGAGCGTGGTGAGGGTGTGCTCGGACGCGACGTAGATCGCCTCCGGCGTCACCTCGACGTCACCCGAGCCGCTGAAGGACGCGCACGCCTCGCACGGCGCCGGCGACAGCGCGCCGTGCGCGTCGCGCTCGAGCGCGAGCAGCCCCGCGTCAGTCCGCACCAGCCAGCCCGGTCCTCCGGGCGCGACCTCCGCGTCGTTGCCCCAGCTCGCGTCCAGCGGCACGCACGGCGCCTCGGCGAACTCGCCCTCGTCGTAGCAGCGGCTCTCGGACAGCGTGCCGTCCGCGGCGCGCTGGAACGTCAGCATCCGCCCCGGATCGCCGTCGGGCTGGTCGCCGATCACGATCAGCTGCGAGTCGTCGGCGCGCAACTCGGTGCGGCCGCCCTTGACCCGGTCGAGCTCTGTGATGCCGGGCAGGATCGGGCAGCCCGCGATGCCGTTGTAACACGCGGCCTTGCTCAGCTTGCCGGTCTGCGGATCGCGGGCGAACACGCGGATGCCGGGCGCCAGTCCCGTCCCGCCGTAGCGGGTGACGATGTACAGGAAGCGGCCGTCGGGGCTGAACGTCGCGTCCAGGATGACGACGCGCGAGATGGTCGAGTCGCAGCCCTTGATGTTGTCCAGCAGCGAGTAGCACTGGTGGACCACGGGCGGGTTCCCGTGCTCGACGACCGAGATCCGGTCGTGGCCGACCAGGTACATGAAGCGGTCGTCGGGCGCGAGCACGGTGCCCGCCTCACCCAGCCCTGCCGCCGTGTTCTGGCACTCGCTGAGCGGGCCGCGGTCCTCGGACACGCAGCCGAGGAAGTCGAGCTGCCCCGGCCTGGCCGGCGCGTCGTTGTCGACGATCGTGACTGTCGCGGTGTCGCGCGCGAGCGCTCCGCCCTGGACGGTGAGCGCGAGCGTGAAGCGCTCGGTCTCCTCGACCAGCCGGTCGCCGCGCACCGGGACCTCGATCACCGCCGACTGCTTGCCGGGCGCGATCGTGACCGTGGCCTGCGCCGCGGTGAAGTCGTCCTCCGTCGCGGTGCCGGCGACGGTCGTGTAGCCCACCGTCACCGGCCGCTTCCACGTCCGCGGCAGCGAGAGCTTGACCTGCGCGTTCACCGCGGCCCGGTTGCCCTCCTGCACGCGCGCGTCGGCGACGCCGACGACGATCTCGGTCGGCCGCGGGTCGAAGTCGAGCACGACGCGGTCGTCCTCGAACTCACCCGGGTGGCCGGCCTTGGAGTCCGGATCCGGCTGGTCGGCGGCCATCAGCTCGGCCACGAGCGACCGCTCGACCTCCTGGGCGGGCACGACGCGCAGCGTGAGCGTCGCGTCCGAGCGCTTGGCCAGCGACGGCACGCGCCACTCGCCGTTGGCGTACTCGCCGGCGGTCGCCTCGGCGTGCTCGAGCGTCCAGCCCTCCGGCACCGGCACGCGCGCCGTCAGGCCCGTCGCCGGCAGCGGGAACTCGTTGCGCAGCGTCGCCGTCAGCGTCAGCGCCCGCCCGATCACCGGGTCCGGGTCGTCGGACGTGAGCTCCAGCGAGACGTCGCGCTCGGTGATCAGGTCCAGGCACGCGTCGCCGATGCCGTCCGCGTCGGCGTCCTCCTGGCCCGGGTTGGCCCGCTGCGTGCAGTTGTCGGTGCTGTTCGGCGTCCCGTCGTCGTCGCTGTCGGTCACCGCCAGCAGTTGCTTGTGGTCGACCTCGGGCGCGGCCGCGCGGCGCTGCGCCTCGTCGTAGCGCGAGGGCACCGTGCGCGGGTCCAGCCGCAGGTTCGACCAGTCGTCGTAGCCCTCGATCTGGTCGAGCTTGTTCTCGGGCTTCTCGCACTCCTGCAGCGTGGTGTCCGGTGTCCCGTCGGGGTCGTTGATGGACGCCGCGACGCCGACGTCGGCCGTGTCGCCGTCGCTGTTCCAGTCGACCGGGTGCAGCACGGACTCGGTCTTCGGCCGGCACACGTCCCACTCGGGGTCGTAGGCCATCCGGACGGTCTCCGTCCACACGGGGTCGCCGGCCGCGCGCAGGCCCTCGGGCTCGTTGAGCGACGCCTCGTCGAGCGTCGGCAGCACACGCCGCGAGAAGTCCAGCGGACGGGGCCAGGAGAAGTTCGAATACGTGAGCGACGGGTTCATCACGCTCAGGTAGTTGGGCGCGAACTCGCGCCCGCGTTCGTCGAGGCCGAGCGTGTGCCCGAGCTCGCGCATGAGCACGGCCGCGTGGACGCGCGCCCGGCAGAGCTTGGGGTTCACGCACACGCTCTCGCCGCCCGCCATGGCCTGCATGTGCGGGTCGCCCCAGTCGCTGACGCCGATCGCCAGCGCGTCACCCGCGGCGGCGGCGCCGTCCTCCCAGCCGGCGAGATCGTCGGTGAAGACGGCGTACCGGTAGACGAGGCCACGGGCGCCGAGGCGCGCGAAGCAGTAGCGCGCCTCGCGGTCCTCCTCGGAGCCGAAGCTCCCGTCGCAGCCTTCGGTCTCGTTGCCGTAGCGCAGGTCGCGCAGGTCGTCGTGCCGCTCCGGGCCGCGCTGCATCACCTCCAGCGGCGCGTCGAACTCGTCGAGCTCCTCGTCGCGCTCGAGGTGCAGCCGGATCGGCTTGGGCGCGTCCGCGAACGCCTCCTCGACCATGCTCAGCGCGAGGTAGGACGGGGCGGCGTCGCCGCCCAGGCCCCAGAAGTCGCCCTCGGTGTAGTCGACCTCGACGAACACGTCCGGCTGGGTCGGGTCGCCCATGCCGAGCATCAGGTCGGCGTTGCCGTCGGCGTCGTAGTCGACGCCCTCCATCTCCCAGTCGTTGCAGAGGCCGTCCTCGTCCACGTCGGCGTTGCCCTCGTAGGCCGAGCACTGGAGCGAGCTCTCGGACGTGCGCCCGAAGTCGTCGATCACGACCGCCATGTAAGTGGCGTAGGGCTCCTGCGTGCGCAGCACGAAGTTGCCGCGCTCGTCCGGGAACGCGCTGCCGATGAACGTGCCCGAGCGCGCCCGTTCGGAGCCCGTCGCCTGCTCGGCGGTGAGGCCGTAGAGGTCGACGACCATGTCGTCGTCGAAGCCGATCGGCAGCTGCCCGGTGATCGCGACCTCGTCGGTCTGCGGGTCACGGGTGCCGTGCACGCCGGCGGCCGTGTTGAGCACCTTGTCGTTGTCCTTGGCGTCGAGCGCGTCCGGCCCGCTGCGCCCGATGTCGACCGCCATGCCGTCGTTCTCGACGAACTGGTTGCCGCGCACGGTCACGGGCTCCTCGTCGCCGGGTACGGCCACGCCCGCGCCGCCGTTGCGCGCGATCACATTGCAGCGCTCGACGCAGCCGCCGAGCGGCTGTTCTTCGAGCCCCCAGCCGACCACGACCTCCTTGGTGTCGGTGGCCACGTGCACGCCGTGGCCCTGGTTGCCGTCGATCGCGTTGCGCGTGAGCTGCACGCGCTCGGCCGCCAGCAGCTCGACGCCGTCGTCGGCGTTCTCGTCGACGTCGTTGTCGTCGACGATGGTGTCGTCCGCGTCGTAGACGTACACGCCGGAGCCGTCGTTGCGGCCGACCGCGTTGGCGCGGATGACGGTCTCCGTGACGTTCTGGCCGACGTCGATCCCGTGCCCGCCGTTGCCGGTCACGAAGTTGTGCTCGACCGTGTTCCGGCTCGGGAACTCCTGCGCGTCGACGCTCTTGACGGCGATGCCGACGTCCTGGTTGTCCTTGACCTGGTTGGCCCGGATCACGGCTTCGCTCGCGTTCTCGACCGCGCCGATGCCGGCGCCGTTGCCGGCGACCACGTTCTCCTCGACCACGTTGCCGGTGCCGCCGACCAGGATCCCGGCCTCCTCGTTGCCGATCGGCCGGTTGTCGTAGCCGGGCCCGACCTTGTTGCCCTGCACGCGGATCTCGTGGCTGCGCTGGCGCAGCATCACGCCGGCGCGCTGGTTGCCCGAGATCACGTTGCCGTGCCCCGGCGTGCCGACGCGGACGTTGATCGGGGAGTCCCCGTACTCGTTGTCGTCCTCCTCTCCCACGGCGACGCCGATGTCGTTCGGGACCGCCTTGAAGCCGGGCAGGTCGGTGCCCACGAGGTTGCGCTGGAGCGTGACGTCCTCCACCGGCCCGAGCACGGCCACGCCGATCTCGGCGTTGGAGCTGAGGTTGCCCATCGTGGGCTTCTCGCCGCCGACGACGGTGCGCTTCGGCAGCTCGCCGTTGCCGCCGGGGATGACCGCGATGCCGGCCTTCGCCTTGCGCAGCGGCTGACCCATGTAGTCGACGCCGGCGCCGCCCGTCGGGTCGGTGCCGACGATGTTGCCCTCCACGCGCGTGTCGGTGGAGTCGTAGCGGACCGCGACGCCGGCGTCACGGCTGCCGGCCACGATGTTGCCCCAGGCCTCGTCGCCGCCGCCGACGAGCGTGTCGTAGGCGCCGTGGACGTCGATGCCGACGTTGTTGCCGGCGCGCTCGCCCATCGCGTCGGTTCCGAGGCCGGTGGCGGTGAGGCCGACCCAGTTGTTGAACACCGACGTCCCGGTGGCGCTGATCACGCGCACGCCGTTGTCGGAGCCGACGATCAGGTTGCCCGCGACGAGCGTGTTCACGGCCGCGCCGACGGCGAAGTTGGACGTGACGAGCACGCCGTTGGCCTCGTTGCCGATCACCCGCAGCCCTGAGGGGTCGGAGCCCAGGAAGTTGCCGTGCACGAGGTTCGCGACCGAGCGCCCGCCCGTGACCAGCACCCCGGTCCAGTTGCCGCTGATGGTGTTGCGCGTCTTGGCCGTCGCGCCGCCGATCGTGGCCTGGATCGTGTTGTAGACGTAGACGCCGACGATCGCCATCGCGCCCGTGTCCCGGCCGAGCGAGTCCAGCCCGAAGTAGTTGCCCTGCACGATTGTGGAGTCCGCGTTCGCGAGGCCCAGCTGGACCGTCGGGAAGCCGTGGATCGCGAGCCCGCGGATCTCCGAGTTGGCCGCGCGGACGTCGAGCCCGTACGGGGTGACGACCCGGATCGAGCCGCTGTGGCTGCCCGGGTCGGTGATCGGCACGTCCGAGCCGTCGATCTCGACGATCGGCGTGCCGGACTCCGGGTTGGCCCCGGGCACCGACCAGCCGTCGATCAGCACGGCCTCCGTGATGGGCGGAAGCGCGGTCTGCGGCTTGATGCGCGCCGCGATCCGGTCCAGATCGAACGCGATCGTGTCCTTGCCCGCCGTCCGGTTCGCGGTCTGGATCGCGGCCCGCAGCGTGCAGAAGCCGTTGCCCTCGTCGGTCTCGCAGACGCCCGTGCCGTCGGTGTGGTCGGGGTCGTCGAGGCCCCAGTTGACGACGATGGTGTCGGCCGCTGCTGCCGGCGCGAACAGCGCCAGCACCGTCAGCGCCAGCAGCAGCGCGCGGGTCACTTGAGGGTGATCGTCTGAGTGACCGCGCCCGCCTTCAGCGTGAGCGTGACGCGCTTCTTGCGCTTGAGGTCACGCGCGGCCTTGCGCGTGAACGTCAGCTTGACGGTGCCCGTCCCCGTGCCGGACGCGACCGTCTTCTTCTTGTAGATCGCCGTGACCTTCGTCTTGGTCGTCGCGTTGGCGAGCTTGACGGTCAGGCCCTTCTTGAGCGCGGTCTTCAGGCTCTGCTTGGGGGTGGAGATCGTCAGCGGCTTGGCGTCGTTCGGGGCCGGAGCCGGGGGCGCGGGCGGCGCGGGCGGCTGCGGCGCGGGCGGCTGCGGCGCCGGGCCGCTGCCGACGGGCGCGGGGCTCCAGTCGGGGTTGTACGCGCCCGGGATGATCAGGCGGCCGTTCGGCGGCGCCACGCAGGCGCCGCTGAGATCGGGCATCTCACCGCGCCAGATGCCGTCGCCCTCGCCCCACACGAGCGAGCGCGCGTCGGGCGAGAAGGCCGGGCCGGTGAACTTGCCGTTCGGCTGCTCGTACTGGAAGCAGCCCTCGACCGCGCCCGTTCCGGGCTGGCCCGTGAAGCGGAACACCGTCAGCAACTGCTCGTCGGTGATGCCGGCGAACAGGTTGCCCTTGATGTCCACGTCGGCCAGCGGCGTGCGGCCCGGATGGGTGAACCACACGGTGCCGTCGTTGTTGGGCGAGCCGACCTTGCGCACGATCGTGTCCTTGGCGAGCGCGTTCGGCTTCTCCGAGTGCAGCAGCCACTCGTTGTCGATCCACGCCGGCCAGGTCCAGCCCGTGTGCAGCGGACGGCTCTGGATGCTGCCGTCGGTGTTCGAGTAGGCGACGGCGGGATACCCGTTGAAGTCGCGGATCTCGTACGCGACCTTCGTGCCGTCGGGCGACACCGCCGGTTCCCAGGGGCCGAACCAGCCAGGGCCGAGCGGCATGTTGATCGAGTTCAACTGCTCGCCCGTGGTGCGATCGATCCGGTACATGTGACTGCCGCTGATGGCGACGAGCGTCCCGTCGTCGCCCTGCGAGGCGGCCTTGTAGGTCCCGTAGTGCGTGACCTGCCGGGCGTTGGAGCCGTCGGGCTCGGCGAGCCAGACATCGTTGCCCTTGATGAAGGAGATGGAGTCGGCCTGAGCCGTCGCGGGAATCGCGAGGCCGGCGAGGAGCACTGCAATGGGGAGGTACCGCATACCGCTGACTATCCGTCGGCGAGTGGGGTACCGTCGTCGTCCGCGCGGTGTGCGTCGCTACACAGAAAGTGGCAGCGCGGCCTGGACGGTCCAGCCCCCTCCGGGGCGTGGACCGCTCGCGAACGTGCCACCGCACGCGTGCACGCGAGCCGCCATCGAGTCGATCCCGTGGCCGCCGCTCGGCAGCTCGTGATGGCCCCCGCCGTCGTCGACGACCGCGAGCTCGAGGCGGTCCGCACGCGCCTTCACCCGCACGCGGACCGTCGCTCCCGCCGCATGCTTGGCGGCGTTGGTGAGCGCCTCGGCGACGACGCACACGACCGTGTGCCGGACCGCCGGCGCGAGCTCGCGCTCCGGCGGCTCCAGGTCGAGCTCGACCCGCTGTCCCGTGGCCCGTGCGGTGTCCGTGACGCGCCGGAGCTCGGCGGCGATGTCGGCCTCGTGGCCGAGCACCTGCGCGAGGCGGCGCAGCTCGACGGTGCCCTGGCGGGCCGCGTCCGCCAGCGGCGCGTACGTCGGCTGCAGTCCGCGCTTGAGCCGCGCCTCCCCCACACCCGCCTGGATCGCGACCGCGGTCAGCGCGTGGCCGACCATGTCGTGCAGCTCGCGCGCGAGCCGCACCCGCTCGCGCCGGACGGCACGCGCCCGCAGCGCGTCGAGCGCGCTCGCCACCTCGGTGAGCGTCATCCCGACCGCGCGCTGCTCGGACGCGAGGTCGTGCAACAGCGCGCCCGCGATCCAGTGGCCGAGGTACAGCAGCGCCGCCGAGAAGTACGACACCGCCTCCCAGTCCCCCGCCGCGTCGAGCCAGAACGCGGCGAGCATCGCGCCCCCGACGATCATCCCGCCCAGCGCCCCGCGCCGTGACCAGTGCGCGCCCAGCACGACGAGCATGAGCGAGGCGGCGAAGTCCGGCGTGGTGACCAGCAGCGCGATCGCGCCGGAGGCGAAGCACACGATCGCCACGCCGGCAAAGACGAGGGACGCGACGAGCGGCGCGCGCGGGACCAGCAGCGGGATCGCGGCCAGCAGCAGCGGCCAGGGCGTCGCGCCGTCGACGACCGCCAGCTCGACGAGTCCGGCCACGGCGAGCAGCGCGCACGCGACCACGAGCGGCGAGGCCGAGCGCAACCGCACAGCTCTGCGGTCGGCGGCGCCCGCGTGGACCCGGCGCAGCCTGGTGTCGTCGACCGCGGCGGGCACGAGCGGCGGCGGGCCGTCGAGCGAGCGGACCGTCTCCTGCATCTCGGCCAGCGCGTCGGCGGCCTGCGCGCGGACGGCGGCCAGCCGCGCGGCGGCCTCGGGCTCCGGCGCGTGCGCGGCGCGCTCCACCAGCTCCGGAAGCGCCGCGATCACGGGCTCGACCCGCTGCTCGATCAGGCTCCACATCCGCAGCTGCTCCGCCGTGCCGGCGTCGCTCGGACCCGCGTCCAGCGCCGCCACGAGCGCGTCACGCTCGGCCACCAGGCGCACCAGCCGCCGGTGCCGCTCGCGGACCATCGCGCCGGTGGCGACGGCCGCCGCGATCAGACCGCAGTTGACCACGATTAGGACGACCTCGGCGCTCGGCAGCGTCGCGCGCCACGTCATGTGCACGGCGAGCAGCAGGACGACGACGGGCAGGCGGCGGACGGGGGCGAGCGCGGCGGCCGCGAAGCCGGCGAACGGCGTCAACAGCGCCAGCGACACGCTCACCCACTCGTTGATCCGCAGCTCCTTGACCAGCATCAGCTCGAGCAGGATCAGCGCCAGGACCGCGATCGGCGCCCGTGGCAGCGCCGCGAACGTCGCCAGCACGACCACGTGCACGGCGATCACCGCCGGCGCCGGGGACGTCTGCGGCATCAGCGTCAGCTCGATCAAGCTGAACGCGAACAGCACCGCCGCGACGCGCGTGATCGGGAGCTTGACCATGCCTCAGGCGGTGAGCGGCAGCCGCGCCTGGACCGTCCAGCCGCCCTCCGGCCGCGGGCCGCTCACGAACGTGCCGCCGCATTCGCGCACGCGATCCGCCATCGACTCCGTCCCGCGCCCGCCGCTGGGCAGCGCCTGGCAGTCGCCACCGTCGTCGACCACGGCCAGCTCGAGGCGATCGGGGCGGGCGTCGAGGCGCACGCGGACGGTCGCGCCGGCGGCGTGCTTGGCGGCGTTGGTGAGCGCCTCACTGGCGACGGCCACGAGCGTGTGCCGCACGTGCGGGTCCAGCTCGGCGGGCGGCTCCTCCAGCTCGAGCTGGACCCGCTGGCCGGTCGCGCGCGCCGTGTCAGTGATCCGCGCCAGCTCGGCCGTGATGTCGGTGTCATCGCCGAGCACGTTCGCCAGCCGCCGCAGCTCGGCGCTGCCCTGGCGCGCGGCCGCCGCCAGCGGCTCGAACTCCGGCGCGAGCCCTTTCCGGAGCCGCGCCTGCGCCACCCCGGCCTGGATCGCTACGGCGGTCAGCGCGTGGCCCACGAGGTCGTGCAGCTCGCGCGCGAGGCGGACCCGCTCGGCCCGGGCCGCACGCGCCTCCAGCTGCGCGAGCGCGTCCGCGATCTCGGCGAGGCCGCTCTCGACCTGCTGCTGCTCGGTCGCGACCTCACGCAGCCGCAGCCCGAAGAACCAGTGTCCGACATACACGAACGCCGTCCCGATGAACGCCAGCGTAGCCCAGTCGAACGTGGGATCCAGGCCCTGCGCGACGAGCAGCCCGGTCGTCACGAGCACGAGGCTCAGGACCGCGCGCGGGAGGCTGGCGGTGGTCGCGGCGACGACGGCGGTGATGATCGCCGAGTAGTCCGCCGCGCGCGCGGCGACCGGGATCTCGCCCGCCAGCGAGCACACGATCGCCGTCACGCCGACCAGCACGGACGTCGTGATCAGCGCCCGCGGCGCCAGCAACGGCAGCAGCGCCAGGATGGGTGCGAAGTAGCTCACCTGCCCGCCGACGAACATCTCGATCACCGCCTCGATCACCAGCAGCCCGCACACGACGGGCAGCGGCGAGATCGAGCGCGTGCGCCCCACGTCGGGCGGTGCGGGCCGCGTGGCCGTGGGCGGCGCGGAGTCGCCGAGCGCGTGGATCGTGGCCTGCATCTCGGCCAGCGCGTCGGCCGCGCGGGCGCGGACGGCGTGCAGCGCGTCCGCGGGATCGCGTGCGGCGCGGGCGGTCTCGACCATGCCGGGCAGCGCGTCGATCGCGGGCTCGATCCGGTGTTCGAGCAGGCTCCAGGTGCGCAGCTGCTCCGCGGTCGCGGCGTCGCCGGGGCCGGTCTCGAGTGCGGCGACTAGGCGGTCGCGCTCGCGCCGGATCGCGCCCAGGCGCTCGTGGCGCCGCTGCAGGAACACGCCGACCCCGATCCCGGCCAGCATCAGCAGCACGTCGCTGTACATGGCCACGAACGGCGCGATGCCGAGCTTCACGCGCCACGCGGTCTGGACGACGACGTGCAGCACCAGCCAGCCGGCCTGGCGGGTCGGCACCAGTGACGCGGCGGAGAACGTCGCGACGAAGAACAGCATCGACCCGCCGGTCATGCCGATCCGGTCCAGGATGAGCCCGCGCGCGACCAGCACCTCGGCCAGCAGCACCCACGCCACCAGGACCGGCGCCCGGGGGAGCGTGAGCAGCGTGCCGAAGAGCACGACATGCACCGCGATCACCTCCCACACGGGGTCGGTGATCGGCCGCAGCCACAGCTCGAGGACGCTGAGCGCGAACAGGGCAGCCGCGGCCACGGGGATCGGAAGCTTCAGCGGAGCGGCCACGAGGCGCGAGTGTGGCATCCGAAAGAGGGCCTGACATCCACCTTTTGGTGTGGGTGGACAACGGTTGTGTGCTCTAGCGTCGGGACCCGTGACGCGCCTTCCCTCCGGTCCGCGACTCTCACTGGCGGCTGACCTCAACGACCTGATCGCCCACCGCATCGCTGCCATACAGATCCAGGCCGCCGTGGCCGAGCGGATGCTCGACGACGCCGCGAGCTCCGGCGTGGCGCGCGCGATCCAGGCCGTCCGCGGGCTCACCGCCGAGGCGATGGACGAGCTGCGCCGGCTCGCGCGGCTGCTCGACGACGGCACGCCGCTCGCGCTCGCTCCCGCGCCGAGCGACGTCCCCGGGGTGGTGACGCCGCTGCCCGGCGGCGTCGCCCTGTGCGCGTACCGCTGCGTCGAGCTGCTCGCCGGGTCCGAGCTCACGTTCACGGTCGACGAGGCCTGGCTCGAGATCCGCTGCCGGGGCGAGGTCGACGCGCGCGACGAGGCCGCGCTGCGCGCGTTCGTGCGGCCGTGCGCGGGGAGCGTCCGACGCCGCGGCGCCGACGGATGGGCGATCAAGCTGCCCCTCGAAGCGTGATCAAGGTCCTGATCGCCGATGACCAGGCCCTCCTGCGCGGCGGCCTGCGGGCCATCCTCGAGGCCGAGGACGACATCGAGGTCGTGGCCGAGGCGTCCGACGGCGTCGAGGCCGTCGACGAGACCCTGCGCACCCATCCGGACGTGGTGTTGATGGACATCCGCATGCCGCGGCTGGACGGGCTGGAGGCGACCAAGCGGCTGCTGGCGTCCGGCACGCGCGCCCGCATCCTCGTGATCACCACCTTCGACCGCGACGAGTACGTCTACCGCGCGTTGCGCGCCGGGGCCGCGGGCTTCTTGCTCAAGTCGACGAGCGGCGAGCGCCTGGCCGAGGCGGTGCGCACCGTGGCCGGCGGCGAGTCGCTGCTCGATCCGGCGATCACGACGCGGCTGGTCGAGCACTTCCTCGCGCGGCCGGACTTCGACCCGGAGGTGCGCGGCCGCCTGGACGGGCTGACGCCGCGTGAGCGCGAGATCCTCGGGCTGCTCGCCCGCGGGATGTCGAACGCCGAGATGGGGCGCGAGCTGTTCTTGAGCGAGACGACGGTCAAGTCGCACGTCACCCGCATGCTGTCCAAGCTCGGCGTCGCCTCCCGCGTGCAGGCCGTCGTGATGGCCTACGAGACCGGGCTGGTGCGGCCGGGTAGTGGGCGGAGCTGACTCCGCACTTCTGAGCCGTTTACCGGATCAAGCGACGGGTAGCCAATCCGGCGTCCCTATCACGGCTTCTCCGGAGGAACTTCCATGCGGTTGTCGTTGGTTGTCGGTCTTGCCCTTGCCTTCCTGTTCGCTCCCGCCGCCGCGCAGGCGAGCGACGCGTCGTTCAAGTCCACGGTCAAGCGCGAGGCGAAGCGGCTCAGCAAGGCCGAGGATCGCTACGAGAAGAACGTCGCGGACGACCTCGAGACCGAAGCGCAGCTGCAGGACGCCAAGACCGAGACGGAGAAGCTGATCCCCGCCGTCCAGCGCTTCCACGACAAGATCGACGCCGAGACGCCCGAGTCGCAGCAGATGAAGACCGCGCAGAAGAAGCTGGTCGACGCAAGCGAGACCTACATCAACGGCCTCAACAAGCTCGCCGACGCGATCGGCGACAAGAGCAAGTCGAAGATCAAGTCCGCGGCCAAGACGCTCGCGAGCGCGGTCAAGAAGTTCCGCTCCGCCGCGAAGACCCTCTCCTAGTAGCTCGTCGGCCCGAAGTCGGGCGGCGCCTCGCTGACGACGGCCTGCACGTCGGCGGCGACGTCGCCCGGCAGCCGGTCCAGGCGCAGCTCCGCGCCGGTGCCCTCGTTGCCGGCGAAGTCGGGGAACCGCTCCTCCAGCAGCTCGCGCGGAGCCTCGACGGAGAACGAGATGCCCACGAGCGGGCCGGCCGTGAAGCCGGCCTGCTCGAACCACAGGCGAATGCGCTCGCCCGTCTCGGTGTCGGCGCGCAGGACGACGAGGACGGCGGCGACGCTCATGCCGTCGCCGCGAGCTCGTCCGCGGCGCTCGGCGCCCACGCGCGCGCGGGGACGGTCACGGCCAGGCTGAGGAAGCGGTCGCCGTCTCGCACCATCGAGCCTTCGCCGACGCTGCGGCGCAGGAACGTCTCGACCGCGTCGGCGCCGACGCTCTCGGCCCACGGCTCGCGCAGCAGCCCGGCGCGCGAGCGGACGCGGTCGCACGCGTCGTAGGCGCACGCCTCCCAGCCAGTGAGCTCGGTCGCGTGGCGCGCGCCGGACGGATGCTCCGCGACGACCGTCGTGGTGCCGTCTCCGCCGGGGACGCGCCAGAGCGCGCCGCGCCGGGGCTCGCGCTGCCAGCGGTCGACCGCGGCCATCACGGCGCGTGCGTAGGCGTCCGGGCGGCGCCCGTCCGCGTGGTCGTAGTCGAAGTAGTAGGCGATCCGCATCAGCGCCTCGTCCGGGAACGGATACAGGAACCGGTACGGGACCAGCGGCCGGACGTTCTGCAGGTCGAACGCGGCGGGGTCGTCGTGGTAGGGCGCAAAGCGGTCCAGGCGCACGGGTCCGTACGCGCTCGGCGGGTCCAGGAACCGGATGCGCTCCATCAGCTCCAGCATGGCGGCGTAGTCGGCGGCGGTCTCCCCGGGGAACCCGTAGAGGACGTTCCACTCGGCGCGGATGCCGTGCTCACGGCACCACTTGAGCAGCTGCACGTTCTGCAGCGCGGTGGTGCCTTTGCGCATCAGCTTGAGCACGTGGTCGTTGAGGCTCTCGATGCCGGGTTGGATGCGCCGGACGCCCGCGGCCGCCAGCAGCGCGAGCTGCTCGTTGGAGAGGTTCGCCTTGACCTCGTAGAAGAGCGAGAGCCCGGGGTGCTCGAGCGCCAGCCGCGGCAGGAGCGTCTTGAAGTACTCCATGTCGAGGATGTTGTCGACGACATTGAACTGCGTCGTCCCGTAGCGCTCGCCGAGGTGCAGGATCTCCGCCAGCGCGCGGTCCGCCGACTTGGAGCGGAACGCCATCGAGTTGCCGTTCAGGCCGCAGAACGTGCAGTGCGAGCGGGCGCCCCACCAGCACCCGCGGCCCGTCTCGAGCAGCAGCGTCGGCGTCAGCCCGGCGGCGCTCGGGCTGGCCTGCTGGTCGCGCAGGAACGGGTCATAGTCGGGGTACGGCAGCGCGTCGAGGTCGTGTAGCAGCGGCGCGGGCGCGGTGGCGGTCGACGTTCCGCCGGCGCGGTGGACGATCCCGCGCACGTGGCCGAGGTCGCCGTGAAGCGCGGCGAGCACGGCCGGGAACGAGCGGTCGGCCTCGCCGGAGCACACGAGGTCGACGAAGCGGAAGCGGCGGTGCAGCTCGCGGCCCATCTCCGCTTCCCAGTTCGCGCCGCCGAACGCGATCGTCAGGTGCGGGTGGTGCTGCTTGACCCGCCGCGCCAGCGCGAGCGAGGCGATGTTCTGCTCGAACGTGGACGTGAAGCCGACGACGTCGTAGGCGTCCCAGTCGACCGTCTGCACGCAGTGGGTCAGGTACGGCTCGCAGTAGGCCCGCAGGCGCAGCAGGCGGCGGACCGCCGTTTCGTCGAGCCCCCACTCGCGCGTGAGGACGCGCTCGACGTACGCCGCGTCCGCCGCTGGCCGCGGGCCATACAGGGCGGCCGTGAACAGCCAGTCGCCGGCGAACGCCGTATACGGCAGCTCGCTCGAGACCCACTGGTACTCGCGCAGGCCGATCAGGTCCGCGAACGGGAACGCGAGATAGCGGGTCTCGCACGGGATGCCCGCCGCCTCCAGCTCGGCCTGCAGCAGGCCGAGCCCGAGCGACGGGCGCTCCAGCGCCGCGAACGGCGCGCTGACCAACAGCACCCGCGGTGGCGCGGGGTCACTCGCCGAAGTCGATCTCATCGTTGACGAGCAGCTCCTCGATCGCGTCCGCGTCCTCGGCCGACAGGCCCTGATGGCCCGCGGGCCCGATAGGGCCCGGGTTGATCGGGCCGGGCCCCGGGCCGATGGGCTGCGGGCCGATCGGGCCCGGGCCGATCGGCTGCGGCCCGATCGGGCCTGGGTTGATCGGCTGCGGGCCGATGGGCTGGGGCCCCACGATCGGCCCCGGCGTGATCGGAACCGGCCCGATCGCCCGCAGGCACCGCACCCGCGCCATCAGCACCGCGCGGTGGGCGTCGACGAGCCCCGCGCCCGTCGCCAGGTCGTACCCGGCTCCGGCGGGATGGTTGAAGTTGGGGTGGTTGCGGCCGGCGGTGACGTCGCGCGCCGTGCGCCGGATCACGTCCTTGACCTCGGCGGGCGTGAGCCGCCCGCAGGCCTCCCGGATGAGTGCGCAGACGCCGGCGATCTGCGGCGCCGCGGCCGAGGTCCCGCTGAACGCCGCCCAGCCGTCGTTGTTGGTCGTCTCGTCGCCGTTCGGGTGCGTGCCGCCGGAGCCGTCGACGTCGATGGCGTCGCCGCCCTCGACCGGCAGCATGATGTACTTCGCGCCCGGCCGCATGCCGACCAGCCCGGACGCGTCCGGCACGCCGCGCCCCGGATAGATGTTGCTCTGGAAGCCGCTGGCGTAGTCCGACGCGCGCGTCGAGCCGTCTGCCTGCAGGAACACGCCGCCCGCCGAGATCACGTCCGGATGTTGGCCCGGGAAGCCCCAGTGCCCGTTTCCGGCGCTGAAGACGACGATGATCCCGCCCGCGACCGCCGCCGAGATGGCCGCCGCCAGCGCCTGGTTGGCCGCGCTGAGCGGCCCGTTCGGCTGACTCGAGCCCCACGAGCACGAGATGATGTGCGGCGCGAGGTTCACCGCCGCGTTGAACGCGCCGACGGAGTTGACGAAGTTGATCTTCACCATCGTGAAGTCGATGTCCGGCGCGACCGCGAACGCGTTGGCGGACTCGCCGGTGCCGTGCCCGCTCTCGTCGGCCGCGGGGTTGACCGCCGCTGGCCCGAGCACCACGGGCGAGGACCGGTACCCGCGCTGGGTGAAGTACGGGTGCGCGAACCAGCCCGAGTCGACCATCACCAGCTTCACGTTGCGCCCCGTCACCCCCGCC
Source organism: Solirubrobacter deserti (assembly GCF_003344625.1). Lineage (GTDB taxonomy): Bacteria > Actinomycetota > Thermoleophilia > Solirubrobacterales > Solirubrobacteraceae > Solirubrobacter > Solirubrobacter deserti. Next base: position 301,209 of record NZ_QPKJ02000001.1, on the reverse strand, counting down.
CGGTGCGCGCGGTCGGCGTTCACGCCGAGCGACACGTCCCCCGGCACCCGCAGATGCCAGTACGACTTCAGCGGCGCGAACGCGTTCTGCATCGGGTACATCGGCTCTTCGATCGCCACCCCTTCGAGCACGTCTGCGAACCGGCTCGAGGCCACGTCGATGAGCCCGGACTGCGCCGTCTCCGGGCAGTCGATGTACGTCGCGGTGTCCTGGTTCTGGCCCGGCTTGAGGACCTCCCGCTCCTCCGTGACGAGCGTCGTCCCGAACGCCTCCTCGTACGTCTCCCGCGGCGCGGCGATGTTGATCGTCGTCGGCGCCACCTGCAGCACCCGGAACCCCGCCTCCTGCAGCCGCGTCACCGCCGCCTGCAGCACGCGGGCGTCGGACACGTACGCGCCGACGTTGGCCGCCGTGACGGTGGACCCCGCGTCGAACAGCGAGCCGCCGCCGATCGAGCGCGGCGACGCCTGCGCGTAGATCAAATCCGGGAACGCCGAGGCCTTCGTACTCGCGCTGCGCTTGCTCGCGCGAGGCTTCTTGGGCGGCATGAGACCTCCATCGGATCGTGAGGACGAACCACCAGCGCCGCGGTTCTATCCAGGAGATCCTTACCCGTGGAGAATCCTTGCGATGGGGCGGCGATCACGCATTCCGCCCCAGCAGACGACGTTCCGGTTTGTCTGCACGCTGACATTTCAGCCCTGGCCACCGCCAGCCGCCCTCAGGCGTTGCTGAGCTCGCGCTCGGCGCTCTGCACGACGCCCGCGCGGTTCTTGTGGGCGCGCTCGTACGCGCGGACCTGCTCGGCGACGTCGTCGTCGCCGTCGGCCAGCCGCGACTGGATGTCGGCGACGTTGAGCTCGTCGTAGCCGGGCCACGGCTCGTTGCCGCGCAGCGTGTCGATGCGGTTGAGCACCGTGCTGCGGCTGCGCTCGCGCCGCTCATACGAGTCGACCTTCGCGAGGTCGATCTGGGACAGCTCGGGCAGGCGGCTGGTGATCTCGTCGGCGGTGAGCGAGTCATAGCGCGCGATCGGCAGGTTGTCCTCGCCCGCGACGGCGCCCTTGACCTGTCCCTCAGCCTGCACGACGCCCGGGACCTTGCGGGCCTGGCGTGTGGTGCGCTTGGTGGCGGCCGCGGCCTTGCGCGCCGTAGCCTTGGTCTGCTCGCCGGCCTCGCGGACGGCGTCGGCGGCGCCGGTCTCGGTCACGTCGTAGGACGGCTTGCCCTTGACCTCGGCGCCGAAGACCGCGGCGGTCAGCTTCGGGAGCTCGCGCTCGATGCGCTCCAGCATGCGCTTCTCGTCGGCACGGATCGACGCCGCGAGCTTGGCGGTCCGCGTGTCGCCGGCCGCGTTCGCGAGGTGCTCGAGCACCGTGTAGGTGGCGATCTCCATCGCCTCCGACGTGTAGGCGTCCTTGGCGTTCTTGAGGACCTTCTCCTCGCCGCCGGAGCCGCGCACGAGATCGAACGGCGTCTTGCCCAGCGCGAGCACCTGGCCGGCGACGGAGCCGACGGCGCCGAAGACGGCCATCACCGGGTTCGAGCCCTGGTCGAGCTCGCCCAGGCGACCGGCGACGCGCTCAGCATGCTCGCGCGTCTCACGCAGATGCGTCTCGAGCGCGCTGCGGTAGGCGCCGCGCGGCGTCATCGCGATCTGCGACTGCAGGACGCGGACGAGCGCCTGCTCGGTCGCGTGCGCCTCGTTGAGGTACTGCACGATCTTCTGCTCTTGCTTGCTCTGTCCGGACTGACCCATGGGGAGTCTCCAATCTCATTGCGAGCTTTGAGACTGCCCTTCGGGCGCGTCATCCAAACGCACGTTCGACTCGTGTGCGGGGTCACACACTCGAACGTCCGTTCGCGGAATATGGCCCGGGCTTCGGCCGCGGACGCCCGCCGGGGAAGGCGAGGCGCAGGATCGTGCGCTGGACATGCCCAGCTGCTTGAGGAACGGACCGGAGTTGTACGGAAGCCGGTAGCGCTCGCAGATGTCCTTGACCTTGGGCGCGATCTCGGAGTAGCGCGTGCTGGGCATGTCGGGGAACAGGTGATGCTCGACCTGGTAGCCGAGGTTCCCGCTCATCACGTGAAACAGCGGACTGCCCTCGATGTTGGCGGCGCCGAGCAGCTGGCGCACGTAGAAGCGGCCGCGGTTCTCGTCGGCGACCTCGGCTTCGCTGAACGTGTAGGTCTGGTCGGGGAAGTGGCCGCAGAAGATGATCGAGTGCGCCCACACGTTGCGCAGCACGTTCGCGGTGAAGTTCGCCGCGAGCGTGCTCTTGAACCCCTTGCGGCCCGCCAGCAGCGGATACGCGACGTAGTCCTTGGCGATCTGGTTCGCCGCCTTGCGGGCCATCCCGAGCAGCTCGGTCTTGAGCTCGGCGACCGGCTTCTCCCCGCTGCGGATCGCGTCGAGGTCGAGGTCGTGGAACGCGACCCCCACTCGAAGAACGCCATCAGCCCGACGTTGTAGACCGGCTGCAGCAGGTAGACCGGGCGCCACGGCTGGTGCGGGTCGATCCGCATGATCTTGTAGCCGAGGTCCTTGTCCTTGTCCCGGATGTTCGTGTACGTGTGATGGACGTAGTTGTGCGAGTGCTTCCACGCCGCGGGCGTCGACGCGGAATCCCAGTCCCAGGAGGAGGAGTGGATGTACGGGTCGTGCATCCAGTCCCACTGGCCGTGCATCACGTTGTGGCCGATCTCCATGTTCTCGAGGACCTTGGCCACCGAGAGCGTCGCCGTGCCCAGGATCCACGCGGGCTTGTAGCGCGCGCCGAACAGGAGCACGCGACCGAGGACGGCCAGCTCGCGGTGGACTCGGATCAGGCGCGTGATATAGCGCCGGTCGCGTTCGCCGAGCTCGGCGAAGACCTCGTCGTGGATCGCGTCGAATTCGCGCGCGAGCTCGTCGATCTCCTCGTCGGTCAGTTGCGCCAGCGGGCTTTCGATCATCGTTGACACGTCAGGTTCCTTCGGGTTTCAGAGCGCGATCTCGATCGGCCCTTCGGGGGCGTTGATGCAGGTGCGGACGATCTCTCCACGCTGGCCGGAGACCTTGCCGGTGCGCAGGTCGCGCACACGGCCGGAGCCAAGGCGGCCGACACACGTGCGGCAGATGCCCATGCGGCAGCCGTACGCGAGGTCCAGCCCCGCGCGCTCGCCGGCCACGAGGATCGGGATGGTCCCGTCGGACTGCGCGTGCGTCGCGCTGGCGGTGAACGCGATCGGGCCGCCGCTGCCGCCGGCGCCATGGCCGTCGATCACGGGCTGGAAGCGCTCCATCCGCAGCCGCGGTGCGACGCCGGCGCGCGACCAATGTTCGGTCAGCGCGTCCAGCATCGCCCCCGGCCCGCTCGCGAAGGTCTCGCGGCCGCGCCAGTCCGGGCAGAGGCGCTCGAGGTCGCTCGCGGCCAGGCGCCCGGCCGCGCCGGTGAGCTGAAGATGCAGCCGGTACCCGGGGTGGCGGGCCGCGAGTGCGTGAAGCTGGGTCCCGAACACGACGTCCTGCGCCGTCCGCGCGGAGTGCACGTGCGCGGCGTCGGCCAGCCGGTCGCGACGGTCGAGGTCGCGCAGCATGCTCATGATCGGCGTGATCCCGCTGCCGGCGCTGATGAACAGCAGCGCGCGCGGAATCGGGTCGAGCAGGGTGAACTCGCCCTCGACGCCGCCCAGCCGCACGATCGTCCCGGGCCGCGCCTGGCGCACGAGGTACGGCGACACCTTCCCGGTGCCCAGCAGCTTGGGCGTGATCGAGATGCACCCGTCCGGGCGGCCCGGGTCCGACGTCAGCGAGTACGCCCGCCAGTGGTGGATGCCGTCGACCACCACGCCCACGCGCAGGAACTGGCCGGGCAGATGGCCCGGCCACACCCAGCCGGGCCGGATCACGACCGTGACCGAGTCCGGGGTCTCGGGCTCGATCGCCTCGATCCGCCCGCGCACTCGCGGGTCGTCCACAGCGGATTGATCAGCTCCGGGTAGTCGTCGCCCGCAGCGGCGTGAACAGCACGCGCGCGGCGCGCAGCAGGCCGCGGTGGGCCGGCGCGACCTGGGGTTGTGCGCCGCGTTCAGCCACGGACACCCGCGCGATCGGCCATCAGTTCCTCAGCCGGTGCGGGGCGTGATCCCACAACCGTGGGCGGAACGTCGAGGATGCGAACACAGGGGCCACCTCCGAACCGCTCGTAGAGCCGAAAGTTCGGAAGTCAGCAAGTGGTGCCGAGCGCCTCGACCCCGCCGACATGCCCTCCAGTCGAGGAGTCTACCCCGATGAATGTCCGTCGAGCCAGAACAACTCGACTGCGAGATCAGGGCCGACGTGGTGGTTGGAGATGAAGGTCACGACAGCGCGTCCGGTGAGTTGCTCGACCGCCTCCACGAACTTGTGCCGCATCGCGTCCTGAAACTGGCCGCGGGCGTCGTGGACGCTGCCTGTCCGGCCGATCTCGATCAACGTCTTCTCGACGTCGGTGTAGATGCCGCCGAGCACGCAGGCCAGCAGGTCGTCCCCGAGCATCTGAGTCTTCGCCGTCGCCGGCGCGCGGTTGTAATAGCGCAGATGCAGCGCCACCATCGCGTCGGTCACAGCATCCAGGAGCGCTTGGCCGGCGAGCGGATCGGGAGGATCAGCCGGGGACAAGTGCGCCCGCGCAGGTTAGGCATCGCTCGTGGTGCTCGAGCAACCTCGCCGGGGCCGCCGCTTGCCAGACCACGCCGCATTCGCCTTGGCAGGCGACGGGCGCGCCGGTCTCCGGCGTGGTGTCCGCCTCGGCTAGCCGCTGGTTGATCGCCATCCCGGCTTGCGCCTCATACCAGCCGTTGAGCCGGTCGCGCTCGTCCAGGAACAGATCCACCCAGGTCTGGGCCCGCAGGCGCTGCCGGACGTCCTCCGGCGCCCACGCGCGATGCACCTGTCCATCGGCCGCGTGCAGCCAGACGACGCGTCCGTCGACTGACATCACGCGCCCGGGAACGACCCGCGCGTTGACCGCATTGGCCGGCGGGCCCGCATCCGAGCCGGTGGGTGCGTCCGGGTCCGCCGTCAGAAGCTCGACGCCGGCAAGCCGAAGTGGGGCATCGAGGTGCGGGGGCGCCGCGATCACGAGCAGTCGGGAGCCGTCTTGGCGCGCGCGAGCCGAACGGGAGATGATGGCATCCAGCCCTGCGGCGTCGGCCGCCGAGACGTCCTGCAGCTCCAGCAGCACCAGGCGCGCGTGCTCGAGCGCGTCGTCGAGCGCGTCGGCGAGCTCGAGGGCGGCGTCCGCGTTCAGGCGGCCGGAGGCCCGGGCCGCGGCGGCCTGCTCGCTCACGAGCGACCAGCTGCAGCTGAAGCGTGGCGCGTCACCACGGGACGAAGGGCTGTCGGCAGACATCAAGGGCTCCGGATCGCTTTTGCTCCTCGAAGTCCGAGTTGAGCTGCCACATCCGTGACCTCTCGAACAGCCCTCACCCGTAAACGATACCGGGAGATACGCTTGTGCTCACGTGACCGAGGACGCCCACAGCCTGCACGCGACGCACGGCGAGGTATTGACCGCGATCTCAGACGGCATGGTGGCGCTCCTGAAGGAGTTCTACGGCCGCGGTCCGACGCAGGCCAAGACCTACTACCAGGACGATCTCGTCGTCTGCCTGCTGCGCGGCGGCTTCACGCGCGTGGAGCAGACGCTGCTCGACGGCGGGCGCGGGCACGCGGTGATCGCGCAGCGGATGGAGTTCCAAGAGGTCATGCGCGAGCGCTTCGTGGCCGTCATCGAGCACGCGACCGGCCGGCCTGTGGTGGGCTTCATGAGCGGCAACCAGCAGGACCCGGACATGATCTGCGAGGTCTTCGTCCTGAGTCCCAGCGACCTCGTCGACTCCCACGAGGCGCGCCCCGGTTCCGTCAAGCCCGGCTGACGGGCGTTTGATAGCGGCACGGTGCCGGGTAGTGCCTCTGGGTCGAGGGCAGTGAGGCCGAGGCTCGCAACGCGAGCGGCGGTCTGTTGACTTCGTCGGACCGACGGTGCCGCATGCTCCGTCACGCGTCCGCGAGTTGCGCTCTCGCCCCAGGCTCGAGCCCGTCCGCGGTCCCGTGACGACTGCGGTCGCTCGTTCCCACCTGAGACCTATTCCCGTGATCGCAGCGGCCAGGCCTACCGGCGTCCGTGCGGCACGACAACAAGGAGGCCGACATGGCCGCAGCACCCGCGTCCGAGCGCACCCGCGCCCGCAACGAGCACACTGAAGTCCGGCGCAGCACCGAGACCAAGGCCGCCTTCAAGACCACCGAGCTGATCGCGTACGTCGCGGCGGTCGTCGCCGTGCTCATCGCCGCGATGATTGTGGATGAGAGCGACGCCGGCGGCTTCGGCGCCCAGCAGGCGTGGCTGTACGTGACCCTGCTGACCGTGGGCTACATGATCAGCCGCGGGCTGGCGAAGTCCGGCAGCCGCGACCCGTACACCGAGAGCCGCGACTAGCCGTCGCCACGCCGCACGACGCGACCCGCGGGCCGCGTCGTGCGCGGGCCCTCGGACGCAGCCATGGCGACCTCGTCCTCCACCGCCGAAGAGCTGATCCCGCGTATGCGCGGCCGCCTGCACGTCTACGCGTTCTGGTGCGCCCTGATCGCGGCGGGTGTCCTCATGGCGCTGGCACCTTCCGGCGCCGCCCGCACGGCGTGCGCGGTCTACGGCACGGCGCTGTGCGCGCTGTTCGCCGTCAGCGCCCTCTACCACCGCTGGCGCTGGGACCCCCGCTGGCGGCCCATCCTGCGGCGGCTGGACCACAGCACGATCCACGTCTTCATCGCCGCGTCCACCACTCCGCTGGCCGTGCTCGTCCTCGACGGCCGCCTGCAGACGTTCGTGCTCGCCTGCGCGTGGACCGGCGCGCTGGGCGGCATCGCCCTCAGCCTGGCGTGGATCGACGCGCCGCGCGCGCTCGTCGCCGCCAGCTACGTGCTCGTCGGCTGGGCCGCGCTCGCCGCCATTCCGCGCCTGCCCGAGCAGCTGCCGACCGTCCCGCTGCTGCTGCTAGCCGCGGGCGCCGCGCTCTACATCGTCGGCGCCGCCGTCTACGCCGTGAGGCGCCCGGATCCGTGGCCGGCGGTGTTCGGCTTCCACGAGGTCTTCCACGGGCTGGTCGTCGTCGCCGCGGCGAGCCACTTCGCGGCCTTCGCGGGCTGGATCGTGCCCGGCGGCCCCGCGACCTAGCCCCGTCTTGAACCACGGCGACGAAATCAGGCGCGGCGGTACATGACCGCCGACGGCCACGTCGAGGGCGAGCGACGCGCACCGCTCATCCGCCCGCCGGCGTTGCACACGGGCGAGGGCCGGACCGCGAGCCGGCTGGAGCTCTTCTTCGACCTGGCCTACGTGCTCGTGGTCGCCGAGCTGGCGACGGCGTTCGTCGACGATCTCACCTGGCACGGCACGGGCGTCTTCGCCGGCCTGTTCGCGACCATCTGGTTCTCCTGGGTCGGGTTCACGCTCTACGCGAACCGCTTCGACACCGACGACGTCGTCTTTCGCGTCATCAAGCTGGTCGCGACGCTCGCGATCGCCGGCTGCGCCGCCAGCGCCACCGAGGCCACCGGGTCGCTGGGCTGGGCCTTCGCGGCGAGCTTCCTCGTGGCCCGGATCATGCTCGTGCTGCTCTACCTCAGAGCCTGGCGTCACGTGCAACCCGCGCGTGGCACGATCGGCGTCTACCTCGCGGCCGCCACGCTCAGCGCGGCGCTGTGGGCGGTCTCGATCGCCCTCACCGGCACGGGCCGCTATGTGCTGTGGGGTGTCGCCGTGCTCCTCGACGTCGCCGCGCCGCTGCTCGCGACCCGGCACGCCAACGACGTCCCGCTTCACCTCGAGCATCTCCCGGAGCGCTTCGGCCTGCTCGTGATCCTCGTCCTGGGCGAAGCGGTCGGCGCGACCGTCACCGGCGTGCACGACGCGAAGTGGGCCGGCGCCGCGGTCGGCGTCGCCGTGCTCGGGTTCGCGCTCACGGCCGCGCTGTGGTGGAACTACTTCGACGTCGGCGCCGCCAGCAGCGCGGAGGACCTGCAGGAGCGCGAAGCGCACCCGTCGTCGGCGGACCACGAGGGTGAACGCCACGACCTGTTCATCTACGGCCATCTCCCCCTGACGCTGGGGATCGCCATCGCGGGCATCGGGCTGGAGGATCTGGTGCTGCATCCCGATGCGCCGCTGCCGTCCGCGGGCGGATGGGCGCTGGGCGCCGGCGTCGCACTGTTCTTCGCGGGTGCCGCGATCATCGTCGCGGGCGCCGATCACCGCTGGCGGACGGCGTTCCCGTGGCCGGCGGCCGCGATCCCGATCGTGGTGGTTCCGGCTTTGATCCCCGGGCTCTCCGCGACCGTCGCGGCCGCCGCCGTCGCCATCATCGCGCTCACGGCGGCGGTGGTCGGAACCCGCGCGCGACGCCGCTGAGCGGCTAGTACCACTTGCCCTTCGCGAAGCCGCCGAAGGCGACGAGGCCGATGAGCGCAATGATCAGCCCGATCAGCACGCTCCACACGATCGCCACGACGATGCCGACGATCACCAGGATGCCCCCGAGGCCGATGCCGCCCATGTTGCCGCCTGCGCCTTGCCGTGCCATGTGTCCTCCTAGGGACGTTGTGGCTAGGCTCTACCCACGGCGCGTCGCTTCCAGCTCACCCCGGGCTGGTCGGTGCGAGCACGACGGTCGTCGCGTCGTCCTGGAACCCGTCCTCGGAGCTCGCGGTGAGCGCGTCCTCGAGCGCTCGGACCGTCTCGGGAGCCGTGGCGGCCGGCGTCCGGCGCGCGAGCGCACGGATCCCCTCGATGCCGAACACGCCGCCGTCGCGCGTGCGGCGAGCGAGCACGCCGTCGGAGACGAGCACCAGTCGCTGGCCCGGCAGCAGCCGGTGGCGGGTGGCCTCGAGGTCGCGGTCGGCCGCTCCGCGCCCGAGGCTGTCGTAGTCCGGGCAGGCCAGCTCGGTGACGGCACCGTGCTCGTCGATCAGCAGCGGCCGCGGGTCGCCGCACGTGATCCAGGTGAACGTGTTGGACGGTCCATGCCAGCGGGCGATCGTCGCGTCCACGCACGCGCCGTCGACCGCCACCTCCGCGATCGCGTGCCGCATCGCGCGCAGCACGGCCCCCAGCTCGCCCGTCACCTTGCGCTTGGCCCGGAACGCGCCGAGGACGACGGCCGCGAGCGCGGCCGCGGTGGTGCCGTGGCCCGCGCTGTCGGCGACGCCGAGCCACACCCCGTCACGGTTCTCGGCGTAGTCGAACCAGTCGCCGCCGGTCGCGTACCCCGGGATCACGTTGCCGGCGACGATCGCCCCGGTGAGGCGTGCGATCCGCGGCGGGAGCAGGTGCTGCTGGATCTCCGCGGCGGGCGTGGTCTCGCGGCGCCGGCGCGCGCTGTCGAAGACGTCGGTGTACGCGTCCGCGACGGCCAGCGCGACGGCCGCGTGGCGGGCGAGAGCGGCGAGCGCCGGCTCCGGGGCGTCGACGGCCAGTAGGACGCCGAGCGTCCGGCCGCGCAGTGAGAGCGGGGCCAGGACGCTGCCCGCCAGCTCGCGCTCGACCTGCGCGCGCAGGGCCGGCAGCGCGTCGCGAGGCAGCTCCGGCCCGACCGCCAACGGCACGTCGAGCGTGGCGGGGAACTCCTCTGAGCCGGCCAGGCGCACCAGGTGGGCGCCCTCGATGTCGATCAGGTACAGCGCGGCCGACGTGACGCCGGCCAGGCGCCGGGCCTCGGAGACGACCTGGTCGCCCAGTAACTGCGGCGGCACCTTGTTGAGCACGTCGGTGACGTCGAGCGGCGGGAGCTCCTCGGCGTCCACGCTGGGCGGCTGCGCGTCCGCGCGCCGGCGGGCCGCCTCGACGAGCCCGGCCCGTGAGCCGAAGTGGCGGTAGACGGTGGCGCGCGAGACCTGCGCCGCGGCGGCGATCTCCTCGAGGCTGGCTTCGGGCACGGTCCGCAGCAGCGCGCTGGCGCTGCGCAGGACGCGCTCAGCGTTCTGGGCGGCGTCGGAGCGCATGGGGTGGTCGTCTCCCCGAACCGGAACACTCAAACGCGACTTGTGTCTCAGTTGAGTCGTTTTGTGTCAGAAATGACGCGAAGTTCGTTTCACTTGCGGAGCCTGAGGACAATCTCTTAGGGCGACGCGGACCACTGCGACGCTTCGCTTCGGTCTTCGTCTGAGAGAAGGGACTTCCATGTCGAGCTCCCCCGCCGCCGTCAAGGCCGGCGACGCGCCGTCCGACGGCCAAAGCGAGACGCCCACACGCAGCGACGTCCTTCAGCGTCAGCGCGACGAGTTCGGTGGCTTCTCCTGGGGCGCGGACGCCTTCGGCTGGCTGGTCGCCGTCGGCATCGCCACGTTGCTGACCGCGCTGCTGGCCGCCACCGGCGCGGCCGTCGGCCCCACGCAGGCCGACACCGCCGATGCGACCGACAACGCGACCACGATCGGGATCGCCGGCGGCGTCGCGCTGCTGGTCATCTTGCTCATCGCGTACTACTGCGGCGGCTACGTCGCGGGCCGCATGGCGCGCTTCAACGGCCCGCGCCAGGGCATCGGCGTGTGGCTGATCGGCTTGATCGTGACGATCGCGCTCGCCGCCGCCGGCGCGCTGCTGGGCGCCGAGTACAACGTGCTCTCCCAGCTCAACCTGCCGCGCATCCCGGTCGACGAAGGCTCGCTGACCACCGGCGGGCTGATCGCCCTCGCCGCCGTCGTGATCGGCACGCTGGTCGCCGCGCTCGCGGGCGGCAAGGCCGGTACCCACTTCCATCGCAAGGTCGACAAGGTCGGCCAGGCGTGACTTTCAATCAGAAGGAGGCCACCATGGCCACTACCCCGAGCGACGTTCTCAGCTGGCGCGGACAGACCCTGATCGACGCCCACGACGAGAAGATCGGCAAGATCGAGGAGATCTACCTCGACGCCGACACCAACGAGCCCGAGTGGGCCCTCGTGACGACCGGGATGTTCGGCAACAAGCAGTCGTTCGTCCCGATCCAGGGAGCGACCGATGGCGCCGACGGAAACGGCATTCGCGTGCCGTTCGAGAAGGCGACCGTCAAGGACGCCCCGAAGATCGAGCCCGACGGTGCGCTGTCCCCGCAGGAGGAGGACGCCCTCTACCGCCACTACGGGCGCGACGAGGCCGGCTCCTCACGTCAGGGCCAGCCCCTGGCCACCGGTGAGCGCGGCGGTCCCGGCCAGGACACCAGCGGCCCGAACACCGACGACGCCATGACGCGGTCCGAAGAGGAGCTGCGTGTCGGCACGACCGAGCGCGAAGCCGGCCGCGTGCGCCTGAAGAAGTACATCGTCGAGGACCAGGTCACCGAGACGGTCCCGGTCCGGCGCGAAGAGGTCCGCGTCGAGCGCGAGCCGATCACCGACGCCAACCGCGGTGACGCGCTCGACGGTCCCGACCTCTCCGAGGAAGAGCACGAGGTCGTCCTGCACGCCGAGGAGGCCGTCGTCGACAAGAAGACCGTTCCCAAGGAGCGCGTCCGCCTCGACAAGGACGTCACGACCACCGAGGAGACCGTCACCGACACGGTGCGCTCCGAGCGCGTCGACGTCGACGACGCCCGCCGATGACATCCCGCCCCGATCCGACCGCGGCCGGACGGGGCTGAAACGCCGCCTCCCGCCGGCTCGCTCACGAGTCGGCGCCGGAGCTCGTCGTCCGCTGCTGGGACGCCCCGCCGTGCCAGTCGAAGCACAGCGTCGTCGCGTCGTCGCCGAGCGTGCCGCCGGTGGCCTGGAGGAGCGTCTCGGACAGCTGTCGCACGGCTTCGCGCGGGTGCATCGCGCGCGTCGCCTCGAGCACCGCCGCGATGTCGACGGTCTCCGCGTTGCGCTCCAACATGCCGTCGGTGACGAAGAGGATGCGATCGCCGGCCTGCAGCGGCAGTGTCTGCACCTGGTAGTCGTAGCCGGCGAGGATCCCGAACGGCGGGTCGGCCGCGAGCCGCAGGCGCTCCACGCGACCGTCACGGAGTCGAAACGGCGGAGGGTGGCCGGCGTTGACGATGGTCGCAGTCTGCGACCCCAGGTCCACGCGGGCGAGTTGGCCCGTGACGAAGCCGCCGTGGTCCGAGAACGTCGCGAGCTGCGTGTTGGCGCGGCTCGCTTGCTCGGTCAGCCCGAGGCCGGCGCGGCGCGCGTTGCGCAGTCCCCCGACGAGCACCGTCGCCAGCACCGCGGCGTCGACCTCATGCCCCATCGCGTCGGTCATCGACAGGTGCAGCGTGTCGCGCTCGAGGGCGAAGTCGAACGTGTCACCGCCCACGTTGCCGGCGGGCTCCAGCCAGGCCGCAAGCGTGAACTGCCCGCCCTCGCACGTGTATGCGCCGGGCAGCAGGCGATGCTGGATCTCGGCGGCCAGGGACAGCGGCACCGAGCGCTGCCCCCAGACGAAGAGGTCGGTGAAGCGACGATTCGCGATCACGACGTACGCGAGCGCGTGCGCGGCGAGGGCGATGTCGGCCACGGTCTGCTCGTCAGGCGCCCCGAGCAGGCACACCTCCAGCACGCCGATGGCTTCTCCGCGGTTGGTCACCGGAGCGCATACGCGCGTGTGGCTCGTGCCGTCCTCGATTTGAACGGCCTGGGTGGCGAGCGCCCGGCCCTGCGGGCTGCCGGTCAGATCCACCCGTTCGGCGGTCTCGCGACCCTGGGTCCGCACCGTCGTCGGATGCGCCGCGTGGCCGAGCCGGATCAAGGCCTGACCGCTGAAGTCGGCGATCAGGAACGACACCCTCTTGGCCGCGACGGCCTGGGACAGTTGCGCGCCGACCACGTCGACCGCAGCCACCGGCGGCGCGTTCTCGACGGCCGCGATCAGCTGCCCGAAGTCCAGCCGTGCCGAGCGTCGCAACGTCACCTCACCGTCGACGCTTGCCAGTTCTCGACGATGGAGCCGCACGCCGATCAGCGGAGCGAAGTCGTTGTCGCCGCGCCGACCGTTGCCGGCTCGAACCGTGTGCGCGCGGCGGCGGCGAGCGCGTGGCGGCGCAGAGCGGCGATCTCCACGCGGAGCTCTTCGAGGCTCTCCTCCCGCCCGCGTGACCGCTCGTACAGCGCCTCGATGGCGGTCCAGACGTCGTCCACGGCGACGGGCGCCACCGGCGCGGGAGACGGCTCGGCATCGGCAATGAGCGCGGCCATCGGTGATGAGCCCGCTTCGTGGCTCGGAGTCAGCCGCCGGCGTTGACGCACGCAGACGGCGGCACGTGCCTCCGCCGGCCACGCCGCGTGGTGCAGAAGCCACGTCCCGTCCGTCCGGCGCGTCACGCGGCCGCGCCGCGCGAGGCTCCCGAGCGCCGTGGAGACCGTCGGCCGTTGGGCGCCGACCAGCTGGCCCAGAGCGCGATGCGAGAGCGCCAGCGCGACCACCACGCCGTCGGTGCTGACGCGTCCCCAACGCTCGGCGAGGTGCCACAGCAGCGCCTCCAAACGATCCTGCACGCGATTGAGGTGCGCGATGGCCTGCATGACGGCGAGCCGCTGCGAGCGGGCGCTGAGCCGATCGATCAGGGCGGCGTTGATCCCCGGGTACTGGCTCAGCCGTGCCGCGACGAGGCGATCCAGGAGCGCGATGCGCACCGGGGCGAGCACGTTCCAGTGAACCGCCGTCTCCAGGATCCCCGGCCGCTCGTCCACGTTCCACGGTCGCACGATGTCCCCGGCGCCGAGCAACTCGGCGCAGACGCTCGCGCCGAGCGTCACCTCGCGGGCGACCACTCCGTCGAGCAGCAACAACCCGACGTGGCCGGGATGCGCGTCGTTGATCCGGCTCAGATCCCATTCGCCGACGCCCACGACGGCCACGCGCACCACGAGCCCGCGACGCGCGGCCGTCAGCTCGTCCGGGCCGAGCCACTGACCCAGATCGGGATCCAGGCTCAACAGCGGCCGCCGCGCGGCCCTCCGGGTGAGGTCCGTCTCGATCGCGCGCGGCGTACGGCGCGCGCCCGGCACAGGGCGGTCGGCTGTCGTCTGGGTGGAGGTGAAGCAGGTCACAAGCACACTCGCGTTCGGTCGTGATGGACCGGCGACCGACGACGCTCCGGATCCCGGCGTCTCGCGTGCCGCGCGTGGATGTGCCCGCCGGGCGGCTCCCCGTCCAAGAGCGCCGCCCAACCTGCAAGGTGAAGATTAGCGCTCCGATCGGATTCGCGTACTGAATGCGGGCTACCGCGCGCAGGCGCTTGATCTCCGCGCGCGAGTGCGCGATCTCCGCCTCGTCGCCGCGCGCCAGATCATGCGCCAGATCGCGGGCGGCCCGCAGCACGTGCTTCTCACGCCGGCGCGAGACGCCGTCGGCGCGGGTCTCGACGGCCGCGCGACGCCCGGACCGGTGCCCCGTGAGCGCGTCGAGCTCCCCTCGGTGATCGTTCCGGCGGCGACCTCCGGGGGGCCATGAGGTCGCGCATGAGCTTGCACTCGTGGCCCGCCGCCGAGTGCGGCGGCCGAGTCCCAGATGCCGTGGATGAGTATCGCGGCGAGCACGAGCACGACGCCCGCAATGATGCGTCGTAGCTGCGCGGGCGTGCCGATCAGGTACACCAGGCCGGCCGCGAGCAGCGCGGTGTAGAGCGCGTGCGACGGGATGCCGATGAGCGCGCGCCCCCAGCCGGAGGTCTCGATCGCGGTGGCGCGGCGCTCGAGCTGCGACTCGGGACCGCGGTCATCGTGCCGCCTCCTCGGTGTGGAAGCTCGGCGATCATCCGGCCGATCTCCCGCGCATGCTGGTTCAACTGCTCGGTCGGCCCCACCACCTGGATCTCGATCCCCTTGCCGCCCGGCCACGAACGCGGCGATCAGGCCCGCGAGGCGGAAGCTCTCCAGCACCCCGTCCAGGCCCGCGCCGGCCTGGATCGTCATGGACGCGTGCTCACGTGGAAGCCCTCCCGGCGCTCCGCGTCGTCGTGATCTTGGTGACCTGGTCGAGCAGCGGCCCGCGGCGTCCCGGTCCAATCCCTCGTCTGGACGAAGAACGTGACGCCGTCGTTGATCACCGCGCTCTCGTGCAGCGACCGCTCCCCGCCGGCGGTGACGTCCATGGTCCGAAATCCCCGCACCAGCCCCCAACCCTCGGCTGGCGCGAACGTCACGGTGTCGGTGACCTGGATGCGCTCGCCCGCACGGATCGTGTCGTCCCACGCCACCCCTCGTCGATCTGCCCCGTCCTTGCCTGCCTCACCACGACTTCTCTGCCTGAATGCCGGACACACGCAAGCCAAGACAGCACGCCCACGTGTTGCCGCGACTAACACGCCCCGCATGCCGGATCCTCGGATCGAAAATGGCGCTCGCGAGCATGCTGGCGCGTGTGCGCGCGGCGACGCTCCCGTCACATGACGGACGGGCATCAGTACCCGCACGTGTCACGGGATAGATCCCCAGCATGCAACCCCAGCCCTGCGAGCAGCGGCGACGCCGCGTCGCCATGACGCTGAGTCGCGCGCCGCGCGACCCGCTCGACCCCGCGGAGATCTCCGACACCATTCTCGAGGCGGCGTACCTGAACCTGCGCGCTTCGCACGCGCTGGCCAAGGCGGTGAGCGAACTGGGCGCGTGCCAGGAAGCCAACGCGGCGGTGCTCGACTACGCGGCCTGCCTGGCGCAACGCCTCGAGGCGCTCGGCGAAGCCTGATCCGGTCTCAGGGGCCGGCGTTCGGGTTCGCGATCGATCCGGTGGCGTCGGGGCCAGAGGCGGACCCCGAGCCCGATGACCGCGCAGCCGATCAGCAGGGATGGGCGTCACGCTGGCTCCGCGTGAAGGCAGCAAACTCGGGGAACTTGCGCTCCGGGGGGGCGTGCACGCTCTTCGCGTCGGGTACATTGGCGAGACGGAGGGCAGTTGCGTTGGGGTTCGTCCCGTTCTCGGGCCGGGCAGCGGTGCGTGACTTCTGAGTTCACCTGCGACTCGGAGACGACGTGCTCACCCTGACCCAATCCCCCCGCGTGGTTCCCCTCGCCGAGAAGGCGTCATCCGATGATCGCTTTGCGCGGGTGTGCGTGTTCCTTGGCATCGATGATCCTGAGTGGGGCGGTCCGCGCCGCGCCGTCGTGCTGGCCGCCTTGGAGGCGACGCTCTGGCTCACGCCGAAGCAGCGCCGGGCGATCGTTCGGGTGCAGAGCCCTCGTGTGCGACTCTCAGCGCCGAGCGACGCTGTCGCGTTCAACGGCGAGCTGCGCGCAGCGTTCGGGTGCCTGCGCGAAGAGGCACGTCTGCACGGCCGGCTGGTCGCGCTCGGGCAGGCCTGGGCTGGCAGCAACCAGGTGGTCGCGTTGGCCACCGTTCGGGATCCGGTGCTCAGACGGGTGATCGGCACCGCAGTGGCCGGGGAGGTGCTGTGCCGTCTGCTCGACGACGTCCGTGACCGTCGCGTGCTCACCCCGGCCGATGAGGACGTGTTGCGCAGCGCATGGCGCGCGGCCCATCCCGTCACCCCGTGCGTTCGGCGTCCCCCTTGGCCGTGAGGCGACGGTTTGGATCAAACGGAGCCGTCCCTCGCTAGCGCGTGTCGCGCTCGACGATCGTCAGCGAGGTGTAGGTCGTCTGGTTGCCGACGTTGTCGCAGACGAGGTAGCGGTGCGAACGTGCCGGGGAACATCTGACACGAGCCTGTGCTCGGACTGCCGTTGAGCGTGAGCGCGGCGCTGTCGCGTTTGACGGTGACGAAAGCGGGGTTGACGCCGGCGCCGTCATCGTTGCCGTCGAGGGAGCGAACCGGTGCGACCGCGCGCCGCTCCCCGCGGCGCGGATCGCCAGGACCGGCGCGCGCGGCGGCGCGCGGGCGACAGGCCGTGTAACACTGCGCTTTTCGGTCAGGGAACCATGCGGCACCGGCTTTTCGGGTAATCGATCAGGCCTTATTTGGTAAGGCGCACTTTGTCAATTATTCGCTAAAGAACAGAGTTTGCTGATTGAACGCGCTACCATGCATCGAGTTGAAGTAGACGGCCACGGCGGACACAGCAGAACCGCCATCGGCTGGAAGCGATTGAGCTGAGGCGCCTCGACCGAGCGCGCCCACCGGCCCAAGGACAGGGTTCGATACAGCGTGCTCGCCAGGAGCGGTGCGCCATATGTCGGGCGGGGCCGCAGCCGGTCCGCCGCCCGC
Organism: Solirubrobacter deserti; assembly: GCF_003344625.1. Taxonomy (GTDB): domain Bacteria; phylum Actinomycetota; class Thermoleophilia; order Solirubrobacterales; family Solirubrobacteraceae; genus Solirubrobacter; species Solirubrobacter deserti. Next base: position 284,070 of record NZ_QPKJ02000001.1, on the reverse strand, counting down.
GTCCTGCGGTTTTGCACGCTGCGGTGAACGTCGGTTGACGACGACTCCGCGACTGTGGTCGCCACGAGCACCGGCTCGCCCGCCCACGGGAACCGCTCAGTGCACCTTCCTCCTCCCGGCTAGAAGATCGGAGACGACGCCATGCGTTCGTCCGACTCCACCCTGCTGCGCGGCTCGTTGGGCTGCGGCGCGGCCATCGTCGCCCTCGGCTTCGTTTGCCCGACCGCACACGCGGCCGTTCCGCTCACGAAGGCGCAGTGCCCCAGCCTCGACGTCGCGCTCACGACGAGCAACGCCGACGCGATCCGCGGCGGGCTCCTCTGCGTGACCAACGCCGAGCGCACCCTGCACGACCTGACGCCGCTGCGTGAGAACGCGAAGCTGCGCAAGGCCGCGCTCGAGCACTCGTCGGACATGGTCCGGCGTAGCTACTTCTCCCACACCACGCCGAGCGGCGCGACGTTCGTCGACCGCATCCTGCGCGCCGGCTACGCGCAGCGTAACGATGCCTGGTCGCTCGGCGAGAACCTCGGCTGGGGCACCGGCGAGCTCGGCACCGTGCGCGGCGTCCATGACGCCTGGATGCGTTCCAGCGGCCATCGGGCCAACATCCTCAAGTCGAGCTTTCGCGAGCTCGGCATCGGCATCCAATCCGGCATCCCGCGGGACGCCGATGTCGGCGCCACCTTCACGACGGACTTCGGCGTGAAGCCGTGATCCTCGCCCCTCGCCACCGTGAGGTCGAGACGTGGCACCGCGTGGACAGCGCCGCCTGCCCCGCCTTGGCGCGGACCAAGGTCACCGTGACCGGCGTCCTGGACCTGTCCGCCGTCGAGGCCATCGACGACGCTGTCCAGTCCGCCGAGGCCAGCGGCCACGAGTTGACCTTCGACCTGTCGCACATCAGCACGATCACGGCGGGAGCGCTCGACGAGCTCCTCAGCCGCGGCCACCAGCCGCGGAGCGCGAAGCCGTGAGACACGACCGCACAACCCCCTTCGCAACGCCACCGGCACGTCATCGCGTGCCGGCCCTGAAGACATCGCCGGCGCAGCCCGCCCGCGGGAAGGCTCACATGCTCAGCACCCTCCATCCCAACCGACGCCGATGGGCGGGCACCATGCTCGCCGTCGGATGCGCGTTCGTCGCTGTGCCCGCCGGCGCCAGCGCGGCGCCGGTCGACCTCGCCACCGCGGCTCCGTTCGTCACGCTCGCCGGGGCGGCGGTGACCAACACCGGGCCCTCCGTGCTCAACGGCGAGCTCGGCGTCTCGCCCGGCACCGCATTGACGGGCTTCGGCGCCGCGACGGTCAACGGAGCCGTGCACGCCAACGACGCCGTCGCGGCCCAGGCACAGCTGGACCTCACCAACGCCTACGGCGTCGCCGCCGGACAGGCCGTGACCAGTGACCTCTCGGGCACCGACCTGGGCGGGCTCGTGCTCACCCCCGGCGCGTACCGCTTCACGTCCTCGGCGCAGCTCACCGGCACGCTCACGCTCGACGCCCAGAACGACCCCGCCGCGCAGTTCGTCTTCCAGATCGCATCGGCGCTGACGACCGCGACCGTCAGCCGGGTGAGCCTGGTCGGCGCCGCCACCCCGTGCAACGTCTTCTGGCAGGTCGGCACGAGCGCCACGCTCGGGACCGGCACCGCGTTCCAGGGCAACCTGATGGCCGCGGCCTCGATCTCGCTCAACAACGCCGCGACGGTTCAGGGACGCCTGCTCGCATCAAACGGCCAGATCAGCCTGATCAACAACGTGATCGACGCCTCGATGTGCGCCACGACGTCCGCGGCCCCGCCCGAGTCCTCGACGGCACCCGAGTCCTCGACGGCGCCCGGGCCAGCCGCTCCGGCGGTGCCCGGCTCCGACACCGGCTCCGGGTCCGGCTCCCCGGCGGCGCCGCCCGCCGCGGGCGAAGCGAGACTGGCACGGAACGGGACCACCGTGTGGACGCGCACCCCGCCGCGAGCCATGTCCGGCCAGCCGGCGTGCACGGCCGGGTTCACCGCCACGCTTCGCGGCCGCCAGATCAAGAGCGTGGTGTACCGCCTCGACGGCCGGATCGTGCGCGGCGCCACCCGCTCCCCGTTCCGCCTGTTCGTCCGCGGCCTTCCCGGTCGCCACAAGGTCACAGCCCGCGTCACCTTCAAGGACGCCACGCCGGCGCGGACGCTGACGCTCGGCTACCGGGCGTGCGCGGCGGTCGCGCTGCGCCCGACGTTCGGTCCGTCGCGCTTCACCGGATGACCGTCGCCCATTCCCCCGGCCACCGCCGGGGGAAGTCGGCGCTCGCAGGGGTCGCGCTGATCGCGGCCTGGAGCGGGTCCGCCACACCGGTCAGCGCCGCCGTGCCCGCCGAGCAGGCACTGGTCGTGCTGATGCAGCCGCACGTCGCTCGCACGCTTCCGCGTGCGGACGCGCGCGTGATCGAATCGGTCCCGGCCCGCCGGCCGCTGACCCGCGTGCGCACGATCCTTCCCGTCGTGGGGCAGGCCCGGGGCTGGGTGCGCGTGATGCTTCCCGGGCGCCCCAACGGCCACACCGGCTGGATCCGCAGCTACGGCACCCGGCGCACCGCGACGCCCTGGCACCTGCGCGTCGACCGTTCCCAGCGCCGCGTCACCGCCTACCTGGACGGAGTCCCGCAGCGACGGTTCCGCGCGATCGTCGGCAAGCCGTCCACGCCGACGCCACTCGGCCGGTTCTTCGTCGAGGAATCCGTGCGGCTGTCCTCGACCGCCGCCGGCGCTCCCTACGCCCTCGCCACCAGCGCACGCTCGAACGTGTTCCAGGAGTTCGAGGGCGGTCCCGGGCAGATCGCGCTGCACGGCATCAACCACCTCACCGGCGCGCTCGGCAGCGCCGTCTCCCACGGCTGCGTGCGACTCAGCGACGCCGCCATCCGCTGGCTCGCCGCGCGGATCGGTCGAGGGGTTCCCGTGACCATCATCCGCTGAGGCGGATCGCGTCGGCGATCGAGCGCTCGAGGCCGGCGAGCCCTCGTGCCCTGAACGACGAAACCCGGCTCTAGGCCGGGCTTCTGCGCAGTACCGCTACGGGGATTCGAACCCCGGTTTCCGCCGTGAGAGGGCGGCGTCCTAGTCCCCTAGACGATAGCGGCGCGAGGACTTGCGGCGATCAGAGTAGCAACCTGCCGGCGGAGCTCCCGGACGGAGTGGTCACACGTCGATCACACGGGCGCCCCGGGCGGCGCTCAGGGTGGGCGCCCCGATGCGGACCACCGGAAAGTGATCGCTGCCGCGCTCGTGCTGCTGGGGCTGCTGGCGGGCGTCGCGCACGCGCATTCGGAGACGTCGGGAGGCGTGTCCGCGCTGACGCAGACCGGGGCGGTGGACGCGACGTTCAAGCCGCTGGGGGCGACTCCCCCTGCCGCTGGTCGCCTACGACCGGCCCGTCGGCAACGCGGACGCGACGATCGACTTCAAGCAGTCCATCAGCTCAGGTGACGCGTTGCGCACCGGCAGCTACGCGAAGACCCTGACCTTCACGCTCGCGACGACGGCGCCGTGAGCGGGAGTGCGGCTGAGAGGACTCGAACCTCCACGGGCGTAAAGCCCACTGGCACCTGAAGCCAGCGTGTATACCAATTTCACCACAGCCGCGAGCTGGGATCGGGAAGGATAGCGAGCCGATCGCGAAGCCGCCGCGAACGATCGGCGCAGGCCATGCGATCGGTGATTAAGAATATTTAGCTCGCTCTTGAGATCTCATGGCGACAATGGGTCCCGCAAGGCCCTGACCACGCCCGTCCCCGGAGGTTTGCCCGTGGCCATCGCCGATCCCCAACCGCCGCACGTCGAAGCGCCCACGCAGGAGACCGGCACGCTGCCGCGTCTTGAAGATCAGGAACGCAGACGCGTGTCGCTGACGCTGCCGCGGATCGCTCCGGGCCGCTACCTGGCCATGGAGGACGGGGATGACATCCTCCTGTTCCTGCTGGCCACGGACAACATGCACATCGGGCGCAGTCCGGCTGCGGACATCCTGCTCGACGATGCTTCGGTCTCTCGCCGGCACGCGCTGATCACCAAGCGCGGCGAGACGACGGTGATCCTCGACGACCGCAGCCTCAACGGCGTGCAGGTCAATGGCGTACGCGTCTCCGAGGCCGAGCTCAAGGACGGCGACGTCGTCCTGATCGGCCACGTGACGCTGCGCTACGTCGAGCGCGCCTAGCGCCCCGGATTCGAACCCCCCGCCGTCCGGGGGGTTCGGACCGAGCCGTCCATTTCGACACCTAAGCTTCTCCTCGTGCCGCATCACGAGGATCACACCCGCGTCGTCTTCCTGTCGCTCCTGCTCGCGGGGATGGCCTTCGCGCTCTCGCAGACGGTCGTGTCTCCCGCTCTGCCGGAGATCCAGCGCGAGTTCGGCGCCACGCCGACCTCGGCGGCGTGGATCCTCACGGGGTATCTGCTCGCGGCCGCGGTCGCGACGCCGATCGTCGGCAAGCTCGGTGACCTCTTCGGCCGTGGCCGTGTGCTCACCGCCGTGCTGGTGGCGTTCGCGGTCGGCAGCGCCGTCTGCGCGCTCGCGCCCTCGCTCGGTGTGCTCATCAGCGGCCGCGTGATCCAGGGCATCGGCGGCGGCATCTTCCCACTCGCGTTCGGGATCATCCGCGAGACGTTCCCGGCGGAGCGGGTCGCGACCGCGATCGGCGGGATCAGCGCCACGTTCGGCATCGGCGGCGGCGTCGGCCTGGTGATCGCGGGCCTGATCGTCGAGGCGCTGGACGCGTCGTGGCTGTTCTGGCTCGGCCTGATGGCCCTGCCGGCGGCGTTCGCGATCCACCGCTACGTTCCGCAGGAGGAGCTGCGCAAGGACTCGCGGGTCGACTGGCTCGGCGCCGCGCTGCTCAGCGTCGCGCTGGCCAGCCTCCTCTACGGCCTCTCGAGGGCCAACGCCTGGGGCTGGGGCGACGAGCGCACCCTCGGCCTGATCCTCGGCGGCCTCGCCGTGGCGGCGTTCTGGGTCTGGGTGGAGACCAAGGTCCACCAGCCGCTCGTGGACATGCGCGTGCTGCGCCGCCGGCCCGTGTTCATGACCAACGTCACCGCGGTGCTGATCGGCTTCAGCATGTTCGCGTCGTTCCTGCTGATCCCGCAACTCGCGCAGACGCCCGAGTCGACGGGCTACGGCTTCGGCGCCTCCGTCACCGGCGCCGGCCTGCTGATGCTGCCGAGCACGCTGATCATGCTCGTCGCCGGGCCGTGGGCGGGCCGGCTCGCGATCCGCGCGAACTCGCGCCTGCCGCTCGTGCTCGGCGCGGGGATCGGCGCGGTGGCGTTCGGCTTCTACGCCGTCGCGCACACCGAGGTGTGGGAGATCGCCGTCGGCGGCGTGCTGCTCGGCATCGGCATCGGCTTCTCGTTCTCGGCCATGGCCAACCTCGTGGTGGAGTCCGTCCCGCGCGAGGAGGTCGGCGTCGCGACCGGCATCAACACGATCATGCGCTCGCTCGGCGGTGCGCTCGGCGCTCAGCTCGTCGCGACGCTGCTGACCACGCAGACCATCGGCGACACGCCGATCCCCGCCGAGTCGGCCTTCACCGAGGCGTTCGTGGTGGCGGCGGTCGCCGCCGGCCTGGCGATGCTCGCCGCGCTGATGATCCCGGTGATCCGGCCGCCGCGCGCTCAGCCGGTCACGGCGCCAGCGCCAGCGTGACCGCGCGCTCGGCGTGCAGGCGCGTCGTGTCGTAGACCGGCACGGGCGAGTCCTCTGCGCCGACGAGCAGGTCGATCTCCGTACAGCCGAGCAACAGGCCCTGGGCGCCGCGGTCGGCGAGGTCGGCCATGATGCGCCGGTACTCGTCGCGTGAGCCGTCGTTGATGATCCCCTTGCACAGCTCGTCGTAGATGACGTCGTGCACGATCTTGCGGTCGGCCTTGTCGGGGACGAGCACGTCCAGCCCGTGCTGGTCGCGCAGGCGGCCGACGTAGAAGTCCTGCTCCATCGTGTAGCCGGTCGCGAGCAGGCCGACGCGGTCCAGGCCGTCGCCGCGCACCGCCTCCGCGGTGGTGTCGCCGATGTGGACGAACGGGATCGTGATCGCGAGCTCGATCTCCGCCGCGACCTTGTGCATCGTGTTGGTGCACAGCACGAGCAGCTCCGCGCCGGCGGCCTCGAGGTCCTGCGCCTCGCGCGCGAGCCGCTCCCCCGCCTCCGCCCAGCGATTCTCGCGCTGGAGGACCTCGATCTCGGTGAAGTCGACGCTGCGCAGGATGCAGTCCGCCGAGTGCAGGCCGCCGAGCTGCTCGGCCACGAGCTCGTTGACGAGCCGGTAGTACTCGATCGTCGACTCCCAGCTCATCCCGCCGAGCAGGCCGATGCGCTTCACCGCCCCACCGCCGGGAAGACGGGCTGGACGGCGGGCGGCGCCACGCGGACGCGCGCATCGACCACGGGCGCGCCTTCGGCGGAGACCATCACGGGATTGAGGTCGAGCTCAGCGATGGCGGGGTGCGCGTCGGCGAGTGCGCCGACGCGGACGGCGATGTCGGCGAGCGCCTCGATGTCGGCGTTCGCGCGGGAGAGCAAAGGGAGGGAGCGCAAGCGCGAGATCATGTCGAGCGCGTCCTCGCGCGCCAATGGGGCCAGCCGCACCTGGACGTCCCCCAGCACCTCGGCGAAGCCGCCGCCCGCGCCGCATGCGACCACGGGGCCGAACCGCTCGTCGGTGAGCACGCCCACGAGCATCTCCACGCCCGGGTCGGCCATCCGCTGCACGAGGAACTCGGCGACGGGTGTGCCGGCGGCGTCGAGCTGCGCGGCGATCTCGTTCGCCGCGCGCTTGACGGCCGTGGGCCCGGACAGGTTCAGCTGGACGGCGCCGGCCTGCGCCTTGTGGACCACGCCGGGAGCGATGCCCTTGAGCGCGACTTCCCCGCCGAGCTCGGCCGCGGCCTTCGCGGCCGCCGCGGGCGTCGACACGCGCCGCTGCTCGACGAGCGCGAGCCCGTACGCGCCGAGCAGTGCCTCGACCTCGTCCGGACGGAGCCACCCGCCGCCGCGGGCGAGCGCGCCGGCGAGGATCGCGGCCGCCGCGTCGGCATCGACATCGTCGAGGGCGGGCGGCTCGGCCGCGGGCGTGGCGCGCCAGCGCGCGTAGGCCGCGGCGCGCCCGAGCGCGTGCGCGGCTCGCTCGGGCGCGCGGAAGGTCGGGATCTTGCGGCCGGCCGGCGGGCCGGACGCCGAGTCCGCGGCGCGGGCCGCGGGCGTGAGCCCGTGCGCGGCCGCTGACCAGCGCGTCTTCGCCTCGGCGACCGCGGACTGGGCGGCGGCCGCGAGGCGCGCGGCGGGGCTCGGCGGCCCTTGGTCGAGCGGCGGCGCGTCCGCGGCGCGACGGCCGGTCGCGCCGCCGCGCAGGACGACCGGGAGGTTGCCCGGGGTCATGAAGACGGCGAGCAACGGGATCGGCAGCGACAGGGCGGCGAGCGCGGCGGCGACGTCGTCGGCGCCGGTGGCGATGTGCTCGACGAAGATCGCGATCACGGCGTCCACCGCTGGGTCGGCGGCGACGCGGCCGGCGACCGCGGCGAACGTCGCGGGGCTGGCGCCGGCGACCAGCTGGACGGGGCCGGCGACGACGGACTCGGGCGGCAGCTGCTCGGCGAGCTCGCGCTGCGTGGCCTCGGAGAGCGTCGCCGCCTCCAGGCCGGCGTCGGCGCAGGCGTCGGCGCACACCACCAGCGGTCCGCGGGCGTTGGCGACGATCGCGACGCCGCTGCCGCTCGGCAGCGGCTGCTCCGCCAGGACGGCGGCGGCGTCCAGCAGGTCGTCGAGCCCGTCGCAGCGGATCACGCCGGCGCTCGCGAACAGCGCGTCGACGGTGGAATCGGAGGCGGCGATCAGCGCGCCCGTGTGCGACGAGGCCGCTCGCGCGCCCGCTGACGTGCGCCCGGCCTTGACCGCCAGCACGGGCTTCGCGCGCGCCAGCCGCCGGGCGACCCGGCCGAACTTGCGCGGGTTGCCGAACGACTCCAGGTACAGGGCGACGACCTCGGTCGACGGGTCCTGCTCCCAGTACTGCATGAAGTCGTTGCTCGACAGGTCGGCCTTGTCGCCCAGCGACACGAACGCGCTCAACCCGATCCCGCGGCGCGACGCGCCGTCGATCGCGGCCGCGCCGAACGCGCCGCTCTGCGACACGAACCCGATCGTCCCCGCGGGCACGTCCGCGCGCGCGAACGTCGCGGTCAAGGACACGTCGGGCGCCGTGTTCACGACGCCCATGCAGTTCGGCCCCACCAGCCGCATCCCGGAAGCCCGGCACACGTCCAGCAGCTCGGCCAACCGCGCCGCGCCCTCGGCGCCCGCCTCCGCGAAGCCCGCCGTGATCACCACCAGCGCGGCCACGCCGGCCTCCGCGCACTCGCGCGCCACGCCCGGCACGGCGGCCGCGGGCACGGCGACGATCGCAAGGTCGACGCCCGCCTCCACGCGCGAGACCGCCCGCCGCGAGCCGACGAACTCGGCGTTCGGGTTCACGGGATGCAGCTCGCCGCGGAAGTCGTTGCCCAGGATGTGGCGGAACGTGGCGCCGCCGAACGAGTCGGGCCGCCGCGACGCGCCCACGACCGCGACCGACCGCGGCCGCAGCACCCGCTCCACGGCGGCGACCGCGGCGACCCGGTCGCGGTCCTCGAAGCGCCGCCGCGCGTCCGCGCCGAGCTCGGTCGGGAACACGATCTCGATTCCGTCCGGGGAGGCGTGCACCTCCACCGGGAACCCGGACTCGCGGAAGACGCTGATCATGCGCCGGTTCTCGGGCAGGACCGTCGCGGTGAAGGTCGTCACGCCGCGCGCGCTCGCCACCTGCGCCAGATGCGCCAGCAGCACCGTGGCCAGCCCGCGGCCCTGCATCTCGTCGGCGACCGCGAACGCCACCTCGGCGCGGTCGGGCCGCTCGAGCTCGAACACGGCGTGCGCGACGACCCGCTTCTCCGACCCGGTGGTGACAATGAGCCCGTAGCCCTCGGGCCGGTCCCCGGCCGCGGCGCGCTCGGCCGCCTTGTCGAGGTTCACGCCGAGCGAGAAGAACCGCAGCCAGCGCGAGTTCTCGCTCAGGTTCTGCAGGAAGGTGCGCAGCGCGGGCGCGTCCGCGGGCACGACGGGCCGCACGTGCGCGGTGGAGCCGTCGCGCAGCGCGATGTGGACGTCGGCGGCGACCGGGGCGCTCACGGCAGCTCGAGCGCGTCGAGCAGAACGTCACCCCCGAAACGCACCGGGTCGCTCGCGGGCAACCCCGTCTCGGCGGTCACGCGCACGAGCTCCTCCTGCGCGGCGGCGTCGTCCAGGCCTCGCGTGTTCACTGCCACCGCACGTACCCGCGCGGGGTGATCCACCCACGTCGTCGCGGCCTCGTAGATCTGCACGAGCTCCGGGAGCGGCCGGATCGGGACGCCGGGGTAGTCGTCGATGTCGGTCGAGCCGGCGCGGTGGCACAGGATCAGGATGTCCGGCTTGCAGCCGTGCAGCAGGCCGAGCGTCACGCCCGAGTACGCCGGATGGCCGAGCGCCCCTTGGCCCTCGACGAACAGCAGCGGCGCCCGCTGCGCCCCCTCGTGCACGAGCCGCGACGCCGCGCCCGCGACGAAGTCGGAGATCACGTGGTCCACGGCGATCCCCCAGCCCGAGATCGCGATGCCGGTCTGCCCGGTGGCGACGAACGCGCTCTGCATCCCCCGGGCCCGCGCGGCGGAGTCGAGCTCGAGCGTCACCGACATCTTCCCGATCGCACAGTCCGAGCCGACGGTGTGCACCACCGTCGCGTCGGGCCGCTCCGCCGGCGGCACCGACAGCCCGGGCGGCGCGGCGCGCAGGTCGCGCAGCTCGACGCCCGCGGCGCCCGCGGCCGCCGACAGCTCCGGATCCTCGGCCAGCACCGTATGCAACCCGGCCTCCAGGCTCATGCCCAGCCCGACCGCCTCCAGCAGCGCCGCCCGCCACTCGTCGGTGAGCGCGCCGCCGAACGGCGCCACGCCGATCACGAGCACGTTGGCGCCGAGCTGGGCGGCCTCGGTCACGCTCGGCACGATCGGCACCGGCCGGCGCGCGTAGGGCACGACCTGCTCGGCGGTCGACCCGGCCGAGGTGGAGTCGACCACGCAGATCACGTCGCGCGAGCCGTAGCGCAGGATGCCGTGCGCCGTCTTGGCGTGGGAGTCGGCGAACTGGCCGCCGGTGAAGAGCGCGAGACGATCAGCCATCGGACGGCTCCACGCCGAGGCCCGGGCGCTCGGACAGCACCAGACGGCCGTCGGCCAACCCCAGCCCGGTGAACGGTCGCGACGAGATCAGCAGGTGCCCGTCGAGGTCGACGTAGTCCACCAGCGACCCCAACTGCGCGGCCTGGGCGATCCCCAGCTCGGACTCGATCATGCACCCCAGCATGACCTTCAGCCCGAGCGCGCGCGCCGCGTGGGTCATCCGCAGCGCCTCGCGGATGCCGCCGCACTTGGAGAGCTTGATCACGATCCCGTCGGCGTACTCGGCGATCCCCGCGACCGAGCCCAGATCGCGGCAGCCCTCGTCGATCAGCACCGGCAACCGCCGGTCCAGCTCGCGGTAGGCCATGAAGGCCTCGATGTCGTCGGCCGGGAACGGCTGCTCGACGAACTCCACGCCCAGCTCCAGCAGCTCCGGGGTGAGCGAGCGCGCGGTCTCCAGGTCCCAGCCCTCGTTGCCGTCGATCCGCAGCCGTGCGTCCGTCTCCGCCCGCACGGCGCGCAGCCGCTCGACGTCGCCCGGACCGCCGACCTTGATCTTGAGCACCTCGTAGCCCGTCGCCCGGCGCGTGCGGTCCGCCGTGCCCTCGACCGTGTCGATCCCGATCGTGTAGGAGGTCGGCGGCGTCACGCGCTCCGCGCCGAGCAGCTGCCAGACCGGGCGCCCGAGGCGCTTGCCGACCCAGTCGTGCACGACGCCGTCGAGCGCCATCTTCGCGCCCTGCGGCCCGTCCCACTCCTCCAGCCGGCGCGAGATCGCCTCGCCCGCGAACAGGTCCTCGCCGAGCAGCGCCTCGCCCTCGGCCTCGATCGCGGAGACGATCGTCTCGGGTGTCTCGCCCCAGTAGTCGACCGGCGCGCCCTCGCCGCGCGCGGTGATCCCGTCGCGCTCGAGCTCGGCCACGACGACGGTCTCCTCGTCGGCCGCACCGCGGGCGATCTGGAACGTCTCCTTCAGAACAAGAACGTGCGGAGTCGCGCGCATCGGCGTATGCTCGCAGGAGACCGATGTCAGGACTCACCACGCTGGAGCTGCCAAGGGGGGCGAGCTCCGCCGGCATCGCCCGGCTCATCGTCACCGCGCACTGCGCGGGACTGCCCTCCGAACGGTGCAACTCGGCGAACCTGATGGTGTCGGAGCTGGTCTCGAACGCCTGCCGTCACGGCAGCGGCCGGATCCAGCTCACCGTTCGCTCGGACGCACAGGGCGTGCGCACCGAGGTGCACGACGAGGGTTCCGGCGCCAAGATCGGCAAGACCGACCCGCGGCCGGTCCGCGGCGGCTGGGGCCTGCACTTCGTCGACCGGCTCGCCGACTCGTGGGGCGTCGAGAGCGGCGCCTCCCGCGTCTGGTTCCGGGTCGCCTAGGGACCCGTCACGCGCAGGTCGCGCAGTGCGCGCTCGCGCTGGCGTTCTGATCCGCCGTAGACCACGAGCCAGCCCGGGCCTTCGCGACGCGCGGTGAGCGGCTCGCCGGTCGACGGGATCCGCGGAGCGGTCCTGTCCGGGTCGGCGGCGTCGAGCAGCACCGCGGCCAGCATCCGGCGCCCGTTGAGCCGGTACGTCGTCGAGGCGCAGCTCAGGAACGACGGGCGCAGCATGTCCAGCGGCGCGACGCTGGGCACCAGCCGCGCCGACGTGGCGCGCAGCCGTGAGCCCTCCCGCGTGCGGATCGCACACCGCCGCGACGGCGGGTCGGAGGCCGGGACGCGGTCGGCGTCGAGCTGGGCGGGCGGCGCGCCCGTGCGGGCGGGCAGCTCGCGCCCGGTCACATCGTGCAGCGTGTAGCGGGGCGCGGCGCCGACGATGTCCCACGTGGCGGCGCGCCAGCGCGTCGGCAGGCCGCGATCACGGTCGGGCGTGATGACCCGGCCGTCGCTGAGGCGCAGCTCGCGCACGGCGCGGTCGACGATGGCGTACCCCTTGCTGGTGGCGCCGCCCGCGGCGATCAGCATCGTGCCGGGCGGGCCCGCCGGGCTGCAGCCGGTGGTCACGGTGGCGCCGCCGAGCGTCTGCTCGGTGAGCCGGATGCACCAGCCGACGCGGCCGGCGCGCAGGTCCGGCGTGAGGTCGATGTCGGTGGACAGCGGCGGCTGCACCGGCGGCTGGGTCGGCATCGGCGCGGTGCCGCCCGGGCCGGGCTGGGCGCGCGGTGCGCGCGGCGTCGCTGTCGGCGGCACCGGCGGGAGCGGGTCGGCCGGCGTGGTCGGCGTCGGTGTGGGTGTGGGCGTGGCCGTCGGCCGTGGGCGCTGGCGCTCGTCGTCGTCTCCGAACACGCGGATCGCCGCAGCGGCCACGCCGACCCCGAACAGCAGGACGGCGGCGGTGAGGAGCACGACCGTCCGGCGGCGCGAGCGCGGCAGGCGGCCGCCCGCAGCCAGGAAGAAGCGCTCGCCGAGCTCGTCGAACGGGTCGCGGGCGCGGCGCGGCTCCTCGCCCTTGAGCTGGGCCGAGACGGAGATCGCGGCGGGCGCCGGCTGGTACTCGTCGTCGCCGAGGACGCGCCGGTAGACCGCGATGCGCTGGGACTCCGGGAGCGCCTTGAGCGCCTCCGCGAGGTCGGTGCGGCTGCGCTCGCCGACGGCCGCGAGCGCCGCCCCGTCGAGCGCGAACGGGCCGAGCTGCAGGCGCGTACGCGCGGCGTCCGGGACCTGACCTCGGCGCTCGGCGTCCGCGAGCACGTAGCGCGCGGTGCTGAGCAGCCAGGCGATCGCCGGGCCCTTGCGCGGGTCCTGCTGGCGGCGGTGCTCGTACGCGCGCGCGAACGTCTCCGCGAGCAGGTCGAACACCACGTCCGGGTGCCGTGTGCGGCGACCCAGGTACGCCGCGACGGCGGTGACGTGGCGCTCGTAGAACTCGCGGAAGGCCCCGGGGTCGGAGCTCGACAGCAGCTCAGCGTCCGTGCGCATGCCCTTAGTTCTACGCGGGCTCGCGCAGTTTGGACACCGTTCGCCCGATCGGGACGCACATCGGCGTGCCGGTCACGGGGTCCGGGATCACGCGCGAATCCAGGCCGAAGACCTGCTTGACCAGCGTCTCGTCGACGATCTCGCCTGGCGCGCCCGCGGCATAGACGCGTCCGCTTTTCATCGCCACCAAGTGGTGCGCGTAACGGCAGGCGTGATTGAGGTCGTGCAGGACGATCCCGATCGTGCGGCCCTGCTCGTTGAGGTCGACGAGCAAGTCCAGGACCTCGAGCTGGTGTGCGAGGTCGAGGTAGGTCGTGGGCTCGTCGAGCAGCAGCGTCGGCGTGTCCTGGGCGAGCGCCATCGCGATCCAGGCGCGCTGGCGCTGGCCGCCGCTGAGCTGGTCGAGCGGGCGGGCGCGGAGGTCCTCGACGCCGGTGGCGGTCAGCGCCCAGTCGACCTTCGCGCGATCCTCGGCGCTGGTCCGCCGCCCGAGCTTCTGGTGCGGGAAGCGGCCGCGGTGCACGAGGTCCTCGACCGTGAGGCCCTCGGGCGGGACCGGGCTCTGCGGCAGGAAGCCGAGGCGCTGCGCGACCTCCCGCGTCGGCAGCGTGTGGATCTCGGCGCCGTCGAGCAGGACGGTGCCCGCGGTGGGCTTGAGCAGGCGGGCGAAGGTTCTGAGCAGCGTCGACTTCCCGCACGCGTTCGCGCCGACGATCGCCGTGATCTGGCCGGACGGGAGCGGGACGTCGACGCCCTGCAGGACGTCGCGCTCGCCGTAGCCGACGGTCAGCTGCTCGGCGCGCAGGCTCACGCGGTGCGGCTCCGCCACAGCAGGATCGCCAGGTACGGCGCGCCGATCAGGGACACGATCAGGCCACTCGGGATCTCGGTCGGGGCGAACACGGTGCGCCCGACGGTATCCGCTAGCCCGAGCAGAAGCGCGCCGAGCGTCATGGCCATCGGCAGCGCCCGGCGGTGGTTGCCGCCCGCGAGCAGCCGCGCGGCGTGCGGCGCGAGCAGGCCGACGAACGCGATCGCCCCGCAGACGGCCACGGACGCGGCGCCGAGCGCGGCGCCGGCCGCGAGCAGCGCGGCGCGCGTGCGGCTGGTCTGCAGGCCGAGCGCGCGCGAGAGGTCGTCGTCGAGCATCAGGACATCGAGGCGGCGGATGGCGAGGATCACGAGCGGCAGCAGGACGAGCGCGGGCACGGCGAGCAAGCGGAAGTCGCTCCAGGAGGCGGCGTAGGTGGAGCCGGTGAGCCACGTGATCGCGGTCGCGGCGGCGGGCTGCGCGTGCAGGAGCATCAGCATCGTGACGGCGCTGCACGCGGCGGTGATCGCCAGGCCGACGAGCGCGAGCCGCGTGGGCGAGCTGCCGCCCGCCAGCGCGAGCACGAGCGCCATCGCGAGCAGCGCTCCGGCGAAGGCCGCGAACGGCAGCACGAGCGTCGGGGCGTCGGGGAACACGAGCAGGACCAGGAACGCGCCGACGGAAGCGCCGCCCACCACGCCCGCCAGCTCCGGGCCCGCGAACGGGTTGCGGACCGCGGCCTGCAGCACCGTGCCGGAGGCGGCGAGACAGGCGCCGCCGAGCAGTGCGACCGCCAGCCGTGGCGCCCGGGACTCGAGCGCGATCTCGCCCAGCGGCGAGCCGGTGCCGAAGAGGCTCGAGAGCACCTCTCCCGGGCCGATCCGGATCTCCCCGAGGCACAGGCTGCCGACGATCGCCAGCGGGAGGACCGCGAGGGCGACCAGCGCCGCCTTCGGGCGCCAGCGCGCGGCGCTGGCGCGGGTCTCCAGCGCGCTGCCGACCTCGCCGCGCAGCCGCCGCGCGACCAGCACGAGCACGGGCGCGCCGATCAGCGCGCACACGACGCCCGCCGGGGTCTCGGTGTCCAGGCCGGTGATGGCGCGGCCCGCGACGTCGGCGGCGAGCAGGATCGCGGCGCCCCACGGCAGCGCGACGGCGAGCGCGCCGAGGTGGCCGCGCGGGCGCGCCGCGCGGGCGAGCCCGCCGGCGAGGATGCCGACGAACGCGATCGGCCCGGTGAGGCCGACGGCGACCGCGGTGAGGACGGCGGCGAGCGTGACCGCGGCCAGCTGGGTGACGCCGGTGCGCAGGCCGAGCGCGCGGGCCGTGCTCTCCCCCAGGACCGCGACGTCGAGCGCGCGCGTGAGCGCCAGGACGCCGAGCAGCGCGGGCGTGCCGATCAGCACACCGGCCTGCAGCGGTCCCCAGCCGTTCTGCAGCAGGCTGCCCGCGCCCCACAGGAACAGGCCGCTGGTCTCGGTCTCGCGCGCGAGCCGGACCGCCGCGGTCCCCGCCGCCAGCGCGAGCCCGACGGCCATGCCGGCGAGGATGAGCCGCACGCCCCCGCCGCCGGCCGCGGCCATCGTGCCGATCAGCAGCGTCCCGCCGAGGACGCCGACGAAGGCGACCGCGATCGTCGGCGCGCCGGGCGCGAGGCTCGCGAAGGCCGCGACGAGCGTGACCGCGAGGGCGCCGCCCGCGGTCAGGCCGAGCGTAGCCGGCTCGGCGAGCGGGTTGCGCGTGAGCGCCTGCAGGACCACCGCGGCGCCCGCGAGCGCGAAGCCGGCGACGATCCCCGCCGCCGCGCGCGGCAGCCGAATGTCCCACACCAGCGCGTCATGGAGCGAGTCGCCGCGGTTGAAGAGGGCGCCCCACACGTCGCCGAGCGGGACGTCGCCCTGGCCCTGCGCGATGTCCAGCAGCCCGGCGAGCAGGGCGAGCGCGACGCCGGCCGCGGCGAACGCGGCCGCGCGGCGGGTCATGCGCGGCGAGGCCGCGCGACGGGCCGCGGCGACCCACACGCCGCGCGAGTGATCACTTTTCCACTCATAGCGTGGGAAATCGAACCCTCGCGTGGCGCCATCACTTCGTCAGCGACGCGGCCAGGCGGTCGGCGAACAGCATCGTCGAGCGCGGCCCGCCGAACAGCCACGTGGTGCCGCTGAGCGTGCGCACGTGGTTGGCCTTCACCACCGGGAGGCGCTTGTACGCGGAGGTCTTGGTGATGCCGGACACCTGGCGCTGGAACTGCGGCGGGTACACGAACGCGATCCAGCCGCTCGAGCTCACGCGCGAGAGGGCCTCGAGGCCGACCGTCGAGAAGCCGTAGCGGGCGGTGCCGCTCCAGCCGTCCTTGAGGCCGAGCCGGCGCACCACGTCGGCGGTCTGGGAGTTCGGGGTGAACATGCGGATCGCGGGCGCGCTGGACGTGCCGCCCGGCGTCGCGATCGCGACGCGCTGGCCGGCGCGCGAGCGCAGCTTCGCCTTGGCCCGCGCGAGCGTGTTGCTCAGCTCCTGCAGGACGCGCTCGCCGCGTTCCTTGCGCCCGACCGCCGCGGCCAGCCGCCGGAAGTCGCTGACCATGCCGCTGAGCTGGCTGCCGCTCGCCGGGTACGGGTGCGTGACCAGCACGGGCGCGATCTTCTTCAGCTGCGCGAGGTTCTTCGTCGACCGGTAGTCCGGCACGACGATCAGGTCCGGCCGCAGCGCGGCGATCCGCTCCAGCGACGGCGACTGCCGCGACCCGACGTCGGTCATCCCCTTCGGCCGCGGCGCGGCGACCCAGGTGTCATAGCCCTTCATGTCGGCGGCACCGACCGGCGCCATCCCGAGCATGTGCAGGTTCTCGACGGTGTCCCACTCGATCGCGACCACGCGCTTGGCCGCGGCCTCCGCGGTCGCGGGCAGGAGCAGGGCAAGGCACAGAGCCAGCAGGAACGTCTTCATCGCAGCGTGAACTTCTTCGTGATGGTCTTGCCGCCGGTGGCGGTGACACGCACCGTCACCTTCAGCGACTTCTTGTCCTTGAGCGAGCGCTGCGCGGCCTTCGACAGCGTCAGCGTGACGGTCTTCTTCGCGCCCGACTTGACCGCGTAGGTCTTCTTGGTCGCGAGCGTCTTGGAGCCGGCCTTCAGCGTCAATGCGCCGTTGCAGTCGGCGGCCGTGCAGGAGAGCTGCACCTTCACGCGCCGGCCGGACGCCTTCAGCGACGAGCCGCGGACCGTGACGGCGGGGTTGGCCTTCGGCGCGGCGATCTTCCCGGCGTTCGGGTCGACCGCGGCGGTCTCGAACGCACCGGCCGCCGTGGCCGGTGGCTGGACTTCGCCTTCACCGGTCGCCGGATAGCAGTCGGCGGTCATCGCCAGCGCGCCCAGCTCCATGCGGATGAACGCGCTGCCGAGCGCGTCAAGGACGGCGCCGCCCGTGCCGCCGGGGATGCCCAGCAGCGTCCCGGGGCCGGCCTGCCGGAAGCCGAGCGGCGCGGTGCCGACGGTCCACACGGTGTCGGGGATCGGGATGGTCACGTCAACCGGCGTCGTCGAGACGAACTGGCCGTTCGCGTCCTCGGTGATCGTGAACCGGGCCACGGTCTCGAGCTGGTGCACCATCACGTTCTGGGGGCTGCCCGGGCCCTCGACGGCGAGCCACGCCTTGGCGCGGATCTCGTTGGCGCCCGCCTTGAGGATCTGGAGGCTGTGCCCGTACTGGATCAAGTAGTCGGGGATGCGGACGTGCACCGAGGTCTGCGTCAGGTTGACGCCGGAACCCGGCGCGACCGGGTTCGGGCTCGCGACGCCCGAGAGGTCGACGTTGAGGTGGCGCCACGTGTTGTCGTAGCTCCACTTGCACGAGTTCTGCGTGCTCAATGTGCCGGCAGAGGCAGGTGCGGCAGCCACCAGCAAGAGCGCAGTGACCGCGAAGATGGTCAGGAACCGTCGCATGTCGTCAACCCACCCTAACAAGGGCTGCCAAGTTTGGTGAGGTCAGATTCCGAGCACTATGCTTGTGCAGGATGAGCAAGCCCCACGGACACTCGATCGACGACTACCTGGAGGCGATCCACCTGCTCGTCTCGCCCATTGGCGTGTACGAGCCGGCGAAGCCTCCGGCGGCGATCGCGGCGCGCGTCGCCGACGCGCTCGGAGTGTCGCGGACGGCGGTCGGCGAGATGCTCAAGCGCCTCACCGCCGAGGGCCTGCTGGAGAAGGGCACCGGCCGCGAGCTGGTGCTCACCGAGGCCGGCACGGAGCGGGCCGAGGGGGTCATCCGGCGCAACCGGATCGTCGAGCGCTTCCTCACGGACATGCTCGAGTACGACCCCGCCGAGGCGCACGAGCACGCGTCGCGGGTCGCGGCCGGGTTCACCGACGACATGGTGGAACGGCTGCACGCCAAGCTCGGCTACCCCGAGCGCTGCCCGCACGGCTGGCCGGTCGCGCCGCAGCAGGACCGCGAGGAGAGCCGTGAGCTGGTCAGCCTGGCCGACCTGGCGGCGGGTGACACAGGCGAGATCGTGCGGCTGACCGAGCAGGACGGCGGGCTGTTGTCCTGGTTCGCGGCCGAGGGGCTGCAGCCGGGCGCGAAGGTCGAGGTGCGGGACATCCAGCCGGCTGCGGGCCACCGCAAGATCCTCATCTCGGGGGACGGCGAGCAGTTCATCGCCGATCGCGCCGCGCGCGGGCTGTATGTCCGCCGCAGCGACGATTCTTGAGACGTCAAGGCACCTTTACTAGGATCTGGCGGGTTGCTTGCTCCGCCTCGCCAGGATGCCGCTGCTCTGGCGGCCACCACGACGCTCCTGAACTGCTACTTGCGTGAGGGCGGCACGGCGACGTTCCGTGAGGACCGCGCCGTGTTCAACGACCTCGGCGTCGAGGCGGAGCTGCTGTACCGTTCGCGCACGCTGCACCACCGCTTCGGCCCCGTGCCGGTCACGCCGACCGAGCTGGCGCGGCGCATCTCCCTCCAGCTGGACCCCGGCACGTCGGCGCAGGCGCTGCTGGACCGGGTGGAGGCGAGCCTGGAGTGCGTCCGTGGGTACGTGGAGGCGCGCACGCCGGATCTCGACCGCTTGTTCGCGCCTGAGCCGCTGTCGTTCATCGACTCAGATCAGGCGCTCGTCCTCGGCCACCCGCTGCACCCGACGCCGAAGGGACTGAGCGGCCGGCTCGCCCAGTACGCGCCCGAGCTGCAGCCGCACTTCCCGCTGCACTGGCTGTCGGTCGAGTCCCGGCTCGTCGTCCACGACAGCGCCACGGGCACGCCCGCACCACAGCTCGCGGAGCAGCTGCTCGGCGAGAGCGCGCCGCCCGGCCGGATCCTGATCCCCGCCCACCCGTGGGAGGCCGGCTTCCTCGCCCGCGCCGCGTCGACGCTGTTCACCACCGGCGCCGTGATCGACCTCGGTCCGCAGGGCGCGCCCGTCACCCCCACGAGCAGCGTCCGCACCGTCTACAACGCGCAGTGGCCGTACCAGCTCAAGTTCAGCCTGCACGCGCGCGTGACCAACTCGATGCGCGTGACGCTGCCGAAGGAGCTGCGCCGCGCGGTCGAGGCCAAGCGGTTGGACGGGACGATCGTCGGCGAACAGGCGCGCGCCGCGGCGCCGCACCTGACCGTGGTCCACGACCCCGCGTACCTGCAGGTGCCCGACCACGACGGCTTCTCGGTCCTGTTCCGGGAGAACGCGTTCGAAGGCGACGTCTCGGCGCTCACCGTGCTCTGCCAGGACCACCCGTTCGGCGGCCGCTCGCGCCTGGCCAACCTGGCGGCGGGCCGTGAGCGCGAGTGGTTCCAGGCCTACCTGCAGACCGTGATCGTGAGCCTCGTGCGGCTCTACCTGGACGTCGGCCTCACGTACGAGCCGCATCAGCAGAACACGCTCCTGCGCCTCGCCGCCGACGGGATGCCCGAGCACGCGCTGATCCGCGACAGCCAGGGCTACTTCCACCGCGAGGCCGCGCACGCGGACATCTGCGCGGTCCTCCCCCAGCACGGCGAGGCGACCGAGTCGATCTTCTCCGAGGCGCTGGCCGACGAGCGGCTCGTCTACTACCCGTTCCTCAACAACGCACTCGGCGTCATCGACGCGCTCGGGGCGGGCGGCGGGATCGATGAGCCCCTCCTGCTCGGCGACCTGCGCGACACGCTCGCCCGCGAGCGCAAGGCCGGCGGCCGCTATCCGCACTCCCTGCTGGACCGCCTGCTCGACGACGCCACGTGGCCGTGCAAGGCCAACCTGCGCACGCGCCTGCACGACATGGACGAGCTGGTCGGGGACATCAGCACCCAGTCCGTCTACGTCACGATTCCCAACCCGCTCACGCCCACGATCGAGCTGGTGGAGGTCACGGAGTCCCACCACGAGCTGCTGCAGCGGTGGATGCGTGAGCCGCGTGTCGCACAGTGGTGGGGCGAGGTCGACGACGTGCGCACCTACCTGGACGGCCTCGGCCACGTCACGCCGCACGTCGCCTACGCCGACGGCGAGCCGTTCGCGTACGTGGAGACCTACTGGGCGGTCGAGGACGAGCTCGCCCGCCATTACGCCGCCCACCCCGACGACCGCGGCCTGCACCTGCTCGTGGCCGAGGCCTACGCCGGGACGGGCGTCCCGCGCGCGCTCGTCCGCCAGCTGGTCGAGGGCCACCACGGCCGCACCGTGTGCGAGCCCGACGCCCGCAACGGCCGCATGCTCGCGTTCTGCCAGGCGCTCGGCGGCGAGATCCGCGGCGAAATCGACCTGCCGCACAAGCGCGCGGCGCTGGTGGTGTGGGACTGATGCATGACGTGATCGGCGTGGGCCTCGGCCCGTTCAACCTGGGCCTCGCGGCGCTGCTGGACCCGCTCGAGGACGTCGACGCCGTCTTCTTCGACGACAAGGACAGCTTCGTCTGGCACCCGGGCCTGATGCTCCCGGACGCCGAGATCCAGGTCCCGTTCCTGGCCGATCTGGTCACGCTCGCCGACCCCACGAGCCGCTACTCGTTCCTGAGCTACCTGCACGAGCAGGGCCGGCTGTACCGCTTCTACTTCCGCGAGCACTTCCACGTGCTGCGGCGCGAGTTCGAGGCCTACTGCCGCTGGGTGTCCGAGCAGCTGGGCGCCGTGCGCTTCGGCCACCGCGTGGACGCCATCCGGCCGAGCGCAGGTGGATGGAGCGTGTGGGCCCGCGGCGTCGAGCACCGCGCCAAGCACGTCGTGCTCGGCGTCGGCTGCGTGCCTTCGCTCCCCGGGTTCGCCAAGGGCCTCACGCACTCGTCCGGCTACCTCGGCGTGCGCGACCGCGCGCTGAACGCCGGGTCGGTCGCGGTGATCGGCTCGGGCCAGTCGGCGGCGGAGATCTTCGCCGACCTGCTCGAGCACGGCCACGGCCGGCTCGACTGGTTCACGCGCAGCCCGGGCTTTCTCCCGATGGAGTACTCCAAGCTCGGCCTCGAGCACTTCTCGCCCGAGTACACGGCGTACTTCCACGCGCTGCCCCAGGAGAAGCGCGACGCGCTGCGCGCCAACCAGGACCTGCTCTACAAGGGCATCTCGGCCGAGACCAGCGAGCGCATCTACGACCTGCTGTACCGCCGCAGCATCGACGGCGAGCCGGACGTGCGCTACTCGGCGCGCTGCGAGCTGCGCGGGGTCGAAGGGCGCCGCCTGAGCTTCCGCCAGCTCGACCAGGGCGTCGACTTCACGCACCAAGCCGACGTGACGATCCTCGCGACGGGCTACGAGCCCGCGCCGATCCCGGTCCCCGGCCACCTGCTCGCGCGCGACACGGCGGGCCGGCCCGTGGTGGAGATCGACTACCGGCTGCGGCTCGCGGACGGCTCGCCCTCCACCCTGTTCGTGCAGAACGGCGAGCTGCACACGCACGGCGTCGGCGCGCCCGACCTCGGCCTCGGCGCACACCGCAACGCCGTGATCGTCAACGCGCTGCTCGGCCGCGAGGTGTACGCCGTGCGCGAGCGCAACGTGTTCCAGACCTTCGGCGTCGCCGCCGCATGAGCTGGGAGCGCGCGAACCGCGAGCTGATCGCGAAGCTGCTCACCGAGCTCGAGTTCGAAGAGCTGCTGCAGCCGGAGGTGCGCGGCGACGAGTGGACGCTGACGCTGGGTGACTACGCGCTGCACTACGCCGCGCGCCGGCGCTCGATGGGCCACGCGCGTGTGGACCCGGCCTCGCTGCGGGCGACGCACGAGGGTGTGGAGATCCCGCTGCCGGACGCCGACATGGTGATCGCGATCGGCGCGCCGCTGCTCGGCGTGGACCCCTCGACCACCGCGGGGCTGATCGGCGAGATCGCGTCCACGCTGGTCTCCGACGCCCACCAGCTCGAACGCGGCGCGCCCGCCGCCGACCTGATCGACCTCGACCCGCTCGAGCTCGAGGGCGAGCTGCGCGGGCATCCGTGGATCGTCGCGAGCAAGGGCCGGGTCGGCTTCGGCGCGGGCGACCTGCGCCGCTACGCGCCCGAGGCGCGCCGCGCGGTCCCGATCTACTGGCTCGCGGTCGAGGACGCCGACTGGCGCGGCCAACCCCTCTCCGAGCTGGTGCCGGTGCACCCGTGGCAGTGGGACCACCGGATCCAGCAGCTCTACGCGGGCGACATCGCGCGCGGGCGCATCCGCTTCCTCGGCGAGCGCGACGGCCGCTGGCTGCCGCAGCAGTCGATCCGCACGCTCGCGGACGCCGACGCGCCCGGCCGCCACCACCTCAAGCTCTCGCTCTCGATCCTGAACACGTCGGTGTGGCGCGGCCTCCCGCGGGACCGCACGCTCGCCGCGCCGGCGCTCTCGGCCTGGCTGCAGGAGCGCGTGCTGAGCGACGCGTTCCTGCGCGAGACGGGCGTGATCCTGCTCGGCGAGGTCGCGTCGGTGAGCGTCGCGCACCCCGCGTTCGAGGCGGTCGCGGACGTGCCGTACCAGCACACGGAGCTGCTCGGCGCGATCTGGCGCGAGTCGGTGGACACGTATCTGCACGAGGGCGAGCGCGCGATCAGCCTGGCCGCGTTGCTGCACACGGACCCGCACGGCGTCGCGTTCGTCGAGCCGCTGATCGCGCGCTCGGGCCTCACCGTCGAGGAGTGGGTCGCGCGCCTGCACGAGGTCACGCTTCCGCCGCTGTTGCACATGCTCTACTGCTACGGCGCCGCCTTCTCCCCGCACGCGCAGAACTGCATGCTCGTGCTGCGCGACGACGCGCCCGCGCGGCTGGTCGTGAAGGACTTCGTGGACGACATGATGGTCTCGTCAGATCCCTTGCCCGAGCTGGCCGACATGCCCGCCGACGTGCGCGCGGCGCTCGGCGACGGCGTCGAGGCCGCGATCCTCGTGCAGTGGATCCAGGGCGGCCTGCTGGTGTGCGTGCATCGCTACCTGGCGGAGATCCTCGAGGACCGGCTCGGCTTCGCGGAGTCGGCGTTCTGGGCGCTGGGCGAGCGCGCCGTCGCCCGCTACCAGGCGCGCTTCCCGGAGCTCGAGGACCGCTTCGCGCTGTTCGACATGGAGGCGCCCGCGTTCGTGAAGCTGTGCCTGAACCGCGTGCGGATGCTCGAGCGCGGCTACACCGACGCCGCCTCGCGCCCGGTTGCCGCGGCGGTCGGCTGGATCGAGAACCCGCTCGCGCCATGAACTCGCACTCCGAGCTCGCCGTCCACACCGAGTACGAACCCGCGCTCGACCGCAAGCTGTGGGCGCGCCCTGCGCTGCCCGAGTACGACACCGAACTGCTGCACACGTGGATGCACAAGCCGCACGTGGTGCCGTTCTGGGCGATGGACTGGCCGACGGACTGGATCCGCGACTACCTCGTGCGCCAGAACGAGGACCCGGCGCGTTCGCCGTTGCTCGGCTACGTGGACGACATGGCCGTCGGCTACATCGAGGTCTACGACCCCGCACGGGACGTGTTGGGCGCCCACGCCCCGATCCTGCCGGGCGACATCGGCGCGCACGTGCTGATCGGCGACGAGGAGCACCTCGGCCGCTACTCCGTCGCGATCGGGCGTGCCGTCGTGCGCTTCCTGTTCAAGCGCCCGGGCGTGCTACGGATCGTCGGCGAGCCGGACGTCCGCAACCACAACTTCCTCTCGCTGCTCGCGTTCCTGGGCTTCCGCAAGCAGCAGGAGATCGACCTGCCGGACAAGCGCGCGGCGTTCATGGTCTGCGAGCGCTCGGACTTCGAGCGGCTCTCCGCCCGGCGCCGCCGGGTCTCCGCGTGAGCCTCGCGCTCGCCGGCGTGGTCAAGCGCTACGGCGAGCGGACCGCGCTGGACGGCGTGGACTTCGAGGTCGGAGCCGGCGAGGTCGTCGCGTTGCTCGGCCCCAACGGCGCGGGCAAGTCGACGCTCGTCTCGATCGCGGCGGGGCTGCTGAAGGCCGACGCGGGAAGCGTGTCCGTGCGCGGTCGCCCCGGGCTGGCACCGCAGGACATCGGCATCTACCCGTCGCTGACCGTGCGCGAGAACCTGTGGGCGTTCGCGGAGCTCCACGGCGTGTCGCGGCGGCGGGCGGAGCGGCTGCTGGCGCCGTTCGTCCTCACCGAGCTGGCCGACCGCGCGGCCGGCACGTTGAGCGGCGGCGAGCAGCGGCGCCTGCACACGGCGCTCGCGGTCGTCCACCGGCCGCGGCTGGTGCTGCTCGACGAGCCGACGGCGGGCGCGGACACGCAGACGCGCAGCGCCATCCTGCGCGCGGTGCTCGAGCTGGCGAGCGACGGCGCCGCGGTCGTCTACACGACGCACTACCTGCCCGAGGTCGAGGAGCTCGACGCGGGCGTGGCGCTGCTCGAGGCGGGCCGGATCATCGCCACCGGGTCGGTCTCCGAGCTGGTCGCGGCCCACGCCGAGTCGGTCGTGGAGATCACCTACACGGACGGACGCACCGTGCGCCGCGCGGGCACGTCGCTGCACGGACTCGGCGACGACGTCGTCCGTGCCGAGGTGATCCGGCCGTCGCTGGAAGCCGCCTACCTCGCGCTCACGGGCCGGAGGTCGGCGGAGTGAGGGCCGCGCCGCCCCCGTCCCGCGCCCGCGACCTCGCCGCCCGGCCGGGGTGGCCCTCGTGATCCGCAACGAGCTGCGCCTGCTGCGCCACGACCCCGTGCCCGCGGCGGTGCTCGTCGGCATGCCGCTGGTGCTGATGACGCTGCTCAGCGATGCGATGCGGTCCACGCTCGCCAGCAACGGCTTCGCCGGCGCGCCCGGCTCCGCGCAGACCGTGCCGGGCATGGCGTGCGTGTTCGCGTCGTTCGGGATCGCGGTCGTGGGCTTCGCGATCTTCCGCGAGCACGGCTGGCGCACCTGGCCGCGGCTGCGCGCCGCGGGCCTTTCCGGCCGCCGTCTGCTCGCGGGCAAGCTCGCCGTGCCGGGCCTGCTCGTCGCCGCCCAGCACGTCGTGCTGTTCGGCTTCGGGGTGCTGTTCCTGGACCTGGAGGTGAGCGGCTCGTGGCTGGCCGTCGTGGTGATCGCCGCGCTGTTCGCGCTGCTCGTCCTGGTCGCCGGGCTCGCGGCCGCCGCCGCGCTCTCGACCATCCAACAGGTCAACGCCGTGACCAACCTCGGGGCGATGGCGCTGGGCGGGCTCGGCGGCGGCTTCGTGCCCGTCGACTCGCTGCCTGAGTGGGTGCAGCCGGTCGCGCCCGTCTCGCCCGTCTACTGGGCGATGGAGGGCTACCAGACCGCGATCCTGGAAGGCGGCGGAGTGACCGACGTGCTCGGCCCGCTGGCCGTGCTCGCCGCGTTCACCGCCGCCTTCGCGGGAATCGCGCTGTGGCGCTTCGAGGCGGACGCCCCCAAGCGCACCTGGGGTTAGGGCAGGGTGTCGGCGTCCTTGGTGACGCCCTCGGTGCGGAACGTCTCCAGCCACGGCTTGACGACCCCGTCCTTGCGGCGGTAGTGAATGAAGGCGAGCGGCCGGCCGGAGTCGGGGTTGACGATCAGCCGGACGCCGACGCCCTCGTGGTTGACCGGGTCGCCGTCGGCTTCGACGGCCTTGCCGGGCCGGCCCAGCGGGTCCTTGACGTCGCCGACGAGCTTCATCCCCGGCAGCCCGGACAGGACCTCCCACACGGCGCGGAGCACCTCGGGCGAGGTCCCGCGGGGATCGAACACCAGCTCCGAGGCGGCCAGGACGTAGCTGCGCGTGGTCGGCTCGGCGTCCTTGTCGCGCTCGAGGCCGAACGTCCGCGCCATCCGGCGGAGATCCTCGGGCACGTCCTTCACGTCCTCCGGGAGCCTCGGGTACGAGCCCTCGCCGGCCGGGGTTAGCACGCCGTTCCGTGCGTCGACCTGGCCGAGCACGCCCTCGCGCTTGACGTCGCCCTGATAGAGCACCCGCTCGAACACCTTGCCGTTCGCGTCCGTCCAGTAGCGCGAGTCGAGCGCCTCGGCCGGGTTCTCGGCCTGGCGCTGGACGACCCGGACGGCGTAGAACTCACCCGGCCCGAGCTTCGGGAGCGGCTGGGGTTCGAGGCCGCGCAGCACGGTCGCGGCGGTCGCGACCTCCGGCCGGGTGGCCGTCGGGACGCTCGTCGGCGCGAGCGCGACGGCGGCGACGGCCGCGGCCCCCGCCACGGCGGCGGTCAGGCCGAGCGCGGGCAGCCGGCGACGACGCCTCGACGGCGGCGCGACGATCTCGTCGTTGATGCGCTCGTGCGTGCGCGCGCGGGTCTCGGCGAGCTGCTCGTCGGTCATGGTGTCGATCATCGGGCGCCTCCGAGGTGGGCGGTGAGTTGACGGCGGGCGCGGTGGATGCGCGAGCGGACGGTGCCGACGGGCACGTCGAGGGCGTGGGCGATCTCGTCGTAGGAGAGCTCGCCCCAGGCGTGCAGCAGGAGCGCGTCGCGGTCACGGCGCGCGAGCGCCGTGAGCCCGGCGTAGAGCTCCGGGTCCAAGCCGTCGGCCGGGGCGAGGACCGGCTCGGGGAGCGCCACGGCGCGCTGCAGCAGCTCGAGCTGGCGGCGCTCCTCACGGCGGTGGCTCGCCACGGCCTTGTTGGCGATGCCGAACAGCCACGGGCGCGCGCTGCCGTACTCGGCCTTGAACTTCGCGCGCTTGCGGAACGCGGTCACGAAGACCTCCTGCGTGAGGTCCTGCGCCGTGTCCGGGCCGACGCGGCGGGCCAGGAAGGCGGCGACCGCGTCGAAGTGCCGGTCCACCACGGCGTGGAAGCGCTGCGGCGGACCCGCGAGGTCGGCGGCGTCCACCGCTGCCGGATCGGTGTCGAGTGTCAGAGCCATCTACGCCCTACTAGGGGACTTGTAGGGCGAGAAGTTCACGCCGCCAGCAACAACGCGAGCTGGCGTGACTGCGCGACCAACGTGCCGTCCGCCGTCCACAGCTCGCCATCCTCCTCGAAGTAGCCGTCGCGGGCGAGCTTGGAGCTGAAGCGCGCGAGCAGCGGGCCCGTGTAGGGCAGCGGCGCGCGGAAGTGCACCGTGAGGTCGATCGTCGGCGCGGGATGCAGTTCGGTGAGTCGCGGCCAGATCGCGGGGTAGAAGCCGTCGGCCATCACGCACATGGCCGGACCGTCCAGGGGGCGTCCGCCGGTGAAGCCGATCCAACCGCCGACGACCGACGTGTCCGCGCCGCTGAACGGCGCGGCGCCGAAGCGCGGCTGGAAGATCAGCTGGTCCGTGAACGGCGGCGCCCCGGGCAACGGCGGCTGGTCGGGCGACGGCGGCGGGACGTCGGGCATCGGCACCTCGCCCACCTCGGGCCCGCCATAGGCGTCGGCGAACGCACCGAGGCCGAGCGCGACCGGCTTGCCGTCCTGTTCGAGCCGGCCGGTGACGGTGCTCATGCCCCGTCCGGCGCGTTCCACCGTCGCGCTCGCGTGCACCGGCCCGACCGCGGGCGGACGCAGGAAGTGCACGGTCAGCGAACGCGGTTGGCGGCCGGCCGCGCGCTCCATGGCGTGCGCGAGCAGCGCCATCACGTAGCCGCCGTGTGGACCGCGCGCGGTCTCCCAGCCCGCGGCGATCACCCCGTTCCCGTCCGCGTCGAGCGCGATGTCCTCGTCGAAGCTCATCCCGATAGGCTCGCAACCAATGAGCCTCTCCGTCGAGCTGCCGATCACCACCGCGATGGAGCTGCCCGGCTTCCGGATCGTCGAGAACCTCGGCGTCACCTTCGGACTGGTCGTGCGCAGCATGGGGCTGACCCGGAACGTCGCCGCGGGCTTCAAGTCGCTCAAGCGCGGCGAGGTCACGCAGTACACGGACCTGCTCGAGGACGCTCGCCGGCACGCGGTCGACCGGCTCGTCGCCAACGCGAAGCTGCTCGGCGCGACCGGGATCGTCGCGATGCGCTTCGACTCGTCGGAGATGGGCAACGGGCTCACGGAAGTCGTCGCCTACGGGACGGCGGTCGTGGTCGAGCGTGCCGACGCCTGAGCAGGACCGCGTCGCGACCGTCCTCGGCCGCCACTACGCGGCGGACCGGCTGGACGCGTCAGAGCTCGACCGGCGGCTGGACCTCACGTTCGGCGGCGCGCTCACGGAAGCGCTGGCCGATCTGCCGCCGCTCCCCTCGGAGGCCGCGGCGCGCAAGCGGCGGTGGGGCCGTCGCCACGGCGAGGCGGACGCCGCGCAGCCGACCTGGGTGCCGACCAAGGAGCGCTTCATCGACCCGGGCTCGGATCGGGTCATGCGCGTCTGGGTCGACCCGGCCGACCACAAGCGTCACTACGTGCCGGACTGAAACAGCACGACGGCGATCGCGGCGTCGCCGTCGTGGCTCAGGCTGAGGCTCGTGCTGCACGGGCCGACGGTCTGCGCGAGCGTGCCGTGCAGGGCGAGCGCGGGACGGCCGTAGCCGTCGTCGACCACTTCGATCTCGCGCAGGTCGACGCTGCCGAGCAGCGGCGGCTGATGCGCCCGCGAGCCCGACCACGCCTTCAGGAACGCTTCCTTGGCGGCGAAGCGGGCGGCCAGCCGGTGCGGCTCGCGCGAGCGGCGCTCGCGCGGCGTGAAGGTGTGGTCGACGAAGCCGGACGCCGTGTCCTCGAGCTGCTGCGCGAAGCCCGGGACGTGGACGAGGTCGACGCCGACCGTCATCGGTCGAGCAGGAGCGCGGCTTCGGCGTCGCGGTCGAGCGCGCGCGGGCGACGGACGAGCGGCGGCCGGCCGAGGCGCATCTCGAGCCGCCGGCGGACGCCCTCGGCACGCCGGCGGCCCGCGCGCTGCAGGTAGTCCTCGCGCTGGTCCTGCGGGACCGCCGCGTGGAACGTGTCGGGGTGCGCGACGGCGAGGATCGCGGAGACGTGGCCGAAGCCGAGCGACGCGATCAACGCGGCCCGCAGCGGCACGGCAAGATCGATCGGGCGATCGCCGAGCGCCAGGTGCCGGTTGCCCTCGAGCAGCGGATCGACGCTCTCCAAGTTGCGGTTGCCCGGAACGCGGCCGGTCTCGAGCATGCGCAGGACGCCGTCCAGCTGCCAGGCCGCCGCGCCGCCCTTCGCGTGGCCCGTGACCGTCTTCTGGGAGACGACGAGCAGCGGATTGCCGGGAGTGCGTTGCAGTGCCGTCTGCAGGCGGTCGTGGAGGTCGGCCTCGTTCGGGTCGTTCATGTCCGTCGAGGTGTCGTGCTTGGAGACGACGCCGAGGTCGTCGGCGGTGAGGCCGTGGCGGACGAGGGCGGCGTTCAGCGGCTGCGCGGCCGCGAGCGCGCCGAGGCCCGCGGCGGGGATGGACGTGTGCAGGCCGTCGGCGAACGAGCCCGCGTAGGCCAGCACGCCGCGCACCGGCAGGCCGAGCGCGAGCGCGACGTCGCCGCGGACGACCAGCTGGGCGCCGCCACCCTGCGCCTCGACGAAGCCGGCGCGGCGCGTGTCGTTGGCGCGGGAGGCCTCGCGCGGCTCGAGGTCCATCGCCTCCAGTTCGTCCGAGGCGGCGGTTGCGCCCATGTCGGCGAAGCCGATCATGCCCTCGGGCGTGAGGTCGTCGAAGCCGCCGGCGAGCACCGCGAGCGCCTTGCCGCTCGTGATCTTGTCGTAGGCCACCTCGAGGCTGACGGCCGCGGTGGCGCACGCGCCGACGGGGTGGATCATCGGCCCGTAGGAGCCGAGGTAGGTCTGCACCGCGTGCGCGGCGACAACGTTGCCGAGCGACTCCTGGACGCGGTCGTTCTGGCGCTCCTGGTCGAGCAGGTGGTCGAGCAGCAGCCGGCGCAGCGACGCCATCCCGCCCATGCCCGCGCCCTGCGTGTTGGCGACGTTCGCCGGGTGGACGTGGTCGAGCAGCTCCTGGGGTTCGAGGCCCGCGTCCGCGAAGGCCTCGACCGTGGCGGCGAGGTTGACGAGCGCCATGCGATCGGCGGTCGCGATCAGGTCGTTCGGGACGCCGAGGCGGGCGAGGTCGAGGCCGGTCGGCAGTTGGCCCGCGACGCGCCGCGTCTGGGCGACGATGCGCGGGACGCGGATCTGGCCGCGGATCGTGACGAGGAAGCGGTCGCCGTCGCGGCGGACGGTCGCGTTCGGGTAGGTGCGGGCCTCGGCCTCCGAGTCGACCGTGAACGTGACCGGCTGCTCCAGGGTCACCGGCGCGAGCACGGTGTGGCCGTCGGCCTCGATCGTGCCGTCGGACTCCAGCGCGCGGACGCCGATGCGCTCGGCGACCGCGTCGGCGTAGCGCGCCGCCAGGTCCTCCTCGCGCACCTCTTCCTTGGTGGCGGTGTCGATCCAGCGGCCGCGGTAGTGCTCGAGCTCGTAGCCGACGAGCCCGGTCAGCCACGCCAGCTCCGCGACGACGCCCGGCGAGTCGATCTCTCCGAGCTCGAGGGCGAAGCGGCTGCGGCCGGTCCCGCCCGGGCCGAGCTCACCCGTGCCGACGATCACGACCATGTCCTGCGGGCGCAGGTCGTGCGGCGGCGCCTCGCCCGGCGTGGGCGGTGCGGTGTCGGTGCCGGGGCTGGGCAGCGCTTCGAGCTGGTCCGCGGGCGTGGGCGGGTGCAGCGTCCGGCGGAGCGTGTGGGCGCGGGCGGCGCGGGCCGAGCGGTCGCGCAGCTCGTCGGCGAGCGGCTGCAGCGCGCCGCGCAGGTCGTCGATGGCGCCCAGGCCGCCGGTCAGGTCGATCGCGCCCGCGCGGTTGGTGACCAGCAGGCCCGTGAGCAGCCACGCCATCTCGTCGGTGGCGAACGTGCGCACGTTCAGGCGCTCCTCCACCAGCGGCGCGATCGCGTCGTTGCCGCGCATGAGGTTGGTGCCGCGGACCCAGCCGATCTTCGGCGCGATGAAGGTGGTGTGCGCGCCCCACGGCTCGGCCTGCGCGCGCCTCGTCAGCACTTCGAGCGCGGCCTTGGTCTCGCCGTACGGGCCGTCGGAGCCGAACGCGCCGTGGTTGGGCGAGAGCGGCAGCAGGACCGTGCGCGGGCGGACGGCGCCGATCAGGCGCTGGACGCCGAGCAGCTGCACGCGGAACGCGGTCTCGAACGCGGCGCCGGCCTCGTCCGCGTCGCCCGTGGTCGAGAGCGCGGCGAACGGCGCGAGGATCGTCGGGGTGAGCGGGTCGACCCGGAGGTCGTCGCGGCCGCGGCGGCCGCCGCCCGGGTGGCGCAGCCAGGCCGCGAGGGCGTCGACGTCGGCGAACGAGGCGAGGTTCGCGGGCACGACGTGCAGCTCGGCGCGCGGGCCGGCGCTCGTCCGGTACAGCTCGCGGTAGAAGCGCCGCCGCTCGGGCGTGAGCGTGCTGGTGGCGATGACGACCTTCGCGCCGCCGCGGAGCAGCCGCTTCGCGAGCTCGGCGCCGATCGAGTTCGGTGCCGCGCCCGTGATCAGCGCCGTCTCGTGGCGCAGGTCCGGGGAGGCCTTCAGCGAGACGGCGAGCTCGGGCACGAGCTCGTCCGGCATGTCCTTGAGGAGGTCGATCGGCCGCGTGTCGTCGGGTGCTGTGCCCGTGTGCGGGACGCCGGTCTCGTCGAGCGTGACCGTCGGGCGGACGCCGGCGAGCGGCAGCGCCGTCCACGTGTCCGATGCCGTGACGCGCGTGAGCTCCGGCACGTGGCGGGAGAGGTACGCGGCGGTCTCGGCGACGGCCCGCTCTCCCCCGTGCGCCGCGATCCGGTCGATCTCCGCGCCCAGGCCGGCGGCGTCGAGGCGGCCGGCGAGCGCGTCGTGGTAGGCGGTGACGAGGTCCCAGCGCGCGCTCGCCCAGGCGGAGGTGAAGCGCACGTGGCGGCGGGCGTCGAAGCGCGGCGCGATCTCCTGCGCCCGCTCCGGGCCGAGCTCGGCGTCGAGGATCGCCAGCCGGGCCTGGTCCGGGTCGGCGTCGGGCAGCGGCTCACCGGGCGGCGGCAACGGGCGGCCAAGCGCGTCCGCGAGCGTGCGCGCGGAGTCCAGCAGCGCGTCCTCGAGCGCGGGATTCGCGACGGCGACCGGCGCGGCCGCCACCTCGGGTGCCGCGGCCCGCGCGAGCGGAAGCTTCAGGTCCGCCGAGGTCAGCTCGCGCGCACGG
This sequence comes from Solirubrobacter deserti, assembly GCF_003344625.1. GTDB lineage: Bacteria > Actinomycetota > Thermoleophilia > Solirubrobacterales > Solirubrobacteraceae > Solirubrobacter > Solirubrobacter deserti. The sequence continues at coordinate 251,653 of NZ_QPKJ02000001.1, read as the reverse complement.
TCGAGCAGGTCCGGGCCGGCCGGCAGGCGCGCGAGGTCGCCGCCGCGCGCGGACGGGCCGGGCCGCGTGTCCAGCGCGACGCGGGCGAAGACGTGGTCGGTGAGCCCGGGCGGCAGGCCGAGGTCGGTGCGCTGCACGCCCGCGCGGGTCAGGCCGGTGGCGAGCGCCTCCTTCAGGTACGGGCCCGGGAACCGGTACCCCGCGCCCTGCTCGCGCAGGGTCTTGACGAGCTCGCCGATCGTCTGGCGCTGCACGCCCTCGGCGCCCGAGAGCCCGAACTCGCGCCCGAGGTCGATCAGCACCTGGTTGCGCCGCGAGGACACGCCCTGGAAGAGCTCGTCCACCGACTCCGAGGGATCGAGCTGGTCCAGCCGCACCCGCGCCTGCAGGGCGAGCACGAACTCGAGCGCGTCGCCCGCGTCGACGGGCTTGTCGGTCACCGGCGCGGACGCGATGACCGCAACCGGCGCGGGCGCGGCGGGTTGCACCGGTTGCCGAGCGGACGCGTCCGCCCCGGTGGGCACCGCCACCGGGGCGGACGCCTCCGCTCGGTCCAGGACGAGGTCGCGGTCGTGCTCGGCGTGCAGGAGCGTCACGCCGGGCACGGTCATGCGCGCAAGGCCGGTGAGCACGGCGGCGTGCGGCGGCGCGAGCTCGAGGAAGCGGTCCGCGAGGCCGGCGAGCGCCTGTTGGCACTCGATCCAGCGCACGGGCGACGCGAGCTGCTGGGCGAGCAGCTCGACCACGTCGTCGCCGGGCTCCAGCGGGCGGGCGAGGACGTTCGGGACCCAGCGGCCGACGAGCTTGGACGCGTCGATGCCGGCCGCCGCGACGTGCGGGCGCAGCTCGTCCACGGCGCCGCGCAGCACGCTCGAGTGGAACGGGATGTCGATGCCCGGGACCACGCGCGCGGCGCGGCCGAGCGCGGCGATCGCGTCCGCGGTGCCGACGATCGCGTACTGGCGGTCCGGCGCGTTGAGGTTGACGATCTCGACGTCCTCGCCGAGCCCGTCGGTCGACTTGACCACCGCGAGCCGGTACGGCGACGAGCCGTCGGCCGCGCGGGGGACGTGGTTCTGCATCGCGAGCCCGCGGTGCCAGACGAGCGTCAGCGCGGCCTCCAGCTCGATCGCGCCGAGCGCGTACAGCGCGGCGAACTCGCCGACGCTGTGGCCGGCGGCGACGTGCGGAGCGCCGAGCGCGCCCTCGGCCCGCAGCTCCTCGAGCTGCGCGGCGGCGAGCGCGATCAGCGCCGTCTGCGTGAACTCGGTCCGGAACAGCACGCCTTCGGGGTGCCGCGCGACGTGCCCGTCCGCGAGCCGCAGCTCGCGCGGGTTGTCCTCGACGACCTCGAGCAGGGAGAACCCGAGCGCGGCGCGGGTGTGCGCGTCGGCGCGCGTCCACACGGCGCGGGCGGCCCGCGAGCGCGCGCGCCCCTCCGCGCCGAGCCCGGTCCGCTGGATGCCCTGTCCCGGGAAGACGAGCGCGGTCGGCGGCGCGTCGAGCACGGCCTCGCCGAGCGCGACGTCCACCTCGTTGGCGCGCACGCGCACCTGCAGGACGCGGCGCCCGTCGACGATTGCGGCACGCGAGGCCTCGAAGTCCAGCACCGCGCCGAGCGGCACCGGCGCCAGGAAGCCGATCCGCCACTCGCGCAGGCGTTGCGCGTCGCCGTCGCACAGCTCATCCACGACGAACGCCGACGCCCGCGCGGCCGTCCACGCGCCGTGCACGATCGGCCGCTTGAGCCCGGCGAGCCGCGCGGCCAGCACCGACCGGTGCAGCGGGTTGCGATCCCCGCCCACCCGTGCGAACGCCTCCATCGAGGTCGGCGCCACGTCCTCGGCCGTGGCCAGCAGGGCGCCGGGACGAGCGTGCCGCTCGGGCCCAGGCGTGGCGAGCAGGTCGAGCACGGCCGCGACGGGGTTGGTGCCGCGAGTGGTCGATTGGTCAACCAGGGGTTGACGAATCGAGCACTCGGTGATGGTGCCGATCTCCTCGCCGGCGCGCGCGACGGTGCCCGTCGCGGTCCAGCGCGGCTCGCCGCCGCGTGGCACTTCGAGCGTCGTCTCGGCGCGCACGTGCAGGACGTCGCCGGCGCGCAGCTCGTCGCGGAGCTCCAACCAGGGCTGTTCGGCCAGGAAGTCGGCGTCGCCGGCCTCGCGCAGCGTGAGCTCGACATTGTGGAAGTCGTGGCGGCGCAGCTCGACGTCGGTCGCGGCGGCGTCGCCGAGGATTGCGAGCTCGGCGTCGACGGTCGCGACGAGCCCGCGCTCGCTCTCGACCCGGGCGCGGCAGCGCAGCCGGGTCGGCGCGCCGGCCGGATCGGACAGCTCGACCAGCCAGGCCGAGCACGGGCCGCTCTCCCCGGGCCGCGGCGGCCAGGCCTCCCCCGGCTCCACCGCGTGCGTCGCGTGCACGAGCTCGTGGAAGCGCGCGGCCAGCTCGGGCGTCGCCAGCAGGTCGCACACGGCGGGCCAGGCCAGCGTCCACGCCAGGTCCAGCGGCACGCCGTCGTGCGCGGCGCCGGTCGCGGCGCGGTAGGCGCGCGGCAGCTCGGCCGGGCACGACCAGGAGGAGCCCGGGTCCAGCGCGGACACCGCGAACGCCGCGCGCGCGGCTTCGCCTTCGACCTCGAAGACGGCGCCGTCACGCACCGCGAAGCGCAGGGCGAGCGCGCCCGCCGTGACGACGACCTCACCGCGCGCGGGCTCCCCCGCGCCGGGAGCGCGCGTGCCGACCACCTCGCCGCGCGCCGGCTCGTCGCTCGCGCCGGCGGGGCGGCTGCCGGCGGCCGGCTCGATCACGACGCTCTCGAACGGCGCGTCGGCGGGGCGGACGGTGATCACGTCGCCGAGCTGGTCGATCGCGTCGCCGGGCGCGACCAGCCGCCACAGCGGGTTGGGCAGCGTACGGCCGTCCTCGGTCACGACGCACTGCACGGCGAGCAGCTCGCCGACGACGCCGTCCGCGCGCAGCGACGCGAGCGGCTCGGGCGCCGGGCCCGGGTCGGCCAGCCGCGGCCGCGCCACCGGCGCCGACCTGACGCGCGCGACCGCCTCGGCCTCGAAGCGAGCGAGCAGCTCCGCCACCGGCTCGTCCACGCGCTCGATGCCCGCGACGGCCTCGGGACCGGGGATGACGAACACCTCGTCCACACCGAGCCGGTCGTCCTGCGCCTGCCAGAGCCCGTCCGCCATGTACCAGCGGCGCACCTCGGCGTCCAGCACCGGCACGAACGGCACGGGCTTGCCCGGCCGATCGCAGACCTCCAGGAAGAACTGCGCGTCGGCGGGATGCAGCAGCGTGCGCGCCGCGACCGCCTCGTCCACGACGGCCGCCACCGGGCCGCGCTCCTCCGGCGCCAGCCGCGCGGCGAACCGCGCCAGCAGCGCCTCGTAGCGCGCCCGCCACGACGGGTGTCCCCACTCGCCGTCGTCGTAGCGGCGCCCGCGCCCGATCGCGCACAGCTCGCGGAAGCGCGCCAGCACGTCCCCGTAGGTCATCTCCGCCAGCTCGCCGAAGTACGGCTTCGCGGTCCGCGACAGCGCGTCGGCGATCTCGGAACGCCGCGCGAGCACCGCGGCCTCGTCCCCTGCCACCGACTCGAGCAGATGGCCCGCGCGCGAGGCCGCGTTGTCGAGCAGGTGGATGTCGGCGTTCAGGTTCGACCGGGCCGACGTGACGCCCCCGTCGACACCGCGCCGCGGCACCCACTCCGCCGACCCGCCGGCCGCGACCAGCGCCGCTTTGACCTGCGGGGAAGCGGTCGCCTCCAGGCACGCCATCGCCGCCGTCCCGATCAGGACGGCGTCGACGGGCATCGCGTCCACGCCGTGCACGAGCGCCCAGGTGCCGTGCAGCAGCTCCGCCGCGCGCGCCGGCGTGCCGATCCCGCCGCCCGCGCACACGAGCACGTTCGGCCGCCGGCGCAGCTCGTGGTAGGTCTCCAGCAGCAGCTCCTCGAGGTCCTCCCACGAGTGGTGCCCGCCCGCGCGCCCGCCCTCCAGGTGCGCGGCGATCGTGTGATGCGGCGCCGCGTCCGCGATCGCCAGCAGCTGCCGGACCTGCTCGGCGGTGCCCGGCTTGAACGCGTTCACGCGCATGCCGACCGCGGCCAGCTCGTCCAGCAGCGCGATCGCCTCGTCGACGTCCGGGATGCCCGCCGACACGGTCAACCCCGCGAACGGGGCGCCCGCCCGCCGTGCCCCGAGCAGCAGCGCGTCCCGGGAGACGTGCAGCTCCCACAGGTGCCGGTCCAGCAGCAGCGTGTTGAAGACGACCTCGCGCCCCGGCTCGAGCAGCCCCGCGAGCTCCTCCACGCGCAGGTCGAACGTCCGCCGGTCCGGTTGCCCGCCGCCGGCGAGCTCGGCCATGTACCCCGCGTTGGCGGCGGCGGCGACGATCCCCGCGTCGACCGTCGTCGGCGTCATCCCGGCCAGGATCACCGGCGGGCGCCCGGTCGCCCGCGTGTACTTGGTGTCCAGGTGCCCGTTCACCACACCCGGGGCGAAGTCCGCGTACGTCACGTCCCGCCCGGCCGGCGCCGCGCCCGGCGACGTCAGCACGCGCCGCCCCTCGGGCGAGGCCAGCGCGAGCACGCGCACGCCGCTGCCGCGCAGGTTCTCGGCCGTCATGCGCGCGACCGCGGTCCCGGGCCCGAAGTCGAGCACCCAGTCCGCGCCCAGCGCACGGATCTCGCCCGCGACCCGGTCCCACCGGACCGGATCGACGAACTGCGCGCGCGCCAGGTCGTCCGCGCCGAGCACCGGAGCCCAGCGCTCGCCCACCCCCAGCGGCTCGAAACCCGCCAGCGCATCGTCCAACGCCGGGGAATGGAACGGCACGTCGACCGCCAGCGGCGTCCACTCGAAGCGCAGCGGCGCACCGCCGAGCTGGCCCTCGCGCCGCGCCGCGGCCTCGTCCGCGGCGCACGCGGCCAAGCGAGCGCGCACGGCCTCGAGGTCCGTGGGCGGGCCGGCGAGCACGATCCGGGTCCGCGTGTTGACCAGCGCGACGGACACCTCGCCCGTCAGCAACGGCTCCAGCCGCTCCAGCGTCACCCCGTCCACGGCCGCCATCGGCGAGCGCCCGACCGCCGCCGCCGACATCGCCAGCCCTTGCACGGCCGCGCTCCGGAGATGGCGCGCGAGCAGCGCGTCGTCGATCACGCCGCCCGGCGCCTCAGCCACCAGCGCGGCGGCGAGCAGGCCCTGCGAGTGTCCGGCGAAGCCCAGCACCGAGCCGACCGCCGGCTCCAGCGCGTCCGCGAACACGGCCCGCCACAGCAGCGCCTGCGCGACCAGCGACAGCGGGTACGCGACCGCCGCCCCGCGTAGGTAGGACAGGGGCGGCGCGCCGTCCGGATCCATCACCCAGGCGGCCACATCGGTCCCGTGCCGGTAGGCGCCGCTCGCCAGCCCGAGGTCGGACCTCGCGACCTCCGCCAGCACGTCGCTCGCGAGCTCCACGCCGCTCAACAGCTCCGGCCGCTGCGCGACGAGCGTTGACAACTCGTCTAAGACATCCACGCCCTGACCTGCGAAGGTCACCACCGCGCGCACGTCACCGGCGGCCAGGCGCGCCGCGAGGCTCGCCGCGGAGGCGCCGTGGGCTGCAACAGGTGTGTAAGGACTGGCGATCAGCGACACGTCAAGACCCCTTGCCGACCGATGGCAAGCAGGTTGGTCACGCACATCTAAGCGTAATCCGATCCACCGCGTCGGAATTTGTTAGGGTCCCCTAAGAGCGGCCCTCGCCCCGAGGGCCTCCACAGGTCACCCGGAGGGCTGGGCAAGTGAGCAGCAGCGACAGGAACACGGCCGTGCGGAGGGCGAGCACCCTGCCCTTCCGCCTGCACGCCTCAGTGTCGTGCCCGCCGCCCGCCGCGCTCGCCGCCTCGATGGCGTGGGAGCTGGGTGACCTGAACCCCGAGCGGGTCGAGCGCGCCTACGACGCGCTGCTCGCCGCCACGCCGATCGAGCTCGAGCCCACCGCCGAGGACCAGCTGCGCGCGCTCGGCGAAGCGCCGCTGCGCGCCGTGCGTGGCGAAGGGCCCGATGCGCTGCTGCTGGACCGCGTGCTCGAGCGCGGCCACGGGCATCCGATCCTCGTCGCGGTCGTGCTCGCCGAGCTCGGCCGCCGCGCCGGCCTCCCGGTCGGCATCGTCGCCGGCACCGCCGGCCACTTCGTCGCCCACCAGCGGCTGACGGAGGCGCTCGTGCTCGACCCCGCGACGGGCCGGCTCGTGGACGCCGACGACCTCGGCCTCCTGCAGTGGCGCTGCGGCCATCAGGTCGCCGCCGAGCTGCTGGACACGCTGCAGCCGCGCTACGAGCGCTTCGGCGACCTCGGGCGCGCCCTGCACGTGGCGCGCATGCGCTGCACGTTGCCGTTCGAGGACACCGAGGACGCCGAGCTGCGGTTCAAGCAGCTCAGCGCACGCTTGAACTGAAGGTATGCAGCCCTTCCGCCCCACCCCGAGCATCCGAGCTTAAGTGGCGACGGGATCGGCGCAGGCCCTGCACGTCGGCGCGCGCCCCGAGCCCGGTTGGCTGTCCTCGGCCGAGGTCGCCGGCCCGCGCCTGCCCGACGCCCTCGCGATCGTGGGGCGCCAGCTCGACACCGACCGGCCCGACATCCAGGGCCAGCGCATCGTCGAGGTCCTCAGCTGGTGGATCGCGCTGCCCGCCGCGCACGCGCTGCTCGACGGCCGGCCGCTGCCCGACCTGAGCCCTGAGAACACGCGCCTCTGGGTCGACCCCGACCCCGCGCCGGACGGGATCGGCACGCTGGTCCTCGAGGACCGCGAGACCACCACGGCGCTGGACGCGCTGGTCGAGGCCCACCTGGCGCCGCTGGTGAGCGCCGCCTCCGAGCGCACGCGGCGCCCCGCGAAGGCGCTCTGGCGCGGCGTGGACGACCGCGTCGCCGCGGCGCTGATCCACGTCGCGCAGACCCGCGGCGAGGAGGCGCGCGGCTGCGAGCTGGCGCGCGCGGCGTACCCGGACATCGACCTGCGGACGCTCGAGCTGCCCGGGTACGCGCTGACGGTGCACGTGCGCTCGGGCTGCTGTCTGTACTACCGCATCCCCAAGGCCAAGTGCTGGGGGTGCCCGCTGCTCAGCGACGATGAGCGGCGGGCACTGACCAGCAACGCCTAGCGCGAGAGCGTCAGCTTCTTCGAGACCGTCTTGCCCGAGGCGGGCTTGACGTCCAGCACCACCGACACGCGCTTCTTGGAGCGCACGAACTTCTTGCCCGCGCTCGAGAGCGTGAGCCGCACCGTCGCCTTCTTACCGGCGGCGACCGTGTACTTCACGGACTTGCTCAAGGTGACGAACTTCTTCTTCACCTTGGTCGCGCTGCGCAGCTGCACGGTGCCACGGCAGGTGGTCTGCCCCGTGCACGACAGCGAAGCCGACACGCGGTTGGACTTGACCTTCAGCGACTTGGACGCGACGCCCGCCACACCGGCCTTCGGCGTTGGCGTCGGCGTCGGCGTCGGCGTGACCACGGGCGCGGCGGTCGCCACCGGGGTCGGCGTGGCGGTCGGCGTCGGCGTCACGCTCGCGGGCGGAGCGCCCGGACGCAGGATGCGCGCGAACGGATACGGCTCACCCTCGGTGATCCGCGTGAGCGTGAGCTGCTTGGTGACGCCACCCGCCGTCGCGTCGAGCGCGAGCGTGCGCGCGCCCCGGACGTCCACGCCGTCGGTCCCCGTCGGCGTCCAGGTGGAGTTCGGGAGCGGCAGCGTGAGCGTGACCGCACCGTCGGCCGGCACGGTCGCCGTCCGCTCGACCTCGACCTCCTGCGTGCCCTCGGCGCTGCGCGCACCGGCAAGCCGGAGGGTTCCGGACACCGTGATGTCCGTCGCGTTGCCGAACCACAGGTCCCGCTGCGCGTCGGTGAGCCGCAGCCGCAACGAGCTCGAGGACAGCACGGCCGCCTGGCCGGCGCCGGCACGGGGCGGCCCGGCGTTGGTGAGCAGGTCGGCGTCGACCGGCTCCGGCAGCGACGTGTCGCCGACCTTGCCGGCGAAGCCCGGCACGGAGAAGGTCCCGAACGTGCCCGGGAGCTCGTCCGTGTGCGTCTCGCCGTCCCGTACCTGCTTGCCCTGCAGGCAGTCCATGTACAGGTGCGCGGACCCGCCGTCGCCGATGGGAAGCCGCGCGTCGACGAACAGGCTCCCGCGCGGGCGACGCGTGCGGCCGTCGTCGAGCGTGACGGGGCCCAGGCTCTCGGCGACCGCCTGGCGGACCGCCACCTCGCCGCCGGTCGCCGTCCACTTCAGCGCCGGCAGCTGCGCGTTCTCGACCCCGATCCACGACCGGGACTCGTCGACCACGCCGCTCGGCCCGAGCTCGACGTGGCTGCGCGCGACGGTGTCGAGCACGATCGGCGACTTGACGCCCTCCGCGGTGTTGGTTGCCTCCAGCGCGAGCCACGCCCGCACGTCGAGCGACCCGTCACCGAGCGGGATCATGTTGTTCGTGTAGGCGAACTCCGCCATCCAGGACGGCAGGAGCGCCGACACGGTGCCGCCTTCCAGCTGCACCGTGTCTCCAACCGAAAGCTGCGCTCCCGGGGGTAGCTCGGTCCCTGAGCCAGTCGTGAGTTGCCCGCCGAACACCAGAGGCACCGGACGCCAGAACGGATCGAAGTACTGACACTGGTTCTCGAACGTCGTGTTCGGAAAAGCGGCTGCAGTGGCCGGTGCCGCGAGGGCACCGGCGAAGCAGAGGAGCGCAACTGCCCGACGCATACGACTAGGAGCGCTTGAGCGTGATCGTCTTCGTGACGGTGGAGCCGCCACCCACGGGCGCGAGCGTGACCTTGACCTTGAGCGACTTGTGCTTGGCGAGCAGCGACTTGGCCGCCTTGCTGAGCGGGAAGCTCACGTCCGACGCGCCCGGCTTGAGCGACACGGTCTTGCCGGCCGCCACCGTGACGACCTTCTTGGTCTTGCCGACCTTGTACTTGCTGACGGTCTTGGCCGTCAGCTTGTAGCGCGTGACGGCGGTGTTCGGGTTGCGCAGCGACAGCTTGACCGAACCGGCCTTCGACGGCTTGAGCGTGCTCGGGGCCGTGATCTCGGCGGCCTTGCCCACGATCGGGGCGGGCTGCGGGATCGGCGCCGGTGCCGGCAGCGGGGCCGTGGCGATCGCGGGCAGCGGCGTGTAGGCGAACGCGAAGCGGCCACGCACGCCGACGGCGTTGTTCACGTTCGAGCGCGAGGCGTACTTGCCGGGTGTCGCCGGGTCACCCAGCGCGGGGTCCGGGACGGTCGGATCGGCGTCACCGAAGAACAGGCCACCGGTGCCGACACCCGAGTTGGGGACCAGCGAGATCTGGCCCGGGATGCAGTCGTTGCTCGAGCCGTAGGACTCGGACTGCGCGCGCACGTAGACGCTGCCGAACGGGCGGACGTTGAGCGGCGTGTTGTAGCCGACCACGTCGTAGCCCTTGGACTCGATCTGGACGACGCCCATGTTGCGCGGCGGCGCGACCGTGAACTCCACGGCGCCGGCGCCCGTCGGGGTCCAGCGGGTGGTCGCGAGGTTCAGCGAGACCGGCGGGACGGTGGCCGTGACCGGGCCGTCGTTGTAGCCGGCCTTGTTGCCCGGCGCGCCCGGCGTGGCGTCCTTGATGTTGACGGTCCAGTAGCCCTTGACCGGGATCGTCTGGACGCCCTCGACGGTGTTGGAGGCGGCGATCGTCACCCACGCGTCGAGCGGGAACTGGCTGTTGCCCGTGTGCGAGATGTAGCGGTGCTCGAGCGAGAGCGTGGGCGTGGCGTACGTCCACGTCGTCTTGGCGTCGACGTCGGCCGCGCGGACCTTCGGCGGCTGGCCGGCGGTCTCGACCAGCTGCTCGGGTGAGTACTCCCACTTCGGCGCGGCGTTGGTCCCGGTGTTGTAGGACCAGTAGCTCTTGTTGTCGGCCGGGTTCGTGCGCAGCGAGAAGGTGCGGTTGGTGTCCTCGGTCTGCTCGTACGGGATGCCGCTGAAGCTGGAGGCGACAGCACCGGTGCGGCGGTACATCTGCTCGGCCGGACGCGTGTCCTTGAAGTCGAGGTCGAGCCGCAGGTCGTTGAGGGCAACCTTCTGGCCCGGGACCGCCGTCAACGGCGATGAGTCGGTGCGCGTCACCGAGATCGCCAACGAGTCCAGGATGTGGTCCTTGGCGGGCGGATCATCCGGGTACGCGCCGTTGGTGAAGTTGGCGAACGGGCTGATGCACGACCAGCCGTTGCCCTCCATCGCGGCCGCCGGGCTCGTGGCGACTACCGCCGCCAGCGCCGCGACGGGAACAAGCAAAATGCGTCGTCTCATTGACTGCTCCGACTCGTGGGCCTGCGGCCCGAGGACTTTGTGGGAACAGGAGTCGACGCCCGCGGTGCCAGGCGCCCTTCCCCCTCGTTGTCAAGCATCCTTGCCAACTGACGGGCGTAGTCTAATACACCTGCGCAATGTCGAGGTGTGGATGGTCGGGCTGGGACAGGACGAGCCGCTCGTGGCGCGGCTTCGCGGCCTGCTGTCCGCAGACGAACGGGCCCGCGCGGATCGGCTCATCCGCCCGGAACAGGGCGCTCGCTGGACCGTCTCGCGCGCCGCGTTGCGGATCCTGCTGTGCGCGCGGCTCGGCTGCACGCCCGAGGAGATCCACTTCCACACCGCCGAGCACGGCAAGCCGTGCGTGCCCGGGACGCCGCTGCGCTTCAATTTGAGCCATTCGGGGGAGCTGGCGCTGATCGCGCTCTCCGAGGACCTCGAAGTGGGCGTGGACGTCGAGCGGCCCGGCCGCAATGTCGCGGCGATCGAGCGGACGCTGTCGCCCGGCGAGCACGCGAGCGGCCACGGTCACCTGCAGATCTGGTGCCGCAAGGAGGCGTGGGCGAAGGCGATCGGCGGCGGTCTCGGGTGGGCGCCGGAGCGGTTCGACACGACCGCGGTCGAGGGTTACACGCTCACTGACCTGGAGCTGAGCGGCGGCTACGTGGGCGCGCTCGCGGTGGAGGGCGAAGACGCCGCCCACACGCTCTGCCGGCTGACCTTCTGAGGAATCCAGACGCGCAGGGCGCGCTCGGCGAACGCGTACGGCACCAGCGCCTCGTCCTGCAGGCACAGGACCAGCGGTCCGCGTTCGAACGCGACGCACTCGCGGATCGAGCTCACTCGCGGGTCCGGCTCGACGACGCGCAGGCGCAGGTCGAGCTCCAGGGTGTGGGCGCCGGGCCCGGCGACGACGTAGCCGGGCGCGACGGGCGCGCCGTCGAGCCGCGAGCGTGCGCTCCAGCCGGGCACGCGCAGACGCACCGGACGGTCGGCCTCGATCTCGATCCGGCCCTCCCACGGGTAGTCCGTGCGGACCCGGACGCCGCCGACGGTGCCCGTCGCGTACTGGTGCAGCGTGAGCACGCCGTCGTCCTCGGTCGCGAGGTACGTGTGCAGCGAGGCGAGCAGCCGCATCAGATTCGGCGGGCAGCACGCGCAGGCGTACCAGGGGCGCCGGTCCGGAGTGCCATGGAGCGTGTTCGCGTACGCGTAATCGGAGCGGTCGGGCGCGACGCCGGCGAGCACGGCGTTCAGGAGCGTGCGTTCGATCAGGTCCGCGAAGCGCGCCTCGCCCGTGGCCTGCAGCAGCCGCCAGCTCCAGAACACGGAGGCGATCGCGGCGCATGTCTCGACGTAGGCCGTGGCCGGGTCCAGCGCGAACGGCGCCCCGAACGCCTCGTGCGCCCCGTCGGATCCGACGCCGCCGGTGATGTAGAGCTTGCGCTCGACCATGTCCGTCCACGCCGCGAGCAGCGGGTCCAGCGGCTCGCCCGTCTCCACGAACACGTCGGTGGCGCCGCAGTTGAGGTACAGCTGGCGGACGGCGTGGCCCTCCACCTCGGTCTGCTCACGCACCGGGACGCGATCGACGAGGTAGGTGGAGGAGCCGAAGCGCTCGGGCAGCCGGCGGTGGCCGCGGCGGTCGACGAAGCGCGCCGCCAGCTCCAGGTACGCGCGCTCGCCCGTCGCGCGGTAGAGCTTGACGAGCGCCAGCTCGGCCTCGGGGTGCCCGCACACGCCCCAGCGGTCGGTGAAGGTGGCCACGAGGTGGTCGGCGGCGCGGCGGGCGACTCCCAGCAGCGGCGCGTGCGCGAGCCCGGCCTCGATCAGGTGCCCCATGCAGTAGATCTCGTGCTCGTCGGCGAGGTTGCGGTAGCGCTCGTGGCCCGTGACCTGGAACGCCGTGTCGAGGTAGCCGTCGGACGCCTGCGCGGCGGTCAGCAACGCGGTGACCTCGTCCGCCATGCGCTGCAGCGCGGGCGACGGCGCGGTGCGCAGCTCCCACCCGAGCGCCTCCACCCACTTGTGCAGGTCGGAGTCCTGGTAGACGAGCCCGCGGTGCTCGCCGCCGCCGGCGGCGGCCGCGCGCAGGTTGTCGAAGGTCCCGGCCTCGCGGATGCGCTGCTCGCCGTCCGGGATCAGCACTTCGCGGTTGAAGCGGCGCCGCTCGGCCCACAGGCCGCCGTCGATCGTCGCCTCGACGGTCATTGCGCGCGCGGCACCGTCAACGCGACGAGGCGCGACACGACGACCGCGATGTAGGCAACCCCGACGAGCTGCTCGATCATCACCAGCGCGCGGGCGAACGGGTCGATCGGCACGACGTCGCTGAGCCCGGTGCTGGAAAGCGTGGTGAAGCTCAGGAACAGCAGCTCCATCCAGGTGCGATCCGCCTCCGGGTCCACCGCCGCGGTGAAGCTCCCGGGCTCGATCGCCTGCCAGACGACGAACACGTAGGCGAAGCCCCAGGCCACGAGCGTGAACGTCGCACCCACCGCGAACAGCTCGTCGCGGGTGATCTCGTGGTCGGCCAGCATGTACCGGATCAGGCCGTAGGTGGCGTAGAAGTACAGGACCGCCTCGAGCGCCGCGCTGTACGGGAACAGCGCGTCCGAATTCATCACCGCCTGGATGATCAGCAGGATCGTGGCGGGGACCCCGAGCATGAGGGCGAACCAGGTCCACGTCGGCGAGGCGCGCACGGCGAGCACGACGAGCGCGAGCACGACGACCCCGAACGCGCTGAAGACGGCGCGGCTGACGCCGTCGCCCTCCAGGAACGGGTAGATGAGGACGCCCGCGAGCTGGACGCCCAGCAGCACGGCGGATGGTTCTCGCTTGATGAAGCGCAGCACCCCGGGACCGTACCGCCTGAGCTAAGGTCACCCGCCGACATGCCGGAAGGTCTGCAGATCAAGGAAGGGCCGTACGGGCGCGGCGTCTTCGCCACGCGCGACTTCGCGGAGGGCGAGACGCTCGAGCACTGCCCGACGCTCGAGCTGCCCGGTGACGAGGTCGTCGGCCAGCTCGGCGACTACGTCTTCGGCTCCAACGAGAACGAGGACGATGTGATCCTCCTGCTCGGCTACGGCATGCTCTACAACCACTCCTCCGAGCCGAACTGCGAGTACATCCAGGAAGCGCCGCGGGTGATCATGTTCCAGACGCTCCGGCCCGTGAAGGCCGGCGAGGAGCTGTTCATCGACTACGGCGAGGAATGGTGGTCGACGCGCAACCGGGAGCCCGACTGATGAGCGACGCCGACGCCCGCCAAGACCTGCTCGACGCCCTCTCGGAGGGCATCGACGAGCTCGGGCTGGCGCTCACCACGCTCGGCGAGGCCTACGAGCTGCTGGACGAGCGCAGCCAGGACCGGCTCGAGGACGACCTCTTCGGCCCCGTCCAGAAGGCCTACGGCCGCGCACAGCGCACCTACAACGCGTTCGCGGAACGCCGCTCGCTGCCCACCCGCACGTGGACCGAGCCCTCCCCGGGCACGCACGTGCGTGACCCGCGGGTCTACCTCGAGCGCGCCATCGAGGCGATCGCGGAGGGCGAGGAGCGCCTGATCGAGCTCCAGGACTCGATGATGCCCGTCACGTACGGGGACCCTGAGCTGCGGGCCGGCCTCGCCGACGTCCGCGCGCTGGTCGCCCAGGCCCGCGGGGCCTCGGACGGCTTCATGCGCACGCTCGGGCGATGAAGGCGTCGAGCTCGGCGCGGGTCGGGAGGCCGTCGGAGTCGCCCGCACTCGTCGTGGCCAGCGCGCCCACCGCCGCGGCGCGCTGGAGCGCCGCCGCCGGGTCGAGGCCGTCGAGGCCGGCGGAGATCAGGCCCGCGGCGAAGCCGTCGCCCGCGCCGACCGTGTCGACGGTGTCCACGTCGAACGCGCCCGCCGTGTGGTGCGCGCCGTCGGCGGTGAACAGCTCCGCACCGCGCGCGCCGCACTTGACCGCCACCAGCTGGACGCCGCGCTCGAGGTAGAAGGCCGCGATGCCGGCGGCGTCGGGTGCGCCGGTCAGGAGCTCGCCCTCGGTCAGGCCCGGCAGGACCCAGTGCGAGCGGGTGGCGAGCCCGTTGATCTCGCGCACCATCTCCGCCTCGCTGCCCCAGAGGACCGGCCGCAGGTTCGGGTCGAACGAGATCGTCCCCGTCGCGACCTCCACCGCGCGGGCGGCGAACGCGCGTGCCGTGTCGGAGAGCGCGAGCGGGATGCCGGTCACGTGCAGGTGGCGCGCGGCGCGCACGTAGGCGTCGGTCGCGGGCGAAGGGGCCAGCCGCGTGCCGGACGAGCCGCGCCGGAAATAGTGCGTCTCCGGGTCGCCCCCACCGGCGTGCGCCTTCAGCTGGAACGCGGTCGGCGCGTCGCGGTCGGTCTCGATCATCGACGCGTCCACGCCCGCGTCGGCGATCGCCGCGCGCACGAAGCGCCCGAACGGGTCGTCCCCCACCCGGGTCACGTAGCCGGCCGTATGCCCGAGCCGCGCGAGCCCGATCGCCACGTTGACCTCCGCGCCCGCGAGGATGCGCTCGTAGCGGCTCACGCTCGCCAGGTCGCCCTCGTCCAGGGCGACGAACGTGGCGAGCGCCTCGCCGAACGTCACGGCGTCAAGCAAGCGAGCGGTAGAGCTCCGAGGTCTGCTGGGCGATCGCGGGCCAGGAGAAGGACTCGATCGCCCGCTGGCGGCCGGCCCGCCCCATCGCCTTCGCGCGCTCCGGATCCGCGATCAGCGTGTTGACGCGCTCGGCGAAGTCCGCGGCGAACTTGGCCGGATCGCGCGGCGCGCCCGTGCCGTCTTCGCCGGGCTCGATCGGGACCAGGAAGCCGGTCTCGTCGTCCACGACGACTTCGACGATCCCGCCCGTCGCGGTGGCCACGACCGCGGCCTCGCACGCCATCGCCTCGAGGTTGACGATCCCCAGCGGCTCGTAGATCGACGGGCAGGCGAACACGGTCGCCTGGCTGAGCAGCTGGATGACCTCGGGCTTCGGGATCATCTCCTGGATCCAGAACACGCCCTCCCGCGTGGCCTTGAGCTCCTCCACGCGGCGCGCGATCTCGGCGCCGAGCTCCGGCGTGTCGGGCGAGCCCGCGCAGAGCACGAGCTGCGCATCCGGCGCGAACTGCTTGACCGCTTCCAGCAGGTAGACGACGCCCTTCTGGCGCGTGATCCGGCCGACGAACACGACGGACGGCTTGCCCGGGTCGATGCCGTACTTCTCCAGCACGTCGGTGCCGGTGTCGGGCTGGTACTCGTCGGTGTCGATCCCGTTGTAGATCACGTGCACGCGATCCGGGTCGATGTCCGGGTACACGCGCAGGATGTCGCCGCGCGTGCCGTTGGACACCGCGATCACCGCGTCCGCGTGCTCGAGCGCGGTCTTCTCGGCGTACGACGACAGGCGGTAGCCGCCGCCGAGCTGCTCCTCCTTCCACGGCCGCAGCGGCTCGAGCGAGTGCACGGTCGCGACGTGCGGGATGCCCCACACGAGCTTCGCGAGATGGCCGCCGTACTGCGCGTACCAGGTGTGCGTGTGCGCGAGCTCGGCGCCCTGGGCCTTCGCGGCCATCGTCAGGTCGATCGACAGCGACCGCAGCGCCGCGAGCTCCGGCGCGTCGCCCGACAGCGCTTCCCAGGCCGCGTGCGACACGTCCCCCACGCCCCACGCGTGCACGGTGACGTCCTCGAACGCGCGCAGCTCGCGCGCCAGGTACTCGACGTGCACGCCCGCTCCGCCGTAGACCTCCGGCGGGTACTCGCGGGTCATCAGCGCCACCCTCATTCCGTGACCCGCATGCCCTTCGGCACGACCACGATGCCGCCCGCGGACACGTGGAAGCGCTCGGCGTCCTTGGCCGGATCGACGCCGATCTCCACGCCCTCGCCGACGTAGACGTTCTTGTCGAGGATCGCGCGCCGGACGACCGCGTTGCGCGCGATCTCCGTCTCGTGCATGACGATCGAGTCCTCCACGAGCGAGTAGGAGTGCACGTGCGCGAGCGGCGACAGGATCGAGCGGCGCACGGTGCCGCCGCTGATCACCACGCCGGCGCAGACCATCGAGTCGATCGCCTGGCCGCGCCGGTTCTCCTCGTCGAACACGAACTTCGCGGGCTGCGTGATCCCCGGCCACGTGTGGATGGGCCAGTCGTGGTTGTACATGTTGAAGATCGGGTGGACCGAGATCAGGTCCATGTGCGCGTCGTAGTAGGCGTCGATGGTGCCGACGTCGCGCCAGTAGCCGCGGTCGCGCTCGGTCGCGCCGGGAACCTCGTTGGTCGAGAAGTCGTAGACCTGCGCGTCGCCCTGCTCGACCAGCGCCGGGATGATGTTGCCGCCGATGTCGTGCTTGGACGTCTCGTCGGCGGCGTCCGCGGACACGGTGTTGATCAGCGCCTCGGTCGAGAAGATGTAGTTGCCCATCGAGGCGAAGACCTCGTCGGGCGAGTCCGGCAGCCCGACGGCGTCCTTGGGCTTCTCGCGGAAGCGCGCGATGTCGCGCCCGTTCGCGGCGGTCTCGATCACGCCGAACTGGTCGGCCTGCTCGATCGGCGCGCGCAGCGCCGCGACGGTCACGCCCTTGCCCGAGGCGATGTGCTGCTCGAGCATCTGGCGCGGATCCATGCGGTAGATGTGGTCGGCGCCGAAGACGATGATGTGCTCCGGGCGCTCGTCGGCGATCAGGTTGTAGTTCTGATAGATCGCGTCCGCGCTGCCGACGAACCAGCGCGGCCCGAGCCGCATCTGCGCCGGCACCGGCGTGACGTAGTTGCCCAGCAGCGGCGACAGACGCCACGTGGTGGTGACGTGCCGGTCGAGCGAGTGGCTCTTGTACTGCGTCAGCACCACGATCTGATGGAAGTTCGCGTTGACGAGGTTCGAGAGCGCGAAGTCGATCAGCCGATAGTTGCCGCCGAACGGCACGGCGGGCTTGGCACGGTCGGCGGTCAGCGGCGCGAGTCGTTTGCCCTCGCCGCCGGCCAGCACCATGGTCAGGACTTTGCTCATCCGAGGATCCCCCGTGCCTCTTCGATGATCTGCTGCAAGTGGTCTTCGCCCTTCAGGCTCTCCGCGTACAGCTTGTAGATGTCCTCGGTACCCGATGGGCGCGCCGCGAACCAGCCACTCTCGGTGACGACCTTCACGCCGCCGATCGGGGCATCGTTGCCGGGGGCGCGCGTGAGCTTGGCCGCGATGGGATCCCCTGCCAGCTCCGTGGCGCTGATGTCCTCCGGGTTCAGCGCGAGCAGCTTCTCCTTGCGCTCGGCGTCGATCGGCGAGTCCACCCGCTTGTAGGCGGGCGCGCCGTGGCGCTCGGTGAGCTCGGTGTAGTGCTGCCCCGGGTCCTTGCCGGTCGTGGCCGTGATCTCCGCTGCCAGCAGCGCGAGCAGCAGACCGTCCTTGTCGGTGGACCAGGGCGTGCCGTCCCTGCGCAAGAACGAGGCGCCGGCGCTCTCCTCGCCGCCGAACCCGAGCGTGCCGTCGATCAGGCCGTCGACGAACCACTTGAAGCCGACCGGCACCTCGACGAGCGTGCGGCCGAGCTCGCGCGCGACGAGGTCGATCATCGTGCTGGACACCAGGGTCTTGCCGATCCCGACGTCCTGCCCCCAGTCGCGCGCGCCACCGAACAGGTAGTGGATCGCGACCGCGAGATAGTGGTTCGGGTTCATCAGGCCGGAGGTGGGCGTGACGATCCCGTGGCGGTCGGCGTCCGGGTCGCAGGCGACGGCCACGTCGAAGCGGTCCCGGTACTCGATCAGCCCGCTCATCACGTACGGGCTCGAGCAGTCCATCCGGATCTTGCCGTCGTGGTCGAGCGGGACGAAGCGGAACGTCGGGTCGACCTCCTCGTTGACCACCTCGAGGTTGAGCTGGTGGCGCTCCGCGATCGCCTTGAAGTACGCGACCGACGCGCCGCCGAGCGGTTCCACGCCGATGTGCACGTTCGCCTCACGGATGGCGTCGATGTCGATGACGTTCGGCAGGTCGTCGACGTACGCGGACACATAGTCGTGCGGCGTCGTCTGCGGATCGGCCGTCTCGACCTCGGCCTCGAGCAGCTCGTTCGCGATCCGCTCGATCTGCTTGGTGATGTCCGTGCCGGCCGGGCCGCCCGACGGCGGGTTGTACTTGTAGCCGCCGTCCTCGGGCGGGTTGTGGCTCGGCGTGAGCACGATGCCGTCACTGCCGGGGTGCGTGAGGATCGCGTGGCTGAGCGCGGGCGTGGGCGTGTAGCCGCCGTCGGCGTCGACGCGCACGTCCAGGCCGTGCGCGCTGAAGACGCTGATCGCCGTGTGGAACGCGGGCTCCGAGAGCGCGTGCGTGTCGCGCGCGACGAACAGCGGCCCGGTGATCCCCTCCGCTTTTCGGTGGCGCGCGATCGCCTCGCTGATGGCCTTCACGTGCGCTTCGGTGAACGTGCCCTTGAGGGACGTGCCGCGATGGCCGGACGTCCCGAAGGCGACCGGGCCGGACGGTGGACGGTGGTACGCGGCGATCAGCTCGTCGAGATCGACGAGCTGCGAGGCGCCTGGACGGCTTCCGGCGGAAGGGCTCACGCGGCGAACGATTACACGTGCAGCGCTAGGGTGCGCGCATGCGGCAGCTCACGTCCCTCGACGCACAGTTCCTGGCACTGGAGAACGCGCGTCAGACGGGCCACGTGGGGAGCCTGGCGATGCTCGATCCGTCCACCGCGCCGGGCGGGTCGTTCGGGTGCGGAGAGGTCACGCAGCTGATTTCCGAGCGCGGCGCACAGCTTCCGCCGCTGCGCTGGCGGCTGGCGGAGGTGCCGCTCGGGCTCGACCATCCGTACTGGGTGGAGGAGGCCGAGATCGACCTCGGCTATCACGTGCGCGAGATGGCGCTCGCGTCGCCGGGCACCGATCAGCAGCTCGCCGACCAGGTGGCGCGGATCATGGCGCGGCCGCTGGACCGCGCGCGGCCGTTGTGGGAGCTGTACGTGATCGAGGGCCACGAGTCGGGGCTCGTGGCCGTGCTCACCAAGATCCATCACGCCGTGATCGACGGGCTATCCGGCGCCGAGATCATGGCCCTGCTGCTGGATCTGACGCCCGAGGGGCGCGAGGTGGAGCCGCCCGAGGAGGACCTGGCGGACCCGTCGCCCTCGACGCTGCAGATGCTCGGGCTCGGGCTGCTGGGCGTGCCGCGCTACCCGCTGCGGATGCTGCGCGCGATCCCGAAGGCGATCCCGAACCTGGACCAGACCGCGTTCGGCGTCCTCCCCGGGATGGGGACGGTCTCGCGCGTGGCGGCGATGCTCCTGCGCGACGGCGTCGACCGGCCCGAGCTGGTGGCGCCGAAGACCAAGTTCAGCGGGCGCATCTCGCCGCACCGGCGGTTCGCGTTCGGGCAGATCGAGCTGGACGCGGTCAAGGCCGCCAAGGACAAGCATCAGACCACGGTCAACGACGTCGTGGTGAGCGTGTGCGCGGGCGCGGTGCGGCGGTGGCTGATCGCGCACGACGACCTGCCGGAGGCGCCGCTGGTGGCACAGGTGCCGGTCAGCGTCCGCACGGGCGACGAGTTCGGCACGTTCGGCAACCGGATCCTGCTGATGGCGGCGCCGCTGTACACCGACATCGCCGACCCGGTGGAGCGGCTGCAACGGACGCACGAAGCGCTGGCGGACATGAAGGAGCGCCGCGGCGCGCTGCCCGCGATGCTGCTGCGCGACGCGAACAACTTCATCCCGCCGGCCGTCTTCGCGCGCGCGGCGCGGCTGACGTTCGCGTACTCGACGTCGCGGCCCGGGCGGTCGGCCTGGAACCTCGTCATCTCCAACGTGCCCGGCCCGCAGTTCCCGCTCTACATGGCGGGCGCGAAGCTGGTGGCGAACTACCCGGTCTCGGTGATCCTGGACGGCATGGGCCTCAACATCACCGTCATGTCGTACATGGGCCACATGGACTTCGGGATCGTCGCCGACCGCGACCAGATGCCGGACGTGGACACGCTGCTCGACTACATCCGCGAGGAGCTGGAGGCGCTGTGAGCGAGAACCTGCGCGACGTCGAGGAGGGCGTGACGCGCGACCTGCGCGGGCGCCAGACGTACGCCGGCTATCTGCACCTGGAACGGCTGTTGGACGCACAGCACCCGCTGTCGCAGCCCGAGCACCACGACGAGCTGCTGTTCATCATCCAGCACCAGACGAGCGAGCTGTGGATGCGGCTGATCATCCACGAGCTGGACGCGGTGCTGAGCGCGCTCGCGATCGACGACCTCGGGCCGGCGCAGAAAGGGCTCGCGCGCGTCAAGCAGATCCAACGCCAGCTGTTCGAGCAGTGGGGCGTGCTCGCGACGCTGACGCCGTCCGAGTACGTGAAGTTCCGCGGTGTGCTCGGGGACGCGAGCGGGTTCCAGTCGTTGCAGTACCGGATCATCGAGTTCCAGCTCGGCAACAAGAACCGGCAGATGCTCGCGGTCTTCCGGCACTCCGACGAGGACCTCGCGCGGCTGGCGGCGGTGCTCGAGGCGCCGTCGCTGTACGACGCGTTCCTCGGCCACCTCGCGCGGCGCGACTACCCGGTGCCGGCGGATCTGCTGACGCGGGACTTCTCCGAGCCGCACCGGCGGCGCGAGGACCTGATCCCCGTGTTCAAGGCGATCTACGACGCGCCCAAGCGCGACTGGGAGGCCTACGAGCTGTGCGAGGAGCTCGTGGACGTCGAGGAGAGCTTCCAGCTGTGGCGCTTCCGGCACATGAAGACCGTCCAGCGGATCATCGGCTACAAGCGTGGGACGGGCGGGTCGTCCGGCGTGGGGTTCCTGCGTGCGGCGCTGGACCTCACGTTCTTCCCGGAGCTGCTGGACGTCAGGACGGAGATCGGGCGCTGAAGAAGCGGCCGAGCGCGTCGCCGACGGCGTGCGGGTCGTTCTCCATCGGGATGTGGCCGGCGCGCGGGATGCGGACGAGCTCGCAGGCCGGGACCTCCGCGGCGAAGCGCTCGGCGTAGCTGACCGGCTGGAACGCGTCGTCCTCGCCCCACACGAGCCGCTTCGGCGCCTCGGACTCGCGCAGCGCGGGCATCAGCGCCTCGGTGTATTTCGAGTCCGCCGCGCCGGCCAGGGCGAGCCAGGACCGCGCACGCCGCTCGTCACGCCACGGGGACAGGTAGTCGTCGAGCTCGCCGTCCGCGAACGGGCGCGCGATCGCGGCCGTGATCGCCGTCTCGCGCCACGACAGCAACTCCTCGACGCTCACCGCCGCGGCCACCTCCGGGTCGCGGAAGCGCTTGACGCCGGGCACGGGCCACGAGTCGTAGGTGACGGAGTTCACGAGCGCGAAGCGCGGCACCGCCCGCCCGCCATGGACGGCCAGATGCTGGGTGACCGCGCCGCCGATGTCGTGCCCCGCGACCAGCAGCTCGTCACCGGCCTCGAGCGCGTCGGCGAAGCGCTCGACCCACGTGGCGAGCGCCGGGACCGCGCCGGTCTCGAGCGTCAGCTGCCCGCCGGAGCGCCCGGCGCCCGGCAGGTCGACCGCCACGGCGCGCAGCCCGTGCCCGGCGAGCGTGTCCAGCACGGGCTCCCACACCCGGCTCCAATACGTGCCGTGCAGCAGCAGGAGGAGCGGGCCCTCACCCGCGCTCAAGAAGCTGATGCGGGTGCCGTCGACCGTGATCTCCGTGCGCATGGCTGGAGCCTGTCGAGCGCCGCCCATGGGTGCCACTCCAGTCCGTGGCCTCGAGATCGCGGATGGTGATGTCGACGGCCGCGGGCCGGAGCCCGCGGCCGTTCAACACCTACGGCTTGAAGTCGATCCAGGCGGCGGCGACCTTCGAGTCAAGATCCACGCCGTCGGTCGCCCATACCTGGAGTCGGTACCGAGCGGCCTTGTCCCGCAAACGCGCGGGCAGGTTCACGTTGACGTTCAACGTCCCCGGCTCGCTCACCACGACGCGTTTGGTCGCGACGATCTTCTTGCCCTTCTTGAGCCGCGCCGTGACGGTGACCGGCTCCTCGACCGTGACCCGCGCGCGGGCGCCCGTGTCGGTCGCGGTCGCCCGCACGAGCTTGAGCGTCGGCGGGACGTTGTCGCCCTCCTCCCACGCCGTCGGTGCGGTCGTGTCGTTGGGCAGCGCGTTGGGGTCCGGCGGCTCCTCGCCCGTCTCCCACGGCTTGCCCGGATCGACCGGCGGACCGGGGTCCGTCGTTCCCACCTCGACCGTGCCGTTCATGCCTTCCGGCGTGAGCCCGGCATGGATCGAGCAGTAGAAGAACCAGGAACCCGGAGCGTCCACGACCTGGCTGACCGTCGGGGTCTCGAAAGAGATGCCGAGCCGCGTGCCCGGCGCGGACGTGCCGGGCGGAACGACCCACACGTCGTGGGTGGCCGCGCGCGGGTTCCCCGGCTGGGTCAGCCGCCACGTGACGGTATCCCCGACCTGCGCCGGGATCGTCTTCGGCCAGAACACCGACTTGTACGTCGGCGAGTCGTAGGCCTGGATGAACCGCTCGACCGCGGCGTTCGCGGTCGCGGCCGGCATCAGGGCGAAGGCCAGCAGCGTGGCCACGAGCAGACGAAGCCTCATGCCACGACCTCCATCTGCCCCATCATCGACATGTCGCCGTGCTCGGCGGCGTGACAGTGGAAGACGTACCTTCCGGGGAAGTAGTCGAAGTACGGCATCACGACCACGGTCTCGTTCGGATAGACCGCCACCGTGTCCTTCCACCCCTGATCGGCCGGATGCGGCGTCTTGCCGTTCATGCTGACGATCTTGAAGTGGTAGCCGTGGATGTGCATCGGGTGCGTGCGGTTGGACAGGTTGCGCCACGTCCACAGCTCGGTCGAGCCCTGCCGCGGGCGGCAGTCGATCCGCATCTCGCTGAACCCGCCGCCGCCGATCTGCCACACCGACGCGCCGCCGGCCAGGCCCTGGAACGTCAACGGCCACGAACGCTCCGCGTTGGGCTCGGGCAGCTCGTCGTCCTCGCGCATCAGCTTCGGGATCCGCGCCTCCTCGGCGGTGCCGCGCACGACGTCGAAGCGCATGACGGCGCTCGTCGACGGCTCGCCGCCCTGGTTGTGGAGGATGACCTTCGAGCCGACGCCGAACTGGCGGAAGTCGACGATCACGTCCACGCGCTCGGCGGGCTCCATCGGGATGATCTTGCGCTTGACCGGCGCCGGCAGCAGGCCGCCGTCGGAGCCGATCTGGATCATGTCCCGGTCGTTGCCGAGCACCAGGTTGTAGGCGCGCGCGTTGGACGCGTTCAGGAACCGCAGCCGGTACAGACGCCGCTCGACCTTCATCCGCGGCGCGACCGCGCCGTTGACGAGGATCGTGTCGCCGCGGAAGCCGCGGTCCAGGTCCAGCCGGTAGCGGAAGGACCCGTCCTTGTTGAACGAGCGGTCCGTGATCATCAGCGGGACGTCGAAGTCGCCCTGCGGCAGATCCAGGTGGTTGTCGTCGGGATCGTCGAGCAGGTAGAACGCCGCGAGCCCGGCGAACAGCGTCTGCGCCGTCTCGCCGTGCGCGTGATCGTGGTACCAGAGCGTCGAGGAGTGGGCGACGTTCGGATACTTGTACAGCCGCTCCTCACCCGCCGGGATCGCGTCGTGCGGATGCCCGTCGTACTGCGGCATCGTCACGCCGCCGTGCAGGTGCACGTTGAGCGAGCGGTTGGTGCGGTTGCGCTGGAGGATCTGCACCTCACGCCCGCGGCGCGCCCGGACCGTCGGGCCGGGGAAGCTGCCGTTGTAGCCGAGGATCGGCGTCTCGTACCCGGGCAGGATCTCCGCCATGCCGGGCTGCATGTCCATCACGTACTCCTCGAGCTTCTTGCTCGAGCGCACGGGCCGGGCGACCGCCGGGATCGGGACGTCCCGCTGGAACGGCTCGAACGGCCCCGACGCGGCGGAGCGCAGCGCGGCGCTGGTCTTGCCGCGCGCGGCGCGAGCCCGCTTGTCGAAGTCGAACGAGCACACCAGCGCGAGGCTTGAAGCCCCGTAGTACATCGCCGAGCGGCGCGTGATGCCGTCGCGTTCGAAGTCCATCACACGCGCCCCTTCTTGACCTTCGTGCCCTTCAAGGTGATCGTCCGTGTCGTGGTGGTCGTCCCGATCGGCCCGGCGAGCGTGAGCGTGAGCGTCACCGGCAGGGACTTCGTGTAGTTCTTGAGCGCTTTTCGCGCCTGCGCGTTCGGTTTCAGCCGGACCGTGAAGCGCCCGAACTGGTTGCACGTCGCGGCAGCGGCCGAGATCTCGAACGTGCTCTGCTGGCGGACCTTCACCCGCAGGCGCTTCGCGGCCAGCTGGTTGCCGACGTTCATCGTCAGCTCGCCCGTGCCCGCGGACACGCAGCGCGCCGTGATGGTGAGCTTGCCCTCGAGGAACCGCGCCACGGTCATCTGCGCGTGCTTGGGCTTGTCGATCGCCGCCCAAGGCTTGGGCACCTTGGCCGGGACCGTGTCGCGCGGCGGCTCAGGCGTCGCCGTCGGCGTGGGGGTCGGCTCCTCCCCGGAACTCACGACCACGCTGCCCGTCATCTCCGCCGGGTGCGTGGAGCAGATGAACGTGTATGTGCCGGGCGTGTCGAACTTGCATTCACCCGACCAGCCCGCCGGCTGCGCGAACTGCGGCAGTGGCGGGGCCGGGCCGACGACGAGGCCGGTCTTCTGCACGCACGAGGTCGGTGCCTGCGCGAAGACGACGTTGTGCACGTTCGTGCCGGCGCCCACGGGGAAGCTGAAGTCCACCGTGCTGCCCGGAGCGACCGTGACCGAGTTGTCGGCCGGGTCCGAGCTCGCCGCGTCCTGGAACCAGTTCTTGAACGGCTCCGCGGTGTCGCGCGCGACGATGCCCGGTCGTGTCGGCTCGGTCGTCGGGGTCGCGGTCGGCGTCTGCGTGGGCGTCTGGGTCGCCGTGGCCGTCGGCGTCGGCGTCGGCTCACCCGTGGCCGGGACGACCACGACCGTGCCCGTCATCTCCACCGGGTGCGAACCGCACACGAAGGAGTACGTGCCGGGGGTCGTGAACGTGCACTCGCCCTCCCAGCCGGGCGTCTGCGCGAAGTCCGGCATCGGGGACACCTGGTCGGCGTCCGGGACCGGGATCTGCGGCGACGACTTGGTCTTGATGCAGCTCGTCGGCTTGAGCGCCTCGCGGAAGTCGACGTTGTGGACGTTCGTCCCCGTCGGGTAGTCGAACGTGACCTTCCCGCCGGCCTGGATCGTCACCGAGTTGTCGTTGGTGTTCGAGCTCGACGCGTCCTGGAACCAGTTGCGGGCCGGGCTCGCCGTGTCGCGGGCGCTGATCTTGCCCGTGGTCGGCGCGGCCGTGACCGTCGGGGTGACGGTGACCGTCGGCGTCGGGGTCGCGTCCCCGTGCACGACGACGGTGCCCTTGAAGCCGTTCGGGTCCACGCCCGAGTGGAACGTGTAGGTCCCCGGCTTGGAGAACGTGCAGTGTCCGGCCCAGCCCGGGCCCTGCGTCCACCACGGGAGCGTGGTGCCGTGACCCCAGTTCGGGCCGGCCGTCTGCTCGCAGGTGTCCGGGACGAGGCTGCCGCGGTCCCAGACCACGTTGTACTCGCCGGTGCCGGCGGGGTAGCTGAAGTTCACGCGGCCGCCGGCGAGGATGTCGACGGTCCGGTCCTCCGGGTCGGTGGAGCCGGAGTCACGAAAGCCACTGTCGGAGACGACCATGTCGGCCGTCTGAACCGGGTCGGCGGCAGTGCCGAGCGCGAAGGCCGGCGCGGCGATGAGCGCGATCAGCGCGCAGAGGATCCAGGGCAGTGATCGCTTCATGGCGTGGTGGTGGAGAGCGTGAACGTCAGGGTCTTCGCGTACTTGCCGCCGCGCAGGGCGTCGGTCGTCGCGACGGGTTGCTGGAAGCCCAGCGTCACCGTTTCGTTGGCCACCGGCCCCGTCCAGCTGAATACGTTCAGCGGCGTGCCGGAGATCGCGCGGTAGGCCCCGTCGGGTCTCTCCGGGGTGGTGGCGCGGGCCCGCAACGCCTGCGGCATCACGGCCGGCCCGTTGACCAAGTGGCCGGGCGAGACCGTGGAGCGGTCGACGATGCTCAGCGCGGCGTCACCGGCGGTCGAGAGCACCTTGGCCGTCGTTGTCGCCGTGTAGGTCGCGGCGACACCCGGGATCATCGGCTCGAACGTGGCCGGCGTCCCGAGCGTGAGCCCGAGCGTCAGCGGCACCTCGGCGATGATGTCGATGTCTTCCTCGTCGCTGGGCAGCGGCGGGATCTCGACGTCGATCGTCTTGTTCACGCGCTCGCCGTCGGCGTAGACGACCGTCAGCGTCGCCTGCTGGGTCCCGTCGCGGCGGAACGCGTAGCTGACGTTGGTGCCGGTCGCGGTGCCGCCGTCCGAGAACGTCCACTCGTAGCTGACACCGCCGGAGCGGCCCACGTTGCAGTCGACGGTCGAGCTGTTGGGGCGGACCGCGCAGACCGGGTCCGGACCGGGCGTGTCGGTGCCGCCGGTGTAGCTGAAGCGCCACACGCCGGTCTGGCTGCCCAGGCCGAGGCGGCTGCCGGAGGCGGCCGCGACGTACAGCGCACCGTCGGCCCCGAAGTCGAGGTCGATCAGGCGGTGCGCGCCGAGCAGGCTCGCCGGGATGATCCCGTACAGGGAGTCCGCGGAGACGGGCTGGCCGCCCTCGTCCTCGGTCTCCGGGTCCATCAGCAGCGCGTGGCGCACGTTGCCCGAGCCGGCGAAGTCCGCGAGGAACCAGCGGCCTTCCCAGTAGGCGGGCCAGGCGCCGGCCTTGGCCTGCGCGGGGCGCCGGTAGGTGCCGCCGGTCACGATCGACTGGCCGCCGCCGAGCGCCCACGGGCAGTGCCGCGCGGTGTCGGCGCCGATGCTCGTGTTCGTGTCGTTGTAGACCGGCACGCCGTTGGCCTGACGCGCGAAGTCGTAGCAACCGCCCTGCGGGCCGTACCAGACGTTCGCGGCCTTCGGCGCGGGGATGTCGGAGAGGCCGGTGTTGAACCGAGAGTCGTTCGGAAGCGCCTTCGAGCAGTCCCAGAACGCGCCCTGGCCTTCGTTCTCACCGCCGGCGATCGTGCCGCGCGGCGTGTCGACCCGGCCGAGGTTGGCCGCGCCCCCGCCGCCGATCGCGCCGAGCGTCGAGCGGTAGCTGAAGCGGTTGCCGGCCGCGCAGTAGGGCCAGCCGTAGTTGCCGGCGCCGGTGATCTTCGCGGCGGTCTCGGTCTTCGCCGGACCCCACACGACCGAGTTGGCCTGCTGTTCGGTGCCCGACCATGCGGCGGAGATCTTGTCCGTCTCGGTGTCGATGTCCAGCGAGCGCAGGTCGGAGATGCCCATCGCGAACACCTCCGGCTTGGCCAGGCGGTTCTTGACCGCGTCGCTCGTCGGCGCGAACAGGTTCGGGCCGTTCGGAGCGTCCTCGCCCGGGATCGTGTACGTGGTGCCGTTGCCGGGGACGCTGCCGGGGCTCGCCAGCGGCTTGATTCGCAGCAGCTTGCCCTCGTAGGCGTTGGTGTTGGCCGCGGTCTGGCGCGCGTCGGCGAAGGAGAGCTCGCCGCCGCCGGGCGTCTCGTCGTGGTTGGCGCGCGGCTGGCCGTCGACCGGGACCGTGTAGTTCGGGTGGTCGTTGGTGTAGCCGCCGCGGTACGCGTTGGCGGCGCCCGAGATCGTGTCGCCGGTGCCGATGTACAGGTTGCCGTCGGAGTCGAAGTCCATCGAGCCGCCGACCCGGCAGCACGAGTAGACCTGCGTCATCCAGTGGAAGATGACCTTCTCGGACCCGGGCACGATCGCCTTGGTCGCGGGGTCGTAGGTGAAGCGCGACACGCGCCGCTCGCCCATGAGCGCCTTGCGGTCCAGGCCGGGGCCGAGCTGCTTGGCGGGATCGTTGGTGGCCGCGCCGCCCTCGCCCTTGTAGTACGGGTGGTACTGGACGTAGAGGTACGGACGGCCCGTCGTGAACTCGGGGTCGACGGCGAGGCCGAGGACGCCGTGCTCGGAGCCCTCCCCGCGCGCGCCGAAGACCGTCAGCTCGGCGACCTTGGCGATCTTGGCCGGGTTCTGGTCGTCGCTGCCGGCGACGTTGGGATCGAAGACGTGGATGGTGCCGCAGCCCTTGCCGACGTCCGCCGCCTGCCAGTCGACGACCTGCGGCATGCCGGCGAAGCAGCTCGCGCGGCCGGCGTAGAAGACGCGGCCGTCCTTCGCCATCGCGAGCGCGTCGATCTCACCCGTGTAGGAGGTCAGGCCCGCCGGGTTCGGCGGCGTCACGCGCGTCGCGGTGTAGTTGGCGTCGATCGTCGCCTTGCAGTTGCCGCGCGACATGCCCGCCGCCCACTGGATGGCGCCGAGCAGCTGGCGGGTGACCGCGTTCTGCTGATAGGCCGCGGCGGTGCCGCCGAGGGCCGTGTAGAACGAGCGGCCCTGGCCGACGTCGCGGCACCAGGAGACCGCGCGCTCTTGCTGGGGCTGGATGCGGTTCTCGCCGCCCGCGAAGCGGGTGACGGCGTCGTTGGTGACCGAGGTCCCGTCCGGCAGCGCGCCGAAGCGCACGCGCGCGACGGTGTGCACCTTGCCGGTGGGGTTCGCCGTCCACTTGTAGTACGCGTCCGTGTGGTCCTCCCACACCAGCGCGTTGCCGCGCGTGGCGGGGTGCACGCGGTCCAGGAACTCCACGTCCTGCGAGGTCGTGTCGACGCCCGCGGTGCGCTCGGCCCCGGTCAGGCCGATGAGCGTGTCGAAGAACGCCTCACCCTCCTCGAGCTTGGCCGTCTCGCCGATGCCGACGAAGCCGCCGCCGCCTTCGACGTACGTCCGCAGCGCCTCCTGCTGATCGACGTTGAGGACGTCGCCGGCGGAGTGCACGAACGTGACCGCGCGGTACTGCGCGAGGCCCTCCGGCGTGAACGCCGTGGCGGCGTTGGTCACGTCGACGCTGAAGCCGTTGGCGGTCGCCAGCGACTGGATCGCCGCCGCCGCGGGTGCGGTGGCGCCGTTGGTCGTACCGGCGGTGCCGGTGAACACGAGCACCTTGCCCGCGTCGGCCGCCGCGGGCGCCGCGCCGAGAAGGCACGTCGCCACGGTGGCCAGGGCGACGCGGAGCATCGCGCGCCGTCCAGCTGTCTTGTGCAAGGCGGTGATCATGGCTGAGTCGAGGAGAGCGTGAACGTCAGGGTCTTGGTGTACTCGCCGGCGAGCAGCGCCTCGTTGTTTCTCACGGTCTGGCGGAACGCGATCGTGACCTGGTCGGAGGCGATGTAGGCGGGGTACGCGAGCAGGCGCACCGGGGTGGCGCTGACCGGGTTCCACAGCGGGTTGTCCTGGCCGGCTCGCAGCGCCCGCACCTGCAGCGGATCGGTCAGCACGTAAGTGCCGTTGACCAGCCGCCCGGGCTGCACGCCGGTTCGGTCGACCACCGCGAGCTCGGCCTTGTCGGCGGAACTCGTGATCGTCGCGCCGAGCGTCGCCTCGTAGGTCGTGCCGACGCCCGGGATGAACGGCGGGAAGGCCGCCGGGCCGTTGAGCGTCAGGCCCAGGACGGTGGGCACGATGCCGGACACCTCGGCGTCCACCGACGTCTCCGTCGGGGTCCCGGCCTGCAGGGTGAAGGTCCGGCTCGCGGGCGTCGGGTCGACCGTGCCGTTCGCGTCCTTCGCCCGCACCCAGAACGTGTAGTTGCCGGAGGTGGACGCGGTGTAGGTCTTCGGCGACGTGCAGGCCGAGAACTCGCCCTGGCCGGCCGGCGTGTCCAGGCGGCACTCGAACGTCACGCCGGCGTCACCGCTGAAGGTGAACGTCTGCGTGGTCTCGCTGATCGTGCCGGTCGGGCCGCCCGTGATGGTCGTGTCCGGCGCCGCCACCTGCACCGTGAAGGTGCGCGTGGCGGGCGTGGCGTCGACGTTGCCGGCCGCGTCCTTGGCGCGGACGGAGAACGTGTACGCGCCGTTCGCGAGGCCGGTGTAGGCCTGCGGCGACGTGCATGCGGCGTAGGTGCCGGCGCCCGAGGGACGGTCGAGCTTGCACTCGAACGTCGAGTTGGGCTTCGTCGAGGTGAACGTGAAGGACGCCGACGGGGTCGTGATCGTGCCCGTCGGGCCTTCGACCGTCGT
Source organism: Solirubrobacter deserti (assembly GCF_003344625.1). Classification (GTDB taxonomy): domain Bacteria; phylum Actinomycetota; class Thermoleophilia; order Solirubrobacterales; family Solirubrobacteraceae; genus Solirubrobacter; species Solirubrobacter deserti. The sequence continues at coordinate 221,228 of NZ_QPKJ02000001.1, read as the reverse complement.
GTCCGGCGCGGTCGTGTCGACGGTGAACGTCCGCGTCGCGGGCGTCGCGTCGACGTGGCCGGCCGCGTCCCTGGCGCGAACCGAGAACGTGTGCTCGCCGGCCGCCAGCCCGGTGTAGGTCTGCGGCGACGTGCAGGCGGTGAACTCACCCCCGTCGAGCTTGCACTCGAACGTCGAGCCGGTCTCGGAGCCGGAGAACGTGAACGTCGCCGTGGTCGAGCTGACCGTGCCGGTCGGCCCGGACTCGATCGTCGTGTTCGGCGCCGTCGTGTCCACCGTGAACGTCCGCGTCGCCGGCGTCTCGTCCACGGTCCCGCTGGCGTTCTTGGCGCGGACGCGGAACGTGTACTCGCCGTCGGCGAGCGGGCCGAGCGTGCGCGGCGAGGTGCAGGCCGCGTACGTGCCGGTCGCCGTGCCGGGGCCGTCCAGGCGGCACTCGAACGACGAGTTCGGTCGCGAGGCCTCGAACGTGAACTGCGGCGAGGCGTTGGTGATCGTGCCGGTCGGACCGCCGGTGATGGTCGTGTCCGGCCCGCTGATGTCGGCCGTGAACGTCCGGGTCGCGGGCGTCGGGTCCACGTTGCCCGCGGCATCCTTCGCGCGGACCGAGAACGTGTACTCGCCGTTCGCGAGGCCCGTGTAGTTCTGCGGCGAGGTGCAGGCGGCGAACGTGCCCGGCGTGCCCGGGCGGTCGAGCTTGCACTCGAACGTCGCGCCGGCCTCCGTGCTGGAGAACGTGAACGACGCGGACGTCGTCTCCGTGTGGGTCGGGCCGGAGTCGATCGTCGTGTCCGGCGCGGCCGTGTCGACCGTGAACTGGCGGGTCGCCGGCGAGTCGTCGACGTTGCCCGCCGCGTCCTTGGCACGGACGTTGAACGTATACGCGCCGTCCGCCAGCGGACCGACCGCCCGCGGCGACGTGCAGGCCACCCAGGTGCCGGTGGCCGAGCCCGGGCCGTCCAGGCGGCACTCGAACGTCGAGCCCGGCTTGGAGGACTCGAAGGTGAACTGCGGCGAGCCGTTGTTCGTCGCGCCCGTCGGGCCGCCCGTGATGGTCGTGTCCGGCGCGGCCGTGTCCACCGTGAACGTCCGCGTGGCGGGCGTCGCGTCGACGTTGCCGGCCGCATCCTTGGCGCGGACCGAGAACGTGTGCTCGCCGGCCGCCAGGCCCGTGTAGGCCTGCGGCGAGGTGCAGGCCGCGTAGGTGCCCGGCGTGCCGGGGCGGTCGAGCTTGCACTCGAACGTGGAGCCCGGCTCGGAGCCCGAGAACGTGAACGTGGCCGAGGTCCCGTTGATCGTGCCGGTCGGGCCGGAGTCGATCGTCGTGTCCGGCGCCGCCGCGTCCACCGTGAACGTGCGCGTGGCGGGCGTCGCGTCGACGTTGCCGGCCGCGTCCTTGGCGCGGACCGAGAACGTGTGCTCGCCGACCGCCAGGTCCGTGTAGGCCTGCGGCGACGTGCAGGCGGTGAACTCGCCCGTGTCGAGCTTGCACTCGAACGTGGAGCCCGGCTCGGACCCCGAGAACGTGAAGCTCGCCGAGGTCGTGTTGATCGTGCCGGTCGGGCCGGAGTCGATCGTCGTGTTCGGCGCGGCGGTGTCGACCGTGAACTGGCGCGTGGCCGGCGTCGGGTCCAGGTTGCCGGCGCCGTCACGCGCGCGGACCTGCAGCGTGTAGCTGCCGTCGGCCAGCGGGCCGACCGCGTGCGGCGACGTGCAGGCGGCGAACGTGCCGGTCGCCGAGCCCGGGCCGTCCAGGCGGCACTCGAAGGTCGAGCCCGGCTTGGTGGACGTGAACGTGAAGGACGGCGACGCGTTGCTCGTGGTGCCCACGGGACCGCCGGTGATCGACGTGTCCGGCAGCGAGGTCTCGACCGTGAACGTCCGCGTGGCGGGCGTCGCGTCCGTGTTCCCGGCCGCGTCGAGGGCGCGGACGGAGAACGTGTAGGTGCCGTCGGCCAGCGGGCCGAGCGTGCGCGGCGAGGTGCAGGACTGGTAGGTGCCCGTCGTCGAGCCCGGGCCGTCCAGGCGGCACTCGAAGCTCGAGCCCGGCTCGCTCGAGGAGAACGTGAACTGCGGCGACGCGTTGGTGATCGTGCCGGTCGGACCGGAGTCGATCGTCGTGTTCGGCACCGTCGCGTCGACCGTGAACGTCCGCGAGGCGGGCGTGCCGTCGGCGTTGCCGGCGGCGTCGACCGCCCGCACCAGGAACGTGTAGGTGCCGTCGGCCAGCGGGCCGAGCGTGCGCGGCGAGGTGCAGGACTGGTAGGTGCCCGTCGCCGAGCCGGGGCCGTCCAGGCGGCACTCGAACGTCGAGCCGGTCTCCGAGCTCGAGAACGCGAACTGCGGCGAGGCGTTCGTGATCGTGCCGGTCGGGCCGGAGTCGATCGTCGTGTCCGGGGCCGCCGCGTCGACCGTGAACGTCCGCGTCGCGGGCGTCGCGTCGACGTTGCCGGCGCCGTCGGTCGCGCGCACGTTGAACGTGTACGCGCCGTCGGCCAGCGAGCCGAGGATGCGCGGCGACGTGCAGGTCTGCCACGTGCCGGGCGTCGCGCCCGGCCCGTCGAGGCGGCACTCGAACGTCGAGCCGGTCTCCGAGCTGGAGAAGGTGAACTGCGGCGAGTTGTTGGTGATCGTGCCGGTCGGGCCGGAGTCGATCGTCGTGTCCGGGGCGCTCGTGTCGACCGTGAACGTCCGGGTCGCCGGGGAGGCGTCCGGGTTGCCCGCGCCGTCGATGGCGCGCACGTGGAACGTGTAGGCGCCGTTGGCGGTCGTCGTGTACGTCTGCGGCGACGTGCACGCGGCGAAGGTGCCGTTGCCCGCCGGCGTGTCCAGGCGGCACTCGAAGGTCGAGTTGGGCTTGGTCGAGGTGAACGTGAACGACGCCGACGTGCTGTTGGTCGTGCCGGTCGGCCCGCCCGTGATGTTCGTGTCGGGCGCCGCCGTCTCGACCGTGAACGTGCGCGTCGCGGGCGAGGCGTCCGTGTTGCCCGCGAGGTCGCGGGCGCGCACGTTGAACGTGTAGGTGCCGTCGGTCAGCGGACCGACCGCGCGCGGCGACGTGCAGGCCACCCACGTCCCGACCGTCGAGCCCGGACCGTCGAGGCGGCACTCGAACGTCGCGCCGGTCTCGGCGGTGAAGCCGAAGGACGGTGACGCGTTGTTGGTCGTGCCCGTAGGGCCGCTCGTGATCGTCGTGTCCGGCGCCGCGGTGTCCACGGTGAACGTGCGGGTGGCGGGCTCGGGGTCGACGTTGCCCGCGGCGTCACGCGCGCGGACGTGGAACGTGTAGGCGCCGTTGGCCGTCGTCGTATAGCTCTGCGGCGACGTGCACGCGGCGAAGGAGCCGTTGCCGGCCGGCGTGTCCAGGCGGCACTCGAACGTCACGCCCGTTTCGTTGCCGGCGAACTGGAACGCGTTGGACGTCGTGGTGACGGTCCCGCTCGGCCCGCTGTTTATCGAGGTGTCCGGTGGTTGTCTGTCCACCGTGAAACTTCGTGTCGCGGGCGAGGGGTCGGGGGTTCCGTTGAGCACCGCGCGGACCGTGAACGTGTACGCGCCGTCGGTGGTCGTGGTGAACGCGGCCGGCGTGGTGCACGCGGCGTAGGTGCCGGGCGTGCCCGGGCGGTCGAGCTTGCACTCGAACGTCGCGGCCGGCTTGTCCGACGTGAAGGTGAAGTTGTGCGACGTCTGCGTCGTCGACCCGGTGGGGCCGCCGGTGATCGTCGTGTCCGGTGGCTCGGTCGGTTGGTCGGTCTCGACCACGACCACGCCCTGCATCTCCACCGGGTGCGCGGCGCAGACGAACGTGAACCGGCCCGCCTCGTTGAACGTGCAGTTGCCCGCCCATCCGGGTGGCAGCGAGAACTGCGGCAGCGGCGGCGCGGGATACGGACCGATGCCGGCGGTCTGCACGCAGGTCGGCTGCGGACCGTTCGTCGGCTTGGTCAGGTCGCGCCGGAAGTCGACGTTGTGGACGTTGGGCGTCGGGCTCGCCGGATAGCTGAAGTCGACCGTCTGACCGACCTTGATCGTGACGCTGGGGGCCCCGCCGGCGGCCTGCTCGAACCTGAACGGCGCGTCCTTGGCGACGATGTGCGGACGCCCGCTCGGCGTCTGGGTCGGCGTGACCGTGACCGTCGGGGTCGGCGTCGCCGTGCCCCCTTCGACCTCGATCGTGCCCTCCATGCCCTCGTGCTGGGTGCAGAAGAAGTTGTAGGTGCCGCCGGTGTTGAACCGGCACTCGCCGGTCCAGTCCTCGTTGGTCGCCAGGTCGGGCATCGGGGGCGAGGTGTTGGTGTCGATCGGGTTGCCCGTCAGCTGGGTGCACGACGTGGGCTGCGCGTTGCTGAACGCGACGTTGTGCGGCATGCCCGCCTGCAGCTGCGCGAAGCTGACCTTCTCACCAGCGTTGATCGTGACCCGGTTGTCCTGGGGGTCGTCACCGGACGCGTCCTGGAAGAAGTTGTCGCGGACGAGGAAGGCCTGGTCGGCCTCGGGTGCGGCGGCCGCCGTGAAGCCCGTCTCAGCCGCGGAGGTCTTGAAGGTGACCGTCGGCGCGGCGGCCGGCGGTTGAGGTGCACTCGTAGGCACGGGCGCGTTGCGCACCGCGGCGCCTGACGCGAACGCTGGAATGGCGATCAACGCCACGATTACGCACGCCAGCCATGGCAGGACCGACTTCCTCATCCCTCGACCGTCTCTCCCCCTCGAAACCCTGGACCGGAGGCTCACACCCTATGACGGACGGCGGTCGGAAGTCAACCCACTTCGATCGACCGGTGACCCGCACTTTCGTCGATTGATTTCAGATGTTCGTCCAACGATTCCGGCGGACGCGGCTCAGACGACCGCCGTGGCCTCGATCTCGACCTTCGCGTCGGACTCTACGAGACCGCTGACCTCGACGACGGCCATGACCGGAAAATGACGTCCCATCACGTCGCGGTACTCGACGCCGATCGCCTTCAACGAGGCTACATATTCGTTGCGAGAGGTGACGAACCACGTCAAGCGGACCACGTGCTCGGGTCCGGCGCCCGCTTCCGCGAGCACAGCGAGGACGTTGCGCAGCGCCTGCCCGACCTGTGCGGGAAGGGCGTCGGACACGAGCGTTCCCGTCTCGTCCCAACCGATCTGTCCCGCGACGAATACGAGCCGGCCGGACGCCTCGATGCCGTTGGCGTAGCCGCGCGGCTGGGGCCACCCCGGCGGTTGCAGGCGCCTCATCCGCGCTCCCGCAGGACGTTGCGCTGCACCTTGCCCGTGGGCGTGCGCGGGAGCGCGTCCAGGAACTCGACGCGGCGCGGGTACTTGTAGGGCGCGATCCGCGCCTTGACGAAGTCCTGCAGCGCGCCGACCTCGACCGGCGCGGCCGGGACGACCCACGCCTTGACGACGTGCCCGCGCTGCTCGTCGGGCACGCCGACGACCGCGCACTCCTTCACGGACGGATGCTCGAGCAGCGCCGCCTCGACCTCGAAGCCGGAGATGTTGTACCCGGCGCTGATGATCATGTCGTCCGTGCGCGCCTGGAACCAGAAGTAGCCGTCGGCGTCCATCGAGAACGCGTCGCCGGTGAGGTTCCAGCCGTCACGCACGTACGCGGTCTGACGCGGATCGTCGAGGTACCGGCAACCGGTCGGGCCGCGCACGGCGAGCCGGCCCACCTCGCCCGGCGGCAGCGTGCGCATCGCGTCGTCGACGATCCGCGCCTCATAGCCGGGCACGGGCCGCCCGCATGAGCCGGCCTTCGCCTCGCTCGCCGGCGAGGCGATGAAGATGTGCAGCATCTCGGTGGAGCCGATCCCGTCGACGATCCGGATGCCGGTCTTCTCCAGCCACGCGTCGGACACGCCGGCGGGGAGCGGCTCGCCCGCGGACACGCACGTGTGCAGCGAGTCCGGCAGCGGCTCGCGCAGCAGCGCGCGGTAGGCCGTCGGCGCGGTGAACAGCGTCGTCACCCGCTGCGTGTGCAGCGTCTCGAGCAGCTGCGGCGGAGAGGTGGGTGCGGTGGCCGCGCCGAAGCGCAGCGGGAACAGCAGTGACGCGCCGAGCCCGAACGTGAACGCGATCGGCGGCGAGCCGCTGAACACGTCCGACGGTTGCGGGTCCAGCACGCGGGCGGCGAACGTGTCGCAGCACGCGAGCAGGTCGCGGTGAAAGTGCACGCAGCCTTTCGGCTCGCCCGTGGTCCCGCTCGTGAAGGCGATGATCGCGACATCGTCGGCGGCCGTGTCGCACGCGTCGAACCAGCCCTGGGTCGGCAGGTCCTCGAGGATCAACCTCTCCTTGACGTTGACCTCCGCGGCCAGCTCGCGGGCGACGACCGCCTTGTCGACCCGCGCCTTGGCGACGACCTTGTCGATCTCCCGCGCGCGCAGCAGCGGCATCGTGGCGACGACGATCCCGCCCGCGAGCAGGATGCCGAGCCACGCCGCGATCGCCTCCGGTGTGTTGGGCGAATGCAGCAGCACACGCGCGCCCGGCTCGATGTGGAGCGCGCCCGCGATCGCGTCCGCGCGCTCGGCCAGCTCCGCATAGGACCAGCCATTGGCGATCGCGGTGCCCTCGTGCTTGAGCAGCTCCTCGGCCGCGTTCAGGCGTGGTGGGTAGTCGAGCAGCAGCAGGTCGGGCCACCGCTCGCGCGGCGGCAGCCCTTCACGGGCGAACGTGTCCACGTAACACCTCCCGGGCGATGATGAGTTGCTGGACCTCGGACGCGCCCTCATAGATCCGCAGCGCGCGGATCTCGCGGTACAGGCGCTCCACGACCTGACCGGACGTGACCCCGAAGGCGCCGAAGACCTGCACGGCGGCGTCGATGACCCGCTGGGCGGTCTCGGTGGCGTGGAGCTTGGCCATCGCGGCCTCGCGGGTGACGCGCTCGGCGCCGGTGTCCTTGGTCCAGGCTGCGCGATAGACGAGCAGGGCGCTGGCGTCGACGCCGAGCGCCATGTCGGCGAGCTTGGCCTGCACGAGCGGGAGCTCGGCCATCGGCGCGCCGAACAGCCGGCGCTCCTTGACGCGCGCGAGCGCCTCGTCGAGCGCGCGGCGGGCGAAGCCGAGCGCCGCGGCACCAACCGTCGAGCGGAACACGTCGAGCGTGCCGAGCGCGATCCGCATCCCTTTCCCGGGTGCCCCGATCGGCGTCGCGGGCGCGCCGTCGAAGCGCAGCGTCGCGAGCGGGTGCGGCGCGATCACGTCGATGCGCTCGACGACCTCGACGTGCTCGGCGTCGACGACGTACGCGCTGATGCCCTCGCTCGCGCGCGCGAAGACCGTGTAGAAGTCCGCGATCCCGCCGTTGGAGATCCACGTCTTGGTGCCGGTGACGCGGTTCCCCTCCGCGCGGGTCGTCATCGCCGCGACGTCCGAGCCGGCCTCGGGCTCCGAGAGCGCGAACGCGGCGATCCGCTTCCCCGCGGCGACGCCCGGCAGGTAGCGCTCGCGCAGCGCGTCGTCGCCGAACAGCGTGATCGGGCCGGCCCCGAGCCCCTGCATGGCGAACGCGAAGTCCGCGAGCGCGTCGTGGTAGGCGAGCGTCTCGCGCGCGAGACACAGCGTGCGCACGTCGAGGGGCGCCGCGACCGTGTGCGGTAGCCACGGCTCGAGCTCGTGCACGAGCGCGCGGCAGCGGGCGTCGACAGCGTCGGTCTCCGGGACGTGCGGCACCTGCTCGCGGGCCCAGCGGGCGAACGCGCGGTGGCGGTCCTCGAAGAACGGCCAGTCGAGCACGTCAGTTGCCCTCGAACACCGGCCGCTCCTTGGCCAGGAAGGCGCGGTACGCCCGCTCGAAGTCCTGCGTCTGCATGCAGATGGCCTGGGCCTGCGCCTCGGCCTCGATCGCGGCCGGCAGCGACAGGTCCCACTCGTGGTCGAGCATCGTCTTGGTCATGGCGTGTGCGAAGCCCGGGCCCGCGGCCAACGACGCCGCGAGCTCGGCGGCCGCGGCCTCGACGTCCTCGGTGACGCGATTGAAGAAGCCCCAGCGCTCGGCCTCCTCGGCGCCCATCGAGCGGCCGGTGTAGAGCAGCTCGGCGGCCCTCCCCTGGCCGACGATCCGCGGCAGCATCGCGCACGCGCCCATGTCGCAGCCCGCGAGCCCCACGCGCGTGAACAGGAACGCGACCTTCGCGCGCGGCGACCCGAACCGCAGGTCGCTCGCCGTCGCGATCATCGCGCCGGCGCCCACGCACACGCCGTCGACCGCCGCGATCACCGGCCGGCCGCAGCCCTTGATCGCCTTCACCAGGTCCCCTGTCATGCGCGTGAAGCGCAGCAGCCCGGGCATGTCCATCTCGGTCAGCGGGCCGATGATGTCGCGCACGTCGCCGCCGCTGCAGAAGTTGCCCGCCTCCCCCGCGATCACGACGGCGCGCACCTCCTGGTCGTACGCGAGCGCGCGGAAGTGGTCGCGCAGCGCCGCGTAGGACGCGAACGTCAGCGGGTTCTTGCGCTCGGCGCCGACGAGCGTGACGAACCCGACGCCGTCGCGGACCTCCCAGCCGAACTCAGCCATGCACGCCGCCTCCGTCGATCAGCAGGCTCTGGCCGTTGATCGCGCCCGCCTCGTCGGCTGCGAAGAACCGCACCGCGAACGCGACCTCCTCCGGCTCGATCAGCCGCCCCAGCGGCGTCATCGCGGTCAGCGCCGCCTCCCCGTCCTTGCCCGTGCGCGCCTCGATGTTCGCGATCGTGGTGTCCGTCATGCCAGATCGCACGTAGGCGGGGCAGACGCAGTTCGCGGTCACGCCCGTGCCCGCCACCTCGCTCGCGAGCGCGCGCGTGAACCCCAGCACCGCGTGCTTGGACGCCGTGTAGCCGCTCGTGTAGCGCGAGCCGTGCACCGAAGCGACGCTCGCCACGGTCACGATCCGCCCGCGGTCGCGCTCGCGCATCCCCGGCAGGACGGCGCGCGAACACAGGAACGCGCCGGTCGCGTTCACGCGCAGCTGACGCTCCCACTCCTCGAGCGTCGTCCGGTGCACGGGTGCGCTGGAGGACACGCCGGCGTTGTTGACCAGCACGTCGACCTCGAGCTCGCCGAGCACCGAAGCGACCGCCGCCTCGTCGGTCACGTCCATGTCCGCGCTGCCGAGCGCGAGCACCTCGTCGCCGGCGAACGCGGCCGAGATCGCGGCGCCGATCCCGCGCTTGCCGCCGGTGACCACCACCCGCCTCACGCGTGCACCTCGTCGAAGCGCCGCAGCGGCATCCGCCGCACGTCCTTGCCCGTCTGCGGCTCGCGCGCGCCGGACCGGTACTGCGGGATCCACTCCATCTCCACTCCTTGCTCGGCGGCCGCGTGCAATGTCCAGTGCGGGTCCCACAGATGCGGGCGCGCGAGCGCGCACAGGTCGGCGCGGCCGGCGAGGATGATCGTGTTCACGTCGTCGTAGCTGGAGATCGCGCCCACGGCGATGACCGGCATGCCCACCTCGTTGCGGATGCGGTCGGCGTAGGGCGTCTGGTACGAGCGCCCGTAGGCGGGCTGCTGGTCGGGCACGACCTGGCCGGTCGAGACGTCGACGATGTCGCAGCCCGCGGCCTGCAGCCGGCGCGCGAACGCGACCGCGGCGTCGCCGTCGAAGCCGCCGTCCACCCAGTCCGTCGCGCTGATGCGTACCGAAAGCGGCCCATCCCACACGGCGCGGCACGCGGCGAGCACCTCGAGCGGGAACTTCGCGCGGTCGGTCCCGTACTCGTCCTCGCGCACGTTGGTCCTCGGCGAGAGGAAGCTGGAGAGCAGGTAGCCGTGCGCCATGTGCAGCTCGAGCAGGTCGAAGCCGGCGGCCGCGGCCCGCCGCGTCGCCGCGACGAACTGGTCGCGCACGTCGTCCATGTCCGCGCGCGTCATCTCGCGCGGCGTCTGGTGCGCGTCGTCCCACGGGATCGGCGACGGCGCGATCAGCGGCCAGTTGCCTTCGTCGAGCGGCTCGTTGTCGCCCTCCCACATCAGCTTCGTCGAGCCCTTGCGGCCCGAATGCCCGAGCTGGCAGCCGATCGCCGAGCGCGAGTGCGTGTGCACGAAGTCGACGATGCGCTTCCACGCCGCGGTGTGCTCCTCGGCGTACAGGCCGCCGCACCCCGGCGTGATCCGCCCCGCGGCCGACGTGCAGATCATCTCCGTCATCACGAGCCCGGCGCCGCCGAGCGCCCGCGCCCCCAGGTGCACGAGGTGGAAGTCGCCCGGGGTGCCGTCCACGGAGCTGTACATGTCCATCGGCGAGACGACCACGCGGTTGCGCAACGTCAACCCGCGCAGCGTGAACGGCGTGAACATCGGCGGGTCCGCCGCGACCGAGGCCACGAAGTCCGGGTCGCGCTTACGGAGCTCGCCGTAGGTGATCCGGCGCGAGCGCGTGAGGAGGTTGAACGCGAACAGGCGCGGCTCCTGGTGCACGTAGCGCCCGATCCCCTCGAACCACTCCAGCGACCCCTGCGCCGCGCGCTGCGTGGACTCCACGATCGGCCGGCGCTCGGCCTCGTAGGCGTCGATGTCACCCTCGCGCACGGCCCACGCGAGCGAGATCGCGTCCTCCATCGCGAGCTTGGTGCCCGACCCGATCGAGAAGTGCGCGGTGTGCGCGGCGTCCCCGAGCAGGACGACGTGCTCGCGCCGCCAGAACGGGTTGCGCACGGTGACGAAGTTGATCCAGCGCGTGCGGTTCTCGATCAGCCGGTAGCCGAAGAGGTCCTCGCACTGCGCCCGGTCGAGCTGGACGCCGGTGCTCTCGACGATGAACGTGGAACGCGTGTCGGAGTACGGGTACGCGTGCACCTGCACGACGCCGCGCGGCGTCTCGGCGATGATGAACGTGAAGGCGTCAAAGACGTGGTCGGTGCCGAACCAGGCGTAGGTCGCGCGGCGGCGGTCGAGCCGGGGCTCGAAGCCGTACGCGGCGCGCAGCGTGCTGTTCACGCCGTCCGCCGCCACGACGAGGTCGCCTTCGAGCTCCGCGACCTCGGACCGGAAGTGCAGCTCGACGCCGAGCCCCGCCGCCCGCCGCTGCAGGATGCCGAGCAGGTCCTTGCGGCCCATCGCGCTGAACCCGTGCCCGCCGCTGGTCACGACCTCGCCGCGGTAGTGGACGTCGATCTCGCTCCAGCGCACGAACGCCGCCGCGATCTCCGCGTAGGACTCCGGGTCGGCGGCCTCGAACGCGGCCAGCGTCTCGTCGCTGAACACGACGCCGAAGCCGAACGTGTCGTCGGGCGCGTTGCGCTCGTGCACGACGACCTCGTGCGACGGATCCAGCCGCTTGAGCAGGATCGAGAGATACAGCCCGCCGGGTCCTCCACCCGCGATGGCGATCCGCATGTCCGGACCCTACTCCCGTGCGGCGCGCCGGGCGCCGCGCGGTGGGCCGGCGCCGTTCTCGCTGAATCCGGATTGTTCTGGCTACTACAACCGCGTTGAATTCGGCACATCGCTCTGCCGGTTTCCTTTAGCTTCCCGGCCGAGCGCCGTCCGACCCGGGCGGCGACGCGACAGGAGGAGGCCTATGCCGGACCATGGAGCGGCGCGACGCGCGCTGCGGACGTTCGCTGCGACGGTGCTGGTGACCCTGGGCGCGGCCGCACCCGCAGCCGCGCAGACCGTCGAGATCTCGGGCAGTGACTCACGTAACTGCTGGGTCGCGTCGAACGGCGTCACGGAGTTCGAGGACTGCAACTCGGCCTACATCGGCCAGTCGGGTGCGTACGAGTTCCGCGGCCTGCTGTGGTTCGACATCGCCGCGTACGTGCCGGACACCGCGCTCGTGACCGACGCCTACCTGAAGCTGCCGCTCGGTGGCTACGACGAGGAGGACGTCTGCGGCAGCGGGCTCCATCTGCGCGCGCAGTCCGCGGACTGGCTGACCCAGACGCCGACCTGGACCACGCCCGACGGCACGACCCTGTGGGACGGCGGCTCTTCCACGTGGAGCCACATCTCGCACTACGCCAGCACCTGCGACGAGAGCGGCGTCATCTTCGACCTGACCGGGCCGGTGGGCGATCTGGCGGCCAACCCCGAGTACAACCTCGGCTGGTCACTGGTCAACGGCGACGGCACGCAGTTCGCCGTCAGCAACAACTGGGGCGCGATCCCGCAACTGTTCGTGAGCTACGAATGAGCACGCGACGCGCGCTGCTGGCGCTCGCCGCGAGCGTGGTCGTCGGCGCCACCGCTGCCGCTTCGGCGAGCGCGGCCACCGTGACGCTCTCCGGCCCAACCGACCTGCATGCGTGTTGGATCGAGAACGTCGACGGCGCGAGCGGCTGCGGGCTGGCGTTGTCGGGCGTCTCGCACTATCAGGAGTTCCGTGGGCTCTACCGGTTCGACGTTGCGGGCAACGTGCCGGCGACGGCGACGGTCACGTCCGCGACGCTGCGGCTGCCGAAGCTCGGGCTCCCGGGCGGGACCGCCTGCGGCCTCAACCTGTGGGGGATCGGGCAGGGCGCGGACTGGCTGAGCACCACGCCGACCTGGGCCTCTCCCGACGGCGGCACGACGTCGTGGAACGGCGGCATCTCGACGTGGCTGCCCTCGACGGTCTTCCTCGAGTCCGGGTGCGACTCCACCACGGCGCTGTTCGACCTGACCGACCTGGTCCAGGACTGGCACAGCGGGGCGCTGGCGAACTACGGGTTCGAGCTGTTCAAGCCCAGCGCGTATGCGTATGGGACCACCACCGCGAGCGGCGCGATCCAGCTCGTCGTCAACTACACGCCTTAGCCACGGCCTGAGATCGGCCCGCGCGCGAGCGCGGGCCATATCCTTGCGCCCCACATGGCTAGACCCGTCACTCTGATCAGCGGCCAGTGGGCCGATCTGCCGTTCGAGACGCTCGCAAAGAAGCTGGGCAACTGGGGCTTCGACGGCATCGAGATCGCCTGCTGGGGCGACCACTTCGACGTCGACCAGGCGCTCGCCGACGACAGCTACGTCAAGGGCCGGCGCGAGATCCTCGAGCGCAACGGCCTCAACGTGTGGGCGATCGCCAATCACCTCCTCGGGCAGGCGGTCAGCGACCCGATCGACAGCCGCCACCAGGCCGTCGTGCCGCCGGACGTCTGGGGCGACGGCGACCCCAAGGGCGTGCAGCAGCGCGCCGCCGAGAAGATGAAGGACACCGCGCGGGCCGCGGCCAAGCTGGGCGTGGACGTCGTCACGGGCTTCACCGGCTCGCCGATCTGGCACATGCTCTACTCGTTCCCGCCCAACGACTTCGCCGAGATCGAGCGCGGCTACGAGCAGTTCGCCGAGCAGTGGGCGCCGATCATCGACGTCTTCGACGCCGAGGGCGTCCGCTTCGCGCTCGAGGTCCATCCGACCGAGATCGCGTACGACTTCGTCACCACCCGCAAGACGCTGGACGCGCTCGACAACCGCCCCGGCTTCGGGATCAACTTCGATCCGAGCCACTTCGCGCACCAATTCCTCGACAGCTCGGCGTTCGTCACCGAGTTCGCCGACCGGATCTACCACGTGCACGTCAAGGACTCGATCAAGCGCCTGGACGGGCGCCGCTCGATCCTCGGCGGCCACCTGAACTTCGGCGAGGAGGCGCGCGGCTGGGACTTCGTCTCCCCCGGCCACGGCGACGTCGACTTCGAGGCGCTGTTCCGCACCCTGAACCGGATCGGCTACCAGGGCCCGCTCTCGATCGAGTGGGAGGACTCGGGCATGGACCGCGACTGGGGCGCGCCGGACGCGCTCGCGTTCGTGCGCCGGACGGACTTCGCGCCGTCAGACGTCGCGTTCGACGCGGCGTTCGAACGCCGTTAAGCCTCCATTGGGGGGCGATGTGCGGCGGACATCGCCCCTTCCCCGCGCCGCCGGTGGGCGTCTCTAGGTCTGACCGTGTCGAGGCCGGCGCGCAGGAACTCGGACGCGACCTCGAACTCCGCCGTGGCCGCGGAGCCGTTGCGCGCCGCGCGGGCGTTGACGGCGAGCAGCACCGCGACGGCGCTCTCCCCCGCCACCTGCGCCTGCAAGGACTGGGGGTCGACGCCGAGGTCGGCGGCGACGCCCTCGGCCACGAGCCGGACCATCGGCAGCAGGTACCGCCGCTGCAGCGCCCACAGGTCGGGATCGGCGGCGATCGCCGTCTCCCGCAGGCGCGCAAAGTCGTCGCCGTCCTGATCGGGACGCAGCACGAGGCCGCGCGTCGGGCCGTGCTGGGTCTGTTCTTCGTCGTGCAGCCAGGAGCGGAGCACGTCGAGCACCCGCTCGGTGTCCGCGCGCTGACTCAAACGCCTCCTGAACCGTTCGATTGCTGTCTCGTACTCCTCGAACACGATCCCCTCTTTGCTCGGGAAATACGTCGAAACCGTGCGCGGCGCAACGTCCGCCGCCTCCGCGATGTCGGGAATCGTCGTGGCGTGGAAGCCGTCACGCGCGAAGAGCTCGAGCGCCACGCGGGTGATGGTGGCGCGTGTCCGGTCCTTCTTTCGCTCACGTAGCCCGGGGGACGACACAGTCCGGATATTACCCGGTGAGCGCAATTCGACGCAAGTTTGCGAGCTACTGCAACTTTGCGACCCGGTGCAGCGTTCTATCCTCCCGGTACCGAAGCGATGACCGCGCTGAAATGCCTGACCTCTACACCCCCCGACAGCCCACCGACACGAGGAGTACGTTGACGGCTCGCAGCATGGCGAGCAGCTCGCACTTGCAGCGCGTGAGCGCGTACAGCGCGCTTCTGGCCGAAGCGCTTGACCTGGACGTGGATGTGCTGCGGGTCGCCAGCCGCCTGCACGACGTCGGGATGGCCGGCGTGCCGGACGCGATCGTCAACAAGCCGGGCTCGCTCACCGCCGACGAGCGGCGGGAGATGGAGGAGCACGCGGAGCTGGGCTGCGCGCTGCTCGCCGGCGCCGGCGTGGAGCCGCTGGAGACCGCGGCCGAGATCGCCCTGGCGCACCACGAGCGCTGGGACGGCAAGGGCTACCCACGCAGCCTGGCGGGCGAGGAGATCCCGCTCGCAGCACGGGTCGTCGCGGTCGCCGACACCTTCGACGCGCTCACCACCGACCGTCCGTACCGCCCGGCGGGTACGGTCGACGCGGCGGCGGAGATCCTGCGCGACGAGCGCGGTCACCAGCTCGACCCGGCCGTCGTGGACGCGTTGCTCGAGCGGCTGGACGAGGTCGTCGCGATCCTCGAGGAGTTCCCGAGCCCGGCCACCGGACGCCCCGAGCCCGCGCCGCTCGTCGACGGCGCGCCGATGACGCTGCAGGCGGCCGCGGCGACGCTCGCCATCTCTCCTTCGCGGCTTCGGCGCTGGGCCGACGAGGGGCGCATCACCGTCGTGCGCACGGCAGGCGGGCACCGGCGCTTCCCGATCGAGGCCGTCCGCAAGCTCGCGGCCGAGCGGGGCGTGCGCCCGAACGTGCGCCCGGTCGATCCGCCCCAAGAGCCGCTGCCGGTGCTGCGCCAGCAGGTGAGCGCGCACGGGAGCAAGATGGCCGCCGCCGCGGCCGCGGCCGTGTATCGCGAGGGCCCGCCCGGCTGGTTCTCGTCCGAGGGCGCCAAGAGCGACCTGGAGGAGTGGCTGGACACGCTCGAGGCGAGCTGCGAAACCGGCCGTTACACGCCCGTGCTGCAAGCGTCGGACGCGCTGATGCGGCGCGCCCAGTCGCACGCGGCCAGCCTGCTCGAGCGGCACGCGTTCCTGGAGCGCTTCGGCCAGGTGTCGGTGCGCACGCTGGTCCAGGCCGGCGCGAACCGCAACGAGATCGCCTCGACGCGGCGGCTGTTCACCTCCCTGCAGCAGGCCCTGCTGCAGGCGCGCGACTAGTTCTCACCCGGCCATCGCGGCGCCCTCTTCCTGGCCGTCGGACGACGTGCGCAGGGACGGGCCGTAGTAGCGGCGCAGCCACGCGGCCAGGCCGTCGAGGCCGGGCATCAGCACGCGCTCGGTGATGTTGGCCTGATCCAGGCGCTCACGGATGTCGGCCTTCGCCTCGGGCGTCAGCCGCCACGCGTGGTGGAGGTCCTCGTTGGCGTCCAGCCACTCGTCCATGCCGCTGCACGGGTCAGACATCGTCGACAGCACCGCGGACTGGTTGACGATCCGGTCGTCCAGCGAAGGCGGCTCGAAGAAGAGCACGAACGGCTCGGTCTCGTTGAAGTGGTCGAGCGCGTCGAGCGTCGGGGCGTGCGCGGCCAGCAGCTCGGTGGTGAAGACCGTCGCGCCTTCTTGGTGCAGCGCGGACTGCAGCGGCACCGGCAGCCGTTCGTGGGCCGCCGCGCAGTCCACGGCCCACACGACGCCGTCCTCCTCGGGGTGCGAGGCGGTGGCGAAGTGCGCGGCCACGAACGGTGAGAACGTCCAGTCCAGCAGCCGCGTCGGCAGCCCGTGGTGCTGGGCGAGCGACAACCAGTCCCACAGCGTCGGACCGGGCCGCTCGCGGTGCGCGTACTTGCGGAAGTTGCGGATCAGGTGCCGCTCGAGGCGGGCGGAGTTCTCACCCAGGCGGGCGAGGCTCGGGAGGTTCGAATAGCGCGAGCGCGCCAACCCCCGGAACACCAGCGAGGAGTGCACCCGCTCGTCGGACCCGGCCGACGCCGCCGCCGCCACCGCGTCGTCGAACTCGCGCCAGGACGTGATCCGTTCCACGCTGCAAACCTACTCGCCGCGGCCGCTCGTTCGCGCGAGCGCGCGCATGCGTGTCGGGTGATCGTCGGCCATGCCTGGGTGCTGCCCGGGCGCGCGAGCTGGCGCGGACGCGGCGTCACGTCGGTGACGGCGAGGTTCGTGTCGCGCGTGAGGGGGGAGTGAGGTCTCGTGGCCAAGAACGAGCGCTTCATGCCGGTTCCGCCCGCGGCCGTCTGGGCGGTGCTGGCCCGGGCCGGGTCCTACGGCTATTGGGTCGTGGGCTCGAAGTACATCCGTGACGCCGACGCCGACTTCCCGGCGGTCGGGACCAAGCTGCACCACACGATCGGTTTCGGTCCGCTGACGCTCAGCGACCACACCGAGGTCCTGGAGGCTGAGCCGGGGCGGCGGCTGAAGCTGCGGGCGAAGGGGCGGCCGCTCGGCACCGCGTCGATCGAGCTGGAGCTGGAGCCGGTGGACGGCGGCACGCGCGTGCGGATCATCGAGGACCCGGATCAGATCTACACCCCCCTCAAGTACATCCCGCTGGTGCAGCTCGCGACGCGCGTGCGCAACGCGGAGACGCTGATGCGGCTCGAGGACCTCGCGCTGCGGGAGGCCGAATGAAGGGCTCGATCTGGCTCGAGGAGCCGGCGCCGTCGTTCGGGCGCCTGGATGGCGACGTCAGCGCGGACGTCGCGGTCATCGGCGGCGGCATCGTCGGCGTCACGGCCGCGTGGCTGCTGCAGGAGGCGGGCGCGCGGGTCGTGCTGATCGACGCCAACCGGGTCGGGCACGGCGTGACCGGGCACACCACGGCCAAGGTCTCCTCCCAGCACGGGTTGATCTACGCGCAGCTGCGCGACCAGCACGGGCCGCAGGCGGCGGCCGCGTACGGGGGCGCGAACGAGGCCGCGCTGGAGTGGGTCGCCGCGCACGCCGGCGAGCACTCCGACTTCCGGCGCCGCGCGTCCTACGCGTACGTGACCTCCGACTCCGAGCGCCAGAAGGTGATCGACGAGACGCGGGCCGCAGCCGGTGCGGGCCTGCCCGCGACCCTCGTGAGCGAGGTCCCGCTGCCGCTCCCGGTCGCCGCCGCGGTGCGCTTCGACGACCAGGCCGAGTTCCACCCGCTCAAGTACCTGTACGGGCTCGTGCGCGACCTGCCCGAGGTCTACGAGCACACGCACGCGATCCAGGTCGGCGAGTTCGTGCGCACGCCCGGCGGCAACATCAGCGCCGAGCACACGATCGTCGCGACCCACTTCCCGTTCCCGGATCGCTCGCTCGCGTTCGCGCGCGCGCACCCGATGCGCTCGTACGCGATCGTGTGCGACATCGAGGGCGAGCTGCCCGACGGCATATTCATCTCGGGTGACTCGCCGACCCGCTCCGTGCGCGTCGTCGACGACAAGCTGCTGGTCGGCGGCGAGGGCCACCGCACCGGCACGGGTGGGGACACCGAAGAGCGCTACGCCGCGCTGGAGGCGTTCGCGCGCGAGCACTGGCGCGTGCGGTCCGTCGACCACCGCTGGTCCTCGCAGGACAACGTGACCATCGACGGCCTGCCGTTCGTCGGCCACATGACCCCGTTCGAGGAGCGCGTGCTGATGGCCACCGGCTTCGCCAAGTGGGGCATGACGGGCGGGACCGCGGCCGCGCAGCTGCTCGCCGATCTCGTGCTCGGGCGCGAGAACCCCTACGCCGCGCTCTTCGACCCGAACCGCTTCAACGTGCGCGTCGGCGGCCCAAGGCTGATCAAGGACAACGCGGTGACCGGCGCGCGCTTCGTCGCCGACCGCGTCCGGCACCGGGGCCGGCGCCCGCTCGAGTCGCTGGCTCCGGGCGAGGGCGACATCGTGCGCCACAACGGCGAGCGCGTCGCCGGCTACCGCGACCCCGAAGGCAAGCTCTACGCCGTCTCCCCCGTGTGCACCCACCTCGGCTGCCAGGTCAACTTCAACACCGCCGAGACGTCGTGGGACTGCCCGTGCCACGGCTCGCGCTACGCGGTCGACGGCACCGTCCTGCAGGGTCCGGCCGTCCACCGCCTGGAGACCAAGCCGCTCAGCGACTGAGGTGGCGCTTGAGGTCCGCGAGCGACCGGCGCATGACCGCGTCGGCGATCGCGGATCGGATCGGGCCGGGCACGAAGCGGCCCGGGTCGATGTTGAGGTCGAGCTCGGCGCGGGTGCGGCCGTCGCCGAGGTCGACGAAGCGCCACTCACCGGTCATGTCGCGGAAGTCGCCGCCTGCGTACTCCGAGCCGATCCGGTGCGGCTCGTCGTAGACCTGGCGCAGCCGGTACTTGACGCGCTTGACCTTCGCGTCGACCTCGAACTCGACCACGCGGGCCCTCCCGGTCGCGTCCCGCTCGAGCACGCGCACCGACTTCACAGCGCCCTGCCACGTCGGCAGCGCCTCGAAATCCGTGAGCGCGTCGAAGCACGCCTGCGGCGGCGCGTCGATCTCCTCGGTCCGGCAGTCGCCGTACATCAGTGCCCCGCTCCCGACTCGATCACACGCGACATTGGTTGAGGCCCTACCCGACGACGGTCGAGTCACATACGTGCAGCAAATGGGTAACGCGGTTCATATGACGGAACCACACCGCCCGCTGGCGGTCGTGACCGGCGCCTCGAGCGGTATCGGGTTGGAGCTGGCAAGGGAGTTCTCGCGCCACGGGTTCGAGCTCGTGGTGGCGGCCGAGGACGACGGCCTGCGCGCCGTCGCCGACGCGCTCGGTGCCGAGGGCGTGCAGGTCGATCTCGCTACGCCTGCGGGCGTCGAGGAACTGCACGCGCGCGTGCGCCACCGGCACGTCACGGCGCTCGCACTCAACGCCGGCATCACGGCCCGCAGCGACGATCTCGACCGCGAGCTCGAGCTCGTCGATCTCAACTGCCGCTCGCTCGTGCACCTCGCCCGCCTGCTGACCGCCGAGATGGCGGCCGCGGGGCGCGGACGCGTGCTGATCACGGCCTCGATCGTCGAAGCCTTCCCCGGTCCACACCAGGCGGCCTACAACGCGAGCAAGGCGTTCGCGCGCTCGTTCGGGATCAGCCTCCGCCACGAGCTGCGCGACCACGGGGTGTCCGTGACCGTGCTCGAGCCGGGCGCCACCGACACGCCGATCTTCGCCAAGGCCGGCCAGGAGACGACGATCCTCGGGGGCGACATGCCCAAGGACGAGCCGTCCGAGGTGGCCCAGCAGGCGTTCGAGGCGCTGATGGCGGGGCGCGAGACGGTCGTCGCGGCTTCGACGCTGACCAAGGCGACCCACCTCGTGAGCCGGTTCCTTCCGGATGCCGTGACGGCGCGCGTGAGCGGCCTGCTGACCAAGCCGCGCTAGCGGGGCCGCACCGCGATGGTCACGCGGCTCACCGCCACGAGCCGGTCCTCGCCGTCGGTGTGGTCGACCTCCCACACCCACGTCGTGCGCCCCCGGTGGCGGGCGCGGGCGCGCGCGGTGATCCACTCACCGCGCGCGGGCTTGAGGAAGCTCGTGTCGTTGGACGACCCCATCGCGGCGAACCCGTCCGGGTGGACGATCGCGACCGTCGCCTCGGTCGCGATCATCTCCGCCAGCGCCGCGTAGGCGCCGCCGTGGACGAGCCCGAAGCGCTGGCGCACGCGGTCGGCGACCGGGAAGCGGGCCACCGCCTCCCCGTCGCCGATCGACACCACCTGGAAGCCGAGGACGCCGTCGAGGCAGTCCTCCTCGGCGACCTGTTCACCGCCGACGGGCGGCATGCCTACGGGCAGACGATCACCTCGGCCGTCGGCTTCTCGGCGAACAGCCCGTCCACGAACGCGTGGCGGCGCTGCAGCGCGGCGCGCTGGTTGACGTAGCCCTTGTCGGTGATCTCGTTGGCGTCCAGCGACGGCGGCTCGGCCAGCAGCACGACGCGCTGCACCCGAGTCGAGGACCCCGGGTGCTCGGCGTTGTAGGCCTGCATCCGCTCGCGCACGAACGCGTGGACGCGCTCGGACTCGACCAGCGCCTCGAGCTCGCCGTCGGGCTGCCCCGCGATCTCGCGCGCGGCACCCAGGTTCAGCCACGCCAGCAGCCCGACGTAGTCGCGTCCCTCGCCGCACACGACCGCGTCCATCAGCAGCGGCGAAGCGGCCGCCAGCGCCTTCACGCGCAGGTTGCCGACCGACACGAACGTGCCCGTCATCAGCTTGAAGTCCTCGACCACGCGCCCGTCGAACACGAGCCCCTTGTTCGCGTCCTCAGGGTCCTCGAGCTTGCCCGCGTCGCCGGTGCGGTACCAGCCGTCCGCGTCGAACGCCTTCGCGGTCAGGTCCGGCTGCCCAAGGTAGCCCGGCGTGACGTTCGGGCCCTTCACGCGCATCTCGAGCTTGTCCTCGACCGGCGTGAGCTTGATCTCGACGCCCGGCACCGGCACGCCGATCACGCCCGCGCGGTCGATCGGGAAGTGCGCCGCGGTCGCCAGCGGCGACGTCTCGGTCAGCCCCCACGACGAGGTCATCATCACCGGCTCGCCGCGGGCCTCGCGCGCGACATTCTCGAGCCGCGTCCACAGGTCCTGCGGCAGCGCAGCGGCGGCGTAGAAGATCAGGTCCAGGCGCTCGAAGAACTTCGCGCGCAACGCCTCGTCGCGCTCCAGGAACGGCAGCAGCGCGCCGTAGCCCGCGGGCACGTTGAAGTAGATCGTCGGCGCGATCTCCGTGAGGTTCTTGACCGTGATCGGGATCAGCGGCGGCGCCGGGCGGCCGGCGTCGATGTAGAGCGTCCCGCCGCGCTTGAGGATGAGGTTGAAGTTGTGGTTGCCGCCGAACGTGTGGTTCCACGGCAGCCAGTCCACGAGCACGGGCGGCGTGTCGCGCGTGAAGGGCCAGATCTGCGCCAGCGACTGCTGGTTGGCGCACAACATCCCGTGCGTGTTGATCACGCCCTTGGGCATCGCCGTCGAGCCCGACGTGAACAGGATCTTGGCCACGCTGTCGGGCCCGACCGCGCGCAGCGCGTCCTCGACGGCCATCGTCGGCGCCGTCTCGACGAGGTCGGAGAAATGCGTCGCACCGTTCCCGCCCGCGAGCACGAGCTCGGCCCCGCCGAAGTCGACCGCGCTCAACACGCCCTCGAACGGCCCGGCGGCGGCCGCGTACACGAGCCCCGGCTTCACCAGCGCCGCGATGTGCTTGACCTTGCCGAAGTCCTGGCTCATCAACGAGTACGCCGGCGAGACGGGCACGACCGGCACGCCGGCCAGGAACGCGCCCAAGGTCAGCAGCGCGTGGTCGATCCCGTTGCCGGACAGGATCATGAGCGGCCGCGTAGGACCGAGGTCGCGGTCGAGCAGCGCCTGGGCCACACCGTTGGCCTTGCGGCCGGCCTCGCCCCACGTCAGCTCGATCCACTCGCCGTCCGGCCCGCGTTCAGCGAGGAATACGCGGTCAGGGGCCTCACGCGCCCAGTGCCGCAGCAGCAGTCCCAGGCTGGCCTCGGACGGCTCGAGCTCGATCTCCGACCGCAGGACGAGGCTGCCGTCGGGTTCGGTGCGGGTCTTGATCCGCGGCGGGGCGAGCGCCGGCTGGACGATCGTCATCTCTCTCCCTCCTGTTTCCTACCTCAGGGCCGAACATACAGCCCGCGTGCCCTCAGGCCCGTCGAACCACTACCGATTTCTGGTCGGTGTAGTAGTCGAGCGCCTCCGAGCCGTGCTCCTTCCCGTAGCCCGAGGCCTTGAGCCCGCCGAACGGCAGCTCGTCGTAGACCTTCGTGCGCGAGTTGATCCACGTGTAGCCACAGTCGAGCTCCGCCGCGGCTCGCTCGGCGCGGTTGAGGTCGCTCGTCCACACGCTGGACCCGAGTCCGAAGGGCGACGCGTTGGCCAGCTCGATCGCCTCGTCCATGTCGCGCACCCGCCAGATCGGGAGCGCGGGGCCGAACACCTCCTCGACGGCCATCGGCGAGTCCTTGCCCGGCTCCACCACCACGGTGGGCTCGTGGAACCACCCCGAGTCCAGGCCGTCCGGCCGCCCGCCGCCCGCGACGATCTCTCCCCCGCTTTCGGCGATCTGGCGCTCGAGCTGGTCGCGCTGCTTGAAGCTGTGGAGCGGCCCCATCTGCGCGTTCGGGTCGTCCCCCACGCCGAGCCGCAGCCGCTTGGCCTTGGCCGCGACCGCCTCGATGATCTCGTCCGCCACGGCCTCGAACACGTACAGGCGCTTGATCGCCAGGCACGCCTGCCCGCAGTTGTAGAAGCGGCCCATGGCGGCGGCGGACGCGGCGGCCTTGAGGTCGGCGTCGTCGCAGATGATCATCGGGTCGCTTCCGCCCAGCTCGAGCGTGACGCGCTTGGAGCCGACCGCCGCCAGCGCGCTCACCCGCTCCCCCACGGGCGTCGAGCCGGTGAAGGCGACCTTGCGCACGAGCGGGTGCGTGACGAGCGCCTCGCCGGTCACGGCTCCCGTCCCCGGCAGCACCTGGAAGACACCCTCGGGCAGGCCCGCCTCGGCGAACAGCTCCTGTAGACGCAGCGTCGTCAGCGGGGTGCTGTCGGCGGGCTTGGCCACGACCGTGTTGCCGCACAGCAGCGCGGGGCCGAGCTTGTTGCACAGCAGCGTCGTCGGGAAGTTCCACGGGACGATCGCGGCCACGACGCCGAGTGGACGGCGCAGGACGCGCGCGTCGACACCGGAGTCCACGTTGTGGATCGAGACCGCGCGCACCTGACGGGAGAGGCCCGCGTAGTGCTCGAGCGTGTCCGCGGCCTTGTGCAGCTCGATCTTGGCCTCACGGATCGTCTTGCCCTGCTCGGCGACGAGGATCGGGACGAGTTCGTCGACGTGCGCCTCGAACGTCTGCGCCAGCGCGTGCAGGTGCTTCCCGCGTTCGCCGTACGCCAGCCGACCCCACTCGCGCTGCGCCGTGTGCGCGGCCCGCACCGCGCGGTCGACGTCCTCGGGGGTGGCGGCCGGGACGGACGCGACCGGCTCACCCGTTCCGGGGTTGACGATTTCGAGACTGGTCATTGACCCGGCTCAAGTTAGACGATACGCTCTCGCCCGTCAACATGATGTCTCACGTTGGAGGAGCCGTGGAGGAGCTGGCGCCACGAACCGAGGACGAGGTGCGCGCGCATCTCGCCGCCGGCAAGCTGGTCGAAGGGCTGCAGCACATGTCGCCCGAGTACCTGAAGGGCATCCGCCGGATCCTCACCGTGTCGGCCGACACCGAGCTCGTGTCCGCCCCGGCCTACCTGCGCGCGGCCGCGCACGCGCCCGCGCTGAACAACTTCGGCTCGGCGGTCTCGATCATCCAGGACGAGCTCGCGCACGCGCACATCGGCTACCGCCTGCTCGGCGACCTCGGCGTGGACATGCCGGCGCTGATCTACGAGCGCGAGCCGAACGCCTTCAAGTACCCGTACGCGTTCGACGTCCCGCTGGACTCCTGGTACGAGCTCGTGCTGGCCAACGCGCTGTACGACCAGGCCGGGTTCGTGTTGTTGAGCGACGTGCACCAGTCCTCCACGTTCGGGCCGTGGAAGCGCGCGCTGGCCAAGGTGGACAAGGAGGAGACGTTCCACCTGCGCCACGGGCGGACGTGGGTGAAGAAGTTCGCCGCCGACCCGGACCACAAGGTCAAGCTGCAGGCGTCGCTGGACTGGATGTTCATCCTCACGCTCGAGTGGTTCGGGCTGCCGGACGAGCGCAAGAAGCACGGCATCCAGCTCGAGTACGGCTTCAAGGGCAAGTCCAACGACGAGCTGCGTCAGGACTGGATGGGGCACGTCGTGCCGTTCGTGGAGGAGGTCGGGCTGCACGTCCCGGCCCACTTCGACGAACAGACGCAGCGCTACGTCATCGACTGCCCGTTCCCGCAGCAGTTCGACTCCGAGAAGAAGGCCTGGGGCGGCACGGAGATCTCCTGGGACGACGTGCTCGTGCGCTGGAAGGCGCGCGGGCCGATGAACGAGACGTACGTCGCCAGGCTGCAGAAGGGCTACCGGGGATGACGGTCGAGGCCCGGCTGTGGGAGGCACTGACGGAGGTCGAGGATCCGGAGATCCCGATCTCGGTCGTGCACATGGGCCTGATCGTGGCGATCTCCTATGACGCCGGCGTCGTGGACCTCAAGCTCACGTTCACCGCGATGGGCTGCCCCGCGATGGACTTCATCCAGGACGACATCCGCGAGCGCCTGCTGCGGGAGCCGGACGTGGAGCGAGTCGACATCGAGGTCGTCTGGAACCCGGTGTGGACGCGCAAGATGATCCGCGAGGAGGCCCGCGGGCGCATGCGCGAGCTGGGGATCGTCGCGTGATCTGGGAGGTCTTCGCCCGCAAGGCCTACGAGGACCCGCTGCACCACGTGGGGACCGTGACCGAGTCCGACGAGGACCTCGCGCTCGTGTCGGCGCGCTCGATCTACGACGAGCAGCCGTGGATCCACATGATCATCGTGCCGCGCGAGGCGATCCGGGAGGCGATCAAGCCATGAAGACGCTGGTGGCCTCGCTGGCCGACAACAAGGCGGCGCTGGGCCGGCGCTACGCGGAGTGGGCGGTGAGCGCCCCGACGCTCGAGAGCGCGGTCGCGGCGGCCGCGATGGCGCAGGACGAGCTCGGCCACTCGCGCTCGACGTACCCCGTGCTGAAGGGGTTGGGCGTGGACGCCAACGAGGACGGCTTCGGGGGCGACAAGCGGCTCGCGCTGCTCGACGACGAGCTGCCCGACTGGAACGCGTTCATCGCCGCGAACCTGCTCGTGGACGGCGTGCTGACGACGTTCGTCGCCTCGTGCGTGGACTCCTCGCTGGAGCCGATGGCCGCGCGCGCCCGCAAGATCCTGCAGGAGGAGGGCTCACACCGCGCGCACGGCGAGGCGTGGGCACGACGCCTGTGCCGCGGCGAGGACCGGGACGCGTTCGTCGCACGGCTGCGGGAGACGTGGGAGCACGCCGGGCGCTGGCTCGGCCCGGACGACGACGCCGAGCTCACGGCCGCGCTGCAGACCGGCGAGGTCACGCGCGACGGCCCCGCGCAGCGCGAGCTGGTGCGTGCGTGGCTGGTCGACCTGCTGGCCGCCGAGGGCGTGGCCATCGAGCTGCCCGAGCTGACCTGGGAAGGCTGGGACGCCGACCGCCGCCGGTGGCAAGCGTGACCTGCCCGTTCTGCGACTCGGCCGACGTCGAACGCGTCGCCCAGTGGGGCGGGCAGATCATCACGGCCCAGTGGCGGTGTAGAACTTGCGCCTCCTACTTCGAGGCGGTCAGGGAGGACTACGACGATGAGCTGGGACCAGGACCTGGAGGAGGTCCGACGGCAGTACGCCGCTGAGCCGGGCGCGCCGTTACCCGTGGCCACGACGCGGCCGTTCGATCCCGCGCTGCTGCCGTTGCCGATCGTCGCGCACGACATGGTCCCCGCCGACCCGGGCGAGATCGGGTTCGACGCGCAAGGCCGGCCCGTGGCGGCGACCTCGGGCAGCTCCTCGTTCGCCTGGGAGTGGCGAGCCGACGGGTCCGTACTCGAGCGCGCGCAGCTCCCGCTCGGCCCGCGGGTGCAGCTGATCCGCCGTGACGCGATCGTGAGCGTCGACCTGTCCGGGCGCCGCGAGAGCGTGCAGCGCATCACCTGGGACGGCGACGTGGCGGTGCGCGCGGACGAGGCGGTGCGCTGGGAGGGTGGCGGGACCGACGTCGCGCGGCGGGCGTTCACCGGACGCGACGGCACGGTGCAGCAGGTGCGCCGGGTCCACGCGAACGCCGAGGGGGATTTCGAGGCCGGGCTGACGGCGGCGGCCCGCCTGTTCCCGGTCGAGGTCCACTGGACGGCGACGGGGCCGCTCGTGTGGCCGGGGCTTGACGCGGCGCGCGCGCTCGTCGAGCCGCTCACGGAGGCGCTCGACCGGGCGTTCCGCGACGCCGCCGCCGAGAGCGCGATCGAGGACCCGTTCCTGCTGCACGTCGTAACGCCTGTCCGCGGTCCGGCGCTGCCGCCGACCGCGTACCTCGCGGGTGCGGCGTGGCGTGCGCAGCGTGGCGACACCGCCGCACGCAACCTGTGGCAGGGCGTCGAGCGCGGGCTGGTCGCGGAGCTGTCCGTCAAGGACCGGCTCGACACCGACGCGCTGCGCGCGTGCGCGCTGCTGTCGGTCCAGCACCCGGAGGCGTGGGACATGCTGGCCGAGGTGCAGCTGCGGCTCGCGAAGCGGCTGGAGCCGGGCGCGGGCCGGCTCGCCGTGGTCGACGCGAGCCACGGTGCCGACGCCCTCAGCGGTCACACGGGCGGCGCCGACGTCGACGCGTTCCGGCGCGCGCTCGGCGGCCCGGTTTCGGTCGAGCCGGTGCAGGCGGCGATGACGGACCGGGACGCGCTGGCCGCGCTGCTCGACGCGAGCGGGCTGGACGCGCAGCTGGCGTACGACGTGGCCGAGGAAGGGCTCGCGCTCGTGCCGGGCGACGGGCGTTCGCACTTCGGCGCGCCCGCGCTGCTCCCGCCCGGTGAGGCGTGGCCGGACGGGCACACGTTCCTGGCCGCGATCGACCTCACCGAGGCCGGCCGCGGGACGGGCTGGCTGCTGTTCTTCGCCGACCTCGACCGGTTCGAGTGGATGGACCACAATCGCCCGGGCACGACGATCCGCGTGTTCGCGTGCGCGGAGCCGGTCGTGGCCGACGGTCCGTGCATCGGGTCGCGCGCGCTCGCGTTCCGGCCGCTGCTGCAGCTGCCGAGCTGGTACACGGCCCGTGAGGAGCTCGGCCTCGACGACGCCCAGGACGAGGCGTACTCGGAGCTGTGCGACCGCATGATCGACCAGTGGCCGGAGGGCTGGCACTGGTTCGGCGGGCTCTACACGGGCATCCAGAGCGACCCGCCCGAGCCGGCGGGCACCGTCCTGCTCCTGCACCTCGACGATGACGACGAGCTCAACTTCATGTACGGCGACGGCGGCTCGATCCAGTTCCGGATCCCGCCCGCCGCGCTCAGCGCGGGGGACTGGTCGAAGGTGACGGCGGTGGGCTGCTCCAGCTGAATCCGTCGCGCGGGGGCGTCGCGTCCAGCAGCGCGGCGCCCAGCAGCCCGCCCATGACGAGGACGCCGGCGACCGGGATCACGGCCAGCCACCGCCAACGCAGCCAGCGCCCGATCGCCGCGTAGGCCGTCGAGGCGAGCGCGACGGCCAGCAGCGTTCCCGCGACCCGCTGCGCAGACGCTGTGCAGGTTCCGGGCAGGTTTCACGCGAGCGTGAGCAGCCCGGCGAGCCCCAGCGCGACCGCCACGGGCGCGGCGACCAGCCATCCCCAGGCCGCGAATCGCCCGGCGACGGCGTAGACCACGAGCGCCAGCACCGCCCCGAGCAGCACGCCCTCGACGAGCGCGAAGCCGAACCCGACGGCCGCGGGCTGCGGCTCGCTCGCCGGGTCGGCGGCGTCCGCGGCGACGAACACGCCGACGAACGCCACGGCCAGCGCGGCGAGGCCCAACACGAGCGCGGTGAGCACGGCGAGGGCGCGGGTCATCCGCGCCTTGTACCCGTTCGAATCAGGTCGCGGCGGCGGGCGTGCGTGATGATGGCCGCTATGGGGGTTACGCGCAACATCACGGTCGTCACCGGCGGCGGACGCGGCATCGGCGCCGCCATCTGCACGCGGCTTGCGAGCGAGGGCCATGACGTCGTCATCGGGTACCGCTCCAACGCCGCACGTGCGCAGCAGGTCAGGGAAGCCGTCGAAGCGGCCGGCGCCCGCGCGCTCACCGTCGAGATGGACACCGCCGACCCGGACGACGTGGAGCGCCTGTTCGACGCCGCGGCCGAGCTCGGCCCGATCACCGGGCTGGTCAACAACGCGGGCATCGTCGGGCCGGTCGGCCGGCTGGCGGACCTCGAGGACGTCGCGGCGGTCGAGCGCGTCTTCGCCGTCAACGTCGTCGGCGTCCTGCTGTGCGCGCGCCGCGCGATCCGCGACATGCAGGGCCGCGGCGGCGCGATCGTGAACCTCTCCTCCGGCGCGGCCACCCTCGGCAGCCCGGGCGAGTACGTCCACTACGCCGCCTCCAAGGCCGCCGTGGACACGATCACGATCGGGCTGGCGAAGGAGCTCGGGCCGGACGGCATCCGCGTCAACTGCGTCGCGCCCGGCACGATCTGGACCGAGATCCACGCCGACCCTGACCGGCCGAACAGGATCGCGGCGAAGGCGCCGCTGGGCCGCGCCGGCGAGCCAGAGGAGATCGCCGGCGCGGTCGCGTGGCTGCTCAGCCCCGACGCGAGCTACACGACCGGCGCGATCCTGCGCGTCTCCGGCGGGCTGTAGACACCCGCTTCGAGCTCCTCGATCAGGCCCGGTCCGGCCGGCTCCCACGCCAGCCGCTCGCGCGTCAGCGCACTGGACGCGGGGATGTCGGCGGCGAAGAACTGCCCCAGCCAGTCGAAGTGCTCCGGCGCCACCGACGCCGTCTCGAGGCCGAGCGCGCGCCCGATCGCCTCGGCGATCTGGATCGCCGGCACGCCGTCCTCCGCCGTCGCGTGCAGGACCGAGCCGGCCGGCGCGCCCTCCATCGCCAGCCGCACGAGCCGCGCCGCGTCGAGCCGGTGCACGGCGGGCCAGCGGTTGGAGCCGTCGCCGACGTAGCCGGAGACCCCGCTCTCCAGCGCGGTCTTGACCAGGACGGAGACGAAGCCCGGGTCGCCGGAGCCGTGGACGGTCGGCGCGAAGCGCACCACGATCGAGCGCACACCGCGCTCGGCCATCGCCAGCGCCGCCTGCGCGGTCGCGATCCGCGGGTGTGAGGCCGGGTCGGCGTCGTCGGCCTCGGTCGCGACCCGGCCCGGGGCGAGCCCGAGCGTGCCCGACGCGATCAGCAGCGGCCGGTCGCTGCCCTCCAGCGCCGCGCCCATCGCGGTGACCGCCGCGAGGTCGGTCTGCGCCGCCTCGGCCATGCGCGAGAAGTCGTGGTTGTAGCCGAGGTGCACGACGCCGTCGGACTCGGCCGCGCCCGCGGCCAGGCCGTCGAGGTCGTCCAGCCCACCCCGGCGCACGGCCGCGCCGAGCGCCGCGATCCGCTCCGCCGACGCGTCCGAGCGCGCCAGCCCCACCACCTCGTGCCCGGCTTGCAGCAGCTCCGGGACGACGGCCGAGCCGATCCAGCCCGACGCTCCGGTGACGAAGAACCGCATGTCTTCCTCCTTCGATGTCACAGCGTGTCATCACCGTAGCACGGCGATGTCACGCTGTGTCATCACTACACTCCCATGCATGGCCCGCTGGGAGCCGAACGCCCGCGGACGGCTCCGGGACGCCGCGATGGACCTGTACGCCGAGCGCGGCTACGAGCAGACGACGGTCGCGGACATCGCCGAGCGCGCCGGGCTGACCGCGCGCACGTTCTTCCGCCACTTCGCCGACAAGCGCGAGGTGCTGTTCGGCGGCTCGCTGCAGCTCGAGGAGCTGATGGTCGCGGCCGCGGAGGCGGTCCCCGCGGACGCGCCGCCGATGCGGGCCGTGATCGCCGCGCTCGAGGCCACGGCCGAGCCGCTTGGCCAGGATCAGCCCCACTCGCGGCGGCGCCAGGCGCTGATCACGGCGACCCCCGAGCTGCAGGAGCGCGAGCTGATCAAGCTGGCGACGCTGAGCGCGGCGCTCGGCGCCGCACTCCGGCGCCGCGGCGTCCCCGAGCCCGAGGCGAGCCTCGCCGCCGAGACCGGGATCGCGGTGTTCCGGGTCGCGTGGGAGCGATGGCTGGACGCCGGCGAAGAGCGGCCGCTGGCGGACGTGATCCGCGAGGCCGTCGGCCGTTTCGAGACGCTCGTCGCCGCCGCTTAGGCGGCTTCGAGCAACTCGCCGACCACGCCGACGAGGTCCTGGCCGAAGAACGGCTTGGAGCGGAACGCGTCGCGCCCCGGGCGCAGCCGCTCGAGCTGCTCGGGCGCCGGCTTGGTCCCACTGAACATGAGCACGGGCACGTCGCTGAGATCACGCAGGCGCTCCAGCGTCTGCCAGCCGTCGAGCTCGGGCATCATCACGTCGAGCACGACGAGGTCGGGCCGCGCCTCGAAGAACGTCCGCAGCCCCTGGCGGCCGTTCTCGGCCGTGAGCACCTCGTGCCCCGCGCGCTCCAGGAGCATTCGGAGGGTGACCGCGAGGTCCGGCCGGTCATCGACGACGAGGATTCGGTGCTGCGTCATAGCCAGATAATGGGACCACAAGGTCCGGACGCAACTCGACGTTCGTCCAGACGCCGACGAATGGTGTAGTGCCGCTCCTCCTGATCGGAGCGCCTACACCGGATCAGGACTGGTATTCGCGCAGTCCGCGCGGCACCGGGCCCAGCTGACGGTCGAGCAGCAGGCTGCCGGCCGCGAGCGCGACCAGCATCAACGCGTATCCCGCCGGGCCGCCGACCGTGCGGCTGACAGCGAAGGCCAACACGAACGCGGCGATCCAGACCAGCGGACGCCACGGGATGAGCGACAGCGCCGGCTTGCGCCGACGCGGCTCTTCAGCGGGTTCGTCGGGCAGCCCCCACCCTGCACCGGGATCTTTGACCAGACCAACGAACATGAGATCGAGGCTACCCGCGCCGGACCCGGTTCACCGAGGTTCGACCGCCACACACGCCCGGGGTCGAGCCGCAGATCTGGTCATGTTGCGTAGTGCCAAACGGTTGCGTCTGCGCAGTTTCAGGCAGAACGCCCAACTTTGTTGCAAGGTCCGCACAGCGCGTTACCGTTGCCACAAATGACGGACCTGCTGCATCAGGACACGGGCGTGCACATCGACCTCGATGGCGGCTCGCTCACGATCGCCGACGCCGTGCGGTTCGCCCGTCATGGCGGCCGCGCGACGCTGTCGACCGCGGCCACGCGCCGCGTCGAAGCAGCGCGCGCGCTCAAAGGGGACCTGATCGCCCGCGAGATCCCGATCTACGGCGTGACCACGGGGTTCGGCGACAGCGCGCATCGTCAGATCGCGCCGGAGAAGGCCGCCCAGCTGCAGCAGAACATGCTGCGCTTCCTCGGCGCCGGGACGGGGCCGGTCGCCTCGCCCGAAGTGACGCGGCTCACGATGCTGTTCCGCGCCAACTGCCTGGCCAAGGGCAACTCGGGCGTCCGCCGCGAGCTGATCGAGCAGCTGCTGACGCTGCTCAACCACGACATCCTGCCGCTGATCCCCGAGCGGGGGTCGTGCGGCGCGTCCGGTGACCTCGTGCCGCTGTCCTATGTCGGCCGCGCGCTCGTGGGCGAGACCGAGGTGGCGTACGAGGGCGCCACCCGCGAGGCGTCCGACGTGCTCGCCGAGCTCGGCCTCGAGCCGCTCGAGCTCGAAGCCAAGGAAGGGCTCGCGCTCACCAACGGCACGTCGTTCATGTCCGGCTTCGCTGTGCTGGCCGCCGCCGACGCGCGCGAGCTCGCCTTCACGGTGGACCTGTGCACGGCGATGGCCAGCCAGGCGCTGCTGGGCAACCACGGCCACTTCAACGCCTTCCTGTTCGAGGCCAAGCCGCACCCCGGGATCATCGAGAGCGCGACGAACATCCGCTCCCTGCTCGGCGGTTCCGAGCTCACGCACGACGCCGAGGAGATCGTCCCGCTCGACGGCGCCGGCTTCCGCGAGCTCACACGTTCCGTCCAGGACAAGTACTCGATCCGCTGCGCGCCGCACATCACGGGCGCGCTGCGCGACACGCTCGAGTGGGTGGACCGCTGGATCGAGATCGAGATCAACTCGTCCGACGACAACCCGCTGTTCGACGTCGGCGCCGGCCGCGTCCAGAGCGGCGGCAACTTCTACGGCAGCCACATGGCCCAGGGCATGGACGCGCTCAAGATCGCGCTGGCCAACCTGTGCGACCTGATGGACCGCCAGCTCGAGTTGGTGGTGGACGAGAAGTTCAACGCCGGCCTGACGCCGAACCTGATCCCCTACTTCGCCCCCGACGACTTCGAGGCCGGGCTCCATCACGGCTTCAAAGGCATGCAGCTCTCGTGCTCGGCGCTGACCGCCGAGGCGATGAAGCTGTGCAACCCGGCGAGCATCCACAGCCGCTCGACCGAGGCCCACAACCAGGACAAGGTCTCCATGGGGACGATCAGCGCGCGTGACGCGCGCTCGATCGTGGAGATCGCCCAGCACATCGCAGCGATCCACTTGATCGCGCTCGCGCAGGCCCTGGACCTGCGCGGGATCGAGCAGGCCAGCCCGAAGGTCCGCGAGGCGCACGCGCTGATCCGCGCGCGGGTCGCCCCGCTGGACCGGGACCGCCGCATGGACCGCGACATCGCGGCCGTGGTGGAGCTGATCCGTTCGGGCGAGCTGAGCCACGTCCTGGGGTAGGAGGGGTTGCACCGGGCGGCCCTCGTCTGCGAGGGTCGCCCTGTGCGCATCGCCGTCGTCGCCGTCCTCGCCTTCTTCGCGCTGGCGGGCGGCGCGAGCGCCGCGCCGTTCGCGGTCGGCACCGGAGACACGCCCGCCGTCGCCGTGGACAGCGCCGGCACCGCGTACATCGCCTGGAACGGCGCGGACGCGCAGGACACGCCGCAGTTCTGCCGGCTGCCGCGCGGGGCGACCGCCTGCGACGTCGCGCTGACGCTCCCGATCACGCCGGGGACGATCTCCACCAGCCGCCCGCACGTGTCGCTGCTCGGCGGGCGCGTGTCGGTCCTGGTGTGGCGGACCGGCCAGGCGGTCGGCATCACGCAGTACGTGTCCACGGACGGCGGCGCGAGCTTCACCGCGCGCGTCGTCGGCGGCAACGTCCCGATCCACGAGTCCGCCGACGGGCCGGGCGACACGGTGTCGGTCGTGACTGACGCGGACGGCCGCGGCGGGCTGTTCCAGAACGTGCCGCTGAGCGGCGGCAGCGCAACGCCGATCGCGACGCTCGACGCCGAGCGGCCCTACTACGGCGCGGTCGGGCTGGACGGCGCCAACCCGGTGACGGTGTTCGGCACCGCGCTCGGCGACCAGGTCCGCTTCCGCCGCTACCTCGGCACGGGCGACATCAACGTGGCCGCCAACTGGTCCGAGCCCGTGGAGATCGGCTACGCCACCTACCCCCGGCTCGCGGGCGGCCCGTTCGGGCTGACCATGCTGGCCGGCGACGCGGCCGGCACCATGGTCCTCCGGCGCTTCACCGGCGCCGGGTTCGGCGCGCCGGTCAACCTCGGGCCGGGCGACTCGAGCGAGTCCCACCTGGCCGGCGACCCCGCCGGCCGCCTGCACGCCGTCTACCCGACGCTGGACGCCGCGGGCTATCACGCCGTCCACGTCGTGTCCGACAACGGCGTGCCCGGCGCGGCGACCGTCCTCGCGGACACGGGCTTCAGCGTGCAGCCGGGCAGCATGCGCGTGGCCGCCGCCGCGGATCATGTCGGGGTCGCCGTGTGGGAGAACGGCCCCCAGATCCACGTCTCGGCCATCCCGGTCGCTCAAGCGCCGCCGCCGCCCCCACTGCCGCCGCCACCCACCCAGCCGCCGCCCGATCCGCAGCCGCAGTTCAACCGCAGCGTGGTCGTCAGCCCGACCGGCACGGTGCGGGTCCGGTTGCCCGGCAGCTCGCGCTTCGTCGCCCTCACGGCACTCGACGACGTCCCGTTCGGCGCGACCATCGACGCCAGGCGCGGCTCCGTGGTCCTGCGCGCCGTCCCCCGCCGGGGCGGCCCGGTGGAGACCGTCCGCCTCTTCGACGGGATGTTCCGCATCAGCCAGAGCGGCAACGTCGTGAACTTCACGCTCAACGAGCCGCTCGCTTCCTGCGGGCGGCGCGGCAGCGCCGCGCAGAAGAAGGCCAAGTCACGCAAGCTGTGGGGCGACGGCAAGGGCGCGTTCCGCACCAGCGGCAAGTACAGCGCGGCGACCGTCCGCGGCACCCGCTGGCTCGTCCAGGACTCCTGCCGCGGGACGCTCACGCGCGTGACGCAGGGCAGCGTGCTCGTGCGCGACAAGGTCCGCGGCCGCAACGTGATCGTGCGCGCCGGACGAACGTACACCGCCCGCCCGCGCCGCTAGGCGGGCACCGCCCACTCGGCGGCGTTGACCGCGTGGATCTCCTCGAGGATGTCGCGCACGCCGACCGTGACCTTCCAGCCGGGGTAGTCGCGCTCGAACGCGCTGACGTCGCTGATCCACCAGCGGTGGTCGCCGGCACGGGCGTCGTCGGAGAGCGCGTAGTTGAGCGGGCGCCCCGCGATCTGTTCGCACAGCGCGATCGCTTCGAGCATGGAGACGTTCGAGGCCCGCCCGCCGCCGAGGTTGTAGACGGCGGCCGAGCGCGGCGCCGCACGGAAGCGCTCGAACGCCGCGACCACGTCACGCGAGTGCAGGTTGTCGCGCACCTGCTTGCCGCCGTAGCCGTAGACCGTGTACGGCTCGCCGGTCATCGTGCAGCGCATCAGGTAGGACAGGAAGCCGTGCAGGCGTGCGCCGCGGTGCGACGGGCCGGTCAGGCAGCCGCCGCGGAAGCACACGGTCGGCATGCCGAAGTAGCGCCCGTACTCCTGCACCATCAGGTCCGCCGCGGCCTTGCTCACACCGAACAGCGAGTGCAGGCACGTGTCGATCGACATCGTCGTGTCGATGCCACGGTGCCACTCGTGATCCTCCGGCAGCTCGAGCCGCGTGTCGGTCTCGATCAGCGGCAGGAAGTTCGGGCGGTCGCCGTAGACCTTGTTCGTCGACATGAAGATGAACGGCGTGTCGGGCGCGTGGTCGCGCGCGGCCTGCAGCAGGTTCAGCGTGCCGAGCGCGTTGACGCCGAAGTCGGTGTGCGGGTCGCTCGCCGCCCAGTCGTGTGAGGGCTGCGCCGCGGTGTGGACGATCGCGGCCAGATCCGGCGCCTCGCGCACGACGCGGTCGATGCCGTCACGGTCGCGGATGTCCAGCGCGACGTGGCGGAACTCGTCGTAGCGGTCGACGAGGCGCTGCGTGGTGCTCGACGTCGACGCCTCGTCCCCGAAGAACTGCGCGCGCATGTCGTTCTCGAGCCCGATCACGTCGAAGCCCGTCTCGATGAAGTGGCGTACGGCCTCGGAGCCGATCAGCCCGCCCGACCCGGTCACGATCACTGTCCCCATGGCGCCCCACCCTGCCCGCGCTCCGCCGGGTCCGCGCCCGCCATCCCCGTTCCGCCAGCGACCGTGCCGATCAGGGATCAACGCGCCCACCCGGGCCGGGTTTGGGCAACCGTGCCCCCGTGAGCTCCACTGTGCTGCCCGTCAGCGAGCGCGAGGCCCGCGTCCCGCTCCCGCCCCGCTACGCCACCGCCTGGCGACCCATGTTCCAGGACGCGATCCGCGAGCGGCTGCGCCCCGGCGCGACCGTGCTCGACATCGGCGCCGGCCGCCACCCCAGCCTCCCGGCCGGCGAGCGCGCCGACACGCGCTGGGTGGGGCTCGACATCTCCGAGGACGAGCTGCTCCGCGCCCCGGACGGCGCCTACCAGGAGCACGTCGTCGCGGACCTCAGCCGGCGCGTGCCGTCGCTGGCCGGAACGGTCGACCTGGCCGTCTCCTGGCAGGTGCTCGAGCACGTCAAACCGCTCGGCCGCGCGCTCGACAACGTCTACTCCTACCTGAAGCCCGGCGGCGAGTTCCTCGCGCTCTTCAGCGGCGGCTACTCGGCGTTCGGCATCGTCAACCGGGTGCTGCCGGACCGGGTCGGCCACGCGGTGGTCTCCAAGGTCATGCGGCGCCCGTCCGACGGCCTGCATCCCGTCTTCCCCGCCTACTACGACCGCTGCCACGCGAGTGCGCTGCGGCCGCTGTTCGCGGGCTGGAGCGAGGTGTCGATCGAGCCGCACTACCGCGGCGCCGTCTACTTCCACTTCTCGGCGCTGGTGCAGCGGGCGTACCTCGCCTACGAGAGCTTCGCGGCCGACCGCGGCCTCGACAACCTGGCCACGCACTACTTCGTCGTCGCTCGGAGGTAACCGATGGACCACAAGAGCCTTCGGGACTACCTGCACGTCGTGGTCCGCCGCAAGTGGGTGATCGTGGCGACCGTGGTGCTCGTCACGGCCGCCGCGCTCGGCTACTCGCTGCTGCAGGAGAAGACCTACCAGGCGGCGTCGCAGGTGCTGCTCGGCCGCCAGAACCTGGCCAACCTGCTGTCCGGCCTGGGCGATCAGCAGATCGGCAACGACTTCCAGCGGATCGCGCAGACGCAGGCCGAGCTCGCGCGCTCGCCCGAGGTCGCCGCGCTGGTGCTGCAGCGGTCCCGCGAGACCGGGATGACCCCGCGCGAGCTGCTGGACCGCACGCAGATCACGGTGCTGCCGAACGCCGACCTGCTCGAGTTCCGCGTGACCGACGTCGACGAGCCGGCGACGGTCGCGCTCGCGACCGCGTGGGCCGAGTCGTTCGTCGCCTACCGGCGGACGCTCGACAACGGCGCGCTCGAGATCGCCCGGCGCGGCATCCGCGGGCGGGTGGAGCAGCTCGACGAGCCGCGCGGCGAGCTGTACGACGAGCTCGTGGCCAAGGACGAGCAGCTGTCGACGATCCAGGCGCTGCAGGGCTCCAACGTGAGCGTCGCGCGCCGGGCGGACGAGGCGGCGCTGGTCGCGCCGCGGCCGCTGCGCAACCTGCCGCTCGGGATCGCGCTGGGCCTCGCGCTCGGGCTTGCCTTTGCGTTCCTGCGCGAGGCGCTGGACACGCGCGTGCGCTCGGCCGAGGAGCTCACGGAGGTCCTCGGGCTGCCGTTGGTGGCGCGCCTGCCCGAACCCCCGCGGCGGCTGCGCGAGTCGCACAAGCTCGTGATGATGGAGTACCCGAACGGCGCCGCCGCCGAGCCGCTGCGGTTGCTGCGGTCCAACGTCGAGTTCCTCAACCTGGACCGCGGCGCGCGGACCATCATGGTCACGTCCGCCGTCCAGGGCGAGGGCAAGTCGACGATCATCGCGAACCTGGCGGTGGCGTTGGCGCGGTCGGGAAAGCGCGTGGTCCTGGTGGACCTCGACTTCCGCCGTTCCACGTTGGCGCGCTTCTTCGACGCCGCCGGCCGGCCCGGCGTGACCGAGGTCGCGCTGGGTGAGCACGGGCTCGACGACGCGATCGTCCCGGTGCCGCTGGGGGTCGAGTACGGCGCGGACGAGCCGGTCGGCTCGCTGGGCGTGCTGACCGCGGGCGCGCTGCCGCCGGACGTCGGCGAGTTCGTCGGCGGGCGCCGGCTGGCGAGCATCCTGCGCGAGCTGCGGGAGCGCGCCGATCTCGTGCTGCTGGACACGCCGCCGGTGCTCAAGGTCAGCGACGGCATGACGCTCTCCACGCAGGCCGACGCGGTGCTCGTCGCCGCGCGCATGAACCTGATCCGGCGGCCGATGATGCAGGAGCTCGCGCGCCTGACGGACGCGATGCCGGCCGACAAGCTCGGGTTCGTGCTCACCGGCGACGAGTCGGTCGCGGGTGACGGGTACGGCTACGGATACGGCTACGGCGAGCCGGTACGGCCGGAGCGGCGGCTCGCGGGTCTGCGCGGTTGACCGCCCGCGTCAGCAGCGCGCCGCTGGTCCTGGCCGCGTGCGCGGCGCTGGCCGTGGCGGCCGGGTGGCTGACGGCGCAGGTCGCGGTGCCCGATCCGGGCGTCGCGTTCCTCGTCGTCGCGACCGCGGGCGCCTGCGTGGCGCTCGCGGCCTACGGGTTCGCGACCACGCGCGATCCGCTCTCGCCGCTGGTGGTGCTCAGCGCGATCCTGTGCGTGCTGTACGTGTTGCGGCCGGCGTACATCCTGGCCTCGGGGCGGATCGGGCCGACGCGGCGGATCGACGACGAGCTCGTGAGCGGGCCGCTGTACGCGGCGATGCAGGGCGCGTGCGGGCTGGTGCTGCTGGGGCTCGCGTGCCTGGCGCTCGGGCACGCGTCCTACCACTTCGTCGATCCGGTGGGCCGAGGGGCGTTCCGGGCCACGACGGCGCGGATCAGCGCGTTGGACCGGCGCGTCGTGGTCGGTGGGTCGGCGCTGCTCGCGCTGGCCGTGTGCGCCGCACTGGAGCTGTGGGGCTACGGGACGCTGATCGCCGAGACGGGCGGGCTCGGCGCGTACGTGTCGTCATTGTCCGAGCGCGCGTCGGTGTTCTTCGGCCGCGGCTATCTCGCGCAGATCGGGCTGCCGGTGAAGGCCGTCGCGCTTGTCCTGCTGGCGGCCTTCCTGGTGCGGCGGCCGCCGCGCGCGGGCGCGTGGCGCATGATCCTCGGCGGCGCGTTCGTGCTCGTGATGTTCGGCGACTTCCTGACCGGCGGGCGGGCGGCGTTGCTGATCGGCACGTTCCTGCCGATGGTGCTGCTGTTCCACTACCTGCGCGCGCCGTTGCGGGTGCGGACGCTCGTGTGGGTGGTGGGCGCGGCGTTGATCTTCTTCGTGGGCGCGCGCGTGGCCACCCGCGACTCGACCTACGAGGGCGCCGGCGGTTCTGTGGTCGAGCTGACGACCGCCCAGCTGCGCACGCTGCCGGAGACGACGCTCGGCGGGCGCGACGCCACGCCCTACGACGCGCTGGCGATGGTCGTGCGCGCGCGTTCGACCGGGCTGGAGTGGCAGTACGGGCGCACCTACCTGCCGATCTTCACGTTCCCGGTGCCGCGCTTCGTGTGGGCCGACAAGCCGGTCGGCGGCGGGAACACGTGGTTCACCCGCGAGCTGTATCCGGCGTACTACTACCAATCCGCGGGTGCAGGAACGGAGGCGTCGCTGTCGATGCTGGGGGAGTCGTACGCGAACTTCGGGCCCGGCGGCGTCGTGGCCGCCTGCTTCGCGCTGGGGTTCGTGCTGGCCGCCGTGTACCGCCGCGTCGTGGCGGCGACGAGCGTCTGGCCCGTGCTCTGGTGGGCCGTGACGCTGCCGTACGTGATCACGCTGATCCGCGGCGACGCGTTCCATTCCGTGACCTATTGGGCGCTGAGCAGCGCGCTCGTGTTCGCTGCCTACCGCGGGCTGGTGCGCCGTGCTTGACCTGCACTCGCACGTGCTGCCGGGGCTCGACGACGGCGCCGCGTCCGCGGAGGAGGCCGTCGCGATCGCGCGGGCGGCGTGCGCCGACGGCGTCCGCGTGCTCGCGGCCACCCCGCACGTGCGCTCGGACTACCCGACGACGGCTTCGCAGCTGGACGCCGGGCTGCGCGCGCTGCCGCCGCTGCCGATCGACGTGGTCCGGGGCGGCGAGGTGAGCCTCGAAGTCGCCGCTGCGCTGCCGCCCGACGACCTCGCGCCGTTCGCGATCGCCGGCTCGCGCTACCTGCTCGTCGAGCCGCCCTACACCGGTCTGCCGCTGAACGCCGGCACGACCCTGTTCCTGCTGCGCCTCGCGGGCTTCGTGCCGATCATCGCCCACCCGGAGCGCAACCCGGACGTGCAGGCCGACCCGTCCCGCCTGCGCGAGCTCGTCGAGGCGGGCGCGCTCGCGCAGCTGACGGCCGGCTCGCTGACCGGCCGCCGCGGAGCGACCGCCCAACGCACCGCACGCGTGCTGTTGCAGGAGGGCCTCGCCCACCTCGTCGCCGGCGACGCCCACCGCCCGCTGGACCGCTCCGCGACCATGTCCCGCGGCCTGGCCGCGGTCGGCGACGAGGCGCTCGCCGAGTGGCTCGGCCGCTCCGTCCCCGCGGCGATCCTCGCCGACGAGGACATCCCACCCCGCCCCGCGACCGGACGCACGCGGCGCCGCCGCCGCGTGCTCGCCTGGAGGACCCCGGCATGAGCCGCCGCCCCCCGACCGCCACGGTCCCGCCCCGCCCACCCGCAACCGCCCCGCACCGAGGCCGACCCTCGCCGCCCGCGCCGGACGGCCTCGCCGCGCCGCCCGCCGCCGCGCCGCCCCGAGGCCGACCCTCGCCGCCCGCGCCGGACGGCCTCGCCGCGCCGCCCCACGCGGCGGCCGTCTCGCCGCCGCCCCTGCGGCGCGTCCTGATCTGCTCGGCGACGGCCCTCGACGAAGACGGGGCGATCGTCAGCGTCGGCGACGAGGCCCTCGTCGACGCGCTCGCCGACGCGCTGCGGCACCGCTATCCGGGCGTGGACGTGCGCCGCACCTTGAAGGGCGCGGACGTGCCCGGGCGCGTGCCGGTCCGGCCCGTCCGGGCGCTCGCGGGCGCGATCCGCGCGTCCGATCTCGTGATCGCGGGCGGCGGGACGATGTTCCAGGAGGACGTCGACACGCGCGGGATCGCGGGCCTGTTGCGCTACCTGATCGTCGTGGCGACCACGGCGCGCGGCTGCGGCGTGTCGTTCGCGATCACCGCGGTCGGCGCCGAGAACCTCCGGCACCGGGCGAGCCGCGCCGCCGCACGGTACGTCCTGCGGCGCGCGCGGACCGTCAGCGCGCGCGACGCGGCGACGGCGGCGCTGCTCCGCGAAGTCGGCGGGCGGGACGTCGCGCTCGCCGCCGACACCATGTTCCTACCGGGCGTGCGGTTGCCCGACCCGCCGGCGCCCGACGGCTCGGTCGCGGTCAGCCTCCGCGCAGACGCGCCCGACTCGCTGATCGACGGGCTCGCCGAGTGGCTCGCGGCCGACGGCCGGCCCGTGACGCTCGTGCCGATGGACCGTCGCGCGCACAGCGACGGCGCGGCGCTCGACGCGCTCGCCTCCAAGCTCGCGCAGCCGTGCCACGTCGTGCCGCGGACGGCGACCTGGCAGGAGGTCTACCGCGCGGTCGCGGCCGCGGACGTGTGCGTCGGCATGCGCCTGCACTTCACCGTCTTCGCCGCGCTCGCGGGCCGGCCGACCGTGGTCGTCGGCAGTGCCCCGAAGACGCGCTCGTTCGCGGCCGACCTCGACCTGCGCCTGCTCGAGCCGCGCGCGGAAGCCGCGTGGATCGGCGCCGTGATGGACACCGCGACCCCGCCGGACCCCATCCGGCTGGCGACGCTTCGCACCCGGGCGGAGAACGCGCTGGCCGCGCTCGACGAGGCCGTGGGCGCCGCACGGCCGTCCGCCGCCGCGGCCTCCTCGGAGCTTCCATGACCCGCGTCGGCCTCTCGCTGCTCACCGTCCGCCCGGGCAAGGTGGGCGGTGCCGAGTCCTACGTGCGCGGGCTGCTGCGCGCGTACCACGCCGGCCCGCACGAGACGGTCGTGCTCGGCAATCGCGCGATCGTCGAGGCCTACAGGGACCGCGTCGGCGGGGCGACCAGCCTCCGTCACCTACCCGGCCTCGAGCCGGAGGGTGGGACCGCCAAGCGCGCCGCCGCGCTCGCCCGCGCGACGGTCAAACGGCTCCCGGACGGCTTCGACGTCGTGCACTACCCCGTCGCCGTGGCGCTGCCGCGCACGCACCGCCCGACCGTGGTGACCCTGCACGACATCCAGCACCACGAGCTGCCGCACTTCTTCAGCCGCGCGCAGCGCGCGTACCGGGCGCTCGCGTACGACGGCTCGGCCAAGCACGCGACGCACGTCGTCACCGTCTCCGAGCACGCGCGCCGGGGCATCATCGACCGGCTCGGCGTCGCGCCCGACCGCGTCACGGCGATCCACCACGGCATCGACCACGCGCGCTTCTCCCCGACGCCGACGCCGGACGACGCCGCGCTCGAGCTCCCGCGCGAGTTCATCTTCTTCCCCGCGAACCTGTGGCCGCACAAGAACCACGCGACGCTGATCGAGGCGCTCGCGCGCGTCCCGGGCATCGACCTGGTCCTCACGGGCCAGACCTACGACGCGCAGGACGCGCTCAACCGGCACGCGCGCCGCGCCGGCGTCGCCGACCGCGTCCATCACCTGGGCTACCTGAAGACGCACGAGCTGCCGATCCTCTATCGCCGTGCCCGCGCGCTCGTCTTCCCGTCCTTGTTCGAGGGCTTCGGCGTGCCGCCG
The DNA here is from genome assembly GCF_003344625.1 of Solirubrobacter deserti. Lineage (GTDB taxonomy): Bacteria > Actinomycetota > Thermoleophilia > Solirubrobacterales > Solirubrobacteraceae > Solirubrobacter > Solirubrobacter deserti. The sequence goes on along the minus strand of NZ_QPKJ02000001.1, from coordinate 178,855 downwards.
CTGGAGGCGATGGCGTGCGGCTGCCCGACCGCAGTCAGCAACGCCGCCTCGCTGCCGGAGGTCGTCGGCGACGCGGCGATCACGTTCGACCCGCGCGACGCCGCGCAGCTGGCGCAGGCGATCGAGCGCGTCCTCGACGAGGGCGAGCGGCTCGTCGAACCGGGCCTCGCCCACGCGCGCACGTTCTCGTGGGAGGCCTCCGCGGCAAAGCACGCCGCCGTCTATGCCAGCGCGGCGGCGACCTTGCCGCGTACGAAGAGCGCCCGGTACGCGAGGCCAACGAGCACCAGCAGGCTCACGAGCGAAGAGCCGACCAGCGCCCAGGCGACGCCGAGCGCGCCGCCGGAGAGCACGCCCACCGCCAGGGCGGGCACGACCGCGACGTAGGAGCACAGCTCCGCGACCGAGCCGGCGCCGGCGTGTCCGGCGCCGCGCAGCGCGTCACCCAGCACGCGCCGGGCGCACACCAGAACGGTGCTCGCCAGCAGCACCGGGATCAGCACTGCGGCGCCCGCGAACGCGTCTCCGAAGGCGAGCGCCACGAGCGGCCCGGCCAGCGCCGCCAAGGGCGCCGAGACCACGAGCGCGAGCCCGGCCGACAGCACCGTGAAGCGCACCACGGCGGCCCGTGCCTCGCCGAGCCCCAGCGGTGCGATCCGCGCCACCGCGACCTGGCCGATGCCCTGCGCGATGAAGCGCGGCAGGTTCGTGAACGCCAGCGCGGCCACGTACAAGCCGAGCTGCAGCGGGGAGAGCACCAGCCCGACCAGCAGCTGATCGACCCGGAACGTCTCCAGGGGCGAGATCGACCCGAGCATCGTGCGCCGCCCGAACGCGCGCACCTCGCGCGCGTCGACGACCTCACCGCGACGCGCCGGCAGCACGCGCCACGCGTAGCCGCACGTCGCCGCCGCCGCGAGCGCGTAGCTGCCCGCCCACGCGAACGCCACCCACGCCAGCGAGGACGCGCCCAGCACCAGGGCGATCACCAGCGCCGCGGCATACGCCGTCGTCGGCAACAGCCGCAGCCCTTGCATCACCCGCAGCCGCCCGAGCCCCTGCAACACGGAGAGCCCGTAGACCTGCGCGATCATCGCGGCCGGAGCGGCCAGCGTGATCACCGCGGCGAGCTCCCACATCAGCACCGCGAGCACGCCCGCCTGCACGACCAGCACCACCAGCACCTGCCAGGCGGCGGTGCGCGCGCACGCTCCGAAAAGCGTGCGCGCGTCCACATTCCCTCGCGCGAGGAACACCGCCATCGCCGCCGGCCCGCCCATGGCCCCAAGCTGGGCGAGCGCCAGCGCGACGACCCACAGCAGCGCGAGCTCGCCGCGCTGCTCCGGTCCCAACAGCCGCGCCGCCAGCACGCCACTGACCAGCACCGTCCCCTGCAGGACGAAGCCGGCGCCGATGGCGTCGACGGCGTCGCGGCGGCTCACACTCAACGAACGGGCACCAGTCCGACGAGATCCCGCTCGTACTTCTCGACCACCCGCTCGGGCGAGAAGTGCTCGGCCGCGTACGCGTGCGCACGCCGCCCCCGCACCGCCAGCTCGGACGCGTGCCGCAGGATGCGCGGCAGGACCGAGTCGAGCTCGCCCATCCGCCCCGCGTCGACCACCCAGCCGGCGCCCGACTCACGCACGATCCGCGCGCACTCGGAGCGCTCGTTGACCACCGCCAGCACGGGCAGGCCGTGCGCCATGTAGTTCATGAGCTTCGACGGCAGGTTGAACTCCGTGATGTCGGCCCGCTGCGTGACCACACCCAGCGTCGTCGCCCGCAACTCGGCCTCCATCGCCTGTCCGAGCAGCAGCCCGAGCAGCTCCGCGCGCGGCCCGCACGCTTCGCGCACCTCGTCCTCGGCCACGCCGGCGCCCGCGATGCGCAGCAGCGCACCGGCGCGCTCCAGCCCCGCCGACGCCGCCGAGACGAACTGCGCCAGTCCCTGCGAATGCCCGATGTTGCCCATCACGAGCAGCCGGGCCGGCCCGTCCACCCGCTCCGGCGCGCGGTGGGCCCCGACGGGCACCGCCGACGGGTTGTAGATGCGCGTGATCTTCGCCTCCGGCACGCCCTTGGCCAGGAGGTTGCGCCGGAACGCGTCCGAGATCACGAACACGCGCGAGGCGCTCCGGTATGCGACCCGCTCGAGCCCCCTGAGGGCGGACAGCAGGGGGCCCGAGCGGATCAGCCCGGTGGTCGCGGCTCCGTCGGGCAGGATGTCCTGGAGCCAGAGCGTCCACGGGATGCGGCGGGCGTGCGCGTCGAGCATCGCCGGCACGAGCGCCGGGAAGCTCGGGGACACGGCCACGATCACGTCCGGGCGGCCGAGCACCGGCAGCGCGGCCCCGAGCGCGGCGGTGTGCGCGAGCTCCTGCCGCATGCGCTGGAACGCGCTGTCGTGCCCGACCCACAATGGCAGCCGCAGGACGGGGACGCCGTCGAGCACCTGCCGGTACGGGCGCACCCGCTTGCCCCAGATCGGGGCGGGATAGTGCGGGTGCGCGGCCACGACGTCCACGTGGTGCCCGCGGGCCTGCATCGCCTGCGCCCACATCGAGCTCAGCGGCGCGATCCCGCTCGGCTCAGGGTCGTAGTTGCAGCTCCACAGCTGGATCCTCAGCGAGCGAGGAGCGACCGGCCGCTCGACGCGAACGCGCGGCCGGTCGAGGAGTGCTGGGGCGGCGGCCATCTACGAGCTCCGGCGCACGCGTTCGCAGTCGCCGGACACGCGGTCGGTGCGGTCGGCGCGGACGGTGTCCCGGCCGCTGCCGCAGCGGATGGTGTCGCGCTCGTCGTCGACGGCGCGGATGTCGTCGTTGCCCGAGCCGCCGTCGATCGTGTCGCGGCCGCCCTCGCCGGTCAGGCGATCGGCGTCCGTGCCGCCGGACAGCGTGTCGCCGCCGTCGCCGCCGGTGAGGCGATCGTCGCCGTCGCCGCCGCCGAGCTGGTCGTTGCCCTCACCGCCGTCGAGGAGGTCGTCGTCGTCGTTGCCGGAGATGCGGTCGTTGCCGTCATCGCCGTCGATCTCGTCCTCGCCGTCGCCGCCGCTGAGCCGGTCGGAGCCGTCGTCGCCGGCGATCTCGTCGTCGTCATCGCCGCCGGAGACGGTGTCCACGCCGGCTTCGCCCTCGATCGTGTCCTCGCCATCATCGCCGTCGACCGTGTCGTCGCCCGCGCCCGCGGCGACCGTGTCGTTGCCGTCGCCGGCGTCGATCGTGTCCTCGCCGGAGTTGCCGGGCGAGCAGTACTGCGGCAGCGGTGTGCCGGGCGGGCACTCGCCGTCGCCCTGGATGGTGTCGTTGCCGGCGCCCGCGTCGATCGTGTCGTTGGCGCCGAGGCCGAGGATCGTGTCGTCACCCGCGAAGGCGGTGATCTGGTCGACCTGGGAGGTGCCGATCAGGGTGTCGTTGCCGGGGGTGCCGTTGATGACCGCCGCGTAGGCCACGGCGGCCGTGGCCAGCAGGCCGGTCACGGCCAGGACCGCGATGCGTTTGATCATGGGTCAGTCCTCTCCATCGACGTTCTCGCAGTCGTCTGCGACCTTGTCGTCCGAATCCGCGGCCACGCGGTCCCGCCCGCTGCCGCACGTGATCGTGTCCACCTCGCCGTCGACGGCGTTGACGACGTCATTGCCGGACCCGCCGCTCAGCGTGTCGCGGCCGTCGCCGCCCGTGAGGCGGTCGTTGTCGGCGCCGCCGAGCAGCTGGTCGGCCCCGTCCCCGCCGAGCAGGCGGTCGTTGCCCTCGCCGCCGGACGCGTAGTCGTTGCCTTCGTCGCCGTCGAGGAGATCGGTGCCCTCGCCGCCGATCAGGCGGTCGTTGCCCTCGCCGCCGTTGACGGTGTCCGCGTCGTCGTTGCCCGCGAGCGTGTCGTTGCCGTCCTCGCCGTCGAGCACGTCGTCGTTGTCGCCGCCGCCGACCGTGTCGGCGCCGTCGCCGGCGAGCACGGTGTCGTTGCCGTCCTCGCCGCGGACGTTGTCGTCGCCGTCGCCGGCGTCGAGGTCGTCGTCGCCGATCCCGCCTTCCAGCGTGTCGTTGCCGGTGTTGCCGTCCGAGCAGTAGTCGGGGAGCGGCGTGCCGGGCGGGCACTCGCCGTCGCCCTGGATGGCGTCGTTGCCGCTGCCACCGTCGATGAAGTCACCGCCGGCGAGGCCGAGGAGCGTGTCGGTGCCCGCGAACCCGCGGATGACGTCGTCCTGCGCCGTGCCGACGAGGACGTCGTCACCGGGCGTGCCGCCGAACGTCGCGGCGACCGCCACGGCGGAGGGGGCGAGCACGCCCGCGACCGCGAGGATCGCGATGCGCTTGCACTTCATGAGGGCTCCTTCGATGAGGCGTTGGGTTGGCGCACGCCCCTTGGAACGCCTGGTTCAGGCCCCGCCTGACAGTCGATCCCTAACCGACATGAACGCGGCGAGCGCGGGTTTGGGCTCGCCGGTCACCAGGTAGAGGCCCGACTGGTTCGTGGCCGCGAAGCTCGGGACCGGCGGCTGATCGCGCAATCGGAACCACGTCACGACCTCGACGTGCTGGCGCTCGAGCACGTTCATCGCCTCGATCAGCCACTGAGCGTGCTGCTGGGCGGGCACGCCGTCCGGGTCGGGTGGGCTCGAATCCCACGACACCTCGGTCACCCACAGCGGCTTCCGGGTGGCCGGGCGCACGGTCTTCGCCCGCGCTGCCGCCCGCTCGACGCGCTTGAGCTTGGCGAGATCGGGGATGGCGACGTCGTCTTCGTTGCGAGCGCGCGAACGCGGGCCGCGCGTGCCGTACGGATGGTGGGCCAGCACGTCGAAGCTCGCCTTCGCGCCGCACTTGCGCGGGCGTAGCCGCTCGCCGTCGAGGCACATGACGGCGCGCCAGAAGCGCACGGGCATGATCCGGTCCGCGCCCGGCCGGGGGTCGCCGTACGGGCCGGTGCCGGCGGTGACGATCAGGTTGCCCGGGTCGACGGCCTTGAGCGCGTCGTAGGCCGCGGTGAGCATCTGGCGGTAGCGGACGGGCGCGAACATCTTCCCGTTGCGCCACTGCGGCTGCAGGTGCTGGGAGAGGTTCGGCTCGTTCCAGATCTGCCACGCGCGGACGCGGCCGGCGTAGCGCAGGCCCGCGGCGGTCGCGAACTCCTTCAGGGCGGCGACGTTCGGCATCCAGACGCCGAGCGGCGCGGTGGCGGGGCGCTGGCCCTGCTCGGCCCACGGCGGCGCACCCCAGATCGTGAGGATCACGCGCTGGCCGCGAGCGGTCGCGTCGTTGACGGCGCCGTCGACGGTCGCCCAGCGGTAGGCCGGGTCGTTCGGGTCGGTCGCGTTCGCGGGGCGGTGGGGCGCGACCAGCGACCAGTTCACGTCCATCCGCACGACCGTGCTGCCGGCGTCGCGCGCGCGGTCGAGCCAGACGGCGCGGTCGGGCGCGGCGAACGCCGGGTCATAGAAGCCGATCTGCATGGCGTGCGCGCTCGGCGCCGCGATCAGCAGCAGCAGTGTCGAGTTTCGCAGCGCTCGTGCGTTCACAGTGACGGTGCCGACGATCGAAGCGATCCTCGAAGCGAGCCGCCCCGAGCCCGAGCCGGAGTTCGTGGAAGCGCTGGAGGCGCGGCTGTTCACCCCGCGCCGGCGCTCGCGCCACCGCTTCACGCTGGCGTTCGCCGGCGGGCTGGCCGCGACGGCACTCGCGGTCTCGCTGGTGCGCGACTCGGCGCCCGTGGACGCCGACGATCCCTGCCGGTACGTCCCGGTCACGCGCACGGAACGCGTGCCGTTCGTCGTGCGGAGCGCGTCGGGCGAGCCGCGCATCACCTATCGCGACCGGTCGGTGACGCGGCGGGTGCTGCGGTGCGCTCCGCCTCGCGGCGCAGACGCTGCAGAGCGCGCGAGATGACCTGGTGCGCCGTGCTCGGCGTGAGGCCGAGCACGGCGCCGATGTCAGCGGCGGTCAGATCCGCGCCGTAGCGCAGGGCGATCGCCGTCCGGTCGCGCTGGTTGAGGCACGCAAGCCACGCGCGCAGCTCGTCGCGCTGCAGGCGCTGGTCCATCGGGTCCCCTTCGGTGGTGAGGAAGTCGGCCAGGAACGGGTGCTCGTCGAGTGACGCCGCGCGCCGGAACCGCCGGCGCCGGAAGTGGTCGTTGAGCAGGTTGTGCGCGATCGTCATCACCCACGCGCGCTCTGATCCGCGCCGCGGGTCGAAGCCGTCCCACGCCCGGATCACGCGCTCGAACGTGGACGCCGTCAGGTCCTCGGCGGTGTGGCGTTCCACGACGGAGGCGAAGAACGCGAACACCGCGTTGATGTGATCGCCGTAGACGCGCCGCAGCTCGGCGTCGCGCGTCATCGGCCTCCGCGCCCGCGCCGGATGAACCCGGCGCCGCCGATCAGGCCGGCGATCGCGAGCAGGATGAGCGGGAACGTCCCGCCGACGGTGTCGCCGCCGGAGACCGCCGCGCCGACGGCGCTGAACGCGTTGCCGGTCTGCACGGGCACGGGCGTCTCGACGGGCGTTCGCTGTACGGCCGGCGACCTGTCGCGCTCTTTCGTCGGCTTCGGCTCCCGGTTGTCGGCACGCGGCTTGCCTGCACCACGCAGCACCCGGCTCAGCTGCTCGCCGCGTTCACCCGCGCGCTCGATCTCCCGCATCGTCGTCTCGGGCACGGGCGTCGTGTCCGGCTGCTCCGAGCGCGGCAGGCCACCGGCGTTCGTCCGCGTCTCGCCGCGCGCCTGGTTGCGGTCGCGCGTGGACCGGTTGCCGGTCGACTCGGGGACGCTCTCGCAGTACTGCTCGATGGCCGCCGTGCCGGGCGGCGCCTCGCAGTCCTGGGCGGCCGCCGGGGCGGCGAGGACGAGGAGGCTGAGCAGTGCGAAGCTCCGGATCACGGCCGTCGTCATACCCCTCCCAACGCACGCGGCGGCGCGGGATGACACCGCGATGCGAGGTCCGCATCGGTCGGTGGCGAAGGCGCATCGGAAGCGGCCCGTTTCGCCTCTACAGTCGGCCGATGGTGAGAGCGCTCGCGTTCGTGGTGTGCGCCGCTGTGGTCGGTCTCTACGCGCTGCGTGGCGGCTCGTTCGACGTCGTGCCGCGGGCCGAGCTCGGCATCGCGGCGTGGTGGATCGTCGCCCTCGGCTGGGCGGTCGGGGTGCTCCCCCGCGCCCGCGTGGGACGCGCGGGCTGGCTGCCCGCGTTCGGGTTGCTCGCGCTGGCCGCGTGGACCGCACTGTCGCTGCGCTGGTCCGAGAGCGACCAGCGCACGGCGGCCGAGCTCGCGCGCGTGTTCCACCACGCCGGGCTGCTGGTGCTCGCGCTCAGCGTGCTGTGCCGGGAGACGTGGCGCGCGGGGGTCGCGGGCGTGCTGGCGGGCGCGGTGGGCGTGTGCGCGCTGGCCGTCGCCTCCCGGCTGTGGCCGGACGCGTTCCCCGCCGACCTGGTCGGCGCGAGCTTCGGCACCGGACGGCTCAGCTACCCGCTCAACTACTGGAACGCCGTTGCGGCCTGGGGCGCGATGACCGCCACGGTCGCGCTGTCTTTGAGCGCGCACGGCTCGCTCGCCACCCGCTGTCTGTCGCTGTCCGTGCTGCCGGTGGCGGTGCTCGCGACCTACCTCACGTACTCGCGCGCGGGGGTCGCCGGTGTGGCGCTCGGGCTGCTCGTCGTGTGGGCCTGCGCGCGGGCCCGCGCGGTCGTGCTCGTGCACGCGGCCGTCGCCGGCCTGGGCAGCGCGGCCGCGATCATGGCGGTCCGTGCACACCCGGCGATCGCGCGGGCCGAAGGCGGCGCCGGCCAAGCCGAGGTGCTGCTCGCGCTCGCCGTCGCCGCCGCGCTGTGCGCCGCCACCGCGTTCGTCACCTGGCGGCTCCGTGGCGAGGAGCGCTGGCGCCTGTCCCCACGCGTCGCGCACCGCGTGGCCGCCGTGAGCGGCGTGGCCGCGATCGCCGTCGGGGCACTCACGCTCCCGCCCGCCGTCCCGCGCGCGGTCAGCGCCTTCAAGGACCGCGACGCGATCGTCACCACCGACGACCCGTCCGCCCGGCTCGGCTCGCTGAGCGGCCAGCGCTTCAACTCCTGGTCGTCCGCGTTCGCGTCCTTCCGCGCCGAGCCGCTCGCGGGCACCGGTGCGGGCACGTTCGAGTTCTGGTGGAGCCGCGAGGCCCGCGACGCCGAGTTCGTCGTCGACGCCCACTCGCTGTACCTCGAGACGCTCGCCGAGCTCGGCCTCCCCGGCCTGCTGTGCGTGCTCGTGCTGTGCGGCGGCGGCCTGTACGTCGCCGTGCGCGCCCGCCGCGGCGCCGCCACCACGGCGGACGCCGGTGCGGCCACGGCCGTGCTCGCGGCCTTCGCCGTCTGGCTCTTCCACGCCGGCGTCGACTGGATGTGGGAGTCCACCGCGACCGTCGCCTTCGCCCTTCTGCTCGTGGCCGCGGCCGCCGCGGCTCGCTCCGAGAACAACTCGCCCGGACCGTTTCCTAAAGAGGGACTGTCCCTCTTTAGGAAACGCGGGCCCGATCGCGCTGCGCCGCCGCGCACCCCCCATCCAACACGCGCGGCGGCGCGCGCACTGATCGTCGTCCTCGCCCTGGTGGGCGTGGCCGTCCAGCTGCCCGCGCTCGTCGGCGCGTCGAGCCTGCGCGTCAGCCAGGCCGCCGCGCGCGAGCAGGACGACCGCCGCGCGCTCGGCGCCGCCCGCGACGCGAGCGCGACCCTCCCGTGGGCCGCGAGCCCGCACGTGCAGCTCGCGCTGCTGGCCGAGAACCGCGGCGATCTCCCGCAGGCCGAGCGCGAGGCGCGTGAGGCCGTCGCGCTGGAGCCGACCAACTGGCGCCACCGGCTGCTGCTCGCCCGCGTGCTCGCGCAGCGCGGGGACGCGCAGGCGGCGCTCGCGGCGTTCGCCGTCGCCGAGCGCCTCAGGCCGCTCGGCCGGCCGTTCAGCGCTTGACGAGCTCGAGGTCGGTGAGGACGCCGTCCTCGACCGCCGCGCGGTGCACGACCGCGCCGACCTTCAACACCGTCGCGCACTCGCCGAGGTCCACCGGGTCGACGTCCGCAATGTCCGCGTCGACGTCCTCGACCTCCTGCTCGTCGTCCACGGACGCGAGCTCTGCGGGCAGGGCGGCCGGGTCGTCCTCGACCTCCGGCAAGTCCACCAGCTCCTCGTCGACCGGATCCTCCTCGGTCGGCTCCTCGTCCTCCACCGGCGCGCTCGTCGACGTGCCGGCCGTCGGCGTGATCGCCGTGGCCGTGCAGTCGACCCACGAGTCGCCCGTCAGCTGCGCCGTGAGCGTGCCGCCCACCGCGAGGCGGATCGTCACCGTTCCGTTGGCCGAAGCCGTGACCCAGCCCGCGTTGTCGGCGCCGTCGAGCTCGCCGTCGCCGTTGGTGTCACGTGCGCGGAGGTCGTGCCCGGTGACGCGTTCGTCGCCGTTGGCGAGCCCGTCGCGGTCGCGGTCCTCGCGCGCGTCCGAGCGCTTGTCACGGTCGCTGTCGCGCTTGCGCGGGTCCGTGCCCGCGGCCACCTCGTCGGCGTTGACGAGCTTGTCGCGGTCGCGGTCCTCGAGCGCGTCGGGGAGCTTGTCGCGGTCGCTGTCGCGCTTGCGCGGGTTGGTGCCCGCGCGGAACTCGCCCCAGTTGGTGAGGCCGTCGCGGTCCTTGTCCTTGGCGGCGGCCTTCACGGAGACGTTGTTCGCCTTCGCCCACTTGGCGGGGAGGCGCTTCGCCCCGGCCTGGGCGGCGGGCGCGAGCAGCAGGAACACGAGGGAGGTGAGGAGCGCGATGCGTGCCATCTACCTCCCTCTTCGGCCGCCCGCGCGGCCGGCTTGAAGGGTTATTGCCCGCGCCGGGCGAGCACGCACGGAACGGTCCGCAGCAGGACCTTAACGTCGCCCCACAACGACCAGTTCGCGACGTACAGGTAGTCGATGGCGACCATCTCGTGCAGCGGGATCCGCGCGGCGCCGAGCACCTGCCACGGCCCGGTCACGCCGGGCGTGAGCTCCAGCCGGCGTCGATGCCATCCCTGGATCATCTGATCCTCTTCCGTGATCAACGGCCGCGGCCCGACGAGGCTCATCTCGCCGCGGAGCACGTTGATCAGCTGCGGCAGCTCGTCCAGGCAAGAGCGCCGCAGGACGCCGCCGACACGCGTGATGCGCGGGTCGCGATCGATCTTGAACAGCCCGTCCGCCTCGTTGAGCGCGCGCAGCTCCGCCTTGCGCGCCTCGGCGTCAGCGACCATCGAGCGGAACTTGAAGATTTGAAAGCGGCGCCCGTCGCGCCCGACGCGCTCCTGCCGGAAGAGCACCGGGCCGGGCGAGTCGAGCTTGATCGCCAGCGCGACGGCGAGCATCAGCGGCGCGAGGAGCGCCAGCGCGCAGCCCGCGCCGATCACGTCCAACGCGCGCTTGACGCGCTGCGCGCGCTTGGACAGCGCGACCCGCCGCACGCCCAACAGCGTCACGCCGCCGAGGTAGTCGAAGTCCACCGCGGAGCCGACCACGTCGAACGTGCGCGGCAGCAAGCTCACCTTCACGCCGAGCGCCTTCGCGACCTGGATCGTCTCGTGGACGTGCTCGTCGGCCGCGTTGTCGCCGGCGATCACCACCCGCTGCGCGCGGGCCTCGAGCACGTGCTGGCGCAGCCCGTCGGGCGTGAGCGGCCGGCAGCCGACGACCTCGGCCTTCACGGCCGGCGCGGTCCGCAGCCGGCTCGCGAGCCGCTTGGCCGCGTCCGGCTCCCCCACCACCAGGCACCGCTCGGACTGTGTGAAGCGCCGCGCGGCGCTGCGCGCGACCGCGCGCAGCAGCAGCATCAGCGCCGTTAGGCCGACCATCGTCAGCGCGACGTAGGACGCGTCGAGCGAGCTGCCCAGGCTGGCGATCAAGAACGTCAGGACGGCGCTGAGCGTCGCGGCCTGGAACACCGCCGGCGCCTCGTCGAGCGTGTTGCTGGCCAGGACGCTCTCGTCCCTTCGGTACAACCCGGCGGCGGTGCTCACGCACGGCACGATCAGCGGCAGCGCGAACGCCGCCGTCCTGTGGCCGACGAGCGCCTCGGCCGCGCCGACGACCAGCAAGGCGCCGGCGACGTCGGCGATGAGCAGGGAGCGCCGGAAGATCCGGTCGCGGTAACGCACGCCGGCAGGAGCCGACGACTCGATGACGAGTGGCACGTTCCCGGCGGCGGCGGGACGCAGGAAGCGCCCGCGGCCGGGGGTGGCAGCGGAAGAATGTTCGCGAGTCTGCACGGCGAGCGAAACCGTACCCCCGGCTCGCCCGCGCTGATCAGTTATGCCGATAGATCACTCAAAACCGCTCAGCGGTCACGCGCGATGATGCCGCCTTGGCACGCGGCGGCGCGTCCGTCAGCCGGGCGCCCTCGAAGTTCATGACCACCACGGTGGCCTCGCTGGGCTCCTCGGCGTGCGGCCTCTTGGCCATCCGCGCGAGCGCCGCGCGCTCGATGCTCTCGACCTTCTCCACGTACTTGAGCGTCGCGTTCAGCAGCTGCTCCCAGCCCTTGGCGTCCAGCGCTACGCGCGTGCGCGACAGATGCGACTCGGCTCGGTCGAAGCCGCCCGAGGCCGCGGACGCCTGCGCGTACTCGTCGATGATCTTCAGCGACGAGCCCACCGCCGCCTGCTTGGCGATCTGAGTCACCTCCGACCAGGCCTTGGCGCTCACCATCGGCCGCCCGGTAGAGCGGTAGTGGTGCTCGACGGCACCCCGCACGCGGGTCTCGTCCGCGAGCTCGATCAACCCGAGCTTCTCGAGCACGCGCACGTGGTACGCAGTCGTGCCGAGCGTCGCGCCGAGCCAGCCGGCGAGCTGGTTCGGGCTCGCGACGCGCTCGTCGAGCATCGCGAGGATGCGAACGCGTAACGGGTGGCTCATCGCCTTCACGTAGCGCGGATCGTCGATGTCGGTAACCGGCTTCACTCGAGCCATGGGTCGGGCCTCCCTCCAACCAAAATCCGGGGCGGGAACTTACCCCTTAACACGGCGATCACGCGCGACGGCGCGTGCTGATGCCGTTCCGGAATCAGTCACGATCGAGACCGCCGCGCGGCGTAGATTGAACCGCTGAGAGCCTTTGAGCAATCACGCGGATTCAGCGGTGGGAAGCGAAAAACGGTCCGTTGCCGCCGCGGCCTACGACGTTCTGGCTCCCGCGTACGACGTCCTCACCGGCGGTTACGCATATGACAGCTGGATCGCCGCTCTGCAGCGCCTGGCGCTGTCTCATGGGCTTGACGGCCGGCGTGTGCTGGACGTCGCGTGCGGGACCGGGCACTCGATGCTGCCGTGGCTCGAGCGCGGCTACGAGGTGGTCGGCGTGGACGTGTCCGAGCGCATGGCCGCGGTCGCGCGGGCCAAGGGTCTCGAGGTGCACGTGGCCGACATGCGGGCGCTGCCCCCGCTGGGCCAGTTCAACCTGGTCACGTGCCTGGGCGACGGGCTCAACCACCTGCTCGAGCCCGAGGACGTCCGGCGGGCGCTGGGCGAGATGCGGTGCGCGCTCGCGCCGGGTGGACTCGCCGTGTTCGATCTGAACCTGCTGACGGCCTACCGCGACACGCCGGACACGATCGTCGAGGTCGAGGACCGCGTCGTGCTGTGGCCCGGCGCGGGCGCGCGGATCGCTGCACCCGGCGGCGTCGGCGAGCTCGTCGTCGACGTCTTCGAGCGCGAGGGAGAGCTGTGGCGCCGGACGCGCTCGCGCCAGCCGCACCGGCACCACCCGCTCGTCGATGTGCTCGGCGCGGCACGCGCCGAGGGGTACGCGATCGTCGGCGTCTACGGCCAGCACCCGGGGGTGCGGCTGGAGGACACCGCCGACGAGCACGTCCATGCGAAGGCGATCGTCATCGCCCGACGGTGAGGCCGTCGGTCATGGACGCCAGGGCATGTCACCTCCTAACGTCGCGAGGTTCCAAAGTCATGGTGCGCGGCGTGGCCCCGGGCGTCGCACACGTCGCGACGCCCGGCCGGTGCCGCGCGGCTGCGGGTCCTGACTAGTGGCGTGCAGCGAGCGCCGGCTCCGGAGGCGGCGCGTGCTTGCGCTCGAGGATCGAGCAGATCTGCAGCAGCAGCTCGAGGAACTGCCCGACCGCACCGGACGGCTCGTTGTCGCGGAGCCAGACGGCGCCGATGCTGGCCGGCGACAGGACCTCACTGAGGTCGATCGCGGTGATGCGCGGGTCGGACTCGGTGACGGCCAGCCGTGGCACCACCGCCGCGCCGACGCCCGCACCGACCAGCGCCTGCACGGTCTGCGGCGAGTCCGAGCGGAACACGATGCGCGGCTCCCCCAATTCGGCCGCGTGCGGGCCGACCATCCACGGGTCGACCTTGCGCGACTGCGGCGCGATCAGCGGCAGCCGCCCGATCTCCGACAGGGTCGGCGCGTGCGGGCTGCGCGCGATCTGCGCGCCCGCGGGCACCATCAGCACCCACGGCACCGACATCAGCTGGCACGTCTCGAACGGGCCGGGCTCGATCGGCAGGTGCGCGAGCGCGAGGTCCAGGCTCCCCTTGCGCACCAGCTCGATGAGCGGCGCGTCCGTGACCGTCTCGCGCGACGCGACGCGCACGCCGGGGTGGCGACGGCCGAACGCGGCCAGCGCCGGGGCGAGGATCCGCGTCGGTACGCCCGCGAAGAACCCGACGCGGACATCTCCGGTGCGCCCGCCCTGCAGGTCGCCGATGTCCGCCTTCGCCGCCTCGATCGTCGCGAGGATGTCGTTCGCGTGATTGAGCAGCAACTCGCCCGCCTCGGTCAGCTGCACCGGCTTGGGCCCTTGCGAGCGCTCGATCAGCCGCTCCCCCGTCAGCTGCTCGAGGTACGCGATCTGCCTGCTGATCGCCGATTGCACGTATCCCAACCGATCGGCGGCCCGACGGAACGATCGCTCGTCCGCCACGGCCGCCAGAGCAGCGAAATGCCGCAGCTCTATGCCTAGCCAACTGTCTCGACTCACCGGTCCCGCCCTCCGGTTCTCAAGGGTCCGCCGAGTCGGTGACGCTCCGCTCAGCGGGACCTATTACTCAATTGCTTTGAGTGATCAAAGCCCCATCGCGCCCCTACATGGCGGCGACGAGCCTGCTGCACGATATGCCCTCGGGGTTGATGGGCTCAACATCGGAGTCGTCTCATTGAGCGGTTTGGAGATCATTTCGGTCCGCCTGCGGACCAGAGCGGCCACTGAGCGGCCTGGACGATGCCGAATCGGAACAAGAGGCGTCCAGTTTGGCTTCGCTCTGACAACTTGCGGCGGCTATGTCGGCGGCTTGAACTCGCCGGCCGTGAACGTCGCGCCGTCCGGGTCGCGGATCACCGCGATCCGCTGCCAGGGGATGTCGAAGGGCTCCACGAGCACCTCCCCGCCGAGCTCCGGTGTGCGGCGGGCGACGTCGTCGGCGTCGGCCACGGTGAAGGTCAGGTGCCAGCGCGGGCCGCCCTTGTCCATCGGCTCCAGCCAGGCGACGGTGTCCGTGAAGCGCGGCGGCGCGCCGCCCTCGGCGTGCTGCGCGCGCACGCCGGGGTTGATCGTCTCCAGGTAGTCCCCGTACTCGGGGACGACGATGGTCACCGACCGCTGGCCGCCGATCTCCATCTCGTCGAACTCCCACGGGAAGACCGCGCCGTAGAACTGCTTGGCTGCGTCGATGTCGGCCGTCACGAGGTTGGACCAGTTCCACGACCCTGCCGCGTTCACCACCTCGGCGCCGATGTGCGTGTTCGCTTGCCATACGGCGAACGTCACGCCCTCAGGATCGGCGCACATTGCCATCCGGCCCGCGTCCAGGACGTCGTGCGGCTCCACGACCACGCGCCCGCCCGCCGCGCGCACGCGCTCGGCGGCGGCGTCCGCGTCCTCGACCGCGATGTACGTCGTCCAGCCCACCTCCGGGAGCCCGTTGTCCCACGTGCCGATCGCGGCCACCAGCCCGCCGTCCACCTTCGCCTCGAAGTAGGTCTCCGTGGACCCAGGCGGCATCTGGTCGGTCATCTCCCACCCGAGCAGGGCGCTGTAGAACGCGACGGCCTTGTCGGCCTGCGGACGGGCGCTGTCGATCCAGCACGGCACGCCGGCGGGATAGCGGTCTCGCTTGGTCATGGACTCACCCTACGGTCGCCTGCGGTCAATTTCTGTCCTCAATCCGGCAGGTGCGGCATCGCGATCCCCGGATCCCGGCCGACGAGCACGCCGCGCGTGATCGACGCCCCGCCGAACCGGTCGCGGACCCCGTCCACGGCGGCGTCGAGCTTGGCGGCCTTCGCCTCGTGCAGTGGGAGCGTGAGCTGCGGCGCGTCCGCGTCCTCGAGGTTGGTGAGCGAGAGCCCGAGCAACGTCACGCCCTCGCGCTCGATCATTGGCATCACGCCCGCGAGCAACTCCCGGGCCGCGGCGAGAATGGGGCGGCTGTCGGCGGTCGGCTCCGCCAGCGTGTGAGAACGGGTCGCGCGCGAGAAGTCGTCGAAGCGCAGACGCAGGATGATCGTGCGGCACATGCGGCTCGCGGCGCGCAGCCGCCGCCCGATCCGATCCACAAGCGCGACGAGCGTCGCGTCCAGCGCCTCGGGCGTCTTCGGACCGCGCCGGCCGAGCGCCCGCTGCCCGCCGATCGAACGCCGGCGCACGCCGGTCGTCACCCGCCGCGCGTCCCGCCCGTGCGCAAGCGCGTGCAGCTGGCGCCCTGCGGCCTTGCCCACGAGGCCGACCAGCGTCTCCTCGGGCAGCTCGGCCACCTGCGCGACGGTCATGAGCCCGCGCGCGTGGAGCTTGCCCGCGGTGACCTTGCCCACGCCCCACAACGCCTCCACCGGCAGCGGATGCAGGAACTCGAGCTCGCCGTCGACCGGGACGACGAGCAGACCGTCCGGCTTTACCTGCGCCGACGCGACCTTGGCCAGGAACTTCGTGCGCGCGACCCCGACCGTGATCGGCAGGCCGACTTTATCCCGCACCCGCGCGCGCAGCCGCGCCGCGATCTCCGCCGGCGTACCCGCGATCCGCTCCATGCCGCGCACGTCGATGAACGCCTCGTCGATCGACAACCCCTCCACGAGCGGCGACGTGTCCTCGAAGATCTTGAACACGGCCTTGCTCGCCGCCGTGTACGCCTCGAACCGCGGCTTGACGAAGATCAGGCCCGGGCACAGCTTCTTCGCCGTCCATCCACCCATCCCGCCCGTGACGCCATACGCCTTCGCCTCGTAGGACGCCGCCGTGATGACGCCGCCGCCGACCGCGATCGGCTTGCCGAGAAGCTGCGGGTTGTCACGTTGCTCGACGGAGGCGAAGAACGAGTCCAGGTCGGCGTGGAGGATCGTCGCGTGGGCAGGCCGCGGCACGAACGTATGTTCGCATCTGCCGCAGACGGAAACGTGCTCGTGGTCGCGTGGCGTTCACGCCCCCACGCGTTGGTGCTCGTCGGGGCGCTGAAAACGGCGCCACCGAGCGGGAAGTGACTGGCGTTTCACTGGCGCGGCGCGAACCATCGCCTCCCGGGCTCCGCACGGCAATGAAGAAGAGCCGTGCGGCGTACCGTCAAGGTACGGGCTACGGAGACATCGTGCAGCGCCACCATCTCCACCCGCCTCCTGCGGATCTCGTGGAAACGAACACGCGCCGGCCTGGGTGGTCGACGGAAGTATCGGTATCCGATAGTTTCGTCGACCACCCGAGTCAGTCGGAGCGCGGTTGGACCCGAGTGTGATCGTTTCGGGCCCGGACCAGGACGAAACGACCACTCCCGCCCCACGTGGTCTCCGTAGCCCGTACCTTGACGGTACGCAGCACGCGGATGTTCGCGCCACGCGGGGCTCGGAGGCGCTGAGCCCGAGCGCGCGGCGGAAACGCCGCTCCCTTCCCCCCTCGGTGGCGCCGATTTCAGCGACCGCAACGGACCCGAACGCGTGGGGGCGTGAACGCCACGCGCTTACGCCGCCCGCAACGCCACCACCGCAACCGGCCGCGTCCGCCAGGCCTCGAACGCCACCACCAGCGCCAAGGCCGCGACCACGGAGCCGAAGACCTCGAACGTCGACTGCAACCCGAGCTCCCCCACGACCGCACCCGCCGCAATCGCCGGGACCGAGATCGCGAGGTACGCGACGACATAGAACGCTGACATGACGGCGGCCCGGTGCTCGTGCGGGATCACTGCCGACAGCGCGCGCAGCGCGCCGAGGAACGCCACGCCGAACCCGGCGCCGCCGACAACTGCGCCGGCCCAGAACAACGCCGCCGAGCCCGAGGCCGCAGCCAAAACGATCAGGACCATTCCCAACGCCAGCGCCAGCGACCCGTAGGCCGCGCCCGCCCACGGCGCCGCGCGCCCGAAGACCACCTGCGCCACCGCGCCCGAGCCGGCCAGCGCGAACACGCTCAGCCCGATCACGAGGTGGTTCGCGGTCCCGAACAGCGAGGCCGTGAGCTGCGGCCCGAGCGAGAGGAACAACCCGCCGATCGACCACGAGGAGATCACGGCCAGCGAGGCGAGCAGGAACGGGCGGCGCACCGCGGGCGGCACGCTCGGCCGTTGCGGCGTGAGCCGCGGGCGGGAGCGGTTCGCGACCGGCTCGGGCATCAGCAGCGCGCCCACGAAGGCGACCGCGAACAGCGCGAAGAGCGCGACGTAGGGCAGCACGCGCGGCGCGGGCGCGTACTGGACGAGCGCCGAGGACAGCAGCACGCCGAGCGCCATCCCACCGGCGCTGACCACGCCGTTGGTCAGCCCGACGCCCGCCGGGTCGCGCCGAGGGTGCAGGTCGAGCAGCGCCGCGCTGGCCGCGCCGAGCGCCAGCCCGGTCGCCATGCCCTGCAGCCCGCGCGCGATGAACAGCCACGCCACCGACGAGGCGACCATGAAGGCCACGGCGGTCACGAGCAGCGTGCCGAGCGCGACCAGCAGCACGGGCCGTCTCCCCCACTCGTCGCTCACCCGCCCGGCGAGCAGCAGGGCGAGCAGCACGCCGAACGCGTACGTCGCGTAGATGAGCGTGAGCACCACCGGCGAGAAGCCCCACAGCTCGCGGTACTCGGCGTACAGCGGCGAAGGCGTGCTCGAGGCGAACAGCGCGAGCCCGATCACCGCGGCGACGAGCGCGTACGCCAGCCGCGGCGAGAGCGTGTAACGGGACGGCGGGGACATGGACGACCCAATCTTCGATATTTCCAAAGTCATGGAACTTTCGAAGTTGTACCATACGCGCATGGCGGCCACCCCGACACGTGAGCGCATCGCTCACCCGGATACGTCCGCGCTCGACCTCGCGACGATCATGCGGGCGGCCGGCGACCCGGTCCGGCTCGAGATCGTGCGCCAGCTCGGGGACGGGCGCGAGCACCTGTGCGGCGAGCTCAGCCAGGCGCTCGGCATCCCGGCGTCCACGGGCAGCTACCACCTCAAGCTGCTGCGCGAGGCGGGGATCACGCGCACGCGGGCGGAGGGCACACAGCGGCTCATCAGCCTGCGCGCCGAGGATCTCGACGCCCGCTTCCCCGGCCTGGTGGGCGTTCTCACCGCTTCCTGAGACACTTCCCGTCGAGCGCATCCGACGGGAGGAGAGCCCACATGAGCGCCGCCATCACGGGGACCCGCGTCGACGAGGTCCTGCGCACCGCCGTCGAGTCCGGGACGTTGCCGAACGTCGTCGCCACCGCCGCCAACGCGGACGGTCCGATCTACGAAGGAGCGTTCGGCCCGAAGGCCGTGGGCCAACCCGCTCCGGTGACCGTGAACACGCTGTACCGGATCGCGTCGATGACGAAGATGGTCACGACCGTCGCCGCGCTGCAGCTGGTCGAGCGCGGGGAGCTGGACCTCGACGACGCGGTGGCGAAGTTCCGGCCCGAGTTCGCGGACCTCAAAGTCCTGGACGGCTGGGACGGGGACGAGCCGCGCCTGCGCGAGCCGAAGTCGTTCGCGACCGTCCGCCAGCTGATGACGCACACGTCCGGCCTGGGCTACTGGTTCTGGAACGCGGACCTCGTGCGCTGGGAGGCCACGACCGGCACGGGCAACACGCTGGCCGGGACCAAGGACGCGTTCACCGCGCCGCTGGTCGCCGACCCGGGCGAGCGGGTCGAGTACGGGACCAACACGGACTGGCTCGGCCTGGTCGTCGAGGCCGTCTCGGGCCAGCCGCTGGACGCGTACTTCGACGAGCACATCCTCGGCCCGCTCGGGATGGAGCAGGCCACCTTCCACCCCACCGACCAGCAGCGGGAGAACCTCGTCGCCGTGCACCTGCACGACGAGCAGACCGGCGCCTGGAACGCCACCAGCGTGGACTGGAACGCGGCACCGGACTGGTGGCCCGGCGGCCACGGGCTGTACTGCCCGCCGAGCGAGTATTTGCGCTTCCAGCGGATGCTGCTCAACAACGGCGCCCTCGACGGCGCGCGGATCCTCGGCGCCGAGACCGTCGAGGCGGCGTTCTCCAACCAGATCGGCGACCTCGACTGGCCGGAGGCGATCGCGACCGCCGAGCCGCCGACGACGGCCGACTTCAACGCCGGCCCGGGCTACAAGTTCGGCCTCGGCCTGCTCCGCAACACCCAGGACGTCCCCGGCATGCGCCGCGCGGGCAGCGGCGCCTGGGCAGGCATCTTCAACACCCACTTCTGGTTGGACCGCGCCGCCGGCATCACGGGCGCGATCTACACCCAGACGCTCCCGTTCGTGGAGCCCGAGGTCTTCCAGGTCTACGTGGACTTCGAGACCGCGCTCTACGCGTCCCTGTAAACGACGGACGGCGCCGCTGGGGAAAGCGGCGCCGCCGGGGACCTACGGTGCCGCCTGGACGCGCGGCACCCCGAGGATCGGACGGCGCGCCCGAACGAAAAGGACGCGCCGCCGTTCGTGTCGGCTTGTTACGCGTGAATGAGGACGGGCGCGGCGTCGCCGGCGCCGCCCTCCTCGTCGCCCTCCACGGGCGCGGGCTTGCGGCGCGGCAGCAGGAACGCGGCCAGCAGCGCCGGGATGATCAGCGCGGTCGCCCACCAGAACGTGTGGGTGAACGCCTCGGTCATCAGGTCGCGGATCTGCAGCGGCAGGTTCGCGCCGGTGCCGCCGAGGCCGGACTCCGGGCTGGCGCCGGAACCGCCGCTGTCCGGGAAGCGATCGCTCAGGGCGACGGTGAGGATCACGGACATGACCGCAGTGCCGATCGAAGCGCCGACCTGCTGGATGATGTTCAGCGAGGTCGAGGCGCGCGCGACCTGGACCTTGCGCAGCGTCTGCAGCGCGCCCGTCATCAGCGGCATCATCGTGAAGCCCATGCCGATGCCCTGGGCGAACAGGATCGCGCTGAGCGTCCAGTAGGACGTGTCGCCGGTCAGCTGCGTCAGCCCGACGAACGTCACGCCGATCAACAGCAGGCCGGGGATGACGAGCTTGCCGATCCCGGTCCGGTCGGCGAGCGTGCCCGCGATCGGCATGGCCAGCATCGCGCCGATGCCCTGCGGCGCGAGCAGCAGGCCGGAGTCGAACGCCGACTCACCACGGACCGCCTGCAGGTACAGCGGCAGCAGCAGCATGGCGCCGAAGACCGAGATGATCATCAGCGTCAGCGTGCCCGCGGCCACGGCGAACGTGCGGTTCTTGAACAGGCGCAGGTCGATCAGCGCGTGCGGCGTGCGCAGCGCGTGGAACACGAAGCCGATGATCAGCGCGAAGCCGACCAGCATGGGACCGATCACCATCGTGTGGCCGAAACCGCCCTCGGACGCCGACTCCGCGAGGCCGTAGATCGCCAGGGCAAGGCCCGGGGACAGCAGCGCCAGGCCGAGCACGTCGAAGCGCTCGCCGGCCTCCGGCTCGTCCTTCGGGAGGATCCGCAGCGACAGGAAGAACGCCACCGCGCCGATCGGCAGGTTGATGAAGAAGATCCAGCGCCACGAGAAGTCGTCGACGAGCCAGCCGCCGAGGATCGGGCCCAGGATCGGGCCGAGCATCATCGGGATGCCGATGATCGCCATCACGCGACCGACGCGCTGCGGCCCGGCGGCGCGGGTGAGGATCGTCATGCCGGCCGGCATCAGCATGCCGCCGCCGAGACCCTGGAGCACGCGGAAGAAGATCAGCGACTCGGCCGACCAGGCCGCGCCGCACAACGCGGAGCCGGCGACGAACAGCACGATCGCGAGGATGTACAGGCGCTTGGTGCCGAAGCGATCGGCCGCCCAGCCGGTGACCGGGATGACCGTCGCCAGCGCGAGCGTGTAACCCGTGACGATCCACTGGATCGTCGCGAGGTCGGTCTCGAAGTCACGCGACAGCGTGTTGATCGCGACGTTGACGACGGTCGTGTCGAGGATCGACATGATCGCGCCGAGCACGACGACACTGGCGATCGCCAGCAATCGGCGATCAAGCCCTTCGTTCTGCCCGTCTACGGGCGTGGGCTCAGACGACATTGGGAGCTGATTCCTTCGTGGTAGGGAGGATGGGGAGGAGAACCCGGTCGACGAGCTCCTCGACGAACGCGTCGTCGATCGGCAGGCCGCGGATCAGGGACCGGGTGAAGATGATGGACCCGGGGATGTCGGCAAACAGTGGGGTTACCACGCCATCGCCTTCGAGCTCGCCGCGGGCCGCGGCACGCGCGAGCAGGGATTCGAACCTCGTCTGCTCGTCGCAGACGACTTCTTCGCGGAACAGCTGCTCGAGCTCGGGGCTGCTCTGCAGCTGCATGATCAGCCCGGCCGCGACGTGCGGGTCAAAGCCCTCGGTCGCGCCGCGGATGTAGGCGATCAGGTCGCCGCGCAGGCTGCCCGTGTCCGGGGCCTGAGACCCGTCCGCGCGCTTGGCGCGGATCGCTTCGACGATGATCTCCGACTTGCCGCCCGGCCATCGCCGGTAGATCGTCGGCTTGCTCACGCCCGCGCGGGCGGCGAGCGCGTCGACCGTCATACGGTCGTAGCCGACCTCGGCCACGAGTGCGACGGCGGCCGCGAGGATCGCCTCACGGCGACGCGGATCCCGCGGGCGACCGCGGTGGGGTGCTTCTTCGACCGGTCCCACACTCATGTTTACGACACAGTATCGTAAACCTTGAGGCGGGTAGTGTCCGCTCTGTGAACTCCCTCACGCTCGGCTACAAGGCGTCCAACGAGCAGTTCGCCCCGCAGGAGCTGCTCGCGCTGACCCAGCACGCGGAGGCGCGCGGCTTCGAAGTCGCGGGCGTCTCCGACCACCTGCAGCCGTGGCGCCACAACGGCGGCCACGCGCCCGCGGTCCTGCCGTGGCTGGGCGCAGCGGCGGCGACCACCAGCCGCATCACGCTCGGCACCAGCGTACTGACGCCGACGATGCGCTATCACCCGGCGATCGTCGCCCAGGCGTTCGCGACGCTCGGCGTGCTCGCGCCGAACCGCATCTTCCTCGGCGTCGGCACCGGCGAGGCCATGAACGAGACGCCGATCACCGGCGGCGAGTTCCCCGGCCGCAAGGAACGCCGGACGAAGATGGCCGAGGCGATCAAGGTCATCAAGCTGTTGTGGGAGCAGGAGCGCGTCGACTTCGAGGGCGAGTACTACAACCTCCGGCGCGCCACGATCTACGACCGGCCGGACACGCCCGTCCCGATCTTCGTCGCGGCGTCCGGCCCGCTCGCGGCCAAGCTCGCCGGCCGCGTCGGCGACGGCTTCATCTGCACCTCCGGCAAGGACCCGGAGCTGTACGTGAACCTCCTCGACAACGTCAAGGAGGGCGCGGAGAAGGCCGGTCGCGACTACGAGTCGATCAAGCGCATGATCGAGATCAAGGTCTCCTACGACCGCGACATCGACACGGCGATGAAGGCCACGCACTGGTGGGCGGCGCTCGCGCTCACGCCCGAGGAGAAGGAGGGCGTCGAGGACCCGGTCGAGATGGAGCGCCTCGCCGACAATGCGCTCGACCGCGCGCACACGCGCTTCATCGTCTCCGACGACCCGAACGAGATCGTGAGCAAGATCCAGCCCTACATCGACCTCGGCTTCACCGAGCTGGTCTTCCACTTCCCCGGCAACGACCAGCGCCGCTACATCGACGAGTTCGCCGCCGACGTCGCTCCCCTGCTGCGCAAATGAACCCGTTCGAGCAGCTCGACGAGCGCTTCAAGACGCTCCACAAGCCGACCGCACGGCTCGACCACCTCTACGACGGCTGCCGCTGGGCCGAAGGTCCCGCGTACTTCCCGGCCCACCGCACGCTCGTGTGGTCCGACATCCCGAACAACCGGATCCTGCGCTACGACGAGACCACGGCCCAGGTGGGCGTCTTCCGCCACCCGTCCAACTACAGCAACGGGAACACGGTGGACCCGCAGGGCCGGCTGGTGAGCGCCGAGCACGGCGAGCGCCGCGTCACGCGCACCGAGCACGACGGCACGATCACGGTTCTCGCCGACAGCTACGACGGCAAGCGCCTGAACTCGCCCAACGACGTCGTCGTGCGCTCGGACGGCACGGTCTACTTCACCGACCCCAGCTACGGCATCGAGGGCTATTACGAGGGCTTCGCGGCCGAGCCCGAGCAGGCCGGGCAGCATCTGTTCCGGATCTCACCGCACGGCGGCATCGAGATCGCGGCCGACGACATGCAGCGTCCGAACGGTCTTGCCTTCTCCCCCGACGAGCGCGTGCTCTACGTCTCCGACACCGGCAACAAGACGATGCGCGCCTACGACGTCGCCGACGACGGGACGCTCTCCGGCAGCCGCGAGTTCGCCCGGTGCACCGCCGGCGGCTTCGACGGCTTCCGGCTCGACGAGCAGGGCCACATCTGGTCCAGCGCCGGCGACGGCGTCCACGTCCTGCATCCGGACGGGACGCTGATCGGCAAGGTGAGGGTCCCCGAGGGCGTCGCGAACGTCCAGTGGGGCGGCTACAAGCGCAACCGCCTGTACATCTGCGCGACCCAGTCGCTGTACGCGATCTTGCTTCCCGTACGCGGAGCGAAGACGATGTAGCGCGTGGTCGACCTCCACTGCCACTACCCCATGCACCTGCTGGGCGGCGTGGAGGCTCCGCGCGACGTGGCCGAGAAGATGCTCAGGGTCCGCGCGCGGGAGGCGGGCAAGCTCCGCGCGGCGGTCCTGCACATCGCCGCGCGGCTGTTCAACTTCCGCCACTGGGACGGCGGCTGGCGCGTCAGCGTGCCGCTGCTGCAGCAGGGCGGCGTCAACGTCGCCTGTAGCGTCCTGTACCGCCCGTTCAGCGAGATGGACCTGGACGAGCCGTACGGCGCCCCGCCCGAGAGCGCGTACTACGACCGGCTGGTCGAGCTGCTGGACGCGACAGAACAGGACGTCGAGGCCCGCGGCCACATCGTCGTGCGCGCCGCGGACGATCTTCAGCGTGCGCAGCGGACCGGCAGGATCGCGTTCGTGCACTGCGTCGAGGGCGGCTTCCACCTCGGCGCGACGCCCGCCGAAGTGACCGAGCACGTTCACGAGCTCGCCGAGCGCGGCGTCCTGTACATCACGCTCGCGCACCTGTTCTGGCGCCGCGTCGCGACCAACGCGCCGGCGCTCCCGTTCCTGCCCGACGCCCTCTACGACCTGCTGTTCCCGCAGTCCGGGGTCCCGCCGCTCACCGACCTCGGCGAGGCCGCGGTCAAGGCCTGCGACGAGTCCGGGATCGTCGTCGACATCAGCCACATGCGCGAGGACGCGATCGACGCGACGTTCGACCTGCTCTCCCCCGACGCGCAGGTGATGGCCAGCCACGCCGGCTACCGCTTCGGCGGCCAGCGCTACAACCTCACCGACGCCACGCTCGCGCGGGTGGCCGCCCGCGGCGGCGTCGTCGGGCTGATCCTCGCCCAGCATCAGCTCAACGACGGCGTCCGGCGCACCAACACCAGGACGCTCGCGCAGACGCTGGACGTGATCGACCGCCACGTCGAGAAGATCGGCCCCGACCACGTCGCGCTCGGCTCCGACCTGGACGGCTTCATCAAGCCGACGATGGGCGGCGTGGAGTCGGCGGCGGATCTGCAGGCGCTCGCGGACGGCATCCGCGCGCGCCACCCCGGGTCCGCCGACCGCATCCTGGCTCAGAACGCGCTGCGGGTGATCGACCGGCGCTTCAGCTGACGGCCGCGAACGGGTCGTTCTCCCACTCGGACCCGACCTCCTCGAAGCGCGCGAGCCCGTCGCGCAGCAGCCCGTAGACCTCGCGCAGCCGCTCGTCGGTCGTCGCCTCCACCACCAGCACGAGCGCGGGCAGGTTCGAGGACGCGCGGACGAGCACCCAGGCGTCCTCCCACTCGGCGCGCACGCCGTTGATCGTGATCAGCTGCGGTGAAGACTGCTCGGCGATCCACGCGCCGAACTCCTCCACGACGCGGTACTTCTCGGTGTCGGGGCAGAACGCGTTCATCGTCGGCGTCGCGACGTACCGCGGCAGCGCGGCCACGCGCTCGGACACCGTGGCCGTGCCGCTCGCGATCACGTGCAGGAAGCGCAGCGCGGAGTAGATCGCGTCGTCATAGCCGAAGTAGTCGTCGCCGCCGTAGAAGAAGTGGCCGCTGCGCTCGCCGGCGAACGGGGCGCCCAGCTCCTGCATCTTGGCCTTGATGTGCGAGTGGCCGGTCTTCCACATCACGGCGTCGCCGCCCGCCGGGCCGATCACGTCCGCGACCATGCGCGAGCACTTGACGTCGTAGACGACCGGGGCGCCGGGATAGCGCTCGAGCACGTCCTGGGCGAGGATCGCCAGCGTCGTGTCCGAGAACACGAGCCCGCCGCGCTCGTCCGTGACGCCGAGCCGGTCGCCGTCGCCGTCGAGCGCGACGCCGACATCGGCGCCGACCTCCAGCACCTTCTCCTGCAGTTGCACGCGGCCCTCGACCGCCTCGGGGTCGGGCTCGTGGTTGGGGAACGTCCAGTCGAGCTCGCCGTTGAGCGCCACCACGTCGTAGCCGGCGCGCTCGAGGGCGAGGACGCCGAGCGGCGCGGAGATGCTGTTCGCGCCGTCCACGACGACCTTCAGCGCCCGCGGCGCAGGCAGCTTCTCCACCAGCATGTCGAGGTACTCCTCGACGAACGAGCGCTCGACGTAGGTGCCGTTGCCGGTCGCAAAGTCGCGCTCGTCGGCCAGCGCCTTGACGGCCGCGACCTGGTCGGGAACGAGCGTCTTGGACGGCGCGTACGCGAGCTTGAAGCCCGACCAGCCGTTCGGGTTGTGGCTGGCCGTGACGCTCACGCCCGCCCACCCGAGCGTGTGCTGGGCGAAGTACACCAGCGGGCTCGTCGCCAGGCCGATGTTGACCACTTCCATCCCGGTCGAGAGCAGCCCGAGGCAGACGGCGTTGGCGAGCGGCTCGGAGTAGCTGCGCCCGTCGAACCCGACCACGATCTGCGTGCGCCCGTGCTCGCGCTGGAGCCACGTGCCGAACGCCCGCGCGACGCGGCCCGCGACGGACGGGTTGATCGAGAACGAGGGGTCGGGCGGCGTCGGGTCGATCTTCCCGCGGACGTCGTACTCGCGGAAGATCGTCGGATCGAGCGGGTCGGTCGCGTACGAGATCGCGTCGTTGCCCGAGCGCGGCAGCAGGTAAGGCCAGGCCATGCGTGGCAGCTTAGGAGGCGCTGCCCCAGCGCAGCAGCTTGATTCCCCGCATGTCAAGCCGCGTTTCCCCGTGCGCACGCATCAGGCGCAGCAGGACTTCGTCGCAGTCGGGGCAGCGCAGCACCTCGCCCATGCCCTCGTAGACCATGACGTTGGCGACCGGGCCGGTCGCGCCGCAGCCCGCGCAGGTCGCGACCGCCGCCGAGAGGTCGCCGGTGAAGATCGCGGCGAGGTCGCCGGCGACCGCGTTGCCGTCCAGGTGGGTCATCCGAACCGCTCCGTTCTGATGTTGGCGGGATCGTGTCCGAGGAAGACCAGGTCGTCGGCGACGGATTCGACGAACGCGGTGGGGCCGCAGACGTACACGCGCGGGCCGACCCGGGGCTGCCACTTCCACAGCATCTCGCGATCCACCCGGCGGTTCCAGCCCGTCCACCCCAGCGGCATCCGCCGCGTGTAGGTGAGCGCGAGGTCGACGCCGCGCTTCTCGAGCTCGTCGAGGTAGAGGACGTCGTCACGGTCGCGGGCGCTCACCAGCAGCCGCGCGGGCGCGCCGGCGCGCACCATCGACATCAGCGGGACCAGCCCGGAGCCGCCGCCGATCATCAGCACCGGCTCGGTGTGCGCGGGATCCCACACGAACCAGCCGCCGAACGGGCCGCGCACCTCGAACGTGTCCTCCTCGCGCGCGACGCTCACCATCCACGGCGACACCTCTCCCCCGTCGACCTCGACGACGGTGATCTGCGGCGCGCCGTCGGCCGGCGCGCTCGCGATGCTGTAGCGGCGCTGGGCCTGGTAGCCGTCGTCGGCGGTCAGCCGGACGTCGACGTGCTGGCCGGCCCGGTGACCGCTCCAGCCGGGGACGTTGAGCGTGAGCGTGGCCGCGCGCGGCGTCTCGGGCCGGATGCGCTCGACCGTCGCCTTTCGCCAATCCGTGGGTCGCACGGACTCAGAAGCTACACGCGCACCGAGAACGCGTGCGTGAGGACCGTGGCGCCGACGGTCACGCGCAGCCGGTAGCGGCCCGCGGGCAGCGTGCGTGTGGAGACGCGGAAGAAGGCCAGCCGCGAGGTCCGGGTCCGCACGACCCGGTTGCCGCGCAGGATCTCGGCCGTGGCGACGCCGGCGCCGCACAGGCGCGCGTGGACGTTCATGGTCGTGCCGTTGGCGAGCCGGGTGGGCGCTGTGAGCGCCGGCGGGCAGGTGACGGGCGCGCCGGGCGTCGTGAACTGCCAGTGGAACGGCATCGTGCGGGACTTGACGGTCGCGTTCGGACTCGCCGGCGGGCGCTCACCGGGCGCGCACAGCACGGGGTCGTACGGCTCGGCCTCGGCCGGCAGCCAGGTGGGCTCGAAGTCGTCGGCGGAGGCGTAGCACCAGGGCGCGAAGTGCGCCGGACACTGCGGGTGCACGGGCGGCGCGCCCTCGCGCGAGCAGTCCTCGGCCGGGTAGCGCAGGTCGACTTCGGCGGTGTACGTGGTCCCGGCGGCGAGCCGGCCGCGCGGGCGCAGGTAGGGCGCCGTGCTCACGATCTCGACCGGGCCGTCCGGGCCACTGAGGCGCGGCGCGCCGAAGCTCACGTCCGCGCCGGGGGTGAACACGACGAGCGTCCGCGGGTCGGTCAGCGTCGCGCGCGGGCCGGGGAAGGTGAACACGCGGCCCATCAGGTCAGGGCGCGGCGCCTTGAGCACCTGCAGGCACATCCAGCCGTCGTGCTCGCCATAGCCGCTGCGCTCGAGCTCCGGGTCCATCACCTTCCGCAGGTGCGTCGGGGACGCGGCCCAGGGGTGCGGGTCGGCCCAGCCCGTCGGGCCCGCGAGCACGGACTGGCGCGCCGCGTCCGCGCCGGCGGCGGAGTAGCCGGGACGCCCGGGCGTCTGATCGTGTGCGTCGTCGGCGTCCCAGCCGCCGTTGAGCGCCATGTAGCGCGCGTGGGCCTGACAGCCGGCGGTGAGCGCCGGGTCCTCGACCAGTGGCGGCAGGCCGCTGTCGGTCCGGAGCACGTTGATGCGCGCGATCGCGTCGGCGGAGCTGATCGCGTGGGCCGGCGCGGCCCAGACGAGCGCCGCAAAGACACACACCGTAAACAGGCGCAGCATGCGCGCGGCACGCTATGAGGCCCGCCGGACGCTTCCAACTGGTCGTACGTAGAGGGTGTCAGCTATCAGTCAGCGAAAGCGTTAATCGCCCTGATAGCGCTGCTCGAGCCACGGGTCGCCGCGGTCGTGGTAGCCGAGTTGCTCCCAGAAGCCCTGCTCGTCGTCCTCGCGGAAGATCAGGCGCCGCACCCACTTGGCCGACTTCCAGAAGTACAGGTGCGGAACGAGGAGGCGGGCAGGGCCGCCGTGCTCGGGCTCGAGCTCGTCGCCGTCGTAGCGGTAGGCGACCCACGCCTTGCCGCCCGTGACGTCCTCCACCGGGAGGTTGGTCGTGTAGCCGCCGTCGCACAGCGCCGTGAGATAGCCGCCCTCGAGCTCGACGCCGTCGAGCAGGGTGTCGATGGAGACGCCGGTCCATTCCGTGTCGAGCTTGGTCCAGGTCGTCACGCAGTGGATGTCGACGGTGAAGTCCTCGCTCGGCAGCGCGAGGAACTGCTCCCACGTCCACGTGCGCTCCTCGCTGATGGCGCCGGTGATCGAGAGATCCCACTGGTCGAGCGGGGTGTGCGGGGTGGGGCCGGCCGACAGGACCGGGAAGCCCCGCTCGAGGTACTGGCCGGGCGGAAGCCGCTCGTCGTCACCCGAGCGGCGCCGGAAGAAGCCACGCGTCGTGCTCATTTGGCGTAGGACGCTATCGCGTGGCGGCGGCGGGCGAACACCCACGAGCGCAGCGCGACGTACCGGGTGACGGTCGCGGTCAGCGACGCGGCGACGAGCACGGTGAGCTCCAGCGAGCGCGCCGGCGTCGATTCGAGCCCGTGCAGGACGCCCAGCGCGCCGGTCGAGAGCGCCACGGTGAGCACGAAGACGATGGCGCCGCCGACGTGGTGGCGCACGGCCTCGTCGCGGCCCTGGATGCGGAACGTGAAGCGCCGGTTCGCGGCGGTGTTGGCGACGGCGGTGAGCGCGAGGGCGAGGATGTTCGCCGCGACCGCGTTCGTGAGTGGCTGCAGCAGCAGGTACAGCAGCGCGTACGCGATCGTGCTCGCGACGCCGACGGCCATGAAGCGCGCGACCGTGCCGGCGACGAGCAGGCGCGCGACGCCCTTGAGGTCGGTGATCGCCGTCTGCACGATGTTCACGCGCGAGTCCGGGTCGTCGACCCAGTCCACCGGCACCTCGTGGATGCGCAGCCCGCGCCGCTGCGCGAGCACGAGCAGCTCGGTGTCGAAGAACCAGCCGTTGTCCTGCACGTCGCCCATCAAGGGCTCGAGCACCTCGCGCCGGACGGCCTTGAAGCCGCACTGCGCGTCGCTGAACCTCGCGCGCAGGACCGTGCGCAGGATGCGGTTGTAGGAGCGCGAGATCAGCTCGCGCTTGGGGCCGCGTACGACGCGCGAGCCGTTCGCGAGCCGGGAGCCGATCGCCAGGTCGCTGTGGCCGCTGAGCAGCGGGGCGACGAGCGGGAGCAGCCCGCGCAGGTCTGTGGAGAGGTCGACGTCCATGTAGGCGACGACCCGCGCTTCGCTGCGCTCCCACGCGGCGCGGAGCGCCCGGCCGCGACCCTTCTGCTCGAGCCGCAGGTGCTGCACGGAAGGCAGCGCCGCAGCGAGCCGGCGCGCGATCTCGGGCGTAGCGTCGACGCTCGCGTTGTCGGCGATGACGATGCGCCAGCTGAACGGGAAGCCGTCGGTCAGGAACCGGTGCAGGCGGCGAATGCTGCGGTCGAGCACGGCGGCCTCGTTGTAGACGGGGACCACGATCTCGACGTCGCGGCCGGCGGACGGGGCGGCGACGCCGGTGCGGCGGCGTTGGACGGGAGCGAGATCAAGCATGCTCGGAGCATCGGGCTGCACCGTGTGAGCCCCTTGGGACGAGCCTGAGAGGACCCTGGGACTCGGGCCGCGGGCGCCGCCGTAAGAGATTCGTCATCTCGTCCGCCCTACCGTCGCCCGCCTGATGTTGCGCCGCCTGGTCGCCGTCATGTCGCTGCTCGCCGTGAGCGCGGCGTTGGCCGCGATCGTCGCGGGGGCGCGCGGCGAGGGCCGCGCGGAGACGCGCGAGGACCGCGCGGCCGCGCAGGCGCGCGGCGACGACGCGAGGCCGAGCGGCGGGGCCTCCGAGGCGCGCGGCGGGCCGCGTGCAGCACGTCGTGCCCGCCCGCCCGCCCGGCCTCGTGGCCCGGCGGCGCCGCCTGTCGCGTGGCGTTCCTCGCGTGCGCTCGGCTCCCCCACCGGCGGGCGGCTCGTGCGCGGCGTCAAGCTGCCCGTGCGCGGCACGCACTTCCTCACCTGGGACCCGGTGCGCAAGACGACGCCGAACCGGTGGTGGCGGCGGTACGGCACCGACGAGCTCGTGCGGCTGCTGCTGCGCGTCACGCGCGCGTTCGCCCGCGCGCACCCGCACGCGCCGCGGCTGCTGATCGGCGACCTGTCACGTCCGCGTGGGGGGGACTTCGGGCGGGCGTACGGGCCGCTCGGCCACGTCTCGCACCAGAACGGGCTCGACGCGGACGTCTACTACCCCCGCAAGGATGGCCGGGAGCGGGCGCCGCTCACGGCGGCGCAGGTCGACCGCCGGCTCGCGCAGGACCTCGTGGACCGCTTCATCCGGGCGGGCGTGCCGACGCTGCTCGTGGGGCCGTCGCTGAAGCTGCGCGGGCGCGGCGTGCAGCCGTGGCCGAACCACGACAACCACGTCCACATCCGGCTGGGCTAGTCGAGGCCGTCGGGCTCGCCGTCGTCGGGCGTCTCGATGTCGTAGTCGTCGTCGGCTTCGTCGAACGCGGCGTCGGGCGCGTCGGCAATGCCCTGGTAGTCGGCGTCAGGGGGACCGAACGTCGTCGTCTCGGTCACGGGCTCGGCGGTCGTCTCCATCTCAGGCTCCGATCAGCTGGTTGATGTACGCGTAGCGCGCCCTGCGGTGGTTCTCGTCCCACCCCGTCCGCTCCGCGGCGACGCGGAGGTTGACCGCGTACTGGCGCAGGTCCTTCTTGGCCTGCTTGGCCTTGCGCAGGTGCATCTCATCGACCTGCGACCAGCCACCCGCGCGGCGCGCCACCCGCCGCTGGTGGAGCAGGATGTCGCGCGCCTCCCGCTCCTTGTCGCTCATGAGCTTGTACGGGTGCACGTGCTTGGGCTTGGCCGCCCCGCCCTTGTAGACGCCCGGGTGGAACGTGCAGTGCCACCACTCCGACATGGCGTCCGAGCGCAGCTTGCCGCCCGCGATCCCCCAGCCGTACTCGTGGGCGACCGCACGCACCGCGGCGGCCATCTCCGGCCGCGGGAGGTCGACGGCGATCCCCCAGCCGTGGTTGGAGCTGCCGGGCCGCGCGGCGAGCGCCCCGCGGCCGGACTGGTAGAGCCGCCAGAAGTGCTCCTGGTCGGCGTAGGAGCGATAGGACGTGCGCGGGGACGTCGGGCAGATCCAGAGGCCGCGCTCGGATGCGATCCGGCGGCGCATCGCCAGCCACGCGTCAGCGGCGTCGGCGCGCAGTCGTCCGCCCGGGATCGGGCTGAGGTCGCGCTCGGTGAGCTCGCCATTGGCCGGGGGCATGATCAGCTCGAACGGGCCTTGAGCGAGCGGTAGCGCGAGCGGCGGTGGGCGTGCTCCCAGCCCTGGCCGTCGCCGCCCTTCTCGGCGGGTTGCGCGGCGCGCCAGATGCGTTTGCGCTGCGCGCGCATCTTCTCGCGCAGCTCGCGCCGCCGCTCGAGGTCGGTGTCCGCCCGCCGCAGCTCGTCGTACTCGCGGATCCAGGCCTTCTCATGCTCGGTGTAGCCCTCGAGCGGGTCGATGTCGTCGAGGAACAGCGCCCGCTCGGCGTGCCGGCGACGGGTGAGCCCCGCGACGCGCCGACCGCCCGCCTTGTCCCACATCAGCAGCGCGTCCGCGGCAGCCTGCCAGCGCCGCGCGCGCAGCTCACGGCCGATCGTCGTGCTCGGCGCGAGCGCGCCCGGGCCGCAGTTGTAGACGAACGACACCAGCGCGTCGAACTGGTTCTGCTCCAGCGGCAGGCCCAGGTTCAACACCGCGGGCGCGTAGTGCTCGTCGAGATCCTGCTGCAGCAGGCGGCTGGCCTGCGCCTCGGTGAGCGGCTTCGTGCCTGGACCGACGCCCTTGGTGTGGCCGTAGCCGATGGTCCACACCTTGACCATGTCCTGGTAGGGGCGCCCGTTGTACGGGAAGCCCTCGAACTCCTTGATGAGGGCGACGCCGACCGTGCTCGTCCTCATGGCTCATCCGGCGGATCGGGGGTCAGGCGCGAGTCGAGCGCCGGCTCTTCGTCGGCCAGCTCGACCTCGTCGTCGACGAGATCGTCATCGAGAGCGGGAAGGGCGGACATGCGCGATTCTGGTTCGCGTCGGCACAGCCCGTCAAGGCTGCTGCGTATGAGAGCGCACCGATGCGTGCGTCGGTCAGAGTGACTGGAGAACGCGCGTGGATGAACCCCAGCCGCGACGGCACCCACTCAGCCACGCGCCGGGAAGCGTACCTGGAAGGCCGCGCCCCCGTCCGGGGCGTTGGCGGCGCTGACGGTTCCGCCGTGCGCGTCCACGATTCCGGCGACGATCGCCAGGCCGAGGCCGGCGCCGCCCTTGCCGCGCTCGCGCCCGCCCTCGGCGCGCCAGAAGCGCTCGAACAGCGCGCTCGGGTTCGCCCCGGGCAGCCCGCGGCCATGGTCGCGCACCTCCAGCGCGACGGTGCCGTCCGACGCTTGCACCGAGACGTCGATCGGCGTTCCATCGGGCGTGTGCACGAGCGCGTTGCGCAGCAGGTTCGCGAGCACCTGGCGCAGCTGGTCGGCGTCGCCGGTCACGTAGCCGCGCTCCGCGGCGAGCGAGATCTCGCGGTCCGGCGCGGTCACCCGCGCGTCGTCCACCGCGTCCTTGGCGAGCACCGCCAGGTCGACCGGCCCGTGCGGTGCGCTGCGCACCTCGTCCAGCCGCGCGAGCGTGAGCAGATCCTCGACGAGCACCCCCATGCGCGCGGCCTCGTCCTCGATCCGGCGCATCGCCTTGGCCACGTCGTCTTCGGAGCGCGCGGCGCCCATGCGGTGGAGCTCCGCGTAGCCGCGGATCGAGACGAGCGGCGTGCGCAGCTCGTGCGAGGCGTCGGCGATGAAGCGGCGCAGGCGCTCCTGGCTCGTCTCGCGCGCGGCGAACGCGTCCTCGAGCCGGTCGAGCATGCGATTCAAGGCCGTGCCGAGGCGGCCGACCTCCGTGCGCGGATCGGTGCTCTCCACACGGTGCGAGAGGTCGCCGCCGGCGATCGCGGCGGCCGTGTGGCCCATGCGGTCGAGCGGAAGCAGGCCGACGCGCACGACGACCCACGCGAACGCGCCGACGAGCGCCAGCACGCCGGCGATCACCAGCGCGAGAACGAGCAGCAGCCGGTCCAGTGCCTGGTCGGTCGCGTTCATCGGGATCGCCGCGACGGTGATCGTGCCGTTCGGGTTGGTCACGGCGAGCACGCGGTAGGAGCCCTGCGGCGTGTCCACGGTCTGCTCGCCGCCCACCGGGATGTCCTCCGGCAGCTGCGGCGCCTCGCTGGTGTCGTCCGGGCCGAGGAACTCGCCGTCCAGGACCGCGCCGGACTCGTCGCGCAGCTGCCCGTACGTGTCGGTGGGCGCGCCCGCCCCGGGCGGCGGACCGCCGCGGCCTCGCCCGCCCTTGAACGGCCGGTCCGGGTCGAGCAGCTGGTGCTGGAGCGCCACGGACGCGCTCTGCAGCTGCTCGTCGACGCGGTCGAGCTGGAACGAGCGCTGCTGGGCGTACGTGATCCCGCCGACGAGCAGCATGCCCGCAGCGGCCAACGCGAGCACGCCGGCGACCAGCCGCCCACGCAGCGAAGCGATCATGCCCGCGGCGCGCGCAGCGTGTAACCGACGCCGCGCACGGTGTGGATCAGCGACGGCCCGTGCTGGTCGAGCTTCTTGCGCAGGTAGGAGATGTAGGTCTCCAGCACGCGCGCGTCGCCGCCGAAGTCGTAGTCCCACACGTGGTCGAGCAGCTGCGCGCGCGTGAGGACGCGGCGCGGGTTGAGCATCAGGTAGCGCAGCAGCCGGTACTCGGTGGCGGTGAGGTCGATCGGCTCGCCGCCGCGCGCGACCTCGCGTGTGTCCTCGTCGAGCTCGAGGTCCTCGAACGACAGGCGGCTGGACTCCGGCTCGGCCGCCCCGGTGCGGCGCAGCACATTGCGCACCCGCGCCAGCAGCTCCTCGAGGCTGAAGGGCTTGGTGACATAGTCGTCGCCGCCCGTGGTGAGCCCTCGGATCTTGTCCTCGGGCGCGTCGCGCGCGGTGAGGAAGATGATCGGCGTGCCCGCGCGCTCGGCGCCCAGGCGCTTGGCGACCTCGAAGCCCTCCATGTCCGGGAGCATCACGTCGAGGACGATCAGGTCCGGACGGAAGGCCGCGACCTGCGTGAGCGCGTCGGCGCCGGTCCCCGCCGACTCCACGGCGAAGCCCTGGAAGCGAAGGGCCATCGAGATGACGTCGACGATGTTGGGCTCGTCGTCAACGACGAGAACTCGGCTGGACTCGTTCACACGGGCAGTATCGGCTCGTTGGCTGTGGGTTTCCTGGGAAAGGCCTGAGCCGTTGCGCGGGTAGCGTGTGAACCACCATGCGCGCACCGTTTCAGCTGGACCTCCATGTCCCGAACTTCAACTACCCGGACGTGGCGCCCGGCGCGCTGTTCGAGAAGCTCGTCGAGATCGCCACGGCCGCCGAGGAATCCGGCTTCAGCTCGCTCTCGCTGATGGACCACCTGCACCAGATCGGTCCGGTCGGCCCGCCCGAGAACCACATGTTCGACGGCAACACGATGCTGGCCGCGATCGCCGCGCGGACGTCCTCCATCCACCTCGGGCTGCTGGTCGGCGGGGTCACCTACCGCAACCCGGCGCTGGTGGCCAAGATCACCACGACGCTGGACGTGATCAGCGGCGGGCGCGCCGTGCTCGGGCTGGGCGCCGCCTGGTTCGAGGACGAGCACAAGGCCTACGGGTACGAGTTCCCGCCCTTGAAGACGCGCTTCGAGTATCTGGAGGACGCGCTGCAGATCTGCCGCGCGCTGTTCACGCAGGACGTGGCGACCGTACGCGGCAAGCACTTCCACGTCGAGGGCGCGTTCAACAACCCGAAGCCGATCCGCGGCGACATCCCGATCCTGATCGGCGGCAGCGGCGAGCGCAAGACGCTGCGGTTCGTCGCCCAGTACGCGGACGGGTCGAACCTGTTCGGCGACGTGGAGCGGGTCAAGCACCTCCTCGGCGTGCTCGAGGGCCACTGCGAGGACGTCGGCCGCGACCCGGCGGAGATCACCAAGACGCGCATGGGAAGCGTGTACATCGCATCGACGCACGATGACGCCGAGGCCAAGTTCCAGGCGGCCACGGGTGGCTCCGAGCAGGCCCGCGCGGGCGCGTTCGTCGGTGACCCGGGCGAGGTCGCCGAGCAAGTCCAGGCGTATCTCGACGCCGGCCTGGACGGCATCACCATTACGCTCCCGGACGTGCACGACGTCGAGACGGTGAGGCTGGCGGGTGAGACGCTCGGGGCGGTGATCGGGACTCGCACCGCGTAACGCCCGACGAGGTGGAGCGGATCGCCGCGATCCGCAACCCCGTCATCCGCAACCTCGAGATCACCTACGCCTACTCGCTGCTCGCCGCCGAGATCACGGCGCGCAGCGGGGCGGGCGCGAACTGGTGCACGTACGCGACCTGGGCCTCACGGCAGGCCGGCCGCACGATCCGCGGCGAGGACGCCATGGGCTACATCGAGCGGCGGCTCTGCATCGGGCGCTCGCTGCTGCACCCGTTCCGCTCGGTCGGCCGCTGGATGCTGCGCAAAGGGCTGTTCGACAAGTCCTCGCGCGTGGGGCGCGTTATGGCCCCGCTGCGCACGCCGTTCGACGCGATCGAGCTGGCCTCGGACGCCGTGGCGCGCGGGAACCTGAAGGTGTTCGCGGAGATCGGCTACGAGTTCGCGCGCTATCTGCAAGGCGGTCCGTTCGCGGTCGACGCGCCGCTGCTGCAGGTCGCGTTCGCGTGTTACGACGAGGCGTTCGCGACCGATGACGTCAAGCGCCGCGCCGAGCTGATGCTGCGCGCGAACCTGTGCATCGGGCTGCACGAGCAGACGCGTCTGCAGCCCGAGATCGGCGAGGCGTTGGACGCGCCCTACGTCACCGCGGAGGAGCTGGGGCGCATGCTCTGCGGGACGACGCGGCGGCGGCTCGCGAAGGTGGTCGGCGCGGTGGCGCTGCCGGCCCAGACCCTGGTCGCCCGCTTCTCGCGCGAGGTCATCACGCACTCGCTGATGGTGCTCTCGCTGCCTGGCCGGATCCTCTCCCTCGGCACGCACCTGGAAGACGCGTACCCGGACACGCTGCACGAGCTCGTGGACGAGGAGCTGATCGCGCTCGTGAACCAGTACGAGCCGGTGCCGCCGGCGCTCGACGACTGCGGCGCCGAGGACTGGTCCTCGCTCGAGCAGCGGATGCACTACATCGTGCACCTGTTCCGCGTCTTCCACTTGCGCGCCGAGATGGCGACCGCGCCCTTCACCGACGAGCAGGTCGAGCGCTTCCTTGCGGGTGTGGTGCCGGACGGCGACCTCTGAGCGGCGCTTTCGCGGCGGGGCGTTTTGTGCGAACGTTCACCGCTCAGCGACTGTAAGGGAAGTCGCGCGCACGAGGAGGAGCGGGCATGCGGGGTTCGTTTGTCGTCGTCATCGCCGCAGCGGCGGGGCTGGCCGGTGTGGCCGCGGGCCAGCTCGAGCAGCCGGACGCCCAGGAGCCGCCGGAGGCCACGGTCGACCTGACCGGCGATCGGCTCGTCGATCTCAGCCACGCCTTCAACCGCCGCACGATCTACTGGCCGACGGCGCAGCAGTTCCGCCTGACCGAGGTCGCGGACGGTGAGACCGAGGGCGGCTGGCACTACGCGGCGAACAACTTCCGCGCCGCCGAGCACGGCGGGACGCATCTCGACGCGCCGATCCACTTCGCGCGCAACGGCGACACCGCCGACGAGATCCCGCTGCGCAAGCTCGCCGGGCCGGCCGTGAACGTCGACGTGCGCGCGAAGGCCGACGCCGATCGCGATTACCTCGTCACGGTCGCCGACCTCGAGGCCTTCGAGGCAGAGCACGGCCGGATCGCGACGAACACGGTGGTGCTGCTGCGGACGGGCTGGGCTCGTCACTGGCCCGACGCGCGCCGCTACATGGGCACGGCCGACCGCGGCGCCGACGCCGTCCCGAACCTGCACTTCCCTGGCCTCAGCGAGCAAGCGGCGCGCTGGCTCGTCGAGCAGAGGCGCGTCAAGGCGGTCGGCATCGACACGGCCAGCATCGACCGCGGCCAGTCGACCGCCTTCGAGGCCCACCGCGTGCTGGCGGCCGCGCAGGTCCCCGTGTTCGAGAACGTCGCGAACCTCGACCGGCTGCCGGCCGAGGGCTTCCACGTGATCGCGCTGCCGATGAAGATCGAAGGCGGCAGCGGCGGCCCGCTGCGGGCGCTGGCCTTCGTCGGGGACTGACCCGTCACGAGGTCTGGAACACGTACCAGGCGCGCTCGCTCTCGGGGTGGGCGAGCGCGTCGCGCTGGATCGCGAAGTACAGCACTCCGGCATCGCCCCACATGTAGTCGAGCGCGTCGTCGCCTCCTCCTCGATCGGGCGCTGGATCCAGTCGGCGTGCCCGAGCAGCTGGTGCGTGGCCCGCACTCCGAACTCGTCGCGGATTCCTCCAGGGCTTCGAACTCGTCCTCGGGCGCCTCGACCCCGTCGGCGTAGCCTCCCCCGACGAGCGGCACGCTCAGCTGTTCGCGGAACGTGACCCGGCCGCAGGCGTAGCGCTGCGCCCCCTCCGGCGCGGGGCGTCGCTCGAGCTCGGCGTCCGTCCACAGGACGCGGAAGCCGTCCCGGTCCTCGAGGCTCAGCCCGAGGTTGTTCTGGAAGTCGGCAAAGAACAGGATCACGCCCTTGTCTGGCAGCCCGAACGCGCTGTCGACCTCGGTCACGTCGATCTGCGCGAGAAAGCTCAGCGGGCCGTGCTCCCACGTCGGCCACTCGAAGTCCTTCGGCACGTCCGGCTCGCCGCCGAGCTTGGACGCGCCGACCGGGACGTCGTCGGTCGGCTCGACGTCGAGAACCAAGCAGGGCTCGAGCGCCGCGATCACCTCTTCGGCGATGGTGCGACAGCGTTCACGGAGGGCCTCTTCGACCTCAGAGCGATTCATGGCCCAGGCGGTACCCGATGACCGCGGACCTGAGCACTCCGATCGTGTCGACCTTCACAGCAGTGCACACCGTTGCGGTGGTCTTGACTTTACGCGTCGTGGTCTAAGAGACTGGCGCCACCGAACGGGCAACCATCGCGGAAGGATGGTCGGGCATGGCTCAGTACGTGCGCAGGGACATCTGGGGGCTTTCGGAGACTGATCCGTGGCACCCGATCATCGAAGCCTATGCCCTCGGTGTCCGGGAGCTTCAGAGGCCGGAGCGGGCCGAGCCGCTGACGTGGGCCTATCAGGCCAAGATCCACGCCTTGCCTCGCGGGGTCGCAGGCGACCAGTTCCTCGCCCAGTGCCAGCACTTCTGCTGGTTCTTCCTGCCCTGGCACCGCCTGTACCTCTACTACTTCGAGCGGATCGTCCGGGCCGCGATCCAGACGCTGGACGAGGTCGACGAGGACGTCAAGGCGCAGTGGGCCCTGCCGTACTGGAACTACGAGCGCAACGACGCGGCGCGCAGCCTGCCACCGGCGTTCCGGGACCAGACGCTGGCGGGCCGCGGCGAACCGAACCCCCTGTTCATCCGACAGCGCAAGCCCGGCCGCAACCAGGGCACCCCACTGGACCCGAACGACGTCCGCTCGGACCTCGCCCGTCTCCCGCGCGAGTTCGCCTTCCCGGACGGGAGCGTCGGCGGCTTCGCCGGCCCCGCGGTCGGCCCGAGCCATGTCGGAGAGGTCGCCGGCGCGGACTCCGGCGAGCTCGAGAACGCGCCCCACGGCAGCGTCCACGTGCAGGTCGGCGGCCTGCGCCAAGCGGGCGATCCGCAAGACGGCTTGATGGCCATCTTCGCCACCGCCGGGCTCGATCCGCTCTTCTGGCTGCACCACTGCAACCTCGACCGGCTCTGGGAGATGTGGCTCGGCGAGGACGACGCCCACGTCAACCCGCCAGCGGGCTCGCCGTTCTACGCCCCGAGCTTCCACTTCCACGACGAGGCCGGCGCCGCGGTCGCGAAGACCGCGGAGTTCGCGGTCGACACGGCCGGGAACTTGGAGTACACCTACGAGGACATCACCCCGCCGGCGCCGCCACGCCGCCGTGGCCGGCGCCGGACGACGACGCCCATGTCCGAGGACGCCGCTACCAACCCTCCCGAGTTCGTCGGCGGAACCCCGAAGCCGATCCGGCTCGCGGGTGCCGAGGAGCGGGTGTCGTTCGAGACCGCCCGCCCCACCGGGCCGATGGCGCGCCGGGGCGGTGGCCGGCCGGAGCGGGTCTACCTGCGGTTCGAGGGCATCACGGGCGAGCAGCCCGGGATCACCTACGCCGTTTACCTGAACCTGCCCGATGACGACGCGACCGCGGCCGATCCGGAGGACTACTACGTCGGCAACCTCGCGTTCTTCGGCGTCGAGCGTGCGGGCGACGTCGACACCGACCGCCCGGGCGGGCACGGGCTCAACCACGCGTTCGACGTCACCGAACTCGTAGAGGCCCTCGACGATGACGATGAGTGGGACCCGCAGGAGGTGCGGGTGACGCTCTCGCCGGTCCACTCGTCGGGTGACGCGGTACGGCGGCGGCGCGGCGGCGCGGGGCCGGACCCCGACGCGGCAGAGACACCGGCGGTGCAGATCGGCCGCGTCAGCGTGTACTACCGCTGATGACGGCCGTCGCGCTCCGGCGCGCCGGAGCCCAGCACCCGGAGGCGGGCGCCGCGCTCCTCGTCATGGCGGCCTGGCTACTGCTGTTCCTCCTGATCGCAGGGGGCGCGCCGATGCAGGACCTCCACGCCGCGCTGCACGCCGGCGCGGCGGTCCCTGCGGAGGCGCTGGGGTGGCTGACGATGACGACCGCGACGATGGTGCCGACGGCGCTGCCGGTCGCCCGGCGCCTCGCGCTGACGTCGCTGTGGCGGCGCCGCGGCCGCACCATCGCGCTCTTTCTCGCGTCCTACGTCGCGGTCTGGGGCCTGTTCGGCGCGGCCGTGCTCCCGCTCGTCGCGCTGCTGGGGTCCGACGCGGCGACGCTCCTCCCGGCCGTCCTGCTCGTCGCCGCGGCATGGGCGTTCTGCCCCGCGAAGTGGCGCGCCGTGCGGGCCTGCCGGCTGGTCGACCCGCTGCCGCCGAGCGGCTGGACGGCCGACCGGGCGTGCTGGCGGACCGGCGTGCGCTACGGACAGCGCTGCGTGCTCGCGTGCTGGCCGCTGATGCTCGCGATGGCGATCGCCGGGCACGCCGCGATCGGGCTCATGCTGCTGCTGAGCGCCGTGGCCGTCGCCGAGAAGCGCGCGGCCGAACCCAGCCGGCTCGCGCGCGCTGCCGCGAGCGTCCTCGTTCTCGCCGCGTGCGTCTCGGCGATCGTCCCACCGGCGTAGGAGATCTTCCGCCGATGTTCGAACACGAGTTCCTGTCCGTCGAGTCGTCCGCGCGGGTGTCGGACGTCGTCGAGTTGCTCTACGACCGCGCACTGACCAGCGTGGTCGTGCACGACGAGGACGAGGACGACTTCTAC
This sequence comes from Solirubrobacter deserti, assembly GCF_003344625.1. GTDB lineage: Bacteria > Actinomycetota > Thermoleophilia > Solirubrobacterales > Solirubrobacteraceae > Solirubrobacter > Solirubrobacter deserti. The sequence goes on along the minus strand of NZ_QPKJ02000001.1, from coordinate 137,435 downwards.
GTCGTGCCGGCCGGCGACATCGCGGCGTCCGCGCAAGCGGGCGACGACACCATGGGCACTCTGCTCGGCCACATGCGCCTGGACCCCGTCGCCGCCGTCGAGGTCGGGCCGGTGGCCGAGGCCCCCGCGCTTCGCACCACGGGCGAGACGGTCCTGCTGGCGGACGGCGTGGTTCGCACCGTCGTGGGCGAGCGGACGGTGCGACGCAATGGCGGAGGGGGCCAGGACAACGGCGATGACGGTCTCCCGCTGGGCGTGGCCGTCGAGTACCCCGAGTCCGTGGTGGTCGGCGAGACCGTCTCGCTGTTGATCTCGCTGACCGGGGACGCGACCAGCGAGGACGCGATCCCGATCGTCGCCGCCCTCGGTGACGCGATCGACATCGTCGTCTCGCCCAAGGTCGGCTTCGTGGTCGCCGGGCGCGCGCAGGGCCGGCTCGTCGTCGGCAGCGAACCGGACCCCCTGCCGCTCCAGATCCAGCTGACGGCCACCGCGCTCGGGCTGTCACGGGTGGTGATCTACGCGTTCCGCGACACCGAGGCGCTCGGCTCGTTGACGATCGCGCCGGAGGTCGTCACCGCCGACGCGGCGACGGCGGCACGGCCGGCGGCGAGCAGGACGGAGCTCGCAAGCGCCGGTCCCGCCGGCGCCGACCTCGAGCTCGTGATCTTCGAGCAGCCCACCGCGGCGGGCGAGCGCCAGCTGCTGTTCCGGCTCTCGTCGCCGGGTGCGCCGTCGCTCGGGCTCAACCTGCGGCCCTTCGGCCCGATCACCCTGGGCGGCGGAGGCCCGGGCCCCTACTTCACGGAACTCTACAAACAGATCGAACGGCTGCGGCTCACGACCGAAAGTGAGCGCGAGGCGGCGACCCAAAGACTGCACGCCGTGGGATCGGAGCTGTTCTCGACGCTGATCCCGCCGGAGCTGCAGACGCTGCTGTGGGAGCTCAAGGAACGGATCGCGACCGTGTGGGTGCAGTCCGAGGAGCCGTGGATCCCGTGGGAGATCTGCCGCCTGCAGGGCAAGCAGGACGGGCGCGTCGAGGAGGGCCAGTTCTTCTGCGAGGCGTTCGAGTTCGCGCGCTGGATTCCCGGCATCCCGCGGTTGCCGGAGGTGCGGCTGACGAACATCGGCCTCATCGTCCCGCCCGGTTCAGGCCTGACCAGCGCCGCGGGCGAGGCCGCGATGCTGCACGCCCTCGCCGGCCCGAGCCGGCAGGTCGCCGACGTGACCCCGACGTACGTCGGGGTGCGCAACGCGCTGTCCGCCGGCACACTGGACGGGATCCACTTCGCCGGGCACGGCGTGTTCCCGGACCAGTCGAACCCGTCCAAGGCGGAGATCGAGCTCGACGGCGGTCAGTCGCTGCGTCCCACCGACATCTCGGGCAACGTCTCCAACCTCGGGCTCGCGAAGCCGATCGTGTTCCTCAACGCCTGCCAGGCCGGCCGGCAGTCGCGTGGGCTCACCGGCGTCGGCGGATGGGCCGCCGCGCTCCTGCGCGCGGGCGCCAGCGCGTTCGTCGGCGCGCACTGGGAGGTCGACGACGACCTCGCGTGCCGGTTCGCCACCGCCTTTTACGATGGCCTGCTCGGCGGCGCCACGATCGCCGGCGCCACGCGCGCTGCGCGGCTCGGCGTTCGCGCCGCCGGGGATCCCACCTGGCTTGCGTACACGCTCTTCGCCGACCCCACCGCGAAGGTCGTGGAGAGCTAGCCGGCCGAGGTCGGTTCGACGAGCACCTTCAGCGAGCCGGGATCGACGAGCCGCTCGATCGCGTCGCGGGCGTGCTCGATCCCGAACGTCTGCGTGACGAGGGGAGCGGTCTGCACGGCGCCGGACGCGATCAGCTCGATCGCGCCGTCCCAGTAGCCGACGGAGCCGAGCACGCCGATCAGGTCGATGTCGCGCACGACGAGGCCGTCCCAGTCGAACGGGATCTCGGGCCGGCCGGAGAGGCCGAGCGCGACGACCGTGCCGCCCGGCCGGACGGCCTCGAACGCCGCGCGGATCGCGCCCTGGCCGCCGGCGCACAGCAACGCGACGTCCGGCCCGTCCTCGCCCACGGGCGTGAACGTGTCGAAGCCGAGCGTCGCCGCGAGCTCGAGCCGGTCGGCGCGCGTGTCGCTGACCACGACCGACGCGGCACCGTGCGCGCGGGCGATCTGCGCCGCCAGCAGGCCGATCGGGCCGATCCCGATCACGACGACGTGCTGACCGGCGACCCGGCCGCGCGTCACGCCGTGCAGAGCGACGGACGTCGGCTCCACGAGCGCCGCCGCACGCGACTCGAACGGGACCACGTGCGCGTAGGCGGCCGGGAACACCATCCGCGACGCCATCGCGCCGTCCATGTGCACGATCCCGGTCTCGGTCCGGCGGGCGCACAGGTGGCTGCGGCCGGCCCGGCAGCGGACGCAGACACCGCACCCGATCGCGACCTCGCCCACGATCTGGTCACCGGCCGAAAAGCCCTCGACCCCCTTCCCCACGTCGACGACCACGCCGGTCCACTCGTGCCCGGGCACGATCGGATACTCCGCGATGCCCATGCGGAAGTACGCGAGCGAGCCCTCGAAGATCTCGACGTCGGTGCCGCAGATGCCGACCGCGGTGGGCGCGATCAACAATTGCCCCGGGGCGGGCGCCGGGTCGGGCCGCTCGACCAGCTCGAGCCGTTCGTCACCGTGAAATTCGATCGCGCGCATTTGAACACTCGTCTAAGGAAGTCCGGACGGGTGACGATGGTGGCAAAACGGTTGCTCACATAGCGTCGCGAAGCGCATGACCATCGTCGCCCCGCCCGCGGCCGCGCCCAGTTCCACTCCTCCTGAAGAGGCGCGGGTGCGTGCGTTGGGGCGACAGATCGCGGCCGGTCAGGCGAAGGCCGGCCGCACCCGCACGCGGGCGCTCGAAGATCGGGGCATGGAGTGGCTGGCGCGCGATCCTGCGCTGCGTGCGGCGCTCTTCCGCCTCGTCGACGTGGCGCCCGCGTGCGAGAACCGGCGTGACCTGGCCGCCCACCTCGCTGCTCTCCTCGGCGAGGCGGAGCGGCCGGGCACACCGATCGGCTTCGCGCGGCGCGTCTCGACCCGCCGCGCGGGCGGCCCGGCGGTCGGCGCCCTCGCGGACCTGGTGGTGCACCGGATGGCGACGCGGTTCATCGTCGGCGCCGACCCAGGCGACGCGGTGCCCAAGCTCGAGCAGCTGTGGCGGGAAGGCGCCGCGGCGTCCGTGGACCTGCTCGGCGAGGCGACCGTCACCGCCGCGGAGGCCGACCGCTACGCGCGCCGCTGCGACGAAGCCCTGCGCACGCTCGCCGACGCCGCACGCACGTGGCCGGCCCGGCCCACGCTGGACGTCGTCCCGCGCGTGAACCTCTCCGTCAAGGTCACGGCGCTCACGGCCAAGGTCAAGCCGGATGCGCCCGAGCTGGGCATCGCGGACGCGCGCCACCGGCTCCGGACGCTGCTCAGGACGGCGAAGCGCGTCGGCGCGCACCTGCACGTGGACATGGAGTCGATGGACTCGCGCGAGTTGATCACGCAGCTGGTCATCGACCTGCTCGGCGAGCCCGAGTTCCGGGACGGCCCGTCCGCGGGGATCGTCCTGCAGGCCTATCTCAAGGACGCCGACGAGCAGCTCGACCAGCTCCTGGACGGCATCGCCCAGCCGTTCACGGTCCGGCTCGTGAAGGGCGCGTACTGGGAGCACGAGACGGTCGAGGCTCGCCAGCACGGGTGGGCCGCGCCCGTGTACGAGACCAAGGTGGAATCCGACCGCGCGTTCGAGTGCCTGACCCGGCGCCTGCTCCAAGCGCGCCCGCACGTCCGCGTCGCGATCGCCTCGCACAACGTCCGCTCGATCGCGCACGCGCTGGCCTGCGCGCCCGACCGCGACCTCGAGCTCCAGGTCCTGCGCGGCCTCGGCGACGACCTGCAGCAGGCGCTCACCGGCATGGGGCTGCGCGTGCGCACGTACTGCCCGGTCGGTGACCTCGTGGCCGGCATGAGCTACCTCGTGCGCCGGCTGCTCGAGAACACGTCCAACGACTCGTTCCTGGTCAACCGGACGCGCGGCGCGGACCTCGACGCCCTGCTCACCAAGCCGTGAGCTTCACGAACGAACCGCTGCTGGAGCTGCGGCGCGCGCCGGTGCGGGCAGGGCTCACCGACGCGCTGATCGCCCTCGCGCTGCCGTGGTCGGTGCCGGTGATCGTCGCCGGTGAGCGCCGCGACGCACCGACCTTCACGAGCACCGATCCCGGCGCCCCCACCCGCGTCGTGGCGGAGGTCACCGCGGCCACCGAAGCCGACGTCGACGCCGCGGTCCACGCGGCGGCCCGCGCCGCGCCGGCGTGGGAGGCCAAGGGCGCGCACGCCCGCGCGGCGATCCTGTCGCGCGCGGCCGGGGAGCTGCGGCGCCGCCGCCCCCAGCTGGCCGCGCTCGCCGTCCGCGAGTGCGCCAAGCCCTGGCCGGAAGCCGACGCCGACGTCTGCGAGGCGATCGACTTCCTCGAGTACTACGCGCAGCGGGCGATCGCGCTCGAGTCCACCGACGGGCTCGTCCAGCTGCCGGGCGAGCGCAACACGCTGCGCTACGCCGCGCGCGGCGTGGTCGCGGTCGTCGGCCCGTGGAACTTCCCGCTCGCGATCCCCGCCGGGATGGTCGCCGCCGGCCTCGCCACGGGCAACGGCGTCGTGCTCAAGCCCGCCGAGCAGTCACCGGCGTGCGCGCTCGCGCTCGTCGAGGCCTTCCACGCCGCGGGCGTGCCGCCGGCGGCGCTCAACCTGCTGCCCGGCGAGGGGGACGTGGGTGCAGCGCTGGTCGCGCACCCCGGCGTCCACACGATCGCCTTCACCGGCTCCGGCGCGGTCGGCCTGAGCATCCTGAAGACCGCGGCGGAGCTGCAACCCGGCCAGCGTCATCTCAAGCGCGTCGTGGCCGAGATGGGCGGCAAGAACTGCGTGATCGTCGACGCCGACGCCGACCTCGACGACGCCGTCCCCGCGCTCGTGTACTCGGCGTTCGGGTTCGCGGGCCAGAAGTGCTCCGCGGCCGCCCGCGCGCTCGTGCACCACCGCGTCAAGGACACGCTGCTCGAGCGCCTGCACGGCGCGGTCGACCAGCTGCTGATCGACCAGGCGGAGCGCTTCGGCGTCGACGTGCCGCCGGTGATCGAGCCCGCCGCCCGCGACCGCATCCACGCGTTCGTCCAGACCGCCCGCGACCAGGGCGCCCGCGTCCACCAACCCGGGACGGTGCCGCCGCACGGCCACTTCGTCGCCCCCGCCGTGATCGACGGCCTCCCGGTCGGCTCGCGCGTGACCGAGGAGGAGATCTTCGGGCCCGTGCTCGCGGTCGAGAGCGTGCGATCGGTGGATGAGGCGTGCGCGATCGTCGGCGCGCAGCCGTTCGCGCTCACCGGCGGCCTGTTCTCTCGCGACCCGGCGACCGTCGAGCGCGTGAGCCGGCTCCTCCCCGTCGGCAACCTCTACGTCAACCGCCACATCACCGGCGCGATGGTCGCCCGCCAGCCCTTCGGCGGCAACCGGCTCTCGGGCACCGGCACGAAGGCCGGCGGCCCGGACTACCTGCTGCAGTTCGTCGAACCGCGCGTCGTGACCGAGGACACGATGCGCCACGGCCTCGTGGTGTAGATGAGCGAGGACGCGCTCCAGGAGATCGTCGACGCGCTCAGCGTGCGGCTGAACCGGCCCGTGCTGGTGGACGACGTCGACCTGCGCCCGCTCGCGTACTCTTCCCAGTTCGGCGAGCTGGACACGCTGCGCACCGCCAGCATCCTCGGCCGCGCGGCGCCCGCCTGGGCACGCGAGGTGCTGTTCGGGCACGGCATCCGCTCCGCCACCGAGCCCGTCCACATCCCGCCGCACCCCGCGAACGGGATGGAGGCGCGACTGTGCATCCCGATCCTGCGCGCGCGGCGCCGCCTCGGCTATCTGTGGCTGCTCGAAGACCGCCCCGTCGAGGCCCCCGAGCTCGAGCTGGCCCGCACGTCCGCCGCCGACGCGGCCGCCGTCCTGCAGAGCGAGGCCGACACCCAGCGAGAGCGCCGCCGACGCGAGCTGCAGCTGCTCACGGCGCTGCTGGCCGGCGCGTCCGACGCGGCCGCCGCCCTCGACCAGGAGCGCTATCTGCCGCAGCGGCCGGTGGTCGTGTGCGTCGGCGCGGTGGAGGAGCTGCGGACCCGCACGCCGGCCAAGCACGCGCTCGTCGGCGAGGCGGCGGCGATCGTCGCCCCGCACCACCTCGACGGGCTCGAGGGCCCGATCGGCGTGGGCGAACCGATCGCGGACCTGCGCGGCGTGCCGCGCTCGCACCGGCACGCGCAGGCGGCGCTGGGCGAGAGCGGCGTCACGCGCTGGGACGACCTGCGCGCGCAGCGGCTGCTGTCCGCGCTGCCCCCCACCGCGCTCGGCGACCTTCCCGCCGGCGTGCGCTCACTGCTCGAGCACGAGCAGCTCGCGCTGACGCTCGAGACCTATCTCGACCACGCCGGCGACGTCAAGCAGACCGCCGCCGAGCTGTGGCTGCACCGCACGAGCCTCTACTACCGGCTGCGGCGCATCGAGGAGATCGCGGGCGTGGACCTCAACAAGGGTGAGGACCGGCTGCTGTGCCACGTGGCGCTAAGGCTGGCTAAGCGCGCCTGAGGCGACGTCGACCATCTCGCCCGTGCGGACGAGCTTCACGCGCGGGCGGCCCTGCGGCTCGCCCAGACCGGTCTCGTGCACGTCGATGGCGCGCCAGCCGTCCCACGTGACGACGCTCGGGCAGACCTCGGCCAGGAACTTCGGCACCTCGTCGGCATCCGCGTTCTTGGGCGCGTTGAGCTTGCCCGCGTCGCGGTCCTCGATGATGCGCGCGACGGTGTCCGTCGCGTCCTTCTTGTTGGTGCCGATCACGCCCGACGGGCCGCGCTTGACCCAGCCGACGACGTACTCGCCGAGCTCGTGCTCCCCCGTCTCCGGGTTCAGGACGCGCCCGCCGAGGTTGGAGATCAGGCCCTTGCGCTCGTCGAAGGGGATGCCGGCGAGCGGCGCGCCGCGGTAGCCGATCGAGCGGATGACCAGGCCGCAGGAGATGACCTCCTCCTCGCCCGTGGGCACGGCGCGGCCGTTCTCGATCTTGTTGATGCCGATCCGCACGCCGGTGACGGGGCCGTCCTCGCCTTCGCCGAGGATCTCCAGCGGGGAGCGCAGGAAGCGCAGCTCGACGCGACGCTCGTGGCCGTGCGGCTCGCGCGCGGCGTACTCCCGCATGAGCTCGACGTTGCGCTGGTTGGTCGGCTCGCCCTGCTCCTCCAGCCACTGCGCGCTGTACTCGTCGAGCTCGAGGTCGGCGGGGTCGACGACGATGTCCGCGCGCGTGAGCTCGCCCAGCTCGCGCAGCTCCGGCGTGGTGAACGCGGCCTGCGCGGGCCCGCGGCGGCCGAGGACGATCACCTCGTGCACGGACGCGGAGGCGAGCGGGCCGATCGCGTGGTCGGCGGTGTCCGTGACGGCCATCTCGTCCGGATCCAGGACGAGCATGCGCGCGACGTCGACCGCGACGTTGCCGTTGCCGATCACAACCGCGCGCGTGGCGGTGAGGTCGAACTCGTGGTCGGCGTAGTCCGGGTGGCCGTTGTACCAGGCGACGAACTCGAGGGCGCCGTGCGAGCCGGGCCGGTCCTCGCCCGGGATGCCGAGCTTGTTGTCGCTGGCGGTGCCGACCGCGTAGAGCACCGCGTGGTAGCGGTCCAGCAGGTCCTCGCGGGTGACGTGGCCGCCGAGCTCGACGCCGCCGAAGAAGCGGAAGCCGGGATGCTTCGCGGTCTTCTCGTACACGCGCGTGACGCTCTTAATCTTCGGGTGATCGGGAGCCACGCCGGCGCGGACGAGGCCGAACGGGGTCGGGAGGACCTCCAGCAGGTCGACTTCGAATCCGGCCTTGAGCAGCTGGTCGGTGGCGTAGAACCCCGACGGACCGGCACCGACGACTGCCACGCGCAGCGCGTTCTCACTCATAGAGCCTTTGATCGTAGAAGGACCGCGATCGACGGCACGAGGAAGATGCGGATCAGGAAGGTGTCCACCAGCAGGCCCAGCGCCACCGTGAAGCCCACCTGGAACAGGCTCTCCAGCTGCGTCGCCAGCAGCGTGCAGAACGTGCCGGCGAGGATCAGCCCGGCGCTGGTGATCACGCCTCCGGTGCGTTCGAGGCCGGCGATCACCGCGTCCTGCGGGGCGAGGTCGCGCCGCGCCTCCCGGATGCGGGTGAGCAGGAAGACGTTGTAGTCCACGCCCAGCGCGACCAGGAAGATGAACGTGAACAGCGGCATCGCCGGGTCGGTCGCTTCGAACAGCAGCGCGGAGACCCCGAGCGCGAACGCGTAGGACAGGATGACGGTCGCGACGGCGTAGATCGGGGCGATCAGGCTGCGCAGCAGCACCGCCACGATCACCAGCACGAGCGCGAGCGTCAGCGGGATGATCAGCCGCGCGTCGCGGGCGAGCGCGTTCTCGGAGTCCAGCGCCTCGGCCGTCGGGCCGCCGATCATCGCCTGCGGGCTGAACTTGCGCGCGTTCTCGCGCAGGCGCGGGATCGTGTCCCCGCCCGGCCCGAACGGGCTGCCGAGCAGCGTGACGCGGATCAGCGCGAGCTTCCCGTCGCGCGACGTGCCGACCGGGTCGACGCTGTGGGCCAGGTCCAGGCCGAGGTACGGATAGTTGTCGGCGTTGGAGACCTCGAACGGCACCAGCAGGTCCACCGGGCCGGCCTGGCCGGGCGGGAAGTTCGCCTGCAGCGCCTGCAGGCCGGTGACCGACTCCGGCGTCTCGCGGAACTGCTCGTCGAAGGTGAGCGTCCGCTGGTCGCGCGTGTTGGCCAGCGCGCCCGCGACCAGCAGGGCGACGACGGCGGTCGCGAGCACCAGCGGGCGGCGCCGGACGAGCGCGCCGATGCGCGGCCAGATCGCGCCGATCGGCTGCTTGTGCGTGAAGGCCTTGTGCGGCAGCACGGAGAGGACCGCGGGCAGCAGCGTCACGCCGGCCAGGACGGTGATCGCGGTGCCGATCGCGAGCACGGGTCCCATCCAGCGCGTGGCGTTGTAGTCGGCGAGGCTGAGGACGAGCATCGCGACGACGACGATCCCGCCCGCGGAGACGATCGCGGGCGCGGTGCGCCTGAGCGCGGTCCCCATCGGGTCGGGTGCGTTCGTCGCCAGCTCCTCCCGGTAGCGGGCGAGCAGCAACAGGCAGTAGTCCGTGCCCGCGCCGAACATCAGCACGATCAGGATCGCGGTCGCCTGGCCCGTGGCCTGGTAGAGGCCGGCGCGCGCGCCCGCGTAGACGACGCCCGCCGCGACCAGGTAGGCGATGCCGACCACCAGCAGCGGCACGAGCGCGATCGTCGGGCTGCGGTAGATGATCAGCAGCAGCACCAGGACGAGGATCAGCGTGGCGACCAGCAGCGTCTCGTCGATGCCCGCCAGCGCCTCGGCCTGGTCGGCCGCGAAGGCCGCCTCGCCGGTGACGTAGGCCCAGTCCGGCCGGATCTCTCGCATGACGGCGACATCGCGAACGACCGACTCGGTCGCGTCGTCGCGCGTCCAGACCGTCGTCAGGTTCGTCGTGCCGTCGTTACCGAACGGCGTGATCGGGCTCGACTGCGGCGGGCTGATCGCCGGCAGCTCGCCGCACACGCCCTGATAGGCCGTGATGATCCGCGCGACGTCCGGGATCCGCTCGCACATTCTCACGCCGTCGGCGAGCGCGCGCTCCGGCTCGGGGCGTTCGTAGACGATCACCGCGGTGGTCTCGTTGCCGCCCTCGAAGCGTGTGTCGATCAGCTCGTCGACGCGGGTGGACTCGGCGCCGCGGTCCTTGAACGCGTCGCTCTCATCGGAGGCGAGGACCTGCAGCTCGGACTGGAACGGGAAGGCGACCGCGGCGGCGATCAGCCAGGCCGCGATGACGACCCACTTCTTCATCGGCGCGGGAGTCTTACAGAGTGCGTCGGGCCAGCTTCCATGGTCGGGCGGGCAGAAGCGGGTCGATCGTGCGACGCTCGACGCAGCCGAGCCAGACGCCGGTGCCGTAGGCGAGGTCGTCGACGATGGCGAGCGGCGGCTTGGTGAGGAAGGCGAGGCGCGTGCGCGGGTGCAGCGCGGCCAGCGGCCACCAGTGGCGGGTGAGGGCGTCGGCGACGACGCGGCCGGAGCGGAGGGTGCCGAGCGCGGCGAGCTGGGCGGCGGTCTGCGGGCCGGTGTCGCGGGCGAGGAGGGCGGTCGCGGTGGCGGTGATCGCCGCGGCGGTGTAGGGCCGGCCGAGCAGGGCGGCGGCCCAGGCGGCGGTCGTCCAGGGCGAGACGTGCAGCGGGCGCGCCTCGCCGGGGTGGCGCTGCGCGACCCGCGCGGCGGTCCGTCCGTAGTAGACCCGGCGCGCAAACCAGGCGCGCGGCTCGGTCCGGTGCGCGTGCGCGACGTGCGCGGCCGGCTCGTAGCGCACGTACGGCGTGCGCCACACGAGCTCGACGTCCTCCCCGCCACTGGTGAGCGTCTCGTCGAAGCGCACGTGGTGTCTCACCAGCAGCGCCGCGCCCGGCACGAACGGCACGCGACCGTACGGCACCACCCGTGCCGCGTCCGGGCCACGATCCAGCGGCGAACGGCGCGCCTCGTAGCCGCCTGGCTTCAGCGGCACGATCCGCGGGGCGACGATGTCCACCAGCGGGTCGTTGAAGTGGGCGAGCAGCGGCTCCAGCCAGCCCGGCTGGGGGACGGTGTCGCTGTCGAGCAGCGCGACGAGCTCGTTGCGAGCGGCGCGCAGGCCGTGGTTGCGCGCGGCCGCGGCGCCGCCCCGGGTCGCGCGGCGGATGGTCGCACCGGGCACATCGGAGCCGTCGTCGACGACGATCACCTCGTCGGCGTCCGGGACCGCCAGCGGCGTGCGGTCGCGCGTCGGGATCACGACGCTGACCTTCGCCTGCAGCGGCGGTGGGAGCGGTTGCGCCAGGTTCGCCATCACCAGGTCGCGGGCCAGCGCGCCGCCGTCGCCGACCGGCTCGCCCGCCTCCCACGCGCGGATGCGGGCGCGCGACTCGGGCCTGAGGCGCACGAGCTGGAACGGCTCGCCTCCGAGCAGGGTGTCACCGTCCATCCGGGCAGTGAGCCGCAGGCCGAAGTCGCTTGGTACGTTCCGCCGCGGAGAGACCATCGAAGGGAGAGAACCATGCCGGATCCGGTCGTCGAGCCCGAGGTCGAGGTCGAAGAGGCGCCCGTCGAGGAGCTGGTGGAGGAGGATCTCGTCGTTGAGGAGGTGTCGATCGACGGGATGTGCGGCGTCTACTGATGGGCGCGGCGCTTCGGCCCGAGCGCTTCGGCGCGCTGGCCTACGACTTCGACACGCGACGGCTGAGCTTCATGCGCCGGCGGTCCCAGGCGTCGCGGCCGCTCAACGACGAGTTCGAGCGCGGGCTGAACGCGCCGATCTGCCTCACGTGGGAGCTCACGTACGCCTGCAACCTCGCGTGCGTGCACTGCCTGTCGTCCTCCGGACGGCGGGACCCGCGCGAGCTGACGACCGCCGAGTGCAAGGCGGTCATCGACGAGCTCGAGCGCATGCAGGTCTTCTACGTGAACATCGGCGGCGGCGAGCCGACCGTGCGGCGCGACTTCTGGGAGCTCGTCGAGTACGCCACCGCGCATCACGTGGGCGTGAAGTTCTCCACCAACGGGTCGCGGATCGATGCGGCACGGGCCGAGTGGCTGCGGGCGTCGGACTACGTGGACGTGCAGGTCTCGCTCGACGGCGCGACCGCGGAGGTCAACGACCGCGTGCGCGGCGTGGGGTCGTACGCGACCGCGATGCGCGCGCTCGGATTGCTGGCGGGGATGGGCGCGAAGCTCAGCGTCGTCATCACGCGCGAGAACGCGGATCAGCTGGACGCGTTCAAGGCGATCGCGGACGAATTCGGCGCGACGCTCCGGCTCACGCGGCTGCGGCCTTCCGGACGCGGCGCGGACGTGTGGGACGAGCTGCATCCCACGCGCCAGCAGCAACGGGCGGTGTACGAGTGGCTGCTCGCGCACGGCGAGGACGTGCTGACCGGCGACTCGTTCTTCCACCTGGGTGCGTACGGGAAGGCGCTGCCGGGGCTCAACCTGTGCGGCGCGGGGCGCGTCGTGTGCCTGATCGACCCGATCGGCGACGTCTATGCGTGCCCGTTCGCGATCCACGAGACGTTCCTGGCCGGCAACGTGCGCGACGCCGGATTCGGGACGGTGTGGCGGGACTCGTCGCTGTTTCGCGAGCTGCGAGAGCCGCAGGCGGCGGGCGCGTGCGGGTCGTGCTCGATGTACGACGCGTGCCGCGGCGGCTGCATGGCGGCGAAGTTCTTCACCGGGCTGCCGCTGGCCGGGCCGGACCCGGAGTGCGTCTTCGGGCACGGCGAGCGCGCGCGGCGCGGCGAGCGGCCGCGGCCGTCCCAGGATCACTCGCGCGTGAAGCTCTGCGACGAGTCGCCGGTCTGATGGCGTGGTTCGAGTCGGTCGCGGAGGCACAGCGGCGGGCTCGGCGCACGTTGCCGCGCTCGGTCTACAAGGCGATCCTCGCCGGGGCCGAGCGCGGGCAGACCTACCGGGACAACCTCGACGCGTTCGCGGAGTTGGGGTTCGCGCCGCACGTGGCCGGCGGGTCGGCGGTGCGCTCGCAGGCGACGTCGGTGATGGGTGTGGACGTGGATCTGCCCGTGCTGCTGTCGCCGACGGGTGTGCAGGCCGTGCACCCGGAGGGCGAGCGGGCGGTGGCGCGGGCGGCGGCTTCACGCGGGACGGCGATGGGGTTGAGCGCTTTGGCCTCGACCGCGATCGAGGAGATCCTGCCGCTGTGTGCGAAGACGTTCGCGCAGCTGTACTGGGCGGGGTCGCGGGAGGCGATCGCGGCCCGCGTGGAGCGGGCGCGGGCGGCGGGCGCGGCGGGGCTGATCGTCACGCTCGACTGGACGTTCTCGCACGCACGGGACTGGGGGTCGCCGACGATCCCCTCACAGCTGGATCTGCGGACGATGGCGCGCTTCGCGCCCGAGGTGGCGCTGCGGCCGGTGTGGCTGGCGCGCTGGGTGCGCTCGGGCGCGCTCCCGGATCTCGGCGTGCCCAACGTGGAGGGCGCGCCCGGGTTCTTCGCCGCCTACGGCGAGTGGATGGGCACACCGCCGCCGTCCTGGGCGGACCTGGCGTGGCTGCGCGGACTGTGGGACGGGCCGTTCATGGTCAAGGGCGTGATGCGGGTCGACGACGCGGTGCGCGCGGTGGACGACGTGGGCGCGACGGCGCTGTCGGTGTCCAACCACGGGGGGAACAACCTGGACGGGACGCCGGCGTCGGTGCGGGCGCTGGCGGCCGTCGTCGAGGCGGTCGGCGACCGCGCCGAGGTCGTGCTCGACGGCGGCGTGCGGCGCGGCAGCGACGTCGTGAAGGCGCTGGCGCTCGGCGCCCGGGCGGTGATGATCGGCCGGCCGTACCTGTGGGGGCTGGCGGCCCACGGGCAGCCGGGCGTCGAGAACGTGCTCGACGTGTTCAAGACCGGGATCGACTCCGCGCTGCTGGGGCTCGGCCGTGCGTCGGTCCAGGAGTTGTCGGTGCACGATCTGCTGGTCCCGGAGGGGTTCCATCGCCGGCTTGGCTGAGCTCGCGTCTCCGGCCGTGACCGCCGCGGTGGCGGTCGTGCCGCTCGGCGCGACCGAGCAGCACGGCCCGCACCTGCCGCTCGGCACGGACACGACGATCGCGTGCGCGCTCGCGGCCGGGCTGGCCGCGGCGCGTGACGACGTCGTGGTGGCGCCGGCGTTGCCGTACGGCTCCTCCGGCGAGCACGCGGGGTTCGCGGGGACGTTGTCGATCGGGCGGGAGGCGCTCCGCCTCGTGCTTGTCCAGCTGGCGCGGTCGTGGCCCGGGCCGATGCTGTTCGTGTGCGGGCACGGAGGCAACGCCGAGCCGCTCGCCGAAGCGATGCGCGCGCTGCCGGACGCGCGCGCATGGTCGCCGTCGTTCGGCGGCGACGCGCACGCCGGGCGGGTCGAGACGTCGCTGATGCTCGCGCTCGCCCCGGAGCTCGTCGGCGCCGCGCGCCCGGCCGGGGCGACCGAGCCGCTCGCCTCGCTCATGCCCGCGTTGGTGGCGGGCGGCGTGCGCGCGGTCGCACCGAACGGCGTGCTCGGCGACGCCGCCGGCGCCTCGGCTGGCGAGGGCCACGCGCTCCTCGCCCGCGCCGTCGCGGATCTCGTGGCGTTCACCACGGCCTGGCTCGGGGGGTGCGGTCGCAAAGCTTCCTCTCAGGCAGCTTTCCGACCGCACCCCTCCCCGCCGCGTGCGGGCGGCGCCGCCGCGGAGGGGCGCCCTTGACGCGGCTCGCACTCGTCACGGGCGCGGCGCGCGGGATCGGGGCGGCGACCGTCGCGCGGCTCAAGGCCGACGGGTACGACGTGATCGCGGTCGATCGGGGCGACGACGACGCGCGCCTCCCGTACGCCATGGGCCGCTTCAGCCGCGGTCCGGACGCCGCGGAGGCGGACGCGGCCGCCGACGCCGGCGGCGCCGGGCGCGTCACGCCGGTGCAGGCCGACGCCGCCGACGCCGAGGCGCTGCGGGCGGTGATCGAAGCCGCGGGCGGCGCGCTCGACGTGATCGTCGCTGCCGCGGGCGTGATCGCGGGCGGCGTCCCCGCGTGGGAAGTGCCGCCCGAGCAGGAGGCGGCGGTGCTCGAGGTCAACCTCGGTGGCGTCCTGGCCGCCGCGCGGGCCGGCGTGCCCGCGCTGCTGCGCCGGCCGGAGCCGCGGGAAGGACGCTTCATCGCGGTCGCATCGGCCGCCGCCACGCGCGGGCTGCCGATGCTCGCCGCGTACTGCGCGACCAAGGCGGGCGTCACGGGGTTCGTGCGCGCGCTGGCCGTCGAGCTCGGCGGCTCCGGCGTCACCGCCAACACCGTCTCCCCCGGGTGCACGCGCACGCCGATCCTCGACGAGAGCGCGCGGCTCTACGACCTCGAGTCGGCTGAGGCGTTCGCCGCCAAGCAGCCGCTCGGGCGCCTGCTCGAGCCCGGCGAGGTCGCCGCGGTGATCGCCTTCCTCGCGAGCCCCGCGTCCCGCGCGGTCACCGGCGCGAACTACGCCGTCGACGGCGGCCTGTCCTTGTGAGGCTCATCCTCGACCCGGCGGTCCGCCTCTATGACGGCGGCCGCGTCCTCGCCGCGCGCGGACGCATCATCCGCCTGACCGAGGAGGGTCCCGGCGCGCTCCGCGCATTGCTCGCCGACACCGCCTCGCCCGCACAGCAACGGCTCGGCGAGCGCCTGCTCGACGCCGGCTTCGCCCACCCGCGCCCCGCCCCGAAGCGCGTCGACGTGACCGTCGTCATCCCGGTGAAGGACGGGCCCATCCTGGCTCCGGTCGACGAGCGCACGATCGTCGTCGACGACGGCTCGGCCTCCCCCATCCCCGGCGCGATCCGGCGGGACCGGTGCGGCGGGCCGGCCGCCGCGCGCAACACCGGGCTCGACCACGCGAGCACCGAGCTCGTCGCCTTCCTGGACGCGGACACGCTGCCGCCGCCGGACTGGACCGAGCGGCTCGCGGGGCACTTCGACGATCCGCGCGTGACCGCGGTCGCGCCGCGGATCCGGGCCGCCAACCGGCGCCGTTCTCCGCTCGACCTCGGCCCGGACCGCAACCAGCCGTACGTGCCGAGCGCGGCGCTGATCGTGCGCACGCCGGTGCGGTTCGACGAAGGGCTGCGCTACGGCGAGGACGTCGACCTCGTCTGGCGGCTGCTCGACGCCGGGCACCGCGTCGTCTACGACCCGAGCGTGGTCGTGCTGCACCACGAATCGCACGTCATGCGGCGCCGGTTCGCGTACGGCACGTCAGCGGCGCCGCTCGCGGCCCGCCACCCTGGCCGGCTCCGGCACGTCGCGTTCTCGAGGCCGCGGCCGTTCGCGCTCGCACGCACCCTGCACGAGAAGGGCGTTCCCCGGCGGCTCGCGCTCACATGGACGCTGCAATCGCTCGGTCAGAGCGCGCGCGGGCTGCGAAACCTGCTGAGCCCGTATGGAATCGGCGTCCTCTGGGGTAGGATACGAGGACTTCCAACTATCTCACCTCCGAGCATCCGTGAGCGCGACCAAACCACACACTGAGCAGGCCGAGCGCACGACGCTCTCCGGCGAACCGATCAAGGCGCTCTACGGGCCGCAGGACGTCCGCGAGCACGACGAGCACATCGGCAACCCGGGCGAGTTCCCGTTCACCCGCGGCGTCTACCCGACGATGTACCGCGGGCGGCTGTGGACGATGCGCCAGTTCGCCGGCTTCGGCACCGCCGAGGAGACCAACGAGCGCTTCCGCTACCTGCTCGACCACGGGCAGACAGGTCTCTCCACCGCGTTCGACATGCCGAGCCTGATGGGCCACGACAGCGACTCGCCGCGCAGCCTCGGCGAGGTGGGCCGCGAGGGCGTCGCGATCGACACGGTCGACGACATGGAGACGCTCTTCCAGGGCATCGACCTCGGCGACGTGACGGTCTCGATGACCATCAACGCGCCGGCCGCGATCATGCTCGCGTTCTACGTCGTGGCGGCCGAGGACAGCGGCGTGCCGCTGGACAGGCTCGGCGGCACGATCCAGGCCGACATCCTCAAGGAGTACATCGCCCAGAAGGAGTGGTGCTTCCCGGTCGACCCGGCGATGCGCCTGCTCGGCGACATGATGGAGTGGTCCACGCGCAACCTGCCGCGCTGGCACCCGGTCTCGATCTCCGGCTACCACATCCGCGAGGCGGGAGCGACCGCCGCGCAGGAGCTCGCGTTCACACTCAAGGACGGGTTCACCTACGTCGAGGAGCAGATGGCGCGAGGGCTGGACGTGGACGCGTTCGCGCCCCGGCTCTCCTTCTTCTTCAACGCCCAGATCGACTTCTTCGAGGAGATCGCCAAGTACCGCGCCGCGCGCCGGATCTGGGCGCGCGAGCTGCGCGACACGTACGGCGCCAAGAACCCGCGCAGCTGGCTGATGCGCTTCCACACGCAGACGGCCGGCGTAAGCCTCACCGCCCAGCAGCCGCTCAACAACATCATCCGCACCGCGATCGAGGCGCTGGCGGGCGTGCTCGGCGGCACCCAGTCGCTGCACACCAACTCCTACGACGAGGCGCTCGCGCTCCCGACCGAGGACGCGGTGCGGATCGCGCTGCGCACCCAACAGGTCATCGCGCACGAGACGGGCGTGACCAACACCGTCGACCCGCTCGGCGGCTCCTACTTCGTCGAGGCGCTGACCGATCGCATGGAAGAAGCCGCCTACGAGTACTTTCGCAAGATCGACGAGCTCGGCGGAATGGTCGAGGCCGTCAAGCGCAACTACCCGCAGCGCGAGATCGCGGACGCCGCCTTCGAGCTGCAGGAGAAGATCGACGCGGGCGAGCAGGTCGTGGTCGGCGTGAACCGCTACACCGAGGGCGACGACGGCGAGACCCCGATCCTGCGCATCGACCCCGAACTCGAGCGCAAGCAGATCGGCCGCGTGCAGGCCGTGCGGGCGCGACGCGACGGCGCGGAGGTGGAGCGCCGGCTGGCGGCGCTGCGCGAGGCGGCGGCCGGCGAAGGCAACCTGATGCCACTGCTGATCGACTGCGCGCGCGTGCACACGACCGAGGGCGAGATGGTCGACGCGCTGCAGCACGTGTGGGGCGCCTACACCGAGTCGCCGGTCTTCTAAGTACCCTCGGCGACCTGCCGAATTTCGATCCAGTCCACGAGGCGGCCCGCAACTGGGCCAAGCACTTCGGTGATGAGCCGGTCCCGTCGATGGCGGCGGTCACGAGCATCATGCGCGTGCAGCAGATCCTGCTCGCTCGGCTCAACGACACGCTGAAGCCGTTCGACCTGACGTTCCCGCGCTACGAGGCGCTGATGCTCCTCTACTACAGCCGGCGCGGCTCGCTGCCGCTCGGGAAGATGGGAGACCGGCTGCAGGTGCACCGGACGAGCGTCACCAACATCATCGACGGGCTCGAGCGCAGCGGCTTCGTCACGCGCGAACCCCACGAGCGGGACCGCCGGACGACCCTTGCCGCGCTCACCGATAAAGGTCGTCAGACCGCTGAGGAGGCGACCGCCGTCCTGAACCGCATCCACTTCGGCACGGAGCCGCTGGCGGCCGAGGAGCTCGACGCCATCACGCGCCTGCTCCACCGCCTGCGCGCGGACGCCGACGGCTTCGAGTAGCTGCGGCAACTTTTGCCGGAATGCAGCAGGAACTTTCCACCCGGTAGCGCACCAAAGCCGCCGCTTCCTCTGCTTTACTTTCGTCGATGGCGGCCGATCGATCGAACCAAGTCACATGACCGGGGCGGGATCGCTGCTCCGCCTGATCCGCAACGGCGAGGCCGTCACCCGTGCGGATCTCGTGCGCCGAACCGGTCTGGCTCGCTCCACCGTTGCGCAGCGTCTCGACGCCCTGCTCGCCCACCAGCTCGTCTACGAGGCCGGCGGCAGCGCGTCCACGGGCGGCCGCCCGCCGACGGTGCTCGCCTTCAACCAGGGCGCCGGCGTGGTGCTCGTGGCCGACCTCGGCGCCACCCATTCGCGCCTGGTGATCTCCGACCTGGCGGGCGCGCCGCTCGCCGAGACGACGTTCGACCTCGACATCGCCGACGGCCCCGAGATCGTGCTCGCGCACGTCAACGAGGCGTTCGCCGGCCTGCTCGCCGAGATCAACCGCGGCGCGCACGACGTCCGGGGCATCGGCGTGGGCGTCCCGGGCCCGGTCGCGTTCTCGCGCGGCGAGCCCGTCGCCCCGCCGATCATGCCGGGCTGGGACGGGTTCTCGGTTCCCGGCTGGTTCGCCTCGCACTACGACGCGCCCGTGCTCGTCGACAACGACGTGAACATCATGGCGCTCGGTGAGCACTGGACCCACTGGCGCGACATCGAGCACCTGCTGTACGTGAAGATCGGCACCGGCATCGGCTGCGGCATCGTCGCCGGCCGCCGCATCCATCGCGGCGCCCAGGGCGCCGCGGGCGACATCGGCCACGTCCGCCTCGCCGGCCACGACGAGGTCATCTGCCGCTGCGGCAACATCGGCTGCCTGGAGGCCGTCGCCGGCGGCCGCGCGCTCGCTTCCAACCTCACGGCCGGGGGCCTGCACGCCGAGTCCTCGCGCGACGTCGTGACGCTCGTCCGCGCCGGCGAGCCGCAGGCCATCCAGGCCGTGCGCGACGCCGGCCGCTACCTCGGCGAGGTCCTCGCCGGCTGCGTGAACTTCTTCAACCCGGGCGCGATCGTCATCGGCGGCGACATCGCCGAAGCCCACCAGCAGCTGCTCGCGGGCGTGCGCGAGGTCATCTTCCAGCGCTCGCTCCCGCTCGCCACGGGCGATCTGCGGATCGTGCCCTCGCGCCTGGGCGATCGCGCCGGCGCGATCGGCGCGGCGATCATGGTGATCGAGCACGTCCTCGCGCCCGAGGCCGTGGACCGCGCCATCCAGGCCGGGCTCGCCGCGTAGAGCGCGACGAGCCCGTGCGCGGCGCTAGCCGGCGCGCACGCTCTCGCGCACGCCGGCGAGGTCGAGCAGCAGATCGCGGACGTCGGTGGCCGCGACGCGGTCACGCGCGTGCGAGGTCTCGCTGCACAGGAACACCGGCCCGTCCTCGTCGCCCGGCGGCAACAGGCCGTGCGTGCCCTTGACGTACTTGGACGCGTCCAGGCCGACCACGCTCAGCACGTACCGGAAGCCGGCCTTCTTACGCACGAGCGCCTTCGCGCCGCGGATCTTCGCGCCCTTCTCGTCGTCCGGGTCCCAGAACAGCTCGGCGGGGTCGTAGCCCGGCTTGCGGTGGATCTCCACCTGCTGGCCGAAGTCCGGAGCGCGCGCGTTGTCGAGCCAGTAGTGGTAGGTGAACCAGGCGTCGCGCTCGGCGAGCACGACGAGCTCGCCGGAGCGCTCGTGGTTGAGCCCGGCGGCGGCCAGCGACTCGCCCTCGAGCACCTGCCCCACGCCGTCCAGGTTCGCGACGACCTCGCGCACGGCGTCCAGATCCGCGGCGTTCGGGACGTACACGTGCCCGATCTGGTGGTCGGATACGCAGAACGCGCGCGAGGTCCACGGGTCCAGGTACTCCATCCCGGTTTGCGTGTACACGTTCAGAAGGCCGGCGCGGCGCAGCGCGCGGTTGATCTCGACCGGGCGGCGCGCCTCGGTGATGCCGTACTCGCTGAGCACGACGATCTGGTGGCCGCGCAGGCGGCAGTGGTCGATCAGGTCGCCGAGGACCTCGTCGAGCTCGCGCGCCGCATTCGCCGCCTCCGGACCCTCGGGGCCGAACCGCTGGTGGTCGTAGTCCAGGTGCGGCAGGTACACGAGCGCCATGTCCAGGCGCTCGTTGTCGAGCACGATCTTCGTGGCGTCCGCGATCCACTTGGTCGACTTGATGCTCGCCGTCGGGCCCCAGTACTGGAACAGCGGGAACTCGCCGAGCGGGTTGACCAGGTTGTCGTGCAGCTGCGGCGGAAACGTGTAGCAGTCCGGCGACTTGGCGCCGTCCGCGTGATAGATCGGCCGCGGCGTGACCGTCAGGTCGGTGGAGGCGCCCATCGCGTACCACCAGCAGATGTTCGCGACGCGGAAGTCGCTCTTGGCGCGGCGCGCCGTCTCCCACACCTTCTCGCCCTGCACGAGCTTGTTGTGCTGGCGCCAGAGGAACACTTCGCCGAGGTCGCGGAAGTACCAGCCGTTGCCGACGATGCCGTGGTCGGCCGGCGTCTTGCCGGTCACGAACGACGCCTGCACCGAGCAGGTGACGGCCGGGACGATCGGGTCCAGGGCGGCCGAGAAGCCGTCCGCGCCGAGCTTGGACGTGCGCGGCATGTGCTTGAGGGCGCGCGGTGTCAGGCCCACCGCGTCCACGACCACCAGCGTCATCAGAGAACCTCCGCTCCGAGCGCGACCAGGCGGTCGCGCGTCCATTCGAGCTCGGAGGCCAGCCCGGCCACGAGCCCTTCGTCGTCCGTGGGCGCGTCACGCATGACGCTCCACGTGTAGGTCTCGACCTCGTAGTGGCGCGTCACGGGCGCGTTCGCGCCCGCCAGCGCGCCGAGCGTGTCGAGCAGCTCATCCTGCGTCGTGTGCTCGGACGTGTTGACCGGCACGTGGAAGTGCACGCGCCACTGGTCCTTCGCGGGGAGCGCGCCCTCGAGCGCCTCCGGCAGATCGTCCGTGCCCTGCACGCGCGCGTCGACGATCTCGCGCGTCTGGTGCAGGAACTTCGGCTCGTCGAAGCGCGCGAGCAGCTCGCGCCCTTCCTCGGACGCCGGATCGTCCACCCGCAGCGCGCTCGACACCTGCGTCTTGACGACCGCCAACCCGGCCTCCTCGAGTGCGGCGACCGCGCCGGTCCCCGTCTCGAACTGCACGGCGAGGTGGCAGGAATCCAGGCACACGCCGATCCACTCGGGCGCGAGGGCGCGCAGCGACTCGGCCGCCTGCGCGACGGTCTCGATCGTGCACCCCGGCTCCGGCTCCATCGCGATCCGGATCTTCTTCCCCGTCTCGCGCTCGAGCGCCTCGAGCTCGCTCGCGAGGTCGGCGAGCGCCCGCAGCGACGCCGCCTGGTTCTCCGCCGTCCAGCCCTCGCGCCAGCCCAGCGGCAGCGTCGAGATCGAGCCCTCGTGCACGTCGTCCGGCAACAGCTTCGCGAGCAGGCGCGCCAGCGCCAGCGTGTAGTCCTGGCGCGGCTTCTCGGCCCAGTGCGGCCAGTAGACGTCGGTCTTCACCACATCGGCGTGGAAGGCCTTGTAGGGGAAGCCGTTCAGCGTCACCACTTCCAGCGACAACCGATCCAGCTGCTCCGCGAGCCGGTCCGCGGCGCCCACGTCGGCGAGCGCCGGCGCCGCCACCCACAGTCCGATCCCGAGCGACGGCACGTCCAACCGCTCACGCACGCGCGCCGTGTAGCGCTCGAGCTGGGCGGAGACGCCGTCGAGATCGTCAGCGGGATGGACGTTGGAGCAATACGCGAGATGGAGCAGGCTGCCGTCGGCGTGGCGGAGCCTCACTACCGCTCACCGCGCAGCACGCCGCTGCCCTCGAAGGTCGCGGTCAGATCGGGCGAGTCGATGTCGTCCAGGATCAGCTGGCCGCTCTGGCCGAAGAACTCGACCGGGTTGCGCCAGACGAGGCGGTCGATGTCGTCGGAGCTGAAGCCGGCCTCGGCCATCGCGTCGGCGGTCTTGCGCACCTTCAGCGGGTCCGAGACGCCCCAGTCGCAGGCCGAGTTCACCAGCACGCGCTCCAGGCCGTGCTCCTGCGCGACGCGCACCATGCGGTATTCGTCCATCTTGGTGCCCGGGTAGATCGAGAAGCCCGCCCAGCAGCCGGAGTCCAGGACTTCCTTGACCGTGAGCTCGTTGTTGTGGTCGATGACCACCATCTCGGGCTTGACGCCGGACTCGGTGACGAGCTCGATCGTGCGCTTGGTGCCGTGCGCCTTGTCGCGGTGCGGCGTGTGCACGAGCACCGGGAGTTCGAACTCGGCGGCGAGCTTGAGCTGCTCCAGCAGCGCCCACTCCTCGGCCTTGGTCATGGCGTCGAACCCGATCTCGCCGACCGCGACGACGCCATCCTTGGCCAAGAAGCGCGGCAGGATCTCGATCACCTCGCGCGCGAGGTTCTCGTCGTTGGCTTCCTTCGGGTTCAGGCCGATCGTGCAGTGGTGGCGGATGCCGAACTGACCGGAGCGGAAGCGCTCCCAGCCCAGCAGCGAGTTGAAGTAGTCGATGAACGACCCGACCGACGTGCGTGGCTGGCCGAGCCAGAACGCCGGCTCGACGAGCGCCCGCACGCCCGAGGCGTACATCGCCTCGTAGTCGTCGGTCGTGCGCGACGTCATGTGCGCGTGGGGGTCGAAGATCCTCATACTCGTTGGCTCCTGTAGCTCAGTGCGCGCTCCGCAGCCGCGCGGCGATCCTCGAAGGGGCTCTGCAGCTCCGCCTCGATCGCGGCGATCTCCTCGGCGGGCGGGTACTTGTCGATCACGGTCCAGACCTCGGGCGGCAGGTCGCGCCCGGCGGCCACGCGCTCGTGCACGAACGCGCCGAGCATGCGCGCGCCGTCCGGCGTCACGCGCGAAGGGATGCCGTCCAGCCCGGTGATCGGCACGCCCACGAACACGCACTTGAGCACGGCCTGGTCGTACTGGGCGTCCGACAGGTGCTCGGTCGCGTACGGGCCGAGCGCGGCGGCGATCAAGCGGGTGTCGTTGGTGCGGATGGCGTCGTCCACCAGCGGCAGCCCGCGGTCGCCGATGTCCAGGTACGGCAGCGCGCGCAGCACGCCGCGGCGCTCGGCGGCGTCGCCGAAGCGGTACAGCTCGGCCAGCTCGCCCTCGGCACGCTCACCCGCGGCCTTGAGCAGGAGCACGCGCGCGGCGTCGTCGACGGTCCACGCCCACACGTCGGCCGGGTCGGCGCCCGGGTCCAGCGGGTCGCGCCCGACCTTGCGCCCCACCATCGCGAACCGCGTCCGCAGCACGGTCGCGTCGGCCGCGACCGCAGCGCTCGCCTCGCGCAGCCACTCCAGGCCTTCGGGCTTCGCCCGCGCCTCCAACGCCTCGGTCAGATCCTTCATCGCACCGCCTCACGCTCGGCCGCGCGCAGCGCGGACTTGGCCGCCGGCACCGTCTCGTGCGCGGCGTGGGAATGGCGCGACAACTCGACCGCGACCATGCCCTCGTACCCGATCTCCGTCAAGACCTTCAGGCTCTCGTCGAGGTCCAGCTCGCCCTCGCCGAACATCAGGTGCTCGTGCACGCCGCGGCGCATGTCCTCGATGTGCACGTGCGCCAGCGTCGGCGCGCCGCGCCGGACGCACTCCGTGACCGACATCGGCTCCAGGCAGACGATGTGGCCGATGTCCAACGTCAGCCCGAGCGCCTCGGGGTGCCCGAGCCGCCGCTGCAGCTCCTCGTAGTCCGACAGCTGCTCCACGAGCATCCCCGGCTCCGGCTCGAACGCGAGCGTCACACCGTTGTCGGAGGCGTGCGCGAGCACCCGCTCGCAGCCCTCGACCAGCAGGTCCCAGGCGCGCTCGGGCGACTCGTCGGCCGCGATCGACCCGCTCCACATGGACACCACGGGCGAGCCGAGCTCGACGGCGACGTCGACCGCCGTGCACAGCAGGTCGACGCGCTTCTGACGCCCGTCGCTGACCAGGGTCGGGAAGTGCTTGCGCCGCGGGTCCAGCACGAACCGCGCGCCCGTCTCCACCACACACGTCATCCCGCGCTCCTCCAGCTCCGCGCGCACGCGTTGCGCACGCGCGCGCAGGCGCGGCGCGAACGGGTCGAAGTGAATGTGGTCGAGCGTCAATGCGATCCCGCCGTAGCCGTTCTCGGACAGCAGGTCGAGCGCGTCCTCGAGCCGGTGGTCCGAGAGCCCGTTGGAGACGTATCCGAAGCGCAGGCTCACGTCACTTTCCTCCTCTTCGCCATCTTGCGGGCCAGTGGGAACAGCGCGGCGACGCCCGCGGCGGGCACGACCGAGCCAGAGCCGGCGAGCAGGCCCGCTTCCAGCGGCATCAGGCCCATGATCCCCGCGCCGACCGACTTCTGCAGCCGCGCCGGGGTCGGCTGCTCGATCGCGTCCACGTGGGCGCGCCCGACGAACGCGCCGTACGCCGCGCTGAGCCCAACGCCCGCGACGCGCGCGAGCTTCGGCGCCCGCTGGGCGAGCAGCGCGCTCACGCCCGCGACGGCGGCCGTGCCGGCCAGCGCCCGCTTGGACACGCTCGCGTCCCCGCCGGTGACCTCCTGGCGCGAGACCTCGGTCACGACCGTGATGTGCGCGGTGACGACGGCGGCGGCGGGCAGCGCGGCGGCCGCGCCCTGCGTGCCGGAGCCCATCATCACGTCCAGCCCACGGCACGCGGCCATGGACAGCGACGCGACCGGCGTGTCCTTGCCGAACAGGTCGTAGCCCCACACGGCGGCGGCCAGCGGCCACGCGACCGGCAGCGCACGACGCCCGTCGGCGGCCACGGCCAGCGCGAGCGAGGCCGCCGTCAGCGTGCCCGCGACCCCCAGCGCCAGCTCGGGCGAGACGCGGCCGGACGGAATCGGCCGCGAGGGCCGCTCGACCGCGTCGATCTCACGGTCGGCGTAGTCGTTGAGGGCCATTCCCGCCAGGTACATCAGCGACGAGGAGCCGACGAGCCCGGCGGTGCGGCTGACGTTCCCGAGCTGCCCGGAGGCGGCGGCGCCGACGAGCACGTCGCCCGGGACCGACAGCACGGCCGGGAGCCGGACCAGCTCGGCGAGGTCCCCCGCGCGCTGGATGCGAGCCCGCCGGCGAAGAGCCATTCCTATGCGACGACCCGCTGGAGTACCCAGCGCTCGAGCATCTCGTACTGGCGGTGCAGCGAGTGCTCACGCGTGCCGGCCGGATCCTTGAAGAAGAACGCGAGCTCGCTCAGCACGCCGCGCTCCTCGCGCTCCAGCGCCAGCGCCATCAGCCGGATCAGGTCCAGCAGCAGCGGGGCGGCCAGCGAGGAGTCGCAGCCCTCCCACGTGAACTGGAGCTTCATGCGCACGCCGAGGAAGCCCTCGAAGACGATGTGGTCCCAGGCGGTCTTCCACTCGCCCATGTCGCGCACGTCCTCGATGCGGATGGGCGCCTCGACCGGGTAGCCCAGGATGTCCTCGAGCAGCTTGCCCTTGGAGTCGAGCTTGGACTGCGCGCGCTCCGGGTCGGCCAGCGCCGCGCCGTCGCCGCCGCCGAGGATGTTGTAGCCCGCCCAGGAGCGGACCTTCAGGTTTCGCGCACCGAGCGCCGGGGCGAGGACGGACTTCATGAACGTCTCGCCCGTCTTGCCGTCCGAGCCGGCCACGGGCACCTCGTGCGCCTCGGCCAGCGCCTCGATGGCGGGCAGGCGCGCGCCGACCGAAGGCGTGAAGTCCACGAACGCCGCGCCGACCTCGATCGCCGCCAGCGCGTACAGCGCGCTCGGCGGCAGCACGGCCAGGCCGCGGTCCAGCGCGTCCATCAGCAGCGCCGGGTCCTGGTGGGCGGGGTGCGCGTCGACCGGCGCCTCCGTCGAGGAGACGTTGACCACGACGACCTTCTGCAGGTCGTGGCGCGACTTGAACGAGCTCAGGTCGGACACGATGCGCCCGAGCGCGGCGCGCGGCTCCGTGCGCGCGTCATGCCCCGTGATGCCGGGGCGCTGCTCGGACTCAGCGGCCTCGATGGCGGCGCCGAGCGCGTTCGGCAGCCCGACCGGCAGCACGCCGTCGTCAACCAGGCGAGCGGCGCGCAGCGCGAGCGGCGTCTCCACCACGTCGTGCCCGCCGAACACCAGATCGCCGAGCTCGGGCATGCTCGCTTCGGCGAAGTCGGGCCGCATGGTCACCATGCCCGTAGGCTCGGCAAGACCGGCAGCGACGGCCGCCGCGCCCGTGAGCGCGGTGGTGGCGACCGAACCGCGGCCACCGACCATCCAGACGCCGACCCGGCTACTCATGACCTGGACCCTCCACTACACGACGAGCGTAGCGCCGTGCCTCTCCTCGACTCATCGCGTCCACTTTATGCTGCATGTCAAGACCAAGTCTGTTCGTTGCCCGGCAAAACAAATCTTTTGGCTAGGTGCGTAGCGATGTCACGGATGCTTTTCCTGGCCGTTGCCCTGACGCTAGCGTCCGCTTGCGGCAGTGAGGCCCGGCCTAGCCAATCGTCCGAGCGCCTTCGTGTGCTGGTGTTCACAGAGACGACCGGTTTCCGTCACGAGTCCATACCCGACGGAGTGCGTGCCATACAAAGGCTAGGCCGCTCTCACCGGATATCTGTGGATACGACCGGAACGTCCAGGCGGTTCACCGCCAAGGGCCTTGCCCGCTACGACGCCGTGGTCTTCCTCTCGACGACCGGCACGCCGGTCGCCGAGCGCGCCGAGCAGCGCGCGTTCGAGCGCTACATCAGGGCCGGCGGCGGCTACCTCGGCGTGCACGCGGCCTCTGATACACGCGGGAAGTGGGCGTGGTATGAGCGGCTCGTGGGCGCGCGCTTCACGCGTCACGCGCCCGGGACGGCGCGCGCGACCGTGCGCGTGGAGGACCGCACCTCCGCGGCGACCAAGCCGCTTCCCGCCGCCTGGGCGCGCACGGACGAGTGGTACGAGTTCGACCGCAACCCGCGCGGCGCCGCGCACATCCTGGCCACCGTCGACGAGTCCACCTACGAGGGCGGGACGATGGGCGCGGACCATCCGATCGCCTGGTGCCATCGCTACGATGGCGGCCGCTCGGTGTACACCGCGATGGGGCACACGCGGGAGTCCTTCTCCGAGCCGGACTTCCTCGCCCACCTGAGGGGCGCAATCGAGATGGCCGCCGGCCGCGCGAGGTTCAACTGTGCGCCTTAGTAGACCGCTTCCGTTCGTTGTGGCCCTCGCCCTGATGGCGTGCGGCGGGAGCGATCCCGAGCCCACGCCGGAGCCCACGGCCGAGGCGACCAGCGAGGCGACCGCAGCGCCGACGAGCGAAGCGCCCGTGTCCACCACGCCGCCTCCGGCGCCCGACGACGGCTCCAGCCCGGCCGTGAACTCGATCACGGTCGACCCGGAGGACGGGACGCTGATGGTCGGCACCGGCCCGGCCATGTTCATCGTCCGGCCGGGCGAGAAGGAGGGCGAGCGGGTGCTGGGGACGGTCACCACGCCCGCGGGCGAGGGCACGGTGTCGGGCAACATGGTCATGCGCTTCACCGGGCCGGGCGAGCTGCTCGCGTCCGGCCACCCGCAGGGCGGCAACCTGCCGGAGAACCTGCCGATCGTCCGCTCCACCGATCTGGGCAAGACCTGGGAGGCGGTGCCGGGCACCGCAGAGGCCGATTACCACGAGTTCGAGGTCTACGACGACCTGATCATCGCCGTCAGCGTCGACTCCCCGGACATCCTCTCCAGCCGCGACGGCGGCAAGAGCTGGAACAAGAGCACGCCGCCGCAGCTCCCGATCGACGTCGTCGTCGACCCGTCGGACCCGCAGCGCTGGGCCGTGTCGACCGAGCAGGGCACGTTCATCTCCAACGACGTCGGCGGCTCGTGGCGCCCGCGCGATCCCGCCTCCGGCGCCCGCCTCGCCTGGCCCAAGGGCGACGCGCTCTACAGCCTCGACCGCAACGGCAAGCTGCGCATCAGTACCGACGGCGGGCAGTCGTTCAGCGACCGCGGCGACGTCGGCGGCCTCCCGAGCGAATTCACCGCCAACGGACGAAAAGATGAGTTGTTCGTCGCCGTGGTCGGAGGCAAGATCCGGAAGTCCTCGGACGGGGGGAAGTCCTGGGAGACGGTGGCGACGCTGAACTGAGGCGAGGGGCTGGCTACACGTTTAGCTTTCGTTGTCAGACAATGCAAAAGTCGATTGACTTTTGTTCCAAACTTCGGCTAGCGTTGGTACCCGGGTTGTCATTTGGCTCCATTCCTGTCGCTTGGGGCCAGAAAGAGGAGGAGCTACATGAAGGGAATCTCTCGGCGCACGCGCGCGTGCGCCGTTCTGGCGGCCACCGGAGCGTTGGCGCTCACCGGTACCGCCCAGGCCCAGACCACGTTCCCGGAGAAGACCGGCGACGGCGTCCAGACCGGCCAGGGGAGCATCCAGACCTTTAGCCACCGCAACTTCATCGGCAACGGTGGCGGCCTCGGCGCCAACCCGCCGGCGCTGACGATCGCTCCCGCCGCCGACGGCTCGAGCTGCGCCACGGGGACCTCCGACGAGTGCGTGTGGAAGCGCCTCGACGCGCTCTACGGCTACTACGCGGCCAACGGCCTGGACAACATCGAGCTGTACGGCCACCCGTCCCTGCCGACCAACGACGAGATCGAGGGTCCGTACGGCTGGAAGGCGTACCGCGCGATGCTCGACAAGCACGGCCTGCACGCCTCGGGCTGGCACGGCTCGCTGAACGAGTCGCAGTGGCCCGCCCGCGTCGCCGCCGCCAAGATCCTCGGCCTCGACTACATCGGCACGGGCTCCGGCCAGGCCGACGGCGAGAACCTCGACAGCTACGCCAGCATCCTGCGCAGCGCCCAGATCCTCGATCGCCTCGGCAAGTACTCCGTCGAGAACGGCGTCGGCCCGGTCTACGTGCACAACCACACGACCGAGTTCGACCGCAAGTACATGGACAACGGGACGCTCAAGACCGCCTGGGAGATCATGATCGAGCGCACCGACGCGCGCTACGTGGCCTTCCAGGTCGACGCGTTCTGGTCCTCGGACGCGTTCGACGACGCCACCGGCACCGCGACGGCGGCGTTCATCAACAAGTACGCCAACCGCATCAAGTTGATGCACGTCAAGGACGGCACGCGGGTCGGCGCCGAGTTCAACCCGGCCAACCAGAACCCGCCGAACAGCCGCGGCGGCAGCCCGAGCGCCTTCGGCGAGGGCGAGGTCGACTACCGGCCGATCCTGGCCGCCGGCAAGGGCCGCGTCCAGTACTACTCGCAGGAGAACGACAACGCCACGCTGACCACGATGGTCACGAGCCTGCGCAACTTCAAGGGCCGTGGCTCGGCGATCGTCCCGGCGGTCCTCGGCCTGCCGACCACGTTCCCGTCCGTCGCCGCCGGCACCCCGGCCGCCTCGAACGTCGTCCCGATCACGATCAAGAACACGGGCGACGCGCCGCTGGACATCACGAACATCGCGCTGGCCAACAACAACAACCAGAACAACCAGCTGTACCAGTTCCCGGGCGAGCGTCCCGGCGACTTCGCCGTCGTCGACAGCGCCGCCTGCCTCGCCACCGACCTCGCTCCCAACGCGACGTGCTTCGTCAACGTCGGCTTCAAGCCGACCACGACGGATTACAAGTCGGTCGCCCGCCTGATCGTCCAGTCCAACGCCGACAACGCGACGGAGTCGATCCTGCTGAACGGCACGAGCCTGGAAGGCCCGGCTGAGCTCCCGATCGGCGGCAACGTCGACACGGTGCTCAACCTCACGCTGAGCGCCTCGAACACGTTCGGCACGTTCCAGCCGGCCACGGCGCGCAACTACGACCAGACGGTCCTCGCCAACATCGTGAGCACCGCCGGCAACGCCGCGCTGACGGTCCACGACCCCAGCGCCGCCGCTCCCGGCCGCCTGGTGAACGGCACGTTCGCGCTGTCGCAGCCGGTGCAGGTCAACGTGAGCCAGCCGCCGGCGAACACGGCGTCCGCGTTCTCGCCGATCAGCGGCACGCCCACCTCGCTGCTCACGTTCAACGGCCCGACCGCGGGCGCGGTGCAGGCGACGATCGGCCTCCGTCAGGCGATCGCCGTCAACGAGGTCCTGCGTGCGGGCACGTACTCGAAGACGCTGACGTTCACGCTGGGCACGACGCAGCCGTAGGCCAGTAGTCGACCTCTTGCTTTAGGGGGTCAAACGGGGAGCGCCGGTCTCAGACCGGCGCTCCCTTGCTATTCCAGGAGTCAGAGATGCGCAAGTTGCTTTCAGCCATCGTGCTCGCCACCGCCTTCGCGGGCTGTGGCGGTTCCGACTCGCAGCCGCCGGAGGCCGCGACGCCGGTGCCCGTCGCCGAAGCCGAGGAGCAGGGGAACGAGCACGAGCTCGATCTGTCGGGCTACTCCGCCGGCGTCCAGGAGTACTACGGCGGCGCGCACACCCACGCGGACACCGAGCTCGGGAGCGCCGAGGCCGAGTACCACCAGCCGCCCAAACCCGCCGAGGCCAAGCTCGGCGAGCCGATCGAGCTCACGGGCACGGAGATCGGCGTGCGGTTCAAGGTCACGCCGACCAAGGTCGAGCCGGTCGGCGACGACCTGATGGCCGTCCACATCAAGCTCGAGGGCACGGGTGTGACGCAGTACAACCGACCGATGGAGATGGCGTCGATCACGTACCCGGGCGAGAAGCCGACGCCGCTGGACACCGAGGCGAAGGCCAAGTGCTCGAACGGCCTGGACGACATCGTGTTCATCGAGCCGAATCGTTCCCGGAGGGGTTGCCTGCTGTTCCCGCGGTCCGGCGACAAGATGCCCGAGCGCTTCCAGCTCGCGCTCGAGGTCGTGCCGACGATCGCCGGCGGGATCTGGAACCTCGAGTAGCGGGTACTGAACCCCCTGGGTGGGGTCCAGGGCACTCATCGGCGGCGTGCTCGCCGTTCTCGCGCTCGTCGCGATCATCGCTCCCGGCGGAGCTTCGGGCGGCGACGACGCGTCGCAGCCGTACCCGACCCGCCAGCTCGAGATCATGGCGCCGGCCGCGCCGGGCGGCGGGTGGGACACGACCGCGCGCGCGTTCCAGCAGGCCTCGCGCGACGCGGGGCTCGACAAGGGCGTCGAGGTCTTCAACGTCGAGGGCGCGGGCGGGACGCTCGGGCTCTCCGAGCTGGTCTCGAAGTCGAGCGGCGACCCGTACCAGCTGATGATGACCGGGCTCGTGATGCTCGGCGCGATCGAGACCAACGGCTCCGACGTGCCGATCACGCGCACGACGCCGATCGCGACGCTGATCACCGAAGCCGAGGCGATCGTCGTCCCGGCCGACTCG
The DNA here is from genome assembly GCF_003344625.1 of Solirubrobacter deserti. Lineage (GTDB taxonomy): Bacteria > Actinomycetota > Thermoleophilia > Solirubrobacterales > Solirubrobacteraceae > Solirubrobacter > Solirubrobacter deserti. Next base: position 105,829 of record NZ_QPKJ02000001.1, on the reverse strand, counting down.
AAGTACCGCTCGATGGAGGACCTCGCCGCGGCGCTGAAGGCCGATCCGGGGTCGGTGCGCGTGGCGGGCGGGTCCGCGGGCGGCGCTGACCAGCTGCTGCTCGGCGAGATCGCCCGCGTGCTCGGCGTGGACCCGAAGCGGACGCGCTACGTCGCGCACTCCGGCGGCGGTGAAGCGAACGCCGCGATCCTCTCCGGCTCGGTGGACGCCGGGATCTCCGGGCTGGGCGAATTCGTCGACCAGGTCGAGGCGGGCAAGATGCGCCTGCTCGCCGTGTCCTCCCCGGTGGAGGCGCAGGTCGACGGCAAGGTGCCGCCGACGATCAAGGACGCGGGCGTGGACCTCGAGCTCACCAACTGGCGGATGCTGGTCGCGCCGCCGGGGCTCGAGGACGCCGAGCGCGAGCGGATCACCGAGTACGTGACCAAGGTGCTCGAGTCGCCGGCGTGGCAGGAGAACGTCGAGCGCTACGACTGGCAGCCGTTCGTCAAGACGGGGCGCGAGCTCGACGACTTCGTGGCGAGCGAGCAGCGGCGCGTGCAGCAGGTCGTGGCGGATCTGGGCATCGGCAAGTGACCGGCGCACGCGTCTTCGGCGGCGTGCTGCTGGCGTTGGGCGTCGTCGCGTTCGTGGCCACGCTGGGCGTGGGCGACGGCTGGCAGGCGAGCGGGCCGCGGCTCGCGCCCGCGGTCTCGGCGGCGGCGCTCGTGGTGCTGGCGCTGGCGTTCCTGGTCCGGCCGGGCGAGAAGCTGGCGGCGCACGTGACGGAGGCCGGTGAGCGCACGCACTGGCCGACGCCCGCGCTGCTGGTCGCACTGCTCGTGGGCTACGCGCTCGCGCTCGACCTGCTCGGCTATGCGCTCGCGACCGCGATCTTCTACTGGCTGGCGACGTGGCTGCTCGGCTCGCGCTCGCCCGTGCGTGACGTCGCGATCGCCGTCGCGCTGGGCGTGGTGACGTCGTTCGTGTTCTCCGAGTGGCTCAACGTGCAGCTGCCGACCGGGCCCTGGGGCCTCTGACGTGCTCGTGCTCGCCGCCAACCTGCTGGACGGCTTCGCCGCGGTGCTGACGCCGCAGAACCTGCTGCTGGCCGCGCTGGGCGTGACGCTCGGGACGCTGGTCGGTGTGCTGCCGGGGATCGGGCCCGCGCTGACGATCGCGCTGCTGCTGCCGATCACGTTCAACTTCGAGGACCCGGTGGGCGCGTTCATCCTGTTCGCCGGCATCTACGCGGGCGGCATGTACGGCGGCTCGACGACGTCGATCCTGCTCAACACGCCGGGCGAGTCGGCGTCGGTGGCGACGGCCATCGAGGGGTTCGAGATGGCCAGACGCGGGCGCGGGCGCGCCGCGCTGGCCACGGCGGCGATCGGCTCGTTCGTGGCCGGGACGATCGGGATCGTCGCGCTGACGCTGGTGGCCGATCCGGTCGCGTCGCTGGCGGTCAAGTTCCGCGCCGAGGACTACTTCGCGCTGACGCTGCTGGCGTTCGCGTCGGTCACGGCGCTCACGTCCTCGTCGCTGGTTCGGGGCTTCGCGTCGCTGTGCGTCGGGCTGCTGATCGGCTTCGTCGGCATCGACCAGCTGACGGGCCAGTCGCGGCTCACCTTCAGCGTCGACCAGCTCGGCAACGGCGTCGACATCGTGATCGTCGCCGTCGGGCTGTTCGCGGTCGGCGAGGCGCTGCACATGGCCGCCAAGCTGCGGTCGCGGCCGGACGAGCTGGTGCCGACCGAGCCGGGCGGGTCGTGGCTGTCCAAGCAGGACCTCCGGCGCTCCTGGAAGCCGTGGGTGCGCGGCGCCGGGATCGGCTTCCCGTTCGGCGCGCTGCCCGCGGGCGGCGCCGAGGTGCCGACGTTCCTGTCCTACGCGACCGAGAAGAAGCTCGCGCCCGACCGCGAGTGGGGCGAGGGCGCGATCGAGGGGGTCGCCGGTCCGGAGGCGGCCAACAACGCGTCCTTCTCCGGGACGCTGGTGCCGCTGCTGACGCTGGGCATCCCGACGAGCGCGACCGCCGCGATCATGCTCGCCGCGTTCCAGATCTTCAACCTGCAGCCCGGGCCGGAGCTGTTCGAGACCAACAGCGAGCTCGTGTGGACGCTGATCGCGTCGCTGTACGTCGGCAACATCATGCTGCTGGCGCTGAACCTGCCGCTGATCCGCGTGTGGGTGAAGGTGCTCGAGATCCCGCGCGCGCTGCTGTACGCGGGCATCCTGGTGTTCGGCACGCTCGGCGTCTACTCGCTCAGCGGGAGCGTCGTCGAGGTGCTGGTGATGTACGCGATCGGCGTGATGGGCTTCTTCATGCGCCGCTTCGACTTCCCGATCGCGCCCGTGATCCTCGGGGTCATCCTCGGGCCGCTGATGGAGACGCAGGCCCGGCGCGCGCTGACCGCCTCCGGCGATGACTTCTCCGTCTTCTTCTCGCGGCCGCTCACGGTCATCTTGCTGATCCTCGCGGTCGCCGCCTTCGTCATCCCGCACCTGCCGGCTCTGAAGAAGCGGCTAGCGTTCGGTGAAGACGACTGATGGCCCTCACCTTCCTGCGCTACGTCCTCCCCGCCCTGCTGGTCCTCGCCGGCTTCGTCGTGCTGTTCGCCGTCGACGACGACATCCGCTGGGACGGCTGGGCGATGCTCGTCGGCTCCGGCCTCGCCCTGCTGCTGCTCAACGTCCTGTTCCGCTACGGAGCGAAGGGCGACGAGGAGCGCGAGGCGGAGGAGTCCGCGCGCGAGTACTTCGCCGAGCACGGCCGCTGGCCGGACGACCCGGCCTGATCCGGACCGCCTCGTACCCTGTCTCGCCGTGCCTCTGTCGGTTCAGGTGGGTGTGTTGTGCGCGGTGTTGACCGCGCTCGGGTCGATCGTCGGCTTCTTCCTCAAGCACAAGGGGGCGATCAAGGCGCCGCTGGTGGACGCCAAGCGCCCGATCCACAGCTCCATCCAGCTGTTCAAGTCGCCGATCTACACGCTCGGCTGCGTCGTGGCGACCACCTCGTGGGGCTTCCACGTCGCGGCGCTGGCGCTCGCGCCGATCAGCCTCGTGCAATCCGTGATCGCGGGCGGGCTGGTGCTGATCACGGTCGTGGCCGACCGCTTCTTCGGGCACAAGGTCACGCGGCGGGAATGGATCGGCGTCGCCCTCACGGCCGCAGGGCTGGCCTTCCTCGCCGCGACGCTCGAGGGCACGGCGGATGAGGCGCACTCGGACTACGACGCGGCGATCTTCGCCGTCACGCTGATCGCGACCACCGTCGCCGCAGTCGTGCTCACGTTCCGCAACGGCACCAACGGGCCGGCGCTGGCAGTCGCCGCGGGCCTGCTGTGGGCGGGTAGCGACATCACGATCAAGGCGCTCACCGGCCACGACGGCCTCGGCCTGAGCACGATCTTCCACCCGTTCGCGGTGATCATCGTCGTGTGGTCGCTGGTCGCGCTGCTGATCTCCGCCAAGTCGCTGCAGCTCGGGCCCGTGGTGCCGGTGATCGCGCTCACCAGCGCGACCGCGAACGTGCTCACGATCGCCGCCGGCCCGGTCGTGTTCCAGGAGCCGCTGCCCGAGGACCCGGGCGCGCTGCTGATCCGCCTGGCCGCGTTCGCGCTCGTGATCACGGCGGCGGCGATGACCCCGCCGCCGGGCTCTGAGCTCAAGAAGGAAGTGCCTGCGTAACCGCGGTCAGGGCGTGGTAGACGTCCGGCTTGCCGTCCCAGATCGTGGACGCCGGACGGTTGTCGGTATCGAGCTCGTGCCACCAGGAGCCGCCCTCACGGTCGATGAAGTGCTGCTCGGCCAGCTCCCACCACGCCCGCTCGAACTCGCGCTCGCCGAGCACGGCGGCCGCCGCGATCGCCTCGCACAGCACCCAGTGCAAGCGGGCCCGCACGACCGGGCGCCCGTCGAAGTCGACGGTGTAGAGGAAGCCTGAGCCGTCCCAGCCGTCGTGGACGGCGCCCGCGAACAGCCGCTGCGCCTCCGCCTCGAACCCGAGCCCGTGGGCGAGCCGCGCCCACTCGAACCCGTGGCCGGGCGTCGAGCCGTAGGGCCGGAACGGGTGCGCCGGGTCGTCGCGGTTGTAGTGCGGGAGCGGGCGCCAGCTCGGGTCGTAGTGCTCGATCACCCGCACGCCGCCGACGAACCGCTCCGTGATGCGCGAGGCCCGCTCGACCCACAGCGGGTCGCCGGTCGCCACCATCGCCTCGACGCCGTGCATGTTCGCGTTCGCGCCGCGATAGGGCTCGACCGCGCTCCAGTCGCGCGAGCACACGTCGGCCAGCGCGCCGAAGCGCTCCTCCCAGAAGCGGGTCTCGAGCACCTCAAGCGCCTCGGCGAGCAGGTCGGCGTCGCCCGCGGCGGCCGCCGCGAGCACGACGAACACGTGCTCGTAGGCCTTCTTGTCCCCCGGCTCGCCGGCGACCGAGAACCAGCCGCCGTGCTCCGGGTCCCGGAAGTCCTCGCGCAGCGCCGCCAGGCCGTGCTCGACGAGCTCGGTCTCCCCCGCGCGAGCGAACACGTACGTCATGCGCGTGTTGATCCACAGCTCGCGCCGGCGCGACAGGTCGAGCGAGCCGTCCACCCGCAGCCACCCGAAGCCGCCCTCCGGGTGCACGGACCCGCGGGCGAAATCCAGCAGCCGGGCGCGTTCAGCAGAAAGTTCCAGCACGGCCGATGAGTTTCGCGCACGCGGCCCGTCCTTGCCGCCATGAACCGCATGATCTTCATCAACCTCCCGGTCCGGGACATCGAGGCCACCACCGCCTTCTACACGTCGCTCGGGTTCGCCTTCAACCCCGCGTTCGCCTCGCCACAGTCCGCGTGCATGGCGCTCAACGACTCCGCGTTCGTGATGTGGCTCTCGTACGAGCACTTCGCGGACTTCACGGACGGCGCCGCCATCCTCGACCCGCGCGAGAACACGACCGCCGCGTTGTACGCGCTCTCGGCCGATTCCCGCGAGGCCGTCGACGCGACCGTGGCCGCCGCGGTGGCCGCAGGCGGCGCCGAGCACGGCGCCGCCCAGGACCACGGCTTCATGTACAGCCGCGCGTTCCGGGACCTCGAAGGGCATGGCTGGCAGGTCATGTGGATGGACCCGCAGGCCGCCGCCGACGGCCCGCCGGACATGGCTGAGACGGCGTAGTCCGATCCTGGGTAGTTCTTCAGGCACGTCCTCCCCGCACGACAACACGCTCACGGGCCGCGCGCTCGTGCCGGTGTTCGCCGCGCTGATGCTCGGCATGTTCCTCGCCGCGCTCGACCAGACGATCGTGTCGACCGCGTTGCCGACGATCGTCGGCGAGCTCGGCGGGCTCGAGCACCTGTCCTGGGTGGTCACGTCCTACCTGCTCGCGACCACCGCCTCCACGCCGCTGTACGGCAAGCTCGGCGACATGTACGGGCGCAAGCCCGTGTTCCTGGTCGCGATCGTGATCTTCCTGATCGGGTCGGTGCTGAGCGGGCTCAGCCAGTCGATGACGGAGCTGATCGCGTTCCGCGCCGTGCAGGGGCTGGGCGCCGGCGGGCTGATGGTCGGCGCACAGGCGATCATCGCCGACGTCGTCCCGCCGCGCGACCGCGGCCGCTACATGGGCCTGATCGGCTCCGTGTTCGCGGTCGCGTCCGTCGCGGGCCCGCTGCTCGGCGGCTTCTTCGTCGACACGCTCTCCTGGCGCTGGGTGTTCTACGTGAACCTGCCGGTCGGCGTGATCGCGATCGCGATCATCGTCTTCCGGCTGCGCCTGCACACGCCCGCCACGCGCCACAAGATCGACTACCTCGGCGCGACGCTGCTGACCGCGGGCGTGAGCGCGATCATCCTCGTCACCACCTGGGGCGGCAGCGAGTACGCCTGGGCCTCGCCGACGATCATCGGCCTAGCGATCGCCGGCGTGATGCTGGTCGCGCTGTTCATCGCGCAGGAGTCACGCGCGGACGAGCCGATCATCCCGCTGAACCTGTTCCGCTCGGTCGTCTTCAGCGTCGCGTCCTCCCTGGGGTTCCTGATCGGCCTGGCGATGTTCGGCGCGATCACGTTCATCCCGCTGTTCCTGCAGCTCGTCTACGGCGTCTCGCCGACTTCCTCGGGCCTGCGCATGCTGCCGCTGATGGCGGGGCTGCTCAGCGCATCGATCATCAGCGGCCGCACGATCAGCCGGATCGGCCGCTACAAGCCGTTCCCGATCGCGGGCTGCGCCGTCACCGCGTGCGGCATGTTCCTGCTCTCGCGGCTGGAGGTCGACACGCCCCCGTGGCTCGCGTCCGTGTACATGCTGGTCGTCGGCATCGGGATCGGCTTGACGATGCAGGTGCTCGTGCTCGCGGTGCAGAACTGCGCGCCGCCGAAGGACATCGGGGTCGCGACCAGTGCCGCGACGTTCTTCCGCTCGATGGGCGGCTCGCTCGGCGTCGCGCTGTTTGGCGCGGTCTTCGCCGCCCGGCTCGCGAACGAGCTCGCGCAGTTCCCGCCCGCGATCGCGTCCCGCTTCAGCGGCGGGCTGAGCATCAGCCCGGACGAGGTCCACAGCCTTCCGACCGAGGCTCAGACCGACTTCCTGCACGCGTTCGTCGCTGCGCTGCAGCCCGTGTTTCTCGTCGGCGCGGTGCTGACCGCGCTGGCGTTCCTGCTCGCCTGGGGCCTGAAGGAGGTGCCGCTGCGCGGGTCCGCACGCCCGCCCGCGGACCTCGAGGGCGCCGACGCGGTCGCCGGCGCCACGGGCGCCGACGAGCTCGTCACGCCGCGCGAAGGTTCTCGGGCGCGATAGCGGCGCGCACGAGCGGGCGCAGCAGCCGGACCGCGAGCCGCGCGACGAGTGCGAGGAGCAGCGCGGCGACGACGGCCGCCGCGAGCCCGAGCAGCGCCGGACCGAGCAGCTCGTCCGCCGGCGGCCACGCGCCGATCGCCACGCTGATGAGCGAGAACAGGACCACGTTGCCGAGCGCCGCGCCGAGCGCGACGGCCGGCACGACCGTGGCGAGCAGCTGGCGGACCAGCACGCGCCCGAGCCCGCGCTCGTCGAGGCCGAAGACGGCCAGCGTGGCGAGCGGGCGACGCGCGGCGACGAGGTGCTCGATCGCGTTGAGCACGAGCGAGAAGACGGCCACCGCGGCGCCGGCGACGACCACGGCCACCGACAGCCCCAATCCACCGACGTAGAAGCCGAGATCCTGTGCCGCCCACTCGTACTCGAAGTTCAGCGTCTCGTACGCGTACAGCGCCTGGAAGCCGAGCGCGACGCCGCACACCATCAGCACCGCCGCGACGCGCCCCGCGGTCCGCGGGTCGGCCCGCAGCCGGCGCGCCGCGAGCAGCGACTCGGTGTCCGGCCGGCGCTCGAGCGCCCGCGCGGCGGCGAGCACGAGCCGGGGGCCGGCGGCGAAGGCGAACACGAGCAGTCCGACGATGGCGATCAGCAGCCCGACGTTGCTCTCGGAGTCCACGTAGCTGGCCATGCTCACCACCACCAGAAGCGCGCCCGCAATGAGCGCCGCCGCGTTCGCGGCGCCCGGGCGCGCCGAGGTCCCGCCGCCGCGCTCGCGCAACAGCGCGCCCGCGCCCGTGCCGCAGACGGTCAGCACCGGGATCAGCGCGAGCCAAGTGACGACGTCGGCCGCATCCGGCACGGCGACGAGCCGGGCCCCCGACGGTGGGAGCACGCCCGCGGCGATCCAGAACACCAGGTACGCGGGCGCGGCCAGCACGGCGCCCAGCGCCGCGGCCCAGCCCGCCTGGGCGGCCGCGATCGCGCGCAGCTGGCCGGGCGTCGCCCCGGCGAGGCGCAGCGCCGCCAGGCGCTGGTCGCGCGCGACCGACGCGGTCCGCAGCGCCTGCACGGTCAGCGCCAGCACCGGAACGATCAGCAGCAGCGCGCCGACGATCACGCCGAGCTGCAGGTCGTCCTCGGTGACGTAGCTGACCAGGCCGTCGGCGCTCGACCCGCGCGCGACGTGCAGCGCGAACAGCAGCAGCTGCCCGGCGAGCGCGATCGAGCCGGCGATGATCGCGGTCCGACGCCGCTCCGCGTCCGCCGCGGACCGGGCCAGCCGGATGGTGGTCGTCACCTTCATCGCGTCAACCTCGCCATGTCCAGGCGGCCGTCGAGCAGCCGCACCTCACGATCCGCGCGGGCGGCCACGTCGCGATCGTGCGTGACGATCACGACGGCCACGCCGCCCTCCCCCGCCTCGCCGACCAGCAGCTCGAGCAGCTCGAACCCGCCGGCCTGGTCGAGGCTGCCGGTGGGCTCGTCGGCGAACACGATCTCGGGCTCGGTGACCAGCGCCCGGGCGACCGCCACGCGCTGGGACTCGCCGCCGCTGAGCTCGGCCGCGAGCGTGTCGCGCTCCTGCCCGATGCCCACGCGGTCCAGCCACCCGGCGGCGGCGCGCAGCGCACGCCCGCGCGCCCACCCGTCCAGCAGCAGCGGCAGCGCGACGTTCTCCACCGCCGCCAGATCGGGAACGAGCTGGCCGAACTGCAGCACGACGCCGACGTCGCGCCGCCGCAGCGCCGCGCGCTGCGCCTCGCTCAGCGCGGTCAGGTCGTAGCCGAGCAGCCGCACCACCCCGAGCTGTGCGGGCAGGATCCCGGCCGCGACGTGCAGCAGCGTGGACTTCCCGCACCCGCTGGGCCCGGTCACGGCCACGACCTCCCCCGCGTCGACGTGCAGCTCGACGCCGCGCAGCGCCGGCGTGCGCGTGTAGGCGTACTCGACGCCGATCAGCTCGAGGACTGCGCGCGGGATTGCGCAACCGTAGCCGAGCGGACCGAGCAGGCGACCCAGCCTGCCCGCGTTCCAGCCATCCTGGAGATTTCCACGGATGTGCAAAACGCCTGTAGCCTGACCATCGTGGGCGAAAATTCGTGGCTCGCCGTCAGCGCCGGCACCACGCCCCTGGTAAGAGCACAGGAGCTGCGCTTCGCGTGGGAGCGCTTCATGGCGGACGACGACGGCGACCCGGCGCTCGTGCGCGAGGCGATCACGGACTCCTGGCGCCGCAGCAGTGCCGCGGGTGTGGACCCCACCGGCGGGCGCCTCGCCCCGATCGTCGCCGACGAGCGCGAGACGCACGACCGCTACTCCGAGCACCCGCTGCACCGGGCCTCGCCGTTGATCCACGAGTGCCTGTCCGCGATCGCCGACGAGGCCGGCTACCTGATCGTGATCAGCGACGCCGACGGCACGCTGATGAGCATCGAGGGCAGCGCGGACGTGCGCCTGCGGGCCGCCGGCGACATGAACTTCGCCGAGGGCACGCTGTGGAGCGAGGGCGGTGCGGGCACGAACGCGATCGGCACCGCGCTCGCGCTCGACCACGCCGTCCAGGTCTTCGGGCCCGAGCACTTCTCCGACCCCGTCCAGCGCTGGACGTGCAGCGCCTGCCCGATCCACGACCCGGACACGGGCGAGGTGATCGGCGTGATCGACCTCACGGGCGACCTGCAGACCGTCCATCCGCACAGCCTCGCGGTCGCGACCGCCACCGCGCGCGCCGTCGAGGCCAGCCTCCAGCTCGCGCTGCAGGAACGCGACGCGCGCCTGCAGGCCCGCTACGGCGGGCGGGTCAGCCCGGACCGCAGCGCGCTCGTCACGCCCACGGGCCGCGCGATCGGCGCGGTCCCGCGCGGCTGGAAGCTCACCGGGCGGCTCGTCATCCCGCCGGGCGGCGGCGAGCTGACGCTGCCGTCCGGCGCGCACGCCGTGGCCGAGCCGGTCGCGCCGACGCTGGAGGCGTTCGTCGTGCACGCGCTCGAGCCCAAGCGCGTGACCTCCGTCTCCAAGCCGCTGGTCAAGCTGCGCTTCCTCGGCCGCGACCGAGCGGAGCTGGACACCGGCGAGCAGATCACGACGCTGCGGCCGCGCTTGGCGGAGATCCTCGCGCTGCTGTGCGCGAACCCGGAAGGCATGAGCGCGGAGCGCCTGTGCGCGGACCTGCACGGGGACGGCGGCAGCGTGTCCTCCGTCCGGGTCGAGGTGTCGCGGCTGCGCAAGCTCCTCGGCCCGTGGATCGACACCGAGCGCTACCGGCTCACCTGCGACGTGGAGTCCGACGTGCGCCGCGTGGAGGGCCTGCTCGCCGCCGGCAACACGCGGGCGGCGGCTGAGGCCTACCCGGGCCCGCTGCTGCCGAGCAGCGAGGCGCCCGGCGTCACGCGCGAGCGCGAGCGGGTCGAGCACTGGCTGCGCCAGGCCGTCATGACGGCGGAGGATCCCGAGGCGCTGTGGGCGTACGTGCAGGTCGCGCACGACGATCTCGCCGCCTGGAAGCGGCTGCTCACCCACCTCGAGTTCCGCGACCCGCGGCGCCCGCTGGCGGCGGCCCGGGTCTCTGCTCTTCGTGCAGCGCTGATGTAACGCCCCGGTGGTGGACTCCTCTGCGGAGGAGAATGCAGGCGACCCGTACACATCGGGGCCTCAGCACCGCGCGCGCGGCACTGCGTGTCACGTGGCTGCTGGCCCGTGCCCCCGACGGCATCCGCGCGGACCAGGTGGCCGAGACGCTCGGCAAGAGCTCGAGCACGGCCTACAACCTGCTCGCCTCGCTGTGCGACGAGGGCGTCGCCGAGCGCCACACGGGCGGCGTCTACAGGCTCTCTCCCGCATTCCGGGAGACGGTGGCCGAGGAGTCCGACCGCCACGATCTCAGCGGCGTCGTCGACGACCTCCTCGCGCGTACGCACAAGCGGGCCTATCTGGCCGTCCTGCGCGACAACGAGCTGCGGATCGTGCTCGAGCGCGGCCTGCAGGGCATGCCGAAGCTGCCCGGGATGAGCCCGGAGATCGCCGACAACGCGCACGCGCTGGCGCTGGGCAAGGTCGTGCTCGCGCTCGGCCCGCGATCCGCGGTCGACGCCTACGCGCACGCCGGCCTCAAACGCTTCACCGCCGCGACCATCACGGAGCCCGACGCGCTGCACGAGGAGCTGCGCCGGGTCCGCCTCACGGGCGTCGCCCAGGAGCGCGAGGAGTTCGAGCGCGACTTCTGCTGTCTGGCCGCGCCCGTGCTCGACCACGACCGCCGCTTCCTCGGCGCGGTCGGCATCTCGATGTCCAGGCGGGCCTTCGACCACGAACGCGAGCAGCTCGAGGAGACGCTCCGCGACGTCGTCGGATTCCAACGATCTGCCGAGATCCGGGCCGAACTTGATCACGGCCCACACGCCCACGTAACTGCTCTCCAGGGACGACGTTTCCAAAGGAGGCGGCCTTGAGCCGAGCCAGCATCACAAAGGCCCATCAGAAGATCCAGGAGCTGTCCTGGGAGCCCACCTTCGTGGAACCGGTCGACAAGTACCCGACCGACTACACGTTCGAGAAGGCGCCCAAGAAGGACCCGCTCAAGCAGGTCCTGCGCTCCTACTTCCCGATGGAGGAGGAGAAGGACAACCGCGTCTTCGGCGCGATGGACGGCGCCATCCGGGGCAACATGTTCCGGCAGGTCCAGGAGCGCTGGATGGAGTGGCAGAAGCTGTTCCTGTCGATCATCCCGTTCCCGGAGATCAGCGCCGCCCGGGCGATGCCGCTCGCCATCAACGCGGTGCCGAACCCCGAGGTCCACAACGGGCTCGCGATCCAGATGATCGACGAGGTCCGCCACAGCACGATTCAGATGAACCTGAAGCGGCTGTACATGAACCACTACATCGACCCCGCCGGGTTCGACCTCACCGAGAAGGGCTTCGCCAACTGCTATGCCGGCACGATCGGCCGCCAGTTCGGCGAGGGCTTCATCACCGGTGACGCGATCACCGCCGCGAACGTCTACCTGACGATCGTCGCCGAGACCGCGTTCACCAACGTGCTGTTCGTCGCCATGCCGGGCGAGGCCGCGGCCAACGGCGACTACCTGCTGCCGACGGTCTTCCACAGCGTCCAGTCGGACGAGTCACGCCACATCTCCAACGGCTACTCGATCATCCTCATGGCGCTCGCCGACGAGCGCAACCGCCAGCTGCTCGAGCGCGATCTGCGCTACGCATGGTGGAACAACCACGCCGTCGTGGACGCCGCCATCGGCACGTTCATCGAGTACGGCACCAAGGACCGCCGCAAGGACCGCGAGTCCTACGCGGAGGCCTGGCGGCGCTGGATCTACGACGACTACTACCGCTCCTACCTGGTCCCGCTGGAGAAGTACGGCCTCACGATCCCGCACGACCTGGTCGAGGAGTCCTGGAACCGGATCTGGAACAAGGGCTACATCCACGAGGTCGCCCAGTTCTTCGCCACGGGCTGGTTCGCCAACTACTGGCGGATCGACGGGATGGACGACTCCGACTTCGAGTGGTTCGAGTTCAAGTACCCCGGCTGGTACGACAAGTACGGCCGCTGGTGGGAGAAGTACACCGAGCTCTCCAAGAAGAACGGCCACAAGCCGATCGCCTTCGAGGCCGAGGCCAACTACCAGTACCCGCACCGCTGCTGGACCTGCATGGTCCCGTGCCTGATCCGCGAGGACACGGTCATGGACGAGGTCGACGGCCAGGTGCGCACGTACTGCTCGCAGACCTGCCACTGGACCGACAAGGTCGCCTTCCGGCCGCAGTACGAGGGCCGTGACACGCCGAGCATGGGCCGGCTGGGCGGCATGCGCGAGTGGGAGACGCTCCACCACGGCAAGGACCTCGCCGAGATCATGCAGGACTCGCTCGGCTACGTCCGCGACGACGGCCACACGCTGATCCCGCAGCCGCACCTGAACCTGGACCCGAAGGAGATGTGGACGCTCGACGAGGTCCGCGGGATCACGCTCAACAGCCCGAACGTGCTGCTGAACGAGATGTCGCCGGAGGAGCGTGAGGCCCACATGGCCCAGTACAAGCGCGGAGGCCCGGCCGGGCGGCCGGCGGCCGCGTAGGGATCAGCGATGAAGCACACCGTGCGCTTCGAGCCCGTCGGCATCGAGATCGAGGTCGACGAGGAAGAGACCATCCTCAACGCCGCCTTCCAGCAGGGCATCATGCTGATGCACGGCTGCAAGGAGGGTCAGTGCTCGGCGTGCAAGTCGTTCATCCTCGACGGCGAGGTCGATCTGGACCGCTACTCGACGTTCGCGCTCCCCGACTTCGAGGAGGCCGAGGGGTGGACGCTGCTGTGCCGCGCCCACCCCTACTCGGACCTCGAGATCGAGCTCATCAACTACGACGAGGAGATCATCCACGGTGGCGTGCCGCCGCGGACGATTTCCACGTCGGTGGTGTCGGTGGCCAAGCTCACCTCCGACATCTACTCGCTCACGCTCAAGCCGTCCGAGCCCTTCGAGTTCAAGCCCGGCCAGTACGTGGACATCCAGATCCCGGGCACCGAGCTGCACCGCTCGTTCTCGATGGCCAACACGGACCCGGACACGCTCGAGTTCATGATCAAGCACTACGAGGGCGGCAGGTTCAGCGGCCAGCTCGCGGACGGCTCGATCCGGCCGGGGGACGAGCTCAACGTCACCGGCCCCTACGGCGTCTTCACCCTGCGCCCCAGCTCCCCGCGCCGGCTGCTGTTCATCGGCGGCGGCGCGGGCATGGCGCCGATCCTCTCCCTGCTGCGCTCCCTGCGTGAGAGCGGGTCCGAGCGCGCTCGGGCCTACTACTACGGCGCGCGCACCGAGGCCGACCTGTTCCAGCTGGACGAGCTGGCCTCGCTCGAATGCGGCTTCGTGCCCGCCTGCAGCGAGAACAGCAACGGCTGGAGGGGCGAGTGCGGGCTGATCACCGATGTCGTCTCCCGCCTGGAGGGCGACATCGCCGAGGTCGACGCCTACGTCTGCGGCCCGCCGCCGATGGTCGAGGCGGCCATCGCGCTGCTGGAGGCCAAGGGCGTGCCCGAGGCGCACATCTACTACGACAAGTTCACCACCACCGCGGACCAGTGAGGAGGCCGGATGGCCACAGAGGTCAAGGAACGCAGCGTCCCCAAGCCTGCGTTCACGGACGCCGAGGCGGGCGCCAAGGAGTTCCCGTCCTGGCAGAGCCGGAGCTACAACTACTTCACTCCGCGCAAGCGGCGCGCGACGGTCTATGAGGACGTCACGGTCGACGTCCAGCCCGACCCCGCCCGCCACCTCTCCCAGGGCTGGGTGTACGAGTTCGCGAACGGTGTCGGCGGCTACCCGCAGGAGTGGACCGCACTCAAGTCCTCGAACTGGCACCAGTTCCTCGACCCGAACGAGGAGTGGGAGCAGACGATCTATCGCAACAACGCGAACGTCGTCCGCCAGATCTCGCAGAACATCGAGCACGGCCGCACCGCGGGCGTGTACGCGGCCTTCGACCCCGCGTGGGTGAAGGTGCTCGAGCGGCACGTGTTCGCGTGGGCGCACGCCGAGCACGGCATCGGGCTGCACGTCTACACGCCCGCGCAGCGCGACGCGCCGACGAACATGATCAACAACGCGATGGCGGTCGGCGCCGTCCACAAGCTGCGCTTCGCGCAGGACCTGATCCTCTACAACCTCGCGCTGAGCGAGGAGATCGACGGCTTCGACGGCTCGATCCACCGGCAGACCTGGCAGGAGGATCCGGTCTGGCAGCCGACGCGCGAGTTCGTCGAGCAGCTCACCGCCACCCGCGACTGGGCCGAGCAGTGGTTCGCCACCTCGGTCGTGTTCGAGCCGATGCTGGGGGAGCTGTTCCGGTCGGGCTTCGTGATGCAGGTCGCGGCGCTGCACGGCGACTTCGTCACGCCGACGATCATGGGCGCCGGAGAGTCCGACGCCGCCCGCGAGCAGCGCGGCGCGCGCGTGCTGTTCCGGATGCTCACCGACGACGCCGAGCACGGCGCGGCGAACCAGGCGCAGCTGCGCCAGTGGCTGTCGACGTGGAACGCGGCGGCGGAGAACGCCGCCCGCACGCTGCAGCCGATCTGGTCGCAGATCTCGGAGAAGGTCGTGCGCTTCGAGGACTCGCTCGAGCGCTCGAAGGCGCGTCAGCAGGCGCTGCTGGCGGACATCGGACTGGAGGCCTAGCGCATGACGCACTTCCAAGCGGACGCCACGCCGTCCAACAAGGCGGGCGTGACGTTGATGAACAACCAGGTCGGCTACGTGGTCGCGAACGTCATGCGCGACAAGGACAACGTGACCGTCACGGAGCTGCCGTCGATGATCCGCGTCGACGGCGTCAACAAGATCGACTTCGACTACGAGGAGATCGCCGAGGCCCTCGGCTGGGACGACTTCGGCAACGACGACTTCGAAGAGATCATGTCCACGCACTATGGGCGTATGGTTGTCCTCGACGATCGCGTGTTGCTGTTCGCCAATCCGGAGGACGCGGCCGAGTACATCGACTTCGACCTCCAAGTCGTCGAGTAGGACGGAGGAGAGCGGATGTACGAGAAGGACGGGGAGAAGTACTTCATCGTCGACAGCCACCTGCACTTCTGGGACGCCTCGCCGGCGAACTGGGTGAAGGGCCAGGAGGAGTTCGCCAAGGGCTGGATCGAGTGCTTCCACGCCTATCAGGGCCTCGGGCCGGCGGACACGCACTGGACGCTCGAGCACTTCCAGAAGTACTCGGTCGAGGACTTCGAGAAGGACGTGTTCACCGAGGGCTACGTCGACCGGGCGATCTTCCAGTCGACGTACCTGAAGGAGTGGTACACGACCGGCTTCAACGACATCGAGCAGAACGGGTCGCTGCTGGACCGCTTCCCGGGCAAGCTCATGGTCAACGGGCGCTTTGACCCGCGTGACGGCGAGGCCGGCCTGGAGCAGCTCGAGGCCGATCACGCCAAGTACGGCATCAAGGGGCTCAAGCTCTACACCGCCGAGTGGAACAACGGCTCGCGCGGCTGGAAGCTGACCGACCCCGAAGCGCGGCCGTTCTTCGACAAGTGCGTCGAGCTCGGCATCAAGAACATCCACGTCCACAAGGGCCCGACGATCTGGCCGCTGGACAAGGACTCCTTCGACGTGTCCGACGTCGACCACGTCGCGACCGACTACAACGGCGAGCTGAACTTCATCGTCGAGCACGTCGGCCTGCCGCGGATCGAGGACTTCTGCTTCATGGCGACGCAGGAGCCCAACGTCTACGCGGGCCTGTCGGTGGTGATCGGCGGCCTGATGCACGCGCGCCCGAAGTTCTTCGCGAAGGTCATGGGCGAGCTGCTGTTCTGGGTCGGCGAGGACAAGATGCTGTTCGGCTCCGACTACGCGATCTGGGAGCCGAAGTGGCAGATCGAGGGCTTCGTCGACTGGGAGATGCCCGACGACGAGGCGTTCTCGGACTTCCCGCGGCTCGGCGTCGAGGGCAAGAAGAAGATCCTCGGCCTCAACGCGGCGAAGCTCTACGACATCGAGGTCCCCGAGGAGTACCGGATCCCGGTGCCGCCGGAGGAGCCGGCGCGCGAAGAGAGCGCGGTCGCGGTTCACCCATGATCACGCGCCCCCGAGTCCTCGAGGCGCTCGGGACGGTCTACGACCCGGAGCTCGACGAGCCGATCACCACGCTCGGCTTCGTCGGCTCCGTGGCCGTGGACGGTGGTTCCGTGGCGGTCCGCCTCCGGTTGCCGACGCCCCAGTGCGCGCCCAACTTCGCGTTCCTGATGGCCGCGGACGCCTCCCGCGCGCTGTGGCGACTGGAGGGCGTGACGTCCGTGGACGTCGTGCTCGAGGATCACTACACGGGGGCCGAGATCAACGCCACCGTCAACGCCGGCGGATCGTTCAGCGACGCGTTTCCCGGGGAGACGCGCGGGGAGCTGGACGCACTGCGCGCGCTGTTTCAGCGCAAGGCGTTGCTCGCCCGGCAGTCGCGGTTGCTGTCCGAGGTGCCGCGACGGCTGGGCGACCTGCACGGGCCGGAGGCCGACCGCTGCCGTGAGCTGCGGCGGGCGCTCGGGATCGACGCGTCCGACGAGGCCGCGCCGTTCGTCACCGGCGACGGCGTGCCGGTCGACGCGACCGATGTGCGCTTCCGGCGGATGGCGTCGATGACCGCGCTGTCCCTGGAGACCAACGGCCATCTGTGCCGCGATCTGCTGCGAGTTCGATACGGGGAGGAAGCTGCCGCATGATTGCCGCGCGTCTGCACAACTACCACGAGGCGTTGAAGGTCGAGGAGATCGACGAGCCGAAGATCGTGGGTCCCTACGACGTGATCGTCAGGATCGGCGCCGCGGGGCTGTGCCGCACCGACCTGCACATCCAGGAAGGCCAGTGGGCGGAGAAGTCGGGCGTGGCGCTGCCGTACGTGCCCGGGCACGAGAACGCGGGCTGGATCCACGAGGTGGGCTCCGGCGTGACCAACGTCGAGGTCGGCGACACCGTGATCGTCCACCCGTTCATCTCGTGCGGGCTGTGCCGGCCGTGCCGCAAGGGCGACGACATGCACTGCGTCAACGGCGAGTTCCCGGGCATCGGGCGCGACGGTGGCTTCGCGCAGTTCCTGCACACGAGCGCTCGCTCCGTCATCAAGCTCGATCCGTCGCTGCACCCGACGGACATCGCGGCGCTGGCGGACGCGGGGTTGACGGCGATCCATGCCGTCAAGAAGGCGATCCCCGTGCTGGGCGCGGGCACGAAGGCCGTGGTGATCGGCGCCGGCGGGCTCGGCCACATCGGCATTCAGTGCCTGAAGGCCTACACGCCGACCGAGATCATCGTCATCGACCCGTCCGAGCAGGCGCTCGAGCTGGCGCGCGAGACGGGCGCCGACCACACCGTGAAGGTGGACGGCTCGCAGCGGGAGCTCGTGCGCGAGCTGACCGACGGGATGGGCGCCGACGCGATCATCGACTTCGTCGGTGAGAAGGGCGCGATCGAGGACGGCGTCGAGATGGTGATGGACGGCGGCTTCTACTACGTGATCGGCTACGGAGAGAACATCAACGTGCCGACGATCGACATCATCTCGCGCGAGATCTCCTTCATCGGGAACCTCGTCGGGACCTACGTCGACCTACAGGACCTGATGACCCTGACCGCGCAGGGCAAGGTCAAGCTGCACACCTCGCAGTACCCGCTCGACGCCATCAACGACGCGATGGCGGATCTGGACAACGGACGGCTGCAGGGCCGCGGGATTCTCGTCCCGGCCTGAGCTCGGAGGACATAGACGATGGGCAAGCGCCTCTACTTCAACCACGAGGCTCGATTGTTGCTGCAAGCGGGCGTGGACGAGCTGGCCAACACGGTGAAGGTGACGTTGGGTCCGAAGGGCCGCAACGTGGTGCTCGAACGGCTCGCCGGCGCGCCGACGATCACCAATGACGGCGTCACGATCGCGCGCGAGATCGAGCTCACCGACCAGTACAAGAACATGGGCGCGCAGCTCGTCCGCGAGGTCGCCAACAAGACGTCCGACCAGACCGGCGACGGCACGACGACCGCGACGCTGCTCGCGCAGGCGATCGTGCGTGAGGGGATGCGCGCGCTCGAGGAGGGCGCCAACCCGATGCTCCTGCGCCGCGGGATCGAGGAGGGCGCGGCGGCGGTCGTGGTTGAGCTCGGCCGGATCGCGCGGCCGGTCGAGGGTCCCGACCTGGTCAAGGTGGCGACGATCGCCGCCAAGGAGGACGAGGGCATCGGGCGCGTGGTCGCGGAAGCGCTCGAGCGCGTCGGCTCCGACGGCGTGGTGACGATCGAGGAGACCGAGGAGCCGGGCGTCACGGTCAAGTTCGTCGAGGGCATGGTCGTCGAGAACGGCTGGCTCTCCCCCTACATGGTCCGCGACCAGGAGCGGATGGAGACGGTCTTCGAGAACCCGCTGATCTTCATGACCAACCGGGCGTTCAAGCACCCGAACGACCTGATGCCGGTCCTGCAGGCGGCGGGCCGCGAGCCCGGGCGGCCGATCGTGATCCTGTGCGAGAACGCCGAGGCGGCGGCGCTCGGCATGCTCGTCCACAACAACTCCGCCGGGACCGTGCAGGCCGTGGCCGTGCGCGCCCCCGGCTTCGGGCACCGGCGCATCCAGCATCTCGGCGACCTGGCCGCGTTCTGTGGCGGGACGGTCATCGCGGAGGAGGCCGGGTTCGGGTTGGACGACGTCGCTCTGGAGCACTTCGGCACCGCGCGGCGCGTCGTGTGCACCGCGGACGACTGCACGTTCATCGAGGGCGGCGGGACCTCGGACGCGGTCGCCGGGCGGCTCGCGCAGCTGCGTGTCGAGCTGTCGCGGGCCGTCCACGACCGCGACATCGAGATCCTGCAGGAGCGGATCGCGCGGCTGTCCGCGAACCTGGCCGTGATCCGCGTGGGCGCGCCGACCGAGCCCGCTTTGAAGGAGCGCTTCCGGCGCACCGAGGGCTCGCTGGCGGCGACGCAGGCGGCGGTCTCCGAGGGGGTGGTCCCGGGTGGCGGTACGGCGTTGCTGCGGTCGGCGACGGCGCTGGACGCGCTGGAGCTCTCCGGCGACTACGCGCGCGGCGCGGAGATCGTCCGTTCCGTGCTCTCGGAGCCTCTGTATTGGATCGCCTCGAACGCGGGCTATGACGGGCAGGCCGCGATCGACCAGGTGCTCGCCGCGCCGGCCGGGCACGGGCTGAACGCGCTCACCGGCGAGTTCGGTGACCTGTTCGAGAAGGGCGTGATCGATCCAGTGCGTGTGACGCGCCTGTCGCTCGAGCACGCGGCCTCGGTGGCGGCGCTGCTGCTGACGACCGAGGCGCTCGTGGCCGAGGAGCTGATCGCCCAGCCGGGCGCGATCGTCGCCCCGGGCTTCGGCGACCTGGCGGAGGGCCTCGCTCGCCCGTCCTCACCGATTTAGACAAGCCTCACTTTCCTAAAGAGGGACTGTCCCTCTTTAGGAAAGCGTGCCGATTGTGACTAATGCCTTCGTTTCTCGACGTGAGCCCGGTCCGCCGCGGCCGGGCCCGCTGTCGGGCGTCCCGTTCTCGGTCAAGGACAACATCGAGGTCGCGGGCTGGCCGCTGTCTTTGGGGGTCCACGCGAACGCGCCGGTGTCGTCGCGGACGGCGCCGGCCGTCGCGCGGTTGCTCGACGCCGGCGCGGAGCTGATCGGCAAGACGAACCTCCCGCCCTACGGCGGCGGGATCGAGACCGTCAACGACGTGTTCGGGCGCACGTCGAACCCGTACGACCGGTCGCGCACGGTCGGTGGGTCTTCCGGCGGTGAGGCGGCGGCGGTCGCGAGCGGCGAGTCGCGGTTCGGGCTCGGGTCGGACTCGGGCGCCTCGGTCCGGCTGCCCGCGCACTTCTGCGGGCTCGCGGCGCTGAAGCCGACCGCGGGCCGGGTGCCGGTGGACGGGGTCGTGGACGACCTCGGACCGATCGCGGCGATGAGCGACCCGCGGACGCAGGTCGGCGTGCTGGCACGGTCGGTCGCGGACGTCGCGCTGGTGCTGTCGATCATCGAGGACCGCCCCCGGCCCGGTTTAGGCATGCCTGACTTTCCTAAAGAGGGACAGTCCCTCTTTAGGAAAGCGCCGTCGCTTCGCGTGGGCCTGTGGCTGGACGACGACGTGTCTGCGGAGACCGCGAGCGTGGTGCGCGCGGCGGCCGAGGTGCTGGGCGCGGAGCCGGTGTCGATCCCACGCGGCGGCCACGAACTCACGGTGGCCATCTGGAAGTCCTACGGCGACGGTGCCGTGGGCTACGACGTGCTGCGGCGCTGGGACGCGTTCCGCGAGCAGTGGCGGCGCTTCGGCGAGACGTGCGACCTGCTGCTCTCCCCCGTGTTCCCGGATCCGGCGCCGCTGCACGGCGCGCTGACCGGTGCGCCCGACCGGACCCACTACACGAACGTGCACAATCTGACCGGGTGGCCGGCGGCGACCGTGCGCTGCGGCGCGAGCGCGGACGGGCTGCCGATCGGCGTGCAGGTCGCGGCGCGGCCGTGGGAGGATGAGGTCGCGCTGGCTGCCGGTGGTGTCCTGCAGCGGGCTCTGGGAGGCTACGTTGCTCCATGACCGCCGTTCCCGGACCGACTGAGTCGGCTGCTTGGCAGACCGCGCGCTGGCTCGCGCGGCCGATCCGCTTTCTCGAGGACAACCGGCGCCGTTACGGCGACGCGTTCCAGGTCATGTTCCGCGGCTTCAAGACGCCGCTGGTGATCGTCTCGCACCCGGACGTGCTGCGGGCGCTGTACGGCGAGCGCGGGCACCGGATGCCGCCGGGGCGGCAGATCACGCTCAAGCCGCTGGTCGGCGCACGGTCGCTGTTGCTGCTGGAGGGCGATGAGCACCTTTCGCGCCGGAAGGTGATGCTGCCGCCGTTCCGCGGGGACCGGATGCGCGCGTACGAGCCGATCATGCGCGAGGCGACCGAGCGGGCGCTGGCGTCCTGGCCCGTCGGCCGCGCGTTCTCGGTCCACGGGTCGATGCAGTCGATCACGCTCGACGTCATCCTCCAGGCCGTCTTCGGCGTCGAGGATCCGGCGCGCCGCGCGCGGCTGCACCAGCTGCTCGGAGAGCTGCTGGCGGCGACGACGTCGATGTCCTTGCAGGTCCAGGTGCTGTTCGGCCGGACGGCGCCGCTGGAGCGGCTGCACCAGATGGCGCGCGACCTCAACGGCCTCCTGCTCGAGGAGATCGCCGCGCGGCGGCAGGCGCCGGGGCAGGACATCTGTTCGCTGCTCGTCCAGGCCCGCTTCGAGGACGGCAGCGGCATGGCGGACGAGGAGATCCGCGACCAGCTCATGACGCTGCTGCTCGCCGGCCACGAGACCACGGCGACCGGTCTGGCGTGGGCGCTCGACCTGCTCGTCCGGCACCCTGACGTGCTCGAGCGCGCCCGCGGCGGCGACGAGGCGTACCTGCGCGCCGTCGTGAGCGAGTCGCTGCGCCTACGGCCGGTCGTGCCCCTCGCCGGCCGCCGATTGGCGGTCCCGCTGGAGGCGGACGGGCTGTCGCTGCCGGCGGGCACGGACGTCACGCCCGCCATGTGGCTCACCCACACCCGCGCCGAGGAGTACCCGGACCCGTACGCATTCCGGCCCGAGCGCTTTGAGTCGAGTCCTCCCTCCACCTACACGTGGATCCCGTTCGGCGGCGGCGTGCGCCGCTGCATCGGCGCGCCCTTCGCCGAGCTGGAGATGCGCGTCGTGCTCGCGGAGGTGCTGGCGCGGTTCGACCTGCGCCCCGCCGCCCGCGGCGCCGAGGGCATCGCCCGCCGCAACGTCACCTTCTCGCCTCGCCACGGCACCCGCGTGATCGCCTCCGCGCGCGTCGGCGGGTAGTGACTGCGTCGTGGCCACACGACGACTCCTGCTCGGCGACTGGCACCCATGGGTGCGCGACCCGATCGACCTCCTGCGCTGGACCCTGGTTGCCGGCGCGGCCATCTTCGCCGCTCTGGGTGACTCCTTCGCCGCCACGCTCCTCGGCGGCGCCGCCGCGCTCGCGTGGCTCGTGCGGCCGGTGCTGCTCCCCCGCGCCTACGACCTGTTCCTCGTGCTGGCGCTCACGCTGCAGGCCTGGGGTGAGGCGCTCGGGTTCTACGACACGCTGCCGTGGTTCGACAACATCGTGCACTTCTCGCTCCCGTTCTTCTTCGCCCCGACGCTGTACATCGTCCTCGCGCGGCTCGACGTCGTGCCGGACCCGCGGGACGAGACGCACGGCCGCCACTACGCGGGGATCGCGATCATCACGTTCGCGCTCGGAGTGGCGCTGGGCGGGCTGTGGGAGCTGTGGGAGTACTTCTCCGACCGGACCCTCGGCTCGAGCCTGCAGATCGACAACACCGACACGGTCGGCGACCTCGCCGCGGACTCGCTCGGGTCAGCGGCCGGGGCGGCGCTGCTCGTGGTCTGGGCGCGCTGGGGCTGGGGATCGGTGCGGCGCATCCCGGGCGAGAATCGCTTCGAGGCAGCGAAATAGCAGGAAATTGGTTGTCAGTGCGCGAACATTCGCGCGTTGTCCCGACTGTTCCGCACATGGGTGGTGCTGGCCGCGGCGCTGCTGCTCGTCGTGCCGGCGAGCGCGTCCGCCGCGAGCCCCCGTGTCGCCGCGCTGCAGGTCGCGCTGCGCCACCACGGCGTGTACTCGGGCACGGTCGACGGCGTCTCCGGGCCCGCGACGGCGGCGGCGCTGCGGCGCTTCCAGGCGCGGCGCGGGCTGAGCGCGGACGGCGTCGTCGGCCCGCGCACCCGCCGCGCGCTCGGCGCGCTCGGCCGCCATCCCATCGGCAGCCGGCCACTACGGCCCGGCCACAGCGGCTGGGACGTCGCGGCGCTGCAGTTCGCGCTCGCGGTCAAAGGCTTCCCGGGCGGCCCGGTCGACGGCGGGTTCGGCGCGCGCACGGCGGCGGCCGTCCGGCGCGTGCAGATCTATGCGGGCCTGCCCGCCGACGGCGTCGCGGGACCGGCCACCATGGCCGTCCTCCGGCGTCCCGGGCCGGCGACCCCGCCGCTACGGATGCCGATCGCCGCGCCGATCGGCGACCGCTACGGCCCGCGCGGCAACAGCTTCCACGCGGGGCTCGACTTCCCCGCGCCGGCCGGCACCACGGTCCGCGCCGCCGCGTCCGGCCGGGTCACGTACGCGGGGTTCGCGACCGGCTGGGGCCTCGTCGTCACCGTCGACCACGGCGGTTGGAAGACGCGCTACGCGCACCTCTCGCGGGCGACCGTCTCCCCCGGTGAGGCGGTGAGCGCCGGTGAGCGGGTCGGGCTCGTCGGTGCGACCGGCTTCGCGACCGGCCCGCACCTGCACTTCGAGGTCGTCGTGCGGGGCGCAAACGTCGACCCCGCGCGCGGCCTCTGAGCGCGTTTGGACGTATATTCCCTTCCCTCACCGGTGGTGGGTCGCTTCAGTACCGGTTGTGAACAGTCGCCGTTTGATTCCGGTCGTCTCCCTCGTCCTGCTCGTTGCGCCCGTCGCGACCGCACACGCCGCCGTGGGCACGTGGTCGGACGCGGGCTCGATGACCGACCAGCGCGGCGGAGCGGCCGCCGCGAAGCTCGCCGACGGCAGCGTGCTGGTGGCGGGCGGCGCCCGCGCCACCGTGCTCGACACGGTCGAGCGGTTCGATCCGGCGGCCAACCAATGGTCTCCACTGCCCAAGATGCGCCTGCCACGCTCACAGGCGCCGGCCGTCACCCTCCCCGACGGGCGAGTGCTCGTGCCGGGCGGCCGCCACACCAACTACGACGCGACCGACTCGGCCGAGGTCTATGACCCCAAGACCGGGCGGTGGGACGATGCGGGCACGCTCGTAGAAGCGCGCGGCTATCACGACGCGGTCCTGCTCGCGAACGGGCAACCGCTCGTGATCGGCGGCGACGGGCTCTACGACCGCGCGACAGGGGCGGAGCGCTGGAACCCTGCGACGAACCAATGGAAGGCGACCGGCCCGGTCGTGACCACGCGCTTCCAGCCCGCCGTCACGCGCCTGGCGGACGGCAGGGTCTTCGTCGCCGGCGGCTGGAACGGCGACGAACTCGACAGTGCCGAGATTTATGACCCGATCGCGGACGCGTGGACCGCGACGGCGCCGATGGGCGAGCGGCGCGGACACGCGGAGGCCGCACTACTTCCCGACGGTCGCGTCCTCGTGGCGGGCGGCTACGGCTTCGAGAACCGCCACCCGACCGCCAGCCGCACCGCCGAGATCTACGACCCGCGGAGCAACACGTGGACCAGGACCGCCGACCTCGCCACTCCGCGCGGCGAAGGGTCCGCGATGGTCACGCTCGCCGACGGACGGCCGGCGATCACCGGCGGCTTCTGGTGGAGCGTCGTGAACCCCGGCGTCAACGGGGGCCTGCCGACTTGGTCCGGTGACCGCTACGAGGACACGCTCGAGATCTTCGATCCCGCTCGCGGCACGTGGGCGCTCTCCTCGACGATGAAGCGCGGACGTGCGGGTCACGTCGCGCTGGCACTCAATGACGGCTCGCTCCTGGTCGCCGGCGGATTCTTCGCGGGCACCGTCGCCGAGCGTTTTACGCCGCCCGCGGTGCCGACCCCGACCCCGGACCCCCCGGCCGATCCCGCGCCCACGGCCACGGCCACGCCCACGCCCTCGCCGTCCCCCGCGGCTGTCCCCGGCCGCGTGGCGTTCCGGTCGAACCTGAAGCGCATGACCCTGAGTCGCTCCGGCGCGCTGGCCGTCAAGGTGCGCTGTGACGACACCGGCGACTGCAAGGACTCACTTGTGCTGCGCCGAGGCAAGGTCGTGCTCGCCCGCGCCCAGGTGTCGCTCCCGCGCAACGCGGTCGCGACGGTCAAGCTCAAGCTCTCCAAGTCCGCGCGCGGCAAGCTGTCGCGCCGCGGGACGAAGCTGACGCTCGAGCTGCCCCGCCAGCGCGTCTCGCTGGCGTTGACCGTCAAGCGCGCCTAGTGGCAGGCGCGCGCGGGCCTCGTGCTATGGCACGGGACCGCTGAGTCATCGCCGACCCGGGGCCACTCGCCGTCGTGCTGCGCGAACGGGCTGGGTGACGGTCATCGCGGCATCAGACCGATCAGGATGGCGATGATGCCGGAGCCGACGATGATGGTGTTGAGCATGGGCGGAGGTCTATCCCGCCCACGTTGGCGAAAGCTTGGGCGGACTCAGCAGCGGATCGCGTTCGTCAGGCCCGGCGGCGTGCAGTAGGTGCGGCCGTTGCTCATCTTGCGCCGCTGCACCTCGTAGCGGCGCACCTTGCCGATCATGTTGGGCGCGCTGATGACGACGTCCAGGGTGATGTTCGGGCGCAGGCGCCGGCCTTTGACGAGCGTGAGCAGCTTCGCGGTGCCGTCGGCCTTCGCCGTCGCCCGCTTGGTCTTGAACGCGCACCGCTTGCCGCGGCAGCGGACCAGGATCTGCGCGGCGGGCGGCGCGTCCCGCACCTCGAGCTTGGACAGGCGCACCCCGCCACCGCGGTGCCCATTCCAGAGCACGGTCACGACGGCGGCGATCGACGCGGGCGCGTCGCCGTTGAGGCAGTCGTCGTCGAGCTCGTTGCCCGGGACCTCCGGCGCGCCCGGACGCACCGCGGAGTTCGTGTCGTTGCAGTCGGTCGGCGGGGAGACGCCGTCGGCGTCGCGGTCGACGGGCGGCGGGAGCGTGGGCACCGCGATGGTGACGACGAGGTCCTGGAAGTCGCCGTCGCCGAGGGAGTCGTCCCAGCCGATGCGCCAGGTCCCGCCGGTCTGCTCGATCCGCGCGTGTGTGGGGTCGACGGAGAGGAACGTCTTCTCGCCGTCGGTGAGCCGCAGCACGATCTCGGTGCCCGCCGACATCGCGCCGAGCTGCACGGTCTCACCGCCGCGGCAGTCGGCGCAGAGGTCCACCGGCGACGGCGAGGCCACGGCCATCCCGAGCACGTTGAGCGCCGACTTGGACTGCACCAGCACCGTCACCGGGCCGTCCCGGTCGAGCTTGATCGTCGGCACCGCCTGCGCGCTCGCGCTCGCCGGCAGCGCACACGCCAGCACCAACGCCAACACCACGATCCTTCGCACTGCACCCTCCCGCCTGCCGCCTGCCTCCACCCGTCAAGTGTGCCTCATGGCGTCGTGCGGAGCGAGCGCAGCAGCGCCTCCCGCTGGGCCGCGTTGCCGCCGAAGACCGCGATCCAGCCGGGTCCGGCGCGGCGCGCGCTCACCAGTTCACCCGTGGAGACGACCGCGCCGCGCGCCGGCTCGGCGGCCATGCCCGGGAGCAGCGGCGCGGGCTTCGCGGGGTCGGCAGGATCGACCAGCACCGCGGCGCGCAGCCGGCGCTGGCCGCGATAGAAGACCGTGGTCGAGCAGCTCAACAGCGCCGGTCCGGCGACCCGGGGCGGCTCGCTCGGGAAGCGCGAGAGCAAGGTGGCCGAGACGGCGCGGAAACGGTCCGGGCGGTCGGTGCGCAGCGCGCACGGCCGGTCCGGCGGGTCCGCCGCGTCGACCTTGCGCACCGGCAGGCGAGCTGCGTCCGCGGCCCCAGCCTCCCGGCGGATCGTCGTCCTGCAATCGCCGGCCTCGCGCGTCGAAGAAGCGGATGTCCGGACCGGGTTCGCCGCGCACCGTTGCGATTGCGAGCTTCCACGGCGCGGGCACGCCGGGGTCGGCCCGCGGGACGATCCGCCGCCCGCCGGGCAGCTCCACGACGGCGACGCGCTCGTCGACGACCATGCCCAACACGCCTTCACGCGGGCCAACCATGCCGATGCCGATGATCTGCGGCCGCCCGGGCGGCGCGGCCGGACCACACCCGGACCCGGCCGCGCCGGAGCGCTCGCGCCGCAGCGACAGCGACGCGCACCAGCCGATCGCGCCCGCGGTGAGGTCGGGGCGCAGCTCGATCGAATACTGCTCGCCCGTCGTCGGCACCGTCCCGCGCGCGGGCCGGGACGGCTCGTCGCGCACCACCACCGCGGTCGCCACACCGCCGCCGGCGAGCACGGACGCGCCCAGCAGCGCAAGCAGCCCGCGGCGCCCGCGGCGCCACACCGGACGTGAGCGCGCCGCCGCGACGAGGTTGTCCCGCAGCGCGTCGAACGGATCGTTCATCGGTCCTCCAGTCCGCGGCGCAGAGCCGCCAGGCCGCGGGAGACACGCTGGCGCACGACCTGCTCCGAGCAGCCGACGTCCTGCGCGATCTCCGGGTACTCCTGCTCGCCCACCACGCGCCGCAACACCGCCTCGCGCTGAGAAGCGGGCCACCGCGAGAGCGCCGCCGCCAGGTCCACCGACGCGCGCTCCTCCACCCGCGCGAGCTGCTCGTCGTCGAGCACCATCGGGGGCATCCCCAGCCGGACGCGCGCGGCGTCGGCCACGCGGCCGCGCCGGGCGGCGTCGACCATCAGGTTGCGCGCGATCCTGATCAGCCAGGCCTCCGCGGCCAGCGCCTGGCATCGAACTGCAGCCGCCGCTCGAGCGCCCGCGCGAACGTCTCGGCGACGAGGTCGATCGTCAGCTCCGGCCGCCGCACCCGCCGCCCCACGTACGCGGTCACCATGCCGACGTGGCGCTCGTAGAAGACGCCGAAGTCCTCGGCGCCACCGCGCAACAGGTCCACGTCAGCCCGCATCCACCCGCTTCTACGCGCGAGCGGCCGTGCTGTGACGAAGCTACGCGGTCGGCAGGTACTGGCTGGCCGCGACCAGGCGCGACTCGCGCAGGTCGGTGATGCGCTCGAAGCGCGTCTCCAGCACGGTCAGGTCGAGCAGGATCAGACGCTCGTAGCGCGCCTCGACCCAGGCGACGAACGCGACGTACGCCCCCGCACCCGCGAGCGTGGCCAGCACGGCCAGCGCATCCGGCATCCCCAGCAGCGCCGCCAGCCAGAGCGCGAGCGCCGCGCCGCCGATCGGCGCCGTCGCCCACGCGCCGACGCGGTCACCGCGCAGCCAGAACGGGACCCCGTCCAAGGCGTCGTCGAGCAGACGCCAGCGGCCGCCGAAGGCGAAGATCCAGGGCAGGCCTCCCAAAGCGAGGACGACCGCGGTCGCCAGCGCCCACCCGCCTGCTCCTGCTCCGACGGCCGCGAACGTCAAGCAAGCCAGCGCGCCATACCCGAGTGCCAGCGCGACACGCCGGTCGGCGGTCTGGCGGGCGGGATCGAGCGTGCGTAGGTCGAGCATGGCCGCATCGATCGTTTCGTCGCGCTCACGTGCGCTCCTCCCGCTGCAAGGAAACCGTCGAGGCGCGTACGCGCAGGTCGGGCTCGGCGTCCAGGACGGAGGAGCGCGGCGGTGCGCCCGCGAGCATGTCGGCGAGGATCTCGACACCCTCGGCCGCGAGCGGCCCGATCGGCAGCGCGATCGTCGTCAGCGGCGGGTCCAGGAAGTGCGCGATCGGCAGGTCGTCGTAGGCGATCACCGAAAGCGTTTCCGGCACGACGCGGGCAGCGCCCCGAGCGGCGTGCAGCACCCCGATGGCCTGTGCCAGCGAGGAGACGAAGACGGCGGTCACGTCCGGGTGCTCGCGCAGCAGTCGTTCGCCCGCGGCCGCGCCGCCCGCGGGCGTGAACGGCCCGTGGGCCACCGGCGGCAGCGGCACGCCCGCCGCGGTCGCGGCGGCCAGGAACGCGCGCTCGCGACCCTCCGTGGACTGCACGCCGCGGGGTCCCGCCACGTGCCCGAGCCGCACGTGCCCGAGCTGCGCCAGGTGCGTGAAGGCCAACCGCGCCGCGCTCTCGACGTCCACGGTGACGTTCGCCAGCGCGCCCTCGACGGAGCGGTTGACGAACACGTGCGGCACGGGATGGCGGCGCAGCGCTTCGAGCAGGCGGTTCGCGGGCCGCGCGGACGCGATCAGCAGCCCGTCGATGCGCCCGCCCTCGACCAACGCGGTGAACGCCTCGTCGGCTTCCTGCTCCTCGGTGTCCTCGGCCGCGAGCAGCACGTAGCCGCGGGCCCGCGCGGCGCGGTAGGCGAAGCGGATCATCTCACCGTAGGCGGGGTTGGAGAGCTCGGGGACGAGCATCGCCAGCGCGCCCGTGCCCGGCACCGCGAGCGCCCGCGCGACCGGGTGGGGCCGGTACTCGAGCCGCTCGGCCGCGGCGTGGATGCGCGCACGGGTGTCCGCGCGCACCGACAGCGACGGGTCGTCGTTGAGCACGCGTGACGCCGTCGCCTTCGAGACGCCCGCCGCGCGCGCGACGTCCTCGAGCCGGACCCGTCTCACAGCTCGCTCCGCAATGCGGCGCGCAGCCCGTCGGCGGCGATCCGCTGGCGCCACTCGCCCACCCGCTCGACCGCGTCCGGCTCGAACATCGACACGTCGCCGCCGGGCTCATGCTCGAGCCAGGCCGCGATCGCGAGCGCGACCCAGCGCCCGCGCAGCCCGCCGAAGCGGGCGGGAAGCTTCTGCTGGCCGTCGAGCGCGATCTGCTCGAGCCGGTGGCCGATGCGCGGGTTCGACCAGCGCGCGTCGAGCGTCGCCCGGTAGTCGTCGACGTCGAGGCCCGGGACCTCCGGCAGCGTGGGGATCAAGTCGTCGGTGGCGAGCCGGTCGGCGACGGCGCGCAGGTCCTCATCGGCCCACGCGTCGGCGACGGTGACGTGCCCGAGCGCCAGCCCGGCGTACGCGAGCAGCGAGTGCGTGCCGTTGAGCAGCCGCAGCTTGAGCGCCTCGTGCGGCGCGCTGGACTCCACGAACAGCGCGTCCCAGTCCGGCCGCGGACCGTCGAAGTCCTCGATCACCCACTGGCGGAACGGCTCGGCCACCACCGCGCCCCGGTCCTCGGCGCCCAGCTCGCGCGCCACCACCGCCAGGTCTTCCGGCGTGGTTGAGGGCACGACCCGGTCGACCATCGAGCACGGAAAGCGGTGCCCGCCGCCGCCCACCAGCCGCTCGAGCACCTCGCCGTTGCGCGGCAGGTTGTCGAGCGAGAGGACGGTGAGCGGCGTCTCGCGCAGCGCCAGCGCCTCACGCAGCAACGCGATCACGGGCGAGTCGTCGGTGTAGGCCTTCTCGGTCACGGTCAGCGTCACGATGTCGGCGTCCGCGATCGCCGACAGCACCCAGTCGTGCTCGGACGGCGCGTGCAGCACGTCGCACACGCATTCGATCACGCGCAGGGCGTCCCGCTCGGCGCGCTCGATCAACGTGTACGCGCCGCCCTGCGGGTCGAGCGCCTCGACGACGTCGCGCCGGCGCGGCGCGACGCCCACGATCCCCCAACCACCGGCGTCCTCGGTGTACTCGGCCAGATGCGCCCGCGCGAACGCGCCCAATCCGAGGTGGACGATGCGCGGGTGCCGGGGCCGTCGCGAGCGCTCGAGCCGCCTCACGCCTCGACCATGTCGACGTCCTTCGTCTCGCGCGAGGCCACGAACGCGGCCAGGGAGATCAGGCAGGCCACGATCATCCACACCGCGACGAGCCACGGCTCGTCGTCCCCCCAGCCCAGCAGCGCGACCGAGAGCGTCGGTGAGAAGCCCACCAGCGCGGCGCCCAGCTCCCGCGAGCCGGCGAAGCCCGTGTAGCGCACGTCGGCCCCGAACAGCTCGGCGTTGAACGCGCCCTGGACGGCGATCATCGGCCCGAGCCCGATCGCCAATCCGATGGTCAGCGCCAGCCAGATCACGGCGGGTGAGCCCGTGTCCACCAGCAGCCAGAACGGGAACGCGTACAGCGCGGTGAAGATCACGCTCCACAGGTTCAGCGGCTTGCGTCCGATCCGGTCGCTCAACGCCCCATAGACGGGCTGCAGCAGCACGCCGACGAACGCGGCGACCACGACGCCGCCGAGTGCCGTGGTTCTCGAGAGGTCCAGCTGATCGGTCACGTACGCCACCGAGAACGTCACGAAGATGTAGATCACGGCGGTGTCGGCGATGTGCGCGCCGGCCGCGACCGCGACCGACTTCGGGTAGCGCTTGATCGTGTCCAGCACCGGCACCTTGACGACCTTGCGCTGCGCGCGCAGCGCCTCGAACACCGGCGACTCCTCGACGCGCAGCCGGAAGTACAACGTCACGAAGATCATCAGGAACGAGATCAGGAACGGGATCCGCCAGCCCCACGAGTTGAGGTCCTCGTCGGGCAGCTGGCCGACGATCAGGAACGTGAGCGTGCCGAGCACGAGCCCGGTCTGCACGCCGAGCTGCGCGAACGAGCCGTAGAAGCCGCGGCGCTCCTTCGGCGCGTGCTCGGCCAGCAGCGTCGAGGCGCCGCCGAACTCCGCGCCCGCGCCGAGGCCCTGGCAGACGCGCATGAGCGTGAGCAGGATCGGCGCCCAGATGCCGATCGAGTCGTAGGTCGGCAGCAGGCCGATGACGCCCGTGGAGATGCCCATCAGCAGCGTCGTGACCACCAGCGTCTCGCGCCGCCCGATGCGGTCGCCCATGTTGCCGAACAGCACGCCGCCGAGCGGCCGCACGGCGAAGCCGACGCCGAAGGTCGCGAACGCCGCCAGTGTGCCCGCGCTGCCCTCCTTGTCATTGAAGAACAGCTCGTCGAACACCAGCGCGGCGGCGGTGCCGTAGATGAAGAAGTCGTACCACTCGAGCGCGGTGCCGACGACCGAACCGGCCAGCGCGCGCCGAAGGGCGCTGCTGCGTGGAGCCTCGTCCATAGGTCTCTACCTCCCACTCAGGGAGGTCACCGGTAAACCGGTTGCCTAAACCGGTCTACCGATTGAGGAAGCGTTGGACGTTGGTGCGGAACTCCTCGCTGCCATACGCGAGGCGGATCAGGTCCTCACCTTCGGGGACCACGCGGCCACGCCGCAGCGCTTCCTTGGTGACCTGCATCGTGATCGGCGAGTGGTCAGCCAGCGTGGTGCACAGGTCGGCGGCCCAACCCTCGGCGTCCTCG
Organism: Solirubrobacter deserti; assembly: GCF_003344625.1. Taxonomy (GTDB): domain Bacteria; phylum Actinomycetota; class Thermoleophilia; order Solirubrobacterales; family Solirubrobacteraceae; genus Solirubrobacter; species Solirubrobacter deserti. Next base: position 73,700 of record NZ_QPKJ02000001.1, on the reverse strand, counting down.
ACGACCGCGCTCACGAACCCGATCTGCAGCGCCTCCTCGGCCTCGATCGGCCGCGCGCGGAAGATCACGTCCTTCAGGCGAGGCGTGCCGAGCGCCGCCCCCAGCCGCGCGTAGTTGGCCATCGAGAGGCAGTTGCCGACGGTGCGCGCGATCGGCATCCCGAACGTCGCCGACGGCGTCATCACGCGCAGATCGCAGCACGCCGCGATCGCGAACCCGCTGCCGAACGCGAACCCCTCGACGAGCGCGACCGTCGGCTTCTTGACGGCCTCGAGCCGGTCGAGCACATTGTCAATCCGGGTCTCGTAGATCACGCCGTCCTGCGCGGTGGCGAACTGCGTGAACTGGCGGATGTCGGTGCCGGCGACGAACGCGCGGCCGCCCGCGCCGCGCAGGACCATCACCTTCACCTCGTCGTCGAGGTCGACCTGGTCGCACGCCTCCACGAGCTGGTCGTACATCTCAAACGTCATCGCGTTGTGCGCCTCGGGGCGGTTGAAGGTCACCCACGCGGCGTCGCCGCGCCGCTCATACTCGACGCTCACCCGTCGAGCTCCGCGAGGATCTCGTCGCTGTGCTGTCCGAGCAACGGCGCCGGCCGCCGGACGCTGCCCGGCGTGGCGCTCAACTTCACGGGGATGCCGAGCCCGTAGACCGTGCCGGCCTCGGGATGCTCCATCTCGACCACCATCTCGCGTGCGTGCGTGTGCGGATCGTCGACCACCTGCTGCACGTTATGCAACGGGCCCGCGGGCACGCCCGCCGCCAGCAGCAGATCCACCCATTCGGCGGTGTCGCGTGCGGCCAGCGCGGCCTCCAGCTCGGCCACGAGCGCGGGCCGGTTCGCCATCCGGTCCGGGTTCTCGAGGAAGCGCGGGTCGTCGATCAGCTCCGGCCGGCCGATCGCCTCGCACAGCCGCGCGTAGAGCTTGTTGGAGTTGCCGCCGACGGTGACGTGGCCGTCGCGCGTGCGCAGCGCCTGGTAGGGCGCGCTGATGCGGTGCGCGGAGCCGAGCGGCTGCGGGACGTTGCCCGTCGACCACAGCTCGGCCGTCTCCCACACCGTCAGCGCCATCGCGCCCTCCCACAGCGAGGTGTCGATCCGCTGGCCCTCCCCCGTGCGCTGGCGGGCGTGCAGCGCGGACAGGATGCCGATCGCGCAGAACAGTCCCGCGGACAGGTCGGACACTGGCACGCCGGCCTTGATCGGGTTGCCACCGGGCTCGCCGGTGACGCTCATCACGCCGCTCATGCCCTGCGCGATCAGGTCGAACCCGGGCCGCTGCGCGTACGGCCCGGTCTGCCCGAAGCCGGAGATCGACGCGTAGATCAAGCGCGGGTTGAGCGCGCACAGCGTCTCGTAGTCGGCCTGCAGCTTCGCCGCCACGCCCGGCCGGTAGTTCTCCAGCAGCACGTCGGCGGTCTTCACCAGCCGGTGCAGCGTCGCCTGGTCCGCCGCGTCCTTGAGGTCGAGGGCGATCGAGCGCTTGTTGCGGTTGACGGCCCGGAACGCCGGCTCGCCCATCGAACGCCGCGTCTGGTCGCCGCCGTCGCGCGGCTCGACCTTGATCACGTCCGCGCCCATGTCCGCCAGCACCTGCCCGCAGAACGGGCCGGCCATGATCTGCGTGAGCTCGAGCACGCGCACGCCCTCGAGGGCGCCGCTCATGTCTTGAGGACCTCAAGCGCGGGGGTCAGCCCGTCGCCGACGTCGTGGCCGGCGAGCTGCAGGCCCATCTGCACCCCGGCCAGCGTCCCCGCGAGCATCAGGTCGTTGAAGTCGCCGAGGTGGCCGATCCGGAACACCTGGTCCTTGAGCTTGCCCAGCCCCGCGCCCAGCGACATGTCGTAGCGCTCCAGGATCATTCGCCGCACCTCGTCGGAGCCGTCGAGCAGCACCGCGGTGAGCGAGCCGGAGAACTCGCGCTCGTCGAGCGCCAGCACCTCCAGGCCCCAGCCGTGGACGGCGGCGCGCGTGGCGGTCGCGTGGCGCGCGTGGCGGGCGAACACGTTGTCGAGGCCTTCCTCGCGCAGCATCGCGATCGCCTCTTTGAGTCCGTAGAGCAGGTTGGTCGCGGACGTGTAAGGCCAGAAGCCCGCCTCGTTGGCGGCGATGATCGGCTTCCAGTCCCAGTACGAGCGCGGCATCCGCGCGTCGCGCGAGGCTTCCAGCGCCTTCTGGGAGACGGCGTTGAAGCTCAGCCCGGCCGGAAGCATCAGGCCTTTCTGCGACCCGCCGACGGTCACGTCCACGCCCCACTCGTCGTGGCGGTAGTCGATGCTGGCCAGCGAGGAGATCGTGTCCACGAGCAGCAGCGCGTCGTGGTCACCCATCGCCGCGCGCACGTCGGCGATCCGGCTCGTGACACCCGTGGAGGTCTCGTTGTGGACGACCATCACGGCCTTGACGTCGTCGTCGAGCGCGTCCGCGATCCGCTCCGGGTCGGCGCCGTGGCGCCAGTCGCCCTCCAGCCAGACCACGTCGAGCCCGAGCCGCTCGGCCATCTCTCGCCAGAGCGTCGCGAAGTGCCCCGTCTCCGACGCGATCACCTTGTCGCCGGGCGAGAGCGTGTTGACGATCGCCGCCTCCCACGCACCCGTGCCGGACGCGGGATAGATGACCACCGGGCCTTCGGTCCCGAACACCCAGCGCATGCCTTCGAGCACCTCGAGGCCGAGCTGCGCGAACTCCGGCCCGCGGTGGTCGATCGTGGGCGCGTCGATGGCTCGCAGCACCCGGTCTGGAACGTTCGTGGGACCGGGGATCTGCAGGAAGTGGCGACCGGGGCGATGGGACATCGCTGCGGTCGTACCCGTTTGGCGTCAGTTCATCAGCTCGACGCGGCGGCCGGTGGCGGCCGAGCGCGTGATCGCGTCCAGCAGCCGGTGGCGCGCCACGGCGTGCGCGAAGTCCGGCACGGTCGCGGTGCCGTGCAGGAGGTCGTCGCGGATGGCGGCGTAGGCGTGCGCGAGCGCGTGGCTCTGCGTTCCGGCCAACTGCGGGTAGGCGTCGTAGCGCTCGGGCAGTGCGAGCTCGGCCGGGGGCGCGTAGCCGCGTGCCCCGCGCACGGACACGGGGTTGATGTTGGGGTGGCTCGGAGCGGTGACCTCGAGCGTCCCCTCGGTGCCGTCGACGGTGAGCGAGAAGCCCGGGCCCGACAGGGTGCCGCCGCGATAGTGGGCCGAGAGGACCGCGCCGCTCGCGAGCGTGCCGGACACGGCGATCTGGTCCTCGGCCGTCATCGGGACGGTGCGTCCGGTGCCTTCGAGCTCGACCTGCGGGCGGCGGGTCGCGGTCGTCGCCACCAGCTCCTCGAGCTCGCCGACCAGCAGCGCGACGGCGTCGATCGCGTGGCCGAACGCGATCGTCAGCATCGTGGCGCCCTGCGCGCGATCGAGCGTGTAGCGCCCGCGCTCGGACGTCGAGGCGCCCCAGCCGGACGAGGACGCCACGACGGTGGCCGACAGCACGTCGCCCACGTAGCGCTCCGCCATCAGGTCGGCGAGCCAGCGGAACGCCGGCGCGGACCGTCCCTGCAGCCCGACGAACGTGCGGGTCCCTTCCGCGGCCTGCTCGAGCTCCTGGGCCTCGGCGAGATCCAGAGCGAGCGGCCACTCGCTCAGCACCGGCACCCGCGCCTGCAGCGCCGGCAGGATGAGCGCGCGGTGCTGCGGCACCTTGACCGCGACGACGACCAGGTCGACGCCCGGGTCCTGCACCAGCGCCTCGACGGACGCGTACGCGGGCACCCCGTGGGCCTCGCCCGCGGCGCGGGCCGCCTTGGGGGAGCTCGCGGCGAGCGCGCGCAGCTCGATCCCGTCCACCGCGGCGAGCGCGGGCAGGTGCGCCTTCGCGGCCCAGCCGCCGCCGGCGCTGAGCCCCACGATGCCGACGCCGATCACGGCGCCCACTGCCTCAGCGTCGTGTCCACGATGCGCTGCAGCGCGTCCCGGTCCAAGCCGTTGGCGGCCTGCACGGCGATGCCCTGCGCGACCGTCGACACGTAGGTGGCCAGCTCGTGCGGATCGGCGTCGGCCGGCAGGTCGCCCTCGTCGACCGCGCGCCGAAAGCGCTCCTCCAGCCGCACGGCCGCGGTGTTGCGCCACTCGACGAGCGCCTCATGGGCGCACCGGTTGCCGTCGCTGGCGGGCAGCGCGGCCTGGACGCCCAGGCACCCCGCCGGGCTGTCGGGCCGGGTGGTCGTCTCGGCCGCTCCGCGCAGCAGCGCCTCCACCACGGCGCGCGCCGTCGGCTCCTCCAACGCGCGCTGCGCGTACCCGGCCGGCCCGTCCGCGTAGCGGTCCAGGACCTTGAGGAACAGCTGCTCCTTGTTGCCGAAGGCCGCGTACAGGCTCGTCTTATTGATGCCCATCGCGTCTGTGAGCGCGGTCAGGCACGCCCCCTCGTAGCCGTGCTCCCAGAACACGTGCATGGCGCGTTCGAGCGCCTCGTCGGCGTCGAAGCCGCGCGGTCGGCCGATGGTGGCGTTCCCCATGCCCTGCATCCTAGTCACTTCTGTACCGACCGGTTTTGAACGCGCGTGCCCGCTCGACGTTTGGTGCCCTGCCCGGAGCGGGGACTGAGTCGTCATGGGGGAGTTGGCTCTCGCGCTCGGGCGCGAGCTGGTGGGAGAGGTCCGCGACGACGAGTACACGCGGCACCTGTTCGCCGCCGACGCGAGCGCGTACGCGGTCGAGCCGGCGGCGGTGGCGTTCCCGCGCACCGCCGAAGACGTGAGCGCGGCGGTGCGGATCTGCGCCGAGCGCGGCGTGCCGGTCGTGGCGCGTGGCGGCGGCACGTCGCTCGCGGGCCAGACCGCCGGCGGGCGCGGGCTGGTGCTCGACTTCTCCCGCCACATGAACGTGATCGACGCGATCGATCCGGACGCGCGCCGTGTGCGGGTGCAGCCGGGGGTCGTGCAGGAGGACCTCAACCGCGCCGCCAAGCGGTTCGGCCTCGGCTTCGGGCCGGACACGAGTACCTCCAACCGGGCGACGCTCGGCGGCATGATCGGCAACAACTCGAGCGGGTCGGAGTCGATCGTGCACGGCACGACCATCGATCACGTCGAGGAGCTCGAGGTGGTGCTGGCCGACGGCAGCCAGGCCACGTTCTCGCGCGACTCGACGCACGCCTTCGACGAGCCGGTGAAGGCCATCCTGCGCGAGCACGCGCGCGCCATCGCCGAGGACTATCCCAAGCATTGGCGCCAGTCCGGCGGCTACCGGCTGGATCGCATGGAGCCGTTCGACCTCTCGAAGCTGATCGTGGGCAGCGAAGGGACGCTCGCGATCGTCACCGCGGCGACGGTGCGGCTGGTCGAGCTGCCGAAGGCGAAGATGTTCTCGGTCGGGCACTTCGCGTCGGTCGCGGACGCGATCGCGGCCACGCAGGACGCGCTCGACCTGCATCCGTGGGCGGTCGAGATGATCGACCGCACGATCCTCAGCCTCTCGCGCGCGAAGCTCGAGTACCGCAAGCTGTCGGACCGGCTGGAGGGCGACCCCGGCGCGCTGCTGTTCGTCTCATTCGCGGGCGACACCGACGACGAGGTGCGCGGCAAGCTCGACGCGCTGGCCGCCGCCTGGCAGCAGCACGGTCACGGCTACCACACGCTGCGCGCCGAGACGGCCGCCGAGCAGAACGAGCTGACCAAGGTGCGCAAGGCGGGCCTGGGCCTGCTGATGGCGTCGTCGGAAGGCCGCAAGCGTCCGGCCGCGTTCGTGGAGGACACCGCGGTGGCGCCCGAGCGGCTCGGCCCCTACGTGGAGCGCTTCGCGCAGATCCTCGACCGCCACGGGCTCGAGGCCGGGTTCTACGGCCACTGCTCGGTCGGTTGCCTGCACATCCGCCCGTTCATCGACCTGTCCGAGGACGTCGAGACGTTCCGCACCGTCGCGGAGGAGATCAAGGACCTGGTCGCCGAGTTCGACGGCGTCAACTCCTCCGAGCACGGCGACGGCCGCGTGCGCTCGGAGTTCAACGAGCGCATCTTCGGCCCTGAGCTGTACGGCGCGATGCGCAAGGTCAAGACGCTGTTCGACCCGCACAACCGGCTCAACCCGGGCGTGATGGTGGACCCGGCGCCGATGACGGCCGACCTGCGCGACGCGACGCTGCCCAAGCGCCCGAACCCGCTCGTCACCCACCTCGACTTCGGTGAGGGCGGGATGTACGCCGCCGCGGACCGCTGCCAGCGCATCGGCGCCTGCCGCAAGACCGGGCAGGGCGTGATGTGTCCGTCCTACATGGCCACGCGCGAGGAGGAGCACGCCACGCGCGGGCGCGCCAACGCGCTCGTCAAGGCGCTCTCCGAGCCCGACCCCGCCAAGGCGATGGGCGACGAACGCCTGCACGAGATCCTCGACCTCTGCCTCGAGTGCAAGGCGTGCAAGAGCGAATGCCCGCTGAGCGTCGACATGGCGTCGATGAAGAGCGAGTTCCTCAGCCACTACAACGCCATCCACGGCACGCCGCTGCGCTCGCGCGTGTTCGCCGGCATCCGGACGCTCAACCGGCTCGGCAGCGCGTTCGCGCCGCTCTCGAACCTGCCCGCGCCGACCGGCCTGCTCGGCATCACCAGCAAGCGCCCGCGCCCGGTGTTCGAGCGCGAGAACCTGATCCGCTGGAACCGCAAGCGCGCGCGCCGCACGGGCCGCCCCGTGACGTTCCTCGCCGACTCGTTCACGACCTTCACGGAGCCGGGTGTCGGCCGCGCGTCGATCGAGCTGCTGACCGCCGCGGGCTACGACGTGCGGTTGGAGCACGCCGGTTGCTGCGGGCGGGCGAGCATCTCCAAGGGCCTGCTCGACGACGCGCGCGCGAAAGCCGAGTCGCTGACCGAGCGCCTGCTCAAGACCGAGGGCCCAATCACAGGCTGCGAGCCCTCCTGCCTGATGACGTTGCGCGAGGAGCACGTGCAGCTGCTCGGGGACCGCGGGATCGCGGAGCGCACGCGGCTGGTCGAGGAGCTGCTGCTCGACAGCGAGCTGCCGCTGCGCAACGACACGCCGCAGCGGATCGTCTTCCACGGCCACTGCCACCAGAAGGCACTCGCGGGCACGGCCTCGACGGTGCAACTGCTCAAGCGCATCCCCAACACGGAGGTCGTCGAGCTCGACGCCGGCTGCTGCGGCATGGCGGGCTCGTTCGGGTTCGAGTCAGAGCACTACGAGCTGTCCATGCGGATCGGCGCCCTGCGCCTGTTCCCCGCGGTCCGGAGAGAGCCCGCGGAGACGCTCATCGCGGCGACGGGCGTGTCCTGCCGCCAGCAGATCCAGCACGGCACGGGGCGCGCGGCGCGCCACCCCGTGCAAATCGTCCGGGACGCACTCGAATAGGAGAGCGAGATGTCTCAGGAAGTCGTATCGATCCTCGTGCTGGTGGCGATCTTCGCCATCGGCACGCTGCGCCCGATCAACATGGGCCTGCTCGGCATCGCCGCCGCGTTCATCGTCGGAACGGCGATCGGCACGGACGAGGACACGATCTTCGCCGGCTTCCCCGGCGAGCTGTTCATCATCCTCGTCGGCGTCACCTACCTGTTCGCGATCGCCAACAACAACGGCACCGTGGACTGGCTCGTCCACGCTGCCGTACGCGGCGTCGGGGGGCGCGTGGCGTTCATCCCGTGGGTGATGTTCCTCGTCACCTCGGTGCTGACCTGGGTGGGAGCGGTCGTCCCGGCCGCCGTCGCGATCATGGCGCCGATCGGCCTCGGGTTCGCCGTCCGCTACCGCATCAACCCGGTGCTGATGGGCCTGCTGATCATCAACGGCGCCACCGCGGGCGGCTTCTCGCCGATCTCGGTGTTCGGCTCGATCACCAATGGCGTGGTCAACGACGCCAACCTCGAGGGCAACCCGACGCTGCTGTGGATCTCCTCGTACCTGTTCAACCTGGTGCTGAGCATCGTCGTGTTCTTCCTGTTCGGCGGGCGCGAGCTGCTGACGCGCCGCGTGGACACGGACCCGGAGGCGACCGAGCGCTTCAACCGCGAGCGGACCGAGACGGGACAGCCGGTGATCGGCGGCGGCGCCGTCGACGTCGCGGCCGAGTCCCCGGGCCTGAACCGCGAGCGGGTCATCACGCTGGTCGGCATCGTCACGCTCGTCGGCCTCGCGGTCGCGCCCGGGATCGACTGGAACCCGGCCTTCATCGCCGTCACGATCGCGGTCGTCCTCTCGCTGCTGATGCCGCACGTCACCAAGGACGCCGCGGCCAAGGTCGCGTGGCCGACCGTGCTGCTGATCTGCGGCATCGTGATGTACGTCGAGCTGCTGCGGGAGATGGGCACGATCGACTGGCTCGGTGAGACGGTCGCCGACGTCGGCACCCCGCTGATCACCGCGCTGCTGATCTGCTTCATCGGCGCGGCGGTGAGCGCGTTCGCGTCCACCACCGGCATCCTCGCGGCGCTGATCCCGCTCGCGGTGCCGTTCCTCTCCCAGGGCGAGATCGGCGCCGTCGGCGTGATCATCGCGCTCTGCATCGCGTCCTCGGTCGTGGACTCGAGCCCGTTCTCGACCTCGGGCGCGCTGACGGTGGCCAACACACCCGAGGAACGGCGCGACCGCGTCTACCGCAGGCTGCTGCAGTGGGGCATGAGCATGATCATCATCGCCCCGGTCACGGCGTGGGCGATCTTCGTGCTGCCGGGCTGGCTCTAGCGCCGTCCGAGCACGCCCGCGATCTGGTCGTGGACCCGCCGCGCGCGCTCGGTGGCGGGTCCGACGGTGAGGACGGCGAAGATCCGGCCGCGGCAGATGCCGGCCAGCGTGGTCGTCTTGGCCGAGCGCAGCGTGCCCGTCTTCGCCCGGCACCCGCTGGGCACGGTGCGGCCGCGTAGCGTCCCCTCGCCGCCCTTGGCGAGTGAGCGCCGGAACGTCGGGCGCCGGTCCATCTGGCGCAGCAACCGGGCGACGTCGCGCGGCGTGGCCTGCGAGCCCGCGACGAAGCCCGCGCTGTCGGCCAGTCGCGGCTGCACTTTCAGGTGCGTGCCGACGACGGCCTCGACCGCGTCCGCGCCCGCCGCGCTCGTGCCGGGACGGCCGCCGCGGGCGGCGAGCAGCTTGCCCAGCGTCTCGGCGGTCACCGCGCTCGAGTCCGTGTTGGTCGTCTTGATCAGCTCGGCGAGGTCGCCGTCGACGGTCGCCAGCGGCGGGATCGGCGGGCGCGTGCCGGAGACCGCGCCGTTGGGGATCACGACGCCGACCGCCTCGAGCAGATCGTCAAAGTGGGCGGCCGCGGCCGCCGCGGGGTCGGTCTGGTACGGGCCGCCGGGCGTCGCGCGGCCGTGCTCGAAGCTGAGCGCGCCGACGACGCCGTCGAACTCCTGGTCGAAGCCGCCGCTGGTCGCGGGGCCGCCGATCGCGGCGTCGAACAGTGAACCGTCGCCGACGACGCGGCCGGTGATGCGACGGACGCCGGCCGCGGTGACCGCGTCGCGCAGCCGGGTGAGGCCGGTGTCGTCCAGGCCGGCGTCACCGCCGCCGCGCAGGACGATGTCGCCGGTGAGCGTGCCGTCCGGCCCGAGCGTCCCGGCGAGCTCGACGGCGGTGCTCGGCGGCGCGGACAGGCCGAGCAGCGCGGCGCTGGAGGTGAACAGCTTCGTCACCGAGCCGAGCGGGCGGCGCGTGGCGGGGCGCACGGCAGCCAGCGTGCGGCCCTTGGTGTCGGTGACCACGAAGCTCGTCTTGGCGCCGAGCGAGCGCGCGAGGCGCTCGACCTGCGCCTTGTCGGTGCGCGAGAGCGGCGCCGCCTGCGCGGGAGCCGCGATGGCCGCCAGGACGAAGGTGGTCACAAGGGTCCGTCTCAGCATGTGGTCTTGGCTCCGAGCTCGTGCAGGATCGCCTTGCCGATCGTCACGCGCGCGGCAGCGTGATCGGGGCGCGTGATATCGAGGTTGAGCGCGAACGTCCATGTCCTCGGTCCGCGCTCGACCCAACCGACCCACCAGCCCACGCGCGGCGCGGTCGTGAAGACATAACCGGTCTTGCCGCGCAGGGTTGCGCAGCGGTCGCGCTGGAGGACGAGCATCTCGCGCACGTCGCGCAGCGCGTGGCGGGAGACGGGCAGCGACTCGCGTTGCAGCCTCTGCAGGAACCGGACCTGCTCGCGGGCGGAGATGGCGAGCGGTCCGTCGAGCCAGAAGCGGTCCTCGACCGCGCCGCGCAGGTCCTCGTTGCCGTAGTGGAAGCGGTCGACCGCGCGGCGGTACGCGGGCAGGCCGATCCGGCGGGCGATGCGCTGGAAGATCGGGATGCACGAGTTCATCAGCGCGGTGGCGAGCGTCAGGTCGCCTTCGCAGGCGGCCGGGAGGAACGGCGCGCCGTCGACCTCGAAGTTCGGGTTCGGCCCCGGGTAGGGCTGGTCGGCACCGGACGCGACCCGCAGGTCGACGGCGAGCAGGGCGTTCGGGATCTTGAACGTCGAAGACGGGATGAAGCGCTGCGCACTGCGCGCGCCGCCGACGATCCACGTGCGCGGCTGCGGGCCGGAGCGCTCGACGACCATCGTGCCGGTGGTCCCGGCTTCGCGGAAGTGGCGTTCGAGGTCGGTGTGGGCGGCGGCGGGCGAGGCGAACGCCAGCAGCACCGCCAGAAGCAGGACAACTCGATGCATCGCCGCACCCCATCAGCGGGTCCCGTGATCGGCAACACCAAGTTCGTACCGCACCAAGATCGATTTCGGTATCGGTGATCGATAGCGTTTGAGTCTCGATGGACCTCGTGCGTCACCTCCGCTGCTTCGTCGCGGTCGCCGAGGAACTGCACTTCGGCCGGGCGGCGGCGCGCCTGCACATGGCGCAACCGCCCCTGTCCCAGCGCGTGCGCGCGTTGGAGACCGCGCTCGGCGCGCGCCTGCTGGACCGCACGAGCCGGCGCGTCGCGTTGACGCCGGCCGGCCGCGCGCTGCTCCCGGAGGCCAGGGCCCTGCTCGCTCGCGCGGACGGTCTCGGCGTCCTGGTGGCCGAGGCCGTCGCGGAGGCCGAGCGACCCGCGTTGCGCGCCGCCGTCGCGCCGGACTTTCCGGCGGAGATCGTCGCCGCGCTCCACCGCGCGTTCCGGGGCGCCACGTCGGTGACCCTCGAGATCGCTCCGCGCGGCCCGGCCGAGGTGCGGCGCGAGCTCGCCGCCGGCGACCTGGACGCGGCGCTCGTGCGCCAGCCGGCACCGCTGCTCACCGGCGGGGTTGCGCTCACGCTCACCGCGCGGCTCGGGGCGCTCCTGCGCGCGGACGATCCGCTCGCAGCACAGGCCGACATCGCACCGCCCGAGCTCGAGCTCCGGACCCTCGTGCGGCCGGTCGACGCCGCGGGCACGGAGGACCTGCTCGCCGGGCTGGCCGCGCACGGGTGGTCGCCGGCGCAGACGACGCCGGCCCCGGACGCCGAGTGGGCGCGCGCGCTCGTGCTCGCCGGCGACGCCGTCCTGCTCACCGAGCGCCCGCCCGTCGAGGCCGCCGGCCTGCGCTGGCGACCGCTGGCGGCGCCGCTCACCGCGCGCTGTTCCGTCCTGCTCGCCGATCCCGACCTGCCGGGCGCGGCCGAGTTCACGCGCGCCGCGCGCGCGGCGCTCGTCGGCACGGGCGGCTGGATCCCACCCGCGCGCCGTGAGGACCCGCCGCCGGAGGGGTTGCTGGGATGAGCGTCGAGCGCACGATCGCGTCCGTGCTCGCGGCGGCCGGGGCCGAAGGCCAGGTCCACGTCCTCGATCTCGACGACCCGTCGCGCGAGGTCGCGATCGGCGCCGACGAGCCGGTCGTGCTGTCGTCCGTGTTCAAGGTGCACCTCGTGCTGGCGCTCCTGCGCGCCGGCGACGCCGGACGCGACCTGACCGAGCGGGTGCGCGTGGGCGCCGAGCGCACGCCGGGTTCTCCGGGGCTGGCGATGCTGTCCGACCCGGTCGAGATCTCCCTGCGCGACCTGGCCGTGCTCTCGCTCACCGTCTCCGACGTCGCCGCCGCCGACGCGCTGTTCGACGCCCTCGGTGGAGAGCCCGCGCTGCGCGAACCGCTGGCGCCGCTCGGCCTGCGCGCCACGTCCCTGCACGGCTGCTGCCGCGACCTGTTCGCCGCGATCGCCGGCGAGGCGGAGCGGCCCGTCAGCCGTGCCACCCCGCGCGACCTCACGCGGCTCCTCGCCCTCGTCTGGAGCGACGAGGCCGCGAGCGCCGACGCGTGCGCGCAGCTGAGAGCGCTGCTGCACCGGCAGGCGCTGCGGCCCCGGATCGCGGCCGGGTTCCTCGAGCCGGGCTGGCGCGTCGCGACCAAGAGCGGCACGCTGCCCGGGCTGCGAAACGACATCGGGGTCGTGGAGCGCGACGGGCACCGGCACGCGGTCGCCGTCTGCGTGCGCACGCCCGAGGGAACGCCCCCCGCGCCGGGTGACGACGCGCTGCTCGGACGCATCGCGCGCCTGGCGGTCGATTCCCTGACGCGGCGGTGATCCGAACTAACCGTTTGGGGGGCGGCACCCTCAAGCTTCCCGCTCGGACGCCCGACCATGGGGTCATGCCCTCCAAGCTCCGTCGGAACCCGGTCGTGCTCGCCGTCGTCCTCGGGTTCGCGCTGCTGGCGCTGGTGTTCGGCATCGCCTCGCTCACCAAGGGCCCCGCCACCGCGCCGAAGCCGTACACCTATTCGGACCTGCGCAGGTCGGTCCAGGAGCGCGAGGTCAAGACCGCGACGCTCAAGCCGGTGCTGGGCAAGGTCGAGGTCGAGCTCAAGGACGGCAAGCGGCATGTCGTCGGCTACTCCCCGACCGACGAGGGCCTCGCCGAGCGGCTCTCGAGCGCCGGCGCGCAGGTGTCCGTGAGCTCCCGCGGGAGCTTCCCGTGGAGCGCGCTCGTGCTGATCGTGGCCCTGTTGCTCGTCGTCGGGCTCGTGTTGTACCTGCAGCGCGCGCAGGCCAAGGCCGCGGGCGCCATGAACACCCACACCAAGAAGGCCGAGCAGCAGGGCGCGCTGCCGAGCGTGCGCTTCGCCGACGTCGCGGGCTGCGACGAGGCCGTGTTCGAGGCGGCCGAGCTGGTCGAGTTCCTCTCCCGCCCCGAGGCCTACCGCCGGCTCGGCGCGAAGATGCCGAGCGGCCTGATGCTCTACGGGCCTCCCGGCACGGGCAAGACGCTGCTGGCCAAGGCCGTCGCGGGCGAGGCGGGCGCGGCGTTCTACGCCATGTCGGGTTCGGACTTCGTCGAGATGTACGTCGGCGTGGGCGCGAGCCGCGTGCGTGACCTGTTCGCCAAGGCCCGCGAGAGCTCCCCCGCGATCATCTTCATCGACGAGGTCGACGCGATCGGCGCCAAGCGCGGCGGCGGCGCCGACGGCGGCCAGAGCAATCGCGAGGCCGACCAGACCCTCAACCAGCTGCTGGTGGAGATGGACGGTTTCACCGGCAACGAGCGGCTGCTGGTCATCGCCGCCACCAACCGCCTGGACACCCTCGACCCGGCGCTGCTGCGCCCGGGCCGATTCTCCCGCCACATCCACGTTTCGTCGCCCTCCGAAGACGGCCGCCTGGCGATCCTCGGCGTGCACGCCAAGGGCAAGCCGCTGGCCGAGGACGTCGACCTGCCGCTGCTGGCGAAGGTCACCGCGGGCGCGTCCGGCGCCGAGCTGGCCGAGATGCTCAACGAGGGCGCGATCATGGCCGCCCGCGCCGAGCGCGGCTCGATCACCCACGAGGACCTCTTCGAAGGCTTCCTGCGCGTCGTCGCCGGGCCGCGCAAGGCGTCCGCGATGCTGGCCGCCGGCGAGCGCGAGACCGTCGCCTACCACGAGGCCGGCCACGTGCTGTGCGCCGAGCTGTGCCCGACGGTCGACAAGACCCTGCACGCGACGATCAACCCGCGCGGCCGCGCCGCCGGCTTCGCCGTGATCGGCCGCTCCGACCGCGCCCTGCACACCGCCCAGCACATCCACGAGCAGCTGATCTACATCCTCGGTGGCCGCGCCGCCGAGCACGTGATCAACGGGACGGTCTCGTCGGGCGCGGCGAACGACCTCGAGAAGGCCAACTCGATCGCGCGCAGCGCCGTCGAGGAGTACGGCCTGTCGGCCGCCGTCGGCCAGGTCGTCGGCGTGCGCTCGGACGCGTCGATGGCGACCGCCGACAGCGAGGTCCGCCGCATCGTCGAGGACGCCTACCGCGACGCCATCGCGCTGGTCGAGGAGCACCGCGAGCAGCTCGAGCGCCTCACGCAGGCCCTGCTGGCCGCGGGTGACATCGACCACCTCGAGATCGCCGCGGCGATGGAGGGCTCGACGGTCGCCGCGCGCCGCCCGAACCTGGCGCCGCTGCCCGACCCGGTCGAGCCGCAGCTCGAGGAGGAGCCCGTCGCCACGCCGCGCCGCCGGCTGTGGGTCCCGGGGCCCGCCGCGGGGGCCGGCGCCGCGATCGCGGCATTCCGCGCCGAGCGCGACCGCCGCACCGCCGGCGCGTAGCCGCTGACGCCGCGCGCGAGCGTTCACGAACTCGGGCTTTTCCCGAGTTGGTGAACGCTCGCGTGGCGCGTAGATCCCGCGCGATTGCTGCCGGTTTCCCACAACCGCACGTGGCGTGCCTGAACCTAGGCTCGCCCGCATGTCCTGACCGCGGGCGGGTTCGTGGTCGAGTCCGGTGGCCGAGCGCTCACCCGGGCGCGTCGTCTCACTCCGCGGGCGGTCGGGCCCCACGTCGACAGCTGGTCGATCTCGACCTGCGGTGACGTAGGCTCAGCCCATGCTCAAGAAGCTCAAGGCAGCCATGGGTGCCGGCGCGGCGACGGTCGACGCGGTCCTGACCGTCCAGGCCGTGCGTCCCGGCGATGGAGTGACCGGAGTCGTGAAAGTCGACGGCGGCGACGTCGAGCAGGAGATCGAGCGCATCACCGTTGCACTCGAGACGGTCGTCGAGGTCGAGAGCGGCGACAGCGAATGGCGCTCGAACCAGACGTTCGCGACCAACCAGGTGACAGGCGCGCTGACGGTGCGGCCCGGGGACAAGCACGAGTTCCCGTTCCAGCTGCAGGTGCCGTACGAGACGCCGCTGACGCACATCGGCGGGCGCCCGCTGCGCGGGGTCTCGATGGGCGTGCGGACCGAGCTCGAGGTCGCGCGCGGCATCGACCGCGGCGACCTGGACCCGATCCAGGTCCACGCGACGCCGGGTCAGCAGGCGCTGATCGAGGCGCTCGAGTCGCTCGGGTTCGAGTTCAAGGGCGCGGACGTCGAGCAGGGCCAGCTGCCGAACGGCACGCTGCCGTTCTTCCAGGAGATCGAGTTCTACGCGGGCGGCCAGTACCGCGGGCGCTTCAACGAGCTCGAGGTGACCTTCCTGGGCGGGCCGCACGAGACGCGCGTGATCTTCGAGGCCGACACGCGCGGCGGCTGGTTCAGCGAGGGCCGGGACGCGTACTCGTGGTTCTCGATCCCGACGGGCGGCGGCCACCTGCGTGGCACCGTCGAGCAGCAGCTGCAGGCGCTCGGCCAGCGGCGCGGCTGGTAAACGCTCGCCAGCCGCGCGGCTCGTGAAGGTGGGATGATCGGGGTGGGGCGGAAGGGCTGCCCCACCTTCAATGTCTATGCGGCCTGGAAGGCGACGAACTCGCCGGCGTCGTCGACCTTGCCCGGCGTCCAGCTGTCGCCCTCGATCTTGGCGATGCCGGCGCCCTCCTGGAGGCTCGTGGCGAGGCGGACGGCCTCGGCCAGCACGACGCCGCGGCCGCCGTAGACCTTCGCGCCATTGCGGAGCACAACGTACTTGTCGCCGTCATCCTTGATGACCTCGACGCCGACGTTGCGGTTCGCCATCTTGGCGTTCTTCTTCTTCTCAGCCATCGTCAATCCTCACGGGGTCGCGTTGACACCAATTCTAGAGCCCGCCGGCTCGATGGCGAAGTTCTGGCGGAAGACGTTGTCCGGGTCGTACTTCGCCTTCAACTCACGCAGCCGGGAGAGCGTCGGCTCCGGGAACGCGTCCAGCAGCCGCTCGGGCCGCGGGTCGGTGTCGAAGCTTAGATAGAGCCCGTCCATGTGCGGATACACGTGCTCGTCCCACGCCGCGTTGAGGCGCTCGATCGAGCTGCGCCCGACCGCGTTGACGCTGAAGTTCTGCGTGCGATGGGCATAGGCGGTGGCGTCGGCCGGCATGTCGTTGACCGCGCCGCCGACCGCCCGCACCTGCAGCCACGAGGACTCGCGCGTCGCAAGCAGATCCTCGAGCGCCTGCGCCGTCGGCTCGTACAGGTGCGTGGCCAGCCCTGCGCGGACCGCGGTCGGTGAGCCGCCCATGTGCAGGCCGCCGCGCGGTGCGACGACCGCCGGGTACGGGACGAGCTGCGCCTGCTGGTCGAGCACGGGCGCGATGTCCAGCAGCGGCGTGAGCGCCTCGATCGCGGCGTCCGTGTCCTCACCCGCGTAGACCGAGTACAGCTGCGCGACCGGCCCGCCCTGCTGCGTCACCAGGTTGAGGAAGCTCGTCAGCTCGCGCGGCGCGTTCTCGACCCGGTACCCCCAGCGGGTGAGCACCTCGGCCGGCCGGCTCGCGTCGAACGCCATCGAGGAGAAGACGACGTTGCCGACCGGGTACGGCTCGAGCTCGAACTCGGTGACGATGCCGAAGTTCGCGCCCGCGCCGCGAAGCGCCCACAGCAGCTCCTCGTCGGCGTCCACGATGCGGCCGTCCGCGAGCACGACCCGCGCGCCCGTGACGTGGTCGATGGTCAGCCCGTGCAGGCGCGACATGAAGCCGACCCCGCCGGTGGTGGCGAGCCCACCGACGCCGACGTCGCCGTAGTCGCCCGAGCTCATCCCGAGCCCGTGCTTGCCCAGCTCGGCTGCGACGTGGCCCCAGCGCGCGCCGGGGCCGAGCAGCGCCTTGTCCCCCACGACCTGGATGCCGTTCAGCGCCCCGAGATCGATGACGACGCCGCCCTCGTTGGTCGAGCGCCCGGAGATGCCGTGGCCGCCACTGCGGATGGCCAGCGGGACGTCCTGCTCGCGGGCGTAGATGAGCGCCTGCGAGACCTCCTCGGCGGTCTTGGGCTGGAGGACGAGCCCGGGCGAGCCCTTGTAGGAGTACGACGAGCGGACCTTGCCGTAGGCGCGGTCCCCCGGCTCGACGGCCGCGACCGGGGCGGCGTCGTAGTCGATGCCCGGCAGCCGCTGCGCGCGGACGGCTGGGCTACGACCGAAAGGGCCGGTGGCCGTCCCCCGCGCGGCTCGCTCCGTCGCGACCGCCTCGCGCACTGCCGGCGCGACGTCTTGGCCGAAGCGCTCGATCGCGTACGGGTCGTCGCTGCCGAGGATGAACGTGGAGAAGCCGTGCTCGAGCGCCAGCTCCACCAGCTGGTCCACGTCGTCGGTGTTGACGTTGAGCATGCGCCGGATCTCGCGCGGATCGCGGCCGACGGCCTCCGCCGCGGCGTCGATGCGCGCGTTCGCGGGCGCGAAGTCGCCCGGCTGCATGTAGGCCTGCGACGGCAGCCAGCCGTCCGCCTTCTCCCCCGTGAGCCGCAGCATGCGCGGCTTGTACGCGCCGAGGTGGATCGGGATCTCGTGCGCCGGCTCGGGCCCGCGCTTGGCGCCGATCACCTTGTAGTGCTCGCCGTCCACGCGCACGCCGCGCCGGGTGGTGACGTCCCACAGCTGGCGGATGATGTCGATCGCCTCGCTGAGCGCCGTGACCCCCTCGCCGGGAGTGCGGCGCGGGCCGCCCATGGCGACGATCGGGTCCCAGAAGCCGCCCGCGCCGAGGCCGAGCTCGAAGCGGCCCTTGGACAGCAGATCGAGGCTGGCGGCGCTGCGGGCCACCACGGACGGCAGCCGCAGCGGCACGTTGAGCACGTTCGGGGAGATCTTCAGCGTCTCCGTGTTGGCGGCCACCCACGTCATCAGCGTCCACGTGTCCAGGAACGCGGACTGGTACGGGTGGTCCTGGAAGGTGGCGAGCTCGAGTCCCGCGCGCTCGGTCAGCTGCGCGAGCGCGACGACGCTCTCCGGGTTGGCGGCCTGCGGCGTGAGAAAGGTGCCGAAGACCAGTTCGTGTCCATAGTCGGCCATGGCTAGAGGTGCTCCTGGGCCCAAGTGGAGATCTGATCGAACGCCGGCATCAGCGCGGCGCCGCGCTCCGAGAGCGCGTAGGTGACCGAGATGGGCGGACCTTCGTCGACGGTGCGGGTGACGAGGCCGGCCTGCGTCAACTCGGTGAGGCGATCGGACAGCACGGAATCCGAGATCCCGCCCACCGCCCGCGACAGCTCACGAAAGCCGGTGGGGCCACCGGCGCCGAGCGTGCCGAGCACGACCGCGGTCCAGCGCTTGCCGAGCAGGCCGAACGCCTTGCTGAGCGCTACGTCGGCGGCGACGCACTCATGGTGGGTGAGCTGCTTCACGCACGAAATATTAGCGACTTCGGAAATCGAAGCAACTAGCCGCGGGCGGCAGCAGGCCGTGGAGACACGGAGCGGCGGCGCGGCGCGGCACGGCGCGTCCGATGAGTTCGCGCGGCGCGCGGCGTCTTATCCGCGTGACCACCTTCGTCCTGATCCCCGGCGCCGGCGGCGCCGCCTGGTACTGGCACCGCGTCGTCCCGCTGCTGACCGCCGCCGGCCACACCGCGATCGCCGTCGACCTGCCCGGCGCGAACCCGACCGCGGGCCTGCGCGAGTACGAGCGGATCGTGCTCGCCGCCGCGGCCGGTGCCGATCGCGTGACACTCGTCGCCCAGTCGATGGGGGCCTTCACAGCGCTCGGCGTGTGCGACCGGCTACCCGTCGAGCAGCTCGTGCTCCTCAACGCGATGGTTCCCGCGCCGGGCGAGACGCCGGGCCAGTGGTGGGACAACACGGGCCACGAGTTCCCCGCCGACTTCGACGAGCACGCGCACTTGCTCCACGACGTGCCGCCGGAGGTCGGTGCCGCCGGGGCCTCCCATCAGCGCCCCGAGGCCGACATCGCGTTCGCGCAGCCGTGCGCGTTCGACCGCTGGCCGGACGTGCCGACCACCGTGCTGGCGTCCCGCGAGGATCGCTTCTTCCCCTACGACTTCCAGGCGCGCGTCGCCCACGAGCGCCTCGGCCTCGACGTCGTGCCCACGCCGGGTGGGCATCTCGCGGCGCTCAGCCAGCCGGAAGCGATCGTGGCCGCGCTGGCGCCGAGCGCGGTTCGTAATCTGCACTGAGTGGATGCCGACAGCCGACGCGTCGTGCACGAGGCGGCGCGCCGCCGCACGTTCGCCATCATCTCGCACCCGGACGCGGGCAAGACGACCCTGACCGAGAAGCTGCTGCTGTACGCCGGCGCGGTCGGTGAGGCCGGCTCGGTGACGGCGCGCAAGGGCCGCCGCGCGGCGACCTCGGACTGGATGGAGGTCGAGCGCCGCCGCGGCATCTCGGTCACCTCGACCGTGCTGCGCTTCGAGTACGCGGACGTCGTCTTCAACCTGCTCGACACCCCGGGCCACAAGGACTTCTCCGAGGACACGCTGCGGGTGCTGGCGGCGGTCGACTCGGCCGTGATCCTGATCGACGCGGCGCGCGGCGTCGAGCCGCAGACCGAGCAGCTGTTCCAGGTGGCCCGCGCGCGCGGAATCCCCCTGATGGCGTTCGTGAACAAGTACGACCGCCCGGGCATGGAGCCGCTGGAGATCGTCGACCACCTGACCGAGCAGCTCGAGCTGCCGCTCGCGCCGCTGACGTGGCCGGTCGGTGCGCCCGGCGAGTTCCGCGGCGTGATCAACCGGCGCGACGGCTCCTTCCACGAGTTCACGCGCGTGACCGGCGGCAGCGGGATCGCGCTCGAGCACATCGTCACCGACCGCGGGCCGGAGGACGACCCGGCCTGGGCGACAGCGCAGGAGGAGCTCGAGCTGATCGACGCGACCGACAGCGCGTTCGACGCCGACGCGTACGGGCGCGGGGAGTTGATCCCGCTGCTGTTCGGCTCGGCGGCGTGGAACTTCGGCGTCGGCCTGCTGCTCGACGCCGTCCGCGAGCTCGCGCCGCCGGCCCAGCCGCGCGCGCTCGAGGACGGCACGCCGCGCGCGGTGGAGTCGCCGTTCGCGGCGCTGGTGTTCAAGGTCCAGGCCAACATGGACCCGCGCCACCGCGACCGCGTCGCGTTCGTGCGCATCTGCTCCGGCCGCTTCGAGCGCGGCATGCGCGTCACGAACGCGCGCACCGGGCGCACGCTGGCGCTGAGCTTCGCGCACGAGGTCTTCGGCCAGGACCGCTCTTCGCTCGACGAGGCATTCCCCGGGGACGTCGTCGGCGTCGTGATCGGCGGCGACGTCCGCGTCGGCGACACGCTCCACCTCGGCGCCGACGTCCGCTTCCCGGCGATCCCGACGCTCACGCCCGAATCGTTCGCGACCGTCTCCAACCGGGACGTGAGCCGCCACAAGCAGTTCCGGCGCGGGCTCGAGCAGCTCGACCAGGAGGGGGTCGTGCACGTGCTGCGGCGCGAGCACACGCAGGACCCGGTCCCGGTGCTGGCCGGCGTCGGCCCGATGCAGTTCGAGGTCGCGGTCGAGCGCCTGCGCACGGAGTTCGGCGCCGAGGTCAGCCTGCAGATGCTCGAGTGGAAGGCCGCGCGGCGCACGGACGCCGACGGCGCGGCCAAGGTCCTCGCCGACAGCGGCCACACCGACGTCTTCGTCCGTGCCGACGGGACGCAGGTCGCCGTCTTCCCGAACCGCTTCGTGCTCGACCGCTTCGCGCAGCGCAACCCGACGGTCCGGCTCGAGCGCCTGATCGGCGCCGACGACCCGGTCTGACGCGCACCACGCCGCCGCGGCCGCGCACGGCTACACGCCCGGGGAATAGCGGGCGCCCGGGTTCCGTCTGGCGGACCGACAGGCCATGTCAGTTGACGGGAGGTGCCCAATGCCGTTCGAACGCCCGCACACGCTGCCGCGACGAAGGCCGGATGAGGCGGCGCCCGACGTGCGGCGCACGCCGCACACGGACGTCCGGGCGCTCGCCGGGGCGATGGGCAACCAGGCCTTCGGGCGCTATCTGGCCCGTGAGGCGGAGGCCGCGCAGGCAGCGGGGGCCGATCCCGAGCGCTGCGCGGTGGACGTGTGCGCGGTCCCCACCGGGCTCGGCGCCAACCACCTGTTCATCGTCTACACGAACGAGCGCGGCGTGCAGTACGGGTACCGGGCCGGCCCGGACGGCGGCGGCAAGTACCTCGGCCGCCTCGCGGGCGGCGTGCTGTCGTACATCGAGATCGACCACGGGCTCTACACCGCCGAGACGTTCCAGGACTACGACCCGCGGGCGGCCAGCGTGCGTGCGTTGAGCGGCAGCGCGGCGATGGGCAAGGGCGACCACCTCGCCGACGAGCTGATCCGGATCGGCGACGCCGAGATCAAGTACGAGTGGTACGGGCCCAACAGCAACACGGTGGTCAGCCACCTGCTGACGACGTGCGGCATCCCGCGCGTGAGCCCGGTGCCGTCGCCGGTCGGCTGGGACGCGAAGCTCTTCCCGCCGACCGACGAGGAGCGCGAGCAGGGGCGCGGCGGGGCCGAGGGGTCGAGCGGGGAAGGGCCGAGCGGCGCCGGCGGCGCGAGCGGCTGGTGATCACTTCGGCGGCGTCAAGGCGCAGGCCGCCTCCGGCGTCGCCACCCGGAAGCTGAAGCTCTCTTCCAGGTACAGGTAGACCGACTGCGCGTCGTGGTGGCTGTAGCCGAGCGCGAGGTCCTGGCCGGACTCGAACAGGAAGTCGCCGCCGCGCAGGGACACCACCACCGCGCCGCTGATCCCGGGCGCCCACACGATCGGCCCGCCCTGGAGGATCTTGCGCAGGTGGTCGAACAGCGGGTAGCCGCCGTGCTCGGTGCCCTGCACCACGCCCGTGTACTGCTCGGGGGCGAGCGCCAGCGCGTACGGCCCCTTGATGCCGTTGCGCAGCAGCGTCTCGACCGCCGCGGCGACCTGGCCGGTGTAGGCGTTGAAGTCGTCCGAGAGCGTCACCGGGTCGTGCGTGCAGGACTCGGCGATCCCCTCGAAGCCGGCTGACGCCCAGCCGTGGAAGACGGCGCGGTTCTCGGCGCGCGCCATCCGCCGCGCGGCGACCTCCAGCGGCTCGAGGTCGATGTCCTCGGCCCCGCGTTCGAGGTCGTCGAGCTCGGAACGCGAGAGCGCGAACTCCACGCGCATCTCGACCAGCGGGAGCACGCGCCGGCGTGAGGCGGTCAGGCCGTCTCCCCCGTCGGGCAGCGGTTCGATGCGGCCCAGGTTCGTCGCGCTGTAGTCCCACCCGTGCGGACCGGAGAAGTCCACGACCTTGCGCGCCGCCAGCCCCGGCTCGAGCCGCTCGCGCGCGCTCTGGTCGAGCTCGGCCCAGCCCTCTTCGGTGATCGGCGCGCGCTCGCGCAGCAGATGGTTCACAGCCCCGCTCCCCTCAAGCTCCCGATCCCCAGCGAGCCGACCTGCCCGCCGCCACCGGACCCGCCGAGCCCGGCGCCCTCCTCGGCCTCCTCGCCCGCTTCCACGATGTCCCCCTCCTGAAAGAGGATTCCGCGCGCGATCTCTCGCCACACGGGCGTGCGCCGCAGCAGGAACTCGAGGTCCATCGCGAAGTGCTTGAACTCCTCGGTCTGCGCGTTGCGCATCACCGCCAGCGCCTCCGGGTCCTGCTCGACCGCGAGACGCTGCTCATACCACCCGATCGCTTCCGCCTCCTCCGTGAGCGAGGCGCACAACCGGGCGAAGGTTCTGGTTCGCGCCGGCAGCTCCTCCGGCGGCTCGTGGTACTGGTCGAAGCCCATGCGCGGGACGATACGCATCGCGCTGCGCAGCGACGTACCTGACCGTTGAGTCGAGCCTTAGAGTTTAGCTGCGGGCAAGGTTGCGGCAATCGTCGGGCAAGGCGCTCGGCGCACTCTGCCGCCGTGCTTCACGGACGAATCTCGCGATGGCTCGCGCGCATAACGGGCCTTGCCACTTTGCTTGCGGCGCTGGGATGCGCCGCCGGCGGCACCGCCGCCCACGCCGCGTACCCAGGCCAGGAAGGCCGCATCGCCTTTGTCGACCGCGCCAACGACCTTCGCGTGATCAAGCGCGACGGCACGAATTCCCGCACGCTCGCGGGGATCGGCGGGGGCTGGGTGCCGGCGGGCATCGCCGTCTCGGCCGACGGCCGCCGCGTCGCGTTCGGGCAGCAGTCCTACTGCGAGGGCTGTGAGTACCAGCAGACGCGGATTGCCGTGGTGTCCGCCGACGGTGGCGAGCCCGCGGTGCTCTATCTCGACGACGAGGGTTCGACCGTCGTCGACGTCCAGGACCCGACGTGGTCCCCGGACGGCTCGCAGCTGATCTTCAGCGCCGAGGACCTCGACAGCGACCGCGCGCTCTACGTCATCGACGTCGCGGGCGGCGCGCCGCGCAAGCTGGCGATCAGCGGGGTGGTCGAGCCGCACCGCCCGAAGTGGTCGCCGAACGGCGACCGCGTCGCGTTCACCGCGCAGCCCGACTTCAACGAGCGCGAGAGGATCTACAGCGCCCCGGTCACCGGCGGTGCCGCCACGCGGCTGACCAGCGGCGGCTACAGCCAGTCGTCGCCCGCTTGGTCGCCCGACGGGTCCGAGATCGCCTACATCCATACGCCGCTCGAGGACGACGACGACCCCGGGCCGCCGGAGCTGCGCAAGATCGGCGCGGGCGGCGGCAGCGGTTCCGTCCTGTACACGTCCCCCGGCGTCGCCGGCGGTGAGCCGGCGTGGTCGCCGGACGGCACGCGGATCGCGTTCGGCCTCACGGGCGTCGGCGGCGACCAGCACACCTGCAACGGCGAGGTGGCCGTGGTGGACGCCGACGGCGGCGCCGCGCGGCGCGTCGCCTGCAACCCGTACGAGGTTCCCGAGTTCATCGACTGGGCGCGCCGCCCCGACCGTGGCACTACGACGCTGATCAGCGCCGCGCACGGCAAGGGCACGGAGGGCGCGGACGGCGAGCTGGGCGAGGTCGCGCTCGCGCGCAACGGCCGCTACGCCGTCTTCAGCTCCCGCGCGACGGACATCACCGACACGGCCGACACCGACGGCCGGGCCGACGTGTTCCGGCGCGACCTGATCGCCGGCGAGATCGAGCTCGTGTCCGTCGACGAGGACGGCGACGCGGTCACGCCGGTCGCGAGCGCCGACGGCCGCTGGGTCGCGTTCCGCGCCGGGTCCTCCGTCCGGCTGCGCGACATGCAGAACCGCCGCACGATCGCCGTGCGCGCGGGGACCCCGGTCGCCGTCTCCGACGACGGCCGCTACGTGCTCGTCGCCGACGACGCCGACACCCTCTTCCGCTTCGATCGCACCACCGGCGAGAGCGGCGAGATCGGCGACGAGGCGCTCGCGGCGCGGATGACGCCCGACGGCCGCCACGTCGCGTTCGAGTCGCGCGCGACCGACCTCGTTCCGGGCTTCATCGACCGCAACGGCGAGCAGCCGAGCGTCTTCGTGCACGACGCGCAGACCGCGACGACCAAGCTCGTCGACGGCCGACTGGGCAGCGCGACGGAGACCACGGGCGAGGCCGAGATGTCCGTGCGGCTGCGCGGCGTGAGCCATGACGGCCGCGTCGTGCTGTTCAGCTCCGCGGCCACGGACGTGATGGACGAGTTCAGGGACCGCAACGGCCCCGCGGAGGCCGACGTCTACCGCCGCTCGCTCGACGCGGCCGCGCCGACGCTCGCCTCCCACCTCACCGCCAGCGATACCAACGGCGCCGACGGGCCGACCGGCAACGCCGAGCTCAGCGCCGACGGCCGGACGGTCGCGTTCGCCGCGGTGGCCCACCGTGGCGGGTTCGGCCGGGTCAACCGCCTGGACGCGTACGTGCGGCGCCACCCCGCCGACGACGAGGCGCCGCCCGAGCTGATCACCGTCGGCGACGACCTCCGGTACGGCGGCAACGCCGACAGCGACGTGCTGGCCCTGTCGGCCGACGGCAAGCACGCCTTGATCGCGTCCACGGCGACGGACCTCACGCACGCGCTCGCCATCCAGGACGGCCAGCGCGCCGTCTACCGCGTCGACCTGCGCACGCATCTGTACTCCGCGCTCACCGATCTCGACGACCAGGGCCCGAACGGCGCGATCACCGGCGCGGCGCTGAGCAGCGCCGGCCAGACCGCCGCCTACGTCACGACCGCCTCCAACGTGCTCGCGGGCTTCTCGGACCGCAACGCCGAGAGCGCCGACGGCTACGCCTGGATCGCCCCGGCGGTCTCCGGGGAGGACTCGATCGCGCCCGACATCGCCATCGACACGCCCGTCGACGGCGGCATCTACCGCGCCGACCGCTTCTACCTGGCCGACTACAGCTGCCGCGACTTCGGCGGCTCGGGCGTCAAGCAGTGCCAGGGCGACGTCGCCTCGGGCGAGCCGTTCGACACCGAGACGCCCGGCGAGAAGACGTTCACCGTCACCGCCACCGACGGCGCCGGGAACACCACGACCCGCAGCGTCGACTACCGCGTCGTGCCGGTCAACCACCAGCTGACGCTGGCCAGCCGCGCGGCCGGGACCGAGACCACCGGCGCCAACGCCACCAGCGCCGCCGGCCCGATCGCGGGCGAGTACGCGCTCTTCGAGTCCGCCGCTTCCGACCTCGGCGCGCCGGGCACCATCTTCCGCCGCAACCTGGTGAGCGGCGCGCTCGTGGCCATCACCGACGCCGAGGGCGCGCAGGCGCTGGGCCTGAGCGACGACGGCCGCTTCACGCTGTTCACGGCCGCCGACCAGCTGTACCTGCGCGACGTGCAGTCGAGCACGACGAAGCGCGTCGGGCCGGCGGGCCCGGCGTTCCTGAGCGACGACGGCAAGACGGTCGCGTTCCGCTCCGAGGAGGCGGCTGACCCGAGCAAGCACGGCACGTACACGTACGACGTCGCGACCGGCGCGCTCGACCGCGTCGGTGGCGGCGCGCCGGTGGCGGTTCAGAACGGGCACGTGCTGTTCTCCGAGGGCGAGCAGCTCCGCCTCGACGACAAGCTGGTCGGCACCGGGACGAACGCCCAGCTCAGCGCGGACGGCACCGTCGTCGCGTACGAGCGCGAAGGCGTGATCTACCGGCGCGGCGACGGCGCCGAGATCCAGATCGGCGAGGGCACCAACCCGCGCCTGGCGGGCAGCACGGTCGCCTACCAGGCCGGCGCCGACGTCAAGGTGGGCACGACGACGATCGCGGAGGCAACGCTGCACGGGCTCTCCGACGACGGCCGCTTCCTGTTGTACGCGACCACGGACGGCGACCTGTTCCGCCGCGACCTGGCGAAGGACCGCACGTCGCATGTGGCCTCGGGCGCGACCGCGCCGTTCGAGCGGATCGCGCTCAGCGCCGACGGCCGCCGCGCGATCCTCTCGACCGCGGCCGCCGCCATGATCGACGACTTCGCCGACGGCAACGGCGCGCAGGGCGCGGACGTGTTCACGTGGTTCGACGTGCCGCCGACGGCCAACGCCGACGCCAAGATCACGGGTCCGCTGACGCTCGCGTTCGACGGCTCGCTCTCGGCCGACACCGACGGCCGCATCGTCGAGTACCGCTGGGAGTGGGGCGACGGCCAGACGACGGTCGGTGAGCCCAAGCTCTCGCACACCTACCCCGACGACGGCACCTACACCGTCAAGCTGATCGTCGAGGACGACGGCTCCAACGCGGTCACGTTCGAGTTCGAGGTCATCGCCATCAAGGGCGTGCTGACCGCCAACAGCGTGCCGCTGGACTTCCTCGGCGTCGACAAGACGCTGCGCTGCAGCGCGGTGCGGGAGATCCCGCTGTTCGCCGAGACCGGCGGCGCGTGCGGCACGTTCGTCGCGCTCGGCGGGACGGTCTACGGCCCGGCCGACGTTCTCCCCGGCACGACCGCGTTCACGCCCGTGAGCCAGGTCGCGACCGTGGACGGCGCGGTGGCCAAGCTCGTGACGACGGTCGCGCTCGGCGCCACCGGCGTCAAGCTCCGCCAGACGGACGCCTACCAGGCCGGCCGCGGCTGGTACCGCACGGACACCGCGCTCGTCAACGACACCGGCAGCGCCCGCACGGCGACGGTCTACCGCGCCGCGGAATGCGCGATCGGGCCGGAGGAGCAGCGCCGCTCGCTGCGCGACGTCGCCACCGGCATGGCCGCGTGCGAGGGCGAGCTGGCCACGGGCCGCACGCTGGCCGCGCTGCTGCCGCTCACGCCCGACGCCCGCCACGAGAGCGGCCCCGGCCTGTTCGCGCGCGTGAAGGCCGGCGCGGAGCTCAGCAACGGCTGCGCGTGCGAAGGCACGGTCGCCGCGCACGGCGTGGGCATCGCCTGGAGCGTGACCGCACCCGCCCAGGGCGAGACGTCGCGCGCGTCGGTCGGCGCCTTCGGGCCCGACGGCGTGGTCCCGATGACGGTGGCGCTCGCTCCCGCGAAGACGCAGGTGCAGCCGCTCGACGACAACGCGTTCGTGCTCACCGTCCGCAACCCGAACGCGACCGCGCTGCCCGTCGGCTCGATCGCGGTGGACAGCGACGGCGCGTGGGACTACACGCCGGGCACGAGCAGCGGGCTCTCGACGGCCAGCCCGGCGATCGCCGACGGCGTGCACACCTGGACCGGCCCGTTCACGGTCGCCGGCCACGGGTTCGGCGAGCAGCACTTCGCCGTCACCCACCGCAACGGCCAGCGGACCGCGGTCTCCACCGCCTCCGCCGCGCACGACGCCACGCAGTTCGCGGGCCTGACGTCGACCGGCATCGCCGACATCGCCACCTCCAAGGCGTCCGTCGAGGTGCGCTCGATCGCCGGCTCGATCCCGAACACGGCGATCTACGGCGGCCCCAACGGGCTCGGCACGAACCCGGAGCCGCGCTTCGAGCTGGTCGCGTCCAAGGACGAGGGCATCAGCTACGAGTGCCGCTTCGCTCCGGGCGAGTGGACCGCGTGCGAGAGCGACTATCGTCCCGGCCCGCTGGCCGACGGCGCCTACGAGCTCGAGGTGCGCGCCAAGGACCAGTTCGGCACCGACCAAACGCCGGCCACGCGCTCGTTCGCGATCGACACGCTCGCGCCGACCACGGTGATCGCGTCCGGTCCGGCCAAGCTCACCACCGACACGCGTCCGCAGTTCCAGCTGCGCGCCAACGAGCCGGGCGCGACGTTCGAGTGCCGCTTCGGCGACGCGCCGTTCGCGCCCTGCGACGCCAGCTTCCGCTCCCCCGATCTGGCCGACGGCGAGCACCGCTTCGAGGCGCGCGCCTCCGACAAGGCGGGGAACGTGGACGAGACGCCCGCCGTGTGGACGTTCCGCGTCGACACGACCTCGCCGATCACCGTCATCAGCGCGATCGACGGCAAGGGCGTCCGGGCCGTGCGCCCGGGCGCGCCGCCCAGCGCGTCATCGGCGACCGGTTCCAAGCTCGCGCTCGGCCCGGACGGCTCCGCGGGCCTGCGCGTCGCGTGCCCGGCCGACAACGGCGGGCCGTGCGACGGCACCGTGGGGCTGGCGTCCGAGTCCGGCGGGGCCCGCGCGGCCCGCGCCGGCGCGGCGCGCGCGGCCGGCGACGGCCGCCCACGCGCGGGCGCCGCGCGTGCAGGCAAGTCGATCCCGTCCAACGCGGTGACGCTGGCGCGCGAGACGTTCTCCGCCGCGCCGGGTGAGACCGTCACGGTCCGCCTGACGCTGCCGATGAGCACGCGCAACCAGGTCGACCGCTTCGGCCGGGTCGCCGTGTTCGCCACGGTCCAGCTGGGCCGCAGCGAGGCCGTCCGTGGCGACGACCTCCTGCTCACGCCCGATGCGCGCACCGTCCGCCTCCTCGACGCCGGCCGCGAGGTCAAGGTGGCCAAGCAGCGGGCCAAGCTGCGCGTGCTGTGCCCGAAGGGCCACGCCGGCGCGTGCCGCGGCACCGTCAACGCCACGAAGTTCACCATCAAGGCCGGCAAGACCAAGACGGTCTCCGTCAAGGCCAAGCGCGGACAGCAGCTGTCCGTGCTCGTCAAGACCCGCGCGGCCGGCGGCACCGTCGCCAAGCGGCTCACCGTGACCCTGAGGGCAAAGGAGGCCCGTCGATGAACCTGTTCCGCCTGATGGTGGTGACGCTGGCGTTCGCCGGCGTCCTCGCCGGGACCGCGCACGCGCAGACCCGGATCGACGACGGGCCCGTCCGTCTGACCAACGACCCCGAGCCCGTGTTCTCGTTCACGGCCGCGGCGCCGGCCGAGTGCCGGATGGACCAGCTGGCCTGGCAGCCGTGCGCGGACGGCGTCTACAAGGCGCCCAGGCTGACCGACGGCAGCCACGTGTTCCGCGTGCGCAGCACGGCCGACGGCACGAGCGCCTTCCACTCGTTCACCGTCGACTCGGTCGCGCCCGCGCTCACGCTCGATCCCGGCCCTGACACGATCAACGACGTCACCGCGACGCTCACCTTCTCCTCCCCGGAGGAGGGCGTGGAGTTCCGGTGCGCGATCGACTCGGGCGAAGCGGCGCCGTGCACGTCGCCGTTCACGACCCCGGTGCTGGCCAACGGCACGCACTCCGTGAACGTGATCGCGGCCGACGCGGCGAACAACCAGACCGTGGCCTCGCGTGTGCTCACGTTCGCCGCGACCGGGCCGGACACGACGATCGACGGCGTCGAGGGCTCCACGAAGGAGCGCACGCCGACGTTCGCGCTCGCGTCCACGCGCCCGAGCTCGACGTTCCAGTGCAAGGTCGACGACGCCGCGTGGGCCAAGTGCGACGCGTCGTACACGACGGCCGAGCTGACGCCGGGCGAGCACACCGTGTACGCGCGCGCCACCGACGCGGCCGGCAACGTCGACCCGACGCCCGCCGCCCGCGTGCTGCAGGTCCGCGACTGCACGGAGAAGCTGACGATCGGCGTCGTCGAGGCCGTCGCGGACTGCTTCTACCGCGAGGACGGCCTGTGGGTGGCCGAGGACTCGGTGAAGGTCAACGGCATCACGTTCAACAAGATCGACGGCCGCAAGCTGCGCTTCGACACCGACAAGCGCAAGCTCTCGCTCGGCCAGATCCAGCTGCGCATCAAGGGCATCGTGCTCTACGAGGGCGACCTCGAGTGGACCGTGCCCGAGGGCGACAAGGTCACCCTGGCGAAGTTCAACGTGGGCTCGAAGACCAAGCTCGGCTCCAAGCCCAAGGACTCCGAGAAGGCGCTCGACCTCAAGGGCGACGACGGCGCCAACGTCCAGGGCTTCGAGCTCGTGGGCGAGGCCAAGCTCGAGCTGCTCAAGGGCGGGATCGCGGTGCTCAGCGGCAACGTCGAGCTGCCGAAGGTCTTCCAGGACGCCGAGGGCAACGGGCTCACCGGCGCCGTCGAGGTCAAGTCCGACAACGTCCGCGGCATCCACCTCTCCGGCCTGAAGATCAACGCGCCGCTCGTGTTCGTCGGCAAGGTCGAGATCCACAACCTGCACCTCACGTTCTCGGGTGAGCACAACGGCGACGCCAAGCCGACCTGCAACCACGACTCCCCGGGCCTGAAGTGGGAGGGCGGCGCCGAGGCGATCGTCCTCCCCACGCCCAACAAGCTCCGCATCGACAACGTCGGCATGGGCTTCGCCGACGGCGGCTTCAACCACGCGGTCGGGACGCTCAACCACGAGCCGGGCCTGAACATCGGCGCCGGCATCCGCGTGCAGAAGATCGCGATCAAGGTCTGCGCCGGCTCGCCGGTGACCGTCGAGGGCCGCATCGGCCTGACGGCGCTCGGCATCGACAAGGGCGAGGCGAACCTCAAGATCCCGGACGCCGGGCTGATCTTCAAGGCCGGCGACCCATGGTCGCTGCGCGCCGAGGCGCCGCTGGCCACGCTCACCCGTGACCGCGACTACACGTTCAAGGACCTGCACCTCGGCTACGCCTCCAACGGCGCGGTCGACTTCGGCGGCAAGCTGAACTTCTCGCTCGGGCTCAAGGGCCCGGTGCCGCTCGGTTCGATCGACGCCGCCGTGACCATCGACGCGTCCGTCGACGGCTTCATCGAGGACTCCAAGTTCAACGCGGAGATCTCGGCCCAGGGCTGCTTCTCCGGCACCTACAAGGTCGCCGACACCGTCCCGGTGCCGATCCCGAACCTGTGCCCACGCGTCGAGGGCCTGGTCTCCAGCAAGGGCATCGCGCTCTGCGGCCAGCTGAAGGTCGGCAACGACAACATCGGCGGGGTCGGCGCCGGCTACACGTGGGGCGGCTCGCTGAAGTTCATGGCCGGCACGTGCGATCTCAAGGACTGGCGCGTGGAGAAGGCCAAGGCCAGCGCGGCCTCGCCCGGTGAGAAGACGATCGTGCTGCCGAAGGGCAAGCGCGCGATCATGGTCGCCGTGCGCGGCGCCGGCGCTGCGCCGCAGGTGCAGCTGCGCGGTCCGGGCGGCACGAAGATCGCGGCGCCGGGCAAGACCGAGCGCTCGCTCGCGTTCACCAACAGCGGCACCCAGACCACCTACGTCGTGCTGTCGCGTCCGCGCGGCGGCCGCTGGACGATCACGCCGGCCGGCGGCGCGACGATCGCCGCCGTCAGCAGCGCCGAGCTGCGTCCCGCCGTGAAGGTGCGCGCGCGGGTCGGCGGCTCCGGCCGCACGCGGACGCTGAAGTACAGCGTCGCGCGCCAGGCGGGCCAGACCGTGCGCTTCGAGGAACGGGGCACGGCCGCCGACCACGTGCTCGGCACGGTCCGCGGCGGCGGCAAGGGCACTCTGCGCTTCCGCCCGGCCGACGGCCGCGGCGGCAAGCGCACGATCGTCGCCGTCGTCGAGCAGGACGGGCTCCCGCGCAAGCGCCTGACCGTCGCGTCCTACATCGCGCCGGCGCGCGTGAAGCCGGGCATCCCGAGGGCGCTGAAGGTCACGCGCCGCGCGTCCGCGGCGTCCGGCACCGCGCCGACGACGATCGCGTGGCGTCCGGCCGCGAACGCGGATCGCTACTCCGTGCGCGTCACGCTGCCGGACGGCCGCGTCGTGCTCAAGCTGGTCGACGCGGACACGCGCGTCGTGAAGATCGCGGACGCCGTCAGCGTCCGTGTCGTGGCGATGCGTGCCGACAACGGCACGGGTCGCGCCGCCACCTGGACCCGAAAGGACTGACCCGATGCACGGACGCATCATCTCGGCGGCGGTGACCGCCATGCTGGCGCTCGCCGGCCCGGCCTCCGCCCAGACGATCAACGAGGGTCCGGCGAAGATCACCACCGACGCGACGCCCACGTTCACCTTCAGCGGTGAACCGGGCTCGACGTTCGAGTGCCTGATCGAGCCGACCGGCACGTGGAAGTCGTGCGCCTCGCCCTACAGCGTGCAGCTGCCCGACGGCGAGTACGTGTTCTCCGTGCGCGCCACCGACGGCGCCGGCAACGTCGAGCCGAACCCGCCGCGCTGGGCGTTCACGGTCGACACCTCCACCGTGGACACCACGATCGAGGGCGGCCCGGGCGACGTCACCAACGACCCGACGCCGTCGTTCACGTTCGCCACCGAGACCACGGGCGCGACGTTCGAGTGCAAGATCGACGGCGCGAACTCCTCGGTGCCGGCGTGGGCGGCCTGCTCGTCGCCGTTCGAGGCGCCGAAGCTGCGCTCCGGGGCCTACACGCTCAACGTACGCGCGAAGTCGCCGCAGGGCAAGCTCGACACGACCCCGGCGCAGCGCGCGTTCACGATCGACGCCGACGCGCCGGACACGACGATCGTCAGCGGCCCGGCCGAGGGCGCACGGACCGGCACGGTGCAGACGTTCGAGTTCGGCTCCTCCGAGTCGGGCTCCACGTACGAGTGCCGGATCGACAACGTCAGCCAGGAGGGCGTCGACACCAAGACGTGGGAGCCGTGCGCGCCGCACGGCCAGTTCACGACGCCGCGGCTCGCGGGCGGCCAGCACACCGTCGAGGTGCGCGCGACCGACCGCGCCGGCAACACGGACGAGACACCCGCCAAGCGCTCGTTCACGGTCGACGACTGCCAGCCCGTCGTGCGCTTCGGCGTGATCGAGGCGACCGCGCCCTGCCTGCAGAACGTCGGCACCGAGGCCCAGCCCGTCTACGAGTCCAAGGACACGGTCAAGGTCAACGGCATCCCGCTGCCGTCGATCGGCGGCAGCAAGACCGTCCTGACCGCGCCGACACCCGACAAGAAGGGCGGCTCGATCGCGATCCAGAACGTGAAGATCGAGCTGGCCGGCATCAAGCTCTACGAGGGCGGCATGTCCTGGGATCTCCCCGAGGGCAAGCTCGGCGAGGAGAAGGAGTTCAAGAAGATCGACCTCTCCAAGGCCGGCCAGAAGCTGTTCGGCATGAAGGTCGAGGGCCACGTCGCGCTGCGTCTGCGCGCCCCGGCCCAGCCGGGCGGCAAGTACAAGTCGGTCCTGGCGCTGCACATCGCGCTGCCCGAGGCGTTCAAGTCCGGCCCGGACAGCGGCTCGGGCTCGGTCACGGGCGACGTCGCGATCAACATCGACAACGACGGCGTCCACCTCGACGGGCTCAAGATCAAGGTCGAGAACGCCTACATCGGCAAGCTCGGCGTCAAGCTCGTGTGCCTGAGCTTCGCGAGCGCCGGGTCGAGCGCGGTCGAGCCGTGCCAGGCGCCGGCGATCGGCCCGGGCAAGCCGAAGCCGTACATGGAGTGCCGCTCCGACAACAACGCCGACCGCTGGGACGGCGCGCTGGCGATCGTCCTGCCCACCGCCTCCAAGACCCAGCTCGGCATGTGGGGCGGCCTGCGCAACGGCAAGCTCAGCCATGCGGGCGCGTACGTCGACGGCCTCGGCACGATGGTGCCGCTGGCGCCGGGCGTGTTCCTGGAGAGCGTGCGGCTGGGCGTGTGCCTGGAGCCGCCGCCCTTCCAGGTCAAGGGCGGCGCGGCCGTGTCGTTCGGCCCGTCCGTGGACGGCAAGTCCGCGGTGCGCATCGACGGTGACCTGCACTACTCCGACGCCTGGAACGGCACGCCGTGGTTCATCAAGGCCAACGGCTCGCTGTCGCTGTTCGGCAAGCAGGTCGCGACCTCGGACTTCACCTACTGGGGCTCCGGGATGATCGACTTCAACTTCCGCGGCGAGCTCGACTTCGGCCTCGCGCAGATCAACGGCGGCGTCACCGGCTGGATCGAGACGCGCTCGCCCTCGCGCTTCAACGTCGAGGGCTGGGTCAGCGTGTGCGTCTACAAGGTCGGCTGCCTGGACGGGCGCGCGGTCGCCTCCTCGGTCGGCGCCGCGGGCTGCATCAAGGTGACGCTGCTCGAGGTCCCCGTGCTGGTCAAGAACAAGAACTGGAAGATCTGGGCGCCCTGGCGCGTGCACTGGGAGATGCAGCCGATCACCGTCAAGGGCGGCGCGGGCTACACGTGGAAGAACCACGACCTCGACCTGATGCTCTCGTCGTGCTCGATCGGCAAGTGGATCCTCGCGCGGCCGTCGCAGGTCGGCGCGATCCCGACGATCGACGTCCCGGCCGACATGCCGGCCTTCACGGCGCGCGTGCACGGCAAGGACGCGGCGCCGCGCGTGGACCTCGTCGGCCCCGACGGGCGCCGGATCACGGTGCCCGAGGACGGCGGCGAGCTCGTCGAGGGCTCGCACATGATCGCCTCGGACCCGCACAAGAAGGCGACGTCGATCCTCGTCACCGGGCCGGCGGCCGGTGAGTGGCGGATCGAGCCGCACGCGGGCGTCGAGGTGACGTCCGTCGACAAGGCGTTCGCGACCCCGCAGCCGACGCTGGTCGGCGGCGTGGGCGGCAAGGGCCACAAGCGCACGCTGGCCTACAGCTACTCCCCCACCCCCGGCCAGAAGATCACGTTCGTCGAGAAGGGCCCGCGGACCAAGCGCGTCATCGGCGTGGCCAAGCCCGGCCGCTGCCGCGAGGCGGCAGGCGGCGTCGACACCGAGCGCAAGACGGCCTGCGGCCAGCTGCGCTTCGCCCCGGGCGCCGGTCCCGCGGGCAAGCGTGACATCGTCGCCCAGATCGAGCAGGACGGCCGTCCGGGCGAGGAGATCAAGGTCGCCTCCTACAAGGCGCCGAAGGAGCGCACGCCGGCCAAGCCGGGCTTGCTGCGCGCGCGCCGCACGGGTTCGGCCGTGCTCGTGCGCTGGGCGGCGGTGCCGAACGCCGTGAGCTACAACGCCGTCGTCACGACCTCGGACGGGCGCAAGCTCTCGTTCGCGCCGGACGACGCCAAGCGGCCGATCCGCGTGGCGGGTGTGGGCCGTGACGTGACCGTGCGCGTGGCGCTGCGCACGGTGCGCCTGGACGGCAAGGTCAGCAAGGCCGCGCGCGTGCGCATCAAGGCGACGCGCAAGGCGAACGTCGCCCCGCACAAGAGCAAGCCGCTCAAGCGCGTCTCCACGAAGAAGAAGGGTGGCCGGCGATGAGGCGGCTCGTGTTGGCCCTGGCGGTCGCGCTCGGCGCGGCCGCCCCGGCGGGCGCCGCGGAGCGCTCGGACGACACGGTCAAGCCGGTCGTGTTCGTCTCGGGTGGCGAGACCGGCACGGCCGTGGACTGCAAGGCGACGTGGAAGCCGCTGCAGGGGCAGCTGCGCCAGCAACGGATCCTCGCCGACGAGCGCTTCCACCGCTTCAAGACGACGCCGTTCGTGACCGTCTCGACGCACGCGGGCGACACCAACTGCGACTGGAACGTGGGCGTCGCCGACAGCGCGGGCGTGGAGGCACACGGCCGCGCGCTGGCGGACTACCTCAAGAACCGCTACGGCGCCCAGCCGTTCGACGCCGTCGCGGCCGGGACGGGCGGCGTGGTCCTGCGGGCCGCGCTGGCGCTCGAGCCGTCGCTGGCGCTCGAGGACGCGATCACGCTCAACGCGCCGCACGCGGGCGGGAAGGAGCTCTCGTCGGACTGTGCGCGACGGGTCTGCGGCGAGCTCGACGCCGACCACGAGATGGGCAAGGCCTTCCTCGCCCACCGGCTGAACCGCTGGATGAACCCGCAGGGCGCGAAGGGCACGGACTGGACCGTCATCGGGTCGGCGGCGGACGCGCTCGTCAGCGGCGAGTCGGCGACCGCGATGGACGCCGAGCACAAGACGGTCTACCTCAAGGACTATCCGAAGCAGTTCCTCACGCACACGTCGCTGCTGACCAACACGACCGAGGGCCACACGGCCAAGATCACCTACTCGCACCGGGGGACCGAGGTCTTCGAGTGGCGCAAGGCTCCGTGGCCGGCCGAGCGGATCGGCAATGACCTCGTCCTGGGCGCCGCTGAGAGCACGAGCGAGTCCGGCAACGCCGAAGACAGCCGCTGCACCGGCTACAACGACGCCGGTGGGCCCGTGATGGTCGAGGACCCGGGGCTGGCGCAGTGGAAGGGCACCAAGCGGCGGATCTCGTTCATCCGCACCGGCATCCTCGAGGCCTACGCGGAGTGCTTCGCCAAGCTCGACGCCAACCTCTACGCGACGACCGGCACCGTGCGGCTCAACGGCCTCGACATCACGCCCGGCGCCGGCAAGTGGGTGCGGATCGACGTCAAGTCGCGCACCGTGCGGTCCGAGTCGATGTCGATGTCGATCCCGTCCACGTACTTCGACCGCCTCCCGATCCCGCTCGCGCAGCACAAGGAGCTCAACTGGACCCTGCCCAAGGAGGCGGGCACGCTGCGGCCGACCGACATCGACGGGTTCGGCGCCGCGGGCTCGGTGAAGCTCTTCGGGCTGCCGTTCAAGGGCCTGCACAAGCTCTCGCTCGGGCAGGGCTCGACGTCCCTGGAGGTCAACATCGGCATCCCGGGCATCTTCAGCGGGACTGCGCCGACCGGCGAGGCCTACAGCAGCAGCGGGCGCTCGCAGTGCTCCAACGGCACCGACGACGACCGCGACGGGCTCGTCGACTCCGCCGACGAAGAGTGCAAGACGCCCAACGACAACTACGAGAGCGCCGCGGACGGCCCGGGCTTCATCGGCTCCGTGCGCACGGACAACCGCGACGGGCTCAAGGTCGACAAGCTCGGCGGCACGGTGGAGGGCAACATCGGCCTCGGCCGGCTGCGGATCGGCGGCGCGTCGTTCTGGTACTCGGCGGCCGAGAACGAGTGGGAGGCGACGCTGTCGGCCGCCATCCCGATCCCGCGCGCGCCCGACGTGAAGGTCGGCGTGGGCGTCAAGGAGGGCACGCTCAAGCACCTCTCCGGCGAGGTGTCGAACATCGGGCTGGGCCCGTTCCTCGGCGGCCTCTACTGGCAGCGGATCAAGATCGGCTACGTCTTCCAGCCCAACTGGGAGGCCACCGTCGGCCTGGGCCTGTCCTGGGGCCCGCGCATCTACACCTCCGAGGGTCCGCTCTCGCTCGTCGACGCGGACGGCGACCTGACGTTCAACGCCAAGGGCTTCAAGCTCTCCGGGTCGCTGTCGTTCGTCGGCGAGCAGTGGGGCAAGGGCTCGATCGAGTACAAGGAAGGCGGCGTCACCGCGGTCGCCGAGCTCGGCAAGGACTGGAAGCTCAAGAGCAAGGACGGCGAGAACGAGCTCAAGACCGAGCTCAAGGGCACGTTCACGGGCGCGTTCGCGAGCGGCTCGGTGGACTTCCGCGCCAAGGCCGGGCTGTGCTTCGCGGGCAAGCTCTCGTTCGGCGTGATCTCCACGGAGATCGAGTCGAGCTGCCTGGCCGCCGCGGAGGCCCGTCTGACCTCCAACAGCAAGGCGCTGACGGTCAGCGCCTGCGGCCAGATCGACCTCAAGGTCTGGTCGGGCTCGATCGGCTACGTCAAGCAGATGGGCATCATCAACGGCCGTCCCGGCAGCAAGAGCGAGCGGGTCGCCGACTCCTGCGACTTCGACAGCTGGCACACGCCGGCGTCGGCGGCGCAGGCCGGGGCGCCCAGCGTGTCCCTCGGCTCCGGGCTGGATGCGACCGTGATCGCCGTGCGCGGTGAGGGCGCGCCGCCGCACGTGGCGCTCGCGGGCCCGGGTGCGGCCGCCGCCGCGGCGCCGGCGTCCGCCGCCGGCATCGTCAAGGGCGAGCGGCACATGTTCATCCACTCCCCCGGCGACAACACGACCTACGTCGTGCTGGCCAAGCCCGCGGCCGGGCGCTGGACGGTCGAGCCGCAGCCGGGCTCGGCGCCGGTCCGCTCGCTCGCGAGCGCAGCGGCGCTGCCCGAGCCGTCGGTGGCGGTGAAGGTGCGGCGGGTGCGCGGGAAGTACGTCGCCGACTACGAGGTCGCGCCGCTGAAGGGGCAGACCGTCCGGCTGCGTGAGCTGCGCGCGGACGGCGGGGCGTTCACGATCGGCACCGCGCGGGGCCGGAAGGGCACGCTGCGCTTCAAGCCGGCGTTCGGGCGCGGCGGCACGCGCCGCATCGTGGCGGACGTGCTGCAGAACGGCGCGCCGCGGACGTCGCTGACCGTCGCGCGCTACACGGCGCCGAAGCTGCGCACGCTCGCCGCGCCCAAGCGGGTCACCGCGACCCGCGGCGGCACGGTCAAGTGGAGCGCGGTGCCCGGCGCTGTCGGCTACACCGTCGGCGTCTGGACCGGCGACGGTCGCGAGCTGACGTACGACGTCGATCCCGGCAAGGCCCGGCGTGTCACCGTCAAGCGCCTTGCGGGCCACACGCTCGAGCGCGTCGTGGTCCGCGCCGTGCGCGCCGACGGCGCGCCGGGCCGGGCCAAGACGCTCAAGCCGTGAGATGAGGCGTCACGGCCCGCCGGCCACGCGCCGGCGGGCCGCCCGTCACGTGCAGCACGGCTCTTCCGGCCCGACGGACGGCGGCGTGACGACCCAGGTGTAGGTCGCCGGGGTGGCGTCACGCTCCCCCGTCTCCGGATCGATCGCCGTGACCGTGACGGTGTGGGTGCCGAAGGCGAGATCGTCGAAGCGCGGATCGGCGGAGCACGGCGCGGCGGGCCGGTCGTCGAGCCGGCACTCGTACCGTGCGCCCTGCACCGAGGATGCGAGCTCGAACAGCGCTATCGCGTTGGGCGTCACGCGGTCGGGGCCGCGGACAAGCTCGGTCGAGACGTCGAGCCGCGAGACCGTCGCGCCCGTGATCAGATGCCAACGACCATCCGCCCAGAACGCGCGGTCCACCGCATGCGGCAGCCGAAACGGCCGCTCGCCGCGCGCCACCAGCTGGGACTCGCTGCCGACCCGGTAGAGCACCTGCCCGGTGCGGCTGATGCCCTGCAGGCGCGCGGCCTCCGGGTGCACGAGGTCGAGCCGCCCCTGCGGATCGCGCGTCCACACGCGCAGCGGGCTCGTCGGCCGCGTCCGGTCGGCCGGGCGCGTGAAGGCGATCCAACCGTTGTTGACCATGTAGTCGACGCCGGGCTGCGGCGCCGGGCCCTCCCGGAACGTGTCCTGGATGATCTCGCCCGGGCCGTCCCCGTAGGCGATGAAGCTCGGGGATTCACAGCACGGCGCAGTGCGGCGGAAGGCGACGGCCGTACCGTCGAAGACGGGCTGCGACGCCCATGTCCAACCGACGCGCCCGATCCGCGAGATGCGGCCGTCCCGCAGCCAGTGCAGTGCGCCGTCCAGCGTCGCGAACACGGCGTCGCCGTTCGCGGCGACGGCGTTGCCGCCGCTCGCGCGGTAGTTGTGGGTGAGGTAGTCGGTGCGTCCGCTGGACAGGCGGGTGCGGGCGAGCCCTGAGCCCGAGCTCCACAGCAGGAAGTCGCCCGCGACCGAGAACGGGGTGTGCCCGAACGCGCCCGCTGTCCGCAGCACGTCGCCGCGCCACCAGTCCAGCCACAGGCGCGCCTCGCCATCCCGCGCGACGTAGACGACGCCGCCGTCGATCAGCTTCGCGTTGGCGGTCGCGAACCCTCCGGGGCGCAGTGGGACCGCCGTGGGCGCGCCGCCCGCGACCTCCTGCACCATCAGCCGCTGCGTCGGGCGTTCGAGATAGAGCACCCGATCCGGCGCGGCGTCCACAATCGTGCCGGGGACCGTGGCCAGACGCGTGATGTCCGCCGCGGCCGGAGCCGCACAGACGAGGAGGACGAGCGCGGACACCATCAGGGCTCTCATGGCGGGCGAACCTACTCGCGCATCCCTGCGCAGTCACGATTGATGCGCAAACCGCATCGCGGCGCGGCCCCACACGGAGCCGCGCCGAGAAGGTTCAGGCCGTTTCGACGGCGACGTCCTCGACGCCGCTCACGCGCTTCATCTTCGTGCCCGTGATCTTGCGCTCGCGGATCTCCAACCGGCGCGAGAGCCGTGAGAGCGCGTAGTTGACGATCACGAACAGCAGGCCGATGAAGATGAACACCTGCAGGATCGGGGCCTGGACCTCGACGAAGAAGCCCGAGGAGGTCACGATCCGGCCGCGGCGCATCACCTCCGTGATGGCGATGATGGACACCAGCGTCGTGTCCTTGTTGAGCGTGATCAGCTGCGAGACCGTGGCCGGCACCATCCGGCGCAGACCCTGCGGCAGGATCACGTAGCGCAGCGACTGCGCGCGGGTCATGCCCAGCGCGGCCGCCGCCTCGCCCTGCCCGCGGGGCAGCGAGAGGATGCCGGCGCGCATGATCTCCGCCAGCACGGCGCTGTTGTAGAGCACGAGCCCGAGGAAGGCGCCGAGCACCAACCCGGACTGGAACGCCTCGGGCGCCCAGCCTGGCATCGCGTCCTCCCATGCCTGTTTCCACGAGGACGGGAGGCCCAGCGCGAAGTACAGGATCAGGAAGATCAGCGGCAGGTTGCGGAAGACGTCGACCCACGCGCCCGCGATGAAGCTCACGGGCTTGATCGGGGACAACCGCAGCAGCGCGAGGATCAGGCCGACGATCAGCGCGAAGATGATCGACACGACCGCGATCTCGAGATTGATCAGGAAGCCCTCGAGGATGAACCGGGCGTTGTTGCCGGTCCAGAGCCACTCCCAGTTGTCGGGACTGAAGAGGTAGTTCATCGCGCGATCGAGAACCGCTTTTCGAGGAACCGGAACGCGAGCGTCGCCGCCCCGGTCAGGATCAGGTAGCCGACGGCGGCCCAGAAGAACGTCACGTCGGTCTCGAACGTCCGCGCCTGCACGATGCGCGCCTGCTTGAGGATGTCAGGCAGCGCGAGCAGCGACACGCCGATGATCGCCGAGTTCTTGATCATGGCGATCGTCAGCGAGCCGAGCGGGGGGATGACGGTCCGGAACGCCTGGGGGAGCACGATCCGGCGCAACGTCTCCGCGTAGGAGAAGCCGAGCGACAGCGACGCCTCGATCTGGCCCTTGCCGACCGAGAACACGCCGGAGCGCAGCGCCTCGGCCACGTAGGCCGCGGTGTAGAGCCCCAGCGAGGCGATCCCGGCGGTCCACGGGCCGATGTCCACGTCGGCGCGGCGCAGGCCGGCGTACGAGATGAACAGCAGCACGAGCAGTGGGACGTTCCGGAACACCTCGACGTAGAGGCCGCCGAGGCGCTGCAGCCACTTGTTGGGCGCGATCCGGAACGCCGCCACCAGGGTGCCCACCACCATCGCGACGAGGAACGACGCCACGATCAGCCGGCAGGTCACCCAGAAGCCCGAGCGGAACTCGGGCCAGTACTCGGTGAGGACGTCGAACAAACGAGGTCCGGGCTAGTTGTTCTTGACCGTCTCGACGGCCTCGTCGACGGTCATCGTGGGCGGCTCGGCGGACTCGCCGGTGTACTTGCCGATCCACTCCTGGTGGAGCTCGGCCCACTTACCGTTGTCCTTGAGCTCCTGGAAGACGCCGTTGACGAACTCGACCATCTCGGTCTCGCCCTTCTTGATGCCGGCGCCGTACGGCTCCTGCGTGAGCGGCTCGCCGACGAGCTTGAGCGTGTCGTCCTGGATGATCATGCCGGTGAGGATCACGTCGTCGGTCGAGACCGCGTCGACGGCGCCGTTCTGCACGAGCTCGAGGCACTCCGAGTAGGAGTCGACGAGCTTGAGCTTGGCCTCGGGCGCCTGCTTCTCCAGGTTCGCCTCGTAGGTCGAGCCGAGCGCGGTGCAGACGTTCTTGCCCGCGAGGGACTCGACGCCGGTGATGTCCGAGTCACCCGGCACGAGCACGCGGCCGCGCGCGATGAAGTACGGGTCCGAGAACTCGATCTGCTGCACCCGCTCCTCGTTGATGGTCATCGTGGAGAGGATCAGGTCCGCCGTGCCGTCCTCGAGGAACGGGATCCGGTTGTCGGAGATCGCCTCGATGAACTTCGGCTCGACGCCGAGCTTGGCGGCGACGGCCTTGCCCATCTCGATGTCGAAGCCCTCGACCTCACCCGACTGCGGGTTCTTGACCCCGAACGGCGGCACGTCGAACTTGACGCCGATCGTGATCTCGCCCTTCTCCTGGATCTTGCCCAGGGTCGAAGCCGGATCGAACTTCTCGGCCGCGGCCGTCTCGGTCGCCGCCGGGGTCGACTCCCCTGAGGCCCCGCCCCCCGCGGGCTCCTCGTCGTCCCCACATCCCGCAAACGCCAGCGCACCTACCGTGAGCGCGACGCCCAACCAACGCAAACCCTGCATGCTGAGCCCTTCCCCCTAGTGGTGGATGATCTTGTCGACGAACTCCCGCGCGCGTTCGGATTGCGCATTGGCAAAGAACTCCGCGGGTGGCCCCTCCTCCACGATCAGGCCACCGTCGATGAACACCAGCCGGTCGCACACCTCGCGGGCGAAGCCCATCTCGTGCGTGACGACCAGCATCGTCATGCCCTCGCGTGCGAGGTCGCGCATGACGTCGAGCACTTCCCGGATCATCTCCGGGTCCAGCGCCGAGGTCGGCTCGTCGAACAGCATCAGCTTCGGGTCCATGGCGAGCGCTCGCGCGATCGCCACCCGCTGCTGCTGTCCGCCCGAGAGCTCGGCCGGGAACTGATGCGCCTTCTCGGCGATCCCCACGCGGGTGAGCAACTCCTCCGCGCGTTGACGCGCCGCGTCCCGAGCGACGCCTTTCACCTTCACCGGTGCCAGGGCGATGTTGTCCAAGACGGACATATGCGGCCAGAGGTGGAACTGCTGGAACACGAAGCCGATCTCCGCCCGCAGCGACGCCAAGCCCTTGCCCGGCTTCACGGGACGGCCGTCGAACGTGATCTCGCCACGGTCTGCTGTCTCCAGACCGTTGACGCAGCGCAACATCGTCGATTTTCCGGAGCCCGAAGGCCCGGCGATCACGATCACCTCGCCACGCGCGACCGAGAGGTCGACGCCGGCTAGGACGACGTTGTCGCCGAACGCTTTGTGGATGCCCCGAAGTTCGACCAGATTCTGGTCACTCATTTACCCCTCACCCTGTTTTCAACCCTATACGGAAGTACGGCGGCAGTCACCTGGGGTGCTAGCCTCTGGCCCAATGGTCGGGCCAATTGCCTTCGGCACAGTTACTCGCGAGGGCCTGCCCGATCAGATAGCCACCCGTTTGATCGGTTTGATCACCGAGCGGCGCCTGCAGCCGGGAGACCGCCTGCCGCCGGAACGGGAGCTCGCCGCGACCATGGGCGTGTCCCGCTCGTCGCTGCGGGAGGCGCTGCGGGCGCTGGCCATGCTCGGCGTGGCCGAGATGCGCCAGGGCGACGGCACGTACGTGTCCTCGCTGGAGCCCGACAAGCTGCTGCGGCCCGTTGGGCTCGTGCTGTCCCTCAGCGATGCGGGGCTGGCCGAGCTGTTCGAGGCGCGCAAGCTCGTCGAGCCCGGCCTGGCGGCGCTCGCCGCCGAGCGGATCGACGAGAGCGCTGCGGCGGAGTTGGTGCGCTGCGCCGAGGCGTCCCCGGCGGTCTCCGAGGACGCCGAGGCGTTCATGTGGAACGACATCGAGTTGCACGCGCTGATCGCGCGGGCGGCCGACAACGCGGTGCTCAGCCGGCTGCTGGACTCGGTGGCCGCGATGGGCATCGCCAGCCGGCGCCGCACGGGCCGGCTGGCGCGGGTGCGCCTGCAGAGCGCCCAGGACCATGTGGAGATCGCCGCGGCCATCGCGGCGGGTGATGCGGAGGAGGCCAGAGCAGCGATGTTGCGGCATCTGGAGAACGTCGAAAGAGCGGTGAGCGGATGATTCAGCGGCCGGGCAAGATCGTGGCCATCGGGCTCAACTACATGGATCACGTGCGCGAGTCGGGCGCTGAGCCGCCGGCCAAGCCGCTCGTGTTCTGCAAGTTCACGACGTCGATCATCGGCGACGGCGACCAGATCAAGATCCCCCGGGGGCTGACCGAGCGCGTCGACTGGGAGGTCGAGCTCGCGGCGATCATCGGCAAGGAGGCGCGCAACGTCTCCGAGGCCGAAGCGCTGTCGTACGTGAGCGGCTACACCGTCGCCAACGACGTCTCGGCGCGCGACCTGCAGTTCGCCGACGTGCAGTGGGTGCGGGCCAAGAGCCTGGACACGTTCTGCCCGCTCGGCCCGCAGGTGGTCGAGCTCGACGATCCGCAGAACCTGAAGCTGATCACGCGCGTGAACGGCGAGGTCAAGCAGGACTCCAACAC
This sequence comes from Solirubrobacter deserti, assembly GCF_003344625.1. GTDB lineage: Bacteria > Actinomycetota > Thermoleophilia > Solirubrobacterales > Solirubrobacteraceae > Solirubrobacter > Solirubrobacter deserti. The sequence goes on along the minus strand of NZ_QPKJ02000001.1, from coordinate 29,324 downwards.
GAGCGAGATGATCTTCGGCGTCGCGGAGCTGATCAGCTTCTGCTCGCACTCGTTCACGCTCGAGCCCGGCGACATCATCCTCACCGGCACCCCGTGGGGCTGCGGCGAGTTCATGGACCCGAAGCAGTCGTTGAAGGACGGCGACGTCGTCGAGTGCGAGATCGAGGGCATCGGCGTGCTGCGCAACCCGGTGGTGGAGATCTAGCCATGCAGGTCCACGTCCCCACCTCCATCGACGAGGTCCTCGGCCTGATGGGCCAGGGCACGATCGTCGCCGGCTGCACCGGCATCTTCCCCCACCTCGCGCCGACCGAGTCGATCATCAGCCTGCGCAAGGCCGGCCTCTCCGGCGTCGAGACCGAAGGCGACACCGTCCGCGTCGGCGCCACCACGACGCTCACGCAGCTCGCGCGCGAAGTGCCGTTCCTGCGCGAGGCGATCGCGTCGATCGCCTCCCCCACCATCCGCAACATGGCGACGGTCGGCGGGAACCTGTTCGCGCCCCAGCCGCACGGCGACCTGGCCGTCTGCCTGCTCGCGCTGGACGCGGAGATCGAGCGCAACGGAGACCTGGTGACCGGCGTCAGCTTCAAGGTCCCCGAGCAGTGGTTCTACACCAAGGCGATGCGCCGCAAGCAGAACAGCGCGTCGATCGTCACGGTGGCGAGCGACGGCACGCGGATCGCGCTCGGCGGCGTCGCGCGCGAGCCCGTGCGCGCACTCGCCGCGGAGGCCAAGCTCGCGGAGGGCGACATCGACGGCGCGGCCGAGGCCGCCCTCGAGGCCGCCGACCCGTTCGACGACGCGTACGCCAGCGCGTGGTACCGCCGTCGCGTCCTGCCCGTCCACGTCCGTAGGGCTCTGACCAATGCCGTCTAGCGTCATCGAGATCACCGTCAACGGCTCCGAAGAGGAGTTCATCGCCAAGCCGGGCACGACCCTGCTGAGCGCCCTGCGCGACACGCTGGGATTGACCGCGGCCAAGCGCGGTTGTGGCGTCGGCACGTGCGGGACCTGCACGTGCCACGTCGACGGCGAGGCCGTGATGAGCTGCCTCGTCCCCGTCGAGACGATCAACGGCTCGGACGTGAAGACGCTCGAGGGCACCACGCCGCCCGAGGGCCTCTCGCCGCTCCAGCAGTCGTTCCTGGACAACTTCGCGACCCAGTGCGGCTTCTGCACGCCGGGCATGATCATGGCCGCGGAGGCGCTGCTGGCGCAGAACCCCAGCCCGACCCGGGAGGACGTGGTGACCGCGATCTCCGGCAACGTCTGCCGCTGCACGGGCTACGAGTCCATCATCGAGGCGATCCTGGCGGTGGGCAAGTGAGCGCCCCCACCACGGAGGCCGGCGGCTTCGACGTCGTCGGCAAGCCCGTCCAGCGCCTGGACGCGATGGGCCACGTCACCGGCCGTACGCAGTACTTCGAGGACTACAACCCCGCCGGGATGCTGCATCTGAAGATGCACCGCTCCGAGCGCCACCACGCGAACCTGGTCGAGGTGGACACGTCCGAGGCCGAGAAGGTCAAGGGCGTCGTGAAGGTCCTGACCTACAAGGACGTCCCGAAGAACTGGTACACGATCCTCACGCTCATCAACGTCGGCTACCCCGAAGAGGTGGTGCTGGCCGAGAAGAAGGTGCTGTGGATGGGCGAGCCGATCGTCGCCGTGGTGGCGACGAGCGAGCGCGCGGCGCTGGAGGGCGCCGCGGCCGTGAAGGTCACCTACGAGGACCTCGAGCCGATCTTCGACGTCGAGGAGGCGATCAAGCCCGACGCCTTCCCGCTCAAGCCGCACGGCACCAACTACTTCGAGTACGAGGGACACCACTGCCGGCGCGTGCGCCTCGGCGACGTGGAGCAGGGCTTCGCCGAGGCCGACCACATCTTCGAGTTCAAGTACCAGTCGCGGCCGATCGAGCAGGCACCGACGGAGACGACGGGCTGCATCGTCGAGCCCCAGCACAACGGGCGCCTGAAGATCTACTCCGACACGCAGGCGTGCTTCTTCACGCTCGACAACACGGCGCTGATCCTGGACGTGCCGTTCGGCAAGCTGCAGGTCGTCGGCGGGACCGTCGGCGGCGGCTTCGGCGGCAAGGTGGACGTCACCGTCGAGCCGATTTCCTGCATCGCCGCGATGCAGACGGGCAAGCCGGTCAAGTACGTCTACGACCGCTACGAGGAGATGCAGATCTCCTCCCCGCGCGCGGCCGAGCGCATCTACATCAAGGACGGCGTGATGAACGACGGGCGCATCATCGCCCGCCAGTGCACGCTGTACGCGGACGCCGGCGCCTACTCACGCCACTCGCCGTACGCGGCGACCAAGGCGGCGGCGCACATGCCGGGCCCGTACACGATCCCGAACGTCCACATCGACTCCTGGTGCGTGTACACCAACCGCACGCCGTCGTCCGCCATGCGCGGGTTCGGCGTGACGATCGGCGACTTCGCGCTGGAGACCCAGATGGACCGGATCGCGCGCGAGCTGGACATGGACCCGCTCGCGCTGCGGCTCATCAACGCCTACCGCGACGGCGACATGAAGGCCCACCACAAGGTCGCGGAGGGCACGGCGCTGATCGAGGTCATCCAGAAGGCCGCCGACCTGGTCGGCCACGAGTTGCCCGGCGAGCTGCGGGCGCTGTCGTCGAGGGAGGGTCGCTAGATGGCCATTTTGCGGGGACGGGGCTACGCCGCCGTCAACTACCCGACGGGCATGAACCTGGGCGGTGACCCGACCCAGGCGCTCGTGCACGCGACCACGACGGGCAACTTCGTCGTGTCGCTGTCCTCGGTCGATCTCGGCCAGGGCCTGAAGACCGTGGCGGCGCAGGTGGCCGCGGAGACGCTGGGTCTTCCCTACGAGAACATCATCGTCGACACCGCCGACACCGACACGGGGCCGCACTGCATGGGCACGTTCGCGTCCCGCGGCACGCACCGGGTCGGCAACGCCGTGATCATGGCCGCGCAGGAGGCGCGCGAGGCGATGCTCGAGGCGGCCGCCGAGGAGCTCGAGGTCGACGCCGCGGACCTCGAGACCGACGGCACGGGCTTCATCAAGCTCAAGGGCTCCGAGGAGAAGAAGATCCACGTCGTGGACCTCGCGCTGGCCGCGCACTTCAAGCTCGGCCGCACGATCGCGGGCCGGGGCATCTTCCTCAAGGAGCGCTCCTACCCGGAGCCCGAGACGGGCAAGATGGACCCGGACTCGGCGCAGGCGCACGCGTGCACGGTGGCCGAGGTCACCGTCGACGACGAGACCGGCGTCGTCGAGGTGCTGCACATGTACAACGTGTACGAGGTCGGCCGGGCGATCAACCCGGCGATGGCCAGGCAGCAGATCGAGGGCGGCGCGTGGATGGGCGTCTCGCACGCGCTGTACGAGACGACCGAGCCCTACTACCCCGTGCGCGAGCACGGCCCGCGGGATTTCGAGGAGTACCTCATGCCCGGGCCGGCCGACAATGCGCAGATGACGTCGGAGATCATCGAGTTCCCGGCCGCCAACGGCCCGTACGGGGCCAAGGGCATCGGCGAGATGACGGCCAACGCGCCGATCCCGGCGATCGCCAACGCGATCTACGACGCCTGCGGCGTGCGGCTGACCGAGATGCCGTTCACGCCGGAGTCGATCCTGCGCGGGCTGGACGAGCTGCGAGCGCGTGCCTGACCCGATCGCTCAGCTGGGGCAGGACCTCGCGGCGGAGCAGTACTTCGCCGACGAGGGCCTGCTCACCGCGGCGCATCTGTCGCTGACGCTCGGCCGTCCGCTGCTGCTGGAGGGCGAGCCGGGCGTCGGCAAGACGGAGATCGCGAAGGTGCTCGCGCGCGTGCGCGGCCGCGAGCTGATCCGCCTGCAGTGCTACGAGGGGTTGGACGCGGCGCAGGCGCTGTACGAGTGGGATCACCCGAAGCAGCTGCTCGCGATCCGCGCGTGCGAGGCCGAGGGCCGGCCTGTGGGTGAGCTCTACGACGAGGCGTACCTGATGGAGCGGCCGCTGCTTCGGGCGCTGCGGACGCCGTGCGTGCTGCTGATCGACGAGATCGACCGGGCGGACTCGGAGTTCGAGGCGTTCCTGCTCGAGTTCCTTTCCGACTTCCAGATCACCATCCCGGAGCTGGGGACGATCAGCGCGGTTGCGCGGCCGATCGTGGTGATGACGTCCAACCGCACGCGTGAGCTGCACGACGCTTTGAAGCGGCGCTGCCTGTACCACTGGATCGCGTTCCCGGACTCCTCGCGCGAGCGGCGGATCATCGAGGCCAAGGTGCCCGGGTTGTCGGCGGATGCGGCCGCGTCGTTGGTCGCCGCCGTGACCGGCGTGCGGTCGCTGGAGCTCATCAAGCCGCCCGGGATCGCCGAGACGATCGAGTGGGGCCAGGCGGCCAAGCTGCTCACCGACGAGGGCGCGGAGTGGCCGACCGCGCTGCGCCGGGCGCTCGGCCTGCTGGTCAAAGAGGCCGAGGACACCGAGACCGTGCTCGTGCACGCCGAGAGCCTGGGTCTGTGAGTCGCGAGGCGACTTTTCCACCGCAGCGGTGGAAAACCCAGCACGTACTCGACGAGTTCGTGACGGCGCTCCATGTGGGCATGGAGCGGCGTGTCGACTTCCTCACGGCCCTGCGCGACAACCCGCCGCACGACATCCAGCGGCTCTACTGGCTCGCGCGCGTGACCCTCGTCGACCGCCTGGAGGCCATCCCGGTCTTCGATGCGGTGTTCGCCTCGTTCTTCCTCGGCGCCCCGCCGCAGCCGGCACCGGCCGAGGAGGGCGAATCCGAGGCGCCAGAGCCGCAGGGCGAGCACGAAGCGGCCCCGATGGTGATGAGCGAGGGCACGGGCAAGAGCGCGTCGATCCACGAGCTGCGCCACCGGCGCGCGTACGGCGGCGCGCCCGACGACCTCGCCGAGCTGCGCCGCGCGCTGGATCGCCACCTGCCGAAGATCCGGTCGCGCCGCCGCCGTCCCGACCGCCGCGGCCAGCACCTGGACCTGCGCCGCACGCTCCGGCACGCGACGCGCACGGGTGAGATCACGACGCTGGCCCGCCGCGGACGCCCGCTGCGCACGCGGCCGCTGCTCGTGCTCATCGACGTGTCCGGCTCCCTGCGCGAGCACACGCCGGACTACCTGCGCTTCGCGTGGGCGGCGCGCTGCGAGGCGTTCACCTTCGGCACGCGCCTGACGCGCGTCACGCGCCAGCTGCGCCAGCGGGACGTCGCCCGCGCGCTCGCCGAGGTGAGCGCCGTGGTCGAGGACGCTGACGGAGGCACGCGGATCGGCCCGGCGCTGCACGAGTTCGTGAGCACGCCGCGCTACGCCGACCGGGCGCGCGGCGCGCTCGTCATCGTGCTCTCGGACGGGCTCGAGCGCGGCGACCCCGCGCAGATGGCCGCGGCCGTGCACCGGCTCGCGCGGCTGTCGCACCGGCTGCTGTGGTGGTCGCCGCTGGCGCTTCACCCCGAGTACGAGCCGGTCACGCGCGGCATGGCCGCGATCCTCGGCGACATCGAGCTGGCCGGCGCGCGAGACATTCAGACGTTGATGGAAAGGGTGCGTGAGCTGTGAGCGGATACGTCGACGCCCATCACCACATCTGGCGGGTCCAGGACCTGCCGTGGCTGAGCGGGCCGATGATCCCGCGCATCTTCGGGCCCTACGAGGCGCTGCAGAAACGCGACTATCTCGCGGCCGAGTACGGCGAGGCCGCCGCGGCCGCGGGGTTCACGCAGTCCGTCTACACGCAGGCGAACTGGCCGCTGGACCGCTCGGTGGACGAGGTCAAGTGGGTGCAGGCGCAGGCCGACGAGACGGGCTGGCCGAGCGCGATCGTCGGCTCGGCGGACCTGTTCGACCCGCGCGCGGAAGAGACCTTCGACGCCCAGATCGCCGCCTCGCCGCGGATGCGCGGCTGCCGGCTGCAGCTGCACTGGCACGAGCACGAGGCGTTCCGGTTCGCCAAGTCCGCCGACGCGATGCTCGACCCCGTGCTCGGCGAGAACCTCGAGCGGATCGCCGAGCGCGGCTGGGTGTTCGAGCTGCAGGCGTTCCCGAACCAGCTGCCGTACGTGCGCGAGCTGGTCGGCGCGCACCCGGACGTGACCTTCGTGCTCATCCACGCGGGGATGCCGATCGAGGGCGAGCCGTGGCGCGAGTTCCTGCACGAGCTGGCGACGCTGCGCAACGTCAACGTGAAGCTGTCCGGCCAGGGCACGTTCATCCACCGCGTCGACCCGGACTGGATCAAGACCGTCACCACGGTGGTCGTCGACGCGTTCGGCTCCGACCGCGCGATGTTCGGCACCAACTTCCCCGTGGAAAGCCTCTGGACCGACTTCTCTAGCCTGGTGAACGCGTGGTTCGGCGTGTTGGCCGGCTTCCCGCAGGAGGTCCAGGACGACGTGCTCGGCCGGACCGCGCGCCGCGTATACCGGCTCGAGGAGGCTTAGAGATGACCCGTCCAGTCCAGCACACCGCGAACGCCGTCGCCGGGTGGCTGCGGGAAGGCCGGCGGGTCGCGGCTGGGCTGCTCGTCGAGGTCGAGGGTTCCTCGCCGCTGGACGTCGGCGCGTCCATGTACATCGACGACCAGGGCGGGATCGAGGGCTCGATCACCGGCGGCTGCGTCGAGGGCGCCGTGGCCGCGGCGGCCATGGAGATGCTGGAGAGCAATGCCGCCCCGCAGCTCGTCACCTACGGGATCAGCGACGAGCTCGCCGGCACCGTCGGGCTGATGTGCGGCGGCATCGTGCACATCTTCATCCACGAGCTGCGCCCCGAGCACCACGAGGCCGTGCTCGCCGACCTGCAGTCGACGATCGACCACACGCCGGCCGGGCTCGTGACGCTGCTCGACGGCGAACACGCGGGCGCGAAGCTGTTCGTCGACGGCGAGCGGGTGATCGGGTCGCTGGGCCAGGGCGAGCTGCTGGACAAGAACGCCGCGCGCGAGGCCCAGGGTCTGCTCACCGAGGGCCGCTCGTCACTGCGCGACTTCGGCGCGGACGGCGCCTCACTGGGCTCCGGCCTGCGTGTCTACAACTCGATTCAGGCCGAGCCGCCGCGGATGGTCGTGTTCGGCGCGATCGACTTCTCGAGCGCGCTCGCGCCGCTGGCCAAGGGCCTCGGCTACCGCGTCACGATCGCCGACCCGCGCTCGGCCTTCCTGAAGTCACGCCGCTTCAGCGCCGCCGCGGAGACCGAGGTCGGCTGGCCCGACGCGGTGCTCGACGGCGTCGAGCTCGGCCCGCGCGACGCGGTGCTGATCTTCACGCACGACCCGAAGCTCGACGTCCCCGCCGTGCAGGCCGCCCTGAAGACGGGGGCCGGCTACATCGGCGCGCTCGGCTCGCGCAACACGACCGCGGACCGCAACCGGCGGCTGCGCGACGTCGGCGTGACCGACGAGGAGATCGACCGCATCTTCGCGCCCTGCGGGCTGGACATCGGCGCCTCCACCGTGGAGGAGACGGCGGTCGCCGTCCTGGCCGAGATCATCGCCCACCGAGCTGGGCGACACGGCATGCCGCTGCGGGAGGCCGAAGGGCCGATCCGTCACGCGGATACTCAGAACGAAAGGGAAGCATGGCCTACACCGTCGCGGTGACCTGGATCGCCAAGCCCGGCGAGGAAGACGAAGTCGCACGCTGCCTGTCCGAGCTGGTCGAGCCCTCGCGCGCCGAGGAGGGTGTGCTCGTCTACATCCCGAACCGGGACCCCGAGGACCCGACGAAGTTCTTCATCTACGAGCAGTACGTCGACGAGGCGGCATACACCGCCCACACCGAGACCGAGCACTTCCAGCGGCTCGGCTTCGGCGACGCGATCCCGCGCCTGCTCGAGCGCAAGCGCGAGTTCTACGCGCCGATGGTCGACTGAACCTCGGCGTTTCGGGGGGCCGCAGCTCGCGGTGCAAGGCTCAGGAGCCGTGCCCCGGATCGAAGTAGACCCAGGACAACTCCAGACGGCGAGCGGGCGTCAGACGGCCCTCGCCGATCAGGTGGCGGCGTTGAGCGGCGGGCTCGACGCCGCCGGCGGTACCGCCGCGGGAGCGGCCGGAGCGCCCGGGGCCGCGGCGGCGATCGCCGAGTGCTGCGGCGCGTGGGCGGCCTCGCTGTCGCTGGTCGCCGGGTCCGCCGCCGGCCTCGGGGGCGCCGCTTCGGCCCACACCGGCACGGACGCGGAGGCGATGCGGCGCCGCGTGCGACGCCGGCGCGCAGGCCCTCGCCGCGGCCGAGCAGGCCACGCGCGCGTGCTGGCGGTGCGTGCCGCCGGCGCGGAGCGGGCACGGGCGCTGATCGCGGGCCTGCGCGAGCACTGGCTGGTGCAAGCGGTGTGGTCGTCGGCGCCCGAGTCCACGGGCCGTGCGCCGGCTCGAGGTCCTGGACACCGACGGCGGCGTGTGGCTGCTCCCCGACGCCGTCGAGTTGTGGCCGAGCACGCCGAGCATGATCTTCCGGCTGCTCACGTCGCTGCTCCCGCGCGACCACGAGCTCGCCCACGACGCCTGACGGCGTTCGTATCCTGGGCGAGTGGCCGAGCCCGCCCTGACCACCATGCTCGCCGCCGTGGCCGCGAGCGTTCCCGACGCGGTCGTGGTGTCCGGGCTGGACGGGTGCGTGCGCTACGTCAACCCGGCGGCGGAGCGGCTGTTCGGCAGCGCGGCGGCCGAGCTCGCGGGCCGCCACGTCAGCGAGCTCTCCTCGCCGCCGGAGCGCGAGCGCTCGCGCGAGCTCGCCACCCGGCTCGCGGCCGGCGAGCGGGTGCCGGAGCCGGCCGTCATGGAGCTGCTTCGCCGGGACGGGTCCGTCTTCTCCGCCGAGGTCACGCTGTCGCCGCTGATGGACGATGACGGCGTCGTGACCGGGATCGTGGCCGTCGGGCGCGACGTGAGCGACCGCGTGCGGGCCGAGGCCCAGGCCGCCCGCCTACGTGCGATCGTGGACGCCGCCGCCGAGGCGATCCTGGGCGTCGACGTGGACGGCACGATCCTGTTCTTCAGCCCGTCCGCCGAGCGCCTGTTCGGATGGCCCGCGGAGGAGATCGTCGGCCGCAGCGGCGACGAGCTCGTGGTGCCCGAGCACCGGCTGGGCGCCGAGGCCTTGTTCGCGGCAGTCGCGGCCAAGGGCATCCTGCGGCGTGGAACCGTCGCGCAGCGCCGCGACGGAACACGGTTCGAGGTGGAGGTGAGCACGGCCCCGATCCGGGACCCGAGCGGCACGATCACGGGCGCCGCCATGACCGTGCTCGACGTCAGCGACCGCCTCCGTGCGCAGCGGCTGCTGGACCGGATCATCGAGCACGCGCCGAACTCGATCGCGCTCAAGGACCTCGAGGGCCGCTACCTGCTGACCAACCGCGGCGGTGGGGACCGCACACCGGAGGAGATGATCGGCCGGCTCGACTCGGAGATGTTCCCGGCGGACGTCGCCGCGCTCAGCCGCGCGCAGGAGCGCGAGGTGCTCGCCGCCGGGGTCCCGATGACGTTCTCGCTCGACTTCACCGGCCCGAGCGGCCGCGACTACGCGTTCGTCGTCACGCGCTTCCCGCTGCCCGGGCCCGACGGGCAGCCGGAGGCGATCGGCGTGATCGCGTCCGACGTGTCCGAGCTGCGGCGCGCCGAAGCCGATCAGGCGCAGCTGGCCGCGCTCGTGCAGGCCGCGCCGGACGCGATCGTGGCGCGCGACGAGGAGGGCCGGATCGCGACCTGGAACCCCGGGGCCGAGGCCATGTTCGGTCTGCGCGCCGAGGAAGCGATCGGCCGCAGCTATGCGGAGCTGGTCGTGCCCGAGGACGAACGCGCCCTGTTCGAGTCCCAGCTCGCCGAGGTCCACCGCGGTCGCACCCTGACGGTCCGGTCGTCCCGCCTGCGTCACGACGGCTCGCACTTCCCCGCGCAGGTCTCGATGGCGCCGCTGACGCTGCTCGACGGCCACTGGCGCGGGTCGCTCGCGCTGATCCGCGACATCACCGACCTCGACGCGGCGGAGCGGACGCTGGAGGAGCGCGCGGCGCAGCTGGAGCGCTCCAACGCCGAGCTGGAGCGGTTCGCGTACGCCGCCAGCCACGACCTGCAGGAGCCGCTGCAGTCGATCCAGCTCAGCGCGGGGGCGTTGATCGCGACCACGGGCGAGCGGTTGGAGCCCGACGAGCGCGAGCTGATGACCCACATCGACGCGGCCGCCAGCCGGCTCAGCGGGCAGATCCGCTCTCTGATGCAGGTGGCGCGCGTGGCGCTCGGGGGCGCCCCGGCGGAGCGCGTCCCCGTCGCGGTGGCGGTGCGCGACGCCGTCGACGCGCTGCGCGCCGCCGCGGCCGAGGCGTCCGCGGAGGTGGTCGTCCACGAGCCGCTCCCGGAGGTCCTGGTCCCGCGCACCGAAGTCGCGCTCGTGCTGCAGAACGTGATCGCCAACGCGATCAAGTACCGCCGTCCCGACGTGGTGCCGCGCGTCGAGGTGGTCGCGACCGTGACGGCGGAGGACGTCGAGATCCGCGTCGCCGACAACGGCGTCGGGCTCACGGCCGAGGACCTCGAGCGCGTGTTCGGGCTCTTCGAGCGCGGCCCGACGGCGGCCGAGGGCACCGGCATGGGCCTCGCCGTGGCGCGCCGCATGCTCGAGCGCCTGGGCGGCCGGCTGGAAGCCGCCTCGCCGGGCCCCGGCAGGGGCTCGGTGTTCAGCCTCCGGGTCCCCGCAGCGCGCTGAGGGCGACGACCGCGTCGACCGCGTCTTCGACGCCCGCCGCCTTGTCCACGAACCGGTCCGCGCCGCAGGCCAGCACGGCCGGCTCGGCGCCGGTCGTGCTCGAGAACACGACGATCCCGCAGGCGTTGCGGGCGGCGCGCAACCGCCGTGTCACCTCGAGCCCGTCCGGCTCGGGCATCGACAGGTCCAGGACCACGATGTCCGGCTGCAGGGCTTCGATCAGGCTGAGCGCTTCGGCGCCATCTGCCGCTTCGCCCACGATTTCCAGGCCGGGCCGGCGCTCGAGCGTGTGCCGTAGCAGCAATCGGATCAGCGGCTCATCGTCGGCCACCAGCACTCGTGTCGGCGCAGTCATCGTCGATCCGGAGTATCGCCCTGCTGCGCGGGCCGGATCACGCGCCTCCCCCGTGCGGGTGAGCCTTTCCACGGCGTTCGGCGACTGGACAGGATGTCCGCACGCGGACCGAGCGTCCAGCAGCGCTCGATGCCGCCGGTTTACCATCGGATAGGTCGCTGTGTCCTCCGCCCTTGCCGTACCCGTTGTCCTGGTGGACGACCACAGGATGGTCGTCCTCGGGTTGCGCACGCTCTTCCACAATCGTCCCGAGGTGGACGTGGTGGCGTACGCCCACGACGCGGAGGAGGCGATCGCCGCCTGCCGCGAGCACTCGCCGCGGGTCGCGGTGCTCGACGTGGCGCTAGAGGGCTCGGCGATCGACGGCTTCGAGCTGTGCCGGCGCATCCGGGCCGACCTGCCGGCGGTCGACGTCGTCTTCTACACCGGCCTGGACGAGCTCGGCGTGGCCGAGCGGGCGTTCGCGGCCGGCGCGCAGGGTGTCGTCTCCAAGGGCGACTCCCCCGGGGACCTCCTCAAGGCGGTGCTGCTCGCGTCGCGCGGGCGCTCATTCACATCACCGGCGTTCGCGGCCAGCGCGGACGGCCGGGACTTCCAGGAGCTCTCCCCCAAGCAGCTGACCGTGCTACGGCTGCTCGCTCAAGGCCTGGAGCGCAAGGAGATCGCCGAGCAGATGGGGATCGGCGAGGAGACCGTGAAGTCGCACACCACCGAGGTACGCCGCAAGCTCGGCGCGCGCACGTCCGCCCAGGCCGTCGCGATCGGCCTGATCAACTCTCTGTTCGAGCCGGCGTGAGGCGCTGCGCGGCGGCGCGCAGGTCCGCCAGCAGCGGCGGCACGGCGCTCGTGTCGCCGGCGGCGACGATCGCGTCCAGCGCCCGTGACGCGGCCTGGACGGTGCGCAGCGCCTCGTCGATCTCGGCCGCCTGGCGGGACGCCTCGCGGGTGCGGGGCGGGGACAGCCGCGCGCGGCGCAGGATCGCGGCGGGCGCCACGTAGGCACGGGCGCGCTCGACCGCCTCGCGCGCCTCGTCGCGCAGGCGCGCGGCGCGGCGGGCCTCCAGCTCACGCGCGGACATCACGGAGTGCTCGGCGAACACGCGCGTCGCCGTGTCGGGAACGAGCGTGCGGCCGGCGTGGCGATGGCGGCGGTAGGCGTCCGCGATGACCTCGCGGACGGCCGGCTCGAAGTCCTCGCCCGCGGTCAGCCAGGCCTGCACCGAGCGGACCTGCTCGATGATCGCGTCGGCGACGATGGTGTTCACGACGGTGCTGGTGAACGGGTCCAGGGCGCCGAGCGCGAAACCGGCGCCGCTGAAGCCGTAGGCGGTCGCGCGGCCGGCGACGCGCGGGAGCGGCGGCGCGCCGCAGCCGCGCTCCTCGTCGCTGCCGGCGAACAGCTCGCCGCGCGCGAGGGCGGCCAGGACGGCGTCGAGGTCCGGGCCGAGGTCGAGCCGGCCGACGAGGCCCGGGTGCGCGGCGAATGCGCGGACCACGGCGGCGGCGAAGAACGCGAAGCGCAGGTGCGCGCGCGGTGTCGAGCCGGGCGCGAGCAGGTTGCCGTGCGCGCCCGCCATCAGCGACCACGCGTCGGGCCCGGCGGCGCCGGCGCGCAGCGTGAGCCCGTACCGCGGCGCGACGTCGGCCAGCACCTCGAGCGCGAGCGTCAGCCGGTCGGCGGCGAGCCCGGTCGCGGCCGGCAGCACCGTGAGCACCTGGCCGCCGATCCGCACGCCCGCGGCGACGCGGTCGAGCGCGCGTTCGGCCTCGATCATGCACCCCGATACGCGCTCGGCGACGCCGCGCGGCTCCCCGGGCTGCGCGTCGACGAGCTCGAACGCGCGCGAGAGCGCCACGGTCGGCAGCACGCGTTCACGCGCGCCGCCGCCGAGCAGGCGCAGCGCCCGGGCGGCGACCGCGGCCAGCGCGTCCTCGGAGCGCATCAGCGGCAGCCGGTGATCGAGCGCCTCCCCGTCGGCCGAAGCCAGCACGGACGGCAGGCACAGCGTCGCGCCGCGCCCGTCGACGCGGATGAACGCCGCGCTGGCCGGGTCCCAGGTGAGCCGGCCGCGGGCGGGCGTGGCGTGGGCGCCGCCCACCAGGTCCTGACCGGTCAGGCGGGGGAGCTCGAGCCGGTACTCGGCCGGCTCACCGGCGAGCGCGTGGACCCGGAACGCGACCTGGGTCGCGCCGCGGCTCGCCGCCCAGCCGCGCAGCGCGCGGGCCACCTCGTGCGCCAGGTCCTCGCCGAGCCCGTGGCCGTCCACGATCGCCGACTGCAGCAGCGAGAACCCGCGAGGAGTCAGCCATTCGCGCTGCGCGGCGGTCGTGAAGGCGTACGACGCCGGTTCGGCGATCACACAGCGGGATCGCCGGCGGGCGGCGTCAAGGTCGAACGGACGGTTCACGGGGCGGCTCCGGAGGGCGGGCGGAAGGGGGGAACTTGACCGGTATACGTGACCTACGCGTTGTGGGGCAACGCGTCCCTCCCCCGCACGTGGGAGCGTCTCCCCCGCACCGGGGAGCGGGTCTAGAAGGACGAGCTTTCCGCAGCAAACTGGACGCCGCCGTCCCGTCCCTCCGACCGGTCCCTCGCCTATGTCGCTTCTGCTCCGCGCGGCGCTGCTCGCCGCCGCCATGCTCGTCGTCGTCCCCGCCGCCCAGGCCCACGCCTGCTCCGGTGCCGATTCCTCCGCCGGCAGCGCTGCAACGCGCGCCTCCGCCGTCCGCTGCCTGGTAGGCCAGGTCCGCGCTCAGGCGGGGCGCGCACCGCTGCGCGCCACCGCCTCGCTCGGCCGCTCCGCGCAGCTGAAGGCCAGCCGCATCGCCTCCTGCGAGCAGTTCTCGCACACGCCGTGCGGCACCGCCTTCGAAGCGCCGATGCGCGCCGTCGGCTACGCCCGCGGCTGCTTCACCGTGGCCGAGAACCTGGCCTACGTCGAGCGGGGCGCCACGCCGCGCGACGTCCTGCAGGCCTGGCTCGACTCACCCGACCACCGCGCGACGCTGCTCAGCGGGCGCTACCGGGACACGGGCGTCGCGCGCCGGGTCGCCTCGCTCCCCGGCGCCGACCGCGTCGAGCTGTGGGTGCAGCACTTCGGCAAGCGCTGCTAGCCCTTCACCTCCTCGATCGTGTCGATCGGTTCGAGCGTGGAGATCTCCGCGCGCCGGTCCTCCCAGTGGGGCGGGATGCACATGTGGGTGCCGAGCTCGTCCTCGGACTCGTCGATCGTGAAGCCCTGCGGCGTCGAGTACGCGAGCTCGAACAGCGCGCCGCCCGGCGTGCGCAGGTAGACGCTGAAGAAGTAGCCGCGGTCCTTGACGTCGGACACGTCCGTGTAGCCGAGGCCGACGATGTAGTCCTTGACCACGAGCTGGTTCTCGGAGGAGCCGACGTCGAAGGCGTGGTGGTGGATGGTCCCCTCGCCGAAGCGCCACGTGCCCTGTGGCTTGTCCGGTTCCTCGACCAACTCGAGCATGCGCCCGTGGCCGTCGCCGGCGATCTCGTACTGGTGGTCGGCGCCCTCGCTCGCGACGGGCGTGCAGTTGAACGCCTCGCGTAGGAACTCGTCCATCAGGTCCGGCTCGCGCACCGAGGTGGTCGTGCCGTAGGCGCCGCGGATCGCGTGCTCGGCGGGCACGTCACCGCCGCCGTAGGGCTCACGCGTGTCCTCGCGCTTCTCTCCCACGATCTGGTACGGGATGCCGCACGGGTGCGCGAACTCGAGCCGCTCGGTGCCGAAGCGCTCGACCTGCCGCGCCTCGATCCCGGCGCCCTTGAGGCGGTCGGCCCAGTAGCCGATCGACTCCGCCGGCACGGCGACGTTGATCGACTTCGCCTGGTTGGTTCCGCGCTTGCCCATCCAGCCGGCCTGGCGGTAGGGGAACGAGGTGAGGATCGTGCTCGCGTCGCCGACGCGGTTCGCGTAGTAGAGGTGGTAGATCGGGATCTCGCCGTCGAAGAGCACCGTCTTCTTGACGCTCTTGAGGCCCAGCGTGCGCACGTGGAAGTCGTAGTCCTCCTGCGCGCCGCCGACGCAGAACGTCAGGTGGTGCGTGCCGTTGATCGTTCCCGGGTTGGGCATGGCCGCGTTCTCCTCCGTAGTCTTCGCCAATGTCCAGGCACGCAGACCTTTTCAAAGACATCGACTCGATGGAGCCGGATGCGTTCGCGCGTCATCTCTCCGACGACGTGCGCTTCACGTTCGGCAACAGCGAGACCGTGGTCGGCCGCGACAACGTGCGGGACGTGTGGGCCGGGTTCTGCGACGGCATCGCGGGCGTCAAGCACGACGTGATCGAGGAGTTCGAGCAGGGCTCGGCCACGATCGTCGAGTCGACCGTGACCTACACGCGCAAGGACGGGACGACGATCGCCCTCCCCGTGGTCACGATCTACCGCGGAGAGGGCGAGCTGATCGACGACTACCGGATCTTCATGGACGTCGCGCCGCTGTTCGGGGCCCCGTGATGCCGCTCGGGCTGACGGCCCGCACATTGACGCGCACGGCGCCGCGCACCGCGAGCCGCGGCGCCCTTACGCTGCGCACCACGGTGCGCCCGCCGGGCAGCCGCGCCTCGACCACGTAGCTGCCGGCGCCGCGCACACGGGTCCACTTCACGCCGCCACGCGTGACCTTCACGCCCCGCACCTTCGACGGCCGCGCGGCCTTCGGCGCGCGGTAGGTGGCGACGACGAGCTCGTCGCGCGGCATCCCGTCCTGCTCGACGAGCGCGACGATCTGGCGCTGCTCGGCCGCGCCCTCGGCGGGCGTCCAGCGCAACGTTCCCTCACCTCGAGCGACGCCGATGTCGCCGCCCGCGCTCCCGCCGCGCTCGACGAGGCGCACCGTCTGACCGGCGACCGGCTCCACCGCGTAGCGCAGCACGCCCGGCCGCAGCACGCGGGCCGACACCTTCGGCTCAGCGAGGCCGTCCGCCGCGAGCACCTCGGTGATCGCCACGGACCCGGGCTGCGGCGTGATCGTCCAGCGCCCGGCGGCCGGCTTGGAGATCAGCACCTGGGTGAGGTTCGCGCCCGCGTTCTCGAGCGTGAGCGCCGGCGCCTGCCCTCCCGGCCCCGTGACGGTGACCTTGGGCGCCCCGCCCGCTCCCTGGATGACGAACGACGCGCCGGGCAGCCCGCCCTTCACGTCGACCGTGCGCGCCGCGCCCGTGAACTGCGCGGCCGCCGCCTGCGGGCGCGTGATTCGGACCTTGTAGTCGCCGATGTCGCAGCCCTGCAGGTACGGCGTCGGCAGCGCGTCGCCCCACTCGTAGCCGATGCCGGGCGTCCAGTCGCCGATCAGCACGTCGATCTTCAGGCACGCGGCGATGCCCTTGGTGGAGACGATCGCGCGGGCGCCGGCGCACCAGTCGACGAACTCCAGGCACGCGTCGACGCGCCCGCTGGCATTGAACTTGGAGCCGAGCATCTCGAGCCGGATGCCGCCGCTGAGCGACGCGACGCCCGACCAGCCGACGTAGAAGCGGCCGAGCGCGCTGATGTAGCCGTCGCCGTGCACGGCCAGCCTGGCCTCGGCCATCTTGTTGTTCATCAGGTACAGGTCGCCGAACGCGCGCAGCACCCACGGGCGGTCGGCGTAGGTCGCCCAGCCGAGCCCGGCCGTGAGGCGGGCGGCGGCGACGTCCCCGATCGACGGGCCGGCCGTGAGCGACACCTCGCCGCACATGGCGAAGGTCGGGACGCCGAAGTCGGCGGTCGCGGGCACGTTGGACGGCCGCGGGCCGAGGATGTGCTCGGGCCAGTACAGCGGCTTGACGCCCACCTGCGGGACGCACTCGCTCTCGGGCGGGTCGACCTCGATGCGGAACTTGATGCGCTCCAGGAACACGCCGGTGGAGCCGAGCGCGATGCCGCCGGGGAACTGCGTCTCGCCCTGCGCGTAGGCGAAGCGGCCGTCGTTGCGGATGCCGGCTTTGCCGTTGACGTTCACGAAGGCGGGCGGCGGGAGCACGACGCCGGCCTCGATCTCCCACAGGTCCACACCGTCGTAACGGACGTTGAGCTTGTCGAGCCCGATCGGGCCCAGCGCCGCGCTCGGCACGCTGAACGAGAACGCGCCGTCGGCGGCCTGCGCGCCGCCGCCGACCGTGACCGGCGTGCCGGACGTCGCGCCGCCGAACTGCTCCGGCAGCGCGAGGAAGACCTTGGCGCGCAGCGCGCCGCCGGCCAGCACCGGGCGCCCCTGCAGCCCGGTCACCTTCAGTCCGTTGATCCTGGCGCCGGCGTCGACGGCGAAGCCGCGCAGCTCGTCCCCGGACGGCCGCCACTCGAACTTGCCGGAGGAGAGGACAGCGAAGGTGCCGCCCGCGTTCATGGACACCGTCGCGCGGCGCGAGCTGATCTCCGACGCCGACAGGCGGACGAAGTGCCCGTCACGCGGCTCGATCGCGATGCCGTTGAGCGTGATCGGCTCCGTCGAGCGGTAGTGGTCGCCCCAGTCGCGCAGGCACGCGCCGGTTGCAGTGAAGGCGCCGAACTCGGCCTCGCGCTCGCACTTGGGCGGCTTGACGTTGATCTGGAAGCCAGCCGTGGACGTCGCACCGCTCGCGTCGGTCACGCGCACGGACACCGTCCACTCGCGCACGGCCTGTACGCCCGCGCTGCGCGGCTCGAAGACCTGCTCGACGAACGGCGTCGCGCCCGTGCTCTGCTCAAACGTGCCGTTGCCGTCGAGGTCCCACTCGTAGGCGACGATCTGGCCGGTGGAGGGCGCCGCGCTGATGCGCTTCTTCTCGCCCTGGTAGGCGATGCCCAGCGCGCAGAACGTGTACTGGCCGTGGCGCGTGCACTGGCGATCGAACTTCGCCTCGGGCGCCGTGGGCGCCGGCGCGGGCGGTGTGGCGGGAGTCGGCGTCGCGTCCGGCGTGGCCTCGGGTGTAGGCGTCGGCGTCGGCGTCGGCGTGGGCGTCGGCGTGGGCGTCGGGCCGCCGATCACGAACGTCTTCTCCGCGATGCTCGCTGCGTCGCCCTGGACGGCCTTCAACCGCACGACGTGCGTCCCGTCGGCGGCGAACGCCCGCTCGGCGGTGCGACCCTGGGCGTCGTCGAACTCGCCGTCGCCGTCCAGGTCCCACGTATGGACGATCGGCTTCAGGCTCGAGCCGTCGCTCGTGGCCACGAAGGTCACGAGCTGCCCGCGCTCGGGCTGCTCCGGAGTGGCCGTGAAGGAGGCCTTCAGCGGCACCTGCGCGAACGCGGGCGCCGCCGCTGCGAGGCTCAACGCCGCCGTGGTCAACAGCAATCTCAGGGTCATGGGCCGCGATGCTCGTCGAGAACTGCGCCGGTGCCATCAGTGACTTCCCTGATTCACTCCCTTACGGCCCTGGCAGCGACTTGTGGTGGTCGCTGCAGTCGCGCAAGGCATTCCAGCCGTCGAAGGGTCGAGTGCATGTCCTGGAAATGTGCTCCGGGGCCGTCGTCCCCACCCCCAAAGCGCGCAGCTCTACGGGCGGATGACCGCACCGACGTAGCGCGCGCCGGAAAGTGCAGTAGCTCGGTACTGACGACCGGCGGCGGGTCCGCCCGCAAGCTTGGAGGCGTCCACTCCCATCCTCCGCAGGAGACCTCCCATGCAGCGCACGTTCCTCGCCGGCCTCACCGCCATCGCCGCCACCGCCGCGATCGCCGTCCCCGCCCAGGCCCAGACCACCGGTCCGCAGGTCTCGACCAGCAACTGCAAAGTCCGCTACAGCCGCGACACCGGCAAGCCGTTCACCTACGCCCAGTGCGAGGTCAGCGTCTCCGGCGCGACCGCCGGCCAGGCGGTCAAGCTCCGGTACAAGTCCAACCTGAAGACCTTCAATCCGCACTCGGAGATCGGCCCCTTCCGCGGGCAGACCGGCACCCTCGCCCTCAAGGGCAACGAGACCCGGGGCTTCCAGATCGCGTTCAACAACGCATCGATGGCGCAGGTCAAGAAGCAGCTCAAGATCACGTTCTCGAGCCCCACGGCGGGCGTGACGATCACCAACCCGGTCGTCACCGGCCGAAGCTGACGCGGTGGAGCTCTGGCTCCACACCTTCGCCGTGCCGGGGCGCGTGGCGGAGACGGCGCGCTGGCCCGAGCAGGCCGGGTTCACCGGCCTGCTCGTCGCCGACAGCCACAGCCTGACCGCCGAGCTGTGGGTGGAGCTCACGCTCGCCGCGGTCGCCACCACCCGCTACCGGCTCGGCCCAGGCGCCACGAATCCGCGCACGCGCGCACTCGGCGTGACCGCCTCGGCGGCCGCGACGCTGCACGCCGAGTCGGGCGGGCGCGTCGTGCTCGGGGTCGCCCGCGGCGGCTCCGCCGTGCACAGCGCGGGGCTGCGGGCGCCGTCCGTGGCGGAGTTCCAAGACGACCTCGATGAGCTCCAGCGGCTGCTGAACGGTGGGCTCCAGTGGCTCGCACAGAGCGACGCGCCGAAGGTGCCCGTGCACGTCGCGGCGTCCGGGCCGCGCGTGCTCGCCGCGGCGGCGCGGCAGGCCGAGGGCGTCGACCTGACGCTCGGCGCCGATCCGGACCGGCTCCGTGACGCCGTCGAGCGCGTGGGCGACGCGTCCGTCGGCGCCTACCTCAACGTGGCGGTCGACGACGACCGGGCCCGGGCGCGCGAGCTCGTGCGCGGCAGCACCGCGACGTTCGCCCGCTTCCAGGGCCGCACCGGCCACTACGACCCCGCCCGGCACGGCCGCGCCTCCGCCCCGCTCGCGCGCGGACTCGACGACGCGCTGATCGATCACTTCGCCGTCGCCGGCCCGCCGGAGGAGGTGGCGGAACGGCTGGCGGCGATCGCCGACGCCGGGGTCGAGCGGCTGATCGTCGTGCCCGGGTCGCTGGACTCGGACCCGATCGCGCTCGCGCGGTCGAACGACCGCTTCGCCGAAGCGGTCCTCCGGTCACTGGTGCAGCCTCGTTCGAGCGGGGTGTGACGTCGCGGGCGCACGCGTCGTCGTACAGGACCGTGCGCGAGCGCGAGCAGGTCGACCGCAGCCGCACAAGCAGGCGGACCCGGGCACGACACGGATGGTGCGCGCCCCGCCATCAGGGTGCCACCCTGCACGTGGCCGCAAGCATTCGACGTCCCTCGTGCTCTTAAGCAGCAGATGGCTTCCCAGACCGACCCAGCGTTGCGGGCGCTGACGCTCGCCACCCGGACCGCCGTCGCGATGCTCGGGCCCGGCGACGAGGCCCACGACGTCGCGCAGGAGGTCGCCCTGCGCGTGCTCGAGCGCCGACGCCAGCTCCGCGACCCCGAGAAGTTCGACGCGTGGGTGCACCGGATCGCGGTCCGCGAGACGCTGCGCGCGCAGCGCAAGCGGACGCATCGGCGGCGCGCGGAAGCGCCGCTGGACGAGACGTCCGAGGCGCTCGCGGCCGCCGCGATCGACCTCGACGGCCAGCTCGACGCGGCCGCGTTCGCGCGCGAGGCGCTGAGCCGGCTCGGCGAGCGCGAGCGATTGGTGCTCGTGCTGCGCTACGTGCACGACCTGCCCGACAGCCAGATCGCCGCGATCCTCGACTGCCGCCGCGGCACCGTCAACTCCCTGCTGTCGCGCGCACGGGACCGGATGCGCGCGATGCCGATCGCCACCCAGGAAGGAGGCGCGCGATGAACGACGAGCGCGTCATCGACCATCTCGTCTCGCTGCGCGAGCTGGAGCCGTCGCCCGCCCAGGCCGCCCGGCTGCGTGCCGCGAACGTGCGACGGCGCCGGTCGCTGCGCAAGGCGCTAGCGCTCGCGCTGGTGCTGGTCGCGGGGACCTCGACGCTCGCGACGGCGCTGATCGCCGACACCTCCGGCCCGCGGCCGCCCGCGCGGGTGGTGGAGGCGAGCGTCCCGGCGGACGCGACCCAGCTGTTCGGCGCCCTGCGCCGGCCGGCCAGCCCGGCTGAGCGCTCGACGGCGGTGCGGACGGTCGTCAGCGACCGGCTCGGCGCGCCGTACGTGGTCGAGCCGTCCTCGATCCGCGCCGTCGGCACCACCCCGCTCGGCGACGCCGCGTACCTGCTCTACGCGCGCATGGATGGCGGGCTGCCGGACCGGATCGAGGGCGTCGCGGTCGTGGTCGACGGGCTCGGCAGCGAGGGTCCCTACCCGCTGGAGGACGTCCGCCGCGGTGTGGCCTGGGGCGTCCACGGCGAGCGGCTGATGACCGTGCTCGTGCCCGACGGCGTCGCCTCCGTGCGCGTCACGCTCGACGACGGCACACGCGCCGCCGCGCCCGTGCGCGACAACGTCGCGTTCATGGCGCTCGACGCGCGCGCGCCGGTCGCCACGGTCCGCTGGCTCGACCCGCGGGGCGAGATCGTCGCGACCCACCGGTTCTAGTCGACGAGCGAGCGCAGCAGCGCCCCGCATGAGCGCACGGCGTCCGCGGGCTCGCCGCGCAGCCGGCACTCGACCGACAGGACGCCGTCGAAGCCGAGCTCGCGCAGCGTCCCCGCCACCGCGGCGAAGTCGACGTGCCCCGCGCCGGGCTGGTGGCGGTTGGAGTCGCTCGCGTGCACCGCGCCGAGGACGTCCGCGATCGACCGCAGGGCGTCGCAGACGTCGTCCTCCTCGATGTTCATGTGGTAGGTGTCGGCGAGGATCTTCACGCCGGGCGAGCCGGCCGCGGCGATCAGCTCGGCCGCCTGCGCGACCGTGTTGAGCATGTGGTCCTCGTAGCGGTTGAGCGGTTCGAGCAGCAGCACACCGCCGGCCGCCTCGGCGTGCGCACCCAGCTCGGCGAGGCCCTCGAGCAGCACCTCGCGGTCCTGCTCGGGCGTGCGCGGCGGCTCGTCGAACGGCGGCAACCGGCGCGTGAACATGCCCCACGCCGCGGGCGTGATCACACCGTGGCCGCCGAGGGCGACGATCCCGTCCAGCTGGCGGCGGAGCTCGTCGAGCGCCCGCGCTCGGCGGCCCGCGTCGAAGTCGCCCAGCCACCCACTCAGCTCCGGGCACACGGTGTGCGCGCGGATGCCCTCCAGGCCGGGCCGGGCGGCGTCGCGCAACTCCAGCGCGTCGAAGCCCGCCTCCTGGGCCGCGGCGAGCTTCGCGGCCACCGAGTCGGCCTCGACCAGGTTCTCCTGGATGGCGAGGATCACGCCGCGATCCCGCGCCGGGCGAGCAGCGCGTCCACGTTCGCCGGGTCGAGCACGTGCTCGAGCGCGACCGTCGCCACGCCCACGACGCCGACGCGCTGGCCCAGGCGCGTCCCGAGCACCCGCAGGTGCCGCGTGGCGAGCGTCGAGGCCTGCTGGTAGACGCCCTCGCGCACGCCCGCGATCATCGGCTCGGACGCGTCGCCCATCTCGCCGCCGACCACGATCAGGCTCGGCGCGACCACGCTGACCACCGCCGCCAGCGCCGCGCCCAGCACCCGCCCCGCCTCCCGCGCCAGGTGCGTGGCCAGGGTGTCGCCGGACTGCACGAGCGCGGCCACGTCGGCCGTCGTGGCGACGTCGACCCCCGCCTCGTGCAGCTGGCGCACGAGCGCGGAGCCGCTGGCCAGCACGGCGACGCACCCGCGGTTGCCGCACGTGCACAGCTCGTCGGACTCGCGGTAGGCACGGATGTGGCCGATGTCGCCCGCGCGGCCGTGATGGCCGCGCATCAGCTCCCCGCCGGTGATGATCCCCGCGCCGATCCCGGTGGCGATCTTCACGAACACGAGGTTGGCGACGTCCGGCCAGTTGTGCCGGTGCTCACCGAGCGCCATCGCGTTGACGTCGCGCTCGACCAGCGCGGGCGCGCCGAAGCGCTCGGACAGCCGCTCGGCGACGGGATGGTCGTCCCAGCCCGGCATGATCGGCGGTTTCACCGGCCGTCCGTCCTCCACGGGCCCGGGCAGGCCGATCGCGATCGCCAGCACGTCCCCCGGCTCGCGCTTCACCTCCGCCAGCAGCGCGTCGAAGCGGCGCTCGACCCAGTCCAGCACCGGCTCAGGGCCGTCGGCGATCCGCAGCGGCGCCTGCTCCTCGATCAGCACGACGCCCGCGAGGTCGTAGACCGCGAGCCGCCCGTGCTCGGCGCCGAGGTCGGCCGCGAGCACGATGCCGACGCGCTCGTTGAACGTGAGCGCGGCCGGCCGGCGGCCGCCGCTGGACGGGCCGGCCTCGGGCTGCTCGACCAGCAGGCCCGCATCGAGCAGCACGCCGAGCCGCTGCATGACGGTCGAGCGCGACAGACCGGTGACGTCCATCACGTCGGTGCGGGTGAGCGCGCGGCCCTCACGGATGAGCCGGAGAACGCCACCGAGTGAACCGTCGTGCATTGTGCGCCACCTTATCGCCGCGATTCAGCACTGTCGAGCGACTTCTGCGTAGTGGCTAAACCAAATCTGCTTGCCAGCTACATGAAAGTGCTTTACGCTCGAAGAACCACTACGCGGAAGATCCAGGGAGGAGACGAGTGGCGCGAGCACTTGAGCTCGACGGTCCACGCTCACTGCGGCTGTCTGACGTACCGGCGGAGGCGCTTGCGCCCCGTTCGATCCGGGTCAAGGCGCTGCTCAGCGGCGTCAGCCACGGCACCGAGCTGAGCCTGTACCGCGGGACCTCGGCGTTCGACGAGCGCGTGTTCGACCGCGCGCTGCGCGCGTTCATCACGCCGGACACGCCGACCGCGACCTACCCCGCCCCACTCGGATACGAGCTCGTCGGCCGGGTCGCCGAGGTGGGCGAGCAGGTCACCGAGCTCGCGCCCGGCGACTTGGTGCACGTCGGCGCGCCGCACCGCGAGGAGGCGACCCTGGATCTCGACGTCGCCGCCGCCGCGACCTACCCGCCGGTGCGGCTGCCCCAGGACGCTCCGCTCGAGCGCTGGCTGTTCGTCAGCGTCGGTGCCGTCGCGCTCGTCGCGGTGCACGACGCGCAGATCAAACTCGGCGACCACGTGGCCGTGATCGGGCTCGGCGCGATCGGTCTGCTGCTGGTGCAGATGGCCAAGCTCGCCGGCGCGGCGCGCGTCGTCGCGATCGACCCGGTCCAGTCGCGGCGGGAGCTCTCGCTCAAGCTCGGCGCCGACGACGCCCTCGACCCGACCGCGGCGCCCGACGGTCCGGGCGCCGCGCTCAAGCGCTCCGCCGGGCACGGAGTGGACGTGGCCGTCGAGACCTCGGGGGCGACCGCCGGGCTGCAGGCCGCGGTCTCGGCGCCCGGGCTCGGCGGCCGCGTCGTCACCGTCGGCTTCTACCAGGGCGGCGCACCCGAGCTGCGCCTTGGCGAGGAGTGGCACCACAACCGGCTCGACATGGTCTCCAGCATGGGCGCCTGGGGCGCGCCGCACCGCGCGTACCCGGCGTGGAACCGCCCGCGCGTGATGCAGACCGTGGTCGACCTCCTGGCCTCGGGCGCCGTCCGCACCGACGGGCTGCCCGTCCGCCACTTCCCCTTTGCCGACGCCGTGGACGCCTACGGCTGGCTCGACGAGAACCCGAACGAGGCCGTGAAGGTGGCCTTCACCTATGACGGAGGAGAGCGATGAGGATGCGACGTGCAGCGATGTTCTGCCTCGCCGGGCTGGCCGCGTTCGCGGTCGGGTGCGGCGGCGGCGACGATGACGGCGGCGGCGACAGCGCGGGCGGGCCGAGCGGCGAGACCCTGACGGTCTGGAACAACGAGTCCCAGCCCGACCGCATGACCGCTACGCAGGCCATCCTCGACGACTTCACCCAGAAGACCGGCATCAAGACCAAGCTCGTGCCGGTCCCCGAGGACCAGCTGGCGACGCTGATGACCAACGCCGCGGCCGCCGGCGAGCTGCCCGACGTGGTGCTCGCCACCCCGCTCGACCAGTCCCAGCAGTACGCGCTGGAGGGGATCTTCGACGCCGACGCGGCGCAGGCCGTCGTCGACAAGCTCGGGGTGGACACGTTCTCCAAGAAGGCGCTCGATCTCGTCAGCGCGGACGGCAAGGCCACCGGCGTGCCGAGCGACGGCTGGGGGCAGCTGCTGATCTACCGCAAGGACCTGTTCGAGAAGGCCGGGCTGGAGGCGCCGCAGTCGCTCGACGACGTGCGCGCCGCCGCCGAGGAGCTCAACGGCGACGGCATGGCCGGCATCACGCTCGCGACCAAGCCCGGCGACGGCTTCACGAGCGAGACGTTCGAGCACGTCGCGCTCGCCCAGGGCTGCCAGATCGTCGACGACGGCGGCAAGGTCACCTTCGACTCGCCGCCGTGCGTGGAGGCGTTGCGCTGGTACGGCGACATCGCCTCCAACTACTCCGTCTCGGGCGCGCAGGACGTCGAGTCCACGCGCGGCACCTACTTCGCCGGCAAGGCCGCGATGATGTTCTGGTCGCCGTTCCTGCTCGACGGCATGGCCGGCCTGCGCGCCGACACCAAGCCGTCGTGCGAGGAGTGCAAGGACGATCCGGCGTTCCTGGCCAAGAACAGCGGGCTCGTCGGGCCGCTGACCGGCGCGGGCGGCACGCCCAGCCAGTTCGGCTCGGTCTCGACGGTGAACATCTCCGTCGACGCCCCGACCGAGGACGCGCAGAAGCTCGCCGAGTTCATGCTCAGCGACGGCTACGTGCGCTGGCTCGGGCTCTCGCCGCAGGGCAAGTACCCCGTGCGCGCCGGCGACAGCTCGGACCCGAAGAAGTTCCAGACGGCGTGGGCCGGGCTCGAGAGCGGCGTGGACACCAAGGCGCCGCTGACCGAGTTCTACAGCGAGGACTCCGTCGCCTCCCTGGCCGACGGCGTCGCGAACTTCCAGCGCTGGGGCTTCGCCCAGGGCCAGGGCGCGTTGATGGGCGCGCTGCGCGGCGAGCAGCCGATCGCCTCGGCGGTCGCGGACGTCATCGGTGGCAAGGACCCGGCCGAGGCGGCCAAGGAAGTCCAGTCCACCGTCGAGGAGATCCAGTCCGGGCTCGAGTAGTCCTGTGACCGCCGTTCAGGCGAAGCCGAAGCGTCGCGCGCGGGGCACCCGCGCGCAACGCGACGCGCGCGCAGGCCTCGCGCTCGTCTCCCCCACCGTGATCGTCGTCGTGGTCATGGTGGTGCTGCCGGTGCTGTGGGCGCTGCTGCTGTCCTTCCAGCGCATCCGGCTGATCCAGATCCGCCGGATGGACATCCTCGGCAGCGAGTACACGCTGCGCAACTACGACCTGCTGTTCGGCTCGTCGGACTTCCTCGCGGCGATCCGGGTCACGCTCATGTACTCGGTGCTCGGGACCTTCGGCGCGATCGCGCTCGGGTTGATCGCGGCACTGCTCGTGCGCCGGCCGTTCAAGGGCCGCGCGGCCGTGCGCGGAGTGATGCTGCTGCCCTATGTCGCGCCGGTGGTGGCGATCGCGTTCATCTGGCGCGTGCTGCTCTCCCCGCAGCTCGGGTTCGTCAACGCCGTCGGGACAGACGTGCTCGGCTGGGACTCCCCGATCCCGTTCCTGTCGCAGGAGCGCGGCGAGATCACGCTCTTCGGCCTCAGCTTCGGCGTGCCGACGGCGCTGCTGATGGTGATCTTCTTCGAGAGCTGGAAGTCGTTCCCGTTCGCGTTCCTGTTCATCCTCGCGCGGCTGCAGGCCGTGCCCGGAGAGCTGGAGGAGGCGGCGAAGATGGACGGCGCGACGCCGACGCAGGTCTTCCGCCACATCCTGCTGCCGCAGCTCGCGGGCGTGATCGCGCTGATCGCGGTGCTGCGCTTCATCTTCACCTTCAACGCCTTCGACGAGATCTACCTGCTCACTGGCGGCGGCGCCGGCACCGAGGTGCTCGCGACCCAGGTGTACTCGTTCCTGACGGCGCGCAACGACGTCGGCGCCTCGGCGGCGGTGGCGATGTTCATGGCCGCCGTGCTCGCCGTGCTGCTGCTCGTCTACCTGAAGTTCTTCGCCGAAAGGGACCGCCCGGCATGAGACGACGCTGGAACCGCTACGCGATCGAGGTGGCGGCGCTGCGCGTGCTGCGCCCGCTCGGGATCGCGTTCTTCGTGCTCATCACGGTGTTCCCCTTCTACTACATGGTCCTGCTGTCGGTGCGGGACATCTCGGAGATCATCGAGTCGCCCGGGTCGATCATCGTCGGGCTCGGCGAGCTGTCCACCGATGCGTATGAGCGCGTGCTCAAGCCGACCAGCGAGGGCGGCGAGGGCTTCTTGCGCTTCCTGCTGAACTCGCTGCTGCTCGCCGCCGGGACGGTGGTGGTGACGCTGCTGGTGTCCATTCTCGGCGCCTACGCCGTATCCCGGCTGGAGTTCTTCGGCCGGCGCGCCGTCCACTTCCTGTTCTTGAGCGTGTACCTGTTCCCGGCGATCCTGCTGGCCATCCCGCTGTTCGTCGCGTTCTCGAAGATGGGCCTGCGCGGCGAGCTGTGGGTGCTCGTGATCGTGTACGTCGCCCAGACGCTGCCGATCTGCGTCTACATGCTGCGCAACTACTTCGAGACCGTGCCGGTGTCGCTGGAGGAGGCGGCCGAGGTCGACGGCGCGACGCGCATGCAGATCATCCGCAAGATCACGCTGCCGCTCGCGATCCCGGCGATCGCCGCGACCGGGCTGTTCGTGTTCATGATCGCCTGGAACGAGTTCCTGTTCGCGCTGCTGTTCCTGGTCGAGGAGCGGCCGAACTGGACGGTGTCGCTGGGCGTGTCCCAGCTCACCAACATCGAGACGCCCGCGACGACGCTGATGGCCGGCTCGGTGATCCTCACGGTGCCGATCATCGTGCTGTTCCTGTTCGCGGAGCGGCTGATGACGGAGGGCCTCACGCGCGGGGCGGAGAAGGGATGAGCGCCGCGCTCGAGCAGTCGGCGGAGGCGGTGCTGTCCGCAAACTGGACGGGCGGCTCGACCGTGCCGTCGCGGCGCCAGTACCCGCACCAGTGGGGCTGGGACGCCGCCTACATCGCGATCGGCTGGTCGTGGGTCGACAGCGCGCGGGCGGCGGCGGAGCTGGAGTCGCTGCTGCGCGGGCAGTGGCCGGACGGGCGCGTGCCGCACATCGTCTTCCACCCCGAGGTGCCCGAGGACGCGTATTTCCCGGGGCCCGCGTTCTGGGACAGCGGCGTCGACGGCGTCGCGACGTCGGGGCTCACGCAACCGCCGCTGCACGCGCGCGCGGCGCTGGAGGTCGCCCAGCGCGGCGCCGGTGAGGAGTTCCTGCGGCGTGTCTTCGGGCCGTTGTGCGCGCAGCACGAGTACCTGGCGGGCCGGCGCGACGCGGGCGGGCGCGGGCTGGCGGCGATCGTGCACCCGTGGGAGTCGGGGCTGGACAACTCCCCCGCGTGGGACGAGCCGCTGGCGGCGGTGTCCCTGCCGGCGGGCGGCGTCGAGCCGTACGAGCGCCAGGATCGCCGGCACGTGGACGCCGCCGAGCGCCCGAGCGACGCCGACTACGACCGCTTCGTGCACCTCGCGCGCGCGTACCGCGACAGCGGCTACGCGGACGACGGCCGCTCGCAGTTCCAGGTCGAGGACCCGCTGTTCAACGCCATCTGGCTGTGGTCGACGCACGCGCTGGTGGAGATCGCGGAGTGGGTCGGCGAGGACGCGGGCCCGCACCGCGAGGCCGCCGCGCGCATCCACGACGGGCTCATGAGCCTGTGGGACGGGTCGCGCTTCCGGCCGCGTGACCTGGTGTCGGGAGCGTGGCTGGAGCGGCGCACGGTGCTCTCGCTGGCGCCGCTGCTGGACCCAGGGTTGCCGGGCGAGGTGGGTGTGGCGGTGGCGGCCGAGCTGGGGTCGGCGCACTTCCGCAGCGCGGCCGGGCTGGGCGTGGCGTCCTACGACCTGACCGCGCCCGAGTTCGAGGCGCGACGCTACTGGCGCGGGCCGATCTGGGCGAACCTGAACTGGCTGCTCAGCCGTGGGCTGCGGGCGCAGGGCTTCGACGGGCCGGCCGCGGAGCTCGAGCGCACGACGCTGGACCTGGTCGCGGGCTCCGGCATGCGCGAGTACTACGACCCGTTGACCGGCGAGGGCCTCGGCGCGCACGACTTCTCGTGGACCGCCGCCGCCGTCATCGACATCCTGCGAGGAGGCACCTGATGGCGGAGATCCGCTTCGAGCACGTGTGGAAGCGCTATCCGGACGGGTTCGAGGCCGTCAAGGACCTGTCGCTGGAGATCGCGGACGGGGAGTTCATGATCCTCGTCGGCCCGTCCGGGTGCGGGAAGTCGACGGCGCTGCGGATGGTCGCGGGGCTCGAGGAGATCAGCGAGGGCGACCTCGTCATCGGTGGCGAGCGGGTCAACGAGTTGGCGCCGCGGGATCGCGACATCGCGATGGTCTTTCAGAACTACGCGCTGTATCCGCACATGAC